>NZ_CP046139.1:0-5229940 GCF_038813925.1 Pseudomonas sp. REB1044
GTGGAGCTTCTGCGCGATGAACTGCCTGCCCAGCAATTCAACACCTGGATCCGTCCGCTACAGGTCGAAGCCGAAGGCGACGAGTTGCGCGTCTATGCGCCTAACCGTTTTGTCCTCGATTGGGTCAATGAAAAGTACCTCGGCCGCCTGCTCGAACTGCTGGGTGAGCAAGGCAGCGGTTTGGCGCCGGCGCTTTCGCTGTTGATCGGCAGTCGTCGTAGTTCTGCGCCCAGGGCCGCCCCGAACGCACCGGTGAGTGCAGCGATGGCGGCATCTTTGGCTCAGACTCAGGCCAAGCAGGTGGTGCAGCCCGCCGCTGCGCCGACTGTAGCCGCCGCCGCAGTGGCTCCTGTCGAGCCTGCGTCGGTCAGCGAAGCCGAATCGCCCGCCAACAATGTCTACGACACCACAGACGAGCCGACGCCAGCCCCAGTTGCCGCCACGCGTAGCGAGCAACGCACTGTGCAGGTCGAGGGCGCGCTCAAGCACACCAGTTACTTGAACCGTACCTTCACCTTCGAAACCTTCGTCGAGGGTAAGTCCAACCAGTTGGCACGCGCAGCCGCCTGGCAGGTGGCCGACAATCCCAAGCATGGCTACAACCCACTCTTCCTTTATGGTGGCGTCGGTTTGGGTAAGACCCACTTGATGCATGCTGTGGGTAACCACCTGTTGAAGAAGAACCCGAATGCCAAGGTCGTCTACCTGCATTCCGAGCGTTTCGTCGCCGACATGGTCAAAGCCCTGCAGCTCAATGCGATCAACGAATTCAAACGGTTCTACCGCTCGGTGGATGCGCTGTTGATCGACGACATCCAGTTCTTCGCGCGCAAAGAGCGTTCCCAGGAAGAGTTTTTCCACACCTTCAACGCGTTGCTCGAGGGGGGTCAGCAGGTCATTCTCACCAGCGACCGCTATCCCAAGGAAATCGAAGGCCTGGAAGAACGCCTCAAGTCGCGGTTCGGTTGGGGCCTGACGGTTGCCGTCGAGCCACCTGAACTGGAGACTCGCGTTGCGATCCTGATGAAGAAGGCTGATCAGGCCAAGGTGGAACTGCCACACGACGCTGCGTTCTTCATCGCACAGCGTATTCGCTCCAACGTTCGCGAACTGGAAGGTGCGCTCAAGCGGGTGATCGCCCATTCGCACTTCATGGGGCGTGATATCACCATCGAATTGATCCGCGAGTCGCTGAAGGATCTGTTGGCGCTGCAGGACAAGCTGGTCAGTGTGGATAACATCCAGCGCACCGTGGCCGAGTACTACAAGATCAAGATCTCCGATCTGTTGTCCAAGCGCCGTTCGCGCTCTGTGGCTCGCCCGCGTCAGGTGGCCATGGCCCTGTCCAAGGAGCTGACCAACCACAGCTTGCCGGAGATCGGCGACATGTTCGGCGGCCGGGATCACACCACGGTGCTGCACGCCTGCCGCAAGATCAACGAATTGAAGGAATCCGACGCGGACATCCGCGAGGACTACAAGAACCTGCTGCGCACGCTGACCACCTGATGGGTGACGGCGCAGCTTATTGAAGGCAAGGGACTAGACCATGCATTTCACCATTCAACGCGAAGCCCTGTTGAAACCCCTGCAACTGGTCGCAGGCGTCGTCGAGCGCCGCCAGACCTTGCCGGTCCTGTCCAACGTCCTGCTGGTGGTACAAGGCCAGCAGCTGTCGTTGACCGGTACCGACCTGGAAGTCGAACTGGTGGGCCGCGTGCAATTGGAAGAGTCGGCCGAGCCCGGCGAAATCACCGTTCCGGCGCGTAAGCTGATGGACATCTGCAAGAGTCTGCCCAGTGATGCGCTGATCGATATCAAACTCGACGAGCAGAAGTTGTTGGTCAAGGCCGGGCGCAGCCGCTTCACCCTGTCCACGCTGCCCGCCAACGATTTCCCCACTGTAGAGGAAGGTCCGGGGTCGCTGACCTGCAATCTGGAGCAGAGCAAGCTGCGTCGCTTGATCGAGCGCACCAGCTTCGCAATGGCTCAGCAGGATGTGCGCTACTACCTCAACGGTATGTTGTTGGAGGTCTCGACCGACACACTGCGCGCCGTCGCCACCGACGGCCATCGCCTTGCGCTCTGTGCAATGCACGCGCAGATTGGTCAGGCCGAACGCCATCAGGTCATCGTGCCGCGCAAAGGTATTCTTGAACTGGCCCGACTGCTGACCGACCCGGAAGGTATGGTCAGCATCGTGCTGGGCCAGCACCACATTCGCGCGACCACGGGTGAGTTCACCTTCACCTCGAAACTGGTCGATGGCAAATTCCCTGATTACGAGCGTGTACTGCCTAAGGGCGGCGACAAGTTGGTCGTGGGTGATCGCCAGGCCCTGCGTGAAGCGTTCAGCCGTACCGCGATTCTCTCCAACGAAAAGTACCGTGGCATCCGTCTGCAATTGGCTTCGGGTCAGCTCAAGATTCAGGCCAACAACCCGGAGCAGGAAGAAGCCGAGGAAGAGATCAGCGTGGACTACGAAGGCGGCTCTTTGGAGATCGGCTTCAACGTCAGCTACCTGCTGGACGTTTTGGGTGTGATGACCACTGAGCAAGTTCGTTTGATCCTGGCCGACTCCAACAGCAGTGCGCTGTTGCAGGAAGCCGGCAATGACGACTCGTCCTACGTCGTCATGCCGATGCGCCTGTAACCGTAGCAGGCCCAATGTCCCTTCGACGTCTGTCGGTCACCGCGGTGCGAAACCTGCACCCGGTGACCCTCTCTCCCTCCCCCCGCATCAACATCCTCTACGGCGCTAATGGCAGCGGCAAGACCAGTGTGCTCGAAGCGGTTCATCTGCTTGGGCTAGCGCGCTCGTTTCGCAGCACTCGCCTGAATCCTGTCATTCAATACGAGCAGCCGACCTGTACGGTTTTCGGTCAGGTCGAGGTGTCAGACGGGGCGACCAGTAACCTGGGGGTTTCGCGTGAGCGGCAGGGCGATTTCACGATTCGCATAGATGGCCAGAACGCGCGCAGCGCGGCTCAATTGGCTGAGATGCTCCCCCTACAACTGATCAACCCCGACAGCTTCCGGCTATTGGAAGGCGCCCCCAAGGTACGCCGACAGTTTTTGGATTGGGGTGTGTTCCACGTGGAACCTCGATTCATGGCTACCTGGCAGCGCCTGCAGAAGGCCCTGCGGCAGCGGAACTCGTGGCTGCGACATGGTACACTTGACGCCGCTTCGCAAGCCGCCTGGGACCGGGAATTGTGTCTCGCCAGCGCGGAAATAGATGAATACCGTCGCAACTACATCAAGGCCTTGAAGCCCGTCTTCGAGCGAACCCTGAGTGAACTGGTCGAGCTGGACGGATTGACCCTTAGCTACTATCGAGGCTGGGACAAGGATCGAGATCTTAGCGATGTCCTGTCCACTGCGTTGCTTAGAGACCAGCAGATGGGCCACACCCAGGCCGGTCCTCAGCGTGCAGATCTACGTCTGAGATTGGGCGCCAACAACGCGGCCGACATCCTCTCACGGGGTCAGCAAAAACTGGTGGTTTGTGCCCTGCGTATTGCTCAGGGACACTTGGTTAGCCAGGCTCGCCGCGGTCAGTGTATTTATCTGGTGGATGACTTGCCGTCCGAACTGGACGAGCAGCACCGCCGTGCGCTATGCCGCTTGCTTGAAGAATTACGCTGCCAGGTGTTCATCACCTGTGTAGATCACGAATTACTGAGGGAAGGCTGGCAGACGGATACGCCAGTTGCTTTGTTCCACGTGGAACAAGGCCGTATCACCCAGACCCACGACCACCGGGAGTGAAGGCATGAGCGAAAATCAAACGTACGATTCCTCCAGCATCAAGGTGCTGAAAGGGCTGGATGCCGTGCGCAAGCGTCCCGGCATGTACATTGGCGACACCGATGATGGTAGCGGTCTGCACCACATGGTCTTCGAAGTGGTCGACAACTCGATCGACGAGGCGCTCGCCGGTCATTGCGATGACATCACCGTCATCATTCACCCTGACGAATCCATCAGCGTGCGCGACAACGGTCGCGGCATTCCGGTCGACGTACACAAGGAAGAAGGGGTTTCCGCCGCTGAGGTCATCATGACCGTCCTGCACGCAGGCGGTAAGTTCGATGACAACTCCTACAAGGTCTCCGGCGGTCTGCACGGTGTAGGCGTGTCTGTCGTGAACGCGCTTTCGGAAAAACTGGTGTTGACCGTGCGTCGCAGCGGCAAGATCTGGGAGCAGACCTACGTTCATGGCGTACCGCAGGCGCCGATGGCGGTTGTCGGTGAAAGCGAAACCACCGGTACCCACATCCACTTCAAGCCCTCGGCCGAAACCTTCAAGAACATTCACTTCAGCTGGGACATTCTGGCGAAGCGGATTCGTGAGCTCTCTTTCCTTAACTCGGGTGTCGGCATCCTGCTGAAGGATGAGCGGTCGGGCAAGGAAGAGTTCTTCAAGTATGAGGGCGGTCTGCGCGCCTTCGTCGATTTCCTGAACACCAACAAGACGCCGGTCAACTCTCAGGTGTTCCACTTCAACGTCCAGCGAGACGATGGTGTGGGCGTTGAAGTCGCGTTGCAGTGGAACGACAGCTTCAACGAAAACCTGCTGTGCTTCACCAACAACATTCCTCAGCGCGATGGCGGTACTCACCTGGTGGGCTTCCGCTCTTCGCTGACGCGCAGCTTGAACAACTACATCGAGCAAGAAGGTCTGGCTAAGAAGAACAAGGTTGCGACCACGGGTGACGATGCGCGGGAAGGCCTGACTGCGATCATTTCGGTCAAAGTGCCGGATCCCAAGTTCAGCTCGCAGACCAAGGACAAGCTGGTCTCCTCGGAGGTGAAGACCGCCGTGGAACAGGAGATGAACAAGTACTTCGCCGACTTCCTGTTGGAGAACCCCAACGAAGCCAAGGCAGTGGTCGGCAAGATGATCGACGCCGCGCGTGCTCGAGAAGCAGCGCGTAAAGCGCGGGAGATGACCCGCCGTAAAGGTGCGCTGGATATCGCCGGTCTGCCGGGCAAACTGGCCGACTGCCAGGAAAAGGATCCTGCCCTTTCCGAACTGTACCTGGTGGAGGGTGACTCTGCAGGTGGCTCGGCCAAGCAAGGTCGTAACCGTCGCACTCAAGCGATCCTGCCACTGAAGGGTAAGATCCTGAACGTCGAGAAAGCGCGCTTCGACAAGATGATCTCCTCTCAGGAGGTCGGCACGCTGATCACTGCGCTGGGCTGTGGCATCGGTCGCGACGAGTACAACATCGAGAAACTGCGCTACCACAACATCATCATCATGACCGATGCTGACGTCGACGGTTCGCACATCCGTACGCTGCTGCTGACCTTCTTCTTCCGCCAGTTGCCCGAGTTGGTCGAGCGTGGCTACATCTACATCGCTCAGCCGCCGCTGTACAAGGTCAAGCGTGGTAAGCAGGAGCAGTACATCAAGGACGACGAGGCCATGGAGGAATACATGACCCAGTCGGCCCTCGAAGATGCCAGCCTGCACTTGGACGAGTCTGCGCCCGCCGTGTCCGGTGTCCAGCTCGAGTCCTTGGTCAACGACTTCCGTACGGTAATGAAGACGCTCAAGCGCCTGTCTCGCCTGTACCCGGAAGAGCTGACCGAGCACTTCATCTACCTGCCAGAGATCACTCACGCTCACCTGGGCGAGCACGCCACCATGCAAGCCTGGCTGCCCAAACTCCAGGAGCGCCTGAATAGCTGTCAGAAGTCTGGCTTGAGCTACAAGGTCAGCCTGCGCGAGGACAAGGAGCGCAGTCTGTGGCTGCCGGAAGTGGAAGTCACTTCCCACGGCCAGGCCAGCTACGTGACCTTCAACCGAGACTTCTTCGGCAGCAACGACTACCGCTCGGTCGTGGGTCTGGGTAACAAGCTGGCGACGCTGCTCGGTGAAGGTGCTTATGTTCAGCGCGGTGAGCGTCGCAAGGCGGTGACCGAGTTCAAGGAAGCCTTGGACTGGTTGATGAACGAAAGCACCAAACGCCACACGATCCAGCGATACAAAGGACTGGGTGAGATGAACCCGGATCAGTTGTGGGAAACCACCATGGATCCGACCGTGCGCCGTATGCTCAAGGTCACCATCGAGGATGCTATCGCAGCCGACCAGCTGTTCAACACCCTGATGGGCGACGCCGTCGAGCCGCGCCGCGACTTCATCGAAAGCAATGCCCTGTCGGTGTCTAACCTGGACTTCTAATCGTCCTCCACCGTTAGCGCATCAAAAAAAGCCAAGGCCTCACCCGCCTTGGCTTTTTTGTTCCCACTGAAGAATGTTCCACGTGAAACACTCAAAAAACTGCTCACGACTCGAGATCTCTAAGCCGCCGATAAAGTGTCCGCTCACTCATTCCAAGCTGTTTAGCAAGCTCACGTCGAGAGCCGTTGAAACTGTCCAGCGCTTGAGCCAGTGCCTTCAGTTCATGCAATTCACGTTTGTTCGTGCTCAAAGGGGCCTGCGCACCGCCCTCATCCAGCAGATGGTTTGCGCGAATCACACCGTCGTCGGCGAACAGCCAGGCACGCTCCAACAGGTTGCGCAGTTCACGAATGTTTCCGGGAAACGGATGCAGGCTAAGCCGCTCCAGCGCATCCGTGTCCACCTGAGCTTTGCCTTTGCCTGCAATGCGTTGCAGCAGACTGTCGATCAACAGCGGCAGATCTTCGACCCGCTCGCGCAGCGCGGGTAGGCGAATGGGGAAGCCGCTGATGCGGTAGTAAAGGTCTTCGCGAAAGCTGCCGTCGGCCACCATGGCCTTGAGTGGTTTGTGGGTGGCCGAGACCAGACGGAAATCCGAGTGCACGGTGCGCAGACTGCCTACCGGTCTGAAGCTCCCGGTCTCGATGAGCCTCAGCAACTTGACCTGCATGGCCAACGGCACTTCGCCGATTTCATCGAGGAACAGCGTGCCTCCATGGGCGGCCTCGGCTAGGCCGATTTTGCGTTGGGTCGCGCCGGTAAAGGCACCCTTCTCGTAGCCGAACAGCTCGCTCTCGAACAGCGACTCAGTCAGCCCGGTGCAATCGACCACCACCAGCGGACCATTGGCCCGCGGGCTACCCAAGTGCAATGCACGGGCGAACAACTCCTTACCAGTGCCCGATTCACCCTGAAGCAGCACAGGAATCTGCGCGGGTGCAGCACGTTGCAGACTGGCCAGCGCGGCCTTGAATGCGCTGGACTGTCCGACCAGGCCTTGCTGCTGGGGCTGGGCTGCAGCAAGGGTGATGCTGGTCAGGCGTTCGACGAACGCGACCACCCTGCCCTGTTCGTCCAGGATGGGCCGCAGTTCCACGTCGACATGTTCCGGTCCGCGCGGGGTGTGATGAATGTGCAAGACCCGCTCCGGCACCTTGCTGTCCCACGCCTTGCGCATCGGACAGTGCTCGCCGGCTTGATCGCAGGGCACCGCATAGTGGTGGGACACCCGGTGGCATTTCTCGCCCAGTGGCGCACGATCCTCTATGGCGAACTGGCGCCGATAAGCCGCATTGGCGGCCAGGATGTTGTAGTCGGTATCGAGCACGATGCTGGGCAGCGCATCGTGTTCCAAATAGGAAACCAGCGCCAGGATGGCAGGATGGTGTGCAGCCGCGAGCTCGGACATAAGGGCACCGGAGGAAACTGCCAGCGAGGTTAGCAAGGACTGCCAATCACTGCCAATCGCTGTCAGATGTCTGCCATCCCCGCTGGCAGCGAGCCCCTAAGCTGTAGGAACACCCCCCGTGATTATGGGAAATCCCTGTCGGAAATGGCCTGGCATGCATCTTGAACAATGCTCAGACCCTGCCGACGCTTCTGTCCAGGCGAGGCAGCGTTTTGGAGACTGTGATGATCATTGGCAACAACCTTCATGTGGAAGCCTTGTACGACCCGGCAACCTCCACCATCAGCTACTTGGTGATGGACCGGGAAACCCGGTACTGCGCCCTGATCGACAGTGTGCTGGATTACGACCCGAAGTCCGGACGCATCGATCAGCACTCTGCCGACCAACTCATCGCCCGCGTCGAGGCCCTGGGCGCCAAGGTGCAGTGGATTCTAGAGACGCATGTCCATGCCGATCACCTGTCCGCAGCGGCCTATCTCAAGCAGCGTCTCGGCGGCCAGATCGGCATCGGCGCGCAGATCACCCAGGTGCAGAAAACCTTCGGTTCGCTGTTCAACGCCGACTCAGGATTCGCCCGCGACGGCAGTCAGTTCGACGTGCTGTTTAGTGATAACGACCGTTTTCGCATCGGCAACCTGCAGGCTCGGGCGCTGCACACGCCAGGTCATACGCCGGCCTGTATGAGCTATCAAGTCGAGGATGCCGGTGAGAGGGCCGTGTTCGTCGGCGATACGCTGTTCATGCCTGACTACGGAACGGCCCGCTGCGACTTCCCCGGCGCCAGCGCCCGTACCTTGTACCGATCGATCCGTCGCTTGCTGGCACTCCCGGAGCAGACTCGCCTGTTCATGTGTCACGACTACCTGCCAGGTGGTCGCGAGATGCAGTACGTCACCACGGTGGCCGAACAGCGTGCCCACAACGTGCACATCCACGAAGGCGTCAGCGAGGACAGTTTCGTGTCCATGCGTGAGGCTCGTGACGCCACGTTGGAAATGCCGGTTCTGATCCTGCCCTCCGTGCAGATCAACATGCGCAGCGGCCAAATGCCGGAGCCCGAAGACAACGGCGTGCGCTACCTGAAGATCCCGCTCAACCTGCTCTGAGCCTGCGGCTCCCATAACCAGAATTCAAAGGATCTCCCATGCCTGCCCTGCATGCTTCTCCCGCCGCTGCTGACCACCATCAGGTGCTGATCGTCGGTGCCGGTGCCGCCGGTATCGCCACGGCTTCCAGTTTGATCAAGCGCGATCCGTCGCTCGAGATCACCCTCATCGACCCCTCCGCCATCCACTACTACCAGCCGGGCTGGACCATGGTGGGCGCGGGTGTATTCGATGCCCCTCCACCGCCCGCAACACCGCCGATCTACTGCCTGCCGGCGTGCGCTGGATTCAGTCGCGGGTGACCGGCTTCGCCCCCGAGCAGCGCCAGGTGATGCTGGAGGATGGCCGCACGTTGAGCTACCAGCAGTTGGTGGTCTGTCCTGGGCTCACGCTGGACTGGGGCGCCATCGAGGGCCTGGACGAAACGCTTGGCCGCAACGGGGTGACCTCCAACTACCGTTACGACCTCGCCCCCTACACCTGGAAGCTGGTGCAGTCGCTGCAACAAGGACGGGCGCTGTTCACTCAGCCGCCGATGCCGATCAAGTGCGCCGGCGCGCCGCAGAAAGCGCTGTACCTGTCCTGCGATCACTGGTTGCGCGCAGGTCGCCTAGGCGCGATCAAGCCGGCCTTCTTCAATGCCGGCGCCGTGCTGTTCGGCGTGGCCGACTATGTTCCGGCGCTGATGAGCTATATCGACAAGTACGGGGTCGACCTCAACTACAGCCAGCGTCTGGTGGCAGTGGACGGTCCCGCTCAGCGTGCCACCTTCGTGCGCACCTTGGCCGATGGCAGCAGCGAGACGCGCACCGAGCCCTTCGACTTCCTGCATGTGGTGCCGCCACAAGTGGCCCCGGACTTCATTCGTCAGAGCCCCCTCGCCGATGCAGCCGGTTGGGTGGATGTCGACCCGCACAGCCTGCGGCATCGCCACTTCGGCGACATCCATGCACTGGGAGACGTCATCAACACCAGCAATGCCAAGACTGCCGCTGCCGCGCGCAAGCAGGCACCGGTGGTGGCCAACAATGTGCTGGTCGCACTGGGGCGTCTGTCCAAGCTGGCCGCCTATGACGGCTATGGTTCATGCCCACTCACCGTGGAGCGCGGCAAGATCGTCTTGGCCGAGTTCACCTACGGCGGCAAGCTCGCGCCCAGTTTCCCGCGCTGGCTGCTCGATGGCCGCAAGCCCACGCGGTTGGCCTGGTTGCTCAAGGCTCGGGTACTGCCGCCGTTGTACTGGAAGGCCATGCTCAAGGGCCACGAGTGGTTGGCGCGGCCACAACCCCTGGTAACCGAGACGTCCAAGTGATCGAACATCAAGTGCTCGGCGCCGGTCTGGGCGCCGTCATCGGTGCGGTCCTGGCATTGACCGGTGCCGGTGGCGGCATTCTGGCCGTGCCCTTGCTGGTCTTCGGGCTGGGGTTGTCGATGGTCGAAGCGGCGCCCATCGGCCTGCTGGCCGTGGGGCTGGCGGCGGCGGTGGGGGCGGTGCTGGGACTGCGTCAGGGCCGAGTGCGCTACCGTGCGGCGCTGCTCATCGCCGTCATCGGAATCGTCTGTGCGCCACTGGGGCTGGTGCTCGCTCATCGGTTGCCGAACGGGCCGCTGGCGTTGGTGTTCTCGGTCGTGCTGGTGTATGCCTGCCTGCGGATCTGGCGCAAGGCCAAGCGCGAACTGGCGGGTGAGTCGGCCTGCGCCGAGCGGCAGATCATGCCCTGTGTGCTCAACCCATTGCAGGGTCGTCTGCGCTGGACATTGCCCTGCGCCCGCGCCTTGGCACTGACCGGCGCGGTGTCCGGCGTGCTGTCGGGGCTGCTGGGCGTGGGCGGCGGATTCGTCATCATTCCCGCCTTGAACCGTTACACCAACCTGGACATGAAGAGCATCGTCGCCACCTCGCTGGCGGTGATCGCGCTGGTGTCCGCCGGCAGCGTGGTCAGCGCCAGCCTGGGTGGCGTGATGCATTGGCAGGTCGGTGCGCCGTTCGCGGGTGGCGCGGTCCTCGGCCTGTTGGCCGCTCGCCCGCTTGCTGCAAAGCTGGCCGGCCCGCGCCTCCAGCAACTGTTTGCCCTGGTGGGTATCGCCGCCGCAGTGTCGCTGGCGGCCAAGGTACTACTCGGCTAGCAGTTCGTGCTGCTGCTCGGCGCACAGCGTGAGCAGGTAATCCCAGACCACGCGCAGGCGCACAGATTTGTGCAGTTCGCGCCGGGTACAGATCCAGTAGCTGCGCTGGATGGTTTCGCTGGGCAGCACGCGGACCAGCCCGGGGTCATGTCGTGCCATGTAGTTGGGCAGCACGGCGATGCCCAGGCCCGCGCGGGCCGCCTGCTGCTGGGCGATCACGCTGGTGCTGCGAAAGACCACGCTCGGGGCTCGGCAGAAGCTATTGAGGAACAGCAGTTCCTGGCTGAAGATCAGGTCGTCGACGTAGCCGATCCAGCTGTGACGGGCGAGGTCCTCGCGGCTTTGCAGCGGCGCGGCACGGTCCAGGTAGGCTTGGCTGGCGTAGAGCGCCAGGCGGTAGTCGGTGAGTTTGCGGGTGATCAACAGATCGGCATTGGGCCGTTCCAAGTGGATGCTGATTTCCGCCTCGCGATTGAGGATGCTGACGAAACGTGGCACCGCCACCAGTTCCACCTCCAGCCCCGGATAGCGCTCGAACAACACGCCCAGCCGTGGGGTGAAGAACATGATGCCGATGCCTTCGGTCACGCCCAGACGGATCTTGCCCAGCGGGGTGATTGCCTGGGTGATTTCCTCCTGCGCCAGCAAGGCCACGTTCTCCATGGCCTCGGCGTGCTTGAGCAGGGCCTGGCCGGAGGGTGTCAGCTCGTAGCCTTGGGCGTGCTGGACGAACAGCGCGGTGCCCAGGCTCTGCTCGATGTTCTCGATATGCCGGGCCACGGTGCTGTGGGTGGTGTTGAGGCGCTTGGCCGCGGTGAGCAGGCGACCGCTGCGCTGCAGCTCCAGGAAATATCGCAGGTCGTTCCAGTCGAACATGCCGATCACTGTCTCGGTTCCATGGGCCGGCACACCGCCGTCACAACGGAGGACGCGGACTCCTGTGAGGATAACGCTGTGCTAAAACGCACAACGGCTGCGCGAAAACTCGTGTTTCATCCGCGAAATTACTCACTAAGATGAATCGGGACAAGAATAAAAAATCAGGCCCGAGGTTGCCCCATGCCATCAGCCGATTCTCTCTACGATTACGTCGTGGTAGGCGCCGGTCCCGCCGGATGTCTACTGGCCAATCGATTGTCCGCCGATCCTGCCTGTCGCGTACTGCTGCTCGAAGCGGGCGGCCGCGACAACTACCCCTGGATTCACGTCCCCGTGGGTTACCTCTATTGCATCGGTAATCCACGCACCGACTGGTGCTTCAAGACCGAAGCCCAGCCTGGGCTGGACGGTCGCAGCCTGGGTTACCCGCGCGGCAAGGTGTTGGGTGGCTGCTCGTCCATCAACGGCATGATATACATGCGCGGTCAGGCGGCCGACTATGATCGCTGGGCCGAACAGGGCAATGCCGGTTGGGCCTGGAAGGACGTGCTGCCGCTGTTCAAGGCCAGCGAGAACCATTTCGCGGGCGCCAGTGAGAGTCATGGCGCTGCGGGCGAATGGCGGGTCGAGCAGCAACGCTACAGTTGGCCCATCCTCGATGCGTTCCGCGACGCCGCCGAGCAGAGCGGTGTGGCCAAGGTGGCCGACTTCAATACCGGCGACAACGAAGGCTGTGGATACTTTCAGGTCAACCAGCGCAGCGGTGTGCGCTGGAACGCCGCCAAGGCATTCCTGCGGCCGATCGCTGCACGGCCCAACCTCACCGTTCTGACCGACGTGCAGGTGGATCAGGTGCTGCTCAGCCAGAGCCGCGCCACGGCCGTGAAGGCGCGCTGGCAAGGCGCCTGGCATGAATTCGGGGCGCGCCGGGAAATTATCCTGTGCGCAGGCTCAGTGGGCTCGCCAGGCATCCTGCAACGCTCTGGCATCGGCCCACGTGCCTTGCTCAATGACTTGGGGATAACCGTTCGCCACGAACTGCCAGGTGTCGGCGGCAACCTGCAGGATCACCTGCAACTGCGCCTGATCTATCAGATCCGCAACACCCATACACTCAACCAGATGGCCAACAGCCTGTGGGGCAAGTTGGGCATGGGCCTGCGCTACCTCTATGACCGCAGCGGTCCGCTGGCGATGGCGCCGAGTCAGTTGGGTGCGTTCGTGCGTTCTGGGCCTGAGCAAGCGTCGGCCAATGTGCAGTATCACGTGCAGCCGCTGTCGCTCGAGCGCTTCGGCGAACCCCTGCACCGTTTCCCGGCGTTCACCGCCTCGGTGTGCAACCTGCGTCCGGCCAGCCGGGGACGGATTGATATCCGCTCGGCCGACATGAACGTGGCGCCGTTGATCGACCCCAATTACCTGAGCGATGCCCAGGACCTGAAAGTCGCCGCCGACAGCATTCGCCTCACCCGGCGCATCGTCCAGGCCCCTGCCCTGGCGATCTTCGATCCCAAGGAGTATTTGCCGGGCGCCGCCTTGGACACCGAAGAACAGCTGTACGAGGCGGCCGGCAAGATCGGCACCACCATCTTCCATCCGGTCGGGACCTGCCGCATGGGCAGCGGCGCGCTGGACGTTGTGGATAACCAGTTACGCGTTCATGGCATCCCCGGCCTGCGGGTGGCCGATGCCTCGATCATGCCGCAGATCGTTTCCGGCAATACCTGCTCACCCACCTTGATGATTGCCGAGAAGGCGGCGCAGTTGATTCTCAAGGGCACCCCCAGCCACCTCATACTCAGCGACAGCAACGCGATACCGACGCCCTGACCGGGCGCGTGCAACACACCGGCAGCCTTGGAGTCGAGGGCTGCCGACAGTGGAACAAGAACAATAATCACTGTGGCCTGCGGGCCGAGGACAGCAACGATGTCGGACTACATCCAGCAACAGGGCGCCGCCGCTTCCAGCAGCCGCCGCGAGGAACGCAAGATCATTTTCGCTTCATCCCTGGGCACGGTGTTCGAGTGGTATGACTTCTTCCTTTATGGCGCGCTGGCAGCGGTGATCAGCAAGCAGTTCTTCGCGGGGGTCAACGACACCACGGCGTTCATCTTCGCCCTGATGGCCTTCGCCGCAGGCTTCCTGGTGAGGCCCTTCGGCGCCCTGGTGTTCGGGCGCCTGGGCGACATGATCGGACGCAAGTACACCTTCCTGATCACCATCGTGCTGATGGGCCTGTCGACCTTCGCGGTGGGCCTGCTGCCCACCTATGCCAGCATCGGCATTGCCGCGCCGATCATCCTGGTGATCCTGCGTATGCTTCAGGGCCTGGCCCTGGGCGGTGAATATGGCGGGGCGGCCACTTACGTCGCCGAGCATGCGCCACCGGGCAAGCGCGGTTTCCACACCGGTTTCATTCAGTCCACCGCCACCTTGGGGCTGCTGCTGTCGCTGGTGGTGGTGCTGGGCAGCCGCTACATCAGTGGCGATCAGTTCGAAACCTGGGGCTGGCGCCTGCCCTTCCTGCTGTCCATCGTGCTGCTGGGCATTTCCACCTGGATCCGCATGAGCATGCATGAGTCTCCGGCCTTCGTGAAAATGAAGGCGCAGGGCAAGGTCAGCAAATCGCCGATTCGCGAGTCGTTCACCTCCTGGCCGAACCTGAAGGTGGTGCTCACCGCGCTGTTCAGCATCAACGCCGGGCAGGCCGTGACCTTCTACACGGCGCAGTTCTACGTGCTGTTCTTCCTCACCCAGATGCTCAAGATGGACCCCGCCCAGGCCAACACCCTGCTGATCATCAGCGTGGTGATCGGTGCGCCGTTCTTCGTCTTCTTCGGCTGGCTGTCGGACCGCGTGGGCCGCAAGCCGATCCTGATGATCGGTCTGCTGCTGGCCACGCTGTGCTATTTCCCTATGTTCAAAGCCCTCAGCCACTACGCCAACCCGCAGATCGACGCGGCCAGCCGTCAGTCGCCGATCGTGGTCAGTGCCGACCCGCAGGGCTGTACCTTCCAGTTCGATCCCGTGGGCAAGGCCCGTTTCGACAGCCCCTGCGACAAGGTCAAGACGTTCCTGGTCAAGCAGGGCCTGCCGTACAGCTCAGTGGCCGCGACCGGCAGCGAGGTGTCGGTGAGCATCGGTGACAAGACCATCAACGGTTTCGATGAGGCGGCGATGCGGGCAGCCGTCGAGCAGGCCGGCTATCCCGCCAAGGCCGATCCCGCCCAGGTCAATCAGGTGATGGTGGTGGTGCTGATCGTGGCGATGATCCTGATCGCAACCATGACCTACGGTCCGCTGGCGGCAGTAATGGTGGAGCTGTTCCCCACGCGTATTCGCTACACCTCGATGTCATTGCCTTATCACATCGGCAATGGCTGGTTCGGCGGGTTCCTGCCCACCGTGTCGTTCGCGCTGGTGGTGTACACGGGGGATATCTTCTATGGGCTGTGGTATCCGGTGTTGATCACCGGTGTCAGCCTGGTGGTGGGGATCTTCTGCCTGAAAGAGACCCGGGATGTGGATATCGATAAGGTCTGATAGCTGACGGGAAGCCATGAAAAAAACCGGCTGTAAGAGCCGGTTTTTTTATGCCGCAAAAAACTTATGCACGATTTTCAAGAAATCGTAATACAGGAAAATAAGCTTTTAATTCAAATAGTTATCTCTAATTCCTGACGACTAATCGGCAAATTGCTAACAACTTATCCACAGTTCTCAAGCGACCGGCGTCGCGTCGCTTTCCTGCGTTGCAGGCAGCGAGCCCATCTCCCGTTGGCGGGCTTCGTTCCAGGCCTGGGCGCGGTCGTTGAGCTCGGCGATGGCGCGCGGTCCGGTACCGGTGGCGTACATTGGCTCACCGATGATGACCTCGATGGTGCCCGAGCGTTTGCCCCAGCCGGTCTTGGGCCAGAATTTACCGGCGTTGTGGGCGATGGGCAGTACCGGCAGGCCGGCGTTCACGGCCAGCGCCGTGCCGCCACGGGAGAATTTACCCACCTGGCCGAACGGCACACGCGTGCCTTCCGGGAAGATCAGTACCCACACGCCCTGCTTGAGCAGTTCGTCGCCCTTGCTGGCCACATGACGCAGGGCTTCTTTGGGATTGTTGCGGTCGATGGCGATGGGCCGCAGCATGGCCATCGCCCAGCCGAAGAACGGCACATACAGCAGCTCACGCTTGAGCACTTGGCTCAGCGGCGAGAAGTAGGCCGACAGGAAGAACGTCTCCCACGTGCTCTGGTGGTTGGCCAGAATCACGCATGGCTGCTGCGGTACGTGCTCGGCGCCGGTGATCTTGTAGTCGATACCGAGGATCGTGCGCGTCAGGAACAAGGCGCAGCGGCACCAATAGACATTGATGAAACGGTAGCGCCGTGGGAACGACAGGAACGGCGCGATGAAGAAGCTCAGTGAGCACCACAGCAGCGAACTGGTGCCCAGCAGCAGGTAAAAAAGAAAGATTCTGATCGCCTGCAGGATCGACATAGTGGCATGTACCGTTGCGGGACATGCCCGCCTGAGAAAGCGCGCCAACCGGCGCGTGCTTTAAATGAGTGCTCTGGCAATGGCTGCCAGATCGTCGTAAATCAAGGTGCCGGATGGGACACCCTTGTCCAGGGTCCGCAGACCCTTGCCGGTTTTCACCAGCACCGGTTGTGCTGCGACGGCCACGGCCGCTTGCAGGTCACCCGCACTGTCGCCGACGAACCATACACCGGCCAACGGCGCTTGATAATGCTCGGCGATTGCCCGCAGCATGCCCGGCTTGGGCTTGCGGCAATCGCAGCCTTCGTCCGGACCGTGCGGGCAATAGACGATCTGCCCCAGCTCGCCACCCTGCTCGGCGACCAGCGCGCGCAGCCGCGCGTGCATGGCTTCGAGCGTCTCGAGCGAGTAGTAACCGCGGGCAATGCCGGACTGGTTGGTGGCCACGGCCACCGTCCAGCCCGCCTGACTCAACTGCGCGATGGCTTCGATCGCGCCGGGAATGGGGATCCACTCGTCCAGCGACTTGATGTAGGCGTCGGAGTCATGGTTGATCACACCGTCGCGATCGAGTATCAGCAGTTTCAAGGCTTACCCCAGCAGCGAGATGTCGGCGACGCCCAGGAACAGACCGCGCAGGCGGCTGAGCAAGGCATAGCGGTTGGCGCGCACCTTGGCGTCCTCGGCATTGACCATCACTGCCTCGAAGAAGGCATCGACCGGGTCGCGCAGCGCGGCCAGGCGCGCCAGCGACTCGCGGTACTGACGGGCTGCAGCCATGGGCTGAACGGCCTGGTCGGCTTGCTGGATCGCCGAGTACAGCGAGAACTCGTTGGCGTTGTCGAAGTACTTCGGCTCCACCTGCTCGGCGATGGCGCCCTCGGCCTTGCTCAGCAGGTTCGACACGCGCTTGTTCACGGCGGCCAGGGCATCGGCCTCGGGCAGCTTGCGGAAGGCCTGCACGGCTTGCACGCGCTGGTCGAAGTCCAGCGCCGACGACGGTTTCAGGGCGCGCACCGAGAGGTAGGTGGCCACGTCCACGCCTTCGTCTTCATAGCGCGCACGCAAGCGGTCGAAGATGAATTCGAGCACCTGTTCGGCCAGGCCCGCAGCCTTGACCTTAGCGCCGTACTGCTTGACCGCGAACTCGACCGCCGCGGTCAGGTCCAGGTCGAGCTGCTTCTCGATCAGGATGCGCAGTACACCCAGCGCGGCACGCCGCAGGGCGTAGGGGTCTTTGCTGCCGGTGGGCAGCATGCCGATGCCGAAGATGCCGACCAGGGTGTCGAGCTTGTCGGCGATGGCCACGGCGGCCCCGGTGAGGGTCTCGGGCAACTCGGCGCCGGCACCGCGCGGCATGTACTGCTCGTTCAAGGCCAGGGCGACGTCCTGCGCTTCGCCATCGTTGACGGCGTAGTAGTAGCCGGCGATGCCTTGCATTTCAGGGAATTCACCGACCATTTCGGTGGCCAGGTCGCACTTGGACAGCAGGCCCGCGCGCCCAGCATTGATGGCGCTGCCACCGATGAACGGCGCGATATAGGCCGCCAGCTTGGACACCCGCTCGGCTTTGTCGAAGACCGTGCCCAACTGCGCCTGGAACACGACGTTCTTCAGGCGTTCGTTGAAGGTTTCCAGCTTTTGCTTCTTGTCTTGCTTGAAGAAGAATTCGGCGTCGGTCAGGCGTGGACGCACCACCTTCTCGTTGCCGTGCACGATCTGCTGCGGGTCGCGGCTCTCGACGTTGGCCACGGTGATGAAGCGCGGCAGCAGCTTGCCTTCGCTGTCGAGCAGGCAGAAGTACTTCTGGTTGTCCTGCATGGTGGTGATCAGCGCTTCCTGGGGCACGTCGAGGAAGCGTTCCTCGAACGAGCACACCAGCGGCACCGGCCATTCCACCAGCGCGGTCACTTCATCCAGCAGGGCGGGCGGTACGATGGCCGTGCCTTCCTGCTGACGGGCCAGTTCTTCGGTGCGCTTGGCGATCAGCGCGCGGCGCTCGGAGAAATCAGCCAGCACATAGGCCTTGCGCAGGTCCTCGACGTAATTGGCTGGAGCGCTGATGGTCACGTTTTCCGGGTGGTGGAAGCGGTGACCGCGCGAATCGCGGCCGGCTTTCTGCGACAGCAGGGTGCAATCGACGACCTGGTCGCCTAGCAGCATCACCAGCCATTGGGTCGGACGCACAAATTCTTCGCGGCTGGCGGCCCAGCGCATGCGCTTGGGAATCGGCAGGTCGTTGAGCGAGTCCTCGACGATGGTCGGCAGCAGGCTGGCGGTGGCCTTGCCCGGAATGTGCTGGGAGAAGCGCAGCTTGGCGCCGCTCTGGTCGATTTCCGCGAGCTCCACGCCACATTTCTTGGCGAAACCCAGGGCGGCCTGGGTGGGGTTGCCGTCGGCGTCGAACGCGGCCTGGCGGGGCGGGCCGTCGATGTTGATGCTGCGGTCGGGCTGCTGCACGTCGAGCTGGCGGATCAGCACGGCCAGGCGACGGGGCGCGGCGTACACCGACTTGCCGGTGTAGTTCAGGCCAGCGGCCTGCAGGCCTTTCTCGATGCCGGCCAGGAAGGCGTCGCCGAGGGTGGCAAGGGCTTTGGGTGGCAGCTCTTCGGTGCCCAGTTCAACCAGGAAATCTTGCGCACTCATTGTGCAGCCTCCAGCTTGGCCAGTACTTCATCACGCAGTTCGGGGGTGGCCATCGGGAAGCCCAGGCGTGCGCGGGCTTGCAGATAGCTTTGCGCCACGTCGCGGGCCAGGGTGCGCACGCGCAGGATGTAGCGCTGGCGCTCGGTCACCGAGATGGCGCGGCGGGCGTCGAGCAGGTTGAAGGTGTGCGACGCCTTCAGGACCATTTCGTAGGTCGGCAGCGGCAGCTCCAGCTTGATCAGGCGGTTGGCTTCGCTTTCGTAGAAGTCGAACAGCTCGAACAGCTTCTCGACGTTGGCGTGCTCGAAGTTATAGGTCGACTGTTCCACTTCGTTCTGGTGGAACACGTCGCCATAGCTGACCTTGCCGAACGGACCGTCGGCCCAGACCAGGTCATACACCGAGTCGACGCCCTGGATGTACATGGCCAGGCGTTCAAGGCCATAGGTGATTTCGCCGGTGACCGGATAGCACTCGATACCGCCGACCTGCTGGAAGTAGGTGAACTGGGTGACTTCCATGCCATTGAGCCAGATTTCCCAGCCCAGACCCCAGGCGCCGAGGGTCGGCGATTCCCAGTTGTCTTCGACGAAGCGGATGTCGTGGACCAGCGGATCCAGACCGATGGCCTTGAGCGAGCCCAGGTACAGTTCCTGGAAGTTGGCCGGGTTCGGCTTGAGGACGACCTGGAACTGGTAGTAGTGCTGCAGGCGGTTGGGGTTCTCGCCGTACCGTCCGTCGGCAGGGCGACGGCTGGGTTGCACGTAAGCGGCGTTCCAGGTCTCCGGGCCCACGGCGCGCAGGAAGGTGGCGGTGTGGAAAGTGCCGGCGCCTACTTCCATATCGTAGGGCTGAAGTACCACACAACCTTGCTCGGCCCAGTAGTTCTGCAGGGCGAGGATCAGGTCTTGGAAGGTACGCACGGCTGGCGTAGGCTGGCTCACGAAATTCACCTGTATCTGGGGATGCGGATGTAAAGAGCGGGAGTATAACCCGATTCGCCTCGCCCTCTACGTAATTGGAGCCTTATGCCACGCTGCTTCTGGTGTACCGATGATCCCCTGTACCAGGCCTATCACGACCAGGAATGGGGAACCCCGCAGCGCGACCCGGCGTTGCTCTTCGAGATGCTTTTGCTCGAAGGGTTCCAGGCGGGCCTTTCGTGGATCACGGTGCTGAAGAAACGCGAGCGCTATCGACAGGTGCTGGAGGGCTTCGACCCCCATCGGTTGGCCGAGATGAGCGATGCGCGCATCGAGGAACTGATGCTCGACCCGGGCATCATCCGCAACCGCCTCAAGCTCAATGCGGTGCGCCGCAATGCCCGCGCCTGGCTGGCGCTGGAAGACCCCGGCCAGTGGCTGTGGTCGTTCGTCGGCGGCGAGCCGAAGATCAACCATCCTCAGGGCCGCGGCGATATCCCCAGCGTCACCGACGAGGCCAAGGCCATGAGCAAGGCCCTGCAGAAAAAGGGCTTCACCTTCGTCGGACCGACCATCTGCTACGCCTTCATGCAGGCCACCGGCATGGTCATGGACCATACCACCGACTGCGATCGCTACCCCGCGCTGGCGCACTGAGGCGTTACAATGCCCGCCTTGCAGAAATAAGGAATCGCCTGTGGAAAAGTTCAAGGGCGCCCTGATGGTCGGGGTGCTGCGCCTGTTCGCCAAATTGCCCTGGAGCGCCGTGCAGCGCGTGGGCGCCGGTATCGGCTGGCTGATGTGGAAGATCCCCAATGGCTCGCGCAACGTGGTGCGCATCAACCTGGCCAAGTGCTTCCCGAGCATGCCTGAAGTCGAGCGTGAGCAACTGGTCGGCCTGGCCCTGAAGGACATCGGCAAGTCGTTCGTCGAGAGCGCCTGGGCGTGGATTCGCCCGCCGCAGCAATCGCTGGCGCTGGTCAAGGAAGTGCACGGCCTGGAGGTGCTGGAGCAGGCGCTGGCCACCGGCAAGGGCGTGGTCGGCATCACCAGCCACCTGGGCAACTGGGAAGTGCTGAACCACTTCTATTGCAACCAGTGCAAACCGATCATCTTTTACCGTCCGCCCAAGCTCAAGGCGGTGGACGACCTGCTGCGCGAGCAGCGGGTGCAGATGGGCAACCGCGTGGCGCCGTCCACCAAGGAAGGCATCCTCAGCGTGATCAAGGAAGTGCGTCGCGGCGGACAGGTGGGCATTCCCGCCGACCCTGAGCCGGCCGAGTCGGCCGGGGTATTCGTGCCTTTCCTGGGCACCCAGGCGCTGACCAGCAAGTTCGTGCCGAACATGCTCGCCGGAGGCAAGGCCGTGGGGGTATTCCTGCATGCGCTGCGCCTGCCCGATGGTTCCGGGTTCAAGGTGTTCCTGGAGGCGGCGCCAGACGACATGTACAGCGCCGATGTGAACGTGGCGGCGGCGGCCATGAGCCAGGTGGTGGAGCGTTATGTGCGAGAGTACCCCAGCCAGTACATGTGGAGCATGAAGCGCTTCAAGAAGCGCCCGGCCGGCGAGGCGCGTTGGTATTGATCCAGGGGCCCGTACAGGCCCCCCGCTGGATCACGCCTTGTCGAGCTTCCTCAGAAACACCGTCATTTCCTTCTCGGCCTGCTTATCGCCGTGGGCCTGCGCTGCGGCGATGCCCTCCTCCCAGGCCTGGCGCGCCGCTGCCAGGTCGCCCTCGCATTGATAAGCCTTGCCCAGCAGCTTCCACGCCGCCGAGTACTTCGGGTCCTGCGCCACGCACTGGGCCAGGTGCACGACGGCTTCAACGCCGTTGCCCTCGTCCAGCCACGCTTTGCCCAGGCCGAACCGCAGCAGCGGGTTATCCACACCCTTGGCCAGCATCTTTTCCAATGATTCGCGCATGTGTGGGTCTTCGGCTAGAAGAAACTCAGGCCGACGTGGAACAGCTTCTCTACGTCGCGGATGTGTTTTTTATCCACAACGAACAGGATCACGTGGTCGCCTGACTCGATCACCCGATCATCATGGGCGATCAGCACCTGGTCGAAACGGATGATCGCACCGATGGTGGTGCCTGGCGGCAGGTTGATGTCGGCGATGGTCCTGCCGACCACCTTGCTCGACTTGGCGTCGCCATGGGCCACCGCCTCGATGGCTTCGGCAGCGCCTCGGCGCAGGGAGTGCACACTGACGATGTCGCCACGGCGCACGTGTGCCAGCAGCGTGCCGATGGTCGCCAGTTGCGGGCTGATGGCGATGTCGATGTCGCCGCCCTGCACCAGATCGACATAGGCGGGGTTGTTGATCAGGGTCATGACCTTGCGTGCGCCCAGGCGCTTGGCCAGCAGCGACGACATGATGTTGGCCTCGTCGTCGTTGGTCAGCGCCAGGAAGATGTCGGCTTCAGCGATGTTCTCCTCGAGCATGAGGTCTTTGTCCGAGGCGCTACCCTGCAACACCACGCTGCTTTCCAGGGTGTCGGACAGATACCGGCAACGTGCCGGATTCATCTCGATGATCTTCACCTGGTAGCGGCTTTCGATGGCTTCGGCCAGGCGCTCGCCGATCTGTCCACCGCCGGCGATGACCACGCGCTTGTTGGTCTCGTCGATGCGCCGCAGCTCGCCCATTACCGCGCGGATGTCTTTCTTCGCGGCGATGAAGAACACTTCGTCGTCGGCTTCGATCACGGTGTCGCCATGGGGCTTGATGGGGCGGTCGCGGCGGAAGATCGCCGCCACCCGGGTATCGACATTGGGCATGTGGGCGCGGATCTGGCGCAGTTGCTGGCCCACCAACGGACCGCCGTAGTAGGCCTTGACCGCGACCAGTTGCGCCTTGCCGTCGGCGAAGTCGATGACCTGCAAGGCGCCGGGATGCTCGATCAGGCGCTTGATGTAGTTGGTCACCACCTGTTCGGGGCTGATCAGCACGTCCACGGGGATGTGATCGTTATCGAACAGTTCCTCGCGCGAGAGGTAGGACGATTCGCGGACTCGGGCGATCTTGGTCGGCGTGTGGAACAGCGAATAGGCGACCTGGCACGCGACCATGTTGGTCTCGTCGCTGTTGGTTACCGCCACCAGCAGGTCGGCGTCGTCGGCACCGGCCTGGCGCAGCACCGTGGGCAGCGAGGCGCGGCCCTGTACGGTGCGGATGTCCATACGATCGCCCAGGTCGCGCAGGCGCTCGCCGTCGGTATCGACCACGGTGATGTCGTTGGCTTCGCTGGCCAGGTGCTCGGCCAGCGTGCCGCCCACCTGCCCTGCGCCGAGGATGATGATCTTCATCGGCTACTCCCTACCTCAGGTGCTTATCCGCGCGAAGCGGCGATCTTGATCAGCTTGGCATAGTAGAAACCATCGTGACTGCCTTCCTGGGCCAGCAACTGGCGGCCGTGGGGCTGGCGCACACCGGCTTCGGTCGCCAGGTCCAGCTCGCGGGCACCCGGGGTGCGGGCGAGGAAGGCGTCGATCACGTCGGTGTTCTCGGTCGGCAGGCTCGAGCAGGTGGCGTAGAGCAGCATGCCGCCGACCTCGAGCGTGGGCCACAGGGCATCGAGCAGTTCGCCTTGCAGCGCGGCCAGGGCTGGAATGTCGTCGGCCTGGCGGGTCAGCTTGATGTCCGGGTGGCGGCGGATCACGCCGGTGGCCGAGCAGGGGGCATCGAGCAGGATGCGCTGGAACGGCTGGCCGTCCCACCAACTGGCCGTGTCGCGGGCGTCGCAGGCGATCAGCTCGGCGTCCAGTTGCAGGCGCTCGAGGTTGTCGCGCACCCGTGCCAGGCGCTTGGCTTCCAGGTCTATGGCAACCATCTGTGCCAGACCGGGTTCGGCCTCCAGCAGGTGGCAGGTCTTGCCACCGGGGGCGCAGCAGGCGTCGAGCACCCGCTGACCGGGCGCCAGTTCCAGCAGGTCGGCCGACAGTTGCGCGGCTTCGTCCTGCACGCTCACCCAGCCCTCGGCGAATCCAGGCAAGTCGCGCACGTCGCAGGCGGCGTCGAGCACGATGCCGTCGCGGCTGTAGCGGCAAGCGCTGGCGCCGATACCCGCGGCCTCGAGCAAGGCCAGGTAGGCATCACGGCTGTGATGGCGACGGTTGACCCGCAGGATCATCGGTGGATGGGCGTTGTTGGCGGCGCAGATGGCTTCCCACTGCTGCGGCCAGAAGGCCTTGAGCGCCTTCTGCAGCCAGCGCGGATGGGCAGTGCGCACCACCGGATCGCGCTCCAGATCGGCCAGCAGCGCTTCGCCCTCGCGCTGGGCGCGGCGCAGCACGGCGTTGAGCAACCCTTTGGCCCACGGCTTCTTCAGCTTGTCGGCGCAGCCGACCGTTTCGCCGATGGCGGCGTGGGCCGGAATGCGTGTGTAGAACAGTTGATACAGGCCCACCAGCAGCAGCGCCTGGACGTCGGCGTCAGCGGCCTTGAACGGCTTTTGCAGCAACTGCGTGGCCAGCAGGTCCAAGCGCGGCTGCCAGCGAGCGGTGCCGAAGGCCAGGTCCTGGGTGAGGCCGCGGTCGCGGTCATCGACCTTGTCCAGTTGCGCCGGCAGCGAGCTGTTCAGCGAGGCCTTGCCGCTGAGCACGGCGGCCAGGGCACGGGCGGCGGCCAGGCGTGGATTCATTGGCCCAGCACCTTGCCGCTGGCGAACTTCTCGCGGCGGCTGTTGAACAGGTCGCTGAAGGCCAGGGCCTTGCCGCCAGGCAGTTGCAGGCGAGACAGGCTCAAGGCGCCATCGGCGCAGGCGACGACCAGGCCGTCCTTGCTGGCCGAGAGTATTTCGCCCGGTGCGCCCTGCCCTGTGGATAACGTTGCGCCCAGCACCTTGACGGTTTCGCCGTCGAGGGTGCTGTGGCACACCGGCCAGGGATTGAACGCCCGGATCAGGCGCTCCAGTTCCTGGGCAGGACGGTTCCAATCGAGGCGCGCTTCGTCCTTGTTCAGCTTGTGGGCGTAGGTAGCCAGGGCGTCATCCTGCACGTCGCCGTGCAGGCTGCCGTCGGCCAGGCCGGCGATGGCGCGCACCACGGCGCCAGGGCCCATCTGAGCGAGGCGATCGTGCAGGCTGCCGCCAGTGTCGTCGGCGCTGATCGGCGTGGTGACCTTGAGCAGCATCGGGCCGGTGTCCAGGCCGGCTTCCATGCGCATCACCGTGACGCCACTCTCGGCGTCGCCGGCTTCGACCGCGCGCTGGATCGGCGCCGCACCGCGCCAGCGCGGTAGCAGCGAGGCATGACTGTTGATGCAGCCCAGGCGCGGGATGTCGAGCACCGCCTGGGGCAGGATCAGGCCGTAGGCCACCACCACCATCAGGTCCGGCGCCAGTGCCGCCAGTTCGGCCTGGGCCTCGGCGTTGCGCAGGGTTGGCGGTTGCAGCACCGGAATGTCGTGGGCCACGGCCAATTGTTTGACCGGGCTGGGCATGAGCTTCTGGCCGCGACCGGCAGGGCGGTCAGGCTGGGTGTAGACGGCCACGATCTGGTACGGGCTGTCGAGCAGGGCCTTGAGGTGTTCGGCGGCAAACTCTGGGGTGCCTGCGAAGACGATGCGCATGGAGTTCTCGCTTCAGAAAAGAAGAAGGCTTGCCGGAGCAAGCCTTCTGCAAGGTGGGGATCAGGCTTGCTGGCGGTGCTGCTTTTCCAACTTCTTCTTGATCCGGTCGCGTTTGAGCTGGGACAGGTAGTCGACGAACAGCTTGCCGTTGAGGTGATCGAACTCGTGCTGGATGCACACCGCCAGCAGGCCCTCGGCTTCGAGCTCGAAGGGCGTGCCGTCGCGGCCCTGGGCCTTGACCCGCACGCGCAGCGGCCGGTCGACGTTCTCGTAGAAGCCCGGTACCGACAGGCAGCCTTCCTGGTACTGCCCCATGTCGTCGGTGAGTTCTTCGACGCTGGGGTTGATGAAGATCCGCGGTTCGCTGCGGTCTTCGGACAGGTCCATGACCACGACCTGCTGGTGCACATTGACCTGGGTAGCGGCCAGCCCGATGCCGGGCGCTTCGTACATGGTTTCAAACATGTCGTCGATCAGCTGGCTCAGGGCGTCGTCGAACGCCGTCACCGGTTTGGCGAGGGTGCGCAGGCGCGGGTCAGGGAATTCGAGGATGTTCAAGATGGCCATAGGGGTCAGGCAGTCACTGTGCGTTTGGTTGAAAACTGAGCACACATAATAAAGGGTATTGGCGCGTTCGGCACCTGGCAAAGCTCGGCTAGGGTTTGAGGCAGTGTCTGCGGTGGTCTGCGCCACTCCAGCTCGGAGGGGTATCGGCGGCAATCGATAGACAGCTTTTCAAACTATTATCAACACAGTTATCCACAGGTTGTACGGCGTGGATGACGGCCTGCCGATCAAGGATGATCTGCCATGAATACCCTGTTTGCTGCACCCTGTTCCCCTGCCGAACTGGAAGCACGGCTGCGCCTGCACCTGCTCCCGGACATCGGCTCGCGTCGCTTTCGTACCCTCATCCAGGCCTTCGGCAGTGCCTGTTCGGCGCTCAGCGCGCCAGCGCGTGCCTGGGTGGCGCTGGGCGTTGCACAGGCCTGCGCCGACGCCCGTCGCAGCCCTGAGGTGCGCACCGCCGTCAGCGCTACGATGGCCTGGCTAGAGCGTCCGGGCCAGCATTTGCTGATGTGGGACGACCCTGGCTACCCGGCGCTGTTGAAGGAAACCGACGACGCGCCACCGCTGTTGTACGTCGCGGGCGACCCTGCCCTGCTGGAGCGTGCGCAACTGGCGGTGATCGGTAGCCGCCGTGCCACACCACCGGCGTTGGACACGGCAAGGGCCTTTTCCCGGCACCTGGCGCGCGGCGGATTCACTATCACCAGCGGCCTGGCGTTGGGCATCGACGGCGCCGCTCATCGCGGCGCGCTGGACGCGCAGGGGGGCACCATCGCGGTGCTGGGTTCAGGTCTGCAAAAACTTTATCCACAGCGCCACGCGGTACTCGCCCGAGACATCCTGGAGCGCGGTGGCGCGCTGGTTTCGGAGTTCGCGCTGGACGCAGTTCCACAGCCGGGCAACTTTCCTCGGCGCAACCGCATCATCAGCGGCCTGTCCCTGGGGGTGCTGGTGGTCGAGGCGAGCCTGGCCAGCGGGTCACTCATCACCGCGCGCCTGGCGGCCGAGCAAGGACGGGAGGTGTATGCGATTCCCGGGTCCATCCATCACCCCGGCGCCAAGGGCTGTCATCAGCTGATCCGCGACGGCGCGCTGCTGGTGGAGAGTGTCGAGCAGATCGTCGACAGCCTGCGCGGATGGCAGAACCTGCCGCCGGCGCCTGTGGACGAACCTGTCGATCCGCTGCTCGCGCTGCTGATCGCCGCCCCGCAGACCAGCGAGGCATTGGCCCTGAGCAGTGGCCTGGCGTTGGCCCAGGTGCTGGCCCGCCTGACCGAGCTGGAGCTGATCGGGCGGGTCAGCAACGAAGCCGGACGTTGGTTTGCCCGCTGCGGCTAAGTACACTGCCGCATCGGGATCGAAGCGGAGAGACAGCAATGGTGAGCAGTTGGCGTGTGCAACAAGCCGCACGTGAGATTCGCGCGGGGGCGGTGATCGCCTACCCGACGGAAGCGGTCTGGGGCCTGGGCTGCGACCCGTGGAACGAAGACGCGGTGTATCGGCTGCTCGCGCTCAAGTCGCGGCCTGTGGATAAAGGCCTGATCCTGGTTGCCGACAACATTCGCCAGTTCGACTTTCTGTTCGAGGATTTCCCCGAAGACTGGATCGACCGCATGGCCGCGACCTGGCCGGGGCCGAACACCTGGCTGGTGCCGCACCAGGACCTGTTGCCCGAATGGGTTACCGGGCAGCACGACACCGTGGCGCTGCGGGTCAGCGATCATCCCCAGGTCGGCGAACTGTGCGCGTTGGTCGGCCCGCTGATTTCCACCTCCGCCAACCCGGCCGGTCGCCCGGCGGCCAAGAGCCGGTTGCGGGTGGAGCAGTATTTCCACAACGAACTGGACCTGGTGCTCGGTGGCGCGCTGGGTGGGCGCAAGAACCCCAGTGTGATTCGCGATCTGGTGACGGGCGAGGTGGTGCGGGCGGGCTGATCGGGTCGCGATGCCAGGTCATGTCGCAGCGGTGCGATCTTTCTGATTCTGATGGTCAGGTCAGACATTGTTGATTTAGGGAAATATCCTACGCAGCGTGTCGGCCGCCATTAACTTCACAGTGGAAACGTCCCCCTCTAGGCTCCTGATCGTCGCCGAACATGTTGGCGATCGGGTGTGGTAACCCGGATGTTTCAGGTGGTTCACAGCCATGGCGGCTGTGCGCGGGAGGCCTTGTGCCTGCCGGGAATAAGCCTCCTGCCCGGTTTACCACCCCGCGTACAGCTGCCACCCAACCCGTGTGGTAACGGACAGGTGACAGCTTCACGTTCAGGAGCGCCTCATGAAGAAAATCGTACCTGACCCGCCGCTACCTTCAACGGCTCCCCACCCCTTCGGCCGCTGCGACGCCGGCCACCCTCCGCTCTTCAGCGTAAACCCCGACATCGCCCCCCACGACGCACTCGTCCACGTCGCGCTGTACCTGCGTTGCGCCTACGACGCCGGTATCAAGGCCCTCGACCATCTGAGCGACGACGGTCGAGGCCTGTTCTGGGCGAGCCTGCACTCACTGGAAATGGCCGAAGGGCTGGTGGAAGCGATGCTGGACGCTATCGAATCACCGCCTGCTACAGACCCGGCATCGCCTGCAATCCTGGGGGATCGCTGCGATACCCAAAGATGAGACCTGTCACGGCACCAACACCGTCGACCCCACCGTGCGCCTCCCCGACAACGCCTCCTGCGCCTTGGCCGCTTCGCTCAATGGATAGCGCTGCTGAATGTCCACCACCAGCTTGCCGCTGGCGATCATCGCGAACAGGTCGTCGGCCATGGCCTGGGTGTTTTCGGCCGTGTTGGCGTAGGTGGCCAGTGTCGGGCGGGTGACGTACAGCGAGCCCTTCTGCGACAGGATGCCCAGGTTGACCCCGGTGACGGCGCCCGAGGCGTTGCCGAAGCTGACCATCAGGCCGCGCGGGCGCAGGCAGTCGAGGGACGTCAGCCAGGTGTCGGCACCTACACCGTCGTACACCACCGGGCACTTCTTGCCGTCGGTCAGTTCGAGCACACGCTGGGCCACGTCTTCGTGGCTGTAGTCGATGGTCGCCCAGGCGCCCAAGGCTTTGGCCCGCTCGGCTTTCTCGGCCGAGCCGACAGTGCCGATCAGTTTGGCGCCCAGCGCCTTGGCCCATTGGCAGGCCAGCGAACCGACCCCACCGGCGGCGGCGTGGAACAGGATGATGTCGCCCGGCTGCACCGCGTAGGTCTGCTTGAGCAGGTACTGGGTGGTCAGGCCCTTGAGCATGACGGCGGCGGCCTGTTCGAAGCTGATGCTCTCCGGCAGCTTGACCAGGTTCGCTTCCGGCAGGGTGTGCACTTCGCTGTAGGCGCCCAGCGGGCCGCCCGCATAGGCCACCCGGTCGCCGACCTGCAGCCGGCTGACCCCCTCGCCCACTGCCTCGACCACCCCGGCGCCTTCGGTGCCCAGCCCGGACGGCAGGGACGGCGGCGCGTACAGTCCACCACGGAAATAGGTGTCGATGAAGTTCAGGCCGACCGCCTGGTTGCGTACGCGCACCTGCTGCGGTCCCGGTGGGGCGGGGTCGAACTCGACCCACTGCAGGACTTCCGGGCCGCCATGCTGGCTGAACTCGATTCGCTTGGCCATCGCACTCTCCTGTCGTCATCGTCGCAAAAGGCCTTCCATCGGACGCCTTTGCTTGACGGCCGTCAACTGCGACGTAGCCTTAGCCGATGGTATGCTACGCCGCCCATTCCACCCTGCCCCTCCCAGGTGATCCGATGACCCGCCGTACCGAGGCCGTGAAGGCCTACCTGCTCGACCTGCAAGACCGCATCTGCGCCGCCCTCGAAGCCGAGGACGGTGGCGCCCGCTTCGTCGAGGACGCCTGGGTGCGCGAAGCCGGTGGCGGGGGACGCACGCGGGTGATCGGCGAGGGCCAGGTGATCGAGAAAGGCGGCGTGAACTTCTCCCACGTGTTCGGCGCTGGCCTGCCACCGTCGGCCAGTGCGCACCGCCCGGAGCTGGCCGGGCGCGGTTTCGAGGCGCTTGGCGTGTCGTTGGTCATCCACCCGCACAACCCGCACGTGCCCACCTCCCACGCCAACGTGCGCTTCTTCAGCGCCGAGAAGGAAGGCGAGGAACCGGTGTGGTGGTTCGGCGGCGGTTTCGACCTGACGCCCTATTACGGCAACGAGCAAGACTGCATTCACTGGCATCGGGTGGCCGAACAGGCCTGCGCGCCCTTCGGCGCCGAGGTGTATCCGCGCTACAAGGCCTGGTGCGACCGCTACTTCCACCTCAAGCACCGCGACGAGCCACGCGGCATCGGCGGGCTGTTCTTCGATGACCTGAACGAGTGGGACTTCGACACCTGCTTCGCCTTCATTCGCGCCATTGGCGACGCCTATATCGACGCCTACCTGCCCATCGTGCAGCGGCGCAAGGCCATGCCCTGGACGGCTGAACAGCGCGAATTCCAGGAGTTTCGCCGTGGTCGCTACGTGGAATTCAACCTGGTCTACGACCGTGGCACGCTGTTCGGCCTGCAGTCCGGCGGGCGCACCGAGTCGATTCTGATGTCGTTGCCGCCGCAGGTGCGCTGGGGCTATGACTGGAAACCGGCGCCCGGCAGCGAGGAAGCGCGCCTGACCGATTACTTCCTGCAGGACCGCGACTGGCTCGGCGAGCCCACCTGTGGATAAGCGAGGAGAGTGCATGGACCAGTACGTCGTTTTCGGTAACCCCATCGGCCACAGCAAGTCACCGCTGATCCACCGGCTGTTCGCCGACCAGACCGGCCAGGATCTGGAATACCGCACGCTGCTGGCGCCATTGGACGACTTCAGCGACTGCGCGCGCGGCTTCTTCAAGCAGGGCAGTGGCGCCAACGTCACCGTCCCTTTCAAGGAAGAGGCCTATCGCCTGTGCGACAGCCTCACTCCGCGTGCACAGCGCGCCGGGGCGGTGAACACCCTGACCAAGCTGGCTGACGGCAGCCTGCAGGGCGATAACACCGACGGTGCCGGCCTGGTACGCGATCTGACAGTCAATGCCGGCGTCAGCCTCGCGGGCAAGCGCGTGCTCGTGCTCGGTGCCGGGGGCGCGGTGCGCGGTGTGCTGGAGCCGATCCTCGCCCACCGACCGCAATCACTGGTGATCGCCAACCGCACGGTGGAAAAGGCCGAGCGACTGGCCCACGAATTCGACGAGTTGGGGCCAGTAGTGGCCAGCGGCTTCGCCTGGTTGCACGAGCCGGTCGATGTGATCATCAATGCCACCTCGGCCAGCCTCGCCGGTGAGTTGCCGCCGATCGCCGACACCTTGGTCGAGGACGGGCGCACGGTGTGCTACGACATGATGTATGGCAAGGCGCCTACGCCCTTCTGCCAGTGGGCCACTCGCCTGGGCGCCGCGCAGGTGCTGGACGGGCTGGGGATGCTCGCCGAGCAGGCCGCCGAGGCGTTCTTTGTGTGGCGTGGCGTTCGGCCCGAGACCGGGCCGGTGCTGGACGAACTGCGCCGACAGTTGGCGCGCGGCTAGCCTGTCAGCGGTGGTTCATTCCTGAAAACGAATGGGGCACCCCTGCACCCCCTCCAGCTTCTGCAACTCCTCCTCCACCTGGGGCCTGGCGCCGCGCAAGGTCAGGCTGCCGCCGCTGCGCTGCAGCCGCCGTGCTTCACGGTGCAGCATGTCCACCCCGGAATAGTCGATGAAGTTGATCTGCCGCGCGTCAATCACCACGTGCGGGCCCTGGCAGGCTTGCAAGCGCACCTGCAGGTAGTGCGCCGCGCCGAAGAAGATCGAGCCGCCGACCCGCAGCACGTCCGTCTGCTCTTCGCGGCTGTGTTGGATGCGCGGGCGTGAGGTGCGCTTGAGGTAGAAGAACAGCGAGGCCAGCACCCCGGCATAGATTGCGGTCTGCAACTCCAGCAGCAGCGTGGCCGCAGCGGTCAGCGCCATGACCGCGAATTCCGCCCGGCTGACCCGGAACAGCGCCGCGATGGCGCGGCGATCCACCAGTCCCCAGCAGATCAGCAGAATGCTGCCGGCCATCGCCGGAATGGGCAGATGGGCGATCAGCCCGGCCCCGACCACCGCGAACAGCGCCACCCACAAGGCCGAGAACACCCCGGCCATCGGCGAGCGGGCACCGGCTTCGAAGCTCAGTCCCGAGCGGGTGAAGGAGCCGGAAGACAGATACCCCGAAAAGAACGCGCCGACCATGTTGGACAAGCCTTGCGCGCGGATTTCCTGGTCGGCATCGATCAACTGTTCCGAACGCGCCGACAGCGAGCGGGCGATGGACAAGCTGGTCACCAAGCCGAGCATGCCGACCGCCACGGCGCTGGGCAGCAGGCGCAGGATCAGCTCCAGGTCCAGCAGCGGCAGCGGGCTCAGCGGCGGTAGTTGGCCGATGAAGGCCGGCACGCGGGGCACATGGCCGAAGTAGCCGGGCAGTGTCCAGGCCCCCAGGCTGACCAGCACCAGGCTGAGCAACAGCGCCGGCCAGCGCGGACGCCAGAGTTTGAGGGCGATCCCGATGGCCAGCGTGGCCAGGCCCAGCGCCAGCGAGGGCAGGTCCACCTCGCGCAGGTGCTCGAACAGGTCTTGCGCGGTTTTCAGCGCGGTGGCCTGGCTGGGCAGGTGCATGCCCAGCAGGTTGGGCAATTGCCCGAGCGCGATGACCACCGCGGCGCCGAGGGTGAAACCCAGCACCACGGAATGGGAGACGAAGTTCACCAGCGTGCCGAACCGCAGCAGCCCCAGCACGAGCTGAAACACGCCGCCGAGGAACGTCAGCAGCAGGATCAAGGTGACGTAGTCGCTGCTGCCGGCGATGGCCAGTGGACTGACGCTGGCGTACAGCACAATGGAGATTGCGGCGGTGGGGCCACAGATCAAATGCCACGAGGAGCCCCACAGGCAGGCGACCAGCACCGGCACGATGGCCGCATACAGCCCGTATTCGGCGGGCAACCCGGCGATCAGGGCGTAGGCGATGGATTGCGGCAGGGCGAGAATCGCCCCGCTCAGCCCCACCAGCAGGTCCTGGCGCAGGCTACGCCCGCTCAGGCGGGGCAGCCAGGCCAGAAAGGGCAGCAGGGGGTTCAAGCGACGCATGGCATATCGACAATTCCGAAGGTTCATTGGCCCCTACACGAAACAGACCCTAGCGCATTGCGGCCTTCACCGCCTCCAGCGCCGTACCGCCATCCTTGCCGCTGACGCCGGCCAACCACGCGTCGAGCACCTCAGGGTGCGTTTTGACCCACTGTTGAGCAGCCTGATCGAAGCTGATCTTTTTATCCACAACCTCGGCCATGATCGCGTTTTCCATGTCGAGGGTGAAGGTCAGGTTGCTCAACAGCTTGGCTGCATTCGGGCAGGCTTGTGGATAACCGTTGCGCACCAAGGTGAATACCTCGCCTTTGCTACCGAACCATTTCTCGCCACCGGTGAGGTAACGCATCTTCAGCTTCACGTTCATCGGGTGCGGCGTCCAGCCCAGGAACACGATGTACTTGTCGTTCTTCACCGCCCGATCGACCTGCGACAGCATGCCCTGTTCACTGGACTCCACCAGCTTCCATTGCCCGAGGTCGAAGGCGTTCTGCTCGATGATGTCCTTGAGCGACAGGTTGGCCGGGGCCCCTGCACCAATGCCGTAGAGTTTCTTGCCGAACGCCTCGGCGTGCGTGTTGAGGTCGGCGAAGTCCCTGATGCCGGCATTCCACACGTAATCCGGAACGGCCAGGGTGAACTCGGTGCCTTGCAGGTTGCGCGACCATTGTTTCACTTGGCCGCTGGCGACGAATTTGTCATGGAAACCTTGTTGCGCCGGCATCCAGTTGCCGAGGAAGGCATCGACGCTGCCGTCCCTCAGGCCGCCGTAGATGATCGGCACCGCGAGCGTCTCGATCTTCACCTGGTAGCCCAGCGGTTCGAACAGCAGCCGGGCGATGGCGTTGGTGGCGGCTATATCGCTCCAGCCGGGGTCGGCGAGTTTCACGGTGCTGCACTGCTTGTCGTCGTCGGAGGCCTGGGCGCTCAAGGCGCTCAGGCTCAAGGTCATGGCGAGTACGGCGGTGGAGAACATCTGCATGGCGGCCTCTTTTCTCAATCCAGGGGGGCGGGCTGTGGATAACGTGCCTTGCGCTCGAGGTCGTCGAGATCGATGTGGTTGCGCATGTACTGTTGGCTGGCATCCACCACCGGTTGGTGGTCCCAGCTGTTCAGCTTGCCGATGGCCAGTGCTTCGCCCACCAGGCGGCGGCGGCGCTGACTGGCCAGCACCTGCTGGCGCAGGGTGGGAATATCCCAGCGCTGATGGGCTTCATCGACAAATGCCTGCAGCAGCGCCTGATGATCCGGGCTGCCGGCGAGGTTCTCCCGCTCGTGCGGGTCGTGACTCAGGTCATAGAGTAGACACGGGTCGTCTTCGCTGTACACGAACTTGTAGGCGCCACGACGGATCATCATCAGCGGCCCGACCGTGCCTTCGGCCATGTATTCGCCAATCACCTCGTCGTGCCCGCCCTGCCCTTGCAGATGGCCGAGCAGCGAACGGCCATCGAGGTGCAGTTGGTTATCCACAGCGCCGCCCGCCAATTCCACCAGCGTTGGCAGCAGATCGCAGGTGGACACGCTGGCGCTCACCCGTGCGGCGGCGAAGTGCTGGGGCGCGTGCACCAGCAGCGGCACTCGCGCAGCCATTTCGAACCAGTGCATTTTGTACCAGAGGCCCCGTTCGCCGAGCATGTCGCCGTGATCGCCGGAGAACACGATGATCGTGTCATCGGCCAGACCGCACTCTTCCAAGGTATGCAACAGCTTGCCGATGTTGTCGTCGACATAGCTGCAGGCGCCGAAGTAGGCGCGTCGGGCGTCGCGGATCTTGTCCACAGGCAGCGGCTTGTCCCACAGGTCATAGACCTTGAGCAGCCGTTGCGCATGTGGATCCTGCTCGTGCTGGGCGTAGCTGTCGCGGGGCAGCGGGATATCCACAGCCTCGTAGCGATCCCAGTACGCCTTGGGGATGGTGTAAGGATCGTGCGGGTGGGTCATCGACACGGTCAGGCAGAAGGGACGGCCGTCGTCCTCGCGCACATGGTCATAGAGGTACTGTCGCGCCTTGAACACCACCTCTTCGTCGAAATCCAGCTGGTTGGTGCGCACGCAAGGCCCGGCCTGAAGCACCGAGGACATGTTGTGGTACCAGCTCGGGCGCTCGTCGGGAGCATCCCAGTTCACCGCCCAGCCGTAGTCGGCCGGATAGATGTCGCTGGTCAGGCGTTCTTCGTAGCCATGCAGTTGATCCGGACCGCAGAAATGCATCTTGCCCGACAGCGCCGTGCGGTAACCCAGCGAGCGCAGGTAGTGGGCGTAGGTGGGCACGTCGGCGGGGAAATTGGCGGCGTTGTCATAGGCGCCGATGCGGCTGGGCAACTGGCCGCTGACCAGGGTGAAGCGCGATGGGGCGCACAGCGGGCTATTGCAGTAGGCCGAATCGAAGACCACCGCCTGCTCGGCCAGGCGCGCCAAGTGGGGCATTTTGATGGGGGACGGGCCATGAATCGGCAGCAGCGGCGCGGCCATCTGATCGGCCATGATGAAGAGGATGTTCGGTCGTTTCATGGGGGTCTTCCATCGTTGAACGTTATGTGTAATCTCTGCGTTCAAGAGTGGGATCCATAGAAGACTGGGTAAAGCCCATGCCGGGCAATGACTGGGATTAGCTGAGCTTATGTTTGATCACCTGGCGGGACTGTCGCTGGAGAGCTTGCGCGTCTTCGAAGCCGCTGCGCGCCTGCGCGGCTTCACACCGGCAGCACTCGAGTTGGGCACTACCCAGCCGGCAGTGAGCCAGCAGATCAAGCGCCTGGAACTGCAACTGGCCACGCGCTTGTTCGACCGCATTTACCGCGGCATCGAGCTGACCGAGGCGGGCCAGACATTGTTCGAGCAGGTTCACGGGGCATTGCAGGCGATGGACGCGGGGGTGGCCGACGCCACGGGGCGCACTCAGCACGAGGTGCTGCAGGTGGCCACCGATTTCGCCTTCGCCGCGTTCTGGCTGATGCCACGCTTGCAACGCTTTCGTGAGGCTTATCCACAGGTGGACGTGAGCCTGGTGACCGGTGAACGCAGCCAGGCCATGCTGAGGCCGGACATCGACGTCGCGGTGCTGTTCGGCGATGGCCGCTTTCAGCATGGCGAGAGCCGTTGGTTGTTCGACGAGGAAGTGTTCCCGGTGTGCAGCCCTGCCCTGGCCCCAGACCGGCCGCTGGCAGCCGAGGCCCTGCAACGACTACCGCTGCTGCACTTGCGCGGCGAGCAAACGAGCCGCTGGTTCGACTGGAGCGGCGTGTTTCGCGGGCTTGGCCTGGTCAGCCCGCCGCCGCCGGGGCAGCTGCGTTTCGACAACTACACCTTGTTGATCCAGGCGGCAATCGCCGGACAGGGCGTGGCCATCGGTTGGCATCATCTGGTGGATGGGCTGGTCGAGCAAGGCTTGTTGTGCCGGCCACTGCACGGCAGCTTGCGCTCGGCGCGTGGCTATTACGTGGTGCTGCCGCCGCGCAAGCGACGCGGGGCATTGATCGGGCGGTTCGTGGAGTGGCTGGAGCAGGAGCGTGGCGGTTTGTGACCTCATTGCGAGTCAATCCGCTCCTGGCAGAGCGGATTCACCCACGATGAGCGTAACGCTAGATCAGCGACGAGCGCCGCGTACGCCCTCAGCCAGCGCCGAGCACAGGCTCAGCACATCGGTGACCGCCTGGCCGGGCGTTTTTGCCTGGGCGATCTTGTCGACCAGTGCCGAACCCACCACTACGCCATCGGAGAGTCTGGCGATAGCCGCCGCCTGCTCCGGCGTGCGGATGCCGAAGCCGACGCTGATCGGCAGGTTCGTGTGGCGACGCAGGCGGGCGATGGCGTCCTGTACGTGTTCGGTGGTGGCTGAGCCGGCACCGGTCACACCTGCCACCGACACGTAGTAGACGAAGCCAGAGCTGCGCTCCAGCACACGCGGCAGGCGTGCATCGTCGGTAGTCGGCGTGGTCAGGCGAATGAAGTCGATGCCGGCAGCCTGGGCCGGGGTGGCCAGCTCGGCGTCGTGCTCCGGCGGCAGGTCGACGATGATCAGGCCATCGACCCCGGCTTCCTGCGCCTGGGCGACGAAGGCTTGCACGCCATAGCGATGGATGGGGTTGTAGTAGCCCATCAGCACGATCGGCGTGGTCTGGTTGCCGACGCGGAATTCACGAACCATCTGCAGGGTTTTCGCCAGGGTCTGGCCGGCTTCCAGCGCACGCAGGGTGGCGAGCTGGATGGCCACGCCATCGGCCATGGGGTCGGTGAACGGCATGCCCAGTTCGATCACGTCGGCACCGGCATCGGGCAAACCCTTGAGGATTTCCAGCGAAGCTTCGTAGCCCGGATCGCCTGCGGTGACGAAGGTGACCAGTGCCGAGCGGCCTTCGGCCTTCAGCTCGGCAAAGCGTTGTTGAAGACGGCTCATGCCTGTTTCTCCTGGGCTGCCATGTGATTCATCACGGTGTGCATGTCTTTGTCGCCGCGGCCGGACAGGCACACGACCATCAAGTGATCCTTGGGCAGGCTCGGCGCGCGCTTGAGCGCTTCGGCCAAGGCGTGAGCGCTTTCCAGGGCCGGGATGATGCCTTCCAGGCGGCAGGTGGCGTGGAAGGCATCCAGGGCCTCGTCGTCGGTGATGCTGACGTACTCGACGCGCTTCACTTCGTGCAGGTAGGCGTGCTCCGGGCCGATGCCGGGATAGTCCAGGCCGGCGGAAATGGAGTGGGCATCGGTGATCTGGCCGTCGGCATCCTGCAGCAGGTAAGTGCGGTTGCCGTGCAGCACGCCCGGTACCCCGCCGTTGAGGCTGGCCGCGTGCTTGTCGGTGTGCACACCGTGTCCGCCGGCTTCGACACCGATGATCTGCACGCTGTCATCTTCGAGGAAGTCGTGGAACAGGCCCATGGCGTTGGAACCACCGCCGACGCAGGCGACCAGGCTGTCGGGCAGGCGACCTTCCTTCTCTTGCAACTGGGCGCGGGTTTCCTTGCCGATGATCGACTGGAAGTCACGCACCATCGCCGGATACGGGTGAGGGCCGGCGACGGTGCCGATCAGGTAGAACGTGTCATCGACGTTGGTGACCCAGTCGCGCAGCGCCTCGTTCATGGCGTCCTTGAGGGTGCCGGTGCCGGCAGTGACCGGGACGATCTCGGCGCCCAGCAGCTTCATGCGGAACACGTTGGCCTGCTGACGCTCGATGTCGGTGGCGCCCATGTAGATCACGCAGGGCAGGCCGAAGCGCGCAGCGACGGTGGCGGTGGCCACGCCGTGCATGCCGGCGCCGGTCTCGGCGATCAGGCGCTTCTTGCCCATGCGCTTGGCCAGCAGGACCTGGCCGATGCAGTTGTTCACCTTGTGCGCGCCCGTGTGGTTGAGCTCTTCGCGCTTGAGGAAGATCTTCGCGCCGCCGCAGTGTTCGGTCAGGCGCTCGGCGAAGTACAGCGGGTTGGGCCGACCGATGTAGTCGCGCTGGAAATACGCCAGTTGCTCGAGGAATTCGGGGTCCGCTTTGGCCGCTTCGTATTCGCGGGCCAGGTCCAGCACCAGGGGCATCAGGGTTTCGGCCACGTAGCGGCCGCCGAACGAACCGAACAGGCCGTTGGTGTCGGGGCCGGGACGGTATTTGGGCTGGGTCATGGGACGCTCCATCTGGATTCGAAAGAAGAGGACCGTGCGGCGTGCCACCGGTCGATGGGCTTTACTCTACCCAGCCCTGGTCGCGCTGAAAACCGATAAGATTGCAGCAACACGTCAGGAAAACTCACACGTTATGGGTCAGGATCTCCCACCGCTCAATGCCCTACGGGCCTTTGAGGTCACTGCTCGGTTGAACAGCGTCAGCCAAGCGGCAGAAAAGCTGCATGTCACCCATGGCGCGGTGAGCCGCCAGATCAAGGTGCTCGAAGCGCATTTGGGGTGGCCCTGTTCGTCAAGGACGGGCGTGGCGTCAAACTCACAGATGCCGGCATCCGCCTGCGTGATGCCAGCGCGGAGGCGTTCGACCGGCTGCGCGGCGTCTGCAGCGAGTTGAGTCGCGATCCTAGCCAAGCGCCCTTCGTGCTGGGCTGTTCCGGCAGTCTGCTGGCACGGTGGTTCATTCCGCGTCTGGGGCGTTTGCAGGCCGACCTGCCGCACCTGCGACTGCACCTGTCGGCTGGGGAAGGCGACCTCGATCCACGGCGTCCGGGGCTTGACGCGTTGCTGGTGTATGCCGAACCACCGTGGCCGAGCGACATGCAGGTGCATGTGCTGGCGCAAGAGCGTATCGGGCCGGTGGTCAGTCCCCATTTTCCGAGATTCGCCCAGTTGTGCGACGCGCCCGCGCCGGCATTGCTGGGCGAAGCGCTATTGCACACCACCTCTCGGCCCCAGGCCTGGCCGACATGGGCTGCACACCACGGGCTCGACCCTGACGCGCTGACCTACGGTCAGGCGTTCGAGCATTTGTACTATCTGTTGGAAGCGGCGATGGCAGGACTGGGGGTGGCGATCGCCCCGCAACCTTTGGTGGCGGACGATTTGCGGGCTGGACGCCTGGCAGCGCCTTGGGGCTTCTCACCAACGCCGGCGGCGCTGGCATTGTGGGTGCCTCGACGCGCCGCAGATGGACGCGCCGAGCAACTGGCGCAATGGCTGCGCCAGGAGTTGCAAGAGCCGGCTTAGCGGTAACGGTTTAGTTACGACGGCACAGCAGGAAGGCAGCCAGCAGGCCCAGGGCGCCAACGGCAACGCCAGCGGTGGTCCAAGGGTGGTCTTGAGCGTAGTCGCGGGTGGCGATGCCGGTTTCCTTGGTGCGGGTCTTCACTTCCTCGTAAGCGTCCGTCAGCAAGTTGCGCGAATGCTTCAGGGCGTTCTGAGCGTTGCCGCGCAGGGCCTTCATGGTTTTCTGGGTTTCTTCCGAAGCGTCGCCCTTGAGCTCTTCCAGGGTCTTGAGCAGGCTTTCGATCTCGGCTTCCATGCTTTCCAGTGAGGTCTTGCGCAGTGCATTACGGGCCATGTGGACTCTCCTTCGCTGAGTAGGGGTGATATAGGTGCGACTGCGCTGCAGCGCGAAAGTGCGATCGAACTTTCCAGGCGATTCCAGGCTCGCAAGTAAACCAGGCCTGGGCTGTCCGGCCCTGTCAGACACTTGATCCAAGGAGCGCATCCATGTCCGAGCATCACACCTACAAGAAGGTCGAAATCGTCGGTTCCTCGACCACCAGCATCGAAGACGCCATCAACAATGCGCTGTCGGAGGCCTCCCAGAGCATCCAGCACATGCAGTGGTTCGAAGTGGTCGAAACCCGTGGCCATATCGAGAATGCCAAGGTGGCCCATTATCAGGTCACGCTGAAAGTCGGTTTCCGTATCGCCAACAGCTGAAAACAGCGCCGCGCTGGCCTGTATCAGCGTTATAGGGTATGAGTTTCCAGGGGCACCGGGATGGGCCGCTGCCCTACTCTGCTTTTTTGATCCGCACAAGGAACGACAACGATGAAGAAAGTGTTTCTCGCAGCAGGTTTGATGGTGCTTGCAGGCAGCGCGATGGCGGCCGGCAAGCCGTGTGAAGAACTCAAGGCTGAGATTGCGAGCAAGCTCGATGCCAAGGGTGTGCAAAGCTACACGCTGGATATCGTCGACAAAGGTACCGCCAAGGACAAGGTCGTAGGCACTTGCGAAGGCGACACCAAGGAAATCAGCTACAAGCGCGGTTGAGGCGATGCGGGCGCCCACTCATGGCGCCTCGCGGATCGATCACGTTTCATGACAAAGCCGCTACTTCAAGGTAGCGGCTTTGTCGTTCCTGATGCCTCAAGCCTTCAAGGCCTGCGCCAGCAACTCGTAGGAGCGCAAGCGATCGGTGTGCTCGTAAAGGTCGCAGGTGAAGATCAGCTCATCCGCGCCGGTCTGCTCCAGCAGCACCTCAACTTTTGCCCTGACTTTCTCCGGACTGCCGATCATCGCCAGGCCAAGGAAACTCCCCACCGCGTCGCGTTCGTGCGGCAGCCACAGGCCGTCCATGCTCTTGACCGGTGGGCGCTGCATCAGGCTCTGCCCGCGAATCAGCGCGAGGATGCGCTGGTACACCGACGTAGCCAGGTATTCGGCCTGCTCGTCCGTTTCCGCCACCACCATCGGGATGCCCAGCATGACGTAGGGTTTGTCCAGCGTGGTCGAAGGTTTGAAGTGATCGCGGTAGATGCGGATCGCCTCATGCATGTAACGCGGTGCGAAGTGCGAGGCGAAGGCGTAGGGCATGCCGCGCATACCGGCCAACTGGGCGCTGAACAGACTCGAACCGAGCAGCCACATCGGCACCTCGGTGTCGTGGCCGGGCACGGCGATGACCTTCTGGTCGTCGGTGCGCGGGCCGAGGTAGCGTGACAGCTCCTCGACATCATCGGGGAAATCGTCAGCACTGCCCGAGCGCTCGCGGCGCAGGGCGCGGGCCGTCATCTGGTCGGAACCCGGCGCACGGCCCAGGCCCAGGTCGATGCGACCGGGATAGAGGCTGGCCAAGGTGCCGAACTGTTCGGCGATCACCAACGGTGCGTGGTTGGGCAGCATCACGCCGCCCGAGCCGATGCGGATGCGCGAGGTGCCGCCGGCCAGGTAGCCGATCAGCACCGAGGTCGCCGAGCTGGCGATGCCATCCATGTTGTGGTGCTCGGCCACCCAGAAGCGGTGGTAGCCCAGGCGTTCGACATGCCGGGCCAGGTCCAGGGAGTTGTGCAGGGACTGGGCCGGGCCGCTGTCGGCGCGCACCGGTACCAGGTCGAGGGTGGAGATCTTCAGGTCATGCAGCTGCGTCATCGCAACCTCCGCAGGCAGTGGGTTGGCCAATGGGCCTTACAGTTCTCTGTATGGGCGCTGCTTGAACGATTCAATGGCAGACCGTGGATTGGTCTGAACTTGCTGTGGGGTGGAGCCTCAGAACCTTGTAGACCTTAACCGTATGTCCAGGAGGCAACATGAAGAAGACAGCATCGGCGATCTGGGAAGGTGGGCTCAAGGATGGCAAGGGCCGGCTGTCCACCGAGAGTGGCTCGCTGAAGCAGAACCCCTACGGTTTCAACACCCGTTTTGAGGGGTTGCCGGGGACCAACCCGGAGGAACTGATTGGTGCGGCGCATGCCGGCTGCTTTTCCATGGCCTTGTCGATGAAGCTCGGTGAACACGACCTTACGCCAGAGCGTATTGACACTACCGCCGAAGTCACCCTTGATAAACAGGGCGACGATTTTGTCATCACCGCTGTACATCTGATTCTCAGCGCCAAGGTGCCGGGCGCCAGCGATCAGCAGTTCCACGACATCGCCAACGAGGCCAAGGCCGGTTGCCCGGTGTCCAAGCTGCTCAACGCGAAGATCACCCTCGACGCCAGCCTGCTTTCGTAAGCCGGGCTTTGTTGTACTCTGCAGGGGTCGGCAGATTGCCTGCCCCTTCAGGAGCCGTTCCATGATCCGCGTAGCATCTGTCGTTCTGGGCTCGCTGGTGGCCACTTCGGTATTGGCCGCACCTAAGCCTTGCGAGGAACTCAAGGCCGAGATCGAAGCCAAGATCCAGGCCGCTGGAGTGCCCTCCTACACGCTGGAAATCGTCTCCAACAGCGAAGTCAGCGACCAGAACATGGTCGTCGGCAGTTGCGATAACGGTACCCGCAAGATCATCTACCAGAAGAATGATGAATAAGCCCTGGGGCCACGCCGAGTCGCCCCGCTGCTTTCAAGGAATACAGAACACCTCGGCAGGCTCGTCCACCAGCACCTGGTGATCGGCATCGTAGAGATACAGTTGCGGCTGCAACGCTGGTGCCCGCGCTTCCAGGCGGTAATGCGCACCAGCCTTGAAGTCGTCGAAGCGCACGGTCAGGTAACACGTGCGCTCGGTTGGGCTGGTGGTGAACAGGCCCGCTGTAAGTTCGTAGTCGAAGCGCACCACCAGCTCATGATGGCCGGGGGCGACCTGGAAGTATCGGCCGTCATCGAGGCGCTTGCCGTCGAGCTTGTCGGCCATGATCACCCGACCCGGCGTGACGGTGTAGAGGTCGATCCACGCCTGGGCCGGATCTTTCGGGGCAAGGGGCTGGCGCAAGCCCCCAGTGCACTGAGGGCGAACAGCATCATGGGCTGGCGCATGGTGAAACTCCGCTTGCGGGTCACAAGGCACAAGCATAGCGTCGATCAGCCATGCTGGCATCCCGCTGGCTCGCCCTGCCCCATGAGTTTCTGCTGCCCGTCATACAGCTTCACCCATGGCCGCAAGCCGATACTGCCCGCTTGCAGGCGATAACGCTGCCCGGCGTTGAAGTCCTTGAAGGTGAGGTTGAGTTGGCAGTCGCGCCACAGCGGTTCTGCGACCGGGCCGATGTTGCTCGGCGACACTGGGAACTGGTAGCGCACGGTCAGCTCATGGCGACCGGGCGGGACTTCGAAATAGCGGTTGTCGCTCCAGTCGCGCTCATCGACCTGCACGGCATGCAGCGAGGTATCATCGCCCGGGGCGAGGTCTACCCAGGCCTGGTTGGGGTCCGGATCGGGCAAAGTGGAGCAGGCGCCCAGCAGCCCGAAGGCGCCGATGGCAAACAGTGTACGCATGGCGAAAAGGTCCCTTGGCAAGATAGTCTTGGCACGCACTGGCCTTGAGCGGGATGAGCAGCCCTTATGGTTCGACGTTTTGCACGACAGCGCTCAGGCCGCCGGGCTCTGGACCGCGTTTTCACGGTGTTTGTTCCGCTGGCGGCGGCGCTGCTGCTCAGCGCCTGCGGCACCGTGGGTTATTACGGGCAACTGGCCCAAGGGCAATGGCAACTGCTGCGGGCGCGCCAGCCGGTCGAGCAGGTGGTGGCCAATCCGGGCACCGACCCACGGCTGCGCCAACGTCTCACACAGGCCGAGCAGGCCCGCGTCTTTGCCAGCGAGCGGCTGAAACTGCCGGATAACCGCAGCTATCGCGTCTACGCCGACCTCGGCCGCCCCTATGTGGTGTGGAACGTCTTCGCCACGCCGGAGCTGTCTCTGCAGCCCATCACCCACTGTTTTCCAATCGCCGGGTGCGTAGCCTACCGTGGCTATTACCATCAGGGTGCGGCGCGTGGGGCGGCGGCGGTGATGCGCCAGGAAGGGCTGGATGTCTATGTAGGGGGCGTGGAGGCCTATTCCACACTGGGCTGGTTCGACGATCCGCTTCTCTCGTCGATGCTGCGCTGGGACGATGAACGGCTGGCCACCTTGATCTTCCACGAGTTGGCGCATCAGCGCTTCTACGTGAAGGACGACACCGCATTCAACGAGTCTTTCGCCACCTTCGTCGAACAGGAGGGCACCCGCCAATGGCGCCGGGCGCGCGGGCTGCCGGCTGAACATGAGGATGGCGCGGGCCAGCGTGAGCAGTTCGTGCGCCTGGTGCTGGCCAGCCGCGATCGACTCCAGGCGATCTACGCGCAGCCATCGAGCGATAGCGAAAAGCGCACGGCCAAGCAAGCCGAGTTCCAGCGCCTGCGCCGGGACTACCGACAGCTACGCGACCGTGACTGGGGTGGCGATACACGCTACGACGCCTGGGTCTATGGACCGATGAGCAACGCCAAGCTGTTGCCGTTCGGGCTGTATGACCAGTGGGTGCCGGCCTTCGCCGCGCTGTACCGCGAGGTCGGCGGGGATTGGACGAAGTTCTATCGGCGGGTCGAGGACGTGGGGCGACTGCCGGTCGATGAGCGCCAGGCGGCGTTGCAGCGGTTGGGCGCAAGCCGGTAGCGCTCGTGGCCGCCAGGCGGCCCTTGTGGCGGTCAAGCCGCGAGAAAGGCCCGATGCAGGTCGGCCACCGTCTCGAAATGGAAGGCCGGGGTCTCGGCGGCCAGCTCTTCGCGGCTGCCGAAGCCATACCCCACGGCGACCGCCTGCAGGCCGTTGCTGTGGGCGCCGATCAGGTCGTGCTTGCGGTCACCGATCATCAGCGTCTGCGCCGGATCCAGCCGCTCTTCATCCAGCAGATGGCGAATCAGCTCGACCTTGTTGGTGCGCGTGCCATCCAGCTCGCTGCCGTAGATCACTTTGAAGTGCCGGTCGAAGGCGAAGTGTCGGGCGACCTCGCGGGCGAACTCCCAGGGCTTGGAGGTGGCGACATACAGCGTGCGGCCCTGCTCGGTAAGGGCTTGCAGCAGCGCAGGCACGCCTTCGAACACGTGGTTCTCGTACAGCCCGGTGACCTTGAAGCGCTCCCGGTAGAAATTCACCGCCTGCCAGGCCTTGGCCTCGTCGAAGCCATAGAACTGCATGAACGCCTGGAGCAACGGTGGGCCGATGAAGTGCTCCAGGCGGGTCAGGTCCGGCTCGTCGATGCCCAGCTTGGCCAGCGCGTACTGGATCGAGCGGGTAATACCCAGGCGTGGATCGGTGAGGGTGCCGTCGAGGTCGAAAAGAACGGTTTGCTGGTGCATGGATCAGGGTTGCTCCGGTTGATCGTAGCCTTCGGCCAGGTGCTGGTCCTTGAGCTTCACATAGTTGTTGGCGCTGTAGGCAAAGAACGCGCGTTCGTTTTCGCTCAGTGGTCGGCCCTGCTTCACAGGACTGCCGACATACAGGTAGCCGCTGACCAAGCGCTTGCCGGGCGGCACCAGGCTGCCGGCGCCGATGATCACCTCGTCCTCGACGATGGCGCCGTCCATCACCGTGCTGCCCATGCCGACCAGGATCCTGTTGCCCAGGGTGCAGCCGTGCAGCATGACCTTGTGGCCGATGGTCACCTCGTCGCCGATGATCAGCGCGAAGCCGTCGGGGTTGAACGGCCCGGCATGGGTGATGTGCAGCACACTGCCATCCTGCACGCTGGTGCGCGCACCGATGCGGATGCGGTGCATGTCGCCACGAATCACCGTCAATGGCCAGACCGAACTGTCCTCGCCGAGCTGCACGTCGCCGATCACCACCGCCGAACGGTCGACGAAGGCGCGTGGGCCGAGGCTTGGCGTGTGGTCGCGAAAGGTGCGGATGGCCATGATCGTATTCCTCTACAGTGCCGATAGGCAGGCTGCCTGCTGCGGTCGGCGTCGATTGTAATTAAGATGGTGCAGTGTTTCTCCTGCCAAGGTATCCGAACCGTGAGTGCGAACAACCCGCTTCTGCAGTCCCATGACCTGCCGCCCTTCTCCGCGATCCGTGCCGAACACGTGCTGCCGGCGATCGAGCAGATCCTGGCCGACAACCGCAAGGCCATCGCCGATATCCTCGAGCAGCAGGGCAAGAACCCCTCCTGGGCTGGCCTGGTGCTGGCGATGGATGAACTCAATGACCGCCTGGGCGCGGCCTGGAGCCCGGTCAGCCACCTCAATGCGGTGTGCAACAGCCAAGCGCTGCGCGAGGCCTACGAATCGTGCCTGCCGGCGCTGAGCGCCTACGCCACCGAGCTGGGGCAGAACCGCGCGCTGTTCGAAGCCTACCAGGCCTTGGCCAACAGCCCGGAAGCCGCTGGTTTCGACGTGGCGCAGAAAACCATTCTGGAACACGCCCTGCGCGACTTCCGCCTGTCGGGCATCGATCTGTCGCCCGACAAACAGCAGCGCTACGCCCACGTGCAGAGCACCCTCAGCGAACTGGGCAGCCGCTTCTCCAACCAACTGCTCGACGCCACCCAGGCCTGGACCAAGCACGTCACCGACGAAGCCGCGCTGGACGGCCTGACCGAGTCGGCCAAGGCGCAGATGGCCGCCGCCGCCCAGGCCAAAGGGCTGGACGGTTGGCTGATCACCCTGGAGTTCCCCAGCTACTATGCGGTGATGACCTATGCCAACGACCGCGCCTTGCGTGAAGAACTGTACGCCGCCTACTGCACCCGCGCGTCCGATCAGGGGCCTAATGCCGGTCAGTTCGACAACGGTCCGGTCATGGCCGAGATTCTCGATCTGCGCCAGGAACTGGCCACGTTGCTCGGCTACGCCAACTACGCCGAACTGAGCCTGGCCACCAAGATGGCTGAGTCCAGCGACCAGGTGCTGAGCTTCCTGCGCGACCTGGCCAAGCGCTCCAAGCCGTTCGCCGCCCAGGATCTCGAGCAGCTCAAGGCTTATGCCGCCGAGCAGGGCTGCGCCGAGCTGTCGAGCTGGGACGCCGGCTACTACGGCGAAAAGCTGCGCGAGCAGCGCTATAGCGTGTCGCAGGAAGCCCTGCGCGCCTACTTCCCGATCGACAAGGTGCTGGGCGGCCTGTTCAGCATCGTCCAGCGCCTGTACGGCATCGAAATCGCCGAGCTCAAGGGCTTCGACGCCTGGCACCCGGACGTGCGCCTGTTCGAGATCAAGGAAGACGGCCAGCACGTGGGGCGCTTCTTCTTCGACCTCTACGCCCGCGCCAACAAGCGCGGCGGCGCCTGGATGGACGGCGCCCGCGACCGTCGCCGCACCGCCGCAGGCGCGTTGCAGAGCCCGGTGGCCAACCTGGTGTGCAACTTCACCCCGGCAGCGCCCGGCAAGCCCGCGTTGCTCACCCACGACGAAGTCACCACGCTGTTCCACGAGTTCGGCCATGGCTTGCATCACCTGCTCACCCGCATCGAGCATGCCGGTGTTTCAGGCATCAACGGCGTGGCCTGGGATGCGGTCGAGTTGCCGAGCCAGTTCATGGAGAACTGGTGCTGGGAGCCGGAAGGCCTGGCGCTGATCTCCGGTCACTATGAAACCGGCGAAGCGCTGCCCCAGGACCTGCTGGACAAGATGCTGGCGGCGAAGAACTTCCAGTCCGGCATGATGATGGTGCGCCAGTTGGAGTTCTCCCTGTTCGACTTCGAACTGCACGCCACCCATGGGGATGGCCGCAGCGTGCTGCAGGTGCTCGAGGGCGTGCGCGACGAGGTCACGGTAATGCGTCCGCCGGCCTACAACCGGTTCCCCAACAGCTTCGCGCACATCTTTGCCGGCGGTTATGCGGCCGGCTACTACAGCTACAAGTGGGCCGAAGTGCTGTCGGCCGACGCCTTCTCGCGCTTCGAGGAAGACGGCGTGCTCAACGCCGAAACCGGCCGCGCGTTCCGCGAGGCGATCCTGGCCCGTGGCGGCTCGCGGGCACCGATGGTGCTGTTCGTCGACTTCCGGGGTCGCGAGCCTTCCATCGATGCCCTGTTGCGCCACAGTGGCCTGACCGAAGAGGCCGCGGCATGAGCGAGGGCGCTGCCAGCACGACCAAGAAACGCTTCATCGCCGGGGCGGTCTGCCCGGCGTGCAGTGAGCCGGACAAGCTGATGATGTGGAGCGAAGACGGCGTGCCGCACCGCGAATGCGTGGCCTGCGGTTTCACCGACACGCTCAACGAGCAAGGGCTTTCGGTGCCCAAGGAGCTTGGCACCCGGGTCAACCAGCAGGCAGTCAAGGCGCAGCCGGTAAAGGTGCAGACCGTGCAGTTCTTCCCCAACCCGAAGTTGAAGAAGACCGACTGATCGCACCGTCCGGCTGACGCCGCTGGCGGCAATGACCAACCCGCATTACTGTATGCGCATACAGTCATGCGGGTTTTTCATCATGAAGTCAGCTCCCGTCCGCGGCCGTGGCACTGCCAGCAATCCTCACAACCGCTTCGCCCCGAGCATCTCGGTGGTGGAGGATGACGGCTGGCATCAGGAAGTGCCGGTCACCCAGGGCACCGAGGTGCGGATCGAGACCGCCAAGACCATCATCGCCCGCAACACCTCCCCCGACTTGCCCTTCGACCGTTCGATCAATCCCTACCGCGGCTGCGAGCATGGCTGTATCTACTGCTATGCCCGGCCGAGCCATGCTTACTGGGACCTGTCCCCTGGCCTGGATTTCGAAACCAAGCTGATCGCCAAGACCAATGCCGCCGAGGTGCTCGAACAGCAGTTGAGCAAGCCGGGTTACGTCTGTGCGCCGATCAACCTGGGTGCCAACACCGATCCCTACCAGCCGATCGAGCGCGACCACCAGCTCAGTCGCCGTCTGCTCGAGGTGTTGTTGCGCTATCGCCACCCGGTGACCATCGTGACCAAAGGCTCGCTGATCCTGCGCGACCTCGACCTGCTGAGCGAATTGGCCAGCCTGCGCCTGGTGCGGGTGATGATCAGCCTCACCACGCTGGACGATGAGCTCAAGCGCACGCTGGAGCCGCGTGCGGCGGCGCCGAAGGCTCGGCTGCGGGCCATTCGCGTGTTGCGCGAAGCAGGCGTGCCGGTGGGGGTGCTGTGTTCGCCGATCATTCCGATGATCAACGATTGCGAACTGGAGCACCTGCTCGAAGCGGCGCGTGACGCTGGCGCACAGAGCGCCGCCTACATGATGCTGCGCCTGCCGCTGGAGGTGGCGCCGCTGTTCGAGCAGTGGCTGCAGGATCATTACCCGCAACGGGCGGCGCATGTGCTGAGCCTGATTCGCCAGAGCCGGGGTGGCGAGTTGTATGACAGTCGTTTCGGAACGCGCATGCGTGGCGAAGGCGTGTTCGCCGAGCTGTTGGCCCAGCGCTTTGCCAAGGCCGCTCGGCAGAGGGGCTTTGCCGGACGTGAGGCGTTGGCGTTGGACTGCTCGGCGTTTTGCGTGCCAGGGGCGCAGATGGCGTTGTTTTGAACACATGCCCTGCTACCCCGCAATCTCACTCATGGCTGCCAATAATTTCGCTGGAGGGTATTGGCGATTGATGCTTTTTTGCTATTATCGAGATCTCTCCGCAAAAACCTGGAACGCCCGTTCTAGAGCCTCTGAATTCAGTTTCAGTTAAGTTTTCTGCGCTAGCGTAAAGACTCAGTCAAAGGTGGCTGTGATTTATTAGCTGTGCGCGTCATCTAATTCCTCGCATAGCCAGAATCTTTCCCCGGTAGACTCGTGCTTACCGAAAAACCGTCTAGAGGATGAATCATGCCCATCAAGGACCCATCCAAGCCCGTTCCGGCTGCCCCTGCCGAGAACGCCGATGCCGCCCTGAAGCACATCGTCGACGGCTTCTTGAAATTTCACCATGACGTGTTCCCCGAGCAGCAGGAGCTGTTCAAGAAGCTCGCCACCGCGCAGAAACCCCGCGCCATGTTCATCACCTGCGCCGACTCGCGCATCGTTCCCGAACTGATCACCCAGAGCTCGCCGGGCGATCTGTTCGTGACCCGTAACGTGGGTAACGTGGTGCCGCCTTATGGGCAGATGAACGGTGGTGTTTCCAGCGCCATCGAGTACGCGGTGATGGCGTTGGGCGTTCACCACATCATCGTCTGCGGTCACTCCGACTGCGGCGCCATGCGTGCCGTGCTCAACCCGCAGTCGCTGGCCAAGATGCCCACCGTCTCGGCCTGGCTGCGCCACGCCGAAGTGGCTCGCACCGTGGTCGAGAACAACTGCACCTGCGACACCGAGCACGAGAACATGCAGGTGTTGACCAAGGAAAACGTCATCGCCCAGTTGCATCACCTGCGCACCCACCCTTCGGTGGCTTCGCGTCTGGCGGCTGGCCAGCTGTATATCCATGGTTGGGTCTACGACATCGAGACCAGCCGCATCGAAGCCTACGATGCGGCCAGCGACGCCTTCCTTCCGCTCAGTGCCGGTGAGCCGGTGCCTTGCGCGACTCCGAGAGGCCGCTACTAAGCCGCCCCACCACCTGAAGAAACCCTGATAGCCGGCTGCGCCCCGTTGGCGCGGCAGGGCTTTCGGCTGCCTTGAATTTCCCTGAACGCCTTGCCGGCAATCCTGCTGGCGGCCTGCGCCTGCGCGCGATTCAGGGTCCGCGTGCTATCGGCCATTGGATTGGCCGTGAATCAGAAAAGGAGCGACATGGTGAACATGACACAGATTAAAGCGGCACTGCCGCGCGAATTGCTGGCTTCGGTCGTGGTGTTCCTGGTGGCCCTGCCGCTGTGCATGGGCATCGCGATTGCCTCGGGCATGCCGCCGGCCAAAGGCCTGATCACCGGCATCATCGGCGGCGTCGTAGTCGGCTTTCTCGCCGGCTCGCCGCTGCAGGTCAGCGGCCCGGCGGCGGGCCTGGCCGTGCTGGTGTTCGAGCTGGTGCGACAGCATGGCGTAGCCATGCTCGGGCCGATCCTGCTGCTGGCTGGATTGCTGCAATTGCTGGCCGGGCGCCTGCGCCTGGGTTGCTGGTTCCGCGTCACGGCCCCGGCCGTGGTGTACGGCATGCTGGCGGGCATCGGCGTGCTGATCGTACTGTCCCAGGTGCATGTGATGTTCGATGCGGCGCCGCAGCCCTCTGGCGTCGACAACCTGCTGGGCTTCCCCGCCACCCTCGCCGCCGCGCTGCCGCTGGAGAGCGCCGGCAGTGGGTGGCAGGCCGGCGCCCTGGGCCTGGGCACCATCGCCCTGATGTGGGGGTGGGATCGCTGGCGCCCGCAGCGGCTGCGCTTCATTCCCGGTGCGCTGCTGGGCGTGGCGGCGATGACCGCGCTCAGCCTGTGGCTGGCGCTGCCGGTCAACCGCGTGCAGGTGCCGGCTGACCTCTCCGAAGCCATCGACTGGCTGCGTCCTGATGACCTCCTGAAACTGGCCGATCCGAGCTTACTGGTGGCGGCTTTCGCTCTGGCCTTCATCGCCAGCGCCGAAACCCTGCTGTCGGCGGCGGCAGTAGACCGCATGCACAATGGCCAGCGTTCGGATTTCGACCGGGAACTGTCAGCACAGGGTATCGGCAACATGCTCTGTGGTCTGCTCGGCGCCTTGCCGATGACCGGGGTGATCGTGCGCAGTTCGGCCAACGTCCAAGCCGGCGCCCAGACCCGCGCATCGGCGATCCTGCATGGGGTGTGGCTGCTGGGCTTCGTGGTGGTGCTGGGCAGCGTGCTGCAGCAGATTCCAGTGGCGAGCCTGGCGGGCGTGCTGGTCTACACCGGCATCAAGCTGGTGAACGTCAAAGCGTTCCGTGACCTGGGCCGTTATGGCCGCATGCCGATGTTCACCTACGCCGCGACTGCCTTGGCCATCGTCTTCACCGACCTGCTGACCGGTGTGCTGGTGGGCTTCGCCCTGACCTTGCTGAAGCTGGCGTTCAAGGCCGCGCGGCTGAAGATCAACCTGGTGCCGCTCGACGAGCCTGGACACCTGGAACTGCGCTTGAGCGGTGCGGCGACCTTCCTCAAGGTGCCAGCACTGACCCAGACGCTGGAAAGCGTGCCGCCCGGCACCACGCTGCACGTACCGTTGGGCAACCTGAGCTACATCGACCATTCGGTGCTGGAGCTGCTTGAGGACTGGGGGCGTTCGAGCCTGGCCGCCGGTTCGCACTTGCGTATCGAACAGCATGGACTCAAACGCCGCGTGGAGGGCCGGCTGCGGCGCCTGGCCCAGGCCTGATGCGCGCCCTCGAAGGCTTCACGCTCGCTTGGGCACCAGCTTGCGACAGCCTTCCTTGCGACTGGGGTACTGCTCGCATTTGCGCAGTACCTGACGCACTTGCTCATCGGCCTTCAACTGCCGATTGGCCAGCAGCTTTTCGGTGATGAACAGTTCCTCCGAGCCCAGATTGCGTTCGGCCTTGTCGATCATGTCCAATGCCGCGCGGGGATCGCGGTTACGCAAGTGGTGGCCGATCATCAAGTCGTACACCAGCGGGCTGGCCAGCGACCAATCCTCGATACCCCGCAGATCGGCCAAGGCGGCGCGGTTGTCGCCCTGGGCCGAGTGCACGGTGAAGGCGGTGCGGCGGATGCCGGGCTGGTTGCCGACTGGCGAAGCCAGCGCGCGGTCGATGAAGGCCTGGGCTTCGCGGGTTTTCTTCTTTTCCAGTGCCGCGGTGGCGGCGTAGGCGTCGCGGTAGGCCTGCAGGGCGCGCTGTACGCTCGCCGAGTCTCGCACCTGAGGCCAGGTGCGCCGGTTCACCCGAGCCTGGGTCTGTTGGCGGTACTCGCGCTGAAGATACTGGCGCAATTCTTCATCACGCTGGATCGGCGACATGTGCGAGCGGGTCAGGTACTGGCCGGTGGCGTTCAAGGCCGTGCCCACGCTCTGGGTAAGCAGGGTCTGCAGCTCCTGGGTGGTGCGGTTGAGGTCGAGCTTGATCAGCGACTCGGTCATCGCCGCTTGCCGCTCTTGCAGAAAACTGGTCAGCAGCGGCTTTTGCTTGCCCTGGAAGTCGTCGAGCCGCTGCAGGCTCACGCTCGATGCCCGAGGGCATAGTTGGCGCGAATCATCAGATCGGCCCCGAGCAGGTCGGCCTGGTCTTCCTGCGCCCGCCCCCAGGCGGTGCTCCAGACGTTGTCCGAAAAGGTATTGGCCAGCGAGGTGTAGAGCACGGTGTTGCCGATGGTTTTCTGCGTGCCCTGGGGGTCTTTGCTGAACAGTTTGCCGCTCTGCTTGTCGAGCCGGGTGTTCTTGGCCACGGTCGCCATGATCACCGTGGTGGTGATGTTGCCCAGCAGTTGTTTCTGCTCCTGGAACGCCGCGCGGCGATCGTGATGACGCAGCAGCACATGGCTCATTTCATGGCTGAGCATGGCCGCGATCTCATCTTCGCTTTCGACGTTGTCGAGCATGCCCAGCGGCACGAAGATCGTGCCGTAGGGGTCGGCCGAGGGGCCGAAGGCATAGCTGTTGACGATGCGTACCTGCAGCGCCGGAGCCTGACCGGGCCAGCCTTTGACCAGGCGGCCGACGATGGTTTGCAGGTAGCGCTCCAGCTCAGGGATGCGGACCAGGTCCTGCTGGCGGATTTCGTCGGCCGGGATGGCTCGGCCATCGAAGCTCAGGCGCAGTTGCTGGGCTTTCTGCGGGTCTGCCCGATAATACTGGCGAACGTCTGCATGCTCGACGTAACGCCCTTCCAGCCGGGATTGAGTGGAGGGCCCCACCAGGTTCTGCAACGCGTCATTGGCGCCGTTCAGCGTGTGGCAGCCGCCCAGCAGCGCCATGGCCATCAACGCCAAGGCAGACTTCGTCCGCGCGCCGCTCACTTCTGACACCCTGCGCCATAGCCGATGGTGCCGTTGCTCTGGTGGTCGTCGGAGTAGCCCCGTGGCAGGGTCTGGCAGGGGAACTTGACGCTGTTGAGCGGCGGGTTTACCCGCACCGCCATGGTGTCCATCCACACCTGACCTTCGGGCAGGCTCACCTGGATGATGTCGAGTTCCTTGTTGTACTGCACCACTCGCGCCGGTTTGGGCAGGGTGCTGCTGTCGATCTGACGCAGGGATCTGCCCTGGTCATCCATCACGGCCACCGACGGGGTGAGCCAGGCCTCCACCATCGGTTCATCACTGGCCAGCACGTGTGCGCTGACCAGGACCGATAACAGCAATAGAGTGGGCTTGATCATCTCTGAATCCTTGAGTTGAGAAATACGGCAATCTCAGGCCTTGTTGGCGAACAGGGCCTGGATCCTTGTGTTGAACAAGGTGAGTGACAGCAGCAGCAGGCCGAGGACGTTGGCCGGTGTGAAGTTGAAGTGCCAGAGCACCGCGCTCATCAGGCCGATGGCCGCCAGCACCAACACCCAGGAAGACAGGGGGCGCAGTTTGATCTGGCGGCGCTGTCCGAGATCGGCACGGGTGAGCAACGGGGCGTCCAGCGTACCCTTGAGCCAGGTGATAGCGCCGAGCAGCAGCAATTCGACGATATCCAGCAGGTCGATCGAGCCGGCCGGGATACCGAGATCGGTCAGGCTGGGGGTGGACCGATAGTAGTTCATGCCCCAGTTGACCAGGTTGTCCAAGGCCATGGCGTGCCAGTAGACCCCGGCCACCTTGCCGTGCAGCGCTGACGGGGTGAGGTCGCCGGTGCCGACGATCTGCGCGCCGACCAGTACCAGTTTGCCCTGCAGCAGGGTTTTGAGCAGCGCTTGATCCTGCTCGTCGGTGACGGCCAGGTCGCTCGGCGACAGGGTCAAGGTATAGGGACAGGTGGCCTGCACCTGTTGCCCCAGTTTCCAGAAGATGGCCTGTCCGAGTTGCTCGAACAGGCCCGGCACCGTGCAAGTGCTGACATCGGCGACCTTGGTTTGCAAGGGCGACTGCCTGAGCCCCCACTGCACCGTCATGGGCGCAAGCGCTGCCGCCTGGCGTGCATCGGCAGGCAATGGGCTGCATTCGTGTTGACGGCAATACTCGCGATACAGGCGCAGTGCCGGTGTCTCCATGGCACCGGCGGGGGTGTTGACGGCAAGGGGATACTGATTGGCGAATCCACTCCAGGTCACCAGCGCGGGAGTACCGACAGTGGCCAGGCGTGCAAGGGTGTTGACCCCGTTCTGATCGTGAGGCTGACCGGTGTCGGCAAGAAACAGCGCAATGCCCTGCTGGCGATAACGCTCGAAGACGTTGGCCAGAAACTGGCTCTCCATCTGCGGCGGCTGGCCGGGCAGCGCGCGGGAATGATCGTGGCTGTAGATTAGATCGACGAATACCGCCGCAGGCTGATAGGCCAGCAGGCGTTTGAACAGCTTGCTCTGCTCGCTGTACGGCATAGGCCAATAGGTGTCGTTACGGCGCAGGTAGTCGTCGTCGATCAGCACGACGACGACCTGGCGTTGGCCTTCGTCGGCGTAACGTTCGGCCAGCAGGCGGTTGAGCCAGCGCGCGGAAGCGTCGTCGGTCGAACTGGCTATTCCAAATGGATCGAGCAGGGCGATCAAGATCACGCTGAGGCCAAACAGTGCCTGGCGCAGCGTATACAGCGAAGGTTTCAGCATCCATGCCTCGAACAAGCGGGTGCATCATTTTGCCACTATTGGCGGGCAGCGCCAATGCCGGCGGGGTGCTTCCTGCGCCCCAGCACGGCCCCCAGGCTCAGTGGCTGGTCTGGTGCAGGTCCAGTTCCACGCTCAACTGGCGCGACAGGCATGGCCAGCGCTTCCACGCTTCGCCGGTCTGCGGGCTGCGCAGGGTTTCGCGATAGGCCTCCACCGATTCGACGGCGAAGCTCTCGTCGTCGAGCATTTCGTCCACCGAGTGATGCACCACTTCGTCCAGTTGATTGGCGAAGGTTTCGCCGATCAGTTGGTGAGCGATGAGGTTGGCCACGGTGGTGTCCACCGGGATCAGTGGCTGCTGGAAGTGGCGGATGTAAAGGTCGTTGACCTCTTCGACCAGCCGATGTGCCAGGTAGGCTTCGTCCAGCAGGCAGTCCAGCCCGGTGTGCGAGCCCACCACGCTGGGCGGCTGCAGGAAATAAGCCTCGGCGATTTTCAGCACGGGCTTGATCTGCGACTCGATACCCGCCTCGCGGGCCACTGCATGGGCGGCTTCGAGCAGTTCGGGCACTTGGTCGATGTAGGCGCTGACGAAGCGTGCCAGGGTGCCCTTGGCATCCTGCACGGGTAGTTGGATCAGCGGGTGCAGGTGCGGCAGCTGCTGCTCGAGGCGCTGTTGCAATTGGCCAGTGCGACTCTCGTACAGTTGGGCTTGATGGATCTGCTCGCGTACAGCTGCGGTGTTCATGACAACTCCAGGGACAAGGCGTTACAAACGGAAGACACTAAGGTAGCTCGGTTGCGCAAAGGCCTAAGACGCATTTGTTATATCAGCGAGACACTTGCTCCATGCGGTTATATCAATGTGCCATCATTTTGCCGCTTAGTTAGCCCTAACCGGTCAAGGACTGTAATCTAGCCGCCTACCACGAGATCCTTCATTCCCATTTTGCCCTTCTGAATCGAATGCCCAAGCCATGACCCGAAACCAGAAAACCATCCTGATCCTGTTCGCCCTGACCGCATTGATCCTGGGCTTGACCGTTACCAAAGCGCTCAACGGCCGGGGCGAGGCCGATTCGGCCGGGCTCACCGAGGCCGGGATCATTCTACTGGCGCAGAGTCGCAGCGTGCCGGCGGTGAGCATGACCGACCAGAACGGGCAGCCGGTGCAACTGGACCAGCTCAAGGGCAAGTGGTCGTTGCTGTTCTTCGGCTATACCTACTGCCCTGACATCTGCCCGACCACGCTGGCCCAGTTGCGGCAGGTCAAGGGTGCGCTGCCCAAAGAGACGCTCGATCACCTGCAGGTGGTACTGGTGAGCGTCGATCCGGCCCGCGATACCCCCCAACAGCTCAAGCAGTATCTGGCGTATTTCGACAAGGATTTCGTCGGGCTGGCCGGCTCCATCGAAGACACCCAGACACTGTCCCACGCCTTGAGCATCCCGTTCATCCCGGCGGACACGCGCAAACCTGGCTACACCGTGGACCACAGTGGCAACTTGGCAATCGTCGGGCCGGATGGTCGGCAGCGCGGTTTCATCCGCGCGCCGTTCGACACGCAAAAGCTGGTGGCGCAGTTGCCCAAGCTGGTGAAGCGCGACTGATTCAAGCGCTGTCGCGCGCCCGATTAAGGCTGGAGCCGTTTCTACGAATCGGGCGCGCAGGGCAAGTGGACGTGCGCAATCAGAACGCCGGAACCACTGCGCCCTTGTACTTCTCGGTGATGAACTGCTTCACCTCTGGCGAGTGCAGGGCCTGAACCAGCTTCTTGACCGCGTCGCTGTCCTTGTTGTCCTCGCGGGTGACCAGGATGTTCACGTAGGGCGAGTCCTTGCCTTCGATGGCCAGGGCATCCTTTTCCGGATTGAGCTTGGCTTCCAAGGCATAGTTGGTGTTGATCAGCGCGGCATCCACCTGGGTCAGCACCCGCGGAATGGTGGCCGCTTCCAGCTCACGGAATTTCACGTTCTTGGGATTCTCGGCGACGTCCTTCACGGTGGCGAGGATGTTGCTGTTGTCCTTGAGCTTGATCACACCGGCCTTGTCCAGCAGCAGCAAGGCTCGGCCGCCGTTGGTGGCGTCGTTGGGGATGACCACGGTGGCACCGGACGGCAGCTCGTCGAGTGTCTTGTACTTGCTCGAATAGATGCCCAGCGGTTCGATATGCACGCCGGCAACGCTGACCAGGTGGGTGCCCTTGGCCTTGTTGAATTCGTCCAGGTACGGCTGGTGCTGGAAGAAGTTGGCGTCCAGGCGCTTCTCGGCCACTTGCACGTTGGGCTGGATGTAGTCAGTGAACTCCTTGACCTTCAAATCCACCCCTTGCTTGGCCAGCGTCGGCTTGACGAAGTCGAGGATCTGGGCGTGCGGCACCGGGGATGCGGCCACGCTCAAGGTTTCCGCCGCCTGGGCGGAGAAGGCCGCGACGGCGGCGACGACAGCAAGCAGTTTCTTCATCGATCACTCCTTGTGAGGGCCGCGACGGCCCCCGAACGGGTCGGCACGCCGACCCCATTGGGGTTGTTACTTACGGGAAAAATGCACGACCAGCCGGTCGCCCACGCTCTGCAGGATCTGCACCAGCACCAACAGCAGCACCACGGTGACGATCATCACGTCGGTCTGGAAGCGCTGGTAGCCGAAGCGGATGGCCAGGTCGCCCAGGCCGCCGGCGCCGACCACACCGGCCATCGCGGTATAGGACACCAAGGTGATCGCGGTGACCGTAATGGCCGCAAAAATACCTGGACGCGCTTCGGGCAGCAGGGCATTGGTGATGATCTGCCGGGTGGTGGCGCCCATCGACTGAGTGGCCTCGATGATGCCGCGGTCCACTTCGCGCAGCGCAGTTTCCACCAGGCGGGCGAAGAACGGCGTGGCACCGACCACCAAGGGCGGGATGGCGCCGGCTACACCCAACGAGGTGCCGGTGATCAGTACGGTAACCGGAATCATCACGATCAGCAGGATGATGAAGGGCAGCGAACGCAGGATGTTCACCACCAGCGACAGCAGCGCATACACGCCCTTCTGCTCGAACATCTGCCGCGGGCCGCAGAGGAACAGCAGCACGCCCAGCGGCAGGCCGAGCAGCACGGTGAACAGCAGCGAGCCGAACAGCATGATCAGGGTGTCGCCGGTGGCCAACCAGATCTCGGACCAGTCGACGTTGGCGAAGAAATTCAGGGCGTCCATCAGCGCAGGACCTCCATGTGGACGTCAGCGGCCTGGAAGCGCGCGAACGCAGCGTCGATGTTGCCGCCGGTGACGGCGAGGGTGAGTTGGCCGTAGGGCACGTCCTTGATGCGGTCGATGCGTCCGGCCAGGATGCTGTAGTCCACTCCGGTTTCGCGGGCGACGGTGCCCAGCAGCGGCGCATAGGTGGCTTCGCCCTGGAAGGTCAGGCGCACGATGCGGCCCGGCACGTGGGCAAAGTCGTCGCGTTGCTCGTGCTCGTCCACCTGCTCGTCTTCCTGGACGAAGCGCTTGGTGGTGGCGTGCTGCGGATGAAGGAACACGTCGGCCACCGAACCCTGCTCGACGATGACCCCGGCATCCATTACCGCCACGCGGTCGCAGACCCGGCGGATCACGTCCATTTCGTGGGTGATCAGCACGATGGTCAGCTTCAGCTCGCGGTTGATCTCGGCCAGCAGTTGCAGCACCGAGGCGGTGGTCTGCGGGTCGAGGGCGCTGGTGGCTTCGTCGCACAGCAGGATCTTCGGGTTGGTCGACAGCGCCCGGGCGATGCCGACGCGCTGCTTCTGGCCACCCGACAGTTGCGCCGGATACTTCTTCGCGTGGTCCGACAGGCCGACGCGGGCCAGCAACTGGCTGACACGTTGGTCGATCGCCGCACGCGACAGCTCGCCAGCCAGCACCAGAGGCAGGGCGACGTTATCGGCGACGGTCTTGGAGGCCAGCAGGTTGAAGTGCTGGAAGATCATGCCGACCTGCTGGCGGAAACGCCGAAGTTGGTTGGCGTCGAAGGCGGTGACGTCTTCTCCGTCGACGATGATCTTGCCGCCGGACGGCGCCTCCAGGCGGTTGATCAGGCGCAGCAGGGTACTTTTGCCGGCACCGGAATGGCCAATAAGGCCGAACACCTGTCCATCTTCGATGCTCAGGCTGGTCGGGTTAAGGGCGGGGATGTCCCTACCGGCGACGCGGTAGGTCTTGTGCACATGTTGGAACTCGATCACGTAGCGAACCTTGTGGGGCGCATGGAATTTAGGGTCAGCGGTGAGCTGGGGTCGCGCATTTTAGCCTTTTCCCCTGGCGGTTCTTAGCATTTATTTCGTCTTCGACCAATCGCCTGGGTATAACGCGACGGTCGGTAAACCCGATGGAACGCATGGTCGACCCCTCCAGTCACTACCTGAACAAGCCCCCGATGGGCAGCCTGAAGACTGATGAGGAGAGCCAAGATGTCGAGCAACAGGACCGACGCGCCCAAGCAGAGCGAACTGGCTGGCACCCAGACCCCTGACCGCGCCAACACCAACACCAAGCTGCAGAACCTCGAGCAGGCGCGCAGCGATGCCACCGGTCAGGCGCTGCGGACCAACCAGGGCGTACGCATCGCCGACAACCAGAACACGCTCAAGGCAGGTGCGCGCGGGCCTTCGCTGCTTGAAGACTTCATCATGCGCGAGAAGATTACCCACTTCGACCATGAACGCATCCCTGAGCGCATCGTGCACGCCCGCGGCACCGGCGCCCACGGTTACTTCCAGAGCTACGGCAACCACAGCGCACTGACCAAGGCCGGTTTCCTGCAAGACCCGGAGAAAGTCACCCCGGTGTTCGTGCGCTTCTCCACCGTGCAAGGCCCGCGCGGCTCGGGGACACGGTGCGCGATGTGCGCGGTTTCGCCGTGAAGTTCTACACCGATGAAGGCAACTTCGACCTGGTCGGCAACAACATGCCGGTGTTCTTCATCCAGGATGCGATCAAGTTTCCCGACTTCGTGCATGCGGTCAAACCCGAGCCGCACAACGAGATTCCAACCGGTGGCTCGGCCCACGACACCTTCTGGGACTTTGTTTCGTTGGTGCCGGAGTCGGCGCACATGGTCATCTGGGCCATGTCCGACCGTGCCATTCCGCGCAGCTTGCGGATGATGGAAGGCTTCGGCGTGCACACCTTCCGCCTGATCAACGCCGAAGGCGTGGCCAGCTTCGTCAAATTCCACTGGAAGCCGCGTCAGGGTGTTCACTCGGTATTGTGGGACGAGGCGCAGAAACTGGCTGGCAAGGACACCGATTACCACCGCCGCGACCTGTCCGAAGCCATCGAGACCGGCGACTACCCCGAGTGGGAGCTGGGCGTGCAGATCGTGCCGGAAGCCGATGAGCACAAGTTCGACTTCGACCTGCTCGATCCGACTAAGCTCATCCCCGAAGAACTGGTGCCGGTGACGCCGCTGGGCAAGATGGTGCTCAACCGCAACCCGGACAACTATTTCGCCGAGATCGAGCAAGTGGCGTTCTGCCCAGGGCATATCGTGCCGGGTATCGACTTCACCAATGACCCGCTGCTGCAGGGGCGCCTGTTCTCGTACACCGATACCCAGATCAGCCGCCTGGGCGGGCCGAACTTCCATGAGATCCCGATCAACCGCCCCGTGGCGCCGAACCACAACAATCAGCGCGATGCCATGCACCGCCAGACCATCCATAAAGGGCGCGCGTCCTACGAGCCGAACTCGATCGACGGCGGCTGGCCGAAAGAGACGCCTGCCGGGCCTCAGGATGGCGGTTTCGAGAGCTATCAAGAACGCGTCGACGCGCACAAGATCCGCGAGCGCAGCGAGTCGTTCAGCGATCACTTCTCCCAGGCCCGCCTGTTCTTCAAGAGCATGAGCCCGAACGAACAGCAGCACATCATCAAGGCCTATAGCTTCGAGCTGGGCAAGGTCGAGCGCGAGTACATCCGCGAGCGGCAGGTGAATGAGATTCTGGCCAACATCGATCTCGACCTGGCGGCGGCGGTGGCCGAGAATCTGGGCTTGCCGGCGCCCAAGGCGGGCACCGTCAAGGCGCCTCAGTCCAAGCTCAAGACCTCCCCTGCCCTGAGCCAGATGAACCATCCCGGCACGGTCGGCATCAAGGGCCGCAAGATTGCCCTGCTGATCGCCAACGGCGTGGACGGTGCCAGCGTCGACACGCTGGTCAAGGCGCTCGAAGCGCATAGCGCGCGGCCGATGCTGCTGGGGCCGACTTCGGCGCCGGTGAAAACGGCCGACGGCAAGGCGCTGCCGGTGGATGCGTCGATGGAGGGCATGCCGTCGGTGATGTTCGACGGTATTCTGGTGCCGGACGGCAAGGCCTCGCTCGATGCCTTGGGCGCCAGTGGCGTCGCCAAGCACTTCCTGCTCGAAGGCTACAAGCACTTGAAGGCCATCGGCGTGGCGCCGCAGGGCAAGGCGCTGCTCGATGCGCTGGGTCTGAAGACCGACAAGGGGCTGCTGCTGGGCGACGACCAGAAGACCGTGGAGGCCTTCGTCAAGGCGGTCGAGGCTCATCGGGTGTGGGAGCGAGAAGCGGCAGCCGAGGCCATTCCAGCCTGACAGGTAACGCTGCGCTGTAGCGAAAGGGCCGCATTGCGGCCCTTTTCGTTTGTTCAGTTTTGATGCGGGACCAGCACCACTTGGGCCGGCAAGGCGCGCTGGATTTCATGCTTCTGTTTCAGCGGGAAGCTGGCATCGAGCTTGCTGACGCGCTTTTGCAGCAGCGTCTTCAGCCAAGGCGCGTCCTGGGTGCGCGGCACTTGGAAGACCACTTCGCAGTGATAACTCACGACGTCGGCGGCAATGTCGTCCAGTTGCCGGCGCATGGCCGCGATGTCCGTGGTTTTCAACGCAATTACCGTGCTCGGTGCTGCCGGATCGATGACCCGAGCCTGAGGTTTGGACTCGGCGGCCTTGAGTGCTGCCTCGGCCTTGTCCAGCTCGGCCTGGCGGGCCTGGGCCACGGCTTCGCCGCCGGTCAGGGCCGGCGCCTGTGGCATCAAGGCACGCGCTCGGGCCAGCGCGGTGGCAGCGGCGTTGACGTCGCCCTTCTGCAACACGATCTGGCTGCGTTGCAGGTAGGCTTCGGCCAACTGGCGATGATACTGCTCGACGCGGGGGTCGTCCGGCGACTGCGCTTGCAGCGTGGCGAGTTGATCTTCGGCGGTGGCCAACTCGTTGCTGGCGATGTTCTGTTGCAACTGCTGCCAGGCGTCGGGCTGTTCCGGGGCGGCGGGCGGTTCGACCGGCGCTGAGGAGCAGGCGGCAAGGAACAGCGAAAAGACGGCAACAAGCAGATAACGGGAGGCGAACGGCTTCATTCCTGCGACTCTCTATTTGCGCAAAAAGCGAGCAAGTCTACACCCAGGTGTGCCCGCTCGAAAACACGTCTTACTGACCCTTTACCCAGGTAAAGGTTGCACGGTGCGACCTTCAGGTGTCAGCGCTTGGGCAGTGCCAGGCTCAGCAAGAATAGCACCGCCGCGCAGACCACGATCGACGGACCGGCCGGGGTGTCCTTGAACCAGGACATCGCCAGGCCGCCACAGACCGCGGCCACGCCCAGCAGGCTGGCGCCCAACGCCATCTGTTCGGGCGAGCGGGCGTGACGTTGTGCCGCGGCGGCGGGAATGATCAGCAGCGAGGTAATCAGCAGTACACCGACGATTTTCATCGCCACCGCGATCACCACCGCGATCAGCAGCATCAGCGCCAGGCGCAGCCCCGCCACTGGCAAGCCTTCGACCCGCGCCAGTTCCTCGTGCACGGTGACCGCCAGCAGGGGGCGCCAGAGCGCGGCCAGCAAGGCCAGCACCAACACACTGCCGCCGAGGATCCAGGCCAGGTCGGTGCTGCTGATGGCCAGCAGGTCGCCGAACAGATAGGCCATCAGGTCGATGCGCACATCGTGCATGAAGCTCAAGACCACCAAACCCAGCGACAAGGTGCTGGGGGCGAGAATGCCGAGCAGGGTGTCCGACGCCAGCGGCTGGCGCTGCTGCAGGGTTACCAGCAGGATCGCCAGCAGCAGGCAGCCGATGGTCACCGCCAGGGTCGGGCTGACGTCCAGGGCCAGGCCCAGGGCCACGCCCAGTAACGCCGCATGGGACAGGGTGTCGCCGAAATAGGCCATGCGCCGCCAGACCACGAAGGAGCCCAGCGGGCCGGCGACCAGCGCCAGGGACAATCCGGCAAGCAAGGCGTAGAGAAGAAAATCAGCCATGCTTGCAGTGCTCTCCGTGGACATGGGCGCCGGGGGCGATCACGGCGCCATGCAGGTCGTGGCTGTGATCGTGATGATGGTGATAGACCGCCAGGCTCGGCGCCGTCTGGCCGAACAGCTCGACGAACGCCGGGTCGCCGCTGACCTGCTCTGGGTGACCCGAGCAGCACACATGGCGATTCAGACAGACCACCTGGTCGGTGGTGCTCATCACCAGGTGCAAGTCGTGGGAGACCATCAGCACACCGCAGCCGTAGCGGTCGCGCAGGCGGGTGATGAGGTTGTACAGCTCGCCCTGGCCGACCACATCGACGCCCTGCACCGGTTCGTCGAGCACCAGCAGCTCGGGCTCGCGCAGCAGTGCGCGGGCCAGCAGCACGCGCTGCATCTCGCCGCCGGAGACGGTCTGGATCGGGCTGTCGATGACCTGTTCAGCGCCCACCTCGCGCAACGCCGCCAGCGCCCGAGCGCGGTCCACGCCGGGTACCAGGCGCAGGAAGCGCAGCACCGGCAGCGGCAGCGTGGCATCGACCTGGATTTTCTGCGGCATGTAGCCGATACGCAGGCGCGGCTTGCGCCAGACTGTGCCATGGTGCGGCTTGAGCAGGCCGAGCACGGCACGCACCAGGGTGGTCTTGCCGGCGCCGTTGGGGCCGATCAGGGTGACGATCTGGCCGGGTGCGACCGCCAGGTCGATGCTGTCGAGCACCGCTTCGCCGGCAAAGCTCACGCCGACCTGCTCCAGGCGGATCAGCGCGTCGCTCATGCGGTGCTCCGGCAGTTGGCGCACAGCCCGACCACTTCGACGGTCTGCGTCTCGACGGCGAAATTCACTGCCTTGGCGCTGGCGACGATGGCATCGCTGATGCTGTCCTGCTCCAGCTCGATGGCCACGTGGCAGGCGCGGCAGATCAGGAATTGTCCTTGATGCTTGTGCTCGGGATGGCTGCAGCCGATGAAGGCGTTGAGCGAAGCGATGCGGTGCACCAGGCCGTTTTCCAGGAGAAAGTCCAGCGCGCGGTACACCGTCGGCGGCGCTGCGCGGCGGCCGTCCTGCTCGCTGAGCACGGCAAGGATGTCGTAGGCACCCAGCGGCTTGTGGCTTTGCCACACCAGTTCGAGCACGCGCCGGCGCAGCGCGGTGAGGCGCAGCCCCTGGCGCGCGCACAGGGTGTCGGCTTCGCTCAAGGCGCTGTGCACGCAACGGGAATGATCGTGGGGACGGTTGGCCAGCGGGGTGATAGACATGGGCGGCGACGATTATCGGCGGAGACGTTATTATGTTACCTGTTTCTGACGAGTCGAGTATTCACCGTGTCCCGATTCCTTGCCCTTTTTGTCGCTTTCATCGCTTTTTCCGCCCACGCAGACGTGCGGGTGCTCACCAGTATCAAGCCCCTGCAGCAGATCGCTGCAGCGGTTCAGGACGGCGTTGGCCGCCCTGACGTACTGCTGCCGCCTGGGGCGTCGCCGCACAACTTCGCGCTGCGCCCCTCCGATGTGCGCAAGGTCAGCGATGCCGACCTGCTGTACTGGATCGGACCGGACATGGAGAGCTTCCTGCCGCGGGTGTTGAAGAACCGCAGCAAGCCTACGGTGGCGGTGCAGTCGCTGCCGGGCATGAAGCTGCGCCACTTTGGCGAGGACAGCCATTCCCACGAACAAGACCATGACGATCACGACCATGACCACCGCCCCGGCTCGCTCGACGCGCACCTGTGGCTGTCGTCGATCAACGCGCGGGTGATCGCGGCGAAGATGGCCAGCGACCTGGCGGCGGCCGACCCGGCCAACGCTGCGCGCTACCAGGTCAACCAGAAAGCCTTCGCCGAGCGGCTGGACGCGCTGGATCAGCGGATCAAGACGCGGGTCGCGGGTATCGCGGGCAAGCCTTACTTCGTGTTCCACGAAGCCTTCGACTATTTCGAGGCCGAGTACGGCCTGCGCCACACGGGCGTGTTCAGCGTCGCCTCCGAGGTGCAGCCGGGGGCGCAGCATGTGGCGGCCATGCGCACGCGTTTGCAGGCGGTGGGGCCGACCTGTGTGTTCAGCGAGCCGCCCATTCGTCCGCGTCTGGCCGAAACCTTGGTGGCGGGACTGCCGGTGAAGTTGGCCGAGCTCGACGCCTTGGGCGGGACCGATCCGGTGGACGGCAAGGGCTATGAGCGCTTGCTGGAGAAGGTCGGTGTGGATTTGGCGCGGTGTTTGGAGAGCCTCTGAAGCTCTGATCCCAAAGGGGCGGCCTCATCGCGGCGGGTCATCGCCGCGACGAGGTGATTGCCTGTCACAAGGCGATGGGCAGCTTCAAGGCCACATGCTGACGCTGGGCCAGGCGGACCTCGAACTCGCGGGGGTCATGGATGGTCACGTCCATGCCGGCGAAATCACGGGCGGCGATCAGCCGCGACAGCCAGAACCGCACGCAGCCCACGCGCAGCATCACCGGCCACAACTCGGCTTCTGCCGCCGTGAAGGGCCGTAGCCCAGCGTAGGCGCCGAGCAGCGCCTGGGCATGCGGCAGGTCGATACCGCCGTCGGCGTCCAGGCACCAGTCGTTCAGGGTAATGGCGATGTCATAGAGCATTGGCCCGGAGCAGGCGTTGTAGAAGTCGATCAGGCCGCTCAAATGAGTGCCTTCGAACATCACGTTGTCGCGGAACAGGTCGGCGTGCAGGTTGGCCCTGGGCAGTGCGAGAATCTGCGCCTTATGCGCTTCGATTTCCTGCAAGGCGCTACGCAGCAACCCGCTTTGCTCGGCGTCCAGGCCCGGCAGCAGCTCGGCGCCGGCGCTGAGCATCCAGTCCAGACCCCGGTCGGTGCGGCGTTCGATGATGCGCTCGCGGGTGGCCAGGTGAATGTGCGCCAGCAGTTCGCCCACTTGCGCGCAGTGCTGGTTGTTCGGGGCTTTCACATGCTTGCCCGCCAGCCGCGGTTGCAGCAGCGCCGGCTTGCCGCACAACTGGCGCAGACCGTGGCCGTCGCGGTCGCGCACGGCGTAGGGCACCGGCATGTCGGCGTCGTGCAGCACATCGAGCAAATCGATGAAGAACGGCAGGTCCTCGGCCGGCCCGCGCTCGATGAGCGTCAGGACGAACTCCCCCTTTTCCAGGCTGACGAAGAAGTTGCTGTTTTCGGTTCCAGCGGCGATGCCCTGGAAGTCCAGCAGGCGGCCCAGCTCATACGGCGCCAGAAAGGTTTCCAGCTCGGGCCGGGACACGGGGGTGAAGACTGACATGTTGAAAAGCTGCCCATGCAGGCACTTCCAAATGGGAAGTGCCGGGTTGATGAGAACGGTACGGGTGACTACCTCACCATTCGAAGATTTTCCAGGACGGAATCAGCATGTCCGGCTGGTCGGATCGAATGAAGTTGCCGTCGGAGCCATCGGCGCGTACCAGGAAATATGGCTTACCGTGTTTCGGCGTGACCTTGATCGCGTACAGGAAGCCGTTTTGACGGTATTCCTGGATGGTGCGATCGCCTTCCGTGCGAATAGTTACATCGGGATCGGCCGATGGGGCCTCGTCCGCCGCCAGTGCCAGGACCGGGGTGATGGCCAGCAGGCTGAGCAGTAACAGGCGAATGGGTGTGCGCATGATAACCTAAGTCCTTTTGTCGTCACTGATCCGGCTATTCTAGCGCCGGACCCGTCGAAAAGGTTGATTCCTCTCATGAGCCAAGCGCCCCTCGTCCTGGTGGACGGTTCGTCCTACCTCTACCGCGCCTTCCACGCCCTGCCGCCGCTGACCACCTCCAAGGGCATGCCGACCGGCGCGGTCAAGGGCGTGCTGAACATGCTCAAGAGCCTGCGCCGGCAGTACCCCGACGCGCTGTTCGCGGTGGTCTTCGACGCCAAGGGCGGCACCTTCCGTGACGCCATGTTCGCCGAATACAAGGCCAACCGCCCGAGCATGCCCGATGACCTGCGGGTGCAGGTCGAGCCGCTGCACGCCAGCGTGCGGGCGCTTGGATACCCACTGCTGTGCGTCGAGGGCGTCGAGGCCGACGACGTGATCGGCACCCTGGCGCGCAGCAGCGCGGCGGCCGGGCGCCCGGTGATCATCTCCACCGGCGACAAGGACATGGCGCAACTGGTGGACGGCCACATCACGCTGGTCAACACCATGACCGGCAGCGTGCTGGATGTCGCCGGCGTGCACGAAAAATTCGGCGTGGGGCCTGAACACATCATCGACTTCCTGGCCCTGATGGGCGACAAGGTCGACAACATCCCCGGTGTCCCCGGCGTTGGCGAAAAAACCGCCGTGGGCTTGCTGACCGGCATCGGTGGTGGCCTGCGCGAGCTGTACGAGAACCTCGACAAGGTGCCGAGCCTGGCCATTCGCGGCGCCAAGAGCCTGCCGGCCAAGCTCGAAGAGCACCGTGATGCGGCCTTCCTCTCTTACGAACTGGCCACCATCAAGATCGATGTCGAACTGGACATCGCCGTGGACGCGCTGGTCTGCGGCGAGCCTGACCGCGAGGCCTTGCTGGCGCTGTACACGGAAATGGAGTTCAAGAGCTGGATCGCCGACGTGCAGCGCGACGCCGCCCGCGAGGGCGCTTCGATCGAGCCGGTGGAGGCGCCGGCGGCCAAGGTCGAGGCCAGGTACGAAACCGTCCTCGATCAGGCGCGCTTCGACGTCTGGCTCGACAAGCTGCGTCAGGCACCGCTGTTCGCCTTCGACACCGAGACCACCGGGCTGGACGCGCAGCGGGCCGAACTGGTCGGCGTGTCGTTCGCGGTCGAGCCCCACGAGGCTGCCTATGTGCCGCTGGCCCACGACTACGAGGGCGCGCCGCAGCAGTTGGACCGTGATGCGGTGCTGCTGGCGCTCAAGCCGCTGCTGGAAGACCCGGCCAAGGCCAAGGTCGGGCAGAACGCCAAGTACGACATCAACATCCTGGCCAATTGCAGCCAGCCGATCGAGGTACGTGGTGTGGCCTACGACACCATGCTCGAGTCTTACGTGCTGGACTCCACCGCCACTCGCCACGACATGGACAGCCTGGCCCAGAAGTACCTCGACCACCGCACCATCGCGTTCGAGGACATCGCCGGACGTGGCGCCAAGCAGTTGACCTTCAACCAGATCCACCTGGACAAAGCAGGCCCCTACGCGGCCGAGGACGCTGACATCACCTTGCGTCTGCACTTGGCGCTGCAAGCCCGCCTGGCGCGTACGCCGAGCCTGCAGCCGGTGCTCATGGACATCGAGATGCCGCTGGTGCCGGTGCTGGCCAAGATCGAGCGCCAAGGCGCGCTGGTCGACGCCGCCTTGCTCAAGGTGCAAAGCGGCGAGCTGGGGGTGAAGATGGCGGAGCTCGAGCGCCAGGCGTACGAGTTGGCGGGCGAGCCGTTCAACCTCGGCTCGCCCAAGCAACTGGGGGTGATTCTGTACGACAAGCTGGGCATGCCGGTGCTGAGCAAGACCGCCAAGGGTCAGGCCTCCACCGCCGAGGCGGTGCTCGCCGACCTGGCCGCCGAAGGTTATCCACTGCCAACCGTGCTGATGGAGTACCGCTCCCTGAGCAAGCTCAAGAGCACCTACACCGACAAGCTGCCCGAGCAGATCAACCCGCGCACCGGACGCATCCATACCTCGTACCAGCAGGCCGTGGCCGCCACCGGGCGACTGTCCTCCAGCGACCCGAACCTGCAGAACATCCCGGTGCGTACCCTCGAGGGCCGGCGCATCCGCCAGGCCTTCGTCGCCAGTCCGGGCTACAAACTGCTGGCGGCGGACTACTCGCAGATCGAGCTGCGTATCATGGCCCACCTGGCCAAGGACGAAGGTCTGCTGCACGCCTTCCGCAATGACCTGGACGTGCACCGGGCCACCGCCGCCGAAGTGTTCGGCGTGGCACTGGAGGCGGTCACCCACGATCAACGACGCAGCGCCAAGGCCATCAACTTCGGGCTGATCTACGGCATGAGTGCGTTCGGTCTGGCCAAGCAGATCGGCGTGGACCGCAAGCAGGCGCAGGATTACATCGACCGCTATTTCGCCCAGTACCCCGGCGTGCTGGCCTACATGGAGCGCACCCGCGCCCAGGCGGCCGAGCAGGGGTTCGTCGAGACCTTCTTCGGCCGCCGTCTGTACCTGCCAGACATCAACGCCAAGAACCCGGCCCTGCGCCGTGGTGCCGAGCGCACGGCGATCAACGCGCCGATGCAAGGGACCGCCGCCGACATCATCAAGCGGGCCATGGTCAACGTCGATCATTGGCTGGCCGACAGCGGCCTGGATGCGCGGGTGATCCTGCAGGTGCACGACGAACTGGTGCTGGAGGTGCGCGAGGACCTGGTGGAGCAGGTGCGCAACGAGATTCGTCCGCACATGAGCAACGCGGCTCAACTGGATGTGCCATTGCTGGTCGAGGTCGGTGTCGGCTCCAATTGGGACGAAGCCCACTGAGGCGAGCGCTGGCGGTCTGCAGCGTGAGCGCGCAGGCCGCTACAGCGCGAAAGATGAAACCTGTGCAATTAGTTTTCCGGGCTCAGGAACTAAACCCTGAAGTGCAACTCAGAGTACCTGAATGGCTGGTGAAGCCGTTCGATGCTCCTATGTTGTGTTAAGTGTTGGCAGATATCTGGATCCCGCCCTAGCGGTCCGGACTTGAACCCCGAACTTCCCCCTCCCCATATGAAGTCCGGGGTTTTTTTTGCCCGCAATTTGCCAGTCGGCGTCGATCACTGCGGGCAAACAGGCACCTCAGGCCGCCGGCTTGTCTTCCAGCTCCATCCAGTCCGCCAGCACCCGGTATGCCTCTTCCAGGCCCTGGCGCTTGGGCGCCGAAAACAGCTGGATGGAGGCCGCATCGCCCCAGCCCTTGCGAATCTCCGCCTGGACCTTGAGCAAGGTGTTCTTGGCCGCACCGTGGGTGAGCTTGTCGGCTTTGGTCAGCAGGATGTGCATGGGCATGCCGCTGGCCTTGGCCCAGTCGAGCATCATCTTGTCGAAGTCGGTCATCGGGTGGCGCACATCCATCAACAGGATCACCCCACGCAGGCACTCGCGCCCGCCCAGATAAGCCTCCAGGTGCCGCTGCCAGTGCTGCTTGAGCGGAATCGGCACCTTGGCGTAGCCATAGCCCGGCAGGTCGACCAGGCGGCGTTCGTCGTCGAGGCTGAAGAAGTTGAGCAGTTGGGTGCGCCCTGGCGTCTTGGAGGTGCGCGCCAGGCTGGCGTGGGTCAGGGTGTTGAGGGCGCTGGACTTGCCGGCGTTGGAGCGCCCGGCGAACGCCACCTCGTAGCCCAGGTCTTGAGGGCATTGTTCGACCTTGGCGGCGCTAAGGGCGAATTTGGCCTTCTGGCAGAGGCCGAGGATGGGGTTTTTGAGTTGCATGGGTTATCCGAAGTGCGTGTTGCCTGATCCAGGCCACATTTCCGTTTACGGGGAGCACGTATATAATGCCCCAGTTTTTGTGTGCTCATTCTCCCAACGTAGGAGAGCGGGCATGGGGTGCCGAACACCAGCTTGCGCATCAGAACGCAGCGCGGCCCCCAACCCTGTCAGGTCGTTGCGCATGGCGAAACGGCTGCTGGCGAGCGGTAGGTTCCACCGTTTTCAGCGCACAGGCTACACAGGATCCCGAGGCGTGACCAACCGCAGCGATGCGCAGGGGTCATGCGGTATCGCCGTCATCGGCCCTCTGCAGGGCAGACAGCGTCGAGGGAGCCTGGGTTGGCGCAGGTTGCGAGCGGGCCGTTGACGCACGTTGCTCAGGGTTTCAAGGCTATGCCGTCGCGTGGATTGTGCATGGACTGCAGTACCGAGGACTACCGGTCGGTCATCCTTTGGATGAGCGGCAGTCCCGATACATAACATTTCACCCTTAGCCGTGTTGGATGAGCTGATGAACAAACTAGTCGTGAGTCTGCTGTTGACCATGGGCGTCGCAGCGGCGGCCGTTGCCGCCGAGCCCATCAAGGGCGATGCCGCCGCCGGCCAGGCCAAGACTGCGGTCTGCGGTGCCTGCCACAACCCCGACGGCAACAGCCTGGCGCCGAACTTCCCGAAACTGGCCGGCCAGGGCCAGCGCTATCTCGAAAAGCAATTGCACGATATCCAGTCCGGTAAACGCCAGGTGCTGGAGATGACCGGCATGCTCGCCGGCCTGAACGATCAGGACCTGGCCGACATCGCTGCCTATTTCGCCAGCCAGAAAGGCAGCGTCGGCGCCGCCGATCCGAAGCTGGTCGAGCGCGGCCGCGCGCTGTTCAATGGCGGCGACCTGGACAAGGGCATGCCAGCCTGCACCGGTTGTCACTCGCCCAATGGCGAAGGCATCGCCCTGGCCGGCTTCCCGCACCTGAGCGGCCAGCATGCCCAGTACGTGTCCAAGCAGCTCACCGACTTCCGCGAAGGCAACCGCAGCAACGACGGTGATGCCATGACCATGCGCACCATCGCCGGCAAGCTGAGCAACAAGGACATCGAGGCGCTGGCCAGCTACATTCAAGGGCTGCACTGAGGCACGGCGTTAACGCTCGGTTAATGCGGTGTCGTGGAATATCGGTCGGCGCGGACATCCGACCGATGGCCAGGCTGAGTGCTGGCTGCCTTTTTTGCGCGCTCAGCCGTTACACTACAGAACTCGAGCCCGTCGTGGCCTGTCTGAGCACAGGTCGCGTCGAGGCGACCACAGATCGCCCAGGAGTAAAGCATGCGTAAACTGATTCTCAGCACTGCGCTGGTCGCCGCCAGCGTCTTCGGTATGACTGCCGTCCAGGCCGCCGAGCCGGTGGCAGGCAAGGAATATATCGAGCTGAGCCAACCGGTGCCGGTGTCCGAGCCTGGCAAGATCGAAGTCGTCGAGCTGTTCTGGTACGGCTGCCCGCACTGCTACCACTTCGAACCGACCCTCAATCCCTGGGTCGAGAAGCTGCCCAAAGACGTCCACTTCAAGCGCGTTCCGGCCATGTTCGGCGGCCCTTGGGACGCCCACGGCCAGATGTTCCTGACCCTTGAAGCCATGGGCGTCGAGCAGAAGGTTCACGCTGCCGTCTTCGACGCCATCCAGAACCAGCGCAAACGCCTGACCGATCCGAAGGACATGGCCGATTTCCTCGCCACCCAGGGCGTGGACAAGGACAAGTTCCTCGCCACCTTCAACTCCTTCGCCATCAAGGGCCAGGTCAACCAGGCCAAGGAACTGGCGAAGAAGTACGAAATCTCCGGCGTACCGAGCATGGTCGTCGATGGCAAATACCGCTTCGACCTGGGCACCGCCGGCGGGCCGGAAGGCGTGCTGAACGTTGCTGACCAGCTGATCGCCAAGGAGCGCGCCGCCAAGTAGGCGGCGTCACCATGGCCCGTTTGCGTCAAACGCGAAGCGTCGGCCTGCACCAGCCGCGGGTCAACGAGCATCACCTGCACGCCCCCGGCCTGCCGGAAGATGGTCGCCTGCGGCTGCTGAGCTTCAACATCCAAGTCGGCATCAGCACCGAGCGCTACCGTCATTACCTGACCCGCAGTTGGCAGCACCTGCTGCCGCACAATGGTCGGGCCGGCAACCTGCAGAAAATCGGCGAGCTGCTCGGCGATTTCGATCTGGTGGCCCTGCAGGAAGCGGACGGTGGCAGCCTGCGCTCGGGCTACATCAACCAAGTCGAGCACCTGGCCCAGCTCGGGGCATTCCCCTATTGGTATCAGCAGCTCAACCGCAACCTCGGGCGTTTCGCCCAGCACAGCAACGGCGTACTCAGCCGCCTGCGCCCCCAGCATCTGGAAGACCACCCCCTGCCCGGCCCTGCCGGTCGTGGTGCCATTCTGGTGCGCTTCGGCGAGGGTGAGGACGCGCTGATCGTGGTGATGATGCACCTGGCGCTGGGCGCCAAGACCCGTGCGTTGCAACTGGCCTACATCCGCGAGCTGATCGGCGGTTATCGCCACCAGATTCTCATGGGCGACATGAACACCCATGCCAACGACCTGCTCGAGCGCTCGCCGCTGCGCGACCTCGGCCTGATCGCGCCGCAGGTCGAGGCCACCTTCCCCAGCTGGCGCCCGCAACGCTGCCTGGACCACATCCTGCTCAGTCCGAGCCTGACCCTGGAACGGGTCGAGGTGCTGTCCCAGCCCATCTCCGATCACCTGCCCGTGGCCGTGGAGATCCGTTTGCCCGCTGCCCTGACGCCCGATACCCTGCCGGCGGTGCGCTGAAGCGCTCAAGACTTGGCGCTTCTCGCCGACATCCAGTAGTTACCCTTCCCCGATGCCATTACCGTTGCGGACCCAGGCATGACCGACGAAGCCGAGCGCTGGAAAGAAAAGTACCTCAAGAGCCTCGAGCAGCAGGAGAAGCTGGAGCGGCGCTGGGAGGCCCGCCTCGACCTGCTGCGCCGTGGCCTGGTACGCAGCACCCTGGCTGCAGAGGGCAGCGACAAGGTGGTCGACCAGTGCATGAAGGAAATGCGCGAGGTGATCCGCGGTGACAGCATGGACGCCGGGCTGGCCGGCCTGATCCCGCGCCTGGAAACGGCGGTTTTGGAGTCCGAGCAGCGGCGCGAAACCCGCATGAACCAGGTCAGCGATGCGCTGACCTCGCTGGTCACCCAGTTGCAAGGCTTGGAACTGCCCGGCGACGTGTCCCGACCGCTGAAAAAGCTGGCCAAGAAACTCGATGGCGGCGTCAGCCAGTCGCGTGAATTGCCGCCGCTGCTCGGTGAACTCAGCGGCTTGCAGGCCCAGGCGCTGTCGTCACTGCGCAAGGCCGGCGAGGATAGCCGCCCTGGCCTGTTCCAACGCCTGTTCGGTGGCCGGGACGAGAGCGCTGCAGCCGAGCCCGTAGAGCCGCAGGCGCAAACGCTGCGACCGCCTGCCGAAGCGGTGACCGCGTCCCGCTCGGACCCTGAGCCCGAGCCCGCCAGCCAGCCCGTCGCCGAACCCATCCTTGAGCCTGAGGCGCCCGTCCCGCCGCAGCCGATGCCGCCTGTTGTCGAGGCCAAGCCCGCTCGTGCCGAGCCTGAGCCCTTGGCCGAGGCGGGTGTCGAATCGCCCGCGCAAGCGCCGGCCGAACTCCACGCCGATCAGCCTCTGCCGCCATCGGTCGAAGCGGCCGAGCCTGTTGTCAGCGCCGAGCCTCAGGGCGAACCCGAATCCGTCGAGGTCGCTGCGCCCTGCGCGTCTGTCGAGACACTGGCGACCCCTGAGGCGTCGATTGAGGAAGATACGTCCGCCACCACCCCGCTGGCCGAAGGTGCGCTCGATGAAGACGGCACCTACGCCCTGCCCGATGCCGTGGAGCCGCCCTACAGCCAGGTTGCCGAGCATATCGAGCACACCCTGCTTGGCCTGCTCGACGACCTCAGCCTGCCGGAGCGGCATCAGGCCCAAGCCCTGGAGATGCGCGAGCGGGTTGCCCGCGGGCTGAACTGGTACGAGCTGATTCCCGTGCTGGACGATCTGGCGGTGCTGATGCTGGCGATCAACGACAGCGGCCAGCACGAGTTCGAGCGCTATCTGCAACAGATCAACGAGCGCCTGGAAAGCTTCCAGAGCCATTTGCAGGAGGCTAGCGCAGGGCACGCCGACAACAGCAGCGCCGCGCGCCAACTGGACGACCAACTGCGCGAGCAGGTCGACGGCCTGCAAAGCAGCGTGCAGGGTGCCGTCGACATGGACAGCCTCAAACAGTTGCTGGACAGCCGCCTGGAGGGCCTGCTGGTCACCCTTGATCAGCACCAGCACGAACGCGACCGCCGCGAGCAGGCCCTGGCCGTGCGGCTGCAGGGCTTGGCCGAGCGCGTCAGCAGCATGGAGCAGGAGGCGCTCGGCTATCGCGAGCACCTCGAAGAGCAGCGGCAGAAGGCCCTGCTCGATCCGCTCACCGGATTGCCCAACCGCGCCGCCTGGGCCGAGCAGGTCGAGCGCGAAGTCGGCCACTGGCAGTCCGAGGGCGGGCACCTGGCCATGGCCATCCTCGATCTCGACCACTTCAAGCGCATCAACGACGGCTACGGCCACTTGGCAGGCGACAAGGTATTGAAGATCGTCGCCGATCAATTGCGCAAACGCCTGCGCGGGCGTGACTTCATCGCCCGCTTCGGCGGCGAGGAGTTCGTTCTGCTGCTGCCGCAGAGCGCACCGGCGGCAGCGTTGCAGGTGGTCGAGGGCTTGCGTGCGGCGGTCGCGGCCTGCCCGTTCCATTTCAAGGGCGAGCGCGTTGTGGTCACCACTTCCATCGGCCTTACTGCGCTGCGCTCGGGCGAACGCGGCGAGCAGGCACTCAAGCGTGCGGACGAGGCGCTGTACCGCGCCAAGAGCCAGGGCCGCAATCGGATCGAGCTGGGCTGACCGTCATGTCGAAGGTTTTCCTGACTGGGTAATCGCCAGCAGCTCGTTATACTGTATCGCTGACTGCCCCCATGACGTGCCCCGCCAATGAAAACCCTGATCACCACCCTGTTCCTCGTGCTCCTCACCGGCTGCTCCAGTGGCCTGCGCATCGACCGCAGCCACCCCTCGGCCAACCAGGACAGCCGCATCCAGTTCGTCGTCCTGCATTACACCAATGCTTCGCTGGAGCGCTCTCTGGCGCTGCTCACCCACGGTGAGGTCAGCAGTCATTACCTGGTTGGCGATGGCAATGCCACGGTCTATCAGTTGGTGGATGAAAACCGCCGCGCCTGGCATGCCGGCGAAAGCCAGTGGCAGGGCCGCACTTGGCTCAACTCCAGCTCCATCGGCATCGAGATCGTCAACCCTGGCTACACCGACACGCCGACCGGGCGTGTCTGGCACCCGTACAGCGAAGCGCAGATCCAGGCCGTGATCGCCCTGGTCAAGGACATCGTTCAGCGCAATGGCATCGCACCGCGCAACATCATCGGTCACAGCGACATCGCGCCGCTGCGCAAGCTCGATCCAGGGCCAATGTTCCCTTGGAAGCGCCTAGCCGATGCCGGGCTGGGCATCTGGCCGAATGCCAATGCGGTGGCGCGTCAGCAGGTGTATTTCGAAGCCAACCCGCCCAGTGCGCTGTGGTATCAGCAGCAGTTGGCACGGTTTGGCTACGCCATCGAGCAGACCGGCGAGCTGGATATCGCCACCCGCCACGTGATCGCCGCCTTCCAGATGCGTTTCCGCCCGCAGCTGTTCGACGGCACGCCCGATGCGCAGACAGCCGCGATGCTGCAGGTGCTCAATACCCAGCGTTGAGCCGGCAGGCTAAATCGTCACGAGCCAATTCACCGTCCAGTTGCTATACCTTGGTTATTCAACTGGATGCCGCGCATGCCCTTGTTCATCGCCACCGTGCGTCAAATTATCAGCAGTCCCTGGTTGCAGGCAGTACTGGTGGCGCTGGCCAGCGCCAGCGTGCTGCTGGCGGCCAGCGTCGGCGTGTCGGTGCAACAAGCCAGGCAGCATGAAAGCGCGCAGATGAACGCGCGCGGCGAGCGCTTCCTGGAGCGCCTCGAGCAAATCTTCGGGCAGTTGCGCGAGGGCGTCGATCATTTGCAGGCGGTCGCCGGCCGCCAATGCGACGCGCCCATGCGCCAGGCCCTGCGCGAAGTGGAGTTGAACTATCGTTTCGTCTACGAGGCGGTCTATCTCGACGGAGCCGTCGCGTGTTCCAGCCGAGGTGGCGGCCAGGTCATCCGGCCTGATCGCGCCCCCGATATCCAGGGTCCCACCTACAGCTATTGGCTCAATACCTCAGCCGAGCCCAACGACAACCTCGCTGCGCTGGTACTGGGACGAGGTTCGTTCCTGGTCTCGACTTCGCGCGGACACCTGGCTGACGCGGTGGACCTGCCGCAGGGCGGCAGCCTGCTGGTGGTGCTCGATGGCGGCCGGCGCGCCATCCCGGTCCTGGGCCCGCCGCAGCCCTGGCCCCCGACGCCCGACTGGCCACCGCCCTCGCCCAAGGCCCTGCTCGAACTCAGCGATCGCCTGATTTACCGCATGCCCACCCAGTTTCCCGACTATCAACTCGTGCTCATCGTGCCCCGGCAGAGCCTGCCCCTGCCGGGCGACACGTTGCTGTGGCTGATGATCGGCGCCAGCCTGCTGTTGGCCAGCCTGCTGGGATGGCTGACGCTGCGCCTGATTCGTCGCCGCCGCTCATTGGGCGCGAAGCTGCGCAAGGCCCTGCGGCGCGGAGAGTTACAAGTGCTGTACCAGCCCATCTTCGAGCTCGACAGCCGCCGCTGTGTGGGCGCCGAAGCGCTGGTGCGCTGGCGGCGTGCGGACGGCAGCCTGACCAGCCCGGAGCTGTTCATTCCGCTGGCCGAGGACACCGGGCAGATCCAACAGATCACTGACTTCGTGCTGCAGCGTGTGTTGGAGCAACTGAGCCCGCTGTTGCGGGCTCATCGTCATTTGTACATTTCGATCAACCTCGCCGCCTGCGACGTGATGCTGCCGCGCATCGGTCATGTCGCCGCGCGGCTACTGGCCCAGCACCGTGTGCCCGCGCAGCAACTCGCGTTCGAAGTCACCGAGCGCAGCCTGGTCGATGTGGTCGCTGCGCGCGATACCTTGCAGGCCCTGCGCGCAGCGGGTCACCAGATCCTGATCGACGACTTCGGCACCGGCTATTGCAGCCTGTCGTACCTGCAGACCCTGCCGGTGGATGGCCTGAAGATCGACAAGGCCTTCATCGAGGTGCTCGGCCAGGACACGACCAATGGTGCCATCGCCCCGCACATCATCCGCATGGCCCATGACCTGCACTTGCGGGTGATCGCCGAAGGTATCGAGTCGGAAGCGCAGGCTGCGTTGCTGGCCTTGGAGGGGGTCAAGCATGGACAAGGATGGTTGTTCGCCCATCCGCTGAGCGCCCGGGAGCTGATCGACTCGATCGGTCTCGGGCGGCGGGTGCAGCCGCGTTGGCGCAAGGCCAAGCCCTGAGCGGCCCGCCTGCGCTCGTCTTCAGACCGGCAGCGCCATGTAGAACTGCGTGCCCTGCCCTGGCCGGGAGAACACGCCCATGCGCCCGCCATGCAGTTGCACGATCTCTTTGCACAGCGCCAGGCCCAGGCCGGCGCCACCTTTCTTGCGCCCGACCTGCACGAACGGTTCGAAAATCCGTCCCTGTTGGCCGTAAGCGATGCCCTCGCCATCGTCTTCGACACTGACGATGACGCGCTCGGCATGTCGCCGTGCATGCAGGCGGATGTGACCGCCGCTGGCGGTGTGGCGGATGGCGTTGTGCAACAGGTTGTCCAGTACTCGGTCCAGTTGCGCGGCGTCGGCCTGGATGCGCGGCAAGGGTTGCTCGAGCTCGCTGACCAGCTCAATCTGTTTGTCCGCGGCCGATTCGGCGAAGCGCGCCTGCGCCCGCTCGAGCAGTTCGTCGATGGCGCAAGGCGCCAGCTCCAGCTTCTGCAAGCCGTTCTGGTAGCGGGAGAAGTTGAGCAGGTCGTTGATCAGTTGGGTCAGGCGCTGCATTTCTTCGCCGATGGTGTCGAGCAGATCGTGCTCGCGGGCCTCGGGTGGGAACTTGACCCGCTCGCGCAGCAGGCCGAAGGCCATGTGCATGCCGGTGACCGGTGTGCGCAACTCATGTGAGGCGCGCAGGACGAACTCGCTGCGCACGCGCTCGAAGGCGCGCTGCTCGGTGACGTCGTGCAGCACCATCACTGCGCCCAGGATCGGTCCTTGAGGGTGGCTGACCGGGGTCAGGCTGAAGGTCAGCAACCGGGTTTCTTCGTCGATCTCGATGCTCAGGTCTTCCGGCGCACGGTCCAGGCTGCCGCCGCGCAAGACCTGGCGAATCTGCTGCTCCAGCTCAGGTCGATTGAGTGCTTCGGCCAGGCTGCTGCCGACCCGCGAAGCATCCCAGCCCAACTGGCGCTGAGCGACCGGGTTGAGGTGCTCCAAAAGGCCCTGGCGATCGATGATCAGCAGGCCGTCGTCGATGCTGTCGAGCACTGCCTGCAAGCGCTGCTGCCCGGCCAGCAGTTCGTCGACATTAGTGGCCTGGTGCTTGCGCAGGGCGTCGGCCATCAGGCCGAAGCGGCGTGTCAGCAGGCTGAGCTCATTGGCTTGAGTGATCGGCAGGGTCACCTCGAAGTTGCCCTGGCCGACCTGGTCGGCGGCCTTGGCCAGCGCCTCGATCGGCTGGCCGAAGCGACGCGCCAGGTTGTGCGCGGTGACGAAGCCCAGCACCACGACCGTCAGCCCCATCAGGCCGAGCACTCCGCTGACCAGCAATGCGCGCTCGCGGGTGTGCTCTTCACTGCGGGCGATCTGCTCCAGGGCCTGGCGATGCGAGTCGATCAGGTCGTTGCGCACTTGGTTGAAGGCAGCGCCCAGTGGGTTATCCAGGCCCATGCTGCGCCACGGCTCGGGGCTGTCGCGGTAGGCCCGGAGAAAGGTTGGGTAATGGCTCTGCGCCTTGCCAAAGCCCGTGCGCTCGCCGCCCTGCTCCAGACCGGTCGCCAACAGCGTGCTGAAGCTGTCCTGCAGGTGGGTCAGGCTTTTCGGATCGGTCTGCGGGTCGAGTATCAGCGTCAACTGCTCACCCAGGTTCTGCCGCAGCTTCAGGCCGATGTCCAGGGTGTGATTGGTGTCGCGCACCATCTGCTGCTGCACCGAGGCCATCTGCAGCACGCTGATCAGCCCCAGTGTCAGGCCCAGCAGCGCGACGGTCACCAGCGCCGAAAGGCTGAGGAACAGCCGCGTGCGCAGCTTCATGTGCCACTTCACAGGTTGTACTGCTTGCGTTTGCGGTACAGCGTCGAGGCGTCGATGCCGAGCGTCTTGGCGGCTTGGTCGAGGGTGTCGCTGGCGGCCAGCACTGCACCGATGTGCGCGCGTTCCAGCTCGTCCAGGCTCAGGGCTGCGCCGACCCGTGGGGCGTTGCCGGTGGGTTGCTCGCCCATGCCCAGGTGGGTGATTTCCACGCGCTCCTGCGGGCAGATGATGCTGGCGCGTTCGATCACGTTGCGCAGTTCGCGGATATTGCCGGGCCAGCGGTAATTGAGCAGTGCCGAGCGGGCTTCGTCGCTGAAGCCGCGGGCCGGACGCGAGTATTCCTTGACGAAGCGCGCCAGGAAACGGTCGGCCAGGGTGAGGATGTCTTCGCTGCGCTCGCGCAGGGGCGGCAGGTGCAACGTGATGACGTTGAGGCGGTACAGCAGGTCTTCGCGGAAGCGACTCTCGCGCACCATTTCCTCGAGGTTGAGGTTGGTTGCCGCCAGGATGCGCACATCGGCGCGACGGGTGACCGGATCGCCCACCCGCTCGTATTCCTTGTCCTGAATGAAGCGCAGCAGCTTGGGTTGCAGGGTCAGCGGGAAGTCGCCGATCTCGTCCAGGAACAAGGTGCCGCCATCGGCCTGGTTGACCCGTCCAAGGGTGCTCTCGCTGGCGCCGGTAAAGGCCCCGCGGGTGTGACCGAACAGTTCGCTCTCCATCAGCTCGGCGTTAAGCGACGGGCAGTTTATGGTGACGCAGGCCTTGCGTGCGCGTTTGCTCCAGCCGTGGATGGCGCGGGCCAACTCGCCCTTGCCGGTACCGGATTCGCCGAGGATAAGAATGTTGGCATCAGTGGTGGCCACCTGCCGCGCGGTTTCCAGCACCGCCATCATTTGTGGGCTGTGCGAATCCAGGCCGTCCTTGGGTTTGCGCACTTCGCCTTCGAGCGCTTCCAGTCGAGCCGACAACTGCCGCACCTCCAACTGCTTGGCGGTGGCCAAGCGCAGTTGATCGGGGCTGCAGGGCTTGACCAGGTAATCGGCGGCGCCGGCCTGGATGGCGTCCACCGCGGTGTCGATCGCCGAGTGTGCGGTGACGATGACGACCCGCATCCATGGCGCCTGGATACGCATTTGCGCCAGCACATCCAGGCCATTGTCTTCACCCAGGCGCAGGTCGAGGAAGCACAGATCGAACACCTGGCGCTGCAGCAGTGTCTCTGCCTGGGCAGCACTGTTGGCCGTGGCGACGTTGTAGCCCTCGTCTTCGAGGCAGTAACGGAAGGTACGCAGGATCGCGGACTCGTCGTCCACCAGCAGAATGCGGCCTTGGTTATCCTGGGCTGATTCCATTTTTCCTGCGCTCCTGTGGGAATGATCTGGGTTAGTGTCGGAAAAATCGGGCAAGTTGCATGGTCGATTCTGAAGGATTACGCCCTATGCATGCTAGCTGTTGCCTAGGTTATTGGTTAACCGATTGAAATAGTTAGGTTTTTTAAGATTTTTCAGCCTGGCATGCAGGTTGCGATGAGCGTGGGATTTGTCACGAATAAAGGAGAAGCCCAATGTCTTTGTTCTCGCGTCATACCGTCCTGGCCGCCAGCCTGTTGTTGGCGGCGGTCCCCGCCTTTGCCGATTCCGTACAGGACGCTCGCCTGGAGGGCGCGGTGCAGACGGCGGTGTCCCTGAATAAACTGCTCAACCCGTTCCGCATCGAAGTCCAGGTCGAGGGCGCCCAGGCCCGCCTCAGTGGCGAGGTGGAAAACCCGGTCGAGCGTGATCTGGCAGAGCGCGTGGCTCTGGCCACCCGGGGTATCGAGCGGGTGGACAACCGGCTGCGGGTCAATCCGCAACTGGCCGAGCGACCGCTGGAATTGCGGGCCTATGCCCAGCGCCTGGAAGACGCCACCCTCACTTCCGTCATTCGCGCTCGGCTGTTGTGGAGCCGGGTCACCGAGAAGGCGCCGATCGAGGTCGAGAGCCGCGAGGGCGTGGTGACCATGCGTGGGCGAGTGGACAACGTCGAGGCCAAGGAACAGGCCGGGGTGATCGCCCGAACGACCGAGGGTGTGTATCTGGTCAATAACCTGATCAGCCTGGACTCGGCCGCCATGGCGCTGGCCCGCGACAAGCCATTGACCGCGCCGAGCGGGCCGCAGCCCAGCGATGCCTGGATCATCGACAAGGTACAAAGCAGCTTGCGCTTCAGTCGCAATCTGGACGGCCCGAATATAAAGGTGGCGAGCCAGGACGGCATGGTGCGCTTGTCCGGTGAAGTGGTGAGTAATGAACAGAAGTCCATCGCGGTGCAGATCGCCGGGCAGATCCTAGGCGTTCGTGGGGTCGACGCCGACCTCTTGAAGGTCGCGAGCAAGGTCGAGGGGTGATCGTGCAAAACGCACGGGCTGCACGACGTCATCGTGCAGGATACGTTCCCCAGTGTTTTTGATTTATTTTTTAAGTAATTGATTCATAAGGTTTTTTATTTGATTAAAAACCTGGCATGCAGGCTGCAATACCTACTGCAAGAGTTGGATAACAACATTTGCAGGAGTCGCCGGCATGAATCGCCAATCCGTCAATCGTTCGCAGGTCGCCGCGTTGTCCGTACACCCGATGGTGTATCTGGTTGTGGCTCTGGTACTGACCCTGGCTGCCGGCCTGTTCTACCACAGCGTGCAGACCGCACGTCTGGCCGATCAGGTGGCTGCGCAAACAGCGCTGCTAGCGCAACTTCGCACCACCCACGCCAACACTTTGGTTCGAGCCGCTCAACCGCTGCCGGCGACCAATGCTTCGCCGGCTACGGTCGAGCGCATCGTTCCACAAGAGCGCTGGGTGTTCTGACGGCACACCGATTCAACCCTGGAAAGAATCCCGAAAAGAAAGGAGAAACACCATGCTGAGCTGGGCTATCACATTCCTGATCATCGCTATCGTCGCCGCAGTGCTGGGCTTCGGTGGTATCGCCGGCGCCGCGACCGGTATCGCCAAGATCCTGTTCATCGTGTTCCTGGTGCTGTTCGTCGCTTCCTTCTTCTTCGGACGCGGACGTCGATGAAACAGATGCTCCGCAATGTTCTGGCCACCGCCCTGCTGCTGGGCGGTGCGACCGGGGCGCTGGCAGGTAATGACGGTCAGATGCGAGTGGGCCAGCTGCTAGGGTCTGACGAGCAGTATCGGCAGGCTTGGCAGAAGGCGATCAAAGGAGAGGAGCGGTTGCCCGAATGGGTGATCAACCTCAGCGGCAGCTCGAATGAGCAGATGTCCGCCGTCACCGAGGACGGTGACAAGTACATGGTCGGGCCGCTCTGCGAGTCCGAGACCAACTGCAAGTACAAGCGTTTGATCGTAGCGTTCAGCTGGGACAAGGATGATGCCTACGCAATGTTGGTCGAAGTGCCCGAAGGCCTGCCTTCGGACAAGTCGCCAACGCGGCATGCTGATTACCGCTGGCTGGGTAAACCGGACGAAGGCATGCAGCAGTTGCTCAAGGAGCAGCTCAAGCGTGACCCGAACTGGTACTGACCAGCGGTCGTCGTTTGTAATCAGATGGAAGCCTGCAGCCTTCAAGCTTGCGGCTTCCATGATGCGCGGCGCCGATGAGGGGCTGCACATGACCAGGGGCCGGGCCGCTTTGATCGATTCAGGGTCGGAGTGGCCTAGGGGTACAGGGAGTACCTCCGATGAGGGCCGGGTCAGGAGCGACAGCATCGGAAGATCCAGGTCAGTGCGGGCACATGCAGACCCGTTACGCTGACCTGGCTTCCGGAGCGTCCACTGATCGTTTCAAACGCTGCTTTACGCAATTTCCCGCCGAGACACATTTTGTCTCAACCGTATGTCGAAAAAAATCCTGCGCTTCGGTTCTGCCAGTGGACCGTGAAAGTGCCGATTCGGATTGTCGAACACCCTCCTTTTAGCGCTCTGCCCATCTGGTCATTTCGGCCGTGAAATGGCAAGTCGGTCGTGTTCGGAAAACCGAATACGGGGATTTTTCAGCGGCTGTATTGGCCGAAATAGCCGCTTCTGTTATGCCGATTCGGCATGGGGTAGTCGTTTACGGCATTAGACTGGTCTGGCCCTCGTCGCAATAGTTGCGCCTTTTTCGCAAGCCCGAGCGTTCTTTCGCTCGCTGGCGGCGGCCTTCCAAGCGGGTCGCCGGACGGAAGCCCATCGCTGGCCGTTTCATTGCCGAAGGCTCTGGGACGCGCTTTATAGTCGGGCAACCCAAGACCACTACAACAAAGGTAATGACATGAAGAAGGCAAAACTGAGCCTCGCCTGGCAGATCGTGATCGGTCTGGTACTGGGCGTTGCAGTCGGCGCGCTACTGAATCATTTCAGTGCAGAAAAGGCATGGTGGATCAGCAACGTCCTTCAGCCCGCCGGCGACATCTTCATTCGCCTGATCAAGATGATCGTCGTCCCGATCGTGATTTCGTCGCTGATCGTGGGTATCGCCGGGGTTGGCGATGCGAAGAAACTGGGCAGCATCGGTCTGAAGACCATTCTCTACTTCGAGGTGGTGACCACGATCGCAATCGTGGTGGGCCTGGTCATGGCCAACGTGTTCCATCCGGGTGCCGGTATCGACATGAGCACCCTCGGTACCGTCGATATTTCCAAATACCAGGCCACGGCGGCCGAGGTGCAGCATGAGCATGCGTTCATCGAAACCCTGCTCAACCTGATCCCGTCGAACATCTTCGCCGCGCTGATGCGCGGAGAAATGCTGCCGATCATCTTCTTCTCGGTGATGTTCGGCATGGGGCTGTCGTCGCTCAATGCCGAGCTGCGCGAGCCGCTGGTGCGGACCTTCCAGGGCGTGTCGGAGACCATGTTCAAGGTCACCCACATGATCATGAACTACGCGCCGATCGGTGTGTTCGCCCTGATCGCCGCCACGGTCGCCAGCTTCGGCTTCGCCTCGCTGCTGCCGCTGGCCAAGCTGGTGCTGCTGGTGTACTTCGCCATCGCCTTCTTCGCCTTCATGGTGCTGGGTCTGGTGGCGCGGGTGTTCGGCTTCTCGATCATCAAGATCATGCGCATCATGAAAGACGAGCTGATCCTCGCCTACTCCACGTCCAGCTCCGAGACCGTGCTGCCACGGGTGATCGAGAAGATGGAGAAGTACGGCGCGCCGAAGTCGATCTGCTCGTTCGTGGTGCCCACCGGCTACTCGTTCAACCTCGACGGCTCGACCCTGTACCAGAGCATCGCGGCAATCTTCATCGCTCAGCTGTATGGCATCGACCTGTCCATCGGCCAGCAACTGATGCTGGTGCTGACCCTGATGGTCACCTCCAAAGGCATCGCCGGTGTGCCGGGCGTGTCCTTCGTGGTGCTGCTGGCGACCTTGGGCAGCGTGGGTATTCCGCTGGAAGGCCTAGCGTTCATCGCCGGTGTCGACCGCATCATGGACATGGCCCGTACCGCCCTGAACGTGGTGGGCAACGCCCTGGCCGCGGTGGTGATCGCCAAGTGGCAGGGGATGTACGACAGCGCCAAGGGCGAGGCGTACTACAACTCGCTGTTCCAGGCCGGCGGCAAGCCACACGCCGTGGCGACGGGCAAGACCGTCAACCAGTAAACCTGGCGTTGCACCCAAGAGCCCCGACCTGTCGGGGCTTTTTGCATGGTGCGGAGGGGTCGGGTCGCCCCCGTTTGCGCTATCATTCCGGCATTTTTCACAGGGGAACAGGCGCATGCTCAACGGCCTTTGGCTCGGCTTCTTCGTGGTAGCGGCCATCTCCGCCCTGGCCCAGTGGCTGGTGGGCGGCAACGCCGGGATCTTCGCTGCCATGGTCGAGAGCATCTTTGCCATGGCCAAGCTGTCGGTCGAGGTCATGGTGCTGCTGTTCGGCACCCTCACCCTGTGGCTGGGTTTTCTCAAGATCGCCGAGAAGGCCGGCATCGTCGAATGGCTGGCCAAGGTACTCGGCCCGCTGTTCGCCCGCCTGATGCCCGAGGTGCCGCCTGGCCACCCTGCCCTGGGCCTGATCACCATGAACTTCGCCGCCAACGGCCTGGGCCTGGACAACGCCGCCACACCCATCGGCCTGAAGGCCATGCGTGCCTTGCAGGAGCTCAATCCCAGCAGCACCACGGCGAGCAATGCGCAGATCCTGTTCCTGGTGCTCAATGCCTCGTCCCTGACCCTGCTGCCGGTGACCATCTTCATGTACCGCGCCCAGCAGGGCGCCACCGACCCGACCCTGGTGTTCCTGCCGATCCTGCTGGCCACCAGTGTCTCGACGCTGGTCGGTCTGCTGTCGGTGGCGGTGATGCAGCGCCTGCGCCTGTGGGATCCGGTGGTGCTGGCCTACTTCATTCCCGGCGCGCTGCTGCTGGGTGGTTTCATGGCGTTTCTCGGCACGCTGTCGGCGGCGGCACTGGCCAGCCTGTCGTCGATCCTCGGCAACCTCACGCTGTTCGGCGTGATCATGCTGTTCGTGGTGATCGGTGCGCTACGCCGGGTGAAGGTCTACGAGGCGTTCGTCGAGGGCGCCAAAGAGGGCTTCGACGTCGCCAAGAGCCTGCTGCCGTACCTGGTGGCGATGCTGGTGGCGGTGGGTGTGCTGCGCGCCTCCGGGGCGCTGGAGCTGGCGCTCGATGGCATTCGCCACGGCGTCGAATGGCTGGGGATGGACAGTCGTTTCGTCGAAGGCTTGCCCACGGCGCTGGTCAAGCCGTTCTCCGGCAGCGCCGCGCGGGCGATGCTGATCGAGACCATGCAGACCCAAGGCGTCGACAGCTTCCCGGCGCTGGTGGCAGCCACGATCCAGGGCAGTACCGAAACCACCTTCTACGTGCTGGCGGTGTACTTCGGCGCGGTCGGCATCCAGCGTGTGCGCCACGCCGTGGGCTGCGCGCTGCTGGCCGAGCTGTCCGGGGTGATCGCGGCGATCTGCGTGTGCTACTGGTTCTTCGCCTGAGCCTGAAACCCTGAAGCCTGGGTCACGGTCCAGTCCACCACCTGGCGCGCCAGGGTGTCGCCTGCGGCGCCGAAGCCACTGACCACCGCTGGTACCTGCCTATCGCTCAGCGGCTGGCGCACTTCGAAGCGCTGGCTGGCGAGAATGCGCTGGCTACGTCCCTGCACCAGTCGGGCGTCATAGCGCATCACCACGTCTACACCGGCCGAGCCGTACTCGCTCTGAAATGCCTGCAGTTCGCCGACCAGTTCGTAGTCGGCCTGCAGGTTGCTGTCATCGGCGCTCAGGCGCTGCACCCGGCCATCGCGCTGGAAGGCATCGAGCAGCCGGTTGCGTACCAGCAATGGCACCGGATCGCTCCAGCGCGCGCCCTTGTAGCTGCTGATCACGTCGCCTGCGGGAATCACCGCGATGCGCGACCCCGACAGCGCTTCACTGGCCAACGGCTTGTTCAAACGCAGCGACCAGTTCACGGGTGTGGCGGTGTGGGTGGCCTGATGCACCGGCAGGCGATAGACATCGCTCGGCTCGCCTTGCGGCAGGATCGAGCAGGCGGCCAGGCTCAGCAGGCTGGCCACGGCGAGCAGGCGTAGAGGCGATTTCACGGCTGGAACTCCTTGTTCGGCTCGCGGCCCAGCAGGTAGCCGCTGGGGTCGGCTTCCAGGCGCCGCGAAATGCCCTTGAGGGCGTTGAGCGTCTCACGCAGCTCGCGGATGGCGGGGGCCAGTTGGTTCAAGCCTTGGGCACCGTCGTCCAAGGCTTCGCGGTTGTGCGAGAGCAGTTCGTTGATGGTCGCGGTGCTCTGCGCCAACGACTGCATGGCCTGCTCGGCGCTGCCGATGGCCTGCTTGCCCTCGCTGCCAAGCAGGCCGTTGGCGCTGCGCATCAAGGCTTGGGTCTCGGCCAGGGTGGCATTGGCCTGCTTGCCCACCTGGCCCAATTGCTCGATGGCCTGGGCGATGCCGCCTTTCTGGCTGGCGAAGGCCCCGGTGGTCTGCTCGAGGTTGGCCAGGGTGTTGCTCAGGCGCTCGATGTTGGTGTCGGAGAACATCTGGTTGGCGTTGTGCAGCAGCAGGTTGACGTTGGTCACCAGGTCGCTGCTGTCGTCGAGCAAGCGCGAAATCGGCGAGGGCGAGGCGACGATTACGGGCAGCTGGCCGTCCTTGCCTTTGAGCGCCGGACTCTGTGGCGTGCCGCCGCTGAGCTGGATGAAGGTGTTGCCGGTCACGCCGGCCAGGGTCAGCTTGGCCTGGGTGTCCTGCTTGACCGGCGTGTCGGCGCTCAGGCGGATCCGGGCCAGCACGCGGCGCGGGTCCTGCGGGTCCAGGCGCAAGCTGCTGACGTCGCCGACCTTGATGCCGTTGTACTGCACCGGGCTGCCACGCGACAGGCCCGACACCGCCTCGCTGAAGACCACTTCGTAGTCGTTGAACGCGTCGTCGACGCTGGACTTGGCCAGCCACAGGCCGAACAGCATGGCACCGGCCACCACCAGCACGGCGACCAGCCCGATGAGAACGTGATGCGCGCGGGTTTCCATGCTTCAGTGCTCCTGTGCCCCGCCGGCAGCGGCCTGTGCCGCCGCCCGCCCGCGCGGGCCGTGAAAGTAATGGTGAATCCAGGGATCGTCCGCCTGTTCGACTTCGGCCAGGGGACCGGCCACCAGCACCTTCTTCTGCGCCAGCACGGCGACGCGGTCAGTGATGGTGTACAGGGTGTCGAGGTCGTGGGTGATGAGCAACACCGACAGGCCCAGGGCGTCACGCAGCGTCAAAATCAGCTGATCGAAGGCCGTCGCACCGATCGGGTCCAGCCCGGCCGTGGGTTCGTCGAGAAACAGGATGTCGGGGTCCAGCGCCAGGGCGCGGGCCAGGGCGGCGCGCTTGATCATGCCGCCGGACAGCGCAGCCGGGTATTTGTCCGCCGCGCTGATGGGCAGCCCGGCCAGCGCCAGCTTGACCCCGGCCAGATGCTCGGCGTCGGCGCGCGACAGGCCGGCGTGCTCGATCAAGGGCAGTGCGACGTTTTCGGTAATGGTCAGCGAGGAGAACAGCGCGCCCTTCTGGAACAGCACACCAAAACGCCGTTCCAGGCTGGAGCGCTGGTCGTCATTCAGTGCGTTGAGGTCCTGGCCGAATACCCTCACCTGGCCCTCGTTGGGTCGACGCAAGCCGACGAGGCTGCGCAGCAGCACCGATTTGCCGCTACCCGACCCGCCGACCACGGCGAGGATTTCGCCGCGATACAGGTCCAGGTCCAGCCCGTGGTGCACCACCTGACTGCCAAAGCGGTTGCACAGACCACGTGCCTGGATCACCGGTTCGCCCTTGCCGATCACCAGCCCATCTCCATGAAGAACAACGCCGCGACGGCGTCCAGTACGATCACCACGAAGATCGACTGCACCACCGCCGAGGTGGTGTGGGCGCCGACCGACTCGGCGCTGCCACTGACCTTGAACCCCTCCAGGCAGCCGATGGCGGCGATCAGGAAGGCGAAGAACGGCGCCTTGAGTAGGCCGACCAGGAAATGCTGCACACCGATATCGCTCTGCAGCAGGGACAGGAACATCGCCGGCGGGATGTCCAGCGACAGCGCGCAGACCACCGCACCGCCGACCATGCCGCAGAGCATGGCGACGAAGGTCAGTAGCGGCAGGGCGATCAGCAACGCCAGCACCCGAGGCACCACCAGCAGCTCGATCGGGTTCAGGCCCAGGGTGCGGATGGCGTCGATTTCCTCGTTGGCTTTCATCGAGCCGATCTGCGCGGTAAAGGCGCTGGCGGTGCGCCCGGCCATGAGGATGGCGGTGAGCAGCACGGCGAATTCGCGCAGGAAGGAGAACGCCACCAGGTCGACGGTGAACACCGTGGCGCCGAAGTCGGCCAGCACGGTGGCCCCGAGGAAGGCGACCACGGCGCCGACCAGGAAGGTCAGCAGGGCGACGATGGGGGCAGCGTCCAGACCGGTCTGCTCGATGTGTGCCACCACCGGGGTGAGGCGCCAGCGGTGCGGCTGGAACAGGCGGGTGGCGAGCGTGGCCAGGATCAGGCCGACGAAGCCCAGCAGTTGCCGGGTGTCCTGCCACAGTGTGTCGACGGCGCAGCCAATGCGCGCGAGCAGTTGCAGCAGCACGGGCTGCTCGGGTTCCTTGAGCGGGATGCAGTAGTCCTGCAGCGAGCGATAGACCGTCTGCAGCAAGGCGCGGCTGGCGGCGGGCAGTTCGTGGGTGCAGTGCGCCAGGCGTTCGGCGCCCAGCAGCTCGGCCAGCAGCGAGGCGCCCGCCGTGTCGAGGCGGCCAAGCTGGGTGAGGTCGACCTGAGCCTCGGCGCCGTATTGGTCGCGCAGGCGCTCGCTGTCTCGCCGCAGGCGAGCGTAATGCTCCAGGGTCCAGTCACCGGTGATGGCGAGTCGCGTAGGGTGCTGGCGCGTGTCGAGGGTGACGCTGGGCTCCATGTCTTTGGCTCTGCACGACGGCGGTGGGGCAGATCATAGCCTGTTGCAGTGGTGGTGGCTGCATCGCCGGACAAGCCCACTTCCACAGCTCCCTGTGGGAGCGGGCTCGTCCCGCGATGAAGACGACGCGATGATCGAACCTCACCCCGCCGTCCCATCCTCGACCACCTTGAAGCGCAGCACGCCGATGACCTGACCGTCCTCGGTCAGCACCCGCACTTGCCACTTGCCCACCGGGTTGGGCGGGAAGTTCTGCTTGTGGGTCCAGGCCCGATAGCCCTCTTTGCGCCCGCCATGGATGTCCAGGGCAATGCGGTCCACTTCCTTGCCGTCCTGCTGCCACACGTGGAAGATCCGCTCGTTCAGGCCGCGTGGGGCGTTGATCGAGGTGTAGGCGTACAGCCCGGCGCTGCGGATGCGGCTGGCGTCGATCTGCTCCAGCGACTCGCCCGGCTCTCGGTCCTGCAACTGCGTGGTCACCGCCACTTCGGTCATCCACAGGGTCGCCGGCGGCACCCAGGAACGCAGCAACCAGCCGCCGCCGCCGATCGCCAGGGTCAGCACCACCAGCATCACGCCGCGTCGCCAGGTGTTGATCGGAAAGCTGCTGGCCAGGCTCGGGAACGACAGCACCATGGCGGCAATCAGCGCCAGCTTGAAACTCTGCGCGGTGGTCAGGTGCAGGATGATCGGCAGTGCGGTGAGCAGCGCGGCGAACAGGGTGAGCGTGTGCAGGGCCAGGAACAGCCAGCGGCGCGGGGCGAGCCAGCGGTAGTACAGCGGGTCGACGATGGAAATCAGCCCCGCTGCGCCGAGCAGACCGGTGAACACCAGTTGCCCGCTGTTCCAGGTGGTGGTGATGAAGAAGAACGGCAGGACGAAGAACAGGCTCTCCTGGTGGATCATCTGCGTCGCATAGCGCAGCAGCGGCTGCGGGATTTCGCGCTTGAAGGTACGGGCGAACAGGCCGGTGAGGGTGTTCTCGAGCATCAGCCATATCCAGCTGACCAACAGCAGGATGGCGATCCAGCTAGCCAGCCCGGCCTGGCGGTCGACCAGGATGAAACTGCCGATGCCCGACAGGAAACCGCCCAAGGCGATGACCCCTGGGTAGCGTTTGAGCAGTTCGATGATGCGCTGGACGATCTGGGGTATGGGGGGCATGGAGGCTGGCAGCAAGGTGAGGTGACGGTTCTGGCCCTGTCACGGATTCACCCGCGACACGGCCGGCTCAGAATAACGCCAATTCAACGTTCACGCGTAGCACCGCTGGGACGATCCGCCGGCCGGCGGCGGCGTCGCAGCAGCCCGATGGCCAGGATCAGCCCGAGCACCAGCGCCACCAGCCCGTACAACTCGTCGTAGCCCAGCAGCGGTTTCTCGATGCGCACATAACCGGGCGTGGCCAGCAACTGGCGCAGAGCATCGTTGGCCTGCGCCAGGCTGATCTTGCGCAGCTTGCCGATCGGATCGCCGAAGCGGCCGTCCTCGTAGTCGTTCAGCGCGCCCCAGTAATAGTCGGCCAAGGCGCTGTTGCCTTGGCTGGTCCAGCTTTCCCGAGCGATGGCGGCTTCCTTGAGGCGGGCGAAAGTGTCGGGGTCCAGGCCATGCTTGCGCAGGTCATCGAACGTGGCTTGCAGCACGGTGACGGCTTGGTCGATGTCGCCGCGTTCCAGGTCGGCGTTGAAGCTGAGCATGCCACTGTCGCCGAAGCTTTCCCGGCGCACCGAGGGACCGTAGGACAGGCCGTGGCGCAGGCGCAGTTGATCGTAGAGCGTCCAGTCGAGGTAGCGCGAGAGCAGGTCGAGGGTCTGCTCGTGGTCGCTGTCGAGCACCGGCTCGATGAACAGCCAGTGCAGCTTGGCACTGTCGCCGAGCCAGCCGCGGGTGAGGTCGCGGCGCTGTTCGGCCTGCTGGGTGATGCTGTCCAGGTCGCGCCGCTCGCCGGGTTCGGTGGCAGGCAATTCGCCGTAGGTGCGCTCCAGATAGGCGGGTAGCAAACGATCGAGGCCACCGACCACGATCAGGCTCATGTTGTTGGCGGCATACCAATGTTCGCGCATGGCCTGGACCTGCTTGAGGCTCATGCTGGCGATGTCGGAGCGCTCGGCGCATTTCAGCCCGAGCTCGACCGCCAATTGATCGCTGGCCGGGTGGCCGATGTCCTGGCGGTCCAGCCAGCGTTGCAGATGACCGTAGTGGCCGCCGTCCTCGCGCTCGACGATCCGCTTCGCCGTGGCCAGGGCCTTGGCGTCGATGCGCGTGTCGCGCACCGCCGCCAGCAGCAGGTCGAGTACCTTGCGCTGGTTGCGTGCCGGTGCCTCGACCACGAAGGTGGTGTCGGCCGCGCTGGTGAAGGCATTCCATTCGCCGCCCAGTGCTTGCAGACGTTCTTCCAGGCCGCCTTCGCCACTGTCGTCCAGGCCGCTGAACAGCAGGTGCTCGAGCAGGTGCGGCAGCTCGCGCTGGTCGCAGGGGAAGTCGTCCAGGCCGACACCGACCACCAGACGGATCGCGACGTGGTCGCGCTCGTAGCCGGACTTGAGGATCACCTGCAGGCCGTTGGGCAACAGATAGCCCTCGACCCGCGAGCGGTCGAGGGCGAGCGAGGGCAGGCTGAACAGGATGCAGCAGGCGAACATCAGGCAACGCATGGGCAGGCTTCCGGGCCGGTCTCCAGGTGTGCGGGGGTCAAGTGGGGCTGGCGTCTTCCGGCTGATCGTCGAGCAAAAGCCCGCCGGTGTCCGCGCCGCCCAGTACCACATAGGCACTGCTGCAGAACAAAGAGTTCAACCGTTTCATGTCGGCGATCAGTTCCAAGTGCAGTGAGCTGGTCTCGATGCTCTGCACCACCTTGCGTTGCAAACGGCTGACATGGGCGTGGGCCAGGCGCCGCTCCTGAGCGCGGAACCTGCGCTTTTCGCGCAGCAGCAGGCGCGCGCTTTGCGGATCGGCGCTGAGGAACACCGACAGCCCCAGGCGCAGGTTGGCCAGCAATTGCTGTTGCAGGCCAGCCAGCTCTTCCAGCCCGACCTCGGAGAACTCCCGGCGCTGGGAGGTCTTCTGCTGCTGGACTTTGCGCAGCATCCGCTCGATCAGGTCGCTGGCCAGCTTGAGGTTGATCGACAGCTCGATGATCTCTGCCCAGCGCTGGCTGTCATGTTCGCCCAGGTCTTCGCGCGGCATCTGCGCCAGGTACAGCTTGATTGCGCTGTACAGCGCTTCGGCATCCTCGCCCAGGGCGCGGGTCTGTTGCGCGAGTGCGGTCTGAGTGCCGCGCAGGGCACCGAGCATGGCATCGAGCAGGCTTTCGACGATATCGCCCAGGCGCAGGGTCTCGCGAGCAGCATTGGCCAGTGCCAGGCTGGGGGTCTGCAAGGCCGTGGGGTCGAGGTGACGCGGTTTGACCTGGCCGTTGGCCAGTTCGCGTTCGGGCAGCAGGGTGTTGCACAAGCGGCCCATGGGTTTGACCGTCGGCAGCATGATCACGCAGCGGGCGGTGTTGTAGAGCAGGTGGAAACCGATCACCAGCTCCTGCGGGCTGAAGCTCAGCGAGTCCATCCAGTCCACCAGCGGGTGCAGAACCGGAATGATCAGCAGCAGGCCGATCAGCTTGTACAGCAGGCTACCCAGCGCGACCCGACGACCGGCGGCGTTCTGCATGCTGGTGCTGAGAAACGCCAGCAACCCGCTGCCGATGTTGGCCCCGACCACTAGGCCAATGGCCACCGGCAGGCTGATCACCTCGGCGCCGGCCAGGGTCGCGGTGAGCAGCACGGCGGCCAGGCTCGAGTAGGAAATCATCGCGAACAGCGCGCCGACCAGCGCGTCGAGCAGAATATCGCCCGTGAGCGAGGCGAACAGCACTTTCACGCCCTGGGCCTGGGTGATAGGCGCTGCCGCCTGCACGATCAATTGCAGGGCCAGGATGATCAGGCCCAGACCGATGGCCACCCGGCCCAGCTGACCAATACGGGTCTGCTTGCGCGAGAGGAAGAAGATCACCCCGATGAAGATCAGCAGCGGTGACAGCCAGGACAGGTCGAAGGTCAGCACCCGGGCCATGAGCGCGGTGCCGACGTCGGCGCCGAGCATGATCGCCAGCGCCGGGGTCATGGCCATCAGGCCCTGGCCGACGAAAGAGGTGACCAGCATGGCAGTGGCGTTACTGCTCTGTACCACGGCGGTGACGACGATGCCGGCGATGAACGCCAGCGGGCGACGATCCATGTTCTGGCCGAGTACCCGGCGCAGGTGCGAGCCGTACACGCGCAGGATGCCGGTGCGCACAATATGCGTACCCCAGACGAGCAACGTCACGGCAGACAGCAGGTTGAGCAGGGTCAGCATGGTCGGGGCCCCCTTGTTACCGACGCCCCAGTGCGGGGCCAATGGGTGAAGCGGTGAGCCTGGCCCGGGGCTGGGCGGTTCTGTCAGTGCTCACTGAAGCTTTAGTGGGTTTGCGCAGGAGACGCCAGCTTCGCATGGCAGGCATTTATTTGAAACATTTGTGTCATGGAAAGCCTTGGGGCCGCAAAGCGGCCCCAAGGGTGGCGACGCACAGCTGGGCGGTCACTGGCCGGGCACGTCCTTGCGCAGCTTGACCGGGTCCTGCTCCTTGCCATCCTTGCGCGCCAGCGCCGTGCGCATGCGGATGTTGATCGCCTCCACCGCCAGCGAGAAGGCCATGGCGAAGTACACGTAGCCCTTGGGCACATGCACATCGAACGATTCGGCGATGAGCACGGTGCCGACCACGATCAGGAACGACAGCGCGAGCATCTTCAGCGAGGGGTGCTTGTCGATGAAGTCGCTGATGGTGCCGGCGCAGAGCATCATCACCAGCACGGCGACGACGATCGCCGCGATCATCACCGGGACGTGGGACACCATGCCCACCGCCGTGATCACCGAGTCCAGGGAGAACACGATGTCGATGATCGCGATCTGGATGATGGTGTAGAAGAACTTGCCGCCGCCGCCCTTGGGCGCCTCGCCGCTTTCGTCTTCGCCTTCCAGGCCGTGGTAGATCTCCTGCGAGCTTTTCCACAGCAGGAACAGGCCGCCGAAGAACAGAATCAAATCACGTCCGGAGATGCCTTCGCCGAGCACCACGAACAGGTCGTCGGTCAGGCGCATGACCCAGGTGATCGACAGCAGCAGCATGATCCGCGTGACCATCGCCAGCGCCAGGCCGAAGATGCGCGTGCGCGGCTGCATGTGCTTGGGCATGCGGCTGACCAGGATCGAGATCATGATGATGTTGTCGATCCCGAGCACGATCTCGAGTGCGGTGAGGGTGAAAAAGGCAACCCAGATTTCCGGGCTGGTCAGCCATTCCATGTGTATTCCTTCGAGCGGTGAAGGCGACGACCCCAAAGGGCCGCCGCGGTAGGGTGCTGCAGTTGTATTAAAGACTACTGAACAGCGGGAAAACTCCCATGAGCAGGGCGGCGAGCATTATGCACAGGCACACCAACACTGCCCACTTGAGGGTAAAGCGCTGGTGATCGCCGAATTCGATGCCGGCCAGGGCCACCAGTAGATACGTGGACGGCACCAGCGGGCTGAGCAGGTGCACCGGCTGACCAACGATCGAGGCGCGGGCCATTTCCACCGGGCTGATGCCGTAGTGGCTGGCGGCCTCGGCGAGCACCGGCAGGACACCGTAGTAGAAGGCGTCATTGGACATGAAGAATGTGAACGGCATGCTGACGATCGCGGTGATCGTCGCCAGGTAGGGCCCGAGCGCCTCCGGAATCACCGCCAGCAGACTCTTGGACATGGCCTCGACCATGCCGGTGCCGGACAGGATGCCGGTGAAGATGCCCGCAGCGAAGATCAATCCGGTCACCGCCAGCACGCTGCCGGCGTGGGCCGCGATGCGGTCTTTCTGCTGTTGCAGGCACGGGTAGTTGACGATCATGGCGATGCTGAAGGCGATCATGAACAGCACCGGCAGCGGCAGCAGGCCGGCGATCAGGGCGGCCATCAGCGCGACGGTAAGGGCGCCGTTGAACCAGATCAGCTTCGGCCGACGCGCCTCGGGGAATTGCGACACGCTGATTTCGCTGTGGTCGATGTCGTCGGTCGGCAGGTGCAGCTCGCCCAGGCGCGCACGTTCGCGCTTGCCGTACAGGTAGGCGATGGCGAGGATCGCCAGTACGCCGAAGGCCATGGCCGGGATCATCGGCACGAAGATGTCCGAAGGGTCTACGTGCAGGGCGCTGGCGGCACGGGCGGTCGGTCCGCCCCAAGGGGTCATGTTCATCACCCCGCCCGCAAGAATGATCAGCCCGGCCATGATGCGCGGGCTCATGCCCAGGCGGCTGTACAGCGGCAACATGGCGGCGCAGCAGATCATGTAGGTGGTGGCGCCGTCACCGTCGAGCGAGACCACCAGGGCCAGCACGGCGGTGCCGACCGAGACTTTCAGCGGGTCGCCCTTGACCAGCTTGAGGATCTTGCGCACGGCCGGGTCGAACAGGCCGGAGTCGATCATCAGAGCGAAGTAGAGGATGGCGAACATCAGCATCACGCCGGTGGGCGCGAGCTTGCTGATGCCCTCGAGCATCATGGGGCCGATCTTGGCGGAAAAGCCGCCGAACAGGGCGAACAGGATCGGTACCAGGATCAGCGCGATCAAGGCCGACAGGCGCTTGGTCATGATCAGGTACATGAAGGTGATGACCATGGCAAAGCCGAGGAAGGTCAGCATGACGGTACTCCAGGCGTGGCGCGGCGAAAGGTGTCGGGCGGATCAGCGCATTGGGCGCAGTGCGTGGAATACGGGGAGGGGTACTGCGGGGAGGCGGGCACAGGACAGCATCGGAATCACCATTGTTGTTGTTGATTGAGCCGGGTGTGCTGTGGATGCGCACCCTGGCTGACCGGTCTTTGTGCCGGTGGTGGCGCTATCCTAGGGGCGAAAGCTTTCAGCCAGCTTTCGCGGCGATGAAGGCGACAGGAGGTGGTGTCGAGGAAGACGAAGCGCAGGGCCGGTCAGAGGCTGTAAAACAAAACGGGGCCTGGTGATAGGCCCCGTCAGGGTTCAGATGGTCAGCGTCCAGTCGTAGTCGACGATCAGCGGCGCATGCTGGGAGAAGCGCGGCTGGCGTGGCAGGCGCGCGTTACGTACGCAGCGGCGCAGGCCCTGGGTGAGGATCTGGTAGTCGAAGCGATAGCCCAGGTTGAGCATCTCGGCCTGTTCGTTATCCGGCCACCAGCTGTACTGATCACCTTCGCGGCTGACTTCGCGCAGGGCATCGACGTAGCCCATTTCGCCGATGATGGCGTCCATCCAGGCGCGCTCGGGCGGCAGGAAGCCGGGCGACTGCTGGCTGTCGCGCCAGTTCTTGATGTCGAGCTTCTGCTGCGCCACGTACAGCGAGCCGCAATAGATGTACTCGCGGCGCTTGCGGCGCTGCTTGTCCAGGTACTTGGCGAAGTCGTCCATCAACTTGAATTTCTGATTCAAGTCTTCGTCGCCGTTCATGCCCGAAGGCATCAGCAGGCTGGCGATGCTGACCTTGTCGAAATCGGCCTGCAGGTAACGTCCGTAGCGGTCGGCTGTCTCGAAGCCCAGGCCGGTGATGACTGCCTTGGGCTGCATCCGCGAGTAGAGCGCCACGCCACCATGGGCGGGCACCTCCGCGTCGCAGGCATAAAGGAAATAGCCATCGAGCTGGAAAGCTGGGTCGTCGAGTTCAAAGGCCGAGGCGCGGGTATCCTGAAGGCAGATGACGTCGGCATTCTGGGCTTGCAACCAGCTGAGCAAACCACGCTCGGCCGCAGCCTGAATGCCATTTACGTTCACACTGATGATCCGCATAAATGGCCCCAAAAATCTCGTGCGTGTATGATACCCGAGCTCAACTCATTTAGCTAAATCCGTGGTGTCCGGGACTTTTCATGCAGCCGTATCAGCGCGACTTCATCCGTTTTGCCATCGATCGCGGCGTGCTGCGCTTCGGTGAATTCACCCTGAAATCGGGGCGTACCAGCCCGTACTTCTTCAATGCCGGTCTGTTCAACAGCGGCTCGGCCCTGGCCCAGCTGGGACGTTGCTATGCGGCGGCCATCGTCGACAGCAAGATCCCCTTCGACGTGCTGTTCGGTCCAGCCTACAAAGGCATTCCGCTGGCCGCCGCCACGGCGGTGGCGCTGGCCGAGCATCATCAGATCGACGTGCCCTGGTGCTTCAACCGCAAGGAAGCCAAGGACCACGGCGAAGGCGGCAGCCTGGTCGGCGCTCCCCTGGCGGGCGAGGTGCTGATCATCGACGACGTGATCACCGCAGGCACCGCGATCCGCGAAGTCATGCAGATCATCCAGGCCCAGCAGGCGCGCGCCGCCGGTGTGCTCATCGCGCTGAACCGCGAGGAGCGTGGTAACGGCGAACTCTCGGCCATCCAGGAAGTGGAGCGTGACTTCGGCATGCCAGTGGTCAGCATCGTATCCCTGACCCAGGTACTGGAATTCCTGGCCGATGATCCGCAGCTCAAGCAGCACCTGCCGGCGGTCGAGGCCTATCGAGCGCAATACGGGATCTGAGCGCCGATCGTCCATAAAAAAGGCGACCTTTGTAGGTCGCCTTTTTTATGGCTTCGACGCAGTGCTCGTCGCTCAATCGGTGCCGTACTTCGGCGAGCGCGGCCCGTACAGGATGCCGCCGTTGGGGTTCGGCGACAGCAGCCGGGCGCTGGTGATACCGGCGATCGGATAGCCCGCGTCGTCCTGCACGCTGGAGATGATCTGGTTCACCGCTGCGGTGATCAGCATGCCGACAAGCCCGCCCTGGTTCTGCCGGCCTTCTTCGCTGGAGGCCGACGCCGCGCCGGTCCACAGGGTGGCGCCGGTTTTCAGGTCGACCAGCTTGGCGCTGGCGGTGACGATGGTTGCGCTGCTCAGCACCATGTAGCGGGTGCCGTAGTCGCTGACGGTCACGTACAGCCCGGCATCGGCGCCGAAGATCTCGCGCAGCTTGGCGGCCGGCAACTCATGGATGTCCGCCGGAGTGGTCATGCCGTTCTGGCGGAACGTCTCGGCCACCAGCGCCACCGGCATCACGTAGTAGCCCGCTTCGGCCAGCGGATAGGTGACCTGCGCCAGCATGCTGTAGCTGGCCTTGACGTCCGGCGAGTTGTTCAGTGGCGGCACGATCAGGATCGACTTCGGCCGGCTCTGCTTGAAGGCGGCGTAGTCGGTGGTCTTGCGCTCGGCGCAGCCGGCGAACAGGGCCAGCACGCAGGCGCCGACCAAGCATTGGGTAAGGCGCTTGATCACGGCTTGGCTCCTTGCGTGGCGTTCTTCATCAGGAAGTCCATGTAGGTCGCCGACTCAGGGAACAGCGCTTTCTCGGTACGGAATTCCTGGATCATCTGGTCATCCTTGCCCAGGCTCGAGTAGAGCAGACCCAACTGCGCGTGATAGCCCGGCGGCACCGCGCCGTTCTTGGCCTTGATCTTCTCCAGATCGCGCTCCAGGGCGATGACCTGTTCTTCCTTGGACTGGTCGTTGAAGTACTCGCGCACCTGGGGCTGGTAGCTTTCCCATTGATACAGCGGTTTTGGCGTATTGCAGCCGGCCAGCAGGGCGCTGGCCAGCAGAAGGCTGGCGCCAGTGCGCCAGGCCGAGCGGGTGATACTCATGTACGTGCTTTCCTTGTCGTGTTACGGGCGTCGAAACGTCGGGCGTCGATTACTGGGCCTGTGGCTTCCACTGGCCACTGTCCACGGCGCTGACCAGCTTGTTCACCGCCTCGCGCATGGCCAGGTCCAGGACCTTGCCGTTGAGGGTGGAGTCGTAGCTGGCGGTGCCGCCAAAGCCGATGACTTCGCGGTTCGACAGCGCGTATTCGCCGGCGCCCTGGCTGGAATACACCACTTCGGAGGTGCTGATGTTGACGATGTTCAGCGCCACCTTGGCGTAGGCGATCTGGGTCTTGCCGCGGCCGAGAATGCCGAACAGCTGGTGATCGCCCACTTCCTTGCGGCCGAACTCGGTGACATCGCCGGTGACCACGAAATCGGCGCCCTTCAGGCGCTGGCTCTGGCCCTTGATCTGCGCTTCCTGCTGGATCTCACCCATGTTGTCGCGGTCCAGTACGTTGAACCGGTGGGTTTGCTGGAGGTGGGTGATGAGGATGGTCTTGGCCTGGCCGCCGAGGCGGTCGACGCCATCGGAGAAGATGCCGCGCATGTAGCTCGAACGGTTGTCGAACTTGCCGACGGCGATCGGGGTGCGCACGCCGCTGTAGGGGCGGTTGACGCTCTCGACCTGTTGAACGGCCACGGCAGTGGAGGTTTCGGTAGCGCAGCCGGCGATGGACCCGAGGGCGATGGCGGCGGCCAGCACGAGTCCTTGTGATGCGTAGTTCACGCGAGTTTCTCCAGATGAACGGTAACTTTTTGCAACGGGCGTGCATTCTGCCACGTTGTTTCGGCCGTCTGGAGGGAAAGTTGAGAAACGTGAAGTGCATCGCGGGACCGTCCATTGCCGAAGGCACGGACGGTCCCGCGAAGTCTTGCTACGACGCTGTCAGGCGCGTTTGCGGTTGGTGATGAGGGTGCCGACGCCGCTGTCGGTGAAGATCTCCAGCAGCACCGCGTTCGGTACGCGACCGTCGATGATGTGCGAGCTGTTGACGCCGCCCTGCACCGCCTCGAGTGCGCACTTGATCTTCGGCAGCATGCCGCCGTAGATGGTGCCGTCGGCGATCAGTTCGTTGACTTGCTCGGTGGTCAGGCCAGTGAGCACCTGGCCCTGCTTGTCCATCAGGCCGGCAATGTTGGTCAGCAGCATCAGCTTCTCGGCTTTCAGCGCCTCGGCCACCTTGCCCGCCACCAGGTCGGCGTTGATGTTGTACGACTCACCGTTGGCGCCCACGCCGATCGGCGCGATCACCGGGATGAAGTCGCCGCGTACCAGCATGTTCAGTAGCTCGGTGTTGACCCCGACCACTTCGCCGACATGACCGATGTCGATGATCTCGGGTGTGGTCATTTCCGGGGTCTGGCGGCTGACGGTGAGCTTCTTCGCACGGATCAGCTCGGCGTCCTTGCCCGTCAGGCCGATAGCGCTGCCGCCGTGACGGTTGATCAGGTTGACGATGTCCTTGTTCACCTGACCGCCCAGCACCATCTCCACCACATCCATAGTCGCCGAGTCGGTGACGCGCATGCCGTCGATGAAGTGGCTCTCGATCGACAGGCGCTTGAGCAGATCGCCGATCTGCGGGCCGCCGCCATGCACCACCACCGGGTTGATGCCCACCGCCTTCATCAGCACGATGTCCCGGGCGAAGCCGGTCTTGAGCTCTTCGCTCTCCATCGCGTTGCCGCCGTACTTGATCACCAGGGTCTTGCCGACGAAGCGGCGGATGTAGGGCAGCGCTTCGGACAAAACCTCGGCTACATGGGAAGCGGCGTCGCGATCGAGGGTCATGCAGGGCTCCAGTATGTGAACGTCAGAACGGCAGGTGCAGGCCAGGCTCGACCTTGTGCAACTGCTCACGGAATACAGCCTTGATTCGGTTCAGTTCTGTCTCGCTGTCGGCCTCGAAGCGCAGCACCAGCACCGGCGTGGTGTTGGAGGCGCGAACCAGGCCCCAGCCGTGGGGATAGTCGACCCGCACACCGTCGATGGTGGTGAGTTCGGCCGCGCCCCAGTCGGCGTCGCGTTGCAGTGCATCAATGATGCTGAATTTACCCTCGTCGGTCACATCGATGTTGATTTCCGGCGTGGAAATATCGTTCGGGAACGCGGCGAACAGGTCTTCGGCAGACTGCTCGGCCTTGCTGAGGATTTCCAGCAGGCGTGCGGCGCTGTAGATACCGTCGTCGAAACCGTACCAGCGTTCCTTGATGAAGATGTGCCCGCTCATCTCGCCGGCCAGCAGCGAGCCGGTCAGTTTCATCTTCTTCTTGATCAACGAATGACCGGTCTTCCACATCAGGGCGCGACCGCCGTGCTGCTCGATCAGCGGGGTGAGGCGGCGGGTGCATTTGACGTCGAAGATGATCTCGGCGCCGGGGTTGCGCGACAGCACGTCCTGGGCGAACAGCATCAGCAGGCGGTCGGGGTAGACGATGCTGCCGGTGTTGGTCACCACGCCGACGCGGTCACCGTCACCGTCGAAGGCCAGGCCCAGGTCGGCATCGGTTTCGCGCACCTTGGCGATCAGGTCTTCGAGGTTTTCGGGCTTGCCCGGGTCCGGGTGATGGTTGGGGAAGTGGCCGTCGACCTCACAGAACAGCGGGATCACGTCGCAGCCCAGGGCCTCGATCAGGCGCGGGGCGATCACGCCCGCCGCGCCGTTGCCGCAGTCGACCACCACCTTGAGCGGCTTGGCCAGCTTCACGTCCTCGACGATCTGCTGGAAATAGCGCTCGAGGATCTCGACGCGTTCGACGCTGCCCTCTGCGCGGGTCAGGTCGTTGGTTTTCAGGCGGGTCAGCAGGGCCTGGATCTGTTCATTGGCCAAGGTGTCGCCGGCGATGACGATCTTGAAGCCGTTGTAGTCCGAGGGATTGTGGCTGCCGGTGAGCATCACGCCGGAGGTGCCGGCCAGCACGTTGGCGGCGAAGTACAGCGCGGGGGTGGGCACCAGGCCCACGTCGCTGACCTGGCAGCCGGCATCGGCCAGGCCCTGGATCAGTTGCTCGACCAGCATCGGGCCGGACAAGCGGCCGTCGCGGCCTACGGAAATCTTCGGCTCGCCCTGGGCGAGGGTCTGGGCGCCGATGGCGCGGCCGATCCAGTAGGCGGTCTCGGCGTGCAGCGTCTTGCCGACGATGCCGCGGATGTCATAGGCGCGGAAAATGCTGTCCGGCAGTGCGGGAACCAGCTGGGCCATATCGTTCATCTCAGGGGACTCCAAGGGTCTGAGGCTTCTGGGTAGGCGCAAACAGAACGCTTGGACGGTCGTTGGACCCAAGAGTTCGCCATCCATGGCCCCGGTGGTCGTTTCAGCGGGTACCGGAGTGACCGAAACCGCCGCTGCCGCGCTGGGTTTCGTCGAAGGCCTCGACGATGTCGAAATGCGCCTGCACCACGGGCACCAGGATCAGTTGGGCAATGCGCTCGCCGACGCTGATGGTGAATGCGGTGTTGCCCCGGTTCCAGCACGAGACCATCAGTTCGCCTTGGTAGTCCGAGTCGATCAGACCCACCAGGTTGCCCAGTACCACGCCGTGTTTGTGGCCCAGACCGGAGCGCGGCAGGATCATCGCTGCCAGGCCCGGATCGCCGATGTAGATCGACAGGCCGGTGGGAATCAACAGGGTCTGACCGGGTTCGAGGACGGTGTCCTCGGTGAGCAGGGCGCGCAGGTCCAGACCGGCGGAACCGGGCGTGGCGTACTGCGGCAGGGGAAATTCGGTACCCAGGCGTGGGTCGAGGATCTTGGCTTGAAGAGCGTGCATGTAACTCATTGAACCTGATTGAGCCGTTCGGCGATGAAGGCGACCAGTTGCCGGGCGATTTTGCCCTTGCTGGTTTGCGCGAAGAGGGTCTGGTGCTGCTGGCGGTCGATCACTGTCAAGGCGTTCTCTTCGCTGTTGAAGCCGATGCTGGGGTTGGCCACATCATTGGCGACGATCAGGTCGAGATTCTTGTCCTTGAGCTTGCGCGTGGCGTAATCGAGCAGGTGTTCGGTCTCGGCGGCGAAGCCGACGCTGAATGGACGGTCGGCCCGGCCGGCGAGGGTGGCAAGGATATCCGGATTACGCACCATCTGCAGCAGCATGCCGTCGCCGCTCGTAGGGTCTTTCTTGAGCTTCTGCGGGGCAACCACTTCCGGGCGGTAGTCCGCGACCGCCGCCGAGGCGATGAACAGGTCGCAGGGCATCGCCGCTTCGCAGGCGGCGAGCATGTCCCGCGCGCTCACCACGTCGATACGGGTGACTCGGTCGGGGGTCGGCAGGTGCACGGGGCCGGTGACGAGGGTCACCCGAGCCCCCGCTTCGACGGCCGCCTCGGCCAGGGCGAAGCCCATCTTTCCGGAACTATGATTGGTGATGTAGCGCACCGGATCGATGTTTTCCTGGGTGGGGCCGGCGGTGATCAACACGTGCTTGCCGGTCAGCGACTGGCGCTTGAAGGTTTCGGCGGCACACCAGGCCAGGTCGGTGGCTTCGAGCATGCGGCCCAGGCCCACGTCGCCGCAGGCCTGGCTGCCGGAGGCCGGACCGAACACCTGGATGCCACGGCGCTCGAGCAGCGCCAGGTTGTCCTGGGTGGCCGGGTCGCGCCACATGGCCTGGTTCATGGCCGGCGCCACGGCGACGGTTGCGTCGGTGGCCAGCACCAGGGTGGTCAGCAGGTCGTCGGCCATGCCTTGGGCCAGGCGCGCCATGAGGTCGGCGGTGGCCGGGGCGATGAGTACCAGGTCGGCCCACTTGGCCAGTTCGATATGCCCCATGGCCGCTTCGGCGGCAGGGTCGAGCAGATCCATGTGCACCGGATGACCGGAGAGCGCCTGCAGGGTCAGCGGAGTGATGAACTCGGCCCCGCCGCGGGTCATGACGACGCGCACCTGCGCGCCGTGTTCCAGAAGTCGGCGAATCAGCTCGGCGCTCTTGTAGGCGGCAATGCCGCCACCCACGCCGAGAACGATGCGCTTGCGATACAGCCGCTGCATAGGCTTGCCTTTTTCCAGTGAAAGCGGGCGACGACGTTTGAACATGCCTGCGGCAGAACGTCGCATTCAACGAGGCGAACTAGATTAACACAGGGCTTGAAGGCGCCGCAGTACAACGCAAGGAGGGGTATGAACATCAGGGAATGGCCGCTGGACGAGCGGCCGAGGGAGAAATTGCTGGCGCGTGGGGCGCAAGTGCTGTCGGATGGGGAGTTGTTGGCAGTGCTGTTGGGCTCGGGCGTTGCCGGGCGCAATGTGGTCGACTTGGCGCGTAGCCTGCTCAAGCGCTTTGGCGGGTTGCGGGCATTTCTCGAGGCCGACCGCGCCGCGCTGCTGCGCGAGCCGGGCATCGGGCCGGTGAAGTACGCGCAATTGCAGGCACTGCTGGAGATCGGACGACGCTACCTGGACGAAACCATCGAACGCGCGCCGGCGCTGGAAAGCCCCGCGGCGGTGCGGCGCTACCTGAAGTCGATGCTGCGCCATGAACGCTGCGAGGTGTTCGGCTGCCTGTTCCTGGACACCCGGCACCGGCCCGTGGCGTTCGAGATTCTGTTTCGCGGCACGATAGACCGGGCAAGCATCTATCCGCGTGAGGTGGTGCGCCGGTCGCTAATGCATAACGCGGCGGCGTTGATCATCTGTCACAACCACCCGTCGGGCAACAGCGAGCCCAGCCAGGACGACGTGCATCTGACCCGCACGTTGAAGCAAGCACTGGCGCTGATCGATGTGCGTGTGCTCGATCATGTGATCGTCGGCGATGGCGAGCCGTTGTCGATGGTCGAGCAGGGATGGTTCGGGGGTAGTGCCGGCCTTTCCGCGGGTAAATCGCAGCGGCGAAAAGGCCGACACCGAATGCCAGTCAGCGCTCCACCGACACCTTGCTGAAGTCCACCCGCCCGAACGGGCTCACCTGATATCCCTTCACGCTATTGCTGAGCAAAGTCGAGGCTTTCGGATGTGCCAGTGGCAGCCACAGTGCCTGCTGCTGGATCAGCGTCTGTGCCTGCTGGTACAGCCGGCTGCGCACGCTCTGGTCGTTGGTGGTACGCCCTGCATTGATCAACTGGTCGAGACGGTTGTCGCAGAACCGCGCGAAGTTGGTCCCGGACTTGACCGCGGCGCACGAGAATTGCGGGCTGAGGAAGTTGTCCGGGTCGCCGTTGTCACCCGCCCAGCCCATGAACAGCAGGTCGTGCTCGCCGGCCTTGGCGCGGCGGATCAGTTCGCCCCATTCGATCACGCGGATCTCGGCCTTGATGCCGACTTTCGCCAGGTCGGCCTGGAGCATCTGGGCGCCGAGGCTCGGGTTGGGGTTGAGCAGGCTGCCTGACGGGCGGGTCCAGATCGTGGTGCTGAAGCCGTCGGGCAGGCCGGCCTTGACCAGCAGCGCCTTGGCCTTCTTCAGGTCCAGCGCGTAGCCGGGCAGGTCCTTGGCGTAGCTCCAGGTGGTGGGCGGGTAGGGGCCGTTGGCGGCGGCGGCGGTGCCTTCGAACACCGCCTTGAGGTAGGCCGGCTTGTCGAAGGCGAGGTTGATCGCCTGGCGCACTTCGGGTTTGTCCAGCGGCGGGTGCTCGCTGTTGATCGCCACGAAGGCGGTCATGAAGGCCGGGGTGGAGGATACCTTCAGATTGTCGTTCTTCGCGGCTTCGGCGATGTCCAGCGGCTTGGGCGACAGGGCTACCTGGCATTCGTTGCGCTTGAGCTTCTGCAGGCGCACGTTCGCGTCGGTGGTGATGGCGAACACCAGCGGGTCGACCGCAGGCTTGCCGTCGAAATAGTCGGGGTTGGCGCGATAACGCACCAGGGCGTCCTTCTGGAAGCGCTGGAAGACGAACGGGCCGGTGCCGATGGGCTGGCTATTGAGCTTCTCGGGCGTGCCGGCCTTGAGTAGCTTGTCGGCATATTCGGCGGAGTAGATCGAAGCGAAGCCCATGCTCAGCGTGGCCAGGAACGTGGCGTCGGGGTGGCTCAGGACGAAGCGTACATGCTGCGGGTCAGGCGCCTCGATCGACTTGATCAGGCTGCCCAACTGCAGCGACTGGGCATGCGGATAACCGCCGGGTGCGGTCTTGTGCCAGGCATGGGCGGGGTAGAGCATGCGCTGGAAGCTGAACAGCACGTCGTCGGCGTTCAGCGTGCGGGTAGGCTTGAAGTAGTCGGTGCTGTGGAATTTCACGCCGTCGCGCAGGGTGAAATCGTAGGTCAGGCCATCGTCGGACACGGTCCAGGCTTGTGCCAGGCTCGGCATCACCTTGCCTTGGCCAGCGTCGAACTCGACCAAGCGATTCATCAGCACATCGGCCGAGGCATTGGTGGTGGTCAGCGAGTTGTACTGGACCACATCGAAACCTTCGGGGCTGGCCTCGGTGCACACCGACAGCGGCGCTGCCTGGGCCAGGCCCGCGACGAACAGGGAAGTGAACAGAACGGAAAGGGCGGCGACGCGCATGCGGGATCCTCGGCTGGTCAGTGGCCCATCTGCCAGTGCAGTCTGGAAGCGGAAAGCTCTAACCCTAGAGTGCCGCTTGGCAAATGGCTACCGGATTTTTGCGCCGCGCGGCGACGAGCGGTCGACAGCGCGCAAGCCTTGTCGCTATGCTGGCCCGGCGCAATCGACCCGCCTGGAATGTGCATCTTCTGTTGTTGTGGTCGACCCTTTCTGGTATAAAGCAGCGCTCTTTTCTAGGGGCTCGGTCTGTCGCTCATTCGAGCCGGTTCGATAAGACCCCCAGAAACACGGCGCCTTGGCGCCATAGACTGAGAGATTAAGCGGCCAACCCATGCCGGGTTGGGCATGTGGTTTTAGAGGGCTGAGGCATGTCGAGAGTCTGTCAAGTTACCGGTAAGGGTCCGGTAACCGGGAATAACATTTCCCACGCAAACAACAAAACCCGTCGTCGTTTCCTGCCGAACCTGCAGCATCACCGTTTCTGGGTCGAGTCCGAGAAGCGTTTCGTGCGTCTGCGCGTTTCCGCCAAAGGCATGCGCGTCATTGACAAGCGTGGTATCGACGTAGTGCTGGCCGAGCTGCGCGCTCGCGGCGAAAAGTTCTAAGGAGAACGTCATGCGTGAATTGATCCGTCTGGTTTCGAGTGCTGGCACTGGCCACTTCTACACCACCGACAAGAACAAGCGCACCACCCCGGACAAGATCGAGATCAAGAAATACGATCCGGTCGTTCGCAAGCACGTGGTGTACAAGGAAGCCAAGATCAAGTAATTGATCGGCGACCTGAAAAAAACCCGCCTTCGCAAGAAGGCGGGTTTTTTTATGCCAGGTGATGCTTGGCAGGCTTAGACGTGGGCTGCAACGAAGGTGATGTTGCCGTCTTCGACGCTGTACAGCACGACGTCATGGCGCGCTTGCAGCGTGATGACTTCACCGACCTGCTCAGCATTGCTCACGCCGGCCAGTTCCTTCATGTAGCTCACTGCGCTGGGTACGAAACGGGTGCCCAGCAGGTGCTGCAGAGCGTGTGTCGCTTGTTGGCTGTCCATGATCGCGTCCTTTTCGATAAGCCTCCAGTCGAGGCCGAACGATGGTCGATCATCCTGTGGGCCGAGACGCTGTAGATATCTAGGTGCAAAAAAAAACCGCTTCGGTAGGGAAGCGGTTTTCGACAGCGCCAGACTTCAGGCATTGGCCAGGTTCGTGATGACGCCACTGTCATCCACGTAGATGCGCAGTTGATCTGGGTGGTAATCGCGCAGGTCTGCATCGCCTTTTACGATCCTCACAGCCTTCAAGCCGGTCAGTTCGAGCGCATAGGCCTGCACGGTTTCCACGTATCGCGAGCCGATGATATGGCGAACCGGGCCGAGAATGTCGGTGGTCATGCTGCGTACTCCTGATCTGCTGTCCGATAGTGGACACCGCTATGTTCAGGTGGCGGCATCTTGGCCGAGCGGTAATTAAGGATTGCAACGCGCACAGTAGCCGCGAACTACCTGTCAGGCGAAAAAAAACCGCTTCCGATGGAAGCGGTCCTGAACGTTCGGCCAGTGGGGTCAACCGAAGTCGACACCGCTGATCACACCCTGCGCGTCGGTACGCAGGTTGATGCGCTGAGGATTCAGCTCACGGGTGACGATGTCGGCTGGCCCGGTGACCGGACGGCCAGTGGTCTGTTTCAGCTCGTCACGGATCGCGTCGGTATAGGTCTTGCCGATCAAGCTCTGCATGGCTTCGTTGACTTGGGTGTCAGTCATGGCGGTGCCGCAGGTTTCGATGGCTTGGCCGGTGGTCTTTTCGATGGACATGGGTGGCCCTCCTTAATGGTCCGGATTGGACACGCCCATGTTCACCCTCGGCGGTTGTATGGCGGCGGTAGATAATCCTGCCCAAGCGATCAGCGTTGCTCGAACATCACATAAATCTTGCGGCACGGCTCCAGCACCTCCCAGGTGCCCTTGAAGCCGGCCGGAATGACGAAGCGATCACTCGCGCGCAGGGTCTTGGCGTTTCCGTCTTCATCGCGCAGCACCGATACGCCCTGGACGATCTCGCAGTATTCGTGCTCGGTGTAGTTCACCGTCCACTGCCCCAGCTCACCTTCCCAGACGCCCGCCGCGAATTGCCCACAAGGACTGGAATAGTATTTGTACACGGCCTGGTCAGGATCACCCTTGAGGATCTTTTCCGCCGCTGGGCGGTAGCGCTCGGCCTCGGTCAGGGTTTGGGCGAAATCGATGATGCGGTCGATGCTCATGCTGGATACCCTTTGTGGTTCAACACGTTGATTGTTTAATAAAATGCACATCAGTAGGCATTTTTGCCTTTAGTGTCAAATATATTGATAGTTTGTCAGGCCTGGTTTAGGGTGTCGGATGCCCGTGTGCGCTCGGCGCCCGGCCAGCATATCCGACAGTGCCCGTGAGTCCTCGGTACGGGGCTGCACTTCAACAAGAGGAGGAGTTTCGTATGACCACCTTGACGCGTGCGGATTGGGAACAACGTGCCCAGCAACTGAAGATCGAAGGCCGCGCCTTCATCGACGGCCACTATACCGACGCCGCCTCCGGCGATACTTTCGAGTGCCTGAGCCCGGTCGACGGGCGCTTCCTGGCCAAGGTTGCCAGTTGCGACCAGGCCGATGCCAACCGCGCAGTAGAAAATGCCCGCGCCACCTTCGCTTCGGGTGTCTGGTCGCAACTGCCGCCGGCCAAGCGCAAGGCCACGCTCATCCGTTTCGCCGGCCTGCTGCGCCAGCATGTCGAGGAACTGGCGCTGCTGGAAACCCTGGACATGGGCAAGCCGATCAGCGACTCCTCCAGCATCGACATCCCCGGCGCAGCCAACGCCATCCACTGGACCGCCGAGGCCATCGACAAGGTCTACGACGAAGTGGCCCCAACCCCCATGATCAGCTCGGCTTGGTCACCCGCGAGCCGGTGGGTGTGGTCGGTGCCATCGTGCCGTGGAACTTCCCCCTGATGATGGCCTGCTGGAAACTCGGCCCGGCGCTGGCCACCGGCAACTCGGTAGTGCTCAAGCCTTCCGAGAAATCGCCGCTGACTGCCATCCGCATCGCCCAGTTGGCCATCGAGGCCGGTATCCCGGCGGGTGTACTGAACGTGCTGCCAGGCTATGGCCACACGGTCGGCAAGGCCCTGGCCCTGCACATGGACGTGGACACCCTGGTGTTCACCGGCTCCACGCGCATCGCCAAACAACTGATGGTGTATGCCGGCGAGTCGAACATGAAGCGCATCTGGCTCGAAGCCGGTGGCAAGAGCCCGAACATCGTCTTCGCCGACGCGCCTGATCTGCACGCCGCCGCCCAGGCTGCCGCCAGCGCCATCGCCTTCAACCAGGGCGAGGTCTGCACCGCCGGTTCGCGCCTGCTGGTCGAGCGCTCGATCAAGGACACCTTCCTGCCGATGGTGGTCGAGGCGCTCAAGGCCTGGAAGCCCGGCAACCCGCTGGACCCGGCCACCACGGTAGGCGCGCTGGTCGACACCCAGCAGATGAACACCGTGCTGTCGTACATCGACGCCGGTCATCAGGACGGCGCCACGCTGCTGGCCGGCGGCAAGCGCATCCTTGAGGAAACCGGTGGTACCTATGTCGAGCCGACCATCTTCGACGGCGTGACCAATGCCATGAAGATCGCCCAGGAAGAGATCTTCGGCCCGGTACTGTCGGTGATCGCCTTCGACAGCGCCGAAGAGGCCGTGGCCATCGCCAACGACACGCCTTACGGCCTGGCCGCTGGCATCTGGACCGCCGACCTGTCCAAGGCGCACAAGACCGCTCGTGCCGTGCGCGCTGGCAGCGTCTGGGTGAATCAGTACGACGGCGGCGACATGACCGCGCCGTTCGGTGGCTTCAAGCAGTCTGGCAACGGCCGCGACAAGTCGCTGCATGCGCTGGAAAAGTACACCGAACTGAAAGCGACCTGGATCAAGCTGTAACCTCCCCAATGGCCCACTCGCGGGTCAATCGCTTCGGTGATTGACCCGCGAGTGGGCCTTGTGCATTTCGTTCAGGAGAAGGCCGATGCGTTGGGCCACCTATTTTGCCGTGCTGGCCTCGGTGCTCAGTGTCGGCCTCGCCCTCGGCGTGAGCATGCCGCTGGTGTCCCTGCGCCTGGAAGGCTGGGGCTACGGCAGTTTCGCTATTGGTGTGATGGCGGCGATGCCGGCCATCGGCGTGCTGCTCGGCGCCAGCCTGGCCAGTCGTCTGGCTGGCTGGCTCGGTGTTCCGGCGGCGATGCGTCTGTGCCTGTGGGGCGGGGCGCTGTCGATCGGCCTGCTGGCGCTGCTGCCCAGCTATGCGTTGTGGCTGGCGCTGCGCTTGCTGATCGGCACCTCGCTGACGGTGGTGTTCATCCTCGGCGAGAGCTGGATCAACCAGTTGGTGGTCGAGCAGTGGCGCGGTCGTCTGGTCGCGCTCTACGGCAGCAGCTATGCCCTGAGCCAACTGGCCGGGCCGCTGGTGTTGGGCGTGCTCGGCTCGGATGACGACTTCGGCTTCTGGGCGGCCACCGGTCTGCTGCTGCTGTCGCCATTGCTGCTGTTTGGCCGCACGGGCGCGCCGTCTACCGAAGCGTGCAGCGTGACCCTTCGCGATCTGTTGGCTTTCTGTCGGCGCCTGCCAGTGATCGCCTGGGCCATCGCCCTGTTCGCCGCCTTCGAGGCGATGATTCTCACGCTGCTGCCGGTCTACGTGCTGCAGCAGGGCTTCACCGCCGAAGTGGCGCTGTTCATGGTCAGCACCGTGGTGGTCGGCGACGCGGTGCTGCAACTGCCGATTGGCGCGTTAGCCGACCGCATGTCCCGGCAGGCTCTGTTCAGCGGCTGCGCCGTGAGCCTGATGGGGTCTAGCCTGGCGATTCCGCTGCTGCTGCATAGCCCCGCGATCTGGCCGCTTTGGGTGCTATTCGGCGCCAGCGCCGGAGGGCTGTTCACCCTGTCGCTGATCCTCATCGGCGAGCGCTATCGTGACGACGCGCTGGTGCGCGCCAATGCCCACGTGGCGCAGTTGTGGGGCATCGGTTGCCTGCTCGGGCCGCTGCTGGCCGGGGCGGGCAGCCAGTGGGTCAGCGGCCATGCGCTGTTGTGGCTGATGGCGGCCGGTGCGGCGGGGCTGGTGTTGTTGACCCGGCGAGCGGGGGCGTTCGAGCCGGCCGCGCTGTGAGGGACTAGAGCATTCGCTCCAGTCCCACCGCCTGGGCTACCCACGCGTTGAAGCGTCGCCACAGGTCGCCCGGCTCTTCGGTCAGGGTGTGCACCTGGCCGTTGTCCTCGGTCACCCAGACCATCTTTCCGTCAACCAGCTTGGGCTGGTAGCTCAGCGCCGGGGCCATGCCCTGTTCGGCGAGCTCGCGGGTGTACTCGGCCAGCTCCGGGCTGTCGACCAACACTCCCACTTCGGTGTTCCACAGCACCGAGCGCGGGTCGAAGTTGAACGAGCCGATGAAGGTCTTCTGCCGGTCGAAGACCATGGCCTTGCTGTGCAGGCTCGAATCCGACTGCCCCTTGAAGCTCAGCGCGCCGCGTACGGCACTCGGATCGCCAGGTTGGCGGCGCAGTTCGAACAGCTCCACCCCATGCTCCAGCAGCGCGCGCCGGTAGGGCGCATAGCCGCCATGCACGGCCGGCACGTCGGTGGCCTCCAGCGAGTTGGTCAGCAGCTTCACCGAGGCGCCGGCGTCGGCACGGCCGGTGAGGTACAGCAGGCCCGGCTCGCCGGGCACGAAGTAGGCCGACACCAGGATCAGTTCACGGTGCACGCGCTCCAGGTCCGGCGCCAACTGCTGGCTCATCAGCAGGTGCGGATCGGGGTCGCCGCTGGACAGCACCTTGCTCGGCGCATCCCATAGCGCTTGGCTGTGGGCCCAGATCAGCTCGTTGCGCCAGGTGTCCAGGCGCGGTTCGGTCTGGTAGGCCATCAGGCGGTCGTACAGTGCCGGGTGCTTCTCCCGCGCCTGCGCCAGCCAGACCTCCAGCCGTTGCCGGCTGCTGTGCAGGTCGTCGGCGTCCGGGGTGCGCCAGAGAAAATCACCGATCGGCCGGCTCAAGGCGCTGTTCCAGTACTGGTCGAAGCTGTGTCCGAGCTGTTCGGCCACCGGACCGACGCCGAGCAGGTCGATGTCGGTGAAGTTGAGGTTGGGCTCGGCATCGAAGTACTCATCGCCCAGGTTACGGCCGCCGACGATGGCCATGCTGTTGTCGACCAAGAACAGTTTGTTGTGCATGCGCCGGTGTTGCAGCGACAGGTTGAACAGCCGTCCGAGTGTGCGGGTCAGGCCCGTACTGCGGCCAAGGTGCAGCGGATTGAACAGGCGGATCTGGATGCGCGGGTGGGCGTCCAGGGTGGCGATCAGGCTGTCCAGGCCATCGCTGGTGGTGTCGTCGAGCAGGATGCGCACGCGCACGCCGCGGTCGGCGGCACGCAGCAGTTCGTGGACCAGGGCGCGGGTGCTGAGCCCGTCGTGGACGATGTAGTACTGCAGGTCGATGCTGGTCTGGGCATGGCGGATCAGTTCGGCGCGGGCCCGAAACGCCTCGCTGCTGTTGGGCAGCAGGCGAAAGCCGGAGCGCCCCTCGTAGGGCGCGGCCTGGCGCTGCACCGAGCGGCCGAAGGCGGAGTCGGCGGCAGGCAGCGCCTGGCTGACATCGCGCGGGGTATCGACGCTGGCGCAGCCCTGCAGGCCGAGCAGCAGCGCCAGCAGCAGGGGCAAGGCTCGCTGGAGACTCAAGGGGATCGTCCTGTGCGACGGGTCACGTGAAAACCTTGGACCATGCAAGGTCGTGCAAAGTTACCCGCCGTTGTCGTCCTGCGCCAGTAGCCGGCACGCGGTTTCACCGACCTTGCGCACGGCCGCCTCGATCTGCGGCGTGGCCCGTGCGGCAAAATTCATGCGCAGGCAATGCCGGTACTTGCCCGAGGCCGAGAAGATGCTGCCCACGGCGATCTGCACGCCTTGATCGAGCAAGGCGCGGTTCAGACGCAAGGTATCGAAACGCTCCGGCAGCTCGACCCACAGCATGAATCCCCCTTGGGGCCGACTGGCGCGGGTGCCGGGTGGGAAATAGCGGGTGACCCAGTCGCTCATCTGGTCGCGGGCACGCTGATACTGCGCACGCACCCGCCGCAAATGCGGCTGGTAATGGCCCTCGGCGATGAAGTCGGCGATTGCCAGTTGCGGCTGGCAGGCCGTGCTGCCGGTGCTGATGTACTTCATGTGCAGCACCCGCTCCAGGTAGCGCCCCGGCGCCACCCAGCCGACCCGCAGGCCAGGGGCGAGGGTCTTGGAAAACGAACTGCACAGCAGCACGCGCCCGTCCTCGTCGAACGACTTGAGCGTGCGCGGACGCGGGTAGGTATAGGCCAGGTCGCCGTACACATCGTCCTCGATGATCGCCACGTCATAGCGCTGGGCCAGGGTGAGCAGCGCCTTCTTGCGCGCCTCGGGCATGATGTAGCCCAGCGGGTTGTTGCAGTTGGGCGTGATCTGGATGAGCTTGATCGGCCATTGTTCCAGCGCCAATTCCAGGGCCTCCAGGCTGATGCCGGTGACTGGATCGGTGGGAATCTCCAGCGCCTTCATGCCGAACCCTTTGAGGGTCTGCATGGCGCCGTGGAAGCTTGGCGAATCCACCGCGACGATGTCGCCGGGCTCGCACACCGCGCGGATGCTGGTCGACAGCGCCTCATGGCAGCCCGTGGTGACCACCAGGTCGCCCGCTGCCAGGGTGCAACCGGAGTCCAGCGCCAGGCGCGCGATCTGTTCGCGCAGGCCCAGGTTGCCGTGGATGTTGTCGTAGTACAGCCCCGGCATGTCCAGGCGCCGGCTGAGCTGGGCGAGGCTGCGCAGCAGTGGTTTGAGGGTGGGGCTTTCGATGTCCGGCATGCCGCGCCCGAGCTGGATCACGTCGGGCCGAGGGTTGGCGCGAACCAGGTCCAGCACCTGCTCCCATTGCGAGATATCCACCGGTCGCTGCGCCGGGCGGCTGATCGCCGGGAGCGCCGGCACGCTCAGGTGCTCGGCCACGAAATAACCTGATTTGGGCCGTGGCGATACCAGGCCCGCATCTTCCAACTGCCGATAGGCCTGCTGCACCGTGCTCAGGCTGACCCCGTGCTCCAGGCTTAACGCCCGCACCGAGGGCAAGCGCTCGCCGGGGCGGTACAGGCCCTGTTCGATACGCGCGCCGAGCAGCTCGGCCAAGTTCATGTACAGGTTCACAGGCATACTCCTGCGCAGGCTAATCGGCGCGACCATACAGATCGGCTGAAAATACGCCATTCAGCTGCGGCTGCGCCAGTTCTGTATTGGAATAATAAGATTTGTTTGGATCTGTATCGTCGCTAACCCGCCAGCGCATGCTAGCACCAGGTTTCGATCACAAGGAGAAGCGGCGATGACCGGAATGAGCGATGTGCGATTGAGGCTGCAGGCCGACGAATGTGCAGCAGGACAGCCCTCAAGGCTGTCCTGCGCTCCGGTAGACCTTGGCTCATGGAGATTGATGCTGCACCGCTGGCAGTCGCGCAAGCTGTTGCGCGAACTCAGCGACCAGCAGTTGCTGGACATCGGTCTGAGCCGCGAGCAGGCCTGGGAAGAAGGCTGCAAGCCATTCTGGCGCGGTTGATCAGAGCAGTTCCTTGAGCCGGTACCAGAGCATGCCCAAGGCCAGCAGCGGCGAGCGCAGCAACTTGCCGCCCGGGAAGGTGGCATGGGGCACCTGGGCGAACAGGTCGAAGCGGCCGCTGTGCTGACCGCCGATGGCTTCGCCGAGTAACCGTCCGGCCAGGTGCGTGGCGTTGAGGCCGTGACCCGAATAGGCCTGGGCGTAGTACACATTGGGCTGCTCGGGCAGGCGACCGATCTGCGGCAGGCGATTGGCGCCGATGCCGATCATGCCGCCCCATTGGTAGTCGATACGCACCCCGGCCAGTTGCGGGAACACCTTGAGCATCTTCGGGCCCATGTAGGCGGCGATGTCCTTGGGGTCACGCCCGGAATAGTGGCAGGCGCCGCCGAACAGCAAGCGGTGGTCGGCGGACAGACGGAAGTAGTCCAGCGCCACGCGTTGGTCGCACACCGCCATGTTCTGTGGCAGCAAATCGCGAGCGCGGGCCTCGCCCAGCGGCTCGGTGGCGATGATGTAGCTGCCGGCGGGCAGCACCTTGCCGCCCAGTTCGCGGTTCAGGTCGTTGTGATAGGCGTTGGTGCACAGCACCAGGGTGTTGGCGCGCACCCGGCCGCGCGCCGTGTGCACCTGCACTTGCGGGCCGTAGTCGATGCGGGTCACCTCGGAGCCTTCATGCAGCTTCACGTCCAGGCGCGCCGCGACGGCCGCCTCGCCGATGGCCAGGTTCAGCGGGTGCACGTGGCCTGAGCCCATGTCCACCAGGCCGCCGACGAAGCAGGCCGAATTGACCACGCTGCGGATCTGCGATGCGGGCACCACGCGCACCTCGTGGCGGTAGCCCAGGCTGCGCAACTCATCGGCGTCGGCGGCGAACCCGTCGAGCTCGGCCGGCTTGTAGGCGAGGTCGCTGTAGCCCCAGGTCAGGTCGCAGGCGATGGCATGCTGCTCGATACGTTCGCGGGCAATCTGCACGGCTTCCAGGCCCATCAGCTTGAGGCTGCGTACGCCGTCTGCGCCGATGACCGGCAGGAACTGCTCGACGTCGTGGCCCACGCCGCGAATCAACTGCCCGCCATTGCGCCCGCTGGCGCCCCAGCCGATGCGCCGGGCCTCGAGCAGGACCACCGAGAAGCCGCGTTCGGCCAGTTCGATGGCGGTATTGAGCCCTGAGTAGCCGCCGCCGACGATGCACACGTCGGCGCTGTGCTCGCCTTCCAGGCACGGGTAGTCCGGTTGCGGCAGGCGGCTGGCGGCATAGTAGGAGGCAGCGTGCTGGGCGCTGTGGATCATGGCCGGGTTCCTGGGGCTGGGCGAAAAGCTGCGAGGATAAGCGGGGCGCGCGGGGGCGGCAATGGCCCTATAATGCCCGGCCTCTCAATGACACGCCGACCATGACCTGCGCCCACAAGATCCAGTTCCTGCGCGAACTCATCCCCTCGTTCGAATGCGAGCCCGGCTGCCACGACTGCTGCGGTCCGGTCACCACCTCCAGCGCGGAGATGGCGCGTCTGCCGCGCAAGACCGCGGCCGAGCAGGAGGCTGCCTTGCAGCGCCTGGATTGCGTGCACCTCGGTCCTCAAGGTTGCACTGTCTATGCAGAGCGTCCGCTGATCTGCCGCTTGTTCGGCACCACCCCGCGCCTGGCCTGTCCGCGCGGTCGCGGGCCGCAGACGCCGATCGAGCCGCAGGCCGAGCAACTGATTCATGGTTACATCGCCAGTACCCGCCAGGTGCTGGTCTGAGGGTCAGTCCGGAATCGGCAGGCAGAGGCTCTCCTTCACCTCCTCCATCACGATGTAGCTTTTCGATTCCCGCACATGGGGCAGCTTGAGCAGGATGTCGCCGAGCAGCTTGCGGTACGACGCCATCTCCGAGATGCGTGCTTTGACCAGGTAATCGAAGTCGCCGGAAACCAGGTGGCATTCCAGCACATGGGGCAGCTTGAGCACGGCGCGGCGGAACTCCTCGAAGGTATCGCCCGACTTGTAGTCCAGGCTGATCTCGACGAACACCAGCAGGCTGCCCTTCAGGTGCTGCGGGTTGAGCCGGGCGTTGTAGCCCATGATGATCCCCTCGCGTTCCAGACGGCGCACGCGCTCGGTGCAGGGCGTGGTGGACAGCCCGACTTTCTCGCCCAGTTCGGTGAACGAGATGCGCCCGTCGCTTTGCAGGATGCGCAAGATGTTGCGGTCGATCTTGTCCAGTTCCCGCTTGCTCTGGTGCTGGGTTCTCATAGGGGATGCCCCTCCGTCTAAGGCGTTCGTGCCGAGAATTCTCGCCAAATATAGGCGCTTATATAGTGAAATGCACTGGCCTGAGATTCTTATACTGCGCGCATCCATGCCATTTCGAACAACACAGCGGTGCGCCGCGCATGAGGGATAGACGATGCGAGTTCTGGTACTTGGTAGCGGTGTGATCGGTACCGCCAGTGCCTACTACCTGGCCCGGCAAGGTTTCGAGGTCACGGTGGTCGATCGCCAGCCGGCGGTGGCCATGGAAACCAGCTTCGCCAACGCAGGCCAGATCTCGCCCGGCTACGCCTCGCCCTGGGCTGCACCGGGCGTTCCGCTCAAGGCCATCAAATGGCTGCTCGAGCGGCACGCCCCGCTGGCCATCAAGCTCACCGGCGATGTCGATCAGTACCTGTGGATGGCGCAGATGCTGCGCAACTGCACCGCCAGCCGTTATGCGGTGAACAAGGAGCGCATGGTGCGACTGTCCGAATACAGCCGCGACTGCCTCGACGAACTGCGCGCCGAAACCGGCATCGCCTACGAAAGCCGCACCCTGGGCACCACCCAGTTGTTCCGCACCCAGGCCCAGGTGGATGCCGCGGCCAAGGACATCGCCGTGCTCGAACAGTCCGGCGTGCCCTACGAATTGCTCGACCGCGACGCCATCGCCCGGGTCGAACCCGCCCTGGCAGGGGCCAAGCACCTGCTGGCCGGTGCCCTGCGCCTGCCCAACGACCAGACCGGCGACTGCCAGCTGTTCACCACCCAACTCGCGGAAATGGCCGTGAAACTGGGTGTCGAGTTCCGCTTCGGGCAGAACATCCAGCGCCTGGATCAGGCCGGCGACCGACTCAACGGCGTGTGGATCGACGGCAAGCTGGAAACGGCTGACCGCTATGTCCTGGCGCTGGGCAGCTATTCGCCGCAGTTGCTCAAGCCGCTGGGCATCAAGGCCCCGGTGTACCCGCTCAAGGGCTACTCGCTGACCGTGCCGATCACCGACGCGGCCATGGCGCCGACTTCGACCATCCTCGACGAAACCTACAAGGTCGCCGTCACCCGCTTCGACAACCGTATCCGGGTCGGCGGCATGGCTGAAATCGCCGGCTTCGACCTCTCTCTGAACCCGCGTCGGCGCGAAACGCTGGAGATGATCGTCAACGACCTTTATCCTCGCGGCGGCGACCTGAGCCAGGCCAGTTTCTGGACCGGCCTGCGCCCGGCTACCCCGGATGGCACGCCGATCGTCGGCGCCACCGCGCTGAGCAACCTGTACCTGAACACCGGTCACGGCACCTTGGGCTGGACCATGGCCTGTGGCTCCGGTCGCCTGCTGGCCGACCTGATCGCGCGCAAGAAGCCGCAGATCAGTGCCGAAGGTCTGGACATCTCGCGCTATGGCCATGCCGCTGAGGTCGCTCGGCAGGGCCGTCCGCTGTCGGCCCATCAGTAACGACGATGACCGGTTGAGCCCGCCCCGGTAGGCGCGGGCTCAACCGCGATGAATGCCCCATCTGCCCATAACCAGATCCACCAGAAGGCTGCCCCATGCGCCCCGCCCGTGCCCTGATCGACCTCCAAGCGCTGCGTCACAACTACCGTCTGGCCCGTGAACTGGCCGGTGCCAAGGCCCTGGCCGTGGTCAAGGCCGATGCTTACGGCCATGGTGCGGTGCGCTGTGCCCTGGCCCTTGAGGCCGATGCCGACGGCTTTGCCGTGGCCTGCATCGAGGAGGCGCTGGAGCTGCGCGCCGCGGGCATCAAGGCGCCGGTGCTGCTGCTCGAAGGGTTCTTCGAGGCCAGCGAGCTGGCGCTGATCGCGGAGCATGACCTGTGGTGCGTGGTCCATTCGCTGTGGCAGCTCGAGGCCATCGAACAGCATCCGGTGCCCAAGCCATTGAACATCTGGCTCAAGCTCGACAGCGGCATGCACCGTGTCGGCCTACACCCGAAGGACTACCACGAGGCTTATCAGCGTCTGCTGGCCAGCGGCAAAGTGGCGCGCATCGTGCTGATGAGCCATTTCTCTCGGGCCGACGAACTGGACGCGGCGACCACCGAACAGCAGGTTGCCGCCTTCGAGGCCGCGCGCCAGGGCCTGACCGCCGAGTGCAGCCTGCGCAATTCCCCGGGCGTGCTGGCGTGGCCGAACACGCCGAGCGACTGGGTACGACCGGGCATCATGCTGTACGGCGCCTCGCCCTTCGAGGTCGAGCAGGCCCAGGCGGCGCGCCTGCAGCCGGTGATGACCCTGCAATCGCGCATCATCAGTGTGCGTGAGCTGCCCGTCGGTGAGCCGGTGGGCTATGGCGCGCGGTTCACCAGCACGCGCCCGACCCGCGTCGGCGTGGTCGCCATGGGCTATGCCGATGGCTATCCGCGACATGCCCCAGCGGCACGCCGGTGGTGGTCGCGGGCAAGCGCACGCAACTGATCGGCCGGGTGTCGATGGACATGCTCTGCGTCGACCTCACCGAGGTGCCTGAGGCGACCGTCGGCAGCCCGGTGGAGTTGTGGGGCAAGCAGGTGTTGGCCAGCGATGTGGCGCAGCAGGCGGGCACCATCCCCTATCAGATTTTCTGCAACCTGCGCCGGGTGCCGCTGGAGTACCAGGGCCAATAAGGTCGTTCGCGGCGGTGAGACGCGGTCGTGTTGTAAATACTGAACGGCATTGCCATGATATCGTTCACACTTTGCCTCCCCACGACCGTTTCTGGAGACCCACGCTTTGGACGTTGGCGAACGACTGCAAGCCATCCGCAAGCTCAAGGGCCTGTCCCAGCGCGAACTCGCCAAACGGGCGGGGGTGACCAACAGCACCATCTCGATGATCGAGAAAAACAGCGTGAGCCCCTCGATCAGCTCGCTGCGCAAGGTGCTCAGCGGCATTCCCATGTCGATGGTGGAGTTCTTCTCCGTCGAACTGGCGCCGGAAAGTCCCACGCAGATCGTCTACAAGGCCCACGAGCTGATCGACATTTCCGACGGCGCGGTGACCATGAAGCTGGTCGGCAAGTCGCACCCCAACCGCGCCATCGCCTTTCTCAACGAGGTGTACCCGCCCGGCGCCGACACGGGTGAAGAAATGCTCACCCACGACGGCGAGGAGACCGGCATCCTGCTCGAAGGTCGCCTGGAGCTGGTGGTGGGCACCGAAACCTTCCTGCTCGAAGCCGGCGACAGCTACTACTTCGAAAGCACCCGCCCGCACCGTTTCCGCAATCCGTTCGACGAGCCCGCCCGGCTCATCAGCGCCGCCACCCCCTCGAATTTTTGATCCAGCTCAGGCTATTGCGTCGCCAATACCCCTTTACGCAGTAGGGTCGTTCACGCCCTCAGGGCTTGTCGCTATACTCGGCCGCGCTCGCCAACCGTGGCCGCGAGCCTGATCAGCCACCATGAGGGTGTACGCGTGAACCCAATCAAGAAGATGCTGGCCGTACCAGCAGCCCTGTTCGCTGTGTGGGCGCTGAGTGCGACCGCAGCGACCAACGACGACATCGCCAAGCGCCTGGAGCCAGTCGGCAAGGTGTGCATTCAGGGCCAGGAATGCCAAGGCATGGCCGTCACCGCTGCGGCCGCCGGCGCTGGCGCCAGAAGCGCCGACGACATCGTCGCCAAGCACTGCAACGCCTGCCATGCCACTGGCCTGCTGAACGCGCCGAAGATCGGCGACACGGCGGCCTGGAAAGAGCGCGCCGATCACCAGGGTGGTCTGGACGGCATTCTGGCCAAGGCCATCACCGGCCTGAACGCCATGCCGCCCAAGGGCACCTGCGGCGACTGCTCGGACGACGAGCTCAAGGGCGCTATCAAGAAGATGTCCGGGCTCTGATCCCACGCCAGAAGACGGTGGTGTAGACGCGGCCTCGTGCCGCGAACCGGTCGCAACGAACGCGGGTCGTCGTAGCATTTGCACGACAGGTCGGGAGCCACCCGCTCCCGGCAATGGTCACATCCTGTACGCCTCACACGCCGCAGGAGCTTCCAATGCCCCACCGTTGCTCGATCGACCACGCCGTCGACCAGGCCCTGGCCCGTCTCCCGGCCCATATCCGCATGGGCCTGCCGCTGGGGCTGGGCAAGCCCAATGCCTTCGTCAATGCGCTCTACGCCCGCATCCGCGCGCTGCCCGAGCGCCGCCTGACGATCTACACCGCCCTTAGCTTGGGCCGACCGTCGCTCGGCGAGGGCCTGCAGCAGCGCTTTCTCGAACCCTTCCTCGAACGGGTGTTCGCCGATTACGAAGAGCTCGACTACCTCAAGGACCTGCGCGACGACACACTGCCGGCCAACATCCGCGTCGAGCAGTTCTTCATGCAGCCCGGCTCCTTGCTGCACAGCGCGTCTGCCCAGCAGGACTACGTCAGTAGCAACTACAGCCACGCCGCCCGTGACATCAATGCCAAGGGCCTGAACCTGATCGCCCAATTGGTCGCCGCCACGCCGGAGCGCCCGGAGCACCTCAGCCTGGCCTGCAACCCCGACATCACCCTGGACCTGCTGCCGATGGTCGCCGCACGCCGCGCAGCTGGCGAGACCGTGCTCATGCTCGGCCAGGTGCATGCCGAACTGCCCTACATGCCGGGCGATGCCGAGTTGCACATCCAGGCCTTCGACCTGCTGATCGACGAAGTCGAGCAGCGGCGCCTGTTCAGCACGCCGAACATGCCGGTCACCGTCCAGGACCACTGCATTGGCGTGTACGCCAGCACGCTGGTGCGCGATGGCGGTACGTTGCAAATCGGCATTGGTGCCATGGGCGATGCGGTGGCGGCGGCTCTTCTGGCGCGCCAGGCCGACAACGCCGCCTACCGGGCGCTGCTGGACGACTTCGACCTCAGCCCCTGGCGGAGCCTGATCGACCGTGAGGGCGGGCAGGACGACTTCGCCCAGGGCCTGTATGGCTGCAGCGAGATGTTCGTCAACGGCCTGCTGACGCTGGCCGAGGCGGGCGTGGTGCGGCGTCCGGCTGACGAGCACGGCGTGCTGGTGCACGGCGGCTTCTTCCTCGGCCCGGCCGATTTCTACCAGCGCCTGCGGCACATGTCGCTGGAGCAGCGCGCGCGTTTTTCCATGACGGCCATCAGCTTCATCAACGAGTTGTACGGCGACGAAGCGCTCAAGCGCCGACAGCGGCGCGACGCGCGGTTCGTCAACACGGTGTTCGGCATGACCTTGCTGGGTGCCGGGGTGGCCGACCAGTTGGAAGACGGCAGGGTGCTCAGCGGCGTCGGTGGGCAATACAACTTCGTCGCCCAGGGCCACGCATTGCAAGGCGCGCGCTCGATCCTGCTGCTGCGCAGTTGGCGTGAAGCCGGTGGCGAAGTGAGCTCGAACCTGTATTGGCAGTACGGGCATTGCACCATCCCGCGCCATCTGCGCGACATCGTCATCACCGAATACGGCATCGCCGACCTGCGCGGGCAGACCGACAGCGAGGTTATCGCACGGCTGTTGGCGATCAGCGACTCACGTTTCCAGCAAACGCTGATGGCCCAGGCCAAGAAGGCCGGCAAACTGGCGCAGGATTTCGCCTTGGACGCCCGCTTCACCGATAACACGCCCGAACGCCTGGAGGCGATCAGGGCGCGGCATGCGTCGATGTTCGCCGAGTACCCGCTGGGCAGCGACTTCACGGCTCAAGAGCAGGACGTGCTGCGTGCGCTGAATTGGCTCAAGAGCAAATTCAAGCTGAGCGAAGCGCTGTCGCTGGGCAAGGCAGCGCTGGATGCGCCCGAGCCTGAGGCGTATCCGGCGCACCTGGCGCGAATGAACCTGGCCCAGCCCGAAGGCCTGAAGGAGGAGCTGTACCAGCGCTTGCTGCTGGCGGGCCTGCACGCGACCCGCCCGTAGCAAGTGGTCACTCGATGAAGGTAACCACACCGCCTGCCAGCGACTGCACCCGCGCCAGCGACTCGACACGGTAGCCCTGGCTGTCCAGCTCGGCGCGGCCGCCCTGGAACGACTTCTCGATGACGATGCCCAGGCCTGCCACGGTGGCACCGGCCTGTTTGATGATCGAGATCAGCGCCTGCGAGGCCTTGCCGTTGGCCAGGAAGTCGTCGATCACCAGCACGCGGTCGCTGCTGTTCAGGTGGCGCGGCGAAATGGCCACGGTGTTCTCGGTCTGCTTGGTGAACGAGTACACCGACGCAGTCAGCAGGTTCTCGGTCAGGGTCAGCGATTGGTGCTTGCGGGCGAAGATCACCGGCACGCCCAGTTTCAGGCCGGTCATCACGGCCGGCGCGATGCCGGAGGCTTCGATGGTGACGATCTTGGTCACGCCGGCATCGGCGAACAGGCGGGCGAACTCGTCACCGATCAGCTGCATCAGGGCAGGATCGATCTGGTGATTGAGAAACGCGTCGACTTTGAGAACCTGATCGGAAAGCACGATGCCTTCTTCGCGAATCTTCTGATGCAGTGCTTGCACTGTGTATTCCTCGATGTAGCAAAAGTCGCCGCATCCAAGGGTCGCGGCACAGGTTGAAAGAGTAGGGGTGATTCAGCGTTTGAGCATGGCCCGAATGTCGGCCAGTGCGTTGTTGCCTCGCGCGGCCTTGACCTCCACCGGGGCGTCGTCCAGGCCTTCCCAGGCCAGGTCGTCCGGTGGCAACTCGTCGAGGAAGCGGCTGGGGGTGCAATCGATGATCTCGCCGTACTGCTTGCGCTTGGCGGCGAAGGTGAACGCCAGGGTCTGGCGCGCGCGGGTGATGCCCACGTAGGCCAGACGGCGTTCTTCCTCGATGGTGTCGGCTTCGATGCTGGAGCGGTGGGGCAGGATTTCTTCTTCCATGCCCATGATGAACACGTAGGGGAATTCCAGGCCCTTGGAGGCATGCAGGGTCATCATCTGCACGCCCTCGGCGTTTTCTTCCTCTTCCTGCTGGCGTTCGAGCATGTCGCGCAGCACCAGCTTGCCGATGGCGTCCTCGATGGTCATGTCACCCTCTTCGTCTTTCTCCAGGGTGTTCTTCAGGGCGTCGATGAGGAACCAGACGTTGCCGATGCGAAAATCCGCGGCCTTGTCGCTGGCGGTGTTCTGGCGAATCCAGTTCTCGTAGTCGATGTCCTTGACCATCTCGTGCAGCGCGGCGATCGGGTCGTCCAGGGCGACCTTGTGGCGCACACCGTCGAGCCAGTGCTTGAAGCGCTGCAGGCGCTCGGTGTAGCGCGCGTCCAGGTGCTCGCCCAGGCCCATCTCCTCGCTGGCGGCGTACATCGACACACCGCGCTCGGTGGCGTAGTTGCCGAGCTTCTCCAGGGTGGTCGAGCCGATTTCACGGCGTGGCACGTTGATCACCCGCAGGTAGGCGTTGTCGTCGTCCGGATTGACCAGCAGGCGCAGGTAGGCCATGAGGTCCTTGACCTCCTGGCGTCCGAAGAAGCTGTTGCCGCCGGAGAGGCGATAGGGCACCTGGTGGTGCTGCAGCTTCAGCTCGATCAGCTTGGCCTGGTAGTTGCCGCGGTAGAGGATGGCGAAATCGCTGTAGGGACGGTCGGTGCGCAGGTGCAGGGTAAGGATTTCCATGGCCACGCGTTCGGCCTCGGCTTCCTCGTTCTTGCAGCGAATCACGCGGATTTCGTCGCCCACGCCCATTTCGCTCCACAACTGCTTCTCGAAGTCGTGGGGGTTGTTGGCGATCAGCACGTTGGCGCAGCGCAGGATGCGGCTGGTGGAGCGGTAGTTCTGCTCGAGCATCACCACCTTCAGGGACGGGTAGTCCTCCTTGAGCAGCATCAGGTTTTCCGGGCGCGCGCCGCGCCAGGCGTAGATCGACTGGTCATCGTCGCCGACCACGGTGAACTGGTTGCGCAGGCCGATGAGCATTTTCACCAGCAGGTACTGGCTGGCGTTGGTGTCCTGGTATTCGTCGACCAGCAGGTAGCGCACACGGTTCTGCCAGCGGTCGAGCACGTCCGGGTGCTCCTGGAACAACTTGACCGGCAGCAGGATCAGGTCGTCGAAGTCCACCGCGTTGTACGCCTTGAGCGTGCGCTGGTAGTGGGTATAGACGATGGCGGCGGTCTGCTCGCGCGGGTTGCGCGCCTTTTCCAGGGCTTCGGCGGGCAGGATCAGGTCGTTCTTCCACGACCCGATCATGTTCTTGATCTCGTCCAGGCCGTCGTCGCCGGAATATTCCTTCTGCATGATGTCCGACAGCAGCGCCTTGATGTCGGACTCGTCGAAGATCGAGAAACCTGGCTTGTAGCCCAGGCGCTGGTGTTCCCGGCGGATGATGTTCAGGCCCAGGTTGTGGAAGGTGCACACCGTCAGGCCCCGGCCCTCGCCCGGGCGCAGCAGGGTGGCGACCCGCTCCTTCATCTCGCGCGCGGCCTTGTTGGTGAAGGTCATGGCGACGATGTACTGAGCACGGATGCCGCAGTTCTGGATGAGGTGGGCGATCTTGCGCGTGATCACACTGGTCTTGCCGGAGCCTGCACCGGCGAGCACCAAGAGAGGGCCGCCGACGTAGTCTCGGGCTTCCTGTTGCCGGGGATTGAGTCGGGACATGCTAGAAACCGGGGGTGACCAGAAAAATAGCCGCGCATTCTAGCAGGCATGGGGGGTTGTGGCGCGACCGTCCGACCGGGCACTGTCGGGTTTCGACACAATTGCCCAGGCGGCGCGTTTGGCGCAGGATGCACCCCGAAATCCGTCGTAAAGCCGGGCAGGGACCGCCACGTTTAAAAGTGAGAATCATTGCTAATTGTCGGTTAGCATATGGCTACTCGACATCATCGGTCCACGGCCTAAGGAGCCCGCTTGTCCACGCCCACCGAACCCTTGCGTCTGCTGCTGTTGGCCGAGGAGCCGCTTTGGGCTGCCCTGTTGCGCGACTGTGCGCGACCGTTGGCCGACAGCGCCGTGTTGCTGACCGCGCCGAGCTGGGAGGCAGTGGACAGCCTCTTCACCCATGACCGCCAGGCGGTGGTGCTGGCCACGCCGGAGTTGCAGCCAGCGGTGGGCCGCTGCGCGTTGCCGGTCATCCTGCTGCTCGACGCCGAGCCGGATAACGCGCCGGAAGGCGTCAGCGATTGGCTGGTGCGTGACCAGTTGAGCAGCGATACGCTGCGTCGCTCACTGCGCCATGTGCGCGAGCGCGGCGCGCTGGTGGCCTCGTTGCAGCGCCTGGCCGAGCAGGACCCGCTCACCGGCATCGCCAACCGCCAGGGCTTCCAGGCGCTGCTGGCCGCACGCTTGACCCAGCATGGCGGTCGTGGCCTGGCCCTCGGTCACCTGGACCTGGACACCTTCCGCCACGTCAACGACGCGCTCGGCCATCAGGGCGGCGACCGGGTGATATTGCAGGTGGTGCACCGGCTCAAGCAGTTGCTGGGGGCTGACGATCAGTTGGCGCGCCTGGGTAGCGACGAGTTCGCCCTGCTGATCGATACCCGCCACGACACCGGCCGCGCCGAGCGCATTGCCGAGGCCATCGTCGAAGCCCTGGCCGAGCCCTACTGGGTCGATGGTGAAAGCCTGTTGCTGGGGTGCAGCCTGGGCCTGGCCCACGCCCGCGCCCAGGCGGGCGCCGACCCGCTGATGTGGCATGCGCACATTGCCATGCGCCAGGCCAAGGGCGTCCAGGGCTGCACGTACCATGTGTTCAACGAGCGGATCAATCGTCATGCCCGCAGCCTGGCCGACCTGGAAAGCGAGCTGCGGCGGGCGCTGCGCCGCGATGAGCTGGAGCTGCACTACCAGCCGCGCCTGGACCTGGGCGCGGGACGTATCGTCGGTCTGGAAGCGCTGGTGCGCTGGCGCCATCCGCAGCGTGGCCTGTTGGCACCGAACGAGTTCGTACCGCTGGCCGAGCAGAGCGGGCTGATTGTGCCGCTGGGCTACTGGGTGATCTGCCGCGCCCTGCGCGATATGCAGATCTTGCAACTGCGCGGCCTCGATCCCTTGCACATGGCGGTGAACCTGAGCTTCCGCCAGTTCCAGGACAGCCAACTGCTGGCCACCCTGAGTCGGCTGATCGTCGAGCATGGCGTCGATGCGCGCTGGCTGGAGTTCGAACTGACGGAAACGGCGGTGATGCGCCGCAACGAGGTGGTGCGCCAGACCATGGATGCCCTCGGGCGGCTGGGCGTGCGCTTCTCGCTGGACGATTTCGGCACGGGCTTCTCGTCGTTCGTGCACCTGAACAGCCTGCCCATCGCGCTGCTCAAGATCGACCGCAGCTTCGTCGCCGGCATGGAGCAGCGCGAAGAAAACCGCAAGCTGGTGCACGCGATGATCAACCTGGCGCACAACCTCAACCTGGAGGTGGTGGCCGAAGGCGTGGAAAGCGAGGAACAGATGGCCTTGCTGCGCGAGTTTGGCTGCGACCAGGTGCAGGGCTTCCTGGTGAGTCGGCCTCTACCGGTGGACGAACTGATGGAGTACCTGCTGGAGGCGTGCGGCGGGGAGCGTGCGGGTCAGGCTCCCCCATGAACGGAGCGCGCGTGAACCCGCGCCCATGGATCAACGCCGCTAGATCCGCGAGGCTAGCGGCTGGCCAGCACCGGCCCTGTCCAGCAACCGCCGCATCCGCCACTCGAACGCCAAGGTCAGTGCCACCGCGGCGCACGCAAGACCCAGCGCCAGTCCCCACCAGATGCCCACGGCGCCGCCACCGAGGGTGAACGCGAACAGCCAAGCGGCGGGGGCACCGACCAGCCAGTAGCACAGCAAGCCGATGACGAAGGTGGTCTTGGCATCCTTCAAGCCACGGATCGAGCCCATGGCGATGGTCTGGGTTCCGTCGAACAGCTCGAACCACGCCGCCACCATCACCAGTTGCACGGCCAGCGTGAAAATGTCGGCGAAGGCCGGATCATGGCGGTCCACCAGCCAGCCGACCAGGGTGTCCGGGAACAACCAGAACAGCACGGCGAAGGCGAACATGATCACCGCGCCCATGCCGATGCCCACCCGTCCGGCGCTGCGGGCCGCCAGCAGGTTGCCGGCGCCGTAGTACAGCCCGACCCGCATGGTCACCGCGTACGACAACCCGGTCGGCACCATGAACGCTGCCGAAATGATCGGCAGGGCGATCTGGTGCGCGGCCAGCTCCGTGTTGCCCAGCACGCCCATGCACAGGGCGGCGAAGGCGAACAGGCCCACTTCGACGATATACGTGCCGCCGATCGGCAGGCCCAGTCGCCACAGTTCGCGCAGCGCCTCCAGCGACGGCCGCGACAGGCCCTGGCGCAGGGGATAGGCGTCGTAGGCGCGGTGCCAGCGGATGTATAGCGCCAGGGCGACCGCCATGCCCAGCGACACCACGGCGGTGACCAGGCCGATGCCCATCAGGCCGAGCTTCGGCAAGCCGTACAGCCCCTCGATCAGTGCATGGTTGATCAGGTAGTTGAGCACCGTGCCCACCAGGCTGATGACCATCACCGGGGTGGAATGGCCCAAAGCGCTGGTGAAGCCGCGCAGGGCCATGAAGGTGAGGTAGCCGGGCAGCGCCAGGGGTAGCAGCGTGAGGAACTGCATGGCCATCTCGACGTTGTCCGGGCGCTGGCCGAACAGCAGCAATAGCGGCTTGAGGTTCCACAGCGCCAGGCCGGCAGCCAAGGCCAGGCCCCAGGCCAGCCACAGCCCGTTCTGCGCCAGGCGCGTGGCACCGGCGATGTCGCCTGCGCCCTTGCGGAAGGCCACCAGGGTGCCGACGGCGGCGATCACGCCCAGGCAGAAGATCGACACGAACGAATAACTGGCCGCGCCCAGCCCGCCGCCGGCCAAGGCCTGCGGGCTGATGCGGGCCATCATCAGGGTGTCGGTGAGCACCATCAGCATGTGCGCCAGTTGCGAGGCGACCAGAGGGCCTGCCAGGCGCAGCAAGGCCTTGAGTTCGGTGGTGGGCGCGACGTGCATGGGGCAGAGTCCTTCGGTGTGGGCGCGGCGATGAAAGTGGACGATTCTGCGGCCTCGGTCAGGTTTGCACAAAAGGATAAATGCGATGCTTAGCATGAGTTGAACTCATGCAGCTAAGATCCACTTCGGTCACGCCATGTCCTTTTTACGGGAGCCGCATGTCTCGTCAGTTGCCTGCCCTTTATGCGTTGCGCGCATTCGAAGCCGCAGCGCGGTTGTGCTCGTTCACCCGCGCGGGCGAAGAGCTGTCCATCACCCAGAGCGCGGTCAGCCGGCATATCCGCACCCTGGAAGCGCACTTCGGCTGCCGCCTGTTCATCCGCCACGGTCGCAGCTTGCAGCTCACCGAAGCCGCGCGCCTGCTGCTGCCCGGCGTACGCGACGGCTTCGCAGCCCTGGAGCGCGCCTGCAACACCCTGCGTGGCGAGGACGACATGCTGCGCATGAAGGCGCCCTCGACCTTGACCATGCGCTGGCTGCTGGCGCGCCTGAGTCGTTTTCGCCACTTGCAGCCGGGCAACGAGGTGCAACTGACCAGTGCCTGGATGGACGTGGACCATGTGGACTTCAACCAAGAGCCCTTCGATTGCGCCGTGCTGCTCAGCGACGGCAACTTCTCCGCCGACTGGGAAGTGCGTCGACTGTTCGCCGAGCTGTTGATTCCGGTCGGTGCACCGCAATTGCAGGTCGAGGCCCCTTGGGATGCGCGGCGGCTGGCCGGGACCGAGCTGCTGCACCCCACCCCGACCGCCGCGACTGGCGCAGTTGGTTGGCGCGCATGGGCCTGAGCGAAACGGTGCCGATCACAGGTGGGCAGGTGTTCGACACCCTGGAGTTGGGCATGATCGCCGCCGCCCGTGGCTACGGTGTGTCGATGGGCGACCTGCTGATGGTGGCCGAGGACGTTGCCGCCGGCCGCCTGAGCCTGCCCTGGCCCACCGCTGTGCCCAGCGGGCTGGACTACTACCTGGTATGGCCACGCACGCGGCCCGGTGGTGAGCGTCTGCGGCGCTTGAGCGCCTTCCTGCAGGAGGAAGCCGCGTCGATGGACCTGCCGGACGTGGAAATCCTTGACGCGGGTTGATGGCGTTGATGACGCGATGTCCTACTGATTTGTCGCAAGATTTTTCATGAAATCCCTGCGCGCCGCTTGAGTGGCGCGAAGTGGAAGTGAACAATGTTCGCTTTCGTATTCCCGCCGAGATTCGCCATGAATTCCCGCTCTTCTCTGCTGGCCTGGCTGTTGTTGCCGGTGCTGGCGCTGTGCAGTTGCCTGGCTGTGGCCGAGTCCCCCGCAGAAGCCACCAAGGCCCTGCATCTACTGGACTACATCAGCGCCGACTACCCGTCGACGGTGCGCGATGGCCAGGTGCTGGACGACCCGGAGTACCGCGAGCAGCAGGAGTTCGGCGCAGTGCTGGCGGAGCTGCTCGCAGGCTTGCCGGCCCATCCCGAGCGCGATGCGCTGGTGCAGGGTGTGCAGGCGCTGCGCCAGGCCATCGACCAGCGTCAAGCGGGCGCAGCGGTGGCCCATCAGGCGCGACAGTTGGGCGCGCGCCTGGCGGTGGCCTACGAGGTCAGCCAGGCCCCGGTGATCACCCCGGACCCGGCGCGCGGCGCATCGCTGTATGCGCAGAACTGCGCGATCTGCCATGGCGACACGGGCGCCGGCGACGGTCCTGCGGGCGTCGGCCTGGAGCCTGCGCCGGCCAACCTGCGCAACGTCGAGCGGCTCGACCAGTTGAGCCTGTTCGACCTGTACAACACCCTGGGGCTGGGCATCGAAGGCACTGAAATGCCGTCGTTCGCCGATCAGCTCGACGAGCGTCAGCGTTGGGATGTGGCCGCCTACATCGCCAGCCTCAGCGCCGACCCTCAGGCTGGCAAGGGCGACGTCACCTGGAACATCGCCGATCTGGCGCGTCAGACCCCGGCCGAAGTCGCCGCCAGCCAAGGCGCCGAGGCCGTGGCGGCATTCCGCGCCCAGCGTGCCCAGCCGCCGCAGGTCAAGCGCGGGCCGGCGCAGTTGCTCGACTACACCTCCAGCACCCTGGACAAGAGCCTGGCGGCCTATCGCGAGGGCGATCACGACCAGGCCTATGACCTGTCGGTGGCGGCCTACCTGGAAGGCTTCGAGCTGGTAGAAAGCTCGCTCGACAACATCGACGCGCAGGTGCGCAAGGACACCGAGAAGTCGCTGATGGCTTACCGCCAGGCGCTGCAGGACGGCTTGCCGGTGGAGCAGGCGGTGCAGCGCCTGGACGAAGCCAAGGTGAAACTGACGCAGGCCGCCAAGCTGCTGGGCAGCGATGGCCTGAGTTGGTCGCTGAGCTACGTTTCCGGCCTGCTGATCCTGCTGCGCGAAGGCCTGGAAGCGATCCTGGTGCTGGCGGCGATCCTGGCCTTCCTGCGCAACACCGGCCAGCAATCGGCGGTGCGCAGCGTGAACATCGGCTGGGGCCTGGCGTTGCTCGCCGGCTTTGCCACCTGGGCGCTGGCGGCTTACGTAATCGACGTCGGCGGCGCCCAGCGCGAGCTGCTCGAGGGCTGTACGGCGCTGTTCGCCGCCGTCATGGTGCTGTGGCTGGGGGTGTGGATGCATGACCGGCGCCACGCCGACGCCTGGCAGGACTACATCAAGCGCAGCCTGCTCGGCGGTGGTGGGCGCTTCGGCTTCGCCCTGCTGGCGTTCTTCTCGGTGTACCGCGAGCTGTTCGAGGTGATCCTGTTCTACGAGACCTTGTGGTTGCAGGCCGGTCCTGCAGGGCATCAGGCGGTGCTCGCCGGTGGCGCCACGGCGATGGTACTGCTGGTGGGGTTGGCCTGGGTGATCCTGCGTGGTTCGGCGCGCTTGCCGCTGTCGCTGTTCTTCAGCATCAACGCCGCGTTGCTCTGCGCGCTGTCGGTGGTGTTCGCCGGACATGGCGTGAAGGCGTTGCAGGAAGCCGGCGTGCTGGGCACGCGGCCAGTGCCGTTCTTCGAATTCGACTGGCTGGGCATTCATGCCGATGCCTATTCGTTGGCTGCGCAGGCCGTGGCCTTGCTAGCGGTCGTGCTGCTGTACGGACGCTCGTGGATGGCCGAGAAGCGTCGGGCGGCGGCGGATTGAGGTGGCGCTTGCCCTGTGTCCAGTTGGGTCCGACACTAGTGTCCTTTTGAACGACGGAACTCCCCCCATGCGCATATGGATCGACGCCGACGCTTGCCCCAAGGCGGCCAAGGACCTGATCGTCAAATTCGCCCTCAAGCGCAAGCTGGAAGTGGTGATGGTGGCCGGCCAGGCGGTGGCCAAGCCGGCGTTCGCCATCGTGCGCCTAATCGTGGTGCCCAGCGGCATGGATGCCGCCGACGATTATCTGGTCGAGCATGCCGTGCCCGGTGAGCTGGCGATCTGCAGCGACGTGCCTCTGGCCGATCGGCTGATCAAGAAGGGCGTCGCGGTGCTCGATCCACGGGGGCGTGAGTTCGACGAGCGCAACATGGGCGAGCGTCTGGCCGTGCGCAATCTGTTCACCGAATTGCGCGAGCAGGGGCAGGTGGGGGGCGGGCAAGCGCCCTATGGAGAGCGCGAGAAGCAGGCCTTCGCCAACGCCCTGGATCGCATCCTGACGCGGCTGTGCAAAGGCTGAACAGACAGGGGGCGTCTAGCGCCCCCGGGCATTTACTGATCGTCTTCGTGGGTCAGTTCGAGCACACGGTCGACCAGCTTGTAGATACCGCTCGCCGCCTCGCTGATCGAGGTGGCCAGCATGTAGGCCGGGGTGCTCACCAACTTGCGCTGGGTGTCTTCGACGATGTCGTGCACATCGCAGTCTTCATGGGTGCCGCCCATCTGCACTACCGCAGCGCTGGTGTCGGCGTCGTTGCCGATGGTGCAGACTACGCCTGGACCATAGATTTTCGCGGCCAGCGCCGGCGAGATGCAGATCAGACCGACCGGCTTGCAGGCGGCGGCGAAGGCTTCAGCCAGCGCCAGCACATCGGGATGCACAGTGCAGTTGGCGCCTTCGACGGCGAAGTTGGACAGGTTCTTCGCAGCGCCGAAGCCGCCCGGCACGATCAGCGCGTCGAAGTCCTCGGCCTTGGCTTCGCGCACGTCCTTGACCTCGCCGCGGGCGATGCGCGCCGACTCCACCAGTACGTTGCGCGACTCGGGCATGGTTTCGCCGGTCAGGTGATTGATGACGTGCAACTGTGCCACGTCCGGGGCAAAGCATTGCACTTGGGCGCCGCGCTGGTCGAGGCGCAGCAGGGTGATCACGCTTTCATGGATCTCGGCGCCGTCGTAGACGCCGCAGCCCGATAGAATCACCGCGACTTTTTTTGTCATGTTCGTTACTCCCGTGTCGAGACGCTCGAAATCCTGTCGTGTGACGCATTGGATCGCACGCGCGGCCCGGTGTTCATTCGGCGCGGGAGGTCGCGGGCGATTGCAATGACGTCAGAGGCAAAGGCTTCAGCGCTGTTCGTTGCGCGGCTCGGTTGCCGGCTCCGCCTGGCTGGCCAGCGCGGCGGCCTTGCGCTCGGCGCGGCGATTGCGCACATAACGACGTAGCCAGAGCAGCGCACCGAGCACCAGCAGGGCGCCCAGCACCCACAGTTCGTAGCGCTTGATGTTGCCCAGCATGCCTTCGAGGATGGCGCCGAAATGGTAGGCGGCCGCGCCCAGGGCCAGGGCCCAGATGGCCGCACCGATGCCGTTGAGCAGCAGGTAACGCCGGGGTGGGTAGCCGGACAGGCCAATGGCCACCGGCATCACCGTGCGCAGGCCATAGACGAAACGGAAGCTCAGCACCCAGATGTCCGGATGACGTCGGATATGCTCCAGGGCGCGGTCGCCCATGGCCTGCCAGCGCGGCTTGCGGGCGAGAATCTTGCGCCCGTGACGACGACCCATGAAGTACCACAACTGATCCCCGGCATAACTGCCGCAGAACGCCACCAGCACCACCAGGGAAATGTCCATGTACCCACGGAACGCGAGAAATCCTGCAAGCACCAGGATGGTCTCGCCTTCAAAGAAGGTGCCTAGAAAGAGGGCGAAATAGCCGAAATCATGCAGGAATTGTTGAAGCATGTTCTGAGATGCTGGCGAAATGAACGCGCAGCCTACCCCTTCACGCGTTCGGGGGAAAGTGTCCAAATGTGTCTCGAAGTGAACATTTCCTACACGCAAGTGCCCTGCGGTTACAGGTCGCAGGGTTGCCCTTCCCTGTAACCTAGGCGTCATAATGGACGCTTATAACTGTCGCGCTAGCCCGCCTGCGCGGGCTTCAGGAGTCTGCCGTGAGCTTTACCCCCGCTAACCGTCTGTTTCCTGCCACCCGCCTGCGTCGCAACCGCCGGGACGATTTCTCCCGTCGGCTGGTTCGCGAGAACACCCTGACCGTCGATGACCTGATCCTGCCGGTGTTCGTCCTGGACGGCGAGAACCGTCGCGAGGACGTGCCGTCGATGCCCGGCGTCGAGCGTCTGTCTATCGACCTGCTGCTCGAAGCGGCGCAAGGCTGGGTGGAGCTGGGCATTCCGGCGCTGGCGCTGTTCCCGGTCACGCCGGTGGAGAAGAAGACCCTCGACGGTGCCGAGGCATGGAACCCGGAAGGTATCGCCCAGCGTGCCACCCGTGCCCTGCGCGCGCGCTTCCCGGAACTGGGGGTGATCACCGACGTCGCCCTCGACCCGTTCACCACCCACGGCCAGGACGGCATCCTCGACGAGGAAGGCTACGTACAGAACGACATCACCGTCGATGCGCTGGTACGTCAGGCGCTGTCGCACGCCGATGCGGGCGCCCAGGTAGTGGCACCGTCGGACATGATGGACGGCCGCCTGCAGGCCATCCGTGAAGCCCTGGAGCTGGCCGGGCACGTCAACGTGCGCATCATGGCCTACTCGGCCAAGTACGCCAGTGCCTACTATGGCCCGTTCCGTGACGCGGTCGGCTCGGCGCTGAACCTGGGCAAGGCCAACAAGGCCTCCTACCAGATGGACCCGGCCAACAGCGACGAGGCCCTGCACGAAGTGGCCACCGACCTCGCCGAAGGCGCCGACATGGTCATGGTCAAGCCAGGCATGCCTTACCTGGACATCGTTCACCGGGTGAAGACCGAATTCCGCGTGCCGACCTTCGTGTATCAGGTCAGCGGCGAATATGCCATGCACATGGCCGCCATCCAGAACGGCTGGCTCAGCGAAGCGGTCATTCTCGAATCCCTCACCGCTTTCAAACGGGCCGGCGCCGATGGCATCCTCACCTACTTCGCCGTGCGTGCCGCTCAATTGTTGAGAGGGCAGTAACGCCCTCACAGGAACTCAGATGAATAACGAAGTGCTCACCGCTGTCGAGATCAAACACGCCAAGGCCTTGCCGGAGGAGCTGGTGCAGACCCCGCCGGACCTGCCGACGGCGCCTGAGCCGGAGCCGGAACCGGCTGTCGAGGCCGCCGCGCCGGCGCCGGCCCCGGCTCCGGCCATTGCGGTGCCGAGCCTGGACGACAGCAGCCTGTACATTCATCGTGAACTCTCGCAGCTGCAGTTCAACATCCGCGTGCTGGAACAGGCGCTGGACGAGTCCTACCCGCTGCTGGAGCGTCTGAAGTTCCTGCTGATCTTCTCCAGCAACCTCGACGAATTCTTCGAGATCCGCGTTGCGGGCCTGAAGAAGCAGATCAATTTCGCCCGCGAACAGGCCGGCGCCGATGGCTTGCAGCCGCACCAGGCGCTGGCGCGGATCAGCGAACTGGTGCACATCGAGGTCGACCGTCAGTACGCGATCCTCAACGATGTGCTGCTGCCGGAGCTGGAGAAACACCAGATTCGTTTCATTCGTCGCCGCTACTGGACGCCCAAGCTCAAGACCTGGGTGCGCCGCTACTTCCGCGACGAGATCGCGCCGATCATCACGCCCATCGGCCTCGACCCGACCCACCCGTTCCCGCTGTTGGTGAACAAGAGCCTGAACTTCATCGTCGAGCTCGAAGGCGTCGATGCCTTCGGTCGCGACTCGGGCCTGGCCATCATCCCGGCGCCGCGTCTGCTGCCGCGGGTGATCCGTGTGCCGGAAGAAGTGGGTGGTGCGGGCGCCAATTACGTCTTCCTGTCGTCGATGATCCACGCCCATGCCGACGACCTGTTCCAGGGCATGAAGGTCAAGGGCTGCTACCAGTTCCGCCTGACCCGCAACGCCGACCTGGCACTGGATTCCGAAGAGGTCGACGACCTGGCCCGCGCGCTGCGTGGCGAGCTGTTCTCGCGTCGCTACGGTGACGCCGTGCGCCTGGAAGTTGCCGACACCTGCCCGAAACACCTGTCGGACTACCTGCTCAAGCAGTTCAGCCTGAGCGAGAGCGAGCTGTATCAGGTCAATGGACCGGTCAACCTGACCCGCCTGTTCAGCATCACCGGCCTGGACAGCCACCCGGAGCTGCAGTACGCGCCGTTCACCCCGGCCATTCCCAAGACCCTGCAGAACGCCGACAACCTGTTCAGCGTGATCAGCAAGCAGGACATGCTGCTGATGCACCCGTTCGAGTCCTTTACCCCGGTGGTCGACCTGCTGCGCCAGGCCGCCAAGGATCCGCACGTGCTCGCCGTGCGCCAGACGCTGTATCGCTCCGGCGCCAACTCCGAGATCGTCGATGCACTGGTCGACGCAGCGCGTAACGGCAAGGAGGTCACGGCGGTGATCGAGCTGCGCGCGCGCTTCGACGAAGAGTCCAACCTGCAGATGGCCAGCCGCTTGCAGGCCGCGGGTGCCGTGGTGATCTACGGTGTGGTCGGGTTCAAGACCCACGCCAAGATGATGCTGATCCTGCGCCGCGAGCAGGGCGAGATCGTTCGCTATGCGCACTTGGGTACGGGCAACTACCACGCGGGCAACGCGCGTCTGTACACCGACTACAGCCTGCTGACCTCCGACGACGCCCTCACCGAGGACGTCGGCAAGCTGTTCAGTCAGCTGATCGGTATGGGCAAGACGTTGCGTATGAAGAAGCTTCTGCATGCGCCGTTCACCCTGAAGAAGGGCATGCTCGACATGATCGCCCGCGAGACGCAGTTCGCCCTCGACGGCAAGCCGGCGCACATCATCGCCAAGTTCAACTCGCTGACCGATGCCAAGGTGATCAAGGCCTTGTACAAGGCCAGCCAGTCGGGTGTGAAGATCGACCTGGTTGTGCGCGGCATGTGCTGCCTGCGGCCAGGCATCGCCGGGGTGTCGCACAACATCACGGTGCGCTCGATCATCGGTCGTTTCCTGGAGCACACCCGGGTGTTCTACTTCCTCAATGGCGGCGACGAGCAGATCTACCTCTCCAGCGCCGACTGGATGGAGCGCAACCTCGACAAGCGCGTCGAGACCTGCTTCCCGGTCGAGGGCAAGAAGCTGCTGCTGCGGGTGAAGAAGGAGTTGGAAAGCTACCTGACCGACAACACCCAGGCCTGGACCCTGCAGTCCGACGGGCGCTATGTCCGCAGCACGCCGACCGGCAACCAGAACCCGCGCAGCGCCCAGGCGACATTGCTGGAGCGCCTGAGCAATCCGGTGTTGAACGTACGCTAGCCGCGCAGCGGTCGGGCGGTGGCAGCGGCGCTTTGCCGCTGCGACTGATATCCAGCAAGGCGCGTCGCGGGGCCTGACACCGGCCAGGCCGGTGTTCGCGGCACCCGGCCGCTTGCACAGGTTCAGCGAACGCTGAGAATGAACCCCACCCGCGCCAGCCACTCGGCTTCGTTGGCGAAGTCGGCCTGGGTCAGTTGGTTCTGTTCCAGCCAGCCTTCGGGGAAGACCACTTCCAGGCTGTCGTCGTCAGCCTTGAGTTCCACCTTGGGCATCTGCTGGGTGCCGCGAATATGGTGGAAGAGAATGGCGAAGCGCAGCAGCACGCACAGGCGGATCAGCTTCACGCCGTCGTCGCCGAATTCGGCGAACTTGTCCTTGGGAATGTTGCGGCGGTGGCCACGCACCAACAGCGCCAGCATCTGCTGGTCTTCGCGGGAGAAGCCTGACAGATCGGAGTGCTCGATCAGGTAGGCGCCGTGCTTGTGATAGTGGTAATGGGCGATGTCCAGACCGATTTCATGCACCTTCGCCGCCCAGCCCAGCAAGTCGCGCCAGTTGCCGTCTTCCAGGTCCCAGGCCTTGGCCACTTGGTCGAAGGCGTGCACAGCTTTGCGCTCCACGCGCGCGGCCTGACCCTGATCGACGTGGTAGCGCTCCATCAGCGAGTTCAGGGTGCGCTCGCGCACGTCCTCGTGGTGATGGCGCCCCAACAGGTCGAACAGCACGCCTTCGCGCAGGGCGCCGTCGCAGTGGTCCATGCGCTGCAGTTCCAGGGCGTCGAAGATCGCTTCGAGAATCGCCAGGCCCGCCGGGAAGATCGCACGGCGGTCAGGCTTGACCCCTTCGAAGTCGATCTTGTCGACCTCGCCGAGCTTGAACAGCTTGCGCTTGAGCGAGGCCAGCCCTTCGGCGTTGACTTCGCCGCTGCCCTGGCCGTTCGCCTTGATCGCCGCACCGATGGCCCGAATGGTGCCGGAAGAGCCGATGGCCTCGTCCCAGGTCAGGCGGTGCAAGGCGTTTTCAATGCTCATCAGCTCCAGGCGCGCAGCGGTGTAGGCCTGGGCATAGCGTGCCGGAGTGACCTTGCCGTCGCGGAAATAGCGCTGGGTGAAGCTCACGCAGCCCATCTGCAGGCTCTCGCGCAGCAAGGGTTCGAAGCGCTGGCCGATGATGAACTCGGTGCTGCCGCCGCCGATGTCGGCCACCAGGCGTTTGCCCGGCGTGTCGGCCAGGGTGTGCGACACACCCAGGTAGATCAGGCGGGCCTCTTCACGACCGGAGATGACTTCCACCGGATGGCCAAGGATGGCCTCAGCGCGCTGGATGAACGCGTTGCGGTTGCGCGCTTCACGCAGGGCGTTGGTGCCGACGATGCGCACGGCACCGGCGGGCATGCCGTTGATCAACTGGGCAAAGCGCTTGAGGCACTCGAGGCCGCGCTGCATGGCTTCTTCGCTGAGCAGGCGGTCTTCGCTGATGCCGGCGGCCAACTGAACCTTCTCCCCCAACCGTTCGAGAATGCGGATCTCGGTATGGTGGGCCTTGGCCACGACCATGTGGAAGCTGTTGGAGCCAAGGTCGATGGCGGCGATCAGGGACAGGTTCTTCGCGGTGGTATGCGGCATATCTGGTTGTTCTCGGTCGATAACCCGGCAATCCTGACATGATCGCAGGCTGACGCCAACGCGCGGCATGGCAAGGGTTGACGCAAGGCAATGTGCGGATGGCCTGCATGACTGCTCGATGAAGGCCTGGAACGGATCCTATGACGCTTGTATGACAGTTTCATTCACAGCGTCTTGCTCCACTATAGTGACACTCAATCGCTCGCGACTTCCGATAGGCCGTGGGTACGGCTATGATGGGCCACTTTTTTCGCTTTCGACCTGGAGAACGCCATGAGCAGCGATCTGATCAAACACGTCACCGACGCCACTTTCGAGGCCGAAGTGCTCAAGGCCGAAGGCCCTGTACTGGTGGATTACTGGGCTGAATGGTGCGGCCCCTGCAAGATGATCGCCCCGGTGCTGGACGACATCGCTTCGAGCTACGATGGCAAGCTGACCGTCGCCAAGCTGAATATCGACGATAACCAGGAAACACCCGCCAAGCACGGCGTGCGTGGTATCCCGACGCTGATGCTGTTCAAGAACGGCAACGTCGAAGCGACCAAGGTAGGCGCGCTGTCCAAGTCGCAACTGACTGCGTTCATCGACGCCCACCTGTGATGTGAAGCGCCCCGCCGACGCTTGATGCTGTGCGCATGAGCGTGTCGGGGCTGCTTCGTGGCAGTCTTGGGTGAACCGCGTCTCCCGTCCCCTGGGTCCGGTTTCCACCGTCAAAACCACTAGACGCCCAAAAAAGCAAGTGTTACATTCGGCCTCGCACTGTTTCTCCAGTGCCCTCTACATGCCGTCGCCGACGCACTCCCAATTCGAATCAGTACGCGATCCTGTCGCCAATCTAGCGGCGCGGCTTCATTAAGCCAGAAGCTTAATTCCCCCCTTCTTACATGATTACGTCACTCCCCTTATGAACCTGACAGAACTCAAGCAAAAGCCGATTACCGATCTGCTGGAAATGGCCGAACAGATGGGCATCGAAAACATGGCCCGTTCGCGCAAGCAGGACGTGATTTTCGCCCTGTTGAAAAAACACGCCAAGAGCGGCGAAGAAATCTCGGGTGACGGCGTGCTGGAGATTCTCCAGGATGGATTCGGTTTCCTGCGTTCGGCAGACGCCTCGTACCTGGCCGGCCCTGACGATATCTACGTCTCGCCCAGCCAGATCCGCCGCTTCAACCTGCGCACCGGCGATACCATCGTCGGCAAGATCCGTCCGCCGAAGGAAGGGGAGCGTTACTTCGCGCTGCTGAAGGTCGATACCATCAACTTCGACCGTCCGGAAAACGCGAAGAACAAGATCCTCTTCGAAAACCTGACGCCGCTGTTCCCCAACCATCGCCTGAAGATGGAAGCGGGTAACGGCTCCACCGAAGACCTCACCGGTCGAGTCATCGACCTGTGCGCGCCCATCGGCAAAGGTCAGCGCGGCTTGATCGTCGCCCCGCCGAAAGCGGGCAAGACCATCATGTTGCAGAACATCGCGGCCAACATCACCCGCAACAATCCCGAGTGCCACCTGATCGTCCTGCTGATCGACGAGCGCCCGGAAGAAGTGACCGAGATGCAGCGCACCGTGCGCGGCGAAGTGGTCGCCTCGACCTTCGACGAGCCGCCGACCCGCCATGTGCAGGTCGCCGAAATGGTCATCGAGAAGGCCAAGCGCCTGGTCGAGCACAAGAAGGACGTGGTCATCCTGCTGGACTCCATCACCCGTCTGGCCCGTGCCTACAACACCGTGATTCCGAGCTCCGGCAAGGTGCTCACCGGTGGTGTCGACGCCCATGCCCTGGAAAAGCCCAAGCGCTTCTTCGGCGCGGCCCGTAACATCGAGGAAGGCGGCTCGCTGACCATCATCGCCACCGCGCTGGTCGAGACCGGCTCGAAGATGGACGAGGTCATCTACGAAGAGTTCAAGGGTACCGGCAACATGGAACTGCCGCTGGACCGTCGCATCGCCGAGAAGCGTGTGTTCCCGGCCATCAACATCAACAAGTCCGGTACCCGCCGCGAAGAACTGCTGACTGCCGACGACGAGCTGCAGCGCATGTGGATCCTGCGCAAGTTGCTGCACCCGATGGACGAAGTGGCGGCCATCGAGTTCCTCATCGACAAGCTCAAGCAGACCAAGACCAACGATGAGTTCTTCCTGTCGATGAAGCGCAAGTAAGCGTTTCATCGCGGCAAAAGTGGGGGCCGCTACGTGTTTCATCGCCGGTGAACCTGCTCCTGACGGGGCGGTTCACCGGCGACGAAGCAGGTAGCGGCCCCCACTCATTTCAGCCAAACACGTTACACTCTGCACCCCGACCGATACGGCCAACATGAGGCTCACGCATGCAGTATCGCGATCTACGCGACTTCATTCGCGGCCTGGAGCAGCGCGGCGAACTCAAGCGCATCCAGGTTCCGATCTCGCCCATTCTGGAAATGACCGAAGTCTGCGACCGCACGTTGCGGGCCAAGGGCCCGGCGCTGCTGTTCGAAAAGCCCACCGGCTTCGACATGCCGGTGCTCGGCAACCTGTTCGGCACGCCCGAGCGTGTGGCCATGGGCATGGGCGCCGAGTCGGTGAGCGAGCTGCGTGAGATCGGCAAGTTGCTGGCCTTCCTCAAGGAGCCCGAGCCGCCGAAAGGCCTGAAGGATGCCTGGTCGAAGCTGCCGATCTTCAAGAAGGTCGTGTCCATGGCGCCGAAGGTGATCAAGGACGCGGTGTGCCAGGAGGTGGTGGTCGAGGGTGAAGACGTCGACCTGTCTCAACTGCCGATCCAGCACTGCTGGCCGGGTGACGTCGCGCCGCTGATCACCTGGGGGCTGACCGTCACCCGTGGTCCGAACAAGGACCGGCAGAACCTGGGTATCTACCGCCAGCAGGTGATCGGTCGCAACAAGGTCATCATGCGCTGGCTGAGCCACCGTGGCGGTGCGCTGGACTACCGCGAATGGTGCGAAAAGCATCCGGGCCAGCCGTTCCCGGTCGCCGTGGCGCTGGGTGCGGACCCGGCGACCATCCTCGGCGCGGTGACACCGGTGCCCGATACCTTGTCGGAATACGCCTTTGCCGGCCTGCTGCGCGGCAACCGTACCGAACTGGTCAAGTGCCGTGGCAACGACTTGCAGGTGCCGGCCACCGCCGAGATCATTCTCGAGGGCGTGATCCATCCGGGCGAGATGGCCCCCGAAGGCCCCTATGGCGACCACACCGGCTACTACAACGAAGTGGACAGCTTCCCGGTGTTCACCGTCGAGCGCATCACTCATCGGCACAAGCCGATCTACCACAGCACCTACACCGGCCGTCCGCCGGATGAACCGGCGATTCTCGGCGTGGCGCTGAACGAGGTGTTCGTACCGATCCTGCAGAAGCAGTTCCCCGAGATCGTCGACTTCTACCTGCCGCCCGAAGGCTGCTCGTACCGCATGGCCGTCGTGACCATGAAGAAGCAGTATCCGGGGCACGCCAAGCGCGTCATGCTGGGCGTGTGGTCGTTCCTGCGACAGTTCATGTACACCAAGTTCGTTATCGTCACCGACGACGACATCAACGCCCGCGACTGGAACGACGTGATCTGGGCCATCACCACGCGCATGGATCCCAAGCGTGATACGGTGATGATCGACAACACGCCGATCGACTACCTCGACTTCGCGTCGCCGGTATCGGGCCTGGGGTCGAAGATGGGCCTGGATGCCACCCACAAGTGGCCGGGCGAGACGACACGCGAATGGGGCCGGGTCATCGTCAAGGACGAGGCCGTCACCCGCCGCATCGATGAGCTGTGGGACCAGTTGGGAATATAGAGTGATGCAGGTGACCTTGCAGCCGTCCGGCGCGGTACTGTCCGTGCAGCCGGGCGAAAGGATTCTGGAAGCAGCGCGGCGCTTGGGTTACGAGTGCCCGAGCAGTTGCCGCAACGGCAACTGCCATGTGTGCGCGGCATTGCTGGTGGAAGGGCGGGTACGCCAGGAAGGCGAGGTCCGCGATCAGGGTGAGCTGTTCACCTGCATCGCCGAGCCGCTGGAAGACTGCGTGCTGTTGTGGGATGGGGTGTTGGCCCTCGGTGAACTGCCCGTGCGCGCGCTGGCCTGCAGCGTCAGCGAGTGCGTCGAGGTCGGCGGCGATGTCTGGCGCGTGCGCCTGCGCGCGCCGGCTGGCAAGCTGCCGCGCTATCACGCCGGGCAGTACCTGCTGATCGAGCGCGAAGGTGCAGACAAGGCCGCGTTTTCCCTGGCCTCGGCGCCCCACGCCGGACGGGATCTCGAACTGCACGTGCTGGCCCGCGAGCGCAGCGCCGTGCAACTGATCGAGCAGTTGCAACGCACGGGCATGGCGCGCGTCGAGCTGCCGTTCGGCGATGCCCATCTGGCCGAGCTGCCAGACGGTCCGTTGGTGCTGATCGCCGCCGGCACCGGCATGGGCCAGATGCACAGCCTGATCGAGCATTGCCGTGCCCACGGCTTCGAGCACCCGGTCCACCTTTACTGGGGCGTGCGGCGCCCGGACGAGTTCTACGCCATCGAGCACTGGGCGCAGTGGCAGCGCCTGCCCAATCTGTTCCTGCACAAGGTGGTCAGCGACCTGTGTGGCTGGGAGGGACGCTGCGGGCTGTTGCACGAGGCGGTGCGCGAAGACATCGCCGACCTCAACAGCGTGCATGTGTATGCCAGCGGCTCGCCGAACATGGTCTATGCCACGCTCGATGCCCTGGTGGAAGCGGGTATGGATGCGCACCGCATGCGCGCCGACGTCTTCGCCTACGCCCCGCGCAATTGAAGCGACGGACGTGTCGCAATGACACGTCCGCAGTAATAACCAAAGTTGCAGGCGTCGATTATAAGGTCGCCATTATTACTGAATGCATGAATAACTTTTAATCTATTCATAACCGTCGCTCCGGCTGTCGGTATTGTGCATAAAACTGTGTTCTCGGGGCTTGAGATACTCTGCGCGATTGCCTTAAGTTAAGCGCATGGACTTCACCCAGCGTCGTATGCGCTGACCCAGACGGCCAGCGGGCGCTGGCGGTGCAAGTTCGTGGGCTTTGTCCGAACGGTATCTGCACTTGCCCATACTGCGTTCAAATAGACCCTAGGCTCTGTCTGAAAAGTCTTGATACTCGGTGATGCTGCGTTGAAAACCGCCTCGGAATGCTCATTTACAACCCGTAAACTCCGCTTCCTCGGCGGTTTTCGTCTTGCCTGACCTTCGTCTCAAGACTTTTCAAACAGACCCCAGTCCATGCTTTGCACAGGAAACAACGGCGGCAGCCTATGTCGGTACTTGAAAGTTCTAAGTGGCAAGTGTCCTATCCCCCTTCGCTGGATTTCGGCCAGCAACTGACTCCCGATCAACTGCATCTTTCGATGCAGGCGACCATGTCCCGTCATGAAGGCGGGCCGGTATGGCTGTTCGCCTATGGCTCGCTGATCTGGCGTCCGGAATGCGATTCGGTGGAGCGCCGGCGCGCGCGCGTGCATGGCTATCACCGCGGTTTGTACCTCTGGTCCCACGAGCACCGCGGCACGCCGGAATGCCCAGGCCTGGTGTTCGGGCTCGACCGCGGCGGCTCGTGCAGCGGCTTCGCCTATCGCCTGGAAGAGCGCTGCCTGGAAGACTCCTTGCGCGCCTTGTGGCAACGCGAGATGCCTTTCCCGGCGTATCGTCCGCACTGGCTGACTTGCCGCCTGGACGACAGCAGCAAGGTACAGGCGCTGGGCTTCGTACTCGAGCGCCACCTGCCGTGCTACGCCGGCAACCTGCCCGACAGCCTGCTCAGCCAGATCCTCGCCAATGCCAAGGGCCGCTTCGGCACCACGCGCGACTACGTGGAACAGACGCTCAAGGCCCTGCGCACGCACCAGATGCCCGACCGTGGCCTGGAGGCGCGTTTCCAACGCTGCCACGACGCCCGCCACGCCTGAAGCTCACTGGCCGACGCCGATCCACTCCACCAGTGCCCGCACCTTGGGCACTTCAGCAGCATGCTCGGCGTAGGCCAGATAGTGCTTGCCCGGGCTTTGCATCGCATGCTCCCAGGCGATCACCAGGCTGCCTTCGGCCAATTCGCGGCTGGCCAGGTAGCGCGGCACCAGCGCGACGCCGCAGCCCGACTGAGCGGCACTGAGCGCCATGTAGAAGGTATCGAAGCGCGGCCCCTGGTAGCTGTTGTCGGTGTGCAGGCCCTGCTCCAGGAACCATTCATGCCAGGCCTCGGGCCGCGAGGTGCTTTGCAGCAATACCCTTGCCGCTACATCGGCCGGCCCCTTCAGCGCGCCCTCGCTGAGCAGCTCCGGCGCGCACACCGGCACCACCTCCTCGCCGAACAACTCGATACAGGTCGCGCCGGGCCAAGTCCCTCGTCCATAGAAGAACACCACGTCGGCCGAGCCTTGCAGCAAGGCGAAGGGCTCCATCTCGTTGCGGATGTCCAGGTGAATGTTCGGGTGGCGCTTGCCGAAGCCCTTGAGCCGGGGGATCAGCCAGCGCACGCCGAAACTCGGCTGGGTGGCGACCTTGAGCACTTCGGTCTGCTCGCCGTAGGTCAGGACGTAGCGGCTGGACATGTCCAGCTGAGTGAGGATCTTGTTCACCTCGGCCAGGTACAACGCGCCGGCCGGGGTGAGCTGCAAGCGCCGGCGGATACGCAGGAACAGGTGATGGCGCAGCAGCTCTTCGAGCTGCGCCACCTGTTTGCTCACCGCGCTCTGGGTCAGGTGCAACTCCTGCGCGGCACGGGTGAAGTTCAGGTGGCGAGCCGCCGCCTCGAAACACTGCAGGGCCGTCATCGACGGGACCAGGCGCTTGGACATGGTTTTTCTCGAGGCAGTCAACCATTCCCTAGGGGAATGATTAGTGGAATAAAGGTCATTTGTGGCAGCGAAGCAATCGGATTAATACTGATTGCCCGTCACTTTTCAACCGTCCAAACGATTCCAGGAGAAGCACCATGGTTGCTGGATTGCTCGAGCGTCTCGGCGTTGCCGCTGCGGATTACACCCAGGGCGACCATCCTGTCCACACGCCGATCGACGGCAGCCGCATCGCTTCGGTGACACTGCTGGGCAAGGACCAGACCGTGGCCTGCATCGACCGTGCGCAGCAAGCCTTCGAGCGCTGGCGCGATGTGCCGGCTCCGCGTCGGGGCGAGTTGGTGCGCCTGTTCGGCGAGGTGCTGCGGGCGCACAAGGCCGAATTGGGCGAACTGGTGAGTATCGAGGCGGGCAAGATCACCCAGGAAGGCTTGGGCGAAGTGCAGGAGATGATCGACATCTGCGATTTCGCCGTCGGCTTGTCGCGTCAACTGTACGGCCTGACCATCGCCTCGGAGCGCCCCGGCCACCACATGCGTGAATCCTGGCACCCGTTGGGTGTGGTGGGGGTGATCAGCGCGTTCAACTTCCCGGTGGCGGTGTGGGCGTGGAACACCACGCTGGCGCTGGTGGCGGGCAACGCCGTGGTATGGAAGCCTTCGGAGAAGACCCCGCTGACTGCCTTGGCCTGCCAGGCGCTGCTGGGCAAGGCGCTGGACGCCTTCGCCGATGCGCCCCAGGGACTGAGCCAACTGGTGATCGGCGCCCGTGAAGCCGGCGAGGCCCTGGTCGACGACCCGCGTGTCGCGTTGATCAGCGCCACGGGCAGCACCCGCATGGGCCGCGAAGTGGCGCCACGGGTGGCCGCGCGCTTCGGTCGCTGCATCCTGGAACTGGGTGGCAACAACGCCATGATCCTCGCCCCCAGCGCCGACCTGGACCTGGCCGTGCGCGGCATCCTGTTCTCCGCCGTGGGCACCGCAGGTCAACGCTGCACCACCCTGCGCCGACTGATCGTCCACCGTTCGATCAAGGACGAAGTGCTCACTCGCCTCAAGGCCGCCTACGCCAAGGTGCGTATCGGTGATCCGCGCCAGGACAACCTGGTCGGTCCGCTGATCGACCAGCAATCGTTCGACGCCATGCAGGGCGCCTTGGCCCAAGCCCGTGACGAGGGGGGGGCCGTGTTCGGCGGCGAGCGGCAACTGGCCGAGCGCTACCCGAATGCCTACTACGTGGCGCCGGCCATCGTCGAGATGCCGACCCAGAGCGCGGTGGTGCGTCACGAAACCTTCGCGCCGATTCTCTACGTGCTGGCCTACGACGATTTCGACCAGGCCTTGCACCTGAACAACGCCGTGCCGCAGGGCCTGTCGTCGTGCATCTTCACCACCGACGTGCGCGAGGCCGAGCGCTTCCAGAGCGCCTCCGGCAGCGATTGCGGCATCGCCAACGTCAACATCGGCACCAGCGGCGCCGAGATTGGCGGCGCCTTCGGCGGTGAGAAGGAAACCGGTGGTGGACGCGAGTCCGGCTCGGATGCCTGGAAAGGCTACATGCGCCGGCAGACCAACACCGTGAACTACTCCCGCGAGTTGCCGCTGGCGCAGGGCATCGTCTTCGACTGAGCGATCTGAATACGGGGCCCGGCGTCGGTCCGCGCCCCTGCAAGGCTACGACAAGAACAACATTGCAGGAGCCGGGCCATGTCCGATCTGCGTCAAGCCTGTCTGTGGGAAACGATCACCCGGCCAAGCGTCGCCGTCCAGCCTCTGGCCGGCGAGCGGCGGGCCGATGTCTGCGTGATCGGCGCTGGCATCACCGGGTTGTCAGCGGCGTTGCACGTGCTCGAGCAAGGCCGTTCGGTGGTGGTGCTGGAAGCGCACGAAGTCGGGCGTGGCGGCTCCGGGCGCAATGTCGGCCTGGTCAACGCGGGCACGTGGATTCGTCCCGACGATGTCGAGGCGACCCTGGGGGCCGAACGTGGCGGGCGACTGAACCAGGTGCTCGGCCAGGCGCCGGCCGAGGTCTTCGCCCTGATCCAGCGCCTGGGCATCGAGTGCCAGGCCAGGCACCAGGGCACCCTGCACATGGCGCACAACGCGGCCGGCATTGCCGATCTGCAGGCGCGCCAGGCGCAATGGCAGCGACGCGGCGCCGATGTGCAACTGCTGACCGGCGCCGCCTGCCGCGAATACTGCGGCACCGAGCAGATTGCCGCCGCGCTGCTCGACCGCCGCGCCGGCACTCTCAATCCCATGGCCTACACCCAAGGGCTAGCCGACGCCGTGCAGCGGCTGGGCGGCGTGCTGTTGCAGCAGTCGCCGGTGCAGGCGCTGGTGCGTGACGGCGACGGCTGGCAGGTGACGACTGCCGGCGGTAGCGTGCGGGCGCAGCAGGTGGTGATCTCGACCGGCGCCTACACCGAAGGCGACTGGAACGTGCTGCGCAAGCAGTTCTTTCGCGGCTACTACTACCAGATCGCCTCGAAACCGCTGCAGGGGGCGGCGGCGGACCAGATCCTGCCCCACGGTCAGGGTTCGTGGGACACCCGCACCGTGCTCAGCAGCATCCGTCGCGACGACCAGGGCCGCCTGCTGCTCGGCAGCCTCGGGCGGGTCGACAACAAGCCAGCCTGGTTCGTGCGCCGCTGGGCCGACCGCATCCAGCGTCACTACTTCCCGGAACTGGGCCAGGTGCCGTGGGAGATGCACTGGACCGGCTGCATCGACTTCACCCCCGATCACCTGATGCGCCTATTCGAGCCGGCGCCGGGGGTGGTGGCGGTGACCGGCTACAACGGTCGGGGCAACACCACGGGCACGGTGATCGGGCGCGCCTTCGCCGAGTTTCTGTTCAAGGGCGACCACCAACACCTGCCCATTCCCTTCTCGCCGATGAAGCCGGTCAGCGTGCCGTCGTTGCGTACATTGTTCTACGAATCAGGCTTCTCGCTGTATCACGCGGGGCAGTGTCTGCGGGTCGTGCTGTAGGTGAATAATGATTTTGGTTATTAATAAATAGCTTCTTATTCCTTTGAGAATATAACTGTCTCCTTATACTGGTGCCCCAAGACACCCCAGTTCCAAGGAGGCGACCCCATGCGCAGTGCATCCATTCGTTACCTGATTGTGCCGGGCTGGCAAGGATCGCCAGACAATCACTGGCAGAGCCATTGGCAGCGCAGCCTGCCCAACAGCGTCAGGGTCGAGCAACTGGATTGGCTGACGCCGCAGCGCGGCGATTGGGTGGCGGCGCTCGACCAGGCCATCGTCGCCGAGCGTTCGCCGGTGATCCTGATCGCCCACAGCCTGGGTTGCATCACCGTGGCCCATTGGGCGGCGCAGGCCAGCCCGAGCGCGCTACGTCAGGTCCACGGCGCCCTGCTGGTGGCGCCGGCGGATGTGGAGCGGCCGACCTGCGCGGCGGCGTTGCGCAATTTCGCACCCATTTCCACGCAGCCGTTGCCGTTCCCCAGCCAGGTGGTCAGCTCGGACAACGACCCGGCCGTGAGTGTGCCGCGCGCACTCGCCTTGGCCAGCGCCTGGGGCGCGGAGGTCGGGCTGCTGAGCAATGCCGGGCACATCAACGTCAAGTCCGGCCACGAACGTTGGGAGCAGGGCTTCGCCTATCTTTTCCGGCTGCAAGGGCGTATCGACCAGCAGGCCCTGCGTCGCGCCTGAACACGCTTTTCACCGTTGCACCGCGCGCTGCGGGGCGGGAGTCTGCCATGAGTTTCAATCACCCTTTTGGCCAGCCGTTGCTGACCTTTCCCGAGCTGGACAAGAGCCCATTGAGCATCCGCGCCAAGGCGCTGGTGTTCGTCGATCCGCGCTCGCAGCAACTGCGTGAGGCGCTGGAGCGCCTGGCGCCACAGCCGCTGCCGGTGTTGATCCGCGGTGAGACCGGCACCGGCAAGGAGCTGTTGGCGCGGCAGATTCACCGCGCCAGCGACCGTGCCGGGCTGTTCGTTTCGGTCAACTGCGCAGGCATCAGCCACACCTACGCCGACGCCGAGCTGTTCGGCTACAGCGCCGGCATTCATGGCGGCAGCGCCAGCAGCCGTGCCGGCTGGTTCGGCTCGGCCAACGGCGGCACCTTGTACCTGGACGAGATCGGCGATTTGCCACTGACGATCCAGGGCAAGCTGCTGGCCGCCTTGGAGAATCGCGAGGTGACGCGGGTCGGCGCGCAGCAGCCGCAGGCGGTGGACGTGCGCCTGGTCGCCGCCTCCAGCATCGACCTGGCTCAAGCGGTACGCGCCGGGCGCTTCAATGAACGGCTGTACCTGTACCTGCACGAAGGTGAGCTCGAGCTGCCGCCGCTGCGCGATCGGGTCGGTGACATCCTGCCGTTGGCCGAGTATTTCGTCGGTATCTACAGCGCCCGCCTGGAGCGGGGCGTAGCGCTGATCAGCGAGGCCGCGCAGCAGGCGCTGGAGGCGCACAGTTGGCCGGGCAATACCCGCGAGCTGGAGAACGTCATTCACTTCGCCTTGCTGCAGGCCGAGGGTGAGGAAATCCTGCCGCAGCACCTGGACCTGCCGGACCGTTCGCCTCTGGCCAGCCTGGAGACGCGGCTGGCCCAATTGGGCCGCAGCCGCGAGCCGCAGACGCTCGCCGCACTGCGTGCACTGCTGCAGAAATATCTGACCGAGCTCAAGCCTGGCGCGGGCTAGAGGGGATTCAGAGTGCTCAGAAGCGAAAGCCATGATGGCTTTTTGTTTTTGGAATAAGCACTGAATTAAAAGATATTGTTAGGGCATAAAAATTACCGGTATTGTCCGCTCCACGCCCGCCGCTTGCGGTGCGGCACCTGAATTCGCCATCGTTGATGGCCTAGGCTCAAGAACAAGGATCACCATGAAGAAGACCCTGCTGACCACGGCGTTCGCCGCTGCGCTGTCCCTGTCCGGCCTGTCCCAGGCGGCCGAGAAACTGGTGGTGGCAGCCACGCCCGTGCCCCACGCCGAAATCCTCAAGCTGATCAAGCCGACCCTGGCCAAGGAAGGGGTGGATCTGGAGATCAAGGTCTTCACCGACTATGTGCAGCCGAACGTACAGGTGGACCAGAAGCGCCTGGATGCCAACTACTTCCAGACCCTGCCGTACCTGAAGAACTTCAACGAAGGCAAAGGCACCCATCTGGAAACCGTGGTCGGTGTGCACGTCGAGCCCTTCGGCGGTTACTCGAAAAAGGTCAAGAGCCTCTCCGAGCTGAAAGACGGCGCCACCGTCGCCATCCCCAACGAGGGCAGCAACAGTGGCCGCGCTTTGCTGCTGCTGCAGAAGGCCGGGCTGATCACCCTGAAAGACCCGAGCAACGCCCTGGCCACACCGAAGGACATTGCCCAGAACCTGAAGAAGCTCAAGTTCCTCGAGCTCGAATCGGCCATGCTGCCGCGTGTGCTGGATCAGGTCGACCTGGACATGATCAACACCAACTATGCGCTGGAAGCGGGCTTGAATCCGGCCAAGGACGCCCTGGTGATCGAGGGCAGCGACTCGCCTTACGTCAACTTCCTGGTCGCCCGTCCTGACAACAAGGACAGCGATGCCATGCAGAAGCTGGCCAAGGCCCTGACCAGCCCGGAAGTGAAAGCCTTCATCGAGAAAAAGTACCAAGGCGCAGTGCTGCCAGCGTTCTGATTCGCCGCTTCAGCGCTCCACCGGAAAACGCCGACGCTTTTGCGTCGGCGTTTTCGTTTGTGGAAAGACAGGGCGGGTGATACTCAGCGCGCGCCGTTCAGCGCCTTGTACAGGGCCAGCAGCCATTGCAGTTGTTCAGGGGTGGGAGGGGGAGTGGTGTGGGGCATGGGATCATCGCTCAAGGCCGAAGTGCCTGTCGTCCGGGAGCTGTTTGAGGGCTTGGGACGAGGAAAGATCCGGAGAGGGCAGATGAAATTTCCAAGCCGGCAAGTGGGTGATATCAATATGCAATAAAGGTATTTAGAGAAAATTTTTTATGCCTTTAGAGTCTACCCATGGTGCCCACCGGCGCCCTCCACGATGACCCGCGCCGCTGAGCGAACCTCGCGCCGCACAGGGAATGTTCGCCATGTCGTACCCCGTAGAACCTGCACCGAGACGTCGTCCATGACGTTCGATACCGCCTTCTTGCTCAGCACCTTGCCCGCTTTCGTCAGCGCCGTCGGCGTGACCCTTCAGGTCGGGTTGATCGCCATCGCCACGTCGCTGCTGGTGGCCCTGTTCAACGCCGCACTTCTGGTGCTGCGCACGCCCTACCTGTGGCGCATGGTCAAGGGCTACGTGGAGTTGGCTCGCAACACGCCGTTGCTCATCCAACTGTTCTTCGTCTACTTCGCACTGCCGAGCCTGGGCCTGAAGGTTTCCGGCTTCGCGGCGGCGATCATCACCCTGACCTTCATGGGCGGCGCTTACCTCACCGAGGTGCTGCGTGCCGGCGTCGAAGCGGTACCGCGTGCGCAACTGGAATCCGGGCGCGCCATCGGCCTGTCCGAGGGCCAGTTGCTGCGCCATGTGATCCTGCCCCAGGCCAGCATTCTCAGCCTGCCGGCACTGTTCGCCAACTTCATCTTCCTGCTCAAGGAGACCACCGTGGTGTCGGCGGTGGCGGTGCCGGAAATCCTCTACACCACCAAGAACTACATCGCTTTGTACTACAAGACCTACGAGATGCTCACGGTGCTGACGCTGCTGTGCGTGCTGCTGTTCCTGCCCCTGTCGCTGCTGCTAAGGGCACTGGAAAGGAGGCTGCAACATGGCCAGTTCGGCAATTGAGCTGTTGCTGGTGTCCTTGCCGCAACTGACCAGGGGCGCGGCGCAGACCTTGGCCATCTCGGGGTTGGGCATCGTTTTCGCGACCGTGGGCGGGGTGTTGTATGGCGTGTTGGCCACGCTCGGTAGACGTACGCTGAACATCGCCCTGCAGGTCTACTTGGAGCTGTTTCGCGCCATTCCGGTACTGGTCTGGCTGTACCTGGTGTTCTTCGGTCTGCCGATCGTCTTTTCCGTAAGCATTCCCAGCTTCTGGTGCGCCGTGCTGGTGCTGGGACTGTGGGGCGCCAGCGAGATCGGCGAGGTGGTGCGCGGTGCGCTTACCTCGCTGCCGCGCGGACAGCGTGAGGCAGGGCTGTCGATCGGCCTGTCCGGGCTGCAGCTGTATGGCTACGTGTTGCTGCCCCAGGCGCTCAAACGCATGACGCCGCCGACCATCAACCTCTACACCCGCATCGTCAAGACCAGTTCGCTGGCCGTGCTGATCGGCGTGGTCGAGGTGATCAAGGCCGGCCAGCAGATCATCGAGCGCACCTACGAATCGGTATTGATCTACGGCGCTCTGTTCCTGTTCTTCTTCTTCGTCTGCTATCCGCTTTCGGCCGCCTCGCGCGCGCTGGAGCGCCGCTGGGCACATTCATGAATGCATTGATCGAATTCCGGGGTTTCAACAAGTTTTTCGGCGAGCACCAGGTGCTCAAGGACATCGACCTGCAGGTGCAGGCCGGCGAAGTGGTGGTGATTCTCGGTCCCAGCGGCTGCGGCAAAAGCACGCTGCTGCGTTGCCTGAATGGTCTTGAAGCTGCGCACAGTGGCAGTTTGCGCCTGGACGGGAAGGAATTGTTGCAGCCCGGCACCGACTGGCGCCAAGTGCGTCAGCGGGTCGGCATGGTGTTTCAGAGTTACCACCTGTTCGGTCACATGAGCGTGATCGACAACCTGTTGCTCGGCCCGCTCAAGGTGCAGAAACGTCCACGTGCCGAAGCCCAGGCCCAGGCCGAGACGCTGCTGGCGCGGGTCGGCTTGCTGGACAAGCGCGATGCCTTCGCGCGCCAGCTCTCAGGCGGCCAGCAGCAGCGTATCGCCATCGTTCGCGCGCTGTGCATGAATCCCCAGGTGATGCTGTTCGACGAGGTCACCGCTGCCCTCGACCCGGAAATGGTCAAGGAAGTGCTGCAAGTGATCCAGGGCCTGGCCCGCGACGGCATGACCCTGCTCATCGTCACCCACGAAATGGCCTTCGCCCGCGCGGTGGCCGATCGCATCCTGTTCATGGAGGCCGGCAGGATCCTTGAACAGAACGACCCCGAGAGTTTTTTCAGTCGACCGCAAACCGCACGCGCGCAGCAGTTCCTGGACAAGTTCTCCTTCGTCGAAAGCCTGCCGAAGACAACGCACAAGGAGCTGTCATGAAAACTGCCCACCTCACCAAGCTGCTGGCACCGCTGTTCGGCCTGGCGCTGCTGGCCGGCTGCGACAAGCCGGCCGATTCCTCGGCGGCAGCCAAACCCGCTGCCTCGGCCAGCTACCTGGACACCATCAAGGCCCGCGACAAACTGATCGTCGGGGTCTTCACCGACAAGCCGCCGTTCGGCTTCGTCGATGAAAAAGGCCGCTATGTGGGCTTCGATACCGACATCGGCCGCCGCTTCGCCAAGGACCTGCTCGGTGACGAGAACAAGGTCGAGTTCGTGGCCGTGGAGCCAGCCAGCCGCATTCCATTTCTGCAGAGCGATAAAGTCGACCTGATCCTGGCCAACATGACCGTCACCCCGGAGCGCAAGGAAGCGGTGGATTTCACCAACCCCAACCTGCGGGTGGCGGTGCAGGCCATCGTCGCCGACGGTAGCCCGATAAAGGCCCTCGACGACCTGGCGGACAAGACCATCATCGTCACCACTGGGACCACCGCTGATATCTGGCTGAGCAAAAACCACCCCGACTGGAAGCTGCTCAAGTTCGAGAAAAACAGCGAATCGCTGCAGGCCTTGGCCAATGGGCGCGGCGATGCCTATGCCCAGGACAACCTGATCCTGTTCAGCTGGGCCAAGCAGAACCCCGGCTATCGCGTGTTGCCGCAATTGCTGGGCGAGGAAGCGCCCATCGCGCCGGCGGTGAAGAAGGGCAACACCGAGCTGCGCGACTGGGTCAATGCCGAGCTGGCCAGGCTCGGCGAGGAGAAATTCCTGCTCAAGCTCTATGACCAGTACGTGCGCAAGGAGCTGAGCGACGATACCCCACCTGAAAGCGTGATCGTCGAAGGCGGCAAGTGGCAGGGCTGATCGCCCATTCAAGCCCCTAGCGCGCCGGCACCAGGCGCAAGGTGCTCTGCGCCGGGATCACGCCCATCTGTACCTTGCGGTAGCGCCCTTGCACGTAATCCTCGGCCTGGTCGGCGTAGTGCCGGTCGAACGGCACGCCGCTCTGGCCCACGGGGTTGATGGTCAGGGCCTGGGCCGGGTCGGCGAAGTCGATCAGGCGCCGGGTCGAAGGCCCGTAGTTCACTGGCCAGGGCGCCGGGCCGATCTTCGCCGAGAGGTTGTTCGGCACTTCATGGCTGCCGGGCGCGGCAAAGGGGCCGACGTTGAACAGCAGGTTCAACGGCTTCTGCTGCCCCAGCGGGTGATTGTGGCTGAGGGCGTGGACCTTGCCCCATTGCCAGAGGCCCGGATCGTCGCCGTACAGCTCGCGCAGATGCGCCAGGCTGCGCTGCCAGGCCAGGCGTACGATGGCGGTGCGGTCGGTGGGTTGCGGGCTACCGCGCAGCGTCCACCAGGGTGAGTCCACCTCGGCGGCCAGGCGCGGCAGCGCGGCATCGATGGCGCGGGTGTTGATCAGCGCCTGGAACCAGGTATCGCCCAGTTCGTCGTGCAGCGCAGCGTAGGCCAGCTCGTAGAGGAACTGGTTGAACAGCGTGGCGCTGGTGGACTCCAGCGGATAGTCGCCACCCCAGGCGGCCAGTTGCTCGACCAACTCCTGCTGCTCGACGCCTTCGGCCACCTGCCGCAGGGTATTCAGCAGCGGCGCGAGAGTGCGTGGGCCGTAGTCGGTACGCGTATCGAGCTGCAGGGCCTGGCTGTTGTCCAGGTCCCATTTGACGTGCGCAGCGGACAGTTGGCGCTCCAGTTGTCGACCACGGTCGGGCAGGTTGTAGTAGCCGGGAATGGGCATCGCCGCCGGGGGTTGATAGTTGGCCGAGACGATATAGCCGCTGGCCGGGTTCTCTTGCTGGGGGTTGGCGCTGAAGGGATAGAAGCCAAGCTTGTCGGCCTGGGCACTGCTGCCGTCGAGGATGAACGTGGGGTTGACGCCCTGTGGACGGATCGGCAATTGCGCGGCTGCCCACCAGCCGATGTCGCCCGCGGCGTTGGCCCACACCAGGTTCAAGCCCGGTGCGTGGATCTGCGCGGCGGCGGCGCGCATCTTGTCCAGGCTGTCGGCGCGATTGATCTGGTAGAAGGCCTCCAGAATCGGATTATCGGTCTCCAGGAAGGCCCACCACAGGGCGACCGGCGTAGCGCCAGCGGTGTCGCCGAGCACGTCGTTGACGATCGGGCCGTGGGGCGAGCGGCGCAGGGTGATGCTCACCGGCGCCTCGCCCTTGACCGCGATCTGCTGCTCGGTGCGTTCGAGTCTGTGCCACTGGCCATCGACCAGCACCTGATTGGCGTCATCCGGATGGGGCTTTTCGGCGATCAGGTCGACGTCGTCGTTCTGGAACATGGTCAGGCTCCAGCCGAAGTCGCGGTTGTGCCCCAGCAGGGCGAACGGGTTCAGCGCCTGGAAGTGACCGTACAGGTTGAAGCCGGGGGCCGACAGTTCGGCCTCGTACCATACCGCCGGCACCGCGAAGCCAATGTGCGGATCGCCGGCCAACAGCGCTCGGCCGCTGCGCGTGCGGCTGCCGGCCACGGCCCAGGCGTTGCTGCCTTCGAACTGGGCCATACCCGCATCGCCCAATGCTTCGTGGCTCAGCCGCGCCAGGTTTTCCAGGCTGCGCCAGTCGCTGGCGGCCAGGGCCGGGCGCAGTGCGCCGTCCGGATGCCAGTCGAGGTCGAAGATCTTCAAGTAGTCGGGGCCGAGTTGGTCGCGGATGTAGGTCAATGCCGGTTCGGTGCGGAATGCGGCGGCGAAGCTGTAGGCCAGGTAGCCGGCGACGCTCAGGGTGTCTTCGGCGGTGAAGGGGCGTTCGGCGATGCCCAGCAGGTCGAACTCCACTGGCCGCGGATGGCTGCTTTGCCAGCTGTTCACACCGTCGAGGTAAGCCTGCAACGCCTGCCAGGACCGCGATTGAGGGTCTGCGCGTGCGGCCATGCGGGCCGCCTGCTCGCGAATGCGCAGACTGCGAAACAGCGTGTCGGTGGGCACCAGCTTGCTGCCCAGCACCTCGGCCAGCTCGCCACGGGCCAGGCGCCGTATCAGCTCCATCTGGAACAGTCGGTCCTGGGCGTGTACGTAGCCCAGGGCGCGATACAGGTCGGTTTCGTTGGCGGCCTGCAGGTGCGGCACGCCGCGTCCGTCGTAGCGCACGGCCACCGGTGCGCTCAGGCCGGGCACGGTCGCTTCGCCGGCACGTTGTGGCAGCTTGGCGTGTACGTACCAGTAGCCGGCGCCCGCGGCGCTGGCCACGACCACCGTCAGCAGCATCAGACGACGTTTCATGGGGCTCCCTGTGATTTTGCGCTGTGTGCGAGGTCAGATGATCAGCGCAAAAGCGTCTCGAAGAACAGACCCCCGCAGGAGTTTCCATGTCCCTGAGCGAAAAACAGAAAATGCTGGCCGGGCAGCTCTATCACGCTGGCTGCCCCGAGCTTCAGGCCGAACAGATGGCCAACAAGCGCTGGATGCAGCGCTACAGCGAAAGCGCCTTGCTGTCCAAGGAGGCGCGCCATGCCTTGCTGCAAGCGCATTTCGCCGAGGTCGGCGAGGGCGTGGTGATCCGCCCGCCGTTCTATTGCGACTACGGCTACAACATCAGCGTGGGCAGCAACACGTTCATCAACTTCAGCGTGGTGATCCTCGACGTGCTGCCGGTGCGCATCGGCGACGACTGCCAGATCGCGCCCTCGGTGCAGATCTATACCGCTGACCATCCGCTGGATCCGGCCATGCGCCGCACGGGCCTGGAAAGCGGGCGGCCGGTGACGATCGGCAACAACGTGTGGATCGGCGGTGGGGCGATCATCCTGCCAGGCGTCACCATCGGCGACGACGCCGTGGTCGGCGCCGGTAGCGTGGTCACCCGCGATGTGCCGGCCGGTGCGGTGGTGGTGGGCAATCCGGCGCGGGTGCGCGATTGATCAGGACCGCCAGGGGCAGTAGCAGCCGCTGGCCAGGGCGTTGGAGGCATCGACGTGGCGTCCTTGCAGCAGCGCGCGCAGTACCGGTTCGATGAAGCTGTTGCTCGAATTGCACACCGCCCCTGCACTGTAGGGGCCGAAGTAGGCGAGCCGGCCTTCGCGGTCCCAGATGGCCACGGCAGGCGAGGCGGGAAGCTGCTCGCTGCCGGGCAGCTCGGCCAGGGGTTGCAGGGCGTCGAGGTTGGCCGGAAGCTGGCCATGGCTGCCGGGCTTGCGCAGCACATGGAAGGTCACGCCCTGGGGCGCGAAGTGCTCGACCAGCTCGGCCAGGTGCTGCTGGTTGCCGACGTTGCACGGGCAGGCCGGGTCCCAGAAGTGCACCACCCGGATCGCTCCCGGCCCGGCGAGCCCGGCCGGCAGGCGCAGTGTGCCGCCCTCGAACAGCGTGGCGGAATCGTCGAAGGTGCGCAGGTAGCGAGACTGGAAGCTGTCGTAGGCCCACCACAGGGCGGCGGCGCAGAGCAGGGCGGCAAGCAGGGTACTGAGGGTCTTCATGGAGTGTCCGCTATGGGGCGGCGGCACACTGGATCGAGCGCCGGGCGAAGTCGTCAGCTTGCCATGGCCGGGCGCAGAGCTGAATATCGCAGATCAATACTTGCGCGACTGCGGACTTTTCGATGCTGCCGACCTTTCACCCCGACCTGCTGCGCGCCAGCTTCGCCCCCTTGGCCACTCGCCCGCCGCTGTCGCCGCAGGCCCAGGACTACCAGCGCTTCTATGGGCTCGACCTGCCGGTGACGTCATGGCTGGGCGGCTTCAGCGTGGCGGGCTTCGACCTGGCAGGGCAGGTGTGGCTGCCGCAGGCACCGGTGGCGACGCTGTTCCTGCTGCATGGCTACTACGACCACATGGGTCTGTACCGCCACGTGATCGACTGGGCGCTGGGCCAAGGCTTCGCAGTGATCGCCTGCGACCTGCCCGGGCACGGCCTGTCCAGCGGCGCACGCGCCAGCATCGCCGACTTCGCCGTGTATCAGCAGGTGCTCCACGCGCTGTTCGAGCAGGCGCGTCTGCTCGACCTGCCGCGGCCCTGGCATCTCTGTGGACAAAGCACTGGCGGCGCCATCGTGATCGATCACCTGCTGCATTGCGCCGAGCAGAGCCCGGCCGACGGCCAGGTGATCCTGCTGGCACCCTTGGTGCGGCCACGGGCCTGGGGCTGGTCGAAGTTGAGCTACCGGGTGCTGCGTCATTTCGTCGATGGCATCGAGCGGCGCTTCACCGCCAACACCAACGATCCGGCGTTTCTCGCCTTCCTGCAGGACGACCCGCTACAGCCCCGGCGTTTGCCCACGGCGTGGGTCGGCGCATTGATGGCTTGGGTCCGGCGCATCGAGGCGGCGCCGCACAGTGGGCGTCGGCTGCTGGTCGTGCAGGGCGAGGCCGACGGCACGGTGGACTGGCCGTACAACCTCAAGGTGCTCAAGGACAAGTTCGACGAACCGGACATCCTGCTGCTGCCCCAGGCTCGGCATCACCTGGCCAATGAGCTGCCGGACATCCGCCGGTGCTACTTCGCCTTTCTCGACCAGCGCCTGATCAGTTGAGCTCGGCGCTGCTCTGCCCCACGGCCAGGCCCGCGCGCACGGCGGCCAGGGCGGCTTGATAGTAGGCCTTGCCTGGCGCCGACTCGGCGAATTCGACGAAGCGCTCCAGCTCGTCGTCGCTCAGGTCGCGGTAGACGTACAGCAGCGTGTTGTTGAGGTCTTCGCCGATTTCGTTCATCAGGCGCTGGCGCTGGCCGTCGAGCAAACCTTGGGCCTGACCGTTGCCGAGCAGGCCGGGAATCATCGAGCTGAGGCTGTCGGCGGCGACCCCAGCGATGGCCAGGCTCACTTCCGCGCCGGCTTCGCGGGCCGGAAGCGCCTGGGCCAGGTGACCGATGGCCAGCAGGCGGTTGTCGCTGGCTTGGATCCTGGGCAGGCCCTTGGCGTTCTTGGCCAACTGATCCTTGCGGGTGGCCAGCAACTCGGCGGCGACCACCTTGCGCCCGACCGAGGACTGGAAGAACGCCAGCGCGGGCGCCGGGTTCTTCAGCTTGGCGCGCAGTTGGGCCTGGGCGCGGGTGTCCATGGCCTGGGCCTGGAAGCGCTGATTGCTGTTGTTGACCAGGGCCTGGAACAGCGCCGGAGGCAGGCTGTTGCGGTAGCGCAACTGGGCGGCGCCGAGGGCGTCGTTGAAGTGGGCGCGTTGCTCAGGCCAACCCGCGGCCTTGTACAACTGGTCGAGGCTGTCTGCCCAGACAGGCATGGTGCAGATCATCAGCAGAAGCAGGGAAAACAGACGGCGCATTCAGGACTCCTGTCGGCAGGCCGCCATTGTCCGTGGGGCGGCAGGCCTTGTCGAGATATCCGCGCGCTTCTCGGCCAAGCGGCGCTGTGCGCGCTCGGGGCGAATGGATATGATGCGCGCCATGCCTAATCCCCTTGAACATCCCCTGCTGTCGGCCGTGGTCGACGACCTGGCCACCCGTGGCTGGTCGCAACAGCCGCTTTTCCTGCCCGACGCGCTGGCCCGTGCGCTGGCGGCCGAATGCCGTCGCCGTCATGCCGAGGGCGAGCTCAATCCCGCCGGCGTCGGCAGGGGCGCGAGCCAGGAAGTGCGCGAAGCGATTCGCGGCGACCAGATCCAGTGGATCGATCCCGGCCAGGCCGAGCCGTGCGACCGCTACCTGGAACTGATGGACACCCTGCGCCTGGCCATCAATCGCGGCCTGTTCCTCGGGCTCGAGGATTTCGAGTGCCATTTCGCCCTGTATCCGCCCGGGGCGTTCTACCTCAAGCACCTGGACCGCTTTCGCGACGACGATCGGCGCATGGTCTCGGCGGTGCTCTACCTCAACCACGACTGGCAACCGACCGAGGGCGGGCAGTTGCGCATGTACCTCGCCGATGGCGTCGAGCGTGACGTGCAGCCGCAAGCGGGCAGCCTGGTGGTGTTCCTGTCCGGCGAGATACCCCACGAAGTGCTGCCAGCGACGCGCGAACGCCTGTCGCTGACCGGCTGGTTCAGGCGGCGTGGCAATGATCCGTTCTGATTTGCCGAAGGTCCTGGTCAGCGCCTGCCTGCTGGGCCAGCCGGTGCGCTACGACGGGCGCGCCAGTGGCCATCCGCAGGTGCTCAGGCGCTGGCAGGCCGAAGGCCGGGTGGTGCCGCTGTGTCCGGAAGTGGCTGGCGGGCTGCCCACGCCACGGCCGGCGGCGGAGATTCGCGGTGGGCAAGGTGGCCAGGTGCTGGACGGGCAGACCCAGGTGATCACGGTCAGCGGCGAGGATGTCAGCGCGGCGTTTCTCGGCGGCGCCCAACAGGCGCTGGCGCTGGTGCGACGGCATGCGATCAAGGTAGCGGTGCTCAAGTCCGGCAGCCCGTCCTGCGGCAATCAACTGACCTACGATGGCACCTTCAGCGGTGTGAAGGTGCCGGGCGAAGGGGTGGTGGCTGCACTGTTGCGCCGTGAGGGCGTGCGGGTGTTCAGTGAGCTGGAGCTGGAGGAGGCTCGGCAGGCGCTGGAGTGACGGACGGCGCCGTCTCGGGGTCGAGCCACTTGTGTTCCAGCTCGGCGGTTCGTCCGCTGTCCTCGAGCCGCTGCAATGCATTGTTCAACGCGCTCTGGAACGCAGGGTTGTCTTTCTGGAAGGGGATGACCAAGGTCTTTTCGGCGAACGGCTGACTCAGGTCGAGCGCGCCTTGGCTGGCGGGTTGACCTGCTACCGGTGTCAGGGCGATATCGTACATGCCGCTTTGCACGCCGGGCAGCACCTCGTTGGCCGGCGCTTCGACGAACTGCGCGCGCACATCGAGTTCACGCGCCAGTTCCTGGCCGAACTCGATATCGAAGCCGGTCAACTGCTCGTCTTTCTTGAACGCGTAAGGGGCGTTGTCGGCCTGCACGGCGATGCGCAGCTCGCCCCGGTCGTTGATTTCGTCGATCAGCTCGGCTTGGGCCAGTGGGCTGATGAGGGCTGCCAGCAGCAGGCCAGTGGTCAAACGCATGGAATTCCCTTCTGATTCTCGGCAGATGAAGTCAGCTCGCCAAGGCTTTTGGGTCGGCCAGGGTCGAACGCTGCCTATGACCCCGATATCGGGCGTATGTTTGAGGCAGGCGGGGAATTTTTCAGTAGGGATATTTCTGAACAGGCGGTAGGCGAGTGCGCAGCCTGTTTGCGACCGGTCCGGTTTCCCGGACCGGTCTTATCGATCAGAACAGTACGCGCGAGCGGATGGTGCCTTTGACCTGTTGCAGCTTCTCTTGCGCCAGGTCCGAGTACTCGGCGTCGACGTCGATCACCACATAGCCGACTTTCTCGTCGGTCTGCAGGAACTGGCCGGAGATGTTGATACCGTTTTCGGCGAACACCTTGTTGATCTCGCTGAGCACGCCCGGAATGTTCTCGTGGATGTGCAGCAGACGGTGCTTGCCCGGGTGCGCCGGCAGGGCCACTTCAGGGAAGTTGACCGAGGACACCGAGGTGCCGTTGTCGCTGTACTTGACCAGCTTCTCGGCCACTTCCAGGCCGATGTTGGCCTGCGCCTCGGCGGTGGAGCCGCCGATGTGCGGGGTCAGGATCACGTTGTCCAGGCCACGCAGCGGGCTTTCGAATTCTTCGTCGTTGGAGCGCGGCTCCACCGGGAAGACGTCGATGGCGGCGCCGATCAGGTGCTTGTCCTTGATCGCGTTGGCCAGGTGGTCGAGCTCGACTACGGTGCCGCGCGCGGCGTTGATCAGGATCGAGCCCTTCTTCATCGCGCGGATTTCCTTCTCGCCGATCATCCACTGGGTGGAGGGCAGCTCAGGCACGTGCAGCGACACGATGTCGGCCAGGCCGAGCAGTTCGTTCAGGCTGGTGACCTGGGTGGCGTTGCCCAGCGGCAATTTGGTCAGCGGGTCGTAGAAGTACACCTGCATGCCCACGCTCTCGGCCAGGACCGACAACTGGGTGCCGATCGAGCCGTAGCCGACGATGCCCAGCTTCTTGCCACGGATCTCGAAGGAGTTGGCCGCGCTCTTGATCCAGCCGCCACGGTGGCAGGAGGCATTCTTCTCGGGGATGCCGCGCAGCAGCAGGATGGCTTCGGCCAGCACCAGTTCGGCCACCGACCGGGTGTTGGAGTACGGCGCGTTGAATACCGCGATGCCGCGCTCGCGCGCCGCGCCCAGGTCGACTTGGTTGGTGCCGATGCAGAAGCAACCGACCGCGACCAGTTTCTTCGCACAGTCGAAGACCTCTTCGGTCAGCTGGGTGCGCGAGCGGATGCCGATGAAGTGGGCATCGGCGATCTTTTCCTTCAGTTCGGCATCCGGCAGCGAGCCCGTGAGGTACTCGATGTTGGTGTAGCCAGCAGCTTTCAAGGTGTCCACGGCGTTCTGATGGACACCTTCGAGAAGAAGGAACCTGATCTTGCTCTTGTCGAGAGAAGTCTTGCTCATCTGCGTAAACCTGTATCCCGGAGAAAAAATGGCGAAGAGGGGCAAAGCGGCGCGGCGACGGGCTTTGGACGGGCCTTAGCACGATCGGCGGGGGCGCTATGCTAGCATACGCGACACCGTCTGAGCTTATCCCGACAGGTGAAGAGTGCTCAGGGTGACCATGAATCGTTCGAGAGTTCTGCCGATGACCGACCACGCGGTAATTGATGAGCTGAAGACCCTGGTAGACCCTGGGAAGGTCCTCACCGACCCCGCCTCGCTGGAGGCCTACGGCAAGGACTGGACCCAGCACTACCCACCCGCGCCCACGGCCATCGTGCTGCCCAAGACCGTCGAGCAGGTCCAGGCCATCGTCCGTTGGGCCAATCGCCATCAGTTCGCGCTGGTGCCTTCGGGCGGCCGCACCGGGCTGTCCGGCGCTGCCGTGGCGGCCAATGGCGAGGTGGTGGTGGCGTTCGACGGCATGAACCGCATTCTCGACTTCAACCCCTTCGACCGCACCGTGCGTTGTGAGCCGGGCGTGATCACCCGCCAGCTCCAGCAGTTCGCCGAAGAGCAGGGTTTGTACTACCCGGTGGACTTCGCCTCCAGTGGGTCGAGCCAGATCGGCGGCAACATCGGCACCAACGCCGGCGGTATCAAAGTCATCCGCTATGGCATGACGCGCAACTGGGTGGCGGGACTGAAGGTGGTGACCGGCACCGGCGAGTTGCTGGAGCTCAACCGCGACCTGATCAAGAACGCCACCGGCTACGACCTGCGCCAACTGTTCATCGGCGCCGAGGGCACCCTGGGCTTCGTGGTCGAGGCCACCATGCGCCTGGACCGCGCCCCGCGCAACCTCACGGCGATGGTGCTGGGCACGCCGGATTTCGACTCGATCATGCCGGTGCTGCATGCCTTCCAGGGCAAGCTCGACCTCACCGCCTTCGAATTCTTTTCCGACAAGGGCCTGGCCAAAATCCTCGAGCGCGGCGACGTGCCTGCACCGTTCGAGACGCCGTGCCCGTTCTATGCCTTGCTGGAATTCGAAGCCAGCACCGATGAGGTGGCCAACGAAGCACTGGCCACGTTCGAGCACTGCGTGGAACAGGGCTGGGTGCTCGATGGCGTGATGAGCCAGAGCGAGACGCAGTTAAAGAACCTGTGGAAGCTGCGCGAGTTCCTGTCCGAGACCATCTCCCACTGGACCCCGTACAAGAACGACATTTCGGTGACCGTCTCCAAGGTGCCCGCGTTTCTGCGCGACATCGACGCGGTGGTGGCCGAGCACTATCCGCATTACGAAGTGGTCTGGTACGGCCATATCGGCGACGGCAACCTGCACCTGAACATCCTCAAGCCCGAACACATGAGCAAGGACGCGTTCTTCGCCTCCTGCGCCACGGTCAACAAGTGGGTCTTCGAGATCGTCGAGCGTTACCACGGCTCGATCTCCGCCGAGCATGGCGTGGGCATGACCAAGCGCGATTACCTGGGCTACAGCCGCTCGGCGGCGGAAATCGCCTGCATGAAAGCGATTAAGGCGGTGTTCGATCCGAACGGCATCATGAATCCGGGTAAGATCTTCGCTCCCGAATAAAAGCAGTTCCAGAGGAGTCGGCCATGAGTTATCAGCACCAGTACGTAGACGGTACGCGTATTCATTTCCCGCTGGGCAAGGTGGTGTGCATCGGCCGCAACTACGCCGAGCACGCCAAGGAACTGGACAACCCCATCCCCAGCGAGCCGCTGCTGTTCATCAAGCCGGGCAGTTGCGTGGTGCCTCTGGAAGGCGGCTTCAAGATCCCCGCCGAGCGCGGTTCGGTGCACTACGAGGCCGAGATCGCGGTGCTGCTGGGCAAGCCGCTGTCCACTCAGCCCACCGTCGAGGAGGTGCTCGATGCCATTTCCGGCTATGCCCCGGCGCTGGACCTGACCCTGCGCGATCTGCAGGCCAAGCTCAAGGAAAAGGGCCTGCCATGGGAGTTGGCCAAGAGTTTCGACGGTGGCTGCGTGCTGGCGCCCTTCGTGGCGGCGTCGAGTTTTGCCGACGTGACCGATATCCCGGTGCGCCTGACCATCAACGGCGAGGTGCGCCAGGATGGCAGCAGCGCGATGATGCTCAACCCCATCGTGCCGATCATCCAGCACATCGCCGCGCATTTCTCGCTCCAGGCCGGCGACGTGATCCTCACCGGCACCCCGGCTGGCGTCGGGCCGCTGAACGTCGGTGACGAACTGGTGCTGGAACTGCCAGGCGCGAGCCGTTTCGAGAGCCGCGTGCTCTGAATGGACCCATCCAGGCGGGCTGCGCACGCGTTTGCGGCTGCAGCCAGCCTGGGCGATTGACCATTTTTTCACACCCCGTGCGGATAATGCGCGCGTCCTCGCCCGCATCAGGAACCGCGCATGCCCGCTGTCTCCCACGCTTCCACCCGCCGCAAACGTCCGTTCTACCGACGCTGGTCGTTCGCCTTCGCCGCGATGGCGGTCATCGCCTATGGCGTGGCGATCGCCATGCACTGGGACGACCGCGCGGTGCTGTGGATCAAGGAGCGCTTCGGCAGCAAGGCCGAACGCCAGCAGAGCGTGTGGCTGCCGGACTACCGGGTGGACATCGACGCCAAGCACTTGCCAGGTATGGCGGACGACGAAGCCTCGGACCTGTCCTTCAACCCGCAGACGCGCACGCTGTTCGCGGTCATGGGCAAGAATCCCTTCCTGGTCGAGCTCACCCTCGAGGGTGATGTGTTGCGCCAGATCCCGCTGTTGGGCTGGACCAACCCTGAGGGCGTGGCCGTGCTCGATAACGGTCAGATCGCCATCGTCGATGAGCGCAACCATGACCTGACCGTGGTCAAGGTCGATCCGGGCACCACCTCGCTCACCCGCGCCGACTTCCCCAACTACGACCTGGGTGAATCAGATGAGCGCAACAAGGGCTTCGAGGCCATCGCTTGGGACCCGCAACGCCAGCGTCTGGTGATCGGCGAAGAGCGCCCGCCGCGTCTCTATACCTGGAACACCGATGGACGTGGCCCACTGGTGGGCAGCAAGCAGCCCTTGCCCAACGATCAACTGGACCTGCGCAACCTTTCGGCACTGGCGGTCGATCCGCGTACCGGGCATCTGCTGGTGCTCTCGGCGGACTCTCACCTGCTGCTTGAGTTGGACGAAAAGGGCCAGCAGGTCAGCTTCATCAGCCTGCTGGGAGCTTTCAACGGGCTGAAAAGTCGCATTCCACGCGCCGAAGGCGTGACCATGGACGATCAAGGGAATCTGTACATCATCAGTGAGCCGGCGCTGTTCTACCGCTTCAAGAAGTCCTGAGGGCGCACCGGGCGATGATGGCATTAAGCTTTGTTTCAGCGGGACGTGGTTAAAATCCGCGACCTTTCGTCGAGTCCTGAGCATGCGCCGTCACCTACGTCTTCCCTTGATTTTCGTGGCTTTCCTGTCTGTGGCCCTGCTGGCGGCGGCGGCCCATGAGTTTCGCCTGTTCGAGCGCGGCTGGTTCAACCTGCGCACCTGGTGGCAGCCCAGCGATCAGGGGATGGGCCTGGATCGCTATCGCGCGGTGATTCAAGCCCAGCCTATCGATGGGCTGGACGACGACGTGTCCGCGCTGACCTTCGATCCCGAGCGCAAGACCCTGTTCACCGTCACCAACGCCCGCTCCGAGCTCATCGAGCTGTCGCTGGAGGGTCGCATCCTGCGGCGCGTGACGCTGGTCGGCTTCGGCGATCCAGAGGCGGTGGAGTACGTCGGCCCCAACAGCTACGTGATTACCGATGAGCGCCAGCAGCGCCTGATCCGCGTGCGCCTAGACGATGACACGCGCACGCTCGACGCCAGCCAGGCCGAGCAATTGACCCTGGGGATCGGCCTGAACGGCAACAAGGGCTTCGAGGGCCTGGCCTACGACTCGGCCGGCAAGCGGTTGTTCGTGGCCAAGGAGCGCGACCCGATGCTGATCTACGAAGTCCGCGGTTTTCCCCACGACCAGCCCGACCAACCCTACGCCGTGCAGGTGGTGCAGGACCGTAAACGGGATCGGCGGCTGTTCGTGCGCGACCTGTCCAGCTTGCAGTTCGACGAGCGCAGCGGTCACCTGCTGGCGCTGTCCGACGAGTCGCGCTTGGTGCTGGAGCTGGACGTGGAGGGGCGGCCGCTGAGTACCTTATCGTTGCGCAAGGGTTATCAAGGGCTTGAGCGCACGGTGCCGCAGGCCGAGGGCATCGCCATGGACGATGCCGGGACGCTGTACCTGGTCAGCGAGCCGAACCTGTTCTACGTGTTCAAGCCGGCCGCCGACTGAGCAGGGGCTGCTTACTCCGCCTTCAGACTCTTGACGCCTTCCGGGGTGCCCAGCAGCAGCAGGTCGGCGGGCCGCGCCGCGAACAGGCCGTTGGTGACCACGCCGACGATGGCGTTGATTTGCGCTTCGAGCTGCACCGGGTTGGTGATCTGCAAGTTGTGTACGTCGAGAATGACGTTGCCGTTGTCGGTCAGCACGCCCTCGCGGTAGACCGGGTCGCCGCCCAGCTTGACCAATTGGCGCGCGACATGGCTGCGGGCCATGGGAATGACTTCCACCGGCAGCGGGAAGGCGCCGAGGACCGGCACCAGCTTGCTGGCGTCGGCGATGCAGATGAAGGTGCGGGCCACCGCTGCGACGATCTTCTCGCGGGTCAGCGCGGCACCGCCGCCCTTGATCAGGTTCAGGTGCGCATCGCTCTCGTCGGCGCCGTCGACGTAGAACTCCAGTTCGCCCACGCTGTTCAGCTCATAGACCGGGATGCCATGGCCCTTGAGGCGCTCGGCGGTGGCCTCGGAGCTGGCGACCGCACCGTCGAAGGCGCCTTTGTGCTGGGCCAGGGCGTCGATGAAGCAGTTGGCGGTCGAGCCGGTGCCGACGCCGACGATGCTCTTGTCATCCAGCCGCGGCAGAATGAAGTCGACGGCGGCCTGGGCGACGGCCTGTTTGAGTTGGTCCTGGGTCATGCGGGCTCCGGAGGGGCGGGAGGTTTTCTGAAGGGCGCTAGTATAGCCACTCCACAGGCTTTGCTGTGGTCGCCCGACCGGGCGCTGGGGTAGACTTCCAGCCCCTGTCCCGCGGCCCAGTGATGTGTTCAACATGCTCGAACAGTACGTCAAGAAGATCCTCACCTCGCGCGTCTACGACGTCGCGGTCGAAACCCCGCTGCACAGCGCCGGGCAACTGAGCAAGCGCCTGGGCAACCAGGTCCTGCTCAAGCGCGAAGACCTGCAGCCGGTGTTCTCCTTCAAGATCCGCGGGGCGTACAACAAGCTGGCGCAATTGAGCGCCGAGGAACTGGCCCGTGGCGTGGTCACCGCCTCGGCGGGCAACCATGCCCAGGGCCTGGCATTGGCGGCCCGCGAGCTGGGCATCAAAGCGACCATCGTGATGCCCAAGACCACCCCGGAAATCAAGATCGAGGGCGTGCGTTCGCGCGGAGGCAAGGTGGTGCTGCATGGCGACTCCTTCCCCGAAGCCCTGGCCTACTCGCTGAAGCTGGTCGACGAAAAGGGCTTCGTCTATATCCACCCCTATGACGACCCCCACACCATCGCCGGGCAGGGCACCGTGGCCATGGAGATCCTGCGCCAGCACCCTGGGCGACTCGACGCGATCTTCGTGCCGGTCGGCGGCGGCGGCCTGATCGCCGGCATCGCCGCCTACGTGAAGTACCTGCGTCCCGAGATCAAGGTCATCGGCGTGGAGCCGGACGACTCCAATTGTCTGCAGGCGGCCATGGCTGCAGGCGAGCGCGTGGTGCTGCCACAGGTCGGGCTGTTCGCCGATGGGGTGGCCGTGGCGCAGATCGGCCAGCACACCTTCGACATCTGCCGGCACCACGTGGACGAGGTGATCACCGTCAGCACCGACGAAATCTGTGCGGCCATCAAGGATATCTACGACGATACCCGCTCGATCACCGAACCTGCTGGCGCTTTGGGCGTGGCGGGCATCAAGCGCTACGTGGAGCTGACCGGCGTAAGCGGGCAGACGCTGGTGGCCATCGACTCCGGCGCCAACGTCAACTTCGACCGCCTGCGGCATGTGGCCGAGCGCGCCGAACTGGGCGAGAAGCGCGAGGCGATCATCGCCGTGACCATCCCGGAGCGCCCGGGCAGCTTCAAGGCCTTCTGCGAGGCCATCGGCAAGCGCCAGATCACCGAATTCAACTATCGCTACCACGCCGACAAGCAGGCGCACATCTTCGTCGGCGTGCAGACCCACCCGGAGACCGACCCGCGCGCAGCGCTGGTGCAGCACCTGATCGACCAAGGTTTCCCGGTCACCGACCTCACCGACAACGAACTGGCCAAGCTGCACATCCGCCATATGGTCGGTGGCCACTCGGCAGCCGCCAGCGACGAGCGGGTGCTGCGCTTCGAATTCCCCGAGCGTCCCGGCGCGCTGTTCAATTTCCTCGACAAGCTGGGCGGTCGCTGGAACATCTCGATGTTCCACTACCGCAACCACGGGGCGGCCGATGGTCGGGTGGTGGCGGGTTTGCAGGTGCCGGAAGACGAGCGTCACCTGCTGCCCGATGCCTTGGCCAAGATCGGCTACCCCTACTGGGACGAAACCGATAACCCGGCGTACACGCTGTTCCTGGGCTGAGCGGCTACGCTTGGTTGCAGAACGCGCCTGATCGCGGCGGCGGAGCGCTGCCGCCACACGGACTCCAGTGCCCGAAGGACATGACATGGAACACCTGACCGCCCTCAAGACCTTGCACGTCCTCGCCACTGCGCTGCTGCTGCTCGGTGCACTGGGGCTGGCGATCCTGACCTGGCGTGCCCGTCGCCAGGGCGATGCCCAGGCTTACGCCAAGCTGCTGCGTCGTCCGCTGGTGTTCGTCTGGCCGGTCATGGGCGTGTGCCTGCTGAGCATGCCGTTCACGGGCTGGTGGCTGGTGCACCTGGTGGGCTGGCCGCTGGGGCAGACCTGGGTGCTGGCCTCGAGCATCCTCTACACCCTGGGGGCGCTGGCCGTCTGGTGGCTGCTGGTGCGCCTGAACCGCCTGCGCAAGGCCGAGCCCGTGGGGCTGCGGCTGACCTTGGCGCTGGCGGTGTTCAGTGGCGTGTGCTTTCTGTCGATCGCCGGCTTGATGGGTGCCAAGCCGGTCTGAGGGCTCGTCAGTCGCGCAGCGAAATCACCGGCCAGCCACGGCGTTCGGCTTCTGCCTTGAGCTTGGGGTCGGGGTCTACTGCCACCGGGTGGGTGACTTGCTCGAGCAGCGGCAGGTCGTTGAGCGAGTCGCTGTAGAAGTAGCTGTCCTGCAGGTCGTAGCCGTTCTCCAGCATCCAGCGCTGCAGGCGCGTCACCTTGCCTTCACGGAAACAGGGTATATCGGTGCTACGCCCGGTGTAGCGCTCGCCGTCGCGCTCGCATTCGGTGGCCAGCAGGGTCCGCACGCCCAGGCGGCGAGCGATGGGTGCGGTGACGAAGCGGTTGGTGGCGGTGATGATCACCAGGTGATCGCCGGCGTCGCGGTGCTGTTGCAGCAGGGCCAGGGCCTTGGGCTGGATCAGCGCTTCGACGCAGTCGCGCATGAACTCGCGGTGCCATTGATCGAGCTGGGCCGGCTCGGTGGCGGCGAAGATTTCCATGGAGAAGGCCAGGTAGGCCTGCAGGTCCAGGGTGCCGTTCAGGTAGTCCTGATAGAACGCGTCGTTGCGGTCTTTGTAGGCGACGGGGTCGAGAATGCCCCGTTCACACAGGTAGTCGCCCCAGGCGTGATCGCTGTCACCGCCGAGGAGGGTATTGTCCAGGTCGAATAAAGCCAAACGCATGGGGTTTTCTCGCAGAAGCCTCCGGGAAGAAGTCCCGCAGAATACGGAGTTTTTAGCGCGCTGCCCATAAGCGATGGCGGGCGCGTTGCTGCGCTCGCAAGCTTTGTGGAACAATGCGGCGACATGCGTTTTCGAGGTTGCTGCCGTGATCGACCCGGATGGTTTTCGCCCCAATGTCGGGATCATTCTCACGAATGATGCCGGACAGGTGCTATGGGCTCGGCGGATCAACCAGGATGCCTGGCAGTTTCCCCAGGGCGGCATCAACCCTGACGAAACCCCAGAAGATGCCCTGTACCGCGAGCTGAACGAAGAAGTTGGCCTGGAACGCGAGGATGTGGAAATACTTGCCTGCACCCGCGGCTGGTTGCGTTATCGTCTGCCTCAGCGCCTGGTGCGTACGCACAGCCAGCCGCTGTGCATCGGCCAGAAGCAGAAGTGGTTCCTGCTGCGCCTGGTGAGCAACGAACAGCGGGTAAGAATGGACCTGACCGGAAAACCGGAGTTCGATGGCTGGCGATGGGTCAGCTACTGGTATCCGCTGGGCCAGGTGGTGACATTCAAGCGCGAGGTGTATCGCCGCGCGCTGAAAGAGCTAGCCCCGCGCCTGCTGACGCGCGACTGACGACGGAGTTCGACCCCGAGCCATGCTCAATACGCTGCGCAAGATCGTCCAGGAAGTGAACTCCGCCAAAGATCTCAAGACGGCGTTGGGGATCATTGTCTTGCGCGTCAAGGAAGCCATGGGCAGCCAGGTCTGCTCGGTCTACCTGCTCGACCCGGAGAGCAACCGCTTCGTGCTGATGGCCACCGAAGGCCTGAACAAGCGCTCCATCGGCAAGGTCAGCATGGCGCCCAACGAGGGCCTGGTGGGCCTGGTCGGCACCCGCGAGGAACCGCTGAACCTGGAAAACGCCGCCGATCACCCGCGCTATCGCTACTTCGCCGAGACCGGCGAGGAGCGCTTCGCCTCCTTCCTCGGCGCACCGATCATCCACCACCGTCGCGTGGTCGGGGTGCTGGTCATCCAGCAGAAGGAACGGCGTCAGTTCGACGAGGGCGAGGAAGCCTTCCTGGTGACCATGAGCGCGCAGCTCGCCGGGGTCATCGCCCACGCCGAGGCCACCGGCTCCATTCGTGGCCTGGGCCGTCAGGGCAAGGGCATCCAGGAAGCCCGTTTCGTCGGTGTGCCGGGCTCGCCCGGTGCCGCTGTCGGGCGTGCGGTGGTCATGTTGCCGCCCGCCGACCTGGAAGTGGTGCCGGACAAGACCGTCGAAGACATCGACGGCGAACTGAAACTGTTCGAGAACGCCCTCGAAGGTGTGCGTGCCGACATGCGCAAGCTGTCGGCCAAGCTGGCGACCCAGTTGCGCCCCGAAGAACGGGCGCTGTTCGATGTGTACCTGATGATGCTCGAAGACGCCGCGCTCGGCGGCGAAGTGGCCGAGGTCATCAAGACTGGTCAGTGGGCCCAGGGCGCACTGCGCCAAGTGGTCGGCGAGCACGTCAACCGCTTCGAGCTGATGGACGACGATTACCTGCGCGAGCGCGCCTCCGACGTCAAGGACCTCGGCCGGCGCCTGTTGGCGTATCTGCAGCAAGCGCGCTCGCAGACCCTGGTCTACCCCGACAACACCATTCTGGTGAGCGAGGAACTCACCCCGGCGATGCTCGGCGAAGTGCCGGAAGGCAAGCTGGTGGGCCTGGTGTCGGTGCTGGGCTCGGGCAACTCGCATGTGGCCATTCTGGCCCGGGCCATGGGCATCCCGACGGTGATGGGCCTGGTCGACCTGCCATATTCGAAGGTCGATGGCATCGAGATGATTCTCGACGGCTACAAGGGCGAGGCCTACACCAACCCCAGCGAAGTGCTGCGCAAGCAGTACAGCGACGTGGTCGAGGAAGAACGCCAGTTGGCTCGCGGCCTGGATGCCCTGCGCGAGCTGCCTTGCGTCACCCCCGATGGCCATCGCATGCCGCTATGGGTCAACACTGGGCTGCTGGCCGACGTCGCCCGGGCTCAACAGCGCGGCGCCGAGGGCGTGGGCCTGTATCGCACCGAAGTGCCGTTCATGATCAACCAGCGCTTTCCCAGCGAAAAGGAACAGCTGGCGATCTACCGCGAGCAACTGGCCGCCTTCCATCCACTGCCGGTGACCATGCGCACGCTGGACATCGGTGGCGACAAGGCACTGTCCTACTTCCCGATCAAGGAAGAGAACCCCTTCCTCGGCTGGCGCGGTATCCGCGTCACCCTCGACCACCCGGAAATCTTCCTGGTGCAGACCCGCGCCATGCTCAAGGCCAGCGAGGGCCTGAACAACCTGCGCATCCTGCTGCCGATGATCTCCGGCATCCATGAGTTGGAAGAGGCGCTGCACCTGATCCACCGCGCCTGGGGCGAAGTGCGTGACGAGGGCACCGATGTCCCGATGCCACCGGTCGGGGTGATGGTGGAAATTCCGGCCGCGGTCTACCAGACCCGCGAACTGGCCCGGCAGGTCGATTTCCTCTCGGTCGGCTCGAACGACCTGACCCAGTACCTGCTGGCGGTGGACCGCAACAACCCACGGGTCGCCGACCTCTATGACTACCTGCACCCGGCAGTGCTGCAAGCCTTGCAGACGGTGGTGCGCGATGCCCATGCCGAAGGGCGACCGGTGAGCATTTGCGGCGAGATGGCCGGTGATCCGGCAGCCGCCATCTTGCTGATGGCCATGGGTTTCGACAGCCTGTCGATGAACGCCACCAACCTGCCGAAGGTGAAATGGATGCTGCGCCAGGTGAACTTGAGCAAGGCCAGCGAACTGCTCAGCGAAGCCATGAGCCACGACAACCCGCAGGTCATCCACAGCTCGTTGCAGTTGGCGTTGAAGAATCTCGGTCTGGCGCGGATGATCGGGCCGAACAAGACCCTGTGAGCGAAAAGCGCCCTGATAGCGCGGCCTGGCGCCGATGCGTCAGGCGCTGACTTCGACTTCGCCCAAGTGCCCGCCGAACGGCCCATAGCTGCGCTCGATCATCCGTCTTCTGCCCTGATCGTCGACGATCAATACGGTACTCGCCCGTGTCCCGTAGGTCTGGCTGGCAATGAACACGCTCGACAGCAGCCGCTCGGTCGCCAGACCAACGCCCGTCTCCGGCAACGCCTCGTCGGGTGCCGTCGCGTCATCGGCCAATATTCCCAAAAAATACTGCGCGCTGGGCGTCTCCAACGCCGCCGCGAACGCTTGCCGTGCCTTCAGCAGCTTCGGCCACGGCGTATCCAGCGCAGCGTTGGAAAGCCCGTAGACGCCCGGCTGCAACAGCCGTGGTAGCGCCTCGTGCGCGTTCACATAGCCCAGCACCTGGCCGTCGCCGGCCAGCAGATTGAACCCTGAATAGTGGCTGCTGCGTTCGGCGACCTGCTGCAGGTACGTCGTCACTACCATCTCGCCACGCAGAAACGCCGCCACCAACTCGCCACGCGAGCGCGCCCCCTGCGGCTGACGCGGATCGCGAATATTGGTCAGCGCCGCGAAGCGCCCACCCGGGCCGATGCCCAGCCACGTGCCGCCGGCTTCCAGGTCGCGACCGGCATACACGCCCGGAGCGTCTTCCCAGGCGCTCAGAGACTGGGCAGGGCGGGCGTAGAACTCGTCACGGTTGGCCGCGACGATCAGCGGCTGGGCATGACCCGGCCGCCAGGCGAATAGAATCAGGCACATGCTGGGGCCTCTGGCTGAGTCTGCCACTGTAGCGGCTGCCTGGCGCTCGCGCATCAACCTGACGCAGAGTTCACTAGAGCCGTGGCCCCGGCTTCCGTTACCATGCCGGATCGCATTCTCTGGGCCTGCGAATGGAATTCGTACTTTATCTGCTGTTGGGCGCCTGCGCCGGTGTGCTCGCCGGCCTTTTCGGCGTGGGCGGCGGCATCATCATCGTGCCGGTGCTGGTGTTCAGTTTCACCCTGCAAGGCTTCGATGCGTCGATTCTCACCCATCTGGCCGTCGGCACCTCACTGGCCACCATCGTCTTCACTTCGATCAACGCCGTGCTCGAGCACCATCGCAAGGGCGCCGTGCAGTGGCCGGTGTTCCTGTGGATGACGGTCGGCATCCTCATCGGTGCCGCGATCGGCGCCAAGACCGCCTCGTTGATCCAGGGCCCGCTGTTGCAGAAGATCATCGGCGTGTTCGCCTTGCTGGTGGCGCTGCAGATGACGCTCGACCTCAAGCCCAAGGGCCGTGGCGGTGTCCCCGGCAAACCTGGACTGATCGGTGCGGGCGGAGTGATCGGCTGGGCCTCGGCGATCTTCGGCATCGGCGGCGGCTCGCTGACCGTACCCTTCCTCACCTGGCGCAGCCTGTCCATGCAACAGGCCGTGGCCACCTCGTCGGCCTGCGGTCTGCCGATCGCCCTGGCCAGCACCCTGAGCTTCATGGTGCTGGGCTGGGGCGAACCGCACCTGCCCGCGCACAGTCTGGGTTATGTGTATTTGCCTGCGCTGATGGGTATCGCCGTCACCAGCATGTTTTTCGCCCGCTTCGGCGCACGACTGGCGCATCGGTTGTCGCCGCGTCTGCTCAAGCGTCTGTTCGCCGCGTTGCTGTTCTGCGTCGGCTTAAGTTTTCTGATCTAGAGGAACCTCCATGCTGCCTTACCCGCAGATCGACCCCGTGGCCCTGTCACTCGGGCCGCTGAAAATCCACTGGTACGGGCTGATGTACCTGATCGGCATTGGCGGCGCCTGGCTGCTCGCCACCCGCCGACTCAACCGCTTCGATCCCACCTGGAGCCGCGAAAAGCTGTCCGACCTGGTGTTCTGGCTGTCGATGGGGGTGATCGTCGGTGGGCGCCTGGGCTATGTGCTGTTCTACGACTTGCACCAGTACCTGGCCAACCCCACCCTGATCTTCGAGGTGTGGAAGGGCGGCATGTCGTTCCACGGCGGCTTCATCGGCGTGATGTTGGCGGCCTTGTGGTTCGGCAAGCGCAACAACAAGTCGTTCTTCGAGCTGATGGACTTCGTCGCGCCGCTGGTGCCTATCGGCCTGGGGGCCGGGCGCATCGGCAACTTCATCAACGCCGAGCTGTGGGGCAAGCCCACCGACGTGCCGTGGGCGATGATCTTCCCGCCGTTCAGCGACCCGGCGCAGTTGCCGCGCCACCCGTCGCAGCTGTACCAGTTCGCCCTCGAAGGCGTGGCGCTGTTCGCGATCCTCTGGCTGTTCTCGCGCAAGCCGCGTCCGACCATGGCGGTCTCCGGCATGTTCGCGCTGTTCTACGGGATCTTCCGCTTCATCGTCGAGTTCGTCCGCGTGCCGGACGCCCAGCTCGGCTACCTGGCCTGGGGCTGGCTGACCATGGGTCAGATTCTCTGCGTGCCGATGATCGTCGCTGGCCTCGGCCTGATCTGGTGGGCTTATAATCGCAAACCCACGGCGACACCCGCCCACTGAAATCCCACGGCAGGGGCGATCCCCCTGCCGTGCTTGCCACAGGTAGGCCATGAAACAGTATCTAGACCTGGTCCGTGACGTCATCGACAACGGTACGCTGCAGGGCAATCGCACCGGCATCCGCACCATCAGCCTGCCCGGCGCCATGCTGCGCTTCGATCTGCAGAAAGGCTTTCCGGCCATCACCACGCGCAAGCTGGCGTTCAAGTCGGCGATCGGCGAAATGGTCGGTTTCCTGCGCGGCGTGAGGAACGCCGGCGAGTTCCGCGAGCTGGGCTGCAAGGTCTGGGATCAGAACGCCAACGAAAACGCCCAGTGGTTGGCCAACCCGTTCCGTCAGGGCCATGACGATCTCGGCGAAATCTACGGTGTGCAATGGCGCCAGTGGCCGGGTTACAAGCGCATCGCGCTGAGCAACCCGGCCGCCATCGAAAAGGCGCAGCAGGCCGGATTCCGTCAGATCGCCCAGGACGAAGAGGACGGCCAGGCGTTCGTCATCCTGTACAAGGCCATCGACCAGGTGCGTCAGTGCCTGGATACCATCGCCAACGATCCGGGCAGCCGACGCATCCTGTTCCACGGCTGGAACTGCGCCCAGCTCGACGAAATGGCCTTGCCGCCGTGCCACCTGCTGTACCAGTTCCACCCCAATGTCGAGACCCGGGAAATCTCCCTGACGCTGTACATCCGCTCCAACGACCTGGGCCTGGGCACCCCGTTCAACCTCACCGAGGGCGCGGCGCTGCTGTCGCTGTTCGGGCGTCTCACCGGCTATACCCCACGCTGGTTCACCTACTTCATCGGCGACGCCCATGTGTACGAAAACCACCTGGACATGCTCAACGAGCAGATGAAGCGTGAGCCGCTGGCAGCGCCGAAGCTGATGATCAGCGAGCGCGTACCGGAGTTCGCCAAGACGGGCAAGTACGAACCCGAATGGCTGGAGAAGATCGAGCCGAGCGATTTCTGGCTCGAAGGCTATGAGCACCATGCACCGATGACCGCGCCCATGGCGGTCTGATTCCTACCGCGCTGCCGGGGCGCACCGATCCCCGGCAACGCTGCGACTTCCTACATCCCGACTCCAGTCCGATCAATGCCCGTGGCTACGCCCCACGTGCGAATGCTCGACCTCCAGCGCCGTCACCGCGCCATTGACCTCCAACTGCTGCAAAATCGCGCATTCCTCCCCCTGCACATTGCACTGCCGGCGCAACTCCACCAGTTGCTGTTGCAGCGCCGCCAGCCCGTCGATCCTCGCCTGTACGTGCTCGATATGCTCGTCGATCAGCGCATTGACGCTGCCGCAGGCGCCCTCGGGACTGTCGCGCAGGCGCAGCAGGCTGCGGATTTCGTCGAGGGTCATGTCCAGGGTGCGGCAGTTGCGAATGAAGGTCAGGCGCTCCACGTGCGCCTGGGTATACAGCCGGTAATTGCCTTCGCTACGGGCCGGTTCGGGCAGCAATGCCTCACGCTCGTAGTAGCGAATGGTCTCCACGGCGCAGTCGGTCACCTTGGCCAATTCTCCGATCTTCATCGCGCGTTCCCCCTTGAGTGCTTGACCCTATAGTGGCTACAGGGTGTTCACTTGGCAACAACACCCCGTCAGTGGGCACTCTCGATCAGGGCCAACCTATGAACCAGCCGGTCAGTCACCACCATACGCATGAGCACGATCACGATCTTGGACACGATCACCAGGGGCACGATCACGGCGGCCATGGCCACTCCCATGCCAGCCCCGGCGGCAGTTGCTGCAGCACCCGCGCGGCTGCGCCTGCCTTCGTGCAACTGACCGACAAAGCCAGTGACGGCGCGCACCTGAGCCGCTTCCGCATCGACGCCATGGACTGCCCCACCGAGCAGACGCTGATCCAGGACAAACTGGGCAGGCTCGCCGGCATCGAGCAACTGGAATTCAACCTGATCAACCGTATCCTCGGCGTGCGCCATACTCTCGACGACACCGCGTCCATTGTGCGTGCCATCGACAGCCTGGGCATGAAGGCCGAACCCCTGGCCGACGCAGACGACGGTAGCGCCAGCGCGCCGGGCGCGCACAAGACCCGCTGGCGGCCGCTGGTGCTCTCCGGATTGGCCGCCATCGCTGCAGAAGTCGTGCACTTTTCCGGTCTGGCGCCGGAGTGGCTGGTGGCCGCGCTGGCGCTGGCCGCTATCCTCGGTTGTGGCCTAGGCACTTACAAGAAGGGCTGGATCGCCCTGAAGAACCGCAACCTCAACATCAACGCGCTGATGAGCATTGCCGTCACCGGTGCGGTGCTGATCGGTCAGTGGCCGGAAGCGGCCATGGTCATGGTGCTGTTTACCCTCGCCGAGGTGATCGAGGCGCGCTCGTTGGATCGCGCGCGCAACGCCATCAGCGGCCTCATGCAACTCGCCCCGGACATGGCCACCGTGCAGCAGGCCGATGGCCAGTGGCGTGAAGTAGAGGTGCGCGAGGTGGCGATCGGTGCGCGGGTGCGGGTGCGTCCCGGTGAGCGCATCGGGCTGGACGGCGAGGTGGTCGAGGGTCAGTCCAGCGTCGATCAGGCGCCGATCACCGGCGAAAGTCTGCCCGTGGAGAAGGGCCTGGGCGACAAGCTGTTCGCGGGCACCATCAACCAGGCCGGGGCACTCGAGTACCGTGTCACGGCTGGCGCTGGGCAATCGACCCTGGCGCGCATCATCAAGGCCGTGGAGCAGGCACAGGGCGCGCGGGCACCGACCCAGCGCTTCGTCGATCAGTTCTCGCGGGTCTACACGCCGGCCGTGTTCGCCATCGCCCTGGCCGTGGCGTTGATTCCGCCGCTGTTCATGGCCGGCGCCTGGTTCGACTGGGTCTATCGCGCGTTGGTGCTGCTGGTGGTGGCGTGCCCCTGTGCCTTGGTGATTTCCACGCCGGTGACCATCGTCAGCGGCCTGGCGGCGGCGGCGCGCAAGGGCATTCTGATCAAGGGCGGCATCTACCTTGAAGGCGGTCGCAAGCTCGATTACCTGGCGTTGGACAAGACCGGCACCATCACCCATGGCAAGCCGGTGCAGACCGACTTCACCCTGCTCGACCCGCGTTTCGACAGCCGTGCACAGGCGCTCGCCGCCAGCCTCGGTGAGCGCTCCGACCATCCTGTGTCGCGCGCCATCGCCCAGTATGGCCGCGAACAGAACATTGCCCTGAGCCCGGTCAGCGAGTTCGCGGCGCTGGCCGGGCGCGGCGTGCGCGGCGAGATCGACGGTGAGGTCTATCACTTAGGCAACCATCGCCTGGTGGAGGAACTGGGCCTGTGCTCTTCTGCGCTGGAAGCACAACTGGACCGGCTGGAGCGTCAGGGCAAAACCGTGGTGCTGCTGCTCGACCGCTCCGGTCCGCTGGCGCTGTTCGCCGTGGCCGACACGGTCAAGGACAGCAGCCGCCAGGCCATTGCTGAACTGCATGAACTGGGTATCAAGACGCTGATGCTGACCGGCGATAACCCGCACACGGCCCAGGCCATCGCCGCCCAGGTCGGCATCGACCGCGCCGAAGGCAATCTGCTGCCGGCCGATAAGCTCAAGAGCATCGAAGACCTGTACGCCCAAGGGCATCGGGTCGGCATGGTCGGCGACGGCATCAATGACGCCCCGGCCCTGGCCCGCGCCGAGATCGGTTTCGCCATGGCCGCCGCCGGCACCGACACCGCCATCGAGACCTCCGATGTGGCGCTGATGGACGACGACTTGCGCAAAATTCCGGCGTTCGTCAGGCTGTCACGCCAGAGCGCGGCCATTCTGATCCAGAACATCGTGCTGGCGCTGGGGGTCAAGGCAATCTTCCTGGCCGTGACCTTCGCCGGCCTGGCCACCCTGTGGATGGCAGTGTTCGCCGACATGGGCGTGAGCCTGCTGGTGGTCTTCAACGGCTTGCGACTTCTACGTAAGTAGCAGCGGCAAGTTTTGAGCGGCAAGCTTCAAGCTGATCGAGGGGAATGTGCGATTGATGAAGCGACGCCGCACCGCTGTGACTTGCCGCTTGTAGCTCGAAACTTGCGGCTCAAGCTTCAAGCTGATCGAGGGGAATGTGCGATTGATGAAGCGACGCCGCACCGCTGTGACTTGCCGCTTGTAGCTCGAAACTTGCGGCTCAAGCTTCAAGCTGATCGAGGGGAATGTGCGATTGATGAAGCGACGCCGCACCGCTGTGACTTGCCGCTTGTAGCTCGAAACTTGCGGCTCAAGCTTCAAGCTGATCGAGGGGAATGTGCGATTGATGAAGCGACGCCGCACCGCTGTGACTTGCCGCTTGTAGCTCGAAACTTGCGGCTCAAGCTTCAAGCTGATCGAGGGGAATGTGCGATTGATGAAGCGACGCCGCACCGCTGTGACTTGCCGCTTGTAGCTCGAAACTTGCGGCTCAAGCTTCAAGCTGATCGAGGGGAATGTGCGATTGATGAGACGACGCCTGACCGCTGTGACTTGCCGCTTGCCGCTCGGAGCTTGCGGCTGGCCGCCCCTCTGGGGCGGCCCCCTATGCTGAGCGCCGAGCTGAGGGCGTTCTATATGGTGGCGCGTCTGGGCAGCATCACTCAGGCGGCGAAGAAGCTTGGGCTGAGTCAGCCGACGGTGACCACGCAGGTGCGCAACCTGGAAAGCCAGTACGGCATCGAACTGTTCTACAGGGGCGGGCGGCGGCTGGTGCTCAGCGACGAAGGCGTGCGCTTGCTGCCACGGGTCAAGGCGCTGCTGCAGCAGGAAGCGGACATCGAGTTCGAGCTGCGCAATGGTGCCCAGGGGCAGGGCAGCCTGCGTCTGGCGGCTACGGCGCCGTACTACATGCTCGACCTGGTGAAGGTTTTTCGTGAGCGGCTGCCGCAGGTCGAGGTGACTGTCGAGATCGGCAACTCTCAGCAGGTGCTGGAGATGCTCGAAGACTACCGCGTGGATGTCGCTGCCTCGTCGCAGTGTGTCGAGGATGCGCGCTTGGTTCGGCGGCTGTTGGGCAGCGATCCGCTGGTGGTGGCGGTGCACCGTAGCCATCCGTTGGCGCAGCGCCAGCACGTGACCATCGAGGCGCTCGCCGGGCACTGCCTGCTGATGCGCGAACGCGGCTCGACCACGCGTCAGCTTACCGAACGGCTGCTCGACGAGGCTGGCGTCAAGGCGGGCGCGTTGCTGGAGATCGGCAGTCGCGAGTCGATCCGTGAAGGGGTGCTGCGCAATATCGGCGTCAGTGTCATCGCCCGCCATGAAGTGCCCCTGACCCCGGAACTGCGCGTGCTCACCCTGGAGCATGCGCCGGTGATGCACGAGTACCTGTACTGCCTGAAGGAGCGTCGACAGGCGCGCTTGCCGGCCGCGTTTCTGGGCGTTGCCCAGGAAGTGGCGGGAGTCGGGTTCTAGACGCGGTGTGAAAAGCCCGCGCCAACCCAAATCTGCCAATACCACCATCGCTCACTTTGCCCCAACCGCCACGCAACCTTCGCACGGCATTCCTAGCATGGCTCCATCATCTTCGATGAGGCCTTGCCATGAACCTCGCAACTCCCGGCACGCACCTGCACGTGCGCGGCATTCACAAGCGCTTCGGCGCATTCACCGCGCTGAACGACGTCAGCCTGGACGTCGCCGCCGGCGAGCTGGTGTGCCTGCTCGGCCCCTCCGGCTGCGGCAAGACCACGCTGCTACGCTGCATCGCCGGGTTGGAACACCAGGACCAGGGCACCTTGTCCATTGGCGAGCGGGACATCTCCGAACTGCCGCCCCAGGCGCGCGACTACGGCATCCTGTTTCAGTCCTATGCGCTGTTTCCCAATCTCTCCGTCGAAGCCAACATCGCCTATGGCCTGAACGGTTGCGGTCGGGGCGCGTCACGCCAACGGGTGGGGGAGATGCTCGCGCTGGTCGGCCTGACCGGTAGCGAGAAGAAGTACCCCAGCCAGTTGTCCGGCGGCCAGCAGCAGCGGGTGGCGCTGGCCCGCGCCCTGGCGCCAGCCCCCTCGCTGTTGCTGCTCGACGAGCCGATGTCGGCGCTCGACGCTCGGGTGCGTGAGCACCTGTGCGGTGAACTGCGCCAACTGCAACGTCAGCTCGGCATCACCACGCTGATGGTCACCCACAACCAGGATGAAGCCATGCTGATGGCCGACCGTATTGCGGTGATGAACAACGGCCAGGTCGAGCAGTACGGCACTGCGCAGGCCATCTACGACCGACCCGCCACACCCTTCGTCGCCGAGTTCGTCGGCCAGGGCAACTGGCTGCCGTTCCAGCGCCACGACGACCAGCACGCCCGGGTCGGAGGCCTGAACCTGCGCCTGGCGCCGGGCGCGGGCAAGGCTCGTAGCGGCAGGCTGTTCTGCCGTCCGGAAACGATCACGGTCAACCCCGCCGTGCATGAAGAAAACCTGTTTCCGGCCAAGGTCCGCGAAATCACCTTCCTCGGTAATCGCTGCCGCCTGAGCTTCGAGTTGCAGGCGCTGCCGGGCCATGCCTTGCTCGCCGAGCTGGCACCTGAGGTCATGCCTCGGCTGCGCTCGCAGGACATCTGGGTGGCATTGCCGCCTCAGAGCCTGCAGGTGTTCGCCTGAGATGGGCCTGTCAATATCCGTGTCCTCGCCGTCTGCCAAGGCTGGAGCGCGCGCGGGTGTCGCGCTCGGTGACCGGGTCTTCGTGGTCGGTGGCAAGGCTCTGCTGCTGGTGCTTCTGCTGCTGGCGGTGCTGCTGCCGCTGCTGGCGATCTTCTGGCGCGGCTTCAGTGGCGACGCGGGCCAGGGCGGTGGCCTGCAGGCGGCGGGTGAATTATTTGCCAGCGCCCACTTCCACTGGCTGATCGGCAACAGCCTGACGGTAGGCCTGAGTGTGGCGCTGATCGTGGTGCCACTGGCCTACCTGTTCGCCTACGCCTTGCAACGCACGCTCATTCCGGCCAAGGGCCTGTGGCGGGGCATCTCCCTGTTGCCGCTGTTGGCCCCTTCGATGCTGTCGGCCATCGCGCTGGTCTATCTGTTCGGCAACCAGGGCCTGCTGCGCGGGCTGCTGAACGACAACATCTACGGCTTCTGGGGCATCGTGCTGGGCGAAGCCATCTACACCTTCCCGCATGCGCTGATGATTCTGCTGTCGGCCTTGTCGCTGGCCGACGCGCGGCTGTTCGATGCCGCTTCGAGCATGGGCGCAGGGCCCTGGCGGACGTTTCGCAGCATTACCTGGCCCGCGACGCGGCAAGCGGTGTTCGCCGCATTCTGCCTGGTCTTCACCCTGACCATCACTGATTTTGGCGTGCCCGTGGTGGTCGGCGGCGACTATCAGGTATTGGCCCTGGAGGCCTACAAGGCGGTGGTCGGCCAACAGCAGTTCGGCCGCGGTGCGCTGATCGGCATGGTCCTGCTGGTGCCCGCGCTGCTCAGTTTTGCCGTCGATGCCTGGCTGCGTCGGCGGCAAAGCCAGGCCATGAGCGGGAGGGCCGAGGTCTTCGTGCCGTCACCGTCGCGGGCGCGCGATGCCGTCTTCCTGGTGCTGGTACTGGTGGTCTGCGCGGCGCTGTTGGCGGTGATCGGCATGGCCGTGTACGCCTCGCTGGTCACCTTCTGGCCCTACAACCTGACCCTGTCGTTCAAGCACTACCTGTTCGAGGACACCGCTGGCGGTGGCTGGCTGGCCTACCGCAACAGCGTGACACTGGCGCTGTGCAGCGCGCTGATCGGCAGCCTGGTGATCTTCACCGGCGCCTACCTCATGGAGAAGACCCATGGCCAGCGCCTGCTCACCCAGAGCCTGCGCCTGCTCAGCTTCATCCCCATGGCGGTGCCGGGGCTGGTGCTGGGGCTGGGCTACGTTTTCTTCTTCAATCTGCCGGGCAATCCACTGCATGTGTTCTACGGCAGCTTGTCGCTGCTGGTGTTGTGCACCATCGCGCACTACCTGACCACTGCGCAGATGACCGCCAGCACTGCCCTGCGTCAGCTCGACGGTGAGTTCGAGGCCGCCGCGCTGTCGCTCAAGGCGCCGCTGTACCGGCACTTCCTGCGGGTCAGCGTGCCGATCTGCCTGCCGGCGTTGCTGGACATCGTGCGCTACCTGTTCGTCTCGGCGATGACCACGGTGTCGGCGGCGATCTTCCTCTACAGCCCGGACACCCTTCTGGCCGCCGTCGCCGTGCTGAACATGGACGATGCCGGCAATGTCGGTGGCGCTGCCGCCATGTCCACTTTGATCCTGCTGACCAGCGCCAGCGCCTCGCTGCTGCTGGCCGCCGCCTCACGGGGGTTGCTGCGCCGCTCCCAGGCCTGGCGTCAGCGCCCCCCCATGCCCTGATCCGACTGCCCACTCCAAGGAACCGACTCATGTTCAAGCCACTCGCTCTTGTCGCTGTCGTCTGCGCCGTGTTCAGCCTGCAGGCCCAGGCGGCGACCACTCAACTGACCGTCTACACCGCGCTGGAGGCCGAGCAGCTCAAGCGCTACAAGCAAGCCTTCGAACAGGCCAACCCGGATATTCAGATCAAATGGGTGCGGGACTCCACCGGGATCATCACCGCCAAGCTGCTGGCCGAAAAGGATCGCCCCCAGGCCGACGCGGTGTGGGGCCTGGCGGCGTCCAGCCTGGCCATTCTCGACCAGCACGGGATGCTCGAACCCTATGCGCCCAAGGACCTGGGCAAGATTGCGCCAAACTACCGCGATGCCGCCAACCCTCCGGCCTGGGTGGGCATGGACGTCTGGGCTGCAACTTTGTGCTTCAACACCGTTGAGGCCGAAAAGCAGGGCCTGAGCAAACCGCTGAGCTGGCAGGACCTGACCAAGCCTGAGTACAAGGGCAAGATCGTCATGCCTAACCCGGCCTCGTCAGGAACCGGCTTTCTCGATGTCAGCGCCTGGCTGCAGACCTTCGGCGAGGCGCAGGGCTGGGCGTACATGGACGCGCTGCACCAGAACATCGGGCAGTACGTTCATTCCGGCTCCAAGCCATGCAAGCTGGCAGCAGCAGGAGAATTCCCCATCGGCATCTCGTTCGAATACCCAGCCGTGCAGCTCAAGCGCCAGGGCGCGCCGCTGGACATCGTGCTGCCCAAGGAAGGCCTGGGCTGGGAGATCGAAGCCACCGCGCTGATCAAGGGCACGCCCAAGGCCGACGCGGCGCGGCGCCTGGCGGACTTCTCGGCGAGCCCGGTGGCGATGGCGCTGTACAAGGAAAACTTCGCCGTACTCGCCGCGCCGGGTATCGCCAAGCCACAGACCGAATTGCCAGCGGACTATGAGCAGCGTCTGATCAAGAACGACTTCGTCTGGGCATCGACGCATCGCGACCAGATCTTGGCCGAATGGCGCAAGCGTTATGACGGCAAGTCGGAGAAACAGGCGCCTTAGCCGCTTTTCTTGAAGGCCTTCACGCGGTCGATCGAAGCGTTGTGTGCGAACACCACATACACCAGTTGGTGCTCGATCGCCGTGCGGATGTTGTCGATAGTGTCCTGCTGCAGATTGGAATTGCGCATGAGCTTGGCCAGAAACTGCAGGTCCTCGACCAGCATATCGGCGCTCATCTGCAGGCGTTTCAGCGGCCAATCCAGTTCAGGCTTCTGTTCCTTTTTCAGCACATCGTTGACGTGGCTCTTGAGGCTCGCCAGCAAGGTGTCCATCTCGGTGTCGGCCGAGTTACGGATCTTGATGCTTTCCAGTGGGCTGATAGCCTTGTCCGCCTGGAAATCGGCGATGTACGCATCGAACATACGGTCATTGGACTTCAGATGCAGGCTCATTTCACATACCTCATAGGGCGTGAGTGGATGCTTGGAGTCTGCAACCCGCTGCGCTCGGCGGCTACTGACAGAATTATCAGGTGCGGACGCTAAGCGATCTGCCCGCTGAGGATTTCCACCTGCTCCTGGCGCTCCGCCTGATTGACCCGCGCCCCGGGATTGAGCGTCGACCACTGCGGATGCGCCCGCGCTCGGCGCAGGGCCTCTGGCAGCTTGCCTTCACGCCAGGCCTTCTCGTCCAGTTCGGCCAGGTGCACCCGCTCTTGGGCCGCATGGCCGCGGCTGTCCAGCGCCTGCATCAGTTGCTGCTGACGCAGGGCCAGCAGGCGCAGCACGCTGTCGTCGACCGTCAGTTCGCGGCGGCCCTTGAACTTGCCCATCAGGCGCGAGCCGTAGTTACGCGCTGTTTGCAAGGCGCCGCCTGCAATCGCGCCGGCCAGGGCGGCTGCGCCCAGGGTCAGACCGCCAACCAGCAGGTCGACACCGGCACCGGCGGCAGCGCCAGCGGCTACCCCGCTGCCCAGGCGCACCCCCAGCAGCTTGAGGGTTTCCGGGTTGAACAGGTCGTCGCCCCAGCGGCCGTCGAGCAGCGGCAGGTCGCTGGCGTGGGCATCATCGCGGCGGAAGGCATACAGCTTGAGCAGCGCCTCGACGCAGCGCTGTTCGCGCTGGCGCACATCCTGGCGCAGGGTTTCCATGGCCCTGGCTTCGGCGGCCGTCTCGGCTTCGACGCTGCGTCGGCAGGCGGCGCAGTCGAGCAGCAGTTCAGCGACCAGGCGCTTGCCGCTGTGCTGGCGGGCCACACGCTGGGCCTGCTGGTCGTCGATCAGGCGCTGCAAGGCCGGACGTGCATCCTCCAGCATCAAGGCCAGGCTTTCGTACAGACGTCGCTCGCCATCCTCCGGCGGAGCCACGCTGTCGAACCGCACCAGCGCGTGCAGCCCCAGGCGGGCCAGGGCTTCACGCCACTGTGGCTCGCGGTGCGTCTCGCTGGCGACGAAATTGAGTACCGGCAGCAGCGGTTTGCCGCAGCCAGCCAGCACTTCCAGTTCGTCGCGGTACTTGGCCAGGACCGGTTCGCGGGCGTCGATCACGTACAGCCCGGCCGTGCTCGCCTGCAACTGGCGCAGCACCTTGGCCTCCTGCTCGAAGCGCTGGCGCGCCTCGGCGCCTTGCAGAAAACGCTCCAGCCGCGCCGGGCCGTCGAGGCGTTCGCCCGGACGTTCGAGGCGCTCCAGGTAATCGAGCAGGGCGATGGCATCTTCCAGGCCCGGGGTGTCGTAAAGCTCCAGCAGCGGCTCGCCCTCCACCGACAGCCGCGCACCTTCCACATGGCGTGTGGTACTGGGCCGATGGCTCACCTCGCCGAAGCCGACATCGCGGGTGAGCGTGCGCAGCAGCGAGGTCTTGCCGACGTTGGTATGGCCGACCACGGCCAGTTTCAGCGGCTCAGTCATGGCCATGCTCCAGCCAGGTCAAAGGGGAGGTGTCGGTATGGGACAGGCCGAGGCGATCCAGGGCCTCGTGCCAGTTGGCCAGGCGCGCGGCGTCCGGGGTTTGTCCGGCAAGCGTTGGCAGCAGCCAGATGCGTGTGCTGCCGGCGTTGCGCGCCAGTTCAGCGAGCAGCGCCAGGCTGCCGCGGTCAGGCGAACGTTGCGGGTCGCATGCGATCAGCAGGCGCGCGGGCGGGAAGCGGCTCAGTTGCTCCAGGAGCTTGTGGCGCGAGGCTCGGGAGTCGAGCACGCCGGCATCGGTGATCGCTGCCGGCAGCGTCGGTGGCCAGGTGCGCTGTTCGTCCAGCTCCAGGCCCACCAGCAGGGCGCCACTGTTGCCGGCTTCCAGTTGGCTGGCGGCGAACTGCGGCAACTGTTCGGGCGCTGCGTCCTGTACGCCAAGCCGCTCGCTGTGCGGCATCAGCGCGTCGCGCAAGTGCGCATGACCGGGCAGATCGAGGTCCAGCGTCAGCTGTTGGCGCCCCTGATGCCAGCGCCACAGACACAGGCTGGCCAGCAGCAGACGCGGCAGCAAGCCGTACACCAGCACCACGCCGAGCAGCCAACTGGCCCAGGCCTGACGGGCGAGGTCCAGACTCGGCGACGTCGCGCCGCTGGCGCGGATCATGGCCTCGTCCGGCACGCTGAAGCCCAGCAGCGAGGGCAGGGCGCCAAGGGTTTGGGTGAGGGCGATGAAAGGCTCGGGGGCGAGCAGGGTGGTTTCCCAGACGAAGCCGTAGCGCCGCGCCGTCAGCAGCGCCAGCAGCATGCCCAGGGCCGCGCTCATGGCCAGCAGCCACAGGCCATGCACCAGCAGGCCCAGCAGCCAGCGGCTCAGGCGTTGGCGCTGCAACAGCACCAGCAGGGCGGGCGCCAGGTGTGCAGCCTTGGCATCGCGGGCGAAGCGTTCGCTGAGCCACAGCCATAGCCGCCCGAGCGCGGCGCCCTGCTCGCCGGCGAAGAAAAAGCCCAAGGCCCAGCCAAGCAGCAGTGCCAGGTTCAGCCCCAGCAGGCTGCCCAACGCCCAGAACACGTTCACTGGTCGTTGGCCATCGCCCAAAGCGGCCAGGCCAAGGCCGGCGCCGCTGAGCACGGCGATGAGCATGAGCGCCAGCAGGGCCAAACGCGCGCTTTGTTTCCAGTGGCGCAGGGCCTGGCTGATGCCGTCGCGCTCGGCCAGCCATAGGGCACGGGTCTCGATGCGCGTGGCCAGGTCACCGCCCTGTTGGCGGGCGCGGCGGCTGGCCTCCTGGTCTTCCAGGGGGCCGACCTGTTCTTCGCGCAGGCGCACGGCTTCGGTGAGCCAGCGGCGGTCCAGTTCGGTGGGTGCAGTCACGGGGTCTTCCTGTACACAGGTCGGGCACAAGCATAACCCAGGCGCCGGGTGCTATCCTCGCCGACATGAAGACATCACTCCCCCTCAGCCTGATCGCGGCGCTCGCCGAGAACCGCGTGATCGGTATCGACAACTCCATGCCCTGGCACCTGCCGGGGGATTTCAAGTATTTCAAGGCCACCACGCTGGGCAAGCCGATCATCATGGGCCGCAAGACCTGGGACTCGCTGGGCCGACCACTGCCGGGCCGGCTGAACCTTGTGGTCAGTCGTCAGCCGGGGCTGACCTTGCCGGGCGCCGAGGTGTTCGCCTCGCTGGAAGCGGCCGTGCAACGGGCCGAGCAGTGGGCGCGCGAGCAGGGCGTCGAAGAGCTGATGCTGATCGGCGGGGCGCAGTTGTACGGGCAGGCGCTGGAAAAGGGTTTGGTGAGTCGCATGTACCTGACCCGGGTGGAGCTGGCGCCGCCAGGCGATGCCTGGTTCCCGGCGTTCGAGCCGGCGCAGTGGACGCTCGCCTCGACCGCGCGGCAGGTCGAGGAAGGCAAACCGGTGTACCACTTCGAGGTGTGGGACAAGCGCTAGGAACGGCGCATGGCCGTCCCTAGGCTCACGCTCAGGAATGGCTCAGTTCGGCGTGTTCATCGTCCGCCAGCACGGCTTTGTCGGTCTGCTTGAGCAACTGACTGGTGACCACGCCAGCGGTCATCGAACCGTTCACGTTCAATGCCGTGCGGCCCATGTCGATCAACGGCTCGACCGAAATCAGCAGCGCCACCAGCTCGACGGGCAGACCCATTGCCGGCAACACGATCAGCGCGGCGAAGGTGGCGCCGCCGCCGACCCCGGCCACACCGGCCGAACTCAGGGTGACGATGGCCACCAGGGTGGCGATCCACAGCGGATCGAAGGTGTCGATGCCCACCGCCGGCGCGACCATCACCGCCAGCATCGCCGGGTACAGCCCGGCGCAGCCGTTCTGGCCGATGGTGGCGCCGAACGAGGCGCTGAAGCTGGCGATCGACGGCGGCACGCCCAGGCGCTGGGTCTGCGCCTCGATGTTCAGCGGAATGCTGGCGGCGCTGGAGCGGCTGGTGAAGGCGAAGGTGAGCACCGGCCAGACCTTGCGCAGGAAACGCAGCGGGCTGACGCCGGTCAGCGCCAGGATCACCCCGTGCACCACGAACATCAGTCCCAGGCCCAGGTAGGACACCACCACGAAGCTGCCCAGCTTGAGGATGTCCTCCAGGTTGGAGCTGGCCACCACCTTGGTCATCAATGCCAGCACGCCGTAGGGCGTGAGCTTCATCACCAGGCGCACCAGGCGCATGACCCAGGCCTGCAGCACGTCGATGGCCGACAGCGCGCGCTGGCCCTTGTCTTGGTCATCCTTGATCAGCTGCAACGCTGCCAGGCCGAGGAACACGGCGAAGATCACCACGCTGATGATCGACGTGGGCTTGGCCCGCGCCAGGTCGCCCACCGGATTGCTGGGAATGAACGACAGCAGCAGGCGCGGGATGTCGAGGTCGGCGACCTTGCCGGCATAGTCGCTGTTGATGGTCTGCAAGCGCGCTGTTTCCTGCACGCCGGCCACCAGGCCCTCGGCGCTCAGGCCGAACAGGTTGGTCAGGGCGATGCCGATCAGCGCGGCGATGGCGGTGGTCAGCAGCAGCGTGCCGATGCTCAGGACGCTGATCCGCCCCAGCGCCGAGGCGTTGTGCAAGCGCGCCACGGCGCTGAGAATCGACGCGAAGATCAGCGGCATGACGATCATCTGCAGCAGGCCGACGTAGCCGTTGCCGACCAGGTCCAGCCAGCCGAGGGTGGCCTTGAGCACCGGGTGCCCGGCGCCGTACAGCGTATGCAGCACCAGGCCGAACAGCACGCCCAGCACCAGGCCGAGGAGGACCTTCTTGGCCAGGCTCCAGTCGGTACGGCGGGTTTGCGCCAGACCCAGCAGCAAGGCCAGGAATGCCAGCAGGTTGAGAGAAAGCGGCAGGTTCATCGAAGCTCCGTGAAGCACAAGTAGGGATCGCCTCTGTGAGCGATTGCGAACGGAAATGCTAACAGGCTGAAAACAAACGAATTTATACCTAAAGGTAATGTGCATAGTCGCGTATGGAATAACGCGGTGTCGCTCATGGACAATCAACGTGGCGTTTGCAGCCTTTCAAAGGTCGGTGTCAGACGCCTGCCTGTCATCAATCCGCATTAGGCTTCGGCGGTCCCGTCTCAGGAGAACGTAGCTCATGACCGTATCCCGACTACTAACCGGTAGCCTCGCCCTGCTGCTCAGCGCCAGCACTTGGGCCGCCACCGAGCTCAAGCACTGGCCTGCCGAGGCCGCCAAACAGCTCGACGCGATGATCGCCGCCAATGCCAACCAGGGCAACTACGCGGTGTTCGACATGGACAACACCAGCTACCGCTACGATCTTGAAGAAGCGCTGCTGCCGTTCATGGAGAACAAGGGCCTGCTGACCCGCGACACGCTCGACCCCTCCTTGAAGCTGATTCCGTTCAAGGACACCGCCGAGCACAAGGAGAGCCTGTTCAGTTACTACTACCGCCTGTGCGAAATCGACGACATGGTCTGCTACCCCTGGGTGGCGCAGGTGTTCTCTGGCTTCACGCTCAAAGAGCTGAAGGTCCAGGTGGACGAGCTGATGGCGTCGAAGACGCCGATCCCGGCCACCTATTTCGAAGGCGATCAGCGCAAGACCACCGAGGTGCAGCCGCCCAAGGTGTTCGCGGGTCAGGCCGAGCTGTACAACAAGCTGATGGAGAACGGCATCGAGGTCTACGTGATCTCGGCGGCGTCCGAAGAGCTGGTGCGCATGGTCGCCTCCGATCCCCAGTACGGCTACAACGTCAAACCGCAGAATGTCATCGGCGTCAGCCTGCTACTCAAGGACCGCGCCAGCGGCGCACTGACCACGGCGCGCAAGCAGATCAGCGCCGGTCACTACGACGCCAAGGCCAACGAAGGACTGGAGTTGACCCCGTACCTGTGGACCCCGGCGACCTGGATGGCCGGTAAACAGGCGGCGATCCTCACCTACATCGACGAGTGGAAGCGCCCGGTGCTGGTGGGCGGCGATACCCCGACCAGCGATGGCTACATGCAGTTTCATGGCGTTGACGTGGACAAGGGCGGCATCCACTTGTGGATCAACCGCAAGGCCAAGTACATGGATCAGTTGAACGGCATGATTGCCAAGAACGCGGCGGCGCAGGCCAAGGAAGGGTTGCCGGTGACGGCGGACAAGAACTGGGTGATCGTCACGCCGGAGCAGATCCAGTAAAGGATCTGCCCCGAAGGCGGGGGCTCAGGCCTTGAGCAGATGCTTCCAGGCGCGGCTCTGCTCGATGGCGCGGGCCTGTTCGATGCGCGCTTCGAGCAGGGTCAGGGCAGGCGCGTCTTCGGCCGCTTGATCCTGCGCCTCGGGCTCCGTTTCGCCCAGCGGCTGTTCGGCCAGCTCGTGCAGCTTCTTCAGGTCGCCGTACAGGCGATCCAGTTGCGGGGCTTCGAGCACCTGCCGCGCATGGCGCAGCCAGGCCAGCAGTTGTTCCAGGCGCGGCAACTGCTCGCCGAGGTCTTCCGGGCGCTGGATGTACAGCGGCAGCTTCAGCGCGCGGCCTTCCTCGCCCAGCTCATGCTGCAGCCAGCTGGCCAACTGCGCCAAACCCTGACGCTCGCCGCGGCCCTTGCGCTCGCTGGTCCAGGCACGGGCCAGCAGCCAGCGCGAGGTTTCCAGGGAGAACTGGCCCCAGCGGGTGTCTTCGAGCTCTTCGGCGAACTGCTCGGGCGCGGCGCGACGAATGTCTTCGTCGTGATTGCCGGCCTGTACCAGCGGCCGCCAGTCTTCCAGCAGGGCGTCCAGGCGGCTGCGCAGGTCGCGGGTGCTGGCGCGGGGTGCGGCCTGACCCAGGCTGCTGGTCAGCGCCCGCAGTTCGGCCAGGCACTGCACCCAGTCCTGCAGCAGGCGCCAGTGGCCGTTGTGGCGGTATTGCTCGGCCAGACGCTGGCTGCTGCCCAGCAGTTGCCAGGCCAGCGCGGCGTAAGCGTCGTCCACGCTCATCTCGGCATCCAGTTCCACCTGCGGCAGGCCCAGCTCGTAGCTGTCCGGCTCCATCAGGCGATAGCCGCGCTCGGCCTTGCTGATGTCGCAAGGCATCAGCGGCAGGCTGGCGGACAGCTCGGCCGCCAGCTCCAGCAGGGCCTGCGGGGCGCCTTCGCGCAGTTCCAGCTCCAGCTCGCAGATGGCTTCCTTGCGCTTGCCGGCGATCACGAAGCCTTGGTCCAGGGAGGCTTCGATCACCACCTTGGCCTTGCCGCGACCCCAGGAGATTTCTGCATATTCACGGGTGAAGTCGGTGGTGAACAGCGGCTTGATGGTCTTCTTGTCCAGCTCGGCCAATTGCTCGGGCCAGCAGGTGGCGTCGAGTTTCTTCAGGTCCAGCTTGACCTTGTCCAGGTGCCACTCGTACTCGTTGCGCTCCGACAACCCCGCGACGCTCTGGCCGCGGCACTTGAGGGTCTGGATGATGACCTCGCCGTCGCGGCGCAGGCGCAGGGCCACGCGCGCGGCCGCCAGGTCGCGCTCGGGGGTGTCGAAGTACTGGTTGAGCAGCTCGCGGGTCTGCCAGCCGGACTTGTTGCGCTTCTTCAGCAAGGGGTGCTCGCGCAGGGCGGCAAGGGTCTCGCGGCTGGCGCGGAGCTTGAGTTCGGTTTCTGTGTGCATCGCTGGCTCGAAGGAAGGCGTGGTTGGCGCAGAGTCTACAGGAGTTGCCCTGTCAAGGGACGGCATTGCTATGATGGCCGCCATGCTTCCGAGGATTCCGCGCATGCCGTTGCCATCGCTCAAAGACCAGTTCGCCGCGCTGATCGCCGCGCCATCGGTGAGTTGCACCCAGGAGGCGCTGGATCAGTCCAACCGCCCGGTCATCGACCTGCTGGCCGGTTGGCTGGGCGACCTGGGCTTTCGCTGCGAGATCCAGCAGGTCACCCCAGGCAAGTTCAACCTGCTGGCCAGCCGCGGCAGCGGGCCGGGCGGCCTAGTGCTGGCGGGGCACAGCGATACCGTGCCGTTCGACGAGCAACTGTGGAAAACCGATCCGCTCACGCTCACGGAAGTGGACGGGCGTTGGGTTGGGCTGGGCAGTTGCGACATGAAAGGCTTCTTCGCCCTGGTCATCGAAGCGGTGCTGCCGTTGCTGGAGCACGACTTCAAGCAGCCGCTGCTGATTCTCGCCACCTGCGACGAGGAAAGCTCCATGTCCGGCGCTCGCGCCCTGGCCGACGCCGGCCAGCCGCTCGGGCGGGCGGCGGTGATCGGCGAGCCCACCGGGCTCAAACCGATCCGCATGCACAAGGGCATCCTCATGGACCGCATCGACATTCTCGGGCGCAGCGGCCATTCGTCGGATCCCAGCCTGGGTCATAGCGCGCTGGAGGCCATGCACGCGGTGATGGGCGAACTGATGGGTCTGCGTCAGCAGTGGCAGCAGACCTTCCGCAACCCTCAGTTCAGCGTGCCCACCCCGACCCTGAACCTGGGCTGCATCCATGGCGGCGACAACCCCAACCGCATCTGCGGCCAGTGCGCCCTGGAGTTCGACCTGCGCCCGCTGCCGGGCATGGACGTCGAGCAACTGCGCGCGGCCATTCGCGAAAAGCTGGTGCCGCTGGCCGAGCGGCATGAGGTGCGCATCGATTACGCGCCGCTGTTCCCCGAGGTGCCGCCGTTCGAGCAGGCCGCTGACACCGAACTGGTGCAACTGGCCGAACGCCTCACCGGCCACCGTGCCGAGGCCGTGGCCTTCGGCACCGAAGCGCCGTATCTTCAGCAGCTCGGGTGCCAGACCATCGTGCTCGGCCCTGGCGACATCGCCTGCGCCCACCAGCCCGGCGAGTACCTTGAAATGTCACGTATCGAGCCTACCGTGCGTGTATTGCGCGACCTGATCCGGCACTATTGCCTGAGCTGAATATCCAACGCCCAGATTCGTCCTGCCCAGAGGAGACCGCGCGTGACCGCAAGCCTGTTCCGACGATGACTTTCCACCGTTGTGTGCCTTCACCCGTCTCGTTCACTTAGCCACAGGCCCTGTCATGCCCGAATACGTCACCTGGCTGCGTCATGCATCCCCGTACATCAATGCCCACCGCGACTGCACCTTCGTGGTCATGCTGCCGGGCGATGGCGTCGAACACCCCAACTTCGGCAACATCGTCCACGACCTGGTGCTGCTGCACAGCCTCGGCGTGCGCCTGGTGCTGGTCCACGGCTCGCGCCCGCAAATCGAAAGCCGCCTGGCCGAGCGTGGTCTGGCCCCGCATTACCACCGCGGCCTGCGCATCACCGATGCACCGACCCTGGACTGTGTGATCGATGCCGTCGGCGCGCTGCGCCTGGCCATCGAGGCACGCTTGTCGATGGACATCTCCGCCTCGCCCATGCAGGGCTCGCGCCTGCGCGTGGCCAGCGGCAACCTGGTCACCGCACGGCCCATCGGTGTGCTCGAGGGCGTGGACTACCACCACACCGGCGAGGTGCGACGCATCGACCGCAAGGGCATCAGCCGCCTGCTGGACGAGCGCACCATCGTGCTGCTGTCGCCGCTGGGCTATTCGCCGACCGGAGAAATCTTCAACCTGGCCTGTGAAGACGTCGCCACCCGCGCGGCCATCGAGCTGGGCGCCGACAAGCTGCTGCTGTTCGGTGCCGAGCCGGGCCTGCTCGACGAGCACGGCAAGCTGGTGCGCGAACTGCGCCCGCAACAGGTGCCGGCGCACCTGCAACGGCTGGGCAGCGACTACCAGGGCGAGCTGCTCGACGCCGCAGCCGAAGCCTGCAAGGGCGGTGTGGCGCGCAGCCATATCGTCAGCTATGCCGAGAACGGCGCGCTGCTCACCGAGCTGTTCACCCGTGACGGCGGCGGCACGCTGGTGGCCAAGGAGCAATTCGAGATCGTCCGCGAGGCGAGCATCGAGGACGTCGGCGGTTTGCTGGAACTGATCAGCCCACTGGAGGAGCAGGGCATTCTGGTGCGGCGCTCGCGCGAGGTGCTGGAGCGTGAGATCGAGCAGTTCAGCGTGGTCGAGCGCGACGGCATGATCATCGCCTGCGCGGCGCTGTACCCGATCGCCGAGTCCGACGCGGGGGAGCTGGCGTGTCTGGCGGTGAACCCCGAATACCGCCACGGCGGGCGCGGCGACGACCTGCTCGAACGCATCGAGACGCGGGCGCGGCAGGCAGGTCTGAAAACCTTGTTCGTGCTGACGACGCGCACGGCGCACTGGTTCCGCGAACGCGGCTTCCAGCCCAGTGGGGTGGAGCGGCTCCCGGCAGCGCGGGCTTCGCTGTACAACTTCCAGCGCAATTCGAAGATTTTCGAGAAGGCGTTGTAAACCTGAAAAAACGCCGCCCCATAGGGCTAATGCGGTTCACTTAAAGAGTGCTGGGGCCGCTTCGCGGCCCTTTCGCGGCACAAGGCCGCTCCCACAACGTCCGCGTGAACCCAAAAATATGGGTTTATACGGCTCCTGTGGGAGCGGCCTTGTGCCGCGATGGGCTGCGCAGCAGCCCCAATTCCAGCAATACAGATCTTAAGTGAACCGCGTTACGCCCCAGAGGGCGGCGTTTTCAGTTACACGGTGTGCAGATACCAGTTGTACTCGAGGTCGGAGATCGAGTGTTCGAACTCCTCCAGCTCGCTCTCCTTGCACGCGACGAAGATGTCGATGTACTTCGGATCGATGTACTTGTTCAGGATCTCGCTGTCGTCCAGCTCGCGCAGGGCATCGCGCAGGTTGTTCGGCAGGCTTTGCTCCAACTGCTCGTAGGAGTTGCCTTCGATCGGTTGGCCCGGTTCGATCTGGTGGGTCAGGCCGTGGTGCACACCGGCCAGGACCGCGGCCATCATCAGGTACGGGTTGGCGTCAGCACCGGCCACGCGGTGCTCGATGCGCACCGCATCCGGCGAGCCGGTCGGCACGCGCAAGGCCACGGTGCGGTTGTCCAGGCCCCAGCTCGGCGCATTCGGCACGTAGAACTGTGCGCCGAAGCGGCGGTAGGAGTTGACGTTGGGGCACAGGAACGCCATGGAGGCGGGCAGGGTCTCGAGCACACCGCCGACCGCGTGACGAAGCGCGGCGTTCTGCTCGGGATCCTCGCTGGTGAAGATGTTGTTGCCATCCTTGTCCAGCACGGAAATGTGCACATGCAGGCCATTGCCCGCCTGGCCCGGGTAGGGCTTGGCCATGAAGGTGGTGTCCATTTCATGGTCGTAGGCGATGTTCTTGATCAGGCGCTTGAGCAGCACGGCATAGTCGCAGGCCTTCAGCGGATCGGGCACATGGTGCAGGTTGACCTCGAACTGCGCCGGGGCGCTTTCCTTGACGATCGCGTCGGCTGGGATGCCCTGCTCTTTCGCGCCTTCGAGGATGTCCTGCAGGCAGTCGGCGTATTCGTCCAGGTCATCGATCAAGTAGACCTGAGTCGACTGCGGACGCTTGCCGGAAATGGGTGAGCGCGGTGGCTGCGGACGGCCATTCACGTTCTCCTGGTCGATCAGGTAGAACTCCAGCTCGAACGCCGCGCAGATGGTCAGGCCCATGTCGGTGAACTTGCTCACCACCTGGCGCAACACTTCCCGTGGATCGGCGAAGAACGGCTCGCCTTCGAGTTCGTGCATGGTCATCAGCAGTTGCGCAGTCGGGCGCTTCTGCCAAGGTTCGTTGGAGAGGGTGTCCGGAATCGGATAGCAGATGCGGTCGGCATCGCCGATGTCCAGGCCCAGGCCTGTGCTTTCGACGGTCGAACCGTTGATGTCCAGGGCGAAGAGGGAGGCAGGCAGGTTGATGCCTTTCTCGTAAACCTTGTGAAGGCTCGTGCGTTCGATCCGCTTGCCACGAACCACACCATTCATATCTGCAATCAGAAGGTCAACGTAGAGAACCTCAGGATGTTCCTTAAGGAACGCGTTCGCTTCGTTAAGCTGAACGGCACGCGGGGGTACCGACATGATGCAACACCTTTGTTGTTAAAAATATCAATCAAGGAGAGCTTGCAGACCCAGTCAATCGAAAAGCCAAACTGATGTCAAGCGGCGCTCCAGATGCCCTGAAATGGCACGTCAACGGCATTTTTGCTGCATTGGAGGGCGTGCCATTATCCGCCAAGTCCGTATGAAAGGGCTACGGCGATGTCGCCGTATTTTATTTTTTACGGGGGTGTTGTGAAAAAAAATGAACGAGGCTAAGCTCGATCGCAACCCATAACAGTAATAATACGAGGGTCACATGGTCCGCCAGCCGCGACCTGAAAGCGCTGTCTGCACGGTGCAGCCAGGTCTTTTCGACGCTTGCCGCCCGGTCCCTGCCCGTCAGTGCCGCACCCGCCGTGCACTGGCCGCAATAATTGACGACCGGCACGCTCGGCCCTCGCTCCGTAGCAGTTTACTGCACGCTTTTCCTGCTTCCTGCCCGTTACCGTTTACACCGCTTGGCTGCCTGCGCCAGGGTTTTGCTTTGGTAACGTACTGCATCCAGAATCAATGCACGGGCCCGTTCGGGCTCGGCCGCGCCGTGCGTGCCGCCTTCGGGCCGCGCCAGGCGCCAGTAGCGCCCGGCCCGTAGGGCCTGGGTCAAACGACCTCCTGAGGTATTTATGAGCAACAACCTCGACCAGCTCACCGATTGGTTGAAAGAACACAAGATCACCGAAGTCGAATGCCTGATTAGCGACCTGACCGGCATCACTCGCGGCAAGATCTCGCCCACCAACAAATTCATCGCTGAAAAGGGCATGCGCCTGCCCGAAAGCGTTTTGTTGCAAACTGTGACTGGCGACTACGTCGACGACGACATCTATTACGACCTGCTCGACCCGGCCGACATCGACATGATCTGCCGCCCTGACCAGGACGCGGTCTATCTGGTGCCCTGGGCCATCGAGCCCACCGCCCAGGTCATCCACGACACCTACGACAAGAAGGGCAATCCGGTCGAGCTGTCGCCGCGCAACGTGCTGAAGAAAGTGCTCAAACTCTACGCCGACAAGGGCTGGCAGCCGATCGTCGCGCCGGAGATGGAGTTCTACCTGACCAAGCGCAGCGAAGACCCGGACTTCCCGTTGCAGCCGCCGGTGGGCCGTTCGGGCCGTCCGGAGACCGGTCGCCAGTCGTTCTCCATCGAAGCTGCCAACGAATTCGACCCGTTGTTCGAGGACGTCTACGACTGGTGCGAACTGCAGCAACTCGACCTCGACACCTTGATTCACGAAGACGGCACTGCGCAGATGGAGATCAACTTCCGTCACGGCGACGCGCTGCATCTGGCCGACCAGATCCTGGTGTTCAAGCGCACCATGCGCGAGGCCGCCCTCAAGCACAACGTGGCCGCCACCTTCATGGCCAAGCCCATGACCGGCGAACCGGGCAGTGCCATGCACCTGCACCAGAGCGTGATCGACATCGCCACCGGCAAGAATATCTTCTCCCATGAAGACGGCAGCATGAGCACGCTGTTCCTGCACCACATCGGTGGCCTGCAAAAGCTCATTCCTGAAGCGCTGCCGCTGTTCGCACCGAACGTCAACTCGTTCCGCCGCTTCCTGCCGGACACCTCGGCGCCGGTGAACGTGGAGTGGGGCGAAGAGAACCGCACCGTCGGCCTGCGCGTGCCGGATGCCGGCCCGCAGAACCGCCGCGTGGAGAACCGCCTACCGGGCGCCGATGCCAACCCCTACCTTGCCATCGCCGCCAGCCTGCTGTGCGGGTACATCGGCATGGTCGAAGGCATCGAGGCCAGTGCGCCGGTGCAAGGTCGAGGCTACGAGCGCCGCAACCTGCGCCTGCCGCTGACCATCGAGGACGCCCTGGAGCGCATGGAAAACAGCCAGGCGCTGGAGCCGTACCTGGGCAAGAAGTTCATCACCGGCTATGTCGCCACCAAGCGTGCCGAGCATGAAAACTTCAAGCGCGTGATCAGCTCCTGGGAACGTGAGTTCCTGCTGTTCGCCGTGTGATCAACCCTGCGGCCGCCAGCGCGCGGCTCTCGGACCCTGGAGAAACCGATGAGCGTCAACAATCCGCAAACCCGTGAATGGCAGCAGTTGAGCGGCGAGCACCACCTGGCCCCGTTCAGCGACTACAAGCAGTTGAAGGAAAAGGGCCCGCGCATCATCACCAAGGCCAAGGGCGTGCATCTGTGGGACAGCGAAGGCCAGCAGATCCTCGACGGCATGGCCGGCCTGTGGTGCGTGGCGGTTGGCTACGGCCGTGAGGAACTGGTCCAGGCGGCCGAGCGGCAGATGCGCGAGCTGCCCTACTACAACCTGTTCTTCCAGACTGCCCATCCACCGGCGCTGGAGCTGGCCAAGGCGATCACCGACGTGGCGCCAGCGGGCATGAGCCATGTGTTCTTCACCGGCTCCGGCTCCGAGGGCAACGACACCGTGCTGCGCATGGTGCGTCATTACTGGGCGCTCAAGGGCAAGCCGCATAAGCAGACCCTCATCGGCCGGGTCAACGGCTATCACGGCTCCACCGTGGCCGGCGCCAGCCTGGGCGGCATGAGCGGCATGCATGAACAAGGCGGCTTGCCGATCCCGGGCATCGTCCACATCCCGCAGCCTTACTGGTTCGGCGAAGGCGGTGACATGACGCCCGACGCCTTCGGTGTGTGGGCGGCCGAGCAGTTGGAAAAGAAGATTCTCGAAGTCGGCGAAGACAACGTCGCGGCCTTCATCGCCGAGCCGATCCAGGGCGCTGGCGGGGTGATCATCCCGCCTGACACCTACTGGCCGAAGATCAAAGAGATCCTCGCCCGCTACGACATCCTGTTCGTCGCCGACGAAGTGATCTGCGGCTTCGGCCGCACCGGCCAGTGGTTCGGCAGCGACTACTACGACCTGGCGCCGGACCTGATGACCATCGCCAAGGGCCTGACCTCCGGCTACATCCCTATGGGCGGCGTGATCGTGCGCGACAAGGTGGCCCAGGTGCTCAGCGAAGGCGGTGACTTCAACCACGGCTTCACCTATTCCGGTCACCCGGTGGCAGCGGCGGTGGGGCTGGAAAACCTGCGCATCCTGCGCGAAGAAGGCATCGTCGAGCGTGCTCGCGAAGAGGTGGCACCGTACTTGCAAAAACGACTGCGTGAGCTGCAGGACCACCCCTGGTGGGCGAGGTGCGCGGCCTGGGTCTGCTCGGCGCGATCGAGCTGGTCAAGGACAAGGCGACCCGCAGCCGTTACGAGGGGCAGGGCGTGGGCATGATCTGCCGCAACTTCTGCTTCGACAACGGCCTGATCATGCGCGCGGTGGGCGACACCATGATCATCGCTCCGCCGCTGGTGATCAGCCACGCCGAAGTGGACGAACTGGTGGAAAAGGCGCGCAAGTGCCTGGACCTGACGCTGGAAGCCATCCGCTAGCCCTTTGCTAGGTTAGCGATGTGACATTAAGTGCTCGCCAGGCCTTGCCGTTGTTGAAACGGCGCCTGGTAACTTGCCAGACTAGCGGCTGTTTCAGTCGCCCGTCTTGCACCACGGGGACCTGGCCGCTGAACAGATGGCTACTAAGAACATTCTGGAGCACAACGCATGAAGAAAATGGGCAAGACGCTGCTGGCTGCCGCTCTGATGGGCGCCATGGCCACCGCTGTTCAGGCTGAAGACAAGGTGCTGAACGTCTACAACTGGTCGGACTACATCGCACCGGACACCATCGCCAAGTTCGAGAAGCAGACCGGCATCAAGGTCAAGTACGACGTCTTCGACAGCAACGAAACCCTCGAGGCCAAGCTGCTGGCCGGCAAGTCGGGCTACGACATCGTAGTGCCGTCGAACAACTTCCTGGCCAAGCAGATCAAGGCGGGCGTCTACCAGGAGCTGGACCGCTCCAAGCTGCCGAACTGGAAAAACCTCGACGAAGACCTGCTCAAGGCCGTCGGCGATGCCAGCGACAAGGGCAACAAATACGCCTTCCCCTATATGTGGGGCTCCATCGGTATCGGCTACAACCCTGAGAAGGTCAAGGCGGCGCTGGGCATCGACAAGATCGATTCGTGGGACGTGGTGTTCAAGCCCGAGAACATCGCCAAGCTCAAGAGCTGCGGCGTGAGCTTCCTGGATGCGCCGACCGAGATGCTGCCGGCCGCACTGCACTACCTGGGCCTGCCCACCGACAGCACCAAGAAGGAAGACCTGGCGGCGGCCGAGGACCTGTTCCTCAAGATTCGTCCGTCGATCACCTACTTCCACTCGTCCAAGTACATCGGTGACCTGGCCAACGGCAACATCTGCCTGGCCGTTGGCTACTCCGGTGACCTGGAGCAGTCCAAGGCCCGTGCCCATGAGGCGGGCGACAAGGTGAAACTGGACTACATCATTCCGAAAGAAGGCGCCGGTACCTTCTACGACATGGTGGCCATGCCCAAGGACGCGGATCACAAAGACGCGGCCTATCAGTTCATGAACTTCCTGCTGCAGCCGGAAATCATGGCCGAGATCACCAACGCCGTGCGCTTCCCCAACGGCAACAAGGCCGCTACCCAGTACGTGAACAAGGACATCACCAGCGACCCGAGCATTTATCCGCCGGCTGACGTCAAGAAGAAGCTCTACGCGATCGCCGCGCCTGAGGCTTCTGTTCAGCGCGTGATCACCCGCAGCTGGACCAAGATCAAGTCGGGCAAGTAACGCCGATGCGTCACCTCTGGGCCGCCGAAGCGCGGTCCAGAGCGCTTTTAGCGCGATTGTCGATTGCGGCATCGACGCCACGCAGGTAAGTTGCGCGGCCGTTTCGCGTGTACGGCCACACCCCGACGCCACCGAAGGCTCTGATTGTGAGGACCCACCCCTTGTCTATCTCTGTAGTGCGCAAGGCCATGATGGCTGGAGCAGGTCTGACGCTGGCCCTCAGCGTTCAAGCGGCGCCCACGGTGCATATCTACAACTGGTCGGACTATATCGGCCCCAACACGCTGGCCGATTTCGAGAAAGAAACCGGCATCAAGCCGGTGCTGGACGTGTTCGATTCCAACGAAACCCTGGAAGGCAAACTGCTGGCCGGCAACACCGGCTATGACGTGGTGGTGCCGTCCAACCATTTCCTCGGCAAGCAGATCAAGGCGGGTGCTTTCCAGCCGCTCGACAAGCAACTGCTGCCCAACTATTCCAATCTCGATCCGGCGCTGATGAAGCGTCTGACCAAGAATGATCCGGGCAACCAGTACGCGGTGCCTTACCTGTGGGGCACCAACGGCATCGGCTACAACGTCGACAAGGTCAAGGCCGCGCTGGGTGTGGAACGCATCGACTCCTGGGCGGTGCTGTTCGAGCCGGAGAACATGAAGAAGCTCTCCAAATGCGGCGTCGCCTTCCTCGACTCGGCGGACGAAATGCTGCCAGCGGTGCTCAACTACCTGGGGCTGGACCCCAACAGCAGCAACCCCAAGGACTACCAGAAGGCCGAGCAGAAACTGCTGGCCGTGCGTCCCTACGTGACCTACTTCCACTCCTCCAAATACATCACCGACCTGGCCAACGGCGACATCTGCGTGGCCGCCGGTTTCTCCGGCGATGTATTCCAGGCCAAGGCGCGCGCCGCCGAGGCCAAGAAGGGCGTGAACCTGGCCTACGCCATTCCCAAGGAAGGCGGCAATCTCTGGTTCGACGTGCTGGCCATCCCCAAGGACGCCAAGAACGTCGAGCAGGCCCACGCCTTCATCAACTATTTGCTGAAACCTGAGGTTATCGCCCAGGTCAGTGACTACGTCGGTTATGCCAACCCCAACCTCAAGGCTGGCGACCTGATGGATCAGGCTGTGAGAACTGACGCCGCGGTCTACCCACCGCAGGAAGTGCTGGACAAGATGTTCGTCAACGCGGAGTTGCCCCCCAAGGTGCAACGTCTGATGACCCGCAGCTGGACCAAGGTCAAGTCGGGCAAGTAACCATCCAGACCCGGCGCGGCCCTGCACACAGGCCGTCCGGGCATCAAAATCTTGTTGGGAGTTTCACTCATGGCAGTTGCCTCCGGTGCCTATAAGAAAGCCCTCGAGGGTGGCCAGCAACCCAAGCAGGTGCTGGTCAAGATCGACCGGGTCACGAAGAAGTTCGACGAAACCGTCGCCGTGGACGATGTATCCCTGGAGATCCGCAAGGGCGAGATTTTCGCCCTGCTCGGCGGTTCCGGATCGGGTAAGTCCACTTTGCTGCGCATGCTCGCCGGCTTCGAACGTCCCACCGAAGGGCGGATCTTCCTCGATGGCGTGGACATCACCGACATGCCGCCCTACGAGCGGCCGATCAACATGATGTTCCAGTCCTACGCGTTGTTCCCGCACATGACCGTGGCGCAGAACATCGCCTTCGGCCTGCAGCAGGACAAGATGCCCAAGGCCGATATCGAAGCCCGCGTGACCGAGATGCTCAAACTGGTGCACATGACCCAGTACGCCAAGCGCAAGCCGCACCAGCTCTCCGGCGGCCAGCGTCAGCGCGTGGCCCTGGCCCGTTCGCTGGCCAAGCGTCCCAAGCTGCTGCTGCTCGACGAACCGATGGGCGCGCTGGACAAGAAGCTGCGCTCGCAGATGCAACTGGAACTGGTGGAGATCATCGAGCGGGTCGGCGTGACCTGCGTGATGGTCACCCACGACCAGGAAGAGGCCATGACCATGGCCCAGCGCATCGCCATCATGCACCTGGGCTGGATCGCCCAGATCGGCTCGCCTGTGGATATCTACGAGACCCCCACCAGCCGCCTGGTCTGCGAGTTCATCGGCAACGTCAACCTGTTCGAAGGTGAAGTGATCGACGACGCCGAAGGCCACGCGCTGATCGCCTCGCCGGAGCTGGAGCGCAAGATCTACGTCGGACACGGCGTCAGCACCTCGGTCGAGGACAAGCACATCACCTACGCACTGCGTCCCGAGAAGCTGCTGGTCACCACCACCCAGCCCGATTTCGAGCACAACTGGTCGCGTGGCAAAGTCCATGACATCGCCTACCTGGGCGGTCACTCGGTGTTCTACGTGCAACTGCCCAGCGGCAAGATCGTCCAGTCCTTCGTCGCCAACGCCGAGCGCCAAGGCGCACGGCCGACCTGGGACGACGAAGTGTTCGTCTGGTGGGAAGACGACAGCGGCGTGGTACTGCGCTCATGAAACCACGAAAGCTCAAACGAGCCCTCAAGCGCATCGTCCCGGAGGGACGCCACCTGGTGATCGGCGTGCCGTTCATCTGGCTGTTCCTGTTCTTCATGCTGCCGTTCTTCATCGTGCTGAAGATCAGCTTCGCCGAAGCCGACGTGGCCATTCCGCCGTACACCGAGATCTACACCTACGTCGAGGACAAGATCCAACTGGTGTTGAACCTGGCCAACTACGGCCTGCTCAGCGAAGACGACCTGTACATCTCGGCCTACCTGGGTTCGCTCAAGGTCGCCTTCTTCAGCACCCTGCTGTGCCTGCTGATCGGCTACCCCATGGCCTACGCCATCTCCAAGGCGCAGAAGGAGTACCAGACGGTGCTGCTGCTGCTGATCATGATGCCGACCTGGACCGCGATCCTGATCCGCGTCTATGCCTGGATGGGTATCCTCAGCAACAACGGGCTGCTCAACAGCTTCCTGCTGTGGACCGGGCTGATCGACCAGCCGCTGCAGATCCTCAACACCAACCTGGCGGTGTACATCGGCGTGGTCTATTCGTACCTGCCGTTCATGATTCTGCCGCTGTACGCGAACCTGGTGAAGCATGACCAGAGCCTGCTGGAAGCGGCCAGCGACCTGGGCTCGAGCACCTTCAACAGCTTCTGGAAGATCACCGTGCCGCTGTCGAAGAACGGCATCATCGCCGGCTGCATGCTGGTGTTCATCCCGGTGGTGGGCGAGTTCGTCATCCCCGAACTGCTCGGCGGCCCGGAAACCCTGATGATCGGTAAAGTGCTCTGGCAGGAATTCTTCAACAACCGCGACTGGCCGGTGGCCTCGGCATTGGCCGTGGTGATGCTGGCGATCCTGATCGTGCCGATCCTGCTGTTCAACCGCAGCCAGGCCAAGGAAATGGAGGGCAGGGCATGAAGCGCTTCGGTTTCTCCAAGCTGATGCTGGTGCTCGGCTTGCTGTTCATCTACTTGCCGATGCTGATCCTGGTGATCTACTCGTTCAACGCCTCGAAGCTGGTGACGGTGTGGGGCGGTTGGTCGGTGAAGTGGTACGTCGGCCTGCTCGACAACACCCAGTTGATGGGTTCTGTCATGCGCTCGCTGGAAATCGCCTGCTACACGGCGGTGGCCGCGGTGGCGCTGGGCACCTTGGCCGCCTTCGTGCTGACCCGGGTCACCCGCTTCAAGGGCCGCACCCTGTTCGGTGGCCTGGTCACCGCACCGTTGGTGATGCCCGAGGTGATCACCGGTCTGTCGCTGTTGCTGCTGTTCGTGGCCATGGCGCAGATGATCGGCTGGCCGCAGGAGCGTGGCATCGTCACCATCTGGATCGCCCACACTACGTTCTGCGCGGCCTATGTGGCGGTGGTGGTGTCGGCACGCTTGCGCGAGCTGGACCTGTCGATCGAGGAAGCGGCGATGGACCTGGGTGCCAAGCCGTGGAAGGTGTTCATCCTGATCACCATCCCGATGATCGCGCCGTCGCTGGCGGCCGGTGGCATGATGTCCTTCGCCCTGTCGCTGGATGACCTGGTGCTGGCCAGCTTCGTGTCCGGCCCCGGCTCGACCACCTTGCCGATGGAAGTGTTCTCGGCGGTGCGCCTGGGCGTGAAGCCTGAGATCAACGCCGTGGCGAGCCTGATCCTGCTCTCGGTGTCGTTGGTGACCTTCCTGGTGTGGTACTTCAGCCGTCGCGCCGAAGAGCGCCGCCGCAAGGCCATCCAGCAGGCCATCGAGGAAGGGGCTGCGGCGAACGTCGGCCAGCCCCAGGTCCGGCGTCCGGTGCAGACGGCTGCGTCGACCTGACCGGGCCTGTCGCGGGTAAGTCGCTGCTGCGATCTACCCGCGACCGGCACGCCCGCGCCTCCACGCCAGACCGCCTCTCCCTGCCAACGCCGACCGATCCGCTCCACGCCGCACGATCACCCGATCGTGCACCTTCGGCTAATCGGGCCAGTGCCACATCGGTCGATCCAGCATGCCTTGGCCCACCAGCACGGTCTGGCCCAGGGCCTTGTCCAGTTGGATCGAATTGCACCGTTCATCCTGTTCCAGCGCCGCCACCAGACGCGGCGCGTGGGACACCACCCATACCTGGCAGTCGCGCGAGGCCCGCACGATCAGCCGCGCCAGCGCCGGCAGCAGGTCCGGGTGCAGACTGGTTTCCGGCTCGTTGAGCACCATCATGCTCGGCGGCCTGGGCGTGAGCAGCGCCGCCACCAGCAACAGGTAGCGCAGCGTGCCGTCCGACAGCTCTGCAGCGCTGAGCGGGCGCAGCAGGCCGGGCTGGTAGAAGCGCAGGCTGAACAGCCCACCGGCCTCGGCGTCGACCTTGACCTGGGCGCCGGGAAAGGCGTCGCTGACCGCCGCGTTCAGCGCCTGCAGGTCGCCGATCTCGTCGATGGTCTGCAACGCCGCCGCCAGGTCGCGGCCGTCGTGATGCAGCACCGGGGTGCGGGTGCCCAGGCGCGACTGACGTGCCGGGGCGTCGGGGTCGGTGCGGAAGTGGTCATAGAAGCGCCAACTGCGGATGCGCTCACGCAAGTGCAGCGCCTCGGGCGAGCCGTGCAGGCTGCCCACTTGGTCGAACAGGCTGTCGAACTCGCTCAGGTGCTGGTGCAGGACCTGCCACTGACGCCCGTCGCGCGCCTTGACCAACGCGGCCTTGCGCTGCACCAGCAGGCTGGCGGGTCGGCACACCGGTCCTGCCCATAACGCCTCATGCTTGATCTGCGGATCGAGGGCGAACTTGGAGCGGGTCGGTGGCGGTAAGCCCAGGCTGATGGCATAGCCGAAGTCGTCCCCGGCGAAGCCCATTTTCAGGCGCTTGACCTCCTGACGCGGGCCACCCTCGACCGCGACCTCGCCCGACAGCATGCGCCGGGTGATGTGTTCCGGCCCGGCCCAGAACGTGGAGTCCAGACCGCCCTCGGCGGCCAGGGCATTGATCACCCCACCGCGACCGGTTTCGGCCAGCAGGCGCAGGGCCTTGTACAAATTGGATTTGCCACTGCCGTTGGCACCTGTGATCACATTCAGTGGTCCCAAGGGCATGACCAGTTCGTTGATCGAGCGGTAGTTGGCGATGGCCAATGTGGTGAGCATGTGCAGTCCTCGACGCGGGTGCGAGGGCGCAGTATGGTCCATCGGCAAGCTTGGCCGCTGTACGTCGTTACTGTTTGTGGAACCCTGAACTACCCTGAGCAGTCGCATCACACGAATCATTTGCGCGCAAGCAAGGAGCCGGCATGTCGTTTACGCGTGCGCTGTCGATCGTCTTTCTGGGGGCGATGAGCGTGCTTTCAGGCTGCGAGGAAAAACCGCCCGCCGCGGAGCTGCCGCGTGTCGGTGTGACGCGCGTGGAATCGCGCGACTTCGCCGCCAACGTCACCCTCACCGGCGATATCCAGGCACGGGTGCAGACCGACCTGTCGTTCCGCGTGGGCGGCAAGATCATTGCCCGCAGCGTCGATGTGGGCGACCACGTCAAGGCCGGGCAAGTGCTTGCGCGCCTGGACCCCAAGGATCTGCAGAACAACGTGGACTCGGCCAAGGCTGCCGTGTTCGCCGAGCAGGCGCGGGTCACCCAGACACGCGCCGCGTTCGTGCGCCAGCAGAAACTGCTGCCCAAGGGCTACACCAGCCAGAGCGAGTACGACTCGGCCGAGGCCGCCCTGCGCAGCAGCCAGAGCGCGCTCAAGGCTGCCCAGGCGCAACTGGCCACGGCCCGTGAGCAGTTGGGCTACACCGGGCTCGTGTCCGAGGCGGACGGGGTGATCACTGCGCGCCAGGCCGAGGTCGGGCAGGTGGTGCAGGCCACCATGCCAATCTTCTCCCTGGCCGCCGATGGCGACCGCGATGCCGTGTTCAACGTCTATGAATCACTGCTGGTGGCGCCGTCCAGCGACGAAAGCATGACGGTGCGCTTGCTGGACAACCCCAAAATCGAAGCCCAGGGGCGCATCCGCGAAGTCACGCCCACGGTGTCCGCCCAGAGCGGCACGGTGCAGGTCAAGGTCGCCCTGCGCGAGGTGCCGCCGGCCATGCAGCTGGGCTCGCCGGTCACCGCCACTGCCCGTGCCCAGGCCCGGCCCAGCGTCGAGCTGCCCTGGTCGAGCCTGACCAAGGCCCTGCACGCGCCGGCGGTGTGGGTGGTCGGTGACGGCGACAAGGTCGAGTTGCGCAAGGTACAGGTGGCGCGTTATCTCACCGGGCGCGTGGTGATCGGCGAAGGCCTGAAAGGCGGCGAAGCCGTGGTGGTCAGCGGCGGGCAACTGCTGCATCCAGGCATGCAGGTCGAGACCGTCGATGCCAAGGCCCCGGAGGTACAGCCATGAAGGTGCTGCTGATGATGCTGGGCGCCCTGGTGTTGTTGGGCGGCTGCAAGGGCGACGACGATAAGCCCGAGCCGGTGCGGCCGGTGCTGTCCACCGTGGTGCAGCCTTTGTCCCAGGCGCAGTTGGGCCGCTTCGCCGGTAACATCGAGGCGCGTTATGAAAGCACGCTGGGCTTTCGCGTGTCCGGTCGCATCGCCCGTCGCTGGGTGGATGTCGGCGCGCAGGTCGAGGCAGGCCAGACCCTCGCCACCCTCGACCCCACCGATCAACAGAACCAACTGCGTGCTGCCGAGGGCGACCTGGCCAGGGTCCAGGCGCAGTGGATCAATGCCCAGGCCAACGCCCGCCGCCAGCAGCAACTGTATGACCGTGGCGTCGGCGCCCAGGCTCAACTGGACATCGCCCAGACCGACCTGAAGACCAGCAGCGCCTCGCTGGAGCAGGCGCGCGCGTCGGTCAGCCAGGCCCGTGACCAGTTGGGCTACAGCACGCTCAAGGCCGATCACGCCGCTGTGGTCACCGCCTGGCGCGCCGAGGCCGGGCAAACGGTCAGTGCCGGCCAGGAAGTGGTCACGCTGGCGCGCCCCGACGTCAAGGAGGCGGTGATCGACCTGCCGATCCCGGTTGCCGAACAGCTCAGCCCATCGCTGGTGTTCACCGTCGCCTCGCAACTGGACCCGAGCATCGCCACCACCGCCACCCTGCGCGAGCTCGAGCCCCAGGCCGATGCCGCCACCCGTACCCGCCGCGCGCGGCTGACTCTGGCCAGCACGCCGCCGGCCTTCCACCTGGGTACTGCGGTGAGTGTCACCCTCAGCTCGGCCATCAGCCCACGCAGCGAGCTGCCGGCCACCGCGCTAATCGAGCGCGAGGGCAAGACCCTGGTGTGGGTGGTCGATCCGCAACAGCACAGCGTAGCGACCCGCGAGGTCACGCTCATCGACCGCGACGCCAAGCGCATCGTGGTCGCCAGTGGCTTGCAGCCGGGCGAGCGCGTGGTCACTGCGGGCGTCAACAGCCTCAAACCGGGCCAGCCGGTCAAAGTCGACGAGGACGCACGATGAAAGGACGCTTCAACCTGTCGGACTGGGCGCTCAAGCACCAGTCCTTCGTGTGGTACCTGATGTTCGTCGCCTTGCTGATGGGCGTGTTCTCCTACATGAACCTGGGACGCGAAGAAGATCCGTCCTTCACCATCAAGACCATGGTCATCCAGACCCGCTGGCCGGGCGCGACCCAGGACGAAACCCTGTACCAGGTCACCGACCGCATCGAGAAAAAGCTCGAGGAGCTGGATTCGCTCGACTACGTCAAGAGCTACACCCGCCCCGGCGAGTCGACGGTGTTCGTGTACCTGCGCGACACCACCCAGGCCGAGGACATTCCGCAGATCTGGTACCAGGTGCGCAAGAAGATCCAGGACATCCGTGGCGAGTTTCCGCAAGGCTTGCAGGGCCCGGCCTTCAACGACGAGTTCGGCGACGTGTTCGGGTCGATCTACGCCTTCACCACCGATGGTTTGGACCTGCGCCAGTTGCGCGACTATGTCGAGCAGGTGCGCGCCGAGGTACGCGAAGTGCCGAACATCGGCAAGGTCGAGACCATCGGTGTGCAGAACGAGGTGCTCTACCTGAACTTCTCCACCCGCAAGCTGGCGGCGCTGGGCATCGATCAACGCCAGGTCATGCAGGCCCTGCAAGCGCAGAACGCGGTGACCCCGGCTGGGGTGATCGAGGCCGGTCCCGAGCGCATCTCGGTGCGCACCACGGGCCAGTTCGCCTCGGAGAAAGACCTGCAAGTGGTCAACCTGCGCATCAACGATCGTTTCTTCCGCCTGGCCGACATCGCCGACATCGAGCGCGGCTTCCAGGATCCGCCGGCGCCGATGTTCCGCTACAACGGCCAGACCGCCATCGGCCTGGCGATTGGCATGAAGAAGGGCGGCAACATTCAGGAATTCGGCAAGGTCCTGCGCGAGAAGATGGACGCCATCACCGCCGAACTGCCGGTCGGGGTGGGCGTGCATACCGTGTCGAACCAGGCGCGGGTGGTCGAGGACGCCGTCGGCGGCTTCACCAGCGCGTTGTTCGAGGCGGTGATCATCGTGCTGGTGGTCAGCTTCATCAGCCTGGGCATCCGTGCCGGGCTGGTGGTGGCCTGCTCGATCCCGCTGGTATTGGCGATGGTCTTCGTGTTCATGGAGTACAGCGGCATCACCATGCAGCGCATTTCCCTGGGCGCGCTGATCATCGCCCTGGGCCTGCTGGTGGACGATGCGATGATCACCGTGGAGATGATGGTCACGCGCCTGGAAATGGGCGAGAGCAAGCAGGAGGCGGCCACGTACGCCTATACCTCGACCGCCTTCCCGATGCTCACCGGCACCTTGGTCACGGTGGCCGGCTTCGTGCCCATCGGCCTCAACGCCAGCTCGGCGGGCGAATACACCTTCACCTTGTTCGCGGTGATCGCGGTGGCGCTGCTGGTGTCCTGGGTCGTGGCGGTGTTTTTCGCCCCGGTGCTCGGGGTGCACATCCTCAGCAGCAAGGTCAAACCCCATGACGAAGAACCGGGGCGCATTGGCCGCGCCTTCGAGGGCAGCCTGCTGTGGTGCATGCGCCATCGCTGGCTGACCATCATCGGCACCGTGCTGCTGTTCGCCCTGGCGCTGTTGAGCATGCGCTTCGTGCAGAACCAGTTCTTCCCGTCCTCGGACCGGCCGGAAATCCTGCTCGACCTGAACCTGCCGCAGAATGCCTCGATCCAGGAAACCCGTCGCGTGGTCGATCGCCTCGAAGCCACGCTCAAGGACGATCCGGACATCGACCACTGGAGCACCTACATCGGCCAGGGCGCGGTGCGCTTCTACCTGCCGCTCGACCAGCAATTGCAGAACCCGTATTACGCCCAGTTGGTGATCGTCAGCACGGGCCTGGAGCAGCGCAACGCGCTGATCGCCAAGTTGCAGGAGCGCCTGCGCAAGGACTTCGTCGGCATCGGCACCAACGTGCAATCGCTGGAAATGGGGCCACCGGTAGGCCGGCCGATCCAGTACCGCGTGAGTGGCAAGGACATCGACGAGGTGCGCAAGCACGCCATCGACCTGGCCACCCTGCTCGACAAGAATCCCAACATCGGCGAGATGATGTACGACTGGAACGAGCCGGGCAAAGTGCTGCGTGTGGAGATCGCCCAGGACAAGGCGCGGCAGTTGGGGCTGTCGTCCGAGGACGTGGCCAATGTGATGAACAGCATCGTCAGCGGCGCGCCCGTCACCCAGGTCAACGACGAGATCTACTTGATCGACGTGGTGGCGCGCGCCAAGGACAGCGAGCGCGGCTCGCCGGACACCCTGCAGGACCTGCAGATCGTCAGCCCCAGTGGCGTGTCGATTCCGCTGCTGTCGTTCGCCACGGTGCGCTACGAGCTGGAGCAGCCGCTGGTGTGGCGTCGTGATCGCAAACCGACCATCACCATCAAGGCCTCGGTCAATGGCGACATCCAGCCCACCGACCTGGTGGCCCAGCTCAAGCCGAAGATCGACGAGTTCGCCGGTTCCCTGCCGGTCGGCTACGAAGTGGCCACCGGCGGCACGGTGGAGGAAAGCGGCAAGGCCCAGGGTCCGATCGCCAAAGTGCTGCCGCTGATGCTGTTCCTCATGGCGACCTTCCTGATGATCCAGTTGCACAGCGTGCAGAAGCTGTTCCTGGTGGCCAGCGTGGCGCCGCTGGGGTTGATCGGCGTGGTCCTGGCACTGGTACCGACCGGTACGCCGATGGGCTTCGTGGCGATTCTGGGGATACTCGCGCTGATCGGCATCATCATCCGCAACTCGGTGATCCTGGTGACCCAGATCGATGCCTTCGAGGCCGATGGCTACTCGCCGTGGGATGCCGTGGTGGAGGCTACCAATCACCGCCGCCGACCGATCCTGCTCACCGCCGCGGCGGCCAGCCTGGGCATGATCCCCATTGCCCGCGAGGTGTTCTGGGGCCCGATGGCCTACGCCATGATCGGCGGCATCATCAGCGCAACGCTGTTGACCCTGCTGTTCCTGCCGGCGCTGTACGTGGCCTGGTACAAGATCCGCGAGCCGCAGGAAAAACACTGAGGCCGCGGGCTGCACGCTCCTGTAGGCGCACTGGCGCCGCGCCTACAGGGATCGCAGGGTCAGGCCTGAATGTGACCTTGCTAAAAGTTATATAAACATTCTTAAACATTATTTTTAAGAATATCCCGCCCTCACTACTATTGCCCCCAAGCCAGGCGCAATTCTTTCCCTCTGCCCGGCACCCCGACTCAACGGAGAACGAGCATGAGTGCATCGCTGCGCAGCATCGACGGACAGGACGAAGCCACCATTCTGCGTGAGATCCAGAGCGCCCTGCGCGACCTGCGCTATGGCGCGGTGGAGATCACCGTGCACAACGCCCAGGTGGTGCAGATCGAGCGCAAGGAGAAGTTTCGCCTGCAGCAGCCAGGGCAGAAGTCCGGCTGATCGCCAACACCTCTAATTAGAAAACACCCTTTTTAGGAGCTTCAGCATGTCCATCCGCCGTTACGCGCTCGCCGCCCTGGCCAGCGCTGTGTTTGCCGGTTCCGCGATCGCCAAGGACTACGAACTGCTCAACGTGTCCTACGACCCGACCCGCGAGCTGTACCAGCAGTACAACGCCGAGTTCATCAAGCACTGGCAACAGGCGCATCCGGACGACAAGGTGAAGATCCAGCAGTCCCATGGCGGTTCCGGCAAGCAGGGCCGGGCAGTGATCGACGGCCTGCGCGCCGACGTGGTCACCTTGGCGCTGGCGGGCGACATCGACGAAATCGCCAAGCTCGGCAAGACCTTGCCCGAGAACTGGCAGACCCGCCTGCCGGACGCCAGCACCCCCTACACCTCGACCATCGTGTTCCTGGTGCGCAAGGGCAACCCCAAGGGCATCAAGGATTGGAGCGACCTGATCAAGAAGGACGTTTCGGTCATTACCCCGAACCCGAAAACCTCCGGCGGTGCCCGCTGGAACTTCCTGGCCGCCTGGGCCTACGGCCTGAAAAGCGGCGGCAGCGAGGACAAGGCGAAGGCCTACGTGCAGGAGCTGTTCAAGCATGTGCCGGTGCTCGATACCGGTGCGCGCGGCTCGACCATCACCTTCGTCAACAACGGTCAGGGTGACGTGCTGCTGGCGTGGGAAAACGAAGCCTTCCTGGCGCTCAAGGAAGACGGTGGCAGCGACAAGTTCGAGATCGTCGTGCCGTCGCTGTCGATCCTGGCCGAGCCGCCGGTGGCGGTGGTGGACAAGAACGCCGAGAAGAAAGGCAATACCGCGATCGCTACCGAATACCTCAAGTACCTGTACAGCCCGGCCGGGCAGAAAATCGCTGCCGAGAACTTCTACCGTCCGCGTGACGAGAAAGTGGCTGCCGAGTTTGGCAAGCAGTTCCCGAAACTGGACCTGGTGACCATCGACAAGGACTTCGGCGGCTGGAAAACTGCACAGCCGAAGTTCTTCAACGATGGCGGTGTGTTCGACCAGATCTACCAGGCGCAATGAATCACAGGGGCTGCGTTGCGGCCCCCGAATGCAACACCCTTCAGTAGCCTGCAGCGGCCCGGGAGCGCTCCCGGGCTGCGTGCGTTCAACCAGGGATTCCTATGTCACGTCGCATTTCCCCCGTCATACCCGGCTTCGGGCTGACGCTGGGCTACACACTGGTGTACCTCAGCCTGATCGTGCTGATACCGCTGGCCGCCATGTTCATTCATGCCGCCCAGCTCACCTGGGAGCAGTTCTGGACCATCGTCAGCGCACCGCGCGTGCTCGCTGCGCTGAAGCTGAGTTTCGGCACTGCCCTGTGCGCCGCGCTCATCAATGGTGTGATCGGCACCCTGCTGGCCTGGGTGCTGGTGCGCTACACATTTCCCGGCCGCAAGATCATCGACGCGATGATCGACCTGCCGTTCGCCCTGCCCACCGCCGTGGCCGGCATCGCCCTGACCGCGCTGTATGCGCCGTCCGGCTGGATCGGTCAGTTCGCCACCGACCTGGGCCTGAAGATCGCCTACACGCCGCTGGGCATCACCCTGGCGCTGACCTTCGTCACCCTGCCGTTCGTGGTGCGCACGGTACAGCCGGTGCTCGCCGACATCCCGCGTGAAGTCGAGGAAGCCGCCGCGTGCCTGGGCGCCAAACCGCTGCAAGTGTTCCGTCATGTGCTGGCGCCGGCGCTGCTGCCGGCCTGGCTCACCGGTTTCGCCCTGGCCTTCGCCCGAGGCGTGGGCGAGTACGGTTCGGTGATCTTCATCGCCGGCAACATGCCGATGAAGACCGAGATCCTGCCGCTGCTGATCATGGTCAAGCTCGACCAATACGACTACACCGGCGCCACCGCCATCGGCGTGCTGATGCTGGTGGTTTCCTTCATCCTGCTGCTGCTGATCAACCTGCTTCAGCGGCGCATCGAAACCCCTTGAAGGAGGCCCGTTCATGTCTTCATCCACTCTGAACGCAAGCGCTGCCGCCAATGCCGCCCGCCGTGGCAGCGCCACCTCACGGCGCGTGCTGATCGGCCTCGCTTGGCTGGTGTTCGCGCTGTTCCTGCTGCTGCCGCTGGTGATCGTGGTGTCGCAGGCGCTGAAAAACGGCTTCGGCACCTTCTTCGAGGCGATCTTCGAGGCCGACGCGCTGGCGGCGCTTGAACTCACGTTGCTCGCCGTGGTGATCTCGGTGCCCTTGAACCTGGTGTTCGGTGTCAGCGCTGCGTGGTGCGTGAGCAAGTACAGCTTCCGTGGCAAGAGCGTGCTGGTCACCCTGATCGACCTGCCGTTCTCGGTCTCGCCGGTGATCGCCGGCCTGGTCTACGTGCTGATGTTCGGCGCCCAGGGCCTGTTCGGGCCGTGGTTGCAGGACCACGATATCCAGATCGTCTTCGCCCTGCCGGGCATCGTCCTGGCGACCATCTTCGTCACCGTGCCCTTCGTCGCTCGCGAACTGATCCCGCTGATGCAGGAGCAGGGCACCCAGGAGGAGGAGGCCGCGCGCCTGCTGGGCGCCAACGGCTGGCAGATGTTCTGGCACGTCACCTTGCCGAACATCAAGTGGGGCCTGATCTACGGCGTGGTGCTGTGCACCGCCCGGGCCATGGGCGAATTCGGCGCGGTGTCGGTGGTGTCCGGGCACATTCGCGGCGTCACCAACACCTTGCCGCTGCACGTGGAGATTCTCTACAACGAGTACAACCACGTGGCGGCCTTCAGCGTGGCCAGCCTGCTGCTGATCCTGGCGCTCTTCATCCTGCTGCTCAAGCAGTGGAGCGAGAACCGAATTAACCGCCTGCGCCACAGCGCCGCGGAGGAATGAGTCATGTCGATCGAAGTTCGTAACGTCAGCAAGCGCTTCAACAGTTTCCAGGCCCTGAACGCCATCAACCTGGATATCCACAGCGGTGAGCTGGTGGCGTTGCTCGGCCCGTCCGGCTGCGGCAAGACCACCCTGCTTCGCATCATCGCCGGTCTGGAAACCCCGGACGATGGCAGCATCGTGTTCCATGGCGAGGATGTGTCCGGCCACGACGTGCGCGATCGCAACGTCGGCTTCGTGTTCCAGCACTACGCCCTGTTCCGTCACATGAGCGTGTTCGACAACGTCGCCTTCGGTCTGCGCATGAAGCCCAAGGGCGAGCGGCCGAGCGAAAGCCGCATCGCCGAGAAGGTCCATGAGCTGCTGAACATGGTGCAGCTCGACTGGCTCGCCGACCGCTACCCCGAGCAGTTGTCCGGCGGGCAGCGTCAGCGCATCGCCCTGGCCCGCGCCCTGGCGGTGGAGCCCAAGGTGCTGCTGCTCGACGAGCCGTTCGGCGCCCTGGATGCCAAGGTGCGCAAGGAGCTGCGCCGCTGGCTGGCGCGTTTGCACGAGGACATCAACCTGACCTCGGTGTTCGTCACCCACGACCAGGAGGAGGCCATGGAAGTGGCCGACCGCATCGTGGTGATGAACAAGGGCGTGATCGAGCAGATCGGTTCGCCGGGCGATGTGTACGAGCAGCCGGCCAACGACTTCGTCTATCACTTCCTGGGCGACTCCAATCGCCTGGCCCTGAGCGAAGGCAACCACGTGCTGTTCCGTCCGCACGAAGTGTCGCTGTCGCGCCACGAGACCGAAGGCCATCACGCCGCCGAGGTGCGCGACATCCGCCCGCTGGGCGCGACCACGCGGGTGACCTTGAAGGTCGAAGGGCAGAGCGAGCTGATCGAGGCCGAAGTGGTCAAGGACCATGACAGCCTCACCGGTCTGGCGCGCGGCGAGACGTTGTTCTTCCGGCCCAAGGTCTGGCAGAAGGTGACGGACGTTTGAGTCCGCTTGCCGCTCATGAGGGCTGCCGAGCAGCCCTCTGAGGTTCAGTCGTTGTCGGACTCGAACAAGCGCTGCAGCTCGACCCGGGCTTCCTGCGCGGTCTGCATCACCTTGGCGCGGTCGTCGCGCACACGCCCCTGGGCCTCCAGCACCTGCTGGTCGTGCTCGGTGAAGCGCTGGATGCGATCGGCCGCCTGGGCCTCGCTCAGGCCCAGGCCGATCAGGGTCAGGCGGGTCATCTCCAGGCTCGAGTAATACGTCTCGCGAATCGGCTCGGCACCCACGTCCACCAGCTTGTGCACATGCTGGCGGTTACGCGCCCGGGCGATGACTTTCAGGTGCGGGTATTCCTGTTTTACCCGTTCGGCGATGCGCACGGCGGCCTCGGCATCGTCGATGGTGATCACGAAATACTCCGCCTGGCCGACCTTGGCCGCATGCAGCACCTCCGGGCGCAACGGGTCGCCATAGAACACCGGCGCCTGCTCGAAGGAGCGGGTCATTTCGATCGCATCCACCGAGGTGTCCAGCGCGATGAACGGCACCTTCTGCGCGCGCAGGATCCGCGCCACGATCTGGCCCATGCGGCCCATGCCGATGATTACCACCCGTGGCGTATCGGCCTGGATGCTGCGGTAATGCTCGGGCACCTCGCGGGCCGGCGCCGGGCGTTTGATCAGCCGCGCGCTGGCCAGCAGCAACAGCGGCGTGAGGGCCATCGACAGGGTGATGGTCATCAGCAGCAGGTCGTAGGTGTAGGCGTCGAACAGGCCCTCGTCCTTGCCCAGCTTGAACACCACGAAGGCGAATTCGCCGCCAGCGGCCAGCACCAGTCCCAGGCGTAGCGCGCTGACTCGGCTCAGCCCGCCGACCGCGCGTCCCACCAGCATCAGCAGCGGCAGTTTCACCGCTACCAGCAACAGCGTCAGGCCCAGCAGCAGGACAGGTGCGTCGAGCAGCAGACCGAGGTTGGCGCCCATGCCCACGCTGATGAAGAACAGCCCCAGCAGCAGCCCCTTGAAGGGTTCGATCTGCGACTCCAGTTCGTGCCGGTACTCCGAGTCCGCCAGCAGCAGGCCGGCGAGGAAGGCGCCCAGGGCCATGGAAATGCCGGCCTCTTCCATCAACCAGGCGGTGCCGATCACCACCAGCAGCGCTGTGGCGGTGGACACTTCTGGCAGCCCGGTGCGAGCGACGATACGAAACAGCGGGCGCAGCAGGTAGCGCCCGCCGACGATAACGATGGCGATGCTGCCGACGATGCGCAGGCCATGTTCGAGGTTGTCGCCGTGGCTGTTGTCCGCTCCGCTGGCCAGTAGCGGCACCAAGGCGATCAACGGAATGGCTGCGATGTCCTGGAACAGCAGGATGGCGAAGGCCAGACGGCCATGCGGGGCGTTTAATTGCCGGCTTTCGGCCAGGCTCTGCAGGCCCAGCGCGGTGGACGACAGCGCCAGGCCGAGGCCCAGCACCACCGCAGCAGACAGCGTCTGGCCGAAGCCGAACCAGGCGATGGCGCCGATCAGGCAGCCGGTCAGCAGCACCTGCGCCAGGCCTGCGCCGAATACCGCCTTGCGCATCAGCCACAGGCGCCGCGGCGAGAGTTCGAGGCCGATGATGAACAGCAGCAGGACCACGCCCAGCTCGGAGATGTGCGCCACGCTTTCGGTGTCGCGAATCAGGCCCAGTGCCTGCGGGCCGATGGCGACCCCCGCCAGCAGGTAACCGATTACCGCGCCCAGTTGCAGGCGTTTGGCCAAGGGCACGGCGACCACGGCGGCAAGCAGGAAGATGACGGCGGTCTGCAGCAGGCTGCCTTCTGGGGGCATGGGGAAACTCCGGAAAAAGAGGCGTGGTCATAATGCCATCAGAAAAAAGTGCACGCTTGCCACTAAAGCGCTAATCTCCTGCGTGAAGCGCTCCCTTGCGCGTTCAGATCATCTGCCAGCCCGCAGCATTCGGGTTGTCCGGCAAAGGTCATACAGGATATCCGTCGACAGATCGGCGGACAGGAGCACAGGATGCTTACCCATCGCGTAGTGGTTGCTCAGCTCGATCCGCGGGTGCTGATTCCAGCCGCCCCTGTCTTTCCAATCGTTTCTACCGTTCCGATTTAACCCCTGCATGACTCACTCCGAGGCTCATTCGCGCGTCTCGGCGCACAGGTGAGCCTGAGTTTCGACAACTTAGAAATGGACTTACAGCCGCTTCGATATTCGACGACTGTGCTTTGAAACCGTGGTGCCCTCCCAACTTGCCTAAAGGAATCTGAGCAAGATGAAACTCTCCTCACAGAAATCCGTTTCTGCGCTAGCGCTGTCCTGTGCTCTCGGCTTCATGGCCTGGAGCCCTTCCAGTTCCGCCTGCAACATGGAGCCTTACATCGCCAGTGTGTGCGTCATGGCGTTAGGCAATGGAACCCCTCAACTGCAAGGCTTCGGCAACAACCAGTACGTTCAGGCCGCAGGCCAGACGCTCAACATCAGTCAGTACAACGCGCTGTTCGCACTCATTGGCACGACGTACGGCGGAGATGGGCGAACCAACTTCATGTTGCCTGACCTGCGCGGCAGGGTCATCGTCGGTTTCGACAGCCGCAACACTTCGCAGCCGATCGGGAAAACGGGGGGCGCCGTGTCGCTCAAGCTGAGCATCGCGCAATTGCCCCCGCACGCGCTGCCGCTGAACAACCTGCCGGTGTCGATGAGCACCGTGACGGCGACCACCACGCTCTCCAGCCTCAGCGCCACTGCCAACCTGTCTGGCGTGAAGCTGGTCGGGCCGACCACCGGCCTGAAGCTGAACGGTTCTTCCTCGGGCGGGACCGGGACTCCTGGTGGGAACCTTCTGGGCAAGAGCGGCGGCGCACAGGGCAACCTCTACAGCACCGCTGGTACGCCTGACGCGGTCCTCAATGCCGCGTCCATCTCAGGTGACCTGACGATGACGGTGAATAACGGTATCACCGCACCGGTCACGGTGACAGGCAATGCCACCACGACGCTGAGCGGCAGCGCCCAGGTGAGTGGCGCGACCGGCTCCATTGGTGGCGGTGCCGATGTACCGACGATGCCGCCCTACCTAGTCATGCCTTATTTCATCGCCGTCAGTGGCATCTTCCCCTCGAACAATTAGTCAGCGTTCGGCGCCGGGCGCGCGACTCCGCGCGTCCCGGCGCATGATTCGGACAAGGAGTCGTCGTGCGTCCAATCCTGTGGTTATTGCTTTTGTTGAGTACGGGCGCGAGCGCGGCCCTGGCGCCGTCCCCGGTACGTGATTTGCGGGTGGGCCTGGAGCGTGCGGACAAGGCCATGGCCGAGGCCGACTATCGGGTGGCCTATCAAGAGTATTCCCTGCACGCCGATAACAATGGACTGGCCCAATTTGCCCTGGGGCTTATCGAACAGCGGGGCTGGGGCCGGCCTGCCGACCCCACGGCAGCCTGTGGATGGTTCGGTCGTGCCGCGCACGCCTCGATCCCGACGGCCCAGCAATTTTACGGTGACTGCTACGCCCAAGGCATCGGTCTTGCGGTGGATGGTCAGGCGGCACTGAAGTGGTATCAGGCGGCAGTGAACGGTGGACTGGTCGCGGCAGCCTGCGCAGCCGGGCAGTTGTACATCGAAGGGCGACTGGTGGACAAGGACATCCCGCGCGGTCTGGCCCTCTGTACCTCGACCGCCCAGGCGCAGTCGACGCCCGCGATGATGACGTTGGCGGCGTATTACCAGAAAGGCAGTGAAGTGCCGCAGAACCTGCCTCTGGCCAGGTTCTGGTACGAGCAGGCTGCACAACGGCATGTTCATGAGGCGCAATTTCAGCTCGGCCTGATGTTGAGCGAGGGGCAGGGCGGGGAGGCCGATCCGCAGAACGCCCGGTTCTGGCTGGAGCATGCGGCGATGGAGGGCTACGCACCGGCCTACCTCGCCACCGCCATCCTGTATGCCAACGCACCCGTCGATCCTCAGACAGGTGTGCTGACGCCCAAGGACCTGGCGAAGATCTACATGTGGAACAGCGCCGCGAAATCGGCGACGCACAATCAGCAGCAACTGGCCGAGATCGAGCGCATAGAAAAGCTGGTCCTGGCCGTAATGCCCGAGCAGTGGAAACCCGAGCTGGACCGCCGAGTGGCGGAGCATCTAGCCAATGCCAGCAAACCCGATGCGATCGCGCAGTAAGCATCGGCCTATAACAACGAGCGTATGCATCCGCATGGGAAGTCGACCATGAATCACGTCTACCGTCTTGTCTGGAGCCCGGCGCAACAGGCTCTGATCGCAGTCTCCGAGCTCACCCTCGGGCCTGGCAAGAAACCCCTGCGCAAGCTGTCCGTTGCCGTGATGGTGATGGCGAGCGCGGCTACTCCCCTGGCGCATGCGGGGCCACAAGGCGGTGAAATCACGGCGGGTGCCGGTAGCATCAGCCAGGCGGGCACTACCACGACCATCACTCAGGGCACGCAGAACCTCTCGGTCAACTGGCAGTCGTTCAACACCAGCAGTGCCGAATCGGTCAAGTTCGTGCAGCCTTCGAGCAGCGCCATCGCCGTCAACCGTATCAGCGATGTGAACCCCACGCAGTTCTTCGGCCAGTTGGACGCCAATGGCAAGGTCTATCTGGTCAACCCCAACGGCATCGTGTTCGGCGCGGGGTCGCAGGTGAACGTCGGTGGACTGGTGGCCTCCACACTCGATATCAGCGACCGGTCGCTGTCCGATCCGGCCCGCACGTTCAGCGGCAACGGTGCGGGCAGCATCGTCAACCAGGGCACCATCACCACCGCGCAGGGCGGCTACGTCGCTTTCCTCGGCAACAAGGTCGATAACCAGGGAACCATCAATACGCCCGGCGGCACGGCCGCGCTGGCCGCGGGCAGCGAGGTCACGCTGTCGTTCACCGGCGACAAGCTGGTCAACCTTCAGGTGGACAAGAGCACCCTGCAAGGGCTGGCGAGTAATGGTGGGCTGGTGCAGGCCGATGGCGGTACCGTGCTGATGTCGGCCGGGGCCAAGGACGCCGTGTTGGCCAGCGTGGTCAACAACACCGGCATCGTTCAGGCGCGCAGCGTGCAGAACATCAACGGCACCATCGTGCTGGGCGGCGGCGCTGACAGTACCGTCAGCAACAGCGGCACCCTCGATGCGTCCGGCACGCAGGTCGGCCAGACCGGGGGCACGGTGAAGGTGCTGGGCGAGACGGTGGCGCTGGCCGCCCAGAGTGCGATCGACGTGAGCGGCGACCTGGCGGGCGGCACCGCACTGGTGGGTGGCAACTTTCTTGGCGCCGGGCCTGAGCGCAATGCCAAGGCGGTCACCGTGGCGGCCGGCAGCCGCATCAAGGCCGACGCCATCAGCCAAGGCAAGGGCGGCAAGGTCGCGGTGTGGTCCGATGGCAGCACCACGTTCAACGGCGCCATCAGTGCCCAGGCCGGGCGCAACGGTGGCGACGGCGGTTCCGTGGAGACGTCAGGCAAGCAGTTGAGCGTCGGCGCTGCGGCTGCGGTGACCACCCAGGCGTCCAAAGGCCAGGCAGGCGAATGGTTGCTCGATCCTCAGGACCTGAGGATCGGTGGTTTCTCTCCTGATCCGTACGACATCAACTACGACCAGATCTCGCAGGCACTGGCCAACAACAACGTCACCATCAAGACCGGTCAAAGCGTGTCGTGTGCCGGCGTCGGCTGCAGCGCGGGTGTCTCGGGTAATGGCGACATCATCCTGCTGGACGGTATTTCCATCGGCAGTGGTTACTGGACCGGTTCGACTACCTTGACCCTGAGCGCTCTGCGCAACATCAGCTTCCGAGGCTCGGCGAGCATCGACGCCAGCGGCGGCAACGGCAGCATCGTGTTGCGTGCCGACAACATGGCCAGTGGAGTCGGCACCATCGACATGGGCCGCAATGGCACGGTCTACGCCAACACTGGCTCGGTCAAGTTCTACTACAACCCCACCAGCTACACCTCGCCGACCGCGTATGAAAGCCTGATCGATCCGGACTACGGCAACAACCTTGTCAACGCGAGTAATTTCAATGCCTACATGCTGGTCAACGTCGTGGGTAGTGCTGCCAACAAGACCTACGACGGCACAACGGCTGGTGTTGTCAGCGGCCTCGCGGTGCTGGGGAGCGGCCCGTCCGATGCCACGGTCGATTTCAGTGCTGCTACGGCGTCCTTCGCAGACAAAAATGCAGGGGCCAACAAAGCGGTCACGATCAGCGGTGTGACCCTCAGCGGCCCTGGTGCAAGCAAATACGCGCTCAACGGCTTGGACAGCAAGACCGCCACGATCAACAAGGCGACGCTCACCCTCACTGGCGTTACCGCGAACAGCAAGACCTATGACGGCACCACCGCCGCCACGCTCAGCGGTACTGCATCAAGCAACGGCATCATTGCCGGGGATGCGGTTTCGGTCGTGGGCTCTGGCGCAGGCAGCAGCTTCGACAGCAAGAACGTGGGCACCGCGAAGGCCGTTACCCTCAATGGCTACACGCTTTCCGGCGCATCCGCAGGCAACTACAACCTGGTCATGCCAACGGGGCTGACTGCCAATGTCACCAGGGCCAACCTGGCGGTATCGGGCGTCAGCGCACAGAGTAAAACCTACGATGGCGGTACGGGCGCTACGCTGTCTGGCACGGCTGCCGTGTCAGCGCTGGGCAGTGATGTCGTGGCCGTGTCCGGCACGGGCACGGGCACTTTCGCTGACAAGAACGCAGGTTCGGGCAAAGCGGTGACTGTGGGTGGGTATACCCTGGTTGGCACCGATGCAGGCAACTACAACATCGTTCAGCCCACCGGCGTGACGGCGACCATCAGCAAAGCCAACCTGGCCGTCTCGGGCATCGCTGTGGCCGACAAGGTCTACGATGGCACTACGGCTGCGTCGCTGGCCGGCAGCGCAACGGTCGCGCCGATTGGCGGCGATGTGGTGTCGGTGACAGGCTCAGGCAGCGCCAGCTTCGCCGACAAGAACGTCGGCGCCAACAAGGCGGTCAGCGTGTTCGGCTACGCGCTGTCGGGCGCGGATGCTGGCAACTACCAACTGGCGCCATCCTCAGGCCTGACCGCATCCATCAGCAAAGCGGACCTGGCGCTGTCGGGCATCGTTGCCAGCGACAAAACTTACGACGGCACCCGCGCGGCCACCCTCAGCGGGTTCGCCGTGGTTCAGCCGATTGGCGCCGATGTCGTCTCCGTATCGGGTAGCGGCAGCGGTCAATTCGTCGACAAGAACGCGGGTGCTGGCAAGACGGTGTCGGTGACCGGCTACGGCCTGAGCGGTGCTGACGCCGGCAACTACAACCTGGTGTTGCCGAGCAATCTCACGGCCAACATCGGCAAAACCAGCCTGGTCGTTTCTGGAATCACCGCAGGTGACAAAACCTACGATGGCGGTACCGCCGCGACGCTGAACGGAACGGCCTCTGTGGCCGCGCTGGGCAGTGATGTGGTGTCGGTAGGCGGTACCGGCACTGCCGAGTTCGCCGACAAGAATGCCGGCTCGGGCAAGGCTGTGAGCGTGACCGGATACACCTTGGTCGGCGCCGACGCAGGCAACTACAACGCGATCCAGCCCAGCGGCCTTACGGCCACCATCAACAAGGCCGATATCACCGTCAGCGGACTGAGCGTCGCTGACAAGACCTACGACGGCACCACCGCCGCGACTTTGTCGGGTAGCGCTTCGTTGACCCCATTCGGCAGCGATGTACTGAGCCTCAATGGCGCGGCTTCGGCTGCATTCAGCGACAAGAACGCGGGCGTTGGCAAGTCGGTGCTCGTCAACGGCTTCACCCTCAGCGGTGCTGACGCTGGCAACTACACTTTGCGCCAGCCCACCGGGCTGACGGCCACCATCGCTAAGGCCGATCTGGCCTTGTCTGGCCTTGCGGCCAGCAGCAAGACCTACGACGGCACCACGGCCGCTACGTTGAGCGGAACCGCCAGTGTCACGGCGCTTGGGTCGGATGTCGTGTCGATTGCCGGGACTGCAAGCGGCAATTTCGCCAGCAAGCAAGCAGGCGTCGGAAAAGCGGTTTCCGTGACAGGTTATTCATTGGTCGGCGCCGATGCCGGCAACTACAACCTGGTGCAGCCAAGCAACCTGACGGCCGATATCGGCAAGGCCACGCTCGGCATCGTGGGTATTTCGGCAGCAAACAAAACCTACGACGGTACCACCGCCGCGAATCTCACCGGCACCGCCACGGTCAATGCCTTTGCTAGCGATGTGGTGTCGGTGGGCGGCCCAGTCACGGCGTCCTTCACCGACAAGAACGTCGGCGCGGCCAAGGCTGTCACCGTAACCGGCTTCACCCTGTCCGGCGCCGACGCGGGTAACTATGACGTGCTCCAGCCCAGCGGCCTCTCTGCCAGCATCGGCAAAGCTGACATCAGCGTCACAGGCGTGAGCGCCGCCAACAAGACGTACGACGGCACCAGCGCCGCGACCTTGTCGGGTATCGCTACGGTGAGCGGGTTCGGCAGCGATGTGCTGAGCCTCAATGGCGCGGCTTCGGCTGCGTTCAGCGACAAGAATGCGGGCGTTGGCAAAGCGGTCCTCGTCAACGGCTACACCCTCACCGGTGCCGACGCTGGCAACTACAACCTGCTTCAACCTGTGGCGTTGACCGCCACGATCGACAAGGCGAACTTGGCGTTGACCGGGTTGAGCGCCAACGGCAAAACCTACGACGGCACCACCGCCGCCACGCTGAGCGGGATCGCCAGTGTCTCGGCGCTCGGGGCAGATGCCGTGTCTGTTGTCGGCAATGCAAGCGGCAACTTCGCTGACAAGCAGGCCGGTCTTGGAAAGACGGTTTCCGTCACGGGTTACTCGCTGGTCGGCGCCGATGCCGGCAATTACAACCTGATGCAGCCAGCAAATCTCACTGCGGACATTGCCAGGGCCACGCTGGGCATCGTCGGTATCACGGCAGTGAACAAGACCTACGACGGCACCGCCGCCGCGAATCTCACCGGCACCGCCACGGTCAATGCGTTTGGCAGCGATGTGGTGTCGGTGAGCGGCCCTGTCACGGCGTCTTTCACCGACAAGAACGTCGGCGCGGCCAAGGCTGTCAGCGTAACCGGATACACCCTGTCCGGCGCCGACGCCGGCAACTACGAGGTGGCACCGCCCAGCGGCCTCTCTGCTAGCATCGACAAAGCTGATATCAGCGTCACAGGCGTGAACGTCGCCAACAAAACCTACGATGGCACCACCGCCGCGACCTTGTCGGGTATCGCTACAGTGAGCGGATTCGGCGGCGATGTGCTGAGCCTCAATGGCACTGCTTCGGGCGCCTTCAGCGACAAGAGTGCGGGCGTTGGTAAATCGGTCCTGGTCAACGGCTACACCTTGACCGGCGCGGACGCGCGCAACTACGCGCTGATCCAGCCAAGCGGCCTGACCGCCACGATCAGCAAGGCCAACCTAGCGCTGACCGGGCTTGGGGCCAACGACAAAATCTATGACGGCACCACGGTGGCGGCTTTGAGCGGAACCGCCAGCGTCTCGGCCATCGGGGCTGATGCCGTTGCGCTTTCCGGCAGTGCAACCGGGCGCTTCGCCGACAAGAACGTGGGCGCAGGCAAGGCCATTTCGGTCAATGGCTTGACGCTGGTCGGCGCCGATGCCGGCAATTACAACTTGGTGCAGCCGACCAACCTGTCGGCCGACATTGCTAAAGCCACGCTTGGCATCACCGGTATCGCGGCCGCCAGCAAAACCTATGACGGCTCCACGGTCGCGACCCTGACGGGGACTGCTTCGGTCAATGGGTTCGGGTCCGATGCGGTTGCCGTAGGCGGTACGGGCACTGCCACCTTCGCCGACAAGAACGTCGGCACGGGCAAAGCCGTCACGGTCAGTGGCTACAGCCTCAATGGCGCCGACGCGACCAACTACAGTCTCGTCGCGCCCAGCGGGTTGACTGCAGCGATCACCCCGGCCAGCGTGTCACTCGCCGGCATCAATGCCCGCTCCAAGGTGTTCGATGGCACCACCACGGCCTTGGTCGATGCCAGCAGCGCGTCGTTGACAGGGGTGTTCACGGGCGACGACGTGGCGCTCGTGACCGCAGGCGCATTCGCCGACGCCACCGTCGGTGCGGGCAAGACGGTCAATCTGACCAGCCGTCTGCTGGGCGTTGACAGCTCGAACTATCTGCTCACCGGCCAGACGGTGGCGCTGGCGGACATCACGGCGGTTTCTGTCACCGTGCCCGTCACCACGCCGGTCCTGCCTGTCGTCAGGGTGCAGACCGCGGTCGCGCAGGTGCAGTCGTCCATCCTCGCGCCGCAGGCCACCGCGCAGCCGCAAGCGTTGTCCCTGTCTTCGACCCTCGACATCCGCGATGACCAACAGGTCAAGACCGACCAGCAGCGCACAGAAGGCGATCGCAAGACCGTCCTGCTCAACACTGCCTCCGGCTTCGCCACGCCTGCTCCCTTGTTGAGCATCCAGAACGGTGGTGTGCAACTACCGCCCGTAGCCGCCCGCACCCAGCGATAATTTCAATGAAAAAAACTACCGTATCGTCGCTCCGTTACCGCCCCATGGCCGCCGCTCTGATGGTGGCCTGCATCACCCAGCCCTTGTCCGCCCAGACATTCCCGGACGCGGGCGTGATCCTGCAGCAGGTAGAGCCGAGCCTGCCACCTGTCCCGTCGTCGTCGGCACCGGCCTTGCAAACCCAGACCGGGAGCCCGACCGCGCTGCCCGAGTCGCCGCCTTTTCTGGTCAAGAAGCTGCTGATCACTGGCAACACCCAGTTCACGGCCGATGAGCTGCATGCGTTGGTCGCGGACCAGGAGGGCCAGGCGCTGACCCTCTCGCAAATCAACGCAGTGGCCGGTCGGATCACGGCCTACTACCAGCAACGGGGCTATCCGTTGGCGCGGGCCATCATTCCTGCCCAGACGATCCAGGATGGCAACGTCACGCTCCTGGTCGTCGAGGCGCGTTACGGCCAGGTGCGACTGGACAACCGCAGCGACGTGCGCGACGGCCTGCTAAACTCCACGTTGGAACCGCTGCGCAGTGGCGCGGTGATCGATGACCCGTCACTTAACCGCAGCCTTTTGCTGCTCTCGGACATTCCGGGCGTGGGCGTGGCGGCCACGCTCAAACCGGGCGCGGCTGTCGGCACCTCCGATCTGGATGTCGCGACGGTGGACAATCCGGCGCCGCTGGCGACCGTTGCGCTGGACAACTTCGGCAACCGCTACATTGGCCGCGAGCGTCTGTCTGCCAACCTGAGTCTGCTCAACCCACTGCGACTGGGTGATGTATTCACGGCGACCCTGGTGTCGGCCGGAAGCGACATGAACTACGGGCGTCTGTCCTATGAGGCCTTGCTCAACGGACAAGGCACGCGCGCCGGAGTGGCCTATTCGCATCTGAAGTACCGCCTGGGCAACGACTTCGACGAATTGGATGCCAACGGCACCGCCGACTTGGCCAGCGTCTGGATCAGGCACCCGCTGTTGCGCAGCCGGGACAGCAACCTTTACGTGCAGGCGCAGTTCGACAACAAGCGTTTGCGCGATGACATCGATGCCACCGGCATCAGCAATGATCGTCACCTCAACAACTGGGTGCTGAGCCTCAATGGTGACCTGCGAGATGACCTGCTGGCGGGCGCTGTCAGCGCCTGGAGCGTCGGCTTGACCAGTGGCCGTGTGATCACCGATGAAGCGCCCGTGCAAAGGCAGCCCGAGGGTGGATTCTCCAAGCTCAATGCCAACTTCTCCCGCCTGCAGGGGCTGACGGCGAGCGACGCGATCTACCTGAACCTCGCTGCGCAGTGGAGCGATGTCAATCTCGACTCGGCGGAAAAACTGACGGTCGGCGGCCCCTACAGCGTGCGCGCCTACGACATCGGCGCGTTGTCGGGCGATACCGGCTATGCCGGCACGCTCGAATGGCGCCACGAGCTGGGTGCAGGATGGGCCGGCCGCTGGCAAGCGATCACCTTCTTCGACAGCGCCTACGTGAAAATCAATCGCCGACCCATTGGCGGCACCGATAACAGCGCCACCTTGTCCGGTGCGGGCGTGGGCTTGAACTGGAGTGGCCCGCAGCAGTGGCGTGCCTCTGCTTCAGTGGCTACGCCGGTGGGCAATGAGCCTTCGGTGGCGGGAAGTCAGTCGTCGGTGCGGGTCTGGGCGACGCTCAGCAAGGCGTTTTGAGCCGGTCGCCAACGGCTTGGCGTTAACTGCCTGGCCGATACTGCAGAGCCTCGGCCAGGTGCGCGCGTTCGATACGCTCGGCCTGTTCGAGGTCGGCCAGGGTTCGCGCCACCTTGAGCAGCCGGTGGGCCGCGCGCAGCGACAGGTTGAGCCGTTCGCAAGCGTTCTCCAGCCAGGTCATGTCGGCGCTGTTCAATGCACAGTGCTGACGCAGGCCCGGCAAGGTGAGAAACGCATTGGCGCAGCCCTGACGCCGCTGCTGGCGTTCGCGGCATTCGGCGACCACGGCGGCGACGCTGGCGCTGCCTTCGCCGCTGGCCTGGTGGCTGAGGGTGGTGCTCTCGCGCGCCACGGTCAGGTGCAGGTCGATACGGTCGAGCAGGGGACCAGAGAGTTTGTTGCGGTAGCGCTGGATCTGTTCCGGGCTGCAACGACAGCGCGCTGCCGGGTCGCCCAGATAGCCACAGGGGCAGGGATTCATCGCTGCCACCAGTTGAAAGCGTGCTGGAAAGCGCACCCGGTCTCTGGCCCGCGATACCACGATCTCTCCAGACTCCAACGGCTCGCGCAGCACCTCCAGCACCCGCCGCTCGAATTCCGGCAACTCGTCGAGAAACAGCACCCCGTGGTGCGCCAGGGTGATTTCGCCGGGCTGTGGCCTGCTGCCTCCGCCCACCAGCGCCGGGCCGGACGCCGAGTGGTGCGGATGGCGAAAGGGTCTTTGCGGCCAGCAGTCCAGCGGCGCCTTGCCGCTGACCGACTGGATCGCCGCCACCTCGAGCGCCTCGTGCTCGTCCAGGGGCGGCAGCAAGCCGGGCAGGCGACTGGCCAGAAGCGTCTTGCCGGTGCCGGGCGGGCCGGTGAACAGCAGGTTGTGCGCTCCGGCGGCGGCCACCAGCAGGGCGCGCTTGGCAGCGACCTGCCCCTGCACTTCGCTGAGGTCTGGGTAGGGCCGCGTGCGCAGGGTCAGCCCGTTGGCCGCATAGGTCGGCAGCGGCACCTGGCCGTTGAGGTGCGCGACCAGTTCCTGCAGGTGCCCGACGGCATACACCACCAGACCGCCCGCCAGGCTCGCTTCCTCGGCGTTCTCACGCGGCACCACCAGCGCCCGCCCGGCTTCGCGCGCGGCCAGCGCCGCCGGCAACACGCCCTGGACCGGCCGCAGCGCCCCTGAAAGCGCCAACTCGCCCAGGCATTCGAAGTCGGCCAGGGTGGCTACCGGCACCTGCCCGTTGGCGGCGAGAATGCCCAGGGCGATGGCCAGGTCGTAGCGCCCGCCGTCCTTGGGCAGATCGGCCGGAGCAAGACTCTGGGTGATGCGCCGCGCGGGATACTCCAGCCCTGAATTGACGATGGCGCTGCGCACCCGGTCCTTGCTTTCCTTGACCGTGGCCTCGGGCAAGCCCACCAAGGTGAGGTTGGGCAGGCCGTTGGCCAGATGGGTTTCGACGCTGACCGCCGGCGCCAGCACCCCGACCTGGGCGCGGCTGTGGACTAGGGCGAGGGACATGGACACTCCTTGATCGCTGTGGACGCCGCGTCCTGCGGCTGGGGGCAAGGATAGTGGTGGGATTGGGTGGGGGCAGGGAAAGAGTGAGACGAGGTTTTGCGACAAGCGAGCCATGAGCCATGCTTGCGCCGGGGTACCTGCATGATTGCCGAAAGCTTTCGCGATCTACCAGTGTGATGCTTTAGAAAGAAGCGCGAGGTGGCTAGAATGAGCGAGTCTCTGCCCATTTCCCCTCAGGAGAAAGGTATGTCGAGTACAAAGCGCCTTACCGAAAAAGAGATTCAACATCTCGAAGGTGAGATTCCTGCAGTCGCAGCAGGTGCAACGCGTATGGCCTTCTTGCGAGCGCTCGCGGCCGGACATACCGTCATGACGGTGCAGGGCAGCTATCTCGTTGAGTCCAAGGCCGATGGATCCGAGACGGTCGTCGGTAATTCCAGGCCTCGCCGCAAAGTGAGTGTCGGTCAGGCCATCCAGGTCCACCGAGTAGGTTCTAGTGCTAACGCCTAGCTACGCGTCTTTGCGGGGCCGAATGGTTCGGGCAAGAGCACCATCAGAGAGCAAGTTCCGGCCAATCTGATCGATACCTACGTGAACGCAGACGAGATCGAAAAGGCCGCGAAGGCAGACGGCTTTGTCGATCTCAGTCCATTCAAAGTTAAGGCGACCGCCGATCACGTTCGAGCCTTCTTTGCCACCCACGACTTGATCTTGAAAGAGCGTCTTGAAGGTCAGGCTGCATTGTTCGACATGGACGGCCCGCGCATCGACGTTCGCCGCCTCGACTTCAATTCGTATCACGCCTCGGTAATTGCTGATTTCATCCGGCAGAAACTCGTGGAGGAACGTGTGAGCTTCACGTTCGAGACGGTGATGTCGTCGCAAGACAAGGTCGCCTTCATGCGCCGTGCGCAGGAACTGGGTTATCGCACCTACCTCTACTTCGTGGCCACTGACGACCCAAGCATCAACATAAACCGCGTGGCTAACCGTGTAGACGATGGTGGACACAACGTCCCGGCTGACAAGATCGTTCAGCGTTTCCACCGGTCACTCAAGCTACTGCCGGAGGCAGTAGCAGCGTCCAACCGTGCTTACATCTTCGATAACTCGGGTGAGCACTCTGTCTGGTTGGCCGAGATCACCGACGGCACCAGCCTTGAATACAAGGTTGAGGACCAGCCTGATTGGTTCATGCAGGCCTACGTAGATAAGGTCACGAGCGACGCGAGCTAATGGTAGCTGGATGTTGCGCCACCGCCAGCGTTCTTGACCTACAGTGACAGCATCCTCGATTTTCTCCTCCGGATAAGGATGTCGACATGAATGGCTTGGCAGTGGTGACGGGTGGCAGCCGCGGGATCGGTGCGGCGATCGCCCGCCAGCTATGTCACATGGACCATCGTGCCGGTGGCCGGGGGCCGCTGAAGGTGGCCAGTACCCGCCAGCGCCTGCCGGCGGGCAACCGGTTCAGTCCAGTGGCTTGCGCATCAGGATGTCGATGGCGAAAGCACCGAGCACCCCACCGGATACCCAGCGTTGGGCACGCATGGCTTTCGGCCGCGCGGTCAGGAAGCGGCTGACCCGCGCCGCCGCCAGCACGATCAGGCCATTGACGGTCACGGCGATGCTGATCTGTACCAGCCCCAACTGCATGTACTGCTGCAGGGTCGACCCGGCAGCGGGATTGATGAACTGAGGGATCAGGGCCGAGTACATCAAGGCGATCTTGGGATTGAGCAGGTTGGTCACCAGGCCCATGGTGAACAGCTTGCGCGGTGAATGAGGGGGCAGTTCGCGCGCTTCGAAGGGCGAGGAGCCGCGGATCATGTTCCACGCCAGGTAGCCCAGGTAGAAGGCCCCGGCGATGCGTACCACGTCGTAGGCCATCGGCACGGCCTTGAACAACGCGGACAGGCCAAGCCCGGAGGCGACCAGATAGCAGATGAAGCCGAGCGCTACGCCGGCGAGCGAGATCATGCCGGCCAGGCGTCCTTGGGAGATCGCTCTGGAGGTGAGGTAGACCATGTTAGGGCCAGGCGTCAGGACCATGCCCAAGGCGATGATCGCCACGCCTATCAAGTTTTCCACTGGCATCGGAATTGCTCCTGCAAAAGTTAAGCGTGCGCTAGGGCCGGTCTTGCGCCGGCCACCAGCGTCCAAGGGCTGTCCCTGCCAGCGCCCGACCGAGGACGGGCGCCTTTGAGACGTCGATAGTGACATGCGCCGAGTCGCCAGCGACAGTGGCGCTCATCTGCACGCTGACAGTGCCGGTGCGGCATGCCGCGAGCGGTCATGCCGAGGCACTCCAGGTCTGTGCCAGATGCTCGAAGATGCGCTCCACATCCCGCACCAGCGCCGGACGGTCGAAGCTGCGCAGCCGCAGCCGAGTGCGGGCGCCCTCGTAGACCCCGCTGGGCACACCGGCGGGCAGCGCCTCCTGCGCCCAGTACAGCGTACCCAGCTCGGTGCGCAAAGGGCTTTCCCGGCGGCCGATCACCCAGGCACCGCGCTCGCCGTGCAGCGGTCGCCCGTCGCGGCTGCGGGTGCGGGCATGATCGCGCTGACGGCTACAGGCCTCGGTCTGCAACTCCCAGGCGATGCCGACCAAGTCGATGTCACGCACCTCGCGCCACAGAAATGGAATCTCCGCGCCGCCGACGCGTGCGCCGATCTCCAGGAAACGCAAGGTCTGACCATCGTCGAACAATTCGAGGTGGAAGACGATCTCGCGTTGGCCTGCGAAGACCGCGAGCAGCGCCGCCACCTGCTCGGCGATAGCGCGCTCGTGTTCGTCCGCGTCCAGTTCGATGCTGCCTAGCGCGCTGTCCGGCCCGAAGTCGGCACAGCTGTTGACGTATCGCGAGGCGGTCAGGACGACGATCCGCTCGCCGTCCCACCAACCATCCACGTGCAGGATCGGCGCTGCGCAGAACGCCTGAACCATCATTGGCTCGGCGTGTGGCGCTTGCAGCAGCCTCAGGTCTTGCGCCTGGCGCAGGATCCGCACACCGCGGCTGGCGGTACCGCATCGCGGCTTGAGCACCAATGGATAGCCGTGCTCGGCCAGCAACCGCTGTACCGCCTGCGGATCCTCGGCGCTCACCGCCGGCAGGATCGCGATCGCCGCCTGCCGGGCGGCGACCTCGAGCATGGTCAGCTTGTCGCGAAAGCGCTCGATCCAGGCGCAGGGGTCGCCTGGCACGCCCCATCGCTCGCGGATCGCCGCAGCGTTGAGCAGGTCGCCTTCGTTGAGCGCGACCACCCGATGCGGGACACCGTGCAGCTCGATCAGCCGCTGCGCCTCGGCCATCACCGCAGTGGCATCGTCCAGCGATTCCAGCGTCGAGATCGAGGCCAGCCGATCCCCGGGCAGCGACTGTGCGGATTCGGCCGTGCAGATCGCGCGGATCTGCATGCCCGGCTCAAGGCCATAACGCTCGTAGAGTGCCTGGCGCCCCACCCAGCGGTGCAGGCAGAGCACGTAGCTCATGCCTTGGGCTCCATGATGAAGTGCACCGCCTGCACCAATTCATCGCCGATGCGCACGGCATCCTCGCGTGAGCTGCCGGTGGCCAGCACATAGCCCGACACGCAGTCGGCGACCGTATCCAGGGCCGGTATCGTGTCGCCTTCGTGTTTCTGAATGACCACCGCCTGTTGCGCCTCGCCCAGCTCGAACAGGAAGGGCAGGAACACGCGTGGCGTCTCGCCGGGGCGGGTGTGACGGACATCGACATCGGGTTTGAGGTCGAGCTCGACCTTGCGCACCGTGCCCGGCGTCGGCACGAAGAACTGGATCGCAGCGCCGGCTGTGGGCTGGGGCGATTGCAGCGGCAGTTCGTCGATGCCCAGCGGCACGGTCAGGAACATCCGGTTCAGGTCCAGGCCGAATGCGCGGCGCACCAGTTCCGGGGCCCCGGAACCGGCCAGACGTGCGTGCGACTCCAGCACCCGTGGGCCTTTGTCGGTGAGCACGAACTCGCTGTGCGACGGACCTTCCACCAGTTCCACGGCATCGAGCAGGCGGCAGGTCATGTCCATGAGCTCCGGCAGCCATTTCGCGGCGTCGGTGCTGGGGGTGCTGACTTCCCACTCCACGTATTTGTCATTCATGCGGTACTGCGAGTAGCCGATGGGCAGGTGACGCCCGGCGAAGGAGAACGAGTCGACGCTGACCACTGGGCCATCGAGGTACTCCTCGATGATGATGTGTCGCACCTCGGCGTGCTTGAGCGCTTGCCAGGCCTGGGTGGCAGTGTCGGCGTCGAAGCAGGGGTGGATGTGCAGGCTGGCGACGCCTTCGGCAGGCTTGAGCACCGACCGGCCGTGCTCGGCCACGAAGTCGATGGCGTCCTGCGCGCAGGTCACATGACGGTAGGCGACCGGGCTGAGGTCATGCTCGGCCAGCAGCTTGCGCATGGCCACCTTGTCCTTGAGCAGGTGGGCCGTCTTGTACGACACGCCGGTGAGCTGGAAATGATCGACGACCTTGCCGGTCGACTCACCCGCCACTTCGGTGGTGGTGATGATGCGCGCGAACGGTCGCTCGCGGTGCAGCGGCTCGAGCACCTTGATGATCGCTGCCGCGTCGTCCAGCGGCGCGTGCACCACCTGTTCGCAGTGGCTGAGGATGTCGTCTTCGTAATCGCCTGGCTGGTGCACCAGCACGACATCGATACCTAGGGCCTTGGCGCCGTGAATTGGGGCAGGACGACCACCAATGACTGCAATACGCTTGTTCATGCAAACTTCCTGTTCGAGTGAGGATGGAGTGGGATCAGTTGCCGTAAACCCGGCGCAACCAGCGCGCCTGGCCATCGGGCAGAGGTTTGAAAGCCTTGCGCCGATGCAGCACACGGGTGTTCTTGAAGATGAAGAAATCTCCGGGCTGCAGCACCAGCTCGATGCCGCGAACCTGGCCGAGCACCGCGCGCAACTGCGCCAGCGCGGTCTCTGCGTGGGGGGTCTGGGCGCTGACGATGCCGTCGTCGAAGCGCAGTCGATAGCCCTCGGCACTGCGTTCCAGAATCGGCATCACGCGGTGTTCGCCGTCGAACCCTTCGTTCGAGGCCGGTGCACCGAAGACGTAGCTCGATTCGCTCAGGTGCTCGATGGCCAAGCTCGGCAGTTGCGCCAGTACATGGTCGATGCAGACGATGTCGGTCGACGCCTGCTCCTGGTTGCGCACCGCTGTGAAGGCCAGGTAGTTGGGTACGCTGCGGGCGACATCCAGCGCTTGGTCGCCGAACGGCCAGTTGGGATTGTCGGTGTGCCAGGAAAAGTCGACATCCGCGCCCCATGAGCTGGTGGTGCCGACGGCCTGTGGTACGGGCACGACGTTGCGTACCAACTTGCCGTGGTTCTCGTATTCCACGGCATGACAACGCACGCCGAGCAGTTCGAGCATGCCGAAATGCAGCAGATCGAAGTCCAGTACGCACTCGGCGTCGGGCAGGAACCCGTCGCAGGGCGAGCGTACTTCGGTACTGAGCTCGATCCCACGCAGCAACAAGGCTTTGTAGCCGCTGCCGGGAAACGCGGCGATGGCCTGCAGCACATCACTGGCCAATGCCGAACGCAGCCATTGCGCGCCGACGTTGCCGACGTCCTCGGCACGGTGCGGCGCTGTGCCCAGGCGTTGCCGACACTGCGCCAGCACTTGCCGGTCATAGCCTGGCACTCTCAGCGTGTTGATCACCGAGGCCTGGTGCACGTCCAGGGCCATGAGACTCATGGCAGGCGCTTCAGGTAGGAGGCCGCGCGTGGGTCGGGCCGGTGTGCAAAACGCGCGCCGCGACGGATGAACGGGCCGAACAGCGACAACAGAGACACGATGACGTAACTCATGGATACACCTTCCCTAGTGGTTGAACGACTCAATCCAGCGGCACGGTCTCGCGCCAGTCGACGGCTTCTTCGAAGTGCGGTTGCTGGGTTTTCTCCAGGTAGAAATTGCCGATCGCCAGCACGTCCATGTTGGTGCGCATGAAGCAGCGGTAGGCCTGCGCGGGTGTGTTGACGATGGGCTCGCCGCGCACGTTGAAGGAGGTGTTGACCAGCACCGGGCAGCCGGTCCGGCGATCGAAGCGCTCCAGCAGCGCGCGGAAACGCGGATTACGCTCGCGGTCCACGGTCTGCACGCGTGCCGAGAAGTCCACATGGGTAATGGCCGGCAGGCTGCTGCGCACCACCTTGAGCAGGTCGATGCCGCTGAGTGCCGCTTGGGCGGCGGGTACGCTGCGGCGCACGGCTTGTGCGACCGGCGAGACCACCAGCATGTAAGGGCTTTCTTCGACGATGTCGAAGTATTCCGAAGCCTGCTCGGCGAGCACCACCGGCGCAAACGGCCGGAAAGACTCGCGAAACTTGATGCGCAGGTTCATGGTGGATTGGGTGTCGGCGCGGCGCGGGTCGCCGAGTATCGAGCGGTTGCCCAGCGAGCGCGGACCAAACTCCATGCGCCCCTGGAACCAGCCGACCACGCCGCCTTCCTCCATGCTGAGGATCAGCCGATGGTCGAACGCTTCGTCATCCAACTGCTGGTACACCGCACCGCACAGGTCGAGCTCGGCCTTGATCTGCGCGTCGCTGTATTCAGGTCCCAGCAGCGCGCCCTGCATGCCGTCCACGCCTTTGGGCAATTCGCGCACGTGAACCTTTCTGGCACGGCGATCGCTCAGCAGCGCAGCGCCCAACGAGCCTCCGGCATCCCCTGCCGCCGGCTGAATCCACAGGCGATCGAAGGTCCTTTGCCGAGACACCACGCCATTGGCCACGCAGTTCAGTGCCACCCCGCCAGCCATGCACAGATTGCGCTCGCCGGTCAGATCCCTCGCCGTCTGCGCCAGGCGCGACACCACCAATTCGGTGACTTTCTGCACAGAGGCGGCGAGGTCGAACTCGCGTTCGGTCAACGGCGCTTCCGGCAGGCGACGAGGTCCGCCGAACAGGCGTTCGAACGCCTCCCCCGTCATCACCTCGCCACCGATGAACTCGAACTTGCTCCAGTCCAGGCGGAAGCTGCCGTCAGGCTTGACGTCGATCAACTCGGCCAGGATTCGATCGGCGTGCACCGGCTTGCCGTAAGGGGCCAGGCCCATCAACTTGTACTCGCCCGAGTCCACCTTGAATCCGCAGAAGTAGGTGAACGCGGAGTAGAGCAGTCCGAGCGAGTGGGGAAATTCGAGCTCGGCAACCTGTTTCAGCCCTTCTGGCGTGCCGTGCCACAGCGTGGTAGTGGCCCATTCGCCGACGCTGTCGATGCACAACACTGCCGCCCGTTCGAACGGGCTGGGAAAGAACGCCGAGGCTGCGTGGGATTGATGATGGCCATGAACCTCGATCACGCGTCCCTGGCGATCGCCCATCTCCTGCAGATGCCGCTGTACCTGGCGGTCCATGCGGCGCTTGGTCTTGAACCAATCACTGAGTACGGGGGCGTAGGTCGCTGCCGAGGAAAACCCGGCGACGGCCGCGGTGGACAGCACCCGACGGAATTTCAGCGCAGGGTCTTCGTAATACGCCACATGGTCGACCTGCGCCAGGGACAGCCCCGCCTCGGCCAGCACGAACGCGATGGCCTGGGTGGGAAATCCGGGATCGTGTCGAATACGGCTGAAGCGTTCTTCCTGGGCGGCCGCCACGATGTGGCCATCGACCACCAGGGTGGCGGCGCTGTCGTGGTAGAAAGCGGAAATGCCGAGCGTGCAGGTCATAGCAGCGACCTCATTCGTTCCTTGAACTTGTCCAGCATGGTGTCCTCCCTGGGGGGGTTGAGTGCGGCGAAGCCAACGCGGACGCGTGTCCACAAGGCCTCTCGATCGGTTGCGCCAAAAGCACTGAGGTAGGTGTCGAGGCTGGCGACCGCCCATGCGCTGTGCCCGGTCGCGATGTTGTCGATGGCGTTGTGCAGGTCGACGAACAAGGTGGGGTAGCCATAGGCGCGCAAGGCCTTGTGCGTGCGCCGGTAGCCGCCCCCTACGCCAGACAGTTCCATCGCCAGGTTGAGGCCGAGAATTTCCGCGCAGTAGCGTTGCGGATAGCGGCCGATCGCAAGCCACAGCAGCGGCAGGTCGAAATCCTGATCGGCAAAGCAATCGGCGGCGGCGTAGTCGGCACTGGCTGTCGCCGGCAGTTCGCCGTGCACGGCGCGCAATAACTGGCGATAGATCACCGGGTGGTTCTGCATCAGGACACCGTTGCCGAGTTCGTCGTAGAAGGTTTCGAACAATCGGCTGGCAAACCCTGAACTGGCTAAGGAAGGGTGGGCGAAGCCTGCTAGCCAGGCACCGTCGATCATGGTCAGTGGGGCCAGGGCGAGAATGTCGGCGACCACCTCTTCGCGTGTGGGCACTGCCTCGTCCGGATCCAGCGTGGCATTGGCGGCCACATGCTGGAGCTGCAGCCACTGGCGCAGTGCGCCGGGCGCCCAGCGCTCAGGCAGTGGGCAGCGCCCCTTGGACAGGGCTCTGGCAGACCTGACCAGCCAGCGGTTCACATAGTCGCGAGTCTGCTGCTCTTCTGCAGGGGTGAGTTCGACGTGAAGCCAGCGCGAATAGCGTTGGCGGGGGGCACCGTAGTGCAGAGGACCGAGCCTCGCTCATCGACGCACAAGGCACGCTGCAGCAGGCCGTCGTCCTTCCAGTGCAGGTGCGCAGGTTCTGGGCTGGGGGCCTGGGTGTAGGGCAGTCCGGCGATCCAGCGTTGCAGGATCAGTACGTCGTCGGGGCTGAAGATCCGAAACATCTTGCCGCGGGGCGAGATCAATGCGTTCAGCAGCGGACTGCGGTGGGGGTCGCCTGGGCGAACGTAGGCGCTATTGGCCAGATGGTCGAGCAGTAGCAGCGCGTCGTCTGTCTGCAGCATAGGTTTCATCGGAGCGCCCGCCAAGCGGGTGCTGTCGTGGTACTGACACGCCTCTGGGCGTCGCCGCCTGATCACATCCCGTGCCGCTTCCCGGGGATCGAGCCAGCGTTCGAGCACCTCGAGCAGCGCGCTGTGGGCCGTTTCGACCTGCCAGCGCGCCCAGGCATAACCTTGGGCAACCGCCTGTTCGGCGCTGGCGTCGGCCTGGGCCAGGTAGTCGCAGACTGCGGTCCCGGCCAGCACGGCCAAGTCACAGTTCGGTTCGTCCGGGTCCCGGCGCAAGTCGAGAAAGGACGTGGCGGGCGAGGGCTGGGCGATGAACGCGAACATCGGCAGCAGGCCGGCGTGGCGCAGGTACAAGTTGACGCCAAGGATCTGTGGCAACAGCGATTCGGGGAAATGGCCCATCACCAGCAGCATCGCCGCCAGGTTGAAAGCGCCCGGGCAAAGGCTTTCATCCTCGCCGATGCGCAGAGGGTCGATGCCGTTTTCCGAAGGTCCGAGTTCACGCAGCAGTTCGGCGTAGCGTGGCAGGCGTCCAGCGCCGGCCAGCCCTTTGCCGACATCGGCTGCATGAATACTCAACACCGCCATGGCATAGGACGATTCGTTGTTCCAACTGGCACAGACGCTGTGCAGCAAGTGTTGGCTGCCGACCAGCAAGGGTGCGGCCTCGCGCACGGCCTTGGCCCTGAGTACGGCACGTTCGTCGGTCTCCAGGCGTGCGCACAAAGCGCGCCACGGCCTGGCCAAGCGTTGCACGCGGTCGGCCGTTTCCTGTGCCAACGTTTCCAGCGCCTGGGGGCAGCGCCAGTCGTTGGTCATTGCCTGGCCAACCGGGACGTCGCGCAGCAACGCGCGCAGGTCGGCGGGCGAGAAGGTTTGCCGAGCCTGCTCGCCCGATTCGGCGCTGAGCAGGGCGCAAAACACGGTTCTGGCGCTGTTCATCAGTGCATCGGATAAATGGAGGAATTATTCTTTTTCTTGGTCTTCTTCTTCCGCTTGAAGAGCGCGCTGAATGCCTGTCGAATCCGTTTGAACATGATCGATTCCTTTCCTGTTAGTTCAGATGTTGCTGAATGGCCTGCGCCACGACGTCATTTCCGATATCGGTGAAGTGCGCGCGGTCGACAAACAACCATTCAGTCGCCGGTCGCGACCTGAGGCCATGCACCAAGTTGGTGAATGGCAGGTCCAATGTGTGGCACGCCGAGGCCAGATAATCGGAATAGTGATCGGCGACTGCGGGGTCGGATATATCACCGTATAATTGCGACCACGTGCCGAGTTTTGAGATCTGATCAAGTTCGTCAAACAATCGCTTTTCTTCAGCGCACGGAGAACGCACCCAAGTGGCCAGCGGTTGCATGAGAAAAGACAGTTCCGCGCCGTGTGCCTGGGCCAGACTTTTCCATGTCGCTAGGCAGCGCGCCGTTTCTGCCGTGGCACGACTCAGTGTTTCCCCGACAGGTGGGACCGCTGTGGTTTCGGTGGGCCACTTTGGAAGTTTCGCTGGCGGCAGAGATGCCCCATGTGCTTCGGCGATCTCGTCGAACTTCTCGTAATAATCGCCGCAGAAATAGAAGGGTGGAAGTTCACCGCGAATGAACTCGGGCAAGCGCGCCATGACCAGGGTGTTGAAGCCGCCCAGCACCACGATTCTGCGGATCTTGGGCAGGCGATGCCGATGCAGCATGAACAGCATCAGCTCCTGCGTCGCATTGAAACAATGCCCGGCGAAATTGAGCCAGGGAATGCCGTCGGGGTCGTGGTGCGCGAGCCGGCTGGCGACACTCGCTGCATCGCTGGAAGCCCCGTAGCCCAAGGCGGGAGAGGCGCCTACCAGTAGGTTGACGATGTCGGCCGGGCACTCGTCGAGCGTGCCGGCGCTCACCGGCCTGCCGTTTCGATCATGGGCGATGCGAAACCCCAGTCGGTCGGTATGGATGCTGGGCGATTGATAGTCGGCTGCATTGAAACTCATGACGTAGGGCAGATACTGCGAGCGACCACGATTGGCGAAACGGTCGTAATCGAGCATCTGCGGTGTCAACTTCACGCGCTCGAGATCTGGATGGTCGAGGGCAACGGGCTTGCGTCTTTTGAACACGGTAAATTCACTCCATTGAACTAACAACGTCCGTTATTTAAGAAACTTTCGTTCAGGCGAATACAAGCCGCGTGCGTGTTTAGAGCAACGGTCATGTGCACATGACGAGCAAAACGGATTGACGAGCGCCGTTAGCCGGCTCGGCAAGTCAGTGTTGCGGGCATGTTAATAAAGGGCAGGGAGCTAAGAGGTGAACGTCTGAGGACAGTAGAAGCTTTATTATGATTGCCGTGAAGGCTTATAGAGAGCGCGCGAGGCGCTGGGCACATGCGTGCGCAGCCGTGCATCAACATTGTTGTCATCCTTGTTCTTATAGTCGGCTCCAGCCGACGTGATGCTCAGTGCGGTCGAGTATAAGTGACGGTCGTTGTCTGTCAATACGATGAATGGTTCAATTTCAGCGTGTCATGTGGTTTTTCATGAACCGCATTATCAGAAGCTGTCCAGTTGGATGTCGAACTATTCAAATGATTATGTTTTCAGATGATGCACTTACCCGGTGAACGATGTGCAGGATTCGAACGAACGGGTGGTCTAGGCCAGACAAGACAAAAACCGCCGAGCACGCTCAAGGAACGGGGATCAATGAGGTGCCGGGCGGCTTTCAATAGTGGATTACCGCGCTTCAAGGGGTTTCAGGCAGCACCTAGAACCACTGGTCGAACCGGCGGATGTACAAAGTCTTCATGCCCTGAGCCACCACGCAGTAGCCCAGCAGCGTGGCGGCCAGCCAAGGGAAGTATTCCCACGGCAACGGTACGAGTCCCACCATCGCGCCCACCGGCGAGAACGGCAGGTAGATGCCCAAGGCCATCACTGCACCGGTGGCCAGTAGAACTGGTAGCGCTGCGGTGCTCTGGAAGAACGGCACCTTGCGGGTGCGCAGCATGTGCACCACCAGCGTTTGCGACAGCAGGCCCTCGATGAACCAGCCGGACTGGAACAGCGCCTGCATTTCGACGCTATTGGCGGCAAACACGTACCACATCAGGGCGAAGGTGGTGATGTCGAAGATCGACGAGGTCGGCCCTATCCACAGCATGAAGCGGCCGATGTTGCCGGCATCCCACTTGCGTGGCTGGCGCAGGAACTCCTTGTCCATGCGGTCCCACGGCAGCGCCAGTTGGGAGAAGTCGTACATCAGGTTCTGCAGCAGCAGATGAATCGCCAGCATCGGCAGGAACGGGATGAAGGCGCTGGCCACCAGCACCGAGAACACGTTGCCGAAGTTGGAGCTGGCGGTCATGCACAGGTACTTCATGATGTTGCCGAAGGTTTCGCGGCCTTGTACCACGCCTTCCTCGAGCACCATCAGGCTTTTCTCCAGAAGGATGATGTCGGCCGACTCCTTGGCGATATCGGTGCCGCTGTCCACCGAAATCCCCACATCGGCGTCACGCAGGGCGGGAGCATCGTTGATGCCGTCACCGAGGAAACCGACGGTGTGACCGTTGGCCTGCAGGGCTTTGAGCACCCGTGATTTCTGCAGCGGGGTGAGCTTGGCGAACACGGTGCGGGCTTCGACCTGGATAGCCAGGGTGGTGTCGTCCATGCGTTCGATGTCGCGACCCAACAGTGGCAGGCCGGGATCGAGGCCCACTTCACGGCAGACTTTGCAGGTGACCACTGGGTTGTCGCCGGTCAGCACTTTGACCTGCACGCCCCTGTCACGCAGCGCGGCGATGGCGGGGCCGGCGGTTTCCTTGGGAGGATCGAGGAAGGTGAGGAAACCCTGGATCACCAGATCGTACTCGTCGTCGGTGTGGTACTGCGCCTTTTCTTCGGTAGGGGGAATGTGCCGGGTGGCGACCACCAGCACGCGGAAACCATCGCGGTTGAACGCGTCGGCGCTGTCGAGCAGGCGCTGGCGGCGCAGAGCATCGAGTGCCACCACGTCATCGCCTTCCTGGACATGGGTGGCGATGGCGAGCATTTCTTCGACCGCGCCCTTGCTCACCATCAGGTGCTGGCCCAGGACGTTCTTCACCACCACCGACAGGCGCCGGCGAATGAAGTCGAACGGCAACTCATCGATCTTGGTGTAGCTGCGCGGCGCCTCGAAGGCGTGGTCCTGGCCGGCGAAATGCAGCACCGCTTGGTCCATCAGGTTGCGGATACCGCTCTGGTGATAGCTGTTGAGCCAGGCCAGCTCCAGCACACGACGGTCGCGCTGACCGTCGAGGCGTACGTGGTGTTCGAGAATGATGCGGTCCTGGGTGAGGGTACCGGTCTTGTCGGTGCACAGCACATCCATGGAGCCGAAGTTCTGGATGGCGTTCAGGCGTTTGACCACCACTTTGCGTCGGGCCATGGCGACCGCGCCCTTGGCCAGGTTGGCGCTGACGATCATCGGCAGCATTTCCGGGGTGAGTCCCACCGCCACGGCCAGGGCGAAGAGGAAGGCATCGCCCCAATCGCCCTTGACCAGGCCGTTGATCATGAACACCACCGGCACCATCACCAGCATGAAGCGGATCAGCAGTGCGCTGACGCTGTTCACCCCGCGATCGAAGGCGGTCTGGGTGCGCGACCCGGCGATGGCCTTGGCCAGGGAGCCGAAATAGGTGCGTTTGCCCGTGGCCAGCACCACCGCACGGGCCCGGCCGCTGACCACGTTGGTGCCCATGAAGCAGATGTTCGACAGCTCCAGCGGGCTGTCGGCGTCGCCGGCGTCTTCGGCGGATTTCTGCGCGACGTGGCCGAGGGTGTCGTACTTCTCCACCGGCAGCGCTTCGCCGGTCAGCACCGCCTGGCTGATGAACAAGTCGCGCGACTCGAGCAGGCGCACGTCGGCGGGGATCATGTCGCCCGCCGAGAGCTGTACCAGATCGCCGACCACCAATTCGTTCATGGGCACTTCGCGCAGGGCCGGTGCTTGGCCGAAGCGTTCGCGGCGCAGCACCGTGGCGGTGGTGCGAACCATCGCCTTGAGCGCATCGGCGGCCTTGTTAGAGCGGTACTCCTGCCAGAAGCGCAGCAGGCTGCTGACGCTGACCATGGTCATGATGATGATGACCTTGGTCAGGTCGGCGTCGTCCCCTTCGCCGGCACGGATCGGCAGCCAGTAGTCGGTGACGAAGCTGATCGCGGCGAGGGTCAGCAGGACATAGATGAAGGGGTTGTTCAGGGCCTTGAGCAGTTGCACCACGGCGGGTGCCTGACGGTCCTGGGCCACTTGGTTGGCGCCGTCGCGCTTCAGGCGCTTGGCGGCTTCCTGCTCGGTCAGGCCCAACTCGCTGGTGTCGAGGTTGGCCAGCGTGACGGCCAGACCATGGTGCGCCTCACGGGCGGCCTGGGTGGACAGGCGGGTTTCGCGCTCGGCCTTGGCCGACGGGGTATTGCGGTATTTGGCGGTCATGTTGCTGTGCTCCTGCCGCTGCGGCGGCACGCCACACAGACGTTTCACTCACGGGGTGAACGGCGGTATGTCGGGGCGCATGAAAAAACCAGGTTTTTCCGACGGTTGTCTGTTCGCTGCCGAGGGTCGGAAGTTGATCCGGCAGCGAACTTTCTACTCGCGCAGTCCATGGGTTTGTCCTCGTTCAAATAATTCAGGCAATAAGGGGCCCTCAAACTTTTAAATTAAAAAAGTTTGCACGGAAGTGACCGTTTAAATACGGTTTTCAGATGAAGTTCGAGGGCCTCAGGCAGGCGCGAAACCAGGCCATCGGCCCGCTGCGACTCGGAGGTTCCTGAGGGCGTCATGGCACCAGTGCAGGCGCAACTGGAGTTTTCCGTGACCAGGATGGGCCTGCCAGATGGCGCGCAGTTGCGGGCCGTGTGCAGCGGCTGTGGGAACGTCTTCAAGCCTCGCGCCGAGTGGCCTGCGGGTGCGCGCATGCAGCGCGGCCAGGCAGGCGTGCAGGCGATGTGAAACGAACGAGGTGAGGGTCATGAGCTTGCCTCCGACCGGCGGGCACCGGGCGAGGCAAGTCACGGCGGAGCGTCAGGCTCTGGCGCGGCGTGCCCGATCCTGGTGTTGGGACCGGTGTTCCGATTTCAGTGCCTGACCGGCCCGTGGGGCGCCGATCAGGCAGCGACTAGATACTGTGTCCATTGAATGCTTCATTGAGTGGAATAAGGGCCTTTTCCCAAGGCGAGCGAACTTTATTCAAGGGTAGTATCGAAGTCAATCGCAGAGGGGGTCGTTAAATAACTTTCATCTTGTCGAATGCGATATTTAGTGTGTAGGAAAGCATGCTTCATATGCCCGGCCTGCAGGCGGCATTGCACCGTGCAGGCTCTGCCAGCTGGGGGCTCAGTGGTCCGCTGAAGGCGCCAGGCGGGCCTCGAGGTCGGCCACCTGCTTTTCCAGTGCTTCAAGGCGAGCACGGGTGCGGGCCAACACCACCATCTGGCTGTCGAATTCTTCTCGGCTGACCAGGTCCAGCTTGCTGAAGGTGCTCTGCATCAGGGCCTTGAACTGGCTTTCGAGTTCGGCGCGCGGTTGCGCAGTATCGCCGCTGAACAGGCGCGAGGCCTGGTCGCTCAGGGCATCGAGGAGGGCTTTGGGCGCGAGCATGGGGCAGGCTGTCCATCAAGAGGGAAGGGTTGGCAGTGTAGCACGGTGCCCCGGAACGGCTGGATGCACACTTTTTGCGCAGCATGCAGGGGTTGGATGCACCGGAATTGTGCGCCTTCTTCTCTGAGGGCCTCAGGCCAATCCTCGAGCGATAACGTAATGGCCTGTAATTCCGAGTTTTTTGAGAAATGGCAAGGTTTCTGCAATGACTCTCGCAAGCCATGCACTGATGACGTCCTGAGTGATCGGGCAGTGTGCAGGCGCAATCGCTAGGTCTCACGTCACCCACCGAAGCGTGCGTCGGAGGGGGGAAGGAAACCAACGACGCGTTACAAAGCCAGGCGCTGCGCTTAGACTTGAGACGGGTTTGTTTTCCTGGGGCAAGTCCACCAAATCGGGAGAAGAGTTTCATGAAGCTAGTCACTGCCATCATCAAGCCGTTCAAGCTGGACGACGTGCGCGAGTCGCTGTCGGAAATCGGCGTGCAGGGCATCACCGTGACCGAAGTCAAGGGCTTCGGCCGGCAGAAGGGCCATACCGAGCTGTACCGTGGTGCCGAGTACGTGGTCGATTTCCTGCCCAAGGTCAAAATCGATGTCGCCATCGACGACAAGGACCTGGACCGGGTGATCGAAGCCATTACCAAGGCTGCCAACACCGGCAAGATCGGTGACGGCAAGATCTTCGTGGTGAATCTGGAGCAGGCCATCCGCATCCGTACCGGCGAGACCGATACCGACGCGATCTAAGCGACGCAACACCGCCTCACCAAACCCAACACGCCCCAGGAGAAAACAAATGACTCTGCGCAAGATCGCAGGGCTAGGAGCCCTATTGTCCCTCGTCATGCCTGGCCTGGCCTTGGCAGACGAAGCCGCCGCCCCGGTGCTGAACTCCGGCGACACCGCCTGGATGCTCACCGCCACCGCGCTGGTACTGTTCATGACCATCCCGGGCCTGGCCCTGTTCTACGGTGGCATGGTGCGCTCCAAGAACCTGCTGTCGGTGATGATGCAGTGCTTTGCCATCACCGGTCTGATCAGCATCCTGTGGGTTGTCTACGGTTACAGCATCGCCTTCGATACCGCCGGTATGGAAAAGGGCGTGCTCAACTTCAATTCCTTCATCGGCGGCTTCTCCAAGGCCTTCCTCGCGGGCGTCACGCCATCGGGCCTGACCTCGGCCACCGCGCTGTTCCCCGAGGCGGTGTTCATCACCTTCCAGATGACCTTCGCCATCATCACCCCAGCGCTGATCGTCGGTGCCTTCGCCGAGCGCATGAAGTTCTCTGCCATGCTGGTGTTCATGGGCGTGTGGTTCACCCTGGTCTATGCGCCGATCGCGCACATGGTCTGGAGCGGTGACGGTGCGCTGATGTGGGACTGGGGCGTGCTGGACTTCGCTGGGGGCACCGTGGTGCACATCAACGCCGGTGTCGCGGGCCTGGTGGCCTGCGTGGTGCTGGGCAAGCGCAAGGGCTACCCGACCACGCCGATGGCACCGCACAACCTGGGCTACACCCTGGTCGGTGCGGCCATGCTGTGGATCGGCTGGTTCGGCTTCAACGCAGGCTCCGCCGCGGCCGCCAACGGTACCGCCGGCATGGCCATGCTGGTGACCCAGATCGCCACCGCCGCCGCCGCGCTGAGCTGGATGTTCGCCGAGTGGATCGGTCATGGTAAACCGAGCGCGCTGGGCATCGCGTCGGGTGTGGTCGCGGGTCTGGTCGCCATCACTCCGGCGGCGGGCACGGTAGGTCCGATGGGCGCTCTGGTGATCGGCCTGGCGTCCGGCGTGATCTGCTACTTCTGCGCCACCAGCCTCAAACGCAAGCTGGGCTATGACGACTCGCTCGATGCCTTCGGCGTGCATGGCGTGGGCGGCATCGTCGGCGCGATTCTCACCGGCGTGTTCGCGGCACCTGCGCTGGGCGGCTTCGGCACGGTCACCGATATCGGTGCGCAGGTCTGGGTACAGGCCAAGGGCGTGATCTTCACTGTGGCCTATACCGCCATCGTCACCTACGTGATTCTCAAGGTACTGGACGCGGTGATGGGGCTGCGGGTCAACGAAGAAGAAGAGTCGGTCGGTCTCGACCTGGCTCAGCACAACGAGCGTGGTTACAACCTGTAATCGCCATGCGGTAAAAAACTTGCCCGGCTCGTCCGGGCATTTTTTTGCCTGATTTTTACTGTTTCGCCTTGGGGCAAACGGTTTACCCGACACGTTCGTGACGTAGGGCGAATACTTACAAAATGACGGGTACTGATGGAGCTTTGCTTTTTCTCCCGGCGCGCTAGAATGCGCGCCGGAGGGGGCCTTCGAGGCGCCCTGCGCACGTCGGTGCCAGCTTTGCTAGGCTGGCTCATAGCGCAAGGCCATCGGCCCCCGCCGAAGATTTCGCCAGTGCTGGCCTTAGGCCGGAACCTGCTGGCAAGCGCTCCCTGTACGCAGCGCATACTCCAGGCCGTGGCCAATCCACGGTCGGTGGAATTTTCACCGGTGGCTGCCGGTCTACGGCATCACTGGGCCATAACTAATCTGCTTTTCGCAAGTCATGAGGTAGAACATGAGCGACGACGATCTGGAAAACGATGACCTCGAAGTCGGCGACGACGAAGAGGGTGACGAGGCCCTCGAAACGGCGGCCGACGACGGTGCCGAAGATGCCGGCGACGACGACAGCAGTCCGGCGCCGGCGGCCAAGGGCAAATCCAAGGCCGCTGTCTCGGTAGACGACATGCCGAGCCTGGAGGCCAAGCAGAAAGAGCGCGATGCGCTGGCCCGGGCCATGGAAGAGTTCCTGGCGCGCGGTGGCAAGGTGCAGGAAGTGGAGGCCAACGTGGTCGCCGATCCGCCCAAGAAGCCGGACAACAAGTACGGCAGCCGCCCTATCTGAGTGGCTGAGTGCGAAAAAGCCCGCCGTCGCTGCGGGCTTTTTTGTGGGTGGTGAGAAGGCAGACCCTCAGCGCCAGCGTGCCAGCACCTCGGGAAGCTGCGACAACTGCCGGACCTCGGCGTCCGGCGCGCGCTCGCCGGTCCAGTCCTTGCCCTGGGGGTTGAACCACACCGCGCGCAGGCCGGCGCGCTGGGCGCCGGAAATGTCATCACCCGGATGGTCTCCGATGTGTACTGCGGCTGCTGCCTCGACCCCGCCGCGCTTGAGCGCTTCGAGAAATGGCGCCGGATCAGGCTTGCCCACGCCCAGGTCCTCGGCGCACAGGGCGAAGCGGAAGTAGTCGGAGATGCCCAGGCGACGCACATCGGCGTTGCCATTGGTCACTACGCCCAGCACATAGTGCTGGCGCAGGATCTCCAATACCGGCTCGACTTCTGGGAACACTTTGACCTGGTGCCGGGCCTGCAGGAACACCTCGAAGGCTTCGTCTGCCAGCGCCTGCGCCTGCTCTTGGGCGTAGCCGACTTCCGCCAGCGCGTTGAACAGCACGCGTCGGCGCAGCGCACTGATGCGGTGCTTGAGCGCTGGTTCGGCCTGGACCAGGCGTTCGCGGATGGCAAACAGGTGTTCGACCGGCACGCTGCCCAGGCGTGGGGCGTTGGCAGCCAGCCAGTCGCGCAAGAGAATTTCGGCGCTGGCGATCACGGGCGCGGTGTCCCACAAGGTGTCGTCCAGGTCGAAGGTGATCAGTTTGATGGTCATGAGTCGCTATCCTTGCTGCGTTTGGCCCGTGGGTGGGCGCTGTCGTAGACGGCGGCCAGGTGCTGGAAGTCCAGGTGGGTATAGATTTGCGTGGTACTGATGTCGGCGTGGCCGAGCATTTCCTGTACTGCCCGCAAATCCTGGGACGACTCCAGCAGATGGCTGGCGAACGAATGGCGGAGCATGTGCGGGTGCAGGTGCTGGCCCAGCTCGCGCTCGCCGGCGGCCTTGACCCGTAGCTGAATGGCCCGCTGGCCCAGGCGCTTGCCTTGGCGGGTGACGAACACCGCGCTGTCACGCGGGGCGCTGATGCCGCGCAGCTTCAGCCAGGCGTGCAAGGCTTCGCGGGCCTTGCGCCCGACCGGCAGCACGCGCGCCTTGCCCCTTTACCGTGGACCTGCACCAGCGCGCCAGCGAGGTCGAGTTGCTCCAGGTCCAGCTGAGTCAGCTCCGACAGGCGCAAGCCCGAGGAATAGAACAGTTCGAGGATGGCCTGGTCGCGGCGGGCGATGAAGTCGTCATCGACGCCGCCGTCGAGCAGTTGCAGGGCGCGGTCGGTGTCGAGGGTCTTGGGCAGGCGGCGTTCGCCTTTGGGCGGTGCCAGGCCGTTGGCCGGGTCGTGCTCGCACAATCCTTCGCGGTTGAGGTAGCGATACAACCCGCGCACTGCCGAGAGCAGGCGCGCCAGGCTGGTCGAGGACTGGCCATGATGGTGCAGACGCGCCACCAGTTGACGCAACTGCTGGATCTGCAATGTCTTCCAACTGGCGATGCCTTGGTTATTGCAGAATTCGAGCACTTTGGTCAGATCGCGCCGGTAGGCGAGTTGGGTGTGCTCGGACACCTGGCGCTCGTTGCGCAGGTGCGCGCAATAAGCCGCCAGCTCACGTTCCATCAGCGCACCGAGCGCAGCGTCTGCGTCACCCGTGGAACCACGCGGCCGAGGATTTCGGCGATGTAGGTGAGGAACAGGGTGCCGACGCTGCTCTTGTAGTGCTGCGGGTCGCGACTGCCGATGGCCAGTACCCCGTGCAGCCCCTGGTGCTCCAGCGAGGCCACGGCACTGGAGCCCACCTCCAGGCGCTGTTCGTCGCCGAACAGGAAGGCCAGCTCATGCTCGCGCAGGTTGCCGCTGACCGTCTTGCCGCTGCCCAGCAGCCCACCGATGGCCTGTTGCGCCTCGGCGCTGCTGACCCAGCGCCCGACGGGCGCGGCGTTGTCGCCGAACAGGATCAGGCTGACGAAGGGCACCTGGAATTCCTGGCGCAGGCTGTCTTCGACCGCCATCACCACTTCTTCCAAGGTGTTGGCGTCGAGCAGGTCGAGAATCAGCCGACGCGTTTTCTCGAACAGTCGGTCGTTGTCGCGGGCTACGTCCATCAGTTGCGACAGGCGATGGCGCATCTCGATGTTGCGCTCGCGCAGCAGCGTGAGCTGACGTTCCACCAGCGATACGCTGTCGCCGCGCTGGTGGGGGATGCGTTGCTCGACCAGCAGGTCGTCGTGCTCGGCGAAGAAGGTGGGGTGGGCGCGCAGGTAGGCGATCACCGCCTCGGCGTCGAGATCGGCGGCTTGCTCGGGTACAACCTGTGGCTGATCGGTCATGGCGGATACTCGTTTAGAAACGGACCTGTCCTTCGTAGACGCGCACGGCGGGACCGGTCATGCGTACCGACTGGCCCGGGCCTGCCCATTCGATGCTCAGGCGTCCGCCCGGCAGCTCGATGCACACGGGCGAGTCCATCCAGCCCTGCGCGATGGCGGCCACGGCGGCGGCGCAGGCGCCGGTGCCGCAGGCCTGGGTCTCGCCAGCACCGCGCTCCCATACCCGCAGGTAGGCGCGGTGACGGTCGACAACCTGGAGGAAGCCGGCGTTCACCCGTTGCGGGAAGCGCGGATGGTGTTCGATCTTCGGTCCCAGCTCGTGTACCGGTGCGCGCTGCACGTCATCGACGCGCAGCACCGAATGGGGGTTGCCCATCGACACGGCGGCGATCTGATGAACCTGTCCATCGATCTGCAGCGGGTAGCTGAGCGCCTGCTCGTCGGCAACGAAGGGGATGTCGGCCGGCACGAAGCGCGGTGGCCCCATATCGACGCAGACCTGGCCATCGTTCTGGATGTCCAGCTCGATGACGCCGCCTTTGGTCTCGACACGGATGCGCTTCTTCGCCGTCAGGCGCTTGTCCAGCACGAAACGGGCGAAGCAGCGCGCGCCATTGCCGCATTGTTCGACCTCGGAGCCGTCGGCGTTGAAGATCCGGTAGCGGAAGTCCACCTCCGGATTGCTCGGCGCCTCGACGATCAGCAGTTGGTCGAAACCGATGCCGGTGTGGCGGTCGCCCCATTGCTTGGCGTGCTTGGGCTGGATGTGCGCATGCTGGCTGACCAGGTCGAGCACCATGAAGTCATTGCCCAGTCCGTGCATCTTGGTAAAACGCAGCAGCATGGGTTCACTCCGGCAGCAGGCTTTCGCCGGCGAACAATTCAGCGATGGTTTCGCGGCGGCGCACTTCGAAGGCCTGGTCGCCATCGACCAGCACCTCGGCGCAGCGGCCCCGGGTGTTGTAGTTCGAGCTCATGACGAAACCATAGGCGCCCGCCGAACGCACGGCCAGCAGATCGCCTTCGGCCAGGTTCAGCGCACGGTCCTTGGCGAGGAAGTCGCCGGTTTCGCAGATGGGCCCGACCAGGTCGTAGGCGCGTGTCTGGCCTTCGCGCGGGCTGACGGCGCTGACGTCCATCCAGGCCTGGTACAGGGCCGGACGAATCAGGTCGTTCATCGCCGCATCGATGATGGCGAAGTCCTTGTGTTCGGTGTGCTTGAGGTACTCGACGCGGGTCAGCAATACGCCGCCGTTGGCGACGATGTAGCGGCCCGGTTCGAATACCAGCGCCAGATCGCGCGCGCCGACGCGCTCGCGGATGGCCTGCAGGTAGTCGGCCACCTGCGGCGGCTGCTCGTCGCGGTAGCGCACGCCGACACCGCCGCCCAGGTCCAGGTGACGCAGGTGGATGCCGCACTCGGCCAGGCGATCGACCAGGGCCAGCAGGCGATCCAGCGCGTCGAGGAATGGATCGACGGTGGTCAACTGCGAGCCGATGTGGCAGTCGACGCCGACCACGTCCAGGTTCGGCAGTTGCGCGGCGCGCACGTAGAGGGCTTCGGCATCGGCGATGGCGATGCCGAACTTGTTTTCCTTCAGGCCCGTGGAGATGTACGGGTGGGTGCCCGCATCGACGTCCGGGTTGACCCGCAGCGACACCGGGGCCACTTTGCCCATCTCGGCGGCCACGGTTTGCAGGCGCTCGAGTTCGTCGGTGGATTCGACGTTGAAGCAGTGCACGCCCACTTCCAAGGCGCGGCGCATGTCTTCACGGGTCTTGCCGACGCCGGAAAACACCACGCGGTCGGCGCGTCCGCCTGCGGCCAGCACGCGCTCCAGCTCGCCGCCGGAGACGATGTCGAAGCCTGCGCCCAGGCGCGCCAACAGGTTCAGCACCCCCAGGTTGGAGTTGGCCTTGACCGCGAAGCACACCAAGTGCTCGACCCCTTGCAGGGCGTCGGTGTAGCTGCGGTACTGGGCCTCGATATGGGCGCGCGAATAGACGTAGGTGGGGGTGCCGAAGCGCTCGGCGATGGCCGACAGGGCCACGCCCTCGGCGAACAACTCGCCGCCGCGGTAGTTGAATGCGTCCATGGGATTTCCTTACTGCGCTGGCGACTGCTCGGGCAGCGGTTCTTCGTCTTGCGGCGCGGCCTGGGCCGGCTGCCCGTGTTGATGCGACGACTTGCGTGCGCTCTTGCCGTCCTTGCCGTCTTCAGGCAGGTACAGGGGCCTTTCTGGCCGCAGGCCGAAACGAGGCAGGCAACAGCGACCAGCGCCGCAACGGAGGAAATCAGGCGCTTCATGGGCGAAATCCTTTGAATTAAGCAGTATTGCGCCCGAGTATACCGAGCGCCCGGCAGATTGCCTATGCGAGGGTCCGGGCGAGTCGAGCCGCAAGCCGCGAGCGGCAAGTGGCAAGCTGCACGCGGCAAGTTTGTGGCGCCGGTCGTCTGCGCTGGGCGGTTTTTCTTGTCTCTTGCCGCTTACGGCTTGAAGCTGGGCGCCTTGCGCCGGTATCGTGCCCGGCTTGCGTCCCTGCAGCCATTTCCGAGGTTCCTGCAATGAGTTTGAGCGAAGCGCGTTTCCACGATCTGGTCGACGCCACCCAACAGGCCCTGGAGGATCTGTTCGATGACACCGACCTGGATCTGGACATGGAAAACTCCGCCGGGGTGCTGACCATCAAGTTCGACAACGGCAGCCAACTGATCTTCAGCCGCCAGGAACCGCTGCGCCAACTGTGGCTGGCCGACCGTTCCGGCGGTTTTCACTTCGACTACGACGAAGAGAGCGGCAAGTGGGTGTGCGAGAAGAGCGAAGAGCTGCTCGGCGAGATGCTCGAACGCATCGTCTGTGAGCGGGTCGGCGAGAAGCTGGACTTCGACGAGATCTGACATGAGCGATCAGCCGCGGCCACCCAAGCCGCTCTACAGCAACGTCAGCCCAGCCGTGCCTTCGCCCTGCATCAATGTGTGTCGGCTCGATGAGCGTCGTGTCTGTACCGGTTGCTACCGGCATGTGGAGCACATCCGCGAATGGCGCGCGGCCGACGATGAACGGCGCCGGCACATCTGCCGCGAGGCCCGGGCGCTGAGGGCGGCGACGCCTGAGGCTTGAGTATTTGTCCGGCTGTGGTAGTGTCGAGCCATTACTGGCCTCGCCAGAAGCCATCAGCAAACCCCGCCCTTGGGCGGGGTTTTGCTTTATCTACAGCCTGAAATGCCCCGTTGAAAGGAGTCCGACTGGATCATGAGCAGCCAACCTACCCTTATCCTCACCCGATTGGACGTGCAGCGTCTGGAGCGTCTGATCGACAGCCTCGACGACAGTACGCCGGGTGTGCTCGCCCTGCAGGACGAGCTGGACCGCGCCGATCAGGTGGTCGGTCACGAGGAAGTCCCGGCCGGTGTGGTGACCATGAACTCGCGCGTGCACTGCCGCGAGCAGGCCACCGGCAAGGATTACCACTTGACGCTGGTGTACCCGAAGGACGCGGGCGTGGAGGGCAACGTCTCGATCCTCGCACCGATCGGTTGCGCGCTGCTCGGCCTGTCGGTGGGCGACCAGATCGACTGGCCGGCACCGGGCGGCAAGACCCTCAAGCTCAAGTTGCTGGCGGTCGAATACCAGCCCGAAGCGGCGGGCGATTTCGATCTGTAAGCTGGCCGAGACTTGAGGCCTTGCCCGACAAGCGTCAGCGGGCCTGCCTGGCCCGCAGTTGGCAGGCATGGATGCAGTTGTCGACGATGCGGCTGCGCAGCGACCAGTCGGTGTTGATGATGCGGAATTTCTGGATATAGCTGTTCAGGTCCTGCGATTCGAACCACTCGTCGATCTTGTCGCTGAAGTCCTCCGGGCGGAACAACTCGGCCACGTTGTACTTGGCGCACTGAATCGCGCTCAGCTCGCCCTTGGTATCGTCCACCGGTGGTTGCTTGTCCATGAACGCCTTCAGCGTGGCGGCCGAGGGTGTGTTTTCACCGATCCACACCTGACGCACGCCAGGCCAATAGTCGCCGCGGTCTTGATGGTTGTAGGCGATCACGATGTTCTTGCCCGGGTGCTGGCTCCACAACTCGTCCAGTGTCAGGTGACTCAGGGACTTGGGGATGAACATCGAGCCGAAGTGCCGGTTCATCGCCTCGCGCAGCCAGCCGTGTTCCTTCTCGCCGAAGCGCTCGAACTGATGGAAGTCGAGGATCACGATTTCCTTGGCGTTGGCCGGCGTTTTGAAAAACTGCTTGAGCTGATTGAGGACGTCGCCGAACAGGTTGCGCCCGGAACTGCTCATGTGGAACAGCTGATAGCGGTAGGCTTGATCCGGGGTGTATTCGTGGTATGCCCGCACGCGCAGGTCCAGCACGCGAATACCGCCACGGACCTGATCGATACAGGGAACGTCCTGGGTGAGCTCCTGGGCGATCACGCCGCCGACCTTGGTGTCCATGCCCGAATCGTGGCTGCCGGGCAGAATCAGTTCGTGAATACGCAGGCTGCCCAGTTCAGGGGTCGAGCCCATCCAACATGCTTTGTTCATCATCGAGTACTCCAGTGCCAAGAGCGCTTGATGGTGGTGCGGCCGATGGATTGGCAGCAGCGGGAATCGGTGCAGGGTCAGGGCTGCGATGTGCGCTGTTGCAGATGCAGGCCGTCGTTCAGCGCCTGCTCAAGGGCTTGCTTGTGGCGCAGCAGAACCGCAGTCGAGGCCGGTCGTTCGTCGTCCAGGCCCGACAGGTCCAGGTCGGTGATATAGCAGCGGTAAACACCTGCGCTGTGGCGCTGCTCGAGGATCTGTCGCGCGACCACGGCATACAGCTGATCGCCATACTCCAGCTCGGAATATTCGAGCTGATCGCAATACAAGGTGACCTGTGGCGCCTGCTGTGGGGTGGCCTGAACGATCGCCTGCACTTCGTAGTAGGGCTGGGCTTCGTCCACGGCCGGTGTCGGGCGCCGCTCCACGCTTCGAGCCTTCCCCGGGCCATTGGGCAGCAACTGGTAATAGTGGATATCCAGCGCCGCTTGGCGACCGTCCAGCGGCAGGCGCGCCTTGCGGCGTATGGCCACCGAATTCAGGAAACGCTGCAAGGGCAGCAGCAGGTGCTCTTCATCCTGCAGCGGTGATTGCTGTTGCCACAACGCCCCGTGCTCGTCGAGCACGTAGAGGTCGGCGAACCCTTCATGCAGGCGATAGAACACCTGAATGCACTCGGGCTGACCCAGTGCCAGCAACAGCGGCAAGTCGTGGTCCGTCAGGGCTTGGCCATCCAACTGCAAGGGGCTGTAGTGCGTGCGCTCTTCGCCCAGGTGGGTGAGCAGGGCCGCGTGCCCGTCCAGCGTGGTCAGCTCGACCTGGCCCGCGTCGAGCGCCAGCACATGGGTATGCTGCGCCACTTGCAGCAGGAACCGATGACCGAGGTCGCGCTCCAGCAGGCCTTGGGCGGTGTCGAACAACTCCTCGACGCGCTGGGCGATGGCCTGGGCACGGTTATGGCAGAAGCAGCGTACCGTCAGGCGCGGGCGCGGGGTGCGTGAGCCACGGCTGTTGAGAAAATCGCGCAGGCAGCGCATCAAGGCATGTTCGCCGTCGTAGCGCTGCACCAGCACTTCGTTCCAGCTGTTGAGGGTGACCTGGTCGAGCGTCAGCACCAGGTTTTCGCGCACCCCGGCGTAGCTCAGCGAGTCGGTGCGCTCGGTGGTCATCAGAATGTTCAGGTCACGGTGTTGACGCAGCGGATCGAGGCCGACATTCACCAGCAGCAGGACTTCCTGGGCCACGCTCGGTTGCAGCAGGTCGATGTCGCTGACGTTCGGCAGCGGCAGGGGCAAGCTCTGCTGCAAGCTTCCCATCAGGTTGAACAGTTCGAATTCGCTCAGGTCGCTGACCCCAGGGTGCAGAGCCAGGCGCGTGCTGCTGTCGATGACGCCGTTGCGGTGCGCCCAGGCCAGCAGTTCGATCAGCTCGCGGCAGCGCTTGAGCGGGTGGGTAGGCTCCCATTCATGCACACCCAGGCTGCCGGGGTAGAGCCCCCAGAGGTAAGTGCCAGGCTCCTTGCGGTTGGGCGATTGCACCAAGGTCAGGGTGTCCTCGGCCACGTCCGGAGCAATGCCGGGGTTGATGACTTCGATCTTGCCGACGCGGCGTTCGAAGGCGGCATACAGGCGCCGTCCGAGTACGTTCAGGTCGCGCTGCTCGGCGCGGCTGCCGGCGCCTTTTTCGCGGGCGAATTGACTGACGAAGCGATAGCTGTGATTGAGTTCGCTCACCAGCTCGCGGCGCTCCAGCGCCACTTGGCGGACCTTCCATTGACTGCGGGTATCGAGCAGGGCCAGTTGCTGGTCGCTCCAGCCCCATTCGTCGGTCAGGCGGGCGAGCAGGCGCTGTTGCCAACCGTCGCGAGTCGAGCGTGCGCACACGCTGAGTTTCTTGTTCACCTTCAGATACAGGCTGCGGCGTACCCGCTCCAGGCGCGCGCGCTCGTTGCGCTGCAACAGGTAGCGTTCGATGCGCCGGTAGACCAGTACATAAGGGTCGAGCTCGTCCAGGTCCAGGCAATTGGCGAATACGGCGCGTTTGTAGTCCAGGCTCAGGCAGCGCACCTCGGGGTGCTCGCTGGCGTAGGCCTCGGTGAGCAGCAGCTTGAGCAACGATTTGTAGGGCGAGTCGATGCCCTTGAACAGTTGCCACAGCCCGGCGCCGACGAATTCCTGGGCGGGAATGTCCGCCAGGTGGCCAAGGTCGAGCGCCTCATGGGGGCCGATGAAGCGCTTGGAGAGCAGCGTGCAGGTGTAGGCCTGATAGTTCGACTCTTCATACACCGGCACCAGCCACCACAGCGGGGTGCGCCCGGCCAGCCAGATCGCCGTGCGGTAGAACTCGTCGAGCAGCAGAAAGTGCTGCGTGGTACCGCAGTCGTCGGAACTGAGCTGGCCGTCGCGCTGGCCCTGGGCGAAGCCGTGCGGCTCGATCATGAACAGGTGCGCCTCGGCGCCCTGGGTGGCCGCCCAAGCCTCGAGCAATTGACACTTGCGTCGCAGTTCGGCCAGCTCAGGTTCGGCCAGGTCCGGCGCGTGGCAGACCCACAGGTCCATGTCGCTCTGTTCGGCCTGGGCCAGGGTGCCGAGGCTGCCCATCAGAAACAGTCCATGGATCGGCTGAGGCGGGTTGCCGTGGCGTGCCTTGTAGGTGAACGAGCGGGTCAGGCGCTGGGCTTCGGCCAGCAGTTCAGCGTCCGGCTCGAAGCCCGATACGCCGGCTGGCGTGCCGCCCGAGACGTAGCCAGGCAGCAGTGGATGATTGACGTGGAAGAACAGTGGCAACAGCTTGAGCACCGTCTGCTGGCGGCTGGAGAGCCCGTCCATGGCCCGTTCCAGGCGACCTTGATTGATCTGCAGGAAGCGCCCACGCAGGGTCGACAGCACCTTGCGGTCAATGCCTTGGTCCAGGTCGGGGCGAATTTCGTGAGGGTGGCTCATGACGTGCTCAGGCAAGTCGGGATGCGTCGGCGAGTGTAACCTGAGCGACAAGAATGCATAAGAGAATGGATAGCATTTTGGCGCCATTTTTCCAGCGGCTGGCGACCTGGCAGGCAGGCGTCGTGAGGGACGCCTGCGCGGTGCGATCCCGAGAAGGCGTCTTTACGTGGCTAGGCGGGCTGTGGTGACTTGAGCACGTTCAGCAGCAGTTGCACGCTCTCGACCGCGTCGTGACCGAGGCTGGTCAGGTAGCCGCCATCGGGCTGATCGGTGAGCTGCTTCTCATGCAGGCGCTTGGCGGCGGCGATGAGCGAGGGTGAAGCGTTGGCGTGAATCTTGATCCCTTCCTGGCTGCTGTCCAGGTTGAACAGGGCAAGCACTTCCAGTTCGGCGATCAGATCGGGGGTGAAGGACATGGGCAACTCCTGACTTCCAGACGAGGATGGAAGTCAGGAGTGTAGTCAGACTTGTTTGTCGTCGCCTTGATTTGCCTCAGGCGGCAATTCCGGCAGGGCGCGCAGGGCGTTTTCGTACCATTCGGTATTGAACGCGCGGTCTTCATTGAGCAGCGCGTCGATCTCGATGGCCAGCACGTGGGCCATGAGGTTGAGGATGTCCTCATGCGCGTAGCCGACCAGGCTCAGCTTGTTGTAGGTGGCCTTGGCGGCGGGCGGATTGCCGCTTTCGATCTGGTTTTCGATAGCCTGGGTCAGGGTGGCTTCGGCGAAGGCTTCGTCGTCGTTGTCGAGGTCGGTGGGTTCGCTCATGGCGCTGCTCCTGTGGATAAGGCGCACAGTGTGCCATGCCTGCCTGGGCAATGCCCGATCATCGACGTGCGCCATGATGCTGGTCAGAGCAGGGCCAGTGCGGCTATAAACGTGCGGGCCAACCCCTCACACGGCCTGGAGGCTGTACCCCATGCTCAAGCTCTACGGATTCGCGGTCAGCAACTACTACAACATGGTCAAACTGGCCCTGCTGGAAAAAGGCGTGCCTTTCGAGGAAGTGCTGTTCGTCTCCGGGCAGACCCCGCAGGTGCTGGCGGTGAGCCCGCGCGGCAAGGTGCCGGCGCTGGAAACCGAGCACGGTTTTCTCAGCGAAACCAACGTGATCCTCGAGTACATCGAGCAGACCCACCCCGAGCATCCGCTATTGCCTCGCGATGCGTTCGAGCTCGCCAAGGTGCGCGAGCTGCTCAAGGAAATCGAGCTGTACATCGAGCTGCCCGCGCGCACCTGCTATGCCGAGGCGTTCTTCGGTCAGCCGGTGGAGCCGCTGGTCAAGGAGAAAGCCCGCGCCGAACTGTTGGTGGGCTTCGGCACGCTCAAGCGCAATGGCAAGTTCGCGCCTTATGTGGCCGGCGAACGCCTGACCTTGGCGGACCTGATGTTCTGCTTCTCAGTGGATCTGGCCTGCGCGGTGGGCAAGAAGGTGCTGGGCATCGATTTCCTCGCCGACTTCCCGCAGGCCGCAGCCTTGTTGCAGAAGTTGCAGGAAAACCCGCACATGGCGCGGATCGTCGCCGACAAGGAAGCGGCGATGCCGGCGTTCCTGGAAATGATCAAGAACAAGCGCTGAAGGGGCCGGGGCTGGCGGGCAGCCCCGACCGTTGCTCGATCAGCGTGCGGCCAGCAGCGCCTGGCCGCGAGCGACAGCGGCGCGCACCTGGGCAGGTGCGGTGCCGCCGATGTGGTTGCGCGCGTTCACCGAGCCTTCCAGAGTGAGCACGGCGAACACATCCTGCTCGATCTGGTCGCTGAACTGGCGCAGCTCTTCCAGGCTCATCTCGGCCAGGTCCTTGCCGTGGTCGACGCCGTACTTGACCGCGTGCCCGACGATCTCGTGGCAGTCACGGAACGGCAGACCGCGACGCACCAGGTAGTCGGCCAGGTCGGTGGCGGTGGAGAATCCGCGCAGCGCGGCCTCGCGCATGATCGCGTGCTTGGGCTTGATCGCCGGAATCATGTCGGCGAAAGCGCGCAGCGAGTCGCGCAGGGTATCGGCGGCGTCGAACAGCGGCTCTTTGTCTTCCTGGTTGTCCTTGTTGTAGGCCAGCGGCTGGCCCTTCATCAGGGTGAGCAGGCCGGTAAGGGCGCCGAACACACGGCCGGTCTTGCCGCGCACCAGCTCCGGGACGTCCGGGTTCTTCTTCTGCGGCATGATCGAGCTGCCGGTGCAGAAGCGGTCGGGCAGGTCGATGAACTGGAATTGCGCGCTGGTCCACAGCACCAGCTCCTCGGAGAAGCGCGACAGGTGCATCATCGCCAGGCTTGCGGCAGCGCAGAATTCGATGGCGAAATCGCGGTCGGACACGCCGTCCAGCGAGTTGCCCGAGACCGCCTCGAAGCCTAGCAGCGTGCAGGTGAGTTCACGGTCGATGGGATAGGTGGTGCCGGCCAGTGCGGCGCTGCCCAAGGGCATGCGGTTGACGCGCTTGCGACAGTCGACCAGGCGCTCGTAGTCGCGGCTGAGCATTTCGAACCAGGCCAGCAGGTGATGGCCGAAGGTCACCGGTTGGGCGGTCTGCAGGTGGGTGAAGCCGGGCATGATGGTCTCGGCTTCGCGCTCGGCCTGGGCCAGCAGGCCCTGCTGCAGGCGGGTGATTTCGGCCAGGATCAGGTCGATTTCGTCACGCAGCCACAGGCGGATGTCGGTGGCGACCTGGTCGTTGCGGCTACGGCCGGTGTGCAGCTTCTTGCCGGTGACGCCGATGCGGTCGGTCAGGCGCGCTTCGATGTTCATGTGCACATCTTCCAGATCGACGCGCCAGTCGAACTGGCCCGCTTCGATTTCGCCCTGGATGGTGTTCAGCCCGTCGATGATCGCGTCGCGTTCGGCGTCGGACAGCACGCCGACCTGCGCCAGCATGGTGGCGTGGGCAATCGAACCCATGATGTCGTGACGGTACAGGCGCTTGTCGAAATCGACCGAGGCGGTGAAGCGGGCGACGAAGGCGTCGACGGGCTCGCTGAAGCGGCCGCCCCAGGACTGGTTGGTCTTGTCGGTGCTCATGGATCCACTCATAGAAGGCGTGAATGAAAAAGTGGCGCCGATGATAGCAGGGTTGGGCTGCCGTCCGTAGGACAGCGGTCGGCGCGATGGCCGTTTTGCGGCATGCCAGCGGCGCTACAGGATATTCAGCGATTGAACGGCAGCGTTCCACGGACCGTCTACAGTTTCACAGAGGGCCGGCAGCGATTCTGTCGGACCAGTGAATCTTTGGCCTTCGCATGGGTCTGTAGCGTGACCGCAACACGGTCCACCGACTCCTGTCACGCAGACCCACCTTGCGAGACTCACTCAGGAATCCAGCGCAATTATGAATGTCCTGATCGTTGACGATGAATCCCAGGCCCGTGACCGCCTGAGCCGCCTGCTTGGCGAGCTGGAGGGCTACAACGTGCTGGAACCCAGTGCCACCAGCGGCGAGGAGGCCCTGGCACTGATCGACAGCTTGAAACCCGACGTGGTGCTGCTCGACACCCGCATGCCAGGCCTGGACGGCCTGCAGGTCGCGGCTCGCCTGTGCGAACGTGAGGCGCCGCCAGCGGTGGTGTTCTGCCTCGATGACGACGAGCTGGAGGCGTTCAACCACAGCACCCTCAGCCACGTCGGCCACGCCACCCAACCCCAGACATTGCGCGATGCCCTGCGCAGGGCCGACAAACCCAACCGTACCCAGCTCGAGGCACTCACCCGGCCCGCGACCGAAGCCGGTGCAGGCCCACGCAGCCATATCAGCGCCCGCACCCGCAAAGGTATCGAACTGATTCCGCTGGGTCAGGTGATCTACTTCATCGCCGATCACAAATACGTGACCTTGCGCCACGAAGGCGGCGAGGTGCTGCTGGACGAACCGCTCAAATCCCTGGAAGACGAGTTCGGCGAGCGCTTCGTGCGCATCCATCGCAACGCGCTGGTGGCGCGCGATCGCATCGAGCGGCTGCAACGTACGCCACTTGGCCACTTCCAACTGTTTCTCAAGGGCTTGAACGGCGATGCGCTGACCGTCAGCCGCCGGCATGTAGCCGGTGTGCGCAAGATGATGCAGCAGCTCTAAGCCTTGCCCGCGCATGGCCGTCGCCAGGGATGGCAGGCCTTGTAATGACCTGGATCTGCTAGCCAAGCGAGCCGAGCTGTTATCATCGCCGGCATTTCTCTGCTTCGGTGCGTCAGATGTCCACTCGCGAAATCCGCATTGCCACCCGTAAAAGCGCCTTGGCCCTGTGGCAGGCCGAATACGTCAAAGCGCGCCTGGAACAGGCGCATCCCGGTCTCATCGTGTCCCTGGTGCCGATGGTCAGCCGTGGCGACAAGCTGCTCGACGCGCCACTGGCGAAGATCGGCGGCAAGGGGCTTTTCGTCAAGGAGCTGGAAACCGCCCTGCTCGACAACGAGGCCGACATCGCCGTCCATTCGATGAAGGACGTGCCCATGGACTTCCCCGAGGGCCTGGGTTTGTATTGCATCTGCGAACGCGAAGACCCGCGCGATGCCTTCGTTTCCAACACCTTCGACAGCCTTGATGTGCTGCCGGCCGGGAGCATCGTCGGCACGTCCAGCCTGCGCCGGCAGGCGCAGTTGCTGGCCCGTCGCCCAGACCTGGAGATCCGTTTCCTGCGCGGCAACGTCAACACGCGCCTGGCCAAGCTCGATGCCGGAGAGTACGACGCGATCATCCTGGCGGCAGCGGGGCTGATTCGCCTGGGCTTCGAAGCACGTATCACCTCCAGCATCGGCATCGACGACAGCCTTCCGGCGGGTGGCCAGGGCGCAGTGGGCATCGAGTGCCGCAGTGCCGACCGGGAAATCCATGCGCTGCTGGCGCCGCTCGACCATGCCGACACGGCGGATCGGGTCAAGGCCGAGCGGGCGATGAACAAGCGTCTGAACGGTGGCTGCCAGGTGCCGATCGCCTGCTACGCCGTGCTCGAGGGCGATGACCTGTGGCTGCGCGGGCTGGTGGGCCAGCCCAGCGGCAGGACGTTGCTGGTGGCCGATGCCCGCGCGCCGCGCGCCGAGGCTGAACGCCTGGGTGTGCAGGTGGCCGAGGCACTGCTGGCGCAGGGCGCCGAGGCGATCCTCAAGGACGTCTACGGCGAGGCCGGTCATCCGTGAGCAACTGGCGCCTGCTGCTGACTCGGCCTGCCGAGGAATGCGCGGCGGTGGCGCAGGTGCTGAGCGCATCGGGTATTGCCAGCAGCAGCCTGCCGTTGTTGGCGATCGCGCCTGTCGCCCTGGACGCTGCCGCGCGGCAGCGACTGGACGCTATCGGTAGCTATCAGGCGATCATCGTCGTGAGCAAGCCGGCTGCGCGCCTGCTGCTGGATCGGCTCGCCGACGCCGCGCTCGCCGCGCCGCGCCACGGCTGGTTCAGCGTGGGCGAAGCCACGGCCCGGGTGCTCCAGGCCGCGGGTCTGCAGGTGACTTACCCTACAGCCGGCGATGATAGCGAGGCCTTGCTCGGTGTGTCCGTCCTGCGCGAGGCTATCGCGGTTCCTACAGCACGTGTCCTGATCGTCCGTGGCAAGGGAGGTCGCGAACTGCTGGCCGAGCGTCTTGGTGAGCAAGGTGCTAGTGTCGATTATCTGGAACTGTATGAACGTCGCCTGCCGGATCATCCGCCAGGCAGCCTGCTGCAACGGATCGAAGCGGAACGCCTGAACGGGCTGGTGGTCAGCAGTGGGCAGGGTTTCGAACATCTGCAGCGGCTCGCTGGCGCCCAGTGGCCCCGCGTTGCGCAGATGCCCCTGTTCGTGCCGAGCCCGCGGGTCGCCGAGCAGGCCAGGGCAGCAGGTGCCCAACAGGTTGTGGATTGCCGTGGCGCCAGTGCCACGGCTTTGCTGGCAGCCGTGCAGCGCAGCGCTGCACCTGCCTCTTAAGGCGCCCAGCGCAGAGCGACGGCGCCCCCATGCAAAGGATGGATACGTGAGCGAGACTGTCTTGTCCAACAACGAACAACCCACGGCGGCCGAGGCGCCGCACACCCCCGTCGAGCAGCCGGCCAAGCGGGCTGGCAACGGCCTGGCCATGCTGGCGCTGCTGTTTGGCGCGGCCGGTCTGGGCGTTGGCGGTTGGGGCGCATGGCAGGTGCATCAGTTGCAAGGCAACGAGCAGGGCCAGGGCGAGCATATCGAGGCGCTGAACCAGCGCGCCGAGGCGTTGCAGCAGCGTCAGCAACAACTGGGCTCGCAGCTCGCCGGCCTGCCGGCAGCCAGTGAACTGGAAGACCGCCGGCGTCTGGTAGCGCAGTTGCAGGGCGACCAGCAGCGGCTGAGTCAGCGCCTGGAAACGGTGTTGGGCGAAAGCCGCAAGGAATGGCGGCTGGCCGAGGCCGAACATCTGCTGCGCCTGGCCACCCTGCGTCTGTCAGCCTTGCAGGACATCACCAGCGCCACGGCACTGGTCGAGGGCGCCGACGAGATTCTGCGCGAGCAGAGCGATCCTGGTGTGTTCGCCGCGCGTGAGCAATTGGCGCGCAGCCTGGCGACCCTGCAAAGCACCCAGCAACCTGACCGAACCGGCCTGTTCCTCAAGCTCGCCGCGCAGCGCGAGCAGGTCCAGCAACTCAGCGCCCTGGCGCCGGAGTTCGACAGCGATGCCAACGCGGTTGGTGCGCTGACCGAAGACGGCGACTTCAGCACCCGTCTGTCGAACTGGTGGGCGGAAATTTCCAAATACTTCCAAGTCGACTTCAATGCCGACCAGAACGTGCGTCCGCTGCTGGCCGGGCAGTCGCTCAGCCAGGTGCGCCTGGCGTTGAGCCTGACCCTCGAACAGGCCCAGTGGGCCGCGCTCAACGGTCAGGACAAGGTGTACACCCGTGCCCTGGACGATGCCCGCAGCGTGCTGCTGGCCAACTTCAATGTCGACAATCCGCAGAGCAAGGCCATGCTCGACAGCCTCAACGCCCTGGCCGAACAGCCGGTGTCGGTGCAGGTTCCCGATCTGGCTGAAAGCCTGGCGGCGGTGCAGGCCTACATCCAGCGCCGGCACCTGCCGGCCGAGGGTGAGGGGGCCAAGCCATGAAGCGTGTTTACCTGCTGGCCGTGCTGGCAATCGTCGTTGCGGCGGGGCTGGGCGTGGCCATCGCCAAGCACAGTGGCTACGTGTTGATCGCCTACGGGGGCTTCCGTTATCAGTCGGGCTTATGGGCGGCGCTGGCGGCGTTGGTAGTGTTCGTGCTGGCCCTGCTGCTGCTGCGTTATCTGGTGGGGCTGGTGCTGACATCCAGCGGCGTGGTCAACCCATGGTCGCGACGCAACCGTCGCCGTCGTGTGCGCATCGCCATCGAGCAGGGGCAGTTGGACCTGGCCGAGGGGCGCTGGGCCAGTGCTCAGCGTCACCTGCACCGTGCCGCCGAGGCCGAGCGTCAGCCGCTGTTGTATTACCTCGGTGCGGCGCGCGCCGCCAACGAGCAGGGGCGAACCGAGGACAGTGACAATTTGCTCGAACGCGCCTTGGAGCGTCAGCCCCAGGCTGAGCTGGCCATTGCGCTGACCCATGCGCAACTGCAGATGGACCGCGGCGATACCGACGGTGCGCTGGATACCCTGCTGGTGATGCAGGAGCGCCATCCGCACAACGTCCAGGTGCTGCGTTTGCTGCAGCGTCTGCACCGCGAGCGCGGCGACTGGCCTGCGTTGATTCGCCTGCTGCCCGACTTGCGCAAGGGCAAGGTGCTGCCGGCCCCAGAGCTGGCCGAACTGGAACAGCGTGCCTGGGGGCAGAACCTGAGCCTGGCCGCCACGCGGGGTGAAGATCCACAGGCGGCGCGTCAGTCGCTGGAGCGTGCCTGGCAGCAACTGACCTCGGCCCAGCGCCATGAACCGCAGTTGGTACTGGCCTATGCCGAGCAACTGCGTCAGGTGGGCGCCCAAGGGGAGGCGGAGCAGGTGCTGCGCAGCGCCTTGAAGCGTCAGTATGAAAGCCACTTGGCGCGTCTGTACGGGCTGGTACGCGGTGACGATCCATTGCGCCAGTTGCAGACCGCCGAAGGCTGGCTCAAGGACCACCCGCAGGACCCGAGCTTGCTGCTGACCCTCGGTCGTCTGAGCCAGCAGAACCGCCTCTGGGGCAAAGCTCGCGACTACTTCGAGAGCAGTCTGCGCATGCAACGCAACCCGGAAACCTGTGCCGAGTTGGCGCGACTGTTGGCAGGGCTGGGCGAGACCGAGCGCAGCAATCAATTGTTCCAGGAGGGTCTGGGGCTGCTCGACGAGCGCCTGCTGGCCCTGCCGTTGCCTGAGGCGGTCCAGACCTGAGCGGCGTCTGTGTGCCGAGCCGCGTGATTCTGCTGCGTGGCCCGGCATCGCCTATGCCTTGATCGGGTGCCGCTGGGCACCCTGACCGCTGCGGTATTTACGGCCTATTTCAATCAGGCGGGTCAGACGCTACTTCATTGTCATTACGGCCTAGGATTCTTCCTACCGACATCAGAAATCTTTCCCTTCCAATGAACGACTTCTTCCCTCTGTAGCAACTTGAAACAGCGGTCCTCTTTCCTCTACCGTTTTAAACCACTCCGAACACCATGGGATTCGCATCGGTCATGTCGCAGGTTCGCTCGCGCCCTCTGTTCTTCTTAGGCTTGCTCGGCTCGGTGCTGGCCTTGGCGGCAGCGTTCGTCCTTGAGAACTGGCTGGGGTTGGTGCCGTGCCCGCTGTGCCTGAGCCAGCGTTTGCTGCTAGCGCTCTACGGCGTCATCTGTGTGTGCGCTGTCCTGCACGCACCGGGGCTCAAAGGCGCCCGCGCCTATGCGTCGATAGCAATGGTTGTGGCCACTCTCGGCCTGGCCTTGGCCGCCCGGCATGTCTGGTTACAGGGCGAGTGGCCGACCGTCTCGGCCGAACCGTTCGAGCATACCTTCCAGCGCTCCTGGGCGCAGGCGCTGGCGCGCTTGTTGGTTGGTAACTCCGAGTGCGTGTCGATCAGTTGGAGCTTCCTCGACCTCACCCTTCCAGAATGGAGCTTGCTGGCGTTCCTGGCGCTGGCGGCACTGCCCTGCTGGCATCTGTTGGCGTGGTGCCGACGCATGCCGGGCAAGGGTTGATCTGGGGCAAGCGCACGACCAGCGGCTCGGGCCAAGGCTATCGAACGCTTGTATGAACTTAGTCCACTGCGTACCTTGATGGGCAGCACGTGCGGGAATAATCTGCCCTGCACACATACCTAAATCACACGGTTCGATGCCGTTGCGCTGATTTCACCGCTGTGTCGCCCGATCGAGGCGCCGGGTGCAGCTGCATCTGCCCAGCTAGGGAAGAGACTGCCATGCTCGATAGTTGCCAGAACGCCCAGGAACGGTGGGGCGGGGTCCACAAGCTGATCGACCGTTGGCTCAAGGAGCGTCACGAACTGGTGCAGGCGTTCTACGCCTTGCGTGACGCCAAGCCTGCCTTCGCCGACAAGGACAAGAATCGCGACTTTTGCGCGGCGCTGGTCGACTATGTATCGGCGTGGCACTTCGAGATCAGCGAGCAACTGGTCAGCGAAGCCAAGGCCTTTGGCGACACCCGCGGCCTTGAACTCGCCACCCAGATCAACCCGCGCATCGATGACAGCACTCAGATCGCCCTGGCGTTCAACGATCACTGCGAGAAAGGCGAGTGCACCGATCCGGAGCGATTCGCCGAGAAGCTGGGCAAGCTGGGCGGGCTGTTGCATGAGCGCTTCGAGCTGGAAGACTGCCTGATCGAAGTGTTGCACACCGCGCACAAGGTCGAGGGCGCGGTGCAGGCCTGAGTCAGTCGCCCACCGCCAGCAGTTCGATCTCGAAGACCAGTGGGGTGTAAGGCGCGATCAGGTCGCCCGCCCCGTCGGCCCCGTAGGCCTGCGCCGAAGGGATCACTACTCGCCATTTGGCGCCGGTCTTCATCTGCGGTAGCGCCACCTGCCATCCCGCGATGACCGAATCCAGGCTGAACCATTGCGGCTGCTGGCTCTGATCGAACACCGAGCCGTCCGGCAACTTCCCGACATAACGAACCTGCACCCTGCCGCCGGCCTTGGGCTGTGCGCCGCTGCCGCTGGCCAGTTCGCTGTAAAGCACACCCTCGCTTAACTCATGCACGCCGGCGCGCCCTCGCTCGGTGGCCATGAAGCGCTTCTCGGCGGCCAGCAACTGGTCGGTGTGGGCCTGTGCGCCGGCCGCTGCCGCCTGTTCTTCATGCTGTTGCAGGATGGCTTGCATGCGTGACTTCTCGATACGCGGCGGTTGACCTTGATAGGCCTGGCGCAGCCCTTCGACCAGGGCGTCGAGTTGCAGGTCGGGCATTTCCTGGCGCAGGCGCTCGCCCAGGCTGGCGCCCAGGCTGTAGGCCAGGTCCTGGTCATTGGGCGGCGACGTGGGCGTGGCGGCGATGGCCGAGAAGGCCAGCGCGCTCAGCAGCAATATCGAAAGACGGTGCACGGGCGACTCCTGCGGCGTTGAGGGCGAAGTATGTCAGTCTTTCCCAGTGGCCGGGAGGCCGCCATTATCCAACAGCCACACGACGGCGGCAGACCGGCGCAGATGCACGTTTCAAACTGTGCCCGAACATGCAACGCGTCGCCGAGAATACTGTCAACATGGCCTAGCGGCGTTAGCAGCAGAAGCATAGTATGAGCCGCACTCTCGTCAGCCAGGAGGTAAGCCATGTCGGCCAAGAAGAAGCCCGTTAGTACGCCGTTGCACCTGCTCCAGCAACTTTCCGGTAGCCTGCTCGAACATCTGGAAGAGGCTTGCTCGCAAGCGCTGGCGGATGCGGAGAAACTGCTCGCCAAGTTGGAAAAACAACGCGGTAAAGCGCAGGAGAAACTGCACAACGCCCGTCTGAAGTTGCAGGACGCTGCCCAGGCTGGCAAAGCCAAGGCCCAAGGGAAGGCCCAAGGCGCCATCGGTGAATTGGAAGCGCTGCTCGATTCGCTGAAAGAGCGTCAGACCCAAACGCGCACCTATATTCAGCAACTCAAGCGCGATGCCCAGGACAGCCTGAAACTGGCGCAGGGCGTCGGTAAGGTCCGCGAGGCGGCCGGCAAGGCGCTGGATCAGCGTGCCGCCGCCAAACCCGCCGCCAAAGCAGCGTCCAAACCTGCCGCTAAGCCGGCTGGCAAGGCTGCAGCCAAGCCAGCAGCGAAGGCTCCCGCCACCAAGGCGGCCAAGGCACCTGCGGCCAAGCCTGCTGCGAAGACTCCGGTGAAGTCCGCCGCCGCCAAGCCGGCTGCTGCCAAAACCCCGGCCAAAGCGACTCCTGCCAAATCGACCGCGGCCAAGCCTACTGCCGCCAAGCCCGTCGCCGCCAAGCCTGCAGCGGCCAAAGCGCCGAGCAAAGCAACTGCCGCCAAGCCCACCGCTGCGAAACCTGCTGCTGCCAAACCTGCCGCCGCCAAGGCTTCGACCGCCAAGCCTGCAACCGCGAAGCCTGCGGCCAAGCCAGCCGCTGCGCGCGTCGCTCGCAAACCGGCGGCGGCCAAGCCGGCAGCCAAGCCCGCTGCCGCCAAGCCAGCCGACACTGCCGCATCGTCGTCCAACTCGGCAACCCCTGCCGCGGCTCCTGTGGCCAACGGCAACGCTCAGTCGTCCTCTTCGGCCTCCTGAAGCGCAGCGGCCGCGGCGCGCAATTGATGCAGCGCGTCGTGGTCGTGGGTCGGCGCCGGCGCCAGCCGTTGCAGCCAATCATCGGCGTGTCCGTGTGGACTCGCCGACCACCCGCAGGTAATGCCCTGCAAGCGCTCCAGCACGGCGCGCTCAGCCTCCAGTTCCAACCTCTTCACCTGTTCGCGTAGCGCCGCCAACGCAGCGTCCTGCGCCGCCTGCCCGCGCCACGCCTGACGCAACGCCCGCAGCGGCGCCACCACGTCGCGTTGCCACGGCCCGCTGACCGCCAGCAACGCCTCCACCCGCTGCGGCTCTGCCGCCACGCCCCGCGCTTGCAACCAGGTGGCGCACAGCAGCAGGCAGACATCGCCGCCCAGCGACTGCAAGGCAAGACAGGCGTGCTCGACGCCTGGCCGGGCATACAAGGCCCGCGCGTGATCCCATAGATCGGTGTGCATTGGTTCGACTCGCGTCAGTGATCGAGCGCCCTGTGTGGGCCACCCGGAAGCTGATAGACTCCGCGACCATCATGATCAGACTATCTAACCTCACTTTACAGCGTGGTCCGCAGCGCTTGCTAGAAGGCGCCGAGATGACCCTGCACACCGGTCACAAGGCCGGCCTCATCGGCGCCAACGGTGCTGGCAAATCCAGCCTGTTCGCTTTGCTGCGCGGCGAGCTGTCGCCGGACGCCGGCGACTGCCAGATCCCCGCCGACTGGCGCATCGCCCACATGCGCCAGGAAGTCGATACCCTCGACCGCCTGGCCGTAGACTACGTGCTCGATGGCGACCTGCGCCTGCGCAAGGTCCAGGCCGACCTGGCTGCCGCCGAGCACGCCCACGACGGCACCGCGCTGGCGCGCTTGCACAGTGAGCTGGACAGCGCCGACGGCTACACCGCCGACGCCCGTGCGCGCAAGCTGCTGGCCGGGCTGGGCTTCACCAGCGCACAGATGGATCGGCGCGTCGGCGACTTCTCCGGTGGCTGGCGCATGCGCCTGAACCTGGCCCAGGCGCTGATGTGCCCCTCCGACCTGCTGCTGCTCGACGAGCCCACCAACCACCTGGACCTCGATGCCATCCTTTGGCTAGAAGACTGGCTCAAGGGCTATCCGGGCACGCTGCTGCTGATCTCCCACGACCGCGACTTCCTCGATGCCGTGGTCGACCACGTGCTGCACGTTGAGCAGCGCAAGCTGAACCTGTACAAAGGAGGCTACAGCGCCTTCGAACGCACCCGTGCCGAGCGTCTGGCGCAGCAGCAACAGGCCTACGAGAAGCAGCAGGCGCAGCGCGCGCACATGGAAAAGTACATCGCCCGGTTCAAGGCCCAGGCCACCAAGGCACGTCAGGCGCAGAGCCGGATCAAGGCCCTGGAGCGCATGGAGGAACTGTCGGCGGCGCATGTCGATTCGCCATTCGACTTCGTCTTCCGCGAAGCGCAGAAAATCTCCAGTCCGCTGCTCGACCTGTCCGAAGGTCGGCTGGGCTATGGCGACAAGACCATCCTGGAGACGGTCAAGCTGCAGCTCACTCCCGGCGCGCGCATCGGCCTGCTCGGCCCTAACGGCGCGGGCAAGTCCACCCTGATCAAGAACCTGGCCGGCGAGCTGGCGCCGCTGGGCGGTCGCCTGGCGCGCGGCGAGAACCTGGCAGTGGGCTACTTCGCCCAGCACCAGCTCGACTCGCTGGACGACAAGGCCAGCCCGCTGCTGCACCTGCAACGTCTGGCGCCGAGCGAGCGCGAGCAGACCTTGCGCGATTTTCTCGGCGGCTTCGATTTTCGCGGCGATCGCATCGACGAGCCGGTGCTCAACTTCTCCGGTGGCGAAAAAGCCCGGCTGGCCTTGGCGCTGATCGCCTGGGAGCGGCCGAACCTGCTGCTGCTCGACGAGCCGACCAACCACCTCGACCTGGAAATGCGCCTGGCGCTGACCATGGCCTTGCAGGAGTTCGCCGGTGCCGTGGTGGTGGTCTCCCACGACCGTCATCTGCTCAAGAGCACCACCGATGATTTCCTGCTGGTGGCCGACGGCAAGGTCCAGCCTTTCGACGGCGACCTGGACGACTACAGCCGCTGGCTGATCGACTATCGCCAGCGCACCGCGCCGGTCAGCAGCACCCCGGTCAACCCGGACAAGACCGACAAGAAGGCCCAGCGCCAGGCCGCCGCCGCACTGCGTCAGCAACTGGCGCCGCACAAGAAAGCGGCCGACAAGCTGGAAACCGAACTGGGCCAGGTGCACACGGAACTGGCGCAGATCGAGACGGCCTTGGGCGATGCCGAACTTTACGAAGCGGCGCGCAAGGACGAGCTGCGCGAGTTGCTGGCGCGTCAGAGCAGCCTCAAGCAACGTGAAGGCGAGCTGGAAGAAGCGTGGATGCTGGCGCTGGAAACCCTGGAGAGCATGCAGGCGGAGCTCGAAGCGCTGTCCTGAGCGGCGCTGCTGCGTGGGCATTCGCGCGAAAACCACTGGTGCTTTTTTGGCCAGGATCGTAGCTTAACGTTTTGCAACATTAGCGCGAGTGAGGTGTGCGATGTCGATGGAGACCTGGTTGGCGTTCTTCGCTGCGTGCTGGGTGATCAGCCTGTCGCCGGGCGCCGGGGCGATCGCCTCGATGTCCAGTGGGCTGCAATACGGTTTCTGGCGCGGCTACTGGAACGCGCTGGGCCTGCAACTGGGCCTGATCGTGCAGATCGCCATCATCGCCGCCGGGGTGGGCGCCATCCTCGCCGCCTCGGCCACCGCGTTCCAGGTGATCAAATGGTTCGGCGTCGCCTACCTGGTGTATCTGGCTTATCGCCAGTGGCGGGCCTTGCCGATGGACCTCACCGACCCCTCGGCGGTGCGCCCCATCGGCAAGCCGCTGAGCCTGGTGTTCCGGGGCTTCCTGGTCAACGTCAGCAACCCCAAGGCGCTGGTGTTCATGCTGGCGGTCCTGCCGCAGTTCATCGACCCGCACGCACCGTTGCTGCCCCAGTACCTGACCATCACCGTCACCATGATCAGCGTCGACCTGCTGGTAATGGCCGGTTATACCGGCCTGGCCTCGCGGGTGCTGCGCCTGATGCGCACGCCCCGGCAGCAGAAGCGCCTGAACCGCACCTTCGCCGGGCTGTTCATCGGTGCCGCGACCTTCCTCGCCACCCTGCGCCGCGCGCCTTTGTAGGCGGCGCGGCGTTTTTTCCAGCGGATTGGCGCATCGGATCGAGTCAGTGCGGCCTGCGAGCTGTCTAGAGGTAGGCACCCCTTAGACCTACCCGGAGGTACGCACCATGGACGCACCGACTCACGAGTTCTCGGAAATCTTCAAGCAGATGGGCCTGGACGACGATCCTGTCGAGATCGACCGCTTCATCACCACCCATTCCCCGCTGGACGACGACGTCAAACTGGTGGACGCGCCGTTCTGGAGCGACTCGCAGCGCGCCTTCCTCAAGGAAAACTACATCGCCGATTCCGACTGGATCGTCATGATCGACCAGCTCAACGAGGCGCTGCACAAGCCCAAGGCCTGAGGCGTCACTCGCCGCGGATGTACTGCTCCAGTTGCAGGATCAGGTTGGCCTGCTCGGCGATGGTTTCCTTGACCAGGTCACCGATCGACAGCAGGCCCAGCAACTTGCCGTTGTCCACCACCGGCAAGTGGCGCAGGTGCCGGTTGGTCATCAGGTTCATGCAGTATTCCAGGTTGTGCTTGGGTTCCACGGTGACCACCGGCGCGCTCATGATCTCGCGCACTGGCGTGACCGCCGACGAGCGGCCTTTGAGCACCAGCTTGCGCGCATAATCGCGCTCGCTGACGATACCCACCACTTGATCGCCTTCCACCACCGGCAGCGCCCCGATATTCACTTCCGCCAGGCGCTTGAGTGCGTCGAGCACCGAATCGTCAGGGCCGATGGTGTAGACGGTCTGATGCTGGGATTTGCTCTTGAGGATGTGTTCGACGTTCTTCATGGCGGCCTCGGCAGTGGAAAAAACGCTGTCCTGGAAAGCCTCAAGCATCCAAGACCGCGCGTGGCCGGGCAATGCAGGAAACGGCATGGAGCCGATTGAAAAACGTCATTGGCGGGAAAAATCCGAGGGCTGGCAGGCAGCCCTCGGCAGGCGTCGCTAGAGCGTGGGCATCTGCCCGATGCGCGCGACCATTTCACTGACCACCTGCAGGTCGAGCATGAACTGCTCTACGGTCTTGAACTCGTTGTCGTTGTGACCGGTGTACTTCACGCCGGGCATGGCCAGACCGAACTGGACACCGTTGGGTAGGTTATGCACCGAGGTAGCACCGGCGGAGGTGCCGAACTCATGGGGCAGGCCGAGGTTCTGGCTGGCAACGTCGAGCAGCGCCTTCACCCACGCGCCTTCGGGGTTGCGGTACATCGGCTCGTCGAGGCTGTAGTCGAAGGCCACGGCGGTGTGCGTGTCGTTCGACCAGGCACCGAGCTTGCTGCCCAGCTCGTCCTTGAGGGTCTGGATTGACTTGCCCTTGGGAATGCGCAGGTTCACCGCCAGCTTCAGGCCCTTGTCGTCCACGCCAACGAACGTCGGCGAGGCGGTCAGCGGCCCCATGAAGTCGTCTTTGAAGCCGATGCCCAGCTTGCTGCCCAGGTAGTCCAGGCCCCAGTTGTCGGCGGCGTAGCGCGCAGCGTCGGTGAAGTGGTTGCGCTTGAGCGGCACGCGTTCGCCCAGGCCGTTGAGGAAGTCGAGCATGCGCGCCACCGGGTTGACCCCCGACTGCGGCGAGGAGGAGTGCGCAGACACGCCGGTTACGGTCAGGATCACGTGCTTGCCGGACACCACGCTGTCGATCCGGAAGTCCTTGCCGTGAGCCTTGCGATAATCGGTGCCGGCCTTTTTCAGGCGTCGGGCCAGGTCCACCGGGTGGTCGCCGACCAAGGTCGCCACTGAGGTGGTGGGAATCTGGTTGGTGGCCAGGCCGCCAGTGAGGTTGATCACTTCCGCGCCTTTGCCTTCGCCCGCGCGCTTGGCGAAGCTGGCCATCACCGTGCCGTAGCCTTTCTCGGCGATGACCACCGGATAGCCGCCGTCCAGGGCCAGGTTGTAGTCCGGCGTGGCGTTGTGGGCGAAGTAATAAGGAATCGCGTCGCCGGAGGTTTCTTCGGTGGTGTCGATCAGCAGCTTGAACTGGCGCGCCAGCGGCAGCTTCTCGTCCTTGGCCACTTTCAACGCATAGAGCGCGACGACGATGCCGTTCTTGTCATCCTCGGTGCCGCGCCCGTACATGCGATCGCCCACCAGGGTGACCTTGAACGGGTCCAGGCGAGTACCGTTTTCCAGCTTCCAGTTGTCCGGGTTCACCGGCACCACGTCGGCGTGGGCGTGCAGGCCGACCACTTCCTTGCCTTCGCCGAGGGTGATTTCGTAGACGCGGTTGTCGACGTTGCGGAAGGCCAGGCCAAAGCCTTCGGCCAGCGCCTGGATCTTCGCGGCGATCTTGTGGAACTGCGGGTTGTCGTGCTGCGCCACGCCCTCGACCTGGAAGGTCGGAATCTCGACCAGCTCGCGCAGCGTCTCGGTGGCCGCCTTGCCGTACTTGATGCGGGTATAGAGGCCCAGCAGACGGTTGATCTCGTTTTGCTGCTCGGCATTCAGTGACGTGCCGGCCTGATAGGCCTGGAGGGTCTGTTCGAGCCCATCGGTCTTGGCCAGCTCATGCGTGGCCACCTGGCCGATGAACTGCTTGAAGTCGGCCGGCTCGCTGCCGTCGTAGGCTTTGAGGATGGCGGCGGATTGTTGCGGGCTGAGATTGGCGTGGGCCGGCACGCTGAGCAGGGCGAGGCTGGCCAGCAGCAGGGAGGCGGCAGAGAACTTGGGCAAGGGCATGATCGAGCGCATTCCTTCGCGAAGGGTTTAAAGGGCACGTGCAAAAGTAGGAACGTGCCCACGCTACCATCAATGGCGGTGGTGAGGGGAGGGGCGCGGGAGGGTGGCGCAGGAACGAAAAAGCCCCGGGAGATTCCCAGGGCTTTTGGAGATGGCGCACTCGGCGGGATTCGAACCCACGACCCCTGCCTTCGGAGGGCAGTACTCTATCCAGCTGAGCTACGAGTGCAATGCGGGCGCCATGATACCGGTCTGTGTCGATGGCGTCCATCGCCTTGATCTCTGACAGGTTTTCCCGCAGCGCCCGGTTGGCCATCGAGCTGAATGAAACGTTTGAGTTCATCGTATTAAGGACGATCTCCGGATCGTAGCCATAAGCACCCATCCAGGGACGGTTTCACGCGCCTATCGCATTTGCGTCAACCCGCTCGTTTAACCTGCAGGCAGTGTTGCCGTTGGCAAGCTCGTCGCTCCACCTCCGGCCCGTGAACTTCCCGACTGGACGCCACTCACCGCATTTGCCCATTCGTTCTTTTTTTCGAACAGGCTATTGTCCAACACCCCAGCAGCCGCTTAGCATTCGTTTGAGATTTCAAACGCTCGATGCCCATATCGAACACCGATTCGACCGGGTGCCAGCATCCATGACGGTCGCCTTAGCCGGCGCCTGAAGCACAATCAACCATTCGCGCCGTGCGTGTACGGTGCGGTCAAGGGAAGCCGACATGCAGCTCAAAGACGCTCAGTTGTTCCGCCAGCAGGCCTTCATCAACGGTGAGTGGCTGGACGCGGACAGCGGTCAGACCATCCAGGTGACCAACCCGGCCACGGGCGATGTCATCGGCAGCGTGCCGAAGATGGGCGCTGCGGAAACCCGCCGCGCCATCGAAGCCGCCGACAAGGCCCTGCCGGCCTGGCGCGCGCTGACGGCCAAGGAGCGTTCGGCCAAGCTGCGTCGCTGGTTCGAGCTGATGATCGAGCACCAGGACGACCTGGCCCGCCTGATGACCACCGAACAAGGCAAACCGCTGGCCGAAGCCAAGGGCGAGATCGCTTACGCGGCGTCGTTCATCGAGTGGTTCGCCGAAGAAGCCAAGCGCGTCTACGGCGACACGATTCCTGGCCACCAGCCGGACAAGCGCCTGATCGTCATCAAGCAGCCGATCGGCGTCACCGCCGCCATCACCCCGTGGAACTTCCCGGCGGCGATGATCACCCGTAAAGCCGGCCCGGCCCTGGCCGCTGGCTGCACCATGGTGCTCAAGCCCGCCTCGCAGACCCCGTACTCCGCCCTGGCCCTGGTCGAACTGGCCACCCGCGCCGGCATCCCGGCGGGCGTGTTGAGCGTGGTCACCGGCAGCGCCGGCGAAGTCGGCGGCGAGCTGACCGGCAACGCGCTGGTGCGCAAACTGTCGTTCACCGGCTCGACCGAAATCGGTCGCCAACTGATGGAAGAATGCGCCAAGGACATCAAGAAAGTGTCCCTGGAGCTGGGCGGCAACGCGCCATTCATCGTGTTCGACGATGCCGACCTGGACAAGGCGGTCGAAGGCGCGATCATCTCCAAGTACCGCAACAACGGTCAGACCTGCGTCTGCGCCAACCGCCTCTACGTGCAGGACGGCGTGTATGACGCCTTCGCCGAGAAGCTCAAGGCGGCGGTCGCCAAGCTCAAGATCGGCAATGGCCTGGAAGACGGCACCACCACCGGCCCGCTGATCGACCACAAGGCCGTGGCCAAGGTCCAGGAACACATTGAAGACGCCGTGTCCAAAGGCGCCAAGGTGCTGTCCGGCGGCAAGCTGATCGAAGGCAACTTCTTCGAGCCGACCATTCTGGTGGACGTGCCCAAGCACGCGGCCGTCGCCAAGGAAGAAACCTTCGGCCCGCTGGCCCCGCTGTTCCGCTTCAAGGACGAGGCCGAAGTCATCGCCCTGTCCAACGACACCGAGTTCGGCCTGGCCTCCTACTTCTATGCCCGCGACATGAGCCGCGTGTTCCGCGTCGCCGAGGCGCTGGAGTACGGCATGGTCGGCATCAACACCGGCCTGATCTCCAACGAAGTCGCGCCGTTCGGTGGCATCAAGGCCTCGGGCCTGGGCCGCGAAGGTTCCAAGTACGGCATCGAGGACTACCTCGAAATCAAATACCTGTGCATCAGCGTCTGATGCGCTAAGGGATTTACCTCGCCAGCGGGGCGCGAGAGCGACGTCCCGCTGGTTTTTTTGACAGCGCAGTACCTGGTGGCCGGGGCGTGCGCGGCAGTCGATCAACGAATACTGTCCGCCGTCCGCCTAGCCACCCCCGAATAACAGCGCCGTAAGCCTCGGCGCGAATGAGGGCATTATGAGCAAGACCAACGAATCCTTGATGCAACGCCGTGTCGCCGCCGTCCCACGTGGCGTCGGCCAGATTCACCCGATCTTCGTCGAGTCGGCGAAGAACTCCACGGTGATCGACGTCGAAGGCCGCGAACTGATCGACTTCGCCGGCGGCATCGCAGTGCTCAACACCGGCCACCTGCACCCGAAAGTGGTCGCAGCCGTCCAGGAGCAGCTGACCAAGGTCAGCCACACCTGCTTCCAGGTGCTGGCTTATGAGCCCTACGTCGAGTTGGCCGAGAAGATCAACAGCCTGGTGCCGGGCGACTTCGCCAAGAAAACCCTGCTGGTCACCTCCGGCTCCGAAGCCGTGGAAAACGCCGTCAAGATCGCCCGCGCCGCCACCGGCCGTGCGGGCGTGATCGCTTTCACCGGCGGCTACCACGGCCGTACCATGATGACCCTGGGCCTGACCGGCAAAGTCGTGCCGTACTCGGCTGGCATGGGCCTGATGCCCGGCGGCATCTTCCGCGCCCTGTTCCCGAGCGAACTGCACGGCGTGAGCGTCGATGACGCCATCGCCTCGGTCGAGCGCATCTTCAAGAACGACGCCGAGCCGCGCGACATCGCCGCGATCATCCTCGAGCCGGTACAGGGCGAAGGCGGTTTCCTGCCGGCGCCGAAAGAACTGATGCAGCGTCTGCGCGCCCTGTGCGACCAGCACGGCATCCTGCTGATCGCCGACGAAGTGCAGACCGGCGCTGGCCGTACTGGCACCTTCTTCGCCATGGAGCAGATGGGCGTCGCGCCTGACCTGACCACCTTCGCCAAATCCATCGCTGGCGGCTTCCCGCTGGCCGGTGTGTGCGGCAAGGCCGAGTACATGGATGCCATCGCCCCAGGCGGTCTGGGCGGCACCTACGCGGGTTCGCCGATCGCCTGCGCCGCGGCCCTGGCCGTCATCCAGGTGTTCGAGGAAGAGAAACTGCTGGAGCGCAGCAAGGCCGTCGGCGAGCGCCTGACCGCTGGCCTGCGTGAAATCCAGCAGAAGCACCCGATCATCGGCGACGTCCGTGGGCTGGGTTCGATGATCGCCGTGGAAGTGTTCGAGAAGGGCACCCACACGCCGAACGCCGCAGCCGTGGCACAAGTCGTGGCCAAGGCGCGCGACAAAGGCCTGATCCTGCTGTCCTGTGGCACCTACGGCAACGTCCTGCGCATCCTGGTGCCGCTGACCGCCGAAGACGCGCTGCTGGACAAAGGCCTGGCCATCATCGAAGCGTGCTTCGCCGAACTGGCGTAATTCACGGCTTCGTTGGAAAAACCCGCTTCGGCGGGTTTTTTTATGCCCAAGTCCGGCTGGTGGCGCTATGGTGTCCAGATGATGTTTCCGGAAGCTGCGAAGGATCGTGCGTCACTGATTGCCAGGAGTTGCCCATGAATGCTGCAGATCCCCTTCCACCGCGCGTGTTGATCGCTGAAAGCGACCCCTGGGTTCGCGACATGCTGCGCGAGATGCTGCTGAGCGTGCGCTGCGACGCGCGCCTGGAAGTCTGCGCCGACGGCTCCCAGGCGCTGAGCGCTTTGGACAGCATGCCCGACCTGATCATCGCCGCCCGCGAGCTGGTGGGCCTCGATGGCCTCGATCTGCTGCGCAGGGTGCGTGGCCGGCGCGAACAGGCCGCGCTGCCGTTCATTCTCATGAGCGAACGCAACGACAGCGCCAGCGTCAAGGAAGCGCTACCGCTGCACCCTACCGCTTACCTGAGCAAGCCGCTGAACCTGGACAACCTGCGCAAGCGTCTGGAAAACCTGCTGCTGGAAGTGGGCGAGCAGATCGCCTGCCCGGTGCCGCCGCTGCAGCCCGGCGCTCGCCTGCCGGCGTTCCTCGAACAACGCCGCGCCAGCGCCGACGGCGGTCCGCTGCTCGCGGACGTGCAGGCGGCGGTCAAGCGTGCGCTGAGCCCGCAGGGCCTGGACCTGCGCGTGCTGGAGGAAGACATCCGCAACGATCCGCAGATCACCGCCGTGCTCATCGCCGCCGCCAACAGCGCCGCCCTGCACCGCGAGAAGCCGGTGCAGACGCTGCTTCAGGCGCTCAACCAATTGGGCAGCACCCAGAGCATGAACCTGGTGCTGGGGCTGACCCTCAAACGCAGCGCGCGCCTGAGCGATCCGCTGCTGACCCACCACGCGGCGCATTACTGGAACCTCTCGCTGCGCACCGCCGACTACGGCCGCACCCTGGCGCAACAGCTCGACCTCGACCCGGAGCGCTGCTACTGCGCCGGCCTGCTGCATTGCCTGGGCGATCTGGCGGTGCTGCGCACCTTGCAGGAGTGGCGGCTGGCCGGGGGCGAGCTGGACGAAGATCAGGTGCAACTGTCGCTCAACGAATTCGGCGCGCCGTTCGGCTCGGCCTTGCGCACCCGCTGGCGCCTGCCGCTGGACCTGCGCGAACTGATCGCAGCTATCTACCAATTGGGCGGCGGTGTGTATTCGCGGGAGATCCTGGCGATGAACCTGGCCGGGCAACTGTCGCGCCTGCCGGCTTCGCAGAACAACGCCAAGGTCGCCAGCAGCAAGACCGCGCGCCTGCTCAAGCTCGGCCTGCCGGAGCTCAACCGTCTGCGCGAGCCGCCTGCGGCACCGGCCGTTGAGGCCGTCCCGGACGCGCCTCTGACCGAACAAGCGACCGATTCAGAACCCGCGTCGCAACCGCCAGCGGTGTCAGGCGAGGAGACGGACACGCCCCCCACCGCCTGATCCGCCCAGCGCTGATGAACGCACGACGAAATACGCCGTGCGTTTCGCGATCCCGTTCACAGATTCGCGCTTTGTAGGACTATTCCTGCGAACGGTCGCAACTTTCCGGCTAATTCCCCGTCTCAACGCTCGGCTGACCGCGCTTCATTCCTTCCCTGCGCGGCGCCCCTTCTTACCTGATCTTCGGCCCACAAGGATGTGCCATGCTGCCACTCGCCCGTCGTTCGGCGTTGGTTGCGCGCGTCTCGCGCGTCACCGCTGCTCACTGCCTGTCATCCGCCTGGCTATTGCTCGCGGGCCTGCTCGCCACTCAGACGTCCGTGGCGGCCGGTCCCGAAGAAGAACTGCAGCGCCAGCGTGAGCGTGAGCGGGTGCTGCGCGAGCAACTCGATACCCGCCCCGACGTGCGCCTGGAAGCGGCGCCTGCCGAGGGCGCCACCGGGCGCCTGCCGCAAAACGAAACCCCGTGCTTTCGCATTGAGCAGATCCGCCTGATCGGCGACGCCGCCGAGCAGTTTCAGTGGGCCTTGCGCGCGGCTAATCCCGCGCATGATCCGGCGCTGGGCCAGTGCCTGGGGGCAGGCGGTCTGAACCTGACCATGAAGCGCGTGCAGAACGCGATCATCGAGAAAGGCTTCGTCACCACCCGCGTGCTCGCCGAAGCCCAGGACCTCAACAGCGGCATCCTGGTCTTGACCCTATTGCCCGGACGCATCGGCCAGATTCGCTTCGACGCCGCCACCAGCCGCCGCGCCAATGCCTGGAACGCGCTGCCGGCCCGGCCGGGCGACCTGCTCAACCTGCGCGACATCGAGCAGGGCCTGGAGAACTTCAAGCGTGTGCCCACCGCCGATGCCGACATCCGCATCGCCCCGGCCAGCGCTCAGGACGCCAAGCCCGGTGAAAGCGATGTGATCATTGCCTGGCGCCAGCGCTTCCCGGCCCGCCTGAGCCTGTCGGTGGACAACAGCGGCAGCAAGACCACCGGCAAGTACCAGGGCGCCGTGGCCTTGTCGCTGGACAACCCGCTGTCGCTCAACGACCTGTTCTACGCCAGCTTCAACCACGACCTGGGCGGCGGCGAGTCCGGCAGCAAGGGCACCAAGGGCCACACCCTGCATTACTCGGTGCCGTTCGGTTATTGGCAGTTGGCCTTCACTACCAGCGAGTACGACTATCACCAGACCGTCGCGGGCGTGAACCAGAACTTCAGCTACCGGGGCGAAAGCCGCAATAACGAGTTGCGCCTGTCGCGCCTGGTGTACCGCGATGCAGTGCGCAAGACCACGCTATGGAGCAGCCTGTGGACGCGCTCGTCGGACAACTTCATCGACGACACGCAGATCGAGCAGCAGCACCGGCGCATGGCCGGCTGGCAGGCCGGTGTCGGTCACCGCGAATTCATCGGCGCCTCCACGCTCGACCTGGGCCTGAGCTATCGACGCGGCACCGGCGCGCACGGCGCCCTGGCCGCACCCGAAGAAGCCTTCGGCGATGGCAGCGCGCGCGCCAAGATCATCCTCGCCGACGCCCAACTGCAAGTGCCGTTCACCGTCCAGGACCAGCGCCTGCGCTACATCGGCGCCTGGCGCGCACAGTGGAACCGTACCGAACTGGTGCCCCAGGACCGTTTCACCATCGGCACCCGTTACTCGGTGCGCGGCTTCGATGGCGAGAACATTCTCTCCGGCGACCGTGGCTGGACCCTGAGCAACGAACTGGGCCTGGCCTTGGGCAACAGCGGCCAGGAAGCCTACGCCGGTATCGACTATGGCGAAGTGGGTGGTAACGCCGCCGACTACCTGGTGGGCCGCCGCCTGGCCGGCGCGGTGGTCGGCGTGCGCGGCGGCTACCGCAACCTGACCTACGACTGGTCATGGGGCACGCCGCTGAAAAAACCTGACGGCTTCGACACCGCCCACTTCACCAGCGCCTTCACGGTCGCCCTGTCGTTCTGAGGTCACGCCATGCGTCTGGACACGTTCGAGATCACCGCCCCGGCCGTCTTTGACGAGCCGTGGAACGAGGCCACGGTGCTGGGTTGCGCCACCTGGTTGTGGATGCAGTCCGAGGCGCACCGCGATGCGCCGCTGCACACCCTGTCGAGCCTGCTGCTGCCGGCGCTCAAGCAGCGCCAGTTCGTGCTCGGCAGCGAGCACGGCAAACCCGTGTTCTACCTGTCGTGGCTGAGCCTGAGCGAGGAGGCCGAACGGCGCTACCTGACCCGCTCCCCGGTGGAAATGGACCCGGACGACTGGCACAGCGGCGAGCGCCTCTGGGTCAACGACTGGATCGCCCCGTTTGGCCACACGGCGGTGCTCAGCCGCCTGCTGCTCAGCCGCGTGTTTCCCGACCGCTGCGCCCGCGCGCTGTATCACAAGGGCGAGCAGCGCGGTTTGAAGATCAAGACATTTCACGGCATCGGCGTGATCCCCGAACAGGCGCGCGCCTGGTTCGCCGCTCATCCACTGGCCACCGGCGCCTGAGTCGCCAGCAAAGGGACTTGCATGAACAAGCATCTGCATCGCGTCATCTTCAACAAGGCCCGTGGCCTGCTCATGGTCGTGGCCGAGAACGTCAGCGGCCAGGGCAAGGCGCCGGGCACCCGTGAGGCCGCCAGCCAGGCCGACGCGTCGTGCGTGGTCACCCTCGGCGGCCTGCGCTTCGCGCTGATGGGCGCGCTGGGGCTGATCAGCCTTGGCGTGGCGCCGGCCTGGGCCAACGGTATCGTCGCCGACCCCGGCGCGCCCGGCGGGCAACGGCCGATGATCATCGAAAGCGCCAACGGCACGCCGCAGGTGAACATCCAGACGCCGAGCGCGGCCGGGGTGTCGCGCAACCAGTACAGCCAGTTCGACGTCGACTCGCGCGGCGCCATCCTCAACAACGCCGGTAACAATGCCCAGACCCAGCTCGGTGGCTGGATCGAGGGCAACCCCTACCTGGGCAACGGCAGCGCGCGGGTCATCCTCAACGAGGTCAACGCCAGCAATCCCAGCCAGTTGCGCGGCTATGTCGAGGTCGCTGGACAACGCGCCGAGGTGGTGATCGCCAACCCGGCCGGTATCACGTGCGACGGCTGCGGCTTCATCAACGCCGACCGCTCCACCCTGACCACTGGCCGCGCCCAGCTCGAAGACGGGCGCATCGTCGGCTACCGTGTCGAAGGCGGTACCCTGACCATCACCGGCAAGGGCCTGGATGCCCGCGACAGCGACTACACCGACCTGATCGCCCGGACCGTGCAGGTCAACGCCGGGGTCTGGGCGAACGACCTCAAGGTCACCACCGGTCGCAACCAGGTCAATGCCGACAACAGCCAGGCCAACGCCCTGGCCGATGACGGCAGCGCCAAGCCCGAGGTGGCCATCGACGTCGCCGAGCTGGGCGGCATGTATGCCGGCAAGATCAAGCTGGTGGGCACCGAAGCGGGCGTCGGCGTGCGCAACGCCGGGCAGATCGGCGCCATGGCCGGTGAAGTGACCGTCACCGCCGACGGACGACTGGTCAACCAGGGTGCCATCAGCAGTGCCGCCGACACCGGTTTGGCCACCGGCGGCGGTGTGGATAACCGCGGCAGCGTCTACGCCAAGGGGGCGGTGCAGGTAAGCACGGCCGGGGCTGTGGATAACACCGGCACCGTGGCGGCCCAAGGCGATGTGCGCATCCAGGCGGCCAAGCTCGACAGCGCCCGCGACGCCCTGCTGGCGGCCGGTGTCGATACGCAAGGTGTGTCCAGCGGCAACGCCACCTTGCAGGTCCAGGCGCAGCAGATCGCCGCCAACGGCCAGAACCACGCCAGCGGCGCGGTCGATCTCAAGGCTGGCACGTTGGACCTGCGCCACAGCCAGACCCAAGGCGCGACGCTGGCGCTGAGCGCAGACAAGGGCGACCTGGACCTCAGCGACAGCACCCTCGACAGCCCCGGCGCGTTGCAGGCCAGCACGGGCGGCACGCTGCGCAGCGATCGTGCGCAGGTCAACGTCGGCCAGTTGCAGGTCGATGCGGTCGGCTTGAGCAACCAGGGTGGGGAGTTGGTTCAGACCGGCAGTGCCGACAGCCGTATCAAGGTCCGCGACAACCTCGACAACAGTGACGGTCGCATCGCCAGCAACGCGCGCAACCTCAGCCTCGACAGCAGCACCCTGAACAACCGCCAGGGCAAGGTCGAGCATGCCGGCAGCGGCCAGTTGGACGTGCGCGCCCGCGAAATCGACGGCACCGCTGGCACTTTGGCCAGCAATGGTGCGCTGCAGATCAGCGCGCAGAAGGCCGTGCTCGCCCAGGGCCAGGTCCAGGGCCGCCAGGTGACCCTGGACAGCCCTCAGCTCGATACCCGCAACGCCACTGTGATCGCCACCCAGGGCGGCGCCTTGCAGGTGCGCAACGCCACGCAACTGGACAACCGCGGCGGCACGCTGGCCGCAGGCGGCAGCCTGGACATCGCCGCGACCGCAGTGCGCAACGACGGCGGCACCCTCAGCGCAGGTGGCACCCTCGACCTGCGCAGCGACCGTGTGGATAACCTTGCCGGCACCATTGCCGCCACCCAGGCCATGCAGATCATCGCCGGCCAGTTGGACAACACCGGGGGCACCCTGGGCTCGGTCGCCAGCAGCGTGCGTCTGGACGTCACCGACGGCACCCTGCTGAACGCGGGCGGCCGTATCGAAGCCGCAGGCCTGGTCCAGGTCGCGGCCAACGGTGTGGACAACCGCCAGGGCACCCTGAGCGCGGGCCAACTGTCGCTCGACAGCCGCCGCCAGACCTTCGACAACGACGGCGGCACCCTCGACGCCGGCGCCACGCTCGACGTGCGCAGTGGCGAACTGCGCAACAGTGCCGGCCTGATCCAGGCCGGTGGCCGCCTATTCATCGACACCGGTAGCCAGGCCCTGCGCAACGCCAATTCCGGCAGCGACAAAGGCATCGTCGGCCAGGACGCGGTCGAGCTGCGCAGCGGCCACTTGCTCAACGACCGTGGTTTCATCGCCGGTAAAGGCAATGTGCTGTTGGTCGCCCCCGTGCTGGAAAACCGCGGCGAGGTGGTCGGCGAGCGTCAGGTGCAGGTGCAGGGCGAGCAGTTGGACAACCAGGGCGGCAAAATGCAGGCCCGCGGCGACCTGCAATTGACGCTGCGCGACGCACTCGACAACCGCGACGGCCTGCTGCGCAGCGCCGGGCAGCTCAGCCTGCAGACCGCCCAGGTGGACAACCGCGCCACGGCCGTCACCGACAAAGGCATCGAAGCGCAATCCCTGCTGCTGCGCGCCGACGCGCTGGACAACCGCGAAGGCGCCCTGCGCGCGGATCAGGCCATCAACCTGGGCCTGGCAGGCACCCTGAACAACGACAAGGGCCTGGTGTCGGCGGGCGGCGAACTGCGCCTGGCCGACCGTGACGCGGCGCAGTCGCGGCTGCGGCTGGAAAACGGCAGCGGCACGCTGATCGCTGGGCGTCTGCTGGCGATGAACGTCGCCTATTTCAGTGGCAGCGGCCGGGCGTTGAGCCTGGGCGATCTGCTGCTGCAACAGCAGGGCGACCTGACCCTGGCCGGTCAGGTGCAAGCCAACGGCACGCTGACGCTGGAGGTTGGCGGGCAATTGAACAACAGCGGCAAGCTGCTGGCCGGCAAAGCCCTGAGCCTGCGCGCCGCGCAGTTGGACAACCGCGCCGAGGGCGAGCTGTCGGCGACCCAGGTCGATCTGCGCCTCAGTGGCCAGTTGACCAACCGTGGCCTGATCGACGGCCAGCAGGTGCGCGTGCAGGCCGATGAACTGTTCAACCTCGGCACCGGGCGCGTGTACGGCGACCGCCTGGCCATCGCCAGCCGCAGCGTGGTCAACCGCGACGAGCATGACCGCGCGGCCACCATCGCCGCCCGCGAGCAACTCGACATCGGCAGCCAGCAACTGGACAACCGCGAGCAGGCGCTGATCTTCAGTGCTGGCGACCTGGCCATCGGCGGTGCGCTGGACAGCGACGACCATGCCAGCGGCCGCGCCACGCTGCTCAGCAATGCCAGCGCCACCCTCGAAGCCTTGGGCGACCTGCGCCTGGCGGTGGGCGAGCTGCGCAACACCAACGAGCATTTCAGCACCACCGAGGTGCTGGTGAGCACCGAGCAGTTGCGCGAATACCAGCTCAGCGGCTCGCCGAATCGCTACCGGCCGGACCAGATTTCCGTCTACAACGACGAAGTGGACCACCTCAATACGCCCGAAGGCACCCGCGACAACTTCAACCGCTACGACTACACCCGCAGTGTCAGCGAGACCCGCATCGCCACTTCCGCGCCAGGCCAGATCCTCGCCGGGGGCGACCTGACCTTCAGCGGCGATACGGTGTTCAACGACAAGAGCCGCATCCTCGCCGGTGGCCTGTTGCAGGCTGGCGCGGCGCAGGTGACCAACACCGAAGTGGATGGTCGGCGGGTGACCACCGATGCGGGTACGGCCACTAACTTCTACCGCATCCAGCGCAAAGGGCGCGACCGCCAGGGCACCAACGTCGCGGCTTACCGCCCGGCGCCGCTGATCCAGGACATCGACCTGACGCCGACCGAGTACGGCGAGCACGCCACCATCAACGGCAGCGGCACGCAGATCGCCGGGCGCGACCAGCAGCAGGTCGGCCAGCAGGTGGCCACGGTGGGCGCGGTCGATACCCCGGTCGCTGAGCAGTACCGTGTCGGCGCGGTGGTCTCGGTCAAGCTGGCTGACGGCCAGGGTGTCGCCGACCAGGTGCGCAGCGGTGGGCTGAACCTGGCGCTGCCGAGCAACAGCCTGTTCCAGACCAACCCCGATGCCGTGCGCGGCTATTTGATCGAGAGCGATCCGCGCTTCACCAGCTACCGCAACTGGCTGTCGTCGGACTACATGCTCGACCGCCTGCAGGTCGATCCGGCGCAGACCCAACAGCGCCTGGGCGATGGCTTCTACGAGCAGAAGCTGATCCGCGAGCAGATCGCCCAGCTCACCGGGCGGCGTTTCCTCGACGGCTTCGCCAACGACGAAGCGCAGTACCGCGCCTTGATCGACAACGCAGTGACCGTCGCCGACACCTGGAACCTGGTGCCAGGCGTGGCCCTGACCGCCGAGCAGATGGCCCAACTGACCAGCGATATCGTCTGGCTTGTGTCGCGCGACGTCACCTTGGCCAACGGCCAGACGCGTCAGGTGCTGGTGCCGCAGGTCTACGTGCGGGTGCGCGACGGCGATCTCGACGGCAACGGCGCTTTGATCGCCGGTCAGCAACTGCGTCTGGACCTCTCCGGCGACCTGCTCAACAGCGGCAGCCTGGGTGGGCGCAGCGTGGTGGCGCTGACCGCGCAGAACATCGACAACCTCGGTGGGCGCATCCAGGGCAACAACGTCGCGCTCAAGACCCGCGACAACCTGAACAACCTCGGCGGCCTGATCGGCGCCACCGACAGCCTGGCGATCGAAGCTGGCCAGGACATCAACGTGCGCTCCCTGACCCGCGACAGCAGCAGCGAGCAGGGCAGTCGCAGCAATGTCTCGCGGGTCGCCGGCCTGTTCGTCAGTGGCGAAGGTGGCGCCATGCGCGTGGCCGCCGGTCGCGACCTCAACCTGCTGGGCGCCCAGGTGGTCAATGCCGGTGCTGGTGGCGTCAGCCAGCTCGAGGCTGGGCGCGACGTCAACCTGGGCACCGTCGCCGAGCAGCACCAGCAGGCGATCAGCTGGAACGCCAGCAACTGGCGCAACGAGGCCAGTCGCGGCGAAGTGGGCAGCACCGTGCAGAGTACCGGCGATCTGCGCATCAAGGCCGGGCAGGACATCGCCGCGCGTGGCGCGACGGTGGCCAGCGACCAGGGCATGGTGATGGCCGAGGCTGGGCGCGACATCAGCCTGAGCGCCGCCGAGCAGTATCAGTTCGCCGACGAAGCCCACAAGTTCAAGGGCAAGAGCGGGCTGTTCTCCAGCAAGACCACCACCCTGCGCGACACCGTCAGCCAGACCCAGGCCCAGGGCAGCACCGTCAGCGCCGAGCAGACCTACCTGCAGGCCGGGCGCGATATCCAGGTGCGTGGCAGCGACGTGGTGTCGACCCAGCAGACCGTGCTGGTGGCCGATCGCGATATCAACGTCGAGGCGGCCAGCCAGAGCAGCAGCGAGCGCCATGACAAATCGGTGAAGAAGAGCGGCCTGTTCAGCGGCGGTGGCCTGGCGCTGACCATCGGCACCCAGCAGCAGAGCGTCAAGGACCTCACCACCCGTGAAACCGCGCGCGCCAGCACGGTGGGCAGCACCGAGGGCGATGTGCTGATCGAGGCCGGACGCCAGTATCGTCAGTTTGGCAGCGACGTCATGGCGCCCAAGGGCGACGTGGACATCCTGGCTCAACAGATCGCCATTACCGAGGCTCGGGAAACCACCGACCGCACCCGCGAAACGCTGTTCAAGCAGACCGGCTTCACCGTGACCATCACCAACCCGGTGATCAGTGCGATCCAGACCACCCAGCAGATGCAGCGGGCGGCGAACAAAACCGAGGACGGGCGCATGCAGGTGCTGGCCGCTTCCACCGCCGCGCTGGCGGTGAACAACGCGGCCACGGCGGTGGCGCAGGATCCGGGCGCGGCGGGCGGGGTCAACATCAGCCTGTCGCTGGGCACCAAGAAACAGCAGAGCACCACCGAACAGCACAGCGACACCGCGGCCGGCTCCAAGGTGGTGGCGGGCAACGACGTGCGCCTGCGTGCCACCGGCGCAGGTGCCGACAGCGATATCACGGTGCAGGGCAGCGAGATCCGCGCCGGTCGCGATGCCACGCTGGCCGCCGACGGCGACATCAACCTGCTGGCCGCCCGCAACACCAGCCAGTTGGACAGCGACAGCAAGGGCAGCAGCGCCAGTGTCGGCATCGGCCTGTCGTTGGGCGGCACGCGCAACGGCTTCACCCTGGATGTCGGGGTCAACGGCAACCGTGGCGAGGCCGACGGTGAGACGCTCACCCACCGCAACGCCGTGGTCGAGGCTGGCAACCGCGCCACCCTGGTGTCCGGGGGCGACAGCAACCTGCGCGGTGCGGTGGTCAGCGGGCGGGAAGTGATGGCCGATGTCGGCGGTGACCTGAACATCGAAAGCCTGCAGGACACCGACACCTTCAAGGTCGACGAGAAGAGCATGGGCTTCGGCGTCAGCCTGTGCATTCCGCCGTTCTGCGTGGGCATGAGTTCGATCAGCGGGGCCAGCGCCAACTTCGGCGGTACCGACATGGATTCGGACTTCGCCAGCGTCACCGAGCAGTCCGGGATCAAGGCCGGCGACGGCGGGTTCGACGTCCGCGTGGGTGGCAACACCGACCTCAAGGGCGCGGTGATCGCCAGCAGCGAGCAGGCCGTGGCCGAGGGCCGCAACCGTCTGGTCACCGGCAGCCTGACCAGCAGCGATATCCGCAACAAGGCCGAGTACGACGCCAGCACCTTCAACGTCGGCGGTGGCTTCAACGAGATCGGCAAGGACCAGCAGGGCAACGTGCAGACCGGTGGCAGCATCACGCCAGGCACCGAGATCCCGACCAACGAGCGCGAACTGGGCGCCAGCCTGCCGATCGCCATCAGCGCGAGCGACAGCGCCAGCAGCGTGACCCGCAGCGGCATCAGCGGCGCTTCGATCCTGATCACCGACGAAGCCGCCCAGCGCGAGCGCAGCGGTCAGAGCGCCGAGCAGACCCTGGCGGGCCTGGACCGCGAGGTGTCCAGCGAGCGTGACGGCAGCAATGCACTCAAGCCGATCTTCGACGAAGAGCAGATCCGCTCGGGCTTCGAGATCGTCCAGGCCTTCGCCAACGAGGCCGGTACCTTGCTGGCGAACAAGGCCAAGGAGGTCGATGCCAAGCGCAAAGCCGCCGAAGAGGCCGAGGCCCAAGCGGACAAGGCCGCAGACCCCACCGCTGCGCTGGCCTTGCGCACCCGTGCGCAAAACCTGCGCAACGAAGCCGATGGCATCGCCGGCAACTGGGGCGCCGGCGGCACCTACCGGCAGATCACCACGGCATTGGTGGCGGCCGCCAGCGGCAATATCAGCGCCAGCAACGGCGCCTTCCTCCAGGGCATGGTGGTCAACTACGTGCAGCAGCAGGGCGCTGGCTACATCGGCGACCTGGTGGCCAAGGGCACCTTGGTCGAAGGCACCCCGCTGCACGCCGCACTGCATGGCATCCTGGCCTGCGCCGGTGCTGCCGCCAGCAGCCAGAGCTGCGGCAGCGGGGCTGCTGGCGCGGCGGTCTCGAGCCTGCTGACCGGGCTGTTCTCCGAAGCCAGTCCCAACGAGAGCGAACGCGAGCGCGAGGCCAAGCGCAACCTGATCGTCAGCCTGGTCACAGGGCTCGCCGCCACCTCGAACCTGGACGCCGCCACGGCCACTGCGGCGGCCTCCGGGGCTGTGGATAACAACTGGTTGGCGACGCAGCAGTTGGTGCAGGCCAGGAAGGAACTGAAGGAGGCCGATGGGCGTATTGCCGAGCTGAAAGTGCTGGGCAAGTGGGCCTATATCAGCAAGAAGCAGGACCTGCTGACCCAGAGCGGTATTGGCGCTGGCCTGGTGGGCGCTGGCTTCGACGATATCAAGGGCCTGGCCCAGTTCGTCATGCACCCGATCCAGGGGCTGCAAGGCATGAAGCAACTGATCGACGATCCGGCAGCGCGCCAGCAGTTTGGCGACGATGTGATCGCCGCCCTGGACCAGAAGATCGACCGCATGGCCGAGGCGCTGGAGAAGGGCGGGGATGAAAAGGCTTTCGAGTTGGGGCGTGACCTGGGTGAGTTGGTGTGGCAGGTGGGAAGCGTTGTTACTGGGGTCGGTGGTGTCGCCAAAGGTGGAGTCAAGCTAGCGAATGTCGGCATCAAATTGGCGACCAATAGCCTGGAAAACATGGCGGGTCTTGGGCGCTTCGAAAAGCTGCTTGCAAAAGGTGGGCAATTCAACCCGAATGGGACGCCCATCATGGACTTCCGCTCCCTGACTAATGCGCAGAAAAGTATTATTGGGGACCTGATGGGGGGTGAGCGGATCCAGCAGGCAGTCCCGGGTGCTCAGAAAATTGGTCGCGCACCAGACATTGGGCAGACGGGTATTGATGATTTGTACAAGGTCAACAAACCTGGTGTGGATTATCTGATCGTTGAGTATAAGTTTGGCGCCTCGACGTTGAAAAACACTCGTGATGGGATGCAGATGAGTGATAGTTGGTTGCAGGGTGGTAACACGAACTACAACCGCATATTAGAGTCCGTGAACGGCAACGCGCGAGTTGCTGACGGCATCAACGACGCCTTGAGGGCAGGGCGTGTGGAGAAATGGCTTGTGCACACTGATCCGTTCGGTAGAGTCAGTGTAGGGGTGTTGGATAAAGCGGGTAGATACGTTCCCGATCCTGTCGCCACGTCGAAATTACTGGGGAGCAAATGATGGTGCGATCACCTTTGGGCGGTCAGGACTACTGGCAGGAGTGGGTGGCTTATAGCGAAGAATATCTTCTCAAGGCCAGGGCAAACGTCGATACCCCTCCTGGCGACCCCAGCTATGAGCCACATTACCTTTTCACATTGATGCAGAAGCACTTGCATCAGATGCTGAGACTCTATTCAGCGGGAAATGCAGTGGCGCAAATGACCGCCTACTTTCCCGGCTTGCTCGACGCCTGGGACCGCTCCAAGCGACTGGGGGCTGAGCAGTGGAACGAGGATGAGCAGTACACGCGCAACGCCTGGCGGGTTAATTACGACCACTACATCGTTTGCTTCTGGCTGGTCGGCTTGGCATTGGCTCTGGAAATACCGGACCAGCAGTGGGAGCAATTGCTCACACTCGTAGGGAATGAGGGCGAAGACCATCTGTTGGACCGAATCATCGCCTCCCGCTCCCCGCAACGGCGTATAGGTGATGTGCTGCTTTATCCCAAACCCTATGCCCGCTTGCTCAAGGCGATCGATGAACAGCCTGACCAACGAGCGTCTGCATTGTTGGATTTCGTTCAACATTGGTATGGCGAAGTCGGTGCAGGGGCGCGCTCAGGTGTGGGTAAGCAGGCAACGGCATTCAAGCACCCTTATTGGTACCGCTATGGTGATGAAAACTTTGAGGGGGGAGCCTATTTCGGCCGTTGGTGCGTGGAGGCTGTGGCGGCGGTGAAGGCGTTTGGGCTCGACGACAGGCTATGTCTAGGGCAGGAGCACTATCCCCAAGCGTTGCTCCACCCCGAGACGCTGCCAGCGCAGCAGAGCCTGGAAGCGCAACCCGAGGAGCGTCGAGGATTCTGGTCGCGGTTATTCAATCGGAAGTCAGGGTAAGGCTCGTGGTGACGATCAGCACATTTCGATTGAACTCCCCGCCTGTCAGTGATCAAGCCGCTTGTGAGATCGTCGAGTTGAGCGAGGGGTTCGATGTAAATGCGCTGTGGCTCAATATATTTCATGCGTTACCGGAGTCAGCATTCGAGGAGCGCAAGGCTTTTTTTCTACAGATCTTGCGCAGGCTACTTACCGAGGGACGGGTCAAGTTAGCGGCTGATTCATTTTTGGATGGCAGCGTTGAGGATCAAGTTGAAGCCTACCGCCTAGCCTTTCCTGATGAACACCAGTTGGATGAAGATATATTCTGGCTAAACAGGGATGGTAAATGCTGGGTGCCAGGAGGCTTCGTTTGGTGCTTTGAGGACGGTCGTGAAGCGTGGACGTGATCCGATTGAATACAATAAAGATGCGTGGGTGTTTTCGCTCCATTCGATAAGTCGTGAAACTATGGCGGGTGCTCAAAAATGGATGAATATTTCCGGACATTTACTGCCCATTTTGGCGAGCCGCACGGTCGGAGAAGCGCTCCAGTCTCAAGTATCGAAAAATATCGCTCGAAGCTTCCCGACGCGTTGCTTAGCGTTTGGCAAAGTGAGGGTTGGAGTGCTTACGCGGACGGTCTTTTCTGGATCGTCGATCCCGATCAGTACACGGCCACGCTGAAGCAATGGCTGAGTGGCTCGGACTTAGAGCATGTCGATAACTATCATGTCATTGCGAGAGACGCCTTTGGTTCTCTGTATGCCTGGGGCGAGCACTACCAGCGTAACATCACGATATCGAGCCTGGCGGGTGGCATCGTCGCGCTGAAGGGCCAACTGCAACAACGCCAGAAGAATCCTGACCGGGCGCTGGGCATCTTTTTCGCAACCGCTACAAAAGCCGACTTCGACTTCGAAGACCGTATGGGTAACCCCTTGTTCGAGCGTGCGCTCGCCAAGCTAGGGCCCTTATCGGAGAGCGAAATGTACGCTTTTGAGCCCGCGCTGAGTCTGGGGGGGCGTGCGGACCTAGATGGTCTGGTAAAAGTCGATATGGATGTACATCTGGCACTGCTTGACCCATTCAGGCGTTGAGTTGACTGATGCTGTCTGGGTTCGTGCGTCTTTGTGCCACGGTCGCTATCGGAGCCAATCGAGATTCTGGACTCGGGCCGTAAATCGTCGAAGGACACGTGCCCATGACCGCTATCAAGAGCGATGAGTTTTTTCCGTAGCGCAGCGCCAGCGTGCTCTCCTACCCACACACAATCCGATTCTTCCCCTCCCGCTTGGCCTGGTACATCGCCGCATCAGCGCGGCTGAACAGGCTGTCCAGGTCGGTGTCCTGGGCTGAAAGTGCAGTCAGGCCCTGGCTGATGGTGACGCTGTAGCGCTGCTCGCCATGGCTGAAGGCCAGGCGTTCGATTTCCCGTTGCAGGCGTTCGGCGATCTGTGCGGCCACCTCGGCGCTGCAGCCGGGGAACACGGCGGCGAACTCCTCGCCGCCGATGCGGCCGAACAGGTCGCCCCGGCGCAGGATGGTCTTGCCGCTATCGGCGATGCGCTGCAGCACCTGGTCGCCCTCGGGGTGGCCATAACTGTCGTTGATCAGCTTGAAGTCGTCGATGTCCAGCAGCAGGAAGGCCAGCGGCGTGCCGTTGTCGCGGGCGCGGTTGAAGGCCTGGCGGGCGCATTCGAAGAAGTGCCGGCGGTTGCTGCTCTGGGTCAGCACATCGGTGGTGGCCAGGCGCTTGAGTTCGCCTTCCAGGCGCTTCTTTTCGGTGATGTCCTCGGCGATGCCGACGATGATCACCCGTTCGCCCTCGCGCTGCTGGTTGATGTAGCACTTGTCGCTGAGCCAGCGCACTTCGCCCTGGCCGTTGACGATGCGGTACTCGCGGTCCTCGACCGTGCCTTTGACCAGCACCTGGGCCAGGCTACGCTCGGCGTAGTCGAGATCGTCCGGGTGGATCGCGTCGCGCCATTCGTTGAAGTCGGCCATCAGCAGGCTCGCGGAGCGTCCGTAGATGCGCTCGTAGGCGGGGCTGATGTAGAGCACCTGACGCTTTTCCCAATCGAAGGCCCAGAGCACCGCGTTGACGCTGTCGAGCAACGAACTGAACAGTTGTTCGCGTTCGCTCAGGCGCGCGACTTCGCCTTGGGCATGCAGCAGGGCCAGGAGCATCTGAGCGGCTTCGGGGCGGGAGTCGCCGGTGTGCGAAGAGGGACGTTCTTTGGCCATGAGCACGGATCGGTTCTCGACGAGAGGGCGTGCGGCCGCCAGACAGCCCGCCACGCGGGCGATGATCCGATTTCGAGTCGAGGCAGGGGGTGAAGTTCCGGAGGGCGTGCCCCGAACGGGGGCACGCCGATCAACGGCGGTCAGGCGACGCCGGGGCGCAGGGAGTAGGTCTTGAGCTGAGCGGCGAAGTCGCGCAGCGACTGGATGCCGCTGGCCTCGGCCTCATGTACCCAGTCTTTGATCGCCGCCAGCATGTCGTGGCCGTTGGCGCTGGTGCGTGCCCAGATGTGCTGCAGAGCCAGGCGTTTCTCGTAGATGGTTTTCAATGCCTGGCTGTGTTCGAGCATCGACTCGATGCGCAGGTGATGGCGGTCCTGCAGCAGGCTGGGTTCACGCGACAACAGGCGCTTGGCACGGCGGAACTGGTGGCGCATCGAGGCATCGACCTTGTTCAGTTCCTGCTTGACCAGCGGGGCGATCACCAGCTTGCGGTATTGGGCCATGATCTGGAAACGGTTGTTGAGGATCGCCATGGCGGTGTCCATGTCCAGCGATGCCTTGCCCTCGACCCGATGGGCGATGGGCGCCACGCGCTGCACTTTGGCCAGGCGCAGCAGACACAGTAGGCGAATCCACATCCAGCCCATGTCGAACTCCCAGCGGCGCACCGACAGCTTGGCCGAATTGGGGTAGGTGTGGTGATTGTTGTGCAGTTCCTCGCCGCCGATGATGATGCCCCAGGGCACCAGGTTGGTGGCGGCGTCGCGGCACTCGAAGTTGCGGTAGCCCACCGCATGGCCCAGGCCGTTGACCACGCCGGCGGCCCAGAACGGAATCCACATCATCTGGATGGCCCAGATAGTGATGCCGATGGTGCCGAACAACGCCAGGTCGATCACCGCCATCAGGGCGATACCGCCGAGCTTGTACCGCGAATACAGGTTGCGCTCGATCCAGTCGTCCGGGCAGTTCTTGCCGTAGATGCGCAAGGTGTCCGGGTTGCGGGCCTCCTCGCGGTACAGCTCCGCGCCCTTGCGCAGCACGGTGCCCAGGCCCTTGTGCACCGGGCTGTGCGGGTCGTCGGGGGTTTCGCATTTGGCGTGGTGCTTGCGGTGAATGGCGGTCCATTCGCGGGTGTTCTGCGCCGTGGTCAGCCACAGCCAGAAGCGGAAGAAGTGCTTGAGCCCGGCGTTGAGCTCCAGGGAGCGATGCGCGGAATAGCGATGCAGGTAGATGGTGACGCTGACGATGGTCACATGAGTCATCAGCAGGGTGACCGCGACCAGTTGCCAGGCCGAGAGGTCGAGTAGACCGTTATGCCACATGGTTGGAAAAGCCCTCGAGAGTAGGGTGGACAACGGGCGCATTATCCCTGGGACGGGAAATAAAACCAGTCGAGCGTCGCCGGGCAGGCATGCCATCGGTCTGGTACTGGCCACCGGCCAGGCCGCGAAGGCAGGCCAGCCGGGAGGCGTTGGCGCGAAACACGACTTATTAATGAGCCCGGAATTAAAGTCACGGCATGTTTCAGCATTTATACTGCGCCATCATTTTCCCAGGACCGATACGCCCGACATGTCTGTTTCTGTTCGCGACGCCTTGCGCATGGCTGCGCTCTACGTTGTGTTGTCGTTCCTCTGGCTGGCCCTGTCGGAGGTGGTGTTGCGTGGCATGACCGACGACGACCTGGCCCTGACCGTCGGCCGACAGATCAACCTGGTGGTCTGGGTGTTGCTCAGCGCCGGCCTGATCTTCGTCTCGCGGGTGCGCCTGCTGAACTTCATCGGCGTCGGTGCGCGTTTGCGCAGCGAAGACCGCGAGCGCTTGCGCATGGCCGCCGCCGTGTTCGACAGCACCCTCGAAGGCGTGCTGGTGACCGACCGTAACGGTTTGATCGTGCACGTCAATCGCGCCTTCATGCGCATCACCGGCTACCAGCAGGACGAAGTACTCGGCCAGCGCCCTAACAAGTTCAAGTCCGGCCGCCACGACGCGGCGTTCTACAAGCAGATCTACGAAACCCTGGAAGCCTGTGGCGAATGGAGCGGCGAGATCTGGAACCGGCGCAAGAGCGGTGAGATCTACCCGCAGTGGCAGACCATCTGCGCCATTCGCGACGACGCGGGCGCGCTCAGTCATTACGTCGCAGTGTTCAGCGACATCAGCGCGATCAAGCATTCCGAGGAAGAACTGACCTACCTGGCCCACCACGACCCGCTCACCGGCCTGCCCAATCGTCTGCTGTTCAGCGACCGTGCCGAACAGGCGCTGGCCGCCGCGCAGTCGAGCAAGCGCGGCTGCGCCCTGTTGCTGCTGGACGTCGATCACTTCCAGAGCATCAACGACAGCCTCGGCCATGCCGTGGGCGACCAGTTGCTCAAGCTGGTGGGCGACCGCCTGCGCGATCAGGTCGGCACCGGTGTGACCCTGGCGCGGCTCGGCGGTGACGAGTTCGCTGTGCTGCTCGAAGGCGGCCAGCAGGTGGCCCAGGCCGCGAGCACCGCGCAGTGCCTGATCGAGCGTCTGCACGAACCGTTCGAGGTCGAGGACCAACGCCTGTTCATCAGCGCCAGCATCGGCATCAGCCTGTTCCCCAGCGATGCACAGAGCGCCGAGCAACTGCTGCGCAATGCCGACTCGGCGCTGTTCAAGGCCAAGAGCAATGGTCGTGCCTGCTATGCGCTGTACACCGAAGAGCTGACCGCCCATGCCCAGCACCGCGTCGAGACTGCCGGCGAGTTGCGCCGCGCCTTGGCCCAGGAGGAACTGCGGGTGTTCTACCAGCCGGTGCACGACCTGCTGACCGGCACCCTGGTCGGCGTCGAGGCGCTGGTGCGCTGGCAGCACCCCGAGCGCGGCCTGGTGCCGCCGGGCGAGTTCATCCCGATTGCCGAGCGCACCGGCCTGATCGCCGATATCGACGCCTGGGTGCTGCTGCAAGCCTGCCGGCAGATGGTCCAGTGGCAGGCCGAAGGGCGCGCGCTGAGCTTCGTTGCGGTGAACCTGTCGAGCCGGCTGTTCGGTCAGCGCGAACTGTATCGTCAAGTCGCCGAGGTGCTGCACGACACCGGCCTGGACCCGGCGCTGCTGGAGCTGGAGGTCACCGAGAGCGCGGTGATGGAGGACCCGGAGGTGGCCATGCAGCAACTGCACCGCCTGCGCGAACTGGGCCTGCGCCTGGCGATCGACGATTTCGGCACCGGCTATTCGTCGTTGCTGCGCCTCAAGCGCCTGCCGGTGCAGAAGCTCAAGATCGACCAAGGTTTCGTCGCCGGCTTGCCGCAGGATGACGACGACGTGGCCATCGTTCGGGTGATCATCGCCCTGGCGCGCAGCATGGGCATGCAGGTGCACGCCGAGGGCATCGAGCAGGCCGAACAGGCGCGCTTTCTGCTGGAGCAGCAGTGCGACCTGGGGCAGGGCTACTGGTTCGGCCGGCCGGTGGCGCCGCAGGCGTTGAACTGGGGGTGACGAGATCGTGCGCTCGCGCACTCACTCTTCAATCGAAAGGAGCGCTTCGTTATGACCCGCCTGCAATCACGGCCCCTCAGCGCTTGTTCAAGCCCCTGGCCAGGCGATCCCCGCCCACCTGAATCACCGCCACCAACGCCACCAGCATGACGATCACCGTGAGCATGATCTGGCTGTCGAAGCGCTGGTAGCCATAGCGATAGGCGATGTCGCCCAGGCCCCCGGCGCCGATGGCACCGGCCATGGCCGAGGAGTTGATGAGCGTCACCAGGGTGATGGTGAAGCCGCCGACGATGCCGGGCAGCGCTTCGGGCAGCAATACGTGCCAGACGATGTGCCAGCGCCGGCAGCCCATGGCCTGGGCCGCCTCGATCAGGCCATGGTCCACTTCACGCAGGCTCACTTCGGCGATGCGCGCGAAGAACGGCGTGGCCGCGATGGTCAGCGGCACCACGGCAGCCCACACGCCGTAGGTGGTGCCGACGATCAGGCGGGTGAAGGGGATCAGCGCCACCATCAGGATCAGGAACGGCACCGAGCGGAACAGGTTGACGAAGCCGCCCAGCACGCGGTTGAGCAGGGGCGCCTGGTAGATGCCGCCCTTGTCGCTGGTGACCAGCAGCACCGCCAGCGGGATGCCCACCAGCAACGCGATCAAGGAAGACACGCCGACCATCAGCAGGGTGTCGAGCAGGCCTTGCAGCAGGCGTTCAGTCCACATGGCCGAGCACCTCCACGTCGGTCGTCCAGCGCCGGGCGCGCTCGAGCAGTTGCGCTGCGCTGTGTGGCGAGCCGCGCACGGCCAGTATCAACTGGCCCAGGGTCTGGCTGCCGAGGATGTCGACGCCGCCCTGCAGCAGGGTCACGCGCCCGCCCAGGTCATGCCACAGCGCCGTCAAGTCCGGTTCGCCGAGTACGTGCAGGCGCAGCACCACGGCCGCTTCGGGGTGGCCGGGTCGGGCCTGCAGCGTGCGCTGCAAGCTGTCCGGCAGCTTGGCTTGCAGAGGCGCGAGCAGGCTGCGGGTGACGGCATGGCGCGGTGTGCCGAACACCTGCCAGACCTCGCCCTGCTCGACCGCCTCGCCGCGCTCGAGCACCACCACGCGGTGGCAGATCTCGCGGATCATCGCCATTTCGTGGGTGATCAGCACAATGGTCAGGCCCAGGCGCTGGTTGATGTCGCGCAGCAGGTCGAGGATCGCAGCGGTGGTCTCCGGGTCCAGTGCCGAGGTGGCCTCGTCGCACAGTAGAATCTGCGGGTCGTGCACCAGGGCGCGGGCGATGCCGACGCGCTGCTTCTGCCCGCCCGACAACTGCGCCGGATACACCCCATGTTTCTGCTCCAGCCCCACCAGCTCCAACAGCTCGCGGACCTTGCGCTGGCGCTCGGCCTTGGCCACGCCGGCCACCTTCAGCGGCAGCTCGACGTTCTGGAACACGGTCTTGGCCGACATCAGATTGAAGTGCTGGAAGATCATGCCGATGCGTCGGCGCAGCGCCACCAGTTGCGTTTCGTCGAACGGTGCAATGTCCACCTGGTCGATCAGCACGCGCCCATGGCTGGGTTGCTCCAGGCGGTTGATGGTGCGCAGCAACGACGACTTGCCGGCGCCGCTGCGGCCAATGATGCCGAAGATCTCGCCACGGCGGATGTTCAGGTCGATGCCGTGCAGTGCCGGCTGGCGCTGGCCGGGGTAGGTCTTGGCCAGGCCGATGAAGCGCACGTGGGCCTGGTTCACGTCCGGGCGCAGCGCGTGCTCGCGCGCCCGGGCAGGTTCGCTGGGGGCCAGGGGCGCCCGCAGGGCGTTGGCGCTGCTCATCTCAACCCTCCCAGCCGGCCTGGTACAGGCGGCCATGGGCCTTGTCCAGGGCGGCGCGCACGGCCGGCGAATGCTGGTAGATATCGACGAACTTGGCCAGGCGTGGATCGTCCTTGCTCTGCGGACGGATCACGAACTGGATCACGTATTCCTTGTTCTCCAGGCCGTCGAATAGCAGCGCCGAGGTGGCGTCGAAAGTGTTGGCCAGGCGGATGTAGGCCGGGTAGCCCTGCACCAGGTCGGCATCGTCGTAGGCGCGCACCAGTTGCACGGCCTCCACCTGAATGATCTTGAGCTTTTTCGGGTTGTCGACGATGTCGGCTTCGGTGGCCTTGTAGCCCACGCCCGGCTTGAGGCTGATCAATCCGGCCTTGGCCAGCAGTTGCAGGCCGCGTCCGCTGTTGATCGGGTCGTTGGCGATGGCCACGCTGGCGCCGTCGGGCAGGTCGGCGAAGCGCTTGTAGCGCTTTGAGTACAGCCCGACGTTGTTGATGATGCCCGGCGCGTAGGGCACCAGGTCGAAGCCGGCGGCGGCATTGGCGTTTTCCAGGAAGGGGATGTGCTGGAAATAGTTCACGTCGATGTCGCCGCTGTTGAGGCTGACGTTGGGCGCGATCCAGTCGCTGAATTCGATCAGCTTCACCTCGAGCCCTTGTTTGTGCGCTTCTTCGACCGCCGCTTCCAGGGGGATGGCGAACGCGGCGGTGGTGCCGATCTTCAGCGGCGGCTCGGCCAGGGCAGCGCTGGACAGGCCCAGGCTGAGCAGCAGGGCCACGGCGGGCCGGTAGAGTTTCTCAAGCATGGCGCAGGGCTCCGGTCGGGACAGGGTCGGGAAAGCGATGGCGGCTGCCGGGGTGATCGGCTGGCAGGTGTGCGCTGGAGCTGGCGAACAGCTTCTGGCGCAAGGTGCCGTCGGCATAGGCGGTCTTGTAGCGACCGCGACGTTGCAGCTCGGGAATCACCAGCTCGATGAAGTCCTCGTAGCTTTCCGGGGTGACGGTGCGGGTCAGGTTGAAGCCATCCAGGCCCGTCTCGTCGATCCAGCCGATCAACTGTTCCGCGACCTGCTCGGGCGAGCCCACCAGAGTCACGTAGCGCCCGCCCAGGGCGTGCTGCTGCAACAGACGGCGGCGGGTCCAGGTGCTGTCCTGAAGCATCTTGTTGGCCGACTGGATGGCGTTGCCCGGGCCGGCGTGGATCGGCTCGTCAAGGTCGAACGCGGCGAAGTCGATGCCCGTGGAGGCCGCGAAGTGCGCCACCCCGGCCTCGGCGCTGGCATGGCGCAGGTACTCGGCGTGCTTGGCGCGCGCTTCGGTCTCGGTGGCGGCAACGATCACGCTGATGCCCATGAACACCTTGATCGCCTGCGCATCGCGGCCCGCTGCCTGGGCTGCGGCGCGCACCTTGTCGACCTGGGCGCGGGTGCCGGCGTGGGTCTGGCCACCGATGAACACGCATTCGGCATGCTGCCCGGCGAAGCTCAGGCCCCGGCTGGAACTGCCGGCCTGGAACAGCACCGGCGTGCGCTGCGGTGAGGGCTCGCACAGGTGGTAGCCGTCGACCTTGTAGAACTCGCCGTGGTGCTCGACCTTGCGCACCCGTTCAGGCTGCGCGTAGACGCGCCGCTGACGGTCGGCGACCACCGCATCGTCGGCCCAGCTCCCTTCGAGCAACTGGTACAGCACCTCCAGATACTCGTCGGCCTGGTCGTAGCGCCGGTCGTGTTCGGGCTGTTGCGCCAGGCCCATGGCGCGGGCGGCACTGTCCAGGTAGCCGGTGACGATGTTCCAGCCCACGCGGCCCTTGCTCAGGTGGTCGAGGGTGGACAGGCGGCGGGCGAACAGGTACGGCGGCTCGTAGGTGAGGTTGGCGGTGAGGCCGAAGCCCAGGTGGCGGGTCACGGCGGCCATGGCCGAGACCAGTAGCAGCGGGTCGTTGACCGGTAGCTGGATCGACTCCTTGAGGGTGACGTCCAGCGAGTGGCCATAGACATCGTAGGTGCCGACGATATCGGCGATGAACAGGCCGTCGAACAGCCCGCGTTCGAGCAGGCGCGCCAGGTCGGTCCAGTACTCGATGTCCTTGTAGCGGGTCGAGGTGTCCCGTGGATGGGTCCACAGGCCGTGGTTGATGTGGCCGACGCAGTTCATGTTGAAGGCGTTGAGCAGGATCTGCCTGGGCATCAGATCGTCCCTCGCAACGGCGGGTTTTCGCGGTTCAGGTAGTAGTTGCCGATGGCGTGGTACTTCCAGCGCACCGGATCGTGCAGGGTGTGCACCCGCGCGTTGCGCCAGTGGCGGTCGAGGTTGTGCTCGGCCAGGGTGGCGCGGCTGCCGGCCAGCTCGAACAGGGTGCTGCCGGCCGCCAGGGAAATCTCGGTGCTGATCGCCCGCGCCTCGGCGACCGCAATGGAGGCGGCGGCCACCGAGTCGGCATTAGCGTCACGCTGGGCCCGGTCGAGGGTTTCGCCGGCCCGTTCCAGCAGGGCTTCGGCGGCATGCAGGCGAATGTTCAGGCGGCCGAAAGCATGCTGGGTGAGCGGGTCGGCCGAGGCCTGATCGACGCCGGAGTCGATCCATGGGCGGCTGTGCTGACGGACGAAGGCCAGGGCGTCTTCGACAGCGGCGCGGGCGATGCCGGTGTCGATGGCGGCGTGGAGGATCTGCGCCAGCGGCCCCACCGGGGTCGGCCGTTCGAAGGCGGACTGGAACGGCACGATGTCCTGGGCCTCGACGCGCACGTTCTCGAACAGTACCGAGCCGCTGCCGGTGGTGCGCTGGCCGAAGCCGCTCCAGTCGTCGATCACCTGCACGCCAGGGCTGTCGGCGGGGACGAACGCCAGTTGCTGCACGCCGTCGTCGTCGATCACCGAGGTGGGGATACGCTGGGCGTAGAGCGCCCCGGTGGCGTAGAACTTGCGCCCGTCGATGCGGTAGCCGTCGCCGTCGCGGGTCAGGCGCGTGGTGCGGTCGTGGGCGGTGCGCGTGCCGAGTTCGGCCAGGGCGTTGCCGAAGCGTCGCCCGCCGAGCACCTCGGCGTAGAGGCGCTGCTGCTGCGCAGCGCTGCCGTTCACCCGCAGCACTTCGAGGGCATAGAAGTGATTCTGCGGAATCTGCCCGAGCGAGCTGTCGGCCTGGGCGATGCGGGCGATGACCTTGGCCAGGGTGACGTTGGACACCTGCGCGCCGCCGTAGGCCTTGGGCACGCTGATAGCCCAAAGGCCGGAGCGGGTGAACAGTTCCAGCTCGGCGTGGGGCAGGCGCCGTTCGCGGTCGCGCAGGGCGCTACCGCCTTGCAGGTGGCGGGCGAGGTCTTCGGCGACGGCCAGGGCCTGGGCGTCGCTGGTGATCAGTGATGTCGTCATGGGGGCTCCGGGCGGAGGGCCGCCAAAGCAGCCCTCGGCGAGCAATCAGATCCAGGAATGCCGCGCAGGCAGCGTGCCGTTGAGGTAGTAGGCGCCGACCGCGTGATACTTCCAGCGCACCGGGTCGTGCAGGGTATGCACCCGCGCGTTGCGCCAGTGGCGGTCGAGGTTGAACTCGGCCAGGGTGGCGCGGCTGCCAGCCAGCTCCAGCAGCTTCTCGCTGGCCAGCAGCGCGATCTCGGTGGTCAACACCTTGGCTTCGGCCACAGCGATGGAGGCACGGGCCGCGGCGGCGGCATCCACCGGCCCGGCATCGACCTCGTCCAGCACCTGTGCGGCTTTGCGCAACAGCGCCTCGGCGGCGTGCAGGTCGAGCTTGAGACGGCCGATGTCGGCGATCACGTAGAGGTCATCGCTGGCGCGCTCGACCTTGGCGTCGATCCAGGGCCGCGACTTGTGGCGCACGAAGTCGATGGCGTCGTCGATGGCCGCTTCGGCAATACCGGCGTCGATGGCGGCCTGGATCAACTGCGAGGCAGCGCCCTGGATGTTCGGGCGCTCGCTCTGGCGCCAGTTGTCGATCACCAGGTCCGCTTCCACCGCGACATGCTCGAGCAGCACCGTGCCGCTGGCGGTGGTGCGCTGGCCGAAGCCGGACCAGTCGTCGACGATGCGCAGGCCGGGGCTGCCGCGGCGCACGAAGGCCAGGCGCTGGCGGCCTTCGTCGTCCAGCGCCTTGACCGACACCCAATGGGCGAACAAGGCGCCAGTGGAGTAGAACTTCTCGCCGCTGAGGCGATAGCCGCTACCGTCGCGGGTCAGGCGTGCCTTGAGGGTGAGGGTGTTCTGCGTGTTGCGCTCGGGACCGGCGTTGCCGATGCGCCAGCCGTCCAGCACCGAGCGGTAGAGGCGGGCCTGCTGGGCCGGAGTTGCGGTGTCGCGCAGCAACTGCAGCAGACCGAACTGGTTCTGCGGGATCTGTCCCAGGGCCGGGTCGGCAGCGCTGATCAGGCGGAACACTTCGGCGAGGGTGACAAAGGATACGCCGGGGCCACCGAACGCTTTGGGCACGCTGATGCTGCCCAGGCCCGAGCGGGTGAACTGTTCGATTTCGGCCCACGGCAACTGGCGCTGCCGATCGCGCTGCGCGGCCTGAGTCCTGGCGGTGTCGGCCAGTTCGCGGGCGGCCTGCAGCGCCTGGGCGTCGTCGCGCAGGATCGCCGCCGGCAGCAGCCGCGGCATGCTGTCGGTATCGTGGTTCGATTGACTGTTGGCTTGGCTGGACATCAGTGCCGCTCCCTGGCGGCACTCGACGCCCCGAGCGGGGAGAGAGTGTGGCTGACCATTCCTGAACCTCACGAAGTGAATGCATCGCGTGCAGCTGATTGCGACGGATGAGTGCGGGTCCGGTGGTCCGGTGGATATACCTTATGCGCTTATAAAACCTTTATGAACTAACGCTTTGGAATATGCATAGAAGAGGGGCTTGGCATTCGTCGCTGTGCGCGGGCGCCGCTCAATCACTTGTAGGAGCGGCCTTGTGTCGCGATTGGGACCTCGCAACGGTCCCAGGTTTTCAGCTTGCCGCAGGCATTGCTGGGACCGCTCTGCGGTCCAATCGCGACACAAGGCCGCTCCCACAAAAACCGCGCTGGCTTCTGGAAATCATGCGCTGCAGATGAGCAACAAACGCATGATTCACCTACCACTTACCAGCGGTCTTGCTCAACTTTCTTGGGGTCTGCACGCCCTCGTGGGAGCGGCCTTGCGTCGCGATTGGGCCGCACAGCGGCCCCAGATTTTCAGCTTGCCGCTGCCATTGCCGGGACCGCTTTGCGGTCCAATCGCGACACAAGGCCGCTCCTACAGGGCCGCTTAAGATTTCAGAACGCATCAAGACAGGGAGCTGCAAGGGGTGTTGCGCCGCCTTGGTTCAGTCTTGCGCAGCGGTGGTGCCGAGGAACTTGCGCAGGAACTGGCGGGTGCGCTCGTGCTGCGGGTTGGCGAACAGCGCTTTGGCCTCGCCCTGCTCGACGATCACTCCCTGGTCGAAGAACACCACGCGGTTGGCCACGTCGCGGGCGAAGCTCATTTCGTGGGTGACGATGATCAGGGTGCGCTTTTCCTCCGCCAGGCCGCGGATGGTGGCCAGCACCTCGCCCACCAGTTCCGGGTCGAGGGCCGAGGTGGGCTCGTCGAACAGGATCACCTGCGGCTCCATGGCCAGGGCGCGGGCAATGGCCACTCGCTGCTGCTGACCGCCGGACAGGCGCCGTGGGTAGGCGTCTTCCTTGCCGGCCAGGCCGACCTTGGCCAGCAGTTGACGACCCAAGGCCACGGCCTGCTCGCGCGGGGTCTTCTTGACGATCACCGGCCCTTCGATGACGTTCTCCAGGGCGGTGCGGTGGGGAAACAGATTGAAGCTCTGGAACACGAACCCGGCCTGCTGGCGCAGACGCCGAATGGCGCTTTGCTGAGCGCTGAGCGGGCGTGCGGCATCGATGTCGATGTCGCCGATGCGAATTCGCCCCGCATCGGGCGTCTCCAGCAGGTTCAGGCAGCGCAGGAAGGTGGTCTTGCCCGAGCCGCTGGGGCCGATGATGGCGATGACTTCACCGGCGGCGACGTTCAGGTCGATGCCCTTGAGCACGGTCTGGCCCTTGAACTGCTTGGTCAGGCCCTCTACGACGATCATCTTCAGTGCTCCTGGTCATGCTGGTTGACGCGCGCTTCCATGCGGTTCTGGAAGTAGGCCAGGACGCTGCAGAGGATCCAGTAGATCACCGCCACGGCCAAGTACAGGGTGAACACTTCGAAGGTGCGCGCGGTGATCAACTGCGCCTGGCGGAACAGCTCCGGCACCTGGATGGTCGCGGCCAGGGCGGTGTCCTTGACCAGCGAGATGAAACTGTTGCCCAGCGGCGGCAGGGCGGTGCGCATGGCCTGGGGCAGGATCGCCCGGCGCATGGCCTGGGTGCGGGTCATGCCGATGCTGGCCGCCGCCTCCCATTGGCCTCGGTCGATGGAGGAAATGGCGGCGCGCAAGATCTCGCAGATGTACGCCGCCATGTTCAGCGACAGGCCGATCAGCGAGGCGGGGATCGGATCGAGCTCGATGCCGATCTGCGGCATGCCGAAATAGATCACGAACAACTGCACCAGCAAGGGCGTGCCGCGGAAGAACGAGACGTAGAGCCGCGCCAGCCAGTCCAGCGGCAGCATCTTCGACAGGCGCATCAGCGCCAGGGCGAAGCCCAGCACCAGGCCGAAGAACATACCGCCGACGCTGAGCAGCACCGTGTAGCCCGCGCCCTTGAGCAGGAAGGGCGCGGAGTCGATCACCAGTTGCAGGGTCTCAGGCATCATCGAGTGACATCGGCACCGAAGTATTTCTCGGACAGCTTGGCCAGCGTGCCGTCAGCCTTGAGCGTTTCCAGGGCCTTGTCGATTGCCGCGAGCAGCTCCGGTTCGCCCTTGCGCAGCGCCACGCCGGACTCCAGGCGCGAGAAGGCAGCGCCAGCCAGTTGCGTGTCCTTGGCCTTCTGCGCGTACTCCAGCGCCGCCAGGCGGTCGATCAGGATGGCGTCGATGCGGCCGTTGCGCAGGTCGGCGAACTTGCTAGGATCGTCTTCGTAGGTGCGCACGTCGGCCTTGGGCACGTCCTGCTTGACCCACTGTTCATAGTTGGTGCCCAGACCCACGCCGACCTTCTTGCCCGCCAGGTCCTGGGCGGTCTGGATGTTCAACTGCTCGGCCTTCTTCTTCAGCACCAGCGCCTGGATGCCGGAAACGGTGTAGGGCTCGGAGAAGTCGTACTTCTTCTTGCGCTCTTCGGAGATGGTGACCTGGTTGATCACCACGTCCAGGCGCTTGGATTCCAGCGCGGCGAGGATGCCGTCCCACTTGGTCGGCTGAACCTTGGCCTTGACCCCCAATTGCTTGGCCAGGAGCTCGGCCAGTTCCACTTCGAAGCCCGCCAGCTTGCCGTTTTCGTCGACGAAGCTGAACGGTGGGTAGGTGCCTTCCAGGCCGACATTGATCACGCCTTTTTCCTGGATGGTCTTCAGTTCCTCGCCGGCGAAGGCGGCGTTGAACAGGCCGGCGCCCAGCAGGAGGGCCAGGCTGGCGTTCAGAAGGGGCTTGGTAAGTCGAGTCATGGCTGTTCCCGCACTGTTGTTAGAGTAGGTGGCGACTATAGGGGTGAGCCGTTAGCTCGGGAAATACTAAAAACGAAGCTGTTATTCCGTTGCGCTATTGAGCTGCGCACCGGCGCTGCGGCACTCGGCGCAGAATGGAATAAAGCGGTGTTTTTTCCAAGGGAAGAATTGCCGTAGAGTGATTCGCCTATCATCTGCGCCGATTCATCCGGCCGCCGCCAGCCAGGAGACCACCGTGAGCGAACATCCTTCCACCGGCCATTGGCAATTGCCGACCATCGTCAGCGAGCTGCGCCAGGCCCGTGACCAGTGGCGCAGCCGCAATGGCCGCTGCAGCAACAAGCAGGGCGGTCGCGAGCTGCCGTCGCGCGAGGCGGTGCGCGAGATCCTCGAACAGTTGTGCGGCGCGCTGTTTCCCATGCGCTTGGGCCCGGTGGACCTGCGCGAGGAAAGCGAAGACTTCTATGTCGGGCACACCCTGGATGCCGCGCTCACCTCGCTGCTGACCCAGGCGCGCCTGGAACTGCGCTATGCGGCGCGGCACGGCACTGTCGACGTCGAGGATGTCGACGCCCACGCCTTGAGCCTGATCCAGGGTTTCGCCGCTGCCCTGCCGCAGATGCGCGTGCTGCTCGACACCGACGTGCTGGCGGCGTATCACGGCGACCCGGCGGCGCGCAGCGTGGATGAGGTGCTGCTGTGCTATCCCGGCATCCTGGCGATCATCCATCACCGTCTGGCGCACCACCTGTACAAAGCCGGCCTGCCGCTGCTGGCGCGGATCAGCTCGGAGCTGGCGCACTCGGCCACGGGCATCGACATTCACCCCGGCGCGCAGATCGGCCCGAGTTTCTTCATCGACCATGGCACGGGCGTGGTGATCGGCGAGACGGCGATCATCGGCGAGCGGGTGCGTATCTATCAGGCGGTGACCCTGGGCGCCAAGCGTTTCCCCAGCGACGAGTCCGGCACCCTGCACAAGGGCCTGGCGCGGCACCCGATCGTCGAGGACGACGTGGTGATCTACGCCGGTGCGACCATCCTCGGGCGCATCACCATCGGCAAGGGCTCGACCATCGGCGGTAACGTCTGGCTGACCCGCAGCGTGCCGGCCGAGAGCAATATCACCCAGGCCAATTTGCAGTTGGATTGTCAGGACAAGCAGTGAGGGATCAGCGGTTCCTGTGGCGATGTGCCTGGAACTGCTGGCGAAAAAGCAAGGTCAATCACTCGCCCGGTCAGCGGCCAACGGTCGCATCGAAGCTCGAACCGTGTTTAACTTGAACGCTTGTTCAATTTAAAACGCTGGTCCGCTGCCGGTGTTCAACAGGAGGATTCCCTTTGCTGAACCCGTTCAACCCGAACCTTTTCACCGCTGTCGAGGTGCGCCGTCCATGAGTGCACCGACCACTTCCCTTGCCAACGGCAAGGTCCGCATGAACCCGCCGGTGTTCTATTTCGCGGCAAGCTTCATCCTTATCTTCGGTCTCGTCGTCATCGCCAATCCCCAGGCGGCGGGCGACTGGCTGCTGGCCGCGCAGAACTGGGCGGCCAACACGGTCGGCTGGTACTACATGCTGGCCATGACCTTGTACCTGGTGTTCGTGGTGGTCACGGCCGTGTCCGGCTACGGCAAGATCAAGCTCGGCGCCGACCATGACGAGCCCGAGTTCAGTTACCTGTCCTGGGCCGGCATGCTGTTCGCCGCCGGCATCAGCATCACCTTGTTCTTCTTCTGCGTGTCCGAACCGCTGACCCACATGCTGCAGCCGCCCCAGGGCGAAGCGGGCACGGTCGAGGCCGGGCGCCAGGCCATGCAGATCCTGTTCCTGCACTGGGGCCTGCACGGCTGGGGCGTGTTCGCCTTCGTCGGCATGGCCCTGGCGTACTTCGCCTACCGCCACAACCTGCCATTGGCGCTGCGCTCGGCGCTGTATCCGCTGATCGGCAAGCGCATCAACGGGCCGATCGGCTATGCGGTGGACGGCTTCGGCATCATCGCCACGGTGTTCGGCCTGGGCGCGGACATGGGCTTCGGCGTGCTGCACCTCAATTCCGGCCTGGATTACCTGTTCGGCATCGACCACAGCCAATGGGTGCAGGTGCTGCTGATCGTGCTGATGATGGGCGCGGCGGTGGCCGTGGCGGTCGCCGGGGTGGAGAAGGGCGTGCGGGTGATGAGCGACATCAACCTGTTCCTGGCCTGCGCGCTGCTGCTGTTCGTGCTGTTCGCCGGTCCCACCCAGCACCTGTTCAATACCTTGATCCAGAACCTGGGCGACTACCTGGGCGCCTTGCCGCGCAAGAGTTTCGACGTGTATGCCTACGGCGAGAACCGTGACTGGCTGGGCGGCTGGACGGTGTTCTACTGGGCCTGGTGGATTGCCTGGTCGCCGTTCGTGGGGCTGTTCATCGCGCGCATCTCGCGCGGGCGCACCATCCGTGAATTCGTCTTCGGCGTGCTGCTGATTCCGCTGGGCTTCACCCTGGCCTGGATGTCGATCTTCGGCAACAGCGCCCTGGACCAGGTCATCAATCACGGCATGACCGCGCTGGGCCAGTCAGCCTTGGACAACCCGTCCATGAGCCTGTACCTGCTGCTGGAAACCTACCCCTGGAGCAAGACGGTGATCGCCGTCACCGTGTTCATCAGCTTCGTGTTCTTCGTCACCTCCGCCGACTCCGGCACCGTGGTGCTGTCGACCCTGTCGGCCAAGGGCGGGGATGCCGACGAAGACGGCCCGAACTGGCTGCGGATCTTCTGGGGCGCGATGACCGCGCTGGTCACCAGTGCGCTGCTGTTCGCCGGCAGCATCGATTCGCTGAAGTCGGCGGTGGTGCTCACCTCGTTGCCGTTCTCGTTGATTCTGCTGTGCATGATGTGGGGGCTGCACAAGGCGTTCTACCTGGAGAGCCAGCGGCGCATCGCGCAGATGCACTCCCTGGCGCCGTTCGCCCAGACCCGCCGGGGCCGGGGTGGCTGGCGGCATCGCCTGAGCCAGGCGGTGCACTTCCCATCGCGCGACGAGGTATACCGCTTCATGGACGACGTGGTGCGTCCGGCGATCGCCGATGTGACCGAGGTGTTCGAGCAGAAGGGGCTGACCCTGATCACCCAGGACGACCCGAGCCATGACAACGTCAGCCTCAAGGTCGGCCACGGCGAGGAACAGCCGTTCATCTACCAAGTGCAGATGCGCGGCTACTTCACCCCGTCCTTCGCCCTGGGCGGGCTGGGCGCCCAGGAATTGAAGAACCGCCGTTACTACCGCGCCGAGGTGCACTTGGCCGAGGGCAGTCAGAACTACGATCTGGTCGGCTACAGCAAGGAGCAGATCATCAACGACATCCTCGACCAGTACGAGCGGCACATGCAGTTCCTGCATCTGGTCAGGTAGCACGCGGCGTTGTCGTGGTGAAGGCCTGCGCGGGTCGAGGGTGACCCGCGCAGGTGTTCAGAACGGCGCATCCCCGAGAATCGTCGCGCGGTGCATCACCCGCCGTTGCGGGCGGTAATCGTCCACCGCGTAGTGCTGGGTCACGCGGTTGTCCCAGAACGCCACATCCCCCTCCTGCCAGCGCCAGCGGATACTGAACTCCGGCCGCGTGGCGTGGGCGAACAGCAGCCTGAGCAGCGCCTCGCTCTCGTGTTCGGCCAGTTCGTTGATGCGCGTGGTGAAGCCTTCGTTGACGAACAGCGCCTTGCGTCCGCTGACCGGGTGGGTGCGCACCACCGGGTGCGACAGCGGCGGGTGGTTGCGCCGGGTGGCTTCCCAGCGTGCCAGGTCCTCGGCTGTGCTGCCGAAGCGCTCCAGCGGAAACGAGCGGGTGAAGTCATGGGTGGCGCTGAGGCCGTCGAGCAGTCGCTGCAACGGTGCCGACAGTGCCTCGAACGCGGCGATGCCGCTGGCCCACAGGGTATCGCCGCCATAGGCGGGCACTTGCTTGGCGCTGAGCACCGCGCCCAGCGCCGGGGTCGGCAGAAAGGTCACGTCGGTGTGCCAGACGGCGTTGTCGCGCACGTCGGTGACCGCCGTGTCAAGGATCAGCACCTGGGGCGTTTCTGGCACGTTGGGGTAGATCGGGTGGATGTGCAGGTCGCCGAAGTGCGCGGCAAAACGCGCCTGCTGCGCCGGGGTGATGAATTGCTTGCGAAAGAACAGCACCTGGTGCTCGAGCAAGGCCTGTTCGAGGGTATCGCGCTGCGCGGGAGAGAGTTCGCGCGACAGGTCGATGCCGTCGATCTGGGCGCCCAGCGCCGGGCTGAGGGGAGTGAGGGTCAGGCTCATGTCGGGGCTCGCTATGCAGGGGGCGAAGGTCAGTGGCTCTGTCCGTGCCAAGGCACCAGGCGGCGTTGCAGGGCGCGCAGGCCCATTTCCAGGGCGAAGGCGATCAGCGCGATGAGCACGATGCCGAGCACCACCACATCGGTGACCAGGAACTGCGCGGCCGACTGCACCATGAAGCCCAGGCCGCGGGTGGCGGCGATCAGTTCGGCGGCGACCAGGGTCGACCAACCGACGCCCAGGCCGATGCGCACGCCCGTGAGAATGTCGGGCAGGGCGCTGGGCAGGATCACATGGCGAATCAGTTGCGCCCGGCTCGCCCCCAGCGACTGCGCGGCGCGTAGCCGCGCTGGATCGACGGTGCGCACACCGGTGGCCGTGGCGATGGCGATCGGGGCGAAGATCGCCAGGTAGATAAGCAACACCTTCGACAGCTCGCCAATGCCGCACCAGATCACGATCAGCGGCAGATAGGCCAGTGGCGGGATGGGCCGGTAGAACTCGATCAGCGGGTCGAGCACGCCGCGCGCCACGCGGTTGCAACCGATGGCGACGCCGACCGGAATGGCCGTCAGCGTGGCCGCCAGCAGGGCGGCGCCGATGCGCCCGAGGCTGGCGCTCAGGTGCTGCCACAGGCTCATGTCCATGTAGCCCTGAGTCAGCAGCACCCAGCCCTTGGCCAGAATATCGCCGGGTGACGGCAGGAACAGCGGCTCGACCCAGCCGGCGGCCGTCACCAGCCACCAGGCCAGTAGCAGACTGGCCAGGGTCAGGGCGCTGATCCAGCGGGTCGACAGCGCACGTCGTGGGTTGACGGTCGGCGACGCCGAGGCGTGCGTTTTGCCGGTGACTGGCAGCTCCAGCGTACTCATGCGGACTCCTCGCGGTGCACACCGCGTTGGGCGAACACGCGCGACAGCACGTGCTCGCGGGTTTCGATGAAGCGCGGGTCGGACTTGATCGCCCGTGCCGATTCGCCAGCGGCGTAGCGCTGGCCGAAGTCCAGTTGCAGGCGCTCGACCACCCGTCCCGGATTGGGCGCCAGCAGAATCAGGTCGCTGGCCAGGAACACCGCTTCTTCGATGTCATGGGTGATCAGCAGCACCGGCTTGGCCGTGCGCTGCCACACCTGCAACAACAAGGTCTGCATCTGCTCGCGGGTGAAGGCATCGAGGGCGCCGAACGGCTCGTCCATCAGCAACAGCCGTGGGTCGGCGGCCAGGGCGCGGGCCAGGCCGACGCGCTGTTTCTGGCCGCCCGAGAGTTGCCAGGTGCGCCGCTCGGCGAACCCGGCCAGGTCGACCAGGGCCAGCATCTCGCGGGCCTTGGCTTCACGTTGTGCGCGGGGAATGCCGGCCAGTTCCAGGCCAAAGGCGACGTTGCCGAGCACGGTCTGCCAGGGCAGCAGCGCGTCGTCCTGAAACACCACGCCACGGTCGGCGCCGGGGCCGCGCACGGGTTGGCCATCGAGGGTGATGCGCCCGCCGCTGGGCGCGACGAAACCGGCGATCAGGTTCAGCAGCGAGGTCTTGCCGCTGCCCGAGGGACCGAGCGCGACCAGCAGTTGGCCGGGGGCCAGGGTCAGGTTGATGTCATCCAGCACCGGGGTGCTGGCGCCGGGGTACTGTGCGCTGATGCGCTCCAGTTCGAGCAAGGCCATGGCGGGCTCCGATTGGCGCCGCGTGGCGCCTTCAACTGATCAGTCGGGCAGGTACTGGGCGGTGACGTAGGGCGCGTAGTCCGGCAGCACTGCCTCGACCTTGCCCTGTTCCTTGAGGAAGGCCGCGGTGTGGCTGAGCGCCTCGGTGCTGGGCGTGCCCAGCAAGGCCTTCTGCTCGGCGGCCAGCGGGTAGACGTTGCCTTGCAGCAGGCCGGGGATGTCGGTGTCCTTGGCCCCGGACAACTTGGCCAGCGCGCTCACGTTGTGCGCATCGGCCAGCCAGGCTTGCGGATCCTTGCGATAGACGGCGTAGGCGTCGAGGGTGACCTGGGCGAAGGATTTGACGATGTGCGGGTGCTGCTCGGCGAAGTCCTTGCGCACGATCCAGGCGTCGAAGGTGGGCGCGCCTTTTTGCGCCAGCTCGCCGGAGGTGATCAGCACCTTGCCGGTTTCCTTGGCCACGCCCAGGGCCGGATCCCAGACATAGGTGGCGTCGATGTCGCCGCGCTTCCAGGCGGCGATGATCGCCGGCGGTGCGAGGTTGAGGATCTGCACCTTGGCGGGGTCGATGTTCCAGGTTTTCAGCGCCGCCAGTAGGCTGTAGTGCCCGGTGGAGACGAAGGGCACGGCGACCTTCTTGCCGATCAGATCCTGCGGGGTATCGATGCCCTGGCGCGCGACCAGCGCCTCACCGGCGCCGATCTGGGTGGCGATCAGGAAGGTCTGCACCGGCACCTTGCGGGTGGTGGCGGCGGCCAGCGGGCTGGAACCCAGGTAGCCGATCTGCACGTCGCCGGAGGCCACGGCGGCGATGATGTCGGCGCCGTTGTCGAACTTGCGCCAATCAATGCTGGCGTGGCTGGCCTGTTCGTAGCGACCGGCGGCCTGGGCGACCTTGGCCGGGTCGACGGTGGTCTGGTAGGCCACGGTCACGTCGGCAGCCTGGGCGAGACCGCTCAGGCTGCCGAGCAGCAAGGTGGCGAACAGGCGCGGCAGGACAGGGGATGGCATGGGCGAACCTCGCGTCAAGCTGGAAAGAATGACGGCGAGCCTAAATGATCTAAGAATTCAAAAATAAATAACTTTTAAGAATTAGCTTAGGCGGCAATTTTTTGTACTTGCAGCGGTCATCGAGCCCTTGTGAAATTTTCGTGAAAGGCTAAGCTCTGACGACTTTTGTTCGAATGTGACAGGCAAAGGTTTGCACATAACCTTCAGCGATCAGTCGTCGCGCCGATACAACAAAAGCAGCTGAAGGTTCCATCGTTATTCCGTAATAATCTGACCGTTTCACAAAACGGTCATTTTGGATTTATAGGATTGTCATTATCCTGTAGCGCAGGAAGCCTTAGACCAAAGTCGTGTACTACCCGGTAACGATTGACTTACCGGTCACACCTTGGTGCTAAATCGCTTACCCGGGGTGAGTGGGGCATGAAGATCCCACCGCCTGGAGAGTACAAAAATTAGAACGTAGAGGAGCAAAGCATGTACAAGTCCAGCCTGGCCCTGGCCGTGGCAGTGGGGGTTCTCGCCCAACAAGCAGGCGCCGCCGGCTTCATCGAGGACAGCAAACTGTCCGTCAGCTCGCGCACCATGTACTTCAACAACGACAACCGCGATGGCGGTGCCGACAACCGTGAGTCGGGTCAGGGCTTCAAGCTCGACTACATCTCCGGTTTCACCCAGGGCACCGTTGGCTTCGGCGTCGACGCCCAGGCACTGTGGGGTATCCACCTCGACGGCGGCCGTGGCAAGCACCCGGACAACAGCAGCTTCTTCCCGAGCGACAGCGACGGTTCCTCTGCCAGCCAGTGGGCACGCCTGGGCGCCAACGCCAAGGCCCGCTTCTCCAAGACCGAAGTGCACTTCGGTAGCGCCCTGGCCCCGAACCTGCCGATCCTGGTCTCCAACGACGGCCGTCTGCTGCCACAGACCTTCGAAGGCGGCACCATCCAGTCGAAAGAAATCGACAACCTGACCATCAACGCCGGTCAGCTGACCCACGCCATGGGTCGCGCGTCGAGCAACCGTACCGGCCTGTCGGTCAACGGTGCCACTGCCGACAGCAACAAGTTCCGCTTCGGTGGTCTGGACTACAAGCTCACGCCTGACCTGACACTGCAGTACTACTACTCGAACCTGGAAGACTTCTACAAACAGCACTTCCTGGGCGCCACCCACGTCTTCAAGATCGCCGACGACCAGTCGTTCAAGACCGACCTGCGCTACTTCGACAGCAGCAGCGACGGCCGCAACGGCAAGGGCGGTGGCTACAACTTCAACAACAACGGTGGCTATGCCAAGACCCCGGGCGAGGTCGACAACAAGACCTGGTCGGCGATCTTCACCTATACCCTGGGTGGTCACGCCTTCCTGCTGGGTCATCAGCGCGTCAACGACGATGGTGGCTTCGTCTGGCTGAACCAAGGCAGCGTTCGCGACGGCAACGGTCGTCCGGAAGGCGCCGGCGGTGCCAGCTTCTACCTGTTCACCGACAGCATGATCAACCAGTTCGCCAAGGCCGGTGAGAACACCACCTTCGGTCAGTACTCCTACGACTTCGCACGTCTGGGCGTACCGGGCCTGAAGGCTTCGGTTTCCTACCTCAAAGGCGAAGACGGCAAGAACGCCAACGGCAACGGCACCTTCAGCGAGTGGGAGCGCGACGCGCGCATCGACTACGTGATCCAGCAAGGTACCTTCAAAGGCCTGGGCGCTACCCTGCGTCACGGTGTCTACCGTGGTACTGGCACCAGCTCGCTGGCCGATCAGGACCAGACCCGCTTCATCGTCAACTACACTTACAACTTCATGTAAGTCGTAGCGACACCCAAGAAGCCTCGCACCTTGCGAGGCTTTTTTATGCCTGCGATTCGATGTGCAAAATAGTTATAAATAAATCGTGATCTATTCTTTTTGTTTTTGTTCGGAAGCAGGCACAGTCGATCCTACAAGGCCAGACATGCACAGGAGCCGCTTCCATGAGCCTCAAACTTGGCGACATCGCCCCCGACTTCGAACAGGATTCCAGCGTCGGCACCCTGCGCTTTCACGAGTGGCTGGGCGACAGTTGGGGCGTGCTGTTTTCGCACCCGGCCGACTTCACCCCAGTCTGCACCACCGAGCTGGGGCTGACCGCCAAGCTCAAGGATGAGTTCGCCAAGCGCGGCGTCAAGGCCATCGCCTTGTCGGTGGACCCGGTCGATTCGCACCACAGGTGGATCGAGGACATCAACGAAACGCAGAACACGGTGGTGAATTTCCCGATCATCGCCGACGCCGACCGCAAGGTGTCGGACCTCTACGACCTGATTCACCCCAATGCCAGCGATACCCTCACCGTCCGCTCTCTGTTCGTGATCGACCCGAACAAGAAGGTGCGCCTGACCATCACCTATCCGGCCAGTACCGGGCGCAATTTCAATGAGATCCTGCGGGTGATCGACTCCTTGCAACTGACCGACAGCCACAAAGTGGCCACGCCGGGCAACTGGCAGGATGGCGACGACGTGGTGATCGTGCCCTCACTCAAGGACGAGGAGGAAATCCGCCAGCGCTTCCCTAAAGGGTATCGGGCGGTGAAGCCATACTTGCGCCTGACGCCGCAACCCAATCGCTGAATTCTCGTTGCACTGCTCCTAGCCATGCAGGGTACTCGGGCCGTTTCGACGGCCCTTTTTTATGGGTGAGTTTCAGTGAAAGTGGTCGCGCACCGCTGTTGTCGTATATCAGCTAAAAGAATAAACAAATAAAAAAATATGATTTATGGATATATGACATCGAGTGCTAATGTCGCAGTCATCCCAAGGGGCCTCCCCGGAAATTCATTCAAGGAATCGTTCAGATGCTGGTTGTTTCAATAGGCGGCAGCCCCAGTACACGATCACGTTCCGGCGTGCTGCTCGAACAGTCGCGCCAGTGGTTGCAGGATCGCGGCGTGGAAGTGGTGACTTTCCAGGTGCGGGAATTCCCTGCCGAAGACCTGCTGCATGCGCGCTTCGACAGCCCCCAGGTACAACACTTCCAGCAACTGGTGGCCCAGGCCGACGGGCTGATCGTCGCCACGCCGGTGTACAAGGCTTCCTTCTCCGGCGCGCTGAAGACGCTGCTCGACCTGCTGCCCGAGCGCGCCCTGGAACATAAGGTGGTGTTGCCCATCGCTACCGGCGGCAGCATCGCCCACATGCTGGCCGTGGACTATGCCCTCAAACCCGTGCTGTCGACGCTCAAGGCGCAGGAAACCCTGCAAGGGATCTTCGCCGACGACAGCCAGGTCGCCTACGCCGACGCCAGCCAGCCTGCGCGCCTGGCCGAAGCCTTGCAGGCGCGCCTGCTGGACTCGCTGCAGACCTTCCACGCCGCCCTGGCCCGACGGCCCAGGCCGCTGGCCCCGGGCGTACTCGAAGAACGCCTGATCAGCGCTCGCTGGAGCATCTGAACCCGCTTCACCGTTTCGCCACCTTACTCGCCCGTCAACGAGGCAAGCAGGTGCAACCCGAACCTCATTCGCACAGGAGAGCGCCATGCGCACCGTCCTTTTGCGTCGTGGTCTGGTCGCCCTGTTCGCGGCGGCCGTGACCTTCGGCGTCATCACCCAAGCCCAGGCCGATACCCTGCGTATCGGCTATCAGAAATACGGCACCCTGGTGCTGCTCAAGGCCAAGGGCGCGCTGGAAAAACGCCTGGCCGAGCAAGGTATCGACGTGCAATGGACCGAGTTCCCCGGTGGGCCGCAACTGCTCGAAGGGCTGAACGTCGGCTCCATCGACTTCGGCGTCACCGGCGAGACCCCGCCTGTCTTCGCCCAGGCTGCCGGCGCCGATCTGCTCTACGTGGCCTACGAGCCGCCCGCCCCGCACAGCGAAGCGATCCTGGTGGCCAAGGATTCGCCGATTCATTCGGTCAAGGAACTCAAAGGCAAGAAGGTGGCCTTGAACAAGGGCTCCAACGTGCACTACCTGCTGGTGCGCGCCCTCGAAGACGCCGGTTTGAAGTACAGCGATATCCAGCCGGTGTACCTGCCGCCCGCCGATGCCCGCGCCGCCTTCGAGCGCGGCAGCGTCGATGCCTGGGTGATCTGGGACCCTTACCAGGCTGCCGCCGAGCAGCAATTGCAGGCCCGTACCTTGCGTGATGGTGAGGGTCTGGTCGACAACCACCAGTTCTATCTCGCCACGCGAGACTTCGCCACGCGGCACCCGGCCGTGATCGGCACGCTCATCGAGCAAGTCCGCGAAGTGGGCCAATGGGCCCAGGCCAACCCGCAGCAGGTCACCGATCAAGTCGCGCCGCTGCTGGGCCTGCCGGCGGACATCACGCTCACCTCGGTCAAGCGCCAGGGCTACGGCGCCGCGCCGCTGAGCCCCGACGTGGTCGCCGCGCAACAGAAGATCGCCGACACCTTCCAGGCCCTGAAGCTGATTCCCAAGCCCTTGAGCATCAAGGATGTGATCTGGACCCCGGCAGCCAAGGTCGCCAGCGCGCCCTGAACCCTGATACGCGCGCCGTAGCGTCGTTACGGTGCCTGCCCCTTTTGAGGAGACCACTCCAATGAGTCTGAACATTTTCTGGTTCCTGCCCACCCACGGTGACGGCAAGTACCTGGGCACCACCGAGGGCGCCCGCGCCGTCGACCACGGTTACCTGACCCAGATCGCCCAGGCGGCCGACCGCCTCGGTTTCGGTGGCGTGCTGATCCCCACCGGTCGCTCCTGCGAGGACTCCTGGCTGGTGGCTGCGTCGCTGATTCCGGTGACCCAGCACCTGAAGTTTCTCGTGGCCCTGCGCCCAGGCATCATTTCGCCGACCGTGGCGGCGCGCCAGGCGGCAACGCTGGATCGCCTGTCCAATGGCCGCGCGCTGTTCAACCTGGTGACCGGCGGCGACCCCGACGAGTTGGCCGGAGACGGCCTGCACCTGAACCATCAGGAGCGCTACGAGGCGTCGGTGGAGTTCACCCGTATCTGGCGCAAGGTGCTCGAAGGCGAGGTGGTCGACTATGACGGCAAGCACCTGCAGGTCAAAGGCGCCAAGCTGCTCTACCCGCCGATCCAGCAACCGCGCCCGCCCCTGTATTTCGGAGGCTCGTCCGAGGCCGCCCAGGACCTGGCCGCCGAGCAGGTCGAACTGTACCTGACCTGGGGTGAGCCGCCTTCGGCCGTGGCCGAGAAGATCGCAGCGGTGCGCGAGAAAGCCAAGGCCCAGGGCCGCGAAGTGCGCTTCGGCATCCGCCTGCATGTGATCGTGCGGGAAACCAATGCCGAGGCCTGGGCCGCCGCCGAGCGGCTGATCTCGCACCTGGACGACGACACCATCGCCCGCGCCCAGGCTTCGCTGGCGCGCTTCGACTCGGTCGGCCAGCAGCGCATGGCGGCGCTGCACAAGGGCCGGCGCGACAACCTGGAAGTCAGCCCCAACCTGTGGGCCGGTGTCGGCCTGGTGCGCGGCGGTGCCGGCACAGCGCTGGTCGGCGACGGCCCAACAGTGGCCGCGCGGGTGCAGGAATACGCGGACCTGGGCATCGATACCTTCATCTTCTCCGGGTATCCGCACCTGGAAGAGTCGTATCGCGTCGCCGAGCTGCTGTTCCCGCACCTGGACGTGCAGCGCCCGGAACCGGTCAAGACGGGCGGCTACGTGAGTCCGTTCGGCGAGATGGTGGCCAACGACATCCTGCCCAAATCCGTGTCGCAGAGCTGAGGGGCGCCTGATGAGTCGTGCAACGTCCTCCACCTTGAGCCAGCGCCTGGCGCCTTGGGCGCTGCCGGTACTGCTGCTGGCGGTATGGCAACTGGCGGTGAGCGCCGGCTGGCTGTCCACGCGCATCCTGCCCGCCCCGAGCGCGGTGGTGGCCGCCGGGGTCGAACTGGTGCGCAGCGGCGAGCTGTGGACCCACCTGGCGATCAGCGGCTGGCGCGCTGCCGTGGGCTTCGTCATCGGCGGCAGCATCGGCCTGGTGCTGGGCTTCATCACCGGATTGTCCAACTGGGGTGAACGCCTGCTCGACAGTTCGGTGCAGATGATCCGCAACGTGCCGCACCTGGCGCTGATCCCCTTGGTAATCCTGTGGTTCGGCATCGATGAGTCGGCGAAGATCTTCCTGGTCGCCCTGGGCACCTTGTTCCCGATCTACCTCAACACCTACCACGGCATCCGCAACGTCGACCCGGCCCTGGTGGAGATGGCGCGCAGCTACGGGCTGTCGGGCTTGGCCCTGTTCCGTCAGGTGATCCTGCCCGGCGCGCTGCCGTCGATCCTGGTCGGCGTGCGCTTCGCCCTGGGGTTCATGTGGCTGACCCTGATCGTCGCCGAAACCATTTCGGCCAACGCCGGCATCGGCTACCTGGCGATGAATGCCCGAGAGTTTCTGCAAACCGACGTGGTGGTGCTGGCCATCGTCCTGTACGCCGTGCTCGGCAAGCTCGCCGACCTGGCTGCGCGCGGGCTGGAACGGGTCTGGCTGCGCTGGCATCCCGCTTACCAAGTGGCCAGGAAGGAGGGCGCATGAGCGTGCTCGAGAAGCAACCGCCGCACCTGCTGCGCGGCATTCCGTTGGCGGCCCGGGGCCTGCGCAAGGCATTCGGTCAGCGTGAGGTGCTGCGGGGCATCGACCTGCACATCCCGGCCGGCCAGTTCGTTGCCATCGTCGGGCGCTCGGGCTGCGGCAAGAGCACCCTGCTGCGCTTGCTGGCCGGCCTCGATCAACCCAGTGCCGGCGACCTGCTCGCTGGCGCGGCGCCGCTGGAGCAAGCGCGCGAAGAAACTCGCCTGATGTTCCAGGACGCCCGGCTGCTGCCGTGGAAGAAGGTCATCGACAACGTCGGCCTTGGCCTCAACGGCGACTGGCGCCCGCGGGCGTTGCAGGCGCTGGCGCAGGTCGGTCTGGCGGACCGTGCCCATGAATGGCCCGCCGCATTGTCTGGCGGACAGAAGCAGCGCGTGGCCTTGGCCAGGGCGCTGATCCATCAACCGCGTCTGCTGCTGCTCGACGAGCCACTGGGTGCGCTGGATGCCCTGACCCGGATCGAGATGCAGCAACTGATCGAACGCCTCTGGCGTGAGCACGGCTTTACCGTGCTGCTGGTCACCCACGACGTCAGCGAGGCCGTCGCCGTGGCCGACCGGGTGATCCTGATCGAGGACGGTGAGGTCGGTCTGGACCTCGCCGTCGACCTGGCAAGGCCCCGGGCGCGAGGTTCGCAGCGCCTGGCCTTGCTGGAAAGCGCAGTGCTCGACCGTGTCCTTTCGGTACCCGGCACCCCGCCGGCACCGGAACCTGTTGCCCCTCTGCCCACGCAATTGCGTTGGGCTCACTGAACCCCCGAAGCCAAAGAGAAGGAAGCATCCCATGACCATCAAAGCGATCAACGTACGCAACCAGTTCAAGGGCACCGTTAAAGAAATCCTCGAAGGTCCGGTCTTGTCGGAAATCGACGTGCAGACCGCCTCCGGTATCGTCACTTCGGTGATCACCACGCGTTCGGTCAAGGAGTTGGAACTGCAGGTCGGCAGCGAGGTGATCGCCTTCGTGAAATCGACCGAGGTGTCCATCGCCAAGCTGTGATACGGGTATCGGGGGCCGCGACGCGGCCCCAGTACCTCAGAAGATACGCTTGGCCAGAAACGGGGGCAGATACAGCCCCAGATACGCCTCGAACACCCGCTGGGCTTCCTCGGCCATGCGCGGGGTGATCGCTTCGTGCAACTGCACCGAGCGCGCGTACACCCGATCACTCAATTCCATCGCCAAGGCGAACACATCGACATCCGCCGGCATCACCGGCAGGTGGAAATGCTGGTCGAACACCTTGTGCATCAGCTTGCCCAGCTCCATGTCGTGCTGTCGGTCGGCCTGCACCACTTCGCTCAGTCCATGCTGCGCCAGGATCAACTGCCGCGCGGCGGCGTCCTCGTGATAGATGGCGAGCATGCGCTGCTCGACCAAGCGGGACAGTTCATGCCAGGTGGCGAACCCGTGGCTGTCGATGGGGGCGTTCAGGGCCTCGCGAAAGGCCCGGTGCACATCGGCGGTCAGGACTTCGAGCAACGCCGGCACGCTGGCGAAGAAGTGATACACCGACGAGGGCGGGATCTGCGCCCGCTCGGCCACGCTGTAGATCGACAGGGCGCCGACGCCGCCGTCGGTCAGCAGTTCGCGCGCCGCGGCGAGGATCGTGGCGATCCTCGCCTGACTGCTGGCGCGCGGTTTGCGGGCGACGGCGGCGCGGCTCATCAGTTGCTGATGGCCAGGATGCTGGCCTGGTAGGCGCCGACGAACAGGTCGAAGTCACCCACTTCCTGCTGCTCCAGGCGCGACTGCTCGGCCAGCGAATCGCGCGCCAGGGTTTCGAACGCCTGCTGGCGTTCGGCTGGCAGCGGCTGCTGGCGGAAGTTGTCGGCGTGCAATTGGCTCTGGCGCAGGGCGAACTTGACGAAGGACTCCTCGTGCTCGGTCATGCGCGCCAGCACTTGGGCGGACGGCGTGAGCTCCGGGTCGTCGACCTTGGCCTGCTGCTCGGCCAGGGCTGTGGCGTGCTCGTCGCTGCCGTGGGCGCGGTCGAGCAGTTCGGCCAGTTGCCCGATGCGGCCGAGCAGCTCGCTGGCCCACGCCTTGAGCGTGATCGGCTGGCCGTCACGCTGCAGCTCCAGGCCCGGTCGGCGACCTTCCTTGACCACGCTGAGGAAGTTGCCGGAGCACTGGCTGCATTCGCCGTTCTCCAGTTGCGGGCTCTCGTCGAGGGCGCAGAACAGCAGGAAAGCGTCGAGAAAGCGCGCTTCGGTGAGGTCGATGCCCACCGGCAGGAACGGGTTGATGTCCAGGCAGCGCACTTCCACGTACTGCACGCCACGCGCGGTCAGGGCCTGGATCGGCCGCTCGCCGGTGTAAGTGACACGCTTGGGGCGGATGTTCGAGTAGTACTCGTTCTCGATCTGCAGGATGTTGGTGTTCAACTGCACCCATTCGCCGTCGACATGGGTGCCGACCTCGACATAGGGCGGGTAGGGCGTGCCGACGGCCTTGCGCAGGCTGTCGGTGTAGCTGGCCAGGTTGTTGTAGCACGGCGTCAGGCCGGCCTGGGCATTGCTCTGATAACCCAGGTCGCTCATGCGCAGGCTGGTGGCGTAAGGCAGGTACAGGGTCTCGCCGTCCAGCTCTTCGAGCTGGTGCGCACGGCCACGCAGGAAGCCTTTGTCCAGGGCCGGCGAAGCGCCGAACAGGTACATCAGCAGCCAGCTGTAGCGCCGGAAGTTGCGGATCAGGGCGATGTAGGCGGCCGATTGGTAGTCGCGGTCGCTTTCGGCGCTGGCCTCGTCCTGGCGCAGCAGGGCCAGAGCGCTTCGGGCAGCGAGAAATTGTAGTGAATGCCGGCGATGCACTGCATGGTGCGGCCGTAGCGCAGGGCCAGGCCCTTGCGGTACACGTGCTTGAGCTTGCCGATGTTGGAGGTGCCGTACTCGGCGATCGGAATGTCTTCCTCGGCCGGCAGCGCGCAGGGCATCGACGGGCTCCACAGGTACTCGTCGCCCAGTTGGGTGTAGACGAAACGGTGGACCTGCTCGAGGTTGTCGAGCACCTCGGCCGGGTCGGCCAGCGCCGGAGTGATGAACTCCAGCAGCGACTCGGAATAATCGGTGGTGATCTGCTCGTTGGTCAGCGCCGAACCCAGGGTTTCGGGATGCGGGGTCTGGGCCAGACGGCCTTCGGCGGTCACCCGCAGGCACTCGCGCTCGATACCGTGCAGGCACTGCTTGAGCAGCGGGAGGTGGTTGCCGAGCAAGCTCAGGCGGCGATTGAGGAGGTCGCTCAAGGTGTATTCCTTCACGCGTCGGTCGCCCTGATATGGGGGTAGGGATGACGGTCTACAAGGGTAGGTACAAAGGAACTGGCGTTGTCGCCTGGTTTACGCGGTTCCGGTGGTGCAACCGGGGCTTTGCATGGGCCCTGCGCGCCATAGGCGCGAAGGACTGGCAAACGACCCCAATGGCTCGATGCCAGCAACATACCGCAGTTATCCTTTGGTGAGCTAGAGAACCGCGAAGGTTCCCTGCGCCTTGGCCACTCGCTTGTCGCCCTGGGTTACATCGGCGTCGACCACCAGGGTGCGGCGCCCGGCATGGATCACCCTGGCCGTGCACAGCACCTCGCCGTCGCTGACGGCGCGCAGGTAGTTGATCTTGCACTCGAGGGTCACGCTCTGCTGGTCGAAGCCATGGCTGGCCGAGCAGGCCAGGCCCATGGCGATGTCGACCAGGCTGAAGATCGCCCCGCCGTGCAGCTTCTGGCCGCGGTTGCGCAGCGGTGGCGTCAGCGCCAGGGCCACCGCCGCCACACCCGTTTCCAGGTGCTGCAGGCGGCAGCCCAGCAGTTGGCTGAAAGCGCTCTCGACGTATTCCCGAGGCACCTCCATCATTTCTTCTTCAACTGCTTGGCGTTGGCGAACAGCGCCGCCATGGCGTTGTTCGCTGGCGCTGCGCTGACGGTTTCACGCGGGCGTGTGGCCTGCTGCGGGCGGTTGCCGCTCTTGTCGCCCTTGCCGCGTGCGCCGCCACGCTGACCTTCGACTTTCTCGCCCGGAGTATCGCCCATGCGCATGGACAGGCCGACGCGTTTGCGCGGGATATCCACCTCCATGACCTTGACCTTGACCACATCGCCCGCCTTGACCGCCTCGCGCGGGTCTTTGACGAACTTCTCCGACAGCGCCGAGATATGCACCAGGCCGTCCTGGTGGACGCCGATGTCGACGAACGCGCCGAAGTTGGTGACGTTGGTCACCACGCCTTCGAGGATCATGCCCGGCTCCAGGTCCTTGAGGTCTTCGACGCCGTCCTGGAAGGTGGCGGTCTTGAACTCCGGGCGCGGGTCGCGGCCGGGCTTGTCGAGCTCCTGGAGAATGTCGGTGACGGTGGGCAGGCCGAAGGTCTCGTCGGTGAAGGTCTTCGGGTCCAGGCGCTTGAGGAAGCTGCTGTCGCCGATCAGCGAGCGGATGTCGCGGTCGGTGCCGGCGGCGATGCGCTGCACCAGTGGATAAGCTTCCGGGTGCACCGCCGAGGCATCCAGCGGGTTGTCGCCGTTCATCACGCGCAGGAAGCCGGCGGCCTGTTCAAAGGTCTTCTCGCCGAGGCGGCTGACTTTCTTCAATGCCGCGCGGGTGGCGAACGGGCCGTTGGCATCGCGATGCGCGACGATGTTCTGCGCCAGGGTGGCGTTGAGGCCGGAGATGCGCGTGAGCAGCGCCACCGAAGCGGTATTGACGTCCACGCCGACGGCGTTCACGCAGTCCTCGACCACCGCGTCCAGGCCGCGCGCCAGTTTCACCTGCGACACATCGTGCTGGTACTGGCCGACGCCGATGGACTTAGGATCGATCTTCACCAGCTCGGCCAGCGGGTCTTGCAGGCGGCGGGCGATCGACACGGCGCCACGGATCGACACGTCCAAGTCAGGGAATTCACGGGCGGCCAGCTCGGAGGCCGAATACACCGAGGCACCGGCTTCGGACACCATGACCTTGGTGATCTTCAGCGCGGGGTATTTCTTGACCAGCTCGGCCACCAGCTTGTCGCTCTCGCGGCTGGCGGTGCCGTTGCCGATGGCGATCAGCTCCACCGAGTGCTTGGCGCACAACGCGGCCATGATCGACAGGGTGCGGTCCCACTCGTTCTTCGGGGCGTGCGGGTACACGGTGGTGTAGTCCAGCAGCTTGCCGGTGGCATCGACCACGGCGATCTTGCAGCCGGTGCGCAGGCCCGGGTCGAAGCCCAGGGTGGCGCGCGGCCCGGCCGGGGCGGCCAGCAGCAGGTCGTGCAGGTTGTGGGCGAAGACGTTGATCGCCTCGCCCTCGGCGTTGTCGCGCAACTCGCCGAACAGGTCGGTCTCCAGGTGGGTGTAGAGCTTGACCTTCCAGGTCCAGCGCACCACCTCGCCGAGCCATTTGTCGGCCGGACGACCGCGGTTCTCGACGCCCACGTGCTGGCCGATCATCACCTCGCAAGGGTGCAGGGTGCCCGGCAGTTCCTCGCCGACCTTCAGCGAGGCGCTCAGCACACCCTCGTTGCGGCCACGGAAGATTGCCAGGGCGCGGTGCGACGGGGCGTTGCGCAGCAGTTCGTCATGGGCGAAGTAGTCGCGGAACTTGGCGCCTTCTTCTTCCTTGCCCGGCACCACGCGTGCGGTGAGCACCGCTTCGTGCTTGAGGAAACCACGCAGCTTGTCGAGCAGGGCGGCATCTTCGGCGAAGCGCTCCATGAGGATGTACTTGGCGCCTTCCAGCGCGGCCTTGACGTCGGCCACGCCCTTGTCGGCATCGACGAAGCGTGCTGCGTGTGCTTCCGGATTCAGTTGCGGGTCGTCGAACAGGCTGTCGGCCAGCTCGCCGAGGCCGGCTTCCAGGGCGATCTGGCCCTTGGTGCGGCGCTTCTGCTTGTACGGCAGGTACAGGTCTTCGAGGCGGGTCTTGGTGTCGGCCAGGGCGATCTCGCGGGACAGTTCGGGAGTGAGCTTGCCCTGTTCCTGGATGCTGGAAAGGATGCTGGCGCGGCGCTCGTCGAGTTCGCGCAGGTAACGCAGACGCTCTTCCAGGTGGCGCAGTTGCGTGTCGTCCAGGCTGCCGGTCACTTCCTTGCGGTAACGGGCGATGAAGGGCACGGTCGAGCCTTCGTCCAACAGGCCTACGGCCGCTTCCACCTGTTGTGGGCGTACGCCCAGTTCCTCGGCGATACGGCTGTTGATGCTGTCCATGAGAACCACCTGACAAATATGAATGCATGAGGCCGCGGCGGCACTTGGAGCCCGACGGCGCTGGATGAAAGCGGCGCATTATACCGATCGCGTCCGGCTTGCGGTGATAGCGCTGGGCCATGCGCGTGGCGGGGAAGTGGCGCCGAGGGAAAAATCTGCTAACAATGCACACGGCACGCGTTGCAATGGCTACGCCATAATGCGCGGCGATCTCAGAGGAGTTATTGATGACCAGCACCGCAAACAATGCTGAAGGCGAAAAGATTCTCATCGTGGACGACGATCCGGGGCTGAGCAGCCTGCTGGAGCGTTTCTTCACCAGCAAGGGCTTCCGCGCCCGTGCCGTGCCCAACGTCGAGCAGATGGACCGCCTGCTGGCCCGTGAAGTCTTCAACCTGGTGGTGCTCGACCTCATGCTCCCTGGCGAGGACGGCCTCTCCGCCTGCCGCCGCCTGCGCGCGGCGAACAACCAGATTCCGATCATCATGCTCACCGCCAAGGGCGATGAGCTCAGCCGCATCAAAGGCCTGGAACTGGGCGCCGACGACTACCTGGCCAAGCCCTTCAACCCTGACGAGCTGGTGGCGCGGGTCAAGGCGGTGCTGCGCCGTCAGGCGCCGAGCGTGCCCGGGGCGCCGGGCAGCGAGGACGAGGTCGTGACCTTCGGCGACTACGCCTTGTCGCTGGCCACGCGCGAGCTCACCCGTGGCGACGAAGTGCACATGCTCACCACCGGCGAGTTCGCCGTGCTCAAGGCGCTGGTCATGCACGCCCGCGAGCCGCTGACCCGCGACAAGCTGATGAACCTGGCCCGTGGTCGCGAGTGGGACGCGCTGGAGCGCTCCATCGACGTGCAGATCTCGCGCTTGCGCCGGATGATCGAACCCGACCCGTCCAAACCCCGTTACATCCAGACGGTATGGGGTGTGGGCTACGTCTTCGTGCCGGATGGACATGCCGGCAAATGAGCCTCTGCCATGACGCGGCAGGGCGGCCCGCAAGGGTCGCCCTGTTTTCGTCTGTGGTCGCCGGCCTTCCTGTTCCCGCTTCGCAGCAGTGCTCCTGATGAAAACGCCCCTCTGGTTTCCGCAAAGCTTCTTCGCCCGCACCTTGTGGCTGGTGCTGATCGTCGTGCTGTTCTCCAAGGCCCTGACCCTGGTTTATCTATTGATGAACGAGGACGTGCTGGTCGATCGCCAGTACAGCCACGGCGTGGCCCTCACCCTGCGCGCCTACTGGGCGGCAGACGAGGAAAACCGCGACCAGATCGCCGAAGCGGCCGGGCTGATCCGGGTCACCGGCGCGGGCGTGCCCGAAGGCGAACAGCATTGGCCTTACAGCGAGATCTACCAGCGGCAGATGCAGGCCGAGCTGGGTGAGGACACCGAAGTACGCCTGCGTGTGCATGCCCCGCCGGCACTGTGGGTCAACGCGCCGAGCCTGGGCCCGGGCTGGCTGAAGGTGCCGCTGTACCCGCATCCGCTGCGGGGCCAGAAAATCTGGAACGTGCTTGGCTGGTTCCTGGCGATCGGCCTGCTGTCCACGGCGTCGGCCTGGATCTTCGTGCGCCAGCTCAACCAGCCGCTCAAGCGCCTGGTGTTCGCCGCCCGCCAGTTGGGCCAGGGCCGCAGCGTGCGCCTGCCCATCAGCGATACGCCCAGCGAGATGACCGAGGTGTACCGTGCCTTCAATCAGATGGCCGAGGATGTCGAGCAGGCCGGGCGCGAGCGCGAGCTGATGCTGGCCGGGGTCTCCCATGACTTGCGCACGCCGCTGACCCGGTTGCGCCTGTCGCTGTCGCTGATGGGCAACGAGAGCGAGTTGAGCGAGGACATGGTGCGTGACATCGAAGACATGGACGCCATCCTCGACCAGTTCCTGGCGTTCATCCGCGACGGCCGCGACGAGCCGGTCGAGGAAGTCGACCTGGAGCACTTGATCCGCGAAGTGGTCGCACCCTACAACCAGCCTGAGGAGCGGGTGCGGCTGTGCCTGGAGCCGATCCCGCCGTTCCCGCTGCGGCGCGTCTCACTCAAGCGCATGCTCGGCAACCTGATCGGCAATGCCCTGCACCACGCCGGGCAGGGTGTGGAAGTGGCGGCTTACGTGTCGGGCGACCAGAGCGCGCCCTATGTGGTGCTCAGCGTGCTGGACCGCGGTGCCGGTATCGAGGAGTCCGAGCTGGAAACCATCTTCAACCCGTTCATCCGTGGCGATCGCGCACGCGGTGGCAAGGGGACGGGCCTGGGGCTTGCGATCGTCAAGCGTATTGCGGCGCAGCATGGCGGCAATGTGGAGTTGCGTAACCGCTCCGGCGGGGGTATCGAGGCCCGCGTGCGCCTGCCGCTGGGCCTGTTGCTGCCGCGCAACGCGGTGTGAGCCGGGTTCGCGGCCTGCGCCGCGAACCCTATGGATCAGCCCTTGCCCTTGGTGCGGGTCTGATTCGGCCCGCCATGTTTCTCCAGATGCTCGATGATCATCCCGGCCACGTTCTTGCCGGTGGTGACCTCGATGCCTTCCAGACCCGGTGACGAGTTCACCTCCATCACCAGCGGTCCGTGGTTGGAGCGCAGGATATCCACACCCGCCACGCTCAGGCCCATGACCTTGGCCGCGCGTATGGCGGTCATGCGCTCTTCGGGGGTGATCTTGATCAGGCTGGCCACGCCGCCTCGGTGCAGGTTGGAGCGGAACTCCCCTGGCTTGGCCTGACGCTTCATCGAGGCGATCACCTTGTCGCCCACCACGAAGCAGCGAATGTCGGCGCCGCCGGCTTCCTTGATGTACTCCTGGACCATGATGTTCTGCTTGAGACCCATGAACGCCTCGATCACCGACTCGGCGGCCTTGGTGGTCTCGCACAGCACCACGCCGATGCCCTGTGTGCCTTCGAGCACCTTGATCACCAGCGGGGCGCCGTTGACCATCTGGATCAGGTCGGGAATGTCGTCAGGCGAGTGGGCAAAGCCGGTGACCGGCAGGCCGATGCCGCGCCGTGACAGCAGCTGCAGCGAGCGCAGCTTGTCCCGCGAGCGGGCGATGGCCACCGACTCGTTGAGCGGATAGACCCCCATCATCTCGAACTGGCGCAACACGGCGCAGCCGTAGAACGTGACCGAGGCACCGATGCGCGGGATCACCGCATCGAAGCCCTCCAGCGGCTTGCCACGGTAGTGGATCTGCGGCTTGTGGCTGGCGATGTTCATGTAGGCGCGCAAGGTGTCGATCACGACCATCTCGTGACCGCGCTGGATGCCGGCTTCGACCAGCCGGCGGGTGGAATACAGACGCGGATTACGCGAAAGCACGGCGATCTTCATGCAGCACCTGTGACAGGGGGGAGGGTGGCCACGAAGGCCGGTTTGTCCTGGACGTACTTAAGGCCCGGGTTCACTACCAGTTGACCGTGCACCAGCGCCTTCGATCCCAGCAACAGTCGGTAGCGCATGCTCTTGCGACAGGCCAGGGTGAACTCCACCTCCCATACCCGATCGCCCAGTGCCAGCGGCGTGCGAATCACATAGCGGGTCTGGGCGTGGCCGTTGGAGCTCTTGATGGTCTTCATGGTCACCAACGGCGCCTCGCAGCGGCGGTGGCGCAGCTGCACCACCGAGCCCAGGTGCGCGGTGAAGCGCACCCAGGGTTGGCCATCGCGTTCGAACGGCTCGATGTCGGTGGCATGCAGGCTCGAGGTGCTGGCGCCGGTGTCGATCTTGGCGCGCAGGCCTGCCAGGCCGAGGTTGGGCAAGGCGATCCATTCGCGCAGGCCAATCACTGTCAGATGATCAAATGTTTTCAATTAGCACAGCCTGCGAACGAGGTGGTGAACTGTAAGCATCACACGGACTTTTTGCATCCGACAGCTACGGTAGTACAGTTCGGTTAAAGACAGAATTCGAGGCACAGAGATGGCACAAAAGTCGGAAGAAGACGACAAGGTACGCCTGGACAAGTGGTTGTGGGCGGCGCGCTTCTACAAGACCCGCGCGCTGGCCAAGGCGGCCATCGAAAGTGGCAAGGTGCACTGTCGCGGCGAGCGTTGCAAGCCGGGCAAGGAACCTCGGGTGGGCGATGAATTCGTGCTGCGCACCGGTTTCGATGAAAAGACCGTGGTGGTCAAGGCGTTGTCACTGGTACGGCGCGGCGCGCCTGAGGCGCAGACCCTTTACGAGGAAACCGCCGAGAGCCTGCAGCGTCGTCAGCACGCGGCCGAGCTGCGCAAGGCGGGCGCGGTGGGGATGACCACCGATGGACGGCCGAACAAGAAACAGCGCCGGCAGATTCATCAGTTGCAGGGCAGTTTCGACTAGGCAATTTCAACCGTGCGGTCAGCCGCGCCGTTGGCTCGGCGCGGTTGACCGACAAAACGCGGTTCAGGCGCCGCGAATCACGCTCATGCGTCCAATCAGCGGCAGCTTGCCCAGCAGTCGGAACAGCGGCGCGGTCCAGCGCAACAGCGCCGTGCTGGCCTTGGCCGCCAGCGGTGTGTGCACGGTCCAGCCCAGTGCCAGCACGGCCATGCCCAGCCCGCCGACATAGTCGTCCTGGCCCCAGTGCGCGCCGGCCACCAGCCGTGGCAGCATGAACAGCGTGGCCAGTGCCCAGATCGCCAGGGCTTGGACCAGGCGCCGGCTGAACAGGCTCATGAACAGTGCCCAGAGCAGCAACACCGAGGCGTGATCGCCTGGGAAGCTCTTGCTCGACCGGTCCTTCAGTTCCCAGTGTTCTTCCAGGTGCGGGTAGTACTGGCTCAGGCGCACGGCGTCGTCGAACACGATCGACGGGCTGTCATGCTGCCAACCGGATGCATCGACCCACTTGGAAAACAGCGCGCGCACCACCACTAACAGCAGCAGGCTGACGAAAAAGCCGAAGAATGCCTGGCGAACCTGAACGGCCTTGAACACCCAGTCGCCCTTGATCAGCAAGGCGAGCAGGATCAGGCCGACGACGATATCGAAGGGCCGCAGGCTGCCCACGGTCCAGATCCAGCGCCACACGGCGTTGTCGGCCAATGGCGTGTTGAGGCTGCGGAACAGCCACTCGTCGAAAGTCAGAAACAGGATCTGGCCAAACGGCCACAACCAGAAACACAGTAGTGCAATAGGCAGCAGGGTGCAGAATGCCAGTGGTCCCCAGGACCACCTTGGTTGGAACAGTGGCCGATTATCCATAAAATACCTCGATCGCCAGCTTGAGTTCAGCGCCTTGTGGGCGCTTTCGACGGGCCTTTGTAGGCTCTTGCAATCATTTTGTCATCCTTTTCAGAATATTCAGATAGCCGGGAAACCATGAGCGATTTACCTGACACCGATTTCACCCAACGCTTCCTTTTCGAAGACCGCGACGTGCGTGGCGAATGGGTCTCCCTCGACCACAGCTACGGCGAAGTGCTGGCGCGTCATCCCTATCCGCAGCCGGTCGCCACGCTGCTGGGTGAACTGATGGCCGCCACCTCGCTCCTGGTCGGTGCACTCAAGTTCGACGGCTTGCTGATTCTCCAGGCGCGCTCGCAAGGGCCTATCCCGCTGCTCATGGTCGAGTGCTCGGGCGAGCGCGACATCCGCGGCATGGCCCGCTACGAGGCCGACCAGATCGCCAACGAGGCCGGCCTCGCCGAGCTGATGCCCGACGGTCACCTCACGCTGACCATCGACCCGATCAAAGGCCAGCGCTACCAGGGCACCGTCGACCTGGATGGCGCGAACCTGTCCGAGTGCTTCACCAACTACTTCGTGCAGTCCCAGCAGTTGAACACCCGCTTCTGGCTCGATGCTTCCGCCGGCAAGGCCCGTGGCCTGTTGTTGCAGCAGTTGCCGCGCGATCGCCAGCCCGATGACGAAGAACGTGATGAGAGTTGGCAGCATGTAGTGGCCCTGGCCAGTACCCTCAAGGCCGAGGAGTGGGCGCTGGACAACGAAACCCTGCTGCACCGCCTCTATCACGAGGACGCTGTGCGCCTGTTCGATGTCGAGCCACTGCGCTTCAGTTGCAGTTGCTCCCGAGAGCGCTCCGGCAATGCCTTGGTCAGCCTCGGCGAGGCCGATGCCAAGGCGCTGGTCGAGGAATGCGGCGGCACGGTGGAAATCGATTGCCAGTTCTGCAACGAGCGCTATCTCTTCGATGCAACCGATGTGGCGCAATTGTTCGCTGGCGGTGGCACGGATGGGGCATCAGAAACTCTCCACTGAAACGCTTCATCGCAGGAGATTCTCCTGTCTAACTGCGCAAAAGCGCAGATACGACAGGAGGGGTCTACTTTTTTTGGGCGTTTCTGGCATAATCCGGCCAATTTTTCGCTGTAGTAGTTTGAAACAGACCACTACAAAAACGTTTGGAGCACTCGGCCTCGGGCCGGATGGGGTATCTCATGACGCAAGCCAACAACACCGTGTACACCGACCTGAGCGTCGACGAGCTGGTGAAACAAGCGCTGTCTCGCAAGGAAGGCGTGCTGGCCGATACTGGCGCACTGGTCGTGAAAACCGGTCACCGCACCGGTCGTTCGCCCGCTGACCGCTTCATCGTCGATGAGCCGAGCACCTCTGCCGCCATTGCCTGGGGCCCGATCAACCGCAAGTTCCCGGCCGAAAAGTTCGATGCCTTGTGGGACCGCGTCGAGGCGTTCAACAACGCCCAGGAACACTTCGTTTCCTACGTGCACGTCGGTGCTGCCCAGGAGCACTACCTGCCGGTCAAGATGACCACCCAGACCGCCTGGCAGAACCTGTTCGGCCGCTGCCTGTTCATCACCCCGGAAGACGGCCAGTTCAACCCGGCCGGTCGCGACCAGTGGCAGGTGCTGAACGTCGCCAATTTCGAGTGCGTGCCCGAGCGTGACGGCACCAACTCCGATGGCTGCGTCATCCTCAACTTCGCCCAGAAGAAGGTGCTGATCGCCGGCATGTGCTACGCCGGCGAAATGAAGAAGGCCATGTTCTCGGTGCAGAACTTCCTGCTGCCGGCTGCTGACGTACTGCCTATGCACTGCGCCGCCAACATTGGCGAGGCAGGCGACGTGACCCTGTTCTTTGGCCTGTCCGGCACCGGCAAGACCACCCTGTCGGCCGACGAAAGCCGTTACCTGATCGGTGACGACGAGCACGGCTGGGGCGAGGGCGTCGTTTTCAATATCGAAGGCGGCTGCTACGCCAAGTGCATCGACTTGTCCGAGAAGAACGAGCCGGTCATCTGGAAAGCCATCAAGCACGGCGCAGTGCTGGAAAACGTGATCATCGACGAGGCCGGCCATGCCGACTACGCCAACTTCAGCCTGACCCAGAACAGCCGCGCCGCCTACCCACTGGAGCACGTCGCCAAGCGTTCCGAGGCCAACCTGGGTGGCGAGCCGAATGCCGTCATCTTCCTGACCTGCGACCTGACCGGCGTGCTGCCGCCTGTGTCGATCCTGAACAACGAGCAGGCGGCCTATCACTTCCTGTCCGGCTACACCGCGCTGGTCGGTTCCACCGAAATGGGCTCGGGCAGCGGCATCAAGTCGACCTTCTCCACCTGCTTCGGCGCACCGTTCTTCCCGCGTCCGGCGGGTGAGTACGCCGAGCTGCTGATCAAGCGTATCAAAGGCTTCGGCTCCAAGGTCTACCTGGTCAACACCGGTTGGACTGGCGGTGGCTATGGCGTTGGCAAGCGTTTCTGCATCCCCACTACCCGTGCCGTGATCGCTGCGATCCAGAGCGGCGCGCTGATCGGTGCCGAAACCGAGCACCTGGACATCATCAACCTGGACGTGCCGAAGGCCGTTCCGGGCGTCGACACTCAACTGCTCAACCCACGCAACACCTGGGCTGACCCGGCGGCCTACGACGAGGCCGCCAAAGGCCTGGCCAAGCTGTTCACCGAGAACTTCAACAAGTTCGACGTCTCCGACGCCATCAAGGCGGCCGGTCCGCAGCTGTAAGCGCGTCCCACGCGACGAAGAGCCGTCCCTCGGGGCGGCTTTTTTGTGACTGGCGAGGGGGCTGCGCGTGGCTCTGGAGTGTCTTCGGGCAAATGTGGGAAGCTTGTTTTCCCGCCACCCGCTTTGGATACCCCATGACCGAGTCCATCCAGCGCAGTGCCTTCTCGCATTTCCACCCCATCCTCACCCGCCCGCAGGACAACGACCACAACGGCCACATGGCCGGCTCCACCGTGCATGCCCTGTTCGAAACCGCCATCCAGGCTTTTCTGATCGAGCAGGCCGAACTCGACCTGCGTGAAGGCGAGCTGGCGGCGTTGGTGGTCAGTTCGGCGGCCGATTTCTTCGCCTTGCCAGGCTTCCCCGATGTGCTCGAAGTGGCGCTGGGTGTCTCGCGCCTGGGTGGCAGCACCGTCGAGTTCCGTCTGGCACTGTATCGTCCGGGTGAGTCAGAAGCCTGCGCGATGGGCCGAGTGGTGCAGGTGTTCGTCGAGCGCGCCACGGGCCGTGCTGCACCGCTGCCCGAAACCCTGCAATTGATCCTGGCCGGGTTGTCGCTCAATCGTTGAGGCAGATGATGCCCTCGCGGACGGCGAACAGCACCAGTCCGGGGACATCGTGGATCTGCAGGCGGTGCATGATCTGCGAGCGATGGGCTTCGACGGTCTTGACGCTCAGGCCCAGGCCATCGGCGATCGAACGGGTGCTTTCGCCTCGTGCGATCAGGCGCAGGATCTCCAGTTGGCGTGGGGTCAGCGGGGCCTGTGCGGGGCTGGCCGGGCGCTTGCGGTTATGCTTGAGGGCCTGGCCGATGACCATCGGCAGCACCGTCGATGACAGGTACTGACCGCCACTGCGCAAGGTCTGCAAGGCCTGTTCGAATTCGCAGACCGTGGCGCTTTTGAGCAGGAAACCCTGTGCCCCGAGCTGCAGGCAGTTCATCACATGCTCCAGTTCCGAGCGCGCCGACAGCATCAGCACGCGGCTGCCCGGTACGCGGATGAAGAGCTCTTGCAGCACTTGCTGGCGGTTCAGGGTGTCGCTGTTCATGTCCAGCACGACGATTTCCGGCCGCAGCTTTTCCGCCAGGGCCACGGCGCTCATGGCATCGCTGGTGTCGGCTACGACGGCGTATTCCTTCTTCTGTTCGAGCAGGGCGCGCAGGCCGGCGCGGAAAAGGGGCGAGTCGTCGGCAAGCAGGATTCGGCAAGGCATGGGTCAAGGCCTGTTTCGCAAGGGAAGGGGGGCGGCAGGCCTGCTCGATCCACAAGCGCACTGCCGCGCGGGAGCGCGACCAGTCCTTGTCTGCCGTTCGATGCGGCAGTGCTGTTCATCATAAGCGTTCGAACACTGACGGCAGTATCGGCCGCAGTGGCAGGTCCAGGCCGTGGATGCTTTCGCTGTGACCGATCATCAGCAGCCCGCCGGGGCGCAAGTGGGGCATCAGGCGCAGCAGCACATCGGCCTTGCATCGCTGGTCGAAACCCGCGAGCAGATTACGCAGCAGGATCGCGTCGAACTCACCCAGCTCATCCGGCAATGGCTGGATCAGATTGATGAGCTCGAAGCGTACCCGCTCCCGCAGACCGGAGGCGATCTGTAGACGACTGGCAGGGGGCTCGGCACCACACAGGCAGTAGCGGCTCATCCAGCCAGGAGGGAAATAGCGTGCCTGGGACAGGTCGTAGCGACCACGGGCGGCCTGTTGCAGCAAGCCACTGTCGTAGTCGCTGGCCAGGACTTCCCAGCCGGTCGGTACGCTCTGGTCGGCCACCATGGCCAGGCTCCAGGCTTCCTCGCCACTGGCGCAGGCGGCGCTCCACAGACGCGGTGGATGATCCAGGCTCGGCAGCCAGCGGAACAGATGCTCGAAGTGGCGGTGTTCGCGGAAGAAATAGGTGTCGCGGGCGATCAGCAGGCTCAACAGCAACGCCTGTTCGGCGGGCTGTTCGTCGACGCGTTCGAGATAGGCTTCGAAGCTAGTCAGGCCGTGGTGTTGAAGGCGTGATTGCAGGCGACTGGCGACCACCGCGCGGCGCTCGTCGGCCAGGCGATAGCCCGTGGCCTGGCAGACCCGCTGACGGATACGCTCGAAGCAGGCCTGATCCAGCGTTGGAGTGCAGGTGGCGTCCGTCATCCTAGGGCCTCCCCGGGGCCGGGCTGGCATGTTGGATCGACGATGCTCGTGCGCATTCCCTGCGTCCCGTGTTCTGATGGCGGATGGGAAATCATATCCAGTGACTCTCGGCCTCCATATCGGGGAGGCCCCTAAGCCCTGGCATTTGCCCAAACGCAAAGACCTCGCCGGGTGAGGGCGAGGCCTTAGGTGTCAGGCGTAGGGCGTGGCGTGTATCAGTGCCGGCCGTGGCGCCCGTGCTTGCGGTGGCCGTAGTGGCGATCACGCGGGCCGTGGTCCCAGTGACGACGGTCGTCGCGGCGGTAGCGGCGATCGTCCTGGTCGGCGCGATTGCCCATGTAGTTGCCCAACGCGCCACCGGCGCCGCCGCCGGCCGCTGCGCCCACCAGGCTGCCGGTGCTGCCGCCCAACTGGCGACCCACCACGTTACCGCCCGCTGCGCCCAGTGCGCCGCCAATGGCCGCTTCACCGCGCTGGCGTTTGTCGGCGCCGACGGCGCTGCCCGCTGCACCACCCAAGCCCGCACCAATGGCCGAGCCGGTGTTGCCGCCGATGGACTGGCCGACCACCGAGCCGAGTACCCCGCCCAATGCGCCGCCAACGCCGGCTTCGGTGGTACCGCCGGCCATGGCAGCGCCGCTGAGCAGGCCGAGAGACAACAACAGAATCGAGGAGTACTTCTTCATCAACAGAGCCTCATAGGGATGACGAGGCGGAATTTGCCGCTCGAAGCGGGGGCTGGCAACGGAAATCCGACGATTGGCACGAGTTGTACACAATCTTCTAAGTTGTTGATTTGCGTATGAAACTTTGTGCTTTTTCGGCAGTCCTAGATTACTTCACGTGCCTCGTTCAGCACCGATTCGGCACTGCGTCGTCTGCACTGCGCGAGGTGGCCTGACGATACTGGCGTGGGGTGAAGCCGGTCAGTTGCTTGAACTGACGACTGAAGGCGCTGTGATCGGTGTAGCCGCACGCCATCGCCACCTCGGTGATCGGCCTGTCGCTCAGCAACAGCCGATGCGCCTGCTCCAATCGCGCCTTGTGGATCATCTGCCGCGGTGTCAGGTGGAACACCCGTTTGCAGTAGCGCTCCAGTTGGGCCACGGAAATCCCAGCGATGCGGGTCAGCTCGCGCAGGCTGATCGGCTGATGGAAGTGCCTGCGGATATGCTCGTCCACCGCCGCCAGGCGTCGATAGGCGGGGTGGCTGTCGGCAGCGGCCTGCAGGTCGACCGAAATGCCCACCAGGCCGATGATCTCATCCAGATGATTGTAGAGCGGGCGCTTGTGGGTCAGGCACCAGCCCGGCTCGCGGCTGCCGTACAGATGCAGCTCCAACTGGTCCTCCAGCACCCGCCCCTCCTGCAACACTCGCCGGTCCTGCTCGGTATAGCCCGGCCCCAACTGCGCCGGGAACACCTCGGCGCTGGTCTTGCCCAGCAGTGGCTGCAGGCGCCTCAAGCCGCAACGCTGCACCAAGGTGCTGTTGGCCAGCACATAACGTGCTGCCGGATCCTTGATGAAGATCGCCGCGTTGGGGATGGCGTCGAGGATCGGCAGCAGCAGCGACACGCCCGCCAGCAAGGCCTCCAAGGTGGCCGGGCGGGACTGCTCGAGAGACTGGTACAGGGTGGCCAGTGGCAGATCGTTCATCGGTCGATTCTTGGCTGAAGAAAAGGGGCGCACCCGGCCTGCTCGGGCATTCGCCTGAAGCGCGCAGACCTGTCGAGGTGCGATCGACAGCCTAGTCGCGGCCCGCCCTGGCACGCCAGCGTTTCAGCCGACTGTGCCGATATCGTCATCGCATCTGCCGAAAACCATCAAGAAGCCAGCCCGCGCTCGGTTCACTCTGTTACTGCGCAACGCCGTCCTGCGTTCAGCACGATCACGGCGCCTAGCCGCCTCGGGTGACATCAGACCTGCCTATCCAATAACCAACAAAAAGGCGCAACCATGTCAGGCAAATTCAAGAAACAGTTATCCCTGCTGGACCTCACGTTCATCGGCCTCGGCGCGATTTTCGGCTCCGGCTGGCTGTTCGCTGCCAGCCATGTCTCGGCCATCGCCGGGCCAGCCGGGATTTTCTCCTGGCTGCTGGGTGGTTTCGCCGTGCTGCTGTTGGGCATCGTCTATTGCGAGCTGGGCGCCGCCCTGCCACGGGCGGGCGGCGTGGTGCGTTATCCGGTGTACTCCCATGGGCCGCTGCTGGGTTACCTGATGGGCTTCATCACCCTGATCGCCTTCTCCAGCTTGATCGCCATCGAAGTGGTCGCCTCACGCCAGTACGCCGCTGCCTGGTTCCCGGGATTGACCAAGACCGCTTCCAGCGATCCCACCGTGTTGGGCTGGCTGGTGCAGTTCGCCTTGCTCGCGCTGTTCTTCTGGCTCAATTACCGCAGCGTGAAAACCTTCGCCAAAGCCAACAACCTGATCAGCGTGTTCAAGTTCATCGTGCCGCTGCTGGTCATCGGCGTGCTGTTCACCTTCTTCAAGCCCGCCAACTTCCAGGTCCAGGGATTCGCGCCGTTCGGCCTCTCCGGTGTGGAAATGGCGGTGTCGGCCGGCGGCATCATCTTCGCTTACTTGGGCCTGACCCCGATCATCTCGGTGGCCAGCGAAGTGAAGAATCCCCAGCGCACCATCCCCATCGCCCTGATTCTGTCGGTGCTGCTGTCCACGGCCATCTATGCCCTGCTGCAATTGGCCTTTCTAGGCAGCGTACCGACCGAGATGCTGACCAGCGGCTGGGCCGGGATCACCCGCGAACTGGCGCTGCCGTACCGCGACATCGCCCTGGCCCTGGGCGTAGGTTGGCTGGCCTACCTGGTGGTCGCCGACGCAGTGATCTCGCCCAGCGGCTGCGGCAACATCTACATGAACGCCACGCCCCGGGTGATCTACGGCTGGGCGCAGACCGGCACCTTCTTCCGCTACTTCACCCGCATCGACGCACAGTCTGGCATCCCGCGTCCGGCCCTGTGGCTGACCTTCGCGCTGTCGGTGTTCTGGACCCTGCCTTTCCCGTCGTGGGAAGCGCTGATCAACGTGGTCTCGGCGGCGCTGGTGCTCAGCTATGCCGTGGCACCGGTGAGCGTGGCCGCGCTGCGTCGCAGCGCCCCGCAGATGCCACGCCCGTTCCGGGTCAAGGGCATGGCGGTGCTCGGCCCGCTTTCATTCATCATCGCGGCGCTGATCGTCTACTGGTCCGGCTGGAGCACGGTGTCCTGGCTGCTGACGCTGCAGATCGCGATGTTCGTGCTGTACCTGCTGTGCCGCCGTTTCGTCCCCACCGAGCACCTGTCGCTGGCTCAGCAGGTGCGCTCCTCGGCCTGGCTGATTGGCTTCTACGCGATCACCTTGCTGCTGTCGTGGCTGGGCAGCTTCGGCGGCCTGGGGGTGCTCGGCCACCCGCTGGACACCGTCGTCGTCGCTGTCTGTGCGCTGGGAATCTACTACTGGGGCGCCGCCACGGGCGTGCCGGCCGCCCTGGTGCGCCTGGAGGACGATGACGAAAGCGAAAGCGCTGCCGACACCGTCACCGGCCCGCCGGCCACCGCTGCGTTCTCCTGACCTTCGCCACGGACCTTGCCCATGAAACGACTCCACGTCATCGATTCCCACACCGGCGGCGAACCGACCCGCTTGGTCATGCAAGGCTTCCCCGCCTTGCACGGGCGCAGCCTGGCCGAGCAGCGCGACGAGTTGCGCGACCGGCACGATCACTGGCGCCGCGCCTGCCTGCTCGAACCGCGCGGCAACGACGTGCTGGTCGGCGCGCTGTACTGCCCGCCGGTATCGCCTGACGCCACCTGCGGGGTGATCTTCTTCAACAACACCGGCTACCTGAACATGTGCGGCCACGGCACCATCGGCCTGATCGCCTCGTTGCAGTACCTGGGCCTGATTGGCACAGGTCTGCACAGGATCGACACGCCGGTCGGCCAGGTCAGCGCCACCTTGCACGAGGACGGTGCCATCACCGTCGGCAACGTGCCGTCCTACCGTTATCGCCGCCAGGTGGCGGTGACGGTGCCGGGGCATGGCGTGGTGCACGGCGACGTCGCCTGGGGCGGCAACTGGTTCTTCCTGGTCTGCGAGCATGGTCAGCGTCTGGCACTGGACAACCGCGAGGCGTTGACCGCCTACACCTGGACGATGCTCGAAGCGCTGCAGGCGCAGGGCATCACCGGCGAGCAGGGCGCGCCCATCGACCATGTCGAGCTGTTCGCCGACGACCCCCATGCCGACAGCCGCAACTTCGTGATGTGCCCCGGCAAGGCCTACGACCGCTCGCCCTGCGGCACCGGCACCAGCGCCAAGCTGGCCTGCCTGGCGGCGGACGGCAAGCTGCAGCCCGGCCAGGTCTGGACCCAGGCCAGCATCACCGGCAGCCAGTTCCACGGTCGCTACGAGCCGCATGGCGAGGGTATTCGCCCGTTCATCACCGGCCGCGCCTACCTCACCGCCGACAGCACCCTGCTGATCGACGAGCACGATCCGTTCGCCTGGGGCATCTGACCCCGGTTTCTTCTTCCACTGAACAGCCTCAGGAGCAATCACAATGACCGACAACATTTTCAGCGGCACCATGCCCGCGCTGATGACCCCCTGCACTGCCGACCGTACACCCGACTTCGACGCGCTGGTGCGCAAGGGCCAGGCGCTGATCGAGGCGGGCATGAGCGCCGTGGTCTACTGCGGCTCCATGGGCGACTGGCCGCTGCTGACCGAAGCCGAACGCCAGGAAGGGGTGGCGCGTCTGGTGGCTGCAGGTATTCCCACCATCGTCGGCACGGGCGCAGTGAACACCCGCGAGGCGGTTTCCCATGCTGCCCACGCGGCGAAGGTCGGCGCCGCTGGCCTGATGGTCATTCCCCGGGTGCTGAGCCGCGGCGCCTCGCCGACCGCCCAGAAACATCACTTCTCGGCCATTCTGGCGGCCGCACCGGCGCTGCCGGCGGTGATCTACAACAGTCCTTACTACGGCTTCGCCACCCGCGCCGAGCTGTTCTTCGAACTGCGCCGCGCGTTCCCCAACCTGATCGGCTTCAAGGAGTTCGGCGGCGGTGCCGACCTGCGTTATGCCGCCGAACACATCACGTCCCAGGATGACCAGGTGACGCTGATGGTCGGTGTCGACACCCAGTTGGTGCATGGCTTCGTCAACTGCAACGCCACGGGTGCCATTACCGGTATCGGCAATGCCTTGCCTCGCGAAGTGCTGCAGTTGGTCAGTCTCAGCCGTGCAGCCGCCAAGGGCGACGCCCGTGCCCGTCGCCAGGCCCGTGAACTGGAGTCGGCGCTGGCCGTGCTTTCGTCGTTCGACGAGGGCTGCGACCTGGTGCTGTATTACAAGCACCTGATGGTGCTCAACGGCGACCGCGAGTACAGCCTGCACTTCAACGAAAGCGATGAACTGAGCGTCGCCCAGCGTCACTACGCCGAACAGCAGTACGCGCTGTTCCGCACCTGGTACGCCAACTGGTCGGCCGAGCAGAACCTCGCCTGAGCCCACCCTGGGCTGCCTCGCAGCCCGTTTTCCCCTTCATCGAATGCCCAGGAGACGCCATGAGGCTCACCGGTAACCTGCTGCTCGGCCAGACCTCGACACCCGGCGTCGGCGCTGCCGTTCACGCCATCAACCCAGCCACGGCCCAGCCTCTGGAGCCGGCCTATCTCGGCGCCAGCCGCGAGCAGGTGGCCCAGGCCTGCGCGCTGGCCGAGGCCGCGTTCGACACCTATCGGGAAACCACGCTCGAGCAACGGGCGCTGTTTCTCGACGCCATCGCCAATGGCATCGAAACGCTGGGCGATGAGCTGGTCGAACGCGCCGTCGCCGAAACCGGCCTGCCCAAGGCGCGCATTCAGGGTGAGCGCGGGCGCACCTGCCAGCAACTGCGCCTGTTCGCCCGCGTGGTACGCGCCGGCGAATGGCTGGACGTGCGGATCGATCCGGCGCTGCCCGAGCGCCAACCGTTGCCGCGTCCGGACCTGCGCCAGCGCCAGGTGGCGCTCGGTCCGGTGGCGGTGTTCGGCGCCAGCAACTTCCCCCTGGCCTTCTCGGTCGCCGGTGGCGACACCGCCTCGGCGTTGGCTGCCGGGTGCCCGGTGGTGGTCAAGGCCCACGGCGCCCATCCAGGCACCAGCGAGCTGGTGGGCCGTGCGCTGGCGCAGGCGGTGAGCGATTGCGGGCTGCCGGAGGGCACTTTTTCGCTGCTCTATGGCGTGGGGCATGAGGTGGGCATCGCGCTGGTCAGCGACCCGCGCATCAAGGCGGTCGGTTTCACCGGCTCGCGCACTGCGGGCATCGCCCTGTGCCGGGCGGCCCAGGCGCGTTCGGAGCCTATCCCGGTGTACGCCGAGATGAGTTCCATCAATCCGGTGTTCCTGTTCGAGGCGGCATTAGGCGCACGGACCGACGCGCTGGCACAGGGTTTCGTCGCCTCCGTGACCCAAGGCGCCGGGCAGTTCTGCACCAACCCTGGCCTGGTCATCGCCCGTCAAGGCCCCGACGTGCAGCGCTTCATAGACGCGGCCAGTGCGCAACTGCGTCAAGTCGCAGCGCAGACCATGTTGACCCCGGCTATCCACCAGGCCTATGAGACTGGCGTCGGCCAACTGCGCGCCCATCCCCAGGTGCAGGCCGTCGCCAGTGGGCTGGCCGGGCAAGGGCCGAATCAGGGCCAGGCCCAGCTTTACGTCACCCAGGCCGACGCGTTTCTGGCCGACCCTGGGCTCGCGCACGAGGTATTCGGCGCGGCGTCGTTGCTGGTGGTGTGCCGTGACGATCGGCAAGTGCATCAAGTGGCCGAGCGGCTGGAAGGGCAGTTGACCGCCACGCTGCATCTGGACGCGGCCGATATCGACAGCGCCCGCCGCCTGTTGCCGGTACTGGAGCGCAAGGCCGGGCGGATTCTGGTCAACGGCTGGCCGACCGGCGTGGAAGTCTGCGATGCCATGGTCCATGGCGGGCCGTTCCCGGCCACTTCCGATGCCCGCACTAGCTCGGTGGGCAGCGCCGCGACCCTGCGCTTCCTGCGCCCGGTGTGCTACCAGGATGTGCCTGATGCCTTGCTCCCCAAGGCGTTGCAGCAGGGCAATCCACTGAGGCTGAGGCGCTTGCTCGACGGCAGACGGGAAGCGTGAGCATGGATCAGCCGCTGGATACCGATATCGCGGTGGTGGGGGCAGGCATCGTCGGGGTTGCCTGCGCCCTGCAACTGGCTCGTCAGGGTCGCCGGGTGATGTTGATCGATCGTCAGCCGCCGGGCATGGGGGCCTCGTATGGCAACGCCGGGCACCTGGCCAGCGAGCAGGTGTTTCCCATCGCCGATTGGTCGATCTGCAAGCGCCTGCCGGGCATGCTGCTGGACCCGATGGGCCCGCTGCGCCTGGACTGGAAATACCTGCCCAAGGCCCTGCCGTGGTTCGCCCGGCTGTTGCTCAACCTGCGTCCGGCACCCTACCAGCGCACGGTGGCCGGCCTGCGTCGGCTCAACGAAGGCAGTCTGTCGGCATGGCAGCGATTGCTGGCCTTGATCGGGCAGGGCGAACTGTTCCGTGGTGACGGTTCGTTGCTGGTGTACGAGCGGCCCGAGTCGCTGCAACCCCTGGTCGCCCTGCGCACGCGCATGCAGGCGCAGGGGGTGCCGGTCGACCTGTGGTCGGCCGAGCGCTTGCACGAGACGGCGCCGCAGTTGAGCGACAGGCTGCTCGGTGGCTTGTTCTTCCCCAATACCGGACATTTCGTCGATCCGTATCGGCTGCTCCGTGCGCTGTTCGACGCGGCCCTGGCCCACGGCGTGCGCTTCGTCCAGGCCGAGGTCCAAGGCGGACAGGTGCACGCCGAGCAGGTCCAGTTGAGCGGCGACCACGGCAGGATTGCGGCCCGACAGGTGCTGATCTGCTGCGGTGCCCATTCGGCCCACCTGACGCAGGCATTGACCGGCCAGCGGGTGCCGTTGGACACCGAACGCGGTTATCACCTGATGTTGCCGAACGAGCGGCAGCGCCTGCCCGTGGCGGTCACGTCCTGGGAGCGCCGCTTCATCATGACGCCCATGGAGGGCGGGCTGCGGCTGGCGGGCACGGTGGAATTCGCCGGGTTGCAGGCGCCGCCCAACCTGCCGCGCGCCTGGCAACTGCATCGGTTGAGCCAAGGCCTGTTCCAGCGTGAATTGTCTGCCGAAGGGGCGACTCCGTGGATGGGCATGCGGCCCTCGCTGCCCGATTCGCTGCCAGTGATCGACCGAGCATGCGCGGGCCGCGTGTTGCTGGCCTTCGGGCACCAGCACCTGGGTTTGACCCAGGCCGCGCTGACGGCCGAGTGGGTGGGCCGTCTGGCCCATGAAGCCGCTGGCCCGGAAATGGCAGCCTATCGGCTGGATCGCTTCTGAAACGACGCGGCCGCGCGACCCAGGAGAACAGCGCGGCCGCAGTCGATAGCGCGCAGGTCAGGCCACGCGAATGATCTGGCCGTTTTCGCGTGCGGCTTCCAGCCGGATGGCGATGAACTTCGACGTCGGCGTGTGGCTGCCGTCGCCGATGCTCTCCAGCGGCACCAGCGGGTTCACCTCAGGGTAGTAAGCCGCCGCCTGGCCTGCCGGAATATCGAAGGCCAGCAGGGTGAAACCGTGCACACGGCGCACGTGCTCATCGCCCCACAGCGACACGATGTCGACCTTCTGCCCCGGTTTGAAGCCCAGGCGAATGATGTCGGCCTCGTTGGCGAACAGCACCTCGCGCTGGCCGCGCACGCCGCGATAACGGTCGTCCAGGCCATAGATGGTGGTGTTGTACTGATCGTGCGAGCGCATCGATTGCAGGATCAGGTCCGGCAGTTGGCCGCTGGCGCGTACGCGTTCGTCGAGCAGGCTATCCGGCAGCAGGTTGGCCCTGAAGTTGGCGCGTCCGCTGGTGGTCTTCCACTGCCGTTCGCCGGCGCTGTTGCCCAGGTAGAAACCACCCGGCTTTTGCAGGCGCTGGTTGAAATCGGTGAAGCCGGGAATGGTGTCGGCGATCAGGTCGCGGATGCGGTCGTAGTCGGCCACCATCCAGTTCCAGTCCACCGGATGGCTGCCCAGCGTGGCGGCGGCGATGCCGGCGATCACCGCAGGCTCGGAACGCATCTGCCGCGACAGGGGCGCAACTGGCCGTTGGAGGGGTGAACCATGCTGAACGAGTCTTCTACCGTCACCGCTTGTGGGCCTTCGCCTTGCATGTCGATGTCGGTGCGCCCCAGGCACGGCAGGATCAGCGCCTGCTGGCCGTGGATCAGGTGGCTGCGGTTGAGCTTGGTGCTGATGTGCACGGTCAGTGCACAGTTGCGCAGCGCCTGGGCGGTGCGCTCGGTGTCGGGCGTCGCCTGGGCGAAGTTGCCGCCCAGGCCGATGAACACCTTGGCCCGACCTTCGAGCATGGCGTGGATCGCCTCGACCGTGTTGTGGCCGTTGCTGCGCGGGACCGGGAAGTTGAAGCGCCGCTCGATGGCATCGAGCAGGGCCACCGGTGGGCGCTCGTTGATGCCCATGGTGCGGTCGCCCTGCACGTTGCTGTGGCCACGCACCGGGCACAGGCCAGCGCCAGGCTTGCCGATGTTGCCGCGCAGCAGCATCAGGTTGACGATTTCCTGGATGGTCGGCACCGAGTGGCGGTGCTGGGTGATACCCATGGCCCAGCACATGATCACCCGCTTGCCCTTGCAGTACATGCGCGCTGACAGCTCGATATCGTCAAGCGTCAGGCCCGACTGCTCGACGATCTGCGCCCACGGCGTGGCCTCGACCACGGCCAGGTACTCGTCCACGCCCTGGCCATGCTCGGCGATGAAGGCGTGGTCGAAGACCGCTGGCTCGCCCTTGGCCTGGGCCTCGCGTTCCCATTGCAGGAGGAATTTGGCCATGCCGCGCAGCAGCGCCATGTCACCACCCAGGGCCGGGCGGAAGAACGCGGTGTTGGTCGGGCGGTCGCTGTTGAGCAGCATTTCCAGCGGGTGCTGCGGGTGCTGGAAGCGCTCCAGGCCACGCTCCTTGAGCGGGTTGACGCAGACCACCTGGGCGCCGCGCTTGACCGCATCGCGCAGCGGATCGAGCATGCGCGGGTGGTTGGTGCCGGGGTTCTGGCCGAGCACGAAAATCGCGTCGGCATGCTCGAAGTCGTCGTAGGTGACGGTGCCCTTGCCCACGCCGACGCTCTGGCCCAAGGCCACGCCGCTGGCCTCATGGCACATGTTCGAGCAGTCGGGGAAGTTGTTGGTGCCGTAGGCGCGCACGAACAATTGGTATAGGTAGGCGGCCTCGTTGCTGGCGCGCCCGGAGGTGTAGAACTCGGCCTGATCCGGCGATTCCAGCGCCTTGAGGTGCTCGGCGATCAGCGCGAAGGCGGCGTCCCAGTCGATTGGCCGGTAACGGTCGCTGGCCGGCTCGTAGACCATCGGCTCGGTCAGTCGGCCCTGGTATTCCAGCCAGTAGTCGCTCTGCTCGAGCAGTGCGCTGACGCTGTAGCGGGCGAAGAAGGCGGCGTCCACGCGGCGCTTGGTCGCTTCCCAGTTGACCGCCTTGGCGCCGTTCTCGCAGAACTTGACCATGCCGCTTTCCGGCGAATCGCCCCAGGCGCAGCCGGGGCAGTCGAAGCCGCCATGCTGGTTGGTCTTGAGCAGGGCGCGAATGTTCTTCAGCGCGTTGTCGCTGCCCACCCAGGCCTTGGCCACGCTGCGCAACGCGCCCCAGCCACCGGCGGGGCCGTGGTAGGGCTTGTAGCGAGGGCTGGAAGCAGGGGCGTTGTCTGGAACTTTCTCGTAGGAGGTCACGGTTTTACGACTCCGCCGCGGGGCTGAACACCCGCGGTGCGCTGTGTTTGGGCAGATGGATGAGGTTGAGGTTGTGCTGGCGCGCCCACTGCAGGGCAAGGCCTGTGGGCGCAGAAAGGCTGACCAGGGTCTGGATGCCGGCGCGCAGGACTTTCTGGATCAATTCCAGGCTGCAGCGGCTGGTGACGATGGCCAGGCCGCCCTGGGTGTCGATGCGTTGGCGCAGCAGGGCGCCGATCAACTTGTCCAGGGCGTTATGTCGACCAATGTCTTCACGGCCCAGCAGCAGTTCACCGTTGCGGTCCATGAACAGCGCGGCATGCACCGCGCCGCAGTGCTGGCCGAGCGGCTGGAAGGCGTCGATGCGTCGGCGCAGATCGTCCAGCCACTGCACCGGCGGCAGCGGCGCGCCGGGCAGGCGTTGCAGCGCTGGCAAGGCCTGCTCCAGGGCTTCGACGCCACACAGGCCGCAACCGCTGGTGCCGGCCAACTGGCGGCGCTGGTCCTTGAGGTTCCAGAATGCGCGGCTGGAGATTTCGACATCGGCGTACAACGCCGAGCCGCTGCCGGAGAGCTTGACGTCGTAGATGTCTTCAAGGTTGGCGACGATGCCGCTGCCGATGCTGAAGCCGACGGCGAAGTCTTCCAGGTCGGTCGGGCTGACCAGCATCACCGCCTGGTTCAGGCCGTTATAGACGATGGCCAGGGCGACTTCTTCGGCCAGCGGCGTACGCTCGCCCGTCTGGTCGGACAACTGGACATAATCGTAGGTGTTGCTGGCGGCGGGCAGGGACAGGGGGGTTGAGGCCGCGCAGACCGGAGGCTTGCTGTTCATCGGGACGGATCACCGGCGGCTGGTATACGCATACAAGCCTAGTGCCAGTGGCTGTGCGGCGTCTAATCGTTAGGTTCTATACCGTGATAGGCCGCGTCGATTGGTCGCAGCAGGCGCCCAGGGAATTCCTCGCCTAGACTGAACCGTTCCGAGCACTCATCTACTAAGGAGCACGTCATGAGCATGTTCAGTTTCGTCAAGGAAGCCGGCGAGAAGCTGATCGAACTGCTGACCCCTGCCAATGCCAAGGAACAGTTGAAGAAGCATTTGCAAAACGTGGGCCTGGGCAATCCGAACATCACGGCCTCGGTCGAGGGCGACAAAGTCATTCTCAAGGGCGAAGTGGCGAGTCAGGAGGAGAAGGAGAAGATCGTCCTGACGGCGGGCAACATTGAAGGCGTGGCCTCGGTGGACGAACAGATCACCGTCAGTGGTGCGGCCGACAAGGCGGCGCGGTTCGTCACGGTGGAGCCGGGCGATACGCTCAGTGCCATCTCCAAGCGGGTGTATGGCGACGCCAACAAGTACCAGAAGATCTTCGAGGCCAACAAGCCGATGCTGTCGGACCCGAACAAGATCTATCCAGGGCAGGTGCTGCGCATTCCCGACTGAGCCGCGCGCGGTAGTCTTCGCGGGGTCGCCCGCGAAGCGTCCGTCACAGGCCCTGTAACAACGCCCGATAATCCTCGACTGCATCGAATTCCTGCGTGTCACGCTCTGCTGCGCGGCTGTCGGGCTGGCGCACGGCCAGCAGATGGCCAACGCCGAACCGACCTGCGCTGCGCAGGATCGACAAGGTGTCGTCGATGAACAGGCTGCGCGCTGGCTCGAAGTCGATGTCGGCGCGCAGGGCGTCCCAGAACTGCGGGCTCTCTTTCGGGTAGCCGTAGTCGTGGGAGCTGATCATCCGCTCGAAGTAGGGCGCCAGCTCAATGCGTTCGAGCTTGAGCGACAGCGAGTCGCGGTGGGCATTGGTGATCATCACCACGCGCTTGCCGGCCTGGCGCAGCGCGGCCAGGAAGGTGTCGGCGTCCGGGCGCAGGGCGATCAGGTCGGCGATTTCGCGCTTGAGCTCACGGATCGGCAGGCGCAATTCGCGGCTCCAGAAATCCAGGCAATACCAATTCAGCGTGCCCGCATGCTGCTCGAACAGCGGGCGCAGCTCCAGTTCGGCCATGGCCCGGCTCACGCCGTGCAATTCGGCATAGCGCTGGGGCAGGTGGTCGAGCCAGAAGCGATTGTCGTAGTGCAGGTCGAGCAGGGTGCCGTCCATGTCCAGCAGGACGGTGTCGATGGCGGACCAGGGCAGAACAGGCATGGGAAACTCTCGTCAGGTCGGCAAGCCACGGTATAGTAACCCGTTCATGCCAAGGAGCCGCACCCATGCGCCAGAAACCCACCGTCCTCAGTCGCGAGATCGTCGCCAGCAGCCGTCTGTTCCGGGTCGAAGCCGTGCAGTTGCGTTTCTCCAACGGCAACGAGCGCACCTACGAGCGCCTGGTCGGTCGCGGCAATGGTTATGGTGCGGTGATGATCGTGGCGCTGATCGATGCCGAGCATGCGCTGTTGATCGAGGAATACTGCGGCGGCACCGACGAGTACGAGCTGTCGTTGCCCAAGGGCCTGATCGAGCCGGGCGAGGACGTGCTGGCCGCCGCCAACCGCGAGCTCAAGGAAGAGGCGGGTTTCGGTGCGCGTCAGTTGGAACACCTCACCGAACTGTCGCTGTCGCCTGGCTACATGAGTCAGAAAATCCAGGTGGTGCTGGCCAGCGACCTGTACGAGGAACGTCTGGAGGGCGACGAGCCCGAGCCAATGCGCGTGGACAAGGTCAACCTGCGCGAACTCTCGGCCCTGGCCACCCATCCGCAGTTCAGCGAGGGGCGCGCCCTGGCGGCGCTGTACCTGACCCGCGACCTGCTGATCCAACGGGGGCTGCTGAGCGCATGAACGATCTGCAACTGATGCACGAAGCGGTGACCCTGGCCCAACGCGCGGGCGAGGCGATCCTGCCGTTCTGGCGTACCGACGTCGCGGTCAGCAACAAGGCCGACGATTCGCCGGTCACCGCCGCCGACCTGGCCGCGCACCGCATCATCGCCGATGGCCTGCACGCGCTGGCGCCGCACATCCCGGTGCTGTCCGAGGAAGACTGCGACATCGCCCTGGCCGTGCGCGAAGGCTGGACGCGCTGGTGGCTGGTCGATCCGCTGGACGGCACCAAGGAATTCATCGCCGGCAGCGAGGAGTTCACCGTCAACATCGCCCTGGTGGACAAAGGCGAGGTGGTGTTCGGTGTGGTGGCGACGCCGACCAATGGCCGCTGCTACTTCGGCGGACGCGACCTGGGCGCCTGGCATCTCACGGCGGGCGGACTGACCCGGGCGATTCGGGTGCGCACCGCAGCACCGGCCGACGCGCGTTTCACCGTGGTCGCCAGCCGTCGCCACACCAGCCCCGAGCAGGAGGCGCTGCTGGCCTCGCTGGGCGCTTCGGTCGGCGAGCTGGCATTGGCGAACATCGGCAGCTCGTTGAAGTTTTGCCTGCTCGCCGAAGGTCTGGCGGACTTCTACCCCCGCCTGGCGCCGACCTCGCAATGGGACACGGCAGCGGCGCAGGGCGTGCTCGAAGGGGCAGGCGGCGAGGTCATCGATCTGGCGGGTCAGCCGTTTCGCTACCCGCCGCGCGAGTCATTGCTCAATCCCTTCTTCCTGGCGCTGCCCAGTGACGCCGAGTGGCGCGACGCGCTGCTGTGGACGATCCTCAAGCAGTGATACAACCTGCTTTCTACCGGTGCAGTACGTATTGGCCGCTGAACACCACAGCGGCTGCTTCGCTGCCCTGGTTGGCGACCGTGGTCTGCAACGTCAGCCGCGCCCGGCCGCGCCGCTGATACAGCGCCAGGAAACGTTGCCAGTCCTTGTCCGGCGGCGCCTCGCAGCAGGCCACGGCGGTGCCGGTGACCGGTAACGGATAACTGATCTGCCCTTCCTGAATGACGATATGCCCATCGTCGATGCCCAGCTCGCGCAAGCGCAGGTGCAGCCAGCCCCAACCCGCCAGCACCGCCGCGCAGTAGAGACTGCCGCCGAACATGGTGCTCTTGTGGTTGACGTTGGGTGCCAAAGGCAGCGCCAAGCGCAGGCGTTGCGCCTGCCAGTCGAGCACCTGCAGGCCCATCTCGGCGGTCAGCGGAATATCGTGGTGCAAGACCTGTTGCAGGTATTGGCTGTCGCGGCTCATGGGCGCGTTTCCTCGTGGTCGTCATGGCCGCCGCTGCCGTCGGCGAAGCTCAGGCCATGTTTGCGCAGCTTGTCGTGCAGGGTCTTGCGTGGAATGCCCAGGGCCTCGGCCAGGCTGCGCATGGAGCTGTGCGGCTGGCTCAGCTCGGCGGCGATAAGCGAGCGCTCGAACTGCTCGACCTGCTCGCTCAGCGTGCCGCCACGCTGAGGCTCGGCGCTGGGGCTGGCAGCGCTGGCCTGCTCGTCCAGGGCCAGCTCCAGGCCCAGGGCGAAGCGCTCGGCGGCGTTCTGCAGTTCGCGCACATTCCCTGGCCACTCGTGGCGCAGCAGCAACGCGCGTTGCGCCGGTTGCAGGGTGTGCGGCGCCAGGCCGTGGCGCTGGCTGGCGGCATCGGCGAAATGCTGGAACAGCACCAGGATGTCGTCGCCGCGCTCGCGCAGTGCCGGAATGCGCAGCGGCGCGACGTTCAGGCGGTAGTACAGGTCGGCGCGGAAGCGCCCCTGATCGGCGGACTGGCGCAAGTCCTCCTTGGTCGCGGCGATCACGCGGATATCCAGCGGGACCAACTGGTTGCCGCCCAGGCGCTCGACTACGCGCTCTTGCAGCAGGCGCAGCAGCTTGACCTGCACATCCAGGCTCATGCTCTCGATCTCGTCGAGGAACAAGGTGCCGCCGTTGGCGAACTCGAATTTGCCGATGCGCCGTTTCTGCGCGCCGGTAAACGCACCAGGCTCATGGCCGAACAGCTCGCTTTCGACCACCGATTCGGCCAGGGCCCCGGCGTTGATGGCCACGAACGGGCCGTCGCGACGGCTCGACAGGTCGTGCAGGGCGCGCGCCACCACTTCCTTGCCGGCGCCGGTCTCGCCGAGGATCAGCACGTCGGCGCGGGTGCCGGCCAGCGCGCCGATCTGCTCGCGCAGGCGCTGCATCGGCGCCGAGTGGCCGACCAGCCGGGTCGACAGTTGCTGGCGGTCGCTCAGGGCCAGGCGCAGGCTGCGGTTGTCCAGCACCAGGCGGCGCAGGGCCAGGGCGCGGCGCACGCTGTCGAGCAGGGCATCGCTGGCGAACGGCTTTTCCAGGAAATCGTAGGCACCGGCGCGCATCGCCTGGACCGCCAGCGGCACGTCGCCGTGGCCGGTTATCAGCAGTACCGGCAGTTCGGCGTCGAGCCCGTGCAGTTGTTCGAGCAGTTGCAGGCCATCGATGCCCGGCATGCGGATATCGCTGACCACCACGCCGGGCCAGTCAGGCTGCAGGCGCGCGGCCAGGCCCTGGGCATCGGCCAGGGCGGCGACCTTGAGGCCGGCCAGGTCCAGTGTCTGGCTCAGGGCCTGGCGCAGGTGCGGATCGTCATCGACCAGGATGACCTGGATTTGGCTGTCGATCAGTGGCTCGGTCATGCCGAGGAATCCTCCGAGGGTTGCAGGTTGGCGCCCGGCGGCGCAACGCGCAGTTGCAGGGTCAGCAGGGCGCCGCCTTCCGGGTGGTTGCCCAGCAGCAGCTCGCCGCCCAGGGCGCGCATCAGGCTTTCGCAGATCGCCAGGCCCAGGCCCAGACCCTGGGTCCGGGTCTTGGTGGTGAAGAACGGTTCCTTGGCGTGTTCCAGGGCTTGGCGACTGAAGCCCGGGCCGTTGTCGCGGATGTACAGGTAGACGTTGCCATCGCGCTGTTCAGCACTGAGCCACAGGCGCCGCGGATTGGCTTTTTCGGTGAGGGCGTCGAGGGCGTTGGCCAGCAGGTTGCCGAGCACCTGGCGCAGGCGGGTTTCGCCGGCCTGCACCCACAAGGTCGCGTCGGGCAGGTCGCGGGTCAGTTCCACCGCCATCGCCCGGCGACGCTTGGCCAACAGCGCCAGGGCATCGTCCAGCGCCGGTTGCAGGGCCACGCTTTCCGGCGCATGGCGGTCGCGGCGGGCGAAGGCGCGCAGGTGCGCGATGATCGAGGCCATGCGCCCGGTCAGCTCGCCGATCAGCTTGAGGTTGCCACGGGCGTCCTCGGTGCGCTGGTGATCGAGCAGCACCTCGGCATTCTCGGCATAGCTGCGAATGGCCGCCAGCGGCTGGTTGAGCTCGTGGCTGATGCTCGCCGACATGGTGCCGAGCACCGACAGCTTGCCGGCCTGGACCAGTTCGTCCTGGGCGCGCACCAGCTCCTGCTGCGCCTGCTCGCGCTCCAGCACCTCGTTCTTCAAGCGCGTGTTGAGCCATTCCAGGTCGGCGGTGCGCGCCACCACGCGGTTTTCCAATTCCTGGCGGCCACGCGCTTCCAGCTCGATGCGGTCCATGTAGTGACGCCGGCGCTGCATCACCAGCCCGGCCAGGAGCATGGTCACCAGCAGGGCGGCGGCGCCGATGGCCATGACCGTCTGCACCGAGCGATCGACCAGCATACGCGGCGCCAGAATGCTCACCTGCCAGCCGGTTTCCTGGATGTCGCGGGTCTGGGTCAGCCAGGCGTCGGGCTCCAGGTGCAGGGGCTGCGGTGCCTGGGTCGGATACGGTTGGATGGCGATCATCGCCGTGCGCTCCTGCTCGGTCAGCCCGCGGGTGGCACGGAATCGCCATTCAGGACGCGAGGTGAGCACCACCACGCCGTTCTGGTCGGTCAGCAGCAGTTGTTCCGGCGTGCGCCCCCACAGGGTTTCGGTATGGTCCAGGTCCACCTTGACCACCAGCACGCCCACCACCCGCTCTGCGTCACGCACGGCGGCGGCGAAGAAGTAGCCGCGCTTGGCCGAGGTGGTGCCCTGGCCGAAGAAGCGCCCCAGCCGGCCCTGCATCGCTTCGATGAAATACGGCCGGAAGGCGAAGTTGCGACCGACGAAGCTGTCACGCTTGTCCCAGTTGGAGGCGGCCAGGGTGTTGCCGCTGACGTCCATCAGGTACATCACCTCGGCGCCGGTCTGTTGGGTGATTTCGCGCAGCAGGCGATTGGCGTTGGTCACCGCCTCCAGGCGGAACGGGTCGGCCAGCACCCCGCGCAGGGCCGGCAGGTCGCCGAGGATCTGCGGCAGGGTTTCGTAGCGGTGCAGGGTGCCGAGCAGGTTGGCGACGTAGAGGTCGAGGGTCTGGCGATTCTGCGAGGCCAACTGGTCCTGGTAGTAACGTTCGGCCAGGTGGTGCAGGGGCCATAGCAACGGGGCCAGGCACAGCGCCAGCAGTGCCAGGCTGCGCCAGCGGGGACGTCGGGAAGGGGTCGGAATCGAGAGCATCGCCAAGTGCGCCAGAAGGATCTGACGCGATTATGCGCTAGTTCAGGCAGTCGTTCAGCGCCTGCTGCCAATGCGGCTGGCTGACGTACCACTGCTGGGCCAGGCGCGAGCAGTCCAGCCGCGAATTCAGCGGGCGCCGCGCCGGAGTCGGGTATTCGCTGCTGGGAATCGGCAGCAACTCGGCGCAGGGCAGGCCGCGCGCTTGCAGGTGCGCGGCGATGGCCTGGGCGAAGCCAAACCAGGAGGTCTCGCCCTGGGCCGTGAGGTGATAGGTGCCCCAGGCGCCGGACTGACCGGACTGCCAGCGTTCGATCAAGGCGCGGGTGCTGGCGGCGATAGTGCCGGTCCAGGTTGGGGCGCCGATCTGGTCGTCCACCACCTTCAATTGCGCGCGCTCCTGCAGCAGGCGCTGCATGGTCAGCAGGAAGTTGCGCCCGTGCAGTGAATACACCCAACTGGTGCGCAGGATGAGGTGTTCGCCGCCCACGGCGGTGATCGCCTGCTCGCCGGCCAGTTTGCTCTGCCCGTAGACGCCCAGGGGATTGGGCGTGTCGGCTTCGGTGTAGGCGGCGGTCTTGCTGCCGTCGAACACGTAGTCGGTGGAATAGTGGATCAGCGGCGCCTTCAGGCGCGCGGCTTCCTCGGCCAGCACGCGCGGGCCTTCGGCGTTTATCGCGTAGGCCAGCTCGGCTTCGCTTTCGGCCTGGTCCACCGCCGTGTGCGCAGCGGCGTTGACGATCAGGTCCGGTGCCAGCCGACGCAGCGGCGCGCGCAGCGCTTCGGGATCGGCCAGATCGAGCTGGTCGCGACCCAGCAGGCGCAGTTCGCCCAGACCGGCCAAGGCCCCGTGCAACGCTTGGGCGAGCTGGCCGTTGTGCCCGCAGACCAGAATCTTCATGGGAACAGCTCCGCGTCCTTCAGCAAAGGGCCGACCTGGTCCTTGGCCGAGAGCAGCGGGGCACCCTGCAGTTGCCAGTCGATGCCCAGTTGCGGATCGTCCCAGCGGATGCAGCGCTCGGCGGCGGGGTTGTAGTAGTCGGTGGTCTTGTAGAGAAAGTCCGCCGACTCGCTCAGCACCACAAAACCATGGGCGAAGCCGGGGGGACCCACATCTGGTGCTGATTGTCGGCCGACAGCCGGGCGCTGACCCAGTGTCCGAAGGTGGGCGAGCTGCGACGGATGTCGACGGCCACGTCCAGCACTTCGCCCTGGGTCACGCGTACCAGCTTGCCTTGAGGATTCTGCAGTTGGTAATGCAGGCCGCGCAGTACGCCGCGCTGGGAGCGTGAGTGGTTGTCCTGGACGAATTGGGTTTGCACGCCCGTGAGCTCGGCGAAGGCGCGGGCGTTGTAGCTTTCCAGGAAAAAGCCACGGCTGTCACCGAATACCTTCGGTTCGATGATCAGAATATCGGGAATGGCGGTGCTGATAACGTTCATCGTGCTTCTTCAGCCAGCTTGCTCAGGTAGTGACCGTAGCCGGTCTTCTTCAGTTCATGTGCCTTGGCCAGCAGGCGCTCCCTGCAGATCCACCCCTTCTGGTAGGCGATTTCCTCCAGGCACGCCACCTTCAGGCCCTGACGGTGTTCGATGGTCTGCACGTACTGCGAGGCTTCCAGCAGGCTGTCGTGCGTACCGGTGTCGAGCCAGGCAAAACCCCGCCCGAAGCGCTCCACGCGCAGGTCGCCGCGTTGCAGGTAAGCGTTGGTGATGTCGGTGATTTCCAGCTCGCCGCGGGCCGAGGGGCGCACGCCCTTGGCGATCTCGACGACGTCGTTGTCGTAGAAATACAGGCCGGTGACGGCGTAATTGGAACGTGGCACGGCAGGTTTTTCTTCCACCGACAGCGCCTTGCCCTGCTCGTCGAACTCGACCACGCCGAAGCGCTCGGGGTCCTTGACCATATAACCGAACACCGTCGCCCCGCTCCGGCGGCTGACGGCCCGCTGCAACTGTTCGCTAAAGCCCTGGCCATGGAAGATGTTGTCGCCCAGGATCAGGCATACCGGGTCGCTGCCAATGAATGCCTCGCCGATCAGGAAGGCCTGGGCCAGACCGTCCGGCGACGGTTGCTCGGCATAACTGAGGTTGATGCCGAAGTGGCTACCGTCGCCGAACAGCGCGCGGTACTGCGGCAGGTCCTGGGGGTGGAAATCAGCAGGATGTCGCGGATGCCGGCGAGCATCAGCACCGAGATCGGGTAGTAGATCATCGGCTTGTCGTAGATCGGCAGCAGTTGCTTGGACACGCTCAGGGTGATGGGGTGCAGGCGAGTGCCGGAGCCCCCGGCGAGGACGATGCCTTTGGTCATGCGATCAGGTCCTTGAAGTCGGAATGGCCGAGGCGTTCGCCTTGATAGCTGCCGTCCTGCACATGCTGGCACCAGGACAGGTTGTCCAAGTACCACTGCACGGTCTTGCGCAGGCCGGATTCGAAGGTTTCCTGCGGCACCCAGCCCAGCTCGCGCTCGATCTTGCTGGCGTCGATGGCATAGCGCAGGTCATGGCCCGGGCGGTCCTGGACGAAGGTGATCAGGTCGGCGAAGTGGGTGATGTTGTCCGGGCGTTGTGGCGCAAGCTCGTCGAGCAGCGCACAGATGGCGTGTACCACATCGAGGTTCTTCTGCTCGTTGTGCCCGCCGATGTTGTAGGTCTCGCCCACCGTGCCAGCGGTCACCACGTTGACCAGCGCTCGGGCATGGTCCTCGACGAACAGCCAGTCGCGCACCTGCTGGCCGTTGCCGTACACCGGCAGTGGTTTACCCGCCAGGGCATTGAGGATCATCAGCGGGATCAGCTTTTCCGGGAAATGGTAGGGGCCGTAATTGTTCGAGCAATTGGTGATCAGCACCGGCAGCCCATAGGTGCGGTGCCAGGCGCGTACCAGGTGGTCGGACGCGGCTTTGCTGGCCGAGTAAGGCGAACTGGGGGCATAGGGCGTGGTTTCGCGGAACAGGTCGTTCTCGTCATGCAGGTCGCCGTACACCTCGTCGGTGGAAATATGATGGAAGCGAAACGCGGCACGTGCTTCGGCTGGCTGAGCGCTCCACCAGGCTCGGGTGGCCTCGAGCAGCGTATAGGTGCCGGTGATGTTGGCCTGGATGAATGCAGCCGGACCGTCGATGGAACGGTCGACGTGGGACTCGGCGGCCAGGTGCATGATTGCCTGGGGTTGGAAGCGCTCGAGCGTAGCACTGACGGCGGCTTGATCGCCGATATCGGCCTGGACGAACTCATAGCGGCTGTCCTGGGCGATCGGCTGCAGCGACTCGAGATTGCCGGCGTAGGTGAGCTTGTCGAGGTTCAGCACCTGATGGTCGGTGTGGCCGATCAGGTGGCGGATCAGCGCTGAGCCGATGAAACCAGCACCGCCTGTGACGAGAATACGCATAAGGTGTCACTTTCCTGGAAATCAGTGGAAGCCAGTAGGGCGCAGCCCCGGTCGGGCAGCGTCTCGAGGCCGGCAAAGGCTTCATCATAGCGCGTACTGCGGGCGTGCAGTGACAGACTGCAGCGAGCCCCACTTGCGTCCCGGCGAGGGTGGTGGCGTCATAGGCGAAATCGAGGCCGAGGTTCGCACCATGCCGCTGCACACCCTGATCCACCGCTCCAGCCTGCCACGCCCCCAGGTTTCCGAGACGCAGGCCCTCCAGGCCCTGCAGGCCTACTACGGTCTGCACGGGTCGCTGGTGCCTCTTGGCAGCCAGCAGGACGTGAATTTCCGGCTGGACAGCGATCAGGGTCGTTTCGTGTTCAAGCTTTGCCACGGCAGTTATGCACGAGTCGAGCTGGAGGCCCAGCATGCGGCACTGGCCTACCTGCGCGAACACGGCCTGCCGGTGCCGGCGGTGCGTGCGGCGTTGGACGGCAGCCGGTTGCTGGCCTTGCAGATCGGTGGCCAGGCCCTGCGCGGGCGCGTGCTCGAGTACCTCGACGGCCAGCCGCTGACGCGTGTGGCGCACCTGCCGCAGCGCTTGATGGCTGAACTGGGTGCCTTGTGCGCCCAGGTCGGCAAGGCCCTGGCCGGATTCGACCATCCGGGCCTGGAGCGTACCCTGCAGTGGGATCCGCGCCATGCCGGTGTGCTGATCGAGCACCTGCTGCCGGTGATCAAGAACCGCGCCCACCGCGAGCGCGTCGCTGAAGTGGCCAGCCAGTCGCAGCGACGCCTGGCGCCCTTGGTCGGGCAGTTGCCCAAGCAGGCCGTGCACCTGGACATCACCGATGACAACGTGGTCTGGGCGCTGGATGAGCACCTGCAATGGCAGGCGCGGGGGGTGATCGACTTCGGCGATCTGTCGCGCACCTGGCGCATCGCCGATTTGTCCGTCACCTGCGCGGCCATGCTCCACCATGCCGCTGGCGATCCGCTGCGCATCTTGCCGGTGGTCGCCGCCTACCAGGCGGTCAACCCGCTGGGCGAAGCCGAGTTGCGCGCCCTGTGGCCGTTGCTGCTGAACCGTTCGGCGGTGCTGGTGCTGAGCAGCGAGCAGCAACTGACGGTCGACCCCGACAACCAGTACATCCGCGACAACATCGCCCATGAGTGGGAGATCTTCAACACCGCCACCGCCCTGCCTGCCGCGCTGATGGAGGCGGCGATCCTGCATGCGGCAGGCATGGCACCGCAAACGCCGGACCTGGCCGGCTGCGCGCCGCTGCTGCCGAGCCTGGCGCGGGAGAAGGTCAGCCTGCTCGACCTCGGCGTGCTCAGCCCGCACTGTGACGCTGGCAATTGGCAACAGGCCGGCTTCGACCAGCGTCTGCTGCTCGCCCAGCCCGCGCCGGCCAGCACCCAGTACGGCCAGTATCGCCTGTCGCAGACCCACATCGACCGCCCGGACGAGCCGGCCACCTGTGCCCTGGGCGTGGAGTTGAAGCTGTCCATCGGAACCCTGCTGCACGCGCCCCAGGCGGGCATCTGGCTGAGCACCGGCGATGGGCGCGGCTGTCTGAGCACGGCCCAGTGGGGGCTGTGGCTGAGCGGGCTGGAGCGCACGCCCGAGGACGGCGAGTCGGTGGAAAAGGGCCAAGTGCTCGGTTCCACCTGCGGCCTGCTCGGCGTGCAGCTTGCGCTGGATACCGACATTCAGCCGCCGTTTTTTGCCAGGCCGTCGCAGGCGGCCACCTGGCTGGCCTTGTGCCCGTCGCCGGCGGCGCTGCTTGGTTTCGACTGCGACGCCGAACCGCTGGCCGACTCCCAGGCCCTGCTGGCCCGTCGCGATGCCAGCTTCGCCCGCTCGCAGAAGCATTACTACACCCAGCCGCCGCACATCGAGCGGGGCTGGCGCAACTACCTGATCGACATGCAGGCTCGCTCGTACCTGGACATGCTCAACAACGTGGCCGTGCTCGGCCATGGTCATCCACGCATGGTTGCCGAGTCGGCGCGGCAATGGTCGCTGCTCAACACCAACTCGCGCTTCCACTACGCGGCCATCGCCGAATTCTCCGAACGGTTGCTGGCGTTGGCGCCGTCTGGGTTCGACCGGGTGTTCCTGGTCAACAGCGGCACCGAGGCCAACGACCTGGCGATCCGTCTGGCCTGGGCCTACAGCGGCGGGCGCGACCTGCTCAGTGTGCTGGAGGCCTACCACGGCTGGTCGGTGGCCACCGACGCGATTTCCACTTCGATCGCCGACAACCCGCAGGCCCTGGAGACCCGCCCGGACTGGGTGCATCCGGTAGAGGCACCGAACACCTTCCGCGGACGTTTTCGCGGGCCCGACAGTGCGGCGGCCTACTTGCGCGATGTCGAGGCCAAGCTGGCCGACCTGGACGCGCGAGGGCGCCAACTGGCGGGGATGATCTGCGAGCCGGTGTATGGCAATGCCGGGGGTATCTCGCTGCCGCCGGATTACCTGCGCCAGGCCTACGCCCTGGTGCGGGCGCGTGGCGGGGTGTGCATCGCCGATGAAGTGCAGGTCGGCTACGGCCGTCTGGGCGAGCATTTCTGGGGCTTCGAAGAGCAGGGCGTGGTGCCGGACATCATCACCATGGCCAAGGGCATGGGCAACGGCCAGCCGTTGGGGGCGGTGATCACTCGGCGCGAGATCGCCGAGGCGCTGGAGGCCGAGGGCTACTTCTTTTCCTCGGCCGGTGGCAGCCCGGTGAGTTGCCGCATCGGCATCGCGGTGCTCGATGTCATGCGCGACGAGGGGCTGTGGGACAACGCCCGCGAGGTGGGCCGGCATTTCAAGTCGCGCCTGCAAGCGCTGGTGGACAAGCACCCGCTGGCCGGTGCGGCCCATGGCTCGGGGTTCTACCTGGGGCTGGAGTTGGTCCGCGATCGTCACACCCTGGAGCCGGCCACCGAGGAAACCCTGCTGTTGTGCGATCGCTTGCGCGAACTGGGGATCTTCATGCAGCCGACCGGCGATCACTTGAACATCCTCAAGATCAAGCCGCCCATGTGCACCACGCGCGCCAGCGTGGACTACTTTGTCGACTGCGTGGATCAGGTGCTGGGCGAACTCACTGAATTCATGTCGATTAATATCGGCTAAATAAACGTCTAATTCATTATTTTAGGCTTTATTACCCTTTAATTACCGATTTGCATCGGATAAATTGGGCGGCATCCGGCCATTCGTGGCCCGGGCTCGCCCCCCAACTCTGCAGAGGCTTTCCATGAAGACCCTTGATTCGACTCCCCGCGCCGACGGTTTCCACATGCCCGCCGAGTGGGCGCCACAGACCCAGGTGTGGATGGTGTGGCCGGAGCGCCCGGACAACTGGCGCCAGGGCGGCAAGCCCGCGCAGGCGGCCCATGTGACCCTGGCCAAGGCCATCGCCCGCTTCGAGCCGGTCACCGTGGCGGTGTCGGCTGGGCAGTACGGCAACGCCCGTCGTCAGCTCGAGCTGCCGAACATCCGTGTGGTGGAAATGAGCAGCGACGATGCCTGGGTGCGCGACACCGGCCCGACCTTCGTGATTGACGACCATGGCGAAGTGCGTGGGGTCGACTGGGGCTTCAACGCCTGGGGTGGCTTTGACGGCGGTCTGTACGCGCCGTGGAACCGTGACGAAGAACTGGCCGCCAAAGTCATGGAAATGGAGCGTTGCCAGCGCTATTACACCGAAGGCTTCGTGCTCGAGGGCGGCTCGATCCATGTCGATGGCGAGGGCACGCTGATTACCACCGAGGAATGCCTGCTCAATCGCAACCGCAACCCGCACCTGAGCCGCGAGCAGATCGAAGAGGTCCTGCGCGAGCAGTTGGCGGTGCAGACCATCGTCTGGTTGCCCGATGGGCTGTACAACGACGAGACCGACGGCCACGTCGACAATTTCTGCTGTTACGTGCGTCCAGGCGAAGTGTTACTGGCCTGGACCGATGATTCCAATGACCCCAACCATGCCCGTTGCCACGCCGCCTACGAGGTGCTGAAGAACACCCGCGATGCCAAAGGGCGCGAGTTCGTGGTGCACAAGATGCCCATTCCTGGACCGCTTTATGCCACCGAAGAAGAATGCGCCGGCGTCGACCAGGTCGCCGGCAGCCAGCCGCGCGATCCCTCGGTGCGCCTGGCCGGATCCTACGTGAACTTCCTGATCGTCAACGGCGGCATCATCGCGCCCAGCTTCGACGATCCAGCCGACGCCCGCGCCAGAGCGATCCTCACCGAGCTGTTCCCCGACCACGAGGTGGTGATGATCCCCGGCCGTGAGCTACTGCTGGGCGGCGGCAATATCCACTGTCTGACCCAGCAGCAGCCGGCGCCGGTCAAGCGCTGAGCCGGCCTCTAGCCTGCCAGGGACGGTGCTGATTCGAGCGTCGCTCGCGATGATCGATCAACACCCTGGCACAGCTCTTGTATCGCATTCAGCCGGATGGTTCAGGCAGGGGGCCACACCCCCGTTCTGTAACATTCACCCGGTAGTTTGGCCGCTCACGCCTCCAGGGAGTACGTGTCGAAATGAATGCAGCAAGTGAGTCGGCTATGTCCCCCGTGGCGATCGATCACGAATCGCTCAAGGTGTTGGCGCAGTGGTTGAAGCACCATGGAAGCCTCCGGGTCAGGAAGACCGATCCACGCCGCCTTCTGGATGCGCGATACCCGCAGGGATTGCTCAGCGACGCAGAGCTCGACGCGCTCGCCGCTGTCTGGCACTGACCGCCAGCCCGGTATCGCGACGGCAAACGCCACCGTTCACACGGTGGCGTTTGTTTTTCAGCCGGCCAGTTCCGTGGCCTCGTCCTCTTCGAAACCGCGCATCGCTCGCCCGACCAGCAACGGGTCGGGGGCGTGGGCGACGCTGTGGTCCTTGTCCGGATAGTCCAGGGCGTGGAGGAAGTGGCGGATGCAGTTGAGCCGGGCGCGCTTCTTGTCGTCGGACTTGATCACGGTCCAGGGTGCATCGGCGGTGTCGGTGTGGAAGAACATGGCTTCCTTGGCCGCGGTGTAGTCGTCCCACTTGTCCAGCGACTTGATGTCGATGGGCGACAGCTTCCAATGCTTGAGCGGATCGTCACGGCGCGAGATGAAACGGCGCAACTGCTCTTCGCGGTTGACCGAGAACCAATATTTGAACAGCAGGATGCCGCTGTTGCACAGCATGCGTTCGAGTTCGGGGGCCTGGCGCATGAACTCCAGGTATTGCAGCGGCGAGCAGAAGTCCATCACCCGCTCGACGCCGGCGCGGTTGTACCAGGAGCGGTCGAAGAACACCATTTCCCCGGCGGTGGGCAGGTGCTGGATGTAGCGCTGGAAGTACCACTGGCCCTTCTCCTGTTCCGAAGGCTTTTCCAGCGCCACGATGCGTGCGCCGCGTGGGTTGAGGTGTTCCATGAAGCGCTTGATGGTGCCGCCTTTGCCGGCCGCGTCGCGTCCCTCGAACAACACCACGATGCGCTGGCCGGTGTCCTTGGCCCAGCTTTGTACCTTGAGCAGCTCGATCTGCAGCGCGTGCTTGGCCTTTTCGTACTCCTGGCGGCGCATCCGTGTGGCGTAGGGATAGCTGGCCGGCAGGCGGGCGCTGGTGCTGTCTTCGTTGCTGCCCTTGCGGGCGGTGGCCACTTCTAGTGCGGCAGGCTGTTGGCTGATGCGGGTGATGGTCGCTTCGGGCTTGCGCTTGCGGGCGCGAGCAGTGCGCGCGGGTGTGCGCGCCGCAGAGGCGGTGGGTGCGGGGAGTGGAAGAGGTGCGTCGTCGCTCATGGAGATCCTTGCGGGAATCGGGGGTCCATGGCGTAGCTTAGGGGGATGCGGAGGATGGCGGTTTGACATTGATCAAACCCGGCAGCCAAATCCCAGGCAACAAAAAACCCGCACTGGGCGGGTTTCTTGTGTCGCTTCGGGTAACTTTGCAACCACCCGATGCTTAATGGTGGTGCCCAGAGACGGAGTCGAACCGCCGACACGAGGATTTTCAATCCTCTGCTCTACCGACTGAGCTATCTGGGCGACGGGGCGAATTAAAAAGGTTTTCAGATCTTGCGTCAACGACTTTTTGAAAAAATTTTAAATTAATTCCGTCGCTTACGGCCGTTGCCTGTTTTTTGTACAGACATGGGGGGTGCTCGGGCTCAGGCGCTCGGTGGCACGTAGCCTTCAGCCTGGGCGTAGTCCTCGCCGGCGAAGAACTTGTCCATTTCGGCCTGGAGGAACTTGCGGTCCTCGCCGCTCATCATGTTCAGGCGCTTCTCGTTGATCAGCATGGTCTGGTGCTTCTGCCACTCGTCCCAGGCCTTCTGCGAGATGTGTTCGTAGATGTCCTGGCCCTTGGCGCCCGGGTAGGGCGGGCGCGGCAGGCCGGGCAGCTCTTCGTTGTACTTGCGGCACTTCACGGTGCGGGTCATCGGGACTCTCCTGCAATCAATGCGTCGGCCGCGCGGGCCAGCAGTTTCTTCACTGGGGCGGCAAGGCCCAGGCGCGGCGGGGTGGCGAGGTTATACCAGAGCCAGTCGGGCTCGGCCACGTGCGGTCCGAGCGAGTCTACGCGGACCAGCCAGGGCTCGATCGCCAGTTGGAAATGGCTGAAGGTGTGGGTCAGGCCTTGCAGCGCCTGGCGTTCGGTCATGCGCAGGCCGTGCTGGTAGGCGAGGTCGTCGAGCTGTTCCAGGCTGTCCAGCTCCGGCAGGCTCCACAGACCGCCCCACAGGCCGCTGGAGGGGCGGCGGTAGAGCAGGATGGCGCCTTCGTGGTTGGTCAGCAGCGGCATCAGCGCCCGGCGCTGGGGCAGGGCTTTGCGTGGCTTGGGCTCGGGGTAGCGCTTTTCCTCGCCCAGCAGGTGCGCTTCGCAGCCGCGCTGCAGCGGGCAGATCAGGCAACTGGGCTTGGAGCGGGTGCACAGCGTGGCACCCAGGTCCATCATCGCCTGGGTGTAGTCGTTGACCCGCGTCGTCGGCGTGAAGCGCTCGGCCGCCATCCACAGGGCATTGGCGACCTTTGGCTCGCCGGGATAGCCGCCTTGCGCGGTGAACCGCGCCAGCACGCGCTTGACGTTGCCGTCGAGGATCGGCGCGCGCAGGCCCATGCTGATACTGGCGATCGCACCGGCGGTGGAGCGGCCGATGCCGGGCAGTTCGGTGAGCTGGGCGACGCTGCGCGGGAATTCGCCCGCATGCTCGGCGACGACGATCTGCGCCGCCTTCTGCAAGTTGCGCGCACGGGTGTAGTACCCCAGGCCTGTCCAAAGGTGCAGCACTTCGTCCTCGGGCGCCTCGGCCAGCGCCTGCACGGTCGGCAGCGCCTGCATGAAGCGGTCGAAGTAGTTGAGCACCGTGCTCACCTGGGTCTGCTGCAACATGATTTCCGACACCCACACGCGGTACGGGGTGATGCCCTGTTGCCAGGGCAGGTCGTGGCGGCCGTGCTGGTCGAACCACTCCAGCACGGCGCTGGAGAACTGCTGGGGGCTCATCGTTTGAACAGCCCCTTGAGCGCGTCCTTCAATTCCGGGCTGACCTTGTCGCCGAGCTTTTCATCGAGCTTCTCGTCGATCTTGTCTTTCAGGCGATTGCCGGCCAGCTTGGCGGCGACCTTGCCCAGGCCGTCCTTGTCCAGGCGGCAGGCCTTGGCGCCCAGCTCCAGCGGGCCGCGGCAGCGCAGCGGCAGCTCGACGCCGACGTAGCGCTCGTTGACCTGGCAGGCCGGGTCGGGCATGGCCCGCTGATCGCCCTCGACCAGTACGCCGATGCCGTAGTCCATGCCCAGCACGCGCAGGTCCACGTCGCCATGGCCGTTGACGGTCAGGCCTGGGATGCGCACCTTCAGGTCCGGGTTGCTGGCCACGCCGTTGCGCACCACCAAGTTGCCGCGCAGCTCCTGGAACGGCGTGTCCTTGGCCCGTGGCTCGCCGCTGAGCTGCTTGCGGTTGAGGGTGGCGATGGCCTGGCACAGTTGCTGTTCGAGGTTGGCGTTGACCAGCACGCCATCGGTGATGGTGAAGCTGGCATTGCCATTGAGCGTATCGACCAGCGCTTTCTGGCTGTTGCCGCTGGCAGTGAGGTCGCTGGACAGGGTCAGCAGGCCTTTGACCGGCGGGGCCTGATCTGGCGTGTCGCGCTTGATGAAGTGCTCGACCGGTACGCGGGTGATCTGCGTGTTGACGCCCAGTTGTGGCACGGCCGGGCGCACGTCGACCGTGCCCTTGGCCTCGAAGTTGCCGTTGTACAGGCCGCCGCGCAGGGTCTGCAGGGTCAGCAGGCCGCCTTGGCCGGAGGCTTGCAGATGAGCGTCGGTGATCGGCAGTTTGTCCAGGGTCAGGGCGCCGAATGACAGGTCGGCTTGCAGGTCCAGGGCACGCAGGCGATCGACCGGCAGCAGCTTGTCGGTGCTCCAGGCCACTTGGGTGGGTGCGCTCGGCAGCGGCGTGGAGCCGGCCCCGGCGACTGCCGTGGCTTCCTGCTGCTGCACCTCGGCCTGACGCGCGGCCTTGGCACCTTTGGCCTCCTCGCTCTTGGCCGGCAGGTAGCGGTCGGCGTCGAACTTGTCGCCCTTGAGCTGCACGCGCAGCGCCTGCTTGGCGAAGTCTTCGATGGCGACGCGGCCGGTGAAGCTGCTGTCATCGAGTTTCACCGCCAGGTCTGGCAGGGCGATGGCGGTTGGCGAACCTTCCAGGCGGGTGACCAGTTCGAGCTTGGCGAAGGCGTTCGCATCGGCGGTGGCCGGCAGCGGATGGCCGATGCCGTCGAGGAAGGTGCGCAGGTTGAATTGGGCGATGGACAGCGCGCCGCTGATCTGCGGGGTGCTGCTCAGGTCGCGCAGGTTCAGCTCGCCGAGTGCACGCAACTGGTTGGCCGAGACCTTGAGGCCAGTCCAGGAGGCGACGTCGGCGCCCAGGTCGGCCAGTACCTGGCCCTGGGCGGCGAAGGTCACGGTCTTGCCGGCGGTCGGCTCGCCCGAGGTTTCGCCGGACAAGCGCATGTCTTCGAGGCTATAGCGCTTGAGCTTGCGATCGAAGCGCAGATCGCCGACCAGCTCGGTGCGCACCTTGATGTTCGGTTCGCTGGCGCTGACGAAGGCACTGGCTTTGATCGGTGTGCTGACGCCGTCATGCACGGGACCGGTGCTCAGTTGGATGCTTTCGGCGCCATAGCGCCTGCCGCTCTGTTCGTCGGTGAACTGCACTCGCGCGTTGTTCACGGTGAGGCTGTCGATGTCCAGCTTCACGGCGCGTTCGTTGGCATCGCCCTTGGCTGGCGCGGGTGCTTCGCTCGGCTCGGCCGGGGCCGTCGGGGCGCTGGCGTTCTGCTCGGGCAGCGGCTTGCCGATGTCCTCCCAGTTGCCGTGGCCGTGCGGGTCGCGCACCAGGGTAAGGTTCAGGCCTTCGACGCGCACGTCGCTCATCTGCACCTCGCGGCGCAGCAGCGGCAGGACGCGCACCGACAAGCCGAGCATCTGCAGGTCGGCGAACGGCTGCTTGGGGTTGTTCAGCGTGGCGATGCTCGCCTCATGCAGTTCCAGGCCCAGCCAGGGGAACAGGCTCCAGCCGATGTCACCGTTGAGGGTCAGCTCGACGTGGGCCTTCTTGCGGGCCAGCTCGCGGATTTCGTCTTTGTAGTCGTTGGGATCGAAGAGGTGGGTCAGGGCGAAGCCCAGCGCCACGATGATCAGCAACAACCCGAGAAGTCCAAGCCCCAGGATTTTGCCGAACGCTTTCATGGGCGAGTCCTTGTAGTCCGATGGATGAATTCGAGCGCCAGAGTATAGCGCCGTGCGCGCCGCTTCTGAGTAACTGACGCGCAATAGGGGGCGTTTGCCATGAAAGGGCTTCGACAGCGTCGCCTGACACAGTTCCGTTCGAAGACTGCCCAGCCTGATCGGACGCAAACGCTTGCGCACGAAATCACGGGGCGAGCAGATTTAGGAAAAATAATGATGTCAGTTTGATCTCGCCGTCACTTTATGCTGGTAACCTTGCCCCGCTTCCGGAATGTCCGCGACCGATTGTCGCGGGGCAGTGATGCCGAAAACGGCGCGTAATTCGCCTTGTGTGCCGCGAAACGCCAGGGAAACGATCCGTAAGCACTGACAATTCATATAAGGATCGAATCCATGACAAGCAGCAACACGACAGGGGCGGCGCCAGGCTTCCTGTCCAAGGAGCGCATCATCGCCCGCCCGGGCTTCAACCGCTGGCTGGTACCCCCGGCGGCATTGGCTATCCACCTGTGCATCGGCATGGCCTACGGCTTCTCGGTGTTCTGGCTGCCGCTGTCGCAAGCCATTGGCATCACTGCACCGGTGGCCTGCTCGCCCGACCTGGGCTTCATCGCCCGTCTGTTCAGCGCCGACTGCGACTGGCAGATCTCGATGCTGAGCTGGATCTACACCCTGTTCTTCGTCTTCCTCGGCTGCTCGGCCGCCGTGCTGGGCGGCTGGCTGGAACATGCCGGTCCGCGCAAGGCTGGCCTGGTCTCGGCGCTGTGCTGGTGTGGCGGCCTGGTGATCTCGGCCATCGGCATCAAGACCCATCAGCTGTGGATGATGTGGCTGGGGTCGGGTGTGATCGGCGGTATCGGCCTGGGCCTGGGCTACATTTCGCCGGTTTCGACCCTGATTAAGTGGTTCCCGGACAAGCGCGGCATGGCCACCGGCATGGCGATCATGGGCTTCGGCGGCGGCGCGATGGTGGGTGCACCGCTGGCCACGGCGCTGATGGGGCACTTCGCCAACGGCCAGGAAGTGGGCGTGTGGCAGAGCTTCATCGCCATGGCGGCCATCTATTTCGTGTTCATGACCGCAGGCGCCCTGGCCTACCGCGTGCCGCCGACCGGCTGGAAACCCGAGGGCTGGACGCCGCCGGCGAAGAAAGCCAACGCCATGGTCACCGACCGTCACGTGCACGTCAGCGTGGCCTGGAAAACCCCGCAGTTCGCCCTGGTGTGGCTGGTGCTGTGCCTGAACGTGTCGGCCGGTATCGGCATCCTCGGCATGGCTTCGCCACTGCTGCAGGAAGTGTTCGGCGGCAAGTTGCTGGGCAACGACCTGAGCTTCAGTGAGCTCAATGCCGCGCAACTGGCACAGATCGCTGCCATCGCCGCGGGCTTCACCGGCTTGCTGAGCCTGTTCAACATTGGCGGGCGCTTCTTCTGGGCGTCGTTCTCCGACTACATCGGGCGCAAGAACACCTACTTCGCCTTCTTCGCCCTGGGCGTGGGCCTGTACACGCTGGTGCCGAACATGGGCCACATCGGTAACGTCGCGCTATTCGTGGCGGCGTTCTGCATCATCCTGTCGATGTACGGCGGCGGTTTCTCGACCGTTCCGGCCTACCTGGCCGACCTGTTCGGCACGCAGATGGTCGGCGCGATCCACGGCCGCCTGCTCACCGCCTGGGCGGCGGCCGGCGTGCTCGGCCCGGTGCTCATCACCTACCTGCGTGAGGCGCAGTTGGCGGCCGGCGTGCCGCGCGCCGCTGCCTACGACATGACCTTGTACATCCTCGCCGGCCTGCTGGTGCTGGGCTTCATCTGCAACCTGCTGGTGCGTCCGGTGGCCGACAAGTACTTCATGACCGATGCCGAGCTGGCCGCCGAGCGCGCGCTGAGCCACGACAAAGGCGCCGACGGGGCCAAGTCGCTGGAATGGCACGCCGCGCCGGGCAGCCTGCCGCTGGTGCTGCTGGCCTGGGCGGTGGTGGTGATTCCGCTGGCCTGGGGCGTGTGGGTCACCTTGCAGAAGACCGCGGTGCTGTTCCACTGAGGCCGATGACGGCCGGCTGATGGCTGGCTGCGATGGCCCTATCGCGGGGCAAGCCCGCTCCCACAGGTTCTGCACTGTGGGGGCGGGCTTGCCCCGCGATGCATTTACGGCGTCGCCACACGTCATCCGCGTTTCAAGCCGGCGCGTTCTGGGCCTATAATGCAGCCCTTTTCGCCCAATGATTTTGCGGAGCTGGTGATGGTCGAACGTAAGGCTTCCGTCGAGCGCAATACCCTGGAAACCCAGGTCAAGGCCTCGATCAACCTGGATGGCAGCGGCAAGGCCCGATTCGATATCGGCGTGCCTTTCCTTGAACACATGCTCGACCAGATCGCCCGGCACGGGCTGATCGATCTGGACATCGAATGCAAGGGCGACCTGCATATCGACGATCACCACACCGTCGAAGACGTCGGCATCACCCTCGGCCAGGCGTTCGCCAAGGCCGTCGGCGACAAGAAGGGCATCTTCCGCTATGGCCATGCCTACGTGCCGCTGGACGAAGCGCTGTCGCGCGTGGTCATCGACTTCTCCGGCCGCCCGGGCCTGCAGATGCACGTGCCGTTCACCCGCGCTTCGGTCGGCGGTTTCGATGTGGACCTGTTCCAGGAGTTCTTCCAGGGCTTCGTCAACCACGCGCTGGTCACCCTGCACATCGACACGATCCGCGGGCACAACACCCACCACCAGATCGAAACCGTGTTCAAGGCCTTCGGCCGCGCCCTGCGCATGGCCGTGACGCTCGACGAGCGCATGGCCGGTCAGATGCCTTCGACCAAGGGATGCCTGTGATGCAGACCGTCGCCGTCATCGACTATGGCATGGGCAACCTGCACTCGGTGGCCAAGGCCCTCGAGCACGTGGGCGCCGGCAAGGTGCTGGTCACCAGCGACGCGGCGGTGATCCGCGAGGCTGACCGCGTGGTATTCCCCGGCGTGGGCGCAATCCGCGACTGCATGGCCGAAATCCGCCGCCTGGGCTTCGACGCCCTGGTACGTGAAGTCAGCCAGGACCGTCCGTTTCTCGGCATCTGCGTGGGCATGCAGGCGCTGCTCGAACACAGTGAGGAAAACGAAGGCGTCGATTGCATCGGCCTGTTCCCTGGCCAGGTGCGGTTCTTCGGCAAGGGCCTGGAGGAAGACGGCGAGCATCTGAAGGTGCCGCACATGGGCTGGAACGAAGTCAGCCAGTGCGTCGACCATCCGCTGTGGCACGACGTGCCGGATCGCGCGCGTTTCTACTTCGTGCACAGCTACTACATCCAGGCCGGCAAGCCGGGCCAGGTGGTCGGTCGTGGCCATTACAGCGTCGACTTCGCCGCCGCACTGGCCGACGGCTCGCGCTTCGCCGTGCAGTTCCACCCGGAAAAAAGCCACACCCATGGCCTGCAATTGCTGCAGAACTTCGTGGCCTGGGACGGGCGCTGGTAAACCCCCAGCTTCAAGCTTCGAGCTGCAAGCGCCCAGCAGGAGCGCGCAGCTCGAACAACCGCGTGCAAGCTTGTCGCTTGAGGCTTGCAGCTTGTGAATTTTGAGGAACACACATGCTGATCATCCCCGCTATCGATCTGAAGGACGGTGCCTGCGTGCGCCTGCGTCAAGGCCGCATGGAAGACTCCACGGTGTTCTCCGATGACCCGGTGAGCATGGCTGCCAAATGGGTCGAGGGTGGCTGCCGCCGCCTGCACCTGGTCGACCTCAACGGCGCCTTCGAAGGCCAGCCGGTCAATGGCGAGGTGGTCACTGCCATCGCCAAGCGTTATCCGACCCTGCCGATCCAGATCGGCGGCGGTATCCGTTCGCTGGAAACCATCGAGCATTACGTCAGGGCCGGTGTCAGCTACGTGATCATTGGCACCAAGGCGGTCAAGCAGCCCGAGTTCGTCGCCGAGGCCTGCAAGGCCTTCCCCGGCAAGGTCATCGTCGGCCTGGATGCCAAGGACGGCTTCGTCGCCACCGACGGCTGGGCCGAGGTCAGCTCGGTGCAGGTCATCGACCTGGCCAAGCGTTTCGAGGCCGACGGCGTCTCGGCGATCGTCTACACCGACATCGCCAAGGACGGCATGATGCAGGGCTGCAACGTGCCCTTCACCAAGGCCCTGGCCGAAGCCACCTCGATCCCGGTGATCGCCTCGGGCGGTATCCACAACCTGGGTGACATCAAGGCCCTGCTGGACGCCAAGGCCCCGGCATCATCGGCGCCATCACCGGCCGTGCCATCTACGAAGGCACTCTCGACGTCGCCCAGGCCCAGGCCTTCTGCGACAACCACTAAGAGAGCCGCAAGCGGCAAGCGGCAAGCGGCAAGATGGAGAGCGCCATACGAGCCGCTTGCAGCTTGAAGCTTGCCGCTTGAAGCTTGCATCTGCCCTCAGGAGCCTGACCCATGGCTTTAGCCAAACGCATCATCCCTTGCCTGGACGTGGACAACGGCCGGGTGGTCAAGGGCGTCAAGTTCGAGAACATCCGTGATGCCGGCGATCCGGTGGAGATCGCCCGGCGCTACAACGAGCAGGGCGCCGACGAGATCACCTTCCTCGACATCACCGCCAGCGTCGATGGTCGCGACACCACGCTGCACACCGTAGAGCGCATGGCCAGCCAGGTGTTCATCCCCCTGACCGTCGGCGGTGGCGTGCGCAGCGTGCAGGACATCCGCAACCTGCTCAACGCCGGGGCCGACAAGGTGTCGATCAACACCGCTGCGGTCTTCAACCCGGAGTTCGTCGGGGAAGCGGCCGATCGCTTCGGCTCGCAATGCATCGTCGTCGCCATCGACGCCAAGAAAGTCTCGGGCCCCGGCGAAGTGCCGCGCTGGGAGATCTTCACCCACGGCGGGCGCAAGCCGACCGGGCTCGATGCCGTGGAATGGGCGAAGAAAATGGAAGCGCTGGGGCGGGGGAGATCCTGCTGACCAGCATGGATCAGGACGGCATGAAGAACGGCTTCGACTTGGGCGTGACCCGTGCCATCAGCGATGCGCTGGGCATTCCGGTGATCGCGTCGGGTGGTGTAGGCAACCTGCAGCACTTGGCCGACGGCATTCTGGAAGGGCATGCCAGCGCGGTGCTGGCGGCGAGTATCTTCCACTTCGGCGAGTACACGGTGCCGGAGGCCAAGGCCTACATGGCTTCGCGCGGTATCGTGGTGCGCTGATTCAGTCAAGCGGGCCGCCAGGCGGCCCAATCGCGGGGCAAGCCCGCTCCCAGTGGCGGGTGGGAGCGGGCTTGCCCCGCGATGGCTTCAACCGTGGTTCTTGCCCAGCAATGCGTGGTACAGCTCGGTGTCGCCGAGGATGCCGACCACCTTGTCGTTCTCCTGCAACACCAGCTTGTTGCCGGTGTGATAGCGGATCTGCAGCGCCTCGCGCATGCCGATGTCGGCATGCACCAGGGTCGGCCTGCGACCGAGGCTTTCCATGTCCTGACCCGGTGCCCAGTTCTGCAAGTCCAGCCCGTTCTGCCCCTGGCGTGCACGTTGCAGCGAACCGCCTTCGCCCAGGTCCAGCCACGAATCGCCGCTGGGGTCCAGGCACACCGAACCGTTGATCCGCTTGCAGTCGTTGACGCTGCGCATTAGGCTGCGGCCGCACAGCACGTTGAGTGGGTTGGTGTGGGCGACGAAGGTGCGCACGTACTCGTCGGCCGGGTTGAGCACGATCTCTTCGGGCTTGCTGTACTGGATGATCCGACCGTCCTTCATGATCGCGATACGGCTGCCCAGTTTCAGCGCCTCGTCCAGGTCGTGGCTGACGAAGACGATGGTCTTGCTCAGCTTGCGCTGCAACTCCAGCAGTTCATCCTGCAGACCTTGGCGGATTAGCGGGTCGAGTGCCGAGAAAGGTTCGTCCATCAGCAGGATGTCGGCATCCATCGCCAGTGCCCGGGCCAGACCCACGCGCTGCTGCATGCCGCCGGACAGTTCGTCGGGCTTCTTGTTGCGCCACTGGGTCAGGCCCACCAGCTCGAGTTTCTCGTCCACCAGCTTGCGCCGCTCCTTCTCGGGGCGGCCCTGCATTTCCAGGCCAAAGCTGATGTTCTCGCGCACCGTCAGCCAGGGCATCAGGGCGAACTTCTGGAACACCATGGCGATGCGCTTGGTGCGCATCATCTTCAGTTCCGCCGGGGTGCAGTGGGCAATGTCGATGTGCTTGCCTTCGTGCTCGACGAACAGCTTGCCGCGGCTGACGGTGTTCAGGCCGTTGATGCAGCGCAGCAGGCTCGACTTGCCCGAACCGGACAGGCCCATCAGCACGCAGATCTCGCCCTTCTGGATGTCCAGGTTGGCTTTTTCCACGCCGACCACCAGGCCGGTCTGTTTGAGGATCTGCTCGCGGGTCTTGCCTTCGTCGAGCAGCGCCAGCGCTTCGCGCGGCTTGGTGGAGAAGATGACATCGACATCTTCGAAGCGAATGATGCTCATGCTTCACTCCTTGCCGGCTGTTCCGGTTGCTTGCAGATACGGTCGAGCATGATCGCCAGCAGCACGATCGCCAGGCCCGCTTCGAAGCCGAGCGAGATGTCGGCGGTGTTGAGCGCGTTGACCACAGGCTTGCCCAGGCCGTCGGCGCCGACCAGCGCGGCGATCACCACCATCGACAGCGACAGCATGATGCACTGGGTGACCCCGGCGGCGATGCTGGGCATGGCGTGGGGCAGTTCGATGCGCGTGAGCAACTGGCGGCGCGAGCAGCCAAAGGCCTTGCCGGCGTCCATCAGTTCCTGCGGTACGTCGCAGATGCCCAGGTAGGTCAGGCGAATCGGCGCGGCGATGGCGAAGACCACGGTGGAGATCAGGCCGGGCACTACGCCCAGGCCGAACAGGGTCAGGGTCGGGATCAGGTAGACGAAGGTGGGGACGGTCTGCATCAGGTCCAGCACCGGACGCATGGCGGTGTAGAACATCGGCTTGTGCGCGGCGACGATGCCCAGCGGCACACCGATGGCCACGCAGACCACCGTGGCGAAACTGACCTGGGCGAGGGTCTCCATGGTTTCCTGCCAGTAGCCCAGGTTGAGGATCAGCAGGAACGACACCGCGACGAACACGGTCAGCGCCACTTTGCGCTGAATCAGGTGCGCCAGGGCGGCGAAAATGGCGATGAGCACGAGCGGATTGAACCAGGTCAGCGTACTGGTGACGCCATGGATCATGAACTCCAGCCCTTGGGCGATGGCATCGAAGTAGTTGGCGCCATGTTGGGTCAACCACTCGACGAATGAGGCCATGTACTGCCCCAAAGGTATTTTCTGATCGATAAGCATGATAGCGAGCTTCCACCTGCAAAGATTGAAATCAGTCCGGGACGTCACGGTGGCGTCCCGAGGTAGTGCCTAATGGCCGTTGGCGACCATTACTGCTACTGCGTATTTCATTGTTATTGCGTGAGCTTGGCCTTGGCCGCCTCCAGGCCCGGTTTGCCATCCACGGTGGTCACGCCCGCGAGCCAGGCATCCAGCTTGCCAGGGTTGTCCTTGATGAAGCGCTTGGCGGCGGCGTCGGGTTTCATCTTTTCGTCCAGGACATAGCCCATCATGGTGCTCTCGTCCTTGAGATCGAACACCAGGTTCTTCAGCAACTGGCCGACATTGCTGCACTGCTCGGTGTAGCCCTTGCGGGTGTTGGTGTAGACGGTGGCCTTGCCGAAGTCGGGACCGAAGTAGGCATCGCCGCCGGTCAGGTACTGCATCTTGAAGCGGGTATTCATCGGGTGGGGTTCCCAGCCGAGGAAGACGATGGCTTCACTTTTGCGCTGAGCTCTGTCGACCTGACTGAGCATGCCAGCTTCGCTGGACTCGACCAGCTTGAAACCGGCATCTCTCAGGCCGAAGGCATTGTCGTTGAACATCTTCGCGATGGTGCGGTTGCCATCGTTACCTGACTCGATGCCGTAGATCTTGCCGTCCAGTTCCTGCTTGAACTTGGCGATGTCGCTGAAATCCTTCAGGCCCTTGTCGTACAGGTACTGCGGCACGGCCAGGGTGTACTTGGCGTTCTCCAGGTTGGCGCGCACGGTCTCGACGGTACCGGCGTCGCGGTACGCCTTGATGTCGTTTTCCATGGTCGGCATCCAGTTGCCGAGAAACACGTCCAGGTCTTTGCCGTTGGCCAGCGACTTGTAGGTCACCGGTACCGAGATCATGGTGGTATGGGTCTTGTAGCCCAGCGCCTCGAGGACGGCGCTGGTGGTGGCGGTGGTCACGGTGATGTCGGTCCAGCCGACGTCGGAAAAGCGAACCCTCTGACATTGCTCGGGTTCGGCGGCCTGGGCCAGCAGCGGGGCTGCGAGCAACGCGGCCAGTAACAGCGAGGGCGAAGCGTTCATGGGTGGACTCCTGTGATGTTTTCTTCGGGTTCGCGCAGTACGTCAGCCCTTTCTCGGGGGCTGATCGTCCGGGCCTGCAGAGGGCAGGTTGCGAGGCCGTGCAATACGAGTCGCTTTCGATAATCCACCAGCGTTCGGCAATCGCCTACTGGTGGAGTCGTAACCAGTGCAGGACAGGTCGCATCCAGTACGGGCAATGTCGTTTACGGATTTTTCCCTCCCGAGGCCGTGCAATTGAGTCATCGGCTCGCCTGAAAGCGGCCAGACAGTGGCCAGCCCTACAGGGCGCTGCCGGACAAAATCAGGTCGGTTGCAGACGGCGAAGGCTGGGGTAAAACCCCGATCATGCGTGCATTCGCGGCACCCGCCGCCCTCAGCCTAGCAGCTGGCTGCGCCGCCACCTGGCGCGCAGGAACAAGCCCATCAAGAGGTGATTCGACAATGGCCATCAGCGTGTTCGACCTGTTCAAGATCGGTGTCGGGCCTTCCAGCTCGCATACCGTCGGCCCCATGCGCGCCGCCGCGCTGTTCGTCCAGGGGCTGCGTGAGCGCGGCGAACTGGAGCAGGTGAGGCGCGTCGAGGTGCGCCTGTACGGCTCGCTGTCGGCCACCGGTATCGGCCATGGCACCGACAACGCCACGATCATGGGGCTGATGGGCGAATGGCCCGACTCCATCGACCCGACCCAGATCACCCCGCGTATCGCCGACCTGCGCGAAACCGGCACGCTGCTGCTGGACAACCGCCTGCCCATCGACTTCGTCTGGGCCCGCGACATGCTGCTGCTCGACGAGAACCTGCCGTATCACCCCAACGCCATGACCCTGGTCGCCGAGGGCACCGCCGGTGAACTGCACCGCGATACCTACTACTCGATCGGCGGCGGCTTCGTGGTCGATGCGCAGCAGGCCGCCAGTGGCGTGCTGGATGCCGACCAGACCGTGCTGCCCTACGATTTCAATAGCGCCGCCGAGCTGCTCCGGCTGTGCAAGCAAAACGACATGCGCGTGTCGCAATTAATGATGGAGAACGAAAAGGTCTGGCGCAGCGAGGCGGAGATTCGCGCCGGTCTGCTCAAGCTGTGGCAAGCCATGCAGGAATGCGTGAACAACGGCCTGAAGTACGAAGGCACGCTGCCCGGTGGGCTCAACGTGCGGCGCCGTGCGGCCAAGCTGCACCGCAGTCTGCAAGAGATCGGCAAGCCCAACGTGATCGGCTCGACCATGAGCGCCATGGAGTGGGTCAACCTGTTCGCCCTGGCGGTCAATGAAGAAAATGCCGCCGGAGGGCGGATGGTCACCGCGCCGACCAACGGTGCGGCAGGCATCATTCCGGCGGTGCTGCACTACTACATGCGCTTCTCCGACGCGGTGGACGAGTCCAACGTGGTGGACTTCTTCCTGGGGGCGGCGGCGGTGGGCATCCTGTGCAAGAAGAACGCCTCGATCTCCGGCGCCGAAGTGGGCTGCCAGGGCGAGGTCGGTTCGGCGTGCGCCATGGCCGCCGCCGGGCTTGCCGACGTGCTCGGCGCCACCCCGGCGCAATTGGAGAACGCCGCCGAGATCGCCCTGGAGCACAACCTCGGGCTGACCTGCGACCCGGTCGGCGGTCTGGTCCAGGTGCCCTGCATCGAGCGCAACGCCATCGCGGCGGTGAAAGCCATCAACGCCGTGCAGATGGCCCTGCGCGGTGACGGCGAGCACTTCATCTCCCTCGATCACGTGATCCGCACCATGCGCGACACCGGCGCCGACATGCACGACAAGTACAAGGAAACCTCGCGCGGCGGTCTGGCCGTCAACGCCGTCGAGTGCTGATGCGCCGATCTGGCCCTTTTCTGGCCGCTGTGCTGCATCGTTGTGCAGCGGCCAACGCCGACCGACCGTCGGCTGTCGCTATCGAGCGTGTCATTGTCGGTGACACATCATGGATGTCGCTTCTGAGCAACCTTCCCACAAGTGCTACCGAATTGCTCAGCCGTTACACGCAGAGGCGCTGGCGCGCTGCTTTGCGTTCTATGACCACCTCTTACAGAAAGGCCCTACAAGACGCACGGCAACGTCGTTTTTAGGTTTTTTTGGATAGCCGTTCAACTTCAGGCACGGGGTTTGCGTAGAGTTGGGTAGAGCCCCCGTACAAGGATAGGGGCAATAACAAGAAAACGGTGCCCGCCTGAGGCACACCCTGCATTTGTGTGAGGAGAAATCGCGATGACGTCGTACACCTCCGGGCCAGCCCAGAACCGCACAGCTCCACAGTCCATCGGGTTTCTCCTTCTGGACAACTTCACCCTCATTTCCCTGGCGTCGGCGGTCGAGCCGCTGCGCATGGCCAACCAACTGTCCGGGCGCGAGCTGTATCGCTGGCACACCTTGACCGTGGATGGCGGACAGGTCTGGGCCAGCGACGGTCTGCAGATCACCCCCGATGCGCCGATGCACAGCGCGCCGGCCATCGACACGGTGATCGTCTGTGGCGGCGTTGGCATCCAGCGCGCCGTCACCCGTGAACACGTGACCTGGCTGCAGGCCCAGGCCCGCCAGTCGCGCCGTCTGGGCGCGGTCTGCACCGGCAGTTGGGCGCTGGCCTGTGCCGGTCTGCTCGATGGCTTCGACTGCAGCGTGCACTGGGAATGTCTGGCCGCGATGCAGGAAGCCTTCCCGCGGGTCAACATGAGCACGCGCCTATTCACCCTCGACCGCAACCGCTTCACCAGCTCCGGCGGCACCGCGCCGCTGGACATGATGCTGCACCTGATCAGCCGCGACCACGGCCGTGAGCTGTCGGCAGCCATCTCCGAAATGTTCGTCTACGAGCGCATTCGCAACGAGCAGGATCACCAGCGCGTGCCGCTCAAGCACATGCTCGGCACCAACCAGCCGAAGCTTCAGGAAATCGTCGCGCTGATGGAGGCCAACCTCGAGGAGCCGATCGACCTGGACGAGCTGGCGGTGTACGTCAACGTGTCGCGTCGTCAGCTCGAGCGCCTGTTCCAGAAGTACCTGCACTGCTCGCCGTCGCGCTACTACCTGAAGCTGCGACTGATCCGGGCGCGGCAACTGCTCAAGCAGACGCCGATGTCGATCATCGAAGTGGCGTCGGTGTGCGGCTTCGTCTCCACGCCGCACTTCTCCAAGTGCTACCGCGAATACTTCGGCATTCCGCCGCGTGACGAGCGCGTCGGTTCCAACACCGCGCAGCAGGTGGCGATGATGCCGATTCCGCAGGCCATGGCGCTGTCGCCGCATAGCGGCCCGATGGCGGCGCTGAGCCAGGCGCGCAACGAGTCGACCTTTGCCAGTGTGAGGCTCTGAGCGGGCGCAGGTCTTATCGCGGATGATGTACCGCGTCGATAAGGCCTGCGCCGAGCGCGTGGCTAGCCGCGCTGACTGAACTGCGCCAGCGCCGGCAGCAAATGCTTGTCGATGGCCTGGCGCACGGCCGGCAGGATCGTCGCGCTGCCGGTGTACATCTGCTCCACCATCCCCTTGAGCGCGCGTGCGTTGGGCTCGGTCAGCCCACGCACCGCCGCTTCGCAGGCTTGCTCGGCGCTGGCGCCGGCAGGAATCTCGAACCCGCGTGCGCGCAGGTGGCCCAGCAAGTCGTCCTGATCGATCAAATCGGCATGCATCATGGTGAAGGTCCTAGTCTGCGGTCAGTGATGACCGATTCTGTGACCACCACGACAGGCCCGCAAGCACAGCGCGTGGCGATGGCTGCCATGACTAAGAACAGGTCGTTTCCGGCTAAATCCAGGCCCGTGGAAGTCAGCACGCTGGACTCATTCACGGCACCGAGGGTTTGGTCACCCTCACTCTGGCACAGTGGATGTTGCTCGCTCTCTGCCCCGGATGCTCACGGCTTCCGGGGCTTTTTTTGCGCGCGGCAGTGCGGCTCACGGCGGGCTCGGCAGGCCCATCACGCGTCCGACATAGTCCATCGGCGGCAGGTCGGCCTGCTCAGCCACCAGCCGTTGCAGCGACGCCACGCTGTGCTCACCGAACGGCGCCGACTTCGGCCCCGCCAAGTCCACATGCAGCAGCATCTGCTCGCTGGCCGCCAGCGCGCCCTCGAAATCGGCGCGGTGCAGGCTGTGGTAGAGATGCAGGCGCTTGCGGTCGAAGCCGATGATCTGCGTCTGCACCCACACTTCGGTGCCGAGCTTCACCTCGTGCAGGTAATTGATGTGCGCCTCCAAGGTGAACAGCGAGTGCCCGCTCTGCCCGCGACTGTCGGCATCCAGACCGATGCGCGCCATCAGCGCATCGGTGGCGTAGCTGAAGATCAGCAGGTAGTAGGCGTCGCGCAGGTGCCCGTTGTAGTCCACCCAGTCCGGCTGGACCGTGGTGCGGTAGGTGAGCAGTACCGTCATCGATTTCTCCTCAGTCGCCGAAGGCCATGCCGTGGGCGGTCTTGCTCTGCTTCACCGCGTCCAGCACCGCCAGCAGGGTGTCGTCGCGGTAGCGCTCCAGCGCAGCGATGCTGTGCTCGCCCAGTTGCTCGGTGGTGCCTTCGACCACATCGTCGATCAACCGCTCGGTGAGCTCCGGGGCGGGCAGGTACGTCCAGGGTAGCTTGAGCGCCGGGCCGAACTGCGCCATGAAGTGACGCATGCCTGCATCGCCCCCGGCCAGGGTGTAGGTGAGGAAGGTGCCCATGAACGACCAGCGCAGTCCGGCGCCGAAGCGGATCGCATCGTCGATCTCGCCGGTGCTGGCCACGCCGTCGTTGACCAGGTGCAGGGCCTCACGCCACAGCGCTTCGAGCAGCCGGTCGGCGATGAAGCCGGGCACTTCCTTGCGCACGTGCAAGGGCCGCATGCCCAGTGCGCTGTACACCGTCCTGGCGGCGTCGATGGCGCTAGCGTCGGTTTGCCTGCCGCCGACGATCTCCACCAGCGGCAGCAGGTACACCGGGTTGAACGGATGGCCGACCACGCAGCGTTCCGGGAAGGTGGCGGTGGCGTAGAAGTCGCTGGGCAGCAAGCCCGAGGTGCTGGAGGCGATGATCGCCTCAGGCTTGGCGGCGGCGCTGATGCGCGCGTGCAGCTCGAGCTTCAGTTCCAGGCGCTCGGGCGCGCTTTCCTGGATGAAGTCAGCGTCGCGCACGCAGTCTTCCACGCTGGCCACGACGCGCAGACGGTCCTGACTGGCGCCGGGGGCCAGGCCCTGTTTCTCCAGGGCGGGCCAGGCATTGGCGATGCGCTTGCGCAGGGCCTGCTCGGCGCCGGGTGCTGGGTCCCAGGCGATCACGTCCAGCCCGTGGGCCAGCGCGCGGGCGACCCAGCCGCTGCCGATGACGCCGCTGCCGAGCGCGGCGAAGGTCTTGATCTCGGTGATGTAAGGCATGTGCTGCAACTCCTGGAAAAAGGCTCAGCGGCGCATGAGGTTCATTTTTTCGCGGCCTTCGGCCGGGGTCAGCACGCGGGCGCCGAGGCGCGAGATGATCTCCACCGCGCGCTCGACCAGTTGCCCGTTGCTGGCCAGCACGCCGCGGTCGAGGTAAAGGTTGTCTTCCAGGCCCACCCGCACGTTGCCGCCGAGCAGCACCGCTTGCGCGGCCATGGGCATCTGCATGCGACCGATGCCGAAGCCGGCCCAGGTGACGTCGGCTGGCAGGTTGTCGACCATGGCCTTCATGGTGGTGGTATCGGCCGGGGCGCCCCAGGGGATGCCCAGGCACAGTTGGAACAGGGGGTCGTGCAGCAAGCCTTCCTTGATCATCTGCTTGGCGAACCACAGGTGGCCGGTGTCGAAGATCTCGAGTTCGGCTTTCACCCCCAGCTCGGTGATGCGCTTGGCACCTGCGCGCAGTTGGGCCGGCGTCGATACGTAGATCGAATTACCGTCGCCGAAGTTGAGGGTGCCGCAGTCCAGGGTGCAGATTTCCGGCAGCAGCGCCTCGACATGGGCCAGGCGTTCCAGCGGGCCGATCAGGTCGGTGCCGGTGCCGAACGCCATGGGGTTCTCGTCGGGGCCGATTTCCAGGTCGCCACCCATGCCGGCGGTGAGGTTGACGATCACGTCCACGTCGGCCTCGCGGATGCGCTCCATGACCTCGCGGTACAGCGCGACATCGCGGCTGAAACGGCCTGTTTGTGGGTCGCGCACGTGGCAGTGGACCACGGTGGCACCGGCCTTGGCCGCCTCCACGGCCGCGGCGGCGATCTGCTTGGGGGTGACAGGGACCAGGTGGCTCTTGGCGGCGGTGTCGCCGGCACCGGTCAGGGCGCAGGTGATGATGACGTCATGGTTCATGGCGGGGCCTTGGGTTCGGTGTGCTGGGATTCGAGGTGAAGGTGTCGCGAGCGCATTGCAGGGGGCGCGCGGCGCCCCACGCGGTTCAGTTGGCGCTGAGCTTGAGGTGCTCTGCCGCTGGCTGGCCATCAAAGGTGGTCACGCCTTCGAGCCAGCGGGCCTTGTCCTGGGGGTGCTCCTTGAGCCACTGGCGCGCCGACACCAGCGGGTCTTTATGATCGAGCAGCGGCTGCATCATGCGGCTCTCGTCCTCGGCACTGAAGGTCAGGTTGGCCAGCAGGCGGCTGGCGTTCGGGCAGCGCTGGGCGTAGTCGGGGGCGGTGACGGTCCATACCGTGGCGCGGCCCTCGTCCGGGCCGAGCGCGTCCTGGCTGTCGCCCAGGTAGACCATGTCGAGGTTGACGTTCATCGGGTGCGGCTTCCAGCCGAAGAACACCACGGCCTCCTTGCGCCGCACCGCGCGGTCCACTGCGGCGAGCATGCCTGCTTCGCTGGACTCCACCAGCTGGAACTTGCCCAGGCCGAACTGGTTCTTGGCGATCATCGCCTTGATCTGGGTGTTGGCGCCGGAGCCGGGTTCGATGCCGTAGATCTTGCCTTTGAGCGCCTTCTCGAAGGTGTGGATGTCGGCGAAGGTCTTCAGGCCCTGGTCGGCCAGGTACTTGGGCACCGCGAGGGTGGCGCGGGCATCTTCCAGGCTGGGCTTTTCCAGCACCTTGAGCTGGCCCGCCTCGATGAACGGGGTGATGGTCTGGGTCATGATCGGGTTCCAGTACCCCAGGAACAGATCCAGGCGCTTGTCGCGAATGCCCGCGAAGATGATCTGTTGCGAGGCGCTGGTCTGGGCAGTCTGGTAGCCCAGGCCGTCGAGCAGCACCTGGGCCATGGCGCTGGTGGCGATGACGTCGGTCCAGTTGACCACGCCCAGGCGCACGTTCTTGCAGACCGCGGGCTCTGCAGCGAAAAGCGGCGTGACCAGAGTGCTGCTCAGGGCGAAGGACAACAGGCTGCGGCGGATCAAGCGATGCATGGTGGCTCTCCATCGGCAGTGCGTATTGTTATGGGATCCGGCCTCTGCGGGCCGTGGGAAAAACGTTACGCCCATGGCACAGTGGGCAATCGCACGCTGGCGACCAAGAGTTGCACTGCAGCGACCATCCATCTCCCAGGAGTCAGCGATGCCGGACACCATCCAGTTTCTGCTCTTGCCAGGGTTTTCCGCGCTGGGCTTCATCAGTGCGCTGGAGCCATTGCGGGTGGCCAACCGCTTTCGCGGTGCGCTGTATCGCTGGCGGGTGCTGAGCCTGGACGGCGGGCCGGTGCAGGCCAGCAATGGCATGTCGGTCAATGCCGACCTGGCGCTGGCCGACAGCGAGCGTGGCGCGATGCTGTTGGTGGTGGCCGGTTTCGAGCCGCTGGCTTGCCACGGGCCGGCATTGCAGCAGGCGCTGCGGCGGGTCGAGCACGAGGGCGGCATCCTCGGGGCATCGACACCGGCGCGGTGGTGCTAGCCGAGGCCGGTCTGCTCGACGGTTACCGCGCCACCTTGCACTGGGAGGCACTGGAGGCGTTCAAGGAGCGTTATCCACGCCTGCAGGCCACCCAGGAATTGTTCGAGATCGACCGTCGGCGCATCACCTGTGCGGGTGGCACCGCGTCCATCGACTTGATGCTCGATCTGATCGCCCAGGCCCACGGCAGCGAACTGGCGATCCAGGTGTCGGAGCAGTTCGTGCTCGGGCGCATCCGCCCACGCCAGGACCACCAACGCATGGAAATCGCCACGCGCTACGGCATTCGCAACCGCAAGCTGGTGAAGGTGATCGGCGAGATGGAGCGCAATACCGAGCAGCCGCTGGACACCCTGGCGCTGGCCGAGACGATCCAGGTCACCCGGCGCCAGTTGGAGCGCCTGTTCCGCGTGCACTTGGACGACACGCCACGCGGTTTCTACCTTGGCCTACGCCTGGACAAGGCCCGGCAACTGCTGCGCCAGACCGACATGGGCGTGCTGCAGGTGGCGGTGGCGTGCGGCTTCGAGTCGGCGTCGTATTTCACCCGTTGCTACAGAGCACGTTTCGCCCAGTGCCCACGGCAGGACCGCCTGGCGCGGGCGGTGTCCGCCTTGGCCTGAACCGGGGCAGGGGCGGGTCCAGGCTGGACATTCACTGCTGCCCGATGGACTGCAGGTACTCCGAGCGCTCGTCGCTGCGCTGTGCCACGCAGGTGTTCCAGGCGGCCTCGAAGGCTTTGCTGCCGGGCTTCTCGGCGTAGGTCTCGACCTTGCAGTCGGCGTCACGCAGTTGTGCCCAGAGCTTCTGCGCCGCGTCCATGCGCGCCGTGAGCGCGCTGGCCTTGTCGTTCTCGTCGGCGTACTGATCGCGGATGCGCTGCAGCAGGTCGTCGTAGGCCGACTTCAGCTCGCGCTCGGCCGTCTGCTTGTTAAAGGTCGCGCACGCATAAGCCTGCTGGTCGTTCTCGACGCTGTCGCAGGGCGTGCTGTCTTCCTCGGCGGCCTGGGCGCCCAGCGCCACGCACAGCAGGACCAGCCATGCCTTTGATTTCATCCGTTTTCTCCTGAACAGACTGACGAATCGTCAGGGATTCTCGCTCAGCCTCGGGCTGGGTGATAGGGGGTGCGAAAAATGTTCATCGACAGCCCTTGTCGAGACTCGCTCTCATCGACCAACGGCAGGCCAGAGCGTGCCGTTCGCCGCCTTGACGCTTTCGGCAAACCCCCTGTCGTTTTTGCACCGAGGCGACACAGGCCGCAGGCATATGCTGGCCCCAAACCGCCGGCACCTGGTTCGGCGCGACCCATTACAAGCCTCACGATAAAAGGGGACAGCCTGATGAGCCCAGCCGAATTACACGCCGACAGCATCGTCATCGATGGCCTGATCATCGCCAAGTGGAACCGCGAGCTGTTCGAGGACATGCGCAAAGGCGGCCTGACCGCGGCCAACTGCACCGTGTCGGTCTGGGAAGGCTTCAAGGCGACCGTCGACCAGATTGCCGCCAGCCAGAAGCTGATCCGCGAGAACGGCGACCTGGTGATGCCGGTGCGTACCACCGCCGACATCCGCAAGGCCAAGGAGCTGGGCAAGACCGGCATCCTCTTCGGCTTCCAGAATGCCCACGCCTTCGAAGACCAGATCGCCTACGTCGAGATCTTCAAGCAACTGGGCGTGGGCATCGTGCAGATGTGCTACAACACCCAGAACCTGGTGGGCACCGGCTGCTACGAGCGTGACGGCGGGCTGTCGGGCTTCGGTCGCGAGATCGTCGCCGAGATGAACCGCGTGGGCATCATGTGCGACCTGTCGCACGTCGGCTCCAAGACCTCCGAAGAAGTCATCCTCGAATCGAAGAAGCCGGTGTGCTACTCGCACTGCCTGCCGTCGGGCCTCAAGGAGCACCCGCGCAACAAGTCCGACGAGGAACTGAAGTTCATCGCCGACCACGGCGGCTTCGTCGGCGTGACCATGTTCGCGCCGTTCCTGGCCAAGGGCATCGACTCGACCATCGACGACTACGCCGAAGCCATCGAATACACCATGAACATCGTTGGTGAAGACGCCATCGGTATCGGTACCGACTTCACTCAGGGCCACGGCCAGGACTTCTTCGAGTACCTGACCCACGACAAGGGCTACGCCCGTCGCCTGACCAACTTCGGCAAGATCATCAACCCGCTGGGGATCCGCACCGTCGGCGAGTTCCCCAACCTCACCGAGACCCTGCTCAAACGCGGCCATTCCGAGCGCGTGGTGCGCAAGATCATGGGCGAGAACTGGGTGAACATCCTGAAAGATGTCTGGGGCGAATAAGCCGCTCTCCAAGCCTGCAAGCCCCGGCCAATAACGCTGGGGCATCCAACACAAAAAATTCTGGAGTTAAGTTTCCATGGCCAAGATCGCCCCGCAATTGCCCATCGAAGTCGACAGCGAGACCGGTGTCTGGACCAGCGACGCCCTGCCGATGCTGTACGTGCCGCGCCACTTCTTCGTCAACAACCACATGGGCATCGAGGAAGTGCTGGGCGCCGACGCCTACGCTGAAATCCTCTACAAGGCCGGCTACAAATCGGCCTGGCACTGGTGCGAGAAAGAAGCCGAGTGCCACGGCCTGGAAGGCGTCGCGGTGTTCGAGCACTACATGAAGCGCCTGAGCCAGCGTGGCTGGGGCCTGTTCGAGATCCAGGACATCGACCTGGACAAGGGCACCTGCAGCGTCAAGCTCAAGCACTCCGCGTTCGTGTACGTCTATGGCAAGTGCGGCCGCAAGGTCGACTACATGTTCACCGGCTGGTTCGCCGGTGCCATGGACCAGATTCTCGCTGCCCGCGGCAGCAAGATCCGCACCGTGGCCGAACAGGTTTACGGCGGATCGGAAGAAGGCCACGAAGATGGCCTGTTCATTACGAAGCCGTTGTAAGCCGGAGAGAGCGTCATGGCATTCGAAGCAATGTTCCAGCCGATCCAGATCGGCAAGCTGACCATCCGCAACCGCGTGCTCAGCACCGCGCACGCCGAGGTCTACGCGACCGACGGCGGCATGACCACCGATCGCTATGTGAAGTACTACGAAGAGAAGGCCAAGGGCGGCATCGGCCTGGCCATCTGCGGCGGTTCCTCGGTGGTGGCCATCGACAGCCCGCAGCAGTGGTGGGCGTCGGTCAACCTGTCCACCGACCGCATCATCCCGCACTTCCAGAACCTGGCCGACGCCATGCACAAGCATGGCGCCAAGATCATGATCCAGATTACCCACATGGGTCGTCGCTCGCGTTGGGACGGCTTCAACTGGCCGACCCTGATGTCGCCGTCCGGCATCCGTGAACCGGTACACCGCGCCACCTGCAAGACCATCGAGGTGGAAGAGATCTGGCGCGTGATCGGCAACTACGCCCAGGCCGCGCGCCGGGCCAAGGAAGGTGGCCTGGACGGCGTCGAGCTGTCGGCGGTGCACCAGCACATGATCGACCAGTTCTGGAGCCCGCGCGTCAACAAGCGGACCGACGAGTGGGGCGGCAGCTTCGAAGGCCGCATGAAGTTCGGCCTGGAAGTGCTCAAGGCGGTACGCGCCGAGGTCGGCGACGACTTCTGCGTGGGCATGCGTATCTGCGGTGACGAGTTCCACCCCGATGGCCTCAGCCACGAGGACATGAAGCAGATCGCTGCGTACTACGATGCCACCGGCATGCTCGACTTCATCGGCGTGGTGGGCTCGGGGTGCGACACCCACAACACCCTGGCCAACGTCATCCCGAACATGAGCTACCCGCCGGAGCCGTTCCTGCACCTGGCCGCTGGCATCAAGGAAGTGGTCAAGGTACCGGTGCTGCACGCACAGAACATCAAGGACCCGAATCAGGCCACGCGCATTCTCGAAGGCGGCTACGTGGACATGGTCGGCATGACCCGTGCACACATGGCCGACCCGCACCTGATCGCCAAGATCAAGATGGGTCAGATCGACCAGATCAAGCAGTGCGTCGGCGCCAACTACTGCATCGACCGTCAGTACCAAGGTCTGGATGTGCTGTGCATCCAGAACGCCGCGACCTCCCGTGAGTACATGGGGGTGCCGCACATCATCGAGAAGTCCACCGGGCCCAAGCGCAAGGTGGTGGTGGTCGGTGCCGGCCCTGCCGGCATGGAAGCTGCACGCGTCGCTGCCGAACGTGGCCACGACGTGACCGTATTCGAGAAGCGCGAGCAGATCGGCGGGCAGATCACCATCGCCGCCAAGGCGCCGCAGCGTGACCAGATCGCCGGTATCACCCGCTGGTATCAACTGGAGTTCGCCCGCCTGAAGGTGGACCTGCGCCTGGGCACTGCGGCGGATATCCCGACCATCCAGGACCTGCGTCCGGACATCATCGTGCTGGCGGTGGGCGGTCATCCGTTCGTCGAGCAGAACGACCATTGGGGCGCTGCCGAAGGGCTGGTGGTGAGCAGTTGGGACGTGCTCGACGGCAAGGTCGCGCCGGGCAAGAACGTGCTGGTGTACGACACCATCTGCGAATTCACCGGCATGTCGGTGGCTGACTTCATCGCCGACAAAGGCAGCCAGGTCGAGATCGTCACCGACGACATCAAGCCGGGTGTGGCCATGGGCGGCACCACCTTCCCGACTTACTACCGCAGCATGTACCCCAAGGAAGTGATCATGACCGGGGACATGATGCTGGAGAAGGTCTACCGCGAAGGCGACAAGCTGGTGGCGGTGCTGGAGAACGAATACACCGGGGCCAAGGAAGAGCGGGTGGTCGACCAGGTGGTGATCGAGAACGGCGTGCGTCCCGACGAGGAGCTGTACTACGGCCTCAAGGACGGTTCGCGCAACAAAGGCCAGATCGACATCGAAGCCCTGTTCGCGATCCAGCCGCAGCCAATCCTCAGCCAGCCGGGCGAAGGTTACCTGCTGTACCGCATCGGCGACTGCGTGGCCCAGCGCAACGTGCACGCGGCGATCTACGATGCCTTGCGCCTGTGCAAGGACTTCTGATCGCACTGGCATGAATACCGCCCCACGTGGGCGGGATTGGCCCCCCTGTGGGAGCGGCCTTGTGTCGCGAAAGGGTCGCCAAGCGACCCCAGGATCTGGACAGCACCGCTGAGCCTCCTGGGGCTGCTGGGCAGCCCTTTCGCGACACGAGGCCGCTCCCACAGGGGTCCGCGTCACCCTTGAGGTGATGCAAGAATCCAGCTGTTGTGGGGGCTTCCCATGTTGAACACCCTTCTACCCATCCTGCTGTTCGCCGCGCTCGGCCTGGCCGTGCTCGGCGCCGTGCGTCGTGTGAGCATGTGGCGTCGTGGTCGGCCTGCGAAGGTCGATCTGATCGGCGGCCTGCTGGCCATGCCGCGCCGCTACCTGGTGGACCTGCACCACGTGGTCGAGCGCGACAAGTACATGTCCAAGACCCACGTCGCCACCGCCGGTGGTTTCGTGCTGTCGGCGCTGCTGGCGATCCTGGTGCACGGCTTCGGCCTGCAGAGCAAGATCCTCGGCTACGCCCTGCTGGTGGCCACGGTGATCATGTTCAGCGGCGCCATCTTCGTCTTCAAGCGTCGCCTGACCCCCCTTCGCGCCTGTCCAAAGGCCCGTGGATGCGTCTGCCCAAGAGCCTGCTGGTGTTCGCCGCGAGCTTCTTCATCGCCACCCTGCCGGTGGCGGGTATCCTGCCGGCCAACACCGGCGGCTGGGTGATGGTCGGCATTCTCGGCCTGGGCGTGCTGTGGGGCGTGTCGGAGCTGTTCTTCGGCATGACCTGGGGCGGGCCGATGAAGCACGCCTTCGCCGGTGCCCTGCACTTGGCCTGGCACCGCCGCGCCGAACGTTTCGGCGGCGGGCGCTCCACTGGCCTCAAGCCGCTGGACCTGGAAGACCCGAGCGCGCCGCTGGGCGTGGAAAAACCGGTGGACTTCACCTGGAACCAACTGCTGGGCTTCGACGCCTGCGTGCAGTGCGGCAAGTGCGAGGCCATGTGCCCGGCCTTCGCCGCTGGCCAGCCGCTGAACCCGAAAAAACTGATTCAGGACATGGTCATCGGCCTGGCCGGTGGCACCGACGCCAAGTTCGCCGGCAGCCCTTACCCCGGCAAACCCATCGGCGAGCACGGCGGCCATCCGCACCAGCCGATCGTCAACGGCCTGGTCGATGCCGAAACGCTGTGGTCGTGCACCACGTGCCGGGCCTGCGTCGAGGAATGCCCGATGATGATCGAGCACGTCGATGCCATCGTCGACATGCGCCGTCACCTCACCCTGGAGAAGGGCGCGACCCCGAACAAGGGGCCGAGGTGCTCGACAACCTGATCGCCACCGACAACCCCGGCGGTTTCAATCCGGGTGGTCGGATGAACTGGGCGGCAGACTTGAACCTCAAGTTGCTCTCGGACGTGAAGACCACCGAGGTGCTGTTCTGGGTGGGTGATGGCGCCTTCGACATGCGCAACCAGCGCACCCTGCGCGCCTTCGTCAAAGTGCTCAAGGCCTCGGGCGTGGACTTCGCCGTGCTTGGCCTGGAAGAGCGCGACAGCGGGGACGTGGCACGTCGCCTGGGCGACGAGGCGACCTTCCAGCAGTTGGCCAAGCGCAACATCCAGACCCTGGCCAAGTACCAGTTCCAACGCATCGTCACCTGCGACCCGCACAGCTTCCATGTACTCAAGAACGAGTACGGCGCTTTGGGCGGCGATTACCAGGTGCAGCACCACAGCACCTACATCGCCGAACTGATCGCTGCCAAACGCCTGAACCTTGGCCAGCACAAGGGCGGCAGCGTCACCTACCACGACCCGTGCTACCTGGGGCGCTACAACGGCGAGTACGAAGCCCCGCGTGAAGTGCTCAAAGCGCTCGGTATCGACGTGCGCGAGATGCAGCGCTCGGGCTTCCGTTCTCGCTGCTGCGGCGGTGGCGGCGGTGCGCCGATCACCGACATTCCCGGCAAGCAGCGGATTCCCGACATGCGCATGGACGATATCCGCGAAACCGAGGCCGAGCTGGTGGCGGTGGGTTGTCCGCAATGCACCGCCATGCTCGAAGGGGTGGTCGAGCCCCGCCCACAGATCAAGGACCTGGCCGAGCTGGTCGCCGACGTGTTGATCGAAGAACAAGCGCCAGCAGCGACCAGCAAACCGGCTGCGGCCAAACGTGAACCTGCGGAGGTGCACTGATGAGCGACATCGTCCGCCGCGACCCACGCGCCGAGTGGATCGCCCGTAACCGTCTGCATCCGTTGCACGCCGCGATGCAGACGCAACAGACCCGCTGGATGGGCCCCAACGGGCTCATGCGCAAGAACCCTCACGCACTGGCAGCCGGCTTCGTCGGCCCGGCCGGTCTTAAGCGTATCGACCGCAGCGGCGCCCAGCAGGGCACTGCCGGTGGCGCACGGCGCACGGCAGCGGCCGAGGTGCAGTTGCCGCTGCACCAAGTGGCCGATCCTGCCTTCTACATCACCGTGGTACCGGACATGGTCGGTGGCCGCCTAGGCAGTCACGACCGCGACCTGCTTGGCCTGGCCCGCAGCCTGGCCGGCACCGACGGCGCGGTGCTGGCCGTGGTGTTCGGTGAACACAAGGAAAGCAACTTCGCCAACGCCGGGGTGGACCGCTTGCTGGTCATCGAAGGCGATGCCTACAGCGGTTACGCCCCCGAACAGCTGGTTCAAGGCCTGCGTGCTGTGGATAACCAGTTCGCGCCGCGCCACTGGCTGTTGCCCGATAGCCGCACCGGTGGCGGCGAGTTGGGCCGACGCCTGGGCGCCGCGTTGGGTGAACGCCCGGCCACGCGGGTCTGGCAGATCAAGGACGGCCAGTGCATCGGCCGCGCCGGGGCCGGTCAGCAGGACCTGCAACGCGGCCTGCCGCGCCTGATCCTGGCCGCAGCCGAATGCGCCGACCCGGTCAGCGAAACCCGTCACGAAGCCTTGCCGGTGGCGTTGTCCACAGGCGTGGCCCGTAGCCTTTCGCGCATCGAGGACTTGGGGCCGGTGGCCGTGGATCCGGCGGCCATCGCCATGGCCGAGGCCGAGTTCATCGTCTCCGGTGGCAACGGGGTCAAGGACTGGGCGCTGTTCCACCAGGCCACGGCGGCGCTGGGCGCTACCGAAGGCGCGTCGCGGGTGGCGGTGGACGACGGCTTCATGCCGCGCAACCGTCAGGTCGGGGCGACCGGCACCTGGGTCACGGCGCGGGTGTACATGGCCGTGGGCATCTCCGGGGCCATCCAGCACCTGCAAGGCATCGGCGCCTGCGACAAGGTGGTGGCCATCAACATGGACCCTGGCTGCGACATGATCAAGCGGGCCGACCTGTCGGTGATTGGCGACAGTGCGGCGATTCTCAAGGCCCTGATCGAGGCTGTGGACAACTTCCGCAGCGGCGCTCAGCGCGACGCGGCATAAGGGCACGACATGAGTACGAAAGTCATCAGCCTGGTTTCCATCGGTGCCCACCCCAGCTCTGGTCGCGCCCGTCGCGCCGAGCAGGATTCGCGCGCCGTCGAACTCGGCCTGCAACTGGCAGGCAACGACCTGCAGGTGGTGCATGCCGGTAACCCCGCCGAGGAGGCGCTGCGCGGCTACCTGGGCATGGGCCTGGAACACCTGGACGTGCTGGAGCAACCCGCTGGCGCCGACGTGCTCGGCGTGCTCGGCGACTACCTGCGCGACGCCGGCGCCCAGTTGGTGCTGACCGGCAGCCAGGCCGAAACCGGCGAAGGCTCTGGCATGCTGCCGTTTCTCCTGGCCGAGAAGCTGGGCTGGCCGCTGGTGGTGGGGCTGGCCGAGGTGGAGTCGATCGACAATGGCACCGCGCAGGTGCTGCAAGCCTTGCCGCGCGGTCAGCGGCGTCGCCTGAAGGTGCGCCTGCCGTTGCTGGCCACTGTGGATAACGCTGCGCCCAAGCCACGGCAGAGCGCGTTCGGTCCGGCACGCCGGGGTGTGCTGGCGGCGCGCGATGTCGCGGTGGTCGAGGACGAGGTGTTGGACGGCGATGCCCTGCAACCGGCGCGGCCACGCCCCAAGCGCTTGAAAGTGATCAAGGCCAAGAGCGGTGCCGACCGTATGAAGGCGGCGACGGCCAAGGCCAGTGGCGGGGCGGCAAGGTGCTCAAGGACGTTTCTCCACAGGAAGGCGCTGAAGCCATTCTCAAGCTGTTGGTGGAGGAGGGTGTGCTGCGCTGAGCGGCCTCTACCTGTGAATAACTCTGGGGCCGCTTTGCGGCCCTTTTTGTGGCTTCGGGCCGCTCTCACGGGCTATTTAGTGGGTTTGCGCCATCTCGTGACGTGAAATCAGCGCAATGGCCCCACCGCCTGCAAACTGTCCCCCGAAACTGTTCGCCAGCCTGTGAATAACGTGTTCGCTTGTTGCTCAAGCCTAGAGTGGACGAGGGCTGGAGGTCGATGATCAAAAAATGTACAGGTCAGTGTGTGGTTGAACAGCCTGATTCATCTCGCACCCTCTGCGACTTTCCCACAATCGCTGTATATCCTTCTGTGGATAATATGTTTGGAAAGCGCTGGAAGCCACGATTGACGGGGCTTTAAGAGAATAGATCAAAAATTGATCAATATGATTGCGATCACCTCATAACGCCGGAAATACAGGGCTTAGAGGGCATTATCCACAGCGCATTTGAACCGTCATGATTCATGCCCACAGTTTCTGTTGGCGTCCCTGTGGACAAGGTGTTCGATAAACGCTGAAAGCCACGTGGGAACAGGCTTCCAGGGGTTTGGTCAAATAATGATCAGTCGATTCGGGCTGCACGGGTTTCGAGTATCCACAGGTTTTTTCTTGGAAAGCTGTGGGTAACCTGTTCGCACCCTCTGTACAACACACAAAAACGCCACGGCCGATCACTCGGCCGTGGCGTTTTCAACAACCTCGCAGGTTCACTGCGACTTCACTTCCTTCAGGTACGGCGCAGGTTCCGCTCCCAGGTTGGCCAGCACGCGATCGCTGTACCAGTCGATGAAGTTGACCACACCGAACTCGTAGGTCTTCGAGTACGGGCCTGGCTGATAGGCGGTGGAGTTGATACCGCGCTGGTTCTCTTCGGCCAAGCGGCGGTCCTGGTCGTTGGTGGCGTCCCACACCTTGCGCATTTGCTCAGGGTCGTAGTCCACGCCTTCGACCGCGTCCTTGTGCACCAGCCATTTGGTGGTGACCATGGTTTCCTGGGCGCTGATCGGCCATACGGTGAACACGATCATGTGGTCGCCCATGCAGTGGTTCCACGAGTGCGGCAGGTGCAGGATGCGCATCGAGCCCAGGTCCGGGTTCTTGATCCGGCCCATCAGCTTCTTGCATGCCTGCTTGCCGTCCATGGTCATCGACACGGTGCCCTTGAGCAGGGGCATGCGCACGATGCGGTTACGCAGGCCGTGGCTCTTGTGCAGGTACGGGATCTTCTCGGCGTCCCAGGCGGCGGCGGAGGCGGCCACGTGGTCCTTGAATTCCTGGCTGGCGCGCGGGTCGTTGGTGTCGTCCCACTCCAGCAGGGTCTTCAGCAGTTCCGGGTGCGAACCGTTGCAGTGGTAGCACTCGCGGTTGTTTTCCAGCACCAGCTTCCAGTTGGCCTTTTCCATCAAGGTGGTTTGCACCGCCACCTTGGCGTTCTCCATGTCGTACGGTTCCATGTAGTGGTCCAGCGTGGCCAGGAACTCGTCGATGGCCGGCGGGTTCTGCGCCAGGCTGATGAAGATGTAGCCGCCGGCCGTCTTCACGTTGATCGGCTTGAGGCCGTACTGATTCATGTCGAAGTCGGCGCCCATCTCGGTGCCGGCGAACAGCAGGCGGCCGTCGAGCTCGTAGGTCCACTGGTGGTACGGGCAGACCAGCTTGGCCACCTTGCCCTTGTCGCTGACGCACAGGCGCGAACCGCGATGACGGCAGACATTGTGGAAGGCGTGCACCTTGCCCTCGGCGCCACGGATCACGATCACCGGGTTCTTGCCGATCTGCAGGGTGAGGTAGTTGCCCTTCGCCGGAATCTCGCAGGTCATCCCCGCAATCAACCACTCTTTGTGGAAGATCTCCTGCATGTCGATCTGGAACAGGCGCTCGTCGCAGTAGAAGGGCTGCGGCAGCGAGTACGTGCGCTCGCGGGTCTGCAGCATCTCGGCGGTGGCCTTGCGTGCAGGTTCCAGTGGATCGCCCAGGCTCAGGGTTGCGGTGACGTCCATCGTTTTATCCTCAAGGCCGTTGTCGGCCGGCGAAAGGTGGCTAATCGTTGTTGTGTTTGCCGCAAGGCTATCAGCAGAAAAACAGCCGTTCTATTTGCGGTGGAGTGTGCGTTCGCGCCGTGGCCGGGCCATATCCATGGGCGACATGGCCGAATCGAATTCCGACGCGCCAACCCTTGTGTCTCGGGGCTGGTCGCGATAAGCACGCCGATGTCGCGGATGGGAATGTGCGACACATCGGGCTTGAGCATTATCGCAGCCATAAGAAAGCCGATAGTCGGCTGCTGGAGATGAACATGTCCGAAACCTTCCTCAATCCGGTCACCACCCAGACCTGGGCCAACGGCCGCCATATCGTGCGCTGCGTCAAGGTCATCCAGGAGACCTGGGACGTGCGCACCTTCTGCTTCATGGCCGACCAGCCGATCATGTTCTTCTTCAAGCCGGGCCAGTTCGTCACCCTGGAGCTTGAGATCGAAGGCAAGCCGGTGATGCGTTCGTACACCATCTCCAGTTCGCCGTCGGTGCCGTACAGCTTCTCGATCACCGTCAAGCGTGTGCCGGGCGGGCTGGTGTCGAACTTCCTCCACGACACCATGCATGAAGGCGCCGAGTTGCCGGTGCACGGTCCGGTCGGTCTGTTCAATGCCATCGACTACCCGGCGGCCAAGGTGCTCTACCTGTCCGGCGGTGTTGGCATCACCCCGGTGATGTCCATGGCGCGCTGGTTCTACGACACCAACGCCAATGTCGACATGGTCTTCGTGCACAGCGCCCGTTCGCCCAAGGACATCATCTTCCACCGCGAGCTGGAGCAGATGGCCTCACGCGTGCCGAACTTCAGCCTGCACATCGTCTGCGAGAAGCATGGTTTGGGCGAGCCGTGGGCGGGCTATCGCGGCTACCTGAACCAGCGCCTGATGGAGCTGATCGCGCCGGACTATCTGGAGCGGGAAATTTTCTGCTGTGGTCCGACGCCGTACATGAGCGCGGTCAAGCGCATGCTCGAAGCCGTGGGCTTCGACATGAAGAACTACCACGAGGAATCGTTCGGCGCCACGCCACCGGAGGCCAAGGCCGATGCCGTCGAGCACGCCGAAGCCGCCGCCGAGGCCCCGGAAGTGGACGCCGCCGACCTCAACCTGGTGGAGTTCATCGGCAGCGACAAGAGCATCCGCATCGCCCCCGGCGAAACGGTGCACGCCGCCGCGGCAAAAGTCGGCCTGATGATCCCCAAGGCCTGCGGCATGGGCATCTGCGGCACCTGCAAGGTGCTCAAGCTGGGCGGTGAAGTGGAGATGGAGCACAACGGCGGCATCACCGAGGAAGACGAAGCCGAAGGCTACATCCTCTCGTGCTGCAGCGTGCCCAAGGGCGACGTGCGCATCGATTACTAGCCGCGCGTAGCGCGGCAGCGGCAAGCGGCAAGCGGCAAGCGGCAAGCTGCAAGCGGCAAGCTGCAAGAAAAAGCAGGCTCTACACCGGCCCGCTTCTTCTTGCAGCTTGAAGCTTGCAACTTGCCGCTGCTCTCAGGTGCGGAAACGGGCGACCATGCTGTTGAGGTCGACGGCCAGGCGTGACAGTTCGGCGCTGGCCATCGTGGTCTGGTGGGCGCCGGTGGCGCTCTGCACCGACAGATCGTTGATGTTCACCAGGTTGCGGTCCACCTCGCGGGCCACTTGAGCCTGCTCCTCCGCGGCGCTGGCGATCACCAGGTTGCGCTCGTTGATCTGGCCTACCGCACTGGCGATGGTGTCCAGCGCCAGGCCGGCGCCACGGGCGATGTTCAAGGTCGATTCGGCGCGTTCGGTGCTGGTGCGCATCGACTCCACCGCATGTTCGGTGCCGCCCTGAATGCTGCCGATCATCCGCTCGATTTCGCTGGTCGATTGCTGCGTGCGATGCGCCAGTGCCCGCACTTCATCGGCCACCACCGCAAAACCACGTCCGGCCTCGCCGGCACGCGCGGCCTCGATCGCGGCGTTCAGCGCCAGCAGGTTGGTCTGGTCGGCCAGGCCGCGAATCACGTCTAGCACCTTGCCGATATCGCGTGATTGCCCGGCCAGGTCTTCGACCAGACGGGCGGTGTTCTGCACGTCGCCGCTCATGCGCTCGATGGCGCTAACGGTCTCCAGCACCAGATCGCGGCCGTCACCGGCCGAACGGCTGGCTTCGCCCGACGCCTCGGAAGTGCTCACGGCGTTGCGGGCCACTTCCTCCACTGCGCTGGTCATCTCGGTCACGGCAGTGGCTGCCTGCTGGATCTCGTTGTTCTGCTGGGCCAGGCCGCGGGCGCTCTCGTCGGTGACGCTGTTGAGCTCTTCGGCCGCCGAGGCGAGCTGGGTAGCGGAGCCGGAGATCTGCTGCAGCGTGTCGCGCAACTGCATCTGCATCTGGTCCATGGCCTGCAACAGGCGCGCGGCCTCGTCGGTGCCAGCGGTGTCGATGGCGTGGGTCAGGTCGCCTTTGGCGATCCACTCGGCGGCCGCCAAGGCCTGGTCGATCGGCTTGACGATGCTGCGGGTCAGCAGCAGGGCGAACAGCACCATCAGCACGGTGGCGACCACCAGCAGCGCGATGACCAGCATGAAGGCACGGTCGTACTGCTGGGCGGCATCGGCGTTGGCCGAGCGGGTCTGGGTGGCGTTGAACTGAAGGAGCTTTTCCATGGCCTTGTTGATCTGCTCGGAGTTGCTCAGCAGGTCATGGTTGAGCAGTTCGCGCATCGCTTCGAGCTGATCGGCCTGGCTGTAAGCGCGCAGGCGCATTTCCAGTTGACGGTACTGGGCCAGGACCTGGCCGAGTTCGTCGAAGGCGGCGCGCTCACCGGGTTCGAGAATCAACGGCGCATAAGCGTCGCGGGCCTTGTCGATCTGCGCGTTACGTTCGTCCATGAGGCGCAGGGTTTCGTCCTGCAGGTTGCGATCGACCATCAGGCGGTAGGAGAGGGTGCGCAGGCGCTGATTGTTGGTGGTCAGTTCGTCGAGCAGCTTGATGCTGGGGATGTTGATCTGTTCGATGTTCACGCCCGCTTGACGGATATGCCCCATCTGCAGCAGTGAAAACACACCCAGGCCCAGCATCAGCAAGCCTATGAGGGAAAAACCGAGAAGTGCGCGTGGCGCGATGTTCAGCGTACGTATTGACATGACGTCGAGTCCGGAAGGATGGCTCGCGTCCATGCGAAAGAATTTGTCTTACAAACCTATCGGTAACGGACTACCAGTCTTTAGGATCGGCCAAAAAAATGAGCCTTCTACAATCGCTTGGACGGACGGGCGGTTGACCCAGGTCGGAACAAGACCCCGCTTACCCTGTCAATGTGCCGGAACGAGAGCCTTCGATCCTGATTTTTAATGGCGGGGGCGCATGCTTTTCTTTATCGTGTGCGCCCTTTGCAACAACCCGAGATAGACGCATGTTGGAAGCTTCCCTGAATCAACTCGAGCAACTGGTCGCCGACCTGATGCACAAGAACGCGCAACTGACCGAGCAGAACCAGCAGCTCGACCAGGCACTGGCCCAGGCCAAGGAAGAAAATGAGACCCTGCAACTGTCGCTGATGGAGCAGGAAGAGCAGAACGGCGCCACCGCCGCCCGCATCCAGGCCTTGGTCGAGCGTGCCAGCGCAGGTGCCGTCAGCGCATGAGCCTGCACTCGCAGTCGATCAACGTGGTGTCGATCCTGGGCAGCGACTATTCGATCAAGGCGCCCGGAGGCCAGGAGGAAACCCTGGCGCAGGCAGTGCTTATGCTCAACACCGCCCTGAACGAGACCAAGCGTCAGTACCCGACCCTGATCGGTGACAAGCTGATGGTGCTGGCAGCCCTGAACCTGTGCTCGAAACAGGTGGAGCTGCAAAAGGAACACCAACAGACGCTGGAGCGAACCCGGGCACAGATCGATGCCACGGTGGACGCCATCGTCCGGACCATCGCCGAACAGTAAGGGCAGCACCAGCCCCTGTAGGCGTTCGCGATGGGCTGCAAGGCAGCTCCAGCAATGTTGGCTGCGAAGCTGAGAACCCGGGGCCGCTGCGCGTCCCATCGAGGGCTATGCTCGCTCCTACGGTGATGAAAATCTGCATGCCGAGTCTGTGGCACAAGCGTTCAAGCAGACATTACAAAAGCGACGTTGTCGCCAGCCATGGGGCAATCATTCGGACCGCGGTATTCAATACTGTTCGGCGCTCTACCAGTCACATCATCAGCGGCATGGGGTTCAATGCTCGATGACTGATGGGTGTGACTGCTATCGGAATGTGCTGGCCAAGAGAATCAACGGAATCCTCAAGATTGAGCGGCTGCTGAGTAGTTCCGAAGATTTAGAGCAAGCAAGGCAAAGGGATGACGAGGCCGTGCAGATCTGCAATATGGACTGGCCTCACAGGGCCTTGAAAAATAAAACGCCCGCTACGCTGTACCGGGCGTTTTAGGCCTGAGCAGGTGTAAACCTATTTCAGGATTAGACACTTGCGGACGTCGCATTTGTCACGGTGATAACCCAGTGAAACTCTTGGCCAAACTCCCAAATCAACAGCCTATGGTCGATGTAGTACGAATTGCCATTGTATTCAACCAGTGTATGAGCGGGTGCGTTTTTGAACAGGTTTTGTGCAGCGGGATTAGACACGGTGTCTGAGCCACCAGGGTAATCGAGTTGGACGCTGAAGTTGAGCTTTTTGTGGGGAGCTGTTTTTGGGGTGTTGTCTTTGTTGTTAGTGAATGGTCCTTTGTCACTGATGATGCGAAACTCACTGTTTTCGCTTGAGTCACTGGATGAGTGGAAAGATGTTTGGGTTACAAAAACCATTTCGTCATTGACTTGAACATGGTCCCAAGGCTTGATGCGAAGAATTTCATCCAGCGTTTCGCCATTTTCAAACCTATCTTGATGACCCGCAATTTTTACAATAGTGCTCATTTTAAAAACTCCTGGGTTGGGTGGGCTTGCAAGTGAACCCTACCGGAAGGAGGCGCGTCGTTGAACTGTTAAAAATGACAGTTTCAAATTGAGACTGGTTGCGTGAAATGGCGTCCATGGAGCAACGAAAAGGGCCGTTTGACGACCCTTTTCAAGCACGGTTGTTCAGCTCGGCAGCTTTTCGACATCGATGATGCTATGGATGTCCGCCGCCAGTTCACGCACCCGCTGTTCTTCGGTATCCCACGAGCACATGAACCGCGCCCCGCCGCTACCGATGAAGGTGTAGAAGCGCCAGCCTTTGGCGCGCAGTGCCTCGATGGCGAACTCCGGCAGTTGCAGGAAGACCCCGTTGGCCTCCACCGGGAACATCAACTCGACCCCCGGCAGATCACTGACCAGCGAAGCCAGCAACTGCGCGCACTGGTTGGCGTGCTCGGCGTGGCGCAGCCAGGCGCCGTCTTCCAGCAGCCCGACCCAGGGCGCGGAGAGAAAACGCATCTTCGACGCCAACTGTCCGGCCTGCTTGCAGCGGTAGTCGAAGTCTTCGGCCAGCTCGCGGTTGAAGAACAGAATCGCTTCGCCCACGGCCATGCCGTTCTTGGTGCCGCCAAAACACAACACATCCACGCCGGCCTTCCAGGTCAGCTCGGCCGGCGAACAGCCGAGGAACGCGCAGGCGTTGGCAAAGCGCGCACCGTCCATGTGCAGGTTCAAGCCCAGGTCCTTGCAGGTGGCGCTGATGGCCTTGAGTTCTTCGGGGCGGTAGACGGTGCCGACTTCAGTGGCTTGGGTGATGGTCACCACACGTGGCTTGGGGTAGTGGATGTCCTGGCGCTTGAGCGCCACTTCGCGAATCGATTCGGGGGTCAGCTTGCCACCGACGCTGGCGGCGGTGAGCAGCTTCGAGCCGTTGGAGAAGAACTCAGGCGCGCCGCATTCGTCGGTCTCCACGTGGGCGGTCTCGGAGCAGATCACGCTGTGGTAGCTCTGGCACAGCGACGCCAGGGCCAGCGAGTTCGCGGCGGTGCCGTTGAAGGCGAAGAACACCTCGCAGTCGGTTTCGAACAGCGTGCGAAAGTGCTCGGCGGCGCGCTCGGTCCATTGGTCGTCGCCGTAGGCGCGCTGATGGCCCTGATTGGCCTGCGCCATGGCCGTCCAGGCTTCGGGGCAGATGCCGGAGTAGTTGTCGCTGGCAAATTGTTGGCTCTTGTCTGTCATGGCAGGTCCTGTAAACCGTGGGCACCCCGGTACTGTAGCGAAGTTTCTGGTCAGGGCTATAGCGGTGTTGGTGCGGGGAACCGTTGCGAGCAGGCGATTGACGCTGTCCGTAAACAAAAAAGGAAGCCTCTTTCAGATGTGTAAGAAGTTTCTTTCAGAGATTAATTAAAATAACGAGGCGTGGATTTTTGAGCGCTTTTTAGAGGGTTCGCATTTGACGAACTCTAATTTCTCCCCAAGTATCAATAGGCCGGCAACGGCACTTCCATAATGATTCTGTATAGGAGAATACTCATGATCGAAGCATCTGAGGTGGCTGAGTTCTATGAAGTTAAACCTGCAGTAGTTGATGGCCAAGTTGTGCATGCCAATGCATTCATTGCCATGATGGAAACCACGCAGGATACGCTTGGCCGGGCCTTTGACTCATTGGCTTACTTGGCCGGCATAAAGTCTGCAGCGGCGCAAGATCCCTATAAAACGCTCGACACATCCAGTTTGCAATCGCTGCTGCGCAGCGCGCAGGCGGCTGGCTTGAGTGCCCGGGTAGTGGCTATCTAAAAAGTTGCCAGGCGTCGAGAGGCGCCTGGCTTTTTTCGGGAGGTGGCTCATGCAGGCCGAATGTGATGCGATGAACGCACGGATGAACATCCAAGGTTTACAGTGGTTCGACCGCTGGCGTCTGGGCAATGGCAGTACCGAGTCATTCGTGGTGCCGTTCGCCACGACTCGCCCGGTGAATATTGTCACCCACGGGCAAGCGCAATTCGACTATGGGCAATTCGGTATTCATCTGGCGCAGCAAGATGTTCTGACATTTCTAGGCGATACGCATAAGGTCATTCACGCCAAGTTCATCGACTGTCGAAAAGCGTCGCCTACGTTCAGGGCCTCGCTGTCTCTACGGTTTTCACCTTCTTCCAGCAGGACACTGGTCATTCCGCCCGGTGTGGCCCATACGTTCAGTGGGTTGGAGGGTGTGTCGACGCTTAATGTCTATGACGTATTCCTGCCGCCCTTGGCGTCGCTCCTGCAACCGACTCTTGGCTGGACGCCTGAACACGACATTATCAATCTTCCCCTGGACACTGATCCTGCGACCGTGGAGGGGGTGACCCCGATGTGCGAGCCTGCCGCGAACCGGGTGTACTACCAATTAGCGGCGTTGCAACGCTCGATTATGTCCGCCGGCGAGGTGTCCCACGCAGAAACCCGGCAGTTCATCCTGGACACTGGCGAGCACGTCCAGCTCATGTTGCAACCTGCCGTGAGTCCCGCACGAGAGGCTTCGAGCTTTCCCGTGTCACGTATTCATGGGGTCGAGTTCAAGCGGCATGGATCGGTGCGTACTGGTGAACACAGCCGTATCGTTCCGGTCATGGGACCGTCGCCTTTCTATGTCGTCGATCATGGGACGCAACCCTACAGCTTCGACTCGTTCGGCATCCACCTCGGCCAGGAAGACCACCTGACCTTCCTGGGTTCACCCAGCCAGTCGATCAGGTTGAAGCTGGTGGATGTGCGCGCAGGCTCTCCTACCCTGCATCAGGAAGAGTGGCATGAGTTTCGTCCGGATCCTGAAATGGAGCTGATCATTCCCTGCGGGGTAGCGCATGCGCTGTTCGACATGACCCACGTGTTCACCCTGAACCGCCCGGTGTTCTACCTCGATGACGCCAAGGCCTATGAGCCGGGTAACGATGTCATCGACTGGCCGTTGAGTGCTCGGCCTTACCCTGTACTGACGCCCAACCCGACGCTGGCCTCGCTGGGCTATCTGGAAGCGCTGGCCGAGGTACAGAAGCGGCTCGCCGCGATCGCGCCAGCCGCCCAGACGCCCAAGGCGGTGCTGGTGACCGACCAGGTGACCGGGCGGCAGGTCAAGGTCATCCTGACCCAGGCCGCGCGCGCTGCATCGGCACCATGACCCGCTCCCTGTCACTGCTCCTGCTGCTGGTCCTCAGCGCCGACGCCTTGCTGGTGTTCCTCCTGCCGGTGATGGTCTACGCCCATACCGCCAGCCTGGCGTGGTCGGGCCTGGCATACGCCATGACGTGGCTGCCGCGAATAGGGGTCACGCCGCTGGTCGGCCGCTCCATCGACCGCTGGGGTGTGCGCAAGGTCTCGGTGCTGTCGGATGTGCTGAAGTGTGCCGGGTGCCTGTGCGTGGTGCTGATGCTCAGTGCGGCGCCGGACGCCCTGACCGTGACGCTGCTCGGCGGACTGTTGAGTGGGTTGGTCGCGATCGGCAATACGCAGAGCCTGATTGCCTACGAAAAGATGATCGCCCTGGTCAGCCGCGACGTGGATCGGGATGTGAACCTGCTCTGTCGCATCGATCAACTGGCGATGATCACCGGGCCGTTGTGCGGATTCCTCTGCTACGCCGCTGGCGTTGAAGCCTTGTTGCTGCTTGCGGCTGTGCTGTATGTCAGCAACGCCCTGTGCTACGCCTTTAGCCGGGCGGTGCCGGACAACCGCTGCGAAGCTGCGCGCGACGCCACAGCGCCTGGGCCGGGCAACCTGAAGCTGATCCTGTCGACGCCGGTGCTGGTCAGCTCGGTGGTCCTGGCCGTCGGCAACAATGCCTTCGACGGACTGGTGGAGGCGGGCGCGGTGAGTTTGATCGACCGTGCCATGCAGTTGCCCATCGAGTATTTCGCCTTCGTCGATGTCTGCGCGGGAATCTGCGGGGTGGCCGCGACCTTGCTCTACCCGCGCCTGGCCGCCGCCGTGCCGGCACTGCGGCTGTTCAGTGCGGCGGCGCTGCTGACGGTGCTGGCCAGTGCCCTGATGATCCTGTCCCAGGCCTACTTGCCTGGTTTTCTCGTGCTGTACGCCCTGAACATCGCCGGCAAGGTGTTCATGACCAACTTCTGTCGCGGCCTGCGCATTCGCCTGGTGCCGGTCGAGCGCCTGGCGAGTGTGTCCTCGCTGATGGTGTTGATGAACCAGGCCGTGCTGCCTGTGGTGGGCATGACCCTCTACCTGCTCGGCGAACAGGCGCGCAGCCTCTCTGTTCTGCTGCTCGCGGCCATTGCCATCAGCGTGCTGGGGGCCTGGAAGGTTCGCGCTCAGGCGGGCTCGCGACCGGTAATCGAGCCCTCGCCCTGCATGCCCGTCGATGGGCGATGAAGCAATGTCGTAAACGCGCCATTGCAAGGCGCGCGCAGGCATCTGTGTACAACGGCCCGGCCATACCATCGCCGCAAAGGGTCATTGAACCCTCCCAACAAAAAATGATCGCTGCCGGGAGAGACACGATGTTCAGCAAGCAAGACCAGATCCAGGGTTACGACGATGCACTGCTGGCGGCGATGAATGCCGAGGAACAGCGCCAGGAAGATCACATCGAGCTGATCGCCTCGGAGAACTACACCAGCACGCGTGTGATGCAGGCCCAAGGCAGCGGCCTGACCAACAAATACGCCGAAGGCTATCCAGGCAAGCGTTACTACGGTGGCTGCGAACACGTCGACAAGGTCGAGGCGCTGGCTATCGAGCGCGCCAAGCAGCTGTTCGGCGCCGACTACGCCAACGTTCAGCCGCACTCCGGCTCGTCGGCCAACGGTGCCGTGTACCTGGCGCTGCTGCAGGCCGGCGACACCCTCCTGGGCATGAGCCTGGCCCACGGCGGTCACCTGACCCACGGCGCCAAGGTGTCGTCCTCGGGCAAGCTGTACAACGCCGTGCAGTACGGTATCGACACCAACACCGGCCTGATCGACTACGACGAAGTCGAGCGCCTGGCCGTCGAGCACAAGCCGAAAATGATCGTCGCCGGCTTCTCGGCCTACTCCAAGACCCTCGATTTCCCACGCTTCCGCGCCATCGCCGACAAGGTCGGTGCGCTGCTGTTCGTCGACATGGCCCACGTCGCCGGTCTGGTTGCCGCTGGCCTGTACCCGAACCCGATTCCCTTCGCCGACGTGGTCACCACCACCACCCACAAGACCCTGCGCGGTCCACGTGGCGGCCTGATCCTGGCCAAGTCCAACGAAGAGATCGAGAAGAAGCTCAACGCTGCGGTCTTCCCCGGCGCCCAGGGCGGCCCGCTGATGCATGTGATCGCGGCCAAGGCCGTGTGTTTCAAGGAAGCGCTGGAGCCTGAGTTCAAGAGCTACCAGAAGCAAGTGATCGAAAACGCCCAGGCCATGGCCCAGGTGTTCATCGACCGTGGCTATGACGTGGTCTCCGGCGGTACCGACAACCACCTGTTCCTGGTCAGCCTGATTCGCCAGGGTCTCACCGGCAAAGACGCCGACGCTGCCCTGGGCCGCGCGCACATCACCGTCAACAAGAACGCCGTGCCGAACGACCCGCAATCGCCGTTCGTGACCTCGGGCCTGCGGATCGGCACCCCGGCCGTCACCACCCGCGGCTTCAAGGTCGCCCAGTGCGTGGCCCTGGCCGGCTGGATCTGCGACATCCTCGACAACCTCGGCGACGCTGACGTGGAAGCCGATGTGGCGAAGAACGTCGCGGCGCTGTGCGCAGATTTCCCTGTTTACCGCTGAGTGGAGTCCCACACCATGCAACGTTACTCGGGCTTCGGCCTTCTCAAGCACTCCCTCAGCCACCACGAGAACTGGCAGCGCATGTGGCGCACGCCGACACCGAAAAAGGTGTACGACGTGGTCATCGTCGGCGGTGGCGGCCATGGCCTGGCCACGGCCTACTACCTGGCCAAGGAACACGGCATCACCAACGTGGCGGTGATCGAAAAGGGTTACCTGGGCGGCGGCAACACCGCCCGTAACACCACCATCGTGCGTTCCAACTACCTGTGGGACGAGTCGGCGCATCTCTACGAACACGCCATGAAGCTGTGGGAGGGCCTGTCCCAGGACATCAACTACAACGTGATGTTCTCCCAGCGCGGCGTCTACAACCTGTGCCACACCCTGCAGGACATGCGTGACTCCGAGCGCCGCGTCAGTGCCAACCGCCTCAACGGCGTGGACGGCGAGTTGCTCAATACCGCCCAGGTGGCGGCCGAGATCCCGTACCTGGATTGCTCCAAGAACACCCGCTACCCGATCCTTGGCGCTACCGTACAGCGCCGGGGCGGCGTGGCCCGTCACGATGCCGTGGCCTGGGGCTATGCCCGTGCCGCCGACGCCTTGGGCGTGGACCTGATCCAGCAGACCGAAGTGACCGGTTTCCGCAAGGAAAACGGCGCCGTGATCGGCGTCGAGACCAGCAAGGGCTTCATCGGCGCCAAGCGCGTCGGCGTGGTCACCGCCGGTAACTCCGGACACATGGCCAAGCTGGCCGGCTTCCGCCTGCCGCTGGAGTCGCACCCGCTGCAAGCGCTGGTCTCCGAGCCGATCAAGCCGATCATCGACAGTGTGATCATGTCCAACGCCGTGCACGGCTACATCAGCCAGTCCGACAAGGGCGACCTGGTGATCGGTGCCGGTATCGACAGCTGGGTCGGCTACGGTCAGCGCGGCTCGTACCCGGTGATCGAGCACACCCTGCAGGCCATCGTCGAGATGTTCCCCAATCTGTCGCGCGTGCGCATGAACCGCCAATGGGGCGGCATCGTCGACACCTCGCCCGACGCCTGCCCGATCATCACCAAGACCCCGGTCAAGAACCTGTTCTTCAACTGCGGTTGGGGGACGGGCGGCTTCAAGGCGACTCCAGGTTCGGGCAACGTCTTCGCTGCGAGCCTGGCCAAAGGCGAAATGCACCCGCTGGCCGCGCCGTTCTCCATGGACCGTTTCTACAACGGCGCACTGATCGACGAACACGGCGCTGCTGCCGTCGCCCACTAACCGGAGACACCGTCATGTTGTATATCTTCTGTCCCCACTGCGGCGAGCTGCGCTCCGAAGAAGAGTTCCACGCCTCGGGCCAGGCGCACATCGCCCGTCCGCTGGACCCCAACGCCTGTTCCGACCAGGAATGGGGCACCTACATGTTCTACCGTGACAACCCGCGCGGTATTCACCATGAGCTGTGGGATCACGTTGCCGGCTGCCGTCAGTACTTCAACGTCACCCGCAACACCGAGACCTACGAGATCCTGGAAACCTACAAGATTGGCGAGAAGCCGCAGGTCAGCGCCCGCGAACACACACCTGAGCGCTCGGCGGCCGTAAACGAACGGGGAGTCAACGTATGAGCCAGACCTATCGCCTCGCCAGCGGCGGCCGTATCGACCGCAGCAAGGTGCTGAACTTCACCTTCAACGGCAAGACCTACCAGGGTTATGCCGGCGACAGCCTGGCCGCTGCGCTGCTGGCCAACGGCGTCGACATCGTCGGGCGCAGCTTCAAGTACTCGCGCCCGCGCGGCATCATCGCTGCCGGTACCGAAGAGCCGAACGCCATCCTGCAGATCGGCGCCAGCGAAGCCACCCAGATCCCCAACGTGCGTGCCACCCAGCAGGCGCTGTATTCGGGCCTGGTGGCCACCAGCACCAACGGCTGGCCGAACGTCAACAACGACGTCATGGGTATCCTCGGCAAGGTGGGCGGCAGCATGATGCCGCCGGGCTTCTACTACAAAACCTTCATGTATCCCAAGTCGTTCTGGATGACCTACGAGAAGTACATCCGTAAAGCCGCCGGTCTTGGCCGGGCGCCGCTGCAGAACGATCCGGACAGCTACGACTACATGAACCAGCACTGCGACGTGCTGATCGTCGGTGCCGGCCCGGCGGGCCTGGCCGCTGCCCTGGCCGCTGCGCGCAGCGGTGCCCGGGTGATCCTGGCCGACGAGCAGGAAGAGTTCGGTGGCAGCCTGCTCGACACCCGCGAAACCCTCGATGGCAAACCCGCTGCCGAGTGGGTCGCCAGCGTGGTCAGCGAGCTCGAAGGCCTGCCGGAAGTGACCCTGCTGCCGCGCGCCACGGTCAACGGCTACCACGACCACAACTTCCTGACCATTCACGAGCGCCTCACCGATCACCTCGGCGACCGCGCGCCGATCGGCCAGGTGCGCCATCGCGTGCACCGCGTGCGGGCCAAGCGCGTGGTCCTGGCGACCGGCGCCCACGAGCGTCCGCTGGTCTACGGCAACAACGACGTGCCGGGCAACATGCTGGCCGGTGCAGTATCCACCTACGTACGCCGCTATGGCGTGGCGCCGGGCCGCAAGCTGGTGCTGTCGACCAACAACGACCATGCCTACCGCACTGCGCTGGACTGGCACGATGCCGGCCTGCAAGTGGTCGCCATCGCCGATGCACGCCACAACCCACGCGGTTCGCTGGTCGAGGAAGCACGTGCCAAGGGCATCCGTATCCTCACCTCCAGCGCCGTGATCGAAGCCAAGGGCAGCAAGCACGTCACTGGTGCCCGCGTGGCGGCCATCGATGTGCAGGCGCACAAGGTCACCAGCCCAGGCGAAACCCTCGAGTGCGACCTGATCGCCACGTCCGGCGGCTACAGCCCGGTGGTTCACCTGGCCTCGCACCTGGGCGGTCGCCCGGTGTGGCGTGACGACATTCTCGGCTTCGTGCCGGGCAATGCTCCGCAGAAACGCGAATGCGTCGGCGGCATCAACGGCGTGTACCCGCTGGGCGATGCCATTGCCGATGGCTTCGAAGGCGGCGTGCGCGCAGCCACCGAGGCCGGCTTCAAGGCCACCGTCGGCACCCTGCCGAAAACCGTGTCGCGCAAGGAAGACGCCACCGTGGCGCTGTTCCAGGTGCCGCACGACAAGGGCACCGCCCGTGCGCCCAAGCAGTTCGTCGACCAGCAGAACGACGTCACCGCTGCAGCCATCGAGCTGGCCACCCGCGAAGGCTTCGAGTCGGTCGAGCACGTCAAGCGCTACACCGCGCTGGGCTTCGGTACCGACCAAGGCAAGCTGGGCAACATCAACGGCCTGGCCATCGCCGCCCGTTCGATGGGCATCACCATCCCGCAGATGGGCACCACCATGTTCCGCCCCAACTACACGCCAGTGACCTTCGGCGCGGTCGCGGGTCGTCACTGTGGCCACCTGTTCGAGCCCGTCCGCTTCACCGCCCTGCACGCCTGGCACGTGAAGAACGGCGCCGAGTTCGAGGACGTAGGCCAGTGGAAGCGTCCGTGGTACTTCCCCAAGGCCGGTGAAGACATCCATGCCGCCGTGGCCCGCGAGTGCAAGGCCGTGCGCGACAGCGTCGGCTTCCTCGACGCCTCGACCCTGGGCAAGATCGACATCCAGGGCGCGGATGCGCGCGAGTTCCTCAACCGCGTGTACACCAACGCCTGGACCAAGTTGGATGTGGGCAAGGCCCGTTACGGCTTGATGTGCAAGGAAGACGGCATGGTCTTCGACGACGGCGTCACCGCCTGCGTCGGCGAGAACCACTTCATCATGACCACCACCACCGGCGGCGCTGCCCGCGTCCTGCAGTGGCTGGAGCTGTACCACCAGACCGAATGGCCGGACCTGAAGGTGTACTTCACCTCGGTCACCGACCACTGGGCCACCATGACCCTGTCCGGTCCGAACAGCCGCAAGCTGCTCAGCGAGCTGACCGACATCGACATGGACAAGGAAGCCTTCCCGTTCATGACCTGGAAGGAAGGCAATGTCGGCGGTGTACCGGCTCGGGTGTTCCGTATCTCCTTCACCGGTGAGCTGTCGTACGAAATCAACGTGCAGGCCAACTACGCCATGGGCGTGCTGGAACAGATCATCGAGGCAGGCAAGAAATACAACCTGACCCCGTACGGCACCGAGACCATGCACGTACTGCGCGCCGAGAAGGGCTTCATCATCGTCGGTCAGGACACCGACGGCTCGATGACCCCGGACGACCTGAACATGAGCTGGTGCGTGGGCCGCAACAAGCCGTACTCGTGGATCGGCCTGCGTGGCATGAACCGTGAAGACTGCGTGCGCGAGAACCGCAAGCAACTGGTCGGCCTCAAGCCGGTGGACCCGAATGCCTGGCTGCCCGAAGGCGCCCAGTTGGTGTTCGATCCCAAGCAGCCCATCCCGATGGACATGGTCGGCCACGTCACCTCCAGCTACAAAGCCAACTCCCTGGGCTATTCGTTCGCCATGGGTGTGGTCAAGGGCGGCCTCAAGCGCATGGGCGAGCGTGTCTACTCGCCGCAGGCCGATGGCAGCGTGATCGAGGCGGAGATCGTGTCTTCGGTGTTCTTCGATCCGAAGGGTGAGCGGCAGAACGTCTAAGGACTTTGGAAGACCGCACCGGACCCTGTGGGAGCGGGCTTGCCCCGCGATGCGAGGGTGGCCTCCCGGCCCCATCGCCCACAGGTTCGGTGTCGTTCCTGGCACAAGAATTCAAGGCAGGTAAGAAATGAGCGCTATCAACGTCTTCCAGCAAAATCCCGGCAGCGAGGCCAAGGCCCAGTCGCCGCTGCACCATGCCGATCTGGCCAGCCTCGTCGGCAAAGGCCGCAATAACGCAGGCGTGACCCTGCGCGAACGCAAGTTCCTCGGTCACCTGACCCTGCGTGGCGATGGTCACGACGCCGAATTCGCCGCCGGTGTGCACAAGGCCCTGGGCCTGGAACTGCCGGTGGCCCTGACCGTCGTCGCCAACGACGAGATGTCGCTGCAATGGGTCGGCCCGGACGAATGGTTGCTGATCGTCCCCGGTGGCCAGGAACTGGCCGTCGAGCAGAAACTGCGCGCGGCCCTCGAAGGCCAGCACATCCAGGTGGTCAACGTCAGCGGCGGGCAGAGCCTGCTGGAGCTGCGCGGGCCGAACGTGCGCAACGTACTGATGAAATCCACCAGCTACGACGTACACCCCAACAATTTCCCGGTGGGCAAGGCGGTCGGCACGGTGTTCGCCAAGTCGCAACTGGTGATTCGCCGCACGGCTGAAGACACCTGGGAGCTGGTGATCCGCCGCAGCTTCTCCGATTACTGGTGGCTGTGGCTGCAGGACGCCTCGGCCGAGTACGGTCTGGCCATCGAGGCCTAAGGAGCGCAGCACATGAGTCGGGCACCGGATACCTGGATTCTCACCGCCGATTGCCCGAGCAAGCTGGGCACGGTGGATGTGGTGACGCGCCACCTGTTCGAGCAGAGCTGCTATGTCACCGAGCACCATTCCTTCGATGACCGGCTGTCGGGGCGCTTTTTCATCCGCGTCGAGTTCCGCGCGCCGGAGGGCTTCGATGAAGAGGCCTTTCGTGCCGGGCTTGGCGAGCGCAGCGCCAGCTTCGGCATGGCCTTCGAGCTGATCGCGCCGAATCATCGCCCCAAGGTGGTGATCATGGTGTCCAAGGCCGACCACTGCCTGAACGACCTGCTCTACCGTCAGCGCATCGGTCAACTGGGCATGGAGGTGGTCGCGGTGATTTCCAATCATCCCGACCTGGAACCGCTGGCGCACTGGCACAAGATCCCCTACTACCATTTCGCCCTCGACCCGAAAGACAAGCCGGGTCAGGAACGCAAGGTGATCAAGGTGATCGAGGAAACGGGCGCGGAGCTGGTGATCCTCGCCCGCTACATGCAAGTGCTGTCGCCGGAGTTGTGCCGTCGTCTCGACGGCTGGGCGATCAACATCCATCACTCGCTGTTGCCTGGATTCAAGGGCGCCAAGCCCTATCACCAGGCTTACAACAAGGGTGTGAAGATGGTCGGCGCCACGGCGCACTACATCAACAACGACCTGGACGAAGGCCCGATCATCGCCCAGGGCGTCGAGGTGGTGGACCACAGCCACTACCCCGAGGACTTGATCGCCAAGGGGCGTGACATCGAATGCCTGACCCTGGCGCGGGCGGTGGGGTATCACATCGAGCGGCGGGTGTTCCTCAACGCCAATCGCACTGTCGTGCTCTGATCGGTCTCACCGCGGGACAAGTCGCCGCGCTCACACGAATGTCACGGGTTTCGAATCCGCTGAATGCCCTGTGGGGGCGGGCTTGCACCGCGATGGGCTGCACCGCTTTCGACCTGCCGTAAACAGGCATCCCTCTGTCGCATCCAGTCAGTGCAGCGACACCCATCAGGCCCACAATTCCCCCATTCCAGTAACGCATGCCGCTCATGGATGGCGGCGCTTCAACCACCGCTGCATAAGTACAAATCAAGCGAGGTAAGAGCATGTCTGGTAACCGTGGAGTGGTGTATCTCGGCGCAGGCAAGGTCGAGGTGCAGAAGATCGACTACCCCAAAATGCAGGACCCACGCGGCAAGAAGATCGAGCACGGCGTGATCCTCAAGGTGGTTTCCACCAACATCTGCGGCTCCGACCAGCACATGGTCCGTGGTCGCACCACCGCTCAGGTCGGCCTGGTCCTGGGTCACGAAATCACCGGTGAAATCGTCGAGAAAGGCCGCGACGTCGAGCGCATGCAGATCGGCGACTTGGTCTCGGTACCGTTCAACGTGGCCTGCGGTCGCTGCCGTTCCTGCAAGGAAATGCACACGGGCGTGTGCCTGACCGTCAACCCGGCTCGCGCTGGCGGCGCCTACGGCTACGTCGACATGGGCGACTGGACCGGTGGCCAGGCCGAGTACGTGCTGGTGCCCTATGCCGATTTCAACCTGCTCAAACTGCCTGAGCGCGACAAGGCCATGGAGAAGATCCGTGACCTGACCTGCCTGTCCGACATCCTGCCCACCGGCTACCACGGCGCCGTCACCGCAGGCGTCGGCCCGGGCAGCACCGTCTATGTGGCCGGTGCCGGTCCGGTCGGTCTGGCAGCGGCCGCCTCGGCACGCCTGTTGGGTGCGGCCTGCGTGATCGTGGGTGACCTCAACCCGGCGCGTCTGGCCCATGCCAAGGCCCAGGGCTTCGAGGTGGTCGACCTGTCCAAGGACACCCCGCTGCACGAGCAGATCGTCGACATCCTCGGCGAGCCGGAAGTGGATTGCGCGGTCGATGCGGTGGGCTTCGAGGCCCGCGGCCACGGCCACGAGGGCGCCAAGCACGAGGCCCCGGCCACCGTGCTCAACTCGCTGATGCAAGTCACTCGCGTGGCCGGCAGCATCGGTATTCCGGGCCTGTACGTGACGGAAGACCCAGGTGCCGTGGACGCTGCGGCGAAGATCGGTGCGCTGAGCATCCGCTTCGGCCTGGGCTGGGCCAAGTCGCACAGCTTCCACACCGGCCAGACGCCGACCATGAAGTACAACCGCCAACTGATGCAGGCGATCATGTGGGATCGGATCAACATCGCCGAAGTGGTGGGTGTGCAGGTCATCAGCCTGGATCAGGCGCCGGAAGGCTACGGCGAGTTCGATGCCGGCGTACCGAAGAAATTCGTCATCGATCCGCACAAGACCTTCAGCGCTGCCTGACACTACAGGGGCCGCTCTGCGGCCCCACCGCCTTGCACAACCGCCGCAGCCCTCGGCGGTTGTGCACCCCGTTGGACAACACCATTCATCCAAACTGATATTTTTATCAGTGTGCCTCTGTTCGTCTGTGTTCTAGTTTGGAAGTGCAGGTCACTGAAGCCGTCTTGAGCACTTCAAGCGGCACAGATCTTCCATCGACAACGAGGCTTGGCACATGAAAACTTCAATGGCTGTTAGCGCGGGCGTTCTGTTTCTGCTCATGAGCACTGCTCACGCGGCACCGGCCCCTACAAAACCGGCTGACGATGACAGTGGATGGGTGCCTACCCAGGTGCAGAAAACCATTCCGGTGGTGGCCTCGGCGCACGTCACGCTGTTGGCGGCGGGGTCTCTAAGCTAAGAGGTCTGTAGACTCAGGCCCCCTTTCCAAGGGGGCCGTCCCGTCAATGGTATCGCTGGAGATGCGCAGCAGTTCGAGCATGAAACATGCCCGCGCTTGTGGATCCCAGGTGCACTCAATTTTCCGCGCGGTACGTCCACTCGCCGTGGGCACTGTGTCCTGCAACAGCCCCGCTCCCACCTGATATTTCTACCAGTTACGGTCGAGCAATCGACTTGCTAGCGTTCTTGCGCGGATAGACAAGTATCTCCCGCTCGTAAATGGCTGACGACTTGTGAATGTCGACCCTATTGCCAGCGCCTGGCAAGGACGGACCTATGTGGATGAAACGCTCGGTGGCACTCGGGATGCTCGCGTTGGTGGCGGCTTGTGCACGAACGCCCGAGGTCGCGGTCGATGCAGGTATGGAAGCCCGCGGGGGCCAAACGCCGACAATGAGTGCGGTAAGTTCGGCACCGCTGGATGTCTCCGCCACGGGCGTGCAGGCGGCCGAACAGTTGACCCGCTGGTACGAACAGACGCGCCGGGATTGCGGGGGAGCCACAGCGCCAGCTTACTTGTGTTCAGGTGTAATGATGCGCGGTACGCAAAGCGGGCAAAGTTGGTTGCCTTGGGATCCGAGCCCGCCCTCGGTCGCCAGTGGAGGCGTATCCTTTGCGTGGATAAGGACAGACATGAGCTTCTCGACATTGCCGTTGGATTACAACAATGGGTACATATTCTATCCGGCGCAGGAAACACCAGCAGGCAAGAACTCAACGATCCAGGTGCTGTGCTCCTTTCCCTTCGACGCCTGGACAGACAGTCGTAATCAGCAAGGCTGCGGGATATCGCCCGAGTATCCCACCCAGAGCCGGGCGTGCAATGAACAGGGCATCGATACCGCCGCGAAGTGGATAACCCATTTCAACAGCGCGCCGAATAAATACAAGGCGCAGTGTGGTTGGAATCTGCGACAGGGACAGCCCGCTACCGCAGATCGTTTTTTCCAGACAATAAGTGCGAAACAACTGCTGAGCGGGTTCCACCGCACGGCCAACAACGAACTGCGTTTGGCGACGTGGGCCACGGGCAGCGGCGCACAACTGCCCATTCAATCATTCTTCTATATTGCCGGTAGCCAGGGCCTGGTTGGGGCTCAGGATGATCAGCGTCGGTATTATCAACATTACAACCAAGTGGTGCCTGTCATTCAATTGACCATGGCGGCTAATGCCAACGGCAAGGCCAACTTCGTCTATCGCCAAGCCGATCAGGTGATCGGGGATGAGGGACGTCCTGGCACACAGATCGACTTTGAGTCCGTTGCCCTGCAGGAAGGCCAGACTGAGCTTCGCCTTGCCCAGGCGCGGATTTGGGTTCATCCGATCGAGTGGACACGTGAAGTCAGGTTGGCTGTGCGTGATGAAAAACGGCCAAGCAATGGCATTAGCGGGCATTATTTATACGTGCGAAAAAATACTGGGAAAAATTTAATCCAATTGATTATCGAACCGACCCAGCCCGTCAGTCGTATCGTCATGGATATGGACAGTCCCGAGGGACAGCCGATCAATGAAGGTACCGTGTACTACACTGATGGGACTGATCGTCATTTCTCACCCCGATTCCCAGGTCTCGACTTGACAGCGCCCGCTGGAAAAAGGATCAAGGCGATCGGATTGGACGACTATGAACGACGGATAGATAACATCCGGTTCTACGACTGAACGTCGCTACGGCACAACCGAGCCAGTCTCGGTTGTGCTCGGCGAGAGTAGACCCCTCGGCCTATCTTCCGCTCATTGGCAAGGCGTGGACGCTTTCATGAAACACGTCGCAGGCCTCGGAACAAGCTCCTTATCGCCCAGTCAAATGCCGCGTTTCCCAGGCCATCCCGGCCGATGAGGTCCGCGCAATGAAAGCCATCACTCTGGCAACCCTGATGACCCTGGCCGCAAGCCCGGTGTTCGCCTTCAATCTCAATGACGCCGCCGATGTGGTCTCCGCGCTGCAAGGGCCGAGTCAGAAGACCGAGGCGCCGGCGCCTCAAGCTAACTTGCTCAATACCTTGGGTCGCGACCTGAAGATCACCCCCGAACAGGCCGTCGGCGGCGCGGGCGCCATGCTGGGCCTGGCGCGCAACAACCTGAGCAAAGCCGATTACGGCCAGTTGACCCAGGCCGTGCCGGGCCTTGACCAGTTGACTGGGGCCAATGCCTTGGGTGGATTGCAGGGACTGGACGCATTGCTTGGCAAGGGCAGTGGGCATCAGTCGGCGCTGAGCAGCGCGCTGGGCAATGTGGAAGACCGCAACGACCTGGACAGCGCGTTCAAGGCGCTGGGCATGGACACCGGGATGATCGGCCAGTTCGCGCCGCTGATCCTGCAGTACCTGGGTCAACAGGGCGTGGCCGGGTCGCTGCTGCATAACCTGAGTAGCCTGTGGACGACACCTGCGCGCACGGTGCCGTCTGTCTGAGGGCGGTGCGATTCAGCGCAGTTCGGCGCGCAGTTGCTCGATGCGCTGGTCCTTGTCTTCCCACAGCTGGTTCACCCACGCCTGAACCTTCTGCCGGAACACTGGATCGCTCTCGTAGTCGCCTTCGCACAGTGCCGGGTCCAGCTCGCGCACGCGGATATCGATGATCACCCGCTCGATGCTGCCATTGAGCAGCGCCCAGAACCCCGGTGCCTTGTTCCCCGGATAGACGATGGTCACATCGAGCAGGGCATCGAGCTGCTGGCCCAGGGCCGCCAGCACGAAGGCCACGCCGCCGGCCTTGGGCTTGAGCAGGTGGCGATAGGGCGACTGCTGCTCAGCGCGCTTGGCCTCGGTGAAGCGGGTGCCTTCGAGGTAGTTGACCACGGTCACTGGCTGGCGCTTGAACAGCTCGCAGGCCGCCTTGGTGATTTCCAGGTCCTTGCCTTTGAGCTCGGGGTGCTTCTCCAGGAAGGCCTTGCTGTAGCGCTTCATGAACGGATAGTCCAACCCCCACCAGGCCAGCCCCAGCAGCGGCACCCAGATCAGTTCTTTCTTGAGGAAGAACTTGAAGAACGGCACCCGCCGGTTGAGGCTTTCGATCAGCGCCGGGATATCGACCCAGCTCTGGTGGTTGCTGATGCACAGGTAGGAGGTGTGCGGGTGCAGTTCGTCGACGCCGCGAATGTCCCATTCGGTGGGAATGCACAGGGCGAAGATGGCCTTGTCGATTTCCGACCAGGTCTCGGCGATCCACATCACCGCCATCGAGGCATAATCGCGTCCACGCCCAGGCAGCACCAGCTTGAGCAGGGCAAAGACCAGCAAAGGGCAGATCAACACCACGGTGTTGAGCAGCAGCAGGGCGGTGGTGAGAATGCCGGTCAGCAGGCGACGCATAGATAAACTCTTGTTGTGTGAAATTTCTGGTTGGCAATGATAAGCAGGCCAACGCCTGACGCCAAACGCCCGTTGCTCGACGGCACGGACAAATGTTTCACATTATGTGGGGTAGGTTAGAGGCAGCGGCAAGTTGCTAGCGGCAAGCGGCAAGACAAAGCCGTCGCACCCTGTCCAGCTTGCAGCTTGCAGCTTGCAGCTTGCAGCTTGCAGCTGAAGCCCCCTCCGTTCGACCTCAAGGAAATGCGTTCTGTGAAATCCATGCTTGCTCTCCTTTCATTGCTCGCGCTGCCGGTCATGGCGGCCGAGCCGACCCTGTATGGCCGCTACGAGTACATCAAGCTCCCCGAGATCGGCCAGACCCTCAAGGCCAAGATGGACACCGGTGCATACACCGCCTCACTGTCGGCCAAGGACATCGAGACCTTCACCCGTGATGGCGAGGACTGGGTGCGTTTCCGCCTCGCCACCAAGGATGCAGATGGCAAGGTCTACGAGCACAAGGTGGCGCGCATCAGCAAGATCAAGGCCCGTGTCGGCGATGACGAGGACGAGGACGAACCCTCCGAAGCCGCACGCCGCCCGGTGGTGGACCTGGAGCTGTGCCTGGGCGACGTCAAGCGCACGGTCGAGGTCAACCTCACCGACCGCAGCAACTTCAACTATCCGCTGCTGATCGGCGCCAAGGCCCTGCGCGAGTTCAAGGCCGCCGTGAACCCCGCCCGCCGCTACACCGCCGATAAGCCGGGCTGCTGATGCAGCAGCTGCAAGCGGCAAGCGGCAAGAAAAAAGCGGATCGGTATAGGCTCGCACGCAGCGCTTTTTCTTGAAGCTTGAGGCTGCTGACGCAGCAGCTTTGAGCTGCAAGCTTCAAGCTGCAAGAAAGAGCGGATCGGTATAGGCTCGTGCGCAGCGCTTTTTCTTGAAGCTTGAAGCTTGTGGCTTGAAGCTTGTGGTTTGCAACCCGAGGCTTTCCCGTGCCGCACATCCTCATCGTCGAAGACGAATCCGCCATTGCCGATACGCTCGTTTACGCCCTGCAGGCCGACGGGCACAGCACCACCTGGGTGAGCCTGGGTGGGCAGGCGCTGGAGCAGATGCGCCTGCGGCCGGCCGATCTGGTGATCCTCGACATCGGGCTGCCGGACATCAGCGGGTTCGAGACCTGTCGGCAACTGCGGCGCTTCAGCGAAGTGCCGGTGATGTTTCTCAGTGCTCGCGACGGCGAGATCGACCGCGTGGTGGGCCTGGAGATCGGCGCCGACGACTACGTGGTCAAGCCGTTCAGCCCGCGTGAGGTCAGTGCGCGGGTGCGGGCGATCCTCAAGCGCATGGCCCCGCGCGTGGAGGCGAGCGCAGCGGTGGCTGCGTTCGAGGTCGATACCCTGGCCATGCGCATTCTCTATCACGGCCAGGCGTTGACGCTCACGCGCCATGAATTCCGCCTGCTGCAATGCCTGCTCGAGCAGCCACGGCGGGTGTTCAGCCGCGAGCAATTGCTCGACGGCCTGGGTGTGCCGTCCGATGTCGGCTATGAGCGCACCGTCGACAGCCATATCAAGAGCCTGCGCGCCAAGCTGCGTCAGGTGGCGCCCGAGGCAGAGCCGATCCAGACCCATCGCGGGCTGGGCTACAGCTACAGCCCGGATCACACCTGATGCGCCTGGGTATTCGCATCTTCCTGGTGTATTTCCTGTTCGTCGGGCTGTCGGGCTACTTTCTGCTCAACACCGTACGCGAACAGATTCGCCCGGTGGTGCGTCAGTCCTCCGAGGAAACCCTGGTGGACACCGCCAACCTGCTGGCCGAGATCGTCCATGACGACGTCAAGGCTGGCACGCTGGGACAAAGTCACCTGCCGCAGGTGATGAAGTCCTACGGGCAGCGCCGTCCTGGCGCCGAAATCTGGGGCTTGGCGAAGAATCAGGTCAGCCACCGCATCTATGTCACTGACGCCCAAGGCATCGTCTTGCTCGATTCCAGCGGTCAGGCGCTGGGCCAGGACTACTCGCGCTGGAACGACGTCTACCTGACCTTGCGCGGCCAGTACGGCGCCCGCTCGACCCGCAGCGACCCAAACGACGAAAGCACTTCGGTGATGCATGTGGCGGCGCCGATCCTTGACGCCGGGCGCATCATCGGCGTGGTGACCGTGGCCAAGCCCAACAGCTCGCTGCAACCCTACATCGACCGTTCCGAGCGGCGCTTGCTGACGCTCGGCCTGGGCTTGATCGTGCTGGGCCTGCTGGTGGGCGCGGCGTTGTCCTGGTGGCTGGCGCGCTCGCTGCGCCGACTCACCCGCTATGCCCAGGCCGTCAGCGAGGGCCAGCGCGCGGCGCTGCCGCACTACAAAGGGGGCGAGTTGCTGCAGTTGGCCACGGCGGTCGAGCGCATGCGCACGCAACTGGAGGGCAAGGCGTATGTCGAGCGTTACGTGCATACCCTGACCCACGAGTTGAAGAGCCCGCTGGCGGCGATTCGCGGCGCGTCGGAGCTGCTGCAGGCGCCGATGGCCGACGAGCAGCGCGCCCGCTTCGCCGGCAATATCGAACGCGAGAGCGAGCGTTTGCAGCAGATGATCGAACGCCTGCTGAATCTGGCGCGGGTCGAGCAGATGCAGACGCTGGAAGATGAGCAGCAGGTCTCGGTGGCGCTGCTGATCGAAGACATGCTGCACAGCTATGCGCCACGTATCGAGAGCGCCGCTGTGCAGGTCGCCCAGCAGGTGCCGCACGGCCTGCGCTTGCTGGGCGACCCCTTCCTGTTGCGTCAGAGCCTGGCCAACCTGCTGGATAACGCCCTGGACTTCACGCCGCCGGGCGGTGCGCTGGTGTTCGCCTTGGAGCGTGCAGGCGAGCGCGTGGCCCTGAGTCTGTTCAATCAGGGCGAGCCCATTCCGGATTATGCCCTGGAGCGGGTCAGCGAGCGCTTCTATTCATTGCCGCGGCCGGGCACCGGGCGCAAGAGTACCGGCCTGGGGCTGAACTTCGTCGCCGAGGTGATGCACCTGCATGGCGGCACGCTGGCCGTCGACAACGTCGAAGGCGGTGTGCGGGTTCGCCTGTGGCTGCCGATGCGACGCATCAGCTGACACCCCAACTCCACACACTCTCCACAGAACCTCCCCATTGGCTCCACGTGCCGGGCGCAACCTGCGTTCATCACCCTCGGAGTCCAACCCCCATGAACAAGACCCTCGGTTTCAAGCTCGGCCTGATCGGCGTGCTGATGCTGTTGTTGCTCATTCCCCTGCTGATGATCGGCAACCTGATCGACGAGCGCCAGAACCTGCGCGACAGCGTGTTGCAGGACATCGCCCAGCGCTCGAGCTTCGACCAGCAGATCAGCGGCCCGCTGCTGGTGGTGCCCTATCGCAAGTTGCAGCGGCGCTGGATCGAGAAGGACGGCAAGCGCGTCGAGGAAACCAGCTCAATCGCCGGTCACCTGTATTTCCTGCCGGAAACCTTCGACGTGCGGAGCCAGGTGGATACCGAGCTGCGCGCTCGCGGGATCTATCAGGCGCGGCTGTTTCATGCCAAGAACCAGATCGGCGGGCGCTTCAAGCTGCCCGCACGCTGGGGGATCGAGAAAGACTTCGACGACTACCGTTTCGACACCCCGTTCGTGGCGGTGGGCGTCAGCGATATCCGTGGTATCGAGCATGCCACCGAGTTCAGCTTCGACGGCCAGCGCCTGCCGTTCGAGGCCGGGACCGGTCTGGATTGGATGAGCGGCGGCCTGCATGTCGCCCTGCCGCAGCTCGACGGCGAGCAGGCCCGCGCGTTCGACTATGGTTTCGACCTCGGCCTGCAGGGCACCGGGCAACTGCAGGTGCTGCCCGTGGGCCGCAGCAGCCGGGTGCAGATGCACGCCAACTGGCCACACCCCAGCTTCATCGGCAGCTACCTGCCGGCCAGCCGCGACATCGACGCCAACGGCTTCACCGCGCACTGGCAGACCTCGATCTTCGCCACCAACCTGGAAGACGCCTTGCGCCAGTGTGCCGAGTCCGACAAATGCGCAGCGTTCAGCGAGCGCACCTTCGGCGTGAGCTTCGTCGACCCGGTGGACCAGTACCTCAAGAGCGAGCGGGCGATCAAATACGCGCTGCTGTTCATCGCCCTGACCTTTGCCGGCTTCTTCCTGTTCGAGGTACTGAAGAACCTCAGCGTGCACCCGGTGCAATACGTGCTGGTGGGGGTGGCGCTGGCCCTGTTCTACCTGCTGCTGCTGTCGTTGTCGGAGCACCTGGGCTTTGCCCTGGCGTATGCGCTGTCGGCGGCGGCCTGCGTGCTGTTGATCGGCTTCTACCTGAGTCATGTGCTGCACAGCCTCGGCCGCGGGATCGGCTTCGCGGCCGGGCTGGCGGCGCTGTACGGACTGCTCTGTGGCCTGCTCAGCGCTGAGGACTATGCGCTGCTGATGGGCTCGCTGCTGTGCTTCGGTCTGCTGGGCGTGTTCATGGTGCTGACCCGCCGGCTGGACTGGTCGCGGGTGGGGAGGGGCGCATGAGGGAGGACAAGGAGATCGGGCGCTGGTTGGCGCTGCAGGTGGGGTTGTTGTTTGCGCTCAGACCCAGGCCACTGCGGCTGAAACGCCCCTGATGGTGTTCACTCAAGCGATGTATGGCTGAAATTGGGGCTGCTGCGCAGCCCATCGCGACACAAGGCCGCTCCTACAGGGTCCGGACAGCCTCATATTTCAGGGTTTACGCGGACGTTGTGGGAGCCCATCGCGACACAAGGCCGCACAGGGGGTGCGCAGCCTCATGTTTCAGGGATTACGCGCACGTTGTGGGAGCGGCCTTGTGCCGCGAAAGGGCCGCTAAGCGGCCCCATCTTACTCCTGCTGTCAGGCCACCGGCACGGTAGCGAGCATCGAGGGTCGCTGGCTCACCTCGGCATACCAGGCCGCCAGTCCTGGCTGTTGCTCGCGCCAGCCGAACGCGGGCTGGCGCAGGTCCAGATAACCCAGTGCACAGGCCACGCCGATGGCGACGATATCGAAGCCCGAGGCGATTTGCGCCAGGTGCTGCTGTTCCAGGTTCGCCAGGCTGCGACGGATCTTCTGCGATTGTGCCTGCAACCAGCCGTCCCACTGTTTGTCTTCAGGACGCAGAAAGCTTTCGTAGCGGCTCGACACCGCCGCGTCGAGGATCGCATCGGCCTGTGACGCCAGGGTCAGGCGCCGCCAGCGTGCCGAGCCCTCGCGCGGAATCAGTGGCTGGCCGACGTGCTGGGTGTCGAGGTATTCGCAGATCACCCGGCTGTCGTGCAGCACCGTGCCGTCGGCCAGGCGCAGGGCCGGGATCTTACCGATCGGGTTGTCCTGGTCGAGTTGCGCATCGCCATTGACCGGGCTGATGTTGACCGCCTGCAAAGTCACGCGCGACAACTGCCCGGTTTCGTGCAGCACCAGCATGACCTTGCGCACGAACGGCGACAGCGGCGAATGAAACAGCACCATGCCCACGGTTCAGTTGCCTTGCAGGCTGGGTGGCAGGCAGACGCCCGTGCCGCCGATGCCGCAGTACCCTTCCGGATTCTTGGCCAGGTACTGCTGGTGATAGGCCTCGGCGAAGTAGACCGTCGGCGCCTGCTCGATCTCGGTGGTGATCTGGCCGAAACCGGCCTTGTCCAGCTCGGCCTGGAACGCTTCACGGCTGGCCTTGGCCTGCTCCAGTTGTTCGGGCGAGGTGCAGAAGATCGCCGAGCGGTACTGGGTGCCGACGTCGTTGCCCTGGCGCATGCCCTGGGTTGGGTTGTGCAACTCCCAGAACATCGCCAGCAGTTCGCCGTAGCTGACCTTGTCCTTGTCGAACACCACCAGCACTACCTCGGTGTGGCCGGTCAGGCCCGAGCATACTTCTTCGTAGGTGGGGTTGGGGGTGAAACCGCCGGCATAGCCGACCACCGTGCTGACCACGCCGTCGCGCTGCCAGAAGCGCCGTTCCGCGCCCCAGAAACAGCCCAGGCCGAAGATCGCGAAGTCGACGTCCTGGAAGAACGGGCCGAGCAGCGGCGTGCCTTCGAACACGTAGTGGAACTCAGGCAGCGCCATCGGCGTTTCACGGCCGGGCAGGGCCTGTTCGGCGGTGGGCAGGACGTTTTTGTTCACCAGGATTTCCGAGCGCAGGACCATGGAAGGCTTCTCTGTTTGGCAGTGGGACAGTGCGGTGGGCTGATCGCCGACAATTGCGCGATCAACTGCGAATAGACCTATAGTGCCCGAGCTTTGAGCGGCTGTCAGGCCACCGGACCGCGTGGGTAGCGCTTGAGCTTGTCGACCAGCTCGCGGCCGGGGATCGGCCGGTCGAACAGGTAGCCCTGGCCGACATCGCAACGGTGGCGACGCAGGAAGGCCAGTTGCTCGGACGTCTCGATGCCTTCGGCGACCACCTTGAGCTTGAGGTTGTGGGCCATGGCCACCACCGCTGAGGTGATTTCCATGTCGTCCTGGTTGGCCGGGATCTCGCTGATGAAGCTGCGATCGATCTTGATGATGTCGATGGGAAACTTCTTCAGGTAGCTCAGTGACGAATAACCGGTGCCGAAGTCATCCATGGCCAGGGTCAGCCCCAACTGCTTGAGTTCGTCCAACTGGCGCCGCGTGTCCTCGGTGGCCTCCAGCAGCAGCCCTTCGGTCAACTCCAGCTCCAGCAGATGCGAGGGCAGGGCTTCTTCCTTGAGGATGGTGCCAATCGAGCTGACCAGCTCGGGATCGGAGAACTGCTTGGGCGACAGGTTGATCGCCACGTGCAGGTTGCCCAACCCGGCCTCGCGCAGCTCCTGGCTCATGCGGCAGGACTGGCGCACCACCCACTTGCCGATGGGGATGATCAGCCCGGTTTCCTCGGCCACGCTGATGAACTGGTCCGGGCGGATCATGCCGCGTTCCGGGTGGTTCCAGCGCAGCAACGCTTCGAGCCCCAGCAGACGCCCGCTGCGTAGGCACAGCTTGGGTTGGTAGAACACTTCCAGTTCGTTCTGGGTCAGCGCGCGGCGCAGGTTGTTCTCCACGAACAGCTTGTAGCTGGCCTCGGCGTTCAGCACTTCGGTGAAGATCTGCACCTGATGCTTGCCGTTGGCCTTGGCCTTGTGCAGCGCCAGACCGGCGTTCTTCATCAGGGTCTGCGGATCGGCGCCGTGCAGCGGTGCGCAGGCCAGGCCCACGGAGGCGGTGACGTTGATCAACTGGTTGTCGACGAACATCGGTTTGTCGAGGGTGCGCAGCAGTTGCAGGGCCACGGCCTGACCGTCTTCCAGGCTGGTGTCGTCGAGCAGCACGGCGAACTCGTTGCTGGCGAAGCGCGCCAGGCTGCCGCCGCTGTTCAGGCTGTTGCGCAGGCGCCGGGCGAGGCTGATCAGCAGCTTGTCGCCGGTCTGATGGCCGAGGCTGTCGTTGATGCGCTTGAAGTTGTCGATGTCCACCAGCAGCAGGCAGATGGGAATGCTGCCCTCGCGGGCGAAGCGTTCATCGAGGCTGCGGATGAACGCTGGGCGGTTACCGAGGCTGGTGAGGTTGTCGGTATAGGCCAGCCGCTCGATACGCTGCTGGGCGAGCTTAGTCTGGGTGACGTCTTCGTAGATGCCGATGTAGTGGGTCAGCTCGCGGTTGTCGCCGTACACCCTGGAAATCGACAGTTGTCCCCAGTAGGGCTCCAGGCTCTTGCGCCGGCTCTTGAACTCGCCCTGCCAACTGTTGCCGGCGGCCAGGCTGGAGGGTGGGTCGAAGATCAGTTGACTGAGGTTCTCCAGCGCGGGCAGTTCGGCCAGGTGGTGGCCTTGGACTTCCTCGGTGCTGTACTGGGTGATGGCGGTGAAGCTGGGATTGACGTACTCCACCACGCCGTCGCGGTTGACCAGCAGGAAGGCACTGGCGCTCTGTTCCACCGCGCGCTGGAACAGGTGCAAGGCACTGGTGGCGGTGCGCCGGTTGTGGTTGGTGATGACCTGGGCGAACTGATCGGCCAGCTCGCCGGCGAAGGCGATCTCGTCGGATTGCCAGGCGCGCGGCTGGCCGGTCTGCTCCAGGCACAGCACGCCGACCACCTGACCGTCGACACGGATGCTGGCATCGAGCATGGCGTTGTCGAGGGTGTTCGACAGGCCTTGCACCAGATCGCGGGTGCGCGGGTCGTGACTGGCATTGTGCGCGTCGATGGCGCGGCTGGCGTGCAGCGCCTCGAGGTAGTCGGGGTAATGGCTGGCGTCGATCGGCTGCGGTAGGCGGTGGGCCTGTTCGCCCTGATACCAAGCGGTGATCGGCTCCAGGCGCTGTTCGTTGAGGTACCAGATGCTCGCGCAGTCGAGTCGATAGATCTCGCAGGCGCTGCGGGTGATCAGCTCGGCGGCTTCGAGCAGCGAGTTGCTGGCACTGTAGCGCTGGCGCGCCAGGCGCAGGATCAGGTCCTGCTGGGCGCGGACCCGCTCCAGGTGTTCGAGTTGTTCCTGCTGGGCGCGCTGGTTGAGCTGCAGGGCCAATTGCAGGTGGCTGTTGCGCGACTCCAGAGCGTTGGCATCCTGGGTCGAGAGGTCTTCGACCTGATCGTCGAGCACCGTCAGGTAGCCGCGCAGCAATTGACGGTTGTGCTGGGCATAGGCTTCGCCGACTTCGAGCACGCGCAGCGGACCGCGAGCACCGTGCAAGGTGTAGCGCACCCGGTAGTGCTTGCGCCGGGCCAGTTGGCGCTGGATCTCGTCGTGCAACTGATAACGCGCCTCGGGTTCCATGAGGCTGGCGTAGGGCGAGCCGACCAGCGCGCAGAGCTCGGCGGCGGGCAGGCCGAACTGGCGGTCGCAGGCCGGATCCAGGTACAGCATCGCCCAGCTCGCTTCGTTCAGCCGCTCGTAACGCAGCATGCCGAGCCGCGAAGGCACGGGTAACTGCGTCACGACCTCGGCCGCCACACAGCTGGCGACATCGGGTTGGCTATTCATCGAGAACTCGCTTGAACAAGGCGGTTGGCGCGGACTGCCGCAGAGGTGCGACGACGCGTTGAGCAAGGGTGCATCATGTCCCCTGAGCTGGCAAGCGGCCATAATACGGGCTTTGTCGGGTTATCGGCGGGGGCGCAGGAATCTGAAGCACGGGGCCGCATGGACAGCCTGCAAAAAAAGCCCCGCCAGAACATGGCGGGGTTGAGGTACGAGCGTGGCAGCTCGAAATCGATGCCCGCCTCCCCAGCGAGGGGAGGCGGTTGCTGCGTTACAGCAGCAGGGTGCGGATGTCGGCCAGCAGGTCGCTCAGGCGCTTGGTGAAGCGCGCGGCGGCGGCACCGTTGATCACCCGGTGATCGTAGGACAGCGACAGCGGCAGCATCAGCTTGGGCTGGAAGGCCTTGCCGTCCCAGACCGGCTGGATGGTGGCCTTGGACACGCCGAGGATCGCCACTTCCGGTGCGTTGACGATCGGCGTGAAGCCGGTGCCGCCAATGTGACCGAGGCTGGAGATGGTGAAGCAGGCGCCCTGCATGTCGTCGGACGACAGCTTCTTGTTGCGCGCCTTCTCGGCCAGTGCGGCCGCTTCGCCAGCCAGTTGCAGCAGGCTCTTCTGGTCGACGTTCTTGATCACGGGGACCAGCAGGCCGTCCGGGGTGTCCACGGCGAAGCCGACGTTGACGTACTTCTTGCGGATGATGGCCTTGCCGCTCGGCGCCAGCGAACTGTTGAAGTCCGGCAGCTCCTTGAGCAAGTGGGCGCACGCCTTGAGCAGCAGCGGCAGCACGGTCAGCTTGACGCCGGCCTTTTCCGCCACGGCCTTCTGCGCAACGCGGAAGGCTTCCAGCTCGGTGATGTCGGCCGAATCGAACTGGGTCACGTGGGGCACGTTCAGCCAGCTGCGGTGCAGGTTGGCGGCGCCGACCTGCATCAGACGGGTCAGGGCGACTTCTTCGACTTCGCCGAACTTGCTGAAGTCCACGACCGGGATCGGTGGGATGCCAGCACCGCCGGTCGCGCCGCCTGCGGCAGGCGCTTCCTTGGCTTTCTGCATCATCGCCTTGACGTAGACCTGCACGTCTTCCTTGAGGATGCGGCCGTGCGGCCCGGTCGGGCTGACGGCGCCCAGCTCGACACCGAATTCACGGGCCAACTGACGCACGGCCGGGCCGGCGTGGACCTTGGCGTTGCTGGCAGCGGCAGGTGCGCTGGCAGCCGGCGCAGGTGCCGCCGCTTGGGCAGCGGCAGGCGCGGGCGCTGCGGCTGGGGCGGCTTCGGTCTTGGCGGCAGCGGGTGCTTCGGCCGGGGCCGCAGCGGCTGCCGGCGCAGCACCGGCCACTTCCAGCTTGAGGATCAGGTCACCGGTGCCGACTTCGTCGTCCAGCTTGGCGATCACTTCCTTGACCACGCCAGCGGCGGGGGAAGGGATCTCCATGGACGCTTTGTCCGACTCCAGGGTGATCAGCGACTGGTCGGCTTCGACGGTGTCGCCCGCCTTGACCAGCACTTCGATGATCTTGGCCTTGCCCGACGAGCCGATGTCCGGCACGTGGATGTCCTGCACGCTGGCTGCCGCAGGGGCAGCCGCCGGCGCTGGAGCGGCCTGTTCGGCCGGCTTCTCGGCAGCCGCAGGGGCCGCTGCAGGTTTTTCTTCGGCGGCGGCCGCCTCAGGCGCCGCAGCGGCGCCTGAGGCTTCCAGCACCAGCAGTTCGTCGCCTTCTTTCAGGCGGTCGCCCAGCTTGACCTTCAGTTCCTTGACCACGCCAGCCTTGGGCGCTGGAATTTCCATGGAGGCCTTGTCCGACTCCAGGGTCAGCAGGCTCTGGTCGGCCTCGATACGGTCGCCGACCTTGACGAACAGCTCGATGATTTCACCTTCACCGCTGCCGATGTCAGGTACGCGAATGAGTTCGCTCACTTAAAAATACTCCTCAGCAGTCCAGTGGGTTGCGCTTGTCCGGATCGATGCCGAACTTGACGATGGCGTCAGCCACAACCTTGGGTTCGATCTCGCCGCGGTCAGCCAGGGCTTCCAGGGCAGCCAGCACCACGAAGTGGCGGTCGACTTCGAAGAAGTGACGCAGCTTCTTGCGGCTGTCGCTGCGACCGTAACCGTCGGTACCCAGGACCTTGAACTCTTTGCTCGGCACCCACTGGCGGATCTGCTCGGCGAACAGCTTCATGTAGTCGGTGGAGGCGATGACCGGCCCTTTGCGGCCGCTCAGGCACTGCTCGACGTAGGTCTGCTGTGGCTTCTGGCCAGGCTTGAGGCGGTTGGCGCGTTCCACGGCCAGGCCGTCGCGACGCAGTTCGTTGAAGCTGGTGACGCTCCACACGTCGGCACCGACGTTGAACTCTTCACGCAGGATCTTCGCTGCTTCGCGCACTTCGCGCAGGATGGTGCCCGAGCCCATCAACTGCACGTGGTGTGCGGCGTCGCGGGTGTCTTCTTCGAGCAGGTACATGCCCTTGATGATGCCTTCCTCGGCACCGGCCGGAATGGCAGGCTGCTGGTAGGATTCGTTCATCACGGTGATGTAGTAGAAGATGTCCTGTTGCTCTTCGGTCATCTTCTTCATGCCGTCCTGGATGATCACCGCCAGCTCGTAGCCGTAGGTCGGATCGTAGGTGCGGCAGTTCGGGATGGTGCCCGCCATCATGTGGCTGTGACCGTCTTCGTGCTGCAGGCCTTCACCGTTGAGGGTGGTACGGCCGGCGGTACCGCCGATCAGGAAGCCACGGGTGCGGCTGTCGCCAGCGGCCCAGGCCAGGTCGCCGATACGCTGGAAGCCGAACATCGAGTAGAAGATGTAGAACGGCAGCATCGGCTGGTTGTGGCAGCTGTACGAGGTGCCGGCAGCGATGAACGACGACATGGCGCCGGCTTCGTTGATGCCTTCCTCGAGGATCTGGCCCTTCTTGTCCTCGCGGTAGAACATCACCTGGTCTTTATCGACAGGCTCGTAGAGCTGACCGACCGAGGAGTAGATGCCCAGCTGACGGAACATGCCTTCCATACCGAAGGTACGGGCTTCGTCCGGGATGATCGGCACGATGCGCTGGCCGATTTCCTTGTCCTTGACCAGCTGCGCCAGAATACGCACGAAGGCCATGGTGGTGGAGATTTCGCGGTCGCCCGAGCCGTCCAGGATCGCTTTGAGCGTTTCCAGTGGCGGGGTCGGCACGCTGAAGCTCTTGGCGCGACGCTGCGGCACGAAGCCACCCAGGGCGGCGCGACGCTCGGCCAGGTACTTGGCTTCGGCGGAGCCTTCCTCAGGCTTGAAGAACGGCAGGTTCTCGAGCTCGGCGTCCTTGACCGGGATGTCGAAGCGGTCGCGGAATTTGCGCAGGCTGTCGACGTCGACCTTCTTGGTGTTGTGCGCGGTGTTCTTGGCTTCACCGGCACCGGTGCCATAACCCTTGATGGTCTTGGCCAGGATGACGGTCGGCTGTTCCTTGTGGTTCACCGCTTGGTGGTAGGCCGCATACACCTTGTACGGGTCGTGGCCGCCACGGTTGAGCTTCCAGATCTCGTCGTCGGACAGGTCTTCGACCATGGCCTTGAGCTCTGGGGTGTTGAAGAAGTGCTCGCGCACGTAGGCGCCGTCTTTGGCCTTGTAGTTCTGGTATTCGCCGTCGATGACTTCGTCCATGCGGCGCTGCAGGGCACCGTTGGTGTCCTTGGCCAGCAGTGGGTCCCAGAAGCGACCCCAGACCACCTTGTTGACGTTCCAACCACCGCCACGGAACACGCCTTCGAGTTCCTGGATGATCTTGCCGTTGCCGCGCACAGGGCCGTCGAGGCGCTGCAGGTTGCAGTTGATGACGAAGATCAGGTTGTCCAGCTTCTCACGGCCGGCCAGGGAGATCGCGCCCAGGGATTCCGGCTCGTCGCACTCGCCGTCGCCCATGAAGCACCAGACTTTCTGCTTGCCGGCCGGGATGAAGCCACGGGCTTCCAGGTACTTCATGAAGCGTGCCTGGTAGATGGCCTGGATCGGACCCAAGCCCATGGATACGGTCGGGAACTGCCAGAAGTCAGGCATCAGCCAGGGGTGCGGGTAGGAGGACAGGCCATTGCCGTCCACTTCCTGGCGGAAGTTGTTCATCTGGTCTTCGTTGATGCGACCTTCGAGGAAGGCGCGGGCGTAGATGCCGGGGGAGGCATGGCCCTGGAAGAAGATCAGGTCGCCGCCGTGTTCTTCGGTCGGGGCCTGGAAGAAGTAGTTGAAGCCGATGTCGTACAGGGTGGCGCTGGAGGCGAAGCTCGAGATGTGTCCGCCCAGGTCCGAATCCTTCAGGTTGGTACGCATGACCATGGCCAGAGCGTTCCAACGCACCATCGAGCGAATGCGGCGTTCCATGAACAGGTCGCCAGGCATGCGTGCTTCGTGGGTGACAGGGATGGTGTTGCGGTATGGCGTGGTGATGGCATAGGGCAGCTGCGAACCACTGCGGGTGGCCAGCTCGCCCATACGGGTCATCAGGTAATGAGCGCGGTCTTCGCCTTCTTTGTCGAGGACCGACTCCAGGGCATCCAGCCATTCCTGGGTTTCGATAGGATCGAGGTCTTGCATGGCTTGCTCCAGGGCGGAAAGGCAACCAGAATCGGAAGCCTGAGTTTGCGACTGGCCTTTTGGGCAGACGTCGTGAATTCTTGGATTTGCCGGAGCGTCTTCCGGCGCCGTGTAGTTTTACTACAAATGCTTCGGCATTTCATGCTTTTGAGCATACATGGGAGTAGTAACACTACAGGAATGCGGCATGTGGCCGCCTTCCGGGTTGTGGAGAAAATCGTTCCTCGTGGTTGGATTTGCACGCTAGTGCGAGGTTTGCTGATGAATCGTACCAATGATTCGTATTTTTCAGCTATTTACCACTTTTGTATGACAGTCCAACCGTGGCGCTTCTCCCCCTCCACCGCGACTACCCTCCTTTCACGCCGATCAAGGATAGACCATGCGCCTGCCTTTGCCGTCCGATCTGCCCGCCGCCTTGCAACCGCTGGTCGCCCGTAACCGCCAATTCCTGCGCGAGGCCCTGGCGGCACACCCCGACCTCGACCCTGCCGTCTTGAGCGATGCCCACTGGGCTCAGTTCGACCAGGTCGCTGCCGCCAGCGAGTTCGTGCTCGAGCAGGTGCAGCGCGAGCCGGGCATGCTGCTGGAGCTGGTCGCACGCGGTGAGTTGGCGCAGGGTTATGCCCCCGGACAATTACGCAGCCATATAAAGGCAGCGGCCGACGCGGCGCAGAGCGAAGACGAGCTGGCGCGCAACCTGCGCCGTGCGCGCAACCGCCAGCAGGTGCGGATCATCTGGCGCGACCTCAGCCGTCAGGCCGACCTCGGCGAGACCTGCCGCGACCTCTCGGACCTGGCCGACGCCTCGATCGACGAAGCCTACCAGTGGCTGTACCCGCGTCACTGCCAGCAGTTCGGCACGCCCATCGGCAGCCGCAGCGGCCAGCCCCAGCACATGGTGGTGCTGGGCATGGGCAAGCTGGGCGCGGTGGAGCTGAACCTGTCCTCGGACATCGACCTGATCTTCGCTTTCCCGGAAGGCGGCGAGACCGAGGGCGTCAAGCGGGCACTGGACAACCAGGCGTTCTTCACCCGCCTGGGCCAGCGGCTGATCAAGGCGCTGGACCCGGTCACCGTCGACGGCTTCGTGTTCCGTGTCGACATGCGCTTGCGCCCCTACGGCTCGGCCGGCGCCCTGGTGCTGTCGTTCAATGCCCTGGAGCAGTACTACCAGGACCAGGGGCGGGACTGGGAGCGCTACGCGATGATCAAGGCGCGGGTGGTGGCGGGCGATCAGCAGGCCGGCGCGCAGTTGCAGGACATGCTCCGGCCCTTCGTCTATCGCCGCTACCTGGACTTCTCCGCCATCGAGGCGCTGCGCACCATGAAGCAACTGATCCAGCAGGAGGTGCGGCGCAAGGGCATGGCCGACAACATCAAGCTCGGCGCGGGCGGCATCCGCGAGGTGGAGTTCATCGCCCAGGCGTTCCAGTTGATTCACGGCGGGCGTGACCTGAGCCTGCAGCAGCGCCCGTTGCTGAACGTTCTCGCCACCTTGGAAGGCCAGGGCTACCTGCCGCCGGCGGTGGTCAGCGAGCTGCGCGATGGCTACCGCTTCCTGCGCTATACCGAGCACGCCATCCAGGCCATCGCCGACCGGCAGACACAGATGCTGCCGGACGCCGAGCTGGACCGCGCTCGCATCGCCTATATGCTCGGCTTCGCCGACTGGGACGCCTTCCACGCGCAATTGATGCATTGGCGCGGTCGCGTCGACTGGCACTTCCGCCAAGTGATCGCCGACCCCGACGATGAAGAGGGTGAAGGCGAGCTGGTGGTCGGGGGTGAGTGGTCGCCGTTGTGGGAGCAGGCCCAGGACGAGGAGGCTGCCAGCCGGCAGCTCGAGGAGGCCGGTTTCAAGCAGGCCGGCGAAGCGTTGCGGCGCCTTTCGGTGCTGCGCACCAGTCCATCGCTGCGCTCGATGCAGCGCCTCGGTCGCGAGCGTCTGGATGCCTTCATCCCGCGCTTGCTGGCGCAGACCGTCGAGCACCAGGATCCGGACCTGGTGCTCGAGCGCGTGCTGCCGCTGGTCGAAGCGGTGGCGCGGCGTTCGGCCTACCTGGTGCTGCTCAGTGAGAACCCAGGGGCACTGCGCCGCCTGCTGACGCTGTGCGCGGCCAGTCCCTGGATCGCCGAGCAGATCGCCCGTTTCCCGCTGTTGCTCGACGAATTGCTCAACGAAGGGCGGCTGTTCAGTCCGCCGCTGGCGCCGGAGTTGGCCTCGGAGTTGCGTGAGCGTCTGACCCGCATTCCCGAGGACGACCTGGAGCAGCAAATGGAGGCGCTGCGGCATTTCAAGCTGGCCCACAGCCTGCGCGTAGCGGCCTCGGAAATCAGCGGCAACCTGCCGCTGATGAAGGTCAGCGACTACCTGACCTGGCTCGCCGAAGCCATTCTCGACCAAGTGCTGGCCCTGGCCTGGCGTCATACCGTGGCCCGCCACGGTCAACCCAAGCGCAGCGACGGCAGCCTGTGCGCGCCGAGCTTCATCATCGTCGGCTACGGCAAGGTCGGCGGTATCGAACTGGGGCACGGCTCGGACCTTGACCTGGTGTTCATCCACGACGGCGACGCCAATGCCGAGACCGACGGCGCCAAGCCCATCGACGGCGCGCAGTTCTTCACCCGCCTGGGCCAGCGCATCATTCATCTGCTGACCACCCAGACCAACTCCGGCCAGCTCTACGACGTTGACATGCGCCTGCGCCCCTCCGGTGCGTCGGGGTTGCTGGTCAGCTCGCTGGGGGCCTTCGAGCGCTACCAGCAGCAGGAAGCCTGGACCTGGGAGCACCAGGCCCTGGTGCGCGCCCGGGTGCTGGTGGGCTGCCCGCAGGTGGGCGCCGCCTTCGAACGCGTGCGCGCGGCGGTGCTGGGCAAGCCCCGCGAGCTGGACACGCTGCGCGCGCAGGTGAGCGAGATGCGCGCCAAGATGCGCGCCAGCCTGGGCAGCAAGGCGACGGTCGCCGGCACCGCCGACAACGCCTTCGAGCCGGGCCAGCCGTTCGATATCAAGCAGGATGCCGGTGGTATCGTGGACATCGAATTTATGGTGCAATACGCCGCTTTGGCCTGGTCCCACGAGCACCCGGCCCTGCTGCGCTGGACCGATAACATCCGCATTCTGGAAGAGCTCGAACAGGCCGGGTTGATGTCCGCCGCAGACGCCGTGCTGCTGCGCGAGGTGTACAAGACCTTCCGCTCGGCCTCGCACCGCCAGGCACTGCAGAAGCAGGCCGGGGTGATCGATGCCGGACAGTTCGTCGATGAGCGTCGCCAGGTGCGGCGGATCTGGAGCGAGCTGGGCCTGTAGCCGGGGCGCCCTGTCAGGCGCGAAGGTCCATGGCGCAGCACCGGTGATACACTGTCCGCCAAATAGCCTGAATATAAAGAGGGGAGGCCAGGTTGAAACGCAGCCTGCAGCCTCCCCGACTGTTTCTGGATAAAGCATGAGAATACTGATCATCGGACCCAGCTGGGTCGGCGACATGGTGATGGCACAGACCCTGTTCCAGTGCCTGCGCCAACGTCATCCCGAATGCGTGATCGACGTGCTGGCCCCCGAGTGGAGCCGGCCGATCCTCGAACGCATGCCCGAGGTGCGCCAGGCCTTGAGCTTCCCGCTCGGCCACGGTGCGCTCGAGCTGGCCACGCGGCGACGTATCGGCAAATCGCTGGCCGGCCAGTACGACCAGGCCATCCTGCTGCCCAATTCGCTGAAGTCGGCGCTGGTGCCGTGGTTCGCCGACATCCCCAAGCGCACCGGCTGGCGCGGCGAGATGCGCTACCTGCTGCTCAACGACGTGCGCAAGCTCGACAAAGCGCGCTACCCGTTGATGATCGAGCGCTTCATGGCCCTGGCCTTCGAGCCGGGCGCCGAATTGCCGCAACCCTATCCACGTCCGAGCTTGCGCATCGAAGCCGCCAGCCGAGAGGCTGCGCTGGCCAAGTTCGGCCTGCAGCTCGACCGTCCAGTGCTGGCACTGTGTCCGGGCGCCGAATTCGGCGAGGCCAAGCGCTGGCCGGTGGAGCACTATGCCGCCGTGGCCGAGGCGATGATTCGCCAGGGCTGGCAAGTGTGGTTGTTCGGCTCGAAGAACGATCACCCGGTCGGCGAGCAGATCCGCGAGCGCCTGATCCCAGGGCTGCGCGAAGAGTCGTGCAACCTGGCCGGCGACACCTCGCTGGCCGAGGCCATTGACCTGATGTCCTGCGCCGATGCCGTGGTGTCCAATGACTCCGGCCTGATGCACGTCGCCGCCGCCCTGAATCGCCCGCTGGTGGCGGTCTACGGCTCCACCTCGCCGGGCTTCACGCCGCCGCTGGCCGATCAGGTCGAAGTGGTGCGCACCGGCATCGAATGCAGCCCTTGTTTCGACCGTACCTGCCGCTTCGGGCACTACAACTGCCTGCGCCTGCTCGAGCCGCAGAAGGTCATCGCTGCCCTGCACGGGCTGGCCGCGCCGGGCCTGATCGATACCCGTGTCGAGGTCGACTAAGTGCGGGTACTGATCATCAAGACCTCGTCACTGGGCGACGTGATCCACACCTTGCCAGCCCTCACCGATGCGGCCCACGCCGTCCCCGGCATCCGCTTCGACTGGGTGGTGGAGGAGGGCTTCGCTGAGATTCCCAGCTGGCACCCGGCGGTGGACCAGGTTATCCCGGTGGCCATTCGGCGCTGGCGCAAGAACCTCTGGCAGACCCTCAAGAGCGGCGAATGGAAGGCTTTCAAGCAGCGCGTGCGCGAGCGCCGTTACGACCTGGTGATCGACGCCCAGGGGCTGGTCAAGTCGGCCTGGCTGACGCGTCTGATCAAGGCGCCGGTGGCTGGGCTCGATCGCTATTCGGCGCGCGAAGGCCTGGCCAGCCGATTCTACGACCGGCGTCTGTCTGTGGCCGTGGGTCAGCATGCGGTGGAGCGTGTGCGCCAACTGTTCGCCCTGGCCCTGGCCTATGACCTGCCCGAGGGGCTCGGCCAGTACGGCCTGGACCTCAAACGCCTGCAACTGCCGCCCACCGCCCCCTATGTGGTGTTTCTGCATGGCACCACCTGGGCCACCAAACACTGGCCTGAGGCCTACTGGCGTGAGCTGGCCGAGCGCATGGGGCGGCGTCGCATGAAGGTGGTACTGCCCTGGGGCAACGCCGCCGAACAGGCGCGCGCCGAGCGCATCGCCCAGGGCTTGGAGCACTGCCAGGTACTGCCCAAGTTGAACCTGGCAGGCGTGGCCCGCATTCTGGCGGCGGCCAAGGCCTGCGTCGCGGTGGACACCGGCCTCGGCCACCTGGCCGCCGCGCTGGATGTGCCGACCATCTCCCTGTTCGGCCCGACCAACCCTGGCCTGACCGGCGCCTACGGACGCGCGCAAATCCATCAGGCCAGCGACTTCCCCTGCGCCCCCTGCCTGCAGAAGAAGTGCACCTACAAACCGAGCGCCGAGGACCTGCGCCGGTTCGATCTCAAACGCGAGTGGCCGTTGTGCTTCACTCGCCTGAATCCCGAGCATGTGGCGAGCCGCTTGAGCGCGCTGCTGCTGGCTGAGGATGTTCGTTGATGCAACTGGCTTTCGTGCTTTACAAATATTTCCCCTTCGGTGGCCTGCAGCGCGACTTCATGCGCATCGCCCTGGAGTGCCAGCAGCGTGGCCACCAGATCCGTGTCTACACGCTGATCTGGGAAGGTGATGTGCCACCGGGCTTCGACGTGCGGGTGGCGCCGGTCAAGGCGCTGTCCAATCACCGGCGCAACGAGAAGCTCAGTGCCTGGATGGCCGAGGACCTGGCCAGAGAGCCGGTCGACCGGCTGATCGGTTTCAACAAGATGCCGGGGCTGGACGTGTACTACGCCGCCGACGGCTGCTTCGAAGACAAGGCCCAGACCCTGCGCGGCGGCCTGTACCGGCGCTGGGGCCGCTACCGGCACTTCGCCGAGTACGAGCGCGCGGTGTTCGACCCGCACGCCAACACGGAAATCCTGATGATCTCCGAAGTGCAGCAGCCGCTGTTCATCAAGCACTACGGCACGCCCCTCGAGCGTTTCCATCTGCTGCCGCCAGGTATTTCCCAGGACCGCCGGGCGCCGGCCAACGCAGCAGACATCCGCGCGGCGTTTCGCCAGGAATTCGGCCTGGGCGAGGACGACCTGCTGCTGGTGCAGATCGGTTCGGGCTTCAAGACCAAGGGCGTGGACCGCAGCCTCAAGGCCCTGGCCGCGCTGCCGGCGAACCTGCGCAAGCGCGCTCGGCTGATGGTCATCGGCCAGGACGACCCCAAGGTGTTCCAGTTGCAGAGCGCTACCCTTGGCCTGGGCGATCAGGTGCAGTTCCTCAAAGGGCGCAGCGACATTCCGCGCTTCCTGCTCGGTGCCGACCTGCTGATCCATCCGGCCTACAACGAGAACACCGGCACGGTGCTGCTCGAAGCGCTGGTGGCTGGCCTGCCGGTGTTGGTCTCGCAGGTGTGCGGTTATGCCCATTACATCGCCGAGGCCGACAGCGGCCTGGTGCTCGACGAGCCGTTCGAGCAGCCGCAGCTCGACGCCTACCTGCAGCGCATGCTCGACGACCCTCAGGCGCGTGCCGACTGGGCGCGCAATGGCCTGGCCTTCGCCGCCACGGCCGACCTGTACAGCATGCCGCAGCACGCCGCCGACGTGATTCTCCAGGAGCGCGCATGAAACTGATGCTGGCCGAACCGTTCAAGCGCCTGTGGGCCGGGCGCGATCCCTTCGAGGCCGTCGAGGCCTTGCAGGGCGAGGTATACCGCGAACTGGAAGGGCGTCGGACCCTGCGCACCGAGGTGGCCGGCGCGGGCTACTTCGTGAAGATTCACCGCGGCATCGGCTGGGGCGAGATCTTCAAGAACCTGTTCAGCGCCAAGCTGCCGGTGCTGGGTGCCGGCCAGGAATGGCGAGCCATCGAACGCCTGCATCAAGCCGGGGTGCCGACCATGACCGCGGTGGCCTATGGCGAGCGCGGCGCCAATCCTGCGACCCAACATTCGTTCATCGTCACCGAAGAACTGGCGCCTACCGTCAGCCTGGAAGACTTCAGCCTCGACTGGCGCCGTCAGCCGCCGCCACCGGCGCTCAAGCGCGCCCTCATCGCCGAAGTGGCGAAGATGACCGGCACCATGCACCGCGCCGGGGTCAACCACCGCGACTGCTACATCTGCCACTTCCTGCTGCACACCGACCGCCCGGTGACGGCGCAAGACTTCAAACTGTCGGTCATCGACCTGCACCGCGCACAGACCCGCGCCACAATCACCCGTCGCTGGCGCAACAAGGACCTGGCCGCCCTGTACTTTTCGGCACTGGACATCGGCCTGACGCGTCGCGACAAACTGCGCTTTCTCAAAGGCTACTTCCAGCGCCCGCTGCGCCAGGTGCTGGCCGAGGAAGCCGCGTTGCTCGCCTGGCTGGAGCGCAAGGCGCGCAAACTCTACGACCGCAAGCAACGCTATGGGGATGCGCTCTGATGGCGAGTTGGACACTGGCGCCGGACTACGCGTGGCTGGCCGCCGACTTCGGCAGCCTCGAGGCGGTGTTCGCCTTGGAAGGCGAACGCCTGACCCGCGACCCGCTCAGCGAGGTCATCCGCGTCGAGCGCGAGGGCGTCAACTATTACGTCAAGCGCTACACTGGGGCCGGCAAGCACATGCGCCGCTTCTTCGGACGGCCTCGTATCAAGGCCGAATGGCAGAACCTCAAACAGTTCGCCAAGTGGGGCATTCCCACCGCTGAAGTGGTGGCCTGGGGGCTGGAGCGCAACGGCCTGTCATTCGGTCGTGGAGCGATGATTACCCGCGAGCTACCGCGCACTGAGGACCTGTCGGCACTGGCCGATCGCAATGATCCGCGCCTGGCCGATCGTGCCTGGGTCGATCACGTCAGTCGCCAACTGGCCCGTCACACCCGGGTGATGCATGACCATCACTTCGCTCACAACGACCTGAAGTGGCGCAATCTGCTGGTGGACGACCAGGCGACGGTGTTCTTCATCGACTGCCCGACCGGTGACTTCTGGCGCGGGTTCATGCTGCGTCATCGACTGATCAAGGACCTGGCCTGCCTGGATAAGGTGGCCAAATATCACCTGTCCGCGACCCAGCGTCTGCGTTTCTACCTGCAGTACCGCGGGCACACCCGACTCAACGCGCGCGATAAGCGGCGTGTCCGTCAGGTGGTGAGCTTTTTCGAGGGAAGGGAATGACCGATTACCTGGCCAGCGCCGAAGCGGCGCTGCTGCAACGCCATGGCCTCGACGATTTCGAGGCGCTGTGGGCGCTGCAACTGGAGGCCGTTGACGAGCCCAACACCGGGCGCGGCGGTTGGAGCAGCGTGTTTCGCCTGGAACTCGAGGGCAAGGGCTATTACCTCAAGCGCCAGAGCGACTACCTCACCCACACCCTGCACCGGCCGTTGGGCGAGCCCACCTTCGCTCGCGAATTTCGCAATATCCAGCGCTATCAGGCGCTCGGCATCCCGGCTTTGCAGGCGGTGTTCTACGGTGAGCGCAAGCAAGGTGGCCAGCATCGGGCGATCCTGATGACCCGTGCGCTGGACGAGTGGCGCGACCTGGACAGCCTGCTGCTGCAATGGCCGCAGCTCGATCCCGCGCAACGCCAGGGCATTCTCGGTGCCTGTGGCGAACTGGCGCGTACGCTGCACGGCGCCCGTCAGGTGCATGGCTGTTTCTACCCCAAGCACATTTTCCTGCGCGAGCGCCGGGAAGGTTGGCAGGCGCAATTGATCGACCTGGAAAAAACTCGGCCGCTGCTGCTCGGTCGCCGTGACCGGCTCAAGGACCTGGAGCCGCTGCTGCGTCGTGCGCCGGTATGGAGCGAGGCGGACTTGCGCCATCTGCTCGCGGTCTACCTGACGCAGCCGGCCGCGAGCCCGTCGGTGGCCGGCTGGTTGCAGCGTCTGAGCAAACGCCGTCGTGAAAAAGAGGCCCGTTGATGCGCCTGTCCGAATTGAAGAGCGCCGGGCGCAGCCCGAGCCTACCCTTGAACGTGGTCCTCGAGGATGCCGCTGGCAGTGCCGAACTGCAGCTGTTCAGCCTGCTGCGCGTGCTGCCCGGCCAGCGTTACGTTGGCGCCGGCCTGTGGCGCGGTACGCCGGTGCTGGCCAAGTTGCTGGTGGGCGGCAACGCCGCGCGACACTTCCAACGCGAACTGAACGGCGTGCGCCTACTGGCCGCCCAGGGCCTGGTCACACCGCGCCTGCTGGCTGATGGCCTGAAAGACGGCGAAGGCGGCTGGCTGCTGTTCGAGTTCCTGGAGCACGCCGAAAGCCTGGGTGCTGCCTGGGCCAAGGTCGAGCACCTGCCGATGCTTGCCGATGAGCAACATGCCGTACTCGGCGAAGCGTTGACGGCGGTGGCGCAGATGCACGCCAACGGCCTGTGGCAGGAAGACCTGCACCTGGACAACCTGCTGCGCCACGACGGTCGCCTGTACCTGATCGACGGCGCCGGGATCAAGGCCGAGACGCCGGGCCAGCAGTTGTCGCGTCAGCGCGTGCTGGAAAACCTCGGGGTGTTCTTCGCTCAGTTGCCCAAGCGCTTGCAGCCGTTCATCGAAGAAGCCCTGGTGCATTACCTGCTGGCCAACGCCGAGCATGCGCTGCCGCTGGAGGCACTGCAAAAGCAGATCGACAAAGTGCGCACCTGGCGCCTGAAGGATTACCTGGACAAGGCCGGGCGCGACTGCAGCCTGTTCAGCGTGCAGCGCAGCCTGTCAGGGCTACAGGCGATTCGCCGCGAGGCAGTCGCAGCCCTTGCCCCGGCGCTGGCGCAAGCCGATGCGCTGATCGACCAGGGCCACTTGTACAAGACCGGCGGCGCAGCCAGCGTCGCGCGCGTGGACGTCGGCGGCCGTACCCTGGTGCTCAAGCGCTACAACATCAAGAACACCGCCCACTGGTTCAAGCGTTTCTGGCGCCCGAGCCGGGCCTGGCATTCCTGGATCGAAGGCAATCGCCTGACCTTCCTCGACATCCCCACGCCGCGCCCGCTGGCGGTGCTCGAACGGCGCGTGATGGGGTTGCGCAGCATAGCCTACCTGATTACCGAATACGCCGATGGCCCTGACTTGAGCGCCTGTTTCGCGCCCTTCGTCGAGAGCGGCGAGGCGCCCGAAGAACAGGTACAGGCGCTGATCGAGCTGATGCAGCGGCTGATCGCCGAGCGCATCAGCCATGGCGATTTCAAAGGCCACAACCTGTTCTGGCAGGACGGCCAGTGGTCGCTGATCGACCTCGACGCCATGACCCAGCACGCCACCCAGCTCAGTTTCGCCCCGGCCTTCGCCCGCGACCGCGCGCGGCTGCTGCGCAACTGGCCGACCCGCAGCGCGCTGTATCAGCGGCTGGATCAACGTCTGCCAAGGCTTACCGAGTAGGCGGGCGGCAGCGCCAGCCAGTCGCTGCTGCGCCCGGCCTGGCGCACGCGAATGCGCCATTGCCGGTCTTTCCAGCGCAGGATCGCCCAGGGCTTCACCGCAGCGCCCGGCTCGCTGCGCATCAGCAGGTGATAGTGGTCGCTTAGCAGATGAGCCCGTAACGGCAAGGCGTGCTTGCCGGCCAGTAGGTAAAGCCTGTCGCCTGCGCGGTGCAGGCCTACGGCCGACGCTTCGCGCAGGCCGCTGGGCACTTCGGCGAGGCGACAGTCGTCGAGCAGTGCTTGCAGATCCGGCAAACCGTCGTACCACAACACCGGCGAGTCCACGACCCATTCGCCATCCTCGCGGCGCTTGATGGGCACCTTGGTGTAGGCGTCGGGCTGACGCGGGTCGAGCACCCGCCAGCGGTAACCGTCGAAGGCGACCTGATAGGTGCGGCCGGCCGAGTCCTTGACGAAATAGAAGGTCATTCCCGGATAGGCTGAGGCCTGTTCGTAGATACCTTCTTTGTGGACACCGTCAACCCGATAACGCAGCTTGCTGGTGTCGACTTTCAGGGCCAGTGCGGGCGGCAGCCTCAGCGGTGGCGTCGGGGGCATGCCGCGGATCGCACGGCGAACCACGGTCGAGCCGCCGATGCTGTTGATGGCGTCGTTGACATGGGTGAAGGCTTCGACGAAGTGCTTAAGCGCGCTGACACGGTCGTCCTCGCGGTAGGCTTTGGCCATGTCGAATACCGAGAGTGCCGCGCGTGCGAACGACAGGGGAGTCAGGGCGCGGTTGGGTAGCACCAGGCTGATCAGGTCGAGCGTGACCCACAGCACATGCAGGCTGAACTCGCCCAGCAGTTCCAGTTTGGTATGGGTACTGGCATCCACCATTGCCAGTGCTGCATGCACTTCGGCCCGGTAGCGTGCCTGCTGGAAATCACCGACGATCTCCGGCGTGTTCACGCGATGTCCGAGTCGCCCGTTGAGTACCGCGCGTTCAATGGCCGCGGAGTCGGCCAAGGGAAGTCGCTCCTTGAGGTAATCGCGCAACGCCGGCTTTTCACGCAGCGTGCGCAGCAAATGCCGGGCATTGCGGTATTCGCGCCAGGCGCGGCGATCCGGGGCGTCTGGGGTGTACACCACGAAGCGCTGCAGGCCGGTGATCTCGGGTGTGATCAGAAGCACGCCCATTACCGTGTGGTTGTCGATCATCCATTGGCGCACTTTCATTCGATGACCCAGCGCGCTGCGTTGAGCGCTGGCGGGATGATCGATGACGGTGCGACTCCAGGCGTAACCGCGCTCGAACGGATCCTCCAGGTAGTGGCCGGCATAGCGCGCCTTGGCCGCCTCGGCCTGCATGCGTGCCTGGTTGATGGCGACATGGCGCTCCTGCCGCCACTGTCCGGCTGGCGAGTCCAGCAGGTGCAGACGCAGGTACTGGCTGTAGCTTTCGCCCACGTTCAACTCGCGCACCAGTTGCTTGACCTGCCCGGCAGTAATCTCGGGGATGGAGCTGCCGTCCTTGCGATGAACGCGTGCCGTCAGCCAATAGTCTACGTCGAGCCAGGCGACGTTGAGCGCGGCCAGCTCGTCGAGGCGGTAGGTGCGTGGCACCAGTTCGATGGTATCGCCCACCTGCGGCCTGCTGGCGGCGGGAATGTAGCCGCTGGTCAGGCCTGGATGCATGACGGGGCCGCGTTGTCGCGCCAAGGTCACGCTCACATGAATCTCCAACGGATCGACATCGAATTGGTACTGATGGCGCAATCGGTCGCGTAGTTGCTGGCATGTCCAGGTGCTCAGGGCGTTCTGATCGAGGAATTGTTCGTGGCTGAGGATGCCCGGTGCCGCCGCCCGGTCGATGGCGATCACCAACTCCTGCAAGGTCTGCATGATGTGGGTCAGGGCCTGGGGCGAGGCATTCTTCAGCCAGGCGGGTGAGTTGCGCTCCAGCAGCAGGCCGTAGCGTGTCTGCAGTGCCGACTGACTGCCGGCCCAGGGCAGCAGGTCGACCGTCTGTTGCAGTCGGCTCGCCAACTGCGCGTGGTCGAGCGGATCGCGCTGGGCGAGTTCTTCCCACACCTGGGTCAACCGTGTGCGTTGCCCGTCGATCAGGACCTGTGCCTGGGCCAGCACCAGATCCTCGCTGAACCATTCGTAGCGCAGACGCTCGGCATTGAGCGCCAGATCCCGGTCGCGGTCGCTGGCCATATGCCGCATCAGTGGCTGGCTCTGTTGCGGATCGTCCAGCCGCTCGCACAGCTCGGCATGCAGTTCTGCCAGGCCATCGAACGCCTCGATGCCATGGGACAGGCTGCACAGCAGCGCGTACTCGCTGGGTTGTTGCGGATCGGGCATGCGGCCCTCGGGGCCTCCCTCGACGATGACGAAAGCACCGGGCAGGTAGCTGCGCCAACTGGGCGTGCCGATGTCCAGCACGGGCCGGTACACCTGCGGACGCGCCGCGCGGCCCAGGTGCTGACGCTGCCAGGGCAACGGCAGACGTATGCAGGTTTCCATCAGTTCAGCGTGGTTCGAGCCCAAGGTGTGATCGCCGACGCGCAGCGTGATCTGCGCCAGCATCTGTTCACGTAGCACGGCCGTCATTCTCGCCTGGCGGGTCTGGCCGGTGACGTCCGTGTCGAGCCAGTACTGGGCCAGGTCCGCAAAGTAACGTTGGCGCGCACTCAGCCAGGGCAGTTGAGCGTCGGGGCTGGGTGGCGAGGCGAGCAGGTCGCTTAATTGCTGATCGAAGGCGATGAACTGCTGAAGACTCATGAGCGGCGCTCCGTGGTGGGGGAGCATGCGAGCCTGGCGCGCCTTGCTGCGGCGCGCGCGTTAGTCGGTTACCTCACTTGGCGCACAACCCGCGCGTTGCCAGGAATACCGGTACGCCCAAACCCACCCAGGCGAGCGCGTCCCAGGCCCCGTCGCCCAGCAGTGCGGCAAACAGCCCGGCGCCGCCGAGCACGGCGATGACCAGCGGCCAGGCGAAAATGCGTCGCGTGCTTTGCGATCTGTGACTCATGCTGGCACCTCCCGCCGTTTGCGCTGCTTGCCCCACCACAGGTACAGGCCACTGAGCAGCACGACGATGGTCAGCAGGTCCAGCGCCGCCCAGAGGATCTGCATCGGTCGTCCGCCGTAGTCGCCGAAGTGTAGCGGTTGCGACAGGCCCATGGCGTCCATGTACCAGGGACGCTCGCCGACGGCTGTCACTTGCAGCGTGCGGGCATCGATCAGCACTGGGGTGAACAGGTGCGAGGTGAGGGGCGTGGCGCCGTTCATGAACACCGCGTAGTGGTGCTCGCTGGAGAAGCGTGTGCCGGGAAAGGCGATGAAGTCCGGGCGCATGCCCGGCGCGGCTTGCTGGGCGATGCTCAGTAGCTGCGTGGCCGGGGCGCGTTCGGTCAACGGCGCGGCCTCGCGATAGGGCGCGACCATCGCGGCCAGGCTGTCGTTGCGCCAGGCGGCGATGACCAGGTCGGACAGGGCGCTGATCACGCCGGTCACGCCCACCACCAGCGCCCAGGTCAGGGTGACGATGCCAATCAGGTTGTGCAGGTCGATCCAGCGTACCCGCGACGACTTGTCGGTGCGCACCGAGGCGAAGCGCAGGCGGCGCATGAACGGCGCATAGAGCACGGTGCCGGAAACGAGGGCGACGATGAACAGCAGGCCCATGAAGGCCAGCAGCAGCTTGCCGGGCAGGCCGGCGAACATATCCGCATGCAAGCGCAGCAGCACCATCATCAGGCCGCCATTGGCCGCCGGCATGGCCACCGCCTCGCCCGTGCGCGCGTCGAGCATGAAGGTGTGCGATGAGTTGGGATCGCTGCCCGCCGTGGCGGCAGTGATCGCCACCACGCCGTCGGGGGTGTCCTCATCGAAACCGAAATACTGCATCACCTCGCCGGGCCGATGCTGCTCGGCCTTGAGCACCAGTTGTTGCAGGTCCAGGTGAGGCGTACCGGACGGCAGTTCGCGCAGCACGGGCGCGTCGCCGAGCAGGTGTTCGAGTTCGTGGTGGAAGATCAGCGGCAGGCCGGTCAGGGCCAGCAGCAGCAGGAACAGCGTGCAGACCAGGCTGCTCCAGGTATGGATCGCCGACCAGCGGCGCAGGGTTTGGCTTTTCATTTCAGGTCCCGCAGGGGTCTTGGGCCGCGCCCTCGCGCAGCGGGTTTGCGAGGGCGCAGTCGGTCAGAACTGGTACTTGGCGCTGACCACCACGCTGCGTGGGTCACCGTAGTAGCAGTAGTAGCTGTCGCAAGTGGACAGGTAGTTCTTGTCCAGCAGGTTGGTGGCGTTGACCGCCACCGAGGCGCCGTTGAGGCTGTTGTCCAGGCGGCCGAGGTCGTAGTGCACGGCGGCATCGAACACGGTATAGGCCTTGGCCTTGCCCAGGTAGGTGTTGGCCTGGTCGCCATAGGTGTTGCCGGTGTAGCGCGCCCCGGCGCCGACGCCGAAGCCGTCGAGCACACCGCTGTGCCAGGTGTAGTCGGTCCACAGCGAGGCTTGCTGGTTGGGCATCAGTTGCAGGCGGTTGCCTTTGTAGAGGCCGTTCTGCACCTCGGATTTGGCCAGGGTGTAGGCGGCGATCACCTTGAGGTTCTCGGTCACCTCGGAGGTGGCCTCCAGTTCCAGGCCGCGGACTTTTACTTCGCCGGTCTGGCTGGTGACGGTGACGTTGCCTACGTTGTTGGTGACGGCCACATTCTTTTGGGTCAAGTCATAGACCGCTGCGCTCAGCAGTGTGTTGGAGCCTGGTGGCTGATACTTGATGCCCAGCTCCCATTGCTGACCTTCGGTGGGCTTGAGGCCGTTGGTGGGCGATACATCAGCCTTGCTGCTGGGTTGGAATGACTCGGCGTAGGACAGATAAGGCACGAATCCTGAGTCGAAGACATAGCTGATGGCGGCGTTGCCGCTGAATTTCTTGTCGCGCTGGGTGTTGGTGGCGTCGCCTTGATTGCGGAACTGCGTCCCGGTGTGCACCCAGTCTTCGCGCCCACCGAGGGTCAGGCGCCAGTTGTCGAGCGCCATCTGGTCCTGAACGTAGAGACCGGTCTGGCGGGTCTTCTGGTCGTAGTCGTAGAACGCGGTGGATCGGTCCGGGCGCTCGATGGGCAAGCCATAGACCGGACGGTTGACGTTGATCGCCGGTGCGCGACCGAAGATGGCCAAGTAGTTGTTGTTCATGCGCTGGTGGTCCAGGCCGACCAGCAGGGTATGACGGATGTTGCCGGTGTCGAAGTCGCCCTGGAAGTTGTTGTCGACGGCGAATTGGCTGATGTCTTCATCGACATTGGTGGTGCCGCGACCCGTATTGCCCTGATTGTCCACCACCATGCCGAACCCAGGGTTGTAGCTGTTGACGGTCACCGTCTGGAAGGACAGGTCCGACTTGGTGTAGCGCAGGTTCTGACGGAACTGCCAGACATCGTTGATGCGATGCTCGAAGGCATAGCCCAGTGCGTAGTAGGTGCGGTCGTAGAAGTCGTAGTTGGGATCGCCCAGGTTCTTGTGCCGTGAAACCTTGCCGAACGGCATGTCGATCTTGGTGCCCTGGATCGGGTAGAACTGGCTGGTGACCCCGGTATCGTCCCGCGTGAACTGGCTCAACAAGGTCAGCGAGGTGTCTTCGTCGATATGCCAGGTCAGGCTCGGGGCGATGTTGTAGCGTTTGTCGTCGATATGGTCGATGGCCGTGCCGCCATCGCGCACCACGCCGCTGACGCCGTAGAGCAGGCGGCCGTCGTCGTCGATCTTGCCGGTGCTGGCGAAGTTGATCTGGCGATGGTTGTCGCTGCCGTACTGCACTTCGATTTCGTGCAGGCTTTCGGCTTGCGGGCGACGACTGACGATGTCCAGCAGCCCGCCTGGCGGGGTCTGGCCGTACACCGACGACGCTGGACCGCGTAGCAGGGCCAGGCGGTCAAGGTTCCAGGTTTCCGGTTTCGGGTTGGCATACACCCCGCGCGGCAGCGGCAGGCCATCGAGGAACTGGGTCGGCTCGAAGCCGCGCACGCGCATCCAGTCGTAGCGGGTGTCGCTGCCGAAGCTGGAGGAGACGATGCCGGGCATGTACTTCACCGCGTCATCCAGGCTGTGAACGCCGCGGTCGCTCATCTGTTGCCGGGTGGCCACCGAGATCGAGCGGGGGGCTTCCACCAGTGCGGTGTCGGTTTTGCTGCCGGCTGCGGTGCGCTTGGCCAGGTAACCGTCGACCGGGCCCCACGCGCTCTCGCTGTCGCCGCTGGCATTCACGGTGGTTTCCGGTAGCGCCACGCTGCCCTGCGGCACACTCACCAGGCTGTAGCTGCCGGCGCTGCCCAGTTGCAGTTGCAGGCCGGTACCGCGCAGGGCGGCCTGCAAGGCCCCAACACCGTTGAAGCTGCCTTTGACCGGCGCCGAGGTGCGGCCGCTGGCCAGGCTCGGGTCCAGGGCAAGGGCGATGCCGGCTTCGCTGGCAATGCGGTTGAGCGTCGCGGCCAAGGGGCCGCTGGGCACATCATAAGTGCGTACGGCGGCCTGTTCGGCAGCGAACGCCACCGGACCGAACACAGGGGTGGCAAGGCCGATGGCTAGGGCCATGAGGCTGGGACGCAGGTAAGATTCGACAGCGCGGGACATGCAGTGGCTCCTCGACGGATAAGTGCTGACTGCTTCCTTGCCGAGCGAACGATGAAAAGTGACAGGGCTGTCTGAAAATTTTTGGGTGGCTACAGACGGCGGGGGGCGAAGATTCACTTGGCCTCGACCGTCACCCACCACGGCGTGCGCCGTTCGATCTTCACCGGCAACGCCGGTACCAGCGAGGCCAGCGCCAGGTCGGTGTCGGTCAAGGGGAAGCTGCCGCTGACCCGCAGTTGCGCGACCTTGCCGGACACGCCCAGGTGGCCGCTGCGGTAGCGGCTCAGCTCGGCCACCAGGTCGCCCAGGCGCACGTTGTCCACCACCAGCATGCCGCGCGTCCAGGCATCGGCGCCGGGCTGGACCGGGCCGATCAACCCCAGCCCCTGGGCATTCATCAGCACCTGCTGGCCTTCGTCCAACACCTGTTCGTTGCCTTGATCACGCGGTTGCGCCGCGACCCGGGCCTGCAGCACTTCCAGCCGCGTCCCGGCGGTCTCGCGCTTGACCAAAAAGCGCGTGCCCAGCGGACGCAGGCGGCCGTCGTCGGTGCGCACCCAGAGCGGGCGCGGGTCGTCGTGACCGGTTTCGACCGAAATCTCGCCCTGGTGCAGCACGATCACCCGCTGTTCGCCGGCAAAGTCGATGTCCACCGCCGTGTGGGTGTCCAGGCTGAGCAACGTGCCGTCTTCCAGGCGCAGGGTACGCAGTTCCCCGGTGCCGGTGCGCTGGTCGGCCAGCCAGTAACTGGGCGCCAGCGAGGGTGCTGCGCTCCAGGCCAGCAGCCCGCCGAGCAGCAGCATGCCGGCCAGCCCGCCGCCAAGCTTGCCGACCCGTTGGCGCAGGCGCGCACGCGATTGCAGCAGGGCATGGCGCGCCGGACCGGTCGCCGCGCCGACGCGCCGATCGAGCAGGCCCAATTGAAACCAGGCGCGGGCATGTTCGTCGCTGGCGGCCTGCCAACGTTTGAAGGCGTCGCGCTCATCGGCCGTGCCATCGCCGCCTTCCAGGCACAGCTTCCAGGCGATGGCGGCTTCCAGCACCTTGGCCGAGACCGGCAGGTTGTTCATGTCGGCGCTCCGTACAGCGCCACGTAGCATTGGCGCAGGCCTTGGGCGATGTACTGGCGCACCCGCGAGACCGAGACGCCCAGGCGCTCGGCGATCTCGGCGTGGCCCAGGCCGTCCAGGCGGTTGTACAGAAACGCCGCGCGCGCCTTGCTTGACAGCTTGCCCAGCAGCCGGTCGATGGCCTTGAGGTCTTCGAGGATCAGGTGCTGCACTTCCGGGGAGGGGTGTTCGGCGGCGGGCAGCAGCGCCAGTTCGGCGAGGTAGGCCTGCTCCAGTGCGGCGCGGCGGAAGTGGTCGAACAGCAAACCCTTGGCCACGGCGACGAGGAACGCGCGCGGCTCGCGTGGCGCGCTCAACTGCTCGCGCCCCAGCAGGCGCACGAAGGTGTCCTGGCTCAGGTCTTCGGCGCGCTGGCGGCAGGCGGTGCTGCGCTGCAGCCAGGCCATCAGCCAGCCGCGATGGTCGCGGTACAGGCTGCCGACCAGCTCGGCATGTGGGCTGTGCACGGACGACAAGGGCGTTCCCCGAAAAGAATGCGTTAAATAACGATAATGATTCGCGATTGTCGCAGAGCTGTACCGGGGGATGCAATTGACGCTTGTCAGAATGCTCGACGTTGCTCCGCGGCTTTTATAGACCGTGCGGTTGCAGCGCGCGCCGCCGCCATTGGCGCAGCCGCTGCTCCAGTTGCAGGGGGCTATCCAGTTGCTGGCGCCGCGCCTGGCTGAACAGGATCAGCGCCAGCTCGGCGGTCACCTGGGCGTCGGCGCTGGCGTGGTGACGCGCCTGCACCTCGAGGCCGAAGCGTGCCACCCAGTCGTCCAGCCCCGCTTCGCGCAGCACCGTGTCGGGGTTGAGCATGGGCGCCAGTTCGGCGACATCGATGAACACCTGTTGCAGGCGGTAACCGAGGGTGTCCTTGAGTGCCCGGCCGAGCATGCCTTGGTCGAATGGGGCATGGAAGGCCAGCACCGGGCTGTCGCCGATGAACTCCAGCAACTCGACCAGCGCCTGGGCAGGATCGCTGCCGGCAGCCAGGGCGCTGGGGCCCAGGCCGTGGATCAGCACGCTGGCGTTGGTCTTCTGCTCTGGCCGACGCAGGGTGCGCTCGAATTGCCCACCCAGAGCGATGGCGCCGTCCTCGATGGCCACCGCGCCGATCGACAGCACCTGGTCGCGTTGCAGGTTCAGGCCGCTGGTCTCCAGGTCCAGCACCACCCAGCGCTGCTCGCGCAGCGAGCACACACCGAGCGCGGCTGGACGTGGCAGGCTGGCCAGGCGCTGTTGCAGATCGACGTCGAGCGTCGGCGTGCGCGGGCGCAGCCAGGCGAACAGTTTCACAGTTGATACCGCTGGGCCAGACTGCTTTGCAGGCGCTGAGCCTGGCGCAGCGATTCGCGCAGGATGCGCCGGTCCAGGTGATTGAGGCTGTCCGGGTCGAGGCGATTGGAGTAGGGCTGGTTGTCGCGGCTCTGGCGCTGGTGCTGCTGCATGCGGGTCTGCTGGATGAAGTGATAGGCCTCCTCGAAGGCGGCGCCGTCGAGGGCGTCAATGACCCCCTTGGCCACCAGTTGGCGCAGGCGTTCCAAGGTGTTGTTGGCGGCGACGCCGTTGGCCAGGGCCAGCAGCCGCGCACCGTCGACGAAGGGGGTGAGGCCCTGGACCTTGAGGTCGAGGGTGGCGGTCTTGTCGTTGCCCTGCCGGGTCAGCACGAAGTCGCGCAGGCGCCCCACGGGCGGGCGCTGGCGCAGGGCGTTGTCGGCCATCATGCGCTGGAAGATGCGGTTGTCCGCGACCTGCGCCAGGATGCTCTGGCGCAACTGTTCGCAGCCCTGCTCGTCGCCCCACACCACGCGCAGGTCGAAATAGATGCTCGAACCCAGCAGGTTCTCCGGGCTGGCCTCGCGGATGAAACCGGCGAAACGTTGTGCCCATTCGGCGCGCGACAGGCACAGCTCGGGATTGCCGGCCATGACGTTGCCTTTGCACAGGCTGAAGCCGCACTGGGCCAGATCCTGATTGATGCTGTTCGCCAACGGCAGCAGGCGCGCGCGCAACGCTTCGGCCTCGGCGGCGTCTGCGGCATCGAAGAGGATGCCGTTGTCCTGGTCGGTGTGCAGGGTCTGTTCGCGGCGGCCTTCGCTGCCAAAGCACAACCAACTGAAGGCGATCCCCGGATCGCCGTGTTCGGCCAGGGCCAGTTCGATCACCCGGCACACGGTGTGGTCGTTGAGCAGGGTGATGATCTGGGTGATCTGCGTCGAGGACGCGCCGTGGGCGAGCATGCGCTCGACCAGTTGGCCGATTTCCCCACGCAGGGCCACCAGCGCTTCCAGCCGTGGCGCGTGGCGGATAGTGCGCGCCAGGTGCACCAGGTCGACGCGCTGCAGGGAAAACAGGTCGCGCTCGGAGACCACGCCGCACAGCCGCCCGTTGTCCACCAGGCAGATGTGGGCGATGTGCCGCTCGGTCATCGCCAGGGCGCCATCGAAGGCGCTGGCCTGTGGCGCGAGGAAGAAGGGCGCGGCGGTCATGTGGCGCTGGATCGGCGCATCCAGCTCTGCGCTGGCGTCGGCGATCACCTGGCGCAGGTCGCGCAGGGTGAAGATGCCGATGGGGAAACGCTGCGTATTGACGATCACGATGCTGCCCACCTGCTGCTCGTGCATCAGGCGCACGGCATCGCGCAGCGGCATGTCCGGCGGGCACACCACCGGGTGACGCATGGCCAGTTCGCCCAGTGGCGTATTCAGCGAGTACTGGGTGCCGAGGGTGTGCACCGCGCGCTGGCGCACCTGCTGGTTGACCTGATCGAGCAGGCTGCTGACCCCGCGCAGGGCGAAGTCGCGGAACACGTCGGACAGCGAGAACACGCGGATGAACGCGGCTTTGTTCAGTTGCAGGCAGAAGGTGTCTTCGCCGGCCAGGTGCTCGGTGCGCGTGGCCCGTTCGCCGAGCAACGCGGCCAGGGGGAAGCACTCGCCGGTGGCGATCTCGAAGGTGGTTTCCACGCCGGGGCCGGTGACGTGCTGGCGCTCGCCCATCACCCGGCCCTGCTTGACGATGTAGAAGTGCTCCACGGGGCCGTCGGCGGGCTTGATGATGCTCTCGCCGCTGGCATAGAAGCGCAGTTGGCACTGCTCTACCAAGTACGACAGGTGACCCTGTTCCATCTGGTTGAAGGGCGCAAAGCGCTGCAGGAATTGCAACGTGCCTTGAACGTTCTGCAGGACGGCTGTCCTGCCGGCCTGGGTGAAGGCGTCCTTTTTGCTCATGGGCTGACCGTCTGCCTTATGCCGAACTATATATATCTATCTATAGGGGCGGCTTTGTTGTTGTCGAACCCCATGGTCGGCCGAGCGTCGGGGGATGCCCATTGGACGTAAGTCTAGCGGGCGAGGGCTCCGTCAAGGTTCCGACGAAAGGAAGGCCGTTACGACGGTTTCGACGGTCTTAACAACACTGCGGGATTTTTTTGACGAGATGGCCATGGCTGAGCATGACGACATATTGAGTGACGCCGAGCGCGAGGCCCTGGCCGTGGTGAGTGCGCCGACCCCACCCAGGCCGGTGGTGCTGGTGGTGGACGACAATCCGGTGAACAGCGAGGCGTTGAGCCTGTACCTGAAAAGCCGCGGTATCGACTGCATGACGGCCGACGGTGCCGAAGAAGCGCTGTTCAAGCTGCATTACGAGCCGCGCATCGCGCTGATGATCACCGACCTGCGCATGCTGCCGGTGGACGGACTGGAGCTGATCCGCAAGGTGCGCGAGTCGGACCGTGCGGAAGTGTCGATCATCGTGGTGTCGGGCGACACCGACGTGAAGGAAGCGGTGGATGTGATGCACCTGGGCGTGCTGGACTTCCTGCTCAAGCCGGTCGACCTGGGCAAGCTGCTGGAATTGGTGAAGACGGAGTTGCGGCTTGATTAGTCCGGCCCCGCGCGCGCAGTGAGCGCGGCGGGGCCGGAACGGCTTACAGCCCGTTGCGGGCCTTGAACTCGCGACGACGACGATGCAGCACTGGCTCGGTGTAGCCGTTGGGCTGTTTGGCCCCTTCGATCACCAGTTCCACGGCGGCCTGGAACGCGATGTTGTCATCGAAGTTCGGCGCCATCGGGCGATACTGCGCATCGCCGGCGTTCTGCCGGTCGACCACCGCTGCCATACGCTTGAGGCTTTCCAGCACCTGCTCCTGGGTTACCACGCCATGGCGCAGCCAGTTGGCCAGCAACTGCGCGGAGATGCGCAGCGTGGCGCGGTCTTCCATCAAGCCGACGTTATTGATGTCCGGCACTTTGGAGCAGCCCACGCCGTGGTCGATCCAGCGCACCACATAGCCGAGGATGCCCTGGGCGTTGTTGTCCAGTTCGTTGCGGATCTCCTCGTCCGACCAGTTGCGGTCGGTCGCCAGCGGGATGCTCAGGATGTCGTCCACCGACGCCGGGGTACGGCTGGCCAGCTCGCGCTGACGTGCCTGCACATCGACCTTGTGGTAGTGCAGGGCATGCAGCGTGGCAGCGGTCGGCGACGGCACCCAGGCAGTGTTGGCGCCGGACATCGGGTGCGCGATCTTCTGTTCGAGCATCGCCGCCATCAGGTCCGGCATGGCCCACATGCCCTTGCCGATCTGCGCACGGCCCTGCAGGCCGGTGGCCAGGCCCACGTCGACGTTGTTGTTCTCGTAGGCACCGATCCATTTCTCGCTCTTCATGGCACCTTTGCGCACCATGGCGCCGGCCTCCATCGAGGTGTGGATCTCGTCGCCGGTGCGGTCGAGGAAGCCGGTGTTGATGAACGCCACGCGTTCGGCGGCAGCCTGGATACAGGCCTTGAGGTTGACCGTGGTACGGCGCTCCTCGTCCATGATGCCGACTTTCACGGTGTTGCGCGGCATGCCCAGCAGGTCTTCGACGCGGCTGAAGATTTCAGCGGCGAACGCCACTTCTTCGGGGCCGTGCATCTTCGGCTTGACGATGTACACACTGCCCGAACGGGTGTTGCGGCGGCTGGTGTTGCCGTTGAGGTTGTGCAGGGCGATCAGGTTGGTGAACAGGCCGTCCTGGATACCTTCGGGCACCTCGTGGCCTTGGGCGTCGAGGATCGCCGGGTTGGTCATCAGGTGACCGACGTTACGCACGAACAGCAGCGAGCGGCCGTGCAGGGTGACCGTGCCGCCGTTCGGCGCGCTGTATTCGCGGTCAGGGTTCATGGTGCGGGTGAAGGTCTTGCCGCCTTTGCTCACGCTTTCGGCCAGGTCGCCCTTCATCAGGCCCAGCCAGTTGCGGTAGACGATGACCTTGTCGTCGGCGTCCACCGCCGCGACCGAGTCTTCGCAGTCCATGATGGTGGTCAGCGCCGACTCCATGAGGATGTCCTTGACCCCGGCGGCATCGGTGCTGCCGACCGGCGTGTTGGCGTCGACCTGGATCTCGAAGTGCAGGCCGTTGTGCTTGAGCAGCACGGCTGTCGGCGCGCTGGCCTGGCCCTGGAAGCCGATCAGTTGCGCGTCGTCGCGCAGGCCGCTGTTGCTGCCGCCCTTCAGCGCCACGACCAGCTTGCCGGCGTCGATGCGGTAGGCGGTGGCGTCGACGTGCGAGCCGGCTGCCAGGGGCGCGGCCTCGTCGAGGAAGGCGCGGCCGAAGGCGATGACCTTGTCGCCGCGCACCTTGTTGTAGCCCTGGCCCTTTTCCGCGCCGCCGTCTTCGCTGATGGCGTCGGTGCCGTACAGCGCGTCATACAGCGAGCCCCAGCGGGCGTTGGCGGCGTTCAGGGCGAAGCGGGCATTCATCACCGGCACCACCAACTGCGGACCGGCCATCTGGGCGATCTCTTCGTCGACGTTTTGCGTGGTGGCCTGGAAGTCGTCTGCTGCGGGGAGCAGATAACCGATTTCCTCGAGGAATGCCTTGTAGGCCGCGGCGTCGTGGGCCTGACCCTGGCGTGCCTGGTGCCAGGCATCGATCTTGGCTTGCAGCGCGTCGCGCTTGGCGAGCAGGGCTTTGTTCTTTGGAGCGAGGTCGTTGATGATCTTCTCTGCACCGCTCCAGAACTGCTCGGCGACGATGCCGGTCCCCGCCAGGGCTTCGTCGTTGACGAAGTCGTAGAGAACCTTGGCGACCTGAAGGCCACCGACTTGAACGTATCCAGTCATTGCTTGCCTCACTCTGCTCAGCTGTTTCGCTCTTCTGTATTGAGCCTGTAGCGCTTCTCCCAACACGCGAAGTGTCCGGCCTGCCAGCGGGCTGGAGGACGGGTCGCATGGTGTCACAGGCGCCTCGGCAGACCCCCGGACGACGTTTTGTAGTCTGCGCTGGCGAATACTACATGATGCGCCAGACGCGTGAACATCAGACTAAAAGCGTCGTCCCGCGACCGCTCGGTCGCTTGGGGTCACGCTAGGAAAAGGCATGTTCGCAAAAAACAGACAGATTGTTCCAGATAAATCTAAAAACGGTACACGATTTTCGGGCCGTTTCGTTTTGCTGGGGCGTTCCTGTCTGCGGCGCGTCGATCATCTGCGCTTGCGCAGGGTCAGCCAGGCATCGACGCTATAGATCGCCAGCCCTGCCCAGATAAAGAAGAAGGCCACCAGAGTGCTCGCCGACAGGTGCTCGTCGAACAGCAGCACCGCCTGCAGCAGCACCAGCGTCGGTGCGAGGTACTGCAGAAAACCCAGCGTGGTGTAAGGCAGGTGGCGCGCCGCCGCGTTGAAGCACAGCAGCGGCACCAGGGTCACCGGGCCCGCGGCCATCAGCCACAGCGCTTCGCTGCTGCCGAAGAATGCCAGGTGCGCGCTATTGGCCTCTGGATGCAGCAGCAGCCAACCCAGGGCCAACGGCACCAGCATCCAGGTCTCCACCACCAGACCCGGCAGCGCCGCCACCGGTGCCTGCTTGCGGATCAGGCCATAGAAGCCGAACGACAAGGCCAGGCCCAGCGAGACCCACGGTAAGCCGCCGACCTGCCAGACCTGCTGCGCCACCCCGGCAGCCGCCAGCCCCACCGCCAGCCATTGCAGGCGGCGCAGGCGCTCGCCGAGCAGCAGCAGGCCCAACAGCACGTTGATCAGCGGGTTGATGTAGTAGCCCAGGCTGGCCTCCAGCATGCGTCCGTTGTTCACCGCCCACACGTAGGTCAGCCAGTTGGCGGCGATCAGCGTCCCGCTCAGCGCCAGGATGCCCAGGCGGCGCGGGTTGTCACGCAGTTCGCGCCACCACTGCGGATGCTTCCAGACCGCCAGCAGCAGCGCGCCGAACAGTGCCGACCACAGCACCCGGTGGACGATGATCTCCACCGCCGGCACGCTCTGGATGGCTTTGAAATACAGGGGGAACAGGCCCCAGATGATGTAGGCGCTCAGGCCCAGGATGTACCCGCGTTGCGGGTTGGGGGCTTGCATGCAGAGTCCTTGCTTGAACGACTGGGTGGGACTTTGGGGTCAGAACACTTTAAGTGGCGCTTCGTCCAGCGCGGCGATCTGTTCGCGCAGCGCCAGGATCTGATCGCCCCAGTAACGGGGCTGGCCGAACCAGGGGAAGCTGCGCGGGAACGCCGGATCGTCCCAGCGCCGCGCCAGCCAGGCGCTGTGGTGCAGTTGGCGCAGGGCGCGCAGCGGCTCGATCAGGGCCAACTGGCGCGGGTCGAAGTCATGGAACTCGTTGTAGCCGTCCACCAGTTCGGCCAGTTGCCCCAATCGTTCTTCGCGGCTGCCGGCGAGCATCATCCACAGGTCCTGGACCGCTGGGCCCATGCGGCAGTCGTCCAGGTCGACGACATGGTAGACGTCGTCACGGTGCATCAGGTTACCGGCATGGCAGTCGCCGTGCAGGCGGATGGCCTGGCACGGGGTGCGTGCGTAGATCGCCTCGACCCGCGCCAGCAGATCGCGCGCGACGGACTCGAAGGCCGGTAGCAGTTCGCGGGGCACGAAGTGGCCGTCGAGCAGGGTCTTGAGCGAGGCATGGCCGAAGTTGTCCACCGCCAGGGTCTCGCGGTGCTCGAACGGTCGCGTCGCCCCCACGGTATGCAAGCGCCCGAGCAATTGACCCAGGCGGTACAACTGATCGAGGTTGCCAGGCTCCGGCGCATGTCCGCCGCGGCGCGGGAACAGGGCGAAGCGAAAACCCTGGTGGGCGAACAGGCTGCGCCCCTCATGTTGCAAGGGCGCGACGATCGGCACTTCGTGCTCGGCCAGCTCGAAGCTGAACGCATGCTCCTCGAGGATCGCCGCATCGCTCCAGCGGTCCGGGCGATAGAACTTGGCGATCAGTGGCTGCTGGCCTTCGATGCCCACCTGATAGACACGGTTCTCGTAGCTGTTGAGCGCCAGTACCCGCGCGTCGCTGAGAAAGCCCAGGCTTTCGACGGCGTCCAGGACCAGGTCGGGGGTGAGGGTGTCGAAGGGGTGGGACATGAAAGCTCCGGCAAGGGAAGGCAGGCCGATCATGGTAACCCATTGCGCTGCGGCCAACCCTGGCGCCTGTGCTCAGACCGGCACGCCCAGCAGCACGAAAGAGGGGTGAAACTGCGCCCGCACGGTGCTGCCCGCCGCCAGCCCTTCCTGTTGTAGCCAAGCGGCTTCGGCGAACGCGCAGAGGGTCTGGCCGTTACCCAGGGCCAGGCGCAGTTCGCGGGTGTCGGACTGATCGGCGAGGATCTCTTCGACTCGCACCTGTACGCAGTTGCTGTGCGGGTCGGCCTGCGCCGTGGCGCCGAGCAGCGTGACCCAGCCTGCCTTGAGCAGCGCCACCACCGTGCTGCCCGGCGCCAGCTCCAGGCGCTCGGTGCTGTCCGGGGTGATCAGCGCATCGATTTCCAGGCCGCCGCCGAGGGTCAGGGTCACGCGGTCATGGCGCCCGTCGCGCACTAGCCGGCCGACCTGTCCACGCAACTGGTTGCGAGCACTGGTACGCAGCATCAACCGCCCAGCAGGTCCAAGTCGCCTGGCTCATCGCTGGACTCGAGGATTTCGCTGTGCAGGGCCTGCAACCGCTGATACAGGCGCAGGACGCGCTCGCCTTCTGCCGACAGCCGCGCACCGCCACCGCCCCGGCCACCGGCGTTGCGCTCGACCAGCGGCTGCGCGGCCAGGTTGTTGAGCTCGTCGATGGCGTCCCAGGCGCTCTTGTAGCTGATGCCCGCCGCCTTGGCGGCCGCGGTGATCGAGCCTTGTTCGGCGATGTGCTGCAGCAGGCCGATGCGCTGGGGGCGGCGCAGGATGTGTTGAGCGAGCAGGGCGGGCAGTGACATGGGTGCGATGACCAGGAAGGCGATGGGGCAGAAACTTGCCTCTGCCGGCCGGGCACGTCAAGCCTGCCCAGGCCTGGCCGTGCGGGCCAGGCAGTAGACATCGACGCGGCACGCGCCGCCTTGGCGCAGCAGGCTGGCCAGCGCGCGGGCCGTGGCACCGGTGGTCAGCACGTCGTCCACCAGCGCGACATGTCGCCCTTGCAGCACCGCCTGTGGGGCAATCGCAAAGGCCTGGCGCAAGTTCTGCCAGCGCGCCTTGGCGTCGAGGCTCTGTTGCGCCACGGTGTCGCGTGGTCTCAGCAGCCAGCGCTCTTCGCAGGGGATCTGCAACGGGCCGGACAACCAGCGCGCGAGCATGCCGGCCTGGTTGAAACCGCGCTGGCGCAGCCGTCGCCTGGACAGGGGCACCGGCAGCAGGAGGTCGGGTCGGGGCAGGTCCTGGTCATAGCGGTGCTGCAAGGCGTGTCCCAGCAACTGCGCCAGCAGCCGCCCCAGCGGCCACTGCGCACGGTGCTTGAAGCGACTGATGGCGGTATCCAGCGGGAAACCGTAGTGCCATGGCGCCACCACCTGCTCGAACGGCGGCGGCCGGCGTTTGCACGGGCCACAGGTGAGGCCGCGCATCGGCAGTTGCAGGGCGCAGCGCGAGCACTGCTCATCGAGCCAGGGCAGGTCGTGCTCGCAGGCCGGACACAATGGATAAGGCTGTTCGGCCCGCGCGTCGCACAGCAAACAGATATGGTTACTATTTAACCAGTTGTTGACCAGTTGTTTTAAGCGTGGTTGACAGTGCATGGGCCTTCCCTGACTATGCGCGCTATCCGTGATGCGCTGGCGGGCTCTACCTGTCCCGGCGCCTGTCAGAGCCTAGATAAGGAAACGCCGATGAGCGCCAGCGCAACTGCAACAACACGTCACGACTGGTCCCTGGACGAGGTCAAAGCGCTGTTCCAGCAACCCTTCAATGACCTGTTGTTCCAAGCCCAGATCGTCCACCGCGCGCACTTCGACCCCAACCGCGTGCAGGTCTCCACGCTGCTGTCGATCAAGACCGGCGCCTGCCCGGAAGATTGCAAGTATTGCCCGCAGTCCGGTCACTACAACACTGGGTTGGAAAAGCAGAAGCTGATGGAAGTGCAGAAAGTGCTGGAGGAAGCCGCGCGGGCCAAAGCCATCGGCTCGACCCGTTTCTGTATGGGCGCTGCCTGGAAACACCCCTCGGCCAAAGACATGCCCTACGTGCTGGAAATGGTCAAAGGCGTCAAGGCCATGGGTCTGGAAACCTGCATGACCCTCGGCAAGCTCGACCAGGAGCAGACCCAGGCGCTGGCCCAGGCCGGCCTGGACTACTACAACCACAACCTGGACACCTCGCCGGAGTTCTACGGCAGCATCATCACCACCCGCACCTACAGCGAGCGCCTGCAGACCCTGGCCTATGTGCGTGACGCCGGCATGAAGATCTGCTCCGGTGGCATCCTCGGCATGGGTGAGTCGCTGGACGACCGCGCCGGTCTGCTGATCCAGTTGGCCAACCTGCCCGAGCACCCGGAGTCGGTGCCGATCAACATGCTGGTCAAGGTCGCCGGCACGCCGCTGGCCGACGAGGCCGATGTCGATCCGTTCGACTTCATCCGCATGCTGGCCGTGGCGCGCATCCTCATGCCCAAGTCGCACGTGCGCCTGTCCGCCGGTCGCGAGCAGATGAATGAGCAGATGCAGGCGCTGGCGTTCATGGCCGGGGCCAATTCCATCTTCTACGGCGAGAAACTGCTGACTACCGCCAACCCGCAGGCCGACAAGGACATGCAACTGTTCGCCCGTCTGGGCATCAAGCCCGAAGCGCGCGAAGAGCACGCCGATGAGGTGCACCAGGCGGCCATCGAGCAGGCACTGGTCGAGCAGCGCAGCAGCGAACTGTTCTACGACGCCGCATCGGCCTGAACATGGCGTTCGATCTGGCGGCGCGTCTGGCCGAACGCCGCGCCGCGGACCTGTACCGGCAACGGCCGCTGCTGCAAAGCCCGCAAGGCCCGGAGGTCATCGTCGATGGCCAGCGCCTGCTGGCTTTCTGCAGCAACGATTACCTGGGCCTGGCCAATCACCCCGACGTGATCGCGGCTTGGCGCGACGGCGCCGAGCGCTGGGGCGTCGGCGGCGGAGCCTCGCATTTGGTGATCGGTCACAGCACGCCGCACCATGAGGTCGAAGAAGCCCTGGCCGAACTCACCGGACGCCCGCGTGCGCTGCTGTTCAGCACCGGCTACATGGCCAACCTGGGCGCCATCACGGCGCTGGTGGGCCAGGGCGACACGGTGCTACAGGACCGCCTCAACCACGCCTCACTGCTCGATGGCGGGCTGCTCAGCGGCGCGCGTTTCAGCCGTTACCTGCATAACGATGCGGCCAGCCTGGCGAACCGCTTGGGCAAGGCCAGTGGCGACACGCTGGTGATCACCGACGGCGTGTTCAGCATGGACGGCGATCTGGCCGACCTGCCCGCGCTGTCGGCCGTGGCCAAGCCCAAGGGCGCCTGGCTGATGGTCGACGACGCCCATGGCTTCGGCACGCTGGGCGCCCGGGGCGGCGGCATCGTCGAGCACTTCGGCCTGGGCGTGGACGAGGTGCCGGTGCTGATCGGCACCTTGGGCAAGGCCTGCGGCACGGCAGGCGCCTTTGTGGCCGGCAGCGACGACCTGATCGAGGCGCTGGTGCAGTTCGCCAGGCCCTACATCTACACCACCAGCCAGCCCCCGGCGCTGGCCTGCGCCACCTTGAAAAGCCTGCAACTGCTGCGCGACGAAACCTGGCGGCGGGAGAGGTTGGCGGCGCTGATAGGCCAGTTCCGCGCGGGCGCGCAGCAGATCGGCCTGGTGTTGATGGACAGTCCCACGGCCATCCAGCCGATCCTGGTGGGCGATGCGGCGCGGGCGTTGAAGTTGTCGGCGATGCTGCGCCAGCGCGGGCTACTGGTGACCGCGATTCGTCCGCCCACGGTTCCGGCTGGCGGCGCTCGCCTGCGCGTGACCCTCAGTGCGGCGCACAGCGAGGCGCAGGTCCAGCTATTGTTGAATGCATTGGCCGAGTGTCATGCACAGCTGGAGTCCGCCCATGCGTAATCGACTGATCCTCCTGCCCGGCTGGGGGCTGGGCACCGCTTCACTGCAACCCCTGGCCGCCAGCTTGCGCGCCCAGGACCCGCGCCTGCACGTCGAACTGGCGCCCTTGCCTGAGCTGGCCGAGGCCAGTGCGCAGGTCTGGATCGACTACCTGGACCGCAAGCTGCCCACCGATGTCTGGCTGGGCGGCTGGTCGCTGGGCGGCATGCTCGCCAGCGCCCTGGCGCATAAACGCGGCGATCATTGCTGCGGCCTGCTGACCCTGGCCAGCAACCCCAGTTTCGTGGCGCGCCCCGACTGGCCCCATGGCATGGCCGAGGACACCTTCGGCACCTTCCTCGACGGCTGTCGCAGCCATCCGCAGGTGACCCTCAAGCGCTTTCGCAGCCTGTGCAGCGAGGGTGCACAGCAGCCGCGTACGCTGCTGCGTCAACTCGGCGTGGGCGTGCCGGACACCGACCCGCTGTACCTGGCCAATGGCCTGGAGGTGCTGGCGCAACTGGACATCCGACCGGCCCTGGAGCACTACGCCGGGCCGCAGTTGCACCTGTACGCCGGCAGCGACGCGCTGGTGCCGGCCGATACGGCCAAGGCCCTCAGCGAATTGCTGCCAGACGTCGAAGTGGGCCTGGTCGAAGACAGTTCCCACGCGTTTCTGCTGGAATACCCGCAGGAGCTGGCGTCGGGCATCAAGAGTTTCCTGCATGAGAGTGGCGATGACTGACCTTTCCCATCCGCCGTTGCCCGGCGCCTTGCCCGACAAGCGCCAGGTGGCGGCCTCGTTTTCCCGCGCAGCGGCCAGCTACGACAGCGTCGCTGCGCTGCAACGCGCAGTGGGCGAGGCGCTGCTCGAACGCCTGCCGGCATCGCTGGCCCCCGCGCGCTGGCTCGACCTGGGCAGCGGCACCGGCCATTTCAGCCGAGCCCTGGCCACACGCTTCACGGGCGCCCACGGCCTGGCGCTGGACATCGCCGAAGGCATGCTGGCGCACGCGCGTCAGCATGGCGGGGCGCATCATCATGCGGCGGGCGATGCCGAGCGCCTGCCGGTGCGCGACCAGGTCTTCGACCTGATTTTCAGTAGCCTGGCAGTGCAATGGTGCGACGCCTTTGCCAGCGTGCTGGCCGAGGCGCGGCGGGCGTTGCGCCCGGGCGGGGTGCTGGCGTTCAGCAGCCTGTGCGTCGGCACGCTGGAGGAGCTGCGCGCCAGTTGGCAGACGGTGGACGGGCAGGTGCACGTCAACCGCTTCCGCCGTTTCGACGACTACCAACACCTGTGCGCCGACAGTGGCCTGACCGTGCTTGGCCTGGAGCGTCGCGCCCAGGTGCTGCATTACCCGGACGTGCGCAGCCTGACCCACGAACTCAAGGCCCTCGGTGCGCACAACCTCAATCCCGGACGCCCTTCGGGCCTGACAGGGCGGGCGCGGGTGCAGGGCATGCTCCAGGCCTACGAACAGTTCCGCGACGCCCAAGGGCTGCCCGCCACGTACCAAGTGGTCTATGGCGTCCTGCGCAACGATCAAGAGCACTGACATGAACCACGCCTACTTCATCGCCGGCACCGACACCGACGTCGGCAAGACAACCATCGCCGCCGGCCTGCTCAATGCCGCGCAACGAAAGGGCTGGAGCACCCTGGCCGGCAAACCGGTGGCCTCCGGTTGCGTGCTCGGCGCCCAGGGCCTGCGTAACAGCGATGCGCTGGCATTGATCGAACAGAGCTCGATCAAGCTGCCGTACGAGCAGGTCAATCCCTGTGCCTTCGAGCCCGCCATCGCGCCGCACGTGGCCGCCCGCGAGGCGGGTGTGGCGCTGGCCGTGCCAGCCCTGCGCGACGCCATGCGACAGGTGCTGGCACAGGGCGCCGACTTCACCCTGATCGAAGGCGCCGGTGGCTGGCGGGTGCCGTTGTCCGACCAGGCCAACCTGTCCGATCTGGCGGTTGCGCTGAAGTTGCCGGTGATCCTGGTGGTGGGTGTGCGTCTGGGCTGTATCAACCATGCCCTGCTCAGCGCCGAGGCTATCGCCCGCGACGGTCTGCAATTGGCCGGCTGGGTGGCCAATGTGGTGGATCCGCGAACGGCACGGCTGGAAGACAACCTCGCCAGCCTCGCTGAGCGCTTGCCCGCGCCGTGTCTGGGACGCGTGCCCTGGCTGAAAACGGCCCAGGCGCAGACGGTGGCCGAGTACCTGCATCTGGACGTGCTGCAATAGCGGTCGCGGGCGGGCAGATGCCCTCTCTCTATCGGGTGGCACTGGGCTATTAGGGATTTAAACGGGCCTTTTTGCCGCCAGGCTGGTTTAATCAGGGCACGTTTCTCAATCCGTCATGTGGAGTCCTGACATGGAAATCAACGGCAGCTCTGCTTTCTACGCAGGTCTGGGCGCCATCCAGAACGGTCAGAACCGCCTCGACCAAGCCGCCAGCCAGATCGCCAGCAACGGTGTAGAACGCGCGACCAGCAACCAGTCCACCGATTTCCAGGCCGAGCGCCTGCGTGGCGTGGACCGCAGCCAGCAGCAAGACCTGGCCACCAGCACCGTGCAGCTCGCCCTGGGCAAGCACGAGGTCGAGCTGGGCGTGAAAGTCGCCAAGGCATCCGACGAAATGCTCGGCAAGTTCATCGATACCTACGCCTGATCCCTCCTTCCCAGCGCGCCCGCTCTTCGGGCGTTGCTGCCGCCTTGCCATGACCGAAACGCCTTCTTGCGCGACCGAATTGGCACTATGGTCCCTCCTTGACATTGTTCCGGGCTAAACGTAAGTTTCAAACAACTGTTTGACCGAAAGCCGCCAAGAGCTGGTCGGTGCCTGCGGTCCCCAACGAACTAGCCAGAGGTTCATCGCCATGCCCGAATACAAAGCCCCCTTGCGTGATATTCGCTTCGTCCGTGACGAGCTGCTCGGGTATGAAGCGCACTATCAGAGCCTGCCGGGTTGCCAGGACGCCACCCCGGACATGGTCGATGCCATCCTTGAAGAAGGCGCGAAGTTCTGCGAGCAGGTCCTGTCGCCGCTGAACCGCGTCGGCGATCTGGAAGGCTGCACCTGGAGCGAGTCGGGCGTGAAGACGCCGACCGGCTTCAAGGAAGCCTACAAGCAGTTCGTCGAAGGTGGCTGGCCGAGCCTGGCCCACGATGTCGAGCACGGCGGCCAGGGCCTGCCTGAATCGCTGGGCTTAACCCTCAGCGAGATGGTCGGCGAGTCCAACTGGTCCTGGGGCATGTACCCAGGCCTGTCCCACGGCGCGATGAACACCATTTCCGAGCACGGCACGCCCGAGCAGCAGCAGGTTTACCTGACCAAGCTGGTGTCTGGCGAGTGGACTGGCACCATGTGCCTGACCGAGCCGCATTGCGGCACCGACCTGGGCATGCTGCGCACCAAGGCCGAGCCTCAGGCTGACGGCAGCTACAAAGTGTCCGGCACCAAGATCTTCATTTCGGCCGGTGAACACGACATGGCCGACAACATCGTGCACATCGTCCTGGCTCGCCTGCCCGATGCGCCGGCCGGCACCAAAGGCATTTCGCTGTTCATCGTGCCGAAGTTCCTGCCCAACGCCGAGGGCGGCGTGGGCGAGCGCAACGGTGTGAGCTGTGGCTCGCTGGAACACAAGATGGGCATCCACGGCAACGCCACCTGCGTGATGAACTTCGACGCGGCCACCGGCTACCTGATCGGCCCTGCCAACAAGGGCCTGAACTGCATGTTCACCTTCATGAACACCGCACGCCTGGGCACCGCGCTGCAAGGCCTGGCCCACGCCGAAGTGGCCTTCCAGGGTGGCCTGAAGTATGCCCGCGAGCGTCTGCAGATGCGTTCGCTGACCGGCCCCAAGGCCCCGGAAAAAGCCGCAGACCCGATCATCGTGCACCCCGACGTGCGGCGCATGCTGCTGACCATGAAGGCCTTCGCCGAGGGTAACCGGGCGATGGTGTACTTCACCGCCCAGCAGGTGGATATCGTCAAGTACAGCCAGGACGAAGAGGCGCGCAAGAAGGCCGACGCCCTGCTGGCTTTCCTGACCCCGATCGCTAAAGCGTTCATGACCGAAGTCGGCTTCGAGGCCGCCAACCACGGCGTGCAGATCTACGGCGGCCACGGCTTCATCGCCGAATGGGGCATGGAGCAGAACGTGCGCGACAGCCGCATCTCCATGCTGTACGAAGGCACCACCGGCATCCAGGCCCTCGACCTGCTCGGGCGCAAGGTGCTGATGACCCAGGGCGAGGCGCTCAAGGGCTTCACCAAGATCGTGCACAAGTTCTGCCAGGGCCAGGAAGGCAACGACGCCACCAGAGAGTTCGTCGAGCCGCTGGCGGCGCTGAACAAGGAATGGGGCGAGCTGACCATGAAGATCGGCATGGCGGCCATGAAGGACCGCGAGGAAGTGGGGGCGGCGTCGGTGGATTACCTGATGTACTCCGGTTACGCCTGCCTGGCCTATTTCTGGGCCGACATTGCCCGTGTGGCCGCCGAGAAGCTCGCCGCCGGCACCGGCGAAGCGGCCTTCTACACCGCCAAGCTGCAGACCGCGCGCTTCTACTTCCAGCGCATCCTGCCGCGCACTCGTGCCCACATGGCGGCGATCCTGTCCGGTGCCGACAACCTGATGGCGATGAAAGAGGAAGACTTCGGCCTGTCGTGCTGATAGCCGAATCGGCCTGAAACGAAAAGACCGCCTGCCGTTGATCGGCAGGCGGTCTTTTTTATTTCAGGTCTTCAACCCGCTTCGCTTTCAGCGGTTGAACCTCCGGGGCGCCGGGCTAGTCTGTGTTGAAGACTATTAGGAGAGATTCCCATGGACTTCATTCGCATCATCATCGCTATTCTTCTGCCGCCACTGGGTGTTTTCCTGCAGGTCGGTTTCGCTGGTGCGTTCTGGCTGAACATCCTGCTGACCTTGCTCGGTTACATCCCGGGCATCGTGCATGCGGTGTACATCATCGCCAAGCGCTGAACGAAGCCGGGGCCGTCTCGCGGCCCCGGCGTGTTTTCAGGGTTACAGCACCCGGCGATAGAACGCCCATTCCTGCTCCAGCGCATGGGCCAGGTTGCCTGCCTGGCGAAAGCCATGACGCTCCCCAGGGTAAAAATGCCCGACCGCTTCCACGCCGTTGGCCTGCAAGGCCTCAAGCATGCTGCGGGTCTGTTCCGGCACCACCACCGCATCCAGTTCACCCTGGAAGAAAATCACCGGCGCCTTGATTCGCCTTGCATGCAGCAGCGGCGTGCGTGCGCGGTAACGGTCGGCGTCGGTCTGTGGGTCACCGATCAGCCAGTCCAGATAATCCCCTTCGAACTTGTGCGTGGCCTTGCCCAGGGCGATGGGATCGCTGACCCCATAGAGGCTCGCGCCTGCGCGGAACACGTCGGTGAAGGCCAATGCGCACAGGGTGGTGTAGCCACCGGCGCTGCCGCCGCGGATGAAGGCCTTGTGCGGATCGATCAATCCACGGCCGGCGAGATAGTCGACCACGGCGCAGGCATCCTGCACGTCGCTTTCGCCCCAGCGCAGGTGCAGGGCCTGGCGATAGGCACGGCCATAGCCGCTGCTGCCGCGATAGTTGAGGTCGGCGACGGCGAAACCGCGTTGGGTCCAGTACTGGATACGGGGGTCGAGTACCGGGTAGCAGGCCGAGGTTGGGCCGCCGTGTATGAAGACCACCAGCGGCGGCAGGGTGTCGCCGCCCTGGGCGGGGTAGAAGAAACCGTGGGCCTGGTCGTTCCCACTGGGATAGCTGATCGGTTGCGGCTGGCTGATCTGCACATCGGGCAGTATCTGGCTGCCGCCGGCCAGTACCTGGCAGTCGGAGCCGTCGCGGGCGATGGCGAGCACCGCTGGAGGCCGCGTGGGTGAGGCGGCAATCGCGTAGACGTGCTGCGCATCCAGCGCCAGGCTGCGAAAACGGGTGTAGTGCTGGGCGAAGGTACGGACATCGTCGCCCTCGCGCAGGCCCAGCACGCCGAAACCGTTCTCGAACCAGGTGGCCACGTACTGCTGCGCGCCGAGCACCAGCCAAGTCGAGGCTCCCAGTTGCCAGGGCGCTGCGGCGTGGTCGGCGGCGAGCGCTGGCAGGGCTTGCCAGCGGCCATCGATTTCGCCCGAGGGCTGCCAGAAGCCGTGGCGGTCCGACAGGCAGTACAAGCGACCTTCGGCGTCGAAGCGCGGTTGCTGCAAGGATTCGTCCAGGCCAGCGACACAGCGTGACGTGCCCCAATGTCCGGCTTCTTGCCGTTCGCGGCACATCAGCCGCGTCACGGTCCAAGGCTGCGCGGGGCGGTCCCATTCGATCCAGGCCAGGCGCTTACCGTCGGCGCTCAGCGTCGGCGAGGCGTAGAAATCTGCGCCTTCGGCCAGCACCTCGCGGCCCTCGACCGTCAACGCCACCAGCCGATGCTCGACGCGCTCGGCATGCCGTTCCTCAACTGCCAGGAGTTGACCGTCGTGCCACAGCAGGTCGCCGTAGCGGCAGTCCGCCATGGAGGTGAGTGCCTGCGGCGCTGCGCCGTCGAGCGCCTGTCGGTAGACTTGCTGGTCCTGTTCATTGACGAAAAACACTGCGTCATGCGCCAGGCAGAAACTGCCGCCGCCATATTCGTACACCCGGCTGCGCACGCTGAACCCGTCCGGCGTGAGGCACTGGGCCTGGTCCTGGTGCCAGCGCCAGATCCGGCAGGCGCCGTCCGCCGGCCGAAACTCGTTCCAGAACAGCCCCTGCGCGCTCACCTTGAGCTCGGCGAAGTCGGTGCCAGCGGCCACGGCCTGGGCGGCGCTGAACTCAGCCACGGGCGATGACCCGGGAGTTGCGCTCGTTGCGGAAGGTCATCTGCTCGATCTCCATTTGCGCGGTCTGCGCCTCTTCGCGCGCCTTGAGGATGATGCCGTGGTCCGGCGACTTGGCGCACACCGGATCGGCCTTGCTGGCATCACCCGTGAGCATGAAGGCCTGGCAGCGACAGCCGCCGAAGTCCTTTTCTTTTTCGTCGCACGAACGGCAAGGCTCGGGCATCCAGTCGTAGCCGCGGAAGCGGTTGAAACCGAAGGAGTCATACCAGATGTGGCGCAGGTCATGCTCGCGCACGTTGGGAAACTGCACCGGCAATTGCCGCGCGCCGTGGCAGGGCAGCGCGGTGCCATCCGGGGTGACGGTGAGAAACAGGCTGCCCCAGCCGTTCATGCAGGCCTTGGGGCGCTCTTCGTAGTAATCCGGGGTGACGAAGATCAGCTTGCACGGATGACCTTCGGCCTTTAGCCGCTCGCGGTACTCGTTGGTGATCCGTTCGGCGCGTTCGAGCTGTTCGCGGGTCGGCAGCAGGCCGAGGCGATTGAGGTGCGCCCAGCCATAGAACTGGCAGGTGGCGAGCTCGACGAAGTCGGCCTCCAGGGCCAGGCACAGCTCGATGATGCGGTCGATGCGGTCGATGTTGTGACGGTGGGTGACGAAGTTGAGCACCATCGGATACCCATGGGCCTTCACCGCCCGCGCCATCTCCAGCTTCTGCGCAAACGCCTTTTTCGAGCCGGCCAGCAGGTTGTTCACTTGCTCGTCGCTAGCCTGGAAGCTGATCTGGATGTGGTCCAGCCCAGCCTGGCGGAAGGCGGCGATCTTCTGTTCGGTCAAACCGATGCCGGAGGTGATCAGGTTGGTGTAGTAGCCCAGGCGCCGAGCTTCGCCGATCAGCTCGGCAAGGTCCTGGCGCACCAGCGGCTCACCGCCGGAGAAACCGATCTGCGCTGCGCCCATTTCGCGGGCTTCGGCCATCACCTTGAACCACTGTTCGGTACTCAGTTCCTTGCCCTGTTCGGCGAAGTCGAGCGGGTTCGAGCAATAGGGGCATTGCAGCGGGCAGCGGTAGGTCAGTTCCGCCAGCAGCCAGAGCGGCAGGCCCACCGGCACTTCAGGCGAGGACGATCCAGTGTTCGGCACGGGCCACCTCCATGAACTGCTCGATGTCCTCGGCCACCTGGGGAATGCCGGGGAACTGCTGTTCCAGCTCGGCGATGATCGCGGCGACAGAGCGCTGGCCATCGATCAACCCGCCGATGAGCCCGGCGCTGTCGTTGAGCTTGATCATGCCCTCGGGGTACAGCAGCACATGGCCTTGCTGGGCGGGCTCGTACTGGAAACGGTAGCCCGGGCGCCAGTTCGGCACTTGGTTGCGGTCGAGACTCATGGTGCGATCCCCTTGTGCCAGACACGTTCGCTTGTGACGCTGTGATACGGCGGGCGGTTCAGTTCGTAGGCCATGCTCATGGCATCGAGCATGCTCCAGAGAATATCCAGCTTGAACTGCAGAATTTCCAGCATGCGCGCCTGGCCCTCGGCGCTGGTGTAGTGCTGCAGGGTAATCGACAGGCCGTGCTCCACATCACGGCGGGCCTGGCCCAGGCGCGTGCGGAAGTACTCGTAGCCAGCCGGGTCGATCCACGGGTAGTGCTGCGGCCAACTGTCCAGGCGCGACTGGTGAATCTGCGGCGCGAACAGTTCGGTCAGCGAACTGCTGGCCGCTTCCTGCCAACTGGCGCGGCGGGCGAAGTTGACGTAGGCATCGACGGCGAAGCGCACGCCGGGCAGTACCAGTTCCTGGGACCGCAGTTGGTCTGGATCGAGGCCCACTGCCTGGCCCAGGCGCAGCCAGGCTTCGATGCCACCGTCCTCGCCGGGTGCGCCGTCGTGGTCGAGCAGGCGTTGAATCCACTCGCGGCGGACCTCACGGTCCGGGCAGTTGGCCAGGATCGCAGCATCCTTCATCGGGATGTTCACTTGGTAATAGAAGCGGTTGGCCACCCAGCCCTGAATCTGCTCGCGGGTGGCGCGGCCTTCGTACATGGCCACGTGATACGGGTGATGAATATGGTAGTAGGCGCCCTTGGCGCGCAGGGCCTGCTCGAACTCGGCAGGGGACATCGGCAATGCGTCGCTCATCGGGGCTCCTTACAACTCGATGCTCATGCCATCGTAGGCCACTTCCACGCCGCGGCGCAGGACTTCGGCGCGCTCGGGCGACGCCTCGTCGAGGATCGGGTTGGTGTTGTTGATGTGGATAAGCACCTTGCGCTGGCGCGCGAAGCCGTCGAGCACTTCGAGCATGCCGCCAGGACCGTTCTGCGCCAGATGGCCCATCTCGCGGCCGGTGCGGGTGCCGACGCCACGACGTTGCATTTCATCGTCTTCCCACAGGGTGCCGTCCACCAGCAGGCAGTCGGCGCCGTGCATCATCTCCAGCAGCGCGGCATCGACCTGGCCCAGCCCTGGGGCATAGAACAGCTTGCCGCCGGTGCGGGTGTCCTCGACCAGCAGGCCGAGGTTGTCGCCTGGGTGCGGGTCGAAGCGGTGCGGCGAGTAGGGCGGTGCGGCGCTACGCAGCGGGAAGGGGGTGAACCTGAGGTTCGGGCAGGCCGGAATGACGAAGCTGCCCTGCAGTTCGATGCGGTTCCACTGCAACCCGCCGTTCCAGTGGCTGAGCATGGTGAACAGCGGGAAGCCGGTGCTCAGATCCTGGTGGACCATGTCGGTGCACCAGACCTGGTGCGGGCAGCCCTCGCGGAGGCTGAGCAACCCGGTGGTGTGGTCGATCTGGCTGTCGAGCAGCACGATGGCGTCGATGCCGGTGTCGCGCAGGGCGCGCGCCGGTTGCATCGGCGCGAAGGCCTGGAGCTGGGCGCGGATGTCCGGCGAGGCGTTGCACAGGATCCAGTGTTCGCCGTCGTCGGACAGGGCGATGGACGACTGGGTGCGGGCGGTGGCGCGCAGGCTGCCGTCACGAAAACCCTTGCAGTTGACGCAGTTGCAATTCCACTGGGGGAAGCCGCCGCCGGCGGCGGAACCGAGAATCTGGATATACATGGCTACTCTCTTGCCGAACGACCCTGTCCATGAAACGAAAACGCCCCGGCGGGCCGAGGCGTTGCACTGCAGCGCTGCTTAACGGTTGGCGAAGTACATGGTGACTTCGAAGCCGATGCGCAGGTCGGTGTAGGCAGGTTTGGTCCAGGTGGTCATGGTGGTGCTCCTTCCGGATAGGGTTGGGGTGGTGTCAGCTATCTACTTGGGCGCCGCCTGGAGCAGGAGGTTCCATTGGCTGAGATTGCGCTATCTTACAAGAAAACGTTGTACGCAATGGTTAATTCTTGGAAAAGCGCCGTTGCGTTTGAGGTAACAATCCCGGCGTGGGTTGGGTTACTCCCAGTGTTCATTCGGGGCCTCGCCGTTAGCCAGGCAAAGCCAACCATGATCGGCGTCCAGCAGGCTTTTCAGCAGTTCATCCAGTAAAGGCTGAGTGGTGTTGAGAATAGACCGCTGGAGTTGGGAAAGGTCTGTCGGCTCTGTAGCCAGATATGTCTGCCAAGCCCAGTGCGCGACCTCGGCATTGGGCATCGCCGGTTCGTCGAACTGCGCCGCCAGGGCTGCCTGGGCGGCCGTGTCGAGCGTTACTCCTTCGTTCAGCACTGTGAAGAGATGATCGAGAATCTGCGCGGGGCTCGCCTGCGGCGATTGCACGCCGAACAGCAAGCCGCCTTGGCCCTGGATCTGACGAAAGGCACTGAACACCGCATAGCCCAATTGCAACTCCACCCGCAGACGCTGGTACACCGGCCCTTGCAGCGCTTGCGCCAGCAGCCGACCAGGGCCCTCGGCGGCGCTGGGCAGCGGGCAGAACAGCACAAGGGCATGCTCGCTGCCGCCTGTGGCGTGCCGCACCCAACGCCGGCCCGGCGAGCGTGTCGGGGCTGAGGGCCGCATGCCAGGCTTTCCAGGCGCGTGCTTGAGCACAGCGCCGAGCGCGGCTTGCGCGGTGAGGTCGAAGCCGATGGCGAGGCCTTGCCGAGGGGCGCTGGCCCAGAGCCGGTCGAGCATCGACTGATCCAGCAGGCTCGCCGGTTGAGGCGGCGCGGCCCTGCCGTGCAGATGATCGGGCAGCGCGCTCAGCAGCGCTCGGATCGGCATTTGCGGCGCTTTGCTGGGCGCTGGAGTGCGTAACAGTTCAGCGCTCGGCTGGCGCAGAGCCTCCAGTGCCAGGGAGACGGTGCGAATCACTGCGCTCGGACTGCCCGCACAGCGCAGTTGCCAGTGCTCGCCCTCCCGACTGAAGTCCAGTTGCAGCGAGGCGCGATGGGCACGTTCGAGCAAGGGTCGCAGGGTTTGCGACAGGACGTGATGGAAGCGCTCGCGCAGCGGCGAGGCGATAAACCACTGCAGGTAGAGCGTCGCCAGGCCACGCTCAGGTGGCAGTAACGCGCTGATCGCCACGTCGTCGGGCAGGGCGGCACGTGCGCGCGGCAGGTCAGCCCGCAGCAGCGGCTCATCCTCAGGTGGCGGCCAGTGGCCGTGGGCGCTGGCGGGAAGGTCTGTGAGCAGTGCTTGGAAGGCCTCGAGCGCTTGTGCATCCAATGCCGCGAACGGGGTGTCGGCGCTGTCTCGACGCGCCAGCTCCAGGGCGCTGGCGGCTTGCTCGCGGCGCTGTTGCAAGCGCCCGAATTCGTCGTTGAGTCGCGTCACGCTCGACTGACGCAAGCTGGCGAGCCAGCCGTGCAGCAGGTTGTGGACTTCTGCTGGAGGAGCGTCATCGCTCAGATGCAAGCGAATGTGCCAGAGCACCTGTCCGGCGAAGGCGTACAACGTCTCGCTGTGGACGTCCAGCAGCCAGCCCCGTTGACGCAAGGCGTCGAGCCAGCTACCGGGGCGGCTGTCGTGCAGGCAGGACAGCAGCAGTTCCAACGCCTGTGCGGCGCCCGGCGGCAGAGCGTCGTGGGCGAAGAGCAGATCCAGACAGCCCGCCGTGGCCGGGTGTTCGACCCAGGGCGCGTCGAGCAGGGCTGGAGGCGGTTGCTGTGCCTGCGTTGGACCCTCGGCGAACAGGTTGGCGAACGGTCGGGCCAACGCTTCGAGTGCGTCCAGCGATTGCGGGCCGCACAGGCTCAAGTGAATGTGGCTACCCCGGTAGAAGCGGGCGTGGAAGTCGAGCAGCGCCCGTTGGAAGGCAGGATCCTGGACGGCCAGGCTGTATCGATTGCCTGCATGAAACCGGCTCAACGGATGGCGCGGCGACACACGCTGCAACAGCGCGAACTGGCGCTGCGCCTGGTCGTCGCGCGACCAGGCGATGAACTCGGCGTGGATCACCTCACGCTCGCGGCGCTGGGGCTCGACGCTCAGATCCGGCTCGGCCAGCATCTGGCACAGGCGCTCCAGTGCCGAGCCTAGGGCGCTGACAGGCACTTCGAAGAAAAAATCGGTGATGCGCTCGCGGGTGCTGGCATTCACCTGACCTCCGACCCCCTGCACATGACGCATCAGGCCGTCCTGCAAAGGAAAGCGGGCGGTGCCGAGGAAGAACAGGTGTTCGAGAAAATGCGCGAGTCCGGGCCATCTAGGCGGGGCATCGTGGCTACCGGCGTGCACCCGCAGGGCGGCGGCAGCGCGTTTGAGGCGTGGCGCGTGGCGCAAGGTCAGGTGCAGGCCGTTGGCCAGGGTCAACGTGCGGATCGGGTCGGTCATGGGCGCATGCTAGCGTATTTGCGCCGCCGCAACTCAGCGGCGGACGCGATGCAGGTCGTGCCGCAGGTCGGCCAGATACGGGAAGGCCTCGCGTCCTTGCTTCAGCGTTTCATGTGACAGGTCTGCCAGCAGCAGGCTTTCCTCATTTCCGGCCAGGCTCAGTTGGCTGCCGTCCGGCGCGACGATGCTGCTCTGCCCGCAATACTGGATCTCACCTTCCGAGCCGCAGTAGTTGGCGTACACCAGGTAGCACTGGTTCTCCTGCGCCCGCGAACGCACGGTCACCTGGCAGACGAAATCGTAGGGCGCCATGTTGGCGGTCGGCACCAGGATCAGCTCGGCACCGTTCAACGCCAGGCGCCGGGCGTTCTCGGGGAACTCGATGTCGTAGCAGATCAGCAGCCCCAGCTTCCAGCCATTCAACGCCACCACCGGGAAATGCTCCTCGCCGGGGCTGAACATCGTGCGGTCCAGCTCACCGAACAGGTGCGTCTTACGGTAGTTGCACAGTCGGCGGCCGTGAGCGTCGATCAACTGCACGCTGTTGTAGACCGCGCCGTCTTCGCCCTGCTCCGGATAGCCATAGACGATGGCAATGTTCTGCGCCTGTGCAAGCTCGCCCACAGCCTGGGCCGATGGGCCATCGACGGGCTCGGCCAGGCGCTGCACGGCCTGGGCGCCGATGTTGTAGCCGCTCAGGAACATTTCCGGGCACACCAGCAACTGCGCACCTTGCGACGCCGCCTGCTGTGCCCGTTCGCGCAATCGGTCTAGGTTGCCAGAGACGTCCAGTGGCCTGGGCGCGCCTTGGAACAGGGCAATGCGCATGGCGTTTCCTCGCGGTTTTCAGTCGGGCAGGGCGATGGGGCCGATGTCGGCGAACACGTCGCCAGGACCTGGATTGTCCGGATGTGTGCGGCCGCCAAAGTGGTTCATGATACCCCACACCGCATTGAGCGAAGTCTGCACCGCGCCTTCCACCCAAGCCGGCGTCCAGGACACATCGTCGCCGGCGATGAAGATGCCGCGCTGCTCGGCCGGCAGATCCTGCTGCATGAAGTGCGCGTACATGCGCTGGTTGTAGCGGTAATGGCCCGGCAATGCGCCTTTGAAGGCGCCGAGGAAGTAAGGATCGGCTTCCCAGGAAATGGTGATTGGGTCGCCGATGATGTGCCCGGCGATGTCGGTCTTCGGATAGATCTTCTTCAGCGAATCCAGGGCCAGTTGCACACGTTTCTCGGTGGGGTGCGGCAGCATCTTCAGGGCATCGCTCATCCATGCATAGGACAGGCAAATCACCCCCGGCTTGTCGTCGCCGTTGTCGAACAGGTAGGTGCCGCGCGTGAGGCGGTCGGTGAGGGTCATGCTCAGCAGGTCGCGGCCGGTTTCCGGGTCTTTGTCTTTCCAGAACGGCCGATCGACCATGACGAAGGTCTTCGACGACTGCATGTAGCGCGTGCGGTCCAGGGCCATCCACATCTTCTGCGAGAACAGCGCTTCCTCGCAGTCGATCTGCGTGGTCAGCAGCCAGCTCTGGCAGGTGGTCAGCACTGCCGCGTAGTGGCGGCAGTCGCCGTAGTTGTCGGTGACCGCCAGACGCCCGTCACTGGCCCGCGCGATGCGCTTGACCCCCGCGCGCGGTGCACCGCCGTGCAGCGACTTGAGGCTGGTACCGGCCGGCCAGTGCGCCGCCTGCGCCGGGGCGTGCCTCCAGATGCCCTGCGGCACCTGCTCGACGCCGCCGACCACCAGGTGCTGGTGATCGTCGCAATTGGTCATCACCACGCGGAAGATTTCCAGCATCGAATTGGGGAAGTCCGAATCCCAGCCGCCGGTGCCGAAGCCTACTTGGCCAAACACTTCGCGGTGCTGGAAGCTCAACTGGGCGAAAGCCTTGGAGGTAGCGACGAAGTCATAGAAGGTGCGGTCGTCCCACAGCGGAACCAGCGTATTCCACAGCGCTTTCAGACGCGGCACGTCACGCTCGCGGATCGCCTGCTGGATCTCGCCGAAGGACGCGCGGTCTTCCAGCGCGTCGGCCCAGGCGTCCGCCACTTCGCGGAAGATCGGTGGCAGGTCGCCAGGGTTTTCCGCGTAATAGGTCTGGCCCTCCAGGTCGATCACCGTGCTGGGTGAGGCCGGGGTCAGCGGGTTGGGGAAGGGGCGGGTTTCCAGCCCCAGCTTGTCGACATAGTGGTAGAAGGCGGTGGAGGACACTGGAAAGCGCATGCCACCCAGTTCGGCGACGATGGCGTCGGTGCCGTTGAAGGCCTGCGAGCGCAACCGCCCCCCGAGTTTCGACGCCTCGTACACCACCGGCTTGAGGCCCAGCTTCATCAGCTCGTAGGCCGCCACCAGACCGGCGATCCCGGCGCCGACGATGGCGACTTCCTCACCCTGCCGCTCGACGGGGATACTGCCGAGCCCGGCAGGATGCTCCAGCCAGTCATCGAATGCGAAAGGAAAGTCGGGGCCGAAGATGGTCACCGGGGGCTTGCCGTCGGCGGGATGGCGGTTTTTCTTGTTCATCTGATGACCTTGCCAGAGCGGCTGCGCAGAGGGCGGAGCCTGAGTATAGGAAATGCCTGGCGATCATTTTAGGGCTAGGGATGGTCGTTATTAAGAGCAAGAGTGGCGTCGAAATGCCTGTTTTTTCGTCATAACGACTTGAGCGTCGAACGTTATGACGAGCGTTCACACCGCCTGGCCACGATCTACCTTGTGGCTGAGGATGATCGACGTGGTGGTTTTCTCGACCCCTTCAAGGCTGCCGATCTGGTCGAGCAACTGGTCGAGCTGTTCGGGGGAGTCGCTGCGCAACCAGGCCACATAGTCGAACTCCCCACTCACCGCGCACAGTTGCTGCACCTGGCCCATGGCCGAGAGCCGGCGCACCACCTCGCGTCCGGCACGTGGCTGAACCTTGATCCCGACGTAGGCTTGCAGACCGCCGCCGGCCAGACGCTGACCCAGGCGCACGCCATAGCCGGTGATCACCTTGTGCTTTTCCAGCCGCGCCAGGCGCGAGGTGACCGTGGTGCGGGCGATACTCAATTGACGCGCCAGCGTCGCCACGCTTTCGCGGGCGTTGATTTGCAGCAGGGCGATGAGCTGGCGGTCGGTGTGGTCCAGGGGAGGATGTCTGACATGGCGGGGCTCTTGGTGCGGTGGACTCAGGCGATGGTACGGGGGTTTGCGGGGAGCCGCTTGGGAAACTAGACAAAGCGGAGCTCGTCAACTGACAGATCCGGGAGCCGAATACGATGCGCTACCCGGCTCACTGTCTAATGTGCTGGTGTGGACTGTTTGTGGTCAGTGAGTTCTAGTGCCACATGAAAACGGCCGCCGCCAGAAACGACAAAGCCGCGCAATGCGCGGCTTCTAACATGGTGGGCCCACACGGACTCGAACCGTGGACCAAAGGATTATGAGTCCTCTGCTCTAACCAACTGAGCTATAGGCCCAGAGGTCGGCGCGATTATAACGAGGGTTGGCCATGGGTGCCATCTGAAAGATCCGTTGGTCCTATGCGAAGAAAGCGCGCGGCGAACTGCTCGGCCGGCAGCGGCAGGCTGACGATGTAGCCCTGAATCTGCTCACACCCTTCGGCCGCCAGGAAGCGTTGCTGGGCCGGGGTTTCCACGCCTTCGGCAATGATCGTCAGTTGCATGCTGCGGCCCAGGGCGATGATGGCGCGGGCGATGGCGGCGTCGTGGGGATCGTCCGGCAGGCCGCGGATGAATGACTGGTCGATCTTGAGGATGTCCAGCGGTAGGCGCTTGAGGTAGCTGAGCGACGAGTAACCCGTGCCGAAGTCGTCGATCGCCAGTTGCACGCCCAGGCCCTTGAGTTGGTGCAGGATGGCCAGGGCCTCTTCGGCCTGGCTCATGATGAAGTTCTCGGTGATCTCCAACTGCAGGTCGCCGGCCTGGAGCTGGAAGGTGCCGAGTAGGTGTTCGATGCGCCGCGCCAGGCTCGGCTGGCGCAACTGCGCGCCGGCCAGGTTGATCGACAACGGGCCGAACGGTGCATACGTGTGCTTCCACTGGTGCATCTGCCGGCAGGCCTGCTCCATCACCCAATCACCTAATTGCAGGATGCTGCCGTTCTCTTCGGCCAGGTGGATGAACTGTTCCGGTGGCACTTCGCCGAAAGTGGGGTGCGTCCAGCGTACCAGTGCTTCGGCGCCGACCAGGGCCTGGGTCTTGAGGCTGAACTTGGGTTGGTAGTACAGGCTCAGCTCGTCGCGCTCGATGGCCCGGCGCAGTTCGTGTTCGAGGAAGATCCGTTCGTTGGCCTGGGTGGTGAGGTCCAGGGTGTAGCTTTCCACGCGGTTGCGGCCTTTGGCCTTGGAGCGGTACATGGCGGCGTCGGCGTTGCGGATCAGGGTGGCGACGTCGGTGCCGTCTTGCGGGTAAAGGCTGATGCCGATGCTGGCGCTGGTGAAGAACTCGTGCTCGCCCGCCTGCACCGGGGCGTGGAAGCAGGCCAGCAGCTTGTTGGCGATGGCACTGGCATCGCTGGGACGGTGCAGGCCGGGCAGGAGAATGATGAACTCGTCGCCGCCCAAGCGTGCCACGGTGTCGACATCACGCACCTGCTCCCTGAGGCGCTGGGCAATGCCTTTGAGCAGCAGGTCGCCGACGGGATGACCGAGGCTGTCGTTGATGTGCTTGAAGCGGTCGAGGTCGAGAAACAGCACGGCGCCCTGGCGGTTGGGGGCCTGGGCGCAGTTGAGGGTGGCTTGCAGGCGGTTCTCGAACAGGGTGCGGTTGGGCAGGCCGGTCAACGGGTCGTGGTGAGCCTGGTAGTCCAGTTCCGCCTGGGCGTGCTTGAGGCTGGAGATGTCGGCGAAGACCGCGACGAAGTGGCTGATCTCTCCCTCGCGGTTACGCACGGCGCTGATGGTCAGCCAACTGGGATAGAGTTCACCGTTCTTGCGTCGATTGCAGATTTCGCCCTGCCAGTGGCCTTCTGCGCAGAGCTGATGCCAGAGGGCGGCGTAAAAAGCGCTGTCGTGCTGACCCGAGGCGAGCAGGCGTGGCGTCTGGCCGAGGGCTTCGTGTTCGCTGTAGCCGGTGATCTCGCTGAAGGCACGGTTGACCGCACTGATGTGCTGCTCGGGATCGGTGATGAGCACGCCTTCGGCCGTGTTCTCGAATACCGTGGCGGCCAGTTGCAGCTTTTCCTGCATCAGGTGGCGTTCGGTGATATCGCGGGTAATGGTCAGCATGCAGTCGGTGTCGCCGATGGGCAGCGGTCGCGCAGACACTTCGCACAGCCGAATCTGACCATCGCTGCGGCGGATATGGCAGCTGAAATCGCGCACGAAGCCGTCGCGGCGCAAGCGTTCGACCAGGCGCGCGCGCTCGTCGAGGTCGGCCCAGATGCCCAGGTCCAGGCTGTTCTGATCGCGGTTGGGGACGATGTCGTAGCCGGTCAGGCGGCAGAAGCCCTCGTTGACCTCCAGCAGTAAGCCGTCGCGCTGGCGTGACAGCAGCAGGCCGTCGGGCGAGGCATGGAAGGCCTTGGCGAACTTCTGTTCGGAAAGACGCAGCGCCTCTTCGGTGCGCTTGGTTTCGCTGATGTCGATCATCAGGCCGCGAATCAGCGGTTTATGGCCGTGGCCGATCATGCTGACGATGTTGCGCACCCACAGTGTCTGGCCGTCGGCACGTACCACACGGTAGTCCAGGCTGTGGTCGCGGCCCGCTGCCGTTTCGCTGTCGCAGTAGTGCTGCACACGGAGGGCGTCGTCGGGGTGCAGAATGCCGCGCCAGAAACCAGGCTTGAGCCACTCGCGCTGTGGATAACCGAGCAGATCCTCGGCGTGGGGGGAGACGTAGCTGTAGGTGAAATCGTTGGCATCGGCTTCCCAGGCCACTGCCGACAGGCTCTCGATCAGGCCTCGATAATGGTATTCGCTGCTGCGCAACTCCTGCTCAAGGGCGATTCGCCGGGAAATTTCCGAAGTCAGGCGGCGATTGATCCGCAACATGGCGATGAGAATCGCCACCACGGCGGCAAGCGCTGGCAAGCCGAGCAGCAATAGGTTGTGCCACAGGACTACTTGCTGACGATCGACGACCTGCATTGGCGCATGACTGCGGGCATCCACGGTGAGGCTGGCGTTGGTAGGCCGAATCTGCGAAGACGATTCGGACGCAGGGGGTGGGGCGGCAGCAGTGTTCTGGTCGGTCAAAGCGCTGGCAGTTGTGTTCCAGATCAGCAGGAGCAACAGCACAAGTGCCGGCAGCAAGGGCATGGCGAACTCTCGATCAAAGGGGTTGATTCGAGTGTAGACGTGCCGGGATGAACGGTGCCGAGGAATGCGGCCAACGGCCTGGAGGTTTTTTTCGCCCAAGAAAAACCCCGGCCTGGGCCGGGGTTCGTCATCACTCGTCGAGGAAGGAGCGTAGGTGCTCGCTGCGCGTCGGATGACGCAGTTTGCGCAGCGCCTTGGCTTCGATCTGACGGATCCGCTCGCGGGTCACGTCGAACTGCTTGCCGACCTCTTCGAGGGTGTGGTCGGTGTTCATATCGATGCCGAAGCGCATGCGCAGCACTTTCGCTTCACGGGCGGTAAGGCCCGAGAGTACGTCGCGCGTGGCTTCCTTGAGGCTTTCGACCGTGGCGACATCGATCGGGGACTGCATGGTGGAGTCCTCGATGAAGTCGCCCAGGTGCGAGTCTTCGTCGTCGCCGATCGGGGTTTCCATGGAGATCGGCTCTTTGGCGATCTTCAATACCTTGCGGATCTTGTCCTCAGGCATTTCCATACGCTCGCCCAGCTCTTCCGGCGTCGGTTCGCGACCCATTTCCTGCAGCATCTGCCGGGAAATACGGTTGAGCTTGTTGATCGTCTCGATCATGTGCACCGGAATACGGATGGTGCGCGCCTGGTCGGCGATCGAGCGGGTGATCGCCTGGCGAATCCACCAGGTGGCGTAGGTCGAGAACTTGTAGCCACGACGGTATTCGAACTTGTCCACCGCCTTCATCAAGCCAATGTTGCCTTCCTGGATCAGGTCGAGGAATTGCAGGCCACGGTTGGTGTACTTCTTGGCGATGGAAATCACCAGACGCAGGTTCGCCTCGACCATTTCTTTCTTGGCGCGACGGGCTTTCGCCTCGCCGATGGACATGCGGCGGTTGATTTCCTTGATTTCGGCAACGGTCAGACCGCTTTCGGTTTCGAGGTCGATCAACTTCTGCTGGCACGCGACGATGGCCGCGTCTTTCTCGCCCAGCGCGGCGGCCCACTTGGTGCTGCGCTTGGCCAGATCACCGCTCCAGGTCTGGTCGGTTTCGTTGCTGGGGAACAGGCGCAGGAAGTCGGCGCGAGGCATGCGGGCATCGCGCACGCACAGCTGCATGATGGCGCGTTCCTGTTGACGCAGGCGGTCGAGGGCACCGCGCACACGCTCGACGAGCGCGTCGAACTGCTTGGGTACCAGCTTGATCGGCATGAACAGGTCGGCCAGGGCTTGCAGCGCCTGGACGCTTTCCTTGGCGCCGCGACCATGCTTCTTCAACACCTTGTTGGTGGCCTGCAGCTGGTCGGAGACCGCACCGAAACGCTGTGCGGCAACGACAGGGTCCGGACCGCTCTCGGTCTCTTCCTCTTCGTCGCCGTCGGCGCTCTCTTCTTCTTCCTCGTCGGACTCTTCCTTGGCGGCGGGCGCCTTGGCACCGATGACCGGCACTTCTTCGGTCGGTGCGGCGATGTTGTCGTCAGGGTCGATGTAGCCGCTGAGCACATCCGACAGGCGGCCGCCTTCGGTGGTGACGCGGTCGTACTCGCCGAGAATGTGATCGACGGTGCCCGGGAAGTGGGCGATGGCGCCCATGACTTCACGGATGCCTTCCTCGATGCGCTTGGCGATTTCGATCTCGCCTTCGCGGGTCAGCAGCTCGACGGTACCCATTTCACGCATGTACATGCGCACCGGGTCGGTCGTGCGGCCGATATCGGTTTCGACTGCTGCCAACGCAGCGGCGGCTTCCTCGGCCGCGGCTTCGTCGGTGTCGGCTTCCGCCAACAGCAGGGCATCCGCATCCGGAGCACTCTCGAATACGTTGATCCCCATGTCGTTGATCATGCGGATGATGTCTTCCACCTGTTCCGGATCTGAAATATCCTCAGGCAGGTGGTCGTTGACCTCCGCGTAAGTCAGGTAGCCCTGCTCACGACCGCGGGTGATCAACTCTTTGATACGAGATTGCTGTTGCGCTTTTCCGGACATAACACCCTATCCACTGAAGGTCTTGGCGGGCAAAAAACAAGCCGAGGATTATACCCGAGCATGGACCTCACGCGCCAGATGAGGTCGGGGTTTGTGCGGGAACATTCCTGCTCAAAAGGGCGAGAAGCTGCGATTTTTCCTCGCCGCTCAGCTCACTTTGACGTGCTTTCCTGAGCAGATGTTCCAGGCTTCGCTCGCGCTGGCGAGCAGACAAGCTAGTAATGGTGTCGAAAAACTGTTGTTCAAGGTTATCGGCATCGATGAGCCATTCCTTCTCCGCCAGTGCCCGCAGCAGGCGGCCTTGGTCGGTGCCGTGCCAGCGAGCGATCAACTGCATCGAGCTTAGACCAGGATTTTTCTGCACAGCTTCGATCAAGGCCACCAACAGCTGGCTATAGAGATGTTCCTCGGCAGCGAAATGGCTGGCATCTTCCACCTTGCCGGCCAGCAGCGGGTAGTGCAGTAAAGTGCGCAAGGCCGCGAGAGCCGGGGGTTCCACGGGGGCTGGGGTGCGTGGCGGAGCCTCATCGCGCTGCCAGCCTCTGCCGCCTTTGCGCTGCTTGTCCCAGGGCTTGCCTTTGCCCTCCCAGGGCTTTTTCGAGCCCCCCTTGGGGGGCGTCCAGGGCCGCTGTTCGGGCTGCGCCTGGCCATAGTCGTAGTGCTGTTCGGAAAAGTCCGGGGTATAGCTGGCCATGGCGTCGTAGTCATAGCCTGGATCGTAGTCCGGTACGTTGGGGGCTGCCGGCTGCTGGGCCAGTTGCTCCATTTGCTGCATGTCCAGGCCGGTAATTTCCTTCAGCCTGTTGCGCATCAACTGACGCAAATTGGCGCCCGGAATTTTTTCGATCAACGGTGCAGCCAAGGTCGCCATGTGCGCCTTGCCTTCCAGTGACCGCGGGTCGGCTTCGTTGCTCAGTTGCTCGAAGAAATAGTCGGCGAGCGGTTGCGCATGCTGGTGGATTCGCGCCTGGAAGGCATCGGTGCCTTCGGCGCGTACCAGGGTGTCCGGGTCTTCGCCCTCGGGCAGGAACAGGAAGCGCGCGCGGCGGCCGTCCTGAAGTGTTGGCAGTGTGGCTTCCAAGGCGCGCCAGGCGGCTTTTCGTCCGGCCTGGTCGCCGTCGAAGCAGAACAGTACGTTGGGCACCACGCGAAACAGGCGCTTGAGGTGCTCCTCGCTGGTGGCGGTGCCGAGGGTCGCTACGGCATTGCGCAAGCCTTGCTGTGCCAGGGCGATGACGTCCATATACCCCTCGACCACGATGATTTCGTCGAGATTGCGGTTGTGCTTGCGCGCCTCGTACAGCCCGTAGAGTTCCTGGCCCTTGTGGAACACCGGGGTTTCCGGTGAGTTCAGGTACTTGGGCTTGTCGTCGCCCAGCACCCGACCGCCGAAGGCGATCACGCGGCCGCGGCTGTCGCGGATGGGGAACATCACCCGGTCACGGAAGCGGTCGTAGCGCTTGCCACTTTCGGCGTTCTCGATGAGCAAGCCGGCGTCGATCATGACTTTTTGCTGCAGGGTGTCCGCGCCCAGGTGCTTGAACAGGTTATCCCAGCCCGGCGGCGCGAAGCCCAGGCCGAAATCACGGGCGATTTCCCCGGACAGGCCTCGGCCTTTGAGGTATTCGACTGCCGCTTTGCGCGTTGGATGATTGCGCAAGGCCTGGCGATAGAACTCGGCCGCGGCTTCGAGCAGCGGATAAAGAGGCGAGTCGGTGGGCTGGCGCGGCTTCTGCCCGCGTCGGCCTTCCTCGCGGGGGACTTCCATGCCCGCGGCGCGGGCCAGTTCCTCGACCGCCTGGGGAAACTCCAGGTTGTCGTGGTCCATGATGAAGCCCAAGGCGTTGCCCCCGGCGCCGCAGCCGAAGCAGTAGTAGAACTGCTTGTCGGGGCTGACGGTGAAGGACGGGGTCTTTTCCTTGTGGAACGGACAGCAGGCCGAATGATTCTTGCCGGTCTTCTTCAGCTGGATGCGCGAACTCACCACATCGACGATGTCGGTGCGGTTGAGAAGATCATCGATGAAGCTCTGGGGAATCAGCCCGGCCATGGCAGTCTCGTTATCTGGCTACGGCAAGTCTAATCGCAGAAGTGCAGCAAAGGAGATGCGAGTGCGCGGTTCACCTGCCGCATCGGGCATTCGAAGGTGAAGCGCTGAATAGATGCCCGATGACCGGAGTCTGGGCGCCCGAAGCACAGGGCTTGGGATTTGCAGCTACAACTGCCATTAGCCCGGCACGGGGCCGGGCTGGGCAGAAGCCTTGCGTAGAACGTCTGTATTAGTACAGACGAACGGCGCGGCGCTGTTCGCGCTGGACTTTCTTGGCGTGACGCTTCACGGCAGCAGCGGCTTTGCGCTTACGCTCGGCAGTCGGCTTTTCATAAAACTCGCGGCTGCGAACTTCAGCCAATACACCGGCTTTTTCGCAGGAGCGCTTGAAACGACGCAGAGCTACGTCGAAGGGTTCGTTCTCTTTAACTTTGACGGCTGGCATCCAGGGCTACCTTAATTCATTACCGGGGTGGACGTGCTCCTGGCAAAACAAAGGTGTGCTGGAGAACGTCAGTTTTCAAGGGTTGCGGATGTTAACCCTTAGTGTGGCGGAATGCAAAGCCTCTGATCGAAAACCGCTGGTCGGCACTGGGTACGGCGACTAGAATGCGCGGCTTCGCATTCAGCCTCCACAAGGCACGGACCCATGCTAGTACTGGGATTGGAAACATCCTGCGACGAAACTGGCGTCGCATTATACGACAGCGAACGCGGCCTGTTGGCCGATGCGCTGTTCAGCCAGATCGACCTGCACCGCGTCTACGGCGGCGTGGTGCCCGAGCTCGCCTCGCGCGACCACGTCAAGCGCATGCTGCCGCTGATTCGTGAAGTGCTCGATGAGGCCGGCAAGGTTGCCCAGGATATCGACGCCATCGCCTACACCGCCGGCCCCGGCCTGGTCGGTGCGCTGCTGGTGGGCGCGTCCTGTGCGCAGGCGCTGGCGTTCGCCTGGGACATTCCGGCCATCGGTGTCCATCACATGGAAGGTCACCTGCTGGCGCCCATGCTCGAAGAGCAGCCGCCGCAGTTTCCGTTCGTCGCCTTGTTGGTGTCCGGCGGTCACACGCAGTTGGTGCAGGTCGATGGCATTGGCCAGTACGCGCTCTTGGGTGAAAGCCTGGATGACGCTGCCGGCGAAGCGTTCGACAAGACCGCCAAGTTGATCGGCCTGAATTATCCGGGTGGTCCCGAAATCGCCCGCCTGGCTGAGCAGGGCACCCCCGGACGTTTCGTGTTCCCTCGGCCCATGACCGATCGCCCGGGCCTGGAATTCAGTTTCAGCGGCCTCAAGACCTTCGCCCTCAATACCTGGCAGCAGTGCCGCAATGCCGGGGACGACAGCGAGCAAACCCGTTGCGACCTGTCGCTGGCGTTCCAGCAGGCGGTGGTGGAGACTCTGACCATCAAGTGCAAGCGTGCGCTCAAGCAGACTGGCCTCAAGCGCCTGGTCATCGCTGGCGGCGTGAGTGCGAACAAGGCGTTGCGCACCTCGCTCGAAGGCATGTTGGCCAGCATGGGCGGCAATGTGTACTACGCACGTGCGAAGTTCTGCACCGATAACGGCGCGATGATTGCCTACGCTGGGTGCCAGCGGCTATTGGCGGGCCAGCAGCAGGATCTGGCGATCAGCGTGCAGGCGCGCTGGCCGATGGAGCAACTGCCGCCGCTTTGACGGCGGGGCTCAGAAGTGGCGTTCGCGCCCGGCGAACAGGTCGCGCAGGTTGTTGCGGTGGCGCCAGACGATCAGCACGGTGAGCACGCTCATCGGCAGCAGCGCCGCAGGCTCGCGCCAGGCCAGCAGGGGCAGGGTCAAGGGTGTGGCGATCAGCGCGGCCAGCGAGCTGGTACGGGTCAGGTAGAAGGTCAGCAGCCAGGCTGCCACCGCCAGTAGCGCCGCGGGAAAATACAAGCCCATGAGCATGCCGGCGGCAGTGGCTACGCCCTTGCCGCCCTTGAAACGGAAGTACAGCGGAAACAGGTGGCCGAGCACCGCGCACAGGCCGATCCAGGCTTGGTCTTGCAGGCTCAGGCCGACAAAGTCGGCCAACAGCACGGGCAGCAAACCCTTGCACAGGTCGCCGAGCAGGGTGAGGATGGCCAGCTTGCGCCCTGCCAGGCGCAGCATGTTGGTCGCACCGGCGTTGCCTGATCCGCTGAAACGCGGGTCCGGGTGGCCGCCGAGGCGGCTCAGGACGATGGCGAAGGACAGCGAGCCGAGCAGGTAGGCGAGCAGCGCCAGTAACCAAAACATGCTAACTATTCCGGGCGGGGACGCCCTGATTCTAACGGCGCCCGTCGCCCTTGTCGTGCTGTGGAGAGAAGTGCTTGGACAGAGTGTTCATCGAAGGGCTGGAGGTCGATACGGTCATCGGCGCCTACGACTGGGAGCGCGACATTCGCCAGTGCCTGCGCCTGGACCTGAGTTTTGCCTGGGACAACCGTCCCGCCGCAGCCGGTGACGACCTCAGCCTGGCGCTCGACTACGCCAGTGTCTCGGCGCGTATCCAGGCGTTCGCCGAGCAGTCGCGCTTCGAGTTGGTGGAAACCTTTGCCGAGCGCCTGGTGGCAACGCTGATGGCCGAGTTCGACATCCCCTGGATGCGACTGAAGCTGACCAAGCCCGGAGCCGTACCGGCGGCACGGGGTGGTGTAGGTGTGGAGATCGAGCGCGGATGTCTCTGAGCACCGTTTATCTGGGCCTGGGCAGCAACACCGAGCGCGAGCGCCATCTGTGCGCGGGACTCGATGCGCTGGCCGGCATCCTGAGTGATATGCGCTGCTCGGCGGTGTTCGAAAGCCAAGCCGTGGGCATCAAGAGCGGGCCGTTTTTCAATCTGGTGGTCAGCGGTCAGACCGACATGCCATTGCTGGAACTGGACCGCCGACTCAAGTTCATCGAAGCCGACAACGGCCGCTATGCGCCGGACCGAAAAGGCTTGCCGTTGGATATCGACGTGCTGATGTTCGATGACCTGAACGGCACCTTCGATGGCCTGGTACTGCCACGCGCCGAGATCCTGAAGAATGCGTTCGTGCTCTGGCCGCTGTCGCTGCTGGCGCCTGATCTGGTGCATCCGGGGCAGGGCAAGGTCATGGCGCAACTTTGGCGTGAGGCTGACATTCAGCAGGTGCTGGCGCCGGTGCCGTTCGAGTGGCGCGGGTTGCAGTTGACGCCAAGCGGCGCCTAGCGGCTATACGCAAGGCGCAGTGGCTTTGTGCTGGGCCAGCACGTGCAGCCGCTCCGCCTTGAGCGCCTCACCCAATGCCTGCCCGGTCAGCCCTCTGGCCACCAGCGGTTTCACATCCACGCCCCGTGCCTTCGATGCCGCGCCGCGCAGATAGTCGGCTTGTGCATAGCTGCGCGCGCCATGGGCGAAGGCTGCCATCTGGCACGCCGCGATGAACTCCTCGAAGCGCTGCGGCCGGCGGTACACATCGAATTTCTGCAGCAACGCCAGCAGCGCTGAAGGTTCGAGTTCGCGCGCGCGGTCCGCCAGCGGCAGGCAGTCACCTACCAACCACGCCAATTCCTGGCAGTCGCGTGGTGCCTTGAAACGCTGGTTCACGGCATTGATCTGCGTGGTGTCGTGGATGGCCAGCATCAGGCAGGCCCAGCGCACCGGCAGCGACTGGTCGTGCTCGGCCGCTTGACGCAACGGAGCGAGCGCCTGGCTGGAGCCATCGAGCTCTGGCATCAACTCATGCAGCGCGCCGCAATCGCGCAGCACTTCGATGAACACCTGAGGTTGGCTTTCCATCAGCGCCCGTTCGATTTCTTTCCACGCCCGCTCGGCTGTCAGTGCCTGTAGTTCCCCGCTGACGCTGAGCTGCCGCATCAGCGCCAGCGTGTCGTCAGCGACGTTGAAGCCCAGCGGCGCATAGCGGGCAGCGAACCGGGCGACGCGCAGTACGCGCAGGGGATCTTCGGCGAACGCCGGTGAAACGTGACGAAGAATGCGGTTTTCCAGATCCGCCTTTCCGTTGTATGGATCCAGCAGGTTGCCCTGCGCGTCTTCGGCCATGGCATTGATGGTCAGGTCGCGACGGATGAGGTCTTCTTCGAGCGTCACCTCTGGGCTGGCGTGAAAGGTGAAGCCGCCGTAGCCACGACCGCTCTTGCGCTCGGTGCGCGCCAGGGCGTATTCCTCGCCGGTTTTCGGGTGGATGAACACGGGGAAATCGGCGCCGACCGGGCGGAAGCCCTGGGCGTGCATGTCCTCGACCGTGGCGCCGACCACCAGCCAGTCAACATCGCTGACCGGGCGCCCGAGCAGGCGGTCGCGTACGGCGCCGCCAACTTTGTAGATGTGCATATACAGCCTCCATGACAGCCGACAGCATACCCTGTCGGCAGTCGTGCGAGGCTAGAGGTGATGAATCACCGACATGTCCGAACGACTGTAGTCGCCCGTCTCGCCATGCTCGCCGCGAGGCGGCATATGGTGGGTTTTGACCACTTTGTCGCCCTGTACGGTCTCCAGGTGGATGTCGAAACCCCACAGACGGTGCAGGTGCTTGAGCACCTCGTCGGTGGATTCACCCAAAGGTTTGCGATTGTGCTGTTGATGGCGCAGGGTCAGCGAGCGATCGCCGCGCCGATCGATGCTCCAGATTTGCACGTTGGGCTCACGGTTGCCAAGGTTGTACTGCGCGGCCAGTTGTTCGCGGATCAGGCGGTATCCGGCCTCGTCGTGGATGGCCGGCACCAGTAAGTCATCGCGTTGATCGTCGTCGAGAATGCTGAACAGCTTGAGATCGCGGATCACCTTGGGCGAGAGGTACTGCAGGATGAAGCTCTCGTCCTTGAAGCTGGTCATGGCGAATTTGAGGGTCGACAGCCAGTCGCTGCCCGCGATGTCCGGGAACCAGCGGCGGTCTTCTTCGGTGGGGTGCTCGCACATGCGCCGGATGTCGGTGTACATGGCAAAGCCCAGGGCATAGGGATTGATGCCGTTGTAATAGGGGCTGTCGTAGCCGGGCTGGAACACCACACTGGTATGCGACTGTAGGAATTCCATCATGAAGCCGTCGGTGACCAGGCCTTCGTCGTACAGGTCGTTCATCAAGGTGTAGTGCCAGAAAGTCGCCCAGCCTTCGTTCATCACCTGGGTCTGGCGTTGTGGGTAGAAGTACTGGGCGATCTTGCGCACGATTCGCACCACTTCGCGTTGCCAGGGCTCGAGCAGGGGTGCGTGTTTTTCGATGAAATAGAGGATGTTCTCCTGGGGTTCGGCCGGGAAGCGGGCATCGTCACGATCCCCGGTTTTATCCGCGCTTTTGGGAATCGTGCGCCACAGGTCGTTGATCTGCCGCTGCAGGTGCTCTTCACGCTCTTTCTGGCGACGGCGCTCTTCCTCCGCCGAGATGGGGTAGGGGCGCTTGTAGCGGTCCACGCCGTAATTCATCAGTGCATGACAAGAGTCGATCAAGTCTTCCACGGCATCGATGCCGTGACGCTCCTCACACTGGGCGATGTACTGCTTGGCGAAGACCAGGTAGTCGATGATCGAACTGGCGTCTGTCCAGGTGCGGAACAGGTAGTTGCCCTTGAAGAAGCTGTTGTGTCCGTAGCAGGCGTGGGCTATTACCAGCGCCTGCATGCAGATGGTGTTCTCTTCCATCAGATAGGCGATGCAAGGGTCGGAGTTGATCACGATTTCGTAAGCCAGACCCATCTGACCACGGCTATAGGATTTTTCAGTGCTCAGGAACTGCTTGCCGTAGGACCAATGGTGATAGCCCAGGGGCATGCCGACCGAGGCATAGGCGTCCATCATCTGCTCGGCCGTGATCACTTCGATCTGGTTGGGATAAGTGTCCAGCGCATAGCGCTCGGCCAGCCGACCGATCTCCCGGTCGTAGGTCTGGATCAGCTCGAAGGTCCACTCCGAGCCGGTGGAAATGGGTTGGCGTCTCTGTGCTCTGGCGGTCATGTGGCTAACCTGCGCTGAAAGAGTTCACGGAAGACCGGATAGATGTCACCGGCCGAAACCAACTGTTGCTGGGCGAAGGTGTCCGGGAAGGCGTCGCCGATGCGCTCGTACTCGTACCACAACGCCTGGTGCTCGCGAGGGGTGATCTCGACGTAAGTGTAGTACTGCACATGCGGCATGATCTGGCGGGTGAGAATGTCGCGGCAGATGGGGGAGTCGTCGTTCCAGTTATCGCCGTCGGACGCCTGGGCCGCGTAGATGTTCCAGTCGCTGGCCGGATAACGCTCGGCCATGATTTCCTGCATCAGTTTCAATGCACTGGACACGATGGTGCCGCCGGTTTCGCGGGAATAGAAGAACTCCTCTTCGTCCACCTCGCGGGCGCTGGTGTGATGGCGGATGAACACCACTTCGATGCGGTCGTAGTTGCGCTTGAGGAACAGGTACAAAAGGATGAAGAAGCGCTTGGCGATGTCCTTGGTCGCCTGAGTCATGGAGCCGGAGACGTCCATCAGGCAGAACATCACCGCCTTGGAACTGGGGTTGGGCTGTTTGACCAGCAGGTTGTACTTCAAGTCGAAGGTGTCGAGGAAGGGCAGTCGGTTGATGCGTGCCTTGAGCCGGACGATCTCGGCTTCCACTTCCTGAATGTCGGTGAAGTTGGCAGGCTCTTCGACCCTCAACCGCTCCAGCTCTTTTTGCGCCGCCCGCAACAGCGCGCGGCTGCTGCCGGTCAGGGCGATGCGGCGGGCATGGGCCGAACGCAGGGTACGTACGATGTTGATGCGTGACGGATTGCCTTCGCTGGCGATGCCTGCACGCACGGTCTTGAAGGTGTCGGCGCCGGTCAGGTGACGTTTCACCAGATTTGGCAATTCGAGGTCCTCGAACATGAACTCGAGAAACTCTTCCTGGGTGATCTGGAAGACGAATTCATCCATGCCTTCGCCGGAGTTGCCGGCCTTGCCTTTGCCGCCTCCACCGCCGCCGCCCTGGGGGCGGGCGATGTGTTCACCAGCGGTGAATTCCTTGTTGCCTGGATGGACGACGGTCTGTTTGCCGCCGCGACCGTGATGCAGCACCGGTTCGTCGATGTCGCGACCGGGAATACTGATCTGCTCGCCATGCTCCATGTCCGTGATGGAGCGGCGGCTCACGGCCTCTTCGACCGCCTTCTTGATGTGCTCACGGTAGCGGCGCAGAAAGCGCTGCCGGTTCACCGTGCTCTTGTTCTTGCCGTTCAGGCGTCGGTCGATCACGTAGCTCATGGGGCCTCCGCTAAGCGCAGCTGCAAGCTTCGAGCGTCAAGCTGCTAGACAACGCAGCCACCATCACCGCAAGCCGACGCGCAGCCCCTGAGGGGCTACGCGACCGCTCGCAGCTTACGGCAGACGACTGGTCGCTTTATTGCGATTTCCTGACCCGCAGGTACCATTCCGACAACAGGCGAACCTGCTTGTCGGTGTAGCCACGTTCCACCATCCGGGTGACGAAGTCGTTGTGCTTCTTCTGGTCTTCCTTGCTGGCCTTGGCGTTGAAACTGATGACTGGCAGCAGATCCTCGGTGTTGGAGAACATTTTCTTCTCGATCACCACCCGCAGTTTTTCGTAGCTCAGCCAGCTCGGGTTCTTGCCGTTGTTGTTGGCACGCGCACGCAGCACGAAGTTGACGATCTCGTTGCGGAAATCTTTCGGGTTGCTGATGCCCGCCGGTTTCTCGATCTTCTCCAGTTCTTCGTTGAGCGCGATGCGGTTGAGGATCTCGCCGGTTTCCGGGTCGCGGTACTCTTGGTCCTGAATCCAGAAGTCGGCGTACAGCACATAGCGATCGAAGATGTTCTGGCCGTACTCGCTGTAAGACTCCAGGTAGGCCGTCTGGATTTCCTTGCCGATGAACTCGATGTAGCGCGGCGCCAGGTACTCTTTCAGGTAGCGCAGGTAGCGCTCGCGAACTTCTGCCGGGAACTGTTCCTGCTCGATCTGTTGTTCGAGGACATACAGCAGGTGCACCGGGTTGGCGGCCACTTCATGGGGATCGAAGTTGAACACTTTCGACAGGATCTTGAACGCGAAGCGCGTGGAGAGGCCATTCATGCCTTCGTCGACGCCCGCGCTGTCACGGTACTCCTGAATCGACTTGGCCTTGGGGTCAGTGTCCTTCAGATTCTCACCGTCGTAGACACGCATCTTCGAATAGATGTTGGAGTTTTCCGGCTCTTTCAAGCGCGACAGCACGGTGAACTGGGCCAGCATCTTGAGCGTGTCCGGCGCGCAATGGGCTTTGGCCAGCGAGCTGTTGACCAGCAGCTTGTCGTAGATGCGGATCTCGTCGCTGACGCGCAGGCAGTAGGGCACCTTGACGATGTAAATCCGGTCGATGAAGGCTTCGTTGTTCTTGTTGTTGCGGAAGGTGTGCCACTCCGATTCGTTGGAGTGGGCCAACAAGATGCCGGAGTAGGGGATCGCGCCCAGACCTTCGGTGCTATTGTAGTTGCCTTCCTGGGTGGCGGTCAGCAAAGGGTGCAAGACCTTGATCGGCGCCTTGAACATCTCGACGAATTCCATCAGGCCCTGGTTGGCGCGGCACAACGCGCCCGAATAGCTGTAGGCATCGGCGTCGTTCTGCGGGAATTCTTCGAGTTTGCGGATATCCACTTTACCCACCAGGGCCGAGATGTCCTGGTTGTTCTCGTCACCCGGCTCGGTCTTGGCGACGGCGATCTGGTTGAGGATCGAGGGATACAGCTTGACCACCTTGAACTTGCTGATGTCGCCGCCGAACTCCTGCAGGCGCTTTGTTGCCCACGGCGACATGATGGTGTTCAGGTAACGCTTTGGAATGCCGAATTCTTCCTGGAGGATGTCGCCATCTTCGTTGGCATTGAACAAGCCCAGCGGTGTTTCGAAGACCGGTGACCCCTTGATGGCATAGAAAGGGACTTTCTCGATCAACTGCTTGAGTTTTTCGGCCAGGGACGATTTACCGCCACCGACCGGGCCCAGCAAGTAGAGAATCTGCTTCTTCTCTTCCAGGCCTTGGGCCGCATGGCGGAAGTAGGAAACGATCTGGTCGATGCACTCTTCCATGCCATGGAAGTCGGCAAAGGCCGGGTAGCGGCGGATCACTTTGTTGGAAAAGATCCGCGACAGCCTGGAGTTGGTGGAGGTGTCGATCAGCTCCGGTTCGCCGATGGCCAGCAACAGCCGTTCAGCCGCCGAGGCGTAGGCACTGCGATCCTCTTTGCACAGCTCGAGGTACTCCTGCAGCGAAAGTTCTTCCTGGCGGGTGGACTCGAAACGTTGTTGGAAGTGGCTAAAAATGCTCATGACGTCACCTCGCTCGATACGTGGAGACGACGCCGGATCAGTCAGCTGATGCTGGCATGCAAGCGGCTTTCGCCGAATGCCTTGTACCCCCCAGAACACCCTGAAACGCTACCGATGACCCGCACGCCGGTGTACCGGCTCTCCCCTGATTTGGATGGCCTGGGCTTAAGGATAGTTGGTAATCGGCAAGGTCAAGGTCGTGGTGGCAAGAAGTTGCCTGCGACCGTTCGTCAGGTGGGGCGCAAGCCCGCAGAGCGCGCGGGCTGCAGAGCAGATGAAAAAATTATTCGGGTTGGCTTTGCTCGGTTTCACCTGGGAAGGTGGCGCGCCACAACTCGAAGCCGCCGTCGACGCTGTAGACGTCGGAAAACCCTTGGCCCACCAGGTAGGCGGCCGCGCTCTGGCTGGAGTTGCCGTGATAGCAGACCACCAGCGTCGGCGCATCCAGGTCCGCTCGGCGGATGAAGTCGGCCACCGAGTGGTTGTCCAGGTGGCGGGCACCGGTGACATGGCCGGCGGCATAGGCGGCGGCGTCACGAATGTCGACCACCACAGCCCCTTGCTCGCGCAGGGCCAGGGCCTGCTCCGGGGGATGCGCTTGAATTCGCTCATGGGTACGCTTTCCTTCAGGTTCGATCGTCGATTCTAGTCGGTTCGCGGGGGCGCGGACGTCCCCTTCGTCGGTGCAGGCGCAGCGGTGATACGCCCCGCTGTCGAGGTCGTACAGGGTCATGGCGCCGCCCCAGACGCAGCCGGTGTCCAGCGCGATGATGTCGGGTGTGTCCACCCGCCCTTCGAGGGCTGCCCAGTGCCCGAAGATGATCTTCACATGCCGCGAGCGACGGTTCTTGTGTGCATACCAGGCTTTGTAGCCCTTCGGTGCGCTGTCCAGACCTTCCTTGCTCTTGAGATCGAGCTTGCCGGAGGCCGTGCAGAAACGCATGCGGGTGAAGTAGTTGGTGATCACCCGCAACCGTTCGATGCCGGTCAGGTCCTTGCTCCACTTGTTCGGCTCGTTGCCGTACATCCCGTCCAGGTAAGGCTGGAGCCGGTTGTCGTCGCGCAGCACCTGCTCGACCTCTGCTGCCAACTCCAGCGCCTTGCCCAAGGTCCATTGGGGCGGGATGCCGGCGTGGGCCATGGCGATACCGCGTGCTTCGTCGTAATGCAGCAACTTCTGCCGGCGCAGCCAGCCGAGCAGCGCATCGGCATCGGGTGCCTCGACGATTTCGCGCAGCGTGTCGCTCTTCTTCAAGCGCTCGGGGTTGTGCCAGGCGGCGAGCAGGTGCAGGTCGTGATTGCCCAGCACACAGACCAACGAATCCCGCATCGAATAGAGGTAGCGCAGGGTCTCGAGCGATTCCGGGCCACGGTTGACCAGGTCACCCACCAACCACAGGCGGTCGCTCGCTGGATTGAAATGCACCTGTTCGAGCAGGCACTTGAGCGGTTTCAGGCAGCCTTGAAGATCGCCGACGGCATAAGTAGCCATCAGTGCAGGGCCCCGGGCACCGCCAGACGGAAGGGCGCGATGGGTGCGTCGAAGCGTGTGCCATCTTCGGCGAACATCTGGTAGCTGCCCTGCATGGTGCCGACACGGGTTTTGATGACCGCGCCGCTGCTATAAGTGTGGCTCTGCCCAGGCGCGATGACCGGCTGCTGGCCGACCACGCCGTCGCCGCGCACTTCTTCGACTTCGCCGTCACCGTTGGTGATCAACCAATGGCGTGCGGTCAGCTTGGCCTTGAGGGTGCCGTTGTTCGCCACCGTGATGGTATAGGCGAAGGCGAACCGGTTGTTTTCGGGGTCTGACTGGTCTTTGAGGAAGCGGGTGACGACGCTGACGTCGATCTGATAGCGGGGGTCGGACATGCAAGGGCCTTGGCGAACGGAGCATTAACGCGATTGTCGCAGTCTAGGCCATTGCGAGGGCAGAGGGCCAGCGGTGCGGGCTGGCCGTGCCTATCATGGGCGTGTTCTAGGCGCGATCAGGCACGCGCCACGAGCAAGGCGATCAGCCTTGCTGCGCCGCCAATTGATCGGCCAGGCGGACGAAGGCTGCCAGGTCGAGCTGTTCAGGGCGCAGGCTGCCGTCGACGCTTGCCGCTTCGATGGCTTGGCTGTCGAGCAGACCTTTGAGGGTATTGCGCAGGGTTTTGCGGCGCTGGTTGAACGCTTCGCGGACTACGCGTTCGAGCAGTGCTGGATCCTTGGCCGGATGCGGCAGCACTTCGTGTGGGACCAGACGCACGATTGCCGAGTCCACCTTCGGCGGTGGGTTGAATGCGCCGGGGCCGACATTGAACAAGTGCTCAACGCGGCAGTGGTACTGGACCATGATCGACAGACGACCCCAATCACCGCCACCGGGACCGGCCGCCATGCGCTCGACCACTTCCTTCTGCAGCATGAAGTGCATGTCGCGGATCAGACCGGCGTGCGCCAGCAGGTGGAAAATCAGTGGGGTGGAGATGTTGTACGGCAGGTTGCCGACCACCTTGAGGCTGCGCGGTGGAACGCCCAGGGTATTGAAGTCGAACTTCAGCGCGTCGCCCTGGTGCAGGCGGAAGTTGTCACGGCCAGCGAACTTGTGTTGCAGGATGGGCACCAGGTCTTTGTCCAACTCGACGACGTCGAGTTGCGCGCCGCTGCCCAGCAATCCTTCGGTGAGTGCGCCTTGGCCTGGACCGATTTCCAGCAGGTGCTCGCCGGCCTTGGCGTGAATGGCGCGCAGGATGCGGTCGATGATGCCGGCGTCGTGCAGGAAGTTCTGACCGAAGCGCTTGCGCGCCCGGTGTTGGTAATGCTCGTTCATGGTCGGTTCTCGGCCATCTGGTAGGCGGTATGCAGGGCGACGCGCAAGCTGCCGGTGTCGACCTTGCCGCTGCCGGCCAGGTCCAGGGCGGTGCCGTGGTCCACCGAGGTGCGGATGATCGGCAGCCCCAGGGTGACATTGACGGCGGCGCCGAAGCCTTTGTACTTGAGCACGGGCAGGCCCTGGTCGTGGTACATCGCCAGCACTGCGTCGCAATGCTCCAGATATTTGGGGGTAAAGAGGGTGTCGGCCGGCAATGGACCGCGCAGGTCCATGCCCTCGGCGCGCAGGCGCTCGAGGGTGGGCTCGATGATGTCGATTTCTTCGCGGCCGAGGTGGCCGCCTTCGCCGGCATGCGGATTGAGGCCGCAGACCAGAATGCGGGGCGTGGCGATGCCGAACTTGTCCCGCAGATCGGCGTGCAGGATGCGTGTGACACGCTCCAGGCGCTCGGCCGTGATGGCCTCGGCGACGTCACGCAGCGGCAAGTGCGTGGTCACCAGGGCCACGCGCAGGCCGTGGGTAGCCAGCATCATCACGACCTGGGCGGTGTGGGTGAGTTCGGCAAGGAATTCGGTGTGTCCGGAGAATGCAATGCCGCTTTCATTAATCACGCCCTTATGCACGGGGGCGGTGATCATGCCGGCGAAATCGCCGTCCAGGCAGCCTTGACCGGCGCGGGTCAGGGTATGCAGCACGAAGGCAGCGTTGCGCGCATCGAGCTGGCCGGATTGCACGGGCGCCGCCAACGGCGTATCCCAGACGTACAGGCTACCTGCAGGAGCGGGCTCGTCAGGCCAGGTGTGTGGGGAGACCTCAAGCAAACTGATCGCCAGCCCCAGTTGCGCGGCCCGCGTCAGGAGCAGGTCACGGCTGGTGATGGCGATCAGGGGGTGGGGTTGCTGCTCTGCGGCGAGCAGCAGGCAGAGGTCGGGACCTATGCCTGCGGGCTCGCCAGGCGTGACGGCGAAACGTAGGGGTTTCACTGCGCGGCCTGTTCGGCGCCAGGCAGCTTGATCTCAACGTAGGCTTCGTCGCGGATCTGACGCAACCAGCTTTGCAGCTCTTCGTCATACTTGCGGTTGCGCAGCACGCTCAGCGCTTGCTGCTCACGTGCCTGCTCGGTGCTGTCTGTGGCGCGGCGGCCCAGCACTTCCAGCACGTGCCAGCCGTACTGGGTCTTGAACGGCTTGGTGACCACACCTTGCTGGGCATTGGCCATCTGCTCGCGGAATTCCGGCACCAGGCTGTTCGGATCGACCCAGTTGAGGTCACCGCCATTGAGCGCGGAGCCCGGATCTTCCGAGAAGCTCTTCGCCAGCTCGGCGAAGTCTTCGCCATTCTGGATGCGATCATAGATGCGCTGAGCCAGTTGCTCGGTCGCGGCGTCGCTACGGATTTCGCTCGGCTTGATCAGGATATGGCGCACATGGACTTCGTCACGCAGCACGCTTTCGCTACCGCCACGCTTTTCCTCGAGCTTGAGGATGATGAAGCCATTGGGGATACGAATCGGCTGGGTGATGTCGCCAATCGACATGCTGCTGAGCATCTTGGCGAAGTCAGGTGGCAATTGACCGGCTTTACGCCAGCCCATTTCGCCGCCTTCCAGGGCGTTCTCGCTGGCCGAGCGGGCGATGGCCAACTGGCCGAAGTCCGCGCCCTTGCGCAGTTGCTGGTAAACGTCGCCAGCCTGGCGCGCAGCGGCCTGGATCGCGTCGGAGTTGGCGCTTTCCGGGGTTGGAATGAGGATGTTGGCCAAGCGGTACTCTTCCGACATCTGCATCTTGCCCAGGTCGGAGTTGAGGAAGTTCTTCACTTCCTGCTCGGAAACCTGGATGCGCTCGGCCACGCGGCGCTGGCGAACGCGGCTGATGATCATCTCGCGCTTGACCTGCTCGCGGGCGTCATCGAACGACAGACCGTCGTGGGCCAGGGCTGCACGGAATTGATCCAGCGACATGCCATTGCGCTGGGCGATGGTGCCGATGGCCTGGTTGAGTTCCTCGTCGGTGATACGAATGCCGGAGCGTTCGCCGATCTGCAGTTGCAGGTTTTCGACGATCAGGCGCTCGAGCACCTGCTGCTGCAGCGCGCTCGCCGGTGGCACACCACCGCCGCGTTTGGCGATGGTCTGCTGCACTTCGTGGACGCGCTGGTCCAGTTGGCTCTGCATGACCACGTCGTTGTCGACGATGGCCACCACACGGTCCAGTGGCTGGGGTGCGGCATACACCGCACCGCTCAGCATTACAGCGCCCAGCATCAGTGGGCGCAGACGATCAATAAGCTTGCTCTTCACGGGTACGGTAACCTTGAATGCCTTGGTCCAGGAACGATTCGACCTTGTTGCCGACGACGCCGCCGAGGCCTTTGAGGACGATCTGCAGGAATACGCCATGGTCGCCTTTTTCGTTCTGCGGCGTGGCTTGGCTGAAGTCGTCGGTGTCGAGCCAGTAACGGTTGATCAGACGCACTTTCCAGCAGCAACTGTCGTACTCGAAACCACCCATCGCTTCGAGGGTGCGGTTGCGGTTGTAGTCGTGCTGCCAGCGAGCGATGACGCTCCACTGCGGAACAAGAGGCCAGATGACCGAGAAGTCGTGCTGCTGGATCTTGTAGTAGTCCTTGATGTAGTTCGCCTGGCCTGGCGTGCCATAGTCACCACCGCCGACTTTCCAGGTGCCAGTGAGCGAATCGTAGGCAATGGTGTCGTTACGGTAGCGATAGCCGAGGTTGACGATCTTGTTCGGGTTGTCTTCCGGCTGGTAGTGGAACATCGCGCTACCCGAGCGGGTGCTGCGGCTGTCCGGGTCCCAGTTGAAGTCCGAATTGAAGCGCCAGTCGCGGTTGAAGGCATACTGATAAACCAGCGCGTAGGGCGAGACAGTCGACTTGGCGTCGTCGCGATCGCGATAGTTGATGCCTGGCAACTGGACCCGACGGTCCTCGAAGTAATAAGCCTGGCCGATGCTGAAGCGCTGACGCTCGAAGCCATTGTCTTCGATCCAGCGGGTGGTCACACCCAGCGACAGCTTGTTCTCGTCACCGATCCGGTCCGTGCCGCTGAAGCGGTTGTCGCGGAACAGTGAGTCATAGCTGAAGAGATTTTCGCTCGTGTCGAACAGCGGGATGTCCTTCTGGTCCTTGTTCGGAACATACAGATAGAACAGACGCGGCTCGAGGGTCTGGCGGAAGTTGGTGCCGAACATCGAGGTATTACGATCAAAGTACAGGCCGCTGTCGACGCTGAAGACCGGGATATCGCGGTTGATCGAGCTGCTGTAGCTGCCGTAGGCAGGGTTGCTCGACTGGGCGAGGGCTTGTGCCTTGCCCTGACCGTCCAGATCCAGGTCATAGCTGGTGTAGACATATTTGAGTTTCGGCGTGACGTAGCCATAACTGGCTTCCATCGGCAGGCTTATCGCGGGCGCGAGGTTCAAGCGAGTGCCGTTGGCGCGGGCGATGCCGGAGACGCTCTCGTCCAGGCGCCGGCCTGCAATACCGGTGCTGATGTCCGGAAAACCATCCTTGTTTCGCACGAAGTCATTCTTCAAATCACGATCAAACCGAACAGCCTCGGTATCGTAAGTGAAGTCCATCCCGGCCGGATGATACGGCAGCATGCCGTTCACGGTGATCTGCGGCAGGCGGTCGTACGGCGTGATCTGCGAGATGGTCGCCATCTCGTAGGCTTGCACGTTCAACCGTGCGGTATAGCTGTCGCCGCGGTAGTTGATAGCGCCCTGCTGATTGACGAAGTCGCGCTTTTCGACACCGATCTGATCCGACTCCAGGTCCTGGAAGTAGAACGGATCACTGATGTCGGTGTAGTCCACCTCGGTCATGATGCGATCGTCGAGACCACCTTTGTGCTGCCAGTTGACCATCCAGCGTTCTTTCTTGTAGTCCGTCTGCAGCTTGCGGTCGTCGTCCTCGTCGTTGAGGTAGGCGCCGCCGAACTGGCCTTCGCTGGACTTGGTGAGGTAGCGGAACTCGCCTTCCATCAGCAAGCCGCGCTTGGCCATGTAGCGCGGGTACAAGGTGGCGTCGTAGTTAGGCGCCAGGTTGAAGTAGTACGGCGTGACCAGCATGAAGCCAGTGTCGCTGCTGGTGCTGAACGACGGCGGCAGGAAGCCGGACTGGCGACGGTCGTCGATCGGGAAATAGATGTACGGCGTGTAGAAGACCGGAATGTCCTTGATCCGCAGCGTCGCGTTGGTCGCGGTACCAAAGCCGGTGGCCGGGTTGAGCGTGATGTTGTTGCCCTTGAGCTGCCATGCGTTGCTGCCCGGCTCACAGGTGGTGTAGGTACCGTCCTTGAGGCGGATGATGGCGTTCTCGGCACGTTTGGCGTAGAGCGCATTGCCGCGGATGTGCGACTTGTGCATCACGTATTCGGCGTTGTCGATCTTGGCTGCGCCGGTGTCGAGCTGGACCTCGGCCTGATCGCCGACGACCAGGGTGCCGTTGTCGCGGATGCGCACGTTACCCTTGAGCTCGCCTCGGTTCTCGGCCTGGTACAGATTGGCCTCGTCGGCCTGGGCCTGCATGCTGCCCTGGCGCATGACCACGTCACCGGCCAGGGTCGCGACCTGCTGCTCCTGCTGGTACTTGGAGACCTTGGCGTTGAGGTAGGTAGGCGATTCATCCTTGGGCGTGGAGTCGTTCATGCCAGGACGGATCGGCTCGATGTAGGCACCGCCGCAATAGGGGCCAGTCTCGGCCAACTGGGCGGCCGTGAGCTTGTCACGCGGCACCCAGTCCAAGTGACTGTAGTCTTCGCTGCGCGACTTCAGGCCACGGCCTTTACTCTCGGTGACCAGCACCGGCTTGGCTTCGGCACTACTGCCAGCCGCCTCGGCGGTCTGGGCCTCGGTGCCGCCACTGAGCGCGGCACCATCGTGCACAGGGCGCGGCGGCAACGTGTTGGCTGCAGTCTTGGGCTTGCAGTCCCAACCACCGGCGGCGGACACTTGGCAGTCGAACTGCTCGGCAGCCACCACGTACGAGGTGGCCAGAGGTTGCAGGGCCAGCAGACCGCCAGTGACCAGCAACGGAAACTTTCTACGAAACGCGGGGGATTTCAATGCCATCTTATTAGTCCGGGCTTCCTGCGTGCCATCTGCCCGCGTGTGGGGGCCGCACGCCTCTCGATGGTCTGAAAAAGATGCTGGATAATAAAGCATGACCCGCTTGACGGCTAGGGGCCGTCGGAGACCCTTGTAATGCCCGATCATGATGTACGCCTGCAACAGCTGACTGTGTGGCTCGAACGACAGTTACAGAATCTTTTTCGCGACAACGCCTGGGGCGAGGTGCCGACCGGCAGCCTGACCGCCGCCAGCAGCGACGCGAGCTTTCGCCGCTACTTCCGCTGGGAAGGTGGCGGCCGCAGTCTGGTGATCATGGATGCGCCGCCGCCCCAGGAAAATTGCGCACCGTTCGTCGCCATCGATCACTTGCTGGCCAGCGCCCAGGTCAACGTGCCGGTCATCCATGCCCAGGACCTGGAACGGGGTTTCCTGCTGCTGAGCGACCTGGGACGTCAGACGTATCTGGAGGTGATCGACGGCGACAACGCGGATGCGCTGTTCGAGGCGGCCATCGAGACGCTGCTGGCCTTGCAGCGCCTGCCGATGCAGGCACCGCTTCCCAGCTATGACACGACGCTGCTGCGCCGCGAGCTGGCGTTGTTCCCCGAGTGGTACGTCGGCCACGCGCTGAACACTGCCTTCGATGACGCTCAGCAGGCCCGCTGGCAACGCATCAGCCAATTGCTGATCGACAGTGCCCTGGCGCAGCCCAAGGTGCTGGTGCACCGCGACTACATGCCGCGCAACCTGATGCTCAGCACCCCCAATCCCGGCGTGCTGGACTTCCAGGATGCGGTCTACGGCCCGGTGACCTACGACATCACCTGCCTGTTCAAGGACGCTTTCCTCAGTTGGCCCCAGGCCCGCGTCGACGCCTGGTTGCGCCGCTACTGGGACCAGGCGCGTGCGGCCGGCATCCCGGTACAGGCAGACTTCGCTGACTTCCAGCGCGCCAGCGATCTGATGGGCGTTCAGCGTCACCTGAAAGTGATCGGCATCTTCGCCCGCATCTGCCACCGCGATGGCAAACCGCGCTACCTCGCCGACGTGCCACGGTTCTTCGCCTACCTGCACGAGGTGATCGCTCGCCGTCCGGAGCTGGCGGAGTTGGGTGAACTGCTGGCCGAACTCGACAGCGGAGCGCGCCCATGAAGGCGATGATCCTGGCGGCCGGCAAAGGCGAGCGCATGCGCCCGCTGACCCTGCATACCCCCAAGCCCCTGGTGCCGGCCGCCGGCAAACCGCTGATCGAGTATCACCTCCAGGCCCTGGCCAGCGCGGGCATCACCGAGGTGGTGATCAATCACGCCTGGCTGGGCCAGCAGATCGAAGATCATTTGGGGGATGGCAGCCGCTTCGGCCTGCACATCCATTACTCCCCCGAAGGCGAGCCGCTGGAGACCGGTGGCGGTATCTTCAAGGCGTTGCCGCTGCTGGGCGAGGCGCCGTTCCTGCTGGTCAACGGCGATGTCTGGACCGACTACGACTTCACCCGCCTGCGCCAACCGCTGCAGGGCCTGGCACACCTGGTGCTGGTGGATAACCCCGCGCATCACGGTCGTGGCGACTTCCGCCTCGACGGCGTGCATGTGCTCGACGGTGATGACAGCCCCGGCACCCTGACCTTCAGCGGGCTGTCGCTGCTGCACCCGCACCTGTTCGACGGCTGCCAGCCCGGCGCCTTCAAGCTAGCACCGCTGCTGCGTCGGGCGATGGCGGACGGGCAGGTGACCGGTGAGCACTATCGGGGGCAGTGGGTGGATGTCGGTACGCTCGAGCGCCTGGCCGAGGTCGAGCGCCTGATCGGCGAGCGTGCCTGAGATGTGGTGGCCGAGCACAGTGATCGGTGCCGGGGCCGGTTTTGTCGTGGCCAGTATTCCGGGTGCGCTGTTGGGCGCCTTGCTGGGCCAGGCCATGGATCGGCGTCTGCGTATACAAGGGTGGGAGGATGCGCGCGAGCGTTTGGGTGGACGTCCGGCGCTGCGCGACGAGGAGTTGCTGTTCCTGCTGCTGGGACGGTTGGCCAAGAGCGATGGGCGCGTCGCCGAGGGGCACATTCACCAGGCGCGGCAGGAAATGACCCGTCTGGACCTTGGCGAACCCGCCCGCCTGCGGGCCATTTCGGCCTTCAATCGTGGCAAGGCGGGCAAGGGTCGTCTTGACCGTTACCTGCGCCGCATCGGTCATCAGCCGCACGGTGCGGAAGGCGCACTGCGCGCCTGCTGGCGCATGGTCTGGGCCGATGGCAAGGCAGGGCATCATGAGCGCGAACTGCTGCTCAACTGGGGCCGGCAGTTGGGCATGACCCGCACCCAGGTGCAGGCGCTGTCGCAGGAGTACGAGCCGAGCCGTGCGGCGGTGGCGAGCGGGGCGATGACCTATGCCGCCGCCCTGCGCGTACTGGGGGTCGAGCCCGACACCGACGCGGACCAGGTCAAGCAGGCCTATCGACGGTTGGTCAGTCGTCATCACCCGGACAAGCTGGTGGGCAGCGGCGCGAGCGAGGCGCGGGTGCGCGAAGCCACCGAGCGGACCCGCGAACTGCACCAGGCCTATGCGCTGATTCGCACGCGGCGGGGGATCTGAGCGATCGGTCCCCGGCCGCCGTGGCGTCTCAAGGTGCCTCTAGCGGATCTTGCGGCATCATCCAGCCCCGCACCCGACGGAACAATTGCTCCTGCTCGGCCGAGCGGTCGCCCGGCATGGCGATCAGCGAGAGTTGCCGGTACTGGCTGTCCTTCTCGCGCTTGCTGGCCTGCAAGCGCAATTGGGCGGCGTTCTGGTCGCGGGTACGGGTGACGAAATAGATATCGGCAGTCGGCACCTTGAGCGTTGGCACCAGGCTTTCCAGGTCGTGCTCGACCCGCGCCGGTGTCTGCGCGGAAATCAGCGCCAGCTTCTGCACCTGCGGTGGCTGCTTTTCGCTGACATAGCGCGCCGCCCAGTACGCGCCGCTGCCGTGACCGATCAGCACGATGCTGTGGGCATTCTGCTGTTGAGCGAACGCCACGGCAGCGTCCAGGCGGGCGAAGATGCGCGCGGCATCGGCCTGGTCGTTGTGTTCGCTGGCCTGCGCCGCGTCGGTGCCCTGGGCGGTATCCGGATCCGGCGCGGTCGCCTGGGCCACATTGGCGTTGGCGTCGTCCGGGGTGTCCTTGGCGGGGGCGCTGGTGCCTTCGCCCTTGTCCTTGGCCGTGGGTGCGGGGGTATCAGCCGCGCGCGGCTGCGGGCTGTCGGCCAGCAGGTCGGGCAGGCTGACGCTCAGGCTGTGCCAGCCGACATCGGGAAAGCGATTGCGCAGCGGGGCGACGGTGACAGGCCAGTCGGCGCTTTCGCCGGCACCCGGCACGATGATCACCGCGCCTTTGGGGTTGCTGTCATTGGCGGGTTTCCACAGGGCCAGGAAGCTCTCGCCATCGGCCTGCAAGGTCTGCTGCTGCGCCTTGGGCACCAAGCGCTCCAGCGCCAGGGCATCTTCCTGGCTGCGCTCGAGCAGCGGCGCACGCACCGCAGCGGCCTCGGCGGGGGCGGCCGGAGTCTCGGCCTCAGCGGCGTGGGCGCTCAGGGGAAGGGCTGCGGCCAGGCAGAACAGGGCCAGCGACGTGCGATAAAGTGTGAACATGGATCAACCCAAGGCCAGAATATACCGGCAGCCTAATAGTAAATGCCCGCGACGGCCACGCAGTTGGCCATCATTGCCAGGACGAGCCCCCGATGAAGCGATTGCGTTGCCTGTTGGTTATCGGCTGGTTGTGCCTGCCCTTGATCGCGCTGGCCAAGGAGGCGACGCCGCTGGCGCAACTGGAGCCGGCACAGCAGCAGTGGCTCGATGGCCATCGCAACCTGCGCGTAGGCCTGGTGTTGCAGGCGCCCTACGCGCAGTTCGACCGTCGATTGCAGCAACTGTACGGGGCCAACGTCGAGTTGGTCAGCGAGCTGGCACGTGCCCTGGACCTGGACCTCACCTGGCGCAACTACCCGGACCAGGCCGGCCTGGAGCATGCGCTGCAAATCGGCGAGATCGACTTCGCGCCTGGCCTCACCCAGACCCCGGCGAGCCTGCGCCTGTGGTTGTTCAGTGATCCCTACATGCGGGTGCCGCAGCTTGTGGTGGGCCTGCGCGGCAGCACGCGGGCGGTTGACCTGGAGAAGCTCGGGGCCGCTGACGGCGTTGCGGTGCGCTTGCCCGGTGTGCTGGCCGATTACCTGCGCAGCACTTACCCGCGGCTCGACCTGCAAGGTGCGGCCAACGACCGCGAGGCGCTGCAACGGGTGCTCAGCGGCCAGGCGCGCTTTGCCGTGCTGGACGAAGCGCAACTGAGCCGGTTGTCGCGCGAAAGCGAGTTCAGCGACCTGGCCGTGGTGGCCGATATCGGCCTGCCGCAGTTGCTGCGCATCGGCTCGCGGCGTGACTGGCCACTGCTGGCCGAGGTGTTGCAACGCGGCCTGCAGGCGCTGCCGGCCAAGACCCTGGAGCAACTGCATCAGCGCTGGCTGCAGCCGCAGTATCCACGCGGTGGCGAGTCGGCAGGTCTCTGGCAGAACCTGGCGCTGCTGTTGGGCTTGCTGTTGCTGGGCGCCTTGGCGACGTTGGCCCTGCAACGGCGTCAGCAACGACGTCTGGAGCGCGGACTGCTGGCCGCGCGCGAGGCGCTGGTGGAGCGCCAAGGCCGTGAGGAGGCGCTGCGCCTGAGCCAGTTCTCCATCGATCAGAGCACCGTGGGCATTCTCTGGGTGCATTGGGACAGCCACGTGCGCTACGCCAACCATGCGGCCGAACACATGCTTGGGCATGATGAAGGGCAGTTGCTGGAGCGGCCATTGGGCGACATCGAACCGAGCCTCGATATGGACCGCTGGCGCGTGCTGTGGAACCGCGTGCGCACCGGCGACAGCGGCGCCCAGGCGTTCGAGAGCCTGTGCCGTTGCGCCGATGGCCGCCTGCTGCCGGTCGAGTTGTCGTTGAGCTTTCTGCGCTTTCGCGACGCCGAGTACCTGGTGGTGTTCCTCACCGACATCACCGATCGCCGTCGCGCCCTGGCCGAGCTGCGCGAGCGCGAGGCGCGGCTCAAGGGCATCGCCGGCAACGTGCCGGGACTGGTATTTCGTCTGGAGCGCGATCCCGCCGAGGGTGAGCCGGAGTTTCCCTATATCAGCGAAGGCAGCCAGGCGCTGGTCGGCTACGCGCCGGTCGAAATCCAGCAGCCGGACATGGGGCTGCGTTCGCTGGTGCATCCCGATGACCGCGCCGACTATCACCGCGTGCAAAACCTGGCATTGGCCAGCGACCGTGACTGGTCCTGGCAGGGTCGCATGGTCACCCGCCAGGGCGCCGAGCGCTGGGCCGACATCAAGGCCCGCGCCCGGCGCCAGGCCGACGGACGGGTGGTGTGGGACGGTATCGTCTGGGACATCACCCAGAGCAAGCGCGCCGAGCTGGCACTGGCCAGTTCCCAGGAGCAACTGCGTGAATTGGCGGCGCACCTGGAGAGCGTGCGCGAGGAAGAGAAAGCGCGCATCGCCCGTGAGGTCCACGACGAGCTGGGGCAGATGCTCACCGTGCTCAAGCTCGAAGTGTCGATGTGCGAGTTGGCCTTCGCCGATCTCGATCCGGCCCTGCACGAGCGTCTGGCCAGCATGAAGCGCTCGATCGCCCAGCTGTTCCAACTGGTGCGCGATGTGGCCACGGCGTTGCGCCCGCCCATTCTCGATGCTGGCATCGCCTCGGCCGTCGAGTGGCAGGCCCGACGCTTCGAGGCACGTACGCAGATTCCCTGTCTGGTGCAGGTGCCGGATAATCTGCCACCCTTGAGCGATGCCAAGGCCACCGGCCTGTTCCGTATCCTTCAGGAAGCCCTGACCAACGTCATGCGCCATGCCCAGGCGCACACCGTGCAGATCGAGCTCAGGCGCGACGGCGACTTGCTGCGCATGACGGTGATCGACGATGGCGTCGGTTTCGAGCCCGAACAGTCGCGTCCTACCTCGTTCGGTCTGGTCGGTCTGCGCGAGCGGGTGTTGATACTCGGCGGCAGCGTGACCGTGGACAGTGAGCCGGGTGAGGGCACCAGCCTGAGCGTGGCCGTCCCCCTTTCATGACAGGAGAAGCAGCGTGATCCGAGTGCTGGTAGCCGAAGACCACACCATCGTGCGCGAAGGCATCAAGCAATTGATCGGCCTGGCCAAGGACCTGCAGGTGGTGGGCGAGGCGGGCAATGGCGAGCAGTTGCTCGATGCCTTGCGCCACACGCCCTGCGACGTGGTGCTGGTGGACATCTCGATGCCGGGTATCAGCGGTCTGGAAGCGATCCCGCGTATCCGTGCACTGGCCAACGCACCGGCGATCCTGGTGCTGTCGATGCACGACGAAGCGCAGATGGCCGCACGCGCGCTCAAGGCTGGAGCGGCGGGCTATGCCACCAAGGACAGCGACCCGGCGCTGCTGCTCACCGCCATTCGCCGGGTGGCCGGTGGCGGTCGTTATATCGACCCGGCGCTGGCCGACCGCATGGTCTTCGAAGTGGGGCTGACCGAAACCCGGCCGTTGCACACGCTGTTGTCCGAGCGGGAGTTTTCCGTGTTCGAGCGCCTGGCCCAGGGCGCCAACGTCAACGACATCGCCCAGCAACTGGCGCTGTCGAGCAAGACCATCAGCACGCACAAGGCGCGGCTGATGCAGAAGCTCCAAGTCCACTCGCTGGCTGAGCTGGTGAAGTACGCCATGGCGCACAAGCTGATCTGATTGCGACAGCTATCGGCCTGACTGCGGTTTCTCGTCCTGCACCGGGGCCATCGCGGCACAAGGCTCGCCCTGCAAGCGTGCGAGTAGCGGCCGATGCCCCGAGTGAATGAGCATTCCATTTGCGTCATTCATGTAGGGGGATCCCTACAACGAATCTTCCATCTGGATGATGGCATTCTCTCAGCACCGCCGATTTCGGCGAGGTAACCGTTCTTCTAGTCTTTCGCCCACGCAGTCATTCCAACAAGAAGGTGCAGGGCATGAGCGAGGCGAAATCGAACGAGACGCTGGTCAGCTTTCGGGGCGTGCAGAAGAGCTATGACGGCGAATCGCTGATCGTCAAAGACCTCAACCTGGACATCCGCAAAGGCGAGTTTCTGACCCTGCTCGGCCCCTCGGGCTCCGGCAAGACCACCAGCCTGATGATGCTGGCCGGCTTCGAGACCCCCACCGCTGGCGAGATCCAACTGGCAGGCCGCTCGATCAACAATGTGCCGCCGCACAAGCGCGACATCGGCATGGTGTTCCAGAACTACGCCCTGTTCCCGCACATGACCGTGGCCGAGAACCTGGCCTTCCCCCTGACCGTACGCAACCTGAGCAAGACCGACATCAGCGAACGGGTCAAGCGCGTGCTCAACATGGTCCAGCTCGACAGCTTCGCCAAGCGCTACCCCGGCCAGCTCTCCGGGGGCCAGCAGCAGCGCGTGGCGCTGGCCCGCGCCCTGGTGTTCGAGCCGCAACTGGTGCTGATGGACGAGCCGCTCGGTGCACTCGACAAGCAGTTGCGCGAGCACATGCAGATGGAGATCAAGCACATTCACCAGCGCCTGGGCGTGACCGTGGTGTACGTGACCCACGACCAGGGCGAAGCGCTGACCATGTCCGATCGCGTGGCCGTGTTCCACCAGGGGCAGATCCAGCAGATCGCCGATCCGCGCACGCTCTACGAAGCCCCGGCCAACACCTTCGTGGCCAACTTCATCGGCGAGAACAACCGCCTCAATGGCACCCTGCTGTCGCGTCAGGGTGAGCGCTGCCAGGTGCAACTGGCGCGTGGCGAGCAGGTCGAGGCGCTGGCGGTGAACGTCGGTGCGCCCGGCGAGCCGGTGACCTTGTCGGTGCGCCCCGAGCGGGTGCGCCTCAACGGCCACAGCGCACATTGCGCCAATCGGTTTTCCGGCCGGGTGGCCGAGTTTATCTACCTGGGCGACCACGTACGGGTTCGCCTGGAGGTGTGCGGCAAGAGCGATTTCTTCGTCAAGCAGCCGATTGCCGAGCTCGACCCGGCGCTGGCCGTGGGCGACGTAGTGCCGCTGGGCTGGGCGGTGGAGCACGCACGCGCGCTCGACCCGGTCGTCGAAGCCCACTGATGGTTCGTTTCACCAACCCTGTACTGTGGAGAGAATAATAATGCGCAAGCAGTTGAAACTGACCGCCCTGGCCCTGGGGTTGTTCACCGCCGGCCAGGTGCTGGCCGCGGACCTCACCGTGGTGTCCTTCGGTGGTGCCAACAAGGCCGCCCAGGTCAAGGCGTTCTATGAGCCGTGGGAACAGGCAGGCAAGGGCAAGATCGTCGCCGGGGAATACAACGGTGAAATGGCCAAGGTGAAGGCCATGGTCGACACCAAGAGCGTGTCCTGGGATCTGGTGGAGGTCGAGTCCCCAGAGTTGGCCCGTGGCTGTGACGAGGATATGTTCGAGCCGCTCGATCCCGCGTTGTTCGGCAACGAGTCCGACTACGTCAAAGGCGCCATCCAGCCGTGCGGCGTGGGCTTCTTCGTGTGGTCCACGGTGCTGGCCTACAACGCCGACAAGCTCAAGTCCGCCCCCACCAGCTGGGCCGATTTCTGGGACACGAAGAAATTCCCCGGCAAACGCGGCCTGCGCAAGGGCGCCAAGTACACGCTGGAATTCGCCCTGATGGCCGACGGCGTGGCGCCCAAGGATGTCTACTCGGTGCTGTCCACCAAGGCCGGTGTAGACCGCGCCTTCAAGAAACTCGACGAGCTCAAGCCGAGCATCCAGTGGTGGGAAGCCGGCGCCCAGCCGCCGCAGTACCTGGCCTCCGGCGACGTGGTCATGAGCTCGGCGTACAACGGGCGTATCGCGGCAGTGCAGAAGGAGAGCAACCTGAAGGTGGTGTGGAACGGCGGCATCTACGACTTCGATGCCTGGGCCATTCCGCGGGGTGCGAAGAACGTCGAGGAGGCCAAGAAGTTCATCGCCTACAGCGTCCAGCCTGAGCAGCAGAAGATCTACTCCGAGAACATCGCCTACGGCCCGGCCAACGCCAAGGCCGTCGCCCTGCTCAGCGACGAGGTCAAGCAGAACATGCCGACCACGCCGGAGAACATCGCCAACCAGGTGCAGATCGACGTGGCCTTCTGGGCTGACAACAGCGAGCAACTGGAGCAACGCTTCAACGCCTGGGCGGCGAAGAAGTAACGCGTGTCGCTGGAGCGCCGGGCCGTTGGCCGGCGCTCCCCCGTTTTCCTGTTTGCGGAGTTCGTCATGGCCACTGCAGTGCCCCTCAATGAAGGCGCAGGTCCAAGTCTCAAGCAGCGCCTCAAGCGTGCCGAGCGGGTCAACCGCTGGAAGGCGCAGGCGCTGATCGCACCGCTGGTGGCGTTTCTGCTGCTGGTATTTCTGGTGCCGATCGCCGCGTTGCTGTTCAAGAGCGTCGGTAACCCCGAAGTGGTGGCCGGCCTGCCGCGCACCGTCGAGGCGGTGGCGCAGTGGGATGGCAAGAGCCTGCCCGGCGAAGCGGTGTACCGCGCCCTGAGCGACGACCTGGCGCAGTCGCGCAAGAACCAGACCTTGGGCGAGCTCTCCAAGCGCCTGAACATGGAACTGGCCGGCTACCGCAGCCTGCTGTCGAAGACGGCCCGCGCCTTGCCGTTCAAGACCGAGCCGGCTTCCTATAAAGAGGCGCTGCAGAGCCTCGACGAGCGCTGGGGTGACCCGGCCTACTGGCAAGCGATCCGCCGCAATACCAGCTCGGTGACGCCGTTCTACCTGCTGGCCGCGCTGGACCACCGCATCGACGACCTGGGCGAGTTGGCCAAGACCACGCCCGACCAGGCCATCTACCTGGACATCTTCGCCCGCACCCTGTGGATGGGCGTGGTGATCACCGCGATCTGCCTGCTGCTGGCCTATCCGTTGGCCTACCTGCTGGCCAACTTGCCGACCCGTCAAAGCAACCTGCTGATGATCCTGGTGCTGCTGCCGTTCTGGACATCGATTCTGGTGCGGGTGGCCGCGTGGATCGTGTTGCTGCAATCGGGCGGCCTGATCAACAGTGCACTCATGGCCATGGGCGTCATCGATCAGCCGCTGGAGTTGGTGTTCAACCGCACCGGCGTGTACATCTCCATGGTCCACATTTTGCTGCCCTTCATGATCTTGCCGCTGTACAGCGTGATGAAGGGCATTTCGCCAAGCTACATGCGTGCGGCGATCTCCCTGGGCTGTCATCCGTTCGCCAGCTTCTGGCGCGTGTACTTCCCGCAGACCTACGCCGGTGTCGGCGCCGGTTGCCTGCTGGTGTTCATTCTCGCCATCGGCTACTACATCACGCCGGCGCTGCTGGGTAGCCCGAACGACCAGATGGTCAGCTACTTCGTCGCGTTCTATACCAACACCAGCATCAACTGGGGCATGGCCACCGCCTTGGGCGGGTTGTTGCTGCTGGCCACGGTGCTGCTGTACCTGATCTATAGCTGGCTGGTCGGCGCCAGCCGCCTGCGCCTGAGCTGAGGAGCCTTGTCATGTTGAGCCCTTACATGTCGCCGGTGGAGCGGGTCTGGTTCTACGGCCTGCGCATTCTCTGCGGCCTGATCCTGCTGTTCCTGGTGCTGCCGGTGCTGGTCATCATCCCGCTGTCGTTCAACAGCGGCAGTTTCCTGGTCTACCCGCTGCAAGGCTTTTCGCTGCAGTGGTATCAGGACTTCTTCGCCTCGGCCGAGTGGATGCGCGCGCTCAGGAACAGCATCATCGTCGCCCCGGCGGCCACGGTGCTGGCGATGGTGTTCGGCACTCTGGCCGCAATCGGCCTGACCCGTGGCGATTTTCCCGGCAAGTCGCTGGTGATGGCGCTGGTGATTTCGCCAATGGTGGTGCCTGTGGTGATCATCGGGGTGGCCAGCTACCTGTTCTTCGCGCCGCTGGGGCTGGGCAACAGTTTCCTCTCGCTGATCCTGGTGCACGCGGTGCTGGGTGTGCCGTTCGTGATCATCACCGTGTCGGCGACGCTTCAGGGGTTCAACTACAACTTGGTTCGCGCGGCGGCCAGCCTGGGCGCCTCGCCGCTGCTGGCATTCCGTCGGGTGACCTTGCCGCTGATTGCGCCCGGGGTGATTTCCGGGGCGCTGTTCGCCTTCGCCACGTCGTTCGATGAAGTGGTGGTGACGCTGTTCCTCGCCGGTCCCGAGCAGGCCACCCTGCCACGGCAGATGTTCAGCGGCATTCGCGAGAACCTCAGTCCGACCATCGCCGCCGCTGCGACGCTGCTGATCGGTTTTTCGGTGGTGTTGCTGCTGACCCTGGAGTGGCTGCGCGGGCGCAGCGAGAAGCTGCGTACCCAGCAACCTGGCTGACTCTGCGGCGGTAGTGTCGGCCTCATCGCGGGGCAACCCCGCTCCACAGGTAGAGCACTGCACTCATGAACAGTGGGATCCCTGTGGGAGCGGGCTCGTCCCGCGATGAGGCCGGTACAGGCAACTGCGGTTTTGATACCAATCAGCCCCGATCCATTCGCCTGAGTTACAATGCGCGCCACCGTGATTCTGCCAACAGGTGCGCCATGCAGCCCTACGCTATTGCCCCCTCCATTCTTTCCGCCGACTTCGCCCGCCTGGGCGAGGACGTGGACAAGGTCCTGGCCGCGGGGGCCGACATCGTCCACTTCGATGTCATGGACAACCACTACGTGCCCAACCTGACCATCGGCCCTATGGTCTGCAGCGCGCTGCGCAAGTACGGCGTGACCGCCCCGATCGACGTGCACCTGATGGTCAGCCCGGTCGATCGCATCATCGGCGATTTCATCGAGGCCGGTGCCACCTTCATCACCTTCCATCCTGAAGCGACCCAGCACATCGACCGTTCGCTGCAACTGATCCGTGACGGCGGTTGCAAGGCCGGCCTGGTGTTCAACCCGGCCACTGGCCTGGACGTGCTCAAGTACGTGATGGACAAAGTCGACATGGTCCTGCTGATGAGTGTCAACCCAGGGTTTGGCGGACAGAAGTTCATTCCCGGCACCCTCGACAAACTGCGCGAAGCACGCGCACTGATCGACGCCAGCGGCCGTGATATCCGCCTGGAGATCGATGGCGGGGTCAATGTCGGCAATATCCGTGAGATCGCCGCCGCAGGCGCTGACACCTTCGTCGCCGGATCGGCGATCTTCAACGCGCCGGATTACGCCGAAGTCATCGCCAAGATGCATGCCGAGCTCGCCCAGGCGCGCCCATGAGTGGCTTCGAGCAGTTGTTCCCGGGGACGCTGCCCAAGCTGGTCATGTTCGACCTGGACGGCACCCTGATCGACTCGGTGCCGGACCTGGCCGCCGCCGTCGACCACATGCTGGTTGCCCTGGGTCGCCCGCCTGCGGGTCTAGAAGCCGTGCGTCAGTGGGTCGGCAATGGCGCCGAGGTGCTGGTACGCCGCGCCTTGGCCGGCAGTCTCGAGCATGCCGACGTGGACCCCGAACTGGCTGAGCGAGGCTTGGCGTTGTTCATGCAAGCCTATGGCGAAAGCCATGAGCTGACGGTGGTCTATCCCGGCGTGCGCGACACCCTGCGCTGGCTGCACAAGCAGGGTGTGGAGATGGCGCTGATCACCAACAAGCCCGAACGCTTCGTCGCGCCCTTGCTCGACCAGATGAAGATCGGCCGCTACTTCCGCTGGATCATCGGCGGCGACACCCTGCCTCAGAAGAAACCCGACCCGGCCGCACTGCTGTTCGTCATGCAGATGGCGGGCATCGCTCCGGAGCACGCGTTGTTCGTCGGCGACTCGCGCAACGATGTGCTGGCGGCCACGGCAGCGGGGGTCAAGAGCGTCGGCTTGACCTACGGCTACAACCACGGGCGGCCGATCGAAGAGGAATCGCCAAGCCTGGTGCTGGATGATTTGCGTCTGCTGTTGCCCGGTTGCGTCGTCACCGACACTGGGATAACGTGGGCAAACCTTCACGCCTCCAAAGACAGAGATCGCACTGTGGGTGTCACCGGCAAATTCTGGATGAAAGTCATCAAGGCCCTGGCCCGCTGGCGCTGGCGCGCCTGACTCCTGCCCGCCGGCGCCTGCCGGCTCGTCTGCTCGTCCGACCCCATTGCTGCTTGCCCCGAGGCTACCCATGACCCGCGAAGAATTCCTGCGCCTGGCCGCTGCCGGCTACAACCGCATTCCCCTGGCCTGTGAAACCCTGGCCGACTTCGACACACCGCTGTCGATCTACCTCAAGCTGGCCGACCAGCCCAACACCTACTTGCTCGAGTCCGTGCAGGGCGGTGAGAAGTGGGGCCGTTATTCGATGATCGGCCTGCCGTCGCGCACGGTGCTGCGGGTTCACGGCTACCGGGTGAGCATCCTGGAAGACGGGGTCGAAGTGGAAAGCCATGAGGTCGAGGATCCGCTGGCCTTCGTCGAGTCGTTCAAGCAGCGCTACAAGGTCGCCGACATCGCCGGTCTGCCGCGCTTCAACGGCGGTCTGGTCGGCTACTTCGGCTATGACTGCGTGCGCTATGTCGAGAAACGCCTGGGAGCCAGCCCGAATCCTGATCCACTGGGCGTGCCGGACATCCTGCTGATGGTGTCCGACGCGGTGGTGGTGTTCGATAACCTGGCCGGTAAGATGCACGCCATCGTGCTGGTCGATCCGGAGGATACGCAGGCCTTCGAGCAGGGCCAGGCGCGGCTGGCCGGGTTGCTCGACACGTTGCGCCAGCCGATCACCCCACGCCGTGGCCTGGATCTCGGCGGCCCGATGCCCGCAGAACCGGCGTTCCGCTCCAGCTACACCCGCGACGACTACGAGAAGGCCGTGGGCCGGATTAAGGAGTACATCCTGGCCGGCGATTGCATGCAGGTGGTGCCGTCGCAGCGCATGTCCATCGATTTCAAGGCTGCGCCCATCGACTTGTACCGTGCGCTGCGCTGCTTCAACCCGACGCCCTACATGTACTTCTTCAATTTCGGCGACTTCCACGTGGTCGGCAGTTCGCCGGAAGTGCTGGTGCGGGTCGAGGACAATCTGGTCACGGTCCGTCCCATCGCCGGCACCCGCCCGCGCGGTGCCACCGAGGAAGCGGACCGGGCGCTGGAAGACGACTTGCTGTCGGACGACAAGGAAATCGCCGAGCACCTGATGCTGATCGACCTGGGGCGCAACGACGTGGGGCGGGTGTCGTCCACCGGCAGCGTGCGGCTGACCGAGAAGATGGTGATCGAACGCTACTCCAACGTGATGCACATCGTCTCCAACGTCACCGGCGAACTCGCCGAGGGCCTCACGGCGATGGATGCCTTGCGTGCGATCCTGCCGGCCGGCACCTTGTCGGGTGCGCCGAAAATCCGCGCGATGGAAATCATCGACGAACTGGAGCCGGTCAAGCGCGGCGTCTATGGTGGCGCGGTGGGCTATTTCGCCTGGAACGGCAATATGGATACCGCCATCGCCATTCGCACGGCGGTGATCAAGGACGGCGAACTGCACGTACAGGCCGGTGGCGGCATCGTCGCCGACTCGGTGCCGGCGCTGGAGTGGGAAGAAACCATCAACAAGCGCCGCGCCATGTTCCGCGCGGTGGCGCTGGCTGAGCAGACCACGCTCAAGTAAACCCTTCGCATCGGGGCTGTTGCGCAGTCCCGCTCAGGCCGTAATGCTGTTCACTTAAGATCTGTATTGCTGGAATTGGGGCTGCTACGCAGCCCGATCGCGACACAAGGCCGCTTGTATGGTGATACTCGAAGGGGTGGTGGGACGAAAAGGCCGAATCTGACTGTCCACAAACAGTACAGACCGTGGGAGACCTCGCCCCACCCCTTCACCAAAGCGCCGATAAAGAATGCATCGTTTGCAAGCGACGATAGAAGCAAGCCAGCGCCTCTTGGTGAACCCCCTCCGAGCCCAAAAACCATACCGTGGGAGTTCAGGTCATGGCAATGCGAGTCGAGAAGTTCATCATTGGCGTCGATGTCGCCAAGGTCGAACTGGTCAGTTACTGCGAGGACACTGCTCAACAACACGCGTTTAAAAATACCAAGCCTGAGATCCGCAAATGGCTGGCACTTCAGCCTGCCAATACGGCCATCTGTGTTGAAGCCACCAACGTTTATCACCTGGACTTGGTGGAGATGGCTTACGAAGTGGGTTTTGCCGTCTATGTCGTCGATGGGTTCCAGCTGAGCAACTACCGAAAAGGAATTGGCGGGCGTGTCAAAACCGATGCGTCTGATGCCTGTCTACTCGCCCGTTTCCTTAATCGTGAGGGCAGTGCGCTTCGTCCTTGGACGCCCCCTCCAGCCGTCTACAGCAAGCTCCAGAGCCTTCTGCGACGCCGAGCAGCACTGGTGTCGGCACGCACCAGCCTGACCCAGAGCTGGGGAAACGAAGTGTCCCTCAAAGAAGCCTTCAAAAGTTTTGCCAAGCACTTTGCATCGCTTGATCTGCTGATTCAAAAGCGTTTGAAGACATCAGTGAGAGAGGCAGGGCTGAGCGAGCAGGTTGCCCGCTGCCAAGCAGTTGAAGGCATTGGTTTTCTAACGGCTGTCGCTTTGGTCACTGCCTTCATCCGTGGCGACTTTAAGCGAAGCGACTCCTTCATCGCTTTTCTGGGTATGGATCTGGAAGTTTCCGAATCAGGCCAGAAATGCGGACGCAGACGCTTGACCAAGCGCGGCTGCTCAGAAGTGCGCCGACTCTTGCACAACGCCGCCATGTCCGCTAGCAAAACCGAGGCCTGGAAGGAGGTCTATGAACATTATCGGAGTACAGGTAAGGCAACCACTCAGGCCCTGGTCATCCTGGCGCGAAAGCTGGCCAGAATTGCATTCGCCTTGATGAAGACTCAAGGCGAATACGTGAGCAAAGGCGGCAAAAAGCATTGCCCACAACCATAGAATCTCCCACAGGGTCCGTACAGCCCCTGTTTCAGGGTTTGCGCGGACATTGTGGGAGCGGCCTTGTGTCGCGAAAGGGCCGCGAAGCGGACCCAGCATCTTTAAGTGAACAGCATGACGCTCAGGCCGCGCCTGCAAGACGATCAGTCTGTCTGCAGGAGCGGCCTTGCGCCGACTTGAAGCGTTAGAAGTCCACGCTTACGCCCACACTCATCCCTTGTTGGCGCAGTTCGTCGCTCTTGCGCCAGTTGTAGTTCCCCGCTAGCTTCACCCCCGGCACCAGCTCGTGGCTGATGCCCAGGCTCGCCCGCGTCAGGTTGCTGTGGGGCGTGTACCCGGCGAGGGTGAAGTCGTTGGCTGGAAGGCTGGTCAGGTGCAGGGTCAGGTCCTGGCGGTCGTCTTCGAACTCGTGCTCGCGTGCCACCTCGGCGAACAACCGCGTATTGGCCATCACCTGCACACTGCCCAGCACGCCTGCCCCCAGTCGCCGTGACGTGCGGTCCTGGTCGTCGAAGCCCAGCGCCGTCGAACGTCCGCTCTTCTCGTCATAGCCGTCCACCTTCACCCGCGCGTAATCCGCGCTGATGAATGGCGCCAACTGCCAGGCGCTGTCGTCGGTCGCCAGGTTGTAGCCCAGTCGGCCGCTGAGCGCCCAGGCCTCGCCGTCGGTACTGCCTTTCTCGCTACGCTCGCCTGCGCCGAGGGCGAAGTTGCGCTTGAGATTGTCGTAGTTCAGGTGACCGGCGGTCAGCGCTGCATCGGCCCACCAGCGGTTCTGACGGAACTGGGCGAAGGCGCTGGCCAGGTAACTGTCGAGCGCGTAGTCCGAATCCCGTGGCCCTGCTTCGAGCTTCTGCCGATAGGCGCCCGCTGCAATGCCTACGCGCCAAGCGTCGTCGAGCCGGTAGCTGCCGCCCAGGGTCAGGTTGTAGCCGCGCCCGTCGCCGCTGGCGGCGCTACGCTGGCTGCCGAAATCCAGGTCCTGGGCACCGGTGGCGACGAACGCCTGCCACTGGCCGACCGGCTGCCAGGGCGAGCGCCATTGATTGCGCAGTTCGTCCTGATGCGCGCGCAGGCTGGCGTGAGCCATTTCTGGCAGCAGTGTCAGCTCCCAGGGCGCAGCGAGAATGGAATAAGCGTAGTCAGCGATCAATTGCTGACCGGCGATGGTTGGGTGTACCGAATCGTTGAACAGCAGCCGTGAGGGATCGGGATTGCTGCCGTTCACGCCGTACACCGGATTGGCGGTGCAGCCGTCGCCGCTGTAGCAGGTGCCGACCAGGTTCTGGTCGGCGGCCAGGCCGAATTGCGCCGGGCTGCGCAGCGCTTCGCCGAGCAGCGTGGGAATGTTCAGCGGGATGACTTCGGCGTCCACCTGGCGCAGTTGGCCGAGCAACGACTGATTGAACACGCCTGAAAGCTGCGACAGCGGCGCTTGCTGCGGCGTGCCGCTGAAGTTCGGTGTCTGGCCCAGGTCCGGCAGCAGCCAGACCATGATGTAGCGCGCTCCACCCTGCTGCAGGGCCTGGGCGCTGGCCGCCAGGCGGGCACCGGCTGCGGCGGCGCTGGCGGGGCTGTTCACCAGGCCTTGGAGAAAATCGTTGCCGCCGCCGGTGAGGTAGTACAGCGCGTTGGGGTCGGCGCGCAGTCCGCCGGCCAGATAGCCGGGACGCTCGCGCAGCACCAGGCCGGCGCCCAGGCGCCCGGGCGGAATCACTGCCTGGGAAGTTTCGGTGATCGAGTCGAGGACTTGCTGCGTGGTGTAGCCGCCGACCGCCCAGTTATTGCCGTCGGGCCGACCTTGCAGCAGGTTGCTCAGCGAAGTCGAAGGTCCCAATGACGTGGCGGAAAAGCCTAGTTTGGTGCCGAGGATCATCGGTGACACGGGCGCGTAGTCGCCATTGCCCTGGCGATTGGTGAAGCGCAGGCCCTGCGCGCTGCCGGTCAGGTCCGGGAACTGTCCCGCATCGCTGAGGCTGTCGCCGAAAACCAGCAGGGAAGAATAAGGGGAGGGCGCTGCCATGGCCTGGCTGCAGACCAGGCTGAGCAGGCACAGGGTAGTACGCAGGAACGGTGGCTGGCGCATGGATGAAATTCCGTTTCGTTGTTGTTTTGAGGAACAGCTCGCAGACCTTAGCAAAAAAACCGCCGGTAGGTTCCAGGCCTCTGCGTTTGCCGGGGTTTGCCGCGTATTGCGCCCGTTGTTGCGGTAGGCTACTGTGCCGGGACGTATGAGCGAGAACTCCCCCGTGTTGATCGTCAGCAAACTCCTGATGCGCGTTATCAAGGCTCACGCCCGTTGGCGTTGGCGCGCCTGACACTTTCCCCTGCCGGCCTTGCCCGGCCCGTCCCGTTTGCCTCCTGCCGTTCCACATCGCCGTCGCGGTATCGCCGCGCCCATGAACGACGCAGGCAGGTCCGAAAGTACAGTCAGTAAGTTCAAGAGGTTGCCCCGATGTTACTGATGATCGACAACTACGATTCCTTTACCTACAACGTGGTGCAGTACCTTGGCGAGTTGGGTGCCGAGGTCAAGGTCATTCGCAACGATGAAATGACCATCGCCCAGATCGAAGCCTTGAATCCGGAACGCATCGTCGTGTCTCCCGGCCCCTGCACGCCGAGCGAGGCTGGGGTGTCCATCGAAGCCATCCTGCATTTTGCCGGCAAACTGCCGATCCTCGGCGTGTGCCTGGGGCACCAGTCCATCGGCCAGGCCTATGGGGGCGAGGTGGTGCGCGCGCGCCAGGTGATGCATGGCAAGACCAGTCCGGTGTTCCACCGTGACCTGGGTGTGTTCGCCGGATTGAACAATCCCCTGACCGTGACCCGCTATCACTCGCTGGTGGTCAAGCGCGATACCCTGCCGGACTGTCTGGAAGTCACCGCCTGGACGGCGCACGAAGATGGCTCGGTCGACGAAATCATGGGCCTGCGTCACAAGACCCTGAACATCGAAGGCGTACAGTTCCATCCGGAGTCAATCCTCACCGAACAGGGCCACGAGCTGTTCGCCAATTTCCTCAAGCAGACCGGCGGCCGCCGTTAAGGAACGACATGGATATCAAGAACGCGCTGAGTCGCATCGTTGGCCACCTCGACCTCACCACCGACGAGATGCGCGATGTCATGCGCCAGATCATGACTGGCCAATGCAGCGAGGCGCAGATCGGCGCCTTCCTCATGGGCATGCGCATGAAGAGCGAGAGCATCGATGAGATCGTCGGTGCCGTGTCGGTCATGCGCGAGCTGGCCGAGAAGGTCGAACTGCAGAGCCTCGACGGCGTGGTCGACATCGTCGGCACCGGTGGCGATGGCGCCAATATCTTCAACGTATCCACGGCCTCGGCTTTCGTGCTCGCGGCCGCTGGCTGCCCGGTGGCCAAGCACGGCAACCGCGCGGTGTCCGGCAAGAGCGGCAGCGCCGACTTGCTGGAAGCGGCCGGCATCTACCTGAACCTGACGCCGGTCCAGGTCGCGCGCTGCATCGACAGCCTGGGCATCGGCTTCATGTTCGCCCAGACTCACCACAGCGCCATGAAGCACGCCGCCGGTCCGCGCCGCGACCTCAGCCTGCGCACCCTGTTCAACATGCTCGGCCCGCTTACGAATCCGGCCGGGGTGAAGCATCAGGTGGTGGGGGTGTTCACCCAGGCGCTGTGCCGCCCGCTGGCCGAGGTGCTGCAGCGACTGGGCAGCAAGCACGTGCTGGTGGTGCACTCCAAGGATGGCCTGGACGAGTTCAGTCTGGCCGCGCCGACCTTCGTGGCCGAACTCAAGAACGGCGAGATCAGCGAATACTGGGTCGAGCCTGAAGACCTCGGCATGAAAAGCCAGAGCCTGCATGGGCTGGCGGTCGAAGATCCACAGGCGTCGCTGGCGCTGATCCGCGACGCGCTGGGCCGGCGCAAGACCGAAAATGGCCAGAAGGCCGCTGAAATGATCGTGCTCAACGCGGGCGCCGCGCTGTATGCCGCCGACCATGCCATGAGCCTGAAGTCGGGCGTCGAACTGGCCCACGATGTGCTGCACACTGGCCTTGCCTGGGAAAAACTCCAGGAACTGGGCGCCTTTACCGCCGTATTCAAGCAGGAGAACGGAGCATGAGCGTACCGACGGTGCTGGAGCGGATCATCGTCCGCAAATTCCAGGAAGTGGCCGAGCGCAGTGCTCGCGTCAGCCTGGCCGAACTGGAGCGACTGGCAAAGGCGGCCGATGCCCCGCGTGGCTTTGCCGATGCCTTGATCAAGCAGGCCCGGGCCAAGCAGCCGGCGGTCATCGCCGAGATCAAGAAGGCGTCGCCGAGCAAGGGTGTGATTCGCGAGCTCTTCGAGCCCGCGGACATTGCCGTGAGCTATGAGAAGGGGGGGGCCACTTGCCTGTCGGTGCTCACCGATGTGGACTACTTCCAAGGCGCCGACCAGTACTTGCAACAGGCCCGGGCGGCGGTATCGCTGCCGGTGATTCGCAAGGACTTCATGGTCGACCCCTATCAGATCGTCGAAGCCCGAGCCTTGGGCGCCGACTGCGTGCTGCTGATCGTCTCGGCGCTGGACGACGTGAAGATGGCCGAGCTTGCCGCTACGGCCAAAGACGTCGGCCTCGACGTGCTGGTGGAAGTCCATGATAGCGACGAGCTGGAGCGGGCGCTGAAAACCCTGGATACGCCGCTGGTGGGGGTCAACAACCGTAACCTGCACACCTTCGAGGTCAGCTTGGACACCACCCTGGACCTGCTGCCCCGCATTCCCCGCGACCGTTTGGCCATCACCGAGAGCGGCATCCTCAACCGCGCCGACGTGGAACTGATGGAAATCAATGAGGTGTATTCCTTCCTGGTCGGCGAAGCGTTCATGCGCGCCGAGCAACCGGGCCTGGAACTGCAGCGGCTGTTTTTCCCCGACCAGGTGAAGAAAACCGTTCAGTCGCTGGACTGAGCGCAACGAAGCCGGCGCGATGCCGGCTTTTTTGTCTTTGCTTGCGGCCTTTGGAAGCGGATTCACCTGCGCCAAGGCCCCACATTCTCGAAGGTGCACCATGACCGAGCAACCCCTGGCCCTTACTGTCGAACAAGGTCTGCATGCCGAGCAGGATCTGCTTGCTGCCGTCTGCCGTGGCGAACGCGAGTCCGGTGTGCTGTTCTGGCGACCTACCGACCACGCACTGGTCATGCCGCGCCGCATGAGCCGTCTGGAGCACTTCGAAACGGCATGCGCGGAGTTGGCGATCGCCGGCTGGCCGGTGCTGCTGCGCGAAACAGGGGGCGAGCCGGTGCCGCAATCCCACGCCACGGTCAACGTAGCGCTGGTTTACGTGGCGCCGCGAAGCGAGGGCGATCATGGGCGTATCCAGAAGGCCTACGAGCGGCTGTGCCTGCCCCTGTGCGAGGTACTGCGTGAATGGGGTGGGGTGGCGTCGGTCGGCGAGATCGACGGCGCTTTCTGCGACGGGCGTTACAACGTCAATCTCGAGGGCCGCAAGCTGGTCGGGACCGCTCAACGCTGGCGCCAGGGACTGGGCGGCAAGCGGCCGGTAGTGCTGGTTCACGGTGCACTGCTGTTGGACAACGAGCGCGAATCGATGGTGGCTGCGGTCAATCGCTTCAATGAGTGCTGCGCACTTGAGCAGCGCTGCCGCGCCGACAGCCATATCGCGCTGCACGAAGTGGCGCCGGCGGCGCCTTGGTTCGAGCGCCTGTCCAAGGTGTACGCCGAGGTACTCGGCGCACTGCCCGAGGATTAACGGGTGCCGAAGACCACCATGGTCTTGCCTTTGACGTGCACCAGGCTGCGTTCTTCCAGGTCCTTGAGGACGCGGCCGACCATCTCTCGCGAGCAGCCCACGATCCGCCCAATTTCCTGACGGGTGATCTTGATCTGCATGCCATCAGGATGGGTCATGGCGTCCGGCTGCTTGCACAGATCGAGCAGGCAGCGAGCCACCCGGCCGGTAACGTCGAAGAACGCCAGGTCGCCGACTTTACGTGTGGTGTTACGAATGCGCTGGGCCATCTGGCTGCCAAGGGCGTAGAGGATGTCCGGGTCGTGACGGGCCAGTTCGCGGAATTTCTCGTAGCTGATTTCGGCGACCTCGCATTCGGTCTTGGCGCGAACGCAAGCGCTGCGCTGCTGCTGCGGCCCGTCCGACTCGAACAGGCCCAGTTCGCCGAAAAAGTCGCCACTGTTGAGGTAGGCGATGATCATTTCGTGGCCTTCGTCATCCTCGATCAGGATGGTCACCGAGCCCTTCACGATATACGACAGGGTCTGTGCCCGGTCGCCCGCGCAGATGATATTGCTCTTGGCGGCATAGCGGCGGCGTTGGCAGTGCACCAGCAGCTTGTCGATATTCTTGATCTTGCCCGGAAGGGTTGAAGCTACCATCACGAAATCCTGTTCAAGGTACGCAGAGGCTCTTGCTAGGAGGGAGCTGGCATGTGCGCCAGTGATTTGGCGCCAGCTTATCAGACGCTTCTGACTTATCGGCATCAACCGCCAACTTCTTGAGCTTTTCCGAATACGTTACAAGGTCTAAGCTGACGGCCTTTTCCACAGTCAGGAGTCCGTATAGATGAAGGCACGCATCCAGTGGGCCGGTGAGGCCATGTTCCTCGGTGAGTCGGGGAGTGGGCATGTCGTGGTCATGGACGGTCCTCCCGAAGCGGGCGGTCGCAATTTGGGCGTTCGGCCGATGGAAATGCTGCTGCTGGGGCTCGGCGGCTGCAGCAGTTTCGATGTGGTCAGCATCCTGAAGAAGTCCCGGCAGGCCGTTGAAAGTTGCGAGGCTTTCCTGGAGGCCGAGCGCGCTGGCGAGGACCCGAAGGTCTTCACCAAGATCCATCTGCAATTCGTGGTCAAAGGTCGAGGCCTGAAGGAAGCACAGGTCAAGCGGGCCGTTGAGTTGTCGGCCGAGAAGTACTGCTCGGCCTCGATCATGCTCGACCGCGCTGGCGTTGAAATCACCCACGGTTACGAGATCGTCGAACTGGGTTGAGCCAGGTGGCCCGTTTTTCAGTCGCGCAGCGCAGGCATTGCCTGTAGCAGCCAATGCGGCAAGCGGGCCCGTACTGCTGCGCTCAACTGTTCCTGGCGTTTCTGGTAGGCCAGGCCCAAGCCGATGGCTGCCAGTCCGATCAGCGTCAACACCACTGGGAACAGCAGTGAGTCGGCGAACACTTCGTAAGACAGGTAGCCCAAGTACGAGGCCACACCCAGTGCGCCGAAGACCATGAAGACCGGACGGCGCAGCAGCACCGCGAAGGCCATCAACGCCAGGTTGATCAGGCAATATAAGGCCTTGTTCACCTCGCTGTCGCTGTTCATCGACGTCAGGCCACACCAGAAGGCCAGAAGTCCTGCCAGGTAACCCCACTCGGCGTAATCGCGTCGACTTCGCCCGTCGATCACCACGAACGCCACCAGCACAGCGAGCCCGAACCACACCGATACCTGTTCTCGTTGAGCCCAGGTCAAAGCATCGCTGTAGAGCCATTCGCTCAGATCCATCGACATGAACCACAGCGCCAAGGCGATCGGCATGACGATGAACGGGAAGGGCACCAGGCGCAACATCAGCAGCCCGGCCAGCACCGTGGCCGCTTCCATCCACAGCCAACTGGCCTGCACATAGGTGTAGTAGGTGTGGTACTCGCCCTGCGCCTCACCCATGGGCCACCAGCCGATCAGCAGTTCCACCGCGAACACGGCCAGGGGCACGATGCTCACAGCGACCGCCGCCAGCACCCCAGCGGGGACGATCTGCTCGCGACGTTGCAAGGCGAGCGCCAACCCAGTGAGGACGGCAATGTAGAGTATGGCCACTGCCAGCAACGCCCAGTCGCCAATTCGCATCCAGGCTTCGGTCAGCAGCCAGCCCATGGCGCCCATGATCAGCAGGCCACCGAAGTAGAAAGCGACATTGGCCAACTGGAACTGGCCCTGCTGCTGCGGTCGACGGCGCAGGAACTCGAGCAGGGCTCGATCCTGGCCAGGTTGCAGGATGCCAGCGCTTACAGCATTGGCCAGGTCCTTGGTATCGAAGCGCTCGGTCATCGTGTTTCCTAGGCTTTGTCTGAAAAGCCTTGATACTCGGTGATGCTGCGTTGAAACCGCCTGGATCGCCAGCCCGGTCGGAATGCTCATTTACAACCCGTAAAGTCGAGCGCGACTCCGACCGTTCCTCGGCGGTTTTCGCCTTGCCTGACCTTCGTCTCAAGGCTTTTCATACAAAGCCTAGATTCGGTAAGTGCTCTTGGTCATCACCTTGGCCAGCACGCTCATGCCGAACCTCACCGGAGCAGGGAAGCGATAGCCGCCGGCCTGCAGAGCCGATTCGGCGTGGTGTTCTTCATCGACGCGCATCTGTTCGAGAATGGCGCGCGACTTTTCGTCCTGCTCCGGAAGCTGCTCCAGGTGCTCGTCCAGGTGCTTGCATACCTGCTGCTCGGTGGCCGCGACGAAACCCAGGCTGACTTTGTCGCTCACCAGCCCGGCCAGCGCGCCGATGCCGAACGACATGCCGTAGAACAGTGGGTTGAGGACGCTGGGATGACTGCCCAGTTGGCGAATACGCTGCTCGCACCAGGCCAGGTGGTCGATTTCTTCCTCGGCTGCATGCTCCATGGCCTTGCGAACCTGTGGCAGTTTGGCGGTCAGGGCCTGACCCTGGTACAGCGCCTGGGCGCATACCTCACCGGTATGGTTGATGCGCATGAGGCCGGCGATGTGACGCGTTTGCGAGTCGTCCAGCTCGGCATTCGGCTGGATGATGGCAGGCGAGGGGCGGGAAGGTTGGCCGCTGAAGGGCAGCAAGGTGCGCATGGCGGTATCGGCCTGCAGCAACAAGCGGTCGAGCGGCGAGTAGTGACGTTCGGTAGCCATCGGGCACCTCCGCTGAAGTGGTGCCCGACAGTCTACCGCAATCCCCAGGGCGGGGCTTGCCTTGAGTCAGCCCGGCGGCCAGTTCATCTGGCGCTGCCCGAGCACATGCATATGGATGTGATAGACCGTCTGCCCGCCTTGCGGATTGCAGTTCATAACCACCCGAAAGCCCTCCTCGCAACCTTGCTCGACCGCCAGGCGCTGTGCGGTGAACAGGATGTGCCCGGCCAGGGCCTTGTCCTCTTCGGTGAGGTGATTCAGCGTGGGGATGTGTTTTTTCGGAATGACCAGAAAGTGCACCGGGGCCGCAGGTGCGATGTCCTTGAACGCCAGGATCTGGTCGTCTTCATAAATGATATCCGCCGGGATTTCCCGGTTGATGATCTTGAGGAATAGATCGTCCACTTCACTTGCTCCTTGGTGAGGGTCGAAGCGCAGTGTACTGAGCGCGGCGTCGCTCGGACAGGGCCTACTCGGCTTCGATCGGGCAGTAGCGACGATGGATCATTCCCGCCAGCTTGCGGCTGAGCCAGCGCGGCAGCAGCCGAGGGGCGAAGGCGAGCCAGCGATTGCGCCGGCCCGGCATGATCAGCGCGCGATTGCGGTCCAGCGCGCGCACGGTGTGCAGCGCCACTTCCTCTGGGCTCAGGCAGCGGGTGCTGCCCTCGAGCCGTGGGATGCGTCGGCGCGCCGAGCGGATCGGTCCGGGGCACAGTACCGAGACTTTTATTCCGGTGCGCCGCAGTTCTTCGCGCAGGGCCTGCGAAAAGCTCAGCACGTAGGCCTTGCTGGCGCTGTAGCACGCCATCCAGGGCCCAGGCGCGACACCGGCCAGCGAGGCAACATTGAGGATCTGGCCGCCGCCCTGAACCGCCATCAGGTTGCCGATCGCATGACACAGGCGGGTGAGGGCCAGGACGTTGACTTCGAGTAGATCCTGCTCGTCGGCCCATTCATGAGCCAGGAAGGGGCCGTAGGTGCGCTGTCCGGCGCAATTGACCAGCAGGTCGATGCGCCGCTCGCCCTCCTCGAGTTCCAGTACGAAGCCCGACAGGCGCAATGGCTGGCTGAGATCGCACGCACGCAGCAACACCTCGACGCCGAAGCGCTGGTTCAACTCCATGGCGATGGGCTCCAGCGTCTCGCGATGCCGTGCCACCAGGATCAGATTGCGCCCGCGGCGCGCCAGGGCCTCCGCCAGGGCCAGTCCCAGGCCGCTGGAAGCTCCGGTGATCATGGCGTAACGGGTCATGCAAGGCTCCTGGCGGCTGAAGAGGGGCGCTAGTGTACAGCGTGGTTGGCCGACTTGTTGGCTTTTGCGCAGGTCTCAGAGCGCCAGGTCGGGGCCTTTGGAAAGAGCGCTCAGGTACTCCTGGCGCAGTCGTTCGATCAGCGTCGCAGCGGATGGCAGGTCGCCGATTGCGCCGACGCCTTGTCCCGCGGACCACACGGTTTTCCAAGCCTTGGCTTCTTCATCCATCGGTTTGAGCCGGGTCGCCTCGGCTGTGGACTTGAGCGCGGTCATGTCGTAGCCGGCCTGCTCCAGGCTTTGGCGCAGAAAGCTGGCGGGCACGCCCGAAACGGCAGGGGTGTGCACGATGTCTGCTGCGTGGGCATCCAGCAGCATCTGTTTATATGCCGCTTGGGCATGGCTTTCGGCGGTGGCGATGAAGCGTGTGCCGATGTACGCGAGGTCGGCGCCCAGCAGGCGGGCGGCGAGGATCTCGTGGCCATGATTGATACAACCCGCCAGTAGCAGCGTCTTGTCGAAGAACTGGCGAATCTCGGCGACCAGCGCGAAGGGACTCCAGGTTCCCGCATGCCCTCCAGCGCCGGCTGCCACAGCGATCAAACCATCTACGCCGGCCTCGGCGGCCTTTTCCGCATGCCGGCGGGTGGTGACATCGTGGAAGACCACCCCGCCATAGCTGTGCACGGCATCCACCACTTCCTTGGCTGCGCCGAGACTGGTGATCACAATCGGCACTCGGTGCTCAACGCACAGCGCCAAATCTGCCTGCAGGCGAGGATTGCTCGGGTGCACGATCAGGTTGACCGCGTAGGGTGCAGGGGCGTGCAGTTGCGCCAGCCCCGTCTCGATCTCTTCCAGCCATGCCTTGAACCCGGCACTGTCGCGCTGATTCAGCGCCGGAAAGCTGCCCACCACGCCCTCGGCACAACATGCCAGCACCAACTGTGGATTGGAGATGAGAAACATTGGCGCTGCGACCGCTGGCAAGCGCAGGCGCTGCTGGAGAACCTTGGGCAGGGACATGGCGAGACTCCTTCGCTCAGGTGAGGCTTAGAACGGTTTCACGACCACCAGGATGACGATGGCCAGCAGGAAAACCACAGGCACTTCGTTGAACCAGCGGTAGTACACATGGCTACGGGTGTTCTGCCCGGCAGCGAAGCGTTTGCGCTGCGCGCCGCATATGTGATGGTAGCCAGTGAGCAGGAGCACCAGTGTCAGCTTGGCGTGCAGCCAGCCCTGGCTCAGCCACCCCGGCGTCAGATAGAGCATCCACAGGCCAAACACGTAGGTGGCGATCATGGCCGGATTCATGATGCCGCGGTACAGCTTGCGCTCCATGGTGACGAAGCGTTCCTGGCTGATGCTGTCCTGACTTTGTGCGTGGTAGACGAACAGGCGCGGCAAGTAGAAAAGGCCAGCGAACCAGCAGACCACGCAGACGATGTGCAGGGCCTTGATCCAGAGATAGAGCATAGGGTGTTCCTTCAGGTTTTCACGGTGGTCAGAGAGTAGTGGCCCGGTACTGCCATGGGCTAGCCAAGAGTTGTTACAGGCGCCACGTCACCCTATCATCGTGCGCTTTCCAGTGGTCTCGTTGATGAGGGGCAAGCATTATGATCAAGGTCGGTATCGTCGGCGGCACGGGCTACACCGGTGTCGAACTGTTGCGCCTGCTGGCACAGCACCCCCAGGCCGAGGTGGCGGTCATCACCTCGCGTTCCGAGGCCGGTGTGGCGGTGGCCGACATGTACCCGAACCTGCGCGGCCACTATGACGGCCTGCAGTTCAGCGTGCCGGACAGCAAGACCCTGGGCGCCTGCGATGTGGTGTTCTTCGCCACCCCTCACGGTGTTGCCCACGCGCTGGCCGGTGAGTTGCTGGCGGCCGGCACTCGGGTCATCGATCTATCTGCGGACTTCCGTCTGCAGGATGCCGAGCAATGGGGCAAGTGGTATGGCCAGCCCCATGGCGCGCCGCAGTTGTTGGGGGAAGCGGTCTATGGGCTGCCCGAAGTCAACCGCGACAAGATCCGCCAGGCGCGCCTGATCGCCGTTCCGGGCTGCTACCCGACCGCGACCCAGCTCGGTTTCCTGCCGCTGCTCGAAGCCGGACTGGCAGACCCGTCGCGCCTGATCGCCGACTGCAAGTCGGGCGTCAGTGGCGCCGGTCGCGGTGCTGCGGTGGGTTCGCTGTTCTGCGAAGCGGGTGAAAGCATGAAAGCCTATGCGGTCAAGGGGCATCGCCACCTGCCGGAAATCAGTCAGGGGCTGCGTCTGGCAGCGGGCAAGGACATCGGGCTGACCTTCGTGCCTCATCTCACGCCCATGATTCGCGGCATTCACGCGACGCTCTATGCCAACGTGGTCGACACTTCGGTCGATCTGCAAGCGCTGTTCGAGAAGCGTTATGCCGATGAGCCGTTCGTCGATATCATGCCGGCGGGCAGCCACCCGGAAACCCGTAGCGTGCGCGGCGCCAACGTGTGCCGAATCGCCGTGCATCGTCCGCAGGGCGGTGATCTGGTGGTGGTCCTGTCGGTCATCGACAACTTGGTCAAAGGCGCCTCCGGCCAGGCCGTGCAAAACCTGAACATCCTGTTCGGCCTGGATGAGCGCATGGGCTTGAGCCACGCCGGCTTGCTGCCATAAGTGGCACAGGCAGGCGTGCTGCTGCCCTTGAGCTAGCCGCTTGCCGTTCGCCTCATGCCTAATTGTTGACCAATTTTCTCGGAGAAGCGGATAATGCGCGTCATCGAGTGTTATGGCGGCTTACGCCGGGAGAACCAACATGAGCGTCGAAACCTTCACCCCCACCGCCCTGGAATTTACCCAGGGTGCTGCGCACAAGGTGAAGACCCTGGTGTCCGAAGAGGGCAATGACCGCCTCAAGCTACGCGTGTTCGTGACCGGCGGTGGCTGCTCGGGATTCCAGTACGGCTTCACTTTCGATGAGGACGTGGCCGAGGACGACACCATCGTCGAGCGCGAAGGCGTGTCGCTGGTGGTCGATCCGATGAGCTTCCAGTACCTGGCAGGTGCCGAAGTCGATTACCAGGAAGGTCTGGAGGGCTCGCGCTTCGTGATCAAGAATCCGAATGCCGCCACCACGTGCGGCTGCGGATCGTCGTTCTCGATCTGAGTCCGCTGCCACTCACGAAAACGCCGCGCTTGTGCGCGGCGTTTTCGTTTCTTTCGATCAGGCGGGGTAGATCGCGCCGAGCACGCGCAAGCCTCTGGCTGCCGTGACACTTGGGCGATTGGCCGGAATTCCTTCGAGGCAGCAATGGGCCAGCCAGGCAAACGCCATGGCCTCGACCCAATCCGGATCGATCCCTTGTGCCTGCGTGCTGGTCACCGTGGTGCCGTTCAACAATGAGGTCAGGCGTTGCATCAGCGCACCATTGCGCGCACCGCCCCCGCACACCATCAGGGCATCGGTGCGCGGCTGGGCTTCAACCAGCGCATCTACGATGCTGCGTGCGGTCAGTTCCAGAAGCGTCGCTTGCACGTCTTCGTCGCGGTAGTGCGGCAATCGCGCCAGGTGGCCGTCCAGCCAAGGCAGGTTGAAGACTTCCCGTCCTGTGCTTTTCGGGCCACTGCCGGCGAAGAAGGTATCGCCCAGCAGCGCTGTAAGCAGGTCGCTCTGTACCTTGCCACTGGCTGCCCAAGCGCCATCTGCGTCGAAGACTTCATCGCGTTTGCGCTCGATCCACGCATCGAGCAGGACATTGCCTGGCCCGCAATCGAAGCCGCGAACTGGCGTGTTCTGCGCAATCAGGCTCAGGTTGCTGAAACCGCCCACGTTGAGTACGGCCAGGCGCTGACCCAGATGGCCGAACAAGGCTTCATGGAAGGCCGGTACCAAGGGAGCGCCCTGGCCTCCAGCGGCGACATCGCGACGGCGGAAGTCGCCGACCACGCAAATGTTTGTCAGCTCGGCGAGCAGGGCCGGGTTGCCGATTTGCACGGTGAAGCCTTGGGTCGGCTCATGGCGAATGGTCTGGCCATGGCTGCCGATGGCGCGGATCGCCTCGGGGGCGAGATCTTGCTCTTTCAGTAACTGCTGTATGCCTTGTGCAGCCAGCTTGGCCCAGCGATTCTCTGCCAGTGCAGCACGGGCGATCTCGTCAGGGCCGCTGGCGCACAGGCTCAGCAAGTCCTGGCGAAGATCGGCAGGCATGGGCAGATAGCAGGTGGCGAGCAGCCGTGGCTGATCCGACTGTTCGATCAAGGCAATGTCCAGTCCGTCGAGACTGGTGCCGGACATCACCCCCAGGTAAAGCGTCATCTCAGCGCTTGTTCGCGGCGAGCAAGGTGGCTTTTTCCTGATCCATGCGGGCCATCAACGGCTGGCTCTGCTGCAGGAATCGCTGACGCTCGGCCTTGGCGATCGGATCGGCCATCGGCACTTTCTGGCTCAGCGGATCGACGTGTACACCGTTGACCTGGAACTCATAGTGCAGGTGCGGCCCAGTGGACAGACCGGTGGTGCCGATGTAGCCGATGATCTGACCCTGCTTGACGCTGCTGCCGGTCTTGATGCCTTTGGCGAAGCCCTGCATGTGACCGTACAAGGTCTTGTAGCTGTTGCCGTGGGCAATGATCACGGTGTTGCCGTAACCACCACGCCGGCCCGCCAGTTCGATGCGTCCGTCACCTGCAGCCTTGATGGGCGTACCGCGTGGCGCCGCATAGTCCACGCCTTTGTGCGCGCGGATCTTGTTCAGGATTGGATGCTTGCGTCCGGCAGAAAAGCGCGAGCTGATGCGGGCGAAGTCGACTGGTGTGCGAATGAATGCCTTGCGAAGGCTATTGCCGTCGGCGGTGTAGTAACTGGTATTGCCCTGCTTGTTGGTATAGCGCACGGCGGTGTAGGTCTTGCCGCGGTTGGTGAAGCGTGCGGAGAGGATATTGCCGGTGCCGACCACCTTGCCGTCCATCACCTTCTGTTCGTAGACCACATCGAATTCGTCACCTGGGCGGATGTCCTGGGCGAAGTCGATGTCGTAGCCGAGCACGCGGGCCATATCCATGGTCATGCTGTGGGACAGCCCGGCGCGTTGGGCCGAAGCGGACAGCGAGCTCTTGATCACGCCATGGGCGTAGGCGGTACGCACCACCGGTTTGCTGATCTCGCGAGCGAAGGCGTAACCCTTGTCGGTCTTGTTCAGACGGATGCTCTCGAGCTTGCTGACCTGACTGTGCAGGCTGGTCAGTTGGCCCTCTTTGTCCAGTTCGAACTGCAGCACCTGGCCGTGTTTGAGCTGACTGAACTGCTTGGCCTGCTTGTCACTGGCCAGAACGTCGTGGACCGCGTTGGCGGGCAGGCCCACCTTGGCGAAGAGTGTGGAGAGGGTGTCGCCACGGGCTACGACCACTTCCCGATGGCCTGGGGCTTTGTCTTCAGGTTTTTCTTGTGCGACCGGCTGAGCGCGCTCGGCGGCCTGCTCGGTGTTGCTGTCGTCACCTTCGATTTGCGCGAAGGGCGATCCGCTGTTTTCGGTGGATTGCACCAGGGGGCAGCCCGGGATTCGTCGTTGAGTTGCTCGGCCGGGGTATCGAGCTCGAGGCTGAGGGTGGTTTTTTTCGCTTCTACGTCGCTGGAGGGAAATACCAGCAAGGCCAGGCTGAGCAGGGCGGCGATGCCGCTGGCGGCCAACAGGTGGCTCTTCGGATAAAGCGGCGGCGCTTTAGGCGTGTCGTTGGTCATAGGTGAGGTGACTTTGAAAAAGTGAATGAAAAAGGTGACTGAGATCGCTGCAAGACACGGTGGAAAAGATGAATGACATGATGAAGATGAAATAACTGTATAAAATATAACCAAAACCGTTTTCGCGCAAGGGCGCGTAGACGCCTCAATCCTTGCTTCAGGTCACATCCGGTCGTCAAACTTGTATTTGATGGGCGATCTTGTATCGTTGTTCCCCTTTGAATCTGAGCCTTGCGGGTCTGTCTATGAAGTCGGTTGAAGAGCAGCTGGCGCTAATCAAGCGCGGTGCGGAAGAGGTGTTGGTCGAGTCGGAGCTGGTCGAGAAACTCAAGCGCGGCCAGCCATTGCGCATCAAGGCGGGCTTCGATCCGACCGCGCCCGACCTGCACCTGGGGCATACCGTGCTGATCAACAAGCTGCGCCAGTTCCAAGAGCTGGGACATCAGGTGATCTTCCTGATCGGCGACTTCACCGGCATGATCGGCGATCCGAGCGGCAAGAGCGCCACCCGCCCGCCGCTCACCCGCGAGCAGGTATTGGATAACGCCGAGACCTATAAGCAGCAGGTGTTCAAGATCCTCGACCCGGCCAAGACCGAGGTTGCCTTCAACTCCACCTGGATGGACTCCCTGACCCCGGCTGATTTCATTCGCCTTGCCTCGCAGTACACGGTGGCGCGCATGCTCGAGCGTGACGACTTCGACAAGCGTTACAGCGGCCAGCAGCCGATCGCGATTCATGAGTTCCTCTACCCTCTGGTGCAGGGTTATGACTCCGTGGCGCTCAAGGCCGATGTGGAGCTGGGCGGCACCGACCAGCGTTTCAACCTGCTGATGGGGCGCGAGTTGCAGCGCGCGTACGGTCAGGAGGCTCAGAACATCGTCACCATGCCGCTGCTCGAAGGCTTGGATGGCGTCAAGAAGATGTCCAAGTCGCTGGGCAATTATGTGGGCATCCAGGAAGCGCCGGGCGTGATGTACAGCAAGCTTGTGTCGATTCCTGACACGCTGATGTGGCGCTACTTCGAGCTGCTGAGCTTCCGTTCGATGGCGGAAATCGACGCGTTCCGTGCTGATGTGGAGAAGGGGTCGAATCCGCGCGACATCAAGATCAAGCTCGCCGAAGAAATTGTGGCGCGTTTCCATGGTGAGGAGGCTGCAGCCAATGCTCACCGTGCTGCCGGTAATCGAATGAAGGAGGGTGAGCTGCCTGAGGATCTGCCGGAGATCGAGGTGGTTGCAGATGCCGACTTGCCGATTGCCGCCGTGCTCAACCGGGCGGGTCTTGTTAAGAATTCGGCGCAGGCGCGCGACTTGCTTAGCGGTGGCGCGGTGAAAGTAGATGGCGTGGTGGTTGAGAAGGACTTCATGTTTGTCTTGGGAGCCATACATGTTTGCCAGGCTGGCAAGAAGGCCTTTGCTCGAGTGACGTTGAAGGCTGAGTGATAGCACGTGGTTGAGTAGCTATATAAAAGCGGGGCGGCCGACAGGCCGCCCCGCTTTGTTTCAACTATTTGAATTTATTTGAAATTAAGCCTTGACCGCTGTTCAGATCCCCTTATAATGCGCCCCACTTCCGCAGCAAACGGAACGCGAAACTCCTTGAGAATCAACGAGTTAATCGAGTTCGGTGCGGTGCGAAGGGCTTCGATCCTCGGGTTGAAAGCGGTGAAAAAGGCAGTTGACAGCATCGAATGGTGCTGTATGATTCGCCTCCCGCTACGAGAGATCGCAGCGAGTCAAGTGTTTGAAGCTAAACGAGTTTCTCGGAAAGAACTTCAAAATAAACGCTTGACACGAAGTAAGGCTGCTGTAGAATGCGCGGCCTCGGTTGAGACGAAGCGCTCTTAGCCAAACGCTCTTTAACAAATCGAATCAAGCAATTCGTGTGGGTGCTTGTGAGTATGGACTGATCGTCGCCTAGATTATCAGCATCACAAGTGGCCATGCGAGAAATCACATAGTCATTTGAGATTGCTGAGCCAAGTTTAGGGTTTCTTAAAAACCCAAGCAGTATTGAACTGAAGAGTTTGATCATGGCTCAGATTGAACGCTGGCGGCAGGCCTAACACATGCAAGTCGAGCGGATGAGAGGAGCTTGCTTCTCGATTCAGCGGCGGACGGGTGAGTAATGCCTAGGAATCTGCCTGGTAGTGGGGGACAACGTTTCGAAAGGAACGCTAATACCGCATACGTCCTACGGGAGAAAGCAGGGGACCTTCGGGCCTTGCGCTATCAGATGAGCCTAGGTCGGATTAGCTAGTTGGTGAGGTAATGGCTCACCAAGGCGACGATCCGTAACTGGTCTGAGAGGATGATCAGTCACACTGGAACTGAGACACGGTCCAGACTCCTACGGGAGGCAGCAGTGGGGAATATTGGACAATGGGCGAAAGCCTGATCCAGCCATGCCGCGTGTGTGAAGAAGGTCTTCGGATTGTAAAGCACTTTAAGTTGGGAGGAAGGGTTGTAGATTAATACTCTGCAATTTTGACGTTACCGACAGAATAAGCACCGGCTAACTCTGTGCCAGCAGCCGCGGTAATACAGAGGGTGCAAGCGTTAATCGGAATTACTGGGCGTAAAGCGCGCGTAGGTGGTTTGTTAAGTTGGATGTGAAAGCCCCGGGCTCAACCTGGGAACTGCATCCAAAACTGGCAAGCTAGAGTACGGTAGAGGGTGGTGGAATTTCCTGTGTAGCGGTGAAATGCGTAGATATAGGAAGGAACACCAGTGGCGAAGGCGACCACCTGGACTGATACTGACACTGAGGTGCGAAAGCGTGGGGAGCAAACAGGATTAGATACCCTGGTAGTCCACGCCGTAAACGATGTCAACTAGCCGTTGGAATCCTTGAGATTTTAGTGGCGCAGCTAACGCATTAAGTTGACCGCCTGGGGAGTACGGCCGCAAGGTTAAAACTCAAATGAATTGACGGGGGCCCGCACAAGCGGTGGAGCATGTGGTTTAATTCGAAGCAACGCGAAGAACCTTACCAGGCCTTGACATGCAGAGAACTTTCTAGAGATGGATTGGTGCCTTCGGGAACTCTGACACAGGTGCTGCATGGCTGTCGTCAGCTCGTGTCGTGAGATGTTGGGTTAAGTCCCGTAACGAGCGCAACCCTTGTCCTTAGTTACCAGCACGTTATGGTGGGCACTCTAAGGAGACTGCCGGTGACAAACCGGAGGAAGGTGGGGATGACGTCAAGTCATCATGGCCCTTACGGCCTGGGCTACACACGTGCTACAATGGTCGGTACAGAGGGTTGCCAAGCCGCGAGGTGGAGCTAATCTCACAAAACCGATCGTAGTCCGGATCGCAGTCTGCAACTCGACTGCGTGAAGTCGGAATCGCTAGTAATCGCGAATCAGAATGTCGCGGTGAATACGTTCCCGGGCCTTGTACACACCGCCCGTCACACCATGGGAGTGGGTTGCACCAGAAGTAGCTAGTCTAACCTTCGGGGGACGGTTACCACGGTGTGATTCATGACTGGGGTGAAGTCGTAACAAGGTAGCCGTAGGGGAACCTGCGGCTGGATCACCTCCTTAATCGAAGACATCAGCCTGCTGATGAGCTCCCACACGAATTGCTTGATTCATTGTGAAAAGACGATGCTGTAACGCGACCCTGTTATAGGTCTGTAGCTCAGTTGGTTAGAGCGCACCCCTGATAAGGGTGAGGTCGGCAGTTCAAATCTGCCCAGACCTACCAATTACTTGGTGCGGCCTACGAGATGTAGCAGATACACGGGCCATAGCTCAGCTGGGAGAGCGCCTGCCTTGCACGCAGGAGGTCAGCGGTTCGATCCCGCTTGGCTCCACCACCTTTGTACAGCACTGTTAGAACTCAGAAATGAGCATTCGCGCGTCGCGTTGACGCCGCGTTGGAATGTTGATTTCTGGCTTTTGCCAGATCGTTCTTTAAAAATTCGGATATGTGATAGATACAGACTGATGACCAGTTTCACTGCTGGACATCAGGCTGAGGTAAAATTTGTGAGTTCTGCTCGAAAGAGCGACGTGCGAATTTTCGGCGAATGTCGTCTTCACAGTATAACCAGATTGCTTGGGGTTATATGGTCAAGTGAAGAAGCGCATACGGTGGATGCCTTGGCAGTCAGAGGCGATGAAAGACGTGGTAGCCTGCGATAAGCTTTGGGGAGTCGGCAAACAGACTGTGATCCAGAGATCTCTGAATGGGGGAACCCACCTAGGATAACCTAGGTATCTTGTACTGAATCCATAGGTGCAAGAGGCGAACCAGGGGAACTGAAACATCTAAGTACCCTGAGGAATAGAAATCAACCGAGATTCCCTTAGTAGTGGCGAGCGAACGGGGACCAGCCCTTAAGTTGATTTGAGATTAGTGGAACGCTCTGGAAAGTGCGGCCATAGTGGGTGATAGCCCCGTACACGAAAGTCTCTTTTCAATGAAATCGAGTAGGACGGAGCACGAGAAACTTTGTCTGAACATGGGGGACCATCCTCCAAGGCTAAATACTACTGACTGACCGATAGTGAACCAGTACCGTGAGGGAAAGGCGAAAAGAACCCCGGAGAGGGGAGTGAAATAGAACCTGAAACCGTATGCGTACAAGCAGTGGGAGCCTACTTTGTTAGGTGACTGCGTACCTTTTGTATAATGGGTCAGCGACTTATATTCAGTGGCGAGCTTAACCGAATAGGGGAGGCGTAGCGAAAGCGAGTCTTAATAGGGCGCTTAGTCGCTGGGTATAGACCCGAAACCGGGCGATCTATCCATGGGCAGGTTGAAGGTTAGGTAACACTGACTGGAGGACCGAACCGACTACCGTTGAAAAGTTAGCGGATGACCTGTGGATCGGAGTGAAAGGCTAATCAAGCTCGGAGATAGCTGGTTCTCCTCGAAAGCTATTTAGGTAGCGCCTCATGTATCACTGCTGGGGGTAGAGCACTGTTTCGGCTAGGGGGTCATCCCGACTTACCAAACCGATGCAAACTCCGAATACCAGCAAGTGCCGAGCATGGGAGACACACGGCGGGTGCTAACGTCCGTCGTGAAAAGGGAAACAACCCAGACCGTCAGCTAAGGTCCCAAAGTCATGGTTAAGTGGGAAACGATGTGGGAAGGCTTAGACAGCTAGGAGGTTGGCTTAGAAGCAGCCATCCTTTAAAGAAAGCGTAATAGCTCACTAGTCGAGTCGGCCTGCGCGGAAGATGTAACGGGGCTCAAACCATGCACCGAAGCTACGGGTATCACCTTTGGTGATGCGGTAGAGGAGCGTTCTGTAAGCCTGTGAAGGTGAGTTGAGAAGCTTGCTGGAGGTATCAGAAGTGCGAATGCTGACATGAGTAACGACAATGCGAGTGAAAAACTCGCACGCCGAAAGACCAAGGTTTCCTGCGCAACGTTAATCGACGCAGGGTTAGTCGGTCCCTAAGGCGAGGCTGAAAAGCGTAGTCGATGGAAAACAGGTTAATATTCCTGTACTTGCAGTTATTGCGATGGAGGGACGGAGAAGGCTAGGCCAGCCTGGCGTTGGTTGTCCAGGTTTAAGGTGGTAGGCTGAAATCTTAGGCAAATCCGGGATTTCAAGGCCGAGAGCTGATGACGAGTTGCCTTTAGGCGACGAAGTGGTTGATGCCATGCTTCCAAGAAAAGCTCCTAAGCTTCAGATAACTGGGAACCGTACCCCAAACCGACACAGGTGGTTAGGTAGAGAATACCAAGGCGCTTGAGAGAACTCGGGTGAAGGAACTAGGCAAAATGGCACCGTAACTTCGGGAGAAGGTGCGCCGGCGAGGGTGAAGGACTTGCTCCGTAAGCCCATGCCGGTCGAAGATACCAGGCCGCTGCGACTGTTTATTAAAAACACAGCACTCTGCAAACACGAAAGTGGACGTATAGGGTGTGACGCCTGCCCGGTGCCGGAAGGTTAATTGATGGGGTTAGCGCAAGCGAAGCTCTTGATCGAAGCCCCGGTAAACGGCGGCCGTAACTATAACGGTCCTAAGGTAGCGAAATTCCTTGTCGGGTAAGTTCCGACCTGCACGAATGGCGTAACGATGGCGGCGCTGTCTCCACCCGAGACTCAGTGAAATTGAAATCGCTGTGAAGATGCAGTGTATCCGCGGCTAGACGGAAAGACCCCGTGAACCTTTACTATAGCTTTGCACTGGACTTTGAGCTTGCTTGTGTAGGATAGGTGGGAGGCTTTGAAGTGGGGACGCCAGTTCTCATGGAGCCATCCTTGAAATACCACCCTGGCAACCTTGAGGTTCTAACTCAGGTCCGTGATCCGGATCGAGGACAGTGTATGGTGGGTAGTTTGACTGGGGCGGTCTCCTCCCAAAGAGTAACGGAGGAGTACGAAGGTGCGCTCAGACCGGTCGGAAATCGGTCGTAGAGTATAAAGGCAAAAGCGCGCTTGACTGCGAGACAGACACGTCGAGCAGGTACGAAAGTAGGTCTTAGTGATCCGGTGGTTCTGTATGGAAGGGCCATCGCTCAACGGATAAAAGGTACTCCGGGGATAACAGGCTGATACCGCCCAAGAGTTCATATCGACGGCGGTGTTTGGCACCTCGATGTCGGCTCATCACATCCTGGGGCTGAAGCCGGTCCCAAGGGTATGGCTGTTCGCCATTTAAAGTGGTACGCGAGCTGGGTTTAGAACGTCGTGAGACAGTTCGGTCCCTATCTGCCGTGGACGTTTGAGATTTGAGAGGGGCTGCTCCTAGTACGAGAGGACCGGAGTGGACGAACCTCTGGTGTTCCGGTTGTCACGCCAGTGGCATTGCCGGGTAGCTATGTTCGGAAGAGATAACCGCTGAAAGCATCTAAGCGGGAAACTTGCCTCAAGATGAGATCTCACTGGGATCTAGAATCCCCTGAAGGGCCGTCGAAGACTACGACGTTGATAGGTGGGGTGTGTAAGCGCTGTGAGGCGTTGAGCTAACCCATACTAATTGCCCGTGAGGCTTGACCATATAACACCCAAGCAATTTGAGCGTGAGCGCCGAATTGTGGTGGTGAAGACGAGAGAACCGAAAGTTCGCGACGAACCACAGAATCACATATCCGAATAGGCTGGGGTGTCCGCAGGGACGCACTGGCAACCGAATTTCTTGACGACCATAGAGCATTGGAACCACCTGATCCCATCCCGAACTCAGCAGTGAAACGATGCATCGCCGATGGTAGTGTGGGGTTTCCCCATGTGAGAGTAGGTCATCGTCAAGATTCATTTCGCAAAACCCCTATCTGCGTGAGCAGGTAGGGGTTTTGTCTTTTTGGTGTTTTCAATATCAGCGCTGCCCTCACAAGTCGGTGCCTCATAGCTACCATGTCTGGAGTGTGTTGGCTGGGCTCGGCCCTTTCCCTATGCAATCCAGCAACCCGTGGCTATCATGCCTGCCTTATTACAAGTCGAGACTGGCATGCTGAAGTTGTTGAATCTCCTTAAGGATGGGCGGTTTCATTCCGGCCAGGCTTTAGGGCAATCCATGGGGGTAAGCCGCAGTGCGGTTTGGAAGCAGCTTCAGCACCTGGAGGCCGAGCTGGATTTGGTTATCCACAAAGTGCGTGGGCGCGGTTACCAGCTGGCAACGCCACTGAGCCTTCTCGACTCAACGGCGATTGCGGCCTACGCCGAAAGTGAGGCATGGCCAGTTCAGGTTCACGACATCATCGACTCCACCAATGCCGAGGCTTTGCGCTGTGTAGCACAGGGTCAGGCCGCGCCTTTTGTCATTATTGCCGAGCGCCAGAAAGCCGGCCGTGGTCGACGTGGCAGGCAGTGGGTCAGTCCGTTCGCTGAAAACCTTTACTACAGCCTGGTGATACGCGTCGAAGGCGGCATGCGTCAGCTTGAAGGTCTAAGTCTGGTGGTCGGGCTTGCCGTGATGCGTACTCTGCAGGAGTTTGGGGTGGCGGAGGCGGGACTCAAATGGCCGAATGACGTGTTAGTCGGTACCCGGAAGATCTCTGGCATTCTGCTCGAGCTGGTCGGCGATCCTGCAGATGTCTGCCATGTGGTACTGGGGATTGGTATCAACGTGAACATGCAGAATAACAACCAGGTTGATCAGCAATGGACTTCGATACGGCGTGAGACGGGCGAACTTATCGACCGCAACCAGCTGGTTGCTCGGCTCAACGGAAATTTACAGCATGTGCTTGCACGTCATCATCACGAAGGCTTCCTCGGATTCCAGCATGAATGGGAGCAGGCGCATGTATGGCAGGGCAGAAGCGTCTCGCTGATAGCCGGCAATCATACGGTGGATGGTGTCGTTTTGGGTGTGGACGGGCAGGGTGGCCTGCGTATGAACGTCAACGGCGTCGAGAAGAGCTTCAGCGGCGGAGAGCTTGGGTTGAGGTTGCGGAATGATTCTTGAGCTCGACTGTGGTAACAGCTTTATCAAATGGCGGGTGATCCATGCTGATGACGCCATTATTGTGGGTGGCGGTATCGTTGACTCGGACCAGGCCTTGATCGCGCAGGTAGCAAAACTGCCTAATGCGCATCTTCGTGGGGCCAGAATGGTCAGCGTGCGCAGTGAAGAGGAAACCGATGCGCTGATGAGGGCGATCACTCGTGATTTCGGTGTGATCGTTCAGGCTGCGCATCCGGCCACTGAAATGGCGGGCGTGCGCAATGGCTACACAGATCATCAGCGCTTGGGAATGGACCGTTGGCTTGCTGCTGTGGGTGCTTTTCATCTGGCCAAGGGCGCCTGCTTGGTAATGGATTTTGGTACAGCTGCCAAAGCCGATTTCGTGGCGGCCGATGGACAGCATCTAGGCGGGTACATCTGTCCGGGTATGCCTTTGATGCGCAGCCAGCTACGTACCCATACGCGCCGAATTCGCTACGATGATGCCTCAGCCGAGCGCGCATTGACCAGTTTGCTCCCCGGCCGCTCGACGGTCGAAGCGGTAGAGCGCGGGTGCGTGTTGATGTTGCAGGGCTTCGCTCGCACGCAGATTGATCAGGCTCGCGCCTTGTGGGGTGACGAATTCAGCATATTCCTCACCGGTGGGGATGCGCCTCTCGTGGACGTTTCGGCACCTGGAGCGCGGGTTGTTCCCGACTTGGTCTTTGTCGGCCTTGCGATGGCCTGCCCCTTGAATTGAGGTGCCTATGCGTTGGTTGTTCCTGTTGTTGCTGGTGCTCAATGTCGTCTACTACGTGTGGCACCAGCAGGAGGCGCCATTACGTATCAAGGAAATAGCGCCGCTCTCGCTGTACAAGGGAAGCCAGCAGGAGATTCGGCTGTTGCGCGAGACAGCCGCTCAAGCACCTGCTCGACGACAGGACGAATGCTTGGTGGTGGGTGGATTGCGAAGTCAGGATGATGTCGACGCTCTGCGCCAACGCCTGCTGAGTCTTGATATCAGTGCCCGCCAAGTCCAGGGGCTACTACCGGGCGCGGAAGGGTTCTGGCTCAAGATTGGGGCTGAGAGCGAGCGGTTGCTGGATGGCAACGTGCTGGCCACTCTTTCCAGTGATTTCAAAGAGTTGAAGCACAAAATTATTTTCTGCCAAGGTATTGCAACTGCTGAATAGATTGATAGAATGGCGCCCGCTTCGCAGGGAACACCGCTCATACGGTTCAACTGCAAGTGTCGTCAAAGCAGCTAACTTTCAGATTTAATTGAAAAAATGCTTGACGATGGTGCGGCAGCCAACTAGAATGCCGGCCACATCTGGAGGGATTCCCGAGCGGCCAAAGGGGACGGACTGTAAATCCGTTGCGAGAGCTTCGAAGGTTCGAATCCTTCTCCCTCCACCAGTTTTAGCGAGAGCTGCAAGCTCGCGGGTATAGTTTAGTGGTAGAACCTCAGCCTTCCAAGCTGATGATGCGGGTTCGATTCCCGCTACCCGCTCCAAGTTTGCTGTTGTTGCACAAAGAGTTTTGCTCTTGTAGCTCAGTTGGTAGAGCACACCCTTGGTAAGGGTGAGGTCAGCGGTTCAAGTCCGCTCAAGAGCTCCATTTAAACAAGGCAGATATGAAAATATCTGCCTTTGTTTTATCAGTGTAGTGACCATTTTTCTTCTGCGGAGGATTGTATCGATGGCTAAGGAAAAGTTTGATCGTTCCCTTCCCCACGTTAACGTCGGCACCATCGGCCACGTTGACCACGGTAAGACCACTCTGACCGCAGCTCTGACTCGCGTCTGCTCCGAAGTATTCGGTTCGGCAGCCGTTGAGTTCGACAAGATCGACTCGGCTCCGGAAGAAAAAGCGCGCGGTATCACCATCAACACCGCTCACGTTGAGTACAACTCGACCATTCGTCACTACGCTCACGTTGACTGCCCAGGTCACGCTGACTACGTGAAGAACATGATCACCGGTGCTGCCCAGATGGACGGCGCGATCCTGGTGTGCTCGGCCGCTGATGGTCCGATGCCGCAAACCCGTGAGCACATCCTGCTGTCCCGTCAGGTTGGCGTTCCGTACATCGTGGTCTTCCTGAACAAGGCTGACTTGGTAGACGACGCTGAGCTGCTGGAACTGGTCGAGATGGAAGTTCGCGACCTGCTGTCCACCTACGACTTCCCAGGCGACGACACCCCGATCATCATCGGTTCGGCTCGTATGGCGCTGGAAGGCAAAGACGACAACGAAATGGGCACTACTGCTGTCAAGAAGCTGGTAGAGACTCTGGATAGCTACATTCCTGAGCCAGTTCGTGCCGTCGACCAGCCGTTCCTGATGCCGATCGAAGACGTATTCTCGATCTCGGGCCGTGGTACCGTTGTAACGGGTCGTATCGAGCGTGGTATTGTCCGCGTTCAGGATGCGCTGGAAATCGTTGGTCTGCGTGACACCGTCACCACCACCTGCACCGGCGTTGAGATGTTCCGCAAGCTGTTGGACGAAGGTCGTGCTGGCGAGAACTGCGGCGTTCTGCTGCGTGGTACCAAGCGTGACGACGTTGAGCGTGGCCAGGTTCTGGTCAAGCCAGGTTCGGTCAAGCCGCACACCAAGTTCACCGCAGAAGTCTACGTCCTGTCGAAGGAAGAAGGTGGCCGTCACACGCCGTTCTTCAAAGGCTACCGTCCTCAGTTCTACTTCCGTACCACTGACGTGACCGGTAACTGCGAACTGCCGGAAGGCGTTGAAATGGTAATGCCAGGTGACAACATTCAGATGACTGTCACTCTGATCAAGACCATCGCAATGGAAGACGGTCTGCGCTTCGCCATCCGTGAAGGCGGTCGTACCGTCGGCGCCGGCGTCGTAGCTAAAATTATTGAATAAGTAGTTGATTTATCTCGATCAGGTCGGCATAATGGCCGGCCTGATACAGCGTTAAAGGTCAGTAGCTCAATTGGCAGAGCGACGGTCTCCAAAACCGTAGGTTGGGGGTTCGATTCCCTCCTGACCTGCCATTCACCTCGGTGTGATTGGCTTTCTTCTTACAGGATCCTCCCCGATGACTCCCAAAACTGAAGCCCAAGAATCGCGTTTCGATCTGATCAAGTGGCTGGCTGTAGTTGCATTGGTTGTCGTAGGCGTTGTGGGTAACCAGTATTACTCCGCTGCTCCTATCCTGTACCGCGTTCTGGCGCTCCTTGCCCTGGCAGCTGCTGCAGGTTTCGTTGCTCTGCAGACCGCGAAGGGTAAATCGTTCTTTACGCTTGCGAAGGAAGCACGTGCCGAGATTCGTAAAGTCGTGTGGCCGACCCGCCAAGAGACTACGCAGACCACGTTGATCGTTGTTGCTGTCGTGCTCGTTATGGCGCTGCTGTTGTGGGGTCTCGATTCCCTGCTCGGTTGGTTGGTTTCCTTGATTGTTGGCTAAGGGTGTCTCGTGGCTAAGCGTTGGTATGTTGTGCATGCTTACTCGGGTTACGAGAAGCATGTCATGCGCTCCCTCACCGAGCGCGTAAAGCTGGCAGGCATGGAAGACGGGTTTGGCGAGATTCTCGTCCCGACCGAAGAAGTCGTCGAAATGCGCAACGGCCAGAAGCGCAAGAGTGAGCGTAAATTCTTCCCAGGTTATGTCCTGGTGCAGATGGAAATGAACGAAGGGACTTGGCACTTGGTCAAGGATACCCCTCGCGTCATGGGTTTCATTGGTGGTACAGCAGACAAGCCTGCGCCAATCACCGATAAAGAGGCCGAAGCTATTCTGCGTCGCGTTGCCGATGGTAGCGACAAGCCTAAGCCGAAGACGTTGTTCGAGCCCGGTGAAGTGGTTCGTGTCATTGATGGTCCGTTTGCTGACTTCAATGGCAACGTCGAAGAAGTTAACTACGAAAAGAGTCGTCTGCAGGTTGCGGTGCTCATTTTCGGTCGTTCCACTCCGGTGGAGCTCGAGTTCAGTCAGGTCGAAAAGGTCTAACTGGACGGCGCATCCCTTACCCCGCAGCTCTACGTGCTGCGGGGTTTTGTCGTCACTGGGATAAAACGCAAGTTATCCGGGGAGCCACCAGGCGTTCGAACCCGATTTTGGAGTAGCTCATGGCTAAGAAGATTCAGGCTTACATCAAGCTGCAAGTAAAGGCCGGCCAGGCCAACCCAAGCCCACCCGTTGGTCCAGCACTGGGTCAACACGGTGTGAACATCATGGAGTTCTGCAAGGCTTTCAACGCCCGTACTCAGGGTCAAGAAGCTGGTCTGCCGACTCCAGTGATCATCACCGTCTACAGTGACCGTAGCTTCACCTTCGAGACCAAGAGCACGCCTGCCTCGGTTCTGCTGAAGAAAGCTGCCGGCCTGACCAGCGGTTCGGCACGTCCGAACACCGTCAAAGTCGGTACCGTCACCCGTGCTCAGCTGGAAGAGATCGCCAAGACCAAGCAGGCCGATCTGACTTCCGCTGACCTGGACGCAGCTGTACGCACCATCGCTGGCTCTGCCCGCAGCATGGGCCTGAACGTGGAGGGTGTGTAATGGCTAAGCTGACCAAGCGCCAAAAGGCTATCGCCGAAAAAATCGAAGCTGGCAAAGCCTACAACTTCGAAGAAGCTGCAACGCTGCTGGCCTCGCTGCCTGCTGCCAAGTTCGTCGAGTCCTACGACATCGCCGTAAACCTGGGTGTTGACCCGCGTAAATCCGACCAGGTCGTTCGTAGCGCTACCGTGCTGCCACACGGCACTGGCAAGACCGTACGTGTTGCCGTCTTCACCCAAGGTCCTGCTGCTGAAGCCGCTCTGGCTGCCGGTGCAGACCGCGTCGGCATGGACGACTTGGCTGCTGAAATGAAAGGCGGCGATCTGAACTACGACGTAGTCATCGCATCCCCTGATGCCATGCGTGTCGTTGGTCAGTTGGGTCAGGTTCTCGGTCCTCGTGGCCTGATGCCTAACCCGAAAGTCGGTACTGTTACCCCAGACGTAGCCACTGCCGTGAAAAACGCCAAGGCTGGTCAGGTTCGCTACCGTACCGACAAGAACGGTATCATCCACACCTCCGTTGGCAAGGTCGGCTTCGAAGCTGGCAAGCTGAAGGAAAACGTTGAGGCCCTGATCGCTGACCTGAAGCGCATCAAGCCGGCTTCTTCGAAAGGTATCTATGTCAAGCGCGTTACCCTGAGCACCACTATGGGCCCGGGTCTGGTCATCGATCAGAGCTCGCTGGACGTGTAATACAGCGTCGGTGCGCTCTCTAGAGCGCGCCGACGGCAACAAGATTGGGGTCCCTGCCTGGCGGGGGCTGTCCAAGACCGTAGGCGACGCAAGTCTTAAAACCCAAGCCTACGCAGATGGTGCTCCCGATTCGCTCGCGAATCAGACACCAAAACGACATCCGGCCTCGGCCAGATGAAACGGTAGAAACCAGGAGTAAACCCGTGGCAATTAAACTCGAAGACAAGAAGGCCATCGTCGCTGAAGTCAACGAGGCTGCCAAAGTCGCTCTGTCCGCTGTCGTGGCTGATGCCCGTGGTGTGACTGTAGGCGCAATGACCGGACTCCGTAAAGAGGCTCGTGAAGCTGGTGTTTATGTACGTGTCGTACGTAACACCCTGCTCAAGCGTGCTGTTGCTGACACTGAATTCAGTGTTCTCAACGACGCTTTCACCGGCCCGACCCTGATCGCGTTCTCCAACGAGCACCCGGGCGCCGCTGCCCGTCTGTTCAAGGAATTCGCCAAGGGTCAGGACAAGTTCGAGATCAAGGCAGCTGCGTTCGACGGCAAGTTCCTTGCCGCTAACCAGATCGACGTGCTGGCAACTCTGCCAACTCGCGACGAGGCTATCGCACAGCTGATGAGCGTGATCCAAGGTGCAACCAGCAAGCTGGCACGTACCCTGGCTGCTCTGCGCGACCAGAAAGAAGCAGCGGCTGCCTGAGGCAGCGTAGTTTCTCTCGAAATCAAACGTTTAATTTGATGGCCGCGTAGGCTGTCACCCCAATACAGGAATTCATAGTCATGTCTCTGACTAACGAGCAAATCATCGAAGCGATCGGCCAGAAAACCGTTCTGGAAATTGTTGAACTGATCAAAGCGATGGAAGAAACCTTCGGCGTTACCGCTGCTGCCGCTGTTGCCGCTGGCCCAGCTGCTGCCGCTCCTGCTGCCGAAGAGCAAACCGAGTTCAACGTTGTCCTGCTCGAAGCTGGCGACAAGAAAGTGAACGTCATTAAAGCCGTTCGCGAACTGACTGGTCTGGGCCTGAAAGAAGCCAAAGAGAAAGTCGATGGCGCTCCTCAGGTCGTAGCTGAAGGCGTTTCGAAAGAAGCCGCTGAAGACGCTAAGAAGAAGCTGGAAGAAGCTGGCGCTAAAGTCGAGCTGAAGTAATTTCGACTTTGCGACTGCAGCCTGAGCGTCAAGCGTAGGGCTGATGGCTGGTGGCCTGTGCCACCGGCCTTTTTCCGTTATTGGTGGCCGATCCTGTCGGCCCCGATAACGAGCTGCAAGACACCCATGTGGGTGGCGCAAACCAAGGGGTTTGCACGATTTTCTGGCTGCTCCCGCCGGGAGAAGCCAAACAAGCAGGTGACCAAGCTGGGGAACGCTGATGGCTTACTCATACACTGAGAAAAAACGTATCCGCAAGGACTTTAGCAAGTTGCCGGACGTCATGGATGTGCCGTACCTCCTGGCCATCCAGCTGGATTCGTATCGCGAATTCCTGCAGGCGGGAGCATCCAAGGATCAGTTCCGCGACGTCGGTCTGCATGCGGCCTTCAAATCGGTATTCCCGATCATCAGCTACTCCGGCAATGCTGCCCTGGAGTACGTAGGCTATCGCCTGGGCGAGCCTGCCTTCGATGTGAAGGAATGTGTCCTGCGTGGCGTGACCTTCGCGGTCCCACTGCGGGTCAAGGTGCGCCTGATCATCTTCGACAAAGAGTCGTCGAACAAAGCGATCAAGGACATCAAAGAGCAAGAAGTCTACATGGGTGAAATCCCCCTGATGACTGAGAACGGTACCTTCGTTATCAACGGTACCGAGCGTGTGATCGTTTCCCAGCTGCACCGTTCGCCAGGTGTGTTCTTCGACCACGACCGTGGCAAGACTCACAGCTCCGGCAAGCTGCTGTACTCCGCTCGCATCATTCCTTACCGCGGCTCGTGGTTGGACTTCGAGTTCGATCCGAAGGACTGCGTGTTCGTGCGTATCGACCGTCGTCGCAAGCTGCCGGCGTCCGTCCTGCTGCGCGCGCTGGGCTACAGCACCGAAGAGATCCTGGACACCTTCTACACCACCAACGTATTCCACGTTTCCGGCGAGAAGTTGAGCCTGGAGCTGGTTGCCCAGCGTTTGCGTGGTGAAGTCGCGGTGATGGATATCACCGACGAAACCGGCAAGGTCATCGTCGAGCAGGGTCGCCGGATCACCGCGCGTCACATCAACCAGATCGAGAAGTCCGGCGTCAAACAGCTGGAAGTCCCGCTGGAATATGTCATTGGTCGCACCACTGCCAAGGCCATCGTGCATCCGGCAACGGGTGAGATCCTGGCTGAGTGCAATACTGAGCTGACTACCGATCTGCTGGTCAAAATCGCCAAAGCTCAGGTCGTGCGCATCGAGACGCTGTACACCAACGACATCGACTGCGGTCCGTTCATTGCCGATACGCTGAAGATCGACACTACCAGCAACCAGCTGGAAGCACTGGTCGAAATCTATCGCATGATGCGTCCAGGCGAGCCGCCGACCAAGGACGCTGCCGAAACCCTGTTCAACAACCTGTTCTTCAGCGCTGAGCGTTACGACCTGTCGGCCGTAGGCCGCATGAAGTTCAACCGTCGTATCGGTCGGACCGAGATCGAAGGTTCGGGCGTGCTGAGCAAGGAAGACATCGTTGACGTGCTGAAGACGCTGGTCGACATCCGTAACGGCAAGGGCATCGTCGACGACATCGACCACCTGGGCAACCGTCGCGTACGTTGCGTTGGCGAGATGGCCGAGAACCAGTTCCGTGTTGGCCTGGTGCGCGTAGAGCGTGCAGTCAAGGAACGTCTGTCGATGGCTGAAAGCGAAGGCTTGATGCCGCAGGACCTGATCAACGCCAAGCCGGTTGCGGCGGCGGTGAAGGAGTTCTTCGGTTCCAGCCAGCTTTCCCAGTTCATGGACCAGAACAACCCGCTCTCCGAGATCACTCACAAGCGCCGCGTTTCCGCGCTCGGCCCAGGTGGTCTGACCCGTGAGCGTGCCGGCTTCGAAGTGCGTGACGTACACCCGACCCATTATGGCCGCGTGTGCCCCATCGAAACGCCGGAAGGTCCGAACATCGGTCTGATCAACTCCCTGGCGGCCTATGCCCGCACCAACCAGTACGGCTTCCTGGAAAGCCCGTACCGCGTGGTGAAAGAAGGTGTGGTCAGCGACGACATCGTGTTCCTGTCGGCAATCGAAGAGGCCGATCATGTGATCGCCCAGGCTTCGGCTGCGATGAACGACAAGAAGCAGCTCATCGATGAGCTGGTTGCTGTTCGTCACCTGAACGAGTTCACCGTCAAGGCGCCGGAAGACGTCACCCTGATGGACGTTTCGCCGAAGCAGGTCGTTTCCGTTGCAGCCTCGCTGATTCCGTTCCTCGAGCACGACGACGCCAACCGTGCATTGATGGGCTCGAACATGCAGCGCCAGGCTGTACCCACCCTGCGTGCCGACAAGCCGCTGGTAGGTACCGGCATGGAGCGCAACGTTGCCCGTGACTCCGGCGTTTGTGTAGTCGCTCGTCGTGGCGGTGTAATCGACTCGGTCGATGCCAGCCGGATCGTGGTTCGCGTCGCGGATGATGAAGTCGAGACCGGCGAAGCCGGTGTGGATATCTACAACCTGACCAAGTACACCCGCTCGAACCAGAACACCTGCATCAACCAGCGTCCGCTGGTCAGCAAAGGTGACGTTGTCGCGCGTGGTGACATCATGGCCGATGGTCCGTCCACCGATATGGGTGAGCTGGCTTTGGGCCAGAACATGCGCATCGCGTTCATGGCGTGGAACGGCTTCAACTTCGAAGACTCCATCTGCCTCTCCGAGCGTGTGGTTCAGGAAGACCGTTTCACCACGATCCACATCCAGGAACTGACCTGTGTGGCGCGTGACACCAAGCTTGGCCCAGAGGAAATCACTGCGGACATCCCGAACGTGGGTGAAGCTGCGCTGAACAAGCTGGACGAAGCCGGTATCGTCTACGTAGGTGCCGAGGTTGGCGCCGGCGATATTCTGGTCGGTAAGGTCACTCCGAAAGGCGAGACCCAATTGACGCCAGAAGAGAAACTGCTGCGGGCGATCTTCGGTGAGAAGGCCAGCGACGTCAAAGATACCTCCCTGCGTGTGCCAACTGGCACCAAGGGCACCGTTATCGACGTTCAGGTCTTCACCCGTGATGGCGTCGAGCGCGACAGCCGAGCCCTGGCCATCGAGAAGATGCAGCTGGACGAGATCCGCAAGGATCTCAACGAAGAGTTCCGTATCGTTGAGGGCGCGACCTTTGAGCGTCTGCGCTCTGCGCTGAACGGCCAAGTGGTCGACGGCGGCGCGGGCCTGAAGAAAGGCACCGTGATCTCCGACGAAGTGCTGGGCGGTCTAGAGCATGGTCAGTGGTTCAAGCTGCGCATGGCCGAAGATGCACTGAACGAGCAGTTGGAAAAGGCTCAGCAGTACATCGTTGATCGCCGTCGTCTGCTCGACGACAAGTTTGAAGACAAGAAGCGTAAGCTGCAGCAGGGCGATGACCTGGCTCCAGGCGTACTGAAGATCGTCAAGGTCTACCTGGCTATCCGCCGTCGCATCCAACCGGGTGACAAGATGGCCGGTCGTCACGGTAACAAGGGTGTCGTCTCGGTGATCATGCCGGTTGAAGACATGCCGCATGACGCCAACGGTACACCGGTCGATGTCGTACTGAACCCGCTGGGCGTACCTTCGCGTATGAACGTCGGTCAGATTCTCGAAACCCACCTGGGCCTCGCGGCCAAAGGGCTGGGCGAGAAGATCGACCGCATGATCGAAGAGCAACGCAAGGCTGCCGAACTGCGTAGCTTCCTGACCGAGATCTACAACGAGATCGGTGGTCGTCAGGAAAACCTCGACGAGTTCTCCGATCAAGAGATCTTCGCCCTGGCCAACAACCTGAAGAAAGGCGTGCCAATGGCCACTCCAGTCTTCGACGGTGCCAAGGAGCGCGAGATCAAGGCCATGCTGAAGCTGGCCGATCTGCCAGAGAGCGGCCAGATGGTGCTGTTCGATGGTCGTACCGGCAACAAGTTCGAGCGTCCAGTGACCGTTGGTTACATGTACATGCTCAAGCTGAACCACTTGGTGGACGACAAGATGCACGCGCGTTCCACTGGTTCTTACAGCCTGGTTACCCAGCAGCCGCTGGGTGGTAAGGCGCAGTTCGGTGGTCAGCGTTTCGGGGAGATGGAAGTGTGGGCGCTGGAAGCATACGGCGCGGCATACACCCTGCAAGAAATGCTCACAGTGAAGTCGGACGACGTGAACGGCCGTACCAAGATGTACAAGAACATCGTGGATGGCGATCACCGTATGGAGCCGGGCATGCCCGAGTCCTTCAACGTGTTGATCAAAGAGATCCGTTCGCTCGGTATCGATATCGATCTGGAAACCGAATAACACGTGACGCGAAGGGGGTGGGGCAGGTAATGCCCGCTCCCTGCTCCGCCAGGAGGAAAGGCCTTGAAAGACCTACTGAATCTGCTGAAAAACCAGGGTCAAGTCGAAGAGTTCGACGCCATCCGCATCGGTCTGGCGTCGCCTGAAATGATCCGCTCGTGGTCGTTCGGTGAAGTCAAGAAACCGGAGACCATCAACTACCGTACGTTCAAGCCTGAGCGTGACGGCCTGTTCTGCGCCAAGATCTTTGGCCCAGTCAAGGACTACGAATGCCTGTGCGGCAAGTACAAGCGCCTCAAGCACCGCGGCGTGATCTGCGAGAAGTGCGGCGTTGAAGTTGCTCTGGCCAAGGTTCGTCGTGAGCGTATGGCGCACATCGAGCTGGCCTCGCCCGTTGCCCACATCTGGTTCCTGAAGTCGCTGCCGTCCCGTATCGGCCTGCTGATGGACATGACCCTGCGTGACATCGAGCGCGTGCTCTATTTCGAGAGCTACGTCGTCATCGATCCGGGCATGACCACGCTCGAAAAGGGTCAGTTGCTGAACGACGAGCAGTACTTCGAAGCGCTGGAAGAGTTCGGTGACGACTTCGACGCCCGCATGGGTGCCGAGGCTGTCCGCGAGCTGCTGCACGCGATCGACCTGGAGCACGAGATTGGCCGCCTGCGTGAAGAAATTCCGCAGACCAACTCGGAAACCAAGATCAAGAAGCTGTCTAAGCGCCTGAAGCTGATGGAAGCTTTCCAGGGCTCGGGCAACCTGCCTGAGTGGATGGTTCTGACCGTCCTGCCAGTATTGCCGCCGGACCTGCGTCCGCTGGTGCCGCTGGATGGCGGCCGCTTCGCGACCTCCGACCTGAACGACCTGTATCGTCGGGTGATCAACCGTAACAACCGTCTGAAGCGCCTGCTCGATCTGTCGGCACCGGACATCATCGTGCGCAACGAAAAGCGCATGCTGCAGGAAGCGGTCGACGCCCTGCTCGACAACGGCCGTCGCGGTCGCGCCATCACTGGCTCGAACAAGCGTCCGCTGAAGTCCCTGGCCGACATGATCAAAGGTAAGCAGGGTCGCTTCCGTCAGAACTTGCTCGGCAAGCGCGTGGACTACTCTGGCCGTTCGGTAATTACCGTAGGCCCGACCCTGCGTCTGCACCAGTGCGGTCTGCCGAAGAAGATGGCCCTCGAGCTGTTCAAGCCGTTCATTTTTGGCAAGCTGGAAATGCGTGGTCTGGCGACCACCATCAAGGCTGCCAAGAAGATGGTCGAGCGCGAGCTGCCTGAGGTGTGGGACGTGCTCGCCGAGGTGATCCGCGAACACCCCGTACTGCTCAACCGTGCACCGACCCTGCACCGTCTGGGTATCCAGGCGTTCGAGCCGGTTCTGATCGAAGGCAAGGCTATCCAGCTGCACCCGCTGGTTTGTGCTGCGTACAACGCCGACTTCGACGGTGACCAGATGGCCGTTCACGTGCCGCTGACGCTGGAAGCCCAGCTCGAAGCGCGTGCGCTGATGATGTCGACCAACAACATTCTGTCGCCAGCCAACGGTGAGCCAATCATCGTTCCGTCGCAGGACGTTGTACTGGGTCTGTACTACATGACCCGTGAGGCCATCAATGCCAAGGGTGAAGGTCGTGTATTCGCCGACCTGCAGGAAGTCGACCGCGTATTCCGCGCCGGCGAAGCCGCTCTGCACGCGAAAATCAAGGTTCGTATCAACGAAACCGTGAAAGAGCGTGACGGTTCTGTGGTCAAGAACACTCGTATCGTCGACACCACCGTCGGCCGTGCCCTGTTGTTCCAAGTCGTTCCGGCAGGTCTGCCGTACGACGTGGTCAACCAGCCGATGAAGAAAAAGGCCATTTCCAAGCTGATCAACCAGTGCTATCGCGTGGTTGGTTTGAAGGAAACCGTCATCTTTGCCGACCAGTTGATGTACACCGGCTTTGCCTACTCGACCATTTCCGGCGTTTCGATCGGTGTTAACGACTTCGTTATCCCTGACGAAAAAGCCCGCATCATTGGCTCGGCCACTGATGAAGTTAAAGAAATCGAGAGTCAGTACGCCTCCGGCCTGGTCACTCAGGGCGAGAAGTACAACAAGGTTATCGACTTGTGGTCGAAGGCGAACGACGAAGTGTCCAAGGCGATGATGGCCAACCTCTCGAAAGAGAAAGTCATCGACCGCGAAGGTAACGAAGTCGATCAGGAATCCTTCAACTCGATGTACATGATGGCTGACTCCGGTGCGCGGGGTTCCGCTGCACAGATCCGTCAGTTGGCCGGTATGCGTGGTCTGATGGCCAAGCCGGACGGCTCGATCATCGAGACGCCGATCACTGCGAACTTCCGTGAAGGTCTGAGCGTACTGCAGTACTTCATCTCGACCCACGGTGCTCGTAAGGGTCTGGCGGATACCGCACTGAAGACTGCGAACTCCGGTTATCTGACGCGTCGTCTGGTGGACGTCGCGCAGGATCTGGTGGTGACCGAGATCGACTGCGGTACCGACCACGGTCTGCTGATGACTCCGCACATCGAAGGCGGCGACGTCGTAGAGCCATTGGGCGAGCGCGTACTGGGTCGTGTCATTGCCCGTGACGTGTTCAAGCCGGGTACCGAAGACGTCATCGTTCCGGCCGGCACCCTGGTCGACGAGAAGTGGGTCGAATTCATCGAGCTGAACAGCATCGACGAAGTGATCGTGCGTTCGCCGATCAGCTGCGAAACCCGCTTCGGCATCTGCGCCAAGTGCTACGGTCGCGATCTGGCCCGTGGTCACCAGGTGAACATCGGTGAAGCTGTCGGCGTCATCGCCGCGCAGTCGATCGGTGAGCCGGGTACCCAGCTGACCATGCGTACCTTCCACATCGGTGGTGCTGCAAGCCGTACTTCGGCTGCCGACAGCGTTCAGGTGAAGAATGGCGGCATGGTGCGTCTGCATAACCTGAAGCAGGTCGAGCGTGCCGATGGCAATCTGGTCGCGGTATCGCGTTCCGGTGAACTGGCCATTGCCGACGAGTTCGGTCGTGAGCGTGAGCGCTACAAACTGCCGTACGGTGCCGTGATTTCGGTGAAGGAAGGCGACAAGGTCGAAGCTGGCGCCATCGTCGCCAAGTGGGACCCGCACACCCACCCGATCGTCACCGAACTGAAAGGTACCGTGACCTTCGTGGGCATGGAAGAGAACATCACCATCAAGCGCCAGACCGACGAACTGACCGGTCTGACCAACATTGAAGTGATGGACGTGAAGGATCGCCCGGCTGCTGGCAAGGAAATCCGTCCAGCGATCAAGATGGTCGATGCCAATGGCAAGGATCTGTACCTGCCAGGTACCGACGTACCGGCTCAGTACTTCCTGCCAGCCAATGCCCTCGTCGGTGTGGCTGACGGTGCTCAGATCGGTGTCGGTGACGTTATCGCGCGTATTCCGCAGGAAACGTCCAAGACCCGCGACATCACCGGTGGTCTGCCGCGCGTTGCCGACTTGTTCGAGGCGCGTCGTCCGAAGGAAGCGTCGATCCTGGCGGAAGTCAGCGGTACTATCGCGTTCGGTAAAGAGACCAAGGGCAAGCGCCGTCTGGTCATTACCCCGACCGACGGCAGCGATCCGTACGAAGAGCTGATTCCGAAATGGCGCCACCTGAACGTCTTCGAAGGCGAACAGGTCAACCGCGGTGAGGTGATCTCGGACGGTCCGAGCGATCCGCATGACATTCTGCGTCTGCTGGGTGTGAGCGCGCTGGCGAAGTACATCGTCAACGAGATCCAGGACGTGTACCGTCTGCAGGGCGTGAAGATCAACGACAAGCACATCGAGACCATCCTGCGTCAGATGCTGCGCAAGGTCGAGATCAGCGAGTCGGGCGACTCCAGCTTCATCAAAGGCGACCAGATGGAACTGACTCAGGTGCTGGTGGAGAACGAGCGTCTGGCCAGCGAAGACAAGTTCATCTCGAAGTTCTCGCGTGTGCTGCTGGGTATCACCAAGGCCTCGCTGTCCACCGAATCGTTCATCTCGGCGGCTTCCTTCCAGGAAACCACCCGTGTACTGACCGAGGCGGCGGTAACCGGCAAGCGCGACTATCTGCGCGGTCTGAAAGAGAACGTGGTCGTGGGTCGTCTGATCCCGGCGGGTACCGGTCTGGCTTACCACAGCGAGCGCAAGCGTCGTCGTGATGCCGACAAACCGCTGCGTGTGAGCGCCAGTGAGGTGGAAGCCGCACTGACCGAAGCGCTGAATTCCAGCGGTAACTAAGGTAGAGGTGGGGCCCCGGCCTCTTCCTCCCCGCATCGATGACATGAATTGTTGCCGATGACCGGGCAGGAAGGGTCGGGGCCTTGTCTTGACTGGGTGCAAGATCCTCTTTAGACTTTTGTACCCTTAAATTTGGTGAGGCTCCGTCTCGCCAATTTTTGGCTTTCTTGCAAGACAATAGCGTCGCAAGACATTCAGTGGAGCTAGTAGATGGCAACTATCAACCAGCTGGTACGTCAGCCGCGCAAGCGTACCGTCGAGAAATCCGACGTACCTGCGCTGCAGAACTGCCCGCAACGCCGTGGCGTGTGCACCCGTGTGTACACCACCACGCCGAAAAAACCTAACTCGGCACTGCGTAAAGTATGCCGTGTGCGTCTGACCAACGGTTTCGAGGTTTCCTCGTACATCGGTGGTGAAGGCCACAACCTGCAAGAACACAGCGTCGTCCTGATCCGTGGCGGCCGTGTAAAAGACTTGCCAGGTGTTCGTTACCACACCGTTCGCGGCTCTCTGGATACTTCGGGCGTCAAAGGCCGTAACCAGGGTCGTTCGAAGTACGGTACCAAGCGTCCGAAGTAATCGGCCGTTTGCAGACATCCATTTATTTGAGTCGATAAGAGTAAGGTCGGGCAGGGGTCGAAGACCCAAGTCCCGGGCTAACCTGAAGACCGTTTGAGGGCTTATCATGCCAAGACGTCGTGTAGCAGCAAAACGTGAGATCCTGGACGATCCGAAATACGGATCGCAGATCCTCGCCAAGTTCATGAACCACGTGATGGAAAGCGGCAAGAAGGCCGTAGCCGAGCGCATCGTTTACGGTGCTCTGGATACCGTCAAAGCACGCAAGAACAGCGACCCCCTGGAAATCTTCGAGAAAGCTCTCGACGCCATCGCTCCGCTGGTCGAAGTCAAGTCCCGCCGTGTCGGCGGTGCCACTTACCAGGTTCCGGTTGAAGTTCGTCCATCCCGTCGTAACGCTCTGGCAATGCGCTGGCTCGTAGACTACGCCCGCAAGCGCGGCGAGAAGTCGATGGCTCTGCGCCTGGCTGGCGAGCTGCTGGATGCTGCTGAAGGCAAGGGTGCTGCAGTCAAGAAGCGTGAAGACGTGCACCGTATGGCCGAGGCCAACAAAGCGTTCTCGCACTACCGCTTCTAATTCAAGCATCAATCATTTTGCGAGGGCTTTATGGCTCGTACTACAGCAATTAACCGCTACCGTAACATCGGTATCTGCGCGCACGTTGATGCGGGTAAGACTACCACTACCGAGCGGATCCTGTTCTACACAGGTCTGAGCCACAAGATGGGCGAGGTCCACGACGGCGCCGCGACCACCGACTGGATGGTGCAGGAGCAGGAGCGGGGGATCACCATTACCTCCGCTGCCGTTACCACCTTCTGGAAAGGTTCCCGTGGTCAGTACGACAACTACCGCGTAAACGTCATCGATACCCCCGGCCACGTTGACTTCACCATTGAAGTTGAACGTTCGCTGCGTGTACTCGACGGCGCGGTCGTCGTGTTCTGCGGTACTTCCGGCGTTGAGCCGCAGTCCGAAACCGTATGGCGCCAGGCCAACAAGTACGGTGTTCCACGTGTTGTCTACGTGAACAAGATGGACCGCGCGGGTGCCAACTTCCTGCGCGTTGTCGGTCAGATCAAGAATCGTCTGGGTCATACCCCGGTTCCGGTCCAGCTGGCTATCGGTGCAGAAGATGACTTCCAGGGTCAGGTTGACCTGATCAAGATGAAAGCCATCTACTGGAACGATGACGACAAAGGCACCTCCTATCGTGAGGAAGAAATTCCTGCCGATATGCTGGAGTTGGCTGAAGAGTGGCGCAACAACATGGTTGAAGCCGCCGCCGAAGCCAGCGAAGAGCTGATGAACAAGTACCTTGAAGAAGGTGAGCTGACCGTCGAAGAGATCAAGGCAGGCCTGCGCGCGCGCACCCTGGCCAGCGAAATCGTTCCGGCTGTCTGCGGTTCGTCGTTCAAGAACAAGGGCGTTCCCCTGGTTCTCGACGCTGTCATCGACTTCCTGCCAGCACCGACTGAAATCCCTGCGATCAAGGGTATCCACCCTGATCTGGCAGAAGTGCCGAAGGATGAAGTCACTGCTGAGCAGTATGACGAGCGCCACGCTAGCGACGACGAGCCGTTCTCGGCTCTGGCTTTCAAGATCGCTACCGACCCGTTCGTTGGCACCCTGACCTTCGTTCGTGTCTATTCGGGCTTCCTGACCTCTGGTGACTCCGTCATCAACTCGGTCAAGGGCAAGAAAGAGCGCGTTGGCCGTATGGTGCAGATGCACGCCAACCAGCGTGAAGAGATCAAGGAAGTGCGCGCTGGTGACATCGCCGCTCTGATCGGCATGAAGGACGTCACCACTGGTGACACCCTGTGCAACGCCGACAAGCCGATCATCCTTGAGCGTATGGACTTCCCGGAGCCGGTAATTTCGCTCTCCGTAGAGCCGAAAACCAAGGCTGACCAGGAGAAGATGGGTATCGCGCTGGGCAAGCTGGCCCAAGAAGACCCGTCGTTCCGCGTCAAGACCGACGAAGAAACCGGCCAGACCATCATCTCGGGTATGGGCGAGCTTCACCTGGACATCCTCGTTGACCGTATGAAGCGCGAGTTCAACGTTGAGGCGAACATCGGTAAGCCGCAGGTTTCGTACCGCGAGAAGATCACCAAGTCCAACGTCGAAATCGAAGGCAAGTTCGTTCGTCAGTCGGGCGGTCGTGGTCAGTTCGGTCACTGCTGGATCCGTTTCTCGGAGCCGGATCAGGATGACAAGGGCAACATCACCGAAGGTCTGGTGTTCTCGAACGAAGTCGTCGGTGGTGTGATTCCTAAGGAATACATCCCTGCGATCCAGAAGGGTATCGAAGAGCAGATGAAGAACGGCGTCGTCGCCGGCTATCCTCTGATCGGTCTCAAGGCCTCGGTATTCGATGGTTCGTACCACGACGTCGACTCCAACGAAATGGCGTTCAAGATCGCTGCTTCGATGGCAACCAAGCAACTGGCCCAGAAGGGTGGTGGCGTGGTCCTCGAGCCGATCATGAAGGTCGAAGTTGTAACCCCGGAAGACTACCTGGGTGACGTGATGGGTGACCTGAACCGTCGTCGTGGTCTGGTACAGGGTATGGATGAGTCGGTCTCCGGCCGCGTCGTCCGCGCTGAAGTTCCGCTCGGAGAGATGTTCGGTTACGCGACCGACGTTCGTTCCATGTCTCAGGGTCGCGCAAGCTACTCCATGGAATTCTCCAAATACGCCGAAGCTCCGTCGAACATCGTCGAAGCACTCGTTAAAAAACAAGGCTAATCCCCTTTAGGCAAGAGGTTCACTGTCGTGGCTAAAGAAAAATTTGATCGTTCCCTTCCCCACGTTAACGTCGGCACCATCGGCCACGTTGACCACGGTAAGACCACTCTGACCGCAGCTCTGACTCGCGTTTGCTCCGAAGTTTTCGGTTCGGCAGCCGTTGAGTTCGACAAGATCGACTCGGCTCCGGAAGAAAAAGCGCGCGGTATCACCATCAACACCGCTCACGTTGAGTACAACTCGACCATTCGTCACTACGCTCACGTTGACTGCCCAGGTCACGCTGACTACGTGAAGAACATGATCACCGGTGCTGCCCAGATGGACGGCGCGATCCTGGTGTGCTCGGCCGCTGATGGTCCGATGCCGCAAACCCGTGAGCACATCCTGCTGTCCCGTCAGGTTGGCGTTCCGTACATCGTGGTCTTCCTGAACAAGGCTGACTTGGTAGACGACGCTGAGCTGCTGGAACTGGTCGAGATGGAAGTTCGCGACCTGCTGTCCACCTACGACTTCCCAGGCGACGACACCCCGATCATCATCGGTTCGGCTCGTATGGCGCTGGAAGGCAAAGACGACAACGAAATGGGCACTACTGCTGTCAAGAAGCTGGTAGAGACTCTGGATAGCTACATTCCTGAGCCAGTTCGTGCCGTCGACCAGCCGTTCCTGATGCCGATCGAAGACGTATTCTCGATCTCGGGCCGTGGTACCGTTGTAACGGGTCGTATCGAGCGTGGTATTGTCCGCGTTCAGGATGCGCTGGAAATCGTTGGTCTGCGTGACACCGTCACCACCACCTGCACCGGCGTTGAGATGTTCCGCAAGCTGTTGGACGAAGGTCGTGCTGGCGAGAACTGCGGCGTTCTGCTGCGTGGTACCAAGCGTGACGACGTTGAGCGTGGCCAGGTTCTGGTCAAGCCAGGTTCGGTCAAGCCGCACACCAAGTTCACCGCAGAAGTCTACGTCCTGTCGAAGGAAGAAGGTGGCCGTCACACGCCGTTCTTCAAAGGCTACCGTCCTCAGTTCTACTTCCGTACCACTGACGTGACCGGTAACTGCGAACTGCCGGAAGGCGTTGAAATGGTAATGCCAGGTGACAACATTCAGATGACTGTCACTCTGATCAAGACCATCGCAATGGAAGACGGTCTGCGCTTCGCCATCCGTGAAGGCGGTCGTACCGTCGGCGCCGGCGTCGTAGCTAAAATCATCGAGTAATCACTCGACCGATTGAAAAAGCCCCCGCTCAGCGGGGGCTTTTTTTATTGGGTTGACACTAAATGGGGGCGTCTATAGAATCACGCCTCCTTTTAGCGGGCGTAGTGCGTCCGTTGGGAACAGCCTGGAGTCTGAAATCCAATGCAAAATCAGCAAATCCGTATCAGGTTGAAGGCTTTCGACCATCGCCTGATCGACCAATCCACCCAGGAAATCGTGGAAACCGCGAAACGTACTGGTGCACAAGTGCGTGGTCCAATTCCACTGCCTACCCGCAAAGAGCGTTTCACCGTTCTGGTCTCCCCGCACGTCAACAAAGACGCGCGTGACCAGTACGAGATTCGCACTCATAAGCGCGTTCTGGACATCGTCCAGCCGACGGATAAAACCGTTGATGCGCTGATGAAGCTTGATCTTGCGGCAGGTGTGGAAGTGCAGATCAGCCTCGGCTAAGACTTCGGTCCTAGTCGTGTAACGCTCTGAAATGGGCGGCCATAGCGGGTGAAAGCCCCGTACACTCATGAGGTTTACAACATGACTATTGGTGTAGTCGGTCGCAAATGCGGTATGACCCGCGTTTTCACCGAAGAAGGTGTCTCCATTCCGGTCACGGTCATTGAGATCGAGCCGAATCGCGTCACCCAGTTCAAAACTGAAGAATCCGATGGCTACCGTGCAGTGCAAGTCACTGTCGGCGAGCGTCGTGCTTCGCGCGTGACTGCCGCTCAGGCAGGTCACTTCGCCAAGGCTAACGTTGCCGCTGGTCGCGGTGTCTGGGAGTTCCGTCTTGAAGAAGGCGATTTCCAGGCTGGCGATCTGATCAAAGCTGAACTCTTCACTGCAGGCCAGCTGGTAGACGTAACCGGTCAGTCCAAAGGTAAAGGCTTCGCCGGTACCATCAAGCGTTGGAACTTCCGTGGTCAGGACAACACCCACGGTAACTCCGTATCGCACCGTGTCCCTGGCTCCATCGGCCAGTGCCAGACTCCTGGTCGTGTATTCAAGGGCAAGAAGATGTCCGGTCACATGGGCGCCGAGCGCGTGACTGTTCAGTCCCTGGAAGTAGTACGCGTAGACGCTGAACGCAACCTTCTGCTGATCAAGGGTGCCGTTCCAGGCGCTACTGGCGGCGACGTGGTTGTGCGTCCAGCTGTCAAGGCTCGCGGTTAAGGGGAAACTGACATGCAACTTAATGTAAATGACGCTCAGGCGATCGAAGTTTCCGAACTGACTTTCGGTGGCGAATTCAACGAGACGCTGGTACACCAAGCAGTCGTGGCCTACATGGCCGGCGGCCGTCAGGGCACCAAGCAGCAAAAGACCCGTTCCGACGTGGCCGGTGGCGGTAAACGCCCATGGCGTCAGAAGGGTACTGGCCGTGCTCGTGCCGGTACCACTCGTGGTCCGATCTGGCGTGGCGGTGGTGTCACCTTCGCAGCTCGCCCTCAAGATCACTCTCAGAAGCTCAACAAGAAGATGTACCGCGCAGCTCTGCGCTCCATCCTCTCCGAGCTGGTGCGTAGCGATCGTCTGGTCGTGGTTCAGGACTTCGCTGTCGAAGCGCCGAAAACCAAAGACTTGCTGAACAAGCTGAACGGCATGGGCCTGAACGATGTTCTGATCGTTTCGGACGCAGTTGATCAGAATCTGTACCTGGCTGCTCGTAACCTGCCGCACGTCGACGTACGTGACGTACAAGGTTCCGACCCGGTAAGCCTGATCGCCTACGAGAAAGTGTTGATCACTGTCTCCGCCGTGAAGAAATTCGAGGAGCTGCTGGGATGAACCAGGAACGCGTATTCAAAGTCCTCCTTGGCCCGCACGTTTCCGAGAAGGCTACCGTTCTGGCTGAGAAAAAAGGCCAGTTCGTATTCAAGGTTGCTACCGATGCAACCAAGCTGGAAATCAAGAAAGCTGTCGAAGGCCTGTTCAACGTAAAAGTTGAAAACGTGTCGACTGTCAACGTGATGGGTAAAACCAAGCGTACCGCACGTGGTCTGGGCAAGCGCAATGACTGGAAGAAGGCGATCGTATCCCTTCAGCCAGGCCAAGATCTCGATTTCAGCAGCAGTGCTGAGTAAGGAAGGGGTGCATCATGGCAATCGTTAAATGCAAACCGACTTCCCCTGGCCGCCGTTTCGTGGTCAAGGTGGTCAACAAGGAGCTGCACAAAGGCGCTCCTCACGCACCGCTGCTCGAGAAGAAATCGAAGTCTGGTGGTCGTAACAACAATGGCCGTATTACTACCCGTCATGTGGGTGGTGGTCATAAGCAGCACTACCGTCTGGTCGACTTCCGTCGCAACGACAAAGATGGCATCCCTGCCACTGTCGAGCGCGTCGAATATGACCCGAACCGTACTGCTCACATCGCACTGCTGTGCTACGCAGACGGCGAGCGTCGCTACATCATCGCCCCTAAAGGCGTGAGCGCTGGCGACCAGCTGATCGCAGGTGCACTGGCCCCAATCAAGGCTGGTAACTCCCTGCAGCTGCGCAACATCCCAGTAGGTAGCACCATTCACGGCATCGAGCTGAAGCCGGGTAAAGGTGCACAGATCGCTCGTTCCGCTGGCGCTTCGGCTCAGCTGATCGCTCGTGAAGGTGCCTATGTGACTCTGCGTCTGCGCTCCGGTGAGATGCGCAAAGTACTGGCTGAATGCCGTGCGACCCTGGGTGAAGTCTCGAACTCCGAGCACAGCCTGCGTTCGCTGGGTAAAGCAGGTGCTAAACGCTGGCGCGGCGTTCGCCCAACCGTTCGTGGTGTTGCCATGAACCCGGTTGACCACCCACATGGTGGTGGTGAAGGTCGTACCTCCGGTGGTCGTCATCCGGTATCGCCATGGGGCTTCCCAACCAAGGGTGCGAAGACCCGCGGTAATAAGCGTACCGACAACATGATCGTCCGTCGTCGCAAGTAACTAGAGGGATACGACAGTGCCACGTTCTCTGAAAAAAGGTCCTTTTATCGATCTTCACCTGCTGAAGAAGATCGAAGTGGCGGTGGAAAAGAACGATCGCAAGCCGGTGAAAACCTGGTCGCGCCGTTCGATGATCCTGCCACAAATGGTCGGTCTGACCATCGCGGTACACAACGGTCGCCAACACGTCCCCGTTCTCGTGAACGAAGACATGGTCGGCCACAAACTGGGCGAGTTCGCCGGTACCCGCACCTATCGCGGGCACGTGGCTGACAAGAAAGCCAAGCGTTAAGGGGTAAGGAAATGGAAGTAGCCGCTAAGTTGTCGGGCGCTCGAATCTCCGCCCAGAAAGCCCGCTTGGTCGCCGACCAGATCCGCGGGAAGAAGGTGGGCGAAGCGCTCAACCTGTTGGCCTTCAGCAGCAAAAAAGCCGCTGAAATCATGAAGAAAGTCCTCGAGTCGGCCGTTGCCAACGCCGAACACAACGAAGGCGCAGACGTTGATGACCTGAAGGTCTCCACCGTTTTCGTCAACGAAGGGCGTTCGCTTAAGCGCATCATGCCGCGTGCCAAAGGCCGCGCTGATCGCATCGTCAAGCGGTCTTGCCATATCACTGTCAAGGTTGCGGACAAGTAACGGAGTCGATCAGATGGGTCAGAAAGTACATCCCACTGGCATTCGCCTGGGAATCGTCAAGGAGCACACCTCCGTCTGGTACGCAGACGGTGCTACTTACGCAGATTACCTGTTGAAGGATCTGAAAACGCGTGAGTACCTCCAAGACAAACTAAAAAGCGCGTCCGTAAGCCGTATCGATATTCATCGTCCGGCTCAAACTGCACGCATCACCATCCACACTGCTCGTCCCGGTATCGTTATCGGCAAGAAAGGTGAGGATGTCGAGAAGCTGCGTCAGGACCTGACCAAGCAGATGGGTGTGCCTGTGCACATCAACATCGAAGAGATCCGCAAGCCGGAGCTCGACGCCATGCTGGTTGCTCAAAGCGTTGCCCAGCAGCTGGAGCGCCGCGTTATGTTCCGTCGCGCCATGAAGCGCGCAGTACAGAACGCCATGCGTATTGGTGCCAAGGGCATCAAGATCCAGGTGAGCGGTCGTCTCGGCGGTGCCGAGATCGCCCGTACTGAGTGGTATCGGGAAGGTCGTGTGCCACTGCACACCCTGCGTGCCGATATCGACTACAACACCTACGAAGCTCACACCACCTACGGTGTGATCGGTGTGAAGGTTTGGATCTTCAAAGGCGAAGTGATTGGTGGTCGCCAGGAAGAGCTGAAGCCGCAAGCACCAGCGCCTCGTAAAAAAGCTGCTAAGTAAGGGGTACGCCAAATGTTGCAACCAAAGCGTACAAAATTCCGCAAGCAGATGACCGGCCACAACCGTGGTCTGGCACTGCGCGGTAGCAAGGTCAGCTTCGGCGAGTTCGCCCTGAAAGCTGTTGCTCGCGGTCGCCTCACCGCCCGTCAGATCGAGTCGGCACGTCGTGCACTGACCCGTCACGTTAAGCGTGGCGGCAAGATCTGGATCCGCGTCTTCCCGGACAAGCCAGTTACCAAGAAGCCTCTCGAAGTGCGGATGGGTAAAGGTAAGGGTTCCGTGGAGTACTGGGTTGCCCAGATCCAGCCAGGCAAAGTCCTGTACGAGATCGAGGGTGTTTCTGAAGAGCTGGCGCGCGAAGCTTTCGCTCTGGCCGCTGCAAAGCTGCCTCTCGCCACCTCCTTTGTTAAGCGGACGGTGATGTGATGAAAGCGAATGAACTTCGTGAAAAATCGGCACAGCAACTGAACGAGCAACTGCTCGGCTTGCTGCGCGACCAGTTCAATCTGCGTATGCAGAAAGCAACTGGCCAGTTGGGGCAGTCGCACCTGCTCTCGCAAGTTAAGCGTGACATCGCTCGCGTGAAAACTGTGCTCAACCAGCAGGCAGGTAAGTGATCATGGCTGAAGCTGAAAAAACCGTCCGTACGCTGACTGGCCGTGTCGTCAGCGACAAAATGGACAAGACCATCACCGTTCTGATCGAGCGTCGCGTCAAGCACCCGATCTACGGTAAATACGTTAAGCGTTCGACTAAGCTGCACGCGCACGACGAAACCAACCAGTGCAAAATCGGCGACAAGGTTTCCATCACCGAAACCCGTCCGCTGGCCAAGACCAAGTCCTGGGCGCTGGTTGAAGTCCTCGAACGCGCTGTTGAAGTCTAAGGGCTAGGGGTCGGAGAAATTTTATGATTCAGACTCAATCCATGCTCGATGTGGCCGATAACAGCGGCGCTCGTCGCGTCATGTGCATCAAGGTGCTCGGCGGTTCGCATCGTCGTTACGCTGGCATCGGTGACATCATCAAAGTAACCGTCAAGGAAGCGATTCCTCGCGGTAAGGTCAAAAAAGGCCAGGTGATGACCGCTGTTGTCGTCCGTACCCGTCACGGTGTACGTCGCGCTGACGGTTCCATCATTCGTTTCGACGGCAACGCTGCTGTTCTGCTGAACAACAAGCAAGAGCCGATCGGTACTCGCATCTTCGGGCCAGTGACCCGTGAGCTTCGTAACGAGAAGTTCATGAAGATCGTCTCGCTCGCCCCTGAAGTGCTGTAAGGAGATCCGACATGCAAAAGATTCGTCGTGACGACGAGATCATCGTGATCGCCGGCAAAGACAAGGGCAAGCGCGGTAAGGTGCTGAAGGTGCTCGCTGACGACCGTCTGGTCGTTGGTGGTGTCAACCTGGTCAAGCGTCATACCAAGCCGAACCCGATGGCAGGCGTTCAGGGCGGTATCGTCGAGAAAGAAGCGCCTCTGCACGCTTCCAACGTGGCCATCTTCAATGGCGAAACCAACAAGGCTGACCGTGTTGGTTTCAAAGTAGAAGACGGTAAGAAAATTCGTGTCTTCAAGTCGACCCAAAAAGCGGTTGATGCTTGAACACTGCTAGGTAGAAGACCATGGCACGACTGAAAGAGATTTACCGGAACGAAATCGCTCCCAAGCTTAAGGAAGAACTTAAGCTGTCGAACGTAATGGAAGTTCCGCGCGTTACCAAGATCACCCTGAACATGGGTCTGGGCGAAGCGATCGGTGACAAGAAAGTCATCGAGCACGCTGTTGCCGATCTCGAAAAGATCACCGGCCAAAAGCCGGTCGTGACCTTCGCTCGTAAATCCATCGCGGGCTTCAAAGTCCGTGAGGGCTGGCCGATCGGTGTCAAGGTGACCCTGCGTCGCGAAAAAATGTACGAGTTCCTGGACCGCCTGCTGGCGATCTCCCTGCCTCGGGTTCGCGACTTCCGCGGCCTGAATGCCAAGTCCTTCGACGGTCGTGGCAACTACAGCATGGGCGTGAAAGAGCAGATCATCTTCCCGGAAATCGACTACGACAAGATCGATGCTCTGCGCGGTTTGGACATCACCCTGACCACCACTGCTCGTTCGGACGACGAAGGCCGCGCTCTGCTGCGTGCTTTCAAGTTCCCGTTCCGCAACTGATTGGAGTAGGAAAATGGCCAAGAAGAGCATGAAAAACCGCGAGCTGAAGCGTCAGCTCACGGTAGCCAAGTACGCTAAAAAGCGTGCCGAGCTGAAAGCGACCATCGTCAACCTGAACGCCTCTCCTGAAGAGCGTTTCGCTGCCGTTGTCGCGCTGCAGAAGCAACCGCGTGATGCCAGCGCCGCACGTCTGCGCAACCGTTGCCGCCTGACCGGTCGTCCTCACGGTGTTTACCGTAAGTTCGGCCTGGGCCGTAACATGCTGCGCCAGGCTGCAATGCGCGGCGACGTACCAGGTCTGGTCAAGGCCAGCTGGTAAGCGCTGCTGGTGTGATTTCCGGCGGAAGGGGAGAAATCTCCGACCACCGGTTGCCTCGCCAACTAACAAGCCCCTTCATGGGGCTTGTTTCGTTTCTGTCTTGTGTCTAGAATGACCGGCTCACCTGGGCCTGGGTATTTTGCCCTGCCTGCTTAGGTGGTTGTGATAGCCGCAAGGCTAATAATTCTTGTATCAGGAGCATCTAGCCCATGAGTATGCAGGACCCGTTAGCGGACATGCTAACTCGCATCCGTAATGCCCAGATGGCTGAAAAGTCCGTCGTAAGCATGCCTTCCTCCACCCTGAAGGTCGCGGTTGCCAAAGTTCTGAAAGATGAAGGTTACATCGCCGGCTACCAGGTAACTGGTGAGGCCAAGCCTTCCCTGTCGATCGAACTGAAGTACTTCGAAGGCCGTCCGGTCATCGAGGAACTGAAGCGCTCCAGCCGTCCAGGCCTGCGCCAGTACAAGTCCGTCACCGATCTGCCGAAAGTACGTGGCGGTCTGGGCGTGTCTATCGTCTCCACCAACAAAGGTGTGATGACTGATCGCGCTGCGCGCGCTGCCGGTGTCGGTGGCGAAGTTCTGTGCACAGTGTTCTAAGGGGAGATAGGCATGTCTCGCGTTGCTAAGAACCCCGTTAAGCTGCCTGCCGGTGTCGAAGTCAAATTCGCCGGTCAGCAGCTTTCGGTGAAGGGTGCCAAGGGCACTCTCGAACTGAACGTTCACTCGTCTGTTGAAGTTACCGAAGAGTCCGGCGAACTGCGCTTCGTCGCTCGCAATGGTGACCAGCAAGCTCGCGCCATGGCCGGTACCACCCGTGCTCTGGTGAACAACATGGTCCAGGGCGTAAGCCAAGGCTTCGAGCGCAAGCTCCAGCTGGTCGGTGTTGGTTACAAGGCACAGGCCAAGGGCACTGTCCTGAACCTGGCTCTGGGCTTCTCGCATCCAGTGGACTACGAACTGCCAGCCGGTATCACCGCAGAAACCCCAAGCCAGACCGATATCCTGATCAAGGGTATTGACAAGCAGCTGGTGGGTCAGGTGGCCGCTGAAATCCGCGACTTCCGTCCGCCAGAGCCTTACAAAGGCAAGGGTGTGCGTTACGCGGACGAAGTAGTCCGTCGTAAAGAAGCCAAGAAGAAGTAGGGCCTAGCAAATGACCGACAAAAAAGTTACTCGACTGCGTCGCGCTCGCAAAGCACGCCTGAAAATGCACGAGCTCGAAGCCGTGCGTCTATGCGTGTTCCGCTCCTCGCAGCACATCTATGCCCAGGTCATTTCGGCCGACGGCAGCAAGGTTCTGGCAAGCGCCTCGACCTTGGACAAAGACCTGCGTGATGGCGCCACCGGCAACATCGACGCGGCCACTAAGGTTGGCAAGCTGGTTGCTGAGCGTGCGAAAGCCGCCGGTGTATCTCAAGTTGCCTTTGACCGTTCCGGCTTCAAGTACCATGGCCGCGTCAAAGCGCTGGCCGATGCTGCTCGTGAAGGCGGGCTGGAGTTCTAAGTTATGGCAAATAACGATCAAAAGCGCGACGAAGGCTACATCGAGAAGCTGGTTCAAGTTAACCGCGTTGCTAAAACCGTCAAAGGCGGCCGTATCTTCACCTTCACCGCGTTGACCGTGGTAGGTGATGGTAAGGGCCGCGTCGGCTTCGGCCGTGGCAAGTCGCGCGAAGTACCTGCTGCGATTCAGAAAGCCATGGAAGCTGCACGTCGCAACATGATCCAGGTCGACCTGAAGGGCACCACCCTGCAGTACGCCACCAAGGCTGCCCACGGCGCCTCGAAGGTTTACATGCAGCCTGCTTCGGAAGGTACCGGTATCATCGCCGGCGGCGCAATGCGTGCTGTCCTGGAAGTTGCTGGTGTCCAGAACGTTCTGGCCAAGTGCTACGGTTCGACCAACCCAGTGAACGTGGTCTACGCCACCTTCAAGGGTCTGAAAGCCATGCAATCTCCTGAATCCATTGCTGCCAAGCGCGGCAAGAGCGTCGAGGAGATCTTCTGATCATGGCAACCGTAAAAGTAACGCTGATCAAGAGCACCGCTGGCCGTCTGCCTAACCACATTCTGTGCGTTAAAGGCCTGGGTCTGCGTCGCATCGGTCACACTGTAGAAGTCCAGGATACTCCCGAGAATCGCGGGATGATCAACAAGGCTTACTACATGCTGCGCGTCGAGGGTTAATCGATGAAACTCAATGATCTGAGTCCAGCGCCGGGTTCCCGTCGCGAGAAGCATCGTCCGGGTCGTGGTATCGGTAGCGGTTTGGGCAAGACTGGTGGCCGCGGCCACAAAGGTCAGACCTCCCGTTCCGGTGGCACCATCGCTCCGGGCTTCGAAGGCGGTCAACAACCGCTGCACCGTCGTCTGCCGAAGTTCGGCTTCGTCTCCCTGAAGGCTATGGACCGCGCCGAAGTGCGTCTGTCCGAGCTGGCCAAGGTGGAAGGTGACGTGGTTACCGTACAGTCCCTGAAGGACGCCAACGTGATTGGCCAGAACGTTCAGCGTGTGAAAATCATGCTGTCGGGCGAAGTCACTCGCGCTGTCACCATCAAGGGCATCGCAGCCACCAAAGGTGCGCGTGCGGCTATCGAAGCAGCTGGCGGCAAGTTCGAGGAATAAATGGCTAAGCAAGGTGCTCTCTCTTCGCTCGGTAAGGGCGGGATGTCGGAACTCTGGGCTCGTCTGCGCTTTCTGTTCATGGCGATCATCGTCTACCGGATCGGCGCGCACATCCCGGTGCCCGGCATCAATCCAGACCGTCTGGCGGATCTGTTTCGGCAGAATGAGGGGACCATTCTTAGCTTGTTCAACATGTTTTCCGGTGGTGCGCTGGAGCGCATGAGTATTTTTGCATTGGGGATCATGCCGTACATTTCGGCGTCGATCATCATGCAGCTCATGACCGCGGTCAGCCCACAACTGGAGCAGTTGAAGAAGGAAGGTGAAGCTGGCCGTCGCAAGATCAGCCAGTACACCCGCTACGGCACCGTTATCCTGGCGCTGGTTCAAGCCATTGGCATGTCCATTGGCCTGGCCAACCAGGGCGTGGCGTTTTCTGTAGGCTTGGGCTTCCATGTCGTTGCCGTCTCCACTTTCGTGGCCGGCGCAATGTTCATGATGTGGCTCGGCGAGCAGATCACCGAGCGCGGTGTAGGCAACGGTATCTCGATGTTGATTTTCGCAGGTATCGTTGCCGGTCTTCCGAGAGCAATCGGGCAGTCTTTCGAGTCTGCGCGCACAGGCGATATCAATATTTTCGCCTTGGTCGCTATCGGTTTGCTTGCAGTAGCGATCATCGGTTTCGTGGTGTTCATCGAGCGTGGTCAGCGTCGTATCGCCGTTCACTACGCCAAGCGTCAGCAGGGCCGCAAGGTCTTCGCCGCGCAGACCAGCCACTTGCCGTTGAAGGTAAACATGGCGGGCGTCATTCCCGCCATTTTTGCCAGCAGCATCCTGCTGTTCCCGGCTTCGTTGGGTGCCTGGTTCGGTCAGTCTGAAGGTATGGGCTGGCTGCAGGACATCTCGCAGTCGATCGCTCCTGGTCAGCCGTTGAACATTCTGCTGTTTAGTGCAGGGATCATCTTCTTCTGCTTCTTCTATACAGCGTTGATGTTCAACCCGAAAGACGTAGCGGAAAACCTGAAGAAGTCCGGTGCCTTTATTCCGGGTATCCGTCCTGGTGAGCAGTCGGCACGCTACATTGATGGCGTTCTGACTCGTCTGACCATGTTCGGTGCTCTTTACATGATGGCCGTCTGCCTTCTGCCCCAGTTCCTGGTGGTAGCTGCAAACGTGCCGTTCTACCTTGGCGGGACCTCGTTGCTGATTGTGGTGGTGGTTGTGATGGACTTCATGTCCCAAGTACAATCGCACCTCGTTTCGCACCAGTACGAATCCCTGATGAAGAAAGCCAACCTGAAAGGCTACGGTGGCAGCGGTCTGCTGCGCTGATAGACCCCCTAAGGTTCGAGGAGTCGGTAATGAAAGTTCGTGCATCGGTGAAAAAGCTGTGCCGTAACTGCAAGATCATTCGTCGCGAAGGTGTCGTGCGCGTGATCTGCAGCGCGGAACCGCGTCACAAGCAGCGCCAAGGCTGAGTGTGATCTGCGCTTCAAACCCAGCAGCTAGTGCGCTGCTGGGTTGATTATTCGTTTCTACAGCGATATTATCTCGCGCCCTATTTCTTGGCTTCCGGGGCGTAGGTAGCTGTCAATTGGAGTCCCACTGAATGGCCCGTATTGCAGGCGTCAACATTCCAGATAACAAGCATACTGTTATCTCGCTGACCTACATCTATGGTGTCGGTCGCACTACTGCACAGAAAATCTGTGCAGACGCTGGTGTAAATCCAGCCGCTAAGATCAAGGATCTGAGCGACGAGCAAATCGAAACCCTGCGTGGCGAAGTTGCGAAGTTCACCACCGAAGGTGACCTGCGTCGTGACATCAACATGAAGATCAAGCGCTTGATGGACCTGGGTTGCTATCGCGGCCTGCGCCATCGTAAAGGTCTGCCGGTTCGCGGTCAGCGCACCAAGACCAACGCACGCACCCGTAAGGGCCCGCGTAAGCCGATCCGCAAGTAATCGCCCAGGAATATAGACATGGCAAAACCTGCTGCTCGTCCTCGTAAAAAAGTCAAAAAGACAGTGGTTGATGGCATCGCCCACATCCACGCTTCTTTCAACAACACCATCGTGACCATCACCGATCGTCAGGGCAACGCATTGTCCTGGGCGACTTCCGGTGGTTCGGGTTTCCGTGGTTCGCGCAAATCCACCCCGTTCGCAGCTCAGATCGCTGCTGAGCGTGCTGGTCAAGCTGCGCTGGAATACGGTCTGAAGAACCTCGACGTGAACGTCAAGGGTCCAGGTCCAGGTCGTGAGTCCGCCGTTCGTGCATTGAACAGCTGCGGCTACAAGATCGCCAGCATCACCGACGTGACGCCTATCCCGCATAACGGGTGCCGTCCGCCGAAGAAGCGTCGCGTGTAATCAGGAGACAGAAGAATGGCACGTTACATTGGTCCAAAATGCAAACTGTCTCGTCGTGAAGGCACCGACCTGTTCCTGAAGAGCGGCGTTCGCGCTCTGGAATCGAAGTGCAACATCGAAGCAGCCCCAGGTATCCACGGCCAGCGCCGTGGCCGTCAGTCCGACTACGGTACCCAGCTGCGCGAGAAACAAAAAGTCCGTCGTATCTACGGTGTTCTGGAGCGTCAGTTCCGCGGTTACTACCAAGCTGCTGCCTCGAAAAAAGGCGCAACCGGTGAGAACCTGCTGCAACTGCTCGAGTGCCGTCTGGATAACGTCGTCTACCGTATGGGCTTCGGCTCGACTCGTTCCGAGTCCCGTCAGCTGGTTTCGCACAAAGCGATCAGCGTCAACGGTAAGACCGTAAACATTCCATCCTACCAAGTTCGTCCGGGTGACGTGGTCGCAGTTCGCGAGAAGTCGCTGAACCAGCTGCGCATTGTTCAGGCCCTTGAACTGTGCTCTCAGCGTGGCCGCGTTGAGTGGGTAGACGTTGATTCCGCTAAAAAGTCGGGCGTTTTCAAGAACGTTCCTGCTCGCAGCGACCTGTCCGCCGACATCAACGAAAACCTGATTGTCGAGCTCTACTCCAAGTAAGGGCTAGAAAATAGGTGCATCCATGCAGATTTCGGTAAATGAGTTCCTGACGCCCCGTCACATCGACGTTCAGGTGGTCAGTCCAACCCGCGCCAAGATCACCCTCGAGCCTCTCGAGCGTGGTTTCGGCCATACCCTGGGCAACGCGCTGCGTCGCATCCTGTTGTCCTCCATGCCTGGCTGTGCAGTAGTCGAGGCCGAGATCGATGGCGTACTCCATGAGTACTCCGCGATCGAAGGTGTACAGGAAGACGTCATTGAAATCCTGTTGAACCTCAAAGGTCTGGCTATCAAGCTGCACGGTCGTGACGAAGTTACGCTGACCTTGTCGAAAAAGGGTTCGGGGGTGGTTACCGCTGCCGATATTCAGCTGGATCACGATGTCGAGATCGTCAACCCCGATCACGTAATCGCGAACCTGGCGTCCAACGGCGCCCTGAACATGAAGCTCACCGTAGCTCGTGGTCGTGGTTACGAGCCGGCCGACTCCCGTCAAACCGACGAAGACGAAAGCCGCAGCATTGGCCGTCTTCAGCTGGACGCTTCGTTCAGCCCGGTGCGTCGTATCGCCTACGTGGTCGAGAACGCCCGTGTTGAACAGCGTACCAACCTGGACAAGCTGGTCATCGATCTGGAAACCAACGGCACCCTGGATCCTGAAGAGGCCATCCGTCGGGCCGCGACCATCCTGCAACAGCAGCTGGCCGCGTTCGTCGACCTCAAAGGTGACAGCGAGCCGGTCGTGGTCGAGCAGGAAGACGAGATCGATCCGATCCTGCTGCGCCCGGTTGACGACCTGGAACTGACTGTACGTTCGGCCAACTGCCTCAAGGCGGAGAACATCTACTACATCGGCGACCTGATTCAGCGTACCGAAGTAGAGCTGTTGAAGACTCCTAACCTGGGCAAGAAGTCCCTGACCGAAATCAAGGACGTCCTGGCCTCTCGTGGTCTGTCTCTCGGCATGCGCCTCGACAACTGGCCGCCTGCAAGTCTTAAGAAAGACGACAAGGCGACTGCCTGATCGTCGTAATCACCGAACGTAGTGTTTGGTAAGGAATGAATCATGCGTCATCGTAAAAGTGGACGTCACCTGAGCCGTACCAGCTCTCACCGCAAGGCTATGTTCCAGAACATGGCAGTGTCGTTGATCGAGCACGAGCTGATCAAAACCACCCTGCCGAAAGCCAAGGAACTGCGCCGCGTTGCCGAGCCGCTGATCACCCTGGCCAAGGAAGACAGCGTTGCCAACCGTCGTCTGGCCTTCGACCGTACCCGTTCGAAGTCTGCCGTTGGCAAACTGTTCAACGATCTGGGCAAGCGCTACGCCACTCGTCAGGGCGGCTACCTGCGCATCCTGAAGTGCGGTTTCCGCGCTGGCGACAACGCGCCTATGGCGTACGTCGAGCTGGTTGATCGTCCAGTCGGTGGTGCTGTAGAAGCTGCCGAGTAAGACGTTCCGTCTGCTACAAAGAACCGGGCCTAGTGCCCGGTTTTTTTGTGTTCGAATAAATTGTAAAAATCTATCGAACATAAAATATCAATGCATTAGATCTTTGTATCTGTGCTCGCCATACTGCTCTCCAAGCCGATCAAGCCGACATTTGCGTCTGATAAGGAGAGCCCATGAGCAAGATCCTCACCACCGCCAGCGGTGCACCCGTTGCCGACAACCAGAATTCCCGCTCCGCCGGTCCGCGCGGTCCATTGCTGCTCGACGATTTCCACCTGATCGAAAAGCTTGCCCATTTCAACCGCGAAAACATCCCTGAGCGCCGTGTGCATGCAAAAGGCTCGGGTGCCTATGGCACCTTCACCGTGACTCGCGATGTCACTGAGTACACCAGTGCTCGGCTTTTCGATGGCATCGGTAAGCAGACCGAGACCTTCCTGCGGTTCTCTACCGTAGGTGGCGAGCGCGGCTCTGCCGACACCGAACGCGATCCACGTGGCTTCGCCGTCAAGTTCTACACGGAAGAGGGCAACTGGGACATCGTGGGGAACAACACGCCCGTGTTCTTCATTCGCGATCCACTCAAGTTCCCCGACTTCATCCACACGCAGAAGCGCAACCCTCAGACCAACCTGAAAAGTGCGCAAATGATGTGGGACTTCTGGTCGCATTCGCCTGAGGCGCTGCACCAGGTCACCATCCTGTTCTCTGATCGTGGCATTCCGGATGGCTACCGCCACATGCACGGCTTCGGCAGCCACACCTACAGCCTGATAAACGCCGAGGGACAGCGCACCTGGGTCAAATGGCACTTCAAGACGCAGCAGGGCATCAAGAACCTGACGCCGGCCGATGCGGCGCGTATCGCAGGCACTGACCCTGACTACGCCCAGCGTGACTTGTTCGAGGCCATCGAGCAGGGCAACTATCCGCGTTGGACAGTATGCATTCAGGTCATGAGCGAGGAGGAGGCTGCCAACCGAGCCGAGAACCCGTTCGACGTCACCAAGACCTGGTCGCAGAAAGAATATCCGCTGATCGAAGTTGGCGTACTTGAGCTCAACCGTAATCCGCTCAACTACTTCGCCGAAGTCGAGCAGGCTGCATTCGGCCCGAGCAACATGGTACCCGGCGTGGGCTTGTCGCCTGATCGTATGCTGCAGGGTCGCGTGTTCGCTTACGCTGACGCCCATCGTTACCGCGTCGGTACCAATCACCAACACTTGCCGGTGAATGCGCCGCGCTGCGCGGTAAACAGCTATCAGCGCGACGGTGCCATGAGCATGGGTAGCTATGGCAGTGCTCCTAACTACGAGCCAAACAGCTTCGCCGACGCGCCCAAGCAGTCCCCGCGCCACGCGGAACCCGCCTTGGCGCTCAATGGCGCAGCCGATCGTCACGATCATCGTGAGGACGACGACTACTACAGCCATGCCGGTGCACTGTTCCGGTTGATGAGTCCTGAGCAACAAGCGCTGTTGATCGACAACATCGCAGGCACTATGGCGGGAGTGACGGAAGAAGTGGTTCGACGCCAGTTGCAGCACTTCCATAAAGCCGATCCGGCTTATGGTGGCGGTATTGCCAAGGCGCTAGGCATCAATCTGTTCTGAGTCGAAGTGATAAGGAGAACCGCCCGCATTTGGGCGGTTTTTCAATGAAAATCACTACTGTTTGTCGAGTTTTTTCGCATAAATTGCGCGGTATCGAGTGACCTTGGGAAAATCATGGTTCACACTATGAGCCTATCAAGCGTTATTCAGGAGTATCAGGGCGATGCAAGGTCACCCGGACGTCATCGATTACCTCAACACGTTGCTTACGGGCGAACTGGCGGCACGCGATCAGTATTTCATCCACTCGCGCATGTACGAAGACTGGGGCCTTTCAAAGCTCTATGAGCGTATCAATCACGAGATGGAAGAAGAGGCGCAGCATGCCGATGCTCTGATGCGTCGTATCCTCATGCTTGAAGGCACGCCGCGCATGCGGCCGGACGACCTCGATATCGGCACCACAGTGCCTGAAATGATCGCGGCCGACTTGCGCCTGGAGTACAAAGTGCGTGCTGCCCTGTGCAAGGGCATCGAGTTGTGCGAGTCGCACAAGGATTACATCAGCCGCGACATCCTGCGCGCGCAGTTGGCTGATACCGAGGAAGATCACACGTACTGGCTGGAAAAGCAGCAGGGGTTGATCAAATCCATCGGGCTGCAGAACTACCTGCAATCGCAGATGTGACACCAGCAGGGCCGCTGTTTAGCCCTCTCGACACATGAGGCCGCGCTTACAAGACTGTGCAGATCATCAGACCTGCACTGTTTTATAAGCGCGGCCTTTTGCGTTATGCCCGGTCCCGTTCCAATAGCGGTTTCAGATAATGCCCGGTGTAGGATTGCTTCATCTTGCTGAGCTCTTCCGGTGTGCCGCAGGCGATGATCTGCCCGCCGCGTGAGCCCCCTTCTGGACCCAGGTCCACCAGCCAGTCCGCGGTTTTGATCACATCCAGGTTGTGTTCGATCACCACCACGGTATTGCCGTGGTCGCGCAAACGGTGGAGGACGTCCAGGAGTTGCTGGATATCGGCAAAGTGCAAGCCTGTGGTGGGCTCGTCAAGGATGTACAGTGTCTTGCCCGTATCGCGCTTGGACAGCTCGCGCGACAGTTTCACTCGCTGCGCTTCACCGCCCGACAACGTCGTCGCCGATTGTCCCAGTTTGATATAAGACAAACCCACATCCATCAGCGTCTGCAGTTTGCGCGCCAGTGCCGGAACCGCATCAAAGAACTCGCGGGCGTCCTCGATGGTCATTTCCAGCACTTCGTGGATGTTCTTGCCCTTGTACTTGACCTCCAGCGTTTCGCGGTTGTAGCGCTTGCTCTTGCACACATCGCACGGCACGTAGATATCTGGCAGGAAGTGCATCTCCACTTTGATCAGGCCATCGCCCTGGCACGCCTCGCAGCGTCCGCCCTTGACGTTGAAAGAAAACCGTCCCGGACCGTAGCCGCGTGAGCGTGACTCTGGCACGCCCGCGAAGAGCTCGCGAATCGGCGTGAAAATGCCGGTGTAAGTCGCCGGGTTGGAGCGTGGGGTACGACCGATTGGGCTCTGGTCGATGTCGACCACTTTGTCCAGGTGCTGCAGGCCGTCAATGCTGCTGTGGGCGGCCGGCTCCAGGCTGCTGGCACCGTTCAGGGCGGTGGCTGCCAGGGGGAACAGGGTGTTGTTGATCAGTGTCGATTTCCCTGACCCCGAAACCCCGGTGACGCATGTCAGCAAGCCAATGGGGACTTCCAGATCGACATTCTGCAGGTTGTTGCCGCGCGCGCCTTTCAGCTTGAGTTGCAGCTTCTTGTTGCGGGGTGTGCGCTTGGCCGGGACGACGATCTTCTTGCGACCGGACAGATACATGCCGGTCACCGAGTCTGGATGGGCCATGACCTCGTCCGGCGTACCTTCGGCGACGATCTGCCCGCCATGCACACCAGCGCCTGGGCCAATGTCCACGACATAGTCGGCCAGGCGAATGGCGTCCTCATCGTGCTCCACCACGATCACCGTGTTGCCCAGGTCGCGCAGGTGGTTGAGGGTGGCCAGCAGGCGATCGTTGTCACGCTGGTGCAGGCCGATCGATGGCTCGTCGAGGATGTACATGACCCCCACCAGGCCCGCCCCGATCTGGCTGGCCAGGCGGATGCGCTGCGCTTCGCCACCGGAGAGCGTTTCGGCGCTGCGGTCGAGGGTGAGGTAGTCCAGGCCCACGTTGACCAGAAACTGCAGCCGCTCGCAGATTTCCTTCAAGATCTTCGCCGCGATCTCGCCACGTCGGCCGGTCAGGGTTAGCGCAGCGAAGTATTCGCTGGCGTCGCCGATCGGCAGGTTGGTGACCGCCGGCAGCGTCTTCTCACCGACCCAGACATGCCGTGCCTCGCGGCGCAAGCGAGTGCCGCGGCAGTCTGGACAGGGCTGGGTGCCGAGGAACTTGGCCAGTTCCTCGCGCACGGTGGCCGACTCGGTTTCGCGGTAGCGCCGCTCCAGATTCGGCACGATGCCCTCGAAGGGGTGCGAGCGTTTGACGATGTCGCCGCGGTCGTTGAGGTACTTGAAGTCGACGCTGTGCTTGCCACTGCCCTGCAGGATGACCTTCTGGTGCTCGGCCGCCAGTTCGCCGAAAGGCTGGTCGAGACTGAAGCCATAGTGCGCGGCCAATGAGCCGAGCATCTGGAAGTAATACACATTGCGCCGGTCCCAGCCGCGGATCGCGCCTTCGGCCAGGGTCAGCTCGGCGTTGACCAGGCGCTTGGTGTCGAAGAACTGCTTGACCCCCAGGCCGTCGCAGGTCGGACAGGCACCGGCCGGGTTGTTGAAGGAAAACAACTTGGGTTCCAGCTCGCTGATCGCATGGCCGCACACGGGGCAGGCGAAGCGCGCCGAGAAGATCATGTCTTCACCGCTTTCGTCGTCCATCGGCGCCACCAGGGCGATGCCGTCGGCCAGCTTCAAGGCCGTCTCGAACGACTCGGCCAGACGCTGCTGCAGGTCTTCGCGGACTTTGAAGCGGTCGACCACCACGTCGATGCTGTGCTTTTTCTGCTTGTCGAGCTTGGGCAGTTCATCCAGCTCGTAGAGCTTGCCGTTGACCCGGGCGCGGACGAAGCCTTGGGCGCGCATCTCGTCGAACACCGCCAAGTGCTCGCCCTTGCGCTCGCGCACCACCGGTGCCAGCAGCATCAGCTTGCTGCCCTCGGGTTGTTCCAGCACCAGGTCAACCATCTGGCTGACGGTCTGCGCCTCCAGCGGAATATCGTGATCCGGGCAGCGCGGTGTGCCCACGCGCGCGTAGAGCAGGCGCAGGTAGTCGTAGATTTCGGTGATGGTGCCCACGGTCGAGCGCGGGTTGTGCGACGTGGACTTCTGCTCGATGGAGATCGCCGGCGACAAGCCTTCGATGGTGTCGACGTCGGGCTTTTCCATCATCGACAGGAACTGTCGGGCATAGGCCGACAGCGACTCCACGTAGCGACGTTGGCCCTCGGCGTAGAGGGTGTCGAAGGCCAGGGAAGACTTGCCGGAACCGGACAGACCGGTGATGACGATCAGTTTGTCCCGTGGCAGGGTCAGGTCGATGTTCTTCAGGTTGTGGGTGCGTGCCCCACGGATCAGGATCGTGTCCAAAGCAGCCTCGCTCGGCGGGCGTAAACGAAGAAGTATACGGCGCGCTGCCACTACGCGGCAAAGCGTCGCGCAGATGCCGTCTGGTCGTGGGACTGATAGAATCGCCGCCGGTTCAGACGAGGTTCATCCATGCACGACATCCATCAAGAACGCATGAGCGGCAGCGAAACCCGCGCCGCAGGCGGCCTTGCCCTGGTCTTTGCCTTTCGTATGCTGGGTATGTTCATGGTCTTGCCCGTGCTGGCCACCTACGGCATGGACCTGGCCGGCGCCACCCCCGCGCTGATCGGTCTGGCCATCGGTGCCTATGGCCTGACCCAGGCGGTCCTGCAGATTCCGTTCGGGATGATTTCCGACCGGATTGGCCGACGCCCGGTGATCTACCTGGGGCTGGTGGTGTTCGCCCTGGGCAGCGTACTGGCGGCGCAGGCCGATTCGATCTGGGGCGTGATCGCCGGCCGTATTCTGCAGGGGGCGGGTGCCATTTCCGCAGCCGTCATGGCCCTGCTTTCCGACCTGACCCGCGAGCAACACCGCACCAAGGCCATGGCCATGATCGGCATGAGCATCGGCGTGTCGTTCGCCGTTGCCATGGTGGTTGGCCCGTTGCTGACAAGTGCCTTCGGTTTGTCAGGATTGTTCCTCGCCACCGCAGGACTGGCGGTAGTGGGTATCGCCTTGATCGCCTTCGTCGTGCCTAGCACGCACAGCGTGTTGCAGCATCGAGAATCGGGCGTGGCGCGTCAGGCCCTCGGCCCGACCCTACGCAATCCGGACCTTCTACGCCTGGACCTGAGCATTTTCGTGCTGCACGCGATCCTCATGGCCAGCTTCGTGGCCCTGCCACTAGCCTTCGTCGAGCGCGCCGGGTTACCCAAGGAACAGCACTGGTGGGTATACCTAACCGCATTGCTGATCTCATTTTTTGCAATGGTGCCCTTCATCATCTACGGCGAAAAGAAGCGCAAGATGAAGCGCGTGTTGGTGGGTGCAGTCACCGTGCTGCTGCTCACCGAGGTGTTCTTCTGGCGCTGGGCTGACGACCTGCGGGCATTGGTGACCGGCACCGTGATATTCTTCACGGCCTTCAACCTGTTGGAGGCATCCTTGCCTTCGCTGGTCAGCAAGGTGTCGCCCGCTGGCGGCAAGGGGACGGCCATGGGAGTCTATTCCACGAGCCAGTTCCTCGGCGCGGCGCTGGGAGGCATCATCGGTGGCTGGTTGTTCCAGCACGGAGGCCTGGGCACGGTGTTCCTCGGATGTGCTGTACTGTGTGGTATCTGGCTGGTATCTGCCTTGGGCATGAACGAACCGCCTTATGTCACCAGCCTGCGTATGCCGCTGACGCCGGAGGCGGTTCGGGAAGCCGGACTGGCCGAACGTCTGATGGCCGTGACGGGTGTGACCGACGCCGTGGTGGTGGCAGAAGAAGCCGCCATCTATATCAAACTGGATACGAAAATTTTGGACCGTGCGACCCTCGAGCGTCTGGTGAACCCAGCCCCGACGGCGTGCGAAGCCTAGGAGAACGTTATGGCCCGTGGGGTTAACAAAGTCATTCTGGTCGGTACCTGCGGCCAGGATCCCGAAGTCCGCTACCTGCCCAACGGTAACGCCGTGACCAACCTGAGCCTGGCCACCAGCGAACAGTGGACCGACAAGCAGTCGGGGCAGAAGGTCGAACGCACCGAGTGGCACCGCGTCTCGCTGTTCGGCAAAGTGGCCGAGATCGCTGGCGAGTACCTGCGCAAGGGTTCGCAGTGCTACATCGAAGGCAAGCTGCAGACCCGTGAGTGGGAAAAGGACGGCATCAAGCGTTACACCACCGAAATCATCGTCGACATGCAGGGCACCATGCAGCTGCTCGGCGGCCGTCCGCAGAACCAGCAAGGCGGCGATCAGTACAACCAGGGTGGTGGCAACAACTACAACCAGGGCGGTGGTCAGCAGCAATACAACCAAGCCCCACCACGTCAGCAGGCACCGCGTCCGCAGCAGGCACAGCAGCGTCCCGCGCCACAGCAGCAGGCGCCCCAGCCCGCCGCTGACTTCGACAGCTTCGATGACGATATTCCGTTCTAAGAAACCGTCCTCGACGCGGTAAACACCCAAAGCGAAGCCAGAAACCTGGCTTCGCTTTTTTTCTGCCCGCCGATATCCATTCCACCGAATGTGACGACTGATCGTTGGGCCGCTTAGCTTTTTCTTAATGATCGCGTTGGAACACGAGCGTTTTGCCTGGACTCAGACCTTGAACTCACCGTCATTCAAGGACCCTCCCATGGCCACCGCTGCTGATTTCATGGTCAACACCCTCAAACAAGCCGGCGTCAAACGTGTTTACGGGGTTGTCGGCGATTCATTGAACGGGTTCACCGACTCCATGCGCCGCCTGGGTGGACTGGACTGGATTCACATGCGCAACGAAGAAGCCGGTGCCTTCGCCGCCGGCGGCGAGGCCCATCTCACTGGCGAGCTGGCGGTGTGCGCCGGGAGCTGTGGACCGGGCAACCTGCACCTGATCAATGGCCTGTTCGATTGCCATCGCAGCGGTGTGCCGGTGCTGGCGATCGCCGCGCATATTCCCAGCAGCGAGATCGGCATCGACTACTTCCAGGCCACTCACCCCGAATCGCTGTTCAAAGAGTGCAGTCACTACGTCGAACTGGTGTCGAGGCCCGAGCAGTTGCCGCAGATTCTCGAGCGCGCCATGCGTGTGGCGGTCAGCCGGCGCGGGGTGGCGGTGGTGGTGATTCCCGGCGACGTGGCACTGGCCCCGCTCGATGCCAAGGTCGGCCGGTGGTTAACGCCGACACCGCCGGTGGTGGTGCCTGAACCTGCCAAACTCGATGAGCTGGCGCAGTTCCTGAGCGCCGGCAAACGCATCACGCTGCTGTGCGGGGCAGGCTGCGCCGGCGCCCACGCTGAAGTGGTCGCCCTGGCCAAGCAGTTGAAGGCACCCATCGTGCATGCGCTGCGGGGTAAGGAGCACCTGGAGTATGACAATCCCTACGACGTCGGCATGACGGGGCTCATCGGCTTCGCGTCGGGTTTCAATGCCATGAAGGATTGCGACACGCTGCTGATGCTGGGTAGCAACTTCCCTTACCGGCAATTCTTCCCCGAGAAAGCACGTATTGCCCAAATCGATTTGAAGCCCGAGGCGCTGGGCAATCGCTGCGCGCTGGAGATTGGCCTGATCGGCGACATCAAGCACACGCTCGAGCAACTGCTGCCGCTTCTACCGGAGCGCACCGACACCGCTCACCTGGACAAGGCCTTGGCCGACTATCGCGACGCCCGCAAGAGCCTTGATGGGCTTGCCGAAAGCAGCCCCAACAGCTCGATCATCCATCCGCAATACCTCAATCGACTGGTGAGCGAGCTGGCCGACGAGGACGCCATCTTCACCTGTGATGTCGGTACGCCCACCGCCTGGGCGGCGCGTTACCTGAAGATGAACGGTCAGCGCCGGCTGATTGGCTCGTTCAACCATGGCTCGATGGCCAATGCCATGCTGCAGGCCATCGGCGCCCAGGCGAGCTGTCCGGGGCGGCAAGTGGTGTCGATGTCGGGTGATGGAGGTTTCAGCATGATGATGGGCGATTTCCTCACCCTGAGTCAGGCCAATCTGCCGGTCAAGGTGATCGTGCTGAACAACGGCACTTTGGGCTTCGTGGAAATGGAGATGAAAGCCAGCGGCCTGTTGGATACTGGCTGCGAGCTCAAGAACCCCAACTTCGCCACGTTCGCTCAAAGCATGGGCATCAAGGGCATTCGAGTGGAGCAACCGCAGGAACTCGAAGCGGCGCTGCGCGAGGCCTTCGCCCACGATGGGCCGGTGTTGGTCGATGTGGTGAGTGAGCGACAGGAATTGATCATGCCGCCGGAAATCACCGCCGAGAACGTCAAAGGCTTCGGCCTGTTCATGCTGCGTGCGGTCATGGATGGTCGGGCCAAGGAGTTGGTGAATCTGGCGAAGAACAATTTGCTGCGCTAGGGGCGCTCATGTTCGAGCCGTCATAGGCTTGCCCGCAAGCATCATGGAAAGCGTTCAGGATTCCGGCGTCTGGCGACAGACGCTTGAATCGCGGCTCCTTTTGCATCGATGGAGCCGCTCATGTCCAACTCTCCGAAACCCTTGATGGGCTGTTACTTCCGCTCTTGGCGCGACACCGCCAATGGTGAGGTGGGCAACCACTGCTCAATGCTGCAACTGCCCGAAGAAGTCGATATCGCATTCGTTTTTCCCAATGGCGAGGAGACGCCGCAGTTCTGGCAAAAGCTGGAAGCGGAAATGATTCCGGCGATGCACGCCAAAGGCATCAAGGTCGTGCGCACCCTGTTCATCGATGAGCTGATCAATCCGGACTTCCCCGATTCGGCCGAGGGCTACCAGCAATTGGCCGACCATCTCCAGAGCCGTTTCCTCTCGGTGCAGGGCCTGGATGGGCTGGATGTGGATCTCGAAAAGCGCTTGTCCGAGGCCCAGCGCAACAAAGCCCGCGAAGTCTCGCTGATTTTGGCCAAGCGTCTGAAGCAGGAGGGCAAGCTGTTCATCTACGACACCAGTGAGATAGGCGACATGGATTTGCTGCGCTCGCTGGAGAGCGCGTTGGACTATGTGCTTTTCCAGGCCTATGGGCAAAAAACCGATCAGGTGCAGCAACACTTCGACCGACTGTTCGCCGACTTTCTCGCGCCCCGGAAATTCATGGTGGGCTTTTCGTTCTACGAAGAGCGCGGGGCACAATGGGGCGATACACGAGACTTCGATACCAGCACGGCCCGGCACTACGCACTCTGGCAGCCCAGCCAGGGCAACAAGGGTGGCCTGTTTTCCTATGCCGTGGACCGAGATGGGGTGAAGGAAGGCGACGACGCCCTCCAGGGCACCGACTTCAGTTGGACTCGCCGGCTCAAGCAGTTGATGAAGTAAGTCGATAGAGCACCCGATCGGCGGGTCTTACTACAAATGCCTACAGCTTAAACTGATTTATGTCACCGCACTTTCAGTGTTATCGGCTAGTCTTAGCGTTGGCGACCTCTGTATGTCGCCGCCGTGATTTCCGAGAGGCGCCGGCCATGACCGTGCGTCCAAACCTGATCAGGAGTGCACGATGGATCTCAACCGTCGGCAATTCTTCAAGGTCGCCGCTGTCGGCCTTGGAGGCTCTAGCCTCGCGGCGTTGGGCATGGCCCCGACGCCCGCGTTCGCCGAGCAGGTGCGCCACTTCAAGCTGACGCACACCAAAGAAACCCGCAACACCTGTCCCTACTGCTCGGTTGGCTGCGGCCTGATCTTGTACAGCCAGGGCGATGCGGGCAAGAACGTCAAACAGAACATCATCCACATCGAGGGCGATGCCGATCACCCGGTCAACCGAGGCACCCTGTGCCCCAAAGGTGCCGGCCTGCTCGATTTCATCCACAGCCCGAGCCGCCTGCAGTACCCCGAAGTGCGCAAACCGGGCAGCAACGAGTGGGTGCGGGTCAGTTGGGACGAGGCGCTGGATCGCGTCGCCGCGCTGATGAAGCAGGACCGCGATGCCAACTTCATCGAGAAGAACGCCCAAGGGCAGACGGTCAATCGCTGGTTGACCACCGGCTTCCTCGCGGCGTCGGCAGCGTCCAGCGAAGCAGGCTACCTGACCCACAAGGTCATCCGTTCGCTCGGCATGCTGGGGTTCGATAACCAGGCGCGTGTCTGACACGGCCCGACGGTGGCAAGTCTTGCCCCGACGTACGGCCGTGGCGCGATGACCAATCACTGGTCCGATATCGCCAACGCAAACCTGGTGCTGGTCATGGGCGGCAACGCAGCCGAGGCCCATCCCTGCGGATTCAAATGGGTCACCGAGGCCAAGGCGCACAACAAGGCGCGCTTGATCGTGGTCGATCCGCGCTTCACCCGCACCGCTTCGGTGGCGGACTACTACGCGCCGATTCGTACCGGCAGCGACATCGCCTTCATGGGCGGCCTGATCAACTACCTGCTGAGCACTGATCAGATCCAGCACGAGTACGTGCGCAACTACACCGACGTGTCGTTCATCGTCAAAGAAGGCTATGGCTTCGAAGACGGCCTGTTCAGTGGCTACGACGCGGCCAAGCGGATCTATGCCGACAAGTCTGGTTGGGGTTACGAGCTGGGCGAGGACGGCTACGCCAAGGTCGACCCGACGCTGCAGCATCCACGCTGCGTGTTCCAGTTGATGAAGCAGCACTACAGCCGCTACACGCCGGAAATCGCCAGCATGACTTGCGGCATGCCCCTCGATCAGATGATGAAGGTGTGGAAAGAGATCGCCACGTGCTCGGCGCCGGGCAAGACCATGACGATCCTCTATGCCCTGGGCTGGACCCAGCATTCGATCGGCGCGCAGATCATTCGCAGCGCGGCCATGGTCCAGTTGCTGCTGGGCAACGTCGGCATGCCTGGCGGTGGCGTCAACGCCCTGCGCGGACACTCCAACATCCAGGGGCTGACTGACCTCGGGCTGCTGTCGAACTCGCTGCCGGGCTACCTGACCTTGGCAGGTGACGCCGAGCAGGATTACGCCGCCTACATCGACAAGCGCGCCTCCAAGCCGTTGCGTCCGGGGCAGTTGTCGTACTGGCAGAACTACGGCAAGTTCCACGTCAGCCTGATGAAGGCCTGGTATGGCGACAACGCCACCGCCGAGAACAACTGGGGCTACGATTGGCTGCCCAAGCTCGACGTGGCCGCCTACGACGTGCTGCGCATGTTCGAGATGATGAGCCAGGGCAAGGTCAACGGCTACATGTGCCAGGGCTTCAACCCCATCGCCGCGCTGCCGGATAAAAACCGCGTCACCGCCGCGCTGGGCAAGCTCAAGTGGCTGGTCGTCATGGACCCCCTGGCCACCGAAACGTCCGAGTTCTGGCGCAATGTCGGCCCGTACAACGATGTCGACACATCCAGCATCCAGACCGAAGTGATTCGCCTGCCCACCACGTGCTTCGCCGAGGAAGATGGCTCGCTGGTCAACAGCAGCCGCTGGCTGCAGTGGCACTGGAAGGGCGCCGATGGTCCGGGCGAGACCCGCACCGACGTGCAGATCATGAGTGAGCTGTTCCTGCGCCTGCGCCAGCGCTACAAGAACGAAGGCGGCAGCTACGCAGACCCGCTGCTCAACATCAGTTGGCCGTACAAGATCCCCGACGAACCCTCGCCGGAAGAGTTGGCCAAGGAGATGAACGGTTACGCCGTCACCGACATGACCGACGCCACCGGCCTGACGGTCAAGGGCGGCCAGCAGTTGTCCGGGTTCGGTCAGCTCAAAGACGACGGCAGCACGGCGTCCGGCTGCTGGATCTTCGCCGGCTGCTGGACCGAGCAGGGCAACCAGATGGCCCGGCGCGACAACAGCGACCCGTACGGCATGCACCAGGCGCAGAACTGGGCCTGGGCCTGGCCGGCCAACCGCCGCATTCTCTACAACCGTGCTTCGAGCGACCCGCAAGGCAAGCCGTGGGATGCGCAGAAGAAGCGTCTGGTGTGGTGGAACGGCAAGTCCTGGGGCGGCACCGATGTGCCGGACTTCAAGGTCGATTCGCCGCCGGAAGCGGGGATGAACCCGTTCATCATGAACCCCGAGGGCGTGGCGCGCTTCTTCGCCATCGACAAGATGGCCGAAGGGCCGTTCCCCGAGCACTACGAGCCGTTCGAAACACCGATCGGGATCAACCCACTGCACCCGAATAACAAGAAGGTCATCAGCAATCCGGCCGGACGGATCTTCGATTCGGTGTGGGAAACCCTCGGCACACGTGATGAATTCCCTTACGCGGCGACCACCTACCGGCTGACCGAGCACTTCCACTTCTGGAGCAAGCACGCTCGGCTCAACGCCATCATCCAGCCCGAGCAGTTCGTGGAAATTGGCGAGGTGCTGGCAGGCGAGAAGGGCATCAAGGCCGGTGATCGGGTGCGGGTGTCGTGCAAGCGCGGGCACATCGAGGCGGTGGCGGTGGTGACCAAGCGGATCCGTCCGCTGCAGGTCAACAACCAGACCGTGCACCAGATCGGCATCCCGCTGCACTGGGGCTTCACCGGTTCGACCCGGCATGGCTACCTGACCAACACCCTGGTGCCGTTCCTCGGTGATGGCAATACCCAGACGCCGGAGTCCAAGTCGTTCCTCGTCAACGTGGAGAAAATCTGATGGCCCAGCAAGATATCATCGCCCGCTCGGCCACCACGACCGTTCCGTCCTCGGTCCGTCAGCAAGAGCAAGTCGCCAAGCTGATCGATACCACCAAGTGCATCGGCTGCAAGGCCTGCCAGGTGGCGTGCTCGGAATGGAACGAACTGCGTGACGAGGTCGGCCACAACCACGGCACCTACGACAACCCGCAGGACCTGACCGCCGACACCTGGACCCTGATGCGCTTCACCGAGCACGAGCGCGACGATGGCAACCTGGAGTGGCTGATCCGCAAGGACGGCTGCATGCACTGCGCCGAGCCCGGCTGCCTGAAGGCCTGCCCGAGCCCGGGTGCGATCATCAAGCACGCCAACGGCATCGTCGACTTCAACCAGGACCACTGCATCGGTTGCGGCTACTGCATCACCGGCTGCCCGTTCAACATTCCGCGGATCTCGCAGAAAGACCACAAGGCCTACAAGTGCAGCCTGTGTTCCGACCGCGTGGCCGTGGGGCTGGAGCCGGCGTGCGTGAAGACCTGCCCGACCGGGGCGATCGTCTTCGGCAGCAAGGACGAGATGAAGGTGCATGCCGACGAACGCATCGTCGACCTCAAGTCGCGCGGCTACGAGAACGCCGGCCTGTACGACCCGGATGGGGTGGGCGGCACCCATGTGATGTATGTGCTGCACCATGCCGACACGCCGAGGCTGTACGCCGGGTTGCCGGATCAGCCGGTGATCAGCCCGCTGGTGGGGCTGTGGAAGGGCATCAGCAAGCCGCTGTCGCTGCTGGCGATGGGCGCGGCGGTGCTGGCCGGCTTCTTCCACTACGTGCGCGTCGGTCCACAGCGGGTGGAAGAGGACGAGCGCCCTGAGCCTGCCGATACGGGCGTGCATCAGGTGGACCCGGCAGTGCATGTCTATGATCCGGGCAAGCCCGGCGGGGAAGGGGAGCAGCGGCCATGAACGACAACAAGCCTATCCTGCGCTACAACGCCAACGAGCGGACCAACCACTGGATCGTCGCGATCCTGTTCTTCATGGCCGGGCTGTCCGGGCTGGCGCTGTTTCATCCGGCGTTGTTCTGGCTGAGCAACTTGTTCGGCGGTGGGCCGTGGACGCGGATCCTGCATCCGTTTCTCGGCGTGGCAATGTTCGTGTTCTTCCTCGGCCTGGTGGTGCGCTTCTGGCGCGCCAACTTCATCACCGCCAACGACCGTTTGTGGCTGCGCCGCGTCGACCGGGTGATGCGCAACCAAGAAGAAGGCGTGCCGCCAATTGGCAAGTACAACGCCGGGCAGAAGCTGCTGTTCTGGACCTTGCTGGCGTGCATGCTGATCCTGCTGGTCAGCGGTGTGGTGATCTGGCGCGCCTACTTCAGCGCGTTCTTCGGTATCGGCGCGATCCGCCTGGCCACCTTGATGCATGCCCTGGCGGCGTTCGTGCTGGTGCTGAGCATCATCGTGCACATCTATGCCGGCATCTGGATCAAGGGCTCGATCGGCGCCATGCTGCATGGTTGGGTCAGCCGCGCCTGGGCACGCAAGCATCATGAACTGTGGTACCGCGATGTGACCGGCGACAAGACGCCACATAATCACGGTGGAAAGAAAGGATGAGCGCGTGAGCACGATTCTCGAACCTGGGCAGATCGAAGCGTCGGCGGTGATGCCGCCGTTTCTGCACCTGCCCGCCGACAACCTGTTCGAACTGCGGGCGCTGCGCCTCGAGCATTTGGCGCAGGGCCATGCACTGGGCGAGTACCTGCGGCTGATCGCCCGGCTGTGCCGGGTGCAGCAACAGTTGCTGGATGATCCGCCTTCCGACGTGCCGGTGGCCGAAGCACGTCAGCGGCTGTGCATCAGCCATGGTCTGCCGCCGCTGGCGGCCGACAGTCTGGTGCGCGAGGGCTCCTGGCTGATCTGGCTGCAGGCGCTGCTCGACCACTTCGATGCACCCGCGCCGGGTGCGTTGTCCGATGCGTTGCAGACCTTGCGCGACAGCGATGACGTGCAGCGCAAGGGCTGGGGCATCGCCTTGCTCGGTGGCCAATACGATGCGCTGCCGGCGGCCTTGGTGCCGTTTATCGGGGCGGCATTGCAGGCGGCCTGGGCCAGTTGGCGACGGGCCTTGCCCAGTGACGAACTCAAGCCGGGCGGCAGTCTGGCGCAGTGCCCCTGCTGCGGCTCGCCGGCCATGGCCGGGTTGGTGCGCAACCGCGGCAAGCACAATGGGCTGCGCTACCTGGCCTGTTCGCTGTGCGCCTGCGAGTGGCATGTGGTGCGGGTCAAGTGCGTGTACTGCGAGTCGAGCAAGGACTTGCGCTACACCAGTCTGGAGGATGACCGCCACGGGCCGGGCAAGGCGCCGTTGCGGGCCGAATGCTGTCCGGGCTGCAACACCTACCTCAAGCACTGCTATCTGGAAAACGACGCGGCCGCCGAGGCCTTGGCCGACGACCTGGCCAGTCTGGCGCTGGACATGCGTCTGAACGAGGAGGGCTTCCAGCGGATGGCGCCCAACCTGATGCTGGCGCCAGGGGGCGGGTAACGGGCTACACTGCTGGATCTCGTCGTGCTCGTTGCGCGTGAGCCCGCTCCTGCCAGGAGCGGGTTCATTGGCGATGAGCGCGAATCAGACACCGGATCAGTCAAGGTCGTACCCGCATGTCGTCAAGCAATGCCACCCCCGCTCCACGTCTGCCATCCATCGACACCCTGCTGCGTCACCCTACCTGCGCCCCTCTGCTCGAGCGCCATGGCCGCGATGCCACCCTGGCCACGCTGCGCCAGTTGCTCGACGACCTGCGCGAGCCGGCTCGCCTGGGTCAACTGAGTGCCGTGGAACTGGCCGCCGAGGTGCTGCTCGGGCGCGCCGGTGAGCGCCTGGCGCTTCAGCAGCGCAGCCAGGTGCGGCGCGTGTTCAACCTGACCGGCACGGTGCTGCACACCAACCTGGGGCGTGCGCTGTTGCCCGAAGCGGCCGTCGAAGCCATGCAGAGCGCTGCGCGCTACCCCCTGAACCTGGAGTTCGACCTGGCCACCGGCAAGCGCGGTGACCGCGACGACTTGATCGAGGGCCTGATCCGCGAGTTGACCGGTGCCGAGGCGGTCACGGTGGTCAACAATAACGCCGCCGCCGTGCTGCTGGCGCTCAACAGCCTGGGCGCACGCCGCGAGGGCATCATCTCCCGGGGCGAACTGATCGAGATCGGCGGCGCGTTCCGCATTCCCGATATCATGGCCCGGGCCGGCGTGCGACTGCATGAGATCGGCACCACCAACCGCACCCATGCCCGCGACTACGAGGCGGCGATCAATCCGCGCACCGGGCTGCTGATGCGTGTGCATTGCAGCAACTACAGCATCCAGGGCTTCACCACCCAGGTGCCGACCGCCGAACTGGCACGCATCGCCCATGCCCATCAACTGCCGTTGCTCGAAGACCTGGGCAGCGGCAGCCTGCTCGACCTCACCCGCTGGGGCCTGCCGGCCGAGCCGACGGTGCGCCAGGCCCTGCTCGACGGTGCCGATATCGTCACCTTCAGCGGCGACAAGCTGCTCGGCGGCCCGCAGGCGGGCATCATCGTCGGCCGCAAGGAACTGATCGCGCGGATCAAGAAGAACCCGCTCAAGCGCGCCCTGCGCGTCGACAAGATCACCCTGGCGGCGCTGGAGGCGGTGCTGGCGTTGTACCGCGACCCGGACCGGCTGGCCGAGCGTCTGCCGAGCCTGCGTCTACTGACGCGCCCACACGCTGACATCGCCGCCCAGGCCGAGCGCCTGGCGCCGGAACTGGCCGCGCGCCTGGGCGAGCCTTGGACAGTCAGCGTCGAGCCGACCCTGGGCATGATCGGCAGCGGCAGCCAGCCGGTGGCGCGGCTGCCCAGTGCAGCCCTGTGCCTGCGCGCGCGCGTGTCGAAGAAACTGCGTGGGCGCAGCTTGCGAGTGCTGGAGCAGGCGCTGCGTGGCCTGCCGGTGCCGGTGCTCGGTCGCATCGACGACGACGCCCTGTGGCTCGACCTGCGGCAGTTGGACGATGAGGCGCAGTGGCTGGCGCAACTGCCGGCGCTGCACCTGGGGCCTGTGCAGTGATCGTCGGCACCGCCGGGCACATCGACCACGGCAAGACCGCGTTGCTCGAAGCGCTCACCGGGCAGGTCGGCGACCGCCGTCAGGAAGAGCGTGCCCGGGGCATGACCATCGACCTGGGTTACCGCTACGCGGCCCTGGCAGACGGCGAGCCCTTGACCGGCTTCATCGATGTGCCGGGGCACGAGCGGTTCATTCACAACATGCTGGCCGGGGCCCAGGGTATCGACCTGGTGCTGCTGGTGATCGCAGCGGACGATGGGGTGATGCCGCAGACCCGCGAGCACCTGGCGATCATCGAGCTGTTGGGCATTCCCCAGGCGCTGGTGGCGATCAGCAAGTGCGACCGGGTGGAACCGGCGCGCGTGGCCGAGGTGCAGCAGCAGGTCGAGGCGTTGCTGGCGCCAGGCCCCTATGCCGGGGCGTTGCAGTTTCCGTTGTCGAGCGTGACCGGGGCCGGTGTCGAGGCCCTGCGCCAGGCGCTGCTGGCGGCCGCGTCCCAGGTTCGCAGACGCTCCACTCAGGGCGGTTTGCGCCTGGCCATCGACCGCGCCTTCGCCGTGTCCGGTGCGGGTGTGGTGGTCACCGGCACGGCGCTGGCCGGCCGGGTGAGCACGGGTGACACGCTGCTGTTGGGCAAGCTCGGCAAGCCAGTGCGCGTGCGCGGTTTGCATGCGCAGAACCAGGCGGCGCTGGTGGCCGAAGCCGGGCAGCGAGTGGCGCTGAACATCAGTGCCGAGCGCTTGGCTGTGGAGCAGGTACACCGCGGCGACTGGCTGGTGCCAGCGTGGTTGCACGCGCCCAGTTCGCGCATCGACATCGAGCTGACGCTGCTGGCGAGCGAGCCCCGCGCCTTCGAACACTTCAGCGCGGTGCACGTGCATCTCGGGACGCAAGATGTCACCGCGCGGGTGGCGCTGCTGGAGGGCCAGGCCCTGGCCGCCGGGCAGCGCATGTTCGCCCAGTTACTGCTCAATGCGCCGCTGCAGGCCGTGCATGGCGACCGCCTGGTGCTGCGTGACCAGCGCGCTCAGCGCACCCTGGGCGGCGGCCGGGTGCTCGACCCGTTCGCGCCCAGTCGCCACCGTCGCAGCGACGCACGGCTGCGGCAATTGCAGGTGCTGCGCGAGGCTACCGACCTGGAGCAGGCACTGCCGGCCTTGCTCGCCAGCGCACCGGCCGGGCTCGATCCGCACCGTCTGGAGCGCCAGTTCAATCGGCTGCGCGACAGCTGGCAATTGCCCGAGAGCGTCGAGGTGATCGCCACGCGCCAAGACAGTGTGCTGTTCGACCGCCAACAGTGGCAGGCGCTGCGCGACGACGTCCTGGCACAGTTGGCCCGTTTTCATGCTCAGGAACCGGACCAGCTCGGCCCTGACCGCGACCGTCTGCGCCGCTTCTGCGCGCTGGCGCTGGAGCGGCCGACCTTCGTCAGTCTGGTGGACGAATTGCTCAGCGACGGTTTCATCGCCAGCAGTGGTCCGTGGCTGCATCTGCCGGATCACAAGGTGCAGTTGAGCGAGGCCGACACCGCCTTGTGGGCGCGCTTGCAGCCGCACCTGCTCGAAGCCGCGTTCGATCCGCCGTGGGTCAGGACCTTGGCCGCTGTCGAGCAGGTGGAGGAAGCGCAGGTTCGATTGCTGATGCGCAAGCTGGCGCGCCTGGGTGTGCTGCACCAGGTGGTGCGCGATCTGTTCTATCCGCAGCAGACGCTTCAGCGCATGGTCGAGTTGCTGTTGAGTCAGGCCGAGGGCTCACCGGTAGTGCAGGTGGCGGCGTTTCGCGATATGTTGTGCATCGGTCGCAAGCGCAGTGTGCAAATACTGGAGTACTTCGACCGTGTTGGCCTGACCCGCAGGGTAGGCGATCAACGCTACATCCGCGCGGACAGCGCCCTGGCCCGGCATCAGCCCAGGCCCTGAATTCAAGGAAGGCAATCGCGCCCGGTGGCGCGGCCGGGCTTCAAACCCGGTTGGGGACGGCACCCGTTCCCGGGCAGGTTCGACTCCCGCTGCCTTCCGCCATTTTCCCGATACACGCATCGGCAGCCCGCCCCTTCCCAGGTTTTCAGCTTCGCCGCTGCCATTGCCGGGACCGCTTTGCGGTCCAATCGCGACACAAGGCCGCCCCCACAAAAGCCGCGCTGGACTCTGGAATTCATGCGCTGCAGATGAACATCAAATGCATGATCACCCGGTTTCGCATGCCGTGCCCAGGAAGTGAGGCGAGCGCAATCTCGGTGGGAGCGGCCTTGTGTCGCGATCGGGCGCGCAGCGGCCGCCTACCAGACGGTGCCAGACGTCCTGACACACCGCAGCGCCCCATCGCTACACCAGGCCACGCCTCCTACCGATGATTAAGCCCGCTCTCCACACAGATCCAGCGCGAACCAGCGTTCGGCCGTCTTGACGTCCAGCCCCGCGCCTAGCAGGGCGAACAGCTTGCCCAGCGCCGCTTCGCGGGTCATGCCGCCGCCGCTGACCAGGCCGGTGTCGCGCAGGCGGCTGCCAGCGGCATAGGTGTCGAACACCACCGCGCCTTCCGGGCATTGACTGATGGCGACGATCATCACGCCGCGTTGACGTGCCTGGTGCAAGGCATCGAGCAGTGCCTGGTCGTCCGACGGCCCGGTGCCGCTGCCATAACATTCCAGCAGCAGGCCCTGCACGCCGGCTTCGACCAGCCCCTGCACATAGTCGGCGCACAACCCCGGGAACACTGGTAGCACCGCCAGCTTCACCGGCTGACGGACCTGACCGTAGCCCAGTTCGGCTGGCAGGTGCTGTGCGCGCTCGCTGTCGCGATGGCGCGGCAGCACGGCGAAGGCGTCGAAGGCTTCGCTGCGCAGCTTGGAGGCGCGGCAGCCCTGCAGCAGTTGGCCGTGGAAGTACAGTTGCACACCGTTGGCCAGGCCGCGCTCGAAGTGTCGCAGGGCGCCTACCAGGTTGTCCCAGGCGTCGCTGTCCGGGGTGCCGGCCGGCAACATGGAGCCGGTCAGCAGCACCGGCACCGGCAGGCCGAGCAGCAGGAACGACAGGGTCGCGGCGCTGTAGGCCAGGGTGTCGGTGCCGTGCAGCACCAGTACGCCGTCATGGCCATCGCGTTCGACCGCCTCGACGATCGCGTCGCGCATCGCCAGCCAGTTGGCCTGCTGCATGTTGGCGCTATCGATCAGCGGATTGAGTTCGCGCAGGGTCCATTGCAGGTCCGGAGCGTCGCTGCGTTGGGCCAGGTGTTCGCGCATGCGCGCGTCGAAGCCGCCGGCCGGTGCCAGACCTTCGGGGGTCTGCAGCATGCCGATGGTGCCGCCGGTATAGAGCACGAGAAGGTTCTTGACTGCGTCCATGGAAGCATTCCGAAGCGAATCGAGAAAGGAGTCAGCCGCCCGCGAACGGGGCGGCTGGAGAGGGCGGATCAGCGCTGGTGCTGAAGCTCGCCGGCAGCCTTGTCGGCAGCGGCTTCAACAGCCGGGTTGGCCGGCCAGGCGGCGCGGTCCAGGTCCAGGTCGGTGAACTTCGACGAATCGAACACCGGCTGCTTGATGCCAGCCTTGCGCTGGGCATCGTAGTCGCGCATCACGCGCAGGCCGACCTTGAACAGCAGGGCCAGGGCCACCAGGTTGACGAACGCCAGGCAGGTCATGGTGATGTCGGCGAAGGCGAACACGGTCGACAGGTCTTGCATCGAACCCCAGACCACCAGGGCCAGTACCAGGCCACGGAAGACCATCAGCACGGCACGGTTGCGGCTCATGAACTGCAGGCTGTTCTCGCCCAGGTAGTAGTTGTAGAGGATGCAGGTGAAGACGAACAGCGACAGGGCGACGCTGACGAAGATACGGCCCCAGTCACCGACCACGGCGGCCAGCGAGTTCTGGGTCAGGACGATACCGTCGCCTTCGAAGCCCGGGGTGTAGAAGCCCGACAGCAGGATCAGCAGCGCGGTGCAGGTGCAGATCACGAAGGTGTCGAGGAACACGCTGAAGGCCTGGACCACGCCCTGGGCGCCCGGGTGTTTGACGGCTGCGACGGCGGCCACGTTCGGCGCACTGCCCAGACCGGCTTCGTTGGCGAACACGCCACGCTTCACGCCCATGACGATGGCGCTGCCGAGCAGGCCGCCGAAGGCAGGGTCGAGGCCGAAGGCGCTTTTGAAGATGGTTTCCAGCATGGCTGGCACGTGTTCGATCTGGGTGCCGATCACGTACAGCGTGACGCCGATGTAGGCCAGGGTCTTGATCGGTACCAGCAGGTCGGACACCGCCGCGATACGCTTGATGCCACCGATGAAGGTGATGGCCAGCAGCACTGCCAGGACGATGCCCGTCTGGCGCGGATCGAAGTTGAAGGCGTTCTGCAGCGAGTGGGTCACGGTGTACGACTGCAGGCCGATGAAGGCGAAGCCGTAGGTCACCAGCAGCAGCACCGAGAACACGATGGCCATGCTCTTGAGCTTCAGGCCATGCTGGATGTAGTAGGCCGGGCCACCGCGGTACAGGCCGTCACCGTCGGCGCGCTTGTACACCTGGGCCAGGGTACATTCGAAGAAGCTGCTGGACATGCCCACCAGCGCGGTGACCCACATCCAGAACACCGCGCCTGGGCCGCCCAGGGTCACGGCGATACCGACACCGGCGATGTTGCCCGCGCCGACACGACCGGCCAGGCTCAGCATCAGCGCCTGGAACGAGCTCAGCTGGCCAGCTTGGCCACGCAGCGATTCCCTGAACACGCCGAACATGTGGGCGAAATGACGGAACTGGACGAACCGGGATCGAATGGTGAAGTAGCTACCGAGCCCGACGATCAGGACGATGAGCAGTTTTCCTGACAGGAAATCGTTAAGTGCTTCGAGCATTGGAAAATGACCTCGATTCTTATTTTTTATGTGGAGTGACCAGCGGCGGCAGGGGCGCACGCTATCGTTGCCGCGCATGGTTGGCCATGACACCTGTGGTTACAATTTCGCGGGTTGCTCTGTTTTGCTGCGACATGCTGCTAGAATTGCAGCACTCGCATCATCTGGAAGTGCCCCCATGGCCGATTTTCTAGCCGCCAATCTCAAGCTCGCCTGCAGTCACTACCGCTCTATTTCAGAGGTTTGCCGTCAGCTCGCCATTCATCGCGCGCAATTCAACAAATACCTGAGTGGCCAGAGCGAACCGACGAAATACAACCTCAAGCGCATCGGCGACTTCTTCGGTGTGGAGGATTACGAACTCAAGCTCCCTCCCGAGCAGTTCGCCCGCCTGATCGGTGCGCGCAATGCCTCGGCCACCTCCGGGCCGCAAAACGATCCGATCAGCGAACTGTTCAAGCCGCTGCATGCCCAGGCCGGCAATCTGTCGCGCTACTGCGGCTACTACTTCGAATATTCCAACTGCATGTCGGTGCCAGGTTCGATTCTGGTGTCGCTGGTGCATCTCTGGGAGGAACGCGGCAGTTTTCTGTTCGAGCGTCAGGAACGCCAGGAGCGCAGCAGCGCCGGACTGCAACAGGCCGAAGTGCGCTGTCGCTACCTGGGCGCGGCGTTTCAGTTGCAGGACCGGCTGTTTCTCATCGACTACGAGTCGCTGACCCTCAACGAAATGAGCCAGACCGTGCTCATCCCTAGCTTCAAGAGCCGCATCACCCGCCTGAACGGCCTGAAGACCGGCGTGTCCAGCGGCGACCGGCGCAACCCGGCCTGCACGCGTGTGGTGTGGGAATTCCTCGGCGAGGAAATCAACCGCATCAATGCCTATCGCCAGGTCAAGCTGTATCGACCGGACGATCCGCGCATCGACGACGACATTCGCGAGCGACTCAGCGCCGGGACGGTCAGCAATGGGCTGTTCGAGATCGAATAGCGGCGCGTTTGTGCGTGAGTCGATCAACCGTCTTCAAGGATGAATTGCGCCACGGTCTCGGCCACCTGATCGGCGACCTGCGGGGCGTCGCGCAGGTGCGAGGCGATGCCGTGATCGCAGTCGGTCAACAGCAGGCATTGCACATGCGGCGCGGGCACCGAGCGCAGCAGGGCGTGGGTCACTTCCTCCGGGATCGGGCTGTAGCGTGGAACGCCGCGCAGCAGGCGAGTGCCGGCCGAGGTGCCGGGACCTTGGCCATGGGTCTTGGAATTGAGGCCGTCGTATTCGCCGATCACCAGCAGCACCCGTCCCGAAAACTGGCGCAGGAACGCGTAGCTGTCGCAATCGAGGAAGGCCCAGGGCGTGCGGATCGCGGCGCTGAAGGCAGGGCCGAAGGGCGCGCTGTGGGCGGCGTCGGGGTACACCGCCGGGCAGATCAGTACCAGCTTGTCGATCTGCGGCCGTTGCGCGGCCAGCTTCAATGCAATCGACGCGCCCAGGCTGTGGCCGACCAGCGTCGTACAGCCCTCGCCCAGATGCGCCATGAAACGCTGCGCTTCTATCAGGTTGACTGCCAGCGACGGCGCAGCGGCACCGGGCTCGCTGGCCTGGCTGTGGCCGGAGAGGTTGCCGGTCAGTGAGCCGATGCCCTGGCGTTGCAGGCGATACAGCAGCGGATTGAGCCGGGTGAAGTCCGACCGCGCGCCGCCGACCACGAACATGGCGGGTGCTCGCTCCACCTCCGGCAGCAACAGTCGGGCTTGTTGGTGGTAGCCGTCGAAGGTTTCGTCGATGAAGCCTTCCCGGCCGGGAGCGGGCTCGTCGTACTGCCAGCGGCTGCGGTGCTCGGTGCGGGTAACGAAGTCCATGGCGCTCCTGCTGCGACTCGAATGATCGCCTGGCAGTATCGGTCAGTTTCAGGTGGCGCAGAAGCGCTGCCCGCAAAATCCTGCGGGCTGCCCGAAGCGCCAGGCGTCCGGGTTGGACTTCCCCGGGCGGAAACCGCAAAATGCCTCCTTTCTAATCGATCTGAGCGGACCTGCTGACTCTATGCGTATGCGCCTGATGCTGTTGGGTGGTGGCAATGCCCTCGGGCAAGCGCTGATTCGTCTCGGGGCCGAGGAAGACATCGCGTTCCTGGCGCCGCGCCCGCCGGAAAATGGCTGGGACGCGGCCAGCCTGACCCAACTGCTCGACGATCACCGCCCCGATACCCTGGTCAACCTGGCCTACTATTTCGACTGGTTCCAGGCCGAGTCGGTCAGCGAGCCGCGCCTGGCGTCCCAGGAGCGGGCGATCGAGCGTCTGGCCGAACTCTGCCAGCACCACGAAATCACCTTGCTGCAGCCGTCCAGCTACCGGGTGTTCGACGGTTCGCGGGCCACCTCCTACAGCGAAAAGGACGAGCCCGTGCCACTGGGTACGCGCGGCCAGGCGCTGTGGCGCATCGAGCAGAGCGTGCGGGCGGCCTGTCCGCAGCATGTGCTGCTGCGTTTCGGCTGGTTGCTGGACGAAAGTCCCGACGGCATTCTCGGGCGCTTCCTCACGCGTGCCGAGCAGCCTCATGAACTGCTGCTGGCCGATGACCGTCGCGGCAACCCGACGCCGGTGGACGATGCCGCGCGGGTGATCCTCTCGGTGCTCAAGCAACTCGACTGCGCGGCGCCGCTGTGGGGTACCTACCACTACGCTGGCAATGAGGCGACCACGCCGTTGGCGCTGGGCCAGGCGATCCTGACCGAGGCCGCGCAGTGGCACACGCACGCCATCCAGTCGCCGACCGCCCAGGCCCACGCAGCCCGCCCGGATGCCAGCGAGGAGCCGCAGCACGCGGTGCTGGCCTGCAAGAAAATCCTTCATACCTTCGGCATCAAGCCGCGTGCCTGGCGCGCGGGTTTGCCGCCTCTGCTGGAGCGTTTCTATCGCCATGGCTGACGCACCCATCCTCATCACCGGCGGCGCGGGCTTCATCGGTTCGCACCTGTGCGACGCGTTGCTGGACAAGGGCCGAGCGGTGCGTGTGCTGGATGATTTGTCCACCGGCAAGCGCAGCAACCTGCACCTCGATCATCCGCGCCTGCAATTGATAGAGGGCGATGTGGCCGATGCCGCACTGGTCACCCGCGCAGTTGCCGGGTGCGCAGCGGTGGTGCATTTGGCGGCGGTGGCCTCGGTGCAGGCCTCGGTGGACGATCCGGTCAAGACTCACCAGAGCAACTTCATCGGCACGCTCAACGTCTGCGAAGCCATGCGTTTGAATGGCGTGCGCCGAGTACTGTTCGCCTCCAGTGCGGCGGTCTATGGCAACAATGGCGAAGGCCTGTCGATCGCCGAGGACACGCCCAAAGCGCCGTTGACGCCCTATGCCGTGGACAAGCTGGCCGGTGAGCAGTACCTGGATTTCTATCGCCGCCAGCACGGGCTGGAGCCGGTGGTGTTCCGCTTCTTCAATATCTTCGGGCCGCGCCAGGATCCTTCCTCGCCGTACTCCGGCGTGATCAGCATCTTCTGCGAACGTGCCAGCCAGGGTCTGCCTATCACCGTGTTCGGCGATGGCGAGCAGACGCGCGACTTCCTGTATGTGGGTGACCTGGTGCAGGTGATGGTGCAGGCGCTGGAGCAGGAACAGGTACAGGAAGGGGCAGTGAACATCGGCTTGAATCAGGCCACCTCGCTGAACCAACTGCTCGCAGCCCTGGCGCAGGTGGTCGGTGGACTGCCGAGCGTCAGCCATGGCCCCGCGCGGTCCGGCGATATTCGCCACTCCCGGGCTGATAACCAGCGTCTGCTGGCGCGATTCGACTTCCCCGAGCCGACATCCATGGTCCAAGGGCTGGCGCGGTTGTTGGGCAAACACTGAAAAGGGCCGCGAAGCGGCCCCAATCTGTGAATCTGTTCCAGCCCGTCTCGGGTTTTAGAACTTGTAGCCGACGCCGACCATGTACACCCAAGGATCCACTTCGACATTGACCTTGGTCTTGCCCACGCCCAGGGCGCTCGGGCCATCGATGCTGGCTTTGGTGTTGATGTCCACGTACCACACCGCAGCGTTGAGCAGCAGGTTGTCGGTCAGCATGTAGTCCATGCCCAGTTGCCCGGCCAGGCCGACGGAGTTCTGCAGCTTCATGTTGCTGAAGCCTTGCTGCTTGCGCGAGCTGCTCAATTCTTCATCGAAGAACAGCGTGTAGTTCACGCCGATACCGGCATAGGGCTGGAACTTGGACGACGCTTCCATCGGGTAGTACTGCAGCGACAGGGTCGGTGGCAGTTGCTTGATGTCTGCCAGCTTGCCATCCAGGCCGCCGCCCAGGCCTTTGACGCCCACGGTGTGCTTGAAGGGGGTGGCCGCCAGCAGTTCGATGCCGATGTGGTCGGTGAGCATGTAGGCGAAGGCCAGGCCCAACTGGGTGTCGCTGTCCAGCGTGGCCTTGGTGCCGGAGACCTTGGCGCCGTCGAGCTTGAGGTTGCCGCTGTCTTCGTTGGGCGCGGTGGTGATGGCGCCGGAACGCAGGATGAAGTCACCGGCCTGGTGGGCGTGGGCAACGGGGGCTGCGAGCGCCAGCGCAACGAGCGAGGCACCGAGCAAGTTCTTGTTCATGGAAGCTCCCAGAGGACGTGAGGAAATCGAGTGGTCCAATGGTAAGTAGCTACCTAAACGGATTGTTTGATTCAGCTCAACGAAGCACGTCGCTCAGGGGCAGCTGACGCTCATTTGAGTTCGTAAGCGTAGATTTTTTCGGCGTCCAACTGATAACCGGCGTCGGCCAGTTCGCTGCTGGTGTTCCTCACCTGCATGCGCCCTTCGATCCAGTACGGCTGGTAGAGATCCTCGATGCGTACGCCCATCTCGCTGAACACGTGCACGATCTGGTTGGACGGCGGTGGCGGGACGTGGATGCAGGCGCCGTAGTAAGGCACCAGCAGGAACTCGGTGGTGCGGCCTTCTTCGCTGACTTCCAGCGGCACGATGTAGCCGGGCAGCTTGATCTGCTGGCCGTCGAGCGCCTTGACCACCGGCGCATCGGGCGCCTGTTGCCGCGCTGCCGGGGCGGACTCGGCCGCCAGGGCGTCGCCCAGGGAGTTGCCCATCTGCGACAGGTCGTGCAGCGGTGTGAGCTGTGGCGGGATGACCGGCGCGCCCTCGGGAATCAGCGCTGGCCAGTCCAGCTCGCGCGGCTCGTCCGCCCAGGCCGGGATGACCAGCACCAGCAGCAACAGCAGGAGTATCTGCAGCGCCTTCTTCGCGGGTAAGGCGCCACGGCGAATCGCGGCGCCTACAGGCATCGACATGACCACTCCTCAGAGATGAATCGACAAGCCATCGGCCAATGACTGGCGATAGGCCCGCCAGGCCGGCACGCTGCCCATCACCAGCGCCGCACCGAGGATGATCGCCAGCAGCGTCCATTCATGTGCGCTGGGCCAGGCCAACGGCAGGTAGAGACCATAATTGGTCTGGACCGCGTCCTGCGCCAGGGCGATGCCGCCATAGAGCAAGCCCAGCCCGACGACGATGCCGCTCAGCGCCAGTGCCAGCGCCTCGAGCACCAGCAGCCCGGCGATATGCCAGGGCCGCGCGCCCACCGAGCGCAGAATGGCCATCTCGCGGCGGCGCTCGTTGAGGCTGGTGAGGATCGCGGTGAGCATGCCGATCAGGCCGGTCAGCACTACGAACAGCGAGACCACGAACAGCGCCTGTTCGGCGATGCTCATCATGCCCCACAGCTCTTGCAATGCCACGCCTGGGAGAATCGCCAGCAGCGGTTCGCCCCGGAATTCGTTGATTTCGCGCTGCACGCTGAAGGTGGCGATCTTGTTGTTCAGGCCGAGCATGAACGCGGTGATGGCGGTGGGTTGCAGGTCCATGGTGCGCGCTTGCTCGGCGCTGATGCGTCCGGCGCCGCGTGCCGGCACGCCGTTGTGCCAGTCGACGTGGATGGCCTCCATGCCGGCCAGGCTGATGTGCAGGGTGCGGTCCACCGGTGTACCGGTGCGTTGCAGGATGCCGACCACTGTGAACGGCTTGTCGTCGTGCTTGACCAGGCTGATGGTGGCGATGCCGTGGGCCAGCACCAGGCTGTCACCGAGCTTGTAGTGCAGGGCGTCGGCCACCTCGGCGCCCAGCACCACCTCGAACGGATCGCTGGCGAACTGACGGCCCTGACTCAGTTGCAGGTGCTGCTGGCGACCGTACTGGTAGTGGCTGAAGTAGTCGGCGTTGGTGCCCATCACCCGATAGCCACGGTGCGAGTCGCCCAGGGAGATGGGAATCGCCCACTTGACCCGAGGATCCTTGGCGTAGTGCTCGAAGCTGTCCCAGCGGATGTTGTTGGTGGCGTTGCCGATGCGGAACACCGAGTACAGCAGCAGGTTCACCGAACCCGAGCGGGCGCCGACGATCAGGTCGGTGCCGCTGATGGTGCTGGCGAAGCTGGCGCGCGCCTCGGTGCGCACGCGTTCCACGGCCAGCAGCAGGCACACCGACAGGGCGATGGCGAACGCGGTGAGCAGGGCGGTGAAGCGCCGATTGGCCAGGCTGGCCAGGGCTAGACGGAGCAGGTACATCAGGCCTCCCGAGGCGTGGCCGCACGGTTGAGTTCGGCCAGCGACAGGTCGCGGTCGAACAAGGGCGCCAGGCTCTGGTCATGGCTGACGAACAGCAAACTCGAACCGGCGCTGCGGCATTCGTCGAACAGCAGGCGGATGAAGGCTTCGCGGGTATCGGCGTCGAGGGCGGAGGTCGGCTCGTCAGCGATCACCAGTTCCGGTTGGCCGATCAGCGCGCGCGCCGCCGCGACTCGCTGCTGCTGGCCGATCGACAAGGTGTCGGCGCGACGTGAGAGCAAGGCCGAATCCTTGAGCCCCAGGTGCGCCAACAGCGTGGCCGCCGCCTGCGACACACTGCCGTGACGCTGTGTGGCACGTTCGGTGCGGCTGCGCGAGAAGCGGCAGGGCAGCTCGACGTTTTCCTGCACCGACAGAAACGGCAGCAGGTTGAACTGCTGGAAGATGTAGCCGGTGTGGTCGACCCGGAACGCGTCCCGAGCCGCCTGACCGAGCGTGGCCAGGTCCTGCCCGAGCAGGCGCACCTGACCCTGGGCAGGCAGGTTGACCCCGCCCAGCAGGCCGAGCAGGGTGGTCTTGCCGCTGCCGCTTGGGCCTTTGAGGAACAGCGCCTCGCCAGCCTCCAGGCGGAACTGGGGAATGTTCAGCAAGGGCGGCTGCCCTGGCCAGGCGAACACCAGGTCATGCAACTCGATCAGCGGCTGGTCCATTCAGAAGGAAACCACGGCGTTGCCTGGCGTGCTTTCGATACCCTTCTGCCCGTTCGGACCGACCAATTGCACGTTGATCTTCTGAGTCTGCGGATAGGCCTTGTACAGCGGCGACAGGTCGATCTGGGTGAGCTTGGCCGGGCTGGCGCAGGTGAGCTGATAGTGGGCGTGGATCTCGCTGTGCTGATGCTCATGGGCGTGATCGTGATCGTGATCGTGATCGTCGTCGTCATCATCGTCATGCTTGGCGGCGGGATCGCTGCCGAACAGCGGGCTTTCCAGTTCCTGCTGGTCCTCCTTGCAGCCGGCCGAACTGGCCAGGCCGAACAACTTGAGCGGTTGTTCGAGCTGCTTGCGCACCGCTTCTACCTTGGCTTTGTCGGCATCGCTGCCGGGCATGTGCTCGAAGCCCACCAGGTTCATGGCCGGGCTTTCCAAGGCCAGTTCCAGGGTGTTGCCGTCCAGGCCGACGTTCAGGCGGGCCACGCCATGCTCATGGGCGGGCAGGGTACCGTGCTCGTGATCGTGGTCATCATGGGCCTGGGCAACGGCCAGGGGCAGCAGGGCGAAGGGCAAGGCGAGGAGCAGGCGGCGCATGGACGACCTCGGAGGGCTGGGGGACATGTTTGGTAATGTTATAACGGATTTTGACGCCGATGCCAGAGGCTTGGCGCAGGTTTCATGTCGTGGGAGCATGCCGGGCATCGACCCGCGATTGAAGGATGGCAGCGTGAGAATTCGAGGACACATCGGCGACTGGCCGGTGGACCTGAGCATCGAACTGGAACCGCACGAATGGGCGCACCTGGGGCGTCAATTGCAGGAGGCGCCCGCCGTGGCGCAAGCCGTGCCGGCCACGGCAGCCGCCCCCGTGTGCCAGGATGACGGCCAGTGGTCAGCGGCCTGTGCGTTGCTGCGTCAGGCCGGACAGCTCAGCGGGCCTGAGTTGCTGGAGCGCCTGGAGGGCCTGACGGGCAGCGTCGCAGCGGGCAAGCGGTTGCTGGTGCGCTTGCGTCACAGCAGCGAGGTGAAGGTGGACAGCGCTGCGCACGCGCCGCTCTACCGGTGGGTCGGCTGACCCCCTTCCAACGCGAGCGCGTCGTGGCTCAAAACATCGCCGAGGACAGCCGGCGGCGATAGACGCCCACCAGCGGATGATCGCCGCCCAGCAGGTCGAACACCTGCAGCAGGGCCTTCTGTGGCAGTCCGCTCTCATAGGCGCGATTGCGCTGGAACAGCTTCAGCAGCCCGTCCAGCGCGGCTTCGTACTGCTGGCGCGCCAGTTGCTGGATGCACAATTGGTAGGCCGCTTCGTCATCTTGTGGATCCTGCGCCAGACGGCTCTTGAGCTCGGCGACTTCCGGCAGGCTGGCCGCTTGGCGCAGGAAGGTCAGCTGGGCTTTGGCACCGGCCAGCGCGGCCTTGTGCTCATCGCTCTTGACCGCATCGAGCACTTGCTGCGCGCCGTCCAGGTCATTGCGCTCGGCCAGGCAGCGCGCGTAGTAAATCAGCGCTTCGGCGTTGCTGTTGTCTTCAGCGAGCAGCGCCTGCAGCAAGGCTTCGGCCTCGCTGAAACGGCTTTCGGCGAAGAGCGCCTTGGCCTGCTCCAGCGGCGAGGCGGTGGGCGCGGCGGGCATCTGCACATGAGGTTCGAGCATGGCACGAATGCCCGACTCCGGTTGCGCACCGGCGAAACCGTCGACCGGCTGGCCATCCTTGAACAGCACCACGGTCGGCAGGCTGCGGATGCCGAACTGGGCCACCACCTGCTGCTCCACGTCGCAGTTGACCTTGGCCAGCAGCAGTTCGCCCTGGTAACCCTCGGCGATCTTCGCCAGCAGCGGCATCAGCGCCTTGCACGGCGCGCACCACTCGGCCCAGAAGTCCACCAGCACGGGTTTGTGGAAGGAGTTCTCGATCACCAACTGCTGGAACTCAGCATCGGTGACGTCGAAGATGTAGGGCGTGGCGTTGGAAGAAGCTTGGCTCATCACGACTCTCGCAAATCCGGAATGGCAACCACTATAAAGGCTCGCGGCTGGCGTGGTACAGGCTGACGCGGCGGAATTCGTGTGGCTCGGCCAGGTCCGGCAAGGTCAGCGCCTCGAGTACGCCCAAGGGGCGATACAGCGGGTGGCTGAAGTGCCGTACCCGCGAGTCGGCGACCAGTGCGTCGCGCCCGCGCAGCAGGAAGGCGTCGAGCAGCGGCAGGTTGGCAGGGTCGTAGAGCACGTCAGCCACCAGGATCAGGTCGAAGCGGTCGGCTTCGGCGAAGAAGTCGGCGCTGTAGCCCAACTGCACCTCATTGAGCGCAGCGTTGGCCCGGCACGCGTGCAGCGCCAGCGGATCGAGGTCGCAGGCCACCACTTCCAGCGCCCCTGCGCGGGCGGCGGCGATCCCGGCGATGCCAGAACCGGCGCCGAAGTCCAGGACCCGTTTGCCACGCACCCAGTGCGGGTGCTGCGCCAGGTAGCGGGCCATGGCCAGGCCGCTGGCCCAGCAGAAGCTCCAGTAAGGGGGCTCGTGGAGGATGCGCCGGGTTTCATCGGGGCTGAACGCGCGGTCCATGTTCTGCGCGTCGATCAGCCACAGCTTCAGATCGCAGTCTGGCAACTCGGTGATGCTCAGGCGCGCCTCGCCGATCAGCGCGGACAGCGCCTGTTGCAAGTGCAGCGGCGTCACCTCATGGCGCCTTTTCGAAACGCAGCGCACCGGTGGCCTGGGTCTGCGCTTGGGCGATGCGCTGCGGCGGCAGGTGCAGGATCAATTGGCCGGAGCGACTGGCGCGCCCACGCAGTTCGACGCGGGCGCCGGCGGGAAAGGCCTCGGGATTGAAACGCAGGTGATAGGGCAGGGCTTGGCCGGTGCCGGTCAGGTCGCTGCTGGCCAACAGGCGCTGCGGCCGACCGCGCTCGTCGATCACCAGCAGGGCCAATTCGACCTCGGCGCCAGCCGGGATCTCCAGCAAGGTGCCGCTCAGTTCGCGCTGGTATGCGGGCAACGGACCCGGTTCGTCGACGGGCTTCTTCACCGCCTTGGCCACGGGAGCGGGGGCGGACGCTTCGGGCTTGGGGCGGTCGCTGCCGCAGGCGGCAAGCAGGCCGGCCAGGCACAGCACGACGAGAGCACGGTGGTGCATGTGGCAATCCTTCACGGGCAGATTTCTCTGGATGGTAACCCCTTTGGCTTGTCTTGCCAGTGGGATGCGCTACCATGGCCCTCCCTTTTTTTGTTGCCTGCCACCATGCACTGTCCCTTTTGCGGTGCCAACGACACCAAGGTCATCGATTCGCGCCTGGTCGCCGAGGGCGAACAGGTCCGTAGGCGCCGCGAATGCGTGGCCTGTGGCGAACGCTTCACCACCTTCGAGACCGCCGAACTGGTTCTGCCCCGGCTGATCAAGCAGGATGGCACGCGCCAACCGTTCGACGAAGACAAGCTGCGCGCGGGCATGCAGCGGGCGCTGGAGAAGCGTCCGGTGAGCATCGAGCGCCTGGAAGCCGCGCTGGCGCACATCAAGAGCCGTCTGCGCGCCACCGGCGAGCGTGAAGTCAAATCGCTGGTGGTCGGCGAACTGGTGATGTCCGAGCTGCGCAAGCTCGACGAAGTCGCCTACATCCGTTTCGCTTCGGTGTACCGGCGCTTTCAGGCGCTGGACGAGTTCCGCGAAGAAATCGACCGTCTGGCCCGCGAGCCAGCCAAAGAGTAAGCATGTCCAGCCAGACCGCCATCCTCGACGCCCACTACATGGCCCGCGCCCTGGAACTGGCCCGCAAGGGCTTGTACAGCACCCACCCCAACCCCGGGTAGGCTGCGTGATCGTCAACCAGGGCGAAGTGGTTGGCGAAGGCTGGCACGTGCGCGCCGGCGAGCCCCACGCCGAGGTGCATGCGCTGCGCCAGGCCGGTGAGCGCGCCCGCGGCGCTTGCGCCTACGTCACCCTCGAACCGTGCAGCCACCACGGGCGCACGCCGCCGTGCGCCGAGGCACTGGTGCAGGCCGGGGTCGCGCGGGTGGTGGCGGCGATGCAGGACCCCAACCCGCAAGTGGCCGGGCGCGGCCTGCGGCGCTTGGCCGAGGCGGGTGTAGAGGTCGCCAGCGGCGTGCTCGAGGCCGAAGCGCGGGCGCTCAATCCAGGCTTTCTCAAACGCATGGAGCACGGCGTGCCGTTCGTGCGCGCCAAGCTGGCCATGAGCCTGGACGGTCGCACCGCCATGGCCAGTGGCGAAAGCCAATGGATCACCGGCGCCGCCGCGCGTGGCGCGGTGCAGCGTTTGCGCGCCCGTTCCAGCCTGGTGCTGACCAGCGCCCAAAGCGTGCTGGCCGACAACGCGCGCATGACCGTGCGCGGCGCCGAGCTGGGGCTGGATCCCGACACCACGGCCCTGGCCCTGTCACGTGCGCCGCAGCGCGTGCTGATCGACGGTCGCCTGCGCCTGCCGCTGGACGCACCGTTCTTCCAGGCCGGTCCCGCGCTGGTGGTCACCGCCCGGGCGGCCGACCCACGCTACGCTGCTGCCGGTCATGAATTGCTGGTGCTGCCTGGCAACGATGGCCAGGTCGACCTGCCGGCGCTGCTGCGCCTGCTGGCCGAGCGCGGTGCCAACGAAATCCTGCTCGAAGCCGGTGCCGGCCTGGTCGGCGCTTTCGCCCAGCTCGGGCTGATCGACGAGTACCAGTTGTTCGTCGCTGGCACCTTCCTGGGCTCCCAGGCCCGTCCTTTACTGGACTGGCCGCTCGAACGCATGGCCGATGCCCCCCGGCTGAAGATCATCGAAATGCGCGCCGTGGGCGATGACTGGCGAGTCATCGCCATTCCCACGTCCGCGCCCGGCGTATAATGCCGGGCTTGCGCTGCGCAGCCCGTACCTGAGGAGACCCGCATGTTCACCGGCATCATCGAAGCCATCGGCACCATCGGCAACATCACCCCTAAGGGCGGTGACGTGCGTGTCTACGTCCAGACCGGCAAGCTCGATCTTGCCGACGTCAAGCTCGGCGACAGCATCGCCGTCAACGGTGTCTGCCTCACCGCCGTGGCGCTGCCCGGTGACGGCTTCTGGGCCGACGTCAGCGTGGAAACCCTCAAGCGCACCGCCATGGTCGAGCTCAAGAGCGGCAGCCGGGTCAACCTGGAGAAGGCCCTCACGCCCACTACACGCCTGGGCGGTCACCTGGTCAGTGGTCATGTCGACGGCGTCGGCGAGATCGTCTTGCGCAGCGATAACGCCCGCGCCATCCAGTTCCGCGTCCGGGCCCCGAAAGAGCTGGCCAAGTACATCGCGCACAAGGGCTCGATCACCGTCGACGGCACCAGCCTGACGGTCAACGAAGTCGACGGCGCCGAATTCGAACTCACCATCGTTCCGCACACCCTGGCCGAAACCATCATGGCCGACTACCGTCCGGGACGCCGCATCAACCTCGAGGTGGATCTGCTGGCCCGCTACCTCGAGCGCCTGCTGCTGGGCGACAAGGCCGCCGAGCCAAGTAAAAGCAGTGGCATCACCGAAAGCTTCCTGGCCGCCAACGGCTACCTGAAATCCTGATTGAGAAGGGGGTGCCAGTGGCGCTCAACAGCATCGAAGAACTGGTCGAAGACATCCGCCAGGGCAAAATGGTCATCCTCATGGATGACGAAGACCGCGAAAACGAAGGCGACATCATCATGGCGGCCGAGTGCTGCCTGCCCGAGCATATCAATTTCATGGCCAGGCACGCCCGTGGCCTGATCTGTATGCCGATGACCCGCGAGCGCTGCGAGACCCTCAAGCTGCCGCTGATGGCGCCGCGCAACGGTTCAGGCTTCGGCACCAAGTTCACCGTGTCGATCGAGGCTGCCGAGGGCGTGACCACTGGCATCTCTGCCGCCGACCGCGCACGCACCGTGCAGGCGGCTGCGGCCAAGGACGCCAAGGCCGAGGACATCGTCAGCCCTGGGCACATCTTCCCGCTGATGGCCCAGCCGGGCGGAACCCTGGCCCGTGCCGGTCACACCGAAGCGGCCTGCGACCTGGCGCGCATGGCCGGGTTCGAGCCGAGCGGGGTGATCTGCGAGGTGATGAACGATGACGGCACCATGTCCCGCCGCGCCGAGCTGGAAGTGTTTGCCGCCGAGCACAACCTGAAGATCGGCACCATCGCCGACCTCATCCACTACCGCATGATCCACGAGCGCACCGTGCAGCGCGTGTCCGAGCAGCCGATCGAGAGCGAGCTGGGCGAATTCAACCTGGTCACCTACCGCGATGCGGTCGAAGGCGACGTGCACATGGCCCTGACCCTGGGCACCATCTGCGCCGAAGAACCGACCCTGGTGCGCGTGCACAACATGGACCCGCTGCGCGACCTGCTGCTGGTCAAGCAGCCGGGGCGCTGGAGCCTGCGCGCGGCGATGAGCGCCGTGGCCGAAGCCGGCAGTGGCGTGGTGCTGCTGCTGGGGCACCCGCTGGATGGCGACGTGCTGCTGGCGCATATCCGCGAAAGTGCCGGCGACCTGCCGACCAAGACACCGACCACCTATAGCACCGTCGGTGCCGGCTCGCAGATCCTGCGTGACCTCGGTGTGCGCAAGATGCGCCTGATGAGCTCGCCGATGAAGTTCAACGCGATATCCGGATTCGATCTGGAAGTTGTAGAATACGTGCCCTCCGAGTGATACCGACGCGCCAGCCTGGCCCTGGCGCTCGTGTCCGAACCCTATCGAAGGCCGCCGTAGCGGCCTCGCTCTTTAATATGAGATTACCGGAATGACCCTGAAGACCATCGAAGGTACCTTCATCGCCCCCAAAGGTCGCTACGCCTTGGTGGTTGGCCGCTTCAACAGCTTCGTCGTCGAAAGCCTGGTGAGCGGTGCCGTCGATGCCCTGGTACGCCACGGCGTCAGCGAAAGCGACATCACCCTCATCCGTGCCCCTGGCGCGTTCGAGATCCCGCTGGTGGCGCAGAAGGTCGCCCAGCAAGGTGACTACAGCGCGATCATCGCCCTGGGCGCCGTGATCCGTGGCGGCACCCCGCACTTCGAATACGTGGCGGGCGAGTGCACCAAAGGCCTGGCCCAGGTCTCCATGGAGTTCGGCGTGCCGGTCGCCTTCGGTGTGCTGACCGTCGACTCCATCGAACAGGCCATCGAGCGTTCCGGCACCAAGGCCGGCAACAAGGGCGCCGAAGCGGCCCTGTCGGCTCTGGAAATGGTCAGCCTGCTGGCGCAGTTGGAGGCCAAGTGATTAGCGACGAGAGCGATCGTTTCAACCCGCGCGATCCAAAACCTGCGGATGCCGGCAAGCCCTCCAAGAGCGCCAAGCGCCGCGAAGCCCGCAAGCTCGCCACGCAGGCGCTGTATCAGTGGCACATGGCGCAGCATTCGCTGAACGAGATCGAGGCGCAGTTCCGCGTCGACAACGATTTCACCGATGTCGACGGTGCCTATTTCCGCGAAATCCTCCATGGGGTTCCGGCGATCAAGGCTGAAATCGACAACGCCCTCTCGCCGTGCCTGGACCTGGCCCTGGACGAGCTCGACCCGGTCGAACTGGCCGTGCTGCGCCTGTCCACCTGGGAGTTCATCAAGCGCGTCGACGTGCCGTACCGCGTGGTGATCAACGAGGGCGTCGAGCTGGCCAAGGTCTTCGGTGCCACCGACGGCCACAAGTTCGTCAACGGTGTGCTCGACAAGCTCGCGCCCACCCTGCGCGAAGCCGAAGTCAGGGCCAACAAGCGCTGACCGTGGCGCTGACCAGCCATGGGTGAGTTCGAGCTGATCCGCCAGTTCTTTGCCTCTGCGCACTGCGCGCAGGCCGTCGAGGGCGTGGCCCTGGGCATCGGTGACGACTGCGCCCTGCTGGAGCTGGCCGCCGGCCAGCAACTGGCGGTGTCCACCGATACCCTGGTGGCAGGCGTGCATTTTCCTGCTGTGTGCGATCCTTCGCTGCTCGGCCAGCGGGTACTGGCCGTGGCGGTGAGCGACCTGGCGGCGATGGGCGCCGAAGCCATCGGCTTCACCCTGGCGCTGACCTTGCCCGAGGTCGATGCACAGTGGCTGAAGGACTTCAGCGACGGCCTGAGCCGCATGGCTCACCGCTGCCGCATGAGTCTGATCGGAGGCGACACCACGCGCGGGCCGCTGAGCTTCACCGTCACCGTATTCGGCCGTGTTCCGGCTGGACAGGCACTGCGCCGTGACGGCGCGCGGCCCGGCGATCTGCTGTGCGTCGGCGATCACCTGGGCGATGCTGCCGGTGCCTTGTCGCTGGTGCTCGGCGAGCGCCAGGCCGCCCAGGAGCTGGCGCGTCCGCTGCTCGCCCGCTACTGGGCGCCGATGCCGCAATCGACCCTCGGTCAGTTGCTCCGCGGTCATGCCAGCGCCGCGCTGGACATCTCCGACGGCCTGCTGGCCGATTGCGGCCACATCGCCAAAGCCTCGGGTGTCGCGCTCGAAGTGAACCAGCAGCAGGTGCCGGTATCTACCGAACTGCAGGCGCTGCTCGGTCGCGACGCGGCCCTTCACGCTGCGCTCACCGGCGGCGACGACTACGTGCTGGCCTTCACCATCGCGCCCGAGGCGTTACAGCGCCTGGTGCTGCCGGGCTTCATCCATGTTCATGTCATCGGCCGCGTGCTGCCCGGAGAAGGCGTTACGCTCAGGGACGGCCAGGGTCATGACATCACCCCGGTGCAACGGGGCTACCAACACTTCAGGGAGACACCGTGACCGACCACCCCAATCAGGTGCCTGCGGAGTTCGTTCCGCCTTCGGTCTGGCGCAATCCATGGCACTTCATCGCCTTCGGTTTCGGCTCGGGTACATTGCCCAAAGCGCCTGGAACCTGGGGTTCACTGGTGGCGCTGCCGTTCATTCCGTTGTGGCAGATGCTGCCGGACTGGGGCTACTGGCTGTTGCTGGGCATCACCATGCTGTTTGGCTTCTGGCTGTGCGGCAAGGTGGCCAACGACTTGCGCGTGCACGACCATGAAGGCATCGTCTGGGACGAAATGGTCGGCATGTGGATCACCCTGTGGCTGGTGCCCGAGGGATGGCAGTGGCTGCTGGCAGGGTTCCTGATGTTCCGTTTCTTCGACATTCTCAAGCCTTGGCCGATCCGCTGGATTGATCGCCATGTGCACGGCGGCGTCGGCATCATGCTCGACGACGTCCTGGCCGGGGTATTCGCCTGGCTGGGCATGCAGGTGCTGGTCTGGGCGGTGGCCTGATACACAGGGAGCAGGTCGATGGTCATGAAGACTGTGTTGCTGGCGTTGAGTGTGCTGATAGGCAGTGCCGTGGCGGCCGAGCGGCCGAAGCAGGTGCGGTTGGTCAGCGAAGAATGGATCGACTACACCAACGCCGACGGCAGCGGCGTGGCCTGGGATGTCCTGCGCAAGGTCTTCGAGCCGGTGGGGGTGACCGTTCAGACCGAGAGCGCGCCCTACAGTCGAGCCATTGGCCTGGTCAAGCGGGGCGAGGCCGATGCCTGGGTCGGCTCGTACAAGCAGGAAGACACCGACAACCTCTACCCGCGCTGGCATTTCGATATGGATCATATCTATGCCCTGAGCCTGGTCGACAAGCCGGTGCCGGAAGTGGCAACTATCGGCCGCGCCCGGCTGGCCTGGGTGCGCGGCTACGACTTCCAGAAGTACCTGCCCGATGTGAGCAACTTCCGCGAGATCCAGCGCCGTGAAGGCATCCTGCCGATGCTCGAGCATGACCGTGTGGACTACTACATCGATGCGCAGACCGAGGTCGACTACGTGCTCGAGCACGCCGACCAGCCCTCGCGGTTTCGTCGCAGTCACCTCACCGAGCTACCGCTGTACCTGGCGTTCACCGACAGCGAGCGCGGCCGTGCGCTGCGCGAACTGTTCGACCAACGCATGGAAACGCTGGTACGCAGCGGTGAGCTGAAGCCGATCTTCCAGCGCTGGAAGCAGCCGTATCCGTTCTCGGCGGACAGTCAGCCGCATTGAGGCGGCTTACCCGGCTCGAGCCATGATCGAATCTTTCGATCCGAAGCCACGAATATCCGCGTGCCCACGGCCGTCAGGCTGCTGATACAATCTCGCTCATCGAAATTTCCCACTTTCTCAGGAGCACAACGTGCCCGTCGTCTTTGTTGCCGCTTCCAAGCTTCCGACGCCTTTCGCGACCTTCACCATGCATGGCTTTCTCGAACAGGCCACCGGCCGCGAGCACGTGGTGCTGAGCCTGGGTGACATTGCCGACGGCCAACCGGTACTCGGGCGTCTGCATTCCGAATGCCTGACCGGCGATGCGTTGTTCAGCCAGCGCTGCGACTGCGGTTCGCAACTGGAAGCCGCGTTGCAGGCCATTGCCCGGGAAGGGCGTGGCGTGCTGCTGTACCTGCGTCAGGAAGGTCGCGGCATCGGCTTGCTGAACAAGATCCGCGCCTACGAACTGCAGGATGGCGGTGCCGATACCGTCGAGGCCAACGAGCGTCTGGGCTTTGCTGCCGACCAGCGCGACTACGCCATCTGCCTGCCGATGCTCGAGCACCTGGGCGTCAAGTCGCTGCGCCTGATGACCAACAACCCGCGCAAGGTCAAGGCGCTCACCGACATGAACATCGCCGTGGCCGAGCGCGTGCCGCTGCACACCGGGCAGAACCCGCACAACCGCCTGTACCTGGCGACCAAAGCCGACAAGCTCGGTCACATGATGGGCAATCAGCACCAGGGCGAAGTGCCCCAGGCCTGATCCGGCGCTGATGTCGATGCGTGCCTGCTGGTTGGCGCTGCTGTTGAGCAGCGCGGCGTGGGCCGATACAGCGCCCCGGGTCGTGAGCCTGGCGCCGTCGATGACCGAGATCGTGCTGGAGCTGGACGCCGACGACCTGCTGGTGGGGGTGCTCGACAGCGGCGAGCGGCCGCAGCGCTTGCAGGGGCTGGCGTCGGTCGGCGGCTATGGGCAGCTCGACATGGAGCGACTGCTGGCGCTCAAACCCGACCTGTTTCTGCTGTGGCCCGGCAGCGTGCCACCGGCCCAGCGTGAGCAGTTGCGCCAACTGGGCATCGCCACGTTCAGCGGCGAACCCCATGACCTCGACCAACTGATCGATCAGATCCAGGCCATCGCCGTGCGTCTGGGCCGCGCAGAGACGGGACAGCGCTACACCGACCGACTGCGTCTGCGCCTGGCCCAATTGCGCGAGCACTATCGACGTGACCGACCACTGCGCGTGTTCTACCAGGTGTGGGATCGACCGCTGTATACCCTGGGCGGTGGCCAGGTGGTCAGCGACGCCCTGGCCGTGTGCGGTGCGCGCAATGTATTCGCCGATCTGGCCCAGCCCGCGCCGCAGGTGAGCGTCGAATCGGTGCTGGCGCGCGATCCCGAGGCGATTCTGGCGGGCGACACGGCGCAATTGAGCAGTTGGCAGGCCTGGCCAACGCTCAGCGCGGTGGCGGGCGGGCGTCTGCTGGTGGTACCCGACAAAGGACTGGAGCGTCCCAGCGGACAGATGATCGAAGCGACTGCGCGTCTGTGTGTGCTGCTCGACGCTAGAGCGCCGGCGTCCAAGTGAGGCTCAGCAGCCAGGTGCGACCCGCTTCCCGATAACCGTAGGTGCTGCCGTCGTAGCTGTACAGGGCGCGGCTGTAGCGCTTGTCCAACAGATTGTCGAGCTTGGCCTCCCACTTCAGCGTGTCGCTCACCGCCCAACTGCCGCGCAGGCCGAACAGACTGTAGCCACCGAGGCGCTGGCGGTTGCTTTCGTCGTCGAAACTGCTGCTGACGGCCTGCCAACTGCCGCCGAGGGTGAAACGCTCGAATTGACGGTCCAGATCCAAGCTCGCGGTGCGGCGCGCACGGCGGGCCAGGGTATGGCCGCTGTCACGGTCGCGCGGGTCGATCACCGCCAGGCCGAGCTGGCTGCGCCATGGGCCCCAGTCCTGGGTCAGCGCCAACTCCGCGCCGTCGATCCGGGCGGAGGCGACGTTGCGCGGGATCGAGCCTTCGCCGAAGACGATGGCATCGCGCAGGTCGGTCCGGTACAGCGAGGCCTCCAACTGGCTGGCGGCACTCAACTGGCTGCGCCACTGCACCTCATAGCTTCTGGAGCGCTCCGGGCTGAGGTCCGGGTTGCTGTACTGCGGGTAATACAGGTCGTTGAAGGTCGGTGCTCGGAAGCCTTCGCTGTAGGACAGCAGCAGGTCGTTGTCGGCATTCAGCGGTACGGTCAGGCTGCCGCTCCAGGTGGTCTGGCCGCCGAACTGCTGGTTCTGGTCGCGGCGCACGCCCAACTCGGTGGAGAACGCTTCGCCGTGGTAGCGATGCTGGAGGAACAGCGCGCGGTTGCTGCGGCTGTCTTTATCGAAGCGGGTGCTGCCGTGCACCCGGTCCTGATACCAATCGCCACCCAGCAATAGGCTATGGCCGGCGTCGAGGGTCAGGTCGTTCTGCCAGGTGATCTGGTCGCGGTAGGTATTGAACACACTGCCGTCGTCGCTGAGCGTGTCGCGTTTGCGGTCGCGGTTTTCGCTGTGGCCCAGTTCCAGGCGCGAGTGCCAGCGCTCGCTGAGCTGGGCATCGAGGTAGCTGCCCAGGCTGCTGACGGTGAAATCGGTATAGGGCTTCTGACCGAAACTGTCGAAGGTCACGGGGTCGAAGCGGCCGAACGGATTGTCGTACTCGCTGCGACCCCGGCTGTCGAGCAGGTTCAGGCCGGCTTCGAAGCGCTCGTTGAAGACATGGCTCAGGCTCAGGTTGACGGTCTTGTTGCGGTAGGCATCGTGGTCGCCGTCGCTGGCGAAGGACGGCCCGGTCGAGTCGATACCGGCGGTTTCGTCGAGGCTGGCACCCAGGTTGAAGCGGGTCTGACCATCGCCGCCGGACAGGCCCAGGCTGCGCTGGAACGTCTGCTGGCTGCCCGCAGCCAGGCGCAGGCGCGGTTGCAGGCCCGGGCCGCTGGCGCGGCGGGTGAAGATCTGGATCACCCCGCCGATGGCGTCGCTGCCATACACCGCCGAACGAGAGCCGCGCAGCACTTCGATGCGCTCGATCTGGTCGACGTCGAGATACTGCAAGCCGCTGTCGCCGGAGCTGGCGTTGGCGATGCGCACGCCGTCGACCAGCACCAGGCTTTGCGCGGTCTTGGTGCCGCGGATGAAGATACCCGGCAGACTGCCGCGCCCGCCGGTGGGCGCCCCTTGCACGCCGGGCACGCGGCTGAGCAGGTCGGTGACGCTGCTCGGTTGCAGACGGTCGATGTCGCTGCGGGTGAACACGGTGTTGGCCGCGCTGCTGCTGGTGCGTGACTCCACCTGCCGGTTGGCGCTGACGAGGGTGTCGGCGAGTTTCAGGGCGTCGTCGCGGCTGGCGGCCAACAGCGGGGCGGGGAGGCAGAGGAGGGCGAGCAGGGTCGAGGGTTTCATGTGCCGTTCCATAGCAGATGCGCTTGAGCCTGCTGCGCTGTGGCAGCGGGCTCAAGCGCGATGAAAACACCGCTGGTGAGGGGCGCGGCGTCGTTCAGAGACCGAGCTGGGTGAGTCGTGCCGTGATCGACGCTTCGATGCCGGTGGCATCCAGGCCACATTCGGCGAGCATCTGCTCGGGCTTGGCGTGTTCCACGTAGTGATCTGGCAGGCCCAGGTGCAGCAGCGGCATGACCACCGCCTCGCGTGCCAGGTACTCACTGACCGCCGAACCGGCGCCGCCCATGATGGCGTTTTCCTCGAGGGTGACCAGCAGTTCGTGGCTGTCGGCCATTTGCCGCACCAGGGCCTCGTCCAGTGGCTTGACGAAGCGCATGTCCACCACCGTGGCGTCGAGACGCTCCGCCACCTGCAAGGCCTCGGCCAGTTGCACGCCGAACACCAGCAGCGCCACCTTCGCGCCTTGACGGCGAATCACGCCCTTGCCGATTTCCAGCGGCGCCAGGTCGCCGTCGATCGGCGCGTTGGGGCCGGTGCCGCGCGGGTAGCGCACCGCAGCCGGGCCTTTGTACAGGTGGCCGGTGCTGAGCATCTTGCGCAGCTCGTTCTCGTCGCTTGGCGTCATCACCAGCATGCCGGGGATGCAGCGTAGGTAAGAGAGGTCGAAGCTGCCGGCGTGGGTCGGGCCGTCCTCGCCCACTAGACCAGCGCGGTCGATGGCGAATAGCACGTCCAAGTCCTGCACCGCCACGTCGTGGATGAGCTGGTCGTAGGCGCGCTGCAAGAAGGTGGAGTAGATCGCCACCACCGGTTTGGCGCCTTCGCAGGCCATGCCGGCCGCGAAGGTCACCGCGTGTTGCTCGGCGATGGCCACGTCGAAGTAACGTTCTGGGAAGCGTTCGCTGAAGGCGACCAGGTCGGAGCCTTCCTTCATGGCGGGGGTAATGCCCACCAGGCGGTTGTCGGCAGCGGCCATGTCGCACAACCACTGGCCGAACACGGCGGAATACTTCGGCCCGCTGGGTTTCTTCGGCGCGGCGGGGCGGTTGGTCGGCTCCAGCTTGGTGATGGCGTGGTAGCCGATCGGATCGACTTCGGCAGGCGCGAAGCCCTTGCCTTTCTTGGTCACCACGTGCAGGAACTGCGGGCCCTTGAGGTCGCGCATGTTGCGCAGGGTGGCGATCAGCGTGGGCAGGTCATGGCCGTCGATCGGGCCGATGTAGTTCCAGCCCAGCTCCTCGAACAGGGTGCCGGGCACCAGCATGCCCTTGGCATATTCCTCGGTGCGGCGGGCGATTTCCCAAGCGCCCGGCAGGCGCGACAGCACCTTCTTGCTGCCCTCGCGCATGCTCGCGTAGGTGCGGCTGGAGAGGATCTTGGCCAGGTAGTTGGACAGCCCGCCGACATTGCGCGAAATCGACATGTCGTTGTCGTTGAGGATGACCAGCATGTCGGCATCCACTTCCTGGGCGTGGTTCAACGCCTCGAAGGCCATGCCGGCGGTGAGCGCGCCATCACCGATCACGGCAATGGACTTGCGCGCACTGTGCTGCAGGCGGGCGGCGATGGCCATGCCCAGCGCCGCGCTGATCGAGGTGCTGGAATGGCCGACGCCAAAGGTGTCGTACTCGCTTTCGCTACGGCGCGGGAAGGCGGCGATGCCGTCCTTCTGGCGCAGGCTGAGCATGCGCTCGCGGCGTCCGGTGAGGATTTTGTGCGGGTACGCCTGGTGGCCCACGTCCCACACCAGACGGTCGTCGGGCGTGTCGAAGACGTAGTGCAGGGCGATGGTCAGTTCGATGACGCCCAGGCCGGCACCGAAATGCCCGCCGGTCTGCCCCACGGTATAGAGCAGCTCCTGGCGCAGTTCGTCGGCCAGGCTCTCCAGGTCGGCTTCGGCTAGCCTGCGCAGGCCGGCGGGCGTGTCGGCGCGGTCCAGCAAAGGCGTGACCGGGCGTTCGCGGGGGATCTCTTGAAACGTCGTGGGCATCAGGCGAGTCGTTATAGGTTTGAAGACGCGGCAGTTTACCCCATTGGAGGAAAAGCTGCCCATTCAGACGGGGGTAGCGGGGGCCGTGCAGCAGCCCCGCACATTCAGTGGCGGCGTTCGACGATGTAGCGCGCCAGGTCCCGCAACGGCTCGGCGTTTTCGCCGAACCCTTCAAGTGCGACCAGCGCCTGGTCGCGCAGTTCGATTGCGTACGCCTTGGCCGCCTGCAGGCCCAGCAGCGCCGGGTAGGTCGGTTTGTCGCGGGCGATGTCGGCGCCCTGGCGTTTGCCCAGGGTCGCGGTATCGCTTTCCACGTCGAGGATGTCGTCCTGCACCTGGAACGCCAGGCCGACTGCGCGTGCATAACCTTGCAGCGCCTGCAACTGCCCAGGCTCGGCGCGGCCACTGGCCAGGGCGCCGAGGCGCACGCTGGCTTCGATCAGTGCGCCGGTCTTGTGCCGGTGCATGAATTCCAGGGCGGGCTGGTCGAGTTTGATGCCGACCGAGCCGAGGTCGATGGCCTGGCCGCCGACCATGCCGGCCGGCCCCGCAGCCAGGGCCAGGGCCTGCACCATGGCCAGGCGGATGGCATCGGGCTGCGGGCTCAGACGATCGTCGAGCAGGGCGCTGAAGGCCAGGCTCTGCAGGCCGTCGCCGGCGAGGATGGCACAGGCTTCGTCGAAGGCCTTATGGGTGGTCGGCTGGCCACGGCGCAAGTCATCGTCGTCCATGGCCGGCAGGTCGTCGTGCACCAGCGAGTAGGCGTGGATCAGCTCCACCGCGCAGGCTGCGCCGTTGGCACGCTCGGCCTCGACACCGAACGCTTCGCAGGCGGCATAGGCGAGCAGCGGACGCACACGCTTGCCTCCATTCATCACGCTGTAGCGCATGGCCGCGTAAAGACGCTCGAGTTCCTTGGACGGCGCCACGAACAGCGGTTCGAGGGCGGCGTCGACGCGCGCCTGGCTCTGGGCCTGGTAGCGCGCGATCATGCCTCCGGTTCCGCGTCGAAGGGCTGGGCGGCCAGCTCGCCGTCGCGCTCGAGGAGGATCTGCACCTTCTGCTCGGCCTGGGACAGGGCGCCCTGGCAGTCGCGGGTCAGGGCGATGCCCTGCTCGAACGCTGCCAGCGACTCTTCCAGCGACAGCTCGCCGGTCTCCAGGCGCTCGACCAAGGCTTGCAGGTCGGCGAGGGATTGTTCGAAATCGATGGAGGTCTTCTTGCGGGCCATGGCGGCTGTCTCGGTGGCGGTTTCAACGGCGCGACACTAGCAGAGCGACGCGGAGCGAGCAAATGGCGGCCGGGAATCTGACGCAGGGTGTTTGACGCATTTTGTTGCATTTGACTCGGAACATTCTTATTGCATTTTGAAGATCAGTCGGATTGAGCACCCATTTACCCTCTGCCATAATCCTGCCCGCTCTGATCTTGGGATGTTCTTCACTCAATGCCTTCGGGTCTGCCAAGCAGTCTTGAGTGACTTGCATCACGCACCGCTCCGAGCCTCAACGGCGCTTAATCGGGCGCCTCTCCCCAAGCCTTCAAGGTCACGTAACGGATTACAGTGTGAGCTTCCTTTCGATCGAATTCGGCCTGAGCTTCACGCTCTTCTTCGTCCTCTACTGGTGTCTGTGCTGGAGCGTGCGGCTGCAGAACCTGTTGTTGCTGGTGGCCAGCTATGCCCTGGTGGCCAGTTTCAGCCTGGAGTCGTTGTACGTCCTGCTCGGCTATAGCGGGGCGGTGTATCTGCTCGGCTTGCTGGCGGCGCGCCAGCCGGGACGCTGGTTCAATGGCGCGCTGCTGCTCACCCTGGTGCTGGGCTGCTTTTACCTGTTCAAGTACCAGGAGTTTTTCGCCAGCGGCGTGCAGAGCGCCTTCGCCAGCGCCGGGCTCGACCTGTCGCTGCCGGTGCTCGAATTGCTGGTGCCCATCGGCCTGTCGTTCTACGCCTTTCATTCGGTCAGCTACCTGGTGTCGATCAACCGCGGCGAAAGGGGCTCGGCTGCGCCACTGGACCTGGCCCTGTACCTGGCCTTTTTCCCCAGTCTGATCGCTGGCCCGGTCAACCGCGCCGAGCACCTGCTGCCGCAGATCCGCTCCACCACCCTGCGCGAGGTGCTCGAACCGCAGCGCGCGCTCGGGCTGATTGCCCTGGCCGTGGTCAAGCTGTTCCTGCTCAGCGGCTGGCTGGGCAGCCAGTGGGTCGATCCGGTGTTCGAGACGCCTGGCAGCCACACCCCCGAGCAGGTGCTGCTCGCCGTCTATGGCTACAGCTTGCTGATCTACTTCAACTTCAGCGGCTATACCCACCTGGTCACCGGCATCGCCTTGCTGCTGGGCTTCCGGCTGCCGGACAACTTCAATGCACCCTATGCCGCGCGTAACCTCAAGGCGTTCTGGGGGCGCTGGCACATCAGCCTGTCGCGCTTCATCCGCGACTACATCTACATTCCCCTGGGCGGCAATCGCCAAGGCGTATGGCGCGGCAACCTGAACATGCTGCTGGCCATGCTGATCTCCGGCCTATGGCATGGCGCCAGCCTGAACTTCATCCTGTGGGGTGCGCTACACGGCGTTGGCCTGGCGGTGTACAAGCTGTTCGAACAGTGGTGCCCCGGCTTCGCCCGCGTGCCGGGCTCCGATCTGCTGGCACGCCTGCTGACCTTCCACTATGTCGCCTTCGCCTGGATTTTCTTCCGCAGCCCGACGCTGGAGGGCGCCTGGGAAATGCTCGGTGACATCGGCCAGATAAGTTTGGCCGGACTCGACTCCAGCACCGGCGTGCTACTGCTGGCCTGCGTGCTGTACATCGCCACCTACCCGCTGTGGCTGACCACCCTGCGCCAAGGCTTCGCCGCCAGCCAGCGCCTGCCCTGGCAGGTGTATCCCTTGCCGCTGGCGCTGTTCGTGTCGCTGGTCATCTTCGCTTCGCAGTCAGGCGTGCCGGGGTTCATCTATGCCAGTTTCTGACAGCCGCCTGTTCCAGGTGCAGATCGGCGCATTGCGCACGCTGTATGCCCTGCTGGTGACCACCGTCGTGCTGTTCTGGTTGAATCAGGATTCGATCGGCCTGTATTGCCAGCAGAAGTACCATCGCAGTTGCGAATTGCCGCTGCTGGGGCAGTCGTCCACCTGGCGCCTCGGTGCCGGCCTGACGGCGGCGCTGGAGCAGGGTCGCGACAGCTTCCTCGACAGCCTGCGTGGGCAGATCGCGTTGGCCGAGGCCCCGCCGCTGGTGGACTTGCCGCCCGCGTTGCCGGTGGTCACCGTCGACGTGCAGACGCCTGCCGCCGTGCACCCGCCGGTGCCCGCAGCGGTGCCTGTCCATGAGCCCGCCGCACCGGTAACGCCGACGCCTGCTGTGGCGCCCGCCGATGCGCCGATGCCTGCCAAGGGAGCCATGGCCACCCTCGCCGCTGGCGACGAAGTGTTCCTGGTGGGTGACTCGCTGATGCAGGGTGTCGCCCCTCATCTGGCCAACAGCCTGCGCAAGCGTTACCAGATCAACACCATCAACCTCAGTCGGCAGAGCACCGGCTTGGCTTACCCCGGATTCTTCGACTGGCCGCAGACCGTGGCCGACACCTTGGCCGGCGATCCGAAGATCCGTCTGATGGTGGTGTTCCTCGGTCCCAACGATCCCTGGGACATGCCTCAAGGCAAGGGCAGACCCTTCCTGCGCTTCAAGTCGCCGGACTGGGAGTCGGCCTATCGCGCGCGCATCGACGCCATTCTGGAACGCGCGCGCGAGCATAACGTCCAAGTGATCTGGGTCGGCCCGCCGAACATGGAGAAAGCGCGGCTGTCGACGGCCATGCAGTACCTCAGCGGGCTGTATCAGGAACGCACCGCGCAGTTCGGCCAGCACTACATTTCTGCCAATCCGATTCTCGGCTATGACGACGATCAGTTCTCGTATACGGTGCAAACGCCGGAGGGCAAGCGGGTCAAGGTCCGGGTCGACGACGGCATTCATTTCACCATCACGGGCCAGAAGATGATCGCCGCACAGGTGCTGTCGTTGATCGACTTCCCGGTCCTGACCGCAACAGGACATTGAGATGCGCCAATGGCATCACCTGCTGGGCGTGGCGCTGCTCGTCAGCGCCTTGCCGGCTTGCAGCACCGGCGCCAGCGCGCCGCCCCAGGCCAACGCCAAGGCACCTGTACGCGCCAGCGTTGCCGCGCGCGACGACGGCAACCTGGCGCTGCTGGCCGGCAAGTTCCGGACGGCGGGGCGCACGCCGATCTCCATCGTGCAATTGGGCGACTCGCACACGGCTGCCGACCTGTTCAGCGGCGAGCTGCGCAAGCTGCTGCAAGCGCGTTATGGCGACGGCGGCATCGGCCTGGTGCCGGCTTCGCCGGTGCCGGGCATTCGCAGCGACCGGGTGATCATCACCAGCGAGCGGCGTCAGTGGGAACTGGTATCGGCGCGCAATCAGCAGAGCGAGCGCTTCCCCCTCGGCGGCTATCTGTCGACGCCGCTGGCCGAACGCGCGGCGGTGAACATCCAGGCGCGCGATCCCGACGCGCAGCGCTACCGGATCTCCGCGCTGTATCAAGCCAGCCGCAGCGCCACGCTGGTTGCCAACGGTAGCCAACGGCGCACGCTGCCGGCCAGCAATGGCCAATGGCGCTTGAGTCCGGCGTTCGTCAACCTCGGATTGCCGGTGAAGTTGAGCGTCGAGGGTGCCAAGGGGGTAGCGCTGGGCGGCTGGTACATCCAGGGGCAGAAGAACACCGGGGTGACTTATTCGTCGCTGGGCATCAACGGCGCGCGGCTGGAGGTGGTGGACAAGTGGCAGGCCGGCTGGCAGGACACGCTCAAGGCGTTGCGCCCGGATTTGGTGATCCTGGCCTATGGCACCAACGAAGCGTTCGACGACACGCTCGACCTCCAGGCGTACCAGGCGCACCTCGAGGCCACGCTCAGCCAACTGCGCCAGCAGATGCCCAAGGCGGCGATCCTGCTGGTTGGCCCGCCGGACTCGATCAAGCAGCGCCGCGCGGCCAGTTGCGCGGCGCGTCAGCCGCAGCCCCTGGCCGGTGTGGTGCGTATCCAGCGCCAGACGGCGCAGAAGTACAAGGCACTGTTCTGGGATTGGCAGGCCGAAATGGGTGGACCGTGCTCGATCGCCGCCTGGCAGGCCAGCGGCCTGGGGCGGCCCGACCTGGTGCACCTGACAGCCGACGGTTATCGCAAGAGCGCAGCACTGCTGTATGCATTTCTCAAGGCCCAGTTGAAACTGCAGTGAGCCCGTGCTCTGCACCCAGTCCAGCGAGGACTGGGTGCGGGCATTATCTACCGCGCTCGCCGGTAGCACCTGATGGACAGTTCAGCGGCCGACCCGATCACGGGTCATTCGCCCGGAGAACGTCCTCATGTCCCATCCTTATCCCTACACCGAAGCCGAGTTGCAGGCCGTGTTCGAGGCCATCAGCGCCACCTTGTTCGACAAGACCCGCGATGTGGGCAGTGACGGTCAGCCCCAGCCAAAGCTGCTCATCGTCGCGGGTGCGCAGGGCTCAGGCAAAACCTACCTGCTGGAAAACCACCTGTTGCCCGGCAACGCCTACGACAACTACGTTCGCCTCTATGTGCCGGCGTATCGCGCCCTGCATCCACGCTATGAGCAGATGCGCGCGTTGAGCGGGCTGGAAGTCTACGCGCAGACCGAGCCGTTCATCTGGGCATTGGGCAACAAGCTGTTCAGCTATGCCTTCCAGAACCGCTACAACATCATCATGGAGAGCGCGCTGGACAGCGCCGACTTCGCCAGCTTCCCCGCGACCGCTGTGGCGCTCGGCTATCGCTTCGAGGTGCACCTGATCGCTTGCCAGAAGGAGTTCAGTCACTGGGCCACGCTGCACCGTGGCGTGAAGGCGGTGGCAAAGGACGAATTCGAGCGTTTCGTGCCGCTGAGCAAGATCGAGACCTCCCAGGGCAATGCCCGCGCCATCCTCGATGCGTTCGAGAATGCCTGCACCCAGGCGCCCGGCTCGGAGATCACCTTGTATCACCGAGGGTTCGAAACCGGCATGGAAAGCCAGGCGCTGTGCCATAGCCGCTGCGAGGCGCCCGCCGCTTTGACGCCGCAGCCGGACTTCAAGGGCCGGCCGTTCGTGACAGCGCCGCAGCTCAATCCGCACTTCCAGATCGTCCGCAGCGAACAGGCCAACTTCCCCTGTTCCTACGTGCAGTACTCGCAGGTGGTGCATGCCGGGATGGTCGATGCGTCCGCTCGCCAGCAGATGGTGCAGCGCTGCTGCCAGACGCTGGAAAAGGCCCAGGCGCTGATGCCGGCGATTCCGCAGTCGGTGTTCCGGGAACTGAGTGTGTACGTGCTCAAGTACGCCTATGCGTGAAGGGCCTTGGCGCTGTGGGCTCAGTGAAGTCGTCGTGAAACAGTCGTCGTGAAACAGTCGTCGTGAAACAGTCGTCGTGAAACAGTCGTCGTGAAACAGTCATGCCAACGATCAGGCACTGCGCGGGTGAGCACGCCTGATCGAATGGCTATTGCGTGGTATCGCCAATTCGGCTATTGATGGCGCTTTGATATCAATTGCGGAGCGCTACCCACTCAAACCTCTCCATTTCGGCTCTCGTCGCCGTCCGGCACATCCTTATTTCCAGCTCTGATAACTACCGTCCACTCTCGCTCTCCCCAGGGATCCAGGAGTCATGATGCAAGACGCAAAAGCGCTCGATCACGTTATCAATGTCGGTTTTATCTTCGGTATCGCCCAGGTCTACCCCGACGCGCCGCCAGACTACGCCAGGCGACACATGCTGCAGTATCTCGCCCATCACGGTACGCATGACATGGACGAGGCCACGTTGGGCAAGATGATTGCGCCGATGTCGGCGATCCCCGTGGCGTCACCCGACGCTTTGCCGTCCCTGCGTGATTCTGTACTGCGCCAACATGCTGCGCGCACGGCGTGCGTCATGCAGTCGATACAGCGTGAAACGCCGCTACTCGAGGGCGAAGTGCTGCAGGACGAAACGTTCACCTACTTGAACAAACCCTTCAACGGTGCACGTCCTCGATCTGTCGTGCTGCTGCGCACCACCAACTTCGGCCAATTGGTTTATCTGTTCAAGGAAGTGGCGGTGGATCAGGACGGACGCCTGCTTTTCCTCGGGGCGATGCCCAAGGTGCTGTCCGACACGGCCGATACTGAACTGTTCCTGGACAACCCTGAGGAGGTGCTGGCGACCATCGGCTCCAAGCTTGCGGGTAGCTTGCTGTCTTCGCTCGGTGGGGCGATCGCCAAGTCGTTGTTCGAGTCGGTATTCCCGCCAGGGGTGCCCAGCTACTTCGACAAAGTCTACGTAGAGATGAAGCGGATCGTCGGCCAAGAGCTGCAGCAGAGCTTGATCGACAGCGTCGACGGTGCCATCAAGAGCATCCAGCAGCACTTGGAGTACGAGTACCTGCCGGCCAAGGCCGCTCGGGATCTGACTGTGCTGGAAGACCGCAAGCACCTGTTCACCCTGCTACAGAAATATGAGTCCACTTTCCTGTCCGGGCCAGGGGGCATGCTGGGCACCCTGATGAGCGACAAGTACGCGAAACTGGGCTTCAGCGTGTTTCTGATCGCGGCGAGCCTGCAGTTGGCCCTGTTCCAGGAGATGGCCGTGGTCGATCCCGGCAATCTGGGGCGCGACGGCGTAGCGCGTGATCCACTGCTGTCCAGCTACGGCCGCCCCGACGACGGAACTGTGGCCAAGGCAGCATTGAAGTACGCCGATTTCGCCGAGAAGCTCTGGCCGAAGATCATCGCCGACCGAAGGGCGAAAGTGCATCAGCACGAGCAGACCCTTTGTGCCCTGGGCGATACCAGCGGCGGCAGTTGCCGCCACTTCGTCTGGTATGTGGATGATCTGGAGGTCGGTGAAGTCCCGCTGCCGGCGAGTTGGAAGACCAAGGTCATGGAATGTCGTCAGGCCGGCCGCGACAAAGAGGGGAACGACCCGAACAAGGACCTGTTGCTGCAGCATTTCGAGGCATACAAGACGCTCAAGGAGTCCGAGTTGCGCAACTCGCTGGGTGTTCCCGAGGTCATCGTGAGCACCTGGCGACAGCTGGCGAAAACGCCGCTCAAGCTCCCGTCCTGATGTCCAGTCGCTCGCTCACGTCATGCGTGGGCGAGCGTGCCGCGAGTCGCTCCAGGTTGACCGCTTCTGCAACGCCTTCACCTCTCGCCCTTCACCTGCTGCCACGCCAACCCAAACCGCGCCAGGTACTTGCGCAGGCGATCGGCGTCGTTGGGGTTGGCCTTCTCTTGCCGCGACACGGCAAACAGCTCGCGTCCGGCCTCGGACACGCTGGCCGAGCGCCGACACACGTCGATCACGGCGCGTAGCTGCACCCGATCGAACAGGTCGAGTTCGCGCCCGGCCAGCAGCGTATCGTCCTCGGTCTGGCTATCCAGCCCCCAGGCGTGACGCAATCGCTCGATTTCCTCGTTGACCAAAGCTTCGTCGATGCGCCCGCTGTCGGCCAGGGTGGCCATGCGCGTGATCGAAGCCGACAGCTCGCGGAAGTTGCCGGCCCAGCGCGCTTCGCTGGCATGGGCGAAGGCCAGGTAACGGCGTTTGGCTTGCAGGTTGAAGCGTACCTGGCGACCTTGCTCGCGGGCGTGGCGTTGCAGCTCGAAGTCCAAGTTGGGCTCGATGTCTTCGCGGCGCTGGGCCAGGCCCGGCAGGGCGAAGGTCCACAGGTTGATGCGGGCGAACAGATCTTCGCGGAACGAGCCGTCGGCGACTCTGGCGCGCAGGTCGCGGTGGGTGCCGGCGATGAGCTGGAAATCGCTCTGCACTTCGCGGTCAGCGCCCAGCGGGAAGAAGCGCTTTTCCTCGATGGCCTTGAGCAGCATGGCCTGCTCGTCGGCGCCCAGTTCACCGATCTCGTCGAGGAACAGCATGCCGCCATCGGCTGCGCGCAACAGGCCTTCGCGGGCGTTTTGCGCGCCGGTGAAGGCGCCCTTGGCGTGGCCGAACAGAGCAGACATGGCGCCGTCGCCGCGCAGGGTCGCGCAGTTCACTTCGATGAATCGCCCTTCGAGCTGGTGGCGACCGCGCTTGAGTTCGTGAATGCGCCGGGCCAGGAACGACTTGCCGGCGCCGGTCGGCCCCACCAGCAGCACCGGCGCCCGCGAGCGCAGGGCGACCCGTTCGATCTGCTCGATGGTGCGGTTGAAGGCGGCGTTGCGCGTGGCGATGCCGGACTTGAGCAGCGACTGACCCTGGGCCTGCTCGCGTTGGAAACGCGAGGCGATCTGGTCGTAACGCGACAGATCGAGGTCGATCAGGGTGGCGGTGCCGGCGGGGTCGCTGGCTTCGTCGCGCTGGCGTGAGGGTGCCGTTTGCACCAGGCGCGCCGGCAGGTAGCGCGCCTCGGTCAGCAGGAACCAGCAGATCTGCGCGACATGGGTGCCCGTGGTGATGTGCACCAGGTAGTCCTCGCGCTCGGTGTCGAAGCGGTAGTCGCTGGCGAAGTCGTGCAGGGCGCCGTAGACCTCCTCGAAGTCCCAGGGGTTGCGCAGGGTGAGCGGGTGCAGGCGCACTTCGGTGGCGGGCGAAACCTGCTGCACGTCGGCGCGAATGCGCTCGGCTAGGCCGAGGTCGCGGGCGCTGGGGCCATGGATCAGTTCCAGGCGATCCAGCGGCAGGTCGGGTTGGCGGCACAGGCCGATGGTGGGGCGCCAGCGGTTCCAGCGCGCGGCGCCCTTGCCGTTGCGGTCGAGGGTGGAGCCGAGAAAGCCGATGGCGACGCGTGACTTGTTCACGGGTTTATCCAAAAAGATAAGTGACGATCCAAGCGTATATTAAATTTCAGCTTCCGATCACCCGTGGGAAATTTCGACAAACCAGATAATGAAAATAAATTCTTATAAATCAATGAGATAAATTTTTATGCGCTGTGTCGCTGGAAAGCTGGCACAGCGTTCGCAATCACCTCTCTGACCGCATCGCCAGGCAGGCCCTCGGGCAAGGGGTTAGCACCCCGCCGGTGCACGTACCCACTCCGGTGTCGGTGTCGTGCATGCCGCCGCTGCAACGACCGGTCGTTCTCGTGCTGACCCGTGAAACGGCTGCGCGAACGCTCGCCGGGGAGACCCGGCACTACCCTCCGAAGGTAGCTATGACGCAACACCCGCTGGTGCGGTGCAGGGCCAGGAAGGCCCTCGTCGGCAAGCATTGCCGGCACCACCGCCGATTCACCCGGCCTGCTGGCCGGACCTGGCGCAACGACGGCCGCCGCTGGAGCCTGGCTCCCGGCCCCAGAACTGCGCCGGGTTCCGCCCCCAGTGCCCGGTGAGTCGGCACCACCGGCACCCTGCACATGAATGAGAGGAACAGAACAATGAAATGGATGAAACGCTTTATCGTGAAAAAGAACGAACGCGGCCTGCTGCTCGACGAGGGCGATTTCCAGGCGATCCTGGAGCCTGGGCTGTATCCGCGTTTCGACTGGCACGACCGGCTGGCGGTGCAGACCTTCAACCTCAACACCCCGCTGTTCGACCATCCCCTGGCCGGCTACCTGCGCCAGCACCAGCCACAACTGGTCGAACACTACTTCGAGCGCATGGACCTGGGCGAGCACGAACTGGGCCTGCGCCTGGAGGATGGCAAGCTGATGGAACTGCTCGGCCCGGACAGCCGCCGCCTGTACTGGAAAGGCCAAGCCCAGCACACGCTGGAGCGCATCGACCTGACCCAGGGCCGCCGCGTGCCACCCGCCTTGCTGGCGCGGCTGAACCGGCCGGGGCTGGCTGGGCTCGAGCATGTACTGCTGGTCACCGTGCCAGCGTTCCATGTGGGTGTGCTGAAGATCGACGGTGCCGTGGTCGACCTCCTGCAGGCCGGTCAATACGGCTTCTGGCGCTGCGGTAGCCAGGTCGCCGTGGAGACCGTCGATACCCGAGTGCAGGCGCTGGAAGTCAACGGTCAGGAAATCCTCACCCGCGACAAGGTGAGCCTGCGCCTGAACCTGGTCGCCAACTGGCGCTACAGCGATGTGCTGATGGCCCATGCACGCTTCAGCAAACCGGTGGAGCACCTGTACCGTGAGCTGCAACTGGGCCTGCGTGCGGCAGTCGGCACGCGCACCTTGGACGAGTTGCTCGACGACAAGCAGTACATCGACGCGCGCATCGGCGAGCACTTGCAGGCGCTGCTGCCGGACAGCGGCCTGGAGGTCAGCACCCTCGGTGTGCGCGACATCATCCTGCCGGGCGAGATGAAGACCCTGCTGGCGCAAGTGGTGGAAGCGGAGAAGGCGGCCCAGGCCAACGTGATCCGGCGCCGCGAGGAAACCCAGGCGACGCGCTCGCTGCTCAACACCGCCAAGGTGATGGAAGGCAGCCCGACGGCGTTGCGCCTGAAGGAACTGGAAACCCTGGAGCGGGTGGCCGAACGTATCGACCGGATCTCCGTGTTCGGTGGTCTGGATCACGTATTGAATGGATTGGTCAGCCTCAAGACCGGCTGAGCGACGACAAGGAACACGACGATGAATCTGTTGGAAGTGGCCGGCGGCAAGCCGATCAAACTGTGGACCGACGGCGTGCCGGTAGATGACGCCGCGCGCCAGCAACTGATGAACACGGCGCGCCTGCCGTTCATCTTCAAGCACCTGGCGGTGATGCCCGACGTGCACGTAGGCAAGGGTTCGACCATCGGCAGTGTGATCCCCACCGTCGGGGCGATCATCCCGGCGGCGGTGGGTGTCGATATCGGCTGCGGCATGATCGCGGCGCGCACGTCGCTGCACGCCCGCGACCTGCCGGACAACCTGCACGGCCTGCGCAGCGCCATCGAGAAAGCGGTGCCCCATGGCAAGACGCACGGGCGTCGCGACCAAGGGGCGTGGGGCGATGTGCCCAGCCAGGCCGACCAGGCATGGAGCGCGCTGGCGGGGCGCTTCAAGGCGATCACCGACAAGTACCCTCAGTTGGAGAAGACCAATAACCGCCAGCACCTGGGTACCCTGGGCGGCGGCAACCATTTCGTCGAGGTATGCCTGGACGAAGCCGACCGGGTCTGGTTCATGCTGCACAGCGGCTCGCGCGGGGTGGGCAATGCCATCGGCAGCCTGTTCATCGAGCGCGCCCAGGCCGACATGCGTCAGCACCTGGCCAATTTGCCGGATCGCAACCTGGCGTATTTCGAGGAAGGCAGTCGGTATTTCGCCGACTACGTCGAGGCGGTGGGGTGGGCTCAGGACTTCGCCCGGCACAACCGCGAGCTGATGATGCGCGCCACCGTGGCAGCGACCCGCAGTGTGCTGGGCAGGCCCTTCGAGGCCAGCCTGGAAGCGATCAACTGCCATCACAACTACGTGCAGCGTGAGCAGCATTTCGGCCAGGAGGTGCTGGTGACGCGCAAGGGGGCGGTGTCGGCGCGCCAGGGCGAGCTGGGCATCATTCCTGGCTCCATGGGCGCCAAGAGTTTCATCGTCCGGGGCCTGGGCAATGCCGAGTCGTTCTGCTCGTGCAGCCACGGCGCGGGTCGGGTGCTGAGCCGGACCCAGGCCAAGCAGCGTTTCACCGTCGAAGACCAGCGTCGCGCCACCGCCCATGTGGAGTGCCGCAAGGATGCGGCGGTGATCGACGAAATCCCGATGGCCTACAAGGACATCGATGCGGTCATGAACGCCCAGCGCGAGCTGGTCGAAGTGTTGCACACCCTGCGTCAGGTGGTGTGCGTGAAAGGTTGAGAGGAGCGCCGGCAAGGCGCTCAAGCGAGGAGAGTCACCATGTACGAGCACGATCCCCATCCCCTGTCCGACGCCATGCGTGCGCGGGTGCTCGAAGAACTTCAGCGCATCGAGCGCGAGCATGACGTCACGGTGCTGTACGCCTGCGAATCCGGCAGTCGCGCCTGGGGCTTCGCCTCGCCGGACAGCGACTACGATGTGCGATTCATCTACGTTCACCGCGCCCAGTGGTACTTGCGGGTAGACGAGCCGCGCGACGTCATCGAGCGGCCGCTCAGCGATGAGCTGGACGTCAGCGGCTGGGAACTGCGCAAGGCGCTGCGCCTGCTGCGCGGGGCCAACCCGAGCCTGCTCGAATGGCTAGGTTCACCCTTGGTGTATCGTGCCGATGCGCAGGCGCGCGAGCAACTGACGGCGCTGGGTCACGCGTTCTATTCGCCGCGTGCGGTGCGCCATCATTATCTGTCGATGGCGCGCAAGAACCTGCGCGGCTACTTGCTGGGCGACACGGTGCGTCTGAAGAAGTACCTGTACGTGATCCGCCCACTGCTGGCGGTGCGCTGGATCGACCGTGGGCTGGGTATGCCGCCGACGGCCTTCACTACGCTGTTCGACCGCACGGTCGAGGGGCCGCCACTGCGCGAGGCGATCGAGCGCCTGCTGGTGCGCAAGCGCCGGGCCGGCGAAGCGCAGGTGGGGCCGCGCGACGACGTGCTGCATCAGTTCATCGAGTCCGAGCTGATGCGCGCCGAGGAGGTGGAGGTGGAGCGCGGCGAACGCGGTGACAGCGCCGCGCTGGACCGCTTCCTGCGCGAGACCGTCTGGCGCTGCCAGGGCGGCTAGGGGGTGGGGCTGTTGGCCAGTGATTCCAGCACCGCCGCCAGTGACGCCGGTAGCATCGGTCCGTGCCCCAGGCCCTCGAAGCGCCGGTAGCTCACCTGCAATGCCTGAATCGGCGCCAGCGTGGTGCGCAGTTGCTGCAGCGCGTTTTCGCTGTCGCTGCCCAGCGGCGCACGTGGGTTGGCCGGCTCCTCGCTGCCGCGCATCAGCAGCAGGCGGGGGCGATGGTCCTTGAGGCGCTCGGCCAGGCCGTCGGCTTCGCTGAGGATGACGCCATCACGCCACCACAGTGACGGGCTGGCGGCGGCGTAGTCGCTGAACATCCCCGGGCGAGTGAACAGCGCGTGCAGCACCGCCAGACCGCCATAGGAGTGTCCCCATAAGGTCTGGTGCCGCGCATCCAGCGCGAGCTGCGCTGCCAGCAGCGGACGCATGCGCTGCTCCAGCAGATCGAGAAAGGCATCGGCGCCGCCACTGGGCTGACCACTCAGCGGGTCGCGCTGCTCGGCAAGACCCGGCACCTGCGGCGTGTAGTCGAAGGTGCGGGCGCTGCGCTCGATGCGCTGCTCGCTCTGGTAGCCGATGGCGACCAGCACCGGCGCCTGTCCATCGGCCAGTCGGCGCAGGGCCGGGGCCTGCAAGGCGCTGAAGGCCGCATTGCCATCGAGCATCCACAGCACCGGGTAACCGGCGGGCGGCGCTGGGCGCTCGGGCTTGCCGATCCACAGGCGGTAGTGACGCTGGCCATCGGCCGAGTCCAGGTCGAGGGTAGTGAAACGATAGGGCAGGTCGTGGCATTGCAGCAGGTGAGTGTCGATCGTCTGTTCGGGCGCGGGTTGCGCGAACGCGGCCAGCGGCAGCAGCAGGGCCAGGGCGCAAAAAAACGTGTTCATCAGGCGGTCTCGTCAGGTCGTCCATGGGGGCCGCGCCGGGGCGGCGGCGCGGCGACCGGCCTCAGAACGAGGCGGTGAGGCTGGTGTACAGGGTGCGGCCGGGTTCGTTGTAAGTGGCGGCCCCGGCGCCGTCGATGTTGTTCACTCCCTGGGCGTTGCCGGCGCGGAACAGGCGTTTGTCGAACAGGTTGTCGATGCCGGCGGTCAGGCTCAGGTGCTTCGTGATCGCGTAGGTGCCGCTGGCGCCGACCAGCGCATAGGGCGCCACCTGGTCGTTGGACGAGCCGGTCACGCGGTCGCCGTGGTAGTCGAATTTCTTCGGCTTCTGCTTGCCGTACCAGGCCACGCTCAGTTGCATCGACAGGTCGTCGCTGGCCTGCCAGTCGAGCATCGAATTGAGGGTGTAGGCCGGGGTCACCGAGAGGGTGTCGCCGGTTTCCTTGTTCTTCGACTGGAGCATGTAGGTGAAGTTGTTGGTCCACTTCAACTGCTCGGTCAGTGGCAGGGTCAGCGTGCCTTCCAGACCCTCGACCAGCGCCTTGGGAATGTTCTCCCACTGGTAGATCGCGGCATTGGCGTAGCTGCCGGTGCCGCCGCTGGCGCTGCCGATGCGACCCAGACCGGAGTCGATCTTGTTCTTGTAGTCGTTGCGGAAGTAGGTGATGCCGGCCACCAGGCCGTCGCGCTGGAACTCGATGCCCAGTTCCTTGTTGACGCTGGTTTCGGCTTCGAGCTTGTCGTTGCCTTGCAGGTAGCAACTGGTGCTCTGGCCGTAGCAGCCCTGGCCACGGCTGTAGAGCAGGTAGTCGGGGTTGAGCTGGTACAGGTTCGGCGCTTTGTAGGCGCGGGCGATGCCAGCCTTGAGCGTCAGTTCATCGGTGAGCGCGTGGGACAGGTTCAGCGACGGGCTCCAGTTGTCGCCGACCACGCTGTGATGGTCCAGGCGCAGGGCCGGGGTGAGCATGGTGCCCGGTTTCAGTTCGATGTTGTCCTCGGCGAACAGCGAGAAGATCTGCGCCTGCGAAGTGGTGCTGCGGCCGCTGCTGGCCAGGCCCGCGACGCTGCCGCCTTCGCTGGTGCTCTGGGTGTTGGAGCTGGGGTCGTCGAGCTTCTGCTGGCTCCATTCGCTGCCCAGGGTCAGGGTCTGGTCGCGCCAGGCGTGCAGCGGCAGGTTCAGCTCGCCGTGGGCGGTGAGGTCGCGCAGGGTCGAGGTAGACATGTCGGCGTTGCTGAAAATGCCTTCGGTGCCGCCGGCCAACCCTTCGTTGATGCGGCTGTTGCGGGTCTTGGCATATTGCAGATAGGCCATGCTGGTGCCGAAGTCCCAGTCGCCGCGATGGGTGAGGGCGTAGTTCTCGCGGTACACCAGGTTGGTTTCGTGGCCGAGCAGGCGCTTGACCGTGGCATTGGAGTTGGTGTTCTGGGTGTCGCCGCTGTAGATGTTGCCCTGGCGGCTGAAGCCGGCTTCCAGGTCCAGCGTCTGCCGAGGGTCGAGTTTCCAGCTCAGCAGGCCATTGACGTCCTTGTTGCGCACGCCTTCCCGACCGGCAGGCAGGGTGCCGACCTGGTTGCCGCTGCGCGTGGACTGGTGGCCTTCGTTGATGTCCCAGTCGTCGGCATCGGTCTTGGCCACGTTGCCGTACACCCGGTAGCTGAGGGCGTCGGTCAGCGGGCCGTTGAGGCCGAAACTGACGCGCTTGCTGGCGCCTTCCTCGCCGTGCTGCGGGAAGTTCTGATACACGGTCATGTTGCCGTGGGTCTGCTCGCCCGGCTGCTTGGTGATGATGTTGATGACCCCGCCCATGGCACCGGAGCCGTAGCGCGCAGCGGCCGGGCCGCGAATCACTTCGATGCGCTCGACCTGGTCGGCCGGCACCCAGTTGCTGTCGCCACGGGTGTCGCGCTCGCCGCGCCAGCCATAGCGCACGGCGTTGCGGCTGGCCACCGGCTTGCCATCGACCAGGATCAGGGTGTTTTCCGGACCCATGCCACGGATGTCGATCTGGCGGTTGTTGCCGCGTTGACCGCTGGTGGAGTTACCGGTGAGGTTGACGCCGGGCATGGTGCGGATGATCTGCGACAGGTCATTGGCCGGCGGGCGTTTCTTCAGGTCCTCGGCGGTGATCACCGAGACCCCCGGCGCCTGCTTGGTTTCCTCCAGCGCGGTGGCGACGACGGTCTGGGTCTCCAGTTCGATCGGTTCGCTTCCCCCAGGCGGTGTGGCGGCGTGCACCGCACTGGCCAGCAGGTAACTGGAGAGCAGCAGGAAAGGGGCGGGACTGAGCGAGCGGGGCGACATTGGGATCTCCGGCACGGCGGGCTGAATTCAAGAGATCACAGATGGTAATTACTCCTATTTGAGAGTAAAGCGCATTAACTTTCTAAACACTTGTCGCCGCCGGCAGCCGCAGATGCTGGACCAACCCTGGGTGGCCGTTGCTGGCCCACAACGTACCGCCCTGCAGCTCGACGGCACTGCGCGCGATGGCCAGGCCCAGGCCGAAGCCGCTGCCGCTGTCGGGCAGGCGCTGGTAGGGCTGGAAGATGCGTTCCAGCGCGTCGTCCGGCACCCCGCTGCCCTGATCGCGCAGGCACAGGTGCCAGTGTTCGCCCTCGCGCCAGCCGTCGAGGCACACCCGGCCGCCCGGCGGTGAGTGGCGGATGGCGTTGCGCAGCAGGTTTTCCAAGGCCTGGGCCAGGCTGTCCAGGTGCGCCTGCACCACGCAGTCAGGCCCCAGCGCGCAGGGCAGGCGCTCGGCCGCCCAGCCGCTTTCGAAGCAGGCATCCTGCACCAGCGCCTCCCACACCGACAGCACCTGCAGCGGCGCGGTCGGCACCTGTGGCCGCTCGGTGTCCATCCAGGCCAGATCGAGGGTGTCCTCCAGCAGTTTCTGCATGTCGTCCACTTCCCGCGTCAGGCGCTGGCGCAGTTGCTCGGGGGGCAGTGGGCTGTCATGGGCGATCCGCAGGCGCGCCAGCGGGGTGCGCAGTTCATGGGACAGCGTGCGCAGCAGCAGGCGCTGCTGATCGAGGCTGCGGCGCAGGCGCAGGGCCAGGTGCTCGAAGGCCTGGGCCAGTTCGCCCAGCTCGTCGTGGCGGGTGTGCAGGGCCAGGCCGGGGCTGTCCAGGTTGTCCGCGCGCAGGGCGTCGGCGCGGTCGCGCAGGCGGTTGAGCGGCGCTACCAGGTGTCGGTACAGCAGCAGGCCGAGCAGCAACGCCAGCAGCGCAGGCGCCACCCCATGGGTGATGACGTGGGTCCAGGGCGTCAGGCCGGTGGGCAGCAGGTGCTCGGGCAACTGGATGACCAGGCGACCGTCCTGCGGCCGCGTGGGAAAAGCGATGCTGACGTAGGGCAGCTCGTCTTGCAGGCGCCGACTCATGGGCCAGTCGAGCTTGCGCATGAAGGTCAGGCGACTGGCTTCTTCGGCGCTCAGCGGCGTGCTACCCAGGCTTTGCAGGCGCGGGCCGACGATAGCGACCCAGGTGTTTTCGCGGCGTTGCAGCGCGCGTCGGTACTGCTCCACGCCCTGGGCGCCATCGCGTTGCCAGGCCTGCTCGGCCTGTTCGGCGAAGTGCGCCAGGTAGTCACGTTCGGCTGGCGCGAGAAAGTAGGTGCTGCGCTCCACCGACAGGCCCCAGGTCCATAGAAGCCAGGTCAGCAACAGGCAGAAGCACACCTGCAGCAGCGCCAGTTTCCACAGCAGCGGATGGCGGCGCATCAGGCGTGGACCGTGTCGATCAGCACGTAGCCCTGGCCGCGCACGGCCTGGATCTGCAAATGCCCGGCACCGATGGCTGCCAGTTTGCGGCGCAGGTTGCACACGTGCACGTCCAGGCCGCGATCCAGGCGCATGTAGGGGCGGTGCAGCACGCTCTGGTACAGAAATGGTTTGCTCAGCGCCTCGCCTGCATGCGCCTTGAGGGTGCTCAGCAGGCGAAACTCCGAGCCGGTCAGCCCGGCCCGCAGGCCGTGGTGAGTGACATCCTGGTCGAGTGGATCGAAGCACAGCGCGCCTTCGGTGAAGGCGGCAGGTGGGTGTCGGTCGAGGGCGACGCGGCGCAGGAGGGCGTCGACCCGCGCATCCAGTTCGGCGAGGCTGAACGGCTTGGGCAGGTAATCGTCGGCGCCACGGGTGAAGCCGCTGATGCGGTCCTGCTCGGCGCCCAGGGCCGACATCAGCATCACCGGCACGGCCTGGCCACGACGCAGTTCGTCGAGCAGGCTCAGGCCGTCGATGCCGGGCAGCAGGATGTCCAGCAGGATCAGGTCGTACCGACCCGAGGCCAGCGCCTTCAGTGCCTCGGTGCCATTGGCACAGGCCTGCACGCTGAACTGGCGGCGCTGGAAATGCTGCTGCAGGTCGTGGCGCAGGTGGGGGTCGTCTTCGGCGAGCAGGAGCTGGACGGGCACGAGGGTCAGCCTTGGATGGGAATCAGATGCAGTTGCGAATAATCCCACTTGAGGGGTGCCAGGGCAATGGCCGAGTGATAGCAGGGTGTAATAGGCACCGGCTCTGCTGGTATTTGACGTGCCGAGTCGGAGCGTCTGGTCATTAGGTTCTGCAAATACGGGGGGGCGGACAGGCGTGACTCAGGCATTAAAAAGCCGGCTTGTGGCCGGCTTTCGGGGACGGGCTTGGCTCATTTTTGATAAGCCGCAACCGCCTTAACGGGTTGGCCATGAAGGCCTGAAAAAGATGACGGGCGGCCGTGTGGGGCGTCGTCAGGTGCTCTGGAATGCGGCTTGGCCGACCAGAGCAGAATGTGCCGCGTAGCATACAAGGGTGCACCGGGGATGCCCAGCGGAAATTGCCGCGCCGCTTACAGTGGCCGCTGGCGGCTGAACCACGACCACCAGAACACCCAACCCAGCACCTGCATGCCCTGGGCGTGACGCTGGGCGCTGGTGTAGCGCTCCACGGCGTAGTTGCGCCGGTCGTGGCTGTGCAGGCACAGGGTGTCGTTCTGCCCGAGGCTGAGGCTGTGCACACGTAGCCGGCCTTCGTGCAGCAGGGCGTAGGTTTGGCCATCGACCACACGGGTGAGGCTGCGGTCGATGGCCAGGGCGGCGCCGATGGGCATCAGCGGTGCCATGTTGGCCGCCGGCATGTCCAGGCATACCACGTGTTCGGCGAGGATGCCCAGGGTGTCCAGCGCTTGCGCCGAGATCAGCAGATGGCGCTCGGAGTCCGGCTGCAGCAGGCCGTCGACGAGGCGATGGAAGTCGACACAGACCTGCCGTCCGCCATGGCCGGGCGGTGCGGGTTCGACCTGAGTGGGGCAGGGGCGCAGGATCGGGCTGGGGTGCTTGGGGCCTTCGCCGCTGCGCAGCCAGCGGCGATTGACGCAGAACAGATCGGCCACCTCGTCCAGACGTGCGAGCGGGATGCCGCGCTTGAACCAGTTGTTCACGTGCTGGGGCGTGACATGGCGCTGGGCGGCGAAGTCGGACGAGGTCAGGCCGCATTCCTGCAGAAGGGTCTTGAGACGATCACCGGAATTGTTCATGGCGGCGAGTCTAGTGGGTGGCGCGTGGCGAGGGAATAAACGCGGTGATGGGGGAGGGAGCGGGTCTTGGCGGGATGTGTAAGAAGCGTTTGAAAGGTGCTGTGGGATGCTTCTGACGTGATAGGTCAGCGCTTTCCGAGAAGAAGCTGGAAGCGGGGCCGCATGGCGACCCCGTTCCTGTGCGGTATCAGCCTTTGTAGGCCGCTACCGACTTGGTGATCGCAGCGCGGGCGGCGTCTGCGCCGTCCCAACCTTCGATCTTGACCCACTTGCCCTTCTCCAGATCCTTGTAGTTGGCGAAGAAGTGCTCGATCTGCTGGATCAGCAGCGGCGGCAGGTCGGTGTATTCCTTGACGTCCACGTACAGCTGCGACAGCTTGTCGTGCGGCACGGCGATGACTTTGGCGTCGCCGCCGCCGTCGTCGGTCATGTTCAGTACGCCGACCGGACGGGCGCGGATCACCGAGCCTGGCGCGACCGGGTACGGGGTGACCACCAGCACGTCCAGCGGATCACCGTCGTCGGCCAGGGTGTTGGGGATGAAGCCGTAGTTGGCGGGGTAGAACATCGGGGTGGCCATGAAACGGTCGACGAACAGGGTGTCGCTGTCCTTGTCGATCTCGTATTTGATCGGCGCGTGGTTGGCCGGGATCTCGATGGCGACGTAGATGTCGTTCGGCAGGTCTTTGCCCGCAGGAATCTTGCTGTAGCTCATTGGGCTTAGCCCCCTGATTGACCAGAAAAAGTGGCGGCGATTATAGGCATATTCCGCCCCTGCATGCCACGGTCGGCCTGCGCCGCCGCCGCTCAGGCCGGGGCGTCGCGGTACTGCGGATGTTCGGCTTGCAGGCGGGTCAGGCGCGCCAGCGGGTCCTGGCGATAGAACAGCGCCAGTTGCTGGTAGACCTTGGGGTAGCTCTGCTGCAGCAGGTCGGGAGCGCTGAAGAAATACTCGCTGGTGACGGCGAAGAACTCCGCCGGGTTTTCCGCCGCGTAGGGGTCGATGACGGTTTCCAGGTCCGGGTTGGCATCGAGCTGACGGTTGAGGTCGTCGTAGGCCTGCTGCATGGCCTGCGCCCAGGCGCCGACGTCCATATCCGGGTGCAGCGGCGGCAGGCCGTTGGCGTCGCCGTTGAGCATGTCGAGCTTGTGCGCCAGCTCGTGGATCACCAGGTTGTAGGCGTCCCAGCCGCCGCTGGCCAGCACGCCTGGCCAGGCCATGATCACCGGGCCCTGGAGCCAGGCCTCGCCGCTGTGTTCAGCGTCCCAGACATGCTCGACGCCGCTGGCATCGCGGTGGCGCTGGGGGCTCTTGAAGTCGTCGGGATAGAGGATCAGCTCGTGGAAGCCCTGGTACCAGTTCAGCTCGCCCAGATTCAGCAGCGGCAACTGGGCCTGGGCGGCGAGGAACAGGCGCTGCTCGTCGTCCAGTTCGACGCCGGGCAGGGTGGTGAGGTGCTTGTCGTGCAGGAACAGCACGCTGGCCTCGCGCAGCCAGCGGTCCTGCTCGTCACTGATGCCGTCGAGCAGGGGCAGGCGTTCGCGAACGGCCTGCCACAGCGCCGGGTCGATGGGGTAGCGCGCCAGGGTGCGCTTGCGCCGCCAGGCGGCCAACGACCACATGGCCGCTCAGGACGCCTTGGCGGTGCGACCCAGGCGGCTGCGCAGCACGCCGAGGATCATCGGCACCAGCGACAGGATGATGATGGCGACCACCATCAGTGACAGGTGCTGCTTGATGAACGGCACGTTGCCGAAGAAGTAGCCCAGGGTCACCAGACCGCCGACCCACAGCAGGGTGCCGGCCACACTGAAGGCCAGGAAACGCGGATAGTGCATGTGGGCAATGCCGGCGACGAACGGTGCGAAAGTGCGCAGGATCGGCAGGAAGCGCGCCAGGGTGACGGTCTTGCCGCCGTGGCGTTCGTAGAATTCATGGGTGCGCTGCAGGTAGTCGCGGCGGAAGATCTTCGAATTGGGATTGCGGAACAGCCGCTCGCCCGCCGTGCGCCCGATCACGTAGTTGGTGCTGTCGCCGAGGATCGCCGCGAGCATCAGCAGACCGGCCAGCAGGACCGGGTCCATGCCGCCACCGGCGGCCACGGCGCCCGCGATGAACAGCAGCGAATCGCCTGGGAGGAAGGGCATGACCACCAGGCCGGTTTCGCAGAAGATCACCGCGAACAGAATGGCGTAGATCCAGGGACCGTAGTTGGTCACCAGCAGGTCAAGGTAGGCATCGAGATGCAGGATAAGGTCCAGCGGGTTGAATTCCATGTACAGCACCTGTTGTCTTGACCCGCTTCTACGGGCGCGCGATGACGGACGAAGTCATTTTTGGCGTGGGTATCTTCCCCGAACGGGGAGTGATTTTTCACATATGACGAGGGGGGCATTATACGGCGAAGTCGTGAAGATGCCCGGGGAGTTTGTAGCGAGTGGTTACGGCTCGTGCAGCAATCCGTTCGGCTCAGTCCTGGCTGATCGGCAGGATGTAGTTCTCGAACTCGATGTCTTTGCGAAAGCCCATGGACTCGTAGGTCTTCTTCGCCACCTCGTTGTCGCTGCTGGTCGACACCCGCAGGCGGATGGCGTTGCTCTGCTTGGCCATCTTCTTGGCTTCGCGCATCAGGTGGTCGGCCACCAGCATGCGCCGCGAGTCTTCGGCCACATAGATGTCGTTGACGATCCACACGCGCTTGAGCGACAGCGATGAAAAACTCGGGTAGAGCTGGCAGAAACCCAGCAGGCGGCTGTCGTCGTCATCCGGCAGGGCCAGATAGATCACCGACTCGCCGCGCGTGAGGCGCTTGCGCAGAAAGGTCCGCGAAGTGTCGGGATAGGGCAGTTGCCCGTAGAACTCGCGGTACTGGACGAACAGCGGGGTGAGCAGGTCGAGGTGTTCCAGGGTTGCCTTGATGATGCGCATGAGCAGGCCTCAGAGTCCATTGGGAACGGGATGATGCACGTCGCCACGTGATGGCATGCTGCCCCAAGGCAGTCTGCATACGCAATCTGCCTGGGGGAACGCAGGCTCAGTCCTCGCCGAGCAGGAAGTTGCCGGTCTTGCCGCCGGGCTGATCGCTGTCGAGGCTGTGGACCTCGGCCTCGTCCTTGAGGTTCACCCCGGATAACTGCCGTCGGCAGGCCTCGCGCATCAAGTACAGCAGGCGATGCGCGGCCATGCCGTAGCTCAGTCCCTCCAGGCGCACGTTGGAGATGCAGTTGCGGTAGGCGTCGGTCAGGCCCACCTTCGGCGCATAGGTGAAATACAGGCCCAGGCTGTCGGGCGAACTCAGGCCGGGGCGCTCGCCGATCAGCATCACGGTCATGCGTGCGCCCAGCAGCTCGCCCACTTCGTCGGCCACCGCCACCCGCCCTTGTTGCACCAGGATCACCGGCGCCGTCGTCCAGCCCTCGGCGCTGGCCTGCTCTTCGAAGCGGCTCAGCAGCGGCAGGGTGTGACGGTGTACGGCCAGGGCCGAGAGCCCGTCGGCGACGACGATCGCCAGATCGACCCCGCCGGCGTTGGCCTGGGCATGCTCGCGCAGCGTGGCCGCCGACGCGTCGCACAGGCGGCGGCCGAGGTCGGGCCGTTGCAGGTACTGGTGACGGTCGGCGGCCGCGCTGTGCAGCAGCAGGCTGTCGCGCCCGCGCGCCTGCAACTGCTCGCGCAGCGCGGCGTGGTCGAAGGGCAGGTGCACGGCGTCGCGGGCCTGGGCGTGGGCGAACTGGAAGTCCAGTTGCGCGCCGGTGGGCAGGCTGGTGCCGGTGCGGCCCAGGGCGATGCGCGCCGGGGTCAGGTTGCGCAGGGCCAGCCAGGGGTTGTCGGGAGTGGGTACGTGTCGGTCCATGGTCGTGCCTATGCGAGCTGTGCCAAGGCCTGGCGGAAGGCCGGCGGGAGGTTGTCGCCGAAGCGTACGCGGCCGTCGGCCTGGGTCAGGATGCCGGTGCGTTCCAGCCAGGCTTCGAACTCCGGACCCGGTTTCAGGCCCAGGGTCTGACGGGCGTAGAGGGCGTCGTGGAACGAGGTGGTCTGGTAGTTGAGCATGATGTCGTCGGAGCCGGGGATGCCCATGATGAAGTTGATCCCGGCAACGCCGAGCAGGGTGAGCAGGGTGTCCATGTCGTCCTGGTCAGCTTCGGCGTGGTTGGTGTAGCAGATGTCGCAGCCCATGGGTACGCCGAGCAGCTTGCCGCAGAAGTGATCCTCCAGCCCCGCACGGATGATCTGCTTGCCGTTGTACAGGTACTCGGGACCGATGAAGCCGACCACGGTGTTGACCAGAAACGGCTTGAAATGCCGGGCCACGGCGTAGGCGCGGGTCTCGCAGGTCTGCTGGTCGACGCCGTGGTGGGCATTGGCCGACAGCGCGCTGCCTTGGCCGGTTTCGAAGTACATCAGGTTCTGTCCGAGGGTGCCGCGTTGCAGCGACAGCCCGGCCTCGTAGCCTTCCTGCAAGACGTTGAGGTTGATGCCGAAGCCGGCGTTGGCAGCCTCGGTGCCGGCGATGGACTGGAACACCAGGTCCAGCGGCACGCCGCGGTTGATCGCCTCGATCGAGGTGGTGACGTGGGTCAGCACGCAGGATTGGGTGGGAATGTCATAGCGCTGGATGATGGCGTCGAGCATTTCCAGCAGGGCACAGATGGAGGCGATGCTGTCGGTGGCCGGGTTGATGCCGATCATGGCGTCGCCGTTGCCGTACAGCAGCCCGTCGAGAATGCTGGCAGCGATACCCGCCGGTTCGTCGGTGGGGTGATTGGGTTGCAGGCGGGTCGATAATCGCCCGCGCAGCCCCATGGTGCCGCGAAACGCGGTGACCACACGGATCTTCTGCGCGACCAGCACCAAGTCCTGCACGCGCATGATCTTCGACACCGCAGCGGCCATTTCCGGGGTCAGGCCCGGAGCCAGCGCCCGCAGGCTGGACTCGTCGGCCGCTTCGCTGAGCAGCCAGTCGCGCAGGCCACCGACCGTGAGGTGGCTGACCGGGGCGAAGGCCTCGGCGTCGTGGGTGTCGACGATCAGCCGGGTGATTTCGTCCTGCTCGTAGGGAATCAGCGCTTCGCTGAGGAAGTGGCTGAGGGGGATGTCGGCCAGGGCCATCTGCGCGGCGACCCGTTCACCGTCGTTGGCGGCGGCCACGCCTGCGAGGAAGTCGCCGGAGCGCGCCGGGCTGGCCTTGGCCATGACCTCCTTGAGGCTGTCGAAACGGTAGACCAGATTGCCGACCGTGTGTACGAAACGTGCCATACAGAACCTCCAGAGCGCCGCAGGCCGGGCCTGCGGCGTGGGTCGGCGATCAGTGCAGGGCCTCTTCGGCCTGCTGGATCGCGGCGAATTCCTCTTCCGGCGTGCCGGCAACCAAGTGATGACGACTGTAGAACGCGAAGTAGGCAATTAATACTGCATAGATCAGCGCAGCGCCAATCACCACGCGCGGATCGACCAGGAAGCCGGCCACCACCGCAATGCACGCCAGCACCAGGGCCAGGCCCGAAGTGAAGATGCCACCAGGGGTGCGGTAGGGGCGGGCCATCTTCGGCCGACGGATGCGCAGGGTGATGTGCGCGGCCATCATCAGCACATAGGACAGCGTGGCACCGAACACCGCCACCAGAATCAACAGATCGCCCTGGCCGGTCAGCGACAGGGCGAAGCCGATCAATCCAGGGATGACCAAGGCCAGTACCGGCGCCTTGCTCTTGTTGGTTTCCGAGAGCTTGCGCGGCAGGTAGCCAGCGCGCGACAGGGCGAAAATCTGCCGGGAATAGGCGTAGATGATCGAGAAGAAGCTGGCGATCAGTCCGGCCAGGCCAACCAGGTTGACGAAGCCGCTCATCCAGGTGGAACCGCCGTAGGCTTTGGCCAGGGCTTCGACCAGTGGGTTGCCCGAGGCCTTGAGCGCTTCGGAGCCGGCGCCGCCGGGGCCGACCACCAGAATCAGCAGGGCGAAGGCCAGCAGCACCAGCATCGCGCCGATCAAACCGCGTGGCAGGTCGCGCCGTGGGTTCTTGGTTTCTTCGGCGGCCAGGGGTACGCCTTCGACCGCGAGGAAGAACCAGATCGCATAGGGGATTGCCGCCCACACGCCGACATAGCCGAACGGCAGGAAGCTGCTGGCGCCGGCGGCGTCGGTCTGGGCGATGTCGAAGAGGTTGGCGGCATCGAAATGGGGCAGCATGCCCAGCAGGAACACCACCAGGGCAATGGCGGCGATGGCGGTGATGCCGAACATCAGCTTCAGCGCTTCACCCACGCCGAAGATATGAATGCCGATGAACACCACGTAGAACGCCAGGTAGATCATCCAGCCGCCGATGCCGAACAGCGACTGGCAATAGGCGCCGATGAACGTAGCGATGGCGGCGGGTGCGATGGCGTACTCGATGAGGATCGCCGTACCGGTGAGAAAGCCGCCCCAAGGCCCGAAGGCGCTGCGGGCAAACCCATAGCCGCCGCCAGCGGTGGGAATCATCGAAGACAGTTCAGCCAGCGAGAAACACATGCACAGGTACATGGTGGCCATCAGCAAGGTGGCGAGGAACATCCCGCCCCAGCCGCCTTGGGCGAGGCCGAAGTTCCACCCGGCATAGTCGCCGGAGATCACATAGGCCACGCCCAGGCCCACCAGCAGAACCCAGCCCGCAGCCCCTTTCTTGAGTTCGCGTTGTTGGAAGTAGTCGGAGCCGACCTTTTCGAAGTCGACCGAAGAACCGGCCGGTGTACCGGCGGAATGTTCGCTTGGCATGATTTCACCTGTTTGTTGTTTTAGGTCGCCGGAGGGACGCCGGGCCTTTGGTGATTCAGGTGTTGCAGAAAGCGCGCCAACGGCGCGAGCGGCCAGCCGCTCCAGCTACGAGCGGCAAGCTGCAAGCTGCAAGAAAAAGCAGCCGGCGCACGGTCCGCTCTTTCTTGTCGCTTGCCCCTTGCAGCTTTTTTTTAGAAGAAGCCGAGCGGGTTGATGTCGTAGCTGACCAGCAGGTTCTTGGTCTGCTGGTAGTGGTCGAGCATCATCTTGTGGGTTTCACGGCCGACACCGGACTTCTTGTAGCCACCGAACGCGGCGTGGGCGGGGTAGAGGTGGTAGCAGTTGGTCCACACGCGGCCGGCCTTGATACCGCGGCCCATGCGGTAGGCACGGTTGATGTCGCGGGTCCACACGCCTGCGCCGAGGCCGAACTCGGTGTCGTTGGCGATGGCCAGGGCTTCGGCTTCGTCCTTGAAGGTGGTGACGCTGACCACCGGGCCGAAGATCTCCTCCTGGAAGACGCGCATCTTGTTGTTGCCCTTGAGCAAGGTCGGCTGGATGTAGTAGCCGCTAGCCAGCGAACCGTCCAGTTGCTCCACCTTGCCGCCGGTCAGCAGCTCGGCGCCCTCTTCCTGGGCAATCTTCAGGTAGGACTGGATCTTTTCGAACTGCTGCTGCGAGGCCTGGGCGCCGACCATGGTGTCGGTGTCCAACGGGTCGCCGCGCTTGATCTGCAGCACCTTCTTCATCACCACGTCCATGAACTGCGGGTAGATCGACTCCTGCACCAGCGCGCGCGACGGGCAGGTGCACACCTCGCCCTGGTTGAAGAACGCCAGTACCAGACCTTCGGCGGCCTTGTCGATGAAGCTCGGCTCGGCCTGCATGATGTCTTCGAAGTAGACGTTCGGCGATTTGCCGCCCAACTCCACGGTGGACGGAATGATGTTTTCCGCGGCGCATTTCATGATGTGCGAGCCCACCGGGGTGGAACCGGTGAAGGCGATCTTGGCGATGCGCTTGCTGGTGGCCAGCGCTTCACCGGCTTCGCGGCCATAGCCCTGCACCACGTTGAGCACGCCCTTGGGCAGCAGGTCGCCGATCAATTCCATCAGCACGGTGATGCCCAAAGGCGTCTGCTCGGCGGGCTTGAGCACCACGCAGTTGCCGGCGGCCAGGGCCGGTGCGAGTTTCCAGGCGGCCATCAGCAGCGGGAAGTTCCACGGGATGATCTGGCCGACCACGCCCAGCGGCTCGTGGATGTGGTAAGCCACGGTGTTTTCATTGATCTCGGCGGCGCCGCCTTCCTGGGCGCGCAGGCAACCGGCGAAGTAGCGGAAGTGATCGACCGCCAGTGGGATGTCGGCGTTGAGGGTTTCGCGGATCGGCTTGCCGTTGTCCCAGGTTTCGGTGATGGCCAGCACTTCGAGGTTCTGCTCGATGCGGTCGGCGATGCGCAGCAGCACGTTGGAACGGTCCTGCACCGAGGTGCGACCCCAGGCGTCGGCGGCGGCATGGGCCGCGTCCAGCGCTTTGTCGATGTCTTCGGCCGTGGAGCGGGGGAATTCGGCGATCAGCTTGCCGGTGACCGGAGAGGTGTTTTCGAAGTACTGGCCTTTGACCGGAGCTACGAATTCGCCACCGATGTAGTTGCCGTAGCGCTGCTTGAAGGAAATCTTGGCGCCTTCGGTACCGGGATGTGCGTAACGCATGGTGTCTCTCCTGGCTATTGTGTTTGTTGGGGAGTGGACAAGCGTAGAGCAAACCGTGGGCCAGTGTGGTGCATACCTTTGCAATCAATGACTTAGGTCATTTCGCTGAATGGCGGTCGGGCGTTGGGTATCAGGACCGGTACGGCGGGCGTGACACTTTGTCCCGTTCCTGTGACGTCACTGACTCGCCAGTCGCCTCGTGATTGCAAACCACGCGGCGCAGGAGGATGCTGGCGCAACGCTCTATCTGCGGAGAACAACAAACATGCAGAGCAACGCTTTCAGCCGCCATGCTCAGCAGGTGCTCACCGTTGCCCAGGGATCGACCAGTGGGCCGGGCAGCGATCCGTCCATCGCCCGCTCCTGGCTGCGCTGCCTGCAGGATCACCACCTGGACCCGGCATTGGCCCAGGCCCCGGTGGTGCTTGAACAGGCGCGTTTGCAGGAGAGTCGTGCGCGCCTGCACCAGGTGTTGCAGATCGCCGAGAGCGAGATGAATAGCCTGCACCAGCAGTTGTCCGGCGCCGGCCATGCGGTGCTGCTCACCGACGCGCGCGGGGTGATCCTCAATTGCGTCACCGCACCCAGCGAGCGACATGTCTTCGAGCGCGCCGGGCTGTGGCTCGGCGCCGACTGGAGCGAAGCCTGCGAAGGCACCAATGGCATCGGCACCTGTGTCGTCGAACGCCAGCCGGTGACCATTCATCAGGATGAACATTTTCGCGGCCAGCACACCGGACTCACCTGCTCGGCCAGCCCGGTGTTCGATCCCCACGGCGAGCTGCTGGCGGTGCTCGACGTGTCCTCGGCCCGCGCGGAGGTCTCGCGGCAGAGCCAGTTCCACACCATGGCCCTGGTCAACCTCTCGGCGAAGATGATCGAGAGCTGTTATTTCCTGCGTCACTTCGAGCAGCACTGGTTGCTGCGTTTCCACCTGCACGCCGAATCGGTCGGGCTGTTCAGCGAGGGACTGTTGGCGTTCGACGGTGATGGACACATCTGCGCAGTCAACCAGGGCGCGCTGAACCTGCTGGGCAGTCGCCGGGACGGGCTGCTGGGCATGCCGATGGAGCGGTTCTTCGCCTGCAGCCATGAGGAACTGTTCGGTCACGCGTCGCCCCAGGGCAGCACGGCCTGGCCGCTGCGCACTCATGACGGTCGACAGGTGTTCGCCAGCCTGCGCGGGCGGGCCCGCGTGCCTATCTACCCGCTGGCGCGTCCCTCGCCAGCGGCGGCGGTCGATCCGGGCATCTGCCTGCACGACCCGGTCCTGCAAGCGGACTTCCGACGCGCGCTGCGTGTGTATCCACGCGATGTGCCGCTGTTGCTGCGTGGTGAGACCGGCTGCGGCAAGGAAGCCTTCGCCCTGGCGGTGCATCAGGCCAGCGAACGGCGCGGCAAGCCGTTCGTGGCGATCAACTGTGCGTCGATTCCGGAAAGCCTGATCGAGAGCGAACTGTTCGGTTATCGCGGCGGCAGCTTCACCGGTTCGCGCAAGGAGGGCATGCGCGGCAAGTTGCTGCAGGCCGATGGCGGTACCTTGCTGCTGGACGAGATCGGTGACATGCCGCTGGCCTTGCAGACCCGTCTGCTGCGGGTGCTGGAAGAACGCCAGGTGGTGCCCATCGGCGGCGAGCCTCAGGCGGTGGACCTGCGCATCGTCAGCGCGACCCACCGTGACCTGTTGCAGCGGGTGGAAGAGGGCAGTTTTCGTGAAGACCTCTATTACCGGCTCAACGGCCTGGAAATCAACATTCCCGCCGTGCGTGAGCGGGGCGACCGGGCGCAACTGCTCGACGCGCTGCTGGCCGAGGAAGCCGCGGGCCAGGCGATCAGCCTCGAACCCCAGGCACGCCAGGCGCTGATGGACTTCGCCTGGCCGGGCAACGTGCGCCAGATGCGCAACGTGCTGCGCACCTTGGTGGCGCTCTGTGAGGGTCAGCGCATTTATCTGTCGGATCTGCCGCCCGCTGTCAGAGCACCTCACGCATCTGTAGATGTGGGCTCGCCCCGCGAGGGCGGTGGCGCGGATGACACCGGACACGCGGCCGATCTCATCGCGGGACACGCTCGCCCACAAGCTGGCGCACCGCTGCAGAGCGCGGAGCGCCAGGCCCTGCTGTCGACGCTCGCCCAGCACCGCTGGCACCTGACCCGCGTCGCCGAGCACCTGGGTATCAGCCGCAATACCCTGTACCGCAAACTGCGCAAGCACGGCATCGCCCGCGCCGGTTGAGCGAAACAGCGGGTGCGATTTCCCGCGCCCTGGGCTACCCTGCCTCGACGTTTTGCGAGGTCGATCATGCACATTCACATTCTCGGTATTTGCGGCACTTTCATGGGTTCGCTGGCGGTCCTGGCCAAGGAACTCGGTCATCGCGTCACCGGTTCGGACGCCAACGTCTACCCGCCGATGAGCACCCAGCTCCAGGCGCAGGGCATCGAATTGACCCAGGGCTACGACCCGGCCCAGCTCGAACCGGCCCCGGACCTGGTGGTGATCGGCAACGCCATGTCGCGCGGCAATCCGGCGGTGGAATACGTCCTGAACAAGGGGCTGCCCTACGTCTCGGGCCCGCAATGGCTGGCCGACCACGTGCTGCAAGGCCGGTGGGTGCTGGCGGTGGCCGGCACCCACGGCAAGACCACCACCAGCAGCATGCTGGCCTGGGTGCTGGAGCATGCGGGCATGAGCCCGGGCTTCCTGATCGGTGGCGTGCCGCAGAACTTTTCGGTGTCGGCGCGCCTGGGCGACACGCCGTTCTTCGTGGTCGAGGCCGATGAATACGACAGCGCGTTCTTCGACAAGCGCTCCAAGTTCGTCCACTACCACCCGCGCACCGCCATCCTCAATAACCTGGAGTTCGACCACGCGGACATCTTCCCGGACCTGGCCGCCATCGAGCGACAGTTCCACCATTTGGTGCGCACCATTCCCAGCGAAGGCCTGGTCATCCACCCGACCACCGAGCCTGCGCTGGAGCGGGTTATCGGCATGGGCTGCTGGACGCCGGTGCAGACCACCGGTGAGGGCGGGCAGTGGCAGGCGCGCCTGCTCAGTGCGGATGGCTCGCGGTTCGAGGTGTTGTTCGACGGTCAGGTGCAAGGCGTGGTCGACTGGGCGTTGACTGGTCAGCACAACGTCGCCAACGCCCTGGCCACCTTGGCGGCGGCGCGCCATGTGGGTGTGGCGGCGGCCATGGGCATCGAAGGCTTGAGCGCCTTCAAGAGCGTCAAGCGGCGGATGGAAAAGGTGGCAGAAGTGCAGGGTGTGGTCATCTACGATGACTTCGCTCACCACCCGACCGCCATCGCCACCACCCTCGACGGCTTGCGCAAGCAAGTGGGCGAGGCGCCGGTGATCGCGGTGATCGAGCCGCGCTCCAATTCGATGAAGCTCGGCGCGCACCGTGACGGCTTGCCGGACAGCGTCAACCACGCCGATCAGGTGATCTGGTACGCCCCAGCCAACCTGGGCTGGGATCTGGCCGCCACTGCGGCCCAGTGCAAGGTGCCGAGCGTGGTCGCCGACAGCCTCGAGGCGATCATCGCGCGCGTCAAGGACCAGGTGCGGCCGGGCACCCATGTGGTGATCATGAGCAACGGCGGCTTCGGCGGCCTGCACGGTAAGCTGGCCGAGGCCCTCAAGTGAGCGGCCCGCAACGCATCACCCTGGCCATGACCGGCGCCTCGGGCGCGCAGTACGGCCTGCGGTTGCTCGACTGCCTGGTGCGTGAGGAGCGTGAGGTGCATTTCCTCATCTCCAAAGCGGCGCAACTGGTGATGGCCACCGAGACCGACGTGGTATTGCCGGCCAAGCCCCAGGCGATGCAGGCGTTTCTGACCGAGTACACGGGAGCTGCTGATGGGCAGATCCGCGTGTATGGCAAGGAGGACTGGATGTCGCCAGTGGCTTCGGGGTCTGGCGCGCCGGCCGCGATGGTGGTGGTGCCCTGTTCGACCGGCACCTTGTCGGCGATCGCCACCGGGGCTTGCAACAACCTCATCGAGCGCGCTGCCGACGTTACCTTGAAAGAGCGTCGGCAACTGATTCTAGTGCCGCGTGAGGCGCCGTTCTCCACCATTCATCTGGAGAACATGCTCAAGCTGTCGCACATGGGCGCGGTGATTCTGCCGGCGGCGCCGGGGTTCTACCACCAGCCGCAGACCATCGACGACCTGGTCGACTTCGTGGTGGCGCGGGTACTCAACCTGCTCGACATTCCCCAGGACATGCTGCCGCGTTGGGGCGAGCACCATTACGGGGTCGAGGATTGAGACGCGCTGCACTGGGCCTGTTGTTGATCGCCCTGGGCGGCTGCGCGACGGTGCGCACGCTCGATGCCAATCAACCCGGCGCCCCGGTGGTGTACGCGGGGACGCGGCTGGACCTGTATGCGATCGACGGTGGCTGTTGCGCCAAGGACCGTTTCGGGGCCGAGGCGCCTGCCTACCCACGGCTGGACCTGCCGGGGAGCATGCTGCTCGATACCCTGTTGCTGCCGTTGTCGGCCTTGACCGTTTTAGGCGTGGGGTTCAACGCCACTGGCGGGCTCTAGAGCGGGCACACGCGGTCCTGGCAATGGTCGCGGCGAGGCTGAAAACCTGGGCCCGCTGCGCGGTCCAATCGCGACGCAAGGCCGCTCCCACGAGGCGGTGTGAAATGCCAGGAATTGAGCATGGCAGTGCTTCCATAAATATCTGCACACCCTGCTCCCCCAGGCCGCCTGGCCTTGCACCGTCCAGCTTGTGGGAGCGGCCTTGTGCCGCGATTGGACCGCAGAGCGGTCCCGGCAATGGCAGCGGCGAGAGTGAAGCCAGGGACCGCTGCGCGGTCCGATAGCGACGCACGGCCGCTCCCACGAGGCGGTGTGAAATGCCAGGGATTGAGCATGGCAGTGCTTCCATAAACATCTGCACACCATTCTCTCCCAGGCTGCCTGGCCTTGCACCGTCCAGCTTGTGGGAGCGGCCTTGTGCCGCGATTGGACCGCAGAGCGGTCCCGGCAATGGCAGCGGCGAGAGTGAAGCCAGGGACCGCTGCGCGGTCTGATCGCGACATATGGCCGCTTCCCCGAGTTCGTGTCAGTTCTTGCCCAGCTTGCGCAGGTCGTCCGATTCGACCACGCGCACGCCGTCTTCTTCTTCCAGCGCCAGCCGCCACAGCGCCCTTGCCAAGGTGCAGGCTTCGATGCCGTGGTACTTGCCCGGCAACAGCCGCGAAAACGGCCCGGCCAGGCGTTCGGCCAGGCGCGGTTGCAAACGCTCGCCCAGCAGCAGCGAGGGGCGTACCAGGGTCAGTTGTGGCCAGTTCTGGGCCTTGAGCGCTTCTTCCATCTCGCCCTTGACCCGGTTGTAGAAGATCGACGATTGAGGATCGGCGCCGATCGCACTGATCGCCAGCAGATGACGCGCGCCCAGTTCCCGCGCGCGTTGAGCGAAAGCCACCACCAGATCCAGGTCCACCGCACGGAAGGCGGCCTCGGAGCCAGCCTGCTTGAGCGTGGTGCCCAAACAGCAATAGGCGATGTCGACCCGCCCGGACAACTGCGCAAGCGTCGTCGAAAGCTCGCCCACCGGGTTCTGCAGGCGCGGATGCTCGGCCAAAGGGCGCCGGGTCGGCGCCAGCACACGGCTGATGGTGGGTTCGTTGAGCAGGCGGTCGAGCAGGTGTTCGCCCGTAAGGCCCGTGGCTCCGGCAAGCAGCACATGCTGAGGCGTCAAATACATGATGACTCTCCCTTCTTTAGCGCTCAGCTTAGCGGGGCGCAGGCTGTTTCGCCTGCCCGTGCGTTGCTGGCTGAACCTTGTCTTCGAGGGCCTGCTCGGCCTGCTGGCGGCGCAGACGCTGCCAGTGTGCGAGCACCTGCGGCGGCGCCCAGAGCTGCGGCTCCGAGGCCTCGAAGCCCTCCCTTCGTTCCCGTTCGGCAACACTGCCGCGCGCCAGTTCAAACGCCTGTTTCAAATCGTCGGTCTGATTCAATGCCTGGGCAAACAGGGCGTCGCCGAAATAGGTAAAGTCGGCCTCTTCCGAGCAGCCGAACGAAACCCGATCCGGACGCGCGGCGGTCATGATCAGCGTGCGCTCGTCTTTGAGCGGGGCGATGTAGCCACCTGAATAGCAGGCGGAAATCACCACCACCTTGTCGCGGTTTTTCAGCGGCGCCAAGGCGCTGGCCAGTTCGTCGGCCGCGAGGTCGGCCAGTTGCAGGCGCGGTTGGTCGAGCACCAGTTGATGGTCGCGGCTGCCGTGGCTGGTCAGGTAGATGAACACCAGATCGTCCGGGCCGCTGCGTTCGGCCAGGGTACGCGCGGCCCGGGTGAGGTTTTCGCGGGTGGCCATCGGCCGGTCGCTCAGGTGATCGCGGTGGTTGACCAGGGTCACCTGGCCGCGGGCACCAAAGCGCACCTTGAGCAGGTTGCTGACGTAGTCGGCCTCGCGCAGGAACACGCTCTGCTGGCCATCGCCGGCCAGCACCAGGCTGTACAGGCCGACCGGCCCTGCGGAGCGTGGCACTTGCGCCAGCGCCTGATCGAGCAGCTTGCCCTGGTTGAGCAGCGCCAGGTCCAGCGGGTCGGGCAGCAGCACGCCTTTTTCATCGCGCACGCGCACGCCATTGACCCAGCGGCCCGCTTCGACTTGGCCATCGGCCTGAATCAGCCGACCCTGGCCTTGGTAGGCGTCGTTGTCGAAGGCGCCGATGTACTGGCTGCCATCGGCCAGGAACAGGTGGCCTTGGCCGGCGAAACGCCAGTCCTGGAAGCCACCCTTGTAGCGGCTGCCGTCGCTGCCCAGCAGTTCGCCTTGCCCGCTCAGTGCACCGTCCTTGAAGTCGCCGATCCACACATCGCCATCGGCATTTTCGTAGCGGCCGCGGCCTTCGAGGCGGTTGGCCTTGAAGTCGCCGATGTACTGCTCGCCCTCGACACTGTCGTAGGTGCCGGCGCCTTCGAGCTGACCGTCGACGAACTGGCCACTGAACTGGTTGCCGCTGGCGTCGCTGCGCACCCCGGCACCGTTGGGCTTGCCCTTGGCGAACAGGCCTTGATAGCGACTGCCGTCGGCCAATTCCAGTTGCCCGGCGCCGTCGTACTGGTCGTCCTTGAACTGCCCTCGGTAGGTCTGGTCGTGCTGCTTGAGGCTGCCTTCGCCATCGCGTCGGCCGTGCTTGAAGGTGCCGGCGTAGTGGCTGCCAGGGGTGCTCAGTTCGCCCAGGCCCTCGAACAGGCCGGCGACGAACTGTCCACGGTAGACCTCGCCGTTGCTGCCGTGCCACTCGCCCTGGCCATGCCACTGGCCGTCCTTGAAGCTGCCGGCATACCAACTGCCGTTGGGGTAGTCGATGCGCCCTTCGCCTTGCAGCAGGCCATCGACCACCTGGCCCCGGTAGCGACCGCCGTCGGGCAGGCGTGCATCCGGCGGCGACAGCGGTTCACCTTCGCCGCAGGCGGCGAGCAGCAGGACAAGGGCGAGGGGCAGCAGCGGGCGCATGGTCGGATCCGGGCACAAAGGTGCGCCGAGTATGCCGCAGATTCTGGGCGCGAGACAGCCGTGGCGGCAGGCGCACACGGCTGTGTGGAGGGGTTTCGGACGAAGCCTTCGGAGCGATCTTTCAGACGAAGCAGAGCGACAGCGGCTCGGCGACGTAAGCCGGTTTGTCCTCGCCTTCGATCTCCAGCGTTGCCGTGGCCTTGAGCAGCCACTGACCAGGCTTCTTCTCGGTGACGTCGGTAAGGTCCACTTTCAGCCGCACCTGGCTGTTGACCTTGACCGGTTGGATGAAGCGCACGCTGTCCAGGCCGTAGTTGATGACCATCTTCACCCCTTCGGGCAGGACCAGGATGTCCTCCATCAGCTTGGGCATCAGCGACAAGGTGAGAAAGCCATGGGCGATGGTCGAGCCGAACGGGGTCTGCGCGGCCTTTTCCGGGTCGATATGGATGAACTGGAAATCGCCGGTGGCCTCGGCGAACAGGTTGATGCGTGACTGGTCGATCTTCAGCCAGGCGGAACGTCCCAGTTCCTTGCCGACGTACTGCGCGAGCTGCGTGACGGGTACATGAGGCATCGTGACTCTCCGGGTTGTCTGTCCAGGTGGCCCGACCTACGTTTCAGGTCAGGTGCTGCGATGGAACGAGCGTACAAGATCAGCACGGCGCGGGGGGGCGGTCAAGGCCGGGTAGGGCGGGCGAATGCCGCCGTATTCAGCTCGCGCGCAGGTTTATAATGGCGCCCGTTGCCCAAGGAGATGCTTATGCTGCTGCGTGGTCTGACCTGGCTGGTGCTGTTCCAGTTGCTGGGAACGGCGATCAATCATTTGTTCCTGCCCGTGCTGCCAGGCCCGATCATCGGCCTGCTGCTGTTGCTGGTGTTCTTGATGGTGCGCGGCGAAGTCGGCGAGCCGCTCAATGAAGCCGCCGGCAGTCTGTTGCGCTATCTGCCGCTGCTGTTGGTACCGCCGGCGGTGGGGGTGATGGTGTACGCCCGCGACATCGCCGCAGACTTCTGGGCCATCGTCGGCGCGCTGGTGATTTCCTGCCTGCTCACCCTGGTGTTCGTCGGCGTGCTGATGCAGAAGCTGATCCAGCGCCACGGCAAACGCGAGCAGCAGCCATGAGCCTGGATTGGCAAGGCGCGCTGGAGGCGGTGATCCACCATCCGCTGTTCGGCATCGGCATCACCCTGGGCGCCTATCAGTTGGTGCTCGCGGCCTACGAGCGTACGCGCTGGATCTTCCTGCAGCCGGTGCTGGTGTCGATGCTGCTGGTGATCGGCGTGCTGCTGGCCTGCGGCATCGACTACGCCGAGTACAAGCGCAGCACCGAGATCCTCAACATTCTCCTGGGCCCGGCCACGGTGGCCCTGGCGGTGCCGCTGTACCTGAATCTGCGGCGCATCCGCCAGCTGTTCTGGCCGATCTTGACTACGCTGGTAGTCGGAGGTCTGTTCGCGACGCTGGCCTGCGTGCTGCTGGGGGCGTGGTTCGGCGCCGAGCGCATGATCCTGATGACCATGGCGCCGAAGTCGGTCACCTCGCCCATCGCCATGCTGGTCGCCGAGCAGATCGGGGGCGTCGCCGCCTTGGCGGCGGTCTTCGTGCTGATCACCGGGGTCATCGGCGCGATCTTCGGCCCGGCGCTGTTGACCCGCTGCGGCGTGCACAGCCCGGAAGCGCGCGGCATGTCGCTGGGCGTGACGGCGCATGCGGTGGGCACCTCGGTGGCCCTGCAGGAAAGTGACGAGTGCGGCGCCTTCGCGGCGCTGGCGATGAGCCTGATGGGTGTGGCCACTGCGGTGCTGCTGCCATTGGCAGTGAGCCTGGTGGCCTGAGGAGTCGAGATGACGTTACCCCTGTTTCCCCTCAATACCGTGCTGTTTCCCGGCTGTCTGCTGGACTTGCAGATCTTCGAGGCGCGCTACCTGGACATGATCGGTCGCTGCATGAAGCAGGGCGAGGGCTTTGGCGTGGTGTGCATCGCCGAGGGCGAGCAGGTGGGCCAGGCGCCTGCTGGCATCGCGGCGTTCGGCTGCGAGGCGCTGATCCGCGACTTCGCGCAACAGGACAACGGGCTGTTGGGCATCCGTGTCGAAGGTGTGCGGCGCTTTCGCGTGGCGGGCACCGAGGTGCTCAAGGACCAGTTGCTGATGGGCAAAGTGGACTGGCTGGCGGACCTGCCGGACACGCCGTTGGTGGAGGCAGACGACGACCTGCTGGCGCTGCTAGTGGCGCTGGGCGAGCACCCGATGGTCGAGGCGCTGGGTATGCCGCGTGAGGTGAATGGACGGCAGTCGTTGGCCAATCAGTTGGCGTATCTGTTGCCGTTCACGGAAGAGGACAAGGTCGATCTGCTGGCCATGGACTCGCCACAACGGCGCCTGGAAACCATCCAGTCGCTGCTCGAGCGGATCCAGGGCGAACTGTTCGCCTGAGCCTGAGCGCCCGATGAGCGGGGCGGCTGGTTTCCAGCCCGCCCCGCGCGTTCGTACTGCTCAATACTGGTAGCGCAGCAGGGCCTTGGGCAGTGAGTGCAGGGCGAAGAACGTCAGCAGCGCGATGCACGCCGGCAGGACCAGCCACCACACTTTGAGCGGCATGGCCACCAAGGGCTGGCGATATTGCACCAGCGTCAGGCAGACGGCCGTCACACAACAGGCCAGCAGGGCGCCGGCAAGAATGTCGGTGGGCCAATGCGCCCCCAGGTACACCCGCGACAGGGCGATCGACAGCGCCGGCAGTACCGCCAGCAGCACCCAGGTCAGGCGCATGCGCGGCGGTTGGCTGCGTCCGGCCAGCACGGCCAGGACCAGGAAGAACGCAAAGGACGCCGAGCTGTGGCCGCTGGGCATGCTGTAGCTGGTGAGCGGGTCGCTCAGCACTTCCGGGCGCGCCCGGGCGAACAGCCATTTCAGCGAGCCGTTGCACAGCGCCGTACCGATCAGCGCCATGCCGGCGAACACCGCATGGCGCCACTGACGCATCAGCAGCAGCAAGCCGGTCAGCAACCCGCCGAGAAAGAACTGCGTCTTGAAGTCGCCCAGGCGGGTGACCACCACGATGGCACCATCCAGGGCCTGGCTGCGATGCTCCTGCACCAGGGTCATGATGCCCTGGTCGAATGCATGCAGGTAGGGCCAGCCAAGAAACACGCTCGCCAGCGCCACCAGGCTCAGGCCGGCGATCAGCCGGGTGCCGTGGCGCTGGTCGCGCACGCTGCTGTTGAAGCTCAGCCCCACCAGCACGGCCAGGCCGCCGGCGATGATACCGGCCTGCAGCCAGAAGCCCTCTGGCAGGGGCAGGCGGATCGCGGCGCCCGTGGCCCAGCCCGGCAGCAGGTAGGCCACCGACCAGCCGGCAGCGGCCACCAGGCTGACGGCGATGAAGCGCGGCAGGGGCATGTCGAACATGCCGGCGACCATCGGTAGCATGGGCCGCAGCGGACCGATGAAGCGACCGACCAGAAGACTGGCGATGCCGTAGCGCTGGAAGTAGCTTTCCGCGCTGCCGATCCATTCAGGATGATGGCGCAGTAGCGGCAGGCGCCGGATGCCTTGGTGGAAATACTTGCCGATGGCATACGACAGCGCATCGCCCAACAGCCCGCCGAGAAAGCCCAGCAGCAGGGTTTCGCCCAGGCCGAAGGTGCCACTGCCGGCCAGTACCGCCACGGCGAACAGCAGCACGGTGCCCGGCACGATGATGCCGGCGATGGCCAGGCATTCGATGCAGGCGATCAGGAAGATGGCCAGCCCAAGCCATTGGGGGTTGGCGCTGAGCCAGCCGGTGAGGCTGTCGAGCCATTGGCCCATAGATCAGTTTCCTTGTTCGAGGATGAAGAAATCCCGACCTTCGACCTGGCCCCGACGCAGCGGGTTCCGGGTGCAGAAGCGGGCGAATCGGGCGTCGACGAAGCGGTACGGCAGGTGCTCGTCGCGTCCCTGTGGGATGCCCAGGCGGGTGGTCTGGATCACCTGTGGAACGTCCAGGGCGCAGTCTTCGACATACAGTCGCTCGGCGTCGAAGCGGCGTGCGTCCCAGTCCGGCACCTTCAGGCCCAGGGCGCGGCACAGCAGGGTCTGCCCGGCGCACAGGCGCTCGGCGGGGCGCAGGTTGCCGCTGGCGTCGGGGTTGTTCAACTGCATTTGGGCCAGGCTGTCGTCGCCTGAAACGGCGTCGACCCAGGGGTAGGCCGACTTGATCAGCACGGCGTTGCCCGGGCCGTGGGCGCTGAAGTTCAGCGAATCGCCGCCACGGGCGTAGTACATGTAGATGTGCCCGCCGTCGAGAAATAGCGCCTTGCGCTTCTCGGTGTAGCCCAGCGACGCATGGCTGCCTTTGTCGCTCAAGCAGTAGGCCTCGGTCTCGATGATACGGGCGGCCAGCCACAGCCCGCCTTGGCGATGACGGATGACCTTGCCCAGCAGGGCCTGGGCGACAGTCAGGGCGTCGCGGTCGAAGAAGCTGTCGGGCAGCGCGCGGCTCGGGCAGGGGCGGAATCGGGCATGCTGGTGGTTCGTGGAGGCGAAGGGCGGAATGATAGCAACGAAAGGCTTAATCGAGGCTGAACAGGATTGTAAGCATGTGTCGCTTATCGCTGAAGACGCGCAGGTGTCTACGCTTTGATTTGTTTTGGGTCAAACCCCACCCCAGCCAACGGATAAGCCCACGCGCCGTCTCCCTGAAAGCGACCACTAATCTCAGGCGCTTCCGATACCGTCCGTTACATCTTTCCTACATATTTCCCCCGCCTTCCTCTACCATCCGCCACCCGCTGCTGGGCGTACCGGAGCGGCGCAGTTATAATCAGCCGATTTCCCCTTTGCCAAGACACCGAGCCCATGACCGAGTCCGTTCTTGACTACATGACCCGCCTGGGTCGCGCCGCCCGCCAGGCCTCGCGGGTGATCGGCCGTGCCAGTACCGCGCAGAAGAACCGGGCCTTGCAGGCCGCTGCCGATGCCCTCGACGCATCCCGTGAAGTGCTGACGGCCGCCAACGAGCGTGACCTGGCCGCTGGCCGCGCCAATGGCCTGGAGCCCGCGCTGCTGGACCGTCTGGCGCTCACCCCGGCGCGCATCGACGGCATGATCACCGGTTTGCGCCAAGTGGCCGCGCTGCCCGATCCGGTGGGTGCGATTCGCGACATGAGCTACCGTCCGTCGGGCATTCAGGTCGGCAAAATGCGTGTTCCGCTCGGGGTCATCGGCATCATCTACGAGTCGCGGCCGAACGTGACCATCGATGCCGCCAGCCTGTGCCTGAAGTCTGGTAACGCCACCATCCTGCGCGGCGGCTCCGAGGCCATCCATTCCAACCGCGCCATCGCCGTCTGCATCCAGCAGGGCCTGGCCGAAGCCGGCCTGCCGCCGGCCGTGGTGCAGGTGGTCGAGACCACCGACCGCGAGGCAGTCGGTGCCCTGATCAGCATGCCCGAGTTCGTCGATGTCATCGTCCCGCGCGGCGGCCGTGGCCTGATCGAGCGCATCAGCCGTGATGCGCGGGTGCCGGTGATCAAGCACCTGGACGGCATCTGCCACGTCTACGTGGATGCCCATGCCGATCTGGAGAAAGCCGCGAACATCGCCTTCAACGCCAAGACCTACCGTTATGGCATCTGCGGCGCCATGGAAACCTTGCTGGTCGATGCCAGCGTCGCCGAGGCTTTTCTGCCGTCGATGGCGCGCCGCTTCGAAGAGAAGGGCGTGGAGTTGCGCGGCTGCGAGCGCACTTGCGCGATCATCACCGCCAAGCCGGCCAACGAAGACGACTGGCACACCGAGTACCTCGACGCGATCTTGTCCATTCGCGTGGTCGAGGGCTTGGAAGCGGCCATCGAGCACATCAACCACTACGGCTCGCACCACACCGATTCCATCGCCACGGAGCATCAGGGCAATGCCCGGCGCTTCATGGCCGAGGTGGATTCGGCCTCGGTCATGCTCAACGCGCCCACCTGCTTCGCCGACGGCTTCGAATACGGCCTGGGCGCGGAGATCGGCATTTCCACCGACAAGCTGCACGCTCGCGGCCCGGTCGGTCTCGAGGGGCTGACCTGCGAGAAGTACGTGGTGATCGGCGACGGCCAACTGCGCGGGTCGTGCTGAGTTGAGCAAGGCCACTGCAGTGCGGCGTATCGGTATCCTGGGCGGCACGTTCGACCCTGTGCACATCGGCCACCTGCGCAGCGCGCTGGAAGTGGCCGAGTTCATGGCCCTGGACGAACTGCGCCTGCTGCCCAACGCGCGCCCGCCGCACCGTGATACCCCGCAGGTGGCCGCCACCGATCGGCTGGCCATGGTGCGCGGCGCGGTGCAGGGCGTGGCGGGGTTGAGCGTCGATGCCCGCGAACTCGAACGCGACAAGCCGTCCTATACCATCGACACCCTGGAGTCGGTCCGGGCGGAGTTGAACCCGCACGATCAGCTGTACCTGGTGCTGGGCTGGGACGCCTTCTGCGGCCTGCCGGGCTGGCACCGCTGGGAAGAGTTGCTGCAACACTGTCACATCCTGGTGCTGCAGCGCCCGGATGCCGATGTCGAACCCCCCGACGAGCTGCGCAACCTGCTGGCTGCGCGCTCGCAGAGCGATCCCACCGCCATGTCCGGCCCGGCGGGAAACATTTCGTTCGTCTGGCAGACGCCGCTTGCGGTGTCCGCCACGCAGATCCGACAGCTGCTGGCCAGCGGCAAGTCGGTTCGGTTTCTGGTGCCGGACGCCGTACTGGCCTACATCGAGGCGCACGGTCTGTACCGTGTGTCCCACTGAGGGGGCCGCAGGGCACCCCATTCAACGAGTTGAACGAGTTTTATATGACCAAGCAGAAAATCAATGGCGAAGAACTGGTCGAACTGACCAAAGCCGCGCTGGAAGACGTCAAGGCCCAGGACATCCAGGTCATCGACGTGCGCGACAAACATAGCCTCACCGACTACATGATCATCGCCACCGGTACCTCCAACCGGCAGATCAACGCGATGCTGGAAAAGGTTCGCGAGGCGGTCAAGGCCAAGGGCGCCCAGCCTCTGGGCGAAGAAGGCAAGGGCGACAGCGATTGGGTGCTGCTGGACCTCAACGACGTCATCGTCCACATGATGACCGCCGCTGCTCGCCAGTTCTACGACCTGGAGCGCCTGTGGCTGGGTGCCGAACAGAGCCGCGCCGGTGACGGCAAGCACCACAGCCCGGAAAACGTACACGAGTATTCCGACAAGCTCCGGGACCGGGAATAAGCCCGCGCCATGCGTCTGCGTCTGATTGCGGTGGGTTCGCGCATGCCCAAGTGGGTGGAGGAAGGCTGGCATGAGTACGCCAAGCGCCTGCCCCAGGAGCTGTCGCTGGAGCTGGTGGAGATTGCGCTGAACACCCGCGGCAAGAACGCCGATGTCGCCCGCCTGATTCGTCAGGAGGGCGAAGCGATGCTGGCCAAGGTGCAACCGGGCGAGCGCATCGTCACCCTCGAAGTGCACGGCAAGCCGTGGAGCACCGAGCAACTGGCGGTCGAACTGGACCGCTGGCGCCTGGATTCGCGCACGGTCAACCTGATGGTGGGCGGTCCGGAAGGGCTGGCGCCGGAAGTCTGTGCCCGCGCCGAACAGCGCTGGTCGCTTTCGCCCCTGACCCTGCCGCACCCGCTGGTGCGGATACTCATCGGCGAACAGATCTATCGCGCCTGGACGGTGTTGTCCGGGCACCCCTACCACAAATGATCGCGTAAGCCTGTCCGATGCCGCAGCAGATCCGCCTCAAGGACCACGAGAAAGACGCCCGTCTGGTGCGCAACCGCGTCGTGGTCGGTGCGGTGGCCATCATGCTGCTGGTCGCCGTGCTGATCGCGCGTCTGTATTACCTGCAGATCATCCAGTACGACTATCACTCCACACTGTCGGAAAACAACCGGGTGCACGTGCAGCCGATTCCGCCGACCCGTGGGCTGATCTTCGACCGCAACGGGGTGATCGTCGCCGACAACCGGCCCAGCTTCAGCCTGACCATGACCCGCGAGCGGGCGGGGCAGTGGCAGACGGTGCTCGACACCATCATCGAAGTACTGGAGCTGACCGAGGACGACCGCGCGCTGTTCGAGAAGCGCATGAAGCAGGGGCGACGCCCGTTCGAGCCGGTGCCGATCCTCTTCGAGCTCAACGAAGACCAGATCGCCCGGGTGGCGGTGAACCAGTTCCGCCTGCCGGGCGTGGAAGTGGTGGCGCAGTTGGTGCGTCATTACCCGCAGGGTGCGCACTTCGCCCACTCGGTGGGCTATGTGGGGCGGATCAACGAGAAAGAGCTCAAGTCGCTCGACCCGGTCAACTACAGCGGCACCCACCACATCGGCAAGACCGGCATCGAGCGCTTCTACGAAGACCAGTTGCACGGTCAGGTGGGGTACGAGGAAGTCGAGACCAACGCCCGTGGCCGGGTGCTGCGGGTGCTCAAGCGCACCGATCCGATTCCGGGCAAGGACATCGTCCTGAGCCTGGACATCAAGTTGCAGGAAGCGGCCGAACAAGCCCTGGGCGGGCGTCGTGGCGCCATCGTCGCCCTCGATCCGCGCACGGGCGAAGTGCTGGCGATGGTCAGCCAGCCGAGCTTCGATCCCAACCTGTTCGTCACCGGCATCAGCTTCAAGGCCTATGCCGAGCTGCGCGATTCGATCGATCGGCCGCTGTTCAACCGCGTGCTGCGCGGACTCTACCCGCCCGGCTCGACCATCAAGCCGGCGGTGGCCATCGCGGGTCTGGACAGTGGCGTGGTCAATGCCAGCAGCCGGGTGTTCGACCCCGGCTACTATCAACTGCCCAACTACGACCACAAGTACCGCAACTGGAACCGCACCGGTGACGGCTGGGTGGACCTGGACGTGGCGATCATGCGTTCCAACGACACGTATTTCTACGATCTGGCGCACAAGATGGGCATCGACCGCCTTTCGGCTTACATGAACAAGTTCGGTATCGGCCAGAAAGTCTCGCTGGACATGTTCGAGGAGTCGCCCGGGCTGATGCCGTCGCGCGAATGGAAGCGCGCCACCCGCCGCCAGGCCTGGTTCCCGGGTGAAACGTTGATCCTCGGCATCGGCCAGGGCTATATGCAGGCCACGCCGCTGCAATTGGCCCAGGCCACCGCACTGATCGCCAACAGGGGCAAATGGAACCGGCCGCACCTGGCCAAGACCATCGAAGGTCAGCCGCCGGTGGACGACAACCCGATGGCCGACATCGTGCTGCGCGACAAGAACGACTGGGCGCGCGTCACCCATGGCATGGAGCAGGTGATGCACGGCGCCCGCGGCACCGCGCGCAAGGCCGCGCTCGGCTCGCCCTATCGCATCGCCGGCAAGAGCGGCACCGCGCAGGTGGTGGCGATCAAGCAGGGCGAGAAGTACGACCGCAACAAACTCCAGGAGCGTCACCGCGACCACGCGCTGTTCGTCGCCTTCGCCCCGGCCGAGGCCCCGAAGATCGTAGTGTCGGTGATGGTCGAGAACGGCGAGTCCGGCTCGGGTGTCGCTGCCCCCGTGGTGCGCCAGGTCATGGACGCCTGGTTGCTCGACGAGAACGGCCAGCTCAAGCCTGAGTTCGGCACCGCCACCGCCACTGTCGCCCAGGAACCGGCCCCGTGAAGAACAATTTCGATCGCATGCTCTCCAGCGAGGACGTGATGCGCAGGCGCGCCAGCTTCCTGCAGCGCATCCATATCGACGGCCCGCTGCTGCTCATCCTGCTGACCCTGGCCGCCGGCAGCCTGTTCGTCCTGTATTCGGCCAGCGGCAAGAACTGGGACCTGCTGATGAAGCAGGCCACCTCGTTCGGCATCGGGCTGGTCTCGATGTTCGTCATCGCCCAGCTCGAACCGCGCTTCATGGCGCGCTGGGTGCCCTTGGCCTATGTGGTCGGGGTGCTGCTGCTGGTGGTGGTGGACGTCATGGGGCACAACGCCATGGGCGCCACGCGCTGGATCAACATTCCCGGCGTGATTCGCTTCCAGCCCTCGGAGTTCATGAAGATCATCATGCCGGCGACCATCGCCTGGTACCTGTCCAAGCGCACCTTGCCGCCGCACCTCAAGCATGTGGCGATCAGCCTGGTGTTGATCGGCATGCCGTTCATCCTCATCGTGCGTCAGCCGGACCTTGGCACTGCGCTGCTGATTCTCGCCTCAGGCGCCTTCGTGCTGTTCATGGGCGGCCTGCGCTGGCGCTGGATCGTCAGCGTGGTGGCGGCGGCGGTGCCGGTGGCCGTGGCGATGTGGTTCTTCGTCATGCACGACTACCAGAAACAACGGGTGCTGACCTTCCTCGACCCGGAAAGCGACCCGCTGGGCACCGGCTGGAACATCATCCAGTCCAAGGCGGCGATCGGTTCGGGCGGGGTATTCGGCAAGGGCTGGCTGCTGGGCACTCAGTCGCACCTGGATTTCCTGCCGGAAAGCCACACCGACTTCATCATCGCCGTGCTCGGCGAGGAGTTCGGGCTGGTGGGTATCTGCCTGTTGCTGATCATTTATCTGCTGTTGATCGGTCGCGGCCTGGTCATCACCGCGCAGGCGCAGACCCTGTTCGGCAAGCTGCTGGCCGGCAGCCTGACCATGACATTCTTCGTTTACGTCTTCGTCAATATCGGTATGGTGAGCGGTCTGTTGCCGGTGGTGGGGGTGCCGTTGCCCTTCATCAGTTACGGCGGAACTTCGTTGGTGACGCTGCTGTCAGCGTTTGGCGTTCTGATGTCGATCCATACGCACCGAAAATGGATCGCCCAGGTTTGAATAAGGTGAACAATCACATGCAAGCAGTGCGTAGTTGGGCGGCCCGTTGTATGCCGTGGATCGGCGCGGTGGGGTTGCTCGGCGCTGTCCAGCAGGCCGATGCCGGCGATTACGACGGCTCACCCCAGGTGGCCGAGTTCGTCGGCGAGATGGCCCGCGATTACGGGTTCGCCAGCGAGCAACTGACGGCGGTGTTCCACGAGGTGCAGCGCAAGCAGGCGATCCTCGATGCGATTTCGCGGCCGGCCGAGCGGGTCAAACCGTGGAAAGACTATCGGCCGATGTTCATCAGCGATGCGCGCATCGCCCGTGGCGTGGACTTCTGGCGCCAGCACGAGGGGGTGCTGGCGCGTGCCGAGCAGGAATACGGCGTGCCGGCCCAGTACATTGTGTCGATCATCGGTGTAGAGACGTTCTTCGGCCGCAATACCGGTAATTACCGGGTGATCGATGCGCTGTCGACGCTGGGCTTCGACTACCCGCCGCGCGCCGACTTCTTCCGCAAGGAACTGCGCGAGTTCCTCCTGCTGGCCCGCGAGGAACAGCTCGATCCGCTTACCCTCAAGGGTTCCTACGCCGGGGCCATGGGCCTGCCGCAGTTCATGCCGAGCAGTTTCCGCAACTACGCGGTGGACTTCGACCACGATGGCCACATCAATATCTGGACCAACCCGGACGACGCCATCGGCAGCGTGGCCAGCTACTTCAAGCGTCACGGCTGGGTGGCCGGTGAGCCGGTGGTCAGCCGCGCCGAGGTGAGCGGGCCACGGGTCGACGAAGGGGTGACCCAGGGCATCGAACCGGTCAAGACGGTCGGGGAGTTGCGGGCGTTGGGCTGGTCGAGTCATGATGCGCTGCGCGACGATCAGCCAGTCACCGCCTTCCGACTCGAAGGCGACAACGGCCCGGAATACTGGATGGGCCTGAAGAATTTCTACGCGATCACGCGTTACAACCGCAGCGTGATGTATGCCATGGCGGTGCATCAGCTGTCGCAACAGCTGGTCCAGGCACGGGGCGTCAAGTAATGCGCGAACTGTTCAAAGCCAACACCCTCAAGCTGCTGAGCTGCGTCGCCATCGGCGTGCTGCTGGTCAGCTGTTCGTCCAGTCGTCCAACGCCCACCAAGTCGAGCGGCACGGCCGTGCGCTCGCAGCCGGGCCTGGACATCAACCGGGCGCACAAGGACGGCGCGCCGTGGTGGGACGTGGACGTCAACAAGATTCCGGACGCCACGCCGACCGTTCACACGGGCGCCTACAAGGCCAACCCCTACACCGTGCTGGGCAAGACCTACTACCCGATGCAGGACGCGCGCAGCTATCGCGCCGAGGGTACGGCGTCCTGGTACGGCACCAAGTTCCATGGCCAGAACACCGCCAACGGCGAGCTGTACGACCTGTATGGCATGAGCGCGGCGCACAAGACCCTGCCGCTGCCGGCCTACGTGCGCGTCACCAACCTGGCCAACGGTCGCAGCGTGATCCTGCGGGTCAACGACCGCGGCCCGTTCTATTCCGACCGCATCATCGACCTGTCCTACGCCGCAGCGAAAAAGCTCGGTTACGCCGAAACCGGTACCGCCCACGTGCGCGTGGAGGGTATCGACCCGCAGCAGTGGTGGGCGCAGAAGGGCCAGCGTCCACCGCTGATGCTCAAGGAACCGCAGGTCGCCCAGGCCCAGCCGGTCCCGGCCAGCACCGGCCGCGTCGAGCAGTGGACGCCTCCGCCGCAGCAGCACGCCGCGCCCGTGGTCCCGGTTCAGGTGGGCGGCAACAGCGTGCCCGGCAATCGCGGCGGTAGCTTCCTGCAGGTCGGCGCCTTCGCCAACCCGGATGCCGCCGAATTGCTGCGTTCGAAACTAAGCACCATGGTCAGCGCGCCGGTCTTCATCAGTTCCATCGTGCGCAACCAGCAGACCCTGCACCGCGTACGCCTGGGGCCGATCAGCAGCCAGGGTGAAATCCAGCAGGCCCAGGACAGCATTCGCCTGGCGAACCTGGGCCAGGCCAAGGTCGTCACGGACTGAGCCACGCGCCTGCGGCGCGTGGCCAGCGACGAGTTGAAAGCTGCAAGTTGAAAGCTGCAAGTTGAAAGCTGCAAGCTGCAAGAGGAGCTGTCCATGCGTACCGCTTGTTCTTGCAGCTTGAAGCTTGAAGCTTGCAGCTTGTAACTCACCGCTTCGAGCTTGTTCATGAATTGCCGAGGCATGCCATGTACAATGTCGGTTTTTGCCCCTTTGGGGCGGGGCTGCATGTCAGCCTGGAAATACACTGAAACGCCGCGGTCGTCCTGCGGAACATCAGACCATTAGCGATCTACGAGAGACGGATGAACATCACCAACCTTGCCAAACGCCTTTGCCTGCCCGTACTGCTGATGATCATGCCCGCTGCCTTCGCAGCCGAGCAGATGATGCCGGCACCGCCGCAACTGGCAGCCAAGTCCTACGTACTGATGGACGCGTCCAGCGGCAACGTGCTGGTCGAGAACAACGGCGACGAGCGCCTGCCGCCGGCCAGCCTGACCAAACTGATGACCGCCTACATCGCCACCCTCGACATTCGTCGCGGGCAGATCGGCGAGAACGACCCGGTAACCGTCAGCGAGAACGCCTGGCGCACCGGTGGTTCGCGCATGTTCATCAAGGTCGGTAGCCAGGTGACCGTCAGCGACCTGCTGCACGGCATCATCATCCAGTCTGGCAACGACGCCTCGGTCGCCCTGTCCGAGCACATCGCCGGCAGCGAAGACGCGTTCGCCGACATGATGAACAAGACCGCTGCCGACCTGGGCATGTCCAATTCGCACTTCATGAACCCCACCGGCCTGCCGAACCCCGAGCACTATTCGTCGGCGCACGACATGGCCCTGCTGGCGCGCGCGATCATCAACGAAGATCCGGCCCACTACGCCATCTACTCGCAGAAAGAGTTCTTCTGGAACAACATCAAGCAGCCCAACCGCAACCTGCTGCTGTGGCGTGACAAGACCGTCGACGGTCTGAAGACCGGCCACACCGAGGAGGCCGGTTACTGCATGGTGGCGTCGGCCGTACGTGATGGTCAGCGCCTGATCGCGGTGGTGTTCGGCACCAACAGCGAGCAGTCCCGCGCTGCCGAAACCCAGAAGCTGCTGACCTACGGCTTCCGCTTCTTCGAAACCCAGACCTTCTACCAGAAGGGTGTCGAGCTGAGCCAGGCCCCGGTCTGGAAAGGCGCTACCGGCCAGGTCAAGGCGGGTCTGGCCAACGACCTGACCATGACCATGCCCAAGGGCCAGCTCAAGCGTCTGCAAGCGTCGATGACCATGAATCCGCAACTGACCGCGCCTATCGCCAAGGGCGAGGTGATCGGTAAAGTGGAAGTCAAACTGGATGACAAAGTGGTGCAGACGACCGACCTGATCGCCCTTGATGGCGTCGAGGAAGGTGGTTTCTTCCGTCGTATGTGGGATAGCATCCGCCTGTTCTTCTACGGTTTGTTCAACTGATACGTGACCTGCCATGCCCCGAGCCATCACGCCGGGGGCATCGTTGTTGCCACGCCTTACGAGGGCGTTTGCGCCATGAGCGAAGCTGACGTCAAGTCGCACAAAATCGAATTTCCCTGCCAGGACTATCCGATCAAGGTGATCGGCGATACCGGTGTCGGTTTCCGTGACACTGTGATCGAGATCCTCAGCAAGCATGCAAAAGTCGACCTGAGCACCCTGGCCGAGCGCCAGAGCAAGGAAGGCAAGTACACCACCGTGCAACTGCATATCGTCGCCGAAAGCGAAGACCAGTTGCAGGACATCAACAGCGCCCTGCGTGCCACCGGCATCGTGAAAATGGTGCTGTAATGTCCGGATGCCTGGGCTTCCGCGAGCTTGGCCTGCAGCCGTACGAACCGGTACTGGAGGCCATGCGTCGCTTCACCGGACAGCGCACTGCGCAGACGCCCGATGAAGTCTGGCTGGTCGAGCACCTGCCGGTGTTCACCCAAGGCCAGGCCGGCAAGCCCGAGCACCTGATGCTGCCTGGCGACATCCCGGTGGTACAGACCGAACGCGGTGGACAGGTGACCTACCATGGCCCCGGTCAACTGGTGGCTTACCTGCTGCTGGACGTGCGTCGCCTGGGCATCGGTGTGCGCGAGCTGGTCAGTCGCATCGAAGCGAGTCTGGTCGCGCTGCTGGCCAGTTACCAGGTCACGGCGGCGGCCAAGCCTGACGCCCCCGGCGTGTACGTCGACAACGCGAAGATCGCTTCGCTGGGGCTGCGCATCCGTAACGGCTGCGCGTTCCACGGCCTGGCGCTGAACGTCGACATGGACCTGGCGCCCTTTCGCCGAATCAACCCCTGCGGGTATGCGGGTCTGGCCATGACCCAGCTGCGCGACCACGCAGGCCCGATCGAACTCGACGAGGTCAGGACGAGGCTGCGCGAACAGCTGGTCAGGCACCTCGACTACGCTGAGCAGACGACCCTCACGGGCGGAATCGACTGAATATGACTACTGTGCAAGAAGCCGTGCCGAATCTGATCGCGACGCAAGACGTCACGCCCCGCCCTGCGCCCAAGAAAGTCGAGGCCGGGGTCAAGCTGCGCGGCGCCGAAAAGGTGGCGCGCATCCCGGTGAAGATCATCCCCACCGACGAGTTGCCGAAGAAACCCGACTGGATTCGCGTGCGCATCCCGGTGTCTCCGGAAGTCGACCGCATCAAGCAACTGCTGCGCAAGCACAAGCTGCACAGCGTCTGTGAAGAGGCGTCCTGCCCGAACCTGGGCGAATGCTTCTCTGGCGGCACGGCCACCTTCATGATCATGGGTGATATCTGCACCCGTCGCTGCCCGTTCTGCGACGTCGGTCACGGTCGTCCCAAGCCGCTGGACCTGGACGAGCCGAAGAACCTGGCCGTGGCCATCGCCGACCTGCGCCTGAAGTACGTGGTGATCACCTCGGTGGACCGCGACGACCTGCGTGACGGCGGCGCCCAGCACTTCGCCGACTGCATCCGCGAGATCCGCGCCTTGTCGCCCGGCGTGCAACTCGAAACCCTGGTGCCGGACTACCGTGGTCGCATGGACGTGGCACTGGAAATCACCGCGCAGACCCCGCCGGACGTGTTCAACCACAACCTGGAAACCGTGCCGCGCCTGTACAAGGCGGCGCGTCCGGGTTCGGACTACGACTGGTCGCTGGACCTGCTGCAGAAGTTCAAGCAGATGGTGCCGCACGTGCCGACCAAATCGGGCTTGATGCTGGGCCTGGGCGAGACCGACGAAGAAGTCATCGAGGTGATGCAGCGCATGCGCGAGCACGAGATCGACATGCTCACCCTCGGCCAGTACCTGCAGCCGTCGCGCAGCCACCTGCCGGTGCAACGCTTCGTGCACCCGGACACCTTCGCCTGGTTCGCCGAGGAAGGCTACAAGATGGGCTTCAAGAATGTCGCCTCCGGCCCGCTGGTGCGCTCCTCGTACCACGCCGACCAGCAGGCCCACGAAGCCAAGATCAAGCTCTGAGTCGGGGCGGGTCGAACATGCCGATGTACGCTGCCAAGCGTCATCGGCATTTTTTTTTGCAGCAAGCAGTGAGCGTGGTGGAGGTGCAAGGTGGAGCGCGTTGGAACAGCTGCAATAGGGTTGCCTAAGGCCTTGGTGCCAGGGGCGCGGTTTGCCATCGTGGCACCGGCGGGACCGGCGCGGGTGGATGTGAGCACGGTCACGCAATGGTTCGAGCGCCGCGGATATGAGTGCCGGATCTATCCGGGGGTGTTGCAGGCGCAGGGGTATCTGGCAGGGAGCGATGAGCAGCGCCTGCGCGATCTGCACGACGCGTTTGCCGATCCGCAGATCGACGCGATTCTGTGCATGCGTGGTGGCTACGGCAGCATGCGGCTGCTTGACCGGTTGGACTTCTCGCTGATTCGCCAGCATCTGAAACCCTTGATCGGTTACAGCGATATCACTGCCTTGCACACGGCCATTGCGCGGCATGCCGGATTCATCAGCTTCCACGGCGGTATGCTCAATGCTGATCTGCTCGGGGACAAGCGCGAGCCTACGGTGAGTTCGCTGCTCGCGCAGTTGAGTGGGCAGGTGGGTTGCGGCGATGTGATCGCGCATCCGCAGGACTTCGCGTTGACCACCGTGGTGCCCGGTGCAGCCAGCGGGCGTCTGGTCGGCGGCAACCTGTCGATGCTTGGCGCGACGCTGGGCACATCGGCGCAGATCGAGACGCACGACAGCATCCTGTTCATCGAGGACGTCAACGAGCCGCTGTACCGGGTGGATCGGTTGCTCACCCAACTGCGCCTGGCGGGCAGACTGAAGGGGGTCAAGGGCGTGCTGGTGGGGGACTTCGCCGGTATTACCGTGGCGTCGTTGCAGCCGTTGTTGCGCGACATCTTCGGCCCCTTGCAGGTGCCCGTGCTGGCTGGATGGCGCAGCGGGCATTGCGACCCGAATGTGTGTCTACCGTTGGGCGCGCGCGTGCGGCTGGACAGCGACGTTCAGACGTTGACGCTGGAACAGCCGTTGTTCAGCGCCTAGCCCTTGTGGGAGCGGCACAAGGCCGCTCCCACAAGTTGGCCGGTGTAGGCTCAGACAGCTCGCACGCTCTCGTGGGAGCGGCCTCGTGTCGCGATTGGACTGCGCAGCAGTCCCGGGTTTTCAGCTTCGCCGCTCGAGCTGCGCCCTTAGCGCAGGCTCTCCAGCAGCTTGTGCGTCGGGTAACCATCGGCCGGCCAGCCCAGGCCCTGCTGAGCCGTGCGAATCGCCTTGCGGGTATTGGCGCCGATGATGCCGTCGGCGTTGCCGGCGTCGTGTCCGCGGGCGTTGAGCAGGTTCTGCAACTCGACCCGCTCGCTGCGGCTCAACGGCAGATCGTCCTTCGGCCAGGCTCCGGCGATGAAACCCCAGCCGGAGAAGCGGTCGCCCAGCAAGCTCACGGCCAGCGCATAGGACGAGGAATTGTTGTACTTGAGGATCGCGCGGAAGTTGTCCAGCACCAGGAAGGCTGGGCCGCGCGCGCCCGCTGGCAACAGGAGTGCCGCCGACAGCGAGTTGCTATCCGCAGGCAGTTGCGTGCCGGTGGGCAGCTTCACACCCAGGCTCAGCCATTCACTGACCGGCTTGCGCTGGGCGCCGTCGGCCAGCCAGTAATCGAAGCCGGCCGGTACCTGGACCTCGAAGCCCCACGGTTGCCCGCGCTTCCAGCCTGAGCTCTGCAGGTAGTGCGCAGTGGAAGCCAGGGCGTCCGGCGTGCTGTTCCAGATGTCGCGGCGACCATCGCCGTCGAAATCCACCGCATGAGTGTTGTAGGTGGTGGGGATGAACTGGGTCTGGCCCATGGCGCCGGCCCAGGAGCCGCGCATGGCTTCAGGCTGAATGTCACCGTTCTGCAGGATCTGTAGGGCCGCGATGAGCTGGTCCTGGGCGAAGGTTGGGCGACGGCCTTCGTAGGCCAGGGTGGCCAGCGAGCGGATCACCGATTTGTTGCCCTGGAACTGACCGAAGTTGCTTTCCATGCCCCACACCGCCACCAGCACCTGGCGATCGACGCCGTAGCGTTGCTCGATGCGTGAGAGCAACTCGGCATTCTGCTCCAGCAGTTTCTTGCCGTTGCGCACCCGCAGCGGCGACAGCGCGCTGTCGAGGTATTCCCAGACCGGGCGGCTGAATTCCGGCTGGCTGCGATCGGCCTTGATCACGTCCATGTCCGGCGTGACACCGAGGAATGCGCGGTCGAAGGTGGCCGCGCTGATGCCGGCTTGCAAGGCCTGCTGACGGAAGCCCGCCTGCCACTGGGCGAAGGTCTGCAGCGGCTGGATATCGCCGTTGCTGTCGGCGCTGTCGGCGCTGCTGGCCGGAAGGCTGACGTTGGCAGTGGGTTGGGCTGGAGCCAAGGGCAGGGCGTCGGCGGCGGTAGGTTTTTCCGCGCAGGCGACGAGCAGGATGAAGCTGGAAGCCGCGATCAGCTGGCGGGACTGCCAGCGCTGGGGAAGACTGAAGGACATGCACAGATCCAGTTTTGCAGTTCAGGTGCCGACCATATCATGCCTGCGGCTTTTTCAGGCGGCCAGAAAGCAAGAAGCCTCCCAATCTCTCGATTGGAAGGCTTCGCGGCGGTAGCTGCCTTTGCCCTTTTCCGGTCGTTCCTGGCGGCAGCGGAACAGGGGTTGGGCGATGATCGACTTGGCCTTGTTGGGGCCGTGCTTTTTCGGCTTTTTGCTCATGGCGGATTCCCGGTAGGTTGACGTTCGAGGGGCGACTGTACGGGGCGCTGAAGGGCAGGGCCAATTGAATCTGTTTATGGTCGCGGACCTGCGTGCGCTGCGGCGAAAGCGCGCAGCCCCGTGATCACTGCGACGGCAGGCCAATGCGCTGGCCCGCCATCAGCAGCACCAGCCGCGCCAGGCTGGTCCACGGCGAGCCCTCGGCCTGACCCTTGATCTGTGCATCGATGCGCTGGGCGTCCTGCAACAGTTGAGTCCAACGCTGCGCCGAGAGCCGCTGCAAGGCCTTGCTCACCAGTGGTCGACGCTTGTCCCACACCGGTGGCCTGGCCTGGCTGAAGGCTTTGTCCAGCGGCACGCCCTGGCTGAACTGCTGGGCCAGTCCGGCCAGCAGGCGCAGTTCGCGGGCCAAGGCCCAGAGGATGACCGGCGGTTCCACGCCCTCGCCACGCAGCCCTTCGAGCATGCGCAGGGCATGCGCCGCTTCGCCATTGAGGATGGCATCGACCAGGCCGAAGACATCGAAGCGGGCGCTGTCGGCGACAGCGGCTTGCACCGTCTCGACGGTGATCTGATTACCGTCGGCCAGCAGCTTGAGCTTCTCGATTTCCTGGGCCGCAGCCAGCAGGTTGCCTTCTACCCGCGCAGCGATCAGGTCGAGCGCATCGCGCTGCGCCGACAGGCCGGCCTGAGACAGGCGCTGGTTGATCCACTGCGGCAACTGTTGGGCGTCCACTGGCCAGATCTGGATGAACTGGCACTGTTCACCGTCGATCAGCGCCTTGCCCCACTTGGTCTTTTGCGCGCTGCCGTCGAGCTTGGGCAGGCTGACCAGCAGCAGGGTGTCCTCGGCGGGCCGGGCGCAGTACTCCATCAGCGCGGCGGCGCCTTTGTCACCGGGCTTGCCCGACGGCAGGCGCAATTCGAGCAGCCGTCGCTGGGCGAACAGGGACAGGCTGGCACCGGCCAGCAGCAGGCTGCCCCAGTCGAAATTGGCGTCGGCGCTGAACACCTGGCGTTCGTCGAAGCCCTGCTGGCGCGCGGCCGTGCGGATGGCGTCAGCGGCCTCCTGGCACAGCAGCGGATCGTCGCCGCTGACCACGTAGACCGGCGCCAGCGTGCCTTGCAGGTGCTTGTTGAGTTGGGCGGGAGAAAGCTTCATGGCGGGGCAGGGGCACCGCAGGTGCCCCATTGAGCCTCAGTTGGCCGGGACTTCCATCGGCGATTGCTGGGGCGTGTTGTCCTGCACACGCTGGGCTTCGCGCAACGCTTCGGCTTCGGCGCGGGCGCGCTCGTCGGCTTTTTGCTGGAGGTCGGCCAGTTGTGCCGGGGTGAGCTGCTGCAGGCGAACCATCATGCCCTGGACCAGTTCGCGGCGCAGTTCCTTGCGGATCTGACCGGATTCTTGGGTGGAGCCGGCGATGTTGTTGCCGTCGTAGACGTAGTCCTTGCGCACTTCCAGTTTGTCTTCCAGCAGCACGGTGTCGTTATGACCCTGCACCACGTAGTTGAGCACGGTGGTCAGCTCGTATTCCGCCGAGCGGCTACCGCCGGTGTAGGTGGCGGCGCGCTGGGATTCCTGCTCGCTGGTCAGCACCAGCTTGTAGGGTGCCCCGCTGTAGACCTTGACGCCGCTGCTCTGCAGCGACTGGCGCAGTTGTTTGACGGTGTCGCCGTAAGCGTTGCGCGCACCCAGGTCCAGCTCCTTGAAAGCCAGTTCGTTGGTGCCGGTACCGCGCAGCTGGAAACCGCAGGCGCCCAGCGCAGCGGCCAGGCCAATTACCAGCAGATTGCGTTTGATCATGGTGTAGCTCCCTTTTGGGCCTGTTGCGCCCGCCCCGTCGCCAGGGCGGGCTTGCCATCAGTTGGCGACGATGTTGACCAGCTTGCCCGGTACCACGATGACCTTGCGGATGGTCAGGCCATCGAGGAAGCGCAGGACGTTCTCGTTGTTGCGGGCGGCGTGTTCGATGTCTTCGCGGCTGGCGGTGGCCGGCATTTCCACCTGGCCGCGCAGCTTGCCGTTGACCTGCACCACCAGGGTGAGGCTGTCCTGCACCAAGGCGCTCTCGTCGACGGTTGGCCAGACGGCATCGATGACCGGCTGGGCATGGCCCAGCGCCTGCCACAGAGCGTGCGAGAGGTGCGGCGTGATCGGTGCCAGCAGCAGGGTCACCGCTTCCAGGCCCTCGTGCAGCAGTGCACGGTCCTGCGCGGTGGCCTGCGGCGCTTTCTCCAGCACGTTCATCAGCGTCATCACCTGGGCGATGGCGGTGTTGAACTTGTGGAACTGGCCTACATCGGTGCTCGCTTGCTTGATGGCCGCGTGGATAGCGCGGCGAATGACCTTCTGCGCATCGTCCAGCGCGGCGATGTCGAGGCTGCCCGGCAAACCTTGGGCGACATGGCCCTGGGCCAGACGCCAGACCCGACGCAGGAAGCGGCTGGCGCCTTCGACGCCGGAGTCGGACCATTCCAGGCTCATGTCCGGTGGCGAGGCGAACATCATGAACAGGCGGCAGGTGTCGGCGCCGTAGGCGTCGATCATGGCCTGCGGGTCGACGCCATTGTTCTTCGACTTGGACATCTTCTCGGTGCCGCCGATTTCCACCGGCAGGCCATCGGTCTTCAGGCGTGCGCCGATGATCTTGGCCTTGGCGTCGCGCTCGACTTCGACGTCGGCGGGATTGAACCAGTCCTTGCCACCGTTGCTGGCCACACGGAAGTAGGTCTCGGCGACCACCATGCCTTGGGTCAGCAGGTTCTTGAACGGCTCGTTGGAGGTGACCAGGCCTTCGTCGCGCATCAGCTTGTGGAAGAAGCGCGCGTAGAGCAGGTGCAGGATGGCGTGTTCGATACCGCCGATGTACTGATCGACCGGCAGCCAGTGGTTGGCCGCTTTCGGGTCGACCAGGCCTTGGTCGTAGTGCGGCGAGGCGTAGCGGGCGAAGTACCAGGACGACTCGACGAAAGTGTCCATGGTGTCGGTTTCACGCTTGGCCGGGCTGCCGCATTTCGGGCAGGTGCACGCGTAGAACTCGGGCAGGCGCGCCAGCGGCGAGCCGGCGCCGTCCGGCACCACGTCTTCGGGCAGGCGCACCGGCAGTTGGTCTTCCGGCACAGGCACGTCGCCGCAGGACGGGCAATGGATGATCGGGATCGGGCAGCCCCAGTAGCGCTGGCGGCTGATGCCCCAGTCGCGCAGGCGGAACTGGGTACGCGACTTGCCGAGTTGCTTGCGGATCAGGGCCGCTTCGATGGCGTCGAACGCGCCGGCGAAGTCCAGGCCGTCGAACTCGCCGGAGTTGATCAGCACACCGTGCTCACCGTAGGCGGCGTTCCATTCGGCGCCGACGTCATCACCGGCGCTGGTGCGCACCACCGCCTTGACCGGCAACTGGTACTTGCGGGCGAACTCGAAGTCGCGCTCGTCGTGTGCCGGGACAGCCATCACCGCGCCGTCGCCGTAGTGCATCAGCACGTAGTTGGCGACCCATACCGGCAGCTTCTCGCCGGTCAGTGGATGCTCGACCCGCAGGGAAGTGGCCATGCCCTTCTTCTCCTGGGTGGCCATGTCGGCCTCGGCGACGCTGCCGCTCTTGCACTCGTCGATGAACGCCTGCAGCGCCGGATTGCCCTGGGCGGCCTGGGTGGCCAGCGGGTGCTCGGCGGCGACGGCGACATAGGTGGCGCCCATCAGGGTATCGGGGCGGGTGGTGAAGACTTTCAGTGCACCGGACTGGCCGATGCTGGCCTGATCGTAGGGGAACTGCACTTCCATGCCGCGCGACTTGCCGATCCAGTTGCGCTGCATGGTCTTGACCTGCTCGGGCCAGCCCGGCAGTTCGTCGAGGCTTTCCAGCAGTTCGTCGGCGTAGTCGGTGATGCGGAAGTAGTACATCGGGATTTCGCGCTTCTCGATCAGCGCGCCCGAACGCCAGCCGCGGCCGTCGATGACTTGCTCGTTGGCCAGCACGGTCTGGTCGGCCGGGTCCCAGTTCACGGTCCCGTTCTTGCGGTAGATCACGCCTTTTTCGAACAGGCGGGTGAACAGCCACTGCTCCCAGCGGTAGTAGTCCGGCTTGCAGGTGGTGACTTCACGCGACCAGTCGATGGCCAGGCCCAGGCTCTTGAGCTGGGTCTTCATGTAATCGATGTTTTCGTAGGTCCACTTGGCCGGCGCGACGTTGTTCTTCATCGCCGCGTTTTCCGCCGGCATGCCGAAGGCGTCCCAACCCATCGGTTGCAGGACGTTCTTGCCCAGCATGCGCTGGTAGCGGGCGATCACGTCGCCGATGGTGTAGTTGCGCACGTGGCCCATGTGTAGCTTGCCGCTCGGGTACGGGAACATCGACAGGCAGTAGTAGGTGTCCTGGCCTGGCTGTTCGGTCACAGCGAACGATTGTTGCTCGTCCCAGAAGGACTGGGCGGCGGCTTCGATATCACGGGGCTGGTATTGTTCGTGCATGGCTACTTTTAATGAGAGAGGGAGACCTTGTTTCCAGGCAGCGCAACCTCGCTGCGTCCGGCACTCCGGTGGCGGTGAGAGTGAACGGCCTAGCATACATGAGCGCCGCGCGTTCGGGGAAACGCTGAATGTGATTGGCGCAGTGCGCTCCGTTTGTCGCGACGGGCAGCTGCTTTGCGCAGCGCCGCTAAGCTGTTCGGAGGGGGAAGATATTCTGACCTTCAATGAGGTGAACGATGGGAGAGTCGCAGCTAACCGCAATCAAACCCGAGCTCTATGAGCGTCTGATCGACCGGGTGGGCCTGGCCTTGGAAGTGGCCAGGACATCCGCCGGCTTGCGTGATGAAATGCCCGCCGAACTGGAACTGCGGGACCTCAGCCCGGCGGAGTTCCGGGTGATCAAGGCCTATCTGGACCGCCTTCCCGAGCACCGGTTCGCCCGCCCTGGCAGCGGTACGTCGGCAGACGCCGGGCGCGGCAAGATCGTCTGGCTCAAGGATCGAACGCGCCCCGCGTCCGTGTCCGGTTCCAGGAAGCAAACGGCCCGCTAGTGGGCCTGCACCGGTGATTTGACCACCTTGGCGATCGGGGCCGGGCACTTGTGGCCCGGCCCCGTTGCTTTTAGGCTGCACGCCTTGCCGGAGGTATGCATGCCGATTCGATTCTTCATTAAACACTGGTTGATGCCGCCAGGTCTGCTGCTGCTGTTACTCGTGGCAGGCTGGTGGTTGCGCAGACGCCGGCCACGCGTGGCGGCGCTGTGTTTTGCCCTCGGACTGGGCGGGTTGTGGCTGATGAGCCTGCCGCTGGTGGTGCAGGAGTCGGCCCGAGTGCTGGAGACCGAGGCGCCGCTGGCGCCGCAGGCGTGGGCAACGCTGTCCCGGCGCGCCGATGCCATCGTCATTCTCGGTGCCGGGCGTGAACGTGGCGATCCGGCCTGGGGCGGTGACGATCAGCCCAGCCCTTCGGCGCTGGAGCGCATGCGTTACGCGGCGCAGTTGGCCAAGGCCTCGGGCCTGCCGGTGTTGACCAGTGGTGGACTGCACTACGGCACGCCGCCGAGCGAGGCGCAGTTGATGGCGCAGCGTCTGCAAGCCGATTTCGGCGTGAACGTGACCTGGAAGGAAGAGGCCAGCCGCACTACGTGGGAAAACGCCCGCTTCAGTGCCCAGATGTTGCAACCGCTGGGCATCCGGCGCGTGGTCGTGGTGACCCAGGCCTGGCACATGCCGCGTTCGCGCTGGAGCTTCGAGCAGGTCGGGTTCGAGGTGGTGCCGGCGCCAGTGGGCTTCCTTGGCGCCGATCACGCGCGGCCATTTGCCGGGCTGCTGCCGGAGAGCCGGGCGATGTGGCAGAACGGGCAGTTGCTCAATGAGGCCGTCGGGCTGGTGGGGTATCGGTTGTTCTACTGATCCGCTGTCCCTGTAGACGCGGCGCAACGCCGTTTCTACAGGGACCAAAGGCGATGCTCACGCGGTCTTGGCGATGCGCCCGGCCAGCAGCGCCCAGCCCATCAGCAGCAGGCAGATGATCGCCAGCGGCCATGAGCGCCATTGCAGATACGGCGTGAGTTGCTGCATGGGCACCACCTCGCCATACAGGATCGCCTGCTGGAACTGCGGGATCTGCGTGGTGATCTTGCCGAACGGGTCGATCAGCGCGGTAACGCCGTTGTTGGTGGCACGGATCATCCAGCGACCGGCCTCCAAGGCGCGCATCTGCGCCATCTGCAGGTGCTGCAACGGCCCGATCGAGGTGCCGAACCAGGTGTCGTTGCTGATGGTCAGCAGCAGGTCGCTGCGCGCGGCCAGGCCTGCGGCGAACTCGGGGTAGACCACTTCGTAGCAGATGTACGGCGCGATCTGATAGCCCTTGGCCTGGAGCAGTGGCTGGTCATCAGGCCCGCGGGCGAAGTCGGACATCGGCAGATTGAAGAACTCGATCAGCCCGCGCAGCATGTCTTGCAGCGGCACGTACTCGCCAAACGGCACCAGCTTCTGCTTGAGGTAGGTGCCATCGCCTTCGCCGGTGACGGTGATGCCGTTGAAGTAGCGGCGCTGCTGGTGCACCACCTGACGCACCGGCACGCCGGTGATCAGCGCCGCATGACGGTCCGCGGCGAAGCTGCCCATCATGTCGATGTAGCCTTGCGCCTGATCCTTGAGCACCGGCACCGCCGTTTCCGGCCACACTACGATGTCGGCCGGCTGCGAGCGCAAGGTCATGTCTCGGTACAGCGCCAGCTGCGCGTTTACGTGGGCCGGGTCCCATTTCACTTCCTGCTCGACGTTGCCCTGAACGGCGGCGACTTTCAGCGGGTCGCCGGCCGGGCGGGTCCAGGCGTGGCCTTTCAGGCCCAGGCCGAGCACCCAGGGCGCTATCAACAGCACTGCGCCGACAGCGAAGAACGAAGGACGTGCGCGCAGGCGCGACAGGTTGCACAGCAAGGCTGCCGACAGCGCCAGGGCAAAGGAGATCAGCCACACGCCGCCCAGCGGTGCCAGGCCGGCCAGCGGGCCGTCGAGTTGGCTGTAGCCGGCGTAGAGCCAGGGGAAACCGGTGAGGAACCAGCCGCGGAAGGCTTCCTGCAACAGCCACAAGGCGGCGAAGCACAAGGCATCGGCCAGCGGCGCCTCGGTGCGGCGCAGCCAGCGCGCCCAGAGCCAGGCTGGCAGGGCGAAGAACCAGGCGATGGCGGCGAAGAACGCCACCAGCAGCAGGGTGGCCAGCAGCGGCGAGGCACCGCCGTAAGTGTTGATGCTGACGTAGATCCAGCTGGTGCCGGCGCCATACAGGCCGAAACCGTAGCACCAGCCGCGCCCCAGTGCCTGACGCGGGCTGAGCTCGCGCAGGCCGAGGTAGAACAGCATGATCGACAGCAGCGCGATCGGCCACAGATCGAACGGCGCCAGGGCCAGCGAAGTGGAGGCGCCGGCCACCAAGGCCAGCAGGTTACCGGGCCAGCCGGGGCGGGTGATCCAGCGCATGGTCGTCCTTAACGGGTGATCGGGGTCAGGCGCAGCAGGTGCACGCGGCGGCTGTCGGCGTTGAGAATGCGGAAGCGGTAGGCGCCGATTTCAGTGGTCTCGTTGCGCTTGGGCAGGTGGCCGAAGGCGCTCATGACCAGACCGCCGACGGTGTCGAACTCATCGTCCGAGAACGCGCTGTCGAAGAACGCATTGAAGTTCTCGATGGGGGTCAGGGCCTTGACCAGGAAGTCGCCGCTGGGCAGCGGCTTGATGTAGCTGTCCTCCTCGACGTCGTGCTCGTCCTCGATGTCGCCGACGATCTGTTCGAGCACGTCCTCGATGGTGACCAGCCCGGCCACGCCGCCGTATTCGTCGATGACCACGGCCATGTGGTTATGGTTGGCGCGGAATTCGCGCAGGAGCACGTTCAGCCGCTTGGACTCGGGCACGAAGGTGGCCGGACGCAGCAGGTCCTTGATGTTGAAGCTGTCGCCGTTCTCCTTGAGGATCAGCGGCAGCAGGTCCTTGGCCAGCAGGATGCCGAGCACATCGTCATGGCTCTCGCCGATCACCGGGTAGCGCGAGTGCGCGGCGTCGATCACCGCCGGCAGGAATTCGCGAGGCGACTGGCTGGCCTTGATGCTGATCATCTGCGAGCGCGGCACCATGATGTCGCGCACCTGCAGGTCGGCGACCTGGATGGCGCCTTCGACGATGGTCAGCGCTTCGCTGTCGAGCAGCTTGTTCTGATGGGCTTCGCGCAGCAGCTCGAGGAGCTCCTGGCGGTTTTTCGGCTCATGGGCAAAAGCCTGGGTCAGCTTACCCAGCCAGGACTTTTGCCCGTTGCTCGATCGATCTTCGCTCATGGCGGTGTACTCGTGGTCCTTGCAATGGTCAGTGGGTGATTGAATCGGTGTCGTCGTCGGCGTAGGGGTCGGGATGACCCAGTTCGGCCAGCAATTGGCGTTCCAGCGCTTCCATTTCCTCGGCCTCATCGTCGTCGATGTGGTCGTAGCCCAGCAGGTGCAGGCAGCCGTGGATCACCAGGTGCGCCCAGTGCGCCTCCAGCGACTTGCCTTGTTCGGCGGCCTCGCGCTCGACGACGGGTACGCAGATGACCAGGTCGCCGAGCAAGGGAATATCCAGCAGTTCGTCGGGCACGTCAGCCGGGAAGGACAATACGTTGGTCGCATAGTCCTTGTGCCGGTAGGTGTGATTGAGCGCGCGGCCTTCGTCTTCCTCGACCAGGCGAATGGTCATTTCCGAGTCGGCGCTGCGCTGGCGCAGAGCCAGTTCGCACCAGCGGCGGAAGGCGGCGTCGTCTGGCGCCGCCGCCTCGGTGGCCCGTTGCAGGTCGAGTTCAAGCATCGTTGCCGCGCGCCTCGGGCTTGGCCTGAGCGGCCTCGAAACGGTCGTAGGCTTCGACGATGCGCTGCACCAGCGGGTGACGTACCACGTCCTTGGGCTGGAAGTGCGTGAAGCTGATGCCGGGCACATCCTTGAGCACGTCGATGACGTGGGCCAGGCCCGACTTGGTGCCACGCGGCAGGTCGACCTGGGTGATGTCACCGGTGATCACCGCCGTGGAGCCGAAGCCGATACGGGTGAGGAACATCTTCATCTGTTCCAGGGTGGTGTTCTGGCTTTCGTCGAGGATGATGAAGCTGTTGTTCAGCGTGCGACCGCGCATGTAGGCCAACGGGGCGATCTCGATCACCTGGCGCTCGATCAGCTTGGCCACGTGCTCGAAGCCGAGCATTTCATACAGGGCGTCGTACAGCGGGCGCAGGTAGGGGTCGATCTTCTGTGCCAGGTCGCCTGGCAGGAAGCCGAGCTTTTCGCCGGCCTCGACCGCCGGACGCACCAGCAGGATACGGCGCACCTGCTCGCGTTCCAGGGCATCGACGGCACAGGCCACGGCCAGGTAGGTCTTGCCGGTACCGGCCGGGCCGATGCCGAAGTTGATGTCGTTGGCCAGGATTTCCTTGACGTAGCGCTGCTGGTTGGCGCCGCGCGGACGAATGTTGCCCTTGCGCGTGCGCAGCGAGACGCTGACTTCGTTGACGGCGGGATTGTCGATGTTCTCCACGGCCGATTCCTGGAGATAGAGGTGGACCGTTTCCGGCGACAGCTCGATGGCCTTGGTCTCGCGGTAGAGACGGCGCAGCAGTTGTTCGGCGGCGGAGGTGGTCTTGGGTTCGCCGATCAGTTCGAACTGATTGCCGCGGTTGCGGATCTCGATGGCCAGGCGTTGTTCGATCAGGCGCAGATGCGCGTCGAACTGGCCGCACAAGTTGGCGAAACGGTGGGCCTCGAAGGGTTCGAGGGTGAAACGATGGGGTTGTATGGGTGCGTTCAAGGTCGGTTCAAGGCGCTCGACGAAGGATGTGAAACGAAGAATAACCCTTGATCGGTGGTGGCGAAAGCTCTGAAGCGATCAAGGGTATGGGGCACTGTGGCAGAGGTATCTGACCGTTGCGCGACAGATCGGTTGCATGCGCACTGCTCAAGGCAGTGGCGAGAACGGCGTGCGGCCTTCGGCGCTCTGCAGCTCCAGCAGGTACTTGCGGAAGATCTGACCCAGTACCTGGGTAGCGTGTTCCAGTTCTTCTCGCGACATCTGCTCGGTCACCTCGTCGGCCAGGTCCAGGGCGTCTTCGGCGCCGTTGACCGCGGCAATCTTGAGCAGGATGTAGGCCTGGACGTGATTGGCCTGAACCCCTTCACCGCGCATGAACATGCCGCCCAGGCGGTACTGGGCCTGGGCGTGCCCCTGCAGCGAGGCTTTTTCGAACCAGTTCAGGGCCTTGTTCAGGTCCTTGGGGGCCTGGTTGCCGCTGTAGTAGAACTCGCCGAGTTCGTACTGCGCCTGAGCATCGCCGGCCTCGGCACTCTGCGCGCAGGCGTTGAGTGCGTTCTCCAGGTCTTGCGGCTGGGCGTTGAGAGTGCAGCGGCCCGTCGCTGGAATCAGCAACGAATTGCCGCCCTCTGCCAGGGCCAGCAGGGGCTGAAGAAGCAACAGGCAGCCCAGCGTCAGGGCACGGCCGGTGCGGTTCATGGGGATCGACTTACCTCTGCAAAGCTGCGGCCAATGTCGTTGATGGCACATTATGGGATAAGCAGCGCCTACCTTACAAAGTTTTACTCTAATTTATCTGAGCACAAAGACATCGGCCGCCGGTGCCTGGACCATCGTGCCTGACGCCCACTGGGGAAGAGGGCGCCAGGCAGGGGGACGATGCCGTTTATTTCAGCGCCGCGAAGGCCTTTTCCGCCGCATCCAGGGTGATCTTCAACTCGGCTTCGCCGTGGGCGATGGAGGTGAAGCCCGCCTCGAACGCGCTTGGCGCCAGGTACACGCCGCCGTCGAGCATCAGGTGGAAGAAGCGCTTGAAGCGCTCGGCGTCGCTGGCCATGACGTCGTCGAAGGTAACGATGTCGTCGGCGCCGCTGAAGTACAGGCCGAACATCGCACCCGCCTGCGTGGTGACGAACGGGATGCCGGCGGCGTCGGCGCGCTGCTGCAGGCCGTAGAGCATGCGGCTGGTGAAGGCCGTCAGTTCGTCGTGGAAGCCCGGACGGCTGATCAGCTTCAGGGTGGTCAGGCCGGCGGCCATGGCCAGCGGGTTGCCCGACAGGGTGCCGGCCTGGTAGACCGGGCCGAGCGGGGCGATGCAGCCCATGATCTCGCGCTTGCCGCCGAAGCAGCCGACCGGCATGCCGCCACCGACGATCTTACCGAAGGTGGAGAGGTCCGGCGTGATGCCGTAATGGCCTTGAGCGCCGCCGAGCGAGACGCGGAAGCCGGTCATCACTTCATCGAAGATCAACACCACGCCATGCTGGTCGCACAGGCTGCGCAGGCCTTCGAGGAAGCCTGCGGCCGGGGGCACGCAGTTCATATTGCCGGCTACCGGCTCGACGATGATGCAGGCCACGCTCTGGCCCACGTCGGCCAGGGTCTTTTCGACGGCGGCCAGGTCGTTGAAGGGCAGGGTCAGGGTGTGCTTGGCGAAGTCCGCCGGCACCCCGGCCGAGCTCGGCACGCCCTGGGTCAGCAGGCCGGAACCGGCCTTGACCAGCAGGCTGTCGGAGTGACCGTGGTAGCAGCCTTCGAACTTGATGATCGCGTCGCGGCCGGTGTAGCCACGGGCCAGGCGAATGGCGCTCATGGTCGCTTCAGTGCCGGAGCTGACCATGCGCACCATCTCCATCGACGGCACCAGCGAGCAGACCAGGTCGGCCATCTCGGTTTCCATGGCGGTCGGGGCACCGTACGACAGGCCGTGCTCCAACTGACGGCGCACCGCGTCGAGCACCTGCGGATGGCCGTGGCCGAGGATCATCGGGCCCCAGGAACCGACGTAGTCGACGTAGCGCTTGTCGTCTTCATCGACCACATAGGCGCCTTCGGCGTGCTTGAAGAACAGCGGCGTGCCGCCGACGCTCTTGAACGCGCGAACGGGCGAGTTGACGCCGCCGGGAATGTGTTTCTGGGCTTGGGCGAACAGTGTTTCGGAACGGGACATGGGATCGTCTCTCGAAGTCAGCAAGCGAACAAAGCATTGAAGGCGCGGGCGCGGCGGGTCACTTCCTGCGCGCTGTCGGCACCGAACAGGCCGTGGATCACCGCCAGCAGGTCGGCGCCATGGGCGACCAGTGCGGCGGCGTTGTCGAGGGTGATGCCGCCGATCACGGCGATCGGCAGCGTGAGCTGGGCGCGGGCCTGGCCGATGAGCTCGAGGCTGGCAGCCGGAGCGCCGGGCTTGGTCTGGGAATTGAAGAAGCGGCCGAAGGCCACGTAGCTGGCGCCTTCGGCGGCGGCCTGCTCGGCCAGCGCCAGGCTGGCGTGGCAGGTGGAGCCGATGATGGCCTGGCGCCCTAGCAGGGCACGGGCCGGGGTCAGCGGACCGTCGGTCTGCCCCAGGTGCACGCCGACGCCCAGGCGCGCCGCCAGTTCGGCGTCGTCATTGATGATCAGCGCCGTACCGTAGCGCTCGCACAGCCTCATCAGGGCCTCGGCCTCGCGCAGGCGGCGTGCGGTGTCGTCGCCCTTGTCGCGGTATTGCAGCAGGCAGACGCCGCCTTCCAGGGCCGCTTCGACGTGCGCCAGAAAGCGCCCGGCGAGCAGTTGGCTGTCAGTGATGGCATACAGGCCACGTAGCTTCATGGGACGGCCTCGTGTCAGTGGCAGAAATCCAGGGGCAGGCGCCGTGGCACGTACTGGCCGCGACCCAGTCGCTCGGCGTCGCGCAGGGTGCGCCAGGTGTAGTCCAAGGCGCTGCGCACGGCGCTGACCAGTTCCTCGCCCAGGGCCAGGCGTCCGGCCAGGGCGCTGGCCAGGGTGCAGCCCGAGCCGTGGTAGCTGCCGGGCAGGCGTTGGCAGGTCCAGGTGTGCTGCTGGCCGCTGCGGCTGTACAGACGGTTGTGGATCTCCACTTCGTCGCCATGGCCGCCGGTGATCAGCAGATGCTCGCAGAACGGCAGAAGTTTCTCCGCGCAGTCGTCGGCGCTGCCAGACGGCAGGTCGGCGAGGATGCGCGCCTCGGGCAGGTTCGGCGTGGCGATGGTGGCCCGGGGCAGCAGGCGCTCGCGCAGGGCGTAGCCCACTTCATCCTTGCCCAGTCGACCGCCGCCACCGGCGCGCAGCACCGGGTCGCAGACCAACGGCACGTGCGGGTGAGCGGCGAGCAGTTCGGCGACGGTGTCGACCATCTCGATGGAGCCGAGCATGCCCAGCTTGACCGCCGCCACGGGCGAATCGGCCAGCACCGCATTGGCCTGCGCCAGTACCCACTGGCGGTCGAGCACGCGGAAGTCGGACACATCGACGGTATCCTGCACGGTCAGGGCGGTCACGGCGGGTGCGGCGTGACAGCCCTGGGCGATCAGGGCTTCGATATCTGCCTGCAGACCGGCGCCGCCACTGGGGTCGTGGCCGGAAAGACAGAGGACAACGGGACGGGAGCTGTAGGTATTCATGGTCGGCGAGCTTACCACCAAAGCGTTCATAACGGATTCGCCGGTGAGGTAGACAGCCCTGGCGCTGCCCGCGATCCCGTCGGAAACGGCGGTTTCGTCCCTTTGCCTGCCCCGCGATGAGTGCTTCACTGAAGTTTCCAGGCCACCGCGCACCCAGGAGCCTTCGATGAACCTGCATCAGTATGCCGAAACCCACGACGTCACCAACCAGCCCCTTCGCTGGACGGCGCCAACCTGTACCGTCTCGACCTGCCGCTGCAGCAATGGTCAAGCCGCTTCGGCGCGGGCTGGGCGCACGCGCGCATCGACGCCTATGGCGCGCTGGCCGGTGGGCCGCTGATGGCCGCAGGCTTCCTGGCCAATGCGCATGTGCCGCAGTTCAGCAGCCATGACCGTTATGGTCATCGCATCGACCTGGTGGAATTCCATCCCGCCTATCACGAGCTGATGCGCACCGCCATCGAGCATGGCCTGCCCTCGCTGCCGTGGGCCGAGCCGCGTGCTGGGGCGCATGTGGCTCGCGCATCGATGACCTACCTGCACAGCCAGGCCGAGGCGGGCAGCGGCTGTCCGCTGACCATGACCTTCGCAGCGGTGCCCGCGCTGCGCCTGCAACCGGAACTGGCCGAGTACTGGCTGCCCAAGGTGCTGGCCCGCGAGTACGACCCGCGCAATGTCGGCGACCGGCATAAAGCCGGGGTGACCCTGGGCATGGCCATGACCGAAAAGCAGGGCGGCACCGATGTGCGCGCCAACACCACCCGCGCCTACCCCGTGGGCGCGCCTGGACCAGGGCAGGCCTATGAACTGGTCGGCCACAAGTGGTTCTGTTCGGCGCCGATGTGCGACGCCTTCCTTACCCTGGCGCAGACCGAGCGCGGCCTGAGCTGCTTCCTGCTGCCGCGCCATCGGCCGGACGACCAGCGCAACCAGTTCTATATCCAGCGCTTGAAAAACAAGCTGGGCAACCAGTCCAATGCCTCCAGCGAAGTGGAGTTTCGCGGCGCCCTGGCCTGGATGATCGGCGAGGAAGGGCGCGGCGTGCCGACCATCATCGAGATGGTCGCCATGACCCGCTTCGACTGCATGGTCGGCTCCAGTGCCTTGATGCGCCAGGCGCTGACCCAGGCCACGCATCACTGCGCCCACCGCAAGGTCGGCGGCAAGCGGCTCAGCGAGCAGCCGTTGATGCAGAACGTGCTCGCCGACCTGGCGCTGGAGAGCGAGGCGGCGCTGGCCCTGAGCCTGCGCATGGGTCAGGCCCTGGACCAGTTGGACGACCCGCAGCAGGCGCATTTCGCCCGCCTGGTCACGGCGGTGGGCAAGTACTGGATCTGCAAGCGCGCGCCGGGAATGATCAACGAGGCTGCTGAGTGCCTGGGCGGCGCCGGTTATGTCGAGGACAGCATTCTCCCGCGCCTGTACCGCGAGGCACCGGTCAACTCCACCTGGGAAGGCTCGGGCAACGTGCAGTGCCTGGACGTGCTGCGGGCGCTGTCCAAGGAGCCGGGCGTGCTCGATGCGCTGTTCGTCGAGCTGGGCGACGGTCATGGCGACCCGCGCCTGGCCGCGCACATCGGCAACCTCAAGGGGGCGCTGGCCGACAACGGCGACATCCAGTACCGCGCCCGGCAACTGACCGAAGACATCGCCGTGGCGCTGCAGGCCAAGCTGTTGCTGGAGGCGGGCAATGCCACGGTCAGCGATGCCTTCATCGGCAGCCGCCTGGGCAGCGGTGGTCGCGTGTACGGCACGCTGCCGCATGGCATCGACGTGCTCGCGCTGATGGAGCGGGCGACGCCGATGTAAAAGTTGCGCTTTTCTCGACTGGGCCGCTGCCACAGATGAATTTGCAATGGATCGCAGGCAAGATGGTCTGCATGCATGAGTCCAAGACAGGAAGCCCAGCGTGAGCCAAGCGTTTGTAGTCGTTGATACCCCGAACAGGCCGTCGACCGTCTGGCGGCCCTGCATGAACAAGCCACCAGTGCCCTCAGCCAGGCCCTGAAGCGTTACCTCAAGGACCGTACCGAGCCGGATGAGGCGCAGCGCGCGCAGTTCCGCTACCCGGCCATTCGCCTGACCTACTTCAGCCAGGGCGAAGTCGCCGCCACCACGCGCGCCTATGCCAAGGTCCAGGTGGCCGGCACCTACAGCGTCACCGTCACCCAGCCGGCGGCCTTCCGCAGCTACCTGCTCGAACAGCTGCGCCCGTTGATGCATGACTACACGGTGACCGTGGAAGTCGGCGTCAGCGAGCAGAACATTCCCTACCCCTATGTGGTCGACCAGGGCGATGAACTGGCCGGCAGCGGCATCACCGCCGCCACCCTGGCGCGGGTATTCCCCAGCACCGACCTGTCCGCCGCCACCGACAACATCGCCGACGGGCTGTACGACTGGGAGAGCGCCGAAACCCTGCCGCTGGCACTGTTCGACGCTGCGCGCACGGACTTCTCCCTGCGCCGGCTGGTGCATTACACCGGCAGCGACTGGCGTCACATGCAGCCGTGGATTCTGCTGACCAACTACCACCGCTACGTCGATCAATTCATCGCCCACGGCCTGGAGCAACTGCACCAGGACCCGCGCTTCGTGCGCATGGTCCTGCCGGGCAACGTGGTGATCGAAAAGGGCATGGACAACGGCGAAGCTCAGGCCCTGGTCGCCGGGGTGGTCTGGCACCGCTACCAGATGCCGGCCTACCACCTGATCGCGGCCGACGGCGACGGCATCACCCTGGTCAACATCGGTGTTGGTCCGTCCAATGCCAAGAACATCACCGACCATCTGGCCGTGCTGCGGCCGCACTGCTGGCTGATGATCGGCCACTGCGGCGGCCTGCGCCAATCGCAGACCATCGGCGACTACGTGCTGGCCCACGCCTACATGCGCCGCGACGGCATCCTCGACCGCGTGGTGCCGCCGAACATTCCTATCCCGGCCCTGGCCGAGGTGCAGTTGGCGCTTCAGGAAGCGGCGGCGCAGGTCACTGGCGAACGCGGCGAGCAGTTGAAGAAGCGCCTGCGCACCGGCACCGTGCTGACCTACGACGACCGCAACTGGGAGCTGCGTTGGGCCCAGGAGCGGCCATTGATCAACCTGTCGCGCGCCGTGGCGGTGGACATGGAAAGCGGCACCATCGCCGCCCAGGGTTATCGACTGCGGGTGCCTTATGGCACCTTGCTGTGCGTCTCCGACAAGCCGCTGCACAGCGAGATCAAGCTGCCGGGCTCGGCCAATGCGTTCTACAATCGCGCCGTCAGCCAGCACCTGAAGATCGGCATCGCCGCCCTCGACCTGCTGCGCACCGAGCTGGACACGCTGCACTCGCGTAAACTGCGCAGTTTCGACGAGCCGCCGTTCCGCTGAGGACCCATGCCCCTGCCTCCCCGCTCCAAACCGCGCCGCCCGGCGGCGCGTCCTACCGGCCCCCGGCGCCCGCCCAAGGCGCCACCGGCCGAACCGCGCCTGATCCTGTTCAACAAGCCGTTCGACGTGCTCACCCAGTTCAGCGACGACCAGGGGCGCGCCACGCTCAAGGACTTCATCGACCTCCCCGGTATCTATCCGGCTGGGCGGCTGGACCGCGACAGCGAGGGTCTGCTGCTGCTGACCAACGACGGCCAGTTGCAAGCGCGCATCGCCGATCCTCGGCACAAGTTGCCCAAGACGTACTGGGTGCAGGTGGAAGGTGAGCCGAGCGCCGAGCAGTTGCAGCGTCTGCGCCAAGGCGTGGAACTCAACGACGGTATGACTCTACCCGCCGAGGCCCGGCCGCTGGACGAGCCGACGCTGTGGCCGCGCAACCCGCCGGTGCGCTTTCGCAAGAGCGTGCCGACGGCGTGGCTGGAGCTGGTGATTCGCGAAGGCCGCAACCGTCAGGTACGGCGGATGACGGCAGCGGTGGGGTTGCCCACTTTGCGCCTGGTGCGAGTGCGCATCGGCGATTGGACGCTGGATGGGTTGGAGCAGGGGTGTTGGCGCGAGGTGCCGGCGAAGCTGTAGGCGCGCGGCTCGCTGGCAGGCCCGCTCCAGGTACTACACGCCTTCGATGAAGCCCACCACCACGCTCTTGATGATGAACGCCATCACCCCGAGGCCGAGCACGAAGAACAGGATCAGCGTCCCGAAGCGTCCGGCCTTGGACTTCTTCGCCAGGTCCCAGACGATGAAGCCCATGAAGCCGATCAGCACGCTGACCAGCACGATCATCATCCATTCTTCGAATACGGCGGGGTCCATCGTCCGGCTCCTGTCAGTCAGAGCGCCCGATCATACGCCGCCCTCGGCAGGATTCAACGCAGGTGGGTCAATGGCATCTCGGTACTGGCCAGTACCTGGTTGAGCACGAAGCTCGAGCGCACGCTGGTGACGCCTTCGATACGGGTCAGGCTGCCCAGCAGCAGCTTCTGGTAATGGTCCATGTCCGGGACCACCACTTTGAGCTGATAGTCCGCGTCCATGCCGGTGACCAGGCTGCATTCCAGGACTTGGGGCAGGCTGCGGATGGCGGCTTCGAAGGTCTCGAAGCGCTCGGGGGTGTGGCGATCCATGCCGATCAACACGTAGGCGGTGAGGCTCAAGCCGAGCTTCTTGCGATCGAGCAGCGCCACCTGGCGCGAGATATAGCCATCGTCTTCGAGCTGCTTGACCCGTCGCGAGCAGGGCGAGGGCGACAAGCCGATGCGCTCGGCCAGTTCCTGGTTGGAAATGCGGGCGTCGCGCTGCAATTCGGCGAGGATGCTCAGGTCATAGCGGTCGAGCTTGCTCATGGACAATGCCTTTTCTGTTCGGATTGCGGCGAATTATCGATCCTGAGTGAAAAATTGCGCAAGCGCTATTTATCACCGCAATCTTCGCAATCCTGTGCCGGTGCCGATCCTCTATCGTTACCCACAGAATCACTGCCCGGACTCATGTCCACAGCGACGCGCCTCAAGCAGGCGGTCGCGGCCAGCCATCCCATCGGATCAACTGGCCCCCGGGCTGCGCAGGGTCCAGAAGACCTGGCGAGGTGAGCCGACGCCACAAGCGTCGAGCACGGACGACAATTCCCGAGGGGAGGCCGACTGGCCTCCCTTTTTTATTGTCTGAATCTCACCTGCGCGGCGGGTTAGACTGCGCGGACCAAGCAGCAGCGCTAGCGAGAGGAATCATATGAGGTCGCGCATCGGGCAGTGGGCGGTAATCGGGGTGCTGGGCATGGGCATCAGCCTGGGCGCGCTGGCCATCGGACCGGGCGACGCGCCCGGCAGGCCTGCTCCGCCCGATCCCAATGGCCCGGGCGTGCCCAGTTCGCCCCTGAACTCGCGCGACGAAGTGCGCCAGACCGAACCGCCGCGTCCCGGTTACTACCAGGATATTCCGCGCCGCCCCGGCGATTACCGTCGCTGGGAAGCCGGCGGTCCGGGCCAGCGCCCCGGCGGCGACTGGCACGGCAGGCCCGACGGCCATGGCGATGGCTGGGGCCGGGCCCACAGTACCGTCCCGGCTACACCACCGATCGCTTCCCCGACCGCTACCGGCGAGTGCCGTATCGCGGTCAGGACTACTACTATTCCGGCGGCTACTGGTATCGCCCCCACGGCGGCGACTACATCGTGGTGCGCCCGCCGTATGGCCTGAGGGTCGACGCGCTGCCGTCCTACGCCCAGGAAGTCTGGCTCAGTGGGCTGTTGTATTTCCTGGTCGCCGACACCTGCTACCAGTACCAGCCCGACCGCCAGGACTATGTGGTGGTCAATCCGACGGCGCCGGCCTACGCCCCGCCACCGGAACCCCAGCCCGGCGGCGGTTACGACGTGATCGCCTATCCGGCCAATGGCCAAGGCCCGCAGCAGCAGGAGCAGGACCGCTACCACTGTCATCGCTGGGCGGTCAGCCAGTCCGGCTTCGACCCGGCCACGGCCAGCAGCGCCCCGCCGCCCGGTGTGGCTAATGACTATCGCCGCTCGCTGGCGGCGTGCCTGAGCGGACGGGGTTACAGCGTCAACTGAAGCGCGCGGCGTTACACCGGGTCGGCATGCACCATCACATCGGCTCGCGGATAACCCTCACGGATCGCCGCCGAGGCCTGCACGCATAGCGCGTGCGCCTCGTGCAGCGGCAGCTCGCCGGGCAGTTCCAGGTGCAGTTGCACGAACCAGTGACTGCCCGACATGCGCGTGCGCAGGTCATGCACGCCCTGCACACCGGGGATCGCCAGCGCCAGCGCCTGCATACGCTCGACCACCTCGCCGGGCAACTCCTGGTCCATCAGGATCGAGGTGCTCTCGCGGGCGATCTGCACCGCGCTCCAGAGGATGTACAGCGCAATGGCCAGGCCGAAGATCGCATCCAACTGCGGCCAGCCGAAGCGGGCCAGCAGCAGGGCCAGCAGAATGCTGCTGTTGAGCAGCAAGTCGGACCGATAATGCAGCGAATCGGCACGCACCGCCGTGGAGCCGGTGACGCGGATGACTTTGCGCTGAAAGGCCAGCAGCGCCACGGTCAGCACCAGCGACAGCAGCATCACCGCAATGCCGGCACCGGTATCGCCCAGCGGCTGCGGCGATTGCAGGCGCTCTACCGCCTGCAGGCCGATGAGCACGGCACTGACCGCGATGAACAGCGCCTGAGCCATGCCGGCCAGTGCTTCGGCCTTGCCATGGCCGAAGCGGTGGTCGTCGTCGGCCGGGCGCAAGGCGTAATGCACCGCCAGCACGTTGAGGAACGAGGCCACGGCATCGAGCATGGAGTCGGTGAGGCCGGCCAGCAGGCTCACCGAGCCGCTCATCCACCAGGCCACGGCCTTGGCCAGGACCAGGATACTGGCCACCGACAGCGAGGCGCGGGTGGCCAGGCGCAGCAGGCGTTGATGTTCGGCGTTGGTGGTCATGGGCAGGCCTCGGACGGAGAGATCAGGCGGCGGGCACCAGGCCGAAGGCGGCCAGTTGCTCGACGCTACCGCGGTGCTGGATCAGGCGCGGGTCGTCCAGCGGCAGGCGCTGGCCCAGCTCGCTTTCGATGATGGCCTGCAGCTTGAGCGTGTCGACATTACCCTGGGCATCGACGGCGGGCTTGAGTTTGGCCGGGTCGATCTGCGCGGTCTTGCCGCCGGGGTAGTAGATGGCGCCGGTGGCGAAGTCGACGCCGAAGGCGATCAGGCCGGGCAGCACCCAGAACAGGATGCCGATGGCGTCCATGACCGCGACCACCGGATCGATCTTGCCTTCGATCTGGCCACGACGGTCGGGATAAATGATAGTGCCGCACGCCGTCATTTGAGTCAGCAGAACCGCGATGAGGGCGCCGCCGATGATGCGGGAAGGGATGCGCATGGGAATCTCCGGAAAGAGGACAACGGGAACCTGGCCGATCAGCGTCGGCCTGCAATCAGACCATGCCGCCGCCATTTCGGTTCGCCGTTATACCCGCTCGCTCCAGGTAGAGCCACCGCGATTGTGTGACCGTTTGATCGAGGGGTGTCGCGCCACCCGCCAGGGACGGCGCGACGGTTTCATCAGGTAGGACGGGTGCTGGTTTGTCCTTCGTCAGTGGGCGTGCCTTGAGTAGTGGACTGACCGCGTTCTGCCAACTCGATCGGGTCGGGAGTGGCCGTTTTTTTCGAGCTTGGCAGGTTGTCCTTGATTGCATCGCCGACCACGTTGAGCCCAGCCACAGCGCTTTGCGGACCGAGCTGACTCACGCCGCGGCTCACGTGATAAGCATTTTCCAGCGTACGCCGCACGCCGGGGGGCTGGGTGTGGGGAAGTGATTCGCGGTCTGGATGGAGAATGTTCTGCACCGGAACGCTGGCCCGCAAGGCGAGTTTGTCCTCACCGTGCAGGGCCTTGTTCTCCAGAGGCGCCGCCACACTGTTGGCGAAAAAGGGCTGCAGCGTCAGGCCCGAGGAGACAAAGGTGCTGATCACCATCACCATCTTTTCCACATCGCCGGGTTTCTCGGTCATGCCCGTCGCGGCGACGATCGCTGCTGCGGCTGATTTCAATTGCGCAAGGGCGGCATCCCCGACGCCCGTGCGCATCCCGATCCCAGGGAACGCGCCGACGATACGGTTGATCAGGTCGCTCAAGTTGGCAGTATCGGTTGGGTTGAGTTTTCCCAGCACATCGCGCAGCGTGTCGGGCATCACCTCGCCCCAGTCCTTGGTCTGCTGGGTCACTCGGTAGGTGGGAATGCGTTCTTCGCCATGGGTCTGGGCGTACTTCGCCACCGCCTGGCCGCCGGCCATGAACGTGCCGCCTGCGGCCGACGCGAGCGAGCGTGCGCCGATGCCTGTGGTGGTCAGCGACGTGTATTGATTCAACAGTTCACGCAGGGCATGGGCGGTGCCGAAGGCCAGGTAGCCGGCGAAATCGCCGCTCATGGTGCCGAAATTGTTGGCGTTCTGCAGGCGCTTGAAGTCCTTGCGCTGGTCTGCCCGGGTAGTGTCCTGGCGGGCGAAATCGGGGTTGGCGACGCGTCGCCCGTCTACGCTGATGTCTCTCAATGGCGTGGGGTACACGGACATTGGATCGACCTTGACCATGGTTCTGCCAATGGTTTTGTCGACCGACGCCTGGACGAACGGACGGATGCCGTCGCTGATGAGCTTGTGTGAACCGCCCAGCACCGCCGAGGTAGCCGCGATGTGATTGATGAAGGGCTCATCGGCCATTCGTTCATCGATCGCCGATGTGCTTGCACCGAAATGCCCCGCTGACGCGAAGCCTTGGGGGATTCCCGCGCCGAGAAACACTGCCGCACCGATGAGCAGGCCGGAGTGGGCCTTGAGGTCTTTGATCGTATCCTGGCGCGTGACGTTGTTCAGGGCGTTATCCAGGCCCTTGCTGGCCTTCGTCGCCTGGGCGAGCGGGATCGAGGTGTGTGGTTGGTCTTCTTGCGCCTTGCTGATGAAACCTTGCAGTTCGGTGCGCACGGCCTGTAGCTGGTTCAGTTCATAGCGCGCGTCTTCCCGCGTTTGCTTGCGCAGCGTCGGGTCGTTCGCCGTCGTCTGCGCGTGCTCGATACGGCTTGTCAGGAAGATGCCAAGGCGCTCGGGCATGTCTTTGCTCATGTCCTTGATCACGCCTTTGGCGTAGCCACGAAACGCCTCGTGACTGCGGGTCAAGTGCGGCAGATCAGCGGGGTTGTCATTGTGCTTTACCACTTCCTCGCACAATGTGTGGTAGGCCCCAGGGTGTCGCCGACGCGCGCGCAGTGGGCATCCCAGACCGCCGTGAAACCACCGTCCTTGTCTCGTTGCTCCTGAGGTTTGAGCAGGTAGGCGGTGAAGTCTTGGCTGAAGGCCCGGGCTTCATCGTTGCCCGACAACATCGGGTGCGGCCGGCCGCCCATCCCGGCCAGTTCCCGGTGCAAGTCTTGGTAAGGAGTATCTGCGACCACCTCCAGCGCCATGCCTTCGAGCTTCATGCGTTGATGGGCAAAGGCCAGTGGCGTGTTGGCCAGGCTCTGCTCGGTCAGCGAGGCGATCACAGGATGAAGTTCGTTTCGCTTGCTCTGCAGCGCTTGCGACGGCGCGCGCGTCAGTGCGCCGAGATGAAAGGGCACCAATGCTCTGGAAGAGGTTGTTACATCCCGAATGGGCGGGGCCGTGGTGATCGCATCGTCCTGTTGCTGGCCCTGGACCGCCAGACTCTGGCCTACGGATAAATCTGCCATGGTGTCTCTCCTAGTTCGACAACGCGTGGGTGAAGCCTGCTGGGCGTCTGCCGGTTTTCGGCGCCTGGGCAGCGTTGGCCGGTGGCGCGGCCTGCGGGCCGTCCAGGAAGTAGCCGTTGCGCCAGTTCAGCGCCATGTCGGCGATACCGCCCATCAGGCCGAGCAGGTGTTCGGCGGTGAGGGTTTCCAGCGGTACGTGGCCGATCAGCGTCACCTCCTGGTTGTCGCTGTTGTAGCCCAGGGACGGGCAGAACGGCCCGCTGAGCAGGTACAGGTTGGTTTCCAGCAGCCGTTGCAGCACCGCTTCGCGGTGGGCGGTGGGCAGCGGTCCGAAGCTGGCGTAGATGAACACGTCACCCTCGCCCACGCTGGGGGTGTGCTTCAGGGAAAAGTCGACCGCCTTGACCGACAGGTTGGCGTGTTCATAGAACGCGGATGGACTGGGAATCATCGTCAGTGCACAGAGCTGATCGATCAGCCTGCAATAGGAAGGTGCCGCCATGAGTGACCTCGTGTCGTCAGGCAGGCGCGGGAGGCACCTGCTGCTGATGAGTGACCCCTGCGAGCTTTCGGTTCCGGGCACTTCGTCGCGTCGCCAGGTGGGGAACCGCCGGGCCGCTCTCGGCCACCCATGGGCGCCACCTCATTCAAGGTTGACCGCCCATGTCCCGTTCACCTTCACCGCGCTCGGTCTGCACAGGGCTTTCCCTGCTGGCCATGGCGACTGTGCTGTCCGGCTGCCAGCACCTCGAACCGCAGCTGACCATCGGCGACCGGTTCGCCAACGAGCCCTACCGCTCCCAGCTACGCTGGCGCACGCCCGCGCCGACCGACACGCTGGTGCACATCGCGCAACGCGCGCCGCACAGCGACGGCAGCCTGTGGGCACGCATGCGCCAGGGTTTTTCGCTGCAGCCCGAAACCGATGGCGTGGCGCGGGTCGACGCGCAGCGCCGCTGGCTGATCGAGCGTCCGGGGTTTCTCACCCAGACCGGGCGCGCCGGCAGCCGCTACCTGCACTTCATCGTCGGCGAACTGAGCAAGCGCAACATGCCGCTGGAGTTGGCGCTGTTGCCCGCCATCGAGAGCGGCTTCAACCCCAATGCGCAATCGCCCGCCCAGGCCATGGGCCTGTGGCAATTCATCCCGGCCACGGGACGGCGCTATCGACTGGAGCAGCGGGCGGGCTACGACGAGCGTCGGGATATTCCAGCCTCCACCCGCGCCGCCCTGGATTACCTGTCCTACCTGCATGACTACTTCGAGGGCGACTGGCTGCTGGCCCTGGCCGCCTACAACGCAGGCGAAGGGCGCGTGCGCCAGGCCATCGAGCGCAATCGCGCCCGGGGCCTGGCGACCGGTTACTGGGACCTGGCGCTGCCTGGCGAGACGCAGAACTATGTGCCGCGGTTGCTGGCGCTGTCGCAGTTGGTCAATGCCCCAGCGGACTACGACATCGACCTGGAGCCCATCGCCGATCAGCCGTACTTCCAGATGCTCGCCCTGGCGCAACCGGTGGACCTGGCGCACCTGGCGCAACTGTCCGGTGTGCACGAGCGCGAACTGCGCATGCTCAACCCGACCGAGCGCGGGCGGGCCAGTGGACGCGTGCTGCTGCCCATGGCCGCGTCAGGTCGATTGATCGCGCAGCCGGACTTGATCGCCAGGGCCGCGCAACCCGGTGCGCCAAACCGCGAAGCGCCCGGGAGGGTCACGACCGAGCGTGTCCCGGTCGGCCCGCAGGTCGCGCAGGCCGACGAGCCGACGCTATAGACAGGCCGCCGCGACGCTGGCCAGGTGTCGGCCACGCGGGTCCATCAACACGTACGAGCCGATGGTATTGCAGGCGAAGCCGAACGACACACCGCGCTCCGGGTCGGCGAAACCGACGGTGCCACCGGCGCCCATGTGCCCGAATGCCTCGCGGCCCATGCCATAGCTGCCATTGGCCACCTGGGGTTGGTCGAGCATCACGCCCAGGCCGAAGCGCGCCGGTGTCTGCAACGTGGGGTCGTACTCGGCGCTGTGCTCGCGCAGCATTTCATTGAGCATCGGCGATTCCAACAAGCGGCCGTCGAGCAGGCCAGCGTAGAAGGTCGCCAGGCTGCGGGCATTGCCGTGGCCATTGGCCGCCGGCTGGGTCATGCGCTTCCAGCCCGGTTCGTTGCTGCGCCCCAGCAGCATCGGCGGGTTGGCGAAGGCCAGCGCGCTCATGGTCGTGGGTGCGTTGAGCACATCCTGCAGCACACGGGCGAAGGCCTCGTCGCAGATATCCTCGCGAGTCCGCGCCATGTACGCGCAGCGCGCCATGGTCGCCTCGTCCAGGCCGAGGTGGAAGTCCAGCCCCAGGGGCTCGGCCACCCGGCTGCAAATGCTCTGGGCGGGCGACACGCCGTCTACCCGGCGCAGCAGCTCGCCCAGGATCCAACCGAACAGCAAGGGCGAATAGGTCTGCCGTTCGCCGGCGCTGGCCCAGGGCCGTTCCCCGGCGATCAGCTGCGCCATGGTGTCCCAGTCGTACAGGGTCTGTGGCGCCAAGGGCGTGCGGATGGCCGGCAGCCCGGCGCGGTGGCACAGCACCTGGCGCAGGGTGATCGAGGCCTTGCCCGCGTCGGCGAACGACGGCCAGTACTGGCAGAGCGGGGCATCGAGGTCCAGTCGGCCTTCGCCCACCAGTTGCATGATGGCCACCGCCGTGAAGGGCTTGGTGCAGGAGAACAGGTTGAGCAGGGTGTCCTGTTGCCACAGGCGCTCCGGTTCCGGCCCGGCCAGGCCGGCCCAGAGATCGATGACGGTTTCGCCGTCGACTTGCAGGCACAGGGCGGCGCCGCGCTCGAACGGGCTGTGCATCAGGGCGATGAAGGCCGCACTGACCGGCTCGAAGCGCGGGTCGCAATGGCCATGGACTACGGGTGCGTGCGTCATGTCAGCTCCACAGATCGGCAAAGGTCATCCCTGAGTGAGCGGGGCGGTCGAATCGGTTCAGAGGCCTGTTCGAGAACCCGGCGAGGGATCTTTTCCGTGCACCCGGCCACTCAGGGACAACCCCCTTGTCCCCGGAGCTTGTCCATGGCCAACGCCTGTACCCTCGACTTCAACAGCGATGCCTTCCGCAGCGCGGCCTACCAGCACTACGCGACGCTGCGCGAGGCCGCGCCGGTGTTCCTCAGCCAGCCGCCGGGGCAGTTGCCGATCTGGTACGTCACCGGCGCGCAAGACGTGGAAACGGTGCTGCTCGACAGCGAACGCTTCGCCCGTGATCCGGCCCGCATCAGCCCGCAGTTCGCGGTGATGATGGGCGGCGATCAGTCCATCGCGTTTCTCAACGACCACATGCTCAACCGTGACGGGGAGCGCCACCGGCGTCTGCGTCGCTTGGTGAACAAAGCCTTCACGCTCAAGGCGGTCAACGCCATGCGCCCGCGCATCGAGCAGATCGCCGAGCGCTTGCTGGACCAGGTCGGGCCGAGCGGGCATCTGGACGTGGTGAGCCAGTACGCGTTTCCCCTGTCGATCATCGTGATCGCCGAACTGCTCGGTGTCCCGGCCCAGGACCGGGACGATTTCCGCCGCTGGTCCCAGCTCATCGTCCAGCAGGTCGGGCATGACCTGAGCGAGTTGCAGCGTTGCTATGCCGAGTTCGCGAGCTACATGCTGGCCTTGATCGAGCAGCGCCGCGCCGCGCCCACCGACGACCTGGTGTCGGCGCTGGTGCAGGTCGAGGAGGAGGGCAACGTGCTCAGCAGCAGCGAGCTGTGCAGCATGATCGCCCTGCTGATCGTCGCCGGGCATGAAACGGCGGCGTCGATGATCGGCAATGCGGTGTACTTGCTCCTGCGACATCCGCACACGCTGATTCAGTTGCGCGATTCGCCAGACTCGATGGCCAACGCGGTGGAGGAATTGCTGCGCTATGACTCGTCGGTGGAACGCGCCATGGTGCGCTTCGTCACCCAGGACACCGAGCTTGGCGGGCAACGCTTGCAGCGCGGTCAACTGTTGATGGCGGTGGTGGGATCGGCCAATCGCGACCCGGCGCTGTGTGCCCAGCCCGACCTTCTGGATGTCACACGCCCAGCATGCCCGCACCTGGCGTTCGGCAAAGGCGCCCACTATTGCCTGGGCGCCTCGCTGGCGCGTCAGGAGCTGGAGATCGCCTTGAACACCTTGCTCAAGCGCTGCCCGGGCCTGCAACTGGAGGGCACGCCCGAGAGCGTGCGCTGGCGCTACGTGCCGAATTTTCGCGGGCCGCAGGCCTTGCCGGTGCGCTGGTCGGTGGCCTGACGACGCTCCCATAGGGAGCGTGCAGGGCTTCGGAAGGTGAGCCAGGCACTGGCTCACATGAGCTTCAGCACGGGCTGTCGGTTCTTGCACCGGCTGCCCGTGGGGGCGGGGGTGTCGCGCTACGGATCAAGCCCGTGCCATCCGCCCGACAAGCCTGCTCCACACGCACACCGGAGTCTGTAGAAGGTTCCGAGGTCAGGTGCAGCCCGTAGAGCACCACATCGGCACGCAGCTCGGCGAAGCGGGCGATGCCAGGAAAGCGCCCCCATTGCGCGGCCCCCAGCCCTTGCACGCCACGTTTGCTCGCCGCGTTATGCTCGATGATCCAGGCCACCAGCGTCTCGAAGCCGTAGCGTCGGGCCAGCACCACCGCGGCCTGGCCGAGGCGAATGCCCACACCGCTGCCGACGTGGTCGTGGCGCACGTAGATCGACACCTCGCCGGTCAGCCGGCACGCCTGGGCGCCCCAACTGAAGCGATTGACGATCAGCCAGGCGACCACCTCGCCGCCGCGTTCGAGCACATAGATCGGATCGCCCTCCTTGACGAAGCAGTCGACGAAGAAGGTCATTTCCTCCAGGGAAAACGCTCTGAGCACGGGGGAGCTGGTGCCCCCCAGAGCGCTTTCGTTGAAGATCGCGGTCATCGTCGGCAGGTCCTCGGGCGTGTAGCGACGCACCCCAGGGGGCAGCTCGGAGCGACTGTTCAAACGGTTGGCGATCATGCGCGAGCCTCCCCGAACACACTGCGCTTGAGGTGTTCGCGGGCCCGGAACAAGCGCGAGCGCACGGTGCCGATCGGCACACCCAGGCGCTCGGCGGCGTCGCGGTAGCTGCTCTCGGTGTCCACGGCGGTCAACAGGGTTTCGCGCATCTCCTTGGGCAGCGCGTCCATGGCCGTCAGCGTGCGGTCCAGCAGTCGATGATGGTCGCACTGCTCGCCCAGGTCGATGCCGTCACTCATTTCGTGGCATTCGCTTTCATCGAAGGTGCACAGCGGCGGCTGCGCGTAGTACCGGCGGAAATGGTTGCGGATCAGGTTCAAGGCGATGCCGCACAGCCACGTGTCCGGCTTGGCCAGCCCTTTGAATTTCTCCTGATTGCGCCAGGCCTCCAGGTACGTGAGCTGGATCAGGTCGTCGGCGTCGTCCTGGTTGAGCACGCGTTTCTGGATGAACAGACGCAGCTTGCGCTCTTCGCCGAAGGTGATGCCGGGCGCGGACGTGTTCGGGGTTGACGCGAAGTTCAGACAAGCCATCAGTAAATCCCTCTGATAGGTGCATAACGTCGATCCGATGTCGACAAGCCCTATCAGCAGAACCTGTGCCAAACCCAAATTACTCAATAAGCAATTGATAAATAAAGATTTTATTTTTACGGTTGCAGACGGTTTGTGCAGGCCGCTGCACAGGCCAGCCCAGTGCCACTGCAAGAATTTGCACCGCCCGGCCGCGTAAAAATGCCCACCATCGCCGTCCAGCGAAAGGCGCGAAAAAAGCCGGTGGGGAGGATGGAACCGAACGCCGAAGTGCTGCCACCCACTGAGCATCCGAAACCACGCTCATGGTCATCATGAAAGTAGAAGCGCCGAGACATATGCGCAGTGCCGTGCCACTGGCCCAGGCCGTTTCGGCCTTGGCGCAACTGAGCACGCCAGCGCCAACGCAGCAGGCCGTGCAGTCCAGCTCCATGGAGGAGGTCGGCATGACCTTCAGCCATCACGTGGAGCGCAGCATCAAGGCCCTGAGCCAGCGGCGTATCCGCAGTGCGCGTAAAGAGGTGGGCCAGACCCGGATCGAAACGCGCGAGCGCCTGGAAGAGTGGTACGACCAGCTCGGTCATCCCGGCAAGCTGAGCCTGAGCGCCATGGCCGCCCAGGTCGGCGCCTTGCTCTATGGCGAGCCGGCGCTCGAAGACCTGGTGCAGGCCAGCGGCGCAGATCCGGCCCGCACCGACCTGATCCTGCAGCAGGTGCTGCGCGAGGCCGAGGCGCAAGGGCGCAAGGTCGAAGCCCAGCGCGCCCGCGACTACCTGCAACGGCTGCGTGAGCAATATGGCGCGCAGATCCAGGCCGGCATGAACATCGCCGAGGCCTTGCGCGCCGCTGGCGGCGACCCCGAGTTGCGCCAGGCCGTGCGCCGCCTTTACTACGACACCGTGGTGCTCAAGCAGTCGCTGCCGAGCATGATGCAGGCGCTGCTCGGCCTGTTCGGCGAAACCGCGTTCGTCTCTGGCCTGGACATGATGCGCCGCGCCCTGGCCGACGACATCGCCGCGCAGACCCCGTCGAGCCCCACCGCCAAGCTGCGGGCGTTGCTGATCGGCCTGGCCGTCTCCACTCAACTGGGCAGCGTGCTCCACAGTTGCCGGCAATTGCTGGAGCAGTTGGCCGACGGTTGCCCGGCCAGTCAGCTCACGGCGGTGCTGTTGCTGCAGCGCCTGCTCGGGATGGCGGCCAGTGGTGTGTCGGCGGCCGAAGTGCGCCGCATCGGCCGCGAACTCGGGGGCGAACAGGAGCGCGATCAACTGGTCTCGCTCAACGGCCTGTACGCCATGCTCAAGCGCCTGCCGCTGGCGCTCTGGCGCGACGGCAAGAGCCGCCAGAGTGCGCTAAAGACGGTGCTGGTGCTGCTCGATGAGCGTTCCCGTGGCGAAACACGCGGACAGACCGCCGCCCCGATCAAAGGGGTGTTCGCATGATCGCCCTGTTGAACCGCGCTGCGGGCGCGGCGGTGCGGCGCATCGAAGTGGCCGGTGCATTCGTGGTGCTGGGCATCGTGTTCATGCTGATCCTGCCGTTGCCCACCTCGGTGGTCGACGTGCTGATCGCCATCAACATCTGCATCTCCTGCCTGTTGATCGTGCTGTCGTTGTACCTGCCGCGCCCGCTGGCCTTTTCCTCATTCCCGGCCGTGCTGCTGCTGACCACCTTGTTCCGTCTGGCGCTCTCTGTGGCCACCACCCGGTTGATCCTGCTCCAGGGCGACGCCGGGCATATCGTCGAGGCGTTCGGCAACTTCGTGGTCGGCGGCAACCTGGCCGTGGGCCTGGTGATCTTCCTGATCCTCACCGTGGTCAACTTCCTGGTCATCACCAAAGGCTCCGAGCGCGTCGCCGAGGTGGCCGCCCGTTTTACCCTGGACGCGTTGCCGGGCAAGCAGATGTCCATCGACAGCGACCTGCGCGCCAACCTGATCGATGTCAGCGAAGCCCGTCGCCGCCGCGAAGAGCTGAACAAGGAAAGCCAGCTGTTCGGCGCGATGGACGGGGCGATGAAGTTCGTCAAGGGCGATGCCATCGCCGGCCTGGTGATCGTAGTGATCAACCTGATCGGCGGCTTCTCCGTAGGCATGATGCAGCACGACATGGGCGCCGCCGAATCGATGCACCTGTATTCGGTCCTGACCATCGGCGACGGCCTCATCGCGCAGATTCCTGCACTGCTGATTTCCCTCACCGCCGGCATGATCATCACCCGTGTGTCACCGGAGGGGCAGCCGGCCGGCAGCAGCATCGGCAAGGAGATCGCCAGCCAGTTGACCGCCGAGCCCAAGGCTTGGGTGATCGCCTCGGTGGGCATGCTGGGCTTCGCTGCGCTGCCCGGCATGCCGACGCTGGTGTTCATCGTCATCGCCCTGATCACCGGCAGCGCCGGGGTCGTCCAGCTGTATGCCCGCGCCCGGCAGGCGCGCCAGAGCGACGACGCGCCCATGGCGGTGGCGCCCGAGGACAACGGTGCTGAGGACCTGCGCAGCTTCGACCCGACCCGCGCCTACCTGTTGCAGTTCTCCGTGGCCATGCAGGGGCACCCGGCCACCGACGGGGCGATCCAGACGCTGCGCAAGAAACGCAATGGCCTGGTGGCCGGGTTCGGCCTGACCTTGCCGCCCTTCGAGATCGAATACAGCGCGCTGCTGGAGGACGACGAGTGTCGTTTCTGCGTGCACGAGGTGCCGATGTTGCGCGCCACCTTCGGCGAGCGCGTGGCCGTGGCGCGCGGGCCGCTGCCGTTCGAGCCGCGCCAGGCGCAGGTGGGCAGCGAGGTGCGCGACGAGCAGCAGTGGTTGTGGTTGCTGCCCGACGATCCCCTGCTGGCGCACGAGCAGGTGGAAGCGGTATCGGCCAGCGAACTGCTGGTGGAGCGCATGAGCCGCGCAATGTTCGCCACCGGCCCGCAGTTCCTGGGCTTGCAGGAAAGCAAGTCGATCCTCAGCTGGCTCGAAGCGGGCCAGCCAGAGCTGGTGCAGGAGTTGCAGCGGACCATGCCCTTGGCGCGCTTCGCCGCCGTGCTGCAACGCCTGGCTGGGGAGGGCGTGCCGCTGCGGGCGGTGCGTCTGATCGCCGAGTCGCTGATCGAGCACGGGCAACACGAACGCGACGTCGGCGCCTTGACCGACTACGCCCGCATCGCCCTGAAGTCGCAGATCTATCACCAGTACCGCGACGCCGAGGGCCTGCATGCCTGGCTGCTGACCCCGGAAAGCGAAACGCTGCTGCGCGAGGCGCTGCGCCAGACCCAGACGGAAACCTTCTTCGCCCTGGAAAGCGGGCACACCCGGGCATTGGTGCTGCAACTGCGCGAAGGCTTCCCCCTGCGCGCCAAGCGCGTGGCCGTGCTGCTGGTGGCCCAGGACCTGCGCGCGCCGCTGCGCGACCTGTTGCGCGACGAATTCAACCACGTCCCGGTGCTCGCCTACAGCGAGCTGCACAGCAACGCCCAGGTCAACGTCCTGGGCCGTTTCGACCTGGAGCAGGATCACTTACAGGTGGAAGCGGCCGCCTGAGGGCCAGTCGCGTCACGGAACCATTGCATACAACGAAGGCCGGCGCTTGCGGGCGGCCTGCCGATAACAGGTGAGGAAATTGGCCATGTTCGAGCTGCGCGTTTTAAGTGGTCTGCACCGGGGTGCGGCGTTGCCCTTGGTGGGCGACGAGTGGGTCGTGGGGGCGGCCGAGGAGGCCGATCTGGCGCTCTACGATCCTGGCATCTGCACCCGCCACGTGCGCCTGCAACGCAGCGAGCAGCAGTGGCGGCTGGAACCGCTGGACGGCGCGGTGTGCGACGCCCAGGGCCAACCTTGGGCGCTGGCGCAGGCGCTGCCGGTCGAGGTGCCGTTCGCCGTCGCCGGCATCTGGCTATGCCTCGCCTCGGCCGACCAGCCGTGGCCGCAGGAGGCGCTGGACAGTGCTGCGTCGGCGGCGGGCAGTGCGCTCAGCCCGAAAGCGGCGGCGCGGCCCTCGTGGTCCAGGCGCTTGGCCATCGCGGCGGCGGTGATTACCGTGGCCTCCAGTGCCTGGGCCTTCACCAGTCAACCGACCCCGCCCGTGGCCGCGAGCCCGACGCCGCCGCTCACGCGCAGCAAGGTGGCGCTGGACAGCGTGGCGACGGTGCGTCTGCAACTGGAGCGCATGCTCCAGGAGCGTGACCTGGCCACCCAGGTGCGGGTCGAGTCGCAGGGCGATCGCCTGGTGCTGGTGGGCGAGTTGCCGCGCCAGCGCCTGGCGGTGGTCGAGCGCTTGTTACAGCGCTTCAACGACCGCTATCAACCCTCGGTCGAGGTGCTGGCCCAGGTGCAGGAGCACCTCACGCAGTTGCCGTTCCAGATCGCCCAGATCGTCGGTGGCAAGCGTGGCCACGTGGTCACCTCCGACGGTCGCCGGCTGTTTCTCGGTGACCAGATCGATGGCTTGCGCCTGACCGCCATCGGCAACGACAAAGTGACCTTCGAAGGCGACCAGCGCTACGAGGTCACCTGGTGATGACACACGCCGCAGCGGCCCGTCTGCAGGCCTGGGAAACGGACCAGTACGCACGCCTGCAGCGCTTTTCGCCGGTGGCGGTGCGCGGGCGGGTGCAACGGGTCAACGGCATCCTGCTGCAATGCCGCCTGCCCCAGGCGCAGATCGGCGACCTGTGCCAGATCGAGCGCGATACCCGTGAGCCGCTGCTGGCTGAGATCGTCGGCTTCGACCAGCACGACGCCTTGCTCAGTGCGCTCGGTGGCCTGGAAGGCGTGCGCGTCGGCGCGGCGGTGCAGCCGCTGGGCATGCCGCACCGGGTGCAGGTGGGGCCGCAGTTGCTGGGCCAGGTGCTCGATGGCTTTGGTCGGCCGCTGCTCGACGGCGGTGTCGGGGCGTTCGCCGATGCGTCGGTGCTGCACGCCTCTGTGGTGATCGGCGAAGCGCCTGCGCCCACCGCTCGGCCGCGCATCCAGCACGCGCTGACCACCGGCGTTAGGGCGATCGACGGTCCGCTCACCCTCGGCGAAGGCCAGCGCGTGGGTTTGTTCGCCGGTGCTGGTTGCGGCAAGACCACGCTGCTGGCCGAGATCGCCCGCAACGTCGAGTGCGACGTCATCGTGTTCGGCCTGATCGGCGAGCGCGGGCGCGAGCTGCGCGAATTCCTCGATCACGAACTCGACGACGAACTGCGTGCCCGCGCGGTGCTGGTGTGCGCCACTTCCGACCGTTCCAGCATGGAGCGCGCCCGCGCCGCGTTCACGGCGACGGCGTTGGCCGAGGGCTTTCGTGCCCAAGGCCAGCGCGTGCTGCTGCTGATCGATTCGCTGACGCGGTTCGCCCGTGCGCAGCGTGAAATCGGCCTGGCCGCCGGTGAGCCGCTGGGCCGCGGCGGCCTGCCACCGTCGGTCTACAGCCTGCTGCCGCGTCTGGTGGAACGGGCCGGGTTGAGCAACGACGGCGCCATCACCGCGCTGTACACCGTGCTGATCGAGCAGGACTCGATGAACGATCCGGTGGCCGACGAAGTGCGCTCCTTGCTCGACGGCCACATCGTGCTCTCGCGCGCGCTCGCCGAGCGCGGTCACTACCCGGCCATCGACGTGCTGGCGAGCCTGTCGCGCACCCTGGTCAACGTGGCCGACGGCGAACACCTGCGGGCCGGCGTCAACCTGCGGCGGCTGCTGTCGGCCTACGACCAGATCGAGCTGATGCTGCGCCTGGGCGAGTACCAGGCTGGCGCCGACCCGCTGACCGACCTGGCCGTGGAGTCGCGCGCCGCGTTGGACGGCTTCCTGCGCCAAGACCTGCGCGAGCCGGAGCCGTTGCCCTCGACCCTCGCGCACCTGCAGCAGTTGACCGCTTATGTGCCGGGCTGACGTGCAAGCCCTGGTGCCGGTGCGTCGTCACCGCGAAGGCCAGGCCGAGCGGGCCTGGCGCCAGGCCCGTGAGCGGCTGCGCGAATGCGAAGCCGAAACCGCCGCCGCCCGCGCGCACTTGCAGGCCGCCCGCGAGCGCCAGATGGCTGAGCGCGCGGCCTTGGGCGACGCGCATCGCGGCCGCGCGCTGAGCGTGGTCGAGTTGAACGCCTGGAGCACCCAGGAGCGCCGCCTGATCGGCGAGCTGGCCGAACACGCCCAACGCGTGCAGGCACTGGAGGCTGCCCAGGCACGTCAGGCCCAGGACACCGACGCGGCGCAGCAACGCCTGAGTGGACGGCGTCGCGACCTGGAAAAGCTCAAGGCACTGATGGCGCGCCTGGGGCAGGAGACCGGCGATGAATGAACGTCCCGTGAATCATGCACCGCTGCCTCGGCGTGAGCCGCCACCGGCACTGGGTCGCCCGCCGTTGCGCGGCGCCGAACCGGCGCCGGCCCAAGCGAGCCGAGTGGCGCGTTCGACTTCGCGCGACAACGCCCCCGGCGCGGAGCGCGATCCTGAGGTGTCGATCGCTCGCAGCGATGGCTACTGGTTCCGCCAATGGGTCGAGGCGGTGGACGGCGGTCTGCACCAGGACACCGCCGGGGCACATTCGCTGTCGGCCTCGACGGGCCTGGAGGGCAGCGAGGTGGAAGCGTTCGTCGATCAGCTCACGCCGCGCTTGCGCGCCACCCAAGACCTGCACCTGGACCTGCTGCTGCACCTGCCGCAGTTGGGACGGATCAAGGTGCTGGCACGACGGCAGGAGGCTGGGCCCGGCTGGGACATCGGCCTGAGCGGCGAGAACGAGGCGGTACAGGCGCGCCTGGCGAGCCGCCGTGGCCACCTTGAAGACGCCTTGGCGCAGAGCCTGGGCCAACCGATCAGCGTGCAGGTGGCACGCATTGAAGAGGATTACTGACATGCGTGCCTGTGCACTGTCGCTGCCATCGGTCAGCGCTGAAGAGGCCGCCGCCCGGCAACGGTTGGGGCGGGCGTCGAGTTGCCGTTCGAGGTGGCGGGAGAGGCGGGGGCGTTGACGCTGACCTTGGGCAACGGTCCCAGCGGCGCAGCGCCTGCGGTGTTCGCCTGTGCCCACGGGGCCTTCGCCCTGGGCGAGCCCGGCCCGGTGCTGAGCCTGTTCGGTGAGTGCCCGGTGGTGGTGCCCGCCGAGCCGGGGCCGACTGACGACTGGTTCTGGTCGCTGTTCCATCAGGTGCTGAGCGCGCCGTTGCGCGAGGCCTTCGGGTTTCTCAAGCCTTTGGCCGCGAGCGAGGTCGAGGGCATTGCCTGTCGCCTCGACGTGCGCGTTGGCGATGCGCGCGTCGCCAGTCATCTGCGGCTGCCTGGGCAGACCCTGCTGGGCCTGCTCGACGCCGCCCCTGGCAGCGCCAGGCCACGCCGTGGAGCGAAGGTTTCGGGGTGCGCGTGCCGCTGTTGCTCGGGCACCTGACGTTGCCCAGCGGTCAGCTCGCCGCCCTGCGTCCTGGCGACGTGGTGATTCCCGAGACCGCCCTGTTCGATTCAGCCGGCCACGGCCAGGTTCGCCTGGGCCGGCATTGCTTGCAGGTGCAGGCGCAGCAGCACCCCGCGCCGTTGCACCTGACCGTACTCGCGCTTGAGGAGACCGAGATGAACGACACCCCCGACACCGATATCCTGACGCCCGACTGGGACGACACCGCCCACTACGGCGCAGACGAGCAGGACGCAGGGGCCTTCGACCCGGCCAGCCTGGCCCAGACCGACAGCGCTGACGACGCCCGAGCCTCAGCAACTGAACAGAAGGCTGGCGCCGAGCACCCGGACCGTTTCGACGCGCTGCCGCTGGCGCTGACGGTGCGTTGCGGTCACCTGAACCTGACCTTGGGCGAGCTGCGCAACCTGGCCCCCGGCGCCGTGCTGCAGGTACACGGCGTGGCGGCGGGGGCAGCCACCCTGTTCCACGGTGAACAGCCGCTGGCCCAGGGCGAGCTGGTGCAGATCGACGGCCGCCTGGGCCTGCAGATCGTGCGCATGGATGTGGCTGGATGAGCTTCCAGGGGGTCGACCCCTTCCTGCTGGCGCTGTTCATCGGCGGCATTTCCCTGGTGCCGCTGCTGCTGATCATCTGCAGCGCGTTCCTCAAGATCGCCATCGTGCTGACCATCGCGCGTAACGCCATCGGCGTGCAGCAGGTGCCACCGAACATGGCGCTGTACGCCATCGCCCTGGCGGCGACGCTGTTCATCATGGCGCCGGTCGGCCACAACGTGGCCGAAGCGCTCAAGGAGCGGCCGCTGGACTTCAGCCACAGCGAGGCGTTGCAGGAATCGGCTCTGAACGCACTCAAGCCGTTGCAAGCCTTCATGTCGCGCAACACCAACCCGGACATCCTCACTCACTTGCTGGAGAACACCCAGCGCATGTGGCCCAAGGAGCGCGCCGATCAGGCCAGTCGCGACGACCTGATGCTGCTGATCCCGGCGTTCATGCTGTCGGAGCTGGAGGCGGGCTTTCAGATGGGCTTTCTCATCTACATCCCGTTCATCGTCATCGACCTGATCGTCTCCAACCTGCTGCTGGCGCTGGGCATGCAGATGGTGGCGCCGATGACCATCTCGTTGCCGCTCAAGCTGCTGATCTTCGTGCTTGCCCAGGGTTGGACGCAGTTACTGGACAGCCTTTTCTATTCCTACCTCTGAGGCCCGGCGATGGACGCGATGACGCTGTTCAAGGAAGGCATGTTGCTGGTGGTTCTGCTCTCGGCGCCGCCGTTGATCGTGGCGGTGCTGGTGGGGGTGCTGACCTCGCTGGTGCAGGCCCTGATGCAGATCCAGGACCAGACCCTGCCGTTCGGCATCAAGCTGGTGGCGGTGGGGCTGACCCTGCTGGTCACCGGCCGCTGGGTCGGCGGGGAACTGCTCGGCTTGCTGCGCCGGGCCTTTGAAATGATGGCCAACACCTGATGGCGAGCTCGGCGTTGCTGCCCTACTTCGACCTGCTGCTGTCGGTGGCGCTGGGCATGGCGCGCATCTACCCGGTGGCGTACCTGGTGCCGGTGTTCTGCTTCCAGCACCTGCGTGGCCTGCCGCGCCATGCCATCGTCTTCGCCCTGGCCATGTTGCCCGCCCCGGCATCCGCCAGGCGCTGCTCGACGCCCAGGTCAACTGGCTGACCCTCGGCGGCCTGATGCTCAAGGAACTGATCCTGGGGTTGTTGCTCGGGGTGCTGCTGGCGATGCCGTTCTGGCTGTACGAGTCGGTCGGCGCTTTGCTCGACAACCAGCGGGGGGCGTTGATCGGCGGGCAGTTGAACCCGTCGCTGGGCACCGACACCACGCCCCTGGGCCACCTGTTCAAGCAGATGACCATCCTGCTGCTGGTCGCCACCCTGGGCATCGGCACCTTGACCCAGGTGATCTGGGACAGCTACTTGGTCTGGTCGCCCACCACCTGGTTTCCGCTGCCCGGTGCCGAAGGCTTCGGCGTGTTCCTCGGCCTGCTCGGTGAGATGTTCATGCACATGCTGCTCTATGCCGCGCCGTTCATTGGCCTGCTGTTGCTGGTGGAAGCCAGCTTGGCGCTGCTGAGCCTGTACAGCCCGCAACTGCAGGTGTTCATCCTGGCTATGCCGGCCAAGAGCCTGATCGGCCTGGGCTTTCTGCTGTTCTACCTGCCCACGTTGTGGGACGCGATGACAGGCCGGCTGCTGCGCTATGGCGAAGTGCGGCATCTGCTCGACCTGCTGTTGCAGGCGCCCTGACCCAGGACTGACCCATGAGCGAAGACAGTGGCGAAAAGACCAAGAGCGCGACACCGAAGAAGATTCGCGACGCCCGCAACAAAGGCCAGGTCGGCCAGAGCCAGGACCTGAGCAGCCTGATGGTGCTGGCGGTGATCACCGAAGTGGCGTTGACCCTGGCCGAGGACAGCCTGCAGACGCTGCAAGACCTGGTGGCCTTCCCGCTGCACCGCCTGGCGGTGAACTTCACCCGCGCCCTGGAAGAAACCCTCGCCCATGCCGGCGGCGTGCTGCTCAGCTTCACCCTGATGACCGTGGGCCTGGCGATCGCCACGCGCCTGGTGGCGGGCTGGATACAGTTCGGTTTCCTGTTTTCCCCCGAGGCCCTGCGGCCAGACCCGAATCGCCTGAACCCGGTGAACCAGGCGCAGCAGATGTTTTCCGGGCAAGCGCTGATCAACCTGTTCATGGGGCTGGTCAAGGCGGTGTTCATCGCCGCCGTGCTGTACCTGGTCACGCTGCCGGCGCTCGGGGCGCTGGTCAGCCTGGTCAACAGCGACCTGCCTACCTACTGGCGCGGCCTGGCCAGCCTGTTCCGGCACATCATGCACACCTGCCTGGCGGTGTTGCTGGTGCTGGCCATCGTCGACTTCGGCCTGCAGAAGTACTTCTTCGCCAAGCGCCTGCGCATGAGCGAGGAGGAGGTGCGCAAGGAGTTCAAGGAAATGGAGGGTGACCCGCACGTCAAGATGCACCGGCGCAACCTGGCCCGGCAGTTGGTCGCACAATCCGCCGAGCCTGAGGCCAAGCCGGTGGAAGAGGCCGACATGCTGGTGGTCAACCCCACCCACTTCGCCGTCGCCCTGCGCTACCGACCTGAGGACGCGGCGCTGCCGCAGCTCATCGTCAAGGGCGTGGACGCCGAAGCCCGGGGGTTGATCGAGCGGGCCAAAGCGGCGCGGGTGCCGGTGATCCAGTGCATCTGGCTGGCACGCACGATCTACCGTGAGGACGTCGGCGCATTCATCCCCGCGAGACCCTCCAGGCTGTGGCGCATATCTACCGCGTGCTGCGCGAGCTCGACGATGAAGCCAAGGACGAGGTGATCGAGATTCCCGAGCTGGACCGGCGCTGAGCCGGTGGGCGGAACCGACCAACGCGGCGCTGCCACTCAGCAGAGGAGTCGGACCGCCTTTGCGCTGCCGACTCGGTGACCCCAACCCTTCGCTGGAGATTGCCCATGCCTCCTGATCCGAGCCTTGTCGGGCGCGCAGGTGCCCTGCACGGGGTGCATAGTGCCCCGTCATCCTCTTCACCCTCGTTGACTCAGCAACCCCTCGAGGCCCAACACACGCGCAGCAGCCAGAGCCTGCACGCGCGAGGGCGCTCGTCCTCGGCGCCGCCGGCGCTGCATCAGCGCGGTCGAACCCGCAGCCGAGATGACACCCGCGCGGCGCGGGCCAGGTCTCATGCTCCTGGGGCGTGGCCTCCGGCCGAGTCCGAGCGCACGACACCGCCGCCCGTACCCCGCTCGGAGCAGGCGCACCTGGACGATATGCAATCCCGTCAGCAGAAACTGATGGAGCAACAGTTCGCGATGCAGATCGGCATGGAGGAGCGCCAGGCGATGATGCTGCGCGTCAAGACCTCCGCGGACATGACCAAGCTGTTCGCCGATACGGTGAGCGAGGTCACCAACGGCTTTCTCGACAGTGCCAAGAAGGTCATGGAAAAAGGAGGCGAAGCGATGAAGCTGCGTTGACGTCCAACGTTACCTTTGGCCCCGCCAGGTTGGCCTGGTGGGGCTTTTGCGCGTGCCTCAAACCAGGCGTGTGCGGCCCATGGCCAGGCTCGCCGGGCGCGGCTCGACCGCCTTGGCCAGGTCGAGCAGGCGCGGGCGTACCTCGTTGACCTGGGCGACGAACCCCACCACCCAGTGGCAGAAGCGGGTCTCGTCCAGGCCCGACAACGCACTGTGCGCGCACAGGCGCACGCAGGCCTTGTCATCCAGGGCCAGCCAACTGCCGCCGAGCAGGTCCAGGCGAAAGTTGAGCTCCAGCAGGCGCTTGTGCAGACCGGGGGCGTGGGCGGGCAGCTCGATGGCGCAATGCAGGATGGCCAGGTCGCTGTGCTCGGGCAGTTCGATGACCACCGCTTCGCGGTCGTGCGCGTCATACAGCGCGCACACGCCGTGCTCCAGGTGCAAGTCGGCGTGCAGGTGGTCGGCGAGGGCCGAGATCAAGCGTTGGGCAACGGCGTCGGCGGTCATGGTCAACCTCAATAGGTGGCGGGACGCTCGTCGAGGTCTTCCAGGCCCAGCAGCGACAGTTGCCGGGATTGGAGGTCGTCGAGCAGCTCCGGGGTCAAAGGAACGTCCGGCAGCGCCTGCCACACCACCAGCGCGCGCTGCGGGTCGAGGAACACGTACAGGTGCGCGTAGTCCTGCGGGTGGGCGAAGCGCCGTTCCAGCGCTTGCTGGATCTGGTTGGCGCGCAGCACCTGGCTTTGCACTTGCAGCGCCAGCCCTACGCTGTGCGCCTCGCGGCGCAAGCCGAACTCGATGCCGGGGGCGATTTCCCAGTAGCTGGCAATGCCAGCGATGACGTTCTTCTGGAACGCCTGGCGCGTGCTTGCGCTGTGCACCGAAAAAGACATGCCGGGTCAGTTCTCCAGAGGGACGACGCTGTGGTCGAGAGGGTGTTCGGGGGTGCCGAGGCCACCGCGCATGCCCGGCGCCCACCAGACCACGATGCGCCCGTTGTCGGGCTCGGCCCGTTCACAGGCCGCGCCCTGGCAGCCGGATCGGCTGGCGCAGCCGGCGAAGACCGGCAGGCTCAGGAGTACGGCGAGCAGCAAGGGGGTGCGCTTCATGGGTTCAGCCTCGCAGTGGTGTGCAGCAGGGAGGGGCGTTCGTTGCCCGGCAGGCGAGCCGGCGGGTTCATGACCACGAACACTTCGGTTTCCTCGCCCGGCTCCAGCCAGACCTTCGGCCAGGCGGAGGCGGCAAGGGTCCAGCGGCTGCCGCAACTCGCTTCATCGAAACGCACGCGGCGCGGGCCCTCGTTGCGCACCACGCCCACGGCGATGCCGTAGTCGGGTCCGGCGAACCATTGCGCGCGCGCGGTATCCAGCGTCAATCCGGGCTGCAGGGCGCACAGCGTCTCGGGCGCGTAGGGAATCGACTCGGCTTGTTTGAACGAGGCCGGGATATTGCCGTCGGCCAGGTGCGCCAGGACGTCGCTGACCTCCAGGCGCCCGACCGGACGCTTGCCGTTGCGCCGCTCTTCCACGCGGGCCATGGCATTGTCCACCTGTTGGCGATCGAGGCTGGAAATGTAGCGGGCTGGATCGACCTGGTCACCGATCAGGCGTGGCGTGAGGATGAACACCCGCTCGCGGCGGCTGGTCTGGCGGGTGGTCGAGGAAAACAGCAGCGGCCCTACCAGCGGGATGCGCCCCAGCCATGGCACCCGTTCCAGGTTGTCGCCGGTTTCCTCGGTGTGGAAGCCGCCGACTACCAGCGAGCGGCTTTCGCCCATCACCGCCTGGGTGCTGACCACGCCACGGCGCACACTGGGCGTGCGCTGGCCGACGGCGGACGGTTCGATGCGTCCGTCCTCGATGTCCAGGGCCATCTGGATCTGCTTGTGCCCGCCGGTCTCGATGGCGTGCGGCACCACCTGCAGGCTGGTGCCGGCGGTGATCGGCTCGATGTTGGCCACCCGCTCGCCAACCGCCGAGAGGTATTCGGTGCGGCTGAAGTCGATGACTGCCGGCTGGTTCTCAAGGGTCAAAACCGAGGGATTGGCCACCACCGAGGCCAGGCCACGGCCTTCCAGCGCGCGCAGTTGCGCGGCGAAGTCGCCGTAGTCCTGGATGAACACCGTCGAGCTGGCGCCGGGACGCAGCATCGAGGCGCCGCCGATCAGGTCACCGCTTTCGACGTTCCAGTTGGCGGCCAGCTCGGCCAGTTGGGTGCGGTCGATGTCGAGGATGATTGCGTCGATTTCCACCAGCTTGCGCGGCACGTCCACGTCGCGGATCAACGGGGTGTAGATTTCCCGGCGCTTGGGCGCGTCGTAGATGAGCACGGCGTTGTTGCGCACGTCGGCTTCGACGCGGATCTTGCCACGGCTGCCGCCACTGCTCTGGCCAGGCTGCACGCGGCGGGTGTTGGGCTGGCCCATGCCACTGAAGGCCAACTGTTCGAGACTGCCCATGGCCATCGATTGATTGCCTTGCAGGCCCTGCATGGACGCCTGGGGCAGGGCGGTCGGCGCCGCGCCGGTGGCCGAACCGCGGTTTTCCAGCAGCCCCCGCAGAATGCTGGCGACCCGGGGATGACCAGCGTCTCGCCGCGGTACTTGATGTTGCGGTCGGCGGCGCTGGCGTAGCGCAGCGGGAAACTGATGACTTCCTGCTTCTCCTCGGGCGTCTTGCGCGCCTTGGCGAACTGCGTCACCAGGCGCACGTAGCGTTCGGGGCCGGTGATCAGCACCACGCCTTCATCGGGCAATTCACCCCAGCCGAAACGCGGGTCCAGCAGGCCGATATCGGTCAGCGCCTGTTTCATGTCCGGCCCGGCATCGGCTGACACCTCCAGGCGTCTGGAGCGCTGATTCTTCAGCGGGCTGACGTACAGGCTGCTGCCATACACGAACCACTGGAAGCGATTCTCCAGGCCCAGTCGGTCGAGGAACGCCTGGGGGCTTTCCGCGCGCATCCGCCCCTGCACGGTGCCGGCAAGGGTGCCGTCGATCACCAACTGCACGCCGAAGGTGTTGGCGAAGTCGTCGAGGACCTTGGTCAGCGGTGTGTCCTGGGCGTCGTAGGCGTAGGGGGTGTTCTTCCAGTCGGTGGGGGCTGCCGCCTGGCTCGGCGCGGCCAGGCCAAGCGAGCCGGCTAGCAGCAACGCCAGCAACGCGGATGGTGCCTGGCGAAGGCGCGTGCTGTTCGCGGTAATCCAGCGGTACGGTCTGAGCCACGGGTTAGGCATGTCGAAGTCCTGTTCCGAGAAAATGGGCGTGCGAGGGCCGTCGCGCCACCGGGGCCGCTGCACCGCGTGGTGCCTTGTGCAGCATCGATTGCCAGGTATCGCGCTGGTTGAGCAAGGCTTCGAGCAACTCGATCAGGTCGTCGACATGGGCGTCGCGGGCCACCTGCGCCATCAGCCATAGCCGGGCATCGTCGGGACCGCGCGCCAGGGCGCCGGGAAAGCGCGACAGGCTTGGATGGGCCAGACGCAGTACCTGCTCCAGGGACGCTCCTTGGGACACCTCAGCGGGCAGCGCGACCGACAGCAGCAGCGCGTCGTCGAGGTGGGCGAAGGTGACTTCGCCATCGTCGATGAGCAGCTTCAGGTGCTCGTGCTGTTCGGCGTCGGCGCTCCAGCGGATGAGCTGCGTGCGCAGCTCATGGCATTGCATCGATGATCGCCTTGGCGAGGTTGTGGTGCGCGGTGGTCTGTTGGGTGGCCGCCGTCACCGCGACCGACATGCCGTTCATGCTGGTGAGAAAGGTGTGCATATCGTCCAGCGACTGGGACTGCGCGGCGTTCATTGCGGCGTTGTTGACGTTGTCGGTGGCGCGCTGGAAGTAGCTGTCGAGGCGGCGCTGCAGGGCATCGATCGAGGACATGGACGGATTCTCCGGGCTTGGGCGTGTTCACCGGGTGAGTGGCGGTCAAGCCCAAGGTGGTTCCACTTGGGGGCGGAAAACCATCGACTGTTTTCCGGTGATCGTGTGTCGTGATCTGGGCAGTTGCAGGAGCGGCCTTGCGCCGTAAAGTCAGTCATCGCGGGCGTTCGGAACGATATCGGTCGCCTGGTTCACGGCCGCTGCGCGCCCGATCGCGACACAAGGCCGCTCCCACCAAGATTGCGCTCGCTTCACTTCTTGGGCACGGCATGCGACACCGGGTGATCGTGCATTGGCTGTTCATCCGCAGCGCATGATTTTCAGAATCCAGCGTGGCTTTTGTGGGAGCGGCCTTGCGCCGCGATCGGGCGCGAAGCGGCCGTAAAGTCAGTCATCGCGGGTGTTCAGGATGATCGCGAGGCAAGGCGGTTCCTACAGAGGAACGGTGTTGGATGACGGCACCGGCACCGGCACGTGCAGCGCTTGCACGGCGCTTGGCCAGTCGAGTAGGAAGGTGCCGGCGGGGGTCTGCAGCCTCAGTTGGTGACGGTCCATGCCGGCATCGGCCACCAGCGTCCAGGGCTGCGCGGCCGTGTTGCCGAGGGTCCGGGTCAGGTTCGTCAGGTCGTCAGGATGACAGTGCAGGGTGGCACTGGCCGACTCGCGCTGCCCGCTGGCCAACTGGCGCACCAGGACGTCGATGCGCGCCGGTTCCGGCACCTCGTCCAGCAGCGTGCGCAGCGCCTCGTTGACCAGCCGTGCTGCGCTGGCTTCGATCTGCTCCCACATGGCCTGGCGCTGTGCTTCCCAGGCGGCGAGCGCGGCGTCGGCGTTTTCCCAGAACCGCGCCAGGGCGTCGAGCCGTTCGGCCTCGGCCAGGTCACGGGCCTGCTCGAGCACCTGCGCGGCTTGCTCCTGGGCCTGTTCGATGACCCGTTGCGCCCGACCGCAATCGATCAGGGTTTCGCGGGCGATGCAGGGTTGCAGCAGGCCTTGAGCGTTGGGGCGTAGTTCAAGCGAGCGACGGGCGAGCATCGGGTGTCTCCGTGTCGTGAGCGGGCGGGGTGATGGGCGCTGGGCGTTGCCCGGTCCTCCAGCAGACCGACTGCCACAGCGTGTCGAGCCTGGCGGCTGGCGGCTGCGGCGTCGCCCAGCGCTCGAGGGCCTTGACCCTGGCGCGGGGGAAGGCCAGGCGCGCGCGTTGCCAGGTCGGCTCACCCAGCCAGGCCCGCAGCAGCGCCAGAGGATCCTGGTCCGGTTCGAGCCAGTGTCCGGGGCGCAGCGCCTTGGCCGTGCGCTCGCACCAGGCGCGGTCCTGCGTCGACAACGCCGGGGCTGCCGAGCGCGGTGAGCAGGTGGCGGCCACCAGTTCGCAGGCCAGCGTCAAGGTGGCGGGCGTACACAGCAGGGCCTGCATCGCCGGGTTCGGTTCGGGTGGCATGCACGGCGTGATGCCCAAGCCCTTGGCCAGCGCGGCGTGGTGCCCACGGGCGAGGGCGTGCAACTGCGAGGTGCTCAGTCGGTCGAGGCCGGGTGGCTGCCAGTCGATGCTAGCCAGCCGCCAGGCGTGGTGCCACCAGTGAATCCAGGTCAGGGCCGCGCTCATGCGGCCGAGCCTTTGTCACGGGGGGCAGCGCCCGCGGGTTTCACGGCGAACAAGGTGGCTGCTGGATTGCCCGGTGCGGTGCCGGGTCGGGCGAGCTTCTGTTGCAGCGCGCGCGGCAGCGTCAGGGCACCTGTGCGCCACAGTCGGTAGAGTCCGTAGCCGGCCCCCAGCAGCAGGCTCAGCAAGACGATGCCGGTCACGACCATGACCGTTCGCCAGTAGCCGACGTCTTCGGCCTTCATCAGGAACGGCCCGAACGGCGCCATCTCGCGCCGCTCCTGATAAGGCAACGTGGGCACGAACACCACCGACAACTTGCTGGTGTTATGCGCCGCGTCGGCCATGCCGGGGATGCCGCTGGCGATCAGGTTGCGCACCCGTGGCGTGATGCTGTCCGGGTCCAGCGCGCCGGTGTGCTTGATGAACACCGAGGCCGACGCCGGCTGCACCGGCTCACCGGGCGCGACCCGCTCCGGCAGGACCACATGGACGCGGGCGAGCACCACGCCGTCGATCTGCGACAGGGTCGATTCGAGCTCCTGGGACAGCGCGTAGATGTAGCGGGCGCGTTCCTCCAACGGCGTGGAAATCACCCCTTCCTTACGAAAGATATCGCCCAGGCTGGCGCGTGAGCGCCGTGGCAGGCCGGCCGCTTCGAGCACGCGCACGGCGCTGTTGAGGTCGGCAGGCGCGACCAGGACGCTCATGCCGTCCTTTTCCGTGCGTTTGCTGGCCTGGATGTCGTTGTCCGCCAGTTGCGCGATCACTTCATTGGCATCCTGCTCGGAGAGACGACTGTGCAGCGTCGAGCGCTCCTCGCAGGCGGTGAGCAGCAGGCACAGCAACAACGTCGAGCAGGCGCGCATGAACATGGCCGGCAATTCCTTCACTGGAGGTTGGTGAGTTTCTCGATGGCCTGGGAGCCCTTGCTGACCAGCTTGGCGGTCATCAGGCTTTCCAGGTGGAACGACGACAACGAGCGGTTCGACTGCAGCATGTCCTGCGGGTCGGCGGTGCGGATGGCCTTGACCAGATCACGGTTGGCGCGCTCGTCCAGACGCTGCAGTTCGCCCGAGCGGCTGGACAACGAGTCGATGATGCGGGCTGCGACGTTGTTCGGGTTGTCCGGCGCGGGCGGCTTCTCGCGCATCTGCGCGCTGAACCAACTGACGTCACTGGTCTCGGCGCTGGCCTGCGGCTTGGCGCCGGTCTTGCTGGTGGCGGCCAGTTGCTGGGTATCGACGGCTTGGATTTCCATGGGTGTCTCCAATCGGGTTGGGGCGTAGCGAAAAGGGCGCGGCCGTTCAGGCGCACATCAGCCGCAGCACGTTGCGGGCACTGCCGGTCACGCTCAGATGGAATTCGACGGCCTCGCGGCTGCGTCTGACGCGGCGGCGCGCCAGTGGGGCCTGCCCCGCGAGGCGGGCCAGTGCCAGGTCCAGTTGCTCCAACGCCAACTGGAACAGCCGGACTTCGCGATCCTGCAGCGGCGTGCCCAGGGCGATGCGCTCGGTCCAGGTGCCGGCGTGTGCGTCGTCGGCGGCAGGCGACGGGTAGCGTTGCGGGTGTTGATCCATGAAGCCTGCGACTTCGAACAGCAGGTCCTGATCGTCCGAGGCGTAGTGCGCCTGGCCGGTACGGTCGTCGAGGTCCAGCAGCACCAGCAGCTTGCGTCGACCCAGCAAGGCGATGAGCCTGAGCAGCAAGCGCAGACTCGCGCGGCTGCGGTCCAGCGCACCGCCGCTCTCCCAGGCGCTGAACAGGGCGCCGCAGAACGGGTTGTTGGCGCTGCCGAAATCGCTCTGGTTGCCAATGTCGTTGTCACCCAGCGGCGGCCTGCGCGGGGCGAGCATCTGCGCCAGGTCGCCGAGCAGGTCTTCATCGCAATAGGCGTCGTCGATGTCCACTTCCAGGTTCTGGCCGGTACCGCCGTTGATTTCTTCCAGGATGTCCGTGAGGACCAGGTTCAGCGGACTTTGCGTGGGCAGCGCCAGGTCCTGCTGGGGCGGTTGCCAAACCAAAGGCGAGCGCCCGCCTGCGCCAGTGTGTTCAGCGCCCCAGCGCAGCAGCGACTCCTTCAGTCGGCCGCTGCCGGCATGGCGGGTGACGTGCTCGGTCAGCGCATCGGCCACGCGCTGGGTGACCGAGTCGCGGCGCGGCGCGTGGGCGTCAGGCAGTAGGGCAGCAGGGGGGCGAAGGCTGTTCAGCCGATCGATAGGCATGGGTCTGATCTCATCGCGCTCGAAGAGACCCCGCCTCAGCGGGGTTTGAAGCGGGTCGTCAGAAGCGTATGTTCTTGGACGCCTCCCCCATGGCCGTGATGGCCTTGGTGGCGCTGTCCATGGACTCGGCCGAGATGGCGTTCATGGTGTCGGCGACCAGTTTCTGCTGGTCGAATTGGGATTTCATGGTCGTCATCGCGGCCGAGGTCGCATCCATCTGCTGCATGGCCGCCATGGAGGCCGCAAGAGAAGCTCCACCAAAACTCATAGTCGTGTCTCCGGATCGGTTGAATGGCGAGACGCGTGTGACTGTCTCGTAACCTGCGTGGCCGTTCTGGTCGAAACGGTTCCACGCCGGTCACTCAATTCGTCGAAATTTCCAGGCACTTCATCCGGTAGTAGAGCGTGCGCCGGGCGATGCCCAGCTCGGCGATGACGGTGTCGATATGGCGGTGGTGACGGCGCATGCAGTCTTCGATGAGCACCTTCTCGAACTGCTGCAACTGCTCTTTCAGGTTGAGCGTGGCGCTGCTGCAACGCTCCGCCAATTCAGCGCGCGGCAGCGGCGGCAGGCCGAGCACGTAGCGCTTGGCAGCCGATTGCAGTTCGCGGATGTTGCCCGGCCAGGCGTGGCCGACCAGGTGCGAAAGCAAACCCGGAGAGGGGGCCAGGTAGGGCCGGTCCAGAGCTGCAGCTTCGCGCTTCACCAGTGACAGGAACAGCGGCACGATGCGTTCCCGACGGCTGCGCAGGGGCGGCAGCTTGAGGCTGACGATGTTCAGCCGGAAGTACAGGTCGCGGCGAAACTCTCCGCGTTCGACCATCTCTGCCAGCGGGCACTGGGCTGACGCGATCACCCGCATGTTCACTGGAATGCTCTGGGTCGAACCCAGACGCTGGACGGTCCGCGATTCCAGCACCCGCAGCAGCTTGGCTTGCAGCGTCAGAGGCATGCTGTCGACTTCGTCCAGGTACAGCGTGCCGTTATGCGCCGCCTCGACGAACCCCGCGCGGCTCTGGCTGGCACCGGTGAATGCGCCGGAGTTGGCCCCGAACAGTTGGCTTTCGGCCAGGCTCTCGGGAATGGCGGCGCAGTTGATGGCGACGAACTTGCCGGAGCGCCCGGACATGCGGTGGATCTTCTCCGCCAGCGTGTCCTTGCCCGTCCCGGTTTCCCCGCGTAACAGCACGTCGACCATCAACGGGGCGACGCTTTGGGCAAAGGCCTCAAGGTTCAGTGCATCCTCTTTATAGGTCGTTGAAAGTGCAGCGCAAAGCAGCTTCGGCATCACTGACGACTCCATTCTTGTTCTCATCGGAGGTCGGTAGATTCTCGATCAAGGCACGTGGAAAACTCCCGCGCCGCGGCATGACCGAACTTCAGACCCATCCCGGCTTGCTACGCAGGCTTAGAGATTTGCATGAAAAAAAGTTCATGAGCTCTAGCACAGAAGTTCAACGTTTCAGCTAAACGGTGCAGCACATGGCTTTCACAAAAAACTGACGAATTTTTCGCATGTGCACGGTCGTGCGAGCTAGGTCATTGAAATAGCAAGGAATAAAAACCAATTGACCATATCTTGACTGATTGGTCACTTATGTGACTGCGCCGCTTGCCGAGTACATGACCGTTGGTCACTTTCAATGAAGCAAATGCCCTCTGTCGATTCGATATACTCCTGCGCTTGTTCGGGAGACCTTATGCCACCGCTGCCAATCGATGCCGCCTTGCCGGCCCTTCTCAAAGCCCTTCAAGCGCGCGACGAGGTAGTGCTGCAAGCCCCGCCAGGCGCGGGCAAGACCACCCGCGTGCCGCTGGCGCTGTTGAATGAACCGTGGCTGGCCGGACAGCGCATCGTCATGCTCGAACCGCGCCGCCTGGCGGCGCGGGCGGCGGCTGAGCGGTTGGCCAGTGAGCTGGGGGAGAAGGTTGGTGAGACTGTCGGCTACCGAATACGCCTTGAAAGCAAGATAGGCCCGCGCACCCAGATCGAGGTGGTCACCGAAGGTATCCTCACCCGTCGCCTGCAGGCCGATCCGGCGTTGGAGGGGGTGGGGCTGTTGATCTTCGACGAGTTTCACGAACGCAGCCTGGATGCCGACCTGGCCCTGGCGCTGAGCCTCAACGGCCGCGAGCTGCTGCGCGACGATCCTCCGTTGAAGATCCTGCTGATGTCGGCGACGCTCGAAGGCGAGCGCTTGTCGCGCCTGCTCGACGACGCGCCGGTGGTGAGCAGCGAAGGGCGCATGTACCCGGTGGATATCCGCTGGGGCAGGTCGTGGCAGTTGGGCGAGTTCGTCGAGCCACGCATTGTCGATTGCGTACAGCAGGCGCTGGCCGAGCAGCCCGGCAGCCTGCTGGTGTTCCTGCCCGGTCAGGCTGAGATCCGGCGCGTGCATCAGGCATTGCAGGCGGCGCTCGGCGAGCGTCGCGACATCCTGCTGTGTCCGCTGCACGGCGAGCTGGACCTCGACGCCCAGCGCGCCGCCATCGATCCTCCGCCGACGGGCCAGCGCAAGGTGGTGCTGGCCACCAACATTGCCGAGACCAGCCTGACCATCGACGGCGTGCGCGTGGTGATCGACGCAGGACTTGCTCGGGTGCCGCGTTTCGATCCCGGCAGCGGCATGACCCGCCTGGACACCCAGCGCATTTCACGCGCCAGCGCCACGCAACGTGCCGGTCGGGCCGGCCGTCTGGAGCCTGGGGTGTGCTATCGCCTGTGGTCCGAAGCGCAGCATGAGCAGTTGGCTGCGCACGGCAGCGCAGAAATAGTGCAGGCCGATCTGGCTGGACTGGCCCTGCAACTAGCCCGCTGGGGCGTGGCGCCTGAGCAACTGCGCTGGCTCGACCAGCCCCCGAGTGCGGCCTATGCCCAGGCCCAGGACCTGCTGGTGCGGCTCGGCGCCTTCAAACCTGACAGCCGCGAGGCACTCGGCGCCCACGGCCAGGCCATGGCCGAGCTGCCGGCCCATCCGCGCATCGCCCACCTGCTGTTGCGAGGGCAGCAACTGGGGCTGACCGACATGGCCTGCGAGGTGGCCGCACTGCTGGGTGAGCGCGATATCCAGCGCGGCGCTGGCGCCGACCTGCACACGCGCCTGGCGCTGGTCGGCGGCGCGCAGGTGGCCGAGCGTGGCAGTCGCGGCGCCGTGCAGCGGGTCCGCCAATTGGCGCGGCAATACCGTGGACTGCTGCGCGGCAAGGCGGCCAATACGGTCGCCGACCCTGACCACCCGCGTTGGCTCGGCGCGCTGCTGGCGTTGGCCTATCCGGACCGTATTGCCCGTCAGCGCCGCGAGGGGGCCGCCGAGTACCGGCTGGCCAACGGTCGCGCGGCGCTGTTCGCTGAAGTCGATGCGCTGATGAAGTGCGCCTGGCTGGTGATTGCCGAGCTGGGCAGTCGTCAGGGTCAGCGCGAGGAGCGCATCTACCTGGCCGCCGAGTTCGATCCGGCTTTGTTCGAGGACATTCTCGCCGAGCAGGTCGAGGTGGTCGATGTGCTGGAGTGGGACGAACGCGAGCACGTGTTGCGCGCCGAGCGCCAGCGCAGGGTCGGCGAGCTGGTGCTGGCCACCCAGGCGCTGCCGGGTCTGGATGACGAGGCCCGGTCGCGGGCGCTGGTCGGCCTGGTGCGGCGCAAGGGACTGGCGTTGTTGCCGTGGAATCCCGAGCTGCGCCAGTGGCAGGCCCGTGTGGCACTATTGCGTCAGCTGGATCTGCAACACGATGGGGTCAGCCAATGGCCCGACCTGAGCGACGACGCCTTGCTGGCGAGCCTCGAAGACTGGTTGCAACCCTACCTGGGCAACGTCTCACGGCTGAGCCACTTCGCTCAGTTGGACCTCTCGTCCATCCTGCGCAACCTGCTGCCCTGGCCCTTGCCGCAGCGCCTCGACGAGTGGGCGCCGGTGCACCTGTGCGTGCCGTCGGGGTCGAACATCCGCCTGGACTACAGCGAGCAGCCGCCGATTCTCGCCGTGCGCTTGCAGGAGCTGTTCGGCCTGGCCGACACGCCGCGCATCGCCCAGGGCCGTCAGCAGGTCAAGTTGCACTTGCTGTCGCCGGCTCGCCGGCCCGTGCAGGTGACCCAGGACCTGGCCAACTTCTGGCGCACCACCTATGCCGAGGTGAAGAAGGATCTGAAGGGACGTTACCCCAAGCACTACTGGCCGGACGACCCGCTGGTCGCCGAGGCGACCGCGCGGGCCAAGCCCAGGAAGTCCTGAGCCCGCGCGGGCCGTGCCGCCTCACTCAGAAGCTGTACGCCACCGACATCAGCGCCGTGCGCTCATCGCCCACCGCCACGGCCTGTGCCAGGCCCGCGGCGTAGTAACGGCGGTCGAACACGTTCTTGAGGCTGAACGCGGTGCGCCACTGGTCGTTGCTGTCGCAAAGCAGGCTGTGGACCCGCAGCGCGGCCTTGCTGTTCTCCGACAGCGGCATCCCCCCTCGAAGGTGCCCTGGCGGTAATCATGGCTGCCACAGCTCATGCCCAGGGTGGCGAAGGCCTCTGGCTTGGGGCGCAGTCCGTCGAGGCATAGGCAGTCGGAGGCCACTGGGGCGCGGAGGATCACCGCGCTCCGGCTGTCCTGAATAGGCGCTCGTCCTGTACGACGCTCTGGGTTCAAGCCTGGCGCAGGACGAAGGTCTGCACCTGGCCCTCGAGGGTGTTCAGCCACTGCGCCCGCTGGCCGTTACGCATTGTGTTGCCTGGCCGTATCGCCACCCGCTGTCCGAGGTGGTCTCGCAAGTGGCAGAGCAAGCCCGATTCGTCCATCGCTAGCGGCTCGATTTTCCAGGGCTCGGTCACGTCAGCTACCCAGTAGAACCCCAGGAAGCCGTTGATGCTTATGCCAAGGCGCTTGGCCGAGCCCTGGCCGCTGCTGTCGCGGGGTGGACCCGGCAGGGTGATGTCGAAATACAGTCTGTCGCTGCTGCTGTGGCGAAACACGAAGTTCATGGCGGGGCTTTGTCCAGCGCTACCGACCTGCAACCAGTCATCTTCGGCGATGCCGGTCCAACTGAAGCTGTCGTCCGAGCGGCTCAGGCGCAGGGGCTTGAGGCCGCGCGCACTGTTGAGATAAAGCTGGGCGCGGAAAGAGCGGCCATACAGGGCGAGAATGTCTGAATGCATGGTGAGCGGCTCGGAGTAGGGAAGAGGCCCCAGACTAGGGGCCGCTTGCCGAGGCGGCAGGGTCAAAAGCTTCAACCTGTACCCCACCTGCACAGCGTCGATGAATCAAGCGTGAGCCTTGTCCTCCAGCAACATGAACAGCCGATACAGCACCACACTGCTGAACAACTGCAGGAAGCCGCTTAGGCTGTCCAGCGCCAGTTGCACGCCAGGCTGCGGCTCGGGGAAGGCCATCAGCAGCAGGCCGTCGAGCAGCCACAGCGGCGCCAGTACCGCCAACACGCACATCAGGATGCGCAGGAAGTGGCCGGTGGTCATGCGTGCGCTGGTGCGCATCGACTCGATCACGGGCAGGCCGCGCAGTACCAGCAGGTATTCGGCGAACACCAGGTTGATCATGATCCAGATGCCGGGGAGCACGAACAGCGCCAGGCCCGCCATGATCAGCAGCGAGCTGATCAGGATGAGCAGGGCCAAGGCTGGCCACAGCTGCACGGCGCGGGCGAACAGGTCGCGCTTGCGGGTGTCCTGGCCCTGGCTGCGGGTGTCCAGATAGAGGATCAGCGCGGCGCTGTACAGCGGGTAGAACAGCAGGCTGACCAGCATGCCGTAAGCCGGCGAGGCGCTGTCGCCCATCTGGCGATAGAGCAGTTGGGTGAACAGGGCTTCGAGCACCACCAGCGGCAGGCACAGCTGCACGATGCTGGTGAAGTGGCGGCGGAAGAAGTACAGGGAGTCACGCAGGATGGTCAGCGGGTTCATCGGTCCGGATCGCAGGAAAAAAGCGGTGCATCACTTTAGCCCAGCCGCGCCTGCCTGAAAAAACTTTCATCGCTCCGGCGATTGAATCCGTCGCTTGCGCGCCCCATCTTTGCAGGTGTCCGATGTTCCGCATGGCCCACGAGGTAGCCCATGAACACTGAAGAGCAAACCCTGATCGACGGCTTGTTCACCCGCATCAAGCAGGCCGAGGATCCGCAACAGCCGCGCGACACTCAGGCCCAGGCACGTATCGAAGAACACCTGCGCCAGCAACCGGCGGCGCCGTACTACATGGCTCAGGCGATCCTGGTGCAAGAGGCGGCGCTCAAGCAGCTCGACGCCCGCGTCAAGGACCTCGAGGCCCAGCTCAAGCAGGCGCGCGAGCAGGCGCCGGAAGCGTCGCGCAGCAGTGGTGGCTTCCTTTCCAGTCTCTTCGGCAGCAGCCCGCGCAGTCCCGCCCCCGAGCCGCAACGGCCAGCGGCACCGCCCGCGTCCGGTGGTGGCTGGCGCGACCCGGCACCGGCCCCGCAAGCCTACGCCCAGCCGCCGCAAGCCCAGGCCCAGGCGCAAGGCTTCGGTGCGGCGCCTGCACGCAGCGGCGCCAGCAGCTTCCTTGGCGGCGCCATGCAGACGGCGGCCGGGGTGGCGGGCGGTGTGCTGCTGGCGCAAGGTATCAGCAGCCTGTTCAACCACAACTCGCAGCCCAACGAGGTGGTCGAGGTGATCCATGACGAACCGGCGCCGGCCAGCGACACCGGCGGCTGGAACGACCAGGACAGCCAGCGCCAGGTCGCCGACGACAGCAGTTGGAACACGGATCAGGGCGGCTACGTGGACAGCGACTACGACAGCGGCGGCGGCTTCTTCGACGATGACGACACCTTCGTCTGAGCCTCAGGCATACTGACGCGAATCCCAGGGGCGCCCAGCGCCCCTTTTTTCGCGGCGCCAGGCCGCTGCCACGATTGAGCGCATTCCAGCGGGAGCGGCTGCCAGTTGAAAAAGATCGCACTGTTCGCCGACGTCCAGAACCTCTACTACACCGTGCGCCAAGCCCATGGCTGCCACTTCGACTACAGCGCGCTGTGGTCGCAGGTCAGCGCCCAGGGCGAAATCGTCGAGGCGCTGGCCTATGCCATCGACCGCGGTGACAGCAAGCAGCAGCAGTTCCAGCAGATCCTGCGCAACCTGGGTTTCGAGGTGCGCCTCAAGCCCTATATCCAGCGCAGCGACGGCTCGGCCAAGGGCGACTGGGACGTGGGCATCACCTTGGACGTGTACGAGGCCGCCAGCCGAGTCGATTTGGTGGTGCTGGCCTCCGGCGACGGCGATTTCGACCAGTTGCTGGAGCGGGTGATGCGCCGTTTCGGTGTCGAAACGCTGGTTTACGGTGCGCCGGGGCTCACGGCGCTGTCACTGATCCGCGCGGCGACGGGCTATGTGCCAATTGAAGGCAACTTGCTGCTGCGTCATTAGTTTTTCTTGCCGTTGCCCATCAGGTGATCCAGCGGCACCCGCCGTTCCACGGCGCTGGACAAGATGATCGCGGTCTTGCTGAAACCCAGTTGCGACACCTGATTGATCAGCGCTTCGAGCTCGGGCATCGACGCCACCGCCGCCTGCATGATCACGCAGGGGTCACCCGTGACCCGATGGCATTCGGTGAGCTGGGGAATACGCGTGAGGGCGTCGTAGGCCTGCTGGTTGCCATGGCTGTTCAGCCGCAGCTCGATGACGCACTGGATCGGCAGGCCGATCTTTTCCAGATCGACCTTGGCGGTATAGCCGGTGATCACGCCGCTGGCCTCGAGCTTGGCCACCCGTTCGGCCACGGCCGGGGGGACAGGTTGACCTGGCGGGCGAGTTGGGCGTAGGAGGCGCGGCCGTCCTCGAGCAGGGCGGCGAGCAGCATGCGGTCGTATTTGTCCATCGGAGCCTCGTTCCGGCAATCGACGGTAAATCCGTGTAATTACCGTTGATTGAAAAGTGTCATGCCTGATTAAACCTGTTTTGTAACTTATGTTTGCCCAGGCGCCTTTCTAAACTAAGACACCCGTAAACGGATTTCGAGTCTTTTATCATGCCCGCCTCCCGTCGCTTTCCCTGGTTGCTCCTGGGCGCCTTCACGGCGCTGTACCTGGTCTGGGGTTCCACTTACCTGGCCATCCGCATCGGTGTCGAATCCTGGCCGCCTATGTTGATGGCGGGGGTGCGCTTCGTCATTGCCGGCAGCCTGCTGTATGGCTTCCTGCGTTGGCGCGGCGTGCCGGCGCCCACTTGGCCGCAGTGGCGCTCGGCCGGCGCCATCGGCTTTCTGCTGCTCAGCTGTGGTAACGGTGGCGTGACCCTGGCCGAGCACGCCGGTGTCGCTTCGGGCGTTGCGGCCCTGGCGGTGGCCACGGTGCCGCTGTTCACCCTGCTGTTCGGCCTGTGGTTCGGCCACCGCAACTCGCGCCTGGAGTGGGCGGGCATTCTGCTTGGGCTGGCCGGCATCGCGCTGCTCAACCTGGGCTCTAACCTGCAGGCCAGCCCCATGGGCGCGGCGCTGCTGATCTTCGCTGCCGCTGCCTGGGCCTTCGGTTCGGTGTGGAGCAAGACCCTGCCGCTGCCTCAGGGCGCCATGGCCAGCGCGGCGGAAATGCTGGTCGGTGGCGGCGCCTTGCTACTGGGTAGCGCCCTCAGCGGCGAGCGCCTGACGCAGATGCCGAGCGCGGCGGGCTGGGGTGCGCTGGCGTATCTGGTGGTGTTCGGTTCGATCGTGGCGTTCAGTTCCTATATGTATCTGCTCAAGCACGTGCGCCCGGCGGCCGCCACCAGCTATGCCTACGTCAACCCGGTGGTGGCGGTGCTGCTGGGTATCGCTTTCGCCGGCGAGCGGATCGGTGCCGAGGAAGCCTTGGCCATGGGCGTGATCGTCGGCGCAGTGGTGCTGATCGGCCTGCCGCAGTGGCGACGGGCGCCGCGTCAGGTGGCCTGAGCAGCGCAAGGCCACAGCGAAGGCAGGCTTGCGGTAAACTGCCGCCTTCGCTGAACCCCCTCTGACGGTACATCCATGACTTTCGCCAAACTCGGCCTGATCGAACCGCTGCTGCGCACCCTGGAGCAGTTGGGCTATTGCACTCCAACGCCGGTCCAGGCCCAGGCCATTCCCGCCGTGCTGGCCGGCCGCGACCTGATGGCCGCCGCCCAGACCGGCACCGGCAAGACCGCCGGCTTCGCCCTGCCCGTGTTGCAACGCCTGGCGCTGGAGGGCGGCAAGGTGGACAGCAACTCGATCCGCGCCCTGGTGCTGGTGCCCACCCGCGAGCTGGCCGAGCAGGTCCACGCCAACATCCGCGAGTATGCCGAGCAACTGCCGCTGAGCACCTATGCCGTGTATGGCGGTGTCAGCATCAACCCGCAGATGATGCGCCTGCGCCGCGGTGTCGACCTGCTGGTAGCCACCCCGGGTCGGCTGCTCGACCTGTTCCGCCAGAACGCCCTGAAATTCGCTCAGGTGCAAATGTTGGTACTCGACGAAGCCGACCGCATGCTCGACCTGGGTTTCGCCGAAGAATTGCAGGCGGTGTACGCCGCGCTGCCGCGCAAGCGCCAGACCCTGCTGTTCTCGGCCACCTTCTCCGAGCAGATCCGCCTGCTCGCCGGGTTGGCGCTGAGCGATCCGCTGAGTATCGAAGTGAGCCCGCGCAATGCCGCCGCCACCACGGTCAAGCAGTGGCTGGTGCCGGTGGACAAGAAGCGCAAGACCGACCTGTTCTGCCACCTGCTGCGCAAGCAGCGCTGGAGCCAGGTGCTGGTGTTCGCCAAGACGCGCAACGGTGTCGATCAACTGGTCGAGCGCTTGCTCGCCGACGGCATCAAGGCCGACGGCATCCATGGCGACCGTCCCCAGGCCACCCGCCAGCGCGCGCTGGATACCTTCAAGGCGCGCGAGATCCAGGTGCTGGTGGCCACCGACGTGGCGGCGCGCGGTCTGGACATCGACGACCTGCCGTTGGTGGTCAACCTCGATCTGCCGATCGTTGCCGAGGACTATGTGCACCGCATTGGCCGCACCGGTCGCGCCGGCAACAAGGGCGAGGCGATCTCGCTGGTGTGCGCCGATGAAGTGCAACTGCTGTCGGCCATCGAAACCTTGATCCGCCAGACCTTGCCGCGCCATGAAGAGGCGGATTTCATCCCCGATCACCGGGTGCCGATGACCGACGCCAGCGGCCAGGTGCTGAAGAAGCCGAAAAAACCCAAGAAGCCCAAGGGGAACAGCGCCAAGCGCGGCTTGGGCAAGTGGATGGACAGCGCCGAGGACGCTGCGCCGACGGTCAAGCCGGTACGCAAGGTGCCAAGTTTCAATGGCGGACCGCGTAAGCGCAAACCCTAGTGGCGCAAGGCCGACCGCGAGACGAGGTTGACTGCAGGTGGGGTGTCATGGGGTAGTCGAGGCGGGCTGGTGTTCAGCGACCCACTGCGCCGCAGCCCGTCCGGCGCGCAGGCCGCTGGCGAAGCAGGCGGTGAGTAGGTAGCCGCCGGTCGGCGCTTCCCAGTCCAGCATCTCGCCGGCGCAGAACACGCCCGGCAGTGCCTTGAGCATCAAGCCGTCGTCGAGCGCCTCGAAGCGCACCCCGCCGGCACTGCTGATCGCTTCGTCCAGTGGCCGTGTGCGCACCAACTCGATGGGCAGCGCCTTGATCGCTTCGGCCAAGCGCTGCGGATCGACGAAGGTCGCCGGGTCGGTCAGTTCGCGCAGCAGCGCAGCCTTCACCCCATCGATGCCCAATTGCCCTTGCAGGTGCCGGGCCATGGACCGCGAACCGCGCGGCTTGGCCAGGGCCTGGGCGATCTTGTCCACAGGCCGGTCCGGCAGCAGGTCGAGCAACAACGTGGCGCGACCTTCGCGTTCCAGGCTGGCGCGCAGCGGCGCCGACCAGGCGTACACCAGGCTGCCCTCGACCCCCTGTGCCGTGAGGATGAACTCGCCCTTGCGCGGCGCGCTGCCCGGTACGCTCAGGGCGATGTTCTTCAGCGGCGCCCCGGCGAACTTGGCCTTGAGCACCTCGCTCCAGCCCTCGACCTCGAACCCGCAGTTGCTCGGGCGCAGTGGCGAGATATCCACAGCCCGCTCGGCCAGCACGGGCACCCAGGCGCCATCCGAGCCCAGGCGCGCCCAACTGCCGCCGCCCAGGGCCAGCACCACCGCCTGGGCGTGCCCGTGCCGTTCGCCCTGTGGATAACCGATGCGCAGCGCCCCTTCGGCAGTCCAGCCCAGCCAGCGGTGCCGGGTGTGGATAACCACGCCGGCTTCGCGCAGGCGCTTGAGCCAGGCGCGCAGCAGTGGCGCGGCCTTCATGTCGGTGGGAAACACCCGACCCGAGGTGCCGACGAAGGTCTCGATGCCCAGGCCGTGAATCCACTGGCGTAGCGCCTGTCCGTCGAAGTCGCGCAGCAGCGCATCGAGCGCGTCGCGGCGCTCGCCGTAGCGACCGACAAAGGCGGGGTAGGGCTCCGAGTGGGTGATGTTCATGCCGCCGACGCCGGCCAGCAGGAACTTGCGGCCGACCGAGGGCATGGCGTCGAACACCTCCACCGTCACACCCGCCTGGGCCAGCGCCTCGGCGGCCATGAGGCCGGCGGGACCGGCACCGATCACGGCGACGAGGGAGGGCGAGCGGGGCAGGAGTCGGTCATGGCGGCAGGCGGCTGTGGAAAAGACCCGGCATTCTACCCCAGCGCTGGGTCCGCAGGCACTGTACAAAAAATGATCAGATGCTTGCACATCAGGCAGTTAAAGGGCTGTAGCGGCTTTCGCTCAGGTTATCCACAGGCGGTTCCACAGTCATTGTGCGTAACCCAGCACCCGCGCTGCGCTGTGGTGGAGAATGCCGTGACGACGGGCCAAGGCCTCGCGGTCCTTGCTGTAGCCGCCGCCGATCACCCCAGCCACCGGAATGTCGCGGCCCAGGCAATGACGCAGCACCGCCTCGTCGCGTGCGGCAACCCCGGCATCGGTCAGTTGCAGGTAGCCAAGGGCATCGTCCTGGTGGACATCGACGCCGGCGTCGTACAGCACCAGGTCAGGCTGATACAGCGGCAACAAGTAGTTGAGCGCATCGTCCACCACCTGCAGGTAGGCCGCATCGCCCATGCCGCGTGGCAGCGGGATGTCCCAGTCGCTGCACGCCTTGCGCGCCGGGAAGTTCTGCTCGCAGTGCAGCGAGACGGTGATGGCGTCCGGGGTGTCCTCAAGGATGCGCGCGGTGCCGTCGCCCTGGTGCACGTCGCAGTCGAAGATCAGTACCCGCTGGACGCGCCCGGCTTCGAGCAGATAGCGGCTGATCACCGCCAGGTCGTTGAAGATGCAGAAACCCGCCGGGTGGTCGTAGTGAGCGTGGTGGGTGCCGCCGGCCAGGTGGCAGGCGATACCCTGTTGCAGCGCCATTTCGGCGGTGAGCAGCGAGCCGCCGACGGCCCGCACGGTCCGCCGGGCCAGCGCCTCGCTCCAGGGCAGGCCGAGCCGGCGCTGGTCTTCGCGCGACAGCTCGCCGCTCATGTAGCGGTCGATGTAGGCGCGGTCGTGGGCCAGTGCGAGGATGTCATCGGGGCAGATGGCCGGGCGCAGCAGCGCCTCGTCCTGGGTCAGGCCGCTGGCGACCAGGTGGTCGCGCAGCAGGCGGAACTTGTCCATTGGAAAGCGGTGCTCGGGCGGGAATTCCGGGCTGTAGTCGTCGTGGTAGATCAGGGGCAGGGACATGGCGAGGGTCGCGGCGAAAGGCAGCGCTGATCTTGCCTGTCCCCGGCGATGCGGCGCAAGACGAGCGCTCAGCGCTGCCGCGTGGCCAGCACCCGCTGCCAGTCCGGCTCGTTCATGCGCCCCAGAATCCGCGCTTTGCCGTTGCCATCGACCGAGACGAACAGGGCACTGGCGTAGGCGCTGTCGCGTTGACCGGGCGCGACGCTCAGCGAGCGCTGGAAATGATCGACGCAGCCGTCATGGGTGATGAGCACCAGGTTGTGACCGCTGCGTTTGTGCGCCAGGGCCTGTTCGGTGAAGTGGGCGTTGCAGCCTTCGAGCCAGTCCTCGCTGGTGACCGTGTCGCCGACAATGAAGTGCGCGGTCTGGCGGGTGCGCAGTTTCGGGCTGCTAAGCAGGTCGGCGCCCGCCAGGCCCAGGTGCTGCAGGCCTTCGCCGACGCGGCTGGCGGCCTGGCTGCCGGCCACGGTGATGCCGGTGGCGTCGTCCAGGCACGGGCCGGGCGCGCTGTCGCAGCGCTCGGCATGGCGGATCATCACGATGACCGCACCTTCAGCCCACTGCTGCAGCAGGCCACTGGCGTTTAAGTGTCGTTCGTTGCCCAGGTTCACGATGGTGGTCCTCGTCGACGCCCACAGCAGTGCCGATGCGGCGGTTAACAGCAGTGCCAGGCCCAGGGCCAGGGTGATGCGCGGCAGGCGCTGCCACGTACGGCGCGTGGGCATGACCAAGGGGATAAAGGTGTCGCTCGACAGCATGCGCGGGCTCCGGCAGGAAAGGGCCGCGAACAGGGCGGCGGCGGGTGTGGGGCAATTGTGCGAACGGATCTGTGGGAGCCCGGTGAAGCCGTTGTGAAAAATCCATTGGCCCCGGCACATGAGGAAATCTTCATCCATTGCCTACGCTGTAGACTGCAGCCCAGTGCCAGCCGGAGCCCCGTCCATGACCCCCATCCTCACCCTCGAAAGCGCACGCCTGAACCTGCGCCAGTGGCACGACGATGATCTGCCGGCCTTCGCCGAGATGTGCGCCGACCCGCAGGTGATGCGCTACTTTCCAGCGCCCTTGACGCGCCTGGAATGCGCCGCGCTGATCGGTCGCATTCGCGGGCATTTCAGCGAATACGGCTACGGCCTCTGGGCCCTGGAGCGCATGGACAGCGGCGCGTTCATCGGCCTGACCGGGCTGCTCAACGTCAATTTCGAAGCGCCCTTCGCACCGGCCGTGGAAATCAGTTGGCGCCTGGCCCGGCGCCACTGGGGGCAGGGTTTCGCCAGCGAAGCGGCGTGGACCTGCCTGCGCTGCGCGTTCGCGCAGTTGCGTCTGGACGAGGTGGTGGCCTTCACCAGCCAGGACAACGTGCCGTCGCAGAAAGTGATGCAGGCCATCGGCATGCGTGAGGACGAAGCGGGCCGCTTCGAGCACCCGCGTCTTCCCGAGGGCCACCCGCTGCGCCCGCACGTGCTCTATCGCATGGACCGTGCGCACTGGGAACGTAGCGTGCGCGGCTGAACGGCACTTGCGCGCGGCGGCGCTGACAAATTCTGTATGATTCGCGCCATTCAACCGATTGCCGCAATGCCGTAGGAGACATCGCCGATGAGCCACGTACTGGACGACCTGGTCGACCTGTTGAGCCTCGAACCCATCGAAGAAAACCTGTTCCGAGGTCGCAGCCAGGACCTGGGCTTCCGCCAACTGTATGGCGGCCAGGTGCTGGGCCAGTCGCTGTCGGCGGCCAGCCAGACGGTGGAGGACGCCCGCCACGTGCATTCGCTGCACGGCTACTTCCTGCGCCCGGGCGATGCCAGCATGCCGGTGGTGTACTCGGTGGACCGGGTGCGCGACGGTGGCAGCTTCAGCACGCGCCGGGTCACGGCGATCCAGAAGGGCAATCCGATCTTTACCTGCAGCGCCTCGTTCCAGTACGACGAGGGCGGTTTCGAGCACCAGGCGACGATGCCCGAGGTGGTCGGGCCGGAAAACCTGCCCAGCGAAGTAGAACTGGCCCGGGCCATGGCCGACAAGCTGCCCGAGCGCATCCGCGACAAGGTGCTGTGCGCCAAGCCCATCGAGATCCGTCCGGTCACCGAGCGTGATCCGTTCGACCCCAAGCCCGGCGATCCGGTTAAGTACGCCTGGTTCCGCGCCGACGGCAACCTGGCCGACACTCCAGCGCTGCACAAGTACCTGTTGGCCTATGCCTCGGACTTCGGCCTGCTGACCACTGCACTGCTGCCCCATGGCCGCTCGGTGTGGCAGAAGGACATGCAGATCGCCAGCCTCGACCACGCGCTGTGGTTCCACCGCGACCTGCGTGCCGACGAGTGGCTGCTGTACGCCACCGACAGCCCTTGGGCCGGCAACGCCCGCGGCTTCAGCCGCGGCAGCATCTTCAACCGCGCCGGGCAACTGGTGGCTTCGACCACCCAGGAAGGCCTGATCCGCCACCGCAAGGACTGGGCATGAAGCTGCACGAGGCGCGCCATTGGGTGTTCGACATGGACGGCACCCTCACCGTGGCGGTGCACGATTTCGCCGCCATCCGCCGCACGCTGCAGATTCCGCCCGAGGACGACATCCTGGGCCATCTCGCCGCGCTGCCGCCGGCCGAGGCGGCCGCCAAGCACGCCTGGCTGCTGGAGCATGAGCGCGAACTGGCGCTGACCTCGACCGCTGCCAGCGGCGCCGTGGAGTTGGTGCGCGAGTTGGCGGCGCGGGGCTGTCGCCTGGCGATCCTCACCCGCAATGCCCGCGAGCTGGCGCATATCACCTTGCAGGCGATTGGCTTGGCCGACTGTTTCCCCGTCGAGCAGGTGCTGGGTCGCGACGAAGCAGCGCCCAAACCCGAACCCGAAGGCCTGCTGCACATCGCCAAGGCCTGGGGCGTGGCCCCCACGCAATTGCTGATGGTCGGCGATCACCGCCACGACCTGGATTGCGGTCGCGCCGCCGGTGCCGGCACGGTCCTGGTGAACCTGGCGGACAACCCTTGGCCGGGCCTGGCCGACTGGCACGCCCCGGATTGCCGGGCCTTGAAGGCGATGTTGGACTGACGGCCGCTGGCGCCGAGATTGCGACACCGCGTGAACATGCGTTTGCTGTTCATCTGCAGCGCATGATCTCCAGCGTCCAGCGCGGTTTTGTGGGAGCGGCCTTGCGTCGCGATTGGACCGCGTAGCGGTCCCAGGTTTTCAGCTTCGCCGCTGCCATTGCCGGGACCGCTCTGCGGTCCAATCGCGACGCAAGGCCGCTCCCACGAGATCGTGCAGCCCCCAAGAAGTTAAGCAAGACCGCGGGTCGGTGGTAGGTGAAAGACAGTTGGCTTGCGCGATGTCCGCATAAACCCCTGGAGCATGGGGTGGTACGGCCTCACAGTCACCGCGCCAGCGCATGACATTCCATTACATTCCGACACGCTGCCCAGGGCACGGCGGCGACTAGAATGCGCGGCTTGAATGAGACCGATTCTCTGTCACGCATCCGCAGTCGCAGGAGCCCTCGCATGTCCGCCATTCTCCGTCGCGCGCGGCAGTTGCTGCCGCTCGTGGTCTTTCTCGCGGCCGGACTGGGCATCGCCCAGACCGCCAGCGCCACCCAAGTCACCGACGTGCTCGGACGCAAGGTCGAGATGGACCACGCGCCGCAACGCATCGTCCTCGGCGAGGGCCGGCTGTTCTTCGCCCTGGCCCTGCTCGACCGCGACAACCCGTTCCAGCGTGTGGTCGGTTGGCAGAACGACATGCGCCTGCTCGACCCGCACACCTATGAGGTCTACGCCAAGCGTTATCCACAGGTGGCCAAGCTGCCGCTGATCGGCCAGGCCTCGGAGCAGAGCGTCAGCGCCGAGCAGATCCTGGCGCTCAAGCCGGACCTGGCGATCTTCAGCATCGCCGGCGAAGGGCCGACCCAGCACAGCCCGGTGGCCGACCTGCTGGAGCAGGCGGGCATTCCCGTACTGTTCATCGATTTCCGCGTGCACCCGATCGAGAACACCCGGGTCAGCCTGCAAGCGCTGGGCACGTTGCTCGGCCGTGAGCAGCAAGCGCAGCAGTACCTGAGCTTCTACGACAGTCACCTCAAGCGAGTCACCGATGCGCTGGCGGGGCTCGAGCCCAGCCAGCGGCCCAAGGTGTTCCTCGAACTGCTGGCCGGTGTCTGGCAGGCGCCGGGCCATACCACGGGCAAGAGCGGCCTGGGCAGCGTGGTCGAGGCAGTCGGTGGGCATAACATCGCCGCCGACGTGGTGCCCGGCGCGCTGGGCGATGTCAGCGTCGAATATGTGCTCAAGGCCGACCCGGACGTCTACATCGCCACCGGCAACCGTGCTCCAGGCGTGCTGCTCGGGGCTGGCGTAAGCGCCGACAGCGCACGCCAGAGCCTGGCGAAGATCACCGCGCGCCCCGAATTCGCGCCGCTGCGGCCGATCCGCGAGGGCCAGGCCCATGGCCTGTGGCACGACTTCTACAACTCGCCGTTCAACATCCTGGCCATCGAAGCCATGGCCCGCTGGATTCACCCCGAGCGCTTCAAGGACCTGGACCCGCAGGCGACCATGGGCCAGATCAACCGGATGCTCGAAGTCGGCCTGGACGGCCACTATTGGATCGACGCCCAGTGACGGCCCAGGCCCAGGCCCAGGCGCTGCCAGGCGTCGAACAGGCGGCCTGGCAGTATCGACGCCTGTTGTGGCGGCGTACCGCACTGGTCGGCGGCCTGGCCGTGCTGTTGCTGCTGTCGGTGCTCGGTGACCTGGCCAGCGGCGCCTCGGGCATGGGCCTGGGGCAATTGCTGCACGGGGTGTTCGACCCGAGCACGCTGAGCGCCACCGAGCGGGTGATCATCTGGAACGTGCGCCTGCCCTATGCGCTGATGGCGGTGCTGGTGGGCGCGGCCCTGGCGCTGGCCGGCGCCGAAATGCAGGCGATCCTCGACAACCCCCTGGCCAGCCCGTTCACCTTGGGCGTGTCGTCGGCCGCCGCGCTCGGCGCCTCGCTGGCCATCGCCTACCCGCTGAGCGTGGCCTGGCTCTCGCCCAGCGCCCAGGTGACGGTGATGGCGTTCGTCTTCGCGTGCCTGTCGGTGCTGCTGTTGCAGGGCATGTCGCGGCTGCGCGGCGCGGGGGTCGAAAGCCTGGTGCTGTTCGGCATCGCCTTGGTGTTCAGTTGCAACGCGCTGGTGTCGTTGCTGCAACTGCTGGCCACCGAGGACGTGTTGCAGCAACTGGTGTTCTGGACCCTCGGCAGCCTGGCCCGGGCCAACTGGCAGAAGCTTGGCATCCTCGCTGCGGTGCTGGCGCTGGTCATGCCGTTTTCCTTGCGCAGCGCGTCGGCCATGACCTTGCTGCGCATGGGTGAGGACCGCGCGCGCAGCTTCGGTGTGGATACCCGACGCTTGCGTGTGGCCTCGCTGCTGCGCATCAGCCTGCTGTCGGCGACCGCCGTGGCCTTCGTCGGCACCATCGGTTTCATCGGCCTGGTCGGCCCGCACATCGCGCGCTTGCTGGTGGGCGAGGACCAGCGCTTCCTGTTGCCGGCCAGCGCCCTGGTCGGGGCGCTGCTGCTGTCGCTGTCGTCGATCGCCAGCAAGTTGATCCTGCCGGGGGTGATCGTGCCGGTCGGCATCGTCACCGCGCTGGTCGGCGTGCCGGTGTTCGTGGTGCTGGTGTTCAAGCGCGGGAGGCGACTGTGAGTCTGCGTATCGACGAGGTCTCGGTGGCCTATGGCCGACGTTCGATCATCCAGGGCCTGAGCCTGCCGGAGCTGCCGGCCGGCAGCCTGGTGGCGCTGGTCGGGCCCAACGGCGCCGGCAAGTCCACCTTGCTCCGCGCCTTGGCCGGGCTGGAGCGGATGCAGGGCGCCGTGCATCTCGACGGCGAGAACGTCACCCGCCTGCCGTTCGCCGAGCGCGCCCGGCGCCTGGCCTACATGCCCCAGCAGTTGCCGCCGGGGTTGGCCTTGGGCGTATTGGAGAGCATCGTCGCCGCACTGCGCGTGGGCGCGGCGCAGGACGTGCTGGGCACGGCGTACGAGGCGCTGCGCCAACTCGGCATCGAGCACCTGGCCGAGCAGGGGCTCGACAGCCTGTCCGGCGGCCAGCGCCAGTTGGTGGCCCTGGCCCAATTGCTGGCGCGCAACCCCCAGGTGCTGCTGCTCGACGAGCCCACCAGCGCGCTGGACCTGCACTACCAACTGCGGGTGATGGATGCGGTGCGCGAGCGTGTCGTGCGCCATCGCCTGCTGGCGGTGGCGGTGCTGCACGACATCAACCTGGCGGCCAGCCATGCCGATTGCCTGGTGATGCTGGAGAAAGGCCGGGTGGTGGCCTGCGGCACTGCGGCCCAGGTGTTGGCGCCGGACTTGCTGGCGCAGGTGTACGGCGTCGAGGCGCGGGTCGAACAATGCTCGCGTGGCCGCCTGCAAGTGCTGGTGGACCGGGCGCTGCGCTGAGTCCTGACGCAGGCGGCGCCCCTCTCGGTGGCGTGCGCGGATAACCGGTGTCGTGATCGAACACCTTCGCGGCGCTCTCGAACAATTAGCCCTGCACCCGCACTGTTTGAATGAAGCCCACTTCGACGCCGCAGTCCGTCAACCCGTGAACAACCTCAACAACATCACGTGGACTGCGTGCAATTCATTGTTTTAAAAGGAGATCGTTTCCGCCTACGCCTGCCCGTCCTTACTTGTGTCAGCAAAAAGAGAACAATATCAATGAACACCGTGGGTACTGATGGCAACCTTGCTCAAGGTTTCAAGCCACGTCATGTAACGATGCTGTCCATCGCGGGCATCATTGGTGCAGGACTTTTCGTCGGCTCCGGACACGCCATCGCGGCCGCCGGCCCCGCTACCATCCTTTCCTATTTCGTTGCCGGCACCTTGGTCGTGTTGGTGATGCGCATGCTCGGCGAGATGGCTGTCGCCCATCCCGACACCGGTTCGTTTTCCACCTACGCCGACCAGGCCATTGGCCGCTGGGCCGGCTACACCATCGGCTGGCTGTACTGGTGGTTCTGGGTGCTGGTCATTCCCATCGAAGCGCTCGCCGCCGGGCACGTGCTCAACGCCTGGTTCCCGCAAGTGGACAGTTGGATCTTTGCCCTGGCCTCGGTGCTGCTATTGGCGTGCACCAACCTGTTCAGCGTCGCCAAGTACGGCGAGTTCGAATTCTGGTTCGCCATTCTCAAGGTCACCGCGATCCTCGGCTTCATCGGCCTAGGCTTCGCCGCGCTGATGGGGTGGCTGCCCAACCGCGAAGTCAGTGGCCTGAGCACGCTGGTGGCGCAACACGGCGGCTTCGCCCCCAACGGCTGGTCGGCGGTGATCGGTGCGTTCATCACCGTGATGTTCAGCTTCATCGGCACCGAGGCGGTGACCATCGCCGCGTCCGAGTCCAGCGACCCGTCGCGCAACATCGCCAAGGCCACCCGTTCGGTGATCTGGCGGATCAGCACCTTCTACATCCTGTCGATCTTCGTGATCATCTCGGTGGTGCCGTGGAATGATCCGCAGTTGGCCGTGGTGGGTTCTTACCAGCGCGCGCTGGAGATCATGAACATCCCCAACGCCGCCTTCATGGTCGACATGGTGGTGCTGGTGGCGGTGACCAGTTGCATGAACTCGTCGATCTACATCGCCTCGCGCATGATGTACTCGCTGGCCAAGCGCGGCGACGCGCCGGCCCTGCTCAAGCACACCTCGAAAGTGGGTGTGCCTCGTGCCGCGGTGTTCGGCAGTACGCTGATCGGCGCCGCCATCGCCGTGCTGAACTATTTCGCCCCCAAAGGCGTGTTCGAGTTCCTGCTGGCCAGCTCCGGCGCCATCGCCTTGCTGGTGTACCTGGTCATCGCCATCTCGCAACTGCGCATGCGCCGTCGCCTGGAGCGCGAAAGCACCGAACTCAAGTTCCGCATGTGGCTGTTCCCCTGGCTGACCTGGGGCGTGATCGTGTTCATCAGTTGCGCGCTGGCGGTGATGATGTTCACCGAGGAACATCGTGCCGAAGTCAGCGCGACCCTGAGCCTGGCGATCCTGATCTCGTTCCTGGGCATCGTCACCACCCGTGGGCATGCGCGCAAGATCGTGGCGGGCTCGATGGGCTGAACGCCGCGCGTGTAACTCGATGTGAAGAGGGGCGCCTTTACCGGGCGCCCCTCTGTCGTTTACCACAGCCCACTCGGAGCGGTCCGACAGCGATTGAGCGGCGCCCTTGGATAGGCTTCCTGGCTTACCTTCCTGCCAGGAGTGCGCCCATGTCCACACCCCGCAACACGCCCGAAAACACTTCACCGCAAGGTCAGGGCGAAGACCGCTTCGCCGAAGTGGTGACCCTGATTCACGGCGCGCGCCAGCGCTGCCTGCAGGCGGTCAACACGCACTTGATCGAGCTGTATTGGCAGGTCGGTGCTTACATCAGCCGCAAGATCGAGAGCGCCGAATGGGGCGATGCGGTGGTCACTCAGTTGGCCGCACACCTGGCGCGGACGCAGCCGGGGTTGCGCGGGTTTACCCGACGGAACCTGTTTCGCATGCGTCAGTTTTACGAGGCCTATCGTTACGACGAGAAAGTGTCAGCACTGCTGACACAATTACCCTGGACGCAAAACCTGACCATCCTCACCCAGAGCAAGCGACCGGAAGAGCGGGAGTTTTACTTACGCATGACGGTACGCGAACGTTGGTCCAGTCGCGAACTCGAACGCCAGATGCGCACCGCCCTGTTCGAGCGCAGCGTCACCGATCCGGTCAAGGCCTCGGCCTCCCTAGCCGACGCTCACCCGCAGGCACTGTCGGTGTTCCGCGATACCTACTTGCTCGAGTTCCTCGACCTGCCGGACACCCACGCCGAGGCCGACCTGCACAGAGGCCTGTTGCAGCGTCTGCAGCGTTTTCTCATCGAGCTGGGGCGCGATTTCTGCTTCGTCGGCGCCGAGTACCCGTTGCAAGTCGGTGGACGCGACTTCGCCCTCGACCTGCTGTTGTTCCACCGGGGCCTCAACTGCCTGGTGGCGGTAGAGCTCAAGGTGGGACGCTTCGAGCCCGAGCACCTGGGCAAGTTGAATTTCTACCTGGAGGCCTTGGACCGCACGGTGCGCAAACCCCATGAGAACCCGAGCATCGGTGTGCTGCTGTGTGCCAGCCAGCATGACGAAGTGGTCGAGTATGCCCTCAACCGCAGCATGAGCCCGGCGCTGGTGGCCGAGTACCAGACCCAGCTGCCGGACAAGGCACTGCTTCAGGCCAAGTTGCAGGAGTTCTACGCCCTCGACGCCGGCTGAGGGTGTCAGTGCGGCGCGCGCGCCATCGTGACCACGTCCTTGGCCACCAGCAGCCGCGCCGCGTTGTGGCCGACGCCCTGCACCTGGAACTGTCGATGCGCGACGGGCGTTTGCCACTGCTGGGCCAGAAACGCCTCGTAGCGCAGGTAGGCGAGCTGGCGTGTCAGCCGGGTGGCGCCTTGAACGGCGGCGCCGCAGGCGTGATCCATGACCGGGTCGTCCGGCTTGTCGTCGAGCTGACCGACCATGTAGGTCACGTCGCGCGCGGCGTAGCGTCGGAACACCTGCACGGCGTCCAGGCCTTGGCGAGTGAAGTACGCCGGCGCCTGCTCCAGACCGTAGCGGTAGTGGTTGTAGTCAGGGCAATCGTGACTGGCCAGCGGCTTAAAGACGCCATCGCGCAGGCGGTTGGCATCCAGGTACAGGTAGGACGACGGGCTGGACACCAGGTAACGCACGTTGATACCGCGCGCGCCCAAGCCCTGGTCGCCGGCGCCGAGCAGGGTGTAGCGCTGCAGCAACTGGCCGCCGGCGGAGTGGCCGATCACCAGGATGTCCTTGAGCGCGGGAAAGTGCTGGCGGTCGCTCAGGTAGGCCAGCAGATCGTCGAGCACGCTGAAGCCGGCGATGCCTGCACGCCCGCTGCGCGATTCGGTGCCCTGCATCCACAGGTTCTTGGGCCATAACGGCATGTCCGGTGTGGCGAGGCGGTCGTTGACGGTGAGGAAGTTCGGCGCCAGCAGCAGGGTGTCGTTGGCGGTCAGCCCCGCCGCGCTCAGCAGTCGCTCGCCCGCCTGGTAGTAGTCGTCGGCGTTGCGGCGCACGCCGTGCAGCACGATCACCGCCCGCTGCACGGGCAGGCTGGCACGCTGCAGGTCGTCGTTGGCGAAGGCGAGGAAGGCGTAGGGGGCGGCGGTGCCCAGGCGCAGGGTCTGGGGGGCGGCCAAGGCCTGGGCGCTCAGCAGGCTGGTCAACAGCAGGAGCAGAAAGCGTCGGAGCGCGTGTGGCATGCAGGCAACCTCAATGTGCAGCGATGGTAAACCGCGTGCCTTCGATGCTAGTTCCTGCCCGCCGTGCGCGCGAGCCATGTGCGCAGTCAATTCATCCCATAGGCAGTTTTTTAATACGCGCGTCCCAGATTCTCGTAGAGAATGCTGGCAAATAGCTTTTAGCGCTTGGGGATGAACATGTTCGGCAAGATCGGTATCACCAAAAGGTTGGCCTTCGGCTTCGCATTGGTCGTGGGTTTGATGCTGATCGTCACGGCCATCGGCGTGCGGCGAGTCGGCGGCATCGACGAGCGACTGACCCAGGTCAGCAGCCAGACCACTGTCAAACAGCGCTATGCCATCAACCTGCGCGGCAGCGTGCACGACCGCGCCATCGCCCTGCGCGACGCGGTGCTGGTGCACGAGGATAGCCAATTGACGCCGATTCTCCAGGACATCCAGCGTCTGGACGACGTCTATCAGACCTCGGCCGCGCCGTTGGCCAAGATGCTCGGCGAGGGGCAGGGCAGTGCCGAAGAACTGCGTCTGCAGCAGCAGATCCAGGTCGCCGAACGCAGCGCCCAGGCGGCCACCGCGCAGTTGCTTGGACTGCGCCGGCAAGGCGATTTCGCCCAGGCCCAGGCACTGCTGCTGGCTCAGGTGGGGCCGGACTACAAGGAATGGCTGCGCAGCATCAACGCCTTCATCGACTTCCAGGAAAAGGACGTGGTGCACGACATCGCCCAGGTGCGTGCGAGTGCCTCGGGCTTCGCCGGGCTGATGCTGTGGTCGGTGGCTCTGGCCGCGTTGCTGAGCCTGGTCGCCTCCCTGCTGATCATCCGCAGCATCCGCTCGACCCTCGGTGCCGAGCCTGAGGAAGTGGCGCGTCTGTTGCGCGGCCTGGCCGAAGGCCAGATCGACCCGAACCTGCGCAGCCAGCACCCGCACAGCGTGATGGGCGCGCTGGGCACCACCAACCGTCACCTCACCGAGATCGTCACCCAGGTCAACCAGGTGGCGAGCGACCTGGTCGAGTCCTCCAGCCGCATGCGCCAGAACGCATCGGACAACCAGGGGCGCATGCAGCAGCAGGGTGACGACACCCAGCAGATGGCCAGCGCCGTGACCCAACTGGTGGCCGCGATCAACCAGATCTCCGCCTACGCCGCCACCGCTGCGCAAGCGTCCGCCGCCGCGGACCAGGAAGTGGACGCCGGCAAGACCGTGGTCGAAGGCACGGCCGATTCGATGCAGGCGTTGTCCCAGGTGCTGGAGTCGGCCAGCGAGGCGGTGCTGCAAGTGGCCTCGGACAGCCAGGCCATCGAAAGCATCATCGAGGTGATCAACTCGATCGCCGAACGGACCAACCTGCTGGCGCTCAACGCGGCCATCGAAGCGGCGCGCGCCGGCGAGTTCGGCCGGGGCTTCGCGGTGGTCGCCGACGAGGTGCGCTCGCTGGCCAACCGCACCCAGGAATCGACCCGCGAGATCAGCGCCATGATCGGCAAGTTGCAGGACGGCGCCGGCAAGACTGCGCAGATCGTCGGCAGCAGCCGCGAGCTGGCCCAGGAGACAGTGCAGCGCACGCAGGTGGCGCAGCGTTCGTTGAACGAGATCCGCCGCGAGGTGGCGGCGATCAGTCGGATGAACGAGCAGATCGCCACGGCGTCTTCGCAGCAGGACACGGCGGCGACGCTGCTGGGCCAGGATATCCAGCGCATCCAGGGCTCGTCGCAGCAGGTTCAGGCCGGCTCCACGCGCCTGGTGCAGGACAGCCAGGAGTTGCTGGCGCTGGCCGATGCACTGGGCCAGCGCATGGGCTTCTTCAAGACCCTCCGCTAACGCAAGCGGCCGCGGCGAAGCTGAAAACCTGGGACTGCTGCGCAGTCCAATCGCGACACGAGGCAGCTCCCACGAGAGCGTGCGAGCTGCCAGAAATTGAGCATGACAGTTGCCCGCAAAGGCCTCAGCGCACGAGGCCCGCCCAGGCTGTCTGCGCCTACACCGGCCAACTTGTGGGAGATTCTATGGTTGTGGGCAATGCTTTTTGCCGCCTTTGCTCACGTATTCGCCTTGAGTCTTCATCAAGGCGAATGCAATTCTGGCCAGCTTTCGCGCCAGGATGACCAGGGCCTGAGTGGTTGCCTTACCTGTACTCCGATAATGTTCATAGACCTCCTTCCAGGCCTCGGTCTTGCTAGCGGACATGGCGGCGTTGTGCAAGAGTCGACGCACTTCTGAGCAGCCGCGCTTGGTCAAGCGTCTGCGTCCGCATTTCTGGCCTGATTCGGAAACTTCCAGATCCATACCCAGAAAAGCGATGAACGAGTCGCTTCGCTTAAAGTCGCCACGGATGAAGGCAGTGACCAAAGCGACAGCCGTTAGAAAACCAATGCCTTCAACTGCTTGGCAGCGGGCAACCTGCTCGCTCAGCCCTGCCTCTCTCACTAATGTCTTCAAACGCTTTTGAATCAGCAGATCAAGCGATGCAAAGTGCTTGGCAAAACTTTTGAAGGCTTCTTTGAGGGACACTTCGTTTCCCCAGCTCTGGGTCAGGCTGGTGCGTGCCGACACCAGTGCTGCTCGGCGTCGCAGAAGGCTCTGGAGCTTGCTGTAGACGGCTGGAGGGGGCGTCCAAGGACGAAGCGCACTGCCCTCACGATTAAGGAAACGGGCGAGTAGACAGGCATCAGACGCATCGGTTTTGACACGCCCGCCAATTCCTTTTCGGTAGTTGCTCAGCTGGAACCCATCGACGACATAGACGGCAAAACCCACTTCGTAAGCCATCTCCACCAAGTCCAGGTGATAAACGTTGGTGGCTTCAACACAGATGGCCGTATTGGCAGGCTGAAGTGCCAGCCATTTGCGGATCTCAGGCTTGGTATTTTTAAACGCGTGTTGTTGAGCAGTGTCCTCGCAGTAACTGACCAGTTCGACCTTGGCGACATCGACGCCAATGATGAACTTCTCGACTCGCATTGCCATGACCTGAACTCCCACGGTATGGTTTTTGGGCTCGGAGGGGGTTCACCAAGAGGCGCTGGCTTGCTTCTATCGTCGCTTGCAAACGATGCATTCTTTATCGGCGCTTTGGTGAAGGGGTGGGGCGAGGTCTCCCACGGTCTGTACTGTTTGTGGACAGTCAGATTCGGCCTTTTCGTCCCACCACCCCTTCGAGTATCACCATACAAGCGGCCTTGTGCCGCGATTGGACCGCAGAGCGGTCCCTGCAATGGCCACGGCGAAGCTGAAAACCTGGCACTGCTGCGCAGTCCAATCGCGACACGAGGCCGCTCCCACGAGAGCGTGCGAGCTGCCAGAAATTGAGCATGACAGTTGCCCGCAAAGGCCTCAGCGCACGAGGCCCGCCCAGGCTGTCTGAGCCTACACCGGCCAGCTTGTGGGAGCGGCCTTTTGCCGCGATTGGACCGCAGAGCGGTCCCGGCAATGGCCGCGGCGAAGCTGAACCTACTGGCCTCAGCGCCCGACCATCTGGTCTGGCCGAACATGTGCGTCGTAAGCCTGTTCGGTCAGCAGGCCCAGCGCTACGGCGGCCTGTTTCGGTGTCAGTCCTTCATCGGCCGCCTTGCGCGTGATGCGCGCCACCTGGTCGTAGCCCAGCACTGGGTTCAGCGCCGTGGCCAGCAGCAACGAGCCTTCCACGTTGCGCGCCAGCACCGCGCGATCCACTTCCAGACCCAGCAGCAAATGCTCGGTGAAACGCACGATGCTCTCGCTCAGCACGCTGATCGACTGCAACACGTTGTGGATGATCACCGGTTTCGCCACGTTCAGCTCGAACAGGCTGGACGCGCCGGCCACCGTCACCGTGGTGTGGTTGCCCATCACCTGCATGCAGGCCTGGGCCAGCACCTCGGCCAGCGTCGGGTTGCGTTTGCCCGGCATGATCGAGGACGTCAGCCCGTCGTCCGGCACGATCAGCTCGCCCAGCCCACAACGCGGCCCGGAGCCGAGCAGGCGAATGTCGTTGGCCAGCTTGCTCAGCGACACCGCCAGCACGTTGAGCACCCCCGACACTTCGACGAACACATCGTGGGTACCCATGCCCTCGAACGCACACGGGTTGGCGGTGAACGGGGTCTCGGTGATCTGCGACAGCGCTTCGCAGAAGGCTTCGGCGAAGCCTGGCGGTGCGTTCAGTCCAGTGCCTACCGCCGTGCCGCCCTGGGGCAGGCTGCTCAGCCGGGGCAGGCAGCCGTGCACGCGTTCGATGCCATGGGCGATCTGCGCGGCGAAGCTGGCAAAGGCCTGGCCCAGGGTCATGGGCACGGCATCCATCAAATGCGTGCGACCGATCTTCAGCACCGCCTGCCACTGCTGCGCCTTGTCCTGCAGCGCGGCCTCCAACTGCACCAGCGCCGGCAGCAGTGCCTGGCTCAAGGCCAGGCGGGTGCTCAGGTGCATCACCGTGGGGAAGGTGTCGTTGGACGACTGCGAGCGGTTGACGTGATCGTTCGGGTGCACCGGCGTCTTGCCGCCCAAAGGCTGGCCCAGCAACTGGTTGGCGCGGTTGGCGATCACCTCGTTGGCGTTCATGTTGGTCTGCGTGCCGGAGCCGGTCTGCCACAGCGTTAGCGGAAAGTGGCTGTCGAAGTGGCCGTCCGCAAGCGCCTGCGCGGCCTGCTCGATCACCTCGGCCAGCGCCGCGTCCAGTGTGCCCAGGCGCCGGTTGGCGCGGGCACAGGCCAGCTTCTGCTGGCCGAAGGCATGCACCAGCGCGGGCGGGAACTGCTCGCGACCGGCGCCGAACACGCCGATGGCGCGCTGGGTCTGGGCGCCCCAGTACTTGTCCTGGGGAATCTGCACCGCGCCGAAGGCGTCGTGTTCCAGACGAAAGGCTTGCATGGGCTTCTCCATGGCTCAGAGCGGCGCCGCCGAGGCACGTCCGAGTACCCGCTCGTACTCGCCCTGGGCCTGCTGCTCGGAGAACTCGCCGGACCACTTGGCGACCACCACGGTGGCCACGCTGTTGCCGATGGTGTTGCACGTGGCGATGGCCATGGACATGAAGCGGTACACCCCGAACAGCAGCGCCAGGCCTTCGACCGGCAGGTTGCCGATGGCCGTGACGGTGGCGGCGAACACCACGAAGCTGCCACCGGACACCGCCGCCGCCCCTTGGAGGTCACCAGCATGATGGCGATGATGCCCAGTTGCTGTTCCCAGCTCAGCGGCACGCCATAGGCGTTGGCGATGAACAGCACGCACAGCGACATGTAGATCGACGTGCCGTCGAGGTTGAAGGCGTAGCCGGTGGGCAGTACCAGACCGACGCTCTGCTTGGAGCAGCCGAACTTCTCCAGCTTCTGCAACAGGCGCGGCAGGGCGCTTTCCGACGAGGCGGTGCCGAGCACAATGAACACTTCATCCTTGATGTACTTGAGGAAGCGCCACAGGCTGAAGCCGCACAGGCGGCACACGGTGCCGAGGATCACGAAGATGAAGAACAGCACCGCCACGTAGAACATCAGCACCAGGTTGGCCAGCGACATCAGCACCGCCGTGCCGTTGCTGCCCACCGCGTAGGCCACCGAGCCGAAGGCGCCCAGCGGGGCGAGCTTCATGATCAGGTTGATGAACTCGAAGAAGCACTCCGAGACGCGGTTCAGGCCGTCCTCGACCACCGCGCGGCGCTCGGCCTTGAGCGCCAGCAGGGCGAAGCCGAACAGCACCGAGATCACCAGCACTTGCAGCAACTGACCGCCCGCGAAGGCGCCGACGAAGTTGTCGGGGAAGATGCCGTAGATGAAGTCCAGGGTCGACTGCGGCGCGTGTCCCTTGGCCACGGCGGCAGCGGCAGCGGCCGAGGTGGCGCTGTTGGGATGGGCACCATGCATGCCCGAACCGATGTCGATCAGGTTGCCCCAGCCCAGGCCGATGGCCAGGGCCAGGGTGGAGACCACCTCGAAGTAGATCAGCGCGCGGATACCGACCTTGCCGACGCGGCGGATGTCGCCGGCCGAGGCGATGCCGTGGACCACGGTGAAGAACACCAGGGGGGCCACGGCGGTCTTGATCAGCTTGAGGAAGATGTCGCCGAGGATCTTGAACTTGGCCGCCAGCTCCGGGGCGATGAAGCCGAAGGCGATGCCGATGAGCATGGCCGCGACCACCTGGAAGGTCAGGTCGCGGTAGAAGGGTTTTGCAGGGGCAGATGACATGGTCGAATTCTCATTGTTGTCGTTGTCGAGAAAACCACGCGGGCTGCACACAGCCCGCGTCTTGCATCAACGCGGCACGCGGCCTTGGCGCTCCAGGGCGCGGTCGACCATCTGCGGCGCCAGACCCAGGTAGTTGGCCGGGTCGGTCAGGCGTTCGAGCTCGGCGCGTGGCAGGCGCGCGCTGACCTCGGCATCGCGCAGCAGCGCATCGAGCAGGCTGACGCCTTCGTCGTTGGCCACGCGGCACGCGGCATACACCACGTCGTGGGCGACCTGGCGACCCAACTCCGGCGCCAGGCCCATCATCACCGCTTCGGCGACGATCAACCCACGGGTCATGTCCAGGTTCTGGCGCATGCGCTCGGTGCGCACTTCCAGGCCGGCGAGCATGAACTTGGCCTGGCCTAAGGAGGCGGCGGTGAGGGCGAAGGCTTCGGGAATGGCGATCCATTCCGCCTGCCACGGGCCGGTGGAGCGCTCGAAGTCCTGGATCATCGCATCGAGCATCAGCCCGGCCTGCTGGCGCACGCCCTTGGCGGCGGCGTACATCAGCTCGCAGGAGATCGGGTTGCGTTTCTGCGGCATGGTGCTGCTGGCGCCCCGGCCTTTGACGAAGGGTTCGTAGGCCTCGCCCAGCTCGCTGGTCATCATCATCATCACGTCCAGCGCGACCTTGCCTAGCGAACCGCTGACCAGGCCGAGGAAGTTCAGGGCTTCGGCCAGGCCGTCGCGGGCCACGTGCCAGGTGGCTTGCGGCACGCCCAGGCCCAGCTCGGCCATCAGCGCTTCCTGCACGTCCAGGCCTTTGTCGCCGAGTGAGGCGAGGGTGCCGGCGGCGCCGGCGAACTGACCGATTTCCACCCGTGGGCGCAGCTCGACCAGGCGCTCGGCGTGGCGGTCGAACATGCTCAGCCACACCGCGCACTTGTAGCCGAAGGTGATCGGCAGGGCGTGCTGCAAGTGGGTGCGACCGGCCATCGGCGTGTCGCGGTAGCGCTGCGCCAGGTCGGCGAGCAGGCCACGCACGGCCTGGATATCGCGTTCGACGATGACCAGGGCGGCGCGCACCTGCAAGACCACGGCGGTGTCCATGATGTCCTGGGTGGTGGCGCCCCAGTGCACGTAGCGTCCGGCTTCGCCGCAGGTTTTCGACAGTTGCTCGACCAAGGGCAGGATCGGGTAGCCGACGATCTCGGTCTCGTGCTGCATCAGCGCCAGGTCCAGCGAGGCGTAGGTGGCCTTGGCGGCGATTTCGTCGGCGGCAGCGGCCGGAATCACGCCGCAGCGGGCCTCGGCGCGGGCGAGGGCGATCTCCACTTCGATGTAGCGCTCGATCAGCGCTTTGTCGGAGAACACGCCGCGCATTTCGGCGGTGCCGAACATGTCGCGGAACAGGGCGGAATCGAAGACGGTGGTGGACATGGCGGATCCTTTCTTGTTCGGTATTTGTCCGAAATTAATCGAACTTATTTAATACATCCGAACAAAATGGTCTGCCACATTTGGTACACTGTCAACCCTTTGCCTTCCGTGAACATGAGCCGTCAATGAGCACCCGTGGCCGCTACTCCGATATCGCCAGAGACCTCACCGACAAGATCGCCCGTGGCGATCACCCGGTCGGCTCGCTGCTGCCCACCGAGCTTGAGCTGTGCGAGCTGTACGGCGTGGGGCGGCACACGGTGCGGGCGGCCATCGACCAGTTGCAGGGCCAGGGCATGGTCTCGCGGCGACGAAAGGTCGGTACGCGGGTCGAGGCGGCGGAGCCGCGCAGCGGTTATTCGCAGGCGATCGATTCGATCACCGACCTGGTTCAGGTGGCCGAATCCCATGTCCGTGAAATACAGGGCGTGCGCCATTTCGTGGCCGACATCGCCCTGGCCAAGCGCCTGGGGCTAACGCCGGGCGGGCATTACTTCTGCGTGTCGAGCATCAAGGTCGAAAGTGGCGAGCGGCGCTATCCGCTGTGCTGGACCGACGTCTACGCCGAACAGCGCTTCGCCGAGGTGGTGGCCGAGGCCGAGGCGCATCCGGGCGAGCTGATCGCCGCCTTGATCGGCAAGGCCTTCGCCAAGAGCATCGAGTCGGTGGACCAGGAGGTCAGCCCGGTGCAGCTCACCGCCGAGCTGAGCGCGAGCTTGAAAGCACCCAGCGGCGATCTGGGACTGAACATCATCCGCCATTACCGCGATCAGGCCGGTGAAATCATCTCGGTGTCCGAAACCGTCTACCCACGCGACCGCTTCACCCTGGTGATGCACATGACCCGCGCCCAGCGCTGAGCGCAGCGGCGCTCAGGCCATGCCGGGCGGGTGGCCGTGGTAGGCCTTGTAGGCATTGCTGAAGTTGGCCGGGTTGGCGTAGCCCAGGCGATAGGCGATCTGCGCCACCTGCCATTTGCGTTGCAGCAACAGCGTGCGCGCCAGCTCCATGCGCTGCTGGCGCAAGTACTGCAGCATCGACTGGCCGAATACCTTGGCGAAGGCGCGGCGCAGGGTGGTTTCGCCGACCCCTAGCTGGCGCGCCAGCTCCAGTACCGTCGGCGGATCGGCCAGGTGTTCGTCGAGCAGACGCCGAGCCTCGTGAGCCAGGTCCTGCTGGCCGCGCTGCGGCGCGTCGGGCGGGGCTACGCGGCCGGCCACATGCGCCCCCAACTCCACCAGCACGGCCAGGCTCAGGCTTTCCTGGTGCAAGCGCTTGAGCGCGCCGTGGTACGGGCAGTGGTAGAGCTGTTCGAGCAGGCGGCCCACGGCGGGGCAGGCGGGCAGGGCGCTGAAGCTCATGCCATCGCCCAGCAGCGCCAGCAACGGGCGCAGGTTTGGATCTTCCTCGGCCAACTCGCGCAGGTAAGGGCCGGCCACACGCAGCCCGGCCATGCGCGCGTGGCTGCCGGGGGCCAGGGTGTCGACCGCCAGCATGCTCTCGCTCAGGCCCAGCACATGGGGCGTGCCGGCTTCGTACTGGTTCAGCCGACCCTCGATACGGTGCTGCCACTGGCCGTCCAGCACCTGGACGATGCACAGGCTGCCGGGCAACACCTTCTCGATGCGCAGTGGCTCGGGGAACTGCAGGTCGCAGTCGAAGTACTGCAGGTGCTCGCGCACGGTATGCGCATGATAGTGGCCCACCGCGCTGCCCATGACCTGCGCCGTGCGGCGGTCGAACACACCGGCCTGGGCCAGGGATGACGGGCTGTCGAAGCTGAAGTGGGTGTCGAGATAGGGGTTCGGGCTGTTCATGGGGCGAGCGCGTCTGTGAATGAGGTGAGTGACGCGGTGCGCAATGTTAACGCGTCCACATCTTTACCGTCAGCCGTTGTGAGTGGCGGGCCGTTAGTTGTGAGAGACGGCCAAATGGCTTGGCAGTTCCCTGGGGGTCCACTTCAATACTCCACTTTTGACCTCCGAGGAGCGACGAGCATGCTGACGTATCGTAGATGGGCGGCCGTACTGGCCACTTCCGTAGCCCTGTTCATGGGCATCGCGCAGGCCCAGGCCGAGGATCGTCCGCCCGTGGCCGACAAGGTGGTGGCCTATGCTGGCGAGCAAGGCGTGAAGGTGTGGACCCTGCGCATCGGCGAGCGCAGCGCCAACGAAGCCCTGGTGCAGGTCGAGGGCGTGGACCACGACTGGAACATGAAGATCCAGAAGATGAAGGTCGAGAAGACCGACAAGGCCACCCGTTACTACACCACCGTCGATGGCCAGAAATTCGCCGCGCTGGTGATCCAGGGTTCGGACAGTTGGGCCGCCAGCGAGCTGTACCTGCCGGGTGAAGCCCAGGCGCTGAAACTGGGTTACTCCGAGTCGTTGTCCGAGCAGGGCAATGCTCAAGCGTTCCTGACCGATTACCTGAACGCACAAAAATAACTACCCCTCCTTTTGCCGAGAGCCTTGCCCATGAGCACGCCAGACCAGCCTAACTCGCTTAACGCACTGTCCGATTCGCTTGGCGCCGAATACGACCAGTCCCGCGCTGCCCAGCGCGAGCAGGTGATCGCCGAGCTGAAACAGGTGATCGACCAGGTGCCCGAGCAGATCGAGTTCACCAACACGCCGCGTTTCAAGGTGTGGGGGCCGATCCTGCTACTGGTCAGCCTGGCCATCGCCTTCGGTGGGATGAAGACCGGCAGCGCTGGCCTGACCTGGCTTGGCGTGATCATGGCGGTGCTGTTCGGGGTGATGTCGTGGCAGCACCGCACGGCTGGCACGCAGGTGTTCATGCGCCTGAATCGCCGGCAGTTGTGGGTCGACTCGCTGTCGGCGCCGGTGGAAATGGCTGATGTCGAGGACATCAGCGTCAAGGACGAAGGCCAGGTGATGCAGCAGAAGCTCGACCTGAGCAGCGAGGCTGCACTGCCCACCCACCGTGCCGCGAAATTCCAGTTGTTCGGCAACCAGGCCATGGCGTTGAAAAAGCCGCGCCCGCATATCCGCATCATGTCCGCCGGCATCATGACCGCTGGACGCCGGGTGCATGTGGATGAAATGGGCGCGATCCTGGCCGCCTACCGCGATGCTGCGCGTGCGCAGCGTCAGTTGGACCTGCTGCTGCGTCAGGGATGACGCTGCCGCATCGAAACGCTTTTCAGCGTCGCTTTCCCCTATCCAGAGAGTGTTTTGCGTGAATAACCCAGAAAAACCCGACCCGCTGAACGAACCATCCGGCAGCGACGCCTCAGGGTCCAGCCAGGCCCAGCTCGGCCGCGTGATCGCCGAGCTCAAGCAGACCCTCGAGCGCGTGCCCGAGCAGACCGAGTTCACCAACGCTCCCCGCTACAAACGGTGGGGACCGGTGATCGCCCTGGCCGGCGTAGGCGGTGTGTTCTTCGGCCTCTCCAGCGGCAAGCTGCTGGTGGTGCTGTGCGGCGGGGCGCTGGTGCTGTTCGGTGCCGCCCTGTTCTGGCAGCACCGCAACGCCGGTACCCAGGTGTTCATGCGCCTGACCCGTCGTCAGGTCTGGGTCGATACCCTGTCGGCGCCGGTGGACCTGGCCGATGTCGAAGACATCAGCGTCAAGGAAGAGGGCCTGCTCACCACCCAGGAATTGACCCTGAGCCGCGAGGCCATCCTGCCGACCCACCGGGTGCGGCACATGGTGTTCTTCGCCGACCAGGCCGTGGTCGATACGGAGCCCGAGCCCTGCATCCGCATCATGTCGGCCGGTTTGATGAGTGGAGGCCGCAAGGTCTCGGTCCGCGAGATGTCGGCGTTGCTGGAAGCGTATCGCGATGCCGCCTGCGCCGAGCGTCAGCTCGCGGTGGTACAGCCGCGTGGATGAAGCCGCTCGCGAAGCGCATCTGATCGACCTGCAGCGTCTGGCCGACGGGCCGACCGAGCGTCTGGAGATCCGTGAGTCCTCGCGTGGCAAGTCGCTGGCCTGCGCGGTGTTCGGCGGGCTGATGGTGGCCCTGGGAGGCTGGTTGTCGTGGGTCTTCGTGGTGATCGGCATCACGCCCGGCAAGCCCGTGTTCCTGCTGGCCTGGGGTGTCAGCCTGGCGCTGGTGCTGGCCGGTGTCGCCGCGCTGGCCTTGGCCGAAGCGTTGCGCCGCCGGCATGGCCAGTGTGTCCTGGCCCTGACCCCGGACACCCTGACGTTCTCCAACTCGAACGGTGCGGTGCCACTGCACACCTTTTCGGGCTTCGAGATCGACCAGCGTCACCTGAGAACGGTATTGACCTTTCGAGTCGCCGCGCACGCCCGCGCACCGGCGCTGCACGCCGCCTGCTTCAAGTCGCTGACCGCGCCCGATGCCCATCCGGTGGCCGGCGGCCTGAGTGTAGAGCTCTGGCTGTGCGTTGCCACCCTCAACGGCCAGCGCATCGACTTCGAGGCGCTGACGTCCCTGCTGCTGGACTACATCGAAGCGGCGCAGGCGCGGCGCACCCTGGGCGAGCTCTATCCACAGGTGCAGCGCTTCGGTGCTGCGCGCTGAAGTCATCGAGTTGGAGATACGCCGGTGAACCTGACCAAACGCCTGTGGTGGGCGCTGCCCGTGATCCTGCTGCCACTGCTGCTCATGGCCTGGACCGCCCAGCAGTCCTGGCGCGCCAACCATGACCTGGAAACCGCCGAGATCATGCGCCAGTGGATCGCCACGTCCGACGACACCTTGCTGGCAAAACTGTCGGCGCGCGAGCGCAATGACGTGATCCGCCCTGAAGATCGCGCCCGGTATTTCCAGCGCCAGATCGACCTGGTCGACGCCGACGCCGGCTCGCTGCACCTGCGCGCCTGGCTGGGCGAGTTGGCGTACTGGCTGGCGGTGGCGGCGCTGCTGGCAGGCGTCGGCACCTGGCTGAAGATCCGCATCGACGCCTGGCGGGCGCGGCTTTCGCAAGACTTTCTGGAACAGCGCCTGGCACGCAGTTGGCACGTGCTGGGACGCTGCCTGATCGGTTACACCGGCCTGCTGGTGGGCGCGCTGGGGCTGGCGCTGCTGTACGAGATCAGTTGGGGCTACAGCAACTTCAAGCAAGGCGGCTTGAGCGCGCTGATCATCGTGCTATCCATGGTCTCGATGATCTGTGCTGGCGTGGTGATGATCGACCGCTTGCGTCGGCAGTGGACGGTGCTGGAGTCGCCATCGTCGAGCTTTTTGGGACGCCCTCTGAGCCTGCAACAGGCGCCGGCGGTGTGGGCCTGGGTGCGCAGCCTGGCCGAGCAGGTCGGGGCGCCGACACCCAACCATCTGGTGGTGGGGTTGGACCAGTCGTTCTTCGTCACCAGCGTGCCGGTGGTCCTACAACCCTCGGGTCAAGCGCTGCACGGTCGCACGCTGTACCTGCCGCTCACCGCGCTATGCGCACTCAGCCAGGCCGAGACCGCCGCGATCATCGGCCACGAGCTGGGGCATTTCCGTTCCCAGGACACCGAGCGCAGCAGTGCCCTGGCTGCGCAGTTCGGCCTGATGTGCGCGCACTACGCCAGCCTGACCGAGGACGATGGCCCGCCGCCGTGGTTGGAACGACCGGCGCTGTGGATGGCGGGGCAGTTCCTGGAGCAGTTCGAGCGTGCGGTGCAGCACTGGAGCCGGGTGCAGGAGCTGGCGGCGGACCGTGTCGGGGCCCAGGTGGCCGGCACGCAGGTGTTTGGCCAGGCGCTGTTGCGGATCATCGCCCTGGACGAGGCGTTGCCCCAGGTGTTGGCGGCGCGCGGAGGCGATAACCTGCTGCAGGCCTGGCAGGGGCATCTGCGCGAGCATCCCTTGGTGCTGGACGAGCAGGTGTTGCAACACGCCCTGGCCCACCCGTTCGACAGCCATCCACCGACCGCGCTGCGTTTGCGTGAACTGAAGGTCAAGGCCGACGCCGAGCTGTTGGCGACCGCCACGCGGGTGCCCAGCGAGGAAGACCGGCGCTGGTTCGAAGGTTTGCTCGGTGCCCAGCAGGCGCCCAGCCGAGGGGCTTGAGCATGAGTAGCGATTGCGCTTCGCTCGACGATTTGGTGCAGTCGCTGGGGCGTGAGTTCGACGCACGCATGGACGCCCGCCGTCGTGCAGCCATCGCCGAGCACGAGGCCCAACTGGCGGCCGTGCCGGAGGTGACCGAACTGACGCAGTCGCCCCAGGTGCGCGGGATGTTGGCGGTGGGTGTGGTGGTGTTGTCCGGGCTGGCGCTCTGGTGTCTGAAGGATGCCTGGCCGGTGAGCGTGCCGCTATGGCTGTTAGCCGCGTTGGCGATCCGCAGCCTGTGGCTGCAGCGTGACCCGGGGCAGCAGGCGCTGCTGCGCCTGACCCATGAGCGGTTGTGGTTCGCGTGCCTGGACCGGGAATTGGCCTTGGTCGACCTGGTCGAGGGGCGGGTCAGGCAGGGGCGGGACCTGCACATCGTGCTCACCCTCAAGCCAGGCACAGTCCTGCCGCGCCCACGCAATCGGCTGGGGCCTTGGATGCCCAGGGCCAAGGTCAAAGATGGTGTCCAACCGCAGGTGACGTTGATCTGCTACGGGCTGACGCACCAGGGCCAGTCATTGGATGCGCAGGCGTTGATGGATCTCTTGCGCGCCTACGATGCCTGCGCGCAGGCCAAGCTCCGGCTTGACGCGTTGCACGCACAGGGGTGAGGGGTTGAATTGGCCTGTGGAGTGCCCACAGTCCTCATTCTGATAGGGGCCGCTGCGCGGCCCATCGCGACGCAAGGCCGCTCCTACAAAGGCCTGAGCCACGCCTGAACAGTGGACAGGTGTTCAACGATCGGTGCGCAGCTCAGATTCGTGTAGGAGCGGCCTTGTGTCGCGATCGGGCGCGCAGCGGCCGCAAGGCAGACGATACGCAACGGCCTGACACACCGCCCCGCCACCAGGCCGGGTCCTAAACCATCGGCACGGGTGCGTCGTCCGGCATCAGCGTGGTGATCAGCGCGCGGACGGTGCCGGGCAGGGCATCGAGTTCGCGCACCAGGATGCTGCGCTCGCGGATCGCCCAGGATTCGTCCAGGGCGATGGTCACCAGGTTCATGGTGCGGCTGTGACGCAGCGCCGCCGACTCGGGAATGATGCCGATACCCACGCCGGCCTCGACCATCCGGCAGATCGCCTCGAAACTCGACATCTGGATGCGCAGCGCCAAGCTCTGCCCCATGCGTTCGACATGGTCGCGCAGAAAGGTCAGCAGCGTGCTGCCGTCGTGCAGGCCGATGTGCTGGTAGGCCAGGGTCTGCTTCAACGTCACCTGCCGCCGCCCGGCTAACTCGTGGCCGGCCGGCACGATCAACACCAGACGGTCGGTGCTGAAGCGCATCACCTGCAACCCCGACGCTTCCACGGGCCCGGCGATGATGCCCATGTCGCTGCTGCCGTCGAGCACGCCGCGCACGATGTCCCGTGACAGCCGCTCCTGCAGGTCCACCGTGACCCCAGGGCGCTCGGCGAGAAAACCGGCCAGCACCTCGGGCAGGAATTCGGTGACCGCCGTGGTGTTGGCGAAGATGCGGATATGCCCGGCCGAGTCGGTGCCGAAGCGGGTGAACTCGGCTTTCAGATAGTCCACCTGACGCATGATCAGCCGCGCGTGGGTGAGCAGCGTGTGCCCGGCTGGGGTCAGCTCCACGCCACGGCTGTCGCGGTACAGCAGGCGCGTGTCGAGCTGCGCTTCGAGCGCCTTGATCCGCGCGCTGGCCGCCGCCGGCGAGAGGAAGGCGCGGCGCGCGCCCTGGGTCAGGCTCGGCGACTCGCCGATGTGGATGAACAGCCGCAGGTCTGCCAGATCGAAGTGCATGGGGAGGTCCTGTCACGGTGATGGCGTTCGGGAGTTATGAACGCTGGCTTACGCAAATGCAAATTCACAGAATGCCGGGCGCCTCGCATCATCGGTTGAAGGGCAGTGGCGAGCGGCGAGCCGTAAGCGGCAAGCCGGTCGCGCAGAGCCTGCAGGTCGCCGCTTGGCACTGCTTCCTCACACAATAACAAGACGCAGAGGCCCCACTCATGACTGCTCCGATGCACCCTACCGACTACAGCGCCTGGATCGGCCGCACCGAAGAGGCCTGGGATGTGCTCAGCCGCAATCTGGTCAAGCGCATTGCCGCCACCTTTGGCGAAACGGCGCCGGGGCATGGCGAGGCGCTGCCGCCGTTGTGGACCTGGTGCTTTTTCCAGGAGCCGGTCGATGAGGCGCAGTTGGGCGGCGATGGCCATCCGGCACGGGGCGGTTTCCTGCCGCCGGCCGACAACCGCAACCGCATGTGGGCCGGCGGGCGGGTCGAGTTCATCGAGCCGTTGATCGTTGGCGGTGAGGCCCATCGCCTCTCCACCATCACCCACATCGAAGAGAAGCTCGGACGCAGCGGCGCCTTGCTGTTCGTCACCGTGCGCCATGACTACAGCCAGGACGGCCGGCTGTGCGTGCGTGAAGAACAGGACATCGTCTACCGCGAGCCCAACCCGCCGAAGACCGGCAGCGGCCAGGGCTGCGAAGCGGGCCAGTGGAGCGAAACCATCGCACCGACGTCGACCCTGCTGTTCCGCTACTCGGCCGTCACCTTCAACGGCCACCGCATCCACTACGACCAGCCCTACGTCACCCACAGCGAAGGCTACCCAGACCTGGTGGTGCACGGTCCGCTGATCGCCACCCTCAGCCTGCGCGCATTCAGGCGCGCCCATCCTGACAAGCGCGTGCGTCATTTCGCCTACCGCGGCCTGCGCCCGCTGACCTTGCCCACGCCCTTCCAGGTGAGCGGCTGCCTCGACGTGCCCGGCACGGCCCGGCTGTGGGCCGGCAACGCCGATGGCATCGCCCAGAGCGCCGACGTGACCTTCGACTGACCCTCAGCAGAGACGCCCCCATGCACAGCTACGACAGCGATGACCTCACTGCCATCCGCGAAGGCGTGCGCGCCTTGTGCGCCGAATTCCCCGCCGAGTACTGGCGCCAGCTCGACGAGCGCAAAGGCTTTCCGGAAGCCTTCGTCAAGGCCATGACCGACGCCGGCTGGCTGTCGGCGATGATCCCGGAACAGTACGGCGGCTCGGGCCTTGGCCTGGCCGAGGCCTCGGTGATCCTGGAGGAGGTCAACCGCTGCGGCGGCAACTCCGGGACCATCCACGGGCAGATGTACAACATGTTCACCTTGCTGCGACACGGCAGCGAGGCACAGAAACGTTTCTATCTGCCCAAGCTCGCCAGCGGCGAACTGCGCCTGCAATCGATGGGCGTCACCGAACCGACCACCGGCACCGACACCACCCAGCTCAAGACCACCGCCGTGCGCCAGGGCGACCACTACCGGATCAACGGCCAGAAAGTGTGGATCTCGCGTGTGCAGCACTCGGACCTGATGATCCTGCTGGCGCGCACCACGCCGCTGGCCGAGGTGAAGAAGAAGTCCGAAGGCATGTCGATCTTCCTGGTCGACCTGCGCGAGGCCATCGGCCAGGGCCTGACCGTGCAGCCGATCGCCAACATGGTCAACCACGAGACCAACGAACTGTTCTTCGACAACCTGAAGATTCCCGCCAGCAGCCTGATCGGCGAGGAGGGCAAGGGGTTTCGCTACATTCTCGACGGCCTCAACGCCGAGCGCACGCTGATCGCCGCCGAGTGCATCGGCGACGGTCGCTGGTTCGTCGAGAAGGCCAGCCAGTACGCCCGCGACCGCGTGGTGTTCGGCCGTCCGATTGGCCAGAACCAGGGCGTGCAGTTCCCTATCGCCGAAGCCCATATCGAACTGGAGGCCGCCGACCTGATGCGCTGGCGCGCCTGCGCCGAGTACGACCGTGGCGCCAATGCCGGGGCCGCGGCGAACATGGCCAAGTACCTGGCGGCCAAGGCCTCGTGGGAAGCGGCCAACGCCTGCCTGCAGACCCACGGCGGCTTCGGCTTCGCCAACGAATACGACGTCGAGCGCAAGTTCCGCGAAACCCGCCTGTACCAGGTGGCGCCGATCTCCACCAACCTGATCCTGTCGTACGTGGCCGAGCACCTGCTCGAGCTGCCGCGCAGCTTCTGAGGGCCTGACCATGCGCGATACCCAGGCCCTGGCCGGCTTCCTCGCCGAACTTCGCTACAGCGACATACCCGCTTCCGTGCTGAACCGAACCGAAGACCTGTTCCTCGACTGGCTCGGCTCGGCCCTGGCCAGCCAGGGCTCGCACCCGATTCCGCTGTTCGAGCGCTATGCCGAGCGCATGGGCCCGTCTTCGGGCCGGGCGCGGGTGCTGACCAGCGGGCGACGCACTTCGCCGTACTTCGCCGCGCTGGTCAACGGCGCCGCCTCGCACCTGGTGGAGCAGGACGACCTGCACAACAGTTCGGTGCTGCACCCGGCCACCGTGGTGTTCTCCGCCGTGCTGGCGGCGGCCCAGGACCTGGGCAAGTCCGGCCAGGAACTGCTGCTGGCTGCCGTGGCCGGCTACGAGGCGGGTATTCGTATCGGCGAGTTCCTTGGCCGCTCGCACTACCGCATCTTCCACACCACCGCCACGGTCGGCACCCTGGCCGCTGCGGTGGGCGTGGGCAAGCTCATGGCCTTCGACCGCGAGCAGTTCGTCAACCTGCTGGGCAGCGCCGGCACCCAGGCCGCCGGGCTGTGGGAGTTCCTGCGCGATGCGGCCGACTCCAAGCAGTTGCACACGGCCAAGGCCGCCGCCGACGGCCTGCTGGCCGCCTACCTCACCGCCGATGGCCTGACCGGGGCGCGCAATGTGCTCGAAGGCGAGCAGGGATTGGCGGCGGGCATGTCCCGCGATGCCGATCCGTCGCGCTTGTCCGACCGTCTCGGCACCCGCTGGGCGTTGGCGGAAACCTCGTTCAAGTTCCACGCCTCCTGCCGCCACACTCATCCCGCCGCCGACGCCCTGTTGCACCTGATGCAGCGCGAAGGGCTGGCGCACGGGGACATCGCCGAGGTGGTCACTCGCGTGCATCAAGGCGCCATCGATGTGCTGGGGCGGGTGAGCACGCCGACCACGGTGCACCAGGCCAAGTTTTCCATGGGCACCGTGCTGGGCCTGATCGCCGTGCACGGTCGTGCGCAGTTGCTGGAGTTCCGCGACCTGGCCCTGAGCGACCCGCAGGTGGCGGCGTTTCGCGACAAGGTGCGCATGCAACTGGACCCTGAAGTGGACGCCGCCTACCCGGCGCGCTGGCTGGGCCGGGTCGAGGTGCGCGGTGTCGATGGCCGCACCTTCAGCGCCGCCATCGACCAGCCCAAGGGCGATCCGGGCAATACCCTCAGCCGTGCCGAACTGGAAGCCAAGTTCCAGCGCCTGCTGGCCTATGCCGGGCAGCGCAGCGCGGACGAGGGCCGGGTATTGATCGAGCGTGTCTGGCAACTGCGCGATGCGCAGTCGCTGGCCGATCTGCACTGACTACCGAACAGGAATTCGCCATGACTCAACCGGCTCCCCGCCCGCTGGACGGCATCACCGTCGTCAGCCTGGAACATGCCATCGCCGCGCCGTTCTGCACCCGCCAACTGGCGGACCTGGGCGCGCGCGTGATCAAGATCGAACGCCCCGGCAGCGGCGACTTCGCCCGTGGCTACGACCAGCGCGTGGCGGGTCTGGCCTCGCACTTCGTGTGGACCAACCGCTCCAAGCAGAGCCTCACCCTGGACCTCAAGCAGGCCGAGGCCGACGGCATTCTCCACGGCCTGTTGGCCAAGGCCGACGTGCTGGTGCAGAACTTGGCGCCGGGCGCGGCGGCGCGCATGGGCTTGTCGTTCGAGGCCCTGCACGCGCGCTATCCACGGCTGATCGTGTGCGACATCTCCGGCTACGGCGAGGGCGGGCCTTACGAGAAGAAGAAAGCCTACGACCTGCTGATCCAGAGCGAAGGCGGCTTCCTCTCGGTGACTGGTGGGCCGGGCGAGGAACAGATGGCCAAGGCCGGTTGCTCGGTGGCCGACATCGCCGCCGGGATGTACGCCTACACCGGCGTGCTCTCGGCGCTGTTGCTGCGCGACAGGACCGGCGTGGGCAGCCGTATCGATGTGTCGATGCTGGAAAGCCTGGTGGAGTGGATGGGCTACCCGATGTACTACGCCTACGACGGCGCGCCGCCGCCGCCGCGCGCGGGGGCCTCGCACTCGACCATCTACCCCTACGGGCCGTTTCCCACCGGTGGCGGCGGCACGATCATGCTGGGCCTGCAGAACGAGCGCGAATGGCAGGTGTTCTGCGAGCAGGTGCTGCTCGACCCGGCGCTGGCCAGCGACCCGCGCTTCTCGGCCAACTTCCGCCGTTCCGAGCATCGTGAGGTGTTGCGCCAGATCATCGTCGATGGCTTCGCCACGCTGTCGCTGGACGAGGTGGTCGCGCGCCTGGAGGCGGCGCAGATCGCCAATGCCCGGGTCAACGACATGCACGGCGTGTGGCAGCACCCGCAGTTGGCGGCCCGCGACCGCTGGCGCCAGGTGGACAGTCCGTCCGGTGCGCTGCCGTCGCTGCTGCCGCCAGGGCGCAACAGCGCCTTCACGCCGCGCATGGATCCGGTGCCGGGCCTGGGCGAGCACAGTGCGGTGATTCTCGAAGAGCTGGGGTTCTCCCGCGATGACCAGGCCCGGCTCGCTGCCGCCGGTGTGGTGTAAGGACATGGAGCCGATACCGATGCAACGATCCATCGTGCGTTCCGCGCTGTTCGTGCCCGGCAGTCGTCCCGAGCGTTTCGCCAAGGCCTTGGCAGCCGGGGCCGATGCTGTGATCGTCGATTTCGAGGACGCGGTGGAGGAAGCGCTCAAGGCCCAGGCCCGCGACAACCTCGCCGCCTTCCTCTGCGCCCAGCCGCAGGCGCGGGTGTGGGTGCGGGTCAATGCCCCGCAGCACCCCGGGCATGCCGACGACCTGGCGTTCTGCGCCCTGCACGCGGGGGTGGTCGCGGTGCTGCTGCCGAAGGTGGAGAGCGCCGCGCAGGTGGCGCTGGCCTGGCGCACCGGCAAGCCGGTGCTGCCGATCATCGAGACGGCCAAGGGCTTGCTGGCGCTGGAACGCATCGCCGGGGCCGAGGGCGTCGAGCGCCTGTCGTTCGGCAGCCTCGACCTGGCGCTGGACCTGAACCTCAACAGCGAAAGCGCTGCCGCGCAGCGTTTTCTCGACCAGGCGCGCATGGCCGTGCAGTTGCATTCGCGAGGGGCCGATCTGGCGCCGCCGCTGGACGGCGTGTTCCCGGCCATCGGCGATCCCGAGGGCCAGCAACGGGCCATGCGCCATGCCTACGACATGGGTTATGGCGGGGCGCTGTGCATTCATCCCAGCCAGGTGCCGTTGATTCATGGCGTGCTGGCGCCGAGCAGCGACGAGCTGGCCTGGGCGCGGCGGGTGGTCGAGGCCAGTGTCGCGGCCAAGGGCGCCGGGGCGTTCCAGCTCGACGGGCAGATGGTCGATGCGCCGGTGCTGTTGCGCGCGCAGCGGTTGTTGGCACTGGGCTGATCGCGAGCGGTTGGACCCTCGGCCAACACGCCAGCGCGAGGCGGGCGTTCACCCCAGCCAAACGCAGGCTTACACAAAAGCAGATTCTGCACACACGCCCACATGGGCCATCGTACCCTTGGCACGCTTCCCTGCTGATCCATCCAACAACAATAAAAGGTGACATCGATGTTGAAGCTGACCCAGGCGCTGTTGTGCGCCGCCGCCGTCTCCATGGCCGGGCTCGCCCACGCCGCCGACCCTGTGATCATCAAGTTCGCCCACGTGGTGGCCGACAGCACGCCCAAAGGCCAGGGCGCGCTGATGTTCCAGAAACTGGTGGAGGCCGACCCGCAGCTCAAGGGCAAGGTCAAGGTCGAGGTCTACCCCAATTCTTCGCTGTTCGGCGATGGCAAGGAAATGGAAGCCCTGCTGCTGGGTGACGTGCAGATGCTGGCGCCGTCGCTGGCCAAGTTCGAGCACTACAACAAGCAGGTGCAACTGTTCGACCTGCCGTTCCTGTTCAACGACCTGGCCGCCGTCGACCGCTTCCAGCACGGCCCGCAGGGCAAGGCCTTGCTCACCTCCATGGAAGACAAGGGCATTCATGGCCTGGCCTATTGGCACAACGGCCTCAAGCAACTGTCGGCGAACAAGAAGGTGATCCTGCCCAAGGACGCCCGTGGCCTGAAGTTCCGCGTGCAGGCCTCCAGCGTGCTCGAAGAACAGTTCAAGGCCATCCGCGCCAACCCGCGCAAGATGAGCTTCGCCGAGGTCTACCAGGGCCTGCAGACCGGTACCGTCAACGGCACCGAGAACACCTGGTCGAACTACGAGAGCCAGAAGGTCAACGAAGTGCAGCCGTTCTTCACCGAGACCAATCACGGCCTGATCGACTACATGGTGATCACCAACGCCAAGTTCTGGAACAGCCTGCCCGAAGACGTGCGCGGCGAACTCCAGGCGATCATGGACAAGGTCACGGTCGAGGTGAACAAGCAGGCCGAGGAACTGAACCTGGCCTCGCGGCAGAAAATCATCGACGCCAAGACCAGCGAGATCGACGCGCTCACCCCCGAGCAACGCGCGCAGTGGCGCGAGGCCATGCGTCCGGTGTGGGACACGTTCTCCGAGCAGATCGGCGCCGACCTGATCAAGGCCGCCGACGCCGCCAATTCCCCGTCCTGATCGACGTCACCGCCTACGGCCGCCTGTTCGCCAGGCGGCCCGGCCCCTTCCTGTCCGGAGATTGCCCATGCAACGGATCAGATACGTCTGGGAGCATTTCGAGGAAGGCATGATCGCCTTGCTCCTGGCGGCCATGACTTTGATCACCTTCATCTACGTGGCCGTGAACAACCTCTATACGCTGTTCTACAGCCTCAGCGACCGCTTTAGCTTCGTCAGCGAGCCGCTGCTCGACATCGGCGATCACCTGATGGGGTACGCCCAGGAAATGACCTGGAGCATCGCCCTGACCAAGGCGCTGTTCGGCTGGCTGATCTTCTTCGGCATCGCCTATGGCGTGCGCACCGCCGGCCACCTGGGCGTCGACGTGCTGGTGCGGCGTGCGCGCAAACCGGTGCAGCGCGTGCTGGCGATGGTCGCCTGCGCCTGCTGCCTGGCCTACGCCGGGTTGTTCCTGATCGCCAGCCTCAAGTGGGTGAGTGCCGTGCTCACCGCCGGCATCGGTGCCGAGGACCTGGACCGCTACGGTATCCAGGTCGGCCACATCGCCTTGATCGTGCCGTTCGGCTTCGCCCTGATCATCGTGCGTTACCTGGAAATCCTCTACCGCATCGTCACCCACCGCCAGACCGGACTGGGCCTGGCAGACGAAGCCGCCGAGGCGAGCAAACTGGCCAACCCGGGCGAGGAGTCACACTGATGACCGTCATCTGCCTGTTCCTGCTGCTGTTCGTGTTCATGTTCCTGGGCGTGCCGATCGCCATTTCCCTGGGGCTGTCCGGTGCGGTGTCGATCCTGCTGTTCAGCCAGGATTCGCTCAGCTCGCTGGCGATCAAGCTGTTCGAGACCTCCGACAGCTACACCTTCCTGGCCATCCCGTTCTTCCTGCTGTCGGGCGCGTTCATGACCACCGGTGGCGTGGCCCAGCGTCTGATCGATTTCGCCAACGCCTGCGTCGGGCACATTCGCGGCGGCCTGGCGATTGCGGCGGTGCTGGCGTGCATGCTGTTCGCCGCGTTGTCCGGTTCATCACCCGCCACCGTCGCGGCGGTGGGCTCGATTGCCGTGGCCGGCATGGTGCGCTCGGGCTATCCCAAGGAATTCGGCGCCGGGATCATCTGCAACGCCGGCACCCTGGGCATCCTGATTCCGCCGTCGATCGTCATGGTGGTGTACTCGGCCGCCACCGAAACCTCGGTGGGCAAGCTGTTCATGGCCGGTGTGGTGCCGGGCATCCTGCTGGGCCTGTTCCTGATGGTGACCATCTACATCGTGGCGCGCATCAAGAAGCTGCCCGCGCAGCCACGGGCCAGCTTCGCCGAATGGCTGCGCACCGCGCGCCGCGCATTCTGGGGGCTGTTGCTGCTGGTGATCATCCTCGGCGGCATCTACAGCGGCATGTTCACCCCCACCGAAGCGGCGGCAGTGGCGGCGGTGTACTCGGCGTTCATCGCCCTGTTCGTGTACCGCGACATGAGCTGGCGCGAGTGCCCCAAGGTGCTGCTCGAATCCGGCCGGCTGACCATCATGCTGCTGTTCATCATCGCCAACGCCATGCTCTTCGCCCATGTGCTGACCACCGAGCAGATTCCCCAGCAGATCACCCAATGGGTGCTGTCCGAGGGCCTGACGCCGCTGGGCTTCCTGATCATGGTCAACGTGGTGCTGCTGGTGGCCGGCAGCTTCATGGAACCGTCGGCGATCATCCTGATCCTGGCGCCGATCTTCTTCCCCATCGCCATGAAGCTGGGTATCGACCCGATCCACCTGGGCATCGTCATGGTGGTGAACATGGAGATCGGCCTGGTGCACCCGCCGGTGGGGCTGAACCTGTTCGTCACCAGCGCGGTGACCGGCTTGACCCTGGGCCAGACCATTCGCGCGGCGCTGCCGTGGTTGTCGATCCTGCTGCTGTTCCTGGTGCTGGTGACCTACGTGCCGTTCATCTCGCTGGCCTTGCCGGCCTGGTTGGGCATGCCGTAGCCGGTGCGCGAAGGCGGCGGGCGACCGGTGGTTCGATGAGGACGCAGCGCAAATCCCAGGGCTTGGATATCATATCGCCAGTAATGCAGCGCAACCTTTCGACTGCCGCGCGGGTCGAAGGTCGCGTTGCCCGTGCCGGGCTTGTGCAGCCCGCACCGGCGTGCCTTGCAGATCTTCCTCGTCAGCCATGGAAAGGCGCCCCGTCTTCCTTCGAGTACCCCAATCATGCTGCATCTCTTCCGCCGGTCCGGCGAGCTTCAGGCGCTCAAACAGCTGACCCAATCGTTATCCCTTGCAGGCCAAGGCCCGGCCAACTGGATGGCCGTGCAACAGGCCTGGACCTCCCGTGAATCGCAAGCCGCGCAGGACCAGGCGCGCATTGCCGAACTCGAGCGCGAGCTGGAGTCGGCGCGTCAGTTGCTGGCCGAGGCCGACGGCACGGCGCGTGCTTCGGAAACCCGCTTCGACCTGGTCAACCGCGCCTCCAGCGAGGGCTTGTGGGACATGGAAGTGGTCGCGGGCGACCCGGTCAACCCGCGCAACCGCTTCTGGTGGTCGCAGCAGTTCCGCGAAATGCTCGGCTTCCGCAATGAGCAGGACTTTCCCAACGTGTTGGCCAGTTGGGCCGACCGGCTGCATCCGGACGACCGCGCGGCCACGCTGGATGCCTTCGCCCGCCACCTGAACGACAAGTCCGGCATGACGCCCTATCGGGTCAAGAATCGCCTGGCCATGAAGGACGGCAGCTACCGCTGGTTCTTCGCCCAGGGCGAAACCCTGCGCGACGGCCGTGGCACGCCGCTGCGCGTGGCCGGTGCCCTGCGCGACATCCACGATGAGCTCGAGCGCGCGGCCGAGCACGAGGTGATCATCACCCGCTTCGAGCTGGCGCGCGAAATGCTTTCCGATGGCTTGTGGGACATGGAAGTGATCGCCGGGGATCCGGTGAACCCGAAGAACCCCTTCTGGTGGTCGCCGCAGTTCCGCCGTCTGCTCGGTTTCGAGACCGTCGAGGAATTCCCCGATGTGCTCGACAGTTGGGCCTCGCGCCTGCACCCGGACGACAAGGGCTACAGCCTGGAAGCCTTCCAGGCGCACCTGAATGACCGCAGCGGCAAGACCCCCTTCGATGTCGAGTACCGGCTGAAGATGAAGAGCGGCGAGTACCGCTGGTTCCGTGCCCGTGGCCAGACCAAGCGCGATGCCAGCGGCGCGCCGCTGCGGGTGGTGGGGGCCCTGGTGGACGTGGACCTGCAGCACCAGCAGAACGCCATGCGCGAGACCGAGGCGGCGCACCAGCGCACCCTGGAATCAAACATCACCAAGCTGACGCAGATCGTCGGCACCATCCAGAGCATCGCCAGCCAGACCAACCTGCTGGCACTCAATGCGGCCATCGAAGCGGCCCGTGCCGGCGAGGCGGGCAGGGGCTTCGCCGTGGTGGCCGATGAGGTGAGGAAGCTGGCGACGCGCACCACCGAAGCCACCGAGCAGGCTGCGGACATGATGCGCGGTTAAGGCGCGGCGGGGCTGCCGTGCAGCCCCGGCCGTGGTGTTCAGTCGTCGGGATTGTCGCGCTCGAAGGTGGTTTCCAACAGCGCTCTCACGGCCTCGTTCGGCGAGCCGAGGTAGTGCTTCTCGAACGCGCCATCGCTGTCCTCGCGGGTGGCCAGCAAGCCCCATGATTGCGTGCCCTTGGCGTTGAAGACCACCACCAGTTGGTTGTCCTTGCAGTCGTGGGGCTTGCACACGTTACCCACCAGCACCGTGTCGTCGCCCAGCTTGACCTTGCGCAGCGGCGAGGCGGTGCCTTTGGCCTGGCTGATCCACTCCGGCAGCATCAGCATCTTGGCGTAGGCCGCCTTGTAGGGCGCTTTTTGCACCAGATCCGGCAAGTATTGATCGGCGGCAGTGGCCTGAAGGGTGCAGCAGGTGAACAGGGTTCCCAGCAGCAGAGAGGGGGTGAGCTTCATCGACGACTCCTGTAATGACTGTGCCTGGCGCTGACCGTCCGACCCAGGCCGAGCGATGCGCCGCTGCTGTTTAGCGTAGTTGGGATTTACGTACGGCTGTAGACGAATCTATCAGAGCGGCATTCCCGTACCGGTCGAGTGCACCGCTGTCTATTAACTTAAAACTGTCGAAGTGCGACATATACGCGCACCTGTATAGGCATTCAGCACAATAATTTACTCGGAATTACTCTCATTACGAACAAGCTGTATGGGCGCACTGTATCTATTGGATCCTAAAATAAACATTCAATAATGGCGTTAGAGTGCCGATCCGTTTGGTATATCCACTTACATTCGAGATTGAAATGAATTTCATCAGAAACGCACGATTATCGACCAAACTGATGACGGCCTTCGGTGTCTGCGCGCTCATCACTCTGGCCATCGGTCTGCTGGGCGGGCGCGGTGTCAGCCAGATGGCGCAGAGCCTCGGCCTGGTGTTCTCCAACAACCTGGTGTCGGTGTCCAAAACCGGGGAGGCCAGGGCTATGGCCATTTCCCAGCAGCGCGACCTTTATTCTTTGATTACCGCGACTGCCGAAAACGCTGATCAAGCGATCAAGGATCAAATCCTGCGTGCTATGGCAGCCGACCGCGCCGCCAGTGAAAAAGCCTTCGCCACTTATCGCGCGACGCCGCTGGAAGATGACGAGCGCGCGGCGGGCGATCGCATGGAAAAGTTGTGGCCGGTGTATCAGGCGCAACTGCAGCAGGTGGTCAACCTGGCCCAGGCGGGTGATCTGAAAAGTGCCCGTGCGGTGCTGTCGGGTGAGTTGGCACAGTCGTACGACAAGATCCTGTCCGAGTTGACCATCATGGTCGAATCCAACAACCGTCAGATCGGTGAGGGGGCCAAGGCCGCCGATGCGCTGGAAACCCAAGTGACCACGGTGTTGTACGCCGGTATCGTCATCGCCTTCATCATCGCCTTCGCCCTGGGTCTGTTCATCAGCCGCCTGATCAGCCGACCCATCGTCGAAGCCGTGACGGCTGCCCAGCGCGTCGCCCAGGGCGATCTGACCCAGAAAGTCTCCAGCACCAGCGGCGACGAAACCGGCGAACTGATCAATGCCATCGGCGATATGCAGAACAGCCTCAAGTCGACCCTGCACCAGATCTCCGACGCCGCCAACCAACTCGCCTCGGCCGCCGAAGAGCTCAACTCGGTGACCGAAGATGGCAGCCGTGGCCTGCTCAAGCAGAACGACGAAATCCAACAGGCGGCCACCGCCGTCAACGAGATGACCTCGTCGGTGGACGAAGTGGCGCGCAACGCCGTGTCCACCTCCGAAGCCTCGAAAGCTGCCCGCGAACAGGCCGACCAAGGCGTGGGCCAGGCCCGTGAGGCGGTGGCTGCGGTGAACAACGCCACCGTGGAAATCCAGGCCTCTTCGGACACCGTCGAGCACCTGGCCGGCCAGGTGAAAGACATCGCCAAGGTGCTGGACGTGATCCGTGGCATTGCCGAGCAGACCAACCTGCTGGCACTCAACGCCGCCATCGAAGCCGCCCGTGCCGGCGAGCAAGGACGCGGGTTTGCGGTGGTCGCCGACGAAGTGCGGGCGCTGGCTGCCCGGACCCAGTCCTCGACGGTGGAGATCGAGCAGATGATCGGCAGCGTCCAGGCCCGTGCCGACCAAGCGGTGGTGGCCATGGCCAAGAGCCAGACGTTGGTCAACAACACCCAACAACTGGCCACGGCCACCGGTCAGGCGCTTGAATCCATCGCCTCGGGCATCGCCAGCATCAACGACCGCAACCTGGTGATCGCCACCGCGTGCGAAGAGCAGGCCCACGTGGCCCGCGAAGTGGACAAGAACCTGGTCAACATCCAGGACCTCTCCACCCAGACCGCAGCCGGCGCCCACCAGACCACCGCCTCGGCCCAGGAGCTGTCGCGCCTGGCCATCTCGTTCAACGACCTGGTCGGCCGCTTCCGCCTCTGATCGGCGCCACCCTGAACAGGGCACCCGCTGCAAGCAGCGTGGTGCCCTGTAGGCGTTTAGCGAGCGGGTGTTTTCAGCGGGCGTACTGCATCGACGGGTCGTCGGCGTCCTGCTGCAGGTTGTTGTAGAAGATGCAGCCGATCAGCCGCGAGAATAGCGTGAGGGTTTCTGCCAGGTCAGGATCGTCCAGGGCGGTGCGCGTGGTGTCCAACGCACACAGCGCGCCGTACAAACGCCCGTCCGGCAGGAAGATCGGCACGCCGGCATAACTTTCCAGGTCGTACTGACGCACGATCGGCTTTTGCGCGAAGCGCTTCACCTCGCTGATCGACGGAATCAGCAAGGCGTTGGGCAGGGTGCGGAATTCATCGCAGATGGTGGTTTCGATCGGCACGCTTTCGCCGACCTCCGGGCCGATGTCGTCGGGGTCGTGCACCGAGCAGGTGAGCCATTCGTCTTCGTTGAACTTGGCAATCGCCGCGAACTTCATGCGGGTGATACGAGTCACTAGCCTGAGGATGCTGGTGGTGGCTTCGATCTCGGCAATGGCATTTCTCTCGGGTTGAGACAAATACTGCGACAGCTCTAGCGTCTGGGTATGCATGGGCGCTCTTCAATGTGTGTTGTGCTGCACGTGACGATGACGTCGAACCCACCGCCGACCCTGTATCGACCGACAACCCATCCTGGTCCAAGTCATTGCCCCACATCCAAGTGTGAGGATGCTAGCACGGCGCGTTCGCGCGGCAGCGCTTCGAACGGATGACCTTTACGTGCTGAACTATCCAGGCGGGTTGTTTCCAGCCTGCCCCCAACACTTCAGATATTTCTTTCAGGGAGATAGTTGAATGTATCCGTTGGCCAAACCCTTTGTCTTGACCGTTGGGCTGCTGGCACTGGCCGCCTGCGATGCGGGCAATACTGCCAAGCCCTCGGCCACCGAGGCGCAGGGCTTTTCCTTCGATGGCCGCTGGAGCGTCGCCGGTGTGGCGGTGTCCGACGATGGCGTGCAAGCGCTGGTGGATAACGACCCGAGCCTCATGAACGAGACCCTCACCTTCAGCGCCAAGTTGCTCAAGTGGGATGCCCCGCAAGGTTCGGGCGATACCTGCAGTCAGCCAGTGATCAATACGATCTCCACCGCGCCTGACGAAGACGCCCGCGCGCTGCTCGACAAGCTGGGGCTGCACGACACCACCGCTTACTCCGTGCACTGCGAAACCGGCCACTGGGGACCGGTCCAAGGTGCCAGTCCCACGTTCTATAGCAACGCCGCCGGTGACCTGGCGCTGGTCTGGTACGACGGCGCGCTGCTCAAGCTCAACCCCGTGCGCTGAGCACAACCACTCGCACAACCCGCCACAGCGACTACACTGCCCTGACCGCCCCTCGGGGCAAAGGCAGGCATGGGCCCGCCGCACGCGCCATGGCAACCCGCCGCGCGTGTGGCCGGGCAGCCCGATCTACGGACAGGTCGGGTCAAGGATTGGTTTTCCATAACCGTCTGGCTGTAAGGGATACACCATGCACACCCTCACTGGAAAAGTCGCCGCCATCACCGGCGCAGCGGCCGGTATCGGCCTGGAATGCGCACGGGCGATGCTCGCCGAAGGCGCCAAGGTCATGTTGATCGACCGCTCCGAGCAGGCCCTGGAGCAGGCCTGCCACGAACTCGGCGGCAACGCCTCACCCTGGGTCGCCGACCTGCTCGATCCCGCGAGCGTCAACGGCCTGCTGCCCGCCATCCTCAGGCGCTACGGCCGCCTGGACATCTTCCACGCCAACGCCGGCGCTTACGTCGGCGGCGACGTGCTCGAAGCGGACCCGGACGCCTGGGACCGCATGCTCAACCTCAACGTCAACGCCACCTTCCGCGCCATCCGCACGGTGCTGCCGCACATGGTCGAGCGCTGCACCGGCGACATCGTCATCACCAGCTCCGTGGCCGGCGTGGTGCCGGTGGTGTGCGAGCCGGTCTATACCGCCTCCAAGTTCGCCGTGCAGGCCTTCGCCCACACCGTGCGCCGCCAGGTGGCGCGCCACGGCATCCGCGTCTGCTCGGTGCTGCCAGGCCCGGTGGTCACCGCACTGCTCAAGGACTGGCCCAAGGACAAGCTCAACGAAGCCCTGGCCAACGGCTCGCTGATGGAGCCGCGCGAAGTGGCCGAGTCGGTGCTGTTCATGCTCAGCCGCCCGCGCAACGTCACGGTGCGCGATCTGGTGGTGTTGCCGAGCAATGTCGATCTGTAGAGCGTCCTCGCGACTGCACCCACAATCATAAGAAGAGGTAGACATGATCCTTGATAAATTCAGGCTCGACGGCCAGGTCGCGCTGGTGACCGGCGGAACACGCGGCATTGGTCTGGCAATCGCCCAGGCCCTGGGCGAGGTGGGGGCCTATGTGGTCATCAGCGGCCGCCGCTTCAACGACGCCGCAGCCGCGGTGTTGGAAGAAGCAGGCGTAGCCTTTCGCTTCATCGAAGCCGAACTCACCGAACCCGAGGCCGCCGCCCGCCTGGTGGCGCGCGCCCACCAGTGGCACGGCCGGTTGGATGTGCTGGTCAACAACGCCGGCATCGCCAGCCACGGCTGCACCGAGCAGTACCCCGACCAGGCCTGGCGCGACGTGATGGCGGTCAACCTCGACGCCGTGTTCCGCTGCTGCCGCGCCGCGCTGCCGATCATGCGCGAACAGCGGCGCGGGGCGGTGTTGAATGTCGGGTCCATATCGGGGTTGGTGTCGAACGTGCCGCAGCAGCAGGTGGCGTATAACGCGTCCAAGGCGGCGGTGCATATGTTGACCAAGAGCTTGGCCAGTGAAGTGGCGGGGCAGGGGATTCGGGTGAATGCCGTGGCGCCGGGGTATATCGAGACGGATTTGTCGCGAGAGGGGATGGAGAATGAGGCGTGGTTTTGTAAGTGGATGGAAATGACGCCGATGGGGAGGGTGGGGCAGCCGGAGGAAGTGGCGGCGGTGGCGGTGTTTTTGTGTTCGGGGGCGGCGAGTTATGTGACGGGGGAGGTTGTGGTGGTGGATGGGGGGTATTTGGTGAGGTGAGGGGGCGGGGCCCTCTTGCCATTTAGGACGCATGGCGCTGACAAGGAGTGTCAGCGCCTTCCGGTCGCCAGCACTTAAACGTTCTTGAGACGGCCCAGACCATGGGTGACGGAAACCAAGTTGAGGCTCAGCTCGAACTCTTCTACGGGACCTTCGTAGACCGCTCGATGGATGCCGGGGCCGAAATATTTAACCGTGGTGTCGAAGTTTACAGGGGCATGATGCAGCGGGTTGCCGTCTTTGTCATAGATGACCACCCGACTGTAGTCCCAGGAAGAAGAGAAGCATTGCAGCGCGATGTAGTTGGTGGGTTTATCGAAGGTCAGTTCGAAGGATGCATCAGAAGCGAAATGCCCGTTGTTTCCATAGACGAGGATACTGTGTCGATCATTATCGGCATCGACCACCAGGAACGTCGCTTCTGTGGTATTGGGGGTGAGCTTGAGTGTATAGCCGGGCCTTTGCACTTCACCATCGAGTTCAGTGCGGGGCTTCAGGTCCTTAAAGTAATCAGTGGTGTAGGATACTTTGGCGTTCTTGTAAAGCTCACTCATCGCGGTCATCTTGTGCTCCAGTAGGGCGAACCCCTGTGTTCGATCCAGATAACGATAAATGCCGCAAGGGTGGGCTGCGTTTGCGTGTTGAGTAGGCAGTGACGCAGCGGCGTTTGCGGTTTCGGGGTTGATATTCGGTGAGGGGGGGGAGGGGGGCAACTGGTAGATTTATCAGGTGGGGGGAGTAGGCTGGCCATGCGTTTACCAGGTCGGCCTGATAAATCGATCTCCGTACAGCATCGCGAATTGATTCATCGCATTTTTCCAGTCATGGGCCGCTGAGCCCCAGTTTGCCGTGATGTTCCGCAGCCCCAGCCAGATCAGCTTGGTGGCGGCCTCATCCGTTGGGAAGTGACCACGCGTTTTGATGATCTTGCGTAGCTGGGCGTTGATGCTTTCGATCGCGTTGGTTGTATGGGTCACTTTTCGAATGCCTGACGGGAAGATAAAGAGTGGAATCACTTGATTCCTGGCTCTTCGAGAGAGTCTAGGAAAGCAGGGGCGATTCATTGAGCTATCGTGCTAGCTGTTCTGATGTTCTTGGTTAATTTACTCAGGAGGTTACGCATGCAGGAAAAATACGGTTTGCAGTTTTTCAATAGTGATGGGTCGCTGCTCATGGAGGTTGGCCCACACGTTGTTCGGGAGATGCCCCAGTTTTCCAAAAAAATAGGCGAAATAGCGGCGTGCTGGGCGCAGACTGAAGTACACCTGAACTGTCTTTTTGCAGTCTTACTAAATGTGACGCCTGACGATGCCGCCTATAGATTAAAAAGATATAAAACGGCCGCACAGGCAGCTGAGGGGGCAAGGAATATCGCAACTGAGTGTCTCGCTGGTGGAGAGCTGAAAAATGTCAATGAAGTCCTAGATCGGATGAATTCGATACGGCCTCGCCGAAATCGTATCCAGCATGATGTTTGGGCTAAAAAGGGAGGTGTTGAAGATAGGCTATATGCAGTTCATGCTGACCAGTACCTTGAATTCACAACGAGAATGCTGGAGTTAACAGAGTCGAGGTTGCCTGAGAGTGTAAAGGTCGATCGAATCATATGCTTGGGTGAAGAGTTCGCAGGCAAAGTGTCAGCCAGCTTTACGGTGGAGGAGCTTCAAGATCTTGAATATGAACTGAGTGAGGTGAGTAAAGACCTTATGACTGCAATGTTCGCTCGGCTTTTGGCCCGTAAAGAAAACTGATGTGAAGAGTTGCGGCTTTGCAGTCGCCCATTCCTTGCGATACGCCCTCTGTCTATATCAGAGGGGGCTCGGGCGATTATTGGCAGAGCCTGTGCTAGCCCACCCTGCTAAAATCTCCGGCAACTCATGGACAGGAAGACTATCAGCATGCCCGCGATGTGGATGATTCGAGGTGACGGCGGCCGACTTTACGATGATTTTCGTGACCGTAGCCTGGCAGCTATCGGCTGGGCTCAACTTGCCGTTGAAGCTAAGCCCGGTGTTTCTCGCAAAGCCCTTATCCAAGCTTACAAAGACCTCCAGCCTGGTATCAAAGACGCCACTGCCGTTTCCGGCGCCTCGCAGGTTTTCCGCTTCGTTAACGAGATAAAAATCGGCGACACCGTCGTCACATACTCCCCTGCCAACCGCATCTATTTGGTCGGCGCGTTCACAGGCCCCAGTCAGTACCGTGAAGACCTGGCACATGACGGCATGGCGCTGGCCCGCCCAGTGGAATGGTATTCGCTTGAAGTCGACCGCGATAAGCTCACCAGCGCCAGCCGTAACAGCCTGGGTTCTACATTGACCGTTTTCAATGTCGCTGAAGATGCGCAGAAAGAGCTGCTGGCACTCGCCAATGGCAAGACACTGTCCGCCTCGGTGAAGGATGCCATCGAAGAAACCGAAGTATTGGAAGACCCATTGAAAGGCGTGCAGGAAATTGCCTTCGAGCGGATCAAGGACCAGATCAACAGCCTGGACTGGGCAGACATGCAGGAGTTGGTAGCGGGCATTCTGCGAGCGATGGGATACAAGACACTCGTCTCGCCTGCGGGCGCTGATCGAGGTAAAGACATCATTGCGTCTCCAGATGGGTTCGGCTTCGAGCCGCCGCGAATCGTGGTCGAGGTGAAGCACCGTGAAGCTCGAATGGGCAGCAATGAAATTCGTAGCTTTCTCAGTGGACGCCACAAGGATGATCGGGGTTTGTATGTGAGCACGGGCGGGTTTACGAAAGACGCGCTGTATGAGGGAGAGCGAGCGAATGTGCATCTAACGATGTGGACGTTGGATGAGCTAGCGCGGACGTTGATGGCGCATTATCCGGCTACTGATCCGCAGACTAAGCGGTTGGTGCCTTTGACTTATTTTTATGTGCCGGCTTGAAGTGGGGTGGTGCTGGGAGATCAAGGGTAGGCAGTGGTCGTGATCGCTTTATTGTGGCTTAGTCCTTTCTATACCTGTGAGCCGGGGTAATCTGAACAGTCCTAATAACCTATTGAATATTATGAAAATTTACATTTTACCTTCTCTGTCAGGAATGCATTTTGGAATGCATGGTCGATGACCAGAGCGTTATCAACGGTGGTTTAGGTTCAATAGCGGTCGACTTCTGGACGGGACTACCAGACAGCCTACTCCGTGGCCTTTTTATGCTAATGCGTAATTGCGGGGATGAAGCCTGCGGTGGACGCATGCGCTCGTTGATGAAATTTGCACAAGCGACGGAGCCTTATAGACTCAGTAGTTCTGAAGCCTCTAGCCACGCGAGATCCCAATGCGTCGAGATCATTCCCATCTCCAATTTCTTACCATAGGTCAAGCCCTCCTAAACCTAACGAGCGCGACGTCCTTGCCGATGGATACGGATGATCTCCTTTTGCAATGCGAAAATGGTAACTGCTCGCTGTACATCCGGCTACCGAGCGCGAGTGGGCTGACGCAGGTATCAGGCGAGCCCGACGACTTACCCGAAAGGGTTTATCAAGCTGGGCCACAAAAGGTGTTGAGCATCTTTGCCATCAGGAAGGCACGTCCTGGGATACCAACCATGATTAGCATGGCCGGCCCCGTATTTCGTGACGATGACAGCTTCAACGAGGTTACGAGGGTGTGGGAGGCGCTGATTGACGTAGGCTCGGCGGAACTGATGATTAAGCCAGCAGACGTCACTGCATTATTGGGAAGATTGCTTAGGGTCCCGTCTGACAATGATGTCCTGGACGACCGCGAAAAGGCTAGTGCCGGGGCGATCATTGCAGCATTGGCCACTATGTCTCCCACTAACATCACTAAACCTTGGAGTGTGGCAGACGCGATCATTCAAGCTGGAGCAGCCAACGGGATCGCTATGCCGGGGAGGACTACGGTCGTCAAATTTCTCGAATGGGGAAACGCGGCTCGGTCTGGCAAAAAGTCCAAATGAGATTTTGGTGAATCTCAGTTGAGCCGAAGCTTTCCAACCATGCCGTACCTTGCTCCTACACCAAGCAGCGCCAACCAGCGCAAAGGAGCAATACATGGAAATTCCAACGCGGTCGTTTCACCCTCGCAGAATCCTTCGGCTCCCGGAGGTCGAGCTCCGCACCGGATTCAAGCGGGCTCATATTTACAACCTGATGAGCCAAGGGCGCTTTCCTAAATCCGTCTCTCTCGGCGCGCGTGCCGTGGGGTGGGATTCTGTCGCCATCGAAATGTGGGTAGAGGAGCGAATTTCAGAAGGGGCACCGTTGAGCTCCAGCGTTAGGGGGGAGGCTGTATGACAGCGCTTGCCTATGTCTTTGTGGACCCTAATGGTCAGGAAACCTCCCCTAAGCTCAATGTTAGGGACGAGGATTCTGACAACCTCTATTGGTTTGCAGATATGGCGACGATCCGGACGACTAACGCTCTAGATCGCCCTGGATTTCTCGACCTGCGGAAATTTGCCCGCCCGGGAGACATGTTGATCATTTCGAGCCTGAATCGGCTAGGCTCCGACCGTGCAGAAATACGTGTCGTGCTTCGAGCGATGAAGGCGAAAGGGGTCACAGTCATTTCGGTGGCGGAGGGTTTGAGGTTGTTCGGTCCCGATGAGACAGCAATCCGGTCTCTACTTGGAAATAGCTGGGAAGATCGTTCTCCAGCGCCCTAGCCAGCATTGGCAGCTTATATTGTGATGAGGCTCGCTGGCTCAGAAGGTGTACTTTTTGAGCCAGAAAATCACCCTCGCTTCTTCGGTGAAAACGTTAGGTGATCATATGGCTCAGATGTGTTGATTTAATCTGAGCTATGCTATATATTCTGAGCCATACTTTTGAGCCGCAGAGTGACACATCCGATGACAGTCCTAGCCTACGTCCGAGTCAGTACAGAAGATCAAAGCACTGACGCGCAGCGCCATTCGATTGCTGCACTGCACAACGTGGAACACTGGTACGCGGACGAGGCAACAAGCGGTGCAACGAAAGCCCTACACCGCCCCGGCTTCGCAGAGCTATTCAAGTTCGCTCGCAAGGGCGATACCTTGATCGTATCTGCAATTGATCGTCTGGGACGGGACACCATTGATTTGCTGGAAACAGTCGAGGCTCTGAAAGCCAAAGGTGTAGCAGTCGTCTCTATGCGGGAAGGCTTTGACCTCTCATCTTCGATTGGAAAAGCGATGCTTACTATGCTCGCAGCTGTGGCTGAGTTAGAAAGATCGAACATCAAAGCCCGTCAGATGGCCGGCATCGCCCGCGCTCGTGCGACAGGGCAGAAGCTTGGTGCTCCGAAGCGGATTGATGATGAAGCGGTCCGCGTTTGGCGGAGAGAAAACTCAGCAACAATCCAGGAAACCGCCACGCAGTTTGAAATCTCCGTTGCCGCAGTCAAGCGAGCATGCGCCAGCAAGACCTCAACCGTTACAGAAGGGGCATGATCATGGCAGGCAAACAGAAAACGCCAGACCAAGCTACACAGGCTGTGATACTCAGAGAGGCAGGATGGACCGTATCTGCCATTGCTGATCGCCTGGTCATTAGTATCAGCACCGTTCAGCGCCTGCTGAAGAAACATAATGCCGTCGCTGGTGCAGCCACCCAGGCATTGATCGAGAAGGCAAGAGACGAGCTGCTGACCACCGCTTACTCTTTGGAGTCGGTGCAGCAGGCCGCTGCGTCGTTGATTGCTGATGAGCTGGCGCTGACTCAGCAGATACGGGCTAAGCTTGCAAACGCAATAGAAAGTCTCGATCCCGCTGACCCGGTGGCGTTCCGGGGGCTGGCCGCAGCGTCGACAACGCTCAAGCTGACACAAGACGTTACGCGCCGCGCCCTACCCATTGAGAAGCTGAATCAGGCGTTAGAAATTGACGAAATACCGGAGCTCCGGATTCACATCATGACGGAAGACGATGTCGCAGAAATGCGGGCACAACAGCGCCTAGAGGAAGCTGAACGCAATGGAGAGCTACAGGGTGTTGAAGACGAGCTTGAGAATTTGCGCTGGATGGAAAGCAGACGTTTGGCCCAGCTGAAGCAGGCGGATGACGAAATCGTCTGTGAGGGCGATGACTCACTCATGACCGGAACCTGACTGACCAAGTGTCAAACCCTTAGAACGCAGTGTAAGTATCGAACACCCTGGGGCCTCTGCCGGGATGACCATTTTGAAAATCCAATATATCGCATCGGTGCCGAGTTAAATCATGACGCATCAGCACACGGAGCTCAGCACCGGAAATTTTGTTGAGGGAGGCACCATCAAGGCGAGCGGCCCTTTTCCAAAAAAGGCTGCTGTTACGCCACCAGCAAAAAAACGCTGCACACCAGCTATCGCGGGGGTTTTGGCGGGCTTCTATACGTCCTATGTGAAGAACCTAGCAGTATTAGGGGGATTAGAGCTTCAGGAAACAAAAGACCAAGCAAGAATAGATACCCTGAAAGCCAACAACATTCACCTAAAAGCAATCGCACAGGACTACGCTTCTGACGTACTTCTTCAAGACTGGAAACGAAGGTTGCCGGCTGACACAAAGCGTGCTTTCAGCTTTCTAGGGTTTGCATTGAAGTCTGGCGCTGAGGTCATAAATTTTCGTCTAGGCCATGAGGTAGCTGAAGCCGCCTTGTCAGCCAAGAAAGGACCGACCGACTATCTTTCCGCTCTCCTCAAATCACTCGGCATTGTAGACCTCGTTTTTGTCTTGGAGTTTGCCAACAGTGACAGCGGAGAGAACCATCCCTTGCATCTTCATGGAATCGCTCGCATCCCGGCTGCCCTCGATATACAAGCCATCCGAAAGCTACTTGCACCGGAACCGGATCTGGCCGCATCACCTCCGACAAGAGGTTATCGCCAACGCTGGAGCAATAAAGCGATTGCGGTGACCGAGCTTCATACTCCGGGTGCTTGGGTATCCTATAGCTGTAAAGAGTTCGACTTTACCGCCCACAGTTTGCAATCCAATCCGAGATACGCCAGCCGATCTGCTACCAAGGCTGGCAGAGATCTCTATGAAGCAATGAAGGATTGGCTGCGCTCCTAGTGCGGCTCTAGCAGCCTCTGTTGCCGCTCCCCAAGCAACCGCTCTGAGGCGACAGCAATCTCTCAAGGCGACGCCCTGTGGCATTACTCGCGAATGGCGGGAGGGCGCCCCGTCATTTCACGAACTGATAGGCTGCTTCATCCTACGTATGCATGAATAGACACATGTGCCTTAGCCGGATACTGTAGTGCGCTATAGACATCAAGGAGTGATTAAAATGGCTGGACGCCCACCCGAAGTAGACCGTAACCGCTCCATGAACCCCACATTCAAAGCGCGAAGTTGATCCCCAATGCTGTGCTCCCGATCTCTTTCTGGAGCCAGCCCCGTCATGATGCGACCCGACGCCAAAGTCGAAAAAGTCTATCTCTACCCCAAGCCCGTCGACTTCCGAAAGTCGATTGACGGCCTGGCCGCTTTGGTCGAACTGGATATCAAAGTGGCGGTGTTTGACCCCGTGCTTTTCGTGTTTCTCAACAAGCCGCGCAACCGCGTGAAGATCCTCTACTGGGAACGAAACGGCTTCTGCCTTTGGCTCAAGCGCCTCGAATCCGAGCGTTTCAAAACATCGCCTGACGCCACCGACGAGGCGATCATTCTGACCGTCCAGGAACTCAACTGGCTGCTCGACGGTTTTGACCTCTGGCGTAATCGTCCTCATCAGGTTTTGACGCCGCGCTACGTGGCGTAACCCGGTATAATCCGGGCCATGATTTCTCTGCCCGATGACCTTCCTGATGATCCTGTTTTGCTTAAGCAACTGTTGCTTGAGGCCCTCAATCGTCAGGAGGAAACCACTCAGGCTTATCAGACTCACATCGTCGACCTGAAAGAACAGATCAAGCTGTTGCGTGACCGTTTGTTTGGACGCAAGTCCGAGCAATCCGTAGAACCCAACACGCCACAGTTGGCCTTGTTCAATGAGCCTGAAAGCGAGCCAATGCCGTTGGTTGGCGACGCTGATGAGGAAGTCGTTGCACCCACAGTGCGTCGTGGCAAACGCAAGCCGTTGGCGGCCAATCTGCCGCGTATCGAAGTCATCCACGAACTGCCCGAACACGAACTGACCTGTGCTTGCGGTTGCCGCAAACATGCCATCGGGGAAGAAACCAGTGAGCAACTGGATATCGTGCCGATGCAGATCCGGGTCATCAAACATATCCGCAAGATCTACGCTTGCCGTGGCTGTGAAGCCGCACCGGTCACCGCCGACAAGCCTGCCCAGTTGATCGAGAAAAGCATGGCCAGCCCCAGCGTGCTGGCCATGCTACTGACCACCAAGTATGTCGACGGTTTACCGTTGCATCGGTTTGAAACGGTACTTAGCCGCCACGGTATCGATATCCCTCGGCAAACGCTGGCACGCTGGGTGATCCAGTGCAGCGAGCATTTCCAGCCACTGCTTAATTTGATGCGTGATCGGTTGCTGGAAAGCCCAGTGATTCACTGCGATGAAACCCGTGTACAGGTGTTGAAAGAACCGGATCGAGATCCGACCAGCCAATCCTGGATGTGGGTGCAAGCCAGTGGCCCACCGGATCGAAAAGTTGTGCTGTTTGATTACACGTCCAGCCGTGCGCAGGAGGTGCCGTTGCGCTTGCTGGAAAGTTACCGTGGCTATGTCATGACTGATGATTACGCCGGCTATAACGCGTTGGCGTTGCAGCCGGGCGTGGAGCGACTGGCGTGCATGGCCCATGCGCGACGCAAGTTCGTGGACGCGCAAAAAGTGCAGCCCAAAGGTAAAACCGGACGGGCTGATATCGCGCTGGCGATGATCAACAAGCTGTACGGCATCGAGCGCGAGTTCAAAGACGTCAGTGATGAACAGCGGTTTGCTGGTCGACAGGAGAAAAGCCTGCCGATCCTGACACAACTGAAAAGCTGGCTGGATAAAACCCAGTCGCAGGTGACCGCACAAAGTGCGTTGGGCAAGGCAGTGCATTACCTGGCGAACAACTGGAGTCGACTGGAGCGCTATGTCGAAGCGGGTTACTTGCCCATCGATAACAATACGGCCGAAAGAGCGATCAAGCCGTTTGTCATAGGGCGCAAGGCCTGGCTGTTCAGCGACACCGTCAACGGCGCCAGTGCCAGCGCGAAGATCTACAGCCTGATCGAGACCGCCAAGGTCAACGGCCAAGAGCCTTATACGTGGCTGCGCCACGTACTAGAGCGGCTACCGCACGCCTCGTCGGTAGCAGACTACGAAGCGCTGCTACCGTGGAACTGCTCGCCAGAGATGCCACGGTAACCCGTTCCCCCACTGTTGGGCAGGTGGGGTTTATGGATCGCGTACTAAGCATGTTCGGCAGGTAGTGGAGCTCGCCTTCATGGGCGTGGTGGCATCATGGGAAGAATTTCTGGAGATGGCGCTAGTTCGCTATGTGGCCGGAGCCAAGACTGGAACAGGCTACAGACCCACACCAAAATTTGGGCGTGCTACCTCAATTGAGCACGCTTACCAAGTGCTATCAAATAACCCGAAATTCAGTTCGAGGAAAGATTATCTGTACGCGATCCATAAACCCCACCTGCCCAACAGTGGGGGAACGGGTTACCGTGGCATCTCTGGCGAGCAGTTCCACGGTAGCAGCGCTTCGTAGTCTGCTACCGACGAGGCGTGCGGTAGCCGCTCTAGTACGTGGCGCAGCCACGTATAAGGCTCTTGGCCGTTGACCTTGGCGGTCTCGATCAGGCTGTAGATCTTCGCGCTGGCACTGGCGCCGTTGACGGTGTCGCTGAACAGCCAGGCCTTGCGCCCTATGACAAACGGCTTGATCGCTCTTTCGGCCGTATTGTTATCGATGGGCAAGTAACCCGCTTCGACATAGCGCTCCAGTCGACTCCAGTTGTTCGCCAGGTAATGCACTGCCTTGCCCAACGCACTTTGTGCGGTCACCTGCGACTGGGTTTTATCCAGCCAGCTTTTCAGTTGTGTCAGGATCGGCAGGCTTTTCTCCTGTCGACCAGCAAACCGCTGTTCATCACTGACGTCTTTGAACTCGCGCTCGATGCCGTACAGCTTGTTGATCATCGCCAGCGCGATATCAGCCCGTCCGGTTTTACCTTTGGGCTGCACTTTTTGCGCGTCCACGAACTTGCGTCGCGCATGGGCCATGCACGCCAGTCGCTCCACGCCCGGCTGCAACGCCAACGCGTTATAGCCGGCGTAATCATCAGTCATGACATAGCCACGGTAACTTTCCAGCAAGCGCAACGGCACCTCCTGCGCACGGCTGGACGTGTAATCAAACAGCACAACTTTTCGATCCGGTGGGCCACTGGCTTGCACCCACATCCAGGATTGGCTGGTCGGATCTCGATCCGGTTCTTTCAACACCTGTACACGGGTTTCATCGCAGTGAATCACTGGGCTTTCCAGCAACCGATCACGCATCAAATTAAGCAGTGGCTGGAAATGCTCGCTGCACTGGATCACCCAGCGTGCCAGCGTTTGCCGAGGGATATCGATACCGTGGCGGCTAAGTACCGTTTCAAACCGATGCAACGGTAAACCGTCGACATACTTGGTGGTCAGTAGCATGGCCAGCACGCTGGGGCTGGCCATGCTTTTCTCGATCAACTGGGCAGGCTTGTCGGCGGTGACCGGTGCGGCTTCACAGCCACGGCAAGCGTAGATCTTGCGGATATGTTTGATGACCCGGATCTGCATCGGCACGATATCCAGTTGCTCACTGGTTTCTTCCCCGATGGCATGTTTGCGGCAACCGCAAGCACAGGTCAGTTCGTGTTCGGGCAGTTCGTGGATGACTTCGATACGCGGCAGATCGGCCGCCAACGGCTTGCGTTTGCCACGGCGTGGTGTCGGTGCGACAACTTCTTCATCGACGTCGCCAACCAACGGCATTGGCTCGCTTTCAGGCTCATTGAACAAGGCCAACTGTGGCGTGTTGGGTTCCACGGATTGCTCGGACTTGCGTCCAAACAAACGGTCACGCAACAGCTTGATCTGTTCTTTCAGGTCGACGATGTGAGTCTGATAAGCCTGAGTGGTTTCCTCCTGACGATTGAGGGCCTCAAGCAACAGTTGCTTAAGCAAAACAGGATCATCAGGAAGGTCATCGGGCAGAGAAATCATGGCCCGGATTATACCGGGTTACGCCACGTAGCGCGGCGTCAAAACCTGATGAGGACGATTACGCCAGAGGTCAAAACCGTCGAGCAGCCAGTTGAGTTCCTGGACGGTCAGAATGATCGCCTCGTCGGTGGCGTCAGGCGATGTTTTGAAACGCTCGGATTCGAGGCGCTTGAGCCAAAGGCAGAAGCCGTTTCGTTCCCAGTAGAGGATCTTCACGCGGTTGCGCGGCTTGTTGAGAAACACGAAAAGCACGGGGTCAAACACCGCCACTTTGATATCCAGTTCGACCAGAGCGGCCAGGCCGTCAATCGACTTTCGGAAGTCGACGGGCTTGGGGTAGAGATAGACTTTTTCGACTTTGGCGTCGGGTCGCATCATGACGGGGCTGGCTCCAGAAAGAGATCGGGAGCACAGCATTGGGGATCAACTTCGCGCTTTGAATGTGGGGTTCATGGAGCGGTTACGATTATCTCAAAGTTACTGATCCGAACTGGGTCACAAGCCAAGCAGATTTTCTATTCAGCGCACACGGGTTTGGCAACGTAAAAATCAAAGGGCCTCTTCTTGGTCACGCCTCCTCCATAAGGAACCGCGTAGCTCATTCTTCGAAAAAGTGTCGTGCAGACTTCAAAGCCACAGTCATACATTTTCTCATGCCTCCTACCGGCTCGTTGAGGCAGGGGTATGGCCCAGGCGACTTACTGGTGACCCCAGTGAGCAGACATTTCGGTCAACCCGCAATCCAATTACAGTCCACACACTTCTCTGCTTTTGCAGAGCTGTACAAGTCCCTCGCGGATTCAATAATTCCTTAAGCAGACGTAAATAAAAAATAAGCGCGATTGGGGGCTGATACGCCAGGTGTTGATAGAGATCGAGGCGCTGGACCCTGCAAAACATGAAAGCATCCAGTATGGGCAGGCGAGTAGATGCACTGAGTCGGTAAAAGCCTCACAGCGGTGCTGCTATGGAAAGTAGGTTTCATCGTTGGAATGGATGCTAGGTCGTCTGGCAGCGCTAATGATTAAGAAGGCCAGGGGTAGAACCCGGCCTTATGATGTAATAGGTATTGCCCTTGTTTTTAAAAATATCCCCGTTCGAGCACGGTATCAACGGTGTCATCCCCGGCCTCTGGAAAACATTCATCGAGATGAGCGAGGAAGCGCTCGAAGCTGGAAATATGAATCGGGTTGTCGTGCACAAACTTTGTGTATGCGGCCAAGCTGATTTGTCTGCCAGCATACGTACTAAATGACTTGCGAACGTTTGATGCCAGGCGTTTGGCTTTTCTCAACACAACTACTTCGTCAATGGAAGTGAGCTTCGTTGTGATGGGGTCATATCCAGGTATTCGCAAAGCAGAATGTACTTTGATCCAGGAACGGCTTTTTTTAGCTCGTTCGCGGTCTGAGATGCTTCTTGGAACATCGTCTTATCTAGGTTTGTTTTTATTTCTGTAGCAAAATGCGAGACGCAAAACTTCGCGGTGTACGACTTGTCAGTAGCTGGGAAATCGCTGATGGTAATGCGGTGCGTCTTAGCTACCGAGAAATCTTGATCTTTACTTTTAAGGTAAACGCCGCCAGCATCTAATTCTAAAAATGGAGAGCCAAAACTGAGGCCTGCGAACGATGACTGAGGGCCACATACTACATTGGATAATCTCTTAAATCCGGGAACCATGCGCTCGTCGAATACGTAAGGTAAGAACTCCTCCAATATGCTATTGGAGAGTTTAAGTTGTCCATTTTGGCGGTATAGAAAATCACTTTGTGAGCCAAATATCAGATCAAGATCAATCGAGTTCTTGTAACTATTTAGGAGGGTGACGAGACTGCCCAGGAGCTCTTTCCCTTCACCAGACATCTCTGATAGGGCCGAGCGCCACTCTTCGTATCTATCGATAGCATCGGCCACTCTCTGTCTGTCACCAGATGGCAAACTGGGGTTGTTGGCCAGTGCTTTTAGTTTGCTGCCATGTGTTTCGGGGTGAGAAACCTTCACATCAATATCCTATCAATACGGTCTTTTCAGATCCAGCTTCGGAGAAGGCAGTACTTTTGCTGCAGAATTTATTGCGAGCCGCAGCAGATCTACGGCGCTGGAAGGTGCGCTGCTGAGTGCTGATGATAAGGCGTCTACGCCTATGGCTCTGGCTCTATCTTGAGGGATGTAGCCTTTCCCAATACAGTTTAGAACAAGAATATCTTCGTATATCTCTTGGCCAAATCTGTTGGTAAATACCCGCTCCGCCTTATTTGAGAATGTAAATGCATGACTTTCATTGAATAGTCTTGCAATGAGTTTCGAGTTCAAGAAGGAAGTGCCTAGAATGTTTGATTCCCTTCCTACCACCATAACAACAGTGGCGTCTTTTTTGCAAACTCTAGCTAGTTCATCTATTACCATCGCCATGTCAAGGCAATACTGGACTACAGTAAGAAACCGATTTTGGCGATGTTTTCGGTTAGCCCCAATCTCAGATTTCGCAGCGCTCAACGGATTCCAGCCAAGCAGCTCCGTGGCTGGGCGGTAGTTCTGGTGATAGTTGAAGACGTTTATATAAGGGGGGGAGGTAATAACGCCATCAATAGTGTCGGTTTCTAAAGAGGTATGTCTTGCATCTTCTAGTAGACACTCCCCACCGCCTTTGTAAATGCCTACTTCTCGGAGAACCTTTTTTACAGTCGTAGCGCCGTACTGAACATTTTTTTCGTTCAGATCAGCACTATTTTTCATCCCGAGAAGGATGCATGCAATCAAGCACTTTTTTGTATCCTCAAGAATGGATCTAGATGACAATATTCCGCGCACGGAACTTTCAGAATATCCGCAGTTAGAAAGCTCAAGGATTATTCTATCCAGTTCGATACATATGGAGTCGATTCTGGACGATGTAGACCTTGCCAGAGAGGCAAGTGCCGCAAGATGCCATGCTGAAGGGTTAACTTCAGTACCTACTGCCGTGCGCCCTTTGAAAGCGGCTTCATAAATCACAGTGCCACTACCACAAAACGGATCAAAGATATGCTTCGCGTTCGATAGCGCGGTTTCTAAAATGTACTCCACGAACTCCGGAGAGAACTGTCCACGCCAAGGTAGACGACTGACTCTAGATTTTTTTTCAATGTTGAGCCTTGGCTGAAGGAAATCACTATCAGCGGAGATTTTTGTTGCTGAATTCATTGCCATCTCATGCTTAGGGGGCTGCAAATGCAAAGGGTTGTCACAAACGTGATGGCCTGCGGCGTCTGTGTGACGGATTGCCTACGCGGAATCCATCTTACAACCCTGCTGATACCAAGGCTAGCAAGGACTCGCCCAGGCGTATCGCGGGATTGAGTCGATAACCCCCACTCGGTCAGCCACCGGGTGAGTTTTTGTGATCTGTACGACAATTTTCACGGCGAAGGACGTGCGTGTTGGCGCTGGCGGGTGTAAAGCATCTCGAGCTGGGCAATATGCTATCTGCGCATGCTAGTCAACGTTATCAGCGGAAAAATTAGCCGCTGCGAGCGCTGAACTCCCTACCACGTTCATGACTGCGGACATCGAAAGACTCCCGGTAGCGGCGCCCTGGATGTGTTCGCTCCACCATTTCATCATTGGGCGCCTGCGCTCGATGTAGTCAGCCCGGTTATAGGCGCTGCGTACCTCGTCCTTATCAACATGCGCGAGTGCAACCTCGATCAACTCTGGGTCCCAGCCATGCTCGTTCAGTATGGTGCTCGCCATTGACCGCATACCGTGGCTGACTAGACGGCCCGCGAATCCCATCCGCTTAAGCGCCATATTGGCGGTCTGGCTGTTGCAGTGGGTGCGAGGATTTCGATCTGCGGGGAAAACATACTCACGGTGTCCACTGAAAGGCTTGATAGCTTCCAGAAGCTCTAGAGCTTGCTGCGTGAGCGGTATTATATGCGTGCGACGCTTTTTCATCCGCTCCGGTGGAATCGTCCATATCTTCCTTTCGAGGTCGATGTCCGCCCAGCGAGCGGTAGCAGCCTCCGCTGGGCGGGTCATGGTGTGGAGCTGCCACTCAATCAAGCAGCGCGTAGTCCTTTTGATGCTGGCATTGGCGACTGCTAGCATCAGCTCTCTCAGCTCATCTGGCGCGAGTGCTGCCATATTTTGCTTCTTCGGTTTTTTGAAGACAGAGCGGATGCCACTAAGCGGATTTGAAAAAATTAGGCCAGCATTCACCCCGTAAGTCATGATTTCGTTGAGACGCTGGCTAAGTCGCTTAACCGTCTCTAGGCTGCCCTTTGCCTCAAGAGGTCTAAGCAATTTAATCACCGCTGGCGCAGTGATCGCTGAAATCGGCGTTAGCGCTAAGTCGGGAAAGACGTGCAGTGTTAACGAGCGCCAGATGTCTTCAGCGTACGCGGTGGTCACTGAGTCTTTTTTGAGATCAAACCAGGCTGTGGCCACATTTTTGAAGGTATGCTCCGTGGTCGCCTTTAACGTCTGCCGGTCCGCGTCGCGCTTCTCCTTCGGATCGAGGCCTTGGGCAACCAGCTCCCTCCCTTCAACGGTGCGTTTCCGTGCTTGAGCCAGGCTTACCTCGGGGAAGGTGCCCAGGCCCATGTTGACCCGCTTCTTGGTCACCGGGTGAATGTAATTGAAATTCCACAGCTTCGAGCCATTGGCTCTAACCCTCATCTGTAGGCCATCACCATCAGTCAGGATGTAGTCCTTCTCCTTTGGTTTGGCGGCTTTGACCTTCACGTCAGAAAGACGCGCGGCGTGAGCTCCCATGGTGTATTCCGATCAGTTCATGTATTCCAAAAAATAGCAGGCGGGAGCTTGGAATACCACTTGGAATACACGGCTGTGTAGATGGTTATGGACGTTCAAAGACCAATATGGAGCTTAAATCCTTGATTTTACTGAGATTTAGGCACAAAAAAGACGTCCGTGGACGTCTTTAGATGTTGAAGTGGTGGAGCCGGGGGGATTTGAACCCCCGTCCGCCAGTACTCCGCTGTCGGTACTACATGCTTAGCCATCTCAACTGAGTTAATCCGCAGCCGCCCGAGTGGCAGGGTGCTTTGGACGAGTTGGGTAAGTTTTAGTCGCTTTGCCCCCAACGTGCTACACGACGATCCTGTTCTGTATGACAATCACTTCGGGTTTACAGGCATCCCCTGGTGATTGCTGGAGCCGAAGCTACCAGGAGAGCGGGCTCAGCTGCTTACGCAGCGAGAGCGTAGCCCTCGTAGTTTTCGTCATTGGCAACTATAGAAAGTTGCAACAGTGGATTTACGAGTTCTGTTACCAACTCGGCATGCACCTAGAGTTTCGCGACCGGCGTCGAATCCTAATCGGCCCCACACTCAGCTCTAGCTGACGTATCTCACGACACGTGCCGCGCAGTATACGCCTTTACAGGGGCGGCGTCGACAGCGGGTGCCGCCGCCCTTTCCACGGCCCTGAATCAGGCGCCGCTGCTGCCTTTTTCAGTCTTGTTCAGACGCTCCAGCACCTTGTTGGTGATGGTGATGCATTCCTTGGTGTCGCCCTTGGCCTGGGCGGCCTTGGCTTCGTCGATGTGCTTGTTGAGGGCATCGACCAGGCCTTCGGAGGTGGAGCCGGTAGTAGCCATCTGGTTGTCGATCTTCTGCAGGTTGATCGTACACAGGTTGTCGGCAGCGAACACCGGCGAGGCCAGCAGGGTGGCAGCCGCGAATACGGCGGAAAGCGCAGTACCTTTCATGGGTGTCTCCTCGTGAAGGCCGCGGGAAAGTGGGCCTGAAAAGTGGACTCTGGCCTTTGGCCAAGGGTTCCATTGGCGTTGCCGGAGGTTTGCGCACGAAATGTTGCGAAGGTAAAGAGGGTGAGGCAACCGGTCACGCGGCAAACAACCACACAGCCTGTGCTGGCGTTCGGGTCTATGCTTGGCTTCAGTCGTTGATCTGGATCAATCGTTCCAGATGCAACGATATGGCCGACCGGCCAGGTTCCCTGCGATCGAACAGAACAATCCGACAACAGCGCACTCGATCATCTGTAGGGCAGTGAGCGTGCGGGTCACGAGCCCGAACGCCTGATTACCTGAAGAGGAAGCATCATGTTCGGTTTGGAAGCCTTGGAGCTCGCCCGAATCCAGTTTGCGTTTACCGTCTCCTTCCACATTCTGTTCCCGGCCATCACCATTGGTCTGGCGAGCTATCTTGCGGTGCTCGAAGGCCTCTGGCTGAAGACCGACAACCGCGTCTACCGTGACCTCTACCAGTTCTGGTCGAAGATCTTCGCCGTCAACTTCGGCATGGGCGTGGTCTCCGGGCTGGTCATGGCCTATCAGTTCGGCACCAACTGGAGCGGGTTCTCCGATTTCGCCGGTGCCGTCACCGGCCCGCTGCTCACTTACGAAGTGCTCACCGCCTTCTTCCTGGAAGCGGGTTTCCTGGGCGTCATGCTGTTCGGCTGGAACCGCGTGGGCCGGGGGTTGCACTTCTTCGCCACGGTGATGGTGGCGATCGGCACGTTGGTGTCGACCTTCTGGATTCTCGCCTCCAACAGTTGGATGCAGACGCCCCAGGGCCACGAGATCATCGACGGTCGCGTGGTGCCGATGGACTGGTTCCTGGTCATCTTCAACCCGTCGTTCCCCTACCGCCTGATGCACATGGCCACGGCCGCGTTCGTGGCCACGGCGTTCTTCGTCGGTGCGTCGGCGGCCTGGCACCTGCTGCGCGGGCGGGACAACCCGGCGGTGCGCAAGATGCTGTCGATGGCCATGTGGATGGCGTTGATCGTCGCGCCCATCCAGGCGGTGATCGGCGACTTGCATGGCCTGAACACGCTCAAGCACCAGCCGGTGAAGATCGCGGCCATCGAAGGGCACTGGGAGAACACGCCGGGCGAGCCGACGCCGCTGATCCTGTTCGGGCTGCCGGACATGCAGGCCGAGACCACGCGGTTCAAGATCGAGATTCCGGCGCTGGGCAGCTTGATCCTGACCCACAGCCTGGACCAGCAAGTGCCGGCCATGAAGGAGTTCGCGCCTGAGGACCGGCCCAATTCGACCATCGTGTTCTGGTCGTTCCGGGTCATGGTCGGGCTGGGCATGCTGATGATCCTGGTCGGTCTGTGGAGCTTGTGGCTGCGCAAGCGTGGCACCTTGTACAGCTCGCGGCCGTTCCTGTACCTGACGCTGTGGATGGGTCCATCCGGGCTGATCGCCATTCTGGCTGGTTGGTTCACCACGGAGGTGGGGCGTCAGCCGTGGGTGGTGTATGGGCTGATGCGTACCGCCGATGGGGTGTCCAACCACAGTACCCTGCAACTTGGCTTCACCTTGGTGATGTTCGTGGTGGTGTACTTCGCGCTGTTCGGCACCGGCCTGGGCTACATGATGCGCCTGGTGCGCAAGGGCCCGGCCAGCGGCGAGGGCGACAGTCAGCCGCCGGGTGGTCCGGGGCAGCAACGCACGCCGGCGCGGCCGTTGTCCGCCGCCGATGATCGCGGTACGCCGCAGCACGCCAGCCTGAACGAGGGGAACTGAGCCATGGGTATCGATCTGCCACTGATGTGGGCCGTGATCATCATCTTCGGGGTGATGATGTACGTGGTCATGGATGGTTTCGACCTGGGTATCGGCATGCTCTTCCCCTTCGTCAAGGGCGAGCGTGACCGCGATGTGATGATGAACACCGTCGCCCCGGTCTGGGACGGCAACGAGACTTGGCTGGTGCTGGGCGGCGCGGGGTTGTTCGGGGCGTTTCCGCTGGCCTATTCGGTGGTGCTGGAGGCGCTGTACCTGCCGTTGATGCTGATGCTGGTGGGCCTGATCTTCCGGGGTGTGGCCTTCGAGTTCCGCTTCAAGGCCACCGACGACAAGCGTCACCTGTGGGATAAGGCGTTCATTGGCGGTTCGCTGGTGGCGACGTTCTTCCAGGGCGTGGCGCTGGGCGCCTTCATCGAAGGCTTCAAGGTGGTCGATCGGCACTATGCCGGTGGCTCGCTGGACTGGCTGACGCCGTTCAGCCTGTTCAGTGGGGTGGGGTTGATCGTGGCCTACACGCTGCTGGGCTGCACCTGGCTGATCATGAAGACCGAAGGCCCGCTGCAGAAGCAGATGCACGACCTGGCCCGGCCGTTGGCGCTGGTGCTGCTGGTGGTGATCGGCATCGTCAGCCTGTGGACGCCGCTGGCCTACGGGCAGATCGCCGAGCGCTGGTTCAGCATGCCCAACCTGATCTGGTTCATGCCGGTGCCTGTGCTGGTGCTGGTGACCTTCTACGGCTTGCTCAAGGCGGTGGCGCGGCATGCCAACTACCTGCCGTTCCTGCTGACGCTGGTGCTGATCTTCCTGGGCTACAGCGGGCTGGGCATCAGCCTGTGGCCGAACATCATTCCGCCGTCGATCTCCATCTGGGAGGCCGCTGCGCCGCCGCAGAGCCAAGGCTTCATGCTGGTGGGCACGCTGTTCATCCTGCCGCTGATCCTGGGGTACACCTTCTGGAGCTACTACGTGTTCCGCGGCAAGGTGCGCCACGATGACGGGTATCACTGAGGAGGGCAGGGTGATGACGGTCGAAGAGAAGAAGCCGTTATGGCAGCGCTTGGGCTGGTTGGTGCTGATCTGGGCACTGAGCGTCGCGGCACTGGGCGTGGTGGCCTATGGCATGCGCCTGTTCATGAATGCGGCGGGGTTGACCACCCATTGAGTGTGGGGCAGAGCGAGTGATCGCTTGAGATCGCCGGGGCCGCTTTGCGGCCCTTTTCGCGACGCAAGGCCGCTCCCACGCAGCCGGCGCCATGTCAGACAGATTAGGAGATCATCGAGCGCAAGGGGCTAAGGGCGCGACTGTCTTGCTCAATTTCTGGCAGCTCACCGGCCCTTGTGGGAGCGGCCTTGCGTCGCGATGGACCGCGCAGCGGTCCCAGGTTTTCAGCTTCGCCGCACCCATCGCCGGGGCCACTTCCACACATGTCCAGGCGTTACTTGCGCGCTTTGAGCACCACGAACTTGGGCGTCGCGGCCACTTGTTCAACGCCGCGGAACAGCCGCGCCAGTTTGCTGTGATAACCCAGGTGGCGGTTGCCGACGATGTACAGGGCGCCGCCCACCACCAGCGCTTCGCGCGCCTGTTGGAACATGCGCCAGGCGAGGAAATCGCCGACCACCTGCTGCTGGTGGAACGGTGGGTTGCACAGCACCACGTCCAGCGACTGCTTGTCCTGCCCCGCCAGCCCGTCATCCGCACGGATATCCGCCAGCCGTTCGCCCAATGCCGCCTGCCAGTTCTCCCGCGCCGACTGCACGGCCATGTACGACTCATCCACCAGGGTGTGCTGCGCTTGCGGGTTGAGCAGCGCGCTGGCGATGCCCAGCACGCCGTTGCCGCACCCCAGGTCGGCGATACGTGCTTGGCCCAAGTCGCGCGGCAGGTGGGGCAGGAAGGCGCGGGTGCCGATGTCCAGGCCTTCGCGGCAGAACACGTTGGCGTGGTTGAGTAGCTCCAGCGCCGGGCTGTCCAGGCGGTAGCGCGTGGGATAGGGCGACGCGGCCTGTGGGCGTTCGGCGAACGTGGCGGTCAGCAGACGCGCTTTCTTCTGCGCCAGCGACGCCTGCACCGGGCCGATGTAGCGCTCCAGCAAATCGCCCGCCGCGCGCGGCAGGTGCTTGATCATGGCGCCGGCGATCACTTCGGCGCCCGGCGCCAGATGGCCCTGCAAGCGAATCAACTGCTCTTCGAGCAAGGCCAGGGTCTTCGGCACGCGCACCAGCACGCGGTCGAACGGCCCCTGCCAAGCGGCGCTGGCCGGCACGAATGGCACGCTGTCGAAGGGCTTGCCGTTGCGCGCCAGGTTCTTCTCCAGTGCCAGGTGAGCCAGGTGCGAGTCGCCGCTGCTGATCACTTGCACTTGCCCAGCCAGGCTCGCGGCCAGGGCGCCGAAACTGTCGTTGAGAATCAGCACCCGGGCGTCGGCGGCGGGCGCCTGGGTGGCCAGGTGCGAGAGCAGGTATTCGTCGGCGGCGTCGAAGGCCTGTAGCGGGTCGTTGTTCTGCTCCGGCTGGCGGATCAGGTCGAGTTCGGCGAAGGGGCTGGTGAGCAGAGGCATGGGAAACGGGCTCGAAACGGCTGCGCGCGCAGAGATCGTCTGCGTGCTGGAAAGCGCTCGATTCTACAAGGCTTTGCCAGGCAGCGGCAGTCACTTCCAGATCAAACCGCGAGCCGCGGCGACCGCAACGGCAGCGGTCTTGTTGGTGACGCCGAGTTTGGTGATGACGCTGCGGATGTGGAAGTTCACGGTGCTGGGGGAGAGGGAGAGGGAGAGGATGCAGGCGATGTCTGAAGCGGTCTTGCCGTCGGCTGTCCATTTGGTGACTTCGAGTTCGCGCTCTGTCAGCTCATGGGACGGACTTTCCGCTCGGCGGTGGTGCTCGCAGATCAGCTCGTGCAGCACATTGTGCAACCATAAAAGCTGTGCGCTTTTGCTGAGCAGTTCGTGGGCAGAAATACGGCGCTCACTGCGTGCCACGCTCAATTGGCTCTCGTGGTTGTAGCGGTCGTAGAGCGACTGCGTCCAGCCATGACGCAGGCCATGGGTGCAGGCGGCCTCACGAAAATCGGGCACTTCCTCGTACAACTCATCCTCCCACAGCACCGGAACGGCGCTGATGCGGCTGCGGTTGATGGCCGGGTCCTGGAGGATGAAATCGCGGTCGGCGCGAAAGCGCTCGTTCCACGCTTCGGGAAAATTGTTGTACAGGATGGTCTGCGGGTGACGTGCCGGAATGTGCAGATGCAACACCAGCCCGAGGTACACCATGCCCATCTCTTGCGCCAGCAAGATGGCCTGGTCGAACATTCTTTCGGGGTGCCGCTCCCCGAGCAGGGTCTGCAGCTTTTCTTGCTTCCAGTGCGGCATGACGCTACTCCAGTTGGATCCAGGATTGGACTTGCCCACTTGAGTGTAGGAAAAGCTGTAAAAACCGCTGGGAATTTTTGGCTATAGCGACGAAGTGTAGGGTAATTTCTTCCTCATAAGCTATACGCCTACAGCCGCGCGGTGTTTCTTCGCGGCGGTTTGCGAGACACTGGGCGCAATCATTCCAGGAGCCCCCCAATGACCGCCAGCGCCGACAAATACACCTCCCAGACCTTGCTCGATGTGCAGCCACTGACGCCGAACCTGTTCAGTCTGCGGGTCACACGCGATCCGGGCTTTCGTTTCCGCTCGGGCCAGTTCGCGCGTCTGGGGGTGACCAAGGCCGATGGCAGCGTGGTGTGGCGTGCGTACTCGATGGTCAGCGCCCCGCACGACGAGTTTCTGGATTTCTTCTCTATCGTGGTGCCGGATGGCGAATTCACCAGCGAGCTGAGCCGCTTGCAGAAGGGTGACAGCCTGCTGATCGAGCGCCAGGCCTACGGCTACCTGACCCTGGACCGCTTCGTCGATGGCCGCGACCTGTGGCTGCTGGCCACCGGCACCGGCATCGCGCCGTTCGTGTCGATCCTCCAGGACTTCGAGGCCTGGGAGCGCTTCGACACAATCAAACTGGTGTATTCGGTGCGCGAAGCCAAGGAGCTGGCCTACCTGGATCTGATCGCGGGCCTCGAGCAGCGTGAGTACCTGACCGAGTTCGCCGGCAAGCTGCAGTTCATCCCAGTGGTCACCCGCGAATCCCACCCCGGCGCGCTGAACGCGCGTATCACCACGTTGATCGAAACCGGCGAGCTGGAGCGCGCTGCGGGCCTGGAGCTGTCGCCCGAGCACTCGCGCATCATGCTCTGCGGCAACCCGGAGATGATCGACGAGACCCGCAAAGTCCTCAAAGCCCGCGACCTGCAACTGAGCCTCAGCAAACGCCCCGGCCAAGTCGCGGTCGAGACGTACTGGTGAGGGAGCGGCAAGTTGCAGGTAGTTGCAAGCTGCAAGCTACAAGCGGCAAGTAGGAGCGGTGCGGTGCGCGCTCCCGCTTGTCGCTTGCCGCTTATAGCTTGCCGCTGTTGTTCTTGAGGAGGTCGCGGATTTCGGTGAGCAGGGTTTCCTGCGGGGTCGGGGCCGGGGGCACGCTGGGGGCCTTGGCCTCCTCGCGCTTGAGGCGGTTGATCGCTTTGACGCCCATGAAGATGGCGAAGGCGACGATGATGAAGTCGATCACCGTCTGGATGAATTTACCGTAGGCCAGTACCACCGCCGGCACATCGCCTTGGGCGGCTTTGAGGGTGATTGCCAGGTCGCTGAAGTCTACGCCGCCGATCAGCAGGCCCAATGGCGGCATGATCACATCGCCCACGAACGACGAGACGATCTTGCCGAAGGCCGCGCCGATGATGATACCCACCGCCATATCGACGACATTTCCCTTGACCGCGAAGGCCTTGAATTCGTTGAGCACGCCCATGTGTTTTTCCTTTGTAACAAGTGATGAGTAAACGCAGTGTAAGCCACGGAATCGATTCTTGTACTGCGTGGGGTACAGACTGCCATCAGCCTGAATAGTTTTGTCGCTGGCCGTCGCCGCCGAGGCACGCGCGCGTTCGGCTATCATGGCGGTCTTTGCCCAGGAGACTGACCCGATGGCCAAGGCCAAGCGCTTGTATGGCTGCACCGAGTGCGGCGCGACCTTTCCCAAATGGGCCGGCCAGTGCGGCGAGTGCGGCGCCTGGAATACCCTGGTCGAAACCATGATCGAGAGCGGCGCTGCAGCGGCCCCGGCCGGGCGCGCCGGCTGGACCGGGCAGCAGGCGCAGATCAAGACCCTGGCCGAAGTCAGCGTCGAGGAAATCCCGCGTTTCACCACCAGCAGCACGGAACTGGACCGCGTGCTCGGCGGCGGCCTGGTCGACGGCTCGGTGGTGTTGATCGGTGGTGATCCGGGCATCGGCAAGTCCACCATCCTGCTGCAAACCCTGTGCAACATCGCCACCCACATGCCGGCGCTGTACGTCACTGGTGAGGAGTCGCAGCAACAGGTGGCCATGCGCTCGCGGCGCCTGGGGTTGCCCCAGGACCAGCTCAAGGTGATGACCGAGACCTGCATCGAAACTATCATCGCCACCGCTCGCCAGGAAAAGCCGCGGGTGATGGTCATCGACTCGATCCAGACCATCTTCACCGAGCAACTGCAATCGGCGCCCGGCGGCGTGGCCCAGGTGCGCGAGAGCACGGCGCTGCTGGTGCGCTACGCCAAACAGAGCGGCACGGCGATCTTCCTGGTCGGCCACGTCACCAAGGAAGGCTCGCTGGCCGGGCCGCGCGTGCTCGAGCACATGGTCGATACCGTGCTGTATTTCGAAGGCGAATCGGACGGCCGCCTGCGTTTGCTGCGGGCGGTGAAGAACCGCTTCGGCGCGGTCAACGAACTGGGTGTGTTCGGCATGACCGACCGTGGCCTGAAGGAAGTCTCCAATCCCTCGGCGATCTTCCTCAACCGGACCCAGGAGGAAGTGCCCGGCAGCGTGGTGATGGCGACTTGGGAGGGCACCCGACCGATGCTGGTGGAGGTGCAGGCGCTTGTCGACGACAGCCACTTGGCCAACCCGCGCCGGGTCACCCTGGGCCTGGACCAGAACCGCCTGGCCATGTTGCTGGCGGTGCTGCACCGTCACGGTGGCATTCCCACCCACGACCAGGACGTGTTCCTCAACGTGGTCGGCGGGGTCAAGGTGCTGGAGACCGCCTCGGACCTGGCGCTGCTGGCAGCGGTGATGTCCAGCCTGCGCAACCGCCCGCTGGCCCACGGCCTGCTGGTGTTCGGTGAAATCGGTCTGTCCGGCGAGGTGCGCCCGGTGCCCAGTGGCCAGGAGCGCCTGAAGGAAGCGGCCAAGCACGGCTTCAAGCGCGCCATCGTGCCCAAGGGCAATGCCCCCAAGGAAGCGCCGGCTGGACTGCAGGTGATCGCGGTGACGCGACTGGAGCAGGCGCTGGATGCGTTGTTCGAGTGATATTGCGGGCGAGGGCAACTGCCCGTCGACCAGCGGGCGGCTTCAATGCTCCGCCACCACCTTGCGCCGCCGGCCCCGAGCGCCCGGCTCGGCCTCGTTCTTCACCGGCACTTCGTGGCCCTCGGCATCGAACAGCTTGCCGTCCTTGAAGTAGTCGCCGTCACGCAACTGCGAGATGTCCGAGTACTGGATGGTGCGCTCGTAGCCGGCGGCGAACACCGACTGCTGGTCCGAGTTGCCGGTCTTGAGGTGGTTGAAGATCAGGTTGAGCACGATGGCCATGATCGCCGCCGAACTGATGCCAGAGTGGAAGATGGTCTCGAACCAGCCGGGGAACTGGTGGTAGAAGTTTGGCGCGGCGATGGGGATCATGCCGAAGCCCAGCGAGGCGGCGACGATGATCAGGTTGACGTTGTTGGTGTAGCTCACCTTGGACAGGGTACGGATGCCGCTGGCCGCCACCGTGCCGAACAGCACGATGCCGGCGCCGCCCAGCACGGGTGTGGGCACAGCGGCGATCACCCGGCCCATGATCGGCAGCAGACCGAGCACCACCAGGATCAGCCCGCCGGTGGCCACCACATAGCGGCTCTTCACCCCGGTCACCGCCACCAGGCCGACGTTCTGGGCGAACGCGCTCTGGGTGAAGGAGCCGAAGATCGGCGCCAGGATGCTCGAGGCCATGTCCGCGCGCAGGCCGTCGCCCAGGCGCCGGGAATCGACCTTGGTGTCGATGATCTCGCCCACGGCGAGGATGTCCGCCGAGGTTTCCACCAAGGTCACCATGATCACGATGCACATCGACAGGATCGCGGCGATATGGAAGGTCGGCAGGCCGAAGTGGAAGGGCGTGGGGAAGGCCAGCAGCGGGCCGTCGCCCACTTTGCTGAAGTCGGCCATGCCCAGCGCCCAGGCGATCAAGGTGCCGGCGACCATCGCCAGGAGGATCGACAGGCGTGAAATGCTGGCGCTGCCCAGCTTGCTCAACAGCAGCACGATGGCGAAGGTCAGAGCCGCCAGGCCGACGTTGGCCATGCTGCCGAAATCGGCGGCGGCGCTGTTGCCGCCCATCACCCAGCGCGCGGCCACCGGCATCAGGGTCAGGCCGATGGTGGTGATGACGATGCCGGTCACCAGCGGCGGAAAGAAGCGGGTGATGCGCGAGAACACGGGGGTGATCAGCAGGCCGATCAGCGAGGCGGCCATCACCGCGCCGAGCACGGCCGGCATGCCGCCGCCATTCTGGCTGCCGAGGATCGCGCCCATGGTCGCCACGCCGGCGAACGACACCCCTTGCACCAGCGGCAACTGGCAGCCGAAGAACGGCAGGCCGAGGGTCTGCAGCAAGGTTGCCAGGCCACCGGCGAACAGCGAGGCGGCGATCAGCAAGCCAATCTCCGCCGGCGCCAGTCCCGCCGCCTGGCCAAGGATCAGCGGTACGGCGACGATGCCGCCGTACATGGTCAGGACGTGCTGCAGGCCGTAGGCCAGGTTGGCCCCGACGCCGAGGTTTTCGTCCTCGGGGCGCCGGGCGGGAGACGTGCTGTGAGACGTGGTCATGGGAGCAGGCTCTCTGTTTATTGTTGTGCCGCTACTGTAGACAGCTCTTACAAATCATTGCTACATGAATTGTATACAATATTTTGATCAAGCCGCCCCAGGAGCGCCAGGAAGGGGTGCCTAGCGCTAATGCAGAATGCGTTCCAGGTGAGGGAGACGGTGCCAGAGGGGTGTGTACAAAAAACCATACACCCCATTTAAAGCTGTCTGGTTAGGCAGGTTTTGCGACGCGGCTAGATGCTTAGCGAGCTAACAGATTTCAATATTCGATCAGTTCGCGCAGCTCGCGCATCATTTCGGTGCTGTCGGCCAGGTTCAATTCCACAAGTCGGTGCAGGTGGGACATGGATTCCAGGTCGATGTACAGGCAGATGAAACCGAGTCGCTCAGGCTCTTCGTGGCGAAGTTCGACCTGCATCCTCACCTCGGTGGCCTTGTCCAGGTGGATGATGGCTTCGAAATCCTGGCTCAAGTCCGCTTCCCAGGCTTCGGGTCGCTCCACCAGCAGGCCTTTGAGGGAGAGGTCGAGCAGGGTCACCGGCCAACGGCGCTCGCCCTGGCGCAACTCGGTGGGGGCATCGAAGGCGATGCGCTGGAAACGTCGACGCTCGTCATGGTCGCTCATGGGACAGTCCTCGGCGTTCGGCCTGGGGGAAAGTAGAGGGGCGTAATCGGCTCGCAGAGGCTCTAGACCAAAGCAAGTATGGCAATGCGCAATGACTGGCTCTAGACTCGAAAGGCGGTCTCATTCCAATTCACCAGCTGGAAGCCAACCATGAACAACAATAATAGCCTGCTCCGCCACATTCCGTGGCTGGCGCTGGCAATCATAGGAGCCTGCGCGCTGGGTGTGGTCGCCCTGCGTCGCGGTGAAGCGATCAATGCCTTGTGGATCGTGGTCGCGGCAGTGGCCATCTACCTGGTCGCCTACCGTTACTACAGCCTGTTCATCGCCACCAAAGTGATGCAACTCGATCCGCGCCGGGCCACCCCGGCGGTCCTCAACAACGACGGCCTGGACTACGTCCCGACCAACAAACACATCCTCTTCGGTCACCACTTCGCCGCCATCGCGGGCGCCGGTCCCCTGGTCGGCCCGGTCCTGGCCGCGCAGATGGGGTATCTGCCGGGCACCCTGTGGCTGATCGCCGGCGTGGTCCTGGCCGGTGCGGTGCAGGACTTCATGGTGCTGTTCCTGTCCACCCGCCGCAATGGCCGCTCGCTGGGCGACATGGTGCGCGAGGAGATGGGCCGCATCCCCGGCACCATCGCGTTGTTCGGCTGCTTCCTGATCATGATCATCATCCTCGCGGTGCTGGCGCTGATCGTGGTCAAGGCCCTGGCCGAGAGCCCATGGGGCATGTTCACGGTGATGGCGACCATCCCGATCGCCATGTTCATGGGCATCTACATGCGCTACATCCGCCCGGGGCGCATTGGCGAGATCTCGCTGATCGGCGTGGTCCTGCTGCTCACCTCCATCTGGCTGGGCGGTGTGATCGCGGCGGATCCGACCTGGGGTCCGGCGTTCACCTTCACCGGCGTGCAGATCACCTGGATGCTGGTCGGCTACGGTTTCGTCGCTGCCGTGCTGCCGGTGTGGCTGGTGCTGGCGCCGCGTGACTACCTGTCGACCTTCCTCAAGATCGGCACCATCATCGGCCTGGCCATCGGCATTCTGATCATTGCGCCCGAGCTGAAAATGCCGGCCCTGACCCAGTTCACCGACGGCACCGGCCCGGTGTGGAAGGGCACCCTGTTCCCGTTCCTGTTCATCACCATCGCCTGCGGCGCGGTGTCCGGCTTCCATGCCCTGATCAGCTCGGGCACCACGCCCAAGCTGCTGGACAACGAAACCAACGCCCGCTACATCGGCTACGGCGGCATGCTCATGGAGTCGTTCGTGGCGATCATGGCCATGGTCGCGGCGTCGGTCATCGAACCGGGCGTGTACTTCGCCATGAACAGCCCGGCGGCCGTGGTCGGTGGCGACGTGGTGGCGGTGGCGCAGACGGTCAGCAGTTGGGGCTTCACCATCACCCCCGAACAGCTCGAGGCGACCGCCCGTGACATCGGCGAGCACACCATCCTGGCCCGTGCCGGGGGCGCGCCGACATTGGCGGTGGGGATCGCGCAGATCCTGCACCAGGTGCTGCCGGGTGAAAATACCATGGCCTTCTGGTACCACTTCGCGATCCTGTTCGAAGCGCTGTTCATCCTGACCGCCGTGGACGCTGGCACCCGCGCCGGACGCTTCATGCTGCAGGACCTGCTGGGCAGCTTCGTGCCGGCGCTCAAGCGCACCGAGTCGTGGACCGCCAACCTGATCGGCACCGCCGGCTGCGTGGCGCTGTGGGGATACCTGCTGTACCAGGGCGTCATCGATCCGCTGGGCGGCATCAACACGCTGTGGCCGCTGTTCGGCATCTCCAACCAGATGCTGGCAGGTATCGCCTTGATGCTCGGCACCGTGGTGCTGATCAAGATGAAGCGCGAGCGCTACATCTGGGTCACCCTGATGCCGGCGCTGTGGCTGCTGATCTGCACCACCACCGCGGGTCTGATCAAGCTGTTCGACCCGAACCCGGCCGTCGGCTTCCTGGCCCTGGCCAAAAAGTACAGCACCGCGCTGGACGCCGGCCAGGTGCTGGCCCCGGCCAAGGACATCGGGCAGATGCAGCACGTGATCTTCAACGCCTACACCAACGCCGGCCTCACCATCCTGTTCCTGGTGGTGGTGTTCAGCGTGCTGTTCTTCGCCATCAAGGTCGGCATCGCCGCCCTCGGCCGCAAGGAGCGCAGCGACAAGGAAACCCCGTTCCAGGCTCTGCCTGACGCTTGAGAGGACCGCTGCGATGTTCAACGACCTGGGACGACTGGGTAAGTACCTGGGGCAAGCCGCTCGGCTGATGGTCGGCATGCCCGACTACGACAACTATGTCGAGCACATGCAAAAGACCCATCCGGACCAGCCGGTGATGAGCTACGAGGCGTTCTTCCGCGAACGCCAGGAAGCCCGCTACGGTGGCAAGTCCGGGCCCAAGTGCTGTTGAGTCGCTACCCTGCCTGACCCTGTGGGAGCCCGCGCAAGCAGGCTCCCACAGTCTTTTTCGGCTTCAAGGAGGCAAACGCGTGCATACCCCCATTCCCGTTACCGTGCTCACCGGCTTTCTCGGTGCTGGCAAGACCACCCTGCTCAAGCACATGCTCAAGGCCGAGCACGGCCTGAAGATCGCCGTGATCGAGAACGAGTTCAGCGACGCTGGCATCGACAGCCAACTGCTGGGCGACGAACCGGTACAGGTGATGACACTGGCCAACGGCTGCGTGTGCTGCAGCATCCACGGCGACCTGACCCGTGCGCTGTACCTGCTGCTCGAGCGCTTGGACGCGGGCGAAATCGCCTTCGACCGTCTGGTGATCGAGTGCACCGGCCTGGCCGATCCGGCGCCGGTGGCCCAGACCTTCTTCATCGATGAAGAGCTGCGCGATCGCTACATCCTCGACGGCATCATCACCCTGGTCGATGCCAAGCACGCCGAGTTCCACCTGACCCAGGCCATCGCCCAGGCCCAGGTGGGCTTTGCCGACCGCTTGCTGCTGAGCAAGACCGACCTGGTCGAACCGGCGGCGGTGGAGGCGCTGCGTGAGCGGCTGGCGCGCATCAACGGCCGCGCGCAGTTGCGGGTGGTCGAGCAAGGTCGCATCGAATTGGCCGAGTTGCTCGATGTGCGCGGTTTCAACCTCAACCCGGACCTGGGCGCCAGCCTCAAGCCGACGCTGCGCCCCGTGTTGAAGCCCGCCACCCCGGACCGTATCTCCACCCTGGTGCTGCGCAGCGACATGGCGCTGGACATCGACCAGCTCAGCGACTTCATGAATGGGTTGCTCGAAGCGCACGGCAAGCAGTTGCTGCGCTACAAGGGGGTGCTGAACATCGCCGGCGAAGATCGCCGCCTGGTGTTCCAGGGCGTGCTCAAGCTCTACGGTTTCGATTGGGATGCCCCGTGGCAGGACGGCGAGGCACGGGAAAGCGTGATGGTGTTCATCGGCGACGAGCTGCCCCAGGAGAAGATCCGCGAAGGCTTCGCAGCGCTCGGCCGCTGAGGGCTCCGGAGCCGCGAAGCTTGGCTGTCTGGTGCTTTCAGCTAGCGCTGAGCCAGTCGACCTCGCGCTCGAGGATCGTCAGACCGAAGCACGAGGGCTCTGCCTGCGGCAGGCACGCCAGGAAGCCGCCGACCGGGTACAGCAACTGCGTATAGAGGCTGTGCCCGGCTTCGCTGGTCATCGTCACGCGCAGCGTATCGCCGGCCTGCTGGAGCACGTCCAGGGGTGCACCGCCGTTCAGCTCGTCGATCTGCCAGCAGGTCGGATCGTGTCGCTCGACGGGGTTGATCTCCACCAGCCCGGACTGTGCGACGAACACACCCTGGCCATGCAAGACACCGCCGCGTACATAAATCCGGTACCCACGTTCGCTGTCGCGAAAGTACAGCCGCAGCGGCGCGGGCTGCGGGGCCTTTTCGAAGGTGATCAGGCCCATTTCCTGGCCGTGGGCGAAGTCGCTTTCGCTGCCGTCCAGATAGCCCAGTGCCTTGTCGCCATCGACCGTCGTGGCTGGAAGGGTGCCGGGTGTCTCCAGGACAACCGGCCCACGGGTCGATTCGGCAAAGCCGTTCAGGGGCTGCCCATTGAATGACAGGGTGGCGATGAATGAACGCTGCTTGGACATGCGCTTGCTCTCCTAGAAAGGGAGCTGAACGGTACGAAGCGGGGCGTGCGCGGCGAAGTCGGAAGGGGTTCCGTTGACCACTCGCTCACACCTCTTGCGGGCTATCGAGCCACGGCACCTCACGCTCGATGAGGGTCAAGGTCCAGGTGAGCGGCGTGAGGCCTTGGCCGCTGAGGTATTCGAACGCGGAGCTGGGCCGTCGTCGCGGATGGACGTGGCCTTGCTCAGTGCTCAGCACCACCGGGTGCCGAGGCCCGACCCATCGGTCCAGCATCACCGCACCGCCCTGCGGCGTTTGCAGCGTCAGCAGGCAGGGCTCGTGCTGAGTCACCGACCCCAGGCCCAGATGGCCATGCCCGTACAACCGCACGCCCTTGCCGAAGTGCTCGCCGGGAGTGCGCGAGTAGAGGCGGTAGCCGCCCGGACTGTGGCGGAAGTACAGCAGCACCGCGTCGTTGCCGACGCCCGGCTGGCAACTGAGCATCGAGGAGTCATTGCGCACGGTGCTGACCAGTTGCGGCAAGGTCGAGGCGTTGCCGAACCAATTGACCCACGCAGGTTTGCCGAGCAGTGCATCGAGCGTATTAAGGGGGCGATCCTGCAGGTGCAGGGTGGCGAGGAAGGATTGTTGGCGGTGGCTGAGCATGGGGATTGCCTTCGATCATTGGACGCTGGTGCAGCGACCATTCGATCGGGATGCTCAGGCAGGCGGATGCAGGGAGGAAGGGGCGGGCATTGCCCGGATGCGACGAAGCCGCTGCGTGGACGGCAGCGGCTTCGTGTCAGCTAAGGGCCGCAGGAGCGGCCCTCAGGCGTAGCCTGCGATCAGTTGCCGTAGACCGGCAGCTTCTTGCAGATGGCCTTGACCTTTTCACGCACGGCGTCGATCACTGCCTCGTTGTTCAGGTCGGCGAGGATGTCGCAGATCCAGCCGGCCAGTTCGCGGCACTCGGCTTCCTTGAAGCCACGGGTGGTGACGGCCGGAGTACCGAAGCGCAGGCCGGAGGTGACGAAAGGCGAGCGTGGATCGTTCGGCACCGAGTTCTTGTTCACGGTGATGAACGCTTTGCCCAGGGCGGCGTCCGCGTCCTTGCCGGAGATCTCCTGCTTGATCAGCGACAGCAGGAACAGGTGGTTCTCGGTACCGCCGGACACCACGTCGAAACCGCGCTCGATGAACACGCTGGCCATGGCCTGGGCGTTCTTCACCACTTGCTGCTGGTAGGCCTTGAATTCAGGCTGCAGCGCTTCCTTGAAGCAGATCGCCTTGGCCGCGATGACGTGCTCCAGCGGGCCACCTTGAGCGCCTGGGAACACGGCGGAGTTCAGCTTCTTCTCGATCTCTTCGTTCTTGCGCGCCAGGATCAGGCCACCGCGCGGACCGCGCAGGGTCTTGTGGGTGGTGGTGGTGACCACGTCGGCGAACGGCACCGGGTTGGGGTAGACGCCTGCTGCGACCAGACCGGCAACGTGGGCCATGTCGACGAACAGGTAGGCCCGACCTTGTCGGCGATGGCGCGGAAGCGTGGGAAGTCCAGCACTTGGGAGTAGGCGGAGAACCCGGCGACGATCATCTTCGGCTTGTGCTCGAGCGCCAGACGCTCCACTTCGTCGTAGTCGATCAGGCCGTTACCGTCGATGCCGTACTGGATGGCGTTGTACAGCTTGCCCGAGGACGACACGCTGGCGCCGTGGGTCAGGTGGCCGCCGTGGGCCAGGCTCATGCCCAGGATGGTGTCGCCGGCCGACAGCAGGGCCAGGTAGACCGCCGCGTTGGCCTGGGAACCGGCGTGCGGCTGAACGTTGGCGTAGTCGGCGCCGAACAGTTGCTTGGCGCGGTCGATGGCCAGCTGTTCGACCACGTCGACGTACTCGCAGCCGCCGTAGTAACGCTTGCCTGGATAGCCTTCGGCGTACTTGTTGGTCAAAACCGAACCCTGGGCTTCCATGACCGCTGGGCTGGTGTAGTTTTCCGAAGCGATCAGCTCGATGTGCTCTTCCTGGCGCAGGGCTTCTTGCTGCATGGCTTCGAAGAGCTCGGCGTCGTACTTGGCAATGGTCAAATCACGGCTGAACATGGCGGTCCTCAAGGATCGGGGCTGAAGTGGGGTGGCATTCTAACCCATTGCTCCGGGGCTGGCACATGAAGTGGCGTCATGTCGCGGCGCAAAGGTGTTCAGGATCCTGGGCAGCCTTTGCAGAATCCAGCATGCTTCGTGGCAGCGGCGGCCAAGCAGACGACGCGGGACTGCTTGACACACGGCGGTGCTCGAATGACGGCCGCTTCGCGCCCGATCGCGACACAAGGCCGCTCCTACCGAGAGCGAGCGGGGCGGGATGGGGTCTCACGTTACTGGAACATGAACAGCGTTTCGTTGCTGAACTGGGCTTCGAACTGGTTCGCCGGCATCGGCCGACCGAACAGGTAGCCCTGCACTTCGTCGCAATCGTGCTCGCGCAGGAACTCCAACTGCTCGTGGGTCTCCACGCCCTCGGCGATCACCGCCAGGTTGAGGCTGTGGGCCATGGCGATGATCGCCCGGGCGATCTGCGCGTCCTGCTCGCCCTCGGGCAGGCCGTCGACGAAGGTACGGTCGATCTTCAGCACATCGATGGGGAACTGCTTGAGGTAGTTGAGCGACGAATAGCCGGTACCGAAGTCGTCCACCGCGATGCTCAGGCCCAGGTTCTTCAGGCTGTCGAGGATGTGCATGGCCTCGTTGACCTCGCGCATCAGGATGCTCTCGGTCAGTTCCAGCTCCAGGCAGGCCGGCGGCAGGCCGGTGGCCTCGAGAATGCTGGCGATCTGCGTGCCCAACTGGCCGTCGGAGAACTGCCGTGCGGAGATGTTCACCGACACCTTCGGGACCCGCACTTTGGCCTTGTGCCAGGCCTTGAGCTGGCGGCAGGCCTCACGCAGCACCCAGTCGCCGACATCCACCACCAACCCCAGCTCCTCGATCACCGGGATGAAATCGCCCGGCGGCACCAGGCCGCGACGCGGATGACGCCAGCGCAGCAGCGCCTCGGCGCCGGTCAGGCGCTTGCCGTCGCCGCTGAACTGCGGTTGGTAGTAGAGGATGAACTCGTTCTGCTCCAGCGCGTGGCGCAGGTCGCTCTCCAGCTCCAGGCGCTCCAGGGCGCTGGCGTTCATGTCGGCCTGGTAGAACTGGAAGTTGTTCTTGCCGCGCTCCTTGGCGTGGTACATGGCCGTGTCGGCGTTCTTCATCAACTGGCTCAGCTCGTTGCCGTCCTGCGGACTCAGGGCGATGCCGATGCTGGCGGTGACGAAGAATTCGCGGCTCTCCAGCACGAACGGCCGCACCAGGCTGCCGAGGATGTTCTCGGCCACATGGATCGCCCGGTTCAGGGCCATCTCGCGGCTGCTGCGCGGTTGCAGCAACAGGGTGAATTCGTCGCCGCCCATGCGCGCCACGGTGTCGTCTTCGTCGACGCAGGCCAGCAGGCGCTCGGCCATGTCCTTGAGCATGCGGTCGCCAGCGGCATGGCCGAGGGAGTCGTTGATCGGCTTGAAGCGGTCCAGGTCGAGGAACATCAGCACCACCCACGACTTGTGCCGTTCGGCCTGTTGCAACGCGGTGTGCAGACGGTCCTGGAACAGCGTGCGGTTGGGCAGGTGGGTGAGGGCGTCGTAGTAGGCCAGGCGGTGGATGCGCTGTTCGCTGGCCTTGCGCTCGCTGATGTCGGTGAAGAAGCACACGTAGCTGGCCAGGTCGCGTTCTTCGTCCAGCACTGCGGTAATGCCGACCCACGCCGGGTAATGCTCGCCGCTGCGGCGCTTGAGCCACACTTCGCCTTCCCAGGTGCCGCGCTGGTTGAGTTGCTTGAGCACATAGCCCAGGTGGGCGTCCTGTTGGCCTTCGACGGTGAGCATGTTCGGGCGCTGGTCGAGCACCTCGTCCGGCGCGTAGCCGCTGACCCGGCTGAAGGCCTCGTTGACCTGGACGATGAACCCGGCCGGGTCGGTGATCAGGATCGCCGACGTGGAGTGCTCGAACACCGTCGCGGCCATGCGCAGGTCTTTTTCGGCGCGGCGCTGCTGGCTGATGTCGCGGCCCACGCCGAGCAGGCCTTCGAAATGCTCCTGGTCGTCCCACACCAGCACCAGGCGCAGCTCGATGGGAATCTTGCGGCCATCGGCGCGCAGGCAGTCGAACAGAAACACCTGGGTCGGCAATTGGCTGCGCAGGGCCTGCAGTTGCTCGCGGTTGCCCAGCGCCTGGGTGAGCCGCTCCATCAGCGCGTGGATACCGCTGAGCTGGGCTGGGTTGGCCACCACCGTCGGCCAGCCGTTCTCGAAGATGTAGTCCACCGAGTAGCCGAGCACGCTGTGCACCGACGGGCTGATGTAGTTCAGTTGCAGCGCGCTGTCGGTGGAGAAGATCACGTCGCTGATGCTCTCGGCGAGCATGCGGTAGCGCTGCTCGCTGTCGCGCAGCGACTGGCTGGCCTCGATCTGCACGGTGACGTCCTTGCCCACGCCGATGATCCGCGTGACCTGGCCGGCAGGGTCGCGGGTCAGCGCCTGTTCGCGGATCTCGTAGCAGCGCCAGTTGCCGTCGCGGTGACGGAAGCGCAACTGGCAGTGCAGCAATTGGCTATGGCCGGTGTCTCGGCGCAACTGGCGCAGGCGCTGATATTGGTCGGCGTCCTCGGGGTGCAGCAGCACCTCCCAGAAGTGATCGCCCATCTGCGCCAGTTCCGCGCGGTCGTAGCCCAGGGTCTGGCCGAGGTGACGATTGCTGAAGATCATGCGCCGGCTGTGCACGTCCTGCACATACAACTGGTCGGGCACGGTGCGTACCACGTCCGACCAGAAGCTTTCGCGCTCCAGCAGCGACAGCTCCACCTGCTTGCGGCTGGTGATGTCGCTGATGCTCAGGATCACCGCCTGATAGTCGCGGCGCTGCTGCGGCAGGCGGGCCATCAGCCACAGGTGCAGGTCGCCGCCTCGGGGCGCGGGCAGGCGCACTTCCAGCTCGAACTGGGCACGCTGCTCGATCAGGGCGTCGAGCAGTTGCATGCCGATGCTGTCACGGCCTTCGCCGCTGCCCTCGATCAGCCGTTGCCAGGCCCCTTCGCTGCTGGACACGTTGAGCAACTGACGGGCGACCTGGTTGATCTCGGTGATTTTCAGTTCCTGCAACAGGTTGCGCCGCAGGGTCGGCTCCAGCGCCAGGCTGTGCTTGAGCGCGGTGTGATTGCGCGTGTGGTGACGGTCGAGTTGAGCGGGCAGGCTGGAGAGGTCGAGCACGCACAGGGCCACGCCGGTACTGTCGAAGATGTCCTGATAGCGGCGACGGTCTTCCTGCAAGGCGCGGTGGCGACGGCGCATGTTGATCAGCGCCAGGCCCGGCAGCATCGCGCAGAACAGCACCAGCAGGCTCTTGCCTAGTAGCGGCGGCAGCAGTTTGTTGCGCACAGCGTTGGGGTCGTAGAGCCCGCGCAGTTGCCAGGTACTGTTGTCGATGAAGGTCAGCAGGATGCTGTGCAGGGCCGACAGATCGCCACGCGCGCTCGCGCTGGTGTCGAGCACACTGCCATCGCGGCTGTTCTCCAATAGCCACAGCGGATGCCGGGCGCCATTGAATCGGCGAGTCAGCACCTGGTAGTAGTCGTTGGACAGGCGCAGCAGCCAGTAGCCAGAGGTCGGCTCGCTGGACTGGCGCAACAGCAGGTAGATCAGGCTGTGGTCGGCGGCATTGCCATAGAAGAAGCCGGCGCCCTGACTCTGGCGCAGCAGGCGCTCGATGGCCTCGCGGTCCGGGCTGGCGCTCAGGCTGTCGCTGCGCATCGCCCCGTCACGGTCCAGCCAGGCGAGGTCGCGCAAGCTGGGCAGTTGCTCGCGCAAGGACTGCAGCAGCGCCGGAAGGGCTTCAGGCGACGGTGGATTGGCGTAGGGCTGAACCAGGTTTATCGCCTGTTGCGCCTCAAGAGCCATGCTCAAGGTCAGGTGATTGGCCAACTCTTCGCCTGTTGCCACGCTCTGCTCGCGCACGTCGATCTGGGTCTGGCGGAACTGCGAGAACAGTTGCCAGGCCAGCAGACCGAGCAGCACCAGGGCCAGCAGGGCGAGCGCACCCTTGAGCGAGCCACGCAACGAGGCGGGCGACGCCGGTGACTCAATAGGCGGTCGAATGAAGTGGGTCAAGCGTTGGTCCTGCGATTGGGCTGGCGTAGGCAGGGGCAGGCATGCACGCGGCAGGCCGCCGTGGCGCACTATAGGCCGGTCGCACGAAAGCGGCTAGCATGCCTTGGATTATGGCTAAGTGCCAGCCCCTAAAACCGCCATTCGCTGGACGGTGTGGCGTTCTGCACGGTGGGCAAGCTGTGCGAGAATGCCGGCCGTTTCATAGTCAATGCATCGGAGAAGCTCGGTTTGGTTACCCACTATTCCACCAATGGTCTCGATTCCGCCTGCGGGCGCAGCAGCCAGACGCTGGCCAGCACGGCCGTGACCGAACAGGTGTCGTGTAAATCCTGTCAGCGTTCGTTCGCCAAGCCCGAGGCGGCGACGGCGGTGCGCAAGAGCCCATCGCTGGCCGAGCTGCGCAAGTCGGCCAAGGCCGCGGTCGAGCCAGTGGCGGTGGCTGCAGCCGTCGCGGCTCAGGGCACGCCAGCGCCCAAGGCGGTGACCAAGCCCGCCAGCAAACCGGCTGGCAAGACCGTGCAGACGCCGGCCCGCGCGGGTGGGTTCAGCGCCAAGGCCGAATGGGCCGCACGTTTGGCCGAGCAGCAAGGGCAGTCGCGGCTGCCGCGTGGCAAGGGCAGGCAGCGGCACGTCTGAGGTCGGGCGTTCGAGGGCTCCTGGCATGAACGTGACGTAGCCAGCGGCACTCTGTTCAGCCGTGCGCTGGATTCACGCCACCGCGCCGCCTTGCCCCAGTGCAGGTGCCGCGGTTGAGTTGGCACAGCGGGGCGGACATAATGCCCGGCTTGGCTGCGAGCGCCAGGACATCCGAGCGCAGCGGGGCCAGTAGGCCTCCATTGGCGCGCCCAGGCGCGCGGCACGTGTTCTCTCCCATGCCGTCAACGCGTCCTGGCGCGGCTCAACGGGATTCACTCATCATCATCGAGGTGCCTGGAATGGCTCAATACGTCTACACCATGCATCGGCTGAGCAAGGTCGTGCCGCCGAAGCGGGAAATCCTCAAGAACATCTCCCTGTCGTTCTTCCCCGGCGCCAAGATCGGCGTGCTGGGCCTGAACGGCGCCGGTAAGTCGACCCTGCTGCGGATCATGGCGGGCGTGGACAAGGAGTTCGACGGCGAAGCCCGTCCGATGCCCGACATCAACGTCGGCTACCTGCCCCAGGAGCCGCAGTTGGACCCGAGCAAGACCGTGCGTGAAGTGGTCGAGGAAGCGGTCAGCGTGATCAAGGACGCCCAGGCGCGCCTGGACGAAGTCTACGCCGCCTACGCCGATCCGGACGCCGACTTCGACAAGCTGGCCGCCGAGCAGGCCAAGCTCGAAGCCATCCTGCAAGCGGCCGACGGCCATAACCTGGAGCGTCAGTTGGACGTGGCCGCCGACGCCCTGCGCCTGCCGGCCTGGGACGCGCGCATCGAGCACCTGTCCGGTGGCGAGAAGCGCCGTGTGGCCCTGTGCCGCCTGCTGCTGTCGGCCCCTGACATGCTGCTGCTGGACGAACCGACCAACCACCTGGACGCCGACTCGGTGGCCTGGCTCGAGCGCTTCCTGCATGACTTCCCCGGCACCGTGGTCGCCATCACGCACGACCGTTACTTCCTCGACAACGTCGCGGGCTGGATCCTCGAGCTCGACCGCGGCGCCGGCATTCCGTACGAGGGCAACTATTCCGGCTGGCTGGAAGCCAAGTCCTCGCGCCTGGAGCAGGAATCCAAGCAACAGAGCGCCCACGAGAAGGCCATGAAGGAAGAACTGGAGTGGGTGCGCAAAGGCGCCAAGGCCCGCCAGTCCAAGTCCAAGGCCCGTCTGCAGCGCTTCGAGGAAATGCAGTCGCAGGAATTCCAGAAGCGCAGCGAAACCAACGAGATCTACATCCCGGCCGGTCCGCGCCTGGGCGACAAGGTCATCGAGTTCAAGAACGTCAGCAAGGGCTACGGCGATCGGGTACTGATCGACAACCTGTCGTTCGCCATGCCCAAGGGCGCCATCGTCGGCGTGATCGGCGGGAACGGTGCCGGTAAATCCACCCTGTTCCGCATGATCATGGGCAAGGAGCAGCCGGACTCGGGCAGCATCGAGATCGGCGAAACCGTGCAACTGGCTTGCGTCGACCAGAGCCGCGAGGACCTGGACGGTGCCAAGACCGTGTTCCAGCAGATCTCCGACGGCTCCGACCAGATCCGCATCGGCAGCTACGAGATTCCGTCGCGTACCTACGTCGGTCGCTTCAACTTCAAGGGCGGCGACCAGCAGAAGTTCGTCAAGGACCTGTCCGGCGGTGAGCGTGGTCGTCTGCACCTGGCGCTGACCCTGAAGGAGGGCGGCAACGTCCTGCTGCTCGACGAACCGTCCAACGACCTGGACGTCGAAACCCTGCGTTCGCTGGAGGAAGCGCTGCTGGACTTCCCAGGCGCGGCCATCGTGATTTCCCACGACCGGTGGTTCCTGGACCGTGTGGCGACTCACATCCTGGCCTACGAAGACGACTCGAACGTGGTGTTCTTCGAGGGCAACTACACCGAGTACGAAGCTGATCGCAAGAAGCGCCTGGGCGACGCCGCTGCCCAGCCGCACCGCGTACGGCACAAGAAGCTGGCGCAGTAACCCAGCGTCGGATGCACAAGGATGGGGCCCTCAGGGCCCCGTTTTTGTGCCTGACCGCAAGGATATGTTGGCGTTGCAGCGGGGTACTGTAGCCGAAAAGGCCGTTTCAGAGCGGGCCTGTGGCGTACTCAAGAACGCGGTAGCATTTGTATACATTTATATAATTGCACCAAAAAAATTCAAAAAAACGACATTTCGCCCTGTTGCAGTGCGATGGCTTCTTGCTAGAGTCCGGAAAAATCAATAAGTCCAATCCTCTTGGTGAGATGTCTACCATGATCGAATCCGTCGACCATTTCCTCGCACGCCTCAAGCAGCGTGACCCTGCCCAGCCCGAGTTCCACCAAGCCGTCGAAGAGGTGCTACGCAGCCTCTGGCCGTTCCTCGAAGCCAACCCCCATTACCTGCAGGCCGGCATTCTCGAGCGCATGGTCGAGCCGGAGCGCGCGGTGCTGTTTCGCGTGTCGTGGGTCGACGACCAGGGTAAGGTGCAGGTCAACCGTGGCTATCGCATCCAGATGAGCAGCGCCATCGGCCCGTACAAGGGCGGCCTGCGCTTCCACCCGTCGGTGAACCTGGGCGTGCTCAAGTTCCTGGCCTTCGAGCAGGTGTTCAAGAACTCCCTGACCTCGTTGCCCATGGGCGGCGGCAAGGGCGGCTCTGATTTCGATCCCAAGGGCAAGAGCGACGCCGAAGTGATGCGCTTCTGCCAGGCCTTCATGAGCGAGCTGTACCGGCACATCGGTGCCGACCTGGACGTACCGGCCGGTGACATCGGCGTCGGCGCCCGCGAAATCGGCTTCCTGTTCGGCCAGTACAAGCGCCTGGCCAACCAGTTCACCTCGGTGCTGACCGGCAAGGGCATGACCTACGGCGGCAGCCTGATCCGCCCCGAAGCCACTGGCTACGGGTGCGTGTATTTCGCCGAAGAGATGCTCAAGCGCCAAGGCCTGCGCATCGACGGTCGCCGGGTGGCGATTTCAGGCTCAGGCAACGTCGCCCAGTACGCCGCGCGCAAGGTGATGGACCTGGGCGGCAAAGTCATTTCCCTGTCCGACTCCGAAGGCACGCTGTTCTGCGAAGCGGGTTTGAACGACGAGCAGTGGAATGCGCTGTTGGCGCTCAAGAACGTCAAGCGCGGTCGCATCAGCGAGCTGGCCGAGCGCTTTGGCCTTGAGTTCCGCAAGGGCCAAACGCCCTGGAGCCTGCCGTGCGATATCGCTTTGCCGTGCGCCACGCAGAACGAATTGGACCTGGAGGACGCCCGCGCGCTGCTGAGCAATGGCTGCCTGTGCGTGGCCGAAGGCGCCAACATGCCGACCACGCTGGCGGCGGTGGACCTGTTCATCGAGTCCGGAACGCTGTTCGCACCGGGCAAGGCGTCCAATGCCGGCGGCGTGGCAGTGTCGGGGCTGGAGATGTCGCAGAACGCCATGCGCCTGCTGTGGACCGCAGGCGAGGTGGACAGCAAGCTGCACGCGATCATGCAGTCGATTCACCATGCGTGCGTGCATTACGGGGAAGAGGCGGATGGTTCGGTCAATTATGTGAAGGGGGCCAACATTGCAGGCTTCGTCAAGGTGGCCGATGCGATGTTGGCGCAAGGGGTGGTGTGAGGCTTAGCCCCTGTCGAACCAAGGTGTACGGCGCCTCGCGGGCCGTACACCTCGCAGGCGAGATGCCGATCAGACGTAGTTCAAGACCAGGTTATCGATGAACGTATCTCCACCGCCATCAATGAACTTGAACGAACTGATCAGCTCGCCAGGCGTGATGTAAGACACTCGCGTGCTATAGATCGTATAGCCGGCAGATGGATAGTTGGTGAACGCTGGGGTGTTTATCGAGCCAATCAGCCGACCGTCGTAATCGAAAAACTCCACTCGGCTTGGGACTCTCGACGCGTCCGCGATATCAAACGCTATCGAACGTGCCCGTACTTTTAGTCGGAATAACACCTGACTATGTTGGTGTGCATATACGAGGGCGCCCATCGTAGGAAACCAACTGGAATTCCAATTAAATGGCTGGGAGGCACTGCCACTTAGCAGTTCTACGGTGCAGAGATAGTAGTTGACTGGAGCGTTCCGTCTGAAGCTGAATTGATAAGAGTAGTAATTGAAGTTTTCATAATGCGCCGACAGGATCAGGCTGCCCTTCATCGTGAACGAGGAGGGTTGTGAGGTAAACGTATCGCCCGAAGGGTGACGCTCGACATGGTAGCTCAGCACCACCTCCTGTGTATTCAGTTTCGCCACGTCTGCAAGCGTGAGAGTGATGGACTGTTTACCCAGTGTGGTGACCTGTTGGCTTTTGAGGATGGTGTTGCCGAATTTGATGCTGATGACGTCACCGACCGCCATATTGTGATAATGCGGCACTTCGATGACCAAGCCGGTGCGCGTAATTTTGCTCAGGTCAATCGAGCCGTTGGGGAACGCCGGAACTGTCAGTGGGCCGCTGAGTTTTTGCAGCATGGCTTGGGTGGCCATATTGAAGACGAAGTCTTGCGAGGCCTGGTCCGGTTTATCGTCATTCTCCCAACTGACGATATAGTAGACCGTCACCTTGACTGGGATGTTGCCCTTCACGTTCAAGTATTCTGCAGGCACTTGGAAGGGGCTGACTTCGTCGCCGGCTTGCAAGCGCTGTTCGTCTTCGAAGTAACCGCCCTCGGACGTTTCCCAATACAGCGTTACCGTGCAGGGCGTCGGTTGAGTCGCTGTTTTGGGAATGAAGATCTCCAGGTCGTATTCATACTCTGGCAATTCGGGATCCAGCACGTTACTGGGCAGGGCTTGCTCGGTGAACGGTGCGGGTAGTGTTTCTGACAGGTATCCGATGTCATACCTGGCCGAATCGGACTCGATGATTTTCTCCCCTCGTTTGATCTGGTAGAAAACATTCACCCAACCGCCGTCCAGAGGCTTGAGGAACACCGAACCCCGTAACTGCACGGACAGCACTTTGCCCACCCGGCTCTTGCTCACCCTGATCATCTTGCTGCTCAGGACCAAGGGTTTGTTGTCCGAGGTGACGCCGATCCAGCGTACCGTCACTTCGTCCTCTTCCTTGAGTCCGGCTTCGACCGGTATGCGTACATGCAAAACCGTGTGGTCGGCACCGATCCAGTAATCCTCGTTCTTGTCTTTGTTAAGCACAGGCGGGGGAGGCCGACCGCTTCACCCTCGATATCAATGAACGCTGCCTCGGAGGTGGTCTCGGTGCCGTTGCGTTTCAGTGTATAGGTCAGGCGCGTGCTACCGCCGGATAGCGCTGCCAGCGCTTCGAACGGCGCCTTGAACTCCAACTGAGTGCTGTCTTTGGTTACTTCCTCAGGCCCGTAGGTTACGGGAATGACCTGTCCTGTACCGGTGGTTCCGTTCCAGTTGAGCGTGATCAGGTCCTTGGCCTTGAACTGGCCTGTAATCCGGATCAGCACATGGTCGCTGCCCAACATGGTCAGGTCGATCTTGCCGGTGGTATTGACCTTGCCGTCAGCCCCGACCACCACGGGCGCGGTCAGTGGAGCGGGTTGCAGCTGCACATGCACGAAGGCATCTTTCGACCATTCAGATTCATTGCCCACTACGTCGGTGACGAAGTAGTAAACGGGCAGTTGCTTGCTGTCCCCTGCTTTCTTGATGACGGCTTCATCGACCATGATGACCACCGACTTGCCCACCTCTGCCGCCGTGACGACATGGTCGATCGTTTCATCGCCCCAGTACAGCGTGATCACGTCCGATACATTCATGCTCAGGTAGGGAGGAACGGTCACCTTGATTTTGGCTTTCGCATCGGCCGCACCGATCACTTTCGATGCAGGCAGGGTGACGATGGGCGCGCTGAGTTCTTCGTCGACACCCTTGGCGCCATCGACACCCGGCTGTCCAATTCGGAACAACGTCTTGCTGCTTGGCGAGGTCAAGCGAATCTTGCCGTCATCTTGAACATGGTAGGACAGCGTGCGACTCCCTTTTGGAATATCTGCGCCGTCAACGCGTAACGTCAGGTAGCGACCCACATCGTTTTTGTCGATCAGCTTGAGGCTGACGATGACATCATTCCAAAAGACGACTACCAGCTCGCCCGCCTTCATACCTTTGTACGGCGGCACGATGACCAGTACGCTGTCGTTGTACTGCTCTACCACTTCGTCGTTGATGCCGAGGTCTGCGTTACCGACGCCAATCAGCGCGCCTTGGATGAAGGGTCGCTGTGGATCATTGGTGTCGGCCGGGTAGGTCTTCTTGACGTGCTGGGCGAAGGTCGCCAGGTCACTGTTGACTGAGTCCTTGCCTTCGGAGTCATCGATGATGACTTCTTCGAGCGGGGTAGCAGGTGCTGAATTGGGCTTCGTGGTTGACATGGTCAAGTCCCTCTGCGTGTTGTGCCAACATGGCCACTTAACTTAGAGGCGGCTTCGCCTATCCAACAACTGATAGAAATGCTAGGCCTGTCTGAACAGTCTTGACACGAAATTCAGGCAAGATGAATACCTACGGGCAACGTTCGCGATCGCGTCCCGGGCGGTTTTCCACGCAGCGTCGGCAGCGTCAAGGCGCCTGGAGCTTCTGCGCACATGGGCCATTCCGAGCCAGGCCTAAGAGATGGCGAGGCAGCGAGACACGGTGATGACGTGTCGGTCAGTCAGCCACCGATCTCAACGGCCAGGATTGCGATGTTCACATCGCCCCTAGGCCGGCGCCACAGCACCTCATCCCCCGGCTTGGCCCCCAGCAACGCACGACCCAATGGCGAGCCCCAGTTGATCAGGCCGTGTGCTGCATCGGCCTGGTCTTCGCCGACCAACTGCACGGCATGCTCTTCATCCTGCTCGTCGACGAACCGCACGCGGCTGCCGATCTGCACCTTCTCCTGTGAATGGGCAGGCGGCACCACGTGGGCGCTTTGCACCCGCGCACGGAAGTAGCGCAGGTCGCGCTCGGTGTCGGCCAACTGCTGTTTGTCGGCGCGTTCGCCTTCGGCCTTCAGGCGGCTGCGCAAAGCCTCAAGATCAGCGACGCGTTGCTGCAGTTGTGCCAGTCCGCTGGCGGTGACGTAGTTGGGTTGGTCGCTGACCTGGCGTTCCACCGGCTGGCTCGCCTGGGCGGCGGCCTGGTCCTCGTTGACGAATGCTCGACTCATGAATGGCCTCCTTTATGAGCAGACCATGGTGGGGGAGGCGGGGTTTCAGCGGATGCCTGTGGCCGACTCAGTTGTGGCGATAAGCGCGCGCAGCGTCACGGTCTTTTTCCTGTTGCCAATCGCGGTCACGCTCATCCCAGTAGCGCTCGCGGTACTGGCGCAGGTCTTCAGTGTTCTGCATTGCGTTGCACTGGCGGAAGCCATCGTCCCAGCCGGTTTCATACTGGCGTTCGTGCAGGTAGCGCGGCACGTCCTTGCGAAAATCGCCGACCATCAACCCCGCCGCCTGGCGACCGCTGCCGCAGCCGTCCTGAAAACCGTCGGCGTAGGCGGGCGGATAGCCTTGATGGAGCATCTGCTCGTGGGTGGACTGGCAGCCAACCAGCAGCAGGGTGAAGCACAGAGCGAAGCCATACCGCGACATGGACACTGGACCTCCGGGTCATAAGGAGAGTCTAGGCCGGGAATTGTCGCGGCGATGTCAAAATGCCGTAACCGGATTGCGATCTTTACGCGGTGCCTACCGAGGTGGTGTGTTCATCCGCGAGGCCGGCAGTCTTGGGGACAGGCTCAGTACTGGTACCACTTCAACTCCAGCATCACTTCGTTCTGTGCGCTGGCCAGGTGGCTGAACTCGCGCTTGGCGCTGAGCCGCAGGCCCAGGTTCTGGGAAATTTCCCACTGCTGGTTCAGGCTCAGGCTGCGGCGCACTTCGCCATTGGTGAAGTAGTCACCTTTGGCTTCCAGGGTCATGTTGCCCAAGCCGTTGCGCCACAACAGACCGCCATTGAAGCCGGCCGCTGGCGAGACGAACTCGGCGAAGTCGTTGTTGTGCTCGACGCGGACCGTGCCCAGGGCAAAGCCGAGCAGCCCATCGGCCAGTTGCCAGGTCCCACCGCCGCCGCCGTTGACGTGGCTGACCAGCACCTCGTCGTCGTGTTTGCCCGGTATCCGTTCCAAGCCGCCTGCAACCTGCCAGGACCAGGGCTTGAGCAGCTCGTTGCGTGGCGTCAGCGAGCGGATGGTGGCCAGGTCCAGTCGCTGTACCTGCCATTCATTGTGTTCGTATTGACGCAGCTTGAGCTGGAGGATCTCGATCTGCGCACCCAACGGGAAGCCATAGGCGTTGTCGTTGAGGTCGTGGTAGGCCATGCGCAGGCCGTACTCGGCGAAGGCACGGTCCTCGCGGGTGCCGACGCCCAGTTGCCAAGTGCGCGACTGGTGACCGTCTTCGGGCAGGCCCGGGCGCTGGATGTCCAGCGGTGGTGGCGGGTTGCGGTTGATCGCCCGCAGCAGCTCGAAGCTGCGCTTGGCTTGCTCGGGGTCGCGTTCCTGGCCGGTAGCGCGGTAGCGCTCCAGGCGATAGGCGGCGTCCTGCACCAAGGCCTGGCGCTCGCGGGGCAGGGCGTTGAAGGCCGGGCCTTGCAACTGCGCGGTGTCGGCGCTGACCGCCAGCACTTGCTGCTTCTCGTTGTGATCGAGCGGCTCGGCACGGGCCAGCAATTCGCGCTCGCGCGAAGGGCGGTAGCGCACGTCCGACACCAAGCCGGACTGCTTGACCGCCTTGACCGTGTCGGTAGGGATGGCGGTGAGCGGGAACTGCGAGGTCAGGTCCAGGCCGGGGCGGGCCACCTGCAGCAGCTCCAGCAACCGGTAGGAGCAGTTCTCGTCGAAGAAGAAATAGTCGAACTGCACCTGCTTGAGTTCCCACACGTGCTCGACCATGCGCCCGGTCTCTTCCGGCGTCAGGTCCAGCTGGTACTCCCACAGGTCGCGGTTCTCCAGGCTGCGGTACTCGGAGAGTTTTTCTTGGTACGGCATCATCGCGAACAGTCCGGGGTAGCCGCCCATCAGGCCTTTCCAGGCGTAGAGGATGCTGTTGTCGCTGCCTTCGATGTAGGCGCCGAAGTTGATCGCGTAGCTGAGCAGCGTGGTGTCGTTACTGCGGGTGTCGGCCTTGTCGATGCGCAGCAGGGTGTGGCCGAACATCGAGGACGGGCTGTTCAAGTAAGCCGCCGGGAAGATCAGCACCGCGCTGTGCGGCGCCACGTCGGCGTACCAGCGCTGGTATTCCTGGCAGTCCGGCGTGGGCAGGTCGGTGAGCTGCAGTTGCTCGCGCAGCCAGCGGGTGCGCGCCGGGAAAACGCATTGGGCGTGCTTGTCGCCCAGGCTCGCCGGCGCGTACAGCGCATCGACCGTGGCCCGCAGTTCGCGGTCCGGGTGATGGGCGCCATCGGCGGCGAGAAAGAATTTGTCATCGTCCACATAACTGCGCCAACCGCCGAGCTTGGCGGTCTCGTAATGGCCCAGGGCGATCCAGTAGCGATCGGCGGCCAGGCGTTGCACGCGGGCTTCGTCCAGCGAAGGGGTCGCATAGGCGGGCGCGCAGGCGCATAGCGTCAGGTAGGCGAGGCGTTTGAGCATGTGGGGCAACTACTTCTGAAAGGTGCCAAAGGAAGGCGAACGAATCCCGCCCCGTGTGGGGCGGGATGGGCCGAACTTACGCCTCGGTGGCGTACTTGGCCAGTTGCGGATCGTTTTTCAGGACAGCGATGGTGTTGCTGTGAACGTCTTCTGCAGTGACGTTAGCGCTGTTGAAGATCTGCTGGAAGTGGTCGTGGGTGACCGAGGCGAAGCGCGCGCGGTCTTCTGGTTTCACGCCCATGACCACGGCGTAGGTGGTCAGGGCTTCGCCCTGGCCTTGCGCCATGTCTTCGGACAGCTCGTTCATGGTGCCGTTCATGGCCAGCCAGGATTTGCCGCCGTAGGTCAGCGCAGCCTTGGTGGAGCAGCCGTTGGTGCCGGAGGTCATACCGAAGGTGGCGTTACCGGAGGTGCCGTTGGTGGTGGAAGCCAGGAAGTGCGCCGGCGTGCCGCGCTGGCCTTCAAACAGCAGGTTGCCCCAACCGCAGTTCGGGCCGCCTGGCGCTTCTGCCATGGCGTTGATCGAAACCGCGGCGAACAAGGTACCCAGAAGAATCCGTTTCATAGCGTTATTCTCTTTTTCGATACGTATCAATGATCAGGGTTGTCTGGCAGTTCATTGCCAGGCGGGAAAGCATGATACCCACCCGCGCAGTTTGGAGTTTAGGCGCTAACGATTAGTTGCGTCAGCGATTGCGAAAAATTCTATTGCATGCGCTTTTTGCGCTGCGACATAAAGTCTCGGCGAGCCTTGCCAGGCGCGCGCCCACAGCCCCAGAATGCCTTCATCCGCCCCGCCGAAGTAAGGAAACCCGATGCCCGATCCCGTTGCCGCGCGCCTGCGTCTGGCGCCCGAAGCCCTGACCCGGCGTTTCACGCCCGAGCAGTTCGCCTTCACCCACACCGACGATCTGGAGCCGTTTCGCGGAGTACTGGGCCAGGAACGTGCCGTCGAGGCCCTGCAATTCGGTGTGGCCATGCCGCGGCCTGGTTACAACGTCTTCGTGATGGGTGAGCCCGGCACCGGCCGCTTCTCATTCGTCAAACGCTACCTGAAGGCCGAGGGCAAGCGCCAGAAGACACCCTCGGACTGGGTCTACGTCAACAACTTCGACGACCTGCGCGAGCCGCGCGCCCTGGAGTTGCCGTCAGCCAGCGCCAGCGAATTCATCGCCGACATGAATGGCCTGATCGGCAACCTGCTGGCGACCTTCCCGGCGGTGTTCGAACACCCGGCCTACCAGCAGAAGAAAGGCGCCATCGACCGCGCCTTCAACCAACGCTACGACCGCGCCCTGGATGTGATCGAGCGGGCGTCGCTGGAAAAGGACGTGGCGCTGTACCGCGACGCCAGCAACGTGGCCTTCACCCCCATGGCCGACGGCAAGGCGCTGGATGAAGCCGAGTTCGCCCAGTTGCCCGAAGAGGTGCGCGAACAGTTCCACGAGGACATCGCCGCGCTGGAGGAGCGCCTCAACGAGGAGCTGTTCAGCCTGCCGCAGTGGAAGCGCGAGTCGAACAATCAACTGCGCGAGCTCAACGAAGAGACCATCACCCTGGCCCTGCAACCGCTGCTGGCGCCGTTGTCGGAAAAATACGCCGAGAACGCGGCGGTGTGCGCTTACCTGCAATCGATGCAGTTGAACCTGCTGCGCACCGTGGTCGAGCAACTGGTCGACGATGCCAAGACCGACGCCGTGGCGCGCAAGATGCTCGAAGAGCAATACGCGCCGAGCCTGGTGGTCGGTCATCCGCTGGACGGCGGCGCGCCGGTGGTGTTCGAGCCGCATCCGACCTACGACAACCTGTTCGGGCGCATCGAATACAGCACCGACCAGGGCGCGCTGTCCACCTCCTACCGGCAACTGCGCTCCGGGGCTCTGCACCGGGCCAACGGCGGCTTCCTGATTCTCGAAGCCGAGAAAATGCTTGGCGAGCCCTTCGTCTGGGATGCCCTCAAGCGCGCGTTGCAATCGCGCAAGCTGAAGATGGAGTCACCGCTCGGCGAATTGGGGCGTATCGCCACCGTCACCCTCACGCCGCAGATGATCCCGCTCAACGTCAAGCTGGTGATCATCGGCTCACGCCAGCTCTATTACGCCCTGCAGGACCACGATCCAGATTTCCAGGAGATGTTCCGCGTCCTGGTCGACTTCGACGAAGACATGCCGATGGTCGACGAGAACCTGGAGCAGTTCGCCCAGTTGCTGCGCACGCGCACCAACGAGGAAGGCATGGCGCCGCTGACCAGCGATGCGGTGGCGCGCCTGGCTACCTTCAGCGCACGCCTGGCGGAGAATCAGGCGCGACTGTCGGCGCGCATCGGCGACTTGTTCCAGTTGGTCAGCGAGGCCGACTTCATTCGCCAACTGGCCGGTGACGAGATGACCGATGCCGGGCACATCGAGCGGGCGCTCAAGGCCAAGGCCACGCGCACCGGTCGGGTGTCGCAGCGAGTCCTCGACGACATGCTCGCCGGCATCATCCTGATCGACAGCGAAGGCGCGGCCATCGGCAAGTGCAACGGCCTGACCGTCTTGGAGGTGGGCGACTCGGCGTTCGGCATGCCGGCGCGGATCTCGGCCACGGTCTATCCCGGTGGCAGCGGCATCGTCGACATCGAGCGCGAGGTCAACCTCGGTCAGCCGATCCACTCCAAGGGCGTGATGATCCTCACCGGTTACATGGGCAGCCGCTACGCCCAGGAATTCCCCCTGGCCATTTCGGCGAGCATCGCCCTGGAGCAGTCGTACGGTTACGTCGATGGCGACAGTGCCTCGCTGGGCGAGGCCTGTACGCTGATCTCGGCGCTGTCGCGCACGCCGCTCAAGCAATGCTTCGCCATTACCGGTTCGATCAACCAGTTCGGCGAAGTGCAGGCGGTCGGTGGGGTCAACGAGAAGATTGAAGGCTTCTTCCGGCTGTGCGAGGCACGCGGCCTGACCGGCGAGCAGGGGGTGATCATTCCGCGCGCTAACGTCGCCACGCTGATGCTCGACGAGCGCGTGCTGCAGGCGGTGGAGGCGGGGCGCTTCCATGTGTACGCCGTCAGTCAGGCCGACGAGGCGCTGAGCTTGCTGGTGGGCGAGGAAGCCGGCACGCCGGACGAAAACGGCGAGTTCCCCGAAGGCAGCGTCAATGCGCGTGTAGTGGAACGCCTGCGGGTCATCGCCGAGATGATCAGCGAGGACGACATCAAGGATGCCGACAAGGAACGGCTGGAAGAGATGGTGGCCCAGGCCAAACCCGCCTGAGTCAACAAACCGGCGCTGGCAGCCAGTTGCTACCGTTCGGCGCCGGTTTTCCAACTCGACCTGAAGGCGTCTAGGCTGGAACTAAGGACGCTTCCAAGGTTCAGGATGAAAACAGCCTGCCAGTCGCAGGCTGAACAGGGCTTTGAAGGAGGGGACGCTGCCATGCGCAACCTCAGCCTTACCCGCCAGTGCCTCGGCCTGGTGACACGTATCGAATGCAGCATTCGTCCGCTGGCCGGCGACAATGGTCTGTGGACCTTGCTGTTTGCCGCCGGCATGGCCGGTGAGCAGCCATCGGCCATCAAGGCCCAAGGCCCGTTCCACGGTCCGCAGGTGGCCGAATCGGTGATGAACGCCGTGGTCGACAGCCTTACCCTGCACGGCTACCAGCTCAGCGACGACCCACAGATCTGGTGCCTGCACCTGCAGGCACAGTTGCGTCAGATCAATGGTGACCGCTGCCGCAACCTGGGTGACTATCGCTTCCGTCCAGACAACTGAACGTCGCTGAGGCAACGCTGCGGGCTTTTGCTGTCACAGGTGGCTGGCTATACTCGCGCGCCCTATGTGCGTCATTCACGAGTCCCTAGCCTCCATGGAACGTATTCTCGAAAATGCGATGTATGCCTCACGCTGGCTGCTCGCACCGATCTATTTCGGCCTGTCCCTGGGCCTGCTGGCCCTGGCGCTGAAGTTCTTCCAGGAAGTGATCCACCTCCTGCCCAGCGTTTTCTCACTCAGCGAAGCCGACCTGATCCTGGTGATTCTGTCGTTGATCGACATGTCGCTGGTCGGCGGCTTGCTGGTGATGGTGATGATCTCCGGCTACGAGAACTTCGTCTCGCAACTGGACATCGACGACAGCAAGGAGAAGCTCAACTGGCTGGGCAAGATGGACTCTTCGTCGCTGAAGATGAAAGTCGCCGCCTCCATCGTCGCCATCTCCTCGATCCACCTGCTGCGGGTGTTCATGGACGCGCAGAACATCTCCACCGAGTACCTGATGTGGTACGTGATCATCCACATGACCTTCGTGGTGTCTGCGTTCGTCATGGGCTACCTGGACAAGCTCACCAAGCATTGAGCGGCAAGCTTCGAGCTTCAAGCGGCAAGAAAGAGCGGATAGGTGATGGGCTCTCGCTTGTAGCTTGTAGCTTGTAGCTTGTAGCTTGCCGCTGGCAGCGTCCCGCTGCCGGGTGTTAGGCTGCTCGCCCTTTTGACGAAGGGCGCGGATGTCAGGCGCCCTCAAGTGGAGCGAGCAATGTCCGAACTGAATCTGTCCACCGACGAAACCCGCGTCAGCTACGGCATCGGCCGTCAGCTGGGTGGCCAACTGCGTGACAACCCGCCGCCGGGCGTGAGCCTGGAAGCGATCCTGGCGGGCCTGACCGACGCCTTCAATGGCGCCGACAGCCGTGTCAGCGAGGCGGACCTGTCTGCCAGCTTCAAGGTCATCCGCGAAGTGATGCAGGCCGAAGCGGCGGCCAAGGCCGAAGCCGCTGCTGCCGTTGGCAAGCAGTTCCTGGCCGACAACGCCAAGCGCGACGGAGTCACCACCCTGGCCTCGGGTCTGCAGTTCGAAGTGCTGACCGCCGGCAGCGGCGCCAAACCGAGCCGTGAAGACAACGTGCGCACTCACTACCACGGCACCTTGATCGACGGCACCGTGTTCGACAGCTCCTACGAGCGCGGCCAGCCAGCCGAATTCCCGGTCGGTGGCGTGATCGCCGGTTGGACCGAGGCGCTGCAACTGATGAATGCCGGCAGCAAATGGCGCCTGTACGTGCCGAGCGAACTGGCCTATGGCGCCCAAGGCGTGGGCAGCATCCCGCCGCACAGCACACTGGTGTTCGACGTCGAACTGCTCGACGTTCTGTAAAACCGCTGCGTATTCATCCCAGGGTAAGCCCGTGTCGGCAGGCGGCGGGTTCACCCTGGGATGTCGTCGGCCCTGCCACACTCAATTCCAATCGGTTCCGCCAGGGCGCAACGCCCGTGCATAGCAGAACAGGAACAGGTTGCGCACCACCTCTTTCAGCACCCCCGGTTCACTCGAATTCAGCCCAGTGAGATCCAGGTCGCCCTGGTCGCGCAGTTCGTCGAGCGCTTCTTCTTCGAGCACGGCGCAGACTTCGCCGGTTTCGCGGTGCAGGATGCGCAGGTAGGGATGGGGACGGTCGAGCCAGGCGTCGATCAGGTAGGTCATGGCAATTCTCCTTGGAGAGCGATTTCCAATGAGAATAATTCTTATTATCAGAATAGCAAGTGTCTATTAGCCGAATTCTGCCAAATGGTGCAGCGGACCCCGTTGCAGGACCCGGCCGGACCGCCCGTGGGCAGCCCGGCGGCGGCAGGTCAGACCTTGCGCACGAACTCGGACTTGAGCTTCATGGCGCCGATACCGTCGATCTTGCAGTCGATGTCGTGATCGCCATCGCACAGGCGGATGTTCTTGACCTTGGTGCCGACCTTGACCACCAGCGACGAGCCTTTGACCTTGAGGTCTTTGATCACGGTAACGGTGTCACCGTCCTGCAGGACGTTGCCGACCGAGTCCTTCTTCACCACGTCGTCGCTGGCCACCTCGGTTTCGCCGCTGGCCGACCATTCGTGGGCGCATTCGGGGCAGATCAGCTGGGTGCCATCCTCGTAGGTGTATTCGGAGTTGCAGGCAGGGCAGGGCGGCAAAGTGCTCACTTCGGTTCCTTGGTAGATAGGGGATCAAAGGCGCACATTGTATAAGGTTTTGCCGCGCAGAGGTATTTTCTCTGGGCCAACGCAAGCGCGGGGCAAGCGCGCTCCCACAGGATGACGACGATCCTGGTGGGAGCGGGCTTGCCCCGCGATAAGCACGATGGGGTCTATCGCTCAGTGCGTACGCGCGACTGCAAACTCGCTGAGCTCCACCAGCGCATCGCGATAGTCACTCGCCGGCAGCACTTCCAGGCAGGCGATGGCGCGGGCGACGTAGTCGCGGGCCAGGTTCGCGGTGTAGTCCAGCGCGCCGGAGGCTTCGACGGCCAGGCGGATCTGCTCGAGGTCTTCCAGGCCGCCTTTCTGGATGGCCTGGCGCACCAGTGCGGCCTGCTCGGCAGTGCCTTCGCGCATGGTGTAGATCAGTGGCAAGGTGGGCTTACCTTCGGCCAGGTCGTCGCCGACGTTCTTGCCCAGGGTCTCGGAGTCGCCCTTGTAGTCGAGCAGGTCGTCGACCAGTTGGAAGGCCACGCCCAGGTGGTCGCCGAAGGTACGCAGGGCTTCACGCTGCTGCTCGCTGGCACCGGCCAGCGCCGCGGCGCTGTGGGTGGAGGCCTCGAAGAGCATGGCGGTCTTGCCGCGGATGACGTCCATGTACACCTCTTCACTGGTGCTGGCGTCACGTACCCGCGACAGTTGCAGCACTTCACCCTCGGCGATCACCCGGGTGGCCTTGGAGAGGATCTGCATGACCGACATCGAGCCCAGTTCGACCATCATCTCGAACGAACGCGAATAGAGGAAGTCGCCCACCAGCACGCTGGGCGCATTGCCCCACAGGGCATTGGCGGTGGAGCGGCCGCGGCGCATGCCGGACATGTCCACCACGTCGTCGTGCAGCAGCGTGGCGGTGTGCAGGAACTCGATGGTCGCGGCCAGCAGGCGCAGATCGTCGCCTTCGCGGCCCAGGGCCTTGCCGCACAGCAGTACCAGCAGCGGGCGCAGGCGCTTGCCACCGGCTGATGTGATATAGTCGCCGATCTTCGATACCAGCGGCACGCGCGAGGTCAGCTGCTTCTTGATGATCTCGTCGACGGCACTGAAATCGTCAGCCACCGCGCGGTAGAAGGATTGGGGTTGCATCGGCTGCTCCATTGAGGTTGCGCGGCATGCTAGGTCGCGGGTCCCGGTGTGTCAAGGCGCGCCGCCTGCGCCGCAGGGCCGGCACTTGCAAGGCTTCGACCGGTTGCGTACAATCGCGCACCCTAACTTCCTGGGCAGCACCTGCCTTACGCAATTGCGCCGGGCCGTTCCAGCCTCGTGCAGCCATGCCAGCCAATACTCATCATATAAAGCGCTGGGTGAGCAGGATTATCGGAGATTCAAAATGTCCTACGCAGTAATCGTTACCGGCGGCAAGCAGTACAAAGTCGCTGAAGGTGAATTCCTCAAGATCGAGAAACTGGAAGTCGCCACTGGCGAATCCGTGACCTTCGATCGCGTTCTGCTGGTTGCCAACGGTGACGCCGTCACCATCGGTGCTCCAGTCGTTGCTGGCGCTAAAGTAGTGGCCGAAGTCGTTTCGCAAGGCCGCCACGACAAGGTTCGCATCATCAAGTTCCGCCGTCGTAAGCACCACATGAAGCGCATGGGCCACCGCCAGTGGTTCACCGAAATCAAAATCACCGGTATCCAGGCTTAATTGCCACGATCCCCTGAATTTATTGGAGAATTGAACCATGGCACACAAAAAAGCTGGTGGTAGTACTCGTAACGGTCGCGACTCAGAATCGAAACGCCTTGGCGTGAAGATGTATGGCGGCCAGGTCATCAAGCCGGGCAACATCATCGTCCGTCAGCGCGGTACCGAATTCCACGCGGGCTACGGCGTTGGCATGGGCAAGGACCACACCTTGTTCGCCAAGATCGACGGCGTGATCAAGTTCGAGAAGAAAGGCGAGTTCAACCGCCGCTATGTGAGCATCGTCGCCGCCTGATCGCGACGTCGCTCCAGAAGCCCCGTCATGCGACGGGGCTTTTTCGTTTGTGGTGAGCCTCTTGCAAAGCTGTTTGTCTGGGCTGCCGGCGTTGGTTTCTGGTTCGTACGGGGCCGCCGCGCTCATTTTTGCAAGAGCCTCAAGGTTTTCTGGTTTTCAACTCGTCGTTCGGCGAGAGGCGGTTTTGAATGAAGTTTGTTGACGAAGTATCGATCCGGGTAAAAGCCGGTGACGGCGGTAATGGTTGCATGAGCTTCCGCCGCGAAAAATTCATCGAGAACGGTGGTCCCAACGGCGGTGACGGTGGCGACGGCGGCTCGGTGTTCATGGTGGCCGACGAGAACCTCAACACCCTGGTCGACTACCGCTACACCCGCCACCACGAAGCCCAGCGCGGGCAGAACGGCGGCAGCACCGACTGTACCGGCAAGAAGGGCGAGGACCTGTACCTGCGCGTGCCGGTCGGCACCACGGTGATCGACGCCTCCACCCAGGAGATCATCGGTGACTTGATCACCCCCGGCCAGAAGCTGATGGTCGCCCAGGGCGGCTGGCATGGCCTGGGCAACACCCGCTTCAAGTCCAGCACCAACCGTGCGCCGCGCCAGACCACGCCAGGCAAGCCGGGCGAGCAGCGTGACCTGAAGATGGAAATGAAGGTGCTGGCCGATGTCGGCTTGCTGGGTCTGCCCAATGCAGGCAAGAGCACCTTCATCCGCTCGGTCTCGGCCGCCAAGCCGAAGGTCGCCGACTACCCGTTCACCACCCTGGTACCGAACCTGGGCGTGGTCAGCGTCGACCGCTGGAAGAGCTTCGTCATCGCCGACATCCCCGGCCTGATCGAAGGGGCTTCCGAAGGCGCCGGCCTGGGTATCCGCTTCCTCAAGCACTTGGCGCGTACCCGCGTGCTGCTGCACCTGGTCGACCTGGCGCCGCTGGATGAAAGCAGCCCGGCCGATGCCGCCGAAGTGATCATCAACGAGCTGGCGCAGTTCAGCCCGGCGTTGGTCGACCGCGAGCGCTGGCTGGTGCTGAACAAGGCCGACATGATCATGGACGAGGACCGCGACGCGCGGGTCAAGGAAGTGGTCGAGCGCCTGAACTGGGAAGGCCCGGTCTATGTGATCTCGGCCATCGCCAAGCAGGGCACCGAGCAGCTCAGCCACGACCTCATGCGTTACCTGGAAGACCGCGCCGACCGCCTGGCCAACGATCCGGCCTATGCCGCCGAGCTCAACGAGCTCGACCAGCGCATCGAAGACGAGGCCCGGGCCCAGTTGCAAGCCCTGGATGACGCCCGCACCCTGCGCCGCACCGGGGTCAAGAGCGTGCATGACATCGGCGACGATGACGACTGGGACGACTTCGAGGACGACGAAGACGGTCCGGAAATCATTTACGTGCGCGACTGACCGGTTGCAGTACACTGAACGCCGCTCTTCGAGTAGTGTGCCGTGATCAGGCTTGGGCGTTGAGCCCATCGCGGGACGAGCCCGCTCCCACAGGTCCGCTGCGATCCTTGTGGGAGCGGGCTTGTCCCGCGATGGCCTCAACACCCTCTCACGGTACGCCGCTCGAATGAGCGGCGTTTTGGTATCTACAGATTCGACATGGGTTGGAAGAGAAGATGCGAAGCAAGGTGACGGGCGCCCGGCGCTGGGTCGTGAAGATCGGCAGTGCGCTGCTGACCGCCGACGGCAAGGGCCTGGATCGTGGTGCGATGGCGGTCTGGGTCGAGCAGATGGTGGCGCTGCGCGAAGCGGGCGTGGAACTGGTGCTGGTGTCCTCCGGGGCCGTGGCCGCGGGCATGAGCCAACTGGGCTGGACTGCCCGACCGAGCGCGATGAACGAGTTGCAGGCTGCCGCGTCCATCGGCCAGATGCGTCTGGTGCAGGCCTGGGAGTCGAGCTTCGGCGAGCACGGCAAGCACACCGCACAGATCCTCCTGACCCACGACGACCTGTCCGACCGCAAGCGCTACCTCAACGCCCGCAGTACCCTGCGCACCCTGGTCGACCTGGGTGTGGTGCCGGTGATCAACGAGAACGACACCGTGGTCACCGACGAGATCCGTTTCGGCGACAACGACACCCTGGCGGCGCTGGTGGCCAACCTGGTCGAGGCCGACCTGCTGGTGATCCTCACCGACCGTGATGGCATGTTCGACGCCGACCCGCGCAACAACCCCGAAGCCCAGCTCATCCATGAAGCCCGTGCCGACGACCCGTCGCTCGACGCCGTGGCCGGCGGCACCGGTGGCGCGCTCGGTCGCGGTGGCATGCAGACCAAGCTGCGCGCCGCGCGCCTGGCAGCCCGTTCCGGTGCCCATACCATCATCATCGGCGGGCGCATCGAGCGCGTGCTCGATCGGCTCAAGGCCGGCGAGCGCCTGGGCACGCTGCTGTCGCCCGAGCGCGGCATGCTCGCGGCGCGTAAACAGTGGCTGGCCGGCCATCTGCAGACCCGTGGCACGCTGGTGCTCGATGCCGGCGCCGTCAAGGCCCTGCGCGAGTCGCACAAGAGTCTGCTGCCGGTCGGCGTGAAGACCGTCCAGGGCAGTTTCCGGCGCGGCGAAATGGTGGTCTGCGTGGGCCCGGACGGTCTTGAAGTGGCACGCGGCCTGGCCAACTACAGCGCCCTGGAGGCGCAGAAGATCATCGGTCAGCCGTCCGATGCCATCGAGCGTCTGCTGGGCTACAGCGCCGAGCCGGAGCTGGTGCACCGCGACAATCTGGTACTGGTCTGAGGAGTTCGCACATGCTGAAAAGGATGATTGCCGTGGCCGCGCTGGCGCTGCCGATGTTGGCGGGGGCCGATGAAATCGGTCAGGTGTCGACGGTGTTCAAGTTCCTTGGACCGAATGACCGCATCGTGGTCGAGGCCTTCGACGATCCCAAGGTAGAGGGTGTGACCTGCTATTTGTCGCGGGCCAAGACCGGCGGGGTGAAGGGTGGGCTGGGCCTGGCCGAAGACCGCGCCGAGGCCTCCATCGCCTGCCGTCAGGTCGGGCCGATCAGCTTCAAGACCGAGCTCAAGGACGGTGAGGTGGTGTTCAAGGAGCGCACCTCGCTGGTGTTCAAGACTATGCAGGTGGTGCGTTTCCTCGACAAGAAGCGCAACACGCTGGTGTATTTGGTGTACAGCGACCGTATCGTCGAAGGCAGCCCGCAGAATGCGGTGACGGCAATTCCGATCCGGCCGTGGGCGCAATGACGCTTCCGTGGCGCGTGTCGATTTCAGCTAGCAGGCCCTTCGCAGTGCAGAACTGAGTGACTATTCTTCGGCTTCGTTGACGTCGTCGCCTTCGAATGCGGACCGGATGGCTTCCAGAATGCGAGCCGCCCGGCGTTCGTCTTCAAGTGGCGGGTACTGTTTCTTGAGCTTCCCGGAAATCTTCCAGCCGTTCTCCTTGATGGAGCGAATAATACGGTTGGCATCGGGGTCCGGCATTTCAACGACATCCTTGATGCGTTCCAAGGCGCGCTGGAAGACCATCAATACCCTGGCCTCTTCCGCCATTTCCCTGCGAACGGTGTGAGAGACAACACGTGCTGTATACAGCACGTGCTCGGTCAAGTCCGGGTATCGCCAAGCGAATCTGGCGTCCTCGTAATCGTCGAAAAAGAAGTTGCTGGGTGTTCCATCCTCGTGAACGATCGTCTCGCCGAAGTGGTAGGCAGTCGCATAACGTCGCATGAAAGGCCGCGAAAATACTTCCAATGCACGGTCATACCCTGCTCTAAATTCGGCCGAGCTGGTAATGGTGGCCGACACCGGCAGAATCACACCTTCCGGTATGGCCCTGTCACGCACAAGGGTATCGTTGATCAGAAAACGATGGATTCGCCCGTTACCGTCGCGCATGGGATGAATGTAGACGAACCCGAATGCAATCACTGCAGCGCGGGCGAGTGACTCGGCTCCCTCGGTGGCACGCTCGAAGCCCTTCAAACCCTCGAGCATTGAAGTCAGGTCATCGAAATGAGGTGCAATGTAATGCACGATGTTGTCTCGCATCGTGGCCTGCCCAACAAAAACCGGTGACCGCCGCAGCCCAAGACCAAATGCATCGCGGCCAAGAATCTCCGTTTGCAGTGCCTGAAGACTTTGGCCGCTGAGCGGCTCGTGGATACGGCCACAATGTTGCGCAATGACGTGAGCGAAGCGTTGAATGCGATCCGCCTGGTCTGCCTCTCTCTCGATCAGGAAACTGGCGCGCGATTCCTTGAAGGTCAGCCAGCTGGCTGTTCTCAGGAGTATGTCCGCCCCGTAAGTGCGATCCAGTTCACTGAGTTCTGCACCCAGATCGAATCGCAAGCCCTCTTGTACCGCTGCTGTCCTTCGAACGACAGGACAGAAGTTTTCAGTTCCTGGAAGGTTGTTGTTGATTCGCCAGCGGCGAATGCGTACTGGTTCGGTGCGTGTGAGGTAGCGGTCGGATGCGATGGCGTCGATGTAGCCGCCGTTGGTGATGTCCGGGAGATCCAAGAATTTCTGGGTCAGCCATTCGTAAAAGAATGCGGTGCGGCGGGCATACTGGCCGAAAGGCTCATCCCGGCACCAGGATTCGATTGGCTGGGGTCCGATGGCTGCGAACAGCCGTGCGAAGAACTCAAGGTGAATCTCTTCGTATTTCAGCCCGAATGCGAAGTGACCGGCAAAGTCGTCGTTGGGACGGTAGTTGGGCGGATAGCGATTCTCAATTTGCTCTCCACTGTCACGGCTTTGGCGACTGGTTCCGATCAACGAGTTGACGCGCAGGGGTTGCACCAATGAGATGCCGTATCGTTCGGCGAGGGCATGGAAGCCAACCTGCATGGTGCAAATCCTTTAATCGCAGTGCAGAAGCATTAATTTTCGTTGAGCAGAATGCCAAAACGATAATGCCCAAGACTTGGTCAAAACGCTAATGCTGGCTTCAAAGCGTTAAAAAAACGACTAGTTCACGTAAAAACGGTAACACGTTGCGGCCACGGCCTGGATCGGGGCCTGGAAAGGCCCCGTGCAGTCAATGCTCAGGCTGTCGTCTCTTCAGCGTGCTCCCGCACGATCGCCTTCTCCACATCCCGCCGACTGATGTACTTCCAGTCCGATTCGTCGATGTAGATCCCGTTCGGCCCGCTGCCGCCTTCCAGGTCGATCGCCACGTGGGCCGACACCTGCGGCTTCACGCTCGCCAGGATCGGCACGAAGCCCAACTGCTGGCTGGTTTCCAACAGCGCCGCCTGGTTGCGTTCGTCGATGTCCGCCGCTTCGTCGAGGTAATACGGCAGGCGGATGCGGCCGGCCAGGTCGCGGTCCATCAGGTGCAGCAACAGGTACATGTTGGTCAGCGCCTTGATGGTCATGGTGGTGCCGTTGGAGGCGGCGCCGTCGATGTCGGCGTGGATCACCGGCTGGCTGTTGATCTTGGTGATCTCGAAGGCCAGTTCGAACAGGTCCTTCAGGCCCAACTGGTTGTGGTTGGCCGCCACCAGGCGCGCCAGGTACTCCTTGGCCTCTTCGTTCTTGTTGTCCTGCTCGGCGTTCTGCGTGAGGTCGAACACCGACAGGGTCTCGCCTTCCTCGTACTGGCCGGCGCTGTGGATGATCTGGTCGATGTGCTTGAGCGCTTCCTTGTTCGGCGCCAGCACCACGCGGAAGCTCTCCAGGTTCGACACCTGGCGGCGGTTAATCTCGCGGTTGAACAGGGCCAGTTGGTGCTCGAGGCTGTCGTAGTCGCTGCGGATGTTGCGCAAGGTCCGGGCGATGTCGGTGACGGCGGCGCGGCGGGCCTTGGCCAGGGTCAGCGCTTCCTCAGTGCGGTGCGAATAGGCATTGATCAACAGCGACAGGCGGCGCTCCATGTCGTCTTCGCTGTCGAACTTGGCCACGCCCTTGAGGCGCACCTGGGCATACAGCGCCTCGATCTGGTTGTCCACGCGCTGCAAGGCCTGCCAGCTGTCCTGGTAGTCGTTGAGCAGCGGCAGCAGGTTGTCCATCGAGTCGTCCACCGGCTCCATGAACGGCGTGCCGAATGGCAGGTCGGCCGGCAGCAGTTGACGGCGACGCAGGGCGTCGTCCAGGGTGCGTTGCTTGGCTTCCATGTCGGCGATCTGGCGGCCGACCAGTTGCAGCTTGGCCGACAGTTGCTGGACGCGCTCGGTGAACGCGTCGCTGGAGCGCTTGAGTTCGTCCTGGGCCGCTTCGAACTGGGCCAGCTGTTCGAGCTTCTCCGGCTCTTCTGCGCTCAGCGTCTCGCTGCGGCGGAAGTCTTCCAGGGCCTTCTGCGCGTCCAGCACCTGCTGGTACAGCGCCTCGGTCTGGGCCTTGCTCGCGGCGCGATCCAGAGCCACGGCCTGCTGGGTCTTGAGCTGGCGCAGCTCTTTTTCCAGGCGCTCCTTCTGATCGCGCAGGGCGGCGCGGTCGGCCAGGGCCTGCAGCGCCGGCGGTTCGATGTGCGACAGGTCGATGGACAGCCCCGGCACTTCGAAACGTTCGCCCTTGAAGCGGTCGAGCACCTGCTCCAGGGTGCTCACCCACTGATCGCCGTCGTCCACCTCGATGCCGCGCTCGCCCAGCGGCAGGCTGAACAGCGCGCCGTTGAACAGGCGCATCAGGCGGTCGACGTCCTGCTGCGAGAATTCCTCGCGCAGGCGCGCATAGCTGTTGTTGTCGGCGTGCTCGAGCTGCTGCTTGACGGCCTTGAGGCGTTTTTCCAGGTCGCGCACGCGCTCGTCGAGGTCTTCGGCGGAGAACTGGCGCGACTGCGCCAGGGCGCCGGCCAGTTCGTCGTGGGCGTCCTTGGCCGCCAGCAGTTGCTGCTCCAGCACCTTGACGTCATCGACCAGGGCGAAGCGGTGCTTGAGCACCGACAGCTCGCCAAGCCAGCGCTGGATGCCGGTGATCTCCCGCTCCAGGCGCATCAGCTCCTGGGTGCCGCCGCGCTGGTCGTTCTGCAGGGCATCCTGCTCGGCCCGGTAGTGCTCGGCCTGGATCACCAGTTCGTCCTTGCGCGCGGCCGCGTAGTCCTGCCAGGTGCCGAGCAGGCTGTCGAGCAGCGGCGAGAGGCGGTGCAGCTTACCGCGCAGAATGTCGCGCTGAGCCACGCCACCGGCCAGGGCCTCGACCAGCGGACCGGCTGCGACCAGCGCGTTGTAGTCCTGCTCCATGCGTCGCACGTCGCGGAAAGCTTCTTCGCACGCCGCGATGTAGTCGACACTGCCCGAGCGCAGGCTGTGCTCGAAGGCGTCGAGGAACAGTTGTTTGAGCTTGGCGGCGGTGATCTCGCGCATGTGCAGCAGGTTAATGAACAGCGCGCGGAAGGTCTTCAGGCTCTGTTCGCTGGTCGAGCGCAGCGGAATCAGGGTGAGGTCCAGCGGCACCGAAGTGTGCCCGCCCACCAGCAGCCGGCGCAGTTCGTCCGGCTTGAGCTCGTAGGCCTTCAGGCCATTGCGCTCCAGGTTGGTGAACAGCTCCTTCTGGCGCAGGCAGGTGTCGTCTTTCTGGTAATGGGCCAGGTCCAGTTCACCCTGGTAGGCGAAGAACTGGTGACCGAAACCGCCGCCAGGTCCACGGCCGACCACGCCGATCACGTGCGGGCCGTGGGGCAGGTTCAGTTCGCAGAGGATATAGCTGGTGTCGCTGGCGAAGTAGAACCGCCGCGACTGCTCCAGGCTGTACTTGCCGAAGGCCATGTCCGACATGCGCGCCAGAATCGGGAATTGCAGCGCGTTGATCGATGCCGATTTACCCAGGTTGTTGGCGCCGTACACCGACAGCGGGTGCTCCAGCGGGAACAGGCCGAGGCTGTAGCCGGCGGTGTTGAGCAGTGCGAAGCGGCGAATGCCGTAGCGTTCCTGGCTCATGCGTCAATCTCCTGTTGCTCTTCGCGGATGGCACGGGCCAGGGCGTCTTCTTCGGACTCCTCGCCGTCGAACGGCGTCAGGTCCAGCGGGTCGTCGGTGCGGTGCAGTTCTTCGGGGGTTTCTTCCTCGATCAGCACCGGTGTCGGCAACGGCAGGTCGCTGTGCAGGGTGGCGGCCAGGTCGCGGTCCTGCTGGACCGACAGGCACACGTCGAGGAAGCGGTGCATCGGCGGCAGGAAGCGATAGATGCCACCTTCCTCGAAGGCGAAGCCCAATTGCGTCATGCGCCGCAGGATTTTTTCTTCGAGCTCCTCGACCGTCTGCACCTCGGCCTGCAGGAACAGGTCGCGGTACTTCTCCAGCAGCGAGGGCAACTCGTCGCGGCCGATGCTGCCGCCGTCGAGCACGGCGATCGGGTCGCGGCCCTGGTCGGCCAGGTGCTCGACCAGGATGAAGGTGAACAGTGCCAGGCGTTGGGCGGTCTTGTTCACCTGCGCGGCGGCCTGTTCGGGGACGAAGTAGTAGAAGCCGCGGGTGTCGCACACCAGTTCGAAGCCCAAGGCCTTGAACAGGCTGCGGTAGGCATCCTGGAAGTTCGACAACTGGGCGTACAGCTCCGGGTCGCGGCGGCTGATGTGGAAGCCCTTGAACAGCTCGCGGAAGATCGGCGCGAGCTGGGACAGTTCGGAAAGATCAAGATGCATGGACGGGACTCGCGGTGGATTCGGTGGTGGCCGGCGAGGGCTCGCGGCTGGAGGTCAGGGCGAAGGAGCGCAGGCTGACCACGTGTTCGCGGGTGAGGTAGTCCTGGCGCTCCAGGCGCGCGCGGCTGAAGCGCTTTTCACGCGACAGGCGCGAGAACCAGTACAGCAGTTCGTCGGTGGCACCTTCGGGCTCCTGCTCCAGCAACCAAACCATCAGGTCGGGCAGCGGCAGGGCGTCTTCGCAGCGTTCGAGCATTTCCTTGACCGTGCGTGGCGCGCGCGGCAGCGGGCCTTTGTCGGTCCTGTGCGCCTTGGGGAAGCGCGCCGGCTTGGGCTCGAAGCGGGCCAGCGCATACACATAGGCTTCGACCTGGCTGGCGCTGCCAAGGAAGGTGCTCTGCGGTCGGGTGAACAGCGGCATGGCCGCCTGTGGCACGGCGTCCAGGCCTTTCTTGCGGATCACCGACAGGGCCAGCGCGGCGCCGCGGGTCACGGCGTTATGCCGACGCGCTTCCTCGCGCAGCGGCAGCAGCAGTTCGCGGGCATGGCGCAGGGTGAGCTGGGCGCTGGTCTGCATCTCGAGGATGCGCGCGTGGGTGCGCAGCAGCATGTCGTCGTCGACCAGATGACCCAGGCGTGCCTGCTCGCCGAGCAGGCGCAGCAGCACGGTCTCGACCTTGCGTACGCCCTGCTCGAAGGCGCCGTCGGCATTGACCAACTGGATCATCGGCTCGACGTATTCGTCCCAGGTCGCCAGCACTTCGGCGTAGCGCTGGCGCAGGGGGATCTGGCGGTTGCTGGTCTTGGCCCGTTCGGCCACGGCCACCAGCGCCTGCTCGTCGTTATCGAGCTTCTTCAGCACGTCGCGCACGCGCATGTCGAGCAGGCGCAGTTGGCGCGCCAGGTCGTCGCTGTCGCGGTTGTCGAAGGCGTCCTGGATATGCCCGGCCAGACGCTCGAGGTGGCGCAGGTAGGCTTCGATCTCCAGGCACAGGCCCAGGCGGTGCTCGCGGCGCAGGTAGGCGAGGAAATCGTGGATCTGCGCGTTGAGCTCGAAGCGGTTCGGGCTCTTGGCCACCGGGACCAGGATGTCCAGGCGGATCCACACGTCGAGCAGTTGGGTGATGTCCTGCGCGGTGCTCTCCACCTGCTGGCGGGCCAGTTGCTGGCGCAGCTCGACCAGGCTCAGGGTGCCCTGGTCGAAACGCTCGCACAGCGGCTCGATCAAGGCCCAGTGTTCGGCTAGGGCGCGCAGGACGCGCTTGGGTTCGATCATTGGCGGGTCGACTCGTTGCCAAATAAAAGCGGCGATTGTACTGCATCAGGGGGGCAGGATTTCACCCCTTGGTCCGGGTTTTGCCCGGCCTGGGTGGCCTGGTCGCGGATGAACCCGCGCCTGGGCGGTGCGCGCGGCCTCGGAAGCGGGATTGGCTCGGAAAATTTCCGCCAACGGCGTTAGAATGCCCGACCGCCACCCAACCCTCCGGAACCTGAGCCGTGCTGACCGAGCCCCGCCGCCGCGCCTACCTGTCCGCCATGCAAGTGGTGCACTGGCTGCCGCGCGCCGAACTGCCGTTCGCGGCGCCTTCGCGGCCCGAGTTGCTGCTGCCGGTGGCGCCGGTGGAGACACCGGACTTCGAGGTGCAGCCGGCGCGCCCGGCAGCCGCCACTCAGGCCGAGGCCGTGCCGGTCGCCGGCCAGGTGCGCCAGATCGAGCGGCCGAAGATCGAGATTCCGCGCCCAGGCAGCACGCCCAAACCGGCCGCCCCGGTGGCCGAGCGCGAGCCGGAGGCGCCCAAGGTCGCAAGGCCCGCGCCGGTGCCGCCGCCGCGCTTCGCCTTGCAACTGTTGCGCGCGGGCAATTGCCTGCTGTTGGTGGAGTTGGCCACCGGTCAGCCGTTCCAGAGCCGTGACCCGTCCTATCTGCTGCTCAAGGACATGCTGCGCGCTGCCGGCCTGCCCGACGCCCCGCAGATCGTCGGCGAGCCGGTGCGTTGGCCGCTGCTGTTGCGCAGCACCATGGACCAGGGCCCGGAGTCGGCGCGCGACTTCGTCCAGGGTTTTGTCCAGGCGCGCCTGGAGGAAGTCCCCAGCCACTGTGTGTGGTTGGTCGGCCTGCCGGCGGTACGCTTCGCCGCCGCTGCCGACGAGCAGGCGTACTACCAGATGCTGACGGTCGAGGGCCTGGGCGAGGTCTGGCCACTGCCGGGTCTTGAATTGTTGATGGACGAGCCGCCGCGCAAGGCGCTCGTCTGGAAAGCCATGCGCCAGCTGATGGCGCGCTGGAAGAGCGTTGAATGAGTGACTCGATCAGTTTCCGCCCGATGACCGAGGCAGATCTGGATGCCGTACTGAAGATCGAATATGCCGCCTTCAGTCATCCCTGGACCCGCGGCATCTTTCAGGATGCGCTCAAGTCCTACGAAGTGTGGTTGATGTTCGACGGCCAGCAGCAGGTGGGACACGGGGTGATCAACGTGATCATCGACGAAGCGCACCTGCTCAACATCACCGTCAAGCCGGAGAACCAGGGGCGTGGGCTGGGCCTGCGCCTGCTGCAGCACCTGATGGCACGGGCCTGGCAGCTCAATGGCCGGGAATGCTTCCTGGAAGTGCGCGCCAGCAACCAGTCGGCCTATGGGTTGTACGAGCGTTACGGCTTCAACGAAATCGGCCGGCGCCGGGACTACTACCCGGCGCCGGGCGGACGCGAAGATGCGTTGGTGATGGCCTGCACCTTGCTCGAGGACTGACGCGGGCTAAAGCTCCACTTCGGCCGGCCTGCGCAAATCGCGCAGGCTGCGCGTCACGCTCCCGGTGTTGCACTTGGCGGCGGCCTGTGCCGGCGTCATGTCGCGGATGCTGCGGTAGAACAGCTCGCAGGTCTGCTTCTTCTGCGTCACTTGCCACTTGGTCGCACAGGCCTCCAGCGTCGCTTTGGCATCGGCGTTAGGATTGCGCCCCATTCCGGCCTGCCAGCAGGCGGCGGTCAGATCCTGGCCCATCATCTTCAGCCCCGCCGCGTCGGCCTTGTCCTGATCGCCGCCGGTGTTGTTCTTGTCCGCTGCATACCAGATCGCACTGGGGTGGTTGGCGCCGAGCACCGGCACCTGGCTGCCGGCCTGCGGGCTGATGCTGACCAGCCCCAGCACGTTCACCTTAGGCCCGTACTGCTGCTGGATCCAGCTGCGCACCGGGGCGCCGAAGGCCACCATCGGCAGCGGCTGGGTGCCCTGGCGCAGGGTCATCTGCTTGACCATGCGCGTCTGGTAGTCGCTGAAGTAGGTGTAGGTGCCCTCCAGGTCCTTGCCGGCGCTGGCGGGCGCCGCGATCGGGGCGATGTCGACGATGGTCTGGTAGGCCGGGGTCTGGCTGGCGTCGATGCCGTTGAAGATGAGCAACTGTGCCCAACGGTCGGTGGTGTTAGAGCGCAGGTAGTCCTGGGCCTGGGTGAGCGAGTAATCCGGTGGGAAATGCAGCAGCTCGATGCTGCGGCGGTTCTCCAGGGCCATGCCCAGCGGCAGGAACAGGTACCAGTCGTAGGCCCATTTGCCGTCCTTGTTCAGACGGGTGGCGCCCTGATAGGCCAGCTCGCCACTGTCGAGCAACTGGCGCAGCGGCTCGGCGTAGCTCGGTGGGACATCGCTGATGAGGGCTTGCACATGGTCGTCGCTGTTTCGACTGACCTGAACCTGAGCGTTGGCGTAGCCGTCGCGACGCACGCTTTGGGTCAGGTAGTGCTCGACGGTCTGCTCAAGAGTCCAGTCGCGAAAGCAGATCACATGGCAATTATTGGGAAAGGCGAACAGGCGGGTGACCCGCTGCGCGTCGCCCAGGTCGATGCGCGCATCGGCCTGGACCAGGCCGCTGAAGGCGAGGGCGGCCAGGGCCGATACAGCCAGCTTGTGCATGCGTAACTCCTTGTCGGTGGCCGCCGGGGCCGGCGGGCTGTCCATAATAAGGCGCTACGCTTGCAAACATCATGTCTCGACGCGTGAGCCGCCTGTTTTGCAGGGGCGGCGATGGCCGCTTGGGTGCAGCGTATGCAGGCCATCCCGTCTGATTCAGTCGTGTTCAGACTGCTTTGGCTTCACCGGTGTGCGTAGGGGCTTGGGTGAAAGTTGCGTTTCTCGAATGACACGCCCCGTGGCGCCATCAATCTTGTACACCGTTCTGTCAACCAGCAAGAACATACTCTTGCTATCGACCAAGATCAGATGTCCCGTCAATCTTGTTGACGTGCTTGTGATGACCGTCACTGTACTGTCGAGACCCTGGGAGGCCTCCAGGCCGGTGTATTTTGCAAAGTCGTCCAGACCATTCTTCAATCCCCGCTGCACGCCTATGGCCGGTGCCATGAAGGCTGTGAACAGGGTGATTCCAATCCATGTGGAGAGCCCTAATACAACCGGGAAGGGTAGTCGCTTGGTGACCAAAGACACGAAGATCGCGGCTATCACAATGAATGCCAGTGCCACGAGCGCAGGGCCGATGATTGGCACGCTATTCGCTGCACTCATCGCGCCCGACCATGCACTGACGTACCCATATAACAGTAGGGTCGGTATACCCAAGGCAATCTCGTTGATATCGATACCGAATCTGTCGTACGAGCCGATCAGCGTCGAATAACCATACACCAGCAGACCACCTTGAATGCTCCAAGCACCCGTAGCCACAAGTTTGAACGCGAGGTCAGTATTGGCTTTTGTAACTTTTGACTGATCAAGCGCTTGCGGTGGTTGTTCGGCGGCATGTGTAGAGATGGTCAACGGTGTCAGCCATTCAACTTTGAGCGTTTTATTCCTGTTCCAAAACACTGCACTGTCCTTAGTGGGAAATTGAGGAGCGCACGATACCTGGCCGCTTATTTGTGAACCAAACGGAAATGATGATCGAGCGACAGCACGTGGTTGACCGTGGCCGCGGCGGGCGTGCGCTGAAGAAGCTGAAGAAATCGCAGGCAAAGAAAAAGGGCTTACCTTGCGGTAAGCCCTTTTCAGGTTTGGTGGCTACACAGGGACTTGAACCCCGGACCCCAGCATTATGAATGCTATGCTCTAACCAACTGAGCTATGTAGCCAATGGCGCGCATTATTCTCTTGTGATGCCCCTGTGTCAACACTCATTTCAAAAAAAATCCACACGGTTTCAGACGCTTAGCCGTGCACCTCACCTCAATGGACGATCAGCGCCTGGCCAAGCAAGGGGTAGGCCCGCAGTTGCTGGTCGGCGATCAGCGCATCCAGCGTATTGCTGGCAGGGTCCAGCGCAAAATCGCCGCTGATTCGGCGTTGCCCGATCTGCGCGTCCAGCACCCACACCCGCATACCCCGATAACCGGCCAGCGCCTCCAGCACCTGCTGCAAAGGCAGGTCGCGGGCGATCAAGCGACCGTCGCGCCACGCCTGAAGGCTGCGGGTGTCGATTTTTTCCACCGCCTCCAGATGCCCCGAATCGAACCGCACCCGCTCGCCGGCCGAGAGCAGGCGCTGGTCGCCGCCCTGGCGGATCAGAGCCTTGCCGTTGAGCACCACCAGCTCGTCGTGATCGCCGTAGCGGCTGAGCCTCAGGCGCGTGGCGAAGACCTGGATCGACACGTCGTCCACCTGAACTTCCAGCGCGCGCCCATCGAGGTTGACCTCCAGATCCACCAAGCCCTGCACCAGTTGCAACTGTCGGGTGCGACCGCGCAAGTCCACGTTCATCGCGCTGGCACCGTCCAAGTGCAGGGTGGAGCCATCGGCCAGACGCACGCTGCGCCGCTCGCCAGCACTGGTGTGCAGTTCGCTGCCCAGGCGCTGCATCAGTGGCCAGTAGACAAAGGCCAGTGCGGCCAGCAGCAGCAGGAACAGCGCGCCGAGCAGGCTGCCCCAGTGGCTGCGGCGCAGCGCCAGCGGTCGTGGACGCGGCCGCCCGGCCGGGGTCGGCACTGAGCCAGGACGGTGCTGCAGGGCGGCAAAGGCGCGAGCGTTTTCCGGGTCCTGGCACCACTGGGCGAAGGCCTTGCGCTGCTGCGCGTGACTGCCGGGGCGGCTCAGCAGGGCCAGCCACCGCAGCGCTTCTTGGTGGGGATCAGGGTCGAACCGCGCGGCTGGCATCGGGCTCATGGTATCGGTCGGCTCGCGAAGCGGGCAGGGTGCCCGGAACTGAGGGAAGGGAGCGGAAGATGCTAATTGTAGTGAGAACCATTTACAAGTACGCATCGGATGGATGGCACGCTGCTGGGAAATTAGGGGTGGCTTCGTATCGAGATGTTTCTAATAATCGGAGCCCAACCAGAGCACGGATGTCGAGCCCATGGCCATCAGCAGTACCCCGAGCAGCCCCGCGATCCCCAGCGCTACGCCGTCCTCCGGCAGCAGTCCGCTGGTGATGCGGATCATCACGTTCTGCGCGCTGGCGCACCTGATCAATGACCTGATCCAGTCGGTCCTGCCGGCCATCTATCCGATGCTCAAGGCCAACTACGACCTGAGCTTCGCCCAAATCGGCCTGATCACCTTGACCTTCCAGGTGACCGCCTCGCTGCTGCAGCCCTGGGTCGGCTTCTACACCGACAAACGCCCCACACCGAACCTGTTGCCGATGGGCACCCTGTGCACCCTGGTGGGGATCGTCATGCTCGCCTTTGTCGGCAGCTTTCCGATGATCCTCCTGGCCTCGGCGCTGGTGGGCATCGGCTCGTCGACCTTCCACCCGGAGACCTCGCGCATCGCCCGGCTGGCGTCGGGTGGGCGCTTCGGCCTGGCGCAGTCGACCTTCCAGGTAGGCGGCAATGCCGGCTCCGCATTCGGCCCATTGCTGGCAGCGGCCATCGTCATTCCGTTTGGTCAGACCCATGTGGCCTGGTTCGGTCTGGCAGCCCTGTTCTTCTTCGGCGTGACCCTGGTGCTGCGGCGCTGGTACAAGGACCACCTGAACCAGTACAAGGCGCGCAAGGGCGGCGTCGCCAGCCATGGGCTGTCGCGTCGACGCGTGCTGGCGGCGCTGGTGGTGCTGGGCCTGCTGGTGTTCTCCAAGTACTTCTACATGGCCAGCTTCACCAGCTACTTCACCTTCTACCTGATCGAGAAGTTCGGCCTGTCGGTGGCCAGTTCGCAATTGCACCTGTTCCTGTTCCTCGGCGCCGTAGCCGCTGGCACCTTCTTCGGCGGGCCGATCGGTGACCGCATCGGGCGCAAGGCGGTGATCTGGTTCTCGATTCTGGGGGTGGCGCCATTCACCCTGGCGCTGCCGTATGCCGATCTGTTCTGGACCACCGTGCTGAGCCTGGTGATCGGTTTCATCCTGGCCTCCGCGTTTTCCGCGATCGTGGTGTACGCGCAAGAATTGGTGCCGGGTAACGTGGGCATGATCGCCGGGATCTTCTTCGGCCTGATGTTCGGCTTCGGCGGCATCGGCGCTGCGCTGCTCGGTTACCTGGCCGACCTGCGCGGGATCGAGTACGTGTACGGATTGTGCTCGTTCCTGCCGTTGTTCGGCTTGCTGGCGGTGTTCCTGCCATCGACCGGGAAGCGTTGAGCCGGGGCCGCTAAGCGGTCCAATCGCGGCACAAGGCCGCTTGTATGGTGATACTCGAAGGGGTGGTGGGACGAAAAGGCCGAATCTGACTGTCCACAAACAGTACAGACCGTGGGAGACCTCGCCCCACCCCTTCACCAAAGCGCCGATAAAGAATGCATCGTTTGCAAGCGACGATAGAAGCAAGCCAGCGCCTCTTGGTGAACCCCCTCCGAGCCCAAAAACCATACCGTGGGAGTTCAGGTCATGGCAATGCGAGTCGAGAAGTTCATCATTGGCGTCGATGTCGCCAAGGTCGAACTGGTCAGTTACTGCGAGGACACTGCTCAACAACACGCGTTTAAAAATACCAAGCCTGAGATCCGCAAATGGCTGGCACTTCAGCCTGCCAATACGGCCATCTGTGTTGAAGCCACCAACGTTTATCACCTGGACTTGGTGGAGATGGCTTACGAAGTGGGTTTTGCCGTCTATGTCGTCGATGGGTTCCAGCTGAGCAACTACCGAAAAGGAATTGGCGGGCGTGTCAAAACCGACGCGTCTGATGCCTGTCTACTCGCCCGTTTCCTTAATCGTGAGGGCAGTGCGCTTCGTCCTTGGACGCCCCCTCCAGCCGTCTACAGCAAGCTCCAGAGCCTTCTGCGACGCCGAGCAGCACTGGTGTCGGCACGCACCAGCCTGACCCAGAGCTGGGGAAACGAAGTGTCCCTCAAAGAAGCCTTCAAAAGTTTTGCCAAGCACTTTGCATCGCTTGATCTGCTGATTCAAAAGCGTTTGAAGACATCAGTGAGAGAGGCAGGGCTGAGCGAGCAGGTTGCCCGCTGCCAAGCAGTTGAAGGCATTGGTTTTCTAACGGCTGTCGCTTTGGTCACTGCCTTCATCCGTGGCGACTTTAAGCGAAGCGACTCCTTCATCGCTTTTCTGGGTATGGATCTGGAAGTTTCCGAATCAGGCCAGAAATGCGGACGCAGACGCTTGACCAAGCGCGGCTGCTCAGAAGTGCGCCGACTCTTGCACAACGCCGCCATGTCCGCTAGCAAAACCGAGGCCTGGAAGGAGGTCTATGAACATTATCGGAGTACAGGTAAGGCAACCACTCAGGCCCTGGTCATCCTGGCGCGAAAGCTGGCCAGAATTGCATTCGCCTTGATGAAGACTCAAGGCGAATACGTGAGCAAAGGCGGCAAAAAGCATTGCCCACAACCATAGAATCTCCCACAAAGTCCGCGTAAAGCCGTAGACATGGGGCTGCGCGGAACTTGTGGGAGCGGCCTTGTGCCGCGAAAGGGCTGCGCAGCAGCCCCAATGCCCAACACTACAGATCTTGAGTGAACAGCATCCCGGCGCTGCCTGGGCGTTGACGGATTAGGCGGCCCTGGCCTAGAGTCCGACCCCCTCATCTTCTTGCAGCGAACCTCGCAATGCGCCGCACCCGTAGCCTCAGCCCCTGCTGCCAGCCTGTCGCCCCGACAGCGCGCCGCGCGTGGCCGAGCGACACGGTGCTCAAGCGTCGACGCAGCGTGCTGTTCGCCTTCACCTTCTCCCCGCACCTCGCCTCGAGCTGATCCAGGCCTGCGTCTGCCGTGTGTTCTCGACACGGCCGTGGGCGCCTGCGTTTGTCGATCCTTCGGTGGGGTGGAAAAGTACATGAACATGCGTTTGCTGGCGGGCCTGTTGTTCGCCGTGTCGGTGGTGGGCTTCAGCCTGGGGGCCAGCCTGCCGCTGGTGTCGTTGCGTCTGCACCAGGCCGGGGCGGGCACCCTGGAAATCGGCATGGTCTCGGCGATTCCTGCCGCCGGGATGATGCTCTCGGCCTTCATGGTCGATGCCTGCTGTCGGCACTTCACCCGGCGCACCCTCTACCTGCTGTGCTTCAGCCTATGCGCCTTGAGCATCGGTTTGCTGGAATGGGCTTTCGACAGGCTCTGGCTGCTGGCGCTGCTGCGCCTGGCCTTGGGGATCGGCATGGGCATCGCCATCATTCTCGGCGAGTCGTGGGTCAATGCGCTGTGCGCGGAGCACAACCGCGGCAAGATCATGGCGCTGTACGCCACCAGTTTCACCGGCTTTCAGGTGCTCGGCCCGGCGCTGCTGGCGTTGTTCGGGCCGAACAGCCCATGGATCACCGCCGTGGTCACCGCCGGTTACGGCCTGGCCCTGCTGTGCATTGTGTTCAGCGTGCCGAACGACTGCGTCGAGTATGACGAGCAGGACGCACGCAGCTTCACCCTGGCGGGCTTCTTCCGCGTCGCACCGGCACTGTGCGTAGCGGTGCTGTTTTTCTCGTTCTTCGACGCTGTGGTGCTCTCCTTGCTGCCGGTCTACGCCACCAGCCACGGCTTTGCCGTGGGCGTGGCGGCGTTGATGGTGACGGTGGTGTTCGCCGGCGACATGCTCTTCCAACTGCCACTGGGCTGGCTGGCCGATCGGGTCGAGCGTACCGGGCTGCACCTGCTGTGCGGCGTGGTGGCCATGGCCATCGGCATCGCCTTGCCCTGGCTGCTGAACCTGACGTGGCTGTTATGGCCGCTGCTGGTGCTGCTTGGCGCAGTGGCCGGCGGCATCTACACCCTGGCGCTGGTGCTGATCGGCCAGCGCTTCAAAGGACGCGACCTGGTCACCGCCAACGCCAGCGTCGGGCTGCTGTGGGGCGCCGGTAGCCTGGTCGGCCCGTTGCTCAGCGGGGCGGCGATGGATGTCGCGCCCCACGGCCTGCCCATGGCCCTGGCGCTGATGGCCGGGCTGTTCGTGTGCTTCGCCCGCCAGGCGTATCGGCAGGTGCAGCGGGTGTCAGTCCAGGCGGGCTAGGCCTCAGAAGCTGCCGCGCAGGGTGACCGATACGTTGCGTGGGTCACCCCAGTAGTAGCCAGTCGGCGTCGGCGCCACCTGACGGTAGTAGCGGCGGTCGAACAGGTTGTTGGCGTTGACCTGCAGCGAGTACTGATCGTTGAAGCGGTAGTTGACCATGGCGTTGTACACCGCGTAGCCCGACTGGCTGGCCACCGCGTTGCCGCTGCGGTTGTAGATGTCGCTCTGCGCCTGCACCCCACCGCCAACGGTCCACGCCTCCCATTCGCCTGGCAGGCGATAGCTGGTGAACAGGCGCAGCAGACGCTTGGGGTCGGTGGTGCGAATGGCGTTGCCGGTGTTGCCGGTGGTGTCCTTGAGGTATTCGGTGGTGTTGTAGGTGTAGCCGCCACTGACGTTCCAGCCCGGCAGCACTTCGCCGGAAATCTCCAGCTCGAAGCCCTGGCTGCGGTTCTTGCCGGCCGCCACCTTGCAGTAGCCGCTGGTGTAGTTCGGCGGGCAGGGGTTGGGGCCGCTGATGTCGTCCAGCGGGTTGCCGACCTGGTAGATACGGAAGAACGCCAGCGAGGTGTTCAGTCGGCCGTCGTAGAACTCGCCCTTGATGCCCGTCTCGTAGGCTTCGCCGGTGACCGGTGCGAGCACCGAGCCGCTGGCGTTGGTGGCAGTCTGCGGGTTGAAGATTTCGGTGTAGCTGGCGTAGGTGCTGAAGGTGTCGTTGAGGTCGTAGATCAGCGCGGCGTAGGGCACCACCTTGTTGTCGACGCTGAATGTGCCGTTGGAGCGGGTGTTGTTTTCCTGCTCGTAGTCATACCAGTTGCTGCGCGCGCCGATGATGGCAGTGAGTGGGTCGGCCAGGGAAATGCGCCAGGTGGCGTAGGCCCCTTCCTGGGTGGTGCGGGTGCGCACCGGGTGCGCGGTGATGTCGATCGGGGGATTGGCCAGGCTGCGCTTGGGGTCCCAGGTGCGGATGTCGAACAGCCCCGACTGCACGAAGTTGGTGGCCGAGGCGTAGGAATCGTTGCGAATGCGCTCGACCCCGACCATCAGTTCATGGGTGCGACCGAACAGGTCGAACGGCCCGTTGAGGGTGGCGCTGAGGTTGTTCTGCAGGCTTTCGCCGCCATCGCCCTCGGTGACCTGGTAGCGCATCAGGTAGGGGTTGTTGGTGGGATTGGCGGTGCCGGTGGCGCGGGTGAAGTAGGTCTGCTTGAAGCCGTCGTCGGCCAGTTGGAAATGGGTGCGCTGGGCCATCAGCTTGAGCGTCCAGTCGTTGTCGAAGCGGTGTTCGAGTTCGGCGAAGCTTTGCAGGTTGCTGCGGTTCCAGCGGTTCCAGTCGGCGCCCAGGTAGGTGCTGCGGCCCAGCGGCAGGGGCGAGCCGTCGTAGTCGGCCGGCAGGTTGCCCCAGGCCCCGGTGGCATCGAGCTGGGTCCATTCAAGACCGGTGGTCAGGGTGGTGCTGTCGCTGAGGTCGAAGGCCAGCGCGCCATACAGCACGTCCTTGCGCTCCTGGCGCGAGCGCTGGAAGTGGTCCTTGTCGTCGTGCACGGCGATGATCCGGCCGCGCACGTTGCCGGTGTCGGTCAGCGGGCCGGAGACGTCTGCCACATAGCGTTGGGCGTTCCAGGTGCCGAGGGTGATACTGCCGCTGCCCTGGTAGTCGTAGGTCGGCCGCTTGCGCACCAGGTTCACCGTGCCCGACGGGTTGCCCGAGCCGCGCAGCATGCCGGTGGCCCCGCGCAGGATCTCGGCACGGTCGATGATCGCGGCATCGCTCTGGATGAAAGAGCCGCCGCCGCTGCTCTGCACCACGGTGGCGCCGTCGTACTGGATGGCGTCGATGGAGTAGCCGCGCGAGTAGTACTGCACCCGCTCGCTGTCGGTGAGGTTGACCACCACGCCGGGCGTCTGCTCCAGCAGGTTGGTCAGGTTGGTGATCTGCTGGTCGTCGATGCGCTGGCGGGTGACCACGGTGACCGACTGCGGTGTGCGGCGGATGCTCTGCGGGGTCTTGCCGATGGTCACCGCACCGGTGGTGTAGGAGCCGGTGTGTTCGGTGGTTTCGCCCAGCAGGTCGCTGGAGATGCTGGTGGCGCCCAACTGCAGGGCATCGCCGACGTCCAGCGCCGGCATCAGGATGAAGCTGTTCGCGCTTTGCTGCTGGGCCTGCACCTCGCTGCCCTGCAACAGGATCGACAGGGCCTGGGCGCTGTCATGGCGGCCCTGCACGCCGCCGGTGGTCTTGCCCGCGAGGCTGGCGGCATCGAACGAGAGGTTCAGCCCGCCCTGGCGCGCCAGTTGTTCCAGCGCTGCGGCCAAGGGTCCCGGAGCAATGTTCCATGAAAGCTGCTGACGTTGGTCGGCCGGCGCGGCCACGGCTTTGACACAAAGGGCGCTGCCGGCCAGGCCCAGGCCGAAGGCGGCGGCGTGGATGGCACGGCGCAGTCCAGTGGAGGAGGGAGAACACGGGCGAATCATGGAGCGCTCCTGAAGGTGGGGTGAGCCACGTATGGGCTTGATTCCTTCAGGCCGGACGAGAATGAGATTCCACCTCATTTATTTTTGGCCAGGTGTGTCACACGTTACGGATCGCCACCCAATACCGCGTCCGATAATCGACACGCACCGGCAGCGTGTGGGCGATCAGATACAGAATCTGATCGGTGTCGGCCAACTGATAGGTGCCCGACACCTCGAGCCCGGCCACCTGCGGGGCGCAGCGGATAAACCCTGGTCGATAGCGTGACAACTCCGTCACGAAGGCACCGAGCGGCATCTTCTGCACGCTCAACACGCCCTCGGTCCAGCCCCACGGATCACGCTGCAAGTGGGCCGCCTCGACCCCGCCTGCAGGACCGACGTTCAGCACTTCACCCGGCCCCACGCGCCGCGACTGAGCGGACGCCGGGAACAGCTGCACCTCGCCGCTGCGCACGGCCAGCAGCAGGCCGGCGTCATGCTCGCGCAGCAGGAGATGGCCGTCGCGGGTGTTCAGTTCGCCGACCGACGTCTGAATATGGAAGGGGCGCTTATCGTCGGCCTGGCTGGCCAGGCTGACCTCACCCCGGATCAGCGTCAGCAACCGTTGGTTGGCGCTGTAGCGCAGGTCGATGGCGCTGGCGGTATTGAGTTGCAGGCGGCTGCCGTCGCTGCCCCGCAGGTCGCGGCGCTCGCCAGTGGCGGTGCGGCTGTCGGCCATCAGCGCGGGCAGGCCCAACGGCTCGCGCAGGCCCCAGGCCGCGCCCGTGCACACCGCCAGGCCCGCCAGCAGCTTGAGCGTGTCGCGCCGGGCCAAGCGCTGGCGCTGGCTGTGGTCGAGGGTGCGCCGGCTCAGGGCCGAGGGCAGACCCGCCAATTCCTCACCCATGCGGCTGACCCGCTGCCAGGCCAGGGCGTTGAGCGGATGACGCTGCAGCCAGTCCTGGAACTGCCGTTCAAGCCGTGCATTCGGCTCGTCGAAGCGCAGCTTGACCAGCCAGGCAATGGCCTCGTCCACCTGCGCCTGGGCTGGTGACTGCTCAGTGTTCGGCATAGTGCACCCGGTAGCAGGCGGCCAAGGCCTTGGCCAGGTCGCGTTCGACGGTGGCCCTCGACACCTTCAGGTGTGCGGCGATCCGGGCGATGCTCAGACCGTCGAGCTGGGCTAGCAAAAAGGCCTCCCGCGTGCGCGGCTTGAGCTGATGCAGGGCGCGATCCAGGCGCTCGAGGGTGTCGAGGATCACCAGACGGTGTTCCTCGCTCGGCGCCTCGCCTTCCGGCACGCCGGCCACACTTTGCTGATAGGCACGCTCCAGGGCGCGGCGGCGGTACTGGTCGATCATCAGGCCGCGGGCGACGCTGCTCAGATAAGCGCGCGGTTCCTTGAGCGGCGAAACATTGCGCGCACGCAGCAGGCGCACGAAGGTGTCCTGGGCCAGGTCGGCGGCATGCTCCCGACAGCCGACCCGCGCCCGCAGCCAGCCACGCAGCCAGGCGTTGTGGGTCTGGTAGAGCTGATCGATGTCGGCAGGCGCGAGCGTGTCGTTGAGCGGCATCAGACGGCGGTCCTGGAGGGAAAGAGGGTGGAAGTACGATTGTTAATGGTTCTCAATTCTAGGCGCGTGACGATCTGCCAGCAATGGCGCAGTGCGAATTCGCTGCGCAGGATTCGGCGATACGCTGAGCCGCGCGTGGTCTACCCTGTGGGCTTCGTCCCTGCGCCACCGGTAGCCGCCCTATGATCCACGCCGACCTTTCGCCCCAGGCTTTCGAGCAGGCCCGCGCGTGTCTCAGCGACCTGGACCCGGACTGGGCTCGGCTCGTTGCCCGCGTCGGCCCCTGCCTGCACCGCGCCAAACCCGCACGGGAACCCTTCGAGGCGTTGGTGCGCGCGGTGGCCTACCAGCAATTGCACGCCCGGGCCGCCGAGGCGATTCTCGGTCGGCTGCTGGCGCTGTACCCGAATCAACGCTTCCCCGCGCCCGAGCAACTGCTCGCGGTCGATCCGCAGGTACTGCGCGATTGCGGGCTCTCGGCGCGCAAGCTGGCGACCATCCTGGGCATCGCCCAGGCCCGCCTGGACGGGCAAGTACCGACTTTGCAGGAGGCGCGGACGATGGCCGACGCTGCGCTGGTCGAGCGCCTGGTGAGCCTGCACGGTGTCGGCCGCTGGACCGTGGAAATGCTGCTGATCTACAGCCTTGAGCGCTCGGACATCCTGCCGGTGGATGACTTCGGCATACGCGAGGGGTACCGTCGCCTGAAGGGGCTGGAGCGCGCGCCGACGCCTGCGCAGATGCGCGTGTTGGGCGAGCCGTGGCGTCCGTATCGAACCGTGGCAGCCTGGTATCTCTGGCGTGCCTGACAATAACCGAGCAAGAAGCGGAGTGCTCGCCTGAGCGGCGCCTGTCACCGTTGCAGCCAATTCCGTCAGAGGCGTCGATCATGTCTGTCATTCCCTACTGCACCGATGCTCAGCGCTGGCAGGCCGTACAGACCCGTGACCCTGCCGCGCGTGGCCACTTCGTGTATGCCGTGCGCAGCACCGGCATCCATTGCCATCCCGGTTGTCCCTCGCGCCTGGCCAAGCGCGAAAATATCGAGTTCTTCAGCGACACCGTCGCCGCCCAGGCGGCGGGCTACCGGCCTTGCAAGCGCTGCACGGCCAAGAGCGGCGAACCCGAGACCCGACGCGCTACGCTGGTGGCTCGGGCCTGCCGCCTGATCGAGTCCAGCGACAGCGCCGTGCCACTCGCGCAGTTGGCTGGGCAACTGGCGGTCAGTCCCTTTCATCTGCATCGCCTGTTCAAGGCTGAAACCGGCCTCACGCCCAAGGCGTACGCCACGGCGTTTCGGGCCAGGCGACTGCGCGATGGGTTGGAGCAAGCGGGCAGCATCACCGAGGCGATCTTCGAGGCCGGCTTCAATTCCAACAGCCGGTTCTACGCCGACGCCGACCAGCGCCTGGGCATGCGCGCCCGTGACTACCGGGCCGGTGGCGCCGGAGCGTGCATTCGCTTCGCGCTGGGCCAGTGTTTTCTGGGGGCGATCCTGGTGGCGCAGAGCGAGCGGGGCATTTGCGCCATCGCGCTGGGCGATGACCCGCAGGTGCTGCTCGAACACTTGCAGGATCAGTTTCCCAAGGCCGAACTGATCGGTGGCGACAGCGCGTTCGAGCGTCTGGTGGCCGAGGTGGTGGGCTTCGTCGAACAGCCGTCGCTGGGCTTGCGCCTGCCCTTGGACGTACAGGGCACGGCCTTCCAGGAGCGGGTCTGGCAAGCCCTGCGCGAGGTGCCGGCCGGCACGCAGGTGAGCTACAGCGATATCGCCGAGCGCATCGGCGCGCCCAAGGCGGTGCGTGCGGTCGCCCTGGCCTGTGCGGCCAATCGCATCGCCGTGGCCATTCCCTGTCATCGGGTGGTGCGCCGCGATGGCGATCTGAGCGGCTATCGCTGGGGCGTGGCGCGCAAACGTGCACTGCTGAAACGAGAAACGGTGCTCACCTGAGCGCGGAGGCAGCGTAGAATTCTTCGCCTATCGATTTGCATAGAGGGGAAGTCGATGAGGCATGTCAGCCTTGAGCGTTTTTATGCAGTGATCTTGGCTTTGTTGTTGTGCGTAGCGACGCCGGCCTGGTCGGCACCCGGCGATGCCCCGGCGAGCCTGGCGGCCGCCGAGCAGCAGACCCTGGACGAACACGCCAGCCTGCAGGATTTGAGCGATCGGCTCGACCAGATCCGCCAGGGCGTCACCACCAACGCCAACGACGATGTGCTGTCGCAACTGCGCCAGTCGGCCTTGCAGGTGCAGCGCCAGGCCGATGCCCTGGCCACCCAGCGCACCGCCGACGTCGCCCGTCTGGACGATCAGCTCAACGTACTCGGCCCGGTGCAGCCGGACGAGCCCGACAGCCTGACCCGCCAGCGCCAGCAACTGGACAAGCAGAAAAAGGCGCTGGTCGGCGAACAGACCGAGGCCACCCAACTGACCCAGTCGGCCCGCGACCTGTCCACGCAGATCGTCAACCTGCGCCGCAGCCTGTTCAACTCGCAGATCAGCAGCCGTGCGGCCAGCCCGCTGAGCCCGGCGTTCTGGTCGAGCTTCATTCGCCCCACCGATGAAGACGTGTCGCGCCTGCGCGACCTGCGCGGCGAAGCCGCCGATGCCGTGGCCACGGCGTTCAATGCCGAGCACCGCTGGTGGTTCATCACCTCGCTGGTGGCGGCGATTCTGGTCTGGACCCTGGTGCGCCGCGTGCTCGAACGGCTGTTGGCCGACGCCATGATCCGCTGGCTCCCCGAAGGCCGGTTGCGTCGCAGTGCCCTGGCCCTGAGCGTGGCCCTGGCCACCTTGGCGACCATTTCCGGGTCGGTGTCGCTGCTGCGCTGGGGCCTGGAAAGCAGCGCCGAGCTGGGCGCGGACCTGGCCAGCCTGACCAACCATATCCTCACCCTGGTGGTGTTCAGCGCCTTCATCTCCGGCCTGGGCCGCGCCATGCTGATGCTGCAACGGCCGTCGTGGCGCTTGCCGCCGATCCCCGACGAGGTGGCCGAAGCGCTGGCCTGGTTCCCGCAAGTGCTGGCCCTGACCCTGGTGCTGCTGCTGACCCAGGAGCGCATCAACAGCGTGATCGGCACCAGCCTGGCGCTGACCCTGGCCACCAACGGCCTGACCGCGCTGGTGGTGTCGCTGCTGTTCGTCGCGGCGCTGGTGCGCTACCGCCGCACCCGACGCCAGCACGGCCTGGAGCGCCCCGCCGGCCTGGCCGGGCTGATTCCGTTCGTGGTGGTGCTGTGGGTCATTGCGATTCTGGCGTCTCTGCTCGCCGGCTACCTGACCCTGGCCTACTTCCTCACCGCCAAGCTGCTGTGGATCAGCGTGGTGGCGGTGTGCGCCTACCTGCTGGTCACGGTGTTCGGCGACCTCTGCGAAACCCTGTTGTCGCCACGTCAACCCGGCGGCGCGGCCCTGGCCTCGGCGCTGGGCCTGCAGCACCGCCATCAGGCCCAGGCCAGTACCTTGCTGGGCGGGCTGGGGCGCACGGTGATGCTGTTCATCGCCGCACTGCTGGCGTTCATGCCCTCGGGCACCAGCCCCAGCGAGCTGCTGCTGAGCCTGGCCGACTGGGACGGCAGCGGCGGCAAGCTGCTGGGCAATTTGAACATCGTGCCCCAGGACATCTTCCTGGCCCTGGCGATCTTCCTCGGCGGCCTGTTCGCCTTGCGCGTGCTCAAGCGCTGGCTGAGCGAGCGGCTGCTGCCGGAAACCGACATGGACGCCGGCATGCGCGCCTCGCTGGTGACCCTGGTCGGTTACCTGGGCTTCCTGTTCCTGGCCATGCTGGTGATGTCGACCCTGCACATCAACCTGACCAGCCTCACCTGGGTGGTCAGTGCGCTGTCGGTGGGTATCGGTTTCGGCCTGCAACAGATCGTGCAGAACTTCATCTCCGGCTTGATCCTGCTCACCGAGCGACCGGTGAAGGTCGGCGACTGGGTCAGCCTGGCCGGCGTCGAGGGCGATATCCGGCGCATCAATGTGCGCGCCACCGAGATCCAGATGTCCGATCGCTCGACGGTGATCGTGCCCAACTCGCAGTTCATTTCCCAGAACGTGCGCAACGTCACCATGGCCAACGCCCTGGGTGTGGTCGGCGTGACCCTGACCCTGCCGCTGGACACCGATGCCGGGCGGGTGCGCGAGTTGCTGCTGCAAGCGTTCAAGGAACATGAAGGCATTCTCGATGCCCCGGCGCCGTCGGTGACCTTCAAGGATTTGACCGCCAGCGGCATGCTGATCAGCGCCAGCGGCTACGTGGCCAGCCCCCGCCAGGTGGGGGGCGCGCGCAGCGACCTGCTGTTCACCATTCTCGGCCGCCTGCGCGATGAAGGCATTGCGCTGTCTTCGCCGCAGAGTATGGTGCTGCTGCAAGATGCCCAAAAGCCTTCTGAGGAACCGACGACATGACGCTCGACGCCCATCAGCACAGCCTGACCCTGGCCACCGATTACCTGGCCGAAGTGCGCAAGCGCCTGGGCGAAGACGAAGCCGAGCAGTTCGCCCGCGCCCATGGCGCTTCGCCTGAAGAGCTGCAGCGCCTGGTGCAACGCTACCCACAGTGCCCGCCGGCGCTGATCGGCTTGCTGCAGCAGGTGGACGGCACCCATTGGCGCGAATATCCGGGCGGCGAAATCGCCGTACCGATCCTCGGTTCCGATGTGGTGGAGTACCCGTACTACCTGCGCTCGGTGGCGCAGATCCTCGAGGACAGCGAGGCCGCGCCGACCAGCATCGCGCAGATCTATGAGGAATATCTGGACGAAGACCCCGAGTTGCTCGGGGCCGGCATCGATGCTCATGCGCCGCTCAATCGACGGTTGTGCTTCGCCTACTGCATCAACAATGGCGGCACCTCGCAGTTGTACGTCGACTTCGACCCGGCACCGGGCGGGGTGTCGGGGCAGGTGGTGCGCTACCTGCACGACCCTGACAGCTACAAGGTGATCGCCTCTGACTTCAACGCTTACCTGCATACGCTGCACGAGGCCGAGTTCGACTTCATCTTCGAGGACTGAGCGACGCTAAGCGCCGTGCTCAACCGCTGCGGTCGGCGAGTGCATGCTCGGCCAACTGTCGGCCCAATTGCGCGCTTTGTGCGGCATTGAGCAACATCGCCGTGCCTGCTGCGCCCGCGTTGGCGCAGCAGAATTCGTCGAGGGTGTCCTCGATACCGCGCAGCAGTTGGACGAGATGGACGAGGGCGTCCGGGATCGGCAGGTTGGGTTTGAGGGTGAAGAGGGGATGTGGCCGAGTGGTGTCAGGAGGATCGGGGACGCTCTTTTTCATGGCTTTATTCCGAGTTCGTCTCTAGAACCTGCCAGATGTTTTCCTCTCACAGAATCAGGTGGCAGCCGTACGCGGGGTGAGAGACCGGCGAACATCGGAATTCCGGCCAGGCCGAAGCCTGCCCGCGAACGGCTGCCATAACGCTGGCACGATGTATCGCCGGGCTCTCACACCCGGTCGCCAAATGACGACCTGGGGAAATTAGCCCTGCTTGCCATGCCCAACAACAGCGACGCTTCTGGAGCGGGCGTAGGATAGTTCCCAAGTAGTGGCACATGAAGATCCGCCTGAAGGCTTCAGAAAATTCCCACGCTTTCTATCGGTCACGCTTTTGGCTGTGCGGCTACAAATCTGCGTTACGCGGTTGTACCTTCCGTTGCGGCGTCCAACACGCCATTCAGGTATCAGGAGCTCTCCATGAGTGAACTGCGCAGCAAGGATCGAAGCAAATCCGTGGCGTTGAACATGCGAGTCACTGAGCATCGCCGCGCTCTTATCGATGCTGCCATTGAGATCGTGGGCGGAGATCGCACCACGTTCGTGCTCGACGCAGCGTGCAAGCGTGCCGAGCAGGTACTTCTTGAGCAACGTCAGTTTTTGCTCGAGGGGCAAACGTTCGATCAGTTCTCCAAGGCATTGGAAGAGCATCCCATCAGGAGTAACGCCTGCGTGAATAAGTTGCTAGCAAGGCCCAAGCGTTGGGACTGTCGCTGAAATAGCGGCCTTTCGATGCTCGTTGAGCGAACACGAGCGCCAATCGGCCTCCACCCGGCGCACGGCAGTCTGAAGACTCAAGGCCCTTCCTCAAACTCGACCAGCACAGCCCCATCGGCCACCAACTCACCCGCGCTGCAAAACACCGCTTTCACCGTCCCGCTGTGCGGCGCGCGAATGCTGTGCTCCATCTTCATCGCTTCGAGCAACACCAGTGCCGCGCCGGCTTCGACCTGATCGCCCGGGGCCACTAGCACCTGTACAACGCTGCCATTCATGGGCGCGCTCAGGCCGCCGGGGTGAGCGTGGCTGGCGCAGGCGGCGATGGGGTCGAAGTGGGTGATGGCGTGCAGCTCTCCCGCCCATTTCAGATACAGCGTGTCGCCCTGGCGAACGGCGGGGAGACGTTGACTCGGCTGGCCAGCCACCCGCAACTGCTCGCCCTGCAAGCGGTTCTGGCCATGGGCGCGCACGCGGCGCTCCACGCCCTGGCAGCTCAGGTGCAGTTGGATCTCGGCGCCGCCGCCGGACCGCCAGCCGGAGGTCGCCGTCCACGGTGAGTAGGCATCGTCGGCACGGCTGCGCAGTGGCTCGCTCTGGATGAAGGCATCGGCGGCGCAGTGCCAGAAGGCGTCTGGCAGGGCTACGGGCGCAGGCAAGAGCTGCGCCTGATGCCTGGGGATGAACCCGGTGTCGAGCTCGGCACGGGCGAACGCTGGATGGCTGAGCACGCGCCTGAGGAACGCCAGGTTGGTCTTCACGCCGCCGACCAGGGTCTCATCGAGGATTGCCAGCAAGCGCAAGCGCGCCTCTTCACGGTTCTCGCCCCAAGCGATCAGTTTGCCCAGCATCGGGTCGTAGAACGGCGACACGCCGTCGCCCTGGGCCACGCCGCTGTCGATGCGCCGACCCGGCCCCTCGGCGGCCTCGCGGTACAGCGAAAGGGTGCCGGTGGCTGGCAGGAAATCGTGATCGGGGTCTTCGGCATACAGCCGCACCTCGATGGCATGGCCGCGCAGTGGCACCTGCGCCTGCTGCAAGGGCAGCGGCTCGCCACGGGCCACGCGAATCTGCCAGGCCACCAGGTCGAGGCCGGTGATCAGTTCGGTGACCGGATGCTCGACCTGCAGGCGGGTATTCATCTCCATGAAGAAAAAATCGCCGCTTTCGTCGAGCAGAAATTCCACCGTGCCCGCACCCACATAGCCGATGGCCTGCGCGGCCTTGACCGCCGCTTCGCCCATGGCGCGGCGCAGCTCGGCGGACAAGCCCGGTGCCGGGGCTTCTTCGACCACCTTCTGATGGCGGCGCTGGATCGAGCAATCGCGCTCGTTGAGGTACAGGCAGTGGCCGTGGCGGTCGGCGAACACCTGGATTTCCACGTGGCGCGGTTTGAGGACGTATTTCTCCACCAGCATGCGCGCGTCGCCGAACGACGATTGCGCCTCGCGCTGCGCGCTGGCCAAAGCGTCGGCCAGTTCGGCTTCGCGCTCGACCACTTTCATGCCCTTGCCACCACCGCCGGCCGCAGCCTTGAGCAGCACCGGATAGCCGATGCGCTGGGCCGCGGCGCGGAAGGTTTCCAGGTCTTGGGCCTCGCCGTGATAGCCCGGCACCAAGGGCACCCCGGCGCGCTCCATCAGCGCTTTGGCGGCCGATTTGCTGCCCATGGCTTCGATGGCCGAGGCGGGCGGACCGAGGAAGAGCAGCCCGGCGTGTTCGATGGCGCGGGCAAAGCCTGCGTTTTCCGAGAGAAAGCCGTAGCCGGGATGGATCGCCTGTGCGCCGCTGGCCTTGGCCGCGTCGATGATCCTGTCGATCAACAGGTAGCTCTCGGCCGGCTTGGCACCGCCCAGGTCCACCGCCAGATCGGCTTCACGCACATGCCGCGCGTCACGGTCGATGGCGCTATGGACCGCCACGGTACGGATACCCATGGCTTTGGCGGTGCGCATCACCCGGCAGGCGATTTCGCCTCGGTTGGCGATCAACAGCGTGTCGAGAAGGTTCATGGATGCGATTCCTGCCAGCTCGGTTGACGTTTTTCCAGGAAGGCATTCAAGCCCTCCTGACCTTCGGCACTGACCCGCAGTCCGGCGATGTCCGCTTCGGTGCGGGCGCGCAGATCGGCACTCAGGGCGCCGCTGCCGACGTCACGCAGCAGGCGCTTGCTGACGCGCATGGCCTGGGGGCTGTTCTGCAACAGTTGGGCGATCCAGCGATGGCACTGCGCGTCCAGCTCGTCGGCAGCGCAGGTGGCGGCGAGCAGGCCGAGCTCGCGCGCGCAGTGGCCGTCGAAACGTTCGGCGGTCAGGGCGTAGCGCCGCGTGGCGCGCTCGCCCAGCGCCTGCACGACGAAGGGGCTGATCACCGCCGGCGCCAGGCCGATACGCACTTCCGACAGGGCGAACAGGCTGTCGTGGGTGCCGATGGCCATGTCGCAGCAACTGACCAGGCCGACCGCGCCGCCAAAAGCCGCGCCTTGCACCACTGCCAGGGTCGGCATCGGCAACTCGGCGAGCCTGTACATCAGCTCGGCCAATTGGTGGGCGTCGCGCAGATTGGCGTCGTAGTCGAGCCCGGCTGCCTGCTGCATCCAGGCAAGGTCGGCGCCCGCGCAAAAGTGCTTGCCGCGCCCGCGCAGCAGCAGGAAGCGCAGCGAGGCGTCGGCTGCGATCAGGTCCAGCGCTTGGATCAGTTCGCCAATCATTTGGGCGTTGAACGCGTTGTGCTTGTCCGGGCGGTTCAGCCACAAGGTGGCGAATCCGCGTGGGTCGTGTTCCAGGTGCAGGGTGGTGAAGTCGGTCATGGTCAGGCCTGTCACGTGACGAAAGGAGGGCGCCCGAGGCGCCTCACATACGGAAGACGCCAAAGCGGGTCGGCTCGATCGGCGCATTGAGGCTGGCCGAGAGCGCCAGGGCGAGCACCTCGCGGGTCTGTGCCGGGTCGATCACGCCGTCATCCCAGAGCCGGGCGCTGGAGTAGAAGGCATGCGCCTGCTGCTCGTACTGCTCGACGATGGGTTGCTTGAGGCGCTGCTCGTCCTCGGCCGAGTAGTGCTCGCCGCTGCGCTCGGCCTGCTCGCGTTTGACCTGCACCAACACCCCGGCCGCCTGCTGGGCACCCATCACACCGATCTTGGCGTTGGGCCACATCCACAGGAAACGCGGGTCGTAGGCGCGTCCGCACATGCCGTAGTTCCCGGCGCCGAAGCTGCCGCCGATGATCACCGTGAACTTCGGCACCTGGGCGCAGGCCACCGCGGTGACCAGCTTGGCGCCGTGCTTGGCGATGCCGCCTTCTTCGTATTTCTTGCCGACCATGAAGCCGGTGATGTTCTGCAGGAACAGTAGCGGGATGCCACGCTGGCAGGCCAGTTCGACGAAATGGGCGCCTTTCTGCGCCGCCTCGGCGAAGAGGATGCCGTTGTTGGCCAGTATCGCCACCGGGTATCCCGCCAGTCGGGCGAAGCCGCACACCAAGGTGGTGCCGAACAGGGCCTTGAATTCATCGAACTGCGAGTCGTCGACCAGGCGCGCGATCACCTCGCGCACGTCGAAGGGCTGCTTGGGGTCCTTGGGAATCACCCCGTACAGCTCGTCGGCGGCATGGCGCGGTGCGATGGGGGCGTGTACATCGAGCTGGCCGAGCTTGCGCCAGTTCAGGTTGGCGACACAGCGTCGGGCCAGGGCCAGGGCGTGCTCGTCGTTTTCGGCATAGTGGTCGGCCACGCCGCTGGTCTTGCAGTGCACGTCGGCACCGCCCAGTTCTTCGGCGCTGACCACTTCCCCCGTGGCGGCTTTGACCAGCGGCGGGCCGGCGAGAAAGATGGTCGACTGCTGGCGCACCATGATGGTCTCGTCGCTCATGGCCGGCACATAGGCGCCGCCAGCAGTGCACGAGCCCATGACCACGGCGATCTGTGCGATGCCCAGGGCACTGAGGTGGGCCTGATTGAAGAAGATCCGCCCGAAATGCTCGCGGTCGGGGAACACCTCGTCCTGGCGCGGCAGGTTGGCGCCGCCGGAGTCCACCAGGTAGATACACGGCAAACGGTTCTCGCGGGCGATGGCCTGGGCGCGCAGGTGTTTTTTCACGGTCAGTGGGTAGTAGCTGCCGCCTTTCACCGTGGCGTCGTTGGCGACGATCATGCACTCCACGCCTTCGACGCGGCCGATGCCGGTGATCAGCCCGGCTGCAGCCACCTCTTCGCCATAGACCTCATGGGCGGCGAGCTGGCCGATCTCGAGGAACGGTGAGCCGGGATCGAGCAAGCGATCGATCCGCTCCCTGGGCAGCAGCTTGCCACGCGAGGCATGCCGCGCCTGGGCTTTCTCGCCACCGCCCTGGTGGATGCGGGCGAGCAGTCGATGCAGCTCGTCCAGTTGATCGAGCATGGCCGCGCGGTTGGCGGCGAAGTCGGGACTGCGAACGTTGATCTGGGACGTCAGGATAGCCATGTGAGCCTCGGTAGCGGTGCGCCAGTGATGCTTGAGCGTGCGGGGATTTCAACGGGTCTCGTTGAACAGCTCGCGACCGATCAACATGCGGCGGATTTCGCTGGTGCCGGCACCGATCTCGTAGAGCTTGGCATCGCGCAGCAGGCGCCCGGTGGGGAACTCGTTGATGTAGCCATTGCCGCCGAGGATCTGGATCGCTTCCAGGGCGATCTGCGTGGCGCGCTCGGCGGTGTAGAGGATCACCCCGGCGGCATCCTTGCGCGTGGTCTCGCCACGGTCGCAGGCCTGGGCGACGGCGTAGAGGTAGGCGCGGCTGGCATTGAGCTGGGTGTACATGTCGGCGATCTTGCCCTGGATGAGCTGGAACTCGCCGATGCTCTGGCCGAACTGCTTGCGGTCGTGGATGTACGGCACCACCACGTCCATCGCGGCCTGCATGATGCCGACCGGCCCACCGGAGAGCACCACGCGTTCGTAGTCCAGACCGCTCATCAGCACGCGCACGCCGCCATTCTCCTGGCCGAGGATGTTTTCCTCGGGCACCTCGACGTCGTCGAAGAACAGTTCGCAGGTGTTGGAGCCGCGCATGCCCAACTTGTCGAACTTCTGGCTGCGGGAGAAGCCTTTCCAGTCGCGCTCGACGATGAACGCGGTGATGCCATGGGCGCCCTTGTCCAGGTCGGTCTTGGCGTAGATCACGTAGGTGTTGGCATCCGGGCCATTGGTGATCCAGGTCTTGGAGCCATTGAGCACATAGCGCTCACCGCGCTTTTCGGCGCGCAGCTTCATGCTGACCACATCGGAACCGGCATTCGGCTCGCTCATGGCCAGGGCGCCGACGTGCTCGCCGCTGACCAGCTTGGGCAGGTAGCGGGCTTTCTGGTCGGCATTGCCGTTGCGCTTGATCTGGTTGACGCACAGGTTGGAGTGGGCGCCATAGGACAAGGCCACCGAAGCCGAACCGCGGCTGATTTCTTCCATGGCGATGACGTGCGCCAGGTAGCCCATGCCGGAGCCGCCGTATTGCTCGTCGACGGTGATGCCGAGCAGCCCCATGTCACCGAACTTGCGCCACAGGTCCGCAGGGAACTGGTTTTCAGCATCGATGGCGCTGGCGCGTGGCGCCAGTTCGGCGGCGACGAAGCTCTGCACTTGCTCGCGGAGCATGTCGAGGGTTTCGCCCAGGGCGAAGTTCAGGCTGGGGTAGGTCATGGCTCACCTTGATTATTGTTCGGATGAGGGAAGGATAGACGTCGTTCGATTTTCACCTTTACGTTAACGTAAAGGTGCGGTAGAAAAGTGTCAACAGGGCGATGTGCTTACCGCACCTCGGTGATTTGGGGGATTGGGTGATGGTGGCATCATGCGTTGACGTTAACGTAATGAGTTGCTAGCGTCGGTCTACCGCTTTTGCGAGCCCAAGTCGCTGCGCCTGGAGCTCGTGCTCTTTCTTAAAAGGATTCACCGTGGCTGCCAAGACCTACAGCATTTCCGAGCTGGCACGCGAGCTGGACGTGACCACCCGGACCATTCGTTTCTACGAAGAGCAGGGCATGCTGGCGCCGAGTCGGCGTGGCCAGGAGCGCATCTACACCCCCAAGGACCGCGTCACCCTCAAGCTGATCATGCGCGGTAAACGCATCGGCTTTTCTCTCGCCGAATGCAAGGCGCTGATCGAGCTGTACGACCCGCAAGGTGACAACAGCAACCAGCTCACCAACATGCTGGGCAAGATCACCGAGCGGCGGATGCAACTCGATCAGCAGTTGTTGGACATTCAACAGATGCAGTTGGAGCTGGATATCGCCGAGGAGCGGTGTCGGGCTGCGTTGCAGGGTAAGAGCACGGGGCAGGAAGAGGATGTTTCAGGTTGAATCAGCGCCTTGTGCAGAAGGCTCGACGCCTTCCAGAGGTCGTTCGGAGAAAGCGATTTGCCTGAATGAAATTCCGATTGTTCAGCGCATATCAAAAGTTCTCCCATCATGACAAAGTGAATAAGGAAGTCCGGTCTCTGCCAGGGACAGACTGGAATAGTCAGAGACCGGATTTCCAGCCATCGCCAGGGTGGGCCTTGCGCAGGACCTGGACGCGGTATAGCCGGTCGTCACGCGGCATTAGAGAACACCGGCAGTCAGCGTGTTCATGTTCCAACTAGGTGGACAGTGCTGACGGGCAGCGTGGGAAGACACGTATCAATAGCGCTACGATTCGGCTCGACAGGATCGTAGCGCTATTTTTTCGTGCAGCGCTTCGGCTTATGGGGCTGTGTCGCTGTCGCGCCTCCATTTCTGCGGGGGCTGGGGTAGTCACTCCAGTACCGACACCGACGCCGTGGTCCCGGCGCGTAGCCGGTGCTTGGCCAGCTCAGAGGGGTCGATGGCGATCCTGACAGGCACCCGCTGAGCCAGCTTGACCCACGTATAACTCGGATTGATGTCCGCCAGCAGGCGACTGCCCTGAGTGTTCTCACGGTCGGTGATGGCGAACGCGATACTTTGCACGCGCCCGCTGAAGCTTTCCCCGCTCATCAGCTGGATACGTACGGCAAGGCCCTCGCGGATACGTGGCAGCTTGGTTTCTTCAAAATAGCCACTGGCGTAGAACGAATGACCGTCCACCAATGCCAGCAGCGGACCGCCGATCGTGGCGTAATCGCCTTCACGGGTCTGCAAATTGGTGACATACCCGTCGACAGGAGACAATACACGCGTGCGTTGCAGGTCTAATTGCGCCTGAGCGAACTCGGCTTCGGCGAGATCGACGTTGGCTTGGGCAAGGGTCCGATTAGCTTGACCACGCATCAAGTCGGCGTGGGCAACTGCCACATCCGTATTCGATTTCTCCCACTCTTCGCCAGAAATGGCAGCGTCGCGCTTCAAACTACGGCGTCGTCGCTCTTCGCTGCGCCGCTGCTTGAGTAGCGCACGACTCGAGACGATCGATGCCTCGGCCTGACTGAGGCTGGCGCGGGCAACCTCCACTGAGCGCTGCGCCCGCTCAAGCGCCAGTGCATAGCGTGCCGAATCGATTTCAAGCAGGACTTGGCCTTGGTGAACGGCTTGGTTGTCCTGTACCAGCAGGTGAGTGATACGCCCGGCGACATCTGCCGACAGGGTGACCACGTCCGCCCGAATTCGAGCGTCACGCGTCCAAGGCGCGTGGGTGTAATGCTGCCAGGCCAATCCCCCCAAAACGAGTGCGACGGCCACGGTCAGCAAGGTGAGCGATCGGCGCAGGGCAGCTCTCATCGCACCAAGCTCCCCATCGACAGCACGACAGTTGCACACACGATGGCGTACAGCGCGCCCTCGAACAACGCGTCATGCCAGATGAAGCGAAAGGCACCCAGCCGTCGCAGCCCCCGGTTGAGGAGCAAAAAAACGGGAGTGGCCAGCAGCAGCGCTTGAGCGATGGGCGGCAGGTACACACCGCCCACCGCAAGGTCATTGAGCACGTACCGAGTCTCCTGTGTCGATGAACTGCCGTGTGGCTTCTAGTCGCTCTAGAAAATCACCTATGACCAGCAGTGAAACGCGCATGTGCAGTAGTGCGCCCATGTGCTCACACGCCAACGTAGCCTGGCCGTCCTGAGGCCAATCCAGCAGATGAGCCACTGCGCGCAACTGCGCCAACAGGTCCGCGAGCTCGACAGCGTCCCGTCCCGCCACGTAGTCGCCAATGCGCTTCAACAGGTGGCGCATGTCAAGGTGAGGCGCCGGGAGCAGCCATGGCCGATCCAGGTCCTGCCGACCTAGATGGAGCATGGCAACGCCGACTGGCAGGCACGCCAGAGTGGTTTCGAAGCGTCTGATCGACGCGCGGTCTGCGTCGATCTCCGGCAGCAGTGCCAGCATCTGGAAGAGGCGGTCGACCAGACGCGTTTCGAAAACGAACTGCTGGTGATCGGTAGCCGGAACCTCTTGCAAGTCAGCTAACTGCTCGCAGCTGTCGTTAAACAGGCGGCGGATGCGACGCACCGGATCGAACGGAAAGATCAAGCGGTAGCAGAACAGGCTCAAGACACCGCCCATGAGGTAGGCCCCGGCGAACTCGAACCACTGGTCGGCGGAGTTCTGCCAGGCCCCGATATTCTGCGGGCCGATCATCAACAGGCTGGTCAGGCCAAGACCCATGGCGATACCGGCGGTCGTGGGGTCGGCCAAGCCCACTGCCACCGTATACAGCAGAGGTATGAGCAACAGCGCCAGCCACTCGAAGTCGCCCACCAGTGGTAATAGACCGAACACATAAACAGCGCAGACGAGAAGTGCCACTATCTGACCCCGCAGGTAGTTCTGCACGGCCAGCAAGGGCCTGGGCAAAGTGGCCATTAGTGAGCAGAGAATACCTACCAGTACCAGGCTGGAACGGGCACCGTCCCACCCGGTTTCTATCCATAGCCAGCCGACCGCCATCAGCGCGACGAAGGCTCGGATGCCGTTCATCGTCGCCAGCGGCCAGTCCAGGTGCAGCGAATGGGTGCGTCCCTCGCCATGGATGCTACTGGCCGCTCGCCCTTGGCTGATGGCCTCGCTGAGTTCCAGAATGGCTTGCAGTCGCTGGAGCATCTGCGCCTGCTCCCAGCGCAGGGCCCAGGCCAGTGAGCGTACAGCGAGCGGCAAGGTATCGGACTGATGCTCGGCCTGACCAACCAGATCGTCGAAGCGTCGCTGCACGTCAGCGAATCGTCGTCGCGGCCCGGAAGGTAGTGCGTGCCCTTGCAACGCCAGCTGTTCGAGAAGGGCTAACGCGTCGGCACGCAAGTGCCGTAGGGCCTGCCAAGATGGCTCATCCGCGCGCGCGCGCAAGAGTTCATGGTGGTGATGCAGCACGGTTAGATTCGAAGTCAGTAGCAGTAACTGGTTGCCAAGCATTGTCAATAGGCTGTGAGCATTGCGCAGGCGCGGCGAGTCGAAGCTCAAGTACTGGCGTATACCCTCCAGTGCGCTGACTTCGCGCAATAAGTGCTTTTCGCGCTTCTGAAAAGCCTCCTCAGGCTCGCCCGCGCGGATCACCGACGCTGCGTGAGTGGCGAGCAGCTTTAGCAGCTTGTCGATCCTGCCCAAATAATCTGCGAGCACGGATTCGGGACCTGAGGTGAGTAACGTGACCATGCACACGCTAGCCACCGCCAGTAGGGTTTCAGTCACTCGGGTGATGGCGAGGATCGAGGTATTTCCCTGATCCGGGATGGACAGCATGGCGACCACGACGGCGGTGTAGCCGCTGAGTACGATGGCTTGAGAGCGGGTATGTCGCAGTAATGTGCCTGCGGCGGTGCAGATGGCCAGCCAGAGGCCGAGCGTCAGTAGAAAAAGTAGCGGAGCCTGGGGAAAGGCCATCATGATCAGCACCGCCACTACCGCGCCGAACACCGTCCCCGACACCTGACCGAAGCTACGGGCCAATGTCATGCCAGCTTGCGGTTGACTGATGATGATGACCGCCATCAACGACCATTTTGGTTGGTCAAGTTCGAAGATGAAGGCGAGGTAGAGGGTCAGCACGCCCGCCGCGGTGGTACGTAGGGCAAAGCGCAGCAAGGCGTCCCCTGGGTGAATCATGACACGGAAATAAGCAATGATCGGCTGCATGAAAAGTTTCTGGTGAGAGTGGCTTGAAGCGGATGCAGCCGGCAGTGCGTGTGCTTTTTATGGCGTAGACGCCCCGATCGGTGAGTAGTACGGGTAGTCGGTATAGCCCCGGGCACCGCCTCCGTAGAAGGTGTTGGTGTCTGCCTGAGCCAATGGCGCACCGCGAGCGAAGCGCTCAGGCAGGTCCGGGTTGGCGATGAATGCAGTGCCAAACGCCACGGCATCGGCGAACCCCTGCTCCAATACCGTGGTTGCTTTTTCCTGGTCGTAGCCCCCACAGACTAGAATGGCGCCCTCGAAGGCCGTACGCAGCGCGCTGCGAAACTCCGTCGAGTAGGCTCCGCTCGGCCATTCGGCCAAGTGGATGTAGGCGATGTTGCGAGCACTGAGCCCAGTGGCCAGATAAAGGACAATCTCACGCGCCTGAACTTGGAAGTCCATGTCATTGACCGCAGGAGGGCACCAAGGCGACAAGCGAATACCGACGCGTTCCGGCCCCACCGCTTCGATCACGGCATCGACCACCTCAAGCACGAATCGAGCACGGTTGATCAATGATCCGCCATAGTTGTCCGTACGCTGGTTGGTACTCACCGAGAGAAACTGCTCTAGCAAGTAGCCATTGGCGGCATGAAGTTCGACCATGTCGAATCCTGCTGCCATCGCCCGGCGTGCTGCTTCGGCGAACTCCTCGACTACGCGCGCTATGTCGTCCTTGTCCATCGCAACTGGCATGTCGCAGTCGACCATACCCGGCAGACCATTGTCGTCGAACGCGAACGTCTTGCTTCGCGCTCGGATGGCCGACGGGGCAAGCGGCGCGGCATTCGGCGCAAGGACCGAGTGATGGGAGATCCGCCCCACGTGCCAAAGTTGCGCAGCCATCAACCCGCCCTTGGCATGGACCCGGTCTGTCACCCGCTTCCAGCCGGCCTGCTGAGCATCGGTGTAGATGCCGGGTGTGAACGCGTAGCCTTTGCCGGAGGGCGAGATGGGCATGCCCTCGCTGATGATGAGTCCTGCCCCGGCACGCTGACCGTAGTACTCGGCATTCAGTGTCGTGGGCACATCACCCGGCTGTTCAGAACGTGCGCGTGTCATAGGTGCCATGATCACTCGGTTGGCGAGTGTCAGGGCTCCAACTTTCAACGGATGGTGTAACAGATCGGAGGTGGTCATCGGGCATGTTCCTATTGGGCAGTATCAACGGCTTCGGCCGGGATTGAGCGCGATATGCTTGTGCTCGATGAAATCGTCCATGGCTGCTACGCCATTGAGGCGTCCCTGTCCTGACTGCTTGAATCCGCCCTCTTCGAACTCGTCGTAGACCACAGCCCAATCGTTGACCCAGACGGTGCCAGCCTCAACTTCGTTCGCCACTTGCAATGCCCGATCGAGGTCGCGGGTCCAAACGCTCGCAGCCAGGCCGAACTCACTGTCGTTGGCCAGTTCGATAGCCTGGGCCTGATCATCGAAGATCTGCACCGTCAGCACAGGGCCGAAAGTTTCTTTCTGAACGATGTCCATCGAAGGATCTTCGACCTGCAGCAGCGTGGGGCGATAGAAGGCCCCGTCAGCCAGCGGCCCGTTGGTGACCGGCCCACCGCGGACGAGAACATGGGCGCCGCTGGCAATGGCGTGCTGCACCACCTCATCGACCCGCTTCACATTGGCCTTGTCGATCAACGGTCCCATCTCGCTGGCAGGGTCGGCGGCAGGGCCGAGGCGCAGGCTTTCAAGCAACGCCGTGAGCCGTTCGATCACGGTCGAGGCGACGTCGCGCTGTACCAGCAAGCGCGAACCGGTCATGCAAAACTGCCCGGCAAACACCGTGAGGGCTTTCACCAACGTGGGAATCGCTGCATCCAAATCGGCATCTGCCAGTACGATCATCGGCGTCTTGCCACCCAATTCCAGACCGAAGCGCTTCAGATGCTGCGCGCCTGCCGCCGAGATCGCTCGACCCGTACCCGTGCTTCCGGTGAAGCTGATCACCGGAACGTCGGGCGATTCCACCAGGTGCTTCGAGCCTTCAGCCCCCAGCTCGCTGAACAGGTTGATCACCCCAACCGGCAAGGAGGGCGCTTCGGACATGATCTTGGCGACCAGGGCGTTGGTTTGCGCTGTCTGTCCGGGCATCTTGATCACCGTGGTACAGCCTGCCGCAAGCGCAGGGGCGAGCGAGCGGATCATCAACACCACGGGTGAGTTCCACGGCGTGATGATACCTGCCACGCCCATGGGTTGATGGACGACCATCGACAGCTTCCCGGACCTGGGGTCGGATGCGCGGCCGTAGTGGGTACGGGCCAAGGAGGCATAAAAGCGCAACTTGGGCGGTACCATGCTCACTTCGAACGTCGCTTCGGGGCGGATCTTGCCGTTTTCCAAGGCTAGCAGGTCGATCAATGCTTCACTGTGGCGCTCGAACGCGTCGGCCAGCTCAAGCAAGACCTGCGCTCTCAACAGGCGGTCGCGCTTCCACTCGCTGTCGCGAAATGCCTTTCGCGCAGCCTCGATGGCAAGCTTGGCCTCGTTGAGGCCGCCATCGGCATAGCGTCCGATGACCCTATAGGTCGCAGGGTCGATCGACTCCTTGTGGTTGCCAGAGTCTAGCCAACGACCATCGATCCAATTCAGTGTTGGTGTCATATCCATGCTGGCGAGCCCTTGATCAGATGTATTCACTGGCAATTTTCTCGGCCAGGGCGATAACGGTAATGTTGGTGGCCACTGACGGAACGTCCGGCAAGATCGAGGCGTCGACCACGCGCAAACCCTGGATGCCGAATGGCCTGGCATGCACATCGACCACGGCGGCAGTGTCACCGGGACGGCCCATGGGCGCGGTCGAGGTCGGATGGTGATAGGTGTCGAGTGTGGCCTTGGCACTTGCCAGGATAGTGGCTTCGGACTCGGCCGCTGGACCAGGGTTGAGTTCCGAATGAATCATGTCACGCAGCGGCGGCGTGCTGGCTATCTTGCGCGCCAGTCGAATGCCGTCGAGCAGACGCCGACGGTCCTCTTCGCGGTCCAGGAAGTTCAGGTCGATGAGCGGCGCAACGAACGGATCACGACTGGCGAGCGTTAGGCTGCCTTTGGAAAGTGGCCGAGTCAAAGCCACAGCCAGTACGAAACCGACTTTGGTCGGGCTCTGATCATGCGGGAACAGGTGGGTGGCCGTGATGTGCAGGTCAAGGTCGCCTTGAGCGGCGCTGTCACTGTGCGTCCATAGCTTCGCGCCGATGGCGGGCGATTGGCGACCGATCAGGTCTGGCTTGGCAGCGTAAGCATTGTAGTAGAACGGATGATCCACCAAGTGTTGTCCGACGGGTAGATCTGCCACCTGTTCGATGCCCAGTGACTTCAAATGGTCGCTGGGGCCGATTCCTGAGCGCAGCAGGATGGCCGCGCTGCCATAGGTACCTGCTGCCAGAATCACTTCCCCAGCCTGCACGGTCTCACCGCTGGCCAAACGAACGCCGACTGCACGTTTGCCTGTGAAGAGCACCTTGTCGACCAGACTGTCGGGCTCGATGACCAGATTGTCCCGAGCACGCACCTGCTCGGTCAGGTAGGCCATGCCAGTGTTGACCCTTATGCCATTCACTATGTTCATGGGGTAGGGCCCCACACCGTTGGCATCGGCGCCGTCGAAATCATCTACGAGCTTGAACCCGTTTGCCACAGTGGCGTCCATGAACGCCTGCTGCATGGGGGTCGTATCCGCACGCTTCAACTGATTGACTGGCAGCGGGCCGTCATGGCCGTGTAGGGTGCTGGCGCCAGCGCTGCGGTTTTCGAGTTTCTTGAAGAAGGGCAGCACTTCTTGGTAACTCCAGCCCGGGAGATCCCAGCGTTTGAAGTCGGTGTCTCGGGCGCGCAGGGCTACCGCACCATTGATGGCCGAGCTGCCACCGAGCACTTTGCCGCGCAACGCGCCAATAGGATGGTCTATGTAGCCGGTCTGAGTTTTGTAGCCCCACTCGAATTCGGGATTGCCATTGGCGCCGACGATGTCGCTCTTGGCGACCAGGTCGGGATAGCTCTCAGGCGCGTAGCTGTGACCGGCTTCAAGCAACAGTACTGTGCGCTTACCGGTTTCGCTCAAGCGCCGAGCGAGGACTGCGCCCGCGGATCCACCACCGACGATGACCACATCGAAGACGGCGGGTGTCCCTTTTTTGTGCGGGCCTTTAGCAATCGGTTGACTCCTGACATTTGCACGTGCATCAGAGGCACCCATACCTGCGGCGAGCGAGGCTGCGATGGTGATACCACCTACGACAACGCTGCGTCTGGACGGGTCGTTTGGCAAGTCAGGCATAGTTCAGTCTCTCATGGTGTCTGGGAATCCATGAGGGGACTGTATCCAGTATCTGATGATCGCGGGACCGCTGAAAAAGAGGAAGCTGAGTTCGTTTTTTTAGAACGAGCGAAGCCCGAAACGAGAAGATGGGCTGCGTATTATGGGCGTTCCTTTTTCAGTGGACGCTCTGCCTCACTCCATCCTGGCAGGCAATCGTCGTGCGCTTTCAGGGTTCTTGGTTTTCAAAAACAGTGCCTGTGACCTCACTGTGAAAGCCGGGTGTGTCCAGAGGTGTTAGCGGTCTGAGGGTACGCCCGAACTCGCGCAGCCGCGTCAGGGGCATGGCTAACCCACTGTTGTCGAACATAAGCCTGAGAGGCTCGAAGATGAGCTGTGCAGGTCGGCGGGGCACAAGTATTTACCGAATACGCAAATCACCCGGCCTCATGCGCACCGGTCTTGCTGGCGCCGGGCTGGAATCGGTGCAACCCAAGGGTACGCAACGACTCTCGCCCCGGACGCGACAGCGGATCAATGAGCGACGGCGGAGAACTGTTCGTCCAGTAGATCATTCATCGCTTTGTACGAGCGCGCTGCTGTACGCGGGTTGTACTCGTACTTCCCTGGCACCTTGGCATCTGGATTAGTGAATGAATGGACGGTATTGCTGTAGGCGACGAACTGCCAATCGACGTTGGGCGCCGCTTTCATTTCCTTGATGAAGTCTCTGATTTCCGACTCGGAAACAGTTGGGTCATCGGCGCCATGAAGAACCAGAACAGGCGCTTTTATATGGTTGGCATCTGCGGGATTGGGCGTATCGAGATTACCGTGAAACGATACGAACGCCTTCAGATCGGCCCCAGATCTGGCCAATTCGAGAATGCTGGTGCCGCCCAGGCAGAACCCGATCGCGGCAACCCTGCGGTTGTCCACGGCGGCGAGCTTTTGACCTTTGAGTACATCGACAGCGGCTTGGGCGATCTTACGCATGCTCGCTCGGTCACTGCGCACTTTGGTCGCAGCCGCTTCAGCTTCGCTTGCGTTGGCCGGCCGAATGTCTTTACCGAAGATATCGCTAACGAACACGACGTACTGTTTGCCGGCGACCAGCTTGGCTTTGTCGATGGCGTTGGGGGTAACGCCCATCCAGTTAGGTACCATCATCAAGCCAGGGCGTGCCGCAGTTTGCGCGTCGTCGTAGACCAGATAGCCCTCGAAGGGTAGGGCATCCACAGTGTAGGCGATCGGCTTGGCGACCATCGCCGCAGGCGCTTGGGTCGCCAACATAAGCATTAGGCTACCCATGATCCCATTAAGCGTTTTCATTATTTCACCGGATTGAAAAGGAGTAAGCGGATTGCCCATCTCCCTGTGCGAACACGTGCCGCGCATCGAGCGAGGATAGGTGCCTTCGACTGTTCACGCCTACCTGTTGGCGGGGATCGCAATGACTGCAGGACGTCTCAGGGAGGTGATCGCAAGTTCGCTACAGATCATAAGTGCAAACATCGCGGCATTGTGGGCATTGGTGTTCGCGAAAAGCGAAGCGCGGTTCCGTAAAACACCACATTTTCACGCCGAGGTCTGCGACAGCGACGCGGCGAAACATCAACGTGATCGATGTTCCCTAGCAACGCGTTGCATTTCCCCCACGCTTGGCGGCGACATATCTTTGCGTCAGCCCCTAATCATTTGCGAACCGGGTTTGATCCGAGGACAGCGACGTGAACATCATCGACCTTCTTCATGGCATCGCAGCGTTTTTGCTGACAGCAGGCGTCGCGCTGGCCCTGAATTCCCCGTTGTTCTCATTCATCCCTTTCTGAAATCATGCCAGTGGTGGATGAATAGCCGCCTTGGCGCACGCGGGAGCAGCATCATGAGACTGATCGATCTCTTTCTTGTACTGGTTACAGTGTCGCTGTGCTTGCTGATCGAGTTCCTGCTTCATGCAGTGCTGGCCATGGCGCTGCTCGTACTCGCCGGTTTAGGGGTACGAACTGTGGTACAGCGGCATCAGCATCATGCTCTGATGAATGACCCGGCCACTGATAGCGTCAAGTCGATCTGTACTAGCGCACAGCGCAGGGGTATCGACCCGCCGGGGCGCGTGACGCAGCGTGTGTGAGTTTGAGGAGTGTTTGGGCTCTACTTGAAGAGTCTTCGGGCGAAGATCAGGCAAGGGGAAAACAACCGAGGAGTGGCCGGTGTCGCGCTCTGCTTTACAGGTTAGAAATGAGCCTTCCGACCGGGCTGGCGCGCTCTGCTGATTTGAACGCAGCGTCGCCGAGTGCCAAGACTTCTCGTGCAGAGTCTGAAAAGTCAGTGGTTACTCAGTACCCAGTGGCGTATCCGTTAAAATCGCGGATCGTTTAGCTCGCTTGATACATCTTGCTGGAAAGAAAAGCCCCTTGAAGTAGCGTTCTTCAAGGGGCGGTGTTCCATGGTGTCCGACGGAATTTACATTTAGACGTTGAAGCGGAAGTGCATCACGTCGCCATCTTTGACGATGTAGTCCTTGCCTTCCAGGCGCCATTTACCGGCTTCCTTGGCACCGGCTTCACCCTTGAACTGGATGAAGTCGTCATAGGCAACCACTTCGGCGCGGATGAAGCCTTTCTCGAAGTCGGTGTGGATCACGCCGGCAGCCTGCGGGGCGGTAGCGCCGACGCGCACGGTCCAGGCGCGGACTTCCTGAACGCCAGCGGTGAAGTAGGTCTGCAGGTTGAGCAGCTCGTAACCCGCGCGGATCACCCGGTTCAGACCGGGCTCTTCCAGGCCCAGGGCTTCGAGGAACATATCCTTCTCTTCGCCGTCGTCGAGCTCGGCGATCTCGGCTTCGATCTTGTTGCACACCGGCACCACCACCGCGCCTTCTTCCTCGGCGATGGCTTTGACCACGTCCAGGTGCGGGTTGTTGTCGAAGCCGTCTTCGGCCACGTTGGCGATGTACATCACCGGCTTGCTGGTCAGCAGGTGGAAGCCACGCACCACGGCCTTTTCATCGGCGCTCATGTGCTTCATCAGGCTGCGCGCGGGCTTGCCTTCGGTGAAGTGCGGGATCAATTGCTCGAGGATGGCTTTCTGCGCCAGGGCTTCCTTGTCGCCGCCCTTGGCGTTGCGCGCGACTTTCTGCAACTGTTTCTCGCAGCTGTCGAGGTCGGCGAAGATCAGTTCCAGGTCGATGATCTCGATGTCGCGCTTGGGGTCGACGCTGTTGGAGACGTGAATCACGTTCTCGTCTTCAAAGCAGCGCACCACGTGAGCGATGGCATCGGTCTCGCGGATGTTGGCCAGGAACTTGTTGCCCAGGCCTTCACCCTTCGAGGCGCCGGCGACCAGGCCGGCGATGTCGACGAACTCCATGGTGGTCGGCAGGATGCGGTTGGGCTTGACGATCTCGGCCAGCGCCGCCAGGCGGGCGTCGGGCATGGGCACGATGCCGCTGTTCGGCTCGATGGTGCAGAAAGGGAAGTTCTCCGCCGCGATACCAGATTTGGTCAGGGCGTTGAACAGGGTGGACTTGCCGACGTTGGGCAGGCCGACGATGCCGCAATTGAAACCCATGGGAATTCCCCTTTCTAGAGAGTCAGGCCTTCTGGCTGTGCAGCTCGCGCATGGCCTTGGCGAAGTCGCCGGCCAGGACGTCCGGCAGCACGCCGAGGGCAAAATCGATGCTGGTGTCGAGCTTGTCCTGCTCGGCGCGCGGCGCGCGGCCCAGGACGAAGTTGGAGACCAGTTTTGCATCGCCCGGGTGGCCGATGCCAAGCCGCAGGCGATGGAAGTCGTTCTGGTTACCGAGCTGAGCGATGATGTCGCGCAGGCCGTTATGCCCGCCGTGGCCGCCGCCGCGCTTGAGCTTGGCGACGCCTGGGGGCAGGTCGAGTTCGTCATGCGCCACCAGGATCGCTTCCGGCTTGATGCGGAAGAAATTCGCCAGAGCCGCCACGGACTGGCCGCTGCGATTCATGTAGGTGGTGGGGATGAGCAGGCGAACGTCTTGGCCTCGATGGCTGAACTTAGCCGTCAGGCCGAAATACTTCTTGTCGACGGTCAGCGACACGCGCTGGGCGCTGGCAAGGCGTTCAACGAAAAGAGCCCCTGCGTTATGCCGGGTCTGTTCGTATTCGGGGCCGGGGTTACCCAGGCCGACGATCAACTGGATGGCGGTCACGTCAGGGACTCTTCCTTGGAGTGGCGGGGTTACAGGGCGCGCGGCACTGTAACCCGACCGACACCGGCGCGCGAGTGGATTACTCGGCAGCGCCTTCTTCTTCGGCTTCAGCGGACACGCGTGGTGCGTGAACGTTGGCGATAGCCTTGTCATCACCGTGGGCCAGTGCGACGAATTCAACGCCTTTCGGCGCTTTCAGGTCGGACAGGTGGATGATGGTGCCGATTTCAGCGTTTGCCAGGTCGACTTCGATGAACTCAGGCAGGTCTTTCGCTTCGCAGGAAACTTCGATTTCGTTTTCTACGTGGGAGACTTCACCGCCTTTCTTGACCGGCGCTTCTTCGCCGATGAAGTGAACCGGGACCTTGGCGGTCAGCTTCTGGCCAGCCACGACGCGGACGAAGTCGGCGTGCATGATGAAGCCTTTGGCTGGGTGACGCTGCAGTGCCTTGACCAGGACGTTCTGCTTCTTGCCGTCGACGTTCAGTTCCAGAACGTGGCTGAAGGCAGCCTCGTTTTCGAACAGCTTGGTGATTTCCTTGGTCAGGATGGTCAGGGACTCGGCGTCCTTGTTACCACCGTAGACAACGGCAGGGATGCTCAGCGAGTGACGCAGGCGGCGGCTCGCACCTTTCCCCAGGTCAGTACGCGCTTGGGCGTTCAGGGTGAATTCGTTCATTGTGTTTCTCCAAAATAGCCCCCGAGGACGTTTGCGACCAGCGTCAACGGGGATGGCAAAAAAGCCCCGCCCCAACAACGGGTGTTGGGGCGGGGCGCTTTTCGTCAGCGTGCGTTCCGCTTAGCGGAACATCGCGCTGATCGATTCTTCGTTGCTGATGCGGCGGACCGCTTCAGCGACGACCGGTGCGATATCCAACTGGCGGATACGGTCACAGGCCTGAGCAGCGGCAGACAGCGGGATGGTGTTGGTCACCACCAGCTCGTCGAGTACCGACTTCTCGATGTTCTCGATCGCACGACCCGACAGTACCGGGTGAGTGCAATAGGCGTAGACCTTGGCAGCGCCGTGGTCTTTCAGGGCCTTGGCCGCGTGGCACAGGGTGCCGGCGGTGTCGACCATGTCGTCTACCAGGATGCAGGTGCGTCCTTCGACGTCGCCGATGATATGCATCACCTCGGAGTGGTTCGCTTTCTCGCGGCGTTTGTCGATGATCCCCAGATCGACGCCCAGCGACTTGGCCACGGCGCGCGCGCGCACAACGCCACCGATGTCGGGGGAAACGATCATGAGGTTATCGAAACGCTGGTCTTCGATGTCGTCGACCAGTACGGGCGAGCCGTAGATGTTGTCGACGGGGATATCGAAGAACCCCTGGATCTGGTCTGCGTGCAGGTCGACGGTGAGTACACGGTCGATACCCACGACAGTGAGCATGTCAGCGACCACTTTGGCGCTGATGGCTACACGTGCCGAACGCGGACGACGGTCCTGGCGGGCGTATCCGAAATAGGGAATCACGGCGGTGATTCGCGAAGCTGAGGAGCGGCGGAAGGCGTCGGCCATCACTACCAGTTCCATCAGATTATCGTTGGTCGGGGCGCAGGTCGGCTGAATGATAAACACGTCCTTACCGCGGACGTTCTCATTAATCTCAGTGCTGATTTCGCCGTCGGAGAACTTGCCGACAGAAACATCACCCAGTGGGATATGCAGCTGACGTACGACACGCCGAGCCAGATCGGGGTTGGCATTCCCCGTGAAGACCATCATCTTGGACACGCGCAGTACCTGAAGGCTGAGGGTAACCTGGATGAGTATAAGGAAAATGGCAGGGGCGGCTGGATTCGAACCAACGCATGGCAGGATCAAAACCTGCTGCCTTACCGCTTGGCGACGCCCCTGTATCTGTTGCTGCGAACGCTTATGCGCTCGACTTCTTGATCAGACTCTGCAGCTTGCGATGCAACATCGAAACGTTGCTTCCCTTTGCCACAAACCCTGCTTGGGTCGCTGAAAGAAGGGCCAGAACTCTACCAGCTTCGGCTTTGCTTGGGAAGGCCCCAAACACACAACTTCCAGTGCCGGTCATTCGAGCTTCGGTGAATTTACCCAATGAATTCAGCGCATTGCGAACTTCTGGATACCGTTGCTCTACCACCGGTTGGCAGTCATTTCGACTGTTTCCCTCGGGAACGGGGCGCATCTTAAGGGGGAGGGAATCACGTGTCAACTCCGGATGCGAAAAAATTTCCGCTGTGCTGACAGACACTTGCGGCACCAACACCACATACCAAGGCTCGGGCGGATCGACCGGCGTGAGCTGCTCGCCCACGCCCTGGGCGAAGGCCGCGTGCCCACGGACGAACACCGGCACATCGGCGCCCAGGGTCAGGCCCAGCGCAGCCAAACGATCGACGCTCCAGTCGAGCTGCCAGAGATGGTGCAGGGCTAGAAGGGTAGTGGCGGCATCGGAACTGCCGCCACCGATGCCGCCGCCCATGGGCAGAACCTTGTCCAGCCAGATATCGGCGCCCAGGCCGCAGCCGGACTGGGCTTGCAGCGCGCGGGCGGCGCGCACGATCAGGTTGCTGTCGTGGGGCACGTGGTCGATGGCGGTATGCAGGCGGATCTGGCCGTCGTCACGCCGCTCGAAGGACAATTCGTCGGCGTGGTCGAGGAACTGGAACACGGTTTCCAGTTCGTGATAGCCATCGGCGCGACGCCCGGTGATGTGCAGCCACAGGTTGAGCTTGGCCGGGGCGGGCAGGGTGAGTCGGGACATCGGTTCAGTGCCCCAACTGACGCGGCTGCCAGTCCTTGATCACCAAGGTCACGTCGATGTTCTCGCCGTGCAGCTTGAGGCGCTCGGGCAGCCAGTAGCCGTTCTGCTCGCTGTAGCTCAGGTACTCCACCTCCCAGCCATCCTGGGTCAGACGCGCCAGGCGGCTGTCGCCATCGAGGGTGAGCTGGCTCTTGATGTCGGGGGCCGGCAGGCCACGTACCCACCATACCAGGTGCGACACCGGCAGGCGCCAGCCGAGTTGTTCTTCGAGCAGGGCTTCGGGACTGGTGGCCTCGTAGCGGCCCTGGTTGGCCACTTCCAGCACCACGCCGCCGGGTCGCCCGGTCAGGCGCGCGGCGCCACGGCCCAGCGGGCCGGCCAGGCGAATGTCGTAGTAGTCCTGGCGCTGCAGCCAGAACAGCGTGCCGCTGCCAGAGTCGCGCGGGGCGCGGATGCCGACCTTGCCGTTGATCTGCCAGCCGTCGAGGCTGCTCAACTGCGTCTTGTGCTCGCGCCACAGTTGCGGGCTGCCCTTGCCCTGCACGGCTTCACGGGAGCCCATGCCGGCACAGCCGGCCAGCAGGGCGATGAGGGCGAAGGTAAGAAGATGACGCACAGGCATGGTTCAGAGGGTCTCGGATCCGGTCAGGCGCAGGACGGTCTTGCGCAGAATGGGGTTGTCGGGCTGCTCGGCGAAGGCCTTGGCCCACACCTGGCGGGCCTCGCGGCGCTTGCCATTGGCCCACAGCACTTCGCCCAGGTGGGCGGCCACTTCGGGGTCGGGCAGGCGCTCGAGGGCCTGGCGCAACAGGCGCTCGGCCTCGTCCAGGTGGCCCAGGCGATAATTGACCCAGCCCAAACTGTCGAGCACGGCGGGGTCATCGGGGGTGATCTGGCTGGCCTTCTCGATCAGCGCCTTGGCTTCGCCGTAACGGGTGGTGCGGTCGGCGAGGGTGTAGCCCAGGGCATTGAGGGCCATGGCGTTTTCCGGCTCGCGAGTGATGATGGCGCGCAAGTCCTGCTCCATCTGCACGATGTCGTCGCGCTTTTCCGCCAGCATGGCGCGGGTGTAGAGCAGGTTGAGGTCATCGGGGTAGCGCTTGATCGCCTGCTGCAGCACTTGGTCGGCCTGGTCTTCCTTACCGTTGTTGCCCAGGGTCTCGGCTTCGATCAGGTACAGCTGGATCGCGTAGTCGGGCTGTGCTTCACGGGCCTCGGCCAGGTGTCGCGAGGCCTCGGCGCTGCGGCCATTGGCGATGAGGATGTCGGCCTGGCGCAGTTGCGCGGGCAGGTAATCTGGGCCCGGACCTACCAGCGCATATTCGCGCAGGGCGGCCGCTGGCAGGTTGCGCTCTTCGCGGATGCGTCCCAGGTTCAGGTGCGCGGCGTCGACGTTGCTGTCGCGCTCGACCATTTCCTGCAGGTAGCCCTCGGCTTCGTCCCAGTCCTTGTTCTCCATGCTCACCAGTGCCAGCGAATAACGCAGTTCGTCGTCATCGGGGTACTGCTGCAGCAGGCTCTCGAACTCGGCCTTGGCTTCGCTGATGTGGTTCTGCTCGACCAGCGTGCGCGCGTAGGTGATGCGCAGGCGCTTGTCCTCGGGGTTGTCGCGGATCGCCGTGCGCAGCAGCGGCAGCGCTTCGTCGCCGCGCTCGAGGGTTTGCAGCAGGCGTGCGCGCAGCAGGATCGGCGCGATTTCGCCGTTGCGCGGCGGGTGCTGTTCCAGCAGCTCGAGCGCCTGTTCGGTCTTGTCGTCCTGGTTGAGCAGCAAGGCCTTGCCGAACACCAGTTGACCGTTGTCCGGGTACTTCACCAGCAGACGATCGAAGCTCTTGAGCAGACCGTCGCGGGTCGCCTGGTCGGTTTCGGCGGCCGAGAGCGCGAGGAAATCGAAATGGGTGTCGCCCTGGCCCTGAAGTACCTTCTCCATGTAGGCCATGGAGTCGTCGTAGCGTCCGGCGCGGGCCAGTTGGATGGCCGCGGCGCGCTGCGCGTCGAGGTTCTGTGGGTCGTTGCGTGCCCAGATCAGCGCGGTGTCCAGGGCCGGCTCGTCGGCGCCGAGGTATTCGGCGATGCGGTAGGCGCGTTCGGAAACACCGGCGTCCTGGGTCTTCTGCGCCTGGTCGACATAGTTGGCCAGGGCGATGTCGAAGCGGTTGCGCTGGCCAGCGAGTTCGGCCACCAACAGGCTGTAGAGGGTGTCGGGCTTGAACGATCCATAGACCACCGGCGGTTTGGCTTCGGGCTTGTCGGCCTCGGCAACGGCCGGCTGTTCCTCGCTCTTGTGCGGGACCAGGCTCTGGCAGCCCTGGAGCAGGGCGAAGGCAAGCAGCAATGCGTAGGATCTGTTCATAGGGGCTTTGGAGGACTAACCGGCGGTCGGAGCATGATGACACAAGCGTGGGGGCAAACCCACCTGCGTAGTGTGTGACCGTGCCGGGCCCGGGACGTTCGGCGACAGGTCTCGTACGCGGCTGTCATCGGGTGCGCTGTCTATAGACGATGGTCATGGTCGCGATAGCGAACGGTGGTTGTCCTGAATCCTGCGAAGTAGGACAATTATCGGCTTCCCGTCCCACCAGCGATCTTGCATGGCCTTTCTTGCCCTCGGTATCAACCATAAGACTGCCTCGGTCGACGTACGCGAGCGCGTGGCGTTTACGCCCGAGCAGCTGGTCGACGCCCTGCAGCAGCTCTGCCGAATGACCGCCAGCCGCGAGGCGGCGATCCTCTCCACCTGCAACCGCAGCGAACTCTATATAGAACAGGATCAGCTCAGCGCCGACGACGTGCTGCAGTGGCTGGCCCACTACCATCGCTTGAGCCTGGACGAACTGCGCGCCAGCGCCTACATCCACGAGGAGCATGACGCGGTCCGGCACATGATGCGTGTGGCGTCCGGACTCGACTCGTTGGTGCTGGGCGAGCCGCAGATCCTCGGCCAGATGAAGTCGGCCTATGCCGTGGCGCGTGAGGCCGGCACCATCGGTCCGCTGCTGGGGCGTTTGTTCCAGGCCACCTTCAGCGCCGCCAAACAGGTGCGCACCGACACCGCCATTGGCGAAAACCCGGTGTCGGTGGCCTTCGCGGCGGTCAGCCTGGCCAAGCAGATCTTCGCCGACCTAGGACGCAGCCAGGCGCTGCTGATCGGCGCCGGCGAGACCATCACCCTGGTCGCCCGTCACCTGCACGAGCAGGGGGTCAAGCGCATCGTGGTGGCCAACCGCACCCTGGAGCGCGCCAGCCTGCTGGCCGAACAGTTCGGCGCCCATGCGGTGCTGCTGGCCGACATTCCACAGGAGTTGGCGCACAGCGACATCGTCATCAGCTCCACGGCCAGCCAGTTGCCGATCCTCGGCAAAGGCGCGGTGGAAAGTGCGCTCAAGCAGCGCCGCCACAAGCCGATCTTCATGGTCGACATCGCCGTGCCGCGCGACATCGAGGCGCAGGTGGGCGATCTGGACGACGTCTACCTGTACACCGTCGACGACCTGCACGAAGTGGTCGCGGAAAACCTCAAGAGTCGCCAGGGCGCGGCCCAGGCTGCCGAAGAGCTGGTGAGTGTCGGCGCCGAGGATTTCATGGGGCGCCTGCGCGAGCTGGCGGCGGTGGACGTGCTCAAGGCCTACCGCCAGCAGAGCGAGCGCCTGCGTGACGAAGAACTGCACAAGGCCCAGCGCCTGCTGGCCAACGGCGGCAACCCCGAAGAGGTGCTCGCCCAGTTGGCTCGCGGTCTGACCAACAAGCTTCTGCACGCCCCCAGCGTGCAACTGAAGAAGCTCTCCGCCGAAGGCCGCGTCGATGCGCTGGCCATGGCCCAGGAACTCTTTGCCCTTCACGAAGGCGCCACGGACAAGACCCCGCAATGAAAGCGTCGCTGCTGAAAAAACTGGAGATTCTCCAGGACCGCTTCGAAGAACTCACCGCCCTGCTGGGCGATGCCGAGGTCATTTCCGACCAGACTCGCTTTCGCGCCTATTCCCGTGAATACGCCGAAGTCGAGCCGGTGTTCGTCGCCTACAGCGCCTGGCGCAAGGTGCAGGACGACCTGGAGGGCGCCCAGGCGCTGCTCAAGGACAGCGACCCTGACCTGCGCGAAATGGCCGTGGAGGAAGTGCGCGAGGCCAAGGAACAACTGCTTGCCCTGGAGGCGCAACTGCAGCGCATGCTGCTGCCCAAAGACCCCAATGACGGGCGCAACGTGTTTCTGGAAATCCGCGCCGGGACCGGCGGTGACGAGGCCGCCATCTTCTCCGGCGACCTGTTCCGCATGTACTCGCGTTACGCCGAAAAGCGCGGCTGGCGCCTGGAAATCCTGTCGGAGAACGAAGGCGAGCACGGCGGTTACAAGGAGATCATCGCCCGCGTCGAGGGCGACAACGTCTACGCCAAGCTCAAGTTCGAGTCCGGCGCGCACCGCGTGCAACGTGTGCCGGAAACCGAGTCGCAGGGCCGTATCCACACCTCGGCATGCACCGTGGCGGTACTCGCCGAGCCCGACGAGCAGGCGGCGATCGAGATCAACCCGGCCGACCTGCGCGTGGATACCTACCGTGCCTCGGGCGCGGGCGGTCAGCACGTCAACAAGACCGACTCGGCCATTCGCATCACGCACCTGCCGACCGGCATCGTGGTCGAGTGCCAGGAAGAGCGATCCCAGCACAAGAACCGTGCCCGTGCCCTGTCCTGGCTGTCGGCCAAGCTCAATGACCTGCAGACCAGCGCCGCGCAGAACGCCATCGCCAGCGAGCGCAAGTTGCTGGTCGGCTCGGGCGATCGTTCCGAGCGTATCCGCACCTACAATTATCCACAGGGCCGGGTGACCGACCACCGCATCAACCTGACGCTGTATTCGCTGGACGATGTGCTCGCCGGCGGCGTCGATGCCGTGATCGAGCCCTTGCTCGCCGAATACCAGGCCGATCAACTGGCCGCCCTGGGGGACTGATGACCATCATCGCCAGCCTGTTGCGCAATGCGCAGTTGCCCGACTCCTCCAGCGCGCGTCTGGACGCCGAGCTGCTGTTGTCTGCGGCCCTGGGCAAGTCGCGCAGCTACCTGCACACCTGGCCCGAGCGCATCGTCAGCAGCGAGGCGGCCGACACCTACGCCGCCTGGCTGGAGCGCCGCCGCGCCGGCGAGCCGGTGGCCTACATTCTGGGTCACCAGGGTTTCTGGAAACTCGATCTGGAAGTGGCGCCCCACACCCTGATTCCTCGACCCGACACCGAGCTGCTGGTGGAGGCAGCGCTGGAGTTGCTGCCGGCAAGCGCTGCGCAGGTACTGGACCTGGGCACCGGCACCGGGGCCATCGCCCTGGCCCTGGCCAGCGAATGTCCGGCCTGGCAGGTGACGGCCGTGGACCGTGTCGAGGAGGCCGTGGCCTTGGCCGAGCGTAACCGCCAGCGTCTGCACCTGGCCAACGTGCAGGTGCGCGCCAGCCATTGGTTCGAGGCGCTCGGCGGTGAGCGCTTCGATCTGATCATCAGCAACCCGCCCTACATCGCCAGCGAAGACCCGCACCTGAGTGCCGGTGACGTGCGTTTCGAGCCGAGCAGTGCACTGGTGGCCGGCGCCGATGGCCTGGACGACCTGCGCCTGATCATTGCCCGGGCGCCCCAGCACCTGGTGGCCGGTGGCTGGCTGCTGCTCGAACACGGCTACGACCAGGCCAGCGCGGTGCGTGAATTGCTCACGGCCAGCGGCTTCAGCGACGTTGGTAGTCGCCGCGATCTCGGCGGTCATGAGCGCATCAGTCTGGGCCGCCTGCCGTGCTGAGCGACGACGAGCTGCTGCGCTACAGCCGCCAGATCCTGCTGGCGCAGGTGGATATCGACGGTCAGTCGCGGCTCAAGCAGAGCAGGGCGCTGGTGGTCGGACTGGGTGGTCTGGGCTCGCCTGTGGCGCTGTACTTGGCGGCCGCAGGCGTGGGCGAGCTGCATCTGGCCGATTTCGACACGGTCGAGCTGACCAACCTGCAGCGCCAGGTGCTGCATGACACCGACAGCCTCGGGCTGAGCAAGGTCGACTCGGCGCTGCGGCGCTTGCAGGCGATCAATCCGCAGGTCCGCCTGGTCGCCCATCGCCAGGCCCTGGATGAGGATTCCCTCGCGGCGGCAGTGGCCAGCGTGGACCTGGTGTTGGACTGCTGCGACAACTTCACCACCCGCGAGGCGGTCAACGCGGCGTGCGTGGCAGCCGGCAAACCGTTGGTTAGCGGTGCGGCCATTCGCCTGGAGGGGCAGTTGTCGGTGTTCGATCCACGGCAGGCGCACAGCCCCTGCTACCACTGCCTGTATGGCCATGGCAGCGAAGCCGAATTGACCTGCAGCGAAGCCGGGGTGATCGGCCCGCTGGTGGGCCTGGTCGGCAGCTTGCAAGCGCTGGAGGCGCTCAAGCTGTTGGCCGGTTTCGGCGAGCCGCTGGTAGGACGCCTGTTGCTCATCGATGCCTTAGGTACACGCTTTCGCGAGCTGCGGGTCAAGCGCGACCCACAGTGCGCCGTGTGCGGCAGCCGCCATGGCTGAGCGCTCGGCGCCGGTCGGCGTCATGGATTCGGGGTGGGCGGTCTGTCGGTGCTGGCCGATATCTACCGCCTGTTGCCGGCCGAGTCGCTGCTCTACGTGGCCGACTGCGGCCATGTGCCCTACGGCGAGAAGTCGCCGGACTACATCCGCGAGCGCTGCCGGCGCATTGCCGCGTTTTTCCAGGCGCGTGGCGCCAAGGCCATGGTGCTGGCCTGCAATACGGCGACGGTGGCGGCGGTAGCCGACCTTCGTCAGCGCTACCCCGAATGGCCATTGGTTGGCATGGAGCCTGCGGTCAAGCCGGCGGCGGCGGCGACCCGCTCTGGCGTGGTCGGCGTGCTGGCGACCACTGGCACCTTGCAGAGCGCCAAATTCGCGGCCTTGCTCGATCGCTTCGCAGGCGATGTGCGCGTCGTCACTCAGCCGTGTCCGGGATTGGTGGAATTGATCGAACGGGGCGACTTGAGCAGCCCGCCACTGCGTGTCTTGCTGGAGGGTTATGTCCAGCCATTGCTGGTGGCCGGCTGCGACACGCTGATCCTGGGCTGCACGCATTACCCTTTCCTGCGCCCGCTGCTGGCGCAGATGGTGCCCGAAGACGTAGCGATCATCGATACCGGCGCTGCCGTGGCCAGGCAGTTGCAGCGTCTGCTGCTGGGCCGGAATCTGCTCGCCGATGGCCCGGCGCGCGACGCCGAGTTCTTCAGCAGTGCCGAGCCGCAGCGGCTGCGCGAGGTGTTACCTGCGTTGTGGGATGCGCCGGTGGCGCAGGTCATGGCGTTCAGCGGCTGAGGCGCAGCCAGCGCTGTGCATCAGCCTGCGTTGCGCTCAGTCTTCGCTGGGCAGCGGCCATAGCAAGGTCGGATCCAGCACTTCCAGCACCAGTTCGCGGTGCTCGCTGTCCAGCTTGCTCAGCAATTCCTGCGCCGCGCTGTCGGCCGTCCACTGCTCCGGCAACGCCAGGGCATTGCTTACGGGCGATTTGGTCAACTGCGGTGCGGCTATGGTCAGCTTCACGCCCAGATCGCCCAATGCCTTGCGTTGTTCGCGCAGCCAGTGCGGCAGACTGTTATGCCCAGCGGGACTTTGCGCTGGAGAGTAGCGCTGCAAGGCCGAGTAGCGACTGAAAATCGCCATCACTCGGGGATTTTCGCCCCGTGCCAGCAAGGGCAGGGCGCAGGCCACCGCCTGTTCGGTGGCGTGCCAGTTGCTTTGCAGGATCTGCTCGACGATCTCTGCTGCCGGGAGGTTAGGGGCCAGGTAGTCACAGGTCCCTGCGTTGATGATCAAGGCATCCAGCGTGCCCCACTGCGATTGCAGGTGTTGACCGGCCGATTGGGCGTCGGCGAGTTCGTGTAGGTTGCCTGGAAGGTGCAGCAGGCGTGCACCGTGAAGCTCGATGAGGGCTTCGAGTTCGTGGCTGTGCCTGCCACTGACCGCGACTCGATACCCGTCGGCGAGCAGCTGCTGCGCCATTGCCATTCCGAGCCCACGTGTGGCTCCGGTAATCCAGAAACTGCGAGTACTACTCAATTCTGCGTCCTTAACTGGAGGCGGCGGACAGCCCCTTGAACGCCGCAAGTGCTCTTTGTCGACTTTTCCCTAGGTCAACGATCGGGCTGACGTAGCAACTTGTATCAAATAAATCACAGGATTTCACTGGCAAATGAATGGTCTTGTTATCCAGTTGCGTGAGTTCGGGCAACCAATGGCGAATGAATCGCCCGTCTGGATCGAATCGCTGCGACTGGGTCACAGGGTTGAAGATCCGGAAATAGGGCACTGAATCGGTTCCAGTCGAAGCGCTCCATTGCCAGCCGCCGTTATTGGCAGCAAGGTCGCCGTCGATCAGGTGACGCATGAAATGTTGCTCGCCTTTACGCCAATCGATCAAGAGGTTCTTGCTCAGGAACATGGCCACTACCATTCGAAGCCGGTTGTGCATCCAACCGGTGTGCAGCAGCTGGCGCATGGCCGCATCGATCAGGGGAATGCCGGTGCGACCCTGTTGCCAGGCTTCGAAGTCGTCCGGCGCAGTGCGCCAGGGCAGTGCTTCGGTATGGGCACGAAATGCCTTGTGCCGGGACACCTGTGGATAACCCACCAGGATGTGTTTGTAGAACTCGCGCCACAGCAACTCTTCGATCCAGGTGCGTGCACCCTGACTGCCACTGTCCAGTTCGCCGCGATTGCTGGTCAGGGCGGCATGCAGGCATTGCCGGGGCGAGATCACGCCAGCGGCCAGGTAGGCCGACAGTTGACTGGTGCCGGGTGTGGCCGGCAGATCGCGCGCGACGTGGTAATCGTCGATCAGCTCATCGACGAAGCGGCCGAGCCGGGCCTGTGCTTCCTGCTCGCCCGCCGGCCAGTGGTCGCGAATGCTCTGCGCGGGCTTGTCGAAACCGGCTATATGCTGCGGGATCGGGTCGTGGGCGATGGACAGCGGTGCCTGGGCTTTCACGCGGTGGGCCTGGGCGGGCAGGCTGCGGTGCAAGTGCTCGAGACAGGCTTTGCGGAACTGGCCGAACACCTGGAAGTAGTTGCCGGCCTTGGTCAGCAGCGTGCCGGGCTTGAAGAGCAGTTGATCGAGGTGCGTTTTCACGGCAATGCCGGCGTGTTCCAGGCATTCGCGCGTCTGCTGATCGCGCTGCGCTTCGTTGAGGCCGTATTCGTCGTTCCAATGGACGGTCTGCACCTTGTGCTTCTGACAGACCGCTAGGACTGTTTGCGGCACCTGTTGCCAGGTGTCCGTGTGGCCGATGAGCAGCGGAATGTTCAGGGCGTCCAGTGCATGGCGCAGGTCACGCAGGTTGCGCAGCCAGAAATCGACCTTGGCCGGTGCGTCGTCGTGCGCTTGCCATTGCTTGGGGCTGGCGATCCACAAGGCAATGCTCGGCCCCTGCTGGGTGGCAGCGCTCAGTGCGGTGTTGTCGTCGATGCGCAGATCGCTGCGCAGCCAGATCAATTGCATGTCAGGGTCTCGCACTGAAGCTTGAGGTCGACTGCTGGAGCAGACGCAAGGCTTGCTGGGGTGTGTCGAACAGTTGCGAGGCGGGAAGGCCCAACGCGCGCAGCCGCTCTTCATGTATGGGCGCGCTGGCACCCCCCAGGAGTTTCACCAGCGTGACAGTGGCCAGTGGCATCAATGACGGAACGTCCAGTCGTGCGCCCAAGTGCAGCACCAACGCCCTGGGTTGCAAGCGGTCGATGGCGTGCAGTAGCTGTTTGCCGGTCACCGGCTGTTCGAGAATCTCCACCGCCATGCCACTGCTGCTCAGCAGCCAGGCGGTGAGCCACAGGCGTTCGTTGAACGGTTGCTCGGCGGTGGTGGCCAGCAGCACCGGTGGGCCTTCGAGCGAATGATTGTCGTGATAGACCCGCGCTCCCAGCTTGCTGCGCAGCCAGGTGTGGAAGAAGGCCTGTTCCAGCCGTGCGTCGAAGTGATGGCGCCAACGTTGCTCCAGTTGCTCGAGCAAGGGCAGCAGCAGTTGGTCACACAGGGTCGAGGCCGGGTACAGCGCCATGGCCTGGTTCAACTGCTGGTCCAGCGAGCGCTGGGCAAGGTTGGCGATGGCGTCGATGAGCTTCCCGCAACGCGCTTGCCAGTCGCTGTTGAGCACAGGCGTCGCGCTGCCGCTGTTCTCCAGCAGGTCGCGCACCTGGCTGACCGAGGCGCCACGTTCCAGCCATTGCAGGATCTCTTGCACCTTCTGGACATGCGCTTCGCGGTACAGGCGATGTCCTTTGGGCGTGCGGTCGGGCACCAGCAGGCCGTAGCGGCGCTCCCAGGCGCGCAGGGTCACTGGGTTGACGCCGGTACGTCGGGCCAGCTCGCCGATGGGCAGCTCATCTTCAGAGTGCATTGCGCAGCCCCATGTTTTCCGGATGCGGTTGTAGGTAGGCCTGCTGCAGCAGATAGGGATCGGGATGATTGCGCAGGTGATGCTTGAGCAGGGTCAGCGGTACCACGAGCGGGACGATGCCCTCCTGGTACTGGCCGATCAGATGCTGCAGCTCGGCCTTGTCGCTGCCGTCCAGGGCATCGCGCAGGTAGCCGCACAGGTGCTGCAGCACATTGCTGTGGGTGCCGCGGCTGGCACACCGGCGCAGGGCCTGCATCAACTGCGTGAAGTAACGCGGACCGAGCTCGTCGGGATCGTCGTTGCGGGTCATGCTGCCGAGCAGGTGGCCCAGTTGCCGATAGGCCTGGGGATTGTGCGCCATCAACAGGTACTTGTAGCGGGCGTGGAAACCCTGCAAGGCCGCGCGGCTCAGCCCCTGCGACAGCAGATTCTGCCAGTCGGCGTAGGCATAGACGCGGCTGATGAAGTTCTCGCGCAGCACCGGGTCGTGCAGGCGGCCTTCTTCCTCCACCGGCAGATCCGGGCGCCGTTCGCAGAACGCCTGGGCATAGGCACCGCGGCCGCCTTGCAGCGATGGGCGGCCGTTGTCTTGATAGACCTTGACCCGTTCCAGGCCGCAGGACGGCGATTTCTGCATGAATACATAACCGCAGATATCGTCGAGCGCCTCGGCCATCTGCTGGCCATAGGCACGCAGCGGTGGCGCCAGGTCGGTGCCGGGATTGCGCGGATTGATCACTTCCGGCGACTGAGGGTCGCCCACCAGGCGGATCGCCTCGCGGGGAATGCCCAGGCCAATGGCTACTTCAGGGCACAACGGCACCCAGTCGAAATGCTCGTCGAGCGAATGACACAAGTCCGAGGCCTTGTGACCGCCGTTGTAACGCACGTCCTGGCCGGCGAGGCAGGCGCTGATGGCGATGCGGGGTTTACGTGTCGAGTGCTGGGGGTCCATGCTGCCGCTCCCTAAACTTGTACAAGGTTGATTTCTTGTACAGGTCTATTCCAGCACATCGAAAAACTTATGCAAGAAGAATTTCTTGTACAACGCTATTCGAGGTGCTCCAGCAGACGGCGCGCCGCCTCCTGGCCGCTCAGCCAGGCGCCTTCGACCCGCCCGGACAGGCACCAGTCGCCACACGCGTAGAGCCCCTGGTCGGCATCGGCGAGTGCGCCCCACTCATGGCTGCCGGCGGGCCGGGCGTAGAGCCAGCGGTGGGCCAAGGCAAAGGTCGGTGCGGGCACGACGCACCCAACCAGTTCGGCGAACTCACCATGCAGCGTATCGATCACCTCGTCCTTGGGCAGGTCGATGTGCTGCCGGCTCCAGGCGGAAGTCGCATGCAGCACCCACGTATCGAGGTGCTCGTCACGGCCGGGCTTGCTGCGGTTGCGCGCCAGCCAGTCGAGGGGACTGTCCTGCACGAAGCAGCCTTGCATCGGGGTGTTCAAGGCCGCGTTGAAGCCCAGCGCGACCGCCCAGGTGGGTTCCATCTGCACGCTCGCGGCAACCGCCGCCAGCTTGGGTGTGGCTGCCAGCAGCGGCGTGGCCTGCGGTGCCGGCACGGCGATCACCACGCGGCTATAGGGGCCGTGGCTGCAGCCTTCGGTGTCCTGCAGGTGCCAGAACTGCTTGCCGCGAAACACTTCGGCGATGCGGCAGCCGAAGTGCACGGTGACGTCTTCGAGCAGGCCTCGGGTGATGGCGCTCATGCGCGGTACACCGACCCAGCGGGTCTGCTCGTCGGGGGAGGGGGTGAGTTGGCCGTCGCGGTAGTTGTAGAGCTGCGGCTTCCATTGCGCCGCCCAACCGGCGGCGACCCAGCTCTGCACGTGTTCGACGAAGCGTCGATCACGGGCGGTGAAGTACTGTGCGCCCAGATCGAGGGCGCCCGCCTCGCTGCGTTTGCTGGCCATGCGCCCGCCACTGCCATGGCCCTTGTCGAACACATGCACGGTCTGCCCGGCCTTCTGCAGGGCCTGGGCGGCGGACAGGCCGGCGATGCCGGCCCCGATGATCGCGATAGGTACTGTCATGATGGCCTCTTCGAACCGTGCTGGAAGCAGACTACGCTGTCAGACAAACCTGTACAATGCAGAAGTTTTGTATAAGGTTATTCCACCCGGTGGAACAGGTTGGCCTATGTTTATCCGAGAGCGTCGGGTTGAAAAAGTGCCTTGAAGTTAAAAATAGACCATAGCCACAGCATGCGAGGACACAGCCATGCACATCGTGCTGACAGGGGGTACAGGCTTGATCGGACGGCATCTGTGCCGACGCTGGTTGAGCCAGGGACATCGCTTGACCGTCTGGAGTCGCGATCCCGCTCAGGTGCCTCGGCACTGTGGCGAAGGCGTGCGCGGCATCGCTCGGCTGGAGGATATTGCGTCGAGCGATCAGGTCGATGCGGTGGTCAACCTGGCCGGTGCACCCATTGCCGACCGACCGTGGACGGCTTCGCGCCGTCACCTGCTGTGGGCCAGCCGTATCACCCTGACCGAGCAACTGCTGGCGTGGCTCGAAACGCGTGAGCAGCGCCCCGAGGTGCTGGTGTCCGGCTCGGCAGTGGGCTGGTATGGCGATGGCGGCGAGCGTGAGTTGACCGAGGCGTCGCCGCCGGTCAAGGAGGATTTCGCCAGCCAGTTGTGCATCGCCTGGGAAGAAACCGCCCAACGCGCCCAAGCGCTGGGACTGCGAGTCGTACTGGTGCGAACCGGGCTGGTGCTGGCTGGCGACGGCGGCTTTTTGTCGCGCCTGCGGCTGCCGTTCAAACTCGGCCTGGGCGGGCCGCTGGGCGATGGACGGCAATGGATGCCGTGGGTTCATATCGAGGATCACATCGCCCTGATTGATTTTCTCTTGCAGCGCACCGACGCCAGCGGTCCCTATAATGCCTGCGCGCCGGAGCCGGTGCGCAACCGGGCGTTCGCCAAGGCACTGGGTCGCGCGCTGCATCGACCGGCCATACTGCCGGTGCCCGCCCTGCTGCTCAAGGCGGGTCTGGGCGAGCTGTCCACCTTGTTGCTGGGTGGACAGCGGGCCCGCCCGGCACGGTTGCTGGAAGAAGGCTTCACGTTCCGCTTCGACGATCTGCAATCGGCGTTGGACGATCTGTCCGAACGCCTCTGACATAGGACGCTGCATGACCGATCACGCCCTGCTGCTGGTCAACCTGGGTTCACCGGCTTCCACTTCGGTTGCCGACGTGCGCCGTTACCTCAACCAGTTCCTGATGGACCCTTACGTCATCGACCTGCCCTGGCCGGTGCGTCGGCTGCTGGTGTCGCTGATCCTGATCAAGCGCCCGGAACAGTCGGCCCACGCCTACGCGTCGATCTGGTGGGACGAGGGCTCGCCGCTGGTGGTGCTGACCCGCCGTCTGCAAGCGGCCATCACCCCGCACTGGCCCCACGGTCCGGTGGAGGTCGCCATGCGCTACGGCCAGCCGGCGCTGCCCCAGGTCCTGGAGCGGCTCGCGGCGCAAGGTGTGCGCAAGGTGACCCTGGCACCGTTGTACCCACAGTTCGCCGACAGCACCGTGACCACCGTGGTGGAGCAGGCGCGCAAGACCCTGGCCGAGCAGAAGCTGGCGATGGAGTTGCGAGTGCTGCAGCCCTTCTACGACGAACCCGACTATATCGACGCGCTGGTGGCCAGTGCCCAGCCTTACCTGCAGCAGGAGTACGACCACCTGCTGCTGAGCTTCCACGGTCTGCCGGAGCGCCATCTGAAGAAGCTCGATCCGACCGGCTCGCATTGCCTGCAGAGCGCCAATTGCTGTGAAACCGCCTGCCCCCAAGTGCGCAAGGTCTGCTATCGCTCGCAGTGCCTGGCCAGTGCGGCCGCCTTCGCCAAAGCGGCAGGCATTCCCGACGGCAAGTGGTCGGCCTCGTTCCAGTCGCGTCTGGGACGGGCCAAATGGATCGAGCCCTACACCGAGACGCGCCTGGACGAGCTGGCGGCGGCCGGGGTGAAGAAGCTGTTGGTGATGTGCCCGGCGTTCGTCGCTGATTGCATCGAGACGCTGGAAGAGATCGGTGATCGCGGCAAGGAGCAGTTCATCGAGGCCGGCGGTGAAGCGTTGGTGCTGGTGCCGTGCCTGAACGATCACCCGCAGTGGGCGCAGGTGCTGGCGGGGATGTGCGAGAAGGCGTGAAAACAGCAGGGGCTGCAGTGCAGCCCCCGTGAGTTCAACGCAGGCTCAAGGCAACTGATCGTCCAGCGTCTTGTTCTTCCAGCCATCGTTGCCCGGCAGAATCAAGTTCAGGGCGATGGCCACTACCGCGCACAGCGCGATGCCCTTCAGGCCCCAATCGTCAGGGCCGTCGCCGCTGCCGATCAATACGCCGCCGATACCGAACACCAGGGTCACCGAGACGATCACCAGGTTGCGCGCTTCGGCCAGGTCGATCTTGTGGCGGATCAGGGTGTTCATGCCCACCGCCGCGATCGAGCCGAACAACAGGCACAGAATGCCGCCCATCACCGGCACCGGGATGCTTTGCAGCAGCGCGCCGAACTTGCCGATGAAGGCCAGGGTGATGGCGAAGACCGCCGCCCAGGTCATGATCTTCGGGTTGTAGTTCTTGGTCAGCATCACCGCGCCGGTCACTTCGGCATAGGTGGTGTTGGGCGGGCCGCCGAACAGGCCGGCCGCAGTGGTGGCCAGGCCGTCACCGAGCAGCGTGCGGTGCAAACCGGGCTTTTTCAGGTAGTCGCGGCCGGTCACGCTGCCCACGGCGATCACCCCACCGATATGCTCGATGGCCGGGGCCAGGGCCACTGGCACGATGAACAGGATCGCCTGCCAGTTGAACTCCGGCGCGGTGAAGTTGGGCAGTTCCAGCCATGGCGCGGCGGCGATCTTCGCCGTGTCCACCACACCGAAGGCGAAGGACAAGGCGAAGCCGACCAGCACGCCCGCGATGATCGGCACCAGGCGGAAAATGCCTTTGCCGAACACCGCGACGATCAAGGTGGTCAGCAGCGCCGGCATGGAGATCAGCATGGCGGTCTGGTAGGGCATCAACGCGCTACCGTCGCCGCCCTTGCCCATGGCCATGTTGGCGGCGATCGGCGCCATGGCCAGGCCAATGGAGATGATCACCGGGCCGATGACGACCGGCGGTAGCATGCGGTCGATGAAACCGGTGCCTTTGACCTTCACCATCAGGCCCATGAAGGTGTAGACGAAGCCGGCGGCCATTACCCCGCCCATGGTCGCGGCCAGGCCGAACTGGCCCTTGGCGAGGATGATCGGTGTGATGAACGCGAAGCTGGAGGCCAGGAACACCGGCACCTGGCGCCCCGTGACCAATTGGAACAACAGCGTGCCCAGGCCCGCGGTGAACAGCGCCACGTTGGGGTCCAGGCCGGTGATCAGCGGCATGAGCACCAGCGCACCGAATGCCACGAAGAGCATCTGTGCGCCCGAAACGACCTGACGCCAGAGCGGGTCGTTGTAGCCGTCCTGCATGGTCAGGCGTCCTTCTGCTTGGTGCCGAAGATCTTGTCGCCGGCATCGCCCAGGCCCGGCACGATGTAGCCGTGCTCGTTCAGGCGCTGGTCGATCGAGGCGGTGTAGATCTGCACATCCGGGTGCGCCTTGTTGACCACCTCGATGCCTTCGGGCGCGGCCACCAGTACCATGGCGCGGATTTCCTTGCAGCCGGCTTTCTTCAGCAGGTCGATGGTGGCGACCATCGAGTTGCCGGTGGCCAGCATCGGGTCGATGATCAGCGCCAGGCGCTGGTTGATGTCCGGCGCGAGCTTCTCCAGGTAGGTGTGCGCTTCGAGGGTTTCCTCGTTGCGCGCCACGCCCACGGCGCTGACCTTGGCGCCCGGCACCAGGCTGAGCACGCCGTCGAGCATGCCGATACCGGCGCGCAGGATCGGCACGACGGTGATCTTCTTGCCGGCGATCTTCTCGACCTGGACCTTGCCGCACCAGCCGTCGATCTCGTAGGTTTCCAGGGGCAGGTCCTGGGTGGCTTCATAGGTCAGCAGTGCGCCGACTTCCTGGGCGAGTTCGCGAAAATTCTTGGTGCTGATATCGGCACGGCGCATCAGGCCGAGCTTGTGGCGGATCAGCGGATGGCGGATCTCACGAGTGGGCATAGGGGAGGGCTCCGGAAGGCGGGCAAAAAAACCGCGTAAGATTAATCTATTCAGTCCGTGCTGTCGTGCAGTCATTGTGCACGTTAGTCCATAAAGGCTTGATCTGCGGCGAGCGGGTGCGTACCTTTGCCCGCTTTTCCAAAATGCACCTGCTGGAGAGCGCCATGTCCGCCGATCTAGAGCATATCCGCCAAGTGATGAACGAGGCCGATTGCCTGTACACCGAAGCCCAGGTCGAAGCGGCCATCGCCCAAGTCGGCGAGCGGATCTGCAAGGACCTGCACGACAAGAACCCGGTGGTGTTCTGCGTGATGAACGGCGGATTGATCTTCGCCGGCAAGCTGCTCACCCACCTGCAGTTCCCGCTGGAAGCCTCCTACCTGCACGCCACCCGCTACCGCAACCAGACCAGCGGCGGTGAGCTGTTCTGGAAGGCCAAGCCGGAAGTGTCGTTCATCGACCGCGACGTGCTGATCGTCGACGACATCCTCGACGAGGGCCACACCCTCAGCGCGATCATCGACTTCTGCAAACATGCCGGCGCGCGTTCGGTGTACACCGCCGTGCTGATCGACAAGGACCATGACCGCAAGGCCAGCCCGGACCTGAAGGCCAACTATGTCGGCCTGCCGTGCGTGGATCGCTACATTTTCGGTTACGGCATGGACTACAAGGGCTACTGGCGCAACGCCAATGGCATCTTCGCCGTGAAGGGGATGTAAGCCATGCGCCAGCCTGCTTTCATCGACAAGACGTTGATCGACGGGCTGGCCGCCAAAGCCGCCAGCAATCCACGCGGCCGCCAGCACCACAACTTCCATGACATGGAAGAGCCCTGCCATCGCATGGCGGTGGGCCTGCAGACTCACACCTACATTCCGCCGCATCGCCACCTGAGCGCAGACAAGGCCGAGGCGCTGATCGTGCTCAAGGGACGCCTGGGTCTGCTGATCTTCGATGAGCAGGGGGCGGTGACCGACACGCGCGTGCTGCAGGCCGGTGGCGACTGCCTGGGCGTCGATGTGCCGCCGGGCACCTACCACGGGCTGGTGGTGCTGGAAGAAGACAGTATTCTGTTCGAATGCAAGGCCGGGCCTTAACGTCCGGTCAGCGATGGCGAGATGGCGGCCTGGGCGCCGCGCGAAGGCGAGGACGGCATGCCCGAGTACCTGGCCTGGATGCGCGCTCAGTTCGACTGATCGTGCGTGATCCTGCCATGCTAGGGTTCTGTCTCGGTAATACGTTCACGCTTGGCGAGTGACTTGGGTGTTCGGGCATGGCGCCAGGACGCGTCATGGCAGGGTTATGGCGAGGCGTGGCACCGTCGGCCGGGCGCCCAAGACGCCGCCAGCAGTGAACAGCCTATTTCCAGGACAGGACACTCGAGTGCTCCTGCCCGCCAAGGAGCCTCTCATGCGTGCCGTTATCCCTCTGCTGCTGGCGCTGAGCCTGCCGCTGTCTGCTGCACCGCTGCACAGCCAGTTCCTGCCACCTGACGACCTTTCCCTGCGCCAGCAGGCGCCCGAGTCCCAGCAACTGCTGCAGGTCACCGATTACTCGGTGGTGGTCGGCGCCCAGCGCCAATCCAATCAACAGCCGATTCCCATCACCTCGTCGCTGACCCTGCGCCTGAAGGGCAAGCCGATGAGCAAGGGCGCGACCGTCAGCCAGGTGCTGGTGACCTTCGACGGCGAGGGTGGCAAGAGCCTCAAGCGTCCCGCTTACGACGAGGCTACACGCACCCTGACCCTGAATTATCCCCAGGCCGACTACCGGGTGATCATGGACCTGCTGCGCAACGAAACGCTCTACGTGCAATTCCTCAGCTATGCCAACGGCCATGTCTGGGCCGATCTGCACACCGGCACCGTACGTACGCGTTGAGCGCCGTGGCGCACGCCGGGTACACTGCCCGCCTTTGAAACGCCCGTGATGGCACCGTTGGAGTCGGCAAATGCGTAAAGACAAGAAGCAGGTTATCGGTGACGAGATCAGCGACGACTACATCAAGACGTTCCTGCAGTTCGAGCCGGCCGATGGCCAGACCTCGCCCTCGCACCACAAGCTGATCAAGGCCTATCGCGGCTTGCGCATCGACGACTTCGAGCGTTTCGTGGGGTTCTTCGTGGAGGCCGGGTATGACGTCGACGGCAAGGACGAGCACGGCAAGACCTTCGCCGAGGCCATCGCCGACCAGCGCAATGCGCCGGAGTACATCGAGGTAATCGGCAAGGCGCGGGGATGAGGCCAGGGGAGCGGCGAGCGCCGCTCCTCCATTACGTGCGCCTGCGCCTCAGGCGTAGTGCTTGGCCGGGTTTTCCTGGACCAGGCCCAGGGCGGCATCGTTGTCCGCGCTGATCTGGCGATACAACGCGGCATCGGTGGCCAGGGTCTTCTCGCGGGCCGGGAAGATGTCCTTGAGCTTGGTCGCCCATGCGCCTTTGGTCTGCTCGGGGAAGCAGCGCTCGAGCAGCTCGAGCATGATCGAGACGGTGACCGACGCACCCGGCGAAGCGCCGAGCAGGGCGGCCAGGCTGCCGTCGGCGGCCGAGACCAGCTCGGTGCCGAACTGCAGGATGCCGCCTTTCTTCGGATCCTTCTTGATGATCTGCACGCGCTGACCCGCCACTTCCAGGCGCCAGTCCTCGGCCTTGGCTTGGGGGTAGAAGCGGCGCAACGATTCCAGGCGCTGCTCCATCGACTGCATCACTTCGCTGACCAGGTACTTGGTCAGGTCCATGTTGTCGCGCGCCACGGCCAGCATCGGACCGATGTTGCCCATGCGCACCGACAGCGGCAGGTCCATCAGCGAACCGTGCTTGAGGAACTTGGTGGTGAAGCCGGCGTAAGGACCGAACAGCAGCGACTTCTTGCCATCGACCACGCGCGTGTCCAGGTGCGGCACCGACATGGGCGGGGCGCCCACCGCTGCCTGGCTGTAGACCTTGGCCTGGTGCTGGCTGACGATCTCCGGGTTGTCGCAGCGCAGCCACTGGCCGCTGACCGGGAAGCCGCCGAAGCCCTTGCTTTCCGGAATGCCCGAGGCTTGCAGCAGCGGCAGCGCCGCGCCGCCGGCGCCGAGGAAGACGAAGCGGGCGTCGACGTCACGGCTGCTGCCACTGTTGACGTCCTTGACCGTCACTGTCCAGCCATCGCCTTTGCGGCGCAGGCCGGTGACCTTCTTGCTGTACTTGACCTGGGCGTCGGGGCTGTCGCCCAGGCGCTTGAGCAACTGGTTGGTCAGTGCGCCAAAGTTGACATCGGTGCCCTTGAGCACGCGGGTGGCGGCGATGTGCTGGTCGGCCGGGCGGCCCGGCATCATCAGCGGCATCCACTGGTTCATCACGGCCTTGTCTTCGGTGTACTCCATCTCGGCGAAGGCGTGATGCTGCTTGAGCATGTCGAAGCGCTTTTTCAGGAACGCGACGCCTTTGTCACCTTCGACGTAGCTCAGGTGCGGTACCGGGTTGATGAAGGCGCGGGGATCGCCCAAGCCGCCCTGGCGGCTGAGGTAGGCCCAGAACTGGCGCGAAACCTCGAACTGGGTATTGATGTGCACCGCCTTCTTGATGTCGATGCTGCCATCGGCGGCCTGCGGCGTGTAGTTCAGTTCGCACAGCCCGGCGTGACCGGTGCCCGCGTTGTTCCAGGGGTTGGAGCTTTCTGCGGCCCCGGAGTCCATCGCCTCGACGACTTCCAGCGTGATCGCAGGGTCCAGCTCCTTGAGCAGTACGGCCAGGGTGGCACTCATGATGCCCGCGCCTACCAGTACTACATCAACCGATTCGTTCTGCGCCATTTAACGCGTCTCCACAATCTACAGCACCTAATTGACAGCATAGGACCCCTGGGTTGGCCAGGATCGCCATGTCCGACTCTTCGCAGTTGTTGCAACTCCAGCGGACACCGCCAATCGGTCTTTGGGTGTTCGGTCATTGAACGCCATTTGCCACCACTGCGGCAATTCGACTTATGGTCAGGTGGTCCGTCGTGGGTTATGGACCGGCCTCAGGCTCCCATCCAGGATGAGCGCCTGGGCCGTCTGCTCAGGGCTGTAGAAAACGTCTTTGTCGCACCTGCACATGCCAGACTGTTCATTTGCTCGCCACACTCTCGTGAAGTTGTGAAAAACCGTTTTTTCACGCTCTTTTGGAGTCGTGAACCTCAAAAGTGGACTGCGCGAGGGCAACCCGCAGGTTCATGTGCAGCAGACGGCCAGAGACAGCAGGCACGACAGCCGATGCAAGACCTGAGTGGAAGGCTCTCTGTGGGCGAAGCGGTGAAGGTGCCGGGGTCAAGCGGCGAATGCGGGGCCCGATCAGGAGACGTCCTTATAATCGGGGGGAGATTATAACGAGGTCGCGGGCAGAAAGGTCGGACTTCTTGGGTTTTTATTGCCGCGTTTGTCAGGCCGCGAGCAGGCGTTGCTGCCAGCGGCGCCGTGCCGGCGGGCAAACCCGGGCGCTGGCCGGCAGCGCCTGGCCCAGCCAGCCTAGGTGGGCTTCGCTGACCTGGACCCAGCCACTGCCGGCAGGGGCCTGGGCGCATTGCTTGAAGGCCAGGCACGTGCCGTCTTCGGCGAGGCGGGCATAGGTGGTGTGACGCGGGCGTTGCAGGAGCAGGGTCCAGAGCGAGGCCATGGCGGAAAATCCTGTCTGATTCGGACGTGCGGCAAGCTTACCCGCAGCACCATTAAACCCTCGTGACAGCGGCGTGTTCCCGGCATGACAATCGCGTGCCCAGACGGCGCCAAGGCTTCATCTCGCGAAGCTTGCCGCGGGTAGCGTGCCTCTCGTTATACTGTCGGCCTTTGCCGCTTTTTTCTGGAGAAATGCGCATGCTGCAACGTCTGTTGTTCGGTTTGATGGCGGTGGCTACCCTGAGCCTGGTCGGCTGTGCCCACAGCCCGCAGCAGTTGAGCCCGCAACCCAAGCTCACCACGCAGCTCAACGCGGTCGGCCGCGGCCAGCCGGTGGAGGTCAAGGTGGTCGATGGCCGTGCTTCGCAATCGCTGGGCACCCGCGGCGGCATGTACCCCGAGACCAGCACCATCAGCGTCAGTGGCAACGACGTGGTGCCCAAGTTGCAGGCCCAGGCCGAGGCTGCCGTGCGTCTGCTGGGCTTCACCCCGACCCGCGGCAGTGGCAACGCGCCGCAGTTGACCGTGACCCTGGCCGAACTCAAGTACCAGTCGCCCAAGGACAAGATGTACGTCACCGAAGCGACCATCGGCGCCACGTTCCGCGCTGACGTGTCCAACGCCAACCGTCGCTACAGCGGTCGCTACGGCGCCTCGCTGGACCAGCGTTTCGGCATGGCACCGAACCAGGAAACCAACACCAAGCTGGTCAGCGATGTGCTCAGCGACGCCCTGACCCGTCTGTTCAAGGATCCGTCGATCGGTCAGATGCTGGCTGAGTAAGCCTTTCGATGCCCTGAAAAAGCCCGCTGCCTGGGACCAGGCAGCGGGCTTTTTTGTGGGTGATACACCGTGGATCAGGCGGCCTCGATGGCAAAGTCCAGCACGCTGAAGCCGGTGCCCAGGTCCACTTCCGGCAGGTCATGGTGCGCATGGCCGCCGAGGGCGCAGTACACCAGCCAGCCACGGTCGTGGACGTTGATCGCGAAGCCGTCGATCAATGCCTGCTGCTCGTCGCTGGGCGCGACGAGGTAGAGACGGTCCTGGTTTTCGGCGTGCAGCATGTCAAGCTCCGGTATCGAGAAGGCCGACAGGGTGGCCTCTTCGGATGACGAGCGTATGACAGGCGAAATTTAGGGGGCGATGTCTAGGCGCTGACCAATGGCGCTCCGGCCGCACAGTGTGCCAGGAGCGCCACAAGAGCCTGCACTCAGGCCACTTCTGCCTGGCGCTTGACCTGATACTGATTGCGCACCGGCGTGGCGTACTGCTGCACCAGGTAAGGCCGATGCTCGACCGGGCAGGCCTCCAGGCGGCGCTGCCATTCTTCCTGCGCCCGCGCCAGCTCGTCGGCCGGAAAGAGCTTGTCGGCGGTGGGCACCGCCAGCGCCGTGTCCTGTTGATCCCACATGGCATAAGCCAGGTAGTGCACCGGGAATAGGCGATAGCCGGCGAGAATCTGTCGGTCGATGGCCTGGGCCAGTTGCTTGGTGTCTTCGTGGTACTCGGTCACCGGCGGCGCGAAATTGATGTGCACCCGGCCTTTGTAGCCGGTGATGCCCAAGGCGATGCTGTTGTCGTCTTCGCCTGGCACCTTGCTGTAGCTGCCGGTGCTGGCGCGGATGTACAGCTCGCGGGCCTTGGCCTGGTCGCAGGGGTCGTATTCGTAGCTGATCGACACCGGAATCAGGTTCAGGCTCTGGATCACCGCGCCGAAGGCTTCGTCCTTGCGGCTCATGTGGAACATCTTGAGGATCGCCGAATCGGTGCGATCGTCACCGTCCTTGGCGCGGCCTTCGGCCTGGGCGATCCAGATCGAGGTGCCGTCGTCGCGGATCGAGTGGTTGATGTAGGCCGAGAGCAGTTGGTAGGCCGCCAGCTTCTCGCGGCGACCGCTGATGGAGCGGTGCACGATGAAGCTCTTGTTCAGGCGCATCATGTCGCTGACGAAAGGCTTCTGCAGCAGGTTGTCGCCGATGGCGATGCGCGGGGTGGGCAGGCCGGCGTGATAGACCGCGTAGTTGACGAACGCCGGGTCCATGACGATGTCGCGGTGATTGGCCAGGAACAGGTAGGCGCAGCCGGCCTTGAGCTGCTCGACGCCGGTGTACGTGACCCCGTCGGTGGCGCGGTCGATGGTGCGGTCGACGTAGTACTCGACCTTGTCCTGCAGCGTCGCGACGCTGCTCACGCCGGCGAATTCCTTGCGCAGGCGGCGCGCGATCAGCGGCTTGAGCAGCCAGCCGAAGGCGCTGGCCAGGCGCGGGAAGCGAAAGTGGGTGAGGATATCGAGGAATGCCGGGTCGCTGAGCAGGCGTGCCAGAACGGCAGGGACTTCAGCGTCGTCGTAGGGTCGGATGGCATCGAATGCGCCCATCATGCTCTCTTGTTGGAAACGGCTAGAGTAATAAAGTAGGGGCGGGGCCGAGAAAACGGCTCGGACACACACGGACCCCGTAAACAGACCGGCAATTATACGCATAAGTCACCGCGCAGGCCCCCGATGCTCGAAATCGACTTCTATGACTGTCCCTACTGCGGCGAACGCGTCGAAACCACCGTCGACATTTCTGCCGGCGATCAGCACTACATCGATGACTGCCAGGTCTGTTGCCGGCCGATCGTGTGCATTTTGCAGGTGCACGATGACGAATGGTTGCTCGAGGTGCGCCGTGAGGACGATGCCTGATGCGCAGAATCTACGAGCCGGAAAGCCTGATCGAGGCGCAGATGCTGGTGGGCATGCTGGCCAGCGAGGGCATTGCCGTGCACCTGATCGGCGCCGATCTGGTCGGTGCGATGGGTGACCTGCCGCTGCAGGGGCTGTTGGCCCTGGCGGTGGACGACGAGCAGGCGGGGTACGCACGGCAGTTGATCGATGCGTACAATGCCGCTCAGCCCCTTGCCGGTGACGAGCCCGACGCCTGTCCCGGCACCTTGATCTGCTAGGTTTGCCTGTCTTATGTGTGGACGCTACGCCCTGTTTCGCTGGTCCCAGGCCTTCGCCGCCCTGCCGGGGTTTCCCGTCGACCAGCAGGCGCAATGGAACATCTCGCCCGGTGCCTCGGTGTTGATCCAGCGCCAGATCGACGACCAGTTGCAGCTGGCCAGGGCGCGCTGGGGGCTGACGCCGCCGTGGCTCACCGACCTGTCGCGCACCCCCGCCCATGCCCGCGCCGAAACCCTGGCCGAACAGCCGATGTTTCGCGAGGCCTTTCGCCTGCGCCGTTGCCTGATGCCAGCCAACGGTTTCTACGAATGGCGCGGCACGGCGCGCAAGCGGCCGTACTGGGTGACGCCCGGGGAGGGCGCCTCGCTGTTCTACGCGGCGGTGTGGGAGGCGTATCCGGTGCAGGAGCAGGTCTGGCTCAGTTGCGCCGTGGTCACCCAGGCGGCCATGAACCAGCGTCGGCCATTGATTCTCGACGAGGCAGGCCAGGCCGCCTGGCTGGATCCGCAGACGCCGCAGGCGCGCCTGCATGAACTGCTGGCCAGCCCGCCGGCGAGCTTGCGCGAGCGGGCGCTGGCGCCTCTGGTCAACGACCCGCAGCTCGATGGACCGCAGTGCTTGACGCCGGCCTGAGCCCAGCCGCTTGACCGATCACACCCTGAACTGATTGATCAGGCGCCGCTGCTGCTCGGCCAGTTGGGTCAACTCGGCGCTGGCCTGGCTCGACTCGTCGGCGCCGCCGGCCACCTCGCTGGCCACCTGGCCGATGTTGGTGACGTTGCGGTTGATGTCCTCGGCCACCGCGCTCTGCTGCTCGGCCGCACTGGCGATCTGCGTATTCATGTCGTTGATCACCGACACCGCCTGGGTGATGCTCTCCAGCGCCAGCGCCGCACGATTGGCCTGCTGCACGCTGTCGTCGGTCTTGCCCTGGCTGTCTTCCATGACCTTGACCACATCGCGGGTGCCCTGCTGCAGTTGCTGGATCATCTGCTGAATTTCCTGGGTCGCCTGTTGGGTCTTCTGCGCCAGGTTGCGCACCTCGTCGGCGACCACCGCGAAGCCTCGACCCTGCTCGCCGGCACGGGCGGCCTCGATGGCGGCGTTGAGCGCCAGCAGGTTGGTCTGCTCGGCGATGGCGCGGATGGTCACCAGGATGGTGTTGATGTTCTCGCTGTCGCGGGCCAGGGTCTGCACCACGGTCACCGCGCGGCCGATTTCGCTGGCCAGGCTGCTGATGGACTGCGAGGCGTCATGCACGATCTGCATGCCCTGGTTGGCGGCCTGGTCGGCGTTGCTGGCGGCCTGGGCGGCTTGGGTGGCGTTGCGCGCCACGTCCTGGGCGGTGGCGGTCATTTCCTGCACGGCAGTGGCCACCTGGTCGATTTCGGCCATCTGCTTGTGCACGCCCTGGTTGGTGCGAATGGCGATGTCGGCGGTGTGCTCCGAGGAGTCGCTGACCTTCTGCACCGAACTCACCACTTGGCTGATCATCGCCTGGAGCTTGGCCAGGAAGGTGTTGAAGCCGCTGGCGATGGCGCCCAGTTCGTCGGCGCGGTCACTGTGCAGGCGGCGGGTGAGGTCGCCTTCGCCCTGGGCGATATCGTCGAGCATGGCCACCATCTGCTTCAGCGGACGGGCGATGCCATGGGCCAGCAGCCCGATCACCAGCAGGCCGAGCACGGCGATGCCCAGGCCGACCGCAGTCATGCCGAGGATATCGGTGCGGCGCTGCTCGCCGAGGTCTTTCTGCAATTGCGTGACATCGGCCATCACCGTGCTCAGCGGCAGTTGCAGCAGCAGCACCCAGCGCGCATCGGTGTGGGCCACTTTGAACGGCAGGTACAGCTCGATACGGTCCTTGTCCCGGTCGAGTTGATAGTGCAGCGCATCGCCATTGCTGCTGACCAGTGCGGCCGACTCGGCCGAATCCAGCACGTCACTGGCTTTTTCGCCGAACTTGGACGGGTCTTTGGTGTAGGCCACCAGGCGACCGTTGCTCGACACCAGGGCCAGTTCGCCGGCGCCATCATAGAGTTGGCGGTCGGCGGCGTTGAGCAAGTCCTGGATGAAGTCCACCGACAGGTCGGCCCCGGCGATGCCCTGGAATTGGCCGTTGAGCATGATCGGTTCGACGAACGAGGCGAGCATCACTGTCTTGTCGCCCACCTTGTAAGGCGCGGGATCGATCACGCAGGCCTTCTTGGTTTCCTTGGGGCACAGGTAGTACTCGCTGGCGCGCACGCCGGTGGCCAGGATGGTCTGATCGTTGACGTCGACCAGGCGATCCTGGCCGAGACTGCCGTCGGCGTTGCGGAACCACCAGGGCAGGAAGCGTTCGCCGTTGACGTCGGCGTGATCCAGGGCATTGGGTTCCCAGCCTAGGTAGGCGCCGAGCACGCTGGGGTTGTCCTCGACGGTGCGCTTGAGCAGGTTGCTCAGGTAGGCGCGGTCGATCTGCATCAGCGGTTTGCCATCTGCATCCTGCGCGCCGAGCAGGCCGTTGAGCGTGGCCAGGCTGCGGCTGATCAGCAGCGGCGCTTCCAGGCCGCGCTGGATTTCGCTGACCTGGGTGCGCGCCAGCGCCGATAGGCGCTGTTCGATGACCGTCTCGAACTGCTGCTGGGTGCGCTGCTGTACCAGGGCCTGGGTGCGCGCTCCGGCGTACACGGCGTAGAGCACCAGGGCGGCGACGATGCTCAACACGATGGCACCGGCCAGCGCCGCCACGGAAAACTGGATCGACTTGAACTTCATGATCGAAAAGCTCCACGCCAGGAGGTCGTTGTCCTGGGTTATCGGCGTGGGCTGGGCAAAGCATGAGGACGGTTGTCAGAAATCTTCGACGCACCTCTGGCAGGGGCGCACGACTGGGCCTAGGATACGCGGCATGTAAAAAGAGGGAGTCTTTTCATGCGTAAGTCATTCGTGGTCAGCCTGTTGAGTGCCAGCATCCTGCTGGGCGGCTGCCAGGCGGTCAACACCACCAGCGGCGGTGCGGTGGGCGTGGAGCGCAAGCAGTACATGTTCAGCATGCTGTCCACCGACGAGGTGAACCAGATGTACGCCCAGTCGTACCAGCAGACCCTCGGCGAAGCCTCGAGCAAAGGCGTGCTGGACAAGACCAGCAATGACGCACGACGCGTGCAGTTGATCGCCGACCGCCTGATCGCCCAGGCGCCCAAGTTCCGCCCGGATGCGGCGCAGTGGAAGTGGGAAGTCAACGTGATCAAGAGCGATGAGCTCAACGCCAACTGCGGCCCTGGCGGCAAGATCATCGTCTACACCGGCCTGATCGATCAGCTCAAGCTCACCGATGCCGAGCTGGCGGCGGTGATGGGCCATGAAATCGCCCACGCCCTGCGCGAGCACGGCCGTGAAGCCATGTCCAAGGCCTACGGCATCAACATGGCGCGCCAGGGCGCCGGTGCCATCTTCGGCCTGGGCCAGGACAGCATGGCGCTGGCCGACACCGTGGTGAACTACGCCATGACCTTGCCCAACAGCCGCGCCAACGAGAACGAAGCCGACCTGATCGGTCTCGAGCTGTCGGCCCGCGCCGGTTATGACCCGAACGCGGCGATCACCTTGTGGAACAAGATGAGCAAGGCCTCCGAAGGCGCCCCGCCCGAGTTCATGAGCACTCACCCCGCCTCGAGCAGCCGCATCGCCTCCCTGCAAGCGGCCATTCCCAAAGTCATGCCCTTGTATCAACAGGCGGCTAAGTAGCGGCTACGAGCTTCAAGCTGCAAGCTGCAAGCTGCAAGCGGCAAGCGGCAAGTCAAGCCGCGCCGCGCCTTCTTGCCGCTTGAAGCTTGAAACTTGCGGCTGCTTCACCCCCTTGCCGCTTGCCGCTGCCCTACACCCAACCGCTGGTTTTCATGGCCGAGTAGACGGCCACGGCGGCCAGTACGAAGAAGGCGGCGGCGGCCAGGCGGCGGATCAGGGTCAGGGGCAGTTTGTCGGCGGCGAAGTTGCCGGCCAGTACCACCGGCACGTTGGCGATCAGCATGCCCAGGGTGGTGCCCACGATCACCAGGATCAGGTGCGGGTACTGCGCGGCCAGCATCACCGTGGCGACCTGGGTCTTGTCGCCGATCTCGGCCAGGAAGAACGCGATCAACGTGGTCAGGAACGGCCCGAAGCGCCGCGCGTTGCTGCTCTCGTCGTCGTCCATCTTGTCCGGCACCAGGGTCCACAGGGCCGTGGCGGTGAAGCTCGCGGCGAGGATCCAGTGCAGCACGCTTTCGGTGAAGAAACCGCTGACCCAGGCGCCAACCGCACCGGCGGCCGCATGGTTGGCCAGGGTCGCGGCGACGATACCGGCGATGATCGGCCAGGGCTTGCGGAAACGGGCGGCGAGAATGAGCGCGAGCAGTTGCGTCTTGTCGCCAATTTCGGCGAGCGCAACGATGGCGGTGGGGACCAGCAGGGATTCGAGCATCAGGCTTCCTACGGGGGCGGGTCGACACGGCTATGACACGTACAGCCTTCCCGCCCCGGGTAAGGTGTGCGTGTCATAGGTCTTGTCAAACCCTGGGCTCATCTGTGTGAGCCGTGAGGTCGCACGCGCCATGGCCTGTGGGCCAAGTGTGTTGACGCGTGCCGGGCAAGCTGAGGACGCTTGCGGGAGACTACTCCCCTAGGACGGAGCGGATTCTGCCTAGCCGATTCGGTTTCGGCAAGCGCTTTTTTTCTAGCCGCGAATGGCCCGATAAATTCGGAAACCGTCCCCTTCGGCGCGGGTTTCGCAGTTGCCCAAAGACTGTTGGATGAGCGGTTGATAGCGCAGGAAACTGTTGGCGACTATCCGCATTTCTCCGCCTTTTACCAGCTTTTTAGCCGATTTTAGCAGCAGGTTTTCCGAGGCCTGATAGTCGGTATGAACCCCGGTGTGGAACGGCGGATTGCTGACGATCGCGCTCAGTTCATCGGGGGCAGCGTCGATGCCGTCGCCGCTGATGACCTCGCCCTGCAGGCCGTTCGCGGCCAAGGTCAGGCGACTGGCCGCGACGGCGAAGGCATCGACGTCGAGCAGGGTCACCTGGCTTTGCGGATAGCGGCGCTTGAGGGTGGCGCCCAGCACTCCGGCACCGCAGCCGAAGTCCAGCACATGGCCCACTGGTAGGTGCTCCAGGTGCTGCAGCAGCAGGGCGGTGCCGCGATCCAGGCGCCCATGGCTGAACACGCCAGGCAGGCTGATCACCTGCAGTGGGCCATCGTCCAGCGCCAGCTCGAAGCGCTGGGCCAGGCTGTCCAGCGGCGTAGCCTCGGGGGCGCGGTCCACCGTCACCTGCCACAGTTGGCAGTGGCGGGCGCTGTCGAGCTTGCGCGGCTTGCCGAACGCCTGCAACAGCTTGGCCGCGCCCTCAATGCCACTGCGCTTTTCCCCCACCAGGTACACGCTGCGTCCGGCCAGGCGCGCGGCCAGTGCGTTGAGCAGATAGGCGGCCAGGTCGCGCGACTTGGGCAGGCACAGCACGGCGGCGTCGAAGGCCACTTCGGGAACGTCCACGCCGAAGTGGCTGCGACCGGCGAAGCGCTGTTGCAGCCACCCGTGATCCCCCGCATGCCAGGTCCAGGCCTGGGCCTGCGGCAGTTGCCCCAGCAGGCCATCGGCGGCGGCTCCGGCGATCAGCAGCGGGCCTTGGAACAGGTCCGCCTGGCGGAGCAACACTTCACTGCGCGGGTCCATGTCGGACGTCTCCTGAAAAAAGCGCGAAGTGTATCACTTGGCAAGCGCGGCGCCGCGAGCGGACCGCGTCGCGCTCCGAGGTGTTCCGCCTCGCCGCGGCCATTGGCGCAACAACCGGAGCCGTGCATGGCCGCTGCTACCGGCCCCGTCAACCCACCACCCGCCGTGGCTGTCCCGCGAAGTAGGCCTGGGCGTTCTCGGCCAATTGCCCGACGATGCGCTGGCGTGATTCCACCGCGCCCCAGGCGCTGTGCGGGGTGACGATCAAGCGCGGGATGTCCGCTGCCAGCAGCGGATTGCCGTGCACCGGCGGTTCCACGCTGAGCACATCGGTCGCCGCGCCGCCCAGATGCCCGTTGCGCAGCGCGTCGGCCAGCGCCTGCTCGTCGATCAACCCGCCACGCGCGGTATTGACCACCAGCGCCCCCGGCTTGAGCAATGCCAATTCGCGGGTGCCGAGCATATGGCGGGTCTGCTCGTTCAGCGGGCAATGCAGGGTCAGGGCGTCGACCTGCGGCAGCAGTTCGTCCAGTGCCAGGCGCTCGGCGCGCGCCGGGCGTCCGGGAATCTGCCCGCTGAGCACGCGCATGCCGAACGCTTCGGCCAGCTTGGCCACGGCGCCACCCAGCTCGCCATGGCCGAGCAGGCCGAGGGTCTTGCCCTGCAATTCGACGATAGGGAAATCCAGTAGGCAGAACTGGCTGGCCTTGGCCCATGCGCCGTCCTGCACCGCCCGGTGGTAATCGCACAAGCGAGTCGCCAGGGCCAGCAACAGCGCCAGGGTGTGCTGGGCCACCGACGGCGTGCCGTAGCCCTGGCAGTTGCACACGGTGATGCCCTGGGCGCGTGCTGCCGCGAGGTCGACGTTGTTGGTGCCGGTGGCGGCCACGAGAATCAACTTCAGCTGTGGATTGGCAGCCAGCACCTCGGCGTCGAGCAGCACCTTGTTGCTGATCGCCACGCTGGCGCCGCGCAGGCGTTCGTTCACCTGATCGGCCGACGTCGAGCCGTGCAAGGTCAGCTCATCGAAGCCTTCGCGCAGGACGGCGAGGTCCAGGTCGCCCAGGTCGAGCGAGTCGTGGTCGAGAAAAACGGCGTGTCGGCTGGCGGTCATTGCGACTCCTGTGCAAGACGAGACAAGACCGCGACGGCGCGGTCTCGGGTGACAAAAATATGACGGAAAGGCCCGCGTGATGATTTATGTCAAATTGCTATTAACCATTCGTTGACTCTCCCCTAGGGGCAGAGTTTAGCCTTCGCGGCCTCACTGGGAACCCCCGGCACTTACCGGCGGCTACCGCATGCATTCAAGGCGAAGGAGCGGCACGATGAACAATCCACTGGAACTGGAACAGGTGATCATGAGCGTCCGGGAAATCCTGGCGCAACTGCTTGTGTTGGAGCTGGAGGAGATCGACGCTGACAGCAGCATCGTCGAAGACCTCGGCGCCGATTCGCTGGACATCGTCGACCTGAGCTTCCAACTGGGCCGCCGCTACGGTTGCGCCCTGCCCAAGACCAGCGTGCTGGATCACACCGTCGCCGTGTGCGGCGACGCCAGCGAGTACCTGCACCAGGGTCGCCTCACCGAGGCCGGTGTGGAACTGCTCGAAGGCAGCCTGAGCGCCTATGTCCCCGGCCAGCTCAAGGCCGGGCTGACCCCCGCCGACATCTTCGCCCGCACCACCGTGCGCAACTGGGCGCAGCAGTGCCGGGGCCTGTTCGATCACCTGCCTGCCACCTGCCCACAGTGCGCGGCCAATCAAGCACGCTTGAACGAGCGCGAGCAGGTGGTGTGTGCGGCGTGCAGCGCGCGCTTGACGCCGCTGGACGGCGACAGCGTCTCGCGCCTGCTGGTCGAGCGTTTCGTGGCGGCGCGTGCACCGGCACAAGCCTAGGAGCCAGGAATGTCGGGACAGGACGTAGTGGTGACTGGCATGGCGCTGGTCGCCCCCATGGCGATGGATGCCGAAAGCTTGTTCGCGCGCTTGGCCGACGGTCAGTCGAGCCTGCGCCGGCACCCGCGCTTCGAGCAGTTGGGCTTTGCCAATTCGGCGGCGGGCTATCTGGACGACGGCCAATGGCAGCGCATCGACGCGGCCGTGCCGGCGGCCCGCCACTTGCCTGCACAGTCGCGGTTGGTGGAGTACCTGGCCGACCAGGTGCTGGAGGATGCCGGGCTGACGCGCCAGGCCTTCGCCCGTACGGCCAGCGGCCTGTTCCTGGGCTGCAACAAGTTCTGCGCCTCCGGCAGCGAGCTGCAGGCGCTGAGTCGCTGCATGGACGAGCAGGCCTGCGTCGATCTCGACGCGCTGCTCGATGACGCCGACGCGCATGAACCGGCCTTCGCCCGCCGCGTCGATCAGCAGACCGCTCACCTGGCGGCCTTGCTGCAGGTACGCGAACGCGTCGCGACCCTGGCTGATGCCTGCGCCGCTGGCACCACCGCCATCGGCAGTGCCTATCGGGCCATCGCTCGCGGCGAGATCGACCTGGCCCTGTGCGGCGCCAGCGAGCTGATGGCCACGCAGATCTCCTGCTACAGCTTCAACGGTCTCGGCGCGCTGTGCCCACGCGGCGACTGGCCCGCCGCGACCCAGAGCCGGCCCTTCATGAAGGACCGCTGCGGCTTCGTGATGAGCGAGGGCGCCGCGCTGCTGGTGCTGGAGTCCGCCGACCATGCACGGCGTCGCCAGGCGCGGGTGCGCGGCCGGGTGCTGGGCTACGCCAACGCCTGCGAAGCGCAGAAGATCACCTCCAGCAGTCGCGACGGCAGCCGCTATGCCCAGTGCATGCAGGCGGCCATCGACGACGCCGGCGTGCCGCTGGCCAGCATCGGGCATGTCAACGTCCACGGCACCTCGACCCCAAGCAACGACAGTTGCGAGGCCCTGGCCCTGGAGCGGGTGTTCGGTGCGGCCCTGGGGCAGGTGAGCATCACCGCCAGCAAGTCCGCGCTCGGCCACTCGCTGGCCGCCAGCGGCGCCCTGGAGGCGGTGCTGACGCTCATGTCGATGGAGCGCGGAATCGTCTTGCCCACGCTCAACTACCAGGCCGAAGGCTCCGAGTTTCCCCATCTGGACGTGGTCACCCACGTCCGTCACCAGGCGATCGATCACGCCTTGTCCACCTCCTTCGGGTTCGGTGGCATCAACAGTTCCCTGGTCCTCGGGAGGGCCTGACCATGCACCCTTGCAAGAACCGCCCCGTCTACCTGCGGGCCGCGGCGCTGATCAGTGCGGCCGGCGAACACTGCGCCGACCTGCTCGGTCCGGCGCCTGTGGCGCAACCGCTGGCGTTCGACCCGAACCGGCTTGGCCATGTGCTGGCGCCGATCACCCTGGCCAGCAAGGTTTTCGACCGCCGCATCAGCCGTGGCCTGGAGCCCCAGGGGCTGCGCATCCTGCACTGCGCCGACGCCTTGGCCGAGGCGCTAGAGGCGCTGCAGGTGCCTGCGGCGCGGCGAGTACTGACCGCCGCGATCCCGGAAGTCGACGGTCCCAGCACCAGTTGGGACGCCGTCGAGGCGATCATCGACCAGCCTCAGCGCCTGCTCGAACAGTTCATGGCCCACACCCCGCCGATGCACGCGCTGACCCTGCTCAACAGCAGCGTCATGGCCTACCTGGCCCAGGGCCTGGGCATTCGCGGCGCGATGGGCGGCTTCTGCTCCCAGGCCAATGCCGGCATCGATGCCTTGGCCGAGGCGTGCAGCCAACTCAGCGAAGGCCAGGGCGACGCCGCGCTGGTGGTCGGCAGCAGCCCCAACATCACCCCGGCGCTGTACCTGCGCGAAACCGACCTGACGCTGCGTGTGCACGGCGAGGGCGCGGCGGCCCTGCTGCTCGATTGCCAGGGCGACGCCGACAGCCTGCGCATCGCCGGTATCGGTCGGGGCTACAGCCACGATCCGGCGCGTGCCCTGCAGGTGGCGCAACGGGTCATCGACCAGGCCCTGCGCGCCGAGCGCCTAACGCTGGGCGACATCGGCCGCGTGGTGGTCGATTCGCACGACAGCCTGATTCGCCAATGGCTCGATGCCGACGTGCGCCTGGTCGATGGCATCGCCGGTCTGATCGGCGACCTGGGCGCGGCGCAACCGCTCGGCGAGGCGGCGCTGGCGCTGTACCGCCAACGCAGCGGCGGTACGGCGGATCACACCCTGCTGCTCGAACGCAGCCGGGCAGGACACTGGGGCGCGGTGCTGCTGGTCGCCCCGCACAAGGAGGTGGCATGAACGGTAAACGGGTGGTCATCACCGGCATGGGCGCGGTGACCGGATTCGGCTTCGACTGGCAATCGCTGTGGCAGCGCATGCTCGACGGCGAGCACTGCATCCGCGCCTGGCAGCCTGAAGGCGTCGAGCCAGGCAGCTTCCCGGTGCGCTATGCCGCACCGGTGGATCTGGATGCGCTGCCCCTCGAACTGGCTGCTCACCCGGCCTGGTCGATGGCCTTGGAGCGGCGCAGTCGGCTGGGCTGGCTGGCGGCCAGTCAAGCGGTGCGCGACAGTGGTCTGGGGGCGGGCGACTGGCGCGACGCGGCGTTGTTCTGCGCCTCCGGGCCCCGCAGCACGACTTGGCCGACATGCTCTTGTGCGACGGGCGCGCGGCCGGCGAGGGCGCGCACTGGCGCCACCTGATGGCGCGCCAAGCCCAAGTCAACCCGTGCGGCTCGCTGCGCCAGGGCAACGATCGCCTGGCCCGCGTGATCGCCGACGACCTCGGCCTCGAAGGCCCGGTGGTCAACATCAGCAGCGCCTGCGCCGGGGCGTCCCAGGCCATCGGCAATGCCTTTCGCCTGATCCGCCGCGGCGAGGTCGAGGTGGCGCTGGCCGGTGGCGCCGACTCGGTGCTGAGCCTGGACACCCTCGGCGCGCTGTACCTGCTGGGCGCCGCCAGCAGCGAGCAGCGCTGGGGCGAACGGCTGTGCAGGCCCTTCGATCGTCACCGCAGCGGTCTGGTGGCGGGCGAGGGCGGTGGCTTCCTGGTGCTGGAAAGCCTGGAACGGGCCTTGGCCCGTGGCGCCACGCCCTATGCCGAAATCCTCGGCTACGGCAGCAGCCTGGACGGCTACAAGGTCACCGCGCCCGATCCCGAGGGGCGCGGCGCGGTCCTGGCGATGCAGGCGGCGCTCGACGATGCCGGCCTGGCCCCTGGGCGCATCGACCTGATCAATGCCCACGGCACCTCCACGCCGCTGAACGACGCCACCGAGTCCGAGGCGATCAAGCAGGTGTTCGCCGTCGATGAGCACTACCGCCGCCTGGCAGTGACCGCCAACAAGTCGCAATTCGGCCACCTGATCGCGGCCGCCGGCGCCCCCGAGCTGATCGCCACGGCGCTGTCGTGTCGTGACGACCGGGTGCCGCCCACGCTCAATCTCGACGCCGCCGACGAGCGTTGCGACCTGGACTACACCCCGCACCGCGCGGTGTCGCGACAGGTCGACGTGGCACTGAGCAATTCCTTCGGTTTCGGCGGCCTGAACACCTCGCTGGTGGTGGGCAAGTACCGGGAGGCGGGTCGATGAGCGGGGGCATCGCAGTGACCGGTGCCGGTGCAGTGCTGGCCAGCGGCACGGGGGTGCCGGCCTTTTGGGCCGCTGCCCGTGAGGCGCGCGCCTGCGTCGGCCCGCTGCGCTCGGCGCTGCTGCGCAGCGAGCGGGTGACGGCATTCGCCCAGGTGCCGGAGGCCGACGATGGGCGCGCGCGCACGGCCATTGCGCGCAACTTGCAACGCTACTGCACGCCAGCGCTGTTCTGGGGCGCGGCCGCGTTGCGCGAGGCCCTGGCCGAGAGCGAACTGGCGCCCGGTGACGATGGCCTGCGCTATGGCCTGTACGCCTGTCAGGGCGGTTATACCCATCCGTCGATGGCGTCCTACGGCGCGGTGCTGCAGGCCTGTCGCCGCGACGGCGTGGCCGACCTGCGCGAGTTGACCCGGCAGGTGATGCAGGAGCGCGCGGTCGATCCGTTCGTGGTGATCAAGAGCTTGAACAGCGTCCTGCTCGGGGTGCTGAGCCTGGACATGAAGCTGTACTGCGAGGGCAACGCCTTCATGCAGGGCGTGGCCGGTAACCAGGCCGCGTTGCAGGAGGCCTGCGCCGCGCTGCACGCCGGTCGTATCGACGTCGCCCTGCTGGTCGGCGCGGGCAGCGATTGCGATCCGCTGGCCCTGGCCGACCTGGTGCGCGAAGGCACGATCAGTGCCGAGGGCGCGGCGCAGGTGCTGCCATTCGACCGCCACAGCCGTGGCGGAATCGCCGGCGAAGGGGCGGTGGCCCTGGTGTTGCGCCGTCACCAGGACATCGCCGGGCCTTGCGTGCAGGTGCAGCCGCTGGGCAGTCATGCCGAGCTGGCGCGGCTGAATCTGCCGGATCGTCCGCTGGCGCTGGCCGTCAGCAGCGGCAGCGGACGCCCGGCGCTCGACCGCGCGCTGTTGCAGCGCCTGCTGGACTGCGGCGCCGAGCATGTCACCAGCGCCCTGCCGGTCACCGGCCTGCTGGCGGCCGCGCCGTTGTTCGCTGACGTGCTGTTGGCGCGCCAGGCCTTGCTCGAAGGCGAAGTGCCGCCGATTGCCGGGCTGCATGCAGCGGTGCTCGACACCCCTGCACTGGTGCGTGACCAGGTGCGTGTCGCCGCCCTAGACGCGGCGCTGGTGGTCGGCCGCGACGCCAATGGATTCAGCAGTGCCTGCCTGTTGCAACGCAGCGACGCCGGACTGCCGTGAGCCACGAATTGCCATTCTCAAGAAGGATCTTCCCCCATGCACTACCGTGATTTCGTCCGGCCCAAGTACGTCGAGCTGCTCCAGGCGCTGGGCCTGGACCGTGCCTTCGAGCGCGCCGCCGGCAGCCAGTTGTTCTACACCGACACGCAGGGCCGGGAGGTGGCGGTCAGCGACTTTCTCGGCGGCTACGGGGCGGCGCTGTTTGGCCACAACGACCCACAGTTCGTCGAGCAGTTGTGTGACCTGCTACGCGGCGGTGTGCCATTCAACGCCCAGTTGTCGGTGCGCAGTGCAGCCGGCGAGCTGGGCCGTGAACTGAGCGAGGCGTTCAACCGCGAACTGGGCACCGACGAGCGCTACCTCTCGACCTTCTCCAACAGCGGCGCGGAGTCGGTGGAAATCGCCGTCAAGCATGCCGAGTTCAGTCGGCAGAAGCGCATGCAGGCGCAGTTCGACGCGCTCGATTTCGCCCTGAGCCAGGTGCTCGACCAAGCGGGCGCCTACCGCGAGCTGGAGCGCGACAGCCTGGCGCTGCCCGCCGGGCTATTGCCTGACACCCTGCTCAAGGTCACCGTGCGCCAGGTGGTCGAGGCGGTGCGTCAGTACAACCTCGCGCAGTTGCACGTGGAGCCGGTGTTCGTCGCCGTGCGTGGCAGCTTCCACGGCAAGCTGGTCAACACCGTGCAACTGACCTACGGCAAGCAGTACCGCCAGCCGTTCGCGCGCTTCGGCCTGCAGGTGGAGTTCGCCGATCCGCAGCACCCCGAGCAGTTGCCCGCCCTGGCCGAGCGGCATGCCCGGCACTGGTTGGGCGTGCACTGGGACGGCCATGCCCTGCACCTGCAACGGCACGCCTTCAGCGCCCTGACCGCGGTGTTGCTGGAGCCGATCCAGGGCGAGGGTGGGATTCGCGAGCACGCCGAGGCGTTCTATCGCGGCCTGCGCAAGCTGTGCAACGAGCAGCAGTGCCCGTTGATCCTCGACGAAGTGCAATCGGGTTTCGGCCGCACCGGCACCTTGCTCGGCTGCACGCACTTCAACCTGCAGGGCGACTACTACTGCCTGTCCAAGGCCCTCGGTGGCGGCCTGATGAAGATCGCCGCCACGGTGATCCGCGCCAGCCACTACGAAAGCGAATTCAGCTACATCCACAGCTCCACCTTCGCCGAGGACGACGCTTCCTGCGAGATCGCCCGCAGCGCCCTGAAGCGCCTGTTCGTCGACGACCAGGCAGTGCTGCGCCAGGTACGCGACAAGGGGATTACCTCAAGCGTGGCTTGCAGGAGTTGCAGGCCGCCTACCCGCAGGTGATCGCCGATGTGCGCGGGCGCGGGTTGCTGCTGGGCATCGAGCTGCACCCGGTGGCGCAGCATGCCTCGCTGGTGCAGGCCTCGGCCCAGTACAACGATGCGCTGGGCTACCTGATCGCCGGCTACCTGCTGCAATTCGAAGGCGTGCGCGTGGCGCCCTCGGGCAGCAACTCCAACGTGCTGCGCCTGGAGCCGCCGGTGTGTGTCACCCAGGCCGAAATGGACGCCTTGCTGCTGGCCATGGGCAAGGTCTGCGACCTGCTGCAGCGCGGCGATGCCCTGCCGCTGGCGGCCGGTGTGTGCGCCGACAGCATCGATCGGGTGGCGCCGCGCGACACCGCCTTCCGCGTCCAGGCGCTGGGCCTGCGCAATGACCCGCATGTGCCGGTGGTGGCCAAGGTGGCGTTCATCAACCATTTGATCGACGCCGATGCCCTGAGCGAGGCCGACCCGTCGCTGGCGCTGCTCAGCCCCGCGCAGAAGCGCGACTTCATTCGCCGCACGCGCCCGGAACGCCGCGTGGTGCCACTGGGTCCGGTGCTGATTCGCTCGCGCCTGGGCATGGCGGTGGAGTTCACCCTCTACCCGCTGTGCATGGACTCCAACGACATGGCGGCCTACATCGCCAGCGGCGAGCTGGACGTGATTCGCGACGAGGTGGGTAACCGCATCCTCGACGCCCGTGCCGATGGCCATCAGGTGGCCGGGCTGGGCATGTACACCTCGATCGTCACCCACAACTGCCAGGCGCTGCAGATCGCCGACATGGCGCTGACCTCCGGCAACGCCCTGACCATCGGCATGGGCCTGGAAGCCATTGAGCAGGCCTGTCAGCAGCAGGGCATCGATCTGGCCGGGCAGACTGCCGCTGTGATCGGCGCCGCCGGCAACATCGCCTCGACCTACGCTTCGCTGCTGTCCGAATCGGTCGATCGGTTGATCCTCATCGGCAGCGGCCGCGACGGCTCGCTGCGGCGCCTGGAGAAGACCGCACAGTTGATCTATGCCGACGCCGCGCGCTCGATCCTCAAGGGCCGCACCGACCAGGATCGCCTGGCCCGGCGCCTGCAGGCCCTGGATGGCTTCGGCGCGCTGCTCGACAGCCACGTCGGGCGCAACGACCTGGGCAAGGTCATCCAGCAGTGGGTCGACGAGCGCCTGGGCGCCGAGGCCTGGATCCAGGTCAGCAACGACCTGGCCTGCCTGCGCGAGGCGCGCATCGTGCTGTGCGCGGCCAATGCCCCGCAGGCGTTCCTGGACGCCAGCCACTTCGCCGAGCGCAGCGTGATCTGCGACATCGCCGTGCCGCTCAATGTCGATCAGAACCTGACCCGCGAACGCCCGGACGTGCTGTACATGCACGGCGGCATCGTGCAGACCCCGCTCGGCGATGGCCTGGACGAAAACGTGCGCGCCTACCTCAAGGCCGGGCAGTTGTATGCCTGCATGGCCGAGTCGGTGTTGATGGGGCTGTGCGGCATGCGCCAGCACTATTCCTATGGCGACATCAGCCGCGAGCAGGTGCAGCAGATCCGTGCCCTGGCGCGCCTGCACGGCTTCGGCCTGGCGCAGTTCAAGACCGACAATTCCCTGTAAGGAGCCACAGATGGAACACAAGACTGCCGTGGTCACCGGTGGCAGCCGGGGCATTGGCAAGGCGCTGGTGCTGGCCTTGGCCGAGGCCGGCTATCGGGTCGCACTGAGCTACGTGCGCGGCCGCGAGGCCGCCGAAGCAGTGTGCGCCCAGGCCCGCGAACGCGGCGCCGAGGCCCTGGCGCTGCACTGCGATGTGCGCGAGGCGCAGAGCGTCGCCGGATTCTTCGCCGAGGCCCAGGCCTGGCTCGGGCACATCGACCTGCTGGTCAACAACGCCGGCATCACCCGCGATGGCCTGCTTGCCACGCAAGCCCTGGAAGACATCCACGAGGTGATCCAGACCAACCTGGTCGGCACCCTGCTGTGCTGTCAGCAGGTCATTCCCGAGATGATGCGCCAGCGGCATGGCTGCATCGTCAACATCAGTTCGGTGGCGGCGCAGAAGCCTGGCCGTGGCCAGGCCAACTACGCTGCGGCCAAGGGCGGGGTCGAGGCCCTGACCCGCGCCCTGGCGGTGGAACTGGCGCCGCGCAACATCCGCGTCAACGCCGTGGCGCCCGGCCTGGTCGAGACCGAGATGAGCGAGGCGCTGATGCAGGCCCACGCCGAGCAGATCCATGCCCGGCTGCTGGTCAAGCGCTGTGCTCGGCCCGAAGAGATCGCTGCCGCGGTGCTGTTCCTGGCCGAGCAGGGCAGTTACCTGACCGGTGAAGTGCTGGCGGTCAACGGCGGGATGAAGATGCCATGAGCGCACCGCGTACGCTGCTGATCACCGGTGCCGCCAAGGGCATCGGCCTGGCCGTGGCCGAGGCCTTCGACGCCCCTGGCAACCACCTGGTGCTGGTCGACCTCGACCCGGCCGGCTTGCACCAGGCCCTGGCCTCGCGCAACTGGCAGGCCGAGGTCGAGACCCAGGCCTGCGACATCGCCAGCCTGCCTCAGGTGCAGGGGCTGTTCGACGACCTGTCCCGGCGCCTGGCGCAGGTGGACGTGCTGGTCAACAGCGCCGGCATCTGCACCGAAAACGAACCCGAGGACCTGGACAACTGGCGGCGGGTGATCGACGTCAACCTGCACGGCACCTTCCAGGTCACTTCGTTGTGCCTGCCGTTGCTGGCCGATGGCGGTCGCATCGTCAACATGGCCTCGATCCTCGGCCGCGCCGGCAAGGTGCGCAATACCGCGTACTGCGCCTCCAAGCACGGCATCATCGGCCTGACCAAAGCCCTGGCGCTGGACCTGGCGCCACGGCGCATCACCGTCAACGCGATCCTGCCGGCCTGGATCGACACGCCGATGCTGCGCGGCGAGCTGGCGGTGCAGGCGCGCATCGCCGGGATCAGCGAGCGCGAGATCCTGCGCAACGCCCGCAAGAAGCTGCCGCTGCGACGCTTCATCGCGGCCAGCGAAGTGGCGGGCATGGTCCAGTACCTGGCCAGCGAGCAGGCGGCGGGCCTCACCGCCCAGAGCCTGATGCTCGACGGCGGCGTCGGGTTGGGGATGTAGGCATGCACAGCACTGCACGCGCGCTATTGGCGTTGGCGGCCCTGGCGCCCGCCTGTCCGGCCCTAGCCGATCTGTTGCCGCAGCATGCCCAGGCCGAAGTCGGCGTGGCCAGCGCCGTGCGCCTGCATGGCGGCGACCAGGTCACCCAGCAGCAGGTGTACTTCAAGGCCGCGCTGGACGACAGTTGGGACGGCGGTTATTACAAGGCCAGTGGGCGGGTACGCTACGACCTGCGCTATGAGCATGACAATCCCTACAGTCGCGAAGCGGCCGACGATTACCGCTTCACCGCTGACTGGCGCCAGCTCTACCTGGGCTACTACGTTGGCGAGGGCGAGCTGACCCTGGGCTGGCAGCAGGTGGTGTGGGGCCGCGCCGACGAATTGCGCGTGCTCGATCAGGTCAACCCGGTGGACTACCGCGAAGGCCTGACCGCGCTGCTGGAAGACAGTCGCATCGCCGTGCCGATGGTGCGCTTTACCCAGCCGCTGGGCGAGTGGGAGCTGGAGGCCCTGTGGCTGCCGACCTTCGTCAAGAACAAGCCGCCGGCCGCCGGCAGTGAGTTCGACGCACCGTTGTTCGCGCGTCCCGATCCTGCGGTGTTCGACGTGGTGTCCAAACCCGGCTACGACCACGACCAGGGTTTTGGCTACGGCTTTTCCGCCAACGGTCGGGTAGGTCGCTTCGACCTGACCGCCGTGCTGCTCAACGCCCGTCAGCAGGACCCGGTGTATGCCGTACGCGGCCTCAGCGACGACGGCCGGCTGGCCGTGCAGCGCCAGTTCCCGCGCTACACCCTGTACGGCGCGGGCTTGGCCTACGACGCCGGGCACAGCGTGGTGGTCCGCAGCGAACTGGCCTGGTTCGATGACTGGCGCGTGAGCAACCCGGAGCGTGCCTATGGCAGCGACCGCAGCCCCATGGTCAAGGCCTTGCTCGGGGTCGATTACCTGTGGCGCAACTGGCTGATCTCCGCGCAGTGGCAGGAGCAGCAACTGACCGGCTGGCGGCCGGGCATGCTGCAGGACAAGCGCGAGCACCTGTTCACCCTGTCCGGGGAGGGCAACCACTTCCAGGACCGGCTCAAGACCCGGCTGGTGCTGGCGATGTCGCCGCCGGCCGGCGACGACCTGCTGCTGCAGGGCATCTTCACCTACAAACCGGTCGACTGGCTGAAGCTCGGCCTGGAGATCGACGTGTTCACCGGTCGCCGCGACCGCGCGTTCGGCGAGTACGACGAACGCGACCAACTGCGCCTGTCGGCCGGCTACCTGTTCTGACCCTTCTCGACAACACTCAAAAGGACTTCCCCATGCTGCCTTCGATCAAAGGCTTCACCCTGGCCGCTGCGCTGCTGGCCAGCACCAGCGCCCTGGCCGCGCCCAGCGCCGACGATATCCTGCGCCAGGCCCGCGACCGGGACGATGGCAAGAGCTTCATGTCCCAGGTGTCGCTGATCCTCGTGGACAAGCAGGGCAATACGCGCGTGCGCGAGTTCGCCTACCTGCAAAAGGATTACGCCGACAGCGACAAATTCACCATGCACTTCGAAAGCCCGAGCGATGTACGCGATGTCGCCTTCCACATCGAAAACCCGCGCGAGGCGCTGGGCCTGGAAGACAGCCAGTGGATGTACCTGCCGGTCAGCCGCCAGACCCGCCGGATCTCCACCACCGACAAGCGCGGCTCGTTCATGGGCAGCGATTTCTCCTACGCCGATCTCGACAAGATCCGCGTCGACGATTACCGCCAGACGCTGGTCGGCGAGGAGGTCATCGAAGGCCGCGAGTGCTATGTGATCGAACGCCGTCCGGCGTCCGAGCAGGTGCTGGCCAAGACCGGCTACGACCGCCTGCAGGTGTGGATCGACAAGCAGAACCACCTGGTGATGCGCCAGGACTACTTCGATGTGCGCGGGGTGATGACCAAGCAACTGTACACGCGCAAAGTCGAGACCATCGACGGGGTGGACAGTATCCTGCTCAGCGAGGTGCAGCACCTGGTCAACGGCACCCGCTCGCAACTGCGCTTCAACAAGCTGCAGTACAACGTCGAGCTCGACGACCGGCTGTTCACCCAGACCTCGATCCGCCGCGGCTTGAAAGCCGGCGACACGCCTGACTTCCGGGTGTCGGCACGATGAGCCTGGGCAGCCGTCTGATGGAGCGTTACCTCGACCTGGTCGAGCGCAACGCCCGCGCCATCGTCTTCGTGCTGGTGGCCATCACCGCTGGCTTCGCCTATTACCTCGGCGCGGTGATCGCCGATACCAACCCCTATCTGCTCAAGGAAGATCACCCGGCGCGCAAGACCATTCTCGATCTGCAAAAGGAGTTCAGTGGCACCTACGACTCGGTGATGATCGCCTTCACCGACCCGGACGGGGTGTTCAACCGCGAAACCCTCAATGCCGTGTTCGCCATTTCCCGCTCGATGCGCCAACTGATGCTGGCCAACGATCAGGACCGCGACACCCTGCGCGAGGTGCTCGGTCGCCATCCCGCTGACACGCAGGCCCAGGCGCTGGCGCACAAGGTGCTGACCGAGGGCTTCGCCCAGCGCGACCAGGGCGACCTGATGCGCCTGCGCGACCATGCCCAGGCCAATGCCTGGGACAGCCACGACCAGCAATTTTTGCGTTTTCTCGCCGAGCGGGTCAATCCGGTGAAGGAGATGGCGTCGATCGCCGACACCGAGAACATCAGCCTGGCCAGCGACGGCCAACTGTGGATCCACAAGACCCTCAATGCCAGCGACATGGACCCGCGTGCCGTCGAGGCGCTGGTGATGGACAACGAGCTGCTGGTCGGCGGCCTGGTGTCGCCGGACAAGCGCGTCGCCCTGGTGGTCACCGAGCTGGGCACCAAGCAGGACGATGCCCAGGCGCAGTTGCGCGCTTATCACCTGGTGCGGCAGATGCTCGCCGACTACCAGCAGGCCCATCCGCAACTGCGCGGCGAGGTGTTCATCGCCGGCATGCCGATCTTCATCGCGGCGCAGCAGGAAATCATCGATCACGACATGGCGGTGCTGTTCCCGGCGGTGTTCGTGCTGGTGACGCTGCTGTTGATCTTCTTCTTCCGCCGGCCGCTGGGGGTGTTGCTGCCGCTGTTCAACATCCTGTTCTGCACCATCTGGACGGTCGGGCTGATGGCCCTGTTCAAGGTGCCGTTCGACCTGCTGACCAGCGTGCTGCCGGTGTTTCTGTTCACCATCTGTTGCGCTGACGCGATCCACGTCATGGCCGAGTACTACGAGCAGCTCAAGGCCGGCAAACCCTACCGCGAAGCCGGGCGGCAGACCATGCGCCTGATGATGGTGCCGGTGGTGTTGACCACCGCGACCACCATCGCCACCTTCGTCATTTCCACCACCAACAACATCGTCAGCATCGGCAACTTCGGCCTGTTCATGTCCATTGGCCTGACGGCAGCGCTGATCATCTCGTTGCTGCTGATTCCGGCGTGGATCTTCGTCTGGGGCAAGAACCACGTGCCGTCCGAGGCCGCCGTGGAGAAGCCGTCGCCGCTGTCCACCGCGCTGGTGCGCTGCTGCGCCTGGCTGATTCCACGACGCCGGCCCGCCTTGTTGATCACCCTGCCGCTGGTGGCGGTAATGGCGGTACTGACCTTCAAGGTGGACATCGAAGATTCGGGCATCGCCTACTTCGAACCGGACAGCGCGGTGCGCACCGCCGACGAGTTCATCAACCGCGCCCGGGTGGCCGGCACCGCACCGGGCTGGATCGCCTTCGACAGCAAGGCCCCGCGCGGCATGCTCGACACCGAGGTGGTGCAGTTCCTCGACCGCCTCGACCAGTTCCTGCGCGAGCAGCCGCACGTCAGCTACACCTACTCGCTGGCCACCTACATCAAGCGCATGAACCTGGTGCTCAACGACATGGACCCGACGTTCCTGCGGGTGCCGCAGGTGCGCGAGGAGGTCAAGGGCTTCGACGAACAGGGCCGCCCGGAGCGCTTCGAGGTGGACGGCAATGCGCTGATCGAGCAGCACGTGATGCTGTTCGAGAACGGCGGCGGCTCTGACCTGCGCAACGTGCTCAATGCCAACTACTCCAAGGCGGTGACGCTCTACACCATGACCAGCTCGGTGGCCGGCGACTACCAGGCGCTGCTCGACCGCCTCGATGCCTGGGTCAGCCAGAACAAGCCGGCGCACCTAGAGGTGACCCATGCCGGCACCGCCTACATCTGGACCGGCGTACTCAAGGAAATCACCCAGGGCCAGATGCTCAGCTTCACCCTGGCGCTGCTGGTGGTGACGCTGATGATGATGGGCTGGCTGCGCTCGGTGCGCCTGGGCCTGCTCGGCATGCTGACCTTGCTGACCACCTCGGTAATCGTCTACGGCGCCATGTACTTGCTGGACATCGAGCTGAACATCGGCACCACGCTGGTGACCTTCCTGGTGGTCGGGGTGGTGGACTATGCCGTGCACCTGTTGTCGCGCATGAAGTTCCTCATCGAAGAGGGCGCGACGGTGGACGCGGCGCTGCTCGGCGCGATGGAAGGCATCGGTCGCTCGACGCTGGTCAACGTGGCGATCTTCTCCGGTGGCTTCATGGCGCTGTTCTTCTCCGACTACAAGCCGATCATCGACCTCGGCACGCTGGTGGCGTTGGCACTGTCGTCCAGTGGCATCAGCACGCTGCTGCTGGTGACGCTGATCTCGCCGTGGTTCTTCGCCACGATCAAGCCACGGGTCGAACAGCCTTCAGCGCTCGGCCGCGAGTCGGGTGCTCGCGCAGAACTGGCGTAACAGTCGATACAGGTACGTTCAGCCGGGCACGGCGAGCGGGTTCGCTGTGCGGGCCTGCTCGAAATGGCACTGCTCGCGGGCTTCCTGCACGCTGCCCTCGAAGGCTTCGAGGCCGTCGTGCAGGCTTTGCAGGTGCTCGATCTGCGCGCGCAGTTCCTGCTTCTTTTCGGCGATGGCGCGCTGGGCCAGGTCCCAGGGAATGTCCTGGCCCCTGTAGTTCTGGAAGATCGCCTGCATTTCCTTGAGCTTGAACCCCAGTTGCTGGGCGCACTTGATGAAGCTCACCAACTCCACGCTCTGCTGGCTGTAGACCCGGTACTTGCCTTCGCGCTGGGCCTCGGGGAGCAGGCCGATCTTTTCGTAGTGGCGGATGCACTTGACCGTGGTGCCCGACAATTGGGCGACTTTTCCGATGTACATGGCGTGTTCCTTCCTTGGTAAGAGCGCGCAACCGCGTGCGGCCACCGGCAATTCGGGCGACCACGCGAGGTAGGGGGGTTAGGGCGCGCTATCTTACACAAGGATTGGACACTGTGAAGTTGATCACAGTGTCCGGTCGTCGCTTCGTCGCTTCAGCCGGCGGCGGTGCGGCGCACGCGATCCAACCAGTTCTGGCGCTGGATGTCGGTCGAACCGAGGATCGGGCCGAAGGTCAGGGTGCGGGTGGGCTTGATGCCGCAGAACGCCAGGGTGGTCTTGCGCATCTGGTGCAGGCCGGGCATGCGGTAGACCCACCGGTAGTACCAGGGCGGCGTGTCCATGGTCACCAGCAGGTGCGCGGTGCGGCCCTTGAGCAATTGCTCCGGGAAGGCCGAGTCCTTGCGGTACTTGAAGGCAAAGCCGGGCAGGAACGCACGGTCGAAGAAGCCCTTGAGCAGCGCTGGAATGCCGCCCCACCAGATGGGATAGACGAACACCAGGTGTTCGGCCCAGAGGATCTGCTCCTGGGCCTGGCGCAGGTCCGGCTCCAGCGGCTGGATCTGCCGGTAGCCTTCGTGCAGCACTGGATCGAACGTCAGGGCCGGCAGGTCGAGGGTTCGCACCTCATGACCGGCTTTGCTGGCGGCCTGGACATAGGTCTGGCCCAGGGCGGCGCAGAAGCTGTCGGAGGAGGGGTGGCCCAAAACCACCAGGATACGCTTGCTCATTTCGACTCCACGTCATTAAGGAGTCATCGAGGCTAAGGTATGCCCCTGGAGGTAGAGTCAAGCGGTTGATGCGTCAAAGTGTGTTACCCGCGGACCTGCCGCGCGCAGGGTGCGAATCATTCCTTCGGCTGATTTGATCGGCGCCTGGCCGCTCTACAGTAGCGCCTTGACACTTCGGCACGCATTTTCAGAAAAGGGACAATCATGCTGCAGACCCGAATTCTCGAACCCACCGAGGGCGCCTACGCCTATCCGTTGTTGATCAAGCGCTTGCTGCTGTCGGGCGGGCGCTACGAGAAAACCCGCGAGATCGTCTACCGCGATCAGGTGCGCCTGAGCTACCGCGAGCTGGGCGAGCGGATCGCGCGGCTGGCCAACGTGCTCACCGAGGCTGGGGTCAAGGCCGGCGACACCGTGGCGGTGATGGACTGGGATAGCCATCGCTACCTCGAATGCATGTTCGCCATCCCGATGATCGGCGCGGTGGTGCACACCATCAACGTGCGCCTGTCACCGGAGCAGATCCTCTACACCATGAACCACGCCGAGGACCGCTTCGTGCTGGTCAACAGCGATTTCGTCGCGCTCTACCAGGGCATCGCCGGGCAATTGACCACGGTCGACAAGACCCTGCTGATCACCGACGGCCCCGAGCGCAGCGCCGAGCTGCCGAACCTGGTCGGCGAATACGAACAGCTGCTCGCCGGCGCCAGCCCTCGCTACGACTTTCCCGACTTCGACGAAAACTCGGTGGCCACCACCTTCTACACCACCGGCACCACGGGCAACCCCAAGGGCGTGTACTTCACCCACCGCCAACTGGTGCTGCACACCCTGGCCGAAGCGGCGGTGCTCGGCGGCGACGACAGCGTGCGCCTGCTCAGCAGCAGCGACGTGTACATGCCGATCACGCCGATGTTCCACGTGCACGCCTGGGGCATTCCCTACGTGGCCACGCTGATGGGCATCAAGCAGGTGTATCCCGGACGCTACGAGCCGGACATGCTGATTCGGCTGTGGCGCGAGGAACAGGTCACGTTCTCCCACTGCGTGCCGACCATCCTGCAGATGCTGCTCAACTGCCCCACGGCCAAGGGCCAGGACTTCGGCGGCTGGAAAATCATCATCGGCGGCAGCGCGCTCAACCGCGCCCTGTACCAGGCCGCCCAGGCCCGTGGCATTCAGCTCACGGCGGCCTATGGCATGTCCGAGACCTGCCCGCTGATTTCCTGTGCGCACCTGAACGACGAACTGCTGGCCGGCAGCGAGGACGAGCGCGTCAGCTACCGCATCAAGGCGGGGGTGCCGGTGCCGATGGTGGAGGCGGCGATCATCGACGAACACGGCCGCTTCCTGCCCAACGACGGCGAGTCCCAGGGCGAGCTGGTGCTGCGCGCGCCGTGGCTGACCCAGGGCTATTACCAGGAGGCGGACAAGAGCGCCGAGCTGTGGCGCGGCGGTTGGCTGCACACCGGCGATGTAGCCACCCTCGACAGCATGGGCTTCATCGACATCCGCGACCGTATCAAGGACGTGATCAAGACCGGCGGCGAATGGCTCTCGTCCCTGGACCTGGAAGACCTGATCAGCCGTCACGAGGCGGTGCGCGAGGTGGCGGTGGTCGGCGTGCCCGACCCGCAGTGGGGCGAGCGGCCGTTCGCGCTGCTGGTGGTGCACCCGGATCGGCAACTGGACGCCAAGGCGCTCAAGGAACACCTCAAGCCGTTCGTCGAGCTGGGGCACATCAACAAGTGGGCCATTCCCAGCCAGATCGCCGTTGTTACTGAAATTCCCAAGACCAGTGTCGGCAAACTGGACAAGAAGCGCATCCGTGTGGAGATCGGTCAGTGGCAGGCCAGCAACAGCGCCTTCCTGTCGACCTTGTAACGACCGCGCCAGACAGTCCGAACGGCGAGTTAGAGCCATTGCGGCTTGTCAAACGCGGAATTTCAGCCATGCTTCAGCACGGCCAGCGAACACGGTGGCAAATTGCAATTGCCGCCGGCGACACGACGCAAATCACACTTTAGAGGGATCAAGCGTTGTCGGGCGCTGGCTATAGTCGGTTCAGGGGATTGTCAGGAACGGGGAGGGGCACGCCCTGCGCGCCGCCTGCCGGTGCATCTGCCGTTCAGGTGCCGGGGTCGTTTCTGCAAACACTCGTTGCCATAACAAAAATGTACATGGAGTAGCGTCGATGACATCTGCAAACCCGCTTTGGCGTCGGGCCAAGCTGCCCTTGGCCGTCAGTCTCGCTTCCACGCTGGCCAGTCCTGCTTTCGCTGTGAGTTTCAACATCGGGGAAATCGAAGGTCAGTTCGATTCGTCGCTCTCCGTTGGGGCCAGTTGGTCCACGGCCAACCCCAACCGCAACCTGATCGGCGTCAACAATGGCGGCAAGGGGCTGTCGCAGACCTCCGACGACGGTCACCTGAACTTCAAGAAAGGCGAAACCTTCTCCAAGATCTTCAAGGGCATCCACGACCTCGAGCTCAAGTACGGCGACACCGGCGTGTTCGTGCGCGGCAAGTACTGGTACGACTTCGAGCTCAAGGACGAAAACCGCGAGTTCAAGAACATCAGCGATTCAGGGCGCAAGTCCGGGGCCAAGTCCTCGGGGGCGCAACTGCTCGATGCGTTCGTCTATCACAACTACTCCATCGGCGACATGCCCGGCTCCGTGCGCCTGGGCAAGCAGGTGGTGAGCTGGGGCGAGAGCACCTTCATCGGCGGTGGCATCAACTCGATCAACCCGATCGACGTCGCCGCCTTCCGCCGACCTGGCGCCGAGATCAAGGAAGGCCTGATCCCGGTCAACATGTTCTACGTGTCCCAGAGCCTGACCGACAACCTGTCGGCCGAAGCCTTCTACCAGCTCGAATGGGACCAGACCGTCACCGACAACTGCGGCACCTTCTTCTCCCAGCCGGACATCATCTCCGACGGCTGCAACGACAACCTGCGCGTGCTCAACAGCAGCCGCACGGTGCCGGCCGCCGCCCAGCAGTTCCTCGCCAGCCGGGGTGTGAACATCAACCAGGAAGGGGTGATGGTGCGCCGTGGCGCTGACCGCGACGCGCGTGACAGCGGCCAGTTCGGCGTTGCCCTGCGCTACATGTTCGAGCCGTTGGACACCGAGTTCGGCGCCTACTTCATGAACTACCACAGCCGCGCGCCGATCTTCAGCGCCACCGGCGCGCCGCCGGGCGTATTCGCCGCCATCCCGTCGCTGCCGGCCAACCTGCGTCCGCTGGCGCCGCTGATCGTCGCGGGTAACTCGCAATACTTCGTCGAGTACCCCGAGGACATTCGCCTGTACGGCCTGAGCTTCTCCACCACCTTGCCTACCGGTACGGCCTGGAGCGGCGAGATCAGCTACCGGCCCAACGCTCCGGTGCAGTTGAACACCACCGACATCCTGTTCGCCGGCGTACGCCCGCTGGGCGGCGCGCTGGCCAACGCTTCGCTGCTCAACGGCACGCCTGGCCAGGACCTGCACGGCTACCAGCGCAAGGAGATCACCCAGTTCCAGACCACCCTGACGCACTTCTTCGATCAGGTGATGGGCGCCAGCCGCATGACCGTGGTCGGCGAGTTGGGCGTGACCCATGTGGGCGGTCTGGAGAGTGCCTACGACACCCGCTACGGTCGCGACCCGGTGTTCGGCCCAGGGCCGCTGCCGGCCACCGGCGGTGCCAATACCTGCCAGGCGCTCAACGCCAGCACCATCGCCGGCGCCGGAGCGGGAGCTTCTACTGCCAACCTGAACCGCAAGTGCGAGAACGACGGCTACACCACCAGCACGTCCTGGGGCTACCGCGCCCGGGTGATCTGGGACTACAACGACGTGTTCGCCGGGGTCAACCTCAAGCCCAACGTGGCCTGGTCCCACGACGTGTCCGGCTACTCGCCGGGGCCGGGCGGCAACTTCGAGGAAGGGCGCAAGGCGATCAGCCTGGGCGTGGACGCCGAGTACCAGAACACCTACACGGCGAGCCTCTCCTACACCAACTTCTTCGACGGCAAGTACAGCACCGTGGATGACCGCGACTTCGTCGCCCTCAGCTTCGGCGTGACCTTCTAAGCATTCAGATTCAGGATGACGACGATGACGATGACTACAAGTCTGCTCAAGGCCGGTGTGCTGGGTGTGTCCCTGCTGGCGGGCAGTGTCATGGCGGCGGTGTCCGCCGACGAAGCGGCCAAGCTCGGCTCCACGCTCACCCCCATGGGCGCCGAGAAGGCCGGCAACGCCGATGGCTCCATCGGCCCCTGGGAGCCACTGGCCAAGAATGCTGGCAGCGTCGATGGACGCGGCTTCCTGGCCGACCCGTACGGCAGCGAGAAGCCGCTGTTCACCATCACTGCGGCCAATGCCGAGCAGTACAAGGACAAGCTTGCCCCTGGCCAATTGGCGATGCTCAAGCGCTACCCGGACACCTACAAACTGCCGGTGTACAAGACCCACCGCGGTGCCACCGTGCCGGACTCGGTGTTCGCCGACATCAAGGCCAATGCCACCAAGGCCACCTTGGTGCAGGGCGGCAACGGCTTGGACAACTTCCGCGGTGCGGTGCCGTTCCCGATTCCCAAGAGTGGCGTCGAGGTGGTGTGGAACCACATCACGCGCTACCGCGGTGGCAGCGTGGCGCGCTTGGTGACCCAGGCTACGCCGCAGCAAAACGGTACCTATAGCCTGGTGTACTTCAGCGATCAGTTCGTGTTTCGCGACAAGATGAAGGACTACGACCCGAACAACCCAGGTAATGTGCTGTTCTATTTCAAGCAGGAAGTGACCGCGCCGGCGCGTCTGGCCGGGACCGTGCTGCTGGTGCACGAGACCCTCGACCAGGTCAAGGAGGCGCGCTCGGCGTGGATCTACAACGCCGGTCAGCGCCGGGTGCGCAGGGCGCCGCAAGTGTCCTACGACGGACCGGGTACTGCCGCCGACGGCCTGCGCACCTCCGATAACCTGGACATGTACAACGGCGCGCCTGACCGCTACGACTGGAAGCTCGAAGGCAAGAAAGAGATGTACATCGCCTCCAACGCGTTCAAGCTCGACGATCCCAAACTCAAGTACGCGGACATCATCAAGGCCGGTCATATCAACCAGGACCTGGCGCGTTACGAGCTGCGCCGGGTGTGGCATGTGGTCGCGACCTTGAAGCCGGGTCAGAAGCACATCTACGCCAAGCGCGACTTCTACATCGACGAGGACACCTGGCAGGCGGCGGTGATCGACCAGTACGACGGTCGTGGGCAACTGTGGCGAGTATCGGAAGCCTTCGCCCAGCCGTATTACAACAACCAGGTGCCGTGGTACACCCTCGAAGCCATCTACGACCTGCAGTCGGGTCGTTACCTGGCGCTGGGCATGAAGAACGAAGAGAAGAAGTCCTATGACTTCACCTTCACCGCTAACAAGGCGGACTTCCAGCCCAACGCGCTGCGTCAGACTGGGGTGCGCTGAAGAACCCGGGGAGGGGCGGCCAAGCGCCCCTCCCGTCACGTTCCGCACCTCGCCCACACTGATCCTGGTCAACCCCGCTAAGCTTGAATCTTCCAGAATTGGCCCTATGTACTGGTCATCTCCGGCAGGTTCTTCTTAACGGGTGCTGTTTATCGCTCCGCCTGCCCTTTTTAAGGAAGGTATCCCCCATGCGAATAGACCGACTGACCAGCAAGCTGCAACTGGCGTTATCCGACTCCCAATCCCTGGCCGTGGGCATGGACCACCCGGCCATCGAACCTGTGCACCTGCTGCAGGCCCTGATCGAGCAGCAGGGCGGCTCGATCAAGCCGCTGCTGATGCAGGTTGGCTTCGACGTCAACAGCCTGCGCAAGGCGTTGACCAAAGAGCTCGACCAACTGCCCAAGATCCAGAATCCCACCGGCGACGTGAACATGTCCCAGGACCTGGCGCGCCTGCTCAACCAGGCCGACCGCCTGGCCCAGCAGAAGGGCGACCAGTTCATCTCCAGCGAACTGGTGCTGCTCGCCGCCATGGACGAGAACAGCAAGGTCGGTAAGTTGCTGCTCGGCCAGGGCGTGAGTAAGAAGGCCCTGGAAAACGCCATCAACAACCTGCGCGGTGGCGCGGCGGTCAACGACGCGAACGTCGAGGAATCGCGCCAGGCGCTGGACAAGTACACCGTCGACCTGACCAAGCGCGCCGAGGAAGGCAAGCTCGACCCGGTGATCGGCCGTGACGACGAAATCCGCCGCACCGTGCAGGTGCTGCAGCGCCGCACCAAGAACAACCCGGTGCTGATCGGCGAACCCGGCGTGGGCAAGACCGCCATCGCCGAAGGCCTGGCCCAGCGCATCATCAACGGCGAAGTGCCCGATGGGCTCAAGGGCAAGCGTCTGCTGGCCCTGGACATGGGCGCGCTGATCGCCGGCGCCAAGTACCGCGGTGAGTTCGAGGAGCGCCTCAAGGGGCTGCTCAACGAGCTGTCCAAGCAGGACGGCCAGGTAATCCTGTTCATCGACGAACTGCACACTATGGTCGGCGCTGGCAAGGGCGAGGGCGCCATGGACGCCGGCAACATGCTCAAGCCGGCGCTGGCGCGCGGCGAGCTGCACTGCGTGGGCGCGACCACCCTCAACGAGTATCGCCAGTTCATCGAGAAGGACGCGGCGCTGGAGCGACGCTTCCAGAAGGTGCTGGTCGAGGAGCCGAGCGAGGAAGACACCATTGCCATTTTGCGTGGCCTCAAGGAGCGCTACGAGGTGCACCACAAGGTGGCGATCACCGACGGCGCGATCATCGCGGCGGCCAAGCTCAGCCACCGCTACATCACTGATCGTCAACTGCCCGACAAAGCCATCGACCTGATCGACGAAGCCGCCAGCCGCATTCGCATGGAGATCGACTCCAAACCCGAAGTGCTCGACCGTCTCGACCGTCGCCTGATCCAGCTCAAGGTGGAATCCCAGGCGCTGAAGAAGGAAGAGGACGACGCGGCGAAGAAGCGTCTGGAGAAGCTCACCGAGGAAATCGCCCGTCTGGAGCGTGAGTACTCCGACCTGGAAGAGATCTGGGCGTCGGAGAAGGCCGAGGTACAGGGTTCGGCGCAGATCCAGCAGAAGATCGAACAGGCCCGCCAGGAACTCGAAGCGGCCCGGCGCAAGGGCGACCTGAGCCGCATGGCCGAACTGCAGTACGGGGTGATCCCGGATCTGGAGCGCAGCCTGCAGATGGTCGACCAGCATGGCAAGACCGACAACCAACTGCTGCGCAACAAGGTCACCGAGGAGGAAATCGCCGAGGTGGTCTCCAAGTGGACCGGCATTCCGGTGTCGAAAATGCTCGAAGGCGAGCGCGACAAACTGCTGAAGATGGAAAGCCTGCTGCACGAGCGGGTGATCGGCCAGAACGAGGCGGTGACCGCCGTGGCCAATGCGGTGCGCCGCTCGCGCGCCGGGTTGTCCGACCCCAACCGGCCCAGCGGTTCGTTCCTGTTCCTCGGCCCCACCGGGGTGGGCAAGACCGAGCTGTGCAAGGCGCTGGCCGAGTTCCTGTTCGACACCGAAGAGGCCATGGTGCGCATCGACATGTCCGAGTTCATGGAGAAGCATTCGGTCGCGCGGCTGATCGGTGCTCCGCCGGGCTACGTGGGTTATGAAGAGGGCGGTTACCTGACCGAAGCGGTGCGGCGCAAACCCTACTCGGTGGTGCTGCTCGACGAAGTGGAGAAGGCCCACCCGGACGTGTTCAACGTGTTGCTGCAGGTGCTGGAAGATGGCCGTCTGACCGACAGCCACGGCCGTACCGTGGATTTTCGCAACACGGTGATCGTGATGACCTCGAACCTGGGCTCGGCGCAGATCCAGGAATTGGTCGGCGACCGCGAGGCCCAGCGTGCAGCTGTGATGGATGCCGTGGGCGCGCACTTCCGGCCGGAGTTCATCAACCGTATCGACGAAGTGGTGGTGTTCGAGCCGCTGGGCCGCGAGCAGATCGCCGGTATCACCGAGATCCAGCTTGGTCGTCTGCGCGGTCGTCTGGCCGAACGCGAGCTGACCTTGAACCTCAGCCCCGAGGCCTTGGACAAGTTGATCGCAGTGGGTTACGACCCGGTGTATGGCGCGCGCCCGCTGAAACGCGCGATCCAGCGCTGGATCGAGAACCCGCTGGCGCAATTGATCCTCGCGGGCCAGTTCGTGCCAGGTGCGGCGATCACGGCGCAGGTGGAGGGCGACGAGATCGTCTTCGCCTGAGTCGTCACGTGGTCGAGAAGCCCCGCATCTGCGGTAATGCTGTTCACTTAAAGAATGCTGGGGCCGCTTCGCGGCCCTTTCGCGGCACAAGGCCGCTCCCACAAAGTCCGCGCAAACCCTGAAACATGGGGCTGTACGGACCTTTGGGAGCGGCCTTATGCCGCGATGGGCTGCGCAGCAGCCCCAATTCCAGCAATACAGATCTTAAGTGAACCGCATTACGCATCCGCGGGGCTTTTTCTTGTCACCGTGCAGGGGCGAGGTGCGTAAATCCCTGATTTTTCTCGCTCCGTGCTAACTCGCTGAAAATTTTGAAAAAAATGCTTGCACAATGAAAACGGTACGCCTAATATTCGCACCGCTGTCAGGCACTACCCAGATCAACGGCGGTACAGGTGATCTGAAAACAACTTACAAATCAGTAAGTTGGGTGAAAAAAAGTGGTTGACAAGCAAAACGAAGAATGTAGAATAGCCGGCCTCAGCAGCGACAACGCTAAAGAGATCGAAGCTAACACAAGCTTCGCAGTTTTAAGGTTGTACGAAGTGCAGTTCCGCGATAGCTCAGTCGGTAGAGCAAATGACTGTTAATCATTGGGTCCCTGGTTCGAGTCCAGGTCGCGGAGCCAATTTCGGGGTGTAGCGCAGTCCGGTAGCGCGCCTGCTTTGGGAGCAGGATGTCAGGAGTTCGAATCCCCTCACCCCGACCATTTTCCGGGTCGTTAGCTCAGTTGGTAGAGCAGTTGGCTTTTAACCAATTGGTCGTAGGTTCGAATCCTACACGACCCACCATATTCACAGCGGTTCCTGATGTAGTGGGAGCTGAATGAAGCGAGAAGAAGTTCTGCTTCAGTGTGATGAGGACAAGAAACAGCCCGCCCATATGGCGGGCTTTTTCGTTTTTGCCATTGCTTGCCTGATGGCGCTTCCAGAGGCTATGTCGGGCGTCCCTGCCCGGCGATGCGCTCCACTTGCCTCCAGTAAGGCGCGCGACCGCGCCCCCGCCTTGCTCAGTACACCCGGTAGTAATCCACCAAATCATCCACGAAGTAGATGATCAGCCGGGAGCCTTGTGCCTGGCCTGCTGGCTTGGTCATCCCAGTGACGCTACCCACGTCGCTCATCACGCCCTGCGCCTTGGAAACCTGTGCAGAAGCGTTGTACATCTTCAGGCTATTTTCGGTGGACACATACTTGTGGGCCAGGGCCATGTACTTGTCCAGACCCTCTTCGCTCTTGCTGTACGTCCAGTTAGAACCATTGCTGCGGCTGGAGGCGTCCAGGGCTTCCTCTGCGGGCGTGCCGAACAGTTGTTGCACCTGGGACTTGGTGGTCTTGCCGGGGATCAACGTCTGCTTCAGGTAGGCCACGTTGTACTTCTGTGAACCCGAATCGAGTGGGTTGACGAAGTTGCCTGAGCTGCTGCAGCCGGTGAGAGCACCGGTCATCAGGCATACAGCCAAGCCGATGTGCATGAATTGTTTATGTGTGCGAGCCATAGCGTCACCTGTAAAAGGTCGCGGCTGTTCCAGTGGAAGTTGACGGCTATCGAATCGAGACACACAGGTGCCCACAACGCGACGCCGAAGTGTGAACTAGAGCAGCCTTTTCAATGAGTGAAAGTGCCGGCAGAGGGTATGCCTGCTGCTCTTTCTCGGCTATAGCACACCTGTACTAACGGCGCGCAGAAGTGGAGTGTTTATACTGGCGACGGGTTGCTGTTCATTGCCAGGTAACTGTACTAACCGCCGCTGAGTCAGCTCACCAACTTACACATTTCAGCGCTCCAGCGTCCAACTACCGGTCACCGGAAAGTTGCTGAATTGAGCCGCCGCTGCCGCCCGAGTGGGCACGCCCAGTGTCTTCAACAGCGTGGAGACATGAATGCGCACGGTGAACGGCGAAATACCCAGTTCCTTGGCGATCTCTTTGTTGGTCTTGCCGGCGGCGATCAGGCCAAGCACCTGTTTCTGCCGGGCGGTGAGGTTGGAAAGACTGGGGTCCAGGATCGGATTTTCCGGGTTGTAGCGGACCACCACTTCGCCCTCGCGGATGGCCATGATGGCCTCGGCGATACCGGCAGGGTCGACATTCTTGCCGATGAAGCCATCGGCGCCTTGGCCGATGACCTGGGAAATGACGTCCAGGTCATCGACCATGGACACCACGATGATGGAGGTGCGCTTGAATTCCTGGCGCAGTTGGCCGATGACCGACAGTGACGTGAGGCCCGGAAACCGGAGGTCGAGCACTAACGAATCGATTTCGCCGCCGTGGCGGGCCAGGGCCAGTACTTCATCCAGGTTGCCGGCCTGTTCGATCTGCGCACCCGGCAGGAGCCGTTCCAACGTCCGCAGCATGCCCTCGCGAAACAGCGGGTGGTCATCCGCCACTATGATTCTGCACGACATGTTCCAGATCCATCCGACGCCCGAGTGGGCGCATAGTAGCGCAAACCTTGACCCAGGGTTCAAATTCAACCGCGCCCAGACGCGCGTAGAGGTGCAGATAACATGACCGAGAAGAACAGCGAACTCGACCAGGCCACGTTGCGCCTGACGGTCAGTACCTGCGCATCGATGTACATCTTCATCGTGGCCTGCCTGCCATCGAGCAACTTCGCCACCTACGCGCCGATCCTCTGGTACATGGCGTTCTTCATCAGCGTGGCAGTGCCTCTGCGCATGCTGATCAAACGGCGGCCGGGGCACTTCTTCTGGCGGCGGATATTCGCCATGTTCCATGACTATGCCGGCATCTCCTTCGCCTTGTGCGTCGGCGGCGAGGGCGCACTGCCGGTCTACGCGGCACTGCTCTGGGTGACGTTGGGCAACGGCATGCGCTTCGGCTCGCAGTACCTGGCCTGGGCGACCATGATCGCGCTGTCGATGCTGGTCGTGGTGTTCTGGATCAACCCGTTCTGGCACTCGCAGCCTTACATGTTCCTGATGCTGATGGTGACCACCATCGTGGTACCGGCCTATGCGCACATCCTGCTCAAGCGCACGCGCATCGCCTCCGAAGAAGCCATCGCCGCCAACCAGGAAAAGTCGCGCTTTCTGGCCCAGGCCAGCCACGACCTGCGCCAGCCGATCCACTCCATCGGCCTGTTCACCGCCTGCCTGCGCGACGCCCGCCTGGGGCGCGAGGAACTGCGCCTGGTGGACAACATCGACCGCTCGCTGCACACCGTTTCGCAGTTGTTCCGCTCGATCCTGGACATCTACACCCTCGACAACGGCCAGCTCGAACCGCAATCGGAGCCGGTCAACCTCAACGCGCTGCTGCAGGATGTGATCAAGCAGAACCAGGAGGCGGCGCGCTGGGCGGGGGTGGAGCTGCGCCTGCGGCCCTGCCAGCACTGGGTGAACGTCAATCCGGGGCTGCTGAGTACCATGGTGCAGAACCTGATCTCCAACGCCCTCAAGTACGCCGCCGGTCAGCCGGTACTGGTGGGGGTGCGCCGCCACGGCAAGGGTCTGTCCATCGTCATCTACGACAAAGGCCGTGGGATCGCCGCCGAACACTTGCCCGAGGTGTTCAAGGAGTTCTACCGGGTGCGTCATGCGCGCGACAAGGACGTGGAAGGCTTGGGCCTGGGCTTGTCCATCGTCAGGCGTATCGGCGAGTTGATCGACCTGCAGGTTCGCTTGGATTCGCGGGTCGACCATGGCACCTGCGCAACCATTCATGGCTTGCAGGCCATCGCCCCCGGTCAGGAGATCGTACGCCAGGCCCCCGTGCAGAGCCGCCTGCAAGGTCTGCGCGTGTGCCTGGTGGAAGACGACGCGAGTGTCCTGATGGCCACCTCGGCGCTGCTGGAGAAGTGGGGCTGCGAGGTGGAGGGCCATAGCGATGGCCTGAACGTGATCACCGAGTGCGACATCATCATTGCCGACTATGATCTGGGTACCCAGATTTCCGGCGCCGAGTGCATTGCTGTCATTCGTGAGCGCCGCGGCTGGGACGTGCCGGCGATGATCATGACCGGGCATGAGATGGCGCGTATCCGCGCCTTGGTGGCTGACCAGGACATCTCGGTGCTGGCCAAGCCGGTGCGGCCGCCGGAGCTGCGGGCAGTGTTGCTGGAGCAGGTGAAGGCCATGGAAGATGCCCGCCTGGCGGTCTGAGTCTCGACAAGGAGGTTTGAGTTGAATAGCACTGGCGCAGGTTTGCGCGGGATGAACATGGCCGAGGTGAAAAGCGAGGTCGATCAAGCCACGTTGAGGCTGATCGTCAGCAGTATCGCGCTTGTCTACATGCTGGCACTGGCGGTATTCAACGCGGACCGCGCGATGACCTACCTGCCGATCATCACCTACATCACCACCTTCATTTTTGTCTCGGTGTTCCTGCGCCTGGCGATCAAGCGCTGGCCCGGGCATTACTTCTGGCGCCGGCTACTGTCCATGTTCCACGACTACGCCGGCATCGCCTTCGCCCTGGCATTGGGCGGAGAGGCGGCGTTGCCGATCTACGTCGCGCTGTTGTGGGTCACCCTGGGCAACGGGATGCGCTTTGGTCCGCGCTATCTGGCCTGGGCCACCGGGATCGCACTGGCCACGTTGGTCCTGGTGTTCTGGTTCGACCCTTACTGGCATTCCCAGCCTTATATGTTTCTGACGTTGATGGTGACCACCATCGTGGTGCCAGCCTACGCCGATGTCCTGCTCAAGCGCACGCGCCAGGCGTCCCAGGAGGCCATGGTTGCCAACCAGGAAAAGTCCCGCTTCCTGGCCCAGGCCAGCCACGACCTGCGTCAGCCGATCCACTCCATCGGGTTGTTCACCGCTTGCCTGCGCGACGCCAACCTGCCACGCGAAGAGTTGCGGCTGGTGGATAACATCGACCGCTCACTGCACACGGTTTCGCAGTTGTTCCGCTCGATCCTGGACATCTATACCTTGGACAACGGCCAACTCGAGCCTCAGTCCGAGCCTGTGAACCTCGACGCGCTGTTGCGCGATGTGGTCAAGCAGAACCAGGAGGCGGCGCGCTGGGCGGGGGTCGAGTTGCGCCTGCGGCCTTGCCGGTACTGGGTCGAGGTCAATCCGGGACTGCTGACGACCCTGGTGCAGAACCTGGTGTCCAACGCGCTGAAGTACGCCGCCGGTCAGCCGGTGCTCATCGGTGTTCGGCGGCGCGGCAGTGAACTGGTCATCGTCATCTATGACAAAGGCCGAGGTATCGCCGCCGAGCATCTGCCTGAGGTGTTCAAGGAGTTCTACCGGGTGCGCCACGAGCGTGACAAAGACGTCGAGGGATTGGGACTCGGGCTGTCCATCGTCCAGCGCATCGGTCGCTTGATCGGCCTGCAAGTCCACTTGCACTCGCGTGTCGAGCGCGGTACCTGTGCCAGCGTCCGAGGTTTGAAAGCCATTGCGCCGCGTATCGCTGTCGCCCGTCCAGCGCCGGTGCAGAGCCGCCTTCAAGGCCTGCGCGTGTGTCTGGTGGAGGACGACGCCAGTGTCTTGATGGCGACTTCGGCCTTGCTCGAGAAATGGGGCTGCGAGGTGGAAGGCCATAGCGACGGCCTGAACGTGATCACTGACTGCGACATCATCATCGCCGACTATGACCTGGGCACGAAGATTTCGGGCGCCGAGTGCATCGCCGCCATCCGTGAGCGACGGGGCTGGGAGGTGCCGGCGATGATCATGACTGGCCATGAGATGGCGCGCATCCGCGCCCTGGTGCAGGACCAGAACATCTCGGTGCTGGCCAAGCCGGTGCGGCCACCGGAGTTGCGCGCGGTGCTGCTCGAGCAGGTGAAGGTGATGGCTGCCGAGCGCTGCGCCGTATAGGCGCCTTTACAACGGCTGTCCGGCGTAGAGGCCGGCGAAGCGGGCTGCGGCCACGGCGCGATTGGGCACGTTCAGCGCGCGTATCAACGACGATACGTGCACGCGCACGGTGTAGGGGGAGATGTCCAGGGCGGCGGCAATTTCCTTGTTGGTCTTGCCCTGGGCGACCAGATGCCAGACTTCACGTTGCCGGGCGGTCAGCCGGCACACCGGGTCATCGCTGTCGAAGGCGGCCGCTTCAATCGCCTGGCAACTGACCACCACCTTGCCTTTGCGGATTTCCCCGAGTGTCTTGCGCACTTGTTCGGCGCAGCAACTTTTGCCGATGAATCCATTCACCCCCGTTTGCACAACCAGTTCGACCAGTTCGGGATCTTCCAGGGCCGACATCACAATAATGATCAGCGAACTTTCCGTGGTCTCGCGCAACTTCGCGAGTTCGGCGATGGACGCCAGGCCGGGCAGACGTAGTTCGATCATCAACATGTCGGCCGAAGGCAGATTGCCGAGCAGTAACCGAACCTGTTCGAAGTTTCCGGCCTGGCTGATGTGTGCATCCGGTAGCAAGCATTTCAGTAGCCCAATCATCCCCTCGCGGTATAGCGGATGTTCATCTGCCACAATTATTTGGCAAGTCATTTGAGGACGTGGAATCCGTTCAGCACAAGTATGAAGAGGCATGATCATGTCGAACTCATACCGCATTAGAAATAGCGCACGTGGGCTAGTACAGGTGTGCTATACGGAGGTTTCCAGCAGGCTCTTCATGGGGTTGCCGGTTGCGGCCGTGCAGTGATTGCCAGCGGTTTGCTCTCGACGATCAACAGTCCGGCGCCGAAGGCATAAGCGCACAGGTGCACCCAGATGTCTCGATCTTCCCGGTGGATGACGAACACGTGCGCAGGGTCGTTCCAGACATCGCCCAGGCCGCTGTTGTACTTCTCGGCGAAATGGCGCGGCCAGTTTTGCAGTGCGTCCGTGGTTTCTCGCGTCAGGGTGCCGTTGAAAATCTGCTGGCCGCCCAGTGCCTTCACCACGGCTTCGACATTGCGTGCCAGTTCGAGGTCGGAGAAGGTCTTGCCTTCGCTATTGGTGATGTTCGCCGACCAGACGCGCCCTTCCACCGGTTCCAGCCGATCGCCGGTCCAGAACGGAATCTGATCGAACTCGGACACCTCCGGTGTGCTGCCGGTGGTGTAGCCGTCCGGCAGGGCGATGTAGGGGAAGGCGCCCAGGGACACGGTCGAGACTGGCAACTGTGAGACATCGAACGCGTGGGTTTTGGCGGTTACCTGGGCGTCAGTGCTGGCGTGGGCTGGATCACCGGTGATCAGGCCCAGGCCGATGACCAGCGCCAGGGCTGTCGAGCATGCTGTTTTCATGAAGATTCTCTTGAAGGCGCGCGGACCTGCTGCTGTCGTCCAGCAGCAGGTCCGCGCGGGTGAACGGTGGCCGGTGCAGGCCACCGCAGTGCGTTTAGAAGCGAACCGTGATGCCCGCATTCACCGAGTGGAAGCGGGTGTCCGAACCGAACTGGCCCTGGTACGACAGGTCCAGGTCGGTCTGGCGGGTCAGACGCATCTTCGCGCCCACTTCGGTCAGTGCCACGTTGCGTGTCTGGGCGATGCCCTGCACTTCGAAGTCAGGACCGCCCGCGAAGGACTGCTCGTTGCGTGGGTCCAGGTCGCCATAAGCGCGGCGCCAGCCGAGCGAGCCATACACCTGGGTGTCGCGGTTGGCCACGCGGGTATGGGTGGAGGCGCGCATGCCCACGGTCGAGAACCAGGTGTCCTGTTTCTCGCTGGACACGTCCAGCGCCGCGGCACCGCCTTTTTCGCGGAAGCTGTCGGCGTCGTACTTCACGTAGGACACGCCCACGAACGGCTCCAAGGCCACTGCGCCCAGGCCGATGCGGTAAGCCGCCTCGCCACTGGCTTGCAGGGTATTGGCATCGCGCTTGCCCTTGAGGTGGTCGTTGAACCCGGCGAAGCCCACGTTGCGCTCGCTGTCGAGCTTGTGCCAGGTGTAGCCGACATCCGCACTCAGACGCAGGGCATCAAGCTGGGCACCGGTGTACAGACCCAGGTGGTAGTTGTCGCTGTTGCCCTTGGCGTCGCGGTCGTCAGCATCGAACTTCGAGCGGCTGTAGCCCCCGTAGACGCCCGCGCGCCAGTCCTGGGTGATGCTGCCGTCGGCACCGATCAGCACTCCGCCGGTGCGCTGGCGCAGGCCGCTGGAGCCGTTGTTGCCGTCCAGGCGCGACCAGTTGCCGAAGGTCTGGGCCCAGGCGCCGCCCTGGTAATCGGGTGCGGCGGGCATGAAGCTCGAGGCGCCGAGCGGCATGCGCACGGTGTTGCTGTCGAGCAGCGTGCGCAGGCGCGAGCCCAGTACGCCGGACACCACCTGGCTGTTGACGATCAGCGCGGTACCGGTGCTGCTGTGGTAGTCGCCGGAGAGCTGATCGATGGCGTTGCGCGCGCTGGCGGCATCGAGCACCAGCAAGTTGTTGTACAGGCGCAGCGGATCACCGCTCTGCTGCAGCACGCTCAGGGCTCCGGCGGTGTTCCACTGGTTCTCGGTGAGCGCCACGGTCTGGAAGATGCCTGGCGTGCCGCCGGTTGCCGGTGGCTCGACCGGAGGCTGCACAGGCGGTTGGACGGGTGGCTCGACAGGCGGTTCGACCGGAGGCTGAACCGGCGGCTCTACGGGGGGTTCGACCGGAGGCTGAACCGGTGGCTCTACGGGCGGCTCGACCGGCGGCTGCACAGGGGGCTCGACGGGTGGCTCTACCGGTGGCGTGGTGGTCTTCTGCGCGATGGTCAGGTTCAGGGCGTTGGCCGTGCGCTGCAGGCTGACGTCGAGGAAGGCCGAGTTGCTGAAGGCTTGCGCGTAAGCCGTGCCGGCCGCCGCACCGTCGACCACGCCGCCTTGGGCGGTGAGCAAGGTGTAGGTCTGGCCGTTCTGGTAGCTCTGCGCTTCGTTGAGCGTGGTGACGTCCACGCGGGTGCCACGCAGGGTGGCAGTGCCGCTGACGTTGACCTGGTCCGAGCCGCCGTCGCCAGCGATGTCCGCCGCGTAACGCGAGCCCGCCGCCATGTCCAGGTCGCCTTTGATCGACAGGTTGCCCAGTGCGCCTTCACCTGGCGACAGGGTACCGCCGGAAGCCACCTGGGTGCTGCCGACCTGGCCGCGACCGGCCAGCACACCGCCGTCCAGCACCTGGGCGCGGTTGCTGTAGTTGCCGGAGGCGTCGGTGTGGCCGACGGTGCCGTTGACCACCAAGGTGCCGTTGCCCACGCTCAGCAACGAGGTGCCGCGCGGGTTGGTCTGGTCGACGTCGCCGGCCAGCACCAAGCGACCGCCACGTACCACGGTGCTGCCGGACAGCCCGGTGAGGTCGCCGCTCAGGGTGGTGTTGCCGCTGAACGAGTAGACCCGGCCCGCGCCGCTGATGCGGTTGCTCAGTTGCAGGTCGCTGTCGGTATGGTTGAACGCCAGCGCGCCGCTGCCGGCACCGAAGCGGATCGCCGTCTGCGGGTCGAGGCGACCGGCGGCCTGGGCGGCGCTGGCGGTGATCGAGTCGATGTCGGTACGGTCGTCGTCGCGCACCACGGCGCCACCGATGCTCAAGGCGCCACGGGCCGCAGAGTTGATGCTGGTCAGCACGCTGATGTCGATGCCGTCGGTGCTGCTCAGCTCGGCGCCATTGGCCAGCATCATGTTGGTGCTGCGGGTGGTGGTGCCCAGGGTCAGGGCACGGGTGGCCAGGCGCGTGCCTTCGCCGGAAACGCTGACCACGGTGTTGCGGCCGATGCTGGCTGCGCCCAGTTCCATGGAGTCGCTGGTCAATACGGCGCCGTCGCTCAGGCTGAGGTCGTTGCGGTTCTTGAAGGTGCCGGTGTTGTCCCAACGCGTGCCGGCGCCGGTCAGGGTGCTGATCGAGTCGATGGCGACGCGTTCGCTGGCGAGCTGGCCGCCGTTCTGCAGGTTGATGCGCGAGTCGTAGATGAAGACGCCGCCGGAGGTCACATTGACCGCATCCACCTTGGCGTTCTGGCCGCTGACCAACAGGTTCGCCCGGGACAAACCGTTGCCGGCGTTACCGTTGTCGCTGAGCTGGAGATCGCGCACCGACACCTGGCCGCCGTCGAGCACGTTCAGCGTCCCCTGGCCCGCACCGCCTATGACGATGGCGTTATCCAGCACCGCGTTGGTGCGTGGCACGACCCAGCGGGTGCCGGCGCCTTCGACCACGACGGTGGCCATGGCCGTGTTGGCTTCGCTGTTGGTCGATGAGCCGCCGATTCGTCCGCCTTTGCTGACGACCTGGGCACCGTTGTTGATGGTCAGGCCGGCTGGGGTGCCGTTACTGGGGCGAAGCGAAATCGAGCCATCGATGCCGCGATCGCTACTCCAGGTTTCCTGCCCACTGTTGATGTTGTAGTCCGCCGCCTGGGCATTCGGGAGCACGCTGAGCGTGATCGCGAACGCGAGCGGGGAGAGGTTGAATAGGGGGTTCATAGCGACTCCAGATACTCCATTAGAGGCCACGCTAGTGGCTGCCGGCCATCAAGGCCTTGGCGTTCCATAGGTGCGACGTGTTGACAGGGGGAGTATCCGGAGCGCTCGGCGCGCTGGAAATAGTACGCATGTGCTAGCGTCTTGCAGAACGTGACGCCGCGCACATCAAGGGCTGCAGCCCGACGTCGGGTTGCAGGTCGCGATCTGTCGCGCACACTGCGACAATTCGGTCATGACGCCCTGTCACGCTGGCGCAGTGGCTCGAAGGTAAAGGGGAAGGCGATGGCAGGCAGGTTGATCTACCTCATCGGGCCGTCCGGTTCAGGCAAGGACAGCCTGCTGGACGCGGCTCGCGAACAGTTGACGGCCAAGGGCGCGTGCATCGCCCGGCGCGTCATCACTCGCTCGGCCGAGGCCACCGGCGAGGCCGCCATGGCGGTCAGCGCGGCGCAGTTCGAGCAGATGCGCGAGGAGGGCGCCTTTGCCTTGCATTGGCAGGCCAACGGGTTGCAGTACGGGATTCCACGGATCATCGACCAATGGCTCGAACAAGGGCACGACGTGCTGGTGAACGGCTCACGCGGGTACCTGGCCCAGGCCCGGCTGCGTTATCCACAGTTGCAGGTGGTGTTGCTCAGTGTGGCGCAGGACGTGTTGCGTCAGCGGCTGCTGGCGCGCGGTCGGGAAACCCCGGAGGAAGTGGAGGCGCGCCTGGCGCGCAACGCCCGTTTCGCCAGCGAAGCGCGCGAGGCCGACCCCCATTTGTTGCTGCTGGATAACTCCGGGCCGCTGGCTGAGACGGTGGCGCGGTTGCTCGCCCATCTGCAGCAATAGGGGCGAGGAGTTGGGGAGCGGCTCAATGGCTCCCCCGATCGACTCAGTGCAGCTTCAAGCGCGGCTCGGTGCCGCGGCCGATCTTGCTGCCCAGCATCAGCATGGCTGTGCGGAACACACCGTACAACGCCATCTGGTGCATGCGGTACAACGACACATAGAACATCCGCGCCAGCCAACCTTCGAGCATCACGCTGCCGGTGAGGTTGCCCATCAGGTTGCCCACCGCCGAGAACCGCGACAGCGAGACCAGCGAGCCGTAGTCCTTGTAGGTGTAGGTGGCCAACGGCTTGTTCTCCAGCCGAGCCTTCAGGCTCTTGGCCAGCAGCGACGCCTGCTGGTGTGCCGCCTGGGCGCGCGGCGGCACGTTGCGGTCGCTGCCCGGCTGCGGGCAGGCGGCGCAGTCGCCGAAGGCGAAGATGTCGTCGTCGCGGGTGGTCTGCAGGGTCGGACGCACCACCAACTGGTTGATGCGGTTGGTCTCCAGGCCATCGATGTCCTTGAGGAAGCCCGGCGCGCGAATGCCCGCCGCCCACACCTTCAGGCTCGCCTGGATCACCTCGCCGCTGGCGGTCTTCAGGCCGTCCTCGGTCACCTCGCTGACGGCCGCGTTGGTCATCACCGTCACCCCGAGTTTTTCCAGGGTCTTGTGTACCGGCTGGCTGATGCGCTCGGGCAGCGCCGGCAGTACGCGCGGGCCGGCCTCGATCAGGGTGATGTGCATATCTTCCGGACGGATACGGTCCAGGCCATAGGCCGCCAGCTCGTGGGCCGCGTTGTGCAGCTCGGCCGCCAGTTCCACGCCGGTGGCACCGGCGCCGACGATGGCCACGCTGATCTTCTCGCTGGCGGTGTCGCCGGCGTGGGCGCGCAGATAATGGTTGAGCAGTTGCTGGTGGAAGCGCTCGGCCTGCTTGCGGCTGTCGAGGAACAGGCAGTGCTGCGCCGCGCCCAGGGTGCCGAAGTCGTTGGTGTTGCTGCCTACGGCGATCACCAGCGTGTCATAGCCCAGGGTGCGCGCCGGCAGCAACTCGCGGCCTTCCTCGTCGAGGGTGGCGGCCAGCTGAATGCGCTTGCCTTCACGGTCCAGGCCGCTCATGCGCCCGAGCTGGAAGTTGAAGTGATTCCATTTGGCCTGGGCCACGTAGTTGAGCTCGTCTTCGGAGGAATTGAGCGAACCGGCGGCCACTTCGTGCAGCAGCGGTTTCCAGATGTGCGTCAGGTTGGCGTCGACCAGGGTGATCTCGGCGCGCTTGCCCTTGCCCAGGCTCTTGCCCAGGCGGGTTGCCAGTTCCACGCCGCCGGCGCCGCCGCCGACAATCACGATGCGATGAGTCATGGGATATCTCACAAGTTTTACGGAATTCGGGGACACGAGGTCCGGCCGCTTCGACACAGGGGAGGGCGAGCGCAAGGCAGCTCATAGCACCGGTCCACGTGGCGGGCGGCTCGACGGGCAGCGTCCGGGGCAGGACGGCGCGTCGTGGGGTAGACGTCTTGGAGTGCAGGCGCGGTACAACGTTTCCTACAGCCTTGGAAAGAAGTTGAAACGAATGATAATACCTTTCATCTGCGCCGCCGAGTGTACGTCATTGCAACGTCACACGGCACACGATCAAAGGCTGATGCCGACGTCGAACACGATGCTGCGGCCCAGGTTGGCGCGCAGGAAATCCGGCGCGTCCGGGTGTGCGAACAGCACCCGGGCGAAGGTCGGTCCCACCAGCGATAGCGAGCGCCAGCCCTGGCGCAGGTACTCGGTGGGCGGCGGGAAGTGGCTGTTGAGGTCGAGCACTTCGCGCTTGAGGCTGGCGAAGGCGATGATGTCCAGCTCGCCCAGGTCCAGCCCGCGCTCGCGGTAATTGCGCGCTTTCTTGCCCAGCGTCGGCCCCAGGCGGCCGATCAGTTCCTGGGCGCTGATGCGCCGTGGACGCGCCTCGCGACGCACCAGTTGCGCCAGCGAAAACGCGCTGCGTCGACGCTGCAGTTCCTCGCGCCATTCGTCGTTGAGCCGGCGGCCCTGGTCGAGCACGAAGAACACTTCGAAGGCCGCATCGCGAAACAGCACGTCCGGTGGCTCCTGGCCGGCCGGGGTGAAGTCTTCGCTGCGGTAGGGGATGTTCAGCCCTTGCAGCAGGCGCTGGCAGACCCAACGCTCACGCTCCCATTTGCGGGCATTGGACAGGAAGGCATTGGCTTGTTCGGCCTGGATGGTAAGCAGGCGCAGGTAATCTGAGTCATCCATGGCAACAAGCTTAGTCTGCAATTGTGAAGGATAAGGTCTTGTCTTCACGCAAGATTCGCGAACCGGCTTCGGGTGTAGACTCGGCGGCATCCGCCACCGATGCGAGGTCGTCATGATCAGCGCCCAGGTCCTGTCCAGCACCAGCCTGACCCTCGGTTGGCTGGCCTACGCACCGCTGCTGCTGTGGGCCGCCAGCCGCACCCGCTGGGTCGAGCTGTTCAGCGACCCGCGCCGCCAGCACCTGCTGTTCGGCACGGTGCTCGCGCTGTTTGCGCTGTGGATGGTGCGGCGCGATTTCGACTCGGGCGTGTCCTACCATTTCCTCGGCATGACCGCCGTGACGCTGCTGCTGGATTGGCCGCTGGCGGTGCTCGGCGGTTGCCTGGCGCAGCTCGGCCTGCTCGCCCTGGGGCGCCAGGACCTCGCCGCCCTGGGCATCAACGGCCTGCTGATCGTGGCCTTGCCCGTGCTAGTCACCGAAGCCTGCGCCACGCGGGTCGAACGGGCCCAGCCACGCAACCTGTTCGTCTACATTTTCTGCTCCGGGTTCTTCGCCGCCGCCCTGGCAACCCTGGTGTGCCTGCTGGCAGGCATGGCGCTGCTGTGGCTGGATGGCCTGTTCGCCATGCCCGAATGGCTCGGCGACTTCATTGGCTACCTGTGGCTGATGATGTTCCCCGAGGCCTTCATCAACGGCACCGTCATCAGCGCGTTGGTGGTGTTCTGTCCCGAGTGGCTGGAAACCTTCAACCGCACCCGCTACTTGCAGGCGCCTTGGAAGGAAGACTGACGGCGTTCAGCTCGCCGCGCTCAATGCCGGGGTTCAAGATCCCCCGAATACAGTTCGTCTTCGGACTCCGGTGCCGCCGGAATCTTGTGCTCTTCGGCCGCCCAGGCGCCCAGGTCGATCAACTTGCAGCGGTCCGAACAGAACGGCCGGTTCGGGCTGTTCGCGCTCCATTCCACGGGGGCGCCACAGGTGGGGCAATCGACGGTCATTGGCTGGCTCAAGGCTGGCCTCCTCGTAAAGTCAGGTAAAAGGCATGCAACTGATCGATCTGCTGATGCAGCCACGGCAGGTCGCGGTCGTTGACCACCACATCGTCGGCATGGCGCAGACGTTCCTCGCGCGACAGCTGCGCTGCCAGGATCGCCTGCACCTGGGCTTCGCTGGTGTCGTCGCGTTGCAGCGTGCGAGCGATCTGCACGCTTTGCGGCACGTCGATCACCAGGATGCGTTGGGTTTTCTGGTACTGGCCGGATTCGATCAGCAGCGGCGAGACATACACCGCGTAGGGCGATTGCGCTTTGGCCAGGTAGCTGAAGATCTCCTGGCCAATCAGCGGATGCAGCAACTGTTCGAGCCAGCGCCGCTGCGTGGGGTCGCTGAAGATGCGCTCGCGCAACGCCGAGCGGTTTAGCGTACCGTCCTCCAGCAAGACCCCCGCACCGAAGCGCTCGACGATGCTGGCTAGGGCCGGCCGGCCCGGTTCCACCACCCAGCGCGCGGCCTGGTCGGCGTCCACCAAGTGCACGCCGAGCTCGACGAAGCGTTCGGCCGCCGCGCTCTTGCCGCTGCCGATGCCGCCGGTGAGTCCGAGAATCCAAGGGGTGAAGGCTGCAGTGGTCATCAGTATCCAAGCAGTTGCAGGTAGGAAGCGTGTATTTCATCACCCCAGAGCCAGGCGATCCACCCCGCAATGGCCAGATAAGGTCCAAACGGCAGTGTGGTCTGCAACGAGGCCTTCTTGAGCTTCAGCAGACACACCCCGACCAGCGCCCCCACCAACGAGGCCAGCAGCAAGGTCAGCGGCAGTACCTGCCAGCCGCCCCAGGCCCCGAGCAGCGCCAGCAGTTTGAAGTCGCCGTAGCCCAAGCCTTCCTTGCCGGTGATCAGCCGGAACACCCAGTACACCGACCACAGGCTCAGGTAACCGAGCACCGCCCCCCACAGCGCATCGGCCAACGGCACGAACACCCCGAAGGCATTGATCACCAGGCCCAGCCACAGGGTCGGCAGCACCAGTACGTCCGGCAATAACTGATGGTCCGTATCGATCAGGCTCAGGGCCAGCAGGCACCAGGTCAGCAACAGGCCCAGCAGCGCCTGCTCGCTCACGCCGAAATGCCACGCCACCAGCCACGACACCAGCGCGCAACTCAGTTCCACCAGCGGATAGCGCAGGCTTATCCGCCCCGGCACGCCGAACAGCGCCCGCGCAACAACAGGTAACTGAGCAGCGGAATGTTTTCCCACGGCCGAATCCGATGCTGGCACGCCGGGCAGTGCGACGCAGGCAGGCACAGGTCGAAACGCGGGTAGGACACTTGGCCCAAGCCCAGCACCTCACGCGCCTCCCTCCGCCACTGGCGCTCCAGCATCACTGGCAACCGCAGCACCAGCACATTGAGAAAACTGCCCACCAGCAGGCCAAGCAGCGCCGCACCGGCCAGGAACAGTCCCGGCTGGTCGACAAGCAATATCCACAGGTTCATGTCAGATCAGGCTACCCAACTGGAAGATCGGCAAGTACATGGCCACCACCAGGCCACCCACCAGCACGCCGAGGATCAGCACGATGGCCGGCTCCAGCAGGCTGGTCAACTGTTCCAATACCAGACCCACCTGTTCCTCGTAATGACAGGCCGCCTTGTCTAGCATCGCGTCCAGCGTGCCGCTGGACTCGCCAATGGCCGTCAACTGCACCAGCAACGGCGCGAACAGCGGCTCCAGCGCCATGGCCTGGTGCAGCCCCAAACCATTGGCCATGCCCTGACGCAACTGCCCGACCGCCCGCTCATGCAGCGCATCGCCACACGCCGGCGCCACCGTGTGCAGCGCATCGAGCAACGCTACCCCCGCGCCATAGGCCGTCGCCAGACTGCGCGCGAAGCGCGCCAGCGCCGCGTGGCTGAGCAGCCGCCCGAACATCGGCAGCCGCAGCGCCTGACGAATCATCCACAACCGCGTCGGCAGATGCCCACGGTACAGTTGCACACAGCCCACCCCGGTTATCCCCAACACCGTCAGTATCATCAGCAGATGCCGACCCAGTCCGTCGGACACATCGATCACCCACTGCGTGAACACCGGCAGCTCCTTGCCCACCCCGTGAACATGCCCTCGAAGCGCGGCACCACCTCCAGCAGCAACAAGGCCGCCACCGCCAGCCCGGTCAGCAGCAGGATCAACGGATACAGCATCGCCTTGCGCACCCGCCGTTTGAGCGCCTGACGCCGTTCGAGCATGTCCGCCAACTGTTCCAGTTGCCGATCCAGCGTCCCCGACTGCTCACCCACCCGCACCAGGTTGCAGTACAACCCATCGAAGCCGCGCGGCTGACGTTGCAACGCCTGCGCCAAACTCAACCCCGCCGCCACCTCCTGCTGCACCCGCCCCAACAGCGCCACCATCGCCGCATCCGCACCACTGCGCCCCATCACCTCGAACGCCTGCAACAATGGCACTCCCGCCTTCAGCAGCGTCGCCAACTGCCGCGAAAACCCCGGCGCATTCACCCCCTCGCGCCGCCCCGGCAACCGCCAGTCCACCTCGCTCGCCGGCCACACCCGCGCCGCCTGAATACCCTGGCGCAGCAACCCCGCCCGCACATACGCCGGACTGCGCCCCTGCACCCGACCCGTCAGCCGCGCCCCGTGCGCATCCGCCCCTTCCCACGCATACCACCGCATCGCCCCCATCACAGCCTCCTTGGCCACCGACAAGCCCGGTAACAGCTCGCCACGCCCTTCCCAGGGCAGAAATTGCAGACGCTCACTAGAGTAGGTCAGCGGACATGACGTCCCACCGCGCAGGGGTGACAAAAGGTGTCCATTGGGCTCTACTGCGCGCCAGCCGGCCCCCGACCCCAGGTCGCGGCCAGACCGAATCGACAAGGAACCTGTTATGAAAGGGCAACGCGGCATCACCCTCATCGAACTGATGATCGTCGTAGCGATCATCGGCATCCTCGCCACCATCGCCATCCCCATGTACACCAACCACCAGGCCCGCGGTAAAGCAGCCGCCGGGTTGCTGGAAATCTCCGCCCTCAAGACCCCGATGGATCTGCGCTTGAACGAAGGCAAGGACGTGACCGACGCCGCCAGCCTCGGCGGACAGGCCAGCACCGCGCACTGCGCCATCCTCGCCAGCGGCACGGCGGCGGCGGGCACCGGCAGCATTGTCTGCACCCTGCTCGATGCACCCGCCAACGTACTGGGCAAACGGCTGACGCTGACCCGTTCGGCCACGGGCTGGGCATGCAGTACGGACCTGGAAAGCGACCTCGCGCCCAGCGGTTGCGCCGGGTTGGCGGGGCAGGGCGAAGGGCAGGGGAATAAGTGAGGCGAAACAGAGGTTTGCGTAACGCGCACGGCAGTGGTAGCGTTGCGCACACGCCGGTGTAGCTCAGTCGGTAGAGCAGCGCACTCGTAACGCGAAGGTCGCAGGTTCGATTCCTGTCTCCGGCACCACATCCAGCTCCACTGCATCCGCTGAATGCTGTGGAAACCCTCTAAATTGGCCTTCTGGCCGGTTTTCTGTTTCCGCGACCCACTGGTGGTCAGTTCACGGGCTTAGTTTCCCGACTCATGAGGCCATTAGGCTGCGCGCTGACCTCTTTTCGAATGCAGACGTGATTACGCAGGAGCGCCTTAGCCAAGGTGCCATTGAAGTCTCCCGCCTTGGTGAGGCTCCAAGCTTTCCCGATGCTGATGAACTCGCGATCAAGATATTTAGCAAATTCAGAATTTACGAAAGTGCGGTCCACTGCCAACCCCTGGTGCGATGGTAAGCAGCATCGATTTCTTCTGAGCTACGGCATTCAATTGTCTACCTGTAGCCGAGCGCACCGGCCATGGCCCGGCAAACAGCCGCAAGATCCCAGTGACTGTTCTGGGCCGAAAGCAGCCTCTCATTCCGGCCCCTGATGTGTAAGCATCCGTCCTTGAGGCAACGACTCCCGATTGCGCCAGTCAGCAAGGCCCCGCTACTCGAGGCCCTGAACATCCCTCACCGAAACGATCCAGCCAACGCGCTCGCCTACATTCGATGCTGCTCCAGCAAAAAATCCACGAATAACCGCACCCGCGCCGGCATCGTCGGGCCGCCAATGAAAACCGCATGAATCGGTTCTCGGTCACCGGGGTTCCAGGCTTGCAGCAGCGCTACAAGGTCGCCCCGCCGCAGGTCATCGCTGACGGTGAACTCGCCGATACGCGCAATACCGGCGCCGACTCGCGCAAGTTGGGCAAGCGCTTCTCCGCTGCTGCACTCGATGTTGCCGCTGACTTTGAGGGAAAATTCCTTACCGTCGCGCGCAAACGGCCAGTTGGGTTCAGCACGCCGGAAGTTGAAGCGCAGGCAGTTGTGCCGCAACAGGTCTTCAGGTTCCTGAGGGGTGCCGTGGCGCTGTAGGTATTCGGGCGATGCCACCACCACTTGACCCGTGTCGCCGATCCTGCGTGCGGTAAGCGGACTGTCGGGCAGGTGACCAAAACGTACGGCCACATCAGCTTGGCCGCCGAGGATGTCGACCACTTCGTCGCCCAAAGTGAGATCGACGACGATGTTCGGGTACTGCTCGCTGAAGGCCGCGACCAGGGGAACGATGGACAGACGCCCATGGCCAAGGGCAGCGCTGACCCGCAATCGCCCCCTCGGTACGCCTTGGTCAGCAATGGACTCTTCCACCTCATCCATGTCGGCCAAGATGCGCCGAGCGCCGCGCAAAAACGCTTCGCCCTCGGCGGTGAAGGTGATCGCCCGGGTGGTGCGTAACAACAGCCGGGTACCCAGCCGTTTTTCGGCACGCGCGATGATTCGACTGACTGCCGAGGGCGTGAGCGCCAATGCACGTCCGGCGGCCGACAGACTACCTTCTTGTGCCACGGTGGCGAATACGAACATTTCACCTGATCTACCGTTGAAGTCCATTTGTGCCTCTTAGGCAAAGGTGATTACCAAAAACGCCATCTACCGCCATAAAGCGCCGGATAATAGCATTGCGGGCATAGATAAGGAGCCTGCCATGCGTATCAATCCACCTCTTGTTGCACTCGCCGTAGGTGCCTTTGGCATCGGCGTGACGGAATTCGCCCCCATGGGCATGTTGCCGGGCATCGCTGCGGACCTCGGCGTTTCGATTCCGGCTGCGGGCTTGCTGGTAAGCGCCTATGCCCTGGGCGTGCTGCTGGGCGCGCCGCTGATGACACTCACCACCGGCAAGATTCCCCGACGCTATCTGCTGATAGGTCTGATGGCGATTTTCACTCTGGGCAACCTCATGTCCGCACTGGCGACCGACTACTACAGCCTCATGATCGCCAGGGTGGTGACCTCACTGAATCACGGTGCATTCTTTGGCGTCGGTTCGATCGTCGCCGCCAGCGTGGTGGCCCCTGAGAAACGTGCTGGCGCAGTAGCAGCCATGTTCATGGGGCTCACCCTCGCAACCATTGGCGGTGTGCCGCTAGCCGCCTGGTTTGGCGAATTGTTCGGTTGGCGCACCGCTTTCTGGGGATCACCGGCCTTGGCGTGGTGACCATGGCCGCGTTGTGGTTCGCCCTGCCCGACCTTCAGGCATCGCCAAGCGTCGGTGTCATGGCCGAAATCCGGGTAATGGGTCGAGCCCCGGTGTTGGGCGCGTTGGCCCTGACCGTCGTCGGCTCGGGGGCAATGTTCACCGTCTTCACCTACATCGCACCGATCCTCAGTAGCGAAACTCACGTCTCCTCTGCCTTCATCACCGCCATGCTGGTGCTGTTCGGCGTGGGGCTGACACTGGGCAATATGTGGGGTGGCAAAGCCGCCGACCGCTCGATAGACCGCACCCTGATCATCTCGCTGAGCGTGCTTATCCTGGTCCTGCTGGCGTTTACCGTATTAATGCGCTGGCCGCTGCCGGCCGCCGCAGCCATTTTGATCTGGGGCATCGCCAGCTTCGCCTTGGTGCCACCGCTGCAAATGCGCGTCATGGAAGCCGCCAAGGACGCGCCTAATCTCGCCTCGGCGGTGAACATCGGTGCGTTCAACCTTGGCAACGCAATTGGCGCGGCGCTGGGGGGCGCGGTGATCAAAGCAGGGTTGGGTTTTCCGGCGATTTCCCTGGCGGGGCGGCGATGGCCGGGGTGGGGTTGTTGATGGTGTTGGGCTTTGCTTGGCGGTCGAGGGCCTCGGTGTCAGTGGCGGTGTGAGGAGGATTTGAAAGGCTCCTGGGCGTCATGTTTGAGCGTGGGTTAGCACCTCACTCGATGGCGAGGATCGCGTTCCGGGAGCTGTTGTAACTCACCCAGTCAAAGGCGCCCAGGACAAGAGGATGCTCGTCGCCGTTTTCTAGGCGCTGTTTGAAAAGTCTTGAGACGAAGGTCAGCCAAGGCGAAAACCGCCGAGGGACGGTCGGAGTCGCGCTCGATTTCACGCGTTGTAAATGAGCATACCCACCGGGCTGGCGATCCAGGCGGTTTTCCAAGCAGCATCACCGGGTATGTCAGAAATTTTGTGTTCGGGCATAACATGAGCAAGAGGTGCATGTATGCCAACCAAGAAGAAACCCCTGCGTGACCTACCAAAAATCCCCAAGGAGCTGCTTGAGCAGTTCGGTGAGGGCCTGATGACTGCGGAGGCTATCGAAGATGCCTCTGCGGCATTCAAGAAGGCGCTGATCGAACGGGCCTTGAACGCCGAGCTCAGTCACCATCTGGGGTATCTGCCGGGCGCGCAGCGTCCAGAGGATGAAACCAATCAGCGCAATGGCAGGACTGGAAAGACGGTTCTGACTGGAGAGGGGCCGCTGCGGCTGGATATCCCCCGTGATCGAGACGGTAGTTTTGCGCCCATCCTGATTCCCAAGCATGAACGCCGTTACACCGGCTTCGATGACAAGATCATCGCCATGTATGCCCGAGGCATGACCGTTCGGGAAATTCGCGCATTCATCTCTGAACAGTACGGAACGGATGTTTCGCACGACTTCATCAGTTCGGTCACGGCCGAGGTGATGGAGGAAATCGGCGCGTGGCAACAGCGGCCGCTGGAGCCGATGTACCCGGTCATTTTCTTTGATGCGCTGCGAGTCAAGATTCGCGAAGAAGGGCTTGTGCGCAACAAAGCGATTTACTTGGCGCTGGGCGTTCTACCCGATGGGACGCGCGATATTCTCGGGATCTGGATCGAAAATACCGAAGGTGCGAAGTTCTGGATGAAGGTCTTCAATGACCTTAAGACGCGCGGCGTTGAGGATGTGCTGATCGCCGTAACCGACGGCCTCAAAGGGATGCCAGATGCGCTAAGCGCCGTGTTTCCGGCCACCACGCTGCAAACATGTATTGTCCACTTGATCCGCAACAGTCTCGATTATGCAGCGTGGGATAAGCGTCGTGATCTGGCCAAAGCGCTCAAGCCGATCTATCAGGCCATCAACGCCGAGGCGGCTGAGCAGGCACTGGATGCCTTTGAAAACGGCCCTTGGGGCAAACAGTACCCAACGGTAGTTGCGGCATGGAGAAGAGCCTGGGATCGAGTGATTCCATTCTTTGTCTTCCCGTCGGGCATTCGAAAAGTGATCTATACGACCAACGCGATCGAAAGCATCAACGCCCAGCTACGCAAGATCATCAAAACGCGTGGTCACTTCCCAACGGATGAGGCCGCCACCAAGCTGATCTGGCTGGGGCTGCGGAACATCACGGCAAACTGGGGCTCAGCGGCCCATGACTGGAAAAATGCGATGAATCAATTCGCGATGCTGTACGGAGATCGATTTATCAGGCCGACCTGGTAAAAGCATGGCCAGCCTGACGGCAGGCCGTTATCGGCCCGCACACAAAAAATCTGACACTCTCGCATCACCGGGTATCAAGGCTGGTCAGACAGCGCCTAGGCTCTCAGCATCTCTTTCATCCCCCAGCCTTCCCCAGTCGCTACCAACCGATGCGTCAACCCAACACCCTCCATAAACGCCTCATCATGCGACACCACCACCAACGCACCCCGATACCCGCTCAGCATCACCTCCAACGCCTGAACCGAAGCCAGGTCCAAATGATTACTAGGCTCATCCAGCAACAACAACTGCGCAGGTGGGTCAGCGTAGAGCACGCAAGCCAGCGCCGCTTTCAGGCGTTCCCCGCCACTGAGCGAAGCGCTCGGCACGGTAATTTTCTGCGCATCCAGCCCAAGTTGCGCAAGGCGCATCCGCAGTTCCCCCTCGGTGGCAGCGCGGTTGGCCGCCAGCATCTGCTCCAGCACCGTCCGCCGCGGCGCCAGATTCGATAGCCGCTGGTCTAGATAGAAGCCTTCCACAAACACTTGGCAACTCCCGGACAACGGCTGAAGTTGCCGGGCGAGCACTTTGAGCAAAGTGGACTTGCCGCACCCGTTGGGGCCGACGACGCCAACCCGCTGTTGTCCGGTCAACATCAAGCTGATGGTGCGAGTAGCACCCGACACGAACGGAAGTTCCACGTTCTCCAATTCAGCGATTCGTCTCTGGGAAGGGGATACCACAGGTAAAGCGTGCACCGTGATCGCCATGTTGTCTTCGACCTGTTGAGCGGCCTCACAGACGCGCTGGGTGAGTCGTTCGCGGCTCGCCGCCTGTTGTTGACGCAACTTGCCTGCCGAGCCCTCGCTACGTTCTTTCTGACGGCCCAGCAGCACTTTGGCTTGATTAGCGTCCTGAGCCCGGCGATTACCACGGGCCTGGCGGCGTTCCAGGCGCTCGCGTTGTTCGCGCAAGGATCGTTCTTCGCGTTGACGCTCGAGCTTGCGCTGTTCAAGTTGCTGCTCGGCGTTCTGTAATTCCAGCGCTTTGCATTGCGCGTAAAAGCCGTAGTTACCGCCATAGCTGCGCAGTCCCAGAGAGGACAACTCCACGATTCGCGCCATTGTTTCCAGCAACTGGCGGTCGTGACTCACCACCAGCAGCCCGCGCGTCCACTGCTGCAACTGCGCGATCAGTGCCTGCCGGTTGATTCGGTCGAGATGATTGCTGGGTTCATCCAGAATGAGGAGGTCCGCCTCCGACAAGAAGGCGCCGATCAGCGCGACGCGCATGGCCTCGCCGCCACTGAGTGCGCTGGCAGGCGTGCGGGCATCGAGATAAGTCAGGCCGGCGCGGTCCAGCGCGTGTTGCAGGCGTGCGCGTATATCCCAGCGCTCGCCCACCGCCTCGAAATCTTCGACCTCACTGCTGCCCGCCTCGATACGTTCGAGCGCGTCGAGGGTGGCCTGCACGCCGGCAAGGCCTGCGACGGTGATATCCGGCGCGGGCGATAGGTGCTGGCTCAGGTAATGCACGCTGCCCGACCGCGCGCAGCGCCCGGTCGTGGGCTGCACCTGTCCCGCCAGTAGGCGCGCCAGCATCGTTTTGCCGACACCATTGCGCCCGACCAGACCCGTGGGGCGCTGGTCGAATTGCTCGTTGAGTTCGCGGAATAAAGTGCTGCCGTCCGGCAGCACATGAGACACGCCTTCCAGCGTGAGAAAGGGGCTAGTCATAAGTCATTTCCATGGATGCCAAGAACTCCCCCTGCTCGTGGGGGTAGGTGGAGACTGGCCGTCGTGAAGACGGCGGCATCAATGGCGCATGACGAACACCTCGGGATGTGGGTTGTGGCGCAATTCTAGAAGCAACTGCGAGGCTGTGCAAAATCGTGGGGCATTGAGGGCCGTCTTCAGAGCAGATTTGCTGTTTGAGGCATCAACGCGTGCTGGGAGAGTGTCAGATTTTTTGTGTGCGGGCCGATAACGGCCTGCCGTCAGGCTGGCCATGCTTTTACCAGGTCGGCCTGATAAATCGATCTCCGTACAGCATCGCGAATTGATTCATCGCATTTTTCCAGTCATGGGCCGCTGAGCCCCAGTTTGCCGTGATGTTCCGCAGCCCCAGCCAGATCAGCTTGGTGGCGGCCTCATCCGTTGGGAAGTGACCACGCGTTTTGATGATCTTGCGTAGCTGGGCGTTGATGCTTTCGATCGCGTTGGTCGTATAGATCACTTTTCGAATGCCTGACGGGAAGACAAAGAATGGAATCACTCGATCCCAGGCTCTTCTCCATGCCGCAACTACCGTTGGGTACTGTTTGCCCCAAGGGCCGTTTTCAAAGGCATCCAGTGCCTGCTCAGCCGCCTCGGCGTTGATGGCCTGATAGATCGGCTTGAGCGCTTTGGCCAGATCACGACGCTTATCCCACGCTGCATAATCGAGACTGTTGCGGATCAAGTGGACGATGCATGTTTGCAGCGTGGTGGCCGGAAACACGGCGCTTAGCGCCTCTGGCATCCCTTTGAGGCCGTCGGTGACGGCGATCAGCACATCCTCAACGCCGCGCGTCTTGAGGTCATTGAAGACCTTCATCCAGAACTTCGCACCTTCGGTATTTTCGATCCAGATCCCGAGAATATCGCGCGTCCCATCGGGTAGAACGCCCAGCGCCAAGTAAATCGCTTTGTTGCGCACAAGGCCTTCTTCGCGAATCTTGACTCGTAGTGCATCAAAGAAAATGACCGGGTACATCGGCTCCAGCGGCCGCTGTTGCCACGCGCCGATTTCCTCCATCACCTCGGCCGTGACCGAACTGATGAAGTCATGCGAAACATCCGTTCCATACTGCTCGGAGAGGAATGCGCGAATTTCCCGAACGGTCATGCCTCGGGCATACATGGCGATGATCTTGTCATCGAAACCGGTATAACGGCGCTCGTGCTTGGGAATCAGGATGGGCGCAAAACTACCGTCTCGATCACGGGGGATATCCAGCCGCAGCGGCCCCTCTCCAGTCAGAACCGTCTTGCCAGTCCTGCCATTGCGCTGATTGGTTTCATCCTCTGGGCGCTGCGCGCCCGGCAGATACCCCAGGTGGTGACTGAGCTCGGCGTTCAAGGCCCGTTCGATCAACGCCTTCTTGAATGCCGCAGAGGCATCTTCGATAGCCTCCGCAGTCATCAGGCCCTCACCGAACTGCTCGAGCAGCTCCTTGGGGATTTTTGGTAGGTCACGCAGGGGTTTCTTCTTGGTTGGCATACATGCACCTCTTGCTCATGTTATGCCCGAACACAAAATTTCTGACATACCCCGTGCTGGATCGCCTATGGCCCCACGCTTATCGACCGTATTAACCCTGCCAACACTTGGGCACTCAGAAAAAGTCCGGCCCCGAACACCAGGTGCGTGATCAAGCTCTTGATGCAATTAACCAACGGCGTCGGAGTTTTAGACGCGAAGAATCCCGCCCCCATGGCCGGCTGCAGGATGCAGAGCGGTGCAACGACTGTAACGACCCCAACCACCAGCGCCGGCCCTAGCGTAGGTGTCAACAACCAACCCGTGCCCATGACAGACACCAGCACCACCGAGAACATCACGCCAACGGCGTAATGAATCACCCAGCCCACCCAGCGCTCACGCCGCACCGACTCCGCTTTGGCAATCGCCGTGTGCTTGAAACGCCCCTTCAGCAAGTGCCCCGCCCAGCGGCCGACCATCGCGAAGTCGAGTGTGGCGACGCCCAGCCGCTTCAAGATCAAACTCCACAGATCCATCACTACGGTGGCGCCTATACCAATCGTCAGGGCTGCAAAGAACAGTGCAGTGATCGTCATGTGAAACCCTCTCGTTGATTGACGTCGATCTTTACGCCGCGCAGCATACAAGTTGAAGTCGACTTCAACTCAAGAGGCAAAGATGGACATTGCAGACGTCGCCCGGCGCACGGGCGTGCCCGCTTCGACATTGCGTTACTACGAGAAGAAGGGCTTGCTCACTTCGTTGGCCGGTCATGGGCAACGGAGGCAGTTCGCGGCGGACGTGATAGACCGTCTGGCACTTATCGCGCTCGGGCAAGCGGCGGGTTTTTCCTTGGAAGAGGTGGGGCCATGCTGGTCGAGGGGCAGGTCGATCGCAGCAAGTTGGTCGCCAAGGCCGATGAACTGGATGCACGTATCAAACGTCTGCAGGCCTTGAGCAAAGGGTTGCGGCATGCGGCGAAGTGTCCCGAGCGTGATCATCTCAGTTGTCCGACATTCCAGAGAATCATCAGGATCGCTGCTGCGGGGTATTGGCTGGGAGGCAGGTCAGGGCAAACGCGGCTCAACGCGTGGGCGAGCGCCCGGGTGCCAGCCTCGGGCGCTGTGCGGTAGCGTGGATTACGAGGCCAGGACGATGATCCCGTCGTCCGTGAGCGCCCACTGGGCATGGACTTTTACTCGTGGTGTTGTCACCAGAGCGCGACCTCGTAGGTCAAGTAGATCCGGTTACTGTCGCGTCCGCGGGCGAAGTCAGAGCGGTAGACATAGTTGCGCAGTCTGACGCCCAGCCCTTTGATGGGGCCGGACTGCACGACATACGCCAGCTCCATGTCCCGCTCCCATTCGTTGACTTCAGCGTCGTTGGAGCGTCCATTGTCTCCGCTCAGGTAGCGAGCCATGAAGGTAAGCCCTGGAACCCCTGCGGCAGCAAAATTGTAGGCGTAGCTGGCCATCCAGGTCTTCTCGTCCTCTTCGATGAACTTGCCGATGCCGACGTTGCTGAACGAGTAGACCGTCGCCCCGCTGATATAGGGCAAGCCCGCTTCGCCATTGAGAACCTGGTAGCCGGCCCCAACGGTGTGGCCGGAGTGGGTATAGGACAATTGCCCGCTGAACAGGTCGTTATCGATCACGCCCCCATAAGCGGCGCCACTGTCGCGGCTCTTGAAGTAGCGCAGGTCGGTAGTCAGAGCGCCGCCGGCGACGGGGAGTGTGTGGACCAGGCCCAGGTAGTCCTGGCGATAGAAGTCTTCCAAGCGGCCGTGGAAATAGCTGAGGCGTAGTTGCTTGCTCAGGGCGTAGTCGGCGCCAGCAAACTTGAAGTCCCCCGATTGCCGGCCGCCATAGCCATCCAGGTACAAGCCGGTGCTGTTGGACGAGTCACGCTGCTTGAAACGATCCAGGTAACCGGCGCTCAAGGTGAGCCCTTGGATGTCAGTGCTGGTCAGTTGTGTGCCTTGGTAGGTCTGCGGCAGCAACCGTGCGTCGTTGTAGACCAGCACTGGGATCTTGGGTAGCAACGTGCCATGTTTGACCACAGTCTGTCCCGCACGCAGCTTGGCCGTCACCCCGGCACTGGCGAATTCCTCGGCGGCGCGGCCACCCTCGTGTACCGGTAGGAGACCGGTCCCGCTGCGACCGCGCCCCGAATCCAGGCGTAGGCCAAAGAGCCCCAAGGCATCGACTCCGACGCCCACGGTGCCTTGGGTGAAGCCTGACTGGTAATCGAGCAGGGCACCTTGCGCCCATTCCACCCGCTCGCTTTTGGCGTTGGCGGCCGCGCGGGGGCTCATGCCCTGTTCGTCACGGAAATTTTCGTTGAAATACACGTTGCGTAATTGCAGCTTGAGCGCGCTGTCTTCGATGAAACCGGCAGCGCCGGCCACAGGCAACCAGCCGCAGAGCACGCCACAGGCGGCCCCACGGAAAAGGATTCGGGACATGTGCGGTACTCTCTTGTTGTTATTGGATAACCGGGCGCGCGCTGCGCCCTGGACAGATCAGACGAAGAAGGACAGTGCCCCGGTGAGCAACGCCAGCGCGGTAATGACCAGTGATGTCAGTACCGCCCATTTCACGGTCGCTTTCTGGAAGTCGCCGATATCCCGATCCACCATGCCGACCAGCAGCAGGGTCGAGGCCACCAGCGGGCTCATCAGGTGCACCGGTTGGCCCAGTACCGAAGCGCGTGCGATTTCGATGGGATCAATTCCATAGGCAGCGGCGGCGTTGGCGAGAATGGGCACCACGCCGAAGTAGTACGCATCGTTCGAGAGAACGAACGTCAGCGGCATGCTGGTCAACGCCACCACGAGTGGGAACCAGTGGCTCCAGGCTTCCGGAATCCAGTCCACCAGCGTTTGGGCCAGCGCATCGACCATTTTCGTGCCGGAGAAGATACCGGCGAAGATGCCGGCTGCAAAAACCAGCAGCACGACAGTCATGGCATTGCCCGAATGGGCCAGAATGCGTTCTTTCTGCAACTCCAGTTGCGGGTAGTTGATCATCAGGGCGGCGACGAAACCGATCATGAACAAGATCGCGGCGTGCATCACCCCCAGTACCAGTGCGGTCATGACGGCGATCACCAACACCAGGTTCACATAAGCCAGTCGCGGGCGTTTATGCGGCGCCTCCCCGAGAATCTGCTTGATGTAGCAATTCCCGCCGCCGGACTCCAGGGCAATGTTGCCGATACGCTTGCGCTCGGCTCGGCCCAGCAGGTACGCCGTGAAGACCACCCAGGCGGCTCCGCCGATCACAGTCGGCAGCATCGGGATGAAGTATTCGGTCGCATCCAGCCCGAGCGCTGCGATAGCGCGGGTCGCCGGTCCTCCCCAAGGACTCATGCCACTCATGATGCTCAGCGACAGCATCGATACCGTGGCCAGGATCATCGGATTCATGCCGATGCGCTTGTACAGCGGCAGCATGGCTGCGCAGGTGATCATGTAAGTGGTGGTGCCATCACCGTCGAGCGCCACCAGCAACGACAGCAGCGCAGTACCGATGGCAATCTTGATCGGGTCGCCGTTGACGCGTTTGAGGATCATCCGGATCAGCGGATCGAACAGGCCAGCATCGATCATCAGGCCGAAGAACAGAATGGCGAACAGCAACAGCGCCGCTGAGGGGGCCACCATCTTCAAGCCATCGAGCATCATTTTTCCCAGCTCGGGGGCAAAGCCTCCGATCACCGCAAAGACGATGGGGACGACGGTCAGGGCAACGATCGGCGACAGGCGTTTACTCATGATCAGGTAGGTGAAGGTCACCACCATGATCAGGCCCAGAAGTGCGAGCATGGTTTTCTCTCTTGTTTTTATTGTCATGTGGCCATCTGCAAGGCAGACGGCCTCCTGTCCCATGGCATCTCTCAACGAGGTGCCGTGGGATTTCGATGCGACAGGAGGTGAATGAGGCGTTTAGCTCTGACGCCCAGACTCGGCAGACCAGGCGACCTGCGTTTTGGGCGAATCCGATGGGCGCTCATTCAACTGGCGCAGCAAGGTTTCGCGATCGCAGGCGTTTTCCGACAGGGACATGACCACGGTGGCCACGGCATTGCTGGCCAGGCTGGTCAGGGCACGTGCCTCAGACATGAAACGATCGATGCCGATCAACAACGCCAGTCCTGCCAGTGGGATGTCATGAATGACGGTCAAGGTCGAGGCCAGTGCCACGAATCCGCTTCCGGTGACCCCGGCCGCGCCCTTGGACGACAGCAACATGATCGCCAGCATGGTGACGGTCTGGCCGAGGGTCAGATCGATGTTGCAGGCCTGAGCGATGAACAGCGCGGCCAGCGACAGATAGATGGCTGTACCGTCCAGGTTGAAGGAGTAGCCGGTGGGCAGTACCAGTCCGACCACGCCTTTCTTGCAGCCCAGCCTTTCCAGCTTTTCCAGCATCCGCGGCAAGACCGGTTCGGTGGAGGAGGTCCCGAGCACGACTAGAAATTCCTCTCGGAAATAGCGCAACAGCTTCCACAGGCTGAAACCGTAGGCCCGGCACAGGCCACCGAGCACCACCAGCACGAAGAACGCGCACGCGATATAGAGCGTACCTATCAGCTTGGCCAGGGAACCGAGGGAGGACACGCCGTATTGTCCAACCGTGAAGGCAAGTGCGCCGAAGGCGCCCACTGGCGCGAAACGCATCAGATAACCAAAGATGCGGAACACCATGGTCGAGGCCGACTCTAGCACCTGTAATACAGGCTTGCCCTTGTCGCCCATTGACGACAAGGCGAAGCCACTGAGCACGGCGATGAACAGCACCGGCAGCACTTCGCCATGGTTGAACGCGCCGATGAACGTGTCCGGGATGATGTGCAGGAAGAAATCGACCACGCTCAGCTTGGCCGCCGAAGCCGTGTACTGATCGAGCCCCGCGGTGCTCAGGGTGGCCGGGTCGATGTTCATGCCGACGCCGGGGCGCAGCAGGTTGACCGCTGCCAGGCCGATGATCAGGCTGATGATCGTGAGCACCAGGAACAGCATCAGCGTCTTGCTCATCAACCGACCCAGCGATCGCTTGTCGGTCATGCCGGCGATACCGGTGACGATGGTGCAGAAGACGACCGGGGCAATCATCATCTTGATCAACTTGATGAAGGCATCACCCAGTGGCTTGAGCGCAACGGCCTGTTGCGCCCAGAAATGACCGACCACCACGCCCAGCAGGACGGCGCAGAGAATCTGGAAATACAGTGATTTAGCGAGTTTCATGTTGCATCACCCATTATTGAAATTGTGCGGATGTGCGGGTAAGCGATGTGTGGCTAGGCCTGCCTAGCCCGCCAACCTACGCAGGGTCGGGGCGTATACGAAGCCAGAGAACAATCGACGGGCAGTCCTGACGACGGAAGCCTGCAACGTTTTACCGTCGGTGCCCGTGCGCGAGAGCGCCACATCGATGCCCCCACTGGGGTGTTCCAAACGGACCTCTTCCAAGTGCTGGGCCTGATCGCCAAGCATATCCATGATTACCGTGCCAGGGCTGACGCAGGCGGTCGCCAACCCGATTGCACCGGTGATGGCCAGTGCACGATGGCAGTTGTGAGGCATGAAGTAACGCACTTGCAGCGTCCCGTCATGACGCGGTTGGGAAACCAACACGGGCTTGGGAACCACCATTGCGCTGACGTCACCTAGGCCCATGGCCTTGCCCGCTTTGAGCCGCAGTGCTTCCAGGCGCCGCAGCAGGGGCTTGTTCGCATCCAGTTGCGCTGGGGTTTCCGAGCCGGTGATGCCCAACTGATGGGCATCGATGATCATCATCGGCATGGCCATGTCGATGCAGGTCACCGGTACGCCGTCGATCACTTCTTGGGCCTTGCCGGTCGGGAACAGCTTCCCGGTTTTGCTGCCCACCGCGTCGAGGAAGGTCAAGTGCACAGGGGCCGCCGTGCCCGGTACGCCGTCGATGGCCGTCCGACCCTCATAGCGCACGATTCCTCCAGGCGTTTCCACCAGAGAATTGACCAAGGTATCGGTATTCAGGTTGCGGATGCGCACCAGTGTCTTGCCATCTTCAGCCTTGACCAGTCCTTGCTCGATGGCGAAAGGGCCTACGGCGCAGAGCATGTTTCCGCAGTTGGGGCGGTGTCGACTCGCCGATCGGCGACCATCACTTGGACGAACAGGTAGTCGACGTCCGCATCAGCATGCAGGGACGGACTGACGATCGCCACTTTACTGGTCTGTGGGCTGCCGCCACCGATACCGTCGATTTCCAGTTCGTGCCCCGAGCCCATCAGGTTGATGAGCAATTCGTCGCGTTCGACCACGTTGGCAGGGAGATCCCAGGCATGGAAAAAAGGCCCCTTGGAGGTGCCACCGCGCATGAGCACGCAAGGAATTCGTTGCATAATTTCGCACTCTTGTTGATCAATGGGCATCATTGATGTTGTGCGGGCAAGAGTGACAGGGCCTCATCAATCAATCCAATGCAAAAATCGTCATGATTATTGCGTATGGCAAAATAGTTTGTTGGTAGCCAGAGAGTGATCCGAAATGGAATATGAGCTGCAAGATATTCGATCTTTCGTGAAGATCGCGGAAGTTGGCAGCTTTCATGAGGCAGCCGAGCTCCTACACCTGTCCCAACCTGCGTTGAGCCGCCGAATAAAAAATTGGAAGACGGGCTGGGCACGCCCTTACTCGAAAGGACCACGCGTCGCGTCAGCCTGACGAGCGTTGGACGGGATTTTCTACCCAAGGCCCGACGCCTGCTCGATGACTTCGAGGATTCGATCCTGAGTATTCGGGAACTCGCTGAGCGTCAAAGCGGACAAGTCACACTGGCGTGCATTCCGACGGCGGCGTTCTATTTTCTGCCCTCGGTCATCCGCGACTACAACGAGCAGTACCCGAAAATCCGCATCCGCCTCTTGGACCTGAGCGCCAACGATGGCCTGGAGGCGGTGTTGCGCGGTGAGGCTGACTTCGGCATCAACATGATGAGCGGCCAGCATCCGGACATTGAGTTCGTTCCTTTGGTGCAGGAGCATTTCGTCCTGGCTTGCCGACGTGACCACCCCTTGGCCAAGCAGGATGTCGTGACCTGGACCGAGCTGGCCGACTATCGATTGATTGGCGTAGGCCGACTGAGTGGCAACCGGATGCTGCTCGACCATGCGCTGGCCGGACTCACGTTGCGGCCGAAGTGGTTCTACGAGGTGCAGCACTTGTCGACTTCACTGGGCATGGTCGAGGCCGGCTTGGGCGTATCGGCCATGCCCAGCTTGGCGATGCCCACTGCCGACCATCCCACGCTGGTCAGTGTGCCGCTGATCGATCCCCAAGTCACCCGGACCCTGGGATTGGTGTATCGCCGAGGGGCGTCTCTGTCGCCAGCGGCGGAGAAGTTCGTATCGATTCTGTTGGCCAAATGGCCTAATCGTTGACGGTACGGGGCGGGGCGCGCATCGCCGTTGCCAGAGCTGTGGCCCAGGGCGGGCTCGGTTGTATGACCTGACCCGCGCGCGAGGGCTTGTCGGTCACCCGCTCAAGCCCCACGTTGCGCCCGGTTTGACGCGCATCAGTGTGCTGAATGAGCCACTGGCTTCAGGCCGCTGTCCTGGATCGCTTTATCAGCTTTCGTCGATGCCAGGTAATCGAGCAGCGCCTGGGCTGCTGCGTGATGCTCGCTCTTGCTGACGACTGCGCCAGAATACAGGGTCATTTTCTGCGCTTGGTCGGGAATCAGACCGACGATGTCGATACCCTGTACCGGCTTGAGTTCGCTTAGCTGCTGGAAGCCGATTTCGGCCTGGCCGCGAGCGACCACCGAGCCGACCGGTTCAGCAGGGATCATGTGAGCCTTGGCCAGAAACTGCTCGCCCAGTTGCATGCGCGGGAACAGAGTCTTGGACAGGTAGACACCGCTCGCGCTGTCGGAGTAAGCGACCGAGCTGCTGTTCAAGAGCACTGTGCGAAACTGCTCCATGGTGCCGATCTGCGGTTTCGGGGCGCCTTTACGCACGGCCATGGCAATGAACGATTCGCCGAGGTCGACCCGGCTGGTTTTATCCACTTGGCCCGCTTTCACCAAATTGTCCAGCGCCGAACCTACCATGAGCACGACGTCAGCGTGCTCACCACGCGCCAGCCTGTTTGGAACGGCCTGAGGCGTGTCGCCCATCGAGGGCGCGGCAAGCACTTCGAGTTTCACGCCGAACTGCTTTTCATAAGTCGGCGCGACGGCCTGGATCGCACCCATGATGCCGCCGGAACTCAGAACGGTGAGGGTCTGTGCCGACGTTGCATCAGCGGCCGAGCATGTCATGGAAGCGACCATAAGGGCCGCAAGGGACAGTATGCGAGTCATCGGTATTTCTCTGGGTAAAAACGCCATGTTAGCGACCGCCAGCACTCAGCGGGACTAATGCGTTCTGAAGAATATTTCATGTAGTTCCGGTCCTAGCGCCGCCGCCTATCGCCCGTTTGGAGAGCGAGCCGCTTGATGAGCAATGCTCATGTCGATTGCCTTGGTGAAGGATGGCGCGCTTGTGCAACGCAGTGCTGCGCGTCGGACGGTTCCCAAAACTTACGTCGCAGCGCGGCGCACGCCCTCAGCGGCTTGCACTGAGTCAGCGATAGGCCTAAATTCTGTCTGTCGCGGCAATCTCCGCGATCGGGTTTGGCGACCCGGGACAACTTGGCGCAGCGGCGCCCCACACGATTGCAGGCGCTTTTTTTGCGTCCGCAGCCTCGTGCCATGGCGGCTGTGCGTGGGAGACCTTCGGGTCTGCCGGGTTCCAAGTTCCCGGTTCGCCAACCTGCGTACAGCTGCCACCCAATTGTTTGGCGACGATGCGTGGCAGCTCCAACCTAACTTGGAGTTTCATGCATGCTCACCGCTATCCCTCGCAGGATCCTCGCATCCGTTCTCCGCCGCTCTGCACGTGGCGCCCCTCCGTACCCCGCTCATCCCGAATTCAAGCAACAGCCCAGGCAGGTGCGTCATGACTGACCGGGAGCGGCTTTCGACCATTCAATCCTATGCCTGGACACTCGAGTTACTGGGCGAGGCGCTGGCCCAGCAGGATGACTTGCTCGAGTGCGAGCACAATCCGCAGTTGAGTGTGCGCAGTACGGCGGGCATTCATCAGGCGATCCGTATCATCACCCGGTTAATGGCAGAGCAATGCGGTGCGTTGTTCGACGACTGTGGAGGAAAGGGCCGGTAGGCGGTAGGGGAGTTGCCTCGCGGTGAAGTGACTGGGTGTTCTCCAGGCGTTGCTTAGTAAGTACACAGCCTTGAGGCCTGTAACTCTGCGCGGATCTGTGGCGACACGAGGCTGCTCCCATAAGACGCGCGCGACAGTGTCGGATGGTGTGAATTTCAGAACGTGTGTGACAAGCGTTCACGCATTCGACGAATCACCTTTACCCGCTTGCACAACTGGCGGTAGCGACGGCTGTTGAGGCAGGCCAACGCCGAGCTGGCCGTTACCGTTCCAACCAAAGCGTACAGCGGCATATTTGACCTTACATAAGACCACATGCAGCACATCAGACAAAGAATCAGTAGCATGACAATTAACCACGTGGCTTCTCCCAAGCCTCGGATGACGGCGTATTGGGCAGTCGTGAGTATCAAAATGCAGAGCATCAACGTAGTGACCGCGAATTCATGGAGGTGGGGATTTCCGGATAAGTAAAGAGAGGCCATGCAGACGGTGGCTATCGAACTTCCGATGATCGTTAGCAGCATACTGAGGGCAGCAATTGGGAAGAAACGGCTAAAGAACCTGGACCGATTGAGTAAGGTAGGCATTATGTTGGGTTATCTTCGATCAGTGTGACTGCCATGTTCTGGATCGAGCTACTTCCAGTAAAGCCTATCGCAGTATTCAGTGACTCACCAATAAGTGTTAATGTGGATTTTCTTATTTGAAGGGGTGTATAGCGTTTGGGAAGCGCTCCAATGCGCTGTTGAAGTTTGATTTGCTTGGCGGTCAGGGTAGGGTGTTTAATGGAAATTATTTCTTTCATTAGTTGAGTTCGTTGCTGTCGACTTAATTTTGTGCCTAATAAGTACCAGCTAAGTCCCGTCGCTTTTTTACGTATTAACAATTGCTTGGTTACTGTTGCGAGAGAAGCGCTAGCCCCAAGTAGCGATATCGCATCTAGCAGGGGCGATATGATATTGAACCAAGTCTCACTATCTAGCGCATCGTTCATCAATGGATCATGTATCTCCAGCCCTACTCGGTATGCACCAAGCCCGCATTGGCTTGCTGAGGCTGCTAAGGCTGCATATCCTGCCATGCTAAGCACTAGCCCAGGTCCGCCAGTAAAGACGGTCAGGGCGCCACCCATCCACATCAATACCAAGCTACCCACCGCGCCTGCACAACTCAAGCTTGTGTTCGCCAACTCCTGAAGCAGCCGCGACTGCCGTGGATCATTTGCATGCCGCTGTATGTATTGCTCGGGGGCAACGGGGTGCAGAAGCTTATGAATCAGCAACTTCTTGGGGGGAGGGCTGCAGAGGGGTTGAAATTCTCGTAATACCAAAGGTTTGTAGTGCGGGTCGGCATACACCACGCCTGCCCCTGCTATGTTGAAATCTCTATCAATCGCCGCGAACAGCTTTTGCGTATTGATGAGTCATTCCGTGCGAGCCAAGGCGATTGCGCGGAATGACGATCCAGGGATATTTTCGATATTTATGCGGTCCACACGACGATCCTGTGCGAGGCATGGAGGCTGCCCGGCAGAGCAGCGCACGCTCAACGTTGGCTGGATCGCGAGATTAGGCATTCATCGTCGTAGCGTATGTCGGAAGTCGCCCGCTTGCCTGTACGAAAATATGTGGATAGCGTATTTGAAGCACAGTAAAAGGAGACGCTCATGCTGCAACTGAATGCGTTCCACGGGCTGGCCGACATCATCGAGGCGGTGAAGGTGGAGGGTGAACAGGGCGACTACTTTTGCCTCTACGGCGAGGATCAGGACGACCTCGACTTGGCCGCGCGCTACTTCATTGCCGGCTATCCCGATGTCGAACACGATCGTGAAGTGTATCCGCCGGCTGTTCAGCATGAAGGCCTGAGCTACCTTTACTCAGGTCAGCAGTTCGCAGATGTGGTGTGGTCATTGCAACAGTCCAGGCCTGATGCCCGGCACGAGGACTACGTCAGGGCACTGAACTACTACCAGGACCACGACACATTCATCGAGCTATAGAGCACAGAAATCGCTCAAGTTCGGCGCCGCGTGGTCCGACGCTGCGCTCAGCCAAGTCGAACAGCAACTGACGCGGCTGTGCCAATCGCTAGAGGTATGCGCATTCTCGGTGGATGACAACTCGCGCCTTGCCGGGCCGCTTTGACCGCATCGCTGGCGAGCCACCGCGGCCTGGCGCTCAGCCGCGCAGCCGCTCCACCAGCGGCAATGCATTCACTTCAGGTTTGGCAAAGAGATAACCCTGCATCAACTCCACCCCCAGGTCGGACAGGGCATCGCACTCGGCCTGGGTCTCGATGCCCTCGGCGACCAGCGTGATGCCCAGGCGCAGGGCCACCAGCACGATGCCGGCGACGATGGCCTGGCGTACGGGGTCTTTGCTGATGCGGCGGGTCAGGGCCATGTCCAGCTTGAGGATGTCCGGCTGGAACTCGGCCAGTAGGTTCAGGCCCGAATAGCCCGAGCCGAAGTCGTCGATGGCGGTGGTGAAACCCTGGTTCTTGTATTCGGCGAAGATCGACTTGAGGTGCTCGGGATCCTCCACGCGCTCACCTTCGGTCACTTCGAAGATCAGTTTGTCGGCCGGGAAGTCGAAGGTGCGGGTGGCTTCAAGGGTGGCGCGGATGCAGGTGCTGGCGCGGTAGACCGCGTTGGGCAGGAAATTGATGCTCAGTTTGCAGTGGTCCAGGCGATTCAGGCCCAGTGCCGCGGCTTGCTCGATGGCTTTGACCCGGCAGGCCTGGTCGAAGCGGTACATGTTGTCGGCCGAGACCTTGGCCAGAATGTCCGCCGCGCCTTCGCCGTTCAGCCCGCGCACCAGCGCCTCATAGGCGAAGGGCTTGCCCGTGGGCACATGGACGATGGGCTGGAATGCCATGGTGATGTCGAAACCCAGGCTTTTCAGGTTGCGGCATTGTGCACAGCCGATGGCTTCGAAGGGCTGGGGGAAGATGGGCTGGCTCATGGCGGCTCCGGGCTAATGCAATGAAGTCGGCTGTGGGTTGGCGTTCTGATGACGCAAACCCTCGGCTTATTCGATCTCGGTCAGAGCTTGGACCACCGCCTGTCGCAGACGTGCCGAACGACGCTGAACAAAGCCGCTTACGGACGCGTCTGCGCCGCTTGCCCGTCACCCTGCGGCGGCACCAGCGAGGCCAGGGCCTGGCGCAGGCTGGCGAGATCCTCGAAATGACGCTCGCGCACCACCTTGCCCTGGTCCATGTCCAGCCACTGCACCGTCTCGCGATCGCCGGCGTAACGTTCGGCCACTTGGCCGTCGCGGTCGAGCAGGATGCGGTAGTTGGCCGAGCGCATGTTCGGCACCAGGAATTTGAGTACAAGCCCCGGCACGCGGGCGATGTCGGCGACGAAGACCACCTTGCGGGCATCCAGATAGCCGGGCTGGGTGTGCTCCACGGCGCTGTTGACCAGGTTGGCGGTGGCGTGGCTGCGGGCGATCAGCACCACGCGTGTGGTCGGGCCCAGGGTGTAGGCGGTGTCGAACTGGTCCTTGAGGGTCCAGGCCGCCGGCGCGCTGGTCTGCGCTTGGGCGAGCGCGCTGGTGCAGGCCAGCACGAGGGGAATGAGGAAGCGGCGCATCAGGGAGGCTCGGACAATGAGGAGTGCCGAGAGTAACGGCAGGAAGGGGCGTTGGAAACCATCGACTCGCCGACCGAGGCCTATTTCATCCGCCCCGGCAACGCCTCACCCGCGCGCGTGTTACACCGGCAGGCCGGTGGGACTGCCCAGGTGCACGCGGTCCTTGCCGGCGCGCTTGGCCCGGTACAGGTTGCGGTCGGCATGGATGAGGATGTCCGACAGCGCCTGGCCGTGGACGAAGGGCACCAGGCCCGCGCTGAAGGTGAAAGGCGCGGGGGCGTCGCGCGACTGACGTACCTCCTGTAGCAGGCTTTCTGCCCAGGCCACGGCCCGCGACGCGTCCTCTGTATTGAGGATGATGCCGAACTCCTCGCCGCCCAGACGGCCGACGTAGTCGGCCCCGGCCTTGGCTTTCAGGCGCCGGGCCAGCAGGCACAGCACCTGGTCGCCCGCCGCATGGCCCAGGCTGTCGTTGACCCGCTTGAAGTCGTCGACGTCGATCATCATGAAGTAGCCCGCCGGATGGCTGGCGACGAAACGCTCGAAGCGCTCCATGAGCGCGCGGCGGTTGAGCAGCCCGGTCAGGTGATCGGTCTCCGACAGCGTACGGTAGTGCTGCTCCACGTCCAGGGTGACCTGCAGCGCGCGCAGATAAGTGCGGCTATTGATCCAGCCCAGACCAATGGAAAAGATCACGAACAGCGCCAGATAGCTCCAGCGCGCGCTGTCGTACGCGGAGCCTGTGAAGGGCCAGACCAGCAGCCAGGTGAGCGAGGCGACCACCAGGTAATCCATGGGGCCGCGAATCAGCAGCGAGGCACCGACCACTGCCATCACCGTCAGGGGCAGGGCATAGCGTTCGTACAGCAGCGGGTATTCCTCGAAGATCAGGCGAAATCCGCTGACCGCTGCCAACACGAATAGCAGCCCGGAAAATCGCCAGACGCGTTGGGAAACGGTGAAGGTCTGGATCAGAAACAGCCCTGACAACGCGGCCAGGGTGACCCAGGCGCCGGGCCGGCTGAGGCGTTCGAGCAGCAGCACATGCACCAGGACCCAGGTGAAGATCACCAGCAACTGGGCGGCAATGATGCCCTGGCGCAGTAGCAGCCGGATACGCTGTTCATGCCTAGCCGAGGCACTGGGCGTCGGGCTGAGCGATTCGAGATTCCTGGGCATCCACACACAACTCCATGCTGACCTGCGCGACGGCGAAATTAATTGCCATGGTGTGTCTGACCAGCTCGGCGAAGGCCGGTCGCATTTCCACCCGCGTGCCCACACAACGGAAGTAGCCTTTTTGCTCGCCTTCGCGCACCAGCCGCATCAGGTGGGTCTTGGACACGCACAGGCGCGCCGACAGCTCGGCGTAGGTCGAGACCTTGTAGCCGCCGCCTACTGGGCGATGGGCGAGCGCATCGAGGTGCAGCGCCAGCATCGGCAGGTGACCGCCGTCCTTGTTCATGATCCATTTAGCGCCCGGCAGCAGGCTGTCGAGCATCAGATCGGCCTCGAGCAACTGGCCCAGCCTGACGAAATAGTCGCGCAGCCAGGGGTGCGGGTTGTCCAGGTCCAGCGTCGGGGCGCTTGGGCGCAGCAACTGGGCGGGCAGCAGATAGGCACGGGTGACATTGACGGCTTCCTCCAGCGCCGTGCGTGTCGGTCGGTACAGGCGCAGGCGGGCGTCCTCCGGGTGCGCCCAGACATGCATGTAACCGGTGATGATGAAGAACGAGAAGTATGATTCGAGGCTGTTGCGCGACAGGTAGCCGCGCTGCTCGCAAAACTCCTTGACCCGTGACAGCGGCGTCAGCGGGTCGCGGAAGTGAAAGCACAGCAGCGCCATCACCACCATCAGCCGGTCGTATTTCATCAGGCTTTTGTAGAAGAAGGGTTTGCGCCTGTAGTGGCCAAGCATCAGCTCCAAGTGGCAAGTGACCGCTTCATCGATGTCGCCTCGATAGCATTCGTCGATCCCGTGTTGCAATCGACCCATCAATTCGGCTCGCTTCATCGATTCCCCGCGTACCCGACAGAAGTGACAATCATTGCCATCATTTGGCCAGATGCGAGTATACGGTGTTGCTCTGGGTGTCCCGGTCCACCCCAAAAATGTTTCGCGCCAGCGCGACGGCGATGATCAGCCGGTGAGTACTTCTCAGGTGTAGCGGGCGAGGTTCACGCTTCGCCCATCGCCGCCCGCACCCGCGCCGCCAACTCTTCCACGGCGAAGGGTTTGGTCAGCACCTGCATCCCTGTTTCCAACTGGCCATCGCCCACGGCGGCGGTCTCGGCGTAGCCGGTGATGAACAGGATGCCCAGGCCCGGACGCAGTTCGCGGCCGGCATCGGCCATCTGCCGGCCGTTCATGCCGCCGGGCAGGCCGACGTCGCTGATCAGCAGGTCGATGTGCACGTCCGAGCGCAGCACCTTGAGCCCGGCGACGCTGTCGGCGGCCTCGATCACCGCGTAGCCCTGGTCGCGGAGCACATCGGTGAGCAGCATGCGAATGGTCGGCTCGTCGTCGACGATGAGGATGGTCTGCCCCGCGCGCGACGTGGCATCGTGCGACTGTTCGTCCAGGTTCTGTTCGCCCTCGACATCGCCCACGTAGCGCGGCAGGTAAATGCTCACTTCAGTGCCGACGCCCACCTCCGACTGCATACGCACCTGGCCGCCGGACTGCTTGGCGAAGCCGTAGATCATCGACAGCCCCAGGCCGGTGCCCTGGCCGAGGGGCTTGGTGGTGAAGAACGGGTCGAAGGCCTTGGCCACCACGTCGGGGCTCATGCCGGTCCCGGTGTCGCTGACGCTCAGCGACAGGTATTGGCCCTGGACCAGGTCCAGGCTGCGTGCCACCTCGTGGTCGATCCAGCGGTTGGCGGTCTCGATGCGCACGCGACCGCCGTCGGGCATGGCGTCGCGGGCATTGATGCACAGGTTGAGCAGGGCGTTTTCCAGTTGGCTGGGGTCCACCCGCGCCGGCCACGGATGGCTGGCGCCGAGCGTCTCGATGCTGATGGCTGGGCCGACCGTGCGCTGGATCAGGTCGGTTATGCCCATGATCAGCGCGTTGACGTCGGTCGGCTGCGGGTCGAGGGTCTGGCGCCGGGAGAACGCCAGCAGCCGGTGGGTGAGGGCAGCGGCGCGGCGGGCGGCGCCCTGGGCGGCGCCGATGTACTTGTCCAGGTCGGTCAAGCGACCCTGGGCCAGGCGCGCATTCATCAGTTCCAGCGAGCCGGAGATGCCAGTGAGCAGGTTGTTGAAGTCGTGGGCCAGGCCGCCGGTGAGCTGCCCGACCGCTTCCATCTTCTGTGACTGCCGCAGCTTTTCCTCGGCCTGCATCAGCTCGGCGGTACGCTCGGCCACCCGCTGTTCGAGGGTGTCGTTGAGGGCGCGCAGGGCGGCGGTGGCGCGGTCGCGCTCGGCCTCCAGGGTGCGCCGGTCCTCGACATCGATGAGCACGCCGGGGAAATCCTTGGGCTTGCCATCGGCGTAATCGACCCGGCCGTTGGCCTCCAGCCAGTAGTAGCAGCCATCCGCGCGGCGCACGCGGTACTGGTGGGCGTAGGCGCCGCCACGGCCGATGGCGTCGTCGATGGCGGCAATCAACCCGGCGCGGTCGTCCGGGTGCACGGTGGCGATCACCTGTTCCAGGCTCAGCCCCGTGCGGCCCAGCGCCGGGTCGAGGCCGAAGGCCTGGGCGAAGGCCGGGTCGACGGTGAAGCAGTCGGTGGGCAAGTCCCAGTGCCAAGTCCCGATAATGGCCCCGGCGGCCAGGGCCAGTTGCACCCGCTCGATGTTAGAGCGCGCCAGTTCCTCGCTTTCACGCAGCCGTTCCTGGGCGTTGCGGCGGGCGGTGACGTCGTTGAAGAAGATGCCGATCTGCCGCTCGCTGGGGTCGCCCACCGGCACGGCACGCACGTCGAACCAACGGCCGAAGGCCTCGGCGTAGTTCTCGAAGTTGGCGGGCTCGCGGGTCTTGGCGACGTGGCCGTAGGTCTGGAACCAGAAGCTTTCCAGGTCTGGCGCGTATTCAGTGACCCACTTGCCGCGCAGGTTGACCCCCGACTCGCGCTCGAAGGCCGGGTTGACCTCGATGAAGCGGTAGTCGACCGGTTCGTCGCGTTCGTCGAACTTGACCTCGACGATGGCGAACGCGGTTTCGATGGTCTCGATGATGGTGCGAAAGCGTTCCTCGCTCTTGCGCAGGGCGGTGGCGGCCGAGCGGGTGTGGGTCAGGTCGAGCATGGCGCCGATCATGCGCACGGCCTGGCCTTGGGCGTTGCGGATGACGTGGCCTCGGTCGAGCACATCGGCATAGCCGCCGTCGCTGCGGCGGAAGCGGTACTCGTCGGTCCAGGCACTGCCTTGGCCATCGATCACGGCGTGGATCGAGGTGTGCACACGGGCGCGGTCTTCAGGGTGGATGTGCTCGAACCACCATTCGCCGGTCGCCAGGATCTGCGCGGGCGAATGGCCGTAGGCCTGTTCCAGGGCGGGGTTCCACTGCACGTGGTTGCACATCAGGTCCCAGTCCCAGATCGCGTCGTTGGTGGCCTTGGCCGCCAGGCGATAGCGTTCCTTGGTTTCGTCCAGGTGCTCAACGTCCAGGCCGGCCGTGGTCAGGGCTTCGCGCAGGCGCGCCACCTCGGCTTCAAGTTGTTCGCGGGTCAGGTCGTTCACGGTCGTTTCCACTTGAAGCACTCACCAAAGGCCTCTCGATGATAGCATTTTGCCTTGCTTGCCGACGGCCCAGTGTTTAGCGCACCAGCCGCGGAATCAGTCGTACATAGACCAGCTCGCCGATCAATTCGATCAGCGTCTGGGTGATCACCGCGGCGGCGGCCAGCGCCCTCAACGGCTCCGGCAGGGCCAGGGCGAGCGGCAACACCACCAGCGAGTTGCGCGTGGCGGCGCTGAAGCTCACCGCACGCGCCTGCTCGGCCGGGAGACGCAGGCTCCGGGCGCAGGCCCAACCGAGCACAGGCGCCAGCACCATGAAGCCGATGTACAGCGGAATCAGCGGCAACAGGCGGGTGGCATCCTCAGCCAGCGCGGCGATCTGCGAGCCGATCACGGCCAGCAGCACCAACGCCATGGCCGGTACCGGCAGCCAGGCCCAGGCCGCGTTCCAGCGCGCCAACACGACCGAGCGACGAGCCCCGGCGCCGCTCAGCACGGCCAGGGTCAGCGGCAGGACGATCAGCAGCATGAAGGCTTCGACGAACGGCGCGACGGAAAGTGCCACAGGTGGCGAGCCGTCGAGCATGACGCCCAGGTACAGCGGCAGCAGGAGCAGTTGCAGCACCAGCAGCAGCGGCGTGGCCGCCAGCGTCAAGCGTGCGTCGCCCCGGCCCAGGTGGGTGAACACCACCACGTAGTCGATGCACGGAGTGAGCAGCACCAGCAAGGCGCCGATCAGCAGGGCGGGGTGGTCCAGCAGGGAACGGGTGGCCGCCCACACCAGCAGCGGAACGAGGACGAAGTTGGCCAGCAGCAGTGCGGCGATGAAGCGCCGGTTGGACAGGCTCTGGCGCAGGTCCAGAAATGGAATCTGCAGGAACATGGCGTACATCAGCACGGCGATGGTGGGCGTGATCAGCGCCTGCAGGGTGCTGCCCACACCCGGCGCGAGCAGGCCGATGGCGAGGGCGATGCAGACGGTCACGAGGTAGACGGGAATCTGCTGGGTTTCGAGTTGGTCGCGGGTCACGCGGGCATCCTGATCGGCGGGTGGACTGGGCGGCTCATGATGCCAGGGATGACGGGCAATGCGGTTTTGGCTCGCGCCAGGCTAGCCCTGCGTCAATTCCTGCTGAGCCTCGTTGCCCACGCTCGTCGCGGATTCGGCAAACCACCGAGGCCACGAACTGCGCTGCCGCCCGCCCACCTCCACGCACGGAATCAGGCGCTGCGTGAGCACTTCGGTCTGCCCCACCGACACCGCCGTGCGGTACTTGCGGCTATGGATGCATTCGCGGTCGCCGAACTCGCAGCGGTTCAGTTGCGTCCCGCCACACGGCCCGTTGGCCAGGCCTTTGGGGCAAGTTTCCGGGCAGATGTACAGGGTGTCCTGCAACCGGCACTGCCCGCAGGTATCGCACCCCACTAGCGGCCGCTTGAGGCTGCGCTCCAGCCGGTGCAGCAGGCGCGCCGCCTTGGGCGCGGACCACAGGGGCTGGCGCACGCCCCAGCCGAATGCCCTGCTGAGCAGCGTCTGGCGGTCGAACAGTTGATGGTGCAGGGCCGACAGCAGGTGGTAGCGGGTCTGTTCGAGCGCCGATGCACGCACCCCGCGCTGGCCTTCCTGCCAAGGGTGGCCAGGCGGGTGGAAGCTCACCGTTTCCACGCCCGCCATCTGCCAGGCCTGGTCCCAAGCTGTCTGCCAGTCATCGAGCGTCTGCACGTGCGCCAGCCGGGTATCGAGCGCCTGCTCCAGCGCCTCGAACTGCTCCAGCGAATGCACCCCGGAGAGGTTGATCCCGGCATAGCCCAACAGACGCAGGCCGATGATCTGCAAGGCCAGGCGCTCGATGCCGCGCTGGCTGGCGAAGGCCTTGGACACGGCGGCCTCGGCGGCCAGCACCCGGCGCATGGCCGGGCTGACGGTGACGCCAGCGACATGCTCGAGCATCGCCGCACGACCTTCAGTGAGCGCCATGATGCAGGCCAGCATGGGCCGGGACGTGGGCTGGCGCTGCATCCAGCGCTGGGCCTCGCGGTATTTCTGGAAGTCGAAGCCCAGTTGCAGGATGAAGAAGTCGGCCCCGGCCGCGAGTTTCTTTTCGGCCTTGAAATACTGCGCGCCGCCTTCCTCTTCGCGGTACTTGAACGGATTCAGCGCCGCGCCCAGCAGCCAGCCGGGGCGCGCCTGGCGCACGATCTGCAGCGCCGCCACCGATTCCAGGTAACGCACCGGACGCTGCCCCGGCGTGTGACCGGGCAGGCGGTCGCCGGTCAGCACCAGCAGTTGGTCCAGGCCGGCGGCATCCATGCGCGGCAACTGCGCCAGCAATTCCTGGCGCTCACGGTCCTTACCGGAAAAGTGCAGCAGCGTCGGCACCGGCGTCTCGAAACTCTGGCAGGCGTCGAGCGGCGACAGGTCCAGCGCGCTGCCGACGCGATCGCCGATCGACACCGCCAGTGGCCAGCCGCACAGGTGCTTGCGGGCCATGATGCTGGCCAGCTCGGCGAAGCGCTTGGCCGAGGGCTTGGGCACGAACTCCATGACACAAACGAAGGAGTGGTCGTGCAGGGCTTGTCTGAGCAGGCTCATGAAAAATACCGAAGGACGGGCAGGATCACAGTGTCGCCTGGACACAGCGCGGCGGCTTGTCTGCACGCGTACGCGACCGCTCTGGAACAGACACAGGCGCCTGGGCGCGACGCAGAGGTTAGGTCAAACATGAGGAAAAGTGAACTTGATCTCAAATTTTGTGAGTTTGTCTCACGTTCTGCGTACCGCCAGAATTTGCTTCATCGAATTTTCCACGGCAGGGGTAGGACAATGGCACTGGCACACAACCTGGGTTTCCCACGCATCGCACATGATCATGCGTTGCAAAAAGCCTTGGACGCCTTCTGCGCGGGTGAGTTGGATGAGGCCGGCCTGCGTGCCGTCGGTCGCACGCTGCGCGCCAGCCACTGGCAGGCGCAGAAGGACGCCGGTATCGAGTTGCTGCCGGTCGGCGACTTCGCCTGGTATGACCCAGTGCTGACCCATTCGCTGGCCTTCGGTGTGATCCCCGAGCGTTACGGTCAGGCGCAAGGCGCTGCCCCGACCTTGCACACCTTGTCCGACCTGGCCCGTGGCGCTGCCCATGGCCAGGACACCACCCAGTGGTTCGATACCCCTCACCACTACGTGGTCCCGCAATTGAGCGCTGACCAGCGTTTCGCCCTGAGCTGGGAGCCGTTGTTCGAGGAGGTCGACGAAGCCAAGGCCCTGGGTCATGCGGTAAAACCCGTGGTGCTCGGCCCCTTGACCTACCTGTGGCTGGGCAAGGCCAAGGACGCCGGGTTCGACACGCTCGAACTGGTCGATCGCCTGCTGCCGCTGTACGACGACATCTTCAATCGCCTGGCTGCCCAAGGCGTGGAATGGGTACAGATCGACGAGCCGATCCTGGGACTGGACCTGCCCCAGGACTGGAAGAATGCCTACGAGCGCGTTTACAACATCCTGCAACGCGCACCGCTGAAAAAGCTGGTGGCCACTTACTTCGACGGGCTTGCCGGCAACCTGGGGCTGGCCGCCAACCTGCCGGTCGATGGCCTGCACATCGATCTGGTGCGCGCCCCTGAGCAGTACCCGACCGTCCTCGACCGTCTGCCGGCTTACAAGGTGCTGTCGCTGGGAGTGGTCGACGGCGGAAACGTCGGTGCCTGCGACCTGGACAACGCCTTCGAGGTGCTGCGCCATGCCGCCGAGCGCCTGGGCGACCGACTGTGGGTGGCGCCGTCGTGCCCGCTGCTGCACGGTGCGCTGGAGCAGGGCGATGACCCCTGCGTCGATTCGAAAAGCGCGCTGGCCTTTGCCGTGCAGAAATGCCGGGAAGTGGTGCAACTGGCCAAGGCCGCCAGCGCCCCGGAGCTGGCGGTCCTGCAGAAGACGGCGGCCTAGCGCTGCAGCGTCAGCGCCACGCCTTGGCCACCGCCGATGCACAGGGTGGCCAGACCTTTCTTCGCGTCACGCTTGATCATCTCGTGCAGCAGGGTCACCAGCACCCGGCAGCCCGAGGCGCCAATGGGATGGCCCAGGGCGATGGCGCCGCCGTTGACGTTGACCTTCGCGGCGTCCCAGCCCAGTTCCTGACCCACCGCCAGGGCCTGGGCGGCGAAGGCTTCGTTGGCTTCGATCAGGTCGAGGTCCGCCAACTGCCAACCGGCTTTGTCCAGGCAGCGACGGGTCGCCGACACCGGGCCGATGCCCATGATCGCCGGATCCACCCCGGCGCTGGCGTAGCCACTGATGGTGGCCAGCACCGGCAGACCCAGCGCCTGGGCTTTTTCCACGCTCATCAGCAGCACCGCAGCGGCGCCATCGTTCAGGCTCGAAGCGTTGCCCGCGGTGACGCTGCCATCGGCTTTGAACGCCGCCCGCAGTTTGCCCAGCGATTCGGCCGTGGTGCCGGGGCGCGGTTGCTCGTCGGTGTCGAACACCCGCGGTTCGCCTTTGCGCTGAGGAATGTGAATGGGCGTGATCTCGTCCTCGAAGCGCCCGGCTTCGATGGCCGCCAGTGCTTTGCGCTGGGACTCGGCGGCAAAGGTGTCCTGGGCCTCGCGGCTGATGCCGTATTGGCTCACCAGGTTCTCGGCGGTGATGCCCATGTGGTAGTCGTTGAAGGCGTCCCACAGGCCGTCGGTGATCATGCTGTCGACCAGTTGACCGTGACCCATGCGCTGGCCGGTGCGTGCTGAGGGCAGCACGTACGGCGCCAGGCTCATGTTCTCCTGACCGCCGGCGATCACCACCTCGGCATCGCCGCAGCGAATCGCTTGGGCCGCCAGGTGCACGGCCTTCAGGCCCGAGCCGCAGACCTTGTTCAGGGTCAGTGCCGGCACCGCGTGGGGCAGGCCAGCCTTGACCGCCGCCTGGCGCGCGGGGTTCTGCCCGGCGCCTGCGGTGAGTACCTGGCCGAGGATCACCTCGTCGACCTGCGCCGGGTCCAGGCCGGTCTGGGCCAGCAGGCGCTGGATCACCGCAGCGCCCAGGTCGACGGCCGAGACGTTGGCCAAGGCCCCTTGGAAGCTGCCGATGGCAGTGCGGGTGGCGGCGACGATGGCGACTTCTTTCATTGTTGTTCTCCGCAGACGGTGAAGGATGGCACAGCATCCCTGGCGGGCGCTGATTTGAGAAGTTTGTTTTTCTTTGCCATTGATCGGCTTTGCAAATGAATCAGCTCGGCACCCGCACGCGCACGCCGAAGCCGCCGCCCTCGCGGTTGAAGAACTCCAGTGCGCCATCGAGCTGGTCGATCACCAGCGCCACGATCGTCAGCCCCAGGCCGGCGCCGGCCGGGTTGTTGGCGCTGTAGAAACGGTCGCTGAGGCGGGTGAGCGCTTCGCTGGCGACGCCGGGGCCTTGATCGAGCACCTGCAACTCGGTCCAGCCCGGCTGGCGGCGCAAGGTCACGGTGATTTCGCTGCCGGGCGGGCTGAATTGCAGCGCGTTGCCCACCAGGTTCTGCAGCATCACGGTCATGGCCGTCGGGTCGGCGTGTACCGGGCTGGGGCCGTCTTCGTCCAGCACCAGCTCCACGTCGCGGCGTAGCGTCCGCTGGGCCGACTTCTGGCCCACGCCGGCGCGCCTGGCGGACCATGCCAAGGCCTTGCTGCGCGGGCAACCGTTTCACCGCCTGGGCCATTCGCCGATTGGCGCGTTGGTGATGCTGGCGATGCTCGGCTGCATCGGCGGTCTGGGCCTGAGCGGCTTTCTGATGCGCGAAGTGGACGCGCTGTGGGGCGCGGACTGGCCGGCCAACCTGCATGCCTGGCTGGCCGACGGACTGTTGGTGCTGGTGTGCGTGCACCTGCTGGCGGCGCTGGTGGAGAGCCTGCGTTTGCGCGAGAACCTGCCGCTGTCGATGCTCACCGGCCGTCGCCGCGTGCCTGACGATCACTGACCGCGAGAGCCTTCATGTCGATGTTCTTCACCTTCATTCGGCGCAATGACAGCGCCGCCGCTTGGCTGCGCCTGCTCGTCCTGGCCAGCCTGAGCTGCGTGCTGCTGCTGGCCGACGATTTCATCCAGCAACGGTTCAGCCCCAACAACCGCGCCGAACTCGAGGCCGGCTGGGTGGCCGGGCTGTGGGTGTTCTGCCTGGTCCTGTGGCTGTGCAACCTGCGCGGGCTGGTGGTGGCGATCCTGTCGGTATTCGCCGGCATGCAACTGCTGCAACTGGCCAACATCAGCTTTTTCGGCGAGCCGCTGAGCGCCATCGACATCCGCAGCCTGCTGCGCGAGCCTGGCGAAGTCAGGCAGACCGCCTGGCACAGCCTGGGCGCGCACTGGCATGCGGCGTTCAGCGTGCTGTTGCCCTACAGCCTGCTGATCGCCCGCTTCGACCAGCTCGACGGCGAGCGCTACCTGGTGATCACCGGCGACCACGGCCAGCGCCTGGGCGAGAACGGCCAGTGGGGGCACAACGACCTGGTGCCGGAAGTCAGCGACGTGCCGATGATCGTCATCAGCCGCGACGCGCCGCAGCAGGCGCTGGAGGCGCTGAAGCGCGAACGCTGGATCAGCCACTACGAGATCGGCAAGTGGTTGGCGGCTCGGCTCGGTACGCGCATCGACAACCCCAACCTGCGCGCCAACGAGCATTTCGTGCACGGCAAGCTGCTGTTCAGCGACAACTTCATCCAGCCGGTGTGCGAAACCCCGGCGGGGCTGGTGCACCTGCCGCCGATGCAATTGAGTCAATGGCTGGGCAAGGCGCGGCTGCAGGGCTGTGGTTCGTGAGCAGGGCATCGGGCATGGAATCTCGCCCAGGCACTCCGTAATATGTGTCGGATAACCTGTGGGGGTAGTCTCACCCCCTGATCGAACGGAATCGCCCTCGACGGCGCTTCCCCAGCATAAACCTGACGAGGTACAGACATTGGCCATCATTCATCCCAAGGTACGCGGTTTCATCTGCACCACGACTCACCCTAAGGGCTGCGAGCTCAACGTCCGTGACCAGATCGAAGCCACCCGCAAACTGGGCGTGCGCGAGGATGGTCCGAAGAAAGTTCTGGTGATCGGCGCCTCCAGTGGCTATGGCCTGGCCGCGCGCATCACCGCAGCCTTCGGCTTCAAGGCCGACACCCTGGGCGTGTTCTTCGAAAAACCAGGCACCGAGACCAAGGCCGGGACCGCTGGCTGGTACAACGCCGCCGCGTTCGATAAATTCGCCAAGGCCGACGGCTTGTACAGCAAGTCGATCAACGGTGACGCGTTCTCCGACGAGGCGCGGGCCAAGGTCATCGAGCTGATCAAGAACGAGATGGGCGGCAAGGTCGACCTGGTCATCTACTCCCTGGCCTCGCCTGTGCGCAAACTGCCGCAGACCGGCGAACTGGTGCGCTCGGCGCTCAAGCCGATCGGCCAGCCGTACAAGTCGACCGCCATCGACACCAACAAGGACAGCATCATCGAGGCCAGCATCGAGCCGGCCACCGAGCAGGAAATCGCCGACACCGTCACCGTCATGGGTGGCCAGGACTGGCAGCTGTGGATCGACGCCCTGAGCGGCGCCGACGTGCTGGCCGAAGGCGCGCGCACCGTGGCCTTCAGCTACATCGGCACCGAGATCACCTGGCCGATCTACTGGCACGGCGCCCTGGGCCAGGCCAAGCAGGACCTGGACGAGACCGCACTGCGCCTGGACAAGAAGCTGGCCGCCGACGTGAAGGGCGGGGCCAACGTGGCCGTGCTCAAATCGGTGGTCACCCAGGCCAGCTCGGCCATTCCGGTGATGCCGCTGTACCTGTCGATGGTGTTCAAGATCATGCAGGAGAAGGGCGTCCACGAAGGCACCCAGGACCAGCTCGACCGCATGTTCCGCGATCGCCTGTACCGCGCCGATGGCACCCCGGCCGAAGTCGACGAAAAGGCGCGTCTGCGTCTGGACGACTGGGAACTGCGCGATGACGTGCAGGACGCCTGCAAGGTCATGTGGCCACAGGTGACCACCGAGAACCTGTTCGAGCTGACCGACTACGCCGGTTACAAGAAGCAGTTCCTCAACTTGTTCGGCTTCGAGCGCGCCGATGTCGACTACGACCAGGACGTGGTCACCGACGTGCGTTTCGACTGCGTCGAGCTGTAAGCCAGACGACCGCCGCGCCGCCACATCTGGCGGTGCGGCGGCGCTTATTTTTGAAATACCTTGTAACAACTTCCCTGGCAATGCCTGCCGCTTCCCTTGACCTCCCTGTTCTATACAGCAGCTACTGGCCGCTCATTTTGCGCGGGCCACAGGAGTATGCATGGGCGTATTAGAAAAACTACAACAGCGCATTCGTCAGAAAGGCTTCAAGCGTGTGTGCAAGACCCTCTTCGAGCGCTACGTCTTCTTTCACTGGGAATTACTCTGGACCGAACGTGACCTGACCACGCCGGCGCCTGAACACCGGCTACGCGCCCATCCCCCCGTCACCCGACTCGAAATCACACCGGACAACGTCGAGGCATTCGCCGCCAACTTTGGCGATCGCGTGCAGACCATGGCCGAGCTGGCCCGGGAGGGGCATACGGGTCTGATGTACGTGGACGAGCAAGGGCAGGCGGTCGCTTTCATCTGGGCCAGTACCGGCGACTACCACGACCGCCATTACTACGGCTGTACCTTCGCCATCGAGCCGGGCGAATACTTCCAATTCGGCGGCGAGATGACCCGGCGCTACTTCGGCAGCGAACTGTCGGTGACCGCCCAAGCCGATATGTGGCAGCTCATGCACGACAGGGGCTACCGCAAGCTGGTGGATGTGGTGGAGACGCACAATGTGCCGGCGATGAAGATGCACCTGCGCATGGGCTACCGCGAGCAGGGCCGGGTGACCCATATCTACGGGCTGTTCGGGCGCTGGAAGTTCTCCCGGCAGACGCGCTATCGCGGGGCGCGCCTGGAGGCGTTGCGCACCCCGGGGTGACGCGGCCGCTGTCGTCCGGTTGAGGGGACAGCCGCCGCGCTTGCCGCCTCAGGCGTTGCGCGTGAGCGGCGGCGCTTCGAAGGTCACGCCGGCCAGGCCGTGGACCATCAGTGCGCGAATGTTGGCGTGGTCGCTGCCTTCGGGCGTGGCCAGCACGCTGCGGTAGTGCTCGCCGAACGCCAGCAGCGCTTCCTGGTCGCTCAGACCTTCGAGCAGGGCCAGGCCGAGGGTTTTGCACGAACCTTCATTCTGCCCGGCGGCGCTTTTCACGCCACCGTTATCGAAGGCCTGGGGCTGGTACTGGTAGTTCGCGGCGACGAAGGCCAGGGTGTCGGCGAAGGCATGTTCGCCGCTGGCCAGACGGCCACGCAGGGTGTTCAGGTCAGTCACGGGGTTTTCCTTGTTCGAACGCCGCTTTCTGCTCGGCGCTGGCTTCTTTCTGGTGGAGGGCTTTCCACTCGGCATAGGGCATGCCGTAGACCGCCTCGCGGGCGTCGTCCAGGCTCAGCTCCACCTGGCGCTCGTCGGCGGCGGCCTTGTACCACTTGGACAGGCAGTTGCGGCAGAAGCCGGAGAGGTTCATCAGGTCGATGTTCTGCACGTCGGTGCGCTGTTGCAGGTGATCGACCAGGCGCCGGAAGGCGGCGGCTTCGAGTTCGAGTTGCTGTTGCTCGGTCATGGTCTTGCCTCAGGTCATGCGGTTCTTCAGATGGCGGCCACCGTTGATGACCACCTGGCTGCCGGTGCTGTACTGGCTGTCGAGCAGGAACATCACCGCCTCGATCAGCGGCTGGGCGCCGGGTTCGAATTCCAGCAGGGCCTTTTTCAGGGTCTGCTGGCGATACTGTTCGTCGCCGCCCTCCTTGAGGATCAGCAGGCCGGGCAGGATACCGTTGACGCGCACCGTGGGCGCGTACTTTTCGGCGAACGACAGCACCATGTTCTGCAACGCAGCCTTGGTGGCGGCATAGCCGATGTGGCTCTTGCTGCCGCGCGAAGAGGTCTCGTCGCAGATGTGGATGATGTCGGCCTTGTCCAGCTTGGCCAGGTGCTCGCCGAGGGCCAGGTTCAGGTGGTAGGGCGCCTCGACGTGCAGGCGGAACATGGTGTCCAGGCTCTGCAGGTCGTCGTCCAGCCACAGCGACGCATTGTGGATGATCGCGCGCAGTCCGTCGTAGTGCTGCTGCAGGTGCTCGATCAGCGCCAGGCGGTCGGCTTCGCGGGTGAGATCGGCCTGGAATTGCCGGATGTTCGGGTGAGCCGCCTGTGGCTGCAGGCGGCGGCTGGCGCTGACCACCTGATGGCCGGCCTCGGCCAGCGCCAGCGCCAGGGCCAGCCCGACGCGCTGGCTGGCTCCGGTGATGAGGATTGGGCTGTTCATGTGCGGGGCAGTCTGTTCGTCCGTTCGTTCGGGCCCCAGCATACCCGAACTGTGCAGGCTTGCGAGTCGCCCGCTCAGCGGCTGCGCAGGCCGTCGCGCGGTGCCTGCGGCGTGCGGCGCGGCGCATGCAGCCACGCGGCCAGCAGCCGAGTGGACAGTGGGATGAACAGGTACACCATCAAGGGCGTCAGGGCCAAGGTGCTGACCAGCACGCGTGGCAGCAAGGGCAGCGGCGCCAACCAGTGGCCGAACAGCAGGTTGAACAGCAGCGACACTGGGAAGAACGCCAACCAGATGGCCGTGGCCTGCTTCCAGCGCGGCGGCGTGCGCACTGTTTCGGTGCCGAACCAACCCTCGATGCCGCTCACGCGCCGCTCTTCGGGGCGCTCGAACAGCCCGTCGCCGCGTTGCAGCCAGGCTCGCCGCGAGGCCGAGTGCTCCCAGGCGTGCAGGGTGGGCTCGTCGCTGAAGCGAAAGATGATCTGGAAGGCGTCGTGCTCGGCGGGCGGGGCGAGGATGCCGGAGCCGAGGTAGCCGGGAAAGTCGGTGGCCAATTGCTCGCCTTCGTGCAGCCAGGCCAACAGGTCCTGGTAGCGGCCATCGGCGGCGCGGCGCGACACCATGAGGGTGACGGGTACGGTAGACATCGTGTATCTCCTGACGACGGGGCTGGCGGGTAGCCGGCCCCTGGCCTGTGCCCGGGGTGGTGGGCGACACAGGCTGGTATGCAAGAATCGGGCGCGGAGTATGACAGCCGTCGAGGTGATCGGTCAGGCCGAGGTGCGGGCGTTCAATTCGGGATGCGCCTGCAGGATGTATTCGCGCAGTCGGTCAATTTCATCAGGCGCGCTGTGGGCCAGGTCGTAGGCCGCCAGGTCGGCGTCGATGCACCGGCGCAGCGTGCCGATCAAGGCGATCGGTTGCAGCCCGCACGGGGCGAAGAACAGCTCGAAGCGAGCCGGTGGCGGGCGCTTGCCGCGCACTTCCAGCAGCACCCCTTTGAACGAGATGTCGCGGACCCACAGCGTGCTGGACTTGCCCTGTGCATCGAGCAGGGCCGTGGGTGGGTCCAGCGACAGGCGCCAGGGCCGCAGCCTGGGGCCTTCTTCGTAGATTTCCGGGGAGCCCAGTTGCAGGTGCACCGCGTGGAATTCGTCCTCGACCAATTGCAGGGGAATGCTGATTTGCTGGTTGTCCAACTGCGCCTGCAACGTAACCTGCTCGCTGGCCACCAGGCGGGTGAGCAATTGCTGCAGGCGCGGGTCGCCGTTGACCAGCAGGCTCGCGCTAGGCGCTGGCTGGTTCAACTGCGGCACATGCTGCATGTCCTGGATGAAATCCAGCTCATCCTGGGTGAGGAGGGCGTCGGCTGGCATGATCGGGCTCGAATCAGGCGTGTTCACGGAGTTTTACGCAGCCATGGACTGAAAATGCTGGCAAAGGTTCAGGCCGCTGGACAGGCGGTCATCGCGCTCGCCCCCCCCTACCCGGCCTGAATGACCGGCAGTATTAGGCATTTTCCCGGCGTCGAGTGCTAGTATCCTACGCTTTTACTCGGTTTCGGAATCCTCTGTTGATGAAAGTCGCCATTATTTCCGGCTCGGTGTACGGCACCGCCGAAGAAGTTGCCCGCCACGCTGAATCGCTGCTCAAGGCCGCCGGTCTTGAGGCCTGGCATGCCGCCCGCGCCAGCCTCGACGACCTTCGCGGCTTCGCGCCCGAAGCCTTGCTGGCCGTAACCTCGACCACCGGCATGGGCGAGTTGCCAGACAACCTCATGCCGCTGTATGCCACCCTGCGCGATGTGCTGCCCGGCGAATGGCGCGGGCTGCCAGGCGCGGTCATCGCCCTGGGCGACTCCAGCTACGGCGACACCTACTGCGGCGGCGGCGAGCAGATGCGCGAACTGTTCGCCGAACTGGGCGTGCACGAAGTGCAGCCCATGCTGCGCCTGGACGCCAGCGAGACAGTAACCCCGGAAGCGGATGCCGAGCCGTGGCTGGCGCAACTGGCGGCGTTGCTCAAAGGTTGATCTTCAGCGGTCCGCCAGCGGCCCACGCTCGCGCACCAGGTCCAGCCAGGCCTGCGCGGCGTGCGACAGGTAAGCGTCTTGGCGCCAGATGAAGGCGATGTCCCAACGCAGGTGATCCGGTGCCAGCAGCGGCAGGCGTACCACGCCATCGCGCTGCAGGCGGCGGGCGACCACGCTGGGCAGCAGTACCACGCCCTGGCCAGCGGCGACCAAGGCGGCGAGGAAGTCGGCCTGGCCGCTGCGCCCCCTTCCTTGGGGGTGAAACCGGCCTGCTGGCAGGCGCTGAGCAGCTTGTCATTGAGCATGAAGCTGCGGTCGTAGAGCAGGAACGGTGTGTCTGCCAGCTCGCTCAGCGTTACCCCATCGCGCCCGGCCAGGGCATGCCCGGCCGGCAGCAGCGCGTCGAGCGGTTCATTGCAGAACGGCTGGCGAGCGAACGCCGGATCGCTCGGCGTGACGCTGCCGCCCAGCTCCAGTTCGCCACTGCGCACGGCCTGTTCGACGATACGGCTGCCCCCTTCGATCAACTGCACGCGGATGTTCGGGTAGCGCCGCCGGTACTCGGCGAACAGGCTGGCGAACAGGGCTTCCCCGCCGATCACCGGCAAGCCCAGGCGCAGTTCGCCGCGGGCCAGTTGGCTGAGGTCGTCGAGTTCGGTGAGTAATGCCTGGCGCCCACGCCACAGGGCTTCGCCACGCTCGAGCACGATGCGCCCGGCGGCCGTGAGGTGAAGTTGCGAGCCCTGGCGTTCCAGCAGGGGCTGGCCGAGATCGGCCTCAAGCTGTGCCACCTGCTTGCTCACCGCCGACTGACTGATATGCAGCGTCAGCGCGGCCTGGGTGAAGCCGCCTCGATTGACCACCTCGATGAAGCTGCGGAGCTGTTTGAAGTCCATCTTATGAATTCCATTTTGGAATGGCAGGCAGTCTAACAATTCGCTTCTGGCCTGGGCAGCGGCTTTCTACAATGCGCGCATGTCGAGGATCCCACTATGAATCTTTCCCGCTGCACCCCGTTGTTGCGCCTGCTCGGCGAACTCGCCGTGCTGTTCGTGCTGTACCTGATCGGCGGCCGGTTGGCAGCCTGGTCCGGCTGGCCAATTCCGGCCGGTGTCATGGGCATGGCGCTGCTGCTGGTGCTGTTCGCCATCGGCGCCGTGCAGCCCGGCACCTTGCAGCGTGGCGCCGGCTGGCTGATGGCGCAGATGCTGCTGTTCTTCATCCCTGCGCTGATGAGCCTGCTCGATTACGGCAGTCTGGTGCGCAGCGAGGGATGGCGGATTCTACTGGTAATCTCCTTGAGCACCTTGGTGGTGATGGTGGTCACCGCTGCCACGGTGGAACTGGTGTGCCGCTGGAGCCTGCGCCATGAATCTTGAGCCGATGTCGCTATTCTGGCTGGCGCTGACCTTGCTGGCCTACCTGTTCAGCCGCTGGCTGTACGGGCGCACCGGGCGCTACCTGCTGTCGCCGCTGGTGCTGGTGCCGGTCCTGCTGTTGGCGGTGGCGGTGCCGCTGCACACCGCGTATGCCGACTATGCGCGCGACACCCAGTGGCTGGTCGGCGTGCTCGGCCCAGTGACGGTGGCCTTCGCTGTGCCGATCTGGCAGCAGCGGGCGATGCTGGCCCGGCACTGGCCGGCGCTGTTGCTGGGGATGCTCGCCGGTAGCCTGGCCTCGATCGGCAGTTCCTGGGGCCTGGCGCATCTGTTGGCGCTGGACGATGCGGTCAGTCGTTCGTTGCTGCCGCGCTCGATCACCACGCCCTTCGCCATGCCGATGGCCACGACCTGGGCGGGGTGCCGGAACTGACGGCTGTGTTCGTGCTGTTCACCGGCGTGCTCGGGGCGCTGTTCGGCGGCGTGTTGCTTAAGGTGCTGCCGCTGCGCACGCCCTTGGCGCGAGGCGCCCTCTATGGCGTTGGCGCCCACGGCGCCGGGGTCAGCCGCGCCCATGAGGTGGGTGGCGAAGAGGGCTCGGTGGCGGGGCTGGTGATGGTGCTCACCGGTCTGCTCAACTTGTTCGCCGCGCCTTTGCTGCTGCACCTGCTGTGACCGTTCGTGCCACTGTCCCGCACGGTCATCAAGCTGGCTGCCAAGGCGAGTTCCGCCGCGTGAGGGCCTGACTAGACTGGGCTTCGACACAGAGAGCACATGCAAGTGCCGAGGTGCAATGCAATGAACGCAGCCTTGTCGTACACCTTCATCGACACCGTCATTACCTGACCAGCGGGACTATTCCGATGCCTTTGGCCGAGATTCCATTGTGCGTCTGGCGTACCCGTGGGCGCAGTTTCACCTTTCGGGGCCAGGGCATTCGTTATTGGACAGCAGGGCAGGGCGCGCCCTTGTTGCTGCTGCACGGATTTCCTACCGCCAGTTGGGACTGGCACTACCTGTGGGCACCCTTGGCGCAGCGCTTTCGCGTGGTGGCGTGCGACATGCTGGGCTTCGGCGATTCGGCCAAACCGCTCGATCACCGCTACAGCCTGATCGAGCAGGCCGACCTGCAACAGGCGCTGCTCGAGCACCTGCGCATCGTCCAGCCGGTACACTTGCTGGCCCACGACTATGGCGGCAGCGTCGCCCAGGAACTGCTGGCGCGTCACCACGAAGGCCGGGCGAACATCGCCAGTTGCGCCTTGCTCAACAGCCCGTTGTTTCCCGAACTGTGCCCTTCGCCGCTGATCCACAAGTTGCTGCTCAGTCCGCTGGGCTGGCTGGTGGCGCGCTCGTTCGGGCGTGACGACCTGGTCGACACGGTCAGCCAGTTGTACGGACCGTGCACGCACCTCAGCGAAAGTGCGCTGGACGACTGCTGGAGCCTGCTGCTGTCCAACCGTGGCACACGCATTCTGCACAAGCTGATGACTTGGGTGCCGGAGCGTCATCGATACCGGCAGCGCTGGGTGGACGCGTTGCAAGCGCCAGGTGTACCGCTGCGGCTGATCCAGGGCGCGGTCGATCCGCTGCACGGCGCGCGCGTGGTGGAGCGCTACCGGCAATTGCTGCCCGAGGCCGACGCCGTGTTGCTGCCGGGCATCGGCCACTTCCCGCATACCGAGGCGCCGGCGCAGGTGCTGCGTCATTACCTGGCGTTTCGCAAGCAGCCGCTGAAGTGGCTGCCGCAGCGGGTGGCCTGGTCCTGAGCGCGGCGATCATCGCTGGGTGTTATCGACGGTCATTCAGGGCGGGTGCGCTTGATTGTCCGTCGCCCGGTGCTGACCGACACTCCAGGCTTTCCTGTCCTGCCTGGAGCCATGAGCATGAGCGAGCCGATCAGCCTGCAAGACCGTGTGGTCATCGTCACGGGGGCCGGCGGCGGCCTGGGCCGGGCCCACGCCCGGCTGTTCGCTGCGCGTGGGGCACGGGTGGTGGTCAACGACCTGGGCGGTTCCACCCACGGCGAAGGCGCCAGCGCCTCGGCAGCCGACCGCGTGGTCGAGGACATTCGCGCTGCGGGCGGTCAGGCGGTGGCCAACCACGACTCGGTGACCGACGGCGCGCGCATCGTCGAGCAGGCCCTGGACAGCTTCGGACGCCTCGACGTGCTGGTGAACAACGCCGGCATCCTGCGCGACAAGACCTTCCACAAGATGGACGCGGCCGACTGGGACCCGGTGTACCGCGTCCATGTCGAAGGTGCCTATCGAGTGACCCATGCCGCCTGGCCGCACCTGCGCGGGCAGAACTGGGGTCGGGTGATCTTCACCGCGTCCACCTCCGGCATTTATGGCAACTTCGGTCAGGCCAATTACGGCATGGCCAAGCTCGGCCTGTACGGCCTGACCCGCACCCTGGCACTGGAAGGACGCAAGCACGGCATTCTGGTCAATGCCATCGCCCCTACTGGGGGACGCGCATGACCGAGGGTCTGATTGCGCCGCAGGTGTTCGAGCGGCTGCGGCCCGAGTTGGTCAGTCCGCTGGTGGTGTATTTGGGCAGCGAACAGTGCCAGGACAGCGGCCAGTTGTACGAAGTGGGCGGTGGATGGGTGGGCAAGGTGCGCTGGGAGCGTAGCCTGGGGGTGGGTTTCGACCCGAACGCTGGCTTTACCCCGGAACAGGTGGCCGAGCATTGGGCGCAGATCGGCGATTTCGACGGCGCCGTACACCCTGAAGACAGCTTGCAGGCGTTGCAGCAGATGATGGCCAACCTTGAGCGCTATCCCGCCGATCAGTAGCGCCGCGAAGACGAAAAAAAAGCCGCTGCACGGGCAGCGGCCAATCGAGACGTCAGATCAAGGAGCTTCAAAATCAACGTCGGTGAACCTGGGACAGGCGAACGACGGAGGGGGATGGTGCCGTTCGCGCGACCCAACGAGGCGCAGGATAAGCCTCTGATCCATCGGGAAAAATAGCGTCTTGCGACATTCACCTTTACCTCTGGGGTAAAAGTCAGGCAGCGCTTCCCGACTGACTCCTGGCGGCGCCGTGCTCACCATCGCGACTTTCCACAGCGGAGCGTCGGCGATGATTGATTCACTCGGTTTCGAGCTTTTTCCCCAAGGGCCTGATGGTCAGGCGGCGGTCGACGCGCAGGCGCCGCGTGAGGACCTGCTGCTGGAGCTGGCCAGGTGCTGCTTGCAGATACAGCGCTGTTTGCGTACCGCCCCCCATCTGCACACGATCGCTCCAGCACTGGAGGGCGTCGAAGGCCTGGACGCTGCGCGGTCAGGTCGCAGCGCCGCGCTGGCGCAGTGGTGGGCAATTCACTCGGTGGTCAAGCTGGACACCGCCTCGTTGGCGTCGCTGCTCCTGCGCCTGGTCGATCTCGAAGCGTTGACGTTCGTGCACACCCGCCAGAGCGAACGCGAGGCTGTCGAGGCGTTGCTGCTGACCCGGGGAGAGGCCTGCGAGTTGCAACGGGTGTGGTTGGTGGCGGGCGAGCAACGCATTGCACTGCCGGGCACCTATGCCGGTCTCCCTGACTCGGCGCCCGACGCGGCGCCGACCGATCTGCTGGTGCACTGCGTGGCCACCGGCGTGTGGTTCGATGCTCAACCCAAGCGCGTGGCCCGGCGCCTGCGGGCCGCGTTGTTGAAGGGGGGCGTTTGGTTCGAACTGCTGAGCGAGACCAATCGGGAACAACTGCGGGACGCGCAGGAGTGCGACCTGGAATTCGAGCCTCTGGAGCGTTCGCTGTACAAGGCGGTGGTGGAGGATCTGGGTCAGGTGCAGGCGATGCTGTCGAGCAGGGCGTTGCAACGGCATGCCGACATCGTCCAGACGGTCGCCCAGTGGGATGCCGCCGCGCGCCTAGATGCGTTCGTCGCCCAGGCGCAGCAGTATGCCGCCGCACAGATGGCCGCCTATCGCCACAGCCTGCTGCCGCAATGGCGGCGCAACCTGCGCGGCGGTGACCTAGAGCGCTATGTCCAGCTCGAACAGCAAATGCTGCAGGCCGAGCAGCAGTGTGTCGCACACCTGGGGACGCTGGCCAGTGTCGATGCCTACGCACAGCAGGCCGTGTCCGATTACCTGCAGAAGCACCTGGCGCTGACCCTGGACCCTGCGACGGTGCAGCTTGAGATCGAGCGTCGGTTCGCCACCACCGACGCAGGCGACGGCAGTGGGCGCACGACGCTACTGCACTGGGCGTTGCGCGGCGGCTACCGGGGCGAGCGCCTGGCGGTTAAGGTGCTCGACCCGCTGCTGGCATCGGCCCTGGACGTCGCCAGCGTACAGCGCATGATCGACACCCTCGATTTGCGCGTGCGTTACATCGAGGCGGTCAAGCAGTTGTATCAGCACGAAAAGACCCAGCTCGACGTGCAGGCGGCCATTGCTGCACGTCTGGCGCTGGCCAGTTGCGCGGCGCGATTCCAAGGTGCGGCTGCCCCCGCCTGCGACCTGATCGAGGCCGCCATCGCCGACCAGATGGCGCAGCGGGGCATCAAGGCCGGGCTGCTGCGCATCGATCAGGCGACGTCCGCGCTCAAGCACCTGCTGTACCTGACCGATGGCAGCACGCATTTGCTTTACGCGCCGGGTTCACCCGATGGCGATTTTCTCGTCTACCCATCGTTCACGGCGCTGTCCTTGGCCGTGGGAGGCTGGACGGCCCAGGCATCGGGGGTCGAGTACCTGGTGGAGCAGTCGGCGCTGGCTGACCGCGAGGCGCTGTCGCGCCAGCTTGCCGAGGTCGTTCGCAAACCGACGCTGTGGACGTCGCAGACCGTCAACGTGCATTGGATCGATTCACAGACGTGGTCGCAGGTGCTACGGGCCGTGTGCGCGCGACGCTGCCAGGCCATGCCCGAGGATCTGCTGGCGGCAACGCCACAGTGGTATCTCGAGGCGAGCGTCGCGCTGCGCCAAGCGCTCGGCGATACCGATCAAGAGCTGGAACAGGTGTTGGCGGTGTACCGCCTCGCGACGCCCTTGGTCAGTTTCCAGGACTACGCCCGGCACGAGGTGAGCCAGTACATCAATAGCTTGCCCGGCAATCGTGCCGGACGCATCGACCCGGACAAGGTGACCGTGCATTTGGACGAGGATCGCAGCCTGAGCCTCACCGAGTTGGTCATAAAAGGCCATGACACCGGCTACAACTTCGCTCAGTTTGCGCGAATCGATTTCACCACCCAGCTTGGCCAGGATGTCTCGCACTTGGATCGCGTCGTGCTGGCCAGCTATGTGCGCAGCGCCAGGCTCGGTGAACGCTACATCGAGTTGCTCAAAGGTCGCTACCTCGACCCGGCGGCGCCGGGCTACACCCGCCAGCGTGAGCTGCACCGGTTGCTGGTGTCGCTAAAGATGCGCCGCGACCTGCTGTGTCAACGGATGCAGGGGCAGATCCCGGAACAGGTCGCCGGTTGGCTGCTCGAGGGCGTCGAGAGTCTGGCCACGGCGCAGATCGCCGACGACTTCGCGGTGGTCGACTTGAGGCTGGACGGCTGTCGGATCGAAGGCGCCTACCGGTTGTACCGCGCCTCCAAACCCGAGGCCGGGGAAGCGCTCTACCTGCCAGACGTCGCCCAGGGTCCGGCCTATCGTTCCCGAACGCACTTGGCCCAACGCTGGCGCGAAGATCGGCTGGGCGATTATTTCTACGCCCGTGCCTCCTGGCGCAATCAGCCCAGGATCGGCAGCCTGCATCAACGGTTCATGCGCGACGGTGATGGGGGCCACGACGTGCTGATGCGCGCCATTCAGGCTTACCGGGATGAGCCGTTGCGCGACCTGGCCGACGATCTGGCGCCCCGTGTGCGGCGTCTGATCGCCGATGCCGATCGCCATAGCACCAGCGTGGCGGAGCGGGTCTCGTCGCTGGTGGTCGAGTGGGTGATCGTCGCGGCGGGGCTGCTGACCATCCCTATTCCGCCAGCAAACATGCTGGTGGGCATCGGGTGCGCGGTGAGGTCGTTCTTCAGTGCGGGGCAAGCCTGGAAAGATGGCGACCGTGCCGCGTTCTACACCCGACTGGGCGTGGGCGCGCTGGGGCTGTTCGCTTCCAGCGGCGCCTTAGGGCGGGTGCTCGGCCGCGTGTCGCAGTCCTTGCGCGGCCTGTTGGGCCATCAACCGCAGGCGCCGAGCATCGTGGTGAAAAAGGTGCCGTACGGCAAATGGATCGTGCAACTGGCGGACGACTTCGGTGCGGATACTGCCTCGGAGGTGCTGCCCGCCCTGTACGACGGTTTCGACGACGAATTGCTCAAGCTGGTGGAGCTCAAGACCTGGACCACTTGAGTCAGCGAGGCTCGAAGCCCATGCGCCGACTCACTGCCTGAGTAGCCTGGAGCAATTGCACCGCGGCCGGCCCTGCGGCATCGGCATGGAACATGGAGGTGGGGCCGACCACGGTCATCACCGCGGTGATCTGGCCGAGGGCGTTGAACACCGGGGCCGACAGGGCATCGACCCCCGGCATCAGCAAACCGTGGACGTGGTGCAGGCCTCGTTCACGGATCTGCGCCAACGGCTCGACGTAGTCTTCGACGCGTTGCCCCAGTAGGGCCAATTCCCGGTCGCGCAACTCGAGGGTTTCGCGTTCCGGCAAGTGCGCGGCGAACACCAGGCCGGTGGACGAACTGAGCAGCGGCAGCACCGAGCCGATCTGAGTGACCACGGTGACCGCACGTACCGCCGGCTCGATGTTGACCACCGTCGCGCCCTGGTTGCCCCACACGGCGATGAAGCAGCTTTCGTTCAGTGCATCGCGCAGGTCGGACAAGGGCCGCGCGGCCACCTTGAGCACGTCGATGCTGCCCAGCGCCGCCAGCCCCACGCGCAGGGCTTCGCGGCCCAGGCCGTAATGGTTGGTGACCGGGTCCTGTTCGGCGAAGCCGCTGGCGATCAGCGCCTGGAGGTAACGGTGGACCTTGCTCGCTGGCATCTGCACGTGCTCGGCCAGGCGCGACAGCGCGGTGGAGGGCGACAGCTCGGCCAGGGCCTTGAGGATGTCGGTGCCGACTTCGGCCGAACGCACTTTCTGCTTGGGGTTGTCGGGAGCGGGCGTGTCTTTGGCCATTGTCGGGCGGGTCCGGGAGTCGTCGTGGCGCCTTTATAGCTTGACGCGGGCGTAGCGGCAAATTACGTTATTCGTAATTGGATTACGATAAAAATAATTTTCCAGGGCGTGGGTTGCGCCAACAGTGCTCGGGCTGTGCCGAGCCGAAGCGACACCGCCCGCCAGCGACGGCTCCCCGAGCCCGGAGGCCCTGATGACCCGCGACACCTCTGCCGATCTCACCTACCTGAGCGGCTTCGGCAACGAGTTCGCCAGTGAAGCGCTGCCCGGTGCCCTGCCGGTCGGACAGAACTCGCCGCAGAAAGCGCCCTACGGCCTGTACGCCGAACTCCTGTCCGGCACCGCGTTCACCATGCCGCGCAGCGAACTGCGTCGCACCTGGCTGTATCGCATCCGACCTTCGGCGCTGCACCCACGCTTCGAGCGCCTTGAGCGCCAACCCCTGGCTGGCCCGCTCGCACCTGGCAATCCCAATCGCCTGCGCTGGAATCCTCAGCCGATTCCCGACGCGCCCACCGACTTCATCGAAGGCTGGCGACCCATGGTGGCCAATGCCGAGGCCAGCAGCCCTGCTGGCGTGAGCATCTACCTGTATACGGCCAACCGCTGCATGGACCGGGTGTTCTTCGACGCCGACGGCGAGTTGCTGCTGGTGCCGCAACAGGGCCGATTGCGCATCGCCACCGAGCTGGGTGTGTTGCAGGTCGAGCCGCAGCAGATCGCGGTGATCCCGCGCGGCATGAAGTTTCGTGTCGAACTGCTCGACGGCCAGGCCCGCGGCTACATCGCCGAAAACCACGGCGCGCCGCTGCGCTTGCCCGACCTGGGGCCGATCGGCAGTAACGGTCTGGCCAACCCGCGTGATTTCCTCACGCCGGTGGCGCACTACGAAGACCGCCAGGCGCCGGTGCAACTGGTGCAGAAATTCCTCGGCGAGCACTGGGCGTGCGAGTTGCAGCACTCGCCGCTGGACGTGGTCGCCTGGCACGGCAGCAACGTGCCGTATCTGTATGACCTGAGGCGTTTCAACACCCTGGGCACCGTCAGCTTCGACCATCCGGACCCGTCGATCTTCACCGTGCTGACCTCGCCCAGCAGCGTGCAGGGCCTGGCCAACCTGGACTTCGTGATTTTCCCGCCGCGCTGGATGGTGGCCGAGAACACCTTCCGCCCGCCGTGGTTCCACCGCAACCTGATGAACGAGTTCATGGGCCTGATCGACGGCGCCTACGACGCCAAGGCCGAAGGCTTCCTGCCCGGCGGGGCTTCGTTGCACGGGGTGATGAGCGCCCACGGTCCAGATGCCGAAACCTGTGACAAGGCCATCGCTGCCCAACTGGCGCCGCACAAGATCGAACAGACCATGGCCTTCATGTTCGAGACCAGCCAGGTGCTGCGACCCAGCCAGCAGGCCCTCGACAGCGCGCAGCTGCAAACCGACTACGACCGCTGCTGGGCAAGCCTGCCGAGCACCTTCAACCCGAACCGGAGATGACCGATGAACCAAACCGCCATGGCCCGTAGCTGGGTCGAACACGCCAACGGGCATCGCGATTTCCCCCTGCAGAACCTGCCGTTGGGCATTTTCAGCCCAGCGGGCCAGACGCCACGCTGCGGCGTGGCCATCGGTGATGCAATTCTCGATCTGGAGGCGGTGCTGGCCCTGGGCCTTCTGGAGGGGGAGGCCAAGGCGGCCGTCGAGGCCACCCGAGGCGGTGCGCTGAATGCCTTCTTCGCCCTGGGTCGAGGGCCGCGCGTGGCCTTGCGGGAGCGTTTGCAGGCATTGCTGGGCGAACACAGTGCGCATCAGCAGGCGCTGACCAGCGCGTTGCATGCGGCGCACGCGTGTCAGATGCACCTGCCGGCCAAGGTGGGTGACTACACCGATTTCTACGTGGGCATCGAGCATGCCCGCAACGTCGGCAAGCTGTTCCGCCCAGACAACCCGCTGCTGCCCAACTACAAGCATGTGCCGATTGCCTACCATGGCCGTGCGTCCACCCTGCGCCCGTCCGGTACCCCTGTGCGCCGTCCCAAGGGTCAGACCTTGCCGGCCGGGCACAGCGAACCGACCTTCGGTCCCTGTGCACGGCTGGACTATGAGCTGGAACTGGGCATCTGGATCGGCCAGGGCAACGAGATGGGCCAGGCCATCGCCATTGGCGATGCCGCCGAGCACGTGGCGGGCTACTGCCTGCTCAACGACTGGTCGGCGCGCGACATCCAGGCCTGGGAGTACCAGCCGCTCGGTCCGTTTCTGTCCAAGAGTTTCATCACCACGCTGTCGCCCTGGGTGGTGACGGCCGAGGCCCTGGCGCCGTTCCGCAGCGCCCAGGCACCGCGTCCGCAAGGCGATCCGCAGCCGCTGCCGTACCTGTACGACGAACGCGACCAGGCCCAAGGTGCCCTGGACATCGAGCTGGAAGTGCTGCTGCTCACCGAGCGCATGCGCGACGAAGGCCTGCCGGCCCATCGCCTGACCTTGAGCAACAGCCGCAGCATGTACTTCACCGTGGCGCAAATGGTCACCCACCACAGCGTCAATGGCTGTCAGTTGCAGCCGGGCGATCTGTTCGGTTCCGGCACCTTGTCGGGCGCCGAGCCCGGCTCGTTCGGCAGCCTGCTGGAGATCACCGAGGGCGGCAAGCAGCCGGTGCAACTGGCCAGCGGCGAGGTGCGCACATTCCTCGAGGACGGCGACGAGATCATCCTGCGTGCCCGTTGCAGCCGTGCAGGCGCTGCCAGCATCGGCTTCGGCGAGTGTCGCGGCAGGATCGTCGCGGCCAACTGAGGAGGGCAGGGCGATGCAACTGTTCACCTACTACCGCTCCACTTCGTCGTATCGGGTGCGCATCGCCCTGGCGCTCAAAGGCCTTGGCTATCAGGCGCTGCCGGTCAATCTGCTGCAGGGCGAGCAGCGCGGCGCCGACTACCTGGCACTCAACCCGCAGGGCCGGGTGCCGGCGCTGCGCTGCGACAGCGGCGCGCTGTTGGTGCAGTCGTCGGCGATCATCGAGTACCTGGAAGAGTGCTTTGCCGACCCTGCGTTATTGCCCCAGGGTGCCGAGGCACGCGCCAGGGTACGCGCTGTGGCCGCGCTCATCGGCTGCGACGTGCATCCGCTGCACAACGTCAGCGTGCTCAACCACCTGCGTCAGCTCGGCCATGACGAGGCGCAGGTCAAACAATGGATCAGCCACTGGATCAGCCAAGGGTTGGCGGCGGTGGAACGGCTGATCGGCGATGAGGGCTTCTGCTTCGGTACGGCGCCGGGGCTGGCGGATGTGTACCTGCTGCCACAGGTGTACGCGGCTGAGCGATTCGAGGTCGACTTGGCGCCGTTTGCGCGCATTCTTCGTGTCGCTGCCCTGGCTGGGCAGCATCCGGCATTCATCGCCGCGCATCCGGCGAATCAAGCCGATACGCCTTGAATCAGTGGATCGAGCGCGTGGCCGTGGGCAGTTGTCCGAGGCGATCGCTGAGTTTCAGGCGCTGCATCGGATCATCGGTCAACAGCAGCGCGTGCTCCAGGTCGAAGCGCTCGGCCTGGGGACAATCCAGTTGCTGGTAAAGCGCGGCGCGGGTCAGGTAGTCGGTGACCTGTACCGGCCCCAACTGCATCACCCGCTCGGCATCGATCAGCGCGGCCAGGGGCTTGTCGTTGCTGATGTGCAACTGGCGCAGGTTGCGTGACAGGCGCTGCAACATCAGCGCTGGCGTGGCGCCGCGCAGGTGCTCGGCGCTCAGGGTCGTCTGCGGACCGTACTGGCGGGCCAGCAGTTCGCGGCAGTCGTTGGGGTACAGGCGTCGGCCACCGCAGGGGTCGAGCAGATGATCCGCCCCCGGCACCCGCAGCAGGAAGTGGCCGGGGAAGTTCACGCCTTCCAGCGGAATCGACAAGCGTCGTGCCAGCTCCAGCGTCAGAATCGCCAGCAGCAACGGCTGGCCGCGTCGGCGCTGTAGCACGTTGTCCATCAGCGCAGCCTGAGGCCGCAGCGGATGGAACTCGTCCTGCTGGAAACCCAGGGCACTGAGTTGGCGCAACAGCGGCTGAGCCAGCTCGACCACTGGCAGCATCGGCAGGCGGGCATTGATGTCCTGATACAGGCCGTTGAATTGGCTGATGCAGGCAGGCACATCCACGTCGCGGTGGTGCTCCGCGGCGATCCACAAGGTGGCTTCCAACAGGGCGACCGGTGAGCGGTCGAGGCAGGCCAGGCAGGCGTGACGTGGGTTCATGGGACTTCTCCGCACACACAAATGCCCTGTCTCGAACATCCGCGGTTTCAGTTGGGCCGAGTGGCTTGGGGGGAAGCGGTCACTGGCAAACCTGAGCAGCACATGTTCGAGACAGGACACTTGAGGTGTAGCCTCGGTAGGCGCGTTCGTCCAGTGGTCTGGCCGACGCCCGGGCGATGGCGAACTGCCTATACTGGATGAGCACCGCGAAGGGGAGCCCGTCGATGTTCGCGCTCATGCAAAGCACCCGCACCCAGTCCCTGCACCTGTGGACCGATCCGGACACGGGCCTGAAGGCCGTGGTGGCCATCCACAGCCAGCACCTGGGACCGGCATTGGGCGGCTGTCGCTACCTGCCTTACGCCGATGAGCAGCGTGCACTGAGCGAGGCGGTGCAACTGGCGCAGGTGATGAGCTACAAGGCGGCGTTGGCCGGTTTGCCGTTCGGCGGGGGCAAGGCGGTCATCCTGCGCAATGTCCATGTCGAGAATCGGGCGGCGTTGTTCGAGGCATTCGGGCGCTTCGTCGACACCCTGCAAGGGCGTTTCATCACGGCGGTGGACAGCGGGACGTCCGTTCAGGACATGGACTGCATCGCCCGAGCCACGCCCCATGTCAGCAGCACGACAGCCTGTGGCGATCCTTCGCTGCACGCAGCGTTGGGGGTGTTCGCAGGCATTCGCGCCACGGCCATGGCGCGCCTGGGCAGCGACAACTTCGAAGGGCTGCGGGTGGCCGTGCAGGGCTTGGGCAACGTGGGCTATGCACTGGCCGAGCAACTGCATGCGGCCGGCGCCGAACTGCTGGTCAGCGACCTGGACCCCGGGCGGGTGAGGCTGGCGGTGGAGCAGCTCGATGCGCACCCCGTGGCGCACGACGCGCTGATCAGCACGCCCTGTGACCTGTTCGCACCCTGTGGTGTCGGACCGGTGCTCAATGCACAGAACGTGATGACCTTGCGCTGCGCAGCGGTGGCCGGTGCCGCCAACCAGCAACTGGCCGACTTGCAGGTGGCCGACCGACTGGAGACGCGCGGGATTCTCTACGCGCCGGAGTATGTGATCAACGCCGGTGGCCTGATTCACGTGGCCCTGACCCACCGTGGCGCCGACCCACGCACCATCACCGCGCATCTGGCCCGCATTCCCGAGCGGCTGACCGAAGTGTTCGCCCACGCCCAAGCCGAAAAACGCTCGCCTGCGCGCGTGGCGCACTGGCTTGCCGAGCGGCTGTTGTATGGGTGAGATTCCGGCCTATCCGGCTTCGGCAGGCGTGTCTTCGAGCAACTCGGCCAATGCGTCGGGCTGGCTCTTGAACGCGCGGGCGAACACGTCGCGGTTCTTGGCCATGTAGATACCCGCTTCCTCCACCTGCTGCTCGTTCAGCGACGGCACGGCTTTTTGCAGGACTTCGGCCAGGCGCTCGGCCAATTCGAGCATCTTGTCATGACGATCGGCTTCGGCTTTATCCATGAACAAGCGCTCCGGGTCGCGGCTGCTGCGGTACACCACTTCGACGGCCATTCATCACCTCTGTGCCTTTTGCGTATATGGGTTGGAAAATATGGGGTGCACGATAGCTGTATTTTTATACAGTGTCGAGCCTAGTCTATCGCCACTGACCTGGCGAGTGGCCATTTGATTTTAGCGGGCGCCCTGTCGCCAGTTGATGACCATAGGTGTCGTGCGGCGCTCGGCCGCCTTCCAAGCACGGGGCCTGGCCCTTTAACTGCATGCCACAAGCGTCACAAGGCTGACGCATCATGCTGCCTGTCGTCATGGGGAATCGAACGATCGTGAACATCAAATGGGCTGAAAAGCTGCGCAAGGGCCTGCACGGCTCCGCCGACTCACTGGGCAACCTGTGCGTCGAGTCCTTCCACTACCTGGCGTTGTTCGGCATCGGGGCGATCACTGCCTACGCGGCGGTGCTGACCTTCATCGACATGCTGTCCAAGGGCGGCATCAGCGTCGATGACATCCTGCTGCTGTTCATCTACCTGGAGCTCGGGGCGATGGTGGGGATCTATTTCAAGACCAACCACATGCCCATCCGCTTCCTGCTCTACGTGGCGATTACCGCGCTCACCCGCCTGCTGATCGGCGATGTGTCGCACCACAAGGCGCCGGACGTGGGCCTGCTGTACGTCTGTGGGGGGATTCTGTTGCTGGCGTTCGCGATCCTGGTGGTGCGCTACGCCTCGTACCGCTATCCGTCGACCCGGGTGATCGACGCCAGCGGCAAGGACATGGACGACGGCAAGGTCTGACGCCTAGCGCGCGATGCCCGCCGTCTGCAGTACCCGCTCATGGGCACCGCGGTCGGTCATGGCGGCGAGCAGTTCCAGCGCGTCTTCGCCCTGCTCGATGGCCAGTCCCAGGCGGATGCTGTCGACCACACGGCGCAGGCGCACCGGGTCGTTGCGCTGCGCGGCGCTGATCAGGCGTTTGGCGACCACGCCGGTGTCCTTGGACAGGGTCAGCATGATGCTGCCGTCCAGGCGTTCGATACTGAGGTTGACCCGGTAATGCGGGGCAAAGGCGTCGCTGATCAGGTCGAAGGGATTGGTCATGGGCCTGCATCTTCGCAAAGGTGTGCAAGCATTGACCGACGGACAGGGCAGATGGTTCAGCGTCGTCGCTGAGGTGAGCCCGCATCAGGGCGCCCTGAATGCCCTGAAGGCCGCACGCGAAAACGCCCGGTGCAGTGCACCGGGCGTTTTCAGTGAACCGTCATTCTTCTTCGACGGGCTGCAACACGCTGCGCTTGCTACGCAGCTTGCCGAACAGATGTTCCAAGGCATTGTTCAGCTTGTTCGCCGCGCCTTCGATCGCATGGTCCAGCGAATCGGCGGTGTGGCTGACTGAAATCGGTTGATGGCCTTTGGGCCGCGCCTCCATTTGGCAGCGTTTGTCTTGCGGACCGGCCTTGTCGCCGTTCTCGTCACGCAAGTGGACCTCGATGCGGGTGAGGTCATCCTCGTAGCGCTGCAGCGTGCTTTCCAGCGTGCTGCGGACCCATTCGTTCAGACGGCTGCTGCTGTCGATATGGTTGCTGCTGTTGACCTGGATTTGCATGATTCAATCCTTATTCAGCTTGCTCGCGTGGAGGCGTGCTCAGGCCCTTGAGGCCCTTGGAAATGCTTCGCCTCTTGACTCTAACGTCAGGCAAGCGCCAAGGGATTTCAACCCCTGGCTGAAAATAAATGTGCTGTTGCATTCGCGCCCGCGCTGCGACGGGCGAGTCTCTGGAGGCGGACCGTCTCGAAGCTTTGCTTGTGAGAATTGAAATCATTACTATTGCACATCTTCATCTTCGCTTCGGACTGCCGCACCATGAAAAGCCAAGCCGCCGGCCTGCCTTTGCGCTATCGCCTGGCCGTCACCTCGCGCAGCCTCGCCGCCTTGTTCGGCGGTTATCTGCTGGCTTCGGCGGTGAGTGTCTGCACCAGCCTGCTGATGCCGGGTGCCCAGGTCGATGCGGCGCTGACCGGGATGATGCTGTCGTTCGTGTTCTACGTGCTCGCCTTCCTCTGGTGCTTCGCTTGCCGTAGCGCGCTGCGCGCCTGGCTGGGCGTGCTGCTGCCGGCATTGGTGCTGGGCGCGGTCGGTGTCTTGGCCTGGTGGGTGAAGCAGCCATGAAGGAAGGCTTCCGTCAGGCCATGGCCTGGTTGCACACCTGGACCGGGCTGATCTTCGGCTGGCTGCTGTTCGCCATCTTCCTCACCGGCACGCTGTCGTACTTCAAGGAAGAGATCACCCACTGGACCAAGCCGGAGATCCAGAGCCATCCGTTGAACCGGGCCGCGAGCCTCGATCTGGCCCAGCGCTACCTGCAAGCCCATGCCGCCCAGTCCAGCACCTGGTTCATTCGCCTGCCCAGCGAGCGCGAGGCGGCCTTGAGCGTTGGTTATCGCGAGCCCGAGCATTCGGGGCGGCGCGGTTTCAACGGCCAGGAACTGGATGCTGCCAGCGGCCAGCCGGTCGAAGGTCGCGACAGCCGGGGAGGCGAATTCTTCTATCGCTTCCATTTCCAGTTGGAGATGCCACACCCCTGGGGCCGTTGGTTGTCGACGTTCTGCGCCTTCATCATGCTGCTGGGGCTGGTGACCGGCATCATCACCCACAAGAAAATCTTCAAGGAATTCTTCACCTTCCGACCCGGCAAGGGCCAGCGCTCATGGTTGGACGGCCACAACGCCATCGGCGTGCTGGTGCTGCCGTTTCACCTGATGATCAGCTACAGCAGCCTGGTGATCTTCATGTACATGGTGATGCCTGCCGGGATTCTCGCCAGTTATGGCGACACCAACAGTTACTTCAACGACTTGTTCGGACGCGACGAAAGCATCGAAAGCCTCGGCGCTGCGCCGCAGGTGCCGCTCTCGACCCTGTATCACAAGGTGCTGGAGCAAGCGCCGGGCGCACAGATCAATCTGATTCGTGTGGAGAATCCGGGCGATGCCAGCGCGCGGGTGACCCTCAGCCGCGCCTCGGCCGACAGCGTCGCCTACAGGCGCAGCGCCAACTGGACCTTCAACGGCGCCGACGGCGCGCTGCTGTCGCAGGGCGCGGCGGAAAGCGCGGCGATGATGACCTCCTTCACCTTCGTCGGTCTGCACATGGGCAATTTCGCTGGCCCTTGGCTGCGCTGGCTGTATTTCGTGTTCGGCGTCGCCGGCACGGCGGTGATCGGAACGGGCTTGGTGATGTGGCTGGGCAAGCGCCAGCTCAAGCACGCCAAGCGCGAGCGTCAGCCGCCCGAACTGCGCCTGGTCGAGGTGCTCAACATCGCCAGCATGGCCGGGCTGCTGCTCGGCGTGGCCGCATTCTTCTGGGCCAATCGGCTGGTGCCAGTGGCGCTCGAAGGCCGCGCCGAGTGGGAGATCAGGGCCTTCTTCATGGCTTGGGGACTGTCGCTGGTGCATGCCACGCTGCGTCCCGGCCGGCGTGCCTGGGGCGAGCAGTTGGCCCTAGGCGCGGCGGCGTTCGGCCTGCTGCCGCTGCTCAACGGCCTCACCACCGGACAGGGCCTGAACCATTCGATCGCCGTGGGCGATTGGGCCATGGCCGGCTTCGACCTCACCGCCCTGGGCACTGGGCTGTTCCTGGCCTGGGCGGGGGCGAAGATGTTGCGCGCGCCCAAGCCCATGGCCAAGCGCGCGGGCCGTGACAAGGCTGCCGGCCCCACTCTGGAAGCGAACTGATGCTGAGCGTTGCCCTGTTCAACTTCGCGGCGCTGGTCGCCCTGTGCCTGGCCATGGACAAGCACTTCACCGAGTTGCTCGCACGCAAGCCACGCGCAGTGGAGTTGCGGGTCTTGCGCGTGGGCGGCGCGACGCTGTTGCTGCTGGCGCTGCTGCTGGCCGTGCACGTGCGCGGGCTGGCGTTGGGGCTGGTGGAGTGGACGGCGCTGCTGATGGCCGGCCTGACCCTGTGGGTGTTCGGCCTGCCCTACCTGCCGCGCGTGCTGCTGGGCCTGGCGGGCGCCAGTCTGGTGCTGGCGCCGCTGCTGGCGGTGTTCGCCGCGTGAGCGAGCCGGAACTCGACGAGGCCGGTGGTCGGGCGCGCTTCGTTCAGGTGTTCCTGGCCCAGCGTGGACGCATGGAGGCCTTGGTCAGTCGGCGCGTGGGCTGTCGCGCCACGGCTTCGGACCTGGTCCAGGAACTGTTCCTGCGCTTCTGGCGCCGACCTACGGTCAAGGTCGAAGCGTTGGACACCTACCTGCTGCGCTGCGCGGGTAACCTGGCCATCGACCACTTGCGCAGCGAAGGCAGTCGCGGGCGGGTGGCCGAGGGGCTTTATCTGGACGATGAAGAGCCGTCGGCCCAGGCGCCCGAGCAGGCGCTGGAGGTCGATCACGACCTGCGCCGAATCGAACAGGCCCTGCGCGATCTGCCCGAGCGCACCCGGCAGATTTTCCTGCTCAACCGTATCCACGGCTGCAAGTACGGCGAGATCGCCAAGGCCATGCAGCTGTCCCAGAGTGCGGTGGAAAAGCATATGATGCGCGCCCTTGAAGCGTGCAAGGCGAGTGTCGCCGAGCCCGCCACCGCAACGCGCAGGCCAGGGAGCGAGCGCCGATGAGTCCGTCCGAGCCGATCACCGCCGAGCAGTCGCGCATGGCCCTGGGCTGGCTGAGCCGTATCAACGAGCAGCCGGCCGCCGCCGACGGCGCGGCGTTCAAACGCTGGTTGCTGGCGCACCCGGCGCACCGTGACGCCTACGCCGAGGCCCAGGCACTGTGGCACCAGAGCGAGGGCCCGGCGCTGCGCCTGGCCGAAGAAGAGCAGGCGCAACTGCAGCAGTATCTCCAGGCCATGCGCCCGTCATCGACGCGTCGGCGCTGGCGTGGCGCCGCGCTGGCGGCGGCGGCCTGCCTGGTGCTGGCGCTCGGCAGCCTGGCCGGCTGGCAGCCGCAGTTCTGGCTGCAGGATCTGCGCGCCGATTACCGCAGCGCGGCGCAGGTGCGGCAGGTCACGCTCAGCGACGGCTCGCGCCTGACCTTGGATGCTGGCAGCGCCGTGGCCCTGGACTTCGCCGCCGGCCAGCGCCGTGTGCGCCTGTTGCGTGGTGCGGCGTTCTTCGAGGTGACCCACACCGGCGCGCCATTCCTGGTGCAGGCCGCTGGCGGCGAAGTACGGGTGCTGGGCACACAGTTCGAGGTGCGCGAGCGCGGCGACAGCGCCGAGGTCACCGTGCGCAGCGGACGCGTGGCGGTGACGCCGGCGCCGGGCGCGACACCGCGCGAACTGGTCGCCAATCAGCAACTGCGTTATGCCGAGGGTCACGCCGGAGAAATGCAGACGGTGGACAGCGACAGCCGGCTGGCGTGGCGTCAGGGCTGGCTGAACTACTACCAGGTGCCGTTGGCGCAGGTGGTCGACGACCTGCAGCGCTATTACCCAGGACGCCTGCTGCTGCTCGACGAGGCGTTGGCGCAGCGCCCGGTCAGCGGCAGTTTCCCGGTACAGGAGCCGTTGCAGGCCCTGGCGTCGCTGGGCAAGGTGCTGGGTTTCACGCCGCAGACCTTCTTGGGCCGGGTGACGATCATTCGCTGAGTGCAGCAGGCCCGGGGCGCCGTCGAAAAATATTTTCAAAAGCGGGTGAGGTGGAACGGGCTCGCATCCGTGTAGTGAGTGAAAGTGCGATTCATTCGCAACCAAACCGTTTCCTCACAGGTCTGCGTCCATGAAGTTCACCCCGCGTTGCGTCCCTCTCTGGTTCGGTCTTTGCGCCTCGTCCCTGCTGACGCAGGCGCCACTGGCCCGTGCGGCCGAGCAGGTCCAGCTGTTCACCTTCGCCCAGCCCGCCCAGCCTCTGGCCCAGGCACTGGCGGCGTTCAGCCAGACCACCGGGCAGAGCGTGGTGTACACCCTGGCGCTGTCCGGCCAGCAGGCACCGGCGCTGAACGGCGCCTTGAGCGCCGAACAGGCCTTGCAGCAGTTGCTCGGCCAGTCGGGTTTGATCTGGCGTCGTCTCGACGCCCGCACCTTCACCCTGGAGGCATTGGATACCGCTGGCGCCGTCAGCCTGCAAGCCACCAACGTCACCTCGCAGTTGGACAACTTCAGTTATCAGCCGCCGGCCAGCGCCTCGATCATGCGCGGCCAGGGCCCGAACCTGGAGATCCCCCACGCGATCAACGTGGTGTCTGCCCAGGTGCTACGCGACCAGGCCCCGCGCAACCTCGACGACGCGTTGGCCAACGTCAGCGGCATCACTCAGGGCAACAACTTCGGCGGCACCGCCGACACGGTGATGAAGCGCGGCTTCGGCGACAACCGCGACGGCTCGATCATGCGCGACGGCATGCCGCTGGTGCAGGGCCGCAGCCTCAACGCCACCACCGAGCGGGTCGAAGTGCTCAAAGGCCCGGCCTCGCTGCTCTACGGCATCCAGGATCCGGGTGGGGTGATCAACGTGGTCAGCAAGCGCCCACAGATGCAGCAGTACAACGCCTTGACCGTGCGCGGCTCCAGCTACGGCAGTGGCAAGAACGGCAGTGGCGGCAGCTTCGACAGTACCGGCGCGCTGGGCGACAGCAACCTGGCCTATCGCCTGATCGTCGACCACGAAGACGAAGACTACTGGCGCAATTTCGGCGTGCACCGCGAGTCGCTGGTGGCACCGTCGCTGGCCTGGTACGGCGAAGACACCCAGGTGACCTTCGCCTACGAGCACCGCGAGTTCCTCTCGCCATTCGACCGTGGCACGGCGATCAGCAACCGTACCAACCACCCGCTGGACATCCCGGCCACGCGTCGCCTGGACGAGAAGTTCAACGACATGGAAGGGCGCTCGGACCTGTATCGCCTGGAAGTCGACCACCAGTTGGCCGACGACTGGAAAGTGCACATGGGTTACAGCTTCAACCGCGAAACCTACGATGCCAGCCAGGTGCGGGTGACCGGCGTCAACGATGCCCTTGGCACCTTGAACCGCAGTATCGACGGCACCCATGGCGCCATGAGTCGCGACCAGTTCGCCACCTTGAGCCTGACCGGCAACGTGCAACTGGCCGGCATGCAGCACGACCTGCTGCTGGGCATGGACCACGAAGACCGCAAGGTCTACCGCGCCGACCTGATCCGCCAGGCCAGTCGTTCAAGGTTCAGCTACCTGAACCCGATCTATGGTCGTGAGCCGGAAGGCACGACCGTGCGCGCCAGCGACAGCGACCAGACCGACAAGCTACGCACCGACTCGCTGTTCGCCCAGGACGCCGTGCACCTGGACGATCACTGGATCGCCGTGGCGGGCCTGCGCCTGCAGCAGTACGACCAACTCGCCGGACGCGGACGCCCCTTCAACGTCAATACCGATACCCGCGACCACGCCTGGACCCCGCATGCCGGGCTGGTCTACAAGGTCGACGAGCAGTTGTCGTTCTATGGCAGCTACAGCGAGTCGTTCAAGCCCAATTCCAGCATTGCGCCGTTGACCGGTGGGCGCGTGCTTGACGCCTCCATCGCGCCGGAGCAGGGCAAGGCCTGGGAGCTGGGCGCCAAGCTCGATATTCCGGGTCAGATCACCGGCACCCTGGCGTTGTTCGACATCACCAAGCGCAACGTGCTGGTGGCCAACCTCGATCCACGCTCGGGCGAAACCCTCTACAGCAACGCCGGCGAGGTCAATTCGCGCGGCGTCGAACTCGACCTGAGTGGCCAGCTCAGCGAGCGCTGGAGCCTGATCGGCAGCTACGCCTTCACCGACGCCGAAGTCACCAAGGATCCGGCGCTCAAGGGCAATCGCCTGCAGAACGTGGCGCGCCACAGCGGCTCGCTGTCGGCGGTGTACGACTACGGCAGCCTGTTCGGCGGCGACCGCCTGCGCCTGGGCGCCGGTGCGCGCTACGTGGGCGAGCGTGCCGGCAACCCGAGCAACGACTTCGACCTGCCGGCCTACACCGTGGCCGACGCCTTCGCCAGCTACGAAACCCGGTTGGACGAGCACAAGGTGCGCCTGCAACTGAACGTGAAGAACCTGTTCGACAAGGTCTACTACAGCTCGGCGGTGAACCGTTACTTCGTCGCCATCGGCGATGCACGGCAGATCAGTCTGTCGAGCACCTTGGAGTTCTGACGCCCCGCTGAACGCGCAGGCTCAGGCAAACGCGGCGCGATACGCTCCCGGCGTAGCGCCGAGGGCCTGGCGGAAGCGGTTGCTGAAGTGACTGGCGCTGGCGAAGCCGCACAGCAGCGCCACCTGCCCCAGCGGCAGGTCGCCCTGGCGCAGCAGGCGGCACGCCAGCTCCAGGCGCCGCGCCAGCAGGTACTGGTGTGGCGGCAGGCCGAAGCTTTCGCGGAACATCCGCGCGAAGTGATATTCGGACAGGTTGCAACGCTGCGCCAGATCCGCCAGGGCCAGCGGCTGGTCGAGATGCGCCTCGATGTAGTCGGTCAGTTGCCTGCGCTGGTGCGGCGCCAGCCCGCCTTTGAGCCGCAGGCCCTGGCGCAGGCCGACCTGGCCGAGCACGGCGTGGTCGACGATGGCATGCGCCAGACTGCTGGCCAGCAGGCGCTCGCCCGGCTCGTCCCAGCCCAGGTCGATCAATTGACGAAAGCGCAAGGCTTGCTGCGGCTCGTCGATGAAGATCGCTTCGTGCAACTGCATCTGACGCGGCTCGCGGTCCAGCAGGCGCAGGCAACCGAGGGCGAAGCGTTCGTCGCTGATGTACAGGTGGGCCAGGCGGATGCTGCCGTCGATCACCCAGTTGGACTCATGGCCGGCCGGCATGATGCACAGCTTGCCCGGCGCGCCTTTGTCGGCGGGGCGCTGGCGGCGATAGGTGCCCGTGCCATCGGCGATGTAGCACGACAGCGTGTGGTGGCTCGGCGCCTGATAGTCGCGGGTGTCGTCCCGGTTGTTCCACAAGGCCACGGCCAGCCCCTCGCCGAGCTGCGCGCTGGACTCCAGGCGCGCCCGCGGCGAGCTGTGCAGGGCATTGAACACGTGCAGTTGATGAAGTGGCGGCATCGGCGGGTTCCTCGTGACTCGCATCCTACTGCGCGGCGGGCGCGTTGCGCAGAGGGCGCAGCGCAAAAGCGCAAGTTTGTGCAAGCGCGGTGGCGCCAGCCGGTGAAGACTGCGGCGGTCGAGGTCGGGCCGCGCACGCCCAGCCGTCACTTTTCGCGCAAGGATCCACGCTATGAACCTGTCCCTGTACCTGCTCACCGTCCTGATCTGGGGCACCACTTGGATCGCACTGAAGCTGCAACTGGGCGTGGTGGCCATCCCGGTCTCGATCGTCTACCGCTTCGCGCTGGCCGGGTTGATCCTGTTCGCCGTCCTGCTGCTGACCCGCCGCCTGCAACCGATGGGGCGGCGGGGGCACCTGATCTGTCTGGCCCAGGGCCTGTGCCTGTTCTGCGTCAACTTCATGTGTTTTCTCACCGCCAGCCAATGGATCGCCAGTGGGCTGATCGCCGTGGTGTTCTCCACGGCGACCTTGTGGAACGCCCTGAACGCGCGGCTGTTCTTCGGCCAGCGCATCGCCGCCAATGTGCTCGGCGGCGGTGCGCTGGGGCTGCTCGGCCTGGGGCTGCTGTTCTGGCCTGAACTGTCGGACCATACCGCCAGTACCGAAACCCTGGTCGGCCTGGCATTGGCATTGTTCGGCACCTTGTGTTTCTCGGCGGGCAACTTGCTCTCCAGCCTGCAGCAGAAGGCGGGCCTGCGGCCGATGACCACCAACGCCTGGGGCATGGTCTACGGTGCGATTCTGCTGGGCCTGTACTGCCTGGTCAGCGGCGTACCGTTTAGCGTGGAATGGAACGCGCGCTATATCGGCTCGCTGCTGTACTTGGTGATTCCCGGCTCGGTGATCGCCTTCACCGCCTACCTCACCCTGGTTGGACGCCTGGGGCCGGAGCGTGCGGCGTACTGCACCGTGCTGTTCCCGCTGGTGGCGCTGAACGTCTCGGCTTTCGCCGAGGGTTACCAGTGGACGCCACCGGCGCTGCTGGGCCTGCTGGCGGTGATGGCCGGCAATGTGCTGGTGTTTCGCAAGCCACGACCGATCAAAGCGCCAGGCGCGGCTTTGGCGATGAAGTGACGGGCGTGCCTGGCGGGATTGCAGCAGACGCCAGCGCGGGAGCGTCTACACTTGGCCCACTCCCTCAGATCCCGCCAGGTAGGTCATGCAGTCAGTCTCGTCATGGAATCGCCCGCTCACCCTGCGCCAGGCGCAATTGATCTGCCTGTGCGCGCTGGCGTTGCATGTGTTGCCGCTGATCCTCGCCGACGCGATGTACCTCGACGATGTCTGGCGGGCGCAGACCGCCATCGGTCATTGGAGCGGCGAGGGCCGTTTGCTGACCCAGTGGCTGCATGCAGGTCTGGGCTTTTCCGGTGGCGCGATCAACCTGTTTCCCTTGCCGTTGCTGCTGGTCCTGCCCGTGGTGGCCTACGCCTTGGCGCGGCTGGCCCAGCACTATTTCATCGAGCCGCGACCCAGCGATCTGCTGGTGGTGCTGCCGCTGTGGTACAGCCCGTTCTTTTTGCAGAACCTGTCGTACCAGTACGACGGCCCGGCGATGGCGCTGGGGGTGTCGGCGATGATCCTGGCCATTACCGTCGGGCCGCGCCGCCTGTTGGCTGGCGCGGCGCTCATCGCCTGCGGCCTGGGTTTTTATCAGGTGACGCTGAACCTGTTCGTCGGCCTGTGCTGCATCGAGGCGGTACGCGGGCTGCTGCGTGGCGATGAACTGACGAAGGTGCTCGGGGCAGCGGGGCGGCGGTTGCTTCAGGCGCTGTCGGGCGGGGTGCTGTACTTGCTGCTGGCGTTGCCGTGGATGTCCGGGCAGCGCCTGGCGTTGCTGGCGTTCGATTCGGCATGGCCCGGCGAAGTGCTGCGGCGGCTGGGCGTGGTGTTCGAGCATGTCGCGTTGTTGTTCACGCCCGGCAATGTGATGTTGGGCATCGGCCTTGTACTGTTGGCGCTGCTGGGCGGGCTGCGCGCGGCTCGCTCGTCGTTGCGTGAGCGAGGCGCTGTGGTCTTGCTGATACGCGGTCTTGGGCTGGGGCTGGCAGTGCTGGTGCTGCTGGTCATGACCTCCGGGATCATGCTGGTGTTCGCTGACTTCAGCCATGGCGCGCGGACCTTGATGGGCTTCGCCTGCGTGCTGGTGCTGCTGTTCCTCCTTGCCAGACTCGGCCTGGGCGAGGCTTCGCCTGATCGAGCTTTGATCCTTTGCCTACCGCTGTTGTCGATGCTGTCGCTGGCCTATGCCAATGGCCGCGTGCTGGAGGCGCAGAAAACGCAGACGGCGGCCATCGCCCAGTACATCGGCCAGGACATCCTCAGTCATCGCGAATTGGACAAAGCCCAGCGATTCTATGTGCTGGACGCGCACCAGTCCGAGGGCTGGCTGCCCGCCGCTTCGGGAACCTTGGACCACGTCCCGGTACTGGCCTTCATCCGCAATTCGAACTTCGTGCTGCTGCCCGAGATGATGACCCAGGTCGGCCTTGGCCAGTTCTACATCAACGTGCATACCAATCGAAGTCCGCCGCCTGCTTGGCAGATCGATACCCTGGCCGGCGCTGCCCTCGCCCCGATCGTGGACAATCGGCTCTATCGCATTTATCTGGTCGGGGACGAGGGCTACGTGGTGACCAAGCCGCAGCGCCGCCCCTGGACACTGCCATGACCCCACACGCGCATGGCCTGTGGCGGCAGATGCGTCGCTATGCCCTGGTCGGGGTGGGTAACACCTTGACCCACTGGGCGGTATTCTTCGGCCTCTACCTGCTGCTGGGCCTGCGCCAGGCCACCAGCAACCTGCTGGCCTTCCTGGCCGCCGCAAGCCTGTCGTATTACGTCAACGCCCGCTACACCTTCGCCGCACGCCCCAGCAAGCGCCGCTACCTGCTGTTCATGTCCGGCATCGGCGCCTTGAGCCTGGCCTTGGGCGCGATTTCCGACTGGGCGCAACTGTCGCCGTGGTTGACGCTGTCTAGCTTTTCCGCGCTGAGCCTGGTGTTGGGCTACAGCTTTTCACGCCGTGTGGTCTTCAGAGGAAGGACGCCATGAACATCACCTTGATCGTGCCGGTGTACAACGAGCAGGACACCCTTGAGCACTTCTACCGCACCGTGCGCGCCGAGCCGTCGCTGCAGGGCATGACGGTGGAGATCCTGTTCGTCAACGACGGCAGCAGCGACGACACCGAAGCCCTGTGCGCGGAACTGGCGCTGCGCGACGAGTGGGTGACGGTGATCAACTTCTCGCGCAACTTCGGCAAGGAGTCGGCGCTGTTCGCCGGGCTGGAGTACGCCGATGGCGATGCCATGGTGCCGATCGACGTGGACCTGCAAGACCCCATCGAGCTGATCGCGCAGATGGTCGAGCGCTGGCGCCAGGGCGCCGACGTGGTCCTGGCCAAGCGCCGCAGCCGCAACGCCGACACCCCACTCAAACGCTGGACCGCGCGCCTGTACTACCGGCTGCACAACCGCATCGCGTCCACCCATATCGAGGAGAACGTCGGCGACTTCCGCCTGCTCGACCGCAAGGTGGTCGCGGCGATCCGCCAGTTGCCTGAGCAGCAGTTGTTCATGAAGGGCGTGCTGTCGTGGGTGGGTTTTCGCACCGAGATCATCGAGTACGACCGCCCGCCACGGGTAGCGGGGGAGAGCAAGTTCGGCCTGTGGCGGCTGTGGAACCTGGCGCTGGACGGCATCACCTCGTTCAGCACGGTGCCGCTGCGCTTGTGGACCTACATCGGCGCCGCGGTGTCGCTGTTCGCGCTGTTCTTCGCCGTGTACCTGATCGTGCAGAAGGTGCTGTGGGGCGTGGACCTGCCAGGCTATCCGTCGCTGTTGTCGGCGATCCTGTTCCTCGGCGGGGTGCAACTGATCGGTATCGGCATCCTGGGCGAGTACGTGGGGCGCATCTACCAGGAGACCAAGCACCGTCCGCGCTATGTGGTGCGCAAGGTGCAGGGGCGGCGGCGGCAGCCGCGCGCCCCGGTGACGACGCCGTCCGTGTAGCCGGCGCCGATCGCCTCAGCCCTTCCACACCTGCGGATTGACCAGATCGCGCGGCCGCTCGCCGAGCAGCGCCGCGCGCAGGTTGTCGAGGGCGCGGTTGGCCATGGCCTCGCGGGTTTCGGCGGTGGCCGATCCCACATGGGGCAGGGTCAGGGCGTTGGGCAGCGTGAACAGCGGCGAGTCGGCCAGTGGCTCTTTCTCGTACACGTCAAGTCCGGCGCCGCGAATCGTACCGGCTTGCAGCGCTTCGATCAGCGCTGCCTCGTCCACCACCGGGCCCCGGGCGATGTTGATCAGGAACGCGCTGGGCTTCATCAGTTTCAGTTCGCGGGCGCCGATCAGCTTGCGCGTAGCGTCGGACAGCGGCACCACGATGCAGACGAAATCGGCTTCGCCCAGCAACTGCTCCAGGCTGCGGTATTGCGCGCCCAGTTCCTGCTCCAGCGCCGGCTTGCGGCTGTTGCCGGCGTACAGCACCGACATGCCGAAGCCCAACCGGCCGCGTCGGGCGATGGCCGCGCCGATGTTGCCCAGGCCGACGATGCCCAGGGTCTTGCCGTGCACGTCGCTGCCGAACTGCGCCGGTCCGACGCTGGCCTGCCAGTGTCCGGCCTTGGTCCAGGCATCGAGCTCGGCGGTGCGTCGGGCGCAGCCCATGATCAGCGAGAAGCCCAGGTCGGCGGTGCTTTCGGTGAGCACGTCGGGGGTATTGGTCAGGGCGATGCCGCGTTCGTTGAAGTAGTCCAGGTCATAGTTGTCGTAGCCCACCGAGACGCTGGACACCACCTCGAGCTTGCCCGCGCCTTCGAGCTGCGCGCGGCCCAGCTTGCGGCCGACGCCGATCAGCCCGTGGGCCTCGGGCAGCGCCTCGTTGAACTGGGCGCTGATGTCGCCGAGCTTGGGGTTGGGCAGGATCACGTGGAAATCCTGCTGCAGGCGCTCGGCCATGGCCGGCGTGATACGGCTGAAAGCCAGGACGGTCTTTTTCATGGGCTACTCCTTGGGAAGCGCTACACGCTACGCGTTTACGGCGGCGAGAAAAAGCCGCGGCCGCTTTCTAAAGGTGGGTCTTGAGATCGGCCTCATGCGCGGCGAGGATCTCCGGCAGCGAATTGCGCAGGTACTCCACCCAGGTCTTGATCTTCGCGTCCAGGTATTGGCGCGAGGGGTAGATGGCGTAGAGGTTCAGCTCCTGCAGGCGGTACTCGGGCATCACCCGCACCAGGCTGCCGTCGCGCAGGCCGTCGATGGCTGAATAGATGGGCAGCACGCCCACGCCCATGCCGCTGCGGATCGCAGTCTTCATGGCGTCGGCGGAATTGACCTGGAACGGCGAGCTGGTGACGTTCACCACCTCTTGTCCTTCGGGGCCGTTGAACAGCCACTTCTCCAGGGCAATGACCGGGCTGACCATGCGCAGGCATTGGTGCTTGAGCAGTTCGGCGGGCTTTTGCGCGCTGCCGTGGCGGGCCACGTAGTCCGGCGAGGCGCAGACGATGCTGTAGGTGATGCCCAGGCGCTGGGAGACGAAACCCGAGTCGGGCAGCTCGGTGGCCAGCACGATGGAGACGTCATAGCCCTCGTCGAGCAGGTCCGGCACGCGGTTGGCCATGGTCAGGTCGAAGGTCACGTCCGGGTGGGTTTCGCGGTAGCGGGCGATGGCATCGACCACGAAGTGCTGACCGACGCCGGTCATCGAATGCACTTTCAATTGCCCGGCCGGACGCGCATGGGCGTCGCTGGCCTCGGCCTCGGCTTCTTCGACGAAGGTGAGGATCTGTTCGCAGCGCATCAGGTAGCGCTTGCCGGCCTCGGTCAAGGCGATGCGGCGGGTGGTGCGGTTGAGCAGGCGGGTTTGCAGATGGGCTTCCAGGTTGGAGACCGCCCGCGACACGTTCGCGGTGGTGGTGTCCAATTGCCCGGCAGCGGCGGTGAAGCTGCCGAGCTGGGCGACGCAACTGAAAGCACGCATGTTTTGCAGGGTGTCCATGGGTCACTCTCGATTTAGAGGGCGAAATTGTGACATGCCGCGACAAAAAAGCACGTGCGACCAAAGCCGGATTATCGCTGTTTCGGTAACAAAGATTCGCAGGAATACGTGCTTATCGCCAATGAAACCCGCCCCTAGAATTGCCCGGCCCACCACCTCATCCTCGGGAAATCGCCGCAGTGCCGCGTCGCCACCTCGGAGCGTTTCGAACGCTCAGTGCCTGTGCCCTCAGTCTGACCTTGAGCGGCTGCATCGCCACCTTGGGCATCGCCCCGCAAAGCCACACCCTGCAACCCAATGAACTGAGCATCGACCACGCCATCGGCGCGGCCGCACAGGACGCCGCCTGGCCAGCCCAGCAGTGGTGGCGAGCCTACCGCGATCCGCAACTGGACCGCTGGATCGAACTGGCCCTGGCCGGCAGTCCGACCCTGGCCATGGCCGCCGCCCGTGTGCGTCAGGCCCGGTCCATGGCGGGCGTAGTCGAATCGCGCGAGCAGCTTCAGGGCGATGGCGCGCTCACCCTCAAGCGCCACAACTGGCCGGACGATCAGTTCTATGGCCCCGGCGCGCTGTCCGGCGCCAACACCTGGGACAACGATGCCCACCTCGGCCTGCGCTACGCCCTGGACCTGTGGGGCGCCGAGCGCAACGCCAGCGAGCAGGCCGTGGACCAGGCCCACGTGCGCGTCGCCGAAGCCCGGCAGGCGGCCCTGGAGCTGCAGAACAATGTGGTGCGTGCCTACATCGACCTGAGCCTGCAGTTCGCCCGGCGCGACATCGTCGCCGCCGAGCTGGCCCAGCAGCAGCAGATTCTCGACCTGGCCCAGCGTCGCCTGGCCGCCGGTATCGGTACCCACCTGCAAGTGAGCCAGGCCGAGGCGCCGCTGCCGGAAACCCATCGCCAGCTCGACGGCCTCGACGAGGCCATCGCCCTGAGTCGCAACCAACTGGCGGCGCTGGCTGGCAAAGGACCGGGGGAGGGCGCCCGCCTGGCGCGGCCGAGCCTGTCGCTGGCCGCGCCGCTGGCCCTGCCGTCGGCGTTGCCCGCCGAGCTGATCGGCCAGCGCCCGGATGTGGTCGCCAGCCGCTGGCAGGTGCAAGCCCAGGCCCGGGGTATCGATGTGGCCCACGCCGCGTTCTTCCCCAATGTCGACCTGGTCGGCGGCCTGGGTTTCATGGCCACTGGCGGTGGCCCGCTGGCGTTTCTCAGCGGCCGCAAGTTCAGCTACAACGTGGGCCCTGCCATCAGCCTGCCGATCTTCGACGGCGGCCGCCTGCGCGCGCAGTTGGGCGCGGCCTCGGCCGAGTACGACCTGGCAGTGGCGCACTACAACGCCACGGTGATCGACGCCTTGAAAGCGGTGTCCGATCGACTGATCCGCCGCGAGTCGTTGCAGCAGCAGGCGCGTTTTGCCACCGAGTCGGTCGCCGCCGCGCAGAAGACCTACGACATGGCCACCCTGGCGTTCCAGCGCGGGCTCACCGATTACCTCGATGTGCTCAATGCCCAGACCCTGCTGTTTCGCCAGCAGCAGATACAGCAGCAGGTGCAGGCCGCGCGCCTGAGCGTGCATGCCGACCTGGTCACCGCGCTGGGTGGCGGGCTGGGTGCAGGGGCTGATGTGCCGTCGGAGCCGCCACGATGAGGGACTGGCTGGCGCGCCTTGAGTGGCGCCGCGGTTTCTTCGCCTGGGCGCGCACCGACGGCGTCACCTGGATCTACATCTTCAAAGTGCTGGCCGCTGCTTTCCTGACCCTCTGGCTGGCCATGCGCCTGGAATTGCCGCAGCCGCGCACGGCGATGATCACGGTGTTCATCGTCATGCAGCCGCAGAGCGGTCATGTGTTCGCCAAGAGCTTCTATCGCCTGCTTGGCACCCTGGTCGGCTCGGCGATGATGGTCACGCTGATCGCGCTGTTCCCGCAGAACACCGAGCTGTTCCTGCCCAGCCTGGCGCTGTGGGTGGGCCTGTGCTCGGCCGGGGCCATGCGCTACCGCACCTTTCGCGCCTATGGATTCGTGCTGGCCGGCTACACCGCCGCGATGATCGGCTTGCCGGTGCTGCAGCACCCGGACGAGGCGTTCATGGCGGCGGTGTGGCGCCTGCTGGAGATTTCCCTGGGCATCCTCGTCTCCACCCTGGTCAGTGCCGCGATCCTGCCGCAATCGGCCAGCGCGGCCATGCGCCACGCGCTCTACCAGCGCTTCGGCGTGTACGCCGGGGTGATGGTCGAAGCCTTGCGCGGCCACAGCGAGCGCGCCCAGCTCGAGACCCGCAACGTGCGCTTCATCGCCGAGGCCGTGGGGTTGGAAAGCCTGCGCAACGTCACCGCCTTCGAAGACCCGCACATGCGCCGCCGCTCCGGCCGGCTGATGCGCATGAACAGCGAGTTCATGGCCATCACCACCCGTTTCAACGCGCTGCACCGGCTGCTGGAGCGGCTGCGCGCGCGCGGGCCTGCGCAGATCGTCGTGGCCATCGAGCCAGGCGTGCAGACCCTGGTGGCGTTGCTCGAACCCTACGTGAACCGCTACCTGACCGACCCTGACGCCCTGCGCCTGACCCTGGAACTGGCCGCCTACAAGGACGGCCTGCAAACCCAGGTGCGCAGCCTGCGCGCTGCCTACCTGGAGACGTCACCCAGCGAAGCCGACCTGCTGGATTTCCACACCACCTACGAGCTGCTCTATCGCCTGATCGACGAGCTCTACAGCTACGCCCAGACCCACGCGTCGCTGGCGGCGCACAACCACGAGCGCGAACGCTGGGACGAGCCCTACGTGGCCCAGACCAGTTGGCTGGTGTCGCTGGCCGCCGGAGTGCGCGGCGCTGCCGTGCTGTTGCTGCTGGGCAGCTATTGGCTGCTCAGCGACTGGCCCAGCGGCGCCATGATGACCTTGGTCGCCACGGTCACCGCCGGGCTCTCGGCGGCCTCGCCCAACCCGCGGCGGATGGCGTTCCAGATGGCCTGCGGCACCTTGCTCGGAGCCTTCATCGGCTTCTTCGAAACCTTCTTCGTGTTTCCCTGGATCGACGGCTTTACCCTGCTGTGCCTGGTGCTGGCGCCGGTGTTCGCGCTCGGTGCGTTTCTCGCCTCGCGCCCGGCCTATGCCGGCTACGGGTGGGCCTGCTGGTGTTCTTCTCGATCGGCTCGGTGCCGAACAACCTCACGGTCTACGACCCATACAGCTTCATCAACGACTACCTGGGCATGGTCATCGGCATGCTGGTATGCGCTGCGGCCGGGGCGATCATCCTGCCGCCGAACAGCCGCTGGCTGTGGAGCCGCTTGCAGCAGGCATTGCGCGAGCAGGTGCTGTTCGCCATCGGCGGCCGCCTGCGCGGCCTGGGGTCGGCGTTCGAGAGCCGCACCCGCGACCTGCTGCACCAGGCCTACGGTCTGGCCGCTGGCAAGCCGCAGGTGCAGGCCGAACTGATGGACTGGATGTTCGTGGTGTCGGAGGTCGGCCACGCCATCATCGAGTTGCGCAAGGAGCAGGCCAACGCCCCGGTGCACCCGGCCTACGCCGAGTCGCAGGCGTGGCGCCAGGCGATCCGGGTGATGGGCCGGGCCTTGGCGCGGCTGTTCCTGCAACCCAGTGCCGCCAACCACGAGCGTGCGCTGGTGGCCGTGGATCACGCCATCAGCCGCGTGCAGGCCACCGACGAACCGTTCGCCCGGCACTTCGACACCTCGGTACTGCGCCGCACACAGAGTTACCTGCACTTCATCCGCAGCTCCCTGCTCGACCCCCAGTCACCCCTGGCCCCGGCCAAAGGATTGCACCATGCCCCGTGAGATCGCCTTCCATGGCGTGTACCTGCCCACCATGACCTTGATGTTCCTGCTCGCTGCGGGCCTGGCCTGGGGCCTGGACCGCTTCATCGCCAGCCATGACGGTTACCGTTTTTTCTGGCACCCGGCGCTGCTGCGCCTGTCCCTGTTCGTCTGCCTGTTCGGCGTGATGGCGCTGTCGGTCTACTGGTGAGAATGCCCCGATGAAAAAGTTCTTCAGCCTGCTGGCCACCTTGCTGGTGCTCACCGCTGCGGTGGTGATCGGTCGCCAGTTGTGGCTGCACTACATGACCACCCCCTGGACCCGCGATGGCCGCGTGCGCGCCGACATCATCAACGTCGCTGCCGACGTACCTGGCTATGTGGTCGAGGTGCCGGTGCACGATAACCAGCGGGTGAAGAAGGGCGAGGTGCTGATTCGCATCGACCCCGCGCATTACCGGGTGGCGCTGGATCAGGCGCGCGCGCTGGTGGCTTCGCGCAAGGCCACTTGGGAGATGCGCAAGGACAACGCCCGCCGCCGCGCCGATCTGGACAACCTGGTGATCTCCAAGGAGAACCGCGACGACGCCAGCAACCTCGCCAACGCCGCGCTGGCCGATTACCAGCAGGCCCAGGCGCAGTTGGCGGCGGCTGAGCTGAACCTCAAGCGCACCGAGATCCTCGCCAGCGTCGACGGCTACGTGACCAACCTCAACGTCCATCAGGGCGACTACGCCCGCAGCGGCGAGGCGGTGATGGCGGTGGTGGACGAGCAGTCGTTCAGGGTCTACGGGTTCTTCGAGGAGACCAAGCTGCCCCATGTGAAGCCGGGCGATCGGGCCGAGTTGCAGATGATGAGCGGCGAGGTGCTGCAGGGCATGTGGAGAGCATCGCCCGAGGTATCTACGACCGCGACAACCCGCAGAGCCGCGAGCTGGTCGCGGACGTCAACCCGACCTTCAACTGGGTGCGCCTGGCCCAGCGGGTGCCCGTGCGCATTCACATCGACCAGGTGCCCGAGGGCTATCTGCTGGCGGCGGGCACCACCTGTACGGTGGTGGTGACGCCGAGCATTGACGACTGAGTCCGCCGCGAAGCGGCCGCAACACCTGGCGACCGAAATCATCCTGAAACCCCGCGATGGCTGATGACGGCGCGCTGCGCGCCAGGCCTTCGCGACAGGCTGTGAGCAGGTGTCAGGACGCGGGGCAGACCAGCACCGGCACCTTCACCCGGTCGATCACCTTGGCACTGATCGACGGGTCCAGCAGTCGCCCCAGCCGCGACAGGTGCCGGTGGCCCATGACGATCAGGGCGCAGTCCAATGCCTGGGCCTTGGCGACGATAGCGTCCTGTGGCTGCCCAGCGACCATGGCGCTCTCGCAGTCGAAGCCCGCCTCGCGCAAGGTGGCCACGGCCTGCTGCAGGGCGCGCTCGGCCAGTTGCTGCTCGTCGCAGGCCGCAGGATATTCCTCGCGCTCCTCTTCGGAGTAGGTCGCCGGGCGCGCGTGCACGGCGAAGGTCGGGTCGATGGCCAGGAGCACGTGCAGGCGGTGTTGGTCGGGGTGGCAATAGCGACGCGCGAGGTCGATCAGCGCGGTGCTGGCGGGGGAGGCGTCGATGGCGATGAGGATCGGCTGAGGCATGGAAACTCCTGGCGGGGTGGGGTTCGCCGCAGCGATTGACCCGCAAACGACCGCTCGCATTCTTGCGCCTTTGCCTGCCACGATAAAGCGCCTGCCGCGCATGTCGTCATTGCACCAGACGCAATCGTGCGACCTGCTACCATCGCGCTTCACACACGGATCACGGTAATCGCCCATGCAACTTCCGGACATGAACCTGCTGGTCGCCCTCGACGCCTTGCTCGACGAGGGCAGCGTGGTGGGCGCAGCGCAGCGCATGAATCTCAGCCCTGCTGCGATGAGCCGGACCCTGGGGCGCATTCGCGAGGCGCTCGGCGACCCGATCCTGGTGCGCGCCGGGCGCGGCCTGGTGCCGACCCCCGGGCGCTGGCCCTGCGCGATCAGGTGCGGGCGCTGGTGGAGCAGGCCGGGCAGGTCTTCAACAGCGGCGAGGACGTAGACCTGTTAGGCCTGGAGCGCACGTTCAATATCCGCACCAACGACCTGTTCGTCGCCTTGTACGGCGCACGCCTGCTGCACGTCATGCAGGAGCAGGCGCCGCGCACGGTGCTGCGCTTCGTGCCGGAGGCGCATGGTGACGACGACCTGGTGCTGCGCCAGGGCCAGATCGACCTGGTAGTGAGTTCGAGCATCGACCTGGGCCCGGAGATCAAGGTGCAGCACCTGTTCGACACCCATTTCGTCGGTCTGGCCCGCGAGCAGCATCCGATCTTCGCGCAGCCCATCACCCCCGAGCGCTTTACCCTTTATCCACAGATCAGCGTCTCGCGCCGTGGCCGCGCCAATGGCCCAATCGACGTGGAACTGGCCAACCACAAGCTGCAACGGCGCATCGCGCTGATCACCCCCAGCTTCCACTCAGCGATGTTCTCGCTGCCGGTGTCGGACCTGATCCTGCCGATGCCGGCCAACATCCTCGGCAATGTCCTGGAATTCGGCCTGCCGCTACGCGCCTTCGAGATCCCGGTCCCCCTGGAAAAAGTGCGAGTGATGCAAGCCTGGCACCCCCGCTTCGACAATGACCCCGCCCACCGCTGGCTACGCCGCACCGTCAAGGACTGCGCCGCCTAGCAGCGCTTAGCTTTAGGCTGCAAGCGGAAAAGGCGAGCTGCAAGGGGCAAGCTGCAAGCTGCAAGAAAATCAAAGGCGCCGCGATCCGCTCTTACTTGCAGCTTGCCGCTCGAAGCTTGCCGCTGGTTAGAGTTGCGCCCCGCGCAACTCTAACCTTCCGACAAGTCAGTTTTCGTAAGCATTGGCCGCCTCTAAAATCCCTCCAGCCGAGAATTGTTGCTGGAGATGTCTGAATCATGAGTGCCCTGACCGCACCTGCTATCGCCGCCCCGGTGGCCGCAGCGCCTGCGCAGTCGCCGTTTGGCCTGCGGGTGGTGGTGGGGCTGTTCGGCGTGCTGCTGGCGGTGCTGTGTGCCGGGCTCAATGAGGGGGTGACCAAGATTGCCTTGGCCGATATACGCGGGGCCATGGGGATCGGCGCCGATGAAGGGGCCTGGCTGCTGGCGGTGTATGCCGCGGCGTCGGTGTCGGCCATGGCCTTCTCGCCCTGGCTGGCCACCACCTTTTCCTTGCGCCGCTTCACCCTCATCGCCATTGCCGCCTTTGCCGGGCTCGGCCTGGTGCAGCCGTTCGCCCCCAACCTGCACAGCCTGATGCTGCTGCGCGTGTTGCAAGGCTTCGCCTCCGGCGCATTGCCGCCGATGCTGATGAGCGTGGCGCTGCGTTTTCTGCCGCCGGGAATCAAGGTCTATGGGCTGGCCTGCTATGCCCTCACCGCCACCTTCGGGCCGAACCTGGGCACGCCGCTGGCCGGGCTTTGGACCGAATACGTCGGCTGGCAGTGGGCGTTCTGGCAGATCATCCTGCCGTCGCTGCTGGCCATGGGCTGCGTGGCCTGGGGGTTGCCGCAGGATCCGCTGCGCCTGGAACGCTTCGCCCAGTTCGACTGGCGCGGCGTGCTGCTGGGCCTGCCGGCCATCAGCGGCCTGGTGTTGGGCCTGTCGCTGGGCGACCGCTGGGGCTGGTTCGACTCGCCGCTCATCTGTTGGCTGCTCGGCGGAGGTAGCCTGCTGCTGGTGCTGTTCCTGTACAACGAATGGTCCGAACCGCTGCCGTTCTTCCAGTTGCGCCTGCTGTCGCGGCGCAACCTGAGTTTTGCCCTAGTGACGGTGGCTGGGGTGCTGATCGTACTCTCAGGGGTGGCCAGCATTCCTTCGGCCTACCTGGCGCAGATCCAGGCCTATCGCCCGGCGCAGACCAGCCCGCTGATGCTGCTGGTGGCGCTGCCGCAACTGCTGGCCCTGCCGCTCACCGCCGCGCTGTGCAATATCCGCGCGGTGGACTGCCGCTGGGTGCTGGCGGCCGGGCTGGCGATGCTCGCAGCTTCGTGCCTGGGCAGCAGCCTGCTGACCAGCCAGTGGATTCGCGGCGACTTCTACCCGTATTACGTGTTGCAGGTGTTCGGTCAGCCGATGGCGGTGCTGCCGCTGCTGATGCTCTCCACCACCGGCATGAGTCCGCAGGATGGCCCGTTCGCCTCGGCCTGGTTCAACACGGTCAAAGGGCTGTCGGCGGCGGTCGCCGCCGGCCTGCTCGATGCGCTGGGCACCCTGCGCCGGCATTTCCATTCCAACCACCTGGTCGACAGCCTGGGTAACGCGCCGCTGGTGGACGATGCGGCGGCCAATCTGGCCGGGCGCCTGCATCAGCAGGCCCTGGTGCTGACCAGTGCCGACCTGTACCTGGTGATGGCGGCTGTCGCCGTTGCCCTGATCTGCCTGATTCCCTTCGTGCCTACCCGGGTCTTCCCACCCCGTGCCGTGGCCTGATCCCGTTCGAGACAAGCGAAAATGACCCACACGCGCAAGACACTCATCATCGCGGCGGTGCTCGCCGTGGCCCTGCTGGCCGCCGTGGTCGGCCCCTGGCTGCTGGGCAGCGACCACCAGCAGCGCACCAACGACGCCTACGTCACCGCCGACTACACCGTGGTCGCGCCGAAGGTGGCGGGCTTCGTCAAGCAGGTGCTGGTGGAGGACAACCAGCAGGTCAAGGCCGGTCAGTTGCTGGCCACCCTCGACGCCCGCGATTACCAGGCCGCGCTGGATGCCGCCCAGGCCCAGTTGCTGGTGGCCAAGGCGCAGAGCCTGGATGCCCGCGCCACACTGGATCGTCAGGCGGCGCTGATCGCCCAGGCCGAGGCGGCGGTGAAAGCGGCGCAGGCCGAAGTCGGCTTCGCCGACCATGAAGTAACCCGTTACAGTCGCCTGGCCGAGCAGGGCGCCGGCACGGTGCAGAACGCCCAGCAGGCGCGCAGCCGGGTCGACCAGGCGCGGGCACGGCTGGCCAACGCCCAGGCGGCGCTGCTGGCCACGCGCAAGCAGGTGGACATTCTCCAGGCCCAGGTCGGCAGTGCCGACGGCCAGCTCAAACGCGCCGAGGCCGGGGTGGAGAAGGCCGAGCTGGACCTGTCCTATACGCGCATCGTCGCGCCGGTGGACGGCATGGTCGGCGAACGCGCGTTGCGCGTAGGCGCCTACGTCAATCCAGGCGCGCGCTTGCTGTCGGTGGTGCCGCTGCAGCAGGCCTACGTGGTGGGCAACTTCCAGGAAACCCAGCTCACCCACGTCCAGCCGGGCCAAGCGGTGCGCATCAGCGTCGACACTTTTTCGGGTGAAACCTTGCACGGGCGGGTCGAGAGCATCGCTCCGGCTACCGGCGTGACCTTTGCCGCCGTCAAGCCCGACAACGCCACCGGCAACTTCACCAAGGTGGTGCAGCGCATCCCGGTGCGCATCGTCTTCGATGACGACCAGCCCTTGCGCGAGCGCCTGCGGGTGGGCATGTCAGTGGAGGCGACCATCGATACGCAGCATGACGGCCTCGCCGGTAAACAGGTGAGCGCACGATGAGCCGCCAGCCAGCCGTCACCCTGTTACTCGTCGCGCTGCTCAGCGGCTGTACCCTGGGCCCGGACTTCCAGCGCCCCGACAGCCAGGCGCCGCAGCAGTGGGGCGCCGTGCAAGGCGAGCAGGCCGCCAGCCAACCCCTGGCCGAGCCGCTGCAACAGCGTTGGTGGGAGCGCTTCCACGACCCGCGCCTGAGTGCCCTGATTGAGCAGGTGGCGGCCCGCAACCTGGATTTGCAGATGGCCAGCGCGCGCCTGCTGCAGAGCCGGGCGCTGCGCAGCAGCGTGGCCGCCGACCAGGCGCCGTCGGTGGCAGCCGAGGCCGGCTACAGCCGCTCGCGCAACAGTGCCGAGGGCCTGAACGATCCGTCCGGCAACGCCGGCAAGTCGGCCTACAACCTCTGGCAGGGGATCTGGTGGCCGGCTGGGAGCTGGACCTGTGGGGGCGCGTGCGGCGTCAGGTGGAGGCGGCCGATGCCAATGTCGCGGTGGCCGAGAACGACCGCAATGCCGTGCTGCTGGCACTGCTGGCCGAAACCGCTGGTGACTACATTCAGTTGCGCGCCGTGCAGCACACCTTGCAGATCACCGAGGACAACCTCGACCTGGCCCGGCACAGCCTGACACTCTCCGAACAGCGCCAGGCCGAAGGCGTCGCCACCCGGCTCGACGTGGCCCAGGCCAACGCCCAGGTGGCGATGATCGAAGCGCGGCTGCCGACCTTGCAGGCGCGTCGCGACGACCTGATCAATGCCCTCAGCCTGCTGGCCGCCGAACCGCCGCGCAGCTTGCAGAGTACCCTGCTGGCGCCCGGCGAGCTGCCGGCGCCGCAGCAGCGCTTCGCCATCGGCATCCCGTCGCAACTGGCCGAGCGGCGCCCGGACATCCGCCAGGCCGAGGCCCGTCTGTACGCTGCCACCGCCAGCATCGGGGTGGCCAAGGCCGACTTCTACCCGAGCATTCGCTTGTCCGGCAGCGCCGGGTTCCAGTCGCTGCAGCTCGCCGACTTCGGCGCCTGGGATGCGCGGCGCTTCGCCTTCGGGCCGCAGGTGTCGCTGCCGATCTTCGAAGGTGGACGGCTCACAGGGCAGTTGCAGTTGCGCGAGGCCCAGCAACAGGAAGCGGCGCTGAACTACCGCAAGGTGGTGCTCGGCGCCTGGCACGAGATCGACGATGTGCTGCGCCTGTACAACGCCAGCCAGTTGCGGCGCGACCATCTGGCCGAAGCGGTGAAGCAGAACCGCATCGCGCTGGAAACGGCGCAGCGTCAGTACGTGGAAGGGGCGGTGGACTTTCTCAACGTGCTGTCGGTGCAGTCGGCGCTGCTGGCCAGCGAAGAGCAGTGGATCGACAGTTCGGCGGCGGTGTCGCAGGCGTTGGTGGGGCTGTACAAGGCGCTCGGTGGCGGTTGGCAGGCGTTCGATCTGGGTTGAGGTCGAGCGCCGCCGCGCAGCTTACAGCGGTCGCAGCAAGCCGAAGCGCTTGCGCAGCACCCAGTCCAGCAGCCGTCGCGGCAGCCACCGGGCAATCAGCGGCAGTGCGCTGCTGCCATTGCCCAAGCGCACCAGCGCCGGCACCGGCGAGCGCTGGGTCGCGGCCAGCAGCCCTTGGGCGAACACGCTGGCCGGGGTCGGGCGGTCCTGCGAAGCTCGCGCCCGTGCCTGCACCTGTTCGCGCAACGGCCACCATGGCGAGTCTGCCGCCAGCAGCTGTTCGACCGAGTGCTGGGCATGGTTGGCGAACTGCGAAGCGATGGCCCCCGGCTGCACCTCCATGACGCGGATGCCGAACGGCGCCAGTTCCAGGCGCAGGGCATCGCTCAAGGCGTGCACCGCGGCCTTGGACGCGCAATAGGCCCCGGCGAACGGGGTGACCAGCACGCCGGACACGCTGCCGATGTTCACCACCAGGCCACGGGAGCGACGCAGCAGCGGGAACAGCGCGCGGGTCACGCCGACCAAGGCGAACAGGTTGGTTTCGAATTGCTGGCGCAGCGCCTCGACACCGCCGTCGAGCAGCGGTCCCATGGCGCCGTAACCGGCATTGTTGATGAGGATGTCGAGGTGCGGCAGCTCTACGGCCAGGCGGTCGAGGGCCAGGGCGTCGTTGACATCGAGCTGGCGGGCGCTGAAGCCGGCCTCGTGCAGGCGCTGAACATCGGCGTCTTTACGAGCGGTGGCCCAGACCTCGTGACCGGCATCGCGAAAGGCGTCGGCCAGGGCGCGGCCGATGCCGCTGGAGCAACCGGTGATGAGCACGGTAGTCATGGTCAAAGCCTTTAGTTGGGGCAGGTCGGATCAATTGGCGAAGGTGCCTTGCAGATGCTCGGCGCGAAACTCCAGGGTTTGCGGCCGATACCCGGCGCGCAGCGGCGGCAGCGGCAGGCAGTCGTTCCACTCGGCCCCGGCCTGCAGCTCACCCGGCCCGCGATAGCGCGGCGCAGCGTAGGTGTTTTCAGCGAGGTTGACGGTATCGCCCGGCGCATAAGCGCCCACGCGCCAGCGCAGTTCGCTGAGCGGGGCTTTGTTGGCGTTTCTTATGCTGACGTGCAGCGCCCGATCGGCAGGACATTGCCCAGGCGCATAGCTCAGGCGAATGTCCAGTCGCGCCAGTTGCGAGGCCTCACGACTGTCCTGCCAGACCACGACCAGCGCGACCAGCCCCAGTCCGCACAGCGCCGCCAGCGAAATCGGCAAGGCCTTGCTTGGATAACGCAGCAGCAGCACCAACCAGGTAAGGATGAGAAACGCACCGATGATCATGACGTGCCCAGGCCTTCGGAAAGCTACAAGCTACAAGCTTGTAGCGGCAAGCGGCAAGCGGCAAGCGGCAAGCGGCAAGCGACAAGCGACAAGAAAAAGCGGGACGGTGGTGAGCGCTCGATTTCGAACGCCCCACCGGCCCGCTTCTACTTGCAGCTTGCAGCTTGCAGCTTTTACTTGCCGCTTGCCGCTCAAAGCTGGCCGTAGGCCTGAGGCCTACTGCGCGATCGTCTTGACCGAGACGCCGCGTTCGACCGGGGTGGAGGTGCGGCCGTAGACGTCCTCGAAGCGCTCGATGTCATCCTCGCCCAGGTAGCTGCCGGACTGCACCTCGATAATCTCCAGCGGGATCTTGCCCGGGTTGCGCAGGCGGTGCACCGACGCGATGGGGATGTAGGTCGACTGGTTCTCGGTGAGCAGGAACACGTTCTCGTCGCAGGTCACCTCGGCAGTGCCGCTCACCACGATCCAGTGTTCGGCGCGGTGGTGGTGCATCTGCAGCGACAGGCTGGCGCCGGGCTTGACCGTGATGTGCTTGACCTGGAAACGCCCGCCCATGTCCACCGAGTCGTAGGAGCCCCACGGACGGTAGACCTCCAGGTGATTCTGGGTCTCGCTGCGGCCCTGCTCGTCCAAGGTGTTGACCATCTGCTTGACGCCCTGGACCTTGTCCTTGTGGGCAATCATCATTGCGTCCTTGGTCTCGACCACCACGATGTTCTCCAGGCCGATCACCGACACCAGCTTGCCGTTGCCATGGATCATGCAATTGTGGCTGTCCTGCACCACCACATCGCCCTTGGTCACGTTGCCGTTGTCGTCCTTCTCGTGTACATCCCACAGCGACGACCAGCAGCCCACATCGCTCCAGCCGGCCGACAGCGGCACCACGCAGGCGCGCTGGGTCTTTTCCATCACCGCGTAGTCGATGGAGCTGTCCGGGCAGCAGGCGAAGGTGGCCTCGTCGATGCTCAGCGCATCGGCGTCTTCTTTGCTGCGCTCCAGGGTCAGCAGGCAGGTGTCGTAGATGTCCGGGTCGTGCTTTTTCAGTTCTTCGAGGAAGCGGCTGGCGCGGAACAGGAACATGCCGCTGTTCCAGAAGTAACCGCCGGCGCGGACGAACTCGTTGGCGCGTTTCTCATCGGGCTTCTCGACGAACTGCGCGACCCGCGCCACGCCCTCGGGCAGCAGCGCATCCTGGCTGGAGCGGATGTAGCCGTAGCCGGTCTCAGGCTTGGTCGCCGGCACACCGAACAGCACCATCTCGCCCCGCTCGGCGGCCACGGTGGCCAGGGCCAGGGCGCGTTGCAGGGCCTTCTGGTCCTCGATCACATGGTCGGCCGGCAGCACCAGCATCAGCTCGTCGCGCCCTTCATTGACCAGCTTCATCGCGGTCATCGCCACCGCCGGCGCCGTGTTGCGGCCGAACGGCTCCATCAGGATCGCCTGGGTCTCGAGCTTCAGCGCGCCCAACTGTTCCTGGACGATGAACTTGTGGTCCTTGTTGCAGACCACGATGGGGGTGTCCATGCCCTCGAACACCAGGCGCTCGATGGTTTGCTGGAACAGCGTGTGCTCGCCGGTCAGGGCCAGGAACTGCTTGGGGAACTGCTTGCGCGACAAAGGCCACAGACGCGAACCGCTACCACCAGAAAGAATTACCGGGATCATCGTGTTTCTCCAATAGTCGTTGAGAGGCAGGGATCAGTTGCTAGCCACGGGGCGAGTGACCCACACCGGCGACAGGCGGGTGCCGGAACCGGTGACGTACAGCACGGCCGCTTCGCCGCGCTCCAGAGCGACGGGTTTGACGTCGCCGACTTTCTTGTTGCCTTCGAACAAGGCCAGGTTGACCTTGACCGGATTGATCTCGCGCTCGCCGCGCCCCTTGGCCGCCACCGACTTGACTACTTCGGTCTTGCCGTCGGCGGTCTTCAGGGTCAGGGCCTGGTCGCTGAGGTTCTGCACCCGCACCAGCGCCTTCTGCTTGTTCTTGAACGGCGGTTCTTCGACCAGTTGCGGGGTGCCGCTGGCGTTGTTGACCAGGGTGTAGTACTTGTCCGCGGCCAGCTTGACCGGCACGCTCTGGCCGCCCACTTGGGCGGTGTAGTCGCCGCCGGGCAGGAAACTGAAGTCGCTGCTGGCCTGGGCGCCGACCTGCTTGATCTGGGTGTTGCCCACCGAGGCTGCCGTGGGTGCGGAGCCGGCGTTGTACAGGCGCACGAAGGTCGAGCCTTTCGGTGCGCTGGGGCCGTACAGGGCGGCGTCGGCGCCGGCGGAGGCCTGCAGCGATGCCAGGGACAGGCCGGCCGCGAGGGTGAGGGCTTTGGCGATGGATGGCTTGCGAGTCATGTGCGTGTTCCTCTCTTTCAGTGGGTCGTCCGGGTGGACGACAGGGCCAGGTGTGCTTCGGATTGACGGGTGTTCTTCAACTGCGCGATCCACTGCGGATCGAAGCTGCTGAGATCGGTGCCCATGGGCAGGTAGCGTTCCGGGAATTCCCAGACCACCACCTGCGGCGGGGTGTTCTTGAAGGCGTCGCTCTGCAGGAACTTGAGCATCGGCTGGATGGGGCCATGGCCGTCTTCGGCGTAGTTGGCCACATCGCTGTGCAGCGCCTGCTGCAGCGCGCCGAGGAAGTTCCAGTGCGGGTTGGCGCTGTAGCTGGTGCCCACCAGCGCAACCGGAATGGACGCGTCGGCGAACAGCGCGTCGTCGCCTTCGCCCTGGGTTTGGGCGGGGCGCGTGGTGCGCTGCTGCAGGGTGTCGGGGTGTGGCAGCAGGTCGCTGAACAGCGGGTCGAGCGGCAGGAAGTTGGTCAGGTCGCCCTTGTACGGCGCGCTCTTGCCCGCTTCGGTGATGTAGGCCTGGGGCTCGGCCTTGAGCAGTTGCTGGCGCTTGACCGCTTCGCCCAGGCTCTGCGCGACCACTTCGGCGCCCATCGGCGTCCAGTGCGTGTCGGTGCGCAAGAACACCTGGCCGCGCGCCTTGGCCTGCTGCAGCGGCGCCAGCAGGTCGGGGGCGAACACGTTGGCCTGGCGCGCCTGGGCGTGGAACTGGTTGAACAGCTCGCCGTGCAGGCTGGCCGGCTGTTCCTTGCCCAGGTACTCGGCGTACACCCGCGCTTTGGCCGGCACGATCGCCAGCACCAGCTCGATGTTGCGCTGCTGCAGGGTATCGCGCACGCCACGGATCAGCGCCAGGTTGTCCTGCATCTGCTGGCCGGCGCTGGCGTCGGGCTTGAACTCCTCGTCGCTGAACAGCCACTGGTCACGGCCCAGCACCACGCCGGGACGGCCTTCGTTGAACAGCGTGAAGTCCAGCGCCGCCCACAGGTTGGTGCCCACGCGCTTGATCGGGAACTGTTCGTCGTAGTGGGTCTCGGCGGCCTTGGCCAACTTGCCGTCGAGCAGGGTCATCTGTTGCGTGCGGGTAAAGCTGTCCAGGCCGCCCAGCGACCAGGCGCCCAGGCCGACCAGCAGGCCCAGGAACGACAACGAATAAGTGATGCGAAGTGTCCGGTTCATGTCATCCCCTCAGAACTGGAAGTACAGGAACGGCGAGTAGCTCTGCGCCGAAAGCTTGAGGATCGAGGCAACGAACAGCAGCACCAGGGCGCGGGTCATCACCCGGGTCCAGTCCAGGCTCAGGGTGCCGTCGCCGTGGACCTGCGCCGGCACGCGCGCCGCAATCGGCGGGGTGGCGTTGCGATAGAAGTCGCGCAGGCCGAAGAACGCCAGGCTCAGGTAGGCGACCACCAGCGTGGCCACTTGCAAGCCGGTGAGCTGGGCGCGGTTGAGTTCCGACAGTTGCCACTGGCCGAAGCTGAACATGGCGCCGTACATGCGACCGGCCACTTCCAGGTTCTCGGCGCGGAAGATCACCCAGCCGACCACCACCAGCAGGAAGGTGAAGGCCCACTTGATTGGATTGAAGCGCTGCGGGTTGGTGTCGATGCCCAGCGCCCGTTCGATGGCCAGCCACAGGCCATGCCAGGCGCCCCAGATGATGTAGGTGAAGTTGGCGCCGTGCCACAGACCGCCCAGCAGCATGGTCAGGAACAGGTTGCGGTAGGTGGCCAGGGTGCCTTTGCGGTTGCCGCCCAGGGTGATGTACAGGTAGTCGCGCAGCCAGGTCGACAGGCTGATGTGCCAGCGCCGCCAGAACTCGGTGATCGACTGGCTGATGTACGGCTGCTTGAAGTTCTCCATGAAGCGAAAGCCCATCATCAGGCCCAGGCCGATGGCCATGTCGCTGTAGCCGGAGAAGTCGAAGTACAACTGCGCGGTGTAGGCCAGCGCGCCGAGCCAGGCATCGCCCGTGGTCGGGTTCTGCAGGGCGAAGCAGTGGTCGGCGACCACCGCCAGGGTGTCGGCGATGAACACTTTCTTGATGAAACCCTGCATGAAGCGGGTGCAGCCTTCGGAGAACTTGTCCAGGGTGTGGGTGCGGTGGTTGAACTGCTCCACCAGGTCCTTGAAGCGCAGCACGGGACCGGCGATCAGGTGCGGGAAGATCGCCACGAACGCAGCGAAGTCGATCAGGTTGCGCGTGGCCGGGGTGTCGCCGCGGTACACGTCGATGATGTAGCTGATCGACTCGAAGATGTAGAACGAGATGCCGATCGGCAGCAGTACATGGGTGAGGATGAACGGTTCCAGGCCGAACGAGGCGATGATCGCGTTGAGGCTGTCGACGCCGAAGTTGGCGTACTTGAAGTAGCCGAGAATCGCCAGGTCCACGCCCACGCCCAGCAGCAACCAGCGCTGGGCAGGTTTGCTGCGCACGCCGGCGGCGCCGACTTTCAGGCCGATCCAGTAGTTCCACAGGGTCACGCCGGCGAACAGTGCGAGGAAGTCCACCCGCCACCAGGCGTAGAAAATGTAGCTGGCGACCAGCAGCAGCAGGTTGCGATAACGGTTGCCGCTCAAGTAGTACAAGCCGAGGAAAACCGGCAGGAACAGGAACAGGAACACGTTGGACGAAAAGACCATCCCGGTTCTCCTTTTTATTCACAGCAGCCAGGGCACAGCGCCCCCCAAACCCCCCACGAAAACGCGGCGGATCACCTTGGTGTCTGTGGGTGCGCGACAAGCTCGCTCCCACAGGGGTCATTTCATTTCTTGCGTTCTGCGTTCGGGTCGTACACCCGGGTCATATCGCCGCCCATGCGGAAGCTGTTGAACGGCTGCATGCCGTGCTTGCGCTGCTGGGTGTCGCCGACGCACTGGTACAGCGCGCACCAGGGTTCGAGCCAGGCGTACTTGCTGTCGACCTTGAGGTCCTTGAGGTCCTGCTTGACCCCGGCGCGCTCGGCGAAATGCACCGGGTCGCGAGCGCCGGCCAGCACGCCTTCGCCCAGGCGCTGCAGGGCGAAGTTGTTCTCGCTGCGCAGGTCGACGTCGTTGGCCTTGGCGAAGCTGGCGATCATCGCCAGCGGCGGCAGGGCGTAGTTGTGGTAGGCCAGGGCGCGCTGGCGGCGCTTGATCTCGTTGGGCAGGAAGCCTTGGTCGTCGATCTGGTTGATGCCGACCTTGTATTGCTTGATCGCCCAGTCGAACAGGTCGCGGCGGTCGGTGGCCACGGCAGTGGCCATCACCGACCAGGCCGCCCAGTAGCTGTGGTTGTTGATCTTCTCCAGCGGCAGGTCGCTCCAGTCGCGCACCGTCTGCTCGGCCAGCTTGGCGAACCAGCGCTCGATGCGCTGGGCCTCGGCGCGGTGCGCAGCCAGGGGCTGGGCGCTGGAGAATTTCAGGCGCAGCCAGGAGCCGCTCATGCTGCCCAGCGCCCATTTGCGCATGGACTTGCCGGTGTGGTTGAAGTCGGTGGACTCCAGCGCATCGGCCTCGGCCCAGCGGTCGAGCCAGCCGAGCACGCAGTCGAGCTGCGCCGGGCGTCCGTCGCGCATGTACTGACCGACCATCTTGCTGACGCCCTTCTCCAACGTGGTGATGTCGGCGGTGGACTGGTGAAAGGCTCGCTCGGAGGCCAGGTTCAGGGTGGCCCGGGCCTTGTCCGAGCCTTCGTACTTGCTGCGAAATTGCAGCGCGCCGGTGTAGGGCTTGGGCGCCGGTTCGCAGCGGAAGTTGCCGTCGCTGACCTTGAGCTTCTCGATACCCTCGTAGTAGCCCTGCGGCGGGACCAGGGCCGCGTGGGCGGCGCCGCCGAACAGGGCCAGGGTCAGTAATGCAGGACGCAGGGTGCGCGTGAATGCCGTCATGTTCGCCTCACTGGCCGGCTTGCGCGGTGTGGCGCGCGCTGCCGGCGAAGTTGTTGCGTTTGCAGAGTTTGGCCTCGACCTTCTGGGTGCCGCTTTCCGGTCCCTGGACTTCCAGGGCCAGCAGGTTCTGGCTGGCCCAGTCCTCGTCTTCGCGCATCTGGAAGACGAAGCGCCCGTCGGTGTCGGAGGTCTCCGGCTTCTCCAGCTTGATGTCCTCGTGGCGACCGTTGAGGTACCAGAGGGTGGCTTGCAGCACCTTGACCGACGGATCCTCGAAGCGGATGTCGAGCTGGTGGTTGCGGTTGACCAGGTCCTTGATCACGCCATTGCGACCGTTGACCAGCAATTCGTTCTTGCCGGGCTTGAGCGTGGCGCTGGCGCTCATCTGCGCGGGGCGGTCGTCGCAGCCGTCGTCGAGCAGGGCGAGGATCTGTCGCCAGATGGTTTCCTGGTCCAGGCGATAGAGCGGGGAGAATTCCCAGATCAGGATCTTAGGTGGGTTCTTGTGGAACTCCTCGCTGCCCAGGTACTGGATCATCGAGCCTTCCAGGCCGCCGCCGGGGAAGGCGACGTTGAGCACGTCGGCGCCGATGGCCTGTTCGAGAAAGCCTGCGAAGTTGTAGTTCTTGCCGCTGTGGCTGGTGCCGACCAGGGTGATCTGGGCGTTGCCCGAGTCGCCGAACAGGTCGTCGCCGCCGCTTTCGCCCTTCGGCTCGGTGGTGAACTGGTCCATGTACTGCACCGCGTAACTGGTGCCGCACAACTGCCCGGCGACGTTGTGCAGGGTGCCGGTCTTGCCCATGCGCCCGGATTTCTGGGTCTCGAATTCCTTGCGCGGGATGCCCTCGAACGCTGGCATCTGGTGCACCGTGTCGGCCACGATGCGCGCCGCGCGCTGGGCGCCGTAGGGCGTCCAGTGCTGGTCGCCGCGGAAGTAGAAGTCCTTGCCCTGGTCGGCGGCGGCCAACTGCTCGTTGGTCAGGGGCGACAGGTCAGGCACGTTGTAGCCCATCTTCGCGAAGCGCTGCAGCATGGCCTGGTAGTTGTGCAGGGCCTTCTGGTAGTCGAAGGCGGCCTTGTCTTCGGGCTTGAGCATGTTGCGGTTCACCAGGCCACGGGTGGGCTGGTACACCATCACCAGTTCGATGCCGCGCTTCTTGAACGCATCGTGCACCTGCTGCAGGCGCTTGTAGCCGCCGGGGGTGGTGTCGAACTCGGTGCGCAGGTCTTCGCGGGTACGGAACAGCCAGTCGCCCTGGGCCTGCACCAGCGTGGTGAAGTTCTGCTGGTAGCGGGTCACGTAGCGGCTGGCGTCATGCGCCTCGGGGCACAGCTGGCAGCAGGGCTCGGCGCTGAAACTCGGCGCCTGCACCTGCTCGGCGCGCACGCCCTGGCTGATGGCCAGGAGGGCGGCGGACAGGCCGAGCAGTTTGATCAAGTGTGGGGTCATGGTCTGGGCTTCCTTAATCGATCATTTCGCTCTGGCGCTCGACCGGGTCGATCAGCACGGCCTTCTGCTGGCGCACCAGCAGGTCGAGGATTTCGTCCTGGCGCTCGCCGAGCACGCCGTTGAGGCTGATGCCGCTGGACTTGCGCGGGGCGAGCATGGCCACCTTGTACAGCTCCACCGACAGGGGCGAGTCGATCGACAGCGGGCCGGAGCCGTTGGCGGTGAGTTCGCCGCCGACCACGATCAGCGAGACCTTGGCGTCGAAGGGGTCCAGGGCGATGTCGCGGTCGGTGTCGGTGAGGTCCTTGATGTGGCCGTAGATCCCGACCAGGCCGTTTGCCATGGCGATGTTCTCGTACAGGCGGATGTTCACGCTGTTGCGCACGCGGATGCCGTGGCGGCGGTTGTTGATCACCTGGTTGCCCCAGATCAGGTTGTCGCCGCTCTCGTAGAGGGTGATGCCGTCGGTGTGGTTGCGGTAGATCTCGTTGTAGGCCACCAGGTTGTTGATGCTGTTGCGGTCGATCACCACGCCCGAGAGCTTGTTGTCGAAGCTCTTGTTGTTGATGATCCAGCTGTCGTTGACCTCACGCGAGACGATGATGCCGTGCTTCTTCTGGGTGCCATGCACGGTGTTGCCAGCGATGATCAGGCCGTGCGAGCGGTCGTGCGGGTCGATGCCGTAGACGATGTTGTCGCGGTAGGTCGAGTCCTTGATCACGAAGCCCTGGGTCTCGTAGCAGTAGAAGCCGTACCACATGTCGCTGAACGCGGAGCCGATGATCCAGCCGGTCGGTTCGGGGCGGCCCATCTGCTTGGCCATGTTCGGCGTGTACTGGGAAATGCTCACCCCGTAGGACTTGGACTTGGCGTAGCCGAAGCTGGCCATCTTGCTGTTGACGATGTAGGTCTCGGTGCCGCCCCAACTGAGCAGGAACGGGCGGAATTCCTTGGGCGAGCGGAACGTGGCCGGGCCGTTGTCCTTTTCCCGCCAGCCGGTGACCTGGGTGTCGCGCACGAACAGCTTGCCGTCGTTGATCAGGAACGCGCCGCTTTCCTGGGACAGGCGCAGCTCCTTGACCTTGCCGTCGATCTCCAGCACGCCGTGGCGTCCGACCACGATCGGCAGGCGCGCCAGGTACACGCCCGGCGCGGTCTCGCGCAGGTACTGGGCGGGCACTTTGCGGCTCAGTTCGGTCAGGTCGACATGCCCGTCGTCGACGAAAATCGCCTGGGGAATGCCGTGTTGGCGCTGGACCCACTCGGCGGCCTTGTTGTCGCCGCCGATGAACTCCTTGAGCGCATCTTCCTGGAGCATGCGGCGCACGCTGACCTTGCCCTTATGGCGACGGTCGATCTTGCGCTGCACGGCCTCGGCGGTGTAGCCGGAGAGGTCGGGCAGCGTCGGTGGGTCCATCTGCAACGGTTCGCTGGGCGCGGCGGCCACGGTGTAGGTCTTGGCCTGTTGCAGCCCCTTAGCGGTGAGCGCAGGTTCCGCGGCGGCCATACCGCAGGCCAGCAGCAGGGCGCTGGCCAGCAGGCTGTGGCGAAGGTTCGGGTGCAGGTTCATAAAAGTCCTTGGCCGGCCTTAGAAGCGCCAGATCACGTCGACGAAAGCGCGGTGCATGTACGAGTCCGCTTCCTTGCCGTAGGCATCGCCGGGCTTGAACACGCCGGCGCGCAGGCGTACCAGCGCCGAGGGCTCGTCGATCGACTGGCTCAGCGAGGCGGGCAGCAGGCCCTGCTTGAAGTACTTGGTCACCACCACGTCCATTTCCTGGCCCAGGTCTTTCTCGCCATTGACCAGCGGACGGTTGATGCCGTCGTCGTTGACCACCGCGTTGATACCGCTGGAGCCGATGTTCTGCTCACCGTCCACGCGCCAGAACTTGTGGTAGATGAAGCTGGCGTCGTAGTCCTCGCGCAGTTGCCAGGAAGCGAACAGGGTGGCTGCCTGCAGGTTGCCCAGCTCGCCACGGAAGGCTTCGCCGAAGCGGTGCACGCGCGAGCGGGTGCCGGTGAAGTTGGAGCGGTTGCTTTCAAGGCCGGTCTGCTCGAAGTTGTTCGAGCCGTCGCTGCCGCCGCCGCTGCCGCGGGCATAGGCCGCGCCGACCTGCCAGTTGGGGTCCAGGCGCAGGCGGATGCCCAGGTCGGTGGCCCAGGCGTTGACGTCGCCGCTGCGGGTGCCGGTGGCGACCTGCTCGTCGCCCACCAGTTGGCTGCTCAGGGTGTCGCGGTTGCCGGTCAGCCAGGTCAGGCTGCCCCAGTAGTTGACGGTATGGTCGTTGCGCCAGTTGTAGGCATCGCTGTTGGCTTCAAGGCCCAGCCAGGTGAGATCGCCGGTGCGAGTCTTGTCCAGGGCATCGACGCGCTCCCCAGGGTTTTTCAGGCTGCCGCTGTCGTGGGTGTGATGGGCGCGCAGGCCGACCCAGTGCCCGGGCGTCCACTGGGTGGCGACATTGCCGTAGACATGGGTGCGGTGCTTGTCTTCGGGGGCCAGTTCGGTGAGGTCGGTGCGGTATTCGCTGAAGCGCTGCGCCACGCCCAGGTCGGCCTTGAGCAGGGTGGTGTCGAAGCTCCAGTTCAGCGCCTCGATGTTGGTGTCGCGCCACATGCCGTCGTCGCTGCGCAGGCGCTGGCGACCAAAGCGCAGTTGCTCGCCGGGGTAGGGCGTGAAGCCGCTGTAGCCGACCCAGAACTCGCGCAGGGCCAGGTAGCTCTTGTCCGGCTTGCGGCTGTCGTCGCCGGTGTCCACCGCGGTGCCGTCGTCGTTCTGGCGCAGGGTGTCGGTCTCGATGGTGTCGGTGGCCGTCACGGCCTGGCCCATGGCATAGGCGCTCCAGTTACCGCGTTCGCCATAGACCCAGGGGCGCAGGTCCAGGCCCAGGCCGTTGACGTCGCCGCCGGGACGGGTGCCCAGGTCGCGGTCGTCTTCGGACTGACCGGTGACTTTGACCTCCAGGCCGAAGTTCTTGGCGGCGGTCTCGGCGGCCAGGGTCGGCAGCGACCACAACAGGGCGAAGCTCAGGCCGATGCCGGCTTTCACGAAGGGGTTGAGCGTCATAGCGAATCCTCGGCGTCTGCGTCGTTCTGGTCGTTGCCGTCCTGCAGGGCGTCCAGGGCCAGGTTGCTGGTGCTGGCCTGGAGCATCCCGGCCCGCGCGGTCTTTTCCTGCTCCAGCAGGCGCTGGGCCTGACTGCGCTGCTCGGCGTCGAGCTGCGGTTCGAGCTGTTGCAGCAGCTCGCTGGACTGCTCAGTGGGGTTGAGCTGGGCGAGCTGGGCGAACACCCAGGCGTTGCCCGGATTGGGACGGATGCCGTGGCCTTCGCTGTACAACTGGGCCAGGGCATAGTCGGCGCTGAGCTGACCGCCACGGGCGGCGCTGAGCAGGTGATCGACCGCCTTCTGCGGTTCCACCTGACCCAGGTAGCCACGGCGGTAGAGCTGGCCGAGGTAGTAATGGGCACTGATTTCGCCGGCATCGGCCGCGGCCTGCAGGTGCTGCTCGGCCTTGTGAGCATCGGCCGGCACCTGCTTGCCTTCGTAGTACAGACGGCCCAGCAGCAGGTCGGCGCGCGGCTGTTCGGCGTCGCGACCTTTGTCGAGGTAGGCCAGCAATTGTTCGGTGTCGCCCAGCTCGGGGAAGTCGTAGAGCAGTTGCGCCAGGCTCACCCAGGACGCGGGGTTGTTCGGGGCGACCGATTCGAGCAGGGCCTGGGCGGTCTTCTCGTCGGTCTGGCCGAGGCTGCGGTCGGCCAGCACCCGGGCGACGCTGTCGACGCGGGTGGCCGGCACCGTGCCACGGGCGTGGGCCGACTTGAGCTGGTCGAGCAGGGCGGCCTGGCGGTCGCTCTGGCCACGCTTCTGGTAGACGGTGGCCAGTTCCACATAGCAGACGTCGGCGGCGCTGAGCGCGGCCTTGCAGATCTGCTCGACATCGTCCAGGTGCTGGTCGTAGCTGCCCTGGGTGCGGTACAGCAGCACCTGGGCCAGGCCCGCCTCGGGGTTGCCGTCGGCGCGCCACTGGTCGATCTGGCGCTGGGCGTTGATGTCCGGGAAGCTCTGCGGGTATTGCAGGTAGAGCATGGCCAGCGGAATCAGGGTATTGCCCTCGCCTTGCTGGGCGGCGAGCTTGAGCAGGGTTTCGGCTTCTTCGCGCTCGGCCTGGGTACTGCCGGGCTTGGCCACCAGCAGGCGGCCCAGACGCGCCTGAGCTCGTGGTGAGGTGGCGGCGGCCGCGCGGTAGGTGGCTTCGGCCTGTTCGAGCTGCGCCGGATCGCGGCTGCCGACCTGGATATCGGCCAGACCCACCTGGGCATCGCTGTAGCCCAGGTCGGCCAGGGCCTTGTAGTTGGCCTGGGCGGTGGCGATGTCGCCGCGTTTCAGCGCTTCGTTGGCCAGGCGCTGGTCGGGCAGGCCGGAGCAGCCGGCCAGGGCGATGGCGGCGGCCAGGGCACACCAGGTCAGTGGGCGGGCGCTGTTCGCCCGACCGCGGGACGAGCCCGCGCCCACAGCGGTCGTCTCCAGCGCCGTACCGGTGGGAGGCAGCATCGCCGCCACCGAAGAAACACCGTTCAAAGGCTTCATCCCCGGTCCCCTTACAGCCCGCGGGCCACGGCGCGGTCGATCAGCCAGTCCATCGACGGGCCACGGTCGCTGTTCACCGAGGCTGGACGCCCGGCCAGCTCTGCGGGCAACGCGCCGTCAGGCTTGATCTGCACGCGGATGTCCGAGGCCAGGTTGTCGGTGTCCAGGCTGCTGCTGCCGACGATCACGCCGGTGCGCACTTGGTCTTCGCCAGCCACCTGGAAGTTGACCCGGGTGCCGGGCTTGACCTCGTCGAACTGGCGATAGCTGAAGCGTGCTTCGACCATCGGGTTGGTGGTGCGCGGGATCAACTGGTACACCGGCTGGCCTTTGCTGGCGTACTGGCCGTCGTCCACCAGTTGCCGCGCGACCACGCAGTCGCAGGGGCTGGTGAGGGTGCCGGAGAGCTGCTTGCCGAACAGCTCCTCGACCTTGGCCGGCTCCAGTTGCGAGTCGTCCAGGTGGCCCTTGAGCAGGTCCAGCATGCTGGTGTCGAAGGTGGCCAGCGGCGCGCCCTTGCCGATCTGCGCGCCGGTCTGCACCAGGCCCTGCAGGCTGCCGTCGCGGGGCATGGTGATGGTGGTGGTGGGCACGGCGACCACCCCGGCTTCGGCGTGGCTGACGAAGTACAGGCCGTACAGCGACTTGGCGACGAAGCCGAAGGCGGCGATGCCGACCACGAACACGCCGAGGGTGACGCTGACCGCACGCAGACGGGCGAAGGGCGACAGGCCGGAACCGGCGTCCTTCTGCTTGCGCGCTTTGGTGAAGTTGTCGCGTTGCAGGGTACTGAGCACGTCGCCGACGCTGATCAGCTCACCGGACAGGTGGCTGGTGATGATGTGGCGCAGGGTGGCGATGTCGCGCGGTTCCAGGTTCTGGAACTCGGCGCCGATGCGCCCGCTGCTGGTGTCGCTGGAGCGCACCAGCAGCTCGACGTCCATTGCCAGGCCGAGGTTGTCGACCACGAACTGCAGGCGGCCGCGCAGCAGTTCGCCGACCGGCAGGGCGCGCTTGGCATGGAACGACAGGCCGCCGGCGGACAGGTCGTCGACCTTGACCTCCTGCTGCTGGCGCTCGCCGTCGAGGTAGCGCAGCTTGGCGGGAATACGCACGCGAGCGTGCTGGCGCTGGGCCTCGGACTCATGCACGACGTTGACGTTGACAGCGTTATTCATGGCGATTTGTTCCTTTGCATCGATCCGGGTTGGGCTCACACGACCATGAACAGCACAGCGACGAAGATGCTGGCCGCCGAGAAGGTCATGGTCCGCGAGGACCAGGTGTTGAACCATTGTTGAAAGCTGGCGAGGTCACGCTTGAGGGCCGTCGGCTGACGGGTCCAGGACTGCTTGTCGAGGCGGAAGAACACGTAGATCTTCATCAGCGCGCCGACGATCTGGTTGTAATAGAGGATCAGCGGGTAGGCCGGGCCGACGCTGTGCCCCGAGCACAGCAGCATGACGGTGAGGATCAGGCGGGTGATGCCGATCCACAGCAGGTACACCAGCAGGAACTGCAGGCCGAACTTGAAGCTGGCGATCAGCGCCACGGTCAGGCCCAGCAGGCTGGTCCACATCGACACGCGCTGGTCGAACAGCACGATGCTGGTGAACAGCCCCAGGCGCCGCAGGCCCAGGCCCAGGGCGCGGGAGTTCTGCCGCAGGTTGTTGCCGTACCAGCGGTACATCAGCTTGCGGCTGGCCTTGAGGAAGCTCTTTTCCGGTGGGTGTTCGACCGTGTTGATCGCCGCATCCGGCACGTAGAAGGTGTCGTAGCCCAGGCGCATCAGGCTGAACCAGCTGGACTTGTCGTCGCCGGTGAGGAACTTGAAGCGGCCCAGGCGCCAGTGCATCAACGAGTCGCTCTCGACGTCGGCGATGAACTCGGGGTTGGTGACCACGCTGGCGCGGAACATCGACATGCGCCCGGTCATGGTCAGCACGCGCTTGCTCAAGGCCATCGAGCACATGTTGATGTGGCGCTGGGCGAAGCGCAGCTTGTGCCACTCGCTCATGATGTAGCCGCCGCGCACTTCGCAGAATTCGTTGGTGGTCAGGCCACCGACGTTGGGGTAGAGCTTGAACCACGGCACGGTCTTGCGCACCACGCCTTCGGCCAGCACGGTGTCGCCGTCGATCACCGCCACCACGGCGTTCTCGTCCGGCAGCGAGCGGGAGATGGCGCGAAAGCCATAGGCCAGGCCGTCACGTTTGCCGGTGCCGGCGATGCGCACGAAGTCCAGCGCCACGTGCTCGGGCGGGTTGTACTTGGCCCACAGGCTCTTGACCAGCAACTCGTCGGACTTTTCCACCAGCGAGCAGACCACGGTGGTGGGGTAGCCGCAGTCGATCGCTTCGCGGATCACCGAGCTGTACACCTGGGCGGTGGTCAGCGCATCGATACGAAAGCTGGTGACCATCAGGTACACGTGCGACGGATCGGCGGCCTTGCCCAGCTTCTGCACCTTGCGCCGCAGGTAGGGGTAGACCAGGTAGAGGAAGATCATGCCGCGGATGAAATGGGTGGCGCCCATGGAGTAGCGCCAGATGCCGACAGCGCCGACCAGGAAGATGAAGTGCTTCGATTGCGAGTCGAAGATATCGCTGGGCAGGGCCAGGGCGATCAGCATGAGCAGGCTCATGAAGAGCAGCCATCCGGCGCACTGCAGCAGCACTGTCTGGAGCCTTTGCATGTTCAGCATCCGTCGCGAGAAATCGGGAAAAGGCGGGGCCGGGTGGCCCCGCGTCGGGCTGGCTTACCAGCAGATGCCTTCGGTGCGGCTGGCGGTGCTGGTGGGCTTGCTCATGAAGCCGACCAGGTCGATCACCTGCTTGCCTGCCGGCGCCTGCTGGGCGAGGGCGCGGAACTGCTCGTCGCGGTTGCCCAGGACGATGATGTCGGCGCCGTCGATCACCTGCTGGAAGTCGGCGTTGAGCAGCGAGGACACGTGCGGGATCTTCGACTCGATGTAGTCTTTGTTGGCGCCGTGGACACGGGCGTACTCGACGTTCTGGTCGTAGATGTTCAGCTCGTAGCCCTTGCCGATCAGGCGCTCGGCCAGTTCCACCAGCGGGCTTTCGCGCAGGTCGTCGGTGCCGGCCTTGAAGCTCAGGCCAAGCAGGGCGACCTTGCGCTTGTGGTGGCTTTCGATGATGTCGAAGGCGTTCTGCACCTGGGACTCGTTGCTGCGCATCAGCGAATCGAGCAGCGGCGCTTTGACGTCGAGGCTGGCAGCGCGGTAGGTGAGGGCGCGCACGTCCTTGGGCAAGCATGAGCCGCCGAAGGCGAAGCCTGGGCGCATGTAGTACTGCGACAGGTTCAGGGCCTTGTCCTGGCAGACCACCTCCATCACTTCGCGGCCATCGACGTCGACCGCCTTGGCGATGTTGCCGATTTCGTTGGCGAAGGTGACCTTGGTGGCGTGCCAGACGTTGCAGGTGTACTTGATCATCTCGGCCACTTCGATCGGCTTGCGGATGATCGGCGCGTCGAGCTCTTCGTAGATGGCTTGGAGCACGTCGCCGCTGGCGCTGTCCAGTTCGCCGATGACGGTCATCGGTGGCTGGTCGTAGTCCTTGATCGCGGTGCTTTCGCGCAGGAACTCGGGGTTGACCGCCACGCCGAAGTCGACGCCCGCTTTCTTGCCGGAGCAGTCTTCCAGGATCGGAATCACCACGTTCTTCACGGTGCCCGGCAGCACGGTGCTGCGCACCACGATGGTGTGGCGACGGGTGGTGTCGCGCAGCACATAGCCGATCTCGCGGCACACCGATTCGATGTACTCAAGCCCCAGGTCGCCATTTTTCTTGCTCGGGGTGCCGACGCAGATCATCGACACGTCGCTGGCGCGGATCGCTTCGGCGAAGTCAGTGGTGCCACGCAGTCGGCCAGTGGCGATGCCCTGTTGCAGCAATTGCTCCAGGCCCGGCTCGACGATGGGCGACTTGCCCTGATTGATCAGGTCGATCTTGGTGGTGGACACGTCCACGCCGATCACTTCATGACCGCGTGCCGACAAGCAACCTGCACAGACGGCACCTACGTAACCCAAACCAAAGATGCTGATACGCATCGTATTCACCTCGTGTGTATATCACGCCGGTTCTTTCACAGAACCGAGCCGGGTTGATTGACCTGCTCTTGCAGGCGCACGGATCCATGGCGAAGTGACACTTCACCGGGCGCAGGCATGAACGAATCCGGAGCGCATAATGCAGTGCGCTCAAACTTGGCAATTAAATGGCCAGTAATTAAAAGGCGTGCCCTTGAATGCAGCCGTCTTTATTGCAACGCCTTATGCGGCGCGTTGCTGTGCTTGTTCTTTCAAGTGAGTAAATCCTTTGAAATCAACCACTAGGACGAGTAGTAAGGGGCGCGTCTCTCCTTCTTGGACCGGCCGCTGGGTGTACCCGAAGCGGTAGCCGAAGTTGTCGGGGCCGGCAGTGGAAACCGGCCTTAAGTTAGCTGTAAGTCATCTCTCACGTTGCACGCTGGTGAATCGTTACGGGTGGTATGAGCGGTCCTCGGAAGGTAAGTTCCGGGGTGGGTTCGACGCAGATGAAAGATTTCTAAATATTTTTTCAATGATAAATACTTTCATTCTGATGGCACGGTCCGGTTTCGTCCCGATATATAAAGGGGCAAAACGAGGTGGGATGGTTATATGCCAGCATCGGAAATTTTTTTTCAAAAAAAGTCGGAAATTTACGAGTGGTCGTTCATGAACCTAGGCCACAGACAGAGTTGATGGTTTTTTTGGCGACCATTTTTTGGCGTTTCTGGTGTCGAATTTTCGCTGAGCTGACGACGACCACAGACGGCTGCATTTAACCGCCGGGTTTTTGTGGCTTTCGTGACCAGGGATCGAGGCTCATTGTTCGTGACCATACGTGGACCTCCCGCAGGTGACGGGCGTGCAGGTCCAGGGCCTGGAGGCGGGGTGGGTGTGGGTCGCCGATTAGCCCCGCCCGGGCGTGGCGGGGCGGTGGGGTCAGGGCTCGGGCTGGTCGCGCAGGAACACCAAGTGGTCTGGCCGCGACTGCTCGGCACTGTAGTAGTAGCCCTGGACGTCGAAGCCCTTGAGCTGCTCGGGATCGGCGATGCGCTCCTGGATCACGAAGCGGCTCATCAGGCCACGGGCTTTCTTGGCGTAGAAACTGATGATCTTGTATTGGCCGTTCTTCAGGTCCTTGAAGTCGACGTCGATCACCCGCGCCTTGAGCGCGTTTTTCTTCACCGCACCGAAGTACTCGTTGCTGGCCAGGTTCAGCAGCAGGTCATCGCCTTGGTCGGCCAGGGCTTGGTTCAGCCATTCGCTGATGCGCGTGTCCCAGAAGGCATAGAGGTCCTTGCCGCGAGCGTTTGCCAGCTTGGTGCCCATCTCCAGGCGATAGGGCTGCATCAGGTCCAGCGGACGCAGCAGTCCGTACAGGCCAGAGAGCATACGCAGGTGCTGCTGGGCGTAGGCGAAGTCGTCTTCGCTCAGGCTTTCGGCGTCCAGCCCGGTGTACACATCGCCCTTGAAGGCCAGCAGCGCCTGCTTGGCGTTGGTGGGGGTGAAGTCGGCCGTCCAGCTACCGAAGCGGGCGGCGTTGAGGCCGGCGAGCTTGTCGGACAGGTGCATCAGTTCGGCGATCTGCGCCGGCGAAAAATCGCGCAGTTGCTCGATGAGGATCTGCGCATGATCCAGGTGCTGGGGCAGGGTATGACGCTGGGTGACGGGTGGGGTGTCGTAGTCGAGGGTCTTGGCGGGGGAAATCACCGTCAACATGGGGTCGGCTCCTGGAAAGGTTGGCGTGATTCTACGGGGGCCTGCGCTGGCGCGCCAAACTATGCCTGCCATAGGCACAGACCATCGGCGGCTGTGACGCTATAGTGCGTCAGTTCACATCGTGGAGACTGCTCGTGCGCATCGCCCTCGCTCTTCTGTTCGCGCTGTTCGCTACGGCGGCGCAGGCCGCCCCGCCGCTGGCGGTCAGTTTCGACCGCAGCCTGTGGCCGGAACAGCTCGATAGCCCGGTCCTGTTCGATGTGGCCTCGCGGGCGCAGATCCTTTCCTTCGCTCAGGTGCTGCATGAAAGCGAGATGCTCGATGAAGGCAGCCTGGCGGCGCGCCTGGGGCTGCGCCAGATCAACCTGTCGGTGGTGCGCGCGGTGCGGGCGCGGATGTGGCAGCGCCTGTGGGAGAACTACCAGCAGGCGCAACTGAGCTGCGAGGAGGATGCGTCGTTCTGCTACGCCGTGGACTCGATGGCGGATCTGCGCACGCGCTCGGCGACCTTCGCCAGCGAGGTGGGCGAGTTCTACCAGGGGTGGGTCGAGCCCAGTCATCGCTTCAACCAGCGCTACCTGGACGAGCAATTGCGCAAGGCCGCGCTGTTTCCGCAGACCAGCAGCGAGGTCGAACGTCTCTCCAGCCGCGAGCGCAGCGGCGACGAGCTCAACGATCGGGTGTTCCTGCTGACCTTCGCCGGAGGCCCGGGCCCGGTGGGTAGCAGCAGCGATACACTCGCCGACTACCTGCGCCGGCAGAAGCTGGGCGGCACCTTCTTCGTGCTCGGCAGCCGCGTGCAGCAGCGCCGCGACGCCAGCCAGGGCGCCGATGTGGCGAGCTTGTACGCCGGGCAGTGCGTGGGCATCCAGGGCTGGGAATACCGCTCGCATGCCCAGTGGCAGGACTGGCAGGACTCGCTGCGGCGCAGCCAGGCGCAGGTGCAGGCGTTGATGCCCGAGCAGTATGTGCCTCTGTTTCGACCGCCCTATGGCCAGCGCCGCGCCGATGGCGAAGGCTTCATGACCGCGCAGGGGCTACAGGTGTCGTTGTGGGACATCGATGCCCAGGACGACACCGCGTTGGACGCCGAGCAATCGGCGCAACGCGTGCTGACGCTGATGCTGTTGTGGCGCAAGGGCGTGATCCAATTCCATGACAGCCAGCCCAAGGCCCAGCCTGCGCTCCAATGGCTGCTGCAGCACACGGCGCAGAGCGGCATCGGCTGGGAAGACTGCCACGCCTACGCGACGGCGCGCTGACGGTCGTGCAGGAGAAAAAACGGCTCCATCCCTGACTGTAGTCGTCGTTGCGGATCACGCCAAGGGCGCTTCGTCATTCAGCAAAATAAACTTCATGTGCGCGTAAAAAGTCTTTTTTCCGTCACGCTTTTTGCGGTATGAAGGAGCCAGACAGCCGATTCCTGCAGCACAGGTGGCGTCATCCAGGCCCTCCTTCTGCCAGGTGCGCTCCCCGCCCGTAACGACGCGGATACGGGGAGAACGGCGGTCACTCTGCGGCGCAGTACGCCTGTGCCGTCCTGCTTTCACATAAGGTGACCGAGTATGGATGACCAAGGACGCAACCCTTCCTCCAACAAGCCCATCCTGTATGTCCTCGATACCAACGTCCTGATACACGACCCCAACGCCTTGCTCAATTTCGAGGAGCACCATGTCGCCATCCCGATGACGGTGCTGGAGGAACTCGACAAGCTCAAGACCGGCAAGCAGACCATCGCCGCCGAATGCCGCCAGGCCATCCGCCTGATCGACCAGACCCTGGGCGAGGCCTCGCCCACCGACGTCGAACAGGGCGTGCCGATCCAGCGTGGCAAGAGCGGCCCCAAGGGTTTCCTGTCGATCCTGATGAGTCCGCGCCACGAGCCGTCGCGGCTGCTGCCCGAACACCTGAACGACAACATCATCATCAACCAGTTGCTGGAGCTGCGGGCTCGGCGCGGTGACCTGGACGTGGTGCTGGTGACCAAGGACATCAACATGCGCCTGAAGGCGCGGGCCTGCGGCATCGCCGCCGAGGACTACAGCACCGACCAGTTGGTCGACGACGTGTCGCTCTTGTCCAAGGGCTACCATTCGGTTAGCGGCTCGTTCTGGGATCGCGTGAGCAAGGTCGACACCCGCCAGGAGCGCGGCCGTACCTGGCATCGCGTGCAACTGAGCGAGCCGCTGCCGGCGGTGCACGTGAACGAGTTCATCATCGACGAGCAAGGTTTCGTCGGCTGGATCAAAGGGGTGCGCGAAGGGGAACTGCTGCTGTTGGACCTGCACCAGGAGCCATTGCTGCACCAGGAGGCCTGGGGCCTGAAGCCGCGCGACATCCATCAGAGCCTGGCGCTGTTCGCCCTGCTCGACCCGGACATCCACCTGGTCAACCTGACCGGCGCCGCCGGTTCGGGCAAGACCATCCTAGCGCTGGCCGCTGCCATCGAGCAGACCATGGTCAGCAAGCGCTACCGGCGCATCATCGCCACCCGCAGCGTGCAGGGCCTGGACCAGGAAATCGGCTTCCTGCCGGGCACCGAGGCGGAGAAGATGGAGCCTTGGCTGGGCGCCATCACCGACAACCTCGAAGCTTTGCACATGGATGACGAGAGCACCCATGGCAGCGTGGAGTACATCCTCGAGCGCGTGCCGTTGCAGTTCAAGTCGCTGAACTACATTCGCGGGCGCAGCTTCCAGCAGAGCCTGATCCTCATCGATGAATGCCAGAACCTCACCCCGCACCAGATGAAGACCATCATCACCCGTGCCGGCTCCGGCTCGAAAGTGGTATGTCTGGGCAACCTGGCACAGATCGACACCCCCTACCTGTCCGCCACCAGCTCGGGCCTGACCTACCTCACCGAGCGCTTCAAGGACTTCCCCCACGGCGTGCACATCACCCTGCAGGGTGTGCCGCGCTCGGTGCTGGCCGAGTACGCCGAGTCGCATATGTAGCCCCCAACGCCTCAACGCCGGTTCGCCGGCGCTGGGGCGCTTTGCCTGCACATTCGCCCAGTAGCGGTTTACACTCTGCACTCTCTTCACAGGAGCAGAGCAGTGCTGACTCATCTCGATTCCCAGGGGCGCGCCAACATGGTCGACGTCACTGAAAAAGCCGTGACCTCACGTGAGGCCAGCGCCGAGGCGCGGGTGCGCATGTTGCCGGCCACGCTGCGTATGATCGTCGAGGGCGAGCACCCCAAGGGTGATGTGTTCGCCGTGGCGCGCATCGCGGGTATCCAGGCGGCGAAGAAAACCAGCGACCTGATCCCACTGTGCCATCCGCTGATGCTCACCAGCGTCAAGGTGGAGCTGCGCGCCGACGGCGAAGACGCCGTGCTCATCCTCGCCCGCTGCAAGCTGGCCGGGCAAACCGGGGTGGAGATGGAGGCGCTGACTGCCGCGAGTGTCGCCGCCCTGACGATCTACGACATGTGCAAGGCCGTCGACAAAGGCATGGTCATCGAGCAGGTGCGCCTGCTGGAGAAGATCGGCGGCAAGAGCGGCCATTACCAGGTGTCTGTGTGATGAAGGTCAGGACGTTGTATTTCGCCCGCTACCGCGAGCGGCTCGGGCTCGACGGCGAGTCGCTCGACGGCGATTTCCAGGTGCTCGACGATGTGCGCCAGGCGTTGCTGGCCAAGGGCGGCGCGTACGCGGTGCTGGCCGAGCAGAACCTGATGTGCGCCCGCAACGAGGAATTGTGCCGGCTCGACGAGCCCGTGGAGGAGGGCGACCAGGTGGCTTTTTTCCCACCGGTAACGGGAGGCTGAGTATGGCCATACGGGTTCAGCAGGCCGTCTTCGATGCGGGCTACGAGCTCAATGCCCTGCACGCGGCGAATGTCGGCGTGGGTGCGGTGGTGGGGTTCGTTGGCTACGTGCGCGACTTCAACGACGGGCGCGAGGTGGCGGGGATGTTCCTCGAGCACTATCCGGGCATGACCGAGAAGGCGCTGGGCAAGATCGTCGACGAGGCGCAGCAGCGCTGGCCGTTGTTGAAGGTCGAGGTGCTGCATCGCATCGGCGCGCTGGAGCCGGGCGAGCCGATCGTCTTCGTCGGCGTGGCCAGCGCGCACCGGCAGGCGGCGTTCGACGCCTGCAATTTCATCATGGACTACCTCAAGACCCGCGCGCCCTTCTGGAAGAAGGAAACCACCCAGGAGGGGCCGCGCTGGGTGGAAGGCCGTCAGAGCGACCAGGACGCGGTCGAGCGCTGGCAGTAGCCACGCGCGTCTACACCGACGGGTTGGCGCTCGCCTGGGCCTTGCGCGGCACCGGCGTGAGCAACGCGTCCGGCGGCATCTCGCATTTGATCTTGCGCCCCAGCAGTTCCTCGATCGCCGGCAGTTGGTAGGCGTCGTCCTCGCCGGCGAAGCTGATCGACACCCCGCTGGTGCCCGCACGCCCGGTGCGGCCGATGCGGTGCACGTAGTCGTCCGGGTCTTCCGGCAGGGTGAAGTTGATCACATGGCTGATGCCGTCGATGTGAATCCCGCGTCCGGCCACGTCGGTGGCCACCAGCACGGTGACGCGCCCTTCACGGAAGTTTTCCAGGGTGCGGATCCGCTTGTGCTGCGGCACGTCGCCGGACAGTTGCGCGGCGTTGACGCCATCGCGCACCAGGCGCTCCTCGATGCGCCGCACCTCGTCCTTGCGGTTGGCGAAGACCATCACCCGCTGCCAGCCGTTCTGCGTCACCAGGTTGTACAGCAGCTTGTACTTGTCGCTGCCGGCCACGGCATAGACGTGCTGCTCGACGGTTTCGCTGGCCACGTTCTCCGGCTCGATCTCGACGATGGCAGGATCGGTGGTCCACTGCTTGGCCAGGTTCATCACATCGTCGGTGAAGGTGGCGGAGAACAGCAGGGTCTGACGTTCGCTCTTGGGTGGGGTCTGACGGATGATCTGCCGCACCTGCGGAATGAAGCCCATGTCGAGCATGCGATCGGCCTCGTCAAGGACCATCACCTCGACCATGTCCAGGTGCACTTCGCCGCGTTGCTGGAAGTCCAGCAGGCGCCCGGGCGTGGCCACCAGAATGTCGCAGTGGCGTTTCTCCAGGGCCTTGAGCTGCTTATCGTACTCCATGCCGCCGACGAAGCTCATCACGCTGAGCCCGCTGTAGCGGGTCAGGGCTTCGGCGTCCTTGGCGATCTGCACTACCAGCTCACGGGTGGGCGCGATGATCAATGCGCGCGGCTCGCCCATGTAGCGTTCCTTGGGCGGCGGCGTCTGTTGCAGTTGCGCAATGATCGAGATGAGGAACGCGGCAGTCTTGCCGGTGCCGGTCTGGGCCCGACCGATGGCGTCCTGGCCGCGTAGGGTGTGGCCCAGCACCTGCGCCTGGATCGGCGTGCAGTAGGGGAAACCCAGGTCGTGGATGGCATGCATCAACGTGTCGGAGAGCTTGAAGTCGTGGAAGCGGGTCTTGCCTTCCTGGGGTTCGACCACGAAATCTTCCGGTTTCCACAGGCTGGCCTGCGGCTTGGGTTTGCGTTCGCGGCGCGGTTTTTCCCGCGGGGTCCGGGCGACCGGTACAGTGGCCTGAGGCGCTGGCTCCGCCTGAGGGCTGGGCGCGGTGGCGCGCTCGGGCTTGGGCGGGTGAGCGGCAGTGGGCTGCGGCGTTTGGGCTGACACGGGGGCAGAGGGCGCGACGGCCTGCGGGGCGGCGTCGGCTTTGCCGAATATCTTCTTGAGTGCCTTGAGCACGGTCGTCTCGTCAATTGATTAAGGAATGTACGCCGGGCAGTGTAATGCAAGAACCCCACTCGGCGTAGTGCAATGCGCCCGCGACTACAGGCGCGTGGGAAATCACTGAAGCCGCTGCGCCAGCCAGTCGTGGATGTCGCTCAGTTCTTCCACCAGCACTTCGTGTTCCATGGGGTATTCGTGCCAGCGCGCAGCCACGCCCCAGGTATTGAGGTACTCGAACGCCGTGCGCCCCATGGAGGGAATGACCACCGGGTCGTGCACGCCATGCAGGCACAGGGCAGGCGTGCGCTGCTGGCAGGCACTGAGCTGGTGCGTGTCGCTGAAGGTCGGGGCGTAGGTCGACAGGGCGATGACGCCGCCCAGGGCCTCTTGCCACTTTATATACGCGGTGTGCAGCACCACTGCGCCGCCCTGGGAGAAACCGGCCAGGACGATGCGGGCCAGGTCGATGCCCTTGGCCTGTTCGGCTTGGATCAAGTCGATGACCTGCGCGGCGGAGGCGTCCAGTTGCGCTTCGTCGATGGCCCGCGCCGGGCTCATGGCCTTGATGTCGTACCAGCTGGGCATGGCATAGCCGCCGTTGATGGTCACCGGGCGGGTCGGCGCCTGGGGCATGATGAAGCGCGTGCTGTGCAGTCGTTCCTGAAGAAATTCGGCCACCGGTAGGAAGTCGTAACGGTCGGCGCCCAGGCCGTGCAACCAGATCACACAGGCATCGGCCGTATTCTGGGGTTCGAGGATCAACGGTTGGGTCATGAATGCTCCGAAAAAGTGCGTGGGAACTCATTGAGTGCGTGAAAAGGCGGCGTGGATGGCGAGGGCTATAACTGCATGTCGCAACGCCGCAACTTTACCCTCTTGACGTCTGCTTAAACGCTTTAGGCGGTCACTGTGGTACGCCCCTTGCTATGTCCATGTCGCTGCACGGGGCGAAACCGGACCGGTAACACCGTCCACTTGCAGGAAAGGCTGTCACAGAACGGCCCGTTGCGCCAATTGACCCGAATAACACGCCAACCAGGGTCGGATGCGCCTCATGAGGGCGCGGTGCAATTCCGGCTCGATACAACAAGAGCATTTGGAGGTTGTTGATGAAGATGTTGAAAACCACGCTGGCAGTCCTGACCGCTGCCGCCGCCTTCGGTGCCGTGAGCACCGCACAGGCCGGGGCCACGCTCGATGCGGTGCAGAAGAAGGGCTTCGTCCAGTGTGGCGTGAGCGACGGCCTCCCGGGCTTCTCCGTCCCTGACGCCCAGGGCAAGATCGTCGGCATCGACGCCGATGTCTGCCGCGCCGTGGCGGCGGCCGTGTTCGGCGATGCCAGCAAGGTCAAGTTCAGCCAGCTCAACGCCAAGGAGCGCTTCACCGCGCTGCAGTCCGGTGAAGTCGATGTGCTGTCGCGCAACACCACCTGGACCAGCTCGCGCGATTCCGGCATGGGCCTGGTGTTCACCGGCGTTACCTACTACGACGGTATCGGCTTCCTGGTCAACAACAAGCTCGGCGTGAAAAGCGCCAAGGAACTCGACGGCGCCACCATCTGCATCCAGGCCGGCACCACCACCGAACTGAACGTTTCCGACTATTTCCGCGCCAATGGCCTGAAGTACACCCCGATCACCTTCGATACCTCCGACGAGAGCGCCAAATCGCTCGAGTCCGGGCGTTGCGACGTGCTCACCTCGGACAAGTCGCAGCTCTATGCACAGCGCTCCAAGCTGGCCGCGCCGGGCGACTACGTGGTACTGCCGGAAACCATTTCCAAGGAGCCCCTCGGCCCGGTAGTGCGCAAGGGTGACGAAGACTGGTTCAGCATCGTGCGCTGGACGCTGTTCGCCATGCTCAACGCCGAAGAAGCCGGTGTGACCTCCAAGAACGTCGAAGCCGAGGCCAAGTCCACCAAGAACCCGGACGTGGCGCGCATGCTCGGTGCCGACGGTGAGTACGGCAAGGACCTCAAGCTGCCCAAGGGCTGGGTGGTACAGATCGTCAAGCAGGTGGGCAACTACGGCGAAGTGTTCGAGAAGAACCTGGGCAAGAGCACGCCGCTGCAGATCGACCGTGGGCTGAACGCCCTGTGGAACAACGGCGGTATCCAGTACGCGCCACCGGTGCGCTGATCGCCGTCACCCGCGACGGCATGTGGCCGTCGCGGGTCGTTCCACTTCCTTGCTTTCGGTGCCTTTCATGAACAATCCAACCGGCGCGCGCAAAGGGCTGTCCCTGAGCGATCCGCGCGTGCGTGCGTGGCTGTTCCAGGTCGTCACGGTCGTGGCCGTGATCGCCCTGGGCTGGTTCCTCATTCACAACACCCAGACCAACATGCAGCACCGGGGGATCACCTCGGGCTTCGATTTCCTCGAACGCAGTGCCGGCTTCGGCATCGCCCAGCACCTGATCGACTACAACGAGACCGACACCTACGCCCGCGTGCTGTTGGTGGGGTTGCTCAATACCCTGCTGGCCAGTGCCATCGGCATCGTCCTGGCCACCGTGCTCGGCTTCATCATCGGCGTGGCGCGGCTGTCGTCGAACTGGGTGATCGGCAAGCTGGCGGCGGTGTACGTCGAGACCTTCCGCAACATCCCGCCGTTGCTGCAAATCCTGTTCTGGTACTTCGCCGTGTTCACCGCGCTGCCGGGACCGCGGGGCAGCATCAACATCGATGACCTGTTCTTCATCAGCAGCCGCGGTGTGAACATGCCCGGTGCGTCGATGGGCGAAGGCTTCTGGCCGTTCGTGGTGTCCCTGTTGCTGGCGCTGGTGGCAATCGTGGTGATGGTGCGCCAGGCCAACCGGCGTTTCGATGAAACCGGCCAGCCGTTTCACAAATTCTGGGTCGGCCTGCTGCTGTTGGTCGGTATCCCGGGGGTGTGCGTGCTGCTGTTCGGCAACCCGCTGCAGTGGCAGGTGCCGCAGCTCAAAGGGTTCAACTTTACCGGCGGCTGGGTGCTGATTCCCGAGTTCCTGGCGTTGACCCTGGCGCTGTCGATCTACACCGCAGCGTTCATCGCCGAGATCGTTCGCGCCGGCATCCGCTCGGTCAGCCATGGCCAGACCGAGGCGGCGCGCTCGCTGGGGCTGCGCGAAGGGCCGACCCTGCGCAAGGTGATCATCCCCCAGGCCATGCGGGTGATCATTCCACCGCTGACCAGCCAGTACCTGAACCTGACCAAGAACTCGTCGCTGGCGGCGGTGATCGGCTACCCCGAACTGGTGTCGCTGTTCGCCGGTACGGTGCTGAACCAGACCGGCCAGTCGGTGGAGGTGATGGCGATCACCATGGGCGTGTATCTGACCATCAGTATCAGCATCTCGTTGCTGATGAATGGGTACAACAAGCGCATTGCGCTGATCGAACGATGAGGGCCGGCGCATGACTCCCCATGTTTTCAAACCCGACATGCCGCCGCCGGTGAAAACCGTCGGCGTGCTCGCCTGGCTGCGGGCCAACCTGTTTTCCAGTTGGGCCAATACCCTGCTGACGCTGTTCGCGCTGTACCTGATCTGGCTGATCGTGCCGCCGCTGCTGCACTGGGCGTTCCTCGACGCCAGTTGGACCGGCAGTACCCGCGCCGACTGCAGCGGGCAGGGCGCTTGCTGGGTGTTCATCCAGCAGCGTTTCGGCCAGTTCATGTATGGCTACTACCCCAGCGAGTTGCGCTGGCGGGTGGACTTGAGCGTGTGGCTGGGCGTGATCGGCGCCGCGCCGCTGTTCATCCGGCGTTTTGCGCGAAAACTGCCCTACGGCCTGTGCTACCTGGTGCTGTATCCGATCCTCGCCTACCTGTTGCTGCACGGCGGCAGCTTCGGCCTGAGCAGCGTGCCGACTTCGCAGTGGGGCGGATTGATGCTGACGCTGGTGATCGCCACCGTGGGCATCGCCGCCGCCTTGCCACTGGGGATTCTGCTGGCGCTGGGCCGGCGCTCGAACATGCCGGTGGTCAAGGCGGTCTCGGTCACCTTCATCGAGTTCTGGCGCGGCATTCCGCTGATTACCGTGCTGTTCATGTCGTCGGTGATGCTGCCGCTGTTCATGCCTGAGGGCACCAGCTTCGACAAACTGCTGCGGGCCATGATCTTCGTCATCCTGTTCGAGTCGGCGTACATCGCCGAGGTGGTGCGTGGCGGCTTGCAGGCCATCCCCAAAGGGCAGTACGAGGCCGCCGCCGCCATGGGCCTGGGCTACTGGCGGGCCATGGGCCTGGTGATCCTGCCCCAGGCCTTGAAGCTGGTGATTCCGGGCATCGTCAACACCTTCATCGCGCTGTTCAAGGACACCAGCCTGGTGATCATCATCGGCCTGTTCGACTTGCTCAACAGCACCCGCCAAGCCACGGCAGACCCTGCCTGGCTGGGCATGGCCACCGAGGGCTACGTATTCGCCGCCCTGGTCTACTGGATTTTCTGTTTCGCCATGTCGCGCTACTCCATGCACCTGGAGCGCAAGCTGGACACTGGCCACAAGCGTTAGGAGTTTCGAGATGAGTGAAGCGATCAGACACAGCGCCGGCCCCGAAGGCATCATCCAGATGCAGGGCGTGAACAAGTGGTACGGCCAGTTCCATGTGCTCAAGGACATCAACCTCAACGTGCGTCAGGGCGAGCGCATCGTCCTGTGCGGCCCGTCGGGCTCGGGCAAGTCCACCACCATCCGCTGCCTCAACCGGCTGGAGGAACACCAGCAGGGGCGCATCGTGGTCGATGGCGTGGAGTTGACCAACGACCTCAAGCAGATCGAGGCGATCCGCCGCGAGGTCGGCATGGTGTTCCAGCACTTCAACCTGTTCCCGCACCTGAGCATTCTGGAGAACTGCACCTTGGCGCCGATGTGGGTGCGCAAGCTGCCACGGCGCAAGGCCGAGGAAATCGCCATGCATTACCTGGAGCGGGTGCGCATTCCCGAGCAGGCGCACAAGTATCCTGGGCAGTTGTCCGGCGGTCAGCAGCAACGGGTGGCCATCGCCCGCGCGCTGTGCATGAAACCCAAGATCATGCTGTTCGACGAGCCGACATCGGCGCTGGATCCGGAAATGGTCAAGGAGGTGCTCGACACCATGGTCGGACTGGCCGAAGACGGCATGACCATGCTCTGCGTGACCCACGAGATGGGCTTTGCCCGCACCGTGGCGAATCGGGTGATCTTCATGGACAAGGGCGAGATCGTCGAGCAGGCCGCGCCGGACGACTTCTTCGACCGCCCGCGCAGCGACCGCACCAAGCTGTTCCTGAGCCAGATCCTGCACTGATGACGCGGGGCCTTCCAGAAGCGGCTTGCCCGCTTCTGGAGGCGTGGGGTTGGCTTACTTCTCTTCCTGCTTGGCCACCGGCGCCGGTGGCGGGCGCAGGCCCACTTGGGCGATCAGCTTGAGCTGCTTGCCATTGCGCATCACCTCGATGCTGATCTTCTCGTTCGGCTTGATCCGCGCCACCTGGTTCATCGACTTGCGGCCATCACCGGCCGGCTCGCCGTTGATGCTCAGGATCACATCACCCAGTTGCAGGCCCGCGCGCTGGGCCGGACCGTCACGGAAGATGCCGGCCACGACGATGCCGGGACGCCCCTGCATGCCGAACGACTCGGCCAGTTCCTGCGACAACGGCTGCACTTCGATGCCCAGCCAGCCGCGAATCACCTGGCCGTGCTCGACGATCGACTTCATGACCTCCAACGCCAGCTTGGCCGGGATGGCGAAGCCAATGCCCTGGGAACCGCCGGATTTGGAGAAGATCGCGGTGTTGATGCCGATCAGGTTGCCGTCGGCATCGACCAGCGCGCCGCCGGAGTTGCCCGGGTTGATGGCCGCGTCGGTCTGGATGAAGTCTTCGTAGCTGTTCAGCCCCAGTTGGTTGCGGCCCGTGGCGCTGATGATGCCCATGGTCACGGTCTGGCCGACGCCGAAGGGGTTGCCGATGGCCAGGCAGACATCACCGATGTGCACGTTGTCGGAGCGGCCGATGGTGATGGCCGGCAGGTCTTTGAGATCGATCTTCAGCACCGCCAGGTCGGTTTCCGGGTCGCTGCCGATCACCCGCGCCAGGGTTTCGCGGCCGTCCTTGAGCGCCACCACGATCTGGTCCGCGCCGCTGGTGACGTGGTTGTTGGTCAGCAGGTAGCCTTCGCGGCTCATGATCACCGCCGAGCCCAGGCTCGACTCCCAGCGCCGTTGCTTGGGCAGGTTGTCGCCGAAGAAGCGGCGGAATTGCGGGTCTTCGAACAGCGGGTGAGCGTTCTTGTTCACCGCTTTGGTGGTGTACAGGTTGGCCACGGCTGGGGCAGCGACGGTGACGGCGTCGGCATAGCTGACCGGGCCCTGCACGATCCGCGAAGTCTGCGGCGCCTGCTGCAGGTTGACGTCCTGGCTGGGCAGGCCGACCCATTCCGGGAACCGCTGGATGATCAGTGCGGCGATCAGCACGCCAGTGAGCAGGGGCCAGCCAAAGTAACGCAGAGCCTTGAACATCGAAAAAATCCTGGAGTGGGGCGGGGGCCTGAACGCGAACGCGCGCGATGATACACCTGTAGGCGCGGCTTTGCCCGCGCCGCAGGCTCCGGTTCCCCCGGCTACCGCGACAGCCCATAATGGCGGCCAGTATACGAGGCCTTGCGCCCGTTGAAGCAGCGAATTACGAGGAGATATGTGGATGGCCGTCGCCCTGAGCACCCTGGTCGAGGAAGCCGAGCGCTACCTCGGCAGCGCCAAGATCCAGGATTACTGCCCCAATGGCTTGCAGGTCGAAGGGCGTGCGCAGGTCAGGCGCATCGTCACCGGCGTCACCGCCAGCCAGGCCTTGCTCGACGCGGCGGTCGAGGCCGACGCCGACCTGGTGCTGGTGCACCACGGTTATTTCTGGAAGGGCGAAAGCCCGTGCATCACCGGTATCAAGCAGCGCCGCATCAAGACCCTGCTCAAGCACGACATCAGCCTGCTGGCGTTCCACCTGCCGCTGGATGTGCACCCGGAAGTCGGCAACAACGTGCAGTTGGCGCGCCAACTCGACATCACCGTCGAAGGCCCGCTCGATCCGGACAACCCACGGGTGATCGGCCTGATCGGTTCGCTGGCCGAGCCCATGGCCGCCAGCGATGTCGCCCGCCGCGTGCATGAGGCGCTGGGCCGTGAGCCGCTATTGATCGAGGGCCCAGGCCTGGTTCGCCGCGTGGGCTGGTGCACCGGCGGCGGGCAGGGCTACATCGATGCTGCCATCGCTGCCGGTGTGGACCTGTTCATCAGTGGCGAGGCGTCCGAGCAAACCTTCCACAGTGCCCGCGAGAACGGCGTCAGCTTCATCGCCGCCGGGCATCACGCCACCGAGCGCTATGGCGTGCAGGCGCTGGGCGACTATCTGGCCAGGCGCTTCGCCCTCGAACACCTGTTCATCGACTGCCCCAATCCGATTTGAATACCGTGGGCCAGGGCCAAACCGGCAGTCATATCATTAGACCGTTTCGATCTAGCTGCCCGCCTAAATAGAATCAGACGCTGTGATAAAGTGCTCCGCTCGAACACGGCCCGCTGGCCGTCCATAAGATCGTTTTTCGTGAGTAGCCATGGTCGACAAACTGACGCACTTGAAACAGCTGGAGGCGGAAAGCATCCACATCATCCGCGAGGTGGCCGCCGAGTTCGACAATCCGGTGATGCTGTACTCGATCGGCAAGGACTCCGCCGTGATGCTGCACCTGGCGCGCAAGGCCTTCTTCCCGGGCAAGCTGCCGTTTCCGGTGATGCACGTCGACACCCGCTGGAAATTCCAGGAGATGTACCGCTTCCGCGACAAGATGGTCGAGGAAATGGGCCTGGAGCTGATCACCCACGTCAACCCCGAGGGTGTGGCGCAGGGCATCAACCCCTTTACCCACGGCAGTGCCAAGCACACCGACATCATGAAGACCCAGGGCCTCAAGCAGGCGCTGGACAAGCATGGCTTCGACGCCGCCTTCGGCGGTGCGCGCCGCGACGAAGAGAAGTCGCGGGCCAAGGAGCGCGTGTATTCGTTCCGCGACAGCAAGCACCGCTGGGATCCGAAGAACCAGCGTCCGGAGCTGTGGAACGTCTACAACGGCAAGGTCAACAAGGGCGAGTCGATCCGCGTCTTCCCGTTGTCGAACTGGACCGAGCTGGACATCTGGCAGTACATCTACCTCGAAGGCATCCCGATCGTGCCGCTGTACTTCGCCGCCGAGCGCGAAGTCATCGAGAAGAACGGCACCCTGATCATGATCGACGACGAGCGCATTCTCGAGCATCTGACCGATGAAGAGAAAGCCCGCATCGTCAAGAAGAAGGTGCGTTTCCGAACCCTGGGCTGCTACCCACTGACGGGTGCTGTCGAGTCGGAAGCCGAGACGCTCACCGACATCATTCAGGAAATGCTCCTGACGCGCACTTCCGAACGCCAGGGCCGTGTCATCGACCACGATGGCGCCGGTTCCATGGAAGACAAGAAACGCCAAGGGTATTTCTAAGCTTCAGGTTACAAGAGGCAAGCTGCAAGACAGAAGCTGAACGCGTAGCGTTTGAGACTTGTAGATTGCCGCCGTATTGCGGGCGGCTCGAAGTGCTCGTAATGGATTTTGAGAAGCTGGCAGTTTGGCAACGAAGTAAGCGTTTGGCCATTGAGTTGTACCGGATACTGGCTGGGTGTCGTGATTATGGATTCAAGGATCAGGTCACGCGGTCAGCACTTTCCATCCCGTCCAATATTGCCGAGGGCATGGAGCGGCGCGGGAGCAGAGAGAAGGTTTGGTATCTCAGCGTTGCGAAAGCGTCCTGCGGGGAGTTGCGTACGCAGCTGATGATCGGTGGTGAGATAGGTTACATCGACGCTGGGCTGGCTAGCGGCTGGATTAATGAAACCCGCGAGCTCTCCAGAATGCTGAGTGGGTTGATCAACAGAATGTCTAACTAGTTGTACGCCGACAGGCTTGCCGCTTGACGCTTACAGCTTGGAGCTCGAATGAAATGAGTCACCAATCCGATTTGATCAGCGAGGATATCCTCGCCTACCTGGCTCAGCACGAGCGCAAAGAACTGCTGCGTTTCCTTACCTGCGGCAACGTCGATGACGGCAAGAGCACCCTGATCGGGCGCCTGCTGCACGATTCGAAGATGATCTACGAGGACCACCTCGAGGCCATCACCCGTGACTCGAAGAAGTCCGGCACCACCGGCGAGGAAGTCGATCTGGCGCTGCTGGTCGATGGCCTGCAGGCCGAGCGCGAGCAGGGCATCACCATCGATGTCGCCTACCGCTACTTCTCTACCGCCAAGCGCAAGTTCATCATCGCCGACACCCCCGGCCATGAGCAGTACACCCGCAACATGGCCACCGGTGCGTCCACCTGCGACCTGGCGATCATCCTGGTCGATGCCCGCTATGGCGTGCAGACCCAGACCCGCCGCCACAGCTATATTGCCTCGCTGCTGGGCATCAAGCACATCGTGGTCGCGGTCAACAAGATGGACCTCAAGGGCTTCGACGAGCAGGTCTTCGAGTCGATCAAGGCCGATTACCTGGCGTTCGCCGAAGCCATCGACCTGAAGCCGAGCAGCCTGCACTTCGTGCCCATGTCGGCGCTCAAGGGCGACAACGTGGTCAACCGCAGCGAGCGTTCGCCGTGGTACACCGGCCCTGCGCTGATGGAAATCCTCGAAACCGTGGAAGTGGCGGCCGACCGCAATGTCACCGACCTGCGCTTCCCGGTGCAGTACGTCAACCGTCCGAACCTGAACTTCCGCGGCTTCGCCGGCACCCTGGCCAGTGGCGTGGTGCACAAGGGCGACGAGATCGTGGTCCTGCCATCGGGCAAGAGCAGCCGGGTCAAGTCCATCGTCACCTACGAAGGTGAGCTGGAGAACGCCGGGCCTGGCCAGGCCGTGACCCTGACCATGGAAGACGAGATCGACATCTCCCGTGGCGACTTGCTGGTGCATGCCGACAACGTGCCGCAGGTGGCCGACCAGTTCGACGCCATGCTGGTGTGGATGGCCGAAGAGCCGATGCTGCCGGGCAAGAAGTACGACATCAAGCGCGCCACCAGCTATGTGCCGGGCTCGATCGCCAGCATCGCCCACAAGGTCGATGTGAACACGCTGGAGAAGGGCGCCGCCAGCGCGCTGCAACTGAACGAGATCGGCCGGGTCAAGGTGTCGCTGGACGCTGCCATCGCCCTCGACGGCTACGACAGCAACCGCACCACCGGGGCGTTCATCGTCATCGACCGCCTGACCAACGGCACCGTCGGTGCCGGCATGATCATCGCCGAGCCTGTACTGCCACATGGCGGCGCCGGTCAGCACGGCAAGGCCGCGCACGTCTCGACCGAGGAACGCGCCCTGCGCTTCGGCCAGCAGCCGGCGACCGTGCTGTTCAGCGGCTTGTCCGGCGCCGGTAAGAGCACCTTGGCCTACGCCGTGGAGCGCAAGCTGTTCGACATGGGCCGCGCGGTGTACGTGCTCGACGGGCAGAACCTGCGCCATGACTTGAACAAGGGGTTGCCGCAGGATCGCGCCGGGCGTACCGAGAACTGGCGCCGTGCCGCCCATGTGGCGCGCCAGTTCAACGAAGCCGGTCTGCTGACCCTGGCGGCGTTCGTCGCCCCGGATGCCGAAGGCCGTGAGCAGGCCAAGGCGCTGATCGGCAAGGAACGCTTGGTCACCGTCTACGTGCAGGCTTCGCCGCTGGTCTGCCGCGAGCGCGACCCGCAGGGGCTGTACGCTGCCGGTGGCGACAACATCCCGGGCGAGAGCTTCCCGTTCGATGTGCCGCTGGATGCGGATTTGGTGATCGATACCCAGAGCACCAGCGTCGAGGAAGGCGTGAAGCAGGTGCTTGAGGTGCTGCGCCAGCGCGGCGCCCTCTAAGCGCTGCGTTAGGACGCGGACTCCAGGTTCCGCGCCAGTTGGGTGATTGGCCGACAGTCACGGGGTTGCGCAGCAGCCCGGTGCTGTCGGCCAAGTCTTTACTGAATCCATACGGGCGCCGATTCGACGCCCGAGCGCCTCACCTAAGTCGTACGCGCCCAAAGCGGCAGAACGTTGGCCGACGGTTGAGCGGGTTTATAACGGTCGCTCCGCCACCGGAATCACCCGCCGCTGCTTCACCGCCTTGTACGAAAAACTCGAGTAGATCTCCTTCACCCCCGGCAGCGTCTGCAGCACTTCGCGGGCGAATTCGCCGAACGATTCAAGATCGTGGGCCAGGATTTCCAGCAGGAAGTCATAGCGTCCGGACACGTTGTGACAGGCGACGATCTGCGGAATCTCCATCAGCCGTTGCTCGAACACTCGAGCGGCTTCCTTGTTATGTGACTCCATCATGATGCTGACGAAGGCCGTAACGCCGTAGCCCAGGGCTTTGGGTGACAACGTGGCCTGATAGCCCGTGATGTAGCCGGCTTCTTCCAGCAGCTTGACCCGCCGCCAGCAGGGCGAGGTGGTCAGCGACACCTGGTCGGCGAGCTCGGCCACGGTCAGGCGAGCATTGTTCTGCAGCGCGTTCAGAAGAGCGCGGTCGGTGCGGTCCAGAGGCGTTGGCATGTTATGCCCTTTGTTCGTTCTATTGAGTGTTTCCATTCCAGGAATTCGTCCAGCAGCGGGACATTTTGGAATAGTTTCGCCTGTCACCCGGCATAAGCTTAGAACAAATAACAACGAGGCCGATGCCATGCGCGTTGCCAGCGACAAGCCAGGATTTTCCACCCGCGCCATTCACCAGGGCTACGACCCTCAGTCCCACGGCGGCGCCTTGGTGCCGCCGGTTTATCAAACTGCCACCTACGCCTTCGAGAGTGTCGAATATGGCGCAGCCTGTTTCGCCGGCGAACAGGCCGGGCACGTCTACAGCCGTATTTCCAACCCGACCCTGGCCTTGCTGGAGCAACGCATGGCCTCGCTGGAGGGGGCCGAGGCCGGGCTGGCGCTGGCCTCGGGTATGGGCGCCATCACCTCGACCCTGTGGACCTTGTTGCGCCCTGGCGATGAGCTGATCGTCGGCGAGACCCTCTATGGCTGCACCTTCGCGTTCCTGCACCACGGCATCGGCGAGTTCGGCGTGATGATCCGTCACGTCGATTTGAACGACCTCGCCGCCCTCGAAGCGGCGATCACCCCGCAGACGCGCATGATCTATTTCGAGACCCCGGCGAACCCTAACATGCACCTGGTCGACATCCCCGCAGTGGTCGGCGTGGCCCGTCGGCATGAGCTACTGGTGACGGTCGACAACACCTACTGCACGCCTTATCTGCAACGGCCACTGGAGTTGGGGGCGGACTTGGTGGTGCACTCGGCCACCAAGTACCTCAGCGGTCACGGCGATCTCACCGCCGGACTGGTGTTGGGGCGCCAGGCACTGATCGAGCGCATTCGCCTGCAAGGCCTCAAGGACATGACCGGCGCGGTGCTCTCGGCGCAGGACGCTGCATTGCTCATGCGCGGCCTCAAGACCCTGGCGCTGCGCATGGAGCGTCACTGCAGCAACGCGTTGCGCGTCGCGCAGTTCCTCGAGCGCCAGGCGCAGATCGAGGTGATTCGCTACCCTGGCCTGTCGAGTTTTCCCCAGTTCGGTTTGGCCCAGCGACAGATGCGCCTGCCCGGCGGCATGATCGCGTTCGAACTCAAGGGCGGGCAGCAGGCCGGGCGACGGTTCATGAACGCGCTGCAGGTGTTCAGCCGGGCCGTGAGCCTGGGCGATGCCGAGTCGCTGGCCCAGCATCCGGCGAGCATGACACATTCCAGCTATACCGCCCAGGAGCGGGTCGAACACGGCATTTCCGAAGGGCTGGTGCGGCTGTCGGTAGGGCTTGAGGACATCGAGGACTTGCTGGCCGACCTGGGTCAGGCGTTACGGGCGAGTGTCTGAAACGCCGTTGCTCACCTTCGTCCAGACATGAAAAAGGCCGCTTTAAGCGGCCTGGTTCGAGTTTCAGCGCTTCAGGCCGTAGCTCTCGTCCAGCATACCGGGCGAATTCGGGGCTTTCGGCGCGTAGTCCAGCGGCACCTCGGCAGAGTCCTTCGGTGGCGTGAGGCGATCACGCGGGCCGTGGGCGGCATCGGGGTGCAGCGAGGCCAGTAGACGTTGACGCGTCAGTTCGTCCAGGGCCAGGCGATTGGCGCCGTCGGCCAGATGTTCCTGCACGTCCTGGTAGCTTTGGGTGAGTTTACGCACCAGCGAAGCGGTGCTGTTGAAGTGGGTGACCACTTCGTTCTGGTAATTGTCGAAACGCTGCTGGATGTCGTCCAACTGGCGTTGCGTGCTGCTGGGAGCCGCATTGGGAAGCAGGCGGGCCAGGGCGAAACCGACGACGACACCAACGACCAGTGCCACGGTCGGCAGCAACCAAACAAGGAGCGAGTGTTCCACGAGTCCTTCCTCTATAAACGGCTTTGCTTTACGTTAACGGCTCAGACCTGCGCTGTATACCGCGAGCGATCGCAAATCAGAACAGAATTCCCCTCCTAGACGAATCGACCTTTGCCAAGGTCACGGAGTAGTGCCTTGCTTGTCCGCGAAACCCCCTTGTTCATCGATGGCCCCTGCGGTCCTCTGGAGGCGCTGTACCTGGATGTGGCCGACGCCCGTGGCGCGGTACTGATCTGCCACCCCAACCCAGTCCAGGGTGGCACCATGCTCAACAAGGTGGTCTCGACCCTGCAACGTACCGCCCGTGACGCCGGCTACGTCACCTTGCGCTTCAACTACCGGGGCGTCGGCCAGAGCGCTGGCAGCCACGACATGGGCGCCGGCGAAGTGGCTGATGCCGAAGCGGCAGCGGCCTGGCTGCGCGAGCGCCATCCTGGCCTGCCGCTATTGCTGATGGGGTTCTCCTTCGGTGGCTTCGTCGCGGCCAGCCTGGCCGGTCGCCTGGAGGCGGCTGGCGTGGAGTTGGCGCACCTGTTCATGGTCGCCCCGGCGGTGATGCGTCTGACCGAGCAGTTCCCGTTGGCGCAGCGCTGCACGCTGACGGTGATCCAGCCTGACACCGACGAGGTGGTCGAGCCTCGGTTGGTCTATGAATGGTCCGACGCGCTGACGCGCCCCCATGAGCTGCTGAAAGTGGCAGAATGCGGACACTTCTTCCATGGCAAGCTGACCGATCTGAAGGATCTGCTGCTGCCGCGTCTTTCGAACTGAGCCAAGCCTGAACAAGCGATCTCCCATGACCACGCGCATTCTCACCGGTATCACCACCACCGGCACCCCGCACCTGGGCAACTACGCCGGCGCCATCCGCCCGGCGATCCTTGCCAGCCAGCAGCCCGGTGCCGACTCGTTCTACTTCCTGGCCGACTACCACGCCCTGATCAAGTGTGACGATCCACTCCGCATCCAGCGCTCGCGCCTGGAAATCGCCGCCACCTGGCTGGCCGGCGGCCTGGATCCGAACAAGGTCACCTTCTACCGCCAGTCCGACATCCCGGAAATTCCCGAGCTCACCTGGCTGCTGACCTGCGTTGCCGCCAAGGGCCTGCTCAACCGCGCCCACGCCTACAAGGCGTCGGTGGACAAGAACCTGGAAACCGGCGAAGACCCGGACGCCGGTGTGTCGATGGGCCTGTATAGCTACCCGGTACTGATGGCCGCCGACATCCTCATGTTCAACGCGCACAAGGTCCCGGTCGGCCGTGACCAGATCCAGCACGTGGAAATGGCCCGCGACATCGGCCAGCGCTTCAACCATCTGTTCGGCCAGGGCAAGGAGTTCTTCGTCATGCCCGAGGCGCTGATCGAGGAAAGCGTGGCCACGCTGCCGGGCCTGGACGGGCGTAAGATGTCCAAGAGCTACGACAATACCATCCCGTTGTTCACCAGCGCCAAGGACATGAAGGACGCCATCTCGCGGATCGTCACCGATTCGCGCGCCCCGGGCGAGGCCAAGGATCCGGACAACGCGCACCTGTTCACTCTGTACCAGGCCTTCGCCAGCGTGGACCAGGCAGGCGAGTTCCGCGAGGAGCTGCTGCAAGGCCTGGGCTGGGGCGAAGCGAAGCAGCGTCTGTTCCAACTGCTCGACGGCCAACTGGCCGAGAAGCGCGAGCACTATCATCAGCTCATCGCGCGCCCTGCCGATCTCGAAGACATCCTCCTGGCGGGCGCTGCCAAAGCCCGCAAGATCGCCACGCCGTTCCTCGAGCAACTTCGCGAATCGGTCGGCCTGCGTTCGTTCCGCAGCAGCGTTCAGACCAGCGCCGAAGGCAAGAAAAAGGCGGTCAAGAGTGCACGCTTCGTCAGCTTCCGCGACGAAGACGGCAGCTTCCGCTTCCGCCTGCTGGCCGCCGACGGTGAGCAGTTGCTGCTGTCCAAGCGCTTCGCCGACGGCAAGAGCGCGGGTGCCGTGAGCAAGCAACTGCAGCAGGGCGGCGACGCTGATGTGCGGGTCGAGGGCCTGGGCTTCTCGCTGTGGCTGGCGGACGAGCAGGTGGCCGAAGGGCCGCAGGCGGCCGATGAGCAGGGTCGCGATGCTGCTGTACAACGTCTGCGCGAGGCGCTTGCGCCACAGGCCGACTGAGTCGATCTGACCGAGTCAGCCTGACCGAAGCAATCCGCCGCAACGCCAATTGCCATTATGCGGGCCGCTCGCTACAGTGACGGCCCGTTTTTTGTTGCCTCGCTAACGAAATCATGACGCCCCTAGAACGATACCAAGCAGATCTCAAACGCCCCGACTTCTTCCATGACGCGGCGCAGGAAACGGCGGTGCGTCATTTGCAGCGCCTGTACGACGACCTGATCGCCGCGCAGAACAACAAGCCAGGTATGCTCGGCAAGCTGTTCGGCAAGAAGGAGCAGACGCCGGTCAAAGGCCTGTATTTCTGGGGCGGGGTAGGCCGGGGCAAGACCTACCTGGTCGATACCTTCTTCGAGGCGCTGCCGTTCAAGGAGAAGATGCGTACCCACTTCCACCGCTTCATGAAGCGCGTGCACGAGGAAATGAAGACCCTCAAGGGTGAGAAGAATCCGCTGACGATCATCGCCAAGCGCTTCTCCCAGGAAGCGCGGGTCATCTGCTTCGACGAGTTCTTCGTCTCCGATATCACCGATGCCATGATTCTCGGCACCTTGATGGAAGAGTTGTTCAAGAACGGCGTGTCGTTGGTGGCCACCTCCAACATCGTGCCGGACGGCCTGTACAAGGATGGCCTGCAGCGCGCACGCTTCCTGCCGGCCATCGCCATGATCAAGCAGTACACCGAGGTGGTGAACGTCGACAGTGGCGTGGACTATCGCTTGCGTCACCTGGAGCAGGCCGAGCTGTTCCATTTCCCGCTCAACGAGGCTGCCGAGCAGAGCATGCGCGCCAGCTTCAAGGCGCTGACGCCGGAGTGCACCCAGGCCGTCGAGAACGATGTGCTGGTGATCGAGAACCGTGAGATCCATGCCCTGCGCACCTGCGACGATGTCGCCTGGTTCGACTTCCGCGCGCTGTGCGACGGCCCGCGCAGCCAGAACGACTACATCGAGTTGGGCAAGATCTTCCACGCCGTGCTGCTGAGTAACGTCGAGCAAATGGGCGTCACCACCGACGACATCGCCCGGCGTTTCATCAACATGGTCGACGAGTTCTACGACCGCAACGTCAAGCTGATCATCTCGGCCGAAGTCGAGCTCAAAGACCTCTACACCGGCGGTCGCCTGAGCTTCGAATTCCAGCGCACCCTCAGCCGCCTGCTGGAAATGCAGTCCCACGAATTCCTGTCGCGCGCACACAAGCCCTAGCGGGCAGCGGCAAGCGACAAGCGACAAGCTTCAAGTTGCAAGCTGCAAGAAAAAGCCAGAGCAGAATGCGATCCGCTCTGGCTTTTTCTTGCAGCTTGAAGCTCACAGCTTGCCGCTGCAGGAGGCCTAGGCCTCCTGCATGAATTGCTGGCGATACTGGTTGGGGGACAGTTCGGTGTGCTGGCGGAACAGACGGGCGAAGAAGCTGGCGTCGTCGTAGCCGACTTCGTAACTGATGGTCTTGATGCTCTTGCGGGTGCTGGAGAGCAGGCCCTTGGCCGTTTCGATGCGCAGGCGCTGCAGGTAGTGCAGCGGTTTGTCGCCAGTGGCGCCCTGGAAGCGGCGCATGAAGTTGCGAATGCTCATGCCATGGTTGCGCGCCACGTCCTCGAAGCGGAACTTGTCGGCGAAGTGCTCCTCCAGCCAGTGCTGGACCTGCAGGATGATCAGGTCCTGGTGCAGCTTCTGGCCACCAAAGCCCATGCGTCCTGGGGTGTAGTTGCGCTGCACCTCGTAGAGGATGTCGCGGGCCACGGCGCGCGCCACGTTCGCGCCGCAGAAACGCTCGATCAGGTAGATGTACAGATCGCAGGCCGAGGTGGTGCCCCCTGCGCAGTACAGGTTGTCGGCGTCGGTCAGGTGCTTGTCCTGGTTCAGGCGAATGTTCGGGAAACGCTCGGCGAAGCTGTTGAAGAAGCGCCAGTAGGTGGTCGCCTCCTTGCCGTCGAGCAGCCCGGATTCGGCGAGCCAGAGCACGCCACTGGCTTCGCCGCAGAGCACGGCGCCGCGGGCGTGCTGCTCGCGCAGCCAGGGCAGCACTTGGGGATAGCGGGCGAGCAGGATGTCGAAGTCTTCCCAGAAGGCCGGAAGGATGATCACGTCGGCGTCACCCAGTGCCCCGTCCACGGGCAACTGAACATCGCTGAAGCTGTTGACGGGCTGGCCATCGGGGCTTACCAGATGAATCTCGAACATCGACTGCAGGCCCAGGCCCAGCTGTTTGCTGTAGCGCAGGCTGGCCAAGTGGAAGAAGTCCTTGGCCTGCATCAGTGTCGATGCGAAGACTTTATCGATTGCCAGGATGCTGACGCGCCGCAATGACGCGGAGGGTTGGGTAAACATCATCGTCGTTGTTCTTATAGGGGAAAGTGGTCAATCACCGGCTGGATCGTCTTATGTTTTCCGGTTGGCTGCAAGCTTTAAGCGGCAAGCGGCAAGCGGCAAGCGGCAAGCGACAAGCGACAAGCGACAAGCGACAAGCTGCAAGCTGCAAGCTGCAAGCTGCAAGATGAAAGCGATAGTCTACGCACCCACGCCCTGCTTTTTCTTGCCGCTTGCCGCTTGCAGCTTCCTCAAGGGGCGGGGTTGGGCTGCTGCTGGTGCAGGGATTCGATCGCTGCCAGGAGTTCGTCGCTCAACACCAGATCGGCGCTGGCGAGGTTGCTTTGCAGTTGCTTCAGGTCTGTGGCGCCGATGATGTTGCTGGTAACGAAAGGCTGGCCGGTGACGAAGGCCAGGGCCATCTGTGCGGGGTCCAGGCCGTGCTCGCGGGCCAGTTGCACGTAGCGGCTGCAGGCGGCCACGGTCTGCGGGTTGGAGTAGCGGGCGAAGCGGCTAAAGAGGGTCAGGCGGGCGTTCTCGGGGCGGGCGCCGTCCTCGTACTTGCCCGTCAGCATGCCGAAAGCCAGCGGCGAGTAGGCCAGCAGACCGCATTGCTCGCGGATCGCCACTTCCGCCAAGCCCACCTCGAAGCTGCGGTTGAGCAGGTTGTAGGGGTTCTGGATCGATACCGCCCGTGGCCAGCCCCGGATCTCGGCCAGATGCAGGAACTTCAGGGTGCCCCAGGGCGTTTCGTTGGACAGGCCGATATGGCGGATCTTGCCGGCGCGCACCTGTTCGTCGAGCACCTCCAGGGTTTCCTCCAGCGGCGTGAACAGGTCATTGGGCTGGTGCTGGTAGCCCAGCTTGCCGAAGAAGTTGGTGGAGCGCTCTGGCCAATGCAATTGGTAGAGGTCGATGCGATCGGTCTGCAGGCGTTCAAGGCTGGCATCCAGCGCCGCGACGATGTGCTGGCGGTTGTGCTTGAGCTGGCCGTCGCGGATATGGCTGATGCCGTTGCCGGGGCCGGCCACCTTGCTGGCGAGGATCCAGTCGTCACGGTCGCCGTTGGCGCGGAACCAGTTACCGATGATGCGCTCGGTGGCGGCGTAGGTTTCCGGGCGCGGCGGCACCGGATACATCTCGGCGGTGTCGATGAAGTTGATGCCGGCGGCCTTGGCCAGGCCGATCTGGGCGAAGGCCTCGTCCTGGACGTTCTGCTCGCCCCAGGTCATGGTGCCCAGGCACAGGGCGCTGACGTCGAGGTCGGTACGGCCGAGCTTGCGGTAATGCATGGGGAAGGCTCTCTGCAGTTGAAATAAGCCATCAAAGCAGGTTGATCTTCTCAGCGCAATCTGGATAATGACGACCCTCTCCGTGTGGCGGAAGTGATGCACCACCATGCAGGAGGAACCTTTGTCGAACATTGGACGCGCCGACCCGAGCCCCCACTTAGCGCCCAATGCGAGGCTGCGCGCTTGCCCTTGGCAAGCTGTGCACTATCCAGTAAGATTCGCCGTCTATTTTTCGCTGGGCGGCCTCTGAGGCTTTAGAGAATGAAAACTTTTACTGCTAAACCGGAAACAGTAAAGCGCGACTGGTACGTAGTTGACGCCGCTGGTCAGACCCTGGGTCGTCTGGCTACCGAAATCGCTCGTCGCCTGCGTGGCAAGCACAAGGCAGAGTACACCCCTCACGTTGACACTGGCGACTACATCGTCGTCATCAACGCCGAGCAGGTTCGTGTCACTGGTGCCAAGTCTTCGGACAAGATGTACTACTCCCACTCCGGCTTCCCGGGCGGCATCAAGGAAATCAGCTTCGAGAAGCTGATCGACAAGGCCCTGAGCGTGTCATCGAGACCGCGGTCAAAGGCATGCTGCCGAAGAACCCGCTGGGTCGCGACATGTACCGCAAGCTGAAAGTGTACGCGGGTGCTGCTCACCCTCACACTGCTCAGCAGCCTCAAGAACTGAAGATCTAACGGGATAGTTCATTATGTCGGCGACTCAAAATTACGGCACTGGCCGTCGCAAGACCGCAACCGCTCGCGTTTTCCTGCGTCCGGGCACTGGTAACATCTCCATCAACAACCGTCCTCTGGACACCTTCTTCGGTCGCGAAACCGCTCGCATGGTTGTTCGCCAGCCGCTGGAGCTGACCGAGAGCACCCAGAAGTTCGACATCTACGTCACCGTCGCCGGTGGTGGTGTCAGCGGTCAAGCCGGTGCGATCCGCCACGGTATCACCCGCGCTCTGATGGAATACGACGAAACCCTGCGTGGCGCTCTGCGTCGTGCTGGCTACGTCACCCGCGACGCTCGTGAAGTCGAGCGTAAGAAAGTGGGTCTGCGTAAAGCGCGTAAGCGTCCTCAGTACTCCAAGCGTTAATACCGCTTCGGCAGTCGAAAAAAGCCCGGTTCTTTGGAACCGGGCTTTTTTTATGTCTGCCATTTCTCCCCAGCGGATTCGCGGGCGCTTGCCACATAGACGTAGATCAAGCAAAGCGCGGGTTGTGTCCTTGGCAGCGCTAATCACCTTGTCAGTGTGTGGACTTGTTTCCTACCATGGCGACCAATTTTTAGCGCCACAGACATTACTAATAGACGCCTGTTGCGACGGGCGAGAAGAAAGCTGATGGGAGAGGATTGAATGAGCAATGACGGCGTCAACGCAGGCCGGCGCCGCTTCCTCGTAGCTGCCACATCCGTGGTGGGGGCTGCAGGGGCGGTCGGGGCTGCGGTACCGTTCGTGGGATCATGGTTCCCAAGCGCCAAGGCCAAGGCGGCTGGGGCACCTGTGAAGGTCAATATCGCCAAGATCGAGCCAGGGCAGCAGATGGTCGCTGAATGGCGTGGGCAACCGGTGTTCATCGTGCGGCGAACGCCGGAGATCCTCGGGAATCTGCAAAAGCTCACGGGCGAGCTCTCCGACCCGCAGTCCAAGGAGTCGGTGCAGCCGACCTACGTCGATCCGCAGGTTCGGTCGATCAAGCCGGAAATCCTCATCCTCGTCGGGCTGTGCACGCACCTGGGCTGCTCGCCCACTTTCCGTCCGGAAGTGGCGCCAGCCGACCTGGGTCCAAAGTGGGTGGGCGGCTATTTCTGCCCTTGCCACGGTTCGCACTACGACCTCGCTGGTCGCGTGTACAAGTCGCAGCCGGCGCCGCTCAATCTGCCCGTGCCGCCGCATTCGTACGAGTCTGACGACATCATCGTCATCGGCGTCGATCAGGAGAACGCATGATGAGCAAGTTCATGGACTGGGTGGATGCGCGCTTCCCCGCCACCAAGATGTGGGAAGAGCACCTGAGCAAGTACTACGCGCCCAAGAATTTCAACTTCCTGTACTTTTTCGGCTCCCTGGCGTTGTTGGTGCTGGTCAACCAGATCGTCACCGGCGTTTGGCTGACCATGAGCTTCACGCCCTCGGCTGAAGAGGCCTTCGCCTCGGTCGAGTACATCATGCGCGACGTCGAGTACGGCTGGATCCTGCGCTACCTGCACTCGACCGGCGCTTCGGCGTTCTTCATCGTGGTGTACCTGCACATGTTCCGTGGGTTGCTCTACGGCTCCTACCAGAAGCCGCGCGAGCTGGTGTGGCTGTTCGGCATGCTGATCTACCTGGCGCTGATGGCCGAGGCCTTCATGGGGTACCTGCTGCCCTGGGGCCAGATGTCCTACTGGGGTGCCCAGGTGATCATCTCGCTGTTCGGTGCCATTCCGGTGATCGGTGACGATCTCACGCAGTGGATCCGCGGTGACTACCTGATCTCCGGCATCACGCTGAACCGCTTCTTTGCCCTGCATGTGGTTGCCCTGCCGATCGTCATTCTCGGCCTGGTGGTGCTGCACATCCTGGCGCTGCATGAAGTGGGTTCGAACAACCCTGACGGCATCGACATCAAGAAGCACAAGGACGAAAACGGCATCCCGCTCGACGGCATTCCGTTCCACCCGTACTACACCGTGAAAGACATCGTCGGGGTGGTGGTCTTCCTCTTCGTATTCTGTTCAGTGGTGTTCTTCTTCCCGGAAATGGGTGGCTACTTCCTGGAAAAACCGAACTTCGAGCAGGCCAACGCCTTCAAGACGCCTGAGCACATCGCCCCGGTATGGTATTTCACGCCGTTCTACGCCATCTTGCGTGCGGTTCCTGACAAGCTCTTCGGTGTCATCGCCATGGGCGCGGCGATCGCGGTGCTCTTCGTGCTGCCCTGGCTCGACCGCAGTCCAGTGCGCTCGATGCGCTACAAGGGCTGGCTGAGCAAGCTGTTCCTGCTGGTGTTCTGCGTGGCCTTCATCATCCTCGGCATCCTCGGCGTGCTGGCGCCAACGCCCGGGCGGACCCTGCTGTCGCAGATCTGTACCGTGCTGTATTTCGCCTACTTCGTGCTGATGCCCTTCTACACGAGGCTCGAGAAGAGCAAACCGGTTCCGGAAAGGGTGACTGGCTGATGAAAAAGTTAATTGCAGTACTTTGCCTGGCATTGATGCCTGGCCTGTCGTTCGCTGCTGAGCATGGCGTTGAGCTGGACAAGGTCGATATCGACCTGGCTGACAAGGCCGCGATGCAGGATGGCGCTCGGACCTTCGCCAACTATTGCATGGGTTGCCACAGCGCCAAGTTCCAGCGTTATGAGCGAGTCGCCGACGACCTGGGTATCCCGCATGAGGTGATGCTGGAAAACCTGGTGTTCACGGGCGCCAAGATCGGCGACCACATGAAGATCGGCATGCGTCCCGATGACGCCAAGACCTGGTTCGGCGCGGCGCCGCCGGACTTGACGCTGGTCGCCCGGGTCCGCGGCAACGACTGGCTGTACAGCTACCTGCGCAGCTTTTACCAGGACCCGTCGCGCCCCTACGGTGTGAACAACAAGGTCTTCCCCAACGTCGGCATGCCCAACGTGCTGGTGGGCCTGCAGGGCAATCAGGTGATCGGCTGCAAGCAGATCCAGACCGTGGTCGATGGCAAGAAGCAGTTCGACCCGCTGACCGGCGCTCCGCTGACCCATGAAGCCTGCGATCAGCTGACCGTGGAGCCGAAATCCGGTACCCTGACGGCCGAGCAGTTCGACGAGAAGGTCAAGAACCTGGTGACCTTCCTGGCCTATTCGGCCAACCCGGTCAAACTGGAAAGTCAGCGCATCGGCACTTATGTCCTGCTGTACCTGGCTTTCTTCTTCGTGTTCGCCTACTTGCTCAAGCGCGAATACTGGAAGGACGTGCACTGATCACGCAGTAGTTGCTGGTAGTTGAACGCGCCCTGGGGCGCTGCCATGCGAATGCACGGCAGCCCTCCAGGGCGCGTTTGCATTTGCAGTTTCACACGCATACCCCCGCGAGGAGCCGCTACATGGGCGCAACCAACAGGTTAGCCTGCTATTCCGACCCCGCCGACCACTATTCCCATCGTGTGCGCCTGGTGCTCGCCGAGAAGGGCGTCAATGCGCAGATCGTCGACGTCGTCGCCGGTCGGCTGCCGCCCAAGCTGGTCGAAGTGAACCCCTACGGCAGCGTGCCGACCCTGGTCGATCGCGACCTGGCCTTGTACGAGCCGACCGTGGTGATGGAATACCTCGAAGAGCGTTACCCCCATCCGCCGCTGATGCCGGTGTATCCGGTGGCGCGTGGCAACAGTCGGCTGCTGATGCACCGCATCCAGCGTGACTGGTGTGCGCTGGCCGATCTCATCCTTGATGCGCGGACCGGCGAAACCTCGCGCAGCGAGGCGCGCAAGTCGCTGCGTGAGAGCTTGACCGGCGTCTCGCCACTGTTCGGCGAGTTCGCCTGCTTCATGAGCGAGGAGCAAAGCCTGGTCGATTGCTGTCTACTGCCCATCCTCTGGCGTTTGCCGGTACTGGGTATCGAACTGCCGCGGCAAGCCAAGCCGCTGCTGGATTACATGGAGCGACAGTTCGCCCGCGAGCCTTTCCAGGCGAGCCTGTCCGCTACCGAACGTGAAATGCGCAAGCTTTAAGGAGCCGTTGATGAACTCCAGTCGCCCCTATCTGGTTAGAGCACTGTACGAGTGGATCGTCGACAACGATTGCACGCCCCACATGCTGGTCAATGCTGAGTATCCAGCGGTCCAGGTCCCGCAAGGCTTTGCCAGCGATGGTCAGATCGTGCTGAATATCTCGCCCAGCGCCGTGCGCAACCTGCACATGGACAACGATGCGGTGAGTTTCGAGGGGCGTTTCGGTGGCGTGGCCCATTCGCTCTACGTGCCGAGCGCCGCGATTCTGGGCATCTATGCACGCGAGAACGGCCAGGGCATGGTCTTCGAGCTGGAGCCTGCGCTGATGGAGGATGAGGCGCTCGAGGAAGACGATAGCGTCCAGCCCGATGACGACGGTCCACCGGAAGGTGGAGGTCAGCCACCGCGACCCAGCGGTCGACCAAGCTTGAAGGTGGTCAAGTAACAAAAAAGGCGATCCGGAAGGATCGCCTTTTTGCTTTCAAGCCCGGATTACAGGTCTTTGATGGTGCGGACCTGATCCTTGTTGATGCGGGTCGGCTTGCCATCGAGCTGCTTGAACTCGTAGAAGCCCGAATCGTCATCGAACTTGGGCTTGTCGAGGGTCTGCAGCTCGCGGCCGTCGTTGAGGGTGATCACGCTCGGGGTGGAGCAACCTGCCAGGGCAGCGAAACCGGCGATGGCGATGAGGGATAGCAAAGACTTCTTCATGGCTTTTCCTGAATGGTCAGAAACGAGACGAATTCATGTGCGCGATGGCGCGAGCATCGGTACTGCCGCGCCAGGGTGTCAGTCGATGTACTCGAACAGCTTGACGATCTTCTGCACACCCGACACACCTTGTACCACATTGGTTGCCGCGTTGGCTTGTTGCTGGGTCACCAGACCCAGGAGATAGACGATGCCATTTTCGGTGATCACCTTGATGCGTGAGCTGGAGACGTTGGGATCGCCGAGCATCTGGGTCTTGATCTTGGTGGTCAGCCAGGCATCGTTATTGCGTGCCAGGATCGACGAAGGCTGCATCACCTGCAGCTCGTTGTGTACCTTCTTGACGCGCTGCACCTGGCTGGCAGTCTGCTCAGCGAGGCTCTTGAGGTCGGCGCGCGGCACTTGGCCGGCGAGCAGGACGATCCCGTTGTAGCTGCTGACCACCACGTGCGAGCCGTTGTCCAGGTCAGGACTGGCCTTGGCCACGTTGACCGAGACCTTGGTCTCGATCAGCGAGTCGTCGATCTTGCTGCCGAGGGTGCGGGTGCTGCGGTCATCCTCGATAGGCGAATTGCGGGTCTCGTTCAGCACCGAGCTGCAGCCGGTGATGCCGAGGCACAGGGTCAAGGCCATCAGGCCGAGGCGCTTGGGGATCATTCTTCACTCCCGAACAGTTGGCTGTCGATCAGATCGCACAGGCAGTGGATCGCCAGCAGGTGGACTTCCTGGATACGCGCAGTGACCATGGCCGGAACGCGGATTTCCACGTCCTCGGGCAGCAGCAGCGAGGCCATGCCGCCGCCGTCACGTCCGGTCAATGCTACGACAATCATTTCACGATCATGTGCCGCCTGGATCGCCTGGATCACGTTGGCGGAGTTGCCGCTGGTGGAAATGGCCAGCAGCACGTCGCCGGGCTGACCCAGGGCGCGAATCTGTTTGGAGAACACCTCATTGTAGCTATAGTCGTTGGCGATCGAGGTCAGCGTCGAGCTATCGGTGGTCAGGGCGATGGCCGGTAAGCTCGGCCGTTCGCGCTCGAAGCGGTTGAGCAGTTCCGAGGAAAAATGCTGGGCATCGCCTGCCGAGCCGCCGTTGCCGCAGGCGAGCATCTTGCCCTCGTTGAGCAGGGCATTGACCATGACCAGGCTGGCCTGCTCGATGTAGGGTGCCAGGATGTCCATTGCCTGTTGCTTGGTATCGATGCTGGCCTGAAACAGCCGGCGGATTCGGGATTGCATGTCCATCTGGTGTGACCTTAAGTGCGGCGGAGGCCTGCGCGACGCGCAACAGGGGCCGGCCCGCGAAACATAGAGCAAAGAAATCGGAATGGGTTCAGCATTCGAAGGCGTTTTTCAGCCATTGAAGCGGCCGACCTGCGTGGTGGCTGCCCTGCAGGGCGACGACGTCGAAGCGGCAGGGGCGATGGGCCCAGCGCGACTCCTTCTGCAGGAACTCGGTGGCGGCCAGCGCCAGGCGTTTCTGCTTGCGCCCGTCGATACTCTCCAGGGCGCCGCCGAAGCCCGCATGCAAACGGTAGCGGACTTCGACGAATACTACTGTATCGGCGTCGAGCATGACCAGATCAAGCTCGCCTCCCTTGCATCGCCAGTTGCGCGTCAGCAGCTGCAGGCCGTGACCCTGAAGAAAGGCCAGGGCATGGCATTCCGCAGCAAGCCCGGCGCTGGCGGGCGATGCGTGGTGCATCAGCGTGGCGTGTCCGGCAGGCGTTTGACTTGGCCACCGGCGAATTCTGCCCACGGCAGTTGGCGTTCGACACGCTGGTTGGCGTTGATGCTCAAGCTGCCGGACAGGCCTTGCATGCGGTTGTCGGGCAGGGCCTTGAGCTGACCCAGGCGTGGCGCCAGGCTGTAGGCGTCAACACCCATGGCGTACAAGCGTCCGAGGCTGCCACCGGCTTGCGGCCACTGTTGCACTACCTGCTGGCGCAGGCTGTTGCCGGTGTCCAGCAGCCATGGCGTTTCGCAGAAGCGGATGCCGTTCATGTCGTTGTACTGGTTCACATCGCCGCTGGCACTGTACAGGTTGGACGTGGCATAGACCGGCACGTCGCCAGCGTACTGGAAGTTGAGCGTGGGCTTGATCTGCTGCGCTTGTTGTGGCGTGGCGGCGAGGAAGATGAAGTCGATGTCCTGGCGGCGCGACGGTTGGGCTGCAATGTTGCCGCCCACGGCGCTCTGCAGGCTCTTGGCGCGACCTTCGCTCTGGCGCAGTTGGAACAGGTCGGCAATTTGCTGAGCCAGAGCCACGGGCTGGGCGATGCGCTCGGCGGCGAGCAAAGTGCCGCCGTTGCTTTCCCAGTCCTGGCGGAAGGCTGCCAGCACACGGTCACCCCATTCGCCGCTCGGCACCAGGGCCACGGCGCGCACCAGACCATCTGCGTGGGCTCGACGCGCCACTTCTCGGGCTTCGTCTTCGGCAGCGAGACCGAACTGGAACAGTTGTGGCGAGGATTTCTGCCCAGCTTCGGCGTAGTTCAACGCCAAGGTGGTGATGGGCAGCTGCGGGTAATCGGCGAGTTTCTTGACCAGCGGCTTTTCCAGAGGTCCGATGACCAACTGCACGCCTGCGGCCTGGGCCTGGCGGTAGAAATCATCCAGCGAGGTGAGGCGCGAGCTGTCGAACACCTGCACGGCCGGAGCTGGCTGACCGGACTGCTGTGCCTGGAAGTGGGCGGCCATGAAACCGTCGCGCAGGGCGCGGGCCACGCCTGCCAGAGGGCCTTCCTGGGGCAGCAGCAGGGCGATCTTGGTCAGCGGTTGGCTGGCCAGCTGCTTGAGCTTGACCAAGGCTTCAGGCAGTTGCTTGGCAGCGGCGTGGTCGGGGTGCTGCTGCCGCCAGGCGTCGATGGCCGCCTGCTGCTGTTCGAGGGTGCCGGCACTCTTGACTGCCAGGGCCAGGCTGGTCCAGCCGGTCAAGGCTGCGTCGGCGCTTGGCTGCTGCAGTTGTTCGGCAGGCAGCGAGGCGACCAGCGACCAGATGGCGTCGTTGTTTTTCGCCGCCGGTTCGCCGCTGAGCAGTGGCGCCAGCAGGACGCGCTGTTGGGCGGCGGCCAGGGCCTGGCCGTCGGCTTCCAAGGCAGCGGCATGCACGCTGTAAGTGCGCACTTGCTGTGGCTCGGGCAGTTCGCCGACATGTTGCAGGCTTGGGTGCGCCAGGGCAGTGAGGGCAGCCTTGGGCTGGTTGCGACTCATGGCCAGTTCGGCAGCGAGGGTGCTGGCGAAGATTTGCTGGGCAGGCTTGAGGCCCTCCAGTGGCACCTGTTCGAGGATGCGCGCGGCGCGCGGGAAGTCCTTCTGCCGGTAGGCCATGTCGGCCGCGCTCAGGCGCAGCAGTGCGGCGTCTTCGGCGGACTTGCTCGACGCGGCCTTCTCGAGCAACTGCTCGATGCTGGCGTCCGGGGTGCGCGGTAACTCGCCCAGGCTGGATGAGGGCGAGCTGGCGCAGGCTGCCAGCAGGGCAGCGAGACAGAAGGCTGAGAGCAGCCGCAGGCAAGCGATCATGTAAGGGTCCTGTTACTCGATCAAGGAGGTGGGCGATTGTACCCAAGCACTGGCCGGGGCGCGATGTCGCTGACGGTGAAGCTTCACTATAGGTCGCTTGTCGCGGTCCGAGTTCGAAGTTGTTTGCGCGCTGTTGCAAGTGCTCGGGCTACAATGGCGCCTTTGATCGGCAAGACAGGTGCGCGCAGTGACGGATGTTGCAGGGGTTTCACAATCTACCGCCGGGACGCTCTACGTCGTGGCCACGCCCATCGGCAACCTCGATGACATGAGCGCCCGGGCGCTCAAGGTGCTGGCCGGTGCAGCGTTGATCGCCGCCGAGGATACCCGCCATTCGGTACGCCTGCTGCAGCATTTCGGCATTGATACTCCCCTGGCCGCCTGCCATGAGCACAACGAGCGCGACGAGGGCAGCCGCTTCATTGCGCGACTGCTGGCAGGCGATGATGTGGCGCTGGTGTCCGACGCCGGCACACCGTTGATTTCCGATCCTGGCTACCATTTGGTGCGTCAGGCGCGCGCGGCCGGTATCAAAGTGGTGCCTGTGCCGGGCGCCTGCGCCCTGATCGCCGCGCTCTCGGCGGCCGGCCTGCCCTCGGACCGTTTCATTTTCGAAGGCTTCCTGCCAGCCAAGTCGGCCGGACGTCGCGCTCGTCTCGAACAGGTCCGGGAGGAGCCGCGTACGCTGATCTTCTACGAAGCGCCGCACCGGATTCTCGAATGTCTGGAAGATATGCAGGCGGTGTTCGGCGACGAGCGTCCTGCATTGCTAGCACGCGAACTGACCAAAACGTTCGAGACGCTCAAGGGGCTGCCGTTGGGCGAGTTGCGCGAGTTCGTCGCTGCCGATTCCAATCAGCAGCGTGGCGAGTGCGTCGTGCTGGTGGCAGGCTGGACGGCCCCCCAGGACGAGCAGGCCATCAGTAGCGAAGCCCAGCGGATCCTGGACCTGCTATTGGCAGAGTTGCCGCTCAAGCGGGCGGCAGCATTGGCGGCTGAAATTACTGGCGTGCGTAAGAATCTTCTTTATCAGGCGGCATTGGATAAACAAAAAAGCCAGTAGTGGCTTAATGATATTGTTTAAGTGAAGGCTTGTTCTTGCGCCCGCCTGCCGTTACCCTTGTCGGCGGAGAGTCGATCGGACAGTCGCTGCCTGCTTTTGTTCCGCAAAAGTAGGGGAGGAAAGTCCGGGCTCCGCAGGGCAGAGTGCCAGGTAACCCCTGGGAGGCGTGAGCCTACGGAAAGTGCCACAGAAAACAACCGCCTAAGCACTTCGGTGCCGGTAAGGGTGAAAAGGTGCGGTAAGAGCGCACCGCACGACTGGCAACAGTTCGTGGCTAGGTAAACCCCACTCGGAGCAAGACCAAATAGGGTTCCTTATGGCGTGGCCCGCGTCGGAACCGGGTAGGTTGCTAGAGGCGTCCAGTGATGGCCGTCGTAGAGGAATGACTGTCCTCGACAAAACCCGGCTTACAGATCGACTCTCCACCTTCCCCTTTCTCTGCTGCAATCGATAGCAGATCCCCTGTGGTAATGCCGAAAAGTTCTTACTCTTAATAAATCACTTTAACTTCGCACTCTATCCATTTGAGTGCGTGTGATTTTTTCCGTCAATTTTGTCTCCCGGTAGTCTTTCCCCCTTGCTTTGTTGCGCTAAATCTCGGTCCTGTAAGGGTTTTCCTTATGAACGTGCCTTGACGGTGCGGCGGGCGGATTCCTATAGTGTGCGCAAGTGGCAGAAAGTGGGATGAAGTGGGTTTTCTGGCACAAAAACGATAACATTGTGGGGAATCGCAGCCGTGTTTCGCGGAGCCAACGCCGTCAGTCTCGATGCCAAGGGCCGTCTCGCTATGCCGAGCCGGTACCGTGACGAGCTCGATTCGCGTTGCAACGGCCAGCTCATCGTGACCATCGACGCTGTAGATCCTTGCCTGTGCGTTTATCCGCTCGACGAGTGGGAGCAGATAGAAGCCAAGTTGCGTGCCTTGCCATCGTTGCGTGAGGAAAACCGTCGCCTGCAGCGTCTGCTGATTGGCAACGCGGTGGACCTGGAGCTCGATGGCAGTGGTCGTTTCCTGGTGCCGCCTCGCCTGCGTGAGTACGCCCGGCTCGACAAGAAGGCGATGCTGGTGGGGCAACTGAACAAATTCCAGCTGTGGGATGAGGATGCCTGGAACGCGGTTTCGGCAGCCGACCTCGCCGCTATCCAACAACCGGGCGCCATGCCCGACGAACTGCGTGACCTGATCCTGTGACCATAGATAGCGGCTTCAACCACATTACCGTCCTGCTCGACGAAGCTGTCGAGGCACTGGCCTTGCGCGCCGACGGTTGCTATCTGGACGGCACGTTCGGGCGGGGCGGCCACAGCCGTCTCATGCTCAGTCGACTGGGGCCGCAGGGGCGGCTGCTGGGTTTCGACAAAGATCCACAAGCGATTGCCACGGGGCAAGCGCTGGCGGCCGAAGACGGCCGCTTTGTCATTGTGCAGCGCAGCTTCGCCGAGATGGGCGATGAAGTACGCACGCGCGACCTGCACGGCAAAGTCAGTGGTGTACTGCTCGATCTGGGCGTGTCCTCGCCACAGTTGGATGACCCTGAGCGCGGCTTCAGCTTCCTCAACGACGGTCCGCTGGACATGCGCATGAACCCCGGTCAGGGCGTCAGCGCCGCCGAATTCATTGCCTCGGCGGCAGAAGAGGACATTGCCCGGGTGTTCAAGGAATACGGCGAAGAGCGCTTCGCCAAGCGCATGGCCCGTGCCGTGGTCCAGCGCCGTGAACAGCAGCCGTTCACCCGCACCGCCGATCTGGCCGAAGTGCTCAAGGTCGCCAACCCCGCCTGGGAGAAGGGCAAGAACCCGGCCACGCGTGCTTTCCAAGGGCTGCGCATCCACGTCAACAACGAACTGGGCGATCTTGAAGCTGGCCTCGAAGCAGCGCTCGACGCATTGGAGGTGGGTGGTCGCCTGGTGGTCATCAGCTTCCATTCGCTCGAAGACCGCATCGTCAAGCTGTTCATGCGCAAGCTGGTCAAGGGCGAAGCAGACAACCTGCCGCGCAACCTGCCGGTTCAGCACAAGGCCTTCGAACCGAAGATCCGGCTGATCGGCAAGGCGCAGTTCGCCTCCGATGAAGAACTCAAGGCCAACCCGCGGGCGCGTAGCGCCGTCATGCGCGTGGCGGAGAAACTGCGGTGAGCCGGCTGTTCGCCAAGCCGCTGCCGGGCGGAAGCTTCCTGATGCTGCTGCTGTTCGTCGGCGTGCTGGGCTCGGCCATTGCCGTCTCCTACAGCGCGCACTGGAACCGCCAACTGCTCAACACCCTTTACAACGAACTCAGCGAGCGCGACAAGGCGCAAGCCGAGTGGGGCCGGCTGATTCTCGAGCAAAGCACCTGGACTGCCCACAGTCGCATCGAGAGCCTGGCGTCGGGCCAGTTGAAAATGCGTGTGCCCAATGCCGACGAAGTGCGGATGGTGACGCCATGATGAAGCTCGAGGGGGCACTGTATCCCTGGCGCTTCCGCGTCGTGGTGGGCCTGCTCGCGCTCATGGTCGGCGCCATCAGTTGGCGCATCATCGACCTTCAGGTGGTCGACCGCGACTTCCTCAAGGGCCAGGGCGATGCCCGCAGCCTGCGTCATATCCCGATTCCCGCACACCGTGGTCTGATTACCGACCGCAACGGTGAACCGCTGGCCGTCAGTACGCCGGTCACCACGTTGTGGGCCAATCCCAAGGAAATGCAGGCTTCCAAGGAGCGCTGGCCGCAACTGGCCGCGGTGCTCGGGCAGAACCCGCAGCAACTGATCGAGCGCCTCACCCAGCAAGCCAACAAGGAATTCATCTATCTGGTCCGCGGCCTCACGCCTGAGCAGGGGCAACAGGTGCTCGACCTGAAAGTACCCGGTGTATACGGGCTGGAAGAGTTCCGTCGCTTCTACCCAGCAGGTGATGTGACCGCGCACATGGTGGGCTTCACCGACCTGGACGACCACGGCCGCGAAGGTGTCGAGCTCGCCTACGACGAGTGGCTCGCCGGCGTGCCAGGCAAGCGACAAGTGATCAAAGACCGTCGTGGACGGCTGATCAAGGACATCCAAGTGACCAAGAACGCCAAGGCCGGCAAGACCTTGGCGTTGTCGATCGACCTGCGCCTGCAATACCTGGCGACCCGCGAGCTGCGCAACGCCATCGCCGAGCAGGATGCCAAGGCCGGTAGCCTGGTGATCATGGACGTCAAGACCGGCGAGGTGCTGGCGATGGTCAACCAGCCCACCTACAACCCCAACAACCGCCGCAGCATGTTCCCGGCGGCCATGCGCAACCGCGCGATCATCGACGTGTTCGAGCCAGGCTCCACGGTCAAGCCGATCTCCATGAGCGCGGCGCTGGAAAGCGGGCGCTGGAAGCCGACCGACAAGGTCGAGGTGTATCCCGGCAGTCTGCAGATCGGTCGCTACACCATTAAAGACGTGTCCAAGAGTGAAGGGCCGATCCTCGACCTCACCGGCATCCTGATCAACTCCAGTAACGTCGGCATGAGCAAGATCGCCTTCGACATCGGCGGCGAAGCCATTTACCGGGTGATGTCGCAGGTCGGCCTGGGTCAATACACTGGCCTGGGCTTCCCAGGCGAACGGGTCGGCAACCTGCCCAATCACCGCGAATGGCGCAAGGCTGAAACGGCCACCCTGTCGTACGGCTACGGCGTGTCGGTCACCGCGCTGCAACTGGTGCATGCCTACGCCGCATTGGCCAACGACGGCAAGATGGTGCCGCTGTCGATCCTCAAGGTCGACAAACAGCCCGACACCGTCCAGGCCATTCCGAAAGAAACCGCCAAGACCATCCAAGGCATGCTGCAGCAGGTCATCGAAGCCCCGCGCGGCGTGTTCCGTGCCCAAGTGCCGTTCTACCACGTGGCCGGCAAGTCGGGCACCGCGCGTAAGGCTACCGTGGGCTCCAAGGGCTACACCGAAAACGCCTACCGTTCGCTGTTCGCCGGCTTCGGCCCGATGAGCGACCCGCGCTATGCCATCGTCGTGGTCATCGACGAGCCGGGCAAGGGCGGTTACTTCGGTGGCCTGGTATCTGCGCCGGTGTTCAGCAAGGTCATGTCCGGCACCCTGCGGTTGATGAACGTGCCGCCTGACAACCTGCCGCCGGCCAATGCCCAGCAGGCCAGTGCAGTATCCGCCAATGGAGGGCGTGGCTGATGACGATGCCATTGAGCAAACTGTTCGCCCACGCCAGCCGCGATCCGCTGATCCGCGAGCTGACCCTCGACAGCCGTAACGTGCGCCCCGGCGATCTGTTCCTGGCGGTGCCCGGGCCAAGCTCGACGGGCGCGTGCATATCGCCGATGCCCTGGCGCGTGGCGCAGCCGCCATTGCTTATGAAGAGCAGGGCGCCACCGTACTGCCGCTGACCGATGTTCCACTGATTCCAGTGAAGGGCCTGATTGGCCAGCTGTCGTCGATTGCCGGGCGCTTCTACGGCGAACCGAGCCGTCAGCTTGAGCTCATCGGGGTCACCGGCACCAACGGCAAGACCAGCGTCACTCAACTGGTGGCCCAGGCGCTCGACCTGCTGGGTCAGCGTTGCGGCCTGATCGGCACCCTGGGTACCGGTTTTCACGGTGAGCTGCAAAGCGGCCGACTGACCACGCCAGATCCCATCGCCGTGCAGTCGACGCTCAACGACTTGAAAAAGGCCGGCGCCAAGGCCGTGGCCATGGAGGTTTCCTCCCATGCCCTCGAACAGGGCCGGGTGGCGGCGTTGGCGTTCGATATCGCCGTGATGACCAATCTGTCGCGCGATCACCTGGACTACCACGGCAGCATGCAGGCCTACGAGGCGGCCAAGGCCAAGCTGTTCGCTTGGCCAAGCCTGCGTTGTCAGGTGGTCAATCTGGACGACGACTTTGGTCGGCGCCTGGCCAAGGCCTACGCCCAGCGACCTGCTGCCGATCATATCGAGACCCGATTGCTCAGCTATAGCCTGGAAAACCGGGACGCCTCGTTGTACTGCCGCGAAGCCTGCTTCGACGACGATGGCGTGCGCGCGATCCTGGTCACTGCCCAAGGCGAGCGTACCCTGCGCAGTCAACTGCTGGGCCGCTTCAACCTGAGCAACATGCTGGCGGCAGTGGCCACGCTGCTGGCGCTGGAGCACCCGCTGGACGACATCCTCAAGGTGATCCCGCAATTGCAGGGCCCGGTGGGTCGCATGCAGCGCCTGGGCGGCGGCGAGAAGCCGCTGGTGGTGGTCGATTACGCCCACACCCCCGACGCGCTTGAGCAAGTGCTGCAAGCCCTGCGTCCGCACGCCCGGGGCCAGCTGCTGTGCCTGTTCGGCTGTGGCGGCGACCGTGACCGCGGCAAGCGTCCACTGATGGCCGAAGTGGCCGAGCGCCTGGCCGATCGGGTGCTGGTCACCGACGACAATCCACGCACTGAAGATCCGCTGAGGATCTTCGATGATATCCGTCCCGGTCTGCGCGCCGCCGACGCCGTCGAGTTTATGGGCGGTCGTGGCCAGGCCATTGCCCATTTGATCGCCAGCGCCGCTGCGCACGACGTGATCGTGCTGGCGGGCAAGGGGCACGAGGACTACCAAGAGATCAATGGCGAACGCCTGGCGTTCTCCGATTTGCTCGAAGCCGAGAAGGCCCTTTCAGCCTGGGAGGCTCCACATGCTTAAGCCAATGACACTCAGCCAGCTGACCACAGCATTGGGTGCTCATCTGGTCGGTGCCGACGCAAGCTTTACCGGCGTGAGCATCGACAGTCGCAGCGTGATGCCAGGGCAACTGTTCGTTGCGCTGGCTGGTCCGCGTTTCGACGGCCACGATTATCTGGCCGATGTAAAAACCAAGGGCGCAGTCGCGGCACTGGTCGAGCGTGAAATCGACGGTGTCGACCTGCCGCAGTTGCGCGTCGCTGACTGCCGTCTGGCACTGGGTCAATTGGGCGCGTTGAACCGTGCAGCCTTCGACAAGCCCGTGGTGGCCATTACCGGCTCCAGCGGCAAGACCACGGTCAAGGAAATGCTCGCGTGCGTCCTAGGCACGCGCGGACTGGTGCACGCGACCCGCGGCAACCTGAACAACGACCTCGGCGCACCGCTGACCCTGTTGGAAATCGCCGCAGAGCACACGGCTGCGGTGATCGAGCTGGGCGCCTCGCGGATCGGCGAAATTCGCTACACCGTCGGCCTCACCCAGCCGCAGGTGGTGATTCTGAACAATGCCGGCACCGCCCATGTAGGCGAGTTCGGCGGTCCTGAGAAAATCGTCGAGGCCAAGGGCGAAATCCTCGAAGGGCTGGGCGAGGGCGGTACTGCCGTGCTCAATCTGGACGACAAGGCGTTCCCGATCTGGCACGCGCGCGCCGGCCAGCACAAAGTGCTGAGCTTCGCCCTGAGCGACCCGCGCGCCGACTTCCACGCCAGCGACATCGGTCGCGATGCCCGTGGCTGTCCCTCGTTCACCCTGCACAGCCCGGCGGGCAGCGCGGCGGTGCAACTGAATCTGCTGGGCGTGCACAACGTCAGCAACGCCCTGGCCGCCGCTGCCGCTGCCCACGCTGTCGGCGTGAGCCTGCCGGGCATCGCGGCAGGGCTGGCGGCGGTGCAGCCGGTCAAGGGCCGTTCGGTCGCCCAGATCGCCCCGAGTGGCGTGCGGGTGATCGACGACACCTACAACGCAAATCCCACCTCGGTCTGCGCGGCCATTGATATACTCGCCGGCTTTTCCGGCCGTACCGTCCTGGTGCTCGGGGATATCGGCGAACTGGGCCAGTGGGCCGAGCAAGGCCACCGTCAGGTCGGCGAGTACGCGCAGGGCAAGATCGACGCGTTGTACGCCACCGGTACCAACATGGCCCACGCGGTCCAGGCATTTGGCGCCCATGGCCGCCATTTCGCCACACAAGCCGAGCTGATCGACGCCGTACAGGTCGAGTCCGCCGGCGATACCACTATCTTGATCAAGGGCTCGCGCAGCGCTGCGATGGAACACGTCGTGGCTGCACTGTGCGAGACCAGCGGGGAGAAACATTAATGCTGCTGCTGTTGGCTGAGTATCTGCAACAGTTCTATAAGGGCTTCGCGGTCTTCCAGTACCTGTCCCTGCGCGGGATCCTGGGCGTGCTGACTGCGCTGTCCCTGGCGCTGTGGCTGGGGCCGTGGATGATTCGTACCCTGCAAGTTCGCCAGATCGGTCAGGCCGTGCGTAACGACGGCCCGCAATCGCACCTGTCCAAATCCGGCACGCCCACCATGGGCGGCGCGCTGATCCTCTCGGCCATCGCCATCAGCACCTTGCTGTGGGCGGACCTGAGCAATCGCTATGTGTGGGTGGTGCTGATCGTCACCCTGCTGTTCGGCGCCATTGGCTGGGTCGACGACTACCGCAAGGTGATCGAGAAGAACTCCCGAGGGCTGCCAAGCCGCTGGAAATACTTCTGGCAATCGGTATTCGGCCTGGGCGCTGCGGTGTTCCTCTACATGACCGCGCCCACCAGCGTCGAAACCACCCTCATTGTGCCGTTCCTCAAGGACTTCACCATCCCGCTGGGTGCCGGCTTCGTGATCCTCACCTACTTCGTCATCGTCGGCTCGAGCAACGCGGTCAACCTGACCGATGGCCTCGATGGCTTGGCGATCATGCCGACGGTGATGGTCGGCGGCGCATTGGGCATCTTCTGCTACCTGTCGGGCAACGTGAAGTTCGCCGAGTACCTGCTGATTCCTTACGTGCCGGGTTCGGGCGAACTGATCGTGTTCTGCGGCGCGCTGATCGGCGCCGGCCTGGGCTTCTTGTGGTTCAACACCTATCCGGCCCAGGTGTTCATGGGCGACGTCGGCGCGCTGGCGCTGGGCGCTGCGCTGGGCACCATCGCCGTGATCGTCCGCCAGGAAATCGTGCTGTTCATCATGGGCGGTGTGTTCGTCATGGAAACCCTGTCGGTGGTGATTCAGGTCGCCTCCTTCAAGCTCACGGGCAAGCGCGTGTTCCGCATGGCGCCGATTCATCACCACTTCGAACTCAAGGGATGGCCCGAGCCGCGGGTGATCGTCCGATTCTGGATCATCACCGTGATTCTGGTGCTGGTCGGCCTTGCCACCCTGAAACTGAGGTAAACGAGCGTGTCACTGATCGCTTCCGACCAATTCCGCATCGTTGTCGGCCTCGGCAAGAGCGGCATGTCCCTGGTTCGCTTCCTGGCGAGCCAGGGCATCGCCTTTGCGGTCGCCGACACCCGCGAGCAACCGCCGGAACTGGACACCCTGCGCCGTGACTACCCGCAGGTGGAAGTACGCTGTGGTGAGCTGGACGTCGACTTCCTGTGCCGCGCCAGCACCTTGTATGTCAGCCCCGGCCTGGCCCTGTCCACGCCAGCGCTGCAGCAGGCCGCTGCGCGCGGCGTGACGCTGTCCGGCGACATCGAGTTGTTCGCTCGTCAGGCCAAGGCGCCGATCGTGGCGATCAGCGGCTCCAACGCCAAGAGCACCGTCACCACCCTGGTCGGCGAGATGGCGGCCAAGGCCGGTAAGCGCGTGGCCGTCGGCGGTAACCTCGGCACGCCAGCACTGGATCTGCTCGACGACAGCGTCGAGCTGTACGTGCTGGAACTGTCGAGCTTCCAGTTGGAGACCACCGATCAGCTCAACGCTGAAGTGGCCACCGTGCTCAACATCAGCGAAGACCATATGGACCGCTACAGCGGTCTGCCGGCCTATCACCTGGCCAAGCACCGCATTTTCCGAGGTGCTCGCCAGGTGGTGGTGAACCGTCAGGACGCCTTGAGCCGGCCGCTGCCGGTCGAAGGGCGTCCCTGCTGGACATTCGGTCTCAACGCGCCGGACTTCAAGGCTTTCGGCCTGCGAGAAGCGGATGGTGAGAAGTACCTGGCGTTCGAATTTCAATCGTTGATGCCTGTGCGTGAGCTGAAGATCCGCGGTGCGCACAACCAGAGCAACGCCCTGGCGGCGTTGGCCCTGGGTCATGCAGCCGGGTTGCCGTTCGAGCCGATGATCGAGGCGCTGCGCGAATTCACCGGGCTGGCTCATCGCTGCCAATGGGTGCGCGAGCGCAACGGTGTGAACTGGTACGACGATTCCAAGGCCACCAATGTCGGTGCCGCGCTGGCGGCCATTGAAGGCCTGGGCGCAGACATCGAAGGCAAGCTGGTCCTGATCGCCGGCGGTGACGGCAAGGGTGCTGATTTCGCCGCCCTGCGCGAGCCGACCGGCCGGCATTGCCGCGCCGTGGTGCTGCTGGGTCGTGATGCCCAACGCCTGAGCGAGACGCTTGAAGGCGCGGTGCCGCTGGTGCGAGTCGCCAGCCTGGAGGAGGCCGTGCAGCGCTGCGCTGAACTCGCCGAGCCGGGCGATGCGGTGCTGCTGTCGCCCGCGTGCGCGAGCCTGGACATGTTCAGGAATTTCGAAGAACGCGGGCGTCTGTTCGCCCAGGCAGCGGAGGGGCTGGCATGATTCTCGGCATCATCAAGCCGTATCCGTCGCCGCTGATCAGCGGGCGTGGCATCGACCTGGACTTCCCGCTGCTGGCCGGCTGCCTGGCGCTGCTGGGCCTGGGCCTGGTGATGATCACCTCGGCGTCGTCGGAAGTGGCTGCGGTGCAGTCGGGCAACCCGCTGTACCACATGATTCGCCACCTGGTGTATGTCGCCTTGGGCCTTGGCGCCTGCGGCGTGACGATGATGGTGCCGATCGCCACCTGGCAGCGCATGGGCTTCATGATGCTGATCGGCGCTTTCGGCCTGCTGGTGCTGGTGCTGGTGCCCGGCATTGGCCGTGAAGTGAACGGCTCGATGCGCTGGATCGGTTTCAGCTTCTTCAACGTACAGCCATCGGAAATCGCCAAGGTGTTCGTGGTGATCTACCTGGCTGGTTACCTGGTACGCCGGCAGACCGAAGTGCGCGAGAGCTGGATGGGCTTCTTCAAGCCGTTCATCGTGCTGCTGCCGATGGCCGGCCTGCTGCTGATGGAGCCGGACTTTGGCGCCACGGTGGTGATGATGGGCGCTGCGGCCGCGATGCTGTTCTTAGGTGGGGTGGGGTTGTTCCGCTTCTCGCTGATGGTGGTACTGGCGGTGGTGGCGGTGTTCGTCCTGGTGCAGGCCCAGCCTTACCGGATGGCGCGTCTGATCACCTTCACCGACCCCTGGTCCGATCAGTTCGGTTCCGGTTACCAGCTCACCCAGGCGCTGATTGCTTTCGGTCGCGGCGAGTGGCTGGGCGTGGGCCTCGGCAACAGCGTGCAGAAACAGTTCTACCTGCCCGAAGCGCACACCGACTTCGTGTTCTCGGTACTGGCCGAGGAACTGGGTGTGGTCGGCTCGCTGTGCACCGTGGCGCTGTTCGTGTTCGTCACCATCCGCGCCCTCTACATCGGTCTGTGGGCAGAAAAGGCCAAACAATTCTTCGCTGCCTACATGGCATTCGGCCTGGCGTTCCTGTGGATTGGTCAGTTCCTCATCAACATCGGTGTAAACGTCGGTCTGCTGCCCACCAAAGGCCTGACCCTGCCGTTCCTCAGTTACGGAGGCAGTTCGCTGGTCATCTGCTGCGCCTGCGTAGGGCTGCTGCTGCGCATCGAATGGGAGAGCCGAACGCACCTGGGCAGCGAAGAGCACGAGTTCAAGGAAAGCGATTTTGCCGAGGAGACCAGTCATGGGCGCTGACGGCAAGAACGTCTTGATCATGGCCGGTGGCACTGGCGGGCACGTGTTCCCGGCGCTGGCCTGCGCGCGTGAATTCCAGACCCGTGGCTACAGCGTGCATTGGCTGGGTACCCCTCGCGGTATCGAGAACGAGCTGGTGCCGCAGGCTGGCCTGCCGCTGCACCTGATCCAGGTCAGCGGTTTGCGCGGCAAGGGCAAGCTGTCCCTGCTCAAGGCGCCGTTTACCTTGGTCAAGGCCGTGCTACAGGCACGGCGCATCATCCGCGAACTGCAGCCAGTATGCGTGCTCGGTTTCGGTGGCTATGTCACAGGCCCCGGCGGCGTCGCCGCGCGGTTGTGCGGTGTACCGCTGGTGATCCACGAGCAGAACGCCCGCGCTGGCACCGCCAACCGCCTGCTTGTGCCGTTGGCTGCGCGGGTCTGCGAAGCCTTCCCCGACACGTTCGAGGCCAGCGAGAAACGCCGCACCACCGGTAATCCGGTACGCCGCGAACTGTTCCTGGAGTCGCCACGCCTGTCCCTGGCCGAGCGCCGCGCACGGCTGCTGGTGCTCGGCGGTAGCCTGGGTGCGGAACCATTGAACAAATTGCTGCCTAAGGCCCTGTCCGAAGTGTCCGTCGACCTTCGTCCCGAGGTGTTCCACCAGGCCGGCAAGCAACACGCCGAGGTCACCGCCGAGCGTTATCGCGAGGCCGGGATCGAAGCCCAGGTGGAGCCCTTCATCAAGGACATGGCCCACGCCTACGGCTGGGCAGACATGGTGGTGTGTCGGGCCGGAGCCCTGACCGTCAGCGAACTCGCGGCGGCGGGCCTGCCTTCGATGCTGGTGCCTTTGCCCCACGCCATCGACGACCACCAGACCCACAACGCCCAATACCTGGCTCGGGAAGGCGCCGCCTTCCTGCTGCCACAAGCGACAACTGGCGCAGCGCAGCTCGCTGAACGCCTGAACGAGGTGCTGATGCAACCCGAGAAACTCGACACCATGGCCGGCACCGCTCGCCGCCTGGCCAAACCTGCCGCAACCAGCACCGTAGTCGACATCTGTCTGGAGGTGGCCCATGGTTGAAAGCCAGAAAGCCATGCCGCAACCCAAGATGGGCCGCATCCGCCGTATCCACTTCGTCGGTATCGGCGGCGTGGGCATGTGCGGGATCGCCGAAGTACTGCTGAACCTGGGCTACGAAGTATCCGGCTCGGACCTCAAGGCCTCGCCGGTCACCCAGCGCCTGGAGTCTTTCGGCGCCGAGATCTTCGTGGGTCACCGCGCCGAAAACGCGGCCACCGCCGACGTACTGGTGGTGTCCAGTGCCATCAATCCGGCCAACCCGGAGGTCGCCACTGCCCTGGAACGTCGTATTCCGGTAGTGCCACGCGCCGAGATGCTCGCTGAACTGATGCGCTATCGTCACGGCATCGCCGTGGCTGGCACCCATGGCAAGACCACGACCACCAGCCTGCTGGCGTCGGTGTTCGCAGCCGGTGGCCTGGACCCCACGTTCGTCATCGGGGGCGCCTGACCGCCGCCGGCACCAATGCGCAACTGGGCACCAGCCGCTACCTGATCGCCGAGGCCGATGAAAGCGATGCCAGCTTCCTGCACCTGCAACCGATGGTTGCGGTGGTCACCAACATCGACGCCGACCATATGGCGACCTACGAAGGCGACTTCAACAAGCTGAAGAAGACCTTCGTCGAGTTCCTGCACAACCTGCCGTTCTATGGTCTGGCCGTGATGTGCCTGGACGATCCGGTGGTGCGTGAAATCCTGCCCCAGGTCAAACGTCCGACCGTCACCTATGGCTTCAGCGACGAGGCCGACATTCGCGCCATCAACGTTCGCCAGCAGGGCATGCAGACCCACTTCACCGTGCTGCGCCGCGACCGCGAGCCGTTGGAGGTGTCGGTGAACATGCCCGGCAACCACAACGTGCTCAATGCGCTGGCCACCATCGCCATCGCCACCGACGAGGGCATCAGCGACGAGGCCATCGTCCAGGGCTTGTCGGGTTTCCAGGGCGTTGGGCGACGCTTCCAGGTATACGGCGAACTGCCGGTCGAAGGTGGCAGCGTGATGCTGGTCGACGACTATGGTCATCACCCGACCGAAGTGGCGGCCGTGATCAAGGCCGTGCGTGGTGGCTGGCCGAGCCGGCGCCTGGTGATCGTCTACCAGCCGCACCGCTACAGCCGGACCCGCGATTTGTACGACGATTTCGTACAGGTGCTGGGCGATGCCAACGTGCTGCTGTTGATGGAGGTGTACCCGGCCGGTGAAGAGCCGATTCCGGGCGCCGACAGCCGTCAGCTGTGCCACAGCATCCGCCAGCGCGGCAAGCTCGACCCGATCTACATCGAGCGCGGCGCTGAACTGGCGCCACTGGTCAAGCCGCTGCTGCGCGCCGGTGACATCCTGATCTGCCAGGGCGCCGGCGATGTCGGCGGCCTGGCGCCACAACTGATGAAAAGCCCGTTGTTCGCTGGCGCCGTCGCCCAGCAGGAGAAATCGCTGTGAGTACCGCGTACGACAAACTGCACTCCACCCTCGACATCCAGGCCTTCGGCCGGGTGGCCGTGCTCTACGGGGGCAAAAGCGCCGAGCGCGAGGTGTCGCTGAAATCCGGCGCTGCGGTGATCGAGGCGCTGACGGCAGCGGGGGTGGACGTGGTGGCCATCGATGTCGGCGACGACCTGCTCGAGCGCTTGCAGCACGAGCGGATCGACCGCGCGTTCATCATTCTGCATGGCCGTGGCGGCGAAGACGGCAGCATGCAGGGCCTGCTGGAGTGCCTGGGCATTCCTTATACCGGTAGCGGCATCCTGGCTTCGGCACTGGCCATGGACAAACTGCGCACCAAGCAGGTGTGGCAGAGCCTGGGCATTCCAACCCCGCGTCACGCCGTGCTCAGCACTGAAAACGACTGTGTCGAGGCAGGCAAGGAACTGGGCTTCCCGCTGATCGTCAAACCTGCCCATGAAGGTTCGAGCATCGGCATGGCCAAGGTGAACAACGTCGAGGAACTGGTCGCTGCCTGGCAGGACGCCGCTCGCTACGATTCCCAAGTGTTGGTGGAGCAGTGGATCCACGGTCCGGAGTTCACCATCGCGGTGCTGCGCGGCCAAGTGCTGCCACCGATCGCCTTGGGTACCCCGCACGTGTTCTACGACTACGACGCCAAGTACGTCGCCAACGACACTCAGTACCGCATTCCGTGCGGGCTGGACCGCCACAAGGAACAGGAACTGATCGACCTGACCGCGCGCGCCTGCGATGCCATCGGCATCGAGGGCTGGGGCCGTCTGGACGTGATGCAGGACGAGCAGGGCCGGTTCTGGCTGCTCGAAGTCAACACCGCACCGGGCATGACCGATCATAGCCTGGTGCCCATGGCGGCCCGCGCGGCCGGACTGGACTTCCAGCAACTGGTGCTGGCGATCCTGGCCGACAGCGTAGCGACGCGAGGTTAATCACCATGCAAGGCGCAATGATACGTCAGCAGCAACCCGTGACCGGCCGTAGCAAGCCGGTGCCGCGCGGTGCCAGCCGACTGGTGGCCGACGAGCCCGTATCGGCGCGCCTGCCTCGGCCGAACTTCGGCGGGCTCAAGCGCCTGCTGTGGCCGGTGCTGCTGGTGGCGGCCGGTTTCGGCGCCTATGAGGGGCGATCAGGCTGATGCCCTATGCCGACCGGCCGATCACCAAGATCGCCGTGCAGGGCGACCTCAGCTACATCAGCCAGCAGGCGGTGCAGCAGCGTATTGCGCCTTACGTGGCGGCGAGCTTCTTCAGCGTCGACCTGCCGGCGATGCGCACCGAGCTCGAGCAGATGCCGTGGATCGCCCACGCCGAAGTGCGTCGGGTCTGGCCCAACGAGGTGGTGATTCGCCTCGAGGAACAACTGCCTGTCGCGCGCTGGGGCGACGAGGCCTTGCTCAACAACCAGGGCCAGGCCTTCACCCCGCGCGAGCTGGCCAACTATGAGCACCTGCCGCAGTTGTTCGGCCCGCAGCGCGCTCAGCAACAAGTCATGCAGCAGTATCAGGTACTGAGCCAGATGCTGCGTCCCCTGGGGTTCTCCATCGCTCGCCTGGAGCTGCGCGAGCGAGGCAGCTGGTTCCTGACCACGGGTGCGGGTAGCACCGGTCCAGGCATCGAGCTGCTGCTGGGACGCGATCATCTGGTGGAGAAGATGCGCCGGTTCATTGCCATTTACGACAAGACACTCAAAGAGCAGATCGCCAACATCGCCCGCGTCGATCTGCGGTACGCCAACGGATTAGCCGTTGGCTGGCGGGAACCGATTGCACCGACGACGGCCCAACCCGCCGTTGCGAAGAATTAGAGAGAGGCAGGACCATGGCAAACGCGCATAGCGGCAAAATGATCGTCGGGCTGGACATCGGCACCTCCAAGGTCGTCGCCCTGGTGGGCGAAGTGGCGGCGGACGGCACCCTGGAGATCGTCGGGATCGGTACTCATCCGTCCCGCGGCCTGAAGAAAGGTGTGGTGGTGAACATCGAATCGACCGTGCAGTCGATCCAGCGCGCGGTGGAAGAGGCGCAGTTGATGGCGGGCTGCCGTATCCACTCGGCTTTCGTCGGCGTGGCCGGCAATCATATCCGCAGCCTGAACTCCCACGGTATCGTCGCGATCCGCGACCGCGAGGTCAGCGCCGCCGACCTGGAGCGCGTACTCGACGCCGCCCAGGCCGTGGCCATTCCTGCCGACCAGCGCGTGCTGCACACCCTGCCGCAAGACTACGTGATCGATAACCAGGAAGGCGTGCGTGAGCCCCTGGGCATGTCCGGCGTTCGCCTGGAGGCCAAGGTCCACGTGGTCACCTGCGCGGTCAACGCAGCGCAGAACATCGAGAAGTGTGTGCGCCGCTGTGGCCTGGAAATCGACGACATCATCCTCGAGCAACTGGCCTCGGCCTACTCGGTGCTGACCGACGACGAGAAGGAACTGGGCGTGTGCCTGGTGGACATCGGCGGCGGCACCACCGACATCGCCATCTTCACCGAAGGCGCGATTCGTCACACCGCCGTGATTCCGATTGCAGGCGACCAAGTTACCAACGACATCGCCATGGCCCTGCGCACACCGACGCAGTACGCCGAGGAAATCAAGATCCGCTACGCCTGTGCCCTGGCCAAGCTGGCGGGTGCCGGCGAAACCATCAAGGTGCCGAGCGTCGGCGATCGTCCGCCGCGCGAACTGTCGCGCCAGGCCCTGGCCGAGGTGGTCGAGCCGCGTTACGACGAGCTGTTCACCCTGATCCAGGCCGAGCTGCGCCGCAGTGGCTACGAAGACCTGGTGCCGGCCGGCATCGTCCTCACCGGCGGTACCGCGAAGATGGAAGGCGCGGTGGAGCTGGCCGAAGAAATTTTCCACATGCCGGTACGCCTTGGCGTGCCGCACAGCGTTCGGGGGCTGAGCGATGTGGTGCGCAACCCGATCTATTCAACCGGCGTGGGACTGCTCACCTACGGCCTGCACAAGCAGACCGAGGACCTGCCCCTGACCGGCAACAGCAGCAGCAACAGCTATGGCGATGAACCGAAGGCCCCGGTGCTTGAGCGCTTCAAGCGCTGGGTCCAAGGCAATTTCTAAGTTTCAAAGCAGTAGTGGTAGGCGCTAAAAAACTAGAGAACTGTAAGGAGAGGGAAAATGTTCGAGCTCGTAGACAACGTCCCGCAAAGCCCGGTCATCAAAGTGATCGGCGTCGGTGGTGGTGGTGGCAACGCCGTCAACCACATGGTCAAAAGCAACATTGAAGGTGTGGAGTTCATCTGCGCCAACACCGATGCACAGGCGCTGAAGAGCATCGGTGCACGCACCATCCTGCAACTGGGTACCGGCGTCACCAAGGGCCTGGGCGCAGGTGCCAATCCGGAAGTCGGTCGTCAGGCCGCGCTGGAAGACCGTGAGCGCATCGCCGAAGTGCTGCAGGGCACCAACATGGTGTTCATCACCACCGGCATGGGCGGCGGTACCGGTACCGGTGCAGCGCCGATCATCGCCGAAGTGGCGAAGGAAATGGGCATTCTCACCGTCGCAGTGGTGACCCGTCCGTTCCCGTTCGAAGGTCGCAAGCGCATGCAGATCGCCGACGAAGGCATTCGCATGCTGGCTGAAAGCGTCGACTCGTTGATCACCATTCCCAACGAGAAGCTGCTGACCATCCTGGGCAAGGACGCCAGCTTGCTGTCGGCGTTCGCCAAGGCGGACGATGTGCTCGCCGGTGCCGTGCGCGGTATCTCCGACATCATCAAGCGTCCCGGCATGATCAACGTCGACTTTGCCGACGTGCGCACCGTGATGGGCGAAATGGGTATGGCCATGATGGGTACCGGCTGCGCCAGCGGTCCGAACCGTGCCCGCGAGGCCACCGAAGCGGCGATCCGCAACCCGCTGCTCGAAGACGTCAACCTGCAGGGCGCTCGCGGCATCCTGGTGAACATCACCGCAGGTCCTGACCTGTCGCTGGGTGAGTACTCGGATGTGGGTAGCATCATCGAAGCCTTCGCCTCCGACCACGCAATGGTCAAGGTCGGTACCGTGATCGATCCGGACATGCGCGACGAGCTGCACGTCACCGTGGTCGCTACTGGCCTGGGTGCGCGTATCGAGAAGCCGGTCAAAGTGGTGGACAACACCCTGCAGACCGCGCAACAGGTGTACGAAGCGTCCAATCCGGCACCCGTGCGTCCAGAACAGCCATCGGTCAATTACCGTGAGCTGGAGCGTCCGACCGTGATGCGCAACCAGGCTCACGCCGGTGCTGCCGCTGCGGCCAAACTCAACCCACAGGACGATCTGGATTACCTGGACATCCCGGCCTTCCTGCGTCGCCAGGCCGATTGATGGAATTTATCAGGGCTATGAGGGTGATTGGTGTTCAGCAAAGGCCGGGTCTGCTATCATTCCCAGCCTTTGTTGATACCAATTCGCAATTAGCGCTAAAGCGGCCAATGCCATGATCAAACAACGCACCCTGAAGAATACCATTCGTGCCACAGGTGTCGGCCTGCACTCCGGAGAGAAGGTCTACCTGACTCTGAAGCCGGCACCGGTGGATAGCGGCATCGTCTTCCGCCGTGCCGACCTTGACCCTGTGGTCGAGATCCCGGCACGTGCGGCCAACGTCGGCGAGACCACCATGTCGACGACGCTGGTCAACGGTGACATCAAGGTCGATACGGTCGAGCACCTGCTCTCCGCCATGGCGGGCCTGGGCATCGATAACGCCTACGTCGAGCTCTCCGCCTCGGAAGTGCCGATCATGGATGGCAGCGCCGGACCCTTCGTATTCCTGATTCAATCCGCCGGCCTGGAAGAACAGGACGCCGCCAAGAAGTTCATCCGTATCCTGCGTGAAGTGACCGTGGAGGAGGGCGACAAGCGCGCCACCTTCATGCCCTTCGACGGATTCAAGGTGAGCTTCGAGATCGACTTCGACCATCCGGTCCTGCGCAACCGGACCCAGAGCGCCAGCGTCGACTTCTCCAGCACGTCTTTCGTCAAGGAAGTCAGCCGCGCACGCACCTTCGGCTTCATGCGCGACATCGAGTACCTGCGCCAGCATAATTTGGCGCTCGGTGGCAGCGTCGAGAACGCCATCGTGGTCGACGAGACCGGTGTGCTCAACGAGGACGGCCTTCGTTACGAAGACGAATTCGTCAAGCACAAGATCCTCGACGCCATCGGCGATCTCTACCTGCTGGGCAACAGCCTGATCGGCGAGTTCAAGGGCTACAAGTCCGGACACGCGCTGAACAACCAACTGTTGCGCAAGCTGATCGCCGAAACCGATGCCTGGGAAGTGGTCACCTTCGAAGATGCCAGCACGGCACCGATCTCCTACATGCGCCCTGTTGCGGCCGTGTAAGTTCGAACACTCTCTAGTTCATTGAGGCCACCTTCGGGTGGCCTTTTTCATTGTGCGATCAGCTGTTGTCTGGTGCATGGGCGGCCAGACGCTCGAGCGCTGCGCGCAGTTTCGGGTCTTCGATGGCTTCGGCGGTTTCGCGCAGGCTCTGCGCGGCGTGGCGCGATAACTCACTGGCGTGTATCTGTCGTTTCGGCGCTGCCACCGGCGGCTGTACCTGGAAGCGAATGCGCTGCAGGTTGCCGAAGGCGTCCATGCCGCGCAGGGCCGTCAGCAGCCGTTTGTGTTGATAGCGCAGGCGGGTCGCCCAGTGCCCGTCAGTGACCACCAGCAGCAGGCAACCATCGCGCCACGAGGCGACATGGCAATGCTCGCGGGCGGCCGGCTGCAGTTGGCTTTCCAGCAGGCGCTGCAGATGCTCCAGGCGCTCGGCCTGGTTGAGCAGCAGACGCAGTGGCCTGGCCTGGCGCAGCAGGGTGGCGGGGGCTGGGCAGAAGGCGGTTTATAGGCCATCGGGGTACGCACGAGGTTACAAGATCGGCAGTCTAACAGATGGCATCGCCGACGTTGTGCGGCATGCCTCAGCGCGCCGATGCGCGGGGCAGGTGCGGCAATCGCAGCTTTCATGATCTGGCGCCTTGAACTTGGAAAAAATATCCCTATGTTAGGTAAGCCCCGCTAAAAGCGCTGTGCCAGCATCGTGGAAATCCACCACTTTCCTCACCATCGTTTCCGGGTAGAATGCTCGTTCGCATGCGGCCCAAGGGCTGCACGGGCGACTCTCGGGGCCGCCCTCCATCCCTAAGTGTGGAAGAACCAGCCGATATGTTTGCGCCTTTGTTGAAAAAACTTTTTGGAAGCAAGAACGAGCGTGAGATCAAGCGCATGCTCAAGACGGTGAGTGCCGTCAATGCCTTCGAAGAGAAGATGGTGGCCCTCTCCGACGAACAACTGCGCGGCAAGACCGCAGAGTTCAAAGAGCGCCTGGCCAAAGGCGAAACCCTCGACCAACTGCTGCCCGAAGCCTTCGCCGTGGCCCGTGAGGCCGGTAAGCGCGTCATGGGCATGCGCCACTTCGACGTCCAGTTGATCGGCGGCATGACCCTGCACGAGGGCATGATCGCCGAGATGCGTACCGGTGAGGGCAAGACCCTCGTCGGCACCCTGGCGGTGTACCTCAACGCGCTGTCCGGCAAAGGCGTGCACGTGGTCACGGTCAACGACTACCTCGCCCGTCGCGACGCCAACTGGATGCGTCCGCTGTACGAGTTCCTCGGCCTGACCATCGGCATCGTCTCGGCCTTCCAGCCGCCGGAAGAAAAGCGCGCCGCCTACGCGGCCGACATCACCTACGGTACCAACAACGAGTTTGGCTTCGACTACCTGCGCGACAATATGGCCTTCAGCCAGGACGAGAAGTTCCAGCGTGAGCTGAACTTCGCGGTCATCGACGAAGTGGACTCGATCCTCATCGACGAAGCGCGTACCCCGCTGATCATTTCCGGGCAGGCCGAAGACAGCTCCAAGCTGTACACCGAGATCAACCGCCTGATCCCGCGCCTGAAGCAGCACATCGAGGAGGTCGAAGGCCAGGTGACCCAGGAAGGTCACTTCACCATCGACGAGAAGAGCCGCCAGGTCGAGCTCAACGAAGCCGGTCACCAGTTCATCGAGGAAATGCTCACCCAGGTCGGCCTGCTGGCCGAGGGCGAGAGCCTGTACTCGGCGCACAACCTGGGCCTGCTGACCCACGTCTACGCCGGTCTGCGTGCCCACAAGCTGTTCCACCGCAACGTCGAGTACATCGTCCAGGACGGTCAGATCCTGCTGATCGATGAACACACCGGCCGGACCATGCCGGGTCGCCGCCTGTCCGAAGGCCTGCACCAGGCCATCGAGGCGAAGGAAAACCTGAACATCCAGGCCGAGAGCCAGACCCTGGCTTCGACCACCTTCCAGAACTACTTCCGTCTGTACACCAAGCTGTCCGGCATGACCGGTACCGCCGACACCGAAGCGTTCGAGTTCGCCCAGATCTACAGCCTCAACGTGATGGTCATTCCGCCGAACAAGCCGTTGGCGCGCAAGGACTTCAACGACCTGGTGTACCTGACCGCCGAGGAGAAATACGCGGCGATCATCACCGACATCAAGGAGAGCATGGCCAAGGGCCGTCCCGTGCTGGTCGGTACTGCGACCATCGAGACCTCCGAGCACATGTCCAACCTGCTGCACAAGGAAGGCATCGAGCACAAGGTACTGAACGCCAAGTACCACGAGAAGGAAGCCGAGATCATCGCCCAGGCCGGTGCGCCGGGTGCGCTGACCATCGCCACCAACATGGCCGGTCGCGGTACCGACATTCTGCTGGGCGGTAACTGGGAGGCCGAAGTCGCCGCCCTGGACAACCCCACCGAAGAGCAGATCGCCCACATCAAGACCGACTGGCAGAAGCGTCACCAGCAAGTGCTGGAAGCCGGTGGCCTGCACGTGATCGCTTCCGAGCGCCACGAGTCGCGCCGAATCGACAACCAGTTGCGCGGCCGTGCTGGTCGTCAGGGCGACGCCGGTTCCAGCCGTTTCTACCTGTCGCTGGAAGACAGCCTGATGCGTATCTTCGCCTCCGATCGGGTGAAGAACTTCATGAAGGCCCTGGGCATGCAGTCCGGCGAAGCCATTGAGCATCGCATGGTCACCAACGCCATCGAGAAGGCGCAGCGCAAGGTCGAAGGCCGTAACTTCGACATCCGCAAGCAACTGCTCGAATACGACGACGTGGCCAACGAGCAGCGCAAGGTCATCTACCACATGCGTAACAGCCTGCTGGCCGCCGAGAACATCGGCGACACCATCGGCGAGTTCCGCAAGGAAGTGCTGGACGCTACCATCAGCCAGCACATTCCGCCGCAATCGCTGCCTGAGCAATGGGATGTCGCCGGTCTGGAAGCGTCGCTGTCCAGTGACTTCGCCATGAAGCTGCCGATCCAGCAGTGGCTCGACGAGGACGACCACCTCTACGAGGAAACCCTGCGCGAGAAGCTGCTGAACGAAATCACCACCGCCTACACCGAGAAGGAAGACCAGGCCGGGATCGATGCCCTGCGCACCTTCGAGAAGCAGATCCTGCTGCGCGTGGTGGATGACCTGTGGAAAGACCACCTGTCGACAATGGACCACCTGCGTCACGGTATCCACCTGCGCGGCTACGCCCAGAAGAACCCGAAGCAGGAGTACAAGCGCGAGTCGTTCACTCTGTTCCAGGAGCTGCTGGAGTCGATCAAGCGCGACACCATCCGTGTGCTGTCCCACGTTCAGGTGCGCCGCGAAGATCCGGTCGAGGAAGAGGCCCGTCTGCGCCGCGAAGCCGAGGAACTGGCCAGCCGCATGCAATTCCAGCATGCGTCTGCGCCAGGCCTGGAAAGCGAGCCGTTGAGCGAAGAGGGCGCTGAGGTGGCCGTGGCTGCCATGCCGGTTCGCAACGAGCAGAAGCTGGGTCGCAACGAACCGTGCTGGTGTGGCTCGGGCAAGAAGTTCAAGCATTGCCACGGCCAGATCGAGTGATCTGATCCTCTCGCGGTGACGTCACATCCGGGGCCGCTTTCGCGCCCCATCGCGGCACAAGGCCGCTTCTACAGGTATTTCAAATCACTGTAGGAGCGGCCTTGTGCCGCGATGGGGCGCAAAGCGGCCCTGCTTTTCGCAATCCATTCATTTCCAAGGAGCGTTCCAATGGCTGTCGGTCTCGGTCCCCTGCCTACCCTGCACCCGGTTCCCGGTTTCGAACTCGGCATCGCCTCGGCGGGCATCAAGCGCCCCGGACGCAAGGATGTGGTGGTCATGCGCTGCGCCGAAGGCTCCAGCGTGGCCGGCGTGTTCACCCTCAATGCCTTCTGCGCGGCGCCGGTGATCCTCTCCAAGCAACGTGTCCACGGTCCTGTGCGCTACCTGCTGACCAACACCGGCAACGCCAACGCCGGTACCGGCGCGCCGGGGCTGGCCGCTGCCGAGCGCACCTGCGCCAAGCTCGCTGAGCTGGCGGGCGTGCCTGCCGAAGCGGTGCTGCCATTCTCGACCGGCGTGATCGGCGAGCCGCTGCCGGTCGAGAAGATCGAGGGCGCCTTGCAGGCGGCGCTGGACGATCTGTCGGAAAACAACTGGGCTGAAGCCGCCACCGGCATCATGACCACCGACACCTTGCCCAAGGGGGCCAGCCGCCAGTTCCAGCATGACGGCGTGACCGTCACCGTCACCGGGATCAGCAAAGGCGCGGGCATGATCCGTCCGAACATGGCCACCATGCTCGGCTACATCGCCACCGACGCCAAGGTCGCTCCGGCCGTACTCAAGGACCTGATGCTCGACGGCGCCAACAAGTCGTTCAACCGCATCACCATCGATGGCGATACCTCGACCAACGACTGCTGCATGCTGATCGCCACTGGTCAGGCCGACCTGCCGGAGGTCACCCAGGCCAGCGGCGCGCTGTTCGAGGCGCTGAAGCAGGCGGTGTTCGAGGTGTGCATGGAGGTGGCGCAGGCCATCGTGCGCGACGGCGAAGGGGCGACCAAGTTCGTCACCGTGCAGGTCAACGGCGGCGGTAATCACCAGGAGTGCCTGGACGTCGGTTATGCCGTGGCCCACTCGCCGCTGATCAAGACCGCCCTGTTCGCCTCCGATCCGAACTGGGGCCGTATTCTCGCGGCCGTCGGCCGCGCGGGTGTACCGGAGTTGGACGTGAGCTTGATCGATGTCTACCTGGGAGACGTGTGCATCGCCAGCCAGGGTGGTCGCAGCCCGAGCTACACCGAAGAGCAGGGCTCGGCGGTGATGGCTCAGGAAGAGATCACCATCCGTATCGAGCTGGGCCGGGGCCAGTGCAGCGAGACGATCTGGACCACTGACCTGTCCCACGAGTACGTGAAGATCAACGCCGAGTACCGTACCTGATACACCCGGGGCCGCAGGGCGGCCCCATCTCTTCCGATCGATGGAGCCGACCCCATGAACTATCACCTGATCATCGGCGACAAGCTGTATTCCTCCTGGTCCCTGCGCGGTGCGCTGGCTCTGGAACTGGCCGGCGTGCCTTATGAGGAAACGCTCGTCAAACTTAACCAGGCCGATACCTCCACGCGTCTTCTGGCCCATTCGGCCACGGGTAAAGTACCCGTACTCAAGACCGAACACGGCACCATCGCCGACTCCCTGGCCATCGCCGAGTACCTCAACGAACAGCATCCCCAGGCGCAGTTGTGGCCGGCGGACGTGGCCGCGCGCGCTCAGGCCCGCTCGGCCTGTGCGCAGATGCACAGTGGCTTCTTCGCCTTGCGCGGTGCTATGCCGTTCGACCTGTCGCGCAATCAGGCGTTGGACAGTGTGCCGCTCGACGTGCAGACCGACATCGACCGCATGGTCGCGCTGTGGTCCGAGTGCCGCCTGGTGGCCAAGGACAGCGGTCCCTTCCTGTTCGGTCGTGCAAGCCTGGCCGATGCCTTCTTCGCCCCGGTGGCCGTGCGTTTGCGCACCTATCGCGTGGCCGTGCCGGCGGAGGCTGCGGCCTACATCGAGACGATCTACAACTGGCCGGCCTTCCAGGCCTGGCAGCAAGCCGGTCTGGCGGAGCGTGCCGGATGAAGCGGGTGCATGTCGCGGCAGCCGTGATTCGCGGCGAGGATGGCCGCATCCTGATCGCCCGGCGTGCTGACTCCCAGCATCAGGGCGGCTTGTGGGAGTTTCCCGGTGGCAAGGTCGAATCGGGTGAAGACGTCGAGACGGCGCTGGCCCGCGAGCTGCGCGAGGAGCTGGGCATCGAAGTCGGCGCTTCGCGTCCGCTGATCCAGGTCAGTCACGATTATCCGGACAAGCACGTGCTGCTGGATGTGCGTGAGGTCACCGCGTTCCGCGGCCAGCCCCACGGTGCCGAGGGCCAGCCGCTGGCCTGGGTGTCGCCGCGCGAGTTGCCGCAGTACAGCTTCCCCGAGGCCAACACACCGATCGTCGCTGCAGCGCGGTTGCCCGACCGGTATCTGATCACCCCGGACGGCCTGGAAACACCGCAACTGCTGCGAGGTATCCAGAAAGCGGTGGCTGACGGCATCCGCTTGATCCAACTGCGTGCCCCGGACATGTACGACCCGCAGTACCGCGATGTGGCGGTAGATGCGGTAGGACTGTGCGCGGGCAAGGCGCAGTTGATGCTCAAGGGGCCGTTGGAGTGGCTGGGCGACTTTCCTTCCGCCGGTTGGCACCTGACTGCGGCGCAGTTGCGCAAGTACGCCGCCAAAGGCCGTCCGTTTCCCACCGACCGTTGGCTGGCGGCCTCGTGCCATGGCGCCGAGGAGCTGGAGCTGGCCCGGCAGATGGGGTGGACTTCGTCACCCTGTCGCCCGTGCAGCCGACGCAAACGCACCCCGACGCGACGCCAATCGGTTGGGGCGAAGCGCAGCGGTTGATCGCTGGGTTCGAGCATCCGGTGTTTCTGTTGGGTGGCGTCGGTCCTGAGGACCGAGCGCGTGCCTGGCAGGTGGGCGGGCAGGGCGTTGCAGGCATTCGGGCGTTCTGGCCTGAGGTCTGACGAGTTTGGCTCTGGTGCAGCAGGGCAGGGCCGCGCTGCGGCCCACGTTCTGCCGCCGTCCGCCTATCCCTGCGGTTTCTCCGCCGCCTGCCACAGCACCTCAGCAATACCCTGGCGTCTTCCGATAATCCTTGCCGCCACGAACAGCAGATCGGACAGCCGATTGATGTACGCCAACCCCACCCCTTCCAACGGCTCCAGGGCGTTGAGCTGCTGACACCGCCGCTCGGCGCTACGGGCCTGCGCCCGGCACACGTGGGCCTGGGCCACCAAGGCCGAGCCGCTGGGCAGGATGAAGTTCTTCAACGGTCCCAGTTCGTCGTTCCAACGGTCGATGGCCGCTTCAAGTCGGCCCACCTCCGCCTGGTTCAACGCCTGGTAACTGGGCATCGCCAGTTCGCCACCGAGGTCGAACAGCCGGTGCTGGCAAGGTTCGAGCACCTCGCTCAGTTCGACCAATCCGTGTTCAGCCAGTCCCGCCAGCAGCAGGCCCAACTGGCTGTTGAGCATGTCCACCTCGCCCATGGCCTCGATGCGCGGGTGGTCCTTGGGCACGCGGCGGCCATCGCCCAGGCCGGTTTCGCCCTGGTCACCGGTGCGGGTGTAGATCTTCGACAGGCGATAGCCCATGTCATGCCTCCGTCTGCTGCGAGCGGTGCGCGCCCGCTTGACTGAGGGGCAGGCGCAGGGTGAAACAGGTGCCCTGGCCCGGGGTGGAGTGCACCTCCATCTGCCCCTTGTGGTTGTTGGTGATGATGAAGTACGACACCGACAGCCCCAGGCCCGTACCCTGGCCGATCTCCTTGGTGGTGAAGAACGGCTCGAAAGTGCGCTTGCGCACCGACTCGGGCATGCCCACGCCGTTGTCTTCCACCTGGATCTCGGCCCACGGGGGATTGAGCCGTGTGCGCAACACGATGCGCCCTGGCTCGCTGGGCGCCGGGCGCTGGTGAATGGCCTGGGCGGCGTTCTTCAGCAGGTTGAGCAGCACCTGCTCCAGTTCGTTCGCCGTGCACGGTACTGGCCCCAACTCGGGATCGAACTGGCGGACGATGGCCTGGCCCTTGAAGTCGAAGCCGCCGGTCAGGTCGAAGTCGTTGCCGGCAATTTCCAGCGCTTGGTCGATCAGGGCGGGCAGGTCGCAGGGCGCCAGTTGTCGATCGCTGCGGCGGCTGAAACTGAGCATGTGGGTGACGATCTTCGCTGCGCGCGCGCCTGCCTGACGAATACCTTCGAGCAGTTGCGGCACCTCGCGGCTGTCCAGGTAGCGGTTGACGGTAGCCAGTTCGATGCCCAACTCCTCGGCCTGCTGCTGATTGCGCGGCAACTCCGGCGACAATCGCCGGCGGATGTTCTGCACGTTGTGCAGTATCGCGCCAAGCGGGTTGTTAATCTCGTGCGCCATGCCCGCCGCCAGACCGCCCACCGAGAGCATCTTTTCCGATTGCACCATCATTTCCTCCAGCGACAGGCGCTGGGTGATGTCGTCGATTCGGATCACCACGCCGCGTCCGCCGCCGCCGGTTAGGGATAGAAGGTCAGGGCGTAGTGGCGCGGCTCGTCGTCCTTGGGCCAGGTGACCCGGTCGATCTTGGCCACCCGGTGCTTCTGCACGGTGTCCTTGAGTTGCGGCAGGAACGGCTTGAGTGGCTCGAAGGCGATGAAGATCGGCTGGTTCAGCGCCTGGTGCAGCGGCGTGCCGGAGAGCGCCGTGGCCTCCTGGTTCCACTGGGTGACGTAGAGCTGTTCGTCGAGGGCGATAAGCGCCGAAGGCATGGAGTCGATGATGCTGTTGAGGTAGTTCTGAAAGCCGGTGAGCTTCTTCTCGATCTTGCTGCGCACCTGCACTTCCAGCTCCAGCTTGCGGTTGGTGTGGCGGGTTTCCTCAGCCAGGCCCTGGGCTTGGTCATAGGCCGACTGGAACTCGTCGCGGGCACGCTTAAGCTGGTCTTCGCGCGCCTCGATGCGCGACAGCATGGTATTGAAGGCTGCGGCCAGGCTGCCGATCTCGTCGTCGTTGCCGCGCTGGGCGCGCAGGGCGTAGCTCTCTTCGCGGGTGACCTGGCGCGACAACTCTTCCAGGCGGTTGATCGGCTGGGTGATCAAGCGTTTGATCTGCCGGGCGATGACCAGCCACAGCAGCACGCTGAACACCAGGATCGCCAGGCTCGCCGACAGGGTGCCGGTGTAGAAGGCCATCGGCAGCTCGCTGCTGGCCACCAGCAGCAGGTGCGCGGGCGGGTTGCCGGGGCGCGGCAGGGCGATCAACTGGGTATTGCGAAATTCGGTCAGGCGCCAGCCGTCGATGTTGCGGTAGCGCTTGGGCATGCTCAGCGGTTGACCATGATGGAGCTGGGCAAGCAGCTTGCCATCGCTGCCGTAGACGACCGCGGCGCGCAGTGGCGTGTAGCTGTTCAACTCCTTGAGCAGCGCGTGGGCGTCCTCCGCGGATTCGCTGGCCTGCGCCGAAAGCTGGGGATTGGCCACCAGGCGGCCAATGGTCTGCAGGGCTTGCGGGCCCATGCTGTCCTGGGTGATCCAGTAGGCGGCGCTGATGAAGGCCAGGTTGGCTACGAGCAGAATGGTCACCAAAAGCACCAGCAGCGCGGCCAGCAGTTTCTGCCCGACCGGGAGGTTTTCCAGGCGTTGGCGCAAGGTCATGGCAAGGTCCGTGTGGAAGGGTGGGCGACGTTAGTCGCAGGGCAGGTTGCGCGCCTGCAGCTTATCGACCAGCCGCTGGTGCAGGCGTTCCAGGGCAGGTGTCGCCACGGCATGGCGCTTGGCGACCCGGCAGGCGTAGCCGAGCAGGTAGTGCACCTCGGTGCGGCGTCCGGCCTGCACGTCCTGGTACATGGAAGAATAGTTGGCCGCGGTGGCCAGGATCACCCGCTGCACATCCTCGGCCAGATCCTGCGCGGCCTGGGGTTGGCCGGCCTGTTCGAGCAACTCGCCGAGCTCCCGGCACAGGCTGTCGATTGCGTCCAGGTGCCCGAGCAGGCCGCCGTTGGCGCAGTCGTGCAGCACTGTCAGCGGGTTGATCGCGCAGTTCAGGGCCAGCTTGCGCCACAGGCGAGTGAGGATGTCCACGGTCCACTCGGCGGGGATGCCGGCGTCTTGCAGGTCGACGAACCAGTCAGGTTGGGCTGGATTCAGCGGGTCGCCTAGCCAGTTGAAGCCTTGGCCGGCGAAGCGCACCTGCCAGTCCTGCTCACGGTACGCGCCTTCGGTGCTGGAAGCGAAAATGCAACGCGCCTGGGGACCAGCGCCGCCACCTCGTCCTGGCAGCCCAGGCCGTTCTGCAACAGGATCAACTGCGCGTCGCTCGCCAGCCGTGGGGCGATGCGGGCGACGGCAGCCGCGGCGTCATACGCTTTGCAGGCCACCAGCACACGACGGATCGGGCCGCTGTCGTCGCAACACTGCGCGGGAATGGCGAACGAGGTGGTCTGCTGCGCTTCGACCAGCGTCAGCCCACCGGCGGCCCGGTAGGCGGCCAGGCGCTGGTGGTCGCGCAGCAGCAACTGAACGGCTTTGCCCGCCCGCGCCAGGCGGCAGGCCCAGAGGCTACCGAGGCTGCCGGCGCCGAGAATGTGCCAGGTGCTGCTCATCTGCGTTTCGCAACCCGTTATAATGAGCGGGCATTTTAACCGTCAAACCCGACGCGCTCCATCTTCGCATCGAGCGCGCTTTTTTATGGAGAACACCCATGCCGTCGTTCGACGTGGTATCGGAACTGGACAAGCACGAAGTGAAGAACGCGGTCGACAACGCTATCAAGGATCTGGACCGCCGCTACGACCTCAAGGGCAAGGGCACCTTCGAGTTCAAGGACAAAGATCAGACCATACTGCTGACTGCTGAGGAGAAGTTCCAGCTCGAGGCCATGCTGGAGATCCTCCGCTTGGCACTGGTCAAGCGCAAGATCGACGTGAAGTGCCTGGAAACCCAAGACCCCTACGCCTCCGGTAAGGAGAAGAAGCAGGAAGCCAAGTTCCGCGAGGGCATCGACAAGGACCTGGCGAAAAAGATCGTCGCCACCATCAAGGATGCCAAGCTCAAGGTCCAGGCCGCCATCCAGGGCGAGCAGGTCCGCATCACCGGCAAGAAGCGTGACGACCTGCAGGAAGCCATTGCCCTGCTGCGCACCAAGGAATTCGAGATGCCGTTGCAGTACAACAACTTCCGCGATTGATCAGGCTTTTCCCAGGAACCCGATGGCGGCATGAGCGGTCCATCGGTTCCGGGCCGCTGGACGCACGGCGGCCTGCTTCATTCAAGACCTGCCGTCAGGCATTCAGGAGAAGAACATGGATTTGAACGCCGAAGTCGACCAACTGGTTCGCCAGTCCCAGACTTGGATTCCCTTGATCATGGCCTACGGCAGCCGCCTGTTGCTGGCGCTGCTCACACTCGCCATCGGCTGGTGGGTCACTAGCAAGATCAGTGACCGCCTGGGACGGCTGGTGGGCTTGCGCGTCGCCGATCCGGCTTTGCAGGGCTTCATTCGCACCCTGGCCAATATCGCGTTGAAAGTGATGCTGGCGATCAGCGTGGCGTCGATGATCGGCATCGAAACCACCTCGTTCGTCGCTGCCATGGGGGGTGCGGTACTGGCCATCGGTCTGGCGCTGCAGGGCAGCCTGGCGAACTTCGCCGGCGGCGTGCTGATCCTGCTGTTCAGACCGTTCCGCATTGGCGACTGGATCGAAGCCCAGGGCGTCAGCGGCACCGTCGACAGCATCCAGATCTTCCATACCGTGCTGCGCACCGGTGACAACAAGACGGTGATCCTGCCCAACGGCAGTCTGTCCAACGGCATCATCACCAACACCAACCGCCAGCCGACGCGCAAGGTGGTGTTCGATGTCGGCGTCGATTACGAAGCCGACCTGCAGAAAGCGCGCAATGTGTTGCTGGAGCTGGCCAAGGATCCGCGCGTACTGGCCGATCCTGCGCCGGTGGCGGTGGTGTCGAACCTGGGCGACAGTTCGATCACTGTTTCGCTACGCCTGTGGACCAAGACCTCCGACTACTGGGACATGATGTTCATGCTCAACGAGCAGGCCCGTGACCGGCTGAAGGCCGAAGGCATCGACATCCCGTTCCCGCAGCGGGTGATTCGCGTGGTGCAGGAGGCGGCTGCGCAATAAGCGCGTCTCCAAGGCCGGCGCATAGTCGGCTTCGCAGCGGCAAAAGGCCGCGCTTGCAGGGAATCTCCCTAGCAAGCGCGGCCTTTTGCCGTCTCAGCAGGGTCAGCGAATCGCACCTTTACACTTGCTCACAACACTGGCCCGCCGTTTATGGCATATACCCTGGCCCTCCCTTTGCCTTGCCGCGATACCCCACCATGAAACCACTGCTGTACATCACCCCTCTGCGCGCGCTGCTCTTCGGCCTCACCCTGGCGCTGTTCGAGTTGCTCACCTACCTGGCCAGCGACGCCGTGATGCCGGCCATGCCGGTGGTGGTCGACCACCTGCAGGCCAGTCCCGAGTTCATTCCCCATGCGCTGAACCTCTACCTGCTCGGCGGCGTGCTGCTGCAGTGGCTGATCGGACCCTTGGCCGACCGCTATGGCCGTCGCCCGCTGCTGCTGGGTGGCTGCATTTTCTTCGGCATTGCCTGCCTGGCGACCTTCTGGGTCCAGGACATTGGTCTGTTCAACCTGCTGCGCCTGCTGCAGGGCATCGGCCTGGGCTTCGTGGTGACGGTGAGCTATCCGGCGCTGAACGAAGCCTTCAGCGAAGCGGACGCGGTGCGGATGATGGCGCTGATGGCCAACATCGCCCTGCTATCGCCGTTGCTCGGACCGCTGGTCGGCACCTTGCTGCTGCAATGGCTGGACTGGCGCTGGCTGTTCGTGGCCTTCGCCGTCGGTGCCTTGCTGTGCTGGGGATTGTTGTACCGGCTGATGCCCGAAACCCTGGGTGTGGAACGTCGCGATGGCTCGCGCCTGGCGTTCACGCCGATCCATCTGCTGCCGCTGCTGGCCGGCTACGGGCAACTGCTGAGGAACCGTCAGTTCGTTGCTGGCAGCGCGGCATTGGGTCTGGTGGGGCTGCCACTGATTGGCTGGATCGGCTTGTCGCCGGTGCTGCTGATCCATGACGAAGGGCTGAGCACTCTGGATTACGCCCTGTGGCAATTGCCGGTGTTCGGCGGGTTGATCCTGGGCAATCTGATCATCAACCGGATTGCCGACCGTTACCCGCTTCCCGTGTTGGTGCGCGGTGCGCTGTGGCCTTACCTGGCGGGTCTGGGGTTGCTGGTGCTGGCGACCTGGCTACGACCGACGGTGATCAGCGTGGTGGCCGGCATGTCGCTGTACGCATTGGGCCTGGGTGTGGCCAACGCGGTGCTGTACCGCATGACGCTGTTTGCCAGCGAGCAGAGCAAGGGGCTGGTCTCGGCCATGCTGGGCATGATCACCATCGCCCTGCTGGGGCTCGGCGGCGCGTTGCTGGCGATGATCGGCGCCGGCGCCAGCTTGCTGCACTTCGCGCTGGCGGCGGGGATCGCCGGTGCACTGGCGATCTGGCCGCTGTGGTTCATCGTTGGCGGGCGGGCGGGGAAGGGGTCGTCGCGGGTTGAGGCGCGCGTGAATCGATCACTGCTGCGCGGCGACCGATCAGGGCTGCTCGCTCGTCTGGGTTTGCGCCTCGACCTGCTTGCCGCGTTTGATCTCCTGATGCCAGTGCAGGGCAATCAGGATCAGCGTCGGCACGCCCAACAGGGCTGTGATGATGAAGAAGTTGTGGTAACCGAACTTCTCCACCATCACGCCCGAGTAGCCGCCGATCAGGCGTGGCAGCAGCAGCATGATCGAGCTCAGCAGCGCGTATTGGGTGGCAGAGAACTTCAGGTTGGTCAGGCTCGACAGGTAGGCGACGAAGGCCGAGGTGGCCATCCCTGAGCTGAAGTTATCCAGCGAGATGGTCACCACCAGCATCTCCAGGTTCGGTCCCATGTCGGCCAACATCACGAACAGGATGTTGGTGGCCGCCGAGGCGATGCCGCCGATGAACAGGATCGGCAGGATGCCGAAGCGCACGATCAGCAGCCCGCCGACGCCAGCACCCACCAAGGTCATGATCAGGCCGAAGATCTTGCTCACGCTGGCGATCTGATCCTTGGTGAAGCCCATGTCGATGTAGAACACGTTGGCCATCACGCCCATCACCGTGTCCGACATTCGATAGGTAGCGATCAGCCCCAGCAACAGCAGGGCCTGCCAGCGATAGCGGACGATGAAGTCGTTGACCGGCGTCAGCACCGGCGCCAGGCCACGCCGGCCCATGGACGACAGGCAGGCCCAGGTCAGCAGCGCGTACAGGATCAGGCGCAGGAAGGCACGGTCTTCGCGCAGCAGGTCGAGCATCGTCGCATTGCCGAACACCACGCTGGCCCAGTCGGTGTTGAACATCTGGGTGAAGCTTGCCGGTACCGACACCAACAGGATGATCAGCACGAACACCGAGGCCAACTGGTGCATCAGGCCATAGCGCGCGGCCGACAGTTGGGTGCGCAGCGGCACCGCCGGTTCGCGCATCACCAAGGTGGTGAACAGCGCGGGCAGCATGAGCACGCCGAACAGGACATAGGTGCCGGTCCAGGCTTTGTGCAGATAACTGAAACCGGTGGAGCCAAACCATTCGGCGAAGAACAGCGCGCCTGCGGTGGCCAGCAGTGCAGCGACCCGATAGCCAGCCATGTAGCTGGCCGCCAAGGCGGCCTGGCGCTGGTCGTCGGCGATTTCCAGGCGGTAGGCATCGACGGCGATGTCTTGGGTGGCCGAGGCGAACCCTACCAGCACCGCCAGGGCAATCAGCCAAGACAGGTGCTTCTGCGGGTCGCACAGGCCCATGCCCATCAACCCCACCACCACCAGCACTTGTGACAGCAACAACCAGGAGCGACGTCGGCCCATACCGCCCAGTACCGGCAGACGCCATTGGTCCAGCAGCGGTGACCAGACCCACTTGAAGGCATAGGCCAGACCGATCAGGCTGGCGTAGCCGATGGTTTCGCGGGCGACTCCCGCTTCGCGCAGCCACACCGAGAGCGTGGAAAACACCAGCATGTAGGGCAGGCCAGCGGCAAAGCCGAGCAACAACAGCACCAGCGTTGACGGGCTGGCATAGGCAGCGAGCGCAGCGCGCCAGGTTTTACGGGGCATGGGCCAACATCTGCCTCAAATTTGCGAAAACAAAGCGCGCACTCTAACCGCTGTGCTCCATCGGGCGCCAGCCATGGCGCGACATATCCACGCGATTGTTGGCGACATTCACGCCCTCTGCGCGCAGCCTGGCGCGCTGCTCGTCGCCAGAGGGGGTGCCCGGTGCCAGGCTCAGTCGTCCGCCGGCGCCCAGCACACGGTGCCAGGGAAGGCGAGTGTCGCTCGGCAACTGGCCCAAGGTACGCCCGACCCAGCGCGCCGCTCGCCCCAGACCGGCCATTTCCGCCAACTGGCCGTAGCTGACCACCTTGCCTGCGGGCACTTGATCGAGCACCACATAGAGTGCCGTTCGTCGGACTTGAGGGTCCCCATTGTGCGGAATCGATTGTTCCAACATCAGGCTATCCCTGGGTTGGGAAGGAAAGCACCCAAATGAATGAGCGAAATGAGAATTGAACTCGTAGGCATAGGTCTGGTCTTTCCTTGCTCCGATCTCGGGTATCTGGATAATGCCCGACGTTTCCAGCCAATCGAACGCAAATTTGCTTATGTATTCTAGAGCCCTGCTGTGCCTCTTCGCCGCTTCCCTTTCAGCGCCCGTCCTCGCCGATACCGTTTGGATGAAAAACGGTGACCGCCTGACCGGCAAGATCAAGGTCTTCGATGGCGGCAAATTGCTACTGCAGACGCCTTATGGCGGCAACATTGCCTTGGACTGGAAGCAGATCAAGACCCTGGAAAGCGACCAGGAGTTGCTGGTCAAGCAGGATGCCGAGACCGGCGAGAAAGCCAAGTCGCTCAAGCCTGCCGAGTCCGGCAAAGTGATCCTGGCCAACGGTGAGGCGCCCAAGACCGTCGAGCTCGCCAGCATCGAGCAGATCATGAAGCCGCGCCCGCTGGTGGAAGACTTCATGTGGAAGGGCAACGTCGACCTGGCGCTGGACTACAAGCGCGCCGAGAAGAACACCGACGACTACGACATCGACTTCAAGACCACCGCCCGCCACGGCCGCTGGCGGCACACCGCCGAAGGCGAGTACAACCGCGAAACCAAGGACGACGTGACCACCACCAACAACTGGAGCGCCGAGTACGCGCTGGACCGCTTCCTCACCGAGAAGTGGTTCTGGCAGGGTCGCCTGGAGTACAAGCGCGACATGATCGAAGACCTGGCGCGCCAGCGCACGGTCGGTACCGGCCCGGGCTATCAGTTCTGGGACAACGAACTGGGCGCCTTCTCGCTCGGAACGCTGATCAACCGCACCGACTACGAGTACAGCGACGGCGGCAAGGACAACTTCTATTCCGCCGCCGTGAAGTGGGACTACAACCGCTACCTGATCGGCAAGAAGATCGAGTTCTTCACCAACGGCGAGCTTGGCAAGCCGATCGGTTCGGTGGCCGATTACTCGCTGGATGCCGAGGTGGGCCTGCGCTACAAGGTCACCGATTGGGCCTCCCTCAACCTCAAGGCCGAGAAAGACTTGATCCGCGGCACCCGCGACAGCGACCTGGACAAGACCCGCTACACCGCAGGCTTCGGCGTCGCCTGGTAAGGCAGCGGCAAGCCACAAGCGTCAAGAAGAGTGGTGGGAGGTGCCGCAGAGGCACGTCCCACGCTTGCTTTTTCTTGCCGCTTGTAGCTAATAGCTTGCAGCTGCTTTCCGTAGCTGACCGCCAAGGAGACCCGCTGTGAGTACCCACGCCATTCGACCCGCTCGGGAGCTGCTGCTCAAGGAATACCGCGGCGTGCTGTCGACCCTGTCCAAATCCATGCCCGGCTTTCCCTTCGGTTCGGTGGTGCCTTATTGCCTCGATGAGCAAGGGCGGCCGCTGCTCTTGATCAGCCGCATTGCCCAGCACACCCATAACCTGCAGCAAGATCCCAAGTGCTCGTTGCTGGTGGGCGAGCGCGAGGCTGAGGATGTGCAGGCCGTGGGGCGCCTGACGGTGATGGCCGAGGCGCGCAAGCTGGCCGAGTCGGCAGCCATCGAGGCTGCTGCCGACCGCTACTACCGCTACTTCCCCGATGCCAGCGACTACCACAAGGCCCACGACTTCGATTTCTGGGTGCTGGAGCCGGTGCGTCACCGCTACATCGGTGGCTTTGGCGCCATTCACTGGCTCGATCAGGTGACCCTGGCCAACCCCTTCGCTGGCGCGGTCGAGGCCAGCATGATTGCGCACATGAACAGCGACCATGCCAGCGCCATCGCACATTATGTCGAGCTCTGTGCTCTGCCGCGCCGTGTGCCTGCCGAACTGGTCGGCATCGACAGCGAAGGGCTGCACCTGCGCATCGGCCATGCGATCCATTGGCTGGCGTTTCCCAGCATTTGCAATACGCCGACACAAGTACGCGAAGCCTTGGTTTTGCTGGCGCGTGCTGACCGCTGGCCGGTTTACGAAATGAATCGGGGTTGAACTCCGCAGCATCGGCATCCATCTGATGGTCTTACTGGAAGGTTCACTTCCGTCGAGGAATCCTTGATGCGTGCTTTTCTATTGCTGTTCCTGATTTTTCCGGTGCTGGAGTTGTTCGTCTTCGTCAAAGTCAGCGCCGCGATTGGCTTCTTCCCAGCCTTGCTGCTGATCGTTGCCGGCTCGGCCCTGGGGCTGCTGGTGATGCGTATCGCGGGCCTGGCCACGGCGCTGCGTGCCCGTGAGAGCCTGCAGCGTGGCGAGTTGCCTGCCGAAGACATGTTCCAGGGCATGATGCTGGCGGTCGGTGGTGGCTTGCTGCTGCTGCCGGGTTTCATCAGCGACGTGCTGGGTCTGCTGTGCTTGCTGCCCTTCACTCGCCATCTGGCGGCGCGCAAACTGCGCCAGCGTGCCGAGGCCCAGGCCACCCGCCAGCGTGCGTTCCAGGATGACCCGCTGCATGGGCAGCCGCGTGATGGCGGTCATCGCCCCAATGTCATCGAGGGCGAGTACGAGCGCCGCGATCAGTAACCAGGCCCCTGTCTATCAAGCCCGTGCCATTTCGGTGGCGCGGGCTTGTTCATTTATAGGCGGCTGGGAGAAAAAAATTTCCAGCTTCACCCTTGTAATCGAACTGCGCGGCCTCATGTAGTGGTCACCGCAAGGTTTCTGGTGGCGACACCAGACATGACATGTGGGGCTCGCCCGGTGCGGGCCCCCACCGGCAACGCCGGATAGCTCAACCCGCCGGTGTCACACCGGCCGATGAAAACCACACATTAGGAGAGATCGACAATGAAGCTTCGTCCTCTGCATGACCGCGTCGTCATCCGTCGCAGCGAAGAAGAATCGAAAACCGCTGGCGGTATCGTCCTGCCAGGTTCGGCCGCTGAAAAACCCAACCGTGGCGAAGTCGTCGCCGTCGGCACCGGTCGTGTCCTGGATAACGGCGAAGTGCGCGCGCTGGCCGTGAAAGTGGGTGACAAAGTGGTTTTCGGCCCGTACTCGGGCAGCAACACCGTGAAAGTCGATGGTGAAGACCTGCTGGTCATGGCCGAGAACGAAATCCTGGCCGTCATCGAAGGCTGATTTCCCCGACTTCCCGTTACTCCACAGAATTCCAAGGATTAAACGATCATGGCTGCTAAAGACGTAAAATTCGGCGATTCCGCTCGCAAGAAAATGCTCGTTGGTGTCAACGTTCTGGCTGACGCGGTAAAAGCGACCCTCGGCCCGAAAGGCCGCAACGTGGTCCTGGCCAAGAGCTTCGGCGCGCCGACCATCACCAAAGACGGTGTTTCGGTCGCCAAGGAAATCGAACTGAAAGACGCCTTCGAGAACATGGGCGCGCAACTGGTCAAGGAAGTCGCTTCCAAGGCCAACGATGCGGCCGGTGACGGCACCACCACCGCCACCGTCCTGGCCCAGGCCATCGTCAACGAAGGCCTGAAGGCTGTCGCTGCCGGCATGAACCCGATGGACCTCAAGCGCGGTATCGACAAGGCCACTTCCGCCGTCGTCGCCGAGCTGAAGAACCTGTCCAAGCCGTGCGCCGATTCCAAGGCCATCGCTCAGGTCGGCACCATCTCCGCCAACTCCGACAACTCCATCGGTGAAATCATCGCCGAAGCCATGGAAAAAGTCGGCAAGGAAGGCGTGATCACTGTCGAGGAAGGTTCGGGTCTGGAAAACGAACTGTCCGTCGTCGAAGGCATGCAGTTCGACCGTGGCTACCTGTCGCCGTACTTCGTCAACAAGCCTGACACCATGGTCGCCGAGCTGGACAGCCCGCTGCTGCTGCTGGTCGACAAGAAGATCTCGAACATCCGTGAACTGCTGCCGGTTCTGGAAGCCGTGGCCAAAGCCGGTCGTCCGCTGCTGATCGTCGCCGAAGACGTCGAAGGCGAAGCCCTGGCTACCCTGGTGGTCAACAACATGCGCGGCATCGTCAAGGTCGCTGCGGTCAAGGCCCCAGGCTTCGGCGACCGTCGCAAGGCCATGCTGCAGGACATCGCTGTCCTGACTGGCGGCCAGGTCATCTCCGAAGAAATCGGCCTGTCGCTGGAAACCGCTACCCTGGAGCACCTGGGTAACGCCAAGCGCGTGATCCTGTCCAAGGAAAACACCACCATCATCGACGGTGCGGGTGTAGACGGCGACATCGAAGCACGCGTCAAGCAAATCCGTGCGCAGATCGAAGAGACCTCGTCCGACTACGACCGTGAGAAGCTGCAAGAGCGTCTGGCCAAGCTGGCCGGCGGTGTTGCCGTGATCAAGGTCGGTGCTGGCACCGAAGTCGAAATGAAAGAGAAGAAGGCCCGTGTCGAAGACGCCCTGCACGCTACCCGTGCTGCCGTCGAAGAAGGCGTGGTGCCTGGCGGCGGTGTTGCCCTGGTTCGCGCCCTGGCTGCGATCGCCGACCTGAAAGGTGACAACGAAGACCAGAACGTTGGTATCGCACTGCTGCGTCGCGCTGTCGAAGCACCGCTGCGTCAAATCACCGCCAACGCCGGTGACGAGCCGAGCGTGGTGGCCGACAAGGTCAAGCAGGGTTCGGGTAACTACGGCTACAACGCTGCGACTGGCGAGTACGGCGACATGATCGAGATGGGTATTCTGGATCCTGCCAAGGTGACTCGTTCGGCCCTGCAAGCGGCTGCTTCGATCGGTGGTCTGATGATCACTACCGAGGCGATGGTTGCTGATCTGCCGGAAGACAAGCCGGCCGGTGGTGGCATGCCGGATATGGGTGGCATGGGTGGTATGGGCGGCATGATGTAAGGTCCTCCCCACCTTGCTGTAAACGAAGAGCCCCGCCTTGTGTGGGGCTTTTTCGTTTTCTTTGGTTGGGGGATTTCTGGGAGGTGGTTTTGGGTGAATATCCGGTGGCTAAGCCCCACGAGAGTGTCAGATTTTTGTGTGCGGGCCGATAACGGCCTGCCGTCAGGCTGGCCATGCTTTTACCAGGTCGGCCTGATAAATCGATCTCCGTACAGCATCGCGAATTGATTCATCGCATTTTTCCAGTCATGGGCCGCTGAGCCCCAGTTTGCCGTGATGTTCCGCAGCCCCAGCCAGATCAGCTTGGTGGCGGCCTCATCCGTTGGGAAGTGACCACGCGTTTTGATGATCTTGCGTAGCTGGGCGTTGATGCTTTCGATCGCGTTGGTCGTATAGATCACTTTTCGAATGCCTGACGGGAAGACAAAGAATGGAATCACTCGATCCCAGGCTCTTCTCCATGCCGCAACTACCGTTGGGTACTGTTTGCCCCAAGGGCCGTTTTCAAAGGCATCCAGTGCCTGCTCAGCCGCCTCGGCGTTGATGGCCTGATAGATCGGCTTGAGCGCTTTGGCCAGATCACGACGCTTATCCCACGCTGCATAATCGAGACTGTTGCGGATCAAGTGGACGATGCATGTTTGCAGCGTGGTGGCCGGAAACACGGCGCTTAGCGCCTCTGGCATCCCTTTGAGGCCGTCGGTGACGGCGATCAGCACATCCTCAACGCCGCGCGTCTTGAGGTCATTGAAGACCTTCATCCAGAACTTCGCACCTTCGGTATTTTCGATCCAGATCCCGAGAATATCGCGCGTCCCATCGGGTAGAACGCCCAGCGCCAAGTAAATCGCTTTGTTGCGCACAAGGCCTTCTTCGCGAATCTTGACTCGTAGTGCATCAAAGAAAATGACCGGGTACATCGGCTCCAGCGGCCGCTGTTGCCACGCGCCGATTTCCTCCATCACCTCGGCCGTGACCGAACTGATGAAGTCATGCGAAACATCCGTTCCATACTGCTCGGAGAGGAATGCGCGAATTTCCCGAACGGTCATGCCTCGGGCATACATGGCGATGATCTTGTCATCGAAACCGGTATAACGGCGCTCGTGCTTGGGAATCAGGATGGGCGCAAAACTACCGTCTCGATCACGGGGGATATCCAGCCGCAGCGGCCCCTCTCCAGTCAGAACCGTCTTGCCAGTCCTGCCATTGCGCTGATTGGTTTCATCCTCTGGGCGCTGCGCGCCCGGCAGATACCCCAGGTGGTGACTGAGCTCGGCGTTCAAGGCCCGTTCGATCAACGCCTTCTTGAATGCCGCAGAGGCATCTTCGATAGCCTCCGCAGTCATCAGGCCCTCACCGAACTGCTCGAGCAGCTCCTTGGGGATTTTTGGTAGGTCACGCAGGGGTTTCTTCTTGGTTGGCATACATGCACCTCTTGCTCATGTTATGCCCGAACACAAAATTTCTGACATACCCAGCCCCACCAAAGCCAACGGATAATCACCCCAAAAAACCCAAAACCCCAGAAACCTCAAGCCGTCCCAATCACCCCCCATCATCCCGCTGAATCACCACCGTAGAGGCCCGCGGCCGAACCTTCCCCCCGCCGGCGTCACATCGGTCGCCTTATCGGTATAAGGCCAATTCCCCGGATGCTGAATATTGATGAACAACGTCTTGTTATCCGGCGTAAAGGTAATCCCCGTCACCTCACACCCATTGGGCCCAACGAAGAACCGCCGCAAGTCCACCTGGTTCTGCGCATTGACCGGCACCTGCTTACCGGCCGCATCGACCAGGTCAGTCGGAATCACCGCCAGCAGTTGATCGTTGGTGTAACTGGTGACACTGCTCTCACCGTTATCGGTCTCGAACCACAACACCCCCCGGCTATCGAAGCTCATGCCGTCGGGACTGGCGAACTGGTTCAGTTCGGTCAGCCCGGACCGGTTGATCTCAGGTGCCCCGCCCGCATTGGCGCCGAACACGAAGATGTCCCAGGTGAAACGCTGGTGATCGTCGCTGTCGTGCCAGCGAATGATGTGCCCGTGACGGTTCGGCCCCCGCGGGTTGGCCGCATCGACCTTGGCCGCGGTACGCGCGCTGTTGTTGGTCAAGGTCAGGTAGACGTCGCCATTGAGCGGGTTGACTGCAGTCCATTCCGGACGGTCCATGGGCGTCGCGCCCACCGCGTCCGCTGCGCCACGGGTATTTAGGATGATGCCCGGCAGGTCGCCGAACTGCGCGCCCAAGGTGCTGCCGGCGATGGTTGGCGTGGCCACGTCCAACAGCAGCCAGACACCCGAACCGTCGGCGTTGAAGCGCGCCACGTAGAGCTTACCCTTGTCCAGGTACTTGGCACCGGTGGCCAGGCGGTCGGCGGGCTTGGCATCCGCCGGATCCCAGACCGCCTCGGAGACGAACTTGTACAGGTACTCGTTGTTCGAGTCGTCGCCGGTGTACCACACCAGCGGCTTACCGGCCACCGGCAGTCCCGGGCAGCAGCCCTCGTGGCGGAAGCGGCCCAAGGCGGTGCGCTTCACCGCTAGCGTGGCGCTGTTGTAGGGGTCGATCTCGACGATATAGCCATACGTGCTGGCTTCGTTGCGGTAGTCGTCTGTGGCGCTGGCGCCAGTCTGGGTGACATCGAAGCGGGTGAATTCGTCCTGCACTTCACTGGCATCGCCCGCAGCGGTTTCCCAGCGGTACTGGCCCCGCGTGGCACTGACGCCGATGCGCACCTGATCGGCCGAGCGCGTGGCCTTGTTGACGAAGATGCCCGGCCAGTTTTCCTCGCAGGTCAGGTAAGTGCCCCACGGGGTGTAGCCGTTGCCGCAGTTGTTGTTGGTGCCGCGGGCCTGGGTGCCGGTCGGCGAGAACTTGGTCTTGACGTGATCGGTGCCGCGCATCGGCCCGGCGATATCCATCAGCGAGGCGGTGGTGAAGCGACGGTTGAGCGGGTCGTTCTGCACCACCTGCCAGCGCCCGTTGACTTTGCTCAAGCGCACCACGCCGGCGCCATGGGCGTTGATCTCCTTGCGCACTTCCTCCACCGGCCGCTTGCCGGCGGCATCCACGGTCGGACCGTTCGGGTGCAAGGCGTCGGTTTCGATGTACTCGAAGTTGATCGCCAGCAGACCGTCCTCGGAGCTGCCATTGATGGGGAAGAAGTGCATGCCGTCATGGTTCATGCCCATGGCATTGGCCTGGTCGGTCGAGGTGTTGCTACCGTCGGACTTCCACGGGTTGCCATTGCTGTTGAGCGGGGTGCCCCACGGCGCGATCACGTAAGCGCTGTAGCCAGCGGCGACCACGCAGGCGTCGGTGCGCGAGCCGGCGATCGACTGGAAGCCCAGCTTGAGCTTGGCCGGGGGTTCGGTGGTGGGCGGCGGAGTGGTCGGCGCGTCATGGTGGGAACTGCCGCCACCTCCGTCGAAGCAGGCGGTCAGGCCGGTTCCTGCGATCATCGCGATGGCCGCACCGAGGCTGCCGCGCATCACCGTGCGACGACTGAGGTAGGCATCCATCACGCTGGCCATCGGCAGGTTGCTGCTGGGGTTCCGGTCCAGGTTGTCGCCGCTTTCTCGACTCATCAGGGGTTCCTTGTAGTGGTTGAACAGAGGGAACCGCGACTCTAGGCGGCAAGTGTGATGATTCATTGGCAGAAATGTTAATGAGCGCTTAAAACCTGGCGCTATTAGTAACAAGATTTGCCTAACCTTTTCGCCAGGCGTGTCCGATTTCTGCCATCAAACTGTCACCCAGCCTGCCCAATATCCGTGGCCCAACATGAAGTGGGTTGAGGATGACGGTGTCGATGGCAAGCAGTATGGGCAGGCGCGAAGTCATGGGGTGGATGGTCGATGGCGTTGGGGGAGGGGTGGTTGCAGTTGCAGTGCGACGACGACTGGCGGGTGCAGGGGGCGCTGGCGCTGGCGGGGCAGCACCGGGCCTATCTGGAGGCTTTCTTGGGGGCTCGGCGGGGTCGGCTGACCTTCGCGGTGCAGCCCCAGGCGGCGCTGACACCCTTGCTGCGTGGCGCACAATGGCTGGGGCCTGAGGCCAGCAGTGGCGAGCGGCAGTGGCGCTGGTAGCGCGGGCGCGGGTTACATCGGCGGCGACTGTTCGGCCGGCTTGTCCTTGTTCACGCCCGGTACATGCAGGTTGCCCTCGGCGACCTGGCCTTCGAGCTGCGGTTGGGTCACCCAGGTAAGGATGTCGTAATAGCGGCGGATGTTGGCCACGAAGTGCACCGGTTCACCGCCGCGGGCATAACCGTACTTGGTCTTGCTGTACCACTGCTTCTGCGACAGGCGCGGCAGCATCTTCTTGACGTCCAGCCACTTGTTCGGGTTCAGCCCTTCGCGCTTGGCCAGGGTGCGGGCGTCTTCCAGATGACCGGTGCCGACGTTGTAGGCGGCCAGTGCGAACCAGGTCCGATCCGGCTCGGCGATACTGTCGTCGAGTTGCTCCTTGATCAGCATGAAGTACTTGGCGCCGCCCATGATGCTCTGCCGTGGGTCGAGCCGGTTGGACACGCCCATCGCCTGGGCGGTGCGCTGGGTCAGCATCATCAGACCGCGCACGCCGGTCTTGGAGGTGACCTCCGGCTGCCACATCGACTCCTGATAGCCGATCGCTGCCAGCAGGCGCCAGTCGACCTGCTCGGTCTTGGCGTAGCTCTTGAAGTGCTTTTCGTACTTGGGCAGGCGTTGCTGCAGGTGCTGGGCGAAGGTGTAGGCGCCCACATAGCCGAGCACGTCGACATGGCCGTAGTAACGGTCCTTCAGGCGCTGCAGGGTGCCGTTCTTCTGCGCCTTGTCGATGAAGTCGTTGATCTGGTTGAGCAGGCTATTGTCTTCGCCGGCCGCCACCGCCCAGCGCTGGTCGCGAGCGTCGCCCAGGTCGAAGGCCACGCGCACGTTGGAGAAGTACACCTGGTTCATCGCCAGCTCGTTGGAATCGACCAGGGTGAGGTCGATCTGGCCCTCGTCGACCATGCGCAGCAGGTCCACCACCTCGACCGCGTCAGATTCTTCGTATTCTAGCGTCGGATACTGTTTTTTCAGCTCGGCCAGTTGTTCGGCATGGCTGCTGCCTTTGAGCACCATGATCTTCTTGCCTACCAGATCCTTGGGTTCGGTGGGACGCGAGCGGCCGTTGCGGTAGATGACCTGAGGCGTGACTTGCAGATACGGATGGGAGAACTTGGCCTGGGTCTGGCGCTGCGCACTGCTGACCAGCCCGGCGGCGGCCAGCACCGGGCCGGCCGGCTTGCCGAGCTGGGCGAAGAGGTCATCGAGGTTGTCGGCGGTCTCGATCTCCAGCTTAACGCCGAGATCGTCGGCGAAACGCTTGACCAATTCGTACTCGAAGCCGGTTTCGCCGTTGCGGTCCTGGAAGTAGGTGGCCGGGCTGTTGCGGGTGACCACGCGCAGCACACCGTCCTCCTTCACACGCTCGAGAGTGCTGGGTTTTTCAACACAGGCACCGAGCATCAGGAAGAGTCCGGTTGCGAAAAGCCATCTGGCGCAACGCTGGCGCAAAGCAGTGTGGGCGAACATGGGGTGCAGTATACGCAAAGCACTGCTGGCGCCATATCTCGACAACGACCAGGGAGTCTGATAGCAGCTTTTGAGCGGCAAGCAGCAAGGAGCAAGCTACAAGCGGTAAGCGGCAAGCTGCAAGAAAAAGCGGGCGTGGCGCAATTCGCTCTTTCTTGCCGCTTGTAGCTTGTAGCTTGCCGCTGCTTTTCTGACCCGAAAGTCCGGTTCAACCGCCCGGCCGGCATGGCGTACAGCGGGTGCCGAAAGCCATTCATTTAGGCTAGAATGCACGGCCTCCAAGTACACCCCTTCCTGAGGCTGTCCCGACGATGTTGATCCTGCGCGGCGCTCCTGCCCTTTCTGCCTTTCGCCACGGTAAATTACTCGAGCAACTGAGCCAGAAAGTCCCCGCTGTTTCTGGTTTGTATGCCGAATTCGCCCACTTCGCCGACGTTGACGGCGAGTTGACCGTCGACCAGCAGCAGGTGCTGGGGCGTCTTCTCAAGTACGGTCCGAGCGTACCGGTACAGGAGCCCAACGGCCGCCTGTTCCTGGTCGTGCCGCGCCTGGGCACCATTTCGCCCTGGGCCTCCAAAGCCAGCGACATCGCCCACAACTGCGGCTTGCAGTCGATCCAGCGCCTGGAGCGCGGCATCGCCTACTACGTCGCCGGGAACCTCAGCGAGGCCGATGCCGCGTGTGTCGCGGCTGAACTGCACGACCGCATGACCCAGCGCGTGCTCGGCCAACTGGAGCAGGCCGCCGACCTGTTCAACCATGCCCAGCCCAAGCCCATGACCTCGGTGGACATCCTCGCTGGCGGTCGCGACGCCCTGGCCAAAGCCAACGTCGCGCTGGGCCTGGCCCTGGCCGAAGACGAGATCGATTACCTGGTCAACGCCTTCCAAGGCCTCAAGCGCAACCCGAACGACATCGAACTGATGATGTTCGCCCAGGCCAACTCTGAACACTGCCGTCACAAGATCTTCAACGCCAGTTGGGACATCGACGGCCAGGCTCAGGAAAAGAGCCTGTTCGGCATGATCAAGAACACCTACCAGATGCACAGCGAAGGCGTGCTGTCGGCCTACAAGGACAACGCCTCGGTCATCGTCGGCAGCGTCGCCGGCCGCTTCTTCCCGAACCCTGAAACCCGCCAGTACGGCGCGGTGAAGGAGCCGGTGCACATCCTGATGAAGGTCGAGACGCACAACCACCCGACCGCCATCGCCCCGTTCTCCGGCGCTTCCACCGGTTCCGGCGGCGAGATTCGCGACGAAGGCGCCACCGGCCGTGGCGCCAAGCCCAAGGCCGGTCTCACCGGCTTCACCGTGTCCAACCTGCGTATCCCCGGCTTCGAGCAGCCGTGGGAGCAGGCCTACGGCAAGCCGGAGCGCATCGTCGATGCCCTCGACATCATGGTCGAGGGCCCGCTGGGTGGCGCGGCGTTCAACAACGAATTCGGTCGTCCGGCGCTGACCGGCTACTTCCGGACCTTCGAGCAGGCCGTCAATACTCCCCACGGTGAAGAGGTGCGCGGTTACCACAAGCCGATCATGCTCGCCGGCGGCATGGGCAACATCCGCGAAGACCACGTGCAAAAAGGCGAGATCACCGTCGGCGCCAAGCTGATCGTGCTCGGTGGCCCGGCCATGCTCATCGGCCTGGGCGGCGGCGCTGCCTCGTCGGTGGCCACCGGCGCCAGCTCGGCCGATCTGGACTTCGCCTCCGTGCAGCGGGAAAACCCGGAAATGGAGCGGCGCTGCCAGGAGGTCATCGACCGCTGCTGGCAGCTAGGCGACGCCAACCCCATCGCCTTCATCCATGACGTGGGCGCCGGCGGCATCTCCAACGCCTTCCCCGAACTGGTCAACGACGGCGGCCGTGGCGGTCGTTTCGAGCTGCGCAACGTGCCCAACGACGAGCCAGGCATGGCCCCGCACGAAATCTGGAGCAACGAATCCCAGGAACGCTACGTGCTGGCGGTCAGCGCCGAAGACTTCGAGCGCTTCCAGGCCATCTGCGAGCGCGAGCGCTGCCCGTTCGCCGTGGTCGGCGAAGCCACCGCCGAGCCGCACCTGACCGTCACCGACAGCCATTTCGACAACACGCCGGTGGACATGCCGCTCGACGTGCTGCTGGGCAAGCCGCCGCGCATGCACCGTTCGGTCACCCGCGAAGCCGAACTGGGCGATGACTTCGACCCCAGCGCGCTGGACCTGGACAACGCCGTCGAGCGCGTCCTGCACCACCCGGCGGTGGCCAGCAAGAGCTTCCTGATCACCATTGGCGACCGCACCATCACCGGGCTCGTGGCCCGCGACCAGATGGTCGGGCCATGGCAGGTGCCGGTGGCCGACTGCGCGGTCACCGCCACCAGCTTCGACGTCTACACCGGCGAAGCCATGGCCATGGGCGAGCGCACCCCGCTGGCCCTGCTCGATGCCCCGGCGTCCGGGCGCATGGCCATCGGCGAGACCGTCACCAACCTGGCCGCTTCACGTATCGACAAGCTGTCCGACATCAAGCTGTCGGCCAACTGGATGTCCGCGGCCGGCCATCCCGGCGAAGACGCCCGCCTGTACGACACCGTCAAGGCCGTCGGCATGGAGCTGTGCCCGGAGCTGGGCATCACCATCCCGGTCGGTAAAGACTCGATGTCGATGAAGACCCAGTGGACCGATGAAGGCGTCGACAAGAGCGTGACGTCGCCCCTGTCGCTGATCATCACCGGCTTCGCCCCGGTGACCGACATCCGCAAGACCCAGACCCCGCAGTTGCGCATGGACAAGGGCGAAACCGACCTGATCCTGATCGACCTGGGCCGTGGCAAGAACCGCATGGGTGCCTCGATCCTGGCGCAGACCTTCGGCAAGCTCGCAGCCCAGGCACCGGACCTGGACGACGCCGAAGACCTCAAGGCATTCTTCGCGGTGATCCAGGGCCTGAATGAGGACGGCCACCTGCTGGCCTACCACGACCGTTCCGATGGCGGATTGCTGGTCACCGTGCTGGAAATGGCCTTCGCCGGCCACTGCGGCCTCGACCTGCACCTCGATCCGCTGACCGACAGCCGTCGCGACGTCGCCGCCATCCTGTTCAACGAAGAACTCGGTGCGGTCATCCAGGTACGCCAGGACGCCACCCCGGATGTGCTGGCCCAGTTCAGCGCTGCCGGCATCGGCGAACAGTGCGTGGCGGTGATCGGCAAGCCGGTCAACAATGGCCAGGTGTCCATCAGCCTCAATGGCGAAGTGCTGTTCGACGACGACCGTCGCCTGCTTCAGCGCCAGTGGGCCGAAACCAGCTACCAGGTCCAGCGCCTGCGCGACAACGCCGAGTGCGCCGACCAGGAATTCGACGCGCTGCTCGAGGAAGACAACCCCGGGCTGTCGGTCAAGGTGGGCTATGACGTCAACGAGGATGTCGCCGCCCCGTACATCAAGAAAGGCGTGCGTCCGCAAGTGGCGATCCTGCGCGAGCAGGGCGTCAACGGTCAGGTCGAGATGGCTGCGGCCTTCGACCGCGCCGGGTTCGCGGCCATCGACGTGCACATGAGCGATATCCTCGCCGGTCGCGTCGACTTCGAGGCGTTCAAGGGCCTGGTCGCCTGTGGCGGCTTCTCCTATGGCGACGTACTCGGTGCCGGTGAAGGCTGGGCCAAGTCGGCGCTGTTCAACAGCCGCGCCCGCGACGCCTTCCAGGCGTTCTTCGAGCGCACCGACAGCTTCGCCCTGGGCGTGTGCAACGGCTGCCAGATGATGTCCAACCTGCATGAGCTGATTCCCGGCACCGAGTACTGGCCGCACTTCGTGCGGAACCGCTCGGAGCAGTTCGAAGCGCGGGTGGCCATGGTCGAGGTGCAGAAGTCCAACTCGATCTTCCTGCAGGGCATGGCCGGTTCGCGCATGCCGATCGCCATCGCCCACGGCGAGGGCCATGCCGAGTTCGCCAGCGAAGAGGCGCTGTTGGAGGCCGACGTGTCTGGTTGCGTGGCCCTGCGCTACGTCGACAACCACGGCAAGGTGACCGAGCAGTACCCGGCGAACCCGAACGGATCGCCCCGGGGTATCACCGGCCTGACCAGCCGCGACGGCCGCGTGACCATCATGATGCCGCACCCTGAGCGGATGTTCCGTGCCGTGCAGAACTCCTGGCGCCCGGACGAGTGGCAGGAAGATGCCGCGCTGATGCGCATGTTCCGCAACGCGCGGGTGTGGGTGAACTGAGTGTTCAAGCTGGCCTTCTTCGTGCCTGCCAGCCATGTCGAGGTGGTCAAGGCCGCTGTGTTCGCCGCCGGTGGCGGGCGTATCGGCGACTATGACCACTGCGCTTGGCAAACCCTGGGCCAGGGCCAGTTTCGCCCGCTGGACGGCAGCCAGCCGTTCATCGGGCGAGCCGGTCAGGTCGAGGCGGTGGAGGAGTGGAAGGTCGAGCTGGTGGTGGCCGATGAGCATGTCGCTCAGGTAGTCGCCGCTCTGAAGCACAGCCATCCTTACCAGACGCCGGCGTACGAGGTCTGGCCGCTGGCCGACTACTAGGCTCTGTCTGAAAAGCCTTGATACTCGTTCATGCTGCGTTGAAAACAGAGCCTAGCGTCGTCGTTCTCGCGGTGACGCGCTGCAATCGACAAGCCCCGTCAGTCTTCTGCCGGGGCTTGTCGTTTTCAGGCGGTCAGTCGAACAGCCCGGCCAGACGTTCCCAGACCGATTTATCCACGGTTGCGGTGTGGGGAATCTGGAGCTTTTCGAACACGCTGGCGTCGCTGGCCTGACGAATCTTGTCGGGATGCTCGCTGGCCCAGGTGCGTACCAGCTCGTGCTGCCAGTCGCTGTCGTTGGGGTGGGTGAAGAATGTACGAGCGACCTTCACCGGATCGCGCAGGCGACCTCCCTCCCAGTATTTGTAAAGGGCAAAGCCGACCTCGCGCACCGCCACGCGGGCCATCAGTGTCGCCAAGGTGTGCAGTGGGTGGACGTCATGGTCCTTGGCCAATTGCGAGTGGGTCGGGTGGGTGGAGCCGGTGAGCATCGGGTTGCCCTGGGTGAGGGTCTGGATGTCGTCCACCGCGTTGCCGGCCAGGTTGAGAATGGCCTGGTAGCCAAGTTTGGTCAGGTCCGCGACCCCGCGCAGGGGGGAGCCGAGAATCCATGACACCAGGCGCACGCCATTGAAGCCGGGGATATCTGCCAGGGTGTCGCGCACCTCCAGTGAGGTCTTGAGGTATTCCTGCCACTTCGGATCGGGGTGATCGCGCAGCAGGATCAGCAGCGCCAGTTCTTCGTCGGCACGCTGGCCGGGGGTGATCTCCTTGAAGCCGGCGGACACCGGGAACAGCACCTTGGCCATGGGCTCGGCGAGGCTGGCGATCACATCGCTGCCGCCGAACATGCCGGTCACCACTGGCCAGCCGTGGGTGCAGTCGGCCTGTGCGGTCCAGGTCAGCACCGTGTCGTGGCCTTGTTGGCGCAGGGCCAGTTCGGCGTAGTTGGAGTGGGCGAAGTAGTCCTCCAACACATGCAAGGCAGCGCCGAATTCACGCAATCCCTTGGCGGTCGGGCCTTCGGCCATGGCCACACCCAGGCGTTCGCACATGAATTCGACCGACGTGCTGATGTAGCGCTTCATCGAGGTTTTCGCGTCGACCTGCAACAACGCATCGTCCTTGCCCACAGGTGCTTCGAAATCCGGGTCGATGCGGCGTGGATCCGAGGCTGCAGGGCTGGGGTTGAACGGGTTGTCGATGTGTTCGCTGGGCCGATAGACCCCCAGCATCTGCGGCGTCACGGTGTACTCGCTGCGCCCTTGCGGCGTGTCTTGCAGCTTGGGAAAGGCCCTGAGCGCGAGCAGGTCGACCAATTGCGTCAGCACCTCGCGCGACAGCTTGGCCGGGAAGTCCTTGGGCGCGTCGGGTGCTCTGACCAGCTTGGGGTCGAGCAACTGCGAATAGTCGCGCAGCCAGTTGCCGAAATAGATGGCCTGGCGTTGCTGAGCATTGAAACCGGCCAGCTTCAGGTCCTCTTCGATCGACTCGTGACCCCATGACAGCTCTGGACGATTCTTGTCGCCGCGTCCAGCCGAAAAGCCTTCGCGCGAGCCGGTGGCGGCTTCGATCCGTTGCGCCTGTTCACCCTGGTGCTGACTTAGGTACACCTGCAATGCCTGCCCCTCGACTTCGAAGCTGAGGCTGCGTTGGTCTTCGACCAGTCGTGCGACCCAGTGCAGACCTGGCTGGCTATGCGCAGCCGAGTTGAACAGGTAGGCGAAACGCGCGCCTTCCTCGAGTACGGCATCTTCGGCCAGCGTTGTGCCCTGCTCGCGCAGCAGCGCGTAATCGTGTCGCAGCAGGTTGTCCAGATGATGGCCGAACTCGTGGAGCAGCACGGTGGCGAGCTCGCAGCTCGCCTGCGGCGCCTGGCGCGCATCGGCGATCAGTTGTGGGTGCAGGTGGATGCAGCGGGTGAGGTTGTCGTAGCAGGCTTTGCCGGGCAATTCAGGGTCGATCCGGTGACTGGGGTTACGCACAGTGCCGTTGCGCAGTGCGTCATGCAGTCCCTGGTAGCACGTGGCAGGCAGGTCGTCACCGAACACCGGGGCCAGCAGCGAGTGGAGCTGCGCCGAAGAAAGGTGCTCGGCCAGTTGCGTCAGGCGGTCCAGGGCGAAGGTGGTATGCAGGGTCGCGGCGGTCATGGGGGAGACTCATCGGCAGGTGAAGTCTCCAGCATGTGAGTAGCGCTGGGCTGCTTGGAGCCTGCAACCCCTTCCCGTTGTGCAGGCTATGCCGAGGTTTCGCCGGCGGGCTGCGGCGAGCGCAGCGGGGTATGTCAGAAATTTTGTGTTCGGGCATAACATGAGCAAGAGGTGCATGTATGCCAACCAAGAAGAAACCCCTGCGTGACCTACCAAAAATCCCCAAGGAGCTGCTTGAGCAGTTCGGTGAGGGCCTGATGACTGCGGAGGCTATCGAAGATGCCTCTGCGGCATTCAAGAAGGCGCTGATCGAACGGGCCTTGAACGCCGAGCTCAGTCACCATCTGGGGTATCTGCCGGGCGCGCAGCGTCCAGAGGATGAAACCAATCAGCGCAATGGCAGGACTGGCAAGACGGTTCTGACTGGAGAGGGGCCGCTGCGGCTGGATATCCCCCGTGATCGAGACGGTAGTTTTGCGCCCATCCTGATTCCCAAACATGAGCGCCGTTACACCGGCTTCGATGACAAGATCATCGCCATGTATGCCCGAGGCATGACCGTTCGGGAAATTCGCGCATTCATCTCTGAACAGTACGGAACGGATGTTTCGCACGACTTCATCAGTTCGGTCACGGCCGAGGTGATGGAGGAAATCGGCGCGTGGCAACAGCGGCCGCTGGAGCCGATGTACCCGGTCATTTTCTTTGATGCGCTGCGAGTCAAGATTCGCGAAGAAGGGCTTGTGCGCAACAAAGCGATTTACTTGGCGCTGGGCGTTCTACCCGATGGGACGCGCGATATTCTCGGGATCTGGATCGAAAATACCGAAGGTGCGAAGTTCTGGATGAAGGTCTTCAATGACCTTAAGACGCGCGGCGTTGAGGATGTGCTGATCGCCGTCACCGACGGCCTCAAAGGGATGCCAGATGCGCTAAGCGCCGTGTTTCCGGCCACCACGCTGCAAACATGCATCGTCCACTTGATCTGCAACAGTCTCGATTATGCAGCGTGGGATAAGCGTCGTGATCTGGCCAAAGCGCTCAAGCCGATCTATCAGGCCATCAACGCCGAGGCGGCTGAGCAGGCACTGGATGCCTTTGAAAACGGCCCTTGGGGCAAACAGTACCCAACGGTAGTTGCGGCATGGAGAAGAGCCTGGGATCGAGTGATTCCATTCTTTGTCTTCCCGTCGGGCATTCGAAAAGTGATCTATACGACCAACGCGATCGAAAGCATCAACGCCCAGCTACGCAAGATCATCAAAACGCGTGGTCACTTCCCAACGGATGAGGCCGCCACCAAGCTGATCTGGCTGGGGCTGCGGAACATCACGGCAAACTGGGGCTCAGCGGCCCATGACTGGAAAAATGCGATGAATCAATTCGCGATGCTGTACGGAGATCGATTTATCAGGCCGACCTGGTAAAAGCATGGCCAGCCTGACGGCAGGCCGTTATCGGCCCGCACACAAAAAATCTGACACTCTCGCGCAGCGCGGCGCAGGCCAGCAGGCCCGCCTCGAACAGCAGCCACATCGGCACGGCCAGCAGGGTCTGGGAAAACACATCGGGCGGCGTCAGGATCATCCCGGCCACGAAGCAGCCGACGATCACGTAAGGGCGACTGCGGCGCAGGCTGGCGACATCGGTCAGCCCCGCCCACACCACGATGAAGGTGGCCACCGGGATTTCGAATGCCAGGCCGAACGCCAGAAACAGCGCCAGGATGAAGTCCAGGTACTGGCCGATGTCGGTCATCATCGCCACCCCGTCCGGTGTCACGCTGGCGAAGAACGCGAACATCAGTGGAAACACCAGAAAGAACGCGAACGCCATGCCGCCGTAGAACAGCAGGATGCTCGACACCAGCAGCGGCACGGCAATGCGTCTTTCCCGCCGGTACAGACCCGGGGCGATGAAGCCCCAGACCTGATGCAGCAGCAGCGGCATGCTGATGAACACGGCGCACATCGCGGTCAGTTTGAACGGCGTGAGAAAGGGTGAGGTGACGCTGGTGGCGATCATGCTCGCGCCTTCGGGCAGGTAGCGCCGCAGGGGTTCGGAGACCAGGGTGTAGAGCGTCTGTGCGAAGGGGAACAGTGCGGCGAACACCAGCGCCAGGGCCAGCAGCATGCGCAGCAGGCGCCGGCGCAGATCGCGCAGGTGCTCGGTCAGCGGCAGGGCCCTGTGTTCGGGCAGGGCCAGGCTCATGGCGTGGGCTCCTTGGCCGGGGCCTCGGTCAGGCGCACGCCTTCACGGATCTCCTGTTCGAGTGCGCGCAGCGGCGCGCTGTCCAGTGCCGGCAGGTCGATCTCCCGCTCGACCTGAGCGCGCAACTGGTTCATCGCCCGGCGCACCTGGCCCAGACCCCGACCGACGCTACGCAGCGCCAACGGCAGTCGCTCGGGACCGAGTACCAGCAGCGCAATGATGCCCACCAGCAGCAGCTCGCTGAAGCCGACCTCGAACATCAGCCCTGGCGTTCCGTCGACTGTTGCGCCTGAACCTGGGTGTCGGCTGCAGCTTTGCTGTCGCTCTCGCCGCCCATCGACTTGCGAAAGCCCTGGATGGCCTCGCCGACATCGCTGCCCAGGCCTTTGAGGCGCTTGGTGCCGAACAGCAGGAAGACGATCAACAGCACGATCACCAGTTGCCAGATGCCAATACCACCCATCTGCGAAAACTCCGTCAGGTCGCGAAAAGAGCGCCAATCCTGCCTGGCTCAGATGACGCTCAGGTGACGGCTGCCATCTCTCTGCAACACCCGCCCTGTTGACTGTCGCCTTCGATGAACGACGAGGCGCCCTGTGAACAGTGCCGAACGACAACGGGGCGTGGCCCTGCTGATGGTGATGCTGGCATTGGGCATGCTGGCGGCGGGTCTGGCCTGGCTGGTGGAGGAGGGACGGCGCCAGGTGGACGAAACCCGCTTGCTGCGCCAGCGCGTGCAGATTCGCGCCATGGAACAGGCGGGCCTGGCCTATGCCAGCCAGGCCTTGCGCGATCCAGCCTGGCGCGCCAGTCCGCTGTTCTGGCAGGCCCTGCGCGGTCAGGCGCTGAGCTATGACTTCGGTGCAGGCACGGCGCGCTTGCAGGTGCGCGACCAGCACAGTTGCTTCAACGTCAACGCGCTGCTCGGCGAGGATGCCGAGCGCGCCGAGCGGCAACTGCGGCGTCTGCTCGGTGACGACCTGGCGGCCGAGCGGCTGGTCGATGCCTTGGCCGACTGGCTCGACGCCGACAGCGACAGTCGCCTGCACGGCGCCGAGAGTGCGCAGTACCTGCGTCAGCGCCCGCCGCGCCTGGCCGCCAACCAGCCCATGGTCGATACCAGTGAGCTCAACCTGCTGCTCGAGCCCGATGCGCTGCGCCAGGCGCGCTACCCGATGCTCTGCGCGTTGCCGCTGACCGGCGCTTGGCGGTTGAATGCCAACGCCCTCGACCTGCAACACCTGCCCTTGCTCGAAGCACTCTACGAAGGCCGCTTTTCACGCGCGCTGCTGAGCCGGATCGTCAGCAATCATCCGCCTTCTGGGTATGTCGATGCTTTGGCGCTGCGTCAGGCGCTGGGGGCGGTGGACGACGAAACCTTCACCCGGCTCAGCGAAGGGTTGCTGCTCAACAGCGGGCATTTCCTGTTGCAGTTGTCCTTCGAGGAAGCGGGGCAGGTGGTGCGCAGCCAGTTCCAGGTGGAGGCGCTCGGCGTGGTGCAATGGCATGCCCGGGTACCGGCGCAGCAGGTACGGGTCAGGGCGCGCGAGCCCCTGCCCTGAGTGAGTCGGCCCGGCGTCACGCCAACCGGCGTTCGGCCAGCGCGGCTTGCGTCGACCCATGGCGATACAGCAGCAGGTAATAGCAGCCCAGACCGATCAGCCAGCAGAACACCGCCGTCCAGACATTGTGCGAGAGGAAATGCGCGCCCTGCATCATCCTGCCCAGTGACAGCACGATGCCCAGGCCTGCGGCCAGGCCGAATGCGGCGCGGGCCAGGCGTGGCTTGCGGTCGCGCAGCATGAAGAACAGGGCGAACAGGCTGAAACCGGTGGTGGCATGCCCGCCCGGCCAGCACAGGCCTGGCTTGTCGGTGGCCGGACGGGTTTCGAGCAGCTTGCTATAGGTTTCCTTGCCGCCGAATTCGGTGAGGCTCCATGGGCATTGCACGCCCGTCAATTGCTTGAGCGGGGTGACCATGCCGGTGGAGATGGTCAGCGCCAGCACCAGGCAACCCAACTCGCGGCGCCAACTGGAAAGGCCCGACCAGAGGAAGCTGAGGATCAACGCACCGACCGAGAGCAGTCCTACGCCGATCACCGCCTGCTTGACCCAGTCGTGCAGCACGGTCTCCAGGAAGTAGCTGCGCCGCCCGATGAATTGACCGGCCGAGGGATCGAACATCAGCTTGGCCAGGTCCATGTCCAGGGAGGTGAGTTCGAGCAACAGCAGCGCCACCGCGACCGCCAGCGGAACACCCAGGTACAGCCAGAGATTGATCGGACGGGGACGGGTGGGGTGCATGGCGGCTCCTGAGGCACGGGCTCGAGACAAAAGATCGGGCATTCTCGGGCTGTCGCTATGCTGGGTGCGTGAAGCTTGCGTGAAAAAAACGTCAGTTGCCTTGAATGTTCGTCAAGGCTGGCGATGCCTGGCCATTGGCCGTAAGCTGCGCCTGCCGCGCACAGCGAAGCGCCGCACAGGAGACCCCGATGCGCATTCTACTGGTTGAAGACAACCGCGATATCCTCGCCAACCTGGCCGACTACCTGGGCATGAAAGGCTATACCGTCGACTGCGCCCAGGACGGCCTGTCGGGCCTGCACCTGGCCGCCACCGAACACTACGATCTGATCGTGCTCGACATCATGCTGCCGGGCATCGATGGCTATACCCTGTGCAAGCGCCTGCGCGAAGACGCCCGCCGCGACACCCCGGTGATCATGCTCACCGCCCGCGACCAGTTGGACGACCGCCTGCAGGGCTTCCGTTCCGGTGCCGACGATTACCTGCTCAAACCGTTCGCCCTGTCCGAGCTGTCGGCGCGCATCGAAGCGGTGCTGCGTCGCGCCCAGGGCGGCGGGCGGCGCACCTTGCAAGTGGCCGACCTGAGCTACGACCTGGACACCCTGGAGGTAACCCGGCAGGGCAAGCTGCTCAAACTCAACCCAGTGGGCCTGAAACTGCTGGCGGTGCTCATGCAGAAAAGCCCGCACGTGCTGCGCCGCGAGGTGCTCGAAGAGGCCCTGTGGGGCGATGACTGCCCCGACAGCGACAGCCTGCGCAGCCATGTGCACCAGTTGCGCCAAGTGATCGACAAACCGTTCGAAAAGCCCCTGCTGCATACCGTCCATGGCGTCGGCTATCGCCTCGCCGAGGGTCGCGATGGAGTTTAAGCAAAGCCTTGCCCAGCGCATCATCATCGCCTTCGCGTTGATGAGCGCGCTGGTCGCCGGGGCGTTCGCCTTCGGCATCGTCGCCACCGTCCACCTGGTCGAAGAGCGGCTGATTTCCTCGGTGCTCGGTGGCGATCTGCAGCGCCTGCTGCGCATGGACAGTGTCAGCGACTGGAGCCATCGCCCGCGTCCGGACCAGTTGTTCTACTTCGACGGCGGGCGCGACGATTTCGAGTTACCCAAGGACCTGCGCCATCTGGAAGCCGGCTTCCATGAGGTATTCCGCGACCAACTGTCCTACCACGCCATGGTCGAGGTGGTGGACGGCCGCCACTACGTCCTGCTGCAGGACCAGAGTGACTTCGAGGAGCGCGAACGGGTGCTGTTCGCCGTGGTGACCGTGGGCTTCGTGCTCAGCCTGGCACTGGCGGCCTTCCTCGGCTGGTTGCTGGCGCGCCGGGTGATGGCGCCGGTGATCCGCCTGGCTCGCCAGGTGCGTCATCGCGATCAACTGCTCGGCCTGGCACCGCCGCTGGCACCGGACTACGCGGCCGATGAAGTCGGCCAATTGGCCGTGGCCTTCGACGACACCCTGGGTCGGCTGCGCGATGCGTTGACCCGCGAGCGCCTGTTCACCAGCGACGTCAGCCATGAGTTGCGTACCCCGTTGATGGTGCTGGCCACCTCGTGCGAGCTGCTGATGGAAAATCCAGGGTTGGACAGCCGGTCACGCAGTCAGGTGGAGCGCATCGCGCGGGCCACCGAGGAAATGCGCGAGCTGGTCAAGACCTTCCTGATGCTGGCGCGTGCCCAGCGCGACGAAGGGGCGGTGGCCTCGCGGGCGAGCCTGCGCGAGGTGGGCGACGACCTGATCGGCGTCTGGCGCGACACCATCGAGCAGAAAGGCCTGACGCTGTATTACGACGGTCGGGTCAGCGCCAGTGCGACCCTGTACAACGCCACCTTCCTGCAATCGGTGATGGGCAACCTGCTGCGCAATGCGGCGCACTACACCGACAGCGGCTATATCCGCCTGAGCCTGGAAGCCAGTGGCTTCAGCGTCGAGGACAGCGGTGTGGGCATTCCTGAGGAACAGCGCGAGGCCATGTTCAAGCCGTTCGTACGCGGGGACGAGCGCCGTGGCGAAGGGCTCGGCCTGGGCCTTTCGCTGGTGCAGCGGATCTGCGATGACCAGGGCTGGCGGGTGACCCTCACCGCAACCTCGCCCCACGGCTGCCGCTTTCAGGTCGATCTCAGCCAGGGCAGTCCGGTGCTCCAAGAGCAAGAGCCGGCCCAGTAACAGCGCGGGGCTGTTCAAGCCCCGCTGATCTAGTACCCTATTCTACATATCTCGTAAGACCTATCTCCTTGGTGTGACAGATTTTTCACACGGTCATGACCTGATGCCGACGCTTGCCCGCCTAAGGTGGCCGGCATCGATTCAGGAGATCGTCCATGCGTAGCCCTATCAAACTCGCGTTTTCCGAAAAGTACGACCAGCAACACGCGCGGGAGTACTTGCTCAAGCACCAGGAAGGACTGGCCCGGCGTCTGTCCCACACTCGCGACGAGCAACTCGCCCGTCGCGCCCTGACGCTGGCCGGTGAACCGGGTCTGGTGCTCGATCTGCCGTGCGGTGCCGGCCGCTTCTGGCCGTTGCTGGCAGAAAAGCCCAACCGCGTGATCATTGGCGCCGACAACTCGGCGGCGATGATCGAGACAGCCTGTGCCGCGCAATCGCCAGAGGTCGTCGCGCGGGTACGACCTTTGCAGACTTCCGCCTTTGCCATCGATTTGCCTGACAACGCGGTTGACAGCATCTTCTGTATGCGTCTGCTGCACCACATCGGCGATCCCGCTCACCGCAAGCAGATTCTTTCTGAATTTCAGCGGGTTAGTCGCGACAGCGTGATACTTTCGCTGTGGGTGGATGGCAACTTCAAAGCCTGGCGCCGGCAGAAGCTCGAGGCACGCCGCCGCGCCAAGGTGGAGCAGGACAGTTACCAGAATCGCTTTGTGTTACCTGCTGCTACGGTTGAGCAGGAATTTATTTCGGCAGGCTTCAGGATTCAGGAACGACTGGACTTCCTCCCGTTCTATGCCATGTGGCGAGTTTACGTATTACGCAAGGGGTAACGGTTTCATGGCAACAGTTCGGGATCAGACGTCGCGGTTCGACTATTACTGGCAGCAGCAGGGCGAGTGGGTCGAAGCGCCTAACCAGCGCCGCGGTGGCGAAAGCGGCGTTCAGCGTCTGGACGATGGCAGCGGTCAACTGCTCTACGCCAAGCGTCAGGTAGGGCATATCTATCGCAGCCTGTTACATCCGTTCGGCCGTCCGACAGTGTTGCGCGAGCTGGATGCGCTCACCCGTTTCGAACAACTGGGGGTACGTGTTCCGCGCATCGTGTTCGCCGGTGCCGAGCGCGACGCCGATCAACAATGGCGTGCGCTGTTGGTCAGCGAGGCGCTGGACGGGTTCGTCGACCTGGATACCTGGCATGCCGAGGGCGCCCGTGAGCGTTATCCGCAGGTGCTGCACGAGCGCATGCTCGAAGAACTGGCGGCTAATCTGGCACGCATGCACCTGGGGCATTGGCAACACGGCTGCCTGTACGGCAAGCATGTTTTTGTAAAGGTGATCGGCGAGGATGATCAGATGCGCGCTGAAGTGGCGTTGCTGGATCTGGAAAAATGCCGCCGACGCATCAGTTGTCAGCGTGCTGCCTACAACGACTTGCGCCAGCTTCGGCGCCATTCGTCGCTGAACACGGCAGAATTTGAAACTCTGCTCTACTTTTATCAGAGTGCGTTTGGCAGCGCTGTCAAAGGGTTAGGGTAATGAAACTAGAAATAGCTCGAGCTTTGTTCCTGATAGGGGCGTTGGGTGTGACCACCGTCGCTGCTGCCTCTTGGGGCGAAGCGCGGCCCACGGTGTTCAGCAAGAGCGATGCTGCCGGCCAGTGCGCGTTGCCGCGTGTGGCCAAGGCGGAGCAGGGGCAGGCGAAACCGGATAATGATCTATTGCTGTTTCTGTTCGGCATGCGCCAAGGCTTGAGGCCGTTTGGCTGACGCCTGGATTTTCCAGCACTTCAGGGCCGCTTCGCGGCCCTTTGCGTTTTTGCCGAAAAACATGCTGTCTCAGCAACGTGGCCCGGGCAGGCCTGGATCATCCCACCAGATGCAGGTGGTTATCCCACAATCCTGAAGGCAGGTTCAGCGGCTTACCCACCAGCTCGCGCTGTCGGCAGTCGTAGAACCGGCAACGCCCTTGCCCGGAGGTCACCACAAAACCGTCTGCGACAGCGCCAACGCCGGCACAATCAGGCATCGGCGCATCGAGTTTCACCGCGCCGCTGTCCATGTCCCAGATGAACAGTCGATTGGCCCGCGGCGCGGTCAGCGCTACCAGGCGCAGGTCGCTGTGCACCGCGACGCTGGCGGTGTACTGGGCCATCGACTGCAACTGCCGATCCGCTACCGGAAACGCTTGGAACGGCTGACCGGGGCGCTTGATTGCCAGTAGCTCGGCGGTCTCCTCGGCACTGCCCATGAACTGCTGGCAGGCCAGGATGGTGCCGTCGGTGCCCACTGCCAAATGGCGCACGCTGTTCATCTGCTGGGTCAGGGTTTCCTTGCTCAGCAGCGTGCCGTCGCGTTGCATCAGCACCAGGCTCGGTTCCATGGCATCAAGGTTCATTTCCACCCGGCTTTCGGCCTCGGTGCGAATGCCGCCGTTGGCCACCACCAGGGTTTCGCCGTCGGGCATCCAGGCCACCTCGTGAGGGCCAATACCGTGGGTGGACAGTTCACCCGTGTACACCAGACGCTCGCCCTCGAACCGGTACACCCCCAGTACGCCACGTCCAGGATCACGGGTGTCATTCTCGGTGGTGTACAGCCAGTGGCCGTCCTTGTGGATGACCGCGTGGCCATAGAAATGCCGGTTCGGCTGCGAGGCGAGGGTTTGCAGCAGGCGTCCGTCGCGCAGGTCGATCAGGTAGCTCTCGGTGCCGGGACGGCGGGCCACGAACAGCGCGATCGGCTGTTCGGGGTGATGGATGATGGCATGGCAACGCTGGGCCACTTGGGTGGCGAACACTTGGGTGCCGTCGAGGCGATAGGCCACGGCATAGTGGCCGCCCTCGGCATCGTCGCGCGCCGACAGCAACAGCGGCTCGCTGCCCTTGTTGCGCATCAGCGTCCAGCCGCCGAGCGTCAGGGCGCTGAGCACTACGCTACCGAGTTTGAGGGCCTGGCGTCGCAGCATGATCAGTCACCGTCGTTGGCGTTGAAGCCCAGCTGAATGTTCAACGCCTTGGCCAGTTCGCCTTCGTGCAGGCGGTGGACGACGTTGAGGCTGTCGTAGATCTGGTTGAGGGTCTGCTTGCCGGTATCGTCGGCGAGCAGTTCGCCCAAGGTCTTTTGATTGTCGGCCAGCAGCTTGGCTGATGTGGCGTAGGCATCGTCGATCTTTTGTGCAAGCGCGCTCTGGTCCTTGCCCAGCAGTCCGCGCAGGCCCTTGTTGTCGACGCCGGTCCAGACCGTTTCAGCCGCCTTGAGCGACGCTTCCAAGCTCTTGAGCGAGGAATGGCTGCGCCAGGCCTCGGCTTGCAGTGGCTGGACGATGCCTTTGCTCTGGCGACCCATGGGGGCACCGAGTTTCTTCTTCAGCGTGTCCAGTGCGGTGACCTGGGCCCGCAGCAAATCGGCGATGGCCTCGTGGGAATCGGCATAGCGCTGGTTGGGGAACTTGGTCATCTGCGAGAGCATGCCGTCGGTGCTGTTCCAGCTCTTGAGGATCTCCTCGGCCAGGGCTTTCTGGTGCTCGGCGATGGCCACCAGCAGCGGGCAGTAGCGCGCCTTCTGCTCGGCGCTGGCGATGTCCGGCTTGCTGTCGAAGAGAATGTACTCGTAGGCCGACAGGCCACGCACCACCACGCTGGCCTTGCTCAGCGCCTGGGCATCGACCGGCGTGTCGCCAGCCACCAGTTGCTCGACCTGGCGACCGACCAGGTTCTTCTTGTCTGGCCAGAATTGCACTTGCCAGGCGCGGTTGCCTTCGGCCAGCGGTCCGACCAGCAGCGGCTGCAGTTCAGCCCAGGCTTTCTGCGCGTTGAGGAAGTCGGCGCGGGCGCTGTCCAGGCTCTCTTTGCCTTCGCAGTAGGCCAGCGCGCTGGCGGCCAGCTGACGGTCGGCTTCGACCCAGCGGCTGTAGGTGGGCAGGATCACCTGCTGGGCGATGGCGGCCGAGGTGACGGCTTGCGGATCCTGCGGCGAGCAGGCGCCCAGGGCGATGGCGGCGAGGCTGGTGAACAACAGTTTGGGTCGGAACATGCCCGGCTCCTTGCGCGATTACAGTGAGTTCAGGAACGCCAGCAGCGCGGCGCGCTGCTCGGCATCGAAGGTCAGTACGTGACGGCGTGCGGCCTCGGCTTCGCCACCGTGCCAGAGCACGGCTTCGAGCAGGTTGCGCGCGCGGCCGTCATGCAGGAACTGGGTGTGGCCGCTGACGGTTTCGCTCAGGCCGATGCCCCACAGCGGCGGGGTGCGCCAGTCCTGACCACCGGCAGCGAACTCGCTGCGGTTGTCGGCCAGGCCCGGCCCCATGTCGTGCAGCAGCAGGTCGCTGTAGGGGCGAATCAGCTGATTGGCCAACTCCGGCTCGCTGTTGCTGCCGGTGGTGAATTGCGGGGTGTGGCAGCCTTGGCAGCCCGCTTGGAAGAACAAAGTCTTGCCGGCCAGGACCTGGGGTGCGTCGACCTTGCGCCGCGCGGGCACGGCGAGGTTGCGGGTATAGAAGGTAAGTAGCCGCAGGATGTTGTCGCTGACTTCCTTCTCGCCGTTCTGGCCGTCACCGTTGGGCGCGGCCAGGCACTCGACCTGCGCTGCTGTGCAGTCGTCCTCGGGCTTGAGGGTGCTGGTCAGGCCCATGTCGCCGGCCAAGGCGTGCACGTTCTGCTGGTTGACGTTCGGTTGCCCGGCCTTCCAACCGAAGCGGCCGACCACGGTCTTGCCCTGGGCGTCGTCCCAGACCCGATTGGCGCGGCCACGAATGCCGTCGCCGTTGCGGTCCTGCGGGTCTTCGTTGGCCAGGATCGCGGCTTCGGGAATGGCTTCGAGCAGGCCGAGGCCGATCATCGGCGGCGCGATGCGCGCGGAGAAACGGGTGTCGGGGTGCATCGGGCCGTACCCGAGCTGGGTGATCTGCAGGCGCGGGCGGCGCAATTCGACCTGGTAGCCATCCTCGAAAGTGACCGGCTCGACGCTGTAGTCCACCCGCACCTTGGCCTCGGGGCGCACGCCGGGAATGGCCATGTCCTGCAATTGAGTGCCGTAGACCGGCTCGGGCACCACGCCCAGGCGCTGGATTTCCTTGACGTAGGCGGGTTGGTCAGGAATCGACACGCGCACGAGCATCGACACGGCATTGTTCGAATCGGCCTCGGGCGGGTGCCCGCGACCGTCGCGCACATGGCAGTTCTGGCAGGCGTTGGTGTTGAACAGCGGGCCCAGGCCGTCGCGTGCGGTGGTGGTGGACGGCGCGATGACCCAGGGATTGCGGAAGAAGCTGTTGCCGACGCTGAAATTCAGGCGCCGCTCGGGCGTGAGATTGGCCGATGGCATGGAATAGGCATTGCGGTCGCTGCGCAGCACCGTCGCCTGGCCGCCGGACAGGGCTTCGCCGGGCTCGGCCTGGGTGAAACGCGGGGCGTCGTCACAGGCGGCCAGGACGCTAGCCAGCAGCAAGAGGGGCAGTCGGGACAGCGGCGAGGACATCGACAATCCTGAGCATGAGCGAAAAACCGGCGGCAAGCTTAGCAAAACGGGGATGTTTGAATAAGAGCAATTTGCAACTACCGGTTGAAAAGCCTGCGGCCGGTGCACAGGACCAGGATCGCCCGCCACGCCTGCTCCATGAAAAAGGGCGACCCAAAGGCCGCCCCTTTCAGTCACCTTGCCCGAATCAGAACTCGTGGTCTGCAGTATCCGGGTTCAGGTTGTCGATGCCCAGCTTGCCGGCGGCCTGCTCGATGGCGCCGGTCTGCTTGACCAGGGCGGCGATGGCGTCGCGCACGATCTGATTGCCGGCGGCATTGTCGGCGGCGATCAGTTGGTCGTAGTGCTCGCCCTTGAGCGCGTGGTCGACGATCACCTGGATCTTCGCCTCGGTGTCCTGCAGGTCGGCCTTGAGCGTAGCGTCGGTGGCCGGGTCGATCTTGGCCACCAGCGACGACAGGCTCGGGCCGCTGACCTTGGAGCCGTCGGGACGGGTGTACTCGCCCAGATAGACGTTGCGGATGCCCTTGGCGTCGTAGAAGTGCGACCAGTGGGTGTTGTCGCTGAAGCAGTCGTGCTCGTCTTCAGGCGAGTTGGCTTCCAGCGAGACTTTCATGCGCTCGCCCGCCAGTTCGCCCAGCGACAGGCTGCCCATGCCGAACAGCATCTTGCGCAGGCCGTCCTTGACCGGCTCGGCTTCCAGCGAGGCGCGGTAGTTGTCGGCGACGTTCGGTGCCCAGTTGTCGACCATCTCCTGCAGGTCGCTGACCAGCAGATCGGTCACCGCTTTGAGGTAGGCGCGGCGACGGTCGTTGTGACCACCGGTGGCGCCTGGGCCTTCCAGGTAGTCCGACGCTGGACGATTGCCGGCGCCAGGGCCGGTGCCGTTGAGGTCCTGGCCCCAGAGCAGGAATTCGATGGCGTGGTAACCGGTGGCGACGTTGGCCTCCGAACCGCCGAGCTCGTTCAGACTGGCGAGCTTCTCGGGGGTGATGTCCTTGACGTCGATCTTGTCTTCGCCCACCTGGATTTCCGGGTTGGCAATGATGTTGGCGTTGGCGGCGGGGTTGCCCAGGGCGTGCTCGTAGCTCTTGTCGACATAGTCGATCAAGCCTTCGTCCAGCGGCCAGGCGTTCACCTGACCTTCCCAGTCATCGATGATGGTGTTGCCGAAGCGGAAGGCCTCGCTTTGCAGGTACGGAACGCGCGAATCGACCCAGGCCTGCTTGGCGGCCTTGAGGGTGTCGTCGTTGGGTTGGGCGAGGAATGCATCGATGGCGGTTTGCAGGTGCTTGGCGGTGCTCAGCGAGTCGCTGTAGACCGCGTGCACCATGTCGGCATACTGCTTGACCACGGCCTTGGCCGCTGCCTCGTCGACCGCTGCCGACGCGCTGGCAGCGGTGCTGGCAGCGGTGCTGGCAGCCGGTGCCTGGGCTTGCGGGGCGGCAGCCTTGTCGTCCTTGCCTTCGCCGCAACCGGCGAGAGCGATGGCGATGGCCAGCAGACTGGCGGAGGCCAGAGGCATTCGAATCATTGTGAGTATCCCTGCGTCGTGTGGTTGGACCATGTGGTGCGGCCGGTGCGTGATGGCACGCTGAACCAGCACATGATGCGAAAGATTTGCATTTGATGTAAAGCGTCAGTGGCGCTTTTCGCGAAAATGGCGTTGCCGCGACCTTCGAGGTCGCTGCCGATCAGAGCACCGACACCTGGTTGCGCTGGGCCTGCTTGAGGAAGGCCGTGAGCTCACGCGCCGGCAGCGGCTTGCTGTAGTGGTAGCCCTGACCTTCGTGACAGCCTTGGGCGATGATGTAGGTTTCCTGCTCGGCGGTTTCCACGCCTTCGGCGATGACCTGCATGCCCAGGCTCTTGCCCAGTTGGATGATGGCGCGAACGATGGTGGCGTCGTCATCGTCGTCGAGCAAATCCTGGACGAAACTCTTGTCGATCTTGATCTTGTCCAGCGGCAGCGACTTCAGGTAACTGAGCGAGGAATAACCGGTGCCGAAGTCGTCGATGGCGATCAGCGCGCCGGAGCGGCGCAGGCTGAGCAGGTGCTGGGCGGCGGTGCTGATGTCTTCCATCAGGCCGGTTTCGGTGACCTCCAATTCCAGGCTGCGCGGCGGCAAGCGATAGGCCTGCAACAGGTTGTTGACCACCCGTGGCAGCTCGGCGTGGTGCAATTGCACGGTGGACAGGTTGACGGCCATGCGCAGGTCACTGAAGCCCAGGTCGTGCCATTCGCGCAGTTGACGGCAGGCCTGGTCGAGCACCCATTCACCGATGCTGATGATGTTGCCGTTCTGCTCGGCCAGGGGAATAAACTGGTCCGGCGGCACCATGCCCAGCTCTGGATGCTGCCAGCGCAGCAGCGCCTCGACGCCCACCACGCGGTTGTCGCGGTAGCTGATCTGCGGCTGGTACACCAGGTACAGCTGGTTACGCGGCAGCGCCTCGCGCAGGTCCTTTTCCAACTCGCGGCGGCGGCGCATCTCGCTGTCAACGCTGGCGATGTAGAACTGGTAGCGGTTGCGCGAGCGGGCCTTGGCCAAGGTCATGGTCTGCTCGGCTTTTTGCAGCAGCTTTTCGGTGCTGTCGCCATCTTCCGGGAACAGGGTGATGCCGATGGTGGCGCGCAGGCGGATTTCCTGGTGGTCGAGGGCGAACGGGGTGTCCAGGTCGTCGAGAATGCTCTGCGCCAGTTCCGCCGCTTCGTAGGGCTGTTCAATATTGGCCTGGACCAGGGCGAACTGGTCGCCGCCCAGGCGCGCCAGGGCACCGAGCCGACCGCTGTGGGCGCGCAGGCGATCGGCCAGGGCCAGCAGCAATTGGTCGCCCACTTGGTAGCTGAATTGCTCGTTGATGCCTTTGAAGTCGTCCAGTCCCACGCACAGCACCGCCACCCGGTGCTGCAGACGTCCGGCATCGGCCAGGATCTTGTCCAACTGCTGCTGCAGTTGCTGACGATTGGCCAGGCCGGTGAGGAAGTCGTACTGAGCCATGCGCTGCAGGCTGGTCTCGGCTTCGTGGCGCAGGTGGGTGTTGCGCTCGATGGAGGCCAGCAGTTGGTTGGCCGTGTCGACCCACAGCCCCAGTTCGTTGCGTTCATGGCCCTTGAGCTGGGGGATCTGGTGCTGACTGGGTCGATCCGGATTGATCTGGGTGAGGTGTTCGATGATCCTCGACAGCGGTTTGGTCAACAGCCAGTGGTAGACCAGATAAAGCACCAGGCCCATGGCCAGGGCGCGCAGCACGCCGGAGATGAAAATGATCACCGCATTGACCAGGAAGCCCTCGCCATAGCTGGCGGTGTCGAGGGTGATGCTGAGGTCGCCGTAGTACTCGCTGTAGGGGCCACGGCCGACCAGTTGCGTGGTGTAGGTGCGTTCCTGGCCGAGGATCAGGTCGGTCAGCCAGCGCAGTGGCATGTCCTGCAGCGGGCGGGATTTCTGCGCGAGCATGGTCTCGTTGGGGTGGCCGATGGAGGCCATGCGCACCGACTGGTCCTGGAACAGACCTTCCATCACCTGCATGCCCATCTCTCGGTCGAGACTGTAGACCGCCTGGGTGGACGGGTCGCGGAACATGTCGAGGATGCGCTGGGCGTCGTTGTCGACGGCCTGGCGGGTCTTGTAGGTGTCATAGACGATCTGCGCGCAACTGAGCACCACGCCCACCGCGAGCGCCGCCAGCAGCACGACCCTGAGCAACTTGACGGACAAGCTGTTCCGAAATTCCAGCTTCAAAGGGGGTTCCTTAATCCATGCGCATGCCATTATTTTGCCATCAACCCTGGCAATACACTATCGACCGATTGCCGCGGCAGGCGAGGAGCCCGTCGCTGGATGCACCCTGGTGATTGTATCGGTTAAGCGACCCGGGGACTTGAATGTCCTGCGTCAACTTTCCAGATGGTTGATGTTAGCGCGCTATGGGCGCGGGGCAAGCGCTGGAGGGCAGGATCATGCAGGCGTCAACCTTCGTGCACGGTGCAAGGGCACGGATCGAGCATGGGGCAGGTTGGAGAAATCCAAAGAATAGCCCGTTGCTGAAGCCGCGGGGCGGGGAATGACCTCGAACGGTTCTGTCTTACGGCCCAAGCACTCCGGGGGAGTGCTTGGGCCGTCGAAGCGACCGAGGTCACCAGGCGCGGCTCACCAGCCTTGGCACAGGCCCTAATCGATATAACTGATCACGGGCGGTAATCCGTACTCGTGCAACCAGCGTTCGTCGTTTCTTGAGTAACAGAAACCTCCGATATGGTGTCCGGGTTTCGACTCCAGGGCCTGGAGTTCATCCACTGTTATCCCTTTTCCGTCCGGCCCCCGCAGATCATGAATATGAATCTTGCGTTTGCGCAGGTTCTGCCGAACCTGTCGGTAATCATCGTTGGTGTATCGGATTGCGTTGTAGAAGTCCACTTGCTCCTGCGAGACCAGTCTTCGGGTTCGGTGGCGGGCAACGGAGTGCTTGTAGGCGCCAGTATCCTCTGCAAAAAATTCACCATCGTTCAGGTAAGGGTCTCGCCGGACCGTGACCTTGCCCGAGGCATTTTTATAGCTCGTCCAGTTGTCGCCGACTTTACTGCCATGAGCGCCCGAATAGATGTGGATATCGCTCATGGAATTACGCCGCGCGATGCGGATCATTGGCTCCTGAATATCGGAGTGAACGACGGCCATGTCCGAGCCCCACAGCATTTTCGCCTGGGGTCCTGTTACGGCCTCTTCATACCATTGAGGGATTCGCTGGAACCGGGGTAGCGTGACGGTCTGGACACCGCGCGACAATTGACCGAATCGTTTCAGGCCGTTCGTCTTGCCACCTAAGTTGCCCGGGATCATGGGCCGCGTCCTGAGCGCTGAGCGACTGGCCATTGAGCGTGTGGCTATCCGGGTCGCCGCCCGTCCCGCGATGAGCGCACCCACCGCCGCTCCTGAGAGACCAATGCCGAGTGATACATAACCCAAGGTTTGTGAGAGCTGCGGGTCACTGTCTTCCAGAACCAACGACGCGATCTCGAATCCAGACGAGATCAGCGCAAGTCCGGTAACTGCCAGCGCGAGACCCAAGGAGGTGCCGCCGGTGAAGGGTGCGGTCATGACCCCGACCGCTGCCATCGCGTAACGAAACTCCTTACTTTCCAACAAGGTGCCGGATACCTTGCGAGAGTACTGGGCGACCCGTTGGTGGCCGCTGGGATCATGGAAGTTGATGGGGTCGGCACCGCAGTAGGCATACGCGGCCGGCCCACCTGGGCCGAAAGGACTCAAGCTGTCCGGGCTCTGGAACGACAAGTACTCTGGGTTGTAGAGCCGGTAGTTGCCCAGGTAGTAAGTGCCGTCTGGTAGCATGGGCTCGCCTTTGAACCCGAGCCAGACATTGGACCGGCTTTGAAACGCTCGATATCCGTAGGGCGAATAGGTGTGATACTCGAGGGTATCGTCGTCGCCGAAATTCGCAAATATCGTGCCACTGGCATCGCGCATTTCGAAACTCGAAGAGACGAGCTCGCCATCGGTCCAGCGCTGTTGCCTGTAACAGCCTGGGCTGTCGTTCACCAAGACATGGTAGTCGCGAAGCGGCGGTTTTTTGGAGTCGACCATCCTGACCTTGGAGCGTGCGTAAACGCTGCCAGCGAAATAATGAAACTGGTAACTCTCGGAAAAATTACTGCTGGAGTGTACGCTGCGTAGTCTGCCCAGGTCGTCGTAACCGTGTGTATAGGTGACCATATCCTTTACATCGAAGGAGCCCGACTTTTTAGGTTGGCCGTTACCGTAGAAGCTGGCGTCTCTTCCTAGCCAGCGGCCGAGATTATCGCTCTTGATCGTTTGAGTGCCGTGTTTGTGCAATAACCCCGGCTTTTGCGGCACGTAGGATCTTTCGAATACAGGGCTCCATCGAGAAGTGCCGGGCCCCCAATCTTTTCGATGTATTGAGTGCGGGTGACATTGCCGAGCAGGTCATAGTCAAAAACCTGTTCGACCATGGCCCCTTCATGGAACATGAAGTGTTTTCCACTGCCCGACCACTTGATCAGCCGTCCATGTGCATCATAAACATAGCGGTCGCTCGAGTGTTCATCGTTCCCGACCTTCAGCGTGCTGCTGGTCAGTTGGCCGTCCGCCGAGAGCGTGCGGCTCAATACATGAGTTGCCATGCCCGGGCATGTAAAGGTGCGTGATACTTCATTACTTAGTGCATCGTAGGCATAGTGAACGGTGAGCGTGCGTTTTTTTCCAACGTCTTCTATGCATTCCTGGGACAGCAGACCATCATCCTGGTAGGTAAAAGTCGTTTTGCAGACCTCATTGACTTGCTCGGTGACCCGACCAAACGCATCGTAAGTATAAGCGGTGGTCTGGCCTACGATGTCTTTCTTCTTCAGGATCTGGCCCCGCAGGCTGTAAAGCGTGCGGGTGTTCAACGATTCGATGATCTTTCCATCCAGCTCATAACTCACCGGACAGAGAACATCCAGCGTCCGAGTGGCGCTGTCCCACGTCGATGAAAATGCTTTTAGGGGAGGAGGAGATCCGTCGTTGGGGGTATCGTCCGACGCCGTGAACGACTCGACGACCCCATTGACCGTCCGGGTATGCAGTTGGCCAAGGGCATCGACCGTTTGTGAACCGAGCACAATAGGTTTTGATGTTTTTTCGTTATTGTCAGTGCTGACCCGCGTCAGTGTTGCCTCGTTGGCGAACGAGGAATGATTATCGGCGGAGTATCGGTTTTCGATGATCAAGCCGTTTTCATTCTGCTTGATCAGTCTGCCGTGTTCATCGTATTCAAATGTTTGCTCGAATGATTGCCCGCCCGCTTTTCGGTGCACGCCAGCGAGTAAGCCATCCTCGGAGTAGCTCAACTGAGTAGCGCTGAGCAGGGCGGCGTTTTTCACATCCAGTCTGCGCGACTCGATGGATGTCTTGCGGCCCTGAGCATCGAAAACCGAGTTGATCTGCAATGTGCCTCGATTGGCCTTGTCCAGGCCCGACTCCTCCGTCAGAGTGCCTGTTACCGGATCCCATCTAGTTGCATAGCTGAAATTGCCGTGCACGGCTTTTCTGGAATGGGCGCTGTAGGTGATGTCGACCGACTTGCTATCCAGTACGTTTTCTGCGGCATCTTTGAGTCTTGAGGTGGTGGTATGACCTGATTGGTCTTGGAGAAAGGTATACAGCGTTTCCAACTGATGCAGGCATTGGTGTCCCGCATCGTAATCGAAGATCCTCGTCGCACACTGGCGGCCCAGATCATCGTAATCGGCTGACGCCATCAGCAACCAGTTTTTACCATCGTAGGTGATCGAGGTTTCCAGGGCTCGTCCCTGCGCATCGACGGTCAGACGACTGGCCAGTGTGGTTCCGGTCTCATGAACCTCATGCTGCAAATACCCTGATGCAAGCTGCGTGCGCGTATGCGTCGTTTCATGGACCACTGCTCCAGCCCGGGTGGACTTGACGTTCGTCAGACACCCGGTTTTGTCGTACGTCCACTGGGTATCGGTGCCCTCGGCATCGACTCGATTCAGCAAGGTATTGGTCAGCGTCGATAGCGTGCTGCTGGACACACTGGGCTCGTTCTCGGGGGATACCACTTTCACGAGTCGGGTCAGTGCGCGCGGATGTCCCTGCGGTTGACTGTAGGTCACAGAGGTAATGACTTTGGTAGAGGCAATCTCTGCCCCTTCACAATCGAGGGCATACAGGGTATTTGTAGTGACTCGACCAAATCCCGGCTTTTTCTTGTCGGTTTCGTAGAGCAATTCCTCGACCTGCATCGCGTCTGCCGCCCACGGCTTTTTCAACTTGAATCCTGTCGAGTTCTGTTTACTCTGCCACGCCAAAGATCTATCCAGACTGGCCATCATCTCCTTGAATGCACTACGCTCTTCTTCATCCTGTGAGGCCTTTAGTTGCGCTTTCAGACTGTCGACGTAGGATTTCGCCCAGCGTTTGGCGATGTTCAATTGCAGTTCCGTGATATCCGTACGTTCGAATGCTGGCTCGAATATGGTCAGCTTTCGGGACGGCACCAAGACGTGCGCTCTGTTCACGTGGGGCTGCTGGATAGGCGTCAGCTTCGCATAGCCATAGAAGTTCAGCCTCTGCGCATGCAGTGTGCCCTGCTTGCGTACAAACACCAGTTCTGACTCAGGGTGGGATGAGAACCCTGCGCTGCTACCGGGATACTTCAGTTCGATAGGGAGCTGGAACGCGCTTTGTGCGTAATCGGTGCCCGTGTGGGACAAGGTCACCGGTGGTGTGCGCGACGGTATACCATGTCAGGCCCTTGTTACCAAAGAAGTAAAAGCCCAAGCCTACCGGATTGGCGTAATCCACTGCAGCGAGGTGCCACTTACTCAACCAGTTTTCGAGGTCGATCTCTGACACTCTCTCATTTTCTTCCTTGATATTGTAGACTTCGTAGTCGTTGTAGTATGTCCATTCGGTGAGCGTGTCGGCATCTTCATATGCCACCAAATTCCCGTAGGCATCAAATTGCCAAGTCACTTTTCCATCTTCTTGGCCATCCTGTGAGCGGGTCGTCGTAATTTGGCTTCGATTCTTATGTTTGACGACACTGAGTTCGTGCGTAGTCTTTACTACGCTGCCGTCCACTTCGAAGGTAGACGAATTGAGCCAGCCTCCCTCGTACACGTAGGTATATTTACCCAGCGTATGGGGTTTGGATGTTCCATCGTTGTCGACCCACGTACCTTGCGTGCAGGTTACGGTCGTTGTGCTGGTGTTATGCTTGCTGTCATCGGCGTAACGATAGGCGGCTGTGAATCGATTGGCGTGCGTTTGGCCGTGTAGCAGCAGGCTGTAGCTGGCCACCGCTGATTTGTTGTACGTAAAGAGTGCCGTATCCGTCAGTGGGTGGTCACCGCGTTCATCGTAGGTACGGATCACTTCGAGTTTTTCGACACGCTGGCCCGTGAGGGCCAAGCGATAGATTTTCTTGGTGGCGTATGTGCCTGCACCGCTCAACGCGAGTTCGATACTGTCTGTTTCATGTTTAGCGTGGATCGTCATCGCCTGGTCGGTGTCTGGATAGACCCGCAGCTGACTGAGTTTGTCCGCCTGCCATTTTACCTGCAGCAAATCGCCTTGCGCGTCGCTGACTGCGGCTAACCGAGGCTGTGTAGCCTTGTCGATCCAGGTGAGCTCTACCGACTGACCGGTGGGCGCCACCACTTGGGTCAGTAGAACGTTGCCCAACGCGTTCTTCCCAGTGCTCACCAATTCATACACTTGAGCGACGCCATTCTTCAGCATCACGCAGATATGTTTCTCGTGGGTGTCTGATTTGTAGTTGTCATTTTCTTCGACATTGGCGACGCGGGCTTTGGTGAAGGCGCTGGCATCCAGCAGATAATCATTGCCGCGTACAAATCCGTGCATATCGACCTGGCAGGAAATTCGCTGCTCATTGATGCAAGGCAGGTCGTTGAGGCTCAAGCGTGAGGTCGAACTGCCCAGTCCTCCCCAGTAAAGCGACCACGTGCCATAGCCGAAAAGCCGTAACGCCATATCCGTCAGGCTGCCGGTCAGTTCAAGTGTGAAGGCAGGTCCAGCGCCGATATCCAGAAAACTTGCGATCGGCAATTGGAAGTGTCCGCGGCCCGTGCGCTCATCGATCGTAATGCAGTCGAATCCACCAAAGTCTTCGCTCATGAGTCTCTCCTCGACTGTTTCACACCGGTGAAAAGTGGGTGATATAGGCGCTCAAAGAGTCGGCCGATCCATGCACATCTAGCAACTGACAGAAATATCAGGGGGCTTGAAAATGAAAAGCCCGATGCCTTTTGAGGGGCATCGGGCTTGAGCGGCTTGGCTCAGACCAAGGGGATTCAGTTCATCCTCCGGTCCGGAACCACTTCAGGCTCGGTCAGGCCTTGAAGGTCTTGCCTTCGAACTGCTCGGCCACGAAGGCCCAGTTGACCAGGTTCCAGAACGCCTCGACGTACTTCGGACGCAGGTTACGGTAGTCGATGTAGTAGGCGTGTTCCCAGACGTCGCAGGTCAGCAGCGGGGTGTCGCCGCTGGTCAGCGGGTTGCCGGCACCGATGGTGCTGGCCAGGGCCAGGGAGCCGTCAGCCTTCTTCACCAGCCAGCCCCAGCCGGAGCCGAAAGTACCGACCGACGTCTTGGTGAACTCTTCCTTGAACTTGTCGAAGGAACCGAAGGCAGCGTTGATGGCATCGGCCAGGGCGCCAGTCGGTTGGCCGCCGGCGTTGGGCGCCAGGCAGTTCCAGTAGAAGGTGTGGTTCCAGACCTGCGCGGCGTTGTTGAAGATGCCTCCCGACGACGTCTTGACGATGTCTTCCAGCGACTTGCCTTCGAATTCGGTACCTGGGACCAGGTTATTCAGGTTCACGACGTAGGTGTTGTGGTGCTTGTCGTGGTGATACTCCAGGGTTTCCTTGGAGATGTGCGGCTGCAGGGCATCGTGGGCGTAGGGCAGCGGCGGCAATTCAAAAGCCATGGTGGATCTCCTGATTCAGGTCTAGTTCGCGGTTTGCGCAGGGCCGATCACGGGCGGCCCTTTGTACGTCGGCGAGTCTTTACTCTTTGCGACGTAAGCGTTCGATCATAGCACCGGCCCCCGCGCATAACCACGCAACAACTATAGGGATTAAGGGTTCCGGCGCGAGGGTGGCGACAGCGACAGGAGGCCGCGTGGCGATCAGCCGAGAATCAACTGCGCTGCCACCGCGAACATCATCACCGCGACCATCAGGTCCAACAGTCGCCAGGTCGTCGGGCGCGCCAGCCAGGGCGCGAGCCAGGCGGCGCCCAGCGCGAGGGTGAAGAACCACACCAGCGAAGCGCTCGCAGCCCCTGCCACGTAAGCACCGGGGACGCTCTGCTGGGCGCCCAGCGAGCCGATCAGCAGCACGGTGTCGAGGTACACGTGGGGGTTGAGCAGGGTCACCGCCAGGGCGCTGAGCAGTACCGCGCGCCGTGAGCGCAGGCCCTGGCCCTCCTGCTGCGCCAGGCTCTGTTTCGAGCAGGCGCGCTGCAGCGCCTTGGCGCCGTACCAGATCAGAAACAGCGCGCCGCCCCAACGCGCCGCTGCGAGCAACATCGGGTTGTGCGCCAGCACGGTGGCCAGTCCGAACACACCTGCGGCCACCAGCAGCGCGTCGCAGGCCACACACAGCAGTGCCACGGGCACATGGTGTTCGCGGCGCAGACTCTGGGCCAGGACGAACGCGTTCTGCGTACCGATGGCCATGATCAGGCCGAAAGCCACCAACATGCCGTTCATATAACTTTGCCACATGGCCATAGACTCCAAGAGCGCCACTGCAAGGTGCGACGCGGTTGCCTGAGAAGAGGCTGGCCATTGTGCTGAGCGCAGAGGTATAAGAAAAACAAATAAAGCTGATTAGGCATTAGTGAAATCGATGTTCGACTACAAATTGCTCGCCGCACTGGCGGCCGTCATCGAGCAGGGTGGGTTCGAGCGGGCCGCCCAGGTGCTGGGCCTGTCGCAATCGGCGGTGTCGCAACGCATTAAACTGCTCGAGGCGCGGGTCGGTCAGCCAGTGCTGGTACGCGCCACGCCGCCAAGCCCGACCGAAGTCGGGCGGCAGTTGCTCAACCATGTCCAGCAGGTGCGCCTGCTTGAGCGCGACCTGCAGCGTCAGGTGCCGGCACTGGACGAGCAGGGCATCCCTGAGCGCCTGCGCATCGCCTTGAACGCCGACAGCCTGGCCACCTGGTGGGCAGGTGCGGTGGGCGATTTCTGCGCCGGCCAGCAGGTGCTGCTGGACCTGGTGGTGGAGGACCAGGACGTCGGCCTGCGGCGCATGCGCGCCGGCGAAGTGGCGGCGTGCCTGTGTGGCAGCGAGCGGCCAGTGGCCGGCGCACGCAGTCTGGCGCTGGGAGCGATGCGTTACCGCGCGCTGGCCAGTCCGGCCTTCATGGCCCGGTATTTCCCTCGCGGCTTCGAGGTCGCGCGCCTGGCCCGCGCGCCCGCCGTGGTCTACGGCCCCGACGACTTCCTGCAACACCGTTACCTTGCGTCCCTGGGCCTGAGCGACGGCTTCATCCATCACCTGTGTCCATCCTCCGAGGGTTTTCTGCGTCTGACCGGAGCCGGGCTTGGCTGGGGACTGGTGCCTGAGTTGCAAGCGCGCGAGCCGTTGGCCAGCGGCCAGTTGATGGAAATCTGCAGCGATACCCCCATCGACGTGCCGTTGTACTGGCATCATTGGCGCAATGGCGGGCAACTGCTCGCCGACTTGACCGAACACCTGCGCCAGTCGGCGCCGGCGTGGCTGGTGCCCTTGTAGGCACGGGCAGCGTCAACTGCATCTGTAATCTGGCAAGGCGGAGTCTTACATGCGAATTCTGGTCACCGGCGCAAGCGGCTTCATCGGCGGGCGCTTTGCGCGCTTCGCCCTGGAGCAGGGCCTGCAGGTGCGGGTCAACGGCCGTCGCGCCGAGGGCGTCGAGCATCTGGTCAAGCGCGGCGCGCAGTTCATTCCGGGTGACCTGGGCGATGCCGAGGTGGCCCGGCGGTTGTGTCAAGGCGTTGATGCGGTGGTGCATTGCGCCGGGGCGGTGGGCACCTGGGGGCGTTATCAGGACTTTCATCACGGCAACGTGGTGCTCACCGAGAACGTGGTCGAAGGTTGTTTGAAAGAGCATGTACGGCGCCTGGTGCACCTGTCCTCGCCGTCGATCTGCTTCACCGGCCGCTCGCGTCTGGAGGTGCGTGAGGACCAGGTGCCGCGGCGCTTCCACGACCACTATGCGCTGACCAAGCACCTGGCCGAACAGAAGGTCTTCGGTGCCCAGGAGTTCGGTCTCGAGGTGCTGGCCTTGCGCCCGCGCCTGGTCACCGGGGCCGGCGACGCGAGCATCTTCCCAAGGCTGATGCGCCTGCAGCAGAAGGGGCGCCTGGCGATCATCGGCAATGGCCTGAACAAGGTCGACTTTACCAGCGTGCACAACCTCAACGAGGCGTTGCTCAGCGCCCTGTTCGCCGACGCGCCGGCCCTCGGCCAGGCCTATAACATCAGTAACGGCCAGCCGTTGCCGGTGTGGGATGTGGTCAATTACGTGATGCGCCAGATGCAACTGCCGCAGGTCACCCGCTACCGCTCCTACGGCCTTGCTTACAGCATGGCCGCCGTCAACGAGGCCGCCTGCCTGCTCTGGCCCGGCCGCCCGCAACCCACCCTGAGCCGCACGGCGGTGCAGGTGATGAGCCAGGATTTCACCCTCGATATCAGCCGCGCCCGGCATAATCTGGACTATCGCCCCAAGGTCAGTCTGTGGACCGCCCTGGATGAATTCTGCACCTGGTGGCAGCACCTGCCGGGCTCGCGCTGAATCCGCCGAACCGGTCACGGTCATCACGACGTCGCCTGCTCTGTTTATAATGTGCCTTTTTTGCTATCAGTTCGGTCGAACCTACCCATGCGCAACGATGCCCACGACGATTTCGATGACGTCCCCGTTCTCAGAGCCGGTACGCCCGACGATGACGAACTGCTGCCGACCCATGTGGCCCGCGTGCGCCAGAAGGCCGAACGTCCCGCCAGCAGCGGGCCACTATGGGCGCTGCTGGTGGCCTCGTTCGTCGCCCTCGGCGGTCTTGGCTGGTGGAGCTATCAGCAGATTTCGCTGATGGAGCAGCAACTGGTCGCCACCCAGGAAAGCTTCGCCCGCATCAGTGAAGAAGCGGCGGGTCGGTTGCAGGTGATCAGTGGCAAGGTGGAGGCGAGCGAGTCGAGCAACAGCTCTGGCAGCGAAGCCCTGAAGCAACAGATCAGCCAGTTGCAGGCGGCGTTGGCTGAGCAGGGCAAGCAGCAGGAAGGTGTCGCTGGTCAGGCGGGTGATATGGGCAAGCGTCTGGAGCAGGTGCTGGAGCAGACCGCCGCGCAGCAGAAAGCGCTCACCGAGATGCAGGCCCAGTTGCAGGAGCAGCTCAAGGCGGTGAATGGCGAGCTGGCGGCGCTCAAGTCGGGTCAGGTGGACGGTGGCAAGCTCGATGGTCAGCTCAAAAGCCTCAGTGGCGAAGTGGCCAACCTGAAGAAGCAAGGCGCGGCCATCGACAGCCTCGCCCAGGATGTGCTGGTGCTCAAGAGCCAGGCCGACAACCGTCCGGCCGCGCAGGCTGCGGGGGCGTCCGTGCAGGAGTTCGATGCCTTCCGTGGCCAGACCACCCGCAGCCTCAACACCTTGCAAAGCCAAATTCAAAACCTTCAGCAGCAGCTCAACGCGCGACCTTGAGCGAATCGCGTTTCAACGCAAATTGCAGCCGGCTCTGAGGTAGTCCTCCAGCGGCCGGTTTGGGCGGAAGGGTTCAAGGTTCCATTCCGGTTTGTCATGGGCAATACGCATGTGGCAGACCATCTGTTGGGTCATGCCGCCGTTGTCATTTTGGACCCACTGCCAATCGCTGCTGAATTTTTCACGCATTTCTCGATCCGCAGCATTTTCCGCATCCGCTGACGGGTTCGCCTTCACTGCCCGGGCGCAGTCTGTCGGCACCAGGCCAAGTGCCCATTCCTTCTTAGGTGGATTGACATCGCTGCGCTCGAACCAGTGGCCGGACACGAAGTAACGTGCGCAGATCACATCACCGAGCTTGGCCTGGGACGCTTCGACATAGTCGAAACGGGCATCGCGCCCAGGTTGTGGCAATGTCAGGGTAATGATCGGGACGAATGTTCCGGTCTCCTGATAGAACCTGCGTTGAGCCTGCTGCGCTTTGGGCAATCCCAACGGCCTGTCGTGCAGATAGAAAAATGCCTGGATCGGCAGACGGGTCGGGATATCCATGTCCCAGGTCTCTGCACGCAATTCGTTGTTTTGTTTGTAGGGTGTGGCCGGCAGCAGTGCCGTGGCCCCCACTCCAGCGTTGAAGCCGCTTACCGCGACCTGCCCCAATCCGCTGACGACCGAAAAGCCGCATTGTCGGCCGGGATGATTGCCGTAGTTGGCAAGCCAGCCTTGGGCTGTGCTGATGCCCTGCAAGTGGCAGGCTCGACTGCTGGCTCCGCCCACTTGTGACGGCCCACAGCCCTGCTCGGAGCGTGTTTGCTGCCCTCCATCGGCTGGAAAGAAGCACAGCACCTGCAAGGCTTGGATACCTGTCGGTCGGTCGTCACCGGGGTAGATGATATAGCCGTCGGTATCGTTGAAGGCCAGGCGGTTGAAAGTGGCATTCTTGGCCAGATACATGTAGGCCGTGCCGCCGTTGGCGCGCTCTTCGGGTGAGGGGTTCCAGCTTTTTTCCTGATTCAGGTGGGTCGTGCCTCGAAGGATCACGCCGGCGCACAGGAACCGAGGTTTATTGCTGCTGCCGCAGTTGACGGGGGCGTCATCGTAACGCGCCTGCAGCGCCGTTGCCGTTTCCGGCCCGGAGGACGCCACTGCCACCGTGTGGCCAAGAGCCAGGCTTACTGCAAGCACGCTCAGCTTCAGTATGACGGGGTATGGATACATGGCGGATCCCTTGCAGGGTTGATGGTGTCGTTAGCGCCCTGTCAGCGCGGCGCCCTAGCGGCGCTGCACCGACCGTAAGTAAATGTGCCTAGGCCGGCAACTGGTAAAAATGTCAGCTGAAGCTCAGGGCCGATCTGCCGAGTCGACCTATCAGTTTTGTCAGGTGTGCGGTGCGTCCATTCTTGCTAAGTTTTTTTGCAGCACTGCGATAGCGAACGAACAGGTGAACCCTAAACAGGGTGCCCTCGAGGCTGAGGGGTACTGTTTTGGCCGAAGAGTTACACACCCTGGCCGTCCGGATCGCTTTGCAAGTTTTCCGAATAACGAGTTCGCTAATTCATGTGCTGCATGAATTAGCCCGCGAGAACGTGTGCCTGTGATTTGATAACTTAAGCGGTTATTCAAATAGCACGTGCAAGGTTACTTCATAGGTAAGCTGACACTACGGAGTTCTACCATGACCGCAGATAATACAGTGATTCAACGCAGCAGTGTTCAGGTGAAGCCCGGTGCGCGCTCGATCAAACTTACCCAGGATCCAGGCATTCTCGACCTCCCCGAGATGAAGATTTCTGGCCTGATCGACGATGTGATATTGCCGGTGGCTGATCAGGATAAAGACCTCCAGGTGGTTATCCCCAATTGGCCTGAGAGCGAAGAGGACTACATACTCGTTCTGACGTGGAATGGCCAGGAGCTCACTGGCCCAGAGGCACAACATCAAATTACTGCCACTGAGAAAGCGGATCCTAACTTCGAATTCGTGTTGACCTTTCTCGCGTCTAATTGGGACTCGGTCGCGGAGGGGCAAGATGTCACCTTCACGCTCGGCTATAACAGTATTCCTTTCCCGGACCCTGACGGTGATCCTGGTCCTACCCGCCTGCTGCGCATCGATAAGCTGCCACCGGGTGGCCATACCCCTGAAACACTTGCAGCTATCGAGTTCCCTCGTTTGGTCGAGGCCCGTAATCGAATTCTCATCAGTGATTTCGTGGCAGACAAGTTGCCGGTACAGATCAAAGGGTACGTCAATCAAGAATCAGGAGACCTCATTACCGTCACCGCCACTGACGGTACCCAAGACGTGACATTCGGACCGTTCACCGTCACGAATTCGGGCCGATATACAGACGCAGAGTTTGAACTTTCCAAACTGCAAGCGCTGCCGGATTTGGCGCCTATCACCTTCACCTATGAGATCGTCGATAAAGCCGGCAATCGTTCGATCGTATCGCAGCCGCGTGTACTGGAGCTTTTGCTGAAAAATGCTCCGGTCAACCCTCTGCCTACGCCGATCGTACCGATCTTCGACAGTGAAGGTCTGATTCTGGATGAGCATGCCCGAGCTGGGGTCGTGGTCCAGATTCCTCTGTTCCCCGAGGCCTCGGTCGGTGACCAGATCATAGTGATTTGGGGGGCGCAACGGGCCGATCCGGCGCCGATTACCACCATCCCCACTGTCGAGCCTTTGCTTGAAGTGATGTTGCTCTACAATCTGCTCATCCTTGACAAGCAAACTGGCTCGGTCGACGTCACCTACGAGCTCTGGCGCAGTGGTTCTCTTATCGGTAAACCCGCTGCACCCGCTGTGGTCGAGGTCGAACTGCGGGTTCCGGGAGGTACGGATCCTGATCCAGAGACCCCAGAACACGAAAACCTCAAACCGGCAGATATCGTCGGCGGCGATTCAGGAGCAACGAATGAGCTCTCGCCTGAAGACTTGAAAATTGACGCCACACTGTTCATTTCTCCTGAAACGGTCGATGGCAATGTTCTTTTCGAGGCTGGCGACAGCTTGGCCTTGCTATGGGGCTCACAATCACCTCACCCGCTTGACCCAGTCACGGCGGGAGAAGCTTCGGGGGCCGTTGATCTAGAGCGCCCCGTACCTTCGGCTCTACTCTTGGCCGAAGGCAGTGGCGAGGTGTCGATGAGCTATACGGTCACCCGGCCATTCGGCGCTGGCGGGGAGACGAACACTTCGCTCTCGCCCGCTCAGACTGTGAAGGTGCTCAGTGGCGCCGATCTGCCTGGCGGGGGAACTCCACTCGCAAAACCGGTCTTCACGCGGCTGAACGCAAACGGTGCCATTGGACGCGTGGAAGCCGCATCGGACCTGCCGTTGCGAATCGACGCGTACATCAATATGGCGGTCGGCGACATCGTCGAGATTTATTTGAGTGCGGACGATTCAACGAACAGTAGACCAGGGAAGGATATTCCGGCGGCGACCGATACCTTGGCCCCGATCACCGTCGTGCAGAAACATATCGATCAGGGCTATATCACGGCTGAGGTTCGGCGAGCATGGGCGTTCATTGTGTGCCGCGGCTCTGCCACGCCTTATTACACCGCCACCAATCCAAAACTCACACCCGTGACGCCGGTGAAGTCGGAGGCGAATCGGACGCCTGTAGCCGTCCGGGAAAGTGGATCGCCAACCTGCCCGATCCCCACGCGTTGAATCTATCGTCTCCTGCGCAAGCGCCTTCCAGGCTTGTGCAGGCCATCGTTCGATGAACGTATCTGGCAACGCGGCCGCCGGTTGATCCGGCGGCCAGCGTCAGGAGCTGAACATGAACCATGATCAATCACTCTCGTCGGTGCAGGCTACACGCAGGGTGCCTCCCCGTCTCCCACCGCCCAGCATCCCTGCCGCCCATGAGGGCCGCGGCGTGGGCCAGCACCTGTTGGACGATGAGCGACGCCCGCTCGCGGTGACGGTGCTGGCGGTGCATCTGCAGCCAGACGACATCATCACGCTGTATTGGAACGGTGTGCTCCTGGAGAGCAAGATTTACCTGCCCGCGGATGGGTCGCAAATGACATTTCTGGTCGCACCGTCGCGTATCCCCGAGGGCAGCGGCCGCGTGCACTACACCTGGGAAGATCCATTGGCCCCCATACCCGATGAGTCCACGCCGCTGGATGTCATGGTCAAGCGCGAGGTTCCGGGCGGCGTCGATCCTGACCCTTCCACCGAGATCAACGAAAACCTCACAGCGCCCGGGGGCATCCCCTCAGTGATCGATGCCAATCAGGCAGCCAAAGGCGTGGATGTCATCATCGACTCTTACGAGAACCGACAGGTAGGAGACATCGCCTGGCTCAGTTGGCACGGCGAGATGGTGCAGCTGGAAGTTCCCTCGGGTGTTCAGTCGTTCACGATTCACGTCGATCAGGACGTCATCGCGCGGGCGGGCGATACCGACCAGTTGGTGGTGCGCTATGAGATCCGCGATGAGGTCAACAACCGCTCGAAATGGTCACCATCGGCCGGTGGCGTGGTGGATCTGGGCAGTGGGACGCTGGATGCGCCTCGCGTTCCCAGTGCCGACGACCAAGGGCGTGTGGACTATGAAGCGTTGACTGGCGACTTGGACGTGGTGTTGGGACCCTATACGGGTATCAAGCTCAATGATCGGTTGATTCTCACCTGGAAGGGCGAAAGTGCAGGCGGTGGGGCGCTGCCAGACTTCAACCTCCTGCATACCGTAGTGGCCCAAGACTTGATCACTGGAGCAGTCGTAAAGGTGCCGAAAGCCGAGGTGGCCGCAGTGCTGCAGGGGCAAGCGCGGCTCAGATACCAGCTCCTCGCAGGCGCCAACCCGGTATCTCGAAGCACGAGCATCCGGGTGGTTGGGCGTATTTCGCTTGCGGCGCCCAGAGTGCTGGAGGCCGACAATTCGACATTGGACCCTGTCGCGGTACCGGCGCACGGGGCCAGTGTGAGGGTTGAGCGGTACGCCAGCATGGCAGCAGGTGACCTATTGCTCGTTGAATGGATAGGCAAGACCCGCTCTGGAGGCGTCAGTTATCACAACCGAACTGTCACCGTGAAGGAAGTTCAGGTGGGCAAGCCCATCGAGCTGCTGTTTGACAAGGCCGTTGTCCAGCATATCGCCGGAGGCTCGCTCGAACTCTACTACACGCTCACCAGTATCGGTGGCGCCACCTCGATGTCTGGCAAGCAGAGCCTGACGGTGAAAGAGAATTCACCCATGCCACGTCCTGAGGTACGCGATGCTAAGGGCGATGTGCTGGATCCCAAGGATGCGCCCAACGGCACGACGGTGATCTGCCGCAAAGGTTTGTTCGCGGCGGGTGACGAGCTTGAGATGTGGTGGGAAGGCCCACACAGACTGAGGGTGATGATACCTATCGTGAGCAACGATCCCTTACCGGTAATCAGGCTCAACAGGATCAGGCGTTCGAGATCGATCCGAAATACATCACCCGCAATATCGAGAAAGACGTCAAAGTCTATTGCCGGATGCTCAACCGGCCATTGGACTCCGATATCTTCACGCTGAAGATTCGAGCGTTGTCCTCCGAATTGGCGGCCCCGACAGTCAAAGAGGCTGCCGGTAGCCTCCTAGACCCCATGCAGGCGCGCAATGGCGCACATGTGACGGTGAGCTACCCAGGTATGCAGGCGAGTGATCTTATCGAGGTTAGATGGCGAGGGGTCGATGCGCCACCCGTGCAACCGGTCTCTGGAGAGGCTTCGGGTTCCGTTGACGTCCTGATTCCGGTCGCCACGGTGGGTAAGAGTATTGGTCGATCAGTCCAGGTTAGTTTCATCCTCACCCGAGATGGGATTGCCACTGCATCGCAGGTGCTGGAGTTGGTAGTCGATGACCTCGATAAGAACGTGCTGAGCGAGCTACGACTCGATCATGTCAACAATGGGCAATTGGATCTGGATTCGTTTACGGGCAGCCCTTTGCTGCGTGTCGAGCCTTGGCCCTTCATCGCGACAGGTCAGCGTTATTGGCTGGTAGGAACTGGCGAGAAAGCTGACGGCAGCGCTTATCGCTACGAGTTCAGGTCGCATATTCCCGTCGTCGCAGCACAGGTCAGCGATGGACTGGCGATGGAGGTCTATCGAAACGAACTGGAGACGCTGGCGTCCGGTAAGCCGTTCACCTTGAACCTCATGGTCAATTTCCAAGGCGAAAACGATCCATTCAACGCCCAGGCGTTCGAGCCCTGTGAGGTAGTAGTTACAGGCGGGGTGGGGGTGGGCGATCTGCCTGAACCGGTCGTAACCGGTAGTACTGGCAACGTGCTGGATCCGATTAACGCAAGGACAGGTGCGCGGGTGCGGGTCTCCTATCCGCAGATGACGGCCAGTGACCAGATCACACTCAGTTGGAAGGGCGTAGCGGGGGCCGGAACGCCATCGATCAGTCCAGTCCCTGGCAACACCCGTGGCTACGTCGATATCGACGTGCCGGCCAGCGCGGTCGGGGCCAACATCGGCAAGAGCGTCGAGGTGAGTTACATCAGGACGCGTAGCGGCTCCACACGTGATTCGCAGGTGCTGAGCTTGCGTATCCAGTATCTCAATGCCCGGAATCTGGAACGCCCCACGCTCGATGAAGCACGCGAAGGTAAACTGGATCTGGACCGCTTCGTGGGGAATCCCACGTTACGCGTCAAGCCCTGGCCATTCATCGCTGAAGGACAGCGTTATTGGCTTGCGGGCACCGGCACGCTCAAAGGCGGCGGCAACTTCGATCACGTGTTCCGCCAGAACGTCTCGGTTACAGCGGCTGAAGTGAGTGCGGGCCTGGTCATTACTCAGATCGAACGATCAGAGCTTGAAAAGCTCGAGCTCGACAAACCTCTGCGTCTGACACTCAAGGTCAACTTCGCGGGCACCAATGATTTTGCGCAGACGCAGGGCTTTCCGGTGCTGGAGGTACTTGTCACCGATGGGGCGGGCGCTGGAGATCTGCCTGAGCCTGAGGTTGACGGTGCGCCAGCTGGGGTACTCAACCCGATACTTGCCAGGGCCAAAGCCGTGGTGAAAGTTGCGTATCCAGCAATGGTGCAAAGCGATCAGATCACGTTGCAGTGGGTGGGGGTCTCAGGGCCTGGTACTCCGACCATCGCGCCTGTCGCAGGGCGCTCGGCGGGTTTCGTCAATATCGATGTGCCGGCCACGGCTGTTGGCGCCAATATTGGCAAGACCGTGGAAGTCAAGTACACACGCAGTCGGGGTGGCAATGACCGGGACTCAGGTGTACTGCCGCTGAGAATTCAGTACCTGCAATCGACCGACCTGAAAACAGCCGTACTAGTGCAGGCGGTCAATGGCGAGCTTGACCTGAAGAGTTTCACCGGTGATGCCCAATTGCGCGTTGAGCTCTGGCCATTCGCCGCGGTGGGGCAGCGCTACTGGCTCGTCGGGCGTGGCACGCTGAAAACGGGCGGGGATTATCTGCACGCATTCAGGACCAACGTGACCCTCAACGCCGATGATGTCAAAAACGGAAAACTCGAGCTCCCCATTCAGCGAAGCCAGTTGACCTTGCTCAAGATGGGTGAGCAGTTGAGCCTGACTTTGCAGGTGAACTTCGAAGGCGTCAACGACTCGTCCAATGTGCAGAACTTTCCGCCGACACGGGTCACAGTCGTGGAGAAGAGTCTGCAGGTGCCAGAGGTCCAGAAAGCCACTGGTGCAAACAAAGACCGACTGGATATGAACGATTTCTACTCCGCATCCAGTGTCAGGGTGACGGTGCGCAGATATGCCGGCATGGCTGCTGGCGACACGGTGATGTTGCGCTGGCTTAATCCACGCTCGGCGTGGCGCTCTGAGATTGTCACCGTGGGGGCGCTGATCGATCTCATTTTCCAAGTGCCAAGAATGGAGCTGATCGACTCGATCGGACAGACCGTACCGGTCAATTACACCGTCCTGCGCAGGGGCGGTGCAAGCCGGGAGTCTTCCGATGTGTTGTCGTTGGTTGTTGCGCGACAGCCGATTCTGCTGGGGCCACCCAGCTATGCCGCAGCCAGCCGCACCGTCACGGTGCGCTATGCCCAGGCTGCTGCGAATCACACGGTCAAGGTCCGTTGGGATGGCGTACAGCTCAGGGAAACGGATACCAAGTTGGTAAACCCCAACGGTACTGAGTTCGTGATCAATCAAGCCTGGGTCACCGAAAACGCAGGGAAAACGGTGCTGGTGAACTACAGCATCTATCGCCAACTGCCCACGGAGCGCTTGCTTTTCTCGCAGGTGCTCAGGCTGAAGCTGTAAGCGCACATCAATCCGAGGCGACTCATCCGTCCTGACCCTGTTCGGGGCCAGGACGGGATGGCACTCAAGGAGCTTTCATCATGAACACAAGGTCATGCGTTCGGAGCGTGCTCTTGCTAGTGAGTATCTTGACGCTCGGCGCTTGCAGCACCCTTCGCACTGCGTCTGATGATACCCAGGACACAGGTGTCACCATGACAACCAGCGGTATCGCGGCGGCCGACTTCACCGTTCCGGCACCACTGCTGGTCCAAGGGCAGGTGATCAACCGTCAGCATACGCTGGGGCTTAACAATTTCACCGACTATGTGACGGTTCACGTCAGCTATCCCGACATGGCAGTCGGTCACGTGGTCGGGTTGCGCTGGAAAGGGGCGGGCGAGTTTAGTGCTCCGACGCAACGGGTCAGCAAGATTGGCACTCTGGTCTTCAGGATACCCAAAGCGGAGATCGCCAAGGATACTGGTCGTACGGCCCGATTGACGGCCAGCGTGGGGGGAGAAGGTATACCTTCGCTGATCATTTCCGATCCACTGACGGTAGCGGTACAGGATGATTTGGCCCTGCCGATCCCCACGCCTGTGGTAACAGGGCTCAATGCCGAGGGTGAGTACGATCTGAGCCAGGGCGATGCACGGGTGGTTGTCGATTACCCCACCATGAAAGTGGGGGACACGATCAGGGTGCTCTGGAAAGGCAAGCTGTCTCATTGGAGTCCTGTGTTCACGGTGCAGCAGGTAGGGCCCGCGACGCTGAGAATCTCCACCGCTCAGATGGCCGATGACGCCGATAGCGCCGCGGTAGTGAGTGCCAGTGTAGGCGCGGGCGGGCCTTTGCTGATTTCCCAAGGGGTGAGCGTCAAGGTGGTGGGAGAGCGGCTTACCATCGCTGCACCCACGGTGACCGAAGCGACCCCGGGACGACTAGATCTCAACGATGTGGCGGACAAGGTGACGGTGGTCTTCGACGATCCGGGAACGATTGCAGGTTCGACGATACGCGTCCTGATCAAGGGCAAGACGGAGTATCTGACGCCCATCGTCACGGCCGCCGGCCCGGGTCCGGTGACCTTTCAGGTCGATCGCAGCGTTTTTCTCCAGGACAAAGATGGCGAAGTCCGGTTGACGGCTAGCCGTGGGGGCAACGGGACACCGATCGTGGTCTCGCCGCCATTGACAGTGGCAATCGTTCAACCCACCGGCGCCGATATCCTTGCCCGCCTCGATGCGCTCTACAACAGCGTCGGTGCATGTGCCAACAATCGTGCGGCCTTCTACTGCAATGGCGTAATAGTACGTTCAGTGGATAACGGCAATTTCGATCCGTGGGATCCGAGCAGCAGCCAGATCCAAATTGGCGGCACGTCATTCTCCTATATGCGCAAGGATGCCGTGGTTCGCGATACCTATCGTGCAGCGGGCTTCATTTTTGCCCCCCTGGACGAGGCCGAAAAGCTGGGCAAGTCGGTGCAGCCGCTGTGCATCTATCCTTTTGATGCCGGAACGGGCAGGGATCAGGCCCTCACCAAAGGTTGCGGCTCGCGCGACATTCCCAGCACAAGCCCTACCGACTTGAGTACCTGCGCCATGACGGCGCCTCCAGCGACCACGCTCGCGACGTGGCAGGCGTTTACCCTCAATATCCCCAATCAGTCCCGCCAGTGCTCCTTGAGCGTGCAGGTCCCACAGCAGTTCGAACTCACCCAGGAGGCCAGGCGCAATCCTACGACCAATCTCAACAATGCCTGGAACGAACTGATGATCCAGACGTGGTCAGCCGGCTCAGGATTAAAGCTCCCTATCGTGGCGTTCTTCTACAAGGCTGGTCAGGCGGCCAGCCTGGCTGATGCCAAGGTCTTCCAGCAGAAGTTCCGAAACCAAACCCAGCGTTGGGTTCCGCTGATCTCAGTCAACTTCCAGAATCAGGCCGCCCCATTCACCTATAACCCAGCGGATCAAGGCGTGATGCCATGAAAGTCACTATGTGGATAGCCATGCTCAGCTCAGTACTGCTCATGGCAGCGGGATGCACAGATAAGGGGCAGGACGTAGGCGTACGCGAGAACGCGGACCTCGCGCGTTTCGAGGTGCCGGCGCCGATCCTGGTCGAAAGTCGCGATCGGGTGATCGGTCTTGACAGTTTCGGTGATCAGGTCAGCGTGCATGTGAACTATGCGTCGATGGTTGCAGGCCATACCGTTGGCTTGCGTTGGCGCGGTCAGCAGTCCCATGACCTGCCGGTGCAGAAGGTCGAACAGGTCGGTACGCTGGTGTTCAAGGTGCCCAGAAGTGTGGTCCAGAGCGATGTCGGCACGACCGTACGAGTGACCGCCAGCGTCGGTGTCACGGGCTTGCCGTTGATCATCTCGAAACCGCTCGACGTACAGGTCGTGCAGTCGTTGCCTTTCGATATTCCTGCACCGAAGTTGGTCGGGATTGGCCCGGGGGGGACTATCTTCCAGGTAACGGTGACGCGACGGTCGAAGTCGACTATCCCGCCATGAAACTGGGGGATACCGTCGGCCTTAAATGGATGGGCCGCGTGACCAGTACGCTGCCCGTGCAGAAGATTGGGACCATCGGGCCTGTACTGTTCAAAGTACCGCCGAGCATCGTCGACCAGAATTTCGGTAGCGCGGTGATGATCACGGCGAGCGTGGGAGGCGATGGTAATCCACTGCGTATTTCCCAGGCGGTTAGTGCGCGGATACTGACGCCGTCGCCGATAGCCGCGCCCATCGCCGAGCAGGGGGTGCAGGGTGAGCTTGATCTCAATCGGATCGGTGTCAGCACTCCGATCAAGGTAGACGGTTCAGCGCTGCGCCGCGATGACATCGTCGGACTGCGTTGGCAGGGGGTAGACCGCCTGGAACCGCCCACGCAACGCTATGACGGCACCGGAGATATCCGCTTCCAGATCAACAAGGACGATGTCGCCAAAAACGTGGACAAGACCGTGCGCATCACAGCGAGCCTAGGGCGAGAGGGTAAACCTTTGGTGATATCCGCACCTTTGGATCTGAAGATCGTCAAATCCGCCTTGTCCCCTGGAGAACTCGTCGCTGCGCGGTTGAACGAACGTTATCGGGCGCTACCCGCGGCTTGCGCCGGCAATACCCCGGCCTATTACTGCAGTGGCGTGATAACGCGGGGCACGAACAACGACGCCTTCGATCCCTGGAATCCAAGTCCGGGTTCGCAAAGGCTGGGATCGGTGTCGTTCTCATTCAGCCGCATGGATTCCCATACCCCCGGTCTGTTCGGACGCAGTGGTTTCATCTTCACGGACCAGGAAACCGCCATCGCTCAAGGAAAGGCCCAGACCTTGCGCTGTATCTACCCTTACAACGCAAGTACTGCGACCAACGCCATCAATAACGGCTGTGGGTTGCGCACCTTCAGCGTCGTCGACCAGAGCTCCTGCGCCGCAATCAACGTCACCACTGCCGCGCAGTGGGTCAGTCACGCGCGTAGCGTGCGTGACTCAGGCTACCAATGCTCGCTCAGCACCCAGGTGCCCTCTCAGTTCCTGGCCGCCTTGCAAGCCAGGGCCACCTCGTTGCCCAACATGAATTCTGGCTGGAACGAGATACTCATCCAGACCTGGCCTCAGAACATCGGCGAGAAACTGCCGATCGAAGCCTTCTATTACATTGCCGGCAAGGCCGGAGCCGGGGCGGACGCCAAGGTGTACCAGACAAAGTACAAGGCCCGTACCCATCTCTGGGTGCCAGTGATTCGGTTGGATGAGAGCCAGTATGGCAAGGGCGATCCGTTCACCTATCACGCTGCAGACCAGGCTGAGCAACCGTAAAGGGCGTTGCAGACCCATGGATTCATTAAAAGGCCCGGAAAATTCCTACATAAATGATCTCAAAGGATCTGGATAATCCGCGGCCATCCAATTTTCGCCATGATGTTTCCGGGGCCGGCAGTAAGTAGGCCTGGAGTTGGGGACATGATCTGCCGCCATTCGAATGCGCTGAGCAGAATCAGGAAGGCGATTCAACGCAGGAGACTCAGCATGGCCCTTTATACGCACACCTCACGCCTCACCTTTGTCGCCACCCTGGTAGCGATGACAGTCAACGGCTTCGCCCATGCCAAGACCCTCGACGGGGAGAGCGCACGTGTCGATGCGCCTGAATCCGATTTCTACACCTTGCTCAACGGCTCCAGCCTCGAGGTGGTTTCGGGCGGCAGTGTCCTGGATGTGGAGGCGCGCAGTGGCTCCAGTGTGGTCGTCGATGGCGGTACGATTCAAGCGCGAGGCTTGGCTTCCGGCTTGTCTCTGACCGATGGCAGCTCGGCGCGCCTGAGCAATGCGACGGTAACCGGCGGCAGCTTTGGCGCCACCGGCGCCTTGGCTTCGACCATGAGTGCCACTGGCGGCAGCATCACTGGCCAAAGCGGCGTGAGCTTTGCGAGTGGGAGTACGCTGGATCTGGCGGGTACCTCCGTCACTGGGACCAGCGGCGTGGGGGCGTTCATATTGGGTTCGACACTCAATGCCTCGCAAGGTACAACCATCACTGGCGCAACTTCGGGTATCGAAATGCGCCAGGATCGAAACACTGCGGCGCCCGAGGCGCGTGTCAACCTCGATGGTTCCACTGTGGTGGGCCAGAACGGCGCTGCCATCGTTGTCAGGGACAGTGGTAACGGCAACAAGGGCACAGCGCATATTCTGGTGGGAAACAAGAGCCAGCTCTCTGGGAGCAACGGCAACATTTTGGAAGTCAATCGGGGCATGACGGCAGACTTTGTTGTCGACGACAGCGCGCTTCAAGGCGATATCGTGGTCGATGCCAGCAGTAATGCAGATGTCACCCTGCGTAATCAGGCGACCCTGACCGGCAATATGAGCAATGTGCGAAGCCTGGGGATCGACAACGCCACCTGGGTGCTGAGTCAATTGCAGAGCGATGGAGTGAAGGACCTTTCGCTCAATGGCGGCAGGGTAGTGCTCAATACCGATGGCACGGTATCCGGAGGATTCAAGACCCTGACCGTCGATAGCTTGTCGGGCAATGGCGTATTCGTGATGAAGGTCGATCTGGCCGAATCCGAAGGCGACAAATTGGTGGTCAGGAATGAGGCCAATGGCAATCACCAGTTGAGCGTCAGCAGCACCGGCAGCGAACCCAAGGACGGTGCCAAGCCGCAACTGCTCGTGCAGACCGGGGGCGGTAGTGCTCAGTTCGGTCTGCAGAACGATGTCGATCGGGGAGCGTTCGTCTATACCCTGGAAAAGGGCGAGAACGACGACAACTGGTATCTGGTGCAAAAGGTCGATGACGGGGGCGGCCCGATCGTCACCCCTGGCGCTCGCGTAGTCCTCGGATTGTTCAGTGCAGCGCCCACCGTCTGGTATGGCGAGCTGTCGTCGCTGCGGACCCGTATGGGCGAGTTGCGCCTGGGGCAGGGGCAGGGCGTCTGGATGCGCAGCTATGGCAATCGGTTCAATACGTCCGCCGGTAGCGGTGTCGCCTACCAGCAGAGTCAGAGCGGACTGAGCGTCGGTGCCGACGGCGCTGTGCCTGGCTACGATGGGCGCTGGCTGGTTGGGGTCATGGGCGGCTACAGCGAATCTGACCTGAGCTTCAGCCTGGGGTCGTCCGGCGAGGTCAAGAGCTACTATGTGGGTGCCTATACCACGTGGATGTCCGACGCCGGCTATTACGTTGACGGCGTGATCAAGTACAACCGCTTCGACAATCGCGGCGATGTGATCATGAGTGATGGCGTGCGCAGCAAAGGCAGCTATGACAACAGCGGCCTGGGCGCCTCGGTCGAAGTCGGCAAACACATCAAACTCGACGGTGGCTGGTATGTGGAACCCTTCACTCAACTGTCGACTCTGTGGGTCGGCTCTGACAGCTACTCGCTGGACAACGGTTTGCGAGCGCGCAGTGACGGTGCCGATTCGGTGCTGGGCAAGATGGGGGCTCAGTTCGGGCGCAATGTTCAGCTCGAGGGGGGCGCAACTGTGCAGCCCTATGTCAAGGCGGCTGCGGCTCATGAGTTCATAAAGGGCAACAAGGTCAGGGTCAATGACAACCGCTTCAGCAACGACCTGTCCGGCACCCGCGGAGAATTCGCCGTCGGCCTGGCGGCTCAGGTATCCGAGGTATTGCAGTTGCATGGCGAGTTCCAATACAGCAACGGCGAAAACATCGAGCAGCCCTATGGTGTGAATCTCGGCTTGCGTTACAACTTCTGAAAACGCTCGAGCCCGCTCACTCACCTTGGTGATTGCGCGGGCTCGAGTCTTTGCCTGCGCAGTTAGAGGCGGATCGTGACCTTCGAGGCCGGGAAGGCCAATGCGCGTGACTTTCGGTCGTTGCCTTCGAAATTCACCGAGGTTTCGAAGTGAAGTTCGCTGCCCGATTCGAGCGATGCCAGATCGCTTCTCTCCAATGTATAGACCAAGGCCAGCCCCGCCTGTTGGGCGGTGATGAGCTGTGCTTCGGCAAGCTTGCGACTGAAAGGCCTGCCGCTGGCGAGCGTGCCGCTGACGGTGAGCCATAGCCGTTGCCCAGCGGCCATCCAGAACCAATCTTCTAGCACCAGTGCTGCATCCGTGGCGAAGCGTTTAAGATCCAGTACGCCGTTGACGGCTTGCTCAGGCATGGGCGCGCGCAGCAGCTCTGGCGAAAAAGGCTGGATGTCCAGCTTGAGCTCCTCGCTGCTGGCGTCGGGAAGATTGACGTCGGCCCGAGTCAATCGGTATTGCATGACCAGAGAGCGTCCGATGTGCAATGCCACTATTGCGTGTGGGACGTTCATGTATTGGGTCTGGGTGACACTGCCTGACACATAGCCGTCTACGGGCACGTATGTGCCAGAATCGTTTCGGTAATAGAGCACCAGTGTGTCGCTCGGGAGCATATCGGGATAACGGATCCTGGCGATGGCCGAGCCAAGGGCATTCAGAGGGTCAAGTTTGCCCCCCACTGCCTGGATGATGACCGGAGCAGGTAGCGCTGCTGCAGGTTGCACCACCACCCGCAGGTTCGTCGGAGTAAATGGCTGAGCCGAGGCAGCATCATTGGCCCCGTCGAAAGTGACCCGTAACGAAAGTGTCAGCGTGCTGTTGTTGCGCAAGCCTTCCAGATCCCTGCGCGCCAGTGGCAAGCGCAGTCCGTCGTTGAGATGTGAGGATGTAACGAGTTGGGCGGTGGCAACAGCCTTGGAGTAACGCGAGCCGTCGCTGTTCTCACCTTCAGCCTGCATCCAAAAACGTTGTCCGATGGCAATCAGCGGCCAGGGTACGGTCGTGAGGTGGGCATCCGATGCGAAGGTGCTGAGGTCGAGCGTTGCATTGCGGCTTTCCTCAGCGTCTGGGCTGGGTAGGTCGGTCGCGGCGAAGGGGGATACCGTCAGTATCGTGCGCTCTGACGCTATCGGCTCAGCATTTTGCGAGGTCACGCGGTAGTAAAGCGTCACGCTTTTACCGACATTGGCCCCGACGACTGCGGCAGGAATGTCGAAAGACTGGCTTCCCGACGCACTACCCCGTTCGGATTGTGGATCGGGGGTCCCTGCACCCGGCGTGCCCTGCCAGTGCAGCGTGATGTTCTGGCTTGTGCTCATGGTGGGATAGGTGACCACGACCTCGACTCCGTTGCGCGCCGTCATGGGATCAAGCGTGTCGGCAGGGGCTTGTACCACTTTAGGCCGGGGGTATTGGCCTTGCGCACCGCCGATTGTCAGGCGCAGTACCTCGGAGGGGAGTCGTTGTCGTTCCCGTTCGATTTCGTAACCGACTGTAATTTGTTGCCCCTCGTTGGCAGACACCAATCGTTTGGCGACAGGAAAAGGAATCTCGCGCCCCGCATTTTGTGCGTTGATCGGCATGTAGTCGGTAAGCGAGTCGTTCTCGTCGTTTTCCGGCCCTGTCCAGTAGACATGGAGAATGTCACCGACCTGAGTGTTGGCGGTTGTCAGTACCCGGATGCGGGTACCACTGGCAGGTACCTTGTCGGGGTCCAATGCCCCTCTTTCGGCATAGTCCACCGTGGGACTGGGCAGTAGCTCCCTTGGCGCATGGAGGTGCGGTGTTGTCGACATCATCGGCTCCCGGTGAAGCGGCGGGGGTGTGTGATGTTCTATTGAGCGGTGTGGGCCTTTGTTTGGAAACTGACAAAAATATCAGGTCGGTCACGAACCAGGCTTGCGCGCGATAGCCAACGTCAAGCGGCCTGCCCAACGCGTCAGATGATCGACTGAAGGCAGAGAATGAGCCGGGCCGGCTCATTCTCTGCTGCGCGATCACAAACGCGGATAGTCGATATAGCCCACCGGGCCTTTGCCGTAGAAGGTTTCAGGGTGCGGCTCGTTCAGCGCAGCATCGGCCGCCAGACGTGCTGGCAGATCCGGGTTGGCGATGAAGGGTACGCCGAACGCCACGGCATCGGCCTTGCCGCTGGCCAGGGCGGCATTGGCGCTGGCTTTGGTGAAGCGCTCGTTGACGATGTAAGGACCGCCGAACGCTGCCTTGATCTGCGGGCCGAGGCTGTCGTCGGCTTCCTTCTCGCGCGAGCAGATGAAGGCGATGCCGCGCTTGCCCAACTCCCGCGCAACGTAGGTGAAGGTCTCGCTGCGGTTGGCGTCGCCCATGTCATGGGCATCGGCCCGTGGCGCCAGGTGCATGCCGACGCGCGCAGCGCCCCACACCTCGATCACCGCATCGGTGACTTCCAGCATCAACCGCGCACGGTTTTCCAGCGAACCGCCGTACTGGTCGGTGCGCTGGTTGGTGCTGCTCTGCAGGAACTGGTCGAGCAGGTAGCCGTTGGCGCCGTGAATCTCCACGCCGTCGAAGCCGGCGGCCTTGGCGTTCTCTGCACCCATCCGGTAGGCCTCGACGATGTCGGCGATTTCTTCGGTGTCCAGCGCGCGCGGCGTGGGGTAGTCGCTCAGCGGACGCACCAGGCTCACATGGCCTTCAGGCTTGATCGCGCTAGGCGCCACCGGCAGTTCGCCGTTCAGGTAGGACGGGTGGGAGATGCGCCCGACATGCCACAGTTGCAGGAAGATTCGCCCGCCGGCAGCGTGCACCGCCTGGGTCACATTGAGCCAGCCGCGCACCTGCTCAGTGGACCAGATGCCGGGGGTGTCCGGGTAGCCGACGCCCATCGGCGTCACCGAGGTGGCTTCGCTGAGAATCAGCCCAGCGCTGGCACGCTGCACGTAGTACTCGGCCATCAGCGCATTGGGCACGCGGCCTTCGTCGGCGCGGCAGCGGGTCAGCGGGGCCATGATGATGCGGTTGGGCAGGGTTAGGTCGCCCAGGGTGATCGGATCGAAAAGCGTGGTCATGTCAGAAGCCTCGCAAGGGTAGGGTGGACGGTGAAGGCAGCGCCCGAGGGCGCCGCACAAGTGGGGTAACGGTCAAAGCTCCTGGCTCATCTGTTCGAGGAAGGCCTGGATGGTCGACTCGTTGCGTTTGAAGAAATGCCATTGCCCGACCTTTTGGCTGCTGATCAGGCCAGCGCGCTGCAAGGTGGCCAGGTGCGCCGACACGGTCGATTGGGACAGGCCGCAGCGCTGGTCGATCTGACCGGCGCACACGCCGAACTCGGTGCTGTGATGCTGTTCTGGGAAATGCGCGGCGGGGTCCTTGAGCCAATTGAGAATGTCTCGGCGGACCGGATGGGTCAGGGCTTTGATGATGTCGTCGAGATCGAGGGGCATGGCTGGGCTCGTGGTCTGTAGCGGTATATCGCGATAGAGCGAAATATAGATCGTCTGCTCGCGATATATAAAGACCGAGCCGTTCTGAGTTGGTTCGAAATCGTTATATCGCGTTATAACGATATGTGCGGCGGCGGTGCTAGACTGCCGCCATGAATTATCTGGCACACCTCCACTTGGGCGGCCCTGCGCCCCAGCAACTGCTCGGCAGCCTGTATGGCGATTTCGTCAAAGGCTCGCTGCAAGGCCGCTTCGCTCCCGAACTCGAAGCGGCGATCAGGCTGCACCGTCACATCGATACCTATACCGACAGCCATCCCCTGGTGCTGGCCGCGCTGGCGCGCTTTCCCAAAGAGCGGCGGCGCTTTGCCGGCATCGTGCTCGACGTGTTCTTCGACCATTGCCTGGCCCTGCATTGGCAGGATTACGCCCAGCAGCCGCTGGCGCTGTTCACCGAGCGCTTCTACCAGGTGCTGCTAGCCGAGCCCGAGTTGCCAGGACGCCTGGCGCGGATTGCGCCGTTAATGGCCGCAGATGACTGGTTGGGGGCCTATGCCGATTTCGCGACGCTGGAGGCGGTGTTTCGAGGCATTGGGCGACGGCTGTCGCGGCCCGAAGCGCTGCTCGGCGTGATGGCTGAACTGGAAGCGTTGTACGAGCCACTGACGGCTGATTTCCGCGCCTTCTACCCGCAGTTGCAGGCATTTGCGGCAACGCGACGCTGAGCGCGCCGCGCCCGCGATGCCTCACGCTGCCTTGGCCTGGCGTTGCGGCAGCGGCTCGCTTTCCTGCTCGGCATACAGCGCCAGATGGATCGCCTGCTGAGCCTGCAATGCCAGCACCGCGCGTTCCTTGCCTTGGCTGTGCAAGGGCGGCAGCAGGTGGATCAGTACCTGGCCAGGCGCCTGGCCGAACAGCCGCAGCAGGTGCGACAGCAAGTCGTCGTCGCCGACGAACGGCGCAATCGGGTCCGGCTCGCCCTCACGCAGGTATTGAATAGCCACCGGCTGGACCGGTGTGCCGTGATCGATGGCGCCCGCCAGCAGGCGCCCGTGGAAGGTACGCAGGGCGCGGCCATCGGTGGTGGTGCCTTCGGGGAAGATCAGCAGCGGGCAGGCCTGGCCCAGGCGCGCGCCGATCTGCTCGCGCAGGCGCTGGCTGTCGCCGCCGCCGCGGCGGATGAACAAGGTGTCGGCCTTCTCCGCCAACCAGCCGGCCAGCGGCCACTGGCGCACTTCGGCCTTGGACAGGAACGACAGCGGCGTGAGCATGCCCAGCAATGGGATGTCGGTCCACGAAATGTGATTGCTGACCCAGAGCATCGGTTGCTGCGGCAAGGTGCCGATCACCCGCACTTCGAAGGGCAGGGCGCCGACCAGGTGTTTCATGAAGCGGCAGCTCCAGCGCTGGCGGCGTTCGCTGCCGGCGCGCAGGCCAAGACGTTCGCCGACGGCGATGAGCGTGGCCATGGCCACGCCCAGCAGCAGCACCAGCATCAGGCGCACCAGGCGGGCACTGGCCCGCACGCTCGGCATCAGACCGCCGCCTTGAAGTGACGGGCGTAGCGCGGGCAGAGGTCGTCGCGCTTGAGCAGGATGAACACGTCGGCCACCTGGAAGTCTTCGTCCCAGCACGGTTCGCCGCAGATCTTCGCCCCCAGGCGCATGTAGGCCTTGAGCAACGGCGGCATCTCGGTGATGACGTTGTTCGGCAAAGCCAGCGACGGCAGCGGCTTCTTCGGTTCGGCGCGCAGGTGTTCGTTACACAGGTAGCGTTCGCGCAGGCGCTGCATGATCGCATGGGCCTGAACGCCGCCATCCTGCATGGGGATGCTGGCGCAGCCCATCAGGTAGCTGTAGCCGCCTTCGTTGAGCACCTCGGCCAACTCGCCCCAGAGCACGGCGATGGTGCCGCCATTGCGGTAACCCGGATCGACGCAGGTGCGGCCCAGCTCGAGGATAGGGCCTTGCAGTTGCAGCAGCCCGTGCAGGCTGAATTCTTCTTCGCTGTAGAAACGCCCCAGGCTGCTGGCGGCCTGGTGGTCGAGCAGGCGGGTGGTGGCGACCAACTGCCCGGTGGCTAGATCGCGCACGCCGATGTGGCGGCAATGGATGTCGTAGTCGTCCATGTCCAGGCCGTGTTCGGCGCCCTTGAGCTTGGCCTTGAATTCGGCGCTGAACACCTTGTAGCGCAGGGCCTGGGCTTCCTGCAGGGCCGCGGCGCCGACCAAGCGTTGGGCTTGCAGACGGCGTTCAGTGCTGTTGTGGCCAGAGCGAGCGATCCGAGTCATTGCGAGTCTCCATAAGCCAGCCAAGGGCGGCCGGTCGGCTTTGTTGTGCAACGTCAGCCTAGGTAGAGGCAGTGTCACCTCCATGACTCTTTAGTGATGCTTGCATGACAGGCTGGGCGGTGCGTCGCCGCCGGATTGTCATGCGCAGATGGGAAGCTGCACGCAGTGCCTGCGGCGGGAGATGCTGATGTTCTGGAACAGAGGGTTGTGGTGCTGTTTGCAACTGTTCGCCTTGCCGGCGCTGGCCACGGCGTGGCCCGACAGCCAATGGCTGGAAGATCCCGCACACTATGATTGGCAAGCGGTGGATCGTTACGCCTTCGCCCCGCGCGATGACGTCGAGCGCCGTGGCGTGCGCAGCGACGCCCTGTTGATCGTGCGCGATGGCCGCATCCTGCATGAACGCTACGCAGCGCCCACCACCGCCGACACGCCACACCTGACCTGGTCGATCAGCAAGAGTGTGCTGGCCACGCTGCTGGGCATCGCCCAGGGGGAAGGACGTTTCCAGCTCGGCGATCCGGCTGCGCGCTACTACCCGGCACTCGCGGCGCACCCGCAGGTGCGTCTGCAGGATCTGCTGCACTGGGCCAGTGGTCTTGCCTGGCAGGAAGACTACGAGTATGCGCCGCTCAACTCTTCGGTGGTGGCCATGCTCTATACCCGCGGCCGCCACGACATGGCCGCCTATGCGGCCGGCAAGGCGCAGGCCGAGACGCCCGGGCGGCGCTTCGTCTACTCCAGCGGCGACAGCAACCTGCTGGCCGCCGCGCTGCGCGGCATGCTGGCGCCGGAGCGCTACGCCGACTATCCCTGGCAGGCACTGTTCGAGCCCCTCGGCATTGCCCATGCGGTGTGGGAACGCGACGGCGCTGGCACCTACGTGGGCTCCTCCTACCTCTACCTCAGCGCCCGCGACCTGGCGCGCATCGGCCTGCTGATGCTGCGCGATGGGCGGTGGCGCGACCGGCAGTTGCTGCCCGCCGACTGGGTGACGTTCAACCGTACGCTGTTCCCCAGGCCGAGCCGGTGCCAGGCGAGGCCAACCCGGGTGGTCACTGGTGGCTGAATCAGCCGCTGCCCGCCCAGCCGCGTCCTTGGCCTCACGCCCCCACCGACACCTTCGCTGCCCTCGGCCACTGGGGGCAGGCGTTGTACATCCTGCCGACGCAGAAACTGGTGATCGTTCGCTACGCGGACGACCGCGATGGCAGCTACCGCCATGACGAGTTGCTCAAGCGGGTGCTGGCGGCACTGGGGGAGGAGGTGCGATGAAGCGTCGGTATGGGGTGCTGTCGATAGCCCTGCTGGGCATGGCGATCTGGGCCTGGTTCGAGCGCCAGGCACTGGTGGATTTCCCCGGCATCCTGCCGGCCTACTCGGCCAAGGAGTACTGCTCATGCCGCTTCGTCATGGGCTGGGACGAGGGCTATTGCCGGGGCTATGTGAAGCAGTACCTGCCGCTCACGCGCCTGGAGGAGCACACCGACACCCGCCGCGCGCTCGCCCAAGGGCTGGGCCGTCAGAGCCAGGCGGCGTGGCAGGGGCCGCGCGAGGGTTGTCGCTTGCTGCCGTGAATGGCCACGCGGTAAGGTTGGCGGTCTCGCTTTCCGAGGTATCTCCATGCTGCTGCGTCTGCTGCCCGCGCTGTTCCTGGCCCTGTGCCTGCCTGCCCACGCCAACTGGCACCTGGACGGTGAGTCCTCGCGCCTGTCGTTCATCACCGGTAACAACGGCGACACCGCCGACGTGCAACGCTTTCTGGTGTTGCACGGCACCATCGACCGAAAGGGCGCGGCGGGGCTGAGCATCGAGATGGATTCGGTCAGCAGCGGCATCCCGCTGCGCGACGAACGGATGCGTGACGGTCTGTTCGAGGTGGCGCGCTTTCCCGAGGCGACGGTGAGCGCCCAGTTGGACCTGCGCCCGGTCAGCGACTTGGCCAATGGCGCCCAATTGGAGCTGCGCCTGCCGGTGACAGTGACGTTGCGCGACCAATCCCACACCTACAATGCCCTGCTGCTGGTCACGCGTCTGGACGAGCGCCGCTTTCAGGTGGTGACCCTGGAACCGCTGGTGTTGCAGGCCCAGGATTTCGACCTGCTGCCGAGTCTGGAAACGCTGCGCAGTTTCGCCGGGCTCAAGTCGATCAACCCGTCGGTACCGGTCAATGCGGTGCTGATCTTCACCGCCCGCTGACATGCCAGGGCCGGTCTTCCCCTGGCGGGATGGCAACCAGTTCGAACTGCTGGTCGACGGCCCCGAGTTCTTTCCTGTCATGCTCGCGGCGATCGAGCGCGCCGAGCGTCAGGTCGACCTTGAGCTCTACCTGGTCGAAGCGGGCGCCTGCGCCCAGGCGGTGGTGGAGGCACTGGAGTATGCAGCCTCACGCGGCGTGCGCGTGCGCTGCCTGTTCGACGCCTACGGTGCCCTGGCCTTTGCGACGGCCCTGCGCAAGCGGTTGCACGCCGCGGGCGTCGAACTGCGGCTGTACAACCCTCTGCACTGGCGCCGCGGCCTGCGCAACCTGTACCGCGATCATCGCAAGTTGTTGTTGGTGGACGAGCAGTGGGCGGCTGTCGGGGAACCGGGGTCACCGATGAGTTCTGGACGCCTGGTCATGCCACCAGCGAGTGGCACGAGGTGATGGTGCGCATGCAAGGTCCGGTGGTGCTCGACTGGCAACTGCTGTTCGACCGCCAGTGGCATGCCAACCACCGCCGCACGGCCTGGCGTCCGCCCCAAGGCTTCGGTCTGTCGCGCCTGCCGAGGATGCCTGCGCAGGGTCAGGGCCTGGGCCGGGTGGCCTACGCCGATGCCCGCCAGCACCGCGACATCCTGCGCGCGCTGGTGCGCGCCGTGAGCGGTGGCCAGCAGCGCATCTGGCTGGCCACACCGTATTTCCTGCCGACCTGGAGCGTGCGTCGCTCGTTGCGCCGTGCCGCGCAACGCGGCGTCGACGTGCGCCTGCTGCTCACCGGCCCGCGCACCGATCACCCGTCGGTACGCTATGCCGGCCATCGTTACTATCCCCGCCTGCTGCGCGCCGGCGTGCGCATCTTCGAGTACCAGCCGTGCTTCCTGCACCTGAAGATGGCGGTGGTGGACGACTGGGTCAGCATCGGCTCATGCAACTTCGATCACTGGAACTTGCGCTTCAACCTGGAAGCCAACCTGGAAGCACTGGATCGGCCGTTCACCGAAACGGTGGTGGCCAGCTTTCAGCGCGACTTCGCGCTCAGCGAAGAGGTCGACCTGGATCACTGGAAAGCCCGGCCACTGTGGCGGCGGGCGCAGCAACGGCTCTGGGGCTGGCTCGACCGACTGGTGGTGATTCTGCTCGACCGGCGCAGCTGACGCGGCGCGCAGTATCGGTCATCGACGAAGCCGACTATGGTGCAGGGAATGTTCCCTGCACACGAAGGAGTGGATGCGATGACGGCCAAGAAGATTCTCATGCTGGTGGGTGATTACGTCGAAGACTACGAGGCGATGGTGCCGTTCCAGGCCCTGCAGATGGTGGGCCACACCGTGCATGCGGTCTGCCCGGAAAAGATCGCCGGGCAGACGGTGCGCACGGCCATCCACGACTTCGAAGGCGACCAGACCTACAGCGAGAAGCCGGGTCATCAGTTCGCCCTGAACTTCGATTTCGTCCAGGTGCGTGCTGAACGCTATGACGCCCTAGTGATCCCTGGCGGACGCGCCCCGGAATATCTGCGCCTGGACGAACGCGTGCTGGCCTTGGTACGGGCGTTCGACCAGGCCGGCAAACCCATTGCCGCGGTGTGCCACGGCGCGCAACTGCTGGCCGCTGCCGGCGTGCTACAGGGGCGGCGGTGCAGTGCTTACCCGGCGTGTGCGCCGGAAGTGAAGCTGGCCGGTGGGCAATTCGTGGACATTGCCGTGGACCAGGCCCATGTCGATGGCAATCTGGTCACCGCGCCCGCATGGCCTGCGCATCCGGCCTGGCTGGCAGCGTTTCTCAAGGTGCTGGGTACACGCATTTCGTGAGTGGGGGTGACCGGCTTCAGCTCACCTGCTCGAGCCAATCGTTGAGGTTGTAGTAGTTGCTCACCCGGGCGATCTTGCCGCAGTGAATATAGAAGAACGCCCCGGCCGGCAACACGTAGGTCTGACCGTTGGCGGCGGGCAGGCCTTCGTCGTCGGCCAGGTATTCACCGTGCACGGTGAACTCGGCGGCGGCTCGGCTGCCGTCGGCGTTCTGCATTACCACGATGTCGGCCAGGCGCTCGCGGTAGCAGCGGTTCATCTTGTGCATGAAGGCGGCGAAGCGGGCCTTGCCCATCTGCCGCTCGCCCTGGTTGATGTCGTGGATCACGTCTTCGCTGAGCAGGGCGAGGAAGGCTGGCATGTCACCGGCGTTGAAGGCGGCGTAGTAGGCGGTGACGAGTTCGGTAGCGGTCATGGAGAAATACCTGTCGCGGAGGGGAAAGGGCCGAGCGTGCCGCCGATGATAGGGTTTCCCTTCAGGCCCGGCTTAGCCGAGCGCGTCATCCCTATCGACAAAACGACCGTCCCGCATGGAAATACGCCTGCTGCACGGCGCTGCCATCGCGCCTTACCTCGATGACCTCGCTCGCCTGCGCCTGACGGTGTTTCGCGAGTTTCCCTACCTCTATGACGGCACGCCGGAGTACGAATCCGACTACCTCGCCACCTACATGGCCTCCGAGCGCAGCCTGGTGGTGCTGGCGGTGGACGACGGCCAGGTGGTGGGCGCCTCCACCGGCCTGCCCCTGGGCGACGAAACCGATGCCTTTCGCCAGCCTTTCCTGGATCAAGGCCGCGACCCGGATACCGTCTACTACTTCGGTGAGTCCGTGCTGTTGCCGGCCTATCGGGGGCGTGGGCTGGGCGTGCGCTTCTTCATCGAGCGCGAATCCTATGCGCACAAGCTCGGCGGTTTTCACTACTGCACGTTCTGCACCGTGGAGCGTCCCAACGGACACCCGCTGCGGCCCGATGACTACAAGCCACTGCATGGTTTCTGGCGCAACCGCGGCTTTCTTCATCAGGCATCGTTGCGCACCACCTATGCCTGGCGCGACCTGGATCAGGACGATGTGTCGGACAAGACTTTGTCGTTCTGGCTCAAGGACCTGTTGCCATGATTCGGCTCGCAGCGTGCCAGTACGCCATCGAACTGCATGAAACCTGGGATGCCTATGCCGATCATCTGCGCGACCTGTGCGTCGAAGCGGCGCGCAGCGGTGCCCAACTGTTGCTGCTGCCCGAGTACGCAGGGCTGGCGCTCAGTGGCCAGTTACCGCCCGACCAGCGCAGTGACCTGCACGGTTCGATCGCCGGTATCCAGCCTTTGGTCGCGCCTTGGTGGGCGTTGTGCGAGGGCCTCGCCAAAGACTTGGGGGTGTATCTGCAACCTGGCACGCTGCCGGTGCTCGACGCCGATGGCCGCTATCGCAACCGTGCCTGGCTGTTCGGTCCAAGCGGTGCGCTGGGTTTTCAGGACAAGCTGATGATGACCCGCTTCGAGCGCGAGCACTGGAACATTGCCGCCGGGCAGGGCCTGAAGGTGTTCGATACGGCGCTGGGGCGTCTGGGCATCTTGATCTGCTACGACACTGAATTTCCCCTGTTGGCACGGCGTCTGGCCGAGCAGGGCGCCGACTTGCTTCTGGCGCCGAGTTGCACCGACACCGAGGCCGGTTATCACCGCGTGCGCATCGGCGCCCAGGCGCGGGCGCTGGAGAACCAGGTGGCGGTGTTGCAGAGCCCGACCGTGGGGCTGGCGCCCTGGTCGCCAGCGTTGGACGAGAACATCGGCCGCGCCGGTTTGTATGTGCCGCCGGACCATGGCATGCCGAGCGATGGGGTGCTGGCCCAGAGCGAGCACCTGATGCCCGCTCACAGCCAGTGGTTGGTGGGCGAACTGGACCTGGACGCTGTGGTGGGTTTGCGTAGCGAAGGGCAAGTGCTGACACGACGCGACTGGCCTGAGCACATGGCCATCGACTGAAGCCACTGCGTCCAACAGCGTTGTGACCCGGCAGGGCCGTGGGCGAGTGGGCGTCGGTCTTTCGGGCTCCGGCGCTTATACGATTCGGACCTGTGGGATGAAAATCCGCGACGGTGCAGGTGTGTGCTGCGTGGGCTGCCCGGTGAGGCTGGCCCACCAGGATTTTGGCGCCTCGGCCATGGGGACGGTTTTATTGGTCAGTTTCGTGGACATGAGGGGATCTTCCACCATTATTGCGTCCATGTACGCAGTCACCGGCCTTCCTGTCACGTCGCTGACCTTTTGGCTGCGCCGGACTTACCCGCCCAGCACGCCACCAAGGTAAAGGGTTCTCCGTCTGGTCTACCGTTAGCAACCATCCAGTCCTGTATTTCGAGCGCCACCCGTTCTGGCCGCACCATCTTGCCACTTGAATCCAGGATGTTGGCTGCTTTCGAGTCGGTATTGGTCGCCTCGAGTACCGTCGATGCGATGCCGGTTCCCAGCGCCACGACGCTCAAGGTGGCAGCCGTCATCGCCATGACGCTGGTGGCGGTCAGGGTGGAGAGACCCCGGCGAGGAGGGCTGCGAAAGCCGGGGCTGCAGCGCCAAGCGTGGCTACGGTGCCCACCACGCCCAATACTGTGCCGACACCTGCGATCACCCATGTCCACCAGGCATGGCCGTCTGGATCGATGCGGTTGATCGGATCGCCCCCGCAGTAGGCATAGCGATTGAGCCACCACGTCCGAACGGGCTTTCATCGTCGGGGCTCAGAAACCCCATCACCATGGGGTCGTAGGGACGGTTGCCGCCTGGAATGTACCAGCCGGTCAAAGGTTCGCGACGCTCCCCGACGTAGCCATACGGGCCGTTACCAGCCGCCTCGGTCTCGGCGCCGTGCGCGCTGTAGCGACGGGTCCGCAGCGTGTCGTCGGCTTCCACACGCACGCTGCGCTGTGCATCGCAACCGATCAGGGTGACCTTGCGCACGCCCTCGGTAATCCGATTGAGCGCGAACAGCGTGCCGCTGTCGCCAATGCACTGCTGGACCTCTTTGCTTGTTTGCTCATGGGTCAGCAGGTCGCCGCTGAAGAAGCAGCGGGTAAGCGCGCCATCCAGCACCCGGTCGATGAGTTCGCCACTGGGACCATACCGGTAGTCGCAGCGCTGGCCTTGGTAATCGACGCGAGCCAGACGGCTCTGGGCATCCCAGGTGAGCTGGCGACCGAGGCTGTCGGCGATCATGCGTCCACAGGCGTCGTAGGTCAGGTCGATCTGTGCGGGCCAACTGGCGTAGGTGTGCGTAATGCGGCTGACTTGGGTGGGATCCGCAGGGTTGTCGTAGAAGAAGGTGGCTTGGTCGGTGCCGCCGTTGGCGAACCGACTGTGGACTTCGGTATAGCCATCAAGCGCGTTGAGAGCAAAAGTCTGCTCGATCACGCGGTTGCCGAACGGATCCTCTGGAGCGACGGCGATGTCGGCGGTGTAGCGCACAAGGCGTCCCAGATTGTCGTAACTGAAGGTTTCCCCCCGTTGTGATCGCCGTCTTCCCAGGTTCGTATGGCCACCTGATCCAGGTCGGTATAGCCCAGCGTCTGCGTGCACTTTTGATGCTTGCCAGCGGTGTCCAGGCTGAAGGTTCTGCTGTGCTCGCGGCCCTGGCTGTCATAGTTGAGCGTGCGGACCAAGGTGTTTTTGCCATGGGTGGTGGTGAGGGTATCGATGCGCGAGAAAGTATCGAAGGTGAAGGTGGTGGTGATTTCGCCCTGCACATGCTGGGCGAGTCGCCCGGAAGCATCATAGTGATACGTATGGTCGGCACCTAGGGCATTCGTTAAACCGCACAGTTGCTTGTTCAGCGAGTACCGCCACTGCGTCGAGTGCACTTGGCCATCGATGGTCAAGACGTCTTCCACTGGCCGACCGGACCGCTCGTGTCTGAACTCGAGAGTTCCGAGCGGGCCGCTGCGCGACGACGGCAGACCTAAGACAGGATCGTAGGCAAAGGCATGGATCGCCCCGCCGGTTGGCGCGATGGTCAGCGGGCGCTCGTCCAGGTTGGCTTCATAGGTGTAGGCGATGCGCGTGCCATCGGCAAGCTGGTTGGCACAGGTCGGCAACCGCCCCGGCTGGTAGTCGAAGCCTGTGCGGCGACCACCGACCTCGACCGTGATCTGGCGTCCCAGACCGTCGAACGCCTGGCGACCGACAACCCTGCCGATGATTTCATGGCCATGACCTTCGTCCGTGGTTGATCAGAAGTGGCCCATGGAATAGTAGTAACCGAACAATCTTTCTACGGGTGGCCGTTGGGAGGCCGAGCCGCGGGCGGCGAATGGGCTGCCCGCGCCATTCGTGTCGGCAGACAGTTGTCCGAAACGATTATGAGGTGGGGGCGTGTGGCCCGCCGTGCTCAACTCACCCGGCCGCGGGGGCGGGCTGGAGGCGACGTCCGCCGAGCTGACGCTGGGCGATGGCGATGGCGATGGCGATGGCGATGGCGTGCGTGGGCCTATCCCCGTCGAAGTGCTGCCTGTGCGCAGCGTGCCCGGCCGATTGAGCACGTCCATCTCGATCCCAGGCGTTTCCAGGAGCTGAGTGTTTGGGTTGTTGAGCGCGCGGGCGGCTCCTTGCGACACCGGGCTTCCTGAGGGGGTACGCAGTGAGAGGCTGGGCGAAGTGGAGGCACTGCGCGACCCTGCTCTGAATGTACGCGCTCGGAATGTGCCGATGTTTAGGCCGTCTGTACTCGAGGACCTGGATCTGGCTCGGTTCAGGGAGAAGCCCCTAGGCGATACGGTCTCTTTACGCCAATCCAGATACTTCGCGCCTGCCCCTGTAATGGTGCTGGCCCACCCAGTGACGAGGGAGATGTAACCCAGGACTTCACCCGCTTTGCTGTCCTTATCGGCCAACATGAACAACGTCGATGCCACCCCTGTGGCCGAAGAGATGATACCGAGAGTGGCGGAAGTCAGAGAGAGCACCGCACTTACCGTCAGCGCGCTGAGGCCCGCGGCTAGGATTGGGGCCAAGGCGCCGAAGCTGATCACGGCTCCCACCACACCCAGTGTGATACCCATTCCTACCTTCACCCAGTCCCACGCACCATGGCCGTCCGGGTCGATACGGTTGACGGGATCGCCACCGCAGTAGGCATAGGCATTGATTCCACCCTCAGCGAATGGGCTCGCGCTGTCCGGGGCGAGGAACATCAGCAGCAGTGGGTCGTAAGGTCGGTATCCGCCCGCTATGTACCAGCCCGTCAGAGGCTCGCGACGCTCACCGGCGAAGCCGAAAGGATTGTCCCCAAGCGTTGGCGCTGTCGCCTCCGCTCCATGGGCAGTGTAGTGGCGGTGGCGAACCTGAGAGTCGGCTTCCACGCAGACGCTGCCTTGCCCATCACAGCCCAGCAACATGACACCTTGACGGACATCCTGGGTCAGACGGTTCAGCGCGAAGCGCTCATTTGCATCGCTTAGCACTTGGATCAAATCATCGCCGCGCTGTTCGTGGGTCAACTGGTCGGCGCTGTAGAAGGCGCGGCTGGTTTGCGTGCCGATCTGGCGATCACACAGGTTGCCACTTGGATCGTAGCCATAGGTACACACCTGACCCTGGTACTCCACCTGAGTGACGCGGTCCTGAGCGTCCCATGTCAGGCGACGGCCCAGGCTATCGGAAGCCAGGCGGCCACGTGCGTCGTAGCTCAAGCTGATCCGTGCGGGCCAACTGGGATGCGTGTGGTCGATAGCGGTGACCTGGCAGGGATCCTCGGCATTGTCGTAGTGATAACTGGCCTGATCGCTGCTGCCATCGGCAAAGGTAGTGCGCACGCTGTCGTAGCCATCCAGCGGATTCAGGGTAAAAGACTGCTCGACCACCCAATTGCCGAACGGATCCTGGGTGATGCCCGGTGTCGCCGTATACAGCACCAGGCGACCCAACACGTCATACCGATAGTTTTCCTGGCTCTGGCGGGTGCCCTCTTGCCAATGCCGGGTCTTGATCTGATCGAGATCGGTGTAGGTCAACGTCTGCACTTGGGTGGATGTCACATTGCCGTCAGTGTAGACGAAGCGGCGAGTCAGCTCGCGGCCGAGGTGGTCGAACGTCTGGGTCCGCACCAGGGTTTGTCCGCTGGCAGAATCGGTGGTGGTGTGAGTGCAAGGTCGGGAAAGCTCGTCGTAATCGATGCAGCAGGTGATCTGATCGATTTGGAATTGGCAGAGCCTTCCATGTTCATCGTAATCGCGGCTGTGCGTCAGCTTGCTCGCATCTTCGAGCCCCAACAGGCGCCGACAGAGGCTGTGATGCCAAGTGGTGAGGTACTTGGCCCCTCCACCGACCACGTATCGGTACTGGGTTGGCCACTGGCGTTGTAGGTTGTCGTTTGTTGGCCAAGTGCGCCCTTGCGAGTCTGAATCAGGCCGAGCAACGGATCGTAGCTGTAGTCCTGGGGGGCCTCGCCTTGCGCTCGAATCTGGCGAACCAGGTTACCCAGTGCTGGAACATAGCCATATTCCACTTCCTGGCCATCAGCAAGCACATGGCAGCTTGCGGGTAATTGATTGGCAACGTAACGGTAGTGCGTGCTACGGCCGCCGACGCACAGGCTCAGTGGACGGTCCAGACCGTCGAAGTCCTGTGTTGCCAGCATGAGCACATTGGTCTGAGGCCTGCTATTCATGGCGCACCTCCGGGGCTCATCGCCGCTTTTGACCACTTCCACAGACAGCGCCTCAGGGTGCTCGGCGTCACTGTGCGCGGCGTACTGCCAGCGGGTGATGCGAATGGGGTAGTCTTCGTCTTCTTCGCTCTGGCGAATGTGCTCCAGACGTGCGATGAGTCGTGAATAACAGTCGTACTCGAATTCGGTGATCCGAGCCAGACCGTCGCGAGGCTCAGTGCGCATTTCGATCACCCGATCGAGACCGTCGCGGGTGAATCGGGTGGTGACTGCGGTCTGTCCTTTCTCGTCTGAACGCACCGTTTGCAGTGGGCTTCCCGCCGCGTTCGAGGTGGTGGTCTGGTGACTCGTCAGTGTTCCGTCGGTGCCTTCCTGCCAAGTGGCGACCGTCCTGCGCGTTGGGTCGGTGAGGGTGTGAGTCATGACGCCTGTGGGATGAGTCTGACGGCACACAAACCCCCAGTCGTCGTAGGCGGTGCTGGACGTCAAGGCGAATAGACATTCACCGTCGCTGTCCCAGTCTTTTGAAATTTCCTCGATTTCACGTCCCCACGCGTCGTAACTCAAAACCGTGACGTCGCGAAAAATGTCAGGGCTGTTGTCGATGTCCTCGAGTTGAATCAGCACGGCGCGGCTGCTGCCATCGAGCCAGGTCCGCTTGCGCTGGCCGGTGGCATCGGTTTCTTCCAGTGCCACCATCGACGTCAGTTCGTCACCGATGCGCGGTGCGTGCTGGGCAACGAACTCATCATCCAGGTGAAAGTTGCAGGTGCGTTCGACTTCGAACGCCGTACCCTGGGCGATGAGGGTGCGGATGACGCGACCCAGGCGGTCGTAGGTATAGAGCGTCCGCACGCCGGCCGTGCTGACTTGGCAGTAGGTCAGGCCACTGAGCAGAGACCGCGCGTCTTCGCTGCTGGAGGTGGTGAGTTCGTTGTTTTCAAAGCCTTGGGTCTTGGTCGTGGTCCACAGCAGCGGGGGTTCATTGGCATCGCGGGTGATGCGGTAATCGAACAGGATCGTGGTGGATTTGCCATTGAGGGTGGTAACGACTTTCTTTTGCCGACCATAGTGTTCGCCCTGCTGGCGCTCATAGCTTTGTTCGGTGCTCTCGATCACTTCCTCGGAGCACGCGTCACCCAATTGCTCAAGGCACGCCACCGCATGGTCAGGGTCACCCGTGATCAGCGACGGTAGGGCATCGTACTCGTAGTAGGTGTAGAGCGTTGGTGCTTCGCCCGGACAGTCCGGCGCAGGGTGGATGGTTTTGCGTCTGAGGAAACGCACCATGCCGGACGCATCGGCGGGACAGCCCTTCAGTTCACCAGAGGCGGGGTAGTAGTCGCTGACTTCCTCGACCAGCGTGGGCAAGCAGGTGCGCAGCGTATTGCCGAACGTATCGTACTCATGGGTGGTGAGTTCGGTCAGCGTACGATCGGTCAGGGTGTCGCGGTAGGTGGTCGATATCTGGTGCGGTAACTGACATTGGGGAATCTGTGCTTTCCAGGTTTTTGCGTAATCGACGCCGTATTGGGTTTCTCGTGTGGTTTCACACGTCCCGCTCAGGGTCACTTCCTTGATCAGCAGGTGATGCCGGTCCCAGGTCCGCGTGATCGTCGCATTCTCGGCCACCACGTCAGCGGCGAGCAGGGTCGTCAACAAGGCCTCGGTGTCGATCTGCGCAACCGTTGCATGGAGCCGCTCGGTGGCTTGAAGCCACTCCAACGTGCGTAGATCTCCGCTGATCTGTGTTTCGGTATTGCTGTACTCGTAACGCGTCGTTAATCGATAGAGCGAGTCGTGCCCCGCTTCCCAATCGAAGGCCTGACTGCTGCCGCCACCCAGGTAGTTGCGCGATCCACTCCAGCCATAGCGGCGCAACAAGCTCGTTGAGAACGGACCATCGCTGTGCAGCCAACTGATGACACGGGGCACGAAGGCCAGGGGCGCATTCTTCGGCAAGGCATGGGAGGCGCTGAGCGTGCTGCTCCAGTTAATGGTATCGAGTGCACCGAGCGGCCCACTGAGACGATCCGGCAAGCGTAGAAACTGGTCGCCTACCTGCCGATTGATGTAGTGAAAAACAAATGGCATGTCGATTTCGGGCAATATCAATCGGCTCAGTTCGCCATTGCTCTGGATCAATTGGAGGGTGGACTCGATGGGTGATCCTGGCTCCAGGATCACGTGCTTTTTCATGCGGTCGTAACGCAGGAGTGTGCGCTGCTCATCGCGCACCGCCATCAGGTGGTAAAGGTCGTTGGCCCGGAGCCAGTCGAAATGCAAACGATGACCTTCAGCGCTGCGCATCTCGTACAACAGGTAGGTGTCACCTGATCCATTGAGCCGCTGAAGAAACTCCATCTCGCCGGTCTTGTGGAAGATTCTGAAGCGCATTTCGCCGTTGGGATCATCACTGTCCAGCCGGGTGACTTGCATGGATTCCAGCTTGAAGTCTTCCAGCACTAATCGGCCACCGGGTTGCAAATCTGATTGCGACAGGTCAACTACGAACTGTTCGCCAGAAGACAGACGCAGGGTCCAGATGTTCTGCCGACGCGTCAGTTGCGTAGACTGCAACGACCAACCCAGACCGAAACCGCTGTCCTGCTGAGAAGACAAGATGCTGTAGGAGAGCGTGAACGACCAGTTAGGGCCACCCATGAAATTGGCTTGGCCCAGTGGAACAGTGATCGCCATGTTGAATTGACCCGTGCGCGGGTCGGCACTGGTTTGCACCGCGTGCAGGAAGTTGTTGCCCTGAGTATGAATGTCACTGGCGTTGAAGAGGTGGGGCGTGGCACTGGACTCATCGGCACGGGAGTGGGTCATGGGCAGGCCTTCCTATCAGGTGAGCAGGCGCTTTGTGATCAAGGGCGGGCAGAAGTCATGAATAGCTCACGACGATTTTGCTTCGCCGCTCCAGATCGCTTCCTTCACTGGCAAAGGCGAAGGAAAGAATATGTTCATTACCGTGGCGATCTGTGACTTTGACTGAACATGGGCCGCCATAGTCCAGTCCGTCGCTGTAAAAGTTGATGTTGTCGGCGCCATTGAGCACCAGGACCAGTGCGTCATTACCTGGGGTGTTGGCCTGGCGTGCAGGTACGAACGTGTTACCGGTTTTGATCGCACTTTCGTAGTGGACGGTCTTGTCCGTGCCTGGGTAAGCCATGCCTACATAGGTCGCATAGGTTTCGCTGGGTTCGTTACGTTGCCAACGGATCATTCCGGGGGCAATCGTCTGAGTGGGTGATGACAGACCCAGCCCCTTGAGTTGCAACTTGTATTCGTGGAGAAAGACATTGTTGATATTGCCGCGCTCATAAGAACGGACCCAGACGTAGTCACCTTCTGAAAAGGTGGGCGGCGTGATGGTGGAGAGAATGACATAGGAATCGAAACCGGATTCGTTGTCGGTGTAGTACGTGGTGCGCTCATCCTTTTGAATCATCGCGCGCAGTTTTGCGTTGGCACCGCCCGCTGCACGCGTGGTGACGTACATCACCTTACTAAAGGCACGCGCGGTATCAGGCGCAATGGGTGCCTGCGTGCCGGATCCGGGCATGAGATCGTAGCGCTCGTCTTTAACGGAGGTCTGCGCCCACAAAAGAGCGTTTGCCCCCTCGAAAGGTAGAGGCTCATACGTGCCGTCGTCCCGCTCCAGAACAAGTTTGAGGCTCTTTTGTTGGGCCTCGGTAAGCGGCGGCTGGCCCGTTTGCAATTCGACGGTCAATCGGATCTGAGACTGCTGCCGTCCATTACCATAAAGATTGGCACTGGCGGAGGTCAATTCCACTTTGAACGTTTCGAGCCACAGCGCCGGATCGGTATGAAAGTTAGGCATGACATCATTCTCCGTATGAACGAAAGTGAGAGAGGAATGAAACCTTTCAGAGGGTCACTCGATTCATACGCTCTTTGGAAATCACCCATACACGATGCTCGTTCCCCTGCTCGTCACAAACGGTATAGCGCACCCCCGTTCTTGAGATGCCGCGCCGTCCGACCAGTTGACGCTAGTGACACGCACGCGCGCTAAACAAAATGCATTGTCAGGAACTGTAAGGTTCTGGTAAATCGCTCCCTTGACGGCTTTCCTCGAGGTGTTTCCATTGAATTGGAACATGTAGATCCAGTTATATTTCCAGGCGTTTCCGCTGTGAAACCAGCCGAAATGGTTATCTGAGTGTCTTGAATAAACAAGGTGGTGCGCCAGTCCCTCTTTAAGACGTACTTCGAAACGGTCGACGTCGCTGATGTATGGGTCTAGACCTACCCCCAGATCCTTTTGAACACCCACATAGTCACTTTGTTGTTCGAAATGGTAGTTCTGGATCTTGGGCTCGATCATCGCGGAAGTGTTGGATCGTCCCGACTGGGTTTTTCCGTCTCCCGCAGGGAGCGACGGGTCGTAGGTGTGATACGTTTTTCCGCCGTGTATCAATTTGGCAGCAATTCGTCTGTTTTCAGTGGTCGAGGTTTTTATGTAGAAGGTCACACTCTGACGGAGTGTCTCGGCCGCCGACGACTCATCGCCGGCGATCTGTGTGGGGTAATACACAAAGCGCTTGTCGACCGCGCTCCGAGACCGACTAATGGTGTAGCTGCCCGGTAATGCCGCGCCCGTGTTGTAATCCACCAGCGTAATTTTATTGATTACGCTGTCCGGAATTGTAATAACTTGGTCTCTCTCGTCGGTGGCCTCGATGATCACTTGCACATAAGTCTGCTGGCGACCGTTGTTGTACAGCGGACAGCGAGCCCCGTCGGTGGACGAATTCAAGCCCGCGACCCTGAAGTAACTGATATTGGCGACATCCTGTAGCTCAGCCTCGAATGTACTGGCCACGTCAAGTTCAAAACGGTCGTCAGGCGTTTTGAAATCAATCGACAACGGGTGCCGGGCGCCATGGCGGTCGTAGGCTTCGATCTGCAATGGGGCGTGCTCGGCATTGCCCGACAATGTGCGAGGCACCTCGGGTTCGCCCTGCAGTACAACGACGATCTGCCCTTGACTGGACGAGATGGGCTGCTTGACCAGCCGCTGGCTCAATGCAGGGTCGGCCTGTATTGTGCTGGTCAGCGTCACATCCGCCGATCCTGGAAACGCAAGGCTGACCAAGCTCGCCCGGTTGGCAGAGGGGTCGATATCGCCCCAGCGTATCAACTGACCGCTATGGGTCACGGGCTGTGCAAGCTGGGCAGAGGAAAACGCCACGTGCTTGGGGCGCAGCGTATGTTCGATGATGAAGTGTTCATCGCAGATATCGCTGCCCTCGAACAGCCGGTCACCCACTCGCGTTCTTTTCAGCCACTCGTAATCTTCGGGAAAGCCGTAGGTGGGCGATTGCTCGGCGATGAGCGTCACCACGTGCTCTGGCGTCGAGAACACGGTGTCGGTCGCACCCATGATAGTGCCTCGCACGTTGATCGATTCGCCCTGCGCTGCGCTGCAGCGGACATAGAGCCGTTTCAGGCAACCGTGGCTCGCGTACGCAGGCACCACCACAGGCTCCGACATATCGGTGATCGAGGGATAGTGGTCATAGCGTGGGTCATGCGCGGTCTCATAGAACCAGGCCGCATCCTGTTGGGCGAGGTCGAGCCACTCGCCGTTTTCGCTCTGGTAGGCCAGGCCAATGGAGTCGAACTGCGCATCACTCAGCGTCTGACCGTCGGCTGGAATGATCAGCACGGTCAGTTCGAGCTGCTGGCGACCATTGTTGTAGACACGGTCACTGCGGGAAGTCAGATAGAGGCTGAATTCGTCAAGCCATTGCGGTTTTGGCGAAGGAGTCTTGGACATGATCGAATCTCCACAGGTCGGCATAGATGGACGGTAGAGTGGAAGATTCGTGTTGTGAACTAACAAAAATGTCAGTTGGGGCTGCCGGCCTGTGTCGCTAAAGGGCCCAGAGCCAAGATCGATAATTCAGCACAGGTGGGCATCACCGAAAACGCCCGGCGAGCCGGGCGTTTCTTGTAGCGCTGGACGTAGGTTACTTCACTTCCACCGCCAGGCTCTGGGCGATCTTGCTCTGCCACAAGGCGGGACCGGTGATGTGCACCGACTCGCCGTTGCTGTCCACCGCCACGGTGACCGGCATGTCCTTGACCTCGAACTCGTAGATCGCTTCCATGCCCAGCTCGGCGAACGCCAGGACCTTCGACTTGCGAATCGCCTGGGCCACCAGGTAGGCCGCGCCGCCGACGGCCATCAGGTACACGGCCTTGTTGTCCTTGATCGCCTCGATGGCGGTCGGGCCACGCTCGGACTTGCCGATCATGCCCAGCAGACCGGTCTGTTCGAGGATCTGGCGGGTGAACTTGTCCATGCGCGTGGCAGTGGTAGGGCCGGCTGGGCCGACCACTTCGTCACCGACCGGATCGACCGGACCCACGTAGTAGATGAAGCGGCCTTTCAGGTCCACCGGCAGTTGTTCGCCACGGTTGAGCATCTCGACCATGCGCTTGTGCGCGGCGTCGCGGCCGGTGAGCATCTTGCCGTTGAGCAGGACAGTCTCGCCTGGCTTCCAGCTGGCGACTTCTTCCGGGGTTATGTCGTCGAGGTTGACCCGGCGCGCGCTCGGACCCGCTTCCCAGACGATTTCCGGGTAGGCGTCCAGCGACGGCGCTTCGAGTTCCGCAGGGCCGGAGCCATCGAGCACGAAGTGGGCGTGACGGGTGGCCGCGCAGTTGGGGATCATGCACACCGGCAGGGAGGCGGCATGGGTCGGGTAGTCCATGATCTTGACGTCGAGCACGGTGGTCAGGCCGCCCAGGCCCTGGGCGCCGATGCCCAGTTGGTTGACCTTCTCGAACAGCTCCAGGCGGATCTCTTCGATGCGGTTCTGCGGGCCACGGGCTTTCAATTCGTGGATGTCGATGGATTCCATCAACACTTCCTTGGCCATCACCGCGGCTTTCTCGGCGGTGCCGCCGATGCCGATGCCGAGCATGCCGGGCGGGCACCAGCCAGCGCCCATGGTCGGCACGGTCTTGAGCACCCAGTCGACGATCGAGTCGGACGGGTTGAGCATGGCCATCTTCGACTTGTTCTCCGAGCCGCCGCCTTTGGCGGCCACGTCCACTTCGACTTTGTCGCCGGGCACGATGGAGTAGTGGATCACTGCCGGGGTGTTGTCCTTGGTGTTCTTGCGCGCGCCCGCCGGGTCGGCCAGGATCGAGGCGCGCAGGACGTTCTCCGGCAGGTTGTAGGCGCGGCGCACGCCTTCGTTGATCATGTCGTCCAGGCTCAGGGTCGCGCCGTCCCAGCGTACGTCCATGCCCACGCGCACGAACACGGTGACGATGCCGGTGTCTTGGCAGATCGGCCGGTGGCCGGTGGCGCACATGCGCGAGTTGATCAGAATCTGGGCGATCGAGTCGCGGGCTGCTGGCGACTCTTCGCGCAGGTAGGCCTCGTGCATCGCCTGGATGAAATCGACGGGGTGGTAGTACGAGATGAATTGCAGGGCGTCGGCCACGCTCTGAATCAGGTCGTCTTGCTTGATCACGGTCATGCTGCGCGCTCCTCTTGAAGACGGGAACATTCGTAAAGGCCTCGACACCGCCGACCAGCGCGTCGAATCACCTTGCAAGGCGCGCCGGCAGGTCAGGCCGGCGCAAAAAGGGCGCGGCAGTATAGCGCGCATCCTGGCGCGGTACACCTGCACGCGCGCTGGACCAAGGTCGGTCGGATGCTGGCCGCAGTTTTGCAGCGCCAAGCAGGCGAGGGGCTTAGAATCGTTGCCGCGGTGTCGCGATACCAGGCCGCTCTTACACGAACAGCGTCATCCGGGCGCTCCTATGGCGCGACGATGACCACTCAATCGGCGGAGAAACCCCGAATGCCCGAACTCTGCGTGGGCCACCGCTGCTGGGCGGTGCCCTCCGGCAGCAACCTGCTCGACGCCCTCAACGGCGCCGGCTTGAACGTGCCCTATAGCTGCCGCGCCGGCAGTTGCCAGGCGTGCCTGGTGCGCTGCCTGGACGGGCTGCCCGACGATGCGCGGCCCGAGGCGCTGAGCACGGACGCCCGTGAGCAGGGCTGGCGCCTGGCCTGTCAGTGTCAGGTGACGGGCGACCTTCGAGTGGCGGTGTTCGACCCGCAGACCGATGGCGTGCCGGCTGAAGTGAGCGCGGTGCACTGGCTGGGTGATGTGCTGCGCCTGCACCTGCGTCCGGCACGCGCGCTGCGTTACCGCGCCGGCCAGCATCTGCTGCTGTGGTTGGGCCCGGTGGCGCGGCCCTATTCGCTGGCGAGCCTGCCAGGCGAAGACGCCTTGCTCGAGTTCCACATCGACTGCCGCCGACCCGGTGCGTTCTGCGATCAGGCGCGGGGCCTGAAGGTGGGGGATGCATTGGCATTGGGCGCATTGAGCGGTGGCGCGCTGCAGTACGATCCAGACTGGCAGACGCGGCCGTTGTGGCTGCTGGCGGCGGGAACGGGACTGGCGCCGTTGTGGAGCATCCTGCGCGAAGCACTGCGTCAGGGGCATGAGGGGCCGATCAGGATCCTGCATGTGGCCCGCACACCTTACCTGGCCGAGGCATTGCAGGCATTGGCTGGGGAGCGGGTGCGTGTCGAGCAGGTGAGCCGAGAAGGTGCGGAGCAGGCGCTGGCGGGGTTTCAGGTGTCGTCGCGCCAGACGGTGGCGCTGGTGTGTGGTTCGCCGCAGTGGGTGGAGCAGGTGGCGCGTCGGCTGTTCCTGGCCGGGGTGCCGAGGAACCAGGTGCTGGCCGAAGTGTTCAGCGAGAGGGCTTGAAGGGATGGTGCGCCTTACGGCCCATCGCGGCGTTACTCGCGATGGGCCGTAAGAGCGCCTCGGGCTGAGGGTCAGCCGACCAGCGGATCACCGACGTGCAGGATCTTCATGCCGTTGGTGCCGCCGATGGTGTGGTAGCTGTCGCCTTTGGTCAGGATCACCCAGTCACCTTGCTCGACCAGCCCACGCTTGAGCAACTCGTCGACCGCTGCCTGGCTGACCTTGTCGGCCGGCTGCGAAGCCGGATCGAAGGCGATCGGGTAGACGCCGCGGAACATCGAGACGCGGGCCTGGGTGGCGCGGTGCGGCGACATGGCGAACACCGGCACGTGCGAGCGCAGGCGCGACATGATCAGCGGGGTGTAGCCACTTTCGGTGAGGGCGATGATCGCCTTCACGCCCGGGAAGTGGTTGGCGGTGTACATGGCCGCCAGGGCGATGCTCTCGTCACAGCGCTCGAACGTGGTGTGCAGGCGATGGCTGGAGCGCTGGTTGGTCGGGTGCTTTTCGGCGCCCAGGCAAATGCGCGCCATGGCTTGCACGGCTTCGATCGGGTAGGCACCGGCGGCGCTCTCGGCCGACAGCATCACCGCATCGGTGTTGTCCAGCACGGCGTTGGCCACGTCGGACACTTCGGCACGGGTCGGCATCGGGTTCTGGATCATCGACTCCATCATCTGGGTCGCGACGATCACCGCTTTGTTGTTGCGGCGGGCGTGCTGGATGATCTTCTTCTGGATACCGATCAGCTCGGCGTCGCCGATTTCCACGCCCAGGTCGCCACGGGCGACCATCACCGCGTCGGAGGCGGCGATCAGGCCGTCGAGGGTTTCGTCGTTGGCCACGGCTTCGGCGCGTTCGATCTTGGCCACCAGCCAAGCGCTGCCGCCGGATTCATCACGCAGCTTGCGGGCGTATTCCATGTCCTTGGCATCGCGCGGGAAGGACACGGCCAGATAGTCCAGGTCCATTTCGGCGGCCAGCTTGATGTCGGCCTTGTCTTTCTCGGTCAGCGCCGGAGCGGTCAGGCCGCCACCTTTGCGGTTGATGCCTTTGTGGTCGGACAGCGGACCGCCGACGATCACCACGCAATGCAGGGCATCGGCAGTGGCGGTTTCGACGCGCATGACCACACGGCCGTCGTCGAGCAGCAGCTCGTCACCCACGCCGCAGTCCTTGACCAGGTCGGGGTAGTCGATGCCGACGATGTCCTGGTTGCCTTCGGTGAGCGGGTGAGCGGTGGAGAAGGTGAAGGTGTCACCGATCTTCAGTTCGATGCGCTTGTTGCTGAACTTGGCGATACGGATCTTCGGGCCTTGCAGGTCACCGAGCAGCGCGACATGGCGGCCATTCTTGGCGGCGATGTCACGGATCAGCCGGGCGCGGGCCTTGTGCTCGTCCGGAGTGCCATGGGAAAAGTTCAGACGTGCCACGTCCAGGCCAGCGAGGATCAGTTGTTCGATCACTTCGGGCGAGTTGCTGGCGGGGCCCAGGGTGGCGACGATTTTGGTACGGCGGATGGTCATGCACAGACTCCTATAGTGAAGCGCAGCGAAAGGCTACTCCTGAATTTGGCTGTAGTCACTCAGGAGGCGGGGGGAAAAGCTGCAAGCTACAAGTGGCAAGCTACAAGAAAAAGCGCGGGTGGCGGCGGGGGCTGGTTTTGTTTGCAGCTTGCAGCTTGTCGCTTGCGGCTGAAGAATCCTTGGACGCGGCCGATAGGCTGTGCAGCAAAGGAGATTCCCATGCGAGCCCTGATCGTTTTAGTCATGGCGGCCAGTGTCGTTGGCTGCACCCGTTGGTCCATGGACCACCATCTGAACAATGCCTACCGGGCCTATGACCGCGGCGACTGCCAACGTGTGATGCTGGAGCTGTCGCAGGTCGACCGCACCAGCCGGGCGCGGCCGTTCATTCACCCCGAAGTGGCGATGCTGCGTGGGCAGTGTCTGGAGCGGCAGAAACTCTACGTCGATGCGGCGCAGACCTATCAGTTCCTGATCCAGCGCTACCCGCAGAACGAGTACGCCTATCGCGCCCAGGCGCGTCTGCAGACGTTGCAGCAGCTTGGCCATCTGCGTGGCGAAGCGGCTGTCATACACGCGGCACCCGCCGCGCCCTGGCGCTGATTGCCTCGACCGATGATTTCAACGTGCCTGCGCCGCAGGCTGAGCTAGGCTCTACAGTACCTTCAACGCGCCGACGGTACCTGCTCATTTGGAAGGTACGGAGAATCATGTTCACCGAACGACAGATCGATCGACACCAACTGCCCTACGTGCTCAGAGTGTTCAACCGGTTCACCGATCAGGAGATCGGTTTTCTGGGCAACGCCTCCGAGCATGGCGTCATGGTGATCAGCCAACTGCCCATCATGGTCGGCCCGGATTTCGAGCTGCAACTGCGCGTGCCGCTTGCAGGGGGCGGTCACCAGTTCATCAACCTGACCGCCAGTTGCCTGTGGAGCCGCGAGGATCAGACCCCCGGCTATTACGATGCAGGCTTCATGCTGTTGCAGGCGCCGCGCGAGTACGACGAGTTCGTGCGCTCGCTGCGCGAGTTCTTCAGCTTCAGGCCGCTCAACGAGTCGGCGTGAGGTTGTTCGTCCGGTAGACTCGTCCGCGAACTTTGTACAGGACGACACCGTGAGCTCCAGCATCTTCTGGCACGATTACGAAACCACCGGCATCAACCCGCGCTGCGATCGACCGCTGCAGGTCGCCGGCGTGCGCACCGACTTCGACCTGAACGAGATCGAGGAACCGGTCAACCTGTATTGCCGTCCCTCCGACGACATCCTGCCGCATCCGGCGGCCTGCCTGGTCACGGGCATCACCCCGCGACAGTTGGCCGAAAAAGGCCTGTGCGAAGCGGATTTCATGACCCGCGTGCACGCCCAGTTGGCGCGCCCGGGCACCTGTGGCGCCGGTTACAACACCTTGCGCTTCGACGACGAAGTGACCCGTTACAGCCTGTACCGCAATTTCTTCGATCCTTATGCGCGCGAGTGGCAGGGCGGCAACAGCCGCTGGGACCTGATCGACGTGCTGCGCACCGCGTATGCCTTGCGCCCGGAGGGCATCGTCTGGCCACAGCAGGACGGCCGCACCAGCTTGCGCCTGGAGTTGCTTAGCCAGGCCAATGGCATCGAACATGGTCAGGCCCATGAGGCGCTGTCCGATGTGCGGGCTACCATCGCCTTGGCGCGAAGAGTGCGTGAACGACAGCCCAGGCTTTACGACTGGCTGTTCCAGTTGCGTAGCAAGCACAAGGTGATGGAGCAAATTCATCTGCTGCAACCCCTGGTGCATATTTCGGGTCGCTTTTCCAGCGAACGCAGTTATTTGGGCGTGGTATTACCGTTGGCTTGGCATCCGCGCAACCGTAATGCCCTGATAGTATGCGACCTGCACATGGAAACCCTGCCTTTGATAGGGGAAAGTGCCGAAGCATTGCGTCGCCGTTTGTACCGGCGTCGCGACGAAATGGCTGACGGAGAACTACCCGTTCCGCTGAAGTTGGTGCACATCAATAAGTGCCCAGTGGTGGCACCTTTGAGTGTGTTACGCCCGGTCGATCAACAACGGTTAGGCCTGGATATGTCGCACGTGAACGAGCGCGCCGAACGATTGATTCAGCAGCAGGGGGCGTGGCAAGACAAGCTTGGGGAGATCTACGGCGCCGAGGAATTTGCCCCGAGCGAAGATCCCGAACAACAACTGTATGACGGATTTATTGGCGACCGTGATCGACGCCTGTGCGAGCAAGTTCGACTCAGTGAGCCGCGACACTTGGCCGACGGGCAGTGGATGTTCGACGATCAGCGCCTGCCTGAATTGCTGTTCCGTTATCGGGCGCGCAACTTCAACGAGACACTGAGTGCGCAGGAGCAGCAGCGCTGGCAACATTTCTGTCAGCAACGCCTGATGGATCCCGGATTGGGTGCACCCAACACGTTGAAGGCTTTCGAGCAGGCGGCGGGAGCGCACATGGAGGGGGCTGGCGAGGGTGGACGCGCGGTGCTCGAGGCGTGGCTGGTGCATGCGCGGCAATTGCGTTCGGACTACAGCCTGACAGAGTGATAGACAATAAAAAACGCCAGCAATGCGCTGGCGTTTTTTGTACGGGATCAGCAACTGCAGGATCAGTCCAGCAACGTGGACCAACCTTCGACCACATCACCGCCCCATTTGGCTTTCCACTCTTTCAGGGTCTTGTGGTTGCCACCTTTGGTTTCGATGACTTCGCCATTGTGCGGGTTCTTGTACTGCTTGACCTTGCGTGCACGCTTGGTGCCGGTGGTCTTGACCGCGCCGCGTGGGGCTTTGCTCAGTTTGGACTCTGGGTCGAGCAGGGCAATGACGTCACGCAGCGACTTGGAGTATTCGCCCATCAGCGTGCGCAGTTTGCCTTCGAATTCCAGCTCTTTTTTCAGCTTGTCATCTTGCGACAGGTTGGCCAGACGAGCTTGAAGTTCCTTGATGGCTTCTTCAGTGGCGCGGTATTCGTTGATCAGGGACATGGGGTGTTCCTTGGTAAATGTACAGGGAGACAGTGCGCCAATAATAGACAGGCGATACTCGCAAGTAAACAAGTAATAATCAGTGGACATGTTGAAATGTGTTGAAGCAACAATTAACACGGTGAAGATTAAGAAAATTTAACCGGGTAATGCTGCGCCTTTTTCTCTGCGCAGGGTCGCGCGTCGACACTGCATCAAGCGCTACCCCAGCGGCGACCGACCCGTCGATGACTACTGCGTTTTTCTCGGCAGGTGGCTAGAATATGCGCCTTTGCGAAGTATTCGGAGTTTTCATTGATGCGCACCTATCGCCTGACGATTGCCTGCCCCGACCGTGTCGGCATCGTGGCAAAGGTCAGTAACTTCCTGGCCCTGTACAACGGCTGGATCACCGAAGCCAGCCACCATTCCGACGAGCAGAGCGGCTGGTTCTTCATGCGCCATGAAATCCGCGCCGAATCCTTGCCGTTCGGCCTGGAAGCCTTCCGCGAAGCCTTCGCGCCGATTGCCGACGAATTCTCCATGGCGTGGCACATCACCGATTCGGCGCAGAAGAAGCGCGTGGTGCTGATGGCCAGCCGCGAGTCCCACTGCCTGGCTGATTTGCTGCACCGCTGGCACACCGATGAGCTGGACTGCGACATTCCCTGCGTGATTTCCAACCACGACGACCTGCGCAGCATGGTCGAGTGGCATGGCATTCCATTCCATCACGTGCCGGTCGATCCGAAGGACAAGGCACCGGCCTTCGCCGAAGTGTCGCGTCTGGTCGCCGAGTACGGTGCCGACGTGGTGGTGCTGGCGCGCTACATGCAGATCCTGCCGCCGCAACTTTGCCAGGACTACGCGCAGCGGGTCATCAACATCCACCACAGCTTCCTGCCATCGTTCGTCGGCGCCAAGCCTTATCATCAGGCGGCCCTGCGCGGGGTCAAGCTGATCGGCGCCACGTGCCACTACGTGACCGAAGAGCTGGACGCCGGTCCCATCATCGAGCAGGACGTGGTGCGGGTGAATCACGCCGACAGCATCGAGGACATGGTTCGCTTCGGCCGTGACGTGGAGAAAATGGTGCTGGCCCGTGGCCTGCGCTACCACCTGGAAGACCGCGTGCTGGTCCATGGCAACAAGACCGTGGTGTTCGACTGACTTAGACAAAAGGGGCGTCGATGGCCGATCCGCGTGACAAAGCCGCTGCTCAGCCCACGCCAACCCTTGGCGAAGGCTGTCTGGCCCGCTATGACCCCGATGCGCTGAGCGATGAGCTCGGCACGGCGTTCGAGGGCGCCGCCCAGCTCTGGGCGCAGCTCAACCGGCCTGACGACGCCAGCGCTCCAGCAGCGGACGCGCCAGCAGGCAGACGAACACCGGTCCCCCGGCCAGTAGGTAGAAGTAGTAGGTGATGGCGCGCCAGATCAGGATCGCCGCCGCCGCAGTCGAGCTGCCCACCAGCGGTGACAGCAGGGTGGCCGAGGTCAGCTCGGCGGCCCCCGCACCGCCTGGCAGCAGGCTGAATTGACCGGCGCTGAGCGAGAGCATCTGCACCAGAAAGCTCGGAATCCACGCCAGGTCCACACCCAGTCCCTTTAGCACCAGATACAGCACGCTGTAGCGCAGGCTCCAGTGCACGCAGGTGAGCGCGAAGACCAGCACCAGGATGCGCTTGGGCAGGCGCCAGGTGTCGATCAGCGCGTGGACGAAATGCAACAGTTTGCGCGCCCAGCGCCGCAGCCGCGCTGCCGAAACGCCCAGACGCCGCAGCAGACGCCCGTTAACGCGCATCATCGCGCGGCGATAGCGCGACAGCAGCACGATCACCGCCAACGCCACGCACAGCAAGGCCGCGCTGCCCAGCAGCATGCCTTCCTGGCTACGCCCAAGGCTGTGGGACAGGGCATAGCCGGCGATGGCCAGCATGGCGCAGAAGAAGAACAGCAGGTCATTCAATTGATCCATGGCGAACACCGCGCCACTGCGCGCCGCACCGATGCGCTCGCGCGCCAGCAGGGTCATCAAGGTGAGCGGGCCACCGCTGCCGCCGGGGGTGGTGCAGATGGCAAATTCCGTGGCCATCACCACGCCCAGGCTGCGCAGTCGGCCCAGTTGCGCGCCTTGCTGGCCGAGCAGCAGGCGCAGGCGCGCCGCGTTGATGATCCAGCACAGCACGATCATGCCCAGCAGGGTCGTCATCAGTCCGGGATCGAATCGCTGCAGGCGCGGCAACAGCTCGCCGCCGCCAAGCCAAGCGGGCACCAGCACAGCCACCAGCAACGCCAGGCCTAGCCAGAGCAGGCGGTTCATGCAGACAACCTGCGCTCCAGCCAGGCGGATTTGGTCAAAGGTTGGCGCCCTTGCTCGACCAGCTCGTGCACGGTGCGCAGCCAGTAGTCGCGCGAACTGGCGTGGCGCATGTCCACTGGATGCAGGCCCAGGCGCAGTGTCTCGGCCTTGTGCCAACGCCGCACCTGCCAGTCGCAAAGCACTCGCGACAGACCCCGGCGCCAGGCACTGCGCGCACTCCAGACCAGGCCCGGTGCTTCGATCGCGGTGAAATCCGGCAGGCTGTACAGATGCTGCGGGGTACTGGTGTAGCGCAGGGGCAACTGGCGCACGGCCTGGCGCGTGCCTTCGCTCATCAGCCAGGCCGGGGCGACGAAGCCGGACACCGGCCAGCCCAAGGCCGTGAACAACTCCAGGCCTGCCTCCAGGCGCTGCATCGCCTCTTGCTGCTCCAGCGCATAGAACTCACCTTCATGGGTGTAGATCCTGCGCATGAAGAATTCGCCTGGCCCGCGCGGTGCGGGGCCGTCATCGGCGTGGTAGAAACCGTGCAGCGCCAGCTCGTCACCGCGTGCCAGGCGACGGTCGAGCAAGCGACAAAAGGTCGGTGAGCGATGCAGGGCATTGCGGTGATGGAAGTCCGGCACCACCAACCAGGTCATGGGCACCTCGCCCAGGGCGTCGATGGCCTCGACGAAGGGCTGGTAGTCCGGCCAGGTTTCCGGGGCGACGTCGTGCAGCACCAGCATGAGGCTGCGCGCAGAGGTGTGGGCGTCACGCATGGGCACGCACCTGGGGTTGGTGACCGAGCACCGCCTGGTAGTGCTGCAACAGGCCATCGACCACGCAGTCCCAGGCATAGTGCTGCTCCACATGGCGCCGGGCCTGCGCGCCCAGGGCGCCCACGTCCCCCTCGAAGGTTTCACGCACGGCATCGGCCATGGCGCGGGCATCGTTTGGGCGGCACAGGCGGCCGCACTGGTCGGTGACGATTTCGCCGAACGCACCCGCGCGCACCGCCACCACGGGCGTAGCGCTGGCCATGGCCTCGAGAATCACCAGACCGAAGGTTTCCTGGTCGCCGGCATGCACCAGCACGTCGGCGCTGGCGAGCAGGCGCGCGACTTCATCGGCCGGGCAGAAGTGGTCGATCACACTGACATTCTCCGGCACGCTGGCCGGCATGCCCGAGCCCACCAGCAACAGATGATAGGGGCTGCCGAGTTGGCGCATGCACTCGAGCAGCACCGGCAGGTTTTTTTCCCGCGAACCGCGACCCGCGAACACCAGCAAGCGCGTGGTATCGGGCAAGCCCAGTTCGGCGCGAACCTGATCGTCGTGTTTGCTCGGATGGAACGTCTGCAGATCGACACCCAGTGGCTGCACATGCACTTCGCGTACGCCAAGACGGCGCAGCTTGTCGGCCATCACCTGACTGGGCGCCAACACCCGATCAAAGTTGCCATACAGCTTGCTGACATAGGCCTCGACGTTGGGGGTGAACCAGTTGCCCATGCGGTTGCTGACCAACAGTGGCAGGTCGGAATGGTAGAAGCCGATCACCGGCACATCCAACTGCCGCCGCGCCTCCAGCGCCGCCCAGGCGGTGAGGTAGGGATCGCCGACTTCGATCAGGTCTGGCTGCAAGCGCCGCAGCACATTGCACCAGGGCGCCAGACGCACGGGGAAACGGTAGCCCTTGCCGAACGGCAGCGGCGGCGCCGGCACGTGATAGATGCCGTCGGCATGGCGGGCGTGGGCCCCGGGAATGAGGAGACTGTGACGCACGCCGGCCATGGCATCCAGACGGTGGTGTTTGGCATCAAGATAGGTCCGTACGCCGCCGCTGGCGGGGGCATAGAACATGGTGATGTCAGCGATGTGCACGATCAGCATCCCTCCGGGATCGTCTTCGGGTCTGTCATCCGGCGGTAACAGGCCGGGGGTGACGCGCCTAACGATTGACCTTGGCTGGGCCGGGTTCGTTCGATCGGGGTGGGGCACGCTGCGCTGCCTGCGACGGGTGTCGCAGACAGCGCGGCGAGTGGCGGATCAGATGCGGAAGCTGCCGACCAGCTGCTTGAGGCGGACGGTCTGCTGCTCAAGGTCGGAGCAGGCACGCAAGGTAGCCTGCAGGTTTTCCACGCCTTCCTGATTGAGCATGTTGATTTCGTTGATATCCATGTTGATCGACTCCACCACGGAAGTTTGTTCCTCGGTGGCGGTGGCGACCGACTGGTTCATGCCGTCGATCTCGCCGATGCGCTGGGTCACGCTGCCCAGGCGCTCACCGGCCTGGTTGGCGATCTGCATGCTGTCCTGGCTGTGGCGCTGGCTCTGGTCCATGGTCTCCACTGAAGTGCGGGCGCCGACTTGCAGCTCTTCGATCATCGACTGCACCTGCTGCGCCGATTCCTGGGTGCGGTGGGCGAGGTTGCGCACTTCGTCGGCGACCACGGCGAACCCTCGTCCCGCTTCGCCCGCGCGTGCCGCTTCGATCGCGGCGTTCAGTGCCAGGAGGTTGGTCTGCTGGGAGATGCTGGTGATGACTTCGAGGATCTGACCGATGTTCACGGTCTTGTCGTTGAGGGTTTCGATGTTGGCGCTGGAACTGACGATCAGGTCCGACAGGCGATTCATCGCCTGGATGTTGCGCTCCACCACCTGCTGACCTTCTTCGGCCAGCAGCCGTGCCGAGCTGGCATGCTGCGAGGCCTGGGCGGCGTTGCCGGCGATTTCCTGGGCCGCGGCGCCCAGTTCATTGATGGCGGCGGCCACGCTGTTGGTGCGGTTGGCCTGCTCGTCGCTGTTGTGCATCGACGAGTTGGAGGCGCTGATCACCCGCATGGCCACCTCGTTGACCTGCTCTGTGGCCGACGACACTTCGCGGATCGAGCCATGCACGCGTTCGACGAAGCGGTTGAAGGCACTGCCCAGCACGCCGAATTCGTCGTGATTATGGATCGTCAGGCGTTTGGTCAGATCGCCTTCACCCTCGGCGATGTCTTCCATAGCGCGGGTCATGGTCATCAGCGGCTGCATGAGGACGCGGATCAGCAGGCCGAGCAGGGCGATGATGATCACCACCGCCACCACGGTGGCGATCACCGCAGAAGTGCGGAAGGTGCTGAGCATGCTGAAGGCTTTGTCTTTATCCACCGACAGGCCGATGTACCAGTTGGCCGACGGCAGACCCTGGATCGGGGTGAAGGTAATGAGGCGCTGGTGGCCGTCGACCTCGACTTGTGTGAGTTTGCCGGTCAGTTTCGGGGTGTTTTGCGGGAACGCTTCGGTCAGCGGCTTCATCACCAGGGCGTTGTCAGGATGCACCAGGATCTTGCCCTGGTCGTTGACCAGGAAGGCATAGCCCAGGCCGCCGAAGTTCAGCGAGTTGATGATCTGCACCAGACCATCGAGCGCCAGGTCGCCGCCGACCACGCCGACGCTGGTGGAGACTTTGTCGATTACGCCGATCACCATCTTGCCGGTGGTGGCGTCGATGTAGGGTTCGGTGAGGATCGGGCCGCCGGCATTCATGCCGTCCTTGTACCAGCCGCGCACGCGCGGATCGTATCCGTCCGGCATCTTGCTGTCGGGGCGCACGCTGAAGCCGCCGTCGACCTTGCCCAGGTAAACCGTGAGGAAGCTGGAGATCAGGGCTTTTTGACCCATCAGGGTTTCGGCGTCGCTGGGGCTCTGGGCAATGTTCTGCGCCAGGTTCTCTACCAGGCGGATACGCCCTTCGAACAGGCTGCGGATGTTGGTCGAGGTGGACTGACCCATTTCCGTCAGGTAGTTCTCCAGGTCTTCGCGAATGGCATTACGCTGGAGGTAATCGTTGTACAGAGTGAACAGCGCGAAGGCCAGTATCACGATAAGGGACGCCGCCAAGAGAATCTTGTGGCTGAAACGAAGGCTTTTGTTCATGACGTAATCCGGTCCGCTAAGGTTTATCGGGTCGCTCGCACAACGCACAGCAGCAGAAAGAACAGCGCAACAATTTTGCGGGCCTGGTGGGTTGCTTCCTGCAGTTGGGCCATTAACGCCTCTGGCTATCGGCCGCCTTGGGGCAAAGCTTGAGAAGAGGAAGAAAGAAGATGTCAGATTCTTCGCAAATCGTTGTAGGTGCCGGTCTTGACGGCCTGCCCGTTGGCCAGGCCATGCGTCTGGCCAACCGTCACGGCCTGGTCGCCGGGGCCACCGGCACGGGCAAGACGGTCACGCTGCAGCGCCTGGCCGAGGTGTTCAGCGATGCCGGGGTGGCGGTCTTCGCCGCCGACATCAAAGGTGATCTGTGTGGGCTGGGCGCTGCCGGTGCGCCTGCGGGCAAGGTGGCCGAGCGTATCGCCGACATGCCATGGCTGCAGCACCAACCGCGGGCTTATTCGGTGACGCTGTGGGACATCGCCGGGCAAAGCGGTCATCCACTGCGCACTACCTTGAGCGAAATGGGGCCGTTGCTGCTGGGCAACCTGCTGGAGCTCACCGACAGCCAGCAAGCGGCGCTGTATGCCGCGTTCAAGGTCGCCGATCGAGAAGGTTTGCTGCTGCTCGACCTCAAGGACCTCAAGGCGCTGCTCGCGCACCTGAGGGACAACCCGCAACTGCTTGGCGATGACCGGGCGTTGATGACCACAGGCTCCACCCAGGCGTTGCTGCGGCGCCTGGCAACCCTGGAGCAGCAGGGCGCCGAGGCCTTGTTCGGCGAACCGGCTCTGCAGTTGGAGGACCTGTTGCGGGTCGATGCCGACGGTCGCGGGCGCATTCACCTGCTCGACGCCAGTCGCCTGGTGCACGAAGCGCCCAAGGTCTATGCGACCTTCCTATTGTGGTTACTGGCGGAACTGTTTGAGCAACTGCCAGAGCGCGGCGACGCGGACAAACCGGTGCTGGCGCTGTTCTTCGACGAAGCGCACCTGCTGTTCAACGGCACGCCCAAGGCCTTGCAGGACCGGCTGGAACAAGTGGTGCGGCTGATCCGCTCGAAAGGCGTCGGGGTGTACTTCGTTACCCAGTCACCGAGCGATCTGCCGGATGCGGTGCTCGCCCAGCTGGGCTTGCGTATCCAGCACGGGCTGCGGGCCTTCACCGTTCGCGAGCAGAAGGCGCTGCGCGCCGTGGCCGAGGGTTTTCGCCCGAACCCGGCGTTCGACACCTTGGCGGTGTTGACCGAGTTGGGCATTGGCGAGGCCTTGGTGGGCACGCTGCAGGACAAGGGCACGCCTGAGTTGGTGCAGCGTGTGCGGGTGGCCCCGCCGCAATCGCGCATCGGGCCGCTGACGGCGGCCGAACGCAGCGCGCTGATCGCCGCTTCGCCCTTGGCCGGGCGCTATGACCAGCCGATCGATCGCGAGTCGGCCTATGAACGGCTCACCCAGCGCAAGGGTGAGCCGGTCGAGCCGGCACCACAGCCCCAGGCCGAGCAGGAGAGCTTCGCCGACAAGGCCGGGGAGTTTCTGCAGGGCGCAGCGGGGCAGGCGATCAAATCGGCGGTACGCCAAGCCGCCAACCAGTTGGGTCGGCAGTTGGTGCGGGGGTTGATGGGGTCGTTGTTGGGCGGCAAGAAGCGTTGAGCAGACGATAGGAACGGCCGGGCGCCGTTCCTATCGCAATACGCTTCAGCCGATGGCCTTGGACGCCAGCCAGAACAGGCCGGCGGCCAGTCCCATGGAGGCGGGCAGGGTGAGCACCCAGGCCATCAGGATGGTCTTCACCGTGCTGCTCTGCAGGCCGCTCTTGTTGGCGACCATGGTGCCGGCGACACCCGAGGACAACACATGGGTGGTCGACACCGGCAGGCTGAACACGTTGGCCATGCCGATGGCGCAGGCCGCCGTGATCTGCGCCGACATGCCCTGGGCATAGGTCATGCCTTGCTTGCCGATCTTCTCGCCGACGGTGAGCACCACGCGGCGCCAGCCGACCATGGTGCCCAGGCCCAATGCCAGCGCCACCGCGACGATCACCCAGAACGGCGCGTACTCGGTGGTGGCGGTGAGGTCCTTGCGCAGCTTGTCCAGATCGGACTTCTCGCGGCTGTCCAGGCCCGGCAGCTTGCCGACCTTCTTCGCTGTGTCGTCCAGGCACAGCAGGTAACGGCGCACCTCGACCCGGCGCTCGGCGCTCAGGTCGCGGTAGTCGGTCACGCCTTGCAGCGAAGTCTGCAGCGCCGCGATGGTCGGCTCGGTCTGCTGCGGGTTGCAACTGAATTGCTCCGGCAGATCGGTCGACTTGGCCTTGCCCAACGCCAGGAACTCACCGAGGGTGGCGGCATTGCGCTGGTAGAACTGGCTCATGTGCAGGGTCGCGTCGCGGGTGCGTTCGATCTGGTAGGTGGTGCTGTTCAGGTCGAGGACGAACTTGGCCGGCACGATGCCGATCAGTACCAGCATGATCAGGCCGATGCCTTTCTGGCCATCATTCGAGCCGTGCACGAAGCTCACGCCCATGGCCGAGATCACCAGCACCAGGCGATTCCAGAAAGGCGGGTGCTTCTTGTCGTCGAGCTTGCGGCGCTGGTCCGGGGTCTTGTGCATCTTCGACAGCGGGCGCCACCACTTCAGGCCGATCAGCACCAGGGCGGCGATGGCGAAGCCAGCGATCGGCGAAACCACCAGCGACAGGCCGATGTCGATCGCCTTCTGCCAATTGACACCATCGCCCAGCGCGATGTCGTTGAGCAGCGCGTTGGCCAGGCCCACACCGAGGATTGAGCCGATCAAGGTATGGGAACTGGAAGCCGGGATACCGAAGTACCAGGTGCCCAGGTTCCAGGTGATGGCGGCTGCGAGCAACGAGAACACCATCGCCAGTCCGTGCCCGGTATTGACGTTGATCAGCAGTTCGACCGGCAGCAGGTGGACGATGGCATAGGCCACCCCGACACCGCCGAGCAAAACGCCGAGGAAGTTGAAGACACCCGAGAAGAACACGGCCAGGTGCGGCGGCATGGCTTTGGTGTAGATGACGGTGGCCACCGCGTTGGCGGTGTCATGAAAGCCATTGATGAACTCGAAGGCAAGCACGAAGGTAAGGGCGAGCACCAGGCTCACGGCTACCCAGGCATCCAGTCCGCTGAATAAATCGATCATGAAGGTTGTCTGGCGGTCGTAGGGGGGCGGATTATGCCAGAAAACCATGGCAATCGATGCACCCTCGACGCGCTGGCGGGACGATTTAACCGTCGAATCCGGAAAAGCGTTGATGCGTATCAATCCCTGGCGACTGCGCTAAAAAGCGCAAAATCCAGCGAATCGGAGGGTAACGCTCAAGCACCGGAGGGTATCTATCGTTTAAAACGGTCGTATGAAATTTATGTGCACGTATTTCTGAGCCATTTGAATTGCCTCACCGGACGTCAGCTTCCGTAAAAAACAGACGTCCGGTGAGCGCAGGATCAACGCTCCGGTTCAACTGGACGCAGTTCCTTTTCCATCTTTTCCAGTTCTTCGGAAAATGCCTGGTCCAGCAAGCTGGCACGTTTGCGCCAAGGTTTGCGTTCCGGTTCCGGTTGGGCAGCATAGGTGGTGACTTCGCCACCATAAACATCCTTGTAACGTTCTGCCTGGCGCTCGAGTTCGGCGCGCAGTTCATCTTTCGTCACAGTATCGACCTGAATTAAGTTGAAATAGCCCGGGGCGAGCGCTGTGGCTGCGAAAGGCTTTGGGTTCCATGTTCAACACCGGGTAGGGCCGGCGCCGCGGAGTATAACCAGTGCTCCACGCCCGCACACGCAGTTCCTGGTGAACTTGCCGGAGGCTGTGAAGTACGTCGAACTAACGCATCGGCCAAGGCACGCGGGTGTTGGAAAGTTTGAGGAAGACATCTTGGAAAAGTTCGCGCGCTGAGTCGCGCAAATAAAAACGGCCTCGCCGTGGGGCAAGGCCGCTGCCTCGAGTCTTCAACGGTGGGTACCTGACCAGTCTCTCCAAAGAAGCCACAAGGGCACTGGAAAGGTATAAGCAAACGTGTCGGCGGTCAATTGCGATTATCGGCCGTTTGTTCGATAATCGCACAAAGCGCCGTTTTTTTGAGGTCTGCCGATGAACGATGAAACCCCGTCTTTTCCGCCCAGCGATCCACTGCCGCCAGTGGCTCCCGCGCTGGCTCCGCCCATCGTGGCGTCCCCGGCCAAACGTATCCAGGCATTCACGGGTGATCCCGACTTCATGACCTCGCTGGCGCGCGGTCTGGCGGTCATCCAGGCGTTTCAGGAGCGCAAGCGCCACCTGACCATCGCGCAGATCAGCCACCGCACAGAAATTCCCCGCGCCGCTGTGCGCCGTTGCCTGCATACCCTGATGAAACTGGGTTATGCCACCTCCGACGGGCGTACGTATTCGCTACTGCCCAAGGTGCTGACACTCGGCCATGCCTATTTGTCCTCCACGCCCCTGGCCGTTTCTGCCCAACCCTATCTGGACCGCATCAGCGAGCAGCTTCACGAAGCGGCGAACATGGCCACGCTCGAAGGCGACGATATTCTCTATATCGCCCGCTCGGCGACGGTGGAGCGTCTGATATCGGTCGACCTCTCGGTCGGTGGTCGTCTGCCGGCCTACTGCACCTCGATGGGTCGTATCCTCCTCGCCGCGTTGGACGACACCAGCCTTCGCGAGTATTTCGAGCGTGCCGACCTCAAGGCCCGTACCACCCGTACGCTGAACGACCCGGAGTCGCTGTTCGCCTGCATCCAACAGGTCCGCGCCCAAGGCTGGTGCGTGGTCGATCAGGAACTGGAGCAGGGCCTGCGTTCGATCGCCGTGCCCATCTACGACGCGTCCGGGCAGGTGCTGGCGGCGCTGAACGTCAGCACCCATGTCGGCCGGGTTACTCGTAACGAGCTGGAGCAGCGCTTTCTGCCGATCCTGCTGGCGGCCAGTCGCGACCTCTGCCATCAGTTGCTCGGTTGAATGACCAACGCAGCAGTTCCTGTTCGATAAACGCACAATGTCGCTGTGCAGCGATTGCGCCCTCGTCTGGCGCTGATTACTGTTTCTCGCAACGGTCGGCAGCGCCGACCGCACAATAACAACACGAGAGACCTCCATGACCATTGTCCCCTCGCTGCCTGGCGCAGTTGCCCGCCGACCCAGTTGATCGCAACGCCCGTACCCGGTTCCACCAGCCCTGTGCCTTGCCTGGCGCAGCGGTGTACTTGCGCCCCTCTTCTGGATAACCACTATGACCACACCGCAATCCGCCGTCGGCCAATGCCTCGACGTCCAGTCCTTCATCAATGCCCAGCCGCTGTCGCGTTATCAGTGGCGGGTGGTGATCCTGTGTTTCCTCATCGTCTTCCTCGATGGACTGGATACCGCCGCCATGGGCTTCATCGCCCCGGCGTTGTCCCAGGAGTGGGGTATCGACCGGGGCAGTCTGGGCCCGGTGATGAGCGCGGCACTGATCGGTATGGTCTTCGGTGCGCTGGGCTCGGGGCCGCTGGCTGATCGCTTCGGCCGCAAGGGTGTGCTGGTAGGCGCTGTTTTGGTCTTTGGCGGCTTCAGCTTGGCCTCGGCCTACGCCACCAACGTCGACCAGTTGCTGGTGCTGCGCTTTCTCACCGGCTTGGGCCTGGGCGCCGGCATGCCCAATGCCACCACGCTGTTGTCCGAGTACACCCCTGAGCGCCTGAAGTCGTTGCTGGTCACCAGCATGTTCTGCGGCTTCAACCTGGGCATGGCTGGCGGTGGCTTCGTCTCTGCCAAGCTGATCCCGGCCTACGGCTGGCACAGCCTGCTGGTGCTCGGCGGCGTGCTGCCGCTGTTGCTTGCCGGGGTGTTGCTGGTGTGGCTGCCGGAGTCGGCGCGCTTTCTGGTGGTGCGCAATCGCGGGACCGACAAGGTACGCCGCACCCTGGCGCCGATTGCCCCGGCCGTGGTGGCACAAGCGGCGAGCTTCAGCGTACCGGAGCAAAAGGCCGTGGCCACGCGCAACGTCTTCGCGGTGATTTTCTCCGGCACCTATGGGCTGGGCACGGTGCTGCTGTGGCTGACCTACTTCATGGGCCTGGTGATCGTCTACCTGCTGACCAGTTGGCTGCCGACGCTGATGCGCGACAGCGGCGCGAGCATGGAGCAGGCCGCGTTCATCGGCGCGTTGTTCCAGTTCGGTGGTGTGCTCAGCGCGGTCGCCGTGGGTTGGGCGATGGACCGCTTCAATCCGCACAAGGTGATCGGCTTGTTCTACCTGCTGGCCGGGATCTTCGCCTACGCCGTCGGCCAGAGCCTGGGCAACATCACCTTGCTGGCCGTGCTGGTGCTGGTGGCAGGCATGTGCGTGAACGGTGCACAGTCGGCCATGCCGTCTCTGGCGGCGCGCTTCTATCCGACCCAGGGGCGCGCCACGGGCGTGTCGTGGATGCTGGGTATCGGTCGCTTCGGTGCGATTCTCGGTGCCTGGAGCGGCGCGACCTTGCTGGGGCTCGGCTGGACCTTCGAGCAGGTGCTCACCGCCTTGCTGGTGCCTGCTGCGTTGGCGGCCGTGGGCGTGATCGTGAAAGGACTGGTGAGTCACGCCGACGCGACGTGATCCATGGCGCCGGCCGAGGGTGAGCGCGCCGTCTTACCCTCGACACGGGCCTGCATCGATAGCACGGACTCACCACTCAAAGCGTTCGATAACCGCCCAAAAGGTCGATTATCGGATTGTAGCGCTCCACCAGCCTCCTTACTCTGAACCCATCGCAGCCCCGCTGCACCCGTACTCGACTCAGCCTGACCAGGAGTCTGCAATGGCAGCAATCCTCTCGCTTCACGACGCCGTGAAGCAATTCGTCAACGACGGCGACTGTGTTGCCCTCGAAGGTTTCACCCACCTGATTCCCACCGCCGCCGGCCACGAGATCATTCGCCAGGGCAAGCGTGACCTGACCCTGGTGCGCATGACCCCAGACCTGATCTACGACCAACTGATCGGCGCTGGCTGCGCCCGCAAGTTGATCTTCTCCTGGGGCGGTAACCCCGGTGTCGGCTCGCTCCACCGCCTGCGCGACGCGGTCGAGAAGCAATGGCCGCACGCCCTCGAAATCGAAGAGCACAGCCACGCTGACCTGGCCAATGCCTACGTCGCCGGGGCCTCCGGCCTGCCGTTCGCGGTGCTGCGCGCGTACGCCGGCTCCGACCTGCCGAAGGTCAACCCGCTGATCCAGTCAGTCACCTGCCCGTTCACCGGCGAAGTACTGGCGGCCGTGCCTTCGGTGCGCCCGGACGTCACGGTGATCCATGCGCAAAAAGCCGACCGCAAGGGCAACGTCTTGCTGTGGGGCATCCTCGGCGTGCAGAAGGAAGCCGCGCTGGCGGCCAAGCGCTGCATCGTCACCGTCGAGGAGATCGTCGACGACCTGCAGGCACCGATGAACGCCTGCGTGCTGCCGACCTGGGCCCTGAGCGCCGTGTGCCTGGTGCCGGGCGGTGCGCATCCCTCCTACGCCCACGGCTACTACGAGCGTGACAATCGCTTCTACCAGGCCTGGGATCCGATCGCGCGCGACCGCGAAGCCTTCACCGCCTGGATCGACACCTACATCCGCGGCACCGCCGATTTCACCGAATTCAAGCGCACGCTGGAGGCCGCACAATGAGCTACTCCACCTCGGAAATGATGACCGTGGCTGCCGCCCGACGCCTGCGCAACGGCGCGGTCTGCTTTGTCGGCATCGGCCTGCCGTCCAAGGCCGCCAACCTCGCACGGTTGACCTCTTCCCCCGACGTCGTGCTGATCTACGAGTCCGGCCCCATCGGCGCCAAGCCCAGCGTGTTGCCGCTGTCGATCGGCGACGGTGAACTGGCCGAGACCGCCGACACCGTGGTGCCGACCGGCGAGATCTTCCGTTACTGGCTGCAGGGCGGACGCATCGACGTCGGCTTCCTCGGCGCCGCGCAGGTCGACCGCTTCGGCAATATCAACACCACCGTGGTCGGCGACTACCATGCGCCCAAGACCCGCCTGCCGGGCGCGGGCGGCGCGCCGGAGATCGCCGGTTCCGCCAAGCAGGTCCTGATCATTCTCAAGCAGTCCAAGCGCGCCTTCGTCGACAAGCTCGACTTCATGACGTCGGTCGGCCATGGCGAAGGCGGCGACTCGCGCAAGCGCCTGGGCCTGCCGGGCGAGGGCCCGGTGGGGATCATTACCGACCTGTGCATCATGGAGCCGGAAGCCGGCAGCCATGAGTTCGTGGTGACTTCGATTCATCCAGGCGTGACGCGCGAGCAGATCGTCGCCGCCACTGGCTGGGCCATCCGTTTCGCCGACAGCGTGCAGACCACGCAAGCGCCGAGCGATCACGAACTGACCGCGCTGCGCGACCTGGAAGCACGCACCGCCGCCGCCCACGGCCAAAGCGCAGGAGAAGCCTGATGCGTGAGGTATTCATCTGCGATGCCATCCGCACGCCGATCGGCCGCTTCGGCGGCGCCCTGGCCAGCGTTCGCGCCGACGACCTGGCGGCCGTCCCGCTCAAGGCGCTGATCGAGCGCAATCCACAGGTGCAGTGGGCGCAGCTCGACGAAGTGTTCCTCGGCTGTGCCAATCAGGCCGGCGAAGACAACCGCAACGTCGCACGCATGGCGCTGCTGCTGGCCGGGCTGCCGGAGAACGTTCCCGGTGTCACCCTCAACCGCCTGTGTGCCTCGGGCATGGACGCGGTCGGTACGGCGTTCCGTGCTATCGCCAGCGGTGAGATGGAGCTGGCCATTGCCGGTGGCGTGGAGTCGATGTCGCGCGCGCCGTTCGTCATGGGCAAGGCCGAAAGCGGCTATTCGCGTGCCATGAAGCTGGAAGACACGACCATCGGCTGGCGTTTCGTCAATCCCTTGATGAAAAGCCAGTACGGCGTCGATGCCATGCCCGAGACCGCCGATAACGTGGCCGACGACTATCAGGTGTCGCGCGCCGACCAGGATGCCTTCGCTGTGCGCAGCCAGCAGAAAGCGGCCGCCGCCCAAGCCGCCGGCTTCTTCGCTGAGGAGATCGTGCCAGTGCGCATCGCCCACAAGAAGGGTGAGACCTGGGTCGAGCAGGATGAGCACGTGCGTCCTGACACCACCTTGGAAGCGCTGGCCCGGCTCAAACCGGTCAACGGGCCCGACAAGACCGTCACGGCCGGCAATGCCTCGGGGGTCAACGATGGTGCAGCGGCATTGATTCTGGCCTCCGCCGAGGCGGTGAAAAAACATGGCCTCACCCCGCGCGCCCGGGTACTGGGCATGGCCAGTGCGGGTGTCGCGCCCCGTGTGATGGGCATCGGCCCGGTGCCGGCGGTGCGCAAGCTGTGCGAGCGCCTGGGCATCGCCGTGGCCGACTTCGATGTCATCGAGCTCAACGAAGCGTTCGCCAGCCAAGGACTGGCGGTGCTGCGCGAGCTTGGTGTGGCCGACGATGCGCCGCAGGTCAATCCCAACGGCGGCGCCATCGCCCTGGGTCATCCGCTGGGCATGAGCGGCGCGCGTCTGGTGCTGACGGCGCTGCATCAATTGGAGAAGAGCGACGGGCGCAAGGGCCTGGCGACCATGTGCGTAGGCGTGGGGCAAGGCCTGGCGTTGGCGATCGAGCGGGTCTGATGCGCGTCGGCCTCATCGCGGATTCAACCGTGATGGGGCCGGTCAATACGACGCATGGCCACTGGTCAGACCCGAGGCGGAACGAGACTGTTACCGGGTATGTCTAGACTTCACGGTATCCCTCCAGGAGCAAGCAACCCATGACCTCAGTTCATTACACGGGCGCAGAGCGCAAAAGCCGCATCTTCGCTATCGTCGGTGCCTCCTCGGGCAATCTGGTGGAATGGTTCGACTTCTACGTCTACGCCTTCTGCGCCATCTATTTCGCCCCCGCCTTCTTCCCATCGGGCGATCCCACCGTTCAACTGCTCAACACCGCCGGCGTGTTCGCGGCGGGCTTTCTGATGCGACCGATCGGCGGCTGGATCTTCGGTCGCCTGGCCGACCGTCACGGACGCAAGCATTCGTTGATGATCTCGGTGCTGATGATGTGCGCCGGTTCCCTGCTGATCGCCTGTTTGCCGACCTACGCCAGCATCGGCGCCTGGGCCCCGGCGCTGCTGCTGTTCGCCCGCTTGGTGCAGGGCCTGTCGGTGGGCGGCGAGTACGGCACCACCGCGACCTACATGAGCGAGGTGGCGCTGCGCGGTCAACGCGGCTTCTTCGCCTCGTTCCAGTACGTCACCCTGATCGGCGGCCAATTGCTGGCGGTGCTGGTGGTGGTGATCCTGCAGCAACTGCTCAGCGATGAAGAGCTGCGCGCCTGGGGCTGGCGCATTCCCTTCGTGGTCGGCGCCGTCGCTGCGCTGATTTCGCTGATGCTGCGCCGTTCGCTGAAGGAAACCAGCAGCGCCGAAACCCGTCAGGACAAGGACGCCGGCAGCATCGCCGGGCTGTTCCGCAACCATACCGCCGCGTTCATCACGGTGCTGGGCTACACCGCGGGTGGTTCGCTGATCTTCTACACCTTCACCACCTACATGCAGAAGTACCTGGTCAACACGGCCGGCATGAACGCCAAGAGCGCGAGCTTCGTGATGACCGGCGCGCTGTTTCTATTCATGATCCTGCAGCCACTGTTCGGCATGCTCTCCGACCGCATCGGTCGACGTAACTCGATGCTGTGGTTCGGTGCGTTGGGTACGCTGTTCACCGTGCCGCTGCTGATGGCGCTCAAAACCGTAAGCAGTCCGTTCATGGCTTTCGTGCTGGTGACCTTGGCACTGTGCATCGTCAGTTTCTACACCTCCATCAGCGGCCTGGTGAAGGCCGAGATGTTCCCGCCGCAAGTGCGTGCCCTTGGCGTCGGCCTGGCCTACGCGGTGGCCAATGCGGTGTTCGGCGGTTCCGCCGAGTACGTGGCCTTGGGCTTGAAGAGCCTGGGCATGGAGAACACCTTCTACTGGTACGTGACGGCAATGATGGCTATCGCCTTCCTGTTCAGCCTGCGCCTGCCCAAGCAGGCGGCGTACCTGCACCACGATCACTGAGGCGTTTCGATGAGTCAGGCGGATAACCAGCTATTCGATCTTTACTTCACCACCCCGGCGATGCGCGCGATTTTCTCCGACCGTGGCCGGCTACAGGGCATGCTCGACTTCGAGGCGGCCCTGGCCCGCGCCGAGGCGAGTGTCGGGCTGGTACCGCACACGGCGGTGCCGGCCATCGAGGCCGCGTGCAAGGCCGAGCGCTACGATGTCCAGGCCCTGGCCCAGGCCATCGCGGTGGCCGGCAATTCGGCCATTCCGTTGGTCAAGGCGCTGGGCAAAGTGGTCGCCAGCGGTGTGCCCGAGGCCGAGCGTTACGTCCACTTAGGCGCCACCAGCCAGGACGCCATGGACACTGGCCTGGTGCTGCAATTGCGTGACGCGCTGGACCTGATCGAAGTCGAGCTGGCTGGGTTGGCCGAGGCCCTGGCCCGGCAGGCCCTGCAGCATGCCGATACGCCGCTGGTGGGGCGCACCTGGCTGCAGCATGCAACGCCTGTGACCCTGGGCATGAAACTGGCCGGTGTCCTGGGTGCGCTGACGCGTCACCGCCAGCGCCTGCGCGAACTGCGCCCGCGCCTGACCTGCCTGCAGTTTGGTGGCGCCTCCGGCAGCCTGGCCGCGCTGGGCAGCAAGGCGCTGCCGGTGGCCGAAGCGCTGGCCGCGCAACTTCGCCTGAATTCGCCCGAACAGCCTTGGCACACCCAGCGCGATCGGCTGGTGGAGTTCGCCTCGGTGCTGGGCCTGATCGCCGGCAGCCTGGGTAAGTTCGGCCGCGACGTCAGCCTGCTGATGCAGACCGAGGCCGGTGAACTGTTCGAGCCTTCGGCGCCCGGCAAAGGCGGCTCCTCGACCATGCCGCACAAGCGCAATCCAGTAGGCGCGGCGGTGTTGATCGGCGCCGCGACCCGCGTGCCCGGCCTGCTCTCGACGCTGTTCGCCGCCATGCCCCAGGAGCACGAGCGTAGCCTTGGCTTGTGGCATGCCGAGTGGGAAACCCTGCCGGAGATCTGCTGCCTAGTGTCTGGCGCGCTGCAGCAGGCACGGCTGATCGCCGAGGGCATGGAGGTGGACGCCGAGCGTATGGGCCGCAACCTGGAACTGACCCAAGGTCTGGTGCTGGCCGAGGCGGTGAGCATCGTGCTGGCGCAACGCCTGGGGCGCGATACCGCCCACCATTTGCTGGAACAGTGCTGCCAGCGCGCCGTGGCCGAGGGGCGCCACCTGCGCGCCGTGCTCGGCGATGAACGCCAGGTGACCGAGCAACTCAGCGGCGAAGAACTCGACCGTTTGCTCGATCCCGCCCACTACCTCGGTCAGGCCCGTGTCTGGGTGGCGCGCGCAGTGGCTGAACATCAACGTTTGACTGTCTGAAGGAGACCGCTGTGGCGCATTTGCAACTGCCCGATGGCGTACTGAACTACCGACTCGACGGCCCCGAGCATGCCCCGGTGCTGGTGTTGTCCAACTCGCTGGGCACCGACCTGCACATGTGGGACACCCAGATGCCGTTGTGGACCCCGCATTTTCGCGTGCTGCGCTACGACACCCGCGGCCACGGCGACTCGCAGGTCACCGAAGGCCCGTACAGCATCGAACAACTGGGCCATGATGTGCTGGCCTTGCTCGATGGCCTGCACATCCAGCGCGCGCACTTCTGCGGCCTGTCGATGGGCGGGTTGATCGGCCAGTGGCTGGGCATTCACGCCGGTGAGCGCCTGCTGCGCCTGGTGGTGTGCAATACGGCGGCGAAGATCGGCTCGCCGGACACCTGGAACCCGCGCATCGAAACGGTGCTGCGAGACGGCGCGGCGGCCATGCGTGGCCTGCGCGATGCCTCCATCGAGCGCTGGTTCACGCCGGCGTGGTCGGCGGCCCATGGCGAGCAGGTTTCACGCATCACCGAGATGCTGGCCAGCACTTCGCCGCAAGGGTATGCGGCCAATTGCGCGGCTGTGCGCGATGCCGATTTCCGTGACCAGTTGGGCGCCATCGCGGTGCCGCTGCTGGTGATTTCCGGCGAAGCCGATGCGGTCACGCCACCGTCGGGCGGGCAATTCATCCAGGCGCATGTCGCGGGGGCGCAATACGCTGGCTTCCAGGCCGCGCACCTGTCCAACGTCGAAGTCGGCGAGCCGTTCAGCCGTTGCGTGCTCGATTTTCTGCTGGCCCACTGAGGAGCGCCCCATGGACGAAAAACAACGCTACGACGCCGGCATGCACGTGCGCCGCGCGGTGCTGGGCGACGCCCACGTGGACCGCAGTCTGGAGAAGCTCAACGACTTCAACGGCGAGTTCCAGGAAATGATCACCCGGCACGCCTGGGGCGACATCTGGACCCGCCCAGGGCTGCCGCGCCACACCCGTAGCCTGATCACCATCGCCATGCTCATCGGCATGAACCGCAATGATGAACTTAAGCTGCACCTGCGCGCGGCCGCCAACAACGGCGTGACCCGTGAGGAAATCAAGGAAGTGCTGATGCAGAGCGCAATCTACTGCGGCATTCCGGCGGCCAATGCCACGTTCCACCTGGCCGAGTCGGTGTGGGACGAGCTGGGCGTCGAATCGCGCGAGTAGGGCGCAACGTCGGCCATGCGTGCTTGCCAGCCGACGCCAGTGAACGGTTACGCCGCTGCGGGTTTGCGGCGTATCGCCACCGGCCCGGCATTGGCCTCCACGGCGCGTTTCAGGTCGGGGCACAGGCCAAGCATGAAGGCCAATTCCGCCACCACGAACAGCGGCCCGATGATCAGGCCGCTCAGGTCGTCGACGAAGGCTGGCTTGCGTCCTTCGTAGGCGTGGCCGATGAACTGGATCATCCAGCCCACCACGAACAGGCCCAGGCCAATGCTCAGCCACAGGCCGGTTTGTTGTTGCGCCAGCCATTGCCCTGCCCATAGGCACAGCCCCAGCAATGTGCCCATGAGCAGCCCCCAGCGCAGGTCCAGGCGCAAGTAGAACCACACCGAAGCCGCCGCGACCAGCAATGCCGGAGACAACCAGAGGCCCGCCACGCTCCAGCCGGGCCTGGACAACAGGATGCTGACCGCCAGCACGATCAGCGGAATGCCGACGAAGTGGGTGGTGATGTTGCGCGGGTCACGGTGGTAGGCCGCGTACTGACTCAGGTGTTCGACGAGGGTCTTCATGGTTGTGCCTCCATCAGGGCAGGATCCCTTGTCGCCTTTAGGACAAGTGAGTGCTGCCCATCAGAATAGCCTGCTTGCGACTCGCTGTAGCGATTTCGCGCCTGTCAGAGCAGGCTCAACGGATAGTTGAGGATCAGACGGTTCTCGTCGAACGAGTTGGTGTTGAAGTCACGCCGCATGCTGGAGTTACGCCAGCGCAGCGAGAGGTCCTTGAAAGTGCCGGACTGGATGACGTAGGCCAACTCGGTTTCCCGCGCCCATTCCTTGCCATCGGTGACCGTGCCGGTCTGTACGTTGTCGCCTTTGATGTAGCGGTTCATCAGGGTCAGCCCAGGGATCCCGACGGTGGCGAAGTTGAAGTCGTGACGGACCTGCCAGGAGCGCTCCTTGGCATTGTCGAAGCTGGCGTTGTAACTGTCGTTGGCCAGGGTGCCCCCGCTGGTGCCATTGACCCGCATCCACTCGGTGTCGCCGCTGACCTTCTGCAGGCCGACATAGAACGTGTGGCCCTGGTAGCGCGCCGAGAGCATCGCCGACGCCGTGCGGTTGTCCAGACTGCCGGCGCGGGCGGCACCGTCGTCCTTGCCGATGAAGTAGCCCAGGTTGGCGCCCAGGGTCCAGTCGCCCAGGGGTTGGCTGTGGATCAGGTTGAGGTACTGCTGCTGGTAGATGTCCTTGAGCTGGGCATGCCACAGCCCGACTTGGGTGCGCTTGTCGTTGAAGCTGTACTCGCCGCCGGCGAAGTTGAAGCGGTCGGAGGTGAAGCCAGGGCGGCTGAACAGCGCCATATCCTCCATGCTGGCATCATTGCGCGGGCTGTTGCCGCGGAACTGGCCGCCGTAGAGGGTCAGGCCGGCGATCTCCTTGGAGGTGATCTGACCGCCGCGGAACGTCTGCGGCAGCGAGCGGCCGTCGTCCGAACGCAGGATCGGCAATACCGGCATCCACTCACCGACTTTGAGTTCGGTTTGCGAAACCCGCGCCTTCAGCGCTACGCCCAGGCGACCGAAGTCATCCGCCGGTCGGCCATCGTCGTGCACCGGCAGCAGTTGCGTGCCGGCCGTGCCCTTGCCGCCATCGAGTTTGAGCGAGTACAGCCCCAGCACATCGACACCGAAGCCCACGGTTCCTTGGGTGAAGCCCGAGCGGGCATCGAGGATGAAGCTTTGTGTCCATTCCTCGGCCTTGCCCTGAGCTCTGGCCGGATCGACGAAATTGCGGTTGATGTACAAGTTGCGCAGGTTGAGAGCGGCCTTGGCATCCTCTGCGAAACCGCCGTCGTCAGCGAAGGCGGGCAGGGTGCAGGACAGGGCCAGAAGGCCCGGCAGCAACGGGCGTGCAGGTTGCAGAATGCTCATCTGTCTTGGATCTCTTGTTTTTATTGGGCGAGCCGAGGCCCTACGGGAGTGCCCATAGGTCGACGCTTTTCTTGAGAACTTGTGCAACGTTGCGTAGCCGATGGTGCGTGATGGGCTTGGCGCCAGGCAATTCGTGTCGAGCGGAATGGGGCGGTAATCGAACGTATTGTTGCGCTCCAGCGCGTCAGGGCGTAGACGCGCAGACATCGCTGCGGCGAACCGCTGTCACAGGCGGCAGGCGGTCGCTGAAAACCGGACAACAAAAAGCCCACCGCAAGGGTGGGCTCTGTGTCGAAGGCTGATCACTCAGCCCTTGGGCGCCTGCATCGAAGCCTGTTGATTGGCCTGACCGGTGCGCTCGTACCAGCCACCGCCCAAGGCCTTGTACAGGTTGACCTCGCTGGTCAACTGCGACAGACGATCGCTGATCAGCGACTGCTGGGCACTGAACAGGTTGCGCTGGGCGTCGAGGAAGGTCAGGTTGCTGTCGATACCGATGCGGTAGCGGCGCTCGGCCAGGCGGTAGTAGTCCTGGTTGGCCGCCACCAGATCGCGCTGGGCCTGCAACTGTTCCTCGAAGGTCTTGCGTGCCGCCAGGCCATCGGAGACTTCCTGGAAGGCCGTCTGAATGGTCTTTTCGTACTTGGCGACGTTGATGTCCTTCTGGATCTTCGAGTAGTCCAGGCTGGCGCGCAGGCTGCCGGCGTTGAAGATCGGCAGGTTGATCTGCGGCTGGAACAGCCAGGTGCCCGAGCCGCCCTTGAATAGGCCGCCCATGTCCGGGCTCAGGGTGCCAGCATTGGCGGTCAGGCTGATGCTCGGGAAGAACGCCGCGCGCGCCGCGCCGATGTTGGCGTTGGCGGCCTTGAGCTGATGCTCGGCTTCCTGGATGTCAGGCCGGCGTTGCAACAGGTCCGACGGCAGGCCGGCCGGCACTTGGGCGAGCTGGTCGGCATCGAGCTTGAGCGGAGCCGGCAGATCGCTCGGCACGCCGGTACCCAGCAGCACGGTCAGGCTGTTGAGGTCCTGCGCCACCAGGCGTTGGTACTGCGACAGCTTGACCCGTGCGCCTTCGACGGCGGTGCGCGCCTGGCTCAGGTCGAGCGCTGACGCCACCCCCACCTCGTTGCTGCGACGGGTCAGGTTGAAGCTTTCTTCGTAGTTCTTCAGCGTGTCCTGGGTCAACACCAGCAGCGCCTTATCGGCCTGCCAGGTGTAGTAGGCATTGGCCACGCTGGCCACCAGGCTGATTTGCGTGGAGCGCCGTGCCTGTTCGCTGGACAGGTAGATTTCCAGGGCCTGCTCGCTGAGGCTGCGTACGCGGCCGAACAGGTCCAGCTCGTAAGCGCTGACCCCGAGGGTCGCCGAGTACTGGCTGTTGATGTTCGAGTTGCCAGTCTGCGACATGTTCGCTGGCACTCGCTGGCGACTGCCGCTGCCGGTGGCCGACACCGCCGGGAACAGGTCGGCGCGCTGAATGCGGTACTGCGCACGGTAGGCGTCGATGTTCAACGCCGCCACGCGCAGGTCGCGGTTGTTGACCAGCGCGGTCTGGATCAGCTTCTGCAGCGCCGGGTCGTTGAAGAACTGGCGCCAGCCCTGCTCGGCGGCGGCCACGTCGGCCGACTCGGTCGGCGAGTAGGCCGGGCCTTGTGGCCACTGCGCGGGCACCGGAGCGTCCGGGGTCTTGTAATCGGGAATCAGCGAGCAGCCGCCGAGAATGAACGCGGTGACTGTCAGGGACAGCAAAGACTTGGTCATTGCCCAGCCTCATTACGTGGAGTTTCAGGGGTGAAGTCGTGTTCCGGCTCTTTGCTGCCGAACAGCGACGACACTGCGACGAAGAATAGCGGTACCCAGAAGATCGCCAGCACGGTTGCGCTGATCATGCCGCCGATCACGCCGGTACCGATGGCATGCTGGCTGCCCGCACCGGCGCCGCTGGCGATGGTCAACGGTACCACGCCGAGGATGAACGCCAGCGAGGTCATAATGATAGGGCGCAGACGCATGCGGCACGCCTCGATTGCCGCGTCGTACAGGCTCTTGCCCTGTTCGTGCAGCTCCTTGGCGAACTCGACGATCAGGATGGCGTTCTTCGCCGCCAGGCCGATCGTGGTCAGCAGTCCGACCAGGAAATAGACGTCGTTGGAGAGGCCGCGCAAGCTGGTGGCGATCAGCGCACCGATGATGCCCAGGGGCACTACCAGGACCACGGCGATCGGAATCGACCAGCTTTCGTACAGCGCTGCCAGGCAGAGGAACACGAACAGCAGCGACAGGGCGAACAGCGCGGGCATTTGCGAGCCAGAGAGTTTTTCCTCGTAGGACATGCCGGTCCAGGAGAAGCCCACACCGCTTGGCAACTCGCCAATGATGCGTTCGACCTCGGCCATCGCCTCACCGGTGCTGTAACCGGGCGCCGGTGCGCCGAGCACCTCGACCGCTTCCACGCCGTTGTAGCGCGAGAGTTTCGGCGAGCCGTAGGTCCATTCACCTTTGGCGAAGGAGGAGAACGGCACCATTTCGCCCTTGCCGTTGCGCACGTACCACTTCTGCAGGTCTTCCGGGCTCATGCGGGCATTGGCTTCACCCTGGATGTACACCTTCTTGACCCGGCCGCGATCGATGAAGTCGTTGACGTAGCTGCCGCCGAGGGCGATCGACAGGGTGTTGTTGATATCGGCGATGGTCACGCCCAAAGCGCTGGCGCGTTCGTCGTCGACGATCAGTTGGTACTGCGGTTCATCGTTCAGGCCATTCGGGCGTACCCCGGCCAGGATCTTGCTCTGCGAGGCCTTGGCGAGGAACTGGTTGCGCGCTTCCATGAGTTTCTCGTGGCCGACACCAGCACGGTCCTGAAGGAAGACGTCGAAGCCGGTTGCGTTACCCAGCTCCAGTACCGCAGGCGGGGCGAAGGCGAATACCATGGCATCGCGGAAGCCGAAGAAGTGCTGCTGCGCACGGGTCGACAGGTTGAAGACGCTGTTCTCCGACGAGCGCTCGCCCCAGGGCTTGAGCATGATGAAGGCCATGCCCGAGCTCTGGCCGCGGCCGGCGAAGTTGAAGCCGGTCACGGTGAACACCGACGACACGGTGTCGGCTTCGTCCTTGAGCAGGTACTCGCGCATCTGGTCGACCACCGCCTGGGTGCGCTCGGCACTGGAGCCGGCCGGCGTCTGCGCCTGGGCGAACAGCACGCCCTGGTCTTCTTCGGGCAGGAATGCGGTGGGGATACGCATGAACAGCCAGATCATGCCCACCACGATCAACACGTAGGCCAGCAAAAACGGGATCTTGTTGCGCAGGATACCGCCGACGCTGCGTTCATAGCCTTGTACGCTGCGATCGAAGTTGCGGTTGAACCAACCGAAGAAACCACCCTTGGCCGTGTGGTGCTCGCCTTTTTTCAGCGGCTTGAGCATGGTTGCGCACAGCGCTGGGGTGAAGACCAGTGCCACCAGCACCGACAGACCCATGGCCGAGACGATGGTGATGGAGAACTGCCGGTAGATCACGCCAGTGGAACCGCCGAAGAAGGCCATGGGCAGCAATACCGCCGACAGCACCAGGGCGATACCCACCAGGGCGCCCTGGATCTGCTCCATCGAGCGTTTGGTCGCCTCCTTGGGCGGCAACCCTTCCTCGGACATCACCCGTTCGACGTTTTCCACCACGACGATGGCGTCGTCCACCAGCAAGCCGATGGCCAGCACCATGGCGAACATGGTCAGGGTGTTGATGCTGAAACCCGCTGCGGCAAGGATGCCGAAGGTGCCCAGCAGGACCACCGGTACGGTCATCGTGGTGATGATGGTGGCGCGGAAGTTCTGCAGGAACAGGTACATCACCAGGAACACCAGCACCACCGCTTCGATCAGGGTGTGGATCACGCCGCTGATCGATTCGGTGACCACCGGGGTGGTGTCATACGGGAACACCGCCTTGACCCCTGGCGGGAAGAAAGGCTCCAGGTCCTGCACGGTCTTGCGCAGCGCCTTGGCGGTATCCAGGGCGTTTGCGCCAGTAGCCAGCTTGACTGCCAGTCCGGAGGCCGGCTTGCCGTTGAACTGGGCGCTGACGGCATAGTTTTCGCCGCCCAGGCCAACCTTGGCCACGTCACCCAGGCGCACTTGCGAACCGTCGTTGTTGACCTTCAGCAGGATCTTCTCGAACTGCTCGGCGGTCTGCAGGCGGGTCTTGCCGATGATGGTCGCGTTGAGCTGGGTGCCAGGCATGGCAGGCAGGCCGCCCAGTTGCCCTGAGGACACTTGGACGTTTTGCGCGGTCACGGCCGTGCGCACGTCTACCGGGGTCAGTTGGTATTTGTTGAGCTTGGCCGGGTCGAGCCAGATACGCATGGCGTACTGTGCACCGAACACCTGGAAGTCACCGACACCGGCGGTACGCGAGATCGGATCCTGCATGTTGGAGACGATGTAGTTGGCCAGGTCGTCCTTGGTCATGCTGCCGTCTTCGGACACCAGGCCGATCACCAGCAAGAAGTTCTTCACCGCCTTGGTGACGCGGATACCTTGCTGTTGTACTTCCTGTGGCAGCAGGGGCGTGGCCAGGTTGAGCTTGTTCTGCACCTGGACCTGCGCCGTATCGGCGTTGGTGCCCTGCTCGAACGTCGCGGTGATGGTCATGCTGCCGTCGGAGTTGCTCTCCGAGGACACGTAACGCAGGTTGTCGATGCCGTTGAGCTGCTGCTCGATGACCTGCACCACGGTGTCCTGCACGGTCTGCGCGGAGGCGCCCGGGTAGGTCACGGCGATGGCGATGGCCGGCGGCGCGATGCTGGGATACTGGTTGATCGGCAGCTTGAGGATTGCCAGGGCCCCGACCAGCATGATCACCAAGGCGATCACCCAGGCGAAGATCGGGCGATCGATAAAGAACTTCGACATGGTTTACTCCGCTTTGGCGTCTGCTTTCGCCGAGTTGGGCTGGTCAGGGCTGCCCGGCTTCTTGACGTTGGTGGCCTCGCTGACCTTGACCTCGGCACCTGGACGCACGTACTGCAGACCTTCGGTGATCAGGCGGTCGCCTGCCTTCAGGCCATCCTCGACCAACCACTCGTTGCCCAAGGTGCGGGTCGCCTTGAGCTGGCGCAGTTCGACCTTGTTGTCCTGGTTCACCACCAACGCGGTGGCCGCGCCCTTGAGGTCGCGGGTCACCCCTTGCTGGGGCGCCAGGATCGCATTGGCGTTGACCCCAGCCTGCAGGCGCGCATGCACGAACATGCCTGGCAGCAGCGTGTGGTCCGGGTTGGGGAAGACGGCGCGCAGGGTCACGGAACCGGTGGACTCGTCGACCGAGACCTCGGAAAACTCCAGGCGACCTTCGCGCGCGAACGTGCTGCCATCTTCGAGAATGAGCTGGACCTTGGCGGCGTTCTCGCCGGCTTTCTGCAACTGCCCGCTCTCCAGGTCGCGGCGCAGCTTGAGCAGTTCGGCGGTGGACTGGGTAACGTCGACGTAGATCGGGTCGAGTTGCTGGATAGTGGCCAGGGCGTTGCTCTGGCCATTGCTCACCAGCGCGCCTTCAGTGACCGCCGAGCGACCGATGCGGCCGCTGATCGGTGCCAGTACCTTGGTGTAGCGCAGGTCGATCTGCGCGCTCTTGAGTGTGGCCTCGGCCTGCAGACGCTTGGCATTGGCGTCGTCGTATTCCTGCTTGGACACCGCCTGCTCATCGATCAACTGCTTGTAGCGCCCGGCCAGCGAGCGCGTGGCCTGCAGGTTGGCCTGGGCATTGCTCAGGTTGGCTTCGTACACCGCAGGGTCGATCTGGTAGAGCTGCTGCCCTTCCTTGACGTCGCTGCCTTCCTTGAACAGGCGCTTGAGAATGATGCCGTTGACCTGTGGCCGAACTTCGGCCACGCGGTAGGCGCTGGTACGCCCCGGCAGTTCCGACGTCAGCGTGAAGGCTTGGGGCTGCAAGGTGACGACGCCGACCTGAGGCGTCTGCGCGGCAGGCGGGGCCTCTTCTTTCTTGCAGCCACTGAGCAGGGTGGCCAAGGCGACGGCGGATACCAGGGCGGTAACGGCTGGCTTGAAGTGCATGAGGATCCTCGGGTCGCAGGAGCAGGGGGAGCTCAAGAATAGTGGAAGAGTATTGTCAGAAAAAACGCTATTCGGTGGATAAGTAGCTTACTAACGAATATACTTACATTCATGGTTGTTTGTAAATAGCGCGGTGGTGGTATCAGGCTACTACCGCAGTACGTGATCAATGCATTCGGGACCCGCCCTGCAGAGGCGCGCCCGGTACAACCCGCGCGCCCATCGCGTGGGGTTCTGATGAGGTTGAGCTGCCATGGTTCGTCGTACCAAAGAGGAAGCACAGGAGACTCGCGCGCAGATCATCGACGCGGCCGAGCGCGCCTTCTACAAACGTGGCGTCGCTCGTACCACCCTGGCCGATATCGCCGAGATCGCCGGCGTGACCCGCGGTGCGATCTACTGGCACTTCAGCAACAAAGCCGACCTGGTGCAGGCGTTGCTCGACAGCCTGCACGAAACCCATGACCACCTGGCACGCGCTGGCGAGAGCGAGGACGAACCCGACCCGCTCGGCTGCATGCGCAAACTGCTGGTGCAAGTGTTCAGCGAGCTGGTGCTCGACGCCCGGACCCGGCGCATCAATGAGATCTTGCATCACAAGTGCGAGTTCACCGATGAAATGTGTGAAATCCGCCAGCAACGGCAGCAGGCTGTCGCCGAATGCCACGATGGCATCAGCAGAACCTTGGCCAATGCCGCTCGGCGCGGCCAGTTACCCGTCGATCTGGATACCGAGCGGGCGGCCATCGCCATGTTTGCCTACATCGACGGTCTGATCGGGCGCTGGCTGCTACTGCCGGACAGCTTCGAGCTGTTGCGCGATGCGGACAAATGGGTCGATGCAGGGCTGGATATGCTGCGCTTGAGCCCCGCGCTGCGCAAATAAGACTTTGTGAAGGTTTGTGAGGAAGTCTTTCCCCGCAGGATTAACGGGGGATTATCGATCCTGATGCGCTCTCAGTCATGACCGCGCAGCTGTCGATCCGGCAATACCAGCGCCGCGACCAGCCCCAGCACCGCGACCCCTGCACTGGCCAGCAGCAGATAGCTGAATGTCTGCGTCAGGTGCGCCTGATTCGACGCATCGGCCACGCTACCTTGGAGGCTGCCGAGCAAAGGATTACCGACGCTGTGCAATCCGCCGACCTGCAACAGCGCCAGCAACAGGCTGGACATGCAGGCTACGCCCATTGCACCGCCTAACGAGCGGAACAGATTGGTGGTGCTGGTGGCCACGCCGATGTCCTTGATGTCCACCGCGCTCTGCGTGCCCACCAGCGAAGTGGGAAACTGCAATCCGCAGGCGATGCCGGTCAGCAGCATGAACGCCCCGCTCAGCCAGACGGACTGCGGCGCGGTCAGGGCCATGCCGACGATCGCCAGCGGCATCAGCACCGCGCCAGCCAGAATCTGCGGTTTATAGCGTCCGGTGAGGCTGGTCAGGCGGCCGCCGGTGAACGCCCCCAGCGGCAGTCCCATGGCCAGAGGCAATAGATGCAGTGCTGCGCTGTCGGCCCCGGCCCCAGTAATGCTCTGCAAGCGCAGCGGCATGAGCATGGTTAAAGAAATCGACTGGAAGCTGGCGAAGAAAATCACACACCAGCACAACACCGCCACCCAATTGCCGAACAGTTTCAAGGGCAACAGCGGCTCAGGGCAGCGCCGTTCATGGGCGATGAACAGTGACATGCCCAGCGCTGCGCAGCCGAACAGGGCCAGCACCGCCGGTGCGGTCCAGGCTGCGCCCTGGCCGACCAAAGTGATGCCCAGCAGCAGGCTGCCCAGCCCGACGATCAGCAGCAGCGCGCCGAGGTAGTCGACCTGCGCCTGCCGCCGTCTGACCGGCATTCCCTGCAACGCGCGGCGGATCACCCACCAGGCGCACACGCCCAGCGGCAGGTTGATCCAGAACACCCAGCGCCACGATAGATAGGCGGTGAGCCAGCCGCCCAGCACCGGGCCGGCAACGCTGGCCAGCGCATACATGCTGCTGAAGTAGCCTTGATAGCGCCCGCGTTCACGTGGCGGCACGAAATCGCCAATGATCGCCTGGCTCACCGAGACCATTCCGCCTGCGCCGATGCCTTGCAGCACGCGCGCCAGCACCAGTTGCTCCATATTCTGCGCCAGGGCACAGCCGATCGAGGCCAGGGTGAACACGGCGGTACCGGTGAGGATCATTCGGCGCCGACCATACAGGTCGCCGAGCTTGCCGTAGATGGGCACCGCCACGGTCATGGCCACCATATAGCCTGAAATCACCCAGGCCAGCAGGCCCACATCGTTGAACTGCGCGGAAATGGCGGGCAGGGAAACGGCGACGATGGTCTGGTCCAGGGCGCCGAGAAGAATCGCCAGCATCAGCGCGCTGAGCACGCTGCGCAAGACGGCGGGGGCAGGGCGGCGGTCACGGTTCACACCTTCTGGTCGGGTGATGAAGAAAAGCGCGTCGCCAGCCTTCATGAAAAGTGCGGGGCCGTGGCGAGCGTGTCGCAAAGTGTAACCTGAGTTAGGTAGCTTCCTATGTACTACCTGCATCGCCTATGCGCGATCGGCATACCTGCTTTCACCCGGAGTATCAGGGCAGCGTGATATCGTGGGCGATCAAAGCAGCCGAAATACACTGGATTGCACCCATTTGGTGCACATTGCTCCAGGTTTCCGCATCGCCGTATTCCCACGCCGTCTATTCCACTCTCTGCATGGTGCCTGTGATCATAGTCACACCCGGCAACGTGTTTCCCGGCAGGAGTCGGTAGTCAGCCAGTTCGAATTCCATCTTCATGCGGAGTGACCATGCCCAAAGCGTCCCACCAAGATCTGCGTTTTGCCTTTCGCGAACTCCTCGCCTCAGGTTCGTGCTATCACACAGCGTCCGTGTTCGATCCCATGTCTGCACGCATCGCCGCCGACCTGGGCTTCGAGGTCGGCATCCTCGGTGGTTCCGTCGCCTCGTTGCAGGTACTGGCCGCGCCTGACTTCGCCCTGATCACCCTCAGCGAATTCGTCGAGCAGGCCACCCGCATCGGCCGCGTCGCTCAACTGCCAGTGCTGGCCGACGCCGACCACGGCTACGGCAATGCGTTGAATGTGATGCGCACGGTCACTGAGCTGGAGCGTGCCGGTGTCGCTGCGCTGACCATCGAAGACACCCTGCTGCCGGCCCAATTCGGTCGCAAGTCCACCGACCTGATTTCCGTGGAAGAGGGCGTTGGCAAGATTCGTGCAGCGCTCGAAGCGCGGGTCGACACCTCGCTGTCGATCATCGCCCGTACCAATGCCGGGGTACTGAGCACCGAAGAAATCATCTTCCGCACCCAGAGCTACCAGAAGGCGGGTGCCGATGGCATCTGCATGGTTGGCGTGAAGGATTTCGAGCAACTGGAGCAGATCAGCCAGCACCTGAGCGTGCCGCTGATGCTGGTCAGCTACGGCAACCCCAATCTGCGCGACGACGAGCGCCTGGCGCGCCTGGGCGTGCGCATCGTGGTGGACGGTCACGCGGCGTACTTCGCTGCCATCAAGGCAACCTACGACTGCCTACGCCTGCAGCGCGGTCAGCAGAACAAGTCCGAGAACCTCAGCGCCACCGAGCTTTCGCACACCTATACGCAGCCCGAGGATTACATCCGCTGGGCCAAGGAGTACATGAGCGTCGAGGAGTGAGCGGCAACTGCCGCGCTACCTGAGGGCGCTCAAGGTCGCGGTGTGCGGTATGCAGTGTGCGTGGCTGCAACTGGCTGCGCTAGCGGGCTGGCTGCGCAGCAGTTCGACGCGCCAACAGGCCGAGGCGTAAAGCCCGGCCACGGCCACCAGGGCCAGGACGATGACGCAGCGTCTGGATTTGATACCCATCTTGTCGACCTCCTGCAATGCTTACAGGGATACCTGCAAGCATAGGTCAGATGAGCGCTACCACTCCTGCTGAATGATCCTGTATTCAGCTCAGTCGCAGTCCCATTCCGAGTCGTCGCCGAAGCGTTGGGCAAGAAAGTCCAGCATGCTGCGCAAGGTCGCCGGCATGTGCTTGCGCGAGGTGTACACCGCATGCAGGTTCAGCTCACGTGGACGCGCATGGGGCAGCACGCTCACCAGTTCGCCGCTGCGTAAGGCCGAGGCGGCCTGATAGGTCGGCAGCATGGCGATGCCCGCACCCGCCTGCGCCGCTCGCTGCAAGGTCAGTGCCTCGTTGGCGCTGATGTTGCCTTGCACGGGCACCGCCACCGATTCCCCGTTCACCTCGAAATGCCATACACCATGGCCGAAGTAGGCATGGGTCAGGCAATTGTGCGCGGCCAGATCCTCGACCTGCTGGGGTACGCCGTGGGCGCTGAGATAGGCGGGGCTGGCGCAGACCACCGAGCGGCAGACGGTCAGGCGTCGTGCGATCAGGTTGGGGTCCAGGTCATTGCTGGTGCGGATGGCCAGGTCGATGCGCTCTTCGATCAAATTGACCGTCCGGTCGAGCATCTGCAATTCCACCTTCACTCCGGGATAACGGTGTACGTACTCAGCGACTGCGTCGGCCAGTTGCGCGTAGCCGAACGAGGTACTGACGCTGATGCGCAACTCGCCACGAGGGGCTTCGTCGGGCTGACGCACGGCGCTTTGCAGATCCCCCGCCAACTCCAGCATTTGCCGACAGCGCGGCAGGATTTCCTGGCCCGCCGCCGTCAGGCTCAGCTTGCGCGTGGTGCGTTGCATCAGGCGGGCGCCGACCCAGGTCTCCAGTTCGGCCAGGTAGCGCGAGACGACCGGCCTGGACAGTTGCAAATACTCCGCAGCCGCCGATTGGCTGCCGAGATCGACGACATTGACGAACACCCGCATGGCAGTAAGACGGTCCATGATTCGCTCGATTTCAGAAACAAACTATGTCCAAGCATCGCATTTTTTGTAACGAATTGGGCAACTAAGCTGTGCGCAATCCTTCTCTTTCACAGGATCTTCGCATGTCCGTTCTTTCCTCCCTCCGCGCCCTGCTGTTGGCCTGCGCCGCCTTGACTGGGTACGCCCAGGCCGGACCGGCCCTGCAACTGGACGTCTACCACCCCGGCCACGATGGACTGTTTCCGGTCAGCTCGGTGATCGTCAGCGGTGCACACGACGCGGTGCTGATCGACGCCCAATTCGGCAAGTCGCAGGCCGAGCAGGTGGTGCAGCGACTGCGCGCCAGCGGTAAGCGCCTGACCACCATCTACATCAGCCATGGCGATCCGGACTACTACTTCGGTCTCGACACCCTGACGCGCGCCTTCCCCAAAGCCAAGGTGGTGGCCTGCGCCGCTACCGTTGCGCACATCCGCCAGACCCGAGAAGCCAAGCTCGCTTACTGGGGCCCGCAGATGGGCAACGACAAGCCCGCGAAGCTGATCGTGCCGCACGTGCTGCAAGGCGATCGCCTGGAACTGGAAGGTCAGACCTTGCAAGTGATGGGCCTGGATGGGCCGCAGCCGGACCGTAGTTTCGTGTGGATTCCTTCGATCAAAGCGGTGGTCGGCGGTGTGGTGGTGTCCGAGGGCATCCATGTGTGGATGGCCGACACCCAGTCAGCCCAATCCCACACCGACTGGCTGGCGACCCTGGCGCACATCGAGCACCTGGCGCCGCGTACGGTGATCCCTGGCCATTACCTGGGACAGGGCAGTCGCTCGCTGGAGGCCGTGCGCTTCACGGCCGATTACATCCGCGCCTTCGACAGCGAAACCGCCAAGGCTGCCGATGCGGCGACGCTGATCACAGCCATGAAGCAGCGCTATCCGAACCTGGCCGATGAAAGCTCGCTCGAGCTCAGCGCCAAGGTCGCGAAAGGTGAAATGAAGTGGTAACCCCTTACAACCTTGATGGAGTGTTTCCCATGAGCAAGATCGCAATCATCGGTGCCACCGGCCGCGCCGGCAGCCAGTTGCTGGAAGAGGCCGTGCGCCGGGGCCATCAGGTGGTCGCCATCGCCCGCGACCCGTCGTCGCTGCAAGGACGTCCAGGCGTCACGGTCAAGGCGCTGGACGCCAAAGACGGTGACGCACTGCAAGCGGCCGTCAGCGGCGTCGATGCGGTGTTGAGTGCCGCGCATTTCTCCACCCTCGAACCCCAGGCAATCATCGGCCCGGTCAAGCGCGCCGGGGTCAAGCGCCTGCTGGTGGTCGGCGGTGCCGGTAGTTTGCTACTGCCGTCCGGGCAACGGGTGATCGACAGCCCTGACTTTCCAAACGCCTACAAGGCCGAAGCGAGTGCCGGGGTACGCTTTCTCGACGCACTGCGCCAAGCGTCGGAGCTGGACTGGACCTTCCTCTCGCCCTCGGCCGAATTCGTCGAAGGCGAGCGCAGCGGGCGCTACACCTTGGGCCTGGACCATCTGCTGATCGGCGCCGACGGCAGGAGCTGGATCACCTTCGCCGACTATGCCATCGCCCTGATCGACGAGCTGGAGAAGCCGGCCCATTCGCGTCAGCGTTTCACCGTCGGTTACTGATTCGCCGCTAGCTGGCACCCGAGCGCAAGCGCGCCATGTCGCGGATCGGCGGTGCGCCGTAGAGCCGGCTGTACTCACGGCTGAACTGCGAAGGGCTTTCATAGCCCACTCGGTAACCTGCCACCGCGGCCTCCAGGCCATCATTGATCATCAGCCGCCGCGCCTCCTGCAGGCGCAGTTGCTTTTGATACTGCAGCGGGCTCATGGAGGTCACGGCCTTGAACCGATGATGCAAGGTCGAGGTACTCAGGTTCACTTCCCGGGCCAACTCCTCGATGCGCAGCGGTAAGTGAAAATGCTGGTTGAGCCAGGTGATCGCCTGGCTCACCCGGTGCGTCTGGCTGTTGGCCAGGGCGATTTCGTACAGCCGATGCCCCTGCGGGCCGCGCAGCAGACGATAAAGGATCTCGCGGCGAAACAACGGAGCAAGCATCGGGATATCACGCGGGGTGTCGAGCAGGCGCACCAAGCGCAGCAGGGCATCGAGCAGCGACGGGTCGGTGCGCTCCACGTACAGCCCGAGCCCGGACTGCACGTTGGGCACCAGCATCGGGCCGCTTTCGGCGATCAACTGACTGATCTCGGCGGCGTCCAGGTCAATGCGCAGGCCCAGCACCGGCTGTTGCGGGCTGGCGTCCAGGCGCACCCGACTGATCGGCATGGCCACCGACACCACCATGTAGTGCAGGGGGTCGTAGGCATACTGCTGATCACCGAGGAACAGGCTCTTGCTGCCCTGGGCCATTACGCACAGCGCGGGCAGCGCCAGTCCGGGCTTGGAGCGGATGTTGTCGGTGTAGCGTGACAGGTACAACTGCTCGATGGCCGAGGGCGGTCCATGAGGATCGCCGGCGTGCCGCAGGATCAGGTCAGCGAGTTCCTGACGCTGGCGCTCCAGGGTCGGATCGAGGGCGGCGAGGGCTGTGGTCATGGTCGAATTCCTTCAGGGACGGGGCCAGCATAGGTTTGGGCAACGCCAAGCGCTAGCCAGATACTGCCGGTCGATTGCCTGATCCTGCACGCTGACAGGATCAGGCAATCGACCGGCAGTTTTGGCCTAACGCCCCGCATCGGGCGGATCCTAATCTTGGCAGCCTGGCTTTCCCGTCTCGCCGGCTTTCAAGGAGATCGATCATGACCCTGCAGCAACCGGTCACCCACTTGGCTTTCATCCGTGCCAGCCGCGGCCGCTCGGCAGAACTCGGCATGCGCCTGCGCGATCTGCTCGAGCCTTCGCAGCGCAGCCCCGGCTGCCTGGCCTTCAGCGTGCAGCGCTCGCAGGCCGATGCCGACCTCTGGCTGCTCACCGGCAGTTGGCAGGACCAGCAGGCCATGAGTCGCTACTTCGCCTCGCCCACCCTCACGCTGTTCGGCGACCTGGTGCAGGAGCGGGTGGTGGCAAGCATGGACCTGCACACCTTCGACTGACCGCATCGGTCCTGCGCTTGCAGTAGAATTGCGCCCTTCGATCGACTGCTGGAGGGCAGTAATGGCACGCAGAGAATTCCCAGGTTTCGAAGCCGTTTCGGCGATGGTTCCAGCCGAGGGCGGTGGCTATCACCCGGCAATCGCGGTGAAAGCCCTGAACGGCGGCGGTGCACCGCGTTTTCACAAGATCCTCGAGGGCCAGGTATTGGCTTCGGCAGTGGCGACCGATGCGGTCGCCAGCGCCGAATTGGAGCGCCTGCAGGGCGTCGATGACGCGGGTGAACTGATCTGGTGATCAGGCCTGTGGGCGACGCATCTGGAACAGGTTGCCCAGTTCGAAGTAGTCCGCCGGGCCGCCGCCACGCAGGATAGGCTCGGCGGCGGCGGTGTCATAGAGACCGTCCTTGAGCAGGTGCTCGGCGATGTGCACGGCGACCACTTCGCCCAGGATCAACCAACTAGGCACCAGCGCCTGGTCGGCGCGCTTGAGCTGCACGATCTGCGTGACCTTGCACTCGAAGTTCACCGGACTTTCGCCCACACGCGGCACGCTCACCACCTTCGAGGCGGCGGGTGTCAGGCCGCTCAGGTCGAACTCATCGACGTCGGCCGCGACCGCTGCACAGCTCTGGTTCATCTGCTCGGCCAAAGGGCGGGTGGCCAGGTTCCAGACGAACTCGCCCGTCTGCTCGATGTTGTTCAGGCTGTCTTTGCGACCGACGCTGCAGAAGCCGATGATCGGTGGGATGTAGTTGAAGGCATTGAAGAAACTGTAAGGCGCCAGGTTCAGGCGGCCGTCGCGATCATGGGAGGAGATCCAGCCGATGGGGCGGGGACCGACGATGGCGTTGAAGGGGTCATGGGGCAGGCCGTGGCCTAGGGCGGGTTCGTAGTAGTACATCGGTACAGGGCCGCGGCCCTTCCTCTGGGATGAACGAAGCGCCTAGTGTGCCAAGCCTTGGCTGGGGTGGGAATGGTCTGAAACGCAGGCCGGAATCGCGAGTGCGACCCCGGCCCCGAGCACTGTCACTCAGTCAGTGGTGATGCGCGAATGCTGCTTGGTGTCCTTCATGGTCGCGTAGACCAGCAGCGAGCACGCGATGCAGCCGGTGACATACCAGTAGAAGCCGGTCTCCATGCCGATGCTCTTGAACCACAGCGCCACGTACTCGGCCGTGCCGCCGAAGATCGACACGGTCAGTGCATACGGCAGGCCCACGCCCAGGGCGCGAATCTCGGTGGGGAACAGCTCGGCCTTGACCACCGCGTTGATCGAGGTATAGCCGCTGACGATGATCAGTGCCGCCATGATCAGGAAGAACGCGCCCCACCAGCTCTGGATGGTGTGCAGGGTGCTGAGGATCGGCACGGTGAACAGCGTACCGAGCACGCCGAAGGCGATCAGGATCGGACGTCGACCGATCTTGTCGGACAACCCGCCGATGATCGGTTGCAGGCACATGAACAGGAACAGCGTCGCGGCCGAGATCGTCGTCGAGTCGCTGATGCTCATGCCCACCGTGTTGACCAGGTACTTCTGCATGTAGGTGGTGTAGGTGTAGAAGGCCAAGGTGCCGCCCATGGTCAGGCCGACCACGGTCAGCAGTTCCTTGGGATGGCGCATGAGGGTGCGCATCAGGCTTTCCTTGGATTTCTCCTTCTTGGTGAAGGAGGCGGTCTCTTCCATGCCGCGGCGCAGGTACAGCGCCACCACTGCACACAGCGCGCCGATCACGAATGGTACGCGCCAGCCCCAGGCGTACAACTGCTCGGTGGTCAGGGTGTTCTGCAGGATGATCAGCACCGCCAGGGCGATCAGTTGGCCGGAAATCAAGGTCACGTACTGGAAGCTGGAGAAGAAGCCGCGACGCTCCTTGCTGGCCATCTCGCTGAGGTAGGTGGCGGAAGTGCCGTATTCGCCGCCGACCGACAATCCTTGCATCAGGCGCGCGATGACCAGCAGCACGGGCGCTGCGACGCCGATGGTTTCATAGCCCGGAGTCAAGGCGATGACCAGCGAGCCGGCGCACATCAGCAGGACCGAGGCCATCAGCGCCGCCTTGCGGCCCTTGCGGTCGGCGTACAGGCCCATCAGCCAACCGCCGATCGGACGCATGAGGAAGCCCACGGCGAAGATGGCGGCGGTATTGAGCAATTGTGCGGTGGTGTCGCCAGCCGGGAAGAAGGCCTTGGCGAAGTACAGCGAGAAGGCGGCGTAGACGTACCAGTCGTACCATTCGACCATGTTGCCGATCGATCCGCTGAAGATCGATTTCAGTCGACTGGCGGTGGTCTTTTCGGCAGCGGGCGCAGTGGCCGCCCCGGTGGGCAGGGTGGTGGCGTTATCCATCAGGGGATACCTTTTTCGTTGTTTTTGTGAGACGCGCAGGGTCGCGCTTGAAAAAGGGATTGCAGAAGCTGTGCCAAATGGGAGCACGCTGCGCCGTTTCAGGGCGCTAGGCCTCGTGGCTGAGGCCTTGGCAGGATTTCCCGCTGCACCTCTACATGGCACGCATGACCCGTCATGAGCGGTTTTCCGCTTATCCAAGCGCGGTCGTGGGCAATAATCCGCTCATTGAGGATCGAGAAAATCCTCACGGGTCAGGCCATGACGCTGCATTTTCTCGTTGAGCGTGCGTCGCGGTAGCTGCAATGCTTCCATCACCGCCTTGATTTCCCCCCCATGCTGACGCAGCGCCGCGCGCAGGCACTGTGCCTCGAAGGCCTCCATTTGCTCGCTGAGCGAGTGCGCACCCGGCGCAGGTTCGACCGGTGTCGAGTCCAGGCCCAGGGCATGGCGTTCGGCGGCATTGGCCAGTTCCCGCACGTTGCCCGGCCACTCGCGCGCCAGCAACTGCGCCAGCATCGCGCCAGACAGCGGCGGGGCACTGCGGCCCAGACGCTCGGCGGCGGTGCGCACGAAGTGCTCGAACAGCAGGGGGATGTCCTCGCGCCGTTCGCGCAAGGGCGCCAGCCGCAGCTCGGCGACGTTCAGGCGATAGGCCAGGTCTTCGCGAAAGCGCCCGGCGCGGGCCTCTTCGAGCAGATCGGGTTTGGTCGCGGCGATGATCCGCAGGTCGACGCGGATGCTCTGATTGCCACCCAGGCGTTCCAGTGTGTGCTCCTGAATCACCCGCAGCAGCTTGGCCTGCTGGGCCAGCGGCATGCTTTCGATTTCATCGAGAAACAGCGTGCCGCCATTGGCATATTCCAGCTTGCCGATGCGCTTGCCCTGGGCGCCGGTGAACGCACCGCTCTCGTGGCCGAACAGTTCGGCTTCGAACAGCGCTTCGGGGATGGCGGCGCAGTTCAGTGCCACGAAGGGTTTTTCTGAGCGTGGACCGAAGTCATGCAGGCAGCGCGCCACGCGTTCCTTGCCACTGCCGGTGTCGCCGCGAATTAGCACGTTGACCGGCAGTGCGGCCAACTCCAGCACCTGGCGGCGCAACTGCTGCAAGCCTTGCGACATGCCGAGCAAGGTGCCTTGCAGGCGTTCCTTCAAATCGGCCTGTTGGTGCAATGCGCGGTTGGCCAGCACCAATTGGCGTTTCTCCAGCGCCCGGCGCAAGCTGCCCAGCAGGTGCTGCGGTGTGAAGGGCTTTTCCAGGAAGTCGTAGGCGCCGTTGCGCATGGCGTCCACCGCCATGGGCACGTCGCCGTGGCCGGTGAGCAGGATCACCGGCAGTTCGGCGTCCAGTGCGTGCAAGCGTTCGAGCAACTGCAGGCCATCCATGCCCGGCATGCGCACATCGCTGATGACCACCCCGGGAAAGTGAGGGGGCAGTTGCGCCAGGCACTCTTCGGCTCGGGCGAACAGTTGCACGCTGAAGCCGGACAAGCTCAGCCACTGCTCGACCGCCGTGCGGATGCTCGTTTCGTCGTCGACGACGATCACTGAATTCAACATGCAGGCTCCAGGTCGCGGGGCAGGGTCAGGGTGAAGCGGGCGCCGCCAGGCAGATTGTCGACCTGCAACTGACCGCCCGCCTCATGGACGATGCCATAGGAAATCGCCAGGCCCAAGCCCAGGCCTTCGCCCACGGGCTTGGTGGTGAAGAACGGGTCGAAAACCTTGGCCAGATCGGCCTGGGCGATGCCGCCGCCGGAGTCGAGCACGCTCAGGCGCCACTGCCCGTCGCCGGCTTCGATGCGGATTTCCAGGCGCTTGTAAGGCTTGTCAAGCATGGCGTCGAGGGCGTTGCGCAGCAGGTTGATCAACACCTGCTCCAGACGGATTGCATCGCCGCGCACCCAGGCCGGGCGCGCCAGATACAGCGCCACCTCGACCTGCTCGCTGCGTAGACGCGTGTCCATGAGTTCCAGCGCCTGGTCGACCACACCGGCCAGGTCCAGCCGTTCGCGCAGCCCGCCGGGGCTGTTGCGGGCGAAGGTCTTCAGGTGGCCGGTGAGCGCGGCCATGCGCGTGAGCATGTGTTCCAGCGGCTCCAGTGCCTGGCGGGCCTGTTCGATACGACCGTGGTCGAGCAGCAGGCGCAGGGTCTCCAGTTGCATGCGCTGGGTGGTCAGTGGCTGGTTGATTTCATGGGCCAGGGCCGCCGACATCTGCCCCAGCGCGGCCAGTTTGGCCGACTGCACCAGACCTTCCTGGGCGGTGCGCAGCTCGCGGGTGCGGGCTTCCACCAGACGCGTCAGCTCCTCGCGGCTGCGTTGGCGCAGGCGGGCGATGCGCAGGCGCTGGCTGACGAACAGTACGGCAAAGGCCAGGCTCAACCACACCGCCGCGCCGAGCAAGGCGGCGTTGCGGGCGTCCTCGCTCACCTGGGGTTTGCGCAGCAGGTGCAGGGTCCAGCCCTCGGTGGTCAGCGGCAGGCTTTCCCAGAGGTAGTCGGCGCTGCCCTCCGGCCCCTTCACCCGGCGCAGCGTGCTGCGCTCATCGAAGCGGCTGAGCAACTGATGCGGCAGCGGTATCAGCGGTTGCTTGTCGTACTGGCGGGTCTGGGCCAGTTCGGCGCGGTCGTCGTCGCTCAACGGCAGCAGTTCACGGTAGCGCCAGCCATTCTGGTTAGCGATGAAAGTGATCCCGCGCGCGTCGCTGACCAGCAGCACGTCGTCATTGCCTTGCCGCCATTCGCGTTCCAGTTCGGGAAATTCGAGCTTGACCACCATCGCACCGAGGAAGCGCCCCTGTTCGTCGGTGACTGCGCTGGAGAGGAAGTAGCCGGGCACGCCACTGGTCACGCCGACAGCATAGAAGCTGCCGCGCCCCTGCACGCGGGTCTGCTTGAAGTAAGGGCGAAAGCCGTAGTTGGAGCCGACATAGGTGGTCGGCAGGCGCCAGTTGCTGGCGGCCACCGCCAGTCCGGTATGGTCCAGCAGCTCCAGGGTGGAGGAATTGGCCGCGCCGTTGATGCGTTCGAGCTTGTGGTTGAGCACGCGCTGCAGGGGTTCGCCGACCGGGCCGCGCAGCGCGTCGATCAACTGCGGGTCGAGCGCCAGCACTGCGGGCAGGGCGCGGTAGCGCTCGATCAGTGTGTGCAGGCCATTGGCGTAGAGCGTCAATTGTTCGCTGGCCCGCCGTGCATCGGCCTGCATCGCCTGGCGCTTGGCGTGCTGCATGGCCCAACTGGCGCTCAGGGCGGTGCCGATCAGGATCAGCAGGATGATCAGGCCCAGACGTAGGGCGCGCAGTGATGAAGGCATGGGCGGGTCCTGGGGGGCTGTTGGCCGTGTCGAACCTAGGCCGCTCCTGCAGATCCCTTGCAGGAGCGGTACCTGCGCGCTACAGCAGCTCGAAGCTCTGCTGCTGCACCGCTTGCGAGTCCAATCCCACCTGGACGTTGAACTGTCCCGGCTCGGCGACATGCTGCAACTGGCCGTTGTAGAACTTCAGGTCGTCCTCACTGATGGCGAAGGTCAGGGTGCGCGCTTCGCCGGCCTTGAGCAGCACCTTCTGGAAGTGCTTCAACTCCTTGACTGGGCGGCTCATGGACGCGCTGACGTCCTGGACATAGAGCTGCACCACGGTCTCGCCGTCGAACTTGCCGGTGTTCTTCACCGTCACCTCCGCCTGCAGGGTGTCGCCGCGCTTGATGGCCGTCTTGGACAGGGCCAGGTCCGACAGCTCGAACTGGCTGTAGCTCAAACCGTAGCCGAACGGATACAGCGGCCCATTAGGCTCCTCGAAATACTGCGAGGTGTAGTTGCCGGGTTTGCCTGGGGTGTAGGGGCGACCGATGCTCAGGTGGTTGTAGTACACCGGGATCTGCCCGACCGAGCGCGGGAAGGTGATCGCCAGCTTGCCCGACGGGTTGTAGTCGCCGAACAGCACATCGGCGATGGCATTGCCGCCCTCGGTGCCGCTGAACCAGGTCTCCAGGATGGCGTCGGCCTGCTCGCGCTCCCAGGCGATGGACAGCGGACGGCCGTTCATCAGCACCAGCACCAGCGGCTTGCCGGTGGCTTTCAGGGCCTTGATCAGCTCGCGCTGCACGGCCGGGATTTCCAGGGTGGTGCGGCTGGAGGACTCGTGGGACATGCCACGCGACTCGCCGACCACGGCCACCACGACATCGGACTGACGCGCGGCTTTGACCGCTTCGTCGATCAGCACGGCGGCCGGACGCGGGTCGTCGACGATTTCCGGGGCGGCAAAGTTGAGGAAGTTCAGGTAGTCGACGATGGCCTTGTCGCCGCTGATGTTCGAACCGCGGGCATACACCAGCTTGGCCTTGCCCTCGGTGGCACGGCGCAGGCCGTCGCGCACGGTCACCGAGTGCTCGGGCCGGCCGTCGGCGGCCCAACTGCCCATCATGTCGATGGGGGCGTCGGCCAGCGGGCCGACCAGGGCGATGGTGCCCGCCTTCTTCAGCGGCAGGGTCTGATCGCGGTTCTCCAGCAGCACCAGGCTGCGTCGAGCCACGTCGCGGGCGGCCTCGCGGTGCAGACGGTCTTCGCCGTAGTAGTCCTTGAGGTCGGTGTCGGGTTTGCCGATACGCACGTAGGGATCCTTGAACAGACCCATGTCGTACTTGGCGCCGAGCACCTCGCGCACGGCCTGGTCGAGCTCGGCCTGGGTGACTTCGCCGGACTTCAACAGACCCGGCAACTCCTGGCCGTAGAGCGTGTCGTTCATGCTCATGTCGATGCCGGCCTTGATCGCCAGCTTGGCCGCCTCTCGGCCGTCACGGGCCACGCCGTGGCGGATCAATTCCTGGATCGCGCCATGGTCGCTGATGGTCACGCCCTTGAAGCCCCACTGCTTGCGCAGCAGGTCGTTCATCAGCCAGGTGTCGGCAGTGGCCGGCACGCCGTTGATCGAGTTCAGCGCCACCATCACCCCGCCTGCACCGGCGTCGAGGCTGGCGCGGTACGGCGGCAGGTAGTCGTTGTACATTTTCGGCAGGCTCATATCGACCGTGTTGTAGTCGCGCCCGCCTTCCACGGCGCCATACAGGGCGAAGTGCTTGACGATGGCCATGATGCTGTCCGGCTCGGCCGGGCTCTTGCCCTGCAGGGCGCGGACCAGGGTCTGACCGATCTTCGAGGTCAGGTAGGTGTCTTCACCGAAGCCTTCGCTGGTGCGGCCCCAGCGCGGATCGCGGGCAATGTCGACCATCGGCGCGAAGGTCATGTCCAGAGCGTCGGCCGACGCTTCGATGGCCGAGGTGCGGCCGACCTTGGCGATGGCGTCCATGTCCCAGGTCGCGGCCAGGCCCAGGCTGATCGGGAAGATCGTGCGTTCGCCGTGAAGGGTGTCGTAGGCGAAGAACATCGGGATCTTCAGCCGGCTGCGCAGCGCCGCGTCCTGCATCGGGCGGTTTTCCGGGGCGGTGCGCGAGTTGAAGGTGCCGCCAATGCGCCCGGCGGCGATTTCCTCGCGGATTTTCTCGCGCGGCATTTCCGGACTGATGCTGATCAGGCGCAACTGGCCGATTTTTTCTTCGACGCTCATCTGGCCGATCAGGTGGTCGATGAAGGCCGCCTTGTCTTCCAGAGGCGGGGCGGAGGGGGCCGCCAGGGCCACGTGACTGACCAGGCCCATGGCCAGGCCCAGCAACGGCAATTTCATCATCAATTCCATCATCCATCGATTCGCTCGCCGCTGTGGCTTCGCGGCGACTGTTGTTGTGGTGCGCTGGCCGTACTGCGCCCTGCGGCTGCGGCGGATTATGCCCTATAAGCGCGTGCCGATGAGATACACTGCCGGCGTCCCGTCGCCGGGACCACGACAATAAGAACGAGCGAGTACCTCCGGGCATGATCCCCATCGACGAATATCAACGCCGCCAGGTGGCCGAAGCCATCGCCCGCGCCGAACAGCGCACCGATGCCGAACTGGTGGCCGTACTGGCCCGTCGCGCCGACGACTATCCTTACCTGCCCCTGCTGTGGGCCGCGCTGTTGGCCGTACTGCTGCCGGCGCTGCTGCAGTGGCTGCTTGGCTGGCCGGGCCTGCGCGGCTTGCTGGTGACCCAAGTGCTGCTGTTCGTCGCCTTCTGCCTGTTGCTGCGCACGCCCTGGCTGGCCGCCCGCCTGGCACCGCGCTTGCTGCGCCGCCGCCGCGCCGCCGCTTTCGCCCAGCAGCAGTTTCACGAGCAGCACCTGCAGCGCACCGCCGGCACCAGTGGCGTGCTGATCTTCGTCTGCGAGGCCGAGCGCTTCGTCACCATCCTTACCGATCAAGGCACCGCCCGACACCTCGACGATGCCGTCCGTGCGGCACTGGTGGCGCGTTTGAGCGAGCGGGTGAACCAAGGCAGCACCCTGCAAGGTTTCGTCGAGTGCATCGATGCCTGTGGCGAACTGCTGGGGCGCACGCTGCCTTCGATTGGGCGGCGCAATCAACTGACTAATCAACTGGTGGTCCTGGACTGAGCCTCGGGCGCCGGCCGGTAAACCCTGTAGAATGCCGGCCATCACGCATTTTCGAGGCTGCTCCTTTCATGTCTTCCGCCACACCTGCGCCGGACGCCCGCGACCAATTTCTCAGCCTGCTGAGCGACGCCCTGCACCGCCAGCACCTGCTCAAACTGGTGCTGGCGCGCCCTGTCGGGGCCGACGGCAGCCTGCAGCGCATCATTGCCAAACCGGTGCAGCTCAAGGGCCAGGCCTGCCTTTCGCTGGTGTATCGCCACCAGACCCGCGACATCACCCGCAACCTGCCCCTGGACGCGGCGCTGACGCTGGTGGCCGAGCTGCTGCCCGAGCAGTTTCGCAATGCTCACCTGTTCACCGCCGAGGGCGAAGTGCAACTGGGCTTCAGCAAGAAAGGCAAGGCGCTGCTGCAGCGCCACGCTGCCCAGGCGCCGAGCCAGCAGGCCAGCAGCGGCCACGACCGGGAGAAGAAACGTTACCTGGAGCTGTCGCGGCCGTTCCTGCGCGACCTGGGCGTGACCGACGGGCAAGGCGCCCTGATTCCGTCGATGTCGCGCAAGTGGAAGCAGATCAACAAGTTCATCGAAGTCTTCGACCATGCCCTGGCCAGTGCGCCGCTGACCCAGACGCAACCGCTGCGGGTGGCCGACTTCGGGTCGGGCAAGGGCTACCTGACCTTCGCCATGCACGACTACCTGTGCCACACCCTGGGCCGCGAAGCGCAGGTGACCGGCGTGGAGCTGCGTGCGGACATGGTCGAACTGTGCAACGCCGCCGCGGCGCGTCTGCAGCATCCGGGCCTGGTATTCGAGTGCGGCGACGTGCGCAGCGTGGTGCCCGAGGCCATCGAGGTGATGATCGCCCTGCATGCCTGCGACATCGCCACTGACTACGCCATCCACACCGGCATCCGCTGCGGCGCGTCGATCATCATGTGCTCACCGTGCTGCCACAAGCAGATCCGCCCGCAGTTGCACAGCCCGGGTTTGCTGCAACCGATGCTGCAGTACGGCCTGCACCTGGGCCAGCAAGCCGAAATGCTCACCGATAGCCTGCGTGCGCTGTACCTGGAGGCCTGCGGCTACGAGACCAAGGTGTTCGAGTTCATCTCCCTGGAGCACACCAACAAGAACAAGATGATCCTGGCGGTCAAGCGCCGCCAGGCCGGCGATAACGCCGCGCTGCTGGAGAAGATCGCCCAGCTCAAGGCGTTCTACGGCGTGCAGGAGCACTGCCTGGAAACCCTGCTGCGTGCCGACGGCCTGATCCCCGGCTGAGCGTATCGTCACTCAGAAGAACCGCGTCACGCTGACCTTGGCATTGCGCCCCTGCATCAGCGCATTCTCCCCTGACAGCTCAGGCCGGGCCGACTCGTTGAACAGGTTGTCCACCGTGAGGTTCACCTCGGTGCCCTTGAGGTAGGCCTGCTGCGGTTTCCAGTTGGCGAACAGACCGTGGATCTGATAGCGGCCGTTGGCGTACTGGTCGTAGTAGCGGTCGCCCAGCACACTGCCGGGTCCGCTGTAGTAGCGGTCGCTGGGCAGGCGGTCGGTCTTGCGCACGAACTGCGCGGTCCAGCCGACCCGTGCGTCCCAGGCCGGAATCTTCACGCCCAGGGTGGTGATCCACTTGGGCGCAGGGATGTCCTTGGCCCACACGTCCGGTCCCCAGGGGTTGGTGTAGGCGCCCTGGTGCCGACCCGTGATCCAGGAAAACGACGCCGAGCCGAACAGGTAGGTGGCGTCGTAGAAACTCTCGATCTCGAAGCCCTTGATCACCACATCGCCGATGTTGCGGTAGTTGGACATCAGGCCGCCGCCGCAGGTGTTGGCGATGGAGCCGCCGGTGAGCAACTGCTGTGGGCAGCCGATGCCGGTGGCTTTGAAGATTTCGTCCTCGATATGGTTGCGAAACAGGGTGGTGCGCACCTGGGCGCTGTCGTTGGCCGACAGCAGGTTGTCGAAGTCGAACACGCTGCCCACGCGCAATGCGGTGATGCGTTCAGGGTCGAGGTCGCGGCTGGTGGCGGTCCGGCTGCCGCTGCCCTGCACCTCATACTGCTCGTCGAGCACCGGCGCGCGCCAGGTCTTGCTGTAGTCGGCGAACAGTGCAGCATTGGGCGTCACCTTCCAGAACAGTGCCAGGCGCGGCGACCAGCCGCGGTAGGTCTTGGCGCTGTAGTCGTGGCCGGCGGCGGGGTTGTCGTACAGCGGCGCATCATTGGGCTTGCCGTCGTTGGTCACCTGGTCGTAGCGCAGCGATGGGGTGAGGGTGACATCGCCCAGGGTGATGGCGTCTTGCAGGTAATAGCCCTGGCTGCGCACCGTGCCGCTGGGCATGAAGTAGGGCTGATAGTGGCCGTAGTTGTAGCGCGCAGTTTCGTAGAGGCTGCCAGGCATCCACATCTGCGTGTCGCGGTTGTGCCGGCGGATCTGCGCGCCAACCGTCAGCGCGTGCTCCAGCGCTGCCGTCTCGAACAGGCTGGTGTTGGTGACTGCAAGCATGCGGTCGCGGTACTCGGTATCCATCTTGCGCCCGCCGGTGGCTGGCTGGAAGAACGCGGTCGCAGGTCGCTCGTCGGTCTGCTGAGTGTCGGAGTCGGAGTATTTGACCTCCAGATCGACCCAACGGTTATCCAACGGCTGATAAGTGTAGGTGCTCGACCATGTGGTGTCGGTGGTGGTGCGGTTGGCCAGGAAGCGGGTCAGTGCGGCGGCGTAGCCGTAGCGGCGGATATTGGCGGCGCTCGGCGGTGTCGGATAGGCCGTGGAAGAGAACGGCGCCCAGCGTTCGCTCTGCGAACGCGACCAGGAAAAGCCCAGGCTGTGTTCGTCGCTCACGTGCAGGTTGCCCTTGAACAGTGCGCCTTCCAGGTCCAGCGCGCTGTTGGGCAGGCGGGTAGGATTGATCGGGTAAGCGCCGTCGGGATCGGGGAGGTTGCTGGCCAGCTTCATGTCGCCGCCGTCACGCTTGGTCAGGTAGGCCAGGCCGTCGATACGGCCGTCGTCGCTGCGCCCGAACAGCGCGGAGCTGTACACCTGCTGGTGATCGTTGCTGGCATAGCCGTACTTGAGCATGGCACCGCTGTTGCGGCCGTCCTGAAGCAGGTCGCCGGCATCCTTGGTGGTCATGTTGACGCTGCCGCCGAAGCCACCGTTGCCGGTCTTGACCGAGTGCGGACCTTTCTCCACCTCGATGTGCTTGATCAGCTCGGGTTCGATGAATACGGTGCCTTGCTGGTAGCGCTCGAAGCCGCTCTTGGTCGCGCCATCGACGGTCATCGGCACGTCTTCGGCATCGCCCAGGCCCCAGATATTGATGGTCTGACCGCCCGGCTTGGCCGAGCCGCCCATGTTCACGCCGGGCAGGGTGGCGATCACGCTGGGGATGTTGCTGGGCTGGTAGCGGTCGATCTGTTCCTGGTCCAGGGTCGAACGCCCGACGTTCTGCGGGCCGATCTGCTGTCCGTCGCCGACGATGCTCAGGGCGCCGAGCTGAATGCTGTTATCCGCCTGTGCGGCTTCGCCAGGTGCGACAGGCTCGTGCTGACGCACCACGAAAGTCTCGCCCACGCGCACCAGGGCGAAGCGGCTGCCGGTCAGCAAGCGGGCGATGGCGTCCTGTGGCTCGAAGGCGCCGCGCAGGGCCGGTGCACGCGCACCGCTGAGCAGCGCTTCATCGAACAGCAACTGAACCTGCGCCTGCTGCGCCAGTTGGCTCAGCGACTGGGCCAGCGGTTGCGCTGGCAGGTCCAATTGCACAGGCGCGGCCTGGGCGGCCAGGCTCAGGCTCAGGCACAAGGCCAGCAGGGTAGGACGGACGGGCAAGGCTTGCAGCGGACGCAACGCAGACGACATGGATTCCCCCAAACGGCAAATGGCCGGAAAAAAGCCCACCGTTCATCCGGCAGGCGGGGAAGGAGACGCGGTGTTGGGAAAAATCCTCACCTGCGAATGATAAAAATTCTCAAATTAATGCGCGCGGTGCTCGATGCGCAAACGGCCATCGCCCAGGCGCACGGTTTTCACCGGTAGCAAGGCAGGCAGCGCGTTGAGCAGCGCGTCGGGGTCGTGTACGTCGAGATTGCCCGAAACCTTGTAGCGAGCCAGGTTCGGGTCGGCCAGCAGCACCGGCTGCTGGCGGTACAGGCTCAGTTCATCGATCAGGCTCGCCAGTTCGCGGTTCCTGAAGCTGACATGACCGTCGCGCCAGTCGGCCACGCGCTGCTCGCCCAGGTTCTGGCGCAGCAGGCTGCCACGAGACGGCTCGTAGGTGACGCGCTGGCCGGCCTCGACCAGCATGGGCGCCTGGTTCTCGCCGGAGGTTTCGAAGGCGACCTGGCCATGGGCGACACTCAGGGTCAACTCGCGTGCGCCACGGCGCAGGTCGAAGCCGGTGCCGACCACGCGCACCAGCGCGCTGCCGGCATCGACGAACAGCGGCCGCTCCTTGTCTGGCGCCACGTCAATGTACAACTGGCCCTGTTCCAGCGTGATCAGCCGTCGCTGTGCGGTGAAGTCCAGTTGCACACGGGTGCGGGCATTGACGTACAACTGGCTGCCGTCGGGCAAGTGCAGGCTGCGCATCGTGCTACCGGCGACCAGGGCCTGGCGTATCGGCGTGCTGCCGCTGCCCAGGTTGCCCGCCAGCAGCGCGCACAGCAGCGCCGCCGCCGTGGCGATCAGTGGACGCCAACGCGGCGATCGATACTGCACCCGCGCGACGGGGTGGTTGACCTGCTTGAGCGCGGCCATGTCTGCCCACAGTTGCTCGAACTGACGGTAGGCGCGGGCGTGCTCGGGATGGCGAATCCACTGGGCGAAGGCCTTGCGCTGCTCGCGCGTTGTCGCGTTGCGGTTACGCGTGAACCAACTGGCGGCTTGGGCGTCGAGCGGGCGTGGATCGGTCTCGTCGGTGAGGCTCATTACGGCTGCTCCCTGCCATCTTCACTGTCCAGCCGTTGCTTGCAGTGCAGCAGGGCCGCAGCGATGTGCTTTTCGACCATGCTTACGGAAATATTCATGCGTTCGGCGATCTGCGCCTGGGTCAGGCGTTCAAAGCGGTGCAGCATAAGGGCTTCTCGTCGCCGCGGCGAGAGCTCGGCGAGTACTTGGCGCAATTGTTCCAAGCGCTGACGGCGCTGGGCGTGATCGAGGGGATCGTTGGCGCTGGTGGCGGGGTCGATGGTCGTCTCCTCCAGCACGCTCTGACGCACCTGTTGCCGACGCCAGTGATCGCTCAGCAGGTTGCGTGCCATGCGAAACAGGAAGGCACGCGGTTGCTCGACTTTGGCCCGGTCACGGTAGCCGAGCCATTGGGCGAACACGTCCTGGGTCATGTCTGCGGCATCGCTGGCGTTGTCCATGCGCTTGCGCAGGAAATGCAGGATTTCGGCGTAGAAACTGCGGCAGGTGTCGGCGGGGGCGGGATCGGGCTTGAGGCGCTGCATGCACGCTTTCCGGGCTGGCCTGGAGAAAGGGTGCGGATCTTATCGAGAATTATTTACATTTGCTAGCCAGGCGTGGCGCCTCGTTCAGAGGCGCCGGGCGTGGGTCAGGGGCACGGGCAGGGCCAGTTCGGCGGCGCCGAGCGGATGGCTGCTGGCGTCGAAGAAGTGCAGGGCGCCATCGACCGCACCGGCCAGGCGCTCGGTGAAATGCTGCTTCTGGTTGAGGATCGAGGCGTCGTTCAAAGGGCGGATGGCGATGCACAGGTGTTTCGGCCTGGCCTGGCGAATGGCCAGCAGCAGGTGCTCGTCGCTGCTGTCCAAGTGCTGGCCGAACAGGCACAGGCCACCCTGTTCGCCCGCAAGCTGGGCCAGGCTCCAGGACAGGTAGTCCGACTGGCGGATGGCCCGCAGCTTGTGCTCGCTGCGGTCTTCATTGACGAACAGCGGCACCTCGCCGGGAATGTTCACGGCAACGCCTTCGAGCAGTTCGGCGCCGATAGCGCTGCGCTGGCGCGTGCTGCCGTCGGGCAGCTTGAGCAGGTGCAGGCCGCCATGCAGGTGCAGGACACGGGTGCCGGGGCTGGCGGTGCGGCGCACATCGAAGAAGCCTTCGTCATCGAACAGCTGGGCAAAACCTTGCGGTGCCTGTTCCATCGCCCACGGCAGGATCAGGTCGTAGTTGCTGGTGTAGACGCTGCGGTACTGACGCAGGGCCGCGTTGATCGTGGCCATTGTGGCGCTGGACAACAGCGCATGCGGCGGGTGCACGGCGCGCAGGGCGTGGATCAGCGCTTCCTTGATCGAGTAGTAGCGGTTCAGCGGCGCGGTGGAGTTGATCGCCAGGGCGGCATTGGTGCGCACCGTGGTATTGAGCATGCTCAGCACCGGCTCGAACAGCTCGGTGCCCAGCGACTTGAACAGCGCCTGGTCGCTGATCGCCAGGCCGCTCTTGCGCCCGGCCTTCTGCGCTTGCTCGTACAGCGAGAAATAGCCGAACGGCTTCCACAACACGCGGCTGGCGCCGTTGCCCAGCAGCAGGGCGGTGCAGGGGTGGCGGGCATCGAGATCGGACCATTGGGCGAGCTGAGAATCGAGAGAGGGCATCGAGCATCCGTGGGGCAGCGGTGAGCGGGGACTTTAGCATGTCATCGAAGCTGTGAGAGGCTTGGCCCTCCAAGGAATCCGCTGCGCCGCGCGTGCGGGGTGCGGCCCGAGAGGATCTGAACATGCGTATACGCGTAGCGCCCCTGCTGGGCTTGCTGTTGTCGACGATGGATGTCCGAGCCGATGACGGTGCGGCCCTGGCCAAGGCCCAGTCCATCCCCTATCCAGCGGTGATCGCTCACCGTGGGGCCTCCTTCGACGCGCCTGAATCCACCGCTGCGGCCTATCTGCTGGCGCGCGAGCTGGGCGCCGATTACCTGGAACTGGACCTGCAACGCAGCCGCGACAATGTGCTGGTGGTGGTGCATGACGATGTGCTGGCGCGCACCAGCGACGTCGCCTCGCGCTTCCCAGGGCGTGCCGGGCGTCCGGTCAGCGACTTCACCCTGGCCGAACTGAAAGCGCTGGACGCTGGCAGTTGGTTCAACCAGGCCTACCCGCAGCGCGCCAGGGCGAGCTTCGCCGGGCAGCAGATCCTGACCCTCGATGAAGTGATCGACATCGCCGAGGGCAATCCCGAGCGTCAGCCGGGGTTGTACATCGAAACCAAGGTGCCCAAGCAGTTTCCCGGCATCGAACGCCAGCTCAAGGCGCGGCTCCAGGCCCGTGGCTGGCTCGACAGACCTGGGCGGGTGATCTTGCAGACTTTCGACCGCGACAGCCTGGCCCTGCTGCACCAGGAGATGCCGCAGGTGCCGAAGATTCTGCTGCTGTGGGTAGGCAAGGGCAGCATCGAACCCAAGTCGGGCCAGGACTTCGCCGACTCGGGCGAGCAGGACAAAGCACGTTTCTATGCGCGTCAGGCGCCCAAGGACCGCAAGGAGCTGCTGCGCTGGCTGGATGCCGCCAAGGCCGGCGGCGCCATCGGCACCGGTCCCTCCGCGCAGCGTAGCCGCCTGGGCGAGCAGAGTTACACCGACCTGATCCAGCCGTGGATGAACCAGGCCAGCCACGCGCGTGGCCTGCTGGTGCATGCCTACACCCTGGACGATCGCGAAGACTTCGCCAAGGCGATGGACGCCGGGGTGGATGGCATTTTCACCAACCGGGCCGGGACGTTGCTGCGCTTTTACCAGCGACCGGCGGTGGCGGATGAAGGGCAGGTGTTGCAGGCGTTAGGGTTTTGATTGCCTGAATGAATCGCGGTTGCGCGTGATCGTGATCAGCGGTCGCCTCGCTCACGATTGCGCCAAACCCGATACGCCCGAATCCCAGCGCGCACCGAGCCGAACAGCAAGCGGTCCTCCATCTCGCGGGCCATGCCCGAGCGCACCAGCATGCGCAGGAAGGTGCCGCGGGCGCGGGCGATGGCGAAGTGCACGCCTTGCGCCTGGAGGGTGTCGCGTACCTCACGCAAGGCGGCAATGCCACTGACGTCGATGCTGGTCACCGCTTCGGCGTCGAACAGTACCGCCTGTGGATCGGGCTCGCGTTGCACGGCTTCGAGCAGGCGCATCTTGAAGTAGTCGGCATTGAAGAACAGCACGGCATCGTCGAAGCGGTACACCACCAGGCCGGGCACGGTGCGGGCCTGCGGATGCTGGCGCACATCGACCTGGCCTTCGATGCCGGGCATCCAGCCCAGCACGGCGTCGGTGGGCTGGTAGATGGTGTAGAGCAGCCGCAGGATGGCCAGGGTCACGGCGAAGACGATGCCCGGCAGCACGCCGAGGCCGAGTACGCCGAGCGTGGTCAGCAGGCACAACCAGAACTCGAAGCGACTCAGGCGTCGGATCTTGCCCAGGGACTTCACGTCGATCAGCTCCCAGCCCGCCATCAGCAGCACCGCGCCGAGTGCCGCCTGAGGAATCCAGGCCATGGGCGCGGTGAACAGCAGCAGGATCAACGCGATGACCAAGGCGGCGATGATGCCCACCAGTTGGCTCTTGCCGCCGACCATGTCGTTGACCGCGGTGCGCGAGTCGGCGCCACTGATGGCAAAGCCCTGGGAGAGCCCCGCCGCCAGGTTGCTCACGCCCAGGGCGACGAATTCGTGATTGGCATTGATCGCATAGCCGTGCCGGGCCGCGAAGCTGCGCGCCGTGAGCATGGCGCTGCAGAAGCTGACCGTCGCGATCCCCAGCGCGTCGCGCAGCAGGCTCTTGGTCTCGGCCAAGGTGCTTTGCGGCCAGGCCAGTTCGGGCATGCCGGCCGGCACCGGGCCGAGGATGGCCACGCCGAAGCGGTCCAGCCCGAACAGCCCCGCCAGCAGGGTGAACACGGCAACGGTGACCAGCGCTGCGGGCAGTTTCGGATAGCGGCACGGCAGCCAGATCAGCAGCGCCAGTGCGCCCAGGCCGATGACCAGGGTCAGCCAGTGGATCTCGCCCAGGCGCTCGACGAAATTGATCAGGCTGAGAATGAAGCCGTCACCCTCGATGCTGAAGCCCACCACTTTGGACAGTTGCCCGGCGATCAGGCTGAGGCCGATGCCATTGAGGTAGCCGATCAGGATCGGCCGCGAGAAGAAACTGGCAATGAAGCCGGCGCGGGCCACGCCGGCAGCGATCAGCATCACCCCGACCAGCAGCGTGACGATCACCGACAACTCGGCGATCCGCTGCGGATCGCCCATCGCCAAGGGCGCCACGGCGCCAGCGATCATCGCACAGGTGGCCGCATCGGGGCCGACCATCAGTTGCCGTGAGCTGCCGATCAAGGCGTAGACCATCATCGGCAGTACACAGGCATACAAACCGTACTGCGGCGGCAAACCGACGATCTGGGCATAGGCGATGGCGATCGGAATCTGGATCGCCGCCACCGACAGGCCGGCTTGCAGATCAGCGCGGAACCATTCGCGGCGGTAGTGCAGGAGGTTGGCCAGGCCCGGCAGCCAGCGGGAAAGAAACATGGGCAGTCCTTTGATGATTTCTGGGTGCGCAGGAGCGATATGCACCTGAAGCCGCTTCGCTTGCAAGTCTCATGCAGCGTGTCGTGGGGGCTGAATTCAAGCCGATTGCGGCGAGCAAAGCGATGGGGCAGGTCAACGAAGGGCGTAGACATGAAAAAAGAGCCGAGGGCTCTTTGGGGGCTGCAATCAGATGCGCAGTGCGAAGAATGTGGAGCGGGTAGAGGGAATCGAACCCTCAACTAAAGCTTGGGAAGCTTTCGTTTTGCCACTAAACTATACCCGCTTCGCAGCCCGACTTTTTACCAGAATCCTGGTGTCCTGGAAAGTCCAAGCAGCAAAAAAGCCTTGCAGCAGCGCTTGTCTACGGCTGGCAGGCCCCACCCCACGCTGTACTCACCCCGCCAACGCCTGCTGACCCGCCTCATAGCCATAGCGCTGCCGAGGTGTACGGGCCGGTTGCAGAAAACCCAGCATCGCGCTGCGGGTGTCTTCGCAGGCTGCCTTGTGCTCCATGTCCAGGAAGTGCCCGGCGTCGCGAATCACGCTGAACGCGCTCCTGTCCACATGCCGGGCGAACTGCCTGGCGTCCTCGACCGTGGTGTATTCGTCACGCTCGCCGTTGATGAACAACACCGGAATATCGATGTTGCGCGCCCCGGTCAATGCCCGCTGCAGGTCATGATCCAACACTTGGTGGATATGGAAGTGCATCTGCGCGTACTCGTGGCTGTCCAGGCTGCTGACGTGGCGATAGTTGAAACGCTTGAACAGTGAGGGCAGGTGCTTGCCGATGGTGTCGTTGACCAGATTGCCCACTCCAGGGCGGTCGCAGGCCGACAGGTATTGGCTGCCCCGCTCCAGGTAGTCGCGCATGGGGCCGTTGATCACCGGCGAGAACGAACTGATGATCGCCTTGTTCACCCGTTGCGGCTGGTGCGCCAGAGCCAGCAGGGTGCAAGCGCCGCCCCAGGAAAAGGACATGACGTGGTCGGCCCGGAAGTGCTCGACCAACTCCAGCAGGATATGCGCTTCGGTCTCCTTGCTCAGCAGCCGCTCATGGCGGTTGTGCGGCTTGGACTTGCCGGCGTAGGGCTGGTCGTACAGCACCACGTTGAAGTGCGGATGCAGGCTGCGCACGGTCTGGGCGAAGGAGGCGGTGGTGGCCAGCGAGCCATTGACCAGAACGATGGTCCGCTCTGCGGTCTGCGCGCGATAGAACTCCGTGTACACCCGGTACTGACCTTGGATATCAAGTACAGCGATTTCTGGCCTCATGTCATCGACTCCTGGCGCAAAAAGGGCACTCGCGTCATGTAGCGGCGGTCGGCGCGAACGCGCGAACACGCTGCACAGAGCCCTAGGGTGCAGGTCGCATGTGACAGGTAGGCATTCGCCTGGAAAGGAAGTGGGCGTCCGCGGTCGATCGTGTGCGATCAGCCTCAGCGCCAGTCGGCCGGGCGGTGACTGGCGGTGTTTCGCGGGCAGGGCGCCCGCGAAGGGGATGCGGAGAGGCTCAGAGCGCGCCGAAGACCTTCTTGGCCAGGCTGGTGGCCGCTTGCGCAGGGTTCTGGCGGATGCTCTGCTCCTGCTTGCCGATCATCTCGAACAGACCGTCCAAGGCTTTTTCGGTCACGTAGTTCTCGATGTTGGCGTCGTCCTTGATCAGGCCCAGGCCTTTGGCCTGGCCGGCGAAGCTGTTGTACTGCTGGGCCAGGCCGACCTTGTCGGTGGCCTGCTTGACGATCGGCAGGAACTTGGCGCGGATCTGCTCGCGGCTGCTCTTGTCCAGATACTTCGTCGCCGCTTCGCCGCCGCCGCTGAGGATGCCCTTGGCATCGGTCACGCTCATCTTCTTCACCGCGTCCACCAGAATCGCCTGGGCCTGCGGCACAGCGGCTTCGGCCGCCTTGTTCATGCTGGTTTCCAGAGCCTGGACCTGGTCGCCCTTGCCGAACATTTTCATGGCCTGGGCCGCCTTGCCGAGCTTGCCGGGCAACTCGATGCGCACATCGGGATTGTCACTGAAACCGCCGGGCGTGCTCAGTTGCTTGACGGCGATCTGCGCGCCTTGGGTCAGGGCGTCCTTGAGGCCGCCGGCAGCATCTTGCTGGGACAGGTTGCCCAGCGACAGGGCGAGGGCGCTGGCCGACAGCAGCAGACCGGCGCACAGGGTGGTCAAGCGCAGGGAGGAACGAATCATGAAGGCGTCCTTGAGGGCAGAAAGTGAATCGAACTCGGTGCGCGGATCGGCTCCGATCCGCGCACCGATGGGCATCAGACATGCACCCTATCACGCGACGGGGGTATCGTCCCGATGCAGCGCCACCTGGCGGATCGACAGGCGCAGCTCCGCCGACAGCACGCGCTTTGCCACCCCTTCGGACAGTTCGCCGAGCTTGTCGTGGTAGCCCAGCTTGCCGCTGTCGTCCGGTTGCAGTACGCCTTCGCTGACCAGGGTCTGGATGAAGTGACGGAACAGTGTCTTGTCGAAGAACTCCGGTGCATTGAGGCCATGCAGGATCGACAAGCGCTGGGCCATCATCACGCATAGCGCTTCCAGTTCCTCGGCGTCCAGGCTGTGTTGGCCGCTGTTGAGCAGCAGCGAGGTGGCCATGTAGAAGCGTTGCAGGGTCTGAGTGATGGCGCGGGCCAGCAGGGTAAGCATCACGAACTGCCGTGAACTCGGTGCCGGACGCAGGTACACCCCGTGCTCTTCGCGCAGCAACCCCTGTTCCACCAGCGCAGCCAGCCATTGATCGATGGCTTCGTCGAGCGCTTCGGGTGTCCAGCGCAGGAACAGTTCGGCCTGCAGGTACGGATACAGCGCGTGCACGTACTGCCCGAGCAACTCACGGCTCATCCGTGCACTGCTGGTGAAGAAGCTCGCCAACAGCGCCGGCAGGGCGAAGATGTGCAGGATGTTGTTGCGGTAGTAGGTCATCAGCACCGCGTTGGCTTCGTCCAGGTACAGGATGCGGCCCAGCGCGTCTTTCTGTTCGGACAGCAGCTCCATGCCTCTGACGTGCTCGATCAGCGCGCGACCGTCGCCCTCCGGCAGGGTGACGTGCGCGGAGTAGGGCACTTGACGCAGCAACGCCAGGTACAGGTCGAGCACGCGGATCAGCGCCCGCTCGTCCAGGGCCAGGCGGCTGGTCGACAGCAGCGCCAAGGCCACCAGGTTGACCGGATTGATCGCCGCCGCGCCGTTCAGGTGCTGGGCCACCTTCGCGCCCAGGTGCGTGGTGGTGTCGTTGAGCCAGGTCGGGCGGAACTGCGGCGCCAGGTCCTGTTCGCGCCACCCCGGTTGTTGTTGGTCGAGGAAGCCGTTCAGGTGAATGGGTTCGCCAAAATTGACGTAGACCTCGCCGAAGCGCTGCCGGAGCGCGCCGATGACCTTGAAGATATCGAAGATCGACTCCTTCTTCTTGCTTGCCCCGCGCAACTCACCCAGGTAGGTGCGGCCTTCGAGCACGCGCTCGTAGCCGATGTACACCGGTACGAAGACGATCGGCGTGCGCGATGAGCGCAGGAAGCTGCGCAGGGTGATCGCCAGCATGCCGGGGCGCGGTTGCAGCATGCGCCCGGTGCGCGAGCGTCCGCCCTCGACGAAGTACTCCACCGGGAAACCCTTGGTGAACAGGGTGTGCAGGTATTCGTTGAAGACGGCGGTGTATAGCGGATTGCCCTTGAAGGTGCGGCGCATGAAGAAGGCGCCGCCCCGGCGCAGCAGGCTGCCGATGACCGGCATGTTGAGGTTGATGCCCGCGGCGATGTGCGGCGGCGTCAGGCCGTTGCGGAACAGCAGGTAGGACAACAGCAGATAATCGATATGGCTGCGGTGACAGGGGACATAGATCACCTCATGGCCGGGGGCAAGTTCTTGCACCTGCTCGATGTGGTTGACCTTGATGCCGTCGTAGATCTTGTTCCAGAACCAGCTCAGCACCACTTCAAGGAAGCGAATCGCGGTGTAGGTATAGTCCGAGGCGATTTCGTTGCCATAGTGCAGGGCCTTGGCTTCGGCCTTGGCGTAGGGGATCTTCTCGCGCTCAGCCTCGTCGCTGATAGCTTGGCGAACCAGCGGGTCGTGGACCAGGCCCTTGACCAGATTGCGCCGGTGGGAAATATCCGGGCCGATGACCGCCGTGCGCAGATTGCGAAAATGCACCCGCATCACGCGCTGGGCCATGCGCACCGTGCGTTCATGGCCTTTGTTGTGCTGCACCAGTTCGCGCAGGTGGATGGGTGCGGAGAACTGCACGCGGGTCTTGCGTCCGAGGATGAGCACGGTCAGCAGCCGGCGCAAACGCCCGGTAACTGCCCAACTGTCGGCGAACAGCAGTTTCCACGGGCTGTTCTCACTGGCGGGCGTCTGCCCCCAGAACACGCTGACCGGGATGATCTGTGCATCTTCCTCGGCGTGTTCGCTGAGGGTGGTCACCAGCCGTTGCAAGGTCGGCGGTGCGCCGCGCTTGTCCTGGCGACCGAGCCAGTCCGGGTCGGGGGTCAAGTAGAAGAACGCCGCAGGCTCGTGCAGCGGGCCGACGGCCACGGGCAGTACCGGGCGGGGCAGCCCCGCCTTGGTGCACTCGCGGTCGATCACCGCCAGGTCGGTGAGCGAGGGTGAAGGCAGGGCGTAGAAGACCGGTCGGCTGCGGTCGAGGTTGAGCGTCAGCGAGGACTGGTTGATGGTCTCGGAGCGCACCCACAGGTACAGGACGCGACGCAGGGCACCGAAAATCAGGCGGCGCAGGGGAGAACGGGTCATGGGGTGATTGCCCTGGGAAAATGTTTCAGGAGATATACCAGCAAGTTAGGCTGCCGTATCGGCATAAGTTCAGCAAAAATAGGCCATTTGAAGCCATGTCATAAAAATTTTTGTTATCCGACAGATACTCGGTCCGCACCTTGCAGGAAGTTTCCGCAAGCTGCGTAGCCAGAGGAAGAAAATCCTCTGTCTGCACGGCGATCTTGAAAATAAAAATCCGGAGTGTTGCAGATGTCGTCTCGTGAGACTGGGAACGTGAAGTGGTTCAACGATGCCAAGGGCTTTGGCTTCATTCAGCGCGAGGGTGGAGCCGATGTCTTCGTCCACTACCGCGCCATCCGCGGTGAGGGTCACCGCACCCTGGTCGAGGGACAGCAGGTGGAATATTCCTTGGTGCAGGGCCAGAAAGGCCTGCAGGCCGAGGACGTCGTCGGCCTCTAAGACCGCTACGAGTGGCGAGCGACGAGCTGCAAGCGATGCCAATACCGACGTGAGTTCACCGGTCTTGCCGCTTGAAGCTTGAAGCTCGCCGCTGCTTTCCTGAAGCGCGCCGCTGCTTTCACGTGCGCCAGGTGATTTCTTCTTCGCCGTCAGTGCTGATGCGGATCCAGCGGTCGGCGTCTTCTTCGCCGTCTTCTTCGGCCCAACTGCCCGGCGCGCAGCGCACTTCCACGTTGAGCGCGGCGAAGGCGGCTCGGGCGCAGGCGATGTCATCGACCCATGGGGTCTGGTCGCTTTCCAGGTAGAGGCTGTTCCATTTCCCTACAGCCTTGGGTAACCAAGTGACCGGGATGTTACCGGCCATGCACTTGAAGGTCTGGCCTTTCTGCTTCCACTCGCTGCACGGGCCCAGGGCCTCGGTCAGCCAGGCGGCAATCTGCTTGTGATCGACGTCTGCGTCCTTGAGGTAGATTTCGATATCGGGTTGGCGCATTTCAGGGCTCCTGGTGTGCTCAGTCTTGGCGCACAAAATAGTCATAACGCATGGATACCGTGACCTCGAGGGGCGCGGGCTGCTCGATCACGCGAGTGCGCTTTTCGGCGCTGGCACGCCAGCCGTGCGGGGTCATGGCCAGCAGGTCGGCACGGGCCTGGGCTTCGGGCAAGGTCAGGGTGAATTCCAGGACCTCGCTGTGGGCGTGCTGCATGCCTGCTGGCACCAGAGCCAGGTGCTTGTCGTCGGCGTAAGGGCGCACTTCATCGTAGAGCAGGCGACGCAGTTCCATCAGGTGGCCGTTGGTCGGCCCCACGCGCATCAGTCCGCCGCCCGGCGCCAGCAGGCGTTTCGCTTCCCGCCAGTCCAAGGGGCTGAAGACGCTGGCGATGAAGTCGCAGTTGGCATCGGCCATGGGCACGCGGGCCATGCTGGCGACCATCCAGGTGAGCTGCGGGGCGCGCCGGCACGCACGCTTGACCGCCTCCCGGGAAATGTCCAGGGCGTAGCCGTCGGCGGCAGGAAGCGCCTCGGCGATTCGTGCGGTGTAGTAGCCTTCGCCACAGCCGATGTCGAGCCACGCGCCGGGGGTGCGTTCGGCAGCCAGTTGCGCCAGTCGCGCGGCCACCGGCGCGTAGTGGCCGGCGTCGAGGAAATCGCGGCGGGCCTGGACCATGGCCTGGTTGTCGCCCGGGTCACGGCTGTTCTTGTGCTGCACCGGCAGCAGGTTCAGATAGCCCTGGCGAGCGCGGTCGAAACGGTGGCCGGCCGCACAGGCCACGCCGTTGTCGAGCTGCGCCAGTGGCGCCTGGCAGAGGGGGCAGGCCAGCATCAGGCGAGCAACCGCACCAGGGTCTGGTAGTAGATTTCCGTCAACAGGTCCAGGTCACTGGCCAGGATGCGCTCGTCCACTTGGTGGATGGTGGCGTTGACCGGCCCCAGCTCGACCACCTGGGTGCCCAGGGTGGCGATGAAACGGCCATCGGAGGTGCCGCCGCTGGTCGAAGGCTGGGTGTCACGGCCGGTGACGGCCTTGATGCTCGACGACACCGCATCGAGCAGCTCGCCCGGCTCGGTGAGAAACGGCAGGCCCGAGAGTGCCCAGTCGATCGACCAGTCCAACTGGTGCTTGTCGAGGATCGCCGCCACGCGCTGCTGCAGGCCTTCTACGGTCGACTCGGTGGAGAAGCGGAAGTTGAACAGCGCGGTCAGTTCGCCCGGCACGACATTGGTAGCGCCGGTGCCGGCATTGAGGTTGGAGATCTGGAAGCTGGTCGGCGGGAAAAAGGCATTGCCCTGGTCCCAATGCTCGGCCGCCAGCTCGGCCAGCGCGGGCGCCGCCAGGTGGATCGGGTTGCGCGCCAGATGTGGATAGGCAACGTGGCCCTGTTTGCCGCGCACGGTGAGGTGCGCGCCGAGCGAGCCGCGGCGGCCGTTCTTCACCACGTCGCCGAGCAGGGACGTGCTCGAGGGTTCGCCGACGATGCACCAGTCCAAACGCTGCTGGCGTGCCTTGAGGCGCTCGACCACAGCCTTGGTGCCATGATGCGCTGGCCCTTCTTCGTCGCTGGTGATCAGGAACGTGACCTGGCCGCGGTGATCAGGATAGTCGCGCACGAAGCGTTCGCTGGCGACCACCATCGAGGCCAGGCTGCCTTTCATGTCGGCGGCGCCGCGGCCGCAGAGCATGCCGTCGGCATCGATCAGCGCGTCGAAGGGCTCATGCTGCCATTGCTGCACGGGGCCTGTGGGCACCACGTCGGTGTGACCGGCGAAGCACAGCACCGGACCGTCCTGCTGGCCGTGACTGGCCCAGAAGTTGTCGACATCTTCGATGCGCATCGGCTCGAGCTGGAAGCCGACCGCACCCAGGCGATTCATCATCTGGGTCTGACAGTCGGCATCGACCGGCGTCACCGAGGGGCGGCGGATCAGGTCGCAGGCCAGTTGAAGGGTAGGCGAGAGCTCGGCTGGGGCCGTCATGGAGAACTCCGGGGGCAAGGCAAGGCGAAAAATCTGGGGGCGTTATCTTATATCAAACGGGCCGGCGCAGGGGACGCGATGCACCCCTGCACTGCACAGGGCCTCAAGCCTGCTGCGGCTCGACCGCGGTGTGCGCCGGTTTGGGCAGCGAGGACAGGAAGGCCATTATCAAGGCCGCCAGGTACGGCAGCGACTGCACCAGCAGCATCGCCACCCAGAAGCGCATGTCGGAGCTGGGCAGGCCTTGCACCAGGCAGATGCCGGCCGCCGCACTCCACAGCAAGAGCATGATGAACAGCTCTTCGCGGGCTTCGGAGATGGCCACCAGCAGACCATGGCTGTCGGCATTCTTTGGTGTGCGGAAGAACGGCATGCTGCTGGTGAAGAAGCCGTAGAGCACCGCCTTGGCGATGGTGTGCGACAGCGCCAGGCCCGCCAGGGCGGCGGCGAAGGCATCGCGCAGGTCCACCCCCACCGCGCGGCGGTAGAGGAAGATGATCTTGCCGACCTTGAAGAAGAACAGCGCCAGCGGCGGGATGGCAAAAATCATCAGCGGCGGATCGACGCGGTGCGGCACGATGATCATCGCCGCCGACCACAACAGCGCCCCGACGGTGAAGAAGATGTTCATGCCATCGGCCACCCAGGGCAGCCAGCCGGCGAGGAAATGATAGCGCTGGCCACGGGTCAGTTCGCTGCCCTTGCCGCGCAGCAGGGCGCCGGCATGATGCTTGATGATCTGGATGGCGCCATAGGCCCAGCGGAAGCGCTGTTTCTTGAAATCGATGAAGGTGTCGGGCATCAAGCCCTTGCCGTAGCTGTTGTGGGCATAGGCGGCCGACAAGCCTTTCTCGAACACCCGCAGGCCGAGTTCGGCGTCTTCGCAGATGCACCATTCGGCCCAGCCCAGTTCCTCCAGCACACTACGCCGGGTCATGGTCATGGTGCCGTGCTGGATGATCGCGTCACGGTCGTTGCGAGTGACCATGCCGATGTGGAAGAAGCCCTTGTATTCGCTGTAGCACAGTTTCTTGAAAGCGCTTTCGTGCTGGTCGCGGTAGTCCTGGGGGACTGCACCACGGCAATCTTCGGATCGGCGAAGTGCGGCACCATGTGCTTGAGCCAGTTGCGATCCACGCAGTAGTCCGAGTCGATCACCGCGATCACCTCGGCATCCTTGGCCGTGTGCGGGATCAGGTAGTTCAGTGCACCGCCCTTGAAGCCGGCCAGCGGCGCGACGTGAAAGAAGCGGAAGCGCTCGCCGAGCTTTTCGCAGTGGGCCTTGAGCGGCTCCCACACCGCAGGGTCCTTGGTGTTGTTGTCGATCACCAGCACTTCGTAGTCCGGGTAGTCGAGGGCGGCGAGGGCGTCGAGGGTCTGCTTGACCATCTCCGGTGGCTCGTTGTAGCAGGGCACGTGCACCGACACCTTGGGCCGGTAGGCGGTGTCGCCTTGTACCGGCAGGAATTCTCTTCGTCGTTTGTGAGTCCAGACCGCTTCGGCCAGCTCATGGGCCTCGGTGAGCAGCACGATGAACACGCCGATGGCGCCCAGGGCCAGTAACACGCCTACCGTCAGGCTGAACCAGGTGCTGTATTGCTGGCTGTAGTCATAGGCGATCCACACCAGCACCGAGCCGCACAGGAAGGTGATGAAGGTGAGGAACGTGCGACCGCGCTGACGCAACGCCGAGCCGTCGATCAGCAGCACGGCCAGGGCGATCATCGCCAGCACCACCGAGGCCACCGCCAAGGCGCGCCATTGCGGGATGGCCACCACCGGCCCCTCGAAGTTGAATTTCTGCTGGCGCTCGGCGTTGAACACGCCCCAGTAGGCGCCGACCGAGCCTTCGTCGCTGGCTTTCCAGGGCTGGTCGTAGGCTTCGATCACGAAGTAGTTGAAGCCGCGGCGGTTCAGGGTGTTGACCAGGGTTCGCAGGTAGATCGCCTGATCCGCCTGGGTGGCATCGGCGCCGCCACGCATGCGGCCGTTGCTCGGCCAGCCCACTTCCGACAGCAGCAGGGGCTTGCGGGGGAACTGATGACGCAGGTCGCGGGCGCGGTCCAGGACGAACTGCACCGAGTCGCTCATCGGCACGAACTCCCAGTACGGCAGGATGTGCGCGGCGATCAGGTCGACATGCTTGGCCAGCTCAGGGTGCGCCTTCCAGATGTGCCACTGTTCGCTGGTCGTCACGGGCACCTTCACCGCCGCGCGCACGCGGTCCAGGTACTGGATCAGCGCCTCGGGGGTGATCTCTTCGCGGAACAGCGCTTCGTTGCCTACCACTACCCGCACCACGCTGCGCGAGCTGTTGGCCAAGCCGATGGCTTTCTCGATCTCGCGTTCGTTGCGCTCCAGGTCGGTGCTGATCCAGATGCCCAGGGTCACGCGCAGGCCCAGTTCTTCGGCCAGGTGCGGAATCTCGGCCTGGGTACCCTCGACGGTATAGATACGGATGTTGTCGGTGAACTTGCTCAGTTGCTCCAGGTCCTGGCGCATCTCGTCTTCACTGGGGTATTGGCCCTTCTGCGGGCTCTCCCCGAGGCGGAAGGGTGAATAGGAGAAACCAGAGATCTGTTCCGGCCAGGCCGGCGCCGATACCGGGCGATTGATCAGCGCCCAGAAGCCGGTGAACAGCGCGGCGATGGCCAGGACGATCACCAGGTTGAGACCGAATTTGCGTGATGACATAAGTGCGTGAGCTTCCAGGCAAGGTGCAGGCAAGAGCCAGGGCGAATCCAGGTTCGGGTGTGGGCGGTGCAGAAACAGCCCCGAGCCGGCCACAGCCGACTTACGATTGGACATTAAAGCAGGATTGACAGGCTCTTTCCTAATGCCGGGTTGCCGGGGACGCATCGCGTCGACAAGACCTGGCTGACGGGCGCGCATGGCCTATAATGCGCCCCGGTTTTTTCGGGGTAGCAGCATGAGCACAGAAGATCCACGCTTCGCCGGCGTCGCCCGGCTGTACGGCGACGAAGGGCTGCAGCGCCTGCGCCAGGCCCACGTGGCCGTGGTCGGCATCGGCGGCGTCGGCTCCTGGGCGGCGGAGGCGCTGGCGCGCAGTGGCGTCGGCGAAATCAGCCTGTTCGACCTGGACGACGTCTGCGTCAGCAACACCAACCGTCAGGCCCATGCCCTGGAGGGCCAGGTGGGGCGGCCGAAGGTCGAGGTCATGGCCGAGCGTCTGCGCGCCATCGATCCGGCTTGTACGGTGCATGCGGTGGCTGACTTCGTCACCCGAGAGACCCTGCTCGAACACATCACCGAAGACCTGGACTGCGTGATCGACTGCATCGACAGCGTGCAGGCCAAGGCGGCGCTGATCGCCTGGTGCCGGCGGCGCAAGATTGCCATCGTCACCACCGGTGGTGCAGGCGGGCAGATCGATCCGACGCAGATCCAGATCGGCGACCTCAACAAGACCTTCAACGACCCCCTGGCGTCGCGGGTGCGTTCCACCCTGCGCCGCGACTACAACTTTTCGCGCAATGTCAGCCGCAACTATGGCGTGCCCTGCGTGTTCTCCAGCGAGCAACTGCGTTACCCCAAGGGCGATGGCAGCGTGTGCCTGCAAAAGAGCTTCGTCGGCGACGGCGTGCGCCTGAACTGTGCCGGCGGCTTCGGCGCGGTAATGATGGTGACCGCGACCTTCGCCATGGTGGCGGTCAGCAAGGCCGTGGAAAAGCTGGTGGCCGGTGCTCGACGGCCGTCGGAGCGGACCAAGCCCGACTGACCGTTGCGTTGCGCGTAGTGCGCCTCAGGCGTGGGCGCTCAGTTCGGCCATGCGCTGCAACACGGCGTGCAGCCCGTTGCTGCGCGAGGGCGACAGTTGGCGTTCCAGGCCCAGTTGGGTGAACCACGCGCGCAGGTCCACGTCGGCCAGCGCGTGGTTGCCAAGGCCTTGTACGCGCGCCAGCAGCAAGGCCAGCAGGCCGCGCAACAGGCGGGCGTCGCTGCTGGCCTTGAATTGCCAGCGCTCGTCGACGCGTTCGGCCACCAGCCATACCCGGCTTTCGCAGCCATGCACGCGGTTGGCCTCGACCTTGTGCTCATCGTCCAAGGGTTGCAGCCGATCGCCCCACTGCATCAGCAGCCTGGCACGCTGCTCCCAGCCTTGGCAGCGGTTGAACGTTTCGAGTGCCTCATGGGCTTGTTGCGGCAGACTCATCGCAGCAACTCCAGGCCTTGATCGAGGGCGTCGAAGAAGCGCTGCAGGTCGTCGCTGTCGTTGTACAGCGCCAGTGACACCCGAATCGCGCCTTCCAGTCCCATGCTTTTCAACAGCGGCATGGCGCAGTGATGCCCGGCACGCACGGCGATACCTTGTTCGGTGAGCAGGTGGGCGATGTCGGCATTATGCACGCCCTCCACGACGAAACTCGCCAGGGCGGCCTGCGGGCTGGCCAGCAGGCGGACACCGTCGCGTTCGGCCAGGCCGTGCAGCAGGTGCCGGTGCAGCAGGCCTTCATGGGCGGCCACTGCGGCGGGGTCGAGAGCGCAAAGGTAATCGAGGGACGCGCCCAGCCCGATCACCCCGGCGATCGGCGGGGTGCCGGCTTCGAAGCCCAGCGGCGCCGGGCGGAAACTGGCCTGGTCGTAGTCGGCCACCTGCACCATCTCACCGCCGAATTGCCAATGACGTACTTGGCGCAAGGCCTCGGTGCGGCCGTAGAGCACGCCGACGCCATCGGGGCCATAGAGCTTGTGGCTGGAGAATACGTAGAAATCGCAGCCCAGTTGCTGGACGTCGTGACGGCCGTGGACCACCCCTTGAGCGCCGTCGACCACGCTCAACGCACCTTGGGCGCGGGCATGGGCCAGCAGGGCCGGCAGCGGTTGCCAGGTACCGAGTACGTTGGACAACTGGCTGACCGCGAGCAGGCGGGTGCGCGGGCCGATCAGTTGCAGTGCCTGGTTGAGGTCGATCTGGCCTTGGGCGTCCAGCGGCAGGACCACCAAACGCAGGTTGCGACGCTGCGCCAGTTGCTGCCAGGGCAGCAGATTGGCGTGGTGTTCCAGTGCACTGACGGCGATTTCGTCACCCGGCTGCAGGCCATGCTCCAGGCCGTAGGCCAGCAGATTGAGCGCGGAGGTGGCGCCGTGGGTGAAGATGATCTGCCCGGCATCGCCCGTATTGAGCCAGGCAGCGACCTTGGCCCGACTGGACTCGAACGCCTGGGTCGCCAGGGCGCCGGGCAAGTGTTGGGCACGATGAACGTTGGCGGCGCCCTGGGTGTAGTAGTGGCTCATGGCGTCGAGCAGCGCCTGGGGTTTTTGCGTGGTGGCAGCGCTGTCCAGGTAGGTCTGGTGCTGGCGTTGCAGGGCGGCGATGGCGGGAAAATCGGCACGCCAGGGGGAGGGCTGGAACATGAGTGCGGGGCCTGGAATGAAAATCGGGTCTGACAGCAATTGCCAGACCCGATCTTAGCACTTCGAACCGCTGGGGGTGGGCGCGCGGCCTGCCACTCAGTTGTGCGCGTGCAGTGCCTCGTTCAGCTCGATCGCCGACTTGTGGGTTTTGCACTCCACGGCGCCGTTGAGCGAGTTGCGGCGGAACAGCAGGTCGGTTTGCCCGGCCAGGTCACGGGCCTTGACCACCTTGACCAGCTCGTTGTGTTCATCCAGCAGGTTCACTTTGGTGCCTGCGGTGATGTACAGACCGGCTTCGACGGTGTTGCGGTCGCCCAGCGGGATACCGATGCCGGCGTTGGCGCCGATCAGGCAGCCTTCGCCGACCTTGATCACGATGTTGCCGCCGCCGGAGAGGGTGCCCATGGTCGAGCAGCCGCCGCCCAGGTCCGAGCCCTTGCCGACGAACACACCGGCCGACACACGGCCTTCGATCATGCCCGGGCCTTCGGTGCCGGCGTTAAAGTTGACGAAGCCTTCGTGCATGATGGTGGTGCCTTCGCCAATGTAGGCGCCCAGGCGCACGCGGGCGGTGTCGGCGATGCGCACGCCGCTCGGCACCACGTAGTCGGTCATCTTCGGGAACTTGTCCACCGAGATGACTTCCAGCAATTCGCCTTTCAGGCGTGCTTCGAGTTGCTGCTCGGCCAGTTCGCTCAGGTCGATGGCGCCCAGGTTGGTCCAGGCGACGTTCGGCAGCAGCGGGAAGATGCCGGCCAGGGAAACGCCATGCGGCTTGACCAGGCGATGCGACAGCAGGTGCAGCTTGAGGTACGCCTCGGGGGTGGAGGTGAGCGCGGCGTCTTCGGCGATCAGCGTCGCCACCAGCGGCTTGTGGCTTTCGGCCAGGCGGGTCAGCAGTGCATGCTGGTTGGCGTCCACGCTTTTTACGGCGTCAGCCAGTTGCGCGGCCTGGGCCGGGCTGAAGGCGATGGCCTGGTTGCCACCCTCGTAGCCGAGGATCGGGCTGATGGCGGCGACCAGTTCGGCGCTCGGTGCGACCAATGGCTGTGCGTAGAAGACTTCCAGCCAGGTGCCCTGGCGGTTCTGGGTGCCGACACCGAAGGCCAGGCTGAACAAAGTGGTGGACATGCAATTACCTCGTACGAAAAGGGTATGGAGCGAATTCAGGAGAGGGCTGCGGCGTACTGGTCCGGCTTGAAGCCGACCAGCGTGCGCTCGCCCAGATCGAGCACCGGACGCTTGATCATCGACGGTTGCGCCAGCATCAGTTGGACGGCCTTGGCCTGATCCAGATCGGCCTTGCTGGCGTCGTCGAGTTTGCGGAAGGTGGTGCCAGCGCGGTTGAGCACGACCTGCCAGCCATGCTCGTCGCACCAGCGCTCGAGGCTGTCACGGTCGATGCCTTGGGTCTTGTAGTCGTGGAAGGCGTAGTCGATGGCCTGTTCGTCAAGCCAGGTACGGGCCTTCTTCATGGTGTCGCAGGCTTTGATGCCGTAGAGAGTGTATGCCATTGAATGCCTGGGCCGTCGGCGCTGGCCGAGCCGACCCTATACTCCTCGAAGAATGGGTGGGGCGATTATGCGGGATCGATGCCGAGGGCGCCACGGCTGGCTGCCCTGTGCTTTGGAACCCTTTATGTCATGTCCGGTCGAGTAGCAGGGTCCAGAGCGCGCCATGCGCCTGCGACCATCGTTCAGCGGCAGCGCTGGCCGCGAGCCGGTAACATCGGCCATGGCCGATCCGTTGGTCAGTTCTTCACCCCGTAGTCAGGAAACCTTGCGATGCAATCAGCCTATACCGTCCTCATCCTGCTGATGCTGGTGAGCGTTTCCAAGTTGCTCGGGCGCCTGTTGCCGCTGCCGCTGCCGTTGGTGCAGATCGGCGCCGGAGCGCTGCTGGCCTGGCCGACCCTGGGCCTGCATGTGGCCCTCGATCCCGAGCTGTTCCTGTTTCTGTTCCTGCCCCCGCTGCTGTTCGCCGACGGCTGGCGCATGCCCAAGCGCGAGCTGTGGCGCCTGCGCGGGCCGGTGGTGGGGCTGGCGGTCGGGCTGGTGCTGTTCACCGTGGTGGGCGCGGGTTACTTCATTCACTGGATCCTGCCGAGCATCCCCTTGCCTGTGGCCTTCGCCTTGGCCGCCGTGCTGTCGCCCACCGACGCCGTGGCCGTCTCGGCGATCACCCAGGACCGTCTGCCCAAGCCGCTGATGCACATGCTCCAGGGCGAGGCCTTGATGAACGACGCTTCGGGCCTGGTGACCTTCAAGTTCGCCCTGGCGGCGGCCATCACCGGCGTGTTTTCCCTGGCTGACGCCAGCCTGAGCTTCGTCCTGGTGGCCATCGGCGGGCTGGCGGCGGGCGTTGCGCTGAGCTGGCTGGTGGGGCGCTTGCGCGCCTGGATGATCGCCCGTGGCTGGGACGATCCGGCGACCCACGTGGTGTTCATGCTGCTGTTGCCCTTCGCGGCCTATGTGCTGGCCGAGCGCCTGGGCGTGTCGGGTATTCTGTCGGCGGTGGCGGCGGGCATGATGCAGAGCTGGCTCGACCTGCTGCCGCGCCAGACCAGTACACGCTTGCTCAACCGCAGTGTCTGGTCGCTGCTGGAATTCGCCTTCAATGGCTTGATCTTCCTGCTGCTGGGCTTGCAACTGCCGGACATCATCAAGGCGGTCGTCAGCCACGAAACGTCGCTGTGGCCAACCTTGGCCTGGCGTTGCCTGGACGTGGTGGCGATCTTCGTGGCGCTGGTGCTGCTGCGTTACATCTGGGTGCAGAGCGTCTGGCGCGCCATCGGCGCGGTGCGGCGCTGGCGTGGCAAGCCGGCCTTGGTGATGGTGCCCAGTGCACGCTCCTGCTGGCTGTTGACCCTCGGCGGCGTGCGCGGTGCGGTGACCTTGGCCGGTGTCATGTCGGTGCCGCTGCTGATCAGTGCCGGCCAGCCTTTCCCCGAGCGCGACCTGCTGATCTTCATCGCCGCCGGCGTGATCTTGCTGTCGCTGGTCAGTGCCTGCATCGCGCTGCCGCTGCTGTTGCGCGGTATCACGCTGAGCCCCGACGAGCGCCTGCATCAGGAGGTGAAGGAGGCGTGGCGACGCACCGCCGAGGCCGCTGTGCATGCGCTGGAGGCCGAGGATGTGGTGGACGCCGGTGCCGAGCAGGACGCGGCCCTGGCCACACAGGCCGTCGAGCTCAAGGCACGGTTGATGGCCGAGTACCGCGACCAGTTGAAAAGCTACAGTGACACGGCCGAAGCCCGCGCCCTGGCCGAGCAGATGGACCTGCTGGAGCGCCGCCTGCGCCTGCGCGCGTTGCGCGCTCAGCGCCTGGAGCTTTACAGCCTGCATCGCCAGCACCTGGTCGGCGATGAAGTGGTGCGTCAGGTGCTGGGCGAGCTGGACATGAGTGAGGCGAATCTGGGAACGGTGCGCTAGCGCAGCATTTCAGCCGCGAGCCTGGAGAAACGCGCGGATCCGCTGCGCCGCCTCAATGCACTCGGCCAGCGGTGCCACCAGCGCCATGCGCACGCGCCCGGCTCCAGGATTGACGCCGTCCACGTCACGGGACAGATAGGAGCCCGGCACTACGGTCACGTGCTCGGCCTGGAACAGGTCGCGGGTGAAGTCGGCATCGCAGCCCGGCACCTTGGCCCACAGGTAGAAGCTGCCATCGGGGCGCTGGACATCCATCACCGGCTGCAGAATCTGCAGCACCGCTTCGTACTTGGCGCGGTACTGGTCGCGGTTGGCACGCACATGGGCTTCGTCCTGCCAGGCAGCGATGCTGGCCAGTTGGGTCTGCACCGGCATGGCGCAGCCATGGTAGGTACGGTACAGCAGGAAGGGCTTGATGATCTCGGCGTCGCCCGCCACGAAGCCTGAGCGCAGCCCCGGCAGGTTGGAGCGCTTGGACAGGCTGTGGAACACCACGCAACGCTTGAAGTCGTTGCGACCCAGCTCCGCGCAGGCGCTGAGCAGACCCGGTGGCGGCGCCTCTTCGTCGAAGTACAGCTCGCTGTAGCATTCGTCGGCGGCGATCACGAAGTCATGCTCGTCGGCCAGCGCGATCAACTGCTTGAGGGTGTCCATCGGCACCAGTGCGCCGGTCGGGTTGCCCGGCGAGCACAGGAACAGGATCTGGCAACGCTGCCACACCTCGGCTGGCACGGCGCCGAAGTCCGGGTTGAAACCGTTGCTTTCCAGGCACGGCAAATAGTGCGGGATGGCTCCGGCCAGCAACGCTGCGCCTTCGTAGATCTGATAGAAGGGGTTGGGGCTGACCACCAGGCCGTCGTCAGCCCGGTTCACCACCGCCTGGGTGAAGGCGAACAGTGCTTCGCGGGTGCCGTTGACCGGCAGGATGTGCCGCTCGGCGTCGAGCCAGCCAGCCGGTACGCCGAAGCGCCGCTCGCACCATTGGCCGATGGCCTGGCGTAGGGCAGGCAGGCCCAGGGTGCTGGGGTAGACCGCGAGCTTGTCAAGGTTGTCGGCCAGGGCCTTGGCGACGAACGCCGGGGATTCGTGCTTCGGCTCACCGATCGACAGGGCGATGGCGCGTTTGTCCGCCGCAGGCTTCACGCTGCCCAGCAGGGCGCGCAGCTTTTCGAAGGGGTAGGGCTGAAGCTGGGTCAAGGCATGGTTCATCGGCGCAAGGTCTCGTAATCGTCAGAAGGTCACGCGGGTGGCGCTGCTATCGTGGGTCTGGCCGGCCTGCAACTGCTGGACGATGGCTTCCTGCAGGCGGCTGCACAGGTGCGGGTCGGACAAGGGCTGGTTGTCGGCGTCGGTGATGAAGAACACGTCTTCCACGCGCTCGCCGAGTGTGGCGATCTTGGCGTTCTGCAGCGACAGGTCGAACTCCAGGAAGATTCGCCCCAGGCGCGCCAGCAGACCGGGGCGGTCCGGGGCGATGATCTCGAGGATGGTCACCGGCCGCTGGGCGTCGTTGTGGATGGTCACCTGCGGGGCGAAGTTGAAGTGCTTGAGCTGGCGCGGCACGCGACGCTGGATGATGGTCGGATAGTCCTCGGGGTTGCGCAGGGCTTCGGTCAGCCCTTCGCGGATCTGCTTGACCCGCTGCGGGTTGTCGCCGATCGAGCCCCCGTCATTGTCGAGCACGATGTAGGTGTCGAGGGTGAACTGGCTGCTGGAGGTGATGATGCGCGCATCGTGGATGTTCAGGTTGAGCTGGGCCATCGCTGCCACGGTCACGGCGAAGAAATCATGCTGGTCGGGGGCGTAGATGAAGATCTGCGTGCCCCCTTCGAATTCGCGCTGGGTGGTTTCCTTGATCAGCACCAACGGGCCACCGTCGGCCGGCTGCTGCAGGATCGCATCGCTGTGCCAGGCCACGTCGGCGGCGGTGTGCTTGAGGAAGTAGTCATCGCCCAGTTGCGACCAGAGCTGTTCCACATCATCCGGGTCGGTGCCCTCGCGAATCAGGATGTCCAGCGCGGCGCTCTGGGTTTGCCGGATCTGCTCTTCGCGGTCCAGCGGGTTTTCCAGGCCTCGGCGCAGCGCCCGCTTGGTCTCGGTGTAGAGCTGGCGCAGCAGGCTGGCGCGCCAGGAGTTCCACAGGCTCGGGTTGGTGGCGTTGATGTCGGCCACGGTGAGCACGTAGAGGTAGTCCAGGCGCGTTTCGTCGCCCACGTGCAAGGCGAAATCGTGGATGACCTGAGGGTCGGAGAGGTCCTTGCGCTGGGCGGTGGTGGACATCACCAGGTGGTTCTGCACCAGCCAGGCGATCAGTCTGGAGTCCCACGCCGGCAACTGGTGGCGTTCGCAGAAGGCTTGAGCGTCGACGGCGCCAAGCTCGGAGTGATCGCCCTGACGGCCCTTGCCGATGTCGTGGTAGAGGCCTGCCAGGTAGATCAGCTCAGGCTTGGGCAGGCGCCCCATGAGCTTACTGGCCAGCGGGAATTTCTCCGACACCGGGGTGTACTGCAGCTTGCGCAGGTGCTTGATCAGGTTGAGCGTGTGCGCATCGACCGTATAGATGTGGAACAGGTCGTGCTGCATCTGCCCGACGATCAGGCCGAACTCCGGTAGGTAGCGGCCAAGGATGCCGTAGCGGTTCATGCGGCGCAGGTTGCGGTGGATGCCGATCTCGCACTTGAACAGCTCGATGAACAGGCTGGTGTTGCGGATGTCGTGGCGGAACTTGTCGTCGATCAGATGACGATGCTCGCGCAGCAAGCGCACGGTATCGGCGCGAACGCCCTTTATTTCCGGGTGCTGGGCCATCAGCACGAACACTTCGAGCATGGCGAAGGGCGTGCGCTTGAACACGTTGGGGCTGACCGCTTCTATATAGCCATCGTGCACGCGAAAGCGCGCATTGAGCGGCTGAGTGCTACCGCTGTCATCGGCCAGGATCACTTCCTCGAAGTGCTGGATGATCAGGTCGCACAGCTGGCTGATGCTCATCACCACCCGGTAGTACTGCTGCATGAACTGCTCGATGGCGCGCTTGGGGTTGTCGTCGCCATAGCCGAGCAGCGTGGCGATGCTGCGCTGGTGGTCGAACAGCAGGCGATCCTCAGCGCGCCCGGCGAGCATGTGCAAGGCATAGCGCACGCGCCAGAGAAAGGCCTGGGAGGAGGCCAGCAGTTCGTTCTCGCTTTCCAGCAGGAAGCCTTCGCCGGCCAGGGCGTTGAGGTTGAGCGTGCCGTATTGACGGCGCGCGACCCAGAGCACGGTCTGGATATCGCGCAGACCGCCGGGCGAGCCTTTGACGTTGGGCTCGAGGTTATATTCGGTGTCGTTGTATTTGTGGTGCCGGGCCTGAAGTTCGGCGCGCTTGGCCAGGAAGAACGCCTTGCTCGGCCACATGTGCGCTGTGCTGGTGACCTCCAGCATGCGCTGACGGAGGGATTCAGGGCCGGCCACGGTGCGACTTTCCATCAAGTTGGTGATCACCGTCAGGTCCGCTTGCGCCTGTTCGGCGCATTCCTCGACCGTGCGAACGCTCTGTCCGACTTCCAGGCCGATGTCCCACAGCAGAGTCAGGAAGCGCTCGATAGCATCGCGGTACTGTTCGTGCTCGGCACAGTCGAGCAGGATCAGCAGGTCGATGTCCGACCAGGGGTGCAGTTCGCCGCGGCCATAGCCGCCCACCGCCACCAGGGCGATGCCGTCCACGTTGCCCCAGTCGAACTGATTCCAGGCCTGCTGCAGGATATTGTCGACGAACCAGGCGCGATCCTCGATCAACTGGCGAATCTCGGCGCCTTCGCGAAAGCGCCTGTCGAACACCTCGCCGGCCTGGCGCAAGGCTTTCTTGAAGGCGGGGATAGGGCTTGCCTTGAGCGCCAGCTCCGCCTGGAACTGGCCGCGATCGAACAACTCGGGATCCACCTGGGGCATCGGGTCGCCTTCCTGAATTGAATTTACGCCGAGGTTCGGGCGATGGTGTCGTCTTTGCGCAGGGTGAAGATTTCGTAGCCCGTGGCGGTCACCACGAGGGTGTGCTCCCACTGTGCCGAGAGCTTGTGGTCCTTGGTCACCGCCGTCCAGCCGTCGCCCAGCACCTTGGTGTCGGCTTTACCTTGGTTGATCATCGGCTCGATGGTGAAGGTCATGCCTTCCTTGAGTTCCATGCCCGTGCCGGCCTTGCCGTAGTGCACGATCTGCGGCTCTTCATGGAACACTCGGCCAATGCCGTGACCGCAGAACTCGCGCACTACGGAGAAGCCGTTCTTTTCCGCATGCTTCTGGATCACTTCGCCGATGTCGCCCAGGCGGCAGCCTGGCTTGACCAGTTCAATGGCTTTGTACAGGCATTCCTGGGTGACCTTGGACAGCCGCTCGGCCCAGGGCGCGACGCTGCCGACATGGAACATGCGGCTGGTGTCACCGTGGAAGCCGTCTTTGATCACGGTCACGTCGATGTTCAGCGTATCGCCGTTCTTGAGCGGCTTGTCGTTGGGAATGCCGTGGCAGACGACATGGTTGATCGAGGTGCAGATCGACTTGGGAAAGCCCTTGTAGTCGAGCGGAGCGGGGATCGCTTGCTGGACATCGACGATGTAGTCGTGGCAGAGGCGATTGAGTTCCTCGGTGGTCACACCGGGCTTGACGTGCTCTTCGATCATCTCCAGAACTTCGGCGGCCAGGCGGCCGGCGATGCGCATCTTCTCGATGTCTTCTGCGGTTTTGATGGTAACGGTCATGACAGGCTCTCTACGGCGCCGAGCGGCGCCCAACAAAACGGGAAAACCGGCATTCTATCAGAGCCGCCAGCGCCACGCGGCAGCGATAAGCGGCAAGCCGCAAGCCGCAAGCAGGTGAGTCATCCCCCGCCGCTTCGTCTTGCAGCTTGCAGCTTGTAGCTTGCAGCTTGTAGCTCGCGGCTCTTTCTACCCGTGGGAGTCTGTGGTATAACATGCGCCGCTTTCGGGGGTGTCCCCGTCAGCTCTAACCCACACACGTGTCGACACGATGGCCTGGGTGCCCGGGATCTCAGGATCCGTGGGTTGGTCATTGGGATACGTGGAGGCCCAACCCGACTTATCAAGGAACTATCATGTCCCAAGTCAACATGCGCGATATGCTGAAGGCCGGTGTGCACTTCGGCCACCAGACCCGTTACTGGAACCCGAAAATGGGCAAGTACATTTTCGGCGCGCGCAACAAGATCCACATCATCAACCTGGAAAAAACCCTGCCGATGTTCAACGACGCACTGTCGTTCGTCGAGCGCCTGGCCCAGGGCAAGAACAAGATCCTGTTCGTCGGCACCAAGCGTTCGGCCGGCAAACTGGTCGCCGAGCAAGCAGCACGCTGCGGCTCGCCGTATGTCGACCACCGCTGGTTGGGCGGCATGCTGACCAACTACAAAACCATCCGTGCTTCGATCAAGCGTCTGCGCGACCTGGAAACCCAGGCCGACGATGGCACCTTCGCCAAGCTGACCAAGAAAGAAGCCCTGATGCGTTCGCGTGATCTGGAAAAACTGGATCGCAGCCTGGGCGGCATCAAGGACATGGGCGGTCTGCCTGACGCACTGTTCGTCATCGACGTCGATCACGAGCGCATCGCGATCACCGAAGCCAACAAGCTGGGCATCCCGGTCATAGGCGTCGTCGATACCAACAGCAGCCCGGAAGGCGTCGACTACATCATTCCAGGTAACGATGACGCCATTCGCGCTATCGAGCTGTACATGACTTCGATGGCTGACGCTGTCATCCGCGGCCGCAACAACGTTGCTGGCGGCACCGAAGTCTACGCTGAAGAAGCGGCGGCACCAGCGGCCGAGTAATTGACGCCCAGCGTCTACTTGGTACGCGAAAAGGGGGCTTGGCCCCCTTTTTGCCACCTGAAATCCTCCTGTCAGCCGACGGGCGCATCATGTGCCGGGCAGGTGTGAAGACAGTGGATTTGCAGATTTAGAACGCCCGTGATGCACGGGTGGAATGGTTGAAAAACTTTCCAAGAGGATTTTGAAATGGCAGCAATTACTGCAGCGCTGGTCAAAGAACTGCGCGAGCGTACCGGCGAAGGCATGATGGATTGCAAGAAGGCCCTGGAAAAGGCCGGCGGCGACATCGAAAAAGCCATTGACGACATGCGTGCCTCGGGCGCCATCAAGGCCGCCAAGAAAGCCGGCAACGTCGCCGCTGAAGGCGCCATCGCAGTCAAGACCGACGGTAAATCCGCCGTTCTGCTGGAAGTGAACTCGCAGACCGACTTCCTGGCCCTGCAAGACGACTTCAAGCACTTCGTCGCCGAAAGCCTGGAAGAGGCCTTCGCTCAGAAGCTGACCGACGCTGCTCCACTGATTGATTCGCGTGAGGCTGATCGTGAGGCCCTGGTTGCCAAGTGTGGCGAAAACGTCAACATCCGTCGCCTGGTGCGCGTTGAAGGTGACGTTGTCGGTGCTTACCTGCACGGCAACAAGATCGGCGCTGTCGTCGTTCTGAAAGGCGGTGACATTGAGCTGGCGAAGAACATTGCCATGCACGTTGCAGCCTCGAACCCCGAGTTCCTGGATTCGTCGGAAATCTCCGCCGAGGCCATCGAGCGCGAGAAGGGTGTCTTCCTGCAACTCAACGCCGACAAGATCGCCGGCAAGCCGGAAAACATCGTCGAGAACATGATCAACGGCCGTATCACCAAGTTCAAGGCAGAAGCCTCGCTGAAAGAGCAGGCGTTCGTCATGAACCCGGAAGTCAAGGTCGGTGATCTGGCCAAGAAAGCCGGCGCTGAAATCGTTTCCTTCACCTACTTCAAAGTCGGCGAAGGCATCGAGAAGCCGGTCGACAACTTCGCTGAAGAAGTTGCCGCCCAGGTCGCTGCCGCCAAGCAGTAAGACAGCCCCGTCTGTCGCCCCGAAGAGGCTGCCCGCTCACGCGCGCAGCCTCTTTGTCAAAGCGGCCGCGGTTTATCAGGCCGCTGTTCGCTGACGCATTCGCTGCGTCACGTTAGAGTTACGCGTAGGCTGATACAGCCCGCCAGATTTTTTACAAACGCCGCAGGAGAGATTCGCAATGGCTCAGCAGGGTAGTGGTCATCAGGCTCGCTATAAACGCATTCTACTCAAACTTAGCGGCGAGGCCCTGATGGGCTCGGAAGAGTTCGGGATCGACCCCAAGGTCCTGGATCGCATGGCGCTGGAAGTCGGCCAGCTGGTCGGCATCGGCGTTCAAGTCGGCCTGGTGATCGGTGGCGGCAACCTGTTCCGTGGTGCAGCCCTCAGTGCTGCCGGCATGGACCGAGTGACTGGCGACCATATGGGCATGCTGGCTACCGTGATGAACGCTCTGGCCATGCGCGATGCCCTGGAGCGGGCGAACATCACCGCCGTCGTCATGTCGGCGATTTCCATGGTGGGCGTGACCGATCATTATGATCGTCGCAAGGCCATGCGCCACTTGAACGCCAAGGAAGTGGTGATTTTCGCCGCCGGCACCGGCAACCCCTTCTTCACCACCGACTCCGCCGCTTGCCTGCGCGCCATCGAAATCGATGCCGACGTGGTATTGAAGGCAACCAAGGTGGATGGCGTATACACTGCAGACCCATTCAAAGACCCGCATGCCGAGAAGTTCGATCATCTGTCTTACGATGAAGTGCTGGATCGCAAGCTGGGCGTGATGGACCTGACGGCAATCTGCCTTTGCCGTGATCACAAGATGCCGCTGCGTGTCTTCAATATGAACAAGCCCGGCGCCCTGCTGAATATCGTGCATGGTGGTGCTGAAGGAACTCTGATCGAGGAAGTTCAAAAATGATCAACGAAATCAAGAAAGACGCTCAGGAGCGGATGAAGAAGTCGCTGGAATCGCTGGCCCATGCCTTTGGCCAGATCCGTACCGGCAAGGCGCATCCAAGCGTACTCGGTAGCGTGATGGTGCCCTACTATGGCACCGACACCCCGCTGACCGGCGTGGCGAACGTGACCGTCAAGGACAACCAGACGCTGCAAGTGGTGCCTTTCGAGCGCAACATGCTGGCCGCAATCGACAAGGCTATCGGCAGTGCCGGTCTGAACCTCAACCCGACCAACCTGGGCGAGCTGCTGCTGGTCAAGATGGCGCCACTGACCGAAGAGACCCGCAAGGGCTTCACCAAGCAGGCCCGAGCGGCCGCTGAAGATGCCCGTGTTGCAGTGCGTAACATTCGTCGTGATGCGCTGGGCGATTTGAAGAAGCTGTCCAAGGACAAGGCAATCAGCGAGGACGAAGAGCGTCGCGCCAGCGCCGACATCGACAAGCTGATCAAGGATTTCGAGGCGCAGATCGCCAAGGCTACGGAAGACAAGGAAAAGGACCTGATGGCCGTCTGAGGCCGGGGTTTGTTCATGGATAAGACCAAGCTGGCGGCACCGTCTGTGGTGCCGCGTCATGTCGCGATCATCATGGACGGCAATAACCGCTGGGCGAAGAAGCGCCTGTTGCCCGGTGTTGCCGGGCACAAGGCGGGCGTCGATGCGGTACGTGCGGTGATCGAGGTCTGTGCCGAGGCGAAGGTCGAAGTGCTCACGCTCTTCGCCTTCTCCAGCGAGAACTGGCAGCGTCCGGCTGATGAAGTGGGTGCGTTGATGGAGCTGTTCTTTTCGGCCTTGCGCCGCGAAGCCAAGCGCCTGAATGACAACAACATCAGCCTGCGCATCATCGGCGATCGTTCGCGTTTTCATCCGGAATTGCAGGCGGCAATGCGCGAAGCCGAGGCGCTGACCGCCGGCAATGACCGCTTCATTCTTCAGGTCGCGGCCAACTATGGCGGGCAGTGGGATATCGCCCAGGCGGCTCAACGTCTCGCACGCGAAGTGCAGGCTGGCCACCTGAGGGCCGATGACATTACCCCTGAGTTGTTGCAGACCTGCCTGGCGACCGGCGATTTGCCGCTGCCCGACCTGTGCATTCGCACCGGTGGCGAGCACCGCATCAGCAATTTCCTCCTTTGGCAGTTGGCGTACGCCGAACTGTATTTCTCCGACCTCTACTGGCCGGACTTCAAACACGAGGCCATGCGCACTGCGTTGGCCGATTTCGCTTCGCGCCAGCGCCGCTTCGGTAAGACCAGCGAGCAGGTCGAAGCTGGAGCCCGTGCTTAATGCTTAAACAACGCATCATTACCGCGCTGATCCTGCTGCCGGTCGCGCTGGGCGGATTCTTCCTGCTCGGCGGCGCCGACTTCGCGCTGTTCATCGGTTTCGTGGTCACCGTCGGCGCCTGGGAATGGGCACGTTTGGCCGGGCTGACCGCCCAGCCGCTGCGCCTGGCCTACGCTGCCGTGGTCGCCGGAGCGCTGATGCTGCTCTACCTCATGCCCGACCTGGCGCCCTGGGTGCTGGGCGCTTCGGTGATCTGGTGGGGGTTGGCGACCTGGCTGGTGCTGACCTATCCACGCAGCAGCGAACTGTGGGGCAGTGCCGCCTGCCGGCTGCTGATCGGCCTGCTGGTGCTGCTGCCGGCCTGGCAGGGCCTGGTGCTGCTCAAGCACTGGCCGCTGGGTAACGGCTTGATCCTGTCGGTGATGGTGCTGGTCTGGGCGGCGGATATTGGCGCTTATTTCTCCGGGCGTGCCTTCGGCAAGCGCAAGCTGGCGCCGCAGGTGAGTCCTGGCAAGAGCTGGGAAGGTGTCTACGGCGGCATGGCGGTGAGCCTGCTGATTACGCTGGTGGTCGGTCTGGTGCGCGACTGGGGCATAGGACAGATTCTGCTCGGCCTGGTCGGCGCGCTGATCGTGGTCATGTCGTCGGTGGTTGGGGATCTGACTGAAAGCATGTTCAAGCGCCGCGAAGGCATCAAGGACAGCAGTAATCTACTGCCTGGGCATGGCGGCGTGCTCGACCGTATTGACAGCCTGACAGCGGCGATTCCCATGTTCGCTGTGCTGCTCTGGGCGGCCGAATGGGGTGTGATGTGAGCCAAGTGCAGCGCATCACCGTACTCGGGGCGACCGGTTCGATCGGCCTGAGCACCCTGGACGTGATCGCCTGTCATCCCGACCGCTATCAAGTGTTCGCCTTGACGGGCTACTCGCGTCTGGAGGAGTTGCTGGCACTCTGCCTGCGACACCGTCCAGCCTATGCGGTCGTGCCCGATGCCCGTTCCGCGTCTCGCCTGCGTGACGGGCTGGTGGCGGCAGGTTGCGACTGCGAAGTGCTGGAAGGGGAGGCTGGGCTCTGTCAGGTCGCCTGCGCCAGCGAAGTGGACGCGGTAATGGCCGCCATCGTCGGTGCAGCGGGATTGCGTCCCACCCTGGCAGCCGTGCGCGCCGGCAAGAAGGTGTTGCTGGCCAACAAGGAAGCGCTGGTGATGTCCGGCGCGCTGTTCATGCAAGCGGTGCGCGACAGCGGCGCCGTGCTGCTACCCATCGACAGCGAGCACAACGCAATTTTTCAGTGCCTGCCTGGGGATTACTCCCGAGGTCTGGCGCAGGTGGGGGTGCGTCGCATCCTGCTGACGGCGTCCGGCGGGCCCTTCCGCGACACCTCGGCGGCCGCGTTGATGGATGTCACGCCCGAGCAGGCTTGTGCTCATCCGAATTGGTCGATGGGGCGCAAGATTTCCGTCGATTCGGCCAGCATGATGAACAAGGGACTCGAGCTGATCGAGGCGTGCTGGCTGTTCGATGCCGCCCCTTCGATTGTGGAAGTGGTGGTGCATCCGCAAAGCGTCATTCATTCGCTGGTCGACTACGTCGACGGCTCGGTACTGGCGCAGTTGGGCAATCCTGACATGCGAACCCCGATCGCCAATGCGCTGGCTTGGCCGCAGCGAATCGATTCGGGTGTCGCGCCGCTGGACCTGTTCGCGATAGCGCGTCTGGATTTCCAGACGCCCGACGAGCAGCGCTTCCCGTGTTTGCGACTGGCGCGTGCGGCAGCCGAAGCCGGCAATAGCGCTCCGGCCGTGCTCAATGCGGCCAACGAAGTGGCGGTGGAGGCATTCCTCCAGGGGCGTATCCGCTTCCCGGAAATCGCGAGTATGATCGAGCAGGTCCTCGAGCAGGAGCCGGTCGTCGCGCTGGCTTCGCTGGAGGCTGTGTTCGCCGCCGACCAGCGTGCCCGGGAGCATGCCCAGGCATGGTTGAGGCGCCACGGTCGCTGACCCCTGTCGGCCAAAAGCCCGGCTGAACAGCATTCGGAGATGGATATGACAGCGCTCTACATGATCATCGGCACCTTGGTGGCGTTGGGTGTACTGGTCACGTTTCATGAGTTCGGCCACTTCTGGGTGGCGCGCAAGTGCGGGGTCAAAGTGCTGCGTTTTTCGGTGGGCTTCGGCACGCCGCTGCTGCGTTGGCATGATCGCCATGGCACTGAGTTCGTCGTCGCGGCGATTCCGCTGGGTGGTTACGTCAAGATGCTCGACGAACGCGAAGGCGACGTTCCACCTGCACTGCTCGGGCAGTCGTTCAATCGCAAGCCGGTGGGGCAGCGTATCGCGATCGTCGCTGCCGGTCCGATCGCCAATTTCCTGCTGGCGATCCTGTTCTTTTCGCTGGTCGCCATGCTCGGCAGTCAACAGGTGCGTCCGGTCATCGGTGCGGTGGAGTCGGGCAGCCTGGCGGCGTCAGCGGGTCTGATGCCTGGGCAGGAAATCGTTTCCATCGATGGCAAGCCGACCAACGGTTGGTCCGCAGTCAACTTGCAGTTGGTTCGGCGCCTCGGCGAGAGCGGAAGCTTGCGCGTCGGTGTGCGCGACGAGGGCGCCACGCTCGAGCGTCAGCTTGAGATCAGCCTGGACCATTGGCTCAAAGGGGCCGACGAGCCTGATCCGATCCAGTCACTGGGTTTGCGCCCATGGCGTCCGGTATTGCCGCCGGTGCTGGCCGAGATCGATCCGAAAGGCCCGGCAGCCGCGGCGGGCATGAAGACCGGCGATCGGCTGCTGGCGCTGGACGGGACGGCCGTGAGCGACTGGCAGCAAGTCGTCGACCGGGTCCGTGCCCATCCCAAGACCCAGGTCCAGGTGCGCCTCGAGCGAGACGGCGCGCAGTTGGAGCTGCCGGTGACCCTTGCCAGCAAGGGCGAGGGCCAGGCGGCAGCAGGCTACCTCGGTGCGGGCGTCAAGGGTGGCGAGTGGCCGGCGAACATGCTCCGCGAGGTTAGCTATGGACCGCTCGAAGCGGTCGGCGAGGGCTTGTCGCGGACCTGGAACATGAGTGTCCTGACCCTCGAATCGCTGAAGAAAATGCTCTTCGGCGAGCTCTCGGTAAAAAACTTGAGCGGACCGATAACCATTGCTAAAGTGGCGGGCGCTTCAGCCCAGTCGGGCGTTGGGGATTTCCTGAATTTCCTGGCCTACCTGAGCATAAGCCTGGGGGTTCTGAACCTGCTGCCCATCCCGGTACTGGATGGGGGGCATTTGCTGTTTTACCTGATCGAGTGGGCGCGCGGTCGTCCGCTTTCCGATCGGGTGCAAGGTTGGGGGGTCCAGATCGGTATCAGTTTGGTCATAGGGGTGATGTTGCTCGCCCTGATCAACGATCTGGGTCGACTTTAACGCTTCGCTCTATTGCGAACCTGCCGCCGTACTGCGGTGGCGGGTTGTTTATTGCCAGTTGGAATAAAAGGACTTCATGAAACGTCTGCTGCTAACTGCGGTGCTCTCCGCACTGATGATCGCTGAAGTTCACGCCGAGTCCTTCACCATCTCCGATATTCGTGTCAACGGCCTGCAGCGGGTTTCCGCCGGCAGCGTGTTCGGCGCGTTGCCGTTGAATGTGGGCGACCAGGTCGATGACCGGCGCTTGGTGGAGTCCACCCGTTCCCTGTTCAAGACCGGGTTCTTCCAGGACATTCAACTGGATCGCGATGGCAATGTCCTGATCATCAACGTGGTCGAGCGTCCATCGGTGTCGAGCATCGAGATCGAAGGCAACAAGGCGATCAGCACCGACGACTTGATGAAAGGCCTCAAGCAGTCCGGTCTGTCCGAAGGCGAGATCTTCCAGCGCGCGACTCTCGAAGGCGTTCGTAACGAACTGCAGCGCCAGTACGTGGCCCAAGGTCGCTACTCGGCTGAGGTGGACGCCGAAGTGGTGCCGCAGCCACGTAACCGCGTCAGCCTGAAGATCAAGATCAACGAAGGTACGGTTGCTGCCATCCAGCACATCAACGTGGTGGGCAACACCGTATTCGGCGATGAAGAGCTGTCTCAACTGTTCGAGCTGAAGACCACCAACTGGCTGTCGTTCTTCAAGAACGATGACAAGTATGCACGCGAGAAATTGTCCGGTGACCTGGAACGCCTGCGTTCCTACTATCTGGACCGCGGCTACATCAACATGGACATCGCCTCCACTCAGGTGTCCATCACGCCGGACAAGAAGCACGTCTACATCACCGTCAACGTCAACGAAGGTGAAAAGTACACCGTTCGTGACGTGAAGCTGTCCGGCGACCTCAAGGTGCCGGAAGACCAGGTCAAGTCGCTGATGCTGGTCCAGCCCGGTCAGGTGTTCTCGCGCAAGGTCATGACCACCACGTCCGACCTGATTACCCGACGCCTGGGTAACGAAGGCTACACCTTCGCCAACGTCAATGGCGTTCCGCAGCCCAACGATCAGGATCACACCGTCGACATCATGTTCGTCGTCGATCCGGGCAAGCGTGCCTACGTCAACCGCATCAACTACCGCGGCAACACCAAGACCGAAGACGAAGTATTGCGTCGTGAGATGCGTCAGATGGAGGGCGGCTGGGCGTCCACCTACCTCATCGACCAGTCCAAGACCCGTCTCGAGCGCCTGGGCTTCTTCAAGGAAGTCAACGTCGAGACTCCGTCTGTGCCGGGCACCGATGACCAGGTCGACGTCAACTATGCGGTCGAGGAGCAGGCGTCCGGCTCGATCACCGCCAGCGTTGGTTTCGCCCAGAGCGCCGGCCTGATTCTCGGTGGCTCGATCAGCCAGAGCAACTTCCTCGGTACCGGTAACAAGGTCTCCATCGGTTTGACCCGCAGCCAGTACCAGACCCGCTACAACTTCGGTTTCGTCGATCCCTACTTCACGCCAGACGGCGTGAGCCTGGGCTACAACGCCTTCTATCGCAAGACCGACTATGACGACCTCGATGTCGACGTGGCCAGCTATGCGGTGGACAGCCTGGGTGCCGGTGTCAGCCTGGGGTATCCGATCAGCGAAACATCGCGTCTGACCTACGGCCTGACCGTGCAGCAGGACAAGATCAAAACCGGTCGCTATACCGTGGATGAGATCTTCGACTTCCTCAACAAGGAAGGCGATAGCTTCCTGAACTTCAAGGCGTCGATCGGCTGGTCCGAATCCACCCTGAACAAAGGTGTCCTGGCGACCCGTGGTCACTCTCAAAGCCTGACGTTGGAAACCACCGTTCCGGGCAGCGACCTGTCGTTCTACAAGCTCGACTACCGCGGCCAGGTGTTCAAGCCTCTGAGCAATGACTACACCCTGCGTCTGCACACCGAGCTGGGTTATGGCGATGGATTTGGTGGCACTTCGGGTCTACCGTTCTACGAGAACTACTATGCGGGTGGTTTCAACTCCGTGCGTGGATTCAAGGACAACACTCTTGGGCCGCGAAGCACGCCTAGCTCGGGTCGAAACCCAGGCACCATTCGTGATCCCGATCAGGATCCGTTGGCCTTCGGTGGTAACGTCCTGGTGCAGGGTGGTGTCGAGTTGCTGTTCCCGCTGCCATTCGTCAAGGATCAGCGCTCGCTGCGTACTTCGGTATTCTGGGATGTCGGTAACGTGTTCGACACCAACTGTGGCTCCAAACCAGACTGCGCCAAGGTCGGTTTCTCGGACATGGCGAGCTCCGTCGGTCTGGGTGTAACTTGGATCACCGCGCTGGGTCCGTTGAGCTTTAGTTTGGCAACGCCGATCAAGAAGCCGAACAACGCCGAAACCCAGGTATTCCAATTCTCTCTGGGCCAGACTTTCTAAGCGGGCCCTTGCTTAACGACAACGGTTTATCCAGGAGTGCATCGTGCGTAAGTTGACTCAACTGGCCGTAGTGGCCGCGGCGCTGGTCGCCACCCCGGCTTTCGCCGAAATGAAGGTTGCCGTTCTGAACTACCAGATGGCGCTGCTCGAATCCGATGCGGCTAAGAAGTACGCCGTTGACGCCGAGAAAAAGTTTGGTCCACAGCTCAACCAGCTCAAGACCCTCGAAAGCAGCGCCAAAGGCATTCAAGACCGCTTGATCAAGGGCGGCGACAAGATGCAGCAGCCTGAGCGTGAGCGCCTGGAGCTTGAATTCAAGCAGAAGGCTCGCGACTTCCAGTTCCAGTCCAAGGAACTGAACGAGGCCAAAGCCGTTGCTGACCGCGACATGCTCAAGCAGCTCAAGCCCAAGCTCGATGGTGCTGTGGAAGAAGTCATCAAGAAAGGCGGTTTCGACCTGGTTCTCGAGCGTGGCGCGGTAATCGATGTCAAACCTCAGTACGACATCACCCGCCAGGTTATCGAGCGCATGAATCAAGCGCGTTGATATGACCCTGACCATCACGCTCGGCCAGTTGGCCGACACCCTCGGGGCCACACTCAGTGGCCCCGAGTCGCTTGCGATCACCGGTCTGGCGACCTTGCAGGAAGCCGGACCCGGGCAGTTGAGCTTTTTGGCCAATCGTCAGTACCGCAAATTCCTCGACGAGAGTCAGGCGGCGGCGGTGTTGATCACGGCCGAGGATGCCGAGGGCTTCACCGGCAACGCAGTGATCGTGCCTGATCCGTATCTGGCTTACGCGCGCATCTCCCACCTGTTCGATCCGAAGCCCAAGGCTGTGGCAGGTATACATCCTAGCGCCGTTGTTGCAGAGGATGCACAGGTGGATGCCAGTGCCAGCGTCGGCGCGTTCGCGGTGATCGAGAGTGGCGCACGCATCGCGGCGAACGTCACCATCGGTGCCCATTGTTTCGTAGGTGCACGTTGCGTTATCGGTGAGGGCGGCTGGTTGGCGCCGCGGGTCACGCTGTACCACGATGTGACCATCGGCAAGCGCGTGGTGATTCAGTCCGGCGCAGTGATTGGCGGTGAGGGCTTTGGTTTCGCCACTGAGAAAGGCATCTGGCAAAAGATCGCGCAGATTGGTGGTGTTACGCTCGGCGACGATGTAGAAATCGGTGTCAATACTGCGGTGGACCGAGGGGCGCTTTCCGATACGCGCATCGGTAATGGGGTCAAGCTCGACAACCAAATCCAGATTGCTCACAACGTGCAGGTCGGTGACCACACCGCGATGGCTGCCTGTGTCGGTATTTCAGGTAGCACCCGGATCGGCAAGCACTGCATGATCGCAGGTGGCGTCGGGATGGTCGGTCACATCGATGTCTGCGACAACGTCTTCGTCTCCGGCATGACCATGGTGACCCGCTCGATTACCGAGCCCGGTGGCTATTCTTCCGGCACCGCCATGCAGCCTCTGGCCGAATGGCGCAAGAGCGCTGCGCGGATTCGGCAGCTTGACGACATGTCCAAACGGTTGCAGCAACTGGAAAAACGTGTCGACACCGTGACCTCAGGTGGCCAGCCGGCATCAGAAGGCTGATACCATTTCCTGAGCAAGAGTGAACAGTCGCTCGCTGGCTCCTCTTTGGACTGCAAAAGGAGCGTGTGGTCAGCACCTGCGCTCCCTATTCTTATTACAGGCTTCCCCCCGAAATGATGGACATCAACGAGATTCGCGAATACCTGCCTCACCGTTATCCGTTCCTGCTGGTGGACCGGGTCACGGACCTGGACTTCGAGGCCCAGAGCATTCGTGCCTACAAGAATGTCAGCATCAATGAACCGTTCTTCAACGGTCACTTCCCGGCGCATCCGATCATGCCTGGCGTGCTGATCATCGAAGCGATGGCCCAGGCAGCCGGGATTCTCGGGTTCAAGATGCTCGATGCGAAGCCTGCCGATGGCACGCTCTATTACTTCGTCGGCTCCGACAAACTGCGCTTCCGCCAGCCGGTGCTGCCCGGCGATCAGTTGGTACTCGAAGCCACGTTCCTCAGCCGCAAAAGCATGATCTGGAAGTTCGAGTGCCGTGCTCTGGTCGACGGCAAGCCGGTCTGCTCGGCCCAGATCACCTGTGCGGAACGCTCCCTATGAGTTCGATTGATCCGCGGGCGATCATCGATCCGTCGGCCAAGGTGGCTGACGGTGTCGAGATTGGCCCCTGGTCGATCGTAGGCCCCGATGTCGAAATCGGGGAGGGCAGTGTTATCGGCCCGCACGTAGTGCTCAAAGGGCCGACCCGAATCGGCCGGCACAACCGTATCTACCAGTTCAGTTCCATCGGTGAAGACACCCCGGACCTCAAGTACAAGGGCGAGCCTACCCGTCTGGTGATTGGTGATCACAATGTGATCCGCGAAGGCGTCACCATTCACCGTGGAACCGTTCAGGACCGCTTCGAGACTACGCTGGGTGACCACAACCTGATCATGGCCTATGCCCATATCGGCCACGACAGCGTGATCGGCAATCACTGCATCCTGGTCAATAACACGGCGCTGGCCGGCCATGTGCATGTAGGTGACTGGGCGATCCTGTCTGGCTATACCCTGGTGCATCAGTATTGCCACATCGGCGCCCACGCCTTTTCCGGCATGGGCACGGCCATTGGCAAGGATGTGCCGGCATTCGTCACGGTGTTCGGCAGCCCGGCCGAAGCGCGCAGCATGAACTTCGAAGGCATGCGCCGTCGTGGTTTCAGCGATGACGTGATCCAGAACCTGCGACGCGCCTACAAGATCGTTTACCGTCAGGGCTTGACGGTGGAGGACGCAGTCAAGGAACTGGATGAGTTGGCGGCTCTGAATCCTGAAGTCGAGTTGTTCCGTCAGTCGATCCTCAGTTCCGCCCGCGGCATCACGCGCTGACATGGCCTCACTTTGCGTAGCGCTGGTCGCCGGTGAGGCCAGCGGCGACATCCTAGGCTCGGGTCTGATGCGTGCGCTCAAGGCACGTCACCCCGACGTCCGTTTCATTGGCGTCGGTGGTCCTCTGATGGAGGCCGAAGGGCTGCAGTCTTACTTCCCCATGGAGCGCCTGTCGGTGATGGGTCTGGTCGAGGTGCTGGGACGTTTGCGCGAACTGCTCAAGCGCCGCAAGGACCTGATCCAGACGCTGATCGGCGAGAAGCCCGACGTGTTCATCGGCATCGACGCACCGGACTTCACCCTCACCATCGAATTGAAGCTGCGTCAGGCCGGGATCAAGACCGTGCATTACGTCAGCCCCTCCGTCTGGGCTTGGCGGCAGAAGCGGGTGTTCAAGATCCGCGAAGGCTGCGACCTGATGCTCACCCTGCTGCCCTTCGAGGCGAAGTTCTACGAAGAGCAAGGCGTGCCTGTACGCTTCGTGGGTCATCCGCTGGCCGACACTATTCCCCTGCAAGCCGATCGCAGTGCTGCGCGCGCGTCTCTGGGGTTTGGCGATGGACCGCTGGTGGCACTGATGCCGGGCAGTCGCGGTGGTGAGGTCGGACGCTTGGGTGAGGTGTTCCTGGACACGGCCAAGCGCTTGCAGCACTTGATTCCTGGAGTGCGCTTCGTCTCTCCCTGTGCCAACCCGGCACGCCGTGCACAGCTCGAGCAGATGCTGCAAGGCCGCGATCTGCCACTGACGCTGCTCGACGGTCAGTCTCACCTGGCGCTGGCGGCGTGTGATGCGGTGCTGATCGCTTCCGGCACGGCCACCCTTGAAGCCTTGTTGTACAAGCGTCCGATGGTGGTGGCCTATCGCTTGGCACCGTTGACGTTCTGGATTCTCAAGCGAATGGTTCGCAGCCCCTACGTGTCCTTGCCCAACCTGCTCGCCCAGCGCCTGTTGGTGCCTGAGTTGTTGCAGGACGCCGCCACGCCTGAGGCCCTTGCCACGACCTTGGCACCGCTGGTGCGCGAGGGTGGCGAGCAGACCGACAGTTTCGACCGGATCCACCGCACCTTACGCCGCGACGCCTCCAACCAGGCTGCCGAGGCCGTGCTGGCCTTGCTCGGGAAGCACTGATATGCAGATGGGACTGGATTTCAAGCTGGTCGAGGAACTCGTTGCCGGTGTCGACGAGGTGGGTCGGGGTCCGCTGTGCGGTGACGTGGTCACCGCCGCGGTGATCCTCGATCCGGATCGGCCGATTCTCGGCTTGAACGACTCCAAGAAACTGACCGAAGCACGCCGCGAGTCGCTGTTCGAGGAAATCTGCGAAAAGGCGCTGGCCTTCTGCATCGCTCGCGCCAGTGTCGAAGAAATCGATCGACTGAACATCCTGCATGCCACGATGCTGGCCATGCAGCGTGCCGTCGATGGACTGAGCACTCAGCCGAAACTGGCGTTGATCGACGGCAACCGCTGTCCGCAGTTGGCCGTGCCTGCCTCGCCGGTGGTCAAGGGCGACTCGCAAGTGCCGGCCATCGCCGCCGCGTCGATCCTGGCCAAGGTTACCCGTGATCGCGAAATGAGCGCGTTCGAGCTGATCTATCCGGGATACGGCATCGGCGGACACAAGGGTTACCCAACGCCAGTGCATCTCGAAGCCTTGGCGCGGCTGGGTCCGACGCCGATTCATCGGCGTTCCTTCGCGCCGGTTCGTGCCGCCTATGAGGCGCGGGTCGGGCACACCTCTTCGTTGATCTAACCGCTCCCGCCGCGCGAGCAGCGGTCGCAATCCTTGCGGCCAATTACGCTACAATCGCGCCTTTGTCGTTCATCGCTGTCACAGGATCCTCCATGCCGGTCTCCTTCGTTCACCTTCGCGTGCATTCCGAATTCTCCCTGGTCGATGGCCTGGTGCGGATCAAGCCGCTGGCCAAGGCCCTGGCCGGAATGAACATGCCGGCGGTGGCGATCACCGATCAAAGCAACATGTGCTCGTTGGTCAAGTTCTACAAGTCTGCCATGGGGGCTGGCATCAAGCCGATCTGTGGTGCCGACCTGTGGCTGGCCGGTGCCGAGCCGGAAGCGCCGCTGTCGCGCATCTGCTTCCTGGCCATGAGCCCGGAAGGCTATCGCAACCTCACCGAGCTGATTTCTCGCGGTTGGACCGATGGCCAGCGCAACGGCCTGGTCATCATCCAGCGCGAGTGGATTGCCCCGGCCAGCGAAGGGCTGATCGGTTTGTCCGCCGCGCGTGAAGGCGATATCGGCATGGCGCTGTTGGCCGGCCGTCAGGATGAGGCCGAGGCGTTGCTGCGCGACTGGATGCAGATGCTGCCCGAGCGCTTCTATGTTGAGGTGCAGCGCACCAATCGCGCGCGTGACGAAGAATATGTCCACGCCGCCGTGGCCCTGGCAGACAAGCTCGGCGCGCCCCTGGTGGCAACCAACGATGTGCGCTTCATCAAGCAGTCCGACTTCGACGCCCATGAAACCCGTGTCTGCATCGGCGAAGGCTGGACCCTGGACGATCCGCGCCGTCCACGTCTGTACAGCGATCAGCAATACCTCAAGTCGGCCGAGGAAATGGCCGAGCTGTTCAGCGACTTGCCAGACGCGATCGCCAACACCGTGGAGATCGCCAAGCGCTGCAACATCTCCGTGCAGTTGGGCAAATACTTCCTGCCCGATTTTCCGACGCCCAATGGCATGGGCATCGACGACTACCTGCGCCACGTGTCCCACGAAGGCCTGGAAGAGCGTCTGGCGGTACTCTGGCCGAAGGAAACCACGCCTGACTACGATGAGAAACGCCAGGTCTACCTGGACCGGCTGAAGTTCGAGCTGGACATCATCATCCAGATGGGTTTCCCGGGTTACTTCCTCATCGTCATGGACTTCATCAAGTGGGCCAAGAACAACGGCGTCCCGGTGGGGCCTGGCCGTGGTTCGGGTGCCGGCTCGCTGGTGGCCTATGTCCTGAAGATCACCGACCTCGACCCGCTGGCCTATGACCTGCTGTTCGAACGTTTCCTCAACCCTGAACGTGTTTCCATGCCCGACTTCGACGTCGACTTCTGCATGGACGGCCGCGACCGGGTCATCGACTACGTGGCCGAAGCTTATGGGCGCAATGCGGTCAGCCAGATCATCACCTTCGGCACCATGGCTGCCAAGGCGGTGGTGCGTGACGTAGCGCGCGTGCAGGGCAAGTCCTATGGCCTGGCCGATCGCCTGTCGAAGATGATTCCGTTCGAAGTGGGCATGACCTTGGAGAAGGCGTACGAGCAGGAAGAAATCCTGCGCGACTTCCTCAAGGGCGATGAGGACGCCCGGGAAATCTGGGACATGGCGCTCAAGCTCGAAGGGGTCACCCGCGGCACCGGCAAGCACGCCGGGGGTGTGGTGATCGCGCCGACCAAGCTCACCGATTTCTCGCCGATCGCCTGTGATGAAGAAGGCGGCGGCCTTATTACCCAGTTCGACAAGGATGACGTCGAGGCCGCCGGCCTGGTGAAGTTCGACTTCCTCGGCCTGCGTACCCTGACCATCATCAAATGGGCGATGGAGATCATCAACCGCGAGCAGGCCAAGAAGGACCTGCCCGAGGTCAACATCGACTTCATCCCGCTCGATGACCGCAAGACCTACGAGCTGTTGCAAAAGGCTGAAACCACGGCCGTATTCCAGCTCGAATCGCGCGGCATGAAGGAGCTGATCAAGAAGCTCAAGCCCGACTGCCTGGAAGACTTGATCGCACTGGTGGCGCTGTTCCGCCCTGGCCCGCTGCAATCGGGTATGGTCGACGACTTCATCAACCGCAAGCACGGTCGCGCCGAGCTGGCTTATCCGCACCCTGACTATCAGTACCACGGTCTGCAACCGGTGCTGGCGCCGACCTACGGCATCATCCTGTATCAAGAGCAGGTGATGCAGATTGCACAGGTGATGGCCGGCTACACCCTGGGTGGCGCCGACATGCTGCGTCGGGCCATGGGCAAGAAGAAGCCCGAGGAGATGGCCAAGCAGCGTGGCGGCTTTATCGAAGGCTGTGCCAATAACGGCATCGATGCGAACCTCGCAGGAAACATCTTTGACCTGGTAGAGAAGTTCGCCGGCTACGGTTTCAACAAGTCTCACTCCGCTGCCTATGGCCTGGTTTCTTACCAGACCGCCTGGCTCAAGACCCACTACCCGGCGCCGTTCATGGCGGCGGTGCTGTCGGCGGATATGCACAACACCGACAAGGTGGTGGTGCTGGTCGAGGAAGTACGCAGCATGAAGCTGCGCCTCGACGCCCCGGACGTGAATTTTTCCGACTTCAAGTTCACCGTTAACGAGGACGGGCGCATCGTCTATGGCCTGGGTGCGATCAAAGGCGTGGGCGAGGGGCCGGTGGAAGCCATCGTCGAGGCGCGCGCCGAGGGCGGGCCGTTCAAGGACTTGTTCGATTTCTGCGCCCGCGTGGACCTCAAGCGCATCAACAAGCGCACCCTCGACGCCTTGATCCGCAGCGGTGCGCTCGACCGTCTCGGTCCGCACTTCCATGACGAGATCAAGGCCTACCACGCCAACATCGACCGCAACCGCGCCGTGTTGCTCTCGGCGCTCGAAGAGGCGATCAAGGCGGCCGAGCAGACTGCACGCACCGCCGACAGCGGTCACATCGACCTGTTTGGCGGGCTGTTCGTCGAAGAGGACTCCGACGTTTATGGCAACCACCACAGGGTGCGCGACCTGACGCTCAAGGAGCGCCTGAAAGGCGAAAAGGACACCCTTGGGCTTTACCTCACCGGTCACCCGATCGATGAATACGAAGCCGAGATCCGCCGCTTCGCCCGCCAGCGCATCGTCGATCTCAAGCCGTCGCGCGAGACCCAGACCATCGCTGGGATGATCATTGCCCTGCGAGTCATGAAGAATAAGAAAGGCGACAAGATGGGCTTCGTCACCCTCGACGACCGTTCCGGGCGCATCGAAGCCTCGCTGTTCGCCGACGCCTTCATGGCCGCCCAGGCGCTGCTGCAAAACGACGCAATGGTGGTGGTCGAGGGCGAGGTGAGCAACGATGACTTCTCCGGTGGCCTGCGGCTGCGGGTCAAGCAGGTGATGACGCTCGAAGATGCGCGCACCAAGCTGGCCGAGAGTCTGCGCCTGAAAATTGCCCATGAGGCGCTCAAGGGCGATCGCCTGACGTGGCTGGGTGAGCTGATCACGCGTCATCGCGGTGGCTGCCCGATCACCCTCGAGTACACCGGCAGCGACGCCAAGGCCATGCTGCAGTTTGGCGACGAATGGTCGATCGACCCTGCTGATGGCTTGATTCAGACACTGCGTGACCAGTTCGGGCGTGAGAACGTCTTCCTGCAATACCGTTGAAACGACGCATTTTAATCTCGACCTCAAGGCGCCAGATCCCGTAAGGTATGGCGCCAAAACGGATCAACCGGCCGGCCGCCTGGCCGTAGACCCAAGACGGATGCCTATGAACCCGAATTTTCTCGATTTCGAACAGCCGATTGCCGACCTGCAAGCCAAGATCGAAGGCCTGCGCCTGGTTGGCAACGACAACTCGCTGAACATCAGCGATGAAATTGCCCGTCTGCAAGACAAGAGCAGCACCCTGACCGAAAGTATCTTCGGCAACCTGACCAGTTGGCAGATCGCGCGCCTGGCGCGTCACCCGCGTCGTCCTTACACCCTCGACTACATCGAGCACATCTTCACCGAGTTCGAGGAATTGCACGGCGACCGTCATTTCTCCGACGACGCTGCCATCGTTGGCGGCACCGCGCGCCTGGACGGCAAACCGGTGATGGTCATCGGTCACCAGAAAGGTCGTGAGGTGCGGGAAAAGGTGCGGCGCAACTTCGGCATGCCGCGTCCGGAGGGCTACCGCAAGGCGTGTCGTCTGATGGAGATGGCCGAACGCTTCAAGATGCCGATCCTGACCTTCATCGACACCCCGGGCGCTTATCCCGGCATCGACGCCGAAGAGCGCAACCAGAGCGAAGCGATTGCCTGGAACCTGCGGGTCATGGCGCGTCTGAAAACGCCGATCATCGCCACCGTGATCGGTGAGGGTGGTTCGGGCGGCGCGCTGGCCATCGGCGTGTGCGACCAACTCAACATGCTGCAGTACTCCACCTACTCGGTCATTTCGCCGGAAGGCTGTGCCTCGATCCTGTGGAAGACCGCCGACAAAGCCGCAGACGCTGCTGAAGCCATGGGCATCACCGCAGAGCGCCTGAAGAGCCTGAATATCGTCGACAAAGTGATCGGCGAACCGCTGGGCGGCGCCCACCGTGACCCGGCTGCCATGGCCGCCAACATCCGTGCCGACCTGCTCGAGCAATTGGGCATGCTGGGCAAGCTTGACCAGGACGCCCTGCTCAAGCGCCGCTACGACCGCCTGATGAGCTACGGTCTCTGATAGGATCCCGGGGGCGCTATGCGCCCCTTGTGAGGCTGTGATGCTCGACCTCACCCCCTGGCTCAACGCCCCCACCTGGTTCGTCGCCTTCTCTGGCGGACTCGACTCGACCGTTCTGCTTCATCGCCTGGCGGCTCACTGTCGTCGTCATCCTGCGCCGCCCTTGCGCGCCCTCCACATTCACCATGGTCTGCAGACTGCCGCCAATGCCTGGCCCGAGCACTGTCGCGCTGTGTGCGATGCCCTGGGCGTCGAATTGGAGGTCATCCCCGTGGTGGTCGCAGCGGGTGCCAGCCTGGAGCAGGCTGCACGCGACGCGCGCTACGCCGCGTTGGCCAGTCGCCTTGGCCCGGGCGATGTCTTGTTCACTGGCCAGCACCTCGACGATCAGGCTGAGACCCTGCTGTTCAGGCTCCTGCGTGGGGCGGGTTTGCGTGGGATGACGGCCATGCCGTCGTCGCGGACGTTGGGGCAGGGGATGTTGGTCAGGCCGCTGCTGGCCGACTCACGCGAGCACTTGCAGCGTTACGCCGAGGCGCAGGGGTTGAGCTGGATCGACGACCCGTCGAATCAGGACGTCGGATTTTCGCGCAACTACCTGCGGGCTCAGGTGATGCCGCAACTGCGCCAGCGTTGGCCGCAAGCCAGTCAGCAGATGGCCCGCAGTGCCGAGCACCTGGGCGAGGCGCTGGGGCTGCTCGATGAACTGGCTGCCGAGGATTTGCGTTCGGCCGAGCAGGGCGCGCCCTTCGCTTGGCTGGGGCTCGCGTCTCTGGATCTGGGCGCCGTGCGTGCGTTGTCGCCGGCGCGTCAGCGCAATGCGTTGCAGTACTGGCTCAGCCGCCGTACCCGGCTGCCTGACGCCAGGCACTGGGCCGGCTGGAACGCGCTACGCGACGCTGCGCCTGATGCCCAGCCGATCTGGCGCCTGACCGATGGCGAGTTGCAGCGCAGCCACGGGCGGCTCTGGTGGCTGGGCGATGATTGGCGCCAGTGGGAAGCTGGCCAATGGGGTTGGCCTGATCCCGATCAGCCGTTGATCCTGCCTGGCAATGGCGCGGTTTGGCTGCAGGGGGCAAAACCGCCCGAAGGGCTGCGCATTGCCTATCGCCAGGGCGGCGAGCGGCTGAATGTGCCTGGGCGTGGCGAGCGCGACCTCAAGCGTCTGCTCAATGAGCGCCAGCTTCCGCACTTCGTCCGCCAACGCCTGCCGCTACTCTATCAAGGCTCGCGCCTGCTGGCCGTGGCCAACCTGCCAGCGCTTGTGCAGAGCGACTGGCAACTGCAGTGGCAGCCGCCGGGCCGCGTGCAAGGTTTGAGCTGATGCCGACATTCCGGTAGACTACCCTCCCTTCTTGATACAACTTCTGTGGCTTCCTCGAAATCACAGCGGTTGCCGATTACCAAGCAGTTTTTTGCTGGGCTGATTCTTAAAATGACGAGCGAACTCCACACTGGGGATACCCCCGGTCTGTACAGACGCGGCAGTTGTTCGAGATGCACTGTGATTGACGCAGGTGATCGGGGGCTTCGGCCTTCCTTCGCTTTCTCCGGCGGCGCTGACCGCCTTAACGCAGACTTCTAGGGTTTTTCATGACGCGCTACATATTCGTCACGGGCGGTGTTGTTTCTTCATTGGGGAAAGGCATTGCCTCGGCTTCCCTGGCGGCCATCCTGGAAGCGCGGGGGCTCAAGGTCACCATGCTCAAGCTGGACCCGTACATCAACGTCGATCCGGGGACCATGAGCCCGTTCCAGCACGGTGAAGTATTCGTCACCCAGGATGGCGCCGAGACCGACCTCGACCTGGGCCACTACGAGCGGTTCATCCGCACCACCATGACCCAGAACAACAACTTCACCACCGGCCGTATCTACGAGCACGTGCTGCGCAAGGAGCGCCGTGGTGATTACCTGGGCGCCACTATCCAGGTCATCCCGCACATCACCGACGAGATCAAGCGCCGCATCATCAAGGGTGCCGGCGATGCCGACGTGGCCCTGGTGGAAATCGGCGGTACCGTGGGCGACATCGAGTCGCAACCGTTCCTCGAAGCGATTCGCCAGTTGCGCGTCGAAGTGGGCTCCAAGCGCGCCATGCTGATGCACCTGACCCTGGTGCCATACATCGCCACGGCCGGCGAGACCAAGACCAAGCCGACCCAGCACTCGGTGAAGGAGCTGCGCTCCATTGGCCTGCAGCCTGACGTCCTTATCTGCCGCTCCGACCATCCGGTCGATGCGTCTTCGCGTCGCAAGATCGCCCTGTTCACCAACGTTGAAGAGCGCGCGGTGATCTCCCTGGAAGACGTCGACACCATCTACAAGATCCCAGGCGTGCTGCATGCCCAGGGGCTGGACGATTTCGTCGTCGAGCGCTTCGGTCTGCAGTGCAACGGTGCCGATCTGTCCGAGTGGGACAAGGTGGTAGATGCCAAGCTCAACCCTGAGCACGAAGTCACCATCGCCATGGTCGGCAAGTACATGGAACTGCTGGATGCTTACAAGTCGCTGATCGAAGCGATGAGCCACGCCGGCATTACCAATCGCACAAAGGTCAACCTGCGCTACATCGATTCCGAAGACATCGAGAACCAGGGCACCCGCCTGCTCGAAGGTGCCGATGCCATTCTGGTACCGGGCGGATTTGGCCTGCGCGGCGTGGAAGGCAAGATCACTGCGGTGCAGTACGCCCGTGAGAACAAGGTGCCGTACCTGGGTATCTGCCTGGGGATGCAGGTGGCTGTGATCGAGTTCGCCCGTAACGTGATGGGCTGGAAGGATGCCAACTCCACCGAGTTCGATCGCAACAGCGGCCACCCGGTCGTGGGCTTGATCACCGAGTGGGCCGATGCCACCGGTGCAGTCGAAACCCGCAGCGAAGCCTCCGACCTGGGCGGCACCATGCGCCTGGGCGCGCAGGACTGCCAACTGGCGGCCGGCTCCAACGTGCACGATTGCTACGGTAAGGACGTGATCACCGAGCGTCACCGCCACCGCTACGAAGTGAACAACAACCTGCTGCCGCAATTGGTTGATGCGGGTCTGGTGGTTTCCGGTCGCTCAGAAGATGGCGCACTGGTCGAAGTGGTCGAATCCAAGGATCACCCATGGTTCGTCGCTTGTCAGTTCCACCCGGAGTTCACCTCGACCCCGCGCGACGGCCACCCGCTGTTCAGTGGTTTCGTCAAGGCTGCTCTGAAGCAGAAGAACAAGGCCTGATCCATGACCCAGAAGATCATTCGCGTCGGCAACATCGAGATCGCCAACGACAAGCCGTTCGTCCTGTTCGGCGGCATGAACGTTCTGGAGTCCCGTGACCTGGCTCTGAAGGTCTGCGAAGCATATGTACGGGTGACCGAGAAACTCGGTATCCCGTATGTGTTCAAGGCCAGCTTCGACAAGGCCAACCGATCCTCGGTCACGTCCTATCGAGGCCCGGGCATGGAAGAAGGGCTGAAGATCTTCGAAGAGATCAAGCGCACCTTCGACGTGCCGGTGATCACCGATGTGCACGAGCCCTACCAGTGCGAACCGGTAGCCAAGGTCTGCGACATCATTCAGTTGCCGGCGTTTCTCTCGCGCCAGACCGACCTGGTGGTGGCCATGGCCAAGACCGGCGCGGTCATCAACATCAAGAAGGCGCAGTTCCTGGCGCCGCACGAGATGAAGCACATCCTCGCCAAGTGCGTGGAGGCCGGCAACGATCAGCTCATTCTGTGCGAGCGTGGTTCGAGCTTCGGCTACAACAACCTGGTGGTCGACATGCTCGGCTTCGGCATCATGAAGCAGTTCGAGTACCCGGTGTTCTTCGACGTCACCCATTCGCTGCAGACCCCGGGCGGTCGCGCCGACTCGGCCGGTGGCCGTCGTGCTCAGGTCACCGACCTGGCCAAGGCGGGCATGAGCCAGGGCCTGGCCGGACTGTTCCTCGAGGCGCACCCGGATCCTGACAACGCCAAGTGCGATGGTCCTTGCGCGCTTCGTCTGGACAAACTGGAGCCGTTCCTGGCGCAGCTCAAGCAACTGGACGACCTGGTGAAGAGTTTTCCGACGGTAGAAACCGCGTAAAACCCATTTCTCGGGTAAAGTACCGCCCGTTCCGCCTCCGATCTGCCGGTCGGAGGCGTCCTTGGCCCGGCCTGCCGATCGCATGTCCGCCTGGCGCAAGGCAAGAATTCCTCAAGCTGCGTTGTTTTCGTCAATTCTGGAGTGCTTACAACAATGGCAAAGATCGTCGACATCAAAGGTCGTGAAGTTCTCGACTCGCGTGGCAACCCCACCGTGGAAGCCGATGTACTGCTCGACAACGGCATCATCGGCAGCGCCTGTGCGCCGTCCGGTGCTTCCACCGGCTCGCGCGAAGCGCTCGAGCTGCGTGATGGCGACAAGAGCCGTTACCTGGGCAAAGGCGTGCTCAAAGCCGTCGGCAACATCAACGGTCCGATCCGTGATCTGTTGCTGGGCAAGGACCCTTGCGACCAGAAAGCACTCGACCGTGCGATGATCGAACTCGACGGCACCGAGAACAAAGCAAAACTCGGCGCCAATGCCATCCTCGCCGTGTCGCTGGCGGCCGCCAAGGCTGCTGCACAGGACCAGGACCTGCCGCTGTACGCGCACATCGCCAACCTCAATGGCACCCCAGGTCAGTACTCCATGCCGGTGCCGATGATGAACATCATCAACGGCGGCGAGCACGCCGACAACAACGTCGACATTCAGGAGTTCATGGTCCAGCCGGTCGGCGCCAAGACTTTCTCCGACGGTCTGCGCATGGGTACCGAGATCTTCCACCACCTCAAAGCCGTGCTCAAGGCCCGTGGTCTGAGCACCGCCGTGGGTGACGAAGGTGGCTTCGCCCCGAACCTGGCCTCGAACGAAGATGCACTGGCTGCCATCGCCGAAGCAGTCGAGAAAGCGGGCTACACCCTCGGCACCGATGTGACCCTGGCCCTGGACTGCGCCGCCTCCGAGTTCTACGAAGACGGCAAGTACAACTTGTCCGGTGAAGGCAAGTCGTTCGATGCCGAAGGCTTCGCCGACTACCTCAAAGGTCTCACCGAGCGCTTCCCGATCATCTCGATCGAAGACGGCCTGGACGAGTCCGATTGGGCGGGCTGGAAAATCCTCACCGACAAGATCGGCGCCAAGGTGCAACTGGTCGGCGACGACCTGTTCGTGACCAACACCAAGATCCTCAAGGAAGGCATTGAGAAAGGCATCGGTAACTCGATCCTGATCAAGTTCAACCAGATCGGCTCGCTGACCGAAACCCTGGAAGCCATCCAGATGGCCAAGGCGGCTGGGTACACTGCGGTCATTTCGCACCGTTCCGGTGAGACCGAAGACTCCACCATCGCCGACCTGGCTGTGGGCACTGCCGCTGGCCAGATCAAGACCGGCTCGCTGTGCCGCTCCGACCGCGTCTCGAAGTACAACCAGCTGTTGCGTATCGAGGAACAATTGGGTGCCAAGGCCGTCTACCGTGGCCGCGCCGAGTTTCGCGGCTGAGCGAGAGATGGTAAAAAGGCAGCAGCCGTGGCTGTCTGAACGCTCTTACTGAGCTTTCAGCGCTTTCAGACTGGTTTCTGTCATCGAAGCCTGGCCTCGGCCAGGCTTCGTGCTATCGGAAGCTCGCTGCGGCCTGCGGCGGCCTTTTATCCTGGATACCTTCATGCGCAGTCCCTATTGGTTGTTCCTCGTTCTGCTGTTGTTGCTTGCAGGCTTGCAGTATCGCCTGTGGGTAGGCAATGGCAGTCTGGCGCAAGTGGCCGAGTTGCAGCAGCAGATCGCCGACCAGCATGCTGAAAATGAGCGGCTGCTGGAGCGCAATCGCGTGCTCGACGCTGAAGTGCTGGAGTTGAAGAAAGGTATGGAAACCGTGGAAGAACGGGCTCGCCACGAATTGGGAATGGTGAAGGAGGGCGAAACCCTCTACCAGTTGCCACAGAAATGACCCAACAGACGCCAGCCTTCTGGGCCGTGATTCCTGCCGCGGGCGTTGGCGCCCGCATGGCTGCCGACCGTCCCAAGCAGTATCTGCAACTGGGCCGGCAGACACTCCTCGAGCATAGCCTCGACCGTTTTCTCGACCACCCGCTGCTCAAGGGTGTGGTGGTCAGCGTTGCCGAAGACGACCCCTTCTGGCCAGGCTTGCCCTGCGCTCGCGACCCGCGCATCCGCCGCGCGACAGGCGGGCGCGAGCGTGCCGATTCGGTGCTCAATGCGTTGCTGCTGTTGCATGCGCAAGGCGCTGCCGATGATGACTGGGTGTTGGTACATGATGCGGCCAGGCCGAACTTGGCTCGCAGTGACCTGGACAAACTGCTGTCGGAACTGGCTGACGATCCTGTCGGCGGCCTGCTGGCTGTACCGGCTCGCGACACCCTCAAGCGTGCTGACGCCCAAGGCCGCGTCAGTGCCACGATCGATCGCAGTACCGTGTGGCAAGCCTATACACCGCAAATGTTCAGGCTCGGTCTGCTGCATCGTGCACTCGCCGAGTGTCTGGTCGCGGATGTGGCGGTGACCGACGAAGCGTCCGCCGTCGAGTGGGCCGGGCTGGCTCCACGCCTGGTCGAAGGGCGCAGTGACAATATCAAAGTCACTCGCCCTGAGGATCTGGAATGGTTGCGCCAGCGCTGGGCTGGTCGGCGCTGAGACGCCTGCGCTCCAAACGCCGTGCGTCAGTCTTGCCGATACTCCGGTAATCCCGCCAACGCCTCTTTCAAGTAATCCACCAATCGTCGAACCTTCGGCGAGAGATGCCGCTGCTGCGGGTACAGCGCCCACACGGCGGTATTGGGTGGCTGGTGCGCCTGCAACAGTGACACCAGCGCGCCGCTTTGCAGATGTTCGAGCACATAGTAGTCCGGCAGTTGGCACAGCCCCATGCCCTGTAGCGCCGCGTCCAGCACTGCCTGACCGCTGTTGCAGCGCCAGTTGCCTTGCACGCGCTGGCTGATTTCTCGTCCATCCTGCTGCAGCACCCACAGGTCCGAACTGCCGACCAGGCAGTTGTGTCGGGCCAGTTCCGACAGGCTGTGGGGACGGCCATAGCGTTCCAGATAGGCCGGCGAGGCACACAGGTACATGCGCCGCGGTGCCAACCGCGTGGCGATCAGCCTGGAGTCCTGCAGGCGACCCAGGCGGATGGCCAGGTCCATGCCTTCGTGTAGCAGGTCGAGGGTACGGTTGCTCAATTCCACGTCCACCCGAAGCTGTGGATAGCGCGCCATGAAGCGTGTCACCAGCGGCACGATGAAGCGTTCGCCATAGGCCACGGCGCACGTCATGCGCAGCAAGCCCTTGGGTTCGCTGGCCAGATCGCCCATCGCCCGCAGCGCCTCTTCGCGTCCGTCCTGCAGGCGCTGACAGTGCTGTAGAAAGGTTTGCCCGGCTTCGCTCAGGGTCACTCGCCGCGTGCTGCGATACAGCAGGCGGGTCTGTAGCCGCTCTTCCAGTCGGACGATCTGTCGGCTGATATGTGAAGAAGACACACCCAAGCGCTCGGCCGCTGCGGTGAATTGCCCGGCCTCTGCAACGGCTACGAATTCATCGATCCCTTCCCAGCGGCTGGTCATTGATTATCCCTGCATGGCAATAATGTTTTGCTAGTGCTGGGATTATTTATCAAAAGTTGGTGAATTACACTGCCTCTCTCAATAGAACCCTGCTGGAGAGCCTGATGATCAAGTCCCGCGCTGCCGTTGCCTTCGAAGCGAAGAAACCCCTGGAAATCGTCGAAGTCGACGTGGCCATGCCCAAGGCGGGCGAAGTGCTGCTGCGCGTGGTGGCCAGTGGCGTTTGCCACACCGATGCCTATACCCTCTCCGGCGCGGATCCAGAAGGTATTTTCCCCTCGATCCTCGGCCACGAAGGCGGCGCCATCGTCGAGGCGGTCGGTGAGGGTGTCACTTCGGTTGCCGTGGGCGATCATGTCATTCCGCTGTACACGCCTGAGTGCGGCAAATGCAAATTCTGTCTCTCCGGCAAGACCAACTTGTGTCAGGCCATCCGTGCCACGCAAGGCAAGGGCCTGATGCCGGACGGCACCACTCGCTTCAGCTACAAAGGCCAGCAACTGTTCCACTACATGGGCACCTCGACCTTCTCCGAGTACACCGTGCTGCCGGAGATTTCGGTGGCCAAGATCCAGAAGGAGGCTCCGCTGGAGAAGGTCTGCCTGCTGGGCTGCGGCGTAACCACGGGTATCGGCGCGGTACTGAACACCGCCAAGGTCAAACCGGGTGATACCGTGGCCGTCTTCGGTCTGGGCGGCATTGGTCTGTCGGCAATCATCGGTGCGGTGAAGGCCAAGGCCTCGCGCATCATCGCGATCGACATCAACCCGGCCAAGTTCGAGATCGCTCGCCAGTTGGGCGCCACCGATTGCATCAACCCCAAGGAATACGATCGTCCGATCCAGGAAGTGATCGTCGATCTCACCGATGGTGGTGTGGACTTCTCCTTCGAGTGCATCGGCAATGTCCAGTTGATGCGTGCGGCGCTGGAATGCTGCCACAAAGGGTGGGGCGAGTCGGTGATCATCGGTGTCGCTGGCGCTGGCCAGGAAATCGCCACCCGGCCATTCCAGTTGGTCACCGGGCGCGTCTGGCGCGGCTCGGCGTTCGGCGGGGTGCGCGGCCGCAGCGAGCTGCCGAGCTACGTGGAAATGTCCGAAAAGGGCGAAATTCCGCTGGACACCTTCATCACCCACACCATGGGTCTGGAAGACATCAACAAAGCCTTCGACCTGATGCATGAAGGCAAGAGCATTCGCAGCGTGATCCACTTCTGAGGTCAGCCATGAGCCTGGAAAACATCTCCTGTCAAAAAAGCTTCGGCGGCTGGCACAAGCGCTATCGGCACACGTCCAAAGTGCTGGGCTGCGACATGGTATTCGCCGTCTATCTGCCTCCTCAGGCTGAGCTGGGCGGGAAACTGCCGGTGCTGTACTGGCTCAGTGGCCTGACCTGCACCGACGAGAACTTCATGCAGAAGGCCGGCGCCCAGCGCCTGGCCGCCGAGCTGGGGTTGATCATCGTCGCGCCGGATACCAGCCCGCGTGGCGAGCAGGTGCCGGGCGACCCTGATGGGGCCTGGGATTTCGGCCTCGGTGCCGGTTTCTACCTCAATGCCACCCAGCAGCCATGGGCTCAGCATTACCGGATGCACGACTACGTGGTGCATGAGTTGCCGACCTTGATCGAGGCGCATTTCCCGGCCTCCGAGCAGCGCAGCATCAGTGGTCATTCCATGGGCGGGCACGGCGCGTTGGTGTGCGCGCTGCGCAATCCGGGGCGCTATCGCTCGATTTCGGCGTTCTCGCCGATCAGTAATCCCATGGACTGCCCCTGGGGCGAGAAGGCCTTCTCCCGCTACCTGGGCGAAGACCGCTCGCGCTGGCGCGAATGGGACGCCAGCGTGTTGCTGGCAGAGTCGAGCGACTGCCCGCCGCTGTTGGTCGATCAGGGCGATCGCGACGATTTCCTCGACAAACAGCTCAAGCCTCAGGCGCTCGAGCAGGCCGCTCGCAAGGCCGGGCATGCCCTGACCCTGCGCCTGCAACCGGGCTATGACCACAGCTACTACTTCATCGCCAGCTTCATCGATGACCACCTGCGCCATCACGCCCGTGCGTTGCACGGTTGAAAAACAGCGGCAAGCGGCAAGCGGCAAGCGGCAAGAGAGAAGCAGCCCGCGCTAGGCTTGGCTTCAGCTTGTAGCTTGTAGCTTGTAGCTTGTAGCTTGTAGCTTGTAGCTTGTAGCTTGTAGCTTGCAGCGTGCCGTTTCCGAGCAGCCTGCGGCTGCAAATACAGGTAGAATCCCGCCCTGACTCAATCAGGGCGTTTTTCTATGCGTATTGGCCACGGCTACGATGTGCACCGTTTTGCCGACGGTGATTTCATTACCTTGGGTGGGGTGCGTATTGCCCATAAATACGGCCTGCTGGCCCATTCCGATGGCGACGTGCTGCTGCATGCCCTGAGCGATGCCTTGCTCGGCGCGGCTGCGTTGGGCGACATCGGCAAACACTTTCCCGATACCGACCCGCAATTCAAAGGGGCGGACAGCCGCGTGCTGTTGCGTCACGTCCTCGCCGTCGTGCAGGCCAAGGGCTGGAAGGTCGGTAACGTCGACGCCACCATCGTCGCCCAGGCGCCGAAGATGGCGCCGCACATCGAGACCATGCGCCAGTTGATCGCCGAAGACCTGCAGGTCCAACTCGACCAGGTCAACGTCAAGGCCACCACCACCGAGAAGCTGGGCTTCACCGGGCGGGAGGAGGGGATCGCCGTGCATGCGGTCGCCCTGCTGCTGGCCTCATGACCGAATTGGAACTGCTGGGCCCGCGCGCCAGCGGCGAGGCCCTGGGCTGCGCGGTGCTCAAGGCGACCGCCGAAGACTTTCAAGTCGACGAAGTCTTGGACATTCCCCTGTCTGGCCAGGGCGAGCACCTGTGGCTGTGGGTGGAAAAGCGTGAGCTCAATACCGAGGAGGCGGCTCGCCGCCTGGCTCGTGCCGCAGGCGTGCCGTTGCGTGCCATCAGCTATGCCGGGCTGAAAGACCGCCAGGCATTGACCCGCCAGTGGTTCAGTCTTCACCTGCCGGGCAAGGCCGACCCGGACCTGTCCCGGGCCGAGGATGAGAGCCTGCGGGTGCTCGAGCGGGTTCGCCATCAGCGCAAGCTGCAGCGTGGCGCGCATTCGGCCAATGGTTTCAGGTTGCGGCTCACGGCGCTCAATGCCGATCATTCGGCGCTGGATGCGCGTCTGGAACGGATCAAGACGCACGGCGTGCCGAATTATTTCGGTAGCCAGCGCTTTGGTCATGCCGGTGGCAATGTCCACGACGCCCTGAGCTGGGCCGCTCGCGAAGCGTTGCCGGAACAGCGCAACGTGCGTTCGCGGTTGCTCTCCACGGCGCGCAGTTATCTGTTCAATCAGGTGCTGGCTGCGCGAGTGACCGAGGGGACTTGGAACCTCGGTCAGGTCGGTGACCTGCTGGCATTCACAGATAGCCGTAGTTTCTTTCCGGCGAGCGAGGCGGAATGTTCTGATCGAAGGCTGGCCATTCTGGATCTGCATCCCACTGGACCGATGTGGGGCGCAGGGCTGCCACCCACTCGTGACGCTGTGGCGGCGCTGGAAAGCGCCGTCGGTGCACGGCAACCGGCGCTGTGTCAGTGGCTGGGCAAGGCGGGACTGGATCACGAACGGCGCATACTGCGGCTCCCTATTGCGCGCCTGACGTGGCATTATCCCGAGCCTGATATCCTGCAACTGGAATTCGTCCTTCCGGCCGGATGCTTCGCCACCGTCGTGGTGCGCGAGCTTGTGGATCTGGTGCCGGCAGGGCAGACGGACAGCCCATGCGTATTCTGATTTCCAACGACGACGGTGTCACCGCTCCCGGCCTCGCTGCGCTTTACGATGCGCTCAAGGATCATGCCGAGTGTGCGGTGATCGCCCCGGACCAAGACAAGAGCGGTGCTGGCAGTTCGCTGACGCTCGACCGCCCGCTGCACCCCACGCGACTGGGCAACGGCTTCATCAGCCTCAACGGCACACCGACCGATTGCGTTCACTTGGGGATCAATGGCCTGTTGCCAGAACCCCCCGACATGGTGGTGTCCGGCATCAACCTGGGCGCGAACCTGGGGGACGACGTGCTGTATTCCGGTACGGTCGGCGCTGCGCTGGAGGGACGCTTTCTCGGCGGTACGTCGCTGGCGTTCTCCCTGTTGTCGCGCCAGCCAGACAACTTGCCGACGGCAGCCCATGTGGCTCGACGGGTCGTGGCGGCGCAGTCGCGTCTGCAACTGCCGCCACGCACCGTGCTCAACGTCAACATTCCCAATCTGCCGCTTGAGCATATCCGTGGTGTGCGCCTGACCCGCCTGGGTCATCGTGCGCGTGCGGCAGTCCCGACCCAGGTGATCAACCCACGGGGCAAGGAGGGTTATTGGATCGCAGCGGTCGGTGACGCCGAGGATGGTGGTCCGGGGACCGATTTCCATGCTGTGATGCAGGGCTACGTCTCGATTACCCCGTTGCAGTTGGATCGAACCTTCAAGGAGGTTTTCGAAGGCCTGGAGAGCTGGCTGGAGGGCTTGCTCTGATGCGCGATCAGGACGATCTGCAACGCCGCGGCGGTATCGGCATGACCTCGCAGCGTACCCGCGAGCGGCTGATTCAGCGCCTGTACGAAGAGGGCGTGTCCAACACGCAAGTGCTCGAGACCATCCGCCGCACACCGCGCCATCTGTTCGTCGACGAAGCCCTGGCGCACCGAGCCTACGAAGACACTGCGCTGCCTATCGGCCATAACCAGACGATCTCTCAGCCATTCATGGTTGCGCACATGAGCGAATTGCTGCTCGAGGCCGGCCCGCTGGACAAGGTGCTGGAGATTGGCACCGGTTCGGGCTATCAGACCGCCATTCTGGCGCAGTTGGTGGAGCGAGTGTTTTCGGTCGAGCGCATCAAGGTACTGCAGGATCGCGCCAAGGAGCGACTGGTCGAGTTGAACCTGCGCAACGTGGTGTTCCGTTGGGGGGATGGGTGCGAGGGCTGGCCTGCTTTGGCGCCCTATAACGGCATCATCGTCACCGCAGTGGCAGCGGAAGTGCCGCAGGCGCTGCTCGATCAGTTGGCACCGGGTGGCCGTCTGGTGATTCCGGTCGGTCCAGCGGGGGAGGCTCAGCAACTGCTGCTCATCGTGCGTGAGGAGCACGGTTTCTCTCGACGGGCGCTGGGCGCTGTGCGTTTCGTGCCTTTGCTCAATGGACCGCTGGCCTGAGGGCCAGCGTCGAATCGTCAATATTTGCATCCGTAACGAATTCTTGCGGCGCCTGCCTGTCTATCAGGCGGTATGAGGCAATCCCACTTACAATTGCCGCACGCGTGAGCGCAGCAGCCAATCACGTTGGCCTCGGTTATAATTGCAACAATATTGCATATCGTCTTATCCAGATTTCGGCACCATGAGGGGAGCGCGGGTGGGTCACACAATCATTCGGCAGCGCAAGGATTGGTCGGGTTTCAAGCTACTGGTGATTGCGCTGGCCATGGGAACCCTGCTGGCGGGATGCTCCAGCTCCGGTTCCAGTGGCGCCCGGGTGGTCGATCGCAATAGCGCGGCGCCCAAGCGTCCCACCGTGACGTCCGGCCAGTACGTGGTCAAGCCGGGTGACACCTTGTTCTCCATCGCATTCCGTTATGGCTGGGATTACAAAGAGCTGGCCGCCCGCAACGGTATCGCGCCGCCTTACACCATTCGTCCTGGTCAGCCGATTCGCTTCAGCAGCGGCTCCGGTGGCAGCACCACGGTAGTCACTTCAGGCCCATCGTCGTCGAGCCGTACCACGGTCACTCGGCGTCCTGTCGGCGCATCCTCTTCTCCAGCAACAAATCGTGACAAGTCGGCAACTGCCCCCTCTGTTGCCACTGCGCCAGTCGTGACTCAAGTGCCAGCGGCTGAACGTGCTGTCGGTGGCTGGACCTGGCCGGCCAATGGCGTGTTGATTGGAAAATTTGCTTCAAACGGTAGTTTGAATAAAGGCATTGATATCGCCGGTGATTTGGGACAGCCTGTTTTTGCTGCATCTGACGGTGCTGTGGTTTACGCCGGGAGCGGTTTGAGGGGCTACGGCGAGCTCATCATCATCAAGCACAACGATACCTACGTCAGTGCCTACGGCCATAACCGCAGGCTCGTGGTTCGGGAGGGGCAGCAGGTCAAGGCAGGGCAGACGATCGCGGAAATGGGGTCCACAGGCACTGATCGGGTAAAGCTGCATTTCGAAATTCGCCGCCAGGGCAAACCCGTCGACCCTCTACAATTTCTGCCACGCCGTTGATTGTTGCACCAGCCTGTTCCTGAGGACGTAACGGGGACAGGCTTTAGCGCTGCCAGGGAATCAGGTGACGCTAGAGTCTGAGGTTCGAACTCAGCAAAGGACTATAACAATGGCTCTCAGCAAAGAAGCGCCGGAGTTTGACATCGACGATGACCTCCTAGTGATGGAGACAGGCATCGTTTTGGAAACGGATGTGGTGTCAGACGAACCTGTAGTACCTCCGGTTCGGACCAGGGCCAAGTCCGGCTCATCGCTCAAACAGCACAAGTACATCGATTACAGCCGTGCGCTCGACGCTACGCAGCTGTACCTCAACGAAATCGGATTTTCACCGCTGCTCTCTCCTGAAGAAGAGGTGCATTTCGCGCGTCTTTCCCAGAAGGGTGATCCTGCAGGTCGCAAGCGCATGATCGAGAGCAATCTGCGCTTGGTGGTGAAGATCGCTCGGCGTTACGTCAATCGTGGTCTTTCGCTCCTGGATCTCATCGAAGAGGGTAATCTGGGCCTTATCCGCGCGGTCGAGAAGTTCGACCCCGAGCGTGGGTTCCGCTTCTCCACGTACGCCACGTGGTGGATTCGCCAAACCATCGAGCGGGCGATCATGAATCAGACCCGCACCATTCGTCTTCCGATCCATGTGGTCAAAGAGCTCAACGTGTATCTTCGGGCGGCGCGCGAGCTTACCCAGAAGCTCGATCACGAGCCATCCCCAGAGGAAATAGCCGGGTTGTTGGAAAAGCCGGTGGCCGAGGTCAAGCGCATGCTGGGCCTCAACGAGCGAGTCTCCTCTGTGGACGTGTCACTGGGTCCTGATTCGGACAAAACCCTGCTCGATACGCTTACCGATGACCGCCCCACCGATCCCTGCGAGCTGCTGCAAGATGATGACCTCTCCCAGAGCATCGACCAATGGCTGGGCGAACTCACCGACAAACAGCGTGAAGTCGTGATCCGCCGCTTCGGCCTGCGTGGCCACGAGAGCAGTACGCTGGAGGATGTTGGCTTGGAAATTGGTCTGACCCGGGAGCGGGTTCGCCAGATCCAGGTCGAAGGTCTCAAGCGTCTGCGTGAAATTCTTGAGAAGAATGGGCTCTCCAGCGAATCCTTGTTCCAGTAACCGCCTGCAGGCCAGTCGACAATGCCCCGCTGATTCCGGGGCATTTTTGTGGGCGATGGAAATGTTTCATGCTGGTCGCTTTGCAGTTTGGGCTGTAGGAGATCACTTACCAAAGCTGTAAGCCTTCATGCGTAGTGTAAGTAAAGTATTGTCGTTTGCAGCTTGGCTGTTTTTATAAGTCTATGATTTATAGGTACTTTATAGATATGTAAATGTGTTGCTGTCGTAGCATCTTGTAAGGTGCGCTGGTTGCTCCCCTCAGGGAAAACAGTAGTATCTGAACTGCGCCGACGGACTGGCGCAGGCTTTCAAGGATGATTGCCAAGGACATCGCAGGATGCGATTCATCAGGATGATGAAAGGGACAAGCAGGGACTACGGAAAAAATGTGGGCGGGTCAAACCGCCCCTTTTTTTGTCTGCGATTCAGCCTCCGATCCGGTGTGATTCCGAATCCGAGACATCAAAAAAGGCCCTGACGGGCCTTTTTTCGTTCTGAAACGCTGAGTGGATCAACGTTCCAGATCAGCGATCTTGCCCGTCTTGCCATCCCACTCTTCGGCATCCGGCAGCGGATCCTTACGCTCGGTAATGTTCGGCCAGATTTCGGCCAGCTCGGCGTTGAGCTCGAGGAAGTTCTCCATACCCGATGGCACTTCATCTTCGGAGAAGATTGCCTGGGCCGGGCACTCGGGTTCGCACAGTGCGCAGTCGATGCACTCGTCCGGGTGGATGACCAGGAAATTCGGGCCTTCGTAGAAGCAGTCCACCGGACAGACTTCCACGCAGTCGGTGTACTTGCATTTGATGCAGTTGTCGGTGACGACGAAGGTCATTTCTAATTCTCTCCTCAGGCGACGGCGGCGCACCCTTCCTTTGAGGGCGGCGCGGTTCACGGTGACTGCTGGCCAGGCTAATAACCTGCAGCTCCGGCAAACCGCGGCGGATTCTACCAGCTTGCGCGGATCGCCGTTATAACAGGTTTTTCAGTTGATATAGCATTTCGATAGCTTGACGCGGCGTCATGTCGTCCAGGTCCAGCTTGCCCAGCTTCTCGATGGCGGGGTGCGGGAGGCTGGCGAACAGATCGCTCTGATGCGGTACCTGCGGCTCGCGCGTGCTCCGAGTCATCGACGGTTCGTGGGGCAGGCTCGCGGTTTCCAAGCGACCGAGATGTTCGCGGGCGCGCTGGATGACCGGCGTCGGCACGCCTGCCAACTGCGCCACTGCCAGGCCGTAGCTCTGGCTGGCAGGACCTGGCAGGACATGGTGCAGGAAGACGATGCGCTCGTTGTGCTCAGTGGCATTGAGGTGCACGTTGGCCACCAGCGGCTCACTGTCCGGCAATACGGTGAGCTCGAAGTAATGGGTCGCGAACAGCGTGTAGGCGCGCACTTGCGCCAAGCGCTCGGCGGCAGCCCATGCCAGGGAGAGGCCATCGAAGGTGCTGGTACCGCGGCCCACCTCGTCCATCAGTACCAGGCTGCGCTCGGTCGCGTTATGCAGTATGTTCGCGGTTTCGCTCATCTCCACCATGAAGGTCGAACGACCGCCGGCGAGGTCGTCGCTCGAGCCGATGCGGGTGAAGATGCGGTCCACTGGCGACAGCTCGCAGCGCGCGGCTGGGACAAAGCTGCCGATGTGGGCCATCAGCACGATGAGTGCGGTCTGGCGCATGTAGGTGGATTTACCGCCCATGTTCGGTCCGGTGATGATCAGCATCCGGGTGCGATCATCCAACCCCAGGTCATTGGCCACGAAGGGCGTGGTCAGCACTTGCTCGACCACCAGGTGGCGACCCTGCTCGATGCGCATGCACGGCTCGTCGACAAAGCGTGGGCAGTTCAAGTCGAGGTTCAGCGCACGCTCGGCGAGGTTGCTCAGCACGTCCAGCTCGGCCAACGCGGCCGCGCTGTCCTGCAGCGGAGCAAGGTGGCTGATCAGGGTTTCAAGCAGCCCGTCGTAGAGCATCTTCTCTCGGGCCAGGGCGCGACTCTTGGCCGACAGAGCTTTGTCTTCGAAGGTCTTGAGTTCAGGCGTGATGAAGCGTTCGGCACCCTTGAGCGTCTGGCGACGGATGTAGTCGGCTGGAGCCTGTTCGGCCTGCTTGGTTGGCAGCTCGATGAAGTAGCCGTGTACGCGGTTGTAACCCACCTTCAGGTTGGCAAGGCCGGTGCGGGCTTTCTCGCGGGTTTCAAGGTCGATCAGGAATTGCCCGGCGTTTTCGCTGATGGCCAGCAGTTCGTCGAGCTCGCTGTCATAGCCAGTCTTGAGTACGCCGCCATCACGGATCACTGCGGGAGGATTGTCGATGATCGCCCGTTCGAGCAGGCTCGCCAGCTCGGGGTAGGTGCCGGTGATCGCCGCCAGACGCGCCAGGTGCGGCGCCTCCAGTTCGGCCATGGCGTTCTGCAATTCTGGTAGGGCGCCGAGGGCGTCACGCAGTCGCGCCAGGTCGCGCGGACGCGCATTACGTAGGCCGATCCGCGCGAGGATGCGCTCGATGTCACCGATTTCCTTGAGCTGCGGTTGCAGCTTTTCGAAACGGTAGCCATCGAGGAAGCAGCGAATCGAGTCCTGGCGCGCCTGTAGCACCTTGAGGTCGCGCAGAGGACGGTTCAGCCAGCGGCTGAGCAGGCGACTGGCCATGGCCGTCTGACAGCGGTCGATGACCGACTGCAAGGTGTTGTCGCGGCCGCCAGCCAGGTTGATGTCCAGCTCCAGGTTACGGCGACTGGCGCCGTCGAGGATCACGGTGTCGTCCATGCGCTCATGGCGCAGGCTGCGCAAGTGCGGCAGGCTGGTGCGCTGGGTTTCCTTGGCGTAGGCCAGCAGGCAACCGGCAGCGCCGATGGCCAAGGTCAGTTTGTCGCAGCCGAAGCCTTTCAGGTCCTGGGTCGCGAACTGCTGGCACAGGCTTTTGCGCGCTGAATCGCGATCGAAGTCCCAGGGGGCGCGGCGCCGCGCGCCTGGGCGCTTCTCCGCCGGCAGGCCTTGCGGCCAATCGTCGGGAATCAGCAGCTCGACCGGATTCAGACGCTCCAGCTCGGCCAGCAAATTTTCCCAGCCTTTGATTTCCTGAACGCCGAAGTTGCCACTGGTGATGTCCAGCACGGCCAGCCCGAACAGGCGTTCATCGCCCAGAACGGCGGCGATCAGGTTGTCGCGGCGCTCGTCCAGCAAAGCCTCGTCGCTGACGGTGCCAGGCGTGATGATGCGCACCACCTGACGCTCGACGGGCCCTTTGCTGGTGGCCGGGTCACCGATCTGCTCGCAGATCACCACCGACTCGCCGAGTTTGACCAACTTGGCCAGATAACCCTCGAGCGAGTGGAAGGGAATCCCGCACATGGGAATCGACTGACCTGCCGACTGGCCCCGAGCGGTCAGGGTGATATCCAGCAGTTTCGCGGCTTTTTTCGCATCTTCGTAGAAGATTTCGTAGAAGTCGCCCATGCGGTAGAACATCAGCTGGTCTGGATGCTGGTTTTTCAGCTTCCAATACTGCTGCATCATCGGGGTGTGTGCGGAGAGATCAGACATTCAGGGCCTTGGAGCAGTGGTCTGGTGGCTATTTCGAAACCGGCAATGGTACAGGCTTTTGTCGGCCACTGCAGGGCAGCAGGCTGAACATGCATTTGCATTTCTGGAAAAACCCGAGCACTATGCATTTTATGCAAAAGCGCAACGTAGCCTCAGTACTCAGAGCATTGCTCGATCGCCACGGCCTGTCCCCGACGGAGCTGCATCGGCGCACGGGCGTCCCTCAATCCACCTTGTCGCGGATTCTCAGCGAGAAAATAGTCGATCCGTCGGACAAGCACGTCTCGAGGATCGCCGAGTATTTCGGCGTGAGCACCGATCAATTGCGCGGTCGCCTCGAGCTGGGCGACTCCCGTGCTGCTGAGCCCCTCCAAGGCCATGCGGAATTGAGCGATATCAGCTTGTGGGACGATGAAACACCCGTCGAGGACGACGAGGTGTCCGTGCCCTTCCTTCGAGAGGTCGAATTGGCAGCAGGATCAGGAAGATTCGTGATAGAGGAAAGCGAGCGTGCCCGCTTGCGTTTCGGCAAGCGCAGTTTGCGCCACAACGGTGTGCAGTTCGACCAGGCCAAGTGTGTCACGGTGCGTGGCAACAGCATGCTACCGGTGCTGCGTGACGGCGCCACCGTCGGCGTCAACACGGGTAAATGCGCCATCGGGGATATCATCGATGGTGACTTGTATGCCATCAATCACAATGGCCAATTGCGGGTCAAACAAGTGTATCGCCTGCCGACCGGCATTCGCCTGCGCAGCTTCAACCGGGACGAGCACCCCGACGAGGATTACAGCTTCCAACAGATGCAGGATGAGCAGATCAGCTTGCTCGGCCACGTTTTCTGGTGGGGCATGTACGCACGCTGACTGTGTATGACTTCACTAAAACCCGCCTAGGCGGGTTTTTTCATGCCTGTTGAATGCCCATCTCGACCGGCTGCGATGTCCTCACGCCCCCTCCGCTGCACCAGCCCCGCTTCCCACCTAGCGAAAACCCCTACAAGCCACAGCTCCCAAAGCTTTCATGCATATAAGCATTTCCCGGTGCAAAAATATTTTCAAAAATGCATTGACTGCATATGCATAGATGCATAACCTGTGTCCCAAGCCGGTCAGTAACCGGTTGATACACAGGCAGCGATGAACAGGCCTTGACTGTTCAGAGGGTTGGCAACTGGCCCGGGTGTGCAGCGTAAAGCACCACGATCAGTTATCCGGCGGGCAGGCGGCCGCGGTCGGAGTCACCAATTTGAAGCGGAACCGCCCGGCGTCACCAGCTGTGGCCGGCGGTTCGACAACGCATTACTGAAGGGCCTGTGCCAACGGACCCTTTGGAATGCCGCGTGATACGGCAAGGGATCCGTCGGCAGTCGCCGACGGCCATTACACAGGAGACAGGACAGTGACGAGCGAGCAACAGACGTTACTGGAAATGCCGCTCTGGCTGGTAATCGTCCTGGCACTGCTGGGCGGTTTGTCCGGCGAGATGTGGCGGGCCGACAAAGCCGGTGCTCGCGGGTGGTCGCTGCTGCGGCGTCTGGCGTTGCGATCGGGGGCCTGCATGGTGTGCGGGGTCTCGACGGTGATGCTGCTGTACGCCAGCGGCATGTCGATCTGGAGCGCGAGCGCCTTCGGTTGCCTCACCGCCATGGCCGGTGCCGATGTCGCCATCGGCCTTTACGAGCGCTGGGCAGCCAAGCGCCTTGGCTTGAGGGAAGAGCAATAGGAGCGATGTTCATGAGCGAATTGGCCACGTTGCACGCGGCTTTGACTGCAACCATTCGAGAGGCGATTCCGGAACTGGCGTCGGTCGATACCTATACCGAAGCGGAAAAGGCACCGGCGTTGCCGTCACTGCGCCACGGCATCGTGCGCATGGTCGCCGACTCAGCGCCCAGGGATGGTCGGTCGGTGCTGGTCACCACCTTCGAGGCGGACATCACCCCGGCTGCCTCGAACCCTCAGGCGCGTCTGCAGGGCAGCGTCCTGGCGGCGCAAGTGATGGACCTGTTGCGCCAGCAACTCTGGGGCCTGGAATTCGTCGAGCCGAGTCGCAACGTGCGGGCTTTCTTCGCAGGCTCAGGCTGGCGAGTACGATGGGACCAACCCGTGCTGCTCGGCGAGCTGCAATGGGATTGGCCCGATGAGCCGGCCGGTAGCCTCAAGCTGGGCTTCAGCCCTGACACCGGTAAAGGCAACGAACCGCACTATTTCGCCCCGGAGGACCTGGCATGAGCTATGTGAGTGCCTTGCATGATCGCATGCTCGCCAGCCTGGTCATCCCGTGTCGAGTGGTGGCGGTTGACCTGGCCGCGGCCAGGGTCCGGGTGTCCGACGGCAGCGGTTGGACCAGCGCTTGGGTGCGCTGGCATGCCCAGGCCGCCGGTCAGGCCCGTCACTGGCGAGCGCCAAGCCTGGGCGAGCAGGGGGTTCTGCTCAGTCCCAGCGGCGAACCCGCCCAAGGAACGTTTTTCGCGGGTCTCTACGGCAACGCTGGCAATGCGCCGGACACCCGCGAGCATGCCGAAGTCTGGCGCTTCGCCGACGGTGGCTCGCTGATCTACGACTGGCAGGCCAAGCGCTACGACATCGACCTGCCCACCGGCACCGCCCGCATCAAGGTGGGCGCCAGCACCCTGGTACTGACGGACGGCGCCGTCACCCTCGACGCCGCCAACATCACCCTCACCGGCAAGGTCGCCATCAACGGCCCGCTGACCGTCAGTGCCGACATCCTCGGCGGCGCACGCATCATCGATACCGCCGGCAACACACCCAATCACAAACACTGAAACCCGCCCGCAACGCGGGCATTTCTACGCCAGGAGAATGCCATGGATGCCTATCAACGCGCCCAGGCTTTACCGGGAGGCGCCCCATGATCGGACTGGACCGCCGCACCGGTCAGCCGCTGGCCGGTATCGCCCATCTGCGCCAGTCCATCGAGGACATCCTCACCACGCCCCTGGGCAGTCGGCGCATGCGCCCAGAATACGGCAGTCAGCTGCGTCGCTATGTCGACTTGCCGGTCAATGAAGGTTGGAAAAGTGCCGTTCAGGCCGAGGTCGCCCGCGCTTTGGGGCGCTGGGAGCCGCGCCTCAAGCTGGAGCGGGTCAAGGTCGTGGCGGTGCTCGATGGCCAGGTCAGCCTAGCGCTGAGCGGCCGCTACCTGGGCGATGAAGCCCTGGTGGAGGTGAGCGTATGAGTCAGGTCGACCTGTCGAAATTGCCGGCGCCGCAACTGCTCGAAGACCTGGACTTCGAGGCGCTCTACCAGGCGGACCTCGACACCTTCCGTGCACACATGGGCGATGACTGGACCGCGCCACTGGAGAGCGATCCGGTGACCAAGCTGCTCGAAGTCGGGGCCTACCGCAAACTGCTCAACCGCGCCCGTGTCAACGATGCCGCCAAGGCCTTGCTGCTGGCGTACGCCCAAGGCAGCGACCTCGATCAACTGGCCGCCAACGTCGCCCTGCAGCGCCTGGTGGTCCAGCCCGCCGACTCGACCAGTCTGCCACCCACCGAGGCCATTCTCGAGTCAGACGACGCCCTGCGCGAGCGGGTGCAACTGGTCTATGAAGGCCTCACCACCGCCGGTCCGCGCAACAGCTACATCCTCCACGCCCGTAACGCTTCGGGGCGGGTCGCTGACGCGACCGCCGAAAGTCCGTCGCCGGCAGTGGTCGATGTCACGGTGTTGAGCATCGATGACCAGGGCGTGGCTTCCCAGGCACTGCTCGACGAAGTCAGCGCCTACCTCAACGATGACGACATTCGCCCGGTCGCTGACCGGGTCAATGTGCGCAGCGCCCAGGTGCTGCCGTATCGGATCAACGCGGTGCTGCACATGGCCGACAGCGGTCCGGAATACGAGGCCATCCTCAGCGAGTGCCAGCGCCGCTTGCAGGCCTGGGTCAACCCTCGCCGTCGGCTGGGCGTCGAGGTAGCCCGCTCGGGCATCGATGCGCAATTGCACATCGACGGCGTCAGCCGGGTCGAGCTGATTGACTGGACCGACATTCGCCCGAGCAAGGCTCAGGCAGCGTGGTGCACCGGTTTCGATCTCAAGCGCGGAGGCTGATATGAACAGTCTCCTGCCCCTGAATCGCACACCGCTGGAGCGGGCTCTGGAACGCGCGAGCGACGAGGACCTGAAAGTCACCCTGCGCCAGTTGTACAACCCCGACACTTGCCCGGCGCATCTGCTTTACCAATTGGCCTGGGCCTGGTCGGTGGACCGCTGGGACGACAGCTGGAGCGAGGCGATCAAGCGTTCGGTGATCCGCTCCACCTTCTTCGTCCACGCCCACAAGGGCACCCTCGGCGCCCTCAGGCGAGTGGTCGAGCCATTCGGTTACCTCATCGAGGTGCAGGAATGGTGGCAAGCCAAGCCTGCCGGCGTGCCGGGCACCTTCGCGCTGAAGGTCGGCGTTGCCGACGCCGGTATCAGCGAACGGACCTACAACGAGCTGTCGGCGCTGATCGACGACGCGCGCCCGGTCAGTCGGCACATGACAGGGCTTGTGATCAGCCTGGAAAGCAAGGGAGGTCTGTACTTCGGCTGCGCGCTACAGGATGGCGACGAGCTCGACATCTATCCATTGGCAGCCCGCGACATCGCCGTCAACGGCGTCATTGGTCGCGGCGGCCGCGAACACACAATCGATACCTTGGACATTGCACATGGTTGATCAGAATTCCCAGTTCTACGCCATCCTCACCAACGTGGGTGCGGCGAAGCAGGCCAACGCGGATGCCTTGGGCATCCCATGGACCATCACTCACATGGGCGTGGGCGATGCCAACGGCACCGACCCCACGCCCAATGCCACCCAGGTCAGTCTGCTCAATGAATGGCGCCGTGCGCCGCTGAACCAACTCAAGGTGGACGACAGGAACAGCGCAATCATCGTCGCCGAACAGGTCATTCCGGCAGACGTCGGCGGTAAGTGGATCCGTGAAATTGCGCTGTACGACGCCGATGGCGACATGGTCGCTGTGGCCAACTGCGCACCCACTTATAAACCGCTGCTCAGTCAAGGCTCTGGCCGTACCCAGGTGGTGCGCATGAACCTGGTGGTCAGCAGCGCCAGCAATGTGCAATTGAAGATCGACCCAGCGGTAGTGCTGGCTACCCGAGAGTGGGTCAGCGAGGAGTTGGCCAAGCAGGATTTCAAGCATTCGGTGTTGGTGGCAACCACCACCAACATCGCCTTGAGCGGTATACAGTCCGTGGATGGGGTGGCCTTGTCTGCCGGCGCGCGGGTGCTGGTGAAGAATCAGACCAATGCCAAGGACAATGGTCTCTACTTGGTTGCGGCGGGCAGTTGGACCCGCAGTCGCGATGCAGACACCGACGCCAAGCTCACCCCGGGCCTGCTGGTGCTGGTCGAGCGCGGCACGGTCAACGGCGACAGTGGCTGGCAGTTGGTCAGCGATGGGCCGATCACGGTCGGCGTCAGTGCGCAGGATTATGAGATGGCGTTCGGTCGTACCGGTGTGCCTGCTGGTACCTATCGCAGTGTAGTGGTCGACAAGTACGGGCGCGTAGTCTCGGCGACGAATCCAACCACTGTTGACGGCTATGGTTTGACCGACGTTTACACGACTGCTCAGGTGGACAGCGCGCTTGCCCTCAAGGCGCCTCTGGCCAGTCCGATGTTCACCGGTAATCCCACGGCTCCGACGCAGCCGCGTTTCACTGTCAATACAGCCGTGGCCAACACAGACTTCGTAAATGCGCGAGGCCAGCAATTCAATAGTGTGTCGGTTTACAACGGCAGCGATGTGGTTGTAGGTACGGTCGCTCATGTGGGGGGGTCGTGCATTTTTGGGGTGGTGGGCCCAGGGCTATGTCGTGCCCAACTCCGCACTGTTCGCAAGTCGCCCAGGCATTACGATCAGAATTCACAACTGGGGTTCTCAACAGTTGGCAATTTCACCTCAAGGCTCCGACGAAATACAGGCAAGCCTAGCAAGCCCATCGTCGAAACTGGCGCGACAGCTTCCACCTGATACCTACGTGGACTTGACATGCATTGAGGTGGGAAGGTGGTTGATGCTGGGTACCGGAGTTGACCACCTCCGGCAGCCTTGGGCCAAGTACTTGGGGACTTCGGGTTATTACCGGTTACCGAATGGGCTGATTGAGCAGTGGGGCACGCGTCATTCCCTCCTGGGCGCCTCCAGTCTAACCATTGACACAGTGTTCCCGGTCGCTTTTTCAGCTGCCTGTTTGAGCCTCGTCGTTACGGTAGGCATCGCAATCGACGACTACGACCACGATGCCTCCTATCGCCTGTCACGACAAGAGGTCAGTCACAGCCTTCCAAGTCTGACAGGCTTTGAAGGCCAGGTATTCAACGATAACTACTCGAATAACGCTCGTGCTATCCACTGGCGTGCGCTGGGTTATTGAGCACGCCCGTGAAGTTTGAGATTTCTTTCATGGAACCGAAATGACCATTTATGCAAGCAGCGAAAACAAAGCGTTTTACAGCGACGAAGTGTCGCTATCGTTACCTGCGGATGCTCAAGCGATTACTGATGAGCTCCACGGGCAATTATTGAAGGGGCAAAGCGAAGGAAAAGTAATCGATTTTTCCCAACCACTTCCTCGGCTTGTCGAGTCTGCACTTACCTGGCCGAGCGTTGACGAACTGTTTCATCGTATCGATGACTATGTGGCTTTCGCCTACGCGGCTTGGGTTCGTTTCGAACCCGAGTATGCAGCCCGTGAAAAGGCTGCTAGTGCTTATCGCGAAGCGGGATATGAGGGCGATGGAGGAGGCTGGATCACCCATTACGCTGCTGTCACTGGCCTTCAACTAAAAGGGGCAGCCGATCTGATTCTAGATAAGGCTGTACAACGTCGTGATGCACTCGAAGCATTGGCTGGTATTCGATTGCGCAAACAAGAACTGCTGAGTTTGGACGGCGAAGTCAGACAGGCCCGCTACCAAGAGTTCGTCGATAAAATCCAGAGCATCACAGCGCTTCTAGATTCTTTCGAACGCCTGCTCACTCCAGATAAGAGCATTGAGCAGCTGTCCTAATGCCTCGCCGATAAGAGGTTTCAAACGCTCACTTTAGTCAGCTGATTACACGGCCTGCGGCTATGCCAAAGCGCCATCCCATTGGACCCCGCATTCTGCGGGGTTTTTCATATCTGAATCGGAGTAACCCTATATGAGTGGATTCTTCCACGGCGTCACCGTCACCAACGTCGACACCGGCGCCCGCAACATTGCCTTGCCGTCGTCCTCGATCATCGGCCTGGTCGACACCTTCACCGAAGGGGCCGGCGTCTCGGCCAAGGCCAACGACCTGGTGCTCATCACCAGCGAACGCGAAGCGGTCGCCGCCTTCGGCGCCGATGCGGCGATCACCAAGGCCTGCCGCGCCATCTACAGCCGCGCCAAGGCGGTGATCGTCGCCTGTGGCGTGGCCAAGCTCGACGACTCGGCCGAACAGACCGCCGCCGTCATCGGTAGCGTGCTGGCCGATGGCAAGCGTACTGGCCTGCAGGCCCTGCTCGACGGCAAGAGCCGGTTCAACGCCCAGCCCCGTTTGCTGGTCGCCCCCAAGCACAGCGCCACCCAGGCGGTCGGTACCGCGCTGGTGGCCTTGGCCGACAAGCTGCGTGGCATCGCCATCATCGACGGTCCGGCGACCACCGATGAAGCGGCCGTGGCCTACGCCAAGAACTTCGGTGCCAAGCGTGCCTTCCTGGTCGACCCAGGCGTGCGCTACTTCGACACCGCCGCCGAGGCCACGGTCGATGCGCCGAGCTCGGCCTGGGTCGCGGGTCTGTTCGCCTGGACCGACCGCGAGTACGGCTTCTGGGCCTCGCCGTCGAACAAGGAGCTGGTGGGCATCACCGGCACCACCCGTCCGGTGGAGTTCCTCGATGGCGATGACAGCTGCCGCGCCAATCTGCTGAACAACGCCAACATCGCCACCATCATCCGCGACGACGGCTTCCGTCTGTGGGGCAACCGCACCCTGTCCAGTGATCCGAAATGGGCCTTCGTCACCCGCGTGCGCACCCTGGACATCGTCATGGACGCGATCCTCTACGGCCACAAATGGGCCGTCGACCGCTCCATCACCGCCACCTACGTCAAGGACGTCACCGAGGGCCTGCAGGCCTTCATGCGCGACCTGAAGAACCAGGGCGCGATCATCAACTTCGAGGTCTTCGCTGACCCGGAGCTGAACACCGCCAGCCAACTGGAGCAGGGCAAGGTGTACTGGAACATCCGCTTCACTGACGTCCCGCCTGCCGAAAACCCCAATTTCCGCGTCGAAGTCACCAACCAGTGGCTGACCGAAGTCCTCGATACCGCCGCTTAAGGAGCGCATCTACATGGCAATGATTCCCGAAACCCTGGCCAACCTGAACCTGTTCGTCGACGGTGTGAGCTTCCAGGGCGATGTCCCCAGCCTGACCCTGCCCAAGCTCACCCTGAAGATGGAAGAGCACCGTCCCGGTGGCATGGACATGCCGGTCCACATGGACCAGGGCATGGAAAAGCAAGAGGCGGCCTTCACCACCACCGGCGTGCGCCGCGAGTCGCTGAAGTTCTTCGGCCTGGCCGACGGCACCGCTTTCAACGGTACGTTCCGCGGTGCCTTCAAGGGCCTGAAGGGCCAGATCAATCCGGTCATCGTCACCCTGCGCGGTTCGCTCAAGGAAATTGACATGGGCGACTGGAAGTCCGGCGACAAGGCCGAGATCAAGCACAGCGTCGCGCTGACCTACTACAAGCTTGAGGTCGACGGTCGCCTGGTCTACGAGATCGATGCTCTGGGCATGAAGCGGGTCATCGACGGCGTCGATCAACTGGCGGCGCAGCGTGCTGCGCTGGGCCTGTAAGGAGCGCCGGATGACTGAGCAGACTACGCAGCCGACCTGGCTGCACCTGACCGCCGAGCGCGTCACCGTGCGCCTGTCGCGTCCCAGCGAGGCCAACGGCGTGCAGGTCGACAGCCTGTCGCTGCGCGCCCCGACGGTGCGTGACATGCGCAACGCCCAGGCTGGCGGGGCCAAGGATGACGAGCAGCGCGAACTGAACCTGTTCGCGTCGTTGGCCGAAGTCGGCATCAAGGACCTCGAAGGCCTGACCCTGAAGGACTACGGCCGCTTGCAGGCCGGGTACTTTCGCCTGGTGCAGGACGACGCGGTTTGACCCTGCCCGGCAGAAGGCCGCCGCCAGGCGGCTGGCCAAGGAGCTGAACTTTTCCGCAAGCGAAATCATGGCCATGTCGTTCAGCGACATGGCCTGGTGGCTGTCGGATTGAGAGGAGTACTGCATGGCGAAACAACCAGAGAGTGTTCTGGGGAGGCCTACGCATCCCGTTCGGCCTCCCCGAATGCGTTCGAGGCCTACCGCGCCAGGTTTGCTGATCACTGGGCGTCTTACGATTATGCGCCTGTGCAGGCATCCCCGGTTGCGGGGCAGTGGCATCCCCCTTGGAGCGCGATGGGGGACACCCACGCGTCTGGACCCGCATCAATCGCTGCGCAGGGGGCTACAGGCCGGCGTTTGCCGGCCTCGGTGCACCTTATGCTGCTGCGTCCTTCCCGGACGGCAAAGCGCAGCCCAGTGTCCCTGGAATGGGCAGCCCGACTGCCTCGATTGCTAACGTCAATTCAGGTGTCGAGGGGGCGGTACAAAAGGGCGCCGTTGTTCTTGCGCCGACCGTGGTTACCGCTGAACCTGAGCCAAGAGTCCGGCCCTCCAGATCGCGAAACAGGGCTAAGCGGACCAAGCGAAGCGCATCGCGCCCGGTGAAGTCCGCAGCCGCAGTTGCGCAGTCACCTCGGACTGCCGGGGGCGAGACGGTTTCGAGGTCACCGGTCGCCGCAGTCGAGCCCTCCCGTGTACACAGGGCGCTTGAGGAAGCCAGGGGTGCACGATCCGGTACGGCTCTGGACATCGCGTTGAAGGGTACTTTCACTACCTTGAATGCCAAGACGCCCGAGCAACAGGTTGCCGGCTATATCAGCGCGTTCGGAGCGCCTTTGGCAGGGCTGCTAGGCAAGGCGGCAGGCGCGTTCCTGTTCAACCGGACTGCTGGCAAGGTAGCGTCGGAGGTAGGCGGTATCGGTCTCAGCATGGCCGCCGACAAAGCAGGGCCGGTCATCGGCAAAGCACTGATGGCTACGCCCGCCGTGGGAGCAAGCAACACCGATTCCTCGCCACAAGCCGTGGCGGCGCCGCCGCAGGTCGATCCGTATTCGAAGATGATGCACACCATCAAGGATGCGGTCGCCACGACTGGCATTGTCGCCAGCGGCGCAGCGCTCTGGGAGTCGGCCAAGCAACGTCTCTGGCGTGGGCCGCTGCCCTCACTCACTTCCGCACTGAGCAAGGGGCTGGCTTACAATCCTGTGACCTGGCTGGCCGTTGAAGGGGCTGCCAAGTGGGCGTACACCGCCGCGACCGCCAAAACGGCCGAGGAGCGCGGTGCCGGTTATGGTGGCGCAGTGGGCGGTGTGTTGTTGGGCGCCGGAGCAGGGGCGGCGCTCACCTGGATGGGCTTGCCTCAAGCCGCACCGATGGGCGTGATGATTGGTAATTTCCTAGGCGATCAACTCGGTTCGGCCATCGGTGGCTACATTGGCGCGACGTTCTTTTCATCCGAGGCAGAAGCTGCAAAAGGCGCTGACGAGCCAGCGGCGTCACCGCCACAAGCGATCTCGCTACAACCGCAGGACGCCTCAGCGCTTGTGACCGAGGGTCCTGAACCCGTGATGGCCAGCACCACCGAACAGCGCGCCCAGTCGATCGTCACGCCCGACAGACCGCTCTGGCCGCCCAGGATCCCCAGCCCTTCGCTCGTACCGGGCATCGCCCCCTTGCCACCACTCGACATTCAGATTCCCGGTCACGCGGCGGCAGGCACCAAGCCCCGGCCCGTCCAACTCCGTCAGAAACCGTCAAGGCCGGCTTCTACGGTGGGGCTACCGAAGATTGAGGCGCAGGCCTCGGAGGCGGCAGCAAGGGGTGAATTGGACAAAGCCGGCGGGTCGCCAGAGCCAACGCCGGTCCAGGTAAAACCTGTCGTTTCGCTGGAACGTGTCGTCGACAAGCCGTCTTCCCATGCGCCCCGCCAGGCGCCGAATGTCACGCGCGATCAGCGACCTGCCGAATCGTCTTCCAGCGCAGTGGGCAACCCGACATGGCCACCGACCATGCCCGGCATGTCGACCATGCCAGGCATCGCGCCAATACCGATTCGCTTCCCGCTGTCGGTGAGTCTGCAACGACCGGCGGCGCAGGTCACGGTGCCCGCAACGAGCAGCATGCTGCCCGAAGACGTGTCGCCGCCGCCCGTCGCCGTCAATGCGACTGCGCAGGCCGTGGTCAGTCAGCCACTCAATTTCACCACCCACATCCCCATCACGGTGCAAGGCCCGGCCTTTGACCACGACCAGTTGACGCTGGACCTGGAAGCGGCCGTGCGCAGCGTGCTGGAGAAACGGCAGAGGGCCGAGGAGGCCCGCTTGGCGGATCCTCTGCGAGGCTTTTGAACGGGAGCGATATTCATGACCTACCTGGAGCAGTTGCAAGGTGCACTGCACGCCCTGGTCAAGGCGGGCGAAGAGGGTCGTCGGCGTGCCGGTGCCATGCTCGATCCGATGGATCAGGCGGTGGACCACGTCAAGCAGGCGGCAAGCGAACTCGAAGCCTTGCCTTGGGTTGGGCCGGCGATTGGCAAGCGCCTGCAGCGCACGATGCGCGCCCTCGACTCGGCGCACGGGCGAGTGAACAAAGTGATCGCCCGCTATGACAAGACGGTCGACGAGGTGCGCAAGGTCCAGGCACGCATCGACACCTTTTCAGAGCACTTGGGCAAGGCGGGGGCGGCGATCCGCAAAGTGGTCGGCGACGTTCGTGCCGTCGGCCGCGGGGTACTGGCCGCGTTCGGTTTTGCGCCACTCACCACCCCGGCCGCCGAGGCGGTCAAACCCTTTCCTCATCTATTGGTGCTGCAGCCACTCAAGCCCAATGCAGCGCCTTACTACTTCAACCTCGACACCGCCGCGTTCGACCAACTGCGCCGGCAGACCCGTTTCCGCTGGGCTGCGCAGGAGCGTTTGAGTCGTGACAGCGCCCAGCAGGCCGTCGCCCAAGGCGAGGAAACCATCAGCATTCGGGGGCGATTTTTCCCTCCTTCAAAGGTGGCCTGGGCCAGTTGCAGACCCTGCGTAGCATCGGTCGGCAGTTGCTGCCGTTGAGCCTGACCACCGGTTACGGCGAGGTGCTCGGCAACTGGTGCCTGACCAGCATCGACGAAGACCAGAGCAACCTGCTGGCCGGTGGCATTCCACGCAAACAGGGTTTCTCACTGGAGTTCACACGCTATGGCGAAGATCTGCAAAACGTCTGACGGCGATCTGCTCGATACCCTCTGCCAGCACTATTACGGCCATCTGCAGGGCACGGTGGAAGCCGTGCTGCAGGCCAATCAAGGACTGGCGGACGTCCCCCAACCGCTGCCTGCCGAGGTGGTCATCCTGCTGCCGGACCTACCGACCTCCATGGCCAGCGCCGTGCAGCTTTGGGACTGAGTGCCCCTGTTTTTTTTGCAATGGAGACCTGAATCATGAGACCCGTCTTCAGCATCCGCGCCGACGGCCAGGACATCACCGCGCTGATCAACGACCGTCTACTGTCGCTGCGTACCACTGACAAGCCGGGGCTGGACTCCGACGACTTCGAATTGCGCATCGACGCCCGTGACGGCGCCTTGGCCCTGCCGTCACGTGGCGCGGTGCTGGAGGTGCACCTGGGTTATGCCGGTCAGCCGCTAACCTTGCTCGGCCGCTTCACGGTCGATGAGGTGGAGCTGTCCGGTCCACCGGACACCCTCGTCATTCGCGGCAAGGCCAGCGACCTGTGCGGCAGTGGCAGGACCATTCGCAGTGGCAGTTGGGAGAATGTCTCGTTGCAGCGCATCGTCGCTGAGATCGGTGCGCGCAACGGCTGGCAGGCCATCTGCCCAGTCACGCGGGTGGTACCGCGGGTCGATCAGTTTCGCGAGTCGGACTTCAACTTCATTACCCGACTGGCTCGCCAGTACGACAGCACCGCCAAGCTTGCCAACGGCCAGTTGCTGGTGCTGCCGCGCCAAGGCGGCCAGAGCGCCAGCGGCCAGGCGTTGGGGGTAGTGACGCTCAAGCGCAGCGAGGTCAGCCAGTGGCAGTTTCGCCTGGACGACAAGGCCTCGCGCAAGGCGGTGCGCACCTGCCACCAGAGTCCGGCCAGCGGCGCCCGCGAGGTGGTCGAGTTGGTTAACGACAACACCTCGGGCAGCGCCCGGCCGGTGCACATGGACCGTCATCTGTACCCCAACCGCGCCGCTGCCGAGCAGGCAGCGCGTGCGCACCTGGCCAGCTTCAACCGCGATACGGCCCATGTGCGTCTGGACATGCCAGGGCGCACCGACCTGTTCGTCGAGCGCAGCCTCGATATCAGCGGTTTCGTCGACGGCCTCGATGGCCAGTACCTGATCGATTCGGTCGAGCAGGTGTTCACCCCGTCGGGCTGGCGCACCACCGTGCAGTGCAATGGTGGCAAGACCGGCAAGGCTGCAAGCAAAGGCCATCGACCCCGCAAGGCCGGCTCGCTCAAGGCGTGAGTCGGTCCAATCCATCCGCAAAGGAGCCGCCGATGTTCGTCGACTTTCGCTGCGGCCAGTGCAAGAAGCTGCTGGCGCGCATCACCCCCGCTTCCGAGCTCCAGATCAAATGCGGTCGCTGCCGCACCTTGAATCATGTGAAAGCCTCGTGCTTCGAGCCTTCGCCTTCGAGCGATCACTTGGCGGAGATGTCCGCCGATCCCACTGATAGCAATGGAGAATGTCATCATGTCGCTCACCGCACAGGAAATTCAGGACTGCAAGGCGCTGGTCACCAGCATTTGGGGGGCCAGCGTGGCCAATAACCTCGACTACAACGAGGAGGTGGTGGAAGTGGTGCGTACCACCGTCGAGCAGATCAGCCTTTGTTCGCAACGGCTGGCCGAGCTCTTCTCCAACTTGATCGTCGTTGTCGGCGGCGTTGCCGCCGCCGTGTACTCACGGATGTGGATGCTCAAGGAAGCGCAACGGATTGCCGATCTCATCGATGATCTGAGCCAGGCCAACCTCCAGGCCCGCGCCTGCATCGCGCAGGCTGCGGCGACCTACCGCTCGCCATTGGAAATGGCCTCGCTGGGCATCTGACCCGACGCCTTCAATCACCCTCTGAAACCGCCCAGGCATTGCCTGGGCTTTTTTCGTGATACGGAGGTGGCGCATGCTCACCGAGACGCAACTCACTCAGATTTTTCCCCTGGCCGGCCAACGTGCCGGCCTGTTCATCGATCCGCTCAACGCCGCCATGGCGCACTGGCAGATCGATCATCCCAAGCGTGTGGCCGCCTTCCTGGCTCAGATCGGCCATGAGTCAGGGCAACTGCGCTACGTCAGGGAGTTGGGCAGTGATGCCTATCTGGCGCGTTACGACACCGGTGCGCTGGCGCTGCGCCTGGGTAATACGCCACAGGCCGATGGCGACGGTCAGCTGTACCGTGGCCGAGGTCTGATCCAAGTGACCGGGCGCAACAACTACCAGGCCTGCAGTCGTGCGCTGTTCGGCGACGAGCGCCTGCTGGCGCAACCGCAACTGCTCGAGCAACCACGCTGGGCCAGCGAATCAGCGGCGTGGTTCTGGCAGTCGCGAGGCCTCAATGCCCTGGCTGACCAGGGTGAGTTCAACCGCATCACCCGACATATCAACGGCGGCCTGAATGGCCTCGACGAGCGCCTCAAGCTCTGGGCCCGTGCCCGGGAGGTGCTGTGCTGAGCCGCTGGCAGGTTGCCGTGTGCGCCGTGCTGATGCTGACGGCGGCCACCTTGGCCTGGCAGGTGCAGGGCTGGCGCTGCGAGCGATTGCTGGCCGAGTCCGAGCAGTTGCAGGCGCAGCAGCGGGTCGAGCAGGCCGAGGTGCTGCATGCCCAACTGCGTCGCGAGCAGGAACAGCGCCTGGGGCTCGAGGCCCGCCTGAGCGACAGTGAATCCAGACATTTCCAGGAACTGACCGATGCCCAACACAATCAAGCTCGCCTGCGTGACCGCCTTGCTACTGCCGATCTGCGCCTGTCGGTCCTGGTCGAGCGCGACACCGCCTGCGCCCCAGTGCCCGCCGCCACCGGCGCCGGCGGCGTGGATCATGGCGCCGTACGCGCCCGACTTGACCCGGCGCATGCTCGACGAATTATCGCCATCACCGACGACGGCGACCGCGCAATGATCGCCCTGCGTGCCTGTCAGGCCTACATTCGCGCGCTGGCACCTTGAACACTTGCCTGGGCGGGCGAGGGTGGTAGGGTAGTGCGCTGTCACCCAGGAGCCTGTCATGGACCCCATCACCGTTCTTTCTGCACGCCTGGGCGAGCACCTGAGCCGTCTTCAGGTACAGGTGAGCACCGCCGAATCCTGCACCGGCGGTGGCATCGCCGAGGCCATTACCCGCGTGTCCGGCAGTTCGGCCTGGTTCGAAGCCGGATATGTGACCTACTCCAATGCTCAGAAAACGCGCCAGCTTGGCGTGCCGCCGCCGCTGTTCGAGCAGGTCGGTGCGGTCAGTCAGGAAGTGGTCGAGGCCATGGTCCGTGGCGCGCAGGCCGCTAGCGGTGCACGTTTCGCCGTGGCTGTCAGTGGTATTGCAGGGCCGGGCGGCGGCTCGCCGCTCAAGCCTGTGGGTACCGTATGGCTGGCTTGGGCCGATGGCGCGCGCGTCGTCAGCCAGCGCCGCCAGTTCGACGGCGACCGCGAAGCGGTACGGCGGCAAACGGTGCTGGCCGCGTTAGACGGCTTGTTACAGCTTGGCGGGGAGTAAATCGCTGGACGGGGGTAGGCGGAAAGAATTCCCTGTGGAATAATACTGGCTACTTATACAGGTATTCCCGGCCATCAGGGCCAAGTCGAACACGTGAGGATTTCAATGGACGACAACAAGAAGCGCGCCTTGGCTGCGGCCCTGGGTCAAATCGAACGCCAATTCGGCAAGGGCGCGGTCATGCGCATGGGCGACCACGAGCGCCAAGCGATTCCCGCCATCTCCACCGGCTCCCTGGGGCTGGACATCGCCCTCGGCATTGGCGGTCTGCCAAAGGGCCGGATCGTCGAGATCTACGGTCCGGAGTCCTCGGGTAAGACCACACTGACGCTGTCGGTCATTGCCGAAGCTCAGAGAAGTGGTGCCACCTGCGCCTTCGTCGATGCCGAGCACGCCCTTGATCCCGAGTACGCTGGCAAGCTTGGCGTTAACGTCGACGATCTGCTGGTCTCCCAGCCAGACACTGGCGAGCAGGCCCTGGAAATCACCGACATGCTGGTGCGCTCCAACGCCGTTGACGTGATCATCGTCGACTCCGTGGCGGCCCTGGTGCCCAAGGCTGAAATCGAAGGCGAGATGGGTGACATGCACGTCGGCTTGCAGGCCCGTTTGATGTCCCAAGCGCTGCGCAAGATCACCGGTAACATCAAGAACGCCAACTGCCTGGTCATCTTCATCAACCAGATCCGTATGAAGATCGGCGTGATGTTCGGTAGCCCGGAAACCACCACCGGTGGTAACGCGCTGAAGTTCTACGCCTCCGTACGTCTGGACATCCGCCGCACCGGCGCGGTGAAGGAAGGCGACGAAGTGGTCGGTAGCGAGACCCGCGTCAAAGTGGTCAAGAACAAGGTCTCACCACCGTTCCGTCAGGCCGAGTTCCAGATTCTCTACGGGAAGGGTATCTACCGTAATGGTGAGATCATCGACCTGGGCGTTTCTCAAGGCTTGGTCGAAAAATCCGGTGCCTGGTACAGCTACCAAGGCAACAAGATCGGTCAGGGCAAGGCCAATGCTGCCAAGTACCTGCAAGAAAACCCAGCCATCGGTGCTGAAATCGAGAAGCAGATTCGCGACAAGCTGCTCAATGCTGGCGCGGTAGCTGCTGCGGGCAAGACTGCAGCCGCCCAGGCAGATGCCAGCGACGTAGCCGATGCAGACGCCGGTTACTGATCCACACGGTTGAGCGCCAATGTCCGTCGTACTCGACACGCCCGTTGCCGTTCGGCGCACTGCCATGGATCTACTCGCCCGCCGCGAACATGGTCGGGTTGAGTTGATCCGCAAGCTGCGCCAGCGTGGCGCTACTGATGAGCTGATCGAGCCTGCCCTTGATCGGCTCGCTGAAGAAGGGCTCTTGAGTGAGGCCCGCTATCTGGAAAGCTTCATCCATTATCGGTCCAATGCTGGCTACGGTCCCTCGCGAATTCGTGAGGAATTGGGCCAGCGCGGGTTGGATCGGGGTGATGTGGAGCAAGCGCTGCGTGATAGCGGCGTCGACTGGGCAGCTCGATTGCGTGACGTCTGGCAACGGAAATTCAGCGGCGAGCGTCCTCGAGACCCACGCAGCCGGGCGCAGCAAACACGTTTTTTGGCGTACCGAGGTTTTTCTCTCGACATGATCGGTCGACTGCTTAGCGGGCGCGATCCTGATGACTGACGGCCGTAAGGCTGACCTGACAGGTGCTTGTCAGGTCAGCCTTACGGCCGTTTTTCATTCAGCCACTCTTCAAGGCTTCCTGATTTGGTTCAGTCGCATGCTTTGGCATGGACTCACACCAGTTTTCCGGCAGGTTGATGAAGTCCACCAGTTCTCGTAAGCGGCCTTGATCTCGCCCTGTGAAAGCGAAGGTCAGGCGGGTCAGGTGGCTGTAACGTTCGTCCTCCTGCTCCGCACTGCTAGCGGGTAGTTGCTCGAAGCTTGCACTCAGGCACAAGTCGGCAAATGTATCTCGAACCTCGTCTAGTGCTGCCTCGCTCAAGGGATGCTGTATGCGCAGCACGAACTGGCTCTTCAGCCAGCGGCTTGAGTGGTAGTTGCTGTAGAACTGATTGATCTCCTGCACGGCCTCTTCGGCGCTCTGTACCAGGCGTACCAGTTTCAGGTCTCGCGGCAAGATGTAGCGGTTCTCTTCCAACTGACGGCTGATGAAGCCCAGCGCTTCCTGCCAGAAGCTGCCATCGTGCGAGTCCAGCAAGACCACCGGCACCAAAGGGCTTTTGCCGGTCTGGATCAATGTCAGTACTTCGAGTGCTTCATCGAGGGTGCCGAATCCGCCAGGGCAGAGCACCAAGGCATCGGCCTCTTTGACGAAGAACAGTTTGCGGATGAAGAAGAAGTGAAAGGGCAGCAGCTTGTCCGTGCCGTCCACTGTCGCATTGGCATGTTGCTCGAACGGCAGCCTGATATTGAAACCCAGACTGTTTTCAGCGCCTGCGCCTTCATGGGCCGCAGCCATGATGCCGCCCCCGGCGCCTGTGATGACCATGAGCTCCGAACGCGCCAGCGTGGCACCGAGCTCACGCGCGAGGGAATACATCGGATGTTCCTGGGGCGTGCGTGCGGAGCCGAATACGGTGACTTTGCGTCGCCCTTTGTAGCGCTCCAGTATTCGGAATGAATGCTCCAGTTCACGCAGCGCCTGTAGCGTGATCTTGGCGTTCCAGCGGTCGGCATCATCACAGGCCATGCGCAGGATGGTCAGCATCATGTCGCGATAGAGTGGCAGGTTGGGGCTGTCCGGCGCCGCTTGCTGGAGCAGTCCGTCGACGGCGCTCAGGTCGAGGCCTTGTCCGCTGAAGTATTCGGATAACTGCTCATTGGAAGAATAGGGCATTCAACGTCTCCTTGTGCAGCACACTTTCGACCGGCTGACCTCATGTCCCGATCACAACGCTGCATGTGTCAATAATGGCTGACGTTGGAGTGTACAGGCGGAGTATTGCATTGGGTTTGTACCCCGCGCGCGAACCTTGGCGCGCCCGCTCAGTGAGTAAGTTTGCGGCCGGCGTTGATTGTCAATCTAGACGCCAGGCGGCAGTCACGCCGATTGGGGGACTCAGCACGAACGGATGGAGTGATTGGAGGGCAAGATGGGGAGGGCATGAATTTGCGCGCCGATGAACCTCAACGGCGCGCGGGGAACCGACGAGTGTCGAGTTACTTCTTCTTGTTGCCGGCCTGGCAGCTGGCTGAATCGAATGCCTGGTCCATGATCGGCTGATTGGTCTTGTACACCGTGAAGCGGTACACCATTACCGCGCCCTTGGCCATCAACTGGCGATAACCGGTGTTGTGGCACACACTTAGGCCCAACTGGTCGCGAACTGTTTCCGGGTTTCGTTGCATGTCCGCAGCCTGCCCGGCCCTCACACTCAGATGATTGACCAGCGCCTTGCCCTTCTCCACGGTGTAGCCCTGGTCGAGGATATCCTCATTGATGGCGCGAGGTGTGCCGACACTGCTTTTCTTGGCAACCTTCTGCAGCATCTGCTCCAGCTCGTAGTCCTGTTTGGACGCCGCCTGGGCTGCCAATGGCAGGGCGAGCATCAGGCTCAGGGTCGGGATGATAAGACGCAGCATGAATCTCTCCTGGTTCGGTGACTGGCGCTTGGACAGGTGCAGAGGGGCGGCGTTCCATGAACTGACCCGGTCTGAGCGTCGGGCGCCGCGAGGCGTCGATTATAGGCGCGGGCAGCAGGGGTCTGCACGCCAATCCTGTATGCGCTCTGGTAAACTGCGGCCTTTGTTCCCGTCGAGTCGCCTCCGTGTTCGTCCCGATCTCCGCTGCAGGCTTGCAGCCATGAGTCATGCCGTCGCGCGCCTGCGCGCCGAGCGTCTGGCTCGCAGCAATAAACCCTTTATCGCCCGTGGTTCACGCGCCGAGCGTTGTCCGGACTGCCGAGTGATTGCCAGCCATTGCCTGTGCGCCTGGAAGCCCCGTGTCGATGCGCGTGCGGGTATGTGCCTGGTGATGCATGATACCGAACCGCTGAAACCGACCAACACAGGTTGGCTGATCGCCGACCTGATCCAGGACACCTGGGCCTTTGGCTGGCAGCGCACAGACGTGGATTTGCGTCTGCTGGCACTGCTCGAGCATCCCCATTGGCAGCCCTATATCGTATTTCCCGGCGAGTTCGTCGAGCCGCAGCGCGTGGTCAACGAGGTGGCATGCGATCCCGGCAAACGGCCGCTGTTCATCCTCCTCGACGCCACCTGGACCGAGGCGCGCAAGATGTTTCGCAAGAGCCCTTACCTCGACCGCTTTCCGGTCTTGAGTCTGGAGGCCGAGCAGATGTCGCGCTATCGCCTGCGCCGTTCCAAGCGCGATGATCATTTCTGTACTGCCGAAGTGGCCGCCATGTGCCTGGATCTGGCCGGCGATCAACGCGCCTCTCAAGCGCTGGACGCCTACCTCGATGTCTTCAGCCTTCATTACCTGAGTGGCAAACGGCACTTGGCACTGGACCCCGACGATGAGGCGCATCGGCGCTTGCATACCTTCCTATAGTCCAAGGTGCAGGCCGGCCGGACAGGTTCATACTGTCAGAACGGCCGCAGGCGCCAAACCGCTCGGTAATTGGCTTGACCCTCTGCACGGTGCTCGGCATCCTTGGCGCCGATTCGGCCACGAAGTCGCCGTTGCCGTGCTCGACACAGAACAGGACCCCTGGATCGATGGCTACATACGAAATCCTGATTGCCGATGACCACCCGCTGTTTCGCAGCGCGCTGCGCCAGGCCGTGACCCTCGGTCTCGGGCCACAGGTGCGCTTGGTGGAAGTCGCCAGCATCGCCGAGCTGGAAACCCGCCTCACCGAAAAAGCCGACTGGGACCTGGTCTTGCTCGATTTGAACATGCCGGGCGCCTACGGTTTTTCCGGGCTTGTCCTGCTGCGTGGGCAGTATCCGCAGATTCCGGTGGTGATGGTGTCCGCACAGGAAGAAGCGGCGGTGGTGGTCAAGTCCCGCGAATTCGGTGCCAGCGGCTTCATTCCCAAGTCCAGTCCCTTGGAAACCATTCAAGATGCGGTGCAGAAGGTACTGGACGGCGAGGTGTGGTGGCCGCCCCAGGCGTTCGACAAAATCGATGTTTCGGCCGAGGCCAAGGCTGCCAGCGAGGGGCTCGCCAGCCTTACGCCGCAGCAGTTCCGGGTGCTGACCATGGTCTGCGAAGGCTTGCTGAACAAGCAGATCGCCTATGAACTGAACGTTTCCGAGGCCACCATCAAGGCCCACGTCACGGCCATCTTCCGCAAGCTGGGTGTGCGCACCCGGACGCAGGCTGCGCTGCTGCTGCAACAACTTGAATCGGTATCGACGCACTGACGCGAGCGGCTTCACGCTTTTTTGACCCGGCCTGCACTAGCCTGCCGGCTTTTCTCAGGTGGACCTTCATGTCGCCATTCAAGGGCCAGACCGGCCTGAAACGTATCTTCAATGCAGCTGGCTACTCCCTGGACGGCCTGCGCGCTGCTTTCAAGGGCGAGGCGGCCTTTCGCCAACTGGTACTGCTCAATGTGCTGTTGATTCCCGCGGCCTTCTGGTTGCCGGTCAGCCGGGGCGAGCGCGCCATTCTGATTGCCGTCTGCTTGTTGGGGCTGATCGTCGAATTGCTCAACTCGGCAGTCGAGGCTGCCATCGATCGCATCTCGCTGGAGCGCCATCCCTTGTCGAAGAACGCCAAGGACATGGGCAGCGCGGCGCAATTGGTGGCGCTGAGCATGGTTGCACTGGTCTGGGGTGTGATCCTGCTCGGCTAGAGCTCAGGCGATGGCCGGCAGCACGATCTCATCGCTACGTCGCACGCCGGCCGTGAAATTGCGGCACAGTTCGAGAAACTCGCGCATGGCCGAGGTCTGGTACTTCTGTTTGTGCCAGATGAAATAGAACTGCCGCAGTAGATCCAGCTCCGGTGTTTCCACCGCCACCAGGCTGCCGCGCCGGAAGGCATCGCGCAGGGCCAGTCGGGAAATGCAGCCGATGCCAAGGCCCGATTCCACGGCGCGCTTGATCGCCTCGGTGTGTTCGAGTTCCAGGCGAATGTTCAGGTTGGCACGGTGATGGCGCATGGCCTGATCGAAGGTCAGACGCGTGCCCGAGCCTTGCTCGCGCAAGATCCAGGCTTCCTGGGAGAGCGCCGCGATGTCGGCCCGGCCGGTTTTCGCCATTGGATGCTGGGGCGCGCAGAACACCACCAATTCGTCTTCGACCCAGGGCTGCACCTCAAGGTCAGGATGGCTACAGTCGCCTTCGATCAGACCCAGGTCAATTTCGTAGTGCGCCACCTGGTGCACAATGTGCGCGGTATTTTGCACGTGCAGCTTAACCTGGCTTTCCGGGTGCACCTGCATGAAGCTGCCAATCAGCAGGGTCGCCAGGTAGTTGCCGATGGTGAGGGTTGCGCCGACCGCCAGCGAGCCGAAGCCAGACTTGCCATTGAGCAGGTCCTCTATCTCCTTGGCCTGGTCGAGCAACGCCACGGCTTGCGGCAGCAGTTGGTGTCCCAGGGCATTGAGGCTCAGGCGCTTGCCGGCGCGATCGAACAACTGGCAACTGGATTGGCGTTCCAACTCAGTGATCGAGGTACTCGCGGCCGACTGCGACAGCGCCAGCAGATGGGCAGCCCGCGACACGCTCTGGTGCTGGGCGACGGCGACGAAGACCTGAAGTTGACGAAGCGTGAATCGCATATCTATATAACCGATAACACTTATCTTGATAATTAAGTTAACAGATATTCCCGCTGCCCCTAAACTATCGCGCAATTGTGCGCCCGTGCGCGCTGCGTTTTTCTTCAGGAGCCCCACTCGATGAGCAACATGAACCACGAACGTGTCCTCAGTGTGCACCACTGGAACGACACCCTGTTCAGCTTCAAGTGCACCCGCGACCCGGGCCTGCGCTTCGAGAACGGTCAGTTCGTGATGATCGGCCTACAGCAGGAAGGCGGCCGTCCGCTCATGCGTGCCTACTCGATCGCCTCGCCCAACTGGGAAGAGCATCTCGAGTTCTTCAGCATCAAGGTGCCTGATGGTCCACTGACCTCCCAACTGCAGCATTTGAAGGAAGGCGACGAGATCATCATCAGCAAGAAGCCCACCGGCACCTTGGTGCTGGATGACCTGAATCCGGGCAAGCACCTCTATCTGCTGAGTACCGGCACCGGCCTGGCGCCGTTCATGAGCGTGATTCAGGATCCTGAAACCTATGAGCGCTTCGAGAAGGTCATCCTGGTTCACGGCGTACGCTACGTGAATGAAGTCGCGTACCGCGAGTTCATCACCGAGCATCTGCCGCAGAACGAGTTCTTTGGTGAGGCGGTTCGCGAAAAGCTGATTTACTACCCCACTGTGACCCGCGAACCGTTCGAGAATCAGGGTCGACTGACCGACCTGATGCGCAGCGGCAAGCTGTTCACCGACATCGGTCTGCCGCCGATCAATCCGCAGGATGACCGTGCGATGATCTGCGGTAGCCCGAGCATGCTCGATGAGACCAGCGAAGTGCTGGATAGCTTTGGCCTGAAGATCTCCCCGCGCATGCGCGAGCCAGGTGATTACCTGATCGAGCGGGCCTTCGTCGAGAAGTAAGGCGAGTCCAGCAAAAAAACGCAGACCCAGTCTGCGTTTTTTTATGCCTGCAAGTCTCTATCACACTGGTTTCACCTGCGGCATGGCCGTTGGCGAAAGCAGCATTCAGCCTTCGCTTGCAACTTCCAGCACCTCGATCAGCGCTGGGTGCGGATAATGCCACCGCACCTGTACATCCCAGAACTTCACGCCATACACGCGCTCCGGCGATGGCACCTGGTAAGCCGGACGTGGATCCTGTGCCAGGCATTGCTCGATGAGCTCAACCAACGGTTCTGCCAAACGCAGAGCGTGCTCGCGCGCCTGGGACAAAGCGCTTTCGCCCCACTGAACAGCGATGGTTTGTGGCGCATCGCTGGCCATCTGGTTGCGTGCATCCTCGATACAGTCGGCATAGGGCACATAGGGCTTGATGTCGAGTACCGGCGTGCCGTCCAGCAAATCGATCCCTGACAGCAGCAGCCGCCCGGGCGCTATGCCGTCCAGACGCACGACTGACTGACCGATGCCGTTGGGTCGGTGGGTTGCGCGGGTGGCAAACACCCCCATGCTTTTGTTACCGCCCAGGCGTGGAGGACGCACTTTCAAGCGTGGTGTGTCTTCCAAGGCCTGGTGGAACAGGAACAGCAGCCAGACATGGCTGACCTGCTCTAGGCCCTGTACCGCTTCGCCTTGATCGAACGGTGGCAGCAGTTCCAGCACGCCGCGAGCCGCAGGCGCCAGGCGCGGCTGACGGGGAATGGCGAACTTTTCCTTGAAGCAGGAGCGAACGATGCCGACTGGCGAGACGCTGTGTTGCATGGTCGTCTCAGCCACGCACGCGAAGGGTCAGACCCTTGAGGAAGTTACGCAGCAACTGGTCGCCGCAGGCGCGGTAGTTGTCGTGGCCGACTTTACGGAACAGGGCACTGAGCTCGGGCTTGGATACGGGGAAATCGACCGACTTGAGAATGACGTGCAGATCGTCTTCCTTCAGTTCGAAGGCCACTCGCAGTTTTTTCAGGACGGTGTTGTTGGTCACCGGCAACTCCACCGGCTGCGGCGCACGGGTGTCGTCCTTGCCGCGACGGTGGATCACCAGGCCGTCGAGAAAATGCGCCATGACCCGCTCCGGGCAGCGCACGAAACCGGCCTCGTCTTCTTTCTTGATGTACCCGGCCAGTACCACCGGGTTCACCTCGAGGCCGGACAGGGCAATGATCTCGGCCATCTTGGCGTCGTTCAGCTTGAGCATGTAGCGCAGGCTGCGCAGGACATCGTTGTGGATCATGTGAGTCGAATCCTTTTCAAGGCCACCCAGAAGGGCGGCTGTATCGCTTAGAAACGTTCGCTGCCGGCCACGTAGCGCCATTGCCCAAGTGCCAGCTTGCCCATCGACACACCGCCGAGCCGGATGCGACGCAGGCTGAGCATTTCCAGGCGCAGGTAGGCACATAGTTCGGAAATCTGCCCGGGTTGTGGGTGCTTGATGGCCAGGCGCAAGTGGGTTTCGTTCTGCCAACTGGCCTTGGCCCGAGGCAGCTCACCGTCGTTGCGTGTAGCGCCTCGCGCCAGCCGCTCCAGGGCCTGTGGAGTAGCCTGGCCGCGCACCTCGATGATGTATTCCTGCTCGAGGCGACGCAGGTCGGCTTCCACCTTGCGGGTCACCCGCCAGTCCTGGGTGAAGACCTGCAGGCCGCTGGCGCCGCGCTCCAGCGGGGCCAGGCAGTTGAGGCGGGCGAAATGACCATGCAGTGGCCGCACACCCTCGCGATGGGCTTCGCTGAGTGTGGCCATATTCAGGCTGCTGCGGGCCGTTTCACTGTCCATCCCAGCGGGTTGGTTGAGCAGCAGTGTCACCGGTTCCAGGCTCTCGGCACGTGCGCCAGGCAGCAACGCCACCTGTTGCGACTCGACCTTGAACTGCGGTTGCTCGATGACCACGCCGTCGACGGTGACCCAGCCACCCTCGATATACAGTTCGGCCTCGCGGCGGGAGCAGCCGAGCTGTTCGATGAGGCGTTTTGACAGGCGGACGGGTTCGGACATGAGCAGGTATTCGCAGGGCAGGGAAAGGTGCTCATTGTACCCGTCCCTGCTGGACTGCGGCGGGCAATCTGCGCGAGCCGGGCCCCTTCATACGATGTCCAAGGCCCGGTCCTACCCGGCGATCGCCCGCAGTTGCATGTGCAGCAGCGGATACGGCTGACCCAGCCCGTCGGTGTCCGAGCGTCCCGTCACCTCGAAGCCTTCGTGCAGGTAGAAAGCCAAAGCTTGCGTATTCTGCTCGTTGACATCCAGACGCTCGGCGCCGAGCACCTCAATGGCGTGGCGCAGCAATTTCTTGCCGACGCCTTGACCACGGGACTCCGGGGCGACGAACAGCATGTCTACATGGCCCTTGGACACGCCGGCGAAACCGAGGATGCGGCCTGCGCCATCACGGCAGCAAGTCAGCATCACAGCGTCCAGGTAGCGGTTCAGGACCTGCTCGCGCAACAGCACGATGTAGTGCTCCGGCAGGAAATCGTGGGTGGCTCGGACGGAGGCCTCCCAGACGCGCACCAGCTCCGGATAGTCCGTGTAGTGCGGCGTATGGAGCGTCAGCGTCGAGGTCATGGTGAGCGCCTGGGATTATCGTAGAGGCCATAGCAGCGGGCGAGGCGGTTGGGAAACCGTCACGCCGCCACCGGGGATGCCGCTCAGAGGGGTTCGGCCCACATGTCGTACTCGTCGGCATCGACGATGCGGCAGCGCACCTTGTCGCCGGGCTTGAAGCCGTGATCGCCGTCGATGAACACGCTGCCGTCGATCTCCGGCGCATCGAAGAAGCTGCGGCCGACCGAACCCTGCTCCTCGACTTCATCGATCAATACCTCGATCTCCTTGCCGATACGCAGTTGCAGGCGTGCGCTGCTGATGGCTTGCTGGTGAGCCATGAAGCGGTCCCAGCGATCCTGCTTGACGTCGTCCGGCACCTCGTCGAGGCCCAGGTCATTGGCCGGGGCGCCTTCGACCGGCGAATACTGGAAGCAGCCGACGCGGTCGAGCTGGGCTTCGGTGAGCCAATCGAGCAGGTACTGGAAGTCTTCCTCGGTCTCGCCGGGGAAACCGACGATGAAGGTCGAGCGGATGACCAGTTCCGGGCACTGCTCACGCCACTGCTTGATGCGCGCCAAGGTGCGGTCCTCAAAGGCCGGGCGCTTCATGGCCTTGAGCACTTTCGGGCTGGCGTGCTGGAAGGGGATGTCCAGGTACGGCAGGATCTTGCCGGCGGCCATCAGCGGGATCACGTCGTCGACATTGGGGTAGGGGTACACGTAGTGCAGGCGCACCCAGGCACCCAGGCTGCTCAACGCTTCGCACAGTTCGAGCATGCGCGTCTTGACCGGGCGGCCGTTCCAGAAGTCGGTCTTGTACTTGACGTCCACGCCGTAGGCGCTGGTGTCCTGGGAGATCACCAGGATCTCCTTGACGCCCGCCTTGACCAGCCGCTCGGCTTCACTGAGCACTTCGCCGACCGGGCGGCTGACCAGCTTGCCGCGCATCGAGGGAATGATGCAGAAACTGCAGCTGTGGTTGCAGCCTTCGGAAATCTTCAGGTACGCGTAGTGACGCGGGGTCAGCTTGACGCCCTGAGGCGGTACCAGGTCGATCAGCGGGTTGTGGTCCTGGCGCGGCGGGACCACTTCGTGAACGGCGTTGACTACCTGCTCGTACTGCTGAGGGCCGGTGACCGACAGCACACTGGGGTGCACGTCGCGGATAGTGCCTTCCTCGACGCCCATGCAGCCGGTGACGATGACCTTGCCGTTCTCCTTGATCGCTTCGCCGATCACTTCCAGCGATTCGGCCTTGGCGCTGTCGATGAAGCCGCAGGTATTGACCACCACCACGTCGGCGTCTTCGTAGGTCGGTACGACTTCGTAGCCTTCCATGCGCAGTTGGGTGAGGATGCGCTCGGAGTCGACCAGGGCTTTCGGGCAACCCAGGGAGACGAAGCCGACCTTCGGCGTGGCGGGAGTGGTGGACATGGCTAACCTCGGTATTGAAACAGGTCGCCCCGGCCGTTGGCGGAGCGATCCAGGCGGGCGTTTTCAGCGCCTCTGATCAAAAAGTGCGCAATTCTAGCGAGCACGGGGTCGCTTGACCAGCACAAAAGCGACGAGCGCTGCGCTATGCTTCGCGCCGTCGACTCTGGCTGTCGCCAATGGCTGGAGCACGACGGCGGTTCGGACGTCTCAGGCTGTGCTTTGAAGTCTGCGCAGTGCGTCCGGTGCGAATACTATCGGCCCGGTGGGGCCGTCTGCGGGAGTGGTCGATGGTTCAGGCAAGCAGTCACGCCGAGGGCGGGCACGGGGCGGCACGGCCGTTGGGCCTGCTGGTGGCAGCTGTGGGGGTGGTCTATGGCGATATCGGCACCAGCCCGTTGTATACGCTCAAGGAAGTCTTTACCGGGGGGTACGGCGTACAGGTTGACCATGACGGGGTGCTGGGCATTTTGTCGCTGATTCTCTGGTCGCTGCTGTGGGTCGTGTCGTTCAAGTACGTCATGTTCATCCTGCGCGCGGACAACCAGGGCGAGGGCGGCACTATGGCACTCACCGCACTGGCGCGACGCGCCACGGCTGAATACCCGCGCTTGCGCATGCTGATGGTCGGCTGCGGGCTGGTCGGCGCTTCGCTGTTCTATGGCGACAGCATGATCACGCCGGCGGTTTCCGTGCTGTCGGCGGTTGAAGGTATGGGGCTGGCATTCGAGGGTATCGACCATTGGGTGGTGCCGATCTCGCTGGTGGTGTTGGTGGCGTTGTTCCTGGTACAGAAGCACGGTACCGAGAAGATCGGCAAGGCATTCGGACCGATCATGGTGGTGTGGTTCCTGGTGCTCGCGGTGCTCGGCATGCACGGCATCCAGCAGAGCCCGGAGGTACTCAAGGCGTTCAATCCGGGATGGGCGCTGAACTTCTTCATCGTCCATCCGGGCATGGGCGTGGCCATTCTTGGGGCCGTGGTGCTGGCGCTGACCGGCGCCGAAGCCCTCTACGCCGACATGGGCCATTTCGGCCGCAAGCCCATTGCCCGGGCCTGGTTCGCCTTGGTGCTGCCAGCACTGGTGCTCAACTACTTCGGCCAGGGGGCGATGCTGTTGCAGAACCCGGAGGCGGCGCGCAACCCCTTCTACCTGCTGGCCCCGAACTGGGCCTTGCTGCCGCTGGTGGCGCTGTCGACCCTGGCCACGGTGATTGCCTCGCAGGCGGTGATTTCCGGGGCCTTCTCCCTGACTCGCCAAGCCATCCAGCTCGGTTATGTGCCGCGCATGCAGATCCAGCACACCTCCAGCGATGAGCAGGGCCAGATTTACATCGGCGCGGTGAATTGGACGCTGATGGTGGGTGTGGTGTTGCTGGTCATCGGTTTCGAGTCGTCTGGCGCCTTGGCTGCGGCCTACGGCGTCGCGGTGACGGGCACCATGCTGATGACCACCATTCTGGTCGCTGCGGTGATGCTGCTGCTGTGGAAGTGGCCGCCGCTGCTGGCTGTCCCCTTGTTGGTGGGCTTCCTGCTGGTAGACGGGCTGTTCTTCGCTGCCAACGTGCCGAAGATCGTCCAGGGCGGTGCCTTCCCGGTCTTGGCGGGGATCGTGTTGTTCGTATTGATGAGTACCTGGAAGCGTGGCAAGCAGATCCTGGTGGAGCGTATCGACGAGGGCGCGCTGCCGTTGCCCGTGTTCATCGGCAGTATCCGTGTCCAGCCACCGCACCGGGTCGAAGGCACCGCAGTGTTCCTGACTGCGCGGGCGGACGCTGTGCCCCACGCGCTGTTGCACAACATGCTGCACAACCAGGTGCTGCACAGCCAGGTGGTGCTGTTGACGGTGATCAGCGAGGACCGTCCACGGGTGCCGGAGGCCGAGCGCTTCGAGGTGGAAGCCTATGGCGACGGCTTCTTCCGGGTGCTGCTGCATTTCGGTTTCATGGATGAGCCGGACGTGCCGGCAGCGCTGCGCCTGTGCCATCTCGATGCGCTGGATTTCAGCCCCATGCGTACCACCTACTTCCTCAGCCGCGAGACGGTGATTGCTTCACGTCTGGTAGGCATGTCGCGCTGGCGCAGCAACCTGTTCGCCTTCTTGCTGAAGAATGCCAACGGCAATCTGCGCTTCTTCAACCTGCCGCTGAACCGGGTGATCGAGCTGGGCACCCAGGTCGAGATCTGAATGAAACTACAAGGGCCGCGATGCGGCCCTTGTGCTGTTACTGCTCGGCGACGTTCGATTTGCCCTGGCGGGTCTCGATCTCACCGATCAGGCGTTTGGCCAACGCCGGGTAGTTCTCGTCGAAATGGTGGCCGCCTGGCAGTTTCAGACGCTCGCCCACCGCGGTCTTGTCGGTGCAGCCGCTTTCGTCGGTCTCTTCTTCGCCGTAGATGCACACCACTTTGGCAGCCGGCAACTTGGCCATGTCCGGGCCGGTCGGTGCTTCCTGGCCTTCCTTGCCGAGCCAGCCTTCGACTTCGATCTCGAAGCTGCCGCTGCGGGCGAAGGCCAGCAGGATGACGGCGTCGATACGTTTCTGATCGGCTTCAGGCAGGCGATTGTAGATGGCCGGCAACACGTCGGCACCGAACGAGTAGCCGGTCAGCACGAAGCGCTTGGTGCCCCATTTCTGACGATAGTGCTGCATCAGTTCCGACAGGTCGGCGGCGCTCTGCTCAGGGGTTTTGTGCTGCCAGTAGTAACGCAGCGTATCGATACCAACCACCGGATAGCCCAGCTTGGCCATCTCGCCGGCGACATCGCGGTCCAGGTCGCGCCAGCCGCCGTCGCCGGAGAGGAACAGGGTGACGGTGTCCGTGGTTTGTCCGGCCGGCACCTCGACCACGGGAATGGCCAGCGCATTGCCGTCGCGGCCTACCAAGGCCTGCGTCAGTTGGGCCTTGAGCACTTGCGGCAAGTGAATGTCATAGTCGCTGATGCTGGTCTCGGCATTGGGCTGATCACGCACGAAGGCGGCGCTGGCGTCATCCGGATTGTCGTTCCAGGCTACGTTCCAGTGACCGTGCGCAGCCGTCTTGGGCATCGCCACCTGGCAGCCAGGCTGTTCGAGATTGAAGTCCACCGAGATGGCGCGCGCCTTGTCGTCGCGTTGCGCGGCGAGCCAGCGCCACGCTTGGGAGGCGCCTGGACCGATGCCGGCGACGAGGGTCGGTTTCCCGGACAGCTTGGCCATGGCCTGGTCCAGCGCCACTTGCTGTTTGCCGCAGTCGCCAGTCGGCAGGATCACCTGCACCAGCTGCGCTTCGCCGGCTTGGCTGAGGTCGAGCAGTTGCTTGTCGGTCAGTGCCTGATCGTGCGGCACGCCGACGGCCACCAGGCTCTTGGCCCGCACGCCGGGCGTGACGCGGGTCAGGTTGCTGCCATCGTCCAGGGTGAGGTGTTCGATTCGGGCTTCGGGCGCAGGCCGAGTCCACATCCAGAAGGCCACGCCGCCGGCCAATGCGGCCAGCAGCACGGGGATCAGCAGGTACAGCCAGTAACGTCGGATCATCAGCGTTTCACCAATCCAGTCAGGCCGCCAGCAATCAGGGCGGCGGTATCGGCCAGTGCGACCAGGGGATCAAGCCCGGCAGGCACTGCCATGTAACGAGGTTCCCAGTCCGGCTGGAACTTGTCCTTGAAGCGCCGTAGCCCCTGGAAGTTGTACAACTGCTCGCCGCGCTGGAACACCATCGAGCCCAGGCGTTGGGTCAGGGGGGCGCCGCGGCGTGGTTGCAGGCCGGACAGCGGCACCATGCCCAGGCTGAAGCGGGCGTAGTCGTGGCTTTTATAATGCAGGATCAGGCCGAGCATCATGAATTCCATGGTCAGCTTCGGCGCTTCAGGATGGGCGCGCATCAGGTCCAGGCTGGCCAACTCGTTGCTGTGGGTTTCCAGCAGGTTGGCGAACGCCACCGGGCGGCCCTGGAAGCGGATCAGGGCGATACGGAAGTGCTTGAGGTACTCCGGGCTGAAGCGGCCGAGGGAGAAGCCTTTTTCGCGTACGTTCTTGCCGGCTAGCCAGGCATTTGAGATTTCCCGCAGTTCCTCGAGGGGTGCCATGCCCGGCTCGTGGACTTCCAGAGTGAGGCCGTCGCGTGCGCCTCGGTTCCAGGTGTAGCGCAGGTCCTTCATCTCCTTGCCCTTGGCTTCCAGGTCGAAGCGGCCCAGGTCGACCCGCGCCTCCTCGCCGAGCTTGATCGCGGTCAAGCCGATGTCCATGTAGAACGGCAGGTTCTCGGCGCGGACCTGGTAGAACACGGGGCGAGCGTGATGCAGGTCGCACAGGTCGCGGAATTGCCAGATCATCTCGGCGCGCTCCTGGGCCGGACCGATCGGATCGTACAGCGCGACCAGGCTGCGGCCGCGACGGGCATACATGAGGAACGCATTGTCGTTGGGGTGGAACAGCAGCGCTTTGTCGCCGGTCAGCGCCAGACCACCGTCGGGCTGGTCGGAGGCCAGCAGGACGCGGTTGGCGCGCTGCAGTTCTTCTTCAGTGGGCAGGTGGATGACCGGACGCGCAGTGCGCAACAGCCAGGTCAGCGCGACGATCACCAGCAGTACCGCACTGCCCAGCGCGGCGCGCAGGCCACGCGGGGCATCGGCGTCGAGGGTGAACTGCCACCAGAGCCTGTGGCTGTAAGGCACGTCTTGGTAGGCGAACAGCAGCAGCCAGACCGAGGCGCCGACCACGCAGGCACTGGCCACCAGGTAAATGGGCGAGAAGGGCAGTTCGAGCAGGCGGCTGGGTCGGTAGAACGAGCGGCGGAACAGCGCAAGGAGGGCGGTGGTGAAGATCATCATCGACGCCTCTTCCCAGTCGAAGCCCTTGAGCAGCGAAAGCAAGGCACCGGCCAGCAGCAGGATGGTAGTCAGCAGCCAGGCTGCCGACAGGCGTCGCCGCAGCCCCTGGGCCAGCAGCAGGCACAGTACGCCGATCAGGCTGGCACCGAAGTGCGAAGCGTCGATCAGTCGATGCGGAATGAGAAAGCCCATGTGCTCCAGGCGGCTGTCGATCTCAGGGGTCACGCCGGAGAACAGCAGCACCACACCGGAGAGGAAGACCAGGATGGCCAGCACCGGAGCGGCCAGCCCCGAGGCAGCCTTGATCGCTTGCTGCGTGAACAGCAGGCGACGGGCCTCGTTGACCAGCAACAGCACGCAGGCGACCAGCAGCGGCAGTACCACGTAGATCAGCCGATACAGCAGCAGCGCGGCAGCCAAGGGCGCAGCACCCAACTGATTGGCGAAGGCTGCCAGCAGGATGGCTTCGAACACGCCGACACCGCCAGGAACGTGGCTGAGTACCCCGGCCGCCAGGGCCAACAGGTACACCAGGACGAACGCACCGAAGGGCGGCGCCTCGGGCAGCAGCAGGTAGAGCACCGTGGCAGCCGCGGCCACGTCGAGTGCGGTGATCAGCAGTTGCAGGCCGGTCAGGCGCGCGCTGGGCAAGCGCAGCGTGCGACGGCCCAGCTTGACCAGCAGGTTGTCGGCCAGCGGCTGCTCTTCGGCACGGCGACGATACAGGCCGACGGCCAGGACCACGCTCGCCAGCAGCACCGCAGTGGCAATACTGCCTAGCAGAAGTGGCGACAGCCGCAGCGCAGTAGAGGCCGATTGCAGATCGCTCAGCGTTGCCAGCGCAGCCAAGGGTGGCAGAGCACAACCCAACGACAAGCTAGCGAAAACGGTCATCCGCGCCACTTCGGCAGCGCCGATGCCCTGCCTTGCGTAAAGCCGATAGCGCACCGACCCGCCTGACAGCATGGACAGGCCGATGGCGTTGCCGATGGCGAACGCGCTGAAGCCGCCCAGCACCATGATCCTGGGCGGCAGCTTGACGCCAGCATAGCGGGCCGCCGACCACTCGTAGCCCAGCAGAATGACGAAACCTGCCGCTGTGGCGACGAACGCACCGAGCAATGCCTGGCGCGGCACGCTGAGCATGGCGTCGTGCAGCGCATAGATGTCCAGCTCGCTGAGCAGGTGGCGGCAGGCGATCAAAGCCATGGCGAACAGCAGCAGCGTGATTGCCAGCCCTAAAGGTTGGCGATATTTGCTCAGTCGCTCCAGCCACGGCAGGCGCTGTGCGGCAGTGGGCAGCGCGGCGGTGATGGGGGCCTGGGAATCGGGAGAGCTGGAAGTCATGAGATACCTCGGACAACGGGCGCGAGGCAGAGGAGACGTGCGGCCAAGTGAAAGTCCCTTTGGAAAACGTGTCCAGATAGTACTCCGGGTGGAGCAGCTTTATCCGTTTCAGGTTAGTTAAAGTTAGTTCATTGAGGTGGCAGACGGCTACAGCGTGCGCAGGCGAAACTTTTTAAACGCCGAACGCAACAAGCCCCGCGCTATCCTGGGATAGGCGGGGCCTGTTCTGACGAATATGGTTGCGGGAGCCGGATTTGAACCGACGACCTTCGGGTTATGAGCCCGACGAGCTACCAGGCTGCTCCATCCCGCGTCAGTGGTGCGCATTCTACGCAATGTAGCTGGGGTGTCAAGCGTTAATCTTTGATTTTAAGGAATATTTTTCCAGGGCAAAGAAAAAGGCCACTGTGTGAATAGTGGCCTTCTCTCGAATCTGGTTGCGGGAGCCGGATTTGAACCGACGACCTTCGGGTTATGAGCCCGACGAGCTACCAGGCTGCTCCATCCCGCGCCTGTGGAAACGAATTCTACGCAGATCCTTGAGGGAGTCAAGCTTTATTTCAAAAAAACCTTTTTGGTTCAATCTCTTAGCGTTGTGCGGGTGAGCATCGCCCGATGTTGCCTCTTGGGCAATGCTGTTTCAGCGGTGTCGCTAGGTGCGCACGGATGCGTTTGACAGTGCATGTCGGGGCTGACGGCACATGGAAGCCATGCTGTAATATCTGTATGAATTTACAGTGGTGACGGTCATCCATGTCTCTGCGCAAGATCATCCACATTGATTGCGACTGCTTTTATGCGGCCATCGAGATGCGTGACGACCCGCGTCTGGCAGGTCGGCCCATGGCCGTGGGCGGGCAGCCGGGTCAGCGCGGGGTGATCGCCACCTGCAATTATGAGGCGCGGGCCTACGGGGTACGTTCGGCGATGTCCTCAGGGCACGCCGTGAAGCTATGCCCCGACTTGTTGATCGTCAAGCCGCGCTTCGAGGCCTATCGTGAAGCCTCCAGGGAGATTCACACGATCTTTCGCGACTACACCGACCAGATCGAGCCCTTGTCGCTCGATGAGGCGTATCTGGATGTCACCGACAGCCAGTGGTTTTCCGGCAGCGCCACGCGCATTGCCGAAGATATCCGCCGGCGTGTCGCGAAAACCCTGCACATCACCGTGTCTGCCGGAGTGGCGCCCAACAAATTCCTCGCCAAGATCGCCAGCGACTGGCGCAAGCCCAACGGGCTGTTCGTGATCAGGCCGGAGCAGGTCGAAGCGTTCGTCGCCGAGTTGCCCGTTGCCCGCTTGCATGGCGTCGGCAAGGTCACTGCCGACAAGTTGTCGCGACTTGGCATCGATACGTGCCAGGCGTTGCGAGCGTGGTCACGTCTGAGCCTGGTGCGCGAATTCGGCAGCTTCGGCGAACGGCTGTGGGGGCTGGCCCATGGAATCGACGAGCGTGCCGTGCAGACCGACAGCCGGCGTCAGTCGGTCAGCGTCGAGAACACCTACGATAATGACCTGCCGGATCTGGGCAGTTGTCTGGAGAAATTGCCAGACCTGCTCGAGACCTTGAATCAGCGGATCGCGCGGATGGACGCGAGCTACCGGCCAGACAAGCCCTTCGTCAAGGTCAAGTTCCATGATTTCAGTCAGACCACCTTGGAGCAGGCAGGGGCGGGCAGGGATCTGGAGAGCTACCGGCAACTGCTCAGTCAGGCGTTCGCTCGCGGCGGCAAGCCGGTGAGATTGCTGGGGGTCGGGGTGCGGCTTCGTGACTTGCGCGGAGCCCATGAGCAGCTGGAGTTATTTTCCACGCTATAAAGGAAGGGCCGCATTGCGGCCCTTTCAGGGTGCTGGCGGCTATCGCTCGCCTGGATCGGCAACCAGTCGGCCCGTTTCCTTGGTCAGGGTCTTGAGGAATTCCTGCTGCAGCTCCGGATCGTTACGGGTCAGTTCGATCAGGCTCTGCTCCAGCTCGCTGGCTTCCTCTTCCAGGCCCAGCTCCGAAAGGCGCTTGACCCGGTGTACCCACTGACCCACGTCATCGTCCTCGAGGTCGTCGAAGATCAGCTCGCGCGCCTCCACCAGCTTGCTGCGCAGGCCGGCGCTCACCAGCAGGCTGGCGTCGCCGCGAATACCGCTGTCCTCGTCGACGACCGCCAGGTGCAGCGTGCCGACACGATTGAGGTTCTGCTCGGCAAACGGGCTGTCGAGCAGGTTCAGGCGCAGTACGCCATTCTTGTCAGTGGTCAGTTCATGGGTTTTGCTGCCGGCCTTGACCTCGACCAGGCGCTCGTTCCATGGCAGGCGAGTGAATTCTTCGCGCTGGTCCTTCTGCACTTCGCTGATGCCCGCCAGGTTCTGCTGGGCACGCCCGTTGGACTGCACGTTCATGAACGGATTGAGCCCAGCAAGGCCATAGCTCAGCCAATCGTGGGTGACGCTTTCGGGCAAGCTATCGAAGGTGAGCACGTTGACCACATTGGCACCGATGCCGGCCACCACGGCCACCGCGCCCAGCGGAATCTCGTAGATCTCCCGCCAGGGTTGGTAGGGCGTGTAGCGGTCGTAGCGGCGAGTGACCTCGAACTCGGTGACTTCGAAGCGCCGCTGCTCGTTGACGCGCACGCGTCGTTGCGGCAGCTCCATGACCTTGGGCTCGCCGACATCGATCTGCAGACTGTGTTCGAGCAGTTTGCGCTCGACACGCTCCTCGTGTTCGCTGCGCTGGGACATCGGGTTGGCGCAGCCGCTGAGGAACAGGGCGCCGCAGAGTGCGGCGCCCCCCAGGGTAAAGGTACTTCGCTTGGACATGGTCACTCGTGCGGTATGGGTCAGCGGCGGATGCGGGCCTGCAGGAAGGTCAGCACTTCGTTCAGTGGCAGCGGTTGTGCGTCCTGCTCGGTACGGTGCTTGTACTCCAGGTTGCCGTCGGCCAGGCCTCGGTCGCTGACGACGATGCGATGTGGGATGCCGATCAGTTCCATGTCGGCGAACTTGATGCCGGGGCTGGTCTTCTTGTCGCGGTCGTCCAGCAGCACCTCGAAGCCAGCCGCCGTCAGCTCGGCATACAGTTTGTCGGTGGCTTCACGTACGGCGTCGGTTTCGTAGCGCAGGGGTACCAGGGCGATCTGGAACGGCGCCAAGGCATCATTCCAGATGATGCCCTTGTCGTCGTGGCTCTGCTCGATGGCCGCAGCAACCACGCGGGAGACACCGATGCCATAGCAGCCCATGGAAAGCACTACGGGCTTGCCGTTTTCGCCCAGTACCTGGCACTTCAGCGCTTCGCTGTACTTGGTGCCGAGCTGGAAGATGTGCCCCACCTCGATACCGCGCTTGATCACCAGCGTGCCTTGGCCATCCGGGCTCGGGTCGCCTTCGACCACATTACGCAGGTCGGCCACCTGTGGCACCGGCAGATCGCGCTCCCAGTTCACGCCAAAGTAGTGTTTATCGTCGATGTTGGCGCCGATGCCGAAGTCGCTCATCAAGGCGACCGAGCGGTCGATGACGCATTCCAGTGGCAGGTTCAGCGGGCCCAGCGAGCCTGCGCCGGCGCCGATGGCGTCGCGCAATTCCGCGTCGCTGGCCATGACCAGTGGGTCGGCGACCTGTTCGAGCTTGGCGGCCTTGATTTCGTTGAGCTCATGATCACCGCGTACCACCAGGGCAACCAGCTTGCCTTCCTCGCTGCCGCGCACGATCAAGGTCTTGACGGTCTTCTCGATCGGCAGGCCGAAGCTCTCCACCAATTGGGCGATGGTCTTGGCGTTGGGCGTATCGACCAGGCGCAGTTCTTCGGTGGGTGCCGGGCGCACGGTTTCGCGCGGAATCGCTTCGGCTTTCTCGATGTTGGCGGCGTAGTCGGAGCTGTCGCTGAAGATCACATCGTCCTCGCCGGAAGAGGCCAGGACGTGGAATTCGTGGGAGTAGCTACCGCCAATGGAGCCGGTGTCGGCTTGCACGGGCCGGAAGTCCAGGCCCAGGCGGGTGAAGACGTTGGTGTAGGCCTGGTGCATGCGGTCGTAGGTTTCCTGCAGCGAAGCCTGGTCGGCATGGAAGGAGTAGGCGTCCTTCATGATGAACTCGCGGCCACGCATCAGCCCGAAGCGCGGACGGATTTCGTCGCGGAACTTGGTCTGGATCTGATACATGTTCAGTGGCAATTGCTTGTAGCTGGACAGCTCGTTGCGCGCCAGGTCGGTGATCACTTCCTCGTGGGTCGGGCCCACGCAGAACTCACGGTCATGACGGTCTTTCACGCGCAGCAACTCAGGGCCGTACTGCTCCCAGCGCCCAGACTCCTGCCACAGTTCAGCGGGCTGGATGCTGGGCATGAGCACTTCGAGGGCGCCGGCAGCGTTCATTTCTTCGCGCACGACCTGCTCGACCTTGCGCATTACCCGCAGGCCCATCGGCAGCCAGGTGTACAGGCCGGAGGCCAGCTTGCGGATCATGCCGGCGCGCAGCATGAGCTGGTGGCTGATGACGACGGCGTCTGCCGGAGTTTCTTTCTGGGTGGCGAGCAAATATTGACTGGTGCGCATGGGAAGCCGTGTCGATTGCCTGAGTATTTGAAAAGACCCCGCATTGTACGGGCGTCAGAGGAAGGCGTACAGGATGCCCCAGGGCGCCTGCCTTTGTCAGCCATGAAAAAGCCCGGCGAATGCCGGGCTTCTTCGTGGCGCAACGATGCAAGCCGGGGCTTACAGGATGCTCAGCGGGTATTCGACGATCAGGCGCAGTTCGTCGATCGAATTAGAGCCGTAGTAGACGCCATCGCTGGAGCGGTAGGTGGCCTGGCGGACGCGGAAGCTCAGATCCTTGGCAGGGCCCTCCTGCAGGACGTACTTCACGTCGATGTCACGCTCCCACTCTTTGCCGTTGTTTATAGAAACAAGGGGGTCGCTTGGAGAAGCAACGTTGGCGCCGGTCCCGCGCACGTACCGGGTCATGAAGCTCAGGCCGGGCACGCCGAATTCGGCGAAATTCAGGTCATAGCGCGCCTGCCAGGATTTTTCACCTTCGGCGTTGAAGTCGGATCGGGCCACGGAGTTGCCTAGGAACACGGTACCGCCGCCATCGACGCCGTAACCATAGTCGCCGTCGCCGGTGACTTTCTGGTAAACCACTGTAAAGGTGTGCGCGCCGAGATTGTAGGCGGCCGAGAGGCTGAAAGCACGGTTGTCCAGCTTGTCACCATCGTAGGCTTTGTAGTTGGCGCTGCCAACGCTCTTGGTGTCATAGATGTTGAAGTCGAACGTCAGGCCCTGCTTGTCGGAGAGTGGCACCGCCCAATTCACGTTGCCGTAGTATTTACGCCAGTAGTCCTCGACTTTGGAGTAGTAGAGGCTGGTGCTTAGGCCATCTGTAATCGTGTAGGTGCCCCCGAAGAAGTTTGCTTCGGTCAGGCCGGGTCTCTTGATGCGATTATTGTCGAGGCCGCCAATGCTGTCTTTGTAGCTAGCGGCCTGAGCATCCAGGCGCGTGAAATGACCTGCGTTCAGCTCCAAGCCTTTGATTTCTCTACTGGTTAGCAAGAAACCTTCGGCGGCTTCTGGCAGCAGTCGACTGTCATCGGTCGCAAATACTGGCAGTGCAGTGAATTGGCCGCCGTACTTGAGCACGGTGTCGGAGACACGAAGCTTCACCGCGCCGTATCCTTTGGAGTAGTCATCCTCCGAGCGACCATCCGATCCCGTGGGGAAGAGGCCTGTGCCCGACGTGCCTTTACCGCCGTCCAGCTTTATGCCCAGCATGCCGATTGCATCTACACCCACACCTACGGAGCCCTGAGTAAATCCAGATTCGAAGGTGCCAGTGAAGCCCTGTCCCCACTCAGCTGCGCGGCTTTGGGTCGGCCCCAGAGGATTGTTTTCACGGTTACGGAAATCACGGCTGAAATACAGGTTCCGCATCTTAACGTTCAGCTTGCTGTCTTCGACGAAGCCCTTGGACTCGTCCTGCGAAGAGGCGACAGCCATCTGCGAAGTCCCTGCTGCAACAGCCAGGGCGATCATGCTCCACTTCATCACGCGCATCGTGATTTGCTCCTTTGGTTTAGGAAGAGTACCGCTACGCCCAACTGTTTTTGGTTATACGGGGCAGCGCTTTCTTTTTATGTCCGCGAAAAATGTATATCACGCTGGGTAATCTTGGCGACACCAAAAACGGAACCTTTCGGTAAGTTTATGGTCGTGTCGCTGACAGTTATTTCCATGTCGCAAATCACGCCCCCTTGATCAGGGTTATACAAACTCGGCGCTGCTTGTTCCTCGTAACGCAGCCGTAATGGCAGGGAAGCAAGTCTCGTGGCAAATCCTGCCGCTGTTGTCATTTACCGCGCCTGTGCTGCCTGCGCGGATGACCTGTCGACCTGGCTTTTTCTGAATGCAACAAGCATGCACAAAAACTGTTCCGTTTGATGAAATTTTCACAAATGGCGGGTGGGCATCTCAGATCGCCCGAAAACATGGGGTGTCGAGTGTCTGATGGTATGCCGTGCGGTGAGTGCTGGCCGCGTTCGAATGCTGGCTTTCAGGTCAAGGTGTTACCGTCGACTGTTCATGCTGAGTAGTTTGTGCTGTGTGACTGTTGAATGGGTGTTTTCCTCGCCTCATTTTGGTGCGAAAAGTAGCGCAGTGTTACCGCTTGCGGTGCATTGGGTTCCGGCGGCTTCATCCTGTGGGGCGTATGGCCTGCCTGGGGCGCCGTCGCCAAGGTATGCTTGCGCTTTTCCGGCGCCCAAGCCGGATCGTCACGAGTGGGGAGGTTTGTGGTGTTTGTTCTGGATGCGCGTCTACAACAAGATTCACTGGTGCTGGGGGATTTGCCGTTGTGCCGTCTGTTGGTCAGTCGGGATGCCAATTATCCCTGGTTCATTCTCGTGCCCCGGCGCCCCGATGTATGCGAGCTATTCGAGCTGAACGAAGTTGATCGCCAGCAATTGTGGGTCGAGGTGACGGCGCTGGCCGAGGCGCTGAAGGTCGAGTTTGCGGCCGACAAGATGAACGTCGCCACGCTGGGCAATGTGGTGAGCCAGTTGCACATGCACGTCGTCGTCCGCCACCGCACGGATCCAGCATGGCCCGCGCCGGTGTGGGGGAAGGTGCCTGCACGCGATTATACGCCAGGTCAGGTGGACGCCCTGCGTCAACGCATCAAGGCGCTGGCGCTCGATGGTTTCGTGGAGATTTGAAAATGTCGCTGGAGCCACGCGTCATAGAGCTGGAAACGCGCCAAGCCTTTCAGGACGACACTATTCAGGCGCTCAACGATGAATTGGCGGAACAGAGTCGAGTGATCGAGCGCCTGCAATTGCAGATGGCTGAACTGCTCAAGCGCTATGAGGAAATGGTTGGCCAGTACGAAGCCGGAGAGGATGAGCCTCCACCACCTCATTACTGAGGGCGGCGGAGGCGGCTGGGGTCAGCGGCGTGACACCGCGACCACGTCTTCGGCCTGCAGGCCTTTGTCGCGATGCATCACCGAGAACTCCACGCGCTGGCCTTCGACCAGGACGCGGTGGCCTTCGCCACGGATGGCGCGAAAGTGCACGAAGATGTCATCGCCGCTATCACGCGAGATGAATCCGAAGCCTTTCGAGGTGTTGAACCACTTCACGGTTCCGGTGTCGCGCTTGCTGGTCTGCGCCGCGTCGGCAGGGCTGCTGCGTGCGAGGCGTGGGCTGCGGGCGAAACCGGCGAACAGGTGCAGAAGCACCGCCAGGGCTGCGCACAGTAACGCCCACAGGCTGCCGAGTTCGGGGCGGGCAAGCAAGGTAATGGTCTGAAGGATGACCGCGGCCACTAGCAAAGCGCTGGTCAAATTCTGTAGCCGTTGACGCAGGGTGCGGTAGTAAAGCGGTACCACGGGCGCCAATACCAGGTTGATTAGCCCAAGCAGGGCCAGGTAAAGGGCTTCGGGTTGTTGCAGTAGAGGTGCAGCGTCGGTTCTGAGGCTGGGTATGAGCGAGAGCAGCAAAGCTGCGACGCCCGTCACCAGATGGACGATCTTGAACATTAGGTGGGCTCACATGGTGGATAAGGCCGATCACAGGAAGAGCTGATGGCACGGTGCGCGAAAACTGAGGGCGCGATCACGTGACAGTCAGCCTATGCACCCGGCAATAACGGTCCGCACGGGTGGCACGGTGCCTATTTAACAGTAAAGCCAGGGGCTTCTCAAACCGGCTACCGTAAACGGGTCGATTGAATCGTTTCATGGGAAGCGTCCCACGCATCTTGGTACAGTCGTTTGGTCTGCTTGATCGTCAAGCCTTATGGAAAGGGGAGATTCATGGCTATTGATATCGGTATCAGTGAAGAAGACCGTAAGTCCATTGTCGAAGGGCTGTCGCGCCTGTTGTCGGACACCTATGTGCTGTATCTGAAGACCCACAACTTCCATTGGAACGTCACTGGGCCTTCATTTCGTACGCTGCACCTGATGTTCGAGGAGCAGTACAACGAATTGGCTCTGGCCGTCGACTCGATTGCCGAGCGCATTCGTGCGCTGGGCTTTCCAGCACCGGGTTCCTACGCGTTCTATGCACGTCATTCTTCGATCGAAGAGGAGGCCGGGGTGCCGCCCGCCGACGAAATGATCCGTCAGTTGGTGCAGGGGCAGGAAACTGTGGTGCGCACTGCGCGTAGCATCTTCCCGGTGGTGGACAAGGTCAGCGATGAGCCCACCGCCGATCTGCTCACCCAGCGCATGCAGGTCCATGAGAAAACTGCCTGGATGCTGCGGGTGCTGCTGGACGGCCAGTAACGCTGTACTGCCTGTGTGATTGTGCGCCAAAAGGCCCGGGGTCGCGTGTGAACTCCGGGCCTTTTCGTTGGTGGGAAACGCTTGCTGCTGCTCTGTAACGCCTCAACGGCGCTTCATTGCGCCATCCTGGCGCTGTTGCTCCAGGGGCGATCGATCAGCGTCGAGGGGCGCATCTATGGGGCAGGGGAGCAGAAATGGTGGTTGGCCGAGCAAGGATTGCAAGGACCCTTTCAGGGCAGACTTCGACATGATGCTGGTCGTGCCGGTTTCGCGTTCGGTCAGGCTCAATGGGTTCGCCACCTGCCTGCGTCTGGAGGCCGTCTACTGGCGAATTCTCGAGGGTATCGCTCAGGCCAACGGTTGCTCGGTCAGCGCTGTGCTGTCCTATGTCGACCGCGAAGTGCATCTGCGTCAAGGCGGTGTGCGCAACTTCAGTGGGTTGATCCGGGTGATCTGCGTCGCATGGCTGCTGGATCCGCCACGGACGCACTGATCGCTGGGCGGGCTGCGCTGTACGGCACAACCATATATAATCGCGCTTTTTGCTGCCATGGCAGCCTGCGTTGTGGTTGACGAGAGACCTTCATGCCCCTTTATGACTATCAATGCGCGTCTTGCGACCATCGCCTGGAGGCGTTGCAGAAGACCAGCGCAGCGCCGTTGACCGAATGTCCCGCCTGCCAGGCACCCGCCTTGAAGAAATTGCTCTCGGTTCCCGGCTTCCGCCTGAGCGGCAGTGGCTGGTATGAAACCGACTTCAAGACCGGCGCGAAAAAGAACCTGGCCGGCGACAAGGCCGACTGAGTTGAATTGCAGCGACAGGGTCTTGCACTATTAGCCTTTAGGGCATGCAAGACCGCCACCGACTACACGAATCACGAGAAGCGAAACCACGATCATGATGCGCAGCCATTATTGCGGCCAACTGAACGAGAGCCTGGACGGCCAGGAAGTCACCCTTTGCGGCTGGGTCCACCGTCGTCGCGACCACGGCGGGGTGATCTTCCTCGATATCCGTGACCGCGAAGGCATGGCCCAGGTCGTGTTCGATCCGGATCGCGCCGACACCTTCGCCGCCGCCGACCGCGTGCGCAGCGAGTACGTGGTGCAGATCACCGGCAAGGTGCGCAAGCGTCCTGACGGCGCAGTGAATGCGAACATGGCCTCCGGCGCCATCGAAGTGCTGGGCTATCAGTTGAACGTGCTCAACGAAGCCGAAACGCCGCCGTTCCCGCTGAACGAGTATTCCGATGTCGGCGAGGAAACCCGCCTGCGCTACCGCTTCATCGACCTGCGTCGTCCGGAAATGGCCGACAAGCTGCGTCTGCGTTCACGCATCACCAGCAGCATCCGCCGCTTCCTCGACGAAAACGGCTTCCTGGACGTCGAAACGCCGATCCTGACTCGCGCCACGCCAGAAGGCGCCCGCGACTATCTGGTGCCCAGCCGCACCCACCCCGGCAGCTTCTTCGCACTGCCGCAGTCGCCTCAGCTGTTCAAGCAGTTGCTGATGGTGGCGGGTTTCGACCGTTACTACCAGATTGCCAAGTGCTTCCGCGACGAAGACCTGCGCGCTGACCGCCAGCCAGAGTTTACCCAGATTGACATCGAGACCAGCTTCCTCGACGAGTCCGAGATCATGGGCCTGACCGAGGGCATGATCCGCAAGCTGTTCAAGGAAGTGCTGGATCTGGAGTTCGGCGACTTCCCGCACATGACCTTCGAAGAAGCCATGCGCCGTTACGGCTCCGACAAGCCTGACCTGCGTAACCCGCTGGAACTGGTGGATGTCGCCGACCAGTTGAAGGATGTCGACTTCAAGGTCTTCGCTGGTCCTGCCAACGATCCCAAATGCCGCGTCACCGCCCTGCGCGTACCGGGCGGCGCTGCCATGCCGCGCAGCAAGATCGACGAGTACACCAAGTTCGTCGGCATCTATGGTGCCAAGGGCCTGGCGTACATCAAGGTCAACGAACGTGCCAAGGGTGTCGAAGGCCTGCAGTCGCCCATCGTCAAGAACATTCCTGAGGCCAACCTCGAGGTGATCCTCGATCGCGTCGGCGCGGTCGATGGCGATATCGTGTTCTTCGGTGCCGACAAGTTCAAGGTCGTCAGTGAAGCCTTGGGCGCGCTGCGCATCCGTCTGGGTCACGATTTCGATCTGCTGACCTGCGAGTGGGCGCCAATGTGGGTCGTCGACTTCCCGATGTTCGAAGAGAACGATGACGGTAGTTTCAGCGCACTTCACCACCCGTTCACCGCGCCCAAGTGCACCCCTGAAGAGCTCGAAGCCAATCCGGCCGGTGCCCTGTCGCGCGCTTACGACATGGTGCTCAATGGCACTGAGCTGGGCGGTGGTTCGATCCGTATCCACCGCAAGGAAATGCAGCAGGCCGTGTTCCGCTTGTTGGGCATCGAGGCCGCGGAGCAGGAAGAGAAGTTCGGCTTCCTGCTCGATGCCCTGAAGTTCGGTGCGCCGCCCCATGGTGGTCTGGCCTTCGGTCTGGATCGCCTGGTCATGCTGATGACCGGCGCTCAGTCGATCCGAGAAGTGATCGCCTTCCCGAAAACCCAGAGCGCCGCCGATGTCATGACCCAGGCTCCAGGCCAGGTCGATGCCAAGGCGCTGCGTGAGTTGCACATCCGCCTGCGTGAGCAGACCAAGGTCGAGTGATCGATCTGTGCGCCCCGTGAGCGGGGCGCCTCGCGCTGCCGCGCAGGATTTTCGCGTTCCGCCCTTCGGGGCGGAACCTGTTTCTGTTTCACGAATTTGGAGTCGTTATGGCCGGTCATTCCAAGTGGGCGAACATCAAGCACCGCAAAGAACGCCAGGATGCCAAGAGAGGCAAGATCTTCACCAAGTGGATCCGCGAACTGACCGTCGCGGCCAAGCAGGGCGGCGGCGATCCGTCCTCCAACCCGCGTTTGCGCCTGGCGCTGGACAAGGCCCTGGGTGCCAACATGAGTCGCGACATCATTGATCGCGCAGTGGCGCGCGGCGCCGGCACCAACGAAAGCGACAACGTCGAAGAGCTCAGCTACGAGGGCTATGGTCCGGGTGGCGTGGCGATCATGGTCGAGGCCATGACCGACAACCGCAACCGCACCGCTGCCGCCGTGCGCCACGCGTTCGCCAAGTGCGGCGGTAACCTGGGCACCGATGGTTCTGTGGCCTACCTGTTCGAGCGCAAAGGCCAGATCAGCTTCGCGCGGGGCATCGAGGAAGACGCTTTGATGGAAGCGGCCATGGAGGCCGATGCCGATGATGTGGTCGGCAATGACGACGGCTCCTTCGATGTCTTCACCTCCTTCGGCGCTTTCTACGCCGTGCGTAGCGCCTTGGAGGAGGCCGGCTTCAAGGCTGCGGACGCGGAAATCGTCATGCAGCCGACCACCAGTGCGGAGCTCGATGAAGACGCTGCACAGAAGGTGCTCAAGTTGATCGATATGCTCGAGGACTTGGACGATGTCCAGAACGTCTATTCCAACGCGCAGATCAGCGACGAGATCATGGACAAACTCGGCTAAGGTTTTCTTGGCCTTCAGGGCTGCTTCGTGGGCAAGTCGCCGCAGCGAAGCAGCCGACGCAACGTGTTGACAACTGCAGGCCTTATGACGCTGATTTTAGGTATCGACCCCGGTTCGCGCATCACCGGGTACGGCGTTGTACGCCATACGCCGCGTGGCTGCGAGTACGTGGCTTCGGGATGTATCCGCACTGGCGGCGGTGAGCTGCATGAGCGGCTGCAGATCGTCTTTCGCGGTGTCAGCGAGGTCATCCGCTTGCACGGTCCCGTCACCATGGGCATCGAGCGGGTGTTTATGGCGCGCAACGCCGACTCGGCGCTCAAACTGGGCCAGGCCCGTGGTGCCGCCATCGTCGCTGCCGCCGAGGCGGGACTTGAGATCGCCGAATACACCGCCAGTCAGGTCAAGCAGTCGGTGGCCGGAAGCGGCGGGGCCAACAAGGAGCAGGTGATGCTGATGGTGATGCACCTGCTCAAGCTGACTCAGAAACCTCAGATCGATGCCTCCGATGCGCTGGCGATCGCCCTGTGCCACGCCCATACACGCTCCAGTCTGGTGCCGCACGGCCTGACGACTGCGCGTCGACGCGCAGGCCGCTTGCGCCTGTAACCACTTCATGCGCTGATACACATTTTGTCCGGGTGGCGCGTTCACCCGCCGTATTTGCTGATAGGGTTGACCGGTCACTGGCCGGGCAGTCTAGAGAAAGGATCGGAACGTGATTGGACGTTTGCGTGGCACCCTGGCGGAGAAACAGCCGCCGCACCTGATTATCGATGTCAATGGCCTGGGCTACGAGCTGGAGGTGCCGATGACGACGCTGTACCGCCTGCCCAAGGTCGGTGAAACGGTGACCTTGCATACCCATCTGGTGGTTCGCGAGGACGCTCACCTGCTCTATGGCTTCTTCGAAAAACGCGAGCGCGAGCTGTTCCGCGAGCTGATCCGGCTCAATGGTGTCGGTCCGAAATTGGCGCTGGCACTGATGTCGGGCCTGGAGGTGGATGAGCTGGTGCGCTGCGTGCAGGCTCAGGACGCCTCTGCCCTGGTGCGTGTGCCCGGTGTTGGCAAGAAGACCGCCGAGCGCCTGCTGGTGGAGCTCAAGGACCGCTTCAAGGCCTGGGAATCGTCGCCTGCCATGTTCACCTTGGTGTCCGATGGTCCGCTGCCGGTGGCCAGTACCTCCAGTGCCGAAGCCGATGCGGTCAGTGCTCTCATCTCGCTGGGATACAAGCCGCAGGAAGCGAGCAAGGCGGTGTCGGCGATCAAGGACAAGACGAGCATGAGCAGTGAAGAGCTCATCCGTCACAGCCTCAAGGGGATGATCGTCAAGTGATCGAAGCCGACCGTCTCATCGCCGCCAGCGGGCGGGATCGCGAAGAGGTTCAGGACCGCGCCATCCGTCCTTTGAGCCTGGACGACTATATCGGCCAGCCAGTCGTGCGCGAGCAGATGGGGTTGTTCATCCAGGCCGCGCGCGGTCGCCACGAATCGCTCGACCATACCCTTATCTTCGGTCCGCCAGGTTTGGGCAAGACCACGCTGGCCAATATCATCGCCCATGAAATGGGCGTTTCGGTCAAGAGCACATCTGGCCCCATTCTTGAGCGCCCTGGCGACCTGGCGGCGATGCTGACCAACCTGGAACCGCACGATGTGTTGTTCATCGACGAAATCCACCGCCTGTCTCCGGTGGTCGAGGAAGTGCTCTATCCCGCCATGGAGGATTTCCAGCTCGACATCATGATCGGTGAAGGGCCGGCGGCGCGCTCGATCAAGCTGGACTTGCCGCCCTTCACGCTTGTCGGCGCCACCACGCGCGCTGGCATGCTCACCAATCCACTGCGCGATCGCTTCGGTATCGTCCAGCGCCTCGAGTTCTACAGCAATCAAGACCTGGCAACCATCGTCAGCCGCTCCGCGCACATTCTCGGTCTGGTCATCGAAGACAAGGGCGCCTTCGAGATCGCCCGTCGTGCCCGTGGTACGCCACGTATCGCCAATAGGCTACTGCGCCGTGTACGTGACTATGCCGAGGTTCGCGGCAAAGGCCAGATCAGCAAAGACATCGCTGACATGGCGCTCAACCTGCTTGACGTGGACGAGCGCGGTTTCGATCACTCCGACCGACGCCTGCTGCTGACCATGATCGAGAAGTTCGACGGCGGTCCGGTGGGCGTCGACAACCTGGCTGCGGCCATCAGCGAGGAGCGCCATACCATCGAGGATGTGCTGGAGCCTTATCTGATTCAGCAGGGCTATATCATGCGCACGCCACGCGGTCGTGTGGTCACCCGCCATGCCTACCTGCATTTTGGTCTGAACATTCCTGGACGCTTTGCCGAGGGAGGAGAATTTTCCGATCCTGACGATCTGTAATCGATCAAATCGGGCATTTCGTGGTCATAGCGCCAGCACCTTGAGGCAGAGCGAACATCATCCCATTTCCAGGCAAAAAAACAGTTGCCGGAGCGGATTGGCAAGCTGAGGAGTAAGCACTAGAGTATGCGCGCGCAAAATCGGCCAGAGCCGTTCGCACATCGCTGTCGGGTTTATTACGAAGATACCGATGCGGGTGGGGTGGTGTACTACGTCAACTATCTGAAATTCATGGAGCGTGCTCGCACAGAGTGCCTGCGCCATCTGGGGTTTTCCCAGTTTGAGCTGGCAGAGCAGGGCCTGTTGTTCGTCGTCCACTCCAGTGAGGCCCGCTATCATGCGCCTGCGCGACTGGACGATGCGCTTCGAGTGACTGCGCAAGTGCTTGAACTCAATCGCGCCAGCCTGCGCTTCGTGCAGCAGGTGTGGCGGGAAAAGGATGAAACGCTGCTCTGCGAAGGGCAGTTCCTGGTGGCCGCCGTGCGCGCCGACACTTTCAAACCCCGGGCCATTCCCGTCGAACTGCGCGACGCGTTCATCGCGCACGGCTCGGGTACTCAATCGAACGCAGGAGAATAAGCGTGGAAGCAAACGTCGTCGACCATACCTCCATGTGGAGCCTGGTCGCCAATGCCAGTGTGGTGGTTCAGCTGGTGATGCTGACTCTTGTGGCAGCCTCGGTGACCTCTTGGATCATGATCTTCCAGCGCAGCACCATGCTGCGCGCCGGTCGTCGTGCGCTGGACGCTTTCGAGGAGCGCTTCTGGTCGGGTATCGACCTGTCCAAACTGTATCGACAGGCAGGCAGCAATCCAGATCCGGATTCCGGTGTGGAGCAGGTTTTCCGTGCCGGTTTCAAGGAGTTCTCGCGCCTGCGTCAGCAGCCGGGGGTCGACCCTGATGCGGTCATGGAAGGCGTAGGACGCGCCATGCGCGTGGCCATCTCGCGTGAGGAAGAAAAGCTCGAGCAGAGCCTGCCGTTCCTGGCGACTGTCGGTTCCACCAGTCCGTACATCGGTCTGTTCGGTACCGTCTGGGGCATCATGAACTCCTTCCGCGGACTGGCCAGCGCCCAGCAGGCGACCCTGGCCACTGTGGCTCCGGGTATCGCCGAGGCTCTGGTCGCCACTGCGATCGGCCTGTTCGCCGCGATTCCGGCGGTCATCGCCTACAACCGCTTCGCCGCGCGCAGCGAGACCTTGATCGGTCGCTATTACACGTTCGCCGACGAGTTCCAGGCGATTCTGCACCGCAAAGTGCACACCAGCGAAGAGTAATCAGGTAGACATCCATGGCCCGAGTTCGCCACAAACGCAAGCCGGTCGCCGAGATGAACGTGGTGCCCTACATCGACGTGATGCTGGTGCTGCTGGTCATCTTCATGGTGACTGCACCCATGCTCAACCAGGGCGTGAAGGTCGACCTGCCCAAGGTTTCCAGCGAAGCCTTGCCGCAGGACAACAACGTCCAGATCCTCACCATCTCGATCAAGGCCGACAAGACCTACTACTGGAACCTGGGCAGCGAAGTCGATACCGACAAGCAGATGGCCAAGGCCATGACCCTGCCAGAGATGACCGGCGCGGTGACCAAGATCATCGCTGCTGGTCGTGACCAGGGCAAGCAGACCCAGGTGTTCATCCGCGGTGACAAGGCCGTCGACTACGGCGCAGTGATGGGCGCCATGGGCGGTTTGCAGAAGGCCGGTGTCGGTAACGTTGGCCTGATTACCGAGGCGCCCTGATGCAACAGCGAGAGCCATCCGCCTCGGAAAGCTACTTCTGGCCCAGCGTCTGGGCCATCGGCCTGCATGTCCTGGTCTTCGCCCTGCTGTTCGTCAGCTTTGCCATGACGCCTGAGCTGCCGCCGTCCAAACCGATCGTCCAGGCTACGCTCTATCAGCTCAAGTCCAAGAGTCAGGCAACCACCCAGACCAATCAGAAGATTGCCGGGGAGGCTAAGAAAACCGCCTCGCGCCAGACTGAAGTCGAGCAGATGGAGCAGAAGAAGGTCGAGCAGGAAGCGGTGAAGGCGGCGGAACAAAAGAAAGCCGACGCTGCTCAAAAGGCCGAAGAAGCTCGTGAGGCCGCTGAGGCCAAGAAAGCCGAAGAGGCTGCCAAGGCCGCCGACGCGAAAAAAGCCGCCGAGCAGAAGAAGGCAGAAGAGGCCAAGAAACAGCAGGCTGACATCGCCAAGAAGAAGGCCGAGGACGAAGCCAAGAAGCAGGCTGAAGAAGAGGCCAAGAAAGCGGCTGCCGAAGAGGCGAAGAAGAAAGCCGCTGAAGACGCCAAGAAAAAAGCGGCCGAGGACGCCAAGAAGAAAGCGGCGGCAGCCGAGGACGCGAAAAAGAAAGCAGCCGAGGAGGCCAAGAAAAAGGCCGCTGCGGATGCGCAGAAGAAAAAGGCTCAGGAAGCGGCTCGCAAGGCTGCTGAGGACAAGAAGGCGCAGGCGCTGGCCGAATTGTTGTCCGACACCACCGAGCGACAGCAGGCGCTGGCCGACGAGCAGGGCGACCAAGTGGCGGGTGATTTCGATGACCTGATCCGTATGCGCGCTGCCGAAGGTTGGGCAAGGCCGCCCTCGGCTCGCAAAGGCATGACGGTAGTGCTGCAGATCAACATGCTCCCGGACGGCACCATCACCAACGTGAGTGTGGCCAAGTCCAGTGGCGACGGGCCGTTCGACAGTTCGGCGGTAGCGGCTGTGAAGAACATCGGCCGATTGACCGAAATGCAGGGCTTGAAGCCGAACGAATTCAATCCGTATCGTTCGTTCAAGATGACATTTACACCTGAGGATCTTGCGTTGTGATTAAACGTCTGAGAGGACTGCTGGTCGTGCTCTGCTGCGTGGCAGGCATGGCGGTGGCAGAGGAAAAGAACATCCTGGTCACCAGCGGTAGCGACCGGGCAACGCCTATCGCAGTGGTGCCATTCGGCCTGCAGGGCGGCAGCGTGCTACCCGAGGACATGGCCGACATCATTGGCAACGACCTGCGTAACTCGGGTTACTACGCGCCTATTCCACGGCAGAACATGATCAGCCAGCCGACCCAGGCCAGCGAAGTCATCTTCCGTGACTGGAAGGCGCTGGGCGCGCAGTATGTGATGGTCGGCAACGTGGTGCCTTCAGGCGGTCGCCTGCAGGTGAGCTACGCGCTGTTCAACGTCGCGACCGAGCAGCAGGTGCTGACCGGCAGCGTCGGCGGCAGCGTCGATCAGTTGCGTGACATGGCGCACTACATCGCCGACCAGTCGTTCGAGAAACTCACCGGTATCAAGGGCGCGTTCTCCACGCGCATGCTCTACGTGACCGCCGAGCGCTTCTCGACCAACAACACCCGCTACACCCTGCAGCGGTCCGACTATGACGGTGCGCGTGCGGTGACCTTGCTGCAGTCTCGCGAACCGATCCTGTCGCCACGTTTCGCACCCGATGGCAAGCGCATCGCCTATGTCTCGTTCGAGCAGCGACGTCCGCGCATCTTCGTGCAGAACATCGACACCGGTCGTCGTGAGCAGATCACCAACTTCGAAGGCCTCAACGGCGCGCCGGCCTGGTCGCCGGATGGCAATCGCCTGGCGTTCGTACTGTCCAAGGACGGTAACCCCGACATCTACGTGATGAACATGGGTTCGCGTCAGATCAGCCGCGTCACTGCTGGCCCGGGTATCAATACCGAGCCGTTCTGGGGCAAAGATGGCAACACCCTCTACTTCACCTCCGACCGTGGCGGCAAGCCGCAGATCTACAAAACGTCGGTCAGTGGTGGTGGCGCCGAGCGTGTCACCTTCGTCGGTAACTACAACGCCAACCCGAAACTCTCGGCAGATGAAAAAACGCTGGTGATGATCCATCGTCAGGACGGTTTCACCAACTTCAAGGTGGCGGCACAGGACTTGCAGCGCGGAAGTGTAAAGATTCTCTCCGAAACCAGTCTTGATGAGTCTCCCACTGTTGCGCCCAACGGCACCATGCTAATCTACGCCACCCGCCAGCAGGGCCGGGGAGTCTTGATGCTCGTGTCGCTTAACGGCCGTGTGAGGCTCCCACTTCCTACCGCTCAAGGCGAAGTCAGAGAACCGTCCTGGTCCCCCTACCTGAACTGATTGCGGCGTAACAATATTGCTTAACACACTGGGGTTTCATTAGGAGTTTCACGATGGAAATGCTGAAGTTTGGTAAATTCGCTGCGCTGGCTCTGGCCATGGCTGTGGCCGTAGGTTGCTCCTCGAAGGGCGGTGACAATGCTGGCGAAGGCGCAGCAGTTGATCCTAACGCTGGCTACGGTGCAAACACCGGCGCTGTCGACGGTTCCCTGAGCGAAGAAGCCGCTCTGCGCGCTATCACCACCTTCTACTTCGAATACGACAGCTCGGACCTGAAGCCAGAAGCCATGCGCGCTCTGGACGTTCACGCCAAGGACCTGAAAGCCAACGGCAATCGCGTTGTCCTGGAAGGCAACACCGACGAGCGTGGTACCCGCGAGTACAACATGGCTCTGGGTGAGCGTCGTGCCAAGGCCGTTCAGCGCTACCTGGTTCTGCAGGGCGTTTCCCCTGCTCAGCTGGAACTGGTTTCCTACGGTGAAGAGCGTCCGGTTGCCACCGGCCACGACGAGCAGTCCTGGGCTCAGAACCGTCGCGTAGAACTGCGTAAGTAAGTTCTCATGCGTATGGGCCGCCGTGTAGTAACCGTCCTCGCCCTCAGCCTGCCGCTCTCGGCACTGGCTGCGGTTCCTGTAGTAGATGACAACGGGGGCAGCTATCCGCCCTCGGGTTATGGCACGAGCGGCGCCTATGCCGGCGCAGGGGCTTCGGCTCCTGCGTCCGCGCAGGGCCAGCTGTTCCTGCAGCTGCAACAGATGCAGGACCAGATCTCCCGCCAGCAAGGCATCATCGAAGAGCTGCAGAACGATGTGTCGCGCATGAAGCAGGAAAACCTGGAGCGTTACCAGGATCTGGACAAGCGCATCAACAGCGGTGCAGCCGCTGCACCCGCCGCAACACCCGATAATTCCTCCACCGGTGGTGCCTCCGGCGCCGCAGGTGCTGCTGCCGGTGCAAGCGCCGCGCAGCAACCGGCAGCCAATGCCGAGCCAGCCGATCCGGCGAAAGAAAAGCTGTTCTATGACGCCGCTTTCGATCTGATCAAGCAGAAAGACTTCGACAAGGCCAGCCAGGCTTTCGCGGCCTTCCTGCGCAAGTACCCCAACAGCCAGTACGCCGGAAACGCACAGTATTGGCTGGGTGAGGTGAATCTGGCCAAAGGCGACTTACAAGGTGCCAGCCAGGCTTTCGCCAAGGTCAGTCAGCTTTACCCCAAGCACAGCAAGGTTCCTGATTCCCTGTACAAACTGGCTGACGTCGAGCGACGCCTGGGCCATACGGACAAGGTCAAGGGTATCCTGCAGCAGGTTATCAACCAGTATCCTGGCACCTCAGCCGCACAACTGGCACAGCGCGATCTGCAGAAGCTCTGAGCGTTACCGTTCGAAAGAAACCCGCGCCCGTCGCGGGTTTTTTCGTTAGACTCTGTGCCCTTTTTTCGTAAACACGCTGTCGCGGATAACGCCATGTCGAGTCCGTGACAGTGCCTGACGGAGGCGGTCAGCCTGTATAGCTGTCACGCCCGTGGCGATCATGCAAGACACATTACGCATCACCGAAGTCTTTTACTCTTTGCAGGGTGAAACACGCACGGCTGGGTTGCCCACCGTATTCGTGCGTCTCACCGGCTGCCCATTGCGGTGTCAGTACTGCGACAGCGCCTACGCATTCAGTGGCGGCACCGTACGCACTCTGGACGATATCCTGGAGCAGGTTGCCGGCTATCGTCCGCGCTATGTCTGCGTGACCGGCGGCGAACCTTTGGCTCAGCCCAATGCCCTGCCTCTGCTCAAGCGCCTGTGCGATACCGGTTTCGAAGTTTCGCTGGAAACCAGCGGAGCGCTGGATATCTCGCAGGTGGATACCCGTGTCAGCCGCGTGGTCGACCTCAAGACTCCAGGCTCGCAGGAGGCTCATCGCAATCTCTATGCGAACATCGATCACCTCACGGCCAACGATCAGGTCAAGTTCGTGATCTGCTCGCGCGAGGACTATGACTGGGCCGTATCCAAGTTGATCCAGTACAACCTCGACCAACGCGTCAGTGAGGTGCTCTTTTCTCCAAGCCATCACCAAGTGAGCGCGACCGATCTGGCCGACTGGATCATCGCAGACAACCTGCCGGTTCGTTTCCAACTGCAATTGCACAAGTTGCTGTGGAATGACGAACCTGGACGCTGATCAACAGAGTAAACGACATGACTGATAAACGCGCAGTGATCCTGCTGTCGGGCGGGCTGGACTCGGCCACCGTGGTCGCGATGGCCAAGGCTGACGGCTATAGCTGTTACACCATGAGCTTCGATTACGGCCAGCGCCACCGGGCCGAGCTCAACGCAGCGGCGCGCGTCGCCCGCGACCAAGGGGTGGTCGAGCACAAGGTGATTGGCTTGAATCTCGATGGCATCGGCGGCTCGGCGCTCACCGACAGCAGTATCGATGTGCCCGAGGCACCCACAGAAGGGATTCCGGTCACCTATGTGCCGGCGCGCAATACCGTCTTCCTCTCGCTGGCGTTGGGCTGGGCCGAAGTGTTGCAAGCGCGGGACATCTTCATTGGCGTCAATGCGGTGGACTATTCGGGTTACCCGGACTGTCGCCCCGAATTCGTCGAAGCGTTCGAGCGCATGGCCAATCTGGCCACCAAGGCTGGCGTTGAAGGGCAGGGATTCCGGATCCAGGCACCGCTGCAAAATTTGAGTAAGGCCCAGATCGTCCAAGCGGGCGTGGCGCGTGGTGTGGATTACAGCCTTACCGTGTCTTGCTATCAGGCTGACGACGACGGCCGCGCGTGCGGCAAGTGCGACAGTTGCCGCTTGCGCGCCGAGGGATTCAAGGCCGCAGGGGTCGCGGATCCGACACGTTATTTTTGAAAAAAATACGATGGGGTGTTGATTTCATGTGAGAAATCAGTAATATACGCGCCATCCAACGGGTCGTTAGCTCAGTTGGTAGAGCAGTTGGCTTTTAACCAATTGGTCGTAGGTTCGAATCCTACACGACCCACCATTTTCACAGCGGTTAGTGAGAGACAGCGGCAACGCGCACCCGTGCTGATGCCCATCTCGCACCCGGTGAGATTCATACGAGGAGCCCGCCCATTGGCGGGCTTTTTCGTGTCTGGCTATCCGAATTTCCCTCGGAGCGCTTCAAAACGGCATGGCCACCACCAACTGGCTATAGAGGTTGGTACCGCTGCCGCCCACCTGATTGCCGCCATCGTGCTCATCCTTGCGCGGCTGATACAGACCCACCAGCGGGGTGACGATCAAGTGATCGTTGATCGCCCACTCGACATACAGGTCCAGTTCCCTGGCTGCGAGGTTTAGTCGGTCGCGGGTGCGCAACGTATCGAACTCGAAGTACAGCGCGCCAACCGTCAGGTTACTCCTGGGCGTTGCCTTGAGCCCCAGATGATGCACGCCAGCATTGCTGTTGAAGGGGCCGGCATAGTTTCCGGCGACTTCGCCTTGCAGCCAAGTGCCATAGCCGCTGGCCAGCCCGCTGAACAGCGAATCCCAGCCGGCTGAATAGCGGCTGTAGCGATAGGTGATCTGCGGCGTCCAAGGCAACTGGTCGAAGCCGTAGCCAGCCTGCAGATACCACGCCTGCTCAGCACCGCCGCGTGTGTTCTGGTGAGCGTATTCAAACGCGAAGTGGGCGTTGTCGATGCCCGCATTGCCTTCACCCCGAAGGCTGTACACGTCCATGTCCTTGCGAGCACTCTGTGAAACGCTGGCCCAGCGGTCGTCCACGTCGATGCCGTGAATCCAGGTGAGCCCCAGGGTGCCCAGTGCGTGGGTGTAGTCCAAGGTGCCGGCGGCCAATTCGGTATTGGCCTGGGCGCGATTGTCGGACTTCAGCCACAGCAGGCTGCCATGCAGGCCGTCATCACCGCCGATTCTGAGCCGAGCGGTGCGATCAAACGCGTGACGTGCCGCCAGGTAGTAAGCGCCACCACGGTTCAATGCCCCTCGGCTGGGCCTTTGCCCAGGTTCGGACCATCGTCGTTGATCAGAAAGCCGCTGCCCACGCGCAGGGTCTGGCGGCCTGCGGAGAAGTCGATGCCGTCCTTGCCCAGCGCAGGGAACAGGTCGCCCGAGCGCCAGCCCAGAAAAGCGTCCTCGATCTTGGTGGTGCGTTCGGAGCCGTTCGTGTTCCCGGCAGCATCGCCATCACCCCAGGTGCCGGAGCTTACCCAGTTCAGGCTGCCATACAGCGCGCTCGTTGCGCTCAGACGTTGGTCGGCGCTCAGGCCGTACTTGATGAACCCCTCACGCCATGTGGAACCGCCCGACGTGCCGTCGTAGTTCTTGCGGCTGTTGAACGTGCCCCACACGGCCGTGATGTCAGCGTTCACGTGACGATCATCGTCGGCGTACAACTCAAGCGCCTGCACAGGGTGATTGGCGAGCAACACGGCGATGGCCACCGGCAGCATGCGTTGTGATCGGTTCATCGCTATTCCTGGGCGCGTCGGGCGCTTTTAGGGTCTGAACTGGGGCAGCATGCGTTTGAGGACGTCATCGCGGCGTCCCCAATGGTGGAAGGCCGCAGCGGCGATGTGCAGCGCTACCACGACCCAGGCCACCCATTTACCGAGGAAATGGTGGACGACATCCAAGGGCGCTTCGAACGCTTCGTAGCTCAGATCGAAGGTCTTGCTGATCCAGACGAACAGTGCCGTGCTGTCGAAGCCGGTCACGCTGAACAAGCCGAAGTCTGTGGGCGCTCCCGTGCCGAGATAGCCGGTCAAGATAGCGTCGCGGCACTACGGCCTGTTCAACAGCCCGCTGAACACTTGGCGCATTTGCTGATTGCCAGCATCCACCAAGTGATTGTCATCGAAATAAAGGGGCAAGCCGTCCTTCGAGCCGAGGCATTCGCCGTCAGGGCACAGGTAAGGCACGGGGTCGAGGGCGATGACATTGCAGTGCGCCGTGGCTGTCTCGATAGCCTTGAGTGCCAGCCGATTACGCTCGAAGTAGTCCTCCAAGGGCGCCGAGATATCCGTGCTGTCGCCAAAAATACGCTTGTGCAGGTTCAGGCCCTTGAACACGTTGAACGGCATTTCTGGAACCGGTTTGAGCACATACACCGGGCGCTGTTTGGCCAGGCTGCAGACGGTATCGGTGTAGGCCTGGATGAACGATCGTTCGTACGCCGGCGCTTTCTGATGTGTGTTCCCAGCGAAGTACAGGCTGTAGCCGCTGGGGCGGCGTTGGTCCGAGTACAGCCCGGCGCGACTGAACAGAAAGAGCGGCACGCCTGGGTAAGCCTGTTCAAGTTGAGAGAACTTGTCGGCATTGAAGCGTTTGCATGGGTCTTCGACCTCTTTGTTGCCCATCTGGAAGTCGAGCAGGGTCGGACAGCCTGCACGCGCCCAGCCGAGCGCAGCACCTGGGTTTTCCAGCATCAATGCGGCAGCGGTGGACTGGGCGTGACTGTCGCCGAGGATGATGGCGTTGATCGTTCCTTCGCCCAGCACGCACTCATCGGCGCCGAAGGCGTTGCTGTTGCAATGCTGGGTGTAGAGCACGCTTTTATAGTGCGGTTGCTCTTCGTCTTGCACCCAGCGCAGAGCAGGCTGGTGTTTGATGACCGAGCCTGTGATCACCGCGATCGCGGTGACCAGCACGCCGATGCCTGCGTACCTCAGCAGCCCCAGTGCAGGACGGGTAAGCGTGCGGGTCCTGGCCTCGACGGCGTGATAGGACAGAGCGCCGAGCGCGAGCGTCAGCAGGATCGCACAACCGACGGCCGTCGTGCTGTCGAGCAGGCCGCAGGTGTAGAGCACTACCACCAGCGGCCAGTGCCACAGGTAAACGGAATAGGAAATCTTGCCGAGATACTGCAGAGGGGGCGTAACGGCGAAGGCGCTGTTGGCGTTGGCCTGGATAACCAATGCTGCGCCGATCACGGGCAATAGCGCCATGTAACCCGGCCACGCCATGTCTGCCGATAGCCCAATCATCGACCCGGCAATGACGAGGAGCCCTGCATTTTCGCAGACGCTTTTGCCGCGGGGCGAAAGGCTCAGTGGAAACAGGAACACCAGGCCGCCGGCGATCATTTCCCAGGCCCGCGTTGGGAGAAAGAAGAATGAGGCCACGGGATGGCTGAAGCTGTAAATAGATGACAGGGCCAACGAACAGACGCCCAGCACCGCGACCAGCCACTTCAGTGTGTGCATCGCGCAGCATCTGGCCAGCGCCATCAGAATCAGCGGGTAGAGCAGGTAGAACTGCCATTCCACCGATAATGACCAGGTATGCAGCAACCAGTTTTCATGCAAGGGCGCATCGAAGTAGCTGCCGTCCCGGGCGAAATAATGGTTTGAAGAGAACAGCAGACTTTCCTTGATGGTGCGCAGCAGTTCTCGATAGTCGTCGGTGGCGAGGAAGAAGTACCCGAGAAGGGTCAGCGTCAGACACAGCAGTGCCAGCGCGGGAATGATCCTTCGGGCTCTGGCCGCATAGAAGGCGACCAGGGAAAAGCGTTCGGCCTGCAATCCGCCGATGATCAAGCGGGTCATGAGGAAGCCGGAAATCACGAAGAACAGGTCGACCCCGATGAAGCCAGCGTCGAAACCGGGAATCTTGAAGTGATAAAGAACGACGAACACTACGGCCAGGGCGCGTAGCGAGCTGATGCTCTTGTAGAACGGCATGAGTGGGGAGTCCTGATCTGACCTGGGCCTTGAGGCCCCGCTTCCTTCGAGCTGACAGCCGATTTCACACCGGCGCGCGCGGCGCAGAGTAGCACATTGCCAAAGCCTGCCCGTGGAGGAAGGACGCTCGCTTGGTGCAACAGATCAGCGGCGCTGGCCGCCATTGAGCTCACCTCTGCTCAGGCTGTTCACGCTGTTGCCCAGTGCGTCCTGGATTTGAAGGTCAGCGCCGTGCTCGGCCAGTGCCTGCAGCAGATCGTGGCGGTTGAACAAGGCGGCATACATGGCCGCGGTCTGGCCGGCGCCGTTGCGTTGGTCCGTGCTGCACGGCGCTTCGATCAGGCGCCGAGCGATGCGGACTTCGCCCTTGAAGATCGCGCCCATCAATGCCGTGTTGCCGCGCGTATCCTGCTTGCACGGGTTGGCGCCGGCGTCGATCAGTTGCTCGACCGCCGCCAGGTGGCCATGGTAGGCGGCAAGAATCAGCGCGGTGTAGCCGGTGCTGTCCTGCACATCGAGGTCATAGTGCGCCTTGACGAACGCTTCGAGCATGGCCTGGTCGCCGCGCCGGGCAGCGTCCAGGAAATAGTCGCGCAGTTGATCCTGTACCGGCGGCGGGTCGCCGGCCTGAGCGCACAGCGCGCACAGGGACAGGCACAGTGCAGTGGTCCATTTGAGCATGATGGGGCTCCTGCAAGCGATGGAGGCCAGCCCGGCTAATTGCCAGGGCTGGCGCCTGAGATCAGTCCTTCAACTGCGCTGCCAGGTCGCGCACGCGCTGCACGTCGGCTTTGGCCACTTTGGCCAGGCCCGTGCCATAGTCGCTGTCGGCTTTGTAGAAGTAAGAGAGCATGATGTAGCGGCTTTGCTCATCGGTGATCGCCAAGGCCTCGCCGAGGCTCTGGATCAGGTCCTCACGGTCTTTCTTGCTGTAGGAACGGAACAATTCACCGGTCTGCTTGAAGTTCTGCTCGCGCTGGATCTTCGCCTGCTGGGTGCTACCGCTCAGGGGCGTCTGCACGGCGCGGGCGCTGGCTTGTTCGTCCCGGGGTTGCAGACGGCTGGGTTGGTAGTTGACGCCGCTCTGGGTGTGGCCGGCATTCATCGCACCGTCTTGGTTGACGGTATTGACGTCGCTACGCGGGCGGTTGACCGGCAGGCTCAGGCCGTTGGCACCGATGCGGTACATCTGGGTATCGGCATAGGCGAACAGGCGCCCCTGCAGCAGACGGTCTTCGGAAGGCTCGATGCCAGGCACCAGGTTCGACGGCGCCATGGCCACCTGTTCGGTTTCCTGGAAGAAGTTTTCGACATTGCGGTTGAGCACCATCTGGCCCACCTTGCGCTCGGGCACGTCAGGCCAGATCTTGGTGGCGTCCAGCGGGTCGAAGTCGAACTTGGCCAGGTCCTCGGGCTTGAGCACCTGGATGTACAAGTCCCACTTGGGGTAGTTGCCCTTGCCGATCGCCGTCACCAGATCGTGAGTCATGTGGCTGTAGTCGCGGGCCTGGATTTCGGCCACCTGCCGTGGGTCGAGGTTCTTCTGGCCTTGCAGGCTCTTCCAGTGGAACTTCACGTAATGCACGTCGCCCTTGGCGTTGACCAGTTTATAGGCGTGCACGCTGTTGCCATCCATCTCACGGTAGCTGGCCGGCGTGCCCTCATTGGAGTACAGCAGGGTCAGCGTACGCGTGGCCTCTGGTACGTGGGAGAAGAAGTCGAAGCGACGCGAGTCGTCGTCCAGGTTGGTGCGAGGATCGGGCTTGAAGGCGTGGACCATGTCGGGAAACTTGATCGCATCGCGAATGAAGAAGGTCGGGAAGTTGTTGCCGACCAAGTCCCAGTTGCCGTCAGCGGTATAGAACTTGGTGGCGAAACCGCGTGGATCGCGCAGCGTTTCCGGCGAGTGGTTGCCATGCACAACACTTGAGAAGCGCACGAATACCGGGGTGTGCTCACCTTGGCGGAAGACTTTCGCCGAGGTCAGGTCGCTGATGTCGGCGCTGGCCGTGAACTCGCCGTGGGCGCCAGTACCGCGGGCATGCACCACGCGTTCTGGAATGCGCTCGCGGTCGAAGCGTTGCAGCTTTTGCAGCAGCTGTACGTCCTGCAGCAGTACCGGGCCATTGGCACCGGCGGTCTGTGAGTTCTGGTTGTCACCCACCGGCGCGCCGTTATCGCGGGTCAGCGGGGTGGCCTGGGCAGCGCTGCAGAACAGGCTGGCGCAGAAACTGGCCGTCAACAGCAGGCGGCTAGCGGGGTAGGGGGATGTCACGGGCTTCATGGCTGGAACTCCTGATAGTCATCGTCGTTGTTGTGCAACGGCAACGATAAGCAGGCGCGGTCGCGAAACTAAATTAATTAAGCCAACTCTACCGATAGGGAATTTCTATGATCTTAATTTTTGAGGTTCGGACTTCACCAGGATGGGTATACTTTTGATTTTTTGTAGCTTGACCCATGCCGATGGTCGTACGACGCTCGGCGCCAAGAGGCTGGAATTATAATGACTCAAGGTTCTTCACCCGGTCACATCGCCTCACGCCCGCTGATATCGGTAATTGCGCCCTGTTTCAACGCTGAACGTTTCCTTCATGCGGCGCTTGAAAGCATCTTCGCGCAGGACTATCCGAACTTCGAGGTCATCATCGTTGATGATGGTTCCTCAGATCAGAGCCTGGCAATGCTGCAGGCCCTGCAGTCAACCTACTCGTTCACGCTGCTGACCCAAGCCAACCAGGGGGTCAGCAGTGCGCTCAATACGGGGCTCAAACATGCACGCGGGGTGTATGTGGCGACGCCTGATCTGGATGATTTGATGCTCCCCCAGTCCTTGAGTGTGCGTGCAGCCTACCTGGACGCGCACCCGGAAGTTGGCTGTGTTGCAGCGCTCATCAGCTACATGGATAGCGAAGGCCGTGATATCAAGGCGCAGCGCCGCAGTGCCATCAGAACCTATGATTTTGCCCAGATACTGTATGACGCGGTCGTCACAGGCGCGCCGACGTCGCTGTATCGCATGCAGGCGCTACGTGATGCGGGTTTCTACGACCCGTCGATCAAGGTTCAGGACTTTCAGATGACGCTGCGTATTGCCGCGCAGGGCTACCAGGTTCATGAGTTGCCGGTGTGCGTTACACGCTATCGGCGCCATCCTGGCAACCTGTCGCGCAAGTACCGAGTGATGCTCGAGGCTGACTTGCAGGCCATTGCGCCTTACAAGGAACGTCCCGGCTACGACCATGCACGTACGGTGCTGGTACACAAAGCGTTGAAATATGCAGTGGTCGACGATAAGCCCTATGCATGGAGTCTTCTGCGCAGTATCCCTCTACGTCACTACAACAAGACCACATTCAGACGCATCAAGCGCCTTATTTTCCATCGTTGATGCCGATCTAGGAGCACCTGGCATGAAGTTTTTCACACTCCTGGCTCACCGTCGGGAGCGCAAGCGGCTTCGCGCAATGGATAAACTCGAGCGCGCTGCCGAGAAAATTCGCCTTCGCTATCCACGCAGCACCGTGGGCGTAGGGAGCTATGGCATACCTGAGGTCGCCGATTTCGGGGATGACGCGGTATTGCGTATCGGCAACTACACCTCTATCGCTGCGGGCGTTCAGATTCTGCTAGGCGGCGAGCACCGTACCGATTGGCTGACCACTTACCCGTTCCCAGCCATGATCGACGGCCTGGAAGACATCAAGGACTACGCACCCAGTAAAGGTGATGTGGTTATCGGTAGCGATTGCTGGATCTGTACCAATGCCGTGATCCTCTCCGGAGTGACGATAGGCCACGGCGCGATCGTCGCGGCAGGTGCGTTAGTGTCGCGGGACGTACCGCCTTATGCGGTCGTCGGTGGCAATCCCTGCAAGTTCATTCGATGGCGTTTCGATGAGCCGGTGCGTGAGGCCTTGCTCGACGCGGCCTGGTGGAACTGGCCAGTAGAAGAAGTGAAGGAGGTCGCCCGCATGCTCAGCAGTGCCGACCTCGACGACTTCCTAGGCTATGTCAGCAGGCGAGAGGTGCGCTGAGCCTTCCTGGGCGATGGGTGTCGACGGGTCGGCGACAGGCAACTGCAGCAAAAACTCACGAACGCGTGATCGCCTGAACCGCCGACAGTGCTACCCTTCGTACCCGGCGCAAGCGCTGCGTCCCCTCAGCCATATGGACAGCAAACGGTTCTATTCATGAAGAAATCAGTAGGCATTCTCTCCGGCCTGGCCGTCGCCATCGCCGTCGTCACCACCGCCGGCGCCTGGTATACCGGCAAGCAACTGCCCGCCGAGCTGGAGCAATCCATCACGCGCGGCAACGCGGAGTTGCAGAAAGCCCTGGTAGGCACCGGTGGGACCATGACCATCGAGTTGGTCTCGCTGGACCAGCACTTATTCACCAGTGACGCCCAATATCGTCTGAAGGCCAATGATCTGCGCCTGAACGATGGTGAGCCAGTGAGTTTCGAGGTGGGCGTCAACGACCACATCGAGCATGGCCCTTTCCCTTGGTCGCGGGTCAAAGTGCTCAAGCTGTTGCCGGTGATGGCGGTCAGCAATAGCCACCTGCAGAAGGACGACACCACAGCGTCCTGGTTCGCCGCCGCAGGCGACAAATCGCCCGTCGTCGGTCATGTCGCCCTGGGTTACGGCGGTGGTGTGCAGAGCGATATCCAGCTGGCACCGGTCAAACTCGATGAAGGCGACGGTAATGTCCTGGACTTCGGTGGCATGCAACTGCTGCTCAAGGGCGACAAGGAAGGCAAGGACCTCGAGATCCATGGCGAGTCCCAGCGCCTCGACATGACCCTGGTGGGTGATGACCATCCGCCGGTGAAGGTACAGATGAGTGGCTTCAAAATGGGCGGCGAGCTCAGCAAGTCCGGTCACGACATGCTCTATCTTGGCCATCTCGACCTGTATCTGGCCAATCTGCAGGCCACTCTCGGGCCCAAGCAAGAGGTCCTGGTAGTCAAAGGGCTGGAGCAGAACAGCTTGTCTACTGCCGAGGGTAAGGATCGGGTAGGCGGGCGCGTGGAGTACAAGGTGTCCGATATCACTTATGCCGGTCGCCAGGTGGGCAGTGGCCAGATGGTTATGAGCATGAAGTCGGTGAATATGGCAGCGGCGCAGGCACTGCTCGAGTGGTACCAAAGCAAGTTGCCCGAGCTGCAGGCAGCCGCTGCCCAGGGCGAAGGGCAAATGGCGCCGCAGATGACCCCCGAAGAAGAGGCCAAGGTGAAGGCCGATCTGCAGAAGCTGCTGGCCGACAAGCCTCAGTTCGCGCTGGAGGAACTGTCGTTCAAGACCGCCAATGGCCAGAGTCGCTTCAATCTGAGCATGGACTTCGCCAACCCCACCTCCTTCGACCTGCCGCCTGATCAACTGATCAAGCAACTGGTCTCGCGCCTGCAGAGCAAGTTGACGGTGTCGAAGGCGATGGTCAGCGACCTCACCACCCTACAGGCGCTGCTCGACGGTCAGACCGACGCCCAGGCGATCGCCATGCAGTCCAGCCAGGCCGGCGAGATGCTTGGCGTGATGGCGTTGCAGAGCGGCATGGCCACTGTCGAGGGCAATGACGTGGTGTCGAGCCTGAACTACGCCGACGGCATGGTCGACTTCAACGGCAAGAAGATGCCGGTCGAGGAATTCGTCATGATGATGAGCGCGCAACTGGCTGTACTGTCGCCTCAAGGCTGATCGCTCAGGCGTTGTCTGGCGAGTCGCCTGTCCCCTACGGTGCAATGCCGCAGGGGGTGGGCGATTCAGCTGTCTGAAAAAGCGCTTTTGCATTGCCCCGATTGCCTGTAGCCTTCGCCGTCCGAATAACAATCCGTGCCCGCAGGTGGGCCGCGATGACCCGCCATCTGGGGTCTGCGGCACCTTTAGCCGATCTGCCAGGGCCGGGTGATACACTCGATCGACGCGCATGCAGGTCCAGCGATCATGACTCAGATTTCCGAACGTCTCCTGGTTCAAGCCCATCTTGACGCCAAGCAGCCCCATCCGCTGACGCCCGAGCAAGAGGCCGATTACCGTGCGGCCATCGCTGCCGAGCTCAAGGCGCAGAACGCAGTGCTGGTCGCCCATTTCTATTGCGATCCCGTGATTCAAGCGCTGGCCGAAGAAACCGGTGGTTGCGTTTCCGACTCCCTTGAAATGGCCCGCTTCGGCAACAACCATCCGGCCGACACCGTGGTGGTGGCTGGGGTACGTTTCATGGGCGAGACGGCGAAAATCCTCACCCCGGAAAAGCGCATCCTGATGCCCACCCTCGAGGCGACCTGCTCGCTGGACCTGGGTTGCCCCGTGGAAGAGTTCTCGGCGTTCTGCGATCAGCATCCCGAGCGTACCGTGGTGGTCTACGCCAACACCTCGGCGGCGGTGAAAGCGCGCGCGGACTGGGTGGTGACGTCCAGTTGCGCCCTGGAAATCGTCGAGAGCCTGATGGACAACGGCGAGACGCTGATCTGGGGGCCGGACCAGCACTTGGGGCGCTACATTCAGAAGCAGACGGGCGCCGACATGCTGCTGTGGGACGGTGCCTGCATCGTCCACGAAGAGTTCAAGTCGCGGCAACTGGCCGATATGAAAGCGCTGTATCCGGACGCAGCGGTGCTGGTGCACCCGGAGTCGCCAGAGTCGGTGATCGAGCTGGCCGATGCGGTGGGCTCCACCAGCCAGTTGATCAAGGCTGCGCAGACCTTGCCCAATACCACCTTCATCGTCGCCACCGATCGCGGCATCTTCTACAAGATGCAGCAGTTGTGTCCGGACAAGGTCTTCATCGAAGCGCCGACCGCGGGTAACGGCGCAGCCTGCCGCAGTTGCGCGCACTGTCCGTGGATGGCGATGAACACCCTGGAGCGCACGCTGGACTGCCTGCGTCAGGGCAGCAACGAAATCTTCGTGGAGCCGGCGCTGATTCCCCGTGCGATCAAGCCGCTCAAGCGCATGCTGGACTTTACCCAGGCGGCGCGGATGAAGCTTTCCGGCAACGCCTGAGCAGACGTGCAAAGGGCCGCTGAGCGGCCCTTTTCGTTGGTCAGCGCATCATCTCCTTGACCATACGCTGCTGCTCCATGATCTCCCGCTGACGCTGTTCGATCTGCGAGGCCAGTGGGAAGTTGGTGCCCGCCCGGCGCTTGGCGAAGTCCAGTTGCTGAATCGCCTGTTCGAAATCTCCGACCAAGGTGAAGTATTCGGCCCGCGCCCGGTGCAGGCCAATGATATTGCCCGACAGACCACGTACCTCGGCCACGTCGTACCAGACATCCGGATCGTCCGGACGATTCTTCACCAGATCGTCCAGCACTTTTTCCGCTTCGGCCGGTTTGCTCTGCTTGACCAGCAGGTCGGCGCGTACCTGTTTGAGCGGGTAGTTCCCCGGATACAAGCCCTGCATGCGTTCGGCGCGCTGCTGGGCGTCGGCCAGGCGGTTGTTGGTGATGTCCAGGTCGATCTGCGCGAGGTTGTAGGTAATGTCGTTGGGTGCCTTGGCCAGCAGCGGCTTGAGGTTCTCGCGCGCTTCGTTGAGCTGACCGCCCTTGATTTGCGCCAGCGCTAGGCCATAGCGGGCAGCATCGAGGTTGGGGTTTTCATCGAGCTGGGCGCGGAAACGCTTGGCTGCAAGCCCTGGGGTGCCTTCGTAGGTCAGGGCGACGCGGGCGCGAATCAGTTGATAGCGCATGCTGTCTTCGACGCCGCCCTTGGGCGCCTGTTCGGCGCGGTTGCGGGTGTCGGCGATGCGCGATTCGGTGACCGGGTGGGTCAGCAGGAATTCCGGGGGCTTGGCATCGTAGCGGTATTGCCGGGCCAGGCGCTCGAACATGCTCGGCATGTTGCGTGGGTCGTAACCGGCCTTTTCCAGATTGAGGATGCCGATGCGGTCGGCTTCCTGCTCGTTCTGCCGGGAGAAACGTCGTTGTTCCTGCATGGCGGCCGCCTGGGTGCCGGCGATCACGCCGATGCCAGCATCGCCGCCACCGCCCGCGGCCAGCACGATACCGGCCAGGAGCGCGGCCATCATCGGCAACTGCATGCGCTGCTGGGCCTCCACGCCGCGGGCAAAGTGGCGTTGCGACAGGTGCGCCAATTCGTGGGCCAGCACCGAGGCATACTCGCCCTCGGTTTGGGCGTTGAGGAACAAGCCGCCGTTGACTCCGACGATGCCGCCGGGCGCGGCGAAGGCGTTCAGCTCGCGGCTGTCGATGAGGATGAATTCCAGGCGGCGGTCCTGCAACTGGCTGGTTTCGGCCAGCTTGTACACGCTGGTCTCGACGTAGTCCTTGAGTTGTGGATCGTTGAGCTGATTGACCTGGCCACGCAGCAGACTCAACCAAGCGCGACCGAGCTGGTGTTCCTGCTGCGGCGAAACGATTGCGGAGCTGGCATCACCCAGCGACGGCAGGTCGTCGGCGTGGCCAGGAAGGGCCATCAGGCAGGCCAGCGTCAGCAGGGTGGGGCGCAGTAGGTTCATGCACGAAGCTCGTGTCGATCAAAGCGCTTACTGTAGCCCGCTCGCACCGCGCAGACCAGTGCAGGTATCCTAGCGGCCCTGCCTGTCGTCACACCCTGGAGCCCGCGCGATGACCGATACCCCGACCTGCGACGCCGAACTCGATGCCTGTGGGCTGAACTGCCCGCTGCCGCTGCTCAAGGCCAAGATGGCGCTCAATCGACTGGACAGTGGCGCAGTGCTCAAGGTGGTGGCGACCGACGCCGGTTCGCAGCGCGATTTCCGCACCTTTGCCCAGCTCTCCGGTCACAGCTTGCTGGCCGAGGCTGCCGAGTCCGGTGTCTACACCTATTGGCTGCGCAAGGCCTGAGTCTTTTTCTGCAAGGATCGTCAATGTTCAAGGTGCTTCGTGATTGGATGCAGCGCTACTTCTCCGATGAGGAAGCGGTGGTGTTGGCGGTCTTGCTGTTTCTCGCTTTCACGGTGGTCCTCACCCTCGGCGGCATGCTCGCGCCCGTGCTGGCGGGCATGGTGTTGGCGTTCCTGATGCAGGGGCTGGTCAATGCCCTGGAGCGCTTCAGGGTGCCCACGCGTGCGGCGGTGTGGCTGGTGTTTGCGCTGTTCCTCGGGGCGCTGGCGGTGGTGCTGCTGGTGCTGGTGCCGTTGCTGTGGCATCAGTTGATCACCTTGTTCAACGAACTGCCGGGCATGCTCGGCAAATGGCAGTCATTGTTGCTGCTGCTACCCGAGCGCTACCCGCATCTGGTCTCCGACGAGCAGGTGCTGCGGGCCATCGAGTCGGTGCGTGGCGAAATCGGCAAGTTCGGTCAGTGGGCGTTGACCTTCTCGTTGTCGAGCCTGCCGCTGTTGGTCAATGCCATGATCTACCTGGTGCTGGTGCCGATCCTGGTGTTCTTCTTCCTCAAGGACCGCGAACTGATCGCCCGTTGGGTCAGCGGCTACCTGCCCCGCGAGCGGCGATTGCTGACCCGGGTGGGTGATGAAATGAACCGGCAGATCGCCAACTACATCCGTGGCAAGGGTATCGAGATCCTGATCTGCGGCAGCGCCACCTACATCGCCTTCATTACCTTGGGGCTCAACTATGCCGCGCTGTTGGCGTTGTTGGTCGGGTTGTCGGTGGTGGTGCCCTATGTGGGGGCGGTGGTGGTGACCGTGCCGGTCACGCTGATCGCACTGTTCCAGTGGGGCTGGGGCGATCAGTTCATCTACCTGATGGCGATTTACGCGATCATCCAGGCGCTGGACGGCAACGTGCTGGTGCCGCTGCTGTTTTCCGAAGCGGTGAGCCTGCACCCGGTGGCGATCATCTGCGCGGTACTGCTGTTTGGCGGGCTATGGGGTTTCTGGGGGATCTTCTTCGCCATTCCGCTGGCGACCTTGTTCAAGGCGGTACTCGATGCCTGGCCGCGGCAGGAGCCTACGGTTGCGCCGATGCTCTAGGTTCGGGGCGGCCGGGTGACGGGTTCACCCACCACCCGTCCGGGCTGCTCCTACGCCTTGCTCAGCGCCTGCGCGGCCGCCAGCACGGCATCCACGTGCCCTGGCACCTTGACCCCGCGCCACTCCTGCCGCAGCACGCCGTGCTGGTCGATCAGGAAGGTGCTGCGATCGACGCCTAGGTATTCCTTGCCGTAGAGCTTCTTCAGCTTGATCACGTCGAAGAGCTTGCACAGCGTTTCGTCCTTGTCACTGATCAGCTCGAAGGTGAAGCCCTGCTTGGCCTTGAAGTTCTCGTGCGATTTGATGCCATCGCGCGAGACGCCGAAGATCACGGTGTTGGCGGCCTCGAATGCCGGCTGCTGGTCGCGGAAACCCTGGCCTTCGGTCGTGCAGCCCGGCGTGCTGTCCTTGGGGTAGAAATACAGCACCACCTGTTTGCCTTGAAGTTCCGACAACGTGACGGTGCGACCGCCTGTGGCCTGGGCCTGGAAGTCGGTGACGGGTTGATCGAGGGCTACGGCCATGGGCATGACTCCTTAGACAGGGTTCTGTGGGCGCCAGGGTTCGATCAGCGCATCCAGGTTCAAGGCGTCGGCGAAGTCCAGGAACTGGTCGCGCAGCCAGCTGATCTGCGTGCCGGCTGGCAGGATCACGGTGAACTGGGCATTGAGCATGCTGCTGCCCGTCTGCGGCGCCAGGTAGGTGTCGCAGGTCATGGCGTCGAGTTCGACGCGGTGATCGAGGAAGAACTGGCACAGTTCGTTGACGATGTCCGGGCGGTAGGCGGCGCTGACGTAGGCGACGTAGGGCAGGGCTTGAGGGCGGACCTCCTGCTCCGCGCTGCGCACCACATCGAGGGTCAGGCCATGCTTCTTGCCCAGACCTGGCAAGGTCGTTTCAAGGCGAGCCAGGGCATCCCAGCTGCCGCCGACCTGCAGCACCAGGGCGCTGGTTTCGCCGTGGCGCGACAGGCGCGAGGTGACCACCGCGCAGCGGTTTTCAAAAGCCGCGCGGCTGAGGACATTGGCAAGCTCCATGGGATTGGGGCCCAGGGCACTGATGACGAGGAACTGTTCGCGGGGAGCGGTGGACATGCAGCATTCCTAAAGCGATGAGCGGTCGGCGCAGGACGACGGCAGGCCTGCTCGTGGCCGGTGTGGGTAGCGCCCGAGGACGCTGAAACACCGACTGAAGGCACCGTCGACAGCCCGGCGGGCTGCACTGCGCCGATCAAAGGGTCAAGGGTAGCGAAAAGCGGCGCCGAGGGGAATGCTCCGCCCGCCAGCTTCGCTTGTGCAAGGTCGATGGCGCCAGTACCATTACCGCTCTCTTTTTCCGGCAGGAGCAGGTTCATGATCGCGGGCAGTATGGTGGCACTCGTCACACCCATGGATGCACAAGGGCGTCTGGATTGGGAAAGCCTCGATAAACTGGTCGACTTCCACCTGGAAAAAGGCACTCACGCGATCGTTGCCGTCGGCACTACCGGCGAGTCCGCCACCCTCGACGTCGAAGAACACATCCTGGTCATCAAGCACGTGGTCGAGCGCGTCAAGCGCAGCCCGCGCCGCATCCCGGTGATCGCTGGCACCGGCGCCAACTCGACGGCCGAGGCCGTGCACCTCACGCAGAATGCCAAAAGCGCCGGAGCCGATGCCTGCCTGCTGGTCGTGCCGTACTACAACAAGCCGACCCAGGAAGGCCTGTACCAGCACTTCAAGCACATTGCCGAAACCGTCGATATCCCGCAGATTCTGTACAACGTGCCCGGCCGCACCTCCTGCGACATGCAGGCCGAGACCGTGATCCGCCTGTCGAGCGTCAAGAACATCATCGGCATCAAGGAAGCCACGGGCGACCTGGCCCGTGCCAAGGCGATCATCGAAGGCGTCGACAAAGAGTTCCTGGTGCTGTCCGGCGATGATCCGACCGCTGCCGAACTGATCCTGCTGGGCGGCAAGGGCAATATTTCCGTCACCGCCAACGTCGCTCCGCGCGAAATGGCCGATCTGTGCGAGGCCGCCCTTGCGGGCAATGCCGAGAAGGCCCGCGAGATCAACGATCGACTCATGCCGCTGCACAAGAACCTGTTCTGCGAAGCCAACCCGATCCCGGTGAAATGGGCGATGGTTGAAATGGGTTTGATGCACAAAGGTATTCGCCTGCCGCTCACCTGGCTGAGCCAGGGTTGTCACGAACAAGTCCGTACTGCCTTGCGCCAGTCCGGCGTACTGGTTTAATCGAGGAAGTACACCGCATGAAGCGACTGGCTGGTCTTTCCGCTCTCGCCCTGATCATCTCCAGCACCAGTGGGTGCGGCTGGCTCTGGGGCGAAGATGGCTATTTCCGCGACCGCGGCAGCGATTACCTGCAGGCGCACTCCACTGCGCCCATGCAGCTGCCGCCGGACGCCACGCATGTCAAACGCATGGATCCGCTGCTGCCGATCCCGCGCAACGTGGCCGACGACACCGCCACCGGCGAGTTCGAGGTGCCTCGTCCGCAGCCGCTGTCGGCCAGCGCCGACGTCAGCGAGTTCACCCTGCAGCGCAGTGGCGCCAATCGTTGGGTGCTGGCTCAACGCTCGCCCGCCGAGGTCTGGCCGGTTACCCGCCAGTATTTCGAGGACAACGGCTTCCGCATTGCCGAAGAGCGCCCGCAGACTGGCGAATTCAACACCACCTGGCAGCGTTTCGATGAGCTGTCCGCCTCGCTCGGCCAGCGTCTGGCCAGCACCTCCAGCAGCCCGAACAGCGAAGTACGTGTACGGGTGCGCATGGAGCCGGGTGTGCAGCGCAACACCTCGGAAGTCTATGTGGTCAGCGTCGAGCGTCCGGCCGGCAGCAGTGCCGAGCCCGATTTCCCGAGCACGTCGAGCAATACGGGCGTCGATGCACTGCTGGTCGACGAACTGCTGGCCAGCATGAACCGCAGCGCCGAGAAGGGTGGTTCGGTGTCGTTGCTCGCCGAGCGCGACTTCGACGTGCCCAGCCAGGTCAGCCTGACCGAAGACGGCAGCGGCAACCCGGTGCTGTTCCTCGGTTCCGACCTGGACCGCGCCTGGTCGGGCGTAGGTCGTGCGCTGGAGCAGGGCGAGTGGCGCGTCGAGGACATCAACCGCAGCCTGGGCCTGTACTACATCAACCTGTCCGAGAAACCCGAGGACAAGAACGATCAGCCCGGCTTCTTCAGTCGCCTGTTCGGCAGTGCGCCGAGCAAGGAAGAGCGTGAAGCCCGCGCCGAGCGTTATCAGGTTCGCCTGAGCAAGGTGGGTGAGAACGTTCAGGTCACCGTCGAGAAGAACATCAACACCGTGGCGCCGGCCGATGTGGCCCGTCGCGTGCTGAGCGCCATCCAGGACCGACTGGGCTAAGTGCGCTTCGCGGTACTGGGAAGCGGCAGCCAGGGAAATGGCACGCTGATCGCCAGCGACGACACATTCGTCCTGGTCGACTGCGGTTTCTCCCTGCGCGAAACCGAGCGGCGCCTGGCGCTGCTCGGGGTGTCGGCCGCACAGCTGAGCGCTGTGCTGGTGACCCACGAACATGCCGATCACGTGCATGGCGTTGGGTTGCTGGCGCGGCGCTACAATGTACCGGTGTACCTCAGCCAAGGCACGCTGCGCGGCATGCGCAAGCCGGTGGAGGTCGCCGGTTTTCTCGGTTGTGGCGATGTGTTGGAGGTCGGCAGCCTGCAGGTCAGCGCTGCACGGGTCGAGCATGACGCGCAGGAGCCACTGCAGTACGTGGTCAGCGACGGCCGCCGCCGTTTCGGCATGCTCACCGACCTGGGAAGCTACGACACGCGCCTGTTGCAACGCTATGAAGGCCTCGACGCCTTGCTGATCGAAGCCAACCACTGCCGTGATCTGCTGGCTCGCGGGCACTATCCGTACTTTCTCAAGCAGCGGGTCGGCGGCAATCAGGGCCATCTGAACAACCATCAGGCCGCCAACCTGGTGGCCGAGCTGGGCTGGCGACACCTGCAGCATCTGGTGCTGGCCCACCTGAGCAGCAAGAACAACCTGCCACAACTGGCGCGTCAGTGCTTCGTCGACACCTTGGGGTGCGACCCGGACTGGCTCCAGGTGGCGAATCAGGAACACGGGCTCGACTGGCGCGAAATCGCCTAGCCCAACCATTCAAGCAAGCGGAGCCCATCATGGAAAAACGCGACGAACTTTACCGCGGCAAGGCCAAATCGGTGTACAAGACCGACGACGCCGACCGCCTGATCCTGCTGTTCCGTAACGACACCTCGGCGTTCGACGGCAAGCGCATCGAGCAGCTCGATCGTAAAGGCATGGTCAACAACAAGTTCAACGCCTTCATCATGCAGAAGCTCGAAGAAGCGGGCGTGCCGACCCAGTTCGACAAGCTGCTGGGCGACAACGAGTGCCTGGTCAAGAAGCTGGACATGATTCCGGTCGAGTGCGTGGTGCGCAACTATGCTGCTGGCAGCCTGGTAAAGCGCCTGGGCGTGGAGGAGGGCATCAAACTCGAGCCTTCCACCTTCGAGCTGTTCCTGAAGAACGATGAGAAGGGCGACCCCTTCATCAACGAATCTCACGTGGTGGCATTCGGCTGGGGCACCGCCGAGCAACTGGTGGAGATGAAGAAGCTGTCGCTGAAGGTCAACGACGTGCTGAGCAAGCTGTTTGACGACGCTGGCCTGCTGTTGGTCGACTTCAAGCTGGAATTCGGCGTCTTCCACGGCCAGATCGTACTGGGCGACGAGTTCAGCCCTGACGGCTGCCGTCTGTGGGACAAGGAAACCCGCAAGAAGATGGACAAGGACCGCTTCCGCCAGGGCCTGGGTGATGTCATCGAGGCGTACGAAGAAGTCGCCAAGCGTGTGGGCGTGCCGTTGTAATCTGCGCCTTCACGCAAGCGTCTGATACCACGCGAATTTTTTCAAAAAAAGTTTGCCAGGAACGAAAACGCTGGTATGATGCGCGCCACTGGAGAGATGCCGGAGTGGTCGAACGGGACGGATTCGAAATCCGTTGTACTGGCAACAGTACCTAGGGTTCAAATCCCTATCTCTCCGCCATATTTAGAAAACCCCGAGTTGCTAATAGCACTCGGGGTTTTTTATTGGCTGAAATTTGATGAGGCACGAATCCTGCCTTTCCCATGATCTGCCCATCTTCGCCACGGCCAGGCCTCGAAAGGTGTCGGCGAGCTGCTCCATTGCGCTGATGGGCGACTCCAGCTATTGCCAGCATTGGCGCTTGCGCATTGCCCAGGCGAGTGGAGCATCAGCGTTGCTGGTTCTGTCACTGCGGGTGATAGCTGCTATCGGGAGAACTAATTAGTTTTGTCCGACTTGCCTCTTTACGCTTTGTACTTCAAAGCGGCCGTTGCTCTGTCCGCGAGGGTAGCGGTTCACAGCCGCGTGCATTGGCGTATAAGAAGTCCTGAACCGCAGTGTATTGCTTCCTCGCCGGATCTTTGCCATTCGGACATCGCTGTGTCGATCTTGTGGGGAAACATGAACAAACTGTCCGAGATGCAAAGTTTCGTCAGTGCGGTGGACAGCGGCAGTTTCGCTGACGCCGCACGTCGAATGGGAATTGCCAAATCCGTTATCAGCCAGCGCATTCGCCAAATGGAAATGCGGTTGCACTGCATTCTGCTTGAGCGTGGCAGACAACTGACCTTGACCGAGGCGGGCCAGACCTTCTACAGCCAGTGCGTGCGTATCCTCGAGGATGTCGCCCGCGCCGAGGATTCGATCTCGCTGCGTAGCACTCACCTGACCGGTAACCTGCGCTTGTCCGCGCCCATGGTCTTCAGTTGTGGCCACTTGGCCTCGATCATGGCGCAGTTCGCGAGCCTGTATCCGGCGCTGAATCTGGATATCGAGTTCGACGACCGCCATTTGCGTCTGCAAGAGCATGACTTCGACGCGGCTATTCGCATCGGTCAGGTGCAGGACAACACGTTGATCAGTAGAACCCTGGCACCCAATCGTCATGTGATCTGCGCCAGCCCCGACTATCTAAGTCGTCACGGCACTCCACGCAAGCCCGAAGACCTGGTGGACCACCATGCGATGCTTTATCTCAATCGCGAGCCCCATGGCATGTGGACCCTTGCGGTGAACGGCGAACTGAAGTCATTCCGAGTTCGCAGTCGACTACGCACCGACAATGGCTTTCAGTTGCTCGAATGCGCCAAGGCGGGCATGGGCCTGGCCATTCTCCCGACCTTCCTCGCAGCAACGGCGATCGCGTCTGGGCAGTTGCAGGTGGTATTGGCCGATCACCCGCCACCGGGTGGACACTTTTCGCTGGTCTATCGACCCTCCCGGCGCGATTCGCCCAAAATCAAAGCGCTCGCCACCTTCCTTTCGCAACAGATCAGCGAGCCCTCGCCGTGGGACAGCATGATCCTCGATGCCGACCGCCCATTGCAGGAGGGTTCGGCCTAGACGAATCGACCGTTTGGTTTTCGCCGTCTTATGAGTCCTGCGTCTCTCTCCTAAAGTACCGGCTGTCCGTAGGCGAAACGATTGAGGAATTAGATATGACGGCAGAGATGGAAAATGCCATCGCGGACCGATGTGTGACAGATCTGCGCAGCGGCCGAATCCATTGCGACGTCGTCGGCGCCGGGGCTGTGCTTCTGCGGCGACTCAGCGAGAGGGGGAGGGGGCATGCGCTGTCGGTGGCGACGGGTCATTCATTCGATCTGGATCGGTGTCCGCCTCCCCTGGGCACCTCCCACCCTCCTACCTCGACCGTACCGGTGTGAACCCTGGCACTCCACCGCCTGTGGCCAATGCGCAGGCTCGTGTCAGCGGCCTTGAGGGACTGAGCGTGGTCGACGCTTCCATTCTGTCTGACGTTCCGTCAGTAGCCACCACTATCACGGTGATCGCTCCGGCCGAGAAAATTGCCGCGCTTTACGAGGGTAAGGAGTAGTACGGGTATGCAACCCATGATTGCTTTCAACTGGATCGACGGTGACTGGGTCGACAGTGAACAACAAAAGATGTCGATTGATCCTGCAACTTCAGAGTGCATTGGGCGCTACGCCGACGGCAGCCGTGAAGAGGCGAGGCTGTCCATTGAAGCCGCGCGCCGGGTGTTCAGGGACAGCGCCTGGAAAGATGATCGGCTGCTGCGCGCGCGGGTGCTGTTGGAATTGGCCGATGCGTTCGAGCGCAATGCCCAGCCGTTGATCAATTTGCTGGCGTTGGAGAATGGCAAGCTCAAGTCTCAAGCCGAGTTCGAGGTCTCGATGGTGCCGTCCAAGCTGCGCTATTACGCCTCGGCAGCCCGAACCGAGTATGGCCGCAGCGCTGAGCCTGCGCCTGGCAAGCTGTCGCTGATGATCCGCCAGCCGGTCGGCGTGGCCGGAATCATCGTGCCCTGGAACTCGCCGGTAGTGCTGCTGATCCGCTCCCTGGCCCCAGCACTGGCTGCAGGGTGCACCACGGTGATCAAGATGCCTGGGCAGACAGCACAGACCAACGCGTTGATCGCCCGCATCTTGTCCCAGTCCAAGTCGCTGCCCAAAGGCGTGATCAACCTGTTCAGCGAGTTGGGCATGGAGGGTTCCAAGCTGCTGGTGGAATCGCCCAAGGTTCCGGTTATCAGTTTTACCGGCAGCACGGCGACAGGACGGGCGATCTCGGCGGTCGGCGCGGCTCACCTGAAACGCTTCGGTCTCGAACTGGGTGGCAAGACGCCAATGGTGGTATTCGCCGATGCTGATCTCGATGCCGTGGTTCCGACCTTGGTGCAGGCACTGATCGTGTTCGCCGGGCAGTTCTGTATGACCGGTTCGCGTCTGCTGGTGCACCGCGATATCGCCACGGCGCTGATCGAGCGATTGGCGACTGCGCTGCAGGCGATCAAGGTGGGGCCCGCAACGGATCCGGCCAGTGAAATGGGGCCGCTGATCGACAAACAGAATGTTCTGCGCGTCGAGCGTTTGGTCGAAGCGGCGATCGCCAGCGGCGCCAAAGTGATTGTGCGTGGTGGTGCGGTGACCGAGGGCCCTTTGGGCAAAGGTGCCTTCTATCGCCCGACGCTGCTTCAGGTCGACGACCCGGCGCTGCCTATCGTCCATCAAGAGGTATTCGGGCCAGTGCTGACCGTTCAACTGTTCGGTTGCGAGCCTGAGGCGATCGAGTTGGCCAACGACAGCGAGTATGGCCTGGCGGCCAGCGTCTGGACGCGAGATGTCGACCTGGCCATGCGTGCGGCGCGTGACATCGAAGCCGGGACTGTGTGGATCAACGACTGGGCGGTGGTGTATGACGAGTTCGAAGAGGGTGGCTACAAGCAATCGGGCAAAGGGCGGCTCAACGGGCTGGCGGCGCTGGATGATTTCCTCGAGCACAAGCACATAGCGCTCAATCCAGGCATGCGTCGCTGACGTGCCTGCCTCACTTAAACGACCAGGGCCGTGTCTGCGGGCTGTCCTGGTCGCCTCGAGCCTTTCGCTCTGCGCGGTACCCTTCCCGGTCCAGGCGTGTAAAGGACCTCACGCGGTGGAATCTTCCTGCTGGAGCAGTTCGATGAATCAAGATGCGCTTTATGACGCTTTGCTCGATGCGCTGTACGCAACGTTCGGTCAGCATCCGGGCTTTCGTGTCGCGCATGCCAAGGGCTTATTGCTCAGCGGTACTTTCGTTGCCAGCCCACAGGCGCGTACCCTCAGCCGCGCCGCGCATCTGCAAGGCGAGCCGGTTGCAGTGATGGCGCGGTTTTCCAATTTCAGCGGCCTGCCGGGCACGGCGGACGGCGATCCCATGGCCAGCCCCCATGGTTTGGCCATACGCTTCGCGTTGCCCGACGGCAGCTCGACAGACATCGTCAGTCATTCCTTCAACGGTTTTCCAGTCGCCACCCCCAGGCGTTTCTGGCCTTTTTACGCGGGATCGCAGCCAATGGCGGCTCGACTCCCGATGAGCGTCCGCTGCAAGCGTTTTTGGCCACCCATGCCCAGGCCAAAGCGTTTCTCGAGACGCCCAAGCCGGCGCCACGCAGTTATGCCGGGATTGCCTACTACGGCGTCAATGCGTTTCAGTTCATCAATGATAAGGGGCAGTTGCACGTGGGGCGCTACCGCATCGAACCGATGCTGGCCTCAGGTGTACTCAGCTCGTCACAGGCCGCTGCGATGCCTGAGGACTACCTTCAGGAGGAGCTGGCCGCACGCTTGGCCGCCGGGCCGATTCGCCTTCGCCTGGTGTTGCAACTGGCCACCGCGCGCGACAACAGCGCCGATGGGTCGATCGCCTGGCCAGCCAGCAACCCACAGTTGGAGCTGGGTGAGATCACGCTCGAACGCCTGGTACCTGCTGCCGATCAGCTGCAGCAACAGCAGCGGATGGGGTTCAATCCAGGCAATCTGCCTGATGGTATCTCGCCGAGCGCTGACCCCATGATCAAAGCGCGCCAGGGCATCTACCAGCGCGCACTGCAGCGCCGAGGCATCACATCCCCTGCAGGTGACTGACGCCTCGGCACGTGGTCATCCGTTCACGACTTGCGCGGCAGTTCGAGGGCGTTGCGCAAGTCCTGCAATCCTGCATGGAACAACTCCGCGAAAGCATGCCTGAGCGTATCCGTCTCCTTCGCACCTGCGCGAAATTCGCAGCTCCAGGTCACCAGAGTCGCATCCGGGCCGGATGCGGTAGCGCTCAAGGTGGCTTCATAGGCCTCTACTTGAAACGGTGCCGAGGTGATGGTGTAGCTGTAGAAACGATTTTTTTCCGAGTAGCCAAGAAGCCGTTCGACCACGCTGTCACCGTCTCGGGTCTGCAAGTAGCGATACAGCCCGTCGTCGGACAAGTGGCAGGTATTCACGCTGGAGCACCATGACGCCAACGAGCCGAAGCCTGCGATTTTCTCCCAGACTTTATCCGTGGGTGCCCAGATGAGTAGTTGCGCATTGACTGTGGACATGAGGGGTACCTCGCCAGGGGGCAACCGCCGCCTGGCTCAGGGGAATGATTGGAAGGGGCCGACGGTGCGTCAGCCCAAGATGACGGTGCCTATCAGCTGAAGCGAATGTCCAGCGAGCGCAGGTAGGTCTGCAGACCGGCGTCCTGGATTGGGATCAGGTAGGCATCCTGGTCCTTGGACTCGTTGTAGTGCGCGTGCCAGTAGCCAGGCGGGGTGACGAAGGCCAGGCCGGGCTCCCAGTCGACTCGGGTCGGGTTGACGATCTGACCGTTGTCGTCCAAGGCGGTACCCACGAGGGTGTAGCAGCCAGGTGGGCAGTCGATGATGAAGTCCAACGCCACGGACTGGTGACGGTGCGGTTTCTGCACGGCACCGGAAGGCACGATGCCGTACATGGCCCAGAGCACGTGGGTCACGGTACGGGTCTGAGGGAAATGCTTGTTGCCCAGCAGGATACTGACCCGGCTACGGTCAGATGCACGCGGGTCGTTTGCAGCTTCCTGAAGCTTGGCATTGGCCACTTCGGCCGGGTAGAGCGTCGGGGTGAAGCGTTCGCTGGCGCTCTTGACTCCGAGGTAGCGCAGCAGCGGCTCGTCATGCACGTAGTACAACCGCGCGTCCTGGGTGGCTTTGAGAACGGTGTCGTGCATGCCCGGCATGGTGATGAAGCTGCCACGGTCCCAGTCGAAGGATTCGCTGCCATAGGTGAAGCTGCCAGCACCTTCGATCACATAGAGCACTTGAGACGTGGCATTGGGTTGCAGCGTCAAGCTGTCGCCGGCATTGAGACGGATGAAGTTGGCGCTCAGCCCCGGGCTGGTGGCAGGGCCTTCGGTGCCCAGGCGCTCGCTCAGGTCCAGTGCCACGATTCGGCTCGGGCCGTCGCTGTAGAGCGAGCTGGGAAAGGTCTGGAAGGGAACCTGGGAAATCAGCTTGGCGGCGATGGGGTTGGCGGCCTTGCTGTACTCGAAGTACTCGGCGTCCTGTACCGGAGTCTGGGAAACAGGGAGATTATGGACAGTGCTCATGGTCTTTTCCTCATCAGGGGTGGGTCAGTTCGATGTTGCACGTTGGGGGCCGGGCTTGGCCGGACTACCAGGCTCGAGTGCCAGCACGTTGACCCGCTGGCCACGCGCTGAGGCTTTGTTTGGAGACGCGTAGGAGACGTAGAACGCCAGGCCGACGAAAACGATGCCGCCCACGGCGTTGCCGAGCAGGACGCTGGACACGTTGCCCAGTACCTGGCCAACGCTCAGGTCGCCGGCGAACAGCGCCGCCGACAGCAGGAACATGTTGGCGACCACGTGCTGGAAGCCGATGGCCGCAAAAGCCATGATCGGGAACCAGATACCGAGAATCTTGCCGGTCATGTCCCGAGCGACGTAGGACATCCATACCGCCAGGCAGACCAACCAGTTGCAGCCGATGGCCGAGACGAAGGTAGGCACGAACGTCGGTTCAACTTTGCCGTGGGCGGCGTGCAGGGTGTGCTCCAGGTAGATCCCTTCGCTCAGGCCCACCACGTGGCCAAAGGCGTACGCGACGAACATCGCGCCGAGGGCATTGGCCAGACCGACGATCAGCCAGTTGCGGATCAAGTCCCTGAGGGTGATGCGCCGTGCAAGGCGGGCCAGGAACACGCTCATCAGGTTGCCGGTGAGCAGTTCGCCACCGGCGAGGATGATCAGGACCAGGCCGACCGGAAAAACGGCCGCGCCCAGGAGCGTCGCCAGCGATGCCCATTGCTCGGGGATCACCGTGCTGACCCGGATGGAGAGCAGATAAGCCATGCCCACCAGCGCACCCGCCATGAAACCCAGGATCAGCATCTTGTGTATAGGCAGATGGGCTTTCTTGACACCGGATTCGATCAACGCTGCAAGCGTTTGCTGAGGCGTGTTCAGGCTCATGTCATGACTTCCTGTTCAGACGGTTGAGTGCGATGTCACCGGCATCGCGTATGTGTGAGTCTTCCTGCCAACCGCCGCCCAAGGCCTTGTACAGGTTGACTTCGCTGGTCAGTTGCGAAAGACGTTCCAGAATCAGCGCCTGCTGCGCGCCGAACAGGCTACGCTGGGCGTCTAGGAACACCAGGTGGTTATCCACGCCCAGGCGATAGCGTTGCTCGGCCAACTCATAATAGGTGCGGGTTTCACCGACCAGGTCGCGTTGGGCCTGCAACTGCGCCGCATAGGTAGTGCGTGCCGCCAGCCCGTCGGCCACTTCTTGGAAGGCGGTCTGGATAGTTTTCTCGTAGCGGGCGATGTCGATGTTCTTCTGGATTTTGGCGTAATCCAGATTGGCCTTCAGGCGGCCTGCGGTGAAGATCGGCAGGTTGATGTGCGGTTGGAACAGCCAGGTGCCCGATCCGCCCTTGAACAGCCCACCCATATCCGGGCTCAATGTGCCGGCATTGGCGGTCAGACTGATGCTCGGGAAGAATGCCGCGCGTGCCGCGCCGATATTGGCATTGGCGGCTTGCAGCAGGTGTTCTGCCTGGAGGATATCGGGGCGTCGAGTCAACAGGTCCGAAGGCAGACCCGCCGGTACCTGCGCCATTTGAGCGGCCTCCAGCTCCAAAGGCTTGGCGAGATCGTCCGGGAGGCTGGTACCCAAAAGTAGCGCAAGCTGATTGCGGTCCTGCGCCACCTGGCGCTGGTATTTCGCGTAATTGGCGCGGGCGCTTTCGACGGAGGTCTTCGCCTGGCTGACCTCCAGTGCGGTAGCGGTGCCGATGTCATGGCTCTGGCGGGTTAGCTCGAAGCTTTCCTGGTAGGAATGCAGGGTGTCTTGGGTCAGTGCGAGCAGGGCTTGGTCGGCCTGCCAAGTGAAATAAGCGTTGGCGACGCTGGCGACCAGTGATATCTGGATGGAGCGGCGGGCTTGTTCGGAGGACAGGTAGGTCTGCAAGGCCTCTTCGCTGAGGCTGCGCACCCGACCGAACAGATCCAGCTCATAAGCGCTGACACCTAAGGTAACCGCGTACTGACTGTCGATGCCGGCGTTACCGCTGTCCCTTACCCGCGCAGACAGTCGTTGACGGCTACCATTGGCGTTGGCCGAGACTTGTGGCACCTGTTCGGCGCGCTGGATGCGGTACTGGGCGCGATAGGCCTGGATGTTCAAGGCGGCCACGCGCAGATCGCGGTTGTTGAGCAGCGCGGTCTGGATCAACTGCTTAAGTGCCGGATCCTGAAACACCTGGCGCCAGCCTTGTTCGGCCGCCGCCACCTGCGCTGCTGCGGCTGGCGAGTCAGCCGGGCCTTGCGGCCATTGGGTAGCGACGGGCGTCTCGGGCCGGTGGTACTCGGGAATCAATGAGCAACCGCTCAGGATGAAGGCTGTCAGGCCCGCGGACAGCAGTGATCGTTTCATGGCGAGATCTCGATCGAAAGTGGAATGCCAGGCCTGCCCTTGGCGGTGAGGACAGGCATCGGTCACGCGGCAGGTTCGTCGCTCATCAGTTGGGTGAGCGCATCGGCAAATTTCTCCGGGCGCCCCAGGTAACGGCCCAGAGGCAGCACCTGCAATTGCCCATCGCGCTCAAGGGCGAAGGTCGGAAATCCGCTGGCGGCCAGCGATCGGAGTTGGGCGTTGCTGGCATCGATGTGCATTTCGACCCGATCACCCAGTAGCCGATCCAGGGCGTCGCCAAACGCTTTGGGCTCCAGGCCAATCGCTTGCGCGGCTTCGAGCAGGACTTCGCGCTCGGCAATGGCGCGGCCTTGCTGGTAGTACATATGTTGCAATTGCTTGACCATCTCGACGCCTTGGTCGGACAACTGCTCGGCAGCCAGCATCGCGGCGATCGGCGGTGTGGAGTCCAAGTGGATATCGGTGCGCATCTGCACGCCGTCGACGTAGGGCGCTCCGAAGGTCTGGCCGCTCAGGGCGGTGATGCGCTGTTCGTGGGGTCTGACGAAGTCGCGCCATTGCGCGCTCATGTCGATGGCTTGATCGCCCGAGAGCATGCCCACGCCGTGGGGCTGCACGGTCAAGCCGTCGATGGCCTGGGCGGCGCTGACCATCGGGGCGGCGGCGTAGCACCAGCCGCAGAAGGGGTCGTAGAAATAATGGAGGGTCGAAGGCGTCATCAGGTGTGCTCCACAAGGATTCAATGGCATCGACGAGGCGGTAGCACCGAGCTATCCGCTGCGTCTTCGGTATGAATCAACTTTATTGCTTTTGCCTTGCCCTGATAATCCGGTTAAATAGCGAAGCATCTATGCGTACAACGCACAGACCTCTATCACTGTAAGGATCGGCCTCATGGATACCTTCGCCGCGATCAAAGCATTTGTCACCACTGTCGAGCATGGTGGATTCGCGCCTGCCGCCCGCCATCTGGAAGTGGCCACATCGTCGGTAATCCGCCAGGTCGACAGCCTGGAGCGTCACTTGGCGACCTTCCTGCTGCATCGCACGACACGTAAAGTGTCGCTGACCGCAGCAGGGGAGGTGTACTACGAGCATGCGCAGCGTCTGCTCACGGACCTGGAAAGCGCGCACCGCGAGGTCGCCGAAGCCGACGGCCCGCCCACTGGCCTGTTGCGCGTGAGCCTGCCGGTAGCGTTCGGGCAATTGCATGTCGCGCCGATCCTGCACCGGTTCATCGAGCTATACCCCGGCATCAGCCTGGATATCGACCTCAATGACCACGTGGTCGACCTGGCTGCCCAGCGCTTGGACCTGTCCGTTCGCCTGGGTGGGATCAACGCCACCAACGTCATCGCCCACCGTCTGGCACCCCACACCCGTCTGCTGTGCGCCAGTCCGGCGTACCTGCTCAAGCATGGCATTCCTGAGAACCCTATCGATCTGGAGCAGCACCGGTGTCTGCGGTTTTCGTACAGCACTGGCGGCCAGGTCTGGCAGTTCACCAATGGGCAGGTCGAGTCGGTCAAGGTCTCTGGGCCGCTGCGTGCCAACAATTCGCAGATGCTGCGTGAGGCCGCGCTCAATGGTCTAGGCATCATTCTCATGCCGAGTTGGCTGGTGGGAGATGATATTCGCGCCGGACGCCTGGTTCAGGTGCTGGGGCAGTGGCGTGCGGGGATCGACAACGACGATGAGTCGGTGCATGCCCTGTACCTGCCAACCCGTCGAGGTTCGAAGAAGGTTCGCGCCTTCATTGATTTTCTCGCCGAGCAATTCGGTGATCCGCCTTATTGGGAATGCAGGGGTACTCAGGGCTGAACGCACAGCGCGCCGGTCGATAGACTGGCGCGCTGTGCGTACGCTTGGGTAACAGGCCGCCCTTGCGGTCAGGTGTACAGACTGGCGTCTTCCAGCTCCCGTTCACGCTGCGACTTGTGCCCGCCATTGTGGTCGACGGCGATGAACGAGTAGGTCACCGGCACCACGAACAGGGTGAAGAGGGTGCCGACCAGCATGCCGAACACCAATACCACACCCAGGTCGTGCCGGCTGTGGGAGCCCGCGCCACTGGCGAAGATCAGTGGAATGAGCCCGACCACCATAGCAGCCGTGGTCATCAGGATGGGCCGCAGCCGTACCTTGGCGGCTTCGATCACCGCCTGCACCTTGCCCATGCGCTGCTCGTGCTGCAGCTCATTGGCGAACTCCACCATCAGAATGCCGTGCTTGCTCACCAGGCCGATCAACGTGACCAAACCGATCTGGGTGTAGATGTTGATGGTGCCCATTCCCAGTGCCAGCGGCACCAGTGCCCCGAAGACCGACAGCGGCACGCTGATGAGGATGATCAGTGGGTCACGCAGGCTTTCATACTGAGCGCTGAGCACCAGATAGATGACGATCAGCGCGAACACGAATGCCAGGCTCAGCGAACCCCCTTCATATTTGTACTGGCGGGCGTCGGACAACCAGTCATAGCTGTAGCCTGGGGGTAGCTGAGTTTTCATGTACTGTTCGAGGAAATCTACGGCTTGGCCGATGGTGACGCCGGGGGCTGGCACCGCCTGGAAGGTCGAAGCGTTCATCTGATCGTACTGGGTCAGTTTGTTGGGCGCAGTGAAGTACGAGATGCTCACCAGGTTCGACAGCGGCACCTGGCCGCCGAAGCTGCTCTTGACGTAGTAACCGGTCAGCGACTCAGCGGTCAGGCGCTGCTCACGGACCGCCTGGGGAATCACGTCGTAGCTGCGGCCCTGCATCTGGAAGCGGGTGATGTAGTCTTCACCGACCAGCACCGACAAGGTGTCGCCGATGTCCTGCATGGTGACGCCCAAGCGGTTGGCTTTGGTCCGGTCGATGTCGAGCCTGACCATGGCGTTGTTGAAGTCCAGGTCGCTGTCGACGACCGCGAACAGTCCGCTGGCGCGAGCGGCTTCCTTCATCGACTCCATCACCTTGTACACCGCCTGGTGATCGGCTGGGCCCTTGACCACGGTCTGCACCGGCAGCCCGCCCGTGGATCCAGGCAACGGTGGCAATTGGAAGGAGAACACGTTATTGCCCTCAATGCTCCCCACGCGCTCCTGCATGTCGGCCTGGATCTGCCCGGCTTCGCGGTGACGCTTGGACCAGTCCACCAGGTTCACGCCGCCGATGCTGTTGGAGATCCCGTCGCTGCCGTTGATGAGCCAAGTGAAATCGCCTTCGGGAATATCTTTGAGGGCATCGTTCCATTTACGCGAGAAGGCTTCGACGTAGTCGATGTTGGCGTTCTGCGGCGATTTGACCATGGTGAATACGATGGCCTGGTCTTCGACCGGTGCCAGTTCGGTCTTGATGTGGCTGAGCAAGACCGGCAGCGAGGCAATCAGCGCTGCGGTGAACACTACCGTGATCCAGCGGTGGCGCAGCGAATGCTGAATGATGCGCTCATAGCCTGTGCTCAGAGTGTGGAAGAAGGACTCTGAGATTCGCGACACGAAGCTTTGTTGGCCGTGGGCTTTGAGCAGGTAGGAGCTCATTACCGGAGAAAGGGTCAGCGCAATGAAGCCGGACACGATGACCGAGGAGGCCAGCGTGAAGGCGAATTCCTTGAACAGCTCGCCTGTCAGGCCTCCCATGAATCCGATGGGCGCGTAGACGGCGGCCAGGGTCAGGGTCATGCCGATCACCGGTTTGGCCACTTCGCGGGCACCGATCAACGCAGCAATGGTGGGCGACTTACCTTCCTCGATATGACGGTGCACGTTCTCCACGATGATGATCGCGTCATCCACCACCAGACCGATTGCCAGCACCATGGCCAGCAGGGTCAGAAGGTTGATGCTGAAGCCCAGCGCGACCATGAAGATGGTGGCGCCAAGCATTGACAGCGGAATGGTGACCACGGGCACCAGTACCGCTCGCAGGTTGCCCAAACTGAGGTAAATGACCAGGATGACGATCACGATGGCCTCGATCAGGGTGTGCTGCACCTGATCGATCGAGGCACTGATGAAGCGCGCCTGTTCGTAGGGAATGGCAATGGTCATCCCGGCGGGCGCACTGGCCTTGATGCTGGGCAGAGCCTGGTTGACATCGGCTACGATATCCAGCGGGTTGGCGCTGGGCGCTGCGTTCAGGCCGATGTAGACCGCGTTTTCGCCGTCCATCAGCGCGCTGCTGTCCACCGACGCTGAACCCAATTCGACCTTGGAGATGTCTCGCAGGTGGATGATCCCTTCGGGTGTATTCTTGACGACCATGTCGCGGAAGTCGTCGACCGATTTCAACTCGGTGTTGACGCTGATGTCGTTGACCGTGAAGTAACCCTTGGCGCGGCCAGGCGCGGCTTGCACGTTGTTGGCCTTCAGCGCGTCGGACAACTCGCTGGCCGAGATGCCATGGGCCGACATACGGTCGGCATCGAGCCAGATGCGCATGGCCATTTTCTGCGAGCCGGGCATGATCACGCTGCCCACGCCTTTGATCGAAGACAACTGCGGTTTGACCTCGCGCTCGATGTAGTCGGAAATCTCGGCGGTGGTCATGGTCTTGCTGGCGAAGCCGACGTAGATCACTGCCAACGCTTCACCGGCGCTCTTCTCGATCACAGGGTCGTAGGCTGCCTGCGGTAACCGGTATTTGACCTCGCTGACTTTGGCCATCACCTGGGTCATGGCCTTGTTCGAATCGGCGTTGAGCTTCAGGCGAATGGAGATCAGGCTCTGGCCCTGGATCGAGCTCGAGGTCATGTAGTCGATGTCTTCCACGGTCGCCACCGATTGGGCGATGGTCTGGGTCACGAACGCTTGCATGGTGTCCGGCGAGGCGCCGGGGAACTTGGTGGTGATCGTCAGCGTGGCGCTGCTGATCGCCGGGTATTGCCGGATGGGCAGTTTGCTGGCGGCGACCAGGCCCAATAGCAGCACCAGTAGGCTCAGCACCAGCGACACCACAGGGCGTCGGACGAAGATGTCTGTGAATTTCATGGGAAACTTTTCCTGATCGCCGAACTATTGGAGGGAACGCTTGGCATCGCTCTGGGCGATCGAGACGATATCGCTGGGCAGCACCTCGACCTTGGCTTTGTCGTACAGGCGCAGTTGTCCGGAGGTCACCAGTTCCTGGCCCTCCTCGATGCCATCAAGCAACTCGACCTTGCCGTCGAAGTGCTCACCCACCTTGACGCCGCTGACTTTCCTGACCTGCGGTGGGGTCTGGCTGCGGTCGACGACAAAGACGTAATCGCCGTAGCTGCTGTAGCCTATGGCCGTATCCGGCGCTGTGATCACGCTGTAGCGTTGGGCCTTGGTGATGACACCGTTGACATACAATCCCGGCCGCAATGCCCGGTCGGAGTTATCGAAGGTGGCCTGGACTTTGATCGTGCGCGTTTGGGGGTCGATCATCGATTCGACAGTGGTCAGCACGCCGTTGAAGATCTTCCCTGGGTACGCGTCGCTGCGCACCGCAACCTGTTGCCCTACCGTCAGATCGGCGAGCACCGCCTCGGGCATGATGAGGTTGGCGTACATGGTGTTCGGGTTGACCAGAGAGACGATGGGTGCGCCGGATCCGACGTATTCACCCAAATTCACGCGGCGCACGCCCAATTGACCGTCGAAAGGTGCGCGGATCTGTTTCTGATCGATGCTGGCCTGGATGTTACGGATGTCGCCCTGGAGTTGCTGGTATTCGGCTTTCTTCTGCTCCAGGTCTTCAACGGTCGACGCGCTCAGCGCCTGCAACCGCACTGCGCGGTCGTAGCGGTTCTTGGCATTGGGCAAGCGAGCCTGGAGACTGGCTAGTTGACCTTGTTCAGGCGCGTCGTTGAGTTGAATCAGCAGGTCGCCTTTTTTCACCGCGTCACCGGCCTTGAACAGGATGCGCGTCACCTTGCCGCCGGTTTCAGCCGTAATCAGCACCTGTTGCGCGGCCTCGATTTCACCGATTCCTCTGCGCTGTACGAAACGCTGTTCGCGTGTGGCCGGCGCAACGGCGACCTTGAGCGGGGCGATCAGGGCCGGCGTCGAGTCGCCTGCGCCAAACAGGCCGTTGGGAATCGTCAGTTTCAAGGCGACGGCGATCACGCCGAGTGCCACGATCGACGATAAGGCGATTTTCTGTGATCTGTTCATAACTGCATCTCATCAGGGGAATCGGGAGCGGGCGCTGACGATTGCGAGCGTCCGTGTGTTGGATTCAATGGTATGGAAGCGGCAATAGCCTGATAAGCGAGGGGATACGGCTAACAGCGTTGCGCGCTATGCATAGATTCCCTTGAGAGTTGCCACCCGTAGAAGGCGCGTTACCTGTTCGGCGGTGCATGGAAACGCCATCGGCCAAACGTCTGGGTAGTCGTTTGGCCGAAAGTGGGCAGCTTTAGCGGGGTGGGGGGCGCAGGTGCCAAGCACATCTAAGCGGTGATGTTCATGATCCGATTACCCATGTCGATACCCCAGTCACTCATTGCTGTGCCCTCCTGCAGTGCGCTGACCTCCCAGCGTTTCAGGGCCGTGCTCAGGTCGTCGTGGTCCGCCAGTGCTTTGGCCAGGCTCACGGCGTTATGCGCCGCTTTGGCGGTGCTGCCTGCAGTGTGCGGGCGCGGGATGAATGCAGCATCGCCCAGCAGCAGCACGCGGTCGAACACCATGCGTGGGACTTTGAGGTCGAGGATCGACTGCACGAAAATGTCTTCGGTCAGTTCGATCAACTCCAGGAAGGCCGGGTTGATCTGTTCACGCGCGCGCTCGATGAACCGGCGGGCCTGGTCGGGAGCGATGGCGCCCGGTGGGATGGAATGTTCGCGACGGCGCCCGTTCTTGTCGGTGAGAATGGCATCGAGTTCGGGGCCAGGTGCCGCCTTCAGGTACCACAGCCAGTTGAAGCGTCGGCGCTGTACGTCGCTCGCGCCATCGACGCCAGGCACCATGTACTCGAGCATCAGCGACTCCGCGTCTGGCTGGAACACGAAGTCCTCGTAGATCAGCGCCTTGGACGCTTCGGAGAGTCGCGGTTCTTCGACCAGCCCCCGCCACACCACGTACCCGGAATAGCTCGGCACCACCCCGGCAGTACCTGCTGACGCACTTGCGAGTGGCCGCCGTCCGCGCCGATCAGTAGATCGCCAGGCACACTCGTGCCGTCCTGGAAATACGCGACCACGGTGTCCCCGTCCTGCTCGAAGTGGGTGAAGGTCTTGCCTCGGTGATAGTGATGCTCGGGCAACGCCTGATAGAGGTGGTGGTAGATGGTGTTCCACGAGGTCTGGGTTTGTGGGGCGTACTGCTTGCTCCGCGTATCACCGCGGCGGTTGAGTACGGTGCGGTTGTGGGATCGCACGCCTACTGCCTGGTCCGGTTCGATGCCGGAGAATTTGAAGGCCGTGAGCACTTCAGGTTGCAGCACTACGCCGCCACCGCGACTGTCCAGCGCGGCGGGCGAGCGCTCGTAGATGTCGACGTTCCATCCGATCGAGCGCAAGGTGTTGGCGACGAACAGGCCGCTGAGCGAGCCTCCGATGATGATAGCGTTGGGTTGCTGTGCAGGGGTCATGCGGTGTTCCTCCAATTCGTCCGGCGAGGCCTGATCCAGGCGTGGCGTTCAAGCGTGATCAACGGCCATTTGCAAGGCATGCAGGAAAGCTTCCGGAGCCTGTGCGCCACTGATCACGCCGGTGCCGATCTCGACCAGTGGCACGCTGCGTACCTGGCGTTCGCGCGCTTGGCGGTCCAACTCGAAAATGCGGTCGCGTCCCTCGTCACTGCGCAGGTAATCAGCGGCCTGCTCGGCGTTCAGGCCGACTTCTCCGGCCAGCGCGGCCAGTACCGCCACATCGCCGATATCGCGGCCTTGTTCGAAGTAGGCGCTGAAAATGGCGTCGGCCAGCGCATGGGCCTGGCCCTGAGCATCGGCCCAGAGCATCAGGCGGTGCGCGGCCAGCGTGCTGGGGGTTCGGCGCATCGCCGGATAGTTGAAGGTCAGCGCATCGCCTTTGGCGGCGGCGACCGTTTGCGCGTCGAGCATCTGGCTGCGTTCCCAACTGCCGAACTTGTTCGAGCGGTACACCTTGCGGTCCATGCCTTCGGCCGGCATGTCAGGGTTGAGCAGATAAGGACGCCACTGATACTGCACCTCGGGTTTTTCCTCAAGGCTGTCCAGCGCCTGTTGCAGGCGGCGTTCGGCGACGAAGCACCATGGGCAGATGAAGTCGGAGGTCAAGGTAATGGTTAGATTCATGGCGTACACTCCATAGCGTTTTTGAGGTGAGTCGATGTTGGCACGGACCCCAGTGCCTGATAACAGGGGGGCATCGCTATTGAGCTTTGCGTGTTGCGCAATGCTTGGTTTAGAACTCTGGATCGACGGCGGTTTCGCGCATGACGGCTTCAGGGGTGCGATAGCGCTCGGCCATGGTGCGTTCCATGTCGCTCAGCAGCTGTGCTTGCATGTAGGCGCCCAAATGGCGCGCGTGCTGCACGATTGCTGCGCCATAGGGCGTACGGCGCTGGCTGTACGACGCCAGTGCAGCGCTCACATCGGCCGTGCCAGCCAACGCGTTGACCAACTCCATGGCATCCCCGGCGGCTTTCGCCACGCCCATCCCGCAGTGCGGTCGAGCGACGAAGGCCGCATCACCCAGCAGCGCGATTCGGCCGTGATTCATGCGCGGCACTTGCAGGTCATAGATCGGTTGGAACAGTGGTTGCGAGGTCTTCTCCACCACCTCGGTGAATGCTGGTGCCAGCAACTGATGTGCTGCCTGTCTCATGTCTTGAATGACCTGGCCGCGGATGAGTCCAGGTGGAATTCCATCGGGCCAGCGTTTTCCATGCTCGTCGGTCAGCATATCGGCCAGTGCGTGCTGTTCATCAGTGGCGCGATACCAGACGAAGTTATAGCGTCGCTGGCCCACGCGCGTGCTGTCGAGCGCGCCAGCCACCGGATAACCGAGGATTTGCTCGTGCGGTGGCAGGCAGAAGGCGAAGCGGTCGAACAGCGCTTGGCGCGTGGTGTCCGAAAGGTCCTGTTCCTCGACCAGGCCGCGCCAGGCGACATAGCCGGCATACTGCAACTGAGCCTCGGGCATCAGTTGTTGGCGGATTCGCGAGCGCAGTCCGTCAGCAGCGACCACCAGATCAGCCTCATGGACGCTGTTGTCATCGAGGATCACCCGCGCCCGGTCCGGTAAGTGCTGGACTGCACGTACGCTGCGTCCGGTCAGGTAGTGCTCGGCCGGCAGCGCCTGGTGCAGTACGTGGTACATCCTGCTCCAGGCCGTGAGTAGTTGCGGTAGCTCGTGTTCGGCCTCCACGGTGCCATCCTGGTGCAAGGTGACGCGGGTCGATACTCGTACCCCAAGGTCGTCGTCTACTTTCACGCCGGCCTTGAGCAGCCCATCGAGTAGTTGCGGATGGGTCACGATCCCCGCGCCGCGGCCTGTCAGGGCATCGGCTACACGCTCGAACACTTGCACTTGCCAGCCGTTGCGCAGCAGCAGATTGGCGGTGAACAGGCCGCCGAGTGAGCCGCCGACGATGATTGCGCGACGGGATGCTGAAGTCGTGTTCATGGGTATTTCTCCTTGGCGTTGAGCGGATCAGCGAGGCGTGTCGAGGCCGGCGGCTATAGCTTCGCTGGCTGGGAAGTTGAGTTCGAGGGTCACGCCGGAGGGGTCTTCGACGAACAGTTGATGCAGACCCAGGCTGGGAACCAGACGATCGCGCCAACGGTGACCGGCTGCCTTCAGTCGCTGGTGGAAGCCCTGCAGGTCGGTGGCCAGGAAGGCGATATGGTCCAGGGTTCCGGTACCTTCTGCCTGATCGCTTGCTCCGCCTAGATAGTCCAACAGACCGTGTGGATTGTCGGCGTCGATACCGATGATGTGCACCACGCCGAATTGCTGTTCGTCGTCCCCCAGGTACAGCCATACGCCTGGAAAATCGAACGGCGGGCGATAGCCCTCGCGCAGCCCCATCACGTCGATGTAGAACCGTCTGGAGGCTTGGAGGTCGGTGGTGCGAATCGAATAGTGAGCCAGTGTGTGCAAGGCCATGACGGGTGTCTCCGAAAAGGGCGCCGACCGCTGCAGTTACCTGAATCGGCAAGCGTTGGCGTGTAGCGGGTTCAGGGGTGGAAGGGATAGTCGGTGTAGCCGCAGGCGTCGCCGCCGAAGAATGACTCTGGGCTAGGTGCGTTCAAGGCGAGTCCCTCGCGGATGCGCCGTGGCAGATCAGGGTTGGCCAGGAACGCCCGGCCGAAGGCGATCATGTCGGCGCGCCCGCTGGCCAAAGCCTGCTCGGCGCTTTGCGGGTCATAACCGCCGGCGACGATAAGTGTCCCCAGCCATGACTCGCGCATGAGTGACATCATGTTGTCCCAGGCAGGGTCGTGCTCCTCTGCCCGGGTAGTTCCCACTACGGCGGGCTCTACCAGATGCAGGTAGGCCAGCGGCCAGCGGTTGAGTTGACGCGCGGCGTAGGTGAAGGTGGCTTCGGGCGTTTCGTCGCCCATGCCCATGAAACGCCCCATGGGCGTCATGCGTACGCCGACCCGCTCGGCGCCAATCTCGCCAACGACCGCCTCGACGACCTCTAGCAGAAGCCGCACGCGCGAAACGATGCTGCCGCCATAGCGGTCATTGCGCTGATTGCTGCTGCTATTGATGAACTGGTCGAGCAGGTAGCCGTTACCGGCATGGATCTCTACGCCGTCCATTCCGGCACGCAAGGCATTGCGTGCGGCGACGCGATAGTCGTGGATGATGGCGGCGATCTCCTCGATCGTCAGTTCGCGTGGCACGGGAATCTCGGCCCAGGTTCCATTGCCGTTGGCGTCGAGGATGAATGTCTGGCCGGGCACCGGTAGGGCGCTGGGACCAACCGGACGGCCGTTGTACGGTTGAAAGCAGGGATGGGACACGCGCCCCACATGCCAGAGCTGCATGAAGATCAGCCCCTGCTCCTGGTGAACGGCTTGGCTCACCGCACGCCAGCAGTGGACCTGCTTTTCTGTGTAGATGCCCGGGGTCCAGGCATAGCCCTGGCCCTGCTGCGAAATTTGCGTGGCTTCGGTGATGAGTAGCGCCGCACTGGCTCGCTGACGATAGTACTCAACGTTGAGTGGGCCTGGCGCCGCTGTGTGTCGATCAGCCCGGGAGCGCGTGAGCGGGGCCATGGCGATGCGGTGGGGGAGCGTGAACGGGCCAAGTTGCAAAGGGCGTAATAGATGCTGGGTCACGGTAGCGATCTCTGGGGTGTCACAGCAGGGATTTGCCCGAATCCGCGAGCGCAGACCGAGCGCTTTTTATGACTCCACGCTAATTGAATGCAGGTTTACTGATAATCCAGGTATTGGGCTAAGAATCTTTGCGTTTTTTGCGTAGAATGTCGGCCTGCTTATTGCGTGAGCGCTTGGCCGTGGCGGATTCAAAGACCGTCGCGATAAGGCTAAAACCGCTACTGGGACCAAAACCCAGCCAAGTCTCTGATTTGGCAGGCTCTATTTCCTTGCCCGATTGTGCCGCCCGTCCGCCAGGTATAGACTTTGCACACTTTCACCAAAGGTCCCCTTTGGTCCTCGCGACCGCCAGCCAGCATGAAACCGATCCAGTTGCCCCTGGGTGTGCGCCTGCGCGATGACGCCACCTTCATCAACTATTATCCGGGCGCCAATGCCGCAGCATTGGGCTATGTCGAGCGGCTGTGCGAAGCGGACGCCGGCTGGACCGAGAGTCTCATCTATCTGTGGGGCAAGCAGGGGGCAGGGCGCACGCACCTTTTGCAGGCTGCCACTCACCGCTTCCAGCAACTCGGCGAGCCGGCGGTGTACCTGCCGCTGGCGCAATTGCTCGAGCGTGGCGTGGAGTTGCTCGATCACCTGGAGCAGTACGAGTTGGTGTGCATCGACGACCTGCATGTGATCGCCGGCAAGGCCGATTGGGAAGAGGCGATGTTCCACCTGTTCAATCGCTTGCGCGACAGCGGCAGGCGTCTTTTGCTGGCGGCTTCCAGTTCGCCGCGCGAGCTGCCGATCAAACTGGCCGATCTCAAATCGCGACTCACCTTGGCGCTGGTGTTCCAGATGCGCGCCTTGTCCGACGAAGACAAGCTGCGCGCTCTGCAATTGCGTGCCTCGCGGCGCGGTCTGCACCTGACTGACGAAGTCGGACACTTCATTCTGACCCGTGGCACGCGCAGCATGAGTGCGTTGTTCGATCTGCTCGAACGTCTCGATCAGGCCTCCTTGCAGGCCCAGCGCAAGCTGACCATCCCCTTCCTTAAAGAGACGCTTGGCTGGTAGTTCTAGAGGTCGCCGACGCCTTAGAACACAGAAGTCACATTTTCTTCGATAAAATTTGCAAATGATTCCGATAGAAGGCATAGTTTCCCCCTTCCAACGGATTCCAGACACGGTCGTGCCCATGCTGAAGCGCTTCGCACCCCTCGTGCCCCTCGCACTCGTGACCCTGCTTTTTGGCTGCGCGGCCCAAGGCCCAGTTTCCCAGCCCCAGGATCGCCCCTCGGTGACCGCGCAGAGCGCGGCCAAAGCCAAGGCTTCGCACTCGTCGGTGTTCGACGAGGAAGACCTGGCCACCGAAGAAGACCTCCAGGCCTTTTCCCGCAATAGCAAACCCTACGAGCTCCCGGTGCTGGCTGACAGCATTCTCGAGCGTGGCATGGCGCTGATCGGCACCCGCTATCGCTTCGGTGGCACTTCGGAGCAGTCCGGTTTCGATTGCAGCGGCTTCATCGGCTACCTGTTCCGCGAAGAGGCGGGCATGAACCTGCCGCGCTCCACCCGCGAGATGATCAACGTTGACGCCCCTAAAGTGGCGCGCAACAAGCTCAAGCCAGGCGACCTGCTGTTCTTCAGCACCAATGGCCGTGGCCGTGTCAGCCACGCTGGCATCTACCTGGGCGACAACCAGTTCATCCACTCCAGCAGCCGCCGCAGCGGTGGCGTGCGCATCGACAGCCTCGGTGATCGCTACTGGAGCAAAACCTTCCTCGAAGCCAAGCGCGCCTTGGCCATGGCACCGACCACCACGTTGTCACGAAACTAATAGCATTTTGCTGTACTCTCAACACGGCGACTGGCTGAAAAGCGAGTCGCCGTGCGCATTTACGAATAGCGTCTAATCTAAATTCTCAACTCTTTCATCGGCTGCGGCCGATCGGTTTCAGACAGGTTCTGACCCATGGCGATCATGACGCGCTTCGCATTCCTCTCGATGGTGGCTCTGCTCGCCGCCTGTTCCAGCCGTGCTCCCACTCCGCCACCCGCCGTCAAGCCGCCGGTGGTCTTCGTCGATCAACCGTCCTCTTCGCCTGTGGCCGACGATGTGCTGATCCGTGCCATCGGTCTGGTGGGCACACCCTACCGCTGGGGCGGCAATACCCCGGACTCGGGCTTCGATTGCAGTGGTCTGATCGGCTATGTGTATCGCGATGCGGCAAACATCAGCCTGCCGCGTTCGACCCGCGAGATGATCGTCATGCGCGCGCCGACTGTGAACATCAACGCGCTGCAGTCGGGCGATCTGGTGTTCTTCGCCACCGCGGGCGGTTCCCGGGTGAGCCATGCCGGCATCTATGTGGGCGAGGGGCGGTTCGTGCATGCGCCGTCCAGCGGTGGCACCGTGCGCCTGGACTACCTGTCCAACAGCTACTGGTCCAGGGCCTACCTGCAGGCCAAACGAGTGCTCAATCCCTCGGGCCATCTGGCACAGAATCCCTAGCGGGCGGACGTGGGGCCGCTGACCGGCCCCTAGTGCTTCACGCCTGCTTGATCAACACCGCCACACCCGGGTGATACTGCCCTGCTTCGTTGTGCAGCTTGCGATAAGCGTAAGGGAAGTACCAGGCGATGGCGCAGGCCGTGTGCTTGCTCAGGTCGTCGACCATGTCCTGCAACTCTTCCGGGCTGGCATGCTGGCCGGCCTTCCACGGACTGATGAACAGAGCCCCCGCCTTGAACTGGCTGGGGTAGACCGACAGGCGCGCCAGTGCGGCGGTTTCTTGCAGGGCGGTGGCGAGGTCCAGTCGGGCGATCTTTGGCCAACGCTGCGCGGTAATCAAATGCAGGGATTGTTCGGCATCGGCGATGCACAGGTCGCAACGTCCCTCGCGGTCACCTTCGTCACGTTGTTTCTTGCCCTGATACTGCTGCAGCGTGACACGCTCGGCCTGCCAGGCGGCAGCGGCCAGCAGGCCGGCATTGGCCTGGGCGCCATGCCAGTAGGGGGCGTCGCTTTCACCGTGGATCTGATTGAAGCGGTCGATGCATTCGACCCAGCGCTCGAATACCGGTCGCAGGAACTCCAGGTGCGGGTTGTGGATGATCAAGCCTTGCATGACGCGTTCTCCTTTTATTTATGATCGCGTTCAGCCGATTGATGGCTATGTGATATCACTTCCTTGTTCTTCAGACAAGCGCCCTGAAGAGTCGTTCGCCATCCGTGTTCAATTGACGCTCCCGGTGCAACCCTCTAACCTTCGCCGCGTGTTTCAGGTGCTCTGCGGACAGCCTCCGGCAGAGTGAAACTGGGAAGCCGGTGGGCGCCGCAGGGCGCGAGTCCGGCGCTGCCCCCGCAACGGTAGGTGAGTCAAGGCCGCGCATGGCCACTGGGCAGAGTCCGGGAAGGCGCGCGGTTTCGGGCCAGAGCCCAACTCATGAGCCCGGAGACCGGCCTGTCACTGCCAACGGCATCACGGAGGGTGATGCGCGCGGTCCCGTGGTCTGTCCGCGGCCATTGCGTGCTCCCGTCTGCGCCTGCCTGCCTTGATTACCTGTCGCTGCCTGGTGCCCACCCGCGAGTGCCCGACCGGCGCGTCGACAGCTTGCGGAGTACCCACATGAGCGAATCCCCGAACGCGACGAACGCCACCTGGCGCGCATGCAGCGCAAGAAGGCGGTGATCGACGAACGCATCGCCAACTCCCCCAACGAATGCGGCCTGCTGCTGGTGCTCACCGGCAACGGCAAGGGCAAGAGCAGTTCGGCGTTCGGCATGCTCGCCCGTGCCATGGGCCACGGCATGCAGTGCGGTGTTGTGCAGTTCATTAAGGGCCGTAACAGCACCGGCGAAGAGCTGTTCTTCCGGCGGTTCCCCGAGCAGGTGCGTTATCACGTGATGGGTGAGGGCTTCACTTGGGAAACCCAAGACCGTCAGCGTGACATCGCTGCCGCCGAAGCCGCCTGGGAGGTGTCACGCGCGCTGCTGCAAGACCCTGGCGTGCAGTTCGTGGTGCTCGATGAACTCAACATCGCCCTCAAGCACGGCTATCTGGAGCTGGATCAGGTCCTGTCCGATATCCAGGCACGGCCACCGATGCAGCATGTCATCGTCACCGGCCGCGGCGCCAAGCCGGAAATGATCGAACTGGCCGATACCGTCACCGAGATGGGTATGCTCAAGCACGCCTTCCAGGCCGGAATCCGCGCGCAAAAGGGCGTCGAGCTGTGACCTCAGGCACTCGGCAATGCCCGGCGGTGCTGATCGCAGCCCCTGCCTCCGGCCAGGGCAAGACCACCGTCACCGCCGCCCTGGCGCGTCTGCATCGCAACCTTGGACGCCGGGTTCGAGTGTTCAAGTGCGGGCCTGACTTTCTTGATCCTATGATCCACGAGCGGGCCAGCGGCGCGCCGGTGTACCAGTTGGACATGTGGATGATCGGCGAGGCCGAAAGCCGTCGCCTGTTGTGGGAGGCGGCTGCCGATGCCGACCTGATCCTGATCGAAGGTGTGATGGGCCTGTTCGACGGCACGCCCTCGAGCGCCGATCTGGCGCGGCATTTCGGCGTGCCGGTGCTGGCGGTGATCGACGGCACTGCCATGGCCCAGACCTTTGGCGCCCTGGCCTTGGGTCTGGCGCGCTATCAGCCCGACCTGCCGTTTGCCGGCGTGTTGGCCAACCGCGTAGGCAGCCTGCGCCACGCGCAACTGCTCGAAGGCAGCCTGACCGAAGGCCTGCGTTGGTACGGTGGGCTTTCCCGCGAGCGCGGCATCGAGCTGCCCAGCCGTCATCTGGGGCTGGTCCAGGCCAGCGAGCTGAACGACCTGGACGCACGCCTGGATGCCGCTGCCGAGGCGTTGGGCGCCAGTTGCGATGCAGCCCTGCCGCCACCGGTGAGTTTCGTCAAACCGCCAGCCCAGCGGCGGCAGGCCAGCTTGGCCGGCGTGCGCATCGGCGTGGCCCGCGACGAGGCTTTCGCCTTCCTCTATGGCGCCAACCTTGATTTACTGCGCGACCAGGGCGCCGAACTGGTGTTCTTTTCGCCGCTGCATGATAGCCAGTTGCCGGTGGTCGACAGTCTGTATCTGCCGGGTGGCTACCCCGAGCTCCATCACCTTGCCCTGGCGGCCAACACGCCGATGTGCCAGGCGATCCGTGCCCATCATGCGCAGGGCAAGCCGTTGCTCGCCGAATGTGGTGGCATGCTTTATCTACTCCAGGCCTTGACCGACGTGTCCGGCGAGCGCGTCGAGCTGCTCGGCCTGCTGCCCGGCGAAGCGGTGATGCAGAAGCGTCTGGCCGCACTGGCGCTGCAGACAGTCGAGTTGCCCGAGGGTGCGCTGCGTGGCCACACCTACCATCACTCGCTGACCAGCACCGACCTGGTTCCCATCGCCCGGGGCCAGAGTCCCAACGGCGGACGCGGCAACGAAGCAGTCTATCGACAGGGCCGGCTGACGGCCTCTTACGTGCACTTCTATTTTCCTTCCAATCCAGAGGCGGCGGCGGCGCTGTTGCGACCATGAACCCACATGCCTTCAGTGCGGCCGAGCGCGCGGCGGTCTATCGCGTCATTGGCGAGCGTCGCGACATGCGTCACTTCATCGGCGGCGAGGTGGCGCCGACGCTGCTCGCCCGGCTGCTGGCGGCCGCGCATCAGGCACCCAGTGTCGGTCTGATGCAGCCGTGGCGTTTCATCCGCATCAGCCAGCCCACGCTGCGCGCGCGCATCCAGGCACTGGTGGAGCAGGAGCGAGTGCTCACCGCCGAGGCGCTCGGCGAGCGCTCCGACGACTTCATGAAACTCAAGGTCGAGGGCATCGGCGAGTGCGCTGAAGTGCTGGTCGCGGCCTTGATGGATCAGCGCGAGCCGCACATCTTTGGCCGTCGCACGCTGCCGGAAATGGACTTGGCCTCCATCGCCTGCGCCATCCAGAACCTGTGGCTGGCTGCACGCGCCGAGGGGCTGGGCATGGGCTGGGTGTCGCTGTTCGACCCGCAGGCGCTGGCCGAACTGCTGGGCATGCCGGCCGGTGCCCAGCCGGTGGCCGTGCTGTGCCTGGGCCCGGTGGCGCAGTTCTACGAGGCGCCGATGCTGGTGCTGGAGGACTGGGCCCGCGAACGCCCGCTGAGCGAGATGCTCTACGAGAACCAGTGGGGGACGCCGGCATGAGCATCGCCTTGCTGACCGTGGCGGGCGTCGCGCTGGACGCGCTGCTGGGCGAGCCGCAGCGACGCCATCCATTGGTGGCCTTCGGCAACTTCGCCGCCCGTTTGGAGCAGCGCCTGAACGCCGGCGGACGAGGGTGGCGCAGCCATGGGGTCAGCGCCTGGTTCCTGGCGGTGGTGCCGCTGACCCTGCTGGCGCTGATCCTGTCCTGGCTGCCGGTCATCGGCTGGTTGGTGGAAGCCTTGGCATTGTACTGCGCGCTGGGCATGCGCAGCCTGGGCGAGCACGTGCTGCCAGTGGCCCAGGCCCTGCGCCAGGGTGACCTGGACGAAGCGCGGCGGCGCGTGGGCTACCTGGTCAGCCGGGAAACCGCCGAGCTGGATGCTCCCGCCGTGGCCCGCGCCGCCACCGAATCGGTGCTGGAAAATGGCAGTGACGCGGTGTTCGCCGCGCTGTTCTGGTTTGTCGTGGCCGGTGCGCCCGGTGTGGTGCTGTATCGCCTGAGCAATACCCTGGATGCCATGTGGGGCTACCGCACGGCGCGCTTCGAGCGCTTTGGCTGGGCGGCGGCGCGCATCGACGATGCCCTGAACTATGTGCCCGCTCGTTTGGTGGCGCTGACCTACGCGCTGCTCGGCAAGACCCGTCTGGCGCTGCGCTGCTGGCGCAACCAGGCGCCGCACTGGGACAGCCCCAATGCTGGCCCGGTGATGGCCGCCGGCGCCGGCGCCCTGGATGTCGAGCTGGGTGGCCCGGCGGTGTATCACGGCGAGCTGCACGACCGTGCGCGGCTGGGTGAAGGGCTGGCGGCCGACGCCGACGCCATCGAGCGTGGCTGGAGCTTGGTGCAGCGCGGTGTCTGGCTGTGGTTGCTGGTGATCTGCCTGGGAGCCTGGCTGTATGCTTGAACACGGTGGACGTTTGTTGCGCGCGGTGCGCGAATACGGCATTGCGCGTCAGGACTGGCTCGACCTGTCCAGCGGCATCGCGCCATGGTCATTCCCCATTCCTGAAGTACCGGCGCAGGCCTGGGCGCGGCTGCCTGAAGTCGAGGACGGCTTGGAGCAGGCGGCGCGCAGCTACTACGGCGTGGCGCAACTGCTTGCCGTGGCCGGTTCGCAGGCAGCGATCCAGGCGCTGCCGCAACTGCGCCCGCGAGGTCGGGTCGGCGTGCTCTGGCCCTGTTACGCCGAGCATCCGCAGGCTTGGCGCCAGGCCGGACATCGCCTGCTGGAGCTCGACGAAACCCAGGTCGAGGACGCCCTGGACAGCCTCGATGTGCTGGTGCTGGTCAACCCCAACAACCCGACCGGACGCTGTGTGTCGCGCGAGCAGTTGCTCGACTGGCATGCGCGTCTGGCCCGGCGCGGCGGTTGGCTGGTGGTGGACGAAGCGTTCATGGACAACACGCCGGCCCTCAGCGTGGTCGATCAAGCCGGGCGCGCCGGACTGATCGTGTTGCGCTCGTTCGGCAAATTCTTCGGCCTGGCCGGTGTGCGGCTGGGTTTCGTGATGGCCGAAGCACCACTGCTGCAAGCACTGGCCCACGCGTTGGGGCCTTGGACGGTCAGTGGCCCGGCCCGTATCGTCGGCCAGGCCTGCCTGGACGACGTCGAGCAGCAACGGGCGCAGATCGAGCGCTGTGCTCAGGCCAGCGCGCGACTCGCCACGCTGCTCGAGGGCTGCGCGTTGCCGGTCAGCGGCGGTTGCGACCTGTTCCAGTACCTGCGCCATCCATGCGCCGCGCAGTTGCAGGACTTCCTCGCCCGTCGCGGTATTCTCGTGCGCCTGTTCGAGACGCCCTCGGCGCTGCGCTTCGGCTTGCCTGGCGATGCGGCGGACGAACAGCGCCTGCGTCAGGCCTTGCAGGCTTATCACAAGGAATCGGCATGACGACCCTCATGGTGCAAGGCACCACTTCCGATGCTGGCAAGAGCACCTTGGTCACCGCGCTGTGCCGCTGGCTGCTGCGCCAGGGCATCGCCGTGGTCCCCTTCAAGCCACAGAACATGGCCCTCAACAGCGCCGTGACCGCCGACGGCGGCGAGATCGGCCGGGCCCAGGCCGTCCAAGCCCAGGCCTGCAACCTGGCGCCGCACACCGACATGAACCCGGTGCTGCTCAAGCCCAACAGCGATACCGGCGCGCAGGTGATCGTCCATGGCCGCGCGGTGACCAGCATGAACGCGGTCGCCTACCACGACTACAAAGCCATCGCCTTGCAAGCGGTACTGGCTTCGCACCAACGCCTGAGTGCGGCCTATCCCGTGGTAATGGTCGAAGGTGCCGGCTCGCCGGCCGAGATCAACCTGCGGGCCGGCGACATCGCCAACATGGGCTTCGCCGAGGCGGTGGACTGCCCAGTGATTCTGGTCGCCGACATCAACCGCGGCGGGGTCTTCGCCCATTTGGTCGGCACCTTGGAACTGCTTTCGCCGAGCGAGCAGGCGCGGGTGAAAGGGTTCGTCATCAACCGCTTTCGCGGTGACATCGCCTTGTTGCAGCCGGGGCTGGACTGGTTGGAGCAGCGCACTGGCAAGCCGGTACTGGGGGTGTTGCCCTACGTCACCGACCTGCACTTGGAAGCCGAGGACGGCATCGATCGACGCCAGTCGACCAAGGGCGATCGGCTGCTCAAGGTGATCGTGCCGGTACTGCCGCGCATCAGCAATCACACCGACTTCGACCCGTTGCGCCTGCACCCGCAGGTGGACGTGCAGTTCATCGGCCCCGGCCAACCGATTCCGCCGGCCGACCTGATCATCCTGCCCGGCTCCAAGAGCGTACGTGGCGACCTCGCCCAGTTGCGCGCGCGTGGCTGGGAGCGCGCCATCGCCCGTCATCTGCGCTACGGCGGCAAGCTGATCGGCATCTGTGGCGGCTTGCAGATGCTCGGCCGGCACGTGCACGATCCGCTGGGCCTGGAAGGTCCGGCCGGGAGCAGCGAAGGCCTGGGTTTGTTCGACTACGCGACGGTGCTGGAAGCCGACAAGCAGTTGCGCAACGTCAGCGGCGTGCTGAGCCTGGAGCAGGCGGCGGTGAGCGGCTACGAGATCCATGCCGGCGTCACCCAGGGCCCGGCGCTGGAGCGGCCTGCACTACGGCTGGCCGATGGCCGCGCCGACGGTGCCCTGAGTGCCGACGGGCAGATCCTGGCGACCTACCTGCATGGCCTGTTCGAGGGCAGCGATTCGTGCGCGGCGTTGCTGCGCTGGGCCGGGCTCGAGGCGGTCGAGCGCGTCGACTACCACGCCTTGCGCGAGCGCGACATCGAGCGTCTAGCCGACCTGGTCGAACAGCATTTGGATACTGCGCATCTGCGTGCACTGTGTGGAGTCGCCTGACATGCGTAACCTGATTCTCGGCGGTGCCCGCTCGGGCAAGAGTCGCCTGGCCGAACAACTGGCCGTGGCCAGCGGCCTGCCGGTCACCTACATCGCCACCAGCGAGCCGCTGGACGGCGAGATGAACGAGCGCGTGCGCCTGCACCGCGAGCGTCGCCCGGCCGACTGGGGGCTGATCGAGGAGCCTCTGGCGCTGGCGCAGGTGTTGCGCGCCGAGGCCGCCGAAGGGCGCTGTCTGCTGGTGGACTGCCTGACCCTGTGGCTAACCAATCTGCTGATGCTCGACGATGCCCAGCGCCTGGCTCAGGAGCGTGACGCCCTGCTCGATGGCCTTGCCAGTCTGCCGGGCACGTTGATTCTGGTCAGCAACGAAAGCGGCCTGGGTGTAGTGCCCATGGGCGAGCTGACTCGTCGTTACGTCGACCTGGCCGGCTGGCTGCACCAGGCCGTGGCCGAGCGCTGCGAGCGTGTCGTGCTCACGGTCGCTGGCCTTCCTCTCACGCTTAAAGGACCTGCTCTATGACTTCCTCCTGGTGGCTCGATGCCTGCCATCCCCTCGACTCTGACGCCATGGAGCAGGCGCGCGCCCGTCAGCAGCAATTGACCAAGCCGGCCGGCTCGCTGGGCCAACTGGAAACCTTGGCGGTCACCCTGGCCGGTCTCCAAGGCTGCGAGCGGCCGAGCCTGGAACACGTGGCAATCAGCCTCTTCGCCGGTGACCATGGTGTGGTGGAGGAGGGCATCTCCGCCTATCCCCAGGCCGTGACCGGGCAGATGCTGCGAAACTTCGTCGGGGGAGGCGCGGCGATCAGCGTACTGGCGCGCGAACTGCGCGCGACGCTGGAGGTGATCGACCTGGGCACTGTCGATCCCACCCTGCACCTACCGGGCGTGCATCACCTGCGCCTGGGCGTTGGTACGGCCAACTTTGCCCGCCAGCCGGCGATGAGCGAGGCGCAATTGCAGGCGGCATTAGGCGCCGGCCGCGACAGCGCCCTGCGCGCTGCCAAGCAGGGCGCCCAGTTGTTCATCGGTGGCGAGATGGGCATCGGCAACACCACGGCCGCGGCAGCCGTGGCCAGCGCCTTGCTGGGCTGCGCGGCCAACCTGTTGAGCGGGCCGGGTACAGGCTTGGACAGCGCAGGCGTGCAACACAAAGCCGAGGTGATCCAGCGCGCGCTGGCGCTGCATGCGCTGTCTGGCGATGAGCCGTTGCGTGTCTTGGCCTGCGTCGGCGGCTTCGAGATCGCGGCATTGACTGGAGCCTACATGGCCTGTGCCCAGCAGGGCGTGGCGGTGCTGGTGGACGGCTTCATCTGCAGTGTCGCCGCACTGGTAGCCGTGCGCCTCAACCCGCAATGCCAGCCGTGGCTGCTGTTCGCCCATCAGGGCGCGGAGCCAGGTCACCGCGCCGTGCTCGAAGCACTGCAGGCCCAGCCGCTGCTGGCCCTCGGTCTACGCCTGGGGGAAGGCAGCGGTGCGGCGCTGGCGGTGCCGCTGATGCGCCTGGCATGCGCGCTGCACGGGCAGATGGCGACTTTCGCCGAAGCGGCCGTGGCGGATCGCCCGGCATGATCCTCGACCTGCTGCGCCATGGCGAAACCGAATGCGGTGGTGGGCTGCGTGGCAGCCTGGACGATGCCCTGACCGCCCAGGGCTGGGCGCAGATGCGCGCAGCGGTGAGCGAGGGTGGTCCCTGGGACGTGCTGGTCAGCTCGCCCTTGCAGCGCTGCGCACGCTTCGCCGAGGAACTGGGCGAGCGCCTGGCGCTGCCGGTGCAGGTGGAGGCGGGGGTGCGCGAATTGCATTTCGGCGAGTGGGAGGGGCGCAGCGCGGCGCAGATCATGCAGACCGAAGCCGATTTGCTCGGGCGTTTCTGGGCCGATCCCTATGCCTGCACCCCGCCCGGCGGTGAGCCGGTCAGCCATTTCGCCGAGCGCGTGCAGCGCAGCGTCGAGCAGTTGGCGGGTCGATATACGGGGCAGCGTGTGCTGCTGGTGACCCATGGCGGCGTCATGCGCCTGCTGTTGGCGCGCGCCCGCGGCTTGCCACGCGAGCAGCTGCTGCAGGTCGAGGTCGGGCACGGAGCGTTGCGGCGTCTGGACGTGGCGGCCGACGGCCAGTTGACGGAGCGGGCGTGATGCTGCCGTTCTGGATTGCCTTGCAGTTTTTGAGCAGCCTGCCGGTGACGCTGGCGGGCATGCCCGAGCCGCGGCAGATGGGACGTTCGCTGCTGTTCTACCCTGCAGTCGGGGCGTTGTTCGGCGTGTTGCTGTGGGCGGCCAGCGCGTTGTTGCACAGCACGCCGGCGCCGCTGCAGGCTGCCTTGCTGCTAGCGCTCTGGGTGCTGCTCAGTGGCGCGCTGCACCTCGATGGTCTGGCCGACAGCGCCGACGCCTGGCTGGGCGGCTTCGGCGATCGCGAGCGCACCTTGCAGATCATGAAGGATCCGCGCAGCGGGCCGATCGCTGTGGTCACGCTGATGCTGGTGCTGCTGCTCAAGTTCTGTGCCCTGTGGGTGCTGGTCGAGCGGGGAGCGGCTGCCTGGCTGATGCTGGCGCCGATCTTGGGGCGCACGGCCTTGCTCGGGCTGTTCCTGTGCACGCCTTATGTGCGGGCTGGTGGTCTGGGGGCGGCCTTGGCGGAACACCTGCCTAGGCGCGCGGCGCGCGGAGTGCTAGCGGGAAGCGTGGCCGTCTGTGTAGTGCTCGGTGGCTGGACGGCGATAGGGGTGGCCCTGCTGGCGCTACTGGTGTTCGTCGGGCTGCGTCGGCAGATGTGCCGGCGTCTGGGCGGCACCACGGGCGATACCGCTGGGGCTCTGCTGGAGTTGATCGAGTTGGCCGTCGTAGTCGGTTTGGCGCTGGCGGGCTGATCGGTCTGGAGGCGTCAGTTCGGAATCGCCCTTCATGCATAGCAGATACTTCCCGTGATTAGCGAGGCTAGGCTCGGTGCTCTTCGACTCATCAGGACACCCGCCATGCGTGACCGACTGCTCGCCAGCTTGCTGGCCCTGACCCCGCTTCCGGCGTTGGCCGCCGATCTGATCGCGTTCTGGGACGAACCGCGCCACGGCGCCAACAGCTTCAATCGACTGCCGCCGGATCAAGCCTATTTCGACGCCTTGAAAGGCTACGGTGCGTCCTGGGTGCGGTTGTCCTATGACAAGTGGCAGCCCGCAGGAAGGGATTTCCTGCTGGGAGATGCCGATGAGTACGCGGGTTTGGCTCAGGCCGATCTGCAGACCTTGGTGGCGGTGCTGGATCGTGCGCATCGCTCGGGCCTGAAAGTGGTCATCGCGCCCTTGTCGTTGCCGGGCATGCGCTGGGCGCAGAACAACCAGGACCAATTTGACGATCGTCTGTGGCAGGACAAGCGCTACTGGGAGCAATCCGCCGCTTTTTGGCGCGATCTGGCCAAGGCGCTGAAGGATCATCCCGCGGTGGCTGCATTCAATCTGGTCAATGAGCCGGCCCCTGAAAAGCGCGGCGGTCTGGCCGAGCATGCGGCGCTGGCTGACATGCAGCGCTGGTATGACCAAGTCCAAGGCAGTGCCAGGGATCTGCCCGCGTTGTCGGCCACGCTACTGGAGGCTATCCGCACCGTGGACGACAAGACGCCGGTGATGGTCGACGCTGGCTGGTACGCGGCGGCCGACGCTTTTGGCTACTGGCCCGCGCCGTTGGCAGATAGTCGGGTGCTGTACAGCGTGCACATGTACGAACCTTATGTGGCCACGTACGCGCCGAGTATCACAGGCGACCGTGCGTACGCCTATCCCGGCACCGTACCCTTCGCTGCGGGGACCGAGCGCTGGGACAAGCACCGCGTAGCCGACTACCTTCAGCAGCCCGTACGCTGGGCGCAGCAGCATGAGTTGCCGGTATCACGACTGGTGGTGGGCGAGTTTGGCTGCATGCGCCGCTTGGCGGGCTGTGGCGCTTACCTGGAGGACGTGCTGGCGGCGCTCGATCGCTATCGCCTGCATTGGGCGTTTTATGCCTTTCGCGAAGATGCCTGGGATGGAATGGACTACGAGCTGGGCACGGACAAAGTGTCGTGGCGTTACTGGCAGGCAGTCGAGGAGGGTAAGCCGGACCCGTTATCGCGACACCCGGGGCCATTGTTCCAGCCGATCCTGCAGCGCCTGAGCCCAGGGCCTCAATAGAAAACGCTTGCACACCCCGATCAGTCGGTATAAACGCTTGAGGCTGATACAGGGCGCTCACGTTGTATCGTTGGGCTGCACAGCGCGGCGCACGACGACCTCGACGAATCGGCATTAGACCTCGGCGCCCGCCTTTCGTGATACCTGGAGATAACAACAATGACTTCCCTCTGGCGAACCAGTGGCTGGGTGCTGTTTGGCGCTGCGTTGATCCTGGCACTGTCGCTTGGCGTGCGCCACGGTTTCGGTTTGTTCCTGGCGCCGATGAGCACCGACTTCGGCTGGGGCCGTGAAGTCTTCGCCTTCGCCATTGCCTTGCAGAACCTGATCTGGGGCTTGGCTCAGCCTTTCGCCGGTGCCTTGGCCGACCGCCTGGGCGCGACGCGCGTGGTGATCATCGGTGGCATTCTCTATGCCCTGGGGCTGGTGCTGATGGGTATGGCCGACTCGCTGTGGTCGTTGTCGCTCAGCGCGGGGCTGCTGATCGGTATCGGTCTTTCGGGCACCTCGTTCTCGGTGATCCTTGGCGTGGTGGGCCGCGCGGTAGCCCCTCAGCAGCGCAGCCTGGCCATGGGCATCGCCAGCGCGGCGGGATCGTTCGGTCAGTTCGTCATGCTGCCCGGCACTCTTGGCCTGATCCAATGGTTGGGCTGGTCGGCGGCGCTGCTGGTGCTGGGTTTGCTGGTGGCGTTGATCGTGCCCTTGGTCAGTATGCTGCGTGATCGTCCGCTGCCTCGTCTGGATGGCGAACAGACCTTGGGTCAGGCACTGCGCGAGGCCTGCTCGCATTCGGGCTTCTGGCTACTGGCGCTGGGCTTCTTCGTCTGCGGGTTCCAGGTGGTGTTCATCGGCGTTCATCTGCCGGCCTATCTGGTCGACCAGCATCTGCCGGCAAGTACCGGGACTACGGTGCTGGCGCTGGTCGGGCTGTTCAATATCGTGGGCACCTACACGGCCGGTTGGCTCGGCGGGCGGCTGTCCAAGCCGCGTCTGCTGACCAGTCTTTATCTGCTCAGGGCCGTGGTCATCGGGTTGTTCCTGCTGGCGCCGGTGACTACGTTCAGCGCTTACCTGTTCGGTATTGCCATGGGATTGCTGTGGCTGTCGACGGTGCCGCTGACCAATGGCACCGTGGCGACTGTGTTTGGGGTCCGCAACCTGTCCATGCTCGGCGGCATCGTGTTCCTGTTCCATCAACTGGGGGCATTCCTGGGAGGCTGGATGGGGGGTGTGGTGTACGACCGCATGGGCAGCTACGACCTGGTCTGGCAGATTTCCATCCTGCTCAGTGTGCTGGCGGCGGCGCTCAATTGGCCGGTGCGCGAGCGGCCGGTCGCGCGTCTGCAGGAGGCTGCGGCGTGAGGCGTTGTGGCTTGCGTGGCTGGCTAGCAGCGGGAGCCCTGTTGTTACTGGCGTTGGCGTGGTGGGGCTGGCAGCGCGGGGGACTGGCGCTCATGCAATTGGGCATGGGAGTCTGTTAGGCGCTAACCTGCTAGGTTAACGAAACGTCTTGCAGGAGTAACAGACTATGCGCCTTCGCTGGCTTACAGTGCCTCTGGTTTTTGCGGCTGTCGCCTCCAGTTGGGCGGCCGACTGTCCAGCGTTGTTGCAGGGTAGCCTGCCGGAATTGCGGGGCAAGGGACAGGTGGATCTTTGCCAGCGCTACGCGGGCAAGCCGCTGGTGGTGATCAATACGGCCAGCTATTGCGGGTTTGCTCCGCAGTTCGAAGGATTGGAGGCGACCTATAAGGCCTATCATGAACAGGGTTTGGAAATGCTGGGAGTGCCCTCCAATGATTTCAAACAGGAAGACGCTGATAGCGAGAAAACGGCCAAGGTGTGTTATGCCAACTATGGCGTGACCTTTACCATGACCAAGACTCAGGCGGTGCGTGGGGATGATGCCATTCCGCTATTTGCTGAGTTGGCCAGGCAGAGTAGTGCGCCGAAGTGGAATTTCTATAAGTATGTGGTGGATCGTCGGGGGAAGGTGATTGGGCAGTTTTCCAGTCTGACTAAACCGGATGATCCGGCGTTTGTTGGGGCTATTGAGAAGGCGATTGGGTCTAGGCCTTAGTTTGGGTTTTGGGTTTTGGGTTTTGGTTTTGGGTGAATATCCGTTGGCGGGAGAGTGTCAGATTTTTTGTGTGCGGGCCGATAACGGCCTGCCGTCAGGCTGGCCATGCTTTTACCAGGTCGGCCTGATAAATCGATCTCCGTACAGCATCGCGAATTGATTCATCGCATTTTTCCAGTCATGGGCCGCTGAGCCCCAGTTTGCCGTGATGTTCCGCAGCCCCAGCCAGATCAGCTTGGTGGCGGCCTCATCCGTTGGGAAGTGACCACGCGTTTTGATGATCTTGCGTAGCTGGGCGTTGATGCTTTCGATCGCGTTGGTCGTATAGATCACTTTTCGAATGCCTGACGGGAAGACAAAGAATGGAATCACTCGATCCCAGGCTCTTCTCCATGCCGCAACTACCGTTGGGTACTGTTTGCCCCAAGGGCCGTTTTCAAAGGCATCCAGTGCCTGCTCAGCCGCCTCGGCGTTGATGGCCTGATAGATCGGCTTGAGCGCTTTGGCCAGATCACGACGCTTATCCCACGCTGCATAATCGAGACTGTTGCGGATCAAGTGGACGATGCATGTTTGCAGCGTGGTGGCCGGAAACACGGCGCTTAGCGCCTCTGGCATCCCTTTGAGGCCGTCGGTGACGGCGATCAGCACATCCTCAACGCCGCGCGTCTTAAGGTCATTGAAGACCTTCATCCAGAACTTCGCACCTTCGGTATTTTCGATCCAGATCCCGAGAATATCGCGCGTCCCATCGGGTAGAACGCCCAGCGCCAAGTAAATCGCTTTGTTGCGCACAAGCCCTTCTTCGCGAATCTTGACTCGCAGTGCATCAAAGAAAATGACCGGGTACATCGGCTCCAGCGGCCGCTGTTGCCACGCGCCGATTTCCTCCATCACCTCGGCCGTGACCGAACTGATGAAGTCATGCGAAACATCCGTTCCGTACTGTTCAGAGAGGAATGCGCGAATTTCCCGAACGGTCATGCCTCGGGCATACATGGCGATGATCTTGTCATCGAAGCCGGTGTAACGGCGTTCATGCTTGGGAATCAGGATGGGCGCAAAACTACCGTCTCGATCACGGGGGATATCCAGCCGCAGCGGCCCCTCTCCAGTCAGAACCGTCTTGCCAGTCCTGCCATTGCGCTGATTGGTTTCATCCTCTGGGCGCTGCGCGCCCGGCGGATAGCCCAGATGGTGACTGAGCTCGGCGTTCAAGGCTCGTTCGATGAGCGCCTTCTTGAATGCCGCAGAGGCGTCTTCGATAGCCTCCGCAGTCATCAGGCCCTCACCGAACTGCTCAAGCAGCTCCTTGGGGATTTTTGGTAGGTCACGCAGGGGTTTCTTCTTGGTTGGCATACATGCACCTCTTGCTCATGTTATGCCCGAACACAAAATTTCTGACATACCCGTTGGCGGTGGTGAGGCTTAGTCACCTTTTCGCCTTTACGGCGACCCCCTTTTTTTCTTGGAAAAAAGGGGGGCAAAAACCGCTTGCTCCCGCATACGGCCCCTTCGGGGTTCCCTCGCGCCGGTGGCACTCCGGGGGTACCGCGCTTAGGGGGCATCCATGGCCCCAAGCGCTTGACGGGCATCCATGCCCGTCAACCCCCTCCATGCCACCTCTGCTCGGCCTCCTGAGGTCGCGATGGGCGGCGTCTTTACGATTGCGCGCTTAGAAGCAGGGCGGTGGGGCAGATGTTCTGGAGCGCTGCGCGATCAAACCGCCGTTGCCGTTGCTTTTGATCCTAGTGCGCGGTAGCTCAGCCACCGCCCATCGCGACCTCAGGAGGCCGAGCAGAGGCGTTGCGCAGGGAGGTGACGGGGATGGATGCCCGAAAGAAAAAACCGCCACAAGGGCGGTCTTCTCACAACCTCAAAACCCCAATCAGAACCGATAAGTCAGCGAAGCACCAATCCCGTGAGCGCTGTTCTCATACTTGGCCTGATAGCTCCCTTTGGTCCGGCTGGCCAGGTTCACCTTGGTGTCTTCCTCCCACAGGTAGGAATACGCCACATCGATGGTCACGTCGTCGGTTGGGCTGTAACCCGCCCCCAGGCTGAAGATCTTGCGATCGCCGGTAGGGATGCGCGGCGAACGATCCTGATTGTTGGTCGGCGACTGGTCGACGGTAAAGCCAGTACGCAAGGTCCATTCCTTGTTGACCTTGTAGGAAGCACCCACAGCATGCGCCCAGGTGTCGTGCCAGTTCTGCTCTTCGCTGATGGTGCCGAATTGAGCTGCCAGTGGAGCAGGCACTTCGTTGTTGACGGTGATGTCTTTCAGACGGCTCCAACGGGTCCAAGTGCTGCCCGCGTAGAGAGTCCACTGGTCGTCAAGCTCGTGAGTAACCGAGAAGTCCACCGACTCAGGCGTTTTGATCTTGAGCTCGGCGTCGAACTTGCTTCCGCTGAATGGCCCGATTAACGCGTTGTTGACCTTGGTCTTGCCTTCGAGCTTGTAGTCGACCATCGAGTGGTAGGTCAGGCCCAGGCGGGTGCGGTCAGTGGCTTGTACCATCACACCGATGTTGTAGCCGACCGCCGTGTCGTCACCCTTGATCTTGACTTCGCCATCGTTGCGGCCAGGCGTGAAGGGGTTGATGGTGTTGGACCCCAATTCACCCTTGATGCGGTTGATGGTCGGACCGAAGCCGATGGACACCTTGTCGTTGAAGGCATAGCTGATGGTCGGCTGGAAGGTCACCACTTCGACGTGGCTCTTCTTGCCCCAATAGCGCGCAGCGTCGTCGCTGCCGTAGTCGGTCACCAGGCCGAAGGGCACGTAGACGCCGAAGCCCACGCTCCAGTGATCGTCGAGCGGCTTGACGTAGTAACCCATCGGCACACCGACCACCGGCACCATGTCACCGTCGGTTTCCCCACCCAGGTTGCTGCCGCGGCCGGAAATATCGGATTTGGCGATGACTGCCGCGCCCCCTACGGTGACCTGTTCGCGCTTGAGGCGCGACATGCCGGCAGGGTTACCGTAAATGGTGCTGGCGTCGTCAGCAGCCGAAGAACGACCCGCGAAACCTGTCCCCATACCACTGACGCTTTGCTCGTTGAGCGCGAAACCGCTGGCGAAGAGTTGGCTAGAGGCGACCGCGATTGCGACGCCGAGGGAGGTTTTGAGCATGACTGTTTTCATTATTAGAACTCCTTGGGATCTCCGGGGCCAAAAGCTACCAACAAATCGCGAAGTACGCCATAGGCTGTATACGCGGAGATAGAGCGGTTTTGTAGGACAATCCGACCAAAATAACCGCAATTCTGAATCTTTCGTAAGAAGGTTCCTATGATGGCTCCGCAACCCTGGGGTTTACCCAGCAATCCCACGCCTGGGTGAAGTCACGTAGGCGCCCTTGCGGATGAAAGATTTGTCGCCAGATCCTGGCCAGGCCGAGCACATCGTCGGCGGCCGGGAGCGGTGTTGCCTGTTCCTCGATGAGCATCCAGGCGATGGCGGTGGCGTAGCGCAGATTGACGGTTAGTTCCAGATGTGGACCGCCAAGGAAGGCATGCTGACTGGCCAGCCCACGCACCAGGCTGGCCAATTCCGGATCGCGGGCGAGGTAACAATCCCACAGCGCCCGATGACGCGTCTCACCGATGCGGTACAGCCCGTGGCCACGGCGGTCGTGCAAGGCCTGGCCAAGGCAAGACTGGCTGGCAGCGACGCCCAGGAGCAAGGCTTCTGCGCTCGCGTTGTGGCGCCCCAGATAGACCAGCGTGGGGCGAATGACATAACGGCTCAATTCGTTCGCAGCGATACCCATGGTGCCCTCGAACTGTCAGGGACCGATGGGGCGGGGAGCTTGGCAGCTGGCTGAAGGATCACACCCATCGGAAGCGGCTCGCACCGCTCGAGTTGAAGTCTAGTGTGATATTCATGGTGTAAAGGGCTGTTTTTTAAATCGATTGCTGCCGCTGCGATCAGGCTATATGCCTTGTGGCAATTACACCGGTGCAGCGCTAGCAGCAATCAGAGTGGCACATTCACGGGGCGAATCTTCGCCCATTCGTTCATGCGACCAGCGACTGGCGCGTGCGGTCGATCACCGCCTGCAGCGGCTCTGCGCCAGTGTACTGCTCTGGGTAAAGACGTTCGGTGTGGCATGCCACGCCGTGTTCGTCTACCAGGGTGAAGCTGAAGCTGCCCTTGCGGGGAGCAACGATCAGGCACTGCAGTGGAGCGAAGGCCTGAGAAAGCGTGCCGAATGCGCGCTGAATGTGATGATGATTGGTCATTTTTTTAGAGTTTCCTGCTCAAGACACGGGTTCGATCCGTGCACAATAGAAACGTTCCGGTGACGCCTTTATTAAGGGAGGCGAAAAACCTGACCGGAACAGAGCAGCCAGAGAAAGCGCAAGCACAATGTAAGCGCCGGGCTGACTGGTAGGTACTTAGGAAGGCGGGCAGCATCCCACGGGCCAGGTTCGAGGCCATGGGTGAAGATCCCGATCAATCGTTCGTTGGCTGATTCGTGCTGGAGTGGCGTATGCCATTCAGTGAATCATCGCGTAGGCCGTCCTGGTTTCAGCGAGGCTACCCGTGGTGGGAGCAGTCGCAAGGACATAATGGCCAGAATTGATTTCAGCTTGGTACTAACGGTGGCCACACTACCTAAGCATTGGCAGCGATGCAAGCTTTTTTAAATCGTTCAGCGAAGCCGGCCATTATCGCTGCTGAAAGGGCTCCTGTGAAGTGGGCGACCGGGTGGATAGTGGAGTGACGCGTGGCAACGATCCCCGCTCGGCCCAGTGCCAGTACCCAGTTGTACACACGCGTGGCGCGACTTGTAACCGTATTGCAACACGCCCACAGGAAGCCGCCAATGACTTGACTGCGACCTTAAGTCAATGAAAAAAAACACTTATTTTGGCTGGTGAAAAAATCGTCAGTTTGACTGAAGCCCCCATTCCATAAGGGTTTGCGGGCACGCAAGGGGGTTGTCCACCGAGTTATCCACAGTATCTGTGGATTGTGTTGCAGGGTTGCTCTAGGACGGGCATGTCAAGTCGTCCTGGGAAATATCTGACGTTTAAGTCAACACCTTCTTGCACTCGAGTGCTGGATTGAAAAACGTCAAGAAAAGAACCATGAAATATTTTTTTCCGCGCTGTCAGGCGCGTATCGAGCCATCACGCAAAAAAAACGGTAGAGTGGCGCGCTTTTCGAATTGCCTTCGCTGTCTGTCATGAAGTTTCGTGTCTCCTCCCAAGCCGATTGCCCTAATACGGGACCGAGCGTCTTTTCCAAACGCTTTTCGCTGAAAGTCGCGCTCTGGCTACTCGACAGCCCCCGCCTGGGCGTCAAGCCCAGCGTCAAGCACTTGGCCGGACGCCTGCTCAAACAGCCGGCGCGGCGGGGCGTGGTGGTGGCCCAGAGTCGCTTGGGACAGTTGCTGTGCCGCGATTGCGGCAATGCACGCGACCGACGCATCGGTCACGAGCTGTTGCGTCAGGCGGCTCGGGCTGGGGATGGACTTGCCCAACTCGAATATGCCCGTCTGTGCCTGCCCCAGGATGCCGAGCAAGCGCGGCATTGGCTGGAACTGGCGGCCGGGCAGGGTTCGCAAGATGCGCAGCGATTGCTCGAGCGCCTGCATCCCTAGCGTCATGAGTGGGCAAACCCCTGTAAGCTGCAGCCTGCATTGGAACAACGATCGGGGTGAGCATGGCAGTGGATCTGGCCAGTATTTTGATCGGCATCGTCGCCGCTGCGGTGCCTTGCCTGGGCTGGGCGTTGCAGCTTCAGCGACGACTCGCCGTCCGTCAGGGCGAAGGCAGTCTATGGCAGGAGCGCCTCAACGCGTCGCAACTGGCGCAGGCCGGTCTGCAAGCCCAGCTTGATGCCAGCCGTGACGAAATCAGCGATCTGAGCGAGGCCAACAGCCATAAGCAGGCACAGCTGGCGGCGCAACACCGTGAGCTGGAACTGCTGCAGATCGAGCGCGACAACGCCCGCGACGCTGCTCATGCCTGGAGCCTGGAGCGCGCCAATCGCGAAACCGAACTGCGCCGCCTGGAGGCACAGGCGGCACGCCTGGATGCCGAGCTTCGCGAGCAGCAGGACAGCCATGCCCAACGTCTGGAAGACCTGCAGCAAGCCCGCGACACCCTGCGTGCGCAGTTCGCCGAAATGGCCACGCGCATTTTCGACGAGCGTGAACAGCGCTTCGCTCAGACCAGCCAGCAGCACTTAGGGCAATTGCTCGATCCGCTCAAAGAGCGCATCCAGGCGTTCGAAAAACGCGTGGAGGAGAGCTACCAGCACGAAGCCCGCGAGCGCTTCTCGCTGGCCAAGGAACTGGAGCGTTTGCAGCAGCTCAACTTGCGCTTGTCCGATGAAGCCACCAACCTCACCCAGGCCCTCAAAGGGCAGAAGACCCAGGGCAATTGGGGCGAACTGATTCTGGAGCGGGTGCTGGAGCACGCGGGCCTGGAGAAGGGCCGCGAGTACCAGACCCAGGTCAGTCTCAGAAGCGCCGATGGCGAGCGCTTCCAGCCCGATGTGCTGATCATGCTGCCCGGCGACAAGCAGGTGGTGGTCGACGCCAAGGTCAGTCTCACCGCCTACCAGCAGTTCGTCGCCGGCAACGACGAGGCGGCGCTCAAGCAGCACGTGCAGTCGCTGCGCAGCCATGTGAAGGGGTTGTCGAGCAAGGACTACAGCCGTCTGGACGGCCTGCACAGCCTGGACTTCGTGCTGCTGTTCGTGCCCATCGAAGCGGCCTTTTCTGCGGCGCTGCAAGCCGAGCCAGGGCTGTTCCAAGAGGCGTTCGACCGGCAGATCGTGATCGTCAGCCCCACCACCTTGCTGGCCACCCTGCGGGTCATCGACAGCCTGTGGAAACAGGAGCGCCAAGGGCAAAACGCCCGAGAAATCGCCGAACGCGCCGGTTGGCTGTACGACAAATTCGTCTTGTTCATCCAGGATCTGGACGAGTTGGGTGTGCGCCTGCAGCAGGTCGACAAAGCCTACGCGGCGGCGCGCAATAAACTGTGCGAGGGTCGCGGTAATCTGATCAGCCGTAGCGAACAGCTCAAGCTGCTCGGCGCCCGCGCCAGCAAGAGCCTGCCGGCCGACCTGCTTGAGCGCGCGATGGCCGACGAAGGCCTTACTGCACCAGGCTCAGATGCCGATTGAGCAGGGCGCGCAGGGCTGCCGGCTTGACCGGCTTGGCCAGGTAGTCCAGGCCCGCCGCATGCACTTGGGCGATGGTCTCGTTGCGCCCGTCGGCGCTGATCACCACGCCGGGAATCGGCTCGCCCAATTGCGTGCGTAGCCACGCCATCAGGCCGGTGCCGGTCTCGCCGTGGTCCAGGTGATAGTCCACCAGCGCCAGGTGCGGGCGCATGCCCTTGACCAGCAGCGCTTCGCACTCGGCCTGATCGCGTGCGGTCCAGACCTGGCAGCCCCAGCGTCCGAGCAGACTGTTCATGCCGATCAGGATGCTGTCTTCATTGTCCACGCACAGCACCTGCAGTCCCGCCAGCGGTTGTCCCATCTGCTCGGCAGGGGCTGCCGGGGTGGCCAGCGGCTGGCGGGCGATCGGCACGCTCACCCTGAATACGCTGCCTTTACCGGGCCATGAGCGCACCTGCAAGGTGTGACCCAGCACCCGGCACAAGCCATCGGCGATCGCCAGGCCCAAGCCCAGGCCTTTTTCAGCGCGCGTCTGGTGGCTGTCCAGGCGCTTGAACTCCTGGAAGATCACCTGCAACTTGTCGTCGGCAATGCCAGGGCCTCGATCCCACACCTCCAGCCATAGCCGCTCACCCTCACGCCGCGTGCCCAGCAGGATCGGACTGCTGCCGTAGCGCAGCGCGTTGGTCAGGAAATTCTGCAGCACCCGGCGCAGCAGCTTGATGTCGCTGCTGACCTGCAGGCGACTGCCGCGCAGGCGGAACGCCAGGTCTTTTTCGGCAGCCAGCACCTTGAACTCGGCACCGAGGGTGTCAAACAGCGTATTGAGTGCGAAGGGTTTGATGTCTGGGGTGATCTTGCCGTTCTCCAGGCGTGAGATGTCCAGCAGATCGCTGATCAATTCTTCGGCCGAGCGCAGCGAGCTGTCCAGGTGCCGCACCAGTTGCCGGGCTTCGTCGTTCAAGCTCTCGGCCTGTTGCGACAGTGCAGCGGAGAACAGCCGTGCGGCGTTCAGCGGCTGCATCAGGTCGTGGCTGACCGCCGCGAGGAAGCGCGTCTTGGACTGGCTGACCGCTTCGGCGTGGCTCTTGGCGTCGGACAGTGCCTGGTTCAATTGCGAGAGTTCGTGGGTCCGCTCGGCTACCCGTTGCTCCAGGCCCTCGTTGGCATCCTTGAGCGCCTGCTCGGCTTCGCGGAACGGCGTGATGTCGGTGAAGCTCATGACGAAGCCGCCACCGGGCATCGGATTGCCGATCAACTCGATGACCCGACCGTTGGGGAACAGGCGCTCGGAGGTATGCGCCCGTCCCTGGCGCATCCAGTGCAGGCGCCGCGCCACATGGACCTGCGCTTCGCCGGGACCGCACAGACCCCGCTCGGCGTTGTAGCGAATGATGTCGGCGATCGGCCGGCCGACGGCGATCAACCCGTCCGGGTAGTTGAACAGCTCCAGGTAGCGGCGGTTCCAGGCGACCAAATGCAGGTTCTGGTCGACCACGCTGATGCCTTGGTTGATGTTCTCGATCGCCCCCTGCAGCAGTGCGCGGTTGAACTGCAGCACCTCGCTGGCTTCGTCGGCGATGCGTACCACGTCCTCGAGCTGCATGTCGCGGCCCTCGATGGCCGCCTTGACCACCGCTCTTGTCGAAGAACTGCCCAGCACCCCGGCCAGCAGCCGCTCGGTGTGCTCGATCCAGTCGCCATCGGCGTTCTGGTTGGGGTTGAAGCCCTTGCCCTGGCGGTAGGCGAAGCGAATGAAGCTCTGGCGTGCGCGCTCCTCGCCCACGAAGCGTGCGGCGAGGTTGAGCAGGTCGTCGATCTGCACCGCCAGCAGTGTGCGCCCACTGGGGCGAGCGCTGGTCTGCTGACCGATGAAGCGACCGGCCTGCCAGTGCTCGGACACCCGTGTGCGCGAGAGGATCGACACCCAGGCGAACAGGGTGAAGTTGCCCGCCAGCGACAGCACCACGCCTTGCGTCAGCGGGCTGATGGGCAGGTTCAGCGGGTTGCCGTGCAACCACGCCAGGCCCGGAAACAGCTGCAGCGACCAGTCCAGGCTGTGCGCGGCGATGGGCAGTACCAAGGTGTAGAACCACAGGAAAATCCCGGCGGCCAGTCCTGCGAACACGCCGCGCCGGTTGGCCTGCTTCCAGTACAAGGCGCCGAGCATCGCTGGGGTCAGTTGGGTAACGGCGGCGAAGGCGATCTGGCCGATGGTCGCCAGGCTTGCGGTGGAACCCAGCAGTCGGTAACTGACATACGCCAGCAGCAGGATGACCACGATGGTGACCCGGCGTACCGAGAGCATCCAGTGGCGGAACGCTTCGAACGGCCGCTCGGCGTTGTTGCGGCGCAGCAGCCAGGGCAGCAGCATGTCGTTGGAGACCATGGTCGACAGCGCCACGGCCTCGACGATGACCATGCCGGTGGCGGCCGAGGCGCCGCCGATGAACGCCAGCAATGCCAGGCTGGGATGGGCTTCGGCCAGCGGCAGGCTGATGACGAAGGAGTCGGACATCACCGTGCCCGGCAACAGCATTTGTCCGGCCAAGGCGATCGGCACCACGAACAGCGCGGCCAGCACCAGATACAGCGGAAACACCCAGCGCGCCAAGCGCATGTCCTGCGGCTCGATGTTCTCCACCACGGTGACGTGAAACTGTCTCGGCAGGCAGATGATCGCCATCATCGCCACGGCGGTCTGCACCACCATCGACGGCCAGTTGATGGTTTCCTGCCAGTAGCGCTCCAGGTGCATTGACTGTCGCGCCTGGCTGAACAGGTCGTCGACACCGTCGTACAGGTTGAACACTACGAAAGCGCCGACGGCGAGGAAGGCGAGCAGCTTGATCATCGACTCGAAGGCGATGGCCAGCACCATGCCGCGGTGGTGTTCGGTGACGTCCAGGCTGCGCGTGCCGAAGACGATCGCGAACAGCGCCAGCACCAGTGACACCACCAGTGCAGTGTCCTGAACGCGTGTGCCGGTGGCATCGGCACTGGCGCCGATCAACAAGTTGACGCCCAGCACGATGCCCTTGAGCTGCAGGGCGATGTAGGGCAGCACGCCAACCAGGCAGATCAGGGCAACCACCACAGCAAGGGTCTGCGACTTGCCGTAGCGCGCGGCAATGAAGTCGGCGATGGAGGTGATGTTCTGCTGTTTGCTGATCAGCACCATCTTCTGCAGCACCCAGGGCGCGAAAATCAGCAGCAGCACCGGGCCCAGGTAGATGGGCAGGAAGGCCCAGAGCTGCTCGGCGGCCTGGCCGACCGCGCCGAAGAAGGTCCAGCTGGTGCAGTACACCGCCAGGGACAGGCTGTATACCCAGGCGCGCAGGCGCGGCGGCAGCGGGGTGCTGCGACGGTCGCCGTAGAAGGCGATGGCGAACATGATGGCCATATAGGCCAGGGCGACCACGGCGATCAGCCCACTGGACAACGACATGCAAACTCCGCAGCAAGAGGGAAACGCGGTCCCGAGCAGTCTGGCACGAGCAGGGCGGTTTCGTCAGCGCAGACGATGGTCGCAGTGGCAAGGAGTCGCACGCTCCTTCGGGTTTTATATCTTTAAAACAGATAACAGATAGAGAAAATACCCGTTATATAGATATTCATGGCGAGCATAAGCTGATTTCACCTTATCCGAGGAATCGCTCATGTCTTGCCCTCACACCCGTGCTCGGTCCATGCGACCTTTCCAGCGCCTGGCCCACCCCCTGGAAGTGATTCGCCAGTTCACCCCCAACTGGTTTTCCGCGACCATGGGCACCGGCGTGCTGGCCCTGGCCCTGCGGCAGGTGCAGGTATCGGCGTTGCTGGGGCTTGCCGAGGCGCTGTGGTGGTTGACGGTCGCGCTGTTCATCGTGTTCTGCGTGCTGTACAGCGCCCGCTGGCTGCTGTTCTTCGACGAAGCGCGGCGGATATTCGGCCATTCCACGGTCTCGATGTTCTTCGGCACCATCCCCATGGGGCTGGCGACCATCCTCAACGGCGGCCTGGTGTTCGGCCTGGCGCGCTGGGGCGAAGGCCTGCTGCCGTGGATCGAGGCGCTATGGTGGCTGGATGTGGCCCTCGCGCTGCTGTGTGGCGTGGCCATTCCCTACCTGATGTTCACCCGCCAGGAACACAGCATCGGCCAAATGACCGCCGTCTGGCTGCTGCCGGTGGTGGCGGCCGAGGTGGCCGCAGCCAGCGGCGGCCTGCTGGTGCCGCACCTGGCCGACCCTCAGGCGCAGCTTCTGGTGCTGGTCACCAGTTACGTCATGTGGGCGGTGTCGCTGCCGGTGGCATTTAGCATCCTGACCATCCTGATGTTGCGCATGGCGCTGCACAAGTTGCCGCCGGCCAACATGGCGGCGTCCAGTTGGCTGGCCTTGGGCCCCATCGGTACCGGTGCGTTGGGCATGCTGCTGCTTGGCGGCGATGCGCCGGGTGTATTCGCCGCCAATGGCCTTGGGGCAATGGGCGAGGTGGCGCGGGGTCTGGGGCTGGTGGCCGGAATGGTGCTGTGGGGGACAGGCCTGTGGTGGTTGCTGACGGCCGTGCTGATCACCGTGCGTTACCTGCGCCACGGAATGCCGTTCAACTTGGGCTGGTGGGGGTTCACCTTTCCGTTGGGTGTCTACAGCCTGGCCACGTTGAAATTGGCTGAGTGGTTGGGACTGGGCTTTTTCATGGTCGCCGGGCAGGTGTTGGTGGGCATGCTGGCAATGTTATGGCTAGTGGTGGCAGGCAAAACGCTCACAGGCGCTTGGCGGGGTGAGTTGTTCGTGTCGCCGTGCATCGTTGCGGCCAGCGCCGTCCGATAGGCGGAGGATTGACAGCGTTCGGGGCAGGAGGAATACTCTCGGGCAATTCATATATATGTCTATATAACAACACGAGAGACAGAGCCCATGAACACGCTGCCCGGTGATGCGCGTCTGCCCCGATACCAACAGTTGCGCGACCACATGGTCGAGCAGATCGCCAACAACCGCTGGCGCCCAGGTGAGGCCATTCCCACCGAAGCGGCGCTGGCCAGCGAGTTCCAGATGTCGGTCGGCACCGTGCGCAAGGCTGTCGACGTACTGGTCGCCGAAGGCGTTCTGGAGCGTCAACAGGGCCGTGGCACCTTCATTCGTCGGCCGCAGTTCCAGTCCTCGCTGTTCCGCTTTTTCCGTTTCGAATCAGCCAATGGCGCGCGGGTCGTACCCGAGAGCCGCATCCTCTCCATAGAGCCACTGCCGGCGCCCTCGGCGGTGGCGGCAGCGTTGGGGCTGACGGCGCAGGCCGAGGTCATCCGCATCGTGCGTCTGCGTTTGCTGGGCGCCCAGCCGGTGCTGGCCGAGGAAATCTGGCTGGCGCGCCAGACCTTCCAGCCCTTGCTGGAAGTCGAGCTGGACCGCAAAGGGCCGTTGCTCTACCCAATCTACGAAACGCTGTGTGGCCAAGTGGTGGCCTACGCGGAGGAAACCCTTACCGCCGAGTCGGTCGATGCGGTTCAGGGGCGTTTGTTGCAACTGCCGGAGGGGAGTCCGGTGGTGGTGATCGAGCGTCTGGCCCGTGACTACGCCGGCAAGCCACTGGAGTGGCGCCGCTCGCGCGGCCATGCCCAGCACTTCCGCTACCGCATCGACATTCGCTGAACCGCCGCTGCCGCCCATAGCCCCGCCTGCTGCGCCGTGCTCGCACGGTGCCGGGGTGTTGCCTGCCTGGCCGGTGCGAGTCCGGCCACCCTTACACGACCTAGAAGGATAAGAAACATGTTCAGTTGGTACCGCGAAATCACCTCGCGCGAGCGCAAGACATTCTGGGCCTGCTTCGGCGGCTGGTCGCTCGACGCCCTGGAAGTGCAGATGTTCGGCCTGGCCATTCCGGCGCTGATCGCCGCATTTTCCCTGAGCAAAGGCGATGCCGGTCTGATCAGTGGCCTGACCCTGGTCACCTCGGCCATCGGCGGCTGGCTCGGCGGTACCCTGTCCGACCGCTATGGCCGTGTGCGCACCTTGCAGTGGATGATTCTCTGGTTCTCCTTCTTCACCTTCCTGTCGGCCTTCGTCACCGGCTTCTATCCGCTGCTGTTCGTCAAGGCCATGCAAGGTTTCGGCATCGGTGGCGAATGGGCGGCCGGCGCGGTGTTGATGGCCGAAACCATCAATCCAAAGTACCGCGGCAAGGTCATGGGCACGGTGCAAAGTGCTTGGGCAGTGGGCTGGGGCCTGGCAGTGACGCTGTTCGCGCTGATCTATTCGCTGGTGCCGCAGGAGTTCGCCTGGCGGGTCATGTTCTTCGTCGGCTTGTTGCCGTCTCTGCTGATCATTTGGGTGCGCCGTAACGTGCAGGAGCCAGACAGCTTCCAGCGCCTGCAGAAAGACCAAGTCGCGCCGCGCAGCTTCGTCAAGTCCATGGCCGGGATCTTCCGCCCGGAACTGCTGCGCGTCACCTTGCTGGGCGGACTGCTTGGCCTGGGTGCCCACGGTGGCTATCACGCGGTGATGACCTGGTTGCCGACCTTCCTCAAGACCGAGCGCAACCTGTCGGTGCTCAACTCTGGCGGTTACCTGGCGGTGATCATTTTCGCCTTCTGGTGCGGCTGTGTGGTCAGCGGTCTGTTGATCGACCGCATCGGCCGCCGCAAGAACATCCTGCTGTTCGCCCTGTGCTGCGTTCTGACCGTCCAGGCGTATGTGTTCTTCCCCCTCAGCAACACGCAGATGCTGTTCCTCGGTTTCCCATTGGGCTTCTTCGCCGCTGGCATTCCGGCCAGCCTCGGGGCGTTCTTCAATGAGCTCTATCCAGCCGATGTGCGCGGCGCCGGGGTGGGCTTCTGCTACAACTTCGGCCGCGTGCTGTCGGCGGTGTTCCCATTCCTGGTCGGTCACATGAGCGAGTCCATGTCGCTGGGCGCGGCGATCGGCATAGATGCCGGTATCGCCTACGGTGTGGCGGTGATCGCCGCGCTGTGCCTGCCAGAAACCCGCGGGCGCACACTGGAGCCCGAGGCGGCTGCCTCGACCGCTCCGGCCATGGCCAAGTAACGATCCACATTCTTCAACCTTTTCGATGAGCGCCATGCCCCACGCTACCGTTTCACCTTTCACGGCCATCGACAGCCATGCCCACGTGTTCAACCGTGGGCTGAGCCTGGCGGCCGAGCGTCGCTATGCACCCACCTACGACGCCCCGTTGGACGATTACCTGGCCATGCTCGCTGGGCATGGTTTCAGCCACGGCGTACTGGTTCAGCCGAGCTTTCTCGGCACCGACAACCGCTACCTGCTCGCTGCCCTGAACAGCGCGCCCCGGCAATTACGCGGGGTGGTGATGCTTGAGCGCGATGCGGACCGCGCCAGCCTGGAACAGATGCACCAGGCGGGCGTGCGCGGCGTGCGGCTGAATCTGATGGGGCAAGCGCTGCCCGATTTACGCGATGCCGCCTGGCGACCGCTGCTGGAGCACATCGCTGCACTGGGCTGGCATGTCGAGCTGCATCGTCAGGTGGCCGACATCCCGGCGTTGGTGAACGCCTTGCACCCCTATGGCGTGAAGATCGTCATCGATCATTTCGGTCGGCCCGATGCGCGCCTGGGTCTGGGTCAGCCAGGCTTCGCCGAGATGCTGACGCTGGGGGGACAGGGGAGGGTGTGGGTCAAGGTGTCGGGGATCTATCGCCTGGGCGGCTCGGCGACGCAGAACCTGCTGTTCGCTCGCCAGGCGCTGGGAATGCTGGAGGCGCACTATGGCGCCGACCGCCTTCTGTGGGGCAGCGACTGGCCACACACCCAGCATGAATCGGTGGTGAACTTTACGGGCGTGGTCGAACAGTTCGAGGCGCTGGGCTGCTCGATGGCCCTGCGCCAAGCGCTGTTGGTGGATACCGCGCGGGCCCTGTTCGACTTCCAGTAATCCGCCTTGCTTGACGGTGTCGGGGCGGGCGGGCCGCCCCTGCACTTTAGACGCGGAAGCGGCTGATCATCTGCTGCAACTGCCCGCCCAGACGCGCCAGCTCGACGCTGGACACCGAGGTCTGCTCACTGGCCCCTGCCGTCTTTTCCGAGATGTCCCTGACCGTCACCACGCTGCGGCTGATTTCTTCGGCCACTGCGCTCTGCTGTTCGGAGGCGGCGGCAATCTGCTGGTTCATCAGTTGGATGCCGGAGACCTGCTGAGTGATGCCTTCCAGCGCCGCGCCCGCTTCGCGCACCAGGGCCACGCTGCTTTCGGTCAGGCTCTGGCTCTCTTCCATCAAGTCGCTGACCGAACGGGTGCCCTGTTCCAGGCTGTTGATCGCCGACTCGATTTCTGCCGTCGAGGCCTGGGTGCGTTGCGCCAGGCTGCGCACTTCATCGGCCACCACGGCAAACCCACGGCCGGCTTCACCGGCTCGCGCCGCTTCGATGGCCGCGTTGAGCGCCAGCAGGTTGGTCTGCTCGGCCACGGCCTTGATCACGTCCATTACCTTGCCGATGCGCTGGCTTTCATTGCGCAGCGCGTCCATCGCTTCATTGGTGGCGTCCACCTGGCTGGCCAGCCGGTCGATCTGCGCTACCGCACGGGCGACCACGCTTTCGCCCTCGCGGGCTTCCAGATCGGTGGCGCTGGCGGCCACCGAGGCGTCGCCGGCATTGCGCGCCACTTCCTGCACCGTGGCGGCCATTTCCTGCATGGCGGTGGCGACCTGGTCGGTCTCCTGGCGCTGGCTGCTGGCACCGGCGCTGGTCTGTGCGGTGATGGCCGAGAGTTCCTCGGTGGCGCTGGCGATCTGCGAGATGCCATCGCGCACGCCGCCGATCAGTTGGCGCAGGTTGGCGGTCATGCCTTGCAGGCTGTTCTGCAACTGACCCAGTTCGTCGCGGCGACGGCTGCTCGGCTGTTCGCTCAGGTCACCGGCGGCTACTTGTTCCATGGCCAACAGTGCCCGGCGCAGTGGCGGACTGATCTGGCGAGCGATCAGCACGGCCAGCACGATGCCCAGTACCAGCGCCAGCAGGGTCGTGACCAACTGCAGGTTCTTGGCGAACTGGCTATCCGAATTCACCAATGTGCCTTGGCCGTCGAGCAGCAGGCCGATAGCTTCGGTCAGCTTGGCGATGTCCTTGGCCATGCTGACGCGGTAGTCGGCCAGTTTGCCGATCTCGCTGCGATAGGTTTCGACCTTGCCGGCATAGGCGCGGACCTGTTCGCTCAACTGTGCGGTGGCGTCGGCGGCCTGGCCGTTCAAGGCCGCGATCAGCCCGGGCAGGGTGTTCACCGTGGTAGCGATCTGATCGTTCATGGTCTTTTCGCTGTCGGCATTGGTGTTGCTGGTGTAGCCGCGCACCTGGTAACGCAGCAGGATCAGGTTCTCGCGAATCTGATTGACCGCCTCGCTGCGCGCGTCGCGTTGCTCGGCATCGGTCAGGGCGCGCACTTGCTGGCGAATGCTCTTGAGGGCCGCGAACGACTGATTGGCGAGGGTGCCCATGTCTTTTTGCGCCGAGCGCATGGTCTGGTATGACTGCAGGCTGAGGCTCTGTGTTTGCACGTAGCTGGTCAGGGACTGTTCGGCTTTGCCCAGCAGTTCGACATTGCGCGGGGTGCGGATCACTTCACGCAGGCGCTTGAGCGGTGGCTGCAATGCATCGCTGGCGGTGAGCAAGGCCTGGGTCTGCTCGTCGTCGCCGTTTGCTAGCGTATGGCGCAGACGCGCTTCGCGCAGATCGCCCAGGGCATCGTTGAGGATCGACACATCGCGCACCACTTCGCTGCGACGAACCATCTTGCCAAGGGCGTCCCAGCTGATCAGCGACTGGATCAGGGTCAACGTCAGGACGAGGCCGAAGCCGAGCGCCAGTTTATGGGCGATTTTCAGGTCGCCGAACCAGGTAAACATCTGCGGTGGTGCTCCATAGTGATGCATCGAAGAAGGGCGAGGGGGAATGGCCGTTGCTGGATCCCGGTCATGTATATGAATATCGGCAGAACTGTAACAATCTGAAAATTATTTGACGACAAATTAATGGCGTAGTGCCAGCAGCTTACTGCGTGGTTAACGGATTCGCCCTGGGGCGGTTGCCAGAGGTGCGTATTCACGTGCAGATTTGTCGCCTCTCACGATGAGCACCCTTTAAATGACAAAGCCCTCTCAGGAACAAGGACGATGAGTCATTCCTCGCAATTCACCTTGCTCGGCAAGCGTCGCTTCCTGCCGTTCTTCATCACCCAATCGCTGGGCGCCTTCAACGACAACCTGTTCAAACAATCGCTGATCCTGGCCATCCTCTACAAACTCAGCCTGGAAGGTGATCGCTCGATCTGGGTCAATTTGTGCGCGCTGCTGTTCATCCTGCCGTTCTTCCTGTTCTCGGCGCTGGCGGGGCAGTTCGGTGAGAAGTTCGCCAAGGACGCGCTGATTCGGGCGATCAAACTGGCCGAGGTGGCGATCATGGCGATCGGTGCCGTGGGCTTTCTCAGCGGTCACCTTGAGCTGATGCTGCTCACCCTGTTCGCCATGGGCACGCATTCAGCGCTGTTCGGTCCGGTGAAGTATTCGATCCTGCCGCAGGCGCTGCACGAGCAGGAGTTGGTCGGCGGCAACGGGCTGGTGGAGATGGGCACCTTCCTGGCGATCCTGGCCGGCACCATCGGCGCCGGGGTGATGATGTCGTCTACCGACTACGCCAGCGTGGTGGCGGGCGGCATCGTCGGCACCGCTGTGCTGGGTTATCTGGCCAGCCGCTGGATCCCTCGGGCGGCGGCGGTGGCGCCGCAGATGCCGCTGGACTGGAACATCTTCAAACAGTCCTGGGCCACCTTGCGCCTGGGCCTGGGGCAGACGCCTGCGGTATCGCGTTCGATCGTCGGCAACTCATGGTTCTGGTTCGTCGGTGCGATCTACCTGACGCAGATTCCGGCCTACGCCAAGGACTGGCTGCACGGCGACGAGACGGTGGTCACCTTGGTGTTGACCCTGTTCTCGGTCGGTATTGCTGTCGGCTCGCTGCTGTGCGAGCGCTTGAGCGGACGCAAGGTTGAAATCGGTCTGGTGCCCTTCGGCTCGTTCGGCCTGACCCTGTTCGGTCTGCTCTGGTGGTGGCATTCGGGTGATGTTCCGGTGGCTGACGCACCTCACGACTGGTTGAGTCTGCTGGGGCTGCACCAGGCCTGGTGGATCATGGCGTCGATCATCGGCCTGGGCGTGTTCGGCGGTTTCTATATCGTGCCGCTGTATGCGCTGATCCAGGCACGCACCCCTGAGCAGGAGCGCGCGCGGGTGATCGCCGCCAACAACATCCTCAATGCCCTGTTCATGGTGGTGTCGGCGCTGGTCACCATCGGCTTGCTGAGCGTGGCGAAGCTGAGCATCCCGCAGTTGTTCCTGGTGGTGTCGCTGCTCAACATCGCGGTCAATGCCTACATTTTCAGCATCGTGCCCGAATTCACCATGCGCTTCCTGATCTGGCTGCTCAGTCACTCCATGTACCGCGTCGAGCACCGCGACCTGGACCGCATTCCCGACGAAGGCGCGGCATTGCTGGTGTGCAACCATGTCTCGTTCGTCGACGCTCTACTGATTGGCGGTGCGATCCGTCGGCCTATACGTTTCGTCATGTACTACAAGATCTACAACCTGCCGGTGCTGAATTTCGTGTTTCGCACGGCGGGTGCGATCCCCATCGCTGGGCACAGCGAAGACGCGGCGACGTACGAGCGCGCGTTCGCGCGCATCGCCGAGTATCTGCAGGCAGGCGAGTTGGTGTGTATTTTCCCGGAGGGCAAGCTGACTGCCGATGGCGAGATCGACGTGTTCAAGGGCGGGGTCAAGCGGATTCTGCAGGAAACCCCGGTGCCGGTGATTCCGCTGGCGTTGCAGGGCTTGTGGGGCAGCTTCTTCAGTCGCGATCCGGCCAAGGGCTTCCTACGCCGCTTGTGGTCACGGGTGACGCTGGTGGCTGGGGCCGCCATCCCCGTGGAGGCGGCCCAGCCCGAGGCGCTGCGCGAACAGGTCAGCGCCCTGCGCGGCGCGCGCCGTTGAAGGGTGCGCTGAGGGTCAGCTAGCGCTGACCTTCAGGCCGATCAGGCCGGCGACGATCAGCGCGACGCTGACCAAGCGCACCAGCGCCATGGATTCGCCGAACAGGATGATGCCAGCGATGACCGTGCCCACTGCGCCGACGCCGGTCCAGATGGCGTAAGCAGTGCCCAGCGGTAGTTCTTTCATGGCCAGTCCTAGCAGGCCAAGGCTGGCCGCCATGGCCGCAACGGTCAGGGCAGTGGGCAGGGGGCGGGTGAAGCCGTCGGTGTACTTCAGGCCGACGGCCCAGCCGACCTCGAACAGGCCGGCGAAGAACAGAATGATCCAGGACATGATGGGTCTCCATCGTTGCGAGATGGGGCCGTCCCCGGAATGGTCACGCAGTGCGTCGTGAGGTCGTCCTCACCGTGCGCACTATGGTGCACATCTGGCCGTTGCCGGGCAAGAGGCGCGCCCGGTCACCGCTGGACAGAGGTTTGATCGGGCGCTTCCATGCGCCTGAACCAGGTCGAAAGCAACGCCCCGGAAATGTTGTGCCACACGCTGAACAGTGCGCTGGGCACCGCCGCCAGGGGCGAGAAGTGTGCAGCCGCCAGTGCTGCGCCCAGCCCCGAATTCTGCATGCCCACCTCCAGCGCCAGTGATTTGCGCTGGGCTAACGGCAGTTTGCACAACTTGCCGGTCAGGTAACCGAGCAGGAAGCCGAAGCTGTTGTGCAGGATCACCACCGCCATGATCAGCAGGCCGGACTCGGCGATCTTCGCCTGGCTGGCGGCCACCACTGCGCAGACGATCATCACGATGCTCACCACCGATACCAGCGGCAGCACCTGCACGGCCAGTTGGACCCGCGCGCCGAGCAGTTTCTGCGCCAGTACCCCGAGCACGATGGGCAGCATCACCAATTGCAGAATCGACCAGAACATGTCCATGAACGAGACCGGCAACCACACCGAGGCCAGCAGCCAGATCAACGCTGGCGTCAGCAGCGGGGCGAGCAGGGTGGTGACCGCCGCGATCGCGACCGCCAGCACCAGATCGCCCTTGGACAGCCAGACCATCACGTTCGATGCAGTCCCGCTCGGGCAGCAGCCCACCAGAATCACGCCCACCGCGATCTCCGCTGGCAAATGGAACAGCTGGCACAGCAACCAGGCCATGCCCGGCATGATCACGAAATGCGCCACCACCCCGAGCGCCACCCGCCAGGGCTGGCGGGCGAGGGCGGCGAAGTCGTCCAGCTTGAGCGTCAGCCCCATGCCGAACATCACCAGCCCCAACAGCGGCACGATGGCCACCTTGAGTGCGATGAACCACTGCGGCTGCAGGAACGCCAAGCAGGCGAACAACAGCACCCACAGCGCAAAAGTGTTGCCGACGAAGCGGCTGAGGGCGGCGAGCGCACGCATGGGGGGGAACCTCCGGTTCAGTTGCAAGCTTCGAGCTACAAGCTGCAAGTAAAAGCGGTGCCCGTATGAGCACCGCCGTATCGCTTTTGATCTTTCTTGCAGCTTGTAGCTCGAAGCTTGCAGCTGCTTTTAGACTCCCTGGGGAATCTCTTCGCCGCCGAGGGCTTCGAACAGCAGCGGGAGGAATTCGTTGAGGGTCATCATCATCAGCAGGAAGCTGGCATCGAACTGCTGTTGGGCTTCGTCGCCGCCGTCCTGTTCGGCCTGCTCCTGCAGCAACTCCTCGAACTTCAGGCGCTTGATCACCAGCTTGTCGTCGAGCACGAACGATAGCTTGTCCTGCCAGGCCAGAGCCAGTTGCGTCACCAGCTTGCCGGTGCTCAGGTGCAACTGGATTTCCTCGCTGGCCAGGTCCTGGCGCTTGCAGCGCACGATGCCGCCGTCTTCGGCGGTGTCGCGCAGCTCGCATTCGTCCAGCGGATAGAAGCCTTCGGCCGGTTGCTGCGACTTGACCCAGTCGGTCATGGTCGCGCTTGGGGCGATCTTCACCGTGGCCGGGCGCACAGGCAGCGAGCCCATCACTTCGCGCAGGGTCGACAGCAGGTCTTCGGCGCGCTTGGCGCTGGCCGAGTTGACCAGAATCAGGCCCTGGCGCGGGGCGATGGCAGCGAAGATCATCGAGCGGCGGATGAAGGCACGCGGCAGGAAGGCCTGGATGATCTCGTCCTTTATCTGGTCGCGTTCCTTCTTGTAGACCTTGCGCATCTGCTCGGTCTCGATTTCCTCGACCTTTTCCTTCACGGCATCGTTGACCACGCTGCTGGGCAGGATGCGTTCTTCCTTGCGCGCGGCGATCAGCAGGAACTCACCGCTGACATGCACCAGGGGCGCGTCTTCGCCTTTGCCGAAGGGGGCCACGAAGCCGTAGGTGGTCAGCTCCTGGCTGGCGCATGGGCGGGCCGGTTTGCTGGACAGTGCCGCTTCCAGTGCCTCGGCCTCGAAGGGAACATCCTGGGTGAGGCGGTAGGTCAGCAGGTTCTTGAACCACATGGGGGGAAAGCTCTCCTTAATGCATAAGGCGGGCATTATTCTCCGAGCGGTGCTCGCAGGCCAACCCTGTCACAGGGCCAGTAGTCACTTATTCCTAGGTCATTGAAAGATCAGAAAAAAAATTTGAAAAAAGTGCTTGCCAGGGTGAAAGGTCGTCCGTAGAATGCGCGCCACACCGAGACGAAGGGTGATTAGCTCAGCCGGGAGAGCATCTGCCTTACAAGCAGAGGGTCGGCGGTTCGATCCCGTCATCACCCACCACTCGATGTATAGCGCAGCGGTAGTTCAGTCGGTTAGAATACCGGCCTGTCACGCCGGGGGTCGCGGGTTCGAGTCCCGTCCGCTGCGCCATATTCCAGCTTCCAGGGCCCACTGAACACCCGGAAGCAGCAAAGAAAGCGACCTTAGGGTCGCTTTTTTTGTGCCCGTCGTTTATCCAAGTCGGTTTCATGCGAGTTTCAGCCCGGCGCGCGCCCTTGCCTGAAGTCCGATTGCATCTTCGCCTTCAACTCGCGGTCCCATTAGGTCAGAATCTCCCGCTACGCCGGATGCCGCCAGCAGGCCGCGCGCCCGGCTCTCCTTTGCCAGCAGAGACCGACCATGCAGGATGCCAGCTCCTCTCCAACGCCCGTCGAATCCGCCCCTTGCTGGGTATCGACCTGGGTACCACCAACAGCCTCATTGCCGTCTGGCAGGACGGTAAAGCACAGCTCATCGCCAACGCCGTGGGCGAGGTGCTGACGCCCTCGGTGGTCAGTGTCGATGAAGACGGCAGCATCTTGGTGGGCAGTGCCGCCCGTGCCCGCCTCACCACCCATCCCCATCGCACCGCCGCAGCGTTCAAGCGGTTCATGGGCAGTGACAAGCGTTTCGAACTGGGCGAGCACCGCTTCACGCCGGAAGAGTTGTCGGCCCTGGTGCTCGGCTCGCTCAAGCAGGATGCCGAGGCCTATCTCGGCTGCCCGGTGAGCGAGGCCGTGATTTCCGTGCCGGCCTACTTTAGCGACGAGCAGCGCAAGCGCACTGTGTTCGCGGCCGAGCTGGCGGGGCTGAAGGTGCAGCGCCTGATCAACGAGCCGACGGCTGCCGCCATGGCCTATGGTCTGCACGAACAGAAGTTCGAGCGCACGCTGGTGTTCGACCTGGGGGGCGGCACCTTCGATGTCACGGTGCTGGAGTACGCCTTGCCGTTGATCGAAGTGCATGCCTCCACTGGCGACAACTATTTGGGTGGTGAAGATTTTACCGATGCGCTGCTCAAGGCGTGCCTGAGCGATTGGCAACTGACCCTGGAGAGCCTGGAGCCTCAAGCGCTGGCGAGCCTGCACGATGCTATCGAGCAACTGAAGCGTGACATTGGCGAGAGTAGCCTGACCCTGACCTGGAATGGCGACGGCCAAGCCCGCGAGTGGCTGCTCGACCAGACGCGCTTGCAGTCGATCTGGGCGCCGTTGCTGGCGCGGGTGCGCACCCCCATCGAACAGGCGCTGCGTGACGCGCGGCTCAGCCCGCGCGAGCTGGACAGCCTGGTGCTGGTGGGGGGCGCCACGCGCATGCCGCAGATCCAGCAACTGGTGGCCAAGCTGTTCGGTCGGCTGCCTTATCGCCACCTCGACCCCGACACCATCGTCGCCCTGGGCGCTGCCAGCCAAGCGGCCTGCAAGGCCCGCGACGCGGCGATCGACGAACTGATCCTGACCGACGTGTGCCCCTATACCCTGGGTGTCGCCTCGTCCCGTGGCGAAGAAGTGTCCGGCGCCTTCACCCCGATCATCGAACGCAATACCGTGATCCCCACCTCGCGCGTGCAGCGCTTCTACAGTACCCATCCGGAGCAAAAGGTGGTGCGCATCGCGGTGTATCAGGGCGAGCGTCCCTGGGTGCGTGACAACATCCTGGTCGACAGTTTCGAAATTCCGCTGCAGCCCACCGGACAGGTGCAGTCGCTGGACGTGCGCTTCAGCTACGACATCAACGGCCTGCTCGAAGTCGACGTGACCTTCCTCGAAACCGGGCACAAGCACAGCCACAGCATCGACCGCAGTCCCACGGGCCTGGACAGCGAGGCGCGCCAGGCCAGCCACGAGCGCCTGGCACGCCTGAAGATCCACCCGCGCGATGCCTTGCCCAATCGCACCTTGCTCGCGCGGCTGGAGCGGGCCTGGATGCAGAGCCTGGGCGATGAGCGCGACCTGATCGGCAGTTGGCTGGACGCATTCAATGCGGTGCTGGCCGGCCAGCAGGCGGCAGAGATCAGTCGTCAACGCCTGCAGTTGAGCCAGGCGCTGGACGAGTTGCGTTACTGAGCGTTGAGATGGCGAAGGGCGACTTGCAGCCCTTCGCTGAGCTGCGCGGGATCGTCCGGCGGCGGGCCGTAGCGGTTGGCCAGCTTGTCGCCGGGCACCACCATCAGTGCGGCAGGCGCGAAGGGCGCGAATCGGCAGATCGCCAGGACACCGATCAACATCGGCACGCCTTGGCCCAGGTCACGCAGGCGCCGTAGCACTGAAGTCAGAATCAACAAGACCGCGACGACCCAAAGCTCTGGCAGTTTGGCCACCGCGGTCAGCACCGCACCGCCCATCAAGGCGACGAAACAGTGCGCGACGAAGTCGCTGCGGCTGATACGGCTGTTCAGTCGCCAGAAGGCCCAGGAGGGTGCCTGAGGCTCGCGCGCCGCCGCGGCAAGGTGGCCTTCGGTACGCGCCAGCAACGCCATGGCGGCGCAGCGCAGACCGGTGTCCTGATCGGCATCGTCCTTGGCTTTTTGCAGCCGCATCAAATCGACGGTGCGCGGCGGTTTGGCGGATTTCACCAAGGTGTTGAAGGCACTCACCAATGTCTTGAGCAGTTTGCCGTCCAGTTTTTCCTCACGCTCGATCATCTTATAGGGCAGGCGCGGGACGTTGCCGGCGATCAGGCCTGTGCGCAGTGTGCCGACCCAGGCAGCGCTGCCGCCCAGCGTGTCCAGGCGTGCACGTAACCACGCCCGTTGCTCGCTGTCCAGCGCGGAGCTGTGATAGAGGGTTGCGCACAGCAGCAGCTCCCCCACCGGGTGTTCTTCCAGTACGTCGGTACTGCCTTGGTAGCACTCGAACAGATTGATCGCGCCCGGCAATCGAGTGCTGGCGAACGCGTAGGCCAGGTAATGCAGGGGGGTGGCCATCAGCGCCTGCACGGGATCGCGCTCGTCCAGGCAGCGCAGCAAGGCGTTGTTTTCCTGGAACAGCGCCGCGGTGGACAGCAGCAGGCGATGGGTGCGGTAGAACGGATGCTCGGTCGCGTACTGCAGTTGGCCTGGCAACTTGGGCGTGATCATGTCCAGCCAGCGCTGGGGCTGAGCGATGGTGGCCAGCATGAACAACTGCTGGCGATGCCAGTCCCACTGTGCAGCGCCCTCGGCCATCGGCGGCAGTTCGATGCCGTGGCGCGCCATGTCGTTCATTACCCGCATGCCGAATGGCACCGTGAACATGCGGCGCATGTCGAACGCCTCGTTCAAGCGCTCCAGCGCTTGCGGCGAATACACCCGCATGCGTCGCAGCCATTCACGGCAGACCGGGTGCAGTGCTTGCTGCTTGAGCGCCTCTGGGAAGACCGCCCCGTGGTGTGCTGATGCGCAAAACGCTACCAGTGCACGTACCACCGGGGAATGCTCGAGCCAGTGCAATTGCTGTGCGGCCTGGCGCTGAAAGCCTTCGAGGATGAGGTCATCGAGCGGATCGCCGCTGGCGGGCTCATCGAGCAGGCTGCGCAGCAGCCCGGCTTCGCCACGTTGCAGTGTCCAGGCCTGCCAGTAGCGGCGCTGCAACAGGCGATCTTCCTGGTCGGCCAGCAGCCAGGCCAGTGGCGGCAATTCATCGTCACCGTCCAGGCGCCAATCGATGAACGTGGCGGCGAAACCCTCCAGCTTCAGGCGCGAGGCCTCGGACCAGCGCGCCAGGGTTTGTGGTGATTGCGCGGGACAGCCGCAGGCCTGTGCGGGATCGGTCAGATCCTCGGGCCAGCTGTGCGGCAGGCTCTGCTGATCCAGCGCCTGGATCAGCAACGGCAGGCGTTGCGGTTGATAGCCCGCGCACAGGTCGAGCAACCACCGCTCGGCCTCTGGATGCCGGTGTTCACGCCACAGCCGCAGCCAGCCATTGAGTGCCTGTTCCTCGGCGCCCAAGGCGCTGGCTTGGCGAGCGAGCAGGTACAGCACGTCGACGTCGTCCGGCGCCATTTCGTGCTGCTGCTGCAAGCGCGCATGCAGCGTTCGGCTGCCAATCCCGGCCTGACTGAACTGCAGGGTCAGGCGACTCACCAGGTCTTCGTCGGCCGGGAAACCGACGCAGGTATGGCAGTCGGCGAACTGGGTGTACTCGAACAGCGGGCGTTCCTGGTGGTAGTAGCCAAGGCTGCGGAAATACCAGAGCGTTTCCAATTGCGCGGCGGGCGACCAGTCGCGGATCAGCCGAGTGTCGAAGGGGTCGGGCTCCTCGATACGCTGCAAGAAGGCGGCGACGTCCTGGGCCTCTTCCGGCGGCAGGCGCAACAGTTGCTCGGCCCAGCCCAGCCGCGTGGCCAGCAGACGTACGCACTGGTAGGCGATCGGGCCGCAATGGCGCAGCCGGTGCAGCAACTGCCAGTTCAGGTCGTCGAGTTGCTCCAGCGGCAGTTCGTCGAGCTGGCCGATGTAGTCCAGCCAGGCTTGCGGTTCGTAGCGACGGGTCGAGTCTTCGAGCAGCGCCTGGAAGGCGTCGAGGGCCTCGTTGGCCGGCGCGACCTCGTCATTGGACTGCGCGGCTTGCGCGTTTTCGACGTGCTCGCGCGCTAGACGCTGGGCCTCTTCATAGGCCGCGCGCAGGGCCTGGAAGCCATCCGGGTCGGTCTCCGGATGGTGCGTGGGCAGGCGGCTGCGGTAGGCCAGACGGATGGTGTCCAGGTCCTGGGTCGGTTCGATACCCAGGCGAATCCAGCAGCTCATGACCAGCAATCCTCTTCCAGGGTCGTGGGGCGTTCAGGCTCGTCGATTGGCAATTCCCAAGGCAAGTCGGCGAGCAATTCGTGGGCGCCGATGCGCAGGTTCAGGACGATGCAGCGGTTCCAGTGCTCGCTGCCCTGGCGCTCCAGGTCGGCGGCAAAGGTGGCATCGCTGCTGTCGGACGCGTTCCATAACGCTTTGCCGAACAGATAACCGGCGATGTAGGTGTTCCAGCGGTTGTAGTAGTGGCGGGCGCGCAGAGCCAGGCGATAGTGCAGGTAGAGGCTTTCTTCGCGGCTGATATGCCCCTTCTTGACCCCGGCGCGCAGCAGAAAGCTCATGCGTCCGAGGTCCCAGGCCCGCGTACCGCCAGGGCCGCAGTCGGGGAAGGTGCGTGCCGCATATTCGTACTTGACCCGGTCGCGAGCCGGCAGTGTCTCCAGCAGCGCCTGCCACTGGCTGGGCAGGCACCGCTGGAACTGCCAGTAGGCATTGCTCAGTTCACAGGCATGGCCGTTGTCGGCCATGCTGAGTACGTCCAGCAACTGGGCACGGGTAGTGATACCCCAGCCGCTTTCCAGGTCGGTCTGATCGTCGCCCTCGAAATAGTCGGGGGCGGTGAAGCTGGCGCCGTTGAGCGCGGCCATGGGAGCGGAGAGGGCGTGCAGCCAGTGCTGGGCGGATTCGTCCATGAGCGGGTCCGAAGCTGAAGTGTTGCGGGAATTGTAGGGAGGTTGAGTCCAGCTGAGCAATGCGCCGGGCGTCTCAGCGCCCCGCTTCCTCGGTGCGCAGTGTCAGCACCTCGTAGCCTTGGTCCGTCACGGCCACGGTATGTTCCCACTGCGCCGATAATCCGCCATCGCGGGTGATCACTGTCCAGCCATCCTTGAGGGTTCGAGTGCCGCGTGCGCCCTGGTTGATCATCGGCTCGATGGTGAACACCATCCCCGGTTGCAATCTCATGCCCATACCGCGCTGACCGTAATGCAGCACTTGCGGCGCTTCATGCATCTGTGTGCCGATGCCGTGGCCGCAGTACTCGCGTACCACGCTGTAGCCGGCGGCTTCGGCGAACTGTTGGATGGCATGGCCGACATCGCCCAAGGTGGCGCCGGGTTTGACTTGCTCGATACCCTTCCACAGCGCCTGATACGTGGTGTCGACCAGACGCCGGGCCTCGTCGCTGATCGCGCCGATGCAGTACATCTTCGAGGAGTCGGCGATGTAGCCACCCTGTTCGAGGGTGATGTCGACGTTGATGATCGAGCCTTCCTGCAGCACTTCATCCTTGTTCGGCATGCCATGGCAGACCACCTGGTCGACCGAGGTGTTCAGCGCATAGGGAAAGCCATACTGGCCTTTGCTGGCCGGGCGCGCCTTGAGGGTGTCGACGATGAAGGCTTCGGCGCGATCGTTGATCTGCAGGGTGGTGACGCCCGCGCGGATAAAGCCGTCGAGGTCAGCGAAGACGCGTGCCAGCAACTCGCCTGCACGGCGCATCAGGGCCAACTGGTCGGCGTTCTTGAGGATCGGTTTGCTCATTGCAACAGCTCCTTGAGCGTGGCGTGTTCCTGGCGCAGCAATTGGCGCACGAGTTCGGGGTAGGTCGCCTCGGGATGCAGCTCGGCCAGCATGCCGATGCGAATCCAGTGCTCGGCCTGGGCGTTGATCGAACGTGACATCGCGCCGCTGGCAATGCGCAGGTCTTCGTGGAGGTGGTCGCAGATCTTGACGATGCCCATGGGGAGTGCTCGGTATGAAACGTATATGGATCATATGGCGAGGGGTGGGGGTGTGTCACGCTTCCTTGTCCACAGCCCTATACCTTGACGATAGGCTCTGAAACTCATTTTTAGAGACCTGCGGCTTCGCGAAGTTTTAAAAATTTAAAAGTACGGGTCTGAGCCTGGCTTCGAGCTTTTGCTTGAATACCTGTCGCGGCCTATCGATAAACTCGAGAGGTGGTGTATTTACGTCGAAAAGGAATAGCGATAGCGGCTGGCAAGTAGTTCTACGTAGCTATCATATCCCGCCACCAAATAGTGCTTGAGCTCAAGGAAATTTGCTGGATCATAGATTGCACGTTTTTCCAGGAGCCAATCTGAGTGGGTGACTTGGTAAAATTTTGGGTCAGGATGTGTGCCTGTTTTTTTCCAGTATTCTAACTCGTCATCTTTGATGCCTAGTATTTGATATTTTAAATGATTTGACTCGTAAAAGTTGAGGGTGATGCAGCGTAGCTCAGCGACATTTTCGAACGCTAAAGTAGTAATTGAATGTGTTCCATTTTTATGGTGATCGAGACGCTGGGCTTCGATTTCCAGTCGTACATCGCCCGCTTCATTGTAGGCGGCTGTTAAAAAGGTCGTATCGATAGTGAATTCTACTTTCTCAGGGGTAAGCTTTATCATTTTGTAGGCGCTATTTTATTCGCAGACAAAGGGCGTGTAACGATTCCTACGCCTTCCTTGTCGCAGGTCAAGTCTGCGGGTTTAAAGTTTTTAACTCTTAAAGCCCTCGGCAATAGTTCGTAATACGTGTTAGTAAAAAGAAAAATCCATATCAAGAATTTTTTTGAATCACTACGAGTTTGCTTGGTCATTTGTTGTTTCAGTGAGGTATAGAAAATCCTCAAACACTATTTTAATTGTGGTGTGCTCGAATCTTATTTCGTGTTGAAATGTGTTGGTGGGTTCTAGAACAATGACTTCATCAATTATGAGATCTCCGTGCGTGGAATGATTGGCCGGCCATGCTGTGGTGTTCTTCTCAATTGAGTAACGAGAAGTGTTGTAGTAGTGAAGCTTAAGGGTGTTTCCGTAGGCGCCGGCGAGAATAATAGTAATATTGTTGAGGGTGCGCTCCTCTTTTTCATACTCTTCCACAGTGAGAGTATGTAACCGTGCATCATGCAGGCATCTGCGATCAGAAGGGTCATAATGCCACGGCTCACTCATGAACTCGTATAGGGCAGGAGGAAGCAGTTGCTTCACGCTTTCGACGTACGCGCCATAGGCGCTACTGTCTAAGCTATAACCAGAGCGGGTTTCACGGAGTTTGATTATCTTCATAGCTAAAGTTCGCATCCAGATAGCCCAGAGGCCCTGATTGATTGGGTATTCCTGTACGGCTCTTTTACTGCCGAGAGTACCTTCAGGTAGCTAACCGTTAGTCTTGCGTAGCTGATCCACTGCTAGCCCGTTGAACGTGGTGAAACAGTGATGCCGACGATCTTCGCCGCCTCGGTCAGGGCGCTGGTGAGCTCTGCCATCAGGGGGGATGCAGTATCCGGTCATCCTTGCGGACAGCGTGCAGGTTGCCGATGGAAACAGCACCCTACAAAGCTACCCCCTTCGCAGCAAGTCGAAGTGTCCGAAAATGCGATCGGATCGATGAGCGCGGGCGGTAGCTTGCAGCCGAGCACCGCGTGGTTAAACTGCCGTGCATGAACCTCGATACCCGCATCAAATATCGCCACCTGCTGTGCTTCCTCGAAATCGCCCGTCAGGGCAGCCTGGCCCGTGCTGCCGATGTGCTGGCGATCAGTCAGCCGGCAACGTCCAAGACCCTCAAGGAGCTCGAGGATCTGCTCGAGGCGCGACTGTTCGAGCGCAATCGCCAGGGTGTGGAGCTGACAGCGGCCGGGGTACGCTTCATGCGTCACGCCGGGCCGAGTGTGCAGGCGCTGCGCGAAGGCATCGGCAGCGTCCGTGGCCAGGCACGCATGCCCTCTCGGTTGCGCATCGGTGTGCTGTCGACGGTCGAGGGGTTGTTGATGCCGGAGGTGTTGTGCCGTCTGCACCGGCGACACGAGGCGCTGGTGATTGATGTGGTCACCGGTGCCAGTGCCCAGTTGCTGGGTCAATTGCACCTGGGCGAACTGGAACTGGTGGTGGGGCGCATGACGGACAGCCCGCAGATCCAGGGGCTGTCGTTCGAGCACCTGTACAGCGAGTCCATGAGTCTGGTGGTGCGTCCCGGCCACCCCTTGCTGGCGCGCCAGATGCTGGACAGGGCAGGGGTGGGCAATTGTCCGCTGGTGCTGCCGCCCACCGGCACGACGATTCGCCAGCATGCCGACAGCCTGTTCGTACAGTGCGCCATCGACCTGCCGGCGCAGCGTCTGGAAACCCTGTCGCTGGCCTTGAGCCGACGCTACGTGCTGGGCAGCGATGCGGTCTGGGTGGCGCCGCGCGATGCGGTACTGATCGATCTGCGCCGTGGCGAACTGGTGGAGCTCGACCTGGGCCTGCGCGAACCGGGCGGCTCGGTGGGTATCTGCCGCAACGCCGCCATGACGCAGAGCTCGCTGGCGCAATCATTATGCGAAGCGTTGCGTGAAGTAGCGGGTGAGTATCGCGAGGGTCGGTATCCCTGAAACGTCGGTTTCCCAACCTGCTCGAGGCTGCATCTGGCCGATGCAGATGAAGATCCTGACATCCAGGAACTTCCCGCCGCAAACCCGCTCCTATGCCGGTAGCCATTGGTCATGGCCGCCTGCTAAGCTCGCGGCCTTTACCCCGATTGCCCTTATGGCGCATGAACAAGGAAATAGCATGAAACAGCATCGTTTGGCGGCTGCGGTTGCCCTGGTAGGCCTGGTCCTGGCTGGCTGCGACGCTCAGACCAGCAACGTCGAGCTGAAGACCCCAGCGCAGAAAGCCTCTTACGGCATCGGCCTGAACATGGGCAAGAGCCTGGCGCAGGAAGGCATGGATGACCTGGACTCCAAAGCCGTGGCCCTGGGTATCGAAGATGCGGTTGCCAAGAAAGACCCTCGCCTGAAGGATGAGGAATTGGTCGAAGCCTTCACTGCCCTGCAGAAGCGCGCTGAAGATCGCCTGGCCAAGGCCAGCGAGGAAGCGGTTGCCAATGGCAAGAAGTTCCTTGAGGAAAATGCCAAGAAGCCAGGCGTGGTCACTACCGCCTCGGGCTTGCAGTACGAAGTGATCAAGAAGGCCGATGGCCCTCAACCCAAGCCGACCGATGTGGTCACAGTCCACTACGAAGGCAAGCTGATCGACGGCAAGGTCTTCGACAGCTCCGTCGAGCGTGGCAGCCCTATCGATCTGCCGGTCAGCGGCGTCATTCCTGGCTGGGTCGAAGGCTTGCAACTGATGCATGTCGGCGAGAAGTACAAGCTGTACATTCCGGCTGACCTAGCCTACGGCGCGCAGAGCCCAAGCCCGCTGATCCCGGCGAACTCGGTACTGGTCTTCGACCTCGAACTGCTGGGTATCAAGGACCCGAGCAAACTCGACGCCGAGCCGGCTGCACCGGCCGAGGCACCTGCCAAGTAAACTGGCACCGGTTGTCTCTGGACGCCCCGTTTCGACGGGGCGTCTCCGTTTTCGGCGCCTGCCCGAAGCGAACACCCTGGCGGAGACACTGTCTGAGCTAGCATGTGCCTTGCCATGGCAGGCTGACGTGAAAACGCCACTCACCTGAAACAGTTGTGTAAAAAACGCCCGATCCAAGCGCGACCCTTGCCCCATGGGCGTGCGACGCGCTTGAGAGGCGCCCTGTTCACAAGGTTATCCACAATAAATGTGGATAACCTTTCTGCCCCAGCATTGGAGGCTTCATGCGCGCACCTTGGAATTTCGCCCGGTTCATGCCACTGGCCGAGCGCCTGCTCAGCCGCGGCCGTCTGCCCGCATTGTTGTTTGCCGTGGCGTGCAAAGGACCGAAGCTGGGCCATTTGCGCGAGGATCTGCGGCTGATGCAAGGGCTGTGTCTGGCGTGGTGGCGGGGCGAGTACCGTGCGGTGAGCCCCAAGGCACTGGTGACCATCGTCGCTGGCCTGCTGTATTTCGTCAGCCCGCTGGATGCGATTCCCGATTGGATCGTGGGGGTGGGGTTTCTCGATGACATCGCCGTGCTGGGCTGGGTGATGAAGACGGTGGCCGATGAACTCGCCCGCTTCAAGGCCTGGCGCGACAGCCAGTCACCTGAGCGTCTGCGTGTGGTGGAGCGCCTGCCTGATACCCCTGAAGCCCTGCGCCTGGAGCGTACGCGCAACTGAATCGGTGCGAAATGCACAGATCTCAGCGCTTAAGTCATATAATTGACAGATTGGCATAAGGGTTATGCCGAGCAATTACATGCCTAAGGGGGTTGTATGGGTATTCAGGTCATCAGTCGAGACGGTCAGCCCGAGTATGCGGTCATTCCCTGGGCTGACTATCAAGCGCTGCGCGAGGCGGCTGGCCAGGCCCCCATTGCAGTCGATGAGCCCGCCCGTGTAGCCGGCCCACCTCCTGATACAGCGCAAAGCGCCAGCCTGCCCAGCCTGGGTGAGCTGGCGCAGTTGCGTCAGGCCAAGGACCTTGCGCCTGAACAATTGGCGCGCAGTGTCGGTATCAGTCCGTCTTACCTGGCCATGATCGAATCGGGTGAGCGCGTGCCGGACGCGGCGATTCAGCGCAGCCTGGCCTGGCACCTGGGCATCGCTGGCTGGAGCGAGCCGTCATGAGTCAGGTCAGGATCAGCCGCCAGCAGTGGCAGAACCTGCTGGCCGAGCTCGACCTGGCCCGACGACAACGTCACCTGCTCACCTACCGGGCGCTGCTCGAACGCTTGCAGTTGCCCAGCCCAGCCATGCAGACCCTGACCGCCGCGCTTGAGTACCTGGCGCTGCTCGATGCTCGTGCCGAGCAACCGCTGCGCAGCTCGTTGGTCATCAGTCAGGGGGCCAGTCGCCTACCGCGCACCGGTTTCTTCGAATGTGTAGAGCGTCTGGGACGGTTTTCCGGACCGGTCGACGGCATGGAAGCCGCGTCCTGGCATGCTTCTGAAGTGGTGCGAGTGTTCGAGTTCAGCTATCCCGAAGCAACCGCCACGCAGCGGGGTTGATCGTCCTGCGGACTGCTGCTATCCGCCGGTGTCGATCAAGCTGAGGCTGGGGCCAGCCGTATCCTTGGCTTGCCGCTTGGCCTGAGAGGCAAGATCAGCCAGCTGCGCCGCATCCAGCCCCTCGCAACGCTCCGGGCGCAGCCACACCACGCCGATCGACAGCGACAGCAAGGCGAAGGTCTCACGTTGCCCCTGGCGGTTGTGGGCGATGAAGCAGCCCGCCTGCAGATGCTCATTGCGGTAGAAGCGCTTGCATTCGCCTAGAAAACGCTCGATCAGGTGCTCCAGGCGGGGGCGCCAATCGGGGGTGCCGAGCACCAGCATGAAATCGTCGCCGCCAATATGGCCGACGAAATCCTGATTTGGGTCGACGCAGTCGCTCAGGCACTGTGCCAGGCACAACAGCACCTCATCCCCGCGTGCGTAACCATAGATGTCGTTGAAGGGCTTGAAGCTGTCGATGTCCACGTAGCACACCGCCGCCGCTCGTTGTTGCTCCAGCAAGCGTGCAAGGCACTGCTGGATCGGCACGTTGCCCGGTAGTAGGGTCAGTGGATTGGCATAACGCGCCTGCTGGATTTTCTGTTCAGTGATCAACTTGAGCACATCAATGACCCGGCCCAGGCCCTGATACCGACCGCCCTGGGTAATGATGAAGTCTTCTTCGATGCGCTGGCGGGCGCGGCTGGTCAGCAGGCGACTGACCTGTTGTAACGATTGGCTGCGCTCGACGGCGAGGAAGTCCTCGCTCATCAAACGGCTGATCGGCTTGCGCGCGAACAAGTCGGTCGCGAAAGGCTTGAGCAGTACATCGGCCAGCGAGTGGCGGTGCACGATCCCGCGTGGCTGACCGTGAGCATCCAGCACTGCCAGGGAGTTGAGGTTGGCCTGACGGCGGAACGCTTCAAGCACCTGTTGGGTCGGTGTATCGAGCGCCACAGCGGGCTGGGCGATCAGCAATGCCACCAGGTCGGTGCTTTCCTCACCTACCACCAGCGCGTCTTGCTGACGTTGCGGCAACAGGCCCTGCGCATCGCGAGGAGGAAATTCCTGTGGACGGCCCAGCAGGTAACCTTGCAGCAGATCGACGCCCATTTCGGCGAGTACCGTCAGCTCTTCTGCCAACTCGATGCCCTCGGCGATCACCTGGGCGCGCGACGCCCGGGCAATCTGCAGAATGGAGCCGACGAACTCGCGCTTGAGCGGGTCCTGGTGGATGCCATCGATGAAGTGACGGTCGATCTTCACGTAGTCCGGTCGCAATTCCGACCACAGACGCAGGCTGGAATAGCCAGCACCCAGATCGTCCAAGGCGATGAAAAAGCCCATGTCGCGATAGTGGTGCAGGGCGTTGAACAGCAGTTGGAAGTCTTCAGTGGGCGTTTGCTCGGTCAATTCGATCACCACTTGGCTCGGATGCAGGCCAACCTGTTCGAGCATTTCCAAGGTGCGCCCGGAGGGGTGATGCGGTTCGAGCAGCGATTCGGGAGAGACGTTCAGAAACAGCTTGCCTTCCAGGCCCAGCTCGCTGAACCGGCGGCAGGCGTTCTTCCGGCACAACACCTCCAGCTCGCTCAGGCGCCCGGCCTGGCGGGCGATGGCGAATAGATTCAGGGGCGAGTGCAGCGGGCTGTTGGACGGGCCGCGACTGAGCGCCTCATAGCCGAGCACGCGTCGCTCCGAGAGGCAGATGATCGGCTGGAACAGGCTGTGAATACTGCGTTGAGCCAGGATGGCGCTCAAGGCACTGAGCTGTTCGGTGACGGTCATGGAGGGCTTCCTGAAAATGGTAGGGCCGGACGTCTGTGACGTCCGGCCCTACCATTTCACGACAGCGCGATGACTGTTTGATGACAGATCAGGTCAATCTGCCATCAGTGCCATCATTCATTTTTTCGCCACTTGAGCGCTCAGCCGCAGATAGTCGAGCAGGATGCGTCCGGTTTCTGCCAGGTAGGCGTCGTCTTCTGGCTTGGAGTCGTCCTTCTCCTCTGGAAGGGCGTCTTCATCGACCTTTTTCAGTTCCTTGAGCGGCTCTTCGCCCTTGGCCTTGCGCCGGGCGTTTTCCAACGCCAGTTGCTTGGCTTCGATGGCATCGTGCTGAGCACGGCGGTCCTGCTCATTGAGGCTGACGGTCTTCTCGTTCATCAACTGCTGTGTCAGCGCCAAGCGATCGCGGATGTAGGTGAACTCGGCGTCCTTGATGCTACGCGCGTCATGCTGCGCCTTGAGCTGGGCCAGGAACGGTTTGAACGGATCGGCCGCCGGCTTGACCACAGGGCGGATGGTGTCCCACGGCATGGCCTCGGGCAGGGCGCTCTCGCCGATTTCCTTGGTGTCGATGATCGACGGGTAATCGATGTCCGGCAAGACGCCCTGGTGTTGGGTGCTCTGGCCGGAAACCCGATAGAACTTGGCCAGGGTCAGCTTGAGCTCGCCATGATTGAGCGGCTGGATAGTCTGCACGGTGCCCTTGCCGAAGGTCTGACCACCGATGATCAGCGCCCGGTGGTAGTCCTGCATGGCACCGGCGAAAATCTCCGAAGCCGAGGCCGAGAGACGGTTGACCAGCAGCGCCAGCGGGCCTTTGTAGAAGGCACCGGGATTTTCGTCCTCGAGAACGTCGACTCGGCCATCGCTATTGCGCACCAGCACGGTCGGACCCTTGTCGATGAACAGACTGGTCAGTTCGGTGGCCTCCTGCAACGAGCCGCCGCCGTTGTTGCGCAGGTCGATGACCACACCGTCGACCTTTTCCTTCTGCAATTCGGTCAACAGCTTCTTCACGTCGCGCGTGGTGCTCTTGTAGTTCGGATCACCGGCACGATAGGCCTTGAAGTCGAGGTAGAACGCCGGGATCTCGATGATGCCAAGCTTGTAGTCGCGGCCATCCTGCTTGAGCTTGAGCACCGACTTCTTCGCGGCCTGCTCTTCGAGCTTGACCGCTTCGCGGGTGATCGAGACGATCTTGGTGGTCTGGTCGTTCGGCGCGTTGCTCGCCGGAATGATCTCCAGGCGCACCACCGAGCCTTTCGGTCCACGGATCAGCTTGACCACTTCGTCCAGGCGCCAGCCGACCACATCGACCATTTCCTTGTTGCCCTGGGCCACACCGATGATCTTGTCGGCAGGGGCAACCTGCTTGGTCTTGGCAGCGGGGCCGGCCGGCACCAGGCGCACGATCTTGACCTGGTCGTTGTCGCTCTGCAGCACCGCGCCGATGCCTTCGAGCGACAGGCTCATGTTGATGTCGAAGTTCTCGGCGCTGTCGGGCGACAGGTAATTGGTGTGCGGGTCGTAGGACTGGGCGAAGGTGTTGATGTAGGCCTGGAAGATATCCTCGGCGCGGGTCTGGTCCAGACGCGCGAGCTGATTCTTGTAGCGCTTGATCAGGGTTTCCTGGATCTGCTTCAGGTCCTTGCCCGCCAGTTTCTGACGCAGCACTTCGTCTTTGACGCGTTTGCGCCACAGGTCGTCCAGCTCGGCCTCGGACTTGGGCCACGGGGCGTCCTTGCGGTCGACCAGCAGGTCTTCCTTGACGGTGAAGTCGATCTTGTCGACGCCCTTGTCCAGCATGGCCAGGGCGTAGTCCAGTCGCGCCTTCACTCGGTCAAGGTAGCGCTTGTAGATGGTGAAGCCAGGGTCCAGGTTGCCGTTCTTGAGGAAGTCGTCGAACTGCGTCTTCCACTTGTCGAACTCGGCGATGTCACTGGCCATGAAGTAGCTGCGCGAGGGATCGAGCAGCTTGATGTAACTGTCGTAGATGATGACCGAACGAGCATCGTCCAGCGGTGGCTTGCTGTAGTGGTGGCGCTTGAGCAGCTCGACCACGTTGAGACTGGCGACGACTTCGTCACGGTCCGGCTGCAGGCTGTCCCATTTGTTGGCGGCGGCCGCATTGCCACCGAGCGTGAGGCTGCCCAGGCCGATGACCAGGGCGAGTGCGGAGCTGGGGAGGAAATGCTTCATGCTGATTCGACGTGGGGGCAATTGATCACGCATAGTAGGCCGTCTTTTCCTTTCACCGGTTCCATTAAACCGGCTCGATACTGCAAAAAACCCGGGACGCGATGAGCCCGGGTTCAGTCATGACTCAACTATGGAGGCACTGTGAAGGCATTGCAAGGCGTTGACGGGCATGTAGCCTGGGTCCAGGCGCAGCGTCCCGTGTGTGATGCGGGGCAGGTACGCATTCGTGTTGCGGCGGCAGGGTTGAACCGCGCCGATGTGCTGCAAAAGGCCGGGCACTACCCGCCGCCCCCAGGTGCGAGTCCGTATATGGGGCTTGAGTGCGCTGGGGTGATCGAGGAGATCGGTGCCGGTGCTGGCGCTGACTGGCGCGTGGGCGACCGCGTGTGTGCGCTGCTTGCCAGTGGCGCCATGGCCGAGGAAGTGGTGGTCGACGCACGCCATGTCCTGCCGGTGCCCGAGGGCCTGAGCCTGCACGAAGCGGCGGCAATCCCCGAAGTGTATGCCACGGCCTGGCTGAACATCTTCCAGCTCGGCGCGTTGAAGGCGGGCGAGAAAGTGCTGGTGCATGCTGGCGCCAGCGGCGTCGGCTCGGCGGCGATCCAATTGTGCAAGGCGTTCGGCAGCCCCGTGTGGGTTAGCGTAGGGTCGCAGGACCGTCTGGATTACTGCCAGGCGCTGGGTGCTGCGGGCGGTGTGGTGCGTAACCAGAACCTTGATGCGCTCGAAGCCCTGGGGCCTTTCGATGTGGTGCTCGATCCGGTCGGTGCCAGCTACGGCACGCTCAATCTCAAGGTGTTGGCGCGCGACGGGCGCTGGGTGATCATCGGCCTGATGGGCGGACGTCAAGTAGAAATGGACCTGGCGCAGGTGCTGGGCAAACGCCTGCAGATCACCGGTTCGACCCTGCGCAATCGCGACGATGCGTTCAAGGGCGAGTTGTTGCGCGAGTTGCGTCAGCAGGTCTGGCCACTGTTCAGCGAAGGGCGACTGTCGCCGCAATTGGTCGATACCTATCCGGTCGAGTTCGCCGAGGCGGCCTACCAGGCGCTTGAAGGCAATCAGGTGTCGGGCAAATTGGTGATGGTGATCGATCCGACGCTGGTCTGAGACTTACGCTGGCCTAGGCTTGGGTCTGCACCGCAGCCCCAAGTCCAGGCACCCGCTCATGCCCAGTTCAGCACCGGCCAGCCCTTGGCCTCGGCCTGCTTGCGCAGTTCCGTATCGGGATTCACCGCATACGGGTGATCGACTTTCAGCAGCAGCGGTAGATCGTTCCTGGAGTCGGAATAGAAGCTGGCGCCTTCCAGATTCTCCTGTTCCTGGTCCAGCCACTCCAGCAAGCGTGTGATCTTGCCTTCACGGTAGGTCAGCACCCCATGGGTGCGCCCGGTATACACGCCGTTGACGGCCTCCAGCTCGATGGCCAGAAACTCATCGACGCCCAATCGCGCGGCGATCGGCCCAACCAGATGGGTGCCAGACGCAGAAATGATCAGGATGCGATCGCCATTGTGGCGGTGTTCGGCGATGCAGCGGCAGGCGTCGCCATAAATGATCGGTTCGATCACGTCCTCGACCCACGGCGCCACCAAGTGTTCGACTTCCTCCAGTGTGCGCCCGGCGATCGGCTCCAGGCTGAACGCCATGTAGTCCTCCATCTGCAACTGACCCTTGCCATAGGCGTCCATCAACTCACGGTCGCGGCGCAGGAAGGCCTCGCCGTCGACCCAGCCCAGCCTGGCCATCTGCGCGCTCCATAACGACGCGCAATCGCCATGGATCAGGGTCTCGTCCAGATCGAAAATTGCCAATGCCATGCCTGAATCTCCTTAAGCCACTTCACGTAGTGCGGCGGGATCGAACGACAGCGTCACCCGCTGGCCGTCGGCATAGAGGTCGGCGGATGAGCGATTGAGTACGTCCACCACGACCTCCACGCCGCGTGCCTCGACACGATAACGGATCACGTTGCCCAATAAGCTGTGACTGCGGATCTGGCCGTCCAGTTCGCCCTCCAGCCCCAGGCTGATCGATTCCGGGCGAATGGCCAGGCGCGAGCCGATCGGACGTCGCAGCAGACGGCTGGCGCTGTCGGCATCGAGCAGGTTGTAGTTGCCGATGAAGCCGGCCGCGAACAGGTCCACCGGGGCCGTGTACAGGGTTTCGGCGTCGCCGCTCTGGACGATGCGCCCCTGGTTCATCAGGACGATGCGATCCGACAAGGTCAGCGCTTCTTCCTGGTCGTGGGTGACGAACAGCGTGGTCAGGCCCAGCTCGCGCTGGATGGCCCGGATCTGCTCACGCAGGTGCTTGCGGATGCGTGCGTCCAGCGCCGACAACGGCTCGTCGAGCAGCAACAGACGTGGACGGGTGACCAGTGAGCGGGCCAGCGCCACGCGTTGGCACTGGCCGCCGGAGAGCTGGTGCGGATAACGACCGGCGAAGGTGGTCAGTTCCACCAGCTCGAGGGCCTCGCGCACACGCACCTGGCGCTCTTCGGCCTTGACCTTCTGCATGCGTAGCCCGAAGGCCACGTTCTGTTCGACGGTCATGTTGGGGAACAGCGCGTAGCTCTGAAACACCATGCCGATGCCACGCTTCTGCGGACTCAGCGGCACGATGTCCTGGCCGTCGAGCAGGATGCGTCCGCCATCGACCGGGGTCAGCCCGGCGATGCAGCGCAGCAGGGTGGATTTACCACAGCCCGAAGGACCGAGCAGGGTGACGAACTCGCCACGCTCGACCGTGCAATCGATGTTCTCGAACACTGTGCTGCCGGCATAGCGCTTGTGCAGTTGCTGGACGCTGACGAAGCTCATCGGGCTTTATCCTTGTTCAAACGGTTGGCGACCCAGGTCAGGACCAGGACGAAGGCAAAGTAGGAGATCACCAGGGCGCTGTTGTAGTGACCGCTGCTGTTGCGCATGTTGTTCAGGTACACCTGCAGGGTTTCGTAGCGAGTGCCGACCAGCAGGTTGGCGAACACGAACTCACCGAACAGGAAGGAGAACGACAGCAGCAGGGCTACCAACAGGCCTTTGCGCAGGTTTGGCAGCACCACCGTCAGGGCCGCGCGCAGTGGGCTGGCACCGAGCAGTTGTGCGGCGTCCATCAAGTCGCGCAGGTTGATCGCCTGCAGGTTGTTGGTGATGGCCCGGTACATGAAGGGCAGCGCGATGGTGAAATAGCAACCGATGAGAATCCACGGGGTGCCGACCATGGCCATCGGCCCGCTGCCGTACAGTTGCAGCAGCCCGACCGAAGACACCACCGGCGGAACTGCGAAGGGTAGCAGGATCAGGATGTTCATCAGCGCGTCGAGCCTGGGAAAGTGGTAATGCACCACGAACAGCAGGGGCAGGATCAGCACGACCGACAGCACCAGCGCACCGATACAGACCAGCAGCGATTGGCCGAACGCGGCGAGAAAGCGCGGCTCACTCCACAGCTGCACATACCACTTCAAGGTCAGCCCGCTGGGCAGTAGCGTGGCCGACCAACTGGTGGCCAGCGAGTAGAGCAGGGTGCCGGCCAGCGGCAGCAGCAGGATCAGGAACAGCAGGTAGACCACCGTGCGGTGGTACCAGCCGCCATGGGGGGTATCAACGCGCATGGTAGCTCCTTTTCAGCAGCCATTGATGGACCATCGTGACCAGGGTCATGAGCCCCACCAGCACCATGGCCAGGGCGCTGCCCAAGTTGGGATCGAGGGTGATGTCGCCAGCGACCAGCGCGGCGATACGAATCGGCAGCACATTGAAGTTGCCGGTGGTCAAGGCGTAGACCGTGGCGTAGGCGCCCAGCGCATTGGCCAGCAGGATCACGAACGTGCCCAGCAGCGCCGGGGTGAGAACCGGCAGGCCGATGTGCCGCCAGAACTGCCAGTGGCTGGCACCCAGCAGGGCGGCCGACTCGCGCCAGTCTTCACGCAAGGCGTCGAAGGCTGGGTAGAGCAGCAGCACCCCCAGCGGGATCTGGAAGTAGGTGTAGACGATGATCAGGCCGGTGCTGGAGTAGATGCTGAAGTCGTCCAGCAGGCCGATCTCCTTGAGCGCCAGGGTCAAGGCGCCGTTGAAGCCGAGCAGGATGATGAAGGCGAAGGCCAGGGGCACGCCGGCAAAGTTGCTGGTCATGTTGGCGAAGGCGCTGACGAAATCGCGCAGGCGCGAATCGACCTGGCGCAGGGAGTAGGCGCCGAGGGTGGCGATGACGATACCGAACAGGCTCGACCAGAAGCTGATCTGCAGGCTGCGTTCGATGGCCTGGAGGTAGAACTTGGAAGTGAAGATCTTGCTGAAATTCTCCAGGCCCCATCCGCCTTCGCCTTGCAGGCTGGCAATCGCCACCCAGACCAGCGGGGCGATCTGGAAGACGATGAAGAACACGGCGAAGGGTAACAGGCAGAGCAGGGCCAGGTAGCGGCCGCGGTGGTTGGCATTCACTTGAGCAACTCCCGACACAGCGGTTTGTCATGGGCCGCGCCGAGCAGCTCGCAGAGCGTGCCACACAGTTCGGTCTGCAGAGGCTGGGCGGCGGGATCGAGGCTGAAGGCGTCACCGAAGACGAAAAGCGGCACCTCGCGCTCCTCGGGCAGCAGGCCATTGTGCGAGCGGTCGTTGTTCATGCCGTGATCGGCGGTGACCAGCACCTGGTAGCCCTCGGCGAGCCATTGCGGCAGGTAGTCGGCCAGCAGCACATCGGCGCTTCTCGCCGCATTGCGGTAGGGGCTGCTGTCCAGACCATGTCGGTGACCGGCGTCGTCGATGTTCATCGGATGCACCAGCAGGAAATTCGGTGCGTGCCGGCGGCGCAGGTATTCGGCATCGGCCAGCAGATGAGAGTCGGGGTAATGGTCGGCGTAATAGAACAGCCCATGCTGGATCGGCAGTTCCGGCGCCTCGGTGTGACGGTCACGCACGGGCTCGAAGGGAGAGCGGTTGTACAGTTCGCTGACCCAGTGGTAGGCGGCCGCCGCGGTCCTGAGACCCGCTTGGCGCGCATAATGAAACACGCTGAGCTGGTTGGACAGACGGCTCACCTGGTTGTGCACGATACCGCTGTCGATCGGCGCGACACCGGTGAGAATGCACTCGTACAGTGGTCGGGACAGTGATGGCAGCTCGCATTTCAAGCGATACAGCGCGGCCCGGTCGGCTTCGACGTAGGCATGCAGATGGCCCATGGCATGGTGCGCGACGTGGTAATTGAGGCCGTCGAGCAGGACCAGGATGACGTTGTGGCTCACTTCAGTACTCCGCACAGGAACGGGGAGGGCGATGCCCTCCCTGTCGGGCTCAGCCTCACTTCATCTCGATGATGACCTGCTCCTGCCACTTCTGCGGCAGGGCCTTGGAGGTCTTCTCCCAGACTTCGGCGTTCTCGATGGGTTTGGCAGCCTTGTACTGCTCGTTGGGCAGCAGCTTGGCCTGCACGTCCTCCGGGAGCTTCAAATGCTCGGCACGGATCGGGCGGGCATTGCCCTTGGCGAGGTTGATCTGGCCGGCGTCGCTGAAGATGTACTCACGCGCCAATTTGGCGGCGTTGGGGTGCTTGGCGTACTTGTTGATGATCGTGGTGTAGCCGGAGATCACCGAGCCGTCCTGCGGAATCAGCACCTCGAAGCGCTTGGGGTCGATCTGCTCGCGGTAGCTCAGGCCGTTGAAGTCCCACACCACACCGACTTCGACTTCGCCCTTCTCCAGGGTCTGGATGGTCGGGTTGGCCAGCGACAGGCGCCCTTGCTGGGCGAGCTTGGTGAACAGTTGCAAGCCTGGCTCGATGTTGGATTCGTTACCTTTGAAGGCGATGGCCGCCGCCAGCACGCCATTGGCGGCCTGTGCAGCCGTGCCAACGTCACCGATGGCGACCTTGTACTCGCCCTTCTCAAGATCTTTCCAGGTCTTGGGCCGTTCCTCTTCCTTGACCAGATTCTTGTTGATGATGAAGGCGATGGTGCCGGTATAGGCCAGGGCCCAGTGACCGTCTTTGTCCTTGGCCCATTCTGGCACCTGATCCCACGTGCTCGGTTTATAGGGTTGGGTCACGCCCTTGGCCGCCGCGATGGGGCCGAAGGCGGCGCCGACGTCGCCGATATCGGCGCTGGCGTTGTCTTTTTCGGCGTCGAACTTGGCGATTTCCTGCGCTGAGCTCATGTCGGTGTCGCTGTGCTTGAGGCCGTACTTGCTGGCTAGATCATCCCAGGTGCCTTTCCAGTTGGCCCACGCATCGGGCATGCCCACGCTGTTGACCGTGCCTTCCTTGCGGGCGGCCTCTTCCAGGCTGTTGAGGTCGGTATCGGCGGCCATGGCCGTGGTGCACAGGGCGATGGCCGAGCCCAGCAGTGACGCCATGAAGAACTTTTTCATCCGAAGCTCCTAGGGTGGGGTGCCTTGCAATCGTGGTGATGGACCTTGTTGTGTCTGCGGTTGATGCAGGCCTTGCTGCACAGGGTTGGTCTAGGTCAGCAAACCTTGCGCCAAGGTAGGCGGCGTGCATGACAGTTTGATGTAGGCGGGATCGGCTTTCCCTGGGTAACAAGGCCTGAATGCCAAGCGTAGACCACAACCCGGCCCTGGATTGACGGGCCCCTGACAGGTTCAGGAGGCGCTGGGCGACGGGCTTGTCACAGGATGTTCACGCGCGCTGCCTACGCTGACAGCCAACGCCCACCTGCCCTTTGTTGGGGCTGGTCTAGTCCAGATAGGTAACTTTCGATGCAGTCGACCCCCGCGCGGGCGGTAACAGCTATCTGCCATGCCTTGCAGGAGCAAATCGAGCATGGCCTGCTTGTGCCGGGTGGCAAGCTGCCGGCCGAGCGCAAGCTCAGCGATGTATTCGCCACCACCCGCATCACCTTGCGCGAGGCGCTGGTGCAACTCGAAGCCCAGGGATTGATTTATCGCGAGGAGCGCCGCGGCTGGTTCGTCGCCCCCGAGCGCCTGACCTACGACCTGATCGAGCGCAGCCATTTCCATGCCATGGTGTTGCAGCAGGGACGGGCTCCGGGCACCGAGCTGCTCTCGGCGCGTCTGCAGCCGGCGTCGGCCAGCATCTGCGCGCGCTTGCGTCTGCCAGCGCTGTCAAGCGTGGTGCGCATCTGTCGCTTGCGGCGCATCGACGGTCGGGGCGTGCTCTACGCCGAGCACTACCTGAATCCGCATCACTTCCCCGGAATACTCGAACGTGACCTGGGGCAGTCGCTCACCGAGATCTACGCCCGCGACTACGGCATTCGTTACGGCCAGGTGTGCTTCGAAATACTGCCGACCGCACTGCCGCCGGAGGCCGCCACGGCGCTGCGGGTATCCACGGGAAGTCCTGGTTTGCACATCACCCGGGTCAACAGCGATCAGCATGGGCACCTGATCGACTGTGACCTGGAGTACTGGCGGCATGACGCGATCCGTATTCGCGCCGAGGCCGGCTGATCCGGTCTCACGCCAGCCTAGCTGGAGGCCCCGGCACCCACCTCAGCCATCGCCCCGCCGCCCGCCGTCACCACCTGCACCGACAGCCGCGGCGTTGCCAGGTCCAGTCCGGCCTCGTCGAGTTGGCGCTTGAGCGCCAGGTTGAACGCCCGCGACACCTCCCACTGTTTGATCGGCGCGGTCTTGAAGCGTGCACGCAGGATCGCCGAGCCGGACTCGAAGCTCTCCACGCCTTGCAGCTCCAGCGGCGACCAGATGTTGCGGCGCATCAGCGGATCGCTGCGCAGCTTCTGGCCGACTTCGCGGATCAGGGTGATGGCCTGGTCGATGTTCATGCTGTGCGGAATGGCCACGCGGAAGATCGCGTAGCCGAACTCGCGCGAGTAGTTCTTGATGCTCTTGATTTCACTGAACGGGATGGTGTGCACAATGCCGTCGATGTCGCGCAGGCGCACGGTGCGGATGGTCAGGCCTTCGACGGTGCCCAGGTGACCCCCGACATCCACGTAGTCGTCGATGGCCAGGCTGTCTTCGATGATGATGAACAAGCCGGTGATCAAGTCCGCCACCAGCGACTGGGCACCGAAACCGATGGCCAGGCCGATGACACCGGCACCGGCCAGCAGTGGCGTGACGTTCATGCCCATGTTGGCCAGCGCGACGATCAGCGCGATGATGAAAATGGCCACGAACAGCACGTTGCGAATCAGCGGCATCATGGTTTGCGCGCGGGCGTTGGCCAAGCCGCGGCGCGAGCGGATGAGGGCGTGGTGCACCGCGGTATCGGCCAGGATCCATACCAGCCAGGCGGCGATCAAGGTACCGGCCAGGCCCATCAGGCGCACGCTGACGTCATGGCCGTCACCCTCGGCGAAGCTGATCATCGACAAGCCCCACACGCGCAAGCCCAGCTCGATGAACAGCAGCCAGATGAACAGGTGCACCAACGCGTAGCCGAAGTTCTTCAGGCGCTCGGCATACACCGCCTGGCGCTTGTGGACGTTCTGCGGTTTGGCGGCATGGCGGCGCACCAGGCCGTTGAGCACCATGCACACCACCACCAGCACCGTGCACATCAGCGACTGGCGCAGGGCGGTGCTGGTGTCGCCGGCGGAGACGAAGGTGGCGAACAACGAAATGGCCACCAGAATCAGCGCCGGAACGAACCAGAAACTGCCCAGCAGCTCGATGGTGTCGCTCAGGGTACGGCGGGTCAGGCGCCGCGATAGCGGCTGGTTGCGGATCAGGTGGGCGATGGGGCGGCGGAAGCGCAGGATGAACAACCCGGTGCACAGCGCGGCCAGGACGTTGGTCACCGTGGCAATGGCGTGAGCCAGGTGAGTGCCCAGGGCGGCGGTCAGGCGCGGATCGCTCATGGCCTCGCCGAAGGCGGCGAAGCTGCCGATCAGCCACAGTGGGCGGAACGCCTGGTGACGTAGGATATGCAGGGCGCGGTGGCGATGCGGGCCGTCGAGCAGCGAGAAGGCGATCACACAGATGGCCGAGAAACAGGTGCCGATCACCAGCGCGTAGGCCAGTACCATGGCCAGGGATTTGCCCAGCGAAGGCGGCAGGGCGAAGCTCAGGTACACCGTGAAGATCAGCGCCACCAGCCAGGGGCCGAGTTTGCGCAGGGCAAAGCGCACCAGGTCCCAGGTGCGCGGATGCTGGGGCAGTTCTTCGGTCAGGCCGAAACGGATGCGCACGCGGTGGCCGATCCAGTTGAACGCATAGGCCAGCAGGCTCCACACGGCGATGACCGCCGCGAAGCCGAAGAGAATGGCGGGCCACTGGTGCACCGGCACCACCAGATCGGCCAATTCGACCTTGGCTTGCTCCAGTTCCTGCGACCAGCGCACGAAGGGACTGGCGTCGCCGCTGAACTGCTGCTCGAAGTCGTGCAGCGCCCCGCCGATCAGGCCCAGCACGCCCTGCTCGACGCTCGGTTGCGTCTGTTTGCTGGCGTCGCGCAGCTTTTTCAGATCGGCCAGCAGCTTGGTGCGCTGCTGGTCGTTTTCGAGGTTCTTGATCACCTCGTCGAGCGACTTGCTCAACGGCTCGGTGGCTTGGGGCTGCGCGGGCGTGCTGGAGCTCAGCAGGCCGGGCAGGCCTGCGGCCTGTACCGGGACGACGACGATCAACAGCAGCAGGGCAAGGCAACGCAGAAAGGCTGGCACCGGGAAATCTACCTCAGGTCAAACGATGGGCCGAGTGTAGAGGTTTATGCCGGGAGTTTCTCCAGGATCGTCCAGCAGGTGACGGCAAAGATGCCTAGCGTGCCGATCCACATCATCACCACGCCGATAGTGCGCTGGCGCAGGCTGAAACCCACGGTCAGCAGCAACAGGAACAGGAAGACGGGCAGGAACAAAGAAAGGAAAGGCGACATGAACAGAATCCTTCTGTCTGGAAGTGTCGGTAATCGAGCCGGGAGCGGCGTTTGCCTTCACCGGCATGCCCGCTCCCAGAGCCCGATACTACACCCTGCCTGGCCGCGTGTCGGCGATCAGGGCAGTTCCCGGGTGCAGTAGAACGCCGTCAGCACTTTGACCAGATGCGCCAGGTCCTGGCTACCGCACAGTTCGCGGATCGAATGCATGGCGAAGGTCGGCAGGCCGATGTCGACGGTGCGCACGCCCAAATGGCTGGCGGTGATGGGACCGATGGTCGAGCCGCAGCCCATGTCGCTGCGCACCACAAAGCTTTGTACTGGCACTTCCTCGGCCATGCACAGGTGGCGGAAGAAACCGGCGGTCTCGCTGTTGGTGGCGTAGCGCTGGTTGCTGTTGACCTTGATCACCGGGCCGGCGTTGAGCTTGGGGCCATGGTTGCCGTCGTGCTTGTCGGCGTAGTTCGGGTGCACGCCATGGGCGTTGTCGGCCGACACCAGCAGCGAGCGCTGGATGCTGCGCACATACTCGTCGCCGTCCGGCAGCAGGCGCTGCAGGGTCTGCTCGAGCATCGGTCCGTCGGCACCGCAGGCCGAGCAGGAACCGATTTCCTCGTGGTCGGTGCACACCAGCACGCAGGTTTCGTCGCTGTCGGCTTCGAGCAGCGCCTGCAGGCCGGCGTAGCACGACAGCAGGTTATCCAGGCGGGCGCCGGCGATGAAGTCGCCGTGCAGCCCGATGACCGCCGCGTCTTGGGTGTCGTAGAAGCTCAGCTCGTAATCGAGCACCACATCGGCGATCAGGCCATGCTCACGGGCCAGTTGTTCGGTGAGCAGTGCGCGGAAATCGACGCGCTCGTCGCCGGCCACCTGGGCCAGGATCGGCGGGAGTTCGTTCTGCGCATTGATCGCCCAGCCGTCATTGGCCCCCGGTTGAGGTGGATGGCCAGGTTGGGAATGATGGCGATCGGCAGCTTGAAGTCCACCAGTTGGCTCTCCACCCTGCCGTCGCGGCGGAAGGTGACCCGGCCGGCCAGCGACAGGTCGCGGTCGAACCAGGGCGCGAGCAGGGCGCCGCCATAGACTTCCACGCCCAATTGCAGGAATCCGTGGCGCTGCAGCTCCGGCTGCGGCTTGACCCGCAGGCACGGGCTGTCGGTGTGCGCGCCGACCAGGCGCATGCCGCCGATCAGCGGTGAGTGCTTGCCCCGGCGCACGGCGATGATCGAGGAGTCGTTGCGGGTCACGTAATAGCGCCCGCCCGGCACCGTGTCCCAACTGTCACGCTCGTCCAGGCGCTGATAGCCCGCTGCGTCAAGGCGCTTGGCCAGGCTGGCGGTGGCGTGGAAGGGCGTAGGGGAGGCCTTGAGAAAGTCGATCAGGCCGGTGTTCAGTGCTTCACGCATAACTCACTCCAAATTCGAGCTTCAAGCGGCAAGCTGCAAGCTTCAAGCAAAGACGGTCGGCGGGGCAAGCGGTCTGCCGAGGTGCCGGCATTTTTTCTTGACGCTTGCCGCCCGCCACTGGCCGCTCAGAACGGCGCGGGGCACTCGAACTTCAACCGCTGGCCGGACACCGGATGGGTGAAGCTGAGCATCGAGGCGTGCAAGCACAGGCGGTCGTGAGCGGCCAGGGCCTCGGGATTGGCGTACAGCCGATCGCCCAGCAACGGGTGGCCGATGGAAAGCATGTGCACCCGCAATTGGTGCGAGCGGCCCGTGATCGGTGTCAGCTCCACGCGGCAGTGGTCGGCGTGGCGTTCCAGCACGCGCCAGAACGTCAGGGCATGCTTGCCCTGTTCATGATCGACCACGTGACGTGGCTTGGTCGGCGGATCGTAACGCAGCGGCAGGTCGATGCTGCCGCTGTCCAAGACCGGCTGACCCCAGCACAGTGCGGTGTAGGCTTTTTCGGTTTCGCGGTCATGGAACTGGCGCGACAGCTCGCGGTGGCTGTCCGCATCACGGGCCAGCAGGATGATGCCGGAGGTTTCCCAGTCCAGGCGATGGACGATCAGCGCCTCGGGATAGCCGTTTTCCTGGAGGCGGGTGATCAGGCAGTCCTTGTTGTCTTCGGCGCGACCTGGCACCGACAGCAGCAGGGTCGGTTTGTTGATCACCAGAATGGAAGCATCCTGATGCAGGATGTGGATGTTCGACAGCGGCATTGCGGGGTCTCTGTACAAAGCAGCGGGGCTGCGTGCAGCCCATCGCGCAATGCCTTCGCCCCTGCCGATGCTCTGGCCAAAGGCGCGGACCCCTCCCGCGATGGGCTGCAACGCAGCCCCGATGTGCTAGACCGGATCAGCGATCCGGCAGGGTGATGTTCAGCTCGAGGATCGAGCAACTGCCCTGGTTCTCCAACTCGATGTGCACGTCGTCATTGCCGATGTTCACATACTTGCGGATCACTTCCAGCAGTTCCTTCTGCAGCGCCGGCAGGTAGTCCGGTTCACTGCGTTGGCCGCGCTCATGCGCCACGATGATCTGTAGACGCTCTTTCGCTACCGACGCGCTGCTCTGTTTCTGTCTGCCACGAAAGAAGTCAAAAAGGTTCATGGTTTATTTGCTCCCGAAAATGCGCTCGAAGAATCCCTTCTTCTGTACGTCGATGAAGCGCATCGGCTTCTCTTTGCCCAGCAGGCGGTCGACGGCGTCGCTGTAGGCCTGACCGGCATCGCTCTGGTCGTCGAGGATGACCGGGATGCCCTGGTTGGAAGCCTTGAGCACCGCCTGGGATTCGGGAATCACGCCCTTGAGCTTGATCGACAGGATCTCTTCGACGTCGGCCACGCTCAGCATCTCGCCCTTGACCACGCGCTCGGGGTGGTAGCGGGTGATCAGCAGGTGTTCCTTGATCGGCTCCTTACCGTTCTCGGAACGGCGCGACTTGCTCGACAGGATGCCCAGCATGCGGTCCGAGTCACGGACCGAGGAAACCTCGGGGTTGGTCACGACGATGGCCTCGTCGGCGAAGTACATCGCCAGGTGTGCGCCTTTCTCGATACCGGCCGGGGAGTCGCAGATCACGTACTCGAACTGCTCCTTGAGCTCCATCAGGACTTTTTCCACGCCTTCCTGGGTGAGCGCGTCCTTGTCACGGGTCTGGCTGGCGGCCAGCACGTACAGGTTCTCCAGGCGTTTGTCCTTGATCAGGGCCTGCTGCAGGTTGGCTTCGCCGTTGACCACGTTGACGAAGTCATACACCACGCGGCGCTCACAGCCCATGATCAGGTCGAGGTTACGCAGACCGACGTCGAAGTCGACGATCACCGTCTTGTGGCCACGCAGTGCGAGGCCGGTACCGATGGCGGCGCTGGTGGTGGTCTTGCCCACCCCCCTTTGCCGGAAGTAACCACGAGAATCTTGGCCAAGGTGTTTCACCCCTAAATAAATGGGACCCTAAGTCCCAGCAAATGCAAAAAAGGCAACGGGAAAAGTTGCGCTTAAAATGGCGGCAGTATCCGTTAAAGACGGGTGATGTTCAACACGTCGCCGACCAGGCTCACCTGTACGCCCGAACCCCACAGCGGATCGCGGCGCAGGTCCTCGCAGACCTTGTACTGACCGGCGATGGAGACCATTTCGGCGGTCATCTGCTGGCAGAAGATCCTGGCGCGGGTATTACCTTTGATACCGGCCAATGCGCGGCCACGCATGGCGCCGTAGACATGGATGTTGCCATCGGCGAGAAGTTCCGCACCCGGGCTGACCGAAGCGGTCACCACCAGATCGCCGCCTTGTGCGTAGATCTGCTGTCCACCGCGCACGGGGCTGGTGATGATGCGCGTGGGGCGCACCTCTGGTTCGGCAGGCGGCGGCGCGGGAGCGGGCTCTGGCTTCTTCACTTCCGGTTCCGGCTCCAATGGCCGTTCACGGGCCCCGGAGGGCGGCAGCACCGGCAGGTCGATGGCAATCGCGGCGGCGATATCCTCGATGCGGCTGGCACGAATGGCCAAGGTGCGCAGGCCGTGGTGACGGCAGGTGCGCATCAGTCCGGGCAGATCGATCGCGCCTTCGTCGGCTGGCAGCTTGTCCAGCGCCAGGACCAGCGGTGTGTTGCTGAAGAAATTGGGGGCCTGCGCGACCTTCGCCGCCAATTGGCGGTCGAGGGCCTGGAGGTCGTTGCGCGCCAGTTCCAGCACTGTGATGGCGAGCATGCTGCCCTTGAGCTGGAACACGTTGGCGGAGTCGGGTGTCTGGTTGAGGCTCATGGTCTGCATAGACGACTTGTAACGGAAAAAGTGCCCTGACTTATAGCGATAAGACCGATTGGCCGCAACCTGCGGCCAAAGGTTGTAGAATGCCGGGCCTTTGTCTTACCGGAAGCTTCAATGGATCGTCCGCGGTTTCGTCCCTATTTCCTTCACCCACGTTTCTGGGCCCTGTGGCTGGGCCTTGGCCTGCTGTGGCTGGTGGTGCAGTTGCCGTATCGAGCCCTGCTGGGGCTGGGCAGCCTGTTGGGCGCGGTGATGTATCGCGTGGCCGGCGAGCGCCGGCGCATCGCGGCGCGCAATTTGGAGCTGTGCTTTCCAGAGCTGTCCAGCGACGAACGGCGACAGCTTTTGAAAGACAATTTCGCTTCCACGGGCATCGCCTTCTTCGAGATGGCCATGAGCTGGTGGTGGCCCAAAGAAAGACTGGCGCGGCTGGCCCATATCGAAGGGCTCGAGCATCTGCAGGCGGCCCAGCAGGACGGGCAGGGCGCCATCCTCATGGCGGTGCACTTCACCACGCTGGAGATCGGCGCGGCGCTGCTGGGCCAGGCCCATACCATCGATGGCATGTACCGCGAGCACGGCAACCCGGTGTTCGACTTCATCCAGCGCAGCGGTCGCGAGCGGCACAACCTCGATTCCCTGGCGGTCGAGCGCGAAGACGTACGCAGCATGCTCAAGCTGCTGCGCAGTGGGCGGGCGATCTGGTATGCGCCGGACCAGGACTACGGCACCAAGCAAAGCCTGTTCGTGCCGCTGTTCGGCATCCCCGCTGCCACCGTTACCGCCACCACCAAGTTCGCCCGGCTGGGCAAGGCACGGGTGATCCCCTTCACTCAGAAACGCCTGGAAGATGGCAGCGGCTATCGGTTGGTGGTGCATCCGCCGCTGGAGGACTTCCCAGGCGAGACCGAGGAGGCCGACTGCCTGCGCATCAACCAGTGGGTCGAGTCCGTGCTACGTGAATGCCCGCAGCAGTACTTGTGGGCCCATCGGCGCTTCAAGTCGCGTCCCGAAGGCGCCCCGCGCTTGTACGAGAAAAAGAAGCGCTGACTCCCGATAACCAGGAAGGTATCCATGGCCGCACCTCCCGTCACCGGGCTGATCCTTTCAGGCGGCGGCGCCCGCGCCGCTTATCAGGTCGGTGTACTGGCAGGTATCGCCGAACTGCTGCCGGTGGGTGCGGCCAATCCCTTCCCGGTCATCGTCGGCACCTCGGCCGGGGCTATCAACGCCGTGACCTTGGCCAGCGGGGCCACGCATTTCGGCGATTCGGTGCAGCGCCTGACCCGTTTCTGGCAACACTTTCGCAGTCATTTGGTGCTGCGCAGCGACTGGCCCGGGGTCATCCGCCAGGCCAGTCGCTTCATTGGTCACGGCCTGCTCGGCCTGGGCCGGCAAAGCCCCGTGGCGCTGCTCGACAGCAGTCCCCTGCGTACGCTGCTGCGCGCACATCTGGATCTGGACGGTATCGGTCGCGCCCTCGACAGCGAGCAATTGCGTGCAGTAGCGATTACCGCCTTCGGTTACCAGTCGGGCCAGGCGGTGACCTTCTACCAGGGTCGTGGCGCCATCGAGCCGTGGCTGCGGCATCGGCGCATTGGCGTGCCCACGGCCCTGAGCGTCGAGCACCTGCTGGCCAGTTCGGCGATCCCGTTACTGTTCGCGCCGGTGCGCCTGGGCGATGAGTACTACGGGGATGGCGCTGTGCGTCAGTCGGCGCCGATCAGCCCGGCGCTGCATCTGGGGGCCAGCCGCGTCCTGGTGGTGGGCGTCAGCGGTAACCCTCAGCGCCCGGTGTCGCCCGTGCAGCGCGCGCGGGTGTTCAGTGGTCGACAGCCGAGCCTGGCGCAAATTGGCGCGCACCTGCTCAACAGCACCTTCATCGATAGTCTGGAAGACGACATCGAGCTGCTGCAGCGACTCAATCACCTGAGTCATCTGATACCGAGCCATGTGGAGGGCCGGCGTCTGGGGTTGGCGCCCATCGAGGTATTGGTGGTGGCGCCCAGCCAGCCGCTGGACGAGATAGCCGCGCGTCACCGCCGGGAACTGCCTGCCGCATTGCGCCTGTTCCTACGCGGACCTGGGGCGACCAAAACCAGTGGCGCCGGGGTGCTCAGCTACCTGTTGTTCGAGGCCAGCTATTGCAGTGAATTGATCGAGCTTGGACGCAGCGATGCCTTGGCCAAGCGGCGCGAGCTGTCGCAGTTTCTGGGTTTGCCGGGCTGAGGGGGTAGCGGGTCGAATCTTAGAGAGCGACCCACCCCTGTGGTGAGCGGGGGTGGGTCGCTGGGAGGCGGCAGCCGATCTACTCGGCAATTTGCAGCTTGCGTGCCTGGGTATAGACGTAGCGGACCTTCTCGTACTCGAACGGCGAGTTGGTCTGCCCATAGCGGAAGTTGGTGGAGTAGCGTCGGTCGATCGCTTTGAGCAAAGTGATTTCCGGGTGATCGCTGCTGGTTTCGGCCACGTCGAGGAAATTCGCCTCACGCTCTCCCACGTAATCCACCACCAGGCCCGTGGTATCGCGCAGGTTCGAAGGCCCGAAGATCGGCAGCATGAGGTACGGTCCTTCCGGGACGCCGTAGAAGCCCAGGGTCTGGCCGAAGTCCTCGCTCTGGCGCGGCAGCCCCATCTTGGTCGCCGGATCCCACAGCCCGCCCACACCGATCAAGGTGTTGAACATCAGCCGCGCAGTGATTTCCGCCGAGCGCTTGCCCTTGAGTTGCAGCAGGCTGTTGAACAGGTTCGGTACATCGCCCAGGTTGTTGAAGAAGTTGCTTACGCCGGTACGTACGAACTGCGGCGTCACGTAGCGGTAGCCGTCGACGGCTGGAATGAACACCCATTGGTCGAAGCGGTAGTTGAAGTGATAGATGCGCCGGTTCATCGACTCCAGTGGGTCGTAGACGTTGAGCGCGGCCAAGGTGGAGCGCTCGAATTCGCGCTGGTCGAGGCCAGGGTTGAATTTCAGCTCGCGCATCGGGTCGAGGAAGCCGTCCGACTCCACGGTCGGGGCGGCCGTCACGTCAGCCTCGATGACGCTGGTACGCGGGGCGGTTTCAGCCGCCAGGGCGCTGGTGCTGATGAGCAGGGCGAGGGCAAGTACGAGTCTGTCAGCCACGGAAGAACTCCAGCATGTCTTTGGCGTTGACACGGTAGTTGAGGTTGCCGCAATGGCCGCCGTGTGGGTAGAGGGTCAGGCGATCGCCGAACACTTTGCGCAGGAAACCGATGTCGCCGGGGCCGAGAATGACGTCGTCGGCGTTGTGCATCACGGCGATCTTCGGGCTGTCACGCAAGTAGTCGGTCAGGGCGTAGAGGCTGACTTGGTCGATCAATTGCAGCAGGTTGTTGCCGTCAGTGCGCGCTCGCCACATGGGAATGACCTGTTCGGTCAGGTAGCAATCGAAGTCGCATTGCAAGGCGCGCTTGAAGAACGGCGTCAGGCTAGTGCTTTCGGTGATTGGAAACTTCGGAGGAATGATCAGGCCGCGGCGGTTGATCAGGTCTGAGGTGAAGGCGATGTCGGCGGCGGAAAAGCGGAACGAGGTGCCGATCAGCATGGCCATCTGTTCGTTGGACAGGTGCTCGCGCGACTGCTGGAAGTCGTACAGCAGGGCGTCATTGAGGTCGACGAAGCCCTTGTCCTGGAAGTAGCGGGTGAGCTTTTCCAGCATCAGTTCATAGAAGGTGGTGCTGCGGTCGATGCCTTTGACCTGGGTCTGCACCATCTTGTCGAGGTTGTTGATCGAGGTATACAGGTTCACCGGCGGGTTGAGCAGCAGCACGCGCTTGAAATTGAAGCTGCGACGGGTCTCGTCCAGGTGGCTGACGAACGCAGCGTCCAGCGCACCGAGGCTGTAGCCGGTGAGATAGAAGTCGCTGATCGGCAGGCGCGGATGTTGGGCGCGCACGGCCTGCATGACCCGGTACAAGTCTTCGGCATCCTCGCGGCTGACGCCGGGGGTGGCGAAGCGCGAGGCGGCGCTCATGAAGTCCCAACTGGTCGGCGAGGACAACTGCACCACGTGGTAGCCGTCCTGGTAGAACAGTTTCTTGAGATATTCGTTGATGGTGCTGCTGTAGGGCGCGCCGGTGCCGGCGATGATGAACACCAGCGGCGCCTTGTGATCCTGACGCGCCAGGCGGTAGCGCAGCTTCTTCACCGGCCAGAAGTTGTCCGGCAGCGTGAATTCGCGCTCAGGGCGCAGCGTCAGGCTGTAGTCGGATTGGTCGATGTCGTCATCGCTGGGCAGCGTCGGACGTTGGTCCGGCGGTGTCGTGGCGATGGTCGCTTCGAACGGGTTGGTCAGCGGATAGCCGTAGGTGGCCGGATCTATGTCCCGCGCGGAAGCAGCCGCAGCCAGGAGCAGGCCGCACAGCAGGGCGGCGAGGCGCAACGGTCGAAGCATGGAGAGTCCCCCAGGAGACGGCAAAGGCAATGTGGAGCTAGGACCATCAGGATGATGGCAAAGTTGCTTGGCGCGCGGTCGTTTATGGTGGCTGATGTTGCCGTGAAAGTGGCTGGCGCGGCAATGGTCGGCATGACGATTCTGGCCACGCTCAGAGATTGGGCCTTGCGCCATGAGTCTGGGGGATTATCCTGAGCGCCGATGACATTCTTCCGGAGCTGTGCATGAGTCGCTCGATGCCTGTAGTTGCGCTGTTGCTGCTGCTGCCGTTATGGCTGGCGGCCAGTTATGGAGTGCGCTACGGCTTGATGGAGGACAGCCAGTGGGTGGGCCTGTGCAGCGTGCCGGCCGCGCACTGGCAATGCCAGGTGCGCTCAATGCTGGGGTTGTGGATTCACTTCCAGTGGATCGGCTGGCTGGGGCTGGGGCTGGCGCTGCTAAGCCAGGTATTGCGCGGGCGCGCAGGCTGGTGGTTGGCCGTGCTGGCGCTGCTGGCCGGGCTGTCGGCCTTGGTGCTGTACACGGCCAGCCTGGCCGTGTTCGCCGTGGTGCTGGCTGGGCTGCGCCTGGTCCGCGATGCCGGCACGCGAAATCGCGCCGGCTGAGGGAGCAGCTTGCGCCGCCTCAGGCAACGGCAGGCGCGAGCACGCTGCGCCGACATGTCAGTGCCCCTACACAGAGGAACGACGTCAGCGCCAGCGCCGAGTAGAACACCGCCAGGGGCCACCATTGGCCTGCCGCCTGCCCGGCAATCAGGGTGCCGACCATCGGCGTGGTCCCGCCGATCAGCGCGCCGCAGGCTTGGTAGGCCAACGAAATGCCCGAATAGCGCTGGGCGACTGGGAACACATCGGTGATGTAGCCGGCGATCACGGCATAGAACGCCGAGGAGAACACCTTGGCCAGCGCGATGCCGAGGATGATCATCGTTCCTTGTCCGGTGGAAACGAGGCTGAACATGACGTACGGCACCAGTATGCTGATGCCCGAGGTCACCAGCAGGAAGCGACCTGCACCCACCTTGTCAGCGAGCCAGGCGGCTATCGGCTGGTTAATCAACTGCACGAGTGCGACCACCGACAGGCATTCGAGGATCACCGAGCTCTTGATGCCCATGTACTGGGTGGCGTAGGCGATCATGAAGGTGTTGGTGAAGTAGGCCGACGAGATACCGATGGTGCAGGCACCCATTACCAGCAGGATCAATGGCCAGGCATCACGGACCACGGTCTTGACCGGCGATTTCGCCGGTTGACCCTGCTGGGCCAGCGCCTCGAACTCAGGTGACTCATGCACGCCGCGGCGGATCACGAACGCCAGCAACAGCAGCACGATGCTGCCGATGAACGGCAGTCGCCAGCCCCAGGCGTACATGTCGGCCTCAGGCATCTCGGTGATGAAACGGAACACCATCAGCGACAGCACCAGCCCCGCCGGGCTGCCCAACTGGGCGAACGAGGCGTAGAAGCTCTTCTTGCCCTCCGGTGCATGCTCGCTGGCCAGCAGCACCGCGCCTCCCCATTCGCCGCCCACGGCAATGCCCTGCAGGATACGCAGGCCCACCAGCAGCACCGGTGCCCAGAAGCCTGCCTGCGCATAGGAGGGCAACAGGCCGATGCCCACCGTCGAGACGCCCATCAGCACCAGCGTCAGGATCAGCGAGTACTTGCGTCCGAAGCGATCGCCCAGGTGACCGAAAATGATGCCGCCCAACGGTCGAGCGACGAAGCCTACCGCCAGCGTGGCGAAGGACGACAAGGTGCCGACCAGTTGGCTGCTGCCTGGAAAGAACACGTGGCTGAAGATCAGCGCCGAGGCCGTTGCATAGATATAGAAGTCGAACCACTCGATGAGGGTGCCGAGGAATGAGCCGGCGGCAGCCCTTATGGGTTGCCGGGCACGGGGCTGCGCTTGGGCGCGCGGGGTACTGGAACTGGACATCGTGGCTACCTTTGATTTGTTGTTGGCATTGTCAAAAGGAATCAAGCCGGTGTTGGTTTCTGCGTCTGTCGCGCTGTACCGGCGCTGCGGGTTAACGCGCCAGCGGGCGAGTGGTGTAGGGACGGTTGATCGACTCCAGCGCGTGCGCGAACGCCAGCAATCGCTGCTCGTCGCGGTAGCGGCCGACGATCTGCAACCCCACCGGCAGGCCCTGCTCACTGAAGCCGCAAGGCAGCGACAGGGCCGGGTGGCCGGTCAGGGTGATCAGCGAACAGCTGTTCATCCAGTCGATGTAGGTCTGCATCGGCTGCTCGCCGATCTGTGTCACGTAAGGCTGTTCGACCGGGAAGGGCAGCACCTGACTGACCGGAGCGACCAGGAAGTCGAAGCGCTCCAGCAGTGCTTGCAGCTCTCGGAACAGCCGTGCACGGACTGCTTCGGCGTCCATCACATCCTGGGCCGTGAAGGTGCTGGCCTGCTCGATGTTCCAGATCACGGTGTCCTTGAGCAGGTGGCGATTGCCCTGCAGAAGGTCGGCATAGCCGCCGGCGTAGGTGAGCGCGCGCAAGACCTGGAAGGCCCGTGCGCCGCCTGTGAAGTCGGGCTCTGCCAGTTCGACCGTGCAGCCCAGCTCGTCCAGGCGTCGCACGCCAGCCTCGGTGACGGCGCGTACCTGCGGATCGACTGGCAGCCCGCCCAGGTCGGGGCTGTAGGCGATGCGCGCGCCTTTGAAATCGTGCTCTGCCAGCGTCGTCACTGGATAGGTGTGCGACTGCAGCGACAGGGGGTCGCGCGGGTGTTGGCCTGCGATCACGCTGAGCAGCAGTGCGACATCGGCCACGCAGCGCCCCATGGGGCCGGCCACGGTCAGTTGGCCGAAGCTGTTGGCGTTGGGCAGATTCGGCACCCGACCGATGGACGGGCGCAAACCGACGATGTTGCAGAAGCTCGCCGGATTTCTCAGAGAACCGCCCATGTCGGTGCCGTCTGCCAGTGCCACCATGCCGGTGGCCAAGGCCACGGCCGATCCGCCGCTGCTGCCGCCACAGGTCAGCTCCGGTGCGTAAGGGTTTCGCGTGGCGCCGAACACTTCGTTGAAGGTCTGCGAACCTGCGCCGAATTCCGGCAGGTTGCTCTTGCCCAGCAGGATCGAGCCGGCGGCGGCCTGGCGCTGCACGATCAGTGAGTCCTGATCGGGGACATGCTCGGCGTAGACCTTCGAGCCCCAGGTGGTGCGCATGCCTGCGGTGAGGAACGAGTCTTTGTGCGCCACCGGCAAGCCATGCAGCGCGCCGAGCGTTTCGCCCTTGGCCTGTCGCTGATCGGCGGCCTCGGCGCGCTCGAGTGCGCCTTGCGCATCCACTGTGACCAGTGCATTGAGCGTCGGATTGTAGCGCTCCAGTTGTGTCAGGCACGCCTGCGTCAGTTCACGTGCGGACAGATGCCCGGCGCGGATTTCGGCCGCCAGCTCCCAGGCCGGTCGGGTGGCTAGGCCGGTATCGGTGTCATCATCCATACTAAGCTCCATGTATCGTTCTACAATACTTATTATCGTTTATTGATACTAGGTATACCCCGTGCTGGAGTGCGGGTCAATATGGGGTAAGCTGCTCCTCCTTTTACGGAACCCGCCAGATATGAATGACCGCGCTACCCGCCAGCAGCATCCGCAGTTCATCGAGACCTTGGACAAAGGTATCCGTGTGTTGGAAGTGTTCCGGGCAGGGCAGTCATCGCTGGGGCTGACAGAGCTGGCTCAGGCCTGCGACATGACCAAGAGCGCCGCGCAGCGCTTCACCCATACCTGGTGCGAGCTGGGCTATCTGGCCAAGGATGAGTCTTCGCGCCGCTACAGTCTCACTCACAAGGCGCTGGAGCTGGGCTTTCTCTACCTGAACGCCTCGCCGTTGGTCAGCCGCGCGCTGCCCGCGTTGAAGTTGATTCGCGAGCGCTGCAACCTCACGGTCAATCTCAGCGTGCTGTCGGGGCACGACATCGTCTATGTGCTGCGAGTGCCGGGGCCGAACCAGACCTTCGCCGAAATGCTGCCGGGCCGGCGCATGCCGGCCTGGTGCACCTCGGCCGGCCGGGTGCTGCTCGCCGATCTACCGCCTGAGCGCGTGCAGGCCAGCCTGGAACAGGTGGTGCCGACGGCGTTCACCGGGCAGACGGAAACGGACAAGGCGACGTTGCTGCAGTGCATCCGCCAGGCCGCCGAGCAGGGTTACTCGCTGACCCAGGAACAGGTACTGGTCGGTCAGGTGGGCATCGCGGCGCCGATTCGCAACGTGCACTTCCAGGTGGTGGCGGCCATCAATATCACCGCGCAGTTGAGTGTCTGGCCGGTGGAGCGGGTGCGGCAGGAGTTGCTGCCCTTGCTCATGGAGGTCAGCCAATCGGTGATCGTTGGCTGAGTCCTTCCAGGTCGCGCGTCGTTCATCGCGTGCGCAGGCTGCGCCACAGCGCTGCGGTCATCAGCAGGCTGGCGGCTGCCCAGCCCCACGCCTGAGGGTTGTACAGGCCCTCCTGATAGAGCTGCGGCGCAATGCCGGCGCCGACGATGAAGGCCAGCAGCGCCGCTTCGGCCCGTCGCGTCGGCACCGGGCGTAGCAGGTACACCAGAGCTGGCACCAGCAGGGCCGCACTGGGAAAACTGCGATAGCGCGCGTCGAAGACCATCGCCAGCATGCTCACCGCGGCGGCAAATCCGGCCGCCAGCAGCCAGCCACCGGCACGCGCCTCGAGCCAGAGGAACAGACGCTGACGCCAGCCGTCGCGCTGCGCCAGCGCCAGCGCGCCATGGCAGAGCACCACCATATTCAACCCCGCCAGCAGCAGCACCCAGAGCCACTCTCCGGCAAAGCGCGCGTTGGTCCGCGCCAGCTCGCCCCACAGGCCCAGGCAACCGGCACCGGTGGCGGCCAGCAGCGGTAGCAGCCACGCCGCACGGGCCTGTGCCGGGCGACCGGCCAGGGTCAGGATCAGCAGCGTGAGTGCGATACTGGCCAACCACCACTGCGGCCACAATGGCAGGTTGCTGACCGGCCCTTCGAGCACGCCCTTGTCCTGCCGGTCGGCGTCGTACAGCCCCCAATAGCCGCCCACGGCGCCCTCGCTGGCACGCTTCCACGGTTGATCGAAGGCTTCGATCAGGTTGTAGTGCCAGCCGTTGGCCTCGGCCAGCGCGACGAAGCCGCGAACGAAGCGCGCCTCGTTGACCCGACTGGGCTCGGCCGTTTCCCGCTGACGCCCTTCGCTGGGCCAGCCGGTCTCGCCGATGAAGATGTCCTTGGGCGCGAAACGCGCGCCGAACGTTCGTCGTACCTCGGCGACATGGGCCAGGGCGTCGTCGATGCCACGTGGGTCGTCCTCCCAGTACGGCAGCAGGTGGATGGTCAGAAAGTCCACGACTGGCGCCACCTGCGGGTGCTGTAACCAGAACTCCCACACGTCGGCGTAGGTGACCGGCACCTTGACCTGACGTTTCACCCGCGTGATCAATTCGGCCAGACGCTGGCCGGTGACCTCCTTGCGCAGCAGCGTCTCGTTGCCGACGATCACCGCGCTGACCACGTCCGGGTTGGCGTTGGCCGCTTCGACCAGCAGCGCCAGCTCCTTGTCGGTGTCCACCGGGTTGGCGTTGACCCAGGCACCGAGCATCACCTTCAAGCCATGCTTGCGCGCCAGGGCCGGTATGGCTTCCAGGCCGCTCATGGAATAGGTGCGGATGCACTGAAATCGCTCGGCCAGCAGCGCCAGGTCGGCGTCCATGCGCGCCGGGCGCAATCGGAAGGGTTGGTCGAAGGGTGACTGATCCTTGTCGAACGGGGTGTAGGAGGCGCATTGCAGTTTGTGCGTGGGGCTGGCCGCATCAGGCAGGTGGATCGGCCTGCCAAGCCCGTACCAGAGGGCGCCGAGGCCGAGCACGGCGATCAGGCAAGCGAGGCAGTAGGAGAGGGTGATGTGGGGTGGGCTGGGCATCGAGCGGTCCATCGTCTGGCGCGAGTGATCGGGGTAAGCGGTGGATAGTAGCCCGGCGCCAAGCATTTGGCATGCAAGGATCGCGCAGAAGACTTCGGCCCGATGACGCTAATGGCCAAGTGCTGTCGCTGATCGCTCGGTGAAGGTCGTTGATGGAGCAGGTCGCGCGGTCCGGCAGGTCGATGATGGAATCTCCAAGACCTGACGAGGGGATGCTTTCGATGGCGACAATCAAAAGAACGCGACGTTTCCTGGGTGTGGCCGGTGCTTTGGTGCTCGCCATGGGCGCAGGGCAAGCCATGGCCAAGGAAATCAGCATCGGTTACGTGGAGGGCTGGTCCGACAGTGTGGCAACCAGTAACGTGGCCGCCGAAGTGATCAAGCAGAAACTCGGTTACGACGTGAAGTTGCAGGCGGTTGCCACCGGCATCATGTGGCAGGGCGTGGCCACCGGTAAACTCGACGCCATGCTCTCGGCCTGGCTGCCGGTCACCCATGGCGAGTACTGGGCCAAGAACAAGGACAACGTCGTCGACTACGGCCCCAACTTCAAAGACGCCAAGATTGGTCTGATCGTGCCGGAGTACGTCAAAGCCAACAGTATCGCCGACCTCAAGACCGACACCGGCTTCAAGCAGAAGATCGTCGGGATCGACGCCGGTTCCGGTGTGATGATCAAGACCGAGCAAGCTATCAAGGATTATGACCTGACCGGTTACAAACTGACCGCCAGTTCGGGTGCCGGGATGATCGCTGAGTTGACCCGTGCCGAGAACAAGAAAGATTCGGTTGTGGTCACGGGTTGGGTGCCCCACTGGATGTTCGCCAGATGGAAACTGAAATTCCTGGAAGATCCGAAGGGCGTATTCGGCGCTGCGGAGACCGTCAACAGTATCGGTAGTACTCAACTGGCCACCAAGGCGCCGGAAGTGGCCGAATTCCTCAAGAAATTCCAATGGCAGTCAAAAGACGAGATTGGCGAGGTGATGTTGGCGATCCAGGATGGCGCCAAGCCTGAAGCGGCAGCCAAAGACTGGGTGGCCAAGCATCCAGAGCGCGTCAAGGAGTGGACGGGCAAGTAACCGTCAGGGCCGGCGCGCCTGGACCGTGGGCAAACCCGCGATCCAGGCGCGCCGGCCTTTATTTATTGCAGTCCATGTAAAACACTGTTGCATCTAAGACTAAGGTCGTCTGGTTGACGTCCACCGGCAGCATAAAGTTAAGGCGGGTTCTCCCCTTACTGTGTTGCTGCTAGGACAAAAACAATGAACGACAGCATCTACCGATCGATACAAGAAAGTCCGCGTTTCAAGGAGCTGGTCAGCAAGCGCGAGCGCTTCGCCTGGATCCTCTCGGCGATCATGCTCGGCCTCTACTGCGCTTTCATCCTGCTCATCGCCTATGGCCCGCAGATTCTCGGCGCCAAGATCAGCGCCGGTTCGTCCATCACCTGGGGCATCCCCCTGGGCGTGGGCTTGATCCTCTCGGCCTTCATCCTCACCGCCATCTACGTACGGCGCGCCAACGGCGAATTCGATGAGCTGAACAAGGCGATCCTGAAGGAGGCGCAGCAATGATCCGTCACGCCAAAACCCTGGCCGTACTTGCCTGCGGTGCCTTCGCACCCGCCGTGTGGGCTGCCGATGCGATCACCGGCGAGGTGCACAAGCAACCGCTGAACGTCTCGGCGATCGTCATGTTCCTGGCCTTTGTCTGCTTCACCCTCGGCATCACCTATTGGGCCTCCAAGCGCAACAAGTCGGCCTCGGACTACTACGCTGCTGGCGGGCGCATCACCGGCTTTCAGAATGGCCTGGCGATTGCCGGCGACTACATGTCCGCCGCCTCGTTCCTGGGGATTTCCGCGCTGGTCTTCACCTCCGGCTACGACGGCCTGATCTACTCCATCGGCTTCCTCGTGGGCTGGCCGATCATCCTGTTCCTGATCGCCGAACGCCTGCGTAACCTGGGCAAGTACACCTTCGCCGACGTCGCTTCCTACCGCCTCGGACAGAAACAGATCCGCACCTTGTCGGCCTCCGGCTCGCTGGTGGTGGTGGCGTTCTACCTGATCGCGCAGATGGTCGGCGCGGGCAAGCTGATCGAGTTGCTGTTCGGCCTGGACTACCACGTCGCAGTGGTGCTGGTCGGCATCCTCATGTGCCTGTACGTGCTGTTCGGTGGCATGCTCGCCACCACCTGGGTGCAGATCATCAAGGCGGTGCTACTGCTCTCCGGTGCCAGCTTCATGGCACTGATGGTGATGAAGCATGTGGGCTTCGACTTCAACACGCTGTTCTCCGAAGCGATCAAGGTGCACGCCAAGGGCGAGGCGATCATGAGTCCGGGTGGTCTGGTCAAGGATCCGATCTCGGCCTTCTCGCTGGGCCTTGCGCTGATGTTCGGCACCGCCGGCCTGCCGCATATCCTGATGCGCTTCTTCACCGTCAGCGACGCCAAGGAAGCGCGCAAGAGCGTGCTGTATGCCACCGGCTTCATCGGCTATTTCTACATCCTCACCTTCATCATCGGCTTCGGCGCCATCCTGCTGGTCAGCACCAACCCGGACTTCAAGGACGCCACCGGCGCGCTGTTGGGCGGTAACAACATGGCGGCGGTGCACCTGGCCAACGCGGTGGGCGGCAGCGTATTCCTGGGCTTCATCTCGGCGGTGGCCTTCGCCACCATCCTGGCGGTGGTCGCCGGCCTGACCCTGGCCGGCGCCTCGGCGGTATCCCACGACCTGTACGCCAGCGTCTGGCGCAAAGGCAAAGCCAACGACAAGGACGAAATCCGCGTGTCGAAGATCACCACCGTCGCCTTGGGCGTGCTGGCGATCGGTCTGGGCATCCTGTTCGAGAAGCAGAACATCGCCTTCATGGTAGGCCTGGCGTTCTCCATCGCCGCCAGCTGCAACTTCCCGGTACTGCTGCTCTCGATGTACTGGAAGAAGCTGACCACCCGCGGCGCGATGATCGGCGGCTGGCTGGGCCTGATCAGCGCGGTGGGCCTGATGGTGCTCGGCCCGACCATCTGGGTACAGATTCTCGGTCACGAGAAGGCCATCTACCCGTATGAGTATCCAGCGCTGTTCTCGATGCTCATCGCCTTCGTCGGTATCTGGTTCTTCTCGATCACCGACAAGTCCAAGGCGGCCGATGAGGAGCGTGCGCTGTTCTACCCGCAGTTCGTTCGCTCGCAGACCGGCCTGGGTGCTTCAGGCGCTGTCTCGCACTGATTCCTCTTTGGTGATGCACCCATGAAAACGCCCCGCATTGCGGGGCGTCTTCATTTGCGGGCCTGCGGGTGGGTCATATTCTGCCGAGCAACAACAGTACCAGCAGCACGACCAGCACCACGCCGACGATACCGGACGGGCCATAGCCCCAGCTGCGCGAGTGGGGGAAGACCGGTAGGCCACCGATCAGCAGCAGAATGAGGATGATGATGAGGATCGTGGTCATGACAGAGTCCTTGCATGGTTGGGGGTCAAGGGCCACGAATTGCTGGCCTCTTGTAAGCTCCGACTGGCGCCGCTTGCGAAAGATTCCATCGGGTGTCGTGGACACTGTCACAGGGCACTGACTGCCGGGTCATGCCGCTGCATTCACGGGCCTGATGAACCCTGCCCGACGGCTGCGCGTTGATTAGACTCGGCGCTACTTCAGTCAGCACAAGGCCAGGCACCATGCAAGACCGCATCATGATCACCGGCGCAGGATCAGGCCTGGGCCGCGAGATTGCCCTGCGCTGGGCGCGCGAGGGCTGGCGCATGGCGCTGGCCGATGTCAACGAGATCGGTTTGCGCGAAACCCTCGAACAGGTGCGTGCCGCCGGTGGCGAGGGCTTCGTGCAGCGCTGCGATGTGCGCGACTACAGCCAGCTCACTGCGCTGGCCCAAGCCTGCGAGGCGCAGTTCGGCGGAATCGACGTGATCGTCAACAACGCCGGGGTCGCCTCCGGGGGCTTTTTCGCCGAATTGTCGCTGGAGGACTGGGACTGGCAGATCGCGGTCAACCTCATGGGTGTGGTCAAGGGCTGCAAGGCGTTTCTGCCGCTGCTCGAGCGCAGCAAGGGGCGCATCGTCAACATCGCGTCCATGGCCGCGCTCATGCAAGGACCGGGCATGAGCAACTACAACGTGGCCAAGGCTGGCGTGCTGGCGCTGTCGGAAAGCCTGTTGGTGGAGTTGCGGCAGGTGGACGTGGGCGTGCATGTGGTATGCCCGTCATTCTTTCAGACCAACCTGCTCGATTCCTTCCGGGGGCCGAACCCGGCCATGAAGGCGCAGGTCGGCAAGCTGCTGAAAGGTTCGCCCATCAGCGCCGCGCAGATCGCCGAGCATATCCATGCGCAGGTGGCAGCGGGCGAGTTCCTGATCCTGCCCCACGAAGCGGGGCGTGAGGCCTGGCGCCTCAAATGCGCAGCGCCCGAGAAGCTCTACGATGAAATGGCGAGCATGGCGGTGAAGATGCGCGCCAAGGGGCGCTCGTCTCAATAGGGCTGGATTGAGGAGCCGTCTGTAAGGCTTTTTACCTTGCGGTGTAGGGTCGGTCTATTTAAGACGGGTCTGATTGATAAGCGCCAAGGCCCGGAGCAGGCTCGGATTTTCCCTCGGTCTGGAGGATCGGAGCATGCTTGTAATGGGACGCGAAGTCGGCGAGGTGATCACCATCGGCGACAACATCCGCATCAAGGTGATGGCCGTCGAAGGCGGGGTGGTGCGCTTCGGTATCAGCGCACCGCGCCAAGTGGCGGTGCACCGGGCGGAAATCCACAAGCGCATCAAGGATCAGGCGCTCGAACAGGAGCCGGCGTCCGGTCACTCGGCCTGATCGAGCAGCTCGGCGGGCACGTCGTGGCGTGCGAGCAACTGGCACTGCTGGCTTTCCATATCGAAGAGAATGAACGCCTGGCCTTTGGCCAAGGCCTGACGCACCCGTAGTACACGGGTCTCCAGTGGCGTGTCGTCGCCATTGTCGGTGCCGTCACGGGTGACGAAATCTTCGATCAAGCGGGTGAGGGTGTCGGCTTCGAGTTGATCGTAGGGAATGAGCATGGTCGCTGTCGGCTGGAAAGGAGATGGCTGCATGCTACTGGAAAGTTGCATGTCGCAGTAATCGGGGGGTGATGCGAACAGGGTCGAGGCCGCCCCTGCAGGGGCGGCCCGGTTCGCCTGGGATCAGAGTTTGTTGCCGAGCAAGCTGTCCACAGCAGGTACTGGAGTGTCGCTGCCCATCTGCGTGTCGTGCTCCAGTTGATGACTGAAACGCTCGAGAGAGGCATTGGCCGGCTGCGAATCGCTGGCGAACACCGGTGGGCTCAGCAGGTAGGCTGACAGCAGCCGGGTCAGCGCCGCCAGGCTGTCGATGTGGGTGCGTTCGTAGCCATGGGTTGCATCGCAGCCGAAGGCGACCAGCGCGGTACGGATGTCGTGCCCGGCGATCACGGCCGAATGGGCATCGCTGAAATAGTAGCGGAACAGGTCGCGGCGCACGGGCAACTCGTTGTCCCCGGCCAGCTTCAATAGGTGGCGCGACAGGTGATAGTCGTAGGGCCCGGACGAATCCTGCATGGCCACGCTCACCGCATGCTCGCTGGACGCTTGCCCCGGCGCTACCGGCGCGATATCGATACCGACGAACTCGCTGACATCCCAAGGCAAGGCGCCCGCGGCGCCCGAACCGGTCTCTTCGGTGATGGTGAACAGCGGGTGGCAGTCGATCAGTGGCTGCTGGCCGCTTTCCACCACCGCCTTGAGTGCCGCTAGCAATGCTGCGACGCCGGCCTTGTCGTCCAGATGACGGGCGCTGATATGGCCACTGTCGGTGAACTCCGGCAGCGGATCGAACGCGACGAAGTCGCCGATACCGATACCCAACGCCTCGCAATCGGCGCGAGTGGTGCAGTAGGCGTCCAAGCGCACTTCGACGTGCTCCCAACTGACAGGCATCTGGTCGATCGCGGTATTGAAGGCGTGCCCGCTGGCCATCAAGGGCAGCACGCTGCCGCGAAACACGCCGGTGTCGGTGAATACGCTGACCCGGCTGCCTTCGGCGAAGCGGCTGGACCAGTGGCCGACTGCCGAGAGTGCCAGGCGGCCGTTGTCCTGCACTTGGCGCACGCTGGCGCCGATGGTGTCCAGGTGCGCGGACACGGCGCGGTCGGGCGAGCTCTGGCGACCTTTGAGGGTGGCGCGGATGGTGCCGCGGCGGGTCAGCTCGAACGGAATGCCCAGTTCGTCCAGGCGTTCGGCGACGTAGCGCACGATGGTGTCGGTGAACCCGGTGGGGCTGGGAATGGCGAGCATCTCCAGCAGGACTTTCTTCAGGTAGTCCAGGTCAGGTTCGGGGAGGCGTTCGGACATGGGTACTCCTTGGTGTGTGCGATCGGTTCAGCGCGGCTGAGGCGCAGCGGCCCGATGCCGCGGCTACACGTTGGGTGTAGCCGCGATGAACCGCCATTGATTCAGGTCAGGGCCTGACTGTGCGGGAATAGCAGATCCACAAATCGCTCCGCAGTGGGCTGTGGTTCGTGGTTGGCGAGCCCGGCGCGTTCGTTGGCCTCGATGATGACGTAGTCCGGCTGCTGTGCATCGCGGACCATGAAGTCCAGGCCCACGACCGGAATTTCCAGGGCTCGGGCGGCACGCACGGCCGCGTCTGCCAGCACCGGGTGCAGACGCTCGGTGACGTCCTCCAGCGTGCCACCGGTGTGCAGGTTGGCGGTGCGGCGCACTGCCAGGCGCTGCCCGGCCGGCAGCACATCGGCCAGGCCCAGGCCTGCCGCACGCACCGTGCGTTCGGTTTCCTCGTCCATGGGAATGCGGCTCTCGCCGCCGGTGGCGGCCTGACGCCTGCGGCTCTGCGCCTCGATCAGCGCCTGGATGCTTTGCGTCCCGTCGCCGATGATCTCGGCGGGATGGCGAATGGCTGCGGCCACCACCTCGAAACCGATCACCAGGATGCGCAGATCGAGTCCGGCGTGGAAGCTCTCCAACAGCACTCGGCTGTCGAACTGACGCGCCTGTTCGACGGCCTGGGAAACCTCGTCGAACGCGCGCAAGTCGACGGCCACGCCCTGGCCCTGCTCACCGTCCACCGGCTTGACCACGAGTGAGCCGTGCTCTTCGAGAAACGCCAGGTTGTCGTCGGCATTGCCTGCCAATTGCTGGGCGGGCACTTGCAGGCCCGCCGCGTGCAACACCTGGCGGGTCAGGCGTTTGTCCTGGCACAAGGTCATGGTCACCGCGCTGGTGAGGTCGCTCAGCGACTCGCGACAGCGCACCCGACGTCCACCCAGGCTCAGGGTGAACAGACCGGCGTTGGCGTCGTCTACCTGCACCTCGATGCCCCGGCGCAGTGCTTCGTTGACGATGATCTTGGCGTAGGGATTGAGCCCCACTTCAGGGCCTGGGCCGAGGAACAGCGCCTGGTTGATGCCGTTCTTGCGCTTGACGGCGAAGGTCGGCAGGTTGCGAAAGCCAAGCTTGTCGTAAAGCCGTTTGGCCTGGCGGTTGTCGTGCATCACCGACAAGTCCAGGTAGGCCAGGCCACGGCTCATGAAGTGCTCCACCAAGTGTCGCACCAGCACTTCGCCGACACCTGGGCGGCTGCACTGCGGTGAGACCGCCAGGCACCAGAGGCTGCTGCCGTGTTCAGGGTCGTCGAACGCCTTGCTGTGGTTCAGGCCCATGACGCTGCCGATCACCGCACCGGAGTCTTCGTCCTCGGCGATCCAGTACACCGGGCCGCCGAGATGGCGCGGGGTGAGCAGTTCGGGCACCACCGGCATCATGCCGCGCGCTTGATACAGCGCATTGATCGCTTGCCAGTCCGCGTCGTTCTGCGCCCGACGGATACGAAAGCCGCGAAACACACGCTGCGCCGGGCGGTAGTCGCTGAACCACAGGCGCAAGGTGTCGGACGGGTCGAGAAACAACTGCTGCGGCGCCTGGGCCAACAACTGGTGAGGCGCCGCGACGTACAGGGCGATGTCGCGCTCGCCGGCTTGCTCTTCCAGCAGCGCCTGGGCCAGTTGCGCCGGGTCCGGGTAGGTGTGGCCGATCAGCAGCCTGCCCCAACCGCAGTGCACGGCGCGTGGCTGATCGTGCGGTTCGCTGCCATCTCCAGCCAGACGCGCCTGCAGGCGCTCGTAGGAGGGCGCCTGACCGCGCAGCAAGCGCTGTTCATAGGCACTTTGGGGTTTCATCGGATCAGATTCCTTGTTCGCTGAGCCACAGGTTCAGGGCTGCCAACTGCCACAGCTTCGAGCCGCGCAGTGGTGTGAGCTGACCCTGGGGATTGCTCAGCAGGCGATCGAGCATCGCGGGGTTGAACAGGCCGCGATCCTGGCTCGAGTCGGTGAGCAGTTCGCGCACCCAGTTCAATGTGGCGCCGTCCAGGTGCTTGAGGCCGGGGACCGGGAAATAGCCCTTCTTGCGGTCGATCACTTCGTGCGGAATGACCCGCCGCGCGGCCTGCTTGAGCACCTGCTTACCGCCGTCCGGCAGCTTGAAGCGCGCTGGCACGCGTGCAGAGAGTTCCACCAGGCGGTAGTCGAGGAACGGCGTGCGCGCCTCAAGGCCCCAGGCCATGGTCATGTTGTCGACGCGCTTGACCGGGTCGTCGACCAGCATCACCGTGCTGTCCAGGCGCAAGGCCTTGTCCACCGCATCCGGTGCGCCCGGGCGGGCGAAATGCTCACGGACGAAATCGCCGGCCGCGTCGTTGTCCAGCAGCCAGGGCGCCTGCACCGTTTCGCGGTACTCGTCATGACTGCGGTCGAAGAAGGCATTGCGGTAGGCGCCGAAGGCGTTGCTGGCACCATCGACCTGGGGATACCAGTGATAGCCGGCGAACAGTTCGTCGGCGCCCTGGCCGCTCTGTACCACCTTGCAGTGCTTGGCCACTTCACGCGAGAGCAGGTAGAAGGCGATGCAGTCGTGGCTGACCATCGGCTCGCTCATGGCGCGGAAGGCGGCTGGCAGTTGATCGATGATCTCGTGCTCGGCAATGCGCAACTGGTGATGACGGGTGCCGTAGTGCCGGGCGATCAGGTCCGAATACTGGAATTCGTCGCCGCGCTCGCCGCCGGCGTCTTCGAAACCGATGGAGAAGGTCGACAGATCCTCTACGCCCACTTCGCGTAGCAGGCCGACCAGCAAGCTTGAATCGACACCGCCGGAGAGCAGCACGCCGACATCGACTGCGGCGCGCTGGCGAATGGCGACCGCTTCGCGGGTGGCATCCAATACGCGGGTGGTCCAGCCTTCAAGGTCGAGTTCGCGTTCATCGGGCTTGGGGCCGTACTGCAGTTGCCACCAGGTCTGGCGCTCTACCTCGCCGTGCCGGTCGACGCGCATCCAAGTGCCCGGTTCGAGCTTCTGCACGTTGGCCAGGAGGGTGCGCGGTGCTGGGACCACGGCGTGGAAATTCAGGTAGTGGTTGAGGGCCACTGGATCGAGCATCGGATCGATGTCGCCACCTTTGAGCAGCGCGGGCAGCGTCGAGGCGAAGCGCAGGCGCTCGCCGTTGCGCGACAGGTACAGCGGTTTGACGCCCAGGCGATCCCGGGCCAGGAACAGGCGCTGGTTGTCGCGCTCCCAGATGGCCAGGGCGAACATGCCGTTGAGCTTGGGCAGCAGCGCTGCGCCCCAGGCGTGGTAGCCCTTGAGCAGCACCTCGGTGTCGCCATCGGACCAGAAGCTGTAACCCAGGTCCTGCAGTTCCTGGCGCAGTTCAGGGAAGTTGTAGATGGCGCCGTTGAACGCCATCGACAGCCCCAGGGTATTGTCGACCATGGGCTGCGCCGAGCCGTCGGACAGGTCCATGATCTTCAGTCGTCGGTGACCGAGGGCGATAGGCCCCTGACTGTGGAAGCCCCAGGCATCGGGGCCACGGGGCGCCAGATGGTGGGTGATGCGCTCCACCGCGGCGAGGTCCGCCGGGCGAGGGGCTTGGTCGAGGGGGGTGAAACGCAACTCTCCTGCTAATCCGCACATACAGCGTAGGCCCTTTGAGTTTCGGCACTCTTGGCGCTACTGGCTTTTAGCTCGTACCACTTTTGTACCACTTTCCAACATTTTCAGCTTCTCGAGCTCGGCCCAGTCGTTGGGTGAACTGATCCACTTGGCATAGGTGGAGAGCAGCACCTGCACGCTGTGCCCGAGTTGCGCGGCGATGAATGCCGGGTTCATGCCGGCCATCAGGCACATGGTCGCGTACGTGTGGCGCGTGTCGTACATCCTGCGGCGCTTGATACCGAGTTTCCGCAGGGTCGCCAGCCAGTAGCGTTTTTGACTCGTCTCGGAGCGGATGTACATCTCCGAGCGGTCTCCCGTCCCACTGGGCGCGAACACGTAATCTGAACGAGCCTCGGTGAGCGGTCTGGCTTTTTCGAGCGCATGCATGGCCCGATCGTTCAACAGAACTTTCCTCGAGCGCTTCGTTTTGGTGCGATCTTGGATCACGCCGCGTATCTGGATGCGGCACACATGGGCAGTCCTGGTCCGTCGCTCAACCTCGCTCCAGCGCAGAGCCATCACCTCTCCCGGGCGCATGCCGGTGTAGAAGCAGAATTCAAAATATGCGGCGTAGATCACCGTCAGACCGCTCGTCGATTCGTACAGATGGTCAATGATCGAATCGGCTTCTTCCTTGGTAAACGGGTCGACCTCCCGCTTTGGAACTTTCGCACCTGGGATCGACAGTGCCGGGTTCCGTACGACCAGTTCGTCAGCCACCGCCTGCTGGAAGATTGAGACAAGAAGGCCAACCACGCCCTTGCGCCGGACTGGGGAAGTCCACTCGATGTCATTCATGATCTTGCGCAGCTTGACCGATGTGATCGTGTCGATGGGCATCTCGGCCAGGTAGGGAATCCAATAGACCTGGAGGGCGGACCTGTAATTCTTCCGGGTTCCCTCAACGATCTGCAGGCTGTTGAGCCAGTCCTGCGCATAGTCGAAGAAGATCGGCGCCGTCTGCTCGACAACTGCAACGCTACGAGTGTTCGGGAACAGCTCGACGTACTTGTCTGGGGTCAGCGCGCCGAGCTTATCCAGCCCTCTTACTTGAGCACGTAGACTCGCTGCTGCTGCGATCCCTTTCGCTGTCTGAGGGAGGGGGAGCGTCTCGCAGCAACGCTTCTTGTTCCAGGTGAACCTGATTCGGATAGAGCGCCCGACAAGCTCGACTCCGGCCGGCAGGTCCACAGGCTTTCGATCCATTCGTCATATCTCCGTTTGCTGTACATGATCCTGCCGTTGATCTTCATCCACACCCAGTTGGGGATGATGCCCTTCTCCCGCTTGCGCTGTAGCGCCTTCGCAGTACACCCCACCAACTCGCCCATCCGTTTTTCGGTGACCTTGTCTTGCGCGTGGTCGTCGGGCAGATTCTCTGCTGCTGCCATCGCTACTCCTCCTGATGCGTCAGGTTCTGGTTGTCACGCCGTTCTGTTGCGTCAGCATCCTTGGCAATGGCCGAGTCGATGGCCGAATCAGTGGTGTCACGCTCAACCTGCTCCATCTCGACACCCTCGGCTAGAAGCCAAGGGTTGTAGTCGCCGAAGATGAAGTCGACGCCGCACCGCTCGCGCAGCCACCGATACCGCTCGGCATCCTTGCGCAAAGCCGCCAGGTCAGACTGATCCTCACGCCAGGCTACGAAGTCGGCCGGCCTGCGCCGCTGTCGCTGGGCGTTGACCGTCCGCAACACTGCAACCACCACTGATTCGATCCTGGCTACCTGCCAGACCTCCAGCTGATCGACGGGCGTCTCGGCATAGTTGCTGGCGCGGTGGACTTCCTCGAAGGCGGCCCGGCAGTCTCCATTCCAGAAATGGCCCTCGGCGCTCTTGGCGCGCTGGCGCCAGTACGCGGCCCGCTCAAGCAGCGTTTCAAATTCGGCCAGCAGGGCCAGGATATTTGCTGGGTTCGCGGCCGCAATGAAGGCGGCATTGGCGCGGCACTCAGCATCCGTCTTAACCCGGCAATTGGCGAATGCCTGGGCAATCATCCCGCTGCTCTTGTGAGCCACGTAGGCGTACAGGAGGTGGCCGTGCTGATTGATGTGCTCGCCGTCAGTCACCCACTGGCCGCCAGTAGCGGCTTGAGCCAGCGCCCTCAGCTTGTCTCGATCAATGCTCATGACACGCTCCACCGGCGGTTGAAATCGTTCATCGCGCGGTCAGCCACCGCCACCGCAGCATCGTGGCTCGCCCCGCGCGCCAGAGAGGCGGCGTAGCACCGGCTCCAGTGTTGGCACCTCAATTCGTTAATGGTCACGTTCTGTCCTCCCAGTCCCAGCTCAGCTTCGGGTCAATCGGCGGGTGCGCCTGCAGGGTGTGCAGGTCCAGCAGCGTGAAGTGGCCGTCCATCCAGCCGCCTGTGTCGATGTGGTAGACGTTGCCCAGCAACGCCGGACGCCGGACAGGGGTGTGCCCCACCACCACTGCGCGCACGCCGCCGACACCGTGGTGCTGCTCGTGGGTGATCCGGCTGCGCGACCACTGCACGGCCTCCTCGACATTGCGCATGCCCGGCATGCAGCCATCAGCCCAGGACTGGAGCATCTGCCAGGTTGGGAATGGGCAGTCGGCATGCACGATCCCGACTAGGCCTTGGGGCGTCATCACCTCGATGATCAGCGGCAGGTCGGCCAGCAGCTCGACATAGCACGCCTGCTCCACGGAGGATCTGGCATAGAGCCAGGCCCCGCCGTTGGAGAGGTGCACGTCACCGATGCGGCCGGACGGATCGAACCGATAAGCCTCGATCGCCATCTGCTCATGATTACCGCGCACGGCGTGGAAGCATGGCTTGGCCAGCCAGGTATCCACCTGATCAGACTCGGGCCCGCGATCCACCAGGTCGCCTACAGAGAACAGCCGATCAGCAGCAGGATCGAAGCTGACCGCGTCCAAGGCGCGCTGCAGGCGGGTGAAGTGGCCGTGAATGTCGCCCACGGCGAAGTCTCGGCCGGCGGTGTTGATGGGGAACCGCTGCAAAATACTCACGACAGCACCCCCGTGGCCTTTGCTGCCGCTGCGACGATGAAGAACGACACGAAGAAAACGGACGCTGCCAGCATGGGGTGCATGCTGTAGATCAGCGCGTAGAGCTGGAAGCACGTGCTGGGTAGGCTGATCCACCAGTACTGCATGATCCGCTGTGCGGCATCGCCAGTGACCATGCCGCCCAGCACGCCTAACCAGGCCATGATGTTGAAGGCCATCACGACGTAGAACGCAAACTGGTGGAGCTGGGCGCCGCCGAACAGTAATGACAGACTGATGATGGCGCTGATGCCTGTGGAGATCAGGGTCTGGATCATGGTCGACCCCCCGCCAGCGCCGCCAGCTCAGCCACCAGCGCCTCGGTGCGCCCGTAGAACCTCCCGGCGTCCTCGTTCACGAAGCGCTCGAGCACGGTGGCCACGGCGTGCTGGTTGGCCAGTCCGCGCAGATCTGCCTCGGTGGTAGGCGTGTCTGTCGATGGCGCGTGTACGAAGGAATCCTGACTGATCAGCAGGGTGCGCACCGGCCTGATACCCTTGACCCGACTCACCCAGTTCGTCTCAGGCGTGCACCAGGGCAGCATGGCCATGTACCAGGCCGTGGCCGAGTTTGCCTTCTGGCTGCTGGTCCAGTAGTCGTGTGCGCAGACAAAGGCCTGCGCGGCGTCCTTGTCCAGGTACAGGCCTGACCGGCCCCAGTCGTCAAGCTGGAGCAGGTTACAGCGCAGCACTTGCAGTTCCTCGATCGACGGGATGTGCCAGCCCCAGGTGCCACGGATATTCATGTCCAGCACCTTGCGGGCGATGGCGCTGCCCTCGGCGGCCATGGCTTGAGTGTTGGCCATCCCGTCGAATCGCGATGTGGCGCCACGGATGCGCGGGCGCGGGCCTTCTTCCTGCCACCAGTGGGCGGCAACCTCGAACTCCCGGCCTGCATCGATAACCGCATGCTCGGCGCCGTCGAAGAAGATCCGTCCGGCGAAGAAGCCGCCGCCCAGGGGTTGGCCCACGGCGGGGAGGGCGGCGGGGTTGATTGATCGGCGCTTCATTTGAGAATGTCCTCGACTGGTACAAACTTTCCGGTTCGACGCTTGATGTCATTGCGCTTGGCGATAGCGAGCAAGTGGCACTGGTGGCAACAAGCGTCCGGTGCTGCAGCCTTGATCGCCTTGGCCGTTCTGAGGCCATAAGTTCCGCATGTGCATCGCACCACCCAGCGAGCGGGCACTTCTGCGGATATCCCGACAACAGTGAGCCTGCCGAGCTTTACGCCTTTCAGATCCGTGAAGCAGGGCTGGCAGGCTTCCGCCCTGGAAACCGCTCTAGTTGGCAAAGGTAGGAACGAGTTGACGGCTCCGTCACTCATCTTGAACTCGTAGCTGTCAGCAGCTCCGACGACGATCGCTGCCAAACGATTTACGGGACGCTCGTGTCCGGGCTTCATTACAGCCCCCGGAAGTGGTCAGCCAGCACCCGGCGCCCGTCCAGGCCGCACGCGGCGGACAGAGCGGCGACCTGGCCGAAAGTGGTTTCGCGATGCTGGAGGGCATCCCACAGTTGCAACAGCAGGGATGCGCGGCTCACGGCTGCTGCTCCTGCTGGGACTGCCCACAGATGAAGTTCCGGATCGCGCAGTCAATGCGCTGATCAAGGTCTTCGCCAACGCGAGCCGTGCCGATACCGCCAGCTCTGTCGTACACAGCAGGGGTGAATCCGCTGCCGGTAGTCAGGGCCTGATCACGAAGCCACTGGTACCGGCGCGCATCTGCAGCCATGCGGACGTGCTCGTCGATCCCGATAGCCTTGCGGAATGCCGGCTCGCCCTTCTCGGCCATGTAGAACATGGCGTCGTTGATGTCGCTGAATTTCAGATCGCCCTCGACCACAACGTGTCGTAGCGCGACCGATAGAAAGTCCAGCACCTGCTTGTCGGTCCAGGGCTCGTACAGCAGAGCCTCGCTCGATTTCCCGGCCTGGGCGTGCTCAAGCTCCTGCTGCAGATCTCCGTCGCTGGCGCCAGCGATCACCGCCAGGCCGCGCCCGATGTACACGTGAGCGCCCAGCTTGGCGAACGGCAGGATGTGTTCCAGGGTGCCGCCCTCGGCCGGACGCAGCACCAGCGTGATGCGGTCAGGCTGCGTCATGGTTGACCCCCTTGGCTTCGGCTGCCTGAGTCAGCGCGTCGAGCAGGGCGTTTGCACGCTGGCCACGATCCAGGTATTCACGAATCGCGATGACGATCAGGCCGTTCATCGAGCGCTCATCGGCTGCCGCAGTTGCTGCAACTTGGTCGCGCATCCCGTCGGGTAGCCGGACGACGAATTTATCGGCAGTGCGGCTGTCGTGTTCAAAGGCCATGGGACACCTCCAACGGGTTGGCTGCCATGCTCTGCACCACCGGCTGCTCCAAGGCTTCCAGGCGAAGCGCGGTATCGATCTCGCGATCCAGTTCTTCAGTGCAGAACCACTTATTCCCCCGTACGACCAGCAGGTCGTGGTCAGGATCTTCAAGGCGCTCGCGATCACGCAGGTAACGGTACCGGCGCGCGTCGTTGGCCAGGCTGACGTGGTCGTCGATGTCGAACGCTGGCGCCTCCTGTGCAGTGCCTTCGGCAACACGGCGCTGGTGAATCTCCTCGCGATCAACGACCACGCCGGCAGGAGCGGCGATGCCAAGGCGGACCTGATGGCCGTTTACGGCTGACACCATCACGCGGATGTTGCCGGCGATGACGACTGCCTTTCCGACGTTGCGTGTGAGCATAAGCATGTGAATCTCCCTATTTCAGGCAAGCCGGGGGCCTGCCGAGTAACTTGGCTTTCGAGTGAAGTTGCGGTGTTAGCTGAGTTTTACTTAATTATTCGACCAATAACTTCAGGCTTTCGCTGAACTGTTGTCGTGTTTCCGTTGTTTTCATGAACTTCGAGTGACGGCCTCTCGATGGTAACCATTCCATCTTGCGTAACTCGATAGGCGGGGATGCCGTGCAAAGGACCGCCAGGCTTCGACATGGCGCCAAAGAAAGATCCTGGGTTTTTTGCAATATAGTCACTGAGGACTTCCATGTAGCACCAGAATAATGGGCCATCTTTCCACTCGCGCTCCTTCCTGCCGCTGAGCTGCTCTGCGCTATCTTCAAGCCCCTCAAAGTGGGCTATTGATACAAGAGCATTGGAGTGTCCGTCATGATCTGCCTTGATGCCTCCCCTGTGAACTGGGTTCACGTTGAGCAAGTCGCAAATGCCCTCAAACCCATAAGCCCTTTCAATTTCAGGCCCTGAGCCTGCGAGCCATTTCCCGATCGGCAGAAGAATTGCTTCGCATCGATCGTGTGATTCACGATCTCGATCCTTGAGAGCATCTACTTTCGCTTTAGTGAACGGCAATCCTTTCTCAGCTTGCCTTATCTCTACGCGGTATTGTTCGCGCTCACCGTCTCTGACTTGAGCCGCGTGTCGTGAGAGGCGCCTACAAGTAGTCAGCGTATCGCGGAGAGACAAGTTGTTTCCGCTAAAAATCTCAAGTAAACGTTTTTCGTACTTGGCAGATATTTTCATATCGTACTCCCGGCACAACATCAAACATTCATGGAGCCTTGAATAGGCAGTGCTGCCGTATCTTTAATCAAAGCCAGAACCGACGGCTTCCAGCGAACACTGAACACGCTCTGCCCCGTAGTCGTGTGAACTTTTCCGGTGTCATTCATGACGCCGTGCTCCCTGCCTGACTCAGTCAACTCCCACTCCTTGCTCTTTCCGCCAAGGTCAACATGTTCTTGCAGGCCCATTTCCTCGAGCTTCTTATTTAGAGCGCGAGGGTTCCAAGAACCTTTGAGCTTGGCGCACAGCTCGCTCGGGGTGTAGGTTCGTTCGTTATCCTCAGTGGCGATCGAAGTGACGCCTATCATGCGCAGCGGCGAGCAGCCCATCTCGCGTTGAACAAGACGGTCAGCAGCGAAGGTCGCCTGATTGCCAGACAGTCCGGCCAGCTTGGCGATTTTCAGCCCTGCCCGGAAACCGCGCTCGGCGGCAGTGAGGCGCTTGTCTGGGGTGTCGGCGGTGGCGCGTGAATTCGGGCCGGGCAGTGCTGGCGCAGCGTGTTCTTCCAGCGCTGTCATGCGGTCATAGACCCGGGCTTGCAGCTCGTACGAGTAGCTCATCGCCAGCAAGCAAGACTCCCGCTTTGGGAGGATGTAGCACGGATTTTTCTTCCCGTTGCTGGCGGTGTAGTAGCCGGAAAAATTTCCTGCTACTTCCTTGCCCAGAACTTCGGGCACTTTCTTCAAGAAATCACCATGCTCAAGCTTGGCAAAGCCTTCGGACGGAAACTTCTGCCCGGCAGCTTCGGCCTTCTCCTTGCGAAATGCATTGATCACTTCAACCAGCTCGACGCTGGTCATTGTTGCCTGGGTAGTCAAGTTCATCTGGTGGAGCTCCACAAAATTGAGGTTGTGCGAATCCGTTCGCTATTGCTCAGGCTTGGTCACCGCACAGCCACCTCAGAATCAAAGTGGCTGTACGCTGTTGTCAGCCCTCGCCGCGCCGTAGCCCGCCACGCCTTAACACGCCGTACCCGACCGCTGCTCGCCTAGCCAAATGATGCATTCGCACCGGACAACCCCCTCATCGAAGGCGCTCGCCGCTGCTACGCCACCAGTTGCTGCTCGATCCGCCGCGCCGCAACGCGAAGCTCGACCCGCTTTTCGCCGCCGCCTCGGCGCACCCGAAGCGCAACGTCATCACCGATCATCGAATGCAGAGCCAGCACCAGGGTCATGGTCGCCGCCACAGGGCTGATGATCTGGCGTCGGAATGCTTCGAGAACCAAGCCGCGCATGGTTTTGGCGCCCAGTTTCAGGCGTGCCGCCTCCAAGCGCTTTTCAACGGTCTTCGGAGCAATCCCCATCACCTGGGCAACCTGCTTAACGGTCAGGTCAGCTGCCGCAAGTAAGGTGGCCTCCAGCTCACGCGGAGCCAAGCCCATGTCGAGGCGTCCGGTCCAGCCGCTGGAGGTGATGGTGTTGGCGGTCATTGAGAAGCTCCATGCTCAGGAAGGATGGAGATCAGACTACAAACAGAATTTGTATTTTGCAAATGATATTTGTAATTCGGATCAAAAAAAACCAGGCAATGCCTGGCTTTTCTTTGACGGCTACCACAAAACAGATGACCAGAAGACCCTGCCGATTATCGTGATGTCCTTATCAACCATGTCCTGGAGGGTGTACTCCTCATCTGGATACTCTTCTCGGTTGAAGCTTCGCAAACGTATACCCCCATCCGGTAAGCGATACAGTGTCTTGATCCGAAGGTGTCCATTTTGATTGAGGGCGTAAATCTTACCATCACGCACAACGGTTGATCCGGTGTCGATGCCCACAGTGCTCCCATCAGGGAGCACTGGCGCCATGCTGTCGCCATGAACCGAAACGCACACCGCTTGCTCGAATTGCACTCCCTGATTCCGTAGAGTCAGCTTCCCGAAGCGGATCTTCCTCTTGGACGAAAGCTCTACAGCAGTCCTACCTGAGCCTGCCGAAAGCTCCACCTCACGCAAGAAAGGTACTTCGACCTCATCATCCTCAAGAGGGGTTTCATCGTCCCAGGGCGACAGCTTCCCTGCCATGCTGGCTTCGTGAGCCGGGCTGGTTTTTTCAAGCATTTCCCTAATAAGGCTCAAGGTCCTGCTGCCACCGCCCGAGCCGCCTCCAGTTTCGATGGTGGCTCCGATGAGGAGCTCGGGTGAAACGCCAATCGCTTGGGCGATATCTGCAAGCATGTGCGCCCGCGGTTTAGAGCGCCCCGACTCCCATGCCTGCACGGATTGAGGAGTGATGCCTAAACGGCGCGCCAGCTCGGACTGGTTGATGCCGGCGGCTTTTCTCCCCGATGAGATGAGTTCAGCGACTGTTTTCATGGCTCAAGAATACAACCTCATGTTGTAGGTTTCATTGCAAATATTGTTTGTAAATTGAAAATTACGGCTGTAGTCTCTCGGGTAATGTCACAAGACCGTGAGAAATCTCATGAACATCCAGGTCATGGCTTCGGTGATCAAAGCAGTGGGTAGTCAAACCGCTCTTGCGAAGATTCTGAAGTGCACCCCACAAAACGTTCAGCGCATGTGCGCGACCGGCCACGTACCCCCCAAGCATGTCTTGCGCATTGAGTCAGCATCTGGCGTATCTCGCACCCTTCTTCGTCCCGATCTGTACCCGGAGGCTGCCCCGACCCTGAACCAAAGCTTACTTCGGTATGAGCTTGAGGGGCAGCCGGGCAATCCCTCTGTAAATTTATCCAGTACCGGAGGTGCGCAGTGAGTAACGTAGTTCATCTCGACTTCGAAGGGCGCCAGGTCGATCTCAGCGCTGACGGCTGGCTGAACGCCACGAAAATCGCCAAGCAGTTCGGCAAGGAGCCTACCGCCTGGCTTCGTCAAATCGAAACCCTCGAATACCTCTGCATCATGGGAGATGCCCTCGGGGTCAATTCTGTCACTCTGACAGAATTCAATGAAATCAAAGAGTTAGACGCATCTAAATCCTGGGTTCGCTCCAAGATCCTCGCTCTCACGAAAAGGACCGGCCTCGTGATGACCAAGGCTGGCGGCAGTGGCGGAACATGGTTGCATCCGAAAATCAGGGTTTATTTCGGTCGCTGGATCAGCACCAAGTTCGCTGTTTGGTGCGACACGAAAATTGAGGCTCTGTTGAGCGGCGCTCCGTCGAAGCTGGATCGACTCAATCGCGCTTGCAAGATCTTCGACGACCGCGAATCTCTCGCCAGCATCTACGGGCGCGGCCTTTGTGAGTGGAAGCGCGACAAGCCGATGCTTGCTAGGCGACATCGAGCGTGAGCTTGATTCGCTGCAAATGGTGCTCGGTCTGAACAACCCAAATCAACCTCGCCTGAAGGCCTCCTGATGACGGCCTCGGCATCCCAGTTTTTGTTGTCCGGCTAAATCGCAGGCAACAAAAAACCCGCTGCCAGGCGGGTCCTTTAACCAGTCCCCTGCAAGGGACTTTTTGAATCTTCGTTCTGTAGGAGGACGAGATGCACCCGAAAAATACCACCGCGCCAGCACTGGCGCAACTGCCAACCTTAAACAAGATGGAGTTCGGCGACCCGGACTTGCAGGGGATCAGGCTGTTTGTCATCAAGGAAGGTGTCGACCTGGTCGAGGGTTTGCGTTTTGCAGCTGACCTTGGCGATGGCGTCCACCAACTGGCTAATCGACTGGCCGCGTCCATCAACGATGGTGAATTGGCATATCTCTCTGAGGTTCGCGCCCTGGCGTTCTTGGGGGAGGTTGCAAGTACGCTAACTCGCGCAAGCCAGTATGCGCTGCAAAAGATGGGTGAGCAGCCATGACTACCCAGCCAATGACCATGTCCCACGAGTTCCACACCCAGCAGCTTCATTCGGTATTCGAGGCAGTGGGCGGCATTCCCGTTCACGAATCTCTGGATGCTGCAACTGACCGCCTCGAGGCAGTTGTCGCCGGCCTGCGCGAGCTGATGCAGGAGCCGGCAGTGACGCAGCTCGCCACGTTGACATTTTTCGCTGCCGAATCTGCCCTCGCCTTGGTGTACAGCGCCCACGCCGGTGTTGATCCCGAGCAGGGAGGTGCAGCATGACCCTCGACCTCTGTGGTACCCAGCACCTGGTAGCGCGCGACGCCTTGGATCAACTGGCCGCCGCCGTGCAGACCATCCTGCAACTTGAGGCTCTGCTAAAAGCAGCCCGACCCACAGTGAGCGATCACACTGCGGCGGCTCGCTTGGTCGATCTTGGCATCTACGCAGCGGCTGATCAGGCCAACGGTTTCGACTGCGCACGGGAGGATCTTCAGCAGCGCCTGTCGGAGTGCGCGCCACAAAAGCCTGCCACTGCAAAACGTGGCGCGGGAGGTGCGGCATGAAGAACTCACCCGCTATCGCCAGGCTTTCCCTCGACCTTGCAGCGATGGTCCGCCGCCATATCAACGTCCCCGAACCCACTGCGACTGGCGGAGATCTGCCGTCGCTGGTCGGCGCCTACTGGAAGGTGAGCGGGATCATCGATGCTCCAGAGGATGGGGCGCGTACCCGCCGCCATCCTCTCAACCAAGCTCAGTTGATCGACCTCGAGCACATTTCGATGGCGATCTACCGCCAGGTTATGGCGCTCACCGGCATGAGCGTCAATCCCGCCTGGCGCTGTGTCATGTCCGCCATCCGCATCGAAGAAATGGGCGGCGATATCACCACCGCTGAAGCGCAGCGTGAAGTCCAGGAGCTGCTGTCCTGGGTCGTCGGCTGCGATTTCCGTGAGCAAATCATTCAAGAGCGCTGGATGGTGCTCGAAGGAGCAACTGCATGAGCATCGTCAAATTCCAAGGCGGCGATGCCGTCACCATGACCAGCCTGGAGTTGGTCGACTTCATCAACAGCCGCCGCTCCCCTGGTGACCCGGCGTTGGATCACGGCGACTTCCTCAAGAAGGTGCCAAAAGTGCTTGGCGCATGTGCCGGAAGTTTTTCCACCACATATCAAGTCCCTGGTCCTCGCGGCGGCTATCGATCTGCGCCTTGCTATCGCTTCCCGAAGCGCGAGTCTTGCCTCATGGCCATGTCGTACAGCTACGAGCTTCAGGCGGCTGTCTTCGACTATATGACCGAGCTCGAGCAGAAGCTTGCCAAGTCGCCTACTGACGTAATGGCCGCTCTTTCCGACCCGGCCGTGCTCAAGGGTTTGCTGCTGGAAAACGTCGAGAAACGCCTGGCGCTGGAAGGCGATAACAGGGAGCTGTCCAGCGAAAACCTACTGCTGGAGCAGAAGGTGGCTGCAGATGCCCCAAAGGTCGAGTTTCATGATCAGGTGGTGGTTTCCCACAACGTCATGTATGTGCGCGAAGTAGCCCAGGCAATAGGCACCGGGCAGAACCGCTTGTTCGATTTCCTCAAGCAAAAGCGCTGGGTTGACCGGTACGGCCAGCCCTATCAGGCCAAGATCGAGGCAGGGTACCTGGTCGCATCCGCAAGCTCCTACAAAGACCCTGACACAGACGAGCGGCGCACGAAGTTCACCTGCCGAGTAACGGGTAAAGGCTTCGCCAAGATCCAGGCATTGTGGGCAAGCCGTGATGCAGATCTGCTGGGGGATTCCCAATGAGCAATGTCCTCAATTTCCCTCGGCCCGAGGCCGCTGTGCACATCAACGACGAGACCATGAGCCTGCTGACGAGCGATCAGCTCATTTACCGGATCTGGGACCTGCTTGAAAGCACCGTTGATTTCATCGGCAATCCGAACGACCCGACGTCAGGAGACCACTGGCATTTCAACCATCAGGAAGCCTTCTGTAACGCGCTTGAGGCGCAGATTTGCGCTCGAGTTCTTGTCAGGCGAATGATCGGTGCAGAGCCCCGTGAGATTCAGATGGCGATCACTCGCCGCATATTCCAAAAGCTCGGTATCCCGAGCGAAGGAGGTGAGGCATGACGACCTCACTGAAAGCCGAGCGCCAGGTCTCCCACGATCTGGCCTACTTCGAGCAGTTCGACAATCTCACGCTGGCCGCCATGGCGTTCAACCTGACCGACGAGAGCTACGATCTGTTGACCCATACGCAGGATCAGCGCCTGGACGATGACACGGCCTGGAATCTTTCTGTATCCATCGCGAACTCGAACATGGCCCTTCGCGTCCTGGTGGTGAGGCTGAGCAGTAGCGCTGCCGAAGCGCTGTCCGCTGGTATCTACCCTTTGCCAGGGGAGACTCTTCAATGACCCCGACCCCAAACCCCGCCCAGGCGCTCCAGCAGCGCGCTGGGGCAACGATCGTCGCCGGGCCCTGGCCTACCTACATCCAGTTCAAAGGCTTTCCAGAGCGCGAGCGCTGGACGCTTTACGAACTAGCCAAGGCTGGGCGCCAGGCCATGGAAGACAAGGGCTTCGAGATGGCCGAAAGCTACGACCAGTTTGTCCGGCGGGTGACCGCCGAGTTGGAGATTTGAACAATGAGTAGCACTTACGGGTTCATCTACATCATGGGCAGCGAAGCTATGCCGGGAGTCTACAAGGTCGGTATGACCGCCCACTCGCCGTGCCGGCGTGCTGTGGAGCTTTCGCGGGGAACCGGCGTACCGTCTGAGTACCGCGTGCTCTTCTACGGCGAGCATGAGAGCGCGCTGGCTTGGGAGCAGTCGGTACACGCCAATCTTGCTGATCGTCGCGTATCGGAGAATCGCGAGTTCTTTCTGGGGCCGCTGATCGACATCATCCGTGCCGTAGAGGGTGACGGAGAGCTCATCTCGAGCTGGGATTCGGATGAAGCAAAAGAGGCCCGAAACCCTGGCTGCATGTGGCGGAGCCGTCCGCTGTGGTTCGAGCAGAGCCTTCATAGCCCAGGCTACATCGAGCGGGCTCGGAGGCAGCGGTCATGAGCATCCAATCCATGGTCTGGGCGTTGGAGCAGCAAGAGGTCAAAGAGCCCACCTCCCGGCACGTCCTTTTGTGTCTGGCCAACTATGCCGGCCCTGATGGCCGTGGCGCGTTTCCTTCGGCGCAGACGCTGGCTATCGACACGGGCCTGTCGGAGCGCACCGTGCGTTACAAGCTAGATGCCTTGGAATCCGCTGGGTTGATTCGGCGTGGGAATCAGGCTATCGCGGCCGCCCACATTGACCGCCATGACCGGCGCCCGGTTGTGTATGACATGGTGGAAAAACGGGGTGCACCAACTGCACCCCGAGACAATGAGAATGCAGAGCGGGGTGCAAATGAAGTAGCAACGGGGTGCAGCTCACAACAGAACGGGGTGCAAATGAAGACAGAACGGGGTGCAGCAGCTGCACCCAATCCGTCATATAACCGTCAATTAACCGTTAATAAACCAATAGGCGAGAAAACGCCTAGCCAGAAGGGTAGCAAATCAAAGTTCGACCCACTGACTGCTAAGCCCGCCAATGCATCCGATCAAGCATGGTCTGACTTCTGCGAAATGCGCAAAGCCAAGCGGGCGCCACTGACGCTTCGCGCTTGTGAGCTGATCGCCAAAAAGCTGGCCAACCATCCCGAGCCCGACGCAGTACTGGACAAGTCCACCACCAACAGCTGGTCGGATATCTATCCGGAGTCTGTCCTGCCTGGCGCTGGCGCAAGAGGGGGTAAGCCTTCGAGGCTCAACGACCTCCCCCAGCACACCCCGGATATGTATCAGGAGGCCCAAGATGGTCGAGCAAATTTCTGACCTGTTCCACCGCGCCCCAGCTAAGCGCATCTTCGCGGGTGTGTGCCCTGTCCACGGCGATGTCGACATGAGCGAAGTTGAGCAGGTCGACGGCTCGATGCTGCCGCGTGGCTGCAAACGATGCGCCTGGGAGGCCCTGCATATGGCTCCTCGCGATTCCCAGCAGCATGCCCAGGCCAGCGCCCAGCGCAAGGCTGAGAACGCCACAGCCGCGCTTATCGCCGCTGGTATCACTCCGCGCTTCGCCGAGGCGACGTTCGAGAGTTACATCGCCGAAACCGAAGCGCAGCGAAAGGCCCTGGCCAGGTGCCGCGTGTATGCCGAACAGTTTCCGGACCACTTCCGGGCCGGCCGCTCACTGCTGCTGACTGGCAATGTTGGGTGCGGCAAGACCCACCTGGCCAGTGCGATCGTGCGCACCGTGGTGGCGGACCAGTGCCGCGCACTGATCGTCCCGGCGAGCGAGATCATCAGCATTGCCCGCGCCTCGATGGTGCCCGGATCTGGATACACCGACCGCGATGTTGTGTTGCACCTGGGCGGCCTGGACTTGCTGGTGATCGACGAGGTTGGTTGCCAGAAGGGCAGCGACTACGAACTGGGGCTGCTGCACGCCATCATCGATCGTCGTTACCAGGCCGTGCTGCCGACGGTGCTTATCAGCAACCTGAGCGTTGAGGGCCTGAAGGCCTACATCGGCGACCGCGCCCTGGATCGCCTGCGGCAGAACGGCGGCATGGCCGTTGGCTTCACATGGTCCTCGATGAGGGCTGTGGCATGAGGGAGCTATTCAGTGACGAAGCCGAGCACGGCGTTCTCGGGGCTGTCCTGCAGGCCGGCCTGCAGCGAGACACAGGATTGGTCGAGGACATTCTGGGGCAGATCACCTCGGGCGACTTCTACCGCGACGACAACGCCGCGCTGTTCGACGCCATGGTTGAGTGCAACGACAGGTCCATTCCCATTGATCCGATAACCGTGGGGAATGTGCGCCGCACGCTGCCCAGCGGTGACCTTGTGATCGCCTACGCTGCAGAGCTGGCCAGCAAGGTGCCGTCGGCGGCGAACTGGAAGGCCTACGCCAAGCACGTCAAGGAGTGGGGCGTGATCCGGCACATCATCGATATCGGTGGCCAGGCGCGCGGCATGGTCGAGCAAGGCGCCCCAACCGCCGAGGTGATCGCCGCCGCCCAGCAGGCCATGGCAGATCTGAGAGACCTTCACAGTGGAGGGGGAAGCTACAAGCGCATGAGCGAGGTTCTGCCGGTCGTGCTCGAGCACATGCAGGACGTTCTCGACGACAAGATCCCGGCAAAGATGTCCACCGGGCTTGCCGACCTGGACAAGCTGGTGGACTACCTGGCGCCCAAGTCGATGGTCGTGATCGGGGGCCGCCCTGCCTCGGGGAAAACAATGCTTGGGCTGCAGGTGCTCCAGCATATCGCTACTCGGGGCAATGGGGTGGGCCTGGCTGTCAGCTTGGAAATGCCGAGCGAGCAATTGACCCTTCGTGCTATCGCCTCCCTCGGCGGCGTGGACCTCAAACGGTTGCGAGACGTCAAGGACTTGGACGAGGACGAGTGGAGCAGGGTGGGCGCTGCATCTGGAGCGATCAAGCAAGCTGAGCTGTACCTCATTGACCGTCCGGGGATGACGATGCCTGAGATCAGGGCCGAGGCCAGATCTTTGATGCGCGAGAAGGGGCTCGACGTGCTGCTGATCGACTACCTGCAGATTATCGGTTCTGACATTCGCGCAGCGAGCCGGACCGAAGCCGTTGCCCGCAACTCAACGGCGGTCATGAACCTGAGTCGTGAGTTGGGGATACCCGTCATCGCACTGGCCCAGGTCAATCGCGGCCCATCGAGCCGGCCCAACAAGAAGCCGCAGGCCAGTGACCTCAAGGACAGCGGGCAGATTGAGCAGGATGCTGATGTGATTGTTCTGGTCCATCACGACCCCGAGTCTGAGGCCGGCCAGCAGGGCGTCACAGAGCTGATCGTCGACAAAAACCGCCACGGCCGCACAGGGACGTGCTTGGTTCACCGGCAAGGCCAATACAGCCGGTTCGCAAACTTCCGAGGAGCCCCCCAAGCGACGATGAGGTCGAGATGGGGCGGGGAAGCTATGCCCAGCGCTACAAGGGGAACAACCATGAATCTCTCTGATATCTGGCCGCGCCTTGGCGCTGGCAAATCTGCAGCACCAGTCGTATCGGTCAAGGTGACCAAGCGTGCTGGTGCTGAGCAGCCTGTTGCCACTGGCAACACCCCGGCACCCAGCAGCGCCCCGCGCGGGCCGGTCGAACTCCCCGCCACCCTGGCCGAGTGCAAGGTGCTGGAGGAGGTGCTGTGCCGCGATGCCATTCGCCTGGAGTGCCAGATCGGCCAGGCCAAGGGTAAGGCGGTAGCGGAAGGCAAGTATGCCGACCCCTTCTGGTATCACCGGGCCAAGGCGGCGCTCAAGCACATCAACCGCGACCGCCAGCGCCTGATGCAGCACATGAAGGCGCTGCGGGTGGAGGCTCGACGTAACTGCCCAGCGTGGCAGGCCCGCGACAAGGCCATTCTGCGCGAACTCAACGCCCGGGTGCCCAAGGAGGTATTTGACGAGTGCGTGCGCGTGGTGGATGAAGACCTGGAGGTGCAGCGATGAACCCGTTGAAGCTAATCGCCAGGCTGCTGGCGCCCGTGCACGAGCCCGCTGGCTACCAGCCGCTTGTATCTGATGGTGTCGCGATTCTGCCGCCAGGCGCAGCGATGGCCAAGGCCACTGCCTACCCCGAGGCCGGGCGCATCGCCGCCTCACTGCGCGACTTCCCAGGCGACTGGGGCTGGCGCCACAAGGGCTATGAGCTGGAGCACGCGCCGACCGGTTTCGTGATGTGGGTAGCCAACGAATCGTGGGGCCTCGCCGAGGTGTCGAGCGGCCACAAGTCCAAGTTCAAGGAGGACGAGCAGGCGATCATCTGGCCTGCTGTCGAGGCCTGGCTGGCCGCGCACAAGGTCGGCTTCACCGGCCGGCTGCCCAAGGTGAAGATCTGGCGCTACGCAGGCACCTGGCGCTGCATGTCCGAGCAGCACCCGTGGGCTGGTGCTGGCGATACCCCGGAGGCGGCATATCGCTCCTGGGCCAGGGCCGTATCGGTGGAGGCGCGCACCGACCAGCGCCCTGGTGAAATTCTGCACGTATGGAGTGCCGCACAATGAGCAAGGTAACTGCGGCGCTGCCGCGCAAAGTCCTCCAGGAGCATGAGCGCCAGTTCCTGAAGATCGCCGGCCAGCATCTGGCCGAGGAAAAGCTGGGTGGCGCTGCGGCCATGGCCTGCCTGCTCGACATGGTCGCCAGCTGGCACGCAACGCGGGTCAATGTCGAGTTCGGCGAGTACTGCAAGCGCTGGGTGCTGGAGGGTAACGCCAAGAGCAAGTTGGCAGACAGACTGCTGCGCGACCTGCTGGGCCTCGACGACAACCCACCACCACGCCGCATTCGGAGAGCTGCATGACGGTCTATCGTGACGCCGAACACGGCGTAGTCAGGGCGATGACGCTCGACGCAATTTCGCTGCACAAGGGCCAAGCGTGGCAGGGCAAGTACCAGCCCCCTGGCGCGCAGGCGGGGAAGGGTGACAACCCGTGCCCTCTGGATCGCTTTGACCAGCTCACACAGGACGCCATGACCCGTTCCTTGCTGCACAGGGTGCTTTCCCCGCTGCACTGGAACATGCTGGAGGCGTTCTACAAGGTCGACACCAGCAAGTCTTTGCAGCAGGAAAGAGCGCTCGCCATCCAGTATGTGGCCAGGGCGGCGCCGGGCAAGGCGCATTGGCTGTTCCGGCAGAAGTGCGTTACAGCCTGGGCCGTCACCAACTTGCCAGCGGGTTTCATGGTTCTCCATACCTGGGACAATCTCGACTCGCCCACCCCTGAGAAAACGCTGTACCGATGGAGGTCCGATATCAGGCGCTGGCTCAAGCAGGAATTGGACGCTGCATTCGCTTCGGCAGCGGTGATTCTCGACGAAGCCGGCCTCATTGCAGAAGCCGCTTGACTTGGTGAGAAAATGAGAATTTAATTCACCACATTGCGGTTCTGTGTCTTGTTGATGAGAACCCCTAAAGCCCTGGCCTTTCAGCCGGGGCTTTTTCATTTCTGGAGAGCGAAAATGGAAAAGACACTGGACGATCTGATCGCTCGACTGACCGAGATCCGGGCGGCCGAGGGGAAGAACATCGATATCATTGGCCCAGGTTTGGACTTGGTGCGCGAGTATCAGAAAGCGCCTGGCGGAGAGACCGAGTGTCACGCGGTAAGACTCGGTCTGTCGGCATAGCTCCTAGTTGCCTTATCGCCCCAGCTTTTCCAGGGCTGCATCAGCCAGGAATGACGACCGGCTTTTCACGTTGTGGTCCCTCACGTACCGGTCAATCTGCTGGATGACGAAGCCGGGCAGGGTGACATTGACCTTCTCGGTCTTGCCCAGGTACGGAGTGATGTCGATCTCCAGCATGCCCCAGCCCATGTCGGCGAAGTCAGGGTTGCCCCGGTGCGCTGCTGCGCTGGTGGGCATCGGGATGGCCTGGCCACTGCCGGCGATCTCCTCGAGCATGATGTGGGCAACCTCGACAGCTGCTGCATATGCTTCCTCGAAGGTGTCGCCTGCTGTGGCAGCGCCTGGAATGTCGGGGATCTGAATACCGATGGCGGTAGTGTCGTCGCCCCACTCGATGCAGATTGGATAGTTCATGTGTTCTCCTCGGGGTGCAAAGGGTGAAGCCGGGTCATTTCAACCCGGCTCGTTCCTTGATGCTCTTTACCGTGCCGATCGGTAGGTCTTTCTTGGGGTGGGGCACTGGTATCGAGTTTGGGTTGTTGGGGTGTTTGAAGATGTGGTGGCTTCCGGTGACTCGTTTCAGAACCCATCCAGCGGCTTCAAGCTCCTTGATCAACTGCCTACTTTGCACCTCCGTCTCCTTGTGTGGTTGATGGGATAATTATAACCCTAGGCGCATAACTCGTAAAGAGAAAAGATGCGCCTAGGGTTACTTTTTAGTGGTCGTTCAACGGGCTCGCCATACGGCGGGCTTTTTCATTTGTGCTCCCCGAAAGGGAGGAAATCGGATGCCCAACATGCCAGACAAACCGGACACCTGGGCTTGGCTGCTCGCCTGGCTGAGCCAGCACGCGCCGCTTCTGTATGCCGCCAGCTTGTCCTGCGCCATGGCCGTATTGCGAATTACCTACGGCGGTGGCACGCGCCGCCAGATGCTGGTGGAAGGGGCCATCTGCGGCGGCCTGACGCTCACCATCATCAGTGGCCTGGAGTTCTTTGGCCTACCGCAGAGCATGTCCACCTTCGTCGGTGGTTGGATCGGCTTCTTGGGAGTGGAGAAGGTACGCAACATCGCGGACCGATTCACCGACTTCAAGCTGCCAAATCGCAAAGCGGAATGACCGCGCCACAAAATCGATATGCGCCGTTTCGTGGCGCGAAGGAGAGAAACATGTCTGACCTCAAGATTTCTGCTGGCCATGAGCTTGGTCAGGTTGTGTGCAAGGCGCTCGGCTTGGATGCATCCAAGATCATGTCCATGAGCATCCACATCGAGCCTAACAAGGCCGCGGTCGTCGAGATCGCCCAGTTGATCGAGGAAGTCCAAGGCGAACAGCTGGGCAACGACCTCGCGCGCTACCGGCTGGTGCCGATCGAGGGCTGACCAGTGAACCGAAACCAGATCGCGACCGCGTCCAGTCTTTTCCATACCCGCGACCAGGTGCAGCGCCGGCTGGATACGGTGCTGAGCGGCAAGGGTGTGGCACTGGCCATAACCGGCGACTACCAAAACGAGGCTGTCTTGCACTCGGTGACCGAGCCCCTGGCGGATCACTTCAGGGCTGAGCTGGCCGCGATTGATGACCAGCTCAAGTTGCTGGGCTGGAGCGGCGAGTAGCGCAGGGAGCACACGATGGCCAGAACGCGAGCGCCTTACACACCCTGCAAGCTCTACGTGGACGGCGCCGAGGGCATCGCGGTCGGTGATTTCATCACTACGGCTGCAGGCTCTGCCTACCTGGTGCAGACGCTGCGGGTGAGCCGCACACGGCCCGTGCGCAAGCACATGGACTGCCTGCGCTGGCCGATCGCTGAGGTGCCGCCTGATGCGCGGTGCTACCAGCTGACCTGGTACAAGAGATGAGGAGCACCGGCCATGGCTAAGGTCTACGCCACGATCGTCTGCCGCCATCGCTGGTGGCTGAAGTACTACCTGGCCGGCGTCATGGCCATGTCCCACATCACGGGTCGCGAACCGAACTTGGCTCGCGTCATGCGCTGGATCGAGCGCGGCATCGTGACCGAGGTGCGCTGATGGCCAGGCTCAAGTCGTTGAAGCCAGCAGTGCAGGCCCAGCCTTCGAAGCTTGCCACTGTCAACCCTGACTCCTGGCGTGCAGCGAAGGGGACAGCAGCCCAACGTGGGTACGGGTACAAGTGGCAGGTCGCCAGAGCTGCATGGCTCGAGGCGCATCCGCTGTGCGTGTACTGCCAGCGTGAGGGGCGCGTGACTGCGGCGACTGTCGTTGACCACAGCACTCCACATCGCGGCGACATGAAGGTCTTCTGGGACCGCAGCCAGTGGGTCTCGCTGTGCACCCATTGCCACTCGTCGGTCAAGCAGGCCGAGGAGCGCGCCGGGCAGCCGGTGTGAAGAGGTACCCGCGGGGTTGTGAAGCACGTCAGAGGCGTGCTGCAGGAGGGGTCGAAGCACGTCAGTGGCGTGCCGCAGGGGGAGGGTGGGATAAATGTTAGGGAATCTCACCTAGCTAGACCACCCTTGCCCCCACGTGTGAATTTTTTCCCCGTTTCAGAGGTTTTTGTTAATGGCGTTAACATCCAAAAAACGCCGTTTTGTCGAATCCAAGGCATCTGGTGCCTCGAATCGCGAAGCGGCTGAGGCCGCAGGATACGCGGCGGGCAGCGCATCGGCGGCAGGCTCTCGACTCGCAAAAGACCCTGAGGTGGTTGCTGCCCTCGAAAAGTTAAAGTCGGGCCGAAATGTTAAACCCGAGCTCGAGAGTGAAGACGCTGATCCAGCCCCGGCGGACGAATCGTCCGGTGAGTTGGTTAACCTGCCCTGCACCGAAGATCCACTGCTCTGGCTGATCGCTCTGATGAACAATTCGGAGGCTAAAGTCTTCGACCGCCGCAATGCTGCCCAGGCGGCGCTGCCCTACTGTCACGGCAAGAAGTCGAGCCTTGGCAAGAAAGAGCAGAAGCTCGAAGACGCGGCTAAGGTGGGGGCCAGCGGCAACCGTTTCGCGCTGCGTGAACGTCATTTGAAGGCTGTCAAATGATCAAGTGGACTACTGCATGCCCTGACTGGGAAAGCCGAATCGTTCGCGGACAGTCGCTTGTCCCGCTTGAACCCATCTTCCCAGAGCAGGCAGAAGACGCGCTTGATGTGTTTGGCAACCTTCGCATGGTGGATGCTGACGGCAGCCCCTTGATGGGTGAAACCTGTCGTAGTTGGGTGCTAGACGTGGTTGGCGCGCTGTTCGGCGCGTATGACGCCGAGGCCGGTCGCAGGCTGATCACGAACTACTTCCTGATGGTCAGCAAGAAGAACGGCAAGTCGACGATTGCTGCGGGCATCATGCTCACGGCTCTGATCCTGAACACCCGACCCTCTGGCGAGTTCCTGATCCTGGCGCCGACGAAGGAAGCGGCTGACAACGCCTTCAAGCCGATCCGAGACATGATTGATGCCGATGAGGACCTGCAGGCCAGGTTCCATGTGCAGGAGTACAACCGGATCGTCACCGACAATCTGAACAAGGCGACTTTGAAGGTGGTGGCGGCTGACTCGGCTACCGTAACCGGCAAGAAGGCCACCGGCGTGTTCATCGACGAGCTCTGGGAGTTCGGCAAGCAAGCCAAGTCGGCGAAGATGCTTGTCGAGGCCACTGGAGGCCTGGCGTCTCGTCCTGAAGGATTCGTGTTCTACTGCACAACTCAATCTGACGAGCCTCCGGCTGGTGCCTTTAAGGACAAATTGCACTACGCGCGGAAAGTGCGCGACGGCGAAATCGAAGACCGGCGTTTCCTGCCTGTGATCTACGAATTCCCCAAGGCCATGATTGATCGGAACGAGCACCGCGATCTGGAAAACGCTCATGTAACGAATCCCAACTGGGGGCTCTCTGTCGACCAAGAGGTGATCGAGCAGAAGTATCAGGAAGCTCAGGCAGTGGGCGAGAGTGCTGTTCGCGGCTTCCTGGCCAAGCATCTCAATGTCGAGATCGGCCTTGATTTGCGGTCAGACCGCTGGGCGGGTTCTGATCACTGGGAGTCTGCAGCGGAGGCAGGACTGAGCCTAGAAGGTCTGCTGGAACGCTCCGAGGTAGTGACGGTAGGCATCGACGGCGGTGGCCTTGACGACTTGCTCGGTCTGACCGTACTTGGCCGAGAGCCCGTATCCCGTCGGTGGCTTCACTGGTCGCATGCCTGGGCGCACAACATCGTGTTCGAGCGGCGGAAGGATATCGCCAGCGTGCTGATGGACTTCGAGAAGGCCGGCGACCTGACAGTTGTTGATCGACCAGGCGACGATGTTCAGCAGATTGCTGACATCATCTGCGACATCAGGGATCGTGGCTTGCTTCCTGAAAAACTGGCTATCGGCGTCGATGCGGCCGGCATCGGTGACATCGTCGACGAGCTGACGACTCAAGAGCGCGGCATCACCATGGAGCAAATCGTGGCGGTCTCGCAGGGTTGGAAACTCAACGGCGCCATCAAGACCACCGAGCGCAAGGTGGCCGGCGGTGAAATCGTTCACTGCGGCAGCGCGATGATGAACTGGTGTGTCGGCAATGCGCGCATCGTCCCCCAAGGCAACGCAATCACCATCACAAAGCAGGCCAGCGGCTCGGCAAAGATCGACCCTCTGATGTCGACGTTCGACGCTGTGTCCCTGATGGCCCTGAATCCAGAAGGTTCTGGTGACCTTCAGGGCTTCTTTGATAACCCGATCATGGTAGGAATCTGATGGCCGACAAGAAACCTGGCCGGGTGAAGGCTGCGCTGCAAAACTGGCTCGGTGTGCCTATCGGCCTGAAAGATGGCGCATTTTGGCAGGAGTGGTTCGGCAGCTCCGCATCTGGAAAGCATGTATCGGTCGACAAGGCCATGCAGCTGTCCACTGTTTGGGCGTGCGTGAGATTGCTGTCGGAATCCGTCTCAACACTTCCGCTCAAGCTGTACCGGCGCCTCCCTGATGGATCTCGTGAGGTCGCCAAAGACCATCCACTGTACCGCGTGCTGTGTCGCATCCCCAACGCCGAGATGACCCCGCAGCGCTTCATGCTGCTGGTGGTGGCAAGCATTTGCCTTCGAGGTAACGCCTTCATCGAGAAGAAGATGATCGGCAGCAGGATCATCGCTCTGGTACCGCTTCTGCCTCAGTGCATGAGGGTGAAGCGCCAGGACAACGGGCGCCTGAAGTACACGTACACCGAGAATGGCGTGGATCGCGACATTCCCGAGAAGAACCTGATGCACATTCGTGGCTTCGGCCTGGATGGGGTCTGCGGGATGCTCCCGGTCACCACCGGGCGTGAGATTTTCGGCTCGGCGATGGCGATCGAGGAGGCCGCGGCGAAGGTGTTTGCACAGGGCATGCAGGCGTCCGGCATCCTGAGCAGCGATGCCAAGATCACGCCGCAGCAGCGCGAGCAGCTGCGGAAGAGCATGCAGGCATTCATGGGCTCGAAGAACGCCGGCAAGATCATGGTCGCTGAGGCCGGTTTCAAGTACCAGGGCATCACGATGAACCCTGAAGCTGCACAGATGCTGGAGTCCAGGTCCTTCGGGATTGAGGAAATGTGCCGCTGGTTCCGCGTTCCGCCGTTCATGGTTGGCCACATGGACAAGCAGTCCAGCTGGGCGGCCTCGGTCGAGGCGCAGAATCTGCACTTCCTCACCAACAGCCTGCGGCCATTGCTGGTCAACATCGAGCAGGAGATCACGCGCTGCCTGATCGGCGAGGCCGATGCCGACGACTACTATGCCGAGTTCGCAGTAGACGGCTTGCTGCGCGCTGACAACGCGGGTCGCGCAGCCTGGTACAACACCGCGCTGCAAAACGGCTGGATGTCTCGCAACGAGGTGCGGCGCCTTGAGAACTATCCGCCGATCCCAGGCGGCGACACCTACACTGTCCAGTCCGCACTCGTGCCCTTGCAGGAACTCGGCAAACCGGCAGCAGGCGTGTCGCCGGCAGCCTCGGCATTCATGCTCAGGCTGATCTCGGCGCGCAACAACGACGACCGAGAGGCCATCAACAAAGCGGTCGAGCTGGCCTCCGAGGCCCTAGAAACTGGCAATCCGGACGGCCCCATGATGGCCCACGCGCTGATCTCGATGCCGCTGCTTAAAGCGGCCTGACCTGGAGTAACCCATGACTCTCAAGACACTACCGGCGGCGCCGGCGGTGCGACCGCACGCGCGCGTCGAATCCGACTTGCTGCCCAAGGCGATGGAGCGCTGGAACCCAGCGATCAAGGCCGCTACCGGGGACGACTCCACCACCATCACCATGTACGACCCGATCGGCATGGACTGGTGGACGGGCGAGGGCGTTACCGCCAAGCGCGTCAGCGCAGCGCTGCGCAGCATCGGCGATAAAGACATCACCGTGAAGATCAATAGCCCAGGCGGCGATGTGTTTGAAGGCCTGGCTATCTACAACCTGCTGCGCGAGCACAAAGGCAAGGTGACCGTGCAGGTGCTGGGCCTGGCCGCATCTGCTGCATCGTTCATTGCCATGGCCGGCGATGAAATCCAGATCGCCCGGGCCGGTTTCATGATGATCCACAATGCTTGGACCATCGCAGCAGGTGACCGGAACGACTTCGCGGAGGTCGCTGATTTCCTCGACCAGATCGACGGCACTCTGGCTGAGATTTACTCGGTCAGAACCGGCGATGAGGCCGCCGCGATGCGTGCCCTCATGGATGTCGAAACCTGGATGGGTGGGAGCACGGCCGTCGAGGCTGGTTTCGCCGACGGCCTTCTCCCTTCAGACGCCGCGCAGGAAGACCCGCAGGCCAAGGCGCCCCACCAGATCGCCGCTCGCAGACTGGACGCGATTCTGGCGAAGCAGGGCATGCCCCGTTCCGAGCGGCGATCCCTGATTCAAGAACTCAAGGGGGCACGCCTGGCGCTGCCCCCACCGGTACGCGCAGCGCTGCCGAAACCCCGGCCGATTTGGCCAACCACTTTGCCGATCTACAGGCCGCAATGTCGCGGTTCTCGGCAGCAGCCCTAAAGTAACCGGAGAGAATCCCATGGCAGACAATACCGCTGACCTGCTCAAGCAGGTTTCCGCCGAGCTCAAACAGGCCACCAGCGATTTCAGCAAGCAGGCCGAAAACGCCTTGGCCGAGGCCAAGAAGGCCGGCAGCCTGTCCGAAGAAACCAAGGCGGCCGTCGATGAGATGGCGACCAAGTTCAACAGCCTGACCGAGGCTGAAAAGCAACTGAAAGCACAGTTGGGCGAGCTCGAACAGGAGTTCGCGCGCCTGCCTTCGGCTGGCTCCCCGCAGACCCAGGACAGCCTGGGCGGGGTTGTGATCAAAAGCGAAGCGCTCAAGCAGTTTGCCGCCAGCATCGAAGGCGGCAAGCGCGTCAACATTCCGGTCAGTGCCGCCCTGTTGTCCACCGACGTTCCGGCCGGCATCGTCGAGCCTCAGCGTCTGCCCGGCATCGACACCGCGCCGAAGCAGCGCCTGTTCATCCGTGATCTGATCGCGCCGGGTCGCACCACCGCACCGGCCATCTTCTGGGTGCAGCAGACCGGCTTCACCAACGCTGCCAAGGTCGTGGCCGAGGGCACCGCCAAGCCGTACTCGAGCATCGAATTCGCTTCGAAGCTCACCGCTGTGTCGACCATCGCCCATATGTTCAAGGCCTCGAAGCAGATCCTGGACGACTTCGCGCAGCTGGGTTCGACCATCGACGTCGAGATGCGCTACGGCCTCAAGTACGTCGAAGAGCAGGAGATCCTGTTCGGTGACGGCACCGGCGTGCATCTGCATGGCATCGTCCCGCAGGCTTCGAAGTATGTGCCGGCGTTCGAGGTGGACGAGCGTTCGGGTATCGATGACCTGCGCCTGGCGATGCTGCAAGCCCAGTTGGCGCGCTTGCCGGCTTCCGGTCACGTCCTGCACTTCATGGACTGGGCCAAGATCGAACTGACCAAGGACACCCTGGGCCGTTACATCCTGGCCAACCCGCTGGGCCTGGCAGGCCCTGTGCTGTGGGGCCTGCCGGTGGTGGCCACCGAGGTCGCCGCGTTCATGGGCAAGTTCCTGACCGGTGCTTTCCAAACCGGCGCTCAGCTGTTCGACCGTGAAGACGCCAACGTGGTCATCTCGACCGAGAACGCCGACGACTTCGAGAAGAACCTGATCTCGGTCCGCTGCGAGGAGCGTGCAGCCCTGGCGGTGAAACGCCCCGAGGCATTCATCTTCGGTGATTTCGCCGCACCGGTCGTCCCGAAATCCTAAGTGCTGGCCGCTCTCGTGGCGGCCCCGGAGGCATTCATGAAACTGAAGACCTTGAAACCACTGTATTTGGGCGGCCAGACGCTGGCCGCCAGCACGCCTTTCGAGACCATCGAGCAGCACGGCCGCGAACTGATCCAGAAAGGTTATGCCGAACTGGACGACTCGGATGGCGAGGTGGTGGTGACCATTTCGCAGGAAGATGCGGTCGGCGCGGGCGTGCTGACTTCCAGCAGCCTGAACGTTCTGACTCCGCCGCCCGTCCCGCTTGGTGTAGTCGGGCCTCTCAGTCTCAAGCAAGAGGGGCATGGCAAATGGATCGTCGTCGGCGAAGACGGCAACCAGGTCGGCGAATTCTTGGGCAACAAGGCTGAAGCCCAGAAGGAGATGGATCGTCTGGCTGCCCAGGTCAAGCCTGAGCAGGAGTAGCGTATGTCAGTCATTGCAATCGACATCGCCATGGACCACCTGCGGGCTGACCCTGACGATCAGGTACTGGTGCAGTCACAACTCGACGCGGCAGAGGAGGCGGCGATGGAGTTCCTGAATCGCCGTTTCTACCTGGATCAGGTGTCACTTGACCAGGCCCGTGCGGGTGTCCAGCTGACGATGCAGCAGGCCAGGACGGCGAATGCCGCAGAGGCGACCGCCGCCGATGCGGAGCAAGACCATACCTTGCGCTGCCGTCTGCACGAGCACGCCCGCCAGGCCCTGGCCGAAGCCTACGACCGGGCCGACGCGGTAGCCTATGGGATGGTGCTCAATCCAGCGATACAGGCCGCGTGCCTGCTGAAGCTGGGCCACCTGTATGCCAATCGCGAGGAGGTGGTCACCACTGGCTCGGCCACCGAGCTGCCGCTGGCCTCCCAGCACCTGCTGATGCCTTATCGCGTCAGGATGGGTGTGTGATGAGGGCAGGCCCTTTGCGTCACCGCTGCATCCTGGCCAAGTCTGTGCGCGAGCAGAACAGCACCGGCGGCTTCAAGGAGACCTGGCCGGCAGTGGCTGAGGTGTGGGCAGAGGTGGCCATGCCAACCGGTCGGGTCATGCCCGTAGCGGAGCAGTTGAAGGCGACAGTCACTGCCGAGATCCGCATCCGGCCGCGAAAGGATATCGCTGCCGGCTGGCGGGTCACCGAAAAGCGCACCGGCATTACCTACAAGGTCGAGGCCGCATTGCTCAACAACGAACGGGACATGCTGCGACTACTGTGCTCCAGCGTCCCCAACCCATGAGGTGAAACATGAAAATCCGTGCACTGGGTCCACTGTCCGGCGCCTCGGGCGAACGCGAGAAGGGTGAGGAATTCACCGTGGCCAAGGATTACGGCGAGGGCCTGATCGCTCGAGGCTATGCCGAGGAAGTGACCGAGGCTGCAGCTGCGCCTGCTGCGAAGCCAGGCAAGGCCGATCAGGCCAAGGAGTAGGCCATGGCCCGCCGCTCGAAGATGCGCGGCGATATCCGCCTTCGGCGAACGCTGCGCAACATCCACAAGACGATGGACAACGAACTGGCCCCGGCCATGCGCCAGGCCGCTGAGCGGGTGCTGGCCACCCAGCAGCAGATGATGCCCAAGGACACGGGTGCCGCCGCCGCCGCGCTGAAGATCTACGTCGCGCCCAGCGGCCTGGATGCGCAGATCGGCATTCGCGGCAAGCGCGACAACCGCAAGTTCTTCTACCTGCGCTTCATCGAGTACGGCACCAAGGGCTACATCGGCGGCAAGCGCGCTGGCAACCGTAACCGTCAAGCCACCAACAAGAGCGACGGCGAGCACTTCTTCGGCAAGTACCCGGACATTCCGGCCCGTCCGGCGCATCCGTGGCTTCGGCCCTCCATCGATGTCAACCGCGAGTATGTGATGGCCGATATCGAGACGGCAGTGCGGCGCACCCTGCGCAAGGCAAGCCAGGGGGTGGGCGATGGCTGACCCCTCGGTCGCGCTGCAGGAGGCGCTGTTCGCCAGGCTCCGCGCCGAGGTCAGCTGCCCGATTCTTGATGGGGCGGGCGTCAACGAGCCAATGCCCTACGTATCGATCGACCGCGAGGTCTCCGTCAACGTCAGCCCGATCTCGGGCCGCAAGCGCGAGCAGCGCCTGCTGTACCTGTCGGTCTGGTCTGATGCGGTTGGCCAGGCTGAGGTAAAGCGCTTGAACGGGGAGGTGATCGCCGCCTTGGATGAGCGCCCGCTGGCGCTGACGGTTGGCCGCGCGGTCTCTGTGCGCGTGATCCAGTCCGACGCCCAGCGCGATGCCGATGGCGTCACGTACCAGGGATCGATCACCGTCCGCGTCATCACCACCCACTGATTCACCTACCGGCCGCCCAGCGGCTCAATCCAATGTGCCTTTGGAGGAACACCCATGACCGACAATCTGAACACCGCCGCCGGCTGCCGATTCTGGCTCGGCGGTAAAACTGGCGCTGACACCCAGGCCCTGTATGAGGCCGACACTTACGTGGAGGTCGGCGAGATCGAGGACCTGGGCGAGTTCGGCGACACCTTCAGCAGCGTGACCTTCACGTCGCTCAAGGATGGCCGCGTGCGCAAGTACAAGGGCACCGCCGACGCTGGCGACCTCACCCTGACCGTTGGCTTCGATAACGGCGATGCGGGCCAAAAGGCCGTCAAGACCGCCCACAAGGATCGCAGCAAGGGCGACTACAACATCAAGATCACCCTCAACGATGGCGACCCAACGGCCACGCCGGCGATCAAGCCCACCACGTTCTACATGCGCGGCAAGGTGATGAACAACACCGTCGCCCCGGGTGCCGCCGACAACGTCGTGCGCCGCAACGTCACCATCGGCATCAACTCGGACATCCTCGAGCTGCTGCCGGCCGCCGCTGCCTGATAGGGGGTCACCATGAGCAAGACGCTTCACGGTACCGCTAAAGTACAGGTAGGTAAGCGCACCCTGGTGCTAAAGCCAACCCTCAAGGCCGTGCGCTTCATCGAGAGCCGGTTCGGCGGCTTACGAGCGGCCTCCCAAAGCCTCCATGCGGTGAGCGTAGAAGCGGTAGCGCTTGTAATCGCCGCGGGGGCGGGTATCGAGGGCGAGGATATTGAGGCGTTCACGGAAGAAGTGTGGCACCAGGGCGCTCCCCAACTGACGCCCAGCGCCATTGCTTTCCTGAGCGCGCTCTACAACCCACGAGGCGGCGAACCGGGAAAGGAGAAAGCGGAGAAGGAGTCAGCGCCGTAGAGGACGGCAGCTACGTCGACCGGATGTACTCGGTGGCCGTGGGCTGGCTGGGCTGGCCCCCTGAGGTCGCCTGGAACACGCCGCTTCCTGAGCTGTTCCTGGCCATGGATGCGCGAGTGGAGTGGGCTAGGATGACCCACCCATTCGCCTCCGGCGCCAAGGCTGAGACGAAGGGCGGCAAGCCCAAGCCCTCGGCAGTGGCCGACAAGCTGCGTCATGCTCTGACTGGGAGACAGTCTTGCTAACAAAGCGCATTGACCGTCTTCTTGGTATGGTAGTCATTTTTCGAGAGGAGCCTGCCGTGATCAGGAAGATTGTCTTGGGAGTTTTTGCCCAGTGCGCCGTTATTTCGCTCGCCTCCGCCGCCGGCACCCCGGCATCAAATGATGAACTGGCGGCACTGAAAGTAGCGATGGAAGATCGTTTGAAGGACGCTGATAGTGCAAAGCTAAAAAATGTCAGGATTGGCAAAGATAAAGCAACTTGCGGTCTTGTGAATTCAAAAAATTCATATGGTGCTTATGTTGGATTCGAGCCTTTCATGGCGGTTAAACTCTCTAGCGGTAAGTTCCTTGTTATTGATGTGGGGGAGGCTGCTGGACAAGTTTGCTCAAAGAAAGGTATTTGACCTCCCTTCCAACTTGTTAAAGCCCGCTTTGAGCGGGCTTTTTTGTAGGCGATGAAATGGCTGATCAACAAATTCAAGGAATGCTCGTCCAGATTGAGGCTACCACGGCACAGTTGCGCCGTGAGCTGGCCAGTGCCGAACAGCAAGTTTCGCGCAGCAGTCAGGCGATTGACCGCAACCTGGCTACTGTTGACTCGGCCTTTGATCGCGCCGGCGGCGCGGCGCAGCAAGCGGGAACCCTGATTCGTGGCGCATTTGCGGCTGTTGCCGGCGCCGGGCTGATTGGCAGCATTATCAAGCAGGTAGATGCCTACGGTCAGATGTCCGACCGGATGAAAGCGGCGGCGGGCAGTGCTGGCGAATATCAAGAGGTTCAACAGCACCTTCTACAGACCGCCCAAGAAACTTACCGACCTCTTGCCGAGGCGCAAGAGCTCTATATTCGCACCGCCGATGTAATGCGCACTCTGGGGTTCAATACCCAACAAACTCTGGACATCACCGATAGTTTTAGCTTCCTTCTTGTTACCAATGCTGCGTCCGCCGACAAGGCAGGCTCGGCTCTTGATGCATACTCTAAGGCTCTCGCAACCGGAAAAGTCGATGCGGATGGATGGATCTCAATCCAGACCGCGATGCCGACTATTGTGGATGCAATCGCAAGAGCTACAGGTAAGAGCGCGAAAGAGATTCGTGATCTTGGAGTGCTTGGAAAGCTGTCACTTGATGATCTCAACACTGGGTTGCTCAAATCGGTCGAATTAAATCGAAAAGCCGCAGCCGATATGTCGACAAGCGTCCAGGACGCATTGAACAACATCGGCAATGCAGTCGGCAATTTCTTGGGCGGGCTCGAGGATGAAACGGGAGCTGTAGCAGGCCTCTCCAAGTTGTTGCTAGTCCTGGCCGAACACATTGACCTAGTCGCCGCTGCCATGGGAGCAGCCGGCGCAGGAGCCCTGACAATCTACGCTGCGAAAGCGTATGCAGCGGCAAAGGCAGCATTGGTCCAGCGCGCAGCAGAATTGGATAATGCACGCGCAGCGCTGCGCGGAGCAGAGGCTCAGAGGATCTATGCTCAGGCGCAGGTTCAGCAGGCAGAGGCCTCTGTCGCCGCTGCCACGGGCCTGCAGCGGCTGTCACTGGTACAGACCCAGCTTCTGCCCAAGCAGGCGGCGCTCACTGCTTCAACCGAAGCGCTGACCATCGCCCAGGCGAATCTCACGCGGGCGGCCACGGGCGGCCTGCTCTCGGCCCTGGGCGGGCCGATGGGGCTGGCACTGCTCGCTGGCACAGCTGCAGCAAGCTTCCTGCTGCTGAGGGACAACTCCGACTCACTCGAAAAGAAACTCGGCGACCTAAGCGATCCGCTCGACAAATTGGTGGAGCGCTTCGGCAAGCTGAACAGGGCGACCCAGGCGGTGGCGCTGAGGGAACTGCAGGGCAAGGTCGATGACCTACAGAGCCAACTGAGCCAGACTACGGGCGCGATCGCTGACAAGTTCGAGAACGACCTGCGCGGCATGGGCGCCGCGGGTGTCGATGGCTTCATCGCCGCGTTGGCGCCGATGCCGAAGGAGGCGCAGACGGCGCTCGATTTGGTAAGAGAGGCGGCGAACCAGGCCGCTACGGGTGCGGTGGTCGACTGGAAGGCCGTGGCCGATCAGGTACGTGTCATGCCAGGTGTCACCGAGGCCATGGCCCAGGCGATCGAAACCGGTCAGATCAAAGCATCCGGCCTCGGCGTCGAGCTGGTCAACCTGCGCTCCAAGCTGGCGGAGCTGACCGGCGAAACCGATCGCAACACGGCGTCGACCCAGGCCAACAACGCGGCGAAGACGGGGATGAGCACTGCCGGCCAGACCTACCTAGATACGCTGCAGAAGCAGCTGGCGGGTCTGCAAGACAACGGCGATATGATCAAGGTCGTCAATCGGTACCTGGCTGAGCACACCGAGCTGACAGAGACGGATCGGCAAGCCGCTCTTTCGGCGGCCCACGCCATTGAGGCTCAGAAGAAAGCCAACCAAGGCGCAAAGCAGGAAACCAAAGACGCCACCTCAGCACAGACCAAGCTGAATCAGCAGTTGAAAGAAGCGGAGACCGCCTACCAGCAGTTGAAGAAGGTTTACGATCCTGTTGGCGCAGCAGCTGACGAGTTCAAGAAGCAGACTCAGGCCCTGGATCTGCTGCTCAGCAAGAAGAAGATCACCACCGAAGATTACGGCCGTGCGATAGCCGCGTTGGCCGGTCAGTTCAACCAGGCGGTGCAGGCTTCCACCGGCCTATCCCAGGCCATGAAGTACCAGGCCGACCTTGAGCGTCAGTTGGCGATCGCTCAGCAGCAAGGTAATGCCGCAGCGGCAGCGGTCGGAATGGGCGACAAGCGAGCCGGCCGCGCTCAGTCGCGTCTCGCGCTTGAGCAGGAAAACAACAGCAAGATTCTTGCGCTGCGCGACGAACTGGCCACCGCTTCGAACGAGAAGCAACGTCAGGAGCTCGAGAAGCAGATCGCACTGAGGCAGGAATACGGCGCGAAGCTGGTGCAGGTCCAGGAGGAGACCTTCAGCAAGATTGATGCGGCCCAATCTGACTGGAGTAATGGTGCATCGGCTGCGCTTGAGAACTACCTCGACAGCGCGGCTGACGTGGCGGGTCAGACACAGGAACTGTTCGCGAATGCGTTCAGTAACCTGGAGGATGGGGTTGTCCAGTTCGTGAAGACTGGCAAGTTCGAGTTCAAGGATTTCGCTGACGCGGTCATCGAGGACTTGATCCGCATTCAGGTGCGTCAAGCGGCTGCAGGTTTCCTCAGCTCGGCATTTGGTTTCTTGGGTGGCGGAGGCTCGGCCTTGGGGCAGGGCACCATGACCGGCTTCAGCGAGGGCTCTTTCGTGGCCAATGCCAAGGGCGGCGTCTACGACTCGCCCAGTCTGTCGTCATTCTCGAACCAGGTTCACGACTCGCCGCAGATGTTCGCCTTTGCCAAGGGCGCGGGCATCTTTGCCGAGGCAGGGCCTGAGGCGATCATGCCGCTGGCGCGCGGCCCGGACGGTTCGCTTGGTGTGGTATCGATGGGCACCGGGAACGGTAGCGGCGATCAAGCGCCCATCACCATGGGGAACATCACCCAGCACTTCCACTTCAACGGCAGCCCTGACGGTGTGAGCAAGGAAGATCTGGCCAGGGTCACGCGCCAGGCAACCAATGACGGTTACCAGATGATGCTGCGCGACTTCAAAACGAACGGTGCCGGGCGGCAATTGCTGTCCAAGCGATAACTCGGCACTCACAGCACACAAACCGCTTCGGCGGGTTTTTCATTGGAGCTGCCAAATGGCGGAAGCATGGCCCGAAGACTTGGAGCCCACTGACATGACCTGGGGTGTGGTCTACAACAATCGGGCGTTCACCTCATCGCTGACCAACGCGCAGCAGATCGCTTCCCATGCTGGTGCGTACTGGACCTGCACGCTCAACTTCGGCGTTCTCTACGAAGAGGATGAGCGCGAGCTGACTTCGCTGTTGGGTCGCCTGCAGGGCATGTTCGGCACGGTGAACATCCCGTCGATTACCCGGACCAGGACGGACAACATCGGGGTGCCGGTGGTGGCTTCGGCGATTGCCCAGGCTACGCGCATCCAGCTGCGCGGGATGACCGCCAGCACCAGGGTGTTCAGCCGCGGCGACCACATCACCATCCTCGGCGAGATGTTCGAAGTGGTGGAGAACGTCGACAGTGACGCCGCTGGCGCCGCCACGATCCAGGTCAACAAGCGTATCCGCAAGACCATACCGATTGGCTCTGCTGTCGAGTACCGAAACCCCTACTGCGAGATGCGACGAGTGGATGACACCAACCAGTGGAGCGTTCAGCCGGTGGTTTCGAACGGCAGCTATCAGTTCAGAGAGGCCTTCTGATGCCCCAGTCATTCCCTTTCAGCCAGAGCGTAGTCGACATCATCGCGCGCGGCCGCTTCATGACCGTGTACGCCTGCCAGCTCGACTTCGAGGACGGCCCGGTCTACGCCCACACGGGCACCGGTGATCTGGTGATCGACGGCATAACGTACCTGGGTGTAGGCCAGTTCGGCGAGGTCGGTCAGTCGCAAGAGAGCGACAACTCGAACTCGCCAATGTCGGTGGAGCTGAGCCTCAACGGCCTGGACAGCTACATCATCACCGAGACGAACATCCGGGGATGCCGCGGGCGGTCAGGCAAGCTGCTGTTCGTGGTGTTCGACGAGGCGGGCAACTACGCCGTCGACATCCTGTTCTCGGGTCGCATGGACGCGGCCACCTTCTCCTACGCGGGCAATGGCCAGGACGGCAACAAGATCACCGTTCCCATCGTGGACCGCATGGCCGAGTGGAGCCGCACCGGCACCGAGCGCTTCACCGACGAGAACCACCGCGCGCGCCATGACGGCGACCGCTTCTTCTACGCCGTCGCCCAGCTTTCCGAGTGGCCGATCTACTGGGGCTCCAGCAAGGACGCGCCGACCTTCAACTACGAGAAATAGCCATGCGAAACAGGGACTGGACGATACGTCTATGCGAAGTGATCAAGGCCGCCTCAGAGCGGCCTTTTTCATGGGGCGAATTCGACTGCTGCCTGTTCGCTGCTGACTGCGCTGTGGCTGTGTGCGGCGTCGATCCGGCGGCAGTGTACCGGGGTACGTACAAGACCGAGTCCGGGGCCAAGCGAGCGCTGAAGAAGAACCACGGCAGCCTGGAGGCGGCGTGGGATGCGTGCTTTGCCCGAGTCGCGCCGGCGTTCATCCAGCGCGGCGACGTGGCCATGTACGACGGCCCGCAGGGTAAGGCCATCGCCGTGTACTGGGCGGGCGAATACTGGGCGGCAACCGAAGACGGCGCTGCGCGGGTGGTATGCGAGCCAACAGCAGTCTGGAGAGTGGAATGAGCGGCGGAGTCAGGAAGGTTGCACAAGTCGCCATCGGCGCCGTCATCGGCTTCGTTCAGGGTGGCCCGATTGGCGCCGCCATTGGCGCGGGCCTGGCGTTCTACGCATCCGAGCAACAGGAAAAGCTGAACACCAAGTCGCCGCTGCGCGACAACGAGCCATCTGCGCAGACTGTGCGCTCATCAAAGGCCCCGGCTCGCTTCATCTTGGGCCGCGTGAGCACCGGCGGTGTGCTGGTGTGGGCGCAGGAGGAGGCCGGCGCCCAGCGAGAGGGCGAGTGGCTGCACCTTGTGTACGTCCTCTGTGAAGGCGCGGTCGATGCGCTGGAGGAGATCTACCTAGGCGAGGAGGTCATCAACACCTACGGCACCGATGCCTCCTACGAACTGGTGGTGAACCCTACCCAGGTGAACGCCTTCCTGAAGGCCAACTGCCCGGACTGGAAAGACAGCCAGATCGGCCGAGGCCTGTCCTTTGTGCGCCTGTCGCTGCGCTACAACGCCGAGAAATTCCCGCCCGGCATCCCCGACGCGCGCTTCGTCGTGCGCGGGCGCAACGATCTCTACGACCCGCGCACCGGCATGTCTGGCTACAGCGAGAACACCGCGCTGCACATCCTCTGGTTCCTGCGCAACCGCTGCAACGTGCCTGACGACGAGATCGTCTTCGAGACCTTCGCCAGCGGCGCCAACGTGTGCGACGAGTCGGTCGGCAACCCCGATGGCACCGTCAGCCCGCGCTACCGCAGCAGTTGCGTGATCGGCGCCGACGAGCAGCGCACCAACGTGCTGCAGAAGCTTGAGGCTGCGTGCGGTGGCAAGGTCATCCGCGTGGGCGGCCGCTGGATGTTCCAGGCAGGGGCCTACTACGGCCCGTGGGACTTCGAGATCACCGAGGACATGGTGATCGGCGCAATCACTGGCAGCACCGAACCCACGAACGACGCAGCCATCAACACGATCCGCGGCACCTTCATCGACAAGACCCAGTCCTGGACCGAGACCGACTATCCGGAGGTCAGTGTCGCGTCGTGGGTGGTGGCTGATGGCGGCGAGTCGGCGGAGACCCTGACCTTCTCCTACATCACGGACCCGTATCAGGCCCAGCGCCTGGCCAACATCGAACTTCGCCGCCGGCGCGCGGGCGGCGTGATCAACGTTCCGCTCAACCTGCTGGGCTACAACTGCCGTCCTGGCCGCGTGGTGCGCGCTAACCTGCCTTCGCTCAACATCCTGGGCGAGTTCATCGTGACCAACTGGTCGATGGGAACCAGCGAAGGCTGCACGGCCTCGTTGCAGGTCTACGACCCGGCGATCTACGACGACGCCGTGGGCCAGCCGTACAGCCCGATCGGCTTCATCAGCCTGCCGGCCGGCGGCCTGGGCAGCCCTACGGGGCTCACCTGGGTGGCGGACGACACCGCCGAAGTGACCCAGGGTGTTCTGAGCTGGTCGGCGCCCACCGGCATTGTGTCCGGCTATGCCATCACCGTGCGCCAGGCTGGCGCCGCAGTGCAGGCAATGCAGGTTCCGGAAACCACACTTCAGGTGCCGCTCGCCGGCCTGACCGCAGGCAACTACACGATGAGCGTTGCGGCGCTCGGTCCGCAGGCGCGCTCCGGCGAAGCCACAATCACGGTCAACGTCGACGGGCCGCCAGTGCCCGAAGGGTGCATCGTTCGCGCATCGCTCGATACGATCACGCTGACGCCAACCAACACCCAGCACAGGCTGAACGGGGGCACCTACGAGTATTTCTACACCCGCGACGGATCGGCGCCGGTGGGCCAGGCCGAGTATCTGGGGCAGGGCCTGACATTTACACACACCGGTCTGGCGTTCTTCGCCAACTACTTCTATTTCATCCGAGCCCGCAATGCCTACGGGGTGAGCGGATACCTGAAGGTTCCTGCCTCGACCTCGAACGATGTCAGCGCAATGCTCGATGCGCTCAAGGAACAGGTGAATAGCGGCCTGCTGGCGCCCGAGCTTCGCGAGGAGATCGAGCTGATATCCGGCGACGGGCCCGGGTCTGTGAACGAGCGATTGGGTGAGCTGAAGCAGGAAATCGGCGATCTTGTCGATGCGCTGGAATACGACCCGGCCAAGCCATACGAGGCCGGCGAAAGCGTGCGCCAGGGCAGCGCCTGTACCAAGCGAAGGTCGATGTGCCAGCGGGCGAGGGCAATGCGCCGCCGAATGCGACGTACTGGATCGATGTTGGTCAAGTGGTCACGCAGGCCGGCGCTACGGCCGCGCAGGTCGAGAAAAACACGGCCTCAATTCAGCAGCAGGGCAAGGACATCACTGCCAACGCTGAGCAGATCAGATCCGTGAAAGCTACGGTCAACGACCCGAACACCGGCGTCAACGCAACTGCCCAGGGACTGAGCCAGGTCAAAGGGACCGTTGAGGTGTTGGGCAACCAGGTAAAGGCGAACGCTCAGAAGCTCGACGGAGTTTTCGTGCAAGTCAACCCGGCCCTAGCCGGCAGCGAGGAGGGCTTCGCCGGCTCCGAGCAGACGTATGTGGGTGCATGGTCGGAGCAGTCCGCGCGGATCGAGGGCGATATAGCCCAGGCGCAGCGCACTGATCAAGTGGAGGTGCGCCAGGGCGAAACGAATGCGCTTGTACAGCAAGTCAGCAAGTCGGTCGTAGATCTGCAGGGCTCGACTGCACAGCAGTTCAGCCAAGTGCAGGCCCAGCAGGCGCAGACCTCGGCGGCAGTTCAGCGCAACGACAAAGCGATCGTCGATGCAAACGGCCGCGTGTCGGCAATCTCGTCGTGGAAGACAGAGACGAACGTCAACGGCAAGAAGGTGCAGACGGGAATTGTGCAGGGAAGTGACGGATCTGTCAGCGAGATCCTTCTGGCTGCCGACCGCGTTGCGATCATCAACGGGCTGAACGGCGACTCGCTCAACAGCATGTTCATCTTCCAAGACGGGAAGGCCTACTTCAACACGGCGCTGATCAACCAGGCATACATCCGCGAAATCATCCTCGGCATGACGTTGAGATCCCAGGCGACGGACTCGCAAGGACGCCCGCTTCTGGAAATCAACGTCGCAGCAGGCACTTTCACGCTGCGCGGCCAAGATGCCAACGGCTCTACGTTGATTAACAACGGTGGTCTATTCGTCTACGACAACAAAGACATCGAACGCGCTGGCGTAGGGAGGCTGACCAGTGGCTGAACAGTATGGAATCAGAACCCGTGATGCGTCCGGGGTTGTAACCCTGGACACCACCGTAACCTCTATTCGCTCGCTCAAGATGATGCAAGTCACGGGCAATGGAGCGTTCGACCAGTACATATCTATCCCCGAGATCCAAGAGCAGTCGTTTGTTGTTGTGGACACGCTACGGGATCAAGGGGAGAACACCTGGTCACCTCAGGCCTGGTACACGAAGGGCCAACTTCAGTTACGTCAGCCAGGGGTGTCCAGCTGGCAAGTCATGATCCTGTCCCTGGGTGGTGAGCCTTTTTCATCTCAAGGGGACTATGGGTTCAGGTCTCGCAATGGAGACATCAGGACGCAGATAGACTCAGTCAATAAAGTGTTATCTGTAAGGTACAACGGAAGCTTCCAAATTGGACTTTACTGGCGTCCCGGTGAGAAGGTTCAGGAAATAAGATGGGGGATGTAAATTTTCCTTCTCCAATAACCACCTATGAAAGGCCGCTGATATTTCTGAACGCATCTGACTACATGATGGTGGGGAACTTCTTCGTCAAGGGTTCTCCTGGGAACTGGACTGGATTCATGGTGCGTCAGTACGCAAATCCTCAGGCGCACGGAAATGCAGCCAATGACTACATGCAAATCAAATGGTATTGCGCGAGCTATCTGGCTCCAGAGGGTAGCCCTGGAGAATACGGTATTTCGATCCGCGACGCCTCCGGGGCAAGGACGTTCATCACTACCGCCAGCCTTGCTTTACTTAACAGTCAGCCCGAAACCAACAAGTTCGTCTCGCAAGGTACACCGATAACAGGCTCTGCCGGTTACTACGCTCCAAGTCAGCAGATGCCTTGGACTGGTAGCTACGGGGACTTCGTGCTGGCAAATGCATTATTATCTTGCGTTAACATTGCTGCTACATCTCAACCAATAAGGGCTAACTTCGGAGGTTTCCTTCCGGGCAATAGGTCAGTCCTGCAAATGTATTGCGATAACTATAACGGCGTAAATCCAATTACAGCAAATGGACGAACTCTTTTTGCCTCTAAGCCAATGAAGCCAATTTAAGGATGGGTTATGTCTAAACAGGTAATCAACCTAGGAACTGCGCCGACAGGTCAGGGCGGCGACACTCCGCGTAGCGCTAATGCCAAGGCCATCGCTAACTTCGACGAGCTCTACAGTGCCCTGGGAGCAATAGGCAGTCCACAGACTCTCCCCGCTGCGCTTCCGGTAGTGAGAGGCGGTACTGGCGCCGACAACTCCGCCGGAGCCAGAAATAATCTAGGTCTCGGGGCCGCTGCTACTCGCGCAGTCAGCCTTGCTCGTGACCAAGTTCCCCCAGCCGAGGCCCTGGGCTGGGCGACGACATCCTCGTCAACGAAGAGCTGGTACGACGGCTTTGACCAGGGCTTCGATCCCGTTCTGTATGCGCCTGGCTCGCCCGGCGCGCCGAGCGGGGGCACAGGGTACTGGTACAAACAGACGATTCGTTTCGGGACGGGTGGTAACCGCCTGATGATTGCCTGGCCCTACGGCCTGTCCGGCAATACCGGAACAATCAAGCTCTGGTCTGTGTATGGGGATGCAACTACGCCAGTGATCGAGCTGTACCACACCGGCAATACCACCCGTGGCGCCGGCGGCGTACTGTCCGCTGCGTCGCCGATCGTGCGCGTGGCCAGCGTTGCAAATAGCGAAAGGGCAGACCTTCAAGAGCAGACATTCGAGCCTGCGGGCGAGTGGGGTGTTGCAAACAGTGAGGCACGGGGCGTCACGGTCGAGCGTCTTGGCGTAGGCGTCTACCGACTCAGTGGGAGCCTTGGCCTAGCAACTGAGGGCTGGCGCATCCACGACCCGTGCTCGCCTGATGGCGGCCGCATGCTGGGGATCACTGAGAGTGAGCAGGATTCCGCTGGTGTCGTGACCATCCGGCTGTTCAAGCAGCGTTGGACGCTCGACGAAGACGGCGAAATGCATCTGGGCAAGGGTGCCGCCCTGGATGTTCCGCTCAACAGTTGGATCGACGTGCGCTTGCAGATGCCCGAACCGGAGGTGCCGCCCCAGCCTTTTACTCAGGCGGGAGATGAGGCGCAGGCCTGATCCCATAGCCCAATTCTAGAGCCGCCGCCTGGCGGTATTTTTTTGCCTGGAGAAAACCGAATGCCGATCACCGAACAGCAACTGCGGCAGGTTCTGCCGAAATCAGGCCCCGCCGCTGCTACATTCCTCGCCTCGCTGAACCGTGCTATGACCCGCTACAAGATCGACAGCCGCCTGCGGGTCGCGGCATTTCTCGCCCAGATCGGGCACGAGTCTGGCCAGCTGCGCGCGCTGAGCGAGAACCTGAACTACAGCGCCGAAGCCCTGGTGCGGACCTGGCCCACCAGATTCACCGCCGCGAACGTGCCGGCCTATGCCCGGCAGCCGGAGAAGATCGCAAATCGTGTCTACGGCGGCCGCATGGGCAACGGCCCCGAGGCCTCCGGCGACGGCTGGCGCTACCGTGGGCGCGGCCTGATCCAGCTCACCGGGCGGTCGAACTATCGCGCCGCTGGCCAGGCCCTTGGCTTGCCGCTGGAGGAACAGCCGGAACTGCTCGAGCAGCCAGAGCATGCCGCCATGTCAGCGGCATGGTGGTGGGCGCAGCACGGCCTGAACGAACTGGCCGATGCCGGCCGCTTCAAGGATATCGGCAGCGTCATCAACACCGGGCAGCCTGGACGGACGCCGAACGGCGCCGCAGAGCGCCAGTCCCTGTACGACATCGCGCTGCGGGTGCTGGCATGAATGCCTGGCTGATGCGCCTCGCGGGGGCTGGCCTGCTGGTGCTGCTCGGCATCGCCGTTGGCACCTGGGCCACCACCAGCCACTTCCGACCGCTGCTGGATGACCAGCAAGACCAGGCCGCACAGTGCGCCGCCGCGCGCGACAACCTTGCAGGCCTGGCGCAGGAGCAAGGAAAGGCTCTCGGCGACCTGACCCTGGCCGCGCAGGCCCGCCAGGACAGGGCAGAGCAGGCCGCGACTCAAGCCAAGGTAGCAGCCCGTGACGACTACGCTGCCGCGAACCGGCTCCAACAGGAGCGCAACCCTGGGGTATGCGCGATCAACCAAGTCGACAAGGAGCTGGGTCTATGATGACGCAGGTATTGGGAAAAAGTGCAGGTCGCCCGAAAACCTGCAGGACCTGGAAGAATGTGCAGGCCCTGCAGGTGTTGATGGCTGGTCTGCTGCTGGCGGGTTGTGCATCGAAGGCGCCCCCTCAGGTCCAGTACGTGCGCGTCGAGGTTCCCGTCCAGATTCCGTGTCGCGCGCCGGAGGTGCGGGTTCCTGCATGGGCCACCACCGGCCTAAAGAAGGGCGACTCCCCTGAAGCGAAGATTCTTGCGCTGCTGGCAGAGCGGCGTCAGCGGATCGGGTACGAGAGACTTCTGGAGGCGGCGGTCGGCGCCTGCCGCTGACTATCAGTGGCATTTGTAGGTTGAGCTTACCTCTTGCCGGCGAGCAGCAGTAAACTGGGATAAATAGATTTGATATGGATATGTTATATCATAACAAACTATTTCATCGCCAAACTTCCCGCTTTTAGTGCCTGATCAGCACTGAGGCCATGTTTCATCTGCTTGGCCAACGCACCGGTTGCTTCGGTTAACATGCCTTGGAGAGTTTTGATTGCCGCTTGAGCTCCTTGTATTTTAATCATTCGCGTTTGAGGGTCCAGCGTGCCATCTTGTTCGATTGCCCTAAGCTCTGCCTGTTTTTCTTCAATCTGTTTCTTTATTCTGCGAATATTTTTTAGGATCTCTTTAGTTGCCTCGGGGAGCCCGCTTTCATCGATGTCTTTGTTTTCTTCGTTTTCTTTTTTTAGTTTTTCAATCGAAAGATTTGAGATGTCAACTGAAATGCTCAGGCGTTCAGTTTTTTTTGTTTCCTCATCTTCGGCTGTGTAGTTGTATAGTTTTTTTTCTGGCGTATCAGCTTTTGCGGGTGGGTTCGATGTAATATTTGACGTGTTCAAATTTATCATTTAGCTTGACTCCAGTTATGTTACTTAGAATTGTATCGGCCCCAATTAAAAAATCTTTAGAAAATTTTCATAAATTTAGTGATTGGCCATTTATTTCCAGGGTCGGAGTAGAATCTAATTCAGTCCGAGATTAGACTTGAACCACAATCTAGAGAAGCCTTTTGTATTGGCCATAGTTCCGTTTCAAGATGTCCGATGCAGGAAAAAAGACACTCATCGATTCATTCGGACCTATCGCGATTTCAAATTTACAGGTTGCGCCCGTGATTTTTGTACCACTTTTTGTACCAAAACAGGTTTTTTGTGGGGGAATCAGGGGGATTTATAGCCCTGCAAGCCTTTAAAACCCCCTTACCAATACTCCTGCTAATCCGCACATAAGTCCTTACCGGTTTTGCCGTTGGGGAAAAGTGCCCTCCCATGGGGCACCTTAAGGAACTGACCCAGGTGAATTAGCAGAGTTTTAGATCGATCCGTTATAAGCGACGAGTGGCGTTCGGCACTGAGGGTGGTTACTGCCCGCGAATGAGCTTGCGCAAGGCGAAGCGGTTCGGGTGGCACGCTTCGGCCACGGCGCGCGGTAGCGGCAGGGGTTCACCGCTGGCCCAGGCGGCGATCAGCTCGCCGCTCAGGGGCGCGGTGATCAAGCCGCGAGAGCCATGGCCGGTGTTGACGTACAGGCCATCCAGCCAGGGGCAGTCGATGGCGGGGACCTGACGAGCGTCCTTGGCCAGCACGGCGTAGGTGTCGGCGAACGCGCCGGGATCGGCCAGGGGGCCGACGATCGGCAAGTAGTCGGGGCTGGTACAACGGAAGGCGGCACGCCCTTGCAAGCGGGTCGGATCCAGCTCGGCGGCGCCCAGGCGTTGCGCCAGGTCTGGGGAAATCGCCTGCAGCAGTGCCAGGTTGCTGGCGTGTTCGGCGGCCGTGGGGGCGAGGTCCTGGCTGTGGAAGTCGAAACTGGCGCCGAGGGTGTGCTCGCCGTGACGCGCCGGGGCCACGTAGCCATCGGCACAGACCACGGTACTCAAGGATTGGCTGCGCGTGGTGAGCGGCACCCGGGTGATCTGTCCGCGAATGCGCTTGAGTGGCAGTTCGGCGCAGGCTGGGAACTGACGCACCTCGGCGGCACCGGCCAAGACCACCAGCGGTGCGCTGGCCAGCAACTGCTCGCCGTCCCAGGCCTGCCACAGGCCCGCGTCCCGGCGCAGTTCCAGCACGCTGCGGTGGGTCAGCAGGCGGATGCGTGGGTGCTGCAATTGCGCCTGGCACAACGCCGGCGGGTGCACCCAGCCGCCCTCGGGATAGAACAGGCCGCCACTGGCCAGGTCGATGCCCGCGATGGCCTGGGCCTGTTCGCGCTCGACCCGATGCAGCAAGCGGCTGTCGAAGGCGGTTGAAAGCTTGCCCTGACGCGCGCGCTCCTTGGCATCGAAGGCCAGTTGCAGCACGCCACAGTCGTCCCAGTCGCGACCGCGTTGCAGCCGCTCGAGCCAGCGTCGGGTGTAGCCGAAACCGGAAAGGATCATCTGCGACAGGGCCGTGCCATGGGCCGAGAGCTTGAGGTACAGCACGCCCTGCGGATTGCCGGACGCCTCGCGGGCCGGGGCGTCATGGCGCTCCAGCACCTCGACCTGCCAACCCCGCGCCGCCAGGCTGGCGGCACTGGCGCAGCCCGCCAGCCCGGCGCCGATCACCAGGGCTTGCCGAGGTCCTCGGACCGCAGCAGGACGGGCATACCAGGGCGCAGAGGGGGGCGCGGCGTGCGGATCGTCGGGCGTCTCGACGAACTCGCCGCCCATCACCTCCCATTTCTTGCCTAGCCCCGGCACCTTGCGCATGGCGAACCCGGCCGCCAGCAGACTGCGGCGTACCCACCCCGTGGTGGTGAAGGTGCCCAGGGTGGTACCTGGGTGTGAGAGGCGGGCCAGTTGAGCGAACAGCTCGGGCGTCCACATGTCCGGGTTCTTCGCCGGGGCGAAGCCATCGAGGAACCAGGCATCGATGCGCGCATCAAGCAGCGGTAGCTGCTGCAGGGCATCGCCGACCATCAAGGTCAGGGTGACGCGACCCTGATCGAAGCTGAACTGCTGAAAGCCCGGATGAATGGCCACGTACTGTGCCAGCAATGCGTCGCTGTAGGCCGACAGCTCCGGCCACAGCGCGGCGGCGCGGGCCAGGTCGGCGCGGGTCAGCGGATATTTCTCGACGCTGACGAAATGCAGGCGCGCTTCGGCCTGGGCGGTCTGATCGAACAACTGCCAGGCACAGAAGAAATTCATGCCGGTGCCAAAACCGGTCTCGCCGATCACCAGGCAGTCGTGCGCGCCCAATTCGCCAAAGCGCTGAGCCAAGTGGTTGCGTTCCAGGAACACGTACACCGTTTCATGCACGCCTTCGTTCTTGGAAAAGTAGACGTCGTCGTACTGCCGCGAATGGGGGCGGCCTTGCGCATCCCAGTCGATCTGGGCGTGCTGGAGAGGGGCGTTATCGGACATGGCCTCTGAGCGCTGCAAGCAGCGCGCTTCAAACTGCGGGAAAGCGCTAATAGTGGCACGCCGCGCTTTTTCTTGCAGCTTGCCGCTCGCAGCTTGTAGCTTAGGCCGGTCCAGTGAAGGAGCCCTCCATGTTCGAATCCGCGGAAATCGGTCACAGCATCGACAAGCACACCTATGACGCCGAGGTGCCCGCACTGCGCGAGGCCCTGCTCGAGGCGCAGTTCGAGCTCAAGCAGCAGGCGCGGCTGTCGGTCATCGTGTTGATCAATGGCATCGAGGGCGCTGGCAAGGGCGAGACGGTCAAGCTGCTCAACGAGTGGATGGACCCGCGGATGATCGAGGTGCGCACCTTCGACCAGCAGACCGACGAGGAGCTGGCCCGGCCCCCGGCCTGGCGCTACTGGCGTGCGCTGCCGCCCAAGGGCGGATGGGCGTGTTCTTCGGCAACTGGTACAGCCAGATGATCCAGGGCCGGGTCCACGGTCAGTTCAAGGATGCGGTGCTCGACCAGGCCATCAATGGTGCCGAGCGTCTGGAGCAGATGCTCTGCGACGAAGGCACGGTGATCATCAAGTTCTGGTTCCACCTGTCCAAGAAACAGATGAAGGCCCGACTCAAGACCCTGCGCGACGATCCGCTGCACAGTTGGCGCATCAGCCCGCTGGATTGGCAGCAGTCGCAGACCTACGACCGCTTCGTACGCTTCGGCGAGCGTGTGTTGCGCCGCACCAGCCGCGACTATGCGCCCTGGCATGTGATCGAAGGTGTCGATCCCAATTACCGTGCACTGGCCGTCGGGCGCATCCTGCTGGAGAGCCTGCAGGCGGCGCTGGCCAACGCCAAAAACACGCGCCAGGCCAACGTCGCGCCGCTGGGCCGCAGCATCGACCACATGAGCCTGCTGGGTGCGCTGGACCTGACTCGACGCCTGGACAAGCAGGACTACCAGGAGCAGTTGGTGGCCGAGCAGGCGCGTCTGGCCGGCCTGCTACGCCACAAGCGCATGCGCGAACATGCCTTGGTGGCCGTGTTCGAGGGCAATGACGCGGCAGGCAAGGGCGGTGCCATTCGCCGCGTCGCCGCCGCCCTGGATCCGCGCCAGTACCGCATCGTGCCGATCGCCGCACCCACCGAAGAAGAGCGCGCCCAGCCCTATCTGTGGCGCTTCTGGCGACACGTGCCGGCGCGCGGCAAGTTCACCGTTTTCGACCGTTCCTGGTATGGACGGGTGCTGGTGGAGCGCGTCGAAGGCTTCTGCAGCCCGGCCGACTGGATGCGCGCGTACGGCGAGATCAACGATTTCGAAGAGCAGTTGAGCAACGCCGGCGTGGTGGTGGTGAAGTTCTGGCTGGCAATCGATCAGCAGACGCAACTGGAGCGCTTCGAGGAGCGCGAGCAGATCCCGTTCAAGCGCTACAAGATCACCGAAGAGGACTGGCGCAACCGCGACAAGTGGGATGTGTATGCCGAGGCGGTGGGTGACATGGTCGACCGCACCAGCACCGAGATCGCGCCCTGGACGTTGGTGGAAGCCAACGACAAGCGCTGGGCCAGGGTCAAGGTGCTGCGCACACTCAACGAAGCCCTGGAGGCTGCCTTCGCCAAGCACAAGAAATAGCGGCGAGCTTCAAGTTTCAAGCGGCAAGTTTCAAGCTTCAAGCTATTGCCTGGCGTTGAGTGGCGGTGCACGCTGTGCCGCTTGCCGCTTGCCGCTTGCCGCTTGCCGCTTGCCGCTGCTCCGTTATCGAGGACGCTATGCACACTTCTTCCGGACGCTGGGTCCGCGGTTTTTCGCTGGCGCTGCTGACCGCGCTGCTCTGGGGCATTCTGCCGATCAAACTCAAGCAGGTCCTGCTGGTCATGGACCCGGTCACGGTCACCTGGTATCGCTTGCTCGTGTCTGGCGGGCTGTTGTTCGCCTGGCTGGCGGCCAGCCGGCGTTTGCCGGTGTTTCGGGGGCTGGGGCGCAAGCGGCTTGGGCTGGTGGTGGTGGCCGTTTGTGGGCTGATGGGCAATTACGTGTTGTACCTGGTCGGGCTCAAGCTGCTCAGTCCCGGCACGGCGCAACTGGTGGTGCAGTTGGGGCCGGTGCTGCTGCTGGTGGCCAGCGTTTTCGTCTTCAAAGAGCGTTTCAGTGTCGGCCAAGGGCTCGGTCTGCTGGTGTTACTGGCCGGGTTCGGGCTGTTCTTCAACCAACGCCTGGAAGAGTTGCTGACATCGCTGGGTGCCTACACCACGGGGGTACTGACCATCCTCCTGGCCACCAGCATCTGGGTGTTCTATGCCCTGAGCCAGAAGCAACTGCTGACGGTCTGGCATTCGCAACAGGTGATGATGGTCATCTACCTGAGCTGCGCGGCGTTGCTGACGCCTTGGGTACAACCTCTGGAGGCCTTGCAGCTGACGCCGGTGCAGGGCTGGCTGCTGCTGGCCTGCTGCTTGAACACCCTCGTGGCCTACGGTGCCTTCGCCGAGGCCCTGGCGCACTGGGAGGCTTCGCGGGTCAGTGCGACCTTGGCGCTGACGCCGCTGGTGACCTTCGTGGCGGTGGCCGGAGCGGCCTGGGTATGGCCTGACTACGTGCATGCCGAGGACATCAATGCGCTGGGTTACCTCGGCGCGGTGACCGTGGTCGTGGGGTCCGCGCTGGTGGCGTTGGGGCCGTCGTTGGTGGCAGGGTGGCGGGCCCGAGGGCGACGCCGACTGTCGTCCTGATCGCAGGCAACCGCGCAATCGGGACGACGTCGACAGCGGGTCAGCCCTTGCCGCCCGGTGCCAGCATGTTCTCCGGCCGTACCCACTGGTCGAACTCTTCATTGCTCAGGTACTGCAGCTCCAGCGCCGCTTCGCGCAAGGTCTTGCCTTCGCTGTAGGCCTTCTTGGCGATTTCCGCCGACTTGTCATAGCCGATGTGCGGATTGAGCGCGGTCACCAGCATCAATCCACGTTCCAGGTGCGCCGCCATCTGCTCGGCGTCCGGCTCGATACCGGCCACGCAGTGCTGCTGGAAGTTGCGGCAGCCGTCGGCCAGCAGTTCGATCGACTGCAGCAGGTTGTGAATGATCACCGGCTTGAACACGTTCAACTGCAGGTGCCCCTGGCTGGCGGCGAAACCGATGGTGGCGTCGTTGCCCAGCACTTGGCAGGCGAGCATCGACAGCGCTTCGCACTGAGTCGGATTGACCTTGCCTGGCATGATCGAGCTGCCTGGCTCGTTGGCCGGTAGACGGACCTCGGCGAGCCCCGCGCGTGGCCCGGAGCCGAGCAGGCGCAGGTCGTTGGCGATCTTCATCAACGCCACGGCCAGCGTCTTCAGGGCGCCCGCCAGGCTGGTCAGCGGCTCGTGGCCGGCGAGGGCGGCGAATTTGTTCGGCGCGGTGACGAAGGGCAGGCCGGACAGCGCCGCCAGCTCGGCGGCGATGGCTTCTGCGAAGCCTTGGGGGGCATTCAGGCCGGTGCCCACGGCGGTGCCGCCCTGGGCCAGCTCGCAGACCGCCGGCAGGGTGGCGCGGATTGCGCGCTGGGCGTAGTCGAGCTGGGCGACGAAGGCCGACACTTCCTGGCCGAAGGTGATCGGCGTGGCGTCCATCATGTGCGTACGGCCAGTTTTGACCAGTTGCGAATGGCGCGCCGAGAGCTCCGCCAGTCCCGACGACAGTTCGGCGATGGCCGGCAGCAGTTGCGTCTGCACGGCCTGGGCGGCAGCGATGCTCATGGCGGTGGGGAAACAGTCGTTGGAGCTCTGCGAGCGGTTGACGTGGTCGTTCGGGTGCACCGGCAGCTTGCCGCCGCGGCCGTTGCCCGCCAGCTCGTTGGCCCGCCCGGCGATCACTTCGTTGACGTTCATGTTGCTCTGGGTGCCGCTGCCGGTCTGCCACACGACCAAGGGGAACTGGTCGTCGTGCTTGCCCGCCAGCACTTCGTCGGCCGCCTGCTCGATCAGCCGCGCGAGGTCGGCTGGCAGGTCGCCGTTGCGGTCATTGACCCGCGCCGCCGCTTTCTTGATCAGTGCCAGGGCATGCAGCACCGGCAAGGGCATGCGCTGCTGGCCGATGGCGAAGTTGACCAGCGAGCGCTGGGTCTGCGCGCCCCAGTAGGCCTGTTCAGGAACTTCGACCGGGCCCAGGCTGTCTGTCTCGATACGGCTCATGCTGCGTTCACTCCTTTGTAGAACGAAATCGCAGTTTAGGTCCTGTTTCGTCCGAGCGGTTCAATCGCTCGTCCTGCCACTTGAGCACAACGCCCGCCGCGGCGCAGAATGCTCGACTCCGAGGTATCCGCCTCACCCTTTCATGAAGGAATTGCAATGACCCGTCTTCGTGTCCTCTTTGCCGCCGTCGCCCTGGCCTGTGCCAGTGGCCAGGTCCTCGCCGCCACTCCAAGCCACAACGCCGCCGCCGAGAAGTTCCTGAGCCTGGCCAGTGCCGACAAGCTGGGCACACCGGTCTACATGCAGGTTCAGCAGATGTTCGCCCAGCGTTTCGCCCAGACCAAAGCGCCGGACTCCAAGAAGCCGGTGCTGGCCAGCTACCAGGCCAAGGCCAATGCTGCGCTGGACAGCGCCATCGGCTGGAAGAAGCTCAAGCCGCAGATGGTCAATCTGTACACCGCGACCTTCACCGAGCAAGAGCTCAAGGACCTGGTCAAGTTCTACGAGTCGCCGCTGGGCAAGAAAGTCCTGCAGGAAATGCCGAAAGTCACCCAGCAATCGGCCCAGCTGACCCAGCAGAGCCTCGAGCCTGCCGTGCCGGTGGTCAACAAGCTGCTGGACGACATGACCAAGGAGCTGGACCCGAACGCCGGCAAGGCCGCCGCGCCAGCGAAGAAGTGAGCCTGACGCGATGAGCATGCAGCAACGCATCGAACGCCAGTTGGCCGAGCTCGGCGACCTGCACTTGCAGGTGCTGAACGAGAGTCACATGCACAGTCGTGGGCAGGAGACGCATTACAAGGCGGTGCTGGTCAGCGAGCAGTTCGCTGGCTTGAACAGCGTCAAACGTCACCAGAAGGTCTACGCCACCATGGGTGAGCTGATGGGTGAAATCCATGCCCTGGCCATTCACACCTACACGCCGCAAGAATGGGCGCAAGTGGGCGTGGCGCCGGCCTCTCCGGTGTGTGCAGGCGGCGGGCACTGAAACCTGCTTGTCGTTCTGGTAGAATCCGCGTCATCCGAGGGCCGCTTTGCGGCCCTCTGCTTTTTGTCAAACCCGGTCCGCCCTTACGAGGGTGACCACCAGGAGAACATGAGTCATGTCCCAACCGATCGTCGTGGCGGCGCTGTACAAGTTCGTCACCCTGAATGACTTCGTCGAACTGCGTGAGCCCCTGCTCAAGGCCATGCTCGACAACGGCGTCAAAGGCACCTTGCTGCTGGCCCACGAAGGCATCAACGGCACCGTTTCGGCCACCCGCGAAGGCATCGATGGCCTGCTGGCCTGGCTGCGCAGCGATGCGCGCCTGGTGGATGTCGACCACAAGGAGTCCTACTGCGACGAGCAGCCGTTCTACCGCACCAAGGTCAAGCTCAAGAAAGAGATCGTCACCTTGGGCGTACCGGGTGTTGACCCGAACCGCCAGGTCGGCACTTACGTCGAGCCCAAGGACTGGAACGCGCTGATCAGCGACCCTGAAGTGCTGCTGATCGACACCCGCAACGACTATGAAGTGGCCATCGGCACGTTCAAGGGCGCCATCGACCCGAAGACCGAGACCTTCCGCGAGTTTCCCGAGTACATCAAGGCCAACTTCGACCCGAGCAAGCACAAGAAGGTGGCGATGTTCTGCACCGGTGGCATCCGTTGCGAGAAAGCCTCCAGCTATATGCTCGGCGAGGGTTTTGAAGAGGTCTATCATTTGAAAGGCGGCGTCCTGAAGTACTTCGAAGAAGTGCCTCAGGAGCAGAGCCTGTGGGATGGCGACTGCTTCGTCTTCGACAATCGGGTCACCGTGCGCCACGACCTGTCCGAGGGCGAGTACGACCAGTGCCACGCCTGCCGCCACCCGATCGACGCCAAGGATCGTGAGTCCGAACATTATTCGCCAGGGGTGAGCTGCCCGCACTGCTGGGACAGCCTCAGCGAGAAGACTCGGCGCAGTGCCATCGACCGGCAGAAGCAGATCGAGCTGGCCAAGGCGCGCAACTTGCCGCATCCGATCGGGCACAACTACAAAGCCGAGGTTTGAGGCATGACGGCACGCCTGCTCTACGTGATGGACCCGATGTGTTCCTGGTGCTGGGGCTTCGCGCCCGTGGCCCAGGCGCTGATCGCCCAGGCGCAGGACGCTGGGGTGCAGACGCAGTTGGTGGTCGGGGGGCTGCGCAGTGGCAGTAGCGCCTTGGATAGCGCGACCCGCCAGTACATCCTCGAGCATTGGCAAGCGGTGGCCGAGGCGACCGGTCAGCCGTTCCGCTTCGATGGCGCCATGCCCGACGGGTTCGTCTACGACACCGAGCCGGCCTGCCGTGCGCTGGTCGCCGCGCGTGGAGTGCAGTGTGCGGATGTCTGGACGCTGCTCGAACTGATTCAGCGCGCATTCTACGAACAGGCGCTGGATGTGACCCGTGCCCCGCAATTGGTGGATTTGGCCGAGCAGGCCGGCTACGCGCGCGAGGCTTTCGCGGCAGCGTTCTCCAGTGCCGATACCCGTGCCCAGACGGCGGCCGACTTTTCCTGGGTGCAGGACCTGGGCATCGCCGGCTTTCCGACGCTGCTGGCCGAACGCAATGGACAACTGGCGCTGCTGACCAACGGCTACCAGCCGCTGGACAAGCTCGAACCGTTGCTGGGCCGCTGGCTGCAGCAGGTCGCCTGTGCTTGATCTTCCAGGGTCGCCAGACCCTGTGCCGGGGAAGCCCGGCGGTGCGCCGGATCGACTGAGCTGGGCGGAAATCCGTCGCCTGGCGCTGCATCACCGCAAGGCGCTGTGGACTGCCAACCTGGTGGCCGTCCTCGCCGCCGCCTGCAGTGTGCCGATTCCGCTGCTGTTGCCGCTGCTGGTCGACGAAGTGCTCCTGGGCCATGGCGATACCGCGCTGAAGTGGATGAACCAATGGCTACCGACTTCCTGGCAGGTCGCAGGCGGCTACATCGGTCTGATGCTGCTGGCCACGTTCAGCTTGCGCCTGGCCTCGCTGGCGTTTGGCGTGATCCAGGCGCGGCAGTTCGCGCGGTTGGCCAAGGACATCGTCTACCGGCTGCGGGTGCGCCTGATCGAGCGACTCAAGCGCATCTCGCTCAAGGAATACGAGAGCCTGGGCAGCGGCACGGTCACTACGCACCTGGTCACGGACTTGGACACGCTGGACAAGTTCGTCGGCGAAACCCTGAGCCGCTTTCTGGTGGCCATGCTGACCTTGACCGGAACCGCCGCCATCCTGCTGTGGATGCACTGGAAGCTGGCGCTGCTGATTCTCCTATTCAACCCGTTGGTGATCTATTTCACTGTGCAATTGGGCAAGCGGGTCAAGCACCTGAAGAAGCTGGAGAACGACAGCACGGGGCGTTTCACCCAGGCCTTGAGCGAAACCCTCGACGCCATCCAGGAAATCCGCGCCAGCAACCGCCAGGGCTATTTTCTAGGCCGCCTCGGCCTGCGTGCGCGGGAAGTGCGTGACTATGCGGTGGCCTCGCAGTGGAAAAGCGATGCCAGCGGCCGCGCCAGCGGCTTGTTGTTTCAGTTCGGTATCGACATCTTCCGCGCGGCCGCCATGCTCACGGTGCTGTTCTCGGATCTGTCCATCGGGCAGATGCTGGCGGTGTTCAGCTACCTGTGGTTCATGATCGGTCCGGTGGAGCAGTTGCTCAACCTGCAATATGCCTACTACGCCGCCGGTGGCGCGCTGAGCCGGCTGAACGAGCTATTGGCGCGTGAGGACGAGCCAGATTATCCCAGTGCCTGCGATCCGTTCAGCGGTCAGCAGACCGTGGGGATCGAGGTGCGCGACCTGCAGTTTTCCTATGCCGACGAGCCCGTGCTCGAGCATTTGAACCTGTCGATCGCGCCAGGCGAGAAGGTCGCCATCGTCGGTGCCAGCGGTGGCGGCAAGAGCACCCTGGTGCAGTTGTTGCTCGGGCTCTATAGCGCCCAGGCCGGGACCATCCGCTTCGGTGGCGCCAGTCTGCAGGAGATCGGCCTGGAAACCCTGCGCGAGCAGGTGGCTGTGGTGCTGCAGCATCCCTCTCTGTTCAACGACAGCGTGCGCGCCAACCTGACCATGGGGCGCGAATGCAGTGACGAGGCCTGTTGGCAGGCGCTGCGCATTGCGCAGCTCGACGCCACCATCGCCGCTTTGCCGCAGGGGCTGGACGCCGTGGTCGGTCGTTCGGGGGTGCGCCTATCGGGCGGTCAGCGCCAGCGTCTGGCGATTGCGCGCATGGTGCTGGCCGAGCCGAAGGTGGTGATTCTCGACGAAGCCACCTCGGCCCTCGATGCGGCGACCGAGTACAACCTGCATCAGGCCCTGGCACGCTTCCTCAGTGGTCGCACCACCCTGATCATTGCCCACCGCCTGTCGGCGGTGAAGCAGGCCGATCGCGTGCTGGTGTTCGACGGCGGTCGCGTGGCCGAGGACGGCGACCACCAGCAACTGATCGCCGAAGGCGGCCTGTACGCCAAGTTGTACGGCCACCTGCAGCAGGCCTGAACGGCACCGAACCTACCCCTGTGATCGTGCGCGGTGCGTGTCTTGTGGCTTGTGGCTGGCCAATGGCCTACGCTGTGCTGGTCTGGGGCAATTAGTGCCATCTGTGCGGTGGGCAGGGACTACATGAAGGGAAATCGGACGCTCGAAGCACCAAGATTGCTGGGGATCATCTGGCCCTTCGTCGCTGTAGTGGTTTTCCAAGTGCTCTTGGGCAGCCTCAGCTTGTATTCGCTCTCGGCCATGCGTGCTTACGTGGCGGGCGAGAGCCTGTGGTCCAAGGCGCAGAAGGACGCCATCTACTTTCTCAGCCTGTACGCGCAAAACCGTGACGAGCAGGTGTTCCAGCGTTATCACCAGGCCATCGCCATCCCTCAGGGTGATCGTCAGTTGCGAGTCGCCCTCGATCAGCCCGTGCCGGATATAGAGGCTGCCCGTACCGGCATTCTGCAGGGCGGCAATCATCCCGATGACGTCAACCGGATCATCTGGTTCTACAAGAACTTCCGCCACATCAGCTACATGGAACGGGCCATCGACTACTGGAACACCGGTGACGACTACCTACTACAGTTGGATGGGGTCGCGCGCGAGATGCACGCCGGTTTCACCCAAGGCAGCGCCAGTGAGGCCGAAGTGGCGCAATGGAAAGCCCGCATCGTGACCATCAACGAGGGCGTCACGCCTGCTGCCAAGGCGTTCAGCAACGCGTTGGGGGAGGGGTCGCGGATGCTGCTGCGGGTGTTGATGGTCACCAACCTGCTCACCGCCCTGTTTCTCATTGTCCTGGCCTGGCGTCGTTCGGCACGCTTACTGTCGCAGCGGCAGGCCTTCGCCAGTGCCCTGCAGATCGAGCGCGAGCGGGCGCAGACCACGCTCGAATCGATCGGCGATGCAGTGATTACTACCGATGTGGATGGCTGCATCCTCTACATGAATCCGGCTGCCGAGCAACTGACCCACTGGCAAGCCAGTCAAGGCCAGGGCTTGCCGCTGGCGGCACTGTTCAGCTTGCTCGACGAAAGCGCGGAGCAGGACAGTCGCACGTTGGTCGAGCAGGTGCTCAGCGGCAGTCTGAAGGGCGGCGCCGAACATGCACGGCTGATCCAGCGCCTGGATGGCAGTACGGTTTCGGTCAACCTGGTCGGCTCGCCCATCCACACCGATGGGCAAATAAGCGGCATCGTGCTCGCCTTGCACGACATGACGCAGGAGCGGCAGTACATCGCCAATCTCTCGTGGCAGGCGACCCACGACGCCCTGACCGGGCTGGCCAACCGCCGCGAGTTCGAGTATCGCCTGGAACAGGCGCTCAACGCCCTGGCCCGCCAGTCCGGGCACCACTCGTTGATGTTCCTCGACCTGGATCAATTCAAGCTGGTCAACGATACCTGCGGCCATGCGGCGGGCGACGAATTGCTGCGGCACATCTGTGCGGTCCTGCAGTCGGGGCTGCGTGAAGGCGATACCTTGGCCCGGCTGGGCGGCGACGAGTTCGGGGTGCTGCTGGAGGATTGCCGTCCTGAGCAGGCCGAGCGCATCGCCGAGCACCTGCGTCAGACCGTGCAGAGCCTGCATTTCGTCTGGAAAGAGCGGCCCTTCGTCACCACCGTGAGCATCGGCCTGGTGCACTTGGGTCAGTTGGCTGGCACGCTCGAGGCCTCGTTGCGCGCTGCCGACATGGCCTGCTACATGGCCAAGGAAAAGGGGCGAAACCGGGTCCAGGTGTATCACGCCGATGACAGCGAGCTGTCCCTGCGCTTTGGCGAGATGGCCTGGATCCAGCGCCTGCATGTGGCCTTGGAGGAAAATCGCTTCTGCCTGTATGCCCAGGAGATCGTTCCCCTCAAGTCTGGCGAGGACGCCGGACACCTGGAGATTCTGCTACGCCTGCACGACGAAAGCGGTCGGACTATTCTGCCCGACAGCTTCATTCCCGCCGCAGAGCGCTACGGTCTGATGCCGGCACTCGATCGCTGGGTGGTGCGCAATGTATTCCAGGTGATTCGTCAGGCGCTGGACGCCGGCAGCGACCAACCGTTGGCCATGTGCGCGATCAACCTCTCGGGTATCAGTATCGGCGACGACAAGTTTCTGGAGTGTCTGCAACGGCTGTTCGACGAGTTCCGCATTCCACCCCAGATGATTTGTTTCGAAATAACGGAAACCAGCGCTATCGCCAATTTGGGAAGCGCCATTCGCTTCATCAATGAATTGAAAGGTTTGAGCTGTAAGTTCTCTCTGGACGACTTCTGCGCCGGAATGTCGTCATTCGCCTATTTGAAACATTTGCCGGTAGACTTCCTCAAGATCGACGGAAGTTTCGTCAAGGACATGCTGGACGACCCCATCAATCGGGCCATGGTCGAGGTGATCAATCACATCGGTCATGTGATGGGCAAGAAAACCATCGCCGAGTTCGTCGAAACGCCACAGATCGAGCAGGCGCTGCAGGAGATTGGCGTCGACTACGCCCAGGGTTATCTGATCGAACGGCCACAGGTGTTCACCTGTGGCTGTCTGCAGCGGCAACGGATTGCAGCAAGGCCCCCAGTTCAGCGGGCGCCGGGGGCCTTCCGCTGACCACGCCAGTGCCCCGCATCATCACAAGGAATCAAGGAGCTGAGAGTGATAGACGCATTCGTAAGGATCGGACCACTGATGGACCCCAGGAGCTATCCTGCCTGGGCCCAGCGGATGATCGAGCAATGTTTCGAGAGCAAGCGTCGTGTGGTGGAGCACGAAATCTACCAACGCTTGAGCGAAGGCACCTTGAGCAAGCAGACGATTCGTCAGTACCTGATCGGTGGCTGGCCAGTGGTCGAGCAGTTTTCCCTCTACATGGCGCACAACCTCACCAAGACCCGCTATGGCCGCCATCAAGGCGAAGACATGGCGCGTCGCTGGCTGATGCGCAACATTCGCGTCGAGCTCAATCATGCCGACCATTGGGTGAAATGGTGCAAGGCCCACGATGTCAGTCTCCACGACCTGCAGGGGCAGGACGTTCCGCCCGAGCTGAGCTTCCTGAACGACTGGTGCTGGCGCGTGTGCAGCACCGAGTCGCTGGCGATCGCCATGGCGGCGACCAACTACGCCATCGAGGGCGCCACCGGCGAGTGGTCAGCGTTGGTCTATCCCGACACGCCCTATGCCCGCGGATTCATCGAGCGCGGTGACAAGGCGGCGATGCGCTGGCTCAAGCTGCATGCCCAATACGACGACGAGCATCCTTGGGAAGCGTTGGAAATCATCTGCACGTTGGTGGGGGAACGTCCTTCGCAGGCGTTGCAGGACGAGTTGCGCAAGGCGATCTGCAAGAGTTACGACTGCATGTACCTGTTCCTGGAGCGTTGCCTGGCGATGGAGCCAGCCCAGCGCCAGGCCGTGCACAAACCGGCGTTGGCGTCGGGGGTGTAGATCGAGGGGCGCGCTGTGCACGGCGCCCCATCCTGGGCTCACTGGGCGTTGAAGGCCTGCCCGTTGACGCCCGTGCTGTCCGGCCCCATGAGGTACATATAGACCGGCATGATCTGCTCGGGCAACGGGTTGTCCTGCGGATTCTCGCTCGGATAAGCCAGCGCACGCATCGCCGTGCGCGTGGCGCCGGGGTTGATGCTATTGGCGCGCACCGGCGCCACGCCTTCCAGTTCATCGGCCAGCGTCTGCATCAATCCTTCGGTGGCGAACTTCGACACGCCATAGGCGCCCCAATAGGCCCGGCCCTTGCGACCCACGCTCGAGGACGTGAACACCACCGATGCGTCCTCGGAGAGCTTGAGCAGCGGCAGCAAGGTGCTGGTGAGCATGAACGTGGCATTGACGTTGATGTGCATGACGCGCATGAAGTTGTCGCCGGACAACTGCTCCAGCGGGGTGCGCGGCCCGATGATCGAGGCGTTGTTGAGCAGCCCGTCGAGGCGCCCGAACTGCTCTTCCACCATCACGGCCAGCTCGTCGTATTGGTGGGGCAGGGCAGTTTCCAGGTTGAACGGAATGACCACCGGTTGCGGATGGCCGGCAGCCTCGATCTGGTCGTAGACCTCGTTGAGGTTGGCTTCGGTCTTGCCCAGCAACAGTACCGTGGCACCCAGCGCGGCATAGGCCTTGGCTGCTGCGGCGCCGATGCCGCGACCGGCACCGGTGACCAGAATGACACGGCCCTTGAGCAGGTCGGCACGTGGGGTGTAGTCGAACATGATGTGATCCCTGTCTGTGCCCCGGTAGTAGGGGCGTTGTCCGTCTTCTCAGCAGCCGCACAGGGCGCTGTCGATCACCTTGCGCAGGTCCAGCGGATGGTCCACGACCACGTCCGCGCCCCAGTTGTTGGGGTTGTCCTCGGGGTGGATATAGCCATAGCGCACGGCGGCGGTACGTGTGCCTGCATCGCGGCCAGATTCGATGTCGCGCAAATCGTCACCGACGAACAGCACGCTGGCCGGGTCCAGGCCAAGGGTCTTGCACGCCAGGATAAGCGGCTCTGGGTCAGGCTTGCTGCGGGTGACATGGTCGGGGCAGATCAACAGGGCCGAACGTTCGGCCAAGCCGAGCTGCTGCATGATCGGCTCAGCGAAGCGCACCGGTTTGTTGGTGACCACGCCCCACAGCAAGTTGCCTTTCTCGATGTCGCCCAGCAGCGTGTCCATGCCGTCGAACAGCTTGCTGTGTACCGCGCAATCACGCTGATAGCGCTCGAGAAACTCCAGGCGCAGGGCCTCGAAACCTTCTGCTTCGGGGTCCATGGCAAAGGTGGCGGCGACCATGGCCCGGGCGCCGCCGGAGATCACGCCTCGGATCAGTTCGTCGTCCACCGCCGGCAGGCCGCGCTCGGCGAGCATGGCCTGGCAGATGGCGATGAAGTCCGGTGCAGTGTCCAGCAAGGTGCCGTCCATGTCGAAGAGAACTGCTCGCAGGCGCATGTTCATTCCTCGCGCAGGGTCTGGATCATGTAGTTGACGTCGACGTCGCTGGCCAGTTTGTAGTGTTTGGTCAGCGGGTTATAGGTCAGGCCGATGATGTCCTTGACCTCCAGCCCGACCACACGGCACCAGGCGCCGAGCTCGGAAGGGCGGATGAACTTCTTGAAGTCATGGGTGCCGCGCGGCAGCATCTTGAGGATGTACTCGGCGCCGACGATCGCCAGCAGATAGGCCTTCGGGTTGCGGTTGATGGTCGAAAAGAACACCTGGCCGCCGGGTTTGACCAAGCGCTGGCAGGCACGGATCACCGACGAAGGGTCTGGCACGTGCTCGAGCATTTCAAGGCAGGTGACCACATCGAACTGACCGGGCATCTCTTCGGCCAGCGCTTCGGCGGTGATCTGCCGGTAGTCCACTTCGACGCCGGACTCGAGCTGGTGCAGGCGCGCCACCGCCAGCGGTGCTTCGCCCATGTCGATCCCGGTGACCGTCGCGCCGCGCTGGGCCATGGCTTCGCTGAGAATGCCGCCGCCGCAGCCGACATCCAGTACGGTTTTTCCGGCGAGGCTGGCGCGCTCGTCGATCCAGTTGACCCGCAGCGGGTTGATTTCGTGCAGGGGCTTGAACTCGCTCTCGCGGTCCCACCAGCGGTGGGCCAGGGCCTCGAACTTGGCGATTTCGGCGCGGTCGACGTTGCTCATTGAACAGATCCTCTGAAAGCTTCGATAAAAGGTGTCTCAGGCGAGCAGCCTTGGCTGCCCGCCAGTCATGCTTGGCCGTCGCGAATACGCGCGCCCCACTCGCGGGCGCTGGCGATCAGCGCGGCCTCGTCCATCTGAGTCAGTCGGTGGTTCTCGACCAGGCGCTGGCCCGCCACCCAGACATCGCGCACGCAGTCGCGGCCCGTGGCGTAGATCAACTGTGAAACAGGATCATGCACCGGTTGCTGAGCCAGGCCCGTGAGGTCGAACACAGTGATGTCCGCTGCCTTGCCGACTTCCAGCGAGCCGATGCAGGCCTCCAGCCCTAGCGCCCGGGCGCCGTTGAGCGTGGCCATGCGCAAGGCGCGGTGGGCATCCAGAGCGGTGGCCGAACTGGCAACGGCTTTGGCCAGCAGGGCGGCGGTGCGGGCTTCGCCAAGCAGGTCGAGGGCATTGTTGCTGGCGGCGCCATCGGTACCCAGCGCGACGTTGACGCCGGCCTGCCACAGGCGCTCGACCGGACACAAACCGCTGGCCAGTTTGAGATTGGAGTGTGGGCAATGCACCACGCTGGTGTTGCTTTCTACCAGCAGGGCCAGGTCGTCTTCGCTGACCTGGGTCATGTGCACCGCCTGCAGGCGCGGGCCAAGCAGGCCCAGACGGGCCAGGCGCGTCAACGGACGCTCGCCGTGTTCGGCTTCGCCACGTTGCACTTCATCGGCTGTTTCGTGGATGTGCATGTGCAGCGGCGCATCCAGTTGGTCAGCGATGACGCGTATGTTTTCCAGGTTTTCGTCGTTGAGCGTATAAGGCGCGTGAGGGCCGAGGGCGAGGGTGATGCGCGGGTGATGGCGCACGTCGCCGAACAGCGCGATGGCCTGATGCAGGGCCTCGTCGGGGCTGCGCGCGCCGGGAACGGCGAAGTCCATCAAGGGCACGGCCACTTGCGCGCGCATACCACTGCGATGCACGCGGTCACAGGCTTCGCGCGGGAAAAAATACATGTCGGCGAAGCAGGTGATGCCGCCCTTGAGCTGTTCGGCAATGGCCAGGTCGGTGCCGTCTCGCACGAAAGCCTCATCGACCCAGCGCGCTTCAGCGGGCCAGATATGCGCGTGCAGCCAGGTCATCAGCGGCAGGTCGTCGGCCAGGCCGCGAAACAGGCTCATGGCAGCATGGCCGTGGGCATTGATCCACCCAGGGGTCAGCACGCAGTCGGGCAGTTCGAGCACCTCCCGTGCCTGCGGTGCCCGCTCGCGCGGCCCCAACCAGGCGATCAGACCATCGCGAATGCCAAGCGCGTGCCCCTCCAGCACCACTCCGGCCGGTTCCACAGGCACCAGCCAGGTGGGAACGAGCAGCAGGTCAACGGGCAAAGAGGCTGGCGGCATGCGCAGGGTCCGGGGTTTCTGACGATTTAACGCGCAGTATACCCGAGCGCTCGCGGCCTGGGCTCGCTATAATCGTCCGCTTTTGATCAGTCAACGGCGGGGAGAGGCGATGCGCGAGCGACTTATGGCGGCAGAGAAGGTGACCGGCATCCAGTGGCGTGATGGCACCCTGCACCTGCTCGACCAGCGTCTGCTGCCTGCCCGCGAGCAATGGCTGGAGTGTGCCGACGTCGCCTCCGTCGTGCAGGCGATCCGCGCCATGGCCGTGCGTGGGGCGGCGGCCATTGGTATCGCTGCAGCCTATGGGCTGGTTCTTGCCCTGCGCGAGCGCCTGAGCGAGGACGATTGGGAGCAGGCGCTGGAGGAGGATTTTCTCGAGCTGGCTGAAGCGCGCCCTACGGCTGCCAATCTTTTCTGGGCGCTGAACCGCATGCGTGAGCGCCTGCAGCGCCTGAGTCCCGAAGATGATCTGTTGGGGCTGATGGAAGCCGAGGCGGTGGCCATCCACGAAAGCGATCGTGAAGCCAACCTGACCATGGCCCAGCACGGCATCGAGCAGATCCGTCGCCATCAGGGTAGCGAACAGACCTTGCTCACCTACGGCAACGCCGGCGCCCTGGCCAGTGGTGGCTTCGGTACGGCCCTGGGGGTGATCCATGCCGCCTATCTGGAAGGCATGGTCGAGCGGGTGTATGCCGGCGAAACCCGGCCGTGGCTGCAAGGCTCGCGGCTCACGGCCTGGGAGTTGGCGCATGAGGGCATTCCGGTCACCGTATGTGCCGACTCGGCGCTGGCACATCTGATGAAGACCAAAGGCATCACCTGGGTCGTGGTTGGCGCCGATTGCATCGCCGCCAATGGCGATGTGGCGAGCAAGATCGGTACCTATCAGATGGCGGTCGCGGCCATGCATCACGGCGTGCGCTTCATGGTCGTGGCATCGAGCACCAGCATCGACCTGAATTTGCCCAGTGGCGAAGACATTCCTCTGGAAGAGCGCGAGGCGGACGAACTGCTTGAAGTGGCCGGCAAGCGGGTGGCGGCCGAGGTCGAAGTGTTCAATACCGTCTTCGATGTGACGCCCGCAGACCTGATCGACGTGATCGTGACCGAAAAGGGCATTGTCGAGCGTCCTGACACGGCCAAGATCGCCCAACTGATGTGTCGCAAACGCCTGCATTGAGTGCTGGAACGCCTGGCAGATCGGCACAGAATTACGCCCCGGTGGCATCCTGCCCTCTCTCCCACCGCGCAGCCGTTTGTGATACCATCCGGCAGTTTCCAAGGGTGCTGTTTGCGGTGCCCTTCATTGCGCAGATCCTGGGCTCAACTCATTGATTTGTCGTATGTCGCCCCTGCGTCGAACGCGGTGGCGGCGAGCTTCGTTCGTCCACCGATGGACATCACGAAGTTTCACCAGAAAAAGGAATCAGGCTTCTCATGGGCGAACTGGCCAAAGAAATCCTCCCGGTCAATATCGAAGACGAACTGAGACAGTCCTACCTCGACTACGCGATGAGCGTGATTGTCGGGCGAGCGCTGCCCGATGCGCGTGATGGCTTGAAGCCCGTGCATCGCCGCGTCCTGTTCGCAATGAGCGAACTGGGCAACGACTGGAACAAGCCGTACAAGAAGTCCGCCCGTGTGGTCGGTGACGTCATCGGTAAGTACCACCCGCACGGCGACACCGCCGTGTACGACACCATCGTACGCATGGCGCAGCCGTTCTCGCTGCGCTACCTGCTGGTCGACGGTCAAGGCAACTTCGGCTCGGTGGACGGCGACAACGCCGCCGCCATGCGTTACACCGAAGTGCGCATGACCAAGTTGGCCCACGAGCTGCTGGCCGACCTGCACAAGGAAACCGTCGACTGGGTCCCCAACTACGACGGCACCGAGCAGATCCCGGCGGTCATGCCGACCAAGATCCCCAACCTGCTGGTCAACGGTTCCAGCGGCATCGCCGTGGGCATGGCGACCAACATCCCGCCTCACAACCTGGGTGAGGTGATCGATGGCTGCCTGGCGCTGATCGACAATCCCGAGGTCACGGTCGACGAACTCATGCAGTTCATCCCGGGCCCGGACTTCCCGACCGCTGGCCTGATCAACGGCCGCCAGGGCATCATCGAGGCCTATCGCACCGGTCGTGGCCGCATCTACATGCGCGCCCGCTCGCAGATCGAAGACATCGACAAGGTCGGTGGCCGCCAGCAGATCGTCATCACCGAGCTGCCGTACCAGCTGAACAAGGCGCGTCTGATCGAGAAGATTGCCGAGCTGGTCAAGGAGAAGAAGCTCGAAGGCATCACCGAGCTGCGTGACGAGTCCGACAAGGACGGCATGCGCGTCGTCATCGAGCTGCGTCGCGGCGAGGTGCCGGAGGTGGTGCTCAACAACCTCTACCAGCAGACCCAGCTGCAGAGCGTATTCGGCATCAATATCGTCGCCCTGATCGACGGCCGTCCGCGCCTGCTCAATCTCAAGGACCTGCTCGAAGCCTTCGTGCGTCACCGCCGTGAAGTGGTGACCCGGCGCACCGTGTTCGAGTTGCGCAAGGCACGCGAGCGTGGGCACATCCTCGAAGGTCAGGCGGTCGCGCTGTCCAACATCGACCCGGTCATCGCGCTGATCAAGGCCTCGCCAACGCCGTCGGAGGCCAAGGAAGCGCTGATCAGTACGCCCTGGGAGTCCAGCGCCGTGCAGGTCATGGTCGAGCGTGCTGGCGCCGACTCCTGCCGTCCAGAGGACCTTCCGGAGCAGTATGGTCTGCGTGATGGCAAATACTGGCTGTCGCCCGAGCAGGCCCAGGCCATCCTCGAGCTGCGCCTGCACCGCCTGACCGGCCTGGAGCACGAGAAGCTGCTGGCCGAGTACCAGGAGATCCTCGAGCAGATCGGCGAGTTGATCCGCATCCTCAATAGCGCCCAGCGCCTGATGGAAGTGATCCGCGAAGAGCTGGAGGCGATTCGCGCCGAGTATGGCGATGTGCGTCGCACCGAGATTCTCGATGCCCGCCACGACCTCAACTACGGCGACATGATCCCCGAAGAAGAGCGTGTGGTGACCATTTCCCACGGCGGCTATGCCAAGACCCAGCCGCTGTCTGCCTACCAGGCGCAGCGCCGTGGTGGCAAGGGCAAGTCGGCGACCGGCGTGAAGGACGAGGACTACATCGAGCATCTGCTGGTTGCCAACAGTCACGCCACCCTCCTGCTGTTCTCCAGCAAGGGCAAGGTGTATTGGCTCAAGACCTACGATATTCCTGAAGCGTCCCGCGCGGCGCGTGGCCGTCCTATGGTCAACCTGCTGCCCCTGGAAGAGGGCGAGCGTATCACCGCCATGCTGCAGATCGACCTCGAAGCGTTGCAGCAAAGCGATGAGCTCGACGAAGAGCTCGATGAGGCCGATGACGCCGTGCTCGAGGGCGAGGTGGTCGAGCCCGAGGAAGTCGACGAGGAAGAAGGTGACACGCCAGAGCTGGTCGCCGAGCCGACCGGCGCCTACATCTTCATGGCGACCGCCCTGGGGACCGTGAAGAAGACTCCGCTGGTGCAGTTCGCTCGTCCTCGCTCCAACGGTCTGATCGCCGTCAAGCTCAAGGAAGGCGACACCCTGATCGCCGCCGCGATCACCGACGGTGCCAAGGAAGTGATGATGTTCTCCAGCGCCGGCAAGGTGATCCGCTTCGCCGAAGGCGTGGTTCGCCAGATGGGTCGTACCGCTCGCGGTGTGCGCGGTATGCGTCTGGGCAAGGGCCAAGAGGTGATCTCCATGCTGATCCCCGAGTCTGGCGCGCAGATCCTGACCGCTTCCGAGCGCGGCTATGGCAAGCGCACCCCGCTGTCCAAGTTCCCACGTCGCGGTCGCGGTGGTCAGGGCGTCATCGCCATGGGGACCAAGGGGCGCAACGGTCTGCTGATCGGGGCCATCCAGGTCCATGAGGGCGAGGAAATCATGCTGATTTCCGACCAGGGTACCTTGGTTCGTACGCGCGTCGGCGAGGTCTCCAGCCTGAGCCGCAACACGCAGGGTGTGACGCTGATCAAGCTGGCCAGCGACGAGACGCTGGTCGGTCTGGAGCGTATCCAGGAGCCTTCCGAAGACGAGCTCGACGACAGCGTCGAGTTAGGCGAGGAGGGTGCCGAGCTCGAAGGCACAGAGGATGATGCTGCGGGTGCTGAAGAGGCTCCGCAGGAGTAAGTAGACGCAAGACCCGAACGGGGCGACCAAGGTCGCCCCGTTCGACTGATTGCCCTTGGCAATGCCCTGTATTCAGCGGTCGCTTCTTGTGGGGCGGCCTTGCGCCGCGCTAAGACTGCAAGGCGGCCTCAGCGTCGCCCATGCGAGCAACAGCGCGGCCCGCCAGTAACGATTTTGTTCTATTTGTCAGAGCGAGAGTGGATGTGAGCAAACGAGCCTTCAACTTCTGCGCAGGCCCTGCCGCGCTTCCCGACGCTGTCCTGCAGCGCGCCCAGGCCGAGATGCTGGATTGGCATGGCAAAGGCTTGTCGGTGATGGAGATGAGCCATCGCAGCGACGAATACGTCGCGATCGCCGAAAAGGCCGAGCAGGATCTGCGCGAACTGTTGTCCATCCCCTCGAACTACAAAGTGCTGTTCCTGCAGGGCGGTGCCAGCCAGCAGTTCGCCGAGATCCCGTTGAACCTGCTGCCGGAGAACGGCACCGCCGACTACATCGAGACCGGTATCTGGTCGAAGAAAGCCATCGAGGAAGGTCGCCGCTTTGGCACCATCAACGTGGCGGCCAGCGCCAAGCCTTACGATTACCTGGCCATTCCCGGGCAAAACGAGTGGCAACTGACCGCTAATGCTGCCTACGTCCACTACGCGTCCAATGAAACCATCGGCGGACTGCAGTTCGACTGGGTGCCGCAGACGGGCGACGTACCGCTGGTGGTGGACATGTCTTCCGACATTCTCTCCCGGCCTATCGACGTGTCCCAGTTCGGACTCATCTATGCGGGCGCACAGAAGAACATCGGCCCGAGTGGTCTGGTGGTGGTGATCGTGCGAGAGGACCTGCTGGGTCGCGCTCGCAGCAGTTGCCCGACCATGCTTGACTACAAGATTTCGGCCGATAACGGTTCGATGTACAACACGCCGGCTACTTATTCCTGGTACCTGTCGGGCCTGGTCTTCGAGTGGCTCAAGGAGCAGGGCGGTGTCGAGGCCATGGAGCAGCGCAATCGGGCCAAGAAAGACCGCTTGTATGGCTTCATCGATGCCAGCGAGTTCTACACCAACCCCATCAGCCACAATGCCCGCTCGTGGATGAACGTGCCGTTCCGCCTGGCTGACGAGCGCCTGGACAAAGCCTTCCTGGCCGGCGCCGATGCACGCGGTCTGCTCAACCTCAAAGGGCACCGTTCGGTTGGCGGCATGCGCGCTTCCATCTACAACGCCTTGGGTCTGGAGGCTGTCGAGGCCCTGGTGCAGTACATGACTGAATTCGAGAAGGAGCACGCCTGATGGTCGAGCAGGAACTCAAGGCGCTGCGCGTGCGCATCGACAGCCTCGACGAGAAGATCCTCGAGCTGATCAGCGAGCGCGCCCGCTGCGCCCAGGAAGTGGCCAAGGTCAAGACCTCCTCGCTCGCCGAAGGCGAGAAGCCGGTGTTTTACCGTCCCGAGCGTGAGGCTGCGGTGCTCAAGCGCGTGATGGAGCGCAACAGAGGACCACTGGGCAACGAGGAGATGGCGCGACTGTTCCGCGAAATCATGTCCTCCTGCCTGGCCTTGGAAGAGCCGCTGAAAGTGGCTTACCTCGGCCCTGAAGGCACTTTTACGCAAGCGGCGGCCATGAAGCATTTCGGCCACGCGGTCGTGAGTCGCCCCATGGCGGCCATCGACGAGGTGTTCCGAGAGGTGGCGGCCGGTGCCGTCAACTTCGGCGTGGTGCCCGTGGAAAACTCGACGGAGGGTGCGGTCAGCCATACCCTGGACAGTTTCCTCGAGCATGACATGGTGATCTGCGGTGAGGTGGAGCTGCGTATCCACCATCACCTGCTGGTGGGGGAGAACACCAAGACCGGCAGCATCACGCGCATCTACTCCCATGCGCAGTCGCTCGCTCAATGCCGCAAATGGTTGGACGCCCACTACCCGAACGTCGAGCGGGTGGCGGTCTCCAGCAATGCTGAGGCGGCCAAGCGCGTGAAGGGTGAATGGAATTCGGCGGCGATCGCCGGTGACATGGCAGCCAATCTCTACGGGCTGACCCGACTGGCTGAGAAAATCGAAGACCGTCCGGACAACTCCACGCGTTTTCTGATGATCGGCAGCCAGGAAGTGCCGCCGACTGGGGACGACAAGACCTCGATCATCGTCTCCATGAGCAACAAACCCGGTGCGCTGCACGAGTTGTTGGTGCCGTTCCACGATAACGGGATCGACCTGACCCGCATTGAGACGCGGCCTTCGCGCAGTGGCAAGTGGACCTACGTGTTCTTCATCGACTTCGTCGGCCACCATCGTGACCCATTGATCAAGGCCGTGCTGGAGCAGATCAGCCAGGAGGCTGTAGCCCTCAAGGTGCTTGGGTCTTATCCGAAGGCGGTGCTTTGACTCGAGGCTGTAGGGGGTAGAGCGGCCCGCAACCCCCTCACAGTTCGTCCCGATTTCCAAACAAGGTTCGCACCCGTGGTAAATGCAGCAGAAAGCAAATCCGCGCCCATCGTCGATCGTCTGGTCGTCGTCGGTCTCGGCCTGATCGGTGGTTCGTTCGCTAAGGGCTTGCGTGAAAGCGGCCTGTGCCGCGAAGTGGTCGGCGTCGATCTGGATGCCGAATCGTGCAGGCAGGCGGTGGCGCTCGGCGTGGTCGATCGTTGCGAAGACGATCTGGCCACCGCGTGCGTCGGTGCCGATGTGATCCAGCTTGCTGTCCCGATTCTCGCCATGGAGAAGCTTCTAGCACGCCTGGCTGTGCTGGAACTTGGGGGGGCTTTAATTACCGATGTCGGCAGCGCCAAGGGCAATGTAGTGCGCGCTGCGCGGGCTGTGCTCGGCGAGCGTCTTCCTCGGTTCGTACCGGGCCACCCGATCGCGGGTTCCGAGCAGAGCGGTGTGGAGGCATCCAACGCGGTGCTGTTCCGTCGGCACAAGGTCATCCTCACGCCGCTTGGCGAAACCGATGGCGCCGCCTTGGCATTGGTCGATCGGTTGTGGCGTGCGCTGGACGCTGACGTGGAACACATGCCGGTCGAGCGCCACGACGAAGTGCTGGCCGCCACCAGTCACTTGCCGCACCTGCTGGCCTTCGGTCTGGTGGACTCGCTGGCCAAACGCAATGAAAACCTCGATATCTTCCGGTACGCTGCCGGGGGCTTCCGCGATTTCACGAGAATCGCTGGCAGCGACCCGATCATGTGGCACGACATCTTCCTCGCCAACCGCGAGGCTGTCCTGCGCACGCTGGATACATTTCGCAGCGACCTCGACGCTTTGCGCGACGCGGTCGATGCAGGAGACGGGCACCAACTGCTGGGTGTGTTCACCCGTGCTCGGGTCGCCCGTGAGCATTTCAGTAAAATCCTGGCCCGCCGGGCCTATGTGGACGCTATGAACGCCAACGACCTGATTTTCCTGGCCCAACCTGGTGGCCGCCTGTCCGGACGGATTCGCGTACCGGGCGACAAATCCATCTCCCATCGCTCGATCATGCTGGGCTCCCTGGCCGAGGGCACCACTGAGGTCGAGGGTTTCCTCGAGGGCGAGGACGCTCTGGCAACCCTCCAGGCCTTCCGTGACATGGGTGTGGTCATCGAAGGTCCGCACCACGGCCGCGTGACCATTCACGGTGTCGGCCTGCAGGGTCTCAAGCCGCCGCCCGGTCCGATCTACCTGGGCAACTCGGGCACGTCGATGCGCCTGCTCTCCGGTCTGTTGGCTGGACAGCCATTCGACGTGACCATGACCGGCGATGCCTCGCTGTCCAAGCGCCCGATGAACCGCGTTGCCAATCCGCTGCGGGAAATGGGGGCGGTGGTCGAGACGGGGCCTGAGGGACGTCCACCGCTGACCATTCGCGGCGGCCAGAAACTGAAGGCGCTGAACTACACGTTGCCGATGGCCAGCGCCCAAGTGAAGTCGTGCCTGTTGCTGGCCGGCCTGTACGCCGAAGGCACCACCACCGTCACCGAGCCCGCGCCAACCCGTGACCATACCGAGCGGATGCTGCGGGGCTTCGGTTATTCGGTGCACAGCGATGGTCCGGTAGCTTCGCTGCAAGCAGGCGGCACGCTGAAAGCCACTCGCATCGAAGTGCCCGGCGATATTTCGTCATCGGCCTTCTTCCTGGTGGCGGCATCCATTGCCGAAGGTTCTGAGTTGGTGCTGGAGCATGTCGGCATCAACCCGACCCGAACCGGCGTGATCGATATTCTGCGCCTGATGGGCGGCGACATCACTCTGGAAAACCAGCGTGAAGTGGGTGGCGAGCCGGTCGCTGACCTGCGCGTGCGCGGCGCGAAGCTCAAGGGCATCGACATTCCAGAGGCGCTGGTGCCGCTGGCCATCGACGAGTTCCCGGTGCTGTTCGTCGCCGCGGCCTGTGCCGAAGGGCGTACCGTGCTGCGCGGCGCCGAAGAACTGCGGGTCAAGGAGTCCGACCGTATCCAGGTCATGGCCGATGGCTTGCAGGCGCTGGGCGTCACGTGCGAGCCCACGCCGGATGGCATCATCATCGATGGCGGACCGATCGGTGGCGGCGAGGTCCATGGTCACGGTGATCACCGTATCGCCATGGCCTTCAGCGTCGCTTCGCTGCGGGCCAGCGCGCCAATCCGCATTCATGACTGCGCCAACGTCGCCACGTCGTTCCCGAACTTCCTGGCGCTGTGTGCCGAAGTGGGTATCCGCGTGGCACAAGAGGCGCAGTCGTGAATTCGCTGGCGCCGGTCATCACCATTGATGGACCTAGTGGCTCCGGCAAGGGTACTGTGGCCGGGCTGCTGGCGCGTGAGCTGAGCTGGCGACTGCTCGATTCCGGGGCGCTGTATCGGTTGCTGGCATTCAACGCGACCAACCATGGCGTCGACCTGACCAACGAAGAACTGCTCAAGGCCTTGGCGGCTCACCTGGACGTGCAGTTCATCGCGGCGGAGCCCGGCAAGCTGCAGCAAATCATTCTCGAAGGCGAGGATGTCAGCCATGTCATCCGTACCGAGACGGTCGGGGCGGGTGCCTCCATGGTTGCCTCACTGCCGGCCGTTCGCGAAGCGCTGCTGCAGCGCCAACGTGCCTTTCGCGAAGCGCCGGGGCTGATTGCCGACGGTCGCGACATGGGCACCGTGGTATTTCCAGACGCCCCGCTGAAAGTCTTCCTTACGGCCAGTGCCGAGGAACGAGCGCGTCGCCGTTACCTGCAGTTGAAGGGCAAGGGTGAAGATGTTAGTCTGTCAAGTCTGCTAGATGAGATTCGTGCGCGCGATGAGCGCGACACCCAACGCGCAGTGGCCCCGCTCAAGCCGGCGGCCGATGCCATCCAGTTGGACTCCACCGAATTGTCCATCGAGCAGGTGCTGCAACGGATCAGAAGCGAGATCGCCCTGCGCGATCTGCTCTGATCATCAGGAAAGCAGGCAGGGGCACCAGTCATCGTCCTGCCTGCTTTCCTTTACTTAAACGAAACCCACATTGTCTGGAATGTGGCGATGGGCGTCTGTTTCGCCCGAATCTACAGGAATTAAAATGAGCGAAAGCTTTGCAGAACTCTTTGAAGAAAGCCTGAAAACCCTCAATCTTCAGCCGGGTGCCATCATCACCGGTATCGTTGTCGACATCGACGGCGACTGGGTTACCGTACATGCCGGTCTGAAATCCGAGGGCGTCATCCCGCTCGAGCAGTTCTACAACGAAGCTGGCGAGCTGACCATCAAGGTCGGTGACGAAGTGCACGTTGCGCTGGACGCGGTCGAAGACGGCTTTGGCGAAACCAAGCTGTCCCGTGAAAAAGCCAAGCGCGCTGAGTGCTGGATTGTTCTGGAAGCAGCTTTCGCCGCCGAAGAAGTGGTCAAGGGCGTTATCAACGGTAAGGTTAAAGGCGGCTTCACTGTCGACGTTAACGGCATCCGTGCGTTCCTGCCGGGCTCCCTGGTTGATGTCCGCCCAGTGCGCGACACCACCCACCTGGAAGGCAAAGAGCTGGAATTCAAGGTCATCAAGCTGGACCAGAAGCGCAACAACGTTGTTGTTTCGCGTCGCAGCGTGCTGGAAGCCGAGAACTCCGCCGAGCGCGAAGCCCTGCTGGAAACCCTGCAGGAAGGCCAGCAAGTCAAAGGTATCGTCAAGAACCTCACCGACTACGGCGCATTCGTGGACCTGGGTGGCATCGACGGCCTGCTGCACATCACCGACATGGCGTGGAAGCGCATCAAGCACCCATCGGAAATCGTTAACGTTGGCGACGAAGTCGACGTGCGCGTTCTGAAGTTCGACCGTGAGCGCAACCGCGTTTCGCTGGGTCTGAAGCAAATGGGCGAAGATCCGTGGGTCGCTATCACTGCCCGTTACCCAGAAGGTACTCGCGTACAAGCGCGCGTTACCAACCTGACCGACTACGGCTGCTTCGCGGAGCTGGAAGAAGGTGTTGAAGGTCTGGTACACGTTTCCGAAATGGACTGGACCAACAAGAACATCCACCCGTCGAAAGTCGTTCAGGTTGGCGACGAAGTGGAAGTTATGGTGCTGGACATCGACGAAGAGCGTCGTCGTATTTCCCTGGGTATCAAGCAGTGCAAATCCAACCCATGGGAAGACTTCTCCGGCCAGTTCAACAAGGGTGACAAGATCACCGGTACCATCAAGTCGATCACCGACTTCGGTATCTTCATTGGTCTGGACGGCGGCATCGACGGTCTGGTTCACCTGTCCGACATCTCCTGGAACGAAACCGGCGAAGAAGCCGTACGTCGCTTCAAGAAGGGCGACGAGCTGGAAACCGTCATCCTGTCGGTTGACCCAGAGCGCGAGCGCATCTCCCTGGGTATCAAGCAGCTGGAAGACGATCCGTTCTCCAACTTCGTTGCTGTCAACGACAAGGGTGCAATCGTCAAGGGCGTCGTGAAGGAAGTTGACGCCAAAGGCGCCATCGTCACCCTGGCCGATGACATCGAAGCGACTCTGAAGGCTTCCGAAATCAGCCGTGACCGCGTTGAAGATGCGCGTAACGTGCTGAAGGAAGGCGAAGAGATCGAAGCCAAGATCATCAGCGTTGACCGCAAGTCCCGCGTCATCAGCCTGTCCATCAAATCGAAGGACGATGCTGAAGAGCGCGAAGCTATCCAGAGCCTGAAAAACACCGCTCCGGAAGCTGCTGCCGACACCACCATGGCTGCGCTGCTGCGCGAAGCAATGGCCAAGCAGAACTGAGTTCTGTTTGATCGGTAAGAAAAAGGGCGACCCTCGGGTCGCCCTTTTTTGTGTGCGCCAGGCATGGCGCGTTGCGCGTGAGCGTAACCCGCTTGGTTGTGGTGGCCAGGCGGGTGGCTTGGAAGTGAAAGTCCTCTACACACCCGGCAAGGGGAAGTGTTAGCCAGAGGCAAGGGCGTCGCAGGTGACTGCGAATCTGAAGTAAGCCTGAGGCAAAATGCTGGCCTGACGAACAGGGAGCGGATAGAGGCGGCACAGCGGGGTGAGGTGGCACAAATCGCCAAAGCCCGATACTTGCACAGAGCGCTGTGGGGTAGATCCGACAGGAATAAGCAGGAAGGTCGCGCGAATTACCCTGGGAGATCTGCACGTTTGTCACTGTGCTACCGAGCGCAGAGAGGCGGCGGGATGAGCGTGCAGAAGTCAGCCGAAGCCGTAGTAATTGGCGGTTAACGCGCCACCAAGGGCCGAACAGGTTATGCCGCCAGGAGGCATCGCTGTCTCGTTGATAGCCGTAATGCAGAAATGTCCTAAGGAAAATCCGGTCACCCGGGGTTCCGGCCAGAAGCCGAGAATGACTGCTGGTCGTGCAAAAGTACCAACGGCGTCAGTGGCGTGGACGAGCGCGGAGCTGGACGCGCTGATGGAGCGGGCACCGGCAGCCGAGGTCGCGCGTGGTAGCGATGAGCCCAGGTCGCGTGCGCGATCGGCTAAGCGAACTGCTACATGGCGTGCGGGGCGCAAGATGGTGAGCGTCATTGGGTTGATAAACCCCGTGTTATGAGGTTGGGCTGACTATTTCAAGCCTTATCAGAGCAAATGGCCGCTTGAGGTACTGGATGGTTGGGTCAGGCGCAAACTTCGCTGTGCCATCTGGCACCAATGGAAGCAACCCTTCACGAGGACGTGCAACCTGATGTGTCTAGGGTTAGACGTACAAATCAGCCTTCAATGGCCGAGGCCCATGGTGGAACTCCGGAGCACCACGCATGAGTCAGGCGCTGCCGAAGAAACTATGGGGTCGACTTGGGTTTGTCTCGATACCGGATGCGATCAATCGGCTTAGTCGCATAACCTGAACCGCCGTGTACGGAACTGTACGCACGGTGGTGTGAGAGGGTGGTCAGTGCGAACTCGTCTCCTGCTCCATCGTCTACCCCCCCCCGACTTCAGGCCTGGTTCTTCTTCACATCAAAATTGCTGGCATTCGTACATGCGGCGCGCTTGCCGCGTGTGTATAAGCGTCCGGGGAACTCACCTTCCGAACTCCAGCATTAAGGGCGATGGTGTCCGCGTATTTTTAAGCGGACGCGATCACCCTTATCGCTAGGATTTCCATGCGCCACCGACGCTCTTATCCGAAACAATTCAAAGCCCAGGTCGTTCAGGAATGCCTGCAACTTGGCGCAACCGTGTCCAGTGTCGCCATCAGCCACGGCATCAATGCCAATGTCATCCGAAAATGGCTGCCGTTCTATCGAGATCAGCCCGCAGCGACTTCCTACCGGCATTCGTTCCGCTAAAAGCCGCACCTAAACGGCCAGACGAAGCATCAGTGATCATTGAGTTGCCCGTGGCCGGGCAATTGATCACGGTGAAATGGTCAGCCTCGGATCCTGAGGGCTGCGCGAAATTTATCCGGGCTGTGGCCCAATGATCCGCATCGATGCGTTCTGGCTGGCCACCGAGCCGATGGATATGCGCGCCGGCACCGAAACTGCATTAGCTCGGGTGATCGGCGTGTTCGGTGCGGCGAAACCGCACTGCGCTTACCTGTTCGCCAACCGCCGGGCTAACCGGATGAAAGTGTTGGTGCACGATGGCGTGGGCGTCTGGCTTGCCGCGCGGCGCCTGAATCAAGGCAAGTTTCACTGGCTCGGTATTCGCCACGTCGACCAGATGACTCCGGAACAGCTTCGTGCCTTGGCGGCACAGGCGTTTCAGTTGCAGTCCCAGGACGAGGCGATGAGCCGGAAGATCCAGAACGACGAAATCCTCATCGAACAATTCAACTTCGAAATCGCCCTGCTCAAACGCCACAAGTTTGCCAAGCGCAGAGAGCAAATCAGCCCGGCGCAAGGCAGCTTGCTGGATGACCTGCTCGATACGGATCTTGAAGCTATCGAGGCCGAGCTGAAACAGCTTCTTCCCGCTTCGTCACAAGCCGAGCCACGGCAATCGCCGAAGCGCGCCCCATTGCCGCCGCAGTTTCCACGCACGGTGATTCGTCACGAACCCGAAAACACCCAGTGCGCCTGTGGCTACCAACTCCAACGCATCGGCGAAGACGTCAGCGAGAAGCTGGATTACACGCCGGGGGTGTTTACCGTCGAGCAACATGTGCGTGGCAAATGGGCCTGCCGTCAGTGCGAAACCCTGATCCAGGCGCCGGTGCCAGCCCAGGTTATTGATAAAGGCATCCCGACCGCAGGCTTGTTGGCCCACGTGATGCTGGCCAAGTTTGCCGATCACTTACCGCTGTGCCGGCAGGAGAAAATCTTTGATCGCGCCGGGCTGGCAATCGCTCGCTCGACCTTGGCCCAGTGGGTCGGACAAACCGGCGTGCGACTGCAGCCGCTGGTCGATGCTCTGCGTGAAGCTGTGCTGAAACAGGACGTGATTCGCGCTGACGAAACGCCGGTGCAGATGCTTGCGCCAGGCGAGAAGAAAACTCACCGGGCTTCTGTTTGGGCCTATAGCACGACGCCGTTTTCGGCGCTTAATGCGGTGGTTTACGACTTCAGCCCAAGCCGTGGTGGCGAACATGCGCGCAACTTCCTGGGCGACTGGAGCGGCAAGGTGGTCTGCGATGACTTCGCTGGCTACAAAGCCGGGTTTGAGTAAGGCATCACTGAAATCGGCTGTATGGCCCACGCCCGTCGCAAGTTCTTTGATCTGCACGTAGCGAACAAAAGTCAGCTGGCCGAACAAGCGCTGCACTCGATCAGCGGCCTGTACGAGGTCGAACGCCAGGCGCGGGAAATGAGGGATGAAGATCGTTGGCGAATACGTCAGGAACTGGCGGTACCGATCAGCAAAACACTGCATGAGTGGATGTTGGTCTAGCGTGACCTGGTGCCCAACGGATCAGCCACGGCCAAAGCCCTCGACTACGGCCTGAAACGCTGGGTAGCGCTGACGCGCTACCTGGACGATGGATCTGTGCCCATCGACAACAATCAGGTCGAGAACCAGATACGGCCATGGGTACTCGGGCGCTCGAACTGGTTGTTTGCCGGGTCGCTGCGCAGTGGTAAACGAGCGGCTGCGATCATGAGTTTGATCCAGTCGGCGCGCATGAATGGGCATGATCCGTATGCCTACCTCAAAGATGTGCTGACGCGGTTGCCGACACAGCGGGCCAGTGAGATCGGGCAACTGCTGCCGCATGAGTGGGTATCGGCCTGACTTACGCAAGGTGCGTTGGGCGGACGCTTACGCCCATGGTGGACTCGGGTGAGCCGCATATGAATCAGGCGCTTCCGAAGAGACTATGGGATCACCTTGGGCTTGTGTGGAGATTGGATACGATCAATCGGCTTAGCCGTATAATCTGAACCACTGTGTACGGAGCTGCACGCACGGTGGTGTGATGGGACGGCGGGTGTGAGCCCGCCTCCTACTCGATTCGTCTCGCTTGGCGCTCAGAAGCTACTATCCGTGGATGGGTAGAGTTTCTAGCTTCGCCGACTATTTTTCCCCACTACCTGCAGAGCCCGTATGATCCCTTATCCTGGGGTCTTTGGGTTCGGAGATGGGGGCGTAGTCGGTGTAAAGATAACTGCGTATCGGCTCAAATCTTTTTCATCGCGCTGGAAGTGTACAGCTATCTTTTTCCCTTCCCATGAACTGGATTTAATTTCATAAGAAGCGCCAGAAGTCAATTGGATCCTTCGGCTTACGCTTGAGTTGGGTTGGCCTAAAGTGTCGGTAAGAAAGTCATCAACTAGCTCGAGGCTGCTGGCATTGCCGGTAAGCATCATCTGGGTGATTGCATCGCTCTGGATAGTGGCGAATAGCTGATATCCGGAACTAATAGGAATATAGGGGAGGCCTCTGATTTCATACTGGGAGGGATCGGAAGTTGAGGAGCGGCAAATCATGGTAGGTCGCTCGGGTTTTTCCGGGCATTCGGGCACATTTTTCATGAAATTTCCATGAAAAGGCACACCTAGGAAAGCCGTGGGCTCGTTTTCCCATGAGTGGGATTGGTCGGCCGAGTCAGCGACTGCTACGGGTGCGGCCAGTCCGGCCGCGAGCATGATCGAAACAGACAATTTTTGCATAAACGATCCTTGTGGTCACTACAAGAGAGCAAGGGGCAGGCATCAAGCGGTTTGTTAGCGCTCTAATATCAGAGTCATCTGGGGTGCGATTATGACAAATCCTACAAGGCTGCGGTGCAAATCTGTGGCTAGATTAGGGTGTGATAGGTATAACTTGGTGGTGTGGTGTGAAGCCGTGGGTGAGAGTGGCGCCAGAGGCGGATCAACCAGGATCCTTTGTCGAGAATTCGATCATCACTCGCGTAAGCTCTGTTCAAATGGCCTCGACCATGTTAAAACCTGATCAAGCATTGATCTAGCTGCTTGATAACGAAGGGAAAATCATGACGAAGTCGGAGCTGATCGAACGAATTGTCACACACCAGGGGCTGCTCTCTTCCAAGGATGTGGAGCTGGCCATCAAGACCATGCTTGAACAGATGTCTCAGTGCCTGGCAACCGGTGATCGGATCGAGATCCGTGGCTTCGGAAGCTTTTCTCTTCACTATCGCGCTCCTCGGGTAGGCCGTAATCCGAAAACCGGTCAGTCTGTCGAGCTTGAGGGCAAATTCGTGCCACATTTCAAGCCTGGGAAGGAGCTGCGGGATCGAGTTAACGAGGATGAGCATTCTGGTCTTTGATGCGAGGAATGACTGATGCGCGCTTTCAAAAAAATTGTCACTGTCATGATGGTGCTTCTGATAATGATTGTGGCGCTCCTCTTTGTTCTGGAGAATCAACAGTCCGTGGTTGTCGGGATGGTAGGGTGGTCTGCACCTCCTATGCCCATAGCGGTGATAGTGCTGGGGGCATTGATTGCAGGTCTACTGCTTGGAAATTTTTTTCACTTGGTCCGCGCGCTTGGGGCTGGGTTCAATTCTCGATCTTCAGAGCGGCGAGCTACTAGTGACGGCTAAGCTTGGGTTTGTAGTTTTTTTGAGCGGAATCGCGATCGTCAATTTGTTTCTCTGCTCTCGAAAGAGTGTCTCTCGGTTCCGGGGTGAGCCGAAGCGCTTGTAGGGTTCCGTGGTGTGGATCCTGCCGGATACTGGTCGATGGTTGCGTGTGGGCTGATGACGTGCGTGCCTATCAAGGTAATCGAGATATCTGGTGAGGAACTTATGGGGTGTGACTGAATCTACTCCCGATTACTGTGGTGAGTGGCTGTCTGCTAGCTGTGGTTGGTGCTGATGGGGCTTATGCTCCGCTTCTATGTCCGGCGTGTCTCTGTTGTGAGTCGGTAGGGCGCCTCTAAGGAAAATATGCTAAATGCGCAATGAACGCGAGCACCTGAACGGTGGTGGTGAAATCGATTTGATAGAGCTTCTTCAAGGCATCTGGCAGCAGAAGCTTTGGGTTGTTCTGGTGGCGATGCCGATCATTGGTATCGCCATGCTCTACGTTCTGCTGGCGACTCCTGTCTACCAGTCGAAGGTGTACATCAGGCCGCCCACTCAAGATGAGATTTCGCAGCTCAACTTTGGTCGGGGAGAAGGTACGGGTCTGGCACCGCTTACCGCGAATGATGTGTATGGCATATATGTCAAGGCGTTGCAATCTGAGTCGGTTCGAGACAGATTTTTTCGTACTACTTTTTTGCCGTGGTTAAAAGAGGATGAGCGAAAAAATTCGCGGGATGTGCTCTACGCTAAATTCAACGGTATGTTGTCTGTTGAGCAGGTTGTTAAGGACGGTGCCGATCGTTATTTGATCACTTCGAACGTCGAGGATCCGAGGGTTGCGGCGCTTTGGGTATCGAGTTACGCAGAAATGGCCGCGAAGCAAGCGAAAGGCGAGCTTCTGGGTGGTACACGCAGCGATATTTCCATTATGGCGGATAATCTGGAGCAGCAGATCAGGGCCGCGCGTGCTACTGCTGACACTCAGCGCTCTGATCAGATTGCTCAGCTTAAGGAGGCGCTGATCATCGCCAAGTCAATCGGTTTGGAAAAGCCGCCTATCATATCCAATACATTGTCGAGTGAAGTTTCTGCAGGTATGGGTGGGGCTCTGACGTACATGCGGGGTAGCAAAGCGCTTGAGGCGGAAATTTCCAATTTGAATTCTCGGTCTTCCAATGATCCATATATCGCTGGTCTGCGCGAGCGTCAAGAGCGGCTGACCTTTCTTCGTAACTTGAAGATTGATCCTTCATTGGTGGCTATGTATCAGCAAGATGGTGCTGTTTTCCAGCCGGACAAGCCGGTAAAGCCCCGGAAGGCGCTGATCGTGGGTATGGCGGTGTTTGGCGGACTTGGGTTGGGGTTGGTAGTGGCATTTGTGCGACAGTTCTGGGTGGGCGCGCGGCGCACTGGCAGGGCTAGTTGAATTTCTGCTCGCACTCTCTAGGTCTTGGAGGATTGGGTCGCCAGCCCAGCCTCTGAGACTTTTTTCGTGTTCCTACATTCTGTCTCGAGCTTCCGAGATTTGAAGCGGGAAAAATGCGAGTTTGTCCAGCCAGGTAGAAAATTGCCTAGTTGCAAGTGATTATTCCCAGGGGCTTCGGAGTGCTGCATTGCGCTATTCGAAGCCTTGTCAGCGCTCGGCGCGGTTTTTCTTTTCTGATCAAGCTCACATTTGTCCCCTGCTAGAATCGCCGTATTGATCTATTGAGCATGTATTGTTGGGGAAGTTGGATGTCCTGCGCTAGCTCCCTGTACTTAGATGCGTTTCAGGTTTTACTGGGTTGAGCCGGGGGTATTAAGCGCTCTCTGCGGTCAATGGCGTTGCGCTGGCAAAAAAATAGACGTCCGCCCTTGTTCAAGGTTTGTGATGCCGCAATCGAAGGCGGGTCAGCGAGAACGCAATCGTGGGGGCTTGTGTCGATAGCTGAGCAGGCATCGCTTGGTGCCCAGCTTCCAGGGTCCCGTACCCCGGTTACGAGAGCGCGATCGCTGAAGTCGTTCGAGCCTATGGCTCGACGCGGCACTGGGCCTAGGTAGGAGGAAGGAGTATTGCTCGGGTGATGGCGGGGTGGTGGTAATTTGGTATTCGAAACCTTTATGGTGCGAGACGCCTAAAAAGATTATGATGGAGCCTTTGTTTCGCGTCTAACTAGACGCTTGTGCGAGATAGACTAATCCCTCTCGAGCGCCGGAAATCCAACAGCTCAATGTGCTGAGATGGTTGGAGGTATTTTCTTAAGCTTAATGGCGCCAGTGCTTATAGCGCTTAGCTCAAGGTGTGTTTGTGCCGCTATTTCTTGGGGAGTCGATGCTGAATTCGTCAAGTGCACCCGGTGCGGTGATAGTGGAAGGGCTGAATTATCTTGAAAGGATTGAAGTAGGTCTTGACGGATTTGCTGATGCGTGATCGGTGAGGTCAATCTCGGCAAAAAAATTCACTAAAATTAATGGTAGTTGCATGACGCTCAGAGTTTTAAGCGTATTTGGCACTCGACCAGAAGCGATCAAGATGGCATCCCTTGCGTTGGGTCTGCACGCGGACGGGCGCTTTGACGCCCGGATCTGCGTGACTGGCCAGCACCGTCAGATGCTGGATCAGGTTCTGGACCTCTTCGAACTCACGCCTGACTATGATCTGCAGATCATGAAGCCTGGGCAGGACCTGACCGACGTTACCGTCGCCATCCTGCAGAAGCTCAAGGTGGTGCTGGGTGAGTTCAAGCCGGACATCGTTCTGGTCCACGGCGATACGGCGACCACGTTCGCGGCCTCTCTTGCCGCGTACTATCAACAAATTCCCGTTGGGCACGTGGAGGCTGGGCTACGCACTGGCAATCTCTACTCGCCCTGGCCGGAGGAGGCCAACCGCAAGCTGACCGGTGCCCTAGCGCGCCTGCACTTTGCTCCTACTGCCCAATCCGAGAAGAACCTCCTGGCCGAAGGCGTGCCTGCAACGCATGTGCATGTCACTGGAAACACTGTCATCGACGCGTTGCTTGAGGTCGTACGTAAACTGCAGCGTTCCGAGTTTGCCGCTTCGCTGGACGAGCAATTCGCCTTCCTCAACGCGTCACGTCGGCTGCTACTGGTCACTGGTCATCGTCGCGAAAGCTTCGGCGACGGGTTCGAACGAATCTGCCAAGCGCTGGTCAGGTTGGCTCAGGATCATCCCGATATCGAGATCGTCTATCCGGTCCACCTGAATCCCAATGTCAGAGAGCCGGTCAACCGTCTACTCAAGGATGTCGACAATATCCACCTGATCGAGCCTCTGGATTACCTGCCGTTCGTCTACTTGATGAACCGATCCCATCTGATCCTGACCGACTCAGGGGGTGTGCAGGAGGAGGCTCCGTCGTTGGGCAAACCCGTGTTGGTTATGCGCGAGACCACCGAGCGACCGGAAGCCGTTCAGGCTGGTACGGTTCGACTGGTGGGTACGGACCTGCAAGCCATCATCGACAACGTCGAGCAACTGCTTGAGGATGATGAGGCCTATCGTACGATGAGCGTAGCCCACAATCCTTACGGGGATGGGCTGGCTTGTGCCCGTATCATCGATGTTCTTGCCAATTTCAAAACAAGGTAGTGCTATGAGTATTTCCAAGGTTTCCGTCATTGGCCTGGGTTACATCGGTCTCCCGACCGCGGCCGTATTCGCCTCGCGCAAAATTCAGGTGATTGGCGTCGATGTCAATCAGCACTGCGTCGACACGATCAATCGCGGGCAGATTCACATCGTTGAGCCAGACCTGGATATGGTAGTTCACGCTGCGGTTACCGAAGGTTATCTGCGTGCCAGTACCACAGCACAAGCAGCTGACGCCTTCCTCATCGCAGTGCCAACGCCTTTCAGGGAAGGATTCAAACCCGACCTTAGCTACATCGAGTCGGCGAGCAAGGCTATTGCCCCGGTCCTGAAGAAAGGGGACTTGGTTATCCTCGAGTCCACTTCCCCAGTAGGTGCGACCGAGCAGATGGCGGCTTGGCTCGCTGAGGCACGGCCTGATCTGAGCTTCCCTCAACAGAAGGGCGATGCTTCCGACATTCGTGTAGCGCATTGCCCCGAACGCGTCTTGCCTGGCCATGTTCTGCGCGAGCTGGTACAGAACGATCGCGTGATCGGCGGGATGACCGAGAAGTGTTCGCTGGCAGCCCGTGCGCTGTACAAGACTTTTGTCGAGGGCGAGTGCGTGCTGACCAACGCCCGTACCGCCGAAATGTGCAAGTTGACGGAAAACAGCTTCCGCGACGTGAACATCGCCTTTGCCAACGAATTGTCCATCATCTGCGAGGAGCTCAAGGTCGACGTGTGGGAGCTCATCAGGCTGGCCAACCGACACCCACGGGTCAATATCCTTCAGCCTGGTCCAGGCGTGGGCGGTCACTGCATTGCAGTCGACCCATGGTTCATCGTCGACTCTGCGCCAGAGCAGGCCAGACTCATCCGCACCGCCCGTCAGGTCAACGACTCCAAACCCGCATGGGTGATCGAAAAGCTGCATGCAGCCATTGGTGAGCACCTTAGCAAACACCCGGGTAAGACTGCCCAGGAGGTTGTGGTGGCGTGCTTCGGTCTGGCGTTCAAGCCCGATATCGACGATCTCCGGGAAAGCCCGGCTTTGGAAATCACCAAGGAAGTCAGCAAGCGTCATGCGGGCAAGGTAGTTGTCGTCGAGCCGAACATCCACACGCTGCCCGCCTCCTTGGAAGCTACCGTGCTGTGCACGGTGGAGGAGGCGATCAAGCAAGCAGATGTTCTACTGCTGCTGGTCGATCACAAGCCGTTTAAGGCCATTGCGCCACAGTCGCTCGAAGGTCTGCAGATTGTCGACACGCGCGGGATCTGGCCGGTATGAAGGTCCTCCCGGTAATCATGTCCGGTGGGTCGGGTACCCGCCTCTGGCCGTTGAGCAGAACGCTGTATCCGAAGCAGTTTCTCGCATTGTATGGGCGCGAGACCCTGTTCCAGCAGGCTATCGAGCGCCTGATGAAGATTGCACCGAAGGATTGCGAACTGCTGCCCCCTGCATCGTGGCCAATGACGAGCATCGGTTTCTGTGTCTGGACCAACTGCGCGAGATAAAGGTCGAACAGGGGCATTGATTCTCGAGCCAGTAGGGCGCAACACTGCCCCAGCCCTGACGCTGGCGGCTCTTCAGGCCCGCGACGGCTGCGCAGTCGATGCCGATCCGGTGCTAGTGGTCATTCCTGCAGACCAGACTATCCATGACGTCGCTGTGTTTACACGTGTTGTGGAAAAGGCCGTGGAAGTTGCTGCACAGGGTTCGATCGTTACCCTCGGTATTCAGCCTGACCGTCCTGAGACTGGGTATGGCTATATTCACTCGGCCGATGTCGCCGAGGTCAAGGATGTCGATTCCTTTGTCGAAAAGCCCGATCTGGAAACGGCTCAACGCTATCTCGAGTCCGGTAGTTACTACTGGAATAGTGGCATCTTCATCTTGCGCGCTTCGGTGTGGCTGCGGGCGTTGAAACACTACCGAGCCGATATCCTGGAGGCGACCGAAAAAGCCTGGGCCGCCCGTGGCTCCGACAACGGCTTCGTCAGGCCAGAGGTCGGCTGTTTCCAAGCCATTCCGGCGGAGTCCATCGACTACGCCGTGATTGAACACTGCACGCAGTCCCCAGTTCCAGGGCTGGAGCTCAAGATGCTGGCCATGGACGCCGGCTGGTCCGACCTTGGCGCCTGGGATGCCGTATGGCGCTCCGGCGAAAAGGATGCTCAACACAACAGCGTTCATGGCGATGTGATCCTTGATTCAAGCACCGATACCTTGGTGTATGCCTCCCACCGCCTGGTGACCGCTGTCGGTTTGGACAACATGGTTATCGTCGAAACGCCAGACGCCGTTCTGGTCGCTGATAAAAGCCGTTGTCAGGGCGTCAAGGCCATCGTCGAGGCGCTGGGCCGCGACACGCGTAGCGAATCAAAGTTGCACCGGCGTGTTCATCGGCCTTGGGGCTGGTACGACAGCATCGACAGCGGTTCCCGTTTCCAGGTCAAGCGCATACTGGTCAAGCCCAAGGCGACTTTGAGCCTGCAGAAGCATTATCACCGTGCCGAGCATTGGATCGTCGTCTCCGGCACAGCCGAAGTCACCTGCGAGCAGCAGGTATTCCAGCTCAACGAGAACCAAAGTACCTATATCCCTGTCGGTCATGTCCATCGGCTTTCCAACCCCGGCACCATCCCGTTGGAAATCATCGAGGTGCAATCGGGAAGCTACCTTGGCGAAGACGATATCGTCCGGTTCGATGATACTTATGGCCGTATTTAAGGCTTGAATTTTAGTGGAGTGGCAAATGCAAAAGAGTGCGCTGATTACGGGTATTACCGGGCAGGACGGGGCTTATCTTGTCGAGTTGCTGCTGGGTAAAGGCTATAAGGTCTATGGCACCTACCGTCGGACCAGCTCGGTCAATTTCTGGCGGTTGCAGGAACTGGGCTTACTTGGGCATGAGAACCTGCACCTGGTAGAATTTGACCTGACTGATCTGGCAGGTACTGTGCGTTTGCTGCAGAAAGCTCAGCCTGACGAGGTCTACAATCTCGCTGCGCAGAGTTTCGTCGGTGTTTCCTTCGATCAGCCTATCGCTACAGCACAGATCACCGGCGTTGGAGCGCTGAATCTGCTGGAAGCTATCCGTATCGTCAATCCGGGCATCCGCTTCTACCAGGCTTCGACTTCGGAAATGTTCGGGTTGGTGCAGGCCGTTCCGCAATCGGAGTCGACGCCGTTCTATCCGCGCAGCCCTTATGGCGTCGCGAAACTGTTCGCGCACTGGACAACGATCAACTACCGCGAGTCTTACAATATATTCGCCACCAGCGGCATTCTGTTCAACCACGAGTCCCCGCTGCGCGGCAAGGAGTTCGTGACACGCAAGATTACCGACGCCGTCGCGAATATCGAAGTGGGCACTCAGCAGGTGCTGGAGCTGGGCAACATGGACGCCAAGCGCGATTGGGGCTTTGCTCGCGAATACGTCGATGGCATGCATCGCATGTTGCAGGTTGACCAGCCCGATACTTTCGTCCTGGCCACCAATCGAACCGAAACCGTGCGTGACTTCGTCAGCATGAGTTTCAAAGCAGTCGGCGTGGATATCGAGTGGCGCGAGAGCGGCGAAAAGGAGTTCGGCGTAGACCGCCGTACTGGCGTCACTCGCGTCAAGGTCAATCCGCAGTTCTACCGTCCAGCCGAAGTCGAGCTGCTGATCGGTGATGCCTCCCTGGCCAAGGAACGCCTTGGCTGGCAGCCCACGACCAGTCTTGAGCAGCTTTGCCAACTGATGGTCGAAGCAGACCTGAAGAGGGCCAAGCATGGCACTTCGTTCTGACAAGACCGTCCTAATCACTGGGTTGTCCGGCTTCACCGGTGCGCATCTTGCGCACCGCCTGAGCGAAGAAGGTTGGCGTATCGTCGGACTGGGTGGACGTCGCCTGGCGTGTGAGGCGGAGCATCTGGAGGCGGATCTGAATGATACCGCACGCCTGACCGAGTGGATCGGTCAGGTCAAGCCTACCCACGTCATTCATCTTGCTGCTCTGGCACACGTGACCGGTAGTGACGCGTTGTCCTACTACCGAGTCAACGTGCTGGGTACCGAAAGCTTGCTTACGGCTCTCCAGGACAGTGGCGTGGCCCTGGAAAAGGTCATCATTGCCAGTAGCGCCAACATCTATGGCAATGCGTTGAAATCGCCGATTACCGAAGGCAGCGAGCCGCGGCCGATGAATCACTACGCGCTGAGCAAGCTGACCATGGAGGCACTGGTCGGCAAGTGGTTCAGTCGTTTTCCGATACTCGTCACCCGGCCGTTCAACTACACCGGGCCAGGGCAGTCCGAAGCTTTCGTCTTCGCCAAGATCGTCGCCGCTTTCGCACGTCGTCAAACCGAACTCCGTCTAGGCAATCTCGATGTGTCCCGCGATCTGTCGGACGTTCGCTACATCGCTGAAGCCTATGCGCGATTATTGGGATGCCAGGCACAAGGGCAGTTCGTGAATCTCTGCTCAGGACGCAGCGTTTCCCTGATGCAGGTCATCGATACGATGGCGGAGCTTGCAGGCTATCGTCCACAGGTGCAGGTCGACTCGGCTTTCGTCCGAGCCGACGAAGTCAAGGAGTTGTACGGCAGTCCACAACGGCTATACGACCTAGTCGGTACCATCGAAGTACCTGAGCTGTCCGAAACGCTGCGATCGATGTACGAATGTAACCTCCAGGCTTCAGCCACGTGAATCACAACGGATTGGTATAACTGTGCGCATCTGTTTCTTTGCCAATATGTCTGCTCACGCCAACTGGCGTGAAATGTTCGACAAAGTCGAGTTCTACCGCGTTGACATTAGAATTCTCAAAGAGCTGGGGCACGAGGTCGTATTGGCCGGCTCGCCCACGAGTCTCGATTGGAAGGCCGATCTTTATTACTGCTGGTGGTGGGGACACTCGCCGTTCCCACTGTTAGCCGGAAAGCTGCGCAGAAAGCCGGTCGTGGTGACAGGGGCATTCGATTACTCGACCTGTCGCAATGAAATTCCTGGCCTCTGCTACTTAGACCGTCCGCTGTGGCAAAAACTGGTGTTGAAGACGTCGTTGCGCTTGGCTGATCGCAACCTGTTCATCTCCATGTCTGAGTACGACGAAGTGACCAGTAACCTCGCCGTGCGTAATCCGGTCTATGCCACGCTTGCAGTGGATACGGCGTATTACTCGCCTGCGTCGCAGGTCAGCGAACCTTCCGACTACTTCTTCACGGTGACCTGGACAAGCCGCACTAACGCTATCCGCAAAGGCTTGGTGCCCAGTATCGAGGCGTTCGCTCGAATCGCCAAGGATCACCCGCAGATCCGCTTCGTCATTGCTGGCAAGCATGGTGACTATCTACCGCAGTTGCAGGCGTTGGCACAGCGTCTGGGTGTGGCCGAGCAGGTACAGTTCATCGGCATGATCTCCGATGAAGAAAAACGGGACCATTACCGTCGTTGCCTGGCTTATGTGCAGCCAACCCTCTACGAGGGTTTCGGCCATGCCATCGGTGAGGCGCTGGCATGCGGTGCTCGGGTTATCACTTCACCGCGGGGGGCTGTACCAGAAGTGGCTGGCGAATTCGCACACTGGGTGCAACCGGATAGCCCGCAGGAAATAGCCGCTGCGATGGAGCAGGTGTTGACCACACCGGTTGATGAGAAAGAGGGTATGGCTCGCCATCGCTGGATCTCCGAAAAATACTCAATCGACGCACGCCGCCAAGCGCTGAAGGCTATCCTCGATACATTAGTTTGACATGCTGGAAATTCGGCACTCAAATGAACAATAAAGGTGTACATGTGTGCTAGCTCGTGTCGTAAGAACTTTTCAGACCTCTAGATTGTTGCAGTTATTCATTGTGACTGCCTGCATTCAGGGCGGAGTCATAATAAGCCAGTTTTTAATCGCGCCGTTCGTTGAGCCAGGTGTGGTCGGCGTCGTCCGTTCATTGGAGACGGTTTTAGCACTGGTGGTGCTTGGCGGAAGCCTCGGAATGCAGAGCATTGCTATTCGCGACACCGCAGCCTGTGAACATCGAACCACTCAGCAAGCCGTACTGCGTCAGGTGTTTCTGCTAGTTCTTCTGACGTCAAGTATCGTGATGTTGGGGATTTATGCTGTACACGAGCTTATACTAACAACTGCGATCAGCTACTATGTTTTCCTCACTTGCGGGTTGGTACTGGTAACTAATTTACTGCGTGTGACTACAGGTTTCGCCCAGGGCGTAAAAGCAATTCATGAGATTTACCTGCCGCTCATGTTTGTGACGGCGCTGGGTATAGTCGTCCACGTAGTACTGACGTGTTATTTCGGAGTACAAGGCTGGATGGCGGCTCGCTATCTCACGGAGCTCTCATGTCTGATGGCGGTCTGGTGGCGTATGCGCGGATATGTGGTGCCCGCATTGCATCTAACCAGTGTCAAAAGCGGTGAGCTAAGAGCTACAGGTTTTTCTGGGCTGACAATTAATGCAAGTTTATTTGTGCGCCTTCTGGTCGACAGCTTACCCATTTTGATGATGACGGCGCTTCATGTCAAAACGGATGAGATCGGATTTTTCGGTCTCGCTAGTTTGAGCCTGGTACTGGGTCTACTCCCTCTGGCTATTATTGCCCAGCGCGCCATACCCGATTTAGTGGAGGCGTTGAGGAATCCGTCTGCCCTAAGGGTTGAGTTCAAATCCCTGATGAAAATGATGGTGCTGGTTTCGTCAGCAGTTGCAATCGCATTGATGGGGGCGGCGGGAGGCTGGCTGTTGTTTGTGGGCGGTAAGTATGAGACGGCCGCGCATTATGTACTGCTGCTAGCGTTAAGCCTACCGCTCAAGGCAGTGACACTCGCATGCGGTACGATGTTGGTAGCACTTAGAGTGTTTGGGCTTAGTTTGAAAGTAAATATCCTCGAAGGTGTGTTGGTAGCCGTTATCCTTTATGTCGGCATTCCAACAGTTGCTGGATGGGCAGGAGTAGTCGCCTACTTCGCTGGGACGATGCTGTCATTGGTGTTTTTGCTATCTGCCGTGAAGATGCGCGTGGCGAGCCTCGAAGGGGAGTGGGATGATGCAACAGGGTAGTCGCGCGGCGACAGCAGGGCAGAACTTCAGCAGAAGCGCTAGCTTTGATTGCTTTTCAGCCGGGTTTTTCTTTTTGTAATCTGGTGCGTAGGGGTGCTTGTTCCACTGTACCCATTCATCGTCTCCATTGATGGATTTAGCCTTTTCTGGGATTTCAGCTTCCTGGACAAAGATGCGTCAGTTCTTCAGGCGTTGATGATCTATAGTGCCGCATTGCTGACAGTTATGGCCGGTGTGCTGTTGGGCCGCAAATCCCAGCTGAATTTTCCTGGAGCGGCCCGATACATTGTCAGATCGAGTATTTTCCTGCAGCGATCGATAGTGTTCAGCATCGTAGGTTTAGCCGCTTTTTGCGTGATATTGGTAATTCTGGGAGGTTTGACCGGACTTCTTCAGGGGGCTAGCGACAGGATTAGGGCCTTTGCGGGACTCAATGGTCTTTTTTTGCTGCAGAATCTTCTGCTCTCGGTGACCTTGGCATGGTATATCCGCCTGACACGTGGGCGTTCGGTATCCAGACGCGAGCGCGTGGTTTTTTGGATTTTCTTCTTAGCGGCACTGATGGTGTGTGCTTTGCAAGGACAAAAATCCACAATATTCATCGCAATTCTTTCTCTTCTGGTCGTTCGTCATTATCGGGTCAAGCGAATAAACTTATTCAAAGGCGCCGTAATGGGGGTCGTGATGTTCGTGTCTTTGATGACCTACCATATCTTCAAACAGGAATTTCTTGCTACTGGACACTTCTATTTCATCAAAGAAGATCAAGGTGTCTTCCTGTCTTTTATAAATTTTCTAGCTACCCAGTTCACTGGCAATCTCATGCAGCTGCAAACGATGACCGTTCTCGTCGATGCCATGCCCGAAGGACTGCCATGGCAAAATGGCTCGACGCTTATGATGGTTGTGCTGATTCTGATTCCATCGACCCTATTCCCGGACAAACCGCTTACGGCCGCCGGAGTCTTTACCGCTGCGTTCTGGCCCAATAAATGGCTGATGGAGGGTACTACCCTCCCACCTGGCGTCTTTGGGGAGTTCTACATGAACTTTGGCATTTTGGGAGTGCTGGCCGGCGGCTTCATCCTGGGCCTCGTCTGGGGAAGACTATACGGTGCGGTAATCTACAATCCCGGAAATGATCGGGCACTTGGCTCCTACGCCCTGGCCATCGCCTCGATGCTCCATCTTTTCCGCGGCGAGCTCTCCTCGGTCTTGCTGCTGCTGGCCTCCATCTGGTTGCCGTTCCTCCTTTTGAGCTCCAGGCGCGAGACGCCTGCCACTTACCCGAACTAGAGATACAGGCATGTGCGGAATTCTGGGTTATCTACACAATGGCACCAAGACGTCGATTGATTTCTCATCGGCGCTTTCATTCATTCGCCGTCGCGGGCCTGACGATCAGGGGATATGGTCCGATACCGAAGTTGGCGTTTGGCTGGGTCAGGTTCGACTGTCCATCCTCGATACCACCTCGGCCGGCCACCAGCCGATGGTTTCGCCTGATGGCCGTGTAGTGATGGTGTTCAACGGCGAAATCTATAACTTTCGTGAATTGCGAGCCGAACTGGAACGTGACGGTGTGACGTTCACCAGCCAGTCCGACTCCGAAGTACTGTTGGCCTTGTTCTGCCGCGACGGTATCGACTGTCTCAAAAGGCTCAATGGCATCTTCGCCGTGGTGTTCTGGGAGCGCGACAGTCAGACGCTTTGGGTCGCGCGGGATCAATTGGGCGTAAAGCCGCTCTACGTCTTCAACGACGGCGGTTGCTTTGCATTCTCCAGCGAGATGAAAGGTTTGCTCAGAGGCGGTTTTAGCACCCCTCAAATCGATCCTCGAGCAGTGCTCGCTCATCTGGGCTATCTCTGGTCTCCAGGCGAGCGCACCATCGTGCGCGACATCACCAAGGTGCTACCTGGGCAGGTTTTGCGGGTGCGCAATGGTCAGGTTGAAGAGAAGTGGTTTCATTACCAGTTGCCGATTCAGGAGCAACCTCTGACCGAAAGCGTCGAGCAAACCGCCGCTGCAGTCGCCGAGGCTGTTCGCACCGCGGTCAATCGCCAGCTGGTTTCCGATGTCCCCTTGGGATCTTTCCTGTCCGGAGGTCTGGACTCCAGCGCGATCGTCGCGTTCGCCGCCGAGCAGATGCGTGACAAGGAGCGTCTGCAGTGCTTCAGTATCCGAGTTGACAACGGATCGACGGCGAACGAAGGGTTTGCCGACGACCTGCCTTACGCTGAACGAGTCGCCAAGCATCTAGGTGTCGACTTGCATGTGGTCGGTGTCGGTGACGAAATGATGGATCGTCTGCCTGAGATGGTCTACCTGCTGGACGAGCCAACTCCTGATCCTGCCGCGCTCAATGCGTTGTTCATTTCGGAACTGGCCAGCCAAAATGGCATAAAGGTGTTGCTGTCCGGAGCTGGCGGAGACGACATCTTCACCGGCTATCGTCGCCATTTCGCGTTGAGCCAGGAACGTTGGTGGGGCGGCCTCCCCGGCCCCTTGCGCGGCGCATTGGCTGCCAGTGCCAACTTGCTGCCAGCATCCTCGCCCCTTTCGCGCCGTCTGGGCAAGGCCTTCCGCTACGCCGACCTGCCAAGTGACGACCGCTTGATCAGCTATTTCTTCTGGCTCGAGCCCGAGCAGGCTCACGGCCTGCTGGCCCCCGAACTTCGGCGACAGTTGGCGGCCGATGAACTGTTTGCACCGCTTCGCGAGACCTTGTCTCGAGTACCTGCTGGTGCAACGCCGCTGGACAAGATGCTCACTCTGGAGTGCAAGCATTTCCTCACCGATCACAATCTCAACTACACCGACAAGATGGGTATGGCCGCCGGTGTGGAGGTTCGCGTGCCATTGCTCGACATAGACCTGGTGAAGCTCGCCGGTGGCCTGCCTTCTTCGATCAAGCAAAAAGGGCGCGAGGGCAAGTGGATCTTCAAGAAAGCCATGGAGCCCTACCTGCCGCACGACATCATCTATCGACCCAAGACCGGCTTTGGCGTGCCTCTGCGCAACTGGCTGCAAGGACGTCTCAAGCCATTGGTGGACGAGGTGCTGTCGCCTGCTTCCCTGCGTAATCGCGGCATCTTCGATCCTGATGCCGTAGCGCGACTGATCGCGGCCGACCGGGCAGGGCGCATAGATGCAGCCTACACGTTGTTCGGCATAGTCTGCATGGAGTTGTGGTGCAAGCAGTATCTGGATGGCAACTTTGCTCTCGACCGCTGAGAGCGTTGTACTGGCCGAGGGTCGGTCGAGGCGTGTGACGCTCCCGACCTGAGGTGATGAAAGCACGCACGGTTTTTTCAATCTTATTGGTGGCAATTCATGAAACAAGTTGTTCAGAACATGGCGAGCGGCGAAACCTCCCTGGTGCAGGCGCCGGTGCCGGCGGTGCGGGGTGGCGCCCTGCAGATCAATACCAGCCGGACGCTGATCTCGGCGGGTACCGAACGTATGCTGGTTGGATTCGGCAAGGCCAACTGGATCGAGAAAGCCCGTCAACAGCCCGACAAAGTTCGTATGGTGCTGCAGAAGGTCCAGACCGATGGGCTGGCAACGACGGTCGAAGCCGTGCGCTCCAAGCTCGCTCAGCCGCTGCCGCTGGGTTACTGCAACGTAGGCGTGGTGGCCGCTGCTGGAGCTGGTGTGTCGGACTTCAAACCGGGAGATCGGGTCGTATCCAATGGCCCGCACGCCGACGTCGTGGTGGTACCGAAGAACCTGTGCGCACGAATTCCCGACGCGGTCAGTGACGAGGCGGCCTCGTTTACCGTGCTCGCCAGCATCGGTCTGCAAGGTATCCGTCTGGCCCAGCCTACACTTGGAGAGGCTTTTGTCGTAACCGGTGTGGGCCTGATCGGCCTGGTCACCGTGCAACTGCTACGCGCACAAGGTTGCCGAGTGCTGGCCATCGACTTCGATGAGCAGAAGCTGGCACTAGCCCGCAGCTACGGGGCCGAGACCTGCAACCCTGGTCGAGGCGAGGATCCGGTCACCGCTGGTATGGCCTTCAGCCGGGGGCGCGGTGTCGATGGTGTGATCATCACCGCCTCCACGAAGTCTTCGGATCCGGTTACCCAGGCAGCAAACATGTGCCGCAAGCGGGGTCGCATAGTGCTGGTAGGGGTCACCGGCCTCGAGCTTAACCGGGCCGATTTCTATGAGAAGGAACTGACCTTCCAGGTTTCTTGCTCCTACGGTCCAGGTCGGTATGACCCGAACTATGAAGAGAGAGGTAACGATTTCCCCATCGGATTTGTGCGCTGGACCGAGCAACGCAACTTCGAGGCCATTCTCGACATGCTTGCCAGTGGCCAACTAAACGTCGACAAGCTCATTTCCCATCGTTTTGCCTTCGAGGAGGCGGGGAGCGCCTACCAGACCCTGACCGGCGAGAGCTCGGCGCTCGGTATCCTCCTTGAGTACCGTTCGGCGCCGGAAGAGCGCCACATCAAAGCCGTGACGCTTTCGCCCCAGTCGACGCCCGTGTTCGACCCGGTCAAGCCGGTGGTGGGCTTCATAGGCGCAGGCAACTATGCATCGCGCATGTTGATTCCAGCGTTCAAGTCCGCCGGTGCGCAGTTCCATACCATCGTCACCGCCGGCGGACTCAACGGCGTGATTCATGGCAGCAAGGCGGGCTTCGCACAGGCCTCCACCGATGTCGCCGCGATGTTGGACGATCAAGCGATCAATACCGTGGCCATCGTCACTCGGCACGACAGCCATGCGCGTTTCGTGTCACAAGTGCTTGAGGCTGGCAAGCACGTCTTCGTCGAAAAGCCGCTGGCAATCGACGAGCAAGGCCTGGCTCAGGTGCAGAGCGCCTATGCCGGTGCGGTCGAGCATGGCAGCAAGCCGCACTTGATGGTGGGCTTCAACCGCCGCTTCTCGCCGCAGGTGCAGAAGATGAAGGCACTGCTGAGCACCGTCCGAGAGCCGAAGTCGTTGATCATGACCATGAACGCCGGAGCCATTCCCGCGGAGCACTGGACCCAGGACGAGGCTGTGGGCGGCGGTCGTATCATCGGTGAAGCCTGTCATTTCATCGACTTGATGCGCTTCCTGGTCGCTAGCCCGATCGTTTCCATTCAGGCTCGTAGAATGGGCGATTCCGGTGCGGTGGCTGTCACCGAGGACAAAGCCTCGATCACTCTGGGCTTCGAGGATGGCTCTTTCGGCACCATCCTTTACTTGGCCAATGGCGCCGCGAGCTTCCCCAAGGAGCGCGTCGAAGTATTCGCGGCGGGCCGCGTCCTTCAGCTGGACAACTTCCGCAAGCTCAAGGGTTTCGGCTGGCCAGGCTTCGATAAGCTCAACCTGTGGAAACAGAACAAGGGGCAGTCCGAGTGCGCAGCCGCGTTCCTTGAGGCGGTCGCGCAAGGTAAGCCTACGCCGATCCCCAGTGATGAAATCTTTGAGGTGGCACGGGTCAGTATCGAAGTGGCTCGGATGCTGCGAGCGCAATGAGTCTCTTCCTCGTGAAGGCTCGGACCGCGCTGGCACTGGGGCCTGGCAATCTTTGCCGGGCGCTGGGCTACAGGCTGGGGGTGAAGACCGGCCTGAACCCCGTGCGCCGGCTCCAAGCGCAGACGCCCAATGGGCCATTCTTCGTCGCGCCTCAACCACCACTCCGGCAATTGCCGGTGACCAGCCAGTGGTACGAGTCGGTGCTGTACTATGGTTACTGGCCGGTCGCCCAGCAGGACAGTCCGCCCGATTGGCATCTGAACCCGCTGTCCGGTGTACGCGTGCCTTTCCCTGACCGACCCTGGTGGCTGATCGCCGATTTCGATCCGTCGGTGGGCGATATCAAGAGTATCTGGGAGGCTTCGAGATTCGACTGGGTACTCGCCTTCGCCCAAGGTGCCCATCAGGGAGATTCGACGGCTCTGACACGCTTGAATCTCTGGCTTGCCGATTGGTGCCAACACAATAGGCCCTATCATGGGCCGAATTGGAAGTGCGGGCAGGAGGCGTCGATACGCGTCCTGCACCTGGCCATGAGTGCTGTGCTCCTTGGCCAGCATGACGCCATCCAGCCGGGCCTGGCCGCATTGATCGAGGTGCACCTCAAGCGCATCGCACCCACCGTCAGCTATGCCATGGCTCAGGACAATAACCATGGTACTTCCGAAGCCGCCGCGCTCTATGTCGGCGGCAGCTGGCTGATGAACAGCGGCCATCCTGCTGCCAGGGGCTGGTTCGAGGCAGGGCGGCGCTGGCTGGAAAACCGGGCGGCACGGCTGATCGAACGCGACGGCAGCTTCAGCCAGTACTCGGTCAATTATCATCGGGTGATGCTCGATACGTTCTCGATGGTGGAGGTGTGGCGGCGCAAGTGCGAGCTGGCTCCCTTCAGCCTCACGTGGTACACCCGGGCGAAGGCTGCGGCCCAGTGGCTATTCGCTATGACCGATGGGACCACGGGTGACGCTCCCAACCTGGGTGCAAACGACGGCGCGCGCTTGCTTGCCCTGAGCGATACCGATTACCGCGACTATCGTCCGTCGGTGCAGTTGGCGATGGCCCTGTTCAATGAGCAGTGTGCCTACGCCGATTCCGGGCCGTGGGATCTCCCCTTGCAGTGGCTGGAACTGACGAAACCAGCGGCCTTGGCCGAACGGCCCAACAGCCGGTTGTTCGATCACGGCGGCTATGCAATCCTGCATCAGCCGGCTTGCAAGGCCGTGCTCCGTTATCCGCGTTTTCGATTCCGACCAGGCCAGGCCGATGCCCTGCATGTGGATCTCTGGCTCGAGGGTAGAAATCTACTGCGAGATGCAGGCAGTTTTAGTTACAACTGCGAGCCGCAGTGGTTACGCTACTTCCCTGGTACGGCCAGTCATAACACTGTGCAGTTCGACGGCCGCGACCAGATGCCGCGCCTTAGCCGATTCCTGTTCGGCGATTGGTTGCGTGCGGTGGATGTTCAGCCTCCAGGCAATGTGGGCGATGTGACGAGCTGTGGCGCGACCTACATAGACGGCAAAGGCGCCCAGCATGGGCGCAGCCTGAGCCTGGGACCGCGCAGCCTGCAAGTGCGTGACCAAATCAGCGGCTTTTCCAGCAAAGCAGTGCTGCGCTGGCGCTTGGAGCCCGGGGACTGGGTCCTGCAGGGCAATGGCGTAAGCAACGGTTCGCACCGGCTTTCGGTCACCGGCGATGTGCCGATCGTACGCTGCGAGCTGGTCACTGGCTGGGAATCGCGTTACTACCTTGAAAAAACACCGGTACCAGTGCTGGAAGTCGAAGTGGCGACCGCTGGGGTCTTGATTACGGAGTATCACTGGTAACCATGAGAGTTCTCTATTTCCATCAACATTTCTCGACTCCCAATGGTGCTACTGGAATCCGTTCCTACGAAATGGCGCGCCGACTGGTTGCCGAAGGCCATCAGGTGACGATGGTGTGTGGCAGTTACGGCGGTGGCAATACCGGCCTTGGCGGGCCATTCGAGTCCGGCAAGCGTACGGGGCAGGTGGCAGGGATCGACGTCATCGAATTCGATCTGGCCTATGCGAACAGCGACGGTTTCCTCAAACGGGCGATCAGCTTCCTGAAATTTGCGGTTCGCAGCATCGGGGTCGCCCTGACGCACCGCTATGATCTAGTTTTCGCCACGACCACCCCGCTGACTGCGGGTATCCCAGGTATCTTCGCGCGCTGGCTGCGCCGCAAACCCTTCGTCTTCGAAGTGCGCGACTTGTGGCCGGAGCTGCCAAAGGCCATGGGGGTTATCAAGAATCCCGCGGTGCTTTGGGCTATGTCGGTGCTCGAATGGGTCAGCTATCGTTCGGCGCATCGGCTGATCGGCCTATCGCCGGGCATCGTTGAGGGCATTGTCTCGCGGGGAGTCGACCCTGCGAAGGTTGCCATGATTCCCAACGGCTGCGATCTGGATATCTTCGATGCGCCGGTACCACCTTGGCGGCCGGCAGGCGTAGAAGCCGAGCACCTGATGGCCGTGTTCACCGGCACCCATGGCATCGCTAACAAGCTCGATGCCGTACTGGATGCCGCCGCCCGTCTAAAGGCACGTGGTCGTGACGACATTCGCCTGGTGCTGATCGGGCAGGGTAAGCTCAAGCCCGGTCTTGTGGCCCGCGCCAAGGCGGAAGGGTTGGATAATGTGGTGTTCCACGATCCGGTCAACAAGGAGCGATTGGCGGGGCTGATGGCCAGCGCCGATCTGGGCTTGCAGGTTCTGGCGAATGTTCGCGCGTTTTATTTCGGAACGTCGCCAAACAAGTTCTTCGACTACATCGCCTCGGGTTTGCCAGTGCTGAACAACTATCCGGGCTGGCTGGCCGAGATGATCACTAAGGAGGACTGCGGGTTCGCCGTCGTACCCGAGAATCCCGACGCATTCGCCGACGCCTTGGAGCGAGCGGCGTCGGACCGTGACGAGCTTAAGGCCAAGGGCCTGCGCGGGCGTCAACTGGCGATGCGCAGCTTCGATCGCAAGGTGCTGTCCGGACAATTCGTGCGTTGGCTGGAGGGCACCCCAAAATGATCAAGCGATTATTCGATGTGGTAGCGTCCGCCTGCGCCTTGTTGCTGCTGTCACCGGTGATTGGGATCGTGGCATGGAAGGTGCGCAAGAATCTGGGTGCCCCTGTGCTGTTTCGTCAACAACGCCCGGGGCTGCGTGGCAAACCCTTCGAGATGGTCAAGTTCAGGACCATGCGCGACGCCGTGGATGCGCAGGGTAATGTTCTGCCTGACGCCGAGCGCATGACGCCCTTCGGCAGTTTCCTGCGCGCCTCCAGTCTGGACGAGCTGCCGGAACTGTGGAATGTGCTGCTCGGTCACATGAGCCTGGTCGGGCCACGTCCGCTGTTGATGGAGTACCTCCCTCTCTACTCGCAGCAGCAGTACCGTCGCCATGATGTGCGTCCCGGAGTGACTGGCTGGGCGCAGATAAACGGCAGGAACGCGTTGAGCTGGGATGAAAAATTCAAGCTCGACATCTGGTACGTCGACAACCGTAGTTTTTGGCTGGACATCAAGATCTTGCTGCTGACCGTCAAGAAAGTGGTGAAGAAAGACGACATCACCGGTAGCGGCGAAGCGACAATGAGCAAGTTCACTGGAAACGAACCATGAGACGCCTGGCAATTCTGGGTGCGAGCGGACATGGCAAGGTACTGGCCGAAATCGGCGAACTGTTCTTCGACGAAATCATGTTCTACGACGACGCCTGGCCATCGCGACGATCCAACGGCGTATGGCCGATCGTCGGCGATAGCGCGGCCCTCATCGAACAGCTGGGTACCGTTGCTGGTGTGATCGTCGGCATCGGCAACAATGAGATACGCCAGAACAAACAGCGTTACTTGGCGAGCGTCGGTGCGCCTATCGTCTCGTTGATTCATCCACAGGCGGTCGTAAGCCCGCGATGCAGTATCGCTAAGGGTAGCGTCGTCATGGCTGGTGCAATCGTGAACATCGATGTTCGAATAGGCGAGGGCGCTATCCTCAATACGGGTTGTAGCGTCGATCATGATAGTCTGCTGGGCGATTTCGTACACATCAGTCCCGGTGCTCGCCTGGCAGGTGGCGTTAGCGTCGGCAGCCTCAGTTGGATAGGCATCGGCGCCTGCATTCGCCAGTTGATCCAAGTTGGATCGAGGGCGGTGATCGGTGCCGGGGCCGTGGTGGTAAAACCCGTGGCAGACGGCGTCACTGCCGTAGGCGTACCTGCTCGCACACTGGCCGACCCCCACTGAATCAACGGATTTCGTTTCGCATCGAATTATGGACCTATCGATATGTTGAATACTGCTTTCGCCCCATGGCCCTCCTTCACAGAGAAAGAAGCCAATGCCGTCCGTGACGTCATTCTTTCCAACAAGGTGAATTACTGGATGGGCCAGCAATGCCGTGAGTTCGAGCGCGAGTTCGCCAGTTGGGCGCAGACCGACTACGCCGTCGCCGTGGCCAATGGCACCGTCGCTCTGGACCTGGCCCTCGAAGCGCTGGGGATCGGTGATGGCGACGAAGTCATCGTCACCTCGCGCACCTTCCTTGCCTCCGTGTCGTCGATCGTCAATGCAGGCGCAGTGCCTGTCTTCGCCGACATCGACCGCGACTCGCAGAACATCACCGCCCAGACCATCGGTGCGGTCTTGACTGACCGAACCCGGGCCATCATCTGCGTACACCTTGCTGGCTGGCCGTGCGACATGGACCCCATCATGGCACTGGCCGAGAAGCATGGATTGAAGGTCATAGAGGACTGTGCCCAGGCGCACGGCGCACTCTACAAGGGGCGTGCCGTAGGATCGATTGGGCACGTCGGAGCCTGGTCGTTCTGCCAGGACAAGATCATGACCACCGGTGGCGAAGGTGGCATGGTTACCACCAACGACAAGGCGCTGTGGTCGGCCATGTGGTCGTACAAGGATCATGGCAAGAGCTGGGAGGCTGTCTACGAGCGGCAGCATCCGCCGGGTTTCCGCTGGTTGCATGAGAGCTTCGGGACCAACTGGCGGATGCTTGAAGTCCAGGGGGTGATCGGCCGCCTGCAATTGCAGCAGATGCCGCAATGGCAGGCGCAGCGAAGCGAAAATGCCCAGCGCATTCAGGCTACGGCGGCGCGACTGCCGGGTCTGCGTGTACCGCAGGTTCCAGGCGACGTTCGCCACGCCGCCTACAAGTACTACGTGTTCGTCGAGTCAGCGGCGCTGGCCGAGGGCTGGGATCGCGATCGAATCGCCCGGGAAATCAACGAGGCCGGCGTGCCGTGCTTCTCCGGTTCCTGCTCCGAGGTCTACCTGGAAAAAGCCTTCGACGGTACGGGCTGGCGCCCCGCGCAGCCGTTGCCGGTGGCCCATGAGCTGGGTGAAACCAGCCTGATGTTCCTGGTGCATCCAACATTGCGTGCAGAAGAGGTTCAGTTGACTTGTGATGTCTTGGCGTCGGTCATGGAACGTGCAGTAGCACGGTGAGTTGCCCAATGCCTGGGTGTGAAATGTTACTGAGGGATGTATGGACAGACTACGCTTAGGGTTGCTGAACCTGAACCGCAGGCAGAAGCGGCTTATCCAAGTCACCACAGATGTGGTCCTGGTGTGGGTCGCGCTATGGTTGGCATTTGCGGTTCGCCTGGGTGTCAGCGAAATGGATAACCCGATCACTGAGCATCCTTGGTTGTTCCTGAGTGCTCCATTCACCGCCATACCACTGTTCATACGCTTCGGCATGTACCGCGCCGTGATGCGCTACCTGGGCAATGACGCGCTGATTGCCATCGTCAAGGCGGTGACGCTGTCGTCGTTGATCCTGGGTCTGGTCATTTTCTGGTACAGCAATCATCTTCCGCTGGTGCCGCGCTCGATCGTGTTCAACTACTGGTGGCTCAGCCTGATCATGGTCGGTGGCCTGCGTCTGGTCATGCGCCAGTACTTTCTGGGCGACTGGTTTGGTGCTCCGCCCAGTGCTCCGTTCGGTACGCGCGACAACGGCTTGCCGCGAGTGGCGATCTACGGCGCGGGCGCAGCGGGCAACCAACTGGTGGCGGCGTTGCGAATGGGCAAGATGATGAGGCCCGTGGCGTTCATCGACGATGACCCCAGCATCACCGACAGGGTCATTTCGGGTCTGCATGTCTACGGGTCCAACAAGATTCAACGAATGATCGATAACACCGGTGCAGAAGAATTGCTTCTGGCATTGCCTTCGGTCAGCCGTGCACGCAGGCGAGAGATTCTCGGCTATCTGGAAGGCTTCCCTTTGCACGTGCGCAGTGTCCCGGGCTTCATGGACCTGGCGAGCGGTCGGGTTAAGGTCGACGACATTCAGGAAGTCGACATTGCCGATCTGCTTGGCCGCGATGCCGTTCCCGCTCGGGCGGATCTGCTGGCGCACTGCGTGCAGGGACAGGCAGTATTGGTAACGGGGGCTGGCGGCTCTATCGGGTCAGAGCTGTGCAGGCAGATACTGAGCCTGCGACCGCGAGTGCTACTGCTGCTGGAACACAGCGAGTTTAACTTGTACAGCATCTTGTCGGAGCTGGAGCAGCGTGTTGCGCGTGAGTCCTTCTCCATCAAGGTACTACCGATTCTTGGGTCGGTACGCAACGCCCATCAGTTGGTCGATGTTATGCGTACCTGGCGGGTTGACACCGTTTACCACGCTGCCGCCTATAAACACGTACCGATGGTCGAACACAATATCGCCGAGGGCATCCACAACAACGTTATGGGGACGCTTAACACGGCGCAAGCCGCTGTGCAGGCGGGCGTGCCGAACTTCGTGCTGATCTCCACCGACAAGGCGGTGCGCCCGACCAATGTAATGGGCAGTACCAAGCGCTTGTCGGAAATGTTGCTTCAGGCGCTGAGTAAAGAGGTAGCACCGGTGTTGTATGGCGACCATTCCAACGTTGCCCAGGTCAATAAGACGCGTTTTACCATGGTGCGTTTCGGCAACGTGCTGGGCTCTTCGGGGTCGGTCATCCCACTTTTCCATCGGCAGATCAAGGAAGGGGGCCCGTCACGGTCACCCATCCCAAGATTACCCGGTACTTCATGACAATCCCCGAAGCGGCGCAGTTGGTCATCCAGGCTGGCTCCATGGGGCAGGGCGGAGACGTCTTTGTGCTAGACATGGGCGAGCCGGTGACGATTGTCGAGCTGGCCGAAAAAATGATCCACCTTTCCGGCTTCAGCGTGCGCTCGGAGAATAACCCGCACGGCGATATCGCTATCGAATTCACGGGTCTGCGGCCTGGCGAGAAACTTTATGAGGAGTTGCTGATCGGCGACAACGTGATCCCCACCGGACATCCGATGATCATGAGCGCTGTGGAGGATTTCCTCCCATGGGAGGCCCTCAAGGGTGCCTTGCAGGAGCTCATGCAGGCGGTTCAGCAAGACGACTTCGTGCAAGTGCGCAAGCTGCTGCGTGAGACGGTCGTCGGTTATACCCCTGAAGGAGAAATCGTCGACTGGATCCACCAGCAGCGTCGTCTGGAGGGGTGATGTCTCCGGCTGTCTGGGACGTGTCGCAACGGCCCAGACAGCCAGCGAGTCATTGTCGAGAACAGGTCAGTGCAGGCGTTGGAGGTCGATACTCATTAATTTCAGCGATGCTGTGGGCGGTACCGGCTCGTTGTGATCTGTGGCTCATCAATTACCTGACGACCTAGGGGCATCATGCTGAGCCACAAGGGAGTTGGACCGACTTCCATCCTCTCTGTTCCAATCCTACCGACCCCCACCTCCCACGCGTTCGTGCCGTCTAGAATGACACTGCTCTGGCGTGTTGGTGCTCTGCTCGCATCAACATCTGCCTTGAATCTGTCTGCGCGAAGGCCAGGCAAAACGAAACGGGGCACGCAAGCGCGCCCTACTGCAGCACATAATCTTTCCGAATCACTTTTGAGCGCCGTATGGGCGGGCGCACATGGATTTTAGATCGAGCACGGTCCCTCTACCACGTCTCAGGCGATATCCAGGCTCTGTCTGAAAAGCCTTGACACTCGGTGATGCTGAGCTGAAACCGCCTGGATCGCCAGCCCGGTCGAAATGCTCATTTACAACTGACACGCCGTCCCAGTTACCACTTGTGATATTGTCGAGCATGATGGCCGACTTGGCAGTGAGTTCGATGAAGTAGTCAGAGAAGTTCACGAGAATGACGGTCGAGCCGACCGCGCCAAACAGTATCGCAAGCCACAGCCAGACAATGCGATTGACCGTCATTTTGCCTGCAGTTAAATAGCAGAGGAAGCTCAGCAGCATCCCGAAGACGGCCTGCCGAGAGCCGCTACCGAGTACCAGAATAACGCAGCAGAGCATACCGATACCCGCAACGATCACCAGCTTTTTCGGCGGCTTGAGGACGATGCCCAGTGCCAGCAACACCATGAATGAAAACGCAAAGAATACGGCGATTCCGTTGATGCCATTGCTGCCATGGAATTTCAGGCCAAGGAACGTTGGGGCGAACACGCCACCGTATATAAACTCTCCAGGAACCCGCTCGAACTCTTCAAAGGTGGCGATTGTACCTTTGAAGATGAAGGCATCCAGTGTCGCCACACAGGCGGTGAATGTCAGCAGTACGATTAGCAGTGCGTTCAGTTTCTCAGGCTTGAAGCTCGTCAGGCCCTGTTGATGGCTGCCCTGGTCGCTATGAAACAGCACTGCTTGTGTTCTGCCACGCATCTCGTAGGTCCGTCGAGCGCCTTGACTACCAGCTCGGCATCAGGCCTGGCGGACATCGCCCAACCACCACTGTGCGGCCGTTCAACTTCAAGACCACAGCCAGATAGCTCCATCGACCGTAGTCTTCTTATACGCATGAGCACCGGGCTGTTTGCTGATCACTCTTTGTTCCTTCATCAATCTTCTGCTGTGAAAAGTCCGAAGCTAGGCTCTATTTGAAAAGCTTGAGAAGAAGGTTAGGCAAGGCGAAAACTGCCGAGGAACGGTCGGAGTCGCGCTCGACTTTACGGGTTGTAAATGAGTATTCCGACCGCGCGGGCGCTCCAGGCGGTTTTCAACGCAGCATCACCGAGTATCAAGTCTTTCAGACAGAGCCTAACGCCTTCGTCCCGGAGCATGGCAACCAGACTGCGGCTATCCGCTGAGCCACGGCTTTGGCTGTACAGCTCGTTAACACGGCTGCGTAAGTTCACTTGGCGGACATTGACATGACGCCGCCGGGCCATGCACCTCTTGCTCACGTCATATCCGAACACAAAATTTCTGACAATCCGCCGATGACGTCTGCGAGATGGCGTTATTAGCGGCCATGACTCGGCTCGGTCGTGCGCAGGATCTCGCAACGCTAAGTTACGTCTGATCCAGTAAACATTTTTCGCCACGACGCTATGGCGGGACTGAATTAAGGCGGGTAGCTTAGAAAAGCAGCTCAGGAAATGGCTGCATCACGGAAACCATTCACAGGAGTGATATTTTCATGCGTAAGACACTACTCAATGCTTTGCTTCTGCCGCTGTTCACAGGAGTGGCGTTCACTGTCCATGCGATCCCACCCAGCAAAGCGACGACTCCGCACTCATTCAGTAGCCCAAGCCATGAGCAGACTATAAATTTGAATACCGCTAGCGCAGAAATTCTGCAAAGAGAGTTGAGCGGGATAGGAAAAGCGAAAGCTGAGGCTATTATCGCGTACCGCGATGCCAACGGAGGTTTTCAGACGGTGGACGAGTTGCTGGAGGTCAAGGGGGTGGGGAGCGCACTGGTAGAGCGCAATAAAAATAGACTGACAGCTCCATAACTCCAGTTGGAAGGCCAAGGCCGCAGTAAGTGCCTTGGCCTCGCTCTGAAACTCTTATCGATCGCGCGCATCCTTGGCGTCCGCCTCGGCATTGCGTTCATGCACTTTCCTCAACTGCTCGTCCGTCAGCGGCAATTTCTTCGCGGTATCGCGCAGCATCATCAGCCCACCCACGATGGAGCCGATGGCTACGACGAGTATCAGCCAGGCGTACCAGGGCATCGTCGTTCTCCTGATCTTCAAAATACTGCGTGTCATGACATTCGACCGACAGCGCCAGTCGTACGTTCCCCGACATCCGCTCAGGCACGTGTGAACAGTATCATTGCGTATCCCCAATCGACTCGCCACTTCGTTTACAATGCGCGCCGTTCACGACTTGCCACAGAGATCCGACCATGTCCGCCTGCCAGACGCCCCTGATCGTCGCCCTCGATTTCCCGACCCGTGAGGCCGCCCTGAAGCTGGCTGACCAGCTCGATCCTGCACTGTGCCGGGTCAAGGTGGGTAAGGAGCTGTTCACCAGTAGCGCATCCGGTATCGTCGAGACCCTTTGTGCCAAGGGCTTCGAGGTGTTCCTCGACCTGAAATTCCACGACATCCCCAACACCACGGCCATGGCGGTCAAAGCGGCTGCCGAGATGGGTGTATGGATGGTCAACGTGCACTGCTCTGGCGGCCTGCGCATGATGTCTGCATGCCGTGAAGAATTGGCCAAGCGCAGCGGTCCGCAGCCACTGCTGATCGGGGTGACCGTGCTGACCAGCATGGAGCGCGAGGATCTGGCCGGTATCGGCCTGGATGTCGTTCCACAGGAGCAGGTGCTGCGCCTCGCTGCGCTGGCGCAAAAGGCAGGAATGGACGGCCTGGTGTGCTCGGCCTTGGAGGCTCCGGCGCTCAAGGCAGCCCATCCGTCGCTGCAATTGGTGACTCCGGGCATTCGCCCGGCAGGCAGTGCACAGGACGATCAGCGGCGCATTCTCACGCCGCGCCAGGCACTTGAAGCGGGCTCCGACTACCTGGTTATCGGTCGCCCCATCAGCCAGGCCGCAGATCCGGCGCAGGCGCTGGCTGCCGTGGTGGCCGAGATTCGTGCCTGATTGAGGCCAGTGGGGGCCGCATTACGGCCCCCAGCACGGTCAAACCTTCAACACCAGCTTGCCGAAGTTTTCCCCGTTGAACAGCTTGAGCAGTGTTTCGGGGAAGGTTTCCAGCCCGTCCACCACGTCTTCCTTGCTCTTGACCTTGCCGCTGGCCAGCCAGCCCGCCATTTCCTGTGCGGCCTTACCGTACTCCTTGACGTGGTCCATCACCACGAAGCCTTCCATGCGTGCGCGATTGACCAGCAGCGACAGGTAATTGGCCGGTCCTTTTACCGCTTCCTTGTTGTTGTACTGACTGATGGCCCCGCAGATGACCACGCGTGCCTTGAAATTAAGACGGCTGAGTACCGCGTCGAGGATATCGCCGCCGACGTTGTCGAAGTACACATCAACGCCCTTGGGGCACTCGCGCTTGAGGCCCGCCAGCACGTCCTCGGCCTTGTAGTCGATGACGCCGTCAAAGCCCAGTTCGTCCTTGAGGTACTGGCACTTCTGGGCACCACCGGCGATACCCACCACATGACAACCTTTGATCTTGGCGATCTGTCCGGCGATGCTGCCCACAGCGCCTGCCGCACCGGAAATGACCACGGTATCGCCGGCCTTGGGTTGTCCTACTTCGAGCAGGGCGAAGTAGGCGGTCATGCCAGTCATGCCCAGGGCAGACAGATAGCGGGGCAGTGGGGCCAGGTTCGGGTCGATCTTGTGCATGCCCTGCGGGGTGCCAGTGAAATAGTCCTGTATGCCAAGCGCACCGCTGACATGGTCACCAGGCTTGTAGTCCGGATGGTTGGACGCGACGACCTCACCTACACCCAAAGCACGCATCACGTCGCCCAGCCCGACCGGCGGAATATAGGATTTGCCTTCGTTCATCCAGCCGCGCATGGCCGGGTCCAGTGAGAGGTAGAGGTTGCGCACCTGGATCTGGCCGTCCGCCGGTTCGCTCGCCGGAACCTGTTGATAGTCGAAGTCTTCCCGCCGGACGGCGCCGGTCGGTCGCTTGGCCAGCAGGAAGCGGCGGTTGGTCTGGGTCATGAAACGTCTCCGGGTAGATGGCAAAGTCTGTTGATAAACCGTCGAGTCTTACTGTTCAAGCCTGACCTGAATGGCGAATGCTCGTCGATCCAGCAGAGTGATTGAGTGCCATGCATAAAATCACCACCGACGATGGTACTGCAACGGCAGACCTGATGATGCTGCCCTGTGCCCGGTTGTGCTGAGTAGACTCACCCGCCATGAGCCTTCATGAAAAACGGAGTGTGCGATGAGCATGACATTTTCTGGCCAAGTCGCTTTGGTTACCGGTGGTGCGGCGGGCATAGGGCGGGCGACGGCACTGGCGTTCGCTGCACAGGGGCTGAAGGTGGTGGTGGCCGACGTGGATGCGGTCGGTGGCGAAGCGACGCTGGGGTTGATCCGTGAAAGCGGCGGCGATGGTCTGTTCGTCGCCTGCGATGTTACCCATGACAGCGATGTGCGCCAGCTCCACGAGCGCATCGTCGCGGCGTACGGTCGACTGGACTACGCCTACAACAATGCCGGAATCGAAATCGAGAAGGGCCGCCTCGCCGAAGGCAGCGAAGCCGAGTTCGACGCGATCATGGCCGTCAACGTCAAGGGCGTTTGGCTGTGCATGAAGTACCAGTTGCCGCTGATGATGGCCCAAGGCGGCGGCGCTATCGTCAATACCGCGTCGGTCGCAGGCCTTTGCGCGGCGCCCAAGATGAGCATTTATGCAGCGTCAAAGCATGCCGTGATCGGCCTGACCAAGTCGGCGGCCATCGAATACGCGAAAAAGGGTGTTTGGGTCAATGCGGTGTGTCCGGCGGTGATCGATACCGATATGTTCCGCCGTGCTTACGAGGCCGACCCGCGCAAGGCAGAGTTCGCCGCAGCGATGCATCCGGTCGGGCGCATCGGCAAGGTCGAAGAGATCGCCAGCGCGGTGCTGTACCTGTGCAGTGATGGCGCGAAGTTCACCACTGGCCATAGCCTGACCGTGGATGGCGGCGCTACCGCCATCTGAGCCTTGGCCCGGCGCCGATCAGTGCAAGGGCCACCAGCGCGCATCCCAGCAACAGGGCGGCACCGAACAGTTGCAGAGCGATGTGGGCACCCAGTCGATCGCTGAGCAACCCGGTGAAGACGACTGGCAGGCTGAATCCCAGATAGGCGAGAAGAAAGAACCCGGCGCTGGCGCGCGGCTTCTCCGTGCCACCCAGGGCATTGACCGCCGCCAGACCGCCCAGGTAGATGAAGCCGTAGCAGGCGCTGCTGGCGGCCACTGCCCCGATCAACACGGCCATCAGTCTGCCGCTATCGGCCCCCAGGCCAACAACAGGAAGCTGGGCGGCAGAATGGCCAGCCCCAGCAGAGTCGCCCGGCTGCTGTGCAGGCGTCGGGCCAGTGGCTGGAACAGCACGCCGCAACTGATCACGCAGAAGGTAGAGAACCCTGACCATTGATCCAGGCCGTGTCGTCGCAGCACGCCCGGCACCAGCGCGATGACCAGCCCGGTGCAGGCCCAGGCCAGCAGAATGGCCAGCCCATAGGGCAAGCTGCCGCTCGGATAGCAGGGCAGGCGCAGCATCGGCGTGCGATGTGCAGTACGCTGATCGGGCAGGCGCCAGACCAGGAACAACGCAGTGGCCGCCAGCACCAGGTGTAGAGGGAAACTGAGTGGCGTCAGGCTTGGACCACGCAGTAGGAACAGGCTGGTCAAGGCCGCCCCCAAGCCAAAGCCCAGCGACGTGCTGGCAGTGACCCAATTCGCCGCCCTTGCGGTGTCGCCACCGCCTTGCAGTTCGCCCATGTAGGCCGTGGCGAGGGTGGTCGAAAGCGCCGTGCCCACACCCATCAGCAGCCGCGCCAGGGCCAGCGTCTGTAGTCCAGGCGCGAACATGACGAGCGTGGTAGCGATCATCGACAAGATCAGTGCAACCATGATCAGCAGTCGGCGGCCCACCCGGTCGGCCAGCCCGCCAAACGCCAGGAGTACGGGCAGTACCCCCAGCACGTAGCTGGAGAAGGCCAGGGCGGTGGCGGCGGCACCGTATCCCGAGAGGGTGGCGTAGGTGGTGTAGAGCGGGGCTTGCAGGTTCACCGCCAGGGTGATCAGGCAAAGGGCAAAAGCCAGGCGTGCGGGCATGGGAGGTCCGTCTGGAAGTGGTGGATCAGGTGGTAAACACGGGGGAGCCCCGTGCAACCAGCTTCGGTTCATGGCCTTGCACAGGCAAGGCACACCTCACGGGGATTTGTGATTAACTGTTCGCTAAAAATCGTCGAACACTTTGCCATGCACCTGACTCTGGATCGTCTCGCCGCCACACCCTTGGCCCAGCAACTCACTGAACAGCTGCAAGCCTGGATCGAGCAGCAGCGCTTACGTCCTGGCACGCGCCTACCCTCCATTCGCAGCCTGGCCCGCACCCTGGCGATCAGCCATGGCTGTGTGATCGATGCCTACGATCGACTGGTCGCCAGCGGTTGGCTCGAAGCGCGCCATGGGGCCGGTTTTTTCGTCGCCGAGCGGATGTCTACCTACGCTCGCGACGATGCGCTGGCCTGGGGCGATGCCATCGATGGCAGTTGGCGGCAGTTCAGTGACGCCCATCAAGCACTGCTCAAGCTCGGTTGCGGTTGGTTGCCCGACGCTTGGCAGGCGCAGGAAGCGCTGGCCCAGGCGATACGTCTGGTGAGTCGCGGCGACCCGCAAGACTTGCTCCGCTACTGTCCGCCATTGGGAATGGCCGGGCTGCGGCAGCAGTTGCTCAAGCGTCTGGCGCAGTTGCAGATTCCCAGCGCGCCGGAGGGCGTGCTCACCACCCAGGGCGCCAGCCACGGGCTGGACCTGCTGGTGCGCACGCTGCTCGTACCAGGAGATGCTGTGATCGTCGAAAGTCCCGGCTACTACAACTTGTTCAGCCTGTTGCGCCAGCACCAGGTGCGCATGCTGCCCTTGCCCCGCACCGCGACCGGGCCCGATCTGCAGGCGCTCGAGCAGCTTCTGGCTGAGCACCGGCCGCGCTGCCTGTTCATCAACAGCCTGTACCAGAATCCCACGGGTACCAGCCTCAGCCCCAAGACGGCCTATCGCGTGCTGGAACTGGCACGCGAGCATCATCTGCGGATCATCGAGGACGATATCTACGCCGACTTCCAGGATGGCCCCGCCACTCGCCTGGCGACGCTGGACAGCGAGCGGCAGGTGATCTACTTGTCCAGCTTCTCCAAGACATTGAGCAGTGCGCTGCGCGTGGGCTTTATCAGTGCAGATCCCGAACTCATTGCGCGCCTGGCGCAATTGAAGATGGTGACCGGCATTGGCACTTCCAGGTTCGTGGAGCAGGTGGTCGGACACCTGCTCGGCAATGGCAGCTATCGCAAGCATGTGCAGCGGGTGCGCGGGCGTCTGGCCGAGCACATGGCGAAGGCGTTGGGACAACTGGAAACCCATGGCTGGGAGGTACTCTGCGAACCCTACGGCGGCCTGTTCGTCTGGGCGCGCATGCCGGGTCGGGATTTCGCCTGGCTCGACCGCCTGGCCCTGGAGCATTCGGTACTGCTCACGCCCGGCAGCGCCTTCGACCCCGTGGGCGGGCAAAGCGAGTGGCTGCGCATCAACGTCGCCTACGCACAGGACAGACGCGCCCAAGCGTTTCTCGCCGCTGCTGGACGACCCGCAGTTAGCTGAAAACGACAGGTTCATAGCTATTTGACACCATTCTGACCGCAGGGCCTTGTGACCCGAGCCATGCGGTTGTCACTCTTGTGCCTTCGGCAACACCTAAGGGCGAGGGGGAGTGGCGATGACGTCGACCAAGCGCGGTAGTCTGGCCAACCTGGGCATGGCCCGCAAACTCGGCCTGGGCTTTGCTCTGGTACTGCTGCTGACGTTGGCCGTGGCGGCCATCGGCATCCAGGCCTTGAGCAAGGTCGGCCAGCGTTTCGACGCGTTGCACCAGATGGGTGAGGTCAAGGCCGATCTGCTCAGCCTGCGCGAGCACGAACAGGCCTTCGCCTTACGCTCGGACATCAAGCAAGCCGAGGCACTGCGCGCCGGCCTGCAGGCATTGATCGAACGCATCCGGGGCATTCCCCTATTGGCGGCGAGCGAAGCCGACCTGCATGCCTACGGCCAGGCATTCGATTCGTTCGTCGAAGCGGTGCAGGGCAAGGAGCTGGCGCTGGACACCGCTGCGTGGTCGGTCTCCAGTGTGGCCGGTAACCTCGATGTGCTGCAGTCGGGCTTGGCCGACGATGGCGCCGATGCCCTCAAGCAATCCCAAGGCCAGCAGGGCAGCGAGATGCTCGAACAATCCACCCAGGTGGCGCAGGTCTCGCGCTTGATGCTGCAGGCTATGGATGCTGCGCGGGTGCGCCTGGAGCAGGCACGCAAAGGCGATGAGTCGATTGACCAAGGGCGCATCGCGCAGACCGTCGAGGCCGCGAATCTGGTCGATGAACTCAAGACATCGGTTGCCGACACCAGTTACCAGAGCCTGCTCGGTGAGGTGGCCGGCCATATCGCCTCGTTCTCCGAAAAGCTCGATGAGTACACGGCCGAACTGGGCAAGGAGCAGGACATCAAGGCGCAGTTGCAGGCCAGCGCCACACAGGTCACGGCACGCATCGACCAGGCTTACGATGCGCAGCAGGCGGCGATGCGCCAGGAGCTGACTCACAATACGCTGGCCATCGCGCTGGCCACGGCGTTGGCCTTGCTGGTCGGGATTGTCGCTGCCTGGCTGATCACCCGCGCCGTGGTAGCGCCGCTCAAACGTGTGATCGCCAGTGCGCAGCGCATTGCCGCAGGGGATCTGTTGGTCGATGCGCAGGTCGCCGGGCGCGACGAGGTGGGCCAGTTGACCCTGGCCATGCAGCAGATGGCCGCTGGGCTGTCGGGCATCGTCAGTGGTTTGCAGCAGGGCATCGAACAATTGGCTGGTAATGCTCAGGCATTGTCGGCGGTGACCGAGCAGACCAATCGCGAGGTCGGCAGTCAGAAAGAGGAGACCGAGCAGGTCGCCACCGCCATGCAGCAGATGACGGCTACGGTGCACGATGTGGCGCGCAACGCCGAGGAAGCGGCCCAGGCGGCCCAGCAGGCCGATGACAAGGTCGAGTCCGGTCAGCAGGTGGTGCGCCAGAGCATGCAGCGTATCGAGCAACTGGCGCAGGCGGCGGAAACCGCCAGTGCCGGCATCGACAGCCTGAGTGCCGAGATTCACACCATTGGCGATGTGCTGGAAGTGATCAAGAGCGTGGCCGAGCAGACCAACCTGCTGGCGCTCAATGCGGCTATCGAAGCAGCGCGTGCTGGTGAGCAGGGTCGCGGTTTCGCGGTGGTCGCCGACGAAGTGCGCGCGTTGGCGCGCCGCACCCGTCAATCGACCGAGGAAATCGAGCGTTTGGTGGCGAGCCTGCGCGGCAACGCGCAGCAGTCGGTGACGCAGATCCGTGGCAGTACCGAGTTGGTGCGTCTGGCGGTGGCCGATGCGCTGCACACCGAAAGTGCCCTGGGCAGCATCGCGGCTGCCGTGTCATTGATTCAGCAGATGAACCAGCAGATCGCCGCAGCGGCCGAGCAACAGAGCTCGGTGGCCGAAGAGATCAGCCGCAGCGTCACGCAGATTCGCGGCAGCGCCGATCAGGCGGCGCTGGCCATGCAGGACACGGCGCGCTCAAGCGTCGAGTTGGCGCAGTTGGGCGATGAACTCAAGGGGATGGTGGGGCACTTCAGGCTGCATTGAGAGGCTGTAGTGGTCTGTTCGTGTCGCGCTCCGCGATCCCAGGGAGGGTTCATCGCCGCCGTGACGTTCATCCGGCCTTGCGCGGACTCAGAATCATCAAGGTGATCACTCCCGCCACGATGCCCCAGAACGCCGACCCGATGGAAAACAGCGTCAGCCCCGAGGCCGTCACCATGAAGGTGATCAGTGCCGCTTCGCGCTCGCGGGCCTCGCTCATGGCCACGCTCAGGCCGTTCATGATCGATCCGAACAGCGCCAGGGCCGCGATCGACAGCACCAGTTCCTTGGGCAGCGCCGCGAACAATGCCGCCAGTGTGGCGCCGAAGACCCCGGCGATACCGTAGAAAATCCCGCACCAGACGGCAGCGGTGTAGCGCTTGGCCGGATCCTCGTGGGCGTGTGGGCCGGTGCAGATTGCGGCGCTGATCGCTGCCAGGTTGACGCCGTGGGCGCCGAAGGGGGCCAGCACCAGCGAGGCCAGCCCGGTGGCCGAGATCAGCGGCGAGGCGGGCACCTGGTAGCCGTCGGCGCGCAGCACGGCCACGCCGGGCATGTTTTGCGAAGTCATCGCCACCACGAACAGCGGGATGGCGATGCTGATGGTCGCCGCCAGCGAGAAACTCGGTGTGGTCCACACCGGCCGTGCCACTTGCAAGTCGAAGTGGCTGAAGTCCAGCAAGCCCAAGGCGCCGGACAATGCGCTGCCGACCAGCAGGGCGGCGAGTACGCAGTAGCGCGGTGACAGGCGCTTGACCAACAGGTAGCTGAAGAACATGCCCAGCACCAGCAGGGTGCGATGTTGCGCAGCGACGAAGATTTCGCTGCCGATCTTGAACAGGATGCCGGCCAGCAGGGCCGAGGCCAGCGACGCGGGAATGCGGCGAACCAGGCGCTCGAAGCTGCCGGTCATTCCGCAGATCACCACCAGCGCGGCGCAGGTGACGTAGGCACCGATGGCCTCGGCGTAATTGACCCCACCCAGGCTGGTGATCAGCAGCGCCGCGCCCGGTGTCGACCAGGCCACGGTGATCGGTGTGCGATAGCGCAGCGACAGGCCGATGCTGCACACCGCCATGCCGATCGACAGCGCCCAGATCCAGGAGGAGATCTGCGCATTGCTCAGGCCGGCGGCCTGGCCGGCCTGGAACATCAGTACCAGCGAACTGGTGTAGCCGGTGAGCATGGCGATGAAGCCGGCCACCACGGCCGACGGCGAGCTGTCGGCCAGTGGACGCAGGGGCGTGGAGGTGGCGTCGGTCACGGTGCATTCCTTGTGCAATGGGGCATTTCGCGCAGCCTAACGCGCAGCGACCTGCCGCGCGCCATACAGCGACCATTGCATTTAGCCGTACAGTCCTCAACTATGGAGCGCTGACTTGCAGCTGCGCAGGAGGGGAGGGGCGATGTACAAGGTGTATGGGGACTATCAGTCAGGCAACTGCTACAAGGTCAAGTTGATGCTCAGTCTGCTGGGACGGCCGTGTGAGTGGCACCCGGTGGACATTCTCAAGGGCGAAACCGAAACACCGGAATTTCTCGCGCGCAATCCCAACGGCAAGGTTCCCGTGCTGGAGCTCGAAGACGGTACCTGCCTGTGGGAATCCAACGCCATTCTCAATTTTCTCGCCGATGGCAGCGAGTTTCTGCCCACCGAGCCGCGTTTGCGTACCCAGGTGCTGCAATGGCAGTTTTTCGAGCAGTACAGCCATGAGCCCTACATCGCGGTAGCGCGCTTCATCCAGTTCTACCTGGGGCTGCCGCAGGAGCGCCTGGAGGAATACCGCAAGCTGCACAAGGGCGGCTACAAGGCGCTGAGGGTCATGGAGCGGCAGTTGCACATGACGCCGTACCTGGTGGGCGAGCAGTACTCGATCGCCGATGTCGCGCTCTATGCCTATACCCATGTGGCCCACCAGGGTGGCTTCGATCTGGCCGAGTATCCCGCCGTGCGCGCCTGGCTGGAGCGGGTCGCCAGTCATCCCCGGCACGTGCCGATGGTGGGCTGACTCAGATCGAGCCGAAGCGCTTGTCCAAGTAGGCGATGATGTCGTTGGACTCGTACATCCAGGTGGTCTTGCCGTCTTCCTCGATACGCAGGCACGGCACTTTCACCCGCCCGCCGCCGTCTTGCAGTGCTTGACGGTGCTGCGGGTCGTTCTTCGCATCGCGCAGTGCCACCGGCACGTTGAGCCGGTGCAGGGCGCGGCGGGTCTTGACGCAGAACGGGCAGGCATGGAACTGGTACAGCGCCAGCCCTTTGGCCTGCTGCTCGACCTGGGCCTGGGCGGCGGCGTCACGCTTGCGCTTGGCCGGGCGGCTGATCCAGTCGCCGAACACGATGAGCTGGCCGAGGCCGACCCGCAGGGCTTTGACGATCATGGGCTACTCCTGAGCTTGGGGGCACGAAGGCCAAATAAAAAGCCGACCCCGAGGGGCCGGCTTGAGGTCGATACCGATCACTTGATCAGGCTGAGGAACTCACTGCGAGTGGCGGCATTGGCACGGAATTCGCCAAGCATCACCGAGGTGATCATGCTGGAATTCTGCTTTTCTACACCGCGCATCATCATGCACATGTGCTTGGCCTCGATGACCACGGCCACACCGGCTGCGCCAGTGACCTGCGAGATGGCCTCGGCGATCTGACGGCTGAGGTTCTCCTGGATCTGCAGACGACGTGCGTACATGTCGACGATCCGTGCCACCTTGGACAGTCCCAGCACTTTGCCCTTGGGCAGATAGGCCACATGGGCCTTGCCGATGAACGGCAGCATGTGGTGCTCGCACATCGAATACAGCTCAATATCGCGGACCAGCACCATTTCGCTGTTGTCGGAAGTGAACAACGCGCCGTTGGTGACTTCTTCCAAGGTTTGCTCATAACCGCGGCAAAGGTACTTCATGGCCTTCGCGGCCCGCTTGGGCGTGTCGAGCAGGCCCTCGCGGGAGACGTCCTCGCCAATCTGGCTGAGGATCTCGGTGTAGTTCTGTTCCAGGGACATGGATCTACCTGTGGGAAAAAACGCAAAAACGAAGGGTACGGCGGCGCACGCGGCGCTGCAAGCGCGATTACTCGTCGCGGCCTTCGAGCATGGTCCGCTTGAGCATCACATAGAGCGCACCCGTGCCACCATGGCGGGCCTGGCACGACGCGAATCCAAGCACCTGCGGGTGCTGGCGCAACCAGGTGTTGACGTGGCTCTTGATCATCGGCCGCTTGCCATCCAGGCGGGCCGCCTTGCCGTGGGTGACCCGCACACAGCGTACTTCCAGGCGGGTGGCTTCGGCGATGAAGGCCCACAGCGTCTCGCGGGCGCGTTCGACGGTCATGCCATGCAGGTCGAGGCTGCCTTCGAAGGCGATCTGACCAAGCTTGAGCTTGCGGATCTGGCTTTCCTGAACGCCGTCACGGCGCCACATGAGCTCGTCTTCAGCACCCACGTCGATGACGAACTGGTCCGACAGACCGTCGACCACCAGCGCTTGGCCGGTGCGCACGCTGGCGGCCTGACGCAGGCCGGCCAGGTGCGTGCGGTCAGCCTTGGGCTTGCCCACTTCGGCACGGTCATGAGCGATGGGCTTGACGCCGCGCACTTCGCTGCGGAAGAGGGAAAAGTCGTCGTCTTGCATGGGAGCCTCCACGTGGGCGGCGTAGTCTACGCGATCGGCGCTGGGTCGTCAGCACACGCGCCAGCGCACGCCTCGGCGTGTGGGGGCTTCAGTCGTGTTTCTTCATCAGGTGCGGCGACAGGTTGAGATCGCGATTGCGACGCAGGCGAATGCGGCTCAGGCGCCAGAAGCGCACGCCCAGGTAGAGCAGCAGCAGGCCGAGCGCGACGAGAATCGCCGCGAGGCTGTGATTGGCGTTCAACTCGGCCAGGGCTTCGTAGTTGCCCAGCAGGCCCGCAATGCCCGCCATGGCCAGAAGAATGCCCACTGTGGCCAGCAGCGCCGACAGTGCTGCCGCTAGGCGCACGCCCCAGTTGCCCGCTTGGTGTGGGCGCAGGCGTTTGGCATCGAAACTGCCTTTGAGCTTCATTCCGTATTCCTCTCTCGGTATCGGAATTCGACCTGCGCCGACCCGTGCGGTTCCGCCCGGCGGCCGGGCGCTGGGGCGATCAGATCAGGCTGTCGGTGGGCGCTACGCAGGCGAAGTTGTCGGCCATGACCGCCATCTCGCTGCGGTGAATCTGCGCGGCCGGGATGACTGTGTCCTTGAACGCCAGGTCGCGGGTGGCGGAGGCGTCTTCGACCAGCGTGCAGCGGTAGCCGTAGTCCTTGGCGCGGCGCACGGTGGTGCTGACGCTGGAGTGGCTCATGAAGCCGCAGACGATCAGGTCCAGGTGGCCGAGGCGCTGCAAGGTTTCGTGCAGGCTGGTGTTCTTGAAGGCATTGGGCATGCGCTTTTCGATGACCACTTCGTCACCCTGTGGCTCCAGGCCCGGGATGAACTCCCCGGCAGGGCCCTGTGGGTCGAAGCGTCCGCCCACCGTACCCAGGTGGCGGACATGAATGATCGGGCGACCGGCCTTGCGGGCCGCGTCGAGCAACCGGGCAATGTTCGCCACGGCCTCGTCCATGCCCGAGAGTGCCAGCGGACCGCTGAGGTACTCCTTCTGCGCGTCGATGACGATCAGGCTGGCTTGGCTCAACCGGGCCGGCGGGTAGTCGCGACCGGTGAGGCGGAACATCGTGGTTGGAACGGACATCGAGGGCTCCTCGGGAAGGGCTTACATCGCGCTATTGTCACTTGCCCAGGCGCCAATGTGAATGGTTGACAACGCAGACGGCGCCGTTACTGGCCTGTGGCTACCTGAGCGGCGGGCGATGGAACATTTCAGCCAGTGGACTGGTAGACTTTTGCACAGTCTGAAAAGGAGTACTTTGTGATCACTTCCCGCCTGCGCACCCTGCGCGACCATATTCGCTGGGCTGTCAGCCGTTTCCATGAGCATGAGCTGTTCTTCGGCCATGGTGCCGACAACGCCTGGGACGAGGCCCGCCTGCTGGTGCTGGGGCCGTGCATCTGCCCTGGCAGATGGCTGACAGCTACCTGGACTGCCAGTTGGAAGATGACGAGCGCGTGCGTCTGCAGCACCTGCTCAAGCGCCGCATCGAAGAACGTGTGCCCACCGCTTACCTGCTGGGCGAAGCCTGGTTCTGCGGCATGTCGTTCATCGTCGACGAACGCGTACTGGTGCCGCGCTCACCGATTGGCGAACTGATCGAGAAGCGCTTCGAGCCCTGGCTGGTCAGTGAGCCGGCGCGCATTCTCGACCTGTGCACGGGGTCCGGCTGCATCGGCATCGTCGCGGCTGACGTCTTCCAGGACGCCGAGGTGGTACTGGCCGACCTGTCGTTCGACGCCTTGGAAGTGGCCAACCGCAACATCGAGCGTCATGGCCTGGAGCAGCGTGTCTTCACGGTGCAGGGCGATGGCTTCGCCGGCCTGCCGGGGCAGCGCTTCGACCTGATCCTGTCCAATCCGCCGTATGTGGATGCCGAGGATTTCGCCGACATGCCCGCCGAATACCAGCACGAACCGGAGTTGGGCCTGGCGTGCGGCAACGATGGGCTGGACCTGGTACGGCGCATGCTCGCCGAGGCGGCCGATCACTTGACGGAAAAGGGCTTGCTGATCGTCGAAGTGGGCAACAGCCAGGTGCATGTCGAAACCCTGTACCCGGAAGTGGATTTCACCTGGCTGGACTTCGAGCGTGGTGGCCATGGCGTGTTCATGCTCACGGCGCAGCAGTGCCGCAACCATCAGGAACTGTTCGTCTCGCGGGTCTAGGACCAGGCCTGGCGGGCGTGTGGCCCGCCAGGCACATTCAGCGTGTGGCGATCCAGATCAGCAGGCCTGCCTGAAAGACTGCAAAAGCCACCAGGCAGGTAATGGTGAAGCGCAGCCCGCTGTCCTCGCGGCGATACTTGGCCACACGCTCGTCACGCTCGCGCAGTTGCACGTCTTTCTCATGCAGTTTCTGATCGGCCTGTTGCAGCAAGGTTGCAGCCTCGAGCATGTCGACGCGCTGCAGCTTGTCGTTGCTCCAGCCGCCCTTGAGCTGGCCCACGGACGTTTCCACGGTACGCGCCTTGAGCGTCTGGCCATCGGCGTATTCCACCTCGATGCCAACGCTGCGCAACACATGGTCGCGACGCAAGCGGGAGTCCTCGTTGAGGGCATCCTTGTTCGGCAATGCCATGCCTTCGACGCGATAGTGCGACCACTTGCGTTGCAGCCACTGTATGGCCTGGGTCAGCAAGTACCGGCCCAGACCACGATTGAGCGGCTCGAGTTGCAGGCCGGCCGGATCGCCGATGCGCACCAGGTGCTGCTCATGGTCGACGCGCACGTCCAGTCGATTCTGTTCCTTGCGCACCTTCTGCGCGGGCAGCAGAATTTCCAGGCGCAACAGGCTGTTGGCCTTGTCATGCCGTTCGGCATAGCCCAGTTGGACGAAGCGCAGCGGTCGCGCGCCGGTGCTGCGGTCGGTGGGCAGCGGCGCCAGGCGCAGCAACTGGAAGTGCTCGGCGGTCAGGTCCGCCCAGGGCAGCGGGGGGCTTTCGGGCGGTTGTTGTTCGGTCGCCTCGGTGGCGGGAGTATCGGTCATCAGGCCATCCTCGATTGCGTGGGTCGGTGACAGCCAAGCGCCTGGCCCGGTTTCACCGCCTGTTGCCCTGCGTTATCGGCAGGGCGGGGCAAGACCTGAGGAGGGTATCGATCAGGCCGACTGCAACTGCTTGATGAACGCGACGATGCGTTCGCCCAGCTCACGGGCCAGGGGCAGGTCAGGGTTGCTGTAGCTGTCGCGCTGCGCGCTCATGGCCTTGGGACTGATGCGCAGCATGTGGTTCATGCCGTCGATCAATACCAGTTGCGCATCGGGTTTCGCCGCCTTGAGGCGTTCGGCGTCTTCGACCTCGACCTGCACGTCGTTACGCCCCTGCACGATCAGCGCCGGCACCTGCAACTGAGCGAACGCTTGGGCGGGATCCTGGCGGAACAACGAGATCAAGTAGGGTTGCACCGTCGGGCGGAACACTTCGCGCAAAGGCGCCGGCACGTCCAGGCTGGTCTGCCCGGCCTGCAGGCGATCGAGCAGGCGATTGCCGCGGGCCAGTTGCGCCGGTGACAGGCGCTGGGCGAGCTGCTCGCGCAACACGTCGGCGATGGGGCGTCCGCTGCCGGCCAGGGTGATCACGGCGCGGGCATCGGCTTGTGGCGCGGCGAGGCTGGCGATCAGCGCGCCTTCGCTGTGGCCAATCAGAATGAGCGGTCCGAAGCGCGGGTCGGACTGCAGCAGATGTGCCCAGGCCACCACGTCGGCGACATAGCCCTCCACGCTCAGATCGCGCTCGTCCGGCGCGGCAGGGCGGCTGGTCGCGACGCCGCGCTTGTCGTAGCGCACGCTGGCGATGCCTTGGCTGGCGAGCAGTTGCGCCAAGCGCTTGAGGTTGTCGATGCGTCCCGAGGCGGGGTTGTTGCCGTCGCGGTCGGTGGGGCCGGACCCGGAAATGATCAAGGCCACCGGCACGGGCGTGTCCTGCTGGGGCAGCAGCAGGCTGCCATGCAGCACGCCAGTGCCGGTGTCCAGGTCGATGGGGCGTTTGATGACGGTGGCGGCGCTGGCCTGGGCAAGGCCGGTGCAGAACAGCAGGAACAGGGCGACGAAGCGCATCGGCGAATACTGCGTGGGGAGATGCTCGCTTTGACCGGGGGGCCAAGCGAAGGTTCTCGGGTTTTTTGTCGCAGGGGCGCGGCTTTCCGTATACTGGCGACCTTCTCAAGTTCAGGCTGATTTCGCGGAGCGTCCATGTCCGGCAATACCTACGGCAAGCTGTTCACCGTCACCACCGCAGGCGAGAGCCATGGTCCCGCGCTGGTCGCCATAGTCGACGGCTGCCCGCCCGGTCTGGACATCACCCTGGCCGACCTGCAACATGACCTGGATCGGCGCAAGCCCGGCACCAGCCGCCACACCACCCAGCGTCAGGAGGCCGACGAAGTCGAGATTCTTTCCGGGGTGTTCGAGGGGCGCACCACCGGTTGCTCGATCGGCCTGCTGATCCGCAACACTGATCAGAAGTCCAAGGACTACTCGGCGATCAAGGATCTGTTCCGCCCGGCCCACGCCGACTACACCTATCACCACAAGTACGGTGAGCGCGACTATCGCGGCGGTGGCCGCAGCTCGGCGCGCGAAACCGCCATGCGCGTGGCGGCCGGTGCCATCGCCAAGAAATTCCTGGCGACCCAGGGTATTCGCGTGCGCGGCTACATGAGCCAGTTGGGTCCGATCGCGATTCCGTTCAAGACCTGGGACAGTGTCGAGCAGAACGCGTTCTTCTGCCCGGACCCGGACAAGGTGCCGGAACTGGAGGCCTACATGGACCAGTTGCGCCGCGACCAGGACTCGGTCGGTGCCAAGATCACCGTGGTCGCCGAAGGGGTGATGCCTGGCCTTGGCGAGCCGATATTCGACCGTCTGGATGCCGAGTTGGCCCACGCCCTGATGAGCATCAATGCGGTGAAAGGCGTCGAGATCGGCGCCGGTTTCGCCAGCATTGCCCAGCGGGGCAGCGAGCACCGCGACGAGATGACGCCCGAGGGCTTCCTCAGCAACAACGCGGGCGGCATTCTTGGCGGCATTTCTTCGGGTCAGCCGATCGTGGCCCATCTGGCGCTCAAGCCGACCTCCAGCATCACCATTCCCGGACGCTCCATCGATGTCGATGGCAATGCGGTGGAGGTGGTGACCAAGGGCCGTCATGATCCCTGCGTGGGCATTCGGGCCACGCCCATCGCCGAGGCCATGATGGCGATCGCCTTGATGGATCACCTGCTGCGCCACCGCGCGCAGAACGCCGATGTGAAGGTGACCACGCCGGTACTCGGTCTGCGCTGATCTACCCGCTGCGGCTCTGTCGCACCCCGGTGTGACAGAGTCGGCGCAGGTTATTCCCTGGTCCACCCATGTCTTCCATTCCCTACTGGCGCCTGTCCAGCTTTTACCTCAGCTACTTCGCCCTGTTGGGCGCCACTGCGCCGTTCCTGGCCCTGTACTTCGATCATCTGGGGTTTGCTCCGGCACGCATCGGCGAGCTGGTGGCCATTCCCATGCTCATGCGCTGCGTGGCCCCGAACTTGTGGGGGTGGCTGGGTGATCGCAGCGGTCGCCGGCTGTTGATCGTGCGCCTGGGCGCACTGTGCACGCTGGGTGCGTTTTCGCTGATCTTCTTCGCCAAGAGCTACGCCTGGCTGGCGCTGGTCATGGCCTTGCATGCGTTTTTCTGGCATGCCGTGTTGCCGCAATTCGAGGTGATCACCCTGGCTCACCTGCATGGCCAGACCTCGCGCTACAGCCAGGTCAGGCTGTGGGGTTCGATCGGCTTCATTCTCGCTGTCGTGGGCCTGGGACGGTTGTTCGAGTGGTTGAGCCTGGATATCTATCCGCTGGCGGTGGTGGGCATCATGGCCGCCATCCTCGTCGCCAGCCTCTGGGTACCCAATGCGCAGCCGGCGGAGCACGCAGCGAGACCTGCTGGTGAAGGCTTACTGGCGCAACTGCGGGCTCCGGGCGTGTTGGCGTTCTATGGGTGCGTGGCACTGATGCAACTCAGTCATGGGCCTTACTACACGTTCCTCACCCTGCATCTGGAGCACTTGGGCTACAGCCGTGGCGCCATCGGCCTGCTGTGGGCGCTGGGGGTGGTGGCCGAGGTGCTGATGTTCCTGTTGATGAGCCGGGTGTTCGCGCGCTCGAGCATAAGCGCTGTGCTGCTGGTGAGCTTCCTGCTTGCCACACTGCGCTGGCTGCTATTGGGCAGCCTGGCCGAAGTGCCGGCCGTGCTGATTTTCGCGCAATTGCTGCACGCGGCGACCTTTGGTTGCTTTCATGCCGCGGCCATCGCCTTCGTCCAGTCCAGCTTCGGGGCGCGGCAACAGGGGCAAGGGCAGGCGTTGTACGCTGCGCTGTCCGGAACCGGCGGCGCGTTGGGTGCACTGTTCTCCGGTTATGCCTGGAGCGGCCTGGGCCCGTCATTCACCTTTGGTATGGCCAGCCTCGCGGCGCTGGCCGCAGCCGTTATCATTGCCCGCCATTGTCCACCGAGCAGGAGCAGCCCCTGATGAGCATTCTCAGCGTTTTCCAGTGCAGCAGCCCACAGCTGCCGTACAAGGTGCTGACCCACCACGACGACATCGTTGCAACGTTGGCCGAACATGGCGTGCGGTTCGCCCACCAGAGTCTTCCGTGGTCTATCCGGCCAGGTAATGCCCAGCAACAGATTAGCGACGAGGCGGGTGAGTGGATCGATGGGCTAATGGCTGAGCATGGCGCCACATCATGGACGTTGCTCGATTGTAAGGAAGAATTGCCGGACGCCGGCGGCTGGCGCGAGGAGCACGTTCACGACGCGCTTGAGGTGTTTGCCGTGATGGCGGGGCGTGCTCAGGTCAGCCTGCGGGTAGGCGATCAGGTGTTCGCAGTATTGTGCGAGAGGGGCGATATTCTGCACGTGCCAGCCGAAATACGGCGCTGGATCGACCTGGGTGACAGGCCGTTCTGCCTGGCACTGCGCCTGACCGGAAACGGTCAGCCCGCGAAATTCACAGGGGATAATTTGTGCCGCGAACTTCCTGGTATGGCTGAGCTCTAACGCTCCACGCAACGATCGCGGGGTACTCCTGCTCCAGCGCAGTCCCTTCGTGGGAGCAGGAGTGCCTCGCGAACCTGGTGGCCACGCTCAACGGTAGGTTGGCAGGGCGAAGCGTTGTTGGCTTTGCAGCATGGAAATGACGGGCAATTCGCTTGCCTGCTCGGCCAGATCGCGGCGGATGGCGCTGATGGCCCAGGACAGTTGCTCGGCGCTGTGCAGTTGTGCGTAAGAGAGCACGCGGCGGGTGACGGTACCGTCAGCAGCGCGCAGCGTCAGCAGGATGCCACCGTCCGGGCGGGACTTGGTGTCGACCTGGTAAGCGGAAAAGACCGAGACGAATTTTTCCTGGATAAGGTCCATTAGCAACTCCTGATGTGTAAGCGTTGGCAATCGTGGAGTAATGATTGCAGTCACCGTGCCAGGATTCGAACTTTGTTATTTTCCTTTAAAATCAATGACTTATTAATGATTTGCATAAAGCCTTCCATGCATTGTGCATGGTCGTGCAATTTGCACAGTGCATTTTGCAAGGTCATAGCCGCTGTCTTTGACGTCGATAGAATCTGAACCTTTGTCCTGCGCCTGAGGCCTGAAGCAGAATCAGGCCATCATTTTTTGCCAGGAGGTTGCAGATGTCCGATTCACAGCCCGTCACCATGACTGAAGATGAAACCGCTGCGTTCGCTGCAGAGGTATTCGAGCGCGCCCGTCAGGGCGATGCGGTGATGATCGAGCGGCTGCTCGAAGGTGGATTGCCTGCCAACTTGCGTAACCACAAGGGTGACACCTTGCTGATGCTGGCCAGCTATCACGGCCACCATGCGGCGGTGCAGGTGCTGTTGAACCACGGTGCCGATCCCCTGATCGCCAATGACAATGGTCAGTTGCCTATCGCCGGGGCGGCCTTCAAAGGCGACCTGCCGATGATTCGCCTGTTGGTCGAGCATGGCGTGCCAGTCGATGCCGCCGCCCAGGATGGCCGCACCGCGCTGATGCTGGCGGCCATGTTCAACCGCAGCGAGATTCTCGACTACCTGCTCGCCCAGGGTGCCGATCCGGCTCATCGGGACGCGCGGGGTGCCACGGCCTTGGTGGCTGCGCAAACCATGGGCGCCAGCGACGCTGCCGCTCGGCTCCAGGCCCTGGCCGGCTGAGGGCGCGGCGGGTATCCTTGGCGCCTTTTTGCCCTTCGCCAAGCAGGCCCTCCATGAAAACCCAGTTGCTCGAATTCATCAGTCTCATTGGCGCCGGCTGCATCCCGGAGGCTGACATCGAGCGAATCGCTGACGAAGCCGCCCAGGCCTACGCCGATCCGGCGGCTTTTCTTGCAGCCAATCCCGACATCAATTACGACGACAGCTTCCCGATCCCGCTCGGCGAATGGGTGGTGCTCGGCAGTCTCCCGGATACCGTGGTGTTTCAAGCCGATACCTACCAAGGGCTGTTTCAGGCCATCAGTGATTCCTTCGACAAGAGCGTGCCATTGACCCTCAAGCCCAAGCAGTTGGCGCGCACCGAACCGCTGACAGCGCTCAACCGCATTCAGGTTCAGATGAGTGCGCTGAACAAGGAGGCGGGCGGCTATGTGCTGCTCGACTTCAGCCAACTGCTCGATGACGAATTGCAGATGGTGATGGTCGGTCAACATGACCTGCCGCGGGTGCTGGAGTTGGGTCAGGCATTGGGTATCAAGGTGGAGCCAGCGCTGGAGGCGCTCAAGGCCGCTGTTCACGTCTGAGGCGCGAGTCAGTGCCTTGAGCGGGTGAGAGGGCGTGCCGACGCGTCAGCCCAGGGCCGTGTCGAGAAACATCATCACTGCGAAACCGCCCATCAGACCCAGGGTTGCGGAGGTCTGGTGACCGTTGCGATGGGTTTCGGGGATGACTTCATGGGACACCACGAAGATCATCGCGCCAGCCGCCAGGCCCATGCTGATGGGGTAGGCGAGGGCAAAGCCGGTGGAGATGCCCAGGCCAATCACCGCGCCCAGCGGCTCCATGAGTCCCGAGCCGATGGCCACAAGCGCAGCCTTGAAATTCGACAGCCCCGTGGCGCGCAGTGCCATGGCCACCGCCAGACCCTCCGGGATGTCCTGAATGGCGATGGCGCTGGTCAGTGGCAAGCCGATGCTCATGTCGCCATTGGTGAAGCTCACACCGATGGCCATGCCTTCGGGCAAGTTGTGCAGCGTGATCGCCAGTACGAACAGCCATACCCGGCTCACCCGCTCGGCGTCCGGGCCGCAAGGCCCAGTGCTTTCGTGCTCATGGGGGGTGAAGCGGTCCAGGCCGAGCATCAGCAGGACCCCCAGGCCCATGCCCAGCACCACCACAGCGGCAGCGGCCGGGCCGTTGCCGGTGATCGCCCGAGCAGCATCCAGCCCGGGCAGAATCAGGGAAAACGAACTGGCGGCGAGCATCATGCCGGCGGCAAAGCCCAGCATCACGTCCTGGCTGCGGGCGCTGACGTCGCGCAGCACCACGGCCAGGATCGCGCCCAGCGCCGTCGCGGCAAAGCCCGATAGACCGCCCAGTGCCGCCAGGTGCAGGTTCTGCGAGTGATCGCCATTAACCGCATTCCACAAGCTGGCCAGCAGCAGCAGGATGATCGCCAACAGGCTCAGCCCCAGGCCGGCGCTCAGCCAGGGCGTGTTCAGCGCCTGCTGGCGCCAGGCATCCAGAAACGAGGAGGGTGAGGAGCCGTGGATGTGAACTGGGGGCATGCAGACCTCTGCGACGATGAATGGCGGCAGTCTATCCAGTGACCCGTGGCGCGGGCCAAGGATTCCCTTCTATGGGGTAATAGCCGACTATGCTCAGCCCTAGGCTCTGTTTGAAAAGTCTTGAGACGAAGGTCAGGCAAGGCGAAAACCGCCGAGGAACGGTCGGAGTCGCGCTCGACTTTACGAGCTGTAAATGAGCATTCCGACCGGGCTGGCGATCCAGGCGGTTTTCAACGCAGCATCACCGAGTATCAAGACTTTTCAGACAGAGACTAACGACGTCACACTGGGAGTTGCCATATGGGTTCAACCTTCAATGGCCTCGTTGGCCTCATCATTCTGGCCCTGGATATCTGGGCGATCGTCAACGTGCTGAAAAGCTCGAGCGAGGTCGGGATCAAGATCCTGTGGATTCTGCTGATTGTATTGTTGCCGGTCTTGGGACTGATCATCTGGGCGATTGCCGGACCGCGCGGTAACGTGCGGCTGTGACCGTTCGTCGTGACAAAATTTTCACACGGGATTCACCAAACTCCGCGCCGCACGTTTACTGTATGCGTCCCTGCCGGCAATCGACCGGCACGGGCCTGAAAAAGGCGCGCCAGTGCCTTCTCCCACTCCCTGAAACCCTAGGATCCTCCCATTCATGGCCAATTCGGATGCCTTGAAGCCACGGGCCACGTCGGCACCGTTCGCACCGACCGTCAAATCGCACCTTGCCTACACCTTGCTCAGTGGTCTGCTGATCATGCTGATGCTCAGCCTGGTGCGCCTGGCGCTGCTGATCTACAACAGCGACCTGATCGGTGATACCCCGGCGGCTACGGTTGCCGAAGGCTTCGTCAACGGCTTGCGCTTCGACCTGCGGGTCGTGGTGTACCTGAGCATTCCGCTGCTGCTGGCGACCCTCAGCCCATGGGCCATGGCACGCCGCGGGCTGTTCCGTTTCTGGCTGACGGTCAGTTCCAGTGTGGTGATGTTCCTCGGCCTGATGGAGCTGGACTTCTACCGTGAGTTCCACCAGCGCCTGAACGGTCTGGTCTTCCAGTACATCCAGGAAGACCCCAAGACCGTCATGAGCATGCTCTGGTACGGCTTCCCGGTGGTGCGCTACCTGTTGGCCTGGCTGTTCGGCACCTGGCTGCTGAGCTTGCTGTTCAAAGGTATCGACCGCCTCACCCGAGGCAGCGGCAGCACGGCGCAGGTGGCCGGAGCGCGTCGCGTGGCACCCTGGTACGGGCGTCTGGCCGTGTTCATGGTACTGCTGCTGGTGGCGGTGGTCGCGGCACGCGGCACGCTGCGTCAAGGCCCGCCGATGCGCTGGGGCGATGCGTTCACCACCGACTCGAACTTCGTCAACCAGTTGGGCCTCAATGGCACCCTGACATTGATCGATGCGGCGAAGAGCCGTTACGGGGAGGACCGCGCCAATATCTGGAAGCCGGTCCTGGACACCCAGGTGGCCCAGCAGACCGTGCGCAACATGCTGCTGACGCCCAACGACACGCTGGTCGATGCCGACCAGGCGGCCGTGCGCCGCGATTTCCGGCCGCCGGCCGAGAACACCTTGCCGATCAAGAACGTGGTCGTGATCCTGATGGAGAGCTTCGCCGGCCACTCCGTCGGCGCGCTGGGCAGTCCGAACAACATCACACCGTATTTCGACAAGCTGGCCAAGGAGGGGTTGTTGTTCGACCGCTTCTTCTCCAATGGCACCCACACCCATCAGGGCATGTTCGCCACCATGGCGTGCTTCCCCAACCTGCCGGGCTTCGAGTACCTGATGCAGACGCCTGAAGGCGGGCACAAGCTGTCCGGTCTGCCGGCGCTGCTCAGTGCCCGCGACTATGACGATGTCTACGTCTACAACGGCGATTTCGCCTGGGACAACCAGTCCGGTTTCTTCGGCAACCAGGGCATGACCACCTTCATCGGCCGCAACGACTTCGTCAACCCGGTGTTCTCCGACCCGACGTGGGGTGTGTCCGACCAGGACATGTTCGATCGCGCCAATCAGGAGCTGTCGCACAATTACGGCAAGAAGCCGTTCTACGCCCTGCTACAGACGCTTTCCAACCACACTCCGTATGCCTTGCCGGCAGACCTGCCGGTGGAAAAGGTCACTGGCCAGGGACGTCTGGACGAGCACCTGACTGCCATGCGCTACTCCGACTGGGCACTTGGCCAGTTCTTCGAGAAGGCGCGCAAGGAGCCGTACTTCAAGGACACTCTGTTCGTGATCGTCGGCGACCACGGTTTCGGCAACAACCAGCAGATCACCGAGTTCGACCTGGGTCGTTTCAACGTGCCGTTGCTGTTGATCGCGCCGGGTATCCAGGAGAAGTTCGGTGCGGTCAGTCACACGGTCGGCACTCAGGTCGACATCGTACCGACCATCATGGGCCGCCTGGGTGGCGAAACCCGCCATCAGTGCTGGGGCCGTGACCTGCTGAACCTGCCCGCTGGCGATCAAGGCGTGGGCATGATCAAACCCTCGGGCAGCGAGCAGATAGTGGGGCTGGTGCAGGGCGATCGCTTGCTCATCGAGTCCAAGGACATGTCCCCGCGCATGTATCGCTATCAGCTGGGTCGCGAATTCAAGGCCGAGCTGATCGAAAGCCCGGACCAGCCGGAGATGCTCCAGAAGCTCGAAGCCTTCATCCAGACGGCCACCAAGAGCCTGCTGGACAACACGGCTGGCGTGGTTCACGGCAAGCCGCAGTAATTGCCAGCGGTATCATCGAGCCCGCCGTTTATCGGCGGGCTTTTCATTTGCCACCCAGGCTCATAGGGGCGTAGTGGATCCTGAAAAAATCTTCATGCCACAGCGCCAGCCTTTCTGAACAACGCCCTAGCCCCATGGTCAGCTATTAACAGATGTCACCCACGTTGTGCTTCGAGCGAGGATCTATCAATGAAAGAATGGGAAGTCATCTTTCTCGACCAGAAAGGTGTGAAGCAGAGTTTGCGTTTTGCCAGCGAGCGCGAGCCTAGCTTCGAGGCTGCGGCGCACGAGATTCTTTCAAAATGGTTCCCTGTGACGAAGCGGCTCGACCTCAATGATTTCGAGGACCGTAATCCCACCCCAACGCTCGAGCTGCTCAAGGAACAGCATGGGGTGACCATTCACACGATTCTCGAAGCGTCCTGATCACAACGCCCTGGCTGGGCACCGCACGACGTACTACTCTGCACACAGGCGCCGGTTCACATCGAGTCGGTGCCTATCACCTCCACCGCTGCATCAGCTCGAACTGCCAGTCACCTAACCTGCGCGCCCGCGCGGGCGCGTCAATGCACGGAAAGTCTATCCCTTGGTTTTTCAGGAGGACGATTCATGAGCAGCCAGAACGATGACATCAGCAGCAGCGTACTCCGCCAGATGAAGGCGGGCGGGTTCGACTTCACCCAGATTCATCCCATCGAGTTCTATGCCATCTTCCCGGACGAGGACGGTGCGCGTCAGGCTGCCGGACAGTTTCGCGGGGAGTCGATCAATGCCCAGGTGCATGAGCGTGACGATGGAGCCTGGCACCTGGAACTGAGCAAAGTAATGTTCGCCACCCATCGTGGTATCGGGGCGTTCGAGCAAGCCTTCGAGGCGGTGATTTCGCCCTTGGGCGGCGAAGTCGAGGGCTGGGGCGTTCGGCAGGAACGCTGTGTAGCCTGAACGGCGGGCCATGGATTGGCCCCCTCATCGCTCAGCGTCGACGTCCGGCCATATGCGCCAGATAGCCGATCAGCGCGTCCAGTTCCTGATCACTCAATACCGTTTCCGGGAATCCAGGCATGCGCGCCTGCGGCCAGTGCCTGAGGCTCTGTGGGTCACGCAAGTATTGGCGCAAATAGCCGGGCTGGAAGTATTCAGTGGGGTTGTGCGGCACATTGAGGTCCGGGCCGAACTGCGCGTCGCCTGCGCCGTTGAGGCGGTGGCAGGCCAGGCAGTTTTGCTGAAACAGCGCAAAACCCTGCCGCACAGGGTCTTCGGCCGACAGTTCAGCCGCAGGAAGCAGGGCAGGGAAGCGCTCGGAGACGGGCGCCAGCCGACGGATGCTGGCTATCTGATAGGGCCATTGTTCAGGGCGAATGGCGCTGGCAGCTGGATCAGTCCACACCAGATAGAAGGGACCTGCACTTGGCTTGCCTGGTTTCAGGTCGCGCCATGGTTGATGCGGGTCTTCCACTGCCACCCAGGCCCGCGCCGGTCCGAGTTGCAGTAAAGGGCCAGCCGGCATTTCTGCGGCGAATCCATCCAGCGCTACGGCCTGCAGATGATCGTCTTTGTCGACGCCCTCGAGCAGGCTTGCCAAGGGCACGGCACGGTAGCGCATCCCTCGCTTGTAGGCCACGTCCTCTGGAATGTCGATCGCTTGAGCCTGGGGGTGCTTCAACAATTGCTCGGTCTGCCATTGACGCTGAACCTGCCCCAGGTCCAGGGTCAGTTGCGCGGCCGCCAACGGCGCGCTGATCAGCAAAATGAACAAGCCCAGACAGTGGCGCACGACGTTTCTCCAACCCATGAGGGTTGGCAGATTACCGTTGCCCGGCCTGATGGCGCCAGCCTTGCATCAACCGAACAAACGCGTCAGGTTGGGAAGGATCAGCAGCAAGGTGGTGGCGAAAAGTATGAGTCCCGCTTGGCGTACTTTCGAGTGTCTGAACATGGCGGACCGCCTTCTTGTTGTTATTCCTGAATAACCCTAGGCTTCCTTGTCGCGTCGGGTCGATCACGATGGCGTGCACAACGCCATTTGCTGCTTGCCTGTTGCTGCCGTGTTACACGTGTCTACACCCAAAAGTAGGGCGATTGTCACCTGTGTTTCAGAACCCTTTGTTCTAACGTAAGACGCCAGCATTCCCTGACATTATGAGGCTATTGGCCAGATCGCTGTCATGCTTGGACTAGACGCCTTCAAGTGAGCCCTTGAGAGAACGTTGCTTCCCTACCGTTCGTCAGTGCACACCTCTTGCTTGTACGTGGCTTTCGCGTCAGTCTCTAGCGTTGATTTCTACCCTTGTCGTTCAGGACTATCCCTATGTCGTTACGCATCTGCATCCTTGAAACCGATGTCCTGCGACCGGAGTTGACGGCGCAGTACCAGGGCTATGGAAGGATGTTCGAGCAGCTGTTCTCGCGTCAGCCGATCGCAGCGCAATTCTGCGTCTACAACGTGATGAACGGTGAATACCCTCCGGAAGGCGAAACCTTCGACGCTTATCTTGTGACCGGCAGCAAGGCCGACTCGTTCGGTTCCGATGCCTGGATTCAGACGCTCAAGGCCTACCTGCTGAAACTCTACGAGCGCGGCGAAAAGTTACTGGGCGTCTGTTTCGGCCATCAACTGCTGGCGCTGGTGCTCGGAGGGAAGGCCGAGCGTGCCGATCGCGGCTGGGGCTGGGTATCCACCGCTACCGTCTGGCCGCCCATGCGCCGTGGATGGATCCGCAGGTCAGTGAACTCACCCTGTTGATCAGCCACCAGGACCAGGTGACGCAACTGCCCGAAGGCGCAACGCTGATCGCCTCCAGCGATTTCTGCCCCAATGCCGCTTACCACGTGGGTGACCAGGTCCTGTGCTTCCAGGGCCATCCGGAATTCGTCCACGACTACTCGCGTGCATTGCTCGATGCGCGTCAGGATCGCTTGGGCGATGAAGTCTACAACCAGGCCGTAGCGAGCCTGAGCACCGACCATCAAGGTGACCTGGTGGGCGAGTGGATGCTGCGCTTCATCCAGCACCCCCGCAAACAAAGCGCGGCCTGACTTCAGACGAAGAAGCTCACCGAAGCCAGCGCCCGCATTGGGCGCTGCGCTTCGCGGGCCGTCACAACCAGCCTGAGCGCTTGAAGCTGGCGAACAGCCCGGTGCAGCCGGCAGCGATCACGCCCAGCACCAGGAAATAACCGTAGTGCCAGCCCAACTCCGGCATGTTCTGGAAGTTCATCCCATAGATACCGGCAATGGCCGTAGGGAAGGCGAGAATCGCCGCCCAGGCAGCGAATTTGCGCTGCACGATGCTCTGTCGTGAGGACTCCAGCAGCATGCCGATCTCGATGGTCTGGCTGGCGATGTCGCGGATGCCGACCAGGTCTTCCATCTGTCGGGTGACGTGAATCTGCACGTCACGAAAGTACGGGCGCATGTTCTTGTCGATGAAGGGAAAGCTCAGCCGCTGCAGCTCTTCGCCAATTTCCACCATCGGCGCCACGTAGCGGCGCATGCGCAGGATATCGCGGCGCAGGCTGTGCAGGCGGCGGATGTCCTGTTCCTGCAGCGAGCCACTGAGCACGCTCTGCTCCAGTGCTTCGATCTCGCTGTGGATCGCCTCGCTAACCGGCTGGTAGTTCTCGGTGACGAAGTCGAGCAGGGCGTACAGCACGAAGTCCTCGCCGTGTTCGAGCAGCAAGGGTCGCGCTTCGCAGCGCTGGCGGACCAAGGCATAGGATTTGGAGTGACCATTGCGGCAGGTGATGACATAACCCTTGCCGGCGAAGATGTGGGTCTCGATGAATTCCAGACGACCTTCATGGCGTACCGGCGAATAGGTGACGATGAACAACGCGTCGCCGAAGGTCTCCAACTTCGGGCGGCTGTGCTTTTCCAGCGCGTCCTCGATGGCCAGTTCATGCAGGCCGAACTGGCGCTGCAGGTTGGCCAGTTCCTGGGCACTGGGTTCCTCCAGGCCGATCCAGACGAAATGACCGGGTTTGTTCGCCCATTCGCTGCCTTCGTCGAGGCTGATGTTGGTGACCTTTCTGCCGGCGCTGTACACCGCCGCTGCAACGACTCGACCCATGGCTGCCTGCTTGTTCGGTTGACTGTTGCGACAGCTTGGGCTGAGTCGCGGCGAACGGCAAGCCGCGCGCTCAGCGCGTGGGCAGTTCCTGCTCCATGTGATCGATGCACTGCTGCATCTGCGTGCGGCACTGTTCCATCAAGGCGGGCAAGTCCTGTTGGCTGAGCCCTCGCGTGGCAATTGGCGGCAGCGAGCGGACGATCACCGTACGTCGTCGCCAACTGTTCAGGTTCAGGCGCTGCGTGTAGCGGCTGACGCACACGGGCACGATGGGCACGCCGGCTTCCAAGGCCATGTGAAAGGCGCCTTTCTTGAACGCCAGCAACTGTTCGGACGGGTTGCGCGTGCCTTCGGGGAAAATCCAGATCGAGGTGCCGTCGCGCAGGATACGCGTCGTGGTCTGCAGCGCCTTGCGCGCCTGGTAGGCATTCTTTCGATCCACCAGCACGTTGCCGCCGAGCCAGAACAACTGGCCGAACAGGGGAATCCAACCCAGGGTCTTCTTGCCGATGGCCACGGTGCGTCGCGGCACGACTTGCCCGAGGATGAACAGGTCGTAGTTGGATTGATGGTTGGCGACGATGACGCAGCCGGGCGGCTGATCCCACAACGGCCCGACTTCGGCCTTGACCTGGATACGCATGAACCAAGCGGCCGGCACACTGTAGAGGCGGGCAAAGAGGCGGCTGTTATCCGGGTTGAAGGGGCGGCACAGGCCGATGAGCAGACCCACGGCGCCGACCAGCAGGAAGTGCAGGCCCAGCACAAGCATGCGAAGCAGATAGAGCATGATACGACTCACACCAGACAGTCGCGGTGCAGTGTACGACCGTGCACTGGCTGGGGCAAACACCGGCAGCGCTGACCGCCGGTGAGCCTGGGCCCAGGCGTGTCAGCCCATGTGATGCTGGTCGGCTTGGATCGCCTCGTCCAATTTCGCCAGCAACGCCTTGCGCACCTTCAGCTTGGTGTTCTTGTGGGCCAGCATATTGAGCTTCTTCAGTTCGTGTGCTGCCGCGAGCGCTGCCTGCTGGAGCTGTTCGGCCGGCACCACCTTGTCGAGGAAGCCGGCGACAACGGCGGCGTGCGGATCGAACACTTCGGCGTTGTTCACCGAGCGCTGGAAGCTTGAGCGGGTCAGGCGGTCGCGCGCCAGCTCGATGCCCGCGTGGTGCATGGTCATGCCGATCTGCACTTCGTTCAGGCAAATCTTGAACGGGCCTTCGACGCCAATCCGGTAGTCGGCCGAGAGCAGCAGGAACGCGCCTTTGGCCACGGCATTGCCGGGCAGGCGACGATCACTGGGAAGGGGTGCGAGAGCAGGCGGCGGGACAGGGTGGAGCCGGCGGTGACCAGACCGATGGCCTCCTTGGGACCCGCCGTCATGACCTTCAGGTCGTATCCACCCGAGAGAATGCCGGGTTGGCCGGTGACGATCACCACCGCGCGCTCCTCGGTAGCGCGGTCCAGGGCCGCATTGAAGGCCGTGATCAGGTCCGGCGAGATCGCATTGACCTTGCCATTGTTCAGCGTCAAGGTGGCGATGCCGTCTTCGGCATGGTAGGTAATCAGCTCGCTCATGACAGAGTCCTTTGGGTGGCGTGGCCACGACGTTACCCAGCGCTGCCGGCCAGGTAAAGCGCCTTGGCTGACTGTCTGGTCAGCCGACGCGGCGCAGGCCGCGTGTCGTCGGGTCCGATTGAAAGGCAACGAAAAAAGCACGGGTCAGATTGGCCGTATTGCCCTGGCCCCGAGTGCTTGCCGGACGAAAGCCTTAAGCGCATGAAAATTCTGAAAAAAATGCTTGCCAAAGAAAAGCGCTTCTACTAAATTAGCGCGCCTCGACAGGCTGAATGGCTTGAAGAGATCCGGTGAAGTGTCCGAGTGGTCGAAGGAGCACGCCTGGAAAGTGTGTATACGAGAAATCGTATCAAGGGTTCAAATCCCTTCTTCACCGCCACTTTCATGCAACCCCAGCACATCGAAAATGTGCTGGGGTTTTGCATTTCTGGACCCTCAGAACGGGTTCACCCAATGCCTCGGCCGCTCCCCGGCCAATCCCTCCAGCAGATTCTCCACCGCGCAGCGGGCCATGGCTTCACGGGTCTCGTGGGTCGCCGAGCCGATGTGCGGAGTCGCCACCACGTTGGCCAATTGCAGCAGCGGCGAGTCGGCCGGCAGCGGTTCCTGCTCGAAGACATCCAGTCCCGCGCCACGCAGGCGTCCGCTGCGCAGGGCCTCGATCAGCGCCGCTTCATCGACCACGCGGCCGCGGGCGATGTTCACCAGGATCGCCTCCGGCTTCATCAGCGCCAGTTCCCGGGCGCCGATGAGGCCTTCGGTGCTGGCGCTCAACGGCACGGTCAGACAGACGAAATCCGCTTCGCCCAGCAAGGCCTCGAGGCTGCGAAAGCGCGCGCCGTGGCGGGCCTCGGCGTCGGGCTTGCGGTGGTTACTGTGGTACAGCACGCGCATGCCGAAGCCGGCAGCGGCCCGTCGCGCCAGGGCGTCGCCGATGCGGCCCATGCCGATGATGCCGAGGGTCTTGCCTTGCACATCGGTGCCAAAATGCGCAGGTCCCAGGCTCTTGTGCCAGTGGCCACCGCGCACCCAGTTGGCCAGCTCCACCACCCGCCGCGCACTGGCGAGAATCAGCGCGAAACCCGTGTCGGCGGTGGTTTCGGTGAGCACGTCCGGGGTGTGGGTGAGCATTACCCGGCGTCGAGTCAGGTCCGCGACATCGTAGTTGTCCACGCCCACCGAGATGCTCGATACCACTTGCAGATTCGGCGCCAGGTCCAGCAGCGCGCTGCCCAACGGCAAGCTGGCACCGAGCAGGCCGTGGGCGTCGGGCAGGGCATCGCGCAGACGTGCCAGCCCGTCGGAGGCGTTGAGGTCCACTTGAGTGACGTCCACCTGCTGCTGTAGACGCTCGAGCAGCGGCTGGGACAGCGTTTTGTACACAACGACACGTTTGTTCATGTCAGCTCCTAATGACTGGCCGCCAGTTGCGCTGGACCTTGAGCGTTGCAGTCGGCGCGGTGCGGGGGTTTGAGAAAGGCGGTCAGCGCTACGGCGAGCAGTAGCGCTGCCGCCATGAACAAGTACGAACTGCCTGGTCCGCCGGTGATGCCGTTGAGGTAGCCCACCAACCACGAGCCACCGAACGAGCCCAGCGCGCCCATGCTGTTGATCAGGGCCATGGCGCCACCGGCGACATTGCTCGGCAGGATCTCCGGCACGATGGCGAAAAACGGCCCATAGGGCGCATACATGCACGCGCTTGCGACGACCAGCAGCGTGTACGACAGCCAGAAGTGTTCACTGCCCAGCGCATAGGAGCCGTAGAACGCCACCGCTGCGATCAGCAGCGGCGGCCAGACGAAGCGCTTGCGCACTTGCAGGCGATCCGAGGCCCAGGACACGCCGACCATCGCCAGCACGGCCGCCAGGTAGGGCACCGAGGCGAGCCAGCCGGCTTCGACGATGTCCACCTGGGCGGCCTGCTTGAGGATCGACGGCAGCCACAGCACGAAGCCGTACACCCCGATGCTCCAGCAGAAATACTGCAGCGACAGGATCAGCACCTGCGGCGAGCGGAAGGCCTCACGGTAGTTCTTCACCGGTTTCAGCCCCTGCTGCTCGTCGGCCAACGCCTGCGCCAGTCGGGCTTTATCCGCCTCGCTCAGCCAGCTCGCCTGGGCCGGCCGGTCATCCACCAGGCGCCACCAGATGAAGGCCCAGATCACTGCCGGCAAGCCTTCGATGATGAACATCCAGCGCCAGTCCAGGTGCTTGATCAGGTAACCGGATACCACCGACATCCAGAGGATGGTCACCGGATTGCCGAGCATCAGGAAGGTATTGGCCCGTGAGCGCTCGGCGCGCGTGAACCAGTGGCACAGGTACACCAGCATCGCTGGCATCACCACGGCCTCTACCACGCCGAGCAGGAAGCGGATGGCGATCAGCAGGTAGACGTTGCTGACCATCCCGGTCAGGGTCGCCAGGCCGCCCCAGAGGATCAGGCTGATGAAGATCAGCTTCTTGACGCTGCCTTTCTGGGCGTAGAGCGCACCGGGCACCTGGAAGAAGAAGTAGCCCAGGAAGAACAACGCTCCCAGCAGCGAGGACAGGGCCGGGGTGATGTGCAGGTCGTCGGCCATGCCCGAGGCGGCGGCAAAGCCGTAGTTGGCACGGTCCAGGTAGGCCAGGCTGTAGGTAATGAAGACGATGGGAATCAGGTACCACCAGCGCCGAGGCGCGAGACTGTTCGAGTGCATGAAAAAACTCCTGAGCGAATTGTTGTTGTCTCAGCAGGGCCGGCGCACCGGCGATGTTCATCAGGCGCTGGCGCGCAACTCGTAGGCGGCCAGTTCTTCGCGCTGCGGCAGGCCCTCCATGTCGCCCAGGCTTTGTACGGCGCGGCTGCCACACCAGTTGCCACGGGCCACCGCCAGTGCCAATGGCAGGCCGTCCAGCAGGGCACTGATCACGCCGACGGCGAAGGCATCGCCGGCACCGACGGTGTCGATCACCTTGGCTACCGGCACCGGGGCGACCAGGCCCTGGCTGGCGGCGTCGCGGTAATAGGCCCCGTCGGCACCGAGCTTGATCGCGACGCGCTGGACACCCTGGTCGAGGTAGAACGCGGCAATGTCGGCTGGCGTGCTCCAGCCGGTCAGTACGCGACCTTCCTCCAGGCCCGGCAGCACCCAATGCGCTTTGATCGCCAGGGCGTTGATCTCGCGCACCATGGTCTGGCGGTCCGGCCACAGGGACGGGCGCAGGTTGGGATCGAAGGAAATGCTCGCGCCCGCCGCCCGCATGCAGTCGATCAAGCGATGTGACAGCTGCCGACAAGGGCGGACAGGGCCGGAACGATGCCGGTGGTGTGCAGATGGCGCGCCTGCGTCGAGGCGACGTCCAGATCGTCGACCGATAACCTGCTCGCCGCCGAACCCGCACGGAAGTACTCGACCGCCGGATCGCTGCCGTCATCGCAACGGGCCTTGAGCTGAAAACCGGTGGGATGACGCGGATCGACCGCCACCTGGCTGCAATCCAGGCCCTCGCGGCGCAGGCTGGCGAGGACGAAGCGGCCAAACGCATCGTCGCCCACGCGGCTCAGCCAGCGCACCCGCAGACCCAGCCGTGCAAGACCGATTGCGACATTGCTGTCGGCGCCGGCGATACGCCGGCTGAAGGTCTCCACCTGGTCGAGATCGCCCGGTTGCTGGGCCACGAACATGGCCATGGTTTCGCCGAAACACAGCACGTCATGCTCAGGCATGGCTCACCTCCGGGTGAGTGCCGAGCCGGGCCAGTGCGCAGGCGTGCAGATGGGTCACGGCGGTGAGGTCGGCACCGACCAAGGGATACTCCACGGCCCGGGGCACCCCTGGCGGGAAACAGGTGAACAAGCGCTGCCAGTTCGCCAGCTCGCTCGGCTCCGGCGGTACGGCGACCAAGCGGCCATCGGGGTTGCGCGTCACCGCCTTGCAGTGCACGTAGCGCACCCAGCCCCCGAGATGACGCGCCGCATGTCCGGGCGATTCGCCTTGCCAGTGCCAGTTGCCGATGTCGAATGTCATGCCCACCGGCAGTGCGGCCTGTTGTGCGCGTTGGAAGAAGCTCAGCAGCGCCTCGAGCCGACCGCCATACGCGGTCTGGTCGTTCTCGACCAGCAACAGCGGATCGCCGGGCTTGAGCCAGGGCCCGAGGTCGGCCAGGTCGCATTCGGCGCGGAAATGACCCAGCGACACCTTCAGCGCGACCGCGCCCAGCGCCCGTGCTGTGGCCAGTGCCTGTGGCAACTGCGGGTCCGGCCGGCCTTGCCGCGTCCACAGCTCCAGGGGCGCTGAGTACAGGCATTCCAGGCCGCGGCTGGTGACCTCTGCCTTGAGCCGGGCGGTATCAGGCGGCTCGGTGAACAACTCTTCGCGCAGTTCGACGCGGTCGACCCCGGCGTTGGCCAGCACGTCGAGAAAAGCGACCTGGCCACGCTCGCGTACCTGGTCGGCGCCGTAGCTGGAGAGGCTGATGGAAACAGGATTGGGCTGCATTGTTATTGTCCTCGTCTGCTTCGAATGAAACCGGTTTCATTTTGAGTCGCAGCGGTGTGCTGCGTGCTGTCGTCGCAACCTCGTTACGTGGGGAGGGATGTGGAACCGCGCACGATCAACTGCGCTTTGAAATCCAGACGCCGAGGCTGGGCTTCACTGCCGCGCAGGCGTTCGAGCAGGCACTCGAACGCGGCAGCGCCGATGCGTTCGGTGGGCTGGGCCAAGGCAGTGATGCCGGGACCGACCAGCGAGCACCAGTCCAGTTCGTCGATGGCGATCAGGCCCAAGTCGTTGCCCAGTCCCCGCCCAATAGCGTGAAGGGCGCGGGTCACAGCCAGCGTAGCGACACCATTGAAGGTGAGCAGGGCCTGGGGAGCGTGATTGTCGTTGGCCAGACACTGCTCGAGTGTCTGCGGCAGATGGGCATCGAGACTCAGCACTCGCCCGCGCACGCTGGCACGTCGTTGCACGGAGGCGGTAAAGGCCTGCACGCGCTCATGACGCGAACTGGTGCCGTCCAGCGGCTCGCCAATGGCAACGATGTCGCGGTAGCCCTGGGTCTGGAGGTGGTCCAGGGCCTGCTCGACGGCATCGGTGTTGTCCAGCCCGACCAGGTCGACCTGCAGATCCGCCAGTTGGCGATCTACCAGCACCATGGGCAGGCGACGGTGCAGGTCGAGCAGTTCGCCGGGCTGATGACCGAGGGTATTCACGATCAGGCCTTCGACGTTGTACGACTGCAACGCTTGCAGGTGGTGACGTTCCTGCTCATCGTCACGGTTGGTGTTGCACAACACCAGGCTGTAGCCGTGCTGGCGGCAGGCCGTTTCCACGCCACGGATCACCGCGACGGAATAGGGGTTGAGAATGTCCGCGACCAGCATGCCGATCAGGCGCGTCTGCCCGCGCTTCAGGCCACGGGCCATCTGGTTGGGGCGGTAGCCCAAGTGCTGGATCACGGCTTCCAGGCGTTGGGCAGTGGCTTCGGCCAGCAACTGGCGGTCGCCGCCGATGTAGCGCGACACGGTGGCTTTGGACACACCGGCGGCTTTCGCCACTTCGCTGATGGTGACCCGGGGGCGGGTCAATGAAGATTGTGTGGTCATTGCGAGCCTTGTTGGCGTTGTAATGGGCGAATGAAACCGGTTTCAATACAGCAAATGTTCAGACATCCGTCAATCTACCGTTGGTCAGGCAGCCATGCCGGCGCGTGGTTACGCGCCGCTGCGACAGGTGATCGACCGGCAGAAGATGCATCAATCTGCCAGACTGTCTTTTGAAAAAGCGTTGTTTTCCGACAGAATCGGTCGCAGCCTTGGGTCGCGAGTGGATTGCCTCATGATGAGCTTCGTTCGAGCCGGACGCTGGTTGCGCTGGAGCCTGCCGCTCCTGGCCTTCACCGGCTTCTTCCTGCTCGGCTGGATTCTGTTGCAGCGTTTCGATGAGGACGCTCGACGTCTCGAACAAGTGCGCACCGGCGAGGTGGCGACCACCTTTGCGGTGGCGGTGGAAAAAGTGCTCGAGCGAGCGCTGACCGCCAATCGCACGCTGGCGGTGATGGTCTATCAGGGTCACGGCCAAGTGCCGGATTTCCCCGCCCTCGCGCATTTTCTGCTGCCGCTGTACAAGGGCGCCTACGCGTTCTCACTGGCCCGGAGGGCATCATCCGCCAGATCGAGCCACTGGATCGCAACCTGATCGTGCGCGATCACGATCTGCTGGAGTTCTATGACCGCAAGCAGGTACTGGCTGCGCTGGACCCTGCGGCGCCGCGCCTTCAGTTCACCGGCCCCTTCACCCTGATCCAGGGGCCGCTGGGCGCCATTGGCATGCTCCCGGTGTTTCTGCCGGATTCAAACGGAACACCACGCTTTTGGGGGTACACGGTGGTCACCCTGGTGCTGCCCGAAGCCCTGGAAGATGCCAACCTGCCAGCCATCGAGTCTCAAGGTTATGCCTATGCGTTGTCGGGCCTGGATGCCGAGACCGGCGAGCGTCGCGTGCTGCTGCGCTCGCCAGGCGATCTGGTCGACGGGCTGTGTCGCGATGTCAGGATCGGTACCACGGTATGGAATCTGTGTGTGGCGCCGCTGCACGCCACGGCCGCAGATGCTCGGCACTACTTCGAGTTCGGACTGATCCTGCTGGGCAGCGGCTCGGTCGCCTGGCTGATGCATGCCTTGCTGAGTCTGCGCCAGCGCCGCGCCGAACTGCTGCGCCAGGCACTGATCGATCCACTCACCGGGCTGGCTAACCGACGGCTGATGCTACGGCGCCTGGAGCAGGCTGAGCAGCGCAGCCGCCGGCAAGGCAAGCGCTTCGCCCTGGCGCTGCTGGACCTGGACGGCTTCAAGGGCGTCAATGACCGTTTCGGCCACGCTCAGGGTGATCGGGTGCTGATCACGGTTGCCCAACGTTTGCTGGGCAAGGTGCGCGGTTCCGACACGTTGGCGCGGCTGGGGGGCGATGAGTTCGTGCTGATCATGGAGGACCTGTCCGGGCGCCCTGAATGCCGCATGATCCTCGATCGGGTGATCGCTGCCGTGCGCGAGCCGATTGCCTTGGAAGGTGGCAGCGCTCAAGTGCGCGCCAGCGTCGGCGTGATCCTCTGCGAAGACGCCAGCGACACCGACAGCGACAGCCTGCTCAGGGCGGCGGATGCCGCGATGTACCACGCCAAGCACCTGGGCAAGGACCGCTATGTGTTCGCCGACGAGTTCGAAGCGCCCGTGCAGGACAGCGCCTGGGAGAGCTGTCCGCGTCCGCAAGCGCCCTAGAAGCTGACCGACGCCGACAGCCTGGCGGTACGCGGCGCGCCCTGGAATAGGTAGTCATCGCCCAGGTAATCGCCGACGTCGCGCCAGTAGCGTTTGTCGAACAGGTTATCGACGCTCAAGCGCACGACCGTGTCGTAGTCGCCGATACGGGTGCGATAACGGCTACCCACATCGAATACCGTGTAGCCGCCCACGGCCACGTTACCCGCCTGACTGGCGTACTTGCTGGCGCTGTAGCGAGCGCCGCCGAGCAGCGCCAGGCCGGGCAGCGGCAAGCTGTATTCGGCCTGCAACGCAGCGCGAAGGCGTGGCACGTTGATCGCCTGGTGACCCTCGTAGGCGTCGGTGCCTGTGTCGTTCACCCGCGCCCGGATGGCCGCCGCACTGGCATGCAGTTGCAGGTTGGCGGTGGCCCAACCGCTGGCCCCCAGCTCCAGGCCGGTGTTCTTTTGCTGCCCCTGCTGCACGTAGAGCGGCGCGGCGCCGTCTCCGGGCTTGGCGTACTGGTAGGCCTGACGGATCTGGAACAGCGCTGCGCTCAGGCTCACGCCCTGCCAGTCACGCTTGATACCCACCTCCAACTGGCGTGACAGGGTCGGCGCGAGGATCTCGGCGGCGTTGCTGGCGAACCAAGGCGCGGTGCCGCCGGCTGACAGGCCCTTGGACCAGCTGGCGTAGAGGGTGGTGTCGGCCTGCGGTTTGTAGATCAGCGCGACGTTGGGCAACAACTGATACTGCCGGGTGTGGCGGCCAGGCGTGCCGGTCTCGTCCCAGGTCTTCTCGTCCAGGCGTACTTCGCGCGCGCCGAGCACGGTCTGCCATTGTTCATCGAAGCGGATGCGGTCGCTGAAGAACAGGCCGTACTGGCGGCTGTCCAGGCGGCGTTCGCTGTGACCCACCGGCTTGTCCGACGGGGCGAGGGCGGGGGCGTCGGTGTCGATGTTGCCGGTGCCCAGCCACTCGTTGTAGTAAGGGCGCTGATCCACGGTGCGTCGCTGGGCGCTGCTGCCCAGGGTCAGCTCGTGGTCGAGGCCCAGGGCCTGGAAGTGTCCATCGAGGGTGGCCTGCAGGGCGTCCACACGCCGGGTGTCGTCGGGGCTGCGGTAGTCGTAGATACCGTAATCACCGTTGCGGGCGAACACGGCGCCAGCGTCCGAGCCCCAGGCGAAGGCGCTGTAGTCGTCGATCACCACCTGGCTGCGCGACGCGCTCAACGCACCGCTCCAGGTGTCGCTGAAGCGGTATTCGAAGCGACCGCCCAGGTTCAGCGAATCGTTCTGCACCGGCTTTGCCCACGACTGATAGGCCAGGCGATCACGCGGGTTGACGCCGTGCGGCACCTCGCTGCCCCCCAGCAACTGGTAACCCGGTACCGAGCGCTGTTCACGGTGCTGGTATTCAGCATCCAGTTGCAGCGTGGCATTGGCGTTGATCTGCCAGTCGAAGGCCAACGAGGCGAAGTCGCGCCTGCCGTCGGCGTGGTCGACGTAGCTGCGCAGGTCTTCATAGGCCAGGTTGGCGCGCAGACCGAACTGCTTCTGCTCACCGAACCAGCCGCCCAGGTCGGTGGCCAGGTAGCGCTCGCCTTGGTCGTTGGTCGAGACGGTGACGCTGCGCACGTCCTCGGCGCGCTTGGTGACGTAGTTGATCAGCCCGCCGGGTTCGGAGACGCCGCTCTGCAGCCCCGACAGACCCTTGAGCAGTTCGACCTGCTGCTTGTTCTCCAGCGCCACGTTCTGCTCGCCGGCGATGGTCTGGCCGTTGATTCGGTAGCTGTTGGCCGCGTCGAGGCTCAAGCCGCGCACGTTGAAGTTCTCGTAGTAGCCGATGGGCGCATAGCTCTCGCCGACCGAGGCATCGCTTTGCAGCACGTGGCTGAGCAGACGTACTTGGCGATCGTCGAGCAGTTGGCGGCTGAACACGCTGACCGAGGCGGGGGTGTCGAGCAGTGGGGCCGCTTGCCAGCCGCCAACCTGCGCTCGATCGGCCTGGTAGCCGGCGTCCGTCGCCCGTTCGCTGATCTGCACCGGTGCCAGGTTGACCGGTTCTGCGCCATGGCCAGGGCAGGCGTGCAGCGCAACCCCCAGGCCCAGCAGGCCGAAGGGCAGACGAGAACGAAGCGGGGTCATGCGAGGCTCCTTGGAAGCGGGCAGGGCGGGGAGGGCAAAAAGGGCGACATGGTAGCAGGGCGGCTCGATGTCGGGTGGCCGAGCCTGAACCGGTCGGAGCCCACGACGGACAGCGCGCTTTTGAATTCAAACGAATAGCGATAGCGCTGTTTTACCAATGCGCCACATGCGTTGTAATTCATGTCGCTTTTTCATAATAAAACTTCCCCGACGCGCATAATGAACGGCCAGTCATTATTTGAATAAGCCGTTCTGCGCTGCCGTAATAATTCGCGACTGTTTGCGCAAATAACCCAGAACTTCGACGTGGTTGGCAATTCGTATAACGCACGCCAAAAAAAGACTGGACAGTAAGTTTCTGGGTGTGTCAGTTTTTTTACGCCTCATAAGGGCGAGTGACAGGATGCTCTCGCCAATGCTTGAGCGTTCCTGTCGAACTTCAATCATTTCCGCAAACAAGGAAGTGTCTGCATGTCGAATGTCAATGCTAAGGCCCTGTACGCTGCCGCCTCGGCGCTGCAGCCCAACGGTCCCAGTTCCGCTTTCGGGCTGATCAACGGCTTCGCCCACCAGTACGATCGCGGTGGTGCGAAGATCAATGGCAAACCGTCGTTCACCGTCGACCAGGCAGCGACCCAGCTGCTGCGTGACGGCGCGTCCTGGAAGGACCTGAACAAGGACGGCACTATCAGCCTCACCTACACCTTCCTGAGCAAAGCGCCGTCTGACTTCGTCAGCCGCGGCCTGGGCACCTTCAGTCAGTTCAACACCCAGCAGAAGGCTCAGGCCAAGCTCGCCATGCAGTCCTGGGCGGACGTGGCCAAGGTCACCTTCACCGAGTCGGCCTCAGGTGGCGACGGTCACATGACCTTCGGCAACTACAGCGCCAACGACGGCGGCGCGGCCTTCGCCTACCTGCCGTTCGATGGCGCCGGGTCGCACAAGGGTGAGTCGTGGTACCTGGTCAACAACGGCTATCAGGTCAACATCAGCCCGGACACGGGCAACTACGGTCGCCAGACCTTGACCCACGAGATCGGCCACACCCTGGGCCTGTCCCATCCCGGCGACTACAACGCCGGCCAGGGCAACCCGAGCTACCGTGACGCTTCGTACGCCCAGGACACCCGCGGCTACAGCGTGATGAGCTACTGGAGCGAGAGCAACACCGCGCAGAACTTCGTCAAAGGCGGCGGCCAGTACTATGCCTCGGCGCCTTTGATCGACGACATCGCGGCGATCCAGAAGCTCTACGGCGCCAACTACGCCACCCGCTCGGGCGACACCGTGTACGGCTTCAACTCCACGGCCGATCGCGATTTCTACTCGGCCACCTCGGCTTCGTCCAAGCTGGTGTTCACTGTGTGGGACGGTGGCGGCAACGATACCCTGGACTTCTCCGGGTTCACCCAGAACCAGAAGATCAACCTCAACGAAGCCTCGTTCTCCGACGTGGGGGGGATGGTCGGCAACGTCTCGATCGCCAAGGGCGTGACCGTGGAAAACGCCATTGGCGGTTCGGGCAACGACCTGCTGATCGGCAACGCGGTGGCCAACGTGCTCAAGGGCGGTGCCGGCAACGACATCATCTACGGCGGCGGCGGGGCGGACGTGCTCTGGGGCGGTAGCGGCGCAGACACCTTCGTCTATGGCGCAGTCAGCGATTCCACGGCCAAGGCGCCGGACCGGATCATGGATTTCGCCAGCGGTCAGGACAAGATCGACCTGTCGGCCATCCCGGCCTTCGCCCAGAGCAAGTTGCCACTGGCCTTCGTCAACAGCTTCAGCGGCCATGCCGGCGAAGCGGTGCTCAGCTATGACCAGGCCACCAACCTGGGCAGCCTGGCCATCGACTTCACCGGCAACAGCCAGGTTGATTTCCTGGTGACTACCGTGGGTCAGGCGGTCGCCACGGACATCGTGGTCTGACCTGACGGGGCGGCCCGTGCAGGCTGCGGGTCGCCCTCGCCACGGAGGTGGACGAATGCGAGCAGTCAACCCCATGATCGCGCTAGGCGCGATCGCCCTGATATCGATGACCGAGGTAGGTATGGCGAGCAGCCTGCTACTCCCCAGCGCGGCGCAACTGGCCGGGCGCTGGCAGCTTTATCCGCAACCGCGTCCGGCCGAGTGCTGCGCCCTGCGCCTGGAGGCCGAGCAAGGCACCCTGGACGGCGACCTGGCCTGCGCCCAGGCCCTGCTGGGTCTGCGCCCCGGCAGTTGGTTGGTGACGCCCGACACGCTGGCCCTGGTGGGGGCCGATGGCAGCACCGTAGTGCATTTCAGCCGCCAACAGGTACATCGATATACCGGCACTGTGCCGGGCGGTGAGGTGTTGGTACTGGAGCGTCTGGATAATAACTAACCAGGCCAAGTTGCAACGGTAATAAGGGCGAAACATGAAACTTCCGAGCCATCAGCCCGGTGCACTTCTGTGGGCGGCACTTGCCGAATTCAAATCGACCTTGATCAGTGTTGGCTGTTTTACCGCCTTGATCAACGTTCTCATGCTGGTGCCGTCGATTTATATGTTGCAAGTGTACGACCGTGTACTGACTTCGCAGAATCCCACGACGTTATGGATGTTGACCCTGATGGTCGTGGGCTTCTTCTTTTATATGGGCGTGCTGGAGGCAGTGCGCAGTTTCATCGTAATTCGAGTGGGTTATCGGTTGGAACAGCGGTTCAACTTGACCCTCTATCGCGCCGCCTTCGAGCGTAACTTGCGCCAGGGTGACGGGGCGGCTGGGCAAGCCCTGACCGACATGACCCAGGTGCGCCAGTTCGTCACCGGTCCGGCGTTGTTCGCCTTCTTCGATGCGCCCTGGTTTCCGGTATACCTGGCCGTGATCTTCCTGTTCAACGTCTGGCTGGGCGTGCTCGCCAGTGCCGGCGCCTTGTTGCTGGTGCTGCTGGCGGTGCTCAACGAGCGCTTGACTCAACGCCCCTTGGCCGAGGCCAGCGGCTTGCAGCAGCAGTCCAGCAGCCTGGCCGCCAGCCAGTTGCTCAACGCCGAGAGCATCCAGGCCATGGGCATGCTCGGCGTCCTGCGCCAACGCTGGTTCGCCCTGCACAGCCGTTTTCTCACGCTGCAGAACCAGGCCAGCGACACCTCTGCGGTGATCACTGCGACCAGCAAGGCCCTACGCCTGTGTTTGCAGTCGTTGGTGCTGGGACTCGGTGCCTTGCTGGTGATCGAAGGGCAGATGACGCCCGGCATGATGATCGCCGGCTCGATCCTGATGGGACGGGTGCTGGCGCCGATCGACCAGCTCATCGCTGTGTGGAAGCAATGGAGCGGTGCGCAGTTGGCCTACCGGCGTCTGGATGCGCTGCTGCGCGAGCACCCCGAACCGCCGGCACCGATGCCACTGCCCACGCCGCTTGGGCAATTGACGGTGGAGCAGGTCAGCGCTGGACCGCCCGGTCGCCAGCAGGCCACGCTGCAGCAGGTCAGCTTTGCGCTGGCGCCGGGTGAGGTGTTGGGTGTGCTGGGCGCCTCGGGCTCGGGCAAGTCGACGTTGGCGCGTTTGCTGGTGGGGTCTGGCAGCCATTGGCCGGTCACGTTCGCCTGGACGGCGCCGAGCTGCGCCAGTGGGATCGGGAGGCGCTCGGCCCGCACATTGGTTATTTGCCCCAGAGTATCGAACTGCTGCGCGGCAGCATCGCCGAGAACATTGCCCGCTTCGGCGAGCTCGACGGCCTCAAGGTGGTGGAGGCCGCGCGCCTGGCGGGGGTCCACGAATTGATCCTGCGCCTGCCGCACGGCTACGACACCCGCTTGGGCGAAGGCGGCGCCGACCTCTCCGGTGGCCAGAAGCAGCGCATCGCGCTGGCGCGGGCGCTGTACGGCCATCCGTGCCTGGTGGTGCTCGACGAGCCTAATTCCAACCTGGACAGCCTCGGCGAGGCGGCATTGGCCAATGCCTTGGTCCAGCTCAAGGCGCTGGGGCGCAGCGTGGTACTGGTGACCCATCGCAGCGCGGCGCTGGGCCAGGCCGACAAGCTGCTGGTGATGAACGAGGGGCGGATGCAGGTGTTTGGCCCAGCACGTGAGGTGCTCCAGGCCTTGGGCCAGGGCGCGGTGCATCGTCCGCTGCAGGCCGGAGGTGGCGCATGAGCCGTTCGATGCGCGATTCAGGTTTCTATGTACGCCTGGGCTGGCTGCTGACCCTGCTCGGCTTTGGCGGGTTCATGCTCTGGGCCAGCCTGGCGCCGCTCGATCAGGGCGTGACGGTGCCTGGCACCGTGGTGGTGTCCGGCAAGCGCAAGGCGGTGCAGTCGATGGCGGCGGGCGTGGTCAGTCGCATCCTGGTCAGCGAAGGGCAGGCGGTGCGCCTAGGCGAGCCGCTGCTGCGTCTGGACCGGACCCAGGTGCAGGCCGATGTTGAGGCCTTGCAGGCCCAGTACCGCATGGCCCAGGCCAGCCTGGCGCGGTGGCGCGGCGAGCGTGACAATGCGCAGCAGGTGCAATTTCCGGCCGAACTGAACGAGGCGTCCGACCCGCAGTTGGGACTGGTGCTCGAAGGTCAGCGTCAACTGTTCGAGAGCCGTCGCCAGGCCCTGGCCCGCGAGCAAGGCGCATTGTCGGCGAGCGTCGAGGGCTCGCGGGCGCAGTTGGCCGGTATGCGCCGGGCGCGCGGCGACTTGCAGGCTCAGGCCGACTCCTTGCGCGAGCAGCTCGACAACCTGAGGCCATTGGCTGGCGAGGGCTATATCCCGCGCAATCGGGTGCTGGAGTACCAGCGCCAGTTGTCCCAGGTCCAGCGCGACCTGGCGCAGAATGCCGGCGACAGCGCCCGTCTCGAACAAGGCATCGTCGAAGCCCAGCTCAACCTGCAACAGCGCCGCGAGGAGTACCAGAAGGAGGTGCGCAGCCAGTTGGCCGATGCGCAGGTACGCGCTGCGACGCTGGAGCAGCAACTGAATTCGGCACGTTTCGAACTGCGCCACAGCGAGATCCTGGCGCCGGCCGACGGCATCGCCATCAACCTGGGCGTGCACACCGAAGGCGCGGTAGTGCGGGCGGGCGAGACCCTGCTGGAAATCGTGCCCCAGGGCACGGCCTTGGAAGTGGAGGGGCGTCTGCCGGTGAACCTGGTGGACAAGGTGGCGCCGCAGTTGCCGGTGGACATTCTGTTCACCGCCTTCAACCAGAACCGCACGCCGCGGGTCACTGGCGAAGTGGCGCTGATCTCGGCCGACCAGTTGCTGGACGAGCGCAGCGGCCAACCCTACTACGTGCTGCGCAGCACCGTGAGCGAAGAGGCGTTGACGCGTCTGCAGGGGCTGTCGATCCGCCCCGGCATGCCGGCGGAGCTGTTCGTGCGCACCGGCGAGCGCTCGCTGCTCAACTACCTGTTCAAGCCCCTGCTCGATCGAGCGGGCAGCGCCTTGAGCGAACCTTGAGGACGCTGTGATGAAGTCTTTTGCCACCGGCCTGCTGGCGGCCTGCACACTGTTGCCGGCCTTGGTCCAGGCCGCCATGGGGCCGTTCCAGGTCTACGAGCAGGCGCTGCGCCGAGACCCGACCTACCTGGCGGCCTTCAAGGCCCGCGAGGCGGGCCAGGAGTACCGTGCGATCGGTCGCGCGGGTCTGCTGCCGAACCTGTCCTACAGCTACAACAAAGGCCGCAACGATTCGAAGGCCAGCTACCTGGGTGACGCGCGGCGCACCAGCGAAGATCGGCGCTACGACAGCTACGGCTCGACCTTCATTCTGCAGCAGCCGCTGTTCGACTACGAAGCCTACGCCGCCTACCGTAAAGGCGTGGCCCAGGCCCTGTTCGCCGACGAGAGTTTCCGTGACCAGAGCCAGCAGTTGCTGGTGCGGGTCATGACCAGCTATACCCAGGCGCTGTATGCCCGTGATCAGATCGCCATCAGCGTGGCCAGCAAGCAGGCCTACCGCCAGCAGTTCCAGCAGAACCAGCGGTTGTACCAGGCAGGCGAGGGCACGCGCACCGACATCCTCGAGGCCCAGGCCCGTTTCGAGCTGGCCGATGCCGAGGAAATCCAGGCCCGCAACGACGAAGACGCCGCCCTGCGCGAACTCGGTGCGTTGATCGGCGAACCGGCGGTGCACATCGACGACCTGGCGCCGCTGCGCAGCGGCTTCGCCTTGCCGGTGATGGCGCCCACAGGCTTCGAGGCCTGGCAGTCGCTGGCGTTGGAGGGCAACCCCGTGCTCGGCTCGCAGCGCCATGCGCTGGACGTGGCCCGCTACGAAGTCGAGCGTAACCGGGCCGGGCACCTGCCCAAGGTCAATGCCTTCGCCACCTCGCGGCGCCAGGAGTCGGACAGCGGCAACACCTACAACCAGCGTTATGACACCAACACGGTGGGTATCGAAATCAGCCTGCCGCTGTTCGCTGGCGGTGCCGTGAGTGCGTCCACCCGCCAAGCCAGCCGACACCTGGAGCAGGCCGAGTACGAACTCGATGGCAATACCCGTAGCACCCTGATCGAACTGCGTCGGCAGTACAACGCCTGCGCCTCTGGCGCCAGCCGCTTGCGCGCCTACGAACGGGCCCTGCAGGCCGCCGAGGCGTTGGTGGCCTCGACGCGCAAGAGCGTGCAGGGCGGGGAGCGGGTCAACCTGGACGTGCTCAATGCCGAGCAGCAGTTGTCCACCACCCGACGCGATCTGGCCCGGGCGCGTTACGACTATCTGCTGGCGTGGATCAAGCTGCACTATCAGGCCGGCACGCTGAGCGAGGCGCAGTTGGCTCGGGTGGACGAGGCTTTCGTGGCCAGCGGCGGGTAGGGCGGCTCAGTCGACCTCGACCACGCACTGCACCTGCGCGGTGCCGGCGAGCATCAGGGTGACTTCGTCGTCGAGTCGCTTGCCGAGCAGTTGCAGGCCCAACGGCGAGCGCGGGGTGATCACGGTGACCTGTGCATCGCCTTCGCCGATCTTCAGGCCTGCACCCTCAGGTCCGAGGAACAGGCACTGGCGAGTGCCCTGCTCATCTTCGAGGGTGACCCTATTGCTCACCTGGATACCTCGCCCGGGGTCGTAGTCGCGCAGCAGCAGTTGCTGATAGCTCACCAGCGCCTGGCGAATCTCGGCCGTGCGCCGCGCTTGTCCGGTGGCGAGGTAGGAGGCTTCGAGGCCGAGCGTGTCGTACTTGTTCTCGGCGATGTTTTCTTCGGCCGTCGCGGTTTCGTAGGCCGTCTGGGCGGCGCGACGCAGCACCTCGCTGTCGTGCTCGAGGCGTTCGATGATGTGGGCGAGCAGGCAGGCCTTGTCCATGATCAGTTGCAGAACTCCATCACTTTGGCTTGGCTGTTGGCGGTGGGGGCGTTGCGGTTCTGCTGCAACCAGAACTGGCATTTGGGGTTGGCCAGATGGCGCGGATCGGCCTCGATGGCCTGGCGTGCCTGCTGCTCCTGCAGCACCTGCTGGTAACGCTCGAACATCGCCTGCTGAGCGTCTTGTTGCGCGGGCGCTGGTGGGGTTGGCCCTGGCGCAACGCGCGCCGGCGCCACGGCGCGTGCCAACGGCTCGACCTGCGCCGGCCAGAGATGCCAGACCAGCCCTATGCTCAAGCCAACGGCCACCGCCCCAAGCCATAGGCCCAAGGCGACGCTCAGGACCAACTGCACAGGGCTGAGCGAGATCTTCACTGCGCGACGACGATTCATCGTGGCTTCCTGGAAAAGAGAATGACCCCTCGATTGTCGCACGACCCCGCATCGGCACCCACACTCGACACCAGAAAACCCGGTGAGGACTGCGCCCACAAGCAACGCTTTCCCCCTCGGCCCTTTGCCGCCAGAATACCCGGCCCCCAATCCGCCGCTATCGAGAATGACCATGCAGCACGCGCCCTTGCCGCCCACCTGGGACATCTTCTGCACGGTCATCGACAACTACGGTGATATTGGCGTGACCTGGCGCCTGGCCCGGCAACTGGCCAATGAGCACTCACTGCACGTGCGCCTGTGGGTCGACGATCTCACCACCTTCACTCGCCTGTGCCCAAGCGCCGACCCGCAAGCCTCGCAGCAGTGGCAACAGGGTGTCGACGTGCGTCATTGGGCAAGCGACTGGCCCGCGTGCGCCACTGCCGAGGTGGTCATCGGCGCCTTCGGCTGCCGCCTCCCTGGCCCCTACCTCGACGCGCTGGCGGCACGTGCAACGCCCGCGTTATGGCTGAACCTGGAATACCTCAGCGCCGAAGACTGGGTCGAAGGCTGTCATGGCTTGCCTTCGCCACAGCCCAATGGTCTGCGCACCGTGTTTTTCTTCCCCGGCTTCACGGCCAAGACCGGTGGCCTGCTGCGAGAACGCGATCTCGTCCAGCGCTGCCTGGCCTGGCAGACCGACGACACCGCGCGACAGGCATTCCTGGCCCGGTTGAACGTGCATCCAGCGCCCTCGGCACGGCTGATCTCGCTGTTCGCCTACGAAAACCCACAGTTGGCCAACTGGCTGGACGCGCTGATTGAGGATGTCCAGCCCACGCACCTGCTGGTGCCAGAGGGACGTATTCTCGCCGACCTCAATGCCTGGTTCGGCGAAGCCTTGGCCGTGGGGGATGTACGCCGTCGCGGTGGCTTGACGCTTCAGGTACTGCCGTTCGTCAGCCAGCAAGACTACGACCAATTGCTCTGGTGCTGCGATTTCAACGCCGTGCGCGGTGAGGATTCCTTCGTGCGCGCCCAGTGGGCCGGCCAGCCGTGGCTGTGGCACATCTACATCCAGGATGAGAACGCCCACTGGGAAAAGCTCGAAGCCTTCTTGAAGATCTACCGCCAGGGCCTGTCGGACGAAGCGGCGCAGGCGCTGCTGGCGGTGTGGCGGGCGTGGAACATGGACCGCGACATGGCCCAGGCCTGGCGCGCGTTGCAGCCCCACTGGCCGACACTCCAGGCGCACGCCCGGCAGTGGCGCAGCGCACAGGCCGCTCGACCGGACCTTGCTACAGCGCTGGTACAGTTTTATCGAAATTGGCTATGATACGCGGCCTCGATTTTTATAAATCCATCCAGATTCGGATACTGCGTAATGAAAACTGGTAAAGAACTGAAACCCGGCACCGTCCTGCGGATCGACAACGACCCGTGGCTGGTCCAGAAAGCGGAATTCACCAAGTCGGGCCGTAACAGCGCGATCATGAAGACCAAGCTGAAGAACCTGCTGACCGGCTACAAGACCGAGACCGTCTACTTCGCCGACGACAAGCTGGACGACGTGATCCTGGATCGCAAAGAAGCGACCCTGTCGTTCATCAATGGTGACGAATACACCTTCATGGACACCACCGACTACACCATGTACGAGCTGAACGCCGAAGACATCGACGCCGTTCTGCCGTACATCGAAGAAGGCATGGCAGACATCTGCGAGGCTGTCTTCTTCGAAGGCCGTCTGGTGTCGGTCGAACTGCCGACCACCATCAGCCGTAAGGTCGTCTACACCGAGAACGCTGCCCGTGGCGATACCTCCGGCAAGGTCATGAAGCCTGCCAAGCTGGCCAACGGCACCGAGATCCAAGTCGCCGACTTCATCGAAATCGACGAGTGGATCGATATCGATACCCGCGACAACAGCTTCAAAGGCCGCACCAAGAAGTAAGACTTCTGGTGAGCCAATAAAAAACCCGGCGTTTGCCGGGTTTTTTGTGTCTGTCAGCAAGGCGGCTCATTCAGACCGTCACGTGCAGGCGCACATCCACGTTGCCACGGGTGGCGTTGGAATAAGGGCACACCTGATGGGCCTTCTCGACCAGCGCCTCGGCATCTGCCTGGGTCAGGCCGGGGAGGGCGATGTGCAGGTCGATGTCCAGCCCGAAACCACCGGGGATCTGACCGATACCGACCTTGGCGGTAATTGCCGTGTCGCCGGGCAATGCTTGCTTGGCCTGGCCGGCGACGAACTTAAGCGCGCCGATGAAGCAGGCCGAGTAACCCGCGGCGAACAATTGCTCGGGATTGCTGCCTTCCCCGCCTGCGCCGCCCAGCTCCTTGGGGGTGCTGAGCTTGACCTCGAGCTTGCCATCGCTGGAGCGGGATTGGCCGTCACGGCCGCCGGTGGAAGTCGCTTGTGCAATGTACAGCGCAGTAACCTTGTGCATCTTGAGCCTCGCTTGCGTGATAAGCGCCGGAGCGCGATGGGGTATGGGGATTAATTTAGTACGCAATTATTTTGCGCGCAATATGATTTTCACGCCATTCGTCGGGTTGCTCGCTCACAGGCTCTTTTGCAGGCTCTCGCGCAATTCCAGTAATTCAGCCTGCAATTTCTGCAGGCGCTGCACCGTGCGCCCGGAGGCTTCCAAGATGCACTGCGGCACCTTGCGCGCTTCCTCGCGCAGGTTCCGTCCCTTGTCGGTCAGTTCTACCAGCACCACACGCTCATCTTCACGGCTGCGGGTGCGGTTGAGCAGCCCTTCGCTCTCCAGGCGCTTGAGCAAAGGGGTCAACGAACCGGGATCGGTCAGCAGGCGATGGCTGATTTCACCTACGGTAAGCCCGTCCTGCTCCCACAAGACGAGCATGGCCAGGTACTGCGGGTAGGTCAGACCCAAGGCTTGCAGCAGAGGTTTGTAGACCTTGGTCATCAGCAACGAGGTGGAATGCAGGGCGAAACACACCTGATTGTTCAGCAGCAGCTCGTCGCATGGGGCGTTGATGTCGGCGTTCATGCAAGTCCTTGAATGAGTTCGGTTAAGAATCTAGCACGCTGATCGTTAGTGCGCTCACTAACTGCGCAGTCCACTGCGCAGTGCCAGGTCCCAAGGCGGTACCGGGCTGAAGCGACTCTTGAGGAATTCGAGCAGCAAGCGGCTGCGAGAGTTCGTTTCATGTTCGAGTCGCAACGCATAGATGCCGGTGGTTTCCGGTTCTGGCAGGCCGTTTTCGCAGAACAGCGGCAGCAATTCGCCACGCAGCAGGTACTCGCTGACCAGCCAAGTGGGCAGATGCGCGATGCCAAGGCCGGCCAGGGCGCCGAACAGCAGGGTCTCGGCATTGTTCGCGGTCATGCGCAGGCGGGCAGGGCGATACAGCCGCTGTTGGCCATTCACGGTGAAGCGCCAGGCGAAAGGCGGTGCCAGGCCGTCCCAGTCCAGGCCATCGTGCTGCGGCAGTTCACTGGGGCAGCCGGGTACGCCGCGGCTGGCCAAATAGGCAGGACTGGCGCAGGCGATGCGCACCATCTTGGCCAGAGGGGTCGCCACCAAACGGGTGTCGGCCAGCGTGCCGGCGCGCAGGACCAGGTCGACTTCGCCCAGGTGCCCACCGTGCATGTCGACGAAGCTGTCGATCAAGCGCAGTTGCACGTCCAGGCCGGGATAGGCCACCAGAAAGTCGGCAATGGCCGGCGCCAGGTGACGACGGCCAAAGGCGGCGGGTGCGTCCATGCGGATCAGCCCTTCGGGCGCGCTGCTCAACGACACCGCCTCGGCCCGCGCCAGGCGCAGTTCCTCGATGATGCGTCGGGCACGTTCGGCGAACGCGTTGCCCGCCGGGGTCGGGCGCACGGCGTGGGTGCTGCGCACGAACAGGCGGCTGCCCAAGGCGTTCTCCAGCGCGTCGATGCGCCTGGCAACGGCCGAGGGGGTCAGCGGATGGCGTCGCGCGGCGGCGGAGAAACTGCCGGTGTGCAACACGTCGAGGAACAGGCTCAGCTGTTCGGTGAGGATATCGGGGCTCATGACAGGTCCTTGCTTGTGCGTGATGCGCATAGCCATTGTGCGCTGCTGTGCGTTTCCCTGCCAGGCACGACTGCGTAGCATGCGGGCATCGAGAACGTGGCGCATGAGGGACTGATGATCGAGTGGTTGATGTATGTGCTGTTGGGGACGGTGCTGGGCACCGTTGGCGGGTTGTTCGGGATCGGTGGCGGCCTGATCGCCATTCCCGCCCTGGGTGTGCTGTTCGGCCTCGATCAACAATTGGCTCAAGGGACCGCGTTGGTCATGGTGGTGCCGAACGTGCTGCTGGCGCTGTGGCGCTATCATCAGCGTAACCGTATCGAGCTGCGACACGCCGTGCCCTTGGCGCTGTGCAGCTTTGTGTTCGCCTGGCTGGGCTCGATCTGGGCGGTGGGGCTCGATGCGCACGCGATGCGTCTGGGCTTCGTGGCGTTTCTGGTGGCCTTGGCCATGTGGAACGTGGCGCGCATGTTCATGAAGGTGGCACCACCGAGCAGCCAGTTACGCTATCCCTGGCCGTGGCTCGGAGTGCTGGGCTGTTTTGCCGGCAGCATGGGCGGGCTGTTCGGGGTCGGCGGGGCCGTGGTGGCCACGCCCGTGCTGACCAGTGTGTTCGGCGCCTCGCAGGTGGTGGCCCAGGGCTTGTCGCTGGCACTGGCGGCGCCCAGTACCCTGGTGACCTTAGTCACCTACGGTGTGCATGGCAGCGTCGACTGGCGCATGGGCGCTGGCTTGGCCATCGGCGGGCTGCTGAGCATCAGCTGGGGCGTGCGGCTGGCCCATGCGCTGCCTGAGAAGGTGCTGCGCACGCTGTTCTGCGTGTTCTTGATCCTGTGCGCGGTGATGCTGGGGCTGGAGCTCTAGAGGCTGTAGTAATAACCCCGGCTGCGCAGGGCAACGATGCGCGGCCGGCCATCGGCGTGGGGGCCGATTTTCTTGCGCAGGTTGCTGACGTGCATGTCCAGGCTGCGGTCGTACAGCGTGAGTTTGCGGCCCAGGGCGAGCTGCGCCAGGGCCTGCTTATCCAGCGGCTCGCCGGGCTGGCGCAGCAGGGCTTCGAGGATACGGCTCTCCGACAGGGTCAGGCTCATCTCGCGCTGATCGATGCTGACCACGCCGCGCACCGGGCTGAAGATCAGGTCACCGATCTCGACCTGGGTACTGGGCGCAGCCGGATGGCTGCGGCGCAGTACCGCACGCAGGCGGGCGGTGAGCTCGCGTGGATCACACGGCTTGGCCAGGTAATCGTCGGCGCCCAGCTCCAGGCCGAGAATGCGATCCAGCGGTTCGCCACGGGCCGAGAGCATCAACACGGGCAGTTCGGCGTGCTCGCTGCGCAGTTGCTTGAGCAACTCCAAGCCACTGCCGTCGGGCAGCATCACATCCAGCACCACGGCCGCCGGCGCCTGGGCGGCCAAGGCCTGGCGCGCACTTTCGCCATCGTGGCAGGCGCGGACCGCAAAACCTTCCTGAGTCAGCCAACTGCCGAGCAGCTCGCACAACTCCTGGTCATCATCAATCAGTAACAGCTCGCTCATGACTCACTCAATTCAACCATTGCCGACGTCTTCTGTGTCCGCCGCTGGCTAAGATACCGCACACAGCCGATAACAGTGCAACGCCCGAGCCGATCACGAACCACTGTTGCTGTTCGGTGAGCAGGTGCAGCGGGCCGCTGGCCTGCTGTTTCTGCACGGCTGCCTGCAAACGCTGGTTCTCCTCACGCAGGCGTTCGAACTGGGTGCTGTCGATTCCCTGCAGTTGTCGGCTCAGCACCGCGCGCTGCTGCTCGCTGGCTTGCAGGCGCTGCTGCAGTTCGCTGACACGTGCATCGGTATCCGTCGAGTGCGGTTGCTCGGCGAGCGCGAGGGGGGAGGACGACAGCAGGCAGCACAGCAGCAGGAACAACGGACCTTGGCGCATCGGAACTCCTGATTCTCTGATTCGATTCAGGAGGTTGTCGGCAAGTGGCCGCGATAGATGAATGTTCAGAAAAGGCCTGTGCGCCGCAGAGCGTGCGTACAGGCCTGGGGCCGGTCAGGGCAGGACTTGCTTGAACGGCTTGACCACCACCTGCGCGTAGACGCCGGCCGCCACGTAAGGGTCGGCATTCGCCCAGGCCTGGGCTGCGGTCAGCGAGTCGAACTCGGCAACGATCAGGCTGCCGCTGAAGCCTGCCGCCCGGGATCGTTGCTGTCGACGGCCGGGTGCGGGCCGGCCAGCACCACGCGGCCTTCGGCCTTGAGCTGCTGCAGCCGCTCGATGTGCGCGGGGCGTGCGGCCAGGCGCCGTTCCAGGGAATTTTCGACGTCGCTGGCGATGATGGCGTAGAGCATGTCAGTCCTTGGGTTTGGAAGGGGAGGTGTCGGCGTCGTGCAAATGGCGCGACAGGTAAACGCCCTGGGCGATGAGGAAGACCACCGTCATGCCGAGGCTGCCGAAGACTTTGAAGTCGACCCAGAAGTCCTGGAAGGTGAAGGCGACGAACAGGTTGGCTGCACCACAGACCAGGAAGAATGCGATCCAGGCCAGGTTCAGGCGGGTCCAGATGGCGTCCGGCAGGGTCACGGCGTGGCCCATGATGCGCTTGATCAGGACCCGATCGCCGATGAAATGGCTGCCGGCGAAGGCCAGGGCGAACAGCCAGTTGACCACCGGTGCCTTCCATTTGAGGAAGGTTTCGCTGTGGAAGGCCAGGGTCAGGCCGCCGAACACCAAGCAGGCGACCAGGGTCAGCAATTGGCTCTTTTCCAGCCGGCGTTGGCGCAGGAAGACGGCGCCATACACCACCACAGAGCTGACAATAAGCATCGCCGTGGCGCTGTAGATACCGCCGAACTCGAAGGTGTGGCCGGCGAATTCCAGCGGTCGCGGGTCCATCTTGTAGACGATGAAGAACAGCAGCAGCGGGATGAAATCGATGAATTGTTTCACAGTGGCAGCCAGAAGCGGGATGTGACGGCATAATAACAAACATCGATTCCGGCGAAAGCGCTCCTCCATGAATGTTGATCTGCACTGTCACAGCACGGCCTCCGACGGCGCCTTGTCGCCCACGGCACTGGTCGCGCGCGCCCATGAACACGGGGTGCGCACGCTGGCGTTGACCGATCACGATACCCTCGAAGGCTTGTCGGAGGCGCGTGCCGCCTGCCTGGAGCGGGGCCTGCAGTGGGTCAGCGGTGTTGAACTGTCGTGCACCTGGGGCGGGGCCACCATTCATGTGCTGGGTTACGATTTTGCGCTCGATGCGCCGCCTCTGCTCGAGGCCATCGAACAACTGCATCGCGGTCGCTGGATGCGCGCCGAGGACATCGCCCGACGCCTGGCGGCCAAGGGTATGCCAGATGCCCTCGACGGGGCCCGGGCGGTGCAACAGGCGTTGGGCGACAGCCAGAATGCGCCGGCGCGCCCGCATTTTGCCGAATTCCTGGTCCGTGCCGGCTACGTCAAGGACCGTGGCGAGGCTTTTCGCAAGTGGCTGGGCGCCGGCAAACTGGGCGACGTCAAGTTGCACTGGCCGACGCTCGAGGAAACTGTCGCGACCCTTCGTCAGTCAAACGCTTGGGTCAGCCTGGCCCACCCCATGCACTACGAGCTCACCCGCAGCAAGCGCAGGCGCCTGATCGCCGACTATATTCAAGCGGGAGGGCAGGCACTGGAAGTGGTCAATGGGATGATGCCGCCCGAACAGGTGGGCACGATGTCCATTCTGACCCGTGAGTTCGGCCTGCTGGCAAGCGCCGGCAGTGATTTCCACGGCCCCGGCACCTGGGGCGAGATCGGTGCCTACCGGCCCCTGCCCGAGGACCTGCCACCTCTGTGGCGCCGATTCCACCATGAACAGCCTATGGCGGTATGAACAGGACGACGAAGTGAGCCAATTCTTCCAGATTCACCCGGAGAATCCGCAGTCGCGGCTGATTCGTCAGGCCGTGGAGATCATTCGCAAAGGCGGAGTGGTGGTCTATCCGACCGACTCGGCTTATGCCCTGGGTTGTCAAATTGGCGACAAGGCGGCGATCGAGCGCGTGCGGCGTCTGCGAGGCTTGGACAAGACCCACAACTTCACGCTGATGTGCTGCGACATGTCGCAGTTGGGGCTGTATGCCAAGGTCGACACCGGCACCTTCCGCCTGCTCAAGGCCCATGTGCCCGGCCCTACACGTTCATTCTCAACGGCACCCGCGAGGTGCCGCGTTTGCTGCTGCATGAAAAACGCCGCACCATCGGTCTGCGTGTGCCGAACCATGCGATTACCCTGGCGCTGTTGGCCGAGCTTGGCGAGCCCCTGATGAGCGTCAGCCTGATCCTGCCGGGCGACGACGAACCGATGACCGATCCCTACGAAATCCGTGAGCGCCTGGAGCACCACGTCGACCTGGTGATCGACGGTGGATTTGGCGATCTCAAGGCATCCACCATCATCGATCTGTCCGGCGACGCGCCGCAGCTGATCCGCGAAGGGTGTGGCGACCCGTCGCCTTTCCTGGTCGACGCGTGAGCCAGGCCGACGCCCCCGAGGCCCTGACGCACGAACCTGAAACGCCGCAGCAATTGCAGTTGGCGCTGGTCTATGGCGAAGCCCTGACCGAGCTGCCCATCGACCTGTATATTCCGCCGGACGCGCTGGAGGTGTTTCTCGAAGCCTTCGAAGGCCCGCTGGACCTGCTGCTGTACCTGATCCGCAAGCAGAACATCGACATCCTCGACATCCCGGTGGCCGAGATCACCCGGCAGTACATGGGCTACGTCGAGTTGATGAAGTCCGTACGCCTGGAACTGGCGGCGGAGTACCTGGTGATGGCCGCCATGCTCGCCGAGATCAAGTCGCGCATGCTGCTGCCGCGCTCCAGCGAAGTCGAGGAAGAAGAGGGCGATCCGCGCGCCGAGCTGATCCGTCGCCTGCAGGAGTACGAGCGCTTCAAGGCTGCCGCCGAGGACATCGACGGCCTGCCGCGCATTGGCCGCGAGGTGCTGGTGCCGCAATTGGAGGCGCCCCAGGCCAAGGTGCGCAAGCTGCTGCCGGAGGTGGCGCTGGAGGAGATCCTGCTGTCCATGGCCGAGGTCATGCGCCGCAACGACCTGTTCGAAAGCCACCAGATCACCCGCGAGACGCTCTCTACCCGCGAGCGCATGAGTCAGGTGCTGGAACGCTTGAAGGGCGGCGGCTTCGTACCCTTCGTCGAGCTGTTCGAGGCCGAGGAAGGCAAGCTTGGGGTGGTGGTCACCTTCATGGCGATTCTCGAGTTGGTGAAGGAATCGCTGATCGAACTGGTGCAGAATGAGCCGTTCACCCCGATCCATGTCCGAGTCCGCGCCGAGTAACGGTCAAACTACCCCGATGAACCTCAATGAACCCTGCGACCTGGCGTCGCTGATCGAAGCTTTTCTGTTGGCCAGCGGCAAGCCGCAGTCGCTTGAGCGCCTCTACGAGCTGTTCGAGGAGGCCGAGCGGCCGGCGCCGGCCGTGTTCAAGAAGGCGCTGGCAGCCTTGGAGAAATCCTGCGCCGGCCGCGCCTTCGAGCTCAAGGAAGTGGCCAGCGGCTATCGTCTGCAGATCCGCGAAACCTACGCGCCGTGGGTCGGCCGGCTGTGGGAAGAGCGCCCGCAGCGTTACTCCCGCGCGCTGCTGGAGACCCTGGCGCTGATCGCCTACCGTCAACCCATCACCCGCGGGGAGATCGAGGATGTGCGCGGCGTGGCGGTCAACAGCAATATCGTCAAGACGCTGATGGAGCGCGAGTGGATCCGCATCGTCGGCTATCGCGAAGTGCCAGGCCGTCCAGCGATGTTCGCCACTACCAAGGCGTTCCTCGATCACTTCAATCTGCGTAGCCTGGACGAGCTGCCGCCGCTGGCCGAACTGCGGGAAATGGAGCCGCAGGTGCTGGCTGACGACCCGGACGAGGCCCCGGTGCCTGCGCATCTGCAGGCGCTGGCCGACGCCAGCCTCGCCGATGAGGTCCAGGAGGGTGAGCCGAAGGAGCAGACCAGCTTCCGCAGCTTGTTGGTGGAGCTCGACGCGATGGAGGAGGGGCTCAAGACCGATTTCGATGATTTGCGCCAGGCCGATGATGCGGTCGAGGCGCCGGAGGACAAGATCTGAGGGCCTGGCACGGGCTGCGCCCATGATCACGTCGACGTGTTGCCTACCGTTGGGAAAAAAACACCTGCGCCCCGATGCATCGCTTGCGTCAACCACGTACAATGCGCGCCCCCTTGGCGCATCCGTCGCCGAATCGCTTTCATACACCGTACACCGGGAGGTGCCCAGATGAGCGACAAAGACCTGCAAGAAACCCAACCCACCCCGCCGTCCGGCGAAAAGCTGCAAAAGGTGCTGGCGCGCATTGGCGTGGGTTCGCGCCGTGACGTCGAAGCCTGGATCAGCCAGGGCCGCATCAAGGTCAACGGCGTCGCTGCCACGCTTGGCCAGCGCGTGGACCTGCACGATGCCATCGCCGTCGATGGCAAGCTGATCAAGCGCGAGGAAGCCGCCGAGGCGACCCGCCGCGTCATCATGTACAACAAGCCCGACGGCGAGATCTGCACCCGTGACGACCCCGAAGGTCGCCCCACCGTGTTCGATCGCCTGCCGCGTCCCAAGGAAGGCCGTTGGATCAACATCGGTCGCCTGGACATCAACACCACCGGCCTGCTGCTGTTCACCACCGATGGCGAGTTGGCCAACCGCCTCATGCACCCCTCCTACGAGATGGACCGCGAATACGCGGTGCGCGTGCGGGGCGAGGTCGACGACGAGATGATCGACCGCCTCAAGGCCGGTGTGATGCTCGAAGACGGCCCGGCCAAGTTCACCGACATCCAGAAGGCGCCCGGTGGCGAAGGTTTCAACCACTGGTATCACTGCGTGGTGATGGAAGGTCGCAACCGTGAAGTGCGCCGGTTGTGGGAATCCCAGGGCATGGTGGTCAGCCGCCTCAAGCGTGTGCGCTTCGGCCCGGTATTCCTCAACTCCGACCTGCCGATGGGCCGCTGGCGTGAAATGAGCCAGGGTGAGATCGATATCCTGGCAGCCGAAGTCGGGCTGCAGCCGGTGGCGCTGCCGACCCTCAACCTCAAGGCCAAGGACAAGCTCGAGCGTCTGCAGCGCAAGTCCACCCGTCCGCTGGGCCGTGGCGAGCGCGTGCGCAACCTGCGTCCTGCCCAGGCGGCGGGCGAGCGCCAGCCGCGCGAGGCGGCTGAGCGTCCGGCACGTCCAGTACGCGAAGAGGCCCCGCGCAAGGGTAATCGCGGCAGTGCCGTCGCCGAGCGTCCAAGCGAGATGCGCAAGCGTGCGACCAAGCCCGGCGCTGACAAGCCGGCCGGCCGTGGACGCGGTAAGCCACGCGGCTGATCGGTTTGCGCAGTGCATGAGCCAGCCCTTGGGCTGGCTTTTTTGCACCTGCGCAAAGAGCTGGAAGGCTATTACAAGTCCTTGAGCAAAAAGTCTTTTTCCAGCCTGTGGCAGATCTGGTTTCCACCTTGTAAAGAAAAGTGTACGAACGCTTCGAACAGGCCTTGAAGCAAACGCCGCAACGGCGCCACCTGTAAAGCCAGCGTTCCGTATCGGGGTGCGTTAGCACTTTTCTGTCTGCACCACGGGCCTTGTCGTACGCGTGCGTTCTCACCGATAGTCCAGCCATTGCCCCGTGCACTGCGCAGCCACGATGCTGCGCCCGACAACAATAAATGGAGGCGCCATGTACGCCGATCATCCCGCCCCAGTCGGCCTCTCCCTCAGGACCGCTGCGTTTTGCCCCGAGCAAACCACGCAACGCGTTGATGCCTGCGCGCTCGCAGGGGTATACAATGCGCCGCGTTTTACCTGTGACCCCCTCGCGTACCACGCATTCTCGCCGACACCCGGCTGATCTGCCCCAGGCCCAGCGCCCGGCGCGGCGCCAGGGTCCGAGAACCCAAGGTAACCACCTTGCTTCATTCCGCTGTGCCACGAGCGCTGCGGGTCCGATTCCGTCACAGATAAAAACAAGCAGGTGACTTCGTTCATGAGTGGACAACATTCGCAGCCGTCAGGCGAACTCAAGCGCGGCCTGAAGAACCGCCACATCCAGTTGATCGCCCTGGGCGGTGCCATCGGCACCGGGTTGTTCCTGGGCTCGGCCGGGGTGATGAAATCCGCCGGCCCGTCGATGATTCTCGGTTATGCCATCTGCGGCTTCATCGCCTTCATGATCATGCGCCAACTCGGCGAGATGATCGTCGAGGAGCCGGTGGCAGGCTCATTCAGCCATTTCGCCCACAAATACTGGGGCGGTTTCGCCGGCTTTCTGTCGGGCTGGAACTGCTGGGTGCTGTATATCCTGGTGGGTATGTCGGAACTGTCGGCGGTCGGCAAGTATGTCCACTACTGGTGGCCGGAGATCCCCACCTGGGTCACGGCGGCGGGTTTCTTCGTGCTGATCAACGCCATCAACCTGATGAACGTCAAGGTGTTCGGCGAGGCTGAGTTCTGGTTCGCGATCATCAAGGTGGTGGCCATCGTCGGCATGATTGCTTTGGGCGCCTACCTGCTCACCAGCGGCAGCGGCGGTCCGGAGGCCTCGGTGAGCAACCTGTGGAGCCACGGCGGTTTCTTCCCCAATGGCGTCAGCGGATTGGTGATGGCATTGGCGATCATCATGTTCTCCTTCGGCGGCCTGGAAATGCTCGGTTTCACCGCTGCCGAAGCCGACAAGCCGAAGACGGTGATTCCCAAGGCGATCAACCAGGTCATCTACCGCATCCTGATCTTCTACATCGGCGCGCTGGTGATCCTGCTGTCGCTGACGCCGTGGAACAGCCTGGTGGCGAGCATCGACGCGTCCGGCGGCAGTTATGGCAGCAGTCCGTTCGTGCAGGTGTTCTCCCTGCTGGGCAGCGACGTGGCGGCGCACCTGCTCAACTTCGTGGTGCTCACTGCCGCATTGTCGGTCTACAACAGTGGCACCTACTGCAATGCGCGCATGCTCTACGGCATGGCCGAGCAGGGCGACGCGCCGGCGGCCCTGGCGAAAATCGACCGTCGTGGCGTGCCGGTTCGGGCGATCCTGGCATCGGCGGCCTTTACCCTGATTGCCGTGCTGCTCAACTATTTCATGCCGCAACAGGCCCTGGAGCTGCTGATGTCGTTGGTCGTGGCGGCGCTGGTGATCAACTGGGCGATGATCAGCTACTCGCACCTCAAGTTCCGTCAGCACCTGGACCGCACGGGCCAGAAACCGCTGTTCAAGGCGCTGTGGTATCCGTATGGCAACTACCTGTGTCTGGCTTTCGTGGTGCTGATCCTGGGCATCATGCTGCAGATTCCGGGGATCCAGATTTCGGTCTACGCGATTCCGGTGTGGTTGCTGGTGATGTACATGTTCCATGTGATCAAGACCAAGCGCATGGCGCAGGCGGGCGAGGCGACGCGCAGCGTGGCCGAGTGAAGCGCGGTTGATGCCATCAAGCCCGGTGCCAGGTAACGGGGACCGGGTTTTTTGTTGTCTGGGCGAAAGCTAGATCTGCTCCAGCAACCATCCGCGAAAGGCCCGCAACGACGGCAGCCCTTCATTGCGGGGTGGATAGATCAGGTAGTAGCTGCGCTGGCTGGCGAACGCCCCTGCGGGGCTGAACAGCTCGCCTTTGGCCAATTCCTCGGCCACCAGGATCCTGGGCACCAGGCCGATGCCGATGCCCGCACGGACCGCCTGGATCAAATGCGAGGTCAGCTCGAAGCTTGGCCCCAGGCGCATCGAGCGGTGCGCCAGTCCATGATGGGAGAACCATTCGCCCCAGGCGTGCGGATTGTTGGCGACGTTGAGCAGCAGCTCTTCGCTGATCCGCCGCGGCGTCCAGCCATCGGCCGCAAGTGCCGCTTGCGGCGGCAGGATCACCACCAACTCTTCGGCATGCAGCCGATGACAGATCAAGCCAGGTAGGTCGTGGCTGGCCACGCCGATGGCGGCATCGATTTCGCTGGTGTCGAAGTCGATGGCTTCGATACGTGAATGAATGTGTACCAGCATGCCTGGGTGCGCCTGATAGAACGCGTGCAAGCGCGGCAAAAGCCATTTCGAGCCGAAAGTCGGCAAGGTCGCCAGGCGCAAGGTGCCGACCCCGGATTGATAGGCCAGGGCCTGCAGGGTGGCGCTGCGAATTCGACCCAGGGCTTCGCTCAGTTCGCGCTGGTACAAGCGGCCCACATCGGTCAATTGCACCTGGCGCCCCTCGCGGCGGAACAGTGTCAGCCCCAGTTGCTGCTCCAGCGCCTGGACCTGGCGGCTGACCGCACTCTGGGTGAGCGACAGCTCGACGGCAGCGCGGGTGTAGCTTTCATGGCGCGCAGCCGCCTCGAAGGCCAGCAGCAACGACATCGAGGGCGTCAAGTGGCGGTAATTCATTCATGAAACTCATCGATAGCGGCAGGATTATCCGTTTGCCCTGAAGCGGAAACTACAGGAGCATGGGCGCATCCGTCATCTGGCCTGTCGGCATTCATGCATGCTGCGCAGGTGTCAGTAACGTCCACACCGTGATCAGACCTATCAAGAGGCCATCCTTCGATGATCGCCCAGTTGCCTGTCCGTGCGCCTGCCGCCGGTTACCCCGAATTCCTCGACGCTCTGCGTGCCAGCGGTTTCCGCGGCCAGATCAGCGCCGACTACGGCACCCGCACGGTGCTGGCCACCGACAACTCGATCTACCAGCGCTTGCCCCAGGCGGCGGTGTTCCCGCTGGACGCCGACGATGTGGTGCGGGTCGCCACGCTGATGGACGAGCCGCGCTTCACCCAGATCAAGCTGACCCCGCGCGGCGGCGGCACCGGCACCAACGGCCAGTCGCTGACCGATGGCATCGTCGTCGACCTGTCGCGGCACATGAATGCCATTCTCGAGATCGACGTCGAACAGCGCTGGGTGCGGGTGCAGGCCGGTGTGGTCAAGGACCAGCTCAATGCGGCGCTCAAGCCTCACGGGTTGTTCTTCGCCCCTGAGCTGTCCACCTCAAACCGCGCCACCCTTGGCGGCATGATCAACACCGATGCCAGCGGCCAGGGCAGTTGCACCTACGGCAAGACGCGCGATCACGTACTCGAATTGCACAGCGTGCTGCTCGGTGGTCAGCGCCTGCACAGCCTGCCGCTGGACGACGCAGCCCTGGAACAGACCTGCGCTGCACCCGGGCGGGTGGGCGAGGTGTATCGCACGGCGCGCGACATCCAGCAGACCCAGGCCGAATTGATCGAGGCGACCTTTCCCAAGCTCAACCGCTGCCTGACCGGCTACGACCTGGCGCACCTGCGCGACACGCAAGGTCGCTTCAACCTCAACAGCGTACTGTGCGGCGCCGAGGGCTCATTGGGCTATGTGGTCGAGGCCAAGCTCAATGTGCTGCCGATTCCCAAGTATGCGGTGCTGGTCAACGTGCGCTATGCCAGCTTCATGGACGCGCTGCGCGATGCTAATGCGCTGATGGCGCTCAAGCCGCTGTCGATCGAGACGGTCGACTCCAAGGTGCTGATGCTGGCGATGCAGGATATCGTCTGGCACAGCGTGGCCGAATACTTCCCCGCCGATACGCAGCGTCCAACCCTGGGCATCAACCTGGTCGAGTTCTGCGGCGATGAGCCGGAGGCGGTCAATGCGCGGGTGGCGGCGTTCGTCGAGCACTTGCGCAGCGATACCAGCGTCGAGCGCCTGGGTCATACCTTGGCCGAGGGCGCCGAAGCGGTGACGCGGGTGTACGCCATGCGCAAGCGGTCGGTGGGGCTGCTGGGCAACGTCGAGGGCGAGGTGCGGCCGCAGCCCTTCGTGGAGGACACCGCCGTGCCGCCGGAGCGCCTGGCCGACTACATCGCCGAGTTCCGCGCGCTGCTCGACGGCCACGGCCTGGCCTACGGCATGTTCGGTCATGTCGATGCCGGCGTGCTGCATGTACGGCCGGCGCTGGATATGAAGGACCCGGCCCAGGCCGCGCTGGTCAAGCCGATCTCCGATGCGGTGGCGGCGCTGACCAAACGCTACGGTGGCCTGCTCTGGGGCGAGCATGGCAAAGGCCTGCGTTCGGAGTACGTACCCGAATATTTCGGCGAACTGTACCCGGCCCTGCAGCGCCTCAAAGGTGCCTTCGACCCGCGCAATCAACTCAACCCTGGCAAGATCTGCACCCCGTTGCACAGCGCCGAGGGCCTGACGGCGGTCGATGGCGTGACCCTGCGCGGCGACCTCGACCGTCACATCGACGAGCGCGTCTGGCAGAGTTTTGCCAGCGCGGTGCACTGCAATGGCAACGGCGCCTGCTACAACTACGACCCCAACGACGCCATGTGCCCGTCGTGGAAAGCCACCCGCGAGCGCCGCCACTCGCCCAAGGGCCGCGCCTCGCTGATCCGCGAGTGGCTGCGCCTGCAGGGCGAGGCCGATATCGACGTACTGGCCTCGGCGCAGCGCAAGGCACCGTGGTTCAAGGGCCTGCCCAAGCGCTTGGCCAACCGGCGCGCGCAGCGCCAGGGGCAGGCCGACTTCTCCCACGAAGTCTACGACGCCATGGCCGGTTGCCTGGCGTGCAAGTCCTGCGCCGGCCAGTGCCCGATCAAGGTCAACGTGCCGGACTTCCGTTCGCGTTTCCTCGAGCTCTACCACGGGCGCTACCAGCGTCCGTTGCGTGATTACCTGATCGGCTCGCTGGAATTCACCATTCCTTACCTGGCCCGCGCGCCGGGCCTGTACAACGCCGTGATGGGATCGAAGTGGGTGAGCCGTCTGCTGGCCGATCAGGTGGGCATGGTCGACAGCCCGCTGATCAGCCGCTTCAACCTGCAGGCCACGCTGACCCGCTGCCGGGTGAAGATGGCCAGCGTGCCCAGTCTGCGCGAACTGACGCCGATGCAGCGCGAGCGTAGCCTGGTGCTGGTGCAGGATGCCTTCACCCGCTATTTCGAAACGCCGCTGCTGGCCGTGCTCATCGAGCTGGCGACCCGCCTTGGCTATCAGGTGTTTCTCGCCCCCTACAGTGCCAATGGCAAGCCGCTGCACGTACAAGGTTTCCTCGGTGCGTTCGCCAAGGCGGCGATTCGCAATGGTCGTCAACTCAAGGCCCTGGCCGACTGCGGGATACCCTTGGTCGGGCTGGATCCGGCGATGACCTTGGTCTATCGCCAGGAATACCAGAAAGTCGATGGGCTCGAAGGCTGCCCCAAGGTGCTGCTGCCTCAGGAGTGGTTGGTCGATGAGCTGCCACGCCAGGCTGCAGGGCAGGGCGGCAGCTACCGTCTGCTGGCCCACTGCACGGAGAAGACCAACGCGCCGGCCAGCACGCGTCAGTGGGAACAGGTGTTCGAGCGGTTGGGGCTCAAGCTGGTGACCGAAGCCACCGGTTGCTGCGGCATGTCCGGCACCTACGGCCATGAAGCGCGCAACCAGCAGACGTCGAAGGCCATCTTCGAGCAGTCCTGGGCGGGCAAGCTGGACAAGGCAGGCGAGGCCTTGGCGACGGGTTATTCATGCCGTAGCCAGGTCAAGCGCATGACCGACAAGCCGTTGCGACATCCGTTGGAGGTCGTGCTGCAACATCTGCTGCGCTGATCCTGACGGTCACCCCGCGCCTTCACAGGCGCGGCTGCCCGCGATCGTATCGGCGCGTCTGCCGGTACAGATACACACTCAACACCAGCCCGCACACCGCAGCCCCAGCGGCGAACAGGAAGATCGAGCGGAATCCGAACCCTGCGGCCACCGCGCCCACCAGTGGCCCGGTGATCCCTAGCGACAGGTCGATGAACAACGAGTACGCCCCCACCGCTGCGCCGCGGTTGGCGGCTGACACCTGATTGACCGCCTCCACGCCCAGTGCCGGGAAGACCAGGGAGAAACCGAATCCGCTCAAAGCCGCGCCGAGCAGCGCAAGCTCCGCGCTCGGTGCCAGCCACAGCATCAACAGCCCGAGGGTTTCCACCGACAGGCAGGCGATGGCCACGCGAAAGCCGCCCAGGCGGTTGATCAGGTTGCCGAACACCAGACGCGCGCAGATGAAACTGGCGCCGAACACGCTCAGTGTCAGTGCGGCGCTCGGCCAGCCGCGACTGGCGTAGTACAGAGTGATGAAGGTCGCGATGGTGCCGAAGCCGATCGAGCCCAGGGCCAGTCCCGCGCCGTGGGGAAACACCTTGCCCAGCACTTGCAGAAATGGCAGGCGCTTGCCGGCCACGATCGGCGCCGCCGGCTTCGACCACGCCAGGGCCAGACCGATCAGGCCCAGCGCAATGATGCTGGCGCCCATGCTCCACAGCCCCAGGCGGTTGACCATCAGCACCCCGAGCGGAGCGCCGATGGCCAGGGCGCCGTAACTGGCGATGCCGTTCCAGGAAATGACTTTGGCCGTGTGTTCGGCGCCCACGCGGCCAATGCCCCAGCCTATCGAACCCGAGCCCACCAGGCTTTCCGCGCTGCCCAGGACCAGGCGTCCCACCAGCAGGCAGGCCAGGCTCACCCACGGCAGGTGGCCGAGGAAGCTGCACGCCAGCATGAACGCGCCGCTCAGGCCGCAGCCGGCCAAGCCCCACATCACCGCCTTCTTGCTGCCCAGATTGTCGATGATGCGACTGGCAGTGGGGCGGCTGAGCAGGGTGGCCAGGTACTGCACGCTGATCACCAGGCCGGCGAGTACGGCGCTCAAGCCCAGGTCGTTATGCACGTAGCCGGGTAGCACGGCCAGCGGGATGCCGATGTTCAGGTAGCCGATGAAGGTGAACAGGACGATGGAGACGATTTGCAGCGTGATCGCCAAGCGGCGCGGTGATTCGGGCATAGGGGATTCGCGGGAGAGGGTCTGGACAGTGTGAAAGCGCGCTGACGGGGCGAGCCCGCAGGTCAGCCGTTTTCACACGGTCGGGGGGGGGCGCGATTAGTCCTGATCGGCGCTGGAGGGGTCGTCACCTTCGTGCCCAGCAGGTGCCGGCTCGGCGGCATGGGCGGTAACGGTCTGCTCTTCGGGGTTCAGGCTTGGGAAGGGAAGATTCGGGATTTCGTGCATCTCGTCGTTCCTCGCAAGTGTGAGTGAAAAGGCTGCGCCAGGCGCATTCTGAAGCGTTTGCAACGCCGAGGCAGGATACAGGAGTCTGGATGACAGTTTGAAAAAAATCCCGCGCGCACTTCGGATTTGTGGGCGGATAGCGGACGGTCAACGCGCTGGGCGAGCGCGAGAAACCTTGAGCAGTGGGAGGTGGCAGCGACCATGGGCGCTGCTCGCGCCAGGTGCAGAGGCGCAGGCATCGCGGGTGAATCGCAGCGGCAAACCGCTGCGAATGTGCAGCGCTTACTTACGCCCTTCAGCCGTTTGCGCCACCTGATCGGTACGCGCGCACATGATGAAGTCGTTGCGGTGCAGGCCCTTGATGGAGTGGCTCCACCAGGTGACGGTGACCTTGCCCCATTCGGTCAGCAGGCCTGGGTGATGCCCTTCGGCTTCGGCGATTTCACCGACCGCGTTGGTGAAGGCCAGCGCATGCTTGAAGTTCTTGAACAGGAACACCCGCTCCAGTTCCATGTGACCGTCGCGCACTTCCACGCTCCAGTCGGGTATTTCGCGGATGAGCTCGGCCAGCTCTTCGTCGCTGACCTTTGGTGCATCGGCACGGCACGCTTCACAGTGGGCTTGGTTCAAGGCATTCATCGAGGGGTTCCACTATCAGTTTGTTGTCGACAAGGTGGCTCAGGCCGCCTTGGGTGGGAATTTCGGCGCATGCAAGCCCAACTGCGTGGCTCGCTGGACCATGCCCATGATGTCTTCGTGGGCAAGGTCGAACAGGCGCTTCATGTTCGGCAGCACGAAATACACCGGCTGCAGAATGTCGATGCGATACGGCGTGCGCATGGCTTCGATGGCGTCGAAGGCCTGGTGCTCGGGCTCGTTGGAAAGGCTATACAGGGTTTCCTTGGGCGAGGAGAGAATACCGCCACCGTAGATCTTGAGGCCGTGAGCAGTCTCCATCAGGCCGAACTCGATGGTCATCCAGTACAGTCGCGCCAGGTACACGCGCTGCTCCTTGGTCGCGGCCAGGCCGAGCTTGCCGTAGGTATGGGTGAACTCGGCGAACCAGGGATTGGTGAGCAAGGGGCAGTGACCGAAGATCTCGTGGAAGATGTCCGGTTCCTGCAGGTAGTCGAGTTCTTCGGCGCTGCGAATGAAGGTGGCGACAGGGAAGCGCTTGCTGGCCAGCAATTCGAAGAACGTCTGGAAGGGGATCAGCGCCGGGACCCGGGCGACTTGCCAGCCGGTGGTAGCGCCCAGCACCTTATTGATTTCACCCAGTTGCGGGATGCGGTCGTGGGGCAAGGCGAGCTGCTCGATGCCGTCCAGGTACTCCTGGCAGGCGCGGCCCTCGATCACCTTCAACTGACGTGTGATCAAGGTGTTCCACACTGCATGCTCATGCTGCGGGTAGTCGATAAAAACTTGCGCGTCGGGCTCACGGGCCACGTACTGCGTTTGTTTCATGTCGCTCTCCTGCTGAGGGCTTTGTTGTTATGACCGCAATGGCATTAGAAATAGCCCCTGGTTTGGGCGATTGCATCCGGTGATCAGGTCAGGCGAGCGGTGTCTGCAAAGGATTTCTGTAAGGTAAGTTTTACAAAGAGCCTGTGGTTGACCGAATATTCGCCTCCCTGAGGCTTTAAGGCTGATTGATTTGTCAGCTTATCTTTACGAATTTCTGCGCCGCACATGAAAAAGACGGCGTGACGGAGCTTCCATGCGCATCAAAGTCCATTGTCAAAACCGCATCGGCATCCTGCGCGACATTCTCAATCTTCTGGTGGAGTACGGCATCAACGTGCTGCGCGGGGAGGTCGGCGGCGATCAGGGCAATGCGATCTATCTGCACTGCCCCAACCTCATCAATCTGCAATTTCAGGCCCTGCGTCCCAAGTTCGAGGCCATCGCCGGCGTGTTTGGTGTCAAGCGCGTCGGCTTGATGCCCAGCGAGCGCCGACATATGGAACTCAACGCCCTGCTCGGTGCGTTGGAATTTCCCGTGCTGTCGGTGGACATGGGCGGCAGCATCGTCGCGGCCAACCGCGCGGCGGCGCAGTTGTTGGGCGTGCGCGTCGACGAAGTGCCTGGGCTACCGCTGGCGCGCTACGTTGAGGATTTCGACCTGCCGGAACTGGTGCGGGCCAATCAATCGCGCATCAACGGCCTGCGGGTCAAGGTCAAAGGCGATGTATTCCTGGCCGACATCGCCCCGCTGCAGTCCGAGCACGACGACAGCGAAGCGCTCGCCGGCGCCGTGCTCACGCTGCACCGCGCCGACCGCATCGGCGAACGCATCTACAACGTACGCAAACAGGAGTTGCGCGGTTTCGACAGCATCTTCCAGAGCTCTCGGGTCATGGCCGCAGTGGTGCGTGAGGCGCGGCGCATGGCGCCGTTGGATGCGCCGTTGCTGATCGAGGGCGAGACCGGCACTGGCAAGGAGCTGCTGGCTCGCGCCTGTCACCTGGCCAGTCCGCGCGGCCAGGCGCCGCTGATGGCGCTCAACTGCGCCGGGTTACCGGAATCGATGGCCGAGACCGAGCTGTTCGGTTACGGCCCAGGCGCCTTCGAAGGCGCCCGCGCCGAAGGCAAGCTCGGCCTGCTGGAACTGACGGCAGGCGGTACTCTGTTTCTCGATGGCGTGGCCGAGATGAGCCCGCGGCTGCAGGTCAAGTTGCTGCGCTTCCTGCAGGACGGTTGTTTTCGTCGTGTCGGCAGCGACGAGGAGGTGCATCTGGACGTGCGGGTGATCTGCGCGACCCAGGTGGATCTGTCGGAGTTGTGCGCACGCGGCGAATTTCGTCAGGATCTGTATCACCGCCTCAATGTGCTGTCATTGCATATTCCGCCACTGCGTGAATGCATGGACGGTCTCGAAGGATTGGTTCGTCATTTCCTCGACCAGGCCAGTCGACAGATTGGCTGCGCCTTACCGACATTGGCGCCGGCGGCATTCAACAAGTTGAGTCTTTATCAATGGCCGGGCAATGTGCGGCAATTGGAGAACGTGTTGTTCCAAGCCGTCTCGTTATGCGAGGGCGGGGTGGTGAAAGTTGAACATATTCGCCTGCCGGATTACGGCGCGCGTCAACCGCTGGGTAACTTTTCGTTGGAGGGGGAACTGTCGGATATTATTGGTCGCTTTGAAAAAGCGGTGCTTGAAAGTTTGAAGGCAGACTTTCCAAGTAGTCGAGCGCTAGGGAAACGATTGGGCGTCTCGCACACGACGATTGCCAACAAGTTACGCGATTATTCCCTGGGCAAGATGACCGATCGATAGTGGGCCCGTGGTGTGTCCGTCGAGGCGGCGAAAGGGGCCCGCAGGGCCCCCGTGTCGCGACTCAACCGTTGGAGCAGCCATTGCCCATCACGCGGTACTCCAGGACGTGTCGGTGGCCTTGGGAGTCCTCGTAGGTCATGCGCGCCGGCACCACTGCGCAGACATCGGCGACCGGGCTCATGGACAGCACCTTGGCGATATCCAGGTGTTGGGAGTAATTGTAGTGTTCGACCGGAATCTGCTCGGCGGGCGGCGTCAGGTCATCGGCCATCGCCGCGCTGCAGACACTGCCCAGTAGCAATACCAGTAAAGCTTTCATGTTCGAGTTACCTGTCTAAGGTCGTGAAGGGACGCGCGGCACGCAGGGCGCCGCGAAAACGTACAACGTTGAAAGTTGAGTTCGGGAGAGGATCAACAAAGCCGCGTGGGGGGCTGGACTGGAAGTTGATCGGTTTGCCGTTGTTGGCGAGGCCCATGTTAGGCCTGCGTGGCAAGTTGAAAAAGACGCTGTTTTGATACAGTTTTTGCTGGATTCGGTAACAATCTTTTCCTGCGCCACCACTTTTTTTCTGGACATCAGCGATTACGCCGGTTGCAGCGCTATCGTGGAAGCGCTGACGCGCCAGTCGGGTTTTGGTACTACCAACGTCGAATGGTCACGCGCGCTCTGGTACAGTTAAAACCTTCGTATACAAAAACAACTATTACACCGAGGTAAAACAGATGAGTGCGGCTCCCCTGTATCCCGTTCGTCCCGAGGTCGCGGCAAACACCCTGACCGACGAGGCCACCTACAAGGCCATGTACCAGCAATCGGTGATCAACCCGGACGGCTTCTGGCGCGAGCAGGCCCAGCGCCTGGACTGGATCAAGCCTTTCACCAAGGTCAAGCAGACCTCTTTCGATGACCACCACGTGGACATCAAATGGTTCGCCGACGGCACTCTGAACGTCTCCTACAACTGCCTGGATCGCCACCTCGAAGAGCGGGGCGATCAGTTGGCCATCATCTGGGAAGGTGACGACCCTTCCGAACACCGCAACATCACCTACCGCGAGCTGCACGAACAGGTGTGCAAATTCGCCAACGCGCTGCGCGGGCAGGACGTGCACCGTGGCGATGTGGTGACCATCTATATGCCGATGATTCCCGAAGCGGTGGTGGCGATGCTCGCCTGTGCACGCATCGGCGCCATTCATTCGGTGGTGTTCGGCGGCTTCTCGCCCGAAGCGCTGGCCGGACGCATCATCGACTGCAAGTCGAAGGTGGTGATCACCGCCGACGAGGGCCTGCGCGGCGGCCGACGCACGCCGCTCAAGGCCAACGTCGACCTGGCCCTGACCAATCCTGAAACCAGCAGCGTGCAGAAGATCATCGTGTGCAAGCGCACCGGTGGCGACATTGCCTGGCACCAGCACCGCGACATCTGGTACGAGGACCTGATGAAGGTGGCCTCCAACCACTGCGCGCCCAAGGAAATGGGCGCCGAGGAAGCGCTGTTCATCCTCTATACCTCGGGTTCGACCGGCAAGCCCAAAGGCGTGCTGCACACCACCGGCGGTTACTTGGTGTACGCCGCGCTCACCCATGAGCGGGTCTTCGACTACCGTCCGGGCGAGGTCTACTGGTGCACCGCCGACGTGGGTTGGGTCACCGGGCACAGCTATATCGTCTATGGTCCGCTGGCCAACGGCGCCACCACGCTGCTGTTCGAAGGCGTGCCGAACTACCCCGACATCACCCGTGTGTCGAAGATCGTCGACAAGCACAAGGTCAACATCCTCTACACCGCCCCGACCGCCATCCGCGCGATGATGGCCGAAGGCGAGGCGGCAGTGGCCGGCGCCGACGGTTCGAGCCTGCGCCTGCTTGGCTCGGTCGGCGAGCCGATCAACCCGGAAGCCTGGAACTGGTACTACAAGACGGTCGGCAAGGAGCGTTGCCCGATCGTCGACACCTGGTGGCAGACCGAAACCGGCGGCATCCTCATCAGTCCGTTGCCAGGTGCCATCGGCCTCAAGCCAGGCTCGGCGACCCGGCCGTTCTTCGGCGTGGTGCCGGCACTGGTGGATAACCTGGGCAACCTGATCGAAGGTGCAGCCGAGGGCAATCTGGTGATCCTCGACTCTTGGCCGGGGCAGTCTCGCTCGCTGTATGGCGACCACGACCGCTTCGTCGACACCTACTTCAAGACCTTCCGTGGCATGTACTTCACCGGTGACGGCGCGCGTCGCGACGAAGATGGCTACTTCTGGATCACCGGGCGGGTCGACGACGTGCTCAACGTCTCCGGCCACCGCATGGGCACCGCCGAGATCGAGAGCGCCATGGTGGCGCACGCCAAGGTCGCCGAAGCGGCGGTGGTGGGCGTACCGCACGACATCAAGGGGCAGGGCATCTATGTCTATGTCACCCTCAACGCCGGCGAGGAGCCCAGCGAGCAGTTGCGCCAGGAGTTGAAGAACTGGGTGCGCAAGGAGATCGGCCCGATTGCCTCGCCGGATGTCATCCAGTGGGCACCAGGCCTGCCCAAGACCCGCTCGGGCAAGATCATGCGCCGTATCCTGCGCAAGATCGCCACGGCCGAGTACGATGCGCTGGGTGATATTTCCACCCTGGCCGATCCGGGTGTGGTGCAACACCTGATCGACACCCACAAGGCCATGAGTCGGGCGTCGGCGTAGTTGCATGACAGGGGCTGCGATGCAGCCCCTTTGCATTCGCGCGGCAGCTTCCCATTTGCGGGATTGCTGCTCGATTTTGCCGAGTGTTACCCGATATTCATCGGTAACCCGTCGCGCTGATCCATTGCACCGAATCGGGGCCAGGGGAAACAGTCCTGCAGCTCACTGGTGCATTTCCTATCCCATCGTCACCCTCATGCACCCCGCACTTGCCGGAATTCAAGGCTTTGCCAATAATAGGCGCGCTTATTGCTTCGTCTAAAGGTTGTATTCCTTTTGCGCTTGCATGTTTCGCAAGAGCTGTCAATATCGCCGCCCGCAGGTTTATGCGCTTCTATACGTAGTTGTCGCTTTGAAGAAATATCGACCACCGGGCTGCCGTTAGAATGCCACTCACTCGCTCGTGGTCTGCGACCCTGGTCGAACCCTGCGCGGCTCGCGTTGTACTCATTCGCCTCTCGGGCAGTCGTTTCCCTGCCTGCTAGTGCCCCGTACCGATGGAGTTACCTGATGAAGAAGCTCGCACTGCTTGGCGCCCTGGCGCTGTCCGTGTTTTCCCTGGTCTCGCAGGCCGACGAAAAGCCGTTGAAGATCGGTATCGAAGCGGCCTATCCACCCTTTGCCTTCAAGCAGCCCGATGGCAGCATTGCCGGCTTCGACTACGACATCGGTAACGCCCTGTGCGAAGAGATGAAAGTCAAGTGCGCGTGGGTCGAGCAGGAGTTCGACGGCCTGATCCCGTCACTGAAAATCAAAAAGATCGACGCGATCCTGTCCTCCATGTCGATCACCGACGATCGCAAGAAGTCGGTTGACTTCACCAACCGCTATTACCTGACCCCGGCGCGTCTCGTGATGAAGGACGGCACCACCGTCAGCGACAGCCTCGACGAGCTCAAGGGCAAGAAAATCGGCGTGCAGCGTGGTTCGATCCATGACCGCTTCGCCAAGGAAGTGCTGGCACCCAAGGGCGTCACCGTCATGCCCTATGGCACGCAGAACGAAGTCTACCTGGACGTGGCGGCCGGCCGCCTGGACGGAACCGTGGCCGATGCCACCCTGCTCGAAGACGGCTTCCTCAAGACCGACGCTGGCAAAGGCTTCGCCTTCGTCGGGCCTGCCTTCACCGACGTGAAGTACTTTGGCGACGGTGTGGGTATCGCCGTGCGCAAGGGTGATGACGCCAACCGCGAGCGCATCAACAAGGCCATCGACGCCATCCGTGCCAACGGCACGTACAAGAAGATCGAGGCCAAGTACTTCGACTTCGACATCTACGGTCCAGACGCGAAATAAGCGTCCGGCAATCACCTGGGCAATGGTGCAAACAGCAGGAGCGCTGAGGTTTGCACCATTTTTCGTTCCCAAGTCCTGAGGAATTCGAAACATGTTGAAAGGCTACGGGGCAGTCATCCTCGAGGGGCCTGGCTGACGTTGCAGCTCGCCCTGTCGTCGATGGCCCTGGCCATCGTTCTCGGCCTGATCGGCGTAGCCTTGCGGTTGTCGCCGGTGCGCTGGCTGGCCTGGCTGGGTGACCTCTATTCCACGGTCATCCGTGGCATCCCGGACCTGGTGCTGATCCTGCTGATCTTCTACGGCGGTCAGGACATCATCAACCGAGTCGCGCCGCTGGTCGGCTACGACGACTACATCGACGTGAACCCGCTGGTCGCTGGCATCTTCACCCTGGGCTTCATCTTCGGCGCCTATCTGTCGGAAACCTTCCGTGGCGCGTTTCTCGGGATTCCCCGTGGGCAGGCCGAAGCCGGGGCGGCTTACGGCATGAGCTCGCGGCAGGTCTTCTTCCGCATCATGGTGCCGCAGATGATCCGCCTGGCGATTCCGGGCTTTACCAACAACTGGTTGGTGTTGACCAAGGCCACTGCGCTGGTGTCGGTGGTGGGCCTGCAAGACATGATGTTCAAGGCCAAGCAGGCAGCCGACGCTACCCGCGAACCTTTTACCTTCTTCCTGGCGGTAGCCGCGTTGTACCTGGTGTTGACCAGCGTCTCGCTGCTGGCGCTCAAGTACCTGGAAAAACGCTACTCGGTCGGCGTGAGGGCCGCTGAACTATGATCTTCGACTACAACGTCGTCTGGGAAGCCATGCCGCTGTACCTCGGTGGCCTGCTCACCACGCTCAAGTTGCTGGCGCTGTCGCTGTTCTTCGGCTTGCTGGCGGCGATCCCGCTGGGTTTGATGCGCGTCTCGCGCCAACCGCTGGTGAACATGATCGCCTGGCTCTACACCTACGTGATTCGTGGCACGCCGATGCTGGTCCAGTTGTTCCTGATCTACTACGGCCTGGCCCAGTTCGAGACCGTGCGCGAGAGCTTCCTGTGGCCGTGGCTGTCCAGTGCGACCTTCTGCGCCTGTCTGGCCTTCGCCATCAACACCAGTGCCTACACCGCCGAAATCATCGCCGGCAGCCTCAAGGCCACGCCCCATGGCGAGATCGAAGCGGCCAAGGCCATGGGCATGTCGCGCCTGAAGATGTACCGCCGCATCCTGCTGCCTTCGGCGCTGCGCCGCGCGCTGCCGCAGTACAGCAACGAGGTGATCATGATGCTGCAGACCACCAGTCTGGCGTCGATCGTGACCCTGATCGACATCACCGGCGCCGCGCGCACGGTCAGTGCCCAGTACTACCTGCCTTTCGAGGCCTTCATCACCGCGGGCGTGTTCTACCTGTGCCTGACCTTCATCCTCGTGCGCCTGTTCAAGATGGCCGAACGCCGCTGGCTCAGCTACCTGGCGCCGCGCAAGCACTGACCGCTCTGTGAGAATCGACAGCATGTACAAACTCCAAGTCCAAGACCTGCACAAGCGCTACGGCAGCCACGAGGTCCTCAAGGGCGTGTCCCTTGAAGCCAAGGCGGGCGATGTCATCAGCATCATCGGCTCCAGCGGTTCCGGCAAATCCACCTTCCTGCGCTGCATCAACCTGCTCGAGCAGCCCCACGCGGGCAGGATCGTGCTCAACAACGAAGCGCTCAAGCTGGTCGCCGACAAGGACGGGGCGCTGCGCGCCGCCGACACCAAGCAACTGCAACGCCTGCGCTCGCGCCTGTCGATGGTGTTCCAGCACTTCAACCTGTGGTCGCACATGACTGCGCTTGAGAACGTCATCGAAGCGCCAGTGCACGTGCTGGGCGTCAATCGCAAGGAAGCGCTGGAGAAGGCCGAGCACTACCTGGCCAAAGTTGGTGTGGCGCACCGCAAGGACGCCTTCCCCGGACACATGTCCGGCGGCGAGCAGCAGCGTGTGGCGATTGCCCGTGCGCTGGCCATGGAACCTGAGGTCATGCTGTTCGACGAACCGACCTCGGCGCTTGATCCGGAGCTGGTGGGCGATGTGCTCAAGGTCATGCAGGCGCTGGCCCAGGAAGGTCGGACGATGGTGGTGGTCACCCACGAGATGGGCTTTGCCCGCGAGGTGTCCAACCAGTTGGTCTTCCTGCACAAGGGGCTGGTCGAGGAGCGCGGCAATCCACGCGAAGTGCTGGTCAATCCGCAGTCCGAGCGTCTGCGCCAGTTTCTCTCCGGCAGCCTCAAGTAAAGGCTGCACTCGCGCACCAGAATAGGGCATGCTGCGCTACGGGCGCGGCAGCGCCTGCCGCCTCATTCGACCCCAGGTTTCGGACCGTCATCTATGACCACCCAGCGAATCGGCTTTCTCATCTGGCCCGGCACTCGGCCGCTGACCCTGGCTCTGGCCGAGGAAGTGCTGCAGCTTGCCCAGCGGGTGCACCCGGAGGTGATCTACGACCTGAGCTACCTGCAGGCCGAGCCCGCCGAAGAGGGCGCCTGGCGTCTGCCGGGCGAGCCTTGGAATGGTCGTCTCGAAGGCCTGCACAAACTGCTGCTGTTGGCGGATGAGCCCACCTTGGTCCTGGGTGCGCCGCTGACGACGGCGCTCAAGCAGGTGGCGCGCAGCGGCTGCATGGTCGGCGGCCTTTCTGCTGGCGTGTACCCGCTGGCCTTGCTGGGTTTGCTCGATGGCTACCGGGCCGCGGTGCACTGGCGCTGGCAGGACGACTTCGCCGAGCGCTTTCCCAAGGTCATTGCCACCAGCCATCTGTTCGACTGGGACCGTGACCGCCTGACCGCTTGCGGCGGCATGGCGGTCACCGACCTGCTGCTGGCGGTGTTGGCCCGTGACCATGGCGCTGAACTGGCGGGAGCAGTGTCCGAGGAACTGGTGGTCGAGCGCATTCGCGAGGGCGGCGAGCGCCAGCGCATTCCGTTGCAGAACCGCCTGGGCTCCAGCCATCCCAAGCTGACCCAGGCGGTGCTGTTGATGGAGGCCAATATCGAAGAGCCGTTGACCACCGACGAAATCGCCCAGCATGTCTGTGTGTCGCGTCGGCAACTGGAGCGGATTTTCAAGCAGTACCTCAATCGCGTGCCCAGCCAGTACTACCTGGAACTGCGTCTGAACAAAGCCCGGCAGATGCTGATGCAGACCAGCAAGTCGATCATCCAGATCGGCCTGTCCTGCGGGTTTTCCTCCGGGCCGCATTTCTCCAGTGCCTACCGCAACTTCTTCGGCGCCACACCCCGTGAAGATCGCAACCAGCGGCGCAGCAGCAGCCCGTTCGAGCTGAGTTCGACACCTGCGGAGAAAGGCTGAGGCGTGCAGCGTTCACCCAATACCACGCTGCCGGTACACTGCGCGAATGCGACCGTGTTTGTCGCATTGCCGAAAGCCTTGGCAAAACCGGGTTTGACCCTGTAACAAGTTGTCGCCTGGCAGCAAGGACAGGCGTCGATCAGTCCTTACAATCCCCCCATCGCTGGTGACTCCACAGGCCAGCGTTCCTCTTCAGGAGACTCAGATGTCCGTTGAGCAAGCCCCGGTGCAACGTGCCGATTTCGACCAGGTCATGGTGCCCAACTATTCCCCGGCGGCCTTCATTCCCGTCCGAGGCGAGGGTTCCCGTGTGTGGGATCAATCGGGCCGCGAACTGATCGACTTTGCCGGCGGCATCGCGGTGAACGCCCTGGGCCATTGCCACCCGGCGCTGGTCAAGGCCCTGACCGAGCAGGCCAACACGCTGTGGCACGTGTCCAACGTATTCACCAACGAACCGGCCCTGCGCCTGGCGCACAAGCTGGTGTCCGCGACCTTCGCCGACCGTGCGTTCTTCTGCAACTCCGGCGCCGAATCCAACGAGGCCGCTTTCAAGCTGGCCCGTCGCGTGGCCCATGACCGCTTCGGCCCGGACAAGCACGAAATCATCGCCACCGTGAACAGCTTCCACGGGCGCACCCTGTTCACTGTCAGTGTCGGCGGCCAGCCCAAGTATTCCGATGGCTTCGGCCCGAAGATCACCGGCATCAGCCATGTGCCCTACAACGACCTCGAGGCGTTGAGGGCGCAGATCTCGGACAAGACCTGCGCGGTGGTCATCGAGCCGATCCAGGGCGAAAGCGGCGTGGTGCCCGCCGACCAGGCTTACCTTGAGGGCGCGCGTGCATTGTGCGACGAGCACAACGCTCTGCTGATCTTCGACGAGGTGCAGACCGGCGTCGGCCGTACCGGCTCGCTCTACGCCTACCAGCACTACGGCGTCACCCCGGACATCCTCACCAGCGCCAAGAGCCTGGGCGGCGGCTTCCCGATCGGCGCCATGCTGACCACGGCCGAGCTGGCCAGCCACCTGGCCGTCGGCACCCACGGCACCACCTACGGCGGCAACCCGCTGGGGTGCGCCGTCGCGTGCGCGGTGATGGACGTGGTCAACACTCCCGAGACGCTGGCAGGCGTCAAGGCCAAGCACGCGCGGTTCAAGACGCGTCTGGAAGCGATTGGTCAGGCTGCCGGTCTGTTCAGCCAGGTGCGTGGTGTCGGCCTGCTGATCGGCTGCGTCCTCACCGAGGCCTGGAAAGGCAAGGCCAAGGACGTGCTCAACGCCGCCGAGAAAGAAGGGCTGATGGTGCTGCAGGCCGGTCCCGACGTAGTGCGTTTCGCCCCGAGCCTGGTGGTCGAGGAGGCTGATATCGACGAGGGCCTGGCCCGCTTCGAGCGCGCCGTACGCACGCTGACCCAGGGCTGATCGGCCTGCGGTTCATCGCCGATGCAGGCTGCGCCGCGTCGGCGATCATCGAATTCCAGTGCGGGGGCTGCGCGTGCAAGCACGTACCCGCCAATTTTCCGTGCCGACCCGTTCGGCCCGTATTCCTGAGGAGTGACACCATGCTGGTGATGCGCCCCGCGCAAATGGCGGACCTGAACGAAGTGCAGCGCATGGCTGCCGACAGCCCCATTGGTGTCACTTCGCTGCCCGATGATGCCGGGCGCCTGGGTGACAAGATCGCCGCTTCGGAAACCTCCTTTGCCGCCGAAGTCAGTTTCAATGGCGAGGAAAGCTACTTCTTCGTGCTCCAGGACAGCGTCACCGGCAAGCTGGCCGGCTGCTCGGCCATCGTCGCCTCGGCGGGCTATTCCGAGCCGTTCTACAGCTTTCGCAACGAGACCTTCGTGCACGCGTCGCGCGAGCTGAAGATCCACAACAAGATCCACGTCCTGTCGCTGTGCCATGACCTCACCGGTAACAGCCTGCTGACCAGCTTCTATGTGCTGCCTGAACTGGTCGACAGCGGCTGGGCCGAACTGAATTCGCGAGGACGCCTGCTGTTCATGGCGTCGCATCCGGAGCGCTTTGCCGAGTCGGTGGTGACCGAGATCGTCGGCTACAGCGACGAGCAGGGCGAGTCGCCGTTCTGGGACTCGATCGGGCGCAACTTCTTCGACCTCAACTACGCCGACGCCGAGCGCCTGTGCGGCCTGAAGAGCCGTACTTTCCTCGCTGAGCTGATGCCGCACTACCCGATCTACGTGCCATTGCTGCCCGACCGCGCCCAGGAAGCCATGGGCCAGGTCCACCCGCGGGCGCAGATCACCTTCGACATCCTGATGCGCGAGGGCTTCGAAACCGAGCACTACATCGACATCTTCGATGGCGGGCCGACCCTGCATGCGCGCACCTCGGCCATTCGTTCGATCGCCCAGAGCCGCGTGGTGCCGGTCAGGCTCGACGATACGCCGATCAAAGGTGGACGCCCGTACCTGGTGTGCAATGGTCAGTTGCAGGACTATCGCGCCGTGTTGCTGGAGCTGGACTGGGTGCCGGGCAAGCCGCTGGTGCTGAGCAATGAAGCGGCCGACGCCCTGGGCGTTGGCGAAGGTGGCAGTGTCCGTGTGGTTGCCGCCTGAGCCGAGCGCTCGCCGGCAGGCGCGATTCGCGGCAGGCACAGGCCGCCGCACAAGGAGATAGCATGATCGTTCGTCCCGTACGCAGCAGCGATTTACCCGCGCTGATCGAACTGGCTCGCAGCACCGGCAACACCGGACTGACCACGTTTCCGGCCAACGAAGAGCGCCTGGCCAGGCGGGTTGGCTGGGCCGAGAAGAGCTTCAGTGGCGAAGCCGCGCGCGGCGACACCGACTACCTGTTCGTGCTCGAGAACGACGAGGGCCTGGTGGTCGGCATCAGTGCCATCGCCGGCGCCGTCGGTCTGCGTGAGCCCTGGTACAACTACCGGGTCGGCTTGACCGTGAGCGCCTCCCGCGAGCTGGACATCTATCGCGAAATTCCCACCCTGTTCCTGGCCAACGACCTGACCGGCAACGCCGAACTGTGTTCGTTGTTCCTGCGCAGCGACTACCGCAACGGGCGCAACGGCCACCTGCTGTCCAAATCGCGGATGTTGTTCATCGCCGAGTACCCGCAACTGTTCGGCAAGAAGATCATGGCCGAGATGCGCGGCATGGCGGATGCGCATGGCCGTTCGCCGTTCTGGGAAAGTCTGGGGCGGCATTTCTTCAAGATGGAGTTCAGTCAGGCTGATTACCTCACCGGGGTGGGCAACCGGGCCTTCATCGCCGAGCTGATGCCCAAGTTCCCGCTGTACACCTGCTTCTTGTCCGAGGCAGCGCGCAGCGTCATCGGCCGCGTGCACCCGGACACCGAACCTGCGCTGGCGATGCTCGAGCGCGAAGGGTTCGCCTATCAGGGTTATGTAGACATCTTCGACGCGGGTCCGGCGATCGAATGCGAGACCCAGCGTATCCGCGCCGTGCGCGACAGCGAAACCTTGGTGCTGGCCGTCGGCACGCCGGGCGAGGACGCTACGCCCTACATCATCCATAACCGCAAGCGCGAAGACTGCCGCATCACCGCCGCGCCGGCACGCCTGGCGGCAGGCACCCTGGTGGTCGATGCACTGACCGCCAAACGGCTGCGCCTGGGCGTTGGCGACAGTGTCCGCGCCGTGCCGCTGAGTGCGCCCCGGGAGGTTCAGGCATGACCACGCATTTCATCGCTGGCCAGTGGCAGCCCGGTCACGGCCAGGCGCTGCAGTCGCTCGATCCGGTGAGCCAGGCGCTGCTCTGGGAAGGTCAGGGCGCCACCGCCGATCAGGTCGACGCGGCCGTTGAGGCGGCGCGCTCGGCATTCCCCGGCTGGGCGCAGCGTAGCCTGGAGGCCCGCCTCGCAGTATTGGAGGCATTCGCCGAACAGCTCAAGACGCGCGCCGACGAATTGGCTCGCTGCATCGGTCAGGAAACCGGCAAGCCGCTGTGGGAGTCGGCGACCGAAGTCACCAGCATGATCAATAAAGTGGCGATCTCGGTGCAGAGTTATCGTGAGCGCACCGGCGAGAAAAGCGGCCCCCTGGCCGATGCCACCGCCGTGCTGCGGCACAAGCCCCACGGCGTGGTCGCGGTGTTCGGGCCATACAACTTTCCTGGCCATCTGCCCAATGGGCATATCGTGCCGGCGTTGCTGGCCGGTAACTGCGTGGTGTTCAAACCCAGTGAGCTGACGCCCAAGGTCGCCGAATTGACCGTGCAGTGCTGGATCGCCGCGGGTCTGCCCAGCGGCGTGCTCAATCTGGTGCAAGGCGCGCGCGACACGGGTGTTGCGCTGGCGGCCCACCCCGGCCTCGACGGGCTGTTCTTCACGGGCTCGAGCCGTACCGGCACCGTGCTGCATCAGCAATTCGCCGGGCGTCCGGACAAGATCCTGGCGCTGGAGATGGGCGGCAACAACCCGCTGCTGGTGGATGAGGTCAAGGACCTGGAGGCGGCGGTCTACACCATCATTCAGTCGGCCTTCATCTCTGCCGGCCAGCGCTGCACCTGCGCACGACGCCTGTTGGTACCGCAGGGGACGTGGGGTGATCGGCTGCTGGCGCGACTGGTCGAGGTGTGCGGCCAGTTGCGGGTCGGCGCTTTCGATGCTCAGCCGGCGCCCTTCATGGGCTCGGTGATTTCCCTGGACGCGGCGCGCGCGCTGTTGGCGGCGCAGGCTGACCTGCTGGCCAAGGGCGGCACGGCGCTGCTCTCGATGACCCAACCGCAGGATGGCGCGGCCTTGCTGACCCCTGGCATCGTCGATGTGACCGCCGTGGCCGAGCGCCCTGACGAGGAGTTTTTCGGTCCGCTGCTGCAGGTGATTCGCTACGACGATTTCGAGTCGGCGATCGATGAGGCCAACAACACGCAGTTCGGCCTGGCGGCCGGCCTGTTGTCCGATTCGCACGCCCGTTACCAGCACTTCTGGCTGCGCAGCCGCGCCGGCATCGTCAACTGGAACAAACAGCTGACCGGCGCGGCCAGCAGCGCCCCCTTCGGTGGCGTGGGCGCCAGCGGCAACCATCGCGCCAGCGCCTACTACGCCGCCGACTATTGTGCCTATCCCGTGGCATCGCTGGAGACCGCCAGCCTTGCTCTGCCGGCGACCCTGACGCCGGGTGTGACGCTATGACAACAGGTCTCGGAGCCGAGCCGATGAAAGCCCATGAAGTGAATTTCGATGGCCTGGTGGGGCCGACCCACAACTATGGTGGCCTGTCCTACGGCAACGTGGCCTCGCAGAGCAACAGCCAGCAGCACTCCAACCCGCGAGAGGCTGCGGGTCAGGGCCTGGCCAAGATGAAGGCGCTGATGGACATGGGCTTCAAGCAGGGCGTGCTCGCCCCGCAGGAGCGCCCGGACGTGGCCGCCTTGCGCCGCTTGGGGTTCGCTGGCAGCGACGCCGAGGTCATCCGGCGCGCTGCGCGCGAGGCGATGCCATTGCTGGTCGCCAGTTGTTCGGCGTCGAGCATGTGGGTGGCCAATGCCGCCACGGTCAGCCCGAGCGCCGACACTGCCGATGGGCGTGTGCACTTCACCGCAGCCAACCTCAACTGCAAGTATCACCGCAGCATCGAGCACCCGACCACCAGCCGCGTTTTGGCGGCGATGTTCGCCGACGCGCAGCACTTCGTCCATCACCCGGCGCTGCCTGCGGTGGCGCAGTTCGGTGACGAAGGCGCGGCCAACCACACGCGGTTTTGCCGCGACTACGGCGAGCCGGGAGTGGAATTCTTCGTCTATGGCCGCAGCGCGTTCGACAGCCGTTATCCGTCTCCGCAGAAGTACCCGGCACGCCAGACTCTGGAAGCGTCCCAGGCGGTGGCGCGGCTGCACGGCCTCAGCGCCGATGGCGTGGTCTACGCTCAACAGAATCCGACGGTGATCGACCAGGGCGTGTTCCACAACGACGTGATCGCGGTGGGTAATGGCCAAGTGCTGTTCCACCACCAGGACGCCTTTCTCGACAGCGATGCGGTGCTCGGCCAGTTGCAGACCAAGCTGGGGGCCAGGGGTGGGCAGTTCCAGGCCATCGCGGTGCCGCGCTCGGCGGTGACGGTGGAAGATGCTGTGCGCTCTTACCTGTTCAACAGCCAACTGCTGTCACGCGACGACGGCTCCATGGTGCTGGTGGTGCCCGAGGAGTGCCGCAACAACGAGCGGGTGTGGCAGTACCTGCAGCAGCTCACTGCGCAGCAGGGCGTGATCCGTGAGGTCAAGGTGTTCGACCTCAAGCAGAGCATGCGCAACGGCGGCGGCCCGGCATGCCTGCGTTTGCGTGTGGCGCTCAAAGAACATGAGTTGGCGGCGGTCAACCCGGGCGTGATACTCACCGCGCCGCTGTATGAACGTTTGCTGCAGTGGGTGGATACGCATTATCGCGATCGCCTGGCCGACGCCGACCTGGCCGACCCGCAACTGCTCGATGAGTGCCGTGCGGCACTGGACGAGCTGACCCGGATCCTGAACCTGGGTAGTGTCTACCCGTTTCAATACCAACCTTGATAGAGAGAACCTTGAGATGTCCGATGCCCTGCGCCTGATCCTGGAAGATGAAGACGGCACCCAACTGGAAACCTCCTGCACACGCTTCGCGGTGATGTGGCAAGGCAAGGAGGTATGGATCCAGCAGGATGGTCGCGGCCAGTTGCTGATCGGTGTCGACGTGGAGGAGGGCGATGCCGAATACGCCAACCTGCTGCTGCGCCCGATGGCCACCAACCTGGTCAGCCTGCAACTGGAGATGGAGCCCGCCGAGGTCGACGAAGACGATGATCACGTGCACGGCCCCGACTGCGGTCACCAACACTAAGGAAGCGCCCTATGCTCGCCCTCGGCAAACTGCTTGAGTTGACCCTCACCGATCATGAACCGGCCGAGAAGACCCAGGTGACGTCCCGGGGCGTGCGTCTGCGTTGGCTGGGCGAGGGGGCGCTGGAAGTGCGTCCGCCCGAAGGCGAGGACTGCGGGCTTGATCTGCTGCTTTCGGCAGGTATTCACGGCAACGAGACTGCGCCGATCGAGCTGCTCGAGCGGTTACTGCACGGCGTTGCCAGCGGCACCCTGATACCCCGCGCGCGGGTGTTGTTCCTGTTTGGCAATCCGGCAGCGATCCGCAAGGGCGAGCGCTTCGTGGAGCAGGACATCAATCGCCTGTTCAACGGTCGCCATGCCCTGTCCAGCGGTTTCGAGGCGCTGCGTGCGGCCGAGCTGGAGCAGTTTGCCCGCGTGTTTTTCGCCACGCCTGGCCGTCAGCGCCTGCATTACGATCTGCACACCGCCATTCGTGGCTCGAAGATCGAGCAGTTCGCTTTGTATCCGTTCAAGGAAGGTCGGCTGCATTCACGTGAACAACTCGCGCGATTGGCAGCGGCCGGTATCGAGGCGGTGCTGTTGCAGAGCAAGTCGTCGATCACCTTCAGCGCCTTTACCTACGAACAGCTCGACGCCGAAGCCTTCACCCTGGAGCTGGGCAAGGCGCGCCCGTTCGGGCAGAACGCGCCGGTCAACCTCGACCGGCTCGAGCAGCGTCTGATTCAGCTCATCGAACACGCCGAACCAGAAGCTGCGCAGAGTCTTGAGAACCTCAAGCTGTTCCGAGTCGCCCGCGAGGTCATCAAGCACAGTGATAACTTCCGCCTTCACTTGCCTGCGGATATCGAGAATTTTTCGCCGCTGCCGCAAGGCTACCTGCTGGCTGACGATATCGCCCAGACCCGCTGGGTGGTCGACGAGCAGGATGCGCGGATCATCTTTCCCAACCCCAAGGTGCGTAATGGGCTGCGTGCCGGCCTTCTGGTGGTGCCGGATGCCGGGCAGCAATTGGGTTAGGCCGTTACGGGTAGCTCAAGCGCGGTGCCAGGCCCAGTTCCAGGCGCAAGGCATTTTCGTTGAAGGGCGGCGGATTGGTGTCGGTGTCAGGGGTGTTGGGGTCGTCGTCGTAATCGAATAGCGAACCTGGATTGTCGAGCCCGACCGCCAGGCGCTCGACATTGTCCGTGGCGCTTCCGGTGGCGAAGTTCCAGACGTGGCACAGCTCGTGGTACAGCATCACCAACGACGGTGTGCCTGGACGCTGTGCCAGCGGGTTGTAGTGGATTTCGCAGTCGCGAATGCGGTCGCCGCGAACGCCATCGCGCACATGTGGATCCCCTAGGTTTTCGTCATAGCTCGCGAAGGCGTTGTCCAGCGTCTCGGCGGGCTTAATAGTTATGGTCACTTGTTGCGCTACCAATCGATCGAGCAGGACCGAGGCACTTGGGCTGGCTCTGAGCATCGCCAGTTGGCGACTGACTTTGTCGACATAGTGCGCATCGCCCTCGATCTTGAACGTCGCCAGGTAGTCAGGCGGCAGTTGGGCGTCCTTGAGTGAGTACAGCAAGGGCGCGCTGAAGCCACTCTCGGCGATGATGCGCGCAGGGTCGCCGTAAATCCGGTCATCCTGTTTGCCGGTGCTCACTCGGTTGCTGCCGTGCAGCGCTTCGAGTGTGCCCTTCCCAGCCTCGACCTCAAGGCGGTCCTCGCCAGGGCCTGCGTAGAGCAGGCTGTATGCGGCGCCGCTACGCAGTACATCGTTGCCGGCGCCACCGTCGATCTCTACCTGCCTGAGCCCTTGCACAACGATGCGGTCATCGCCGGCTCCGGCGTCCACCGTCACTGAGCCGGCATCCAGTGTCTCGGCATCCAGCGCAGGCCCGTGTACCTGTATGTCGTCATTACCGTCGCCGCTTTCGATCACCGTGCGCCGATCCAGGCTGGACTCGACGATCACCTGATCGTCACCGTCGCCAGTGCGCACGCGCACGGTATCGCGCGCTGCCAGGGCGAGGGTGCAGGTGACGTCGCGCCAGTGCAGTACCAGGCCCTCAGCGCAGTGGCGTAATGCTAAGGCGCAATCCTGATCACGCGCTTCGATCAGTAATTGTCGGCTATGGCGAGTGATCGTCAGCGGCCCGTTGCGATAGGGCAGGTTCTGCACGACTGAGGCGCCGGAAGGATCTTCGATTCTAATTTCGTCCGGTGACATGGAGCGCTTCCTATAAGAACGGTGGAAGTCGCATCTTGGCGTCAGGTCCGCCTTGGCCAAGGCTATGTTCTTACCACCCGGCGCTGCTGGCAGGTGGATGAACAGGATTTAATCCGTCTGCCGTTTTCTTTTGCGCGCAGATGCGCGGTAATTGGCTTGTCAGTGGCCAAAGCGACGATTTAGCATCCGCCGATGCCGTTTTACCCCCGCGAGCCCGAAAATACTCAGGATTACCGGTTTGCATCGCATAAACACACTGCACCTTGCCTGCAGGACCGATATAATGCGGCCCTTTGCCGTCGTTTCGTCGATCCGACGCGTTAGCCAAAAACGGCCGCCGTTTCCGTGGAAGAACCTATGAAAAGCGCAGAAATCCGTGAAGCCTTCCTTCGCTTCTTCGAAGAGCAGGGCCACACCCGAGTTGCCTCCAGCTCGCTGATCCCGGGCAACGACCCGACCCTGCTGTTCACCAACGCCGGCATGAACCAGTTCAAGGACTGCTTCCTCGGTCAGGAAAAGCGCGCCTATACCCGCGCAGTGAGCAGCCAGAAATGCGTGCGTGCCGGCGGCAAGCACAACGACCTGGAAAACGTCGGCTATACCGCGCGGCACCATACCTTCTTCGAAATGCTGGGCAACTTCAGCTTCGGTGACTACTTCAAGCGCGACGCCATCACCTTCGCCTGGACCTTCCTCACGTCCGAGCAGTGGCTGAACCTGCCCAAGGACAAGCTCTGGGTCACCGTCTACGCGAGCGACGACGAAGCCTACGACATCTGGACCAAAGAGGTCGGCGTGCCGGCAGAGCGCATGGTGCGCATCGGTGACAACAAAGGCGCCCCTTACGCTTCCGACAACTTCTGGACCATGGGCGATACCGGCCCATGCGGCCCGTGCACCGAGATCTTCTTCGACCACGGCCCGGACATCTGGGGTGGCCCGCCCGGCTCGCCAGAAGAAGACGGTGACCGCTACATCGAGATCTGGAACAACGTCTTCATGCAGTTCAACCGTACGGCCGACGGCGTGCTGCATCCGCTGCCAGCGCCTTCGGTAGACACCGGTATGGGCCTGGAGCGCATCAGTGCGGTCATGCAGCACGTGCACTCGAACTACGAGATCGACCTGTTCCAGAACCTGCTCGCCGCGGCCGCCAAGGCCATCGGTTGCAGCAACGACGAGCAGCCGTCGCTCAAGGTCGTGGCCGACCATATCCGCTCCTGCGGCTTCCTCATCGCCGACGGCGTGCTGCCGTCCAACGAGGGCCGTGGCTATGTGCTGCGTCGCATCATTCGTCGCGCCTGCCGTCACGGCAACAAGCTCGGCGCCAAGGGCAGCTTCTTCCACCTGATCGTCGCGGCCCTGGTCGCCGAGATGGGCCAGGCCTTCCCCGAGCTCAAGGGCCAGCAGGCGCATATCGAGCGCGTGCTCAAGACCGAAGAAGAGCAGTTCGCCAAGACGCTCGAGCAAGGTCTGCGCATCCTCGAACAGGATCTGGCGCAGTTGCAGGACAAGGTCGTGCCGGGCGATGTGGTGTTCAAGCTCTACGACACCTACGGCTTCCCCATGGACCTGACCGCCGACATCGCTCGCGAGCGCGACTTGACCATCGATGAAGCCGGCTTCGAGCGCGAGATGGACGCCCAGCGCGAGCGCGCCCGCTCGGCCAGCGCCTTCGGCATGGATTACAACAGCCTGGTCAAGGTCGATACCGCCACCGAGTTCCTCGGTTACGAAGCGACCTATGGCGAAGGCAAGGTCATTGCGCTGTACAAGGACGGCCAGTCGGTCGATCAGTTGGGTGAAGGCGAGGAGGGTGTGGTGGTGCTCGACCGCACGCCGTTCTACGCCGAGTCCGGTGGCCAGATCGGTGATGCCGGCTACCTGCAGTCCGGCGCCGTACGCTTCGATGTGCGCGATACCACCAAGACCGGCGGGGCTTTCCTGCACCATGGCGTTGTCGCCAGCGGTGCGCTGCTGATCGGCGCGCCTGTCCAGGCCCATGTCGATGCCGACGTGCAGCACGCCACCTCGCTGAACCATTCTGCCACTCACCTGCTGCACGAAGCGTTGCGCCGGGTGCTGGGCGATCACGTGCAGCAAAAGGGCTCGCTGGTCGACAGTCAGCGCCTGCGGTTCGACTTCAGCCACTTCGAGGCGGTCAAGCCGGAACAGATCAAGGTGCTGGAAGACATCGTCAATGCCGAGATCCGTCGCAACACCGAAGTCACCACTGAACTGACCGATATCGACACCGCCAAGCGCAAGGGCGCCATGGCCTTGTTCGGTGAGAAGTACGGCGATACGGTGCGTGTGCTGACCATGGGCGGCGACTTCTCGGTGGAACTGTGCGGCGGTATCCACGCCAAGCGTACCGGCGACATCAGCCTGTTCAAGATCGTCAGCGAAGGTGGGGTGGCCTCCGGCGTGCGCCGTATCGAGGCGATCACCGGCGCAGCGGCGCTGGCCTGGCTGAACGCGGCCGAAGAGCAGGTCAAGGAAGCCGCGCAACTGGTCAAGGGCAACCGCGACAACCTGATCGACAAGCTGTCGGCTGTGCTGGAGCGCAACCGTCAGTTGGAGAAGCAACTCGAGCAGTTGCAGGCCAAGGCCGCCAGCGCCGCAGGGGACGATCTCTCCAATGCGGCCGTTGAGGTCAAGGGTGCCAAGGTGCTTGCCGCCCGTCTTGATGGGCAGGATGGCAAGGCGCTGCTGGCGCTCGTCGATCAGTTGAAGAACAAGCTCGGCCACGCAGTGATCCTGCTGGGCAGCGAGCATGAGGGCAAGGTCGTGCTGGTGGCCGGCGTGACCAAGGACCTCTCCAGCCAACTCAAGGCTGGCGACCTGATGAAACAGGCCGCTGCGGCGGTCGGCGGCAAGGGTGGTGGCCGTCCGGACATGGCTCAGGGTGGTGGCGTCGACGTCGCCGCGCTGGATCAGGCCCTGGCACTGGCCGTGCCGTTCGCCGAGCAGGGGCTTTGAGAGGAAGCGGCCGCGGGCATGACTGCCAGCGGCCGCTTCGGCAAGGATTGATTACTGGGTGCCCTTCGTGGGCTGAGGCACTTTGAAATGGCGTTGATCGTACAGAAATTTGGCGGCACCTCCGTCGGCTCAATCGAGCGGATCGAGCAGGTGGCCGACAAGGTCAAGAAACACCGCGAAGCCGGCGACGACCTGGTGGTTGTTCTGTCGGCCATGAGTGGGGAAACCAACCGTCTGATCGACCTGGCCAAGCAAGTCAGCGACCAATTGGTGCCCCGCGAACTGGACGTGATCGTTTCGACCGGCGAGCAGGTGACTATCGCACTGCTGGCCATGGCCTTGATCAAGCGGGGCGTGCCGGCGGTGTCCTATACCGGCAACCAGGTGCGCATCCTCACCGACAGTTCGCACAACAAAGCGCGCATCCTGCAGATCGACGATCAGAAGATTCGCGCCGACCTCAAGGAAGGCAAGGTGGTAGTTGTCGCCGGTTTCCAAGGTGTCGACGAGCAAGGCAACATCACGACCCTCGGTCGTGGCGGCTCCGATACCACTGGCGTTGCCCTGGCCGCGGCGCTGGGTGCGCAGGAGTGCCAGATCTACACCGACGTCGACGGTGTCTACACCACCGACCCGCGTGTGGTGCCGCAGGCGCGCCGCCTGGAGAAGATCACCTTCGAAGAGATGCTGGAAATGGCCAGCCTCGGCTCCAAGGTGTTACAGATCCGCTCGGTGGAATTCGCCGGCAAATACAACGTTCCGCTGCGCGTGCTGCACAGCTTCAAGGAGGGTCCGGGTACCCTCATTACCATCGATGAAGAGGAATCCATGGAACAGCCGATCATTTCCGGTATCGCCTTCAACCGTGATGAGGCCAAGCTGACCATTCGTGGTGTGCCGGATACCCCGGGTGTCGCCTTCAAGATCCTCGGCCCGATCAGCGCGGCGAACATCGAAGTCGACATGATCGTGCAGAACGTTTCCCACGATAACACCACCGACTTCACCTTCACCGTGCACCGTAACGAGTACGAGAAGGCGCTCAGCGTCCTGGAAAACACTGCGCGCGAGATCGGTGCCCGGGAAGTAATAGGCGACACCAAGATCGCCAAGGTGTCGATCGTCGGTGTGGGCATGCGCTCCCACGCCGGTGTGGCCAGTCGCATGTTCGAGGCCCTGGCCAAGGAAAGCATCAACATCCAGATGATCTCCACGTCCGAGATCAAGGTGTCGGTGGTGATCGAGGAGAAGTACCTGGAGTTGGCCGTGCGTGCGCTGCACACTGCGTTCGAGCTCGATGCGCCTGCCCGACAGAGCGAGTGACGCATTGCCCGCAGGGGCGCGGCCGATGCCGCGCCCTTCGTGTTTCTGGCTGGCGGGCGGGTTACTGTCCTTTTCCTGCCTGACAGCCGACAAGGGCGCCGGATCGTCCCGTCCGGCGCCCTGATTCCAACAGACTGTTGTCCCTGAATGAATTGCGTGAGGAGAAAGCTATGTTGATTCTGACTCGTCGGTGCGCCGAGAGCCTGATCATTGGAGACGGAGAGATCACCGTGACTGTCCTGGGTGTGAAAGGCAACCAGGTGCGTATCGGTGTGAGCGCCCCTAAAGAAGTGGCTGTTCACCGCGAGGAAATCTACCTGCGGATCAAGAAAGAGAAGGACGAAGAACCAAGCCTTTAATTTTTATCGGTTTTTTTTCAAAAAAAGGTTTGCAAACGGGGAAGGGTCTGGTTAATATACGCCCCGTGTTGCGGTGAGGTGGCCGAGTGGCCGAAGGCGCTCCCCTGCTAAGGGAGTATACCTCATAAGGGTATCGGGGGTTCGAATCCCCCTTCACCGCCATTTTTCGTGTAGGGCGCTGTAGCAGGTCAATATGCTAAGTCGTTGAAATTAAACGAAATAGTACTTGGCAAAATGATTCAGCGAACTATAATGCGCGGCAAGACACGGACTCATAGCTCAGCTGGATAGAGTACTCGGCTACGAACCGAGCGGTCGGAGGTTCGAATCCTCCTGAGTCCGCCATACAATGAGGCGGTTTTCCTAGGAAAGCGCATCATTCAACCAGTGGTAATCTGGTCTAAAACTACCAACTGTGGACTCATAGCTCAGCTGGATAGAGTACTCGGCTACGAACCGAGCGGTCGGAGGTTCGAATCCTCCTGAGTCCGCCACTTTATGAAGTGGTTTTGCTTGCCGAAAGGCTGCTCAGTGAAGCCAAGTCAAAAACCAGTGGTAACCTGGTCTAAAATTACCAACCACGGACTCATAGCTCAGCTGGATAGAGTACTCGGCTACGAACCGAGCGGTCGGAGGTTCGAATCCTCCTGAGTCCGCCACACCCAAAAAGCCCGCTCACTGTAGCGGGCTTTTTCATGTCTGTCGCTCGGTGCTGCGGCCTGCAGGGCGTCTGTGCCCGCGATGTGATTTTTCACAGCGCGACGCCGTCGCACTGTAGGCTTCGAGCGTTGTCAGAGCTTTAACGCGCAAACGATTGTTACAGCCAAAAATTTAAGCGATCACCTGGCTCGACCCGTGTATGATTGCGCCCGTCAGCCCCGCCGGGGCTTGTGGAATACCACCATGGACTTACCCAGTAGTTACTCCTTACTGATTCTTGCCAAGCCAGATCTGACCGATTGATTCTCCCGGCGTGCCCACTGCTGGGAGTGGAGTTCGCCTATGACCGAAGTCGAAGTAAAGAAAGTTCAAGAAAGCCTGCAGGATCGTCTGGCTCAGGTGATCGAGCTGCTGCAGCGCCAACGTCTGGTCGAAGACCTGACCCACCGCCAGGAAGGTCAGCACAACGACCTGGTGGAAAACCTCGTCCACCGGCAGAACCTGGTCGAGCTGCAACGCAAGCTCGATGATCTGCACCCCGCCGATATCGCCTATATCCTTGAAGCTTTGCCCCTGGAAGACCGTCTGACGGTCTGGCAGTTGGTGCGCTCGGATCGCGATGGCGACATTCTCCTGGAAGTCTCCGACGCCGTGCGCCAGACGCTGATCGCCGACATGGACGATCACGAGCTGCTCGCTGCCGCCAAGGAGATGGATGCCGACGAACTGGCTGACCTTGCGCCAGAGCTGCCTCGCGACGTTGTTCATGAGCTGATGGAGAGCCTCGATGCCCAGCAGCGCGAGCGCGTGCGCTCGGCGTTGAGCTACGACGAGGAGCAAGTCGGTGCGCTGATGGACTTCGAGATGGTCACCATCCGCGAAGACGTCAGCCTTGAGGTGGTGCTGCGTTACCTGCGCCGGCTCAAAGAGCTGCCCGGCCACACCGACAAACTGTTCGTGGTCGATCAGGGCGGCATCCTCAAAGGCGTGCTGCCCATCAAGCGCTTGCTGGTCAATGACCCGGACAAGAAGGTGGCGGAGGTCATGGCGACCGATCCGGTGAGCTTCACACCCGAAGAAGATGCTTATGATGCGGCGCAGGCCTTCGAGCGTTATGACTTGGTATCCGCTCCGGTGGTGGACAAAGGCGGGCGTCTCATTGGTCGTCTGACCATCGATGAAATGGTCGACCTGATTCGTGAGGAGAGTGAGAGCGAAGTGCTCAACATGGCCGGTCTGCGCGAAGAGGAAGACATCTTCGCTTCGGTTTGGCGTTCGTTGCGCAACCGTTGGGCATGGCTTGCAATCAACCTGATCACTGCTTTCGTCGCCTCGCGGGTGATCGGTCTGTTCGAAGGTTCGATCGAGAAGCTAGTGGCCCTGGCTGCGTTGATGCCTATCGTTGCTGGCATCGGTGGCAACTCGGGCAACCAGACCATCACCATGATCGTGCGTGCCATGGCGCTGGATCAGGTATCACCTGGTAACACGCGCCGCCTGATGCGCAAGGAGCTGGCGGTGTCGCTGCTCAATGGCCTGATCTGGGGTGGGGTGATCGGTGCGGTGGCGTTCCTGCTCTACGGCAGTTGGTCGTTGGGTGTGGTGATGACCGCAGCCATGACCCTCAACCTGTTGCTGGCGGCCTTCATGGGCGTCCTGATTCCCATGACCCTCACGCGTCTGGGGCGAGACCCTGCGATGGGTTCGAGCGTGATGATCACGGCGGTGACCGACAGCGGCGGCTTCTTCATCTTCCTGGGTCTGGCGACGCTGTTCCTGCTCTGAGGCTTTGCAGCCACCACGAAAAAAGCCAGCTTGCGCTGGCTTTTTTCGTGGGCGTTGGAAACCTCAGGAGGCGTCTGCGGCCATTTCCACATCGTGGGCGATGAGGGCGACCAGGGCATTCTGCTGGCGGTGGGTAAGCTGGCGGAAGCGCTGCAGCAGCTCGCGCTCGTGCAGCGACAACTCTGGGCTGTCCAGACGCATGCTCAGTTCATCGCCCAGGGCGCCTTCCTGGATAAGGCTTTGCTCCAGGCGGGCGATGATTTCGGAGTTCATGCTGCGGTGATGGTTGCGCGCTACCTCGGCAATGCGCTCACGCATCCCGTCAGGCAGGCGGACGACAAACTTGTCAGCGGTGCGGCTGGAGTAGATAGCCTGTTTCATTGGGCGCATATTAATTGACCGGTTAGTTCGGGTTCAGGGAAGCGGTTCTCAAATTGGCCGCACGGTTGTGGCTACGACCGTGGCGAGAGCAAAATGTTCAACCGTTGTGATTTTGGATGCTCATCTTGCCTCAAGGTCGCCGTTTCTTTGGCGTCAATTCTGTGACAAATAGTGATCCGAATAAAGGCTTTTTGCCAGCACCAATTATCAGAAATGCGTACTGGTTTGAAAAGTTCTACACGCGATCAGTTTGCACTTAAGTCCGCATCCGGCTCAAAAGAGCGGGTAAAACCGGCAAAAGCCTAGGGAAATGACTAAAGGCCCTAAGGATCTTGCGCTGCCAGCGGACTGCCTCGACGACCTGTCACAAGCACTCCCCATCAGGCCTTCAATGCCCGACGTTGACGTTTGGACCGCGGTCACGGGAAAAATTCCCTGTCGATGCCACTAATATGCAATTAATCCTGTAGGCGTGCTGGGGAGGGGAATGGAGGGAGAGGACGACACGCCAGGCGCCATCTTGGTCATGACAAATAGCGATGGGATGGTTAACATGCGGGCCTTGTGCGTCGCACTCGAGCTTGGTCAGCTTCTCCAAGCTACTGAATCTGCGTAGAATGCTCGCCGCGATGTCCCCTTAGTTCAACGGATAGAACAAGCCCCTCCTAAGGGTTAGATGCTGGTTCGATTCCAGCAGGGGACACATCTCTTTCTCTGGCCACTGTGCGCCAGACCGCCAGGGCTGCCAATGCTGCAACCCCGGCCCGCCTGTCTATGCCATCAAATATGCAACGCGTGTCCCAGCGCCCGTAGTGCAGCTTCCTGCACTGCCTCGCCGAGCGTTGGATGAGCATGGATGGTGCCGGCTACATCCTCCAGGCGCGCGCCCATCTCCAGCGATTGGGCAAAGGCTGTAGACAATTCCGACACCGCCGCCCCGACCGCCTGCCAGCCCACGATCAGATGATTGTCGCGGCGCGCCACTACCCGCACGAAGCCGCGCTTGGCCTCCAGGCTCATGGCTCGGCCATTGGCGGCGAAGGGGAACTGCGCGACGATGCAGTCCAAGCCTAGCGCCTGGGCTTGTTCCGGCGTCTTGCCGGCCACCACCACTTCCGGATCGGTGAAGCACACCGCAGCAATGGCGGCGGGTTCGAATCGCCGCGCCTTGCCGGCGACCAGCTCGGCCACCATTTCGCCCTGGGCCATGGCTCGGTGTGCGAGCATCGGCTCGCCTGCCACGTCGCCGATGGCCCAGACGTTACGCATGCTGGTCTGGCAGCGTTCGTCGATGGCGATAGCCGCCCCGTTCATGGTCAAGGCCAGGCCTTCAAGGCCAAAGCCGTGAGTGCGCGGCCGACGCCCAACGGCCACCAGCACCTGGTCGGCCTCCAGGCGCAGCCGTTCGTCAGCCTTGGAGCGTGCCCGCAGACTACCATCCTCATACCCCTCGACGCTGTATCCCAGGTGCAGAGCAATGCCGAGCGCCTTCAGCGATTCAGACACCGGTGCCGTGAGCTCGGCATCGTAGCTCGGCAGAATACGCTCGCGCGCCTCCACCACGCTGACTCGCGCCCCGAGCTTGCGATAGGCAATGCCCAGTTCCAGGCCAATGTAGCCACCCCCGACGACCACCAGGTGTTCTGGCAGACGCTCAGGTGCCAGGGCCTCGGTGGAGGAAATGACCGGCCCGCCGAACGGCAGCATCGGCAGTTCGACGCTGCTGGAGCCGGTTGCCAGCAGCAGGTGCTCGCACTGGATACGCTGGCCGTCGACCTCCACGTGCTTGCCGTCGAGGATCTTCGCCCAGCCATGGATGACCTGCACACCCTGCTTTTTCAGCAGGGCGGCGACGCCGCTGGTGAGGCGGTCGACGATACCGTCCTTCCATTGCACGCTACGACTGATATCCAGCTGCGGCGCCGTCACGCGGATACCCAGCGGCGAGTCGCCGCTCAGCCGGGTGGCCTGGTGGAACTGCTCAGCGACATGAATCAAGGCCTTGGACGGAATGCAGCCAACGTTCAGGCAGGTGCCGCCCAGTGCCTGGCCCTCGACCAGCACGGTCGCAATGCCCAATTGTCCGGCGCGGATGGCCGCCACATAGCCGCCGGGCCCGCCGCCGATGATCAGCAGGGTCGTCTCGATGATCGGTTGCATACTCACTCCACGAACAGGCAGGCGGGTTGTTCCAGCAGGCCGCGCACGGCCTGGATGAACAGCGCGGCATCCATGCCGTCGACCACACGGTGATCGAACGAGCTGGACAGGTTCATCATCTTGCGCACGACGATCTGCCCGCCGACGACCACCGGCCGCTCGACGATGCGGTTGACCCCGACGATCGCCACTTCCGGGGTATTGACCACCGGCGTGCTGACGATGCCGCCCAGGGCGCCCAGGCTGGTCAGGGTGATGGTCGAACCGGACAGCTCTTCGCGACTGGCCTTGTTGCCGCGTGCGGCCTGCGCCACGCGGGCGATCTCACTGGCGTTGTCCCACAGGCTGCCCGCCTCGGCGTGGCGCAACACCGGCACCATCAAACCGCTGTCGCTCTGGGTGGCAATACCGACGTGAACAGCGCCGTGGCGGGTGATGAGCTGGGCTTCGTCGTCATAAGTGGCGTTGATCTGTGGGAAGTCACGTAGGGCGACCACCAACGCGCGCACCAGCAATGGCAGCAGTGTGAGTTTGCCGCGACGCTCGCCGTATTGCGCGTTGAGCTGCTGGCGCAAGGCTTCGAGCTGGGTCACGTCGACTTCTTCGACGTAACTGAAATGTGCCACCCGGCGTTTGGCGTCCTGCATGCGCTGGGCGATCTTGCGCCGCAGACCGATCACCGGCACCTGTTGGCTGTCGGTGCGTTTGCCGCAGGCGGGCGACCGCTGACCCGCAGCGCCCTGTGGTGCGCTGATGAAGGCATCCAGGTCTTCGTGGAGAATCCGCCCGGCCGGCCCGCTGCCGTGCACGTAGCGCAACTCGATGCCGGCATCCAGCGCGCGCTTGCGCACGGCGGGGGAGGCCAGCGGCTTTTCCTGGGTTTCGCGTGGGACGATGGGCGAGGCGACCGGACCAGCTTCAGGCGTGGAAGTACGCTCGATGGGTGGCTGTGGCGCTGCCTGGACTTCGACCTGCGCCGGCGCGACGGCGGCCGCGGACTGTTGCACCTGGCTCGGCGCGGCATCGACATGATTGCCGCTGCCTTCGACCTCGATCCGGATCAGTTCGCTGCCCACGGCCATGACCTCTCCGGGTTGCCCGCCCAAGGCCAGCACCTTGCCGCTGACCGGCGAGGGAATCTCCACCGTGGCCTTGTCGGTCATGACATCGGCCACTACCTGATCCTCGGCGATCAGGTCGCCGACCTTGACGAACCACTCCACCAGCTCGACCTGGGCGATGCCTTCGCCGATGTCCGGCATCTTGATGACGTGCGTGCCCATTCAGACCTCCATGACCCGTTTCAATGCCGCACCGACCCGCGCAGGCCCTGGGAAGTAGGCCCATTCCTGTGCGTGAGGGTAGGGTGTGTCCCAGCCGGTGACGCGTTCGATCGGTGCTTCGAGGTGATGGAAGCAGTGCTCCTGCACCAGCGACACCAGTTCGGCGCCAAAGCCGCAGGTGCGCGTGGCTTCGTGCACCACCACGCAGCGTCCGGTCTTTTTCACTGAGGCCACGATTGTGTCCAGGTCCAGCGGCCACAGGCTGCGCAAGTCGATCACCTCGGCATCGACGCCGCTCTCTTCGGCGGCCACCTGGGCCACGTAGACCGTGGTGCCGTAGGTGATCACTGTGACATCGTTGCCGGGGCGAGTGATGGCGGCCTTGTCCAGCGGCACGCGGTAGTAACCGTCGGGCACTGCGCTGTGCGGGTGCTTGGACCAAGGCGTCACCGGGCGATCGTGGTGGCCGTCGAAGGGGCCGTTGTACAGGCGCTTGGGCTCCAGGAAGATCACCGGGTCGTCGCATTCGATGGAGGCGATCAGCAGGCCCTTGGCATCGTAGGGGTTGGACGGCATCACCGTGCGCAGGCCGCAGACCTGGGTGAACATCGCTTCCGGGCTTTGGCTATGGGTCTGGCCGCCGTAGATGCCGCCGCCGCAGGGCATGCGCAGGGTCAGTGGGGAGATGAATTCGCCCGCCGAGCGATAGCGCAGGCGCGCCATCTCCGAGACGATCTGGTCGGAGGCAGGATAGAAGTAGTCGGCGAACTGGATTTCCACCACCGGGCGCAGGCCATAGGCGCCCATGCCTACCGCCGTGCCGACGATGCCGCTCTCGGAGATCGGCGCGTCGAACACCCGCGACTTGCCGTACTTGGCCTGCAGGCCCTCGGTGCAGCGGAACACGCCGCCGAAGTAACCGACGTCCTGGCCATAGACGACCACGTCCTCGTCGCGTTCGAGCATGACATCCATGGCCGAGCGCAGGGCCTGGATCATGGTCAGGGTGCTGGTGGTCATGGCGTTTTCCGGGTTGATGCTGGTGTGATCGTTCATCTCAAACCCCCAGGTCCTGGCGTTGACGACGCAGGTGATCGGGCATGTCCTTGTACACGTCCTCGAACATCGAGGCGGCGCTGGGAATGTGGCCATTGGCAAGGGTGCCGAACTGCTCGGCCTCTTTCTGTGCCTTGACCACTTCGGCTTCCAGTTCGGCGCTGACGGCCTGGTGCTCGTCATCGGACCAGTGCCCCGCCTTGATCAGGTGCTGCTTGAGGCGGGCGATCGGGTCGCCCAGCGGGAAGTGGCTCCAGTCATCGGCAGGACGGTACTTGGAGGGATCGTCGGAGGTGGAATGGGGGCCGGCGCGGTAGGTGACCCACTCGATCAGGGTCGGGCCCAGGCCCCGGCGCGCACGTTCGGCGGCCCAGCGCGAAGCGGCGTAGACGGCGATGAAATCGTTGCCGTCGACCCGCAGCGAGGCGATGCCGCAGCCCACGCCGCGGCCGGCGAAGGTGGTCGATTCGCCGCCGGCGATGGCCTGGAAGGTGGAGATCGCCCACTGATTGTTGACCACGTTGAGGATCACCGGCGCGCGGTAGACGTGGGCGAAGGTGAGGGCGGTGTGAAAATCGGATTCAGCCGTGGCGCCGTCGCCGATCCACGCCGAAGCGATCTTGGTATCGCCCTTGATCGCCGAGGCCATGGCCCAGCCAACAGCCTGCACGAACTGCGTGGCCAAGTTGCCGCTGATGGTGAAGAAACCGGCCTCGCGCACCGAGTACATGATCGGCAATTGGCGGCCTTTGAGCGGGTCGCGCTCGTTGGACAGCAACTGGCAGATCATGTCCACCAGCGACACATCGCGGGCCATCAGGATGCTTTGCTGGCGGTAGGTGGGGAAGCACATGTCGCTGCGGTTCAGCGCCAGCGCCTGACCGCTGCCGATGGCTTCCTCGCCCAGGCTCTGCATGTAGAAGGACATCTTCTTCTGACGCTGGGCGACCACCATGCGGCTATCGAAGATGCGCGTCTTGAGCATGGTGCGCAGGCCCTGGCGCAGCACCTGCGGGTCGATGCCTTCGGCCCAGGGACCGACGGCGTCGCCCTGTTCGTCGAGCACGCGCACCAGGCTGCCGGACAAATCGGCGGTCTCGGCGGGTTCGACATCAATGGGCGGTTTGCGAACTTGACCGGCGTCGTTCAGACGCAGGTAGGAGAAATCAGTCTGGCAGCCTGGCCGGCCTGTAGGCTCGGGCACATGCAGACGCAGGGGGGCGTACTCGTTCATGCTGTTTACGCTCGCTCGAATATTGTTTTTGTGAGCTTTGCAACGATCGCCGCTGAGTGCCGGCTCGTGACTGGCAGGTCAGCGTTCCCTACATCTTAGAGGCTGGCTCGGAGAATATTTCTCTCAAGTTGATTGCCTTTGCCGCAGGGCGCAGATAAACATTCCGCACAACCACAAGAATCAGGTGAATTTGTCTCATGCGAAAACTCGATCGCACGGATATCGGCATTCTCAACAGCCTCCAGGAGAATGCACGGATCACCAACGCTGAACTGGCGCGCTCGGTGAACCTGTCGCCTACCCCTTGCTTCAACCGCGTCAAGGCCATGGAGGAGCAGGGCGTCATCCGTCAGCAGGTGACGTTGCTGTCGCCAGAGGTGCTTGGACTGGACGTCAATGTGTTCATCCATGTGAGCCTGGAGAAACAGGTGGAGCAATCGCTGCACCGTTTCGAGGAGGAAATCGCCGAGCGCCCGGAGGTGATGGAGTGCTACCTGATGACCGGCGATCCGGATTATCTGTTGCGTGTGCTGCTGCCCAGTATCCAGGCGCTGGAGCGCTTTCTCGACTACCTGACGCGCTTGCCGGGGGTGGCCAACATCCGTTCCAGCTTCGCCCTCAAACAGGTGCGTTACAAGACCGCCTTGCCGCTGCCCGCCAACGGCATGACCCTGCGTGAATAGGACGTAGCCGTCACCCTGCGCGGGGTGCTTGATATTTTAAACACCCCGGCCTATGTTGTGCCTGTCGCCGCTCGCGGCCAGCCAAAACAACAAGGATCTCTGTGATGACGACCCAAGGCCTGCGCTCTGCTGCCGAGCGCCTGACCGGCATCGACGAAATCGAATGCGTCACGCCCGACCTGAACGGCGTACCTCGAGGCAAGGTGATGACCGCCGAGGGTTTCCTTGAAGGGCGACGTTTGCAGATGGCGCGTGGCGTATTGCTGCAGTGCATCATGGGCGGCTACCCGCCGGCGAAGTTCTACGGCAGTGACGACGGTGATCTGGCACTGGTCGCCGACCCAAAACAGACCCACGTGCTGCCCTGGAGTGACCGGCCACGGGCGCTGGCGATCTGTGATGCGGTGGAGCTTGATGGCACACCCTCGCCGTTGTCCACGCGCGGCCAGCTCAAGGCGGTCATCGCACGCTATGCCGCCCTCGGCCTGGCGCCGGTGGTGGCCACCGAGCTGGAGTTTTTCGTCTTCGCCGCCAATCCGGATCCGCACCAGCCGTTCGTGCCGCCCCTGGGCCTGGATGGGCGTCGCGAACTGGGCCACTCGGCCTTCAGCATCAGCTCCAACAATGGCCTGCGGCCGTTCTTCGACGAGGTGTACCGTTGCATGGCGGCGCTGGGGCTGCCGCGCGATACTTTCATGCACGAGATGGGTGTCAGCCAGTTCGAGATCAATCTGCTGCACGGTGATGCCTTGCTGTTGGCCGACCAGACCTTCCTGTTCAAGCACCTGCTCAAGGAAGTGGCGCTCAGGCACGGGCTGACCGTAGTGTGCATGGCCAAGCCGCTGGCGCGCACGCCGGGCAACTCGATGCACATCCACCAGAGCCTGGTCGAAATCGCCACAGGTCGAAATGTCTTCAGTGATGAGCAGGGGCGGGCGACCGAGCGCTTCGCTCACTTCATCGGCGGACTGCAGGCTTGCATGGCCGACTTCACCGCGCTGTTCGCACCCAACGTCAATTCTTACCAGCGGCTGTGTCACCCATATGCCTCGCCGAACAACGCTTGCTGGTCGCAGGACAACCGCGCCGCCGGCCTGCGCATCCCGGCCAGCGCGCCCGTGGCCCGGCGCGTGGAAAACCGCCTGCCGGGGGCCGACTGCAATCCCTACCTGGCGCTCGCTGCCAGCTTGGCGGCTGGCCTTCACGGCCTGGAGCGCGGACTGCAACCTGCACCGGCCGTGCAGGGCGAGTTCACCGTGCCCGAGCACCTGAGCCTGCCGTGCACCTTGCATGCCGGTCTCGAACGCCTGCGTCGCAGCGCACTGGCGCGGGAACTGTTCGGCGAGGTGTTCATCGAAGGATACGTCGCTACCAAGCTGCTGGAACTGAGCGATTTTCTCGACGAGATAACCCCTGGGAGCGGCGGGTGCTGGCCGCGCAGGCCTGATCGAGACACGCCGTTCTGCGCCTGCGTCGCCGCTGGTTTTTTTTACGGCCAGCGGCCCATGAACGGTTCACAGACCTTATGCTGTCCAGCAGCACCATACCTGCCCAAGGAGCCCGCGGGGTCGCATGCGCCAGATCTGGAAGTCCTTTCGTTCGTTGTATTTCGCTGCGTTGATGATGCTGATCGGTTCCGGTCTGCTCAGTACCTACCTGGCCCTGCGCCTGGCCGCCGATCAGGTCGACAGCCTGTGGGTGGGTGCGCTGATGGCCGCCAACTATTTCGGCCTGGCATTGGGCGGCAAGGTCGGCCATCGGCTGATTGGCCGGGTCGGGCATATCCGGGCCTATGCCACCTGCGCCGGTATCGTCGGCGCGGCGGTGCTGGGACACGGCATGACCAACTACGTACCGGCCTGGATCGGCCTGCGGGTGATCGTTGGCCTGGGCATGATGTGCCAGTACATGGTCATCGAGAGCTGGCTCAACGAACAGGCCGATGCCAAGCAGCGGGGTGCGGTGTTCAGCGGCTACATGATCGCTTCCTACCTGGGCCTGGTGCTGGGTCAGTTGATCCTGGTGGTACACCCGGCACTGGGTCCTGAGCTGCTGATGCTGGTGGCCATGTGCTTTGCCCTGTGCCTGGTGCCGGTGGCCATGACCCGTCGAATTCACCCTGCACCGTTGCGGCCTGCACCCATGGAGCCGAAGTTCTTCATCAAGCGGGTGCCGCAGTCGTTGAGCACGGTACTGGGCGCAGGATTGATCGTCGGTGCGTTCTACGGTCTGGCCCCGCTGTATGCAGCGCGCCAGGGGCTCAGTACCGAGCAGGTCGGTCTGTTCATGGGCTGCTGCATCTTCGCCGGTCTCGTGGTGCAGTGGCCGCTGGGCTGGTTGTCGGACCGCTATGACCGTGCGCTGCTGATTCGCAGCATCTCCATAGGACTGGCCGTGGCGTCGCTGCCGCTGGCGATTCTGCCCAGCGTGCCCTTGGAGGTGTTGTTCGCGATGGGCTTCATCGTGTCGCTGCTGCAGTTCTGCCTGTACCCGCTGGCCGTGGCGTTTTCCAACGACCACGTGGAAAGCGAGCGGCGGGTGTCGTTGACGGCGATGTTGCTGGTGACCTACGGCGTCGGCGCGAGCATCGGGCCGCTGGTGGCGGGCGTGCTGATGAAGGTGCTTGGCGCGCAGATGCTGTACGCCTTCTTCGTGTTCTTCGCCTTGGTACTGGTCTGGCGCATACGGCCCAAAGCGGTTACCGGTCTGCACCAGGTGCAGGACGCGCCGCTGGGTCACGTCGCGATGCCGGCGGCGGGCTCGCCTTTGTCGGCGGCGCTCGACCCGCGGGTGGACGAGCAGACGGTTCAGGATGTGATGCAGACGCCGGTGGCGGCCGAAGACACCGAGGCCACCGAGGGCGAGATCGAGCATCCGGCTTCGGTCAACCCCGCTGTTTCCCAGGCGCCCCTGGACAAGTCAGGTTGAAGCGCATGGAACGCAAAAGGGCCGCTTGAGCGGCCCTGGCAATCCCGGCTAACGACGCGGAATCAATAATCGTCTTTGTCGAATCGCCGCGCTTCACGCTGCAACTGATAAACGAAACTCTCGACCTTGCGCTGGCCCTGGCCGCTGAGGTTGTGAAAGCGCAAGCCGGCAAAGGTGGTGTTGATGCGCTCTTCGAAGTGCAGGTGCCGTAGCTCCACCATCACATCGCTCAGGCCGAGCGGATTGGCAGCCTTGAAGCGTTCATAGACCTGACCCAGTTGCAGACGCTCCTCGACGTTGCCGTCGAAACGCAGCTTGCAACCGGTGGCGGATACGTCCAGCAGCTTGCCGCGCATGGCGCCGTTGCCTTTGAGGTGCGTGCCATCGAGGGTGATGTCGACCAGTTGCGACAGCTTCAGCGCAGCGCGGAAGGCGTTACGACGCTGGTGGTAGGTCATTTCCTGCGGAAGCGCGCCACGGTAGCAGCGGTGCCCATCGACTTCACCGAGGGTCAGCGAGGTATTGCATTCCCAAGCGATGCGTACCCCATCATGAAAGCCCTCGACGCGGAAAGGCTCGCCGTTTTCGATGAATCGCTCGCCATCACGGGGAATGAGCTCGTCCAGGGCCAGCACGTCGGCATCCCGGTCCACGTGAACCACGTAGCTCTGGAAACGCTGGCTGCGCTCGGGGAAGCTGATGATCAGCGGGTCGTGGCTGTCCATCAGTTGGCGCAGGTTGGCCGCAATTTCCAGCGCGGTGGTGAGCACCTTCGGTGGCTGAGGTGCATCGGTTTCAGTGAACACGGATTATCGATCTCCAGGCAAAGACGGCACACGCAAGTTACGGCATTTTGCCAGTATGATCCGTGCCTTGAACAGGACTATTAAACCTGGCTGATCGCCCGAGGCTTGTCCATGGGGGAGGTGGTGCCACGGCTGTCATACAGTGACGGAGAGTCGCCACCCATGAGGATTCTGATCTGATTGGCCGTGGCGTGCTGCTGCACCTGGATGACCCGACCGTTGGTCTCGTTGACCTTCTGGCAAGCGTCCATCAGGCCGGTTAGCACATCGAGCTGCTGGAGGATGAGCTCACCATTGACCGACTGCGCGGCAACGGCCTGCACGCCTGCCCGGTCGGCACTCAGGCCCAGCCCGTTGAGCAGGTGATTACGGCGCATGCCCTGCTGTTCGAGCAAGACGATCAGCGACTGCTTGCGGGCCAGGATGGTCTCCAGTACCTGCATGTCACGACCATGCAGGGCCACCGTCTCCTTTTGCAGGAGGTCGAGCAGTTCCTGGGTCGGCGCGATGTCGTCTTCGATCAGTTGCAGCAGTGTGGTGTCGTGCATGGCTGGCTCTGGGCTCTGGCGTCCTGTGAGTCAGCGCACCCGGGGGTTAGCGCTGAGCTTCGAAATCAAGCAGTTTGGAGGCGACACGGCCGGCATCGACCTTGTAGCTGCCATCGGCGATCGCTTGCTTCAACTGCGCCACACGGGCGTTGTCGACGGCGGGCTGATCGCGCAGCTTGTCGCTGATCTGTTGCAACTTCTGGGCCTCTTGGCTGAGGTGTACCGCTTCTCCGCTGACGCTGGCCGGCTTGCTGGTATCGCTGCTGGCCGCGGCTTTTTCGCTGTTGCCGCTGGCGCTCGTGCTGCGCACGCCGCCCGCTACGGACGGGGAGTTATTCAAACGACTGAAGTCGATGACCATGATCAGAAACCTCTGGGTAAATAGGACGCTTGCCTTTGTTTCGGCTAACCCGGAGCAAACTTTAGGCATAAAAGTTTTGCCGTCCGTCAGTACAGGCGCGCATCCCGATTTCTGACCCAGTTTAGGAAAGGCGGTTCCTTGCCGCCAGTCCCCCACCCGTTACATAGGCACCTCGACCTGGCCCGGTCCGATCACCGTGGCCTTGACCACCCGCTTGGAATTGAGGTTGCGCACGCGGATCTGCTCGGTCAGGCCGCCTTTGGCCAGCGCCTCCCCCGGCATTCTCACGCTCAGGCCGCCGCTGCGGGCGGTAATCACCACCTGGTCGCCCTTGCGAATCACTTCGGCCTGCTCCAACTGCTGCAAGGTGAGCACCTGGTCCATCACGGTGGGGCGCAACAGCTTCATGCCCACGGCTTGATCGAGGTCGCTGATGAACCCTTGGCCCAGGCTGCTGACGTCGCGCTCGCGCAGGGTCACGTCGCCTTCGCCGATCACGCTTTCGCGCTTGAGCGGGCGGGTCATCACCACCACGTCGCGCAGCAGCTTGACCTGCGCCGGCACGAACACGGTCCACGGCGCTTCGCCGTCACAGCGTACCCGCACCGTCACTCGCCCCAGTGGCTGTGCCGGACTTTCCAGCGAGGCGTCCAGCGACTGGCTGCACAGCGGCATGCGCAGGCGCGGGTCGAGGTTGTTGACCTGAATGTCATAACGCCCAGGGGTCTGCGTGCGGCTCAGATAATCTTCGACGGTGAACTCAAGAAACCCTTGGGTGACACCGATAAGCTGTTCAGGCAAGGTAAACGAATCCGCCAGCGTGCGAGCGCCGGACGCGAACAGGCAAGCGGTGGCCAGAAAAAGGGCCACGAGGCGTGTCGGTCGTCGGAAAAATGTCGTTTTCGTGTACATGGGCTCAAAAAAGCAAAGCCCGTGCCGACTTGTTGTCTAGCAAGCAGAAAAACATAAGGAGTCTGGCATGGCTGGCGTTATGGATTCGGTCAACCAGCGCACACAGCTGGTTGGACAGAATCGCCTGGAGCTGCTGTTGTTCCGTCTCAATGGCGATCAACTCTACGGCATCAACGTGTTCAAGGTGCGGGAGGTGCTGCAGTGCCCGGACCTGACCCTGTTGCCCAAGTCACATGCGGTGGTGCGTGGCGTGGCGAACATTCGCGGGGCGACCATTCCCATTCTCGACCTGTCGATGGCCACCGGTCTGCCGGGCCTGAAGGAAGAGACGCGCAACAGTTTCGTGATCATCACCGAATACAACACCAAGACCCAGGGCTTCCTGGTGCACTCGGTCGAGCGCATCGTCAACATGAACTGGGAAGAAATCCATCCGCCACCCAAGGGCACCGGCCGCGATCACTACCTCACGGCGGTCACCCGTGTGGACAATCGCATGGTCGAGATCATCGACGTGGAGAAGGTGCTGGCCGAAGTGGCGCCGTCGTCGGAGTCGGTCTCGGCCGGCGTGGTGGATGCCGAAGTGCAGGACAAGGCCGTGTTGCTGCGGGTGCTGACGGTCGATGACTCGTCGGTGGCACGCAAGCAGGTCAGCCGTTGTCTGCAGACGGTGGGCGTGGAAGTGGTCGCGCTCAACGATGGTCGTCAGGCGCTCGACTACCTGCGCAAGCTGGTGGATGAGGGCAAGCGTCCGGAAGAGGAATTCCTGATGATGATTTCCGACATTGAAATGCCGGAGATGGACGGCTATACCCTCACTGCCGAGATTCGCAGCGATCCACGCATGCAAAAGCTGCACATCCTCCTGCATACTTCGCTGTCGGGCGTGTTCAACCAGGCGATGGTCAAGAAAGTCGGCGCCGATGACTTCCTGGCCAAGTTCAGGCCGGATGACCTGGCCCACCGCGTGGTCGACCGGATCAAGGCGACGCACTGAAATTGTCGGGGGTTCGCCCCCGGCGCAAGCGATTGAAAAGAGGCGGCAGCATTGTCTACGGGTAATTTGGATTTCGAACAGTTCAGGGTCTTCCTGGAGAAAGCCTGTGGCATCCTGCTGGGCGAAAATAAGCAGTATCTGGTGTCCAGCCGTCTCAACAAGTTGATGGAGCAGCAGGGCATCAAGAGCCTCGGCGAGCTGGTGCAGCGCATTCAGACCCAGCCACGCAGCGGTCTGCGCGAGCAGGTCGTCGATGCCATGACCACCAACGAAACCCTGTGGTTTCGCGATACCTATCCGTTCGAGGTGCTCAAGAGCCGGGTCATCCCGGAGTTCATTCGTGCCAACCCGGGGCAGCGCCTGCGCATCTGGTCGGCGGCGTGTTCGTCGGGTCAGGAGCCGTATTCGCTGTCGATGGCCATCGACGAATTCGAGCGCAGCAATCTTGGCCAGTTGAAGATGGGGGCGCAGATCGTTGCCACCGACCTCTCCGGCGCCATGCTCAACAACTGTAAAACCGGCGAGTACGACAGCCTGGCCATCGCCCGTGGCCTGTCCCAGGAACGCCTGCAGCGCTACTTCGACCCGAAAGGCCCGGGCCGCTGGGCGGTCAAGCCGCCGATTCGCAGTCGCGTCGAGTTCCGCTCGTTCAACCTGCTCGACAGCTACGCGTCGCTGGGCAAGTTCGACATCGTGTTCTGCCGCAACGTGTTGATCTACTTCTCCGCCCAGGTGAAGAAAGACATCCTCATGCGCATTCATGCCACCCTCAAACCGGGTGGCTATCTGTTCCTCGGCGCCTCCGAAGCGCTGAACGGCTTGCCGGATCATTACCAGATGGTCCAGTGCAGTCCGGGGATCATCTACCAGGCCAAGTAATGAAAAAGCCGGTGTCGAAAGACGCCGGTTTTTTCGTTCTGCGCGATCACGTCAATTTTTTGGATTGCCGCCGTTGCCGCTGCGCTTTTGCCGCTTCGCCGCCATGAAGCGGAAACCCCTTGCCGCTTTTCTGGCAGGCCAAACCCCTCGCTAAAGGTTCAATGCCCGGCATTGCTGGGCTGTGGCGTGTTGGCACAGCCCTTGCTATATCTTGGCCAACGCAACGCAGGTCAACCTTCGAAGGTTCCCCGACATGAGCATCAGCTTCGACAACGCCCTCGGCATCCACGAAAAGGCATTGGGTCTGCGCGCCCAGCGCGCCGAGGTGCTGGCCAACAACATCGCCAACGCCGACACCCCCGGCTACAAGGCCCGCGACCTGGACTTCGCCTCGGTACTGGCCGGTGAGTCCGGCAAGCGCACCGAAGAGCGGGTGTCGTTGCAGCGCACCAACAGCCGACACATCGAGGCCGAAGGCATGGCGCTGGCCGACGACACGCTCAAGTACCGCACGCCGATGCAGCCGTCGATCGACCAGAACACCGTCGATGCCCATATGGAACAGTCGAACTACACGCAGAACGCCATCGACTTCCAGGCCAGCTTCACCTTGCTCAACAGTAAATTCAAAGGGCTGGTATCGGCCCTGCGCGGAGAGTGACCATGTCCCTTGCCAGTGTCTTCAATATCGCCGGTAGCGGCATGAGTGCGCAGAACACGCGACTGAACACCGTCGCTTCCAACATCGCCAACGCCGAGACCGTGTCCTCGAGCATCGACCAGACCTACCGTGCCCGCCACCCGGTGTTCGCCACCACCTTCGAGCAGGCGCAGAACGGCGGCAGCCAGTCGCTGTTCGAGGATCAGGGGCAGGCCGGCCAGGGCGTGCAGGTCAAGGGCATCATTGAGGACCAGAGCAATCTGGAGGCTCGCTACGAGCCCAACCACCCGGCGGCGAACAAGGACGGCTACGTCTACTACCCCAACGTCAACGTGGTCGAGGAGATGGCTGACATGATCTCCGCCAGCCGTGCGTTCCAGACCAACGCCGAGCTGATGAACACCGCCAAGACCATGATGCAGAAGGTCCTGACCCTGGGTCAGTGATCACGGAGTGTAAGACATGGCCACGAACCTCAATGAAGTCCTCGCCAATTCGGGCGTGAGCACCACTGGCAACACCAAGAAGAACACCACCGAGTCGACCGACAAGAACGCGCTCGGCAAAGATGCCTTCCTGCAGTTGCTGGTCACCCAGATGCAGCACCAGAACCCCCTCGACCCGCAGGACAACAGCGAGTTCGTCTCGCAGTTGGCGCAGTTCAGCAGCCTGGAGGGCATCCAGACCCTCAACCAGTCGGTCAATGGCATTACCAGTGCAATGGGTTCCTCTCAGGCCCTGCAGGCGTCCTCGCTGGTCGGTCGCTCGGTGATCGTGCAGAACGACAAGGCCATGATCGACCCTAGCAAGAGCCTCAATGGCCAGGTGGTGGTGCCGCAGAACATCGACAACGGCAAGATCACCATCAAGGACAAGGACGGCAACGTGGTCAAGACCATCGACCTCGGCGCGCAGAACAAGGGCAATGCCGACTTCATCTGGGACGGCACCAACGACAAAGGCGAGAAGGTCGCTGCCGGCAACTACAGCTTCAGCGCCACCACCACCGTCGATGGCAAGGACCAGCAGATGTACACCCTGCTGCCGGCCACGGTCACCAGCGTCACCGTTGCCGGTGCAGGCGGCGAGATGATGCTCAACCTCGCCGGTATCGGCAAGGTCGGCATCTCCAAAGTACAAACCATCGGAATCTAAGGCCGGTCTGTTCGGCAGAAGGAGCACTACATGTCTTTCAATATCGGCCTTAGCGGTCTCTACGCAGCCAACAAGCAACTGGACGTCACCGGCAACAACATCGCCAACGTCAACACCACCGGCTTCAAGTCGTCGCGCGCCGAGTTCGCCGACGTCTATGCCGGCGCCAACCGTCTGGGCGTGGGCAAGAACCAGATCGGTAACGGCGTGCGCCTGGCCGCCGTCTCGCAGCAGTTCACCCAGGGTGACGTGAACAATACCGGCAACGTGCTGGACATGGGCATTCAGGGCCAGGGCTACTTCGTGCTCTCGGACAACGGCTCGCTTAGCTATACCCGTGCCGGTGCGTTCCGCACCGACAAGAACAGCAATGTGGTCACCTCCGACGGTTTGAACCTGCAAGGCTACGCCGCCGACAGCACCGGCAAGATCCAGAAGGGCATCCTCACCAATCTGAAGATCGACACCTCGGCACTGGCGCCCAAGGCGACCACCCTGATCGATCAGGGCATCAACCTGAACTCCTCCGCCGACACCATTCCCCTGGAAGTGTCCAACGGCGCTACGCCGCCGGTGATGGTGCCGAACAAGCCGTTCGACCCGGCCGATCAGACCACCTACACCAAATCGTTCCCGACCAAGGTCTACGATAACCAGGGCAACGAACACACGATGGAGCAGTTCTATCGCAAGACTGGCACCAACGAGTGGACCATGTATACCTTGGTTGATGGTCGCAACCCGCTCGATCCGACCAGTGCCGCGCCGCTGACCGGTACAATGGAATTCAATGCCGACGGCAGCATCAAGGCCATGGCCACCGACAACACCGGCGTGCCTGCCGCGAACTGGAGCGTGACCAACAACACCTTCAGCCTCAAGGGCTGGATCCCGGCGTCCAAGGACGCCTCCGGTAACTGGGCGAGCAACGGTTCGAGCGGCAACACCGACGGCATGCGCCTGTCGATGAACAGCACCACCTCGTACAACACCGAGACCGCGCGCATGTCGCAGAGCCAGGACGGTTACGCCACCGGCATCCTGTCGAGCCTGTCGATCGACTCCTCGGGGGTGATGTTCGCCAGCTTCAGCAACCAGCAGTCGCGTGCAATCGGCCAAGTGGCCATCGCCAGCTTCGCCAACGACCAGGGGCTGCAGCAGATCGGCGGTACCCGCTGGAAGGAAACTTTCGCTTCCGGCATTCCGGGTGTCGATGCGCCGAAGACCGGCACCCTGGGTTCGGTGGAGTCCAACTCCCTGGAAGCCTCGAACGTCAACCTGACGCAGGAGCTGGTCGAGCTGGTCAAGGCGCAGAGCAACTACCAGGCCAACGCCAAGACCATCTCCACCGAAAGCACCATCATGCAGACCATCATCCAGATGACCTGATGGTCTTCGGTCGAGCGTAGTGATCCGAGCCCCTTTGCCTTGAAGGGGCTCGTCGTTTGTGCAGGAGTGATCATGAGGAAAGTCGCAGTCGCGCTGCTTGCCGGGCTGTGCCTGCTGCAGGCCCAGGCCGGCACCGCGCCCTGGTGGCGCTGGGAGAGTCAGGTAGACGGACGTCTGGTGTGCTCGCAGTGGTCGCCAGGGGAGGGCTGGAAGCGCTTCGCCGGGCCCTATGACAATGGCGGATGCCGTGACCGCTGAGGGCGGCTTCGCGGCTCTCGAACTTTTGGCACCCCCTTGCCACCGGCGGCAAAGCCGCGCCGGATAACCGACATCCAACCACTGCTCCGATCCCTCGAAAGCCCGTGTTCACGGGCTTTTTAGCGAATTCTGGAAAGTTGGTTCGGAACTTGCTTTACAGCCTGCACAGCAACGGTGAGCGGCAATCGATCGCCAGTGCAGCGGAGGATGACTGTGGACAAGATGCTTTACGTCGCCATGACCGGCGCCGCCCAGAACGCGGTGGCGCAGAAGGCGCATGCCAACAACCTGGCGAACGTTTCCACCAATGGCTTTCAGCGCGACCTGGAACAGGCGCGTTCGATGCCCGTGTTCGGCGACAGCTTTCCGGCGCGTGCCTTCGCCATGAGCGAGCGGCCCGCCACTGACTTCAGTGCAGGCCCGTTGATCGAAACCGGTCGTGACCTGGACGTGGCGGTCAGCGGCAACGGTTTCATGGCCGTGCAGGCGCCGGACGGCAGCGAAGCTTACGTGCGCACGGGCAGCCTGAACATCGACGCGCTCGGCGTGCTGCGTGCCGGCAATGGCATGGCGGTGATGGGCAACGGCGGACCGATCGCCATTCCGCCTGAGCAGAAAGTCGAAGTGGGTGACGACGGCACCATCAGCATTCGCGCCATGGGCGAAGATCCGCGGGTCATGGCCGAAGTGGACCGCATTAAGCTGGTCAATCCGGACATCAAGGCCATGCATAAAGGCCTGGATGGATTGATCCACACCAACAGCGGCCAGCCGGCCGATGCCGATGCCAACGTGCGCGTGGTCTCGGGTTTCCTTCAGGGCAGCAACGTCAATGCCGTGGAAGAAATGACCTCGGTGCTGGCGCTGTCCCGTCAGTTCGAACTGCACGTCAAGATGATGAAGGCCGCCGAAGAAGGCGACCAAGCCATGGCTCGGGTCTTGCAGCTCGGCTAATTACCTTTGAACGGGTGCCGTAAAACAGGCGCACGAGGAGAACACTGAATGCTTCCGGCTCTTTGGGTCGCTAAAACCGGCCTCTCCGCACAGGACACCAACCTGTCGGTCATCTCCAACAACCTGGCCAACGTCTCGACCACTGGCTTCAAGCGCGACCGTGCCGAGTTCCAGGACCTGCTGTACCAGACCAAGCGTCAGCCTGGCGCCCAGTCGACCCAGGACAGCGAGCTGCCGTCGGGTCTGCAGGTCGGTACCGGTGTGCGCGTCGTCGGCACCCAGAAGAACTTCCAGACCGGCAGCCTGCAGACCACCGAGAACCCGCTGGACCTGGCCGTCAACGGCCGGGGGTTCTTCCAGGTCCTGCAGCCTGATGGCACCGTTTCCTATACCCGTGACGGCACCTTCCACCTCAATTCGGACGGCCAGATCGTCACGGCCAACGGTTTCGCCCTGGAGCCTGCCATCGTCGTGCCGCCGGAGGCGCAGACCTTCACCGTCGGCCAGGACGGCACCGTGTCGATCACTGTGCCCGGTAACCCCGCCGCGCAGATCATCGGCAACATCCAGACCGCCGACTTCATCAACCCGGCCGGCCTGCAGGCGATCGGCAGCAACCTGTTCTTCGAAACCGCCGCCAGCGGCGCGCCGCAGGTGGGCACCCCGGGTCTGAACGGGCTGGGCACCACGCTGCAACAGACCCTGGAAAACTCCAACGTCAGCACCGTGGAAGAACTGGTGAACATGATCACCACCCAGCGTGCCTACGAGATGAACTCCAAGGTCATCTCCACCGCCGACCAGATGCTGTCGTTCGTCACCCAGAAACTCTGAGCCCTGGCTCTAGCGACCCGGCTGCCGTGGCAGCGCCCGTTACACCGTGAGGTAAGCGTCATGAATCGTCTGTTGTCCGTCGTCGCCCTGGGTGGTGCCGTGTTGCTGGCCGGCTGCGTCGCACCGTCGGCCAAGCCCAACGACCCGTACTATGCGCCCGTGCTGCCACGCACCCCGCTGCCGTCGGCGGCCAACAACGGTTCGATCTACCAGGCCGGGTTCGAACAGAACATGTACGGCGACCGCAAGGCGTTCCGGGTCGGTGACATCATCACCATCACCCTCAACGAGCGCACCTCGGCGAGCAAGAACGCCGGTTCGCAGTTGCAGAAGAACAGCAAGGCCAACCTCGGTCTGACCTCGTTGTTCGGCACCACCCCGAACACCAACAACCCGTTCGGCGGCGGCGACCTGTCGCTCAATGCCGGCTATAACGGTGAGCGGACCACCAAGGGCGCCAGTCAGGCCAGCCAGGGCAACACCCTGACCGGCTCGGTCACCGTGACCGTGGCTGAGGTGCTGCCCAACGGCATCATCGCCGTGCGCGGCGAGAAGTGGATGACCCTGAACACCGGCGAAGAGCTGGTGCGCATCGCCGGGCTGGTGCGTGCCGACGACATCGCCACCGACAACACCGTGCCGTCCACCCGTGTGGCCGACGCGCGCATCACCTATTCGGGCACCGGCTCCTTCGCCGACGCCAGCCAGCCCGGGTGGCTGGACCGCTTCTTCATGAGCCCGCTTTGGCCCTTCTGAGTACGGATGACCATGTTCAACGCCAGGCAGTTGATTGCCGCGACCTTGCTCCTGACCTTCGCCGTCGCCGCCCAGGCCGAACGGCTGAAGGACATCGCCAGCATTTCCGGCGTGCGCGCCAACCAGTTGATCGGCTACGGGCTGGTGGTGGGGCTCAACGGCACCGGTGACCAGACCACCCAGACGCCGTTCACCCTGCAGACCTTCAACAACATGCTCTCGCAGTTCGGCATCAAGGTGCCGCCGGGGTCGGGCAACGTGCAGCTCAAGAACGTCGCGGCGGTGTCGGTGCATGCCGACCTGCCGGCGTTCGCCAAGCCGGGGCAGGTGATCGACATCACCGTGTCCTCGATCGGTAACTCCAAGAGCCTGCGCGGCGGCAGCCTGCTGATGACGCCACTCAAGGGTATTGACGGCAACGTCTATGCCATCGCCCAGGGCAACCTGGTGGTCGGTGGCTTCGACGCCGAAGGTCGCGACGGCTCCAAGATCACCGTCAACGTGCCGTCAGCCGGACGCATTCCCGGCGGCGCCTCGGTCGAGCGCGCGGTGCCGAGCGGCTTCAACCAAGGCAATACCCTGACGTTGAACCTCAACCGCCCCGACTTCACCACGGCCAAGCGCATCGTCGACAAGGTCAACGAGCTGCTCGGCCCGGGCGTGGCCCAGGCATTGGACGGCGGATCGGTACGCGTCAGCGCGCCGATGGACCCCAGCCAGCGCGTGGACTACCTGTCGATCCTTGAGAACCTGGAGATCGATCCCGGCCAGGCCGTGGCCAAGGTCATCATCAACTCGCGCACCGGCACCATCGTGATCGGCCAGAACGTGAAAGTCTCGCCAGCCGCCGTCACCCACGGCAGCCTGACCGTGACCATCACCGAAGACCCGATCGTCAGCCAGCCAGGGCCGCTGTCCAACGGCCAGACCGCCGTGGTGCCGCGCTCGCGGGTCAACGCGCAGCAGGAAGCCAAGCCGATGTTCAAGTTCGGCCCGGGCACCACGCTGGACGAGATCGTCCGTGCGGTGAACCAGGTCGGCGCAGCGCCGGGTGACCTGATGGCGATCCTCGAAGCCCTGAAACAGGCCGGCGCCTTGCAAGCCGACCTGATCGTGATCTGAGGAACCTGGCGATGACCCCCAAGAGCCTGGTTTCTGGCAGCGCCGACAGCGGCGCCTACACCGACCTCAATCGCCTGAGTTCGCTCAAGCACGGCGACCGCGACAGCGAGGGCAACATCCGCAAGGTGGCCCAGGAGTTCGAATCGCTGTTCATCGGCGAGATGCTCAAGGCCTCGCGCAAGGCGGGCGATGTCATGGCGGCCGACGACCCGATGAACACCGAGACGGTCAAGCAGTACCGCGACATGTACGACCAGCAGTTGTCCGTGAGCATGTCCCGCGAGGGCGGCGGTATCGGTCTGCAGGACGTGCTGGTGCGCCAGTTGTCGAAGAACAAGGCCGCGCGTCCCAACACCAGTCCGTTCCCGCGCGTGGACGGCAATGCGCCGGCGCTGTGGGGCACCAAGGTGGTCGCCGCGCCGCAGGCGATGGAGTCCACGTCGACCCGCAACGACGTGGCGGCGCTCAATGCGCGGCGCCTGTCGCTGCCCGGCAAGCTCACCGATCGCCTGTTGGCCGGCATTGTGCCGTCGGCGAGCGCGCCTGCGGCGGCTGGCAACGCAGCGGCACTGCCGCAACGCGGCGACATTCCCCCGGCGGCGTGGCCACTGGCGACTGGGAACCGGCGCAAGCGTTCGCCGCGCCCGGGCGTGACCTGCAGATCCTCGGCCGCGCCGTGGCCCAGCCACCGCTGGCGCCGAAGAAAGCGTTCGCCGACAGCGACGCTTTCGTCGCCACCATGCTGCCGATGGCCGAGCAGGCCGCCAAGCGCATCGGCATCGATCCGCGCTATCTGGTGGCCCAGGCGGCCCTGGAAACCGGCTGGGGCAAGTCGGTCATGTGCAATCCCGACGGCAGCAGCAGTCACAACCTGTTCGGCATCAAGGCCACCGGCAACTGGCAGGGCGGCGAGGCGCGGGCGATCACCAGCGAGTTTCGTGACGGCCAGTTCGTCAAGGAGACGGCGGCGTTCCGCTCCTACGCGTCGTACCAGGACAGCTTCCACGACCTGGTCAGCCTGTTACAGAACAATTCGCGCTATCAAGCTGCGGTGAACGCAGCCGATAAACCGGAACAGTTCGTGCGAGAGCTGCAGAAGGCGGGGTATGCCACCGACCCCAACTACGCCAGCAAGATCTCGCAGATCGCACGACAAATGAAGTCGGACACGAGCTACGCAATGCTCGGGACCACCACGCAACTTTAAGGGCAGCGAAACATGGCGAGCTTGATCAACATTGGCATGTCCGGGCTGGGCGCCGCGCAATCGGGGTTGCATACCCTGGGTAACAACATCGCCAACGCCGATGTGGACAGCTACTCTCGCCAGCAGATCGTGCAGAAGACCAAGGGCTCGCAGCAGACCGGCACGGTCTTCATGGGCAGCGGCACGACCTTGGCCGACGTGCGCCGGGTGTACAACGCCTTCCTCGAGAACCAGCTGCGCACCACCACCTCGTTGTCCAGCGACGCCACCTCGTACCTCAAGCAGATCGCTCCGCTCGATACGGCGCTGTCGAGTGCCGACACCGGCATCACCGCAGCGCTGAAGGGCTTCTTCAACGCCATGCAGGACGCGGCGGCCAAGCCCAACGAGGACGCCTCGCGGCAATTGCTGCTGACCGGCGCGCAGACCTTGGCCAAGCGCTTCAACAGCCTGTCCTCGCAGCTCAACCAACAGAACGCCAACCTCAACGCCAACATGGCGTCGATGGCCGACCAGGTGAACAAGCTCACCACCACCATCGCCCAGTTCAACGAGCAGATTTCCCGTGTCTCGGCGATCCAGGGCCAGCCCAACGACCTGCTCGATCAGCGCGACGGTGCGGTGCGCGAACTGAACAAGCTGGTCGGCACCCAGGTGGTCGAGCGCGAAGGCAACTACGACATCTACTTGCCCAACGGCCAGGCGCTGGTGCTCGGCAAGACCACCCAGGCCCTGGAAGTGGCGCCGGGGCGCGACGATCCCACGCGCATGAGCCTGGTCATCAACCGCGGCAGCACCAAGATGGACATCACCGCCTCCACCACCGGCGGTGAGCTCGGCGGCCTGCTGCGTTACCGCAAGGAAACCCTGGACCCGGCGCTCAACGAGCTGGGCCGCGTGGCGCTGGTGATCTCCGACGCGATCAACAGCCAACTGGGGCAGGGCATCGACAAGAACGGCGAGTTCGGCGCGCTGCTGTTCGGCGACATCAACAGCGCCAAGGCCGTCAGCGAGCGCAGCATCGCCCGACAAGGCAACAGCGCCGGTTCCGGCAACCTCGATGTGACCATCAAGGACAGCGGCAAGCTCGGCACCAGCGATTACCAGGTGACCTTCACCAGCGCCACCGGCTACAACGTGCGCAAGCTGCCCGATGGCACCGGTATGGGCAATTTCGACCTCACCGACAACCCGCCCAAGGTGATCGAAGGTTTCAGCCTGTCGCTCAACGGCGGCGCGGTGTCCGCCGGTGACAGTTTCAAGATCACCCCGACGCGCAATGCCGCTGCCGGTATCCAGGCGGTGCTGACCGACCCCAAGCGCCTGGCCATGTCCTCGCCACTGAGTGTGGTCAACGGCGCGGGCAACCAGGGCACCGGATTGGTCAACCAGCCGACCCTGACCTCCAAGCTGGACATCTACAACGCCACCGACCGCGCCGAGTTGCAGACGGGCCTGAAGTACTCCACGCCGGTCAAGCTGGTGTTCGGCGACGACTCCGCCTCGCCCCAGGGCTACACCCTGTACGACGCCAAGGGCAATTCGATCGGCACCGGCACCATCATCCCCGGCCAGAGCAACAAGCTGCAGCTTTCGGTGCCGATGGTCGACGGCTCCGGCAACCCGATCATGGACGGCGCCACCCAGCGTAATTTCACCTTCGAGATGGACGTGTCGGGTGCGCCGAAAAGCGGTGACAACTTCACGGTGTCGCTGACCGCCGGCGGTTCCTCCGACAACCGCAACGCCCAGTCGATTCTCGACCTGCAAACCAAGGCCACGGTGGACGTCGGCGCTGACGGCCGTGGTATCAGCATGACCGACGCCTACGCCAAGCTGGTGTCCAACGTCGGCGGCAAGGCCAGCCAGGCGAGCATGGACATGGATGCCACCGACGCGTTGCAGAAGTCGGCACTGGAAGGGCGCGACAGCGTCTCGGGTGTGTCGATCGATGAAGAGACCGGCAACCTGGTCAAGTTCCAGCAGTACTACACCGCGTCCTCGCAGATCATCAAGGCGGCCCAGGCCACCTTCGCCACCTTGATCAACAGTCTTTGAAGGAGACGTAGACCGTGCGCATTTCCACTTCGCAGTTCTACAACACCAGCAGCACCAACAACCAGCGCAGCTTCGGCAACCTGGTCAAGACCCAGCAGGAAGCCACCGATCTGGTCCGCGTGCGTACCGCCGCCGACGATCCGGTGGGCGCCTCGCGGCTGCTGCAACTCGATCAGCAGAAGAATATGCTGGACCAGTACAAGACCAACACCACCAACGTGCGCAACGCGCTGGGCACGGCAGAGAGCACGCTCAACGGCATCAGCAACATCCTGCAGCGTGTCAACGAACTGGCGGTCAGTTCCGGCAACGCCGGCTTCACCGACGACGACCGCAAGGCCAATGCCGCCGAGCTGAAATCGCTGGAGGAGCAATTGTTCTCCCTGATGAACAGCCGTGACGAGAACGGCAAGTACCTGTTCTCCGGCTCCAAGGGCGACACCCCACCGTATGCCCGCAACGCTGACGGCACCTACAGCTATCAGGGCGACCAGAGCCAGCTCAAGCTACAGGTCGGTGACATGCTCAGCCTGGCGACCAACGAGACGGGCTACGACGCCTTCGAACAGGCGCTCAATACCAGCCGCAGCCAGACCCGCCTGACCTCGCCGGCGGTGGACGACGGACGCGTGAGCCTGTCTGATGGGCAAGTGTCCGGCAGCGCCACCTACAACGACCGCTTCCGCGGCGGCGAGCCGTACAACATCGAGTTTCTCAGCAGCACCCAGTACCGCATCCTCGACGCCGGTGGTAACGATGTCACGCTGGAAGCCTCTCAGGGCGGCAAGTTCGATCCCAAGAGCGACAACCCTTCGATCTCTTTCCGCGGAGTGGACCTGCGTCTGGGCATCAGCCTCAAACCGGGCGACCAGGCGAACCCGGATGCAGCCATCGCAGGGCACACCTTCAGCCTGAGCTCCAAGGCCGACTCTATCGCCGGCACGCGCAGCCCCGGCAACAGCTCTTCGGCGCAGGTGACCGGCGCTACCATCAGCAACCAGGGCCAGTACAACGCCTCGTTCCCGAGCGGCGGTGCGGTCTTGAAGTTCACCAGCGCCACCGACTTCGAGCTGTACGCCGCACCGATGAGCGACAATAGCCGCCCGATTTCCAGCGGAACGCTGTCAGGTTCAACGGCGACCGCCTCGGGGGTGAGCTTCCAACTATCGGGCACCCCCAGTGCCGGTGACGCGTTCGGCATCAAGGTCGATACCCATCAGACCCAGAACGTACTCGACACCATCGGCCAGTTGCGCGCGGCCCTGAGCTCCCCTGTGGACAGTGATCCGACGGCCAAGCGCAACTTCCAGGCCGCCCTGGATTCGGCGATCGGCAATGTCCGCAGCGCGTCCGATCAGGTCGCCTCGTCCATCAGCAGCATCGGTGGCCGCGGTGCGGCGCTGGACGTGCAGTCCGAGACCAACGAGGCGCTGACCACCGAGAACGCCAAGACCCAGAGCTCGATCCGCGACAGCGACCCGGCATCGGTGATGATGCGCCTGCAGATGCAGACCAACATGTATCAGGCTTCGCTGCAGTCCTACGCCAAGATCGCCAGTTTGTCGTTGGTCAATTACATCTGATCGGCTCGGCTGTCATCGGTCCTGCATGGCCTGTCCAAGGCCATGCGCGGGCTTTTTTTCAAGGTTCTACACCGTGAATCATTCACCCCTCGTCAGCATCGCGATCCCTGCCTTCAATCCAGACTTCCTGTCCAACGCGTTGCTCAGTGCAGTCAAGCAGGACTATCCCCATCTCGAAGTCGTAGTGTGCGATGACAGCGGCGGCGACGAGATACGGCGGATCATCGACGACGTGAGCGAGCAAACGGGCTTTGCCATTCACTACAGCCGTAATCCGCAACCCCTGGGATTTGCGCGCAATCTGTTGAAGTGTCTGGAAAATGCCAGCGGTGAGCTGATCAAGTTCCTGTGCGACGACGATCTGCTGTTCAACAACTGTGTCGGCTTGCAGGCGGCGCTGATGCAGACGCACACCGACGTGAGCATGGTCATCTGCCAGCGCATGTTGTGCGCCGCCGACGATACCTTCCTGCCTTCGCGCATGCTGAACATGTTCCTGTGCCCGGAAGATGCCGTGGTCAAAGGCTCCGATCTGCTCGAGGCCGTGCATGCGACCGGTTCGAACATTTTCGGCGGGTTGAGTCATACGCTGATGCGCCGCGCGCTGGTCGAGCAATTCCTGCCTGCGCTGGTGGACGCGGGGTTCGCAGCGCGTCTGGATATCGCGCTTTATCTGTGCCTCATGCGCCGTGGCAACCTGGGGCATCTGGAGCGGTTCCTGAGCCTTGAACGTCTGCATCCAGGGCGACTGAGCCATCAGGCCAGTATGACCTTGGCGTATCCGACCGAGACCCTCTGGATCAAGGGCATGCTCGAGGCACGTAACAGCGAAGCGGCGCCGGCCAAAGGCTGGGTACGCTATCAGCCGCTGCGCCACTACAGCGATGGTCAGGTACCTGAGTGGGAAGAATACGACCTCAATGGCCTGCGCTCGCTGCAGGAGGCGAGGGTCAACCAGCAGTTGGGCAGCGATTGCCTGTCGTTCGAGGACGTGTATGCACAGTGGTTGGACTCGCGCGCGCTGACCACGGCCCAACTCAACCTTTTGCCCAAGCGCTTCGAGCGCTGGCCTTCGCGGCCGCGCATTGTTCCAGTGATCTGGGCCGGGGAAGATCAGGCATTGGCCCTGCGTGCAACCCTCGACAGCCTCGCGGCGCAGTCTTACCCGCCTTCGGCTTGCTGGGTGCTGGCTTCGGGAGCGCTGAGCGTGCCCGAGCGCGACGGCGTTCAATGCCTGCGCATCGCCGATCATGGCCTGGGCCAGTTGCAGCAGCAGGTGTCACTGGGCGATGCCGACTGGATCTTCCTGGTGCAGGCAGGTGACCGCCTGGTGCCGCACGCCTTGGCGATCATGGCAGAGAGAATGGCGCTACGCGAGCGGGTCTGCCTGTATGTCGATGAGGGCAGTCATGCGACTTTGCAGCCGACCCAACCGCTGTTCAAGCCGGACTTCAACCTCGACCTGATGCGCAGCCTGCCTTATGTAGGGCGGCTGCTTGCCTTCGAGTGCCAGGCGTTGTTGGCCGTTGGCGGGTTCGACGCAGACTTCGATCTCATGGCGCCCCATGATCTGTTCTGGCGGCTGGCCGAGCACCGCGGCCTGCACGTGATCGAGCATGTCGATGAACTGCTGGTGCACTGCCAGTGGGACTTCAGCCAATGGCTGAGCCACCCGCGCTGCGTGATCCAGGCACCGCGTGTCGTGCAGGCGCACTTGCAGCGCTTGGGCGTACAGGCGCAGGTCGTCGGTGCCAGCGATCAGGCCCTCTGCCGTGTGAGCTACCGGCACGACGTGCAGGCAAGCGTGTCGATCCTGGTGACTGTTGGGGATGATCTGGGGACGCTGAGGCAGTGTGTCGAGTCGTTGTTCGAGCACACTGCCTATGCGGCGTTCGAAGTGTTGCTGATTGCCGCAGCCGACACCCCGTTGCACGTGCGCCAGTGGTTGGACGCGATGCTCACCCTGGGCAGCGACCAGTTGCGGGTCATCGAGGTGTCGGCTGGCAGTCGTGCTGCTCGTCTGAACGAGGCGAGCGTCGCCGCGCGGGGTGATTACTTGCTGATGCTCGACAGCGCCTGTGTAGCGTTCGATGCGCACTGGCTGCCGGAGATGATGGCGCAGGCCCAGCGCCCCGAAGTCGGGGTGGTAGGGCCGAAGTTGTGCGATCCGTCCGGGGCTGTGGTTGCGGCCGGTCTGGTGCTGGGACTGCATGGTGAGGCCGACAGCCCGTTCGTCGGCATGCCCAGGGACGCCAATGGCTACCTCTATCGACTGACGTGTGTGCAGAACTGCAGCGCGGTGTCCCTGGACTGTCTGCTGGTGCGCCGCGAGCTGATGCAGACGTTGGGCGGCTTCGACACCCATGCGCTGGCCGCGAGTTTGCAGGATGTCGACTTCTGCCTGCGAGCGGGCGAGCAAGGTTATCTGGTGGTCATGACGCCTGCGGCAGTGCTGGCCCAGGTGCCACGCGCCGGGGGCAACGCGCAGGTCAAACCAGGGCAGGGCGACCGCGACCTGTTCTATCAACGCTGGCTGGCCAAGGTCGCCCGTGATCCTGCCTACAATCACAACCTGAGCCTGGGCATGACCAGCTTCAGCCTGGAGCCTGGTTTACGCACGGGCTGGGACCCTTTCATCGAGCGGGTGCTGCCTTCGGTGATGGCGCTGCCGATCAACGCCTCGGCGGTCGGTCACTACCGCGTGTCGCAACCGTTTCATGAGCTCGAAGCGGCAGGCTGGATTCAGGGCGGGCAAAACTATCGCCTGCCTGACCTGATTGAGCTGGAGCGGGAAAAGCCCGATGTCATCGTCGTGCAGTACCGTAGCCGCATGAGTTCAGTGGAGGAAATCGGGCGCTTGTTGCGCGCCTCCCAGGCGCGACGTATCTACGAAATCGACGACTACATCATTGGTGTGCCGGAACGTAACGATCACTCGCGCAACATGCCGGCCGATATCCGCGAGGCCGTCAGGCTGGGCATTTCCATGTGCGACCGGGTGGTGGTCTCGACCCAGCCGTTGGCCGATGCACTGTCGGACCTGCACACGGATATTCGCGTGGTGCCCAACATGCTGGCCGCTTCGTTGTGGGCGGGCTTGTCCAGCGAACGACAGACCACCGCTCGACCTCGGGTCGGCTGGGCCGGTGGCACCAGTCACCGCGGCGACCTCGAAGTGTTGCTGGAGGTGATCAAGGCCCTGGCCGACCAAGTGGACTGGGTGTTCTTCGGCATGTGTCCGGAAAGCCTGCGCCCCTACATCAAGGAGTTCCATGCGGGCATACCCATGTCCCACTACCCGGCCAAGCTGGCGAGCCTGAATCTCGATCTGGCGCTGGCGCCGCTGGAACAGAACCTGTTCAACGACTGCAAGAGCAATCTGCGACTGCTCGAGTACGGCGCCTGCGGTTTCCCGGTGATCTGCACAGACACACGTGCCTATCAGGGCTACCTGCCGTGCACGCGGGTGGCGGGAAACACCACGGATGAATGGCTCGAAGCCATTCGCATGCACCTGGCCGACCCGGTTGCCAGCTACCGTCAGGGCGATCAACTGCGTGAAATGGTGCTGCGCGACTACGTCCTCAATGAACGGCACCTGCAACACTGGGCCAATGCCTGGCTAGCCGACTGAAAGGCCGCGCCGACCCTTGGGCGCGCGGCCACACTGACATCCGAGCATCGGGTACATCATGACTGGAGATACATCCATGAACACTACGTCGCCACTCGATACCTGCGTGATACTGCTCGGCAGCCTGGACCTGGCATACCGCGACCGGGCGATTGCCTACCATGCGCAGCAAGGGTTGAGCACGCGTGTGATCGACGCAGGCGAGGGCACCTCGACGCCTCGGTCACTGTTGCAGGCACTCGACCAGATCGAAGCCGCGTTCGTGGTACTGGCCGATGACAGCGACTTCCTGCTGCCCGAAGCCCTGCAGCAGGCACATGCCTGGCTACGCGCGCATCCTCAAGCAGCGGGCGTGCAGGGTTACGCCCTGGGTATGCGTCCAGGCAACGGTACGGTGAGCTACCTGCGTTTTGGCGAAACGGCGCATGAGCAGTTGGAAGAACAGGGCGTGCGCGAGCGCGTCTTGGCCCATGCTCGAAGTGGCCTGCAGCCCTGGCGAGCCCTGCTGCGTGTCGACGCATTACGTGCCGCATTGGCCGAGGCCGAGGTGCAACAGGACTGGCGAATAGGATTGTCGCTGGCGCTGCTGTACCGATTCGAGCTGCCAGTGCTCGAGCACACGCTGCTCGTCAGCGAATGTCGTGGCGACCACCCGGATGCCGATGCGTTGGCGCCGACCCTGCGCGCCTTGCGCCAGTGGGATGAGCAGCAGGGTGGTCATTTCGACGACGAGGAGGGCTTCGCTGTGCTGCGTCAGTTCGTACTGGCGACGGCCGCAGCGGGCGAGCAGCCCCTCGTGTTCGAGTCGCCATGGAGCAGCGTCGAACAGGCGCCGGTGCGTCAGTTCGAGGCGCGTCAGTTTGTGGAGCTGCCTTACTACAACGCCCAGGTGTTTCGCCAGTTGACGGCCCTGGAGTTTCTCGTACATGCCTGGCCAGTAGGGCGCCAGCATCTGCGAGCCGTCGAGGGCGCCTGGGTTCGCCAGCGCGATCTGCTTGTGCGTCAGGCCAATGACAGTGCGCAATCACTGTGTGCCCGATATTGGGAGGCGCTGTCGATCAACCTGTTCTCGCCGCAGGTGTGCCGATCGCTGCTGCAGGTGCTGGACGACGATCAGTCCGAGGTGCGTGCCGAGCTTGGGCGTTGGCTTGACCGTCTGGAGCAGGTGCCGGCTCCGGAGGTGTCTGCACAATTGGCGGAGACGCCTTCTGGGCGGGTACTCGAGGCGCTGGCAGCGGCGACCTTGAGCAGTGCTGCGAAGCAGCGCGTGCACAAACGCATTGCGGCCAGCAAAGCGCTGCGCATCGGCCTGTTCGTGCTCGACCTGGATGACGATGACGCGGCCCTGCAGCGCACCTTCGACAGCATCGTGCTCAGCGGTCTTCGCGATGTTCGCATCGTGGTGCTCAAGGCGGGCAAGCTGCCTGCGATCACCACCGTCAGGGACACCCTGCACTTCGTCAAAGTCACGGCTGAAAATGTTGTTTCACACCTCAACCATCTGGCTGGGCAACTGCCCTGCGAGTGGCTGATGCGCTTGCAGGCCGGTGACGAACTGGCAGGCAGTGGCTTGCTGCGCCTGCAACTGGAGCTGGCCCAGGCGCAGGGCGTGAAGGCGGTCTGCGGCAACGACGTGCAGCGTGATGAGGACGGTCGCCTGGTGGCAGTGCTGCGTCCAGGCGCGGACATCGACCTGCTGCGCAGTCGTCCTGACCTGATGGCGCCGCACTGGCTGCTGCAGCGTGACACCCTGATGCAGGTGGGGGCTTCAGTGAGACCTGCCATGGCGCGCTCGATCTGGATGTGCTGCTTCGGGTGATCGAGGCCCAGGGCATGGCCGGCCTGGCCCACATCGAAGAGTTCCTGGTCATCGGCCGCAATCAGCGTGAAACGATGCTGGACGATGCCGTGGCCACCGAAGGCCGGCACCTGAGCCAGCTCGGCTACGCGGGTAAAGTCGAGGTCGGCTACGAGGGACGCTTGTTCCTCGACTTCCGCCACCCGTCCACGCCGATGGTCAGCATCATCCTGGAGGCGGGGGACGACATGCAGCGCCTGGCCGCGAGTCTTGCCAGCATTCAGCAGCGCACGCGTTATCCACGTTACGAAGTGTTGGTGATCACGCGTGGTGAACAGGGGCAGGAGGCGAGCCTGGGAGGGCGTGCGCGAATGCTGTCGTGTTCGTCCAGCGTGCTCGGCGAGCGACTGAGCCAGGCGGTCGGGCAGGCGCGTGGAGAGTATCTGGTCTTCATCAGCGACCGCTGCCAGGTGTCCAGCCCAGGGTGGATCGAAAGCTTGCTCAATCAGGCGCAGCGGCCTGAAGTGGGTCTGGTCGGTTGCCAGATGCATGATGAACTCGGGTGCGTCAGCCATGCCGGGTATGAGTTGCTCGACGGCCAGCAGGTGCACGCCAGTTGGCTGGGGCTGCCGGTGGAGGCGCGAGTCCAGGCCCTGGGTCTCGATGTGGTACGGGGCTGCCAGGCGGTTTCTGGCGACGGGCTGATGGTGCGCAAGCAGGTGCTGGAGTCGCTGGGTGGGCTGGGACTGGACGACGCCTGGGCGATCAAGCTGTGCTTGCAGGTGTCCCAGGCGGGGCTGCTGGTACTCATGGCGCCTCAAGCGCAGTTGGTCAACCCAGGTGTTCCCGTACTGTCCGAACAGGTGTGTGCGTCGCTCGTCGAACAAGCGCCCTGGGCCTTCAGCCGTGGCCTGGCAATCGACGGCGCAGTGGGCTTGATCCAGCCGGTCGATTCACGCGGGCCACAGTGGCTGCGCGCGCTGGACTGAACCGCGGCGCCTTGGTGACCTGAGCCGGCCGTTCGCACCGGCGTCAGGTCACCGCTGCACATCCCTGTCGCTCTCGTCCTCCGGGTGTCGGGTTGTGCCTTCCCCGGCCCCGCGCCGGGCATCTTGCTCTCCCCCCATCATCGGCGCCTTCGCTGTAGGCAAGTTGGCAGTCTTTTTGCTACGACTGCTCAAGTTGCTGAATTGGTCAGTATTTTGTCAGCCCGGTCCTGGGTAGCGACCTTCCAAGGTAAGTCGACAATGAAAACAGTCATCCTGGCCGGCGGCCTGGGTACTCGCATCAGTGAAGAGTCCCATCTGCGTCCCAAGCCCATGATCGAGATCGGCGGCAAGCCAATCATCTGGCACATCATGAAGATCTATTCCCACTACGGGATCAACGACTTCGTGATTTGCCTGGGCTACAAGGGCTACGTGATCAAGGAGTACTTCGCCAACTATTTCCTGCACATGTCCGACGTGACGTTCGACATGTCGGAAAATCGCATGCACATCCACAACCGTAACGCCGAACCCTGGCGTGTGACGCTCGTCGATACCGGGGAGAGCACCGCCACCGGTGGGCGGATCAAGCGCGTGCGCGACTACGTCGGCGACGAGACGTTCTGCCTGACCTACGGCGATGGCGTGGCCGACGTCGATGTCGCCGCCCTTGTCGACTTCCACAAGCACCACGGCAAGCTGGCCACCGTGACCGCCGTCCAGCCTCCAGGGCGCTACGGTGCCCTCGATGTGCGTGGAGAGCAGGTCCAGGGCTTTCAGGAAAAACCGTTGGGCGATGGGGGCTGGATCAATGGCGGCTTCTTCGTCCTGGAGCCTGGCATCTTCGATTACATCGAGGGCGCCGACACCACCTGGGAGTACGAGCCCATGCGTGCGCTCGCCCAGCACGGCCAATTGATGAGCCACAACCATCGGGGTTTCTGGCAGGCCATGGACACGTTGCGTGACCGCAATTACCTCGAAGAGCGCTGGAAGTCGGGAGAGGCGCAGTGGCGAGTCTGGTCCTGAGTCGCGAGTTCTGGACCGGGCGACGGGTCTTCCTCACCGGTCACAGTGGCTTCAAAGGTGGATGGCTGGCGCTCTGGCTCAGTGAGCTGGGGGCCGAAGTGTGGGGCTATTCCCTGGCGCCGCAAGGCGAGTCGACACTCTACGCAAGCCTGCGCCTGGACGGACTGACGTCGGGTGAATTCGCCGATGTTCGCGACGCTGATCATCTGCTGCGCAGTCTCCAGGCGTTTCGCCCCGAGGTGGTTCTGCATCTGGCGGCGCAGCCCCTGGTACGCGAGTCCTACCGCGCGCCAGCCGACACCTATGCGACCAACGTGACCGGTACGCTGAATCTGCTCGAGGCGGTGCGTCAGTGCGACGCTGTGCGCGCGGTGCTGGTGGTGACCAGCGACAAGTGTTACGAGAACCGCGAATGGTCGTGGCCGTATCGCGAGCAGGATGCTTTGGGCGGGCATGACCCCTATAGCAGCAGCAAAGCCTGCGTCGAGGTGCTGTGCGCTTCATGGCGGGCGTCGTTCCTGGCCGAATGCGGTATCGCTTTGGGCACTGCGCGGGCGGGTAATGTGATCGGGGGCGGCGACTGGTCGGTCGATCGACTCCTGCCGGACATACTGCGCGCCTGGGACGACGGGCAGTCCTTGACCCTGCGCTACCCAGGCGCGGTGCGCCCCTGGCAGCACGTGCTCGATCCATTGCACGGCTATCTGCTCTTGGCCCAGGCTTTGGTCGAGCGGGGTCAGGCCGTGGCTCAGGCGTGGAACTTCGGTCCCGACAGTGCGGGTACGGCCAGCGTGGCCGAGGTGGTTGAGCGCATGGCCGCGCTCTGGCCCGAACAGGCGCGTTGGTCCATTGAGGCGCACGAGCAACCCCATGAAGCCGGGCTGCTCACCCTCGACTCCTCCCGAGCCCGCCGCACCTTGGGTTGGCAGCCCCGATGGGACCTGCCACAGACCTTGCAACGAACCCTCGATTGGCATCGCGCCTGGCGCGAAGGCCAGGACATGCAGTGTTACAGCCGCGTACAGATCGCGGCCTTTGAAGGCGAGAACCGATGACTGATCAGACGGCGCAGCAACTGCGCCAGCAAATTGCCGAACTGGTGGGCCGATACGCAGAACTGGAGTTGGCCACGTCGCCTTTCGTGCCCGATCAGCAGGCGGTTCCGCCCTCCGGCAAAGTGATCGGCGCACCGGAACTGCAGGCCATGACCGAGGCGGTGCTCGATGGCTGGCTCACCACCGGACGCTTCAATCAAGCGTTCGAGAAGCGTCTGGCGCGCTATCTGGGACGTCGCGGTGTGCTCACCGCCAATTCGGGTTCCTCCGCCAATCTGCTGGCGTTTTCCGCGCTCACGTCGCCGCGTCTGGGCGATCGCGCCATCGGGAAAGGCGATGAGGTCATTGGCGTTGCCGCCGGCTTCCCGACCACGGTCAATCCGATCCTGCAGTTCGGTGCGGTTCCGGTCTTTGTCGACATCGAGATGGGCACCTACAACATCGATGCTTCGCTGATCGAAGCGGCCATCACACCGCGTACCAAGGCGATCATGCTCGCGCATACGCTGGGCAATCCGTTCAATCTCAAGGTCGTGCGGGAGCTGTGCGACCGCTACGGACTGTGGCTGATCGAGGATTGCTGCGATGCCCTGGGTGCCACCTACGACGGCCGTCAGGTCGGGAGTTTCGGCGACCTGGGTACGCTAAGCTTCTATCCCGCCCACCACATCACCATGGGCGAGGGCGGCGCGGTCTTCACCGATTCGCCCTTGCTCAAGCGTATCGTCGAGTCGTTCCGTGACTGGGGACGCGACTGCTATTGCGGCCCGGGCGAAGACAATACCTGCAGCAAGCGCTTCTGCTGGCAACTGGGCGACCTGCCGCAAGGGTACGATCACAAGTACACCTACTCGCACCTGGGCTACAACCTCAAGATCACCGATATGCAGGCCGCTTGCGCGTTGGCCCAGATGGATCGCCTGGACGGCTTCATCGCGGCCCGCAAACGCAACTTCGAGTGGCTCAGCGAACGCTTGGCCGGCAGCGTCGAGCAACTGATCCTGCCCCAGGCAACCCCCAACAGCGATCCTTCCTGGTTTGGTTTTCCGCTGACCTTGCGCGACGGGTGTGGCACCGAGCGACTGGACCTGCTGCGTCATCTCGATGCACACAAGATCGGCACGCGTCTGCTGTTCGCGGGCAACCTGACGCGCCAGCCGTACATGAAAGACCAGAGCTACCGAGTGGCCAGCGATCTGAGCGTGACCGAGAAGGTGATGAACGACACCTTCTGGATCGGCCTGTGGCCGGGACTGTCGGAGGATCACCTGGAGCACGCGGCGCGCCACATCGAGACCTATGTGCGGAGGCTGCGCTGATGCGTGCCTACATCCTGTGCGGCGGCTTCGGCACGCGGTTGCAGAGCGTGGCCCAAGGCGGACAGAAAGCGTTGGTCGCGGTGCAGGGTGTGCCGTTTCTACAAGGAGTGCTGACGCAACTGGCGCAGGCCGGTATCGACCAGGCCGTGTTGTGCGCGCATTACCGCGCCGACCAGATGGTCGAGCAAATGCCGAGCTTGAGCCGTGCCAGTGGCCTGGCGCTGCGCCTGGTGGTCGAGGCAGAGCCGCTGGGCACCGGTGGCGCCTTGCTCAACGCCTTGCGCGAGCAACCGGCCCAGGCGCGCTACTTGGTGATCAATGCTGACACCTACCTCGATGCGCCGGCCTACCGTCTTGCAGTCGAGGCCCCTGGCAACGCCATCCTTGGCGTCAGTGTCGATGACCGCAGCCGCTATGGCAGCCTGCAGGTCGATGCCGCAGGGCGCTTGTGCGCTGTCCAGGAGAAGGGCGTCAGCGGCCCTGGGCTGATCAATGCCGGTGTGTACGCCTTCACCGCATCGGCATTCGCCGGTCATTGCGTGCAAGCCTGTTCGCTGGAGCGTGAACTGCTGCCTGGCCTGTTGAGTCGTGGGCCGATGGGGGTCTGCCAGTACCAAGGGCGGTTCATTGATATCGGCACGCCTGAATCGTTCGCTCGCTACGCCAATGACTTCCACAGGAGCGTCACCCCATGACGTCACTCGTCCAGACACTGAGCGTCAGTGAGCGTCACAGCATTCTCGATGCCGTCGAACGCATCGAAGCGGGCGCTCTGCAGATCGTCTTCGTCATCGATGACAGCGGGCGACTGGTGGGTGTGGTGACCAATGGCGATGTCCGGCGACACCTGTTGCAAGGCGGACAGACCGATCTGCCGGTTACCGCGTGCATGAACCGGCAGTTCCGCGCCGTGCCGGTCGGTACCGCGCGCGAGGAATTGCTCAAACTCTTCGATCTGGGCTACATCGCCTTGCCGGGCGTGGACGCCGACCAGCGTCTGGTGGAGGTCTACACCCGGCAGCTCGCGGCCAGTCCCGAGGTACCGGTACTGGCAAGGGCGCGCGCGCCGGTGCGCATGAGCTTCTGCGGCGGCGGTACCGATCTGACGTACTTCTTCGTCGATCATCCGGCAGCCGTACTCAGTTGCACGGTGGGGTTGTATGCCCATGCGACGCTGGTGCCGCGCAATGACCGCAAGATCAACATCCATGCCGAGGACCTGGGGCGCGAAGAACACTTCGATGCCTTGGCCGACTTGCTGGAAGCCAACGACAAGAGCCTGTTGGCCACCATCATCGCGGTAATCAAGCCCTGTTACGGCTTCGACCTGTTCCTGCGCTCGGATTTCCCGGTCGGCTCGGGGCTGGGGGGCTCTTCTGCGGCCACCACGGCCACGATCGCGGTGTTCAACGAACTGCGTCAAGACCGTTGGAGCACCTATGAAATCGCCGAGCTGGCGTTTCAGGCCGAGCGCCTGTGCTTCGGTATCGCCGGCGGCTGGCAGGACCAATACGCTTCGGCGTTTGGCGGCTTCAACCTGATCGAATTCGAGAACCAGCGCAACCTGGTGCACCCGATCAGGCTGGAGGAGGCGATCCGTAACGAATTCGAGTCTTGTCTGCTGCTGTGCAATACCGGTATTTCCCACGACTCCGGGCAGCTTCACGAGCAGCAGCGAGAGGAAATCGAGGCGCAGGACAACCAGACCGACCTGTTGCATGCCAGCGTGACGCTGTGCAGACGTATGCACCGCCATCTCATCCGCGGCGAGTTGCAGGGCGTCGGCCTGTGCCTGGACGAAGCCTGGCGCTTGAAAAAGCGTTTTTCCTCGGGCATCAGCCACGGTCGTCTCGATGGCATCTACGAGGCCGCCATCGCCGCCGGCGCGGTGGGCGGCAAGCTGCTCGGCGCGGGCGGCGGCGGCTTTTTCCTGTTCTATGTGCAGCCTCAATTGCGACAGCGCGTGGTCCATGTGCTGAACGGTTTAGGCTGCCAAACCCAGAATTTCCGCTTTGAATCCAGCGGCGTAACCTCATGGCGAGCGAAAATCCAATGACTTCCATTCTTCTCGACGGCACCCCGCTGGGCGGCGAGCGCGTCTATGTCATCGCCGAAGTGGGCAACAACCATAACGGCTCACTGGAGCTAGCGCGTCAGTTGGTTGACGCGGCCATCGAGGCCGGCGCGGATTGCGTCAAGTTCCAGTTGCGCAATCGCGAGGCCCTGTACCGGCGCAAAGCTGATGGCTCCCGAGCCGAAGACCTGGGTGTCGAGTACATCCAGGACCTGCTGGACAAGGTCGAGCTGAGCCTGCAAGAGCACCGGCAGGTGCGTGAGTATTGTGCGGCCAAGGGCATTACCTACCTGTGCACGCCCTGGGACGAACCCAGTGTCGACGCGTTGGCCGAGTTCGATGTGGCAGCGCTGAAGATCGCCTCGGCGGACCTGAGCAACCCGTATCTCATCGCCAAGGCAGCCAGTCTGGGCAAGCCGTTGATCCTGTCCACCGGCATGTCGTTCGAGCATGAGATCGTGCGTGCCATCGAACAGCTCAAGGCGTTGGGCACCCCCTTCGCCTTGTTGCACTGCAACAGCGCTTACCCGGCCCCGGAATCCGATATTCAACTGGGCTACCTGCGGCGCCTGCAGGAGCTGCACGACCTGATCGGTTATTCGGGTCACGAGCGTGGCACTGCCATCACGCTGGGCGCCGTGGCGCTGGGGGCCAAACTGGTGGAGCGGCACATTACGCTCGACCGTGACATGGAAGGCCCGGATCACCTGGCTAGCCTGGAGCCGCTGGAGTTTCGTCAGTTGGTCGAGGGCATCCGCCAGTTGGAATTGGCGCTGCCTTGGCAGGGGCCTGGACGTCACGCCAGCCAGGGCGAGCTGCTCAACCGCGAGAACCTCGGCAAGAGCGTCATCGCGGCGCAGGACATCGCCCAAGGCTGCGTGCTCCAAGCGCACATGCTACGTGTCGCCAGCCCTGGTCAGGGCCTGCCGCCTTATCGTTTGCCCGAGTTGCTGGGCAAGCCGGCGCAGCGCGACATCGCGCTGGGCGACTTCCTGTTCGAGAGCGACTTGCAGGCACAGCAGCCTCAACAGCCTCTGCGTTTTCAGATGCCGATTCGCTGGGGCGTGCCGGTGCGTTATCACGATTTCCTCGATTATCGTCGGCGCATTCAACCGGATTTGTACGAGTTCCACCTGTCATACCGCGACCTCGGGCTGGCCCCCCAGCCGTTCCTGGCCCCGGTCGACTGCTCGCGCCTGGTGGTTCACGCGCCGGAGCTGTTCGAGAATAGCGAACTGCTGGACCTGGTGGCCGATGACCCGGCTTATCGCCGACGCTCGATCGACAACCTGAAACGGGTGGTGGAGGCGACCGAACAGATCGGCGCGTTCTTCCCGAACGCCGATGCGCGGTTGATCGTCGCCAACATCGGCGGCTTCTCCGCCGATGCGCCACGCCCGTTGGCCATGCGCGAGCAGTTGTACGCGCGCTTCTATGAATCCTGCGCCCAGATCGATTTCGGCAGCACCGAACTGATCCCGCAGAACATGGCACCGTTCCCTTGGCATTTTGGCGGACAGCGCCACCAGAACATTTTCATGATGCCCGACGAGTTGGCAGCCCAGGCCCGCGACAGCGGCCTGCGCCTGTGTCTGGACCTGTCTCACCTGCAGATGACCTGCTTCCATTTCGCGCTGGACTTCCAGAAGGCGCTGGCGCTGCTGCTGCCGTACTCGGCGCATTTGCACGTGGCAGACGCCAAGGGCACCAATGGCGAAGGGGTGCTGATGGGGACCGGCGATATCGACTGGCCGCGCGCCTGGGCTCAGATCAAGGCGCATCCGCAGGTGAGTTTCATTCCGGAAGTGTGGCAGGGCCACAAGGATCATGGTGCCGGGTTCTGGTCGGCGTTGCGTTATCTGCAATCTCTTTGAGGTTTCATTCATGTCTGCCGAATCTCTCGAACAGCGTCTTGAGCACTTGTTGAACGAACCTTTGGGGTCCGTTCGATCGCGTCAATCCACTACCCTGGAGCGTCTGCTTGGCGGGCTCGATCGCCCGATTGTCCTGTTCGGTGCCAGTCACCTGGGCAGGAAAGCTCAAGCCGTGCTCAAGGCACTGGCGCGCGCGCCCGCTGCATTCATGGATAACAACCCCGCGTTGTGGGGGACGACTATCGACGGCGCGCCGGTGTATAGCCCCGCGCAACTGGCCGAGCACTACGGCCAAGCGCTGCCAGCGGTGATCTGCACGATCTGGAGTGGCCATATTCACGATGGCATGGCTGATCGGCTTGCGCCTCTGCGCGCACTTGGCTTCGAGCGCATCGCATTGTTCGGACACTTGGCCTGGCGTTATCCCGAGCAACTGCTCCCACATTACTGCATGGATCTTCCCGAGCATGTGCTGGGTGAGGCTGATGCGATCCGCCGCGCATTCGCACTGTTGAGCGATGAGCCGTCAAGGCAGTTGTTCGTCGACCATGTTCAGTGGCGACTGCATCTGGATCATGATTTGCTGCCGACTTCATCTGCGTTGCACATTTATTTCGATGCACATTTCACCACCTTTCGCGAGGATGAGGTGGTGTATGACCTGGGTGCCTTTAACGGCGACACGCTGGAAGGCTACCTGGCGACCGGGCGTCATTATCGGGAGTATCACTGCTTCGAACCGGTTAGCCGCAACTTCGAGGCCCTGAATGCATGCATGCAGCGAATCGATCGACCTGGGCTGTTCGCCCATCGCATGGCAGTGGGGGATCGGCTTGGCGAAGTAATGATGGAAGCGGCAAATGGCCCTTCCTCACGTGTTGGATTAGGCGACGAGCCAGTGCCCATGACGACCCTGGACGACCTGGCTGCCGGGCTGACATTGCCTACGTTCATCAAGATCGACATCGAGGGATTCGAACCCCAGTGCCTGGCAGGCGCTAAACAGTTGCTCATGCGACATCAGCCTGTGGTGGCCGTCAGCGTCTACCACGAGCAGAACCACCTTTGGCGCATCCTCCTGCAACTGCATGAATACTGTGCTGACTATCGTTACAGCCTTTGTGGGCACGTGAGCGATGGCTGGGATCTGGTGCTCTACGCCGTACCTGCCGAACGTGTTCCCTCCTTTTCGAGCTTCGAGTGATTACCGATGCGTGTTGCTGACTATATATTTGACTTCATCGCCAAGCATGGCGTAGGGCATGTCTTCTTCTTGCCAGGGGGTGGAGCCATGCACTTGAACAATGCGCTTTATCGCCAGCCTCGGTTGACGGCAGTGAGCATGCTGCATGAGCAGGGCGCCGCGATCGCTGCCGAAGGCTACGCACGGACTTCCGGAAAGTTCGGTGCGTGTCTGGTAACTTCAGGCCCGGGCGCAACCAACGCCATCACCGGATTGGCAGGTGCCTGGTTCGAATCCACGCCTGCCATGTTCATCTCAGGTCAGGTCAAGCGGGCTGATCTGAAAAAAGACAGTGGTCTGCGTCAGCTCGGCACCCAGGAGCTGGATATCGTCAGTGTTGTCGGGCCACTGAGCAAGTACGCCGTGTGTCTGCTCGATCCTCTGCAGGTGCGCTATGAGCTGGAGAAAGCTCATCACCTGATGCTCAGTGGTCGTAAAGGGCCTGTTTGGATCGATGTGCCGCTCGACGTCCAAGCCACCGAAATCGATCCTCAGCAGCTTGAGGGCTATCAGCCTGAAGCCGATTCCCAGCCGGCAGTGCCGGACGCTGACGCTTTGCAGCAATTGGTCCAGCGTATGCGCAAGGCGCAGCGTCCGGTTCTGTTGGTCGGTAACGGTGTTCACGCCGCAGGTGCCGAGCAACCGATGCGTGAACTGATCGAGTCGCTGGGCCTTCCCACGTTGACCACCTGGATCGGTGCCGATTTGTTGGAGCACGACCATCCCCTTTATGTGGGGCGCTGTGGCACGGTCGCTGCGCGTGGCGCCAATTTCAGTGTGCAGAACGCTGATATGGTGCTCGCAGTGGGATGCCGCATGGACTTCTCGATTACTGGCTTCGACCGCAGGCATTTCGCGCGTCAGGCCGAGATCGTGGTCGTCGATATCGATCCGGCTGAGCTTGCCAAGCTGGGAGACATGCCCGATGAGCGCATCGTCTGCGATGCTCGGTTGTTTTTCGACGAGTTGATGCGCGTCGCCGGGCAAGAACCACTCCAATGCCAGGGTTGGCGTGAGCGTTGCTCGGCATGGAAACACGCCTATCCAGTGGTGCTGCCCGAGTATCGAGCTGCCAGCGATTTCGTCAACACGTATGTATTCAGTGAAACGCTTTCAGAGGCCATGGCCGAGGGCGACCAGATCATTCCCGGTAGTTCGGGCGCTGCGCTGGACACGTTCTGGCTATCTGTGCGCCTCAAACGTGGCCAGAGAGCCGTTGCCACAGGTGGTCTTGGATCGATGGGCTACGGACTGCCGGCATCCATTGGCGGCTGTTTGGGTAGCGGCGGTCGCCGAACGGTATCGGTCGACGGCGACGGCGGGTTCGTGATGAATATCCAGGAGCTCGAGGTGGTACGTCGCCTCAAACTGCCGATCAAGTACTTCGTGTTGAACAACAACGGATATGCCTCGATACGTGCCTCTCAAGGTGGATACTTCCAGCAGACAATCGGCTGCGACCCTACTTCTGGCCTCACATTGCCGGACATCAGCGCCCTGGGAGTTGCGTTCGGACTGCAGGTCCGGCGCATTGACGGCACGGTCGATCTGCGATCGGCCATCGATGAGGTGCTGGCTGCAGACGGGCCGGTCCTTTGTGAGGTAATGGTGGAGCCCGATCAAGCCATAGGACCGCGCATCACATCGAAGATCGGCCCGAACGGGACAATGGTCTCCAGCCCGCTCGAGGACCTTTTCCCGTTCCTGAGTCGAGAGGAGTTACGTGCCAATATGATGATCCCGCTGGTGGACGAATGACGATGAGTGATTACCTGAGTCAATACGCCGACACCGGCCTGTATACCATGCAGGGGCGTCTCACTGCGCCTGAGCAGGGCCGCTTTCAGTCCTTCCCCCGGGAAGGCTGGCAGAAGGAAATCGAGCGTGCGTCAACTGCTGGATTGCGAGGCATCGAATGGATCTACGATCTATACGGTGAGGGTGCCAACCCGCTCGAGACGCCCACCGGACGCGAGCAGATGGGCGAGCTTCTGACCCTGCATGGCGTTTCTGTCGTATCCGTTTGCGCAGACTATTTCATGGACTGCCCGCTGCTGCGCTGCTCAGAGACCCACAGACAAGAGCGCTTGGATCGATTGCAGTGGCTGTTGGGCGTGTGTGCGCAAATGAGCATTTCCAGGGTTGTATTGCCGTTCGTTGATGCCTCGCGTATGCGCGACGACGACGAACGCGATCAGGTGGTGCAAGCGCTCGGTCAGGTCTTGCCAGTCGCTGAGAAGTACGGCGTGGAGTTGCACCTTGAAACCGATCTAGGACCGCAAGCATTTGCAGAGTTGCTTGAGTGCCTTGAGCATCCCTTGGTCAAGGTCAATTACGACTCCGGCAACAGCGCTTCGCTCGGCTATCGGCCGGCAGACGAATTCAGTGCTTATGGTGCTCGAGTCGGAAGTTTCCACATCAAGGATCGAATGCTCGGTGGGGGCACTGTGCCGTTAGGGCAGGGAGATACTGATTTTCCTGCGTTGCGAGAGCAACTGATCGTGCATGGCTACCGTGGTGATTTCGTTCTGCAGGTCGCCCGGGGTGTAACCGATGATGAGGTTCGCTGGCTGAGCGACGCGGCTGCGCTGGCCGCAGCCTGGCTGCGCGGCGAGGCGCTCAACGAAAGGATTGAACCGTGAAGATTCTGTTCTGTGGGCTAGGTGGCATTGGCCAGCGGCATTTGCGCAACCTGCGTCAACTATTGGGCGATGAGTTGCAGGTGATCGCTTATCGAGTACGTGGTCAGCGGCTCAAGTTGCGCGACAATTTGACCATTGAGGAAGGTGCCGATCTGGAGCGCGACTACCAGATTCGAGTGCACCACGACTTGGCTGAGGCGCTGGCAGAGGCACCGTCGGCCGCGTTTATTTGCAACCCCAATACGTTGCATGTGCCGGTTGCACTTGAATGTGTGCGAGCCAATGTGCCGGTCTTCATGGAGAAGCCCCTTGCCGGTGATTTGCAGGGCATCGAGTCCCTGGTCTCTGAAGTTGAGCGCCGGCGTCTGCCGTTTCACGTCGGTTATAACTTCCGCTTCCATCCCGGCCTGCAAAGAATCAAAGCGTTGCTGGAAAGTGGTTTCTTCGGGCGTCTGCTCAGCGCGCGATTTGAAATCGGTGAGTATTTGCCGAACTGGCACCGCTATGAGGACTATCGGCAAATGTATGCCGCGCGGGCCGATCAGGGGGAGGAGTGATCCTTTCGCAAATCCATGAAATGGACCTGATCTACTGGTTCTTTGGGTTGCCTCGCAGCATCGTCACCTGTGGCGGTCAACTCAGCGGTCTTGAAATCGATGTGGAGGATACCGCCTCGTCGCTCATGCGCGGCGGCAGTGAAAACCAGCCGTTTCCGATTCTATTGCATCAGGATTATCTCCAGCGTCCACCTGTGCGTTGCTGCAAGGTCGTGGGTGATGCCGGTTATGCAGAAATCGATCTGTTGGCCAACCGCCTCAAGGTCCATGACGCGCAGGGCGAGCTAACAGAGGAGAGTGATTTCCAAGGTTTCGCACGCAACGATATGTTCCTGGAGCAAGCGCGACACTTCCTCGACTGCGTGCTTGGCAAGAGCCAGCCTGCGGTGAGCCTGCATGACGGTGTTCAAAGTCTGCGCCTGGCCCTCGCTGCACGTCGCTCGCTTGAAGAGGGCAGAGAGGTTCAGCTGAGCGAGGTGAATGTACATGGCTGACATCTATGACTTGTTTCGACTCGATGCTCGAGTAGCGGTGATTACTGGTGGCGCTGGCTTGCTGGGTTATCAGCATGCCGCCACCATCGCAGGCCTCGGTGGTGTACCGGTTTTGCTGGATATCGATGGGCCAGGTCTTGAGCGAAACGTCGAAAGACTGGCCAAGGAAACGGGCTGCCGGGCAATGGCTCTGGTAGCCGATATCACTGATCTGGATGCACTCTTGGCAGCGCGTGAACAACTGATCGATCGCCAGGGCCGTATCGATATCCTGATCAACAATGCTGCGCGCAACCCCAAGGTGGAAAGTGCGATCGACAAGGATTTCTCCCGTCTTGAGCACTTTCCCTGGGAGCAATGGCGGCTGGATCTGGATGTGGGGCTCGGCGGCGCTTTCAATTGCGCCAAAGTATGGGGCCCGGACATGGCCAAGCAGGGCCGCGGGGTGATCGTCAATATCGCCTCGGACTTGGGCGTCATCGCACCAGACCAACGCTTGTATCGGGTCAGTGGACGTGAGGCTGACCAGCAACCGGTCAAACCGGTCACTTACTCGGTGGTCAAGCATGGTCTGATCGGGCTTACCAAATATTTGGCGACGTACTGGTGCGAGCAGGGTGTGCGGTGCAACGCATTGTCGCCGGGCGGCGTGTATGCGGGCCAGAATGACGTCTTCGTACGCAATCTCACTCAGCTCATACCCTTGGGGCGCATGGCCGACGCCGATGAATACCGTGGAGCGTTGGCATTCCTGTGCTCCGATGCATCGGCCTATATGACCGGAACCAACCTGGTGATCGATGGGGGGCGCAGCACATGGTAGACCGTGAATTCGTCGCCAACCGGTGCATCTGCTGCGAAAGCGATCAGTTGCACCGGTCACCCGCGGTACTGATGCCGTTTGTAGCATTGCGTGTGTTTGGCCATGAGCCCGTTGAGATTACTCCCGAATGGGGGTTGCGCGATCTTCGACAAGGAACTGCCTACACCCTGTGCAACTCCCTGCAGTGCCAAGAGTGTGGTGCGTTGTTTCTTGACTACCGCTTTACCGACGAGCAGATGAGTGCCCTCTATCGTGACTATCGCGGTACGGAATACAATGCTCAACGTATCCGCTTCGAACCGGGCTATGTCAATGTGGTACCGCATTATCATCAGCGTGCGGCGTATTTGACCCAAGTACAGGCGTGGCTTGCACCGCGCCTGCCTGAAGCTCCCGCAGTACTGGATTGGGGCGGCGATACGGGCGTGAATAGCCTGTTTCGGGATCACCATCGTTTGTTGCATATCCATGATATTTCCGGGGTCGAGCTGGTGCCGGGAGCCGAGCGTGCTGATCCTGAACTTATCAGTTGCACGCATTACGATCTGGTCACGTGTAGCCAAGTCCTGGAGCATGTGGCCTTTCCGGCCGATGTCGTCAGACAGATGTTGCCGGCCATTGGTGAAGGTACTTTGCTCTACCTCGAAGTTCCGCATGAAGCGCTGGTCCGTGAACACCCAGGAAGTCTTGAACTTGCACCCCTGAAACGGCACTGGCATGAACACGTCAATTTCTTCAGTGAAGAAGCAATGCGGCGATTGTTGCGCCAGTTGAACCTCGAGTTGGTCGATGTCTTGCACCTGCCGGTGGATGTCGGCTGGACCCGCGGGGAAGTGCTGGGTGTGTTGGCGAGGGCGCTTTAAGATGCAGCCGCTCACTCCGGTATCTGTTCGCAATCCAGTAATTGCTGAAGATATACAACAAATCTTGGGGCGCCCCGAAGCGTGGGAGCTGTTTGCTGGCAAACATGTACTGATCGCCGGGGCGACCAGTTTCCTGGCTGCTTATCTGATCGAGTTCTTCAGCGTGCTGAGCGAGCGTTGGCCGCACCAGCCGGTGATCATTCATGCACTCGCTCGAAGCGAGAGCAAGTTGAATCAGCGCTTCGCGCATCTGCGCGAACGGGCGTGGTTTCGCCCCATCATTCAGGATGTGCGCAGTCCGTTTCCTGAACTGACACAGCTTGACTACATCGTTCACGCGGCAGGCGCTGGAAGTCCCAAGCACTTTCTGGCTGACCCCATAGGAACTGCCTGTTCAAATGTCTTCGGTACGCTGCAATTGCTGGAACTCGCCCGCCAGCATCAGGCTCGGCTACTTTTCATGAGCAGCGGCGCGGTGTATGGACATGGCAACAGTGAAAAGCCTCTCGGCGAAGAGGACTACGGTGCACTCGACCCTCTAGATGTCTCTGCCTGCTATGGCGAGAGCAAGCGCATGGCAGAGACGCTATGCGCTGACTATCACCGTCAGCATGGTGTTGCGGCGGTGATTGCCAGAATCTCACACACCTATGGGCCGGGTATCGATTTGAATGATGGGCGTTCTTTCGCCGATTTTGTGGCAGATGCATTGGCAGGACGGGATATCGTGCTCAGCAGTGATGGCTCCGGGAGTCGTCCGTTCTGCTATGTGGGTGATGCCACGGCTGCATTCTTGCTGTTGCTGCTCAGAGGTGAGGGCGGAAACGCCTACAACGTCGGATTTGACCAAGAAACCACCATTCTCGAGCTGGCGCGATTGATAGCCCGAATGTCGTCGACCCCAGGACTCAAGGTGATTCATCCGGCGCCGACGGGTAATCGACAGGCTCTGTTCCGATCAGGCGGTCATTTCGACCTTGCGAAGATGGAGCGTCTGGGTTGGCGACCGCAGACGATGCCGCAGGAAGGCTTTGCCCGAACACTGCGCTCCTTCATTCAATCCTGCCCGGTGACTATGCCCTCGCAATAGCACGCCTACCACGCGCTGTCTGGCTACGGATTCAAAGCACGGTCTATGCACAGGCGCAGATCCGGCAATCGAAAGAGGTTATTTCATGCTCGCACCCACCGCGATGAAGTACGGACTTATTACTAATGTCATGACGTTCGGCCACCTGACGGCTGGCAGCCGGCATAACATCGGCGATGATATACAAACCCATGCGGTGGAACGTCTGTACGCCTATATGGGCATACCCACCGATCAGATCGTGCGACTGAATCGGTACGAATTTCATGGTTATGACGGTCGACATGGTTATGTCCTCATGCCGATGTGCGGATATTTCACGCTGGGTAACGCCCAGAGTCCCTTACCGATGTCGCCCTACATCATCCCGGTGTATTTCAGCTTCGGTCTGTCCAGCGATGTCGACCAGGCGGACTATCTTGACCATTTCAGGCGGCATGAGCCGATTGGCACCCGCGATGAGCGTGTCATGCGAATGTTTCGTGAGCGGAACATCAGTGCATTCGTATCCGGTTGCTTGACCATCACTTTTGCATTACGTGAGAAGGCGCCGCAGCAGGACAAGATCTTTTTGGTGGATGTACCTGAATCGTTGCTCGATCACCTACCCGCCGAGTTCGCGGGCAAGATGGAGCATGTGACTCACATGTACCCGTTTGAGAAAATCCCATCGGATCAGGAAGAGGCCGATCGCTTTGATGCCATGACCCGTGCCTTGTGCAAACGCTATGCCGACGAGGGCGCGCTCGTGGTGACCAGTCGGCTGCACTGCGCCGCTCCCTGTATCGCCATGGGCATTCCGACGATCGTGGTCGCGCACAATATCAGCGACCGTTTCGCTTGGTTGGATCGATACGTGAAGATCCACACTCAGGACAGTTTCGCTGAGATCGACTGGCAACCTGTGATGCCGGACATCGAGCAAACCAAACTCATGATTCTGGATGCTGCGGCGAGCCAGATCCGAGCGGCCAGAGCCCGCTGGGCACCTTGGGCAGAAATCAGTAGTTTCTATGAAGCCCGCGAACGTAGCCACTACAACCATCTCATGGCCCAGGCATTGAGCCGCCTGTTTCCCGACACAACCAAGTCTCTGCGCTTCGCTTTCTGGGGGGCCAATACCCATGGTGTGCGTCTGAGCCGAGCACTGCGCGAGATGTGGCCCGGCAGCGAGTTGGTCGTAGTGGTTGATGAGTTTCTTGAAGCCGAACGCTTTTGCGGTGTACCGGTGGTTCGCTCCAGCGCGCTGGAGGAGCTACGTCAGGCGGGCATCTTCGTTTTCATTGCGACCTACGCGGGACGTGAGTACGCCGAGAGCCATCTGGCAGAAAAAAACGTGAAGCATGGCTGCCTGTTCGACGACCTGCTGACCTTTCACGCATTGTCCTGACGACGCCCAGACTGGCCGCTGCACGCATTAGGCAAGTGGCCTTCATCCCCCGGATAGATTGATTTCCAGTTCAGAGGAACACGCGATGCATCGTGAGCTGTTCTCCAAGCGACCGCAGCCTTACTACATTTATGCCCCGGACTACCGACGAAGCTCTGCGGGCATCCGCGTTCTGCACATGCTCTGCGATGCGCTCAACCAGTCGGGCCAAGAGGCTTACGTAACGGCAAGTGTGGTCAATCCTGATCTGATCACGCCCAAGTTGAACGCCGACCTTATCGCACAACATCAATTCCAGGGGCTCTCGCCTATCATCGTTTACCCTGAGATCATTGACGGCAATCCTCTCAATGGCCAGACGGTCGTACGCTACTTGCTCAATCGTCCGGGATTCCTTCATGGGGAAGGGTTGTACGCAGAGGACGATATTCTGTTCTCTTACACAAAACCGTTGCTCATGCCTGGCATGAGCGAAGACCGGGTGTTGTATTTGCCGGGTCCGGATCTTACCGTCTTTTGTCCGCCCTCAGACCCGGCAAAGCGCATTCCTGGGAAGGTGTGTTACTACCAGGGACGCAATGGCCAGGCGCCTATCGATTCTGCGCTGCTACCGCCTGGTGCCATCGAAGTCACTTCCCGTTGGCCGCAAAGCTGGGAGGCTTTGGCGGATTTGTTCCAGCAGTGCGAGTATTTCTATTGCACAGAGGCATCGGCACTCGCGGGAGAAGCCGCGTTATGTGGATGTCTGGGCGTTGTCATCCCCAACGAGTGGGCGCCGCTGAAGCTGGAGAGCACGGCGTACGGCGTTGCGTGGGGAACCGATCCCGCCGAAATCGAAAGAGCGCGATCAACCAATCACTTACTGCGTGAGCGGCTGTTGAAAGCCCAGGTGGACTTCTGGCCCGCGCTGGATCATTTCATCGAGCTGACTCAACGCGTCGCTGTAGAGCGGGCGGGCAGAAGCCAGGGCAGACAACTGCAAGACTGGCTGGCCGAGCGAGTACCTACCGCTGTACAGAAACGCTTGATCGATGCGCGGCTGCAGGCGGGGCAGGCACCGACTATTGCGGTAGTAATCCTCGATCCCGAAAACAACTCCACGCGGTTGCTGCAGACCATCAACAGTCTGGGGGTTGAGCCGAACCTCTATCCGTATGTACGCATCCTCGCATTGACCAGCGGAAATGTTCCGCAAACGTCCGCAGACGCCAAACTGCGCTTCTTCGAACTCGACTCCGAGCGTCCGCTGGCAGGTATTGGGCGCGCCTTGCAAGAAGTAGTGCCTGACTGGTTCATGGTGGTCGATGCAGGCAGCGCGTTCACGGCCAGCGGATTGTTGGCCGTGGCACTGGAGGTAATGAATGCTCCTGGCTGTCGTGCCGTCTATGGCGATGAGTGCGTGCGGTTGCCGAGCGGTGAGATGAGTGCCGTACTGCGTCCTGAGTTGAACTACGACTTACTACTCAGCGTGCCTGCAGCCAATGCCCGGCACTGGGTGTTCAACCACCAGACTTGGTTGGCGCTCGGAGGTTTCGCTCAGCAGGCTGGCTCGGCGTATGGGTTGGATTACATTTTGCGGTTGATCGAATCAGAGGGCTTTGCGGGCATTTCCCATGTTGACGAACCGCTGCTCGTCAGCGATGTGCAGGCGTTGATCGACTCGGAGGACGAGCGCAAGGCGATCGTGCGCCATTTGCATGTCCGAGGATTCGAGTGCGCGCTGGTGCAGACGAAGCTGCCAGGTCGGTATGACATTGACTATGGCATCGCCACGGCGCAGCACGTCAGCATTTTGATTCTCCTGCGTGCAGGTCAGGCGGCATTGATTCAGCGCTGCTTGGATAGCTTGCTGGAAAAGACGGCTTACCCTCATTACGAAGTCCTGCTACTGGCTCAGGACATCGAAGATATCCCGCTAGGCAACTGGCTGCAGGGGATCGAAGACATGGGGGTCGGATCCATGCGTGTTCTGCGATTCGACCCGAGCCTGAGCGAGGCTGAGGTTCGCAACATCGCAGCCGAGCATGCGCAAGGGGAATTGCTTCTGTGGCTTGATGAAGCGGTTGCTGTGCTCGACTCGCACTGGCTGCATCAGATGGTCAACCATGTGGCGCGTCCGGAGGTTGGCGCGGTAGGGGCAAAGCTGGTCGCGCCCGACCAGACGATCAGGCAGGCTGGTTATCTCCTGGGGATGAACGATTCTGTGGCGAAGGCCTTCGAGGGTCTACCTATGGATGCTCCAGGTTATCTGCACAGGTTGCAGGTGGACCAGATTTACGCAGCCCTGAGCAGCAAGTGCCTGCTGCTGCGCAAGGACTTGTTCGTCGAAATGGGCGGCTTTGACGAAGCGCCAGCTTTGCAGGATTGGAGTGACATTGATCTCTGCCTGCGCCTGACCCGTGCAGGATATCTGAACATCTGCACGCCTCGAGCGCTGCTGCTGTCGAGCGATGGTCCTGAAGCGCAGATATCCAGCGAATCGTTGGATGCGTTGTACGAGAGGTGGTTGCCAGAATTGGCGAGCGGCCCTCTTGGTAACCAGAACATTTCACTTCATGGCTCGGGTTTCGACCTGGAGCCGCAGACCAGTCTCACCTTCCGGCCGTTGAACTGGAAGCCTCTACCGGTTGTGCTGGCCCAGGCACAGGACGCCGATGCTTCTGGTCAGTACCGGATAGTGCAGCCTTTCAATGCCTTGGTGACAGCGGGCCAGATAGACGGAGCCATCACCGAGCGGCTGCTGAACGTCATCGAACTCGAGCGCTACCAGCCCGACACGCTCGTGCTGCAACGTCCGGTAGTGGAGAGGCAGATCGAGTTGTTGCGACGCAGCAGCAAGTTTTCGAGTGTGTTCAAAGTTGTTGAATTGGATGCGGAGTTTGCGCCCAGTGTGGTGAGTGATCCCCAGGCATTCGAGGCGATGTTGCGAACGCTGAGTCGAGGATTGGCGTTCGCGGACAGGTTGATTGTCGCCACCGATGCGTTGGCCGACATCTTAAGCAGCCTGCATACCGATATTCGGGTGATACCGAGTCGCTTGGCGCCACGGTACTGGAATGACGTGAGGAGTAACCGCGCGGTCGGTCGGTACCCCCGCATCGGGGTGACTGGCGATGTTTGCGATGCGAGCTTGCTGGATGTGATAGGTACCGTGCTCAAAGCGCTGGCGGGAAAAGTAGAGTGGGTAGTATTGGGGGAGTGTCCACATGCGTGGCGTCCATACGTTCGTGAAACTCATGCGATGGGTGACGTTCTGCACTATTCCCAGTCAATGGCGTGTCTGGATATCGATTTGGCATTGGTACCTTTGGCCGGGGGGTACTCAATGAGTGCAAAGGGAATCAGCACCTGTTGGAGTTCGGGGCTTTGGGAGTACCCGTGGTTTGCAGCGACGTGCGCGCGCATGAAGGAACGCTGTCAGTGACGCGTACGGCCAACACCCCAGCGGGGTGGCTAGACGCTATTGGCTCGCATATCAGCGATCCAGTGGCCAGCGCCGCGCAAGGGAATGAGCTCAGAATGCAGGTGCAGAAGGAATGGATGCTCGACGAGCATGCGCTTATCGTCTGGCGCGAGGCCTGGGTCGCACGATGAGTCTTGCCGAAGCGGCCTGACTGTCATCAAATAAAAGGGGCGTCGGGAGTGAACCCCGGCGCCTTTTTGTTCGCTCAAGCATCGCCACTGTTATAGTGTTTCAATTCAGCCATCCTTTGCACTGAACCGGCAAAATGCGTGACCTGAGAGTCACGAGGGGCATCTCCACTTGTATGATCGCGTTAATCGGAAATGACGGTGCAGCCTGTACATCGCAAGCCAATCTCTGCCTTGCTGGATCTATAGACATGCGTCTCAGTACACCTTGCTGTTCAGAATTTAGGAAAGCCACATGATTGGCATAAAAAGCATCGCCAGCTACGTACCTGTCGAGGGCGTTGACAACTACGCGCAAGGCGCGAAATTCGGTAAAGACCAGGATTTCATCTTCGGCAAGATTGGCTCGACCTTCCTGCCGCGCAAGCACCCCAGCCAGGAAACCTCCGATCTGTGCGTCGAGGCCGCCAAGGTGCTGTTTGCCGCCAATCCAGAGCTGGATCCGGCCACCGTCGATGTCGTCATCGTCGTCACTCAGAACGGCGACGCCGAAGGACTTCCGCATACAGCGGCAATCGTCCAGCACAAACTGGGTTTGTCTACCCAGGTAGCAGCCTTCGACGTCTCGCTAGGATGCTCGGGCTATGTCTACGGCCTGTATGCCATGAAGGGCTTCATGGAGGCCGCGGGGCTGAAGAATGGCCTGCTGATCACCGCCGATCCTTATTCGAAGATCGTCGATGCCGAAGACCGCAATACCACCATGCTGTTCGGTGATGCCGCCACCGTCACCTGGATGGGTGAGGGCGCCCACTGGCAACTGGGCAAGTCGCTGTTCGGCAGCGACGGTGCCGGTGCCGAGCATCTGCGCACCACCGATGGCAAGTTCTTCATGAATGGTCGTCAGGTCTACAACTTTGCCCTGTCCAAGGTGCCCGCGCACATGCAGGCGCTGCTCGAAGCCAGTCAATTGCAAGCTTCGCAGGTGGACCTGTTCTGTCTTCACCAAGGCAGTGCTGCCATCGTCGATGCCGTGTCACAGCGTTTCGAGGACGGCGAATACAAGGCGCGCTTCGTCAAGGACATGCTGGAAACCGGCAATACGGTATCGTCGAGCATTCCCCTGCTGCTGGAAAAACACGTGCTGGGCTCGGCGCACAAGCGGGCGGTGCTGTGTGGATTTGGGGTCGGTCTGTCGTGGGGTCGGCCGTCATCGAGCGAATGGACTGAACAGTCTTCGCCGCTAAAGCGCTGCTCGCTCGTGCGACCAGCGTTTTTTTTCGCCTAGCAGAAATAAAGCTGGTTTTTTGGCGTCAAACCCTTGATTTCATTGGGGTAGCATTGGGCCAGCAAAAAAAATCTGCAAATCCCCTAAAGCAAACCGCGCGGACGACGATAACCATTACGAAGGTTCTCTAGGCCACACACCCGGCAGTTGCCAGGGCCGGAAGCCGCAGTACCCAATCCAACGAGGAATTCGTCATGGCTTTGACCGTTAACACCAACACCACCTCTCTGGGCGTTCAGAAGAACCTGAACCGTGCTTCCGAAGCGCTGAGCACTTCGATGACCCGCCTGTCGTCCGGCCTGAAAATCAACAGCGCCAAAGACGACGCCGCTGGCCTGCAGATCGCTACCCGTATGACCTCGCAGATCCGTGGTCAGACCATGGCCATCAAGAACGCCAACGACGGTATCTCCATCGCCCAGACCGCTGAAGGCGCGATGCAAGAGCAGACCAACATGCTGCAGCGTATGCGTGAACTGGCAGTCCAGTCGCGAAACGACTCCAACGGCACCAACGACCGCGCTGCACTGAACAAAGAGTTCCAGTCGCTGGCTTCCGAACTGACCCGTATCGCTGACAGCACCCAGCTCAACGGTAAGAACCTGCTGGACGGCTCCGCTTCGACCATGACCTTCCAGGTCGGCTCGAACACCGGCTCGATCAACCAGATCAGCATCAACCTGAGCCAGAAGTTCGACGCCAACTCCCTGGGCATCACCTCGGCCATCAACATCGAAGGCTCGTCCAGCACCCAGGCCAACACCAACTACAGCGCTGCCATCACCGCGATCGACAACGCCCTGCAGACCATCAACACCAACCGTGCTGACCTCGGTGCCGCGCAGAACCGTCTGACCAGCACCATCAACAACCTGCAGAACATCAACGAAAACGCCGAAGCCGCTCGTGGTCGTGTACAAGACACCGACTTCGCTGCCGAAACTGCTCAGCTGACCAAGCAGCAGACCCTGCAGCAAGCTTCGACTTCGGTTCTGGCTCAGGCCAACCAGCTGCCATCGGCAGTCCTGAAACTGCTGGGCTAATCTCTAGCTGGCAGTAGGCGGGGAAGCGCTGTCCAGGCGCTTTCCCGCTTCTTCATTACGAGGTGGTGGACATGGACATGAGCGTCAAGATGAACCTGTCTTATCCGGCACAGCGTCCAGCCGAACAGGCTGTCGACAAGCCGGCGCCGTTGCTCAAGCAGCAACGCGACGATCGCGACGACGAAAAGACCCAGGTGCCCGGCGGCGCCGACAACGTCAAGCATGCCGTCTCGCAAATCGAAGAATTCATGAAGCAGACCCAACGTAACTTGCAGTTTTCCACGGATGAAGAATCCGGCAAGATCGTGGTCAAGGTCATCGCCAGCGAAACCGGTGAATTGATTCGTCAGATCCCTTCCGAAGAGGCCCTGCGAATCGCTCACAGTCTGAGCGATGTCAAGAGTGTGCTGTTTGACGCCAAGGCGTGACCGGCGTTAGCGCAACAACCCGTATTTCAATGCCTGCCCTGTATCCCCGGGGCAATGCATCATCAAGAGGGACCTCAGTATGGCGAGTCCGATCGTACCTTCCACTGGTCTAGGTTCTGGTCTGGAGATCAGCAAGATCGTCCAGGCGCTTGTAACGTCCGATACTTCCGCCAAGCAGGCGCAGATCAAGCGACAGACCAACAACAACAGTGCGATGATTTCGGGCATCGGCTCGCTGCGCAGTGCTCTCACGGCGTTCCAGGACGCCATGAAAAAGCTCAACGATCCCAAAGCGCCGTCTTTCAACGCCTACACGGGCACCTCTGGCAACGAGTCAGTAGTCAAGGTGAAGTCGGATGGCAGCGCTGTTCCTGGCAATTACGACATCATCGTTAATAAGCTCGCGACCAGTTCGAAGGTGGCCAGTCAGCAGTTCGCCGGTGGCGCCAGCAGTGCCATCAGTGCAGGTGAGATGACCATTAGCCAGGGAGGCAAAAGCTACAAGCTCAAGATCGATAGCGGTGCTTCCTTGCAGAGCGTGCGCGATAAGATCAACAAGGAGATGTCCGAAAACGGCATTTCCGCGAACATCATCAACGAAGCCGGTGGCTCGCGTCTCGTGTTCGCCTCCACCAATACCGGGGCCGGTAGTGATATTTCCGTCGGTGGTATTCCCGAATTGACCATTGACGGCACGGTGCAGATGTCCGGCAGCGGAGGTGGCTTCATTACCGCTCTGGCGCAGGACGCTGAGCTATCCGTCGACGGGTTGAAGATCACCAGCGCGTCGAACACCGTGGACAAAGCGATCAGTGGCATGAGCCTGGAGCTCACCGGCGTTAGCGCCAAGTCGGGCGATGGTTCGTCTGCCTCCACCCGTTTGACCATTGCGCAGGACAACGACGGCCTCAAGAAGAATATCCAGAGCTTCGTCGATGCCTACAACACCCTGCAAAAGGCTGTTACGTCGCTGACCACCGTGACCAAGGACGCCAGTGGCACTATGGTGCTCGGCCAACTTACCAACGACCCTACCACGCGTTCGCTGCTCGGAGACATGCGTGGCGTGCTCAGTCAGGCAGGCGCCAGTGGGTCGTTGTCCAGTCTTAGTCAGCTGGGGATCAATACCATGAAGGATGGGACACTGGAGTTCAATAGCACCAAGTTTACGACTGCTATGGACAAAAAGATGCTGGGTGGTCAGGTGCAAAACCTCTTCACCGGCGACGGTGGTGTATTCGAGAGGATGAATAAGGCTATTGATCCCTATAACAGCATCGACGGCAGTCTGGCCTCACGCAAGGCGAACCTGGATAAAGTCGCCAAGAACCTCAGCAACCAGCAGGCCGCTCTTGATCGTCGTACCGATTCGCTCACCGAGTCCCTGACGCGCAAGTACGTTGCCTTCGATACCGCTCTAGGCAAGATGAAGGCTCAGGCCAGTCAGATCAACTCGATCTTCGAAGCGCTCAACGCCCAGCAGAAGAACAGCTGATCCTGGCGGTTGTGGCAAAGGCCTGGCCGCGTCATATTGACGCGCCAGGCCTTTTGCATTGCCGCTAAAGTTTTTTCACATCGCGGCGATACAGCAGGTATCCGTCATCTTTTTCGCTGCAACGAGGTAGATCCATGAACCCGATGTTGGCCCTTCGGCAATACCAGAAAGTCAACGGTGTTGCACAGACCTCCGAAGCCAGTCCGCACCGTTTGGTGCAGATGCTGATGCAGGGCGGTCTCGACCGTCTGGCGCAAGCCAAGGGCGCAATGGCGCGCAAGGACGTGGCCCAGAAGGGCGTCTTGATCGGCAAGGCCATCGACATCATCGGCGGCCTGCGCGAGGGTCTGGATCTGGAAAATCATGCCAACAGCCTGACCGACTTGGATAACCTCTACCAATACATGAGCCGCCGTCTGATTGAAGCCAACGTGAACAGCGATCCGGCGATCATCGACGAAGTGGCGCGGCTGCTGATCACCGTCAAGGAAGGCTGGGACGCCATTGGCGATCAAGCCGCTGCCGAGTAATACCAGGAGACGCACATGAGCGAAGTGATTGCACGTATCGAACAAACTCGCGATGCCTTGCTGGCTGCGTTCGCTGAACGCGACTGGGAAGCGGTGGGGGAGCTCGACCTGGAATGCCGCGTGTGCGTCGATGAGATCCTGGCCGAGGCCCACGAACACGATGCTCAGGTCAGGAACAGCCTGGATGAATTGCTGGGGGTTTACCGGCAATTGATTGAGGTTGCAAGTGGTGAACGTCAATCCCTCGTCGATGAGATGTCGCAGATCCGCCAGGCAAAAAACGCGACAAAGGTATACCATCTGTTCAGCTGATCGCTGGGCAATGCAAGAAGCTGCGCGCCATTAATTTGACTGTGTGCTGTTTTTTGACTTAACTAGTGGCTGTTTTCGAGTTTCAGACGTCTGATCCTCACGACGGATGTCTGAATGAAGTCGATAACGCCTGCGGGCGCCGAGATGACTAGGGAAGTTGGTATTGAATGTGGCGTGAAACCAAGATCCTTCTGATCGATGACGACAGCGAACGCCGCCGCGATCTGGCGGTGGTCCTGAATTTTCTCGGCGAAGACAACCTCTCCTGCTCCAGCCTGGACTGGCAGCAGACGGTGGAGGCATTGTCTTCGAGCAGGGAAGTTCTCTGCGTGCTCATTGGCGCGGTAAGCGGGCCGGCCGGGGTGCTGGGCTTGCTTAAGACCGTCACTGCGTGGGATGAGTTCCTTCCAGTATTGCTTTTGGGCGAAATTTCTTCTGCTGAGTTTCCTGAAGACCTGCGCCGACGCGTGCTTTCCAATCTGGAAATGCCGCCAAGCTACAGTCAGTTGCTCGATTCGCTGCACCGTGCCCAGGTCTATCGCGAGATGTATGACCAGGCGCGTGAGCGTGGTCGTCAGCGCGAACCCAACCTGTTCCGCAGCCTTGTCGGTACCAGCCGGGCCATTCAGCATGTGCGCCAGATGATGCAGCAGGTGGCTGACACCGACGCCAGTGTGCTGATCCTCGGCGAGTCCGGCACCGGCAAGGAAGTGGTCGCCCGTAACCTGCATTACCACTCAAAGCGCCGCGAAGCGCCGTTCGTGCCGGTCAACTGCGGGGCGATCCCGGCCGAGTTGCTGGAGAGCGAGCTGTTCGGTCATGAGAAAGGCGCCTTTACCGGCGCCATCACCAGTCGAGCTGGGCGCTTCGAGTTGGCCAATGGCGGTACGCTGTTCCTCGACGAGATTGGCGACATGCCGCTGCCCATGCAGGTCAAGCTGCTGCGGGTGCTGCAGGAGCGGACCTTCGAGCGGGTTGGCAGCAATAAGACCCAGAGCATCGACGTGCGTATCATCGCCGCGACTCACAAGAACCTCGAGAACATGATCGAGGAAGGCACCTTCCGCGAAGACTTGTATTACCGCCTCAATGTTTTCCCCATCGAGATGGCGCCGCTGCGCGAGCGGGTCGAGGACATTCCGCTGCTGATGAACGAGCTGATTTCGCGCATGGAGCACGAGAAGCGCGGCTCGATCCGCTTCAACTCGGCCTCGATCATGTCGCTGTGCCGCCATGGCTGGCCGGGTAACGTGCGCGAACTGGCCAACCTGGTCGAGCGCATGGCGATCATGCACCCTTACGGGGTGATCGGCGTCGCCGAGTTGCCGAAGAAATTCCGCTACGTCGATGACGAAGATGAGCAGTTGGTGGACAGCCTGCGCAGCGACCTGGAAGAGCGGGTGGCGATCAACGGCAACACGCCGAACTTCTCCAATCACGCCATGCTGCCGCCTGAGGGTCTGGACTTGAAGGACTACCTGGGCAGCCTTGAGCAAGGACTGATCCAGCAGGCGCTGGATGATGCCAACGGCATCGTCGCCCGTGCCGCCGAACGCCTGCGCATCCGCCGCACCACGCTGGTGGAGAAGATGCGCAAGTACGGCATGAGCCGTCAGGGCGGAGAGGAACAGGCCGAAGACTGAGTTCCCGGTCCCGGATGCAACTCCTTTGGGGCTGCCTTGCAGTCCATCGCGACACAAGGCCGCTTAGATTTTCTGGCAGCGGCCTTGTGTCGTGATCGGGTCGCGAAGCGGTCCCACGATCGCAAGCAAACCCCATCCCCGGCACGGCTATTGCTACACCGCAGGCGAAGCACCGTTTTTATGACGGTCAGCCATGCGAGAGAGCACGATGCCCCAGGCCGCCCCTATTTCCCGACTCCATGATGCGTCAGGGCGAGTTCCGGTCGAGCAGGACAGCCGACCCGGACTCGACCACGCCGTCGCCCTGTTCGATCAGGTTTCCACTCAGCTCAGCGAGTCCTACACCTTGCTCGAGGCGCGGGTCACCGAACTCAAGGGTGAGCTGGCAGTGGTCAGTGCCCAGCGCATGGCGGAACTGGATGAAAAGGAGCGTCTGGCCAACCGTCTGCAGCACCTGCTCGACCTGCTGCCCGGTGGTGTGATCGTGATTGATGGTCATGGCCAGGTGCGCGAGGCCAACCCGGCCGCCTGCGACTTGCTCAGTGAGCCGCTGGTCGGCGAGCTGTGGCGCCAGGTGATTGCGCGCAGCTTCGCCCCTCGCGAAGACGATGGCCATGAAGTGTCGCTGCGCGACGGCCGCCGCCTGTCCATCGCGACGCGTTCGCTGGATGCCGAGCCTGGGCAATTGGTGCTGATCAACGACCTGAGCGAAACCCGTCGGCTGCAAGAGCAGTTGGCGCGCCACCAGCGTCTGTCATCGCTGGGGCGCATGGTTGCTTCGCTGGCCCATCAGATCCGCACGCCGCTGTCGGCGGCCATGCTCTATGCCAGCCACCTGGCGGACGACCAGGGCGCCCTGGCGTTGGACACGCGCCAGCGTTTTGCCGGCAACCTCAAGGAGCGCCTGCACGAACTGGAGCACCAGGTACGCGACATGCTGGTCTTCGCGCGCGGCGAACTGCCGCTGAACGATCGCATCACACCCAAGGCGCTGTTCCAGGCCCTGCAGCACGTTGCCCAGCCCCACGTTCAGGGGCATGCGGTGCGCTGGCAGTGCGATACCCACCTGGGCGAGTTGCTGTGCAATCGCGACACGCTGGTCGGCGCGCTGCTCAATCTCCTGGAAAACGCCGTGCAGGCCAGCACCGCACCGGCCCGGCTCAAAGTGCATCTGTTCCGCCGTGAACAGAACCTGCACCTGAGTGTCAGCGATGCCGGCAGTGGCATCGAGCCGCAGGTGTTACAGCGCCTGGGTGAGCCTTTTGTCACCACCAAGTCCACCGGCACCGGATTGGGCCTGGCTGTGGTCAAGGCCGTGGTCAAGGCGCATCAGGGCAGTCTGGCGCTGCGTTCTAAAGTAGGTCGCGGCACGTGCGTGCATGTCGTGCTGCCGCTGATTGCCGCCCCTGCCGCGCAGGTACTGGCATGACCAAGGTATTGCTGGTCGAGGATGACCGGGCCCTGCGCCAGGCCTTGAGCGACACGTTGTTGATCGGTGGATTCGCCCATCGCGCGGTGGGCAGTGCCGAAGAGGCGCTGGCGGCGGTGAGCGAAGAGGCTTTCGGCCTGGTGATCAGCGACGTGAACATGCCGGGGATGGATGGTCACCAGTTGCTGGCCCAGCTCCGGCGCCAGCAGCCGCAGTTGCCGGTCTTGCTGATGACGGCCCACGCGGCGGTCGAGCGTGCGGTCGATGCGATGCGTCAGGGCGCGGTCGACTACCTGGTCAAACCGTTCGAGCCCAAGGCCCTGCTGAGCCTGGTCGAGCGGCATGCCGCCGGCCATCTGGAGGCGGCAGAGGAAGGGCCGGTGGCCTGCGAAGCGGCGAGTCGGCAACTGCTCGAGCTGGCGGCTCGGGTGGCGCGCAGTGACTCGACGGTATTGATTTCCGGCGAGTCCGGCACCGGCAAGGAGGTGCTGGCGCGCTACATCCACCAACAATCGTCGCGGGCCGCGCAGCCGTTCGTGGCCATCAATTGTGCGGCGATCCCCGACAACATGCTCGAAGCCACGCTGTTCGGGCACGAGAAAGGCGCCTTCACCGGCGCCATCGCGGCCCAGGCCGGCAAGTTCGAGCAGGCCGAGGGCGGTACGCTGCTGCTCGACGAGATTTCCGAAATGCCGTTGGGCCTGCAAGCCAAACTGCTGCGGGTGCTGCAGGAGCGGGAAGTGGAGCGGGTCGGTGGACGCAAGCCGATCGCCTTGGACATTCGTGTGCTGGCCACCACCAACCGCGACCTGGCAGGCGAGGTGGCCGCCGGACGGTTCCGCGAAGACCTCTATTACCGGCTTTCGGTGTTTCCCCTGGCCTGGCAGCCGCTGCGCGAGCGCCGCGCCGACATCCTGCCGCTGGCTGAGCGCCTGCTGGCCAAGCATGTGCTGAAGATGAAACACGCCCCGGTGCGCCTGTCCGCTGACGCGCGCCACTGTCTTCAGGCATACGCCTGGCCGGGGAACGTGCGCGAGCTGGACAATGCGCTACAGCGCGCCTTGATCCTGCAGCAGGGCGGGGTGGTCGAGGCGGCGGATTTCTGTCTGGCGGGTGCCATTCCCTTGTCGCCAGTCAGGGATGCCACTATTGAGCCATCATGCGCCGAATCCAGTGCCGAGTCCAGTGGCCTGGGCGATGACCTGCGCCGTCACGAATTTCAGATGATCATCGACACCCTGCGCGCCGAGCGTGGTCGTCGCAAGGAGGCCGCCGAGAAGCTGGGTATCAGCCCCCGCACCTTGCGCTACAAGCTGGCGCAGATGCGCGATGCCGGCCTGGATGTGGAAGGTGGCCTGTACGGTTGAATGCTGGGTAAAGGGACACTCCGCCAAGGCTGGCACCTTTGTTGCTTTAACCGTCTTACCCGCTGCATCAGTGTCAAAAAAATGCGGCCGCCGGAGAGAGAAGTTCATGAGCCAAGGTGTTGAATTCAATCGTCTGATGCTGGACATGCGCGCGATGCAGGCCGATGCCATGTCGCTGCCCAAGGTCGCGGCTGCGCCCGAGCTCGCGCCAGGCCAGAGCAGCTTCGCCGACATGCTCGGCCAGGCCATCAACAAAGTCAGCGATACCCAGCAGGCGTCCAACCAGCTGGCCAACGCCTTCGAGATCGGCAAGAGCGGTGTCGACCTCACCGATGTGATGATCGCCTCGCAGAAGGCCAGTGTCTCTTTCCAGGCGCTGACCCAGGTACGTAACAAGCTGGTGCAGGCGTACCAGGACATCATGCAGATGCCGGTTTGAGGGCGCGTTGAGTCATGGCCGAAGCAGTCGTCGATAACGTCCCCGCCAAGAGCGGCCCGCCCGCGGCCAAGCCGCCGCTGTTCGGCATGGCGTTTCTGGAAAACATTTCGCGTATGCCCATGCTGCGTCAGATCGGCCTGCTGGTCGGTCTGGCTGCCAGCGTGGCCATCGGCTTTGCCGTGGTGCTGTGGTCGCAGCAGCCCGACTACCGTCCGCTGTATGGCAGCCTGGCCGGCATGGACACCAAGCAGGTCATGGAAACCCTGGCCGCTGCCGACATCCCCTATACCGTCGAGCCCAACTCCGGGGCGTTGCTGGTCAAGTCCGACGATCTGTCCCGGGCGCGCATGAAGCTGGCGGCTGCCGGCGTTGCACCGAGCGACGGCAATCTGGGCTTCGAGATTCTCGACAAGGAACAAGGGCTGGGCACCAGCCAGTTCATGGAGGCGGCCCGTTATCGCCGTGGCCTGGAAGGCGAACTGGCGCGCACCATCTCCAGCCTCAACAACATCAAAGCCGCCCGCGTGCACCTGGCGATCCCGAAGAGCTCGGTGTTCGTGCGCGACGAGCGCAAGCCCAGCGCCTCGGTGCTGGTGGAAATGTACCCTGGGCGCAGCCTTGAGGCCGGTCAGGTGATGGCGATCGTCAATCTGGTCGCCACCAGCGTGCCGGAACTGGACAAGTCTCAGGTCACCGTGGTCGACCAGAAGGGCAACCTGCTCTCCGACCAGTTGCAGGACACCGCGTTGACCATGGCCGGCAAGCAGTTCGACTACACCCGGCGCATGGAAGGCCTGCTCACCCAGCGTGTGCACAACATCCTGCAGCCAGTGCTGGGCAACGACCGCTACAAGGCTGAGGTGTCGGCCGACGTCGACTTCAACGCCGTCGAGTCCACCTCCGAGCAGTTCAATCCCGACCAGCCGGCGTTGCGCAGCGAGCAGTCGGTGAACGAGCAGCGCGCCAGCGGCCAGGGTCCGCAGGGCGTGCCGGGTGCGCTGAGCAACCAGCCGCCGGCCGGCGCTGCGGCGCCTGAGAACGCCAGGGCCGGTGCAGCCCCAGCCGGTGCCATCGCGCCCGGCCAGCCGCTGGTCGATGCCAACGGCCAGCAGATCATGGATCCGGCCACCGGCCAGCCGATGCTGGCACCGTACCCGGCCGACAAGCGTCAGCAGAGCACCAAGAACTTCGAGCTGGACCGCTCCATCAGCCATACCCGTCAACAGCAGGGGCGTTTGACCCGTCTGTCGGTGGCGGTGGTGGTGGACGATCAAGTCAAGGTCGGCGCCAATGGCGAGAGTACCCGCGCGCCATGGGGGCCGAAGACCTGGCGCGCTTCACCCGCCTGGTGCAGGACGCAGTGGGCTTCGATGCCAGCCGCGGTGACAGCGTGACGGTGATGAACGTGCCGTTCTCCGCCGACCGCGGCGAAGTGCTGGCCGATATCCCGTTCTACTCGCAGCCCTGGTTCTGGGACATCGTCAAGCAGGTGCTGGGCGTGGTGTTCATCCTGGTGCTGGTGTTCGGGGTACTGCGCCCGGTGCTCACCAGCATCACCGGTGGCGGCAAGAACGTGGCCGGCGACCCCGACATGCAACTCGGCGGTATGGGCGGCATGGGCATGATCGGTATGGACGGCGAGGTCGGCGACGACCGCGTCAGCCTGGGCGGACCGAGCAGCATCCTGCTGCCGAGCCCAAGCGAAGGCTATGAGGCGCAACTGAACGCAATCAAGGGCCTGGTGGCCGAAGACCCGGGTCGTGTGGCCCAGGTCGTCAAAGAGTGGATCAACGCCGATGAGTGACAACCGAGCCATTACCGCCAAGCTGAGCCGCGTCGACAAAGCGGCCATCCTGCTGCTGTCGCTGGGCGAGACCGACGCCGCCCAAGTCCTGCGTCACATGGGCCCAAAGAAGTGCAACGGGTCGGTGTGGCCATGGCGCAGATGGGCAACGTCCATCGCGAGCAGGTCGAGCAGGTGATGAGCGAGTTCGTCGAGATCGTCGGCGACCAGACCAGCCTGGGCGTCGGCTCCGACGGCTACATTCGCAAGATGCTCAACCAGGCCCTGGGCGAAGACAAGGCCAACGGCCTGATCGACCGCATCCTGCTCGGGGGCAACACCAGCGGCCTGGACAGCCTCAAGTGGATGGAACCGCGCGCCGTGGCCGATGTGATCCGCTTCGAGCACCCACAGATTCAGGCCATCGTGGTCGCCTACCTCGACCCTGACCAGGCCGGTGAGGTGCTGAGCAACTTCGACCACAAGGTGCGCCTGGACATCGTTCTGCGCGTGTCGTCGCTCAACACCGTGCAACCGGCGGCGCTCAAAGAGCTGAACCAGATCCTGGAAAAGCAGTTCTCCGGCAACTCCAATGCCGCGCGCACCACCTTGGGCGGCATCAAGCGCGCCGCCGACATCATGAACTTCCTCGACAGTTCGGTCGAAGGCCAGTTGATGGACGCGATCCGCGACATCGACAGCGACCTGTCCGAGCAGATCGAAGACCTGATGTTCGTCTTCAACAACCTGGCCGACGTGGACGACCGCGGCATCCAGGCCCTGCTGCGCGAAGTGTCGTCCGACGTGCTGGTGGTCTCGCTCAAAGGCGCCGACGAGAAGGTCAAGGACAAGGTCTTCAAGAACATGTCCAAACGGGCCTCGGAGCTGCTGCGCGACGACCTCGAGGCCAAAGGGCCGGTGCGGGTCAGCGACGTGGAAACCGCGCAGAAGGAAATCCTCACCATCGCCCGGCGCATGGCCGAGGCCGGCGAGATCGTGCTCGGCGGCAAAGGCGCCGAGGAAATGATCTAAGGCCGCTTGCCTGGCTGGCGAACCGCCGCGCCTGCACGGTGCGGCGTCGGTCGAACACGGTTTTGAGTGCGTGAGAACATGACCACCAAAGAACACCCCAGCGACCTGATCCGCGCCCGCGACCTCGAGGGCGTCGATGTGTGGGCGCTGCCCAGTTTCGACCCTGCCCCGCGCCGGAACCCGAGCCGGAGCCCGAACCGCAACTGGTCGAGGAAATCGAAGAAGTACCGCTGGAGGAAGTCCAGCCGCTGACCCTCGAAGAGCTCGAGGCGATTCGTCAGGAGGCCTACAACGAAGGCTTCGCCACGGGCGAGCGCGAGGGCTTTCACAGCACCCAGATCAAGGTCCGCCAGGAAGCCGAGCAGGCCCTCGAGGCCAAGCTGCAAAGCCTGGAGCAATTGATGACCCATCTGCTCGAGCCGATCGCCGAGCAGGACGCGCAGATCGAAAAATCCCTGGTGCACCTGGTGGCCCATGTCGCCCGCGAGGTGATCGGCCGCGAACTGCGCAGCGATTCCACGCAGATCGCCCAGGTACTGCGCCAGGCGCTCAAGCTGCTGCCGATGGGCGCCGAGAACATTCGCATCCACCTCAACCCGCAGGACTTCGAGCAGGTCAAGACCTTGCGCGAGCGTCACGAGGAGCGTTGGAAGCTGCTCGAAGACGAGTCGCTGCTGCCCGGCGGCTGCCGTATCGAGACGGCCCATAGCCGCATCGATGCGAGCATGGAGACGCGCATGGAAAAAGCTGTGGCGCAACTGTTCGAGCAAAGCCATGAGCAGACCTTGCATCCCGCGTCGCCCGATGTGTCCGTCGAGCTGGATGTGCCTGATGCGCCTTGAACGCACCAGCTTCGGCCGACGCCTGGGCGGTTATGCCGACGCGGTGAAGCTGCCCGAGCAGCCAGTGGTCGAAGGCCGCCTGCTGCGCATGGTCGGCCTGACCCTCGAAGCCGAGGGGCTGCGCGGGGCGGTGGGCAGTCGCTGCAAGGTGATCAACGACGACAGCTACCACCCGGTCGAAGTCGAGGCCGAGGTGATGGGCTTCGCCGGCAGCAAGGTGTTCCTCATGCCAGTTGGCAGCATCGCCGGTATCGCGCCGGGCGCGCGGGTGGTGCCGCTGGATGACAGCGGCCGCCTGCCGATGGGCATGAGCATGCTCGGGCGGGTGCTCGATGGTGCCGGTCGCGCCCTCGACGGCAAGGGCGGGATGAAGGCCGAGGACTGGGTGCCGCTGGACGGGCCGGTGATCAACCCGCTCAATCGCGATCCCATCAGCCAGCCGCTGGATGTCGGTATCCGCAGCATCAACGGCCTGCTGACCGTCGGGCGCGGCCAGCGCCTCGGGCTGTTCGCCGGTACCGGCGTGGGCAAGTCGGTGCTGCTGGGCATGATGACCCGCTTCACCAAGGCCGACATCATCGTGGTCGGGCTGATCGGCGAGCGCGGGCGCGAGGTCAAGGAATTCATCGAGCACATCCTCGGCGAGGAAGGGCTCAAGCGCTCCGTGGTGGTGGCGTCGCCCGCTGACGATGCGCCGCTGATGCGGCTGCGCGCGGCCATGTACTGCACCCGCATCGCCGAATATTTTCGCGACAAGGGCAAGAACGTCCTGCTGCTGATGGACTCGCTGACTCGATTCGCCCAGGCCCAGCGCGAAATCGCCCTGGCCATCGGCGAACCACCCGCCACTCGGGGTTATCCGCCGTCGGTGTTCGCCAAACTGCCCAAGCTGGTGGAGCGGGCGGGCAATGGCGAGGCCGGTGGCGGCTCGATTACCGCGTTCTACACCGTGCTGTCCGAGGGCGATGACCAGCAGGACCCCATCGCCGACTCGGCGCGCGGTGTGCTGGATGGTCACTTCGTGTTGTCGCGCCGCTTGGCCGAGGAAGGTCATTACCCGGCCATCGATATCGAAGCCTCGATCAGCCGGGTGATGCCGCAGGTGGTGGACCCCGATCATCTGCGCCAGGCGCAGAAGTTCAAGCAACTGTGGTCGCGCCTGTCGCAGAGTCGCGACCTGATCAGCGTCGGTGCCTATGTGGCTGGCGGCGATCCGGAGACCGACCTTGCCATCGCCTTGCAGTCCAAGCTGGTGGGCTTTCTGCGCCAGGGGCTCGACGAGAGTACCGGCATGGCCGAAAGCCGTGAACAGCTGGGCAGCATCTTCGCACCGCCTTCGGGTAGCTGATCGGCATGGCCCTGCCCAGTCGTGCCGCGCGTCTTGCGCCTGTGGTGCAAATGGCCGAGGAGGCCGAGCGCAAGGCCGTGCAGCGCATGGGCCAGTTCCAGCAGCAGGTGGCCCAGGCCCAGGCCAAGCTCGCCGAGCTGGAGCGCTTTCGCGAAGACTACCAACAGCAGTGGATCAACCGCGGCAGCCAGGGTGTGGACGGCAACTGGCTGGTGAACTACCAGCGTTTCCTAGGCCAGTTGGAAACCGCCATGACCCAGCAGCGCCAGAGCCTGACCTGGCACCAGAACAACCTGCGCAACGCCCGCGATGCTTGGCAACAAGCCTATGCGCGGGTCGAGGGCCTGCGCAAACTGGTGCAGCGCTACCTCGACGAAGCGCGCCGCGCCGAAGACAAGCGCGAGCAGAAGCTGCTCGACGAGTTGTCGCAGCGCTTGCCCCGGCAGAGCCCTTTCTAGGCTTTGTTTGAAAAGTCTTGAGACGAAGGTCAGGCAAGGCGAAAACCGCCGAGGAACGGTCGGAGTCGCGCTCGACTTTACAGGTTGTAAATGAGCATTCCGACCGGGCTGGCGATCCAGGCGGTTTTCAACGCAGCATCACCGAGTATCAAGGCTTTTCAGACAAAGCCTAGGACTTGCGCTTGCGGCGCAACTAGCGGCCTGCTACACCTTCCTCACTCCCCGCCATCAACGAAGGAATCGCGCATGGCAGTCGAATCTGTTTATTCAGCGGACGAAGAACAGCTGACGATCACGATCAAGGGCCGTTTCGATTTCGGCCAGCACCAGGCCTTCCGTGAAGCCTACGAGCGCCAACCGGCCAAGCGCGTCGTCATCGACCTCAAGGACGCCACGTATCTGGACAGCTCGGCCCTGGGCATGCTGCTGTTGCTGCGTGACCATGTCGGTGGCGACCACGCGCGCATCAGGGTGATCAACACCAGCCCTGACGTGCGCAAGATCTTTGCCATTTCCAATTTCATCAGCCTGTTCGAGATTCACTGAGGCCGGTCATGTCGGTGTCCCCGCGCTTGCGCGTGCTGATCGCCGAGGACGGTGCCACCGATCGTCTGCTGCTGGCGCAGATCGTGCGCCGTCAGGGCCATGAGGTCATCACCGCCGAGCATGGCGAGCAGGCGCTTGCCCTGTTCATCGAGCAGCGCCCAGACCTGGTGTTGCTCGACGCCCTGATGCCGGTGATGGATGGCTTCGAGGCGGCGCGCCGGATCAAGGCCCAGGCGGGCGAGCACTTCGTGCCGATCATCTTCCTCACCTCGCTCAACGAAGAGCAGGCGCTGGTGCGCTGCCTGCAGGCCGGTGGCGACGATTTCATGGCCAAGCCCTACAGCGCGGTGATCCTGGCGGCCAAGATCAATGCCCTGGACCGTCAGCGGCGCCTGCAGGCGACGGTGCTGCAGCAGCGCGACGAATTGGCCAGGCACCACCATCACCTGCTCAACGAACAGCGCGTGGCCAAGGCGCTGTTCGACAAGGTCGCCCATGCCGGCTGCCTGCACAGCGACACTATCCGTTACCTGCAATCGCCCTACGCGCTGTTCAACGGCGATCTGCTGATGGCGGCGCGCACACCTTCGGGTGACCTGTACGTACTGCTCGGCGACTTCACCGGCCACGGTCTGCCGGCAGCCGTGGGCGCCATGCCGCTGGCCGAGATTTTCCATGGCATGACTGCCAAGGGCTACGGCCTGGCGCAGATGCTGCGCGAGATGAACGCCAAGCTCAAACGCATCTTGCCGGTGGACATGTTCTGCTGTGCCTTGCTGGTGGGACTTGGCCTGGAGCGCGGCACGCTGGAGGTCTGGAACGGGGGCATGCCCGATGCCTATCACCTGACGGCGGGTGGGCAGGTCCTGGCGACATTGCCGTCCCGGCATCTGCCGCTTGGCATCCTCGCGCCTGAACAGTTCGATGACACCACTGTGGTCATGCCCATGGCCTTGGGTGAGCGTTTGCTGTTGCTCTCCGATGGCGTGATCGAGACGGGCGATGCCCAGGACCGGCTGTTCGGCGTCGAGCGCTTGAGCGAGGTGCTGAAGGCCAACCGTGAGCCGCGGCAGTTGTTCGACGAGGTGATGCAGGCGTTGGCGCGTTTCGGTGGGCGGCCGCGTGACGACATCAGCCTGTGCGACATCGCCATGCTTGCGCGCGACGAACGCCTGCCGCTCGAGCCGCGAACCCTCGACAACCACCGCAGCAGTGCGCTGGACTGGTCCTTGTCGCTGGTGCTGCACGCCGACAGCCTCAAGCGCTTCGACCCACTGCCCTATCTGCTGCAATTGCTGCAGGAGATCGACGGCCTGCGCGCCAGCAGCGGGGTGTTGCACAGCGTGTTGGGCGAGCTGTATACCAATGCCCTGGAGCATGGCGTGCTCGGTCTCGATTCGCGCCAGAAAACCGATGCGCAAGGCTTTGCCGAGTACTACCGCGAACGTGATCGGCGTTTGGCCAGTTTGCGCGAAGGGTTCGTGCGCATCGAGTTGAAGGTTGAACCCATCGCCGACGGTGGGCGTCTGACGCTTGAGGTCAGTGACAGTGGCACGGGTTTTGATATCGACGACGTACTGGCCCATTCTGCGGCGCATCAAAGCCTCAGCGGTCGCGGCCTGCACCTGGTCAGACGCTTGGGCGTACGTGCGCAGTGGCTCGACGACGGACGGCGGGCACGGGTCGAATTCGGTTGGTAAAGTGACGGGTTGAATCCGGGCGCAGGCAGGCTTGATCAAGGAGCGAGCAAGTGACACACGAACATATCGACTACAAGGTGCTGAGCGACCTGCGGGAGGTCATGGAAGATGGCTACCTGCAACTGCTCGAGACCTTTCTGGAAGACTCCGAACGGCGCCTGAGTCAATTGCATCTGGCCAAGGACGCGCAGACGCTGGGCATGGCGGCACATAGCTTCAAGGGCAGCAGCAGCAACATGGGTGCGGTGGGTCTGGCCCAGCTCTGCCAGCAGCTCGAAGAGCGCGTGAGGCAGCAACCGTTGTATGGCATCGAAGACCTGATCAACCGCATCGATCTGGAATTCGTCGAGGTCCAGCGGTTCTATCGGGGCGAGCGCGAACGGATTGCCGCAGGTTGAAGACGAGGTTGGCGCGAGTTTTGCTTATCCATGACCAGTCACCCCTTTCGCTGCCCTGGCGTGGAGAGTTTCAATGCCTGTCGCATCCAACCCCTTGCTGCAACCCGGCCACGCCAGTCCTGCCTCGCGGCCAAGCACGGCAGTGCTGGAAAAACCTATGCAGGCGCCGGGTTTGCAGGGCGGCGGCTTCGACCAACTGATGGCCCGTCAGCAGCGCAACCAGCCCGCGATGCGCGCCGACAAGCCGGTCCAAGCGGCACCGAAGACCAAAGCCGATTTTGCACCCGGCGGCAAAGGCGGCAATGACAAGCCCGCAGCGCTTGCCGTCAATGGCAAGCCCTTGCCAGCGGCTCGCGACCAGGCCCCTGCGCGCACCGAGCAAAAGGCCCAGGACCGCGACGGCCCGTCAGCGCCTGCCAAAGACGATGAGCGGACTTCGGCCGGCAACGCTGAAGAACGCCCCGTCGAACCTGGGTCGGTCGACGCCAATTTGGTGGCGGGGCAGGTCACCGACGCCCAGACTGGGGCGCAGTTGATCCAGGCCCAGGCCGAGGCGGTCGCGCCGGTGCTTCAGGCGGCGGTCCAGCCTCCTGCGGCTACCGTCCAGGCAGCGGCGGCGCCTGGCACAGAGGAAAAACCGGGAGAGGGCGACTTCGATCCCGAAGCCGACCCCTTGGCGAACATGCCGACCTTACGCTTGGCCCTCGAACAGAGTGCCCAGGCAAAAGGCACGACCTCTACGCATGCCTCGTCCCAAAACGAAAAGACTCCAGGACAGGACGCCAGTGCATCGGGCACTGTCAATACCTTGGCGAATCTGCTGGTGGAAGCCGAGGGTGAGTCGCCGCGCGGTCAAACCCAGCATGGCGAGAAGGGTTTCTCGGACCTGCTTTCGACGGGTCTGAAGGACGTCAAGAAAGCCGACGGCGACACCCGTGTCGATGACTTCGCCAACCGTCTGGCCAACCTGACCCAGGCCGTCACGCCAAAGACTGCCAACGCGGTGGCCCCGAGCAACCCGCTGCAGCAGCCCCTGGTCATGAACCAGGGGGCCTGGAGCGAGGGGCTGGTCAACCGGGTCATGTACTTGTCGAGTCAGAACCTCAAGTCCGCCGATATCCAGCTTGAGCCGGCCGAGCTCGGTCGCCTGGACATCCGCGTCAACGTGGCGGCGGACCAAGCCACCCAGATCACCTTCATCAGTGGCCACGCCGGGGTGCGCGATACCCTCGACAGCCAATTGCACCGCCTGCGCGAGCTATTTGCCCAGCAGGGCCTGGCCCAACCTGACGTCAACGTTGCCGATCAGTCACGCCAGCAGCAACAGCAGGCGCAGCAAGGGAGCTCGAACTTCTCCGGTGTCGCGGCGCGGCGGGCCGGGGAGGGCGGCGACAACGCCGAGCCGGGCGACGCCACTCGGCCTGCCGAGCAGCAGGTGGTGATCGGCGACAGTGCGGTCGACTATTACGCCTGACGTTCCTGCAGGCGCGGCCCGAGCCGCGTCTGCAGACAGTCCGACAGATCTGGCATAACACTTGCTCAAGCCTCGTCATCCTTTCTTGAAACCACGATGGACGACGGATTATTGGCATGGCGAAGAGCGACGCAGTCAAAGACCCCGCCACTAAAGGCAAACTCAAGCTGATCCTGTTGGTGGTACTGGCCTTGCTGATGGCCGTTGGCCTGTCGGTGGGCGCCACCTGGTTCGTCATGCACAAGAGCGAACCCGCACCGGCGGCGGACCCTGCGCAGGCCAACGTCAAGCCCCCCGCAATCTACGAGCCGCTGGCACCGGCCTTCGTGGTCAATTTCAACCAGAACGGCCGGCAGCGCTACATGCAGGTCAGCATCACCATGCAGGGCCGCAACCAGGCCGACCTCGATGCCCTCAAGGTGCACATGCCGGTGATACGCAACAACCTGGTGATGATGTTCTCCGGTCAGGGCTTCGACAGCCTGGCCAGCAGCGCCGTGGGCGAGGAAATGTTGCGCCAGAAGGCCACTGCGGTGGTCCAGGAAGTGGCGCAGAAGGAAGTCGGCAAGCCGGTCATCGACCAGTTGCTGTTCACCAATTTCGTATTGCAGTAGGAGCCGACCGATGGCCGTGCAGGACCTGCTGTCCCAGGATGAGATCGATGCCCTGTTGCATGGCGTCGACGATGGGCTGGTACAGACCGAGAGCGCAGCCGAGCCTGGCAGCGTCAAGAGCTACGACCTGACCAGTCAGGATCGGATCGTTCGCGGTCGCATGCCGACCCTGGAAATGATCAACGAACGCTTTGCCCGCTACACCCGTATCAGCATGTTCAACCTGCTGCGCCGCTCGGCCGATGTGGCCGTGGGGGCGTGCAGGTGATGAAGTTCGGTGAGTACGTGCATTCGCTGTACGTGCCCACCAGCCTCAACCTGGTCAAGATCAAGCCGCTGCGTGGCACGGCGCTGTTCATCCTCGACGCCAAGCTGGTGTTCAAGCTGGTGGACAACTTCTTCGGCGGCGACGGCCGCCACGCCAAGATCGAAGGCCGTGAATTCACCCCCACCGAACTGCGCGTGGTGCGCATGGTGCTGGACCAGTGCTTCGTCGACCTCAAGGAAGCCTGGCAGGCCATTATGCCGGTGAACTTCGAGTACATGAACTCCGAAGTCAACCCCGCCATGGCCAACATCGTCGGGCCCAGCGAGGCGGTGGTGGTGTCGACGTTCCATATCGAGCTCGATGGCGGTGGCGGCGACCTGCACGTGACCATGCCCTATTCGATGATCGAACCGGTGCGCGAGATGCTCGACGCGGGCTTCCAGTCCGACCTCGACGACCAGGACGAGCGCTGGGTCAAGGCCCTGCGCGAAGACGTACTGGACGTCAGCGTGCCGCTCTCGGCCACCGTCGCCCGTCGCCAGCTCAAGCTGCGCGACATCCTGCACATGCAGCCCGGCGACGTGATCCCGGTGGAGCTGCCTGAACACCTGGTGCTGCGTGCCAATGGTGTGCCGTCGTTCAAGGCCCGGCTGGGCTCGCACAAGGGCACCCTGTCGCTGCAGATCATCGATCCGATCGAGCGCCGCTGACGGCGGCGCGATCGTACAACGCATTGAAAGCTTGTCGAGGACTTTATGGCTAACGAAAACGAAATCACCTCCCCGGAGGAACAGGCCCTGGCCGATGAGTGGGCCGCGGCCCTGGAAGAGACCGGCGATGCCGGCCAGGCTGACATCGACGCGCTGCTGGCCGCCGATGCCGGACGCGCCTCCGGCCCCGGTCGCTTGCCGATGGAAGAGTTCGCCAGCTCGCCACGGCCGAACGAGAACGTCAGCCTCGAAGGCCCGAACCTGGATGTGATCCTGGACATTCCGGTGAGCATCTCGATGGAAGTGGGCGCCACGGAAATCAGCATCCGCAACCTGTTGCAACTGAACCAGGGCTCGGTGATCGAGCTCGACCGCCTGGCCGGTGAGCCGCTCGACGTACTGGTCAACGGTACCCTGATCGCGCACGGCGAGGTGGTGGTGGTCAACGAGAAGTTCGGCATCCGCCTGACCGACGTGATCAGCCCAAGCGAACGCATCAAGAAGCTGCGCTGAGTGAAGGCCATGATGCGCGCCCTGGGCGCCTGCGCGGCCCTGCTCGCCAGCGAGGCGGTGCTAGCCAGCGCTGCCGTCGCGCCGGCGCCCGCCGCGGCCCCCGCGCCTGACAGTCTGAGCGGACAACTGGCGCAGATGGTCCTGGGCCTGCTGTTGGTGGTCGGGGTGATCTTCCTGCTGGCCTGGTTGCTGCGGCGCATGCAACTGGCGCAACCGCGTGGCGGCCAGGTCATCGAGATCCTCGGCAGCCGAGCCCTGGGGCCGCGGGATCGGCTGGTGCTGGTGCAGGTGGGCAAGGAGCAGATTCTCATCGGTCACAGCCCTGGCAGCATCGAAGCCTTGCATGTGCTGGCCGAACCCGTGCCGGTGCCGGACAGCGCGCGCCAGGCCGCGCCGGAATTTGCCCAGCGCCTGCTCGAATTGATGGGCAAGGATGGCAAGCACGACAAGGACAACCGCCGATGAACCGCGCGTTGCGCACGATCCTGACCCTGGCGCTGCTGCTGGCCGCGCCGCTGGCCTTGGCCGCCGATCCGTTGTCGATCCCGGCCATCACCTTGAGCAACGGGCCGAACGGCCAACAGGAATATTCGGTCAGCCTGCAGATTTTGCTGATCATGACGGCGCTGAGCTTCATTCCAGCGTTCGTCATTCTGATGACCAGCTTCACCCGCATCATCATCGTCTTCTCCATCCTGCGTCAGGCCCTGGGCCTGCAGCAGACGCCCTCGAACCAGTTGCTGACCGGCATGGCGCTGTTCCTGACGATGTTCATCATGGCGCCGGTGTTCGACCGGGTGAACCGCGATGCCCTGCAGCCCTACCTGAACGAGCAGATGACCGCCCAGCAGGCGATCGACAAGGCCCAAGGCCCGCTGAAGGACTTCATGCTGGCGCAGACCCGGCAGAGTGACCTGGACCTGTTCATGCGCCTGTCCAAGCGCACCGACATCGCCAGCCCCGACCAGGCGCCGCTGACCATTCTGGTCCCGGCGTTCGTCACCTCGGAGCTCAAGACCGCGTTCCAGATCGGCTTCATGATCTTCATCCCGTTTCTGATCATCGACATGGTGGTCGCCAGTGTGCTGATGGCGATGGGCATGATGATGCTCTCGCCGTTGATCATTTCGCTGCCGTTCAAGATCATGCTGTTCGTCCTGGTCGATGGCTGGGCGTTGATCATGGGTACGCTGGCCGGCAGTTTCGGCGGTGTCTGAGCCCGCTCCAGGAGGTGTCGCATGACCCCGGAAATCGCAGTCGACCTGTTTCGCGAGGCACTCTGGCTGACCGCCATGATGGTGGCCGTGCTGGTGGTGCCCAGCTTGCTGGTCGGTCTGGTGGTGGCGATCTTCCAGGCCGCCACGCAGATCAACGAACAGACCCTGAGCTTCCTGCCGCGCCTGCTGGTGATGCTGGTCACCCTGATCGTGGTCGGGCCGTGGCTGGTGCAGAAGTTCATGGAGTACATGACCGGCCTGTACAGCGGCATTCCGCAGTTGATCGGGTGAGCGGCGCATGCTCGAGCTGACCGCTGCGCAGATCGGCACCTGGGTCGCCACCTTCATCCTGCCGCTGTTTCGGGTCACCGCGGTGCTGATGACCATGCCCGTGTTCGGTACCCGCATGCTGCCTGCGCGCATCCGTCTGTACGCGGCGCTGGCGATCACCGTGGTGATCGTGCCCGGCCTGCCGCCGATGCCCGAATTCGAGCCTCTGAGCCTGCGTGGCGTGCTGCTGTGCGCCGAGCAGATCATCGTCGGCGCACTGTTCGGCTTTTCGTTGCAGATGCTGTTCCAGGCCTTCGTCATCGCCGGCCAGATCGTGGCGATTCAGATGGGTATGGCCATGGCCTCGATGATCGACCCCGCCAACGGCGTCAACGTGGCGGTGGTCGGCCAGTTCCTGACCATGCTGGTGAGCGTGCTGTTCCTGTTGATGAACGGCCACCTGGTGGTCATTGAGGTGCTCACCGAGAGCTTCACCACCTTGCCGATCGGCAACGCGCTGGTGGTCGAGCACTTCTGGGATATCGCCGGTCGCCTGGGGTGGGTGCTGGGTGCGGGGGTGGTGTTGATCCTGCCGGTGATCACCGCGCTGCTGGTGGTCAACATCGCCTTCGGCGTGATGACCCGCGCGGCGCCGCAACTCAATATCTTCTCCATCGGTTTTCCGCTGACCCTGGTGCTGGGGCTCGGCGTGTTCTGGGTCGGGCTTGCCGATATCCTTTCCCACTATCAGCAGCTGGCCAGCGAGGCCTTGCAGTGGCTGCGTGAGCTGGCACGGGTGCGCTGAGCATGGCCGAGAGCGAGAGCGGTCAGGACAAGACCGAGGAACCCACCGACAAACGCAAGCGCGATTCCCGCGAAAAGGGCGAGATCGCGCGTTCCAAGGAGCTCAACACCTTCGCCATCACCCTTGGCGGCGCCGGTGCCTTGCTGGCCTTCGGCGGCTATCTGGCCGAGACGCTGATGACCCTGATGCGCATGAACTTCACCCTGTCGCGCGAAGTGCTGGTGGACGAGCGCTCGATGGGCGCGTTCCTCATGGCCTCGGGCAAGATGGCCATTTGGGCCACTCAGCCGGTGCTGGTGCTGCTGTTCGTGCTGTCGCTGGTGATGCCCGTCGTGCTGGGGGGCTTCATCTTTTCCGGTTCGCTGTTGCAGCCCAAGTTCAGCCGCATGAACCCGTTGTCGGGAATCAAGCGCATGTTCTCGCTCAATTCGCTGACCGAACTGTTCAAGGCGCTGGCCAAGTTCTGCCTGGTGTTGGTGGTCGCGCTGGTGGTGTTGACCAACGACCGCGAGGCATTGCTGGCGATCGCCAAGGAGCCGCTTGAGCAGGCGATCATTCACAGCGTCCAGGTGGTCGGGTGGAGCGCGTTGTGGATGGCGTCGGGGTTGCTGCTGATCGCCCTGGCGGATGTGCCGTTCCAGCTTTGGCAGACTCACAAGAAGCTGAAGATGACCAAGCAGGAGGTGCGCGATGAGTACAAGGACATGGAGGGCAAGCCCGAGGTCAAGCAGCGTATTCGTCAGTTGCAGCGCGAGGCTTCTCAGCGGCGCATGATGGCGGCGGTGCCGGAAGCCGACGTCATCATCACCAACCCGACCCACTATGCCGTGGCCCTGAAGTACGACCCGGAAAAGGGTGGTTCGGCGCCGCTGCTGCTGGCCAAAGGCACGGATTTCCTGGCCTTGAAGATTCGCGAGATCGGTCAGGAGCACAAGGTGCAGATCCTCGAGTCGCCCGAGCTGGCGCGGGCGATCTACTACTCCACCGAGCTGGAAAACGAGATTCCGGCGGGCCTGTACCTGGCCGTGGCGCAGGTGTTGGCCTATGTCTTCCAGATTCGCCAGTACCGCTCGGGACGCGGCAAGGCCCCGGATCCGCTGAACAAGGACCTGCCGATTCCGCCAGATCTTCGCCGCGACAGTTGAGCGTCCCGCTCGGTCACCGCTAGGGCGCTGCGGCGAACCGCCGCCCCCACTGGGGCCATGCCCTATCGCACCCCAGGCAAAGTTGGAAAGCTTCTTGCAGAGCACCGCCCAGGCGCTGTCCAGGCGTCAAGTTTCTGCTCGAAGAGGATACCCGGTGGATCGCGCTCAGTTACTCAGCAACGCCCGCAACAACCTGGCCGGTCTCGGCCGGGGGAACCTGGGTGTGCCGCTGTTGCTGCTGGTGATGCTGGCAATGATGATGTTGCCCATCCCGCCGTTCCTGCTCGACGTGTTCTTCACCTTCAACATCGCCCTGTCCATCGTGGTGTTGCTGGTCTGCGTGTACGCCCTGCGTCCGCTGGACTTCGCCGCCTTCCCGACCATCCTGCTGGTGGCCACGCTGCTGCGTCTGGCGCTGAACGTGGCCTCCACCCGCGTGGTGATGCTCCATGGCCAGGAAGGGCATGGCGCGGCGGGCAAGGTGATCCAGGCGTTCGGCGAAGTGGTGATCGGCGGCAACTACGTGGTCGGTGCGGTGGTGTTCGCCATCCTCATGATCATCAACTTCGTGGTGGTGACCAAAGGTGCCGGGCGTATCTCGGAAGTGAGCGCGCGTTTCACCCTGGACGCCATGCCCGGCAAACAGATGGCCATTGACGCTGACCTCAACGCCGGCCTGATCGACCAGGCCCAGGCCAAGGCGCGTCGTGCCGAAGTGGCCCAGGAGGCCGAGTTCTACGGCTCGATGGACGGTGCCAGCAAATTCGTCCGGGGCGACGCCGTCGCTGGCCTGCTGATCCTGTTCATCAACCTCATCGGCGGCATGCTCATCGGCATGCTCCAGCACGGCATGAGCTTCAGCGATGCCGGCAAGGTCTACGCGCTGCTCACCATCGGTGACGGTTTGGTGGCGCAGCTGCCGTCGCTGCTGCTGTCCACCGCCGCCGCGATCATGGTCACCCGCGCCTCGGGCTCCGAGGACATGGGCAAGCTGATCAACCGGCAGATGTTCGACTCGCCCAAGGCGCTGGCCGTCTCCGGCGGCTTGATGGTGGTCATGGGCCTGGTGCCGGGCATGCCGCACATCGCCTTCCTCAGCCTCGGCCTGCTGGCCGGCGGCGGCGCCTACCTGGTGTGGAAGAAGCAGCAGAAGGCAAAGCAGACGGCCCTGCAAGAAGCGCAGCGCCAGCAGGATCTGCTGCCTTCGCCGCAGCGTGCGATGGAAACCAAGGAGTTGGGCTGGGACGACGTCACACCGATCGACATGATCGGCCTGGAGGTCGGCTATCGGCTGATTCCCCTGGTCGACCGCAACCAGGGCGGGCAACTGCTGGCGCGGATCAAGGGCGTGCGCAAGAAGCTGTCCCAGGACCTGGGCTTCCTCATGCCCACCGTGCACATTCGCGACAACCTCGATCTGCAGCCCAGCGCCTACCGTCTCACGCTGATGGGCGTGATCCTGGCCGAGGCCGAGATCTATCCGGACCGCGAGCTGGCCATCAACCCCGGTCAGGTGTTCGGCAGCCTCAACGGCATCGCCGCGCGCGACCCGGCCTTCGGCCTGGAGGCGGTGTGGATCGATGTCGCCCAGCGCGCCCAGGCGCAGTCGTTGGGTTATACGGTGGTCGATGCCAGTACCGTGGTTGCCACGCACCTGAACCAGATTCTGCAGAAGCACTGCCACGAGTTGATCGGCCACGAAGAGGTCCAGCAGTTGCTGCAAGTGCTGGCCAAAGCCTCGCCCAAACTTGCAGAGGAACTGGTGCCAGGCGTCATTTCCTTGTCGGGGCTGCTCAAGGTCTTGCAGGCGCTGCTCTCCGAGCAGGTGCCGGTGCGTGACATCCGCAGCATTGCCGAAGCCATCGCCAACAATGCGGCCAAGAGTCAAGATACCGCCGCGCTGGTGGCTTCGGTGCGGGTCGGCTTGTCCCGCGCCATCGTGCAAAGCATTGTAGGCACTGAGTCCGAGCTGCCTGTGATCACCTTGGAGCCCAGGTTGGAACAGATCTTGCTCAATAGTCTGCAACGGGCCGGGCAAGGTCAGGAAGACGGTGTTCTCCTGGAGCCGAGCATGGCCGAGAAGCTGCAGCGTTCGCTCATCGAGGCGGCGCAGCGCCAGGAGATGCAGGGCCAGCCGGCCATTCTCCTGGTGGCCGGTCCCATCCGCGCCATGCTGTCGAGATTCGGTCGTCTGGCCGTGCCCAATCTGCACGTGCTGGCCTACCAGGAAATACCGGACAACAAGCAAGTCACCATCGTTGCCACCGTGGGCCCTAACGGCTGAGGTAGTGGGTTATGCAAGTTAAGCGTTTTTTCGCCGCCGACATGCGTCAGGCCATGAAACTGGTCCGCGATGAGCTTGGTGCCGATGCCGCGATCATCGGCAACCGGCGCATTGCCGGTGGTGTCGAGCTCACGGCCGCGCTGGACTACACGCTGTCCGCCCTGGCCCCGCGCGTGCCCAACCTGGAGCTGGAAGACGAGCTGCGCAAGACCCAATCGCGCATCGCTACCGCCCAGGCCGAACTGGACGGGCGTGGCGACGTCGAGGCGGGCAATCGTCAACTGTTCGCCGGCCTTTCGCTGACCGCTTCCGAACCGCTGGTCGAGCCGCACGTCGAGGCGCCCGCTGCCGCGCCGGCTGCGGCCGTGTCGGGCGTCGATCGCCGCGTGTTCGACGCCATGCGCTCGGAGCTCTCGGGCCTGCGCGAGTTGCTCGAAGTGCAGCTCGGCTCGCTCGCCTGGGGTCAACTGCAGGGCAACAAGCCCCAGCAGGCCAATCTCTGGCGCCGCTTGCAGCGCCTGGGCCTGTCCGGTCCGATCGCCCGCGAGCTGCTGCAACTGGCCGGCGAAATCGACGAGCCGCGCCAGGCCTGGCGCATGGTCCTGGCGCATCTGGCGCGCCTGATCCAGGTGCCGGAGGTCGAGCCGCTGGAAGAGGGTGGGGTGATCGCCATGGTCGGTCCGGCCGGCATGGGCAAAACCACCACCCTGGCCAAGCTGGCGGCGCGCTACGTGCTCAAGTACGGCGCGCACAACCTGGCGCTGGTGAGCATGGACAGCTACCGCATCGGTGCGCAGGAGCAGCTCAAGACCCTGGGCCGCATCCTCAACGTGCCGGTGACCTACGTCGACCCGGGCCAATCGCTGGCCCAAGCCCTAGAACCGCTGCTGCGCAAGCGCGTGGTGCTGATCGATACCGCCGGCCTGCAGGCCAGCGACCCGGCCCTGCGCATGCAGCTCGAGTCGCTGGCCGGGCGCGGCATCGCCGCGCGCAACTACCTGGTACTGGCCACCACCAGCCAGAAGCAGGTGCTCACCGCCGCCTACCACAGCTACAAGCGCTGTGGCCTGGCCGGGTGCATCCTGACCAAGCTCGACGAAACCGGCAGCCTTGGCGAAGTGCTGAGTCTGGCCATCAGTCATGAACTGCCCGTGGCCTATCTCACCGATGGTCCGCGCATTCCTGACGATCTGCAGCTGCCGCGCCGGCACCAATTGGTCAGTCGCGCTGTCAGTGTGCAGTTGCAGGAAGATCCCAGCGAGGAGGCCATGGCCGACATGTTCGCTGATCTCTACCACAATCCCGACAAGCGCGTAGGTTGACGATGCACGGCGCACGGAAGTCGACAGCGACCCTCCAAGTGGGCAAGTCCCACGCGAGACAAGGTAAATAACAGACATGGGTAGCATGCATCCCGTACAGGTGATCGCCGTCACCGGTGGCAAAGGTGGCGTCGGCAAGACCAACGTTTCAGTGAACCTGTCCCTGGCGCTGGCCGAGCTCGGCCGCCGGGTCATGTTGCTGGACGCCGACCTGGGTCTGGCCAACGTCGATGTGCTGCTGGGGCTCACGCCCAAACGCACCCTGGCCGACGTCATCGAGGGGCGCTGCGAGCTGCGCGATGTGCTCCTGCAGGGGCCGGGCGGTGTGCGCATCGTGCCTGCAGCCTCCGGCACCCAGAGCATGGTGCACCTGGCGCCGGCACAGCATGCCGGGCTGATTCAGGCGTTCAGCGAAATCGGCGACAACCTCGATGTGCTGGTGATCGACACCGCTGCGGGCATCGGTGACTCGGTGGTCAGCTTCGTGCGCGCCGCCCAGGAAGTGCTGCTGGTGGTGTGCGACGAGCCCACCTCGATCACCGACGCCTACGCCTTGATCAAGCTGCTCAACCGCGATTACGGCATGAACCGCTTCCGCGTCCTGGCCAACATGGCGCAGAGCCCACAGGAAGGGCGCAACCTGTTCGCCAAGCTGACCAAGGTCACCGACCGTTTCCTCGACGTTGCCTTGCAGTACGTCGGCGCCGTGCCTTACGACGAATGCGTGCGCAAGGCGGTACAGAAGCAGCGCGCGGTCTACGAGGCGTTTCCGCGCTCCAAGTGCGCCCTGGCGTTCAAGGCCATCGCGCAGAAGGTCGACAGCTGGCCGTTGCCGGCCAACCCGCGCGGCCACCTGGAATTCTTCGTCGAGCGCCTGGTGCAACCCACCAGCGCGGGACCGGTGCTATGAACGCGAGCGGCTTCAAGATGTACAGCAAAGCCTCCAAGGACGCCCAATACGAGCTGGTCGAGCGCTATGCGCCGCTGGTCAAGCGTATCGCCTACCATCTGCTGGCGCGCCTGCCGGCCAACGTGCAGGTTGAGGACCTGATCCAGGCCGGCATGATCGGTCTGCTGGAAGTGGCCAACAAATACGACGCCAGCAAGGGCGCGAGCTTCGAGACCTACGCCGGTATTCGCATCCGCGGTGCGATGCTCGATGAGGTGCGCAAGGGCGATTGGGCGCCGCGTTCGGTGCACCGCAACACGCGTATGGTCAGCGACGCGATTCGCTGCGTCGAAGCAAGAACCGGTCGTGACGCTAAAGATCACGAGGTTGCTGCCGAACTCCAATTGGGTCTCGACGATTATTACGGGATCCTGAACGATACCTTGGGCAGCCGTCTGTTCAGTTTCGACGACCTGCTGCAGGACGGTGAACACGAGGGGCTGCACGAGGATGGGGTCAGTGGTCAGGTCGAGCCGTCGCGCGATCTGGAAGACGAGCGCTTCCAGGCCGCGCTGACCGATGCGATCGCCAACCTGCCGGAGCGCGAGCGTCTGGTCCTGGCCCTGTACTACGACGAGGAACTGAACCTCAAGGAGATCGGGGAAGTGCTGGGGGTCAGTGAATCGCGCGTGAGCCAGTTGCACAGCCAGTGCGCGGCGCGTCTGCGCAGCCGCCTGGGAGAATGGCGGGCACGCTGAGCCCCGATTCGCTGCAGTCGTTGTCCGTGGTGCCGAATTGATTGAGCGCGCGCTTGTGAGACGAGCGCGTTTAAGACTGCTTGGAGGTCTAATTGAACAAAGACATGAAAATCCTCATCGTTGACGACTTCTCGACGATGCGGCGGATCATCAAGAACCTGTTGCGTGATCTGGGCTTCACCAACACCGAAGAGGCCGACGACGGCGTCACGGCGTTGCCGATGCTCGAAAGTGGCCACTACGACTTCCTGGTGACCGACTGGAACATGCCCGGCATGTCCGGCATCGATCTGCTGCGCAAGGTGCGCGCCCACGACCGGCTCAAGGGGATTCCCGTGCTGATGGTGACGGCCGAGGCCAAGCGCGAGCAGATCATCGAAGCGGCTCAGGCCGGGGTCAACGGCTATGTAGTCAAGCCATTCACCGCGCAGGTGCTCAAAGAAAAGATCGAGAAGATCTTCGAACGCGTCAACGGCTGAAGCATGTCTGGGGGCGCTATGGAATCAAAAAAAGATTCTTTGGGGGAGTTCGAGTCGACCCTGAAGAAGCATGCCGAACAACTGGTGCAGAGCCTTGAGCGCGGCCAGTTCGGCGAGGCGGTGCAGCTGATCCATCAGCTCAACCAGACCCGAGACCGTGGCTTGTATCAAGAGGTCGGCAAACTGACCCGTGAGCTGCACAGCGCCATCGTCAGCTTCCAGATCGACCCGCGCATGCCGCAGGCCGAGGAAGTGTCGCAGATCACCGACGCCACCGAACGGCTGTCCTACGTGGTCCGCCTGACCGAGAACGCGGCCAACCGCACCATGGACCTGGTCGAGGAGAGCACGCCCGTGCTCAACGACCTGTCGGCCGAGGCGCAGACGTTGTCGGCCGATTGGCAGCGCTTCATGCGTCGCGAAGTGCCGGCGACCGAGTTTCGCGAGTTGGTCAAACGCGTCGACGGTTTCCTGACGCACAGCGCCGAAGGCAACCGCAAGGTGGCCGGTCATCTCAACGACATTCTGCTCGCCCAGGACTACCAAGATCTGACCGGGCAGGTGATCAAGCGGGTCACCGCGTTGGTCGCCGAGGTCGAAAGCAATCTGCTCAAACTCGTGTTGATGGCCAGTCAAGTCGACCGCTTTGCCGGTATCGAACATGACCACGATCAATTGCGTGCTGAAAAAGATGAAGAAAAACATCCAGCCCGGGGTGAAGGTCCGCAGATTCATGCCGATAAGCGTGAAGACGTCGTGTCCGGTCAGGACGATGTCGACGATCTGCTATCCAGCCTGGGTTTTTAGGGAGCACGTTTAATGAGCTTCGGCGCCGATGAAGAAATCCTTCAGGATTTCCTGGTAGAAGCCGGCGAAATCCTCGAGCAACTGTCCGAGCAACTGGTCGAGCTGGAAAGCCGGCCCGATGATGCGGACCTGCTCAACGCCATATTTCGCGGTTTTCACACTGTAAAAGGGGGCGCCGGCTTCCTCCAGCTCAACGAGCTGGTGGAGTGCTGCCACATTGCCGAGAACGTCTTCGACATCCTGCGCAAGGGTGAGCGTCGGGTCGACGCCGAGTTGATGGATGTGGTGCTCGAAGCGCTGGACACGGTCAACAGCATGTTCGGCCAGGTCCGCGAGCGCAGCGAGATCACCCCCGCGACGCCGGAACTGCTGGCAGCGCTGGCACGCCTGGCCGAACCTGCCGGCGAGGACGTCGCCGCGCCCGCCGTGGTCCAAGCGCCGGCGGCGGTCGAACCGCCAGCGGCCAGCGAAGACATCACCGATACCGAGTTCGAACAGTTGCTCGACTCCCTGGATGCGGTCAAGGCCCAGGCCGAAGCGGCCGAGCAGGCGCCGGTCGAGGCGGCCTCCGGCAACGCCGACGAAATCACCGACGCCGAATTCGAGTCGCTGCTCGATCAGTTGCATGGCAAGGGCCAGTTCTCGCCGGACGTGGCCGAGAGCGAAACGCCTGCGGCAGTATCGCCGGCCAGCGACGAAATCACCGACAGCGAATTCGAGGCCCTGCTCGACCAATTGCACGGCAAGGGTACCTTCGCCGCCGATGGGCTGCCCAAGGCTGAAGCCGCCGCCGGCGCTCCCACCGCCGAGCCTGCCGGCGAGCACATCACCGACCACGAATTCGAAGCGCTGCTGGACCAGTTGCACGGCAAAGGCAAGTTCAGCGGTGATGCCGTAGCTGCCGAGGCACCTGCTGCTGCTACAGCTGTGGCACCAACGCCTGCGGCCAAGGCTGAAAGCAAGCCGGTGGCCAAGCCTGCACCGGCCGCTGCCGGCAAGCCCGCCGCAGCGGCCGGCGCCGCCCCGGCACGCGCTGCGGCGCCGGCTGCGGACAAGCATGGCGCCAGCGAAGCGGAAACCACGGTGCGCGTCGACACGGCACGCCTGGACGAGATCATGAACATGGTCGGCGAATTGGTGCTGGTGCGTAACCGCTTGGTGCGCCTGGGCCTGAACAGCGGCGACGAGGCCATGTCCAAGGCCGTGTCAAACCTCGACGTGGTCACCGCCGACCTGCAGACCGCGGTCATGAAGACGCGCATGCAGCCGATCAAGAAAGTCTTCGGCCGCTTCCCGCGCCTGGTTCGCGACCTCGCCCGCCAGCTCAAGAAAGAGATCAACCTGGAGCTGGTCGGCGAAGAGACCGACCTGGACAAGAACTTGGTCGAGGCCCTCGCCGACCCGTTGGTGCACTTGGTGCGCAACGCCGTCGACCACGGCGTCGAGACCCCCGAGGAGCGCGAGGCGTCCGGCAAGGCGCGCACCGGTCGGGTGGTGCTGTCGGCCGAGCAGGAGGGCGACCATATCCTCTTGTCGATCTCCGACGATGGCAAGGGCATGGACCCCAACGTGCTGCGCGCCAAGGCCGTGGAAAAGGGCCTGATGGACAAGGACGCGGCCGACCGCCTGAGCGAGTCGGACTGCTACAACCTGATCTTCGCCCCGGGCTTCTCGACCAAGACCGAGATCTCCGACGTGTCTGGCCGCGGTGTCGGCATGGACGTGGTCAAGACCAAGATTTCCCAGCTCAACGGCTCGATCAACATCTTCTCGGCCAAGGGCCAGGGCTCGAAGATCGTGATCAAGGTGCCGCTGACCCTGGCGATCATGCCGACGCTGATGGTGATGCTGGCCAACCAGGCCTTCGCCTTCCCGCTGGTCAACGTCAACGAGATCTTCCACCTGGACCTGTCGCGCACCAACGTGGTCGATGGCCAGGAAGTGGTGATCGTGCGCGACAAGGCGCTGCCGTTGTTCTACCTCAAGCGTTGGCTGGTCCAGGACCAGCAACATGAGGAGCAACTCGAAGGGCACGTGGTGATCCTGTCGGTCGGCACCCAGCGCATCGGCTTCGTGGTCGACCAGTTGGTGGGCCAGGAGGAGGTGGTGATCAAGCCATTGGGCAAGATGCTCCAGGGCACTCCGGGCATGTCCGGCGCCACCATCACTGGCGACGGTCGTATCGCGCTGATCCTCGACGTTCCGAGCATGCTCAAGCGTTACGCCGCCCGGCGTATTTGATTTCGGCGGCGCGACCTGGCGGTTGCGCCGTCTAATGGAGTGTTTATGGCAGTCAAGGTCCTGGTGGTGGATGATTCCGGTTTCTTCCGCCGCCGTGTCTCTGAAATCCTCTCGGCGGACCCGACCATCCAGGTCGTGGGTACCGCGACCAACGGCAAGGAAGCGATCGACCAGGCGCTGGCACTCAAGCCCGATGTGATCACCATGGACTACGAGATGCCGATGATGGATGGCATCACGGCCGTGCGTCATATCATGCAGCGCTGTCCGACCCCGGTCCTGATGTTCTCTTCGCTGACCCACGAAGGCGCGCGCGTGACCCTCGATGCGCTGGACGCTGGCGCCGTGGACTACCTGCCGAAAAACTTCGAGGACATCTCGCGCAACCCCGACAAGGTCAAGCAGATGCTGTGCGAGAAGGTGCATACCATTTCGCGCAGTAACCGCCGTTTCAGCAGCTTCTCCAGCCCGACGCCCAGCCCGGCGACCAGCGCGCCGAGCAGCAGCGCAGCGTCGAGCAGCGTCGCCAGCAGCCCTGCGCCCGTTCGCAGTGCCGCCCCGACACGCCCGAGCGCGCCGGCAGCCAGCCACTCGCCGGCGCCCAAGCGCAAACCCTACAAGCTGGTCGCCATCGGCACCTCCACCGGCGGCCCGGTGGCCCTGCAACGGGTGCTGACGCAACTGCCGGCCAGCTTCCCGGCACCGATCGTGCTGATCCAGCACATGCCTGCCGCCTTCACCAAGGCCTTCGCCGAGCGTCTCGACAAGCTGTGCAAGATCAGCGTCAAGGAAGCCGAGGACGGTGACGTGCTGCGTCCGGGCCTGGCGCTGCTGGCGCCCGGTGGCAAACAGATGATGGTCGATGGCCGTGGCACGGTGAAAATCCTGCCTGGCGACGAGCGCCTGAACTACAAGCCGTGTGTGGACATCACCTTCGGTTCGGCAGCCAAGACCTACGGCGACAAGGTGCTCTCGGTGGTGCTCACCGGCATGGGCGCCGATGGCCGCGAAGGGGCGCGCCTGCTCAAGCAGGGCGGCAGCACCGTATGGGCCCAGGACGAGGCCAGTTGCGTGATCTATGGCATGCCCATGGCCATCGTCAAGGCCAACCTGGCCGATGCGGTGTACAGCCTGGACGACATCGGGCGCCACCTGGTCGAGGCCTGCGTCTGATGGACGTGCTCAGTCTCATCGGCCTGATCCTGGCGTTCGTCGCCATCGTCGGCGGCAATTTCCTTGAAGGTGGCCATGTCGGTGCCTTGCTCAACGGACCTGCCGGGCTGATCGTGCTGGGCGGTACCCTGGCCGCAGCGCTGCTGCAGTCGCCGCTGTCGGCGTTCAAGCGTGCGCTGCAGATTCTGCGCTGGATCCTGTTTCCACCGCGCGTGGACCTGGCCGGTGGCATCGACCGGGTGGTCAACTGGAGCCTGACCGCGCGCAAGGAAGGCCTGCTGGGCCTGGAAGGCGTGGCCGATGCCGAACCTGACCCCTATGCCCGCAAAGGCTTGCAGTTGCTGGTCGATGGCGCCGAACCGGAGTCGATCCGCAGCATTCTGGAGGTGGATTTTCTGACCCAGGAAAGCCGCGATATCCAGGCCGCCAAGGTCTTCGAAAGCATGGGCGGCTATGCGCCGACCATCGGCATCATCGGTGCGGTCATGGGCCTGATCCACGTGATGGGCAACCTGGCCGATCCGTCGCAACTGGGCAATGGCATCGCCGTGGCCTTCGTCGCCACCATCTACGGCGTGGCCAGCGCCAACCTGGTGCTGCTGCCGGTGGCTAACAAGCTCAAGGCCATCGTCCTGCGCCAGTCGCGCTACCGCGAGATGCTGCTGGAGGGGCTGCTGTCGATCGCCGAAGGCGAGAACCCGCGTTCCATCGAGCTCAAGCTGCAAGGCTTCATGGAGTAGACCATGCGCCGTCGCCGTCATACCGAGGAGCACGAGAACCATGAGCGTTGGCTGGTCTCGTACGCCGATTTCATCACCTTGCTGTTCGCCTTCTTCGTGGTGATGTACTCGATTTCCTCGATCAACGAAGGCAAGTACAAGGTGATTTCCCAGGCGCTGGTCGGGGTCTTCAACGACCCCGAGCGCAGCCTGCGGCCGATTCCCATCGGCGACGAGCGTCCACTGACGGTCAAGCCTGCCGAGCCGTTGATCAAGGACAGCGACCAGGTCGATGCCGGCCTCGGCCAGAGCAGCGCCGATGCGTTGAAAACCATCAGTGACGAGGTCGGCGCTGCCTTCGGCGACCTGATCGGTTCCAACCAGATGACCGTGCGCGGCAACGAGCTGTGGATCGAGATCGAGCTCAACTCAGCGTTGCTGTTCGGCAGCGGCGATGCCATGCCCAGCGATACCGCCTTCGAGATCATCGACAAGGTGGCCAAGATCCTCAAACCGTTCGCCAACCCAGTGCATGTCGAAGGCTTCACCGACAACCTGCCGATCCGTACCGCGCAGTACCCGACCAACTGGGAGCTGTCCTCGGCGCGCGCGGCGAGCATCGTGCGCCTGCTGGCGATGGACGGGGTGGACCCGGCGCGCATGGCCTCGGTGGGCTATGGCGAATACCAGCCGGTGGCCAGCAATGACAGCGCCGATGGCCGTGCGCGCAATCGCCGGGTGGTGCTGGTGATCTCGCGCAACCTGGAAGTGCGCCGCAGCCTGACCGGTTCGGGTACGGCCAATGCCACGCCGGACGCGGCATTGCGCCGTGCTGGCACACAAAGTGCACCAGCTTCGCCAGCCACGACGGCCGGGCGCGATCCCGTCAAATCTCCGTCACCGAATTTATAGACCGTTCCCGCAGGGACCCGCGCCCATGTCGGGAGGAAGCAACGCACGATGAGAGTCTGGGCAGTAGCCAATCAAAAAGGTGGTGTCGGCAAGACCACCACTACCATCGCTCTGGCCGGTCTGCTGGCCGAGGCGGGCAAGCGCGTGGTCGTCGTCGACCTCGACCCGCACGGTTCGATGACCAGCTATTTCGGGCACAATCCCGACGTACTCGAGCACAGCTGCTATGACCTGTTCCTGCACAAGGGCAGCGTGCCCGAGGGCCTGCCGGGGCAATTGCTGCTACCCACCAGCCACGAGCGGATCTCGCTGCTGCCCTCGAGCACGGCGCTGGCCGTGCTGGAGCGTCAGTCGCCCGGGCAGAACGGCCTGGGCCTGGTGATCGCCAAGAGTCTGGCGCAGCTGTGGCAGGATTTCGACTTTGCCCTGATCGACAGCCCGCCGCTGCTCGGTGTACTGATGGTCAACGCGCTGGCGGCCAGCCAGCAGTTGGTGATTCCGGTGCAAACCGAGTTTCTTGCGGTCAAGGGCCTGGAGCGCATGGTCGGCACCCTGGCCATGATCAACCGTTCGCGCAAGCAGGCGCTGCCTTATCAGATCGTGCCCACGCTGTTCGACCGCCGCACGCAAGCCTCGCTCGGCACCTTGAAGCTGCTGCGCGACACCTATGGCGAGCAGGTCTGGCAGGGCTATATTCCGGTCGACACGCGCATGCGCGATGCCAGTCGCAATGGCGTCACACCCTCGCAGTTCGACGGCAAGAGCCGTGGCGTCACCGCATACCGGGCGCTGCTCAAGCACCTGCTCTCTTACCGCAACGCCCTGCAGGTGGCCTGATGAATCACGCTCCACAGATCACCAGCAAGCCGCAACTGGCGTTGCAATCCTATCTCGATGGCTTGCTGCAGGACGCCACCGAGTTCGAAGAAGTGCCCGAAGCGAGTGCGCCGGCGCTGGAACAAGCCCCCAGCGACGAATTCGCTGCTGCCGTGCGTGAAGAGCAGGCCCGCGATGCGCGCCGTCCCGTCGAGACCCGGCCCTACGCCGAGCCCGCGCCGCGCGTTCTGCCTACGGTGCTGCCGCCTGAAACCGACGTCAGCGTCGACGACGCGTCGCCGGTTCAGGCCAGTGAATTGGCGGCGGACACCACGCGCCAAGTACAGCTCGTCGAGCCCGTCGCGCCGCTGGTCGATGTGCACTTGCCGGCGCCTGGCGCGCCGGTGCCCCCGGCCACCGTCGACGGTCGTCCGGCCTGGGCGGCGGAGCCCTTCGAGTGCCTGCTGTTCGACGTCGCCGGGCTGACCCTGGCGGTGCCGCTGGTGTGCCTGGGCTCGATCTACAGTCTGGAAGGGCAGGAGTTGACGCCGCTGTTCGGCCAGCCCGACTGGTTCCTCGGCATCCTCACGTGCCAGGCCGGTAACCTCAAGGTGTTGGACACCGCGCGTTGGGTGATGCCCGACCGCTACCGCGACGACTTTCGACAAGGCCTGCACTACGTGATTTCGGTGCAGGGCTACGAGTGGGGCCTGGCCGTGCATCAGGTCAGCCGCTCGCTGCGCCTGGACCCTCAGGAAATCAAATGGCGCAGCCAGCGCGGTCAGCGCCCCTGGCTGGCGGGCACGGTCATCGAACACATGTGCGCCTTGCTCGACGTTGCCGAGCTGGCCGAGCTGATCGCCAGTGGCGCGGTCAAGCAGATGAACATCACACACAACTGAATCGGCGCCGCAGCTGCTGCGACCATAACGAGCACACCGCCACCGGCGGACTGAGAGGGCTAGGGTAATGAAGAAGTCGTCTGCACAAGGTTCCGAAGATCCGATCCTGCAATGGGTCACCTTCCGTCTGGACAACGAGTCCTACGGCATCAACGTGATGCAGGTGCAGGAAGTCCTGCGCTACACCGAGATCGCCCCGGTTCCGGGCGCGCCAAGCTACGTGCTGGGCATCATCAACCTGCGCGGTAACGTGGTTACCGTGATCGACACCCGTCAGCGCTTCGGCCTGATGCCGTCGGACATCACCGACAACACCCGCATCGTCATCATCGAGGCGGACAAGCAGGTGGTCGGCATCCTGGTCGACAGCGTGGCCGAAGTGGTCTACCTGCGTCAGTCGGAGATCGAGACCGCGCCGAACGTCGGCAACGAAGAGTCGGCCAAGTTCATCCAGGGCGTGTGCAACAAGAACGGCGAACTGCTGATTCTGGTCGAGCTGGACAAGATGATGAGCGAGGAAGAGTGGTCGGAGCTGGAGAACATCTGAGGTGATCTTCGAGGCTGCCGTCATCTTGCTCGCGTTGTTGTGGGCGCTGAGCCTGTGGTTCTTTCTCAACTACAGCAAGCGCCAGCGCGAGCTGGCCGCCCAGCAGGCCCAGGGCGATGCGCTGCGTGACCAGCGCATCAAGGACCTGGCCAAGCGGCTGGACGACTACCAGAACGTGACCGTGCGCATGGGCGAAGCGATTCATGAATTGCGCGCGGTGGTGGCGCCGTTGCCGGAGAAGCTGCTGCAACTGGAGCAGCGCGATCCCAACAGCGTCACCTTCTCCCAGGCCGCCAAGCTGGTGGGCATGGGCGCCAGCGTCGAGGAACTGACGCAGAGCTGTGGCCTGACCCAGGCCGAGGCCGAGCTGATGAGCCGCCTGCACCGCGGCTGAGTGGCCCACAGGCGCACTGACGCGCGCGTGGGCCGCTTGGCATTGGGCTGAAACACGCCGGGATCAGCCTTTGGCCCAGGAGTGCAGGCTGCCGACCTTGGCCAGGCGGTTGAGTGGCAGGAGACTGCGCACCAGTTCGGTGTAGCGGTCCAGATCGACGAACAGGCCTAGATTGACGATCTTCATGCAGCCCAGGTTCGCCACTTGGCGCAGTTGGCTGAGGGCGGCAAGCCGGCGGTCGATCACGTCCGTGACCACGCGCGGTCCGGTCAGCGCACTGAGGCGTCGGGCGTAGCGATAGAAGGCGGCTGGATCCTCGGCGAATGTCGGCCGCCAGGTATGGAAGTCCGGCGTTTGCGACAGCCTGGTATGGATTTCTTCGGAAATGGCCTCCAGCGTAGGGTTGCCCGCGTGGCTGCCGATGAAGCTGGTGTTGAACAGGCAGTTCATGCCCAGGGTTTCGTTGCTGATCGGCGGCTGCAACAGCAGCCCATCGGGGCTTGTCGCCAGCTCCACCGCGTCCAGCGCCTCTCCCGGCGTACCGACGCCGACCCCATTGTCGAACTGTCGATAGCCTCCTGCGCCAAGCAGCGTGTCGTCCACATCCATGTACAGTCCGCCGTCGTGGTACAGCATGCGGTAACGCAGGATGTCCGAGGCTGCGGCGAATGCACCGCCGTCAATGGCAGCTTGATAGTGCGTGTGGTACTTGCTGTTGCGCAGGGCGGCGAAGAATGCCTGGTCTTCCAGTGGCAGCACCTGCAGGCTGGGGGCCTCACGGACCAACTGCGCCAGGTTCTGCTCGAACGCCGAAGGGGTCGCCCGCGACAGCAGCAGGCGCAGGGTGTAACTGCTGTCCTGCACCAGTTGCGCATTGTGCGCGAGGTTGGCGATCAAAGCCTCGGAGAGCACCTTGTCGCCGACCCACAGGCACGTCAGCGTTCGTGCAATGGGCTGCAGGGCTTGCGTCGCCGGCTCGGGCAACACGATGGGCAGTTGCAGATCGACACCCAATGCGCGAAGGCTGGCGCTGCGCATGGCGTCGTCGACCGGACGCAGGCGCACGTCGACCCGGGCCAGGTCACGCCGGCCGGGGCGGGCAGTGAAGTAGCGCGGATTTACCTCATTGATATCCTCTTCGCACATGAACGCATCCTGTTCCAGGTCGTACACCACCTCGGCGTTGTAGCCATGCAGGGAGGCCTCCAGGCGATCCGGCGTGCCATCGTACAGGCAGTTGCGCACCACCGCTGCGGACACCGCGGGATCGGCACCGGCCACTGGCGCAATGGGGTCTGACACGTGGAAGTAAGGGGCCATGTCCAGATCGGGTAGGTGCGGCGGTGATACTGGGCTCAGCGGGTAGCCCCAGTGTTCGTTGACCCGGGAGGGGAAGACGAAGTTGTCGCTTTTCACACGCAATAGGGTCGAGATCCTGGCCGCGCTCTCCAGTGCCAGTGGCGCCGCGTTGAACAGGCCGAACACCATCGCCTCCAGGCCTTCGCTGGCTTGAGACTGCGTGCGCGCTTGCAGGGCCTGGTCCAGGCCCAGGCCGAATTGGGCGATACCGCCGACGGCAAACAGCGGCCAGAGCTCGGGCACGGCCAGCGCCAGGGGAGCCAGGTAGGTCATGGCCGAGGACAGGTAGCCACGCCAGCGGGCTTTGCTGACTTCGCTGTCGGCGTGGATGAGGAAGTCGGCGTCTTGATAGCTGCGCTGGCGGTATCGCGTGGCCAGGGTGTGGAACAGATCGCCGCTCAACGTCGGGCTGTAGCTGGACGGCTTGTAGTTGACGTATTCGCGCGGTGCCCAGACCCCAGCGGCGGTGAAGCCAGGCCGCTGGCTGTCCAGATGGTAGAGATGGGGGTAGACCCCCAGGCCGCCCAAGGCCGTTTCCAGCCCGCTGAAGCTCAGGCCGTCCGGGGTATCGGCCGGGTTGAAACGCGCTTGCAGTGCCTCGCGCGTGGGCGCACTCCGACATTGCTCGCCGAACCAATCCTGCAGTTCGCCCTGATTGGCGAAACTCAGCAGTGGCGAGGCATTGCCTGGCACGTACAGCACGATCAGGTCGCTTCCCTGGGCCTGCACACACACCAGGTCGGTGCTGGCGTAACCGTAGACATTGAGCATGCGTACATCGATCGGGCGCGGCGAATGCATCACCCCGGCAGCCCTGAAGGCCAATCGCCGTCCTTCATCGCTCAGGCTGCCTTCGCTGATCTGCTTGTTGCATGCCGCGATGAAGTTCAGTTTCAGCGAGTCGCGGTAGCTGTCGAAATGCTCGGACCAGTAAGCGTCGAGCTCAGCCTTGTAGGCCCGGTTGAAATCCAGGTCCCAGACGAACGACTGAAATGCCGAAACCGACAGCGGCAGCAGACTGTGCTGGTCATAGACCTGGGGCTCGCTGCGCCGGAACAGACCGCTGAGTACGTAGTAGTTCTGCGCTCCGGTCTGGTGCGGCGGCTGCAGGGCGGAGACGATGCGGATGTGCCGCGCGCTGCCTGGCGGCTGCTGCGGCCGGAGCAGGTGCGGTACAGCCTCCAGATCCGGCGGCGCTTGCCAGTTGCTCAGCAGCGCCTGCGCCAGGCTCTGTCGCTGGACGACGACGCCGTTCCAGCCGTCGCTGCCGGCTTGGTAATGCAGGGTGGCGGCAACGATCTGCTCGGCAGGTACGTCGATGCCTTGGCTGGGCAGCCACTGGTCGAGTGCCGCGATGGCCTGACGGTCTGGGCGAGGGAAGGCTGCCAGGTGCTGGCGGGCGAAATCGATACCTTTGGCGTTGAGATAGGGGATGGGGATCATGGCAGATACCTGGGTCGAGGGTTGAGGATCGCGGTGTCGTACGGTGCCGATCAGTGGTTCAACCAGGAATGGGCGCGGCCGATGTCGGCCACATCGCCCAGGGGCGCGAAACTGGCCAGGGCGTCCATCAGCGCACGGCTGTTGACCACGCTGAACACGTCGTGGACCGGCGAGGCCAGCAGGGTGCAGGTCTCGCGCAACTGGCGCAGCCACGGCAGATGCTGGTCGATCACATCGTTGAGCACGCCGGGACCGGTCAGCAGGTTCAGGCGGCGGGCATAGTGGTGCAGACCCACCGGATCCAGGTCCGGGTCCGGATGGTGATCGTAGAAGGTGGGCTCCATGCGGTAGCGTCGCAGGATCTCGTCGGAAATGGCGTCCAGGGTCGGATTGCCCGCATGGCTGCCGATCAGGCTGCTGTTGAACTTGATGTACATGCCTAGCCGGTCGTTGGACACCGGTTGCGCCAGCAGCAGCCCATCGGCGCTGCAACGCAGGTCCTGCTGCTCCAGAGGCAGGGCGACGCTACCGTCCTTGGGCAGCAACAGGCTGTCGTCGGTGTCCATGTACAAGCCGCCGAAGTGCTTGAGAACGCGATAGCGCAGGATGTCGCAGGCCGAACTGAAATGCGTGGCGCCCAGGCCGTCGCCGCGCAGCGCCGCCTGGTACTGCGGGTAATAGGCAGAGCGCTCGAATTCGAGAAAGAAGGGCTGTTCTTCGAGGGTGCGGATTCGCAGCCGCGGCGCCACCGCATTGAGCTGGCTGACGTTGTGGTCGAAGTTCGCCACGTTCTGGCGTGACAGCAGCAACTGATACTCGTAGCGACTACCGTGCAGCGCTCGGGCGTTGTGGGCGATGGCGTCGATGAACGGCTCGCCCAGACGACGATCGCCCAGCCAGACACTGGTGATCAAAGGCTCCAGCGGCGTGCGCGACATGTTTTGGTAGGGGGTGTAGTCCAGCGGTAGATCGACGTGGATACCCAAGGCGCGCAGCGTCGCCATGCGCTGCAGGTCGCTGACGGTTCTGCTGTCGGTCATGGGTACCAGAGCGTTGGCGTGCTCGGCGCTGACGATCCAGCGCGGCGGGCTTTCCTGGCGGATCTGTGACAGCCGAATGAAGCTGTCGGTGTTCAGCTCGTAGCAGACCCAGTCGTTCTCCAGCCCATCCTCTGTTTGCAGCCAGGCCGCGAAGCGGTGTTGCAGGCTCTCGTCGATTCGAGTAACCACGGCAGCGGTTTGCGTGGACGCTTGTACGGTGGGCTCGTGAAACGCCGCCTCGGCCGGTTGCAGGGCCAATGCCTCGGCGCTGTCGCTGCCTTGCAGCAACTGCCTGAAGCTGACGAAGCCGGGGCGGCACCAGCGATACAGCGCGCTCGATCGGGCCGCCGCCGTGCCGACCACAGGGAGCGCGTTGAACAGGCCGAATACCTGGTCCTGGACGCCAGCGACCTTGTCTTCCAGCGAGCGGCCGTTGAGCACACGGTCCAGGCCCAGGCTGAACTGCGCCAGGCCGCCTGCGGCCAGTAGCGGCGCCAGGGCAGGGATCACCATCGCGACCGGTGCCAGCATCACCAGCGCGATGTTCAGATAGCGGGTCGCGCGAAGCTTTTCGATCTGTTGATTGCTGACGACCTGACTGTCGAGCGTGGCATAGGCGCGCTGTTGCTGGTGGCGCGCCAGGTAGCCGAACAGCTCTTCGGCAATGGGCGGGTTGTAGTGGTCGGCGCGGTAGTCGATCATCAACTCGGGCGTCCATAGCCCACTGGTGGCGAAGCCCGAATGGGAGGGCAGGAAACGGTGTGGCTGCGGATAGCGTCCCAGGCCCGCCAGTGCGGTTTGCAGGCCGCTGAAATCCAGGCCATCGGGCCAGTCGAGCGGACTGAAGAGCGTCAGAAGCGCCGCGCGGCGGTCGGCCGACTGGCACTGGCGGGCGAACCAGTGTTTCATTGCCAAGGGGGTGTCGAAGCTCAGGAACGGACTGCTGTTGCCTGGGATGTACAACAAGGTCAGTGCACTGTCCTCGGCACGCAAGCACAGCAGCGAGGTGGCAACGTAGCCGTAGACGTTGAGCAGCGAAACCTTGAGCGTGAGCCTGTTTTGACGTGAGATGCCTGCGGCCTGCCAGATCATCTGCCGCGCCTCTTCGCTGAGACTGCCTTCGGCGACTTGCCGATTGCAGGCGGCGATGAAGTTGATCTTCAGGGCTCGCTGGTAGTCGTTCAGATGAGCCGACCAATAACCATCCAACTGCGCCTTGTACAGGGTGTTCAGGTGCATTCCCCAGATGAGCGTCTGGAAGTCTTCTGCTCGTACCGGCAGGCGCGTAGCGGGGCCATAGAGCGCCGGTGTCTGGCGCCGATAGAGGCCGTTGAACACCCGATAAGGCGAGAACCCTGGCGAGGTGCCCTCGGTGTTCAGACGTTCGACCAGGTGCAGCACGCCACTGGGTGCGATCCCAGCCCAATCACCGAAATGAAAGCCCCCATAGCCTTCGGCACTTTCGCCTTGCCAATTGCTCAGCAGGGCTTGGACTGCATTCATTTTCTGGGTGATCACCGCGTTTTCACGGAAATGCTGCAGGCCTTCGCCGAGCGGTTGGAGCTGGTAGTGGAAGGTGACGACGTCGATTTCCTGCGCAGGCGTATCGATGCCTCGCGCCTTCAGCCACGGGCGCAACAGGCTTTCGGCCAGAGCGTCCGGCCGAGGGAAATCGACGAGTGCCGCGTGCACCAGGTGCAGGTTTTCGGCGGGGATAGGGGACATGGCCATGCGGGCCTCCGTGCAGAGCAGTGGAGGACAGAGCTTGGCGCCATGGGGGGCGGGGCAGGCGTTAGATAGTGCTGTCGTCGGGCGCGGGCAAGGCCAGCGTCGGGGTAATGTCGCGTGGCTCGCGCGGCGTGTCGTCGAAGCCGGGTGGCAGCTTGCCGCGCAGTTGCCAGGCGAAGGCGATGATCTCGGCGATGGTCAGGTACAGCGCCTCGGGAATCTGCTCGCCCAGCTCCAGACGCGCCAGCAGACCGACCAGCTCGGCGTTCTCGTAGATCGGGACTTCGTGCTCGCGAGCCAGGGCGAGGATGGCCTCGGCTACGGCGTCCTCGCCTTTGGCACTCAGGGTCGGGGCTTGCTCGCCGTCATAGCTCAGGGCGATGGCCTGGCGTGGTGTGCGCTCAGTCATGCGGTTTCATCCACCCAGCGTTGTTCCAGGCGGGTGCGCGGGCCCTGGGGCGGCGCGCCGGGATGACAGGCCAGGTCGCCGACGTCCAGACCGCGGGCCAGCAGACGCTCGCGCAGGCTGCCGAGCTGACTGTCGATCAAGCGGGCGGTCTGTGGACGTTCGGCCCATAACTGGCCGCTGAGACGACCCTGGCTCAGTTGCGCCTGCACCTGCAGCGGACCGAGCGGCGGCAGGTCGAAGGCCAGTTCGATACGCCACAGCGATTCGAGCGGGTCACGCTGCGCGCGGTGCGGGTCGGCGTGCTGTTCCGGGGTTTCTTCGCGTTGCAGCTTGGCTTGTACCGGGAGGAACTCCTGGCCGTGGCGCAGGTGAATCTCGCTTTGCCAGGTGGTCTGCTGGTTGCCGGTCTCGGTGGTGCCGGTCTGCTGCAGGCTGGCCAATTGGTGACTTTGCACCCGCGAAATTGCCGCCGCTGCCAGACGCAGCAACTGCTGCAGATCGCCGGTGTCCTCCAGGTTCTGTAACAGCCGCGACGGCAGCGGGAACACGCCGGGCTGCGGGCGGTTGCCGACCTGGTCGAGCAGGCCGCGCGCACCACGGGCCAAGGCCGGCAGCGCCTGGGCCAGGGTGGCCGCGGCCAAGGCTTGATTGCCTGGCACACTGGGCAGGATCTGCGCCACCAGACGCACCAGTTGCGCCTTGAGGTCTGGCGCAACGCCCGGTCCCAGGCCTGCGAGCAGCTTGCCTTCAAGGAAGGCGCCGCTGTTGTTCAGGGCCTGGGCGACGGCCTTGGCGTCGCCCAGTTGAGCGGGGTCGGGCAGGCTGGCCAGCAACCGTGAGGCGCTGGCCGAGAGTGCAGGGTCGGCGCTGGGCGCGTTGGACAGTTGTTGAAGCGCGCCAAGCAGGGCGGGCAGCGAAGCCTGACGGCCTTGCTGGGTGAGCAGTTGCTGGGCGATGGCCAACTGATCCTGGCGACCGCTCAGGGGCACGAAGCGCAGTGACTGGTCACCTTGCACCAGGGCGCTGAGCAGGCTGCCGACGGGCAACGGGCGCGGGCTGTCAATGGCCAGTGTGGCGCCGGCCTGGCTGCTGTTGAGGAGGCTGACCAGTGCGCGGAAGGCCGGTGCCTGTCCCGCTTCGGCTGGCAGGGGGTGGTTGGTCAGGACCTTGCCTTGCAACAGCGTACCGATCGGGATCTGGCGGGTGTCGAGTTGGGTCAGCGTGGCGATGTTGCTGGCGCTGGCCTGCTGCACGGCCACGGCCAGGCGGCTGCTGTCGAGTTGCCCGACGGTGACCTGGCTGCCGGGTGGCAGCGGTTGGGTGGCGTTGGCCTGAAGCTGCACGGGTCTGCCATCGGGCAGCATCAGGCGCAGGGTCAGGGTGAAGTCTGCGCCGTTCTGCCGCAGGTTCACCACCTCGGCCTGGGCGGTTTCGCCGTTGGGGATCAGGCCAGGTTGCGATTGTGTCAGGCGCAGCAGTTCGCCGGTCAGGCTGGCCTTGGCTACCTGGGCGGCGAAGGCGCTCTGCGCGCTGAGACTATTGATTTCGGTCATGATTGTATACAACCTGTCGAGCCAGCTCTCTTGACAGCCTGGGCGTCCATGTATAATCCGGGCGCCTCGCCACGGGTAGTTTAACGGCCGCGCGTGGGGCGACTTGAGACACCGGCGTGTTCGGCGTCGTTTGTTGCGCGGCTGAGCCCGCTCCTGCAGAGGGGCTGGGTGAGCCTGCAAGCAGCGGGTGCCGGACCCTGAACAGCATAAGGCGAAACCGTGACCTTCCACCTCAAAGCCGCGAACCTTGCCTGCGAGCGCGACTGGCGTCTGCTCTTCGAACACCTGGACTTTGAACTGTGCCCCGGCGACATGCTGCAGGTCAGTGGTCCCAACGGCAGCGGCAAGACCAGCCTGCTGCGCCTGTTGGCCGGGCTGATGCAGCCGACGGCCGGGCAGATCCTGCTCAACGGCCGTGTCCTGGGCGAGCAGCGCCAGGCCCTGGCCAGCGTGTTGCTGTGGATCGGCCATGCTGCAGGCATCAAGGAGCTGCTCAGCGCCGAGGAGAACCTGGCCTGGCTCTGCGCCCTGCATCGACCCGCCAGCCGCGCGTCCATCTGGCAGGCGTTGGCCCAGGTCGGCCTGCGCGGCTTCGAAGATGTGCCGTGCCACACGCTGTCGGCCGGTCAGCAGCGACGCGTGGCCCTGGCCCGCTTGTACCTGGACGGGCCTGGGCTGTGGATTCTCGATGAACCTTTCACCGCCCTCGACAAGCAGGGTGTGGCCCAGCTCGAAGCGCACCTGGCCAGCCATTGCGAGCAGGGCGGGACGGTGGTGCTGACCACGCACCACAGCTTGCAACACAAGCCGGGCGGCTATCGCGAACTGAATCTTGGGCAGTGGGCAGCATGAAGGTCTTTGCGTTGTTGTTGCGCCGCGAGGCGCGTCTGCTGTTCCGGCGTCCGGCAGAGTTGGCCAACCCGCTGGTGTTCTTCGCCATCGTCGTGGCGCTGTTCCCGCTGGCGGTCGGCCCGAGAGCCAATTGTTGCAAACCTTGTCGCCGGGACTGGTCTGGGTCGCCGCCTTGCTGGCGGTGCTGCTGTCGCTGGACGGCCTGTTTCGCAGCGATTTCGAGGACGGTTCGCTGGAGCAGTGGGTGCTGTCGCCGCAGCCTTTGCCGCTGCTGGTGCTGGCCAAGGTGCTGGCGCACTGGACCTTTTCCGGCCTGGCGCTGGTATTGTTGGCGCCGGTGCTGGCGCTGATGCTCGGATTGCCCAGCGCCTGCCTGCCAGTGCTGCTCGGCTCATTGCTGCTCGGCACGCCGGTGTTGAGCCTGCTGGGGGCGGTGGGCGCAGCGCTGACCGTGGGTCTCAAGCGCGGTGGATTGCTGTTGGCGCTGCTGATTCTGCCGCTGTACATCCCGGTATTGATCCTGGGCAGTGGTGCGTTGCAGGCGGCGTTGCAGAATATGCCCGCCACCGGGTACCTGCTCTGGTTGGCCAGCCTCACGGCCCTTGCGGTAACACTGACACCCTTTGCGATAGCGGCCGGCCTGAGGATCAGCGTCGGCGAATAACGAGTCCCGGGCAGCGAAGCCCGGCAAAGACCCTGGATGTACCCTGATGAAAATGAGCTGGACATGGTTCCACAAGCTGGGCTCGCCAAAATGGTTCTACAGCCTCAGTGGCCGCCTGCTGCCCTGGCTGAGCGTAGCGGCGGTGCTGCTGTTGCTGGCAGGCATCGCCTGGGGCCTGGCCTTCGCCCCGGCGGACTACCAGCAGGGCAACAGCTTCCGCATCATCTATATCCACGTGCCGGCGGCCATGCTGGCGCAGTCCTGCTACGTGCTGCTGGCAGTGGCAGGCGTGGTGGGGCTGGTGTGGAAGATGAAACTGGCCGACGTCGCCCTGCAGTGCGCGGCGCCCATCGGCGCCTGGATGACCGCCTTGGCCCTGGTCACCGGCGCCATCTGGGGCAAGCCGACCTGGGGCAGTTGGTGGGTGTGGGACGCCCGCCTGACTTCGATGCTGATCCTGCTGTTCCTGTATTTCGGCATCATCGCCCTGGGCCAGGCCATCGGTAACCGCGACAGCGCCGCCAAGGCCTGCGCCGTGCTGGCCATCGTCGGTGTGGTCAACATTCCGATCATCAAGTACTCGGTCGAGTGGTGGAACACCCTGCACCAGGGCGCCACCTTCACCCTCACCGAACGACCGGCCATGCCCGCCGAGATGTGGCTGCCGCTGCTGCTGACGGTGCTGGGCTTCTATTGCTTCTTCGGTGCCGTGCTGCTGCTGCGCATGCGTCTTGAAGTGCTGCGCCGCGAAGCGCGCACCCAGTGGGTCCGCGAGCAGGTGCTCGGCAGTCTGGGTCGGGAGGCCGCACGATGAGTTTCGCCTCCTTCGCCGATTTCCTCGCCATGGGCCATCATGGGCTCTACGTCTGGTCGGCCTATGGCCTCTGCCTGGTCGTGCTGGCCATCAACGTCGCCGTGCCGGTGCTGGAGCGCCGCCGCTATCTGCAAGAAGAGGCGCGTCGTCTGCGCCGGGAGAACCACCAGTGAATCCGCAGCGCAAGAAACGCCTGTTGCTCATCCTCGCCCTGCTGGTCGGCGTGGCCGTCGCCCTGGGTCTGGCCCTCAGCGCGTTGCAGCAGAACATCAACCTGTTCTACACCCCGACCCAGATCGCCAATGGCGAAGCGCCGCTGGACACACGCATTCGCGCTGGCGGCATGGTCGAGCAGGGCTCGGTGAAGCGCTCGGCCGATTCGCTGGACGTGCGCTTCGTGGTCACCGACTTCAACAAGTCGGTCCCCATCACCTACCGGGGCATTCTCCCGGACCTGTTCCGCGAAGGGCAGGGCATCGTCGCCCTGGGCAAGCTCAACGCCGACGGCGTGGTGGTGGCCGACGAAGTGCTGGCCAAGCACGATGAGAAGTACATGCCGCCGGAAGTCACCAAAGCCCTCAAGGACAGCGGCAAGACTGCCGCCAGCGGCGAGGCCCGGCCATGAACGCGGCGCTGGTGATTCCGGAACTGGGGCAGTTGGCGATGATCCTGGCCATCTGCCTGGCGGCGGTGCAGGCCAGCGTGCCGCTGCTCGGCGCCTGGCGCGGCGACCGGCTGTGGATGAGCCTGGCGCGTCCAGCCGCCTGGGGTCAGTTCGCCTTTCTGGTGTTCGCCTTCGCCTGCCTGACCCATGCCTTCATGACCGACAACTTCTCGGTCGCCTATGTGGCCCACAACTCCAACACGGCGCTGCCGTGGTACTACAAGTTCAGCGCCGTGTGGGGCGCCCACGAAGGCTCGCTGCTGTTGTGGGCGCTGATCCTCGGCGCCTGGACCTTCGCGGTCTCGGTGTTCTCGCGTCAGTTGCCGCAGGTGATGCTGGCCCGGGTGCTGGCGGTGATGGGCATGATCAGTGTGGGCTTCCTGTCGTTCCTGATCATCACCTCCAACCCCTTCGCCCGCCTGCTGCCGCAGGTGCCGACCAACGGCCGCGACCTCAACCCGCTGCTGCAGGACTTCGGCCTGATCGTCCATCCGCCGATGCTGTACATGGGCTATGTCGGCTTCTCGGTGGCCTTCGCCTTCGCCATCGCCGCCTTGCTCGGCGGCCGCCTGGACGCGGCCTGGGCGCGCTGGTCGCGGCCCTGGACCCTGGTGGCCTGGGCCTTCCTCGGTATCGGCATCGCCCTGGGTTCGTGGTGGGCCTACTACGAACTGGGCTGGGGCGGCTGGTGGTTCTGGGATCCGGTGGAGAACGCTTCGTTCATGCCCTGGCTGGTGGGCACGGCGCTGATCCACTCGCTGGCGGTGACGGAAAAACGTGGGGTGTTCAAGAGCTGGACGGTGCTGCTGGCCATCGCCGCGTTTTCGCTGAGCCTGCTGGGCACCTTCCTGGTCCGCTCCGGGGTACTGACCTCGGTGCACGCCTTCGCCGCCGACCCGGCGCGCGGCGTGTTCATCCTGATCTTCCTGCTGTTCGTGGTCGGCGGTTCGCTGACGCTGTTCGCCTTGCGCGCGCCGGTGGTCAAGAGCCAGGTGGGCTTCGGCCTGTGGTCGCGCGAGACGCTGCTGCTGGCCAACAACCTGGTGCTGGTCGTGGCCGCCTCGATGATTCTGCTCGGCACCTTGTATCCGCTGGTCCTCGATGCCCTGACCGGCGCCAAGCTGTCGGTCGGCCCGCCGTACTTCGATGCGCTGTTCGTGCCGCTCATGGCGCTGTTGCTGGGGCTGCTGACGGTGGGTGTGCTGGTGCGCTGGAAAGACACGCCCGGACGCTGGCTGGCCAGCCTGCTGACGCCGGTGCTGATCGGCAGCGCCATCCTGGCGCCAGTGGCCGGGCTGATCGTCGACGACTTCGACTGGCCGGCGCTGAGCGTCTTCGCCCTGGCTGCGTGGGTGGTGCTCGGGGGCGTGCGCGACATCCTCGACAAGACCCGCCACAAGGGCCTGGCCAACGGCGTGCGGGCGCTGCCGCGCAGCTATTGGGCCATGCACCTGGCGCACCTGGGGCTGGTGGTGTGCGCCCTGGGCGTGGTGCTGTCGAGCAATAACAGCACCGAGCGCGACCTGCGCATGGCGCCGGGCGAGAGCGTCGAGCTGGGCGGCTATCACTTCCTCTTCGAAGGCGCCAAGCACTTCGAGGGGCCGAACTTCATTTCCGACAAGGGCACCCTGCGCGTGTCGCGCCAGGGCCGTGAGGTGAGTGTGCTGCACCCGGAGAAACGCCTGTACACCGTGCAGCAGTCGATGATGACCGAGGCCGGTATCGATGCCGGCTTCACCCGCGACCTTTACGTCGCCCTCGGTGAGCCGTTGGAAAACGGCGCCTGGGCGGTGCGGCTGCACATCAAACCCTATGTGCGCTGGATCTGGCTGGGCGGGTTGCTGACCGCGCTGGGCGGGTTGCTGGCGGCGTGCGATCGGCGTTATCGGGTCAAGGTGGTGGCGCGGGTGCGCGACACCCTGGGCCTGTCTGGAGCGACGGCATGAAGCGTTGGATCATGGTAGTGCCCTTGGCAGTCTTCCTGCTGCTGGCGGTTTTTCTGTACAAGGGGCTGTTTCTCAAGCCCGACGAGTTGCCTTCGGCGATGATCGGCAAGCCGTTCCCGGCCTTCTCGCTGCAAAGCGTGCAGGACGGGCGGACCTTGACCCAGGCCGACCTGCTTGGCCGTCCGGCCCTGGTCAACGTCTGGGGCACCTGGTGCCCGTCGTGCAAGGTCGAGCACCCGTATCTGAATCAGCTGGCCGGGCAGGGCGTGGTGATCCACGGCATCAACTACAAAGACGACAACGCGGCTGCGCTCAAATGGTTGGCCGAGTTCCACAACCCTTACCAGCTCGATATCCGTGACGAACAGGGCACGTTGGGCCTGGACCTGGGCGTGTATGGCGCACCGGAAACCTTCTTGATCGATGCCGAAGGCATCATCCGCTACAAGCACGTGGGTGTGGTCGATGCCCAGGTCTGGCGCGAGCAACTGGCGCCGCTGTACCAGGCGCTGGTCGACGAGGCCCAGCCATGAGGCGCTGGTTCGCCGCTGCGTTGTTGGGCCTGAGCCTGGCTGGCATGGCCAGGGCCGCCATCGACACCTACCAGTTCCGCGACGAGGCCGAACGCGAGCGTTATCAGCAACTGACCAAGGAACTGCGCTGCCCCAAGTGCCAGAACCAGGACATCGCCGACTCCAACGCGCCCATCGCGGCCGATCTGCGTCGCGAGATCTTCCGCATGCTGGGCGAGGGCCAGAGCAATCGGCAGATCATCGACTTCATGGTCGATCGCTATGGCGATTTCGTGCGCTACAAGCCAGCGCTGACGGCGCGCACCTGGCTGCTGTGGTTCGGCCCGGGCCTGTTGCTGACTGGCGGTCTGGTGGTGATCGCGGTGATCGTGCGCCGCCGGCGCACGCCGGAAACGGCGGCAGGCACCGCGCTCTCCGTGGACGAACGACACCGTCTTGCCCAATTGCTGAATAAAGAACACACCCATGACTGAATTCTGGCTGAGTGCGGGCCTGCTGCTGCTGGCGGCCCTGGCGTTCCTGCTGATCCCAATCCTGCGTGGCCGGCGCCAGCAGCAGGCCGAACAAGACCGTACCGCGCTCAACGTCGCCCTGTACCAGGAACGCGTCGCCGAGCTGACCACCCAGCAGCAGGCCGGTGTGCTCGACGCCGAGCAACTGGCGCGCGGACGCGATGAGGCGGCCCGCGAACTGCTGGCCGATACCGAGGGCGCCGAAGCGCCGCGCCAGGGCCATCTGGGGCGCACCGTGCCGCTGCTGGCGGCGGTGCTGGTACCGGTGCTGGCCCTGGGGCTATACCTGCATTTCGGCGCCGCCGACACAGTCGAGCTGACCCGTGAATTCGCCCAAGCGCCGCAGTCGGTGCAGGAGATGACCACGCGCCTGGAGCGTGCCGTGCAGGCCCAGCCGGATTCGGCCGAAGGCCTGTACTTCCTGGGCCGTGCCTACATGGCCGAGCAGCGTCCCGCTGACGCTGCGCGTGCTTTCGAGCGCGCCGTAGCCTTGGCCGGGCGCCAGCCGGAGTTGCTCGGGCAGTGGGCCCAGGCCCAGTATTTCGCCGCCGACAAGCACTGGAGCGCGCCCCTGCAGCAACTCACCGACGAGGCGCTCAAGGCCGACCCGAACGAGGTCACCAGCCTGGGCTTGCGCGGTATCGCCGCATTCGAGGGCGAGCGTTATCAGGAGGCGATCGATTACTGGCAGCGCCTGCTGGCGCAACTGCCCGAAGGCGACGCCTCGCGTGCGGCGCTGCAAGGCGGTATCGACCGCGCGGCGGACAAACTCAAGGACAGCGGTGTCAAGCCGCAGCCGGCGGCAGGCCTGAGCGTGCGGGTGGCGCTGGCGGCGGCGCTCAAGGACAAGGTGCGGCCGGACGACACGGTGTTCATCTTCGCCCGTGCTCGCACAGGTCCACCCATGCCGTTGGCGGCCAAGCGGGTCACGGTGGCGCAGTTGCCCATCGAAGTGCGTTTGACCGATGCCGACGCGATGATGCCGCAGATGAAACTGTCGGATTTCAAGGAAGTCGAACTGGTTGCGCGCGTGTCGCGTAGCGGCCAGCCGACCCAAGGAGAGTGGATCGGCCTGAGCGCGCCGCTGGCCAACCAAGGTCAGCCCCTGCGGCACGTGACCATCGACCGACCTGACCGATAAGAGAGCCCGCCATGAACCGCTGCGTACGCTTGACCCTGATTACCCTGGCGCTGGGACTGTCCGCCTGTACCGGGCATCAGCCGGCCGAGCGTGAGCCGTTGCCGCCACTGGAGACGCCGCCTCAGGGGCCTGTGGTCAAGCCGCTGCCTGGCGGCAAGCCTGCTGCACCGGCGAGCGCGCCCAGCGGTATTCCCAAGCCGCTGCCACGCACTTCCGCCAGTTTCGCGCCGCCGCCCGGTGGCGCCAGCCATTGGGATCCCAAGCTGGGGGTGTACGTGCTCGACAAGCAGCCCAACACCTTCTACCGCCAGCGCACCTACTATCGCTACGACCAAGGCTGGAGCTGGTCGCTGAGCCCCAACGGGCCGTGGCAAAGCACCGATGCCAGCGGCGTGCCGGGCGGGTTGGGGCGCGCGTTCGGGCAGTGATGCACTTCAGGCCGGGGCCCCGCAGCCCCGGCATCGGCAGGTGAACAGCGTGCGCGCAAGCTGGCATAATCGCCCTCCAAACCGAAGCGGAGGGTGGCATGAGCAAGACTGTTCTGGTGCTGGTGGAAACCGTCGATGACTATCTGCCGTTGCTCGAAAACGCCGGCTACCGGCTGATCCACGCCAAGACCCCGCAGTCGCGCGCCGAGGCCATCGCGCGGCATGCCGCCGACATCGATGCCGTCCTCACGCGCGGTCCGCTGGGCTTGACCGCCGCTGAAATCCATACCCTGACTCACCTGCAGATCATCTGTGTGATCGGCGCCGGCTACGAGCAGGTGGACCTGGCCGCTGCCAAAGCCCGCGGCATTACCGTCACCAACGGCGCAGGCGCCAATGCCGGGCCCGTGGCCGATCATGCCATGGCCTTGCTGCTGGCCCTGCTGCGCGGCATTCCCCAGGCCGACGCCAGCACCCGACGTGGCGAATGGAACCGGCTGATCAGCCCCTCGGTGAGCGGCAAGCGCCTGGGCATCATCGGTCTTGGCGCCATTGGTCAAGCCATCGCTCAACGCGCTGCGCAGGGTTTCGCCATGCGCGTGAGCTATCACAGCCGCACGCCGCGTCGCGAGCAGCCCTACACCTGGTACGACAGTCCGCAGCGGCTGGCCGAGGCGGTCGACATCCTGGTGATCGCCACCCCCGGTGGCCCGGGCACCCGGCATCTGGTCGATGCGTCGGTGCTCGCGGCGTTGGGCAGCCAGGGCTATCTGGTGAATATCGCCCGTGCCAGCGTGGTCGATACCGAGGCGCTGGTGCAGGCGTTGCGCGCGGGCAGCATCGCCGGGGCGGCGCTGGATGTGTTCGACGACGAGCCCGCCGTGCCGGAGGCCCTCAAGGCCCTCCCCAACACCGTGTTGACCCCGCATGTGGCCGGCCAGTCGCCGGAAGCGGCGCGCGATACCGTCGCGCTGGTGCTGCGCAACTTGCAGGCGTTCTTCGCCGGCGAGCCGGTGCTGACGCCGGTGACCCTGTAAGCCTATCGTTCGATCCCGCCCGCGCACTGTGGGGCGACAAGGAGTGTGTGCATGCAACTCGAGATGTTTCAGGTCGATGCCTTTTCGGCCGAACCCTTCGGTGGTAACCCGGCGGCCGTGATCCCGCTCGACGCTTGGCTCGCGGACGACCTGCTGCAACGTATCGCCGAGGAAAACAACCTCTCGGAAACCGCCTATTTCGTGCGCAATGGCGAAGCCTTCGACCTGCGCTGGTTCACCCCTGCCGTGGAGGTCGATCTGTGCGGCCATGCCACGCTGGCTGCGGCCTGGGTGCTGTTCGAGCAACTGGGCGAGCAGGCCGAGGTGCTGCGCTTCAACACCCGCAGTGGCGAACTGCGCGTCAGTCGCGGTGCCGATGGCCTGCTGGCCATGGATTTTCCGGCCAAGCAGCCGCAGCCGGTGGACATTCCCGACGGCCTGTTGTCCGCTTTGGGGCTGCCCGGCGCCCGCGCACTGTACCGCTCGGACGATTTCGTGGTGGTGATCGACGACGCTGCGCGGCTCGAGGCGTTGCAGCCTGATTTCGCCGCGTTGTCGGCCTTCGAGGTGCGCGGTATCGCGGTCACGGCACCGGGACGAGACTGGGATTTCGTCACGCGCTGGTTCGGGCCACGGGTGGGCGTCAATGAAGATCCGGTGACCGGTTCCGCGCATACCAGCCTGGCGCCCTATTGGTCCGAGCGCCTGGGCAAGCGCGTGCTCGACTGCGAGCAGGGCGGGGCGCGCAAGGGGCAGTTGCAGTGCGAGGTGCCGGGCAACGGGCGCGTGATCATCAGCGGTCGCGCCGCGTTGTATCTGCGCGGGACGGTATTCATCTGAAACGCACGGCGGTGATCGCTGCGGCTGCTTGATCTGGGTCGACCAAGCAGCGAGACGATCACCGCTATACTTCGCGTTCCCCTCGACACGGAGCATCGCTTTCATGTCTTTCTCCCGGCAAGGCGCCTGCTTGTGCGGCGCGATCCACTTCACCGCCACCCTCGACAACCCTGACGTCAGTGCCTGCCACTGCAGCATGTGCCGCACCTGGGGCGGTGGCCCCATGCTCGTGGCCCATGGCAGCCAGGCGCCGGTCTTCGAAGGCGCGGCACCTGCGGTCTATCGGTCGTCGGCATGGGCCGAGCGTGGGTTCTGTGGCCAGTGTGGCACCCACCTGTTCTACCGGCTGACTGGCAAGGACGAGTACTTCTTCCCGGTGGGCATGCTGCAGGGGGCGCAAGATTGGCAATTCAGCCTGCAGGTCTATGCCGATGAGCGTCCGTCCTGGTACTGCTTCTCCAATCAGACCCAGCAACTGACCGGCGAGCAGATCCAGGCGATGTACAGCTGAGCTTGTCAAAACCCTGCTTTCCTGAGAAAAGAGCGGCCTTCGTATTTGGCAAAGAGGGCCAGCCTGTGACTCAGGAACTGCACATCACCGATCTTCACCCAGGCGACGGCAAGGCCGTGGTCAAGGGCGCGCTGATCACCACCCAGTACACCGGTTGGCTGGCCGACGGCAGCGAGTTCGATTCCTCCTGGTCGCGCGGCAAGCCCTTCCAGTGCGTGATCGGCACCGGCCGGGTGATCAAGGGCTGGGACCAGGGCCTGATGGGCATGCGCGTGGGCGGCAAGCGCCGCTTGCAGGTGCCGGCGGCGCTGGCTTATGGCGAGCGCAGCGTCGGCCGCATCCCGCCGCACGCGGACTTGACCTTCGACATCGAGTTGCTCGAGGTGCTGACCCGCGACGAATGATGTCTTGTTGTTACCTGGATGACGTAATTCGGCAACATCCTGGGTCCAACATGGCTGCTGCCACGGAGGGCCGGCATGTTAACCCCCATCGGGCGGCCGTTGCTCGGCACCGCAGCCGGGCATGGGGTGCTGGCAGGAGGCCTCTTGTCCTTAGCCGAATGAGTCCTGCCATGAAGTGGAAGCACTACCTGAAACGCCGTCACCTGTTGCTCGGCCTGACCCTCGCTGCGGTGTTGATACCCCTCACGTTCGAGGCCGTGCGCAGCGACGACAGGCGCGGTGACGGCACGCAGACCCTGGTCTTCCTGCGCCATGCCGAAAAACCTGGCGAGGGGCTTGGGCAATTGAACTGCCAGGGCCTGAACCGTGCCATCGACCTGGCAACGGTGCTGCCGGAGCGCTTCGGCAATGCCGATTACGTGTTCGCCGCCAATCCGACCCGCCATGTCGAGGAAGGCAGCGAGGATCGACGCTTCAGCTACATCCGCCCGCTCATGACCATCAGCCCGAGCGCCATTCGCCTGGGGCTGCCGGTCAATATCGACTTCGACGCCAACGATTACGACGACCTCGCCGATGAACTGCTGCGCCCCAAGTACCGCAATGCCACGGTGTACACCGCTTGGTCGCATGGCTACCTGCCTGACCTGATCAATGCTGTGGCTGGCAAGGCCTTGGGCGAGAAGCGCGTCATCACCGAGGACTGGGACGGCGGCGATTTCGACACCCTCTACGTGCTGACCCTCACTTGGCACGACGGCAAGGCCACGCTGCTCAGCCGTAACGTACGCCAGGAGCTCGACGGCGGGTCCACGGTCTGCCCGACCTGAGGCATCAGGGCGCCTTCGCCAGGTTTTTTCGGAGCTTTCTGACGCAGTCTGTCGATTCAGGCTCGCTGGTTTTCCGGCGATGGTCAGGCACCTTCCACCGGTTCCCCGGACGACCGCTTCCGGGGCTGGAGCGAGAGGGTGTATGGAAATCGACCGAGCCTACCGGTATAGGGGGCACCGCGGGATCACTTATGACGTCATCGAGTTCACTGTCAGGGCTGAGGACTGCTGTTGGCTCAACACCTTGCACGTGCCTGCCGCCGGGGCACATCAATATCAGGTGGTGAGCAAGGTGAAGGATTTGTACGAACGCATGCAGGCTGGAGATAGGCCTTGCGTGATGTCGGTGTCGGTTTCATTGCCACTGACAAGAGTCCAAGCGGACCAGCTTAACGCTCAGCGCTGGACGGTTGCGAGTGTGGTCTCGGGGTCAGTGGCCGGTGCTGTGTCGTTCGGGGTAGGCCCACTGGCTGGAGTACTCACCAAAGCTGGCCTGATGCCTCTAATTTCATCCCGACTTCCTACCTTCCATGCCGGAGATGTAATGGTAGGCCTAGAGGCATCGGTTCACGGAGGAATTGGGCCGCAGCGCTCTACGACCGGATTCTTCCTGGATGGTAGATCATGAATGTCTACCAGGATCCGTTTCAGATAGGGCTAATGATCGTCACCACGCTGGTCCTGGATCGTGTGATCGCCGCACCCGCGTGGCGAACAACAATTGGGTCGATTCTCTTTGCCTCCAGTCTTTTCACGCTGTTGTTTCACCAAGCGTGGTTCTATCACGGCATCGATCTGTACATGTGGAAGTCCTGGGGCTTGATGATGGGTATCTGCCTGATGCTTCGTCGGCATTGACACGCTAATCGCGAGTAACCCTTCGTGCCGAAGGCTGACGTCAGTTGCCCTGACGTCGCTTTGGTGCGTCAGCGCCCCAGGCGCAAAGGCCAGCCCACCACCTTCTTGGTCCGCGGCGTGGCATAGGTGCGCACCTTCGATGTACTCAAGCCCAGCCGCACCAGCGACTCAGCGATGGTCACCGCTGCGCTGACGCCATCGACCACCGGTACGCCGGTCCGCTGACGGATCTGCTCATCCAGCCCGGCCATGCCGCCGCAGCCCAGGCAGATCACCTCGGCCTTGTCCTCACGCACGGCACGCTCGGCCTGCTCGACGATGGCCTGCACCGCGCGCTGCGGATCGGCCTCCAGCTCCAGCACCGCCATGCCGCTGGCCCGCACCGAGGCGCAGCGATCGTACAGGCCGGACAACTTCAGGCGGTCTTCGATCAGCGGCACGGTGCGGTCCAGGGTGGTGACCACCGAATAGGCATGGCCCAGGTACATCGCCGTGCTGGCCGCTGCGTCGGTGATGTCCACCACCGGCACGTTCAGCAACTCCTGCAGACCTTCGCGGCCGTGCTCGCCATAGCCAGCTTGAATGACCGCGTCATAGGGCTGGTCATAGGCCAGCACCCGGTCCATGACGGCGATGGCAGCCAGGTAACTTTCGAAGTTGCCTTCCACCGATTCGGCGCCGAACCAGGGTGTCAGGCCGACGATTTCGGTCCCTGGCGCGGCCACGCTGCGCGCCTGTTCGGCGATGGCCTCGGTGATGGCTTCGGTGGTGTTGACGTTGGCGATCAAAATACGCATGAACGACTTTCCTTGATCAGTGACTGCTGTGGTCGACGGCGATGGCTTCGCCGCTGACGTCGAAGTATTGGCGATTGCGCGGCGCGATCAGCAGGTACAGGGTCGCGGCGGTGGCGGCGCCGATCAGCCAGGAGAACGGTGCCACGCTGTGGAAGTGCGGTACCAGGGCGAGTACGATCGCCAGCAGTGCTGCTGGGATGAACGCCGCGAGCGCCCGCAGGTTGATACCGCGCGAGTAATGGTAGGCGCCGCTTGGGTGTTCGCTGTACAGCTCCGGCACGTTGACCCGGCCTTTTCGCAGCAGCCAGTAGTCGGACATGATCACGCCGTACAGCGGGCCGAGCAGGGCGCCCAGGCCGGACAGGAAGTACACGATCACCAGCGGGCTGTTGTACAGGTTCCACGGCAGGATCAGCACGGCCACGGTGGCGCTGATCAACCCGGCGCGGCGGAAATTCAGGTGGCGTGGCGCCAGGTTGCTGAGCACGAAGGCGGGGGCGACGAAGTTGGCCATGATGTTCACCGCCACGGTGACGATCAGGAAGGCCAGGCAGCCGAGTACCAGGAAGGGGGTGCTGGGAATGGTCGCGACGATCTGCGTCGGGCTGTCGATCACCTGGCCGTTGATCTGGAACTGCGCGCCGCACAGCACCACGGTGATCACCGCGAACACCAGAATGTTCACCGGCAGGCCCCAGAAGTTGCCCACGCGGATGGTTTTGCGGCATGGCGAGGAGCGCGCGAAGTCGCAGAAGTTGAGCACCAGGGTGCCGTAGATCGCCAGCCACAGCGCGCCGCCGGCGAAGATGTTGCGCCACATCTCGTAGCCGGTCAGCGGATCGCTCACCGACCAGGCGATGCGCGCATCGTTCTTGAAGAACATCCACGCGGCCAGGCTGGCCACGGTGAGCAGGATCACCGGACCTGCGAAGCCTTCGTAGCGGCGAACCATCTCCATGCCGTAGGCGAGGATCACCAGTTGCACCAGCCAGATCGCCACGAAGCAGAGCCAGCCCAGGCTCGACAGGCCCAGGAGGCTGTCGTGGTCGTAGGCGGCGAGCTGCGGCCAGACGGCAGTCAGCAGCACGCGCAGCACCACCGAGGCGAGGTAGGTCTGGATGCCGAACCAGGCGATGGCGATGACGGCACGAATCAAGGCGGGAATTTGTGCGCCATGGATGCCGAAGGCGATGCGGCTCATCACTGGAAAGGGAACCCCGGTCTTCTGGCCCATGTAGCCGGACAGGTTCATGAAGAAGTACACCAGCGCTGCGCCGATGGACAGCGACACGAGAATCTGCCAGCCACCCAGGCCGAGCGCGAACAGGCCCATGGCGAAGGAGTAGTTGGCGATGTTGTGCACGTCGTTGGTCCACAACGCGAAGATGCTGTAGCCGCCCCAGCGACGGCCCTCGAGGCGAGTGGGCGCCAGGTCGCGATTGTGCAGGCGTGGGCTGAGTTCGCATGGACTCGCGGGGATGTCGAGCGAGGTGGCGGTGGGTTGGGTGCTGGCTACGGAAAGTTCAGGGGCAAGGTCGAGGCTGTTACTCATTCCGGAGGCTCCTGATGCGCCAGGGGCTGCGAGGAGGCGGAATACCCATGGGCTCCTTCTCACCTCCTTACAGCGTCGCATCATTGATGAAGGGCATGAACGGCCTGTTGGGCCAGGCGTTGCGGTTTATTGTGATTTATAAGGTTGTATACAAATCACCCTGGTTTTGCGAATTCCGTGCCATCGAAATCGTCTGGGTGTGATCAAAGGGATGGGTTGGTCTAGTGTAGTTTTAAGTGGTTGAAATAAAAGGTATTTTATATTTTTGTCTTGCTGGTCTTCGCCAGGTGGTCTCACATTTTGCAGCTAGCTTGTTACGATTGTGCACAATATTTGGGTTTTTTACCTATCTATTGTGTTCTTTTGGTGCGTTTCGATGTTGTGTCGAGTACCGGTGATTCTCGCTGTCAATACGCTCTCTAAGGTGTTCACGCATGCAGGCCGGAACGTGCACCGCTGACAGGCAAGCGGTGACGGAAGTTTGCTTGGGTTCGAGGCGGTGGAGGCTTAAAGCAGCCCACGCTGCGCAGACACCTCTCTAAGCTCACACGGGGTTGGCCAGAAGTGAGATTTTGAAGTGGTATGAGGATTTTTTACAAAAACACATGATCATTTTTTGCAATAGGACTAATCCTAGACTAGGCTCGGGACTGCTTTGAATACGCCGATATGGGATGTCGGCTAGTAAGGGAAAGGAGAACCTGATGTCACACAATCCTCGGCGCTGGCTAGTGCTGGCCGTATTGTCATTTGCATTGTTGTTGGTCGCAATTGACATGACCGTGCTGTATATCGCCCTTCCTACCCTGACTCATGCACTCGATGCCTCCACTAATGAAAAGTTGTGGATCGTCAATATTTACCCTTTGGTTGTCGCTGGCTTGCTGTTAGGGGCGGGAACTTTAGGTGACCGTATTGGCCATCAACGCTTGTTTGTCAGTGGTTTGGTCATTTTCGGGTTGGCTTCGTTACTCTCAGCCTTCTCCTCCAGTGCGCAACTTCTGATCTTTGCCAGGGCCGCTTTAGGGTTGGGGGCTGCGGCGATGATGCCTGCCACATTGGCGATCATCAGCCTGATTTTTACGGACGAGCGCGAACGTTCCGTAGCCATCGGGGTGTGGACGGCGGTTGCCTCTGGCGGGGCTGCGCTGGGACCGTTGGTGGGTGGAGCTCTGCTCGAGCATTTCTGGTGGGGTTCGGTCTTTTTGATCAACGTTCCGATTGTGGCAGTAGCATTGGTGCTCTCGATCCGGTTGATTGAAAACGCACCCTTGGCCGAGGCGGCGCCCTGGGATCTAGTGGGCTCTCTGCAAGCGATGACCAGCTTGATCAGCTTTGCTTATCTGATCAAAGAATTCGCCAAGCCGGAACCTTCATTGTGGTCTGCATTCATCGCCCTAGTGGTCTGCATAGGCACGGCGTGGATCTTTATGGCGGGACAGCGTAAGCGGGGCTATCCGCTGATCGATCTCGGTATTTTTCGCAGTGCGGCGTTTTCCTCTGCCGTATTGGCAAGCCTGGCGGCGGCCGGCTGTCTGATGGGTATCAATCTGGTGCTGAGCCAGCGCCTGCAGTTGGTGCTGGGCCTGTCACCTTTGCAGACCGGCCTTTACTTCCTGCCATTGTCGCTGGGAGCTATCGTGGCCGGGCCGGTGAGCGGTTGGCTGTTGCCGCGGATACGCTGTGATCGCTTCTTGGTCCTGGCGTTGCTCATCTATGCCGCGACCATTGGGTTATTCATGTACAGCTTCGCCCATTCATTGGGGATGCAAATCGTCATGCTCTTCGCAATGGGCGCGTGTGTGGGCGCAAGTATGACGGGCGCTTCAAGCACCATCATGGCCAGTGCACCGCCGGAGCGAGCAGGTATGGCGGCTTCGGCCGAAGAGATCTCATACGAGCTCGGCGGCGGGCTTGGCATTGCTGTACTGGGCACATTGATGTCGATCGTCTATAGCTCGACGGTGGTGGTCCCGGAACAGATCGCCGAGTCCGCACAGATTCGGGACGGCATTGACCGTGCGCTGGCAGCATCGCAGAAGTTGCCACCTGCACTGGCGGAGCAATTGACTCACAATGCCCAACTGGCCTTCGAGCAGGCTGTGCACTGGGTGATGATTGGCGCAATTCTGATATTGATCGTCAGTGCCAGCGTTGTATGGATGAACTTCCGAAGGCAGGACTCGACTGCAATGGAGCAACCTGATTGCATTGAATGAATCAGGACTGTCTGGATTAGCCAAACATCAGGGAGTGATTATGCGTCTGCGGCTAGGGCAGGTATACGATTCGCTGCATGCTTGTGATTTGGAGCATCTATTCGTTGGTGAGCTCATTATCCCAGATGAGCAATTAGTTCCTGAGTTTTTGCGAACGGCGGTGACTTATTTATTTGATAAGCACCCGGTGTTGAGCGCCAAGTTTCATCATTTTTCCGACGGTTGGCAAATGCTGCTGGGTGATTGCGATCATGACTCAGTCACCGCTGCGTTGAGCATCGTGGCCTTCGAATCGGAGGCTACTAGGCTGGCGCAGATCCATCGCTTGATTCGCACCGTTCAGGCGCAAGGTCTGCAAGCACGACCACTGCTGCGGTACGTGCTGTTCGAATCTACGGCGACGGGTGAGCAGCGTCTGCTGATCCTGTTCCATCACCTGATATGCGACGGCATTTCCAGTCGTATTCTCTGGCGCGACCTGTCGCATGCCTACCTCGCCGCAGCTCAGGGCGAGCCGCAACGGGCAAAACGATGCGACAGTTACCAACATCTGGCGTTGGAGCTTGAACAGCGACATCTGCATTGCGCAGTGCAGGTCATGCAAGAGTTTGCTCCAAGAGGACTTCTGGACAAGCTTTGCCAGGAGCACCGTGGGCAGACGTTGCGCAGCCAGCTTGTCACCCATACGGCGTTGCTGGAGCCAGAGGCGCTGGTTGAGTTGTCTCGACAGGCAAGACAGTGGCAGGTCACCGTGGCCGATCTGCTGTTGGGGCATTGGATTTGCGCGTTGAGTCGGCTGCAGCCAGCGGGCAGTGTTGGGCTGATGATGTGGGTGAGTCCGCATTTTGTTGGGCAGTGGGACACCTGCGTGACGGATCTGGTGGGCTCCGTTTCGTTTCCTATCCCCGTACAGTTCGATCTGTGCCGCTGCACGTTGCGCGAGCATGTTCAAAAGGCAGCAGCCGAGTTGGGCGTAGCGTTGGATTCTGCGCAAGCGTATGCCGTGCGGTACTTTTCGGGAGCGCCGGGAGCCGCGCACGCCACTCTTCCGGCCGTGGGCTTCAACTTCGTCAACGCGCAGCGCCCCAGCCGCCGGTTACTGGGTTATCGGTTAGCGCCTGAGGCGCTCGACATCCCCAGAGCGCCCGAGCAATTGGCCGAGCTAGCACTGAGTTTTGAGGCCGAAGTTTATGAGCAGTCAATGAAACTCACCGTCCACGCGGCGCCGGGGCTGGAGCGGCAGTTGGCAATCCATGCCTGGACGCAGGCGCTGTTTGAAGGCTTGCGCACGGTCGAGCACGCCGCCTGCTGAAACGCTGGACATGTCATGAAATGGATTCATGGCAATCTTGAAGGGAAGCGCTATGAAAAGCACCTATGAAACCGTGCTGCGAATCGTGCTGGACGAGTTGGCGCAGGCCGCGAATGTGCGCGAGATCGACGCCCAGCAGCGACTGGGTAGTCTCGGTCTGGATTCGATCACCATCACCGATCTGATCAGCACGCTGGAGAGTCGCCTCGACCGAGAACTCGAACCCACGCTGTTCTGGCATTTTGCAACGCCAGAACACTTGTGCCGTCACTTGTGTGGCGAGTCTTCGATTCCGGCTGCATCGGCAGTACCCAGCTTCAGTTCCAGTAACGTACCGGTGGCAATCGTGGGTATAGCCTGCTGCTTCCCTGGGGCGGCCGACATTCACGCGTTCTGGCGGCTGCTGGTGGAGGGCCGCACAGCAGTAGGCCCGCTGGGTTCCGACCATTTCGATGAGCAACGGGACAGCCGCTGGCATGTCGCTGAAGAAGAAGTGGCTGGTTTCATCACGCAGCCTGGCCGGTTCGATCCTCAGAAGTTCGGTCTCGGTGTCCATGAGGCCACCCAGATGGACCCCCAACAACGCTTGCTGCTCACGCTCAGTTGGGCGGCGCTGGAGCAGGCTGCAATGCCGCCTTCATCGGTGCGCGGGCAGCGCGGGGGCGTTTTCATTGGCGCGATGTGGTGCGATTTCGCTCACCACATCACGCCGCAGCAGATGACCGCACAAAGCGCAACCGGCCTGGATACCAGCTTGTTGTCCGCCAGAATTTCCTTTTTGCTGGGGCTGACCGGGCCGAGTCTGACGGTCAATACCGCATGTTCTTCTTCCCTGGTGGCGCTACATTTGGCTTGCCAGTCGATTAAACAGGGGGAGTGTGATTTCGCGGTGGTCGGTGGGGTCAATCTGATGCTTGCCGAGCAAAGCTTCACGGCGATGCGCCAGTTTGGCGGACTGTCAGCCACTTCGACGTGCCATGCCTTTGACGCCGCTGCCGATGGCTATGTTCGCGCGGAGGGCGCCGGGGTGGTGGTGGTACGTCGATTGCCCGACGCGCTGGCTCAGGCGTCGCCGATCTGGGGCGTGGTCAGGTCCTCGGTGGTCAACAACAACGGGTTCCACGCGAGCCTCACCGCGCCCTCGCTTCAAGCCCAGCAAGCGCTGCTGGAGCAGGCGTTGCAGCGGGCCGGTGTGCCCCCCGAGCAGGTCGAATACGTCGAAGCCCATGGCACTGGCACAGCCATGGGCGATCCGATCGAGGCCACAGCGTTGGCGGCTGCCTACTGTCCTCGAAATGTGACCCGCTCTGCGCTGTTGATCGGCTCGGTGAAGACCAACATCGGGCACAGCGAGGCTGCCGCGGGCATGGCTGGCCTGATCAAGGTACTGCTGGCCATGCAGTACGATCTGATTCCCGCGCAGTTACACTACGCCGTTCCCAATCCAGCGATCGACTGGTCAAGGCTAGCCCTGCAGCCTGTGGTGCAGAACACACCATGGCGCTCGACGTGTCCGACTGCGGGAGTCAGCTCCTTTGGATTTGGCGGCACCAATGCTCACGTGATCGTTAGTCGACAGTGGCCGACATCTTGCGAACCATTGCAGCAAACCAGCGAGTTGGTAGTGGTGCCGGCGAGCCCAGGAGAGTCGTCGGCGTTGCTGGTGTTTTCCGGGCAGGGAGGGCATTGGCAGGGCATGGGTCTGCATCTTGCGAGGCTGGACCCCGAACTGCGCCAGACTATCGCACAGTGCGACAAAATCTTCGTCGGCTTGTCTGGCTGGTCCTTGGCGGAACGGTTGTACGACGAAGCCGAAGACTTCAGCCGTGTGGAGATCGCTTGGCCGTGCCATTTTGCCATTCAAGTGGCGTTGGCGCGTCTGTGGATCAAGAAAGGGCTCAAGCCTGCGGCGGTGATCGGTCACAGTATCGGGGAAGTGGCCGCTGCGCATGTCGCTGGAATGTTGAGTCTCCAGGACGCTTTGACCGTCATCTACGCTCAATCCTGTTGGGCTGCCAGCCAGCCCGGTGAAATGGCGCTGCTCGGGCTTTCGTGGGACCAGACCGAGTCGCTGCTGAGTCAATTGCGGATCGATGCGCGCGTGGCTATCCAGCATACCGGGCAGGAGACGGTGATTTCTGGCAGCGAGCAGGCCCTAGCCACGGTGCAGCGTCACTGCCAAGGGCTCGGTACGCCCTTCAGGCGAGTCCACACGCATGTCCGTGTGCACGCCGCGTCCGATGATCAAGCGTACTCAGCCCTGAGCCAGGCCTTGCAGGAGATTGTACCGACCGCGCCGCAATTGCCGCTGTTTGGCGCCGGTAATGGAGGACGTCTTTTGCAAGTGCCCGTCCCGCAGTACTGGGCCGAGGCTGTAGCTCGACCGATACGGTGGTTCGATGCGCTGTGCGAATCGCTGTTGAACAGCACGGGCGTAGTGGTCGAGGTCGCCAGTCATCCCGTGCTGCAACACAGCTTGCAGGCTGCCATGAAGCAGACAGAGCAACGCCGAGGCCTGTGGGTCAGTGCGCGTCGAGGGTGGTGCGATGACCGGGCCATGGCTGATGTGCTCAGGGACCTCGCAATGGAAAATCCCGCTGTGGACGGTCGGGCACGCGCTCTGCTGTTGTCTGCCCACAGTCCAGGGGCGCTCCGGGCACAGGTCACAAGCCTACTCGCTTGGTTGCAGGATTATCCGGACGTGACGTTCGAACACTGCTGCGCGGCGTTACGTACCGCTACTAGTCACGAGCGCCATCGCCTGGCGAGCGTGTGCAGCGACCGCCATCAGGCAGTGCAATGGCTGCGAGCGTTGGCCATCGATGACGCCCAACCATCCAACACCGACCAAGCGGTAGTGATGATATCGACCCAGCCGTTCCTTCACAGCTCACAGCGTGATGCGTTGCTGGTTTTCGATGAGTTCCGTGCTGGATATCAGCGGGTACTGCAGGTAGCACGGCAGATGGGTATCGACGGTCCATGGCTCGAGAGTCTGGCACTGGCGATCGGCTGTGTGGTTTTGTTGCGCGAACGTGGGGTGATGGTCGCTCATTACCGGATTGGCACGCTCTCGGGCAAAATGCCCCAGATGGATCTGCCTCGAGGATCATTGCAGGCGCTGCTACGCGCTGCCTGCGAGTTGACCGAAGCCGATTGGCAGACGTCTTGCGCTGGCGGCATAGGGGGGACCGCCGGGGTGTTCGATGACCTCCAAGGCCATGACCCTCATCATTTGTTGGCGCAGATGGAAGTTCGTTGCTTCCTGAACGGGTCGACGTTTTGCACAAGCGCGACTTTGTCGCAGCCACCCTTGGCGTTACCGACGGTCTACGGCCCGGTGGCGGCCCCGTCCCGACGTGCTGCCCCTTATCGCCTGGTCTGGCGCGCTGAGTTCGAGCCAGGAGATACCCAGCACTGCCCAAAACAGGTGGCGCTGTGGGGTATGCCCGAGTCTCTTCGAGCGCTGTTTGAACAGCGCTTGGGCGCTGGCCATTGTGTTTGCATTGCCGACGATGGTGTACCCGATCTTGAAGGTTTGGCTGCAGCTATTGCCTGCGCAGCTATCGAGCATGTGTTTCTGTTGCTGGAGCCTGAAAAGGGCGTGCTGAATCTGGTTGAGACTGTTTTGGCGGCCTTGCGCCTGGTTGATCGGGTGTCTAGCACCACTGTCACGTTGCATGTGTTCACCGTGGGGGCGCATGGGCTCGCTGGAGACAGTGACGTGATGCCTGACTCGACCCTCCTGTGGGGGGTGCTGCGCACCGCGCTTCTGGAGCTCGATGGCGTTCGTCTGTGCATGACCGATTTGCCTTGTCTGGACAAACATTCGCCCGACTTGGAGCAATGGTTGAGCGCTCTACAGGCCAGTCTGGCTTGTCCGTTGACGCAGTCTGTATGGCGAGCCGGACAGCGTCTGAGTCCCGTGCTCGAGGTTATCGACCCGGTCTCCCCGCAGGCCGCCGCCATGCCTGGCGCGGCGGAAGGATTCCACCTGGTAACAGGTGGTCTTGGGGCCTTGGGTCAGGCGCTGGTTCAGTCCAGGATCGACGCAGGCGAGCAGCGGTTCCTATTGATCGGTCGACGGTCACCGTCGCAAGCGGTCGAGCAAACCTTACAACGCTGGCGAAAAGCCGGTGTGACAGTCCTGGTCGAGCATCTGGATGCTGCCGACGCTCGATCGTTGAGTGAAGCGGTCGAGCGCAGCGCACGGCAACTTGGCCCCTTGACCCGAATCAGCCATGCCGCAGGAACGCTCGAAGGTTGCGAACTCAGGAGCGTGGATAGCGAGTCCTTGTTGCAGCAGATGAGCGGCAAGCGTGAGGGTGCGTGGAACCTTCATTGTCTGAGTCTGCACTGGCCGGTTCGAGAGTTCCTGCTGGTCTCTTCGGTTTCGAGTTTCCTGGGTTTCCCAGGCTACGCCGGCTATGCCGGTGCCAACGCCTATTTGGATGGATTGGCGCACTACCGTCGAAACTTGGCACTGCCGGCTACCAGCGTTCGCTTCGGGCCGTTCAAGGGGGCCGGGCTGTTAGGCGAGGATCACGTCTTCGCGCATCTGCCTGCAATCACTTTGTCGCAGGGCTTGCGGACATTGGCTGACTATGGGGAGTACGACATCCATCCCACGATCATGGCCTATGGGGGGCCAACCGCACTGGGAAGGACCCTGCGACCGGTTATACAGCGTGACATCTTGCATCTGGACGCTCGGGACCGTCATGCGCAGTTGAGCGAGGTCGTCAGACGTTACGTCGCCGCGCTTCTGCAGGAGCCGGTCGAGTGCATCGCCGATGACGTGCCGCTTAGCGATCTAGGCATCAGCTCTCTGCTAGGTGTGGAAATACGCAATCGCCTGCAGGCTGAACTGCAAGTGCGCATGCCTGCGACGGTTTTGTGGAACTACCCCACCATCCACGCGTTGGCGGAGTACTTGGAGTCGCTACTTTGGCCCGGCACGGACGCTGCCGGCGAAAGCGTAGTGGCTGATGTGACCGCCGACGAGGACGACGATGCATTGATGGCCGAGTTGCTGAGGGAGCTGGCCACTATTCAGGAAAAATTCAAGGGAGGGAATGTCTAGTGGAAAGAATCGCGAAATCCGACACGGTATCGGCGTTGCAGCAGGCCCTGACCAGCGTACGAGAGTTGAAAGCGGCTCTCCAGCGGCGTGAGGAGCCCATCGCCATAGTCGGCGCTGCATGCCGCTTGCCAGGCGCGGACTCCTTGGACGCCTACTGGGCATTGCTTACCCGTCAGGGCGACGCGATACAGGAGGTTCCTCCCCATCGTTGGAGCAACGCGGATCTCTACGACCCGGATCCTCTGGCTTGCGGAAAGATCAGTACGCGGTGGGCCGGCCTGATCGATGAAAGCCTGTTCGACGCGGCGTTTTTCGGGATAACCGACGCCGAGGTCGAGCACATGGATGCGCAGCAGAGGATCTTTCTGGAGGTAGCCTGTGAGGCACTGGCCCATGCGGGTTGTGAGCGCAGTAGCATCGGCGGCAGCCGCACAGGCGTTTACGTTGGCGTTGTGAATTATAACGATGGCTATGCTCGCCGCTTGTTCAGCGACATCGAGCGGATCACTGCATTCAGCGGTCCGGGCGTATCGAACAGTGTGCTGGCGGGACGAGTGTCGTATTTGCTGGACCTCAAAGGGCCGTCTTTGGCAATTGATACGGCTTGTTCTTCCTCGCTGGTTGCCGTCCATCAAGCATGCCAGAGCTTGCGAAACAACGAGTGCGACCAGGCCATTGCCGGCGGCGTCAATCTGGTGCTGAGTCCGGAGTTTACGATCGCGACTTCGCGAATGGGGCTAATGGCCGCCGATGGCCGTTGCAAACCCTTTGACGAGCGGGCCGACGGTATTGTGCGCAGCGATGGTTGTGGCGCCGTTGTGCTCAAGCGGCTGAGCGATGCTCAACGGGATGATGACCGGATTCTGGCCGTGATCGAAGCAACGGCACTGAACCAGGATGGCCGGACCAATGGTATGACTGCCCCGAATGGTCTTGCGCAGCAGGCGCTGCTGCGCGACTTGCTGGGCAGGGCTGGGGTGCGCGCCAATCAATTGGGTTATGTGGAGGCACACGGCACCGGTACCCGCCTGGGTGATCCGATCGAAATATCCGCCTTGGCCACCGTCTTGAGCACCGAGCCGAGGGAGGCGCCGTGCCTGGTTGGGTCGGCCAAAGGCAATATCGGTCATTGCGAGGCAGCGGCAGGTATCGCCTCGTTGATCAAAGCAGTGTTATGCATGGAACATCGCCATGTGCCTGGCCAAGCCAACCTGAAGACACTCAATACCCACATCGAGCCATCGCCTTGCGTGAGCTTCGCGCGAGATGGCCAGCGGTGGCCAGAGCACGATGGGGAGCCTTTGCTTGGTGTGGTCAGTTCATTTGGCTGGTCCGGCACCAATGCTCAGGTGCTATTGCGAGCGGTGCCTCAAACGCCCGTTCCGAAGACCAGCGTCTATCGCCTGGCCGCTGACTCTGCGCAGGCGCTGATCGCTGAAGTTCGCACAGCACGTGCGCACGTGCAGACGCTGGGCACCGATCAACCGGTAGCGTGTCCAGTCAGTGTGCCGGCTGGTGCATTTCGCAAAGCGTTCACTGCGTCCGAGCCCGGCCTTCTCGTCAAGGAGATGGATCGTTGGCTGAGCAGTACTCCACAGAGCGTCAGCCCAGCTCGGAAGATTGCCTTGCTGTTTTCCGGACAGGGCAGCCAGTGGCCAGGCATGGTGGAGGATCTGCTGAGTCAGGATCCTCATTTCAGGCGCAGCCTCGAAGAGAGTCAGGCGATCATCCAAAAGCTCGATGGTTGGGCGTTGTTGCCAGCCATCGCTGCTGGTGCCCAGACCGACTTGACGCAAACCCGCTTGGCACAACCGTGTATCGTCGCGATCCAGCTCGCTCTGTTCGACATGCTCAAGTCTTGGGGCCTCGAGCCTGCTGCGGTGATGGGGCACAGCGTGGGCGAGCTTTCAGCGGCCTGCTGTGCCGGCATACTGTCACGTGAGCAAACGCTTCAGGCAGCCTTGGCTCGTGGCAAATGCATGGCGCAATTGCACGATCTGGGCAGTATGCACGCCGTACTGGCAGAGCAGGACATCCTCGACTCAGTACTTGGAGATGATCCGCTGGTGAGCGTTTCGGCGTGCAACAGCCCGGGTGCGAGCATTTTCTCGGTAGCTCGTGCTGCGTTGCCTGGCTTCGAGGAACGTTGCGCACGGCTGGGCGTGGAGCCGATCACGGTCAATCAACACTACGCGTTTCATTGTGCGTTGCTGGAACCGGTGCGGGAGGATCTGGAACAGGCATTCGGCACGTTACAGCACGCCCCGGCGCAGCTCGAATTTCAATCTTCCAGCCACTTCGACGACAACGAGGCATCGCCGACCGAGGCTGGATACTGGGTGCGCAATGCCTTGCGCCCTGTTCGATTCGATCGGGCACTGAGTTTGCTGGCGGATAAAGGGTGCGACACGTTCATCGAACTGGGTCCACACGCCTCGCTGATACAGCATGTCCAGCGTTGCTTGGGCTCGCGGGTATCCAATCTCAGAGCCTGGCCGGTGCTTAATCGCCACAGACCCGCGCAGCAAACACTCGATACATTGCGCGCAGGATTATTCGAAGCGGGATTGGATCTGCAGATCAACACGCCAGCGGCGCGTCGTTCTCACACGTGGCATCACGCCCGTTTTGCACTGCCTGCCTACGCCACGAAAGCTGCTTCTGGCGATCTTTGCGGCTCAATGGCTGCGCAATCGGACACAACGCTGGACTTCATCGTGAACTGGCGTGGCGAGGATCTGCTCGCCGATCACCGCGTATTCGACACGATCGTGGTCCCGGGGGCGATGCACTTGTCCGCGTTGCTCACGCAAGCCCTGCAAAAACGCAGCATGTCCGCTGTGCGCTTGTCGGATATCCGTTTCATGCAGCCGCTGTTGCTCAAGCCCGGGCAGGCCTGCCAGGTCGATTTCCAGTGGCGGCAGGAAGAACATCCGGGCAACTATCACGTCAGCGTGCAGGCCCATACCGATCATGGGCAACGCCTGCTTTCAGCCAGTCTGCTGCAGACCATCGCGCCATACGAGTTGGACCATCCATCGCTAGCGATACCGGGCGATGAGGGATGTGAGCTGAGTGGTCAAGCCTTCTACGAGCGCGTGCACAATGCCGGACTGCAGCTAGGGCCGCTGTTCCAGCGCATCGAATCAATGCGCCTGGATTCAGCCCAGCAGCAGATTCTGGTGTCACTCAAGTCACCCAGTGCTTCGGCTCGCGAGGCCGGGTTGTCGGTGGATCCAGGTCTGCTGGATTCTTGCTTCCAGGCATTGTACGCAGGCTATCTACAGCGTTGTGCGGAGCTGGAACTCTACATTCCGCTGGCCATTGACGAACTCGTCGTCGTTGGGCCTATGGATGGCCGGATGTCAGCGACCATCGCGATGACGACCCTGGAGTTCGACCGAAAGAGCGAGGTTTTACGTGGAGACATCACGCTGCACGATGCCGACGGCCGCGCCGTAGTCTGGCTACGCAATGCCCAGCTCAAACGTGCTGCTCGCCAGTCGCTGCTCTCTGACGGCGCTGCCCAGGCGCCCAGTGCCTACCGGCTGGGCTGGCGAGAGTACGTGGGCGTTCCTTCCTCTGGGCGCCTGAGCCATATCGTAGTAGGTGAGCAACCGTTGGCCCGGTATCTACGCACTATCTTGCCAAATGCGCGCGAGACTTTGGCCGATGACGTTGTCGCACAGGGCATTCCCGTCCAGTGGGTCGTTACCGACGAAACGCTCGTCTCGTCGGGACTCGATCTGCCAGCACTTCTAGCGCTGAAACTCCTGCAACTGCGGGACCTGTGTGTGCGGATCGACCAATCGGGTGTCAAGGGCGCACGGCTGTGTCTGGTCACTCGAACGGCGGATGAGCGGTCGGTCGAAGGCTCGCTCATGGCGGCTGCAGCCCTGTCGATGCTACGCGTCATTGCGAACGAATATCCTGATATCGCATGCCAGGCCGTCGAGCTGCCTGTCCAGTGGCCCTTGGCCTCTGAGACAGTGGACTTGCTTGTTCCTGTGCTTGAGTCGGCCGCACTTTGCAGGGTGCTTCGAATCGATCAAGGCAAGCTCTATGAACAGTACGTTCAGCCTACCCGGACGCAGCCTGGCGACGCCCTGGCCATTAATCCTTCGGGCCGCTATCTGATCACCGGAGGATTCAGCGAGAACGGAACGGCTGTGATGCAGAAGCTGTTCGAGCTAGGTGCACGGCATATCAGTGTGATGGGCCGTAGTCGCCCTGATGAAATCGTGCTTGAGTGCGTTGAAAAACTCAAAGCCCAGGGCGCTCAGGTCCACTTGTTCCAAGGTGACGTTGGCAATCAGACCGATGTCGATGCGCTGTTGCGCCAGCTGACGCGAAAAGGCCAGCCATTGCAGGGCATCGTTCATTTGGCGGGGGTTGTGCAGGACGCCTTGCTACCTCGCTTGCAGACCGAGAGCATCGAGTCAGTGCTACGGCCCAAGCTCAGCGCCACACTGAATCTGCTGCAAGCAACGCAGCACTGCGCGCTGAATTGGTTCGTGATGTGCTCTTCGCTATCGGCTCATATCGGTTTGCCTGGGCAAAGCGCTTATGCGGCCGCCAATGCCTGCGCTGAAGTGTTGATGAGGGTGCGTGCCAGCTCGGTACGCTGTAGGCGCGTGATCGCCTGGGGTCCATGGGCCGCCGGCATGACAGCCCGCCTGGAGAGGGACCAGCAACGACGTCTGGAGGCTGCCGGCCTCGGCTTGATGAGCCAGGCGCAGATGCTGGAGTGGTTGATGGACGGCAGTGATGACGCATCCGGCGATGTTGAGATCGTCGCCAGCCTGGCGCCTGGAGCATTACAGCGTCTGAGCGGGCTGGCCCGACCGAGTGGCTCTGCGCAACAAGCGATCATGAGTGAGCAGGTCGCGCTGACAGGTGATGACGAGACTGTCCGCAAAGCACTGACACAACTGGTCCTAGATGAACTGGCATCAGTGAGCCGCAGTATCGAGGTCGGTCCGCAAACCGATCTGGCCGACTTGGGTATGGATTCGCTGGGCTCTGTGGCGATCGTTCAGCGCCTGCGGCAGCGAACAGGCAGATCGCTGCCCATCACGGCTTTCTTCGACAGTCGCGCGGTCGATGAAGTGGTCGACAAGTTGCTAGCAAGCGCTTGATCCAAGTATCCCTGGACATGGAAGTGGGTGACATTGATGCACGAATCGCTGAATACTTCTGGACACGCCACGCCTCAAGAACAGGCGCAATGGCTGATCGCGACGCTGGATCCGCAGGATATCCGGTACACCATTGGCCTGGCGTTCACGATGTTCGGGCGGCTGCAGCCCGAAGCGCTGCAGTTCGCTTGGGAACGACTACTGAGTGCGCATCCGATTCTGAGCACTCGCTATCCGGGACCTGATGCCCGAGCCAGCCCTATGTGCGATACGCAGGCCCGCGCTATGGTGGATCTGGTCAATACCACCACGCTCGATGAGCGTGCGAATCAGGCTCTGGTTCAACAGTGGTTCGACCGCCCTTTCGATGTGATCGAAGGGCCGATTGTTCGCCTCGGTTGCTTTATCCGGCCAGACGACACCTGTGTGGTGGTTCTCGCGGCGCACCACATCATTGCGGACTTTACGTCGCTGGGTTTGATGCTTGACGAGTTGGAGTCGCTGTACCTGGACGAGGTCATGGGCGACGGCGCGATCTGGCGCCCACGCAGTGCACCGTTCTCGCACTATCGGCGCGAGGTGGTGACTGGCGCGTTGGGTGCCGGGGGGCAGCATCAAGCCTACTGGCATCGCTACCTAGCCTCGGCGCCGGAGCCGCTGCGCTGGTCGGAGCGTTGGAGAACGGCGTCGGACGAAGGTGCCAGTCATTGCTTGACGGTCGAGGGTGTGCGCCTTCAGGCACTCAGGGCGTTGGCCAAGCAGACCCAGGCTTCGCTGTATACCCTGGTGCTGGTCAGCTGGGCATTGGCGGTTTCCCGAGCCACCGGCCAGGACGAAGTCATGGTTGGAATGCCTATGTCCATGCGCGACGACCGCTACGCACACACCTTAGGCAGCCTGTTCAATGTCTTGCCGCTGCGCGTGAAATCGTCGTGCGCACTGCAGGAGCGGATAAAGGACGCACGAACGGATCTTCATCAGGCGTTGGAACACCGTATGTTCGACCTGTCTGAGGCTCTGGATACGCTTGGCATTACTCGCCCACTTGGGCGCAATCCCCTGTTCCAGACCACGGTGAACATGCTGGGGCATGTGCATCAGTCACGTTGGTTAGCGTTGCAGATGGCTGATGCTGATGCGCGCGAGCAGTGGGCGGGCATGGATATCGGGTCTTGGCCGTTGTTGCAGCAACAAGGCCAGGTCGACATCGCGCTCGAGTTCGTCGATGCCGTCGAATGCCTGCGCATGGTCGTGAAATGTGATCCGCGAAGTTTTTCCCGCACCGGTATGACCAGGTTCGCCGAGCACTGGCTGCAGTGTGTCGATGAGTTATTGAACCAAGCCCGGCAGGACAACGCGTCGGTGCCGCTGGCGTCGTCTACCGACATCAATCGCATTCCTGGTCCGTTGAACTCTGGCCCACGTGAAGCTGCCCGGGACTGGTCGCTAATCGGTTGGTTCGATGATCAGTGCGCTCGATTCAGCGACGCGCCCGCGTTACGTCACGGCGATGAAACCCTCGATTATCAGAGTGTTCAGCGTCTGAGTGTTGCGCTTGCGCTGGAGCTGTTGGAAGGAGGGCCTCTACAAGGCGCGCGTATTGGTATCTATCTGAATTCAGGGGTCGACGCGATCATCGCCATGCTCGCGATCATGCGAGTCGGCGCATCGTATGTGCCTCTGGACCCAGCTATACCCATGGAGCGAATGACGCGCATTCTAGAACAGGCCGAGATCGGCACGGTTGTGGCCGATTGTGCCATGCCGGCGCAACTAAATGTCGCACGCTGGTGTGATATGAGCTGCCACCGCAGTTCGACAAGCTCCCAGCCACTCGCACTGTTTGACTTCAGCTCTTGCCAGGGGCGCGCATACAGTGTGTTCACTTCTGGGTCCACTGGCGTGCCCAAAGGTATCGACGTTCGCCACTGCAACGTCGTTGCGCTGTTGGAGTCGATGTATCTCGAGCTTGATCTGCCGGCCGGTCACGTGTGGACTTGGATGCATGCCGCCAGTTTCGACTTGTCGATCTGGGAAATCTGGGGCGCGCTCTGTTCGGCAGGCTGCCTGGTGGTGGTACCACAATCGATTCGGTCCAATCCGGAACAGTTGTTCAAGTTGCTCGAAGACGAGAAGGTGAGCGTCATTACGCAAACCCCCTCTGGCTTACGCCAATTGGCACCTGTGGCCAGAGTACGTCCGCCGCTAGGGCATGCCAGGCATTGGGTGGTCTGCGGCGAGGCACTGCCAGGGGCGGTCGCGCGCGATTTTTTGAGTAACGAATGGCGGCTATGGAATCTTTACGGTCCGGCGGAAACGACCGTATTCGCCACTATTCAGCCAGTTGACGCATCGGTTGCCGCGGAAACCATCGTCCCGATCGGTCGGCCTCTGGGACTGGCCAGTCTATACCTGCTTGATGGCACCACGGCTGCACAACCGGGAAGCGTTGCGGAAATCGTCATAGGCGGGGCAGGCGTTTCGCTTGGCTACATAGGACTGGATCAGTCGAATCGTGAGCGCTTCATTCAAGACCCTTATCGGGCCGGAGGAGTCGCGTATCGGACAGGCGATCTGGGTTATTGGGATGGACACCGCCTTTGTTTCATAGGGCGAATGGATGAGCAAGTCAAGTTCAATGGACATCGGATCGAGCTCGCAGAGATAGAACGGTGTCTTGAGGGCATTGATGAAGTCCAGCAGGCGGGCGCACTTATCGAGGACGTGGCCGGGCAGTCGCGGCTGACTGCCCTGGTGCAATGGCGCCGTGGTGCCACGCCTTTGAACGATCGAGCGCTGCGCGCCCATCTGCGCCAACGCTTGCCAACGTACATGCTGCCCACCCGGCTGTTGAGCGTGCCGGGCCTGCCTCACAATCGCCACGCCAAACTCGACCGCAAGGCACTTGCGGCGCTTGTCGAACAGTTGTCTGCGGTTGCTACTGTGGTTGCGCAGGAGCCCAGCTCCTGGCACCAGCGGGTGCAGCGCATCTTGTGCGACATATTCGAACGCGACCCCGTGGATCTGGATACACCGTACTTCGATCTTGGAGGCAACTCCATGACCCTACTGCAGATCCATGCGCAGCTCGAGGCATGGCCAGAGGCCCGCCATCTACGTCCGTCAGATCTGTTCAGATTGGTCACGGGCAGGATGCTGGCAGACGAACTGCAGCGTCATGGCAAACCCGAAATTGCGCCGATGACTGGCCATCGAAGCAGGCGTGAGAACGTGCTGCGTGACCGCCAGGCCGGACGGTCCTTGCAACGAGGCGCTGAGAATGAATGAACACGCTATTGCAGTGATCGGCATAAGTTGCCGTCTGCCCGCGGCCTGTGACCCCCACGCGCTGTGGCGGAATCTGCTTGAGGCCAAGGTCTGCTCGACCCGTTATGACACGGCGCAGTTGCGTGAGATGGGGGTCAGTGAAGCGCTCATCAACGATCCGCGTTTCGTGCCGGTGGATGGGCGGATGGCCGGAGCCGATCTGTTCGATGCCGCGCTTTACGGTATCAGCATCAGAGAGGCACAACTGCTCGACCCACAGCATCGTCTGTTGCTGGATTGCGCTTGGGAGCTCATTCAGACCAGCGGGCTTGGCAATCAGTTGGGCAGACCCTGCATCGGATTATTCGCCGGTGCCTCGATGAACACCTATCTGACTAATGTAATCGGTGGCCACGCGGATCTGAGCACGGCGCAGGGTACTGAGCGCATGCTGGCCAATGACAAGGACTACATGTGTGCTCGGGTGGCCTACAAGCTGGGGTTTGAAGGTCCCTGCATGTCTGTACAAACAGGCTGTTCTTCATCGCTCAGCGCGGTGCATCTAGCGATCAACAGCCTGTTGCTGGGGGAGTGCGAAATCGCATTGGCAGGCGGCGTCTCTTATCACGCGCAGACACAGCCTGGTTACCTCTATCAGCCTGACCTGATGTTCTCCAAAGATGGTAGTTGCAGACCCTTCGATGCACAGTCCAGTGGCACATTTTTCGCTGATGGTGCGGCATTGGTGGCGTTGCGACCCCTGCAGGACGCGCTGGTCGCGGGGGACGAAATCCTGGCGGTGATCAGCGCAAGTGCGGTCAACAACGATGGCGCAGCGCGCGCCGGTTTCACCGCCCCTGGCGTCGATGGCCAATCTCGATTGATACGTCAGGCGCAGGTCCTGGCTCAGGTGGCTGCGGATGAGATAGGCATGATAGAGGCTCATGGCACCGGAACACGCCTGGGTGATCCCATCGAGTTCGATGCCCTCTGTCGAGCCTTTGCCGAGACCACGGATCGACGTGGGTTCTGCGCGCTGGGTTCGGTCAAGGCGAATCTGGGGCATCTGGCGGCAGCCGCAGGCGTGGCTGGTCTATTGAGAGCGGTGCTCGCGCTCAGGCATGACTGCATCCCGCCGCATCCGACCTTCTCGCGAGCCAATCCGGCATGCGCTCTGGAGTCGAGCCCCTTCGTTATCAATACTCAGGCTCGACCTTGGGCAAACGGCTGCACGCGGCGTGCGGGTGTCAGTGCTTTTGGGGCCGGTGGCAGCAATGTACACGTAATACTGGAGCAGGCACCTGCCCGCGTGGCCCAGATCGCGGTCAGCCCTAGGCAACCTCAGGCTATCGTGCTGAGCGGTCGAGATGAGCACGATGTGCACTGGTTGGCCGACGCGTTGCACAAGCGACTTCAAGAGCCCGCATTGCCGGAGCTTGAGCAGATTGCCAAAACCCTGAGTGAAGGGCGCACCGCATTGGATTGGCGCGCTTCCCTGTATGTGCAGAACATTGCCGACTTGGCCGATCAGCTAGGTTCGAAGGCATACCGAGTCTTGCCAAAGCAGCCGGATCAAGGCGTCATCATAGTGCACCTCGACGAAGCCCTTTACCAAGCGCTCGAGCAGGAGCCAGCCTACAGGGCGTATCGCGACGCTATGAGCGCTGGAGCCAGTGCGCCAGGCGCGTCAATCGAGGGCGCTGCGCTAGAGGCGAACGCGTCGCGGCAATGGTTGCACAGACTATTGCCGCGCCAGGCCTTGGAGTTTGTCAGCACGCCCCTTCCACAGTCCGCCTCGGCGGGTGAAACAGCGTTCTGGACGCAGCCATCAGGAAATGGTTCGTCTGTCTTGGACCTTCATGCTCAGACGTTGAGGGCTTGGTTGGCGACGTTGTGGGAGCGAGGCGCAGAGGTCGACTGGTCATGTCTTCGCACGGCCAGAACCCTAGGTCACTGCCATCTGCCACTGGCACCCCTGAGGCCGGTGCGCTGCTGGTATGAGCCACAGCAGGAGTCATCGACTGACGCCACGCCGAGTTCGGGCGAGCGGGCACACATCTACGTTGAGCACTGGCAGCGATTGGGGCTGTTGCATGGGGTCAGCACCACGCCGAATTCCACGCCCTACGCGCTGCATGCACAGCCACCGCTGCGCGAGGCGTTGATTGACCAGTTGCATCGGCTGGGCCACAAGGGTGCCGGGGCGGATGAGCACGCTGCCGACACGGTTGTCTGGTTGCTCGATGAGTGGCCCACCTCATCCGACGGCCCGGACTTTGCCTGGTGGTTGTGTTCGCAGGTCAAAGCCTGTGTGCATCGTAAACGACCGAAAATGGAGCTGATTCTTCTCGGTAGCGGCTTCGTTGATCCATGGGGAGCCGGCAACGTGGATCCGGGACCGAGCGCAGCACTGGCATGCATTGCCGCGCTCGGTCATGAGCACCCTAGTATCTCCATCAAAGTCATCGACCTGATGGTGCCCACAGACAGCCTGGAGGTGGCATGCCAGGTGCTGACGCCGGTCCTGCAGCGTCTGGATGCGTTGCCCGCTTTGTGCGCTGTGCGTGCTGGCAGTGTCTGGATCCGTCAGCATGACCCGCTACCGGTGTCGGTGAGTACCAGTGGCCCCAGACCGGCAAGCCTGTGTCTGGTAACGGGAGGTCTAGGTACCGTGGGCTTCGGCATGGCTCACTACGTGGCGCGCCGCCAGGGATGCGATCTGATCGTGCTGCAACGAGCGAGCGACGATCCTCAGCGAGCGACCCTACGTGAACAGCGACTGCAGACTCTGCGCGCGACTGGGGTACGCGTGACTGTAGTTGAGGCCGATGTCTGTGACCGCGAACAACTGCACGGGGTGCTCGAACAACTAAGACGTGATGGTCTGCAGATTGATGCCTTCATCCATGCCGCCGGAGCCTCGGGTGATGCAACCCAACAATGGCTGATGCGCTCGGAGCCCGAACAGTGGCAGAGGCTGATGGCTCCTAAATGGCTGGGGGCGCGGTGGCTCGATGAATGGTTTGCGCAGACGCCATTGCGCTTCGGCTGCTTTGTGTCTTCATTGGCAGTACTGGCAGGCGGGTTGGGTTTGGGGCCATACGCGGCTGCCAACGAGGCATGCGCCTGGTGGAGCGGTCGTAGCCGAAGCAATGCACCGTACTTCAGTATCGACTGGGAAGGTTGGCAGGGTTGGGTACACAGCGGGGATCTGCGCTATGGCGCGCAACGTGGAGAGGGTCTGGGCGCCGCTGAGGTAGATGCAGCGCTTGATTCCATATTCTCCAGTGTTCAGCGTTTTTCCCGCTTCATCGTTTCCGACAGGCTGCTGGCGCAGCGCCTGGCGGCTCCCGTCAGTCATCAGGATGTGGAAACGTCTTCCACGTGCAGCCTTGAAGCCATGCTCCAACTGTGGCGGGAAGTGCTGCATTGTCCTGTGCAGGACACGGATAACTTCTTCGATCTGGGCGGCGACTCCTTGGTGGGCGCCGAGTTGGTTCGCCGTGCCAACGCCCGGTTCGGTGTCGGCTTGGCAATGGTTGACCTTTTCGAATATTCCAGTGCGCAGGCATTTGCGCGACAAGTCGCTGCAATACAGGAACAGGGAGTTAAGCAATGAGCGCAATCACGCATGCCGATGATATTGCCGTGATCAGCATGGTCGGGCAGTTTCCTGGGGCCGAGAACTGCGACGCGCTTTGGCGAGCGATCACAGAACGGCAGGAACTGCTCGAACACTATGCTGACGGTGGACCTGAGGGCTGGGTAGCCAAAGGTGGGTTTCTACGCAACGCTGAGCATTTCGACCATGCACTCTTTCGCTATACCCCGCGAGAGGCGTCACGTATGGACCCTCAGCAGAGGCTGTGTCTGACCCTCTGCGAAGAGGCGATGAAGCAAGCAGGTTACGACAGCGGCGCCGAGCTCGACGCTTGCGGCGTTTTCGTCGGAACGCGAGCGGACACGTGGCACGATCAACAGCCAACCCAGGATCGAAGTGCCTCCGACACCATGCTGACACTGGGCGGACGCAGCAGTGACGCCATGGCCACTCGGGTGGCGTACAAGCTGGATTGCAAGGGGCCTGCGGTCAACATCGCCAATTTCTGCTCAGGGTCGCTACTGGCCGTCCACCTGGCCTGTAACAGTCTGCGTTTGGGCGAATGCGACATGGCATTGGCTGGCGGGGTCTGCGTCCGTTATCCCGCTCACGTAGGCTACATGTTCAATGAAGGAGGGATTCTGTCTAGGTCAGGCAAGGTCCGACCTTTCGATCAGCGGGCGGACGGCACCGTATTCGCTGACGCGGCAGCGTTCGTGGGGTTACGGCGTGTTAGCGATGCGATACGTGATGGCAATCCTATCTTAGCGGTAATAAAGGGCTCAGCGGTGAACAACGACGGCCTGGATAAGGCCGGTTATACAGCGCCTAACGTCAAGGCACAGGAGGCCGTCATTAATGCGGCTCTACGACAGGCTGGGGTCGCAGCCGAGCAGATCGGGTTGCTCGAAGCCCATGGTACTGGAACGCAGGTCGGTGATGCGGTGGAGCTCAGAGCTCTATCCAGAGTCTTCGCTGGCGTTGCCCCACGCAATTGCGTGCTTGGGGCGTTGAAGGCGAATCTCGGCCACACCGATTGCGCTTCCGGTATTTGCGGGCTGATTAAAACCGTACAGGCCGTACGTATGGGCATTCTGCCTGGAACCACCCACTGCGAGCAGCCCTGTGAAGCGCTTCTCGATCCCCTATCACCCTTCGATGTCTCGGGTACCAGCAGACCGTGGTCAAAGCCTGCACCACAGCGGCTGGCAGGCGTCAGCTCGTTCGGCATCGGCGGTACCAACGTCCACGTCATCGTCAGTGGACCGCCTGCCGTACCCAGTTGCGTCTAGTCGTCGACAGCATCGTTTTTGTCACTCAAGGAGAGAGTCGATCATGCAAAGCATGCCAAATAAAGAAGATCTGCTGGTTGCGATTTTTGCGGAGGCGTTTGGCGTCTCGGCCGAAGCGCTAGATATCGATGCACCGTTGACTGAAATGGGCGCCGACTCTTTGCAATTGTTCGAAGTGCTGGCACCCATTGAGCAGGGCTTCGGAGTCAAGTTGTCGGTCAGGCAGTTTTTTGCCGAACTTCAGACCATCCGCCAGTTGCATGAGTATCTCCAGGCGCAGGCTGTAGACCGTCCCGGCAAAGGATTTGCGTGGATGCGCCGCAGTGCGGACGCGGTAGAATCTCAGGCGCGTCAGCGCTATCTCGACGCGCTGGTGCCACGTTACGTAGCACGCACTCGCCAGTCCAAGATCCATGCCGAGCAAGTGCGAGAGTGCATCGCGGATAGTCGGTCTGGAATCGGCTTCAAGGGCTCGACCAAAGAGATGCTGTACCCGTTGGTCTGTAACGAATTCAAAGGCGCCAGAGTTCGTGATCTAGACGGCAATGAGTACGTCGATATGACCATGGGGTTTGGCACCCACTTGTTCGGCCATTCTCCGGCATTCATCGATCAGGCGCTGCATGATCAGCTCGAGCTTTCCTATGGGTTGGGGACGCGCAATGCGGCAGCGCTCGACGTTGCCAGATTGATCTGCGAGCTTACCGGCATGCATCGTGTCGCCTTCGTCAACAGCGGCACCGAGGCGATCATGAACGCTGTACGCGCAGCTCGAGCGGCGACACGCCGTAATCATGTCGTGCTCTTTTCCAGCAGCTATCACGGTCATTGGGATGCGGTACTGGCCAGTGGTGGACAGCGGGGTGTCAGCAGTCCAGTTTCCGTGGGCATTCCCCAAGGTATGGTGACGGATGTTTCCGTCTTCGATTTTGCGTCCAGAGCTGCTCTTGATTTCATCACCGAGCAAGGTGAGCGTATTGCAGCAGTGCTGATCGAGCCGGTGCCTACGCGAGATCCAGGGTTGGTTGATCCTAATTATCTGCGGGCTTTACGCGAGGTTTGCACCGCCGCAGGCGCACTGTTGATCTTCGATGAGATCGTTACAGGTTTTCGTGCTCATCCTGCAGGTGTGCAAGGGCTTTTCGATATTCAGGCCGATATCGTCACGTATGGCAAAACCATTGGCGGCGGCATGCCATTAGGCGTTGTGGCTGGCCGTGGAGACACGCTGGATGCGATCGATGGGGGGCCATGGAGTTACGGTGATACCAGCTTTCCTGCCGTAGAGCCCACATTCTTTGGTGGGACCTTCTTCCAGCATCCATTGGCGATGGCGACCGCGCTTGCCTCGCTGCAGCATATCAAGCAGCTCGGAGCGGCATTCACCGAAGACCTCACCGCTCGTACCAAACGCTTCGCCCAGCGCCTGAACGCACTGTTCGCCGATTATGGTGTGGCCATCGAAGCACGCAGCTTCGCGTCCTTCATGCGCTTGGTGCATCGCGAGAATATGGATCTGCTGTATTACAACTTGCTGTTGCGAGGGGTGTACATCTGGGAGTGGCGTTGCTGGTTCATCAGTACGGCGCACCATGACGAAGATCTCGATCTGGTCTATCACGCGTTCGTCGACAGCCTGGAAGAGTTACGTAGCAACGCGCTGATCTGAGCCTAATCGCCCCAATACCTCTGGGGCCGTCTTTTCCAAAACCATTCAACAAGGAGTGTTGTCATGCCATTGCGCGATTTGAAGATTTTCATCGGTGGCCCCATTCAATTTGCTATCCGAGACGATGGCTTCCATGAGTTGCTGAGACACACCATCGAGCAGGCGGCGGATGTCGTCAGGCAGATGAACGGTCAGGTTCTTTCTGCGCACGCGGTGGAGCGGTTTGGGCTCGATACTCCCGCGTTCACACCGGAGATGGTGTCCAAACGCGATTTCGCCTGGATGCAGGAGTGCGACATCTTCATGCCTGTTCTCCCCGTGCTGCCGGATCAGAACCTGCTTCGAACTGATGGTACTCATATCGAGCTGGGTTGGGCCTGCGCACTGCGACGGCCAATTCTATTGGTCACGGAGTTGCCGATTGTGGCCAACGCCAGTCACTTGCTCAAAGGACTTGAGCATGTCTGCCAGGTCGCCAAGCTCGACATTCACGAACTGAGGGCCAACCCATGGCAACTTGCGGAGATCTTTACCGCTCTCCTCGGCGAGCGCGCCCTCTTGGAGCCGGCGTGATGAGCGGCCACCAACGCAAGGAGGCTGCGATGAGTACTCAAAAGGCTGGAGACAGTTTTGAAATACTGGGCCTGCGCCTGAAATCTCCGGTGATCGTCGGTTCTGGACTACTGTCCGATCAACCGCGCAACATCCGCCAGTTGATTGTCCATGGCGCTGCGGCCGTCGTCACCAAAACTATCTTCCCAGCGTGCCGCAAAACACATGCAGAACGTATCTACTCGATCCAGACAGGGCTGCTCAATAACACGACCTACTCCAAGCGCCCGGTGAGCGAATGGCTGGTGTTGTTGAGCGAGTTCAAGCGTGAAGGGTTGCCAATAATAGCGTCGATTCATGCCAGGACACCGCAGGCACTCGGCGAGTTGGCAGCCCAAGTGGCGGAGGTCAGCGATTGCCCTCTGGAATTGGGTATCTCTTGTCTGCATGCCGATGATGTCGAGCATGACACTCCTGAACGAGTTGAAGACTACGCTCAAGCGGTCCGCGAACAAACCGCTTCGCCGTTCGCGGTCAAGCTCAGTCTGGGGGCGCAACTGCTCGAACGGGCGCGCAGTGCTGAGCGAGGGGGGCTCAGGCGCTGACTTTGAGTGACTCTCTCAGTGGCCTGGCTTTCGATGAGAGGGGGGAGCGTGCAGTGTTAGGAGGTGTATGCGGCTATTCAGGACCTGGTATCAAACCGCTAGTGCTCGCCGCCATTCATGATCTTCGACAGCAGGGATTCGATCTGCCGATCATGGGGTGCGGCGGCGTGAGCAGCGGCCGCGACGTGCATGAGTATCTGCGAATCGGGGCGCAAACTGTCCAAGTGTATTCTGCGCTGCACGAGAATATGTTCGGCACCCTGCAATCTATCCGCGCCGACTATGCAGAGCGCTGTCAAACCTTCGACAAAGAGATCACCGCATGAATCAACCTCTTCACTTTTGCGAGCTGACCAGCACAGAGGTTGTTGAAGCGGTAAGAGATCGAGTGCTCATATGGGCTATCGGGGGTATCGAACAGCATGGCCCGCACTTACCGCTACATGTAGATACCCTGATCCCTCAAGCGTTTGCGCACGCGTTGAGTCTCGACATCCACGGCTTCATGTTGCCCACGCTGCCCGTCTCTGTACGGTCCTTGCCGCAGAGCGGTGGGGGATTACAGTTTCCCGGTACGGTCTTCGTCGAGGGCGGCACGTTCATCGGTTTGGTGGAGCAGACGCTGCGCAGTTTGGCCGTCTTGCCGTTTCGACAGTTGGTGTTAGTCAACGGCCATTATGAAAATGAGAGTTTTCTTTTTGAAGCGCTTGATCAAGTCCGTCAGAGTGGATTGCTGGGGACGCGCTCGGTACTTGCCTTCAGTTGGTGGAGTTTGGTCAAAGCCTCATGGGTTGAAACACATCTGCCAGCCTTTCCTGGCTGGCACGCTGAGCACGCGGGGGTCACCGAAACCAGTTTGATGCTTCATCTGCACCCTGAATTGGTGCGTGACTTACGGCCTGATCACGATCGGCCGCCTCGTGCCGGAGTCTACCAGTTGCCGTTGCGCGATGATGCCAGCAATCAAGGTGTGCTGACCATGACGTCTAGCGCAAGTGCAAATATTGGTGGGTTATTGTTCAATCACGTCCGAGAGGAGATACGCACACTGGTGTTGGATGCGTTGGAGTAACGAAGCAGATCACGCCGATCAGGTGATCGGCGTGATTTCAGTGGGTCATCAGCGTTTGCTGTAATGAGGCGATACGCTTGTGCAGGAGTTGGAAAAATCCGTCCGGGGCCCTTTCTGTAAAAAAATGATCCCCTCGACCGTATCGAGTTTGAAACTCGCTGAGGTCAAGCTGGCCCATGCTGGCATCATATCGTGCTGCACAATGAGGTCTGACGTCCCGTGGTAAGCCCAAAGTGGGCAGTTCAGCACAGGCTGCGCTTGGAACTGCCAGTGCCGGCAAAGTAACAGATCGGCTTGAAGAATCGGCAAATAGATTTCCGCGAGTTCTGGGTTGCTCAGAACATTCAAACAGGCAGGGTTGAACGTCCCTAGTCGATTAACTGCGTGCTGGGTGTCCAAGCCTGATAGGTCAGGAAGATGGCTTCTGTAGTCAGGGTGGGCAGCGGAGCAAATGATTAGGCATTCGGGCTGGACAGGATGGCACGACGTGTTGAGTTGCTGCGCGAGTTGAAAAGCGATCCAACCGCCCATGCTGGTTCCAAGAAACCCCACGCGACAATCTCGGAAGGTATCTAGCTCATCGATCAATAATGTAATGAGCAATTCCATGCTGCTGATCAAAGGCCGTTGAATATATTTCCCCCGCCCGGGAAGATGCACGGGGTGGAGGCATATAGATTCGTCTAATTGAGTGCTCCAGCGATTATAATAGTCGGCGTTGCCGCCAGCATAAGGGAAACACAGTATGTTGAGCTTGTCGGGGTCTGGGGGCTTGGAAAACAGCATTGTCTGAACCTCATCATACGCAGGTGGACTTCCGAAGTTTTTCTTAAATCGTTACGGCTGGGGCCGATGAAGTCGTCAGTGGAATGTCAAGCGCATGCAGCCGCTGCAGGTCGAGGCGTAGGCTCCGTCGTCCTTTGAGCTTACGGTTGATTTCGAGAACTGTTACATCCAACAGTGCGCGCTGCTCGATCAATTGCACGACCTGACGTCGATTAAGGCAAAGTTTGCGAGTCAGGAGGCTGATGAAACGTACCGCGATGGCCTGCTCAAACTCAATGGTGATATGCAAAATGCGCGAATCATTGAAGGCGTAAGGGGAGGGGCCTTTTATTTCGTAGTCTGGAAGGGGGCCGAGTTCTGCTTGATTGCGTTTGAGTAAGGGGTAGTCGTAGGCATAGCGCCGTACCTCTTCCAAGTCGTTATGAATGAAGCGCTGGTGAAGTTCGGGATCAAGCTTGCCCGTCTTGACTCGGGAGAAAATATCTATATTCCAGGTGTAGTCGCATTTTTCACATTTGTAGATGTTCCAGACATCCAGCGTCTTCTTTTGTGCGTTGACGCGGAATGTGCCGGCGGGGAAAAATAGCTTCTTCACTTCGCAGGAGGGGCAGCGCTTGGTGATTGATTGATAGCCGAGAGGCGATACCAACCAAGTGACATGTCCATTTGTCATGGGTTGATCCTGTTGGAGGGTGAGTTTCAGATTAAAGCTCAATCATGGGGTAAATCAAGTGATGGCGTACGATAAATTATAGAAATAATATGTTACCTTGCTGTAGGCTATATCCTACATATGGGGTGATCGCAATTGAATAGCTATCCACTGTTCGAGTTCTATTCGAATGCATGGCTATTAATCCAATAAACAATCGTTTGAGGTATCAATTTACCGCGACTGACGTTAACATCTGTGCCTTCACACAGTTGTAAGTATGCCCATTATGTGTTTGCAAACCCTCGAGCAGCACTTGCTCATCGCCTTGGCTCACGCGCCCAACGAAACCCGCAGACTGTTCCACGGCCGTGGTCGCTGCTGGCCAGGCCTTGAGCAGATTACCGTTGACTGGCTGCAGGGCGTGCTGTTGGTCGCCCTGTTCCGCGAGCTACCAGACGGCCAGTTGACCGAGCTCGAATCGATGTTGCGTCGCTTGGCCGAACGCTCGCAGTGGACCGGCCAGGCCATTCTGCTGCAGCACCGCTACCTGCCCGACAGTCCCGGGCAGTGGCTTTTGGGTGAGCCTTGCCAGCAACGCGCAGTGGTCGAAGACGGGCTGAGCTACCTGCTCGATCTGGGTGTGCGGCAGAACAATGGCTTGTTTCTCGATATGCGCTACGGCCGTCGCTGGGTGCGTGAGCAGTCGGCAGGCAAGCGGGTGCTCAACCTGTTCGCCTACACCTGCGGCTTTTCGGTGGCGGCCATTGCCGGGGGCGCGCAGCAGGTGGTTAACCTGGACATGGCCAAGGCCGCCTTGTCGCGCGGGCGCGAGAATCATCGGCTCAACGGCCACGACGCCTCGCGGGTGGCGTATCTGGGGCACGAGCTGTTCAAGTCGTGGGGCAAGGTGCGCAAGTACGGGCCGTACGACCTGATCATCATCGATCCGCCGACGTTCCAGCGCGGCAGCTTCGTGCTGACCCAGGATTACGCCAAGATCCTGCGCCGTCTCCCGGAATTGCTGGAGGAGGGCGGCTGCGTGCTGGCGTGCGTCAACGATCCGGCCATTGGGCCGGAGTTTCTCATCGAGGGCATGGCCGAACAGGCGCCCGAACTGAGGTTCGTCGAGCGCCTGGAGAACCCGCCGGAGTTTCCCGACGCCGAACCGCAGGGAGGGCTCAAGGCGCTGGTATTCCGCCGACAGGCTTGAGCCCTGCGCGGCTCAGTATTCGGAGAGGGAGAACTCGGTCAAGCAGAAGGTCGGCACGCCGGCCGCCTGCAGGCGCCGCGAGCCTTCCAGTTCCGGCAGGTCGATGATCGCCGCCGCCTCGAACACCTTGGCGCCGGTGCGCCGCACCAGGTTGACCGCCGCCAGCAGGGTGCCGCCGGTGGCGATCAAGTCATCGAAGATCAGCACCGAGTCGCCATCGCACAGGCTGTCGGCATGCACTTCGAGGAAAGCTTCGCCGTACTCGGTCTGGTAGCCCTCGGAGAGCACATCGGCAGGCAACTTGCCTTGCTTGCGGAACAGGATCAGCGGCTTGTTCAACTGGTGGGCGATGATCGAGCCGATCAGGAAGCCACGCGCGTCCATCGCGCCGATGTGGCTGAAGTCAGCTTCGACGTAGCGCTCGATGAACTGGTCGGCAACGTAGCGCAGCCCGCGTGGCGACTGGAACAGCGGGGTGATGTCACGGAAGATCACGCCCGGTTTCGGGAAGTCCACTACCGGGCGGATCAGGGCTTTGAGGTCGAAGGTGTCGCTAGGCATGGGCGGGTATCCTGGAAAAACGTGGCGCCAGTATACCCTGGCGCCGCGCTCAGGCGTCCATCGCACCACCGGCCAAGGCGCACAGCTGGATCGGGTCGAGGATGTGCACCTCTTTACCCTCGGCCTTGAGCAGGCCGTTCTGCTGGAAGCGGGTGAACACCCGCGACACGGTTTCCACGGCCAGGCCCAGGTAGTTACCGATCTCGTTACGCGACATGCTCAGGCGGAACTGATTGGCCGAATAGCCACGGGCGCGGAAGCGCGCGGACAGGTTGACCAGGAAGGTGGCGATGCGCTCGTCGGCGGTTTTCTTCGACAGCAGCAGCATCATCTGTTGATCGTCGCGGATTTCACGGCTCATCACGCGCATGAGCTGGCGACGCAACTGCGGCAACTGCACCGACAGCTCGTCCAGGCGCTCGAAAGGGATTTCGCAGACCGAGGTCGTCTCCTGCGCTTGCGCCGACACCGGGTAGGCTTCGGTGTCCATGCCGGACAACCCGACCAGTTCGCTGGGCAGGTGGAAACCGGTGATCTGCTCTTCGCCGGCATCGCTCAAGCTGAAGGTTTTCAGGGCGCCGGAGCGTACCGCATAGACCGAGCCGAAATTGTCACCCTGGCGGAACAGGAACTCGCCCTTTTTCAGAGGACGGCCGCGCTTGACGATCTCGTCCAGTGCGTCCATGTCTTCAAGATTGAGTGACAGGGGCAGGCACAGGGGGCCAGGCTGCAATCCTTGCAATGGGCCTGACCGTGGGGGCGCAGTTTGACTGGCTCGGACATTTCTTTCGATCCTTGTGGAAAAGCACACATAAGCCGTAAGGGTAACCTACGGGTGGTCTGGAGGCCAGCCTGCACTTCTTTGGTGCGGCTGCTTGATGGCGCACGCGGATAGGCGTGCGCACCCTCTACCGTCCATGGTGTGCCTCACAAGTTGGGCTGTCCATGCGGCCCATCGTCTCGCTGAGGCGTATGAAACTCCTAAATTACGCGGGAAAAACGCTGACGATTCTGTAGGGCCAAGTAAGCATCGAAGACCATGCACACCGATCGTACCAGCAGGCGTCCGGCCGGCAGTACGCGGATACCGCGGGCATCGAGGGTGATCAGACCATCGCGCTGCATCGCCTGCAACTGCGGCCAGAGGGCTTTGAAATAGCCACGGAAGTCGATGGTGAAAGCCTGCTCGATCGGCTCGAAGTCCAGCTCGAAGTGGCAGATCAGTTGTTGGATCACGGCCCGGCGCAGACGGTCGTCCTGGTTGCACAGCAGTCCGCGTTGTGTCGCCAACTGCGCGCTGGACAGGGCGTCCTGGTAGGTGTTCAGGTCGCTGCTGTTCTGGCAGTACAGGTCGCCGATCTGGCTGATGGCCGATACGCCCAGGCCGACCAGGTCGCAATGTCCGTGGGTGGTATAGCCCTGGAAGTTGCGCTGCAGCGTGCCTTCTTCCTGGGCGATGGCCAGTTCGTCGTCGGGCAGGGCGAAGTGGTCCATGCCGATGTAGCGGTAGCCGGCGGCGGTCAACTGCTCGATGGTGTTGTGCAGCATCTCCAGCTTGACCGCGGCGGCTGGCAGTTCATTGGCGTCGATGCGCCGTTGCGGCATGAAGCGCTCGGGCAGGTGGGCATAGTTGAACACCGAGAGGCGATCTGGCTGCAGGCGGATGACTTCCTCGACGGTGCGGGCGAAACCTTCTGGTGTTTGCTTCGGCAGGCCGTAGATCAGGTCCAGGTTCACTGAGCGGAATTGCAGGGTGCGTGCGGCCTCCACCAAGGTGCGGGTCTGCTCCAGGCTCTGCAGGCGGTTGATGGCACGCTGCACGGCCGGGTCCAGGTCCTGCACGCCCAGGCTGACGCGGTTGAAGCCCAGTTCGCGGAGCAGACCCATGGTTGACCAGTCGGCTTCGCGGGGGTCGAGTTCGATGCCGTAGTCGCCCGAATCGTCGTCCAGCAGGTTGAAGTGCTGGCGCAAGGTGGCCATCAACTGGCGCAGCTCTACGTGGCTGAGGAAGGTCGGCGTACCGCCTCCGAAGTGCAACTGTTCCACGCGCTGACGCGGGTCCAGGTGACAGGCGATCAGTTGGATCTCCTGCTCCAGGCGTTGCAAATAGGGCGCCGCGCGGGCGCGGTCCTTGGTGATGACCTTGTTGCAGGCGCAGTAATAGCAAATGTTGGCGCAGAACGGCACGTGCAGGTACAGCGACAGCGGACGCACGGCCCGGCGGCTTTCGCGCAGGGCATGCAGCAGGTCGAACGAGCCCACTTCGGCGTGCAATTGCACGGCAGTCGGGTAGGAGGTATAGCGCGGCCCGGCCAGATCGTAACGACGGATCAGGTCGGGGTCCCAGTGGAGTTCGTCGAGCATGTGGGCAGTCCCCGAATAGAGCGGCAGTGTCCGGAGTCTAGAATTGTCTGTAGGAATCAGCCTTGACCTGCATCAAGCGCAACACCCCTCACAGCCCGCTGCCATCCCCAACGGGCAATAGCCAATAGCCCAGTGCACGCAATCCGCTCTTCCTTGCTGCTTGCCGCTCAAAGCTTGCCGCTCTTCAATGCCCCATCAACCAATGCTGGTGCGGCCCCGGTAAGGTCCAGAGGCCGAACAGCATCACCAGCACACCGCCCGCCATGCGCACGTGGCGTCGGCGCAGCACGGCGGTGACACGCTCGGCTGCCAGGCCCGTGACCAGCAAGACCGGCCAGGTGCCGACACCGAAGGCGAGCATCAGCAGTGCGCTGTGCACCGCGTTACCTTGACTCGCTGCCCACAGCAGGGTGCTGTAGACCAGCCCGCACGGCAGCCAGCCCAGAGCGCGCCGAGCAGTAACGCGCGGGGCAGGCTGGACACCGGCAGCAGGCGCGAAGCGATGGGCTGCAGGTGTCGCCACAGCCCGCGCCCCAGCGCCTCGATGCGTGTCAGTCCGCTCCACCAGCCCGCCAGGTACAGGCCCATGGCGATCAGCAACAGGGCTGCCACAACCCGCAGCGTCTGCACCGCCGGGCTGCCGGCCAAGGCCCAACCGGCCAGGCCCAGCAACAGCCCGGCGACTGCGTAACTGAGCACGCGTCCCAGGTTGTAGGCGAGCAACAGACGCAGGCGACGTGCGCGTTGTTCAGGCGGGATAGCCAGGGTCAGCGCGCCCATCAGGCCGCCGCACATGCCCAGGCAATGGCCGCCGCCGAGCAGGCCCAGTACCAGCGCCGAAACGAGCGCAGGCAGCAGTTCAGGCACGGGGCGAGGCGTCCTGGTCGGTGGCGTCGGGGGCGACGGCGTCGTGTTTGATCGCTGCCTGGTGGCGCGGGTCTTGATCGTCGAACAGGATGCTGTGGGCAGGCCCTTCGAGGTCGTCGTACTGGCCGCTGTCCACGGCCCAGAAGAACACGTACAGCGCCACGCCGACCAGGAGTAGCGCGGCAGGGATCATGATGTACAGGGCGGGCATGCAAAAGTCCTCAGGGTACGCAGGTGCACACGGTCAGGCCTCGGCGCAGGCGGTGACGAGATCGGGCCGGCCTCGACCTTCGCTCGGCGCCGGCAGCCGGGTCAGGCGCAACGCATTGAGCACCACGATCAACGAACTCAATGACATACCGACTGCTGCCCAGACCGGGGTGATCCAGCCGAGCGCCGCGAAGGGCAGCATCAGGCCATTGTACAGCGTCGCCCACAGCAGGTTCTCGAGGATGTTGCGCCGCGTGCGTCGGGCCAGGTCGAAGGCTTGCGCCAGGGCTTGCAGATGGTTGGACAGCAGCACCGCATCGGCGCTGGTCTTGGCCAGGTCGGTGGCCGAGCCCATGGCGATACTGATGTCGGCCGCCGCCAGCACCGGCACGTCGTTGACGCCGTCGCCGAGCATCAGCACCTTGCGCCCCTGCGCCTGCAGCGCCTTGACCCGCGCCAGCTTGTCGTCCGGGCGCAGGCCACCGATGGCCTGGTCGATCCCCAGTTGCGTCGCCACTTCATCGACCATCGGCGACGTGTCGCCAGACAGCAGCAGCGTGTGCCAACCCCGCGCCTTGCACGCCGCGAGCAAGGTGTCGGCGTCTTCGCGCAGACGATCGTCGAGGCCGAACCAGGCCAGTGGCCCTTGCCGGTCACCGAGCAGCAGCCATTGCCCGCGAAGCTCCGGCACCGGCGGCACCTCGGCGCCGCTCAGGGCACAGACGAACGTCGCCTGACCGATGCGCAGGCGTTGCTGGCCGACCTGGCCCTCCAGGCCCAGCCCCGGCATCGCCTGCACTTGCTCGGCCGGCTCGGCGCTGACCCCGAAGGCGCGGGCAATGGGATGTTCGGAGCGGTTTTCCAGGGCGGCGGCCAGGGCCAGGCAGCGCTGCGCCGTCAACTGGCCCAACGGGCGGATGCTGCGCAGCGCCAGTCGCCCCTCGGTCAAGGTACCGGTCTTGTCGAACACCACCGTGTCGATCTGGTTCAGGCCTTCGAGCACATGCCCACGGGTGACCAGCAGGCCAAGCGTGTGCAAGGTGCCGGTGGCTGTGGTGAGCGCTGTCGGGGTGGCCAGCGAGAGGGCGCAGGGGCAGGTGGCGACCAGCATCGCCAGGACGATCCAGAACGCTCGGTCGGCGTCCAGGTGCCACCACCACAGGCCGATGCCCAGCGCCGCCAGCAGGCTGAACAGCAGGAACCACTGCGAGGCGCGGTCGGCGATCTGCGCCAGGCGCGGCTTTTCCGACTGGGCGCGTTCGAGCAGGCGCACGATGGCCGACAGCCGTGAAGCCTGGCCAAGGGCTTCGACCTCCACCACCAGCGTGCTTTCCACGTTCAGGGTGCCGCCGGTGACGCGTTCGCCGGCCTGCCGCGGCTGTGGCAGGTACTCGCCGGTGAGCAGCGATTCGTCGACGCTGGAGCGCCCGTCCACGATGCGGCCGTCAGCCGGAATCACCGCGCCGGGCAGCACCTGCACGCGCTCGCCACAGGCCAGTTCGGACAGCAGCACGCGCTGCGCCTGGCCCTGTGGGTCCAGACGCAGGCACGAGGCTGGCAACAGGTTGACCAACTGCGCGGTGGCCGCTGCCGTGCGTTCACGGGCGCGCCGTTCGAGGTAGCGCCCGCTGAGCAGGAACAGGGCGAACATGCCGACCGTATCGAAGTACAACTCGCCACTGCCGGTGATCGCGGTCCAGATCCCGGCGCCGTAGGCCAGGGCGATGGCCAGCGATACCGACAGGTCCATGGTCAGATGCCCGGTGCGCAGGTCGCGGGCAGCGCCTTTGAAGAAGGGCGCGCAGCTGTAGAACACGATGGGCGTGGTCAGGAACAGCGCGACCCAGCGCAGGATGGTGTGCAGCTCCGGCGACAGGTCGATGTTGAATTCCGGCCAGGTGGCCATGGTCGCCATCATCGCCTGGAACCACAACAGTCCTGCCACGCCCAGTCGCCGCAGCGCCGTGCGGTTTTCCTGGGCCAGGCGCTCGGCGGCCTGGTCGGGTTGGTAGGGATGGGCGGCGTAGCCGATGCCACGCAGTTCGCCGAGCAGCCGCGACAGCGGCAGTCGCTGGTCATCCCAACTGACGTGCAGGCGATGGTTGGACAGGTTCAGGCGCGCCTCGCCCACGCCCTCGAGGTTGCGCAGGTGCTTCTCGATCAACCAGCCGCAGGCTGCGCAACTGATGCCTTCGATCATCAGGGTGGCTTCGGCCAGCGCGCCCTGACGATGGACGAAGCCCTGCTGCACGTCGGCGCGGTCGTACAGCGCCAGTTCGTCCTGCAATTGCCTGGGCAGGGTCTGCGGGTTGGCGCTGCTGTCGCTGCGGTGCTGGTAGTAATGCTCCAGGCCGCCAGCGACGATGGCCTCGGCCACCGCTTGGCAGCCGGGGCAGCAGAACGGCCGGGCCTGGCCCAGCACCACGGCGCTGAAGCGGCTGCCGGCGGGGACGGGCAGCGCGCAGTGGTAGCAGGGGTGGGTTGGCTCATCGGGCGAAGTTCTTGTGGCCTGGGATCATGGCTGGTGCTCGGCCCCTTGCAGCGCTTCGTCGCCCAGTAGCAAGGCGACCCCGTGCTCGACCTTCTCCTCCTCGAATAAACGCCACACCTGATCCTGCTCGCTGCCGAGCAGCTCGACGAAGCGCCGGCCTTCGACCTTGTCGTCGAGCTGGCCGACATAGCGCCCGCCCTCGACGCGCAGCAGCTTGACCTTGCGGTCCCTGTCCGGCTGGGTGGGCGAGATCAGGTTCAGCTCCAGACTCTGCGGTGCGCTGTCGCCGCTCAGGTGCAGTTCCACCTCGCCGGTCAGTTCGTCCAGGTGCACGCTGGCACGCAGGTTCAGGGCCTGGGCCAGCATTTCGCGGTCCAGCGACCGGTTGATGCCTTTGCCGGCCTCGTAGTAGTTGTCGTTCACCAAGTTGTCCGGATTGCGCACGGCAATGCTGACCATGGTCAGGCTCAGGCACACCGAGGTGGTCAGGATGCCGATAATGATCCAGGGCCAGAGGTGCTTGTACCAGGGCTGGTGGCGGTGGCGGTCATGGCGCAGGGTCTCTCTTTCAGCGGATCTGGGGGCCGATGAATCGGCTCTTGGCTTCAACCTGGGTGCCGCTGTCATCGGCATCCTTGAGGATGAAGGTGATGTCGTTGGTGGTCGACGGCAATTGCTCGGGCGCGATGGACAGTTGCACCGGCAGGCTGACGATATCGCCGGCGGCCACCCGCAGTTCCCGCTGGCCGGACAGCTGCAGGCCTGGCAGGCCGCTGGCGTCGAGCACGTAGACGTGGTCGTGCTGGTCCTTGTTCATCACCTTCAGGCTATACACGTTCTCGATCTGCCCCTGGGCGTTCTCGCGGTACAGCACCCGGTCCTTGCTCACGTCGAAGCCGACCAGCGAACGGGTGGCGAAGGCGGTGGCCAGGGCGCCGATCATCACCAGCAGCACCACGGCGTAGCCGATCAGGCGCGGGCGTATCAGGTGGGTCTTCTGCCCTGAGAGGTTGTGCTCGGTGGTGTAGCTGACCAGTCCGCGCGGGTAGTTCATCTTGTCCATCACGCCATCGCAGGCATCGATGCAGGCCGCGCAGCCGATGCATTCGATCTGCAGGCCGTCACGGATGTCGATGCCGGTCGGGCAGACCTGCACGCACAGGGTGCAGTCGATGCAGTCGCCCAGGCCTTTGGCCTGGTAGTCCGCGCCTTTCTTGCGTGGGCCTCGGGTTTCGCCGCGGCGCGGGTCGTAGGAGACGATCAGGGTGTCCTTGTCGAACATCACGCTCTGGAACCGCGCATAGGGGCACATGTACACGCACACCTGCTCGCGCAGCCAACCGGCATTGCCGTAGGTGGCCAGGGTGAAGAAGCCTACCCAGAAGTAGGCCCAGCCATCGGCCTGGCCGCTGAAGAAGTCCACCACCAGTTCGCGGATCGGCGCGAAGTAGCCGACGAAGGTCAGGCCGGTGACGAACCCGATCAGCAGCCACAGGCTGTGCTTGGCCAGCTTGCGCAGGAACTTGTTGCCGCTCATCGGCGCCTTGTCCAGCTTCATGCGCTGGTTGCGATCACCCTCGGTGACCTTTTCGCACCACATGAAGATCCAGGTCCACACGCTTTGCGGGCAGGTGTAGCCGCACCAGACCCGGCCGGCGTACACGGTGATGAAGAACAGGCCGAACGCGGCCACGATCAGGATGCCCGACAGCAGAATGAAGTCCTGCGGCCAGATGGTGGCGCCGAAGATGTAGAACTTGCGCTCGGGCAGGTTCCACCAGACGGCCTGGTGGCCGCCCCAGTTCAGCCAGACGGTGCCGAAGTACAGCAGGAACAGCACGGCGCCACCGACCATCCGCAAGCGGCGGAACAGTCCGGTGAAGGCGCGGGTGTAGATCTTTTCTCGGGAGGCATACAGGTCGACGGAATCCTTTCCGGTTGCAGGCGGGGTGACATCGTGTACGGGAATCTGCTTGCTCATCATCAAGTCCCACGGCAGTGGAGAAATGCCAGGGCCAGTGCGTGCCGGCCGTGGTCGCGCGCTCGGTGCTGGCGCTCTGCGGGCCATGATACGCCTGTGATGGCAAGGTCGGGCCTGGCTGCGACCTTTAGTCGCATTGGGTTGCGCTCGTTAATCGTGATATGGGAAGTGTCAATTGATTCAGGTCAGTGGCCGGTGGAATTAACCGCCGACCACCGCACCTCATTTCGGCTGATCGTCCTGGGCCGCAGGCTTTTCCTGAGACAGGCTGTACACATAGGCCGCCAGCAGATGCACGCGGTCGTTGCCCTGGATCTCGGCCTGGGCCGGCATCTGGCCCTGGCGGCCGTAGCGGATGGTCTGCTGCAACTGGGCGAAGCTCGAACCATAGATGAACGCCTGCGGATGAGTCAGGTCAGGCGCGCCCATCGCCGGGGTGCCTTTGCCTTGCGGTCCGTGGCAAGCCACGCAGGTGCTGGCGAAAATCTGCTGACCCTTGACCGGGTCGGCCTTGGCGTCCTCGGGCAGCTTGCGCCCATCCAGCTGACTCAGCACGAAGGCCGCCACGTCGGCCACGCCCTGTTCGCCGATCACCTCGCCCCAGCCGGGCATGACGCCGTGGCGACCGTTCATGATCGAGGCCTTGATGGTTTCCGGCTCACCGCCCCAACGCCAGTCGCTGTCGGTGAGGTTCGGGAAGCCGTAGGCACCCTTGGCGTCCGAGCCATGGCACACGGCGCAGTTGGAGGCGAACAGGCGCGCGCCCATTTTCAGCGCCTGCGGGTCCTTGGCCACCGCTTGCAATGGCATGGCCGCGAACTTGGCGAAGATCGGGCCGAAGCGGGCGTCGGCCTTGGCCATTTCCTTCTCCCATTCGTGCACGCCGCTCCAGCCCGTCTGGCCGTCGCCAAATTCGCGGCGTGAGTCGCTGTCCAGGTAGGCGTAGCCGGGTAACAGCCCGCGCCAATTGCCCAGGCCCGGATACAGCACCAGGTAGCCCAAGGCGAAGACGAGGGTGCCCACGAATAACCAGAACCACCAGCGCGGCAGGGGGTTGTCGTACTCCTCGATGCCATCGAAGGCATGCCCGACGGTCTGGTCGGTGAGGTCTTCACGCTGGCCCTTGCGGGTCGACAGCAGCAGCCAGGTCAAGGCGAAGATCGTGCCCAGGGTCAGCACGCTGATGTACAGGCTCCAGAAATTGCTCATGGTCGCTCGCTCCCCGATGTGTCTTGTGCATTGCGCTCGATCCGGCGCTGGGCCTCGGGATCGTCGGCGAACGGCAGTTGCGTGGCTTCGTCGAAGTCGCGCTTGCGGCGTGGGTTGAATACCCACAGCGCCAGGCCCACGAAGGCCACCAGCACCACGAGGGTGCCCAGGCCTCGAATCGTTCCGATTTCCATGCGCGTCACCGTTTGCTCTTGATCAGGGTGCCAAGGCCTTGCAGGTAGGCCACCAATGCGTCCATCTCGCTCTTGCCCTTGACCGCCTCGCGGGCGCCGGCAATGTCGGCGTCGCTGTAGGGCACGCCGAGCGTGCGCAGTACTTGCAGCTTCTTCGCCGTGTCCTGGCCGTCGAGGTGGTTTTCCACCAGCCAGGGATAGGCTGGCATCTTCGACTCCGGTACCACGTTGCGCGGGTTGTACAGGTGCGCGCGGTGCCAGTCGTCCGAGTAGCGTCCACCCACGCGGGCCAGGTCCGGCCCGGTGCGCTTGGAACCCCACAGGAACGGGTGGTCCCAGACGCTTTCGCCAGCCACCGAATAGTGGCCATAGCGTTCTGTCTCGGCCCGGAATGGCCGAATCATCTGCGAGTGGCAGCCCACGCAGCCCTCGCGGATATAGATGTCGCGCCCCTCGACTTCCAGCGCGGTGCGCGGCTTCATGCCCTCCACCGGCTGGTTGGTGACGTCCTGGAAAAACAGCGGCACGATCTGGGTCAGCCCACCGATGCTCACCGCCACCACCATGAAGAAGGCCAACAGGCCGATGTTCTTCTCGACGACTTCATGTTTCATCAGTGCGCTCCCACGACGACGATCTTGGCGGCTTCGTCGGCCTGCGCCGGGTGGGCGCCACGCACCGTGCGCACCACGTTGTAGGCCATCAGCAGCATGCCCGAGGCGAAGAACGCCCCGCCCACCGCGCGCACGATGTAGCCCGGATGGCTGGCCTGCAGCGCTTCGACGAAGGAATAGGTGAGCGTGCCGTCGTCATTGATCGCCCGCCACATCAGGCCCTGGGTGATGCCATTGACCCACATCGAGGCGATGTACAGCACGGTGCCGATGGTGGCCAGCCAGAAGTGCGCGTTGATCAGCCCGACGCTGTGCATCTGCGCGCGCCCATAGAGCTTGGGAATCATGTGGTACAGCGCACCGATGGTGATCATCGCCACCCAGCCCAGGGCGCCGGCGTGAACGTGGCCGATGGTCCAGTCGGTGTAGTGGGAAAGGGCGTTGACGGTTTTGATCGCCATCATCGGGCCTTCGAAGGTGGACATGCCGTAGAACGCCAGCGACACCACCAGAAAGCGCAGGATCGGGTCGGTGCGCAATTTATGCCAGGCCCCGGAGAGGGTCATCATGCCGTTGATCATGCCGCCCCAGCTTGGCGCCAGGAGGATGATCGACATCACCATGCCCAGCGACTGCGCCCAGTCGGGCAGGGCGGTGTAGTGCAAGTGGTGCGGGCCGGCCCAGATGTACAGGGTGATCAGCGCCCAGAAGTGGACGATCGACAGGCGATAGGAATAGATCGGCCGCTCGGCCTGCTTGGGCACGAAGTAATACATCATCCCGAGAAAACCGGTGGTCAGGAAAAATCCGACGGCGTTGTGGCCATACCACCACTGGATCATCGCGTCGGTGGCACCGGCATAGGCCGAGTACGACTTGAACAGACTGACCGGCAGGGCTGCATGGTTGACGATGTGCAGCATGGCGGTGACCAGGATGAAGGCGCCGTAGAACCAGTTGCCGACATAGATGTGCCTGGTCTTGCGCCTGACCAGGGTGCCGAAGAACACCACGGCATAAGCTACCCAGACGATGGCCAGCAGAATCGCGATCGGCCATTCCAGCTCGGCGTATTCCTTGGTGGTGGTGTAGCCCAGGGGCAGGGTGACCAGCGCCCCGACGATCACCGCCTGCCAGCCCCAGAAGGTGAAGGCGGCCAGGCCATCGGAGATGAGTCGGGTCTGGCAGGTGCGTTGCACCACGTAATAGCTGGTGGCGAACAGCGCACAGCCGCCGAAGGCGAAGATCACCAGGTTGGTGTGCAGCGGGCGCAGGCGGCCGAAGCTGGTCCAAGGCAGGTCGAAGTTGAGGCTGGGCCAAACGAGCTGCGAGGCGATGAACACGCCCAGGCCCATGCCGAGGATGCCCCAGACCACGGTCATGAGGGCGAACTGGCGGACGACTTTGTAGTTATACGCAGGCGGACTGATGGCTGTGCTCATTCCAAGGTTCCACGGTTTGAGTATTCTTGTTGGTTGAAAATCGGCGCCAGTATCGGTAACCCCTGGCGGTATGGCAACGCAAGGCTTCTCGCGCCGACCCGTGTCCAAACCCGCAGGTTGCCGTCCCGCAGCACTTGGGCCTGGGTGATTGTACACAAATAAATATCTGTTATGTGTACCGTTTCTGGAATTTTTCTGATCGATCGGTCAGGCTTTTTCGGGTCTGCCTGAGCAGGTCGGATATGCGTATCCGATCTTGAATCGCCCAAAGTCGGCCAGGCCCCACGCGCCATGTGACGCGCGCGCAGGACGTTGGTGCCCTGGCATAAAGCTGGGTTGTGTTCGGAGAGGTAAGCAAAGGATAGAGGTTGCCATGATGGCAACCAAGCAAACCCCGCGGGCCTAATGGCCCGCGTCGGTTCGCCTCACGGGGACTTTAAACGAGTCATGGAATAGTGATTGGGAGTTTGGGTAACGGGAAAAATAGCGTGGCTTTTAGCTCAGACGCGCGGCAGTGCATCCCTTCAAAGACTTTATAATTTAAGTTGGCAGTGTCCAGTTGAGTGAACAGTCTGTGCAAGGTGGTGGACTCAATCGTTTCTTTTGGCACAATAATGTCTACCGCGTACTTCCCAACCAGATGTCTGAGTTGGTTGTTATTGTACTCAAAGTGACTGAGTACGTAGTTGCTTGTGAAATGGCCACCTGGTACAGACTTTGTAGGTGTGGCGAGTTTGATCTTGGACGCTGCAGTGATAAGGCCGAAATCTGTAGTTATTGGGCCTTTTGTGGTTCTGTAGGTGATTCCCAGAAACTTATGTTTGATGGTTGTCCGTATAGTCTCCGTTATCAGGGTTCCGCTCTGAGGTGCATAATGGTTATACAGGCTGTTCTCAGGTATGCTGACTTTTCCTCCCCTAATTGCGTTTCCTCCATGCGCATGGACGATGGCAGTGTCCGAAGAGTTCCCACTACGGCGAAAGACTATAAAATCCCCAATATCTTGTTCCTGAACTGGATAGGTTCCTCTTACGATGCCTGAGCGGATGGGTGTGCTTGGTGGTGTCGCAGGGCGAGTTGAATTGATGGCATCCCTCTGCGCTTTTGAAATAGACCCCCTCAAGAGTTCTGATTTTCCTTTCGGCATGACAGCGATTTGTTCTGAGGCAACCGAATAGCGAAGGCTCCGCAGCCGCTGCAACGATTTACCCGCGCTTTTCACCAGGGACGGAAGCGTAGTCAAAGCTGCGACCGCCTGGGATGCCATCGATGCCCACCCCAGTTTCTCTGCCAGTTCCGGGTTGTCCTGTTCCACGGCCATTTTCGTGACGTCCAGTGCTACCGAAACCATCGTAGTGACCACCAGTGCTGCAGCGACCATCACGGATAAACCGCCAGCCATCCCCGGAAGACTCGCCAACGCCATCACGACGTGTCCCGCCCCTTCCAAGCGCGAGGACAACCGCGGGTTGCTCTGGCGCTGGGCCATGCCCGCGGCGGTGACGGCCGCGCCCACCATGATTGCGGTACAAAGCGCCATGCCGATCCCGGCCATTACCGGCCCCGCGGCCCCTAGCGTGAGAATGGTCGCCGCGATAGCGACCACTACGAAAACCGCCAACGCAACCCATTGCCACCAGGGAACCGCCTCGTGCACCGGCGGCTGGGTCGCACTGATTGCCGAGTCAAGCCGAGCCAGGCTTTGAGCTTGATCGCGCCGGCTGAGCATGATGTGCCCGCTGGGGTCATGCCAATTCACAGGGTCCCCACCGGCGCAGTACGCCCGGTCATTGAGCCCGCCAGCGCCGAACGGGCTCCAGCCGTCACGTTGATAGAACGCCCGGTGACGCGGGTCATAGACACGATAGCCATTGCCCAGATGAGCGCACCCGGTCGCAGGGTCCAGCCGTTGCCCGTCGCGGCCCAGGCCACTGAGCATCGCTTGAGTGCTGGACACCGGCGCTTCGCCCCAGGGCGTAAACGCCAACGACCGGTGCTGCCAGGCACCCTTGGCATCCACCCAGTACTCATCGCCACCCGCCTGTTGCGGGTCGCCCAAGATGAAGAGTTGTGTCTCTGTCGCTCCCTGACAATGCTTGATCACCATGCCAGCGTGCTCGTCCAGGGTCAGCGTACGAGTGACCTTGCCCTTGGTGTCCAGCCAGGTTTCACCGCAGAGCACATCATCTGTGTAGGCGAGAACACGACGCTGCTCAGCCGTGCTAATCCATTGGCTGACCAGGCAGTCGTTCTCGTCGTACTCGTAATAGCTTGAAGGTGTGTCCTGGTTCTTTTCGGTGACCGAGCGCAGCCTGCCGGTATCCGAGTAGGCAAGGGTTTGCTCGCGTTCGTTGAGCGTCAGCCGCCCAGCGTCATCGTAGGTGTAGCTCAATGATCGAAGCGCACCGGCCTTGCCGCCCTTTGGCGTGAGCTGGGTACTTTGCCGAGTACGGCGGGTGGGATGATCGCTGTCGTACTCATAGGTCACGCGTTCCACGTCACCGTTGCTGCGTGTGCTGCTGCACTCGGTAAGGTTGCCCAGCGCGTCGTACTGGTAACTCTGCTCTTTGATGGCGTGCCCCTCGGCATCCTTGACCTCATCACCCGAGATCGCCTCCACCGTCCACTTTTGCAGCTCATCACGCGTACCGTCCACACTGGTGTAGTAGATGAATGTCTCGGTACGAGCCGGCGTGGATTGGCCATCGCGGAACAAGACTTTGCTGGTCAACTGTCCGATGGACGACCAGGTCTGCACGTAGCGCGTCTTGGTCTGGTCATCGAGCCGATACAGCCTTTCAACTTCATTACCCAGCTTGTCATACGTATAGGACACGGCCATGGTTCGGCCCGTATTCAGGTCACGTACGGTCATCCGCTGGCATTGGCCCAAGGCGGTGTATTCATACCAGTACTCCAGCGAGCCGCGGACAACGCGGTCACATTGTCCTTGCGGGCCACTCCAGGCTCGGCTGCTCACGCCATTGGCATATTTCGCCCGCTGAACCTGGCCACGTAAGGACACCAGGGCCTCCTGCCGCTGTTGCTGGGCATGCACGGTGCGGTTGAAATGCCAGGCTCCAAGCAGCAGCGGGGTCAGGTCCTCACTGGTGACCTTGCTCTGTTGAGTACCCTGCGCCGGGCGCTCGGCCTTCAGCGACTGAGTCAGCTGGTTGAATTTGAACGACGCCAGCAGTGTGCCGGTACTGTCACTTTTGTTCTCTACATACCACTCGACACTGTGGTCGGTTTCTTTGCGGTACAGTTTCTTGCCGTCAGGCCCCGTGAGTTTTCCGGCTCGATCACTGTAGGCCAAGCCTTTTTTACCCCCGACGACCAAGCCAGTCACAAGGTCGCCCTGGTTACCGCCGCCCTCCAGCGTCTGGTTGCCGAGCAACTGACTGGTCTTGCCTTTGGCCTTGATGCTGACGGTTGTGGGTACCGCACTCATACCCTGGTAGTTCCAGGTGACGACTGACTCGTCGGGTTGGGTACGCGACAGCGGGCGATCCAGGTCATCCCAGGTCGTGGTCCACTCCCGCGATTTGACTGTTCCGTCCTCCATCGGCACATGCTGCTTGAGAGCCACATTGCGCCCACGGGCATCGATGAGCTCCTCGACTCGCAGCGCCTTGGCCTCATCGCTGCTGTCATGCCCGCTCCAGAGCGCAGACGACAACGTCACGGACCCTGTCGCATGATTTACCTGCTGCTGCCGGCGGGTGTGCTGGATACCATCAGGCAAAAGCGCCAGCGCCGACTGCTGGGTGAGCGTCTGTTCATCCTTCGCGTTCTTCTTCAGCACAGGGTCGGCATGTGCCTGCCAGAAATGCTGGTGCAGCTGGGTGGGTGCCTGAAGGTCCTTGTCATTGTGAGTGCACAGGCCGCCAGGCAGGAAATCATAGGCCTTGACCCTTTCAGGCGCCTCGCCACGCCCCCAGGTACTTTCCTCCAGCAGCACGAATTCGCTTGTGTCGCTCGCCTCACGTTGCATCTCGCGTCTGACTGCGCGCTGCAAGCCATCGTATAGGGTGCGCTGCTGGCGGCCGTCCGCGTTGAGGGTTGTCAACCAAGTGCCCGAACCCGTTTCCGTGTGGGTGATGCGCTGTTGTTCGATCGGCTTGAGCGCTTTGACCTCTCCAGAATCGAACGCGTTGGCGTCGTACGGGTACGTCACGCTGTGGGCCCCTCGGCCACGGGTGTCGTAATCATGGCAGGAGAAACGCACAGGCTTGCCGTCACCATCCTGATGCGACTCGCGTAGCAGCCGACCACTCAACGCCGACTGGATCTGCTGGCTGAGGATGGCATCGCCGCCCGCGATCAAAGGGGCCGTGGTGACGAGCTTCCAGGTGTTGAGCTGTTTTCCTGGATAAGTGGTTTCCGTGATCGTCTGCGTGCTGCGAACGGTGTTGTCCTTGTACCAGGTCGTGGCTGTCCGGGTGATGCTGCGCAATGCGCCGCTCACTTTATTGGCTTGGCTCTGGATCAACGTAACTTTGATGCCACTCCAGGACGTGGCAAGTGATACCGTCCAGTCCTTTGCCTCTGATTTGACACTGGCGACCGTGACACCTTCGAGCACCAGCACGGTGTCAGGCATCAATCGGCCCTGTGCATCATGGGTCGACTTCGCATAACCACAAAGCGTCAGGGTGGCCGCCGAAGTCGCCGTGCCGTCGAATGCCAGGTATTCCAGGCGAGCCATCAAGGGTGGTTGGTGGGGATCGACGATCTTCGGGCAGACCAACGCGGCGGCATCTGCCAGCAAGGTTTCATCAGCAAGTTTGAGCCCGCTGATCAATTTACTGACCGCGGGCAACTGATCGCCACGAGTGCCCTTATCGGTGTCCGCTCCTGAGTAGTACCGCAAGCAAGTCGTCTGCCCATCACTGGTAACCGTCGAGCTCGGTTGACCGTGTTTGTTGTAAGCGGCCAGCGTGCTTTCGACTTTCGAGGCGTTCGGAGAAGGTGCGCTGGTCGTGTCGGTCATGGTAGCTGCTCCACGGTTGAATCGGTGGCCAGGGATTCGGTGGTCACTTCGATTTTGATAGGACGTGATAATGTCAAATGCTTGTAACTATTCGCCGGGGCGGTGGCAGGATAGGTGAAGCGTGTTGTGCGCCGGGAGACGCCAAGTTGTTCTTCAATAATCGAATCGACCACTCGCACCCCGCCATTGAAGGTCCATGTGGTGATGACGAAAGGCCCCGTACCCCCCCAACTGCTGTTTAAGTGATTTTTCTACGACGTATTCTCCAGCCCATTTATAGTAATGGGCTATGCATGGCTGTCCAGCACCTGGGACCAGCGTATGCATTTGGACGCGGGGCGCCACAGGGTTCCATCCCCCTTTAGATTTGTAATGTACGACTTCCAGCGAACCATCTTCTTCTGCAATGCCGGTTAGCACACGATCCAGCGCGGGATCGTAGTCATAATTGAAACGAACATGCCGCTCGGGTGTTTGTGTCTGCCCAGCACGATGTCGCTTTATCGATTCCAACAGGCAGTTTCGGATGTCCAGTGTGACCTCGTAGCCTTCAGGTGTATCAGGCCATACCGTGAATGTGCTTTGCGACGAGCCTTGCGCAACGATCGAACCATGATTGGCCCGGAGCAGTACAGTGCTACCATCTTTAATACTGTCAAGCCGGATATGTCCATCCACACCCTGCCATGCCAGATTGAGTTCCCCGCCGTGTGGAGAGCGAATAGTCGATGTCACCAGTACAAGACTTTCGCGGTCAATATCCGCCAATTCTGCTTTCCAAGTGTCGCGCTGTTTTTTCAGGTTTGTGATTTGATCGCGCGTGATCTTTTCTTTGTCGATCCATTGGGTCAGGTTAGCGATGATCGCTTCCAATTTCTCTTTCAGCGCTTCCTTGAACGCTGTACCCGCTTCCTTTCCATCATGGGGGGCGGGTAACCTAAGTACCACCAGACGTGCCCCTACGCCTGGTGGTATCTCGATGGTCAGGGAGGTCCATGCATTTTCATCGCCCTCGACAGCCGTTATACGGTAGCCATCCTGATCAAGAAATTGTGTCTTGTCGGCACTCAATGACTTCATTTGTGCCTTGGTCAAGGTCAATGTTTGGCCGCTGCTCAACGTCAATAAGCGACGCCGATTGTCGAAGTAGGAGAAGCGAAACGCCCAACCGTCACCCAAGGCCCCTTCGTTAGCACGTACCGCAGAATAATGGAGTGTCAGGTCCAACTCCGGACCTTGACCTGCAAGCCCTTTCAATGTGGCGACTGGGTAGTGGGCATGGAACAAACCGGTATTCTCGTCCACACCGTTGTCTCGAGCACCCCCCGTATCGTAAACATGCGCTCCCAAGGTCATGCAGCGGTCAACACACAGCGTGCTATCGGGGCTAAATGATGCTATATAGTCATCTGGTTTTTTAATATCGTGTTTGACAGGACGGAACCAAGGGCTTTTAGGAGTAAAGCGGGCTTCGATTGCCTCTATTGATGCTAAGAACGGCGAATGGAACGGCGGAGACAAACATAACGTACATGCATTGGCTCTGACGGCTGCGTATTCAAGAATGGCCTTGTGACTGTCATGGAGGACTTCAATGCCAACGGCTGCAGGTGCTACGCTCAAACAGCGTACACCCGCACTTATCGTTTTTGGTTCGAGCTTCAGTTGTGTCATCAGTTGGGGTATTGTCGTGATCTCGCCTGATACAAAGCTCTGACGGGACAGTAGATAGTATGGAAAATAACTGCTTGTATCGTATTGCGGATTTTTTTCAGTTTGGTTGTTCAGGCGCTGCTTCGGTCGATCTTCTGGCTCGGGTGTATCATAGGTTGCGTCCCAGAGTCCACTTGGGTCGGGGATTACGGTATGTGTGAGCTCTAGGCGTAATGGTTTAACTGCCGTCCAATCGTCCCTCTGATCGTCCCTCTGATCGGCCTCCCGATCGTAATTAAAGAGTTCTGTGACGCGTCGTAGACTTAAACTGGCTGTCATGCCAAGTCTTTTAGGGAGCCACAAGGCCAGCGTATCTTCGGAGCTCTTAGTATTATTACTTGCCGAATTGTGACTCCTGGAGACTACGTCAGGCATGCCGCTGCCACGCATAATACTCATCAGCTTTTCGGTGAATGAGTCAGTTGATTCGCTGCTTATGTCGGAGCCGATCGAGTACTCAGTGTTCAAGCGATAACAAACGTAGCCTGTGCGAATGTCCCGCAGTGTCAACTCCAGCGGGTGGACCGTGGCCATATCAGATTCGTAATCACCGGTAATTGGTAGGAAAAACTCGAACTGAGCCATCCTAGCTTCAGCCATAGCGCTCACCAGAGAATTTGCTATCTGACGTAACTGCTCGCTCATTGAAATGGACTGACCGGGTTGACTGCTATCAGGTAGCAGCGGCACCCATTCATCGTTTTCCTCCAAAGGCGCGCTCATTACGATGCGCAATGGAACCCCCGCGCACTTCCATTGCCCGGAGGCGCCCTTCGCGTTGTCGAGTTCCAGGGCAAGATAATCACCCAAAGGTGAGGCTTGCAGCTTTTTAGCCAAAGCTGCCGGCCATTTACCCTGCTCTAACTCATCAGCACTTGCTTTGAAGACGATCGGCGACCCCTTCAATGGCATGCCCGTAACATCATCGTGTACGTGGACCCGCAACTCCTCATCCGCCGTCAGCGCCCGTGACGCGGTGAAGTTTCCGTGAGGGACCCACGGCGCGGTATCCACGGTGACCGACAGCTCCGAGAACTGAGGTATCCACAGGGCGTTACCCTGATCGCTCGGGCTGATACTGATACCGTCATCCGCCAGCACGCCGGCCCGCAGCACCTCGCTGTGCTTTAGCACCGCCTCACACAGCGCCTTTGCCCGAGCAGAGGAATCGGTACTGGCTTCGAAGGTCACCACAATCGACTCCAGCAAGCCTTGACTGACACGGTCACGCACCTGAACGCACACACGTTGTGCCGCCTGGAAATCGACGTTCGCCAAATTGTGGGCCATTACCTGATTGGCCGCGAACGGTGCATTGGTGAACAGCCGCGCATAGGTGGAAAAGACCCAAAGACGGTTGTAATCCTCATGGGAGGACGCGGCGACGCAGTCCGCTGTGGAGTGACTTGTTGCACCGGCCTCGAAAGTGACTCCTTTGATGACGCCCGCATGAAGCAATTTAGAGTTATTGATTAGCGTATTGTTGTAACGGATCGCCTTGATCAGTGCCACCGGCCATTTATCTTGGGTGCGATAATCCGCTTTGGCTTTTAACGCAACGACCTTCAACACACGCCCATCCCGTCGGTCAACCGCCCATACGCGGATGACCTCGTCCAACGCAAGATCCCTGTCAGCCAACAAGTAACAAGGCGAAGTCCATTCACATTTCGGAATACCGATGCGCTCTTCGGCGAAACCAATCATGCTCGGTAGGGCGTCGTGGAAAGGCGTGGAGACAACGTTCATGGGAACTCCTTACTGGTGTTTGCCATTTCGTGGACTCAAATTGCGGACGGACCGCGTGGCCGGCGTATGGGTGACTTCGCTAGCTGCCGTTAATGTGAGTCGCCTTGGGCTTGATATCTAAATCGGTTGTATGCCGTGCGAATCTGCACTCAACTTGTCCCCCTGACGGGCGTTCGGCAACTCACAAAAATGACAGTGGGTATGTATACAGTGGGGCGTTCGAGAAGGCGGTGAGCCGAGGCTGTGGCGGGGGAGATTTGACGCAAGAGAGACCCAGGCAGATCGGGGCTGGATGCGTTTGGCCGAAGGCGAACGGTCGCCACCCTAGAGGTCGGGGGCAGGGGAGCAAAGGCTCAGAACGACACGCCCTCTGTTGGGGGGGCAGATGCGGGACTGTCCCGTACCTGCACCCCCAACAGAGGGGGCGCGATGGGCGGTACTCGGCGATAACGGCTCGTCGTTACACGGGCCTTGACTATCGAGATCTCCAATGAAGATTGGCTTTAGGGCTACAACCGCGCATCCAGTGCCGTCAGGTAACCCCCATAGATACGCCTGTAAAACAAAGGATTGCTATACAACTTGTTTCCACGGCAGTGGAGACAATCGACAGCGGTGTAGCTGCGTCCTTCTGCCGCGAGCGACTCGAGAACTTCATTCAGCGCCACAGGTTTGTTGACGAGCACAACATCGACCGCCTTTTCCTCGGCTAGCCGCTTAACCATCATTCGGAACGGGGCTCGCTCGTACTCTTTGATGATCTCGGTCGATGCTTTGCCCGGTACCAGCTCTCTAAGCTCATAGTTACCAATTTTGCTACCTGACCGATAGGTTTGAACAACCGGTCGTTTGCCACTAATGAAAGAACTCAGGGATTTCACATCTGACGGGTCAGTCCTGACGACAGCTCTGAATCCGTTTTGGGTAAAGAAGTTTGTTTCTGCTTCCCAGGGGGAAACAAACGATGGGGGTGCGTCGAAGCCAGAGGCCATGGGGCCGGCCACTCGTTTGCCATGGGAAATCACCTTGAGCCTCCCACTGCTAGCGCCGCCAGGATAGAGCGTGTAAGCGTTACCTGCGCCCATGGTGTTAGCCGACGACCCCCCGTTTAATGAATACTCGGCTGGTTTCACTGATAGGCGTGAACGTATTCCCCGCAGCCGTTGCAACGATTTACCCGCGCTTTTCACCAGGGACGGAAGCGCAGTCAAAGCTGCGACCGCCTGGGATGCCATCGATGCCCACCCCAGTTTCTCTGCCAGTTCGGGGTTGTCCTGTTCCACGGCTATTTTCGTAACGTCCAGTGCTACCGAAACCATCGTAGTGACCACCAGTGCTGCAGCGACCATCACGGATAAACCGCCAGCCATCCCCGGAAGACTCGCCAACGCCATCACGACGTGTCCCGCCCCTTCCAAGCGCGAGGACAACCGCGGGTTGCTCTGGCGCTGGGCCATGCCCGCGGCGGTGACGGCCGCGCCCACCATGATTGCGGTACAAAGCGCCATGCCGATCCCGGCCATTACCGGCCCCGCGGCCCCTAACGTGAGGATGGTCGCCGCGATAGCGACCACTACGAAAACCGCCAACGCAACCCATTGCCACCAGGGAACCGCCTCGTGCACCGGCGGCTGGGTCGCACTGATTGCCGAGTCAAGCCGAGCCAGGCTTTGAGCTTGATCGCGCCGGCTGAGCATGATGTGCCCGCTGGGGTCATGCCAATTCACAGGGTCCCCACCGGCGCAGTACGCCCGATCATTGAGCCCGCCAGCGCCGAATGGGCTCCAGTCGTCACGTTGATAGAACGCCCGGTGACGCGGGTCATAGACACGATAGCCATTGCCTAGATGAGCGCACCCGGTCGCAGGATCCAACCGTTGCCCGTCGCGGCCCAGGCCACTGAGCATCGCTTGGATGCTGGCCAGGGGTGCTTCTCCCCAGGGCGTAAACGCCAACGACCGGTGTTGCCAGGCACCCTTGGCATCTACCCAGTATTCATCGCCACCGGCCTGTTGCGGGTCGCCCAGAACGAAGAGCTGTGTCTCTGCAGTTCCCTGACGGTTCTTGATGACCACCCCCGCGTGTTCGTCCAGGGTCAGGGAACGAACGACCTTGCCTTCTTTGTCTAGCCAGGTTTCACCGCAGAGCACATCACCCGTGTAAGCAAGAACCCGACGCTGGTTGTCCGCTGCGATCCATTGGCTGATCAAGCAGTCATTTTCGTCGTACTCGTAATAAGTCGAAGGTGTGGGCTGACCTTTTTCGGTGACTGAGCGCAACCTGCCGGTATCCGAATACGCGAGGGCTTGATCGCGTTCGTTGAGCGTCAGGCGACCCCCGTCATCGTATGTGTAGGTCAACGATCGAGCCGTACCGGGTTGGCCGCCCTTTGGCGTCAGTTGAGTACTTTGCTGGGTGCGGCGGGTGGGATGATCGCTGTCATAGGCATAGGTCAGTTGTTCCACATCACCATTCACGCGTGTGGTGCTGCACTCGGTAAGGTTGCCCAGCGCATCGTACTTGTAGCGCTGTTCCTTGATGGTGTGCCCTTGAGTGTCCTTGACCTCATTGCCTGAGGTCGCCTCGACCGTCCATTTCTGCAGTTCATCACGCGTCCCGCTAACACTGGTGTAGTAGATGAATGTCTCGGTACGAGCCGGCGTGGATTGGCCATCGCGGAACAAGACTTTGCTGGTCAACTGCCCGATGGACGACCAGGTCTGCACGTAGCGCGTCTTGGTCTGGTCATCGAGCCGATACAGCCTTTCAACTTCATTACCCAGCTTGTCGTACGTATAGGACACGGCCATGGTTCGGCCTGTGTTCAGGTCACGCACGGTCATCCGCTGGCATTGGCCCAAGGCGGTGTATTCGTACCAGTACTCCAGCGAGCCGCGGACAACGCGGTCACATTGTCCTTGCGGGCCACTCCAGGCTCGGCTGCTCACGCCATTGGCATATTTCGCCCGCTGAACCTGGCCACGTAAGGACACCAGGGCCTCCTGCCGCTGTTGCTGGGCATGCACGGTGCGGTTGAAATGCCAGGCTCCAAGCAGCAGCGGGGTCAGGTCCTCACTGGTGACCTGGCTCTGCTGAGTACCCTGCGCCGGGCGCTCAGCCTTGAGGGACTGGGTCAGCTTATTGAAGTTGAACGCGGCGAGCAGGGTACCCTTACTATCATCCTTACCCTGTGCATACCACTCGACACGGTTGTTGGTTTCTTTGGTATAGAACCTCTTACCATCTGGTCCAGTGACTTTTCCGGCTTGCTCGCTGTAAGCCAAACCGTTTTTGGCCCCAACCACCTGGCCAGTTACAACGTCACCCTGATTGCCGCTACCCTTCAGCGTCTGGTTGCCAAGGAGCTGGCTTGGCTTGCCCTTGGCCTTGATGCTGACGCTGGTCGGTACCGAACTGACTCCCTGATAACTCCAGGTGATTACCGACTGATCGGGTTGAGTGCGTGTTAGGGGTCGATCCAAATCATCCCAGGTTGTGGTCCATTCACGCGTTTTAACCGTTTGGTCCTTCATGGGCACATGTTGCTTGAGGGCCACGTTGCGCCCACGGGCATCAATGACTTCCTCGGTTCTCAGTGCCAGGGTCTCATCACTGCTGTCTTGCCCGCTCCAGAGCGCAGATGACACCGTCACGGACCCAGCAGCATGGTTCACCTGCTGCTGCCGGCGAGTGAACTGGATGCCGCCCTGCAAGAGCGCTAGCGCCGAGTGGTGGGTCAGTGTCGGTTCACTTTTGGCGTTCTGCTCAATGACAGGATCGGCAGACAACTGCCAGAAATGCAGGTGCGGTTGCGCGGGAGTCTGGAGTGGCTTGTCATCGTGGGTGCACAGGCCACCAGGCAGGAAATCATAGGCCTTGACTTTTTCAGGCGCCTCGCCCCGACCCCAGGTACTTTCCTCCAGTAGCACGAATTCGCTTGTGTCGCTCGCCTCACGTTGCATCTCGTGTCTGACTGCGCGCTGCAAGCCATCGTATAGGGTGCGCTGCTGGCGGCCGTCCGCGTTGAGGGTTGTCAACCAAGTGCCCGAACCCGTTTCCGTGTGGGTGATACGCTGTTCTTCGATCGGTTTGAGCGCTTTGACCTCTCCAGAATCGAACGCCTTGGCATCGTACGAGTACGTCACGCTGTGGGCCCCTCGGCCACGGGTGTCGTAATCATGGCAGGAGAAACGCACAGGCTTGCCGTCACCATCCTGATGCGACTCGCGTAGCAGCCGACCACTGAACGCCGACTGGATCTGCTGGCTGAGGATGGCATCGCCGCCCGCGATCAAAGGGGCCGTGGTGACGAGCTTCCAGGTGTTGGGCTGTTTTCCTGGATAAGTGGTTTCCGTGATCGTCTGCGTGCTGCGAACGGTGTTGTCCTTGTACCAGGTCGTGGCTGTCCGGGTGATGCTGCGCAATGCGCCGCTCACTTTATTGGCTTGGCTCTGGATCAACGTAACTTTGATGCCACTCCAGGACGTGGCAAGTGATACCGTCCAGTCCTTTGCCTCTGATTTGACACTGGCGACCGTGACACCTTCGAGTACCAGCACGGTGTCAGGCATCAGCCGGCCCTGTGCATCCTGGGTCGACTTCGAATAACCACAAAGCGTCAGGGTGGCCGCCGAAGTGGCCGAGCCGTCGAATGCCAGGTATTCCAGGCGAGCCATCAAGGGTGGTTGGTGGGGATCGACGATCTTCGGGCAGACCAACGCGGCGGCATCCGCCAGCAAGGTTTCATCAGCAAGTTTGAGCCCGCTGATCAATTCACTGATCGCGGGCAACTGATCGCCACGAGTGCCCTTATCGGTGTCCGCTCCTGAGTAGTACCGCAAGCAAGTCGTCTGCCCATCACTGGTAACCGTCGAGCTCGGTTGACCGTGTTTGTTGTAAGCAGCCAGCGTGCTTTCGACTTGCGAGGCGTTCAGAGAAGGTGCGTTGGTCGTGTCGTTCATGGCAGCTGCTCCACGGTTGAAGCGGTGGTCAAAGATTCGGTGGTCACTTCGATTTTGACAGGGCGTGATAATATCAAATGCTTGTAATTATTTGCCGGGGCGGTAGCGGGATACGTGAAGCGTGTTATGCGCCGGGAGTCGCCAGGTTGTTCTTCGATGATCGAATCGACCACTCGTACTCCGCCATTGAAGGTCCATGTGGTGATGACGAAAGGCCACGTATCTTCCCCGATACTACCCAGCTGCTGTTTAAGTGATTTTTCTACGACGTATTCTCCAGCCCATTTATAGTAATGGGCAATGCATGGCTGTCCGGCACCAGGGACCAGCGTATGCATTTGGACGCGGGGCGCCACAGGGTTCCGTACCCCTTTAGATTTGTAATGTACGACTTCCAGCGAACCATCTTCTTCTGCAATGCCGGTTAGCACACGATCCAGCGCGAGATCGTAGTCATAATTGAAACGAACATGGCGCTCTGGTGTTTGTATCTGCCCGATACGATGCCGTTTTATCGATTCCAACAGGCAGTTTCGGATGTCCAGTGTGACCTCGTAGCCTTCAGGTGTATCAGGCCATACCGTGAATGTGCTTTGCGACGAGCCTTGCGCAACGATCGAACCATGATTGGCCCGGAGCAGTACAGTGCTACCATCTTTAATACTGTCAAGCCGGATATGTCCATCCACACCCTGCCATGCCAGATTGAGTTCCCCGCCGTGTGGAGAGCGAATAGTCGATGTCACCAGTACAAGACTTTCGCGGTCAATATCCGCCAATTCTGCTTTCCAAGTGTCGCGCTGTTTTTTCAGGTTTGTGATTTGATCGCGCGTGATCTTTTCTTTGTCGATCCATTGGGTCAGGTTAGCGATGATCGCTTCCAATTTCTCTTTCAGCGCTTCCTTGAACGCTGTACCCGCTTCCTTTCCATCATGGGGGCGGGTAACTTAAGTACCACCAGACGTGCCCCTACGCCTGGTGGTATCTCGATGGTCAGGGAGGTCCATGCATTTTCATCGCCCTCGACAGCCGTTATACGGTAGCCATCCTGATCAAGAAATTGTGTCTTGTCGGCACTCAATGACTTCATTTGTGCCTTGGTCAAGGTCAATGTTTGGCCGCTGCTCAACGTCAATAAGCGACGCCGATTGTCGAAGTAGGAGAAGCGAAACGCCCAACCGTCACCCAAGGCCCCTTCGTTAGCACGTACCGCAGAATAATGGAGTGTCAGGTCCAACTCCGGACCTTGACCTGCAAGCCCTTTCAATGTGGCGACTGGGTAGTGGGCATGGAACAAACCGGTATTCTCGTCCACACCGTTGTCTCGATCACCCCCCGTATCGTAAACATGCGCTCCCAAGGTCATGCAGCGGTCAACACACAGCGTGCTATCGGGGCTAAATGATGCTATATAGTCATCTAGTTTTTTGATATCGAGTCTGACAGCATGGAACCAAGGGCTTTCAGGACTAAAGCGGGCTTTGATTGCCTCAACCGATTCTAATGATGGGTAATGGAAGGGTGGGGACAAGCATAACGTATAGTTCCTGAAGATTGAGTTTTCATTAGTAGAAATAGATCTCTTGCTGTTGTGGAGGGCTTTAATATCAACTGCTACAGGTGCTAGGCTCAAAAAGCGTATACCCGCACTTAGCGTTTTTGGTTCGAGCTTCACTTGTGTCATCTGTTCAGGTATTGTCGTGGTGTCGCCTGATACAAAGCTCTGATGGGGCAGTAAGTAGTATGGAAAATAACTGCTTATATCGTATTGCAGATTTTTCTCAGTTTGGTTGCCCAGGCGCCGCTCCGGTGGGTGTTTTGGCTCGGGCGTATCATAGGGGAATTGCGAAGGTTGACCTGAATACGGGATTACAGTCTGGGTGAGCTTCAGGCGTAAGGATTTATCGTGTTTCCGATAGTGATCCGAGAGTTTCGTGGGGCGTCGTAGACGTAAAGTGGCTGTCATGCCGAGTCTGGTAGGGAGACACACGGCCAGCGTATCTTCGGAACTCTTAGTATTGTTACTTGCCGAATTAAGATTTCTAGAGACTACGTCAGGCATGCCGCTGCGTCGCATAACACTCATCAGCTTTTTGATGAATGAGTCAGTTGATTCGCTGCGTGTACCCGGGCCCGTCGAGTACTCCGTGTTCAAACGATAACAAATGTAACCTGTGCGAATGTCCTGCAGTGTCAATTCCAGTGGATGGATCTTGGCTATTTCATCGTTGTATTGATTGCGCGATGGCACGGAAAAATAGTATCCAGCCTTTCTAGCTTCAGCCATAACGCTCGGCAGAGAATTTACTATCTGAAGTAACTGCTCGCTCATTGAAATGGACTGACCGGGTTGACTGCTATCAGGTAGCAGCGGCACCCATTCATCGTTTTCCTCCAAAGGCGCGCTCATCAAGATGCGCAATGGAACCCCCGCGCACTTCCATTGCCCGGAGGCGCCCTTCGCGTTGTCGAGTTCCAGGGCAAGATAATCACCCAACGGTGAGGCTTGCAGCTTTTTAGCCAAAGCTGCCGGCCATTTACCCTGCTCTAACTCATCAGCACTTGCTTTGAAGACGACAGGCGACCCCTTCAATGGCATGCCTGTAACATCATCGTGTACGTGGACCCGCAGCTCCTCAGCCGCCGTCAGTGCCCGCGACGCAGTGAAGTTACCGTGAAGGACCCACGGCGCGGTATCCACGGTGACCGACAGCTCCGAGAACTGGGGTATCCACAGGGCGTTACCCTGATCGCTCGGGCTGATACTGATACCGTCATCCGCCAGCACGCCGGCCCGCAGTACCTCGCTGTGCTTTATCACCGCCTCACACAGCGCCTTGGCCCGAGCAGAGGAATCGGTACTGGCTTCGAAGGTCACCACAATCGACTCCAGCAAGCCCTGACTGACACGGTCACGCACCTGAACGCACACACGTTGTGCCGCCTGGAAATCGACGTTCGCCAAATTGTGGGCCATTACCTGATTGGCCGCGAACGGTGCATTGGTGAACAGCCGCGCATAAGTGGAAAAGACCCAAAGACGGTTGTAATCCTCATGGGAGGACGCGGCGATGCAGTCTGCCGTGGAGTGGCTTATTTCGCCGGCCTCGAAACTTTTTCCTTTGATAACGCCCGCGTGAAGCATCTTGGAGTGGTTGACCGAACTATCATTGTCACGAATCGCCTTGATCAGTGCCGCCGGCCATTTAGCCTGGGTGCGATTATCCGCTGTGGCTTTTAATGCAACGACCTTCAACACACGCCCATCCCGTCGGTCAACCGCCCATACGCGGATAACCTCGTTCAACGCAAGGTCCCTGTCAGCCAACAAGTAACAAGGCGAAGTCCATTCACATTTCGGAATACCGATGCGCTCTTCGGCGAAACCAATCATGCTCGGTAGGGCGTCGTGGAAAGGCGTGGAGACAACGTTCATGGGAACTCCTTGAGGGTGTATGCCATTTCGTGGACTCAAATTGCGAACGGACCGCGCGGCCGGTGTATGGGTGACTTCGCTAGCTGCCGTTAATGTGAGTCGTTTCAGGCTTGATATCTGAATCGGTTGTATGCCGTGCGAATCTGCACTCAACTTGTCCCCCTGACGGGCGTTCGGCAACTCACAAAAATGACAGTGGGTATGTATACAGTGGGGCGTTCGAGAAGGCGGTGAGCCGAAACGGTGGCGGGGGATACTTGGCGCAAGAAAGACCTAGGCAAGTCGGGGCTGGATGCGTTGGCCGAGGTCTTGGCGCGGGATGCAGAAAGGGTATGGCGTATGCCTGACGGGTGTCAGGCATACGGGAGAGTCAGACTGCTCCAGCGAAGGAGGCGCTTGAGCAGCCCGCCTGGGCGTTACTCGTGGGTAGCGTTTACAGGATCCTGCGACAGGCTATACACATAGGCGGCCAACAGGTGCACCTTGTCATTGCCCTGGATATCGGCCTGGGCCGGCATCTGGCCCTGGCGGCCGTAGCGGATGGTCTGCTGCAACTGGGCGAAGCTCGAACCGTAGATGAACGCTTGGGGTGGGTCAGGTCCGGTGCGCCCATGGCCGGAGTGCCTTTGCCTTCAGGGCCGTGGCAGGCCACACAGCTGCTGGCGAAGATGTCCTTGCCCTTGGCCGCGTCGGCTTTCACGCCTTCCGGCAGGCTGCGTCCGTCCAGGTTGGTCAGCACGAAGGCTGCCACATCCGCCACGCCTTGCTCACCGATCACTTCGGCCCAGGCGGGCATCACGCCATGACGACCATTCATGATCGACGCCTTGATGGTCTCCGGCTCGCCGCCCCAGCGCCAGTCCTTGTCGGTGAGGTTAGGGAAACCGTAGGCGCCCTTGGCGTCGGAGCCGTGGCACACGGCGCAGTTGGAGGCGAACAGGCGTGCGCCCATTTTCAGCGCCTGTGGATCCTTGGCCACGTCCTCGACCGGCATGGCGGCGAACTTGGCGAAGATCGGACCGAACTTGGCGTCGGCCTTGTCCATCTCCTTCTGCCATTCGCCGACTTGGGTCCAGCCGTCCTCGTAGCCGGGCAGGATGCCTTTCCAGTTGCCCAGGCCCGGATAGAGGATCAGGTAGCCGACCGAGAACACCAAGGTGCCGACGAACAGCCAGAACCACCACTTGGGCAGCGGGTTGTCATATTCCTCGATGCCATCGAAGCTGTGGCCCATCGTCTGGTCGGTGGTATTGCTGCTCTCGCCCTTGCGGGTGCCCAGCAGCAACCAGGTCAGGCCGATCAGGCTGCCGAGGGTCAGTACGCTGATGTAGGTACTCCAGAAGGTGGTCATTGCCCGTTACTCCTCACCACTGCAGTCACGGCTGCGCTCGCAGCCGCGGGTTCCTGCCCGGCAGGGGGCAGGCGGTCGTCGTCGAAGGGCAGCAGGCGCGCTTCGGCGAAATCACGGTCGCGGCGCCGGTTGAACACCCACAGCGACAGGCCGATGAAGGCCACCAGCACCACCAGGGTGCCCAGGCCGCGGATCATGCCGATGTCGAATTCCATCGTGCTCACCTCTTGTTCTTGATCGAGGTGCCCAGCACCTGCAGGTAGGCCACCAGCGCGTCCATCTCGGTCTTGCCCTTGACCGCGTCGCGGGCACCGGCGATGTCCTCGTCGGTATAGGGCACGCCGAGCGAGCGCATCACGCGCAGCTTGGTGTCGGTATGGCTGCTGTCCACCGGCTGGGCTACCAGCCAGGGATAGGCCGGCATCTTCGACTCAGGAACCACGTTGCGCGGGTTGTACAGGTGCGCGCGGTGCCAGTCGTCCGAGTAGCGCGCGCCTACGCGGGCCAGGTCCGGCCCGGTGCGCTTGGAACCCCACAGGAACGGGTGGTCCCAGACGCTTTCACCGGCTACCGAGTAGTGGCCGTAGCGCTCGGTTTCGGCGCGGAACGGACGGATCATCTGCGAGTGGCAGCCTACGCAGCCTTCGCGGATGTAGATGTCGCGGCCTTCGAGTTGCAGCGCGGTATAGGGCTTCATGCCTTCGACCGGCTTGTTGGTGACGTCCTGGAAGAACAGCGGGACGATTTGCGTGAGGCCGCCGATGCTGACGGCGAACACCATCAGCAAGGCCAGCAGGCCAACGTTTTTCTCGATGACTTCATGTTTCATCTGGTGTCTCTCCTCAAGCCAGCTGGGCGTTCGCAGGGGCGACGTCAAGGGCTGGCGAACGCACGGTGCGCCAGGTGTTCCAGGCCATCAGGAACATGCCGCTGAGGAAGATCGCACCGCCGACGAAGCGCACGATGAAGCCGGGGTGGCTGGCGACCAGGGTCTCGACGAACGAGTAGGTCAGCGTGCCGTCGCTGTTCACTGCGCGCCACATCAGGCCCTGGGCGATGCCGTTGACCCACATCGAGGCGATGTACAGCACGGTGCCGATGGTGGCCAGCCAGAAGTGCGCGTTGATCAGGCCCAGGCTGTACATCTGCTGCTTGCCGAACACCTTGGGGATGGTGTGGTACAGCGCGCCGATGGAGATCATCGCCACCCAGCCCAGGGCACCAGCGTGAACGTGACCAATGGTCCAGTCGGTGTAGTGGGAGAGGGCGTTGACGGTCTTGATCGCCATCATCGGGCCTTCGAAGGTGGACATGCCGTAGAACGCCAGCGACACCACCAGGAAGCGTAGGATCGGGTCGCTGCGCAGTTTGTGCCAGGCCCCGGAGAGGGTCATCATGCCGTTGATCATGCCGCCCCAGCTCGGTGCCAGCAGTACCAGGGACATGATCATGCCCAGCGACTGCGCCCAGTCGGGCAGGGCGGTGTAGTGCAGGTGGTGCGGGCCGGCCCAGATGTACAGGGTGATCAGCGCCCAAAAGTGGACGATCGACAGGCGATAGGAATACACCGGACGTTCGGCCTGCTTGGGCACGTAGTAGTACATCATCCCCAGGAAGCCGGCGGTGAGGAAGAAGCCGACGGCGTTGTGGCCGTACCACCACTGGACCATGGCGTCGGTGGCACCGGCGTAGACCGAGTAGGACTTGGTCAGGCTGACGGGCACTTCCAGGTTGTTGACGATGTGCAGGATCGCCACGGTGAGGATGAAGGCGCCGAAGAACCAGTTGCCCACGTAGATGTGCTTGGTGGTGCGCTTCATCAGCGTGCCGAAGAACACGATGGCGTAGCAGACCCAGACGATGGTGATCAGCACGTCGATCGGCCATTCCAGTTCGGCGTATTCCTTGGAGCTGGTGTAGCCCAGTGGCAGGCTGATCGCCGCCAGCAGGATCACCAGTTGCCAGCCCCAGAAGGTGAAGGCGGCCAGCTTGGGCGCGAACAGCAGGGTCTGGCAGGTGCGTTGCACCGAGTAGTAGGAGGTGGCGAACAGCGCACAACCCCCGAAGGCGAAGATCACCGCGTTGGTGTGCAAGGGTCGCAGGCGGCCGAAACTGGTCCACGGCAGGTCGAAGTTGAGGCTTGGCCAAACGAGTTGCGCGGCGATGAAGACGCCGAGCCCCATCCCGACGATGCCCCACACCACCGTCATGATGGCGAATTGGCGGACCACCTTGTAGTTATAGGCGGTACTGCTGGTTGTGTTCATGTATGGGTTCCCATCCACGGTTATAGGCAGGCTAAACAGCGAGGCAAGCATGAAAGATGGGCAATTTGCCTGTATTGATTCGGATCAATGGGCCCAAGTGGGAAATATCCCAGGCTTGCGCGTCGATCCCCCGCAAATTCGGGGGGATCAGACGTGTTCGTGGGGCTTGATCCTGGCCCATGGCGCCGGCGCGCCCATGGACAGCGCGTTCATGGAGTCGATGGCGCAAAGGCTGGCGGGGCTTGGCGTAGGCGTCATTCGCTTTGAATTTTCCTACATGGCCGAGCGGCGGATAAACGGCGGCAAGCGCCCACCCAATCCGCAGCCGGTGCTGCTCGAGGGTTGGCGTGAGGTGTACAGGCAGGTGCGACCATTGGTCACAGGACCGCTGGCGATTGGCGGCAAGTCCATGGGCGGGCGCATGGCCAGTCTGCTGGCCGACGAATTGGCTGCCGATGCGCTGGTCTGCCTGGGTTATCCGTTCTACGCCGTGGGCAAGCCGCACAAACCCAGGGTCGAGCACCTGGCGGCGTTGCGCACGCCGACGCTGATCGTTCAGGGCGAGCGCGATGCGTTGGGCAATCGTGAGGCGGTGGCGGGCTACGCGCTGTCAGCGGCGATCGAGCTGAGCTGGCTGGTGGCGGGTGACCATGACCTCAAGCCGCTGAAAGCGTCCGGGTTCAGTCATGAGCAGCATCTGCAGACGGCTGCCGAGCGGGTGGCGCAGTTCCTGGACGAACGGCACCGGCCGCCGACGCTGCACCGGTAGGTGCAGCGGTTGCACTGCGATCAGTCGCGGTACTCGCACAGGTAGGCGGTGTCGACCTTGACCTGCAACTGGAACTTGCTGTCGGCGGGCACGTTGAACTGGGTGCCGGCGGCGAAGGTTTCCCAGGTGTCGCTGCCGGGCAGCTTGACGGTCAGCGCGCCGGACACCACGTGCATGATCTCGCGCTTGGCGGTGCCGAACTCGTATTCGCCCGGGGCCATCACGCCCACGGTGGCCGGACCTTCTTCGCCGCTGAAGGCGATCGACTTGACGGTGCCGTTGAAGTATTCGTTGACCTGGAACATGGGCCACTCCTGAACAGGGGCTGGAAAAAGGCTGGCCAGTATGCCCAAGCCCCGCGTGCCCGTCATCTGCTTTCAGGCGCCGCTGGCCGGCAGGCTCAAGGGCAGCAAACGTGCGGTGTTGCGTGCATCCTCCAGGGCCCGGTGCTGCTGCCCGGTGAACTGCAGTCCGGCCAGTTGCAGGGCGCTGTTCAGACCGGTGGGTCGCTGCAAGTGACGGGCTTTGGCGAAGCGCTGCTTGAGGTTGATGTGCGGCACTTGGGCGAGCAGGCTGTCGAGTTGATGGTGCTGCCATTCCTGGAGCAATTGCAGACGGTCGTAGTCGCCCCAGCTAACCCAGGCCTGCAACTGCTGACGGTGATGGCCCAGCCAGCGCTCGAACTGCGCCCAGACCTCGGCGAATGACGCGGCTGCATCGACGCTGGCCTGGTTGATATGTGTGAGCTGCCGGCAGAAGGGCGTCAGTTGTGGGCGCCGACGCGGTTTGACGAAGCGCTGGAAGTGATCCACCTCGCGCCCTTCGCGGGTGACCAGGCTCGCGCCGATCTCGATGATTTCCATGTCGGTGACCGGCCAGCCACCGTCGTCGGTGGTGGCTTCAAGATCGATGACCAGCCAGTGGCCCATACCCGGTTTCCTTGCTCAGCGCCTAGGGATCGCGACGTCTGCAGGGCGCTCCAGCGTCGCGGCCCCTAGAGCGTAGCCAATCCTCGACCCTTACGGCATCCCCTGGCAGATTGCCGCTACTTTGGCGCAAGCAGCGGTTGTGCCCTGATGGGAAAACGCCTAGCTTAGGCGTTTCCAAGTCAACACCCTGTGATCGAGCGTCTCCCGTGATTCCTCTGCCCGGCCTCAAGGCCCTGCCATCGTTGCTGATGCTCGCTGCACTGTGGGTGGGCGGGGCAGTCCACGCTGCCGAGGTGATCGAAGTGCGCATCGGCGCAGCGCATTTCCCGCCCTACACGGTGCGCCCGGAGCAGGGCGCCGACACCGGGCTGCTCCCGCAACTGGCCCAGGCGCTGAACCAACTGCACGCCGGTTACCGCTTCGTCCTGGTGCCGACTTCGATCCCACGGCGCTTCGGCGACTTCCAGCAGGGCCGCACCGACATGGCGATCTTCGAAAACCCGCAGTGGGGTTGGCAGCAGATCCCCCACAGTGCCGTGGACATGGGGCTGGAGGATGCCGAGGTGTTCGTTGCCCGTCGCCAGCCGGGACGCGACCAGCCGTATTTCGACGAACTGGCGGGCAAGCGCCTGGCGCTGTTCAGCGGCTATCACTATGCGTTCGCCGACTTCAATGCCGACCCGGATTACCTGAAGAAGGCTTATCAGGCCAATCTCACCTACTCCCACGACAGTAACCTGTCGATGGTCCAGCACGGTCGCGTCGACATTGCGCTGGTGACGCGCTCCTACCTGAGCGACTACCTCAAGCGCAATCCGGCCAAGGCCACCGAGTTGCTGGCTTCGCAACGTGTCGATCAGGTCTACCATCACTACGCGCTGCTGCGCCCCGGTGCGCCGATCAGTGCCGAGGCGTTCGCGCAACTGATGCAACGCCTGCGCGAGCGCGGCACCTTGGCTGCGCTGTTCGATCCCTACCGCATCACCGTGCAGGCGCCGCGGCCTTGACGCTCAGCCCTGGCGGCTGTTCTTGCGGCAGTGGATCAGGGCATCGCGGATCATGAAGTTGACCAGCGTCGGCGAGACCCCGAGCTCCTTGGCGATGTCCTTCTGCGGCACGCCGTGCAGGCGGTACATCTCGAAGGCGTAGCGGGTGCGCTTGGGCAGTTCGTTGAGCGACTCGGCGATGTGCTCCAGGGTGGCCAGGTTGATGTGGGTGGCCTCTGGCGAAGCATTCTGGATCACCACGTTCAGACCCTCTTCCTCGCTGCCCGAGTACCTGAGCTCCATGGCCTGCTTGCGATAGTGGTCGATGGCCAGGTTGCGCACGATCTGGAACAGATAGCTGAGTTGGGCCTTGAACGACGACGTGATCTGCGGCGCGGAACCGAGCCGGAAGAAGGCGTCCTGCACCACATCCTCGGCGCGCGAGCGGCACCCGGTGATGCGGGCGGCGATCTTCACGAGAATGCTGCGGTTGTCGACGAAGGCCTGGAGCAGTGGTGAATCGCACTTACTTGTGGATAGTTGTTCCGCCATGGAAATCACCTGGTCTTTAAAGGAAAAGGGTGCACAACGTGAAAGCGTGCTCCCTGCAACGTGCGACAAACTATTCGTAATGATAATGATTGTCAAATACAGAAGTGAGTGAGTCTCTATTCGCTCTCGATCTAAGCTGAACCGCGCGCGTGACCGCTCTGTGAAGGTGGCTTGAACACCTTGCGACGTTTCTAATTATTTCCACTGCCCATCCGTTCCCCTGTGTACATCCAGCCGCCGCCTGCCGCCGCCCGTCGTGCCCCCAGCACCGGGCCCGGCCCCGGCTCGCCCCACCCAGACACTGGCAGGAACACTCCATGACGGACGCCTTCGAACTCCCGCTCACGCTGGTCCAGGCCCTGGCGCAACGCGCTGCGGCCACCCCGGACCGGATCGCCCTGCGCTTTCTCGCCGACGATCCGAGCGACCAGGCGGTGCTCAGCTACCGTGAGCTGGACCTGCGGGCACGCACCATCGCGGCGGCGCTGCAGACCCGCGCGAGCCTGGGCGACCGGGCGATCCTGCTGTTCCCCAGCGGCCCGGACTACGTCGCGGCGTTCTTCGGATGCCTGTACGCCGGGGTGATCGCCGTGCCGGCCTATCCGCCGGAGTCCTCGCGCCAGCATCATCAGCAGCGCCTGCTGTCGATCATCGACGACGCCCAGCCGCGCCTGTTGCTGACCGTGCAGAGCCTGCACGACAGCCTGTGTGGGCTCGAGGCATTGTCCGCGCAGGATGCCCCGGCGCTGCTGGCGGTCGACACGCTCGCGGCGGACCTCGCCGCCACCTGGCAGGCACCGACGTTGTCCAGCGACGATATCGCCTTCCTCCAGTACACCTCCGGCTCCACCGCGTTGCCCAAGGGCGTGCAGGTCAGCCATGGCAACCTGGTTGCCAACGAACAACTGATCCGCCACGGCTTTGGCATCGACCTCAACCCCGATGACGTGATCGTCAGTTGGTTGCCGCTGTACCACGACATGGGCCTGATCGGTGGCCTGCTACAGCCCATCTTCAGTGGTGTGCCCTGTGTGCTGATGTCGCCCGGCTACTTCCTGGCCCGGCCGCTGCGCTGGTTGCAGGCGATCAGCGACTACGGCGGCACCATCAGCGGCGGCCCCGACTTCGCCTATCGCCTGTGCTGCGAGCGGGTCAGCGAAGCCGCCTTGGCCGGGCTCGACCTCAGTCGCTGGCGGGTGGCCTACTCCGGTTCCGAGCCGATTCGCCAGGACAGCCTCGAAACCTTCGCCGACAAATTCGCCGCCTGCGGTTTCCAGCCGAGCAGTTTCTTCGCCAGCTACGGGCTGGCCGAGGCGACCCTGTTCGTCAGTGGCAGCCGACGCGGTCAGGGCATTGCGGCATTGGCGCTGGATGCCGACGCCTTCGCCGCCCACCGCGCCGAACCGGGCACAGGCAGCGTGCTGATGAGTTGCGGTTACCCGCAGCCAGGTCATGCCGTGCGTATCGTCGAACCGCAGCAAATGACCCTCCTGGACGACGGCCAGGTGGGCGAAATCTGGGCGACAGGCCCGAGCATCGCCCGGGGCTACTGGCGCAACCCCGAGGCCAGCGCGCGCACCTTCGTCGAGCAGGATGGCCAGACCTGGCTGCGCACTGGCGACCTGGGTTTCATGCGCGCCGGCGAGCTGTTCGTCAGCGGACGCCTGAAGGACATGCTGATCGTGCGGGGTCAGAACCTCTATCCGCAGGACCTGGAGAAAACCCTCGAAACAGCCGTCGAGGGACTGCGCAAAGGCCGGGTGGCGGTGTTCGCGGTGGACGACAACGGCGAGGAAGCCATTGGCGTAGCGGTAGAGATCAGTCGCAACGTGCAGAAGGCCGTGGCGCCTGAGGTACTGATAAAGACCCTGCGCCAGGTGGTCGCCGACGCCTGCCGCCAGGCACCGGCCGTGGTATTGCTGCTCAACCCGGGCGCGCTGCCCAAGACCTCCAGCGGCAAGTTGCAGCGTTCGGCATGCCGTCAGCGCCTGCACGACGGCAGCCTGGATTGCTACGCCCGCTTCCCGGACACGCCGACTGCGAGCACACCAGCAGCGACCCTCGACACCCTGCACGCCCGCATCGCTGAGGTGTGGCGCGAGCAGCTGGGCGTCGAGTCGGTCGCGGCGGATGATCATTTCCTGCTGCTGGGCGGCAACTCCATCGCGGCCACCCAGGTCACGGCGCGGCTGTCCGAGGAGCTGGGCGTGACGCTGAGTCTGCGGACCCTGTTCGAAGCCCCGTTGCTGGCCGACTACAGCGCAGCGGTGGCGGCACTGCTGGCGTCCGGCGAGCAGGGCAGCGGCGCCATTGCCGCCCTCGACCGCGCCCAGCCCCTGCCGCAGTCGCTGGCGCAGAACCGCTTGTGGTTGCTGTGGCAACTGGCGCCCGAGTCGGCGGCCTACAACATCCCGGCCGGGCTGCGCCTGCGTGGCGAGCTGGATCTGGCTGCCGTGCAGGCGAGCTTCCAGGCGCTGGTCGATCGTCACGAAGCACTGCGCACGCGCTTCAGCGAAATCGATGGTCAGGCATTGCAACAGGTGCAGCCGCAGGTCGAGTTCAGCCTGCAGCACCTGGACTGTGAAGGGCTGCCGGCCAGTGAAGTGGCCAGCCGACGTGAGGACGAGGCCGTTCAGCCCTTCGACCTGGGTCGAGGCCCGCTGCTGCGGGTGACCCTGGTGCGCCTGGCCGATGACGAGCATCAGCTCTGGGTGACCTTGCACCACATCGTCGCCGATGGCTGGTCGTTGAATATCCTGCTCGACGAGTTCGCCCGCCTGTACGCGGGTCACTGCCAGGGTCAACCCGTGCACCTGGCGCCCTTGCCACTGGGGTATGCCGACTACGGCACCTGGCAGCGCCAGTGGCTGGCGCAAGGCGAGGGCGCACGTCAGTTGCAGTTCTGGACCGAGCAGTTGGGCGAACAGCCGCCGGTGCTCGACCTGTGCACCGACCATCCCCGCTCGGCGCAACGTGAACAGCGTGCCGCGCGCTTGACCGTGAAGGTGCCCAATGCGCTGGCCCAGGCGCTCGAAGGCCTGGGGCGCGACCATCAGGCGAGCCTGTTCATGGTGCTGCTGGCCGGCTGGCAGGCGCTGCTGCAGCGCTACACCGGCCAAACCGACATCCGTGTCGGGGTGCCCAATGCCAACCGTCCGCGCCTGGACACCCAGGGCCTGGTCGGCTTCTTCATCAACACCCAGGTGCTGCGCGCCGAGCTCGATGGGCGCACCGCATTCGACCAGTTGCTGGCCCAGGTCCGCAGCCGCACCCTCGATGCCCAGGCCAATCAGGATCTGCCGTTTGAGCAACTGCTCGAAGCATTGCCTCAGGCCCGCGAGCAGGGCCTGTTCCAGGTCATGTTCAATCACCAACAGCGCGATCTGTCGGCCCTGCGTCGTCTGCCTGGCCTGCTGGCCGATGAGTTGCCCTGGCACAGCCGCGAGGCCAAGTTCGACCTGCAGTTGCACAGCGAGCAGGACCACCAGGGCCGCCTGTCGCTGGCCTTCGACTACGCTGCCGAGCTGTTCGACGCGAGTACCGTCGAGCGCCTGGCGCAGCATCTGCTGGCGCTGCTGGAACAGGTGTGTGCTCTGCCGAGCCTGCCCATCGGCGAGGTGCGCCTGCTCGACGAGGCCGCCAGCGCCCAACTGCTCGCCTGGGGACAGGCGCCATGTGAGGCGCCTGGCACACTGTTGGTCGAGCAGCTCAACGAACAGGCCCGGCTGACCCCCGAGCGCATTGCCCTGGTCTGGGAGGGCGGTGAGCTGGACTACGCCAGCCTGCACCAGCAGGCCAACCGCCTGGCCCATTACCTGCGCGACAAAGGCGTCGGCCCCGACACCTGCGTGGCCATCGCCGTGGAGCGCTCGCCGCAGTTGCTGATCGGTCTGCTGGCGATCCTCAAGGCTGGCGGTGCCTACGTACCGCTTGACGTCGATTACCCGGCCGAACGCCTGGCCTACATGCTGGCCGATTGCGGCGCGAGTCTGCTGCTGAGCCAGAGTCATCTGCGCGAACGCCTGCCACACGTGGACGGCGTCAGCACCATCGCCCTGGACCAGTTGCACCTGGACAGCTGGCCGAACCAGGCGCCGGGTTTGCACCTGGAAGGCGAGCATCTGGCCTACGTCATCTACACCTCTGGTTCCACCGGTCGTCCCAAGGGTGTCGGCAATACCCATGCAGCGCTGGCCGAACGGCTGGGCTGGATGCAGGCCACCTACGCCCTCGACCCCAGCGATGTGCTGATGCAGAAGGCACCGATCAGTTTCGACGTGTCGGTGTGGGAATGCTTTTGGCCGCTGGTCACGGGCTGCCGTCTGGTGCTGGCCGGCCCCGGCGAGCACCGCGACCCGCGCCGTATCGCCGAGCTGGTACAGCAGCATGGGGTGACTACGCTGCACTTCGTGCCGCCGCTGTTGCAGGTGTTCGTTCAGGAGCCCCTGGCGGCCGGCTGCACCTCTCTGCGTCGATTGTTCTCCGGGGGCGAGGCGTTGCCCGCCAGCCTGCGTGACCGTGCCCTGGCGCTGTTGCCACAGGTGCAGGTGCATAACCGCTATGGGCCGACCGAGACCGCGATCAACGTCACTCACTGGCACAGTCGGCGCGAAGACGGCGAGCGCTCGCCTATCGGTCGGCCGTTGGGCAATGTGCTGTGCCGTGTGCTGGACGATCAGTTCGAACCGACCGCCCTCGGCGTGCCCGGCGAGCTGTGCCTGGGCGGCGCAGGCCTGGCCCGCGGCTACCTGGGCCGTCCTGGGCTGACCGCCGAGCGCTTCGTGCCCCAGCCCGATGGCGATGGCCAGCGCCTGTACCGCAGCGGCGACCGCGCCCGCTGGCGGCTGGACAGTGGCGCGCTGGACTACCTCGGACGCCTCGACCAGCAGGTGAAGGTACGTGGGTTCCGCGTCGAGCCTGAGGAAGTGCAGGCACGGTTGCTGGCCCAGCCCGGCGTGGATCAGGCGCTGGTGTTGATTCACCAGGATGCCGTCGGCGCGCAACTGATCGGTTACTACAGTGGTGTCGAATGCAGTGACGCGCTGCTGGCCCACCTGAGTCAGCACCTGCCGGCGTACATGGTGCCCGCCCAATTGATCCACCTGGCGCAGATGCCGCTGGGGCCGAGCGGCAAGATCGACCGGCGGGCCCTGCCGGCGCCGGTCTGGCAGCAGCACGCGCACGTCGAGCCGCACAGCGCACTGCAACGGCAAGTGGCGGCCGTCTGGCGCGAGGTGCTGAACCTGCCGCAGGTCGGTCTGCAGGACGATTTTTTCGCCCTCGGCGGCCATTCGCTGCTGGCCACCCAGATCGTCTCGCGCTGCCGCCAGGCCTGCGATGTCGAGCTGCCGCTCAAGAGCCTGTTCGAGGCCAGCGAGCTGGGTGCATTCTGCGCCGAGATCGCGCGCATCCAGGCGGCAGGCGGACGCAACCTGCAGGGGCCGATCGCCCGTGTCGATCGCCGCCAGGCCGTGCCGCTGTCGTACTCCCAGCAGCGCATGTGGTTCCTCTGGCAGATGGAGCCGGACAGCCCCGCGTACAACGTCGGCGGCATGGCGCGCCTGCGCGGAGCCTTGCACGTGGACGCCTTCGAGCGGGCCTTGCAGGCGCTGGTCGCGCGTCACGAAACCCTGCGCACCACCTTCCCCAGCATCGACGGCAAGCCCTATCAGTGCGTGGCCGATGACGCCGGCCTGCGCCTGCAATGGCAGGACTTCAGCGCGCTGCCGGCGAACAGCCGTCAACCGCGCTTGCAGCGACTGGCCGACGAGCAGGCGCACCAGCCCTTCGATCTGGAGCGTGGCCCGCTGCTGCGAGCGTGCCTGGTCAAGACCGAGGCGCGCGAGCACTACTTCGTCCTGACCCTGCACCATATCGTCACCGAGGGCTGGGCGATGGACATCTTCGCCCGCGAACTGGGTGAGCTTTACGAAGCCTTCGTCGACGAGCGCGAATCGCCCTTGGCGCCGCTGCCGGTGCAGTACCTGGACTACAGCCTATGGCAGCGTCAGTGGTTGGACGCCGGTGAAGGCGCGCGTCAGTTGGCCTATTGGAAAGAACGTCTGGGCGACGAGCACCCCGTGCTGGCGCTGCCCGCCGATCGTCCGCGGCCGGCGGTGCAAAGTCATCGCGGCGGGCTGTACCGCTTCGACCTCGACCCGGCACTGGTCGAACGGGTGCATGCCTTCAACAGCCAGCGCGGGCTGACGATGTTCATGACCATGACGGCGACCCTGGCCGTGTTGCTGCACCGCTACAGCGGTCAGCGCGACCTGCGCATCGGCGCGCCGGTGGCCAACCGTATCCGCCCGGAAAGCGAAGGGCTGATCGGCGCCTTCCTCAACACCCAGGTGCTGCGTTGCGAGCTGGACGGGCAGATGAGCGCTGCCCAACTGCTCGACCAGGTGCGCCAGACCGTCATCGACGGCCAGTCGCACCAGGACTTGCCGTTCGACCAGTTGGTCGAAGCCCTGCAGCCGCCGCGCAGCAGCGCCTACAACCCGCTGTTCCAGGTGATGTGCAACGTCCAGCGCTGGGCCTTCCAGCAAAGCCGCAGCCTGGCCGGCATGCAGGTGGACTATCTGGTCAACGATGCCAGCGCCACCAAGTTCGACCTGTACCTGGAAGTCACCGACCTGGACGGTCGTCTGGGCTGCTGCTTCACCTACAGCCATGACCTGTTCGACCAACCGCGCATCGCGCGCATGGCCGAGCACTTGCAGCACGTGTTGAGCGGGCTGCTGGACGATGACCAGCAGCGCCTGTGCCAGTTGCCGATGCTGACGGACGCCGAGCAGCAGGTGCTGATCGGTCAGTTGCAAGGCGAGCAGGACTTCGACCTCGATCAGACGCTGCATGGCTTATTCGCCGCCCAGGTCGCGCGTGCGCCCCAGGCGTTGGCGCTGACCTTCGCCGGTCGGCACCTGAGCTATGCCGAGCTCGACCAGCAGGCCAACCGCCTGGCGCGGGCTTTGCGTGAGCGTGGGGTGGGACCGCAGGTGCGCGTCGGCCTGGCGCTGGAGCGCTCGCTGGAGATGGTGGTGGGGCTGCTGGCGATTCTCAAGGCCGGTGGCGCCTATGTGCCGCTGGACCCGGAATACCCCCTCGAGCGCTTGCACTACATGATCCAGGACAGTCGCCTGGGCCTGCTGATCGCCTCGCGCGACTTGCTCCTTACCCTCGGCGAGCTGCCCGAAGGCGTGGCCACCTGGAGCCTGGAAGACGATGCGGCGTCGCTGTCCGCCCACAGCGACGCTGCGCTGGACAACCTCAACCTGGCGCAGCACTCGGCCTACCTGATCTACACCTCGGGCTCCACCGGCCAGCCCAAGGGCGTGGTGGTCAGCCACGGCGAGATCGCCATGCACTGCCAGGCGGTGATCGCTGATTTCGGCATGCGCAGCGACGACTGCGAGTTGCACTTTTATTCGATCAACTTCGACGCGGCCACCGAGCGCCTGCTGACGCCGCTGTTGTGCGGCGCCCGGGTGGTGCTGCGTGCGCAAGGGCAGTGGGGCGCCGAGGAGATCTGCGAACTGGCGCGCGAGCAGCGGGTAAGCATTCTGGGCTTCACCCCGAGCTATGGCAGCCAACTGGCGCAGTTCCTCGCCAGCCGTGGCGAGGCGCTACCGGTGCGGCTGGTGATCACCGGCGGCGAGGCGCTGACTGGCGAGCACCTGCAGCGTATCCGCCAGGCCTTCGTGCCGCAGCAGGTGTTCAATGCCTATGGCCCCACCGAGACGGTCGTCATGCCGCTGGCCTGCCTGGCGCCGCAGACAGTGCCCAGCGATGCCGGCAGCGTGCCGATCGGTCGTGTGGTCGGTGCGCGCACCGGGTATATCCTCGACGAAGACCTGGCGCTGTTGCCCCAAGGCGGTATCGGCGAGTTGTACATCGGCGGCGCCGGGCTTGCCCAGGGCTACCACGACCGTGCGGGGCTCACGGCCGAGCGTTTCGTGGCCGACCCGTTCAGCCATCACGGTGGACGCCTGTATCGCACCGGCGATCTGGTGCGCCTGGGCGCCGACGGCCTGGTGGAGTACATCGGTCGCGCCGACCAGCAGGTGAAGATTCGCGGTTTCCGCATCGAGCTGGGCGAGATCGAAAGCTGCCTGCAAAGCCATCCCGACGTCGAGCAGGCGGTTGTCCTGGCCCTCGACCTGCCCGGTGGCAAGCAGTTGGTCGGCTACCTGGTCTGCCCGCAGGCCACGGCGGGCAGTGAAGCCCAGGCGCATCTGCGCGAAACCGTGAAGGTGCAGGCTCGCCAGCACCTGCCGGACTACATGGTGCCCGCGCACCTGGTGCTGCTGGAGCGCCTGCCGCTGATGGGCAACGGCAAGCTCGACCGTCGCGCGCTGCCGGTGCCTGACCTGGAACAGGCCGGGCAGCACTACCTGGCGCCGACCACCGCGCGGCAAGTGCAATTGGCGCAGGTCTGGCGCGAGGTGTTGAACGTTTCCCGCGTCGGTGTGCAGGACAACTTCTTCGAGCTGGGCGGCGATTCGATCCTGTCGATCCAGGTGGTCAGCCGCGCCCGCCAGTTGGGCTTGCAGTTCACCCCGCGCGACCTGTTCCAGCACCAGACCATCCTGGCCCTGGCCGAGGTCGTGACCGAGGGCGCGGTGCCGACCCAGGCGGAGCAGGGCGCTCGCCAGGGCCGTACTGGCCTGACTCCGATCCAGCACTGGTTCTTCGACAGCGACGTGCCGCAACCGCAGCACTGGAACCAGGCGCTGCTGCTAGAAGTGCGCCAGCCGTTGCAGGCCGAGCGTCTCGAAGCGGCGCTGGCCGCGCTGGTGCAGCACCACGACAGCCTGCGCCTGCGCTTCACCCAGGCGCAGGGGCAATGGCAGGGCGAGTACGCCGCTCCCAGCACTGAACCGCTGCTATGGACGGCAACGGTAGCCGATTTCGCCGATTGCCAAGCGCTGTACGACGACGCCCAGCGCAGCCTGGACCTGACCGCAGGGCCGCTGCTGCGCGGTCTGCTGCTCACCGATGACGCCGGACAGCAACGTCTGCTGCTGGCGATCCATCACCTGGTGGTCGATGGTGTGTCCTGGCGTGTGCTGCTCGAAGACCTGCAGACGCTGTACCGGGGTCACCGTGTGCCGGCCAAGACCCATGCGCCGGGCGACTGGGCTGCCCGACTGACCCATTACGCCGGCAGCGATTCGCTGCGTGACGAGCTGGACTGGTGGGACGCCCAGTTGAGCGGCGTGGTGCGCGAACTGCCGTGCGATCACCCGCAGGGCGGCAACCTGCACCGACATGCCCGTACCCTGGCGATCGCCCTGGACCGCGAGCAGACCCGCCAACTGCTGCAACAGGCGCCTGCGGCCTACCGCACGCAGGTCAATGACCTGCTGCTCACCGCCCTGGCGCGCACCCTGTGCCGGTGGAGCGGCGAAGCGCACGCGCTGGTGCAGCTCGAAGGCCATGGCCGCGAGGGGCTGTTCGAAGACATCGACTTGACCCGCAGTGTCGGCTGGTTCACCAATGCCTATCCGCTGAGCCTGAGCCCGGTGGTCGGCGATGACGACAGCGCTCGCGCTGCCTCGATCAAGGCGATCAAGGAGCAACTGCGCCAGGTGCCGCACAAGGGGCTGGGCTTCGGCGTGCTGCGCTACCTGGCCGATGCACCGCTGCGCGAACGCATGGCTGCACTGCCGCAGGCGCGCATCACCTTCAACTACCTGGGGCAGTTCGACCAGCAGTTCGATGACGCCGCACTGTTCCAGCCGCTGGACGCGCCGGCCGGCTTGGCCCATGACCTGGAGGCACCCCTGCCGAACTGGCTGAGTGTCGACGGCCAGGTCTATGGCGGCGCCTTGCAGTTGCGCTGGACCTTCAGCCGCGAACGCTACGACGAGGCCAGCATCGCCGCGCTGGCCGAGGCCTACCGTGAAGAACTGCTGGCGCTGGTCGAGCATTGCCTGGTCGAAGGCCATGGCAGCTTCACGCCGTCGGACTTCCCATTGGCTCGCCTGACCCAGGAACAGATCGACGCGCTGCCGGTGCCTGCCGCGGACATCGAAGATGTCTATCCGCTGACGCCCATGCAGGAGGGGCTGCTGTTGCACACCTTGCTCGAACCGGGCACTGGGATTTACTACATGCAGGATCGCTACCGCATCAACAGCGAGCTGGACCCGGCGCGTTTCGCCCAGGCCTGGCAGGCCGTGGTCGCACGGCACGAGGCGCTGCGCGCGTCGTTCAGCTGGAACGCCGGTGAAGCGATGCTGCAGATCATCCACAAACCCGGCAACACGCCGCTGGACTACCAGGACTGGCGCGACCTGGATGACGCCGCCCAGGAGGCGCGCCTGCAAGCCTTGCACCAGCAAGAACGCGAAGCGGGTTTCGAGTTGCTGCGCGAGGCGCCGTTCCATCTGCGCCTGGTGCGGGTCGCCGACGCGCGCTATTGGTTCATGATGAGCAACCACCACATCCTCATCGATGCCTGGTGCCGCTCGCTGCTGATGAACGACTTCTTCGAGCTCTACCAGGCCCTTGGTGAAGGCCGCACGGCGCAGTTGCCGGTGCCGCCACGTTACCGCGACTACATCGGCTGGCTGCAGCGTCAGGACCTGGACGAGGCGCGTCACTGGTGGCAGGCCAACCTGGCCGGTTTCGAGCGGGCCACGGCCCTTCCCAGCGACCGTCCGCTGCGCCATGACCACGCCGGTGACGGCATGCTCGTCGGTGATTGCTACACCCGCCTGCAGGCCAGTGAAGGGGCGCGTCTGCGCGAACTGGCCCAGGCCCACCAGTTGACCGTCAACACCTTCGCTCAGGCCGCCTGGGCGCTGGTGCTGGCGCGCTACAGCGGTGAGCGCGACGTACTGTTCGGGGTGACCGTGGCCGGTCGTCCGGTGAGCTTGCCGCAGATGCAGCGCACGGTCGGGCTGTTCATCAACAGCATCGCCTTGCGCGTGCAGTTGCCCGCTGCCGGCGAGCGCCTGAGCGTGCGCCAGTGGCTGCAAGGGCTGCTCGAGCGCAACATGCAACTGCGCGAATACGAGTACCTGCCGCTGGTCGCCATCCAGGAGTGCAGTGCGCTGCCCAAGGGCCAGCCGCTGTTCGACAGCCTGTTCGTGTTCGAGAACGCGCCGGTCGAGACCGCCGTACTCGATCATGCCCAGCACTTCAATGCCAGTTCCGATTCCGGTCGCACCCACACCAACTTCCCGCTGACGGCGGTGTGCTATCCGGGCGACGACCTGGGGCTGCACCTGTCGTTCGACCAGCGTTACTTCGATCACGCCACCGTCGAACGCCTGCTGGCCGAGTTCAAGCGGCTGCTGCTGGCGCTGGTCGAGGGCTTCGATGGTCAGATGGATGCTTTGCCGCTGCTCGGCGCCGAAGAACAGCGCTTCCTGCTCGAGGACTGCAACCGTACCGAGCATGCCTACACGCTGGAGCAGAGCTACGTGGCGCTGTTCGAGGCGCGGGTGGCGGCGCATCCGCAGCGCACGGTCGCGCGCTGCCTGGAAGCGTCCTACGACTATGCTGGGTTGAATCTTGCAGCCAACCGCCTGGGGCACGCGCTTCAGTCGATTGGCGTGGGCGTCGATCAACCGGTCGCGCTGCTGGCCGAACGGGGCTTGCCGCTGCTGGGGATGATCGTTGGCAGCTTCAAGGCCGGGGCCGGTTACCTGCCGCTGGATCCGGGCCTGCCGTCGGTCCGTTTGCAGCGCATCGTCGAACTGAGCCGCACGCCGGTGTTGGTGTGCAGCGCCGCCTGCGCCGAGCAGGCGCGCCAGTTGCTCGATGAACTGGGCAGCGTGACGCGACCGCATCTGCTGGTGTGGGAAGAGGTCCAGGCCGGTCAGGTGGCCAGTCACGATCCAGGTCTCTACAGTGCTCCGGACAATCTCGCCTACGTCATTTACACCTCCGGCTCCACCGGCTTGCCCAAGGGGTGATGGTCGAGCAGCGCGGCATGCTCAACAACCAACTGAGCAAGGTGCCTTACCTGGCCCTGGACGAGCACGACGTAATCGCGCAGACCGCGTCGCAGAGCTTCGACATCTCGGTATGGCAGTTCCTCGCCGCGCCGCTGTTCGGCGCCAGTGTCGAGATCGTGCCCAACACCATCGCCCACGACCCGCAAGGTTTGCTGGCGCACGTGCAGTCACGCGGCATCACCGTGCTGGAAAGCGTGCCGTCGCTGATCCAGGGCATGCTGGCCAACGACCACCAAGCGCTGGATGGCCTGCGCTGGATGCTGCCTACAGGCGAAGCGATGCCGCCGGAGCTGGCAGCTCAGTGGTTGGCGCGGTATCCACGGATCGGTCTGGTCAACGCTTACGGTCCGGCAGAGTGCTCGGACGATGTGGCGTTCTTCCGCGTCGATGTCGAATCGACGCGCGGCAGCTACCTGCCCATCGGCACGCCGACCGACAACAACCGCCTGTACCTCTATGGCGAGGAGCAGACCCTGGTGCCGTTGGGCGCGGTGGGCGAGCTGTGCGTGGCCGGCACGGGTGTTGGTCGCGGCTATGTCGGCGATCCGGCCCGCACGGCCTTAGCCTTTATCCCGCATCCACACGGCGCGCCGGGCGAACGCCTGTATCGCACGGGTGACCTGGCACGGCGGCGCGCCGATGGCGTGCTCGAATATGTCGGACGCATCGATCATCAAGTGAAGATTCGCGGCTACCGCATCGAGCTGGGTGAGATCGAGGCACGTCTGCACGAGCAACCTGAACTGCGCGACGTCGCGGTCGGCGTGCAGGAGGGCGTCAACGGCAAGCATCTGGTGGGCTACCTGGTGGCGCATCAGGGTGTGTCGGCCGATACCGCGCTGCTCGATCACCTCAAGCAGCGCCTGCGCGCCGAACTGCCCGAGTACATGGTGCCGCTGCACTGGGGCTGGTTCGACAGCCTGCCGCACAACGCCAACGGCAAGCTCGACCGCAAGGCGCTGCCGGCCATCGAGATCGGTGGTCAGCACCCGCAAGACTATCTGGCGCCGCGCAATGAACTGGAGCAGACCTTGGCCGACATCTGGGCCGAAGTGCTCAGGGTCGAGCGGGTCGGGGTACACGACAATTTCTTCGAGCTGGGCGGGCACTCGCTGCTGGCCACGCAGATCGCCTCGCGGGTGCAGAAGCGTCTGCAACTCAACGTGCCGCTGCGGGCGATGTTCGAGTGCAGCACGGTGGATGCATTGGCGCAGTACGTCGAAGGGGTGCGCGAGAGTGCGCTGGATGAGGCCAAGGTGGATCGGTTGAGTGATTTGATGGCGATGTTGGAGGGGCATGAGGTTGCCCCGACGCCCGTGTCGTACGCGAGTGATGATGTGACTGTGTAGCGATGCCTCAAAATGATGCGCGTCTACTGGGCGGATCACGATGAGCGAGGTTCTTGCGTCGGTGAACTTGCTGGGGCGTGCTATGCGCTGAGCGGTCGGATACCAGGCTGGCGCTCGGCGCAGTGCCCTCTGGGTCTGTGATGTTTACAACGGTCTGCCGGCCGATGCTATGGGTTCCGGTAATCACGTTCACGGTGCCGATACTCACCGGGCTGGTGCTGTTGATGTTGACTGTCACGGCCTGCGCTTCAGGCATGCCTTCCTGAGTCCTGCTTACTGATGCGAAATCTTGATCACCTGCTGGCGTAGGCACGCGTGACTCGAGGTGAATCCAAGCTTCACCTGCCGCGGGGTCGACCTCTGGAATCTCGATTTTGGGAAACAGGTCTTGAATAGTGGGGTACTCGTCGTGGCGCATGTCATTCAGGAGCCCGAGAATGGAAAAAATCTGCTCGCTCACAGTGAGTCCTACGGTGGTATTCGAGATGTCGTCTGCCGTGGCGTGACTCACCCCCGCCGCAGAAGCGGCCACTAACGTCGTCGCTGATACCGTGCTTGCCAGCCCGGTGATGAACGCCGCTGAGTTCAGGTTGAATGAGAGCGAGCGCATACTGTATTTCAAGCCTCTGAAGATTTCCCCAGTGGTGTGTCGAAACCCTACACCGCCTCGGTAAACGCCAATGATCGTGATGAGTTTCTTTAGCAAACTCAGCGCTGTCGAGGCGACTGCAATACGCGTAATTATCTGTTGCCACGACGGGCCTGGCGCCCACGAGTCAGACGATTCGGTGCTTGTCGGGACGGCCTCTTGACCCGTCGTGTCCTCTGGAATCCGGCCATCGTTATCGGCGTAGCGCAGGGGATTGCTGGTATTCGCAGTGTAAAGGTTCACTCCGTCCACCAACCCGCTCGGATCGGCACTCAACCACCGGCATGACCCCGCCTGGTAATAGCGCCAGCCGTAGTAATAAAGCCCACTGGCGTCGAGCTCCTTGCCCGCATACCGCTGGGTTCGCCGTCTCAGCCCATCGACTTCCGCGGCGGGCTCGTCCAGGCCGGTACTCTCACCATAGGGCGCGAACTCTTCGCGCGATACGACGTTGCCCGCTTCATCCGTTTCACCCACGGCGCTACCCAGATGATCGGTGAAGGCGTAGCGCAGGTAGGTCTTGCCGTGCACCCGATCCTGTATCCAGCGCACCCCCTCGGCTTCACTGATCAGCACATGGCGTTGCGCCGCAGGCTGGCCATCGCGTGTTCTGATGCGCAACTCGCAGTCTTCCAGGTAAGTGGTCACAGTGATCTGCGCGGCACCGGCCACTTGCACGGTGTTGATCTTGCGCCGTCGGGTGCCCCCATCGGCGTAGCGATACTGTTCGCGGTCATCCATCGCGTCGCGGGCACGGGTGACCAGCGTGACCTCGGCCAACTGGTTATCGGTGCGCCAGGTCAGCGCCCGGCCATCGACCATCTGCTTCTGCAAGCCGCCTGCGAAGAAGCCGGTGTCGGGGGTGAGCCCGTGACCTTCGGGCAGTGCCCGGTTGCTTTGCGTCGAGACACGCAGACGTCGGGTGCGCTGGCCGGTCCCTGCGTTGTGATTGAGAGTGGTCAGGTTGTCGCCGTCGTCGTAGACGTAGTGCTCCCGGTAGGGTGTCCAGACGCTGCCACCTTGACGGTCGGCGGCGCCGAAGGCCGGTGATCCGTAACCTGCCACGGGGGTGCGCTCGCGGCCGCTGGCGTCGATCAGGCGGTACAAGGTGTCGTAGGCATACTCGCGCAGACCGTCTGTGCGCTGATTGCCATGCCATTGCGGATCAGCGCCCTGATCGTCCAGCTCGAGCAGATTACCGACCGGGTCGTACCGGTAATGCAAGTCGCTGATCAGCAGGTAGCCGAACGGGTGGTCGGCCGGGCGTGCGGTACGGTGTTGGATCAGGCGGTGGTCCAACGGCGAGTAACGATAGTGATCGACCACTCCGTTGCCTGATTCGTGCCTTACGACCTTGCCGTCCGCTCTGCGCGTGACTTCGGCCAGCGCCAGGGCTTCCCGATCGCCTTGCCGTAGGCGGGTGCGACAGACGGCGCCACTGATATCGCGCTCGATAGAACGTGTCAGGCCGACGGCGTCGGTACGGTTCAGCAGTTCGCCGGTAGCATCGTAATCGCAGAGGGCGGTATGGACATCGGTCTCGAGATCGCCTCCCGGCCCCTCGGTCCAGTCAGGCTGATCCAGTTGCACCTGCAACAGGCACTGCCGCTGCTCCACTAGCTGTCCGGTGAGCGCCCGCGCGACGGTACGAGTCAGTCCGGCATCGTCGAAATGCTCCATGACGGCGCCGGCCCTGTTGCGTGCGCGTTGAGCGTCGGTCACCGGTGCATAAATCAAGCGTTCGCGCATGCGCGGCAAGCCCGCCGCCGCTTGCTCGAACAGCGCGTGGCGTCGCGCGCCTTGTTCGGGGCGCTCGTAATCGTGCCAGTGACGTGTGCCCTGGGCATTGCAGGTCCACAACGGGCGCCCGGCACCATCGACGAGCGCTAGCGACGTATCGCCATCGACACTGTGCAGGGCCAACGGTCGGCCGCCCAGACCCAGGTAGACGGCGGCGTCGGCCAGCGTGGGCGCGCCCTCCGAGGTGCGCAAGGGCCGTGGCCCGAACTCACGGACCGTGCGGCTGATTTCATCGGTGTGCGTGCGATGGCGCAGGATCCTGGGCGTGTCAGCGTGCGACTGGCGCAACAAGCGCAGACTCGCCACCCGCGTACCGGTCGCAGATCTGACGCTGACCTGTGGCGTATCGGCATGCAGGCGCACTGTTTCGCGATCCAACATTAGCTTTTCCTATCTTTACGCCTTAAGGCACAGCGGTCGCTCGGCCACGATCCTGCACTGCAGCGAGTCTAGGAAAATGCCTGTTGCCGCGCACCTGACAGATCTACCAGGTCAACGCTTGCCCAGGATCTTGCCGAGCATTTCCGGGCGCGGAGCGCCTTGTTGACTCTGCAATTGCCCTTCCTCGTCGCGGTAGAAGATCGCGGGTGTTGCGCCCAGCCCCAGGTCCTCCATCAGCGCCTGATTGGCGGTAAGCTGCGCTTGAACCGACTCAGGAATGCTTTCCAGCGGCTTCAGCGTGCTCGCCTTACCGGCGCTCTCATGCGCCTGCAGGGCCTTGGCCGGCTCCTTGGCGGCCAGCAATGCGGCGGATTTGCCTGGGCTGTCCGGCCGAATGATGCCGACCATGATATGGCGCAGTTGCACCTTGCCCGAGGCGACCCATGGCCGAGCCTGTTCCCAGAACATGTTGCAGTAGGGGCAGTTCGGGTCGCTGAACAGGTAGACGGTGCGTGGTGCGTCGGCCTTTCCATCGGCGATCCAGGCGGCGTTCTCCAGCTTCGCCCAGATAGCCTTGCTCATCGGGGCGTAGACCAGCTTATCCAGCGGTTCGGCGCTCAGGTCCTGGCCCTGCTCGTCGAACAGGCTACCGACCAGCACGTGCTTGCCATCGGGCGTCAGGTACAAGGCAATCCCGTTGTTGTGATACTCGGCGGCATAGCCACGCAGGCCGTCGGGCGCATCGAAGCTGCCTTTGATCACGGCACCCTTGGCCTCCATCTGGCGAATGGGCTCGGGCCAGGATTCGGCCTGGGTCAATGGGGCGGCAAGCAGGGCCACCATCAAAGTCAGCAAAGCGGTCATTCGCATGTCATTGTCCTCGTGCAGGGGAAGCGTCGGGTTTGGCGGGCCGTTCGAGTGTGGTAAGGCCATTGAGCAGGCTGGCGCGCGACAATTCCCCCAGATGGCTGCCAGCCAGGCGACCGTGAGCGTCGTAGAACAGGGTAGTGGGCAGGGCCATCGAGCCGACCTGTTGGGCCAGTTGTCCGGCACCATCAAACAGCACATGCTGCAGGCTCAGCCCGGTAGTGGCGAGAAAGGTGCTGACGCTCTCGACCGTCTCGCCCTGGTTGACGAACAGGAAAGTCACCTCGGGATGGTCGCTCTGTGCCTGTTGCAGCACCGGCATTTCTCTCCGGCAGGGCGGGCACCACGTGGCCCAGAGGTTGATCACCAGAAGCTTGCCGCGATAGCTGTGCAGCGCCACCGCCTCGCCGCTGGCGTTACGCAGGGCCAGATCCGGCAACTCGGTGCCTTTGCTGTACAGATGGCTGCCCAGACTCACCAACCCCCAGAACAGCGCGCCGCTGAACAGTGCCCAGCTGAGTGGGCGGCGGAGGGCAGGGCGGCGCAGACCTTGCCAGAGCGTGGCGGCGACGATTCCGAAAAGCCCGCCCCAGAGCTGAAAGCCGCCATCACGAATGTCGATGATCTGCAGCGGATCGTCGCGGTACATGGCCCAGTACTGGAGGACGAAGCCAAGGCGGGCGCACAGCACGCCGATCAGGAACCCATTGAACAGCGTCGATTCCGGATTCTCCCCGCCCCGGCGCGCCACCGCCCAGCCGACCAGGCAGGCGACACCCAACGCCATGAGCAGCAGCAGGTGATTCAAGGCCATGGTCAGCGGCCCCAGGGTTATCGTCAGCATCATCCTTCACTCCTGATCCTGGCCCAGTGTTGCAGGAACGTGGTGGCATCGACCTCGCCGGTGATACGCCGGTGGCGCCGTTCCTCGCCCTCCGGGCCGATCCACACCAGCGTGGGTGGTCCCGGGACCTGGTAGTGCTGCAACAATGCGCGGCTGGCCGGGGTGTCGGCGGTGACATCCAGGCGCAGGATGCGCACATCGTCCAGGCTGGCTTGGACGTCGCTGCGAGCGAACACTTGCTTGTCCATCACTTTGCAGGAAGCGCACCAGTCGGCGTAGTAATCGATCAACACCCATTGCTGATTGGCCTTGGCGGCGTCGAGTTCACGCTGCAGCGCTTGAGGGTTGTCCAGCGTGAGGGCTTGCTCTTGATGCGTGTTGGCCGTGGTGCCTGCTGGGGTGCCAACGAAGGGCTGCAAGGGCTGCCACAGGTCGCCACCGCCCGCCGCAGCGCCGACCAGCAGCAACCCTCCCCACAGTCCACCCAGTAATGGCAAGACGCGCAGTGCAGGCAGGCGTTGCAAGCCAGGCCAGGCCGCCCAGGCCAGGGCGATCAACCAGCCCCCGGCCAGCGCCAGCAGCAGCGGGCTGGGGAGCAAGGTGCGTACGCTATACAGGGCCATGGCCAGGAACACGAAGCCGAATACCCCCTTGACCCGATCCATCCAGGCGCCAGGGCGAGGCAGGTAGCGGTTGCCCACCGTCACCAGCAACAGCAGCGGCACGCCCATGCCCAGCCCCAGGCTGAACAGCACCAGTGCGCCGTGCACGACATCGCCGCTCTGCGCGATGTACAGCAGCGCACCGGCCAGCGGAGCCGTCATGCAGGGCCCCAGCAGTAGCCCCGACAGCGCACCGAGCAGCGCCGCTCCATACAGGCTGCCGCCCCGCGTCCCGCGCCCGGCGCTGTCGAGACGGTCGCGCAGGGCGGTCGGCAACTGCAACTCGAAGGCACCGAACATCGGCAGGGCGAGGATCACGAACAACGCGGCCAGGCCACCCAGCAGCCAGGGTTGTTGCAGCCAGGCCTGCACACTCGCACCCAGCAGGGCGGCGATCACGCCCAGCGCGGCGTACACCAGTGCCATGCTCAGTACGTAGACCGCAGCCAACATTGCCCCGCGCCGTGCGCTGGCGCCGTTGCCCATGACCAGTCCCGCCAGGATCGGTAGCATCGGCAGCGAGCAGGGCGTAAAGGCCAGCAGCAAGCCCAGGCCGAAGAAGGCCAGTAGGCTCCAGACCAGGCTGGCGTCCTGCAGGCTGCTGGCCAGCGACTGGTCGCTGGCTTGGTCGTCGAGGGAGGTGGTCGATGGTGACGCAGCCGCCTGGCCCCCGAGCTCGATCACCGTGGTCTGGGGTGGGTAGCACAACCCCGCATCGGCGCAGCCTTGCCAGCCCAGGCGCAGCGAGCCACTGGCACCGGCAGGCAGCAGCAGCTGCAGTTCGGTGCGATACACCGCGCTGTCACCGAAGAACTCGTCGTGATGATTGAGTGCCTGTGGAAATTGCGGCTGTTGCTCAGGCGCAATGCCATCGAACTTGAGGCGCTTCTGGTAGAGGTAATAGCCGTCCTTGATCTGGAAATACAGACGCGTCTGACCGGAGGGTAGACGGTCGTGGGTGAGCACGAAGGCCTGGTCCACCGGCAGGAAGTCCGACTTGGGGGCAAAGGGGTTGGCCTGAAGTGGGCCGGCGAGCAGGAAGGTCAGGAGCAGCAGGAGAACACGCATGTCGACGCCTTGGCAGTGCAGTGATTGCACCATGCTGGAGCGAGCTGATTAACCGTGGGTTAACCCAGTCCGACATGAGGCCCTTTCAAAGCCGTGGGACGGCTCCGAAAGGGCTGTGAGGCCTACATGTCGTCGAAGTAGCGCTCGTGCCAGTCCACCAACGGTTGCGGTACGTTGAGTTTCTGGCCGTAGATGACCGAGTACGACAGGACGTTCTGCACGTACTGACGGGTTTCATCGAATGGAATCGACTCGACCCAGACATCGAAACTCAAGTGCTTGGCGCCTTTGAGCCACTGCCGCACGCGGCCCGGGCCGGCGTTGTAGGCAGCCGATGCCAGCACCCGGTTGCCGTTGAACTGCCCATGTACCTGGCTGAGGTAGGCGGCGCCCAGCTGGATGTTCTTGTCCGGGTCCAGTACCTGCGCTGGCGAGGCCAGCGGAATGCTGAACTTGCGCGCGGTCTCCTTGGCGGTGCCTGGCATCAGTTGCATCAGGCCGCTGGCACCCACGGGCGAGCGGGCGTCGTCCATGAACGCGCTTTCCTGGCGGGTAATGGCGAACACCCAGCTCGAATGCAGGCCGCGGACTTTGGCTTCGCGCACCAGGGTGTCGCGGTGGGCCATGGGGAAGCGAATGTCCAGATCGTCCCAGTACTGGGCCTGGCTGATGGTGCGGATGGCCGGGAAGTACCAGCGCAGATCGTAAGCCAGGCGCGCCTGGGCGACCATCTCGTCGCGGTTGAAGTGACGGCTGACGTGGTACCACTCGCGCCGCCCCTCGACGATCTGCCCGCGCGCATGGAATTCCAGGGCGCGGCGCACGCCGGGCGTGTTGCGCACTTTGTTCAGCAGGGCCTGGCTCAGCACCAGCGGTTTGTTGTTGAGCTGGTAAGGCGTCTGCGCCCGATCGGCAGCCAGGAAGCCATAGAAGTCGCGCTCACGCGACACGTTCTTGTACAGCAGCGGGATCTGCGGGTTGTTCGGTTGTGCCAGTTCCAGGCTGCGCGCCTGCCAGTAGCGCCAGCGGCTGCTGCCGGCCAGGTCCTGGGGTAGGCGTCGGCTCAGTTCGTAGGCGTCCTCCCAGCGGCCCAGGCGCAGCAGCAGGCGCATGCGCCATTCGCTGACGGTGTTGTCGCGCAGCTCCGGGTCGTAGCGGGTCATCAGGTCGAGTGCGCGGGGGTCGTAGCGGCGGGCGAGGGTGAGACCGATTTCACGGGCGATGGCGACTTTTTCATCGCGTGAGAAGTGCATGCGCTGGGCGTAGTCGTCGAGCAGCGTCATGGCCTGGTCCGGATCCTGGCGTGCCAGGCGACGCAGGCCCAGGCTGACGACATCGGACATGGCGTCACTGGCCGGCTGGAAGCGTGAAGGCTGCTTGAGCAATTCGGGTTTCTGCGCCACGTCGATCAGCAGCTTTCCCTGTGTGCCAAGCGTGGGCAGGGTCTGTACCAGGTTATTGGCCAGACTGTAGTTGCGCGCTTCGGCCGCCAATTTGGCCCGTTGCCAGCGCCGCGCCTCGGTGAGCTGGCCCTCGGCGGCCCACAGACCGAACAAGGTATCGCAGGTCGCTGGTTGCGACTTGCCGACATTCCACAGCTTCTCGGCCGTGGCGAAACCTTCGGCGCGCTGGCCGCTGGCCAGTTGGTACTGGCCATTGAGGCAGTCCAGTTCGGTGAAATTGAGTTTGGCGTCGTAATAACGGGCGAAGGTTTTCCAGTCACCGCGTTCGGCCAGCCAGCGCAGCCAGCGCAATTTCATCCAGTTGGCCTGGGGAAGGTCGCCGTGCTTTGCGAGAAAACCCTCGATTTCCTCGTTGCTGGCGGTCTTCAGCCGTGCGGTGAGTTCGTCGTAGGCCAGGTAAGGGGTCAGCGGGTAGTCGCTCAGGGCTTGGGCGTAGCGCAGGTAAGGCTCCTTGTCGCCCTTGGCGAGTGCGCGTTTGGCCTCGTCGTAGTACTGGCGCTGCTGGGTGATGTCGGTGGCGTGGGCAGCGCTCGCGGTGGCGGCGCTGAACACCAGGCAGGAAACGAAGTGGAACAGGCGGCTGCGCATGAGACGTCCGGGCAGTTGAACCATGAGAAAGTGACGGCGAAGCCAACACTGGTGAGGTCGTTTGGTTCCTAGCTTAGCCGGTTGCCGGTCGTGGATGAAAGCACTGTGCTTGTATCGAATCGTGAACCTCGACCACGCGTCGTAAAGCCTGCGCTGCGCCAGCACAGCGCTGCAGGCACCGGCCAAGGCAGGGCAAAAGTCAGGTAGAATGCGCACCCGGTTTTTGGAGATGATCATGACCCTGCTCAAATTCAGCGATGTGTCCCTCGCGTTCGGTGCCATGCCGCTGCTGGACAAAGTGTCCTGGCAGATCGCCCGTGGCGAGCGGGTGTGCATCATCGGTCGCAATGGCACTGGCAAGTCCAGCATGCTGCGCCTGGTCAAGGGTGAGCAAAAACCCGACGAAGGTGACATCTGGCGTGCCCCCGGGCTGAAAATTGGCGAGCTGCCGCAGGAACTGCCGGTGGCCGACGACCGCAGCGTGTTCGACGTGGTGGCCGAGGGTCTGGATGGCGTTGGCGCCTTGCTCGCCGAATACCATCACCTGAGCCAGAACATTCAGGGCGACGACGACCTGGACAAGCTGATGCACGTCCAGCACGAGATCGAGGCCCGCGATGGCTGGCGTCTGCAACAGGTCGTGGAAAGCACCCTGAGTCGCCTGCAACTGCCGGCGGACAAAACCCTCGCCGAGTTGTCCGGCGGCTGGCGTCGACGTGTCCTGCTGGCCCAGGCCCTGGTGTCCGAGCCCGATCTGCTGCTGCTCGACGAGCCGACCAACCACCTGGACATCGGCGCCATTGCCTGGCTGGAAGAGGCCCTGAACGGCTTTAACGGTGCCGTGCTGTTCATTACTCACGACCGTTCCTTCCTGCAGAACCTGGCCACCCGCATCCTCGAACTGGACCGTGGCGGTCTGATCGACTGGAACGGCGACTACGCCAGTTTCCTGGTGCACAAAGAGGCGGCGCTGGCCGCAGAGGAGACCGCCAACGCGCTGTTCGACAAGCGTCTGGCCCAGGAAGAGGTCTGGATTCGCCAGGGTATCAAGGCCCGGCGTACCCGCAACGAAGGGCGGGTACGCGCCCTCAAGGCGCTGCGCGTGGAGCGCGGTGAGCGTCGTGAGCGCCAGGGCCGGGCGAACATCCAGATCGAGGTCGCGGACAAGTCTGGCAAGCAGGTGATGCTGCTGGACAACGTCAGCTTCGCCCATCCCGAAGGCCCCAAGCTGGTCAAGGATTTCTCGATGGTGCTGCAGCGTCAGGACCGCATTGGCCTGCTCGGCGCCAACGGCACTGGCAAGACCACCTTGCTCAAGCTCATGCTCGGCGACCTGGAGCCCACCAGTGGCAAGGTCGAACGCGGCACCAAGCTGGAGGTCGCCTACTTCGATCAGATGCGTCACCAGCTCGACCTCGAAAAGACGGTGATCGATAACCTGGCCGAGGGCCGCGACTTCATCGAAATCGATGGTCAGAACCGCCATGTGCTGAGCTACCTCGGCGACTTCCTGTTCAGCCCGCAGCGTGCGCGCACGCCGGTCAAGGCCTTGTCTGGCGGCGAACGCGCGCGGTTGCTGCTGGCCAAACTGTTCAGCAAACCGGCGAACTTGCTGGTGCTGGACGAGCCGACCAACGACCTGGACGTGGAAACCCTGGAGTTGCTCGAAGAGGTGTTGGCCAACTTCAAGGGCACCGTGCTCATGGTCAGCCACGACCGGGCCTTCCTCGACAATGTGGTGACCAGCACCCTGGTGTTCGAAGGGCAGGGCAAAGTGCGGGAGTATGTCGGGGGCTACGAGGACTGGATTCGTCAGGGCGGCTCGCCCAAGTTGCTGGGGGTGGCCGAGAGCAAGGGCGGCAAGTCCGCGCTCAATAGCGCTGTGGTGGAGAAGGTCGAGGTGAATGACGTGCCCGAACCTGCTGTCGCCCAAACCGCCGACAGCGGCAAGAAAAAACTCAGCTACAAGCTGCAGCGCGAACTGGAGATGCTGCCTGGGCAGATCGATGCACTGGAGCAGAAGATGGCTGTGCTGCAGGCGCAGGTAGGTGCTCCGGACTTCTACCAGCGGCCGATTGCTGAAACCTCGCAGGTGCTGGCCAAGCTCGAACAGTTGCAGGCTGAGCTTGATGCGCTGGTCGAGCGCTGGGCTGAACTGGAGGGCTGAGCGGACCCTGGCACTGCATTCGCGACCTGAGTCACGAGGGCAGTGCCGCCACGGGCATCAGTCCTTTTTCAGCAGTCGCACGGCCAGCACATCGCACGGTGCGCCGTGCAGGACGTCATTGGCCGTGGAACCAAGCAGCAGCGCCAGGCCATGACGACCATGGCTGCCGACCACGATCAGGTCGCAGGCTTCATCGGTAGCCAACTGGTGGATTTCCTGGCGAGGCTGGCCATATTTCAGGTGCGAATCACCGCGATTGATGCCGGGATACTTGGCGTACAACCGGTCCATGCGCTCCTTGGCCTGGTCGAACTGCTGCTGTTGCAGTTGCGACAGGTCCATCGGCACGTCGCCACCGAATGCCATGGCCATGGGCTCTACGATATGCACCAGCGATACCTTGGCGCCGGTCGGTTCGGCGAGCTTCATGGCGCGCTTGATCACCGGGTCGCATTCCTCGGTCAGGTCGACGGCGACCAGAAGATGTTCGTAGGACATGAGCGGGACTCCTGAAAATCGCGATAGTAAAAGTATGGTCGCTTTCTGGCCCGGCGAGATGAAATGACCAAGCCGCGCCTGTGCAACGCATTATGGGGGATACAGATATGACGGTATGGCTGGTGGTGTCAATCCTTGCGCTGATTCTCAGCCCGCTGGCCTGGCTGCGTCCCTCGCGCAAGCAGAGCGAGCAAATGAACCTGCGGCTGGAGGGCCGGCGCATGGGTCTGGCCATGCAGCTCAGCCCGCAGAAATGGCCGCATTGGCTGGAAAACGAGCCGCCCAGTCCATGCCCCCAATACCACCGTGCGCGCCGCAGAGGGCATGAGGATACTTGGTGCTACTGGCAGGTGAGCCCCAGCGTGTGGCTGAACACCTGGCGTGAGCCCTGCGAGGAACCGCGCTTGGCACAATGCTTCGCGCGCTTGCCTGCCACCGTCTATAAGGTGGAGGCTGATAGCCGCATGATCGCGCTGTGTTGGAGTGAGCGTGGCGACACGGCTGTTCTTCAGGACATCGCGCATACCCTGGAAACACTCGCCTGAACCTTTCCCCAGCTCTGACAGCCACGTCGATCCCGCTGATCCTCAGGGCAAAAAGGCCAGGCTTGCGCCCGTTCAACAGCGAAAGCGCCTGCAACCTCATCGACGCGTTCATGCTTTGGTCTGAGCTGACTTCTTATCCCACGCCATTTTCACCGCATCACGCCTGAATCGCTGTGATGAATGGTGAGCAATCACGCTCATCCTGCTTTTTCAAATCTGTAACAAAATGACTGGAAAGTCGCTTTTTTCGGGGACTTGTGGGTATTTGACAACTTCGGCCTTTTCGGAGAATGTGTGCGGACCCAAATCAAACGGGCGTATGAATTGAGCGTTTGTATGTTCACATCGCTCGTCCAGAATCCCGACCAGCGCGCTGACGGGTGTGCCTGGCAGAAGGTCTTGCAAACGAACCGGCTGCCAGCGTTCGGCGTGTACAGTTCAGCTTCCATATCGTGGAGATCAGTTGATGATTTACGAAGGTAAAGCCATCACGGTTAAGGCTCTTGAAAGCGGCATCGTCGAACTGCGCTTCGACCTCAAGGGTGAGTCCGTCAACAAATTCAATCGCCTGACCCTGAACGAGCTGCGCCAGGCAGTCGATACGATCAAAGCCGATGCGTCCATCAAGGGCGTCATCGTCAGCAGCGGCAAGGACGTGTTCATCGTCGGTGCCGACATCACCGAATTCGTCGATAACTTCAAGCTGCCCGAGGCCGAACTGGTCGCCGGTAATCTGGAAGCCAACCGCATCTTCAGCGACTTCGAAGACCTGCAGGTCCCGACCGTGGCCGCGATCAACGGCATCGCCCTGGGCGGCGGTCTGGAGATGTGCCTGGCCGCCGACTACCGCGTGATGGCCAGCAGCGCAAAGATCGGCCTGCCGGAAGTCAAGCTGGGCATCTACCCAGGCTTTGGCGGCACCGTGCGTCTGCCACGGCTGATCGGCTCGGACAACGCCATCGAGTGGATCGCCTCGGGTAAGGAAAACCGCGCCGAAGACGCCCTGAAAGTGGGCGCCGTCGATGCCGTGGTCGCGCCTGAACTGTTGCAGGCCGGTGCCCTGGACCTGATCAAGCGCGCCATCAGTGGCGAGCTGGACTACAAAGCCAAGCGCCAGCCAAAGCTTGAGAAGCTCAAGCTCAACGCCATCGAGCAGATGATGGCCTTCGAGACGGCCAAGGGCTTCGTCGCCGGCCAGGCTGGGCCGAACTATCCAGCGCCGGTCGAGGCCATCAAGAGCATTCAGAAAGCTGCCAACTTCGGCCGTGACAAGGCCCTGGAGGTCGAAGCCGCTGGTTTTGCCAAGTTGGCCAAAACCTCGGTGGCCGAGAGCCTGATCGGGCTGTTCCTCAACGATCAGGAACTCAAGCGCAAGGCCAAGGCCCACGACGAGATCGCCCACGATGTGAAGCAGGCGGCCGTGCTCGGCGCCGGCATCATGGGCGGGGGTATCGCCTATCAGTCGGCGGTCAAAGGCACGCCGATCCTGATGAAGGATATCCGCGAGGAAGCGATCCAGTTGGGCTTGAACGAAGCCTCCAAGCTGCTCGGCAACCGTGTTGAAAAAGGTCGTCTGACCTCGGCGAAGATGGCCGAGGCGCTCAACGCCATCCGCCCGACCCTGTCCTATGGCGACTTCGCCAACGTCGACATCGTCGTCGAGGCCGTGGTCGAAAACCCGAAGGTCAAGCAGGCGGTACTGGCCGAGGTGGAAGGGCAGGTCAAAGACGATGCCATTCTGGCCTCAAATACCTCGACCATTTCCATCAACCTGCTGGCCAAGGCGCTCAAACGCCCGGAAAACTTCGTCGGCATGCACTTCTTCAATCCGGTGCACATGATGCCGCTGGTCGAAGTCATCCGCGGCGAAAAGTCCAGTGACGTGGCGGTCGCCACCACCGTGGCCTACGCCAAGAAGATGGGCAAGAACCCGATCGTGGTCAACGACTGCCCGGGCTTCCTGGTCAACCGCGTGTTGTTCCCTTACTTTGGCGGCTTCGCCAAGCTGGTCAGCGCAGGCGTGGACTTCGTGCGCATCGACAAGGTCATGGAGAAGTTCGGCTGGCCCATGGGCCCGGCCTACTTGATGGATGTGGTCGGCATCGACACCGGCCACCACGGCCGCGATGTGATGGCCGAGGGCTTCCCCGACCGCATGAAAGACGAGCGTCGCTCCGCCGTCGATGCCCTGTACGAGGCCAATCGCCTGGGCCAGAAGAACGGCAAGGGCTTCTACGCCTACGAAACCGACAAGCGCGGCAAACCGAAGAAGGTCGCCGATGCGTCGGTCCTGGAAGTGCTCAAGCCCGTGATCTACGAGCAGCGTGAAGTCAGCGACGAAGACATCATCAACTGGATGATGGTGCCGCTTTGCCTGGAGACCGTGCGCTGCCTGGAAGACGGCATCGTCGAGACGGCCGCCGAAGCGGACATGGGCCTGGTCTACGGCATTGGCTTCCCTCCCTTCCGTGGCGGCGCGCTGCGCTACATCGACTCGATCGGTGTGGCCGAGTTCGTTGCCTTGGCCGACCAGTATGCCGATCTGGGTCCGCTGTACCACCCGACTGCGAAGCTGCGTGAAATGGCCAAGAACGGTCAGCGTTTCTTCAACTGAACGGCCACTGAGCTAGAGCGAGAATATTGATATGAGCCTCAATCCAAGAGACGTGGTGATTGTCGACTTCGGTCGCACGCCCATGGGTCGTTCCAAGGGTGGCATGCACCGCAACACCCGCGCCGAAGACATGTCGGCGCACTTGATCAGCAAGGTGCTGGAGCGCAACGACAAGGTCGATCCGAAGGAAGTCGAGGATGTGATCTGGGGATGCGTCAACCAGACCCTGGAGCAAGGCTGGAACATCGCGCGCATGGCCTCGCTGATGACCCCGATTCCGCATACCAGCGCTGCGCAGACCGTCAGCCGACTGTGCGGTTCGTCGATGAGCGCGCTGCACACTGCCGCCCAGGCGATCATGACCGGTAATGGTGATGTGTTCGTGGTCGGCGGTGTCGAGCACATGGGGCACGTCAGCATGATGCACGGGGTCGATCCGAACCCGCATCTGTCACTGCATGCGGCCAAGGCCTCCGGCATGATGGGCCTGACTGCCGAAATGCTCGGTAAGATGCACGGCATTACTCGCGAGCAGCAAGACCTGTTCGCGCTGCGCTCACATCAGTTGGCTCACAAGGCTACGGTCGAGGGCAAGTTCAAGGACGAAATCATCCCGATGCAGGGGTACGACGAGAACGGTTTCCTCAAGGTCTTCGATTACGACGAGACCATTCGTCCGGAAACCACCCTCGAAGGTCTGGCGGCGCTCAAGCCTGCGTTCAACCCCAAAGGCGGTACGGTGACCGCTGGCACGTCGTCGCAGATCACCGATGGTGCTTCGTGCATGATCGTCATGTCCGGCCAGCGCGCCATGGACCTCGGCATCCAGCCGTTGGCGGTGATCCGCTCGATGGCCGTGGCCGGTGTCGACCCTGCGATCATGGGTTACGGTCCGGTGCCGTCGACCCAGAAAGCCCTCAAGCGCGCGGGCCTGAGCATCGGCGACATCGACTTCTTCGAGCTCAACGAAGCCTTCGCCGCACAGGCACTGCCAGTGCTCAAGGATCTGAAAGTGCTCGACAAGATGGATGAGAAGGTTAACCTGCATGGCGGCGCCATTGCCTTGGGCCATCCGTTCGGTTGCTCCGGTGCACGGATTTCCGGCACCCTGCTCAACGTCATGAAGCAGAATGGCGGCACGCTGGGCGTGGCCACCATGTGCGTCGGCCTGGGTCAGGGCATCACCACTGTCTTCGAACGCGTCTGATCGCGTCGCAGGACAGCAGCCGGGGCCCTGTGCCCCGGTTTTGTTTTTTACAGGGTTTGTGCGCGAGAGGACGTGACATGCAGATACAGCCAGGTGTGTACCGGCATTACAAAGGGCCTGAGTACCGTGTCTTCAGTGTCGCGCGGCATTCCGAGAGCGAAGAGTGGATGGTCTTCTACCAATGCCTGTATGGTGATTACAGCTTTTGGGTGCGGCCTCTCTCGATGTTTCAAGAGTCGGTCGAGGTTGACGGCGAGCAGGTGCCGCGCTTTGCTCTGCTCAGGGCTGAAGACGGGCTCTTGGCACAGGGTGCGAAGGCCGTCGAGTGATCGACCGCGCTTGACCTCACTCCTACGCCACTATATATAGCGGTGCCGCGTGCGGCACCTGACGCGTTTTTCATCTTCAGATTCAGGAATACTCCGATCCATGGGCAAATCGCTGGTCATTGTGGAATCCCCGGCCAAGGCCAAGACCATCAACAAGTACCTGGGCAACCAGTACGTGGTGAAGTCGAGTATCGGCCATATCCGAGACCTTCCCACCAGCGGTTCGGCCAGTACGGCCAAGGAGCCGGCTGCCAAGCGCGGCAAGACCGCTGCTCAGGCGTCGACCCTGACGCCGAAGGAGAAGGCTCGCCGGCAACTGGTGGCGCGCATGGGTGTCGATCCGGAGGCGGGCTGGAAAGCTCAGTACGAGATCCTTCCCGGCAAGGAAAAGGTGATCGACGAACTGCGCCGTCTGGCCAAGGATGCCGACACCATCTATCTCGCAACCGACTTGGACCGCGAAGGGGAAGCCATTGCCTGGCACCTGCGCGAAGCCATCGGTGGTGATGACAGCCGCTACAAGCGCGTGGTGTTCAACGAGATCACCAAGAAGGCCATCCAGGAAGCGTTCTCGCAACCGGGCGAGCTCGACATCGACCGTGTCAACGCTCAGCAGGCGCGTCGCTTCCTCGATCGCGTGGTCGGCTACATGGTGTCGCCGCTGCTGTGGTCGAAAATCGCCCGCGGCTTGTCTGCCGGTCGTGTGCAGTCGGTGGCCGTGAAGCTGGTGGTCGAGCGTGAACGCGAGATTCGTGCCTTCAATCCCGAGGAGTACTGGGAAATCCACGCCGATCTCGGTACCGCGAAGAACGCCAAGGTGCGCTTCGAGGTCGCCCGTGAACGCGGCGAGGCCTTCAAGCCGCTGAATCAAGCCCAGGCCATGGCTGCGCTGGAGAAGCTCAAGGCTTCCAGCTACAGCGTGATCAAGCGTGAAGACCGTCCGACCAGCAGCAAGCCCTCGGCGCCGTTCATCACCTCCACGCTGCAGCAGGCTGCCAGCAACCGCCTCGGTTTCGGGGTGAAGAAGACCATGATGATGGCCCAGCGTCTTTACGAAGCGGGCTACATCACTTACATGCGAACCGACTCCACCAACCTCTCCACCGATGCGGTGGAGATGGCGCGCAGCTACATCGAGAGCGAGTTCGGCAAGCAGTACCTGCCAGCGGCGCCGATCGTGTATGGCAGCAAGGAAGGTGCCCAGGAGGCGCACGAAGCCATCCGGCCTTCCGACGTCACGACCCATCCCACCAAACTCAGTGGCATGGAGCGCGATGCCGAGCGCCTGTACGAGCTGATCTGGCGCCAGTTCCTGGCTTGCCAGATGCCGCCTGCGCAGTACCTGTCCACCAGCGTCACCGTTGCTGCCGGTGAGTTCGAGCTGCGCGCCAAGGGTCGCATCCTCAAGTTCGATGGTTACACCCGTGTGCAGCCCCAGCAGACCAAGCCGGGCGAAGACGATGTGTTGCCGGACATGGCCCAGGGCGAGTCGCTGGCGTTGCTTCAGCTCGATCCCAGCCAGCATTTCACCAAGCCGCCTGCGCGCTTCACCGAAGCGAGCCTGGTCAAGGAAATGGAAAAGCGCGGTATCGGCCGTCCTTCGACCTATGCAGCCATCATTTCCACCATTCAGGATCGCGGCTACGTCACGTTGCACAACCGCCGCTTCTACTCCGAGAAGATGGGCGACATCGTCACCGAGCGCCTGTCCGAGAGCTTCTCCAATCTGATGGACTATGGCTTCACCGCCGGCATGGAGGAGAACCTCGATGACGTCGCCCACGGCGAGCGTGACTGGAAGAACGTGCTTGATGAGTTCTATGGCGACTTCAGCACGAAACTGCTGACGGCCGAATCCAGCGAGAATGGCATGCGGGCCAATCAGCCGACCCTCACCAACATTCCGTGCAAGGAATGCGGGCGGCCGATGATGATTCGTACCGCCTCCACTGGCGTTTTCCTGGGCTGCTCGGGCTACAGCCTACCGCCGAAAGAGCGCTGCAAGGCGACCGTCAACCTGGTTCCAGGTGATGAGATTGCTGCAGACGACGAGGGTGAATCCGAATCCTTGGTGCTGCGCGGCAAGCATCGCTGCCCGATCTGTTCGACGGCGATGGATGCTTACTTGCTGGACGAGAAGCACAAACTGCATATTTGCGGCAACAACCCAGACTGCCCGGGCTACGAAATCGAAGAGGGCAGCTACCGGATCAAGGGCTACGAAGGCCCAAGCCTGGAATGCGATAAGTGCGGCAGCGAGATGCAGCTCAAGACCGGCCGCTTCGGCAAGTTCTTCGGCTGCACCAATCCGGCCTGCAAGAACACCCGTAAACTGCTCAAGAATGGGGAGGCCGCGCCACCGAAGATGGACAAGGTGGACATGCCTGAGTTGCGCTGCGAGAAGGTCGACGATACCTATGTGTTGCGCGACGGCGCCTCCGGGTTGTTCCTGGCTGCCAGCCAGTTCCCGAAGAACCGCGAAACCCGCGCGCCCCTGGTACTGGAAATCGTGCCGCACAAGCATGAGATCGACCCCAAGTATCATTTCTTGTGCGAAGCGCCGCAGAAAGACCCGGACGGCCGCCCGGCGGTGATCCGCTACAGCCGCAAGACCAAGGAGCAGTACGTTCAATCCGAAGTCGACGGCAAGCCGACCGGTTGGAAAGCGTTCTATGACGGCAAGGCGTGGAAGGTCGAAGACAAGCGCTGATGCTTCGATGACATGGAGGGGCCGCTTGTATGCCTGTCACGGATGACGTGATGAGCGCGCTCGCGGCCCCGATCATTTATGATGCAAGCCCATTGCCTTGCAGTCAGGGAGGTCATTGAACATGGCCCAGGAACTCTACACGCGCACCAATCAGAAGCTGTTCTTCGCGGGGCTTGCCCTGGAATCCATGGCCAAGGCTGAGCAGAGCGGTGCTATGAACGCTCAGGGGCTGATCCAGGCAGAGCGTGAGTCTGCGCTCTTTCATTTGTATGGCGCGCTTTTAGGGCTGTGCCACGAAATCGCCGGATTCTACCGCCTGCCTCAGGCCGCAGCACCGCGTGCCGAACTGTTGCTGACCGATGAAACGCTGAGCGCTGTGGCCATTCCGGAAATGGCCGAGATGCTGGAGCTGGCACGCCAGCCGCAGACGTGGTTAGCCCAATTACTTAGAGCTTATGCCGATTTGTTCCAACCACCGGTCGAGAGGAAAATCGCTAAGACCGATGTGACTCAGCCGTTGATTCAGGCGGTCAATCTCGACGATTGCGAGGAAGTTGCGGTTTCGCGCTTTGAGTTGGAACGATGGCGTCAGGCGTTGAAAGGGCTTGCAAGACGTTTCCGCGACGCGTTGAGTGAGTGCTGACAGACTGCGTGGCTGGTACACTACTCGCCTTTCGTGAACAGCAGGCCCCTTATGTCAACGTCCTTTCTAGAAATTGTCGAATTGCCTGATGGTCGCATCGAGCTGCGTCGTGCCGAGGACGAAGGTTCGTTGGTCACTCTGGATTTTTCCGAGGATGCCAAGGTGTTCTTGCAGGGGCAGCACGTGGAAGTGGCCAAGGCGATGCTCAGCGTGGGCGTGCAGATGGCTGGTAAATTGATTGAGGGTGAGTTCGAACGCGATGAAGGGCCGCGCGTTCTCCACTGAACCTTGACTCAGCCGTCATCAAAATCTCACATAGTCAAAGCCTGAACATCAGCCGAGGCGGATGTTCAGGCTTTGTGCGTTTCCACAGGTGGCTGCGTGAATGAGCTGCTGGCGGTTGCCGGCATTGATGTTGCCAAGCCAACTGACCACGGTATGGCTGTGACCCAGGCGCAAGGCCTCACAGGCTAATTGCAGTGCGCTTTGGCTGTTGCCAGGTTGCAGCAGCAGGATCCGCTCCCGGTTCAGCCCAGCATGGCGTAGCCAGGCCTGAGTCAAGCTTGAGGGCGGCGCGATCAGTGTGAGCCAGCGCGCATCATCCACATCGCTCAGTTCGCGAAGGATAGGAGCCAGCAGGCTGTGACAATGCCCTGGGGCGCCGCGCAGTGACAATTCGCTGAACAGCTCGGGCCGGTTCGCCATGTGCGGCAGTTCGCGGCTCTTCAGGCCAGGCAGCACGGGCTGTGCGAGAAAGGCTTCGAACAACGGCAATTGTGCGGGCTGCGTTGAGTGGGCGGACTGCTGCATGACGCCTCCAGGATCAGCGGCGTATGACGCCGACGCTCAAGCCCTCGATCACCAGTTCCTGATCGTTCAGGTTCACTTCGATCGGAGCGAATTCAGGGTTTTCGGCGATGAGCCAGACCTTGCTGCCTTCGCGCTTGAAGCGCTTCACGGTGACTTCGTCTCCGATGCGCGCAACGACGATCTGGCCGTTGCGTGCTTCGCGGCAGGTATGCACCGCGAGCAGGTCACCGTCGATGATGCCGATGTCCTTCATGCTCATGCCGTGGACGCGCAGCAGGTAGTCGGCGCGGGGATGGAAAAAGGCCGGGTTGATGTTGCAAGATTCTTCGATGTGCTGCTCAGCGAGGATCGGTGCGCCTGCGGCGACGCGGCCGATGATCGGCAAGGCACTGTCTTGCGGCTTGCTTTCAACGCCTGGGATGCGAATGCCTCGGGAAGCCCCCGGGGTCATTTCGATTGCGCCTTTGCGCGCCAGCGCCTTGAGATGTTCCTCGGCGGCATTGGGGGACTTGAAACCCAGTTCCTGAGCGATTTCCGCGCGGGTGGGGGGGAATCCGTTATCTTCGAGGCAACGTTTGATGAAAGCCAGGATCTCGGCTTGGCGTGGCGTGAGTTTCAGCATGGCGAGTGGCTCTGTCTTTTTATACAGTGACTGGGATTATATACAGTAGATGGCAAGCTGCAAGCTGCAAGCGCCAAGAAAAATCCATGCGCGCCTGTGATGTTGCGGCAACCCCTTGTGGTCCGTGGCTTGCAGCTCTTTGTCGGGTGTCGGAAATAACTCGACCGATGGGTCACTGAATCTTGACAGCGTCACGCCTGAAACGTATGTTTCAAACAACTGTTTGTCAGGCGGATAAGTCATGGCCCAATCGGAAACCGTTGAACGCATTCTCGATGCTGCCGAGCAGCTGTTCGCCGAGCGAGGTTTCGCGGAGACCTCGCTACGTCTGATCACCAGCAAAGCAGGTGTCAACCTGGCGGCGGTAAACTATCACTTCGGCTCCAAGAAAGCGCTGATCCAGGCGGTGTTCTCGCGTTTCCTCGGGCCGTTTTGCGCCAGCCTGGAGCGTGAGCTCGAGCGGCGCCAGGCGCAGCCAGAAGCCAAGCCAAGCCTGGAAGAACTGCTCGAGATGCTCGTGGAGCAAGCCTTGGTCGTGCAGCCGCGCAGCAACAATGACCTGTCGATCTTCATGCGCCTGTTGGGCCTGGCTTTCAGTCAGAGTCAGGGGCACCTGCGGCGCTATCTGGAGGACATGTATGGGAAAGTGTTTCGACGCTACATGCTGTTGGTCAACGACGCCGCCCCCGCATTCCGCCTCTAGAGCTGTTCTGGCGCGTGCACTTCATGCTGGGTGCTGCCGCGTTCAGCATGTCCGGTATCAAGGCGTTACGGGCTATCGCTGAAACCGACTTCGGCATCAACACGTCGATCGAGCAGGTCATGCGTCTGATGGTCCCCTTTCTGGCAGCCGGTATGCGCGCCGACACCGGCGTAACCGATCAGGCCATGGCGACCGCGCAACTGCGTCCGCGCAGCAAAAGCCCGGCCACTGGCACACCGGCCAAGGCCTGAAGGCTGGGCGGGGCAGGGCGCATCCGCTAAGCTAGCGCCCATGCCGTTACCCACTGCTTGCCCGCCCCCCTACCCATTCGTTTATCAACGGTTCCAGAGCCGGGGATGGCGAGCGCCTGCGCTGCCGTCCTATATCTTTTCGGTCTGGATCTTCAATGAAGGACTCCGTATGACTGCCTGCCTGCAAGGCTCCCTGATGGTGGATATCGCCGGTCACTGGCTGACCGCCGAGGACCGCCAGCTTCTGCGTCAACCTGAAGTGGCGGGCCTGATCATTTTCGCCCGCAACATCGACAGCCCTCGGCAGGTGCGCGAGCTCTGCGCGTCGATTCGCGCCATCCGACCTGACCTGATCCTGGCGGTCGATCAGGAAGGGGGCGGGTCCAGCGTCTGCGTCAGGGGTTCGTGCGCCTGCCGGCGATGCGCGCGCTGGCCGATAACGCCAACGCCGAGTATTTGGCCGAGCAATGCGGCTGGCTGATGGCGACCGAGGTGTTGGCCGTCGGCTTGGACCTGAGCTTCGCGCCGGTGCTGGATTTGGATCATCAACGCAGTGCAGTGGTGGGCAGCCGGGCCTTTGAAGGCGATCCGCAGCATGCCACGCGACTGGCCGGTGCCTTCATCCGTGGCATGAATGCCGCAGGCATGGCCGCCTGTGGCAAGCATTTTCCGGGTCACGGTTGGGCAGAGGCCGACTCGCACGTGGCCATTCCGACCGATGAGCGCAGCCTTGAGCAGTTGCGTCAGGCCGATCTGGTGCCCTTCACGCATCTGAGCGGTCAGCTGGCAGCGGTCATGCCCGCCCATGTGATCTACCCACAGATCGACAACCAGCCCGCCGGGTTCTCGCGGCGCTGGCTGCAGGACATCCTGCGCGGTGAGCTGGGCTTTGAAGGGGTGATATTCAGCGATGACTTGTCCATGGCCGGCGCGCACGTGGTCGGCGATGCGGCCAATCGCATCGAGGCCGCGTTGAGCGCCGGTTGTGACATGGGGCTGGTGTGCAACGATCGGGCTGCGGCGGAGCTGGCGCTGACAGCGGCTCAGCGCTTGAAGGTGAGACCATCGCCGCGCATCGCCGGCATGCGCGGGCAGGGTTTCGCGTCCACCGACTATAAACAGCAACCGCGGTGGCTGGAGGCACTGGCCGCTTTGAAGGAGGCGCAATTGATCGAGTAAGCCGATTGCGGTTTTACCCGCAATACGGCCTGGGTCCGCTCAACGTCCGCGCTTGCCCGGCAGCGGCGCGAACAGCGCCTCGATTTCTTCGTCACCCAGGCGCCACTGTCCGGCTTGACCGCCATCGAGCAGCCCGGCCGCCAGCGTCGCTTTTTGCTGTTGCAGTTGCTGGATCTTTTCTTCCACCGTGCCACGGGTGATCAGCTTGTAGACGAACACCGGCTTGTCCTGACCGATCCGATAGGCCCGGTCCGTAGCCTGGTTCTCGCTGGCCGGGTTCCACCACGGATCGTAGTGGATCACTGTATCGGCTGCGGTCAGGTTGAGGCCGGTGCCGCCTGCCTTGAGGCTGATCAGGAACACGTCGCTGTCCCCGTTCTGGAATTGCTGGACCGGTGCCCGCCGATCGCGCGTTTCCCCTGTCAGCAGGCTGTAGCGGATGGCACGTTTGTCCAGTTCGGCCTGAACCAGTGCGAGCATCGAGGTGAACTGCGAGAACAGCAGTATCCGGCGGCCTTCGCTGATCAGTTCTTCGAGCATCTGCAGCAGGCTGCCCAGCTTGCCTTTGTCCGCCTGGTTGCCCTGGGCGTTTACGCCTTTGACCAGGCGCAAGTCACAGCAGACCTGGCGCAGCTTGAGCAGGGCGTCGAGGATCACGATCTGGCTGCGAGAAGCACCGTTGAGGGCGATTTCGTCGCGAACCTTCTTGTCCAGTGCCACCCGCACGGTCTCGTAGGCGTCGCGCTGGGCATCGCTGAGGTCGACCCAGTGCACCATCTCGGTCTTGGGTGGCAACTCGCGCGCCACTTGTTCCTTGGTGCGGCGCAGCAGGAAGGGCCTCACCCGAGTGGCGAGGTGGTTCAGGCGCTCGGTGTCACCCTGGCGCTCGATGGGCGTGCGGTAGTCTTGGTTGAAGCGCTTCTGGTCGCCCAGCCAGCCGGGCATCAGGAAATGGAAGATCGACCACAACTCGCCCAGATTGTTTTCCACTGGCGTACCGGTCAGGCACAGGCGTTGGCCGGCGTGCAATTCGCGAGCAGCCTGGGCGGCCTTGCTGGTGCTGCTCTTGATGTTCTGCGCTTCGTCCAGCACCAGCAAGTGCCAGTTATGTGCTTGCAGATGCTGAAGGTCACGTGGCAACAGGGCGTAGGTGGTCAGCACCAGGTCGTAGTCGTCAAGCGTGGCGAACGCCCGTGATCGGCTGGGGCCATGCAGGGCGAGAACCCGCAGGTCCGGGGCGAAACGCTGGGCTTCGTCGAGCCAGTTGGGGATCAGGCTGGTGGGCATGACCGCCAGTGCAGGCTGGTCCAGACGCCCGGACTCTTTCTCCAGCAGCAGGTGGGCAAGGGTCTGCAGGGTCTTGCCCAAGCCCATGTCATCGCCCAGGATGCCGCCGGTGCCCATTTCGCGCAGCGCCTGGAGCCAGTTCAGGCCTTGCTGTTGATAAGGTCGCAGCGCAGCTTTCAAGCCCTTGGGCGGCAACACGTCGAGGTCGCGTGCATCGCGCAGGCGCCGGCCAAGGTCGCGCAAGTGCTCGCCACCTTCCCAGTGCAGGGGCAGGTGCTCGATGTCGTTCAGGCGCGCGACGTCGGCGCGCTCCAGGCGCAGGGTGGAACCCACAGGGCCTTCATGAAGGTAGAGCTCACCCAGCGTGCCCATCACCGCTTTGATTCGGCCGTAGGGCAGGGCGACGCGCATAGCCGGGCCGTCCAGGCCACCACGGTTGAGATCCAGTAGCAGGTGTTCCTCGTCGCTGCGCCGCGCCAGCTCGCTGGGGCGCAACAGTTCCGGGTTACTGCGCAGCAATTGCAGGATGATGGGCAGCAGGCTGTGGCGCTGACCGTCGACGACGATACCCAACTCCAGCTCGAACCACTCGTGGGCGGGCGCTTCCTCGACCGTGGCGTACCAGTCCTGCACCTCGTTGAGGTTGAAGGCGAAGTCGCGGTGCATGTCCACTGTCCAGCCGGCTTCGCGCAGCGCTGGCAGGTCCTCACGGGCGAAGTGCAGCCAGGCTTCGTCGTCGGGTAACTGAAGCATGTCGCCCGCGCTGTCGGGCAGCGCTTTGCTTTGTCGGGTGGCGGCCTTGAAACCCAGCTTGCGCAGGGTTTCGCGCAGGTGCTTTTCCTGCTTGGGCTGCCGGGCGATGCGCTGACTGACGCTGCCGACCAGGCGGCTGAGGGGTTTATCGTCGTTGCCCGTCGCACGGATACCATCGTAGTCGAACGAAAGGGCGGCGCGATGCTGCATCTGACGCTGCATACGGCCGGTCTTGGGCGTGTAGGCACTGAATTCGACGCTGCCGAGGGTCAGATGCGCAGTGGGCTGTATGTCGTCCACCCGCTCCTGCTTGACGGTGCTTGGTGTCGGCAGTTGGTGGTTCAGGGCCTTGAGTTTATGGCTTAGGGGCACGATCAGGTGCTCCGGCACGTCGGGAGCGATGGAGAGTTGTTGAGCGGTGTGCGGGTCCAGCGTGTGTCGAAGGGTGCCGACTTGGGCGGTGGCGGTGTCCACGTAGAACAGGGGATCAGTGGCAGTACATGCAAGGGGGCGTCCGCACTGTGCCACCGCCCTCGATATTCGCCATTGTCCAAGCGAACCCAGCGGAACTCGGCCTCACGTTCCTCGCCCAGGTTCAGCAGTGGACCGCCTTCGGTGTACAGCAGTCGTCCGGTCTGGGCGATCTGTTGCAACAGTTCGCCGCCTTCTCTGCCTTTGAGCGGAAAACCGCGCTCTTGGCCGTACGGCATGTTCTGCGCGCCCAGCTGGCGCAATATGCGCAAGTCCTCATCCTTGACGTACGTTGGGGTGTCATAAAGCAGTTCACTCAATGAGTGGAGCCGGCTGTAGCGAATGACCTCGCCCTCCCGCGTGCCTTTTCGCACGCGCACTGCGCAGCCTTGATCGTCACGGTCGAGGATTTCGTAGCACACCATTCTGCCGCGTCGATCTTCGCTCTGGCGTGCAGCCGCCGGCGGCTGCCCCAGAACCTGTAACCAATGCTCGAGGTGCAGCGGGAGGGTGTCGTTCTTGGCGACGTCCTCGGCGTAACGTTGAGCGAGTGTGAAGAGTAGCGCTGCGCAGTGCTTGCAATTCAGCGCCACTGGACAGCTGCAGTGACCGTCGATCAGCACCTGGCGGTTAGGCGCGACGGAGAAATCGACGCGTTGTTTGTAGCGGCTGGTACCACTGCCAATGCACACGCCTTCGATGCGCAACTGCTCATGGGAGAGGATCTCGGCACGCCCCTGCTCGGCATAGCGCTTGCCGCGTTGCAGCGTGTTTTCGCTGAAGTTGCGGTGCCAGCTCAGGTTCTGTGCGAACAGATGCTCCAGTTCTTTCACGGCGTCACTGCTCCATCATTTCCGGGTCGGGCATCGGTGGTTTGCGCATGCCCACCGGTGCGACCTTGATCAGCAATGCCAGGTGACCGCCGTCGAGGAAGGTGAGTTGGCCATTCTTCACGTTGCTGTTGCTCTGCTTGAACTGCTCGCTGCGCAGTACGCTGCCGTTGCCGTCCAGTTCGTTGACCCAGAAATTGGCGTCGATCCGGGTGAAACGACCTTCGGCAATGCTGAGATTGCCTTCGATGGGAAAGTGGCCGAACTGCTCTTCGCCTGTGCCAAGCGCGATACGGCTAGGCTCGCTGCCGACCTGCTGTTGCCAGGCCTTGTGCACCAGCACGGTGTAGTCGGCAGTGGCCTCCAGGCGCGTGGCTTCATCGGCCAGTGCCAGCGGGCGTTCGGCATCCGGGGTGAGGCGCGCAGCGCCCGCGCTCCAATTCTCGGGCGCGAAGGGGCTGGTGACGGCTGCAACCGTATTTTGCCGCAACAGCAGCATTTCCACCTGATACGGGCCTTCGGCGAAGGCCGCCGCCGGCGCGGTCAGCGTCAGCAGCAGGGTCAGGTAACCAATGGCGCGCATGGAGCTTCCTTAATTCGATTGTGGGGCCAGGCGCTCGAACAGCGCCTCCAAAGTATTGAAACGTTCTTCCGGACGCTCCATCGGCACCAGGAAGCGGAACTGCGTCGCGCCCTCGAACTTGTAGCGCTTGGGCTGGCTCTGGATCAGCTTGATCAGGGTCAGCGGATCGACCGGCGTTTCGGCCTCGAACTCCAGTTTGCCGCCGTTGGGACCGGCGTCGACCTTCTTGATGCCGAGCTTTTCAGCCTGCAGCTTGAGCAGTGTCAGGCGCATCAGGTGCTTGGTCGGCTCGGGCAGCAGGCCGAAGCGGTCGATCATTTCCACCTGCAGATCCTTCAAGCCTTCTTCGTCGGTGGCCGAGGCGATGCGTTTGTACAGGATCAGCCGCGCGTGCACGTCGGGCAGATAGTCTTCGGGATCAGCGCGGGCAGGCGCAGGTTGATCTCCGGGCCTCCGCCCAGGGGTTGTTCAAGGTTGGGCTGTGTGCCTTTGCGAATCGCCTTGACCGCCCGTTCGAGCATCTCCATGTAAAGCGTGAAGCCCACGGCCTGGATCTGGCCGCTCTGGCCTTCACCCAGCAGCTCTCCGGCGCCGCGGATCTCCAGGTCGTTGGTGGCCAGGACGAAGCCTGCGCCCAGGTCCTGGGTGTTGGCGATCGCCTCCAGGCGCTTTTCGGCGTCGGTGCTGATCTGCTGACGCGGCGGCGTCAGCAAGTAGGCGTAGGCCTGGTGGTGGCTGCGCCCGACGCGGCCGCGCAATTGGTGCAATTGCGCCAGCCCGAACTTGTCGGCGCGTTCGATGACGATGGTGTTGGCACTGGGCACGTCGATGCCGGTTTCAATGATGGTCGAGGCGATCAACACGTTGAAACGCTTGTGGTAGAAGTCGCTCATCACTTGTTCGAGTTCGCGCTCGCGCATTTGCCCATGGCCGATGCCGATACGCGCCTCGGGCACCAGCTCGGCCAGGTCGGCGGCGCATTTCTCGATGGTCTTGACGTCGTTGTGCAGGTAGTACACCTGGCCGCCACGCAGCAGTTCGCGTAGCAACGCCTCCTTGACCGTACTTTTGTTCTGTTCCATGACGAACGTGCGCACCGACAGGCGTCGTGCCGGCGGGGTGGCGATGATCGACAGGTCGCGCATGCCGGCCACGGCCATGTTCAGGGTGCGCGGGATCGGCGTGGCGGTCAGGGTGAGGATGTCTACCTCGCTGCGCAGCGCCTTGAGCTGCTCTTTCTGGCGCACGCCGAAGCGGTGCTCTTCGTCGATGATCGCCAGGCCCAGGTCCTTGAAGCGCACATCGTCCTGCAGCAGCTTGTGGGTGCCGATGAGAATGTCGATCTTGCCTTCGGCGAGGTCGGCTGCAGCGCTGGCGACTTCCTTGGCCGACTTGAAACGGCTCATCACTTCGACCTTTACCGGCCAGTCGGCGAAGCGGTCGCGGAAGCTGTTGTAGTGCTGCTGGGCGAGCAGGGTGGTGGGCACCAGCACTGCCACCTGGCGGCCGCTGCGCACCGCAATGAAAGCGGCGCGCATGGCCACTTCGGTCTTGCCGAAGCCGACATCGCCACACACCAGGCGGTCCATGGGCTTGGCAGCGAGCATGTCCTGGCGCACCGCTTCGATCGCAGCTTGCTGGTCCGGCGTTTCCTCGAACGGGAAGCCGGCGCTGAACGTGGCATAGTCGGCGGATGGGTCGGCGAAGGCATAGCCTTTGCGCGCGGCGCGGCGGGCATAAATGTCGAGCAGCTCGGCGGCCACGTCGCGCACTTGCTCTGCGGCTTTGCGCTTGGCTTTCTGCCAGGCTTCGGAGCCAAGCCGGTGCAGCGGCGCCAAGGCGTCGTCGCTGCCGGTGTAGCGTGCGATCAGGTGCAGGTTGGCCACCGGGACGTAGAGCTTGGCGCCCTCGGCGTACTCCAGGGTGAGGAACTCGGCAGCCTGGCCGTCGATCTCCAAGGTGGCCAGACCCAGGTAGCGGCCCACACCGTGGTCGATGTGCACCACCGGCGCGCCTTCGCGCAGTTCGGTGAGGTTCTTGATGACCGCGTCGTTGGCCGCTTCGCCGCGCTTGTCGCGGCGCCGGCGCTGCATCACCCGCTGGCCGAACAACGGGCTCTCGGCGATCAGGGCGATGGCAGGATCGTCCAGCAGCAAGCCTTCGTCCAGCGGGGCGATGGTGATCGCCAGGCGCTCACTGCCGGTGATGAAATCGGTCCAGCCTTCAACGGTGTGCGGACGCAGTTTCAGGCGTTCGAGCAGTTCCAGCAGCACCTCGCGACGCCCAGCCGATTCAGCCGTGAACAACACGCGACCCGGGAATTGGTCGAGGAAATTCGCCAGCTCGGCCAGTGGCTGGCTGGCCTTGGCCTCGATGGCCAGGCTGGGCAGGGTGCGTGCGGGGAAACGCACGCGGCCAGCGCCCGCCTCCAGTTCGTCGCGGCTGACCACCACCCGTGGCCACTGCTTGAGTCGGGCGAAGCAGTCCTCGACCGGCATGAACAGCTCGGCCGGTGGCAGCAGCGGGCGGCTCAGATCACCACGGCGCTCCTCGTAGCGGGCGCGCACGTCGTTCCAGAATACCTCGGCGGCCTGTTCCACGCCGGGTAGGGAAAATACCTGGGTGTCGCTCGGCAGATAATCGAACAGGGTGGCGGTTTCTTCGAAGAACAACGGCAGGTAGTACTCGATGCCCGCGGGGATGATGCCGCTGGTCAGGTCCTGGAAGATCGCGCTGCGGCGGAAGTCCACGTCGAAGCGTTCACGAAAGCGCGCCTTGAAGCGCGTCACTTCGTCTTTCTGCATGGGAAATTCGCGGGCCGGTAGCAGCCGCACTGAGTCGACCTTGTCGATCGAGCGTTGGGTTTCCGGATCGAAGGTGCGCAGCGTCTCGATTTCGTCGTCGAACAGGTCGATGCGGTAGGGGCCTTGCTGCCCATGGGGAAGAGGTCGATCAGCGCGCCGCGCACGGCGAATTCACCGTGCTCGTAGACCGTGTCGACGCAGCGGTAGCCGCTGGCTTCAAGGCGCGTGCGCATCTGCTCGACATCGATCTTCTGCCCCACGTCCAGGACCAGGCTGCCACCGAGCAGGAAGCGGGTGGGTGCCAGGCGGTGCAGGGCAGTGCTGATTGGCACCACCAGAATGCCGTGGTCCAGTTCCGGCAGGCGGTACAGGCTGGCGATGCGCTGGGAGATGATGTCCTGGTGCGGGGAGAACAGATCGTAGGCCAGCGTTTCCCAATCGGGGAACGGCAGCACCGGCAGTTGCGGTGCGAAGAAGCGCAGCTCCTGTTCGAGGCGGTCGGCGGCCTGACTGTCGGCGGTCAGCAGCAGGGTGAAGCGGCCAGCGCTGCTGGCGGCTTCGGCGATGGCCAGGCTGAGGGCGGCTCCGGGCAGGTTGCCCCAGGTTTGTTTGCCGGCCGTGGCCGACAGTGGCGGTAGGCGCAGAACTGACACGGAAGATCTGACTCCAAGCGTGCGGCAAAGGGATTGATTGTACTGACGCCACCGTCTGCTGTCAGGTTCCAAAGGCCGCGAAGGCGCCTGTGCGCGGCGCCGACAGGCACTCATTGCCGGTTACGCGACGGGGCGGCATAATGTAGCCCCTTTTTTCTGTCCCTACATGTGGAAGGTTCCCGTGACTCAGAAGCCCGACCAGTGTCTTGGTGAGTGGATCGATCGTGAAGCCCTGGCTGAAGCGATGATCCCGCTTATCGGTCAGCTCTACCGCAATAACAATGTGGTGAGCTCGATCTATGGCCGTAGCCTGATCAACCGTTCGGTTATCTCGATCCTCAAGGCCCACCGCTTTGCGCGTCACCGTCAGACCGACGAGACCGAACTGTCCGTGCACGAGACATTCCCGCTGCTCAAGGCCATGAGCGAGCTGAAACTGGGCGCCGCTTCGGTCGACCTGGGCAAGCTGGCCAACAAGTTCAAGCAGCAGGGCAACGGCCGCAGCGCCGAGCAGTTCGTGCGCGACGAACTGGCCGATGTGGTCGGTCAGCAAAATGTTTCGGCACGCAAGGGCACCGACGTCGTGCTCTATGGCTTCGGTCGCATTGGCCGCCTGCTGGCGCGCATCCTCATCGAGAAGACCGGTGGCGGCGACGGCCTGCGCCTGCGCGCCATCGTCGTGCGCAAGGGTGCCGAGAACGACTTGGTCAAACGCGCCAGCCTGCTGCGTCGCGACTCGGTGCACGGCCCGTTCGATGGCACCATCACCATCGATGAAGCCAACAACACCATCACCGCCAACGGCAACCTGATTCAGGTGATCTACGCCAAGAATCCGAGCGAAGTCGACTACACCCAGTACGGCATCGATAACGCACTGATCGTCGACAACACCGGCGTTTGGCGTGACGCCGACGGCTTGGGCCAACACCTGGCCTGCCCGGGCGCCGGTCGCGTGATCCTCACCGCACCGGGCAAGGGCGCGCTGAAGAACATCGTGCACGGCATCAACCACGGTGAAATCACCGCTGACGACAAGATCATCTCCGCCGCTTCCTGCACCACCAACGCCATCGTGCCGGTGCTCAAGGCGATCAACGATGAGTACGGCATCGTCAACGGTCACGTCGAAACCGTTCACTCGTTCACCAACGACCAGAACCTGATCGACAACTTCCACAAGGGCAGCCGTCGTGGTCGCGCTGCGCCGCTGAACATGGTCATCACCGAAACCGGTGCCGCCACCGCCGCCGCCAAGGCGCTGCCGGTGCTCAAAGGCAAGCTGACCGGTAACGCCATTCGCGTACCGACGCCAAACGTGTCCATGGCCATTCTCAACCTGAACCTCGAGAAAGCCACCAGCCGTGAAGCGTTGAACGAGTACCTGCGCCAGACCGCCATGCACTCGGAACTGCACAAGCAGATCGACTACGTCAGCTCCCAGGAAGTTGTCTCCACCGACTTCGTCGGCTCGCGCCATGCCGGTGTGGTGGATGCCGAAGCCACCATCTGCAACGACAACCGCGTTGTCCTGTACGTCTGGTACGACAACGAGTTCGGCTACAGCTGCCAGGTGGTCCGCGTGATGGAAGACATGGCTGGCGTCAACCCGCCAGCGTTCCCACGCTGATACGCGTGTGAAGTCTTGAACGAACGGGAACCTGCGGGTTCCCGTTTTTCGTGCGGTGCCGGTTGCGCGCTCGGCTGAGTGGCAGGTGCTGTACATGTAGTGCAGGCAGTGTTGGCCTACGACGCGACCAAGGGTTAATGTGCGCAGCGTTCAGGCTTGATTAGACTGCACCCGAATTTTTTCATGGCGCTGCGGCGTCATGGCGAGCCCCGTGGCCAACCGGCTGACGGGCCAGTTCTGAAGGAGTACGCATGGCTGTCTACAACTACGACGTGGTGGTGCTGGGTTCCGGCCCGGCCGGTGAAGGCGCGGCAATGAATGCCGCCAAGGCAGGTCGCAAGGTGGCGATGGTCGACAGTCGTCGCCAGGTCGGCGGCAACTGCACCCACCTGGGTACCATTCCGTCCAAGGCACTGCGTCATTCGGTGCGGCAGATCATGCAGTTCAATACCAACCCGATGTTCCGGGCCATCGGCGAACCGCGGTGGTTCTCCTTCCCGGACGTGCTCAAGAGTGCCGAAAAGGTGATCGCCAAGCAGGTCGCTTCGCGCACCGGCTACTACGCGCGCAACCGCGTCGATGTGTTCGTCGGCACCGGCAGCTTCGCCGACGAGCAAACGGTCGAAGTGGTCTGCCCCAATGGCGTGGTGGAAAAGCTCAACGCCAAGCACATCATCATCGCGACCGGTTCGCGTCCGTATCGTCCGGCCGACATCGACTTCCATCACCCACGGGTGTACGACAGCGACACCATCCTCAGCCTCAGCCACACTCCGCGCAAGCTCATCATCTACGGCGCTGGGGTGATCGGTTGCGAATACGCCTCGATCTTCAGCGGTCTGGGCGTACTGGTCGAGCTGGTGGATAACCGTGGCCAATTGCTGAACTTCCTGGACTCGGAAATTTCCCAGGCGCTGAGCTACCACTTCAGCAACAACAACATCACCGTGCGTCACAACGAAGACTACGAGCGGGTCGAAGGGCTGGACAACGGCGTGATCCTGCACCTGAAGTCGGGCAAGAAGATCAAGGCCGATGCCTTGCTCTGGTGCAACGGTCGCACTGGCAACACCGACAAGCTGGGCCTGGAAAACATCGGCATCAAGGTCAATAGCCGCGGGCAGATCGAGGTGGATGAGAACTACCGCACCGGCGTGACGAACATCTACGGTGCCGGCGACGTGATCGGCTGGCCGAGCCTGGCCAGTGCCGCCCATGACCAGGGCCGTTCGGCGGCCGGCAGCATTGTCGACAATGGTAGCTGGCGCTTCGTCAACGACGTGCCGACCGGCATTTACACCATTCCCGAGATCAGTTCGATCGGCAAGAACGAACAGGAGCTGACTCAGGCCAAGGTGCCATACGAAGTGGGCAAGGCCTTCTTCAAGAGCATGGCCCGTGCGCAGATCGCGGGCGAGCCGCAGGGCATGCTGAAGATTCTGTTCCACCGCGAGACCCTGGAAATTCTCGGCGTGCACTGCTTCGGCTACCAGGCTTCGGAAATTGTGCACATCGGTCAGGCGATCATGAGCCAGCCGGGCGAACTGAACAATCTGAAGTACTTCGTCAACACCACCTTCAACTACCCGACCATGGCCGAGGCCTATCGGGTAGCGGCATACGACGGGCTGAACCGGCTTTTTTGAGCGGCTCCGGCCGGTGGCCTGAGCCGGTCGGGGAGACCGATTTCAGCCCTACCCGAGGGTGGTCTTGGCCAAACCGGGAAAGTCTGTGATCAGGCTGTCCACGCCAAAGTCGGCGAGTCGGCGCATCAGTGCCGGCTCGTTGACCGTCCATACCGACACGTGCAGACCCTGGCGCTGGGCCTTGATCAGGCGCTCGGGTGTGCACAACGTCCAGTTCAGCGCCAGCAGGTTGCATCCGTAGTTCTGCGCGACCTTCAATGGGTCGAGCCAGGCGTACTCGGCGACCAGTCCGCGCGCGATGTCCGGCACCAGCTCTTGGGCCGCGCCCAACACTTCCCGTGAACTCGAGGTGATGGTCACCTTGTCGAGCAGATCGTACTGCTGGGCCAGTTCGCGAATGGCCAGCACTGTGGTAGCGGCGCGCGTACGAGATGCACTTTTGACTTCAAGCTGCCAGTGCTCGAAGGCGCACTTTTCGAACAGGTCTTCCAAGCGCGGAATAGGGCAGGGTTGCACATGGCCCGGACCGCCTTGGCGGGCGTCGTAAGTGACAAGGTTGGCGGCGCTGTGTTCGACCACCTTGCCGCGGCGGCCCGTGGTGCGCTTGAGGGTCGGGTCGTGGATCACCATCAACTGGTTGTCGGCCGACAGGTGCAGGTCCAGTTCGCAGCGGTGCACGCCGTGCGACAGGCACTGGCGGAAGCTGGTCAGGGTGTTCTCGGGTGCTTCGCCCTTGGCGCCGCGATGGCCGTAGATCAGGGTCACGTTCATTCCTTCAAGTCGGGAGAGGGAAAAGTTCAGGGTTGCGGGTCTTGCCGTTCCAGTTGCTGGCGGCGCTGCTGTTGCTGGCGCTGTAGGATATAGCGGGCCAGCAACTGGCGTTCGGCATCGCTCATGTCGGTGAATTCGGTGCCGACCTCGAATTGGCCGTCAGCCTGTGGATCGCAATGGGTGACGCGTCCGCGCAAGAGCAGGCCATGGGCGCGTGGCATGAGCACCATCTTCACTTTCACCCGGGTGCCCGGGGCAATCCTCTGCGCCTGAACGCTTTCGATGCCGCCCTCGGAGATGATCACCCGTTGCGGCTCGCCGATTTCGCCGAGCAGGGTCTGCGCCACCACTGCGCTGAGCAGATCGAGGCGCTTGTTCTGCGCGCGCAAGAAGGCGGCCAGGGTACGGTCCTTGTCGCTGAGCTGGCGTAACAGGTGCTGGGCTTCAAAGTCGGACAGGTGCAGTTCGCTGAGCAGGTTGAACAGCGGCGAATCATCCAGCAACAGTTCTGTATCAAGGGCTTGCGCCGCGCTCAACGGGCTGATTTGCAGTGCGATCCGATCTTCGATGCGGTAGTATTCGCGCCGATCTTCTTCGTCTAGTGTCGTCATGGCGAACCCATGGTTGCGGCAGTGGTCCGAGTGTAAAGCCGCCACAGGCGCCTCGCCACAAGGACGTTCCCTTTCCTGCGAACAAGCCCCGACATGTTCAGACCTCTCTTCGTATTCATCGGCACCCGCTACACCCGTGCCAAGCGCCGCAACCATTTCGTCTCGTTCATTTCCCTGACCTCGATGATCGGCCTCGCCCTGGGCGTGGTGGTCATGATCGTGGTGCTGTCGGTGATGAACGGCTTCGACCACGAGATGCGCACCCGCGTGCTGGGCATGGTTCCGCACGCCACCGTGGAAGGCGATCAGCCCATCGCCGATTGGCAGGCCCTCGCTCAACAAGTAAAGCAGAATCCGCATGTCCAGGCGGTCGCGCCTTTCACCCAGATGCAGGGTCTGTTGACCGATGACGGCAAGGTGCAGAAGATGCTGCTCAACGGCATCCTGCCCGAGCGTGAGCGTGAAGTGTCGATCATCGACAACTTCATCCAGCAGGGCAGTCTCGACCGCCTGGCGCCGGGTGAGTGGGGCATCCTGATCGGTGACAAGGCGGCCGACAAACTGGGCGTCAAGGTCGGCGACAAAGTCACGTTCGTCGCGCCGGAGGTGAGCATCACCCCGGCCGGCATGTTCCCGCGCATGAAGCGCTTTACCGTGGTCGGCACCTTCCACGTGGGTGCCGGCGAAATCGACGGGTACCTGGGGCTGACCAACTTGTCCGACCTGTCGCGCCTGCACCGCTGGAAAGCCGATCAGGTGCAAGGGCTGCGGCTTAAATTCGACGACCTGTTCCAGGCGCCTCGCGAGGCCTGGAACATCGTCAAGCAGTTGGGCGAGCAGCAGTACTATGCCCGCGACTGGACCCGCACCCAGGGCAACCTGTACCAAGCGATTCGCATGGAGAAGTCGATCATCGGCCTGTTGCTGCTGCTGATCGTCGCGGTGGCGGCGTTCAACATCATTTCCACCCTGGTGATGGTCGTCAACGACAAGCGCGGCGACATCGCCATTTTGCGTACCCTCGGTGCCACGCCACGACAGATCATGGCGATCTTCATGGTCCAGGGCACGGTCATCGGCGTGGTCGGCACCTTGATCGGCGCCGTGGTCGGCATCCTCGCCGCGCTCAACGTCAGCGCCGCCATTGCCGGCATCGAGACGCTGATCGGGCACAAATTCCTCAACGCCGACGTGTATTTCATCGATTACCTGCCGTCGCAGATCATCGCCCAGGATGTGTGGATGGTCTGTGGTGCGGCGCTGGCCCTGAGTTTCCTCGCCACCCTGTATCCGGCCTGGCGTGCTGCGCGCACCCAGCCTGCAGAGGCGCTACGTTATGAGTGAGTCGCGCATGAGTGATAAAGCCGTACTGAGTTGCCGCAACCTGGGCAAGTCCTATGACGAGGGCCCGGAGTCGGTGCAGGTGCTGTCCGGGTTGAGCCTGGAGCTGCATCCGGGCGAGCGGGTGGCCATTGTCGGCAGTTCCGGCTCGGGCAAGAGCACGCTGCTCAACCTGCTCGGCGGGCTCGACACACCGTCCCAGGGCAGCGTTTGGCTGGCCGGCGAAGAGCTGTCGGCGTTGGGCGAGCGCGATCGCGGCCTGCTGCGCAACCGCGCGTTGGGCTTCGTGTACCAGTTTCATCACCTGCTGGCCGAATTCACCGCCCTGGAAAACGTCTGCATGCCGCTGCTGATCGGCCGCACGCCGATTCCCGAGGCCCGCCAGCGCGCCACCGCATTGCTCGAGCGCGTGGGCCTGGGGCATCGCCTGAATCACAAGCCTGCCGAGCTGTCCGGTGGCGAGCGCCAGCGTGTGGCGATTGCCCGTGCGCTGGTCAACCAGCCGGGCCTGGTGATGCTCGACGAGCCCACCGGCAACCTCGATCACCACACGGCCCTGGGCATTCAGGAACTGATGCAAGAGCTGTCGACAGCGTCGCGCACAGCGTTCCTGGTGGTGACCCACGACCTCAGCCTGGCACGCAAGATGGACCGTGTGCTGAGCCTGGAAGACGGTCGCCTGGTCTCGATCTGACTGCACGGGGCTGCCTGCGCGGCCCCATCCTCTGTTCAACTGGATGTTCGCGTACATGTTCAGACCCTTGCCCTTGTTCATCGGTGCCCGCTACACCCGTGCCAAGCGCCGCAACCACTTCATCTCGTTCATTTCCATGACTTCGATGATCGGCCTGTCACTGGGTGTGCTGGCGATGATCGTGGTGCTGTCAGTCATGAACGGCTTCCAGCGGGAGATGAGTTCGCGCGTGTTGGGCCTGGTGCCGCACGCCAGCATTCTCGGCGTTCAGCCGCTGGATGACTGGCGCAGCGTGGCCACAGCCGCATTGAAGAATCCAGCCGTGGTCGCCGCCGCGCCCTTGACCGAGATGGAGGGCATGCTTTCCTACAAGGGCGCCATGCAGCCGATCCAGGTCAGTGGCATCGACCCGGCCGAGGAGGGCCAGGTGTCCATCGTCGGCGAGCATATCGTCCAGGGCTCGCTGCAGGCGTTGCAGCCGGGCGAGTATGGGGTAGTGCTCGGTGAGCTTACGGCGCGGCGCTTTCGCTTGAACACCGGCGACAAGGTCACGCTGATCGTTCCGGAGGTGAGCAGTGCGCCGGGCGGCATCACCCCGCGCATGCAGCGCCTGACCGTGGTCGGCATCTTCAAGGTCGGTGCCGAGCTGGACGGCTCGCAGGCCTATATCCACATTGCCGATGCCGGTCAGATGCAACGCTGGGCGCCCGACCAAGTGCAGGGCGTACGCCTGAAATTGCATGACTTGTACGCGGCGCCGCAGGTGTCCAAGGCGATCGCCACCCGCCTCGGCACGGCCTATCGTGCCGACGACTGGTCGCACACTCAGGGCAGCCTGTTCAGTGCGATGAAGATGGAGAAGACCATGATCGGCCTGTTGCTGCTGATGATCATCGCGGTGGCGGCCTTCAACATCATTGCCACGCTGGTGATGGTGGTGAACGACAAAGGCGCGGACATCGCCATCCTGCGCACCCTAGGCGCTACGCCGGCGCAGATCATGGGCACCTTCATGGTCCAGGGCAGCCTGATCGGCATCGTCGGCACCTTGATCGGCGGTGTGCTGGGCGTGATCGGCGCGCTCAACGTCAGCGCTATCGTCGGCTGGCTGGAGCGTACCAGCGGGCAGCACATCTTCACCTCCGACCTGTACTTCATCAGCAGCCTGCCGTCGCAACTGCAGTGGGGCGATGTGGCGATCATCTGTAGCGCCGGGCTGGTGATGAGCTTCCTCGCCACCCTGTACCCCGCGTACCGGGCGTCGCAGATCGAGCCGGCGATGGCGCTGCGCTACGAGTGAGATCGACCCCGACACTGCCTCAGCATGGCTGGGGCAGTTCGATCACGAAATGTGTCCAGCCTTGGCGGCAGTGCGCGCTTATCGAGCCGCCATGGGCCTGGACGATCGAGCGGGTGATCGCCAGTCCCAGTCCCGCGTGCTCGGTGCTGCCTTGATGGCGTGCCGGATCCTCTCGATAAAAGCGGTCGAACACGCGCGCCAGGGCGTGCTCGGCGATGGCCGGTCCGGTGTTGGCCACGTCCACGCGCAGGTCGGGTGACACGCTCACCTCGACCGTTCCGCCTGGCGGCGTGAAGCGCAGGGCATTTTCCAGCAGGTTCGACAGCGCCCGACGCAGCATGTGGCGATCGCCCTGCAGGTGCGCCTGGCCTTGGCGGCGCAGGGTGATGGCGGCGTCCTCGGCCAGTGCGGCGTAGTAATCGAGCAGGGCATCGACCTCCGCTGCCAGGTCCAGCCGCTCTCGGTTAGGCATGAGCAAGCCATGGTCGGCCTTGGCCAGATACAGCATGTCGTTGACCATTTGCGCCATGTGCTGCAGCTCTTCGAGATTGTCGTGCAAGGCCTCACGGTACTCGTCCAGGCTGCGCGGTCGGGTGAGCGTGACCTGGGTGTGCGTGAGCAGATTCGACAGCGGCGTGCGCAGCTCATGGGCAATGTCGGCGGAGAAGGCCGAGAGGCGCACGAAGGCATCTTCCAGGCGCTGCAGCATGGCGTTGACGGTCTGGCCAAGCTCGGCCAGTTCCTCCGGCAGTTGCGCCACCGGCAGGCGAGTGGTCAGCGAGCGGGCGTTGACACTGGCCGCCACCGCTCCCATCTGGCGCAAGGGGCGTAGTCCCCGCCTGACCGCCCAGGCGCCGAGCAGGGCGGTGACCAGCGCGGACAGGCCCACTGTCAGCCAGATCAATTGCTGCATGCGCTCCAGGAAATGCTGGTGATGGGTGATGTCCAGAAACAGCGTGACCTGCCCGCCTGCTACGCGCTCGGAAAGGCTGCGGTAGGCGATGCTGCCCCTGTGCAGGGTGGCCAAGCCCGGCTGGCGAGGTTCCTCGGGCAAGCCGGTGCGACTGTCGAACCACAGCGTGTCATCGTTGCCGCGGATGCGCAGGGCCAGGTCTGCCTGGTGGCTCAGTTCGCTGCGCAGCACTGGCACTTTGGCCTCCAGTGCGCGTGGGGAGTCGACATGGGCAAGGGCGGTGCGCAGTTGCGAAAGGCGGGCGCTGAGCAACTGCTGATCGAGCTCGACGAAGTGCCGTTCGCTGGCCTGGCTGAACAGCAGTCCAGCGGTCAGCGAAACGGCTGCAGTGCAGGCGGCGAACAGCAGGGCCAGGCGTCCTCCCAGTGACAGGCGCGGCATCAGTCGGCACGCTCTTCGAGCACGTAGCCCATGCCGCGTACGGTATGGATGAGCTTGCCGGGATGGCCTTCGTCGATTTTCAGGCGCAGACGCCGGATCGCGACTTCGATGACATTGGTGTCGCTGTCGAAATTCATGTCCCACACCTGCGAGGCGATCAGCGATTTGGGCAGCACCTCGCCCTGGCGGCGCAGCAGCAGTTCGAGCAGGGCGAACTCCTTGGCGGTAAGGTCGATACGGCTACCGGCACGCTCGGCGCGGCGGCGCAACAGGTCCAGGCGCAGGTCGGCGAGGATCAGGACGTTGTCCTGGCTCGGGCTCGAGCCGCGTCGCAGCAGGCTGCGAACCCGAGCGAGCAGTTCGGAGAAGGCGAAGGGTTTGACCAGGTAGTCGTCGGCACCCAATTCCAAACCATGGACACGGTCGGCCACGGCATCGCGCGCGGTGAGGAACAGCACTGGCGTGTCCAGTCCGGCCTGGCGCACGGCCTGGAGGATCTGCCAGCCGTCGCGGCCGGGCAGCATCACGTCGAGGATCAGCAGATCGTGATCGCCGGTGAGGGCAAGAAATTCTCCGGTTTCGCCATCGTCGGCCAATTCCGTGGCAAAGCCCGCTTCGCTCAGGCCCTGGCGCAGGTATTGGCCGGTGCGGGCCTGGTCTTCGACGATCAACAGTTTCATGGGGTGTCCACACACAAGAGCGTTGGCCTGCTCGCGCCGTGGGCGCGCTCGGCTGCCAAGGGAATTGACGACGATGATACGTGAGCCAACGTCAGCGTGCCCAAGCTGACAGCGTTGTAATCTGCCGGTCAGCCCGCCGCCAGCGCGCTGACCGTAGAGTGGCGCCATTGTCCACCTACGCCAGGAGTCTCCATGAAATCTCTGATCCTCAGTGCTGCCTTCGCCTTTGTCAGCCTGCCGGCGCTTGCGGACGGCGCCAAGTCGTTCGCCTTCGGCGAGCCTGCTCCAGCCAGCACAGCCACCCGTACCGTGCAGGTAGTGCTCAAGGATATCGCCTTTGAACCAGGCAAGTTGCAGGTCAAGGCGGGGGAGACGGTGCGCTTCGTGTTGATCAACGAAGGCAAGCTGGTTCACGAGTTCAACCTGGGCGATGCGGCCATGCACGCCGAGCACCAGAAGGAAATGGCCGCCATGGCCGGTATGGATCATGGACAGATGGACCACGCTGCGCACGGCCATGACGCGGCCAATACCGTGCTGGTCCAGCCAGGACAGCGTGCCGAGCTGACCTGGACCTTCCGCCAGACGGCGCCCATCGAGTTTGCCTGCAATGTGCCAGGCCATTACCAGGCGGGCATGGTCGGTCAGTTGACCATCGAGTGACAGCGGCGCCCAAGGCGGGCGGCAAAACCGGTAGAATGGGCGCATTTCCGCATTTTCAGGTCAGAGACATGCATCCCGCCGCCGAACACTCCCCGCTGGGCAAGTCCAGCGAATACATCGCCATCTACACGCCCTCGCTGCTGTTCCCGATCCCCCGAGCGGCCAAGTGGGCCGAACTGGGCGTCACTGCGCAAACGCTGCCGTGGCAGGGCGTGGACTACTGGAACTGCTTCGAGCTGTCCTGGCTGCTGCCTTCAGGCAAGCCAGTGGTGGCCATGGGCGAGTTCGCGATCCCGGCCGACTCGCCCAACATCATCGAATCCAAGTCGTTCAAGCTCTACCTCAACTCGTTGAACCAGACGGTGTTCGCCTCTGCCGAGGAACTGGTGACGTGTCTTGAGCAAGACCTCTCTGCCGCCGCCGGTAAACCGGTGCGTGTGCGGGTGCGGAGCTTGAACGACGTGCAAAGCGAGGGGGTCATGGCCCTGCCAGGGCAGTGCATCGATGCGTGGGATGTGACCATCAGCCACTATGGCGAACCACAGCCCGAGCTGCTGCGCTGCGATCCTGGCCGCGTGGTCGAAGAAACCTTGCACAGTCATCTGCTCAAATCCAATTGTCCCGTAACGGGTCAGCCGGACTGGGGGAGCGTGGTGGTTGAGTACAAGGGCAGGGCGCTAGATCCTGCCAGCCTGCTGACCTACCTGGTGAGCTTCCGCCAGCATGCCGACTTCCACGAACAGTGCGTGGAACGGATCTATCTGGATCTGCTGCGCCTGCTGCAGCCAGAGCACTTGACGGTGTATGCACGCTACGTGCGCCGGGGCGGGCTTGATATCAATCCTTATCGCAGCACCGCGCCGATCAGCCCGCGTAACGGCAGGCTGGTGCGCCAGTAAGTTCATCTTCGGGGCCGCACCCGCAGCCCCAAGCGGCGTATCAGATACCCATGCTGTGCAGGCGAGTGATGATGTCGCGCAGCGTGGCAGTGAGATCGGGGTGATCGACTTCGAAGCGCTCGACGGCGAGATTCACGCCATCAACCAGATTGTTGTCTGGCGAGACTTCTTCGAGCTTGATCTGCGCCTCGATCTGTCGTGCTTCCTCGCGCAGGCCGGCGAGTTCCTCTTCCGACAGCGGTACGTTTCGATCCAGTTGCTCGCGCAGGCTGTTCAGGCGTTCTTGCAATTCGCGGGCGGGCATTGGCTGTTCTCCATCAATGACTTGGCAAGCCATGGACCTCGGCGCAGGCGCAAAGGTTCTGACCTGACTGCAAGCGTAATCCACTTGCTGACGCTTTGCATGATCGGCATCAAGCCGCGCCGTCAGGGTTTTTCACCCTTGCGTCGACGGTGGGCAATGTCTGCCAGGCAGGTGTCGAGCGCTTCGAGATGGTCGATCACCGAGTGCACGCCCAATCCGAACAGTTCAAGGGTGGACTTGCCGCGCGCCAGTTCCTGCTCCTGCACGCTCATGGCCTGCCACCGGTTCGAGGTGTGATCACACGATGGGCTGCAGGTGGCCAGGCCCACGGTCCATAGTCCTGCATTCAGGCCTGCCTGCAGCAGGCGCGGTTCGCCGCTCACCAGGACGCATCCGTCCAGGCGGGCACTGCTCAGTGACATCAACGCTTGCCAGCAGGCGTTCGGGGAAGGCCAAGGCGAACCATTGGCGGCGTGGCCGGGTAACCAACTCGGCAGCACAGCGGTCAGCGCAGTGCTGTGCTCGCTGTCCAGTTCATCGAGCCAGATGCAGGGCACCTGTTGCGCGTGCAGCGACGCCAGGGTGTCGAGAGCGCCGGGGGCGGGCAGGGGCTACCCTTCGCAGCCTGGACCAGGCAGCCGCGCAGGCCGAACAGCACGGCAGTGGGGGCGGGGGCTTCGTGCATGGCAACATCCCTGAAATATCGCCCACGCTAGAGTCTCTATGTGACGGTAGTGTGATAGTCACATGAAGAGCGAGATGAACACTACGCGATCAAGCAAGATATGCCATGCTCGCCGCCAGCCAGATTGCCCGTATACTGGCGCCCTATCGCGCAGCGCCATCCGGTGCTTGCCGCCGTGAAACCCGATGGAGAAACAGCTATGCAGAGGATCGGTGCCGGTGTGATCGAGCGAATCACCCAGGCCTGTGTCTGTGCCAGCCTGCTGCTGGCGCCGATGGCCGCCACCCAGGCGGCCACCGAGGACGACCCATGGGAAGCGGTCAACCGACCGATCTTCCGCTTCAACGACGTGATCGATACCTACGCGCTGAGGCCGTTGGCCAAAGGCTACGAGGCCGTGACCCCGCAGTTCCTCGAAGATGGCATCCACAACGTTTTCCGGAACCTGGGCGATGTCGGCAACCTGGTCAACAATGTGTTCCAGCTCAAGCCTCATGCTGCGGGTGTCGACACGGCGCGGCTGATCGTCAACACCACCTTCGGCCTGGGCGGTTTCTTCGATGTCGGCACCCGCATGGGTCTGCAGCGCAGCGATGAAGACTTCGGCCAGACCCTCGGCTACTGGGGCGTGCCCAGCGGGCCCTATGTCGTCATCCCGCTGCTGGGGCCGAGCAACGTGCGCGATGGCTTGTCCAAGTACCCGGATTCCTTCACCGAACCCTACCGCTACATCGACCATGTGCCGACGCGCAACTCCATCTTCGCGCTCGATGTGGTCGATACCCGCGCCAGCCTGCTCCCGGCAGAGAAGCTGATACAGGGCGATAAGTACATCTTCATCCGCAACGCCTACCTGCAGAACAGGGAGTTCAAGGTCAAGGATGGCGAGGTCGAAGACGACTTCTGAGCCATCCACAGAAAAGGCGATCTCAGGATCGCCTTTTTCGTCGGCGAATGTGGGCACGGCGCGCACTTCGCAAGGTGACAACGCGCCGTTCAAACGGCTTGGCTATATCCATTAGTGAGCCAAAACCTGGTCTCCAATAACCTCAGGTGATTAGGCCTGCGCACTCCATCCTCGCATGCTTGAAACGCCCAGCGGATGGGAGTACCGTCTGCGCCTTACAGGCACCTTTGCGCGTCGCCGGATAGCCTTGCTGTCCACCTCGCGCGCAGCGGTCATCAGTATTCCAAGTAGTCGACCGTCGTCCTTGCCGATGTCCGCTACGCCAACCAATCGGCGCCGTTCGCCCACATGCAGAAAACCCGTGCAACGCTGCTGATAATCGATGACGACGACGTGGTCCGTGCAAGCCTCGCCGCGTATCTGGAAGACAGTGGCTTCAGCGTCCTTCAGGCCATCAATGGCCAACAGGGGCTTCAGGTCTTCGAAGAACACCAGCCTGAACTCGTTATCTGCGATCTGCGCATGCCTCAGATGGGCGGGCTCGAGTTGATCCGTCGCATCACCGAGCAGGCTCCGCAAATGCCGGTGATCGTGGTGTCCGGTGCCGGGGTGATGAGCGATGCAGTCGAAGCCCTGCGCCTGGGCGCGGCCGACTATCTGATCAAACCGCTGGAAGACCTCGCCGTACTCGAGCACTCGGTGCGCCGCGCGCTGGACCGCTCGCGGTTGATGCTGGAAAACGAGCGCTACCGCGAGAAGCTCGAAGCGGCCAATCGTGAGTTGGAAGCCAGTCTGCATCTGTTGCAGGAAGACCAGACCGCCGGGCGTCAGGTGCAGATGAACATGCTGCCGGAAAAGCCTTGGACGGCGGGCGACCTGTCGTTCGATCACCAGATCATTCCCTCGTTGTACCTGTCGGGCGACTTCACCGACTACTTCCGTGTCGATGAGCGTCGAGTAGCGTTCTATCTGGCGGACGTGTCCGGCCATGGCGCTTCGTCGGCGTTCGTCACCGTGCTGCTCAAGTTCATGACCACCCGTTTGCTGTTCGAATTCAAACGCAACGGCAAGATGCGCGACTTCAAGCCGTCCGAGGTGCTGGCGCACATCAACCGTGGGCTGATCAACTGCAAGCTGGGCAAGCATGTGACCATGGTCGGCGGAGTGATCGACGAGGACACCGGACTGATGACCTACAGCGTGGGCGGCCATCTGCCGTTGCCCGTGTTGTATACCCCAGGTCAGGCACGCTACCTCGAGGGGCGTGGCTTGCCGGTAGGGCTGTTCGACGAAGCCACCTATCAGGACCATGTGCTGGAATTGCCGCCGCGCTTCAGCCTTACGCTGATGTCCGATGGCATCCTGGACCTTTTGCCTGGGGCCACACTCAAAGACAAAGAGGCAAACTTGCCGGAGATTGTCAAAGACGCGCAGGGCAGTCTGGACGGACTGCGCAGTCGATTCGGATTAGCTACGCTTGGGGAGATGCCGGATGATATCGCCCTATTGGTGTTGAGCAGGAACCTTCCATGAGTACCGGTAGAATCCAGTTCGCCGAGCAGAACGGTACCTTCGTACTGAAATTCGTCGGTGAAGTGCGCCTGACCTTGTGTTCAGCCCTGGATGCGACGATCGAAAAGATCTTCACGGCGCTGAATTTCTCGGCCATCGTCATCGACCTGACCGAGACCGAGAGCATCGACAGCACCACCTTGGGTCTGCTGGCCAAGTTGTCGATCCTGTCGCGTCAGAAGGTCGGCCTACTGCCCACTGTGGTGACCACAAACCCGGATATTTCCCGGCTGCTGCAGTCGATGGGCTTCGATCAGGTGTTCAATATCGTCGATCGGCCCCTGCCGTGCCCCGACTGCCTGAGCGATCTACCTTCCCAGGACGAGAACGAGGAAGTCGTGCGTGCCAAGGTGTTGGAGGCGCACAAGATCCTGATGGGCTTGAACGACTCCAACCGCGAAGCGTTTCGTGATTTGGTGAGTGCGCTGGAGCGGTCCTGACCTGACCGCGTCAGTGCTCGTGCCTGTGCGTTCTGATGAACTCGGTCGCCTCGCTTGCATCGGCGTTCAATTGAAGCACCCTTACCGGGCGGCCTTCATCATCGAAGAACACCTGTCCTAACCCCGAACCGTTCCACAAGCGCTCTCCTGCCTTGCTGCGGCTTGGTAGGCGTGGCACCACTTCCATCGCGCGGCGCTGGGTGAAACCGTTGAGCGGTGAGCGCGGGGCATACAGCCAGCGATTGAGCCGATCCAGCACGTCCAGAAGCCTGCGTGGAAAGGTGTTCTTGATGCCGCTGCTGGTCACTTGCCAGAGGTGCGGGCTGCGCTGGCGATGTCGGATCAGCACTTCGTACACGAAGGAATAATGCACATCGCCGGAGAGAATCACGTAATGGCCGGGTGTGCGCGAATGCCTGAAGATGTTCAGGATCACCTGCGCGGCACCGCGATGCGCCATCCAGTTCTCGGCGTCGACCAGCAACGGATAGCCCAGCGTGCTGAATACCCGCTGTACCGTCTCGATCAGCTTGACGCCGAAGATCGGTGCGGGTGACACGATGATTGCCGACGGATGATCGAGCAGGGTTTGCTGCAATTCGCACAGGGCTTCCCAATCGAGCAGGCCCGAGGGCTTCTTCAGGTCGCGCTCGCTGCGCCAGCGTCGGGTACGGGTGTCCAGAACGCGCAGAGGTGGGTCGCAGGGCAAGTCGTAATGCCAGGACTGGAAGCGCAATAGAGCGTCTATCAAACTGTCTTGCAGCGAGGCGATGAGCTGTCGCTGCCCAGTGTCCTCGGTCAATCGCTGCAAAGTCTGGATCAGAGGTGAGCAGGCCGTTGGGTCGTTTCCCCAGCCTTGGCACACAAGGTATCCGATCAGGGCATTGCCGATGATCCGCCGGGAAAAAGGATGGCCATAGGCGGTCTGCTCCCATTGCGCCGACAGGTTCCAGTCATCGGTGATGTCATGGTCATCGAAGATCATCAGGCACGGCAGATGCGCCATCACCCGTGCCACGTGGTCAAGTCCGTCGCGGAAGTCTTCGATCAGAGGTCGTTCAGCTTGATAGCGCTGTCGATCTTCAGCCGACAGGCCTTCTGGCATCACGAGCGAGATCAGCGTCCAAGGCGTCGGCGACCACACCAAGAGATACATGGCCATGACTTCGGCCCACGTCACCAGGTGGTTGTCGGCATTGCTCGACGAAAAGATCGGCTTGCGCTTGCCGCGGAAGAAGCGGCGCCGCAGCGGCTCGTTGCCCTCGTGTGACGGCAGCAGGTCGGCGCGATGGTAGTAGCCTGCCGGGTGGCGATACAGAGCCTCGCCGCTGTTGACCAGCGCGCCGTCGAGGGCTTCGTCGAACAGGCCCAAGCACTCGACCAGCCCGTGGATGGCCTTGAGGGTAGGGCCGGCTACGTCGTCGGCATAGACTTGATCGCCCGTCATCAGCAGTAGGGCAGGGCGCTGCTGCGGTGCCAGGCTCTCCAATAGCAAGCGATCGGCGCACAGCATGCCGTCGGGCGCAGAATGATGGGGCTTGCGACAGGAGCCGTGGAGCACGTTGTCCACGCGTCTGCGCAGCACGAAATTGGGCAGATGCCTGCCAGGATAAAGCAGGTGAGGAGCCCACTCGGCGATACCCAGGCCGTTGTCCAGACGCAGGTCGTACTCCAGTTCGACGTCTTCAGGCAGTGGCGCGTCGAATTGCACCTCAAGCAGGTGAACGAACGCATGGCGCCCCATCGCAACCCGTTGGCACTGCTGTAGGGGTTCGATTGATAGGCCTGGCAGTAAGAATTGCGGATTCAGTGGGCGCGAGCCGACCAACCAGACAGCCAGGCGTTGCGACTCCAAGCGTCGAAGCACAGGGCCGGCGAGGACTGCGGGCAGTGAGGGATTCATCTAGACCATCAAATCAAAACGGGCGGAAAATACTGAGTATTTCCCGCCCGTTGCACAATCACCAGATGTATCAGGCTTTTTCCGCCATGACCTTCTCGAGCTTTTCCTGATCGCGTGCGAACTGACGGATGCCTTCGGCCAGTTTTTCGGTAGCCATGGCATCTTCGTTCATCGCCCAGCGGAACTGGCCTTCGTCCAGTACCTGCTTGGCTTCGCCGGCAGACCCCGGCTTGAGGATGCGCGGCAGCTCGCCCTGATCGTCGCTCAGTTGCTGCAGCAGTTCCGGACTGATGGTGAGTCGGTCGCAACCAGCGAGTTGCTCGATCTGCCCAACGTTGCGGAAGCTGGCGCCCATGACCACGGTGTCGTAACCGTTGGTCTTGTAGTAGTCGTAGATGCGCGTGACCGATTGCACGCCTGGATCCTCGGCACCGGTGTATTCCTTGCCGGTGCTCTTCTTGTACCAGTCGTAGATACGGCCTACGAACGGCGAGATCAGGAACACTCCGGCATCGGCGCAGGCCTGGGCCTGGGCGAAGGAGAACAGCAGGGTGAGGTTGGTCTGGATGCCTTCTTTTTCCAACTTCTCGGCAGCGCGGATGCCTTCCCAGGTAGACGCCAGCTTGATCAGCACGCGATCGCGCTTGATGCCAGCCGCTTCGTACAACGCGATCAGTTGACGCGCCTTATTCAGCAGCGCCGGCTCGTCGAACGACAGGCGCGCGTCGACCTCGGTGGAAATGCGACCCGGAATGACCTTGAGAATGCCCGCGCCGACCGCGACCGAAAACTTGTCGCACGCCAGTTGCACATCACCCTTGGCATCGCTGCGCACCTGCTTGAGCAGGTCGGCGTAACCTTCGATGGCGGCGGCCTTGAGCAGCAGCGACGGGTTGGTGGTGGCATCGACCGGCTTGAGGCGAGTGATGGCCTCCAGGTCTCCGGTGTCGGCGACGACGGTGGTGAACTGCTTGAGTTGTTCCAGCTTGGAAGTCATGGGCGTGCTCTGTCCTGTGAGTGTCTCGACATTACCCCAGCCCTGACAGCCGCTCAAGGCCGAACACGAGGGTTGTCCGGGGCGCGAGGGGCGCAGGGCGAATCCCTGTTCGAGTGCGCTCCGTGCCCAGGGTTCCCCTTACCGGCCCTGCAGTAACTGAGCCGCCTGTTCCACGACTTGCAAGGGCGCTGCGGCCTTGTGGATGTCCGCCGACAACAACTGACGGAAGCGCCGCGCCCCTGGGAAGCCTTGGCCGAGGCCAAGGATGTGTCGAGTGATGTGATGGATGGCCCCGCCGGACTCGACATGCGCTACCAGATACGGCATCAACCGCTCCATCACCTCGCTGCGGCTCACCACAGGCTCCTGGCTGCCGAACAACTGCTGATCCACCTCGGCCAGCAGGTAAGGATTGTGATACGCCTCGCGTCCTAGCATCACGCCATCGAAGGTCTGAAGGTGCTTGTGGCATTCCTCTAGTGTTTTGATTCCGCCGTTGAGTATCAGCTCAAGGTCGGGAAAGTCCCGCTTGAGCTGCGCGGCCACGTCGTAGCGCAGCGGTGGAACCTCACGGTTCTCCTTGGGCGAAAGGCCCTCGAGGATGGCGATGCGTGCATGCACGGTAAAACTCTTGCAACCGGCATCGCGGACCTGGCCGACGAAGTCGCACAGCTCGGCGTAGCTGTCGCGGCCATTGATGCCGATGCGGTGCTTGACCGTCACCGGAATCTGCACCGTGTCGATCATCGCTTTCACGCACTCGGCTACCAGCGCGGGTTGGCCCATCAAGCACGCGCCGATCATGTTGTTCTGCACCCGATCACTGGGGCAGCCGACGTTGAGGTTGACCTCGTCGTAGCCGGCCTCTTGCGCCAGGCGCGCGCAGGCTGCCAGTTCGGCAGGGTTGCTGCCGCCCAGTTGCAGGGCCAGCGGGTGCTCCGAGACGTCGTGGCGCAGGAAACGGGCGGCGTCGTTGTGCAGCAGGGCGCCGGTGGTGACCATTTCGGTGTAGAGCAGGGCGTGGCGCGAGAGTAGGCGCAGGAAATATCGGCAGTGGCGGTCGGTCCAATCCATCATGGGGGCCACGGAGAACCTTCGAGATGGCCCAGTGCGCGTAATTACTGGCTTGTATGGCTCTATCATGCGGTCTCCGGAGGTGCGTGTTTCCAGTGCGTTTTAGCGGGTTTGCAGGGGTTCCAAGCGCAGGCGGCGCGGCCTACCGCTTGCCAACGGGCTCATCCCCCGTGACAAAAGCTATGTCGCCTTGGCAATGATCAAAGGGCACAGACGTACTGACGGCACATGGAGTGACATCGGCCAAGGATGAATCGAAAAAAGGGCGCAAGTTTACACGCAGACGTAAACCTTAGCCCGCAAGAATACCTTGGATGTCCGAATCTGATGGCAGGAGACAGCACACCGCTAGCCGGATGCATCTGGGCGCTCCCAAAAGTCTCCTTCGCCAGCAATGTCCCCCGCGACCTTAGCCTACGCCAGAGGGGGCGATCAGCGACCCCTGCAGGGCTCGTTTCTCACCTGCCAGTACGACGCCTTTTCCATGGAACCGGCTGAGCTCGCCAACCACTCACACTCAGCCCACTGCATGATTCATGCGAATCATTCTCCTGTCCGATTCACGCTCAAGTCAGTGCTAGGGCAGCACGAAGGAAGAGTCGCTGGCATAACTAATACGCGCTCTGACATCCCTGGCAATGGCTATTCAACAATGAGGCCTATCTGATGGATATCAACGGATCTCACGTCGCACATCTTCACACCCCTGATAGGGCACATGCTGAAACCGCCCAGCATGCTGTGCAGGCCCAAGGCGTCGGCGCCATAACCGACCCTGCAGAGCGCACTGCTGTACGCGATTACATGCGAGATCGCTTCGCTCAGTATCGTCTGCCAGTGTCGCCCCAGGCGACCCCCGCTGAGGCTGATTTGGCGCAGACACAGCACGAGATGCTGGATTCGATCGCGGACAGCCGAAGCGAGCGGCTTTTGCAAGAAGGCGAGAACCTCGCGGCAATCCGCAGCACGATGGAAAATGCTGGCCGGCTCGATCGTTATGCGACTCACGGAACCGCCCTGGTGGGCGGTCTTCCCTTTACCGGCGTCGTGGCCGCCCAGTTTGCCAAGCCCGAGATTGTCAGCGATGTAACCAAGTTCGTGTTCGGCGAAATCGACAATGGACTGCTCAAAGCCACGGCCGAGGGCGGGGTAGGGGTATGGAGGCCCACTTTCCGGATGAGTTCTTCCAGCGCCTGTTCGCGGAAGCGAAAGCGGACGCCTTCTTTCTCAAAGCACCCGCAGACAAACTTCACCCTGACGTGGCCAGGGGACTGGAAGCCAAGCAGCAGGGGGCTATTCGCGAAGCGCTTGAGGATGCCAAGCAGATTCAGACCTATCTGGTTGGTGCGGTCATTACCGGGACCGTGTCGGCGTCGTTGAGGTTATCCGGTCGGCCCGAGGCTGCAGATCTGTTCAATAAAATCGCGGTACCGCTGCGTAACTATGCATCTGGACTCGCCACGGCCAACCTCAAGCATAACGCTCAGACCGCTCGGCAAGAGCGGGGTGAAGCATTGTTGTTCGGCTTGCGTGATGCGGGAACTTCACTCGACACGGCCGATCAGGCCAGTGTGCGTCGCACGCTGGCTGGTGAACAGGATTGGTTGTCTGTCTACAAGGCTGCAAAGCAAGGCAGTGTGCTGTCGGCCATTGGGCACGGAGGGCAGCGACTGGGCAACATGCTCCTTGGCGTGCCCGCCAATGCGCTTGACGCTGCCGGCAAAGCGCTCATCAGCGCCAATAGCCTTGGCGGCGGATACTTTGGCTTGGGCGCGACGTTCGCGGGTCGCGCAGCGGCCGAGCACATGGGCGCCAACGCGGTTTCCGGTCCTGCTGCACAGACCGTTGTGCGGACCTCCATCAATACGCTTGGAACCGGCGCTGCGTTCGGTATCTGGGCGTTCGTTGCATCGATGACGAGCACACTCTCTGACAAGGGAAAGGCTTGGCTTAACGATGACAATCACGCCAAGCCGAAAGAAGCGCTGCGTTCTGCTCCCCACGCCCTGGGTAGCGCCGCGTTGACTAGCGCGCAATTCGGATATGACGTGGGGCGTGCGGGAGGGCATCTGGGCGCGCAAGTCGCCCGTCGCGGGTTGGAGACCGGAACGCAAGTGAGTCGGAGTGTTGTAGAAACAGGGCAACGCGCCTTGGCGGCTACCGGCAGAATGACCGATGAGCTAGCTGCCAGTGCCAGCACCCTCACTCGAAGGATCCGTAGCCATCGACCCACCGACGATCTGGAGTCTCAGGTGCGCAACGCCGATACCCAGGCCGAGACTCATGAAATGCAGACGCCCAGCAATGCCAACCGCGGCGGCACCGGTACGGCTTAACGGCGTTGTCGTTCCCGCGGCGGTGATGCCTCTCGGCTCGGCGTCGCGGGGGCGACTGCGATAGTGACTCTATTAGATAGACGTTCAGGGGAGCAGGTTATCCTGAGTCTCCATTTTCACGCGGGTGTGATCATTGGCCTGACTGTTCCCACGTACGCAGACGAATTGGGCAGAGACTCTCTGCAATTGCCGTCCGCGCAGATCTATTCATACCTGCCTGATGAGTGGGGTCGCGTTCGCAAGCCCAACGTCTTTCGATTCACGCCTGGGCAAACAACACCTTGCCAAACGCCTGCGCCGCCAGGTGCACCTGCACCGACCAATCGTCTGCCGCCTCGCTGCCCGCGTCATCGGAAATGTATTTCAGGCACAGGAACGGAATGCCCTCTTCGCGAGCGATCAGCGCCAGGACATAACCTTCCATGTCCACCACATCATAGGGCGCATCGCCGTGATTGGTCTCGAAGCTATCACCTGTACCGCAGGTGCCCAATGGGATGCCGGGCAGTGACACTCCCTGCTCCAGAATTACCGGCACGTCGGTCAAGGGCGTCTGGTAGCGGGCAAAGCCCAAGGGCGTGACGTCCATGTCCCGTTGCACGAAACGCGTACAACACACCAGCTCACCTTTGCCGTAACGCGGACTGCCAGCGGAGCCGAGGTTGACGATCAACTTGGGCTTGCGTGTCTGCAGGGCCTTGGTCAGTGCAATGGCGGCATTGACCTTGCCGATACCGGTGAATACCGCATCGACGTGGCTGAATGCATCGGCGGCTTCCGCTTCGAGCGCAAACACGAACAGCGTATCGGCCAAGGCAACGTGGGTGGTGTCATCAATGTGGATCACGGTGAAGTTTCCTAAGCATTAGAGTGAAGCGTTCCAGGCTTTGTCTGAAAAGCCTTGATACTCGGTGATGCTGCGTTGAAAACCGCCTGGATCGCCAGCCCGGTCGGAATGCTCATTTACAACCCGTAAACTCCGCTTCCTCGGCGATTTTCGCCTTGCCTGACCTTCGTCTCAAGACTTTTCAAACAAAGCCTAGATTCTTTTCGGCAGCGTTACCGTCACGCCCAGTCCCCGTCCGTGCAAGCCCTGCGACAGCACGATCGTACCCTTGTGCACTTCGATAATCCGCTTGACGATGGGCAAGCCCAGCCCACTGCCTTGCCCATCCCTGAGGCCGCAGTGCCCCGATAGAACCGTTTGAAGATCACCTTTTCCTCTTCGGCCGTGATCCCCGGACCATCGTCCATGACCGACACCACGGCATGCGGGTCATGGTGCTCGACCCGCACGCTGACATGGCCACCGGCAGGCGTATAGCGAATCGCATTACTCACCAGGTTTCTCAGCAAAATCTTCAGCCACACTTCGATACCGATGATCCTGACGGGCGTTTGATCGAGCGACAGGCTGATGCGTTTGTCGAAGGCCTGAACCGCAAGATCGGCCTCCACCGCCTCGGCCACGGTCGACAAGTCCACCGGGTAGAATTCTTCGATCAAGGCATCGCTGTCCAAGCGCGCCAGCAGCAGAATCTGCTCCATCAGTGTGGTGATACGGGTCACGCTGCGGTTGATTTGCTGCAGGCCGTGCGCCTGGAACTGAGGATCGGTGGAGCGCAGCACCACTTGTACATGGGTGCGCAAGGCGGCGAGTGGGGTGCGGATTTCGTGGGCGGCATCACCCGTCAGGCGGCGCTCGGCCTCCAGCGCGTTGCGTAGACGCTCGAGCAGCAGGTTGAGTTCGCCGACCAGCCCATGGACCTCGACGGGCACACGGGTCAGGGCAATCGGCTCGAGGTTCCGATCGGAGCGCTTGTGCACTTCTTCCTGCATCGCCTGCAGCGGCGACAAGCCACGGGAGACGCTGAACCAGATCATCAACGCCAGTAGGGGAAAGGCCGGCAGTAGAGGAAACAGGGCATAGATCAGCAGTGTGTTGATGGTATGGCGGCGATAGCTGATGTTCTCACCGACCCACACGTTCATCTCGCCTTGCTGCATGTTCAGCACGCGCCACTGGGCATTCGCCGTCTTGAGCGAGCTGAAGCCGTCCGGGGCGTGAATGAAACCTTCGGGCATGTTGGCGCTCGATAGCACCGCCTCGCCGTTTTGCCACAGCGTATAGGCCAGTACCCCGCCTCGATGCAGCAGGGGCAGGCCTTTGATCGCTTCGCGGCTAGCTTCGATGGTCTGTTGCGTGACGTCTGCGCTGCGGCCAAGTCGCTCATCGCGGGTGGCAACCGACAGGATGTTGAGCGCAGCCTGACCAAAGTCGAGCATGTCCTCATCGAAGAAGCGCTCGATCTTGTTCGTGGACAAGTAGTAGGTGAAGGCGATCACCATCAACCAGGTCACGACGAAGCTGCCTAGCAACCACGCCAGCAAGAGCCTGCGCACCGACGGCTTGTGCGTCGTTGTGCGACTGAATGACTTGAACGATCCGACGTGCATCGACGCTAGCCCATGTTCTCTTCGGCGATGGTATATCCCATTCCGCGCACGGTCCGGATTAAGCTGTTGTTAGTTTTGCGTCGTACGTGGTGCACGTGAACTTCGATGGCGTTACTTTCGACATCTCCGCTCCAGCCATACAGCTTGCTCTCCAGTTGAGCGCGCGACAGCACCTTGCCTTTGTTCTCCAGCAGCAGACGCAACAGTGCATATTCGCGCGGTGCGAGGTTGATCGGGTCGTCGTCCACCGTCACGGTATGCGTCGAAGGGTCCAGGCACAGGTTGCCGTGGATCAGTTGCGGCACTGCACGGCCCAGCGCGCGACGTGCCAGGGCGCGGATGCGGGCCAGCAATTCTTCGAAGTCGAAGGGCTTGGTCAGGTAGTCGTCGGCGCCGTAATCGAGCCCCTTCACGCGGTCGGCCACTTCATCCCTGGCCGTGAGCAGCAAGACCGGCACTTTGGAGCCGCGGTTGCGCAGTTCATGCAGCACCTCCAGGCCACTGCATCGTGGCAAACCGATGTCGAGAATCACCAGGTCGAACTCATCGGTCGCCAGCGCCTGTTTGGCCAGCAAGCCGTCGGTCAACCATTCGACCCGGTCGCCTTCCTGGCGCAGACCTAACTGAATGCCATCGCCCAACAGCAAGTCATCTTCAACGAGTAGTACGCGCATGCTCTAGCCTTCTTCGCTACGTCAGCAATCCCCAGATACTCAGCGCCGCCTCTGCCAGCAACAGCGCCACGATCAACCACTCCACGCGCAGCTCCTCAAGCACATGGCGATGCTCGCTGAGTCGATCGGTGGCCAGTTCGTACAGGTCCTGCAGCACTTCGATGCGATCGTCGACGCTGACCAGACGATCGTGCACTTCAGTTTGCATGGCCAGCTCATTGTAGAGCCTGCGCATCGCACTGCTCAGGCCCGTGGGCGCTTTTTCCAGGCGGGTTTCCAGACGCGTGTAGGCGATACGCCAACGCGTGGTCCGTGTCACGCACGCATCGACGTGGCGTGCGCGGGCCTGGTGCCGTTTCTGCGGCAACTGGGTCAGTTCGATGTCGTCATCGGCGGTGCTCCAGGAGGCCGCGATCTCCGTTTCCAAACGCCGCAAGCCACCTTCGTACCAACTGAAGGCGACGATCCCGGCGAGCAGTTCCGTGCAGCGCTCTTGGTTGCCGATAATCAGCGCTCGGCCAGGCCGCCAGAGTATGCGCTCGCCAAAGGACATCGTCTCCAGTGTTGGCTGATCGGCGTCCTCGTCGGTCCTCATCCAGGCTTCCAGGTGCTGGCGCCAGGCGTGACTGGTCTGCAGGCCGGCCGCCGCAAACACCACCAGCAGTTCCTCCGCTGCACTGTCTTCAGGCAAGGCCTGCAGGGCGGTCATGGGGGTACGTTGCAGCAGGGCGGCGTGCGTCGGGTACGGATCGTCGAACTGCGCTAGGCACTGCGACGCCGATGCCTGCACGGCAACGCCTGGCATGAACTTCACCCGATGCAGCACGCAAGCGCTGGGCGTGGACAGGTCTGCGGCCGGCAGGGCGTGTGGCGCGGTCATTTCAATAGGCCTTGAGGGCTGGGAACTGAGTCGGTCCGAACTCGATTTCCTCGATGTCGGGCGGGGCGACGAAGGTGACGCCGTCTTCCAGCAACGGCCCGGGCTGAGCCATCAGGAAGCGTGTTTCCTTGTCCATCACGAAGCACGCCTTGAGGTAGTCCCCTTCAAGGTGGTCCAGCCAGGTCAGGCCGAGCTTGCGCTCGATGCGACGGTCCAGATCGGCGGCCTGCCAGTGAGCAGGGTCCACCCAGTCCGACGCCAGCAGGAAGCCCCACGACGCCAGGAACGAGGGTACCGCAGCGCGGTAGCTGTGGACCTGACTGAAGACGCTGCGCAGCGTGCGCGACAGTGCCGCATGGGGTTTGTCGTCGCTGTGGGAGAATTCCAGGCCTTGCACCGCGACCACGCCGCCCGGGCGCAGGCGCGAATGCAGCAGCTCGTAGAACTGGCGCGTGTACAGCGCCTGCGCCGGACCGTTGTCGAGCATGTCGACGACATCGATGATGACCACGTCGTACAGCGACGCGTCATTTTCCAGGTAAGCCCTGCCATCGGCCGTCACCAACTCACAGCGAGGGTCGTCGAACGCGCCCTGGTGCCACTGGAACATATGGGCTCGGCACAGCTCCACCAGCTCTTGGTCCAGATCGACCATCACCGCGCGGCGGACACTGGCGTGCGACAGCACTTCACGCAACGTGGCGCCTTCGCCGCCGCCGATGATCAGGACTTCGCGCGGCTCATCGTGGGCCAGCATCGCCGGCTGCACCAGCAGCTCGTGGTACAGCGACTCGTCGCTGGCAGCGCTCTGGATCGCACCATCGATCATCAACACGCGGCCGTAGTTGTAAGTGTCGGCGATCAGGATGTTCTGCCAGGCCGTACGGCCCTGGTAAAGCACCCGACGCACGCCATAGAGATAGCTGTCGAACAGATCGCTGTTTTCCAGGGCCGTGATCGCGCTGTCGCCTTCGCGCGAAGGGTCTGGCGGGTAGAAGTAGAAGTGGTTCGGTGGCAGTGCGGGCAGGGTGCCGGCGACGTCCTCGGGGACCAGGTACTTCAGGTCGACGTCATAGCGGTCCGGGTCGATCTGTTGCGCGCGGGCAGGCTGATCGTTGAGCGAACTCATTGTGCGCCCCCTAGCTCCGAGCCGATGGCCCAGCGCAGCGTCGGGCTGTCGTCGTTGATCGCGCCTGCACCGCTCAGGGTACGGTTGACCATGCCCACACGGTGCCCTTCCAGCCCGCGGTCCATGCTGGAAATGATGTGACGCTGGCTGCCCAGCCGCTCGCTCAGCACGCGCACGGCCTGGGCGCCGTCGAGTACATCGCCGCAGGTGAAGACGTCGATGGCGGCGTACTTGTATTCAGGCCAGGTGTGGATGGCCAGGTGCGATTCGGCGATGACCACCACGCCGGAAATTCCGATAGGGCTGAACTTGTGGAAGGTTGAGGTGACGATCGTCGCGTTGGCTTCGCGGGCCGCCTGCAACATGCTGTCTTCGATCCATTTGATATCGTCGAAACGTGCGTCGTTGCAGTCGTAAAGTTCGATGACCAGTTGCTTTCCAAGTGCAGAGCTCGGGCGGATTTCTGAGGCTTCATTCAACATGGACGTGTCCCGTTCTAGGTGGGTGTGATGACCGGCGCCATGCTAGGGGGGCGTTGCTTAAGGAACCCTTAAGGTGAGGATGAAGAAAAGTTTAAGCCGTCGACGCACGTTCTTTTCAAGGTCACGAACGGGAGGAATCCGCGTTTTAGTGCTCGGCAAATATTTTTGTGTTGGGCGCCACGTTGGAGAGGCGCATGAAGTTATCGGCGCAGCACAGTGCCGTGCCATAAACTGCGCACAGTTCTTTACATTGAGCACCCGGTGCGATGCCAAGTTTGGCCGGTGCCTAAAGTTCAGTTAAACAGGCTTGAGACAGCAGTCGCCTCACACTTTGAAGCGCACTTCGATACTGCTCAAGCCACTTGAGCGATCCAAGGTAATGGCGTCTTCCCCGTACCCGGAGTAGCTCTTGACCAACCGCATGCCGAGCCCGGTTCCGCTCGGTTTCGGATAAGACTCTGGAAAGCCGGTGCCTTCGTCCGTGACCTTGATGCGTGCATCTTCGGCATCGCGCTCGATGGTGACGGTGATCTTGCCTTGACCATACTTCAACGCGTTGGTGACCAGTTCCGAGACCACCAGTCCGAGCGGCGCCATGCGCTCCGGGGGCAACTGGAAGTCGTCGACCGACCACTCGATGTGCGGTTCGCCAAAGGCCGTTCGGATATCGGACAACAATGAGCGCAAGTACGCCGGCGCACTCAGGGCGTCGCAGTGAGCATCCTGATACAGATGTTCATGCACATTGGCGATGGTCATCACCCGATTGGCCGCGATCTGCAGTTGGGTCTGGACGGCTTCTTCCATCGACAGATTGGCTTGCAGCAGCAACAGACTGTTCACCAGATGTAGACTGTTTCTCACACGGTGATGAGTTTCGGCCACATGCAGGCCGCTTTCGGTGAGTTTGGTGTTTTGCGCCTCGATCAAAGCGGCGAACCGCACTTCCTGCTCATGGCGCTCGGTGATGTCCCTTGAAACCGCGATGATCTTGTCGATCTCGCCGTGCGAATCAAGCACCGGAGCAGCCGTGACATCCCACCATCGTGGCTCGCCTCTGGCCGTTGGGCAGAACGATTCGAAGCGCACCGATTCGCCATTACTGACGCGCACCAGCGCGTCCTCGATCACCTGTTTCGAGCACTCAGGCCACAGTTCGATCCACGGCTTGCCGGCGATGTCGGCGAGGTCGCGGATCTGCATCCGGCACAACCCCGCCTCGTTGAAGAACTCCACTTCACCGGTGCGCGAGAGAATCTTCACGCAGTCGGGACTGGCATTGAGCACACTTTCCGAATAGGCATGCGGTGAATTGGCCTCTTCTTTCGTCGCCAGACGCTCGACGGCCATCGAGATGATGTTGGCCAGCCCCTCGAGAAACACCACGTCGCTCTCGATGAAGTCATCGCCGTCACGGCTGTCTGCCTCCAGTACGCCGAAGATGCCCGCTGTGCCCCGCACTGGAACGTTGATGGCCCGCTCGATGCCGTACTCGTTGAGCAGGGCAGGGGTTCTGAACCTTAACTCCTGACCCAGGTGGTTGGAAATGACCGGCCGGCTCGTGGTGTACGCATAGCCCGCTGGGCTGGCTTCGTCGGACCCGACCGCCGCGTTGCCGATGTCGGCGGGCTTCCAGCCGACTCCGTGGGTCAGGCGAAAGGCCGAGTGGTCGTCGTTGGGTTGCAGGACTTTGGCAAAGGGCGTGTCCATCCCCAGCGCCGCCGTTTCACAGGCTCGTGTCAGCAAGTCATCGAGCGAGGTCAGGGTCAGCGCCTGCACTGCAAAGCCAACGACCAACTCATGCTGTCTGCGCAGCCGGGTATGCGAAATCTGCAGAGCGGCACGTACGATTTCGTCAGGCGACAGGTGGGGCATAGAGAGCATCCGGCGTTGGATTGATGAGTCGAGCGAACGGGCGGGGAATCATCATGGCGGCACTCGGCATCCAGGTGTCCGGCATCGTCAGTGAAGGGCAAAGCATGGCGCAATCTACACCCATCGTTGGGCGGGCACTAGCCATCTGCCATTGACTTAGTCACTCAAAACAGCCAAGCGTTTCCAACTGAGCTAAATCGTATCGAATTGATACCGTTATGATATAACGTATTTTCGAAAAGCAGGCTTAGACCTGTCCCTCTATAACGTGCGCTCAACCCGCGCCTGCACCCCGCACACCAGGAGCTTCCATGCGATTCACCCCGGCCTCCCTTGCCATCTTCACGGCAATGGTCTCCCCTGACTTGTTCGCCGAGCCGACCGGCAATTCCACCATCGTCCTCGGCGATGTGAACATTACCCATACGGCTGCGGCCGGCGTCGGTAGCGCCTTGAGCACCGAAAATGTGCTGACGTCGGTCGATGTGCTGGGTGGCGATCAGGTCCAGGACAAGAACGTGATGAACAGTTGGCAACTGCTGGGACAGATGCCGGGGATTCAACTCACCGAAACCGGGCAGGGCGCGGAGTCGGGCAAGGTCACGTTCCGCGCGTTCAATGGTGAGGGCTACATCAACGGCATCAAAACCCTCATCGATGGGGTGCCAAGCAACGTCAATAGCGGCAACCAGCGTTTCATCGACATGGTCTTCCCGCTGGACATCGAGTACATCGAAGTGGTGCGCGGCACCAACGACCCGCGCTATGGGCTGCACAACATCGGTGGCAACATCAACTTCGCCACCCGCCAGGGCGGTAACTACACCGACAGTCGCCTCACCTACGGCAGCTTCGATACCCGTGAGGTGCAACTGGCAATCGGCCGCGAGGAGGGCAATTTCGCCCAGAACTACATCCTCGCCAAGCAGGACAGTGACGGCTACCGCGACCACAGCAACTCCAACAAGTACGCGCTGGGCGGCAAGTGGTTCCTCAGCAACGACGAACAGAATTTCCGCGTCGGCCTCATCGCCCGCCTGTACCACCATCAGGCCCAGGAACCCGGTTTCCTCACCCGCGAACAGATGCACGCCAGCCGCACCCAGTCACCGGACAAGAACGGCAACGATGGCGATGACCGCGACATGAAGCAGTTGAGCCTGCACACCGACTGGCAGCTCAACGACGACCTGAGCCTGAGCAGCAAGCTGTACTACAACAGCTACAACGACGACCGCACCATTACCTTCACCGACTACCGTCCAGGCAATGCCCCGCGCCAACGTCGGCAGTGGGACGAACAGCAGCGCGGCATGCTCAGCAACCTGACCTGGCGCGCCAATGAGCACCTGACGCTCGATGGCGGCATCAACTACGAAGAACAGGACAACGCGTACCGTCGCCTGCGCTACAGCTATGGTGTGCCGACCGACTTCGATGTCAGGCCCGCCCGCGTGCAGAATGATGACAGCTACACCCTGCGCAACATCGGCGGTTACGTGCAAGCCGTGATCCAGCCCACCGACGCGCTGAAGATCATCCCGGCGATGCGTGTCGATAAATTCTCCGGCAACACCGAGCTGCTCGGTGGCGCCAAGGCCTCGCTGCAGGACTACGGCTGGATTCGTCAGCCCAAGCTGAGCGTGATCTACAGCCTCACCCCCGAGATCGACGTGTACGCCAACTGGGGGCGCACCTTCCAGATTCTCACCGGCTCCACCGCACCGGCCTACATGACCCGGGGCAGACGTCCTACGATCCATCGATCAATACGGGCAAGGAGGTCGGCATCAAGTTCCAACCATTCCCGGGCGCGCAGGCACGCGTTGCGCTGTGGCAACAGGATGCCACCGACGAAGTGGCGAACATGCCCAGCACCGGCACCACGGTTGGGCTGGGCGAGACCCGTCGGCGCGGTGTGGACATGCAGATCAGCGCGCAGTTGGACGAACAGTGGACGGTGTGGGCTTCACACGCCATCCAGGAAGCCAAGGTGGTCAAGGCATTCTCGGCGTCCGGCCAATCGCTGTCGGGTAAACAGGTGTTCTCCACCCCGCGCTACATCAGCAACCTAGGCGCCGACTATCGCTACAACGACGACTGGAAGTTCGGCGTACAAGGCCGGGCGCAGGGCAGCTACTACATCGACGAGCTGAACGAGCAGGGCAAGTACGGCGGTTTCGTGGTGGTGGACGCCAGCGTCAGCTATCGCCTCAGCCCCTCCACCAGCGTCGATCTGCAGGTCAAGAACCTGCTGGACCGTCAATACGAATACGTCTGGTACGACAACTTCTTCTGGGGCGGCGACGACCAGGCGATGTTCTCACCGGCACCGGGTCGTTCGGCGTTCGTCTCGCTCAACATGAAGCTGTGATCGACGCGCTGTCGTCACCAGGGCTTGCTGCCAGGGGGAGTCGCCCTTGTGCGGCGAGCGCCTCGGGCAGTTGCGCCGCCGGCAGCGGTTTGCCCAACAGATAGCCTTGCAGGGCATGGCAGCCCAGTCGCGTGAGCAACGCTTGCTGCTCCAGGGTTTCCACGCCTTCGGCGACGATCTTCATGCTCAGCGTCTGACCCAGGGCGATGATGGCCGAAACGATTGCCTCGTCTTCGTTGCCCTGGACCAGCTCCTTGACGAAACCGCGATCGATCTTCAGCTCGTTGGCCGGAAAGCGCTTGAGGTAGAGCAGGCTGGAGTAGCCGGTGCCGAAGTCGTCGATGGAGATGTTCACGCCGAGTTCGGCCAGCTTGTCGAGGATCTCCAGGCTGGCTTCGGCGTTGCGCATGGCGGTGGACTCGGTCACTTCCAACACCAGGTGCCGCGGCGCCAGCGCGTATTTTTCCAGTGCGGTGCGCACCACCCCCAGTAGGTCGGCCTGGGCCAGCTGAATCGTCGACAGGTTCACCGCCACGCTCCAACCGTCATGGCCTTGATCGTGCCATTGGCGCATCTGCCGACAGGCTTCATCGATCACCCAGTTGCCGATCGGTATGATCAGCCCGGTTCGTTCGGCATGCGGCAAGAAGCGGTCCGGCGGTACTAACCCCGAGCCTGGACGGTTCCAGCGCACCAAGGCTTCGACACCGACCATATGGCCGTCAGCGGCGACGAACTTGGGCTGGTAGTGCAGAACGAACTCACCACGTTCCAGCGCCAGGCGCAGGTCGTGCTGAAGCTGCATCTGTTCATGGGCGTTCTTGTTCATGGTGCGTTCGAAGAAGCAGTACCCCGCACGTCCCAGTTCCTTGGCGTGGTACATCGCTGCGTCGGCATTGACCATCAGTTCGTGGGCCGTCAGGCCGTTGTCGGGAAACAACGCAATCCCGATGCTGGCCGAGATATGCAGGACATGACCTTCGAGGCTGTAGGGGCGGCCAATCGACTCGACCAGTTGCTGGGCGAACAACGCGGCGTCTTCGGGTTCGCGGTGGTGAATCAGGAATACGAACTCGTCGCCACCCAGGCGCGCAGCCGTGTCCTCCGGCCGCTTGCTGGCCAGGATGCGCTCGGACACCTGCACCAGCAGAAGATCGCCCACATGATGCCCATAAGCATCGTTCACGGCCTTGAAGCCATCCAGGTCCATCAGCAACACCGAGAACGGGTCTTGATGCGGCGTGGCCTTGTGAATGGCCTGGTTGAGGCGGTCGTTGAGCAGCAGTCGATTGGGCAGGCGGGTCAGGTTGTCGTGCAGCGCCAGTTGCAGCAGCTCGCTGTTGGCCTGATCCAGTGAGAGGGACAGCAAGTTGCTGCGCACATCGAGCACGGACACGATCAGCGCGATTGCCAGCACGGCCAGGCTGACGACGATCACGACGACGGCAAGCCATTTGACGTCGATACCGCTATTGGACGCTTCGCAGTAGCTGCCCAGTGGAAACTGCGCCGCTGCCATGCCGGTGTAGTGCATACCGACGATGGCGCAGCCCATGAGCAGCGAGGCGCCGATACGGGCCCAGGCTTCGCCGCGGGCTCCCTTGCGCAGGCGAAAAACGATCCATAACGCTGCGCCCGAGGCCAGCACCGCGATCAGGATCGACAGCATGAAGATCCACGGGATGTAGATCACGCTTGGTCGCATCAGCAGGGCGGCCATGCCGGTGTAGTGCATGGCCGCGATGCCGGCGCCCATCAGCAGGCCGCCGAGCACCAGGCGAATCCACGGCAGGTTTTTCTGGCATACCAGCCACAGCGCGAAGGCCGAGGAAAATACCGCGATGAGCAGTGACAGCAGGGTCAGCGGAATGTCATAGCCCAGAGGAATTGGCAGATCGAAGGCAAGCATGCCGATGAAGTGCATCGCCCAGATACCGAAGCCCATGGCAAAGGAGCCACCGGCCAACCAAAGCCCTGCGGCCTTGCCCGTCGAGCTGGCAACCCGTCCTGCCATTCTGAGCGCCGTGTAGGAGGCGAGAATGGCGACAATCAAAGAGAACGCTACCAGGACGGGGTTGTAGCTGCTGGGAAGCATAGGATACCGAGACGTAGGAAAAATCGCCGTGAACGCGGCGATAGCGTCTGGCCATTATCGGTTGAATCGTTTGTCCTGGTAAATCGATTGCGTCTATGGGGGTTGCACAACCTTGCAATAAGTTCTCGATCAAGTGGCGACCTGCTCACGCCTCATGATGGAGGGGATGAGCGTATGCGCGCGCCGTTTTGCTGCCTAGCGCTGAGTCGGCGCTGTCGTATTCAGAACACCGACCTCATGCTGGCCGTCAATCGGGCAACCAATTTCAGGTTTTTCTGAATGGCTTCGGCCTCCAGTCGGCCCAGCGGTAGATCGCTGGCGGCCACCAACAGGCCCAGCTTGGTGCCGTCGATGGTATGAATCGGCGTGGTGAACAACCCTTCGATGGTGGATGCGCCAAACGCAGCCAGGGGCTGCGGCGTCCACTTGGCAGGCGCCGAGGTCAGCGACGGGTCGCTGCTGCCCAGCAGCTTGTCGAGTGCCTCGAGTTGCGACACGGCAGTGGTCTGACCATGGAAGCTCAATTCGATCTGGCGGTTCTCCATGAAGCCGAGCCAGAGCGAGGGGTTCGACTTGCGCAGCGCCAGGTAGCGCACGCCGGTCAATTGTGCAGCAAGTTGCAATACGGCGGTAATGGATTCGTTCTTGTCTATCTCGGCCATCTCGGCACTTAGCAAATTCGATCGGCGATGATCGGCTGAAGGGACATTCATCTCATGAATACTTTTAGGTTTGCACATTCGTCCCACCTTCTTCCATGGCGAGTGCTGTGCAGTTGGGTGTCAGCTCAATACTTGAACGGAGTGGGCAGTCATTATTCAGTCAATCGCCATCCGCCACGTACCCTGCTTTTGAGAGGGCACATGACCGCGCTGCGTCGACCCTGGAGGATCGAACGCTTCGCTGGTGGGATGATCAGCAGCAGAATTCGATAATGGCACTTCAGTAATCGTTCCATTCTTTTTATTTTTTTAACCGCGTGATTATCACTCGCATCTTAGTCTTTTGTGCACCCTAGTTAATGAAGCAGATTATGTAACGATTTATGTATCCAGTGAGTTGAGCCAATAAACTGGCGTCAAAACGGGGCGTGGTCAACACTGCATGTTCGTAACTTTTATTAAGGATCGAAAATGCTTACTCCACGCTCAATAGGTGGCGCCATCATTAGCCTTGCGTGCCTGCCGCTTTATGCACTTGCCACCGATTTTACGCCCGCACAACGCCTCGAGCATGCCCATGCCGAGCAGCAAGCCTATCTGGCCACCGTGCAGCAATTGGTCGATGTCGACACCGGTACCGGACAGGCCACAGGCCTGAAGACCGTCACCAACCTGCTGGTCGAACGCCTCAAGGCGCTGGGTGCCGACGTGCAGACTCGCTCAGCCAATCCTTCTGCGGGCGACAACATTGTCGGCACGCTCAAAGGCACGGGCAGCCAGTCGTTTCTGCTGATGGTTCACTACGACACGGTGTTCCTGCCAGGCACGGCAGCCAAGCGGCCGTTCAAGGTGGCCGGCGATCGTGCCTATGGTCCTGGCGTGGCCGATGCCAAAGGCGGGGTGGCGATGATCCTGCATGCGCTGAAGCTGCTGCAGGACGAGCAGTTCAAAGGCTTCGGCACGCTGACCGTGCTGTTCAACCCGGACGAGGAAACCGGTTCGGCCGGTTCGAAAGCGCTCATCGCTGAACTCGCTCGCCAGCATGACTACGTGTTCTCGTACGAGCCACCGGACAAAGATGCCGTGACGGTTGCCACCAACGGCATCAACGGCTTGCTGCTGCAGGTCAAGGGAGCGTCGTCCCACGCAGGCTCCGCACCCGAAGCCGGCCGCAATGCCGCCATGGAACTGGCGCACCAGTTGCTGCAACTCAAGGACCTCGGCGATCCCGCCAAGGGCACCACCGTCAACTGGACGATGCTCAGGGCTGGAGACAAGCGCAACATCATTCCCGACAGCGCCTCGGCCGAGGCCGATATGCGCTACTCGGACGTGAGTGAAAGCGAGCGGGTGCTGGCCGATGCCCAACGCATCGTGCGCACGCAATTGATCGAGGGCACCGAAGTCAGCCTGCGTCTGGACAAGGGGCGGCCGCCACTGGCGAGAAACGCCGGTTCCGAGCAACTGGCCAAGACTGCCGAGAAGCTCTACGGACAGATCGACAAGCGTATCGAACCCATCGCCATGCGCTTTGGTACCGACGCCGGCTATGCCTATGTGCCGGGCAGCGCCAAGCCGGCGGTGTTGGAGACGTTGGGTGTGGTGGGGGCCGGCCTGCATGCCGAGGATGAATACATCGAGCTGTCGAGTATCGCCCCGAGACTGTACCTGACCGTCTCGATGATCCGGCAGCTGTCTGCCACAGCGCCCTGACGGCATTGCGAGAGAGGTCAGGGCGTGTCTGCGCGCGAGCGGCGTATCTGCTGGGCCAAGGTGTAGGCCGCCCCACGTAGTTCGTCGAATCGATCATTCAACTCGACATGCCCTGGCTTCCAGGAAAAGCCGTTGCTGTCGTAATGCTGCCCGAGGACCACATCATTGAACGAACCCATGCCGCCGTAGGCTGATAGCAGAAACTCCGCGCCGCCGCCGTCACCGGCGAGCAGACGGGTCCGTGCCCGGCGCATCCATTGACTCCAGTGCTGGTCGCCATCGCCTTCGAGCAACAGGGCCAAGCGTTCGAGTACATGCACCAGTGCCTGGGTATCCGCATTCATCGGCAGTGATCACTCCACATAGCGCACCCACAGGTGCGAACGTCCCTCGATACCGGCGCGCAGCGCGTCCAGTCGTACATGGCGCTGTTCAGCCGGAACGTTGTACAGCGCGCACAGGTCTGCCGCAACGCGCGCTGCTTGCGCTGCATCAGGCGCTTCGGCCCGTGTGAAGCCCAAGTACGAGGCACCGACCCCCATCAGAGTATAACCGTGTGTCTGTTGCAGGTGCCGGGCCAGCGCGCAGTTCTGCGCAGGGTCCAAGTCGCTTTCGAAGTAGCCATTGGGGAACGCGGCCAGGGCCTGCCAAGGCTGCTCGACTGGCGCCGCCAGCGCGAGCATGGGCTGATCGATCAGCATCAGCGGTTTGGCTTGATAGGCCAGCCAATGCTCCAGCGCGGCGTCATCCAGGGTCAGGCCATGGGCACAAAGGGCCTCGAACGAGAGGGCATCCGCCTGGCGCAGAAGAATGCGCAGGCAAGGGGCGAACTCTGCCTTGGTGGTGGTGTAACCCAGGTACTGGCCGTTCTCGAAGCACTCGGGCGGCAATTGCCCCAGATCCGCCTCGCTCATGGCGTCGAGATTCGAAGACAGCCGTGCATGGCCGCTGGTGTAGAGCGCTTGGGGCAAGTCATCCAGCGAAAACAGCACTGTGCAGCCTGAGTGACGGGCAGCGATCTCGCGGCCTGCTGCCGACAGTTCGTCCATGCGCGTCAGGCCGTCGAGGCGGTAGGCATCGCACGTGCGCGAAGACGGGTTGTGGGCGCTGTCGTTGCCAAGAAACTGAATGATCATTGCGCCTGCTCCGCGGGGTGTTCATGGTTCTGTCTGAATCCGTGCCGGTAAGGAACCGGCTGCGCCATTGAACGAAACCACGGCCCGCCTGGCAACGGCACTGGCCAGGGCGCACAACAGATTGTTCAGCAATCACAAGCGCCAGTGCCGCCTGTCACTGAAGCCTGTGGGCGGCGCACTAGTGGGTGGCGTTCAGCGTGCGCTCGATGAGTTTGATCACCGTGTCGCGCTGCTTGGCGGCGAGAAAGTAGGCGGGCAGGTTGGCGATGTCGCCGTAGACACCGCGCCGAGGTCGATCGGTGGCACGCACGTACTCGACGATTCGCCGGGCATGGTCTCGGTCCCAGGCCCAGAGCAGCCTGCCGCGAACCGACCATTGCCACCAGGCGTCCTGGGGCCAGTTCAGCAAGTGAACGAAAGGCGCCTGGCACGTCTGGCATTCGACCACGCCACGGGTGAGGGGCACGTAACCCTGCCCGTGGCTCGAACCGTGCAGCAGGTGCTGGCTGGAGCTGCCGGCAGGCGCCTGCCATGGCAGCAACTGCGGGTAGCGCTCCACCACGTACCAGCCGCCCCAGCGACGTGCCGGTCGATCGGTCGGCAGAACGGTGGTGAATTCGAAGGGTTCGATGAACAGGGCCTGCCCCTGGCAATGGGGGCAGGTCGCTTCCAGGCGATCGCGATGACTCATGGGTAACCTTGATGAACTCGACAGCGCCGGGCCGAGGCTAGCAGCGGTCCGAACGCGCTGCAACGCTGTGCTCGGACCGCAGCGCCGTCGAACTCACAGCACGAACACATTCACCTGCTGCTCCAGTCCTTGGGCCAGACGCTGCAGCGCGCCCGCCGTTTCGCTGGTCTGCTCCACCGCCTGGCTATTGTGTTGCGACATCTGGGCGATGCGCTCGACGTTACGCGCCACATCCTGGCTGGCGGCGGTCTGTTCGCGCAGGGCCAGGGAGATCTGGTCGACCACACGGACCACGTCGGCGGAGGACTGGCGTATGGTGACGATCGCTTCGCCGGCCTGTTGCGCCAGGGCCACGCCGCCTTTGACCTGCTCCACCCCCACATCCATGCTGCTCACCGCATCGCGGGTGCCGAGCTGGATCTTCTTCACCATGTCGGTGATTTCCTGGGTGGAGTTGGCGGTGCGCTGCGCCAGCAAGCGCACTTCATCGGCGACCACCGCGAAGCCGCGGCCCTGCTCACCGGCCCGTGCCGCTTCGATGGCCGCATTCAGCGCCAGTAGATTGGTCTGCTCGGCGATGCTCTTGATCACCCCGACGATGCTGGAGATCTGTTCGGCGTGCTGGTCCAGTTCGCCGATCTGGCCGGCCGAGGCCTGCACCGTGTCCGCGATCAGGCGCATGCTCTGCAGGGTCTCCTGAATCACGCTGCCGCCTTCGGTGGATTGCCGTCCCGACTCGCTGGACAGCGCGTGGGCATCGCCAGCGTTGTCGGCGACGTGATTGATGCTGACGGTGAGCTGCTCCACCGTGGCTGCCATGGACGACGCCGAATGCGACTGTTCCTGGGCCGAAGCCGACAACTGCAGCGAGGCGCTGGAGATGCTCTGCGAGGCGCTGACCAACTGCTCCGCGCCCTGACGGATCTCACCGATCATGCTGCGCAAGCGGGCCTGCATCACGGACAGTGCCTGCAGCAGAGTGCCGATCTCGTCACGTCCGCTGCCGTCGATGGCGTTGTCCAGACGTCCTTCGGCGATGCGCTGGGCAACGTCAAGCGCTTGACCCAGGCGGCGACTGAGGTTGCCCGACAGCGACCAGGCGATGAGCATCGCCAGCACCACGGCGGCCAGGCCGCCGCCAATCAGGATCGCGACCGCATCGCGCTTGGCGTCGTTCATCGACGCGGTGCGCTGGTCTTGCAGGGCTTTCTCGCTGGCGCGCAGTTCGCCGATCACTTCGCGCATGGCGTCCATCTTCGCCCGACCACGGCCCGCGGCGATCTGCTCGGCCAGTGCGGAGAAGGGTTGAGCCCCTTGGTTGACCTGCTCGCGCAGGGTCAGGCTGGACTGGATATCGTCCTGTAGCCATTGCCCATACAGCGCCTGCAGACGCTCCAGGCGCGCCTGCTGCTCGGGATTGTCGGCGGTCGCCGCCTTGATTTGATCGTGATAATCGGTGAAGCCTTTTTCGCCTGCATGCATGGGCGTCAGGAAGCTGTCCTGGCCGGTCAGGGCATAGCCGCGCATGCCGGTCTCGATGTCGATCAGGCTGCGCAGTACCGCGCCCGATTGGTTCAGTACCTCATAGCTGTGGATGTTGCGCTTGACGCTGCTGCTGACCTGATCGAAGCCACGCAGCGCGGCCAGTACCAGAACCAGAATGATCAGCAAGATCAGCGCGAAGCTAGCGTAGAGCTTTTTGCGAAGACTGAGGTTGGCAAACATCGAAGGAGGGCTCCCGAAAGCACGGACGGATCGCCTCGCCCCGCGCAATGCGGGTAGTGGCTGTTTGATACTCAAACGGCATCAGTGCTCCGACGAGACTTGTACAAGGAAAGTTCGCTGTACAAGTAAATATTCATCATTGATGCATTTTGCCACGCGTTTGGAGAGGTTCGATGAGGTGAGCCCCTTCATTGCGTACGTTGCCTACTGCATGACCGACGGCATGCCAGCGAAACGCGGTATCGGGCTTGCCGCCGCTATGCACGATCTCCAGCGCCCGTTGCAGCGACGTGGCTGGATCGATCCATTCACGTGCCAGCGCTGCCGTCAGCACCACAGGTTTACGCCCATGAATATCCGCAAGCCGCCCATCGGCCGGCGCAGTGACAATGACGAAGCCTTCACGCACCTCGGCCAGGTCATGGCCTGGGGCTTCGGCCAGTGCGGCGAAGAACAGCGGCTCACCCTCGGCGGCCTTTACGTACCAGGGCTGCTTGCTCCGGGCATCGTGTACGGCCACCGACCATTCATACCAGCCGCTGGCCGGCGCCAAGGCCCGTCCGCCTGGCCACAGCCTGCTGAAAAATCGGCCATTGCCGAGGGTTTCGGCGCGGGCGTTGATCGGCACGGGGCCTCTGTCGCGAGCCCAACGTGGCACCCATCCCCAGGGCAGGTCGTCCACCTGCACGCCGTCGGCCACCGGACGGATGACCGGCGCACGGCTGCGCGGGGCGACGTTGTAGCGATTGATTCGCGCGTCGTCGTAGCCATTGATCACCACCAGGTCCAATGACAACTGCTTGAGGTAGTGATCCATGGATTCATAGATCGAATAACGTCCGCACATGGGTGACCTCTACGTTTGTCGGCCTGCGATTGACCGACAGGCTGCTGGCTAGTTAACTGTATATGCATACAGTCTGCCTTGAGTTCGACACCATGACCATCACCTTCCTGGGTACCCCGACCGGCGGACTCGACCTGCATCCACGCTACGCCTTTCGGGTGCCCGCTGGTTTCCCATCGCCGGCAGACGACCACTTGGAGCGGCACATCTCGCTGGATCAGTTGTTCGACCTGCGCGCACCGCATGTCTATCTGGTGCAAGTGGAGGGCGACAGCATGCGCGGCGCGGGGATTTTTTCCGGCGATATCGTCATCGTTGACCGTGGCCGAGAGGCCGAGCATGGCGACATCGTCATTGCCGCGTTCAATACCGAGCCGGTGTGCAAGCGCCTGTTCCGTCGTGAAGGCGTGGTGATACTACAATCGGAAAATCCGGCTTACCCGCCTCGGCACGTGCTGGAAAGCGACGAGTTGGTGGTCTGGGGTGTGGTGCGTTACAGCGTACGTGATCATGCGCAGTGATCAGGTGTTCGCGTTGATCGACTGCAACTGCTTCTATGCCAGTTGCGAACGTGTGTTCCGGCCTGACCTTGCGCGGGTGCCGATCGTGGTGCTGAGCAACAACGACGGTTGCGTGATCGCCCGGTCTTACGATGCCAAGCCCTTCGTGAGGATGGGCGAGCCGTATTTCCAGGCACGGGAAAAGCTGCGCCGCCACGGGGTCGTGGCGTTTTCCTCGAACTACGCGCTGTATGGCGACATGAGTGAGCGGGTCATGTCGTTGATCGAGTCACAGGTGCCGGCGGTGGAGGTCTACTCGATCGACGAATGCTTTGCCGACCTGAGCGGTGTCCCGGGTGATCTGACCACCTTCGGCCGGGCCGTGCGTTCGAAGGTGATGAAGGGTACGGCGATCCCGGTGGGCGTCGGTATCGCCCGCACCAAGACCCTGGCCAAGCTGGCCAATCATACGGCCAAGCGTCTGCTGGGGCAGACGGGCGGGGTGGTCGACATCACCGAGGACTTCAAGCGCGACTGGGTGCTGCGCAACACCGATGTCAGAGAGGTCTGGGGTATTGGCAAACGCATGGCCTTGCACCTGCAAGGCATGGGCATCCACACCGCGATGGACCTGGCCCGGGCCGACGCGCCGACCCTGCGCGACACGTTCAGCGTGATGATCGAGAAGACCGCTCGGGAGTTGCGCGGTATTTCGTGCCTGGCGCTGGAGGACGCCGAATCGCCCAAGCAGGAAATCTGCTGCAGTCGTATGTTCGGTACCCGCCAGACCGAACTCGAACCCATTCGTCAGGCGGTGGCCACCTACACCGGACGGGCCGCGGAAAAGCTGCGACGCCAGGGATCGTTGTGCCGGCAACTGCGGGTCAGCATTCGTACCGGCATGTTCAATACAGGCGAACGGCACCATGCTCAAGGGGCACTGGTGCAGTTGCCCTATGCCACTAACGACACCTTGCTGCTCACTCGCTCGGCGACCGAGGCGTTGCAACGGATCTACCGCGAGGGCTACCGCTACAGCAAGGCCGAAGTCCTGCTGCTGGACTTGTGTCGGCCGGGTGAGGTCACCGACGATCTGTTCACGCTGGCGCAGTCTGAGGCAGATGGCCGTCTGATGGGCGTGGTGGATGCGATCAATGGACGATTCGGCCGAGGCACCCTGAGGACGGCCAGCGTGCCCCTGGCGCCCGAATGGGCGATGCGCAGAGACTTGATGAGCCCGTCGTATACGACACGTCTGGATCAGCTGTGGAAGGTCTATGCGCGCTGAGGCGAGCACCGAAGGAGGCTTGAGAAACGATTATGGCGAAGCGTGTACGTAAATATTTGCAACTAAGAAGTATTTACATATAGCATCTCGCCGCTTTTGCACTCACCTGTCATTTATCGTCTCGTCTGGAACCCCCATCGATGCGTCGCATGATCGTCTCGCTGTGCCTGCTCAACGCCGCTGCGCCCCTGGCGCTGGCTGCCGAACTCCCGGCTGCCACCGGTAACGTCGAACTCGACGCCGTCAACATCAACGCCGACGCTGGCGACTACGAGCGCGCCGACGGTCCGGTGCAGGGCTATCGGGCCAGCCGCTCGGCCTCGGCCACGCGGACCGACACCTCGCTGCACGAAACGCCGCAGTCGATCAGCGTGGTGCCCAAGGATGTGCTGGACGATATTGGCGCCACGCGCCTGCAGGATGCGCTGGACTACGCGGGCGGCGTAGGCCGGGCCAACAACTTCGGTGGCCAGGGCCTGACGACGTTCACCGTGCGCGGCTTCACCACCGGCGAGTTCTATCGCAACGGCTTCCCGATCAATCGCGGCTACCCCAACGCCCCCGACGCCAACACCATCGAGCGCCTGGAGGTGATTCGCGGGCCGAACACCGCGCTGTACGGCCGCGGTGACCCAGGCGGCACCTTCAACGTGGTCAGCAAGCAGCCGCTGGCCGAGCGCAAGATCACCCTCGGCAGCCAGTTCGATGACCAGGGCATGCACCGTGCCACGCTGGATGCCAGCGGCCCGCTGAACCAGGACGGGGCGCTGGCCTACCGCCTGAACCTGCTGGGCGAGGGCGGCGACAGTTTCCGCGACGATGTGCGTGGCGAACGCTACGACGTGGCGCCGGTGCTTAGTTGGCAGGTCAACGACAGCACCAAGATCACCTTCGAAGGTGATTTCATGCGCAACAATCGTCCGCTGGACCGTGGCCTGCCGCGCTACCCGACCCAGACCGGCAGCCTGTCGCGCGACACCTACCTGTGGGAGAAGGGCAGCGACAACCTGCTGCACAACGACAACAACATGGCCCAGGTGCGCTTCGAGCATCAGCTCAACGACAGCTGGACCCTGGGCGGCGGTTTCCAGTTCCTCGACGGCTCGCTCGAGGGCAACGCCGTGGAGGCCAACGGCGCCCCAGCCGACGGCCGCACGCTGCAGCGCAACTTCAACTACCGCAAGCTGGAGTGGACCGATCGCGACTGGCAGCTCAACCTCACCGGTCACTTCGACACGGGTAGCTTCAGTCACACCTTGCTGACTGGCATCGAGTACGAGAACTACGACTACAACTCGATCATTCAGCGCTCGTCGGCGGCTTATCCGGTCGATATCTACAACCCTGTTCTCGGCCAGCCGCGTCCCGCGCTGACTCGCGTCACCACCTGGGATAAAGAGAACCTGCAGACCTGGGCCGCCTTCATCCAGGATCAAGTGACCCTGACCGAACGCCTCAAGGCCCTGGCCGCTGTGCGTTTCGAGCGCTTCGAGCACGACTACGACGATAAGCGTGACAATGCACGTGACTTCAGCAAAGCCGAAAACAGCGTCACCCCACGCTTCGGCCTGATGTACGACCTGACCGATACCGTAGCCGTGTACGCCAACACTGCGCGCTCGTTCAAGCCCAACACCGGCACACCGGCCGGTGGCGGTGGCTTCGATCCAGAGAAGGGCAAGTCCTATGAAGTGGGCGTCAAATGGGAGGCCCTGGAGCGCCAACTGAGCGTGGACGCGGCGCTGTATCACATCGTCAAGGAGAACGTGCTGACCCTGGACCCGGCCAACCCCGCCAACAACCTGGCCGCCGGCGAAGTCCGCAGCCGTGGCCTGGACCTGAACGTGACCGGCAACATCACCCCGGCATGGAAAGTCATCGGTGGCTACGCCTATGTCGATGCCGAGGTCACCAAGGACAACCGCCTGGCCACCGGCACGCGTCTGGCCAACATTCCGCGCAACAGCTTCAGCCTGATCAACACCTATGAGTTCCAGGACGGCTTCGCCAAGGGGCTGGGGTTGGGCTTCGGGGTGAAATACGTGGACGATCGCAAGGGCCAGACCGAGAACGTCACGTACACCATGGACCGCTACAGCGTGGTCGACCTGCTCAGCTACTACAAGGTCAACGAGCACGTGCGCCTGAACCTGGACGTGAAGAACCTGTTCAACAAAGGCTATGACGAAGCCGCGTGGAACAACTACGTCTATCCTGGTGCACCGCGTACGGTGCAGGCGGGCGTCGCCTACACCTTCTGAGGCGTTGTGGCATTGGCGTGTCGAGGGAAAAGCAGTATCGTGGCGCGCCCCAGAGATCACCGCAGCGCCAGGGAGTCTCGATGCTGCTTTGTCCCTCCACTGTTCGCCGAACCCTGCCATGGGTTGGCTGAAACGTCTGCTCGGTTTCCAGGCGCCACGCCGGGAGACCGGGAACGTTGCGCTCGCGCAGCTGCCGTTCGGCCTGGCCAGCGGCGCCACGCTGACCCTCGATCCTGCCCTGGGCCCACGGCTGTCCGGTCACGCCCATCTGTTGCTACCCCAAGGGCCACAGCCGGTGTGGGCGGTGGGCGAAGTGCCGCTCGACGCGTCGATGCGTCTGGCGCGCTTCTACCTGGACGACGAGGACTACTGGCTGCAAGTGGTGATGAACGGCCCGCGTGCGTCGCAGGCCGGCGACATCGTGCTGTTCGGTTACCACCGCGTGCAGCCGATCGCCGACGATGAGGCGTTCAAGCGCCTGGCGGGTGCCTCATCGACCGTCGGCCTTGCACACGTGGTGCATGACGGCGAGATCTTCGCTCGCCAATGGGGCACCGATCCCGGCCAGGCCCGACTGGTGCCCTTGACCGAACGGGTCAGCAACCCGGAGACCCGCTACCTGGTGCGTCACCTGTCGATGCTCTACGCGCGCGATACGGGCCTGCCCGAGCGCCGGGAATTTCTGCTGTTTTCAGTGGAGGAGGATGCGGCGGGCAGCGTCTGCCTCAGCACTTCACTGGGCATTACCCTGTACCCCATGGACTTTCACGTCACCTGACAAGGAACTCGCATGCTTGAAGCCCTGCGCCACTCGATCAACGCCCAGGCGTTCATTGCCTTCACCCTGTACATCGGCTTGGCCCTGGTGCTGTTCTGGCTGTTCCAGTTCATCTACACGCGCCTGACCCCTCACCGCGAGTTCGCCCTGATCCGCGACAACAACAGCGCCGCTGCCGTCGCCCTGGGCGGCGCGCTGATCGGCTTTTCGCTACCGGCCAGCAACATCATCACCTACAGCATCGGCCTGCTCGATGTGGTGATCTGGGTGGTGATCGGCGCCGTGGTGCAACTGCTGGCCTTCTCCATCGCCAGTTGGGTGCTCAAGGGCCTGGCCGCGCGCATCGCCAAAGGCGAAATGGCTGCCGCGATCTACGCCGCCGCCGTGGCCATCAGCGTCGGCCTGCTCAACTCGGCGTGCATGACCCCGTCGGTCTGAGCCAGGAGGAACCGGACATGAAACGCAGTTCTCTCAAGCTGGTGCTGGCCAGCTCGTTGCCGCTGACCCTGACCGCCTGCGGATGGGGCGAGGACACCTACGAGGTCAGTCAGCGTGTCGACTACGCGGACGTCGAGGCGTGCGTCGCCGACAACGTACCGCGTCGCGACTGCGAACAGGCCTCTCAACAGGCTCGGCTCGAACAGCAGAAAAATGGCCCGAGGTATGCCAGCAAAGCCGAGTGCGAGGCCGTGTACAGCCCCGGCGGCTGCGAAACATACGACCTGACCCATTACCAGCCGCAGTTGGACGGCTTCGCCTTGCAGACCACCGGCGAAGTCAGCCAGGCGCAGCTCGATGCCGCCAACAACGACCCGAGCTTGCACGCCCAGACCAGCGGCCTGGGTCCTGCGGCCACGGGGGTGATCGCCGGCATGCTGCTGAGCAAGGTCGTCGCGCCGGACAGCCGCCGTTACAGCGCACAGCCCCTGTATCGCTATGGCACCGGGCCTGACGATTTTCGTCGCGACGTGGTGCGGCAACGCAAGGACGAGGCGCAGGCAGCCAGCAGCGGATACTCGGGCGGCGGTGGCTACAGCGGTGGCGCTGGCTCTACCGTCAGAAACGATTACTACACGTCCTCCAGCCGTCGCCAGGTGGCGTCTTCGGTGATCACCCGCAGCGGCTTCGGCAGCGCGGCGCTGGCCCGCGGTGGTTGGGGCGGCAAGTCGTTCAGCTTTTTCGGCGGCTGAGCATGCGCCGCATCGCCCTGGCCGAACGTCCAGACTGGCGCGCCACCGCCGAGCGCGAGGGGTTCGCCTTTCATACCTTCGACGGTGAGCGCTACTGGGACGAGCGCGCCTACTATCAGTTCAGCGAAGCGCAGGTTGTGCGCGACCTGCAGGCGCCTACTCAAGCATTGCACGCGTTGTGCCTGGACGCCGTGGCGCGGATCGTCGACAGCGAAGCGCTGCTGACGCGCCTGGCGATCCCGCCGGCGTACTTCGATCTGGTGCGCCAGTCATGGCGTTCGCGTGATCCGCACCTGTACGGCCGCTTCGATTTCAGTTACGACGGCCGTGCGCCGGCCAAGTTGATCGAAGCCAACTACGACACGCCCACCTCGCTGTACGAGGCGGCCGCGTTTCAGTTGATCTGGCTGGAAGAGCAAATCCAGCGCGGGGTGCTGGCGCCGCACGCCACTCAGTTCAACCGCATCGCCGAAGACTTGGTGCAGGCGTTCTCGACCTTCGACCGCCAGGGCATCTTCCATTTCTCGACCATCGCCGGGTCCGTGGAAGACCGCGGTACCACTGATTTTCTGCGGCGCATGGCCGAACATGCGGGCATCGCCACGCGGCACATCGATCTGCAGGACATCGGGCTGGACGCGCGTGGGCGTTTCGTCGATCTGCGTGGCGAGCCGATCGCGCGCCTGTTCAAGCTGCATGCCTGGGAGCACATCTTCCATGAGCCGTTCGGTCCGGCGATCCAGGCCAGTGGCACGCAGTTCGTGGAGCCGGCGTGGAAGTCGCTGCTGTCCAACAAGGGCCTGCTGCCGCTGTTGTGGGAGTGGCATCCGGGGCACCCGAACCTGCTGCCAGCCTATCTAGACCCAGACCCTCTGCAGCCAGTACCCAAGGGCTGGGTGCGCAAGCCATACTTCTCCCGCGAAGGGGCGAACGTCGATATCCGCACCGATGACGATCAGCGGGTGTTCGAGGACGGTCCTTACGATGATGCGCCCTACATTCTCCAGCGCTTTGCGCCGCTGCCCAGGTTCGGCGACAGCTACACGCTGATCGGCTCATGGGTCATCGGTGACCGGGCGTCCGGCATCGGCATCCGCGAGGACGATACCTTGATCACCAAGGACAGTTCGCGTTTCGTGCCCCACGTGGTGCTGGACTGAGCGCTACCTCGACAACTTGACTATTTGCTACACGCACTTCGGAACCCGCATGTCGCTTTCAAGACGTGCTCCGTCGTTTGCGCGCAACCTGTTCGCCTTATCGGTGCCATGCTTATCAGGATGTCCGCAGACCAGGTGTGCACAGACGCACCGGCACGGACGAGGAGGGCGGCCGTGATCCTGTGACCGTGACAGGCCCGGCACGCCACAGCAGAACACCGCCGGACGTCCGTCTGCATGGAGCGACGACGCCGGGTTGCCGAGGTCCGCTGTATGCCTGATGAGACGCTTGACCTGCCCTGGATTCACCGCGTACTGGACAGCCACAAGGAGGTGCCGGGCGCGTTGCTGCCGATCCTCCATGCCATCCAGCACGGTTTGGGCTACGTGCCCGACGCCGCCGTTCCCGAGATCGCCCACGCCTTGAACCTCAGTCTGGCCGAGGTGCGCGGGGTGATCAGCTTCTACCACGATTTCCGCACCTCGCCGCCGGCGCGCCATACCTTGCGCCTGTGCCGCGCCGAGTCGTGCCAGAGCCGGGGTGCCGAGGCCCTGGCCGCACAGTTGCGCGAGCAGCTCGGTCTGGACGATCACGGCACCAGCGCCGATGGCGCGCTTAGCCTGCGCTCGGTGTACTGCCTGGGTGCTTGCGCCTGTTCACCGGCGCTGGAGCTGGACGGTCAGGTGCACGCCCGACTCACCCCTGAGCGCCTGCGCGCGCTGGTCCAGGGCTGCATGACGGAGGCAGGCGCATGATCACCTTGCACCTTCCCTGTGATTCGCTGGCCCGCGCCGTGGGCGCCGACCAGGTGGCCGAGGCCCTGGAGAGCGAAGCGGCACGCCGGCAACTGCCGCTGCAGATCCGCCGCACCAGTTCGCGTGGCTTGTACTGGCTGGAGCCGCTGCTGGAGGTGGACAGCCCGCAAGGCCGCCTGGGCTTCGGACCGATAGGTGCCGAGGACGTGCCAGGCCTGCTGGACGCGTTGACCGGCGACGCCACCCATGCGCTGGCGCTCGGCCCGGTCGAGCAGATCCCTTACCTGAAGACCCAGCAACGCCTGCTGTTCGCCCGCGCCGGCATCACCCGACCGTTGTCGCTGGACGACTACACGGCCCACGGCGGTTTCGAGGGCCTGCGCCAAGCGGCGTTGCTGGACGGTGACGCGGTGGTCGCCGCCGTGCTCGACTCGGGGCTGCGGGGGCGGGGCGGGGCGGCGTTTCCGGCCGGCATCAAGTGGCGCACCGTGCGCCAGGCGCCGGCGGCGCAGAAATACATCGTCTGCAACGCCGACGAGGGCGACTCGGGCACCTTCGCCGACCGCATGCTGATGGAGGGCGACCCCTTCCTGCTGATCGAAGGCATGATCATCGCGGGCCTGGCCGTCGGTGCCAGCAAGGGCTATATCTACGTGCGCTCGGAGTACCCGGATGCCATCGCTGCGCTCAACGAGGCCGTGATCCTGGCCCGCGAGGCGGGTACCTAGACGTCAACGGCAGCGGCGTGGCCTTCGAGCTAGAGGTACGGGTCGGTGCCGGTGCCTATATCTGCGGCGAAGAGACCGCACTGCTGGAGTCGATCGAGGGCAAGCGTGGCATCGTTCGCGCCAAGCCGCCGTTGCCGGCACTGGAGGGCTTGTTCGGCCAGCCAACGTTGGTGCACAACGTGCTCACCCTGGCTTCGGTGCCGATCATCCTGGCCAAGGGCGCGGCGTTCTACCGCGACTTTGGCATGGGCCGTTCGCTGGGTACCTTGCCCTTCCAACTGGCGGGCAACGTCCGTCATGGCGGTTTGGTGGAGCGCGCCTTCGGCCTGACCCTGCGCGAGCTGGTCGAGGGCTACGGCGGCGGCACCGCCAGCGGCCGACCGTTGAAAGCCGCGCAGATCGGTGGGCCGCTGGGCGCCTGGGTGCCGCCGTCGCAGTTCGATACGCCGCTGGACTACGAGGCCTTTGCTGCCATGGGGGCGATGATCGGCCACGGCGGCGTGGTGGTAGCCGACGACACCCTGAACATGGCCAGCATGGCGCGCTTCGCCCTGCAGTTCTGCGCCGAGGAGTCCTGCGGCAAGTGCACCCCGTGCCGGATTGGTTCGACCCGCGGCATGGAAGTGGTCGACCGGTTGATCGCCAGCAGCGATTCGGCGGCCCGTGAAGACCAGGCGCACCTGCTGCGTGACCTGTGCGACACCCTGCAATACGGCTCGCTGTGCGCCATGGGCGGCATGACCGCCTATCCCGTCGCCAGCGCCCTCAAGCACTTTCCTGCCGATTTCGGTCTGGCCAGCCCGGAGGCCGCGCAATGATCAACTACTTCGACCCCGCCAACAGCGACATGGACTTGGGCACGCCCGCCCGTGACAGCCAGGTGCAGGTCAGCCTGAACATCGACGGCCGTGCCATCAGCGTGCCGGCCGGTACGTCGGTGATGCGCGCGGCGGCGCTGTTGGGCACCAGCATTCCCAAACTGTGCGCCACCGATACCCTGGAAGCCTTCGGGTCGTGTCGCATGTGCATGGTCGAGATCGACGGCATGCGCGGCTATCCGGCTTCGTGCACCACGCCGGTCAGCGACGGCATGGTGGTGCGCACCCAGACCCCGCGCCTGGCCGACCTGCGGCGCAATGTCATGGAGCTGTACATCTCCGATCACCCGCTGGACTGCCTGACCTGTTCGGCCAACGGCAACTGCGAGCTGCAGACCGTCGCCGGCCAGGTAGGCCTGCGCGAGGTGCGTTATGGCTATGAGGGCGCCAATCACCTGACCGAGGCGAAGGACGTTTCCAACCCTTACTTCGACTACGAGCCGAGCAAGTGCATCGTCTGCAGCCGCTGCGTGCGCGCCTGTGAAGACATTCAAGGCACCTTCGCGCTGACCATCAGCGGCCGTGGCTTCGAATCGCGGGTGGCGGCGGCCGGTGGCGACAACTTCCTGTCTTCGGAGTGCGTGTCGTGCGGTGCCTGCGTCCAGGCCTGCCCGACCGCGACGCTGACCGAAAAGAGCCTGGTGCAGATCGGTCAGCCGGAGCGCGCGGTGATCACCACCTGCGCGTATTGCGGCGTCGGCTGCTCATTCCGGGCGGAAATGAAGGGCGATCAGTTGGTGCGCATGGTGCCGGACAAGAATGGCGGCGCCAACCACGGCCACGCCTGCGTCAAGGGTCGTTTCGCCTGGGGCTACGCCACCCATCCGGACCGTATCACCCAGCCAATGATTCGCAAGCGCCTGGAAGATCCCTGGCAGGAAGTCAGCTGGGAGGAAGCGCTGAGCTACGCGGCCAGCGAGTTCCGGCGCATCCAGCTCAAGTATGGGCGCGATTCGATTGGCGGCATCACCTCCAGCCGTTGCACCAACGAGGAAGCGTACCTGGTGCAGAAACTGGTGCGTGCTGCCTTCGGCAACAACAACGTCGACACCTGCGCTCGGGTCTGCCATTCGCCGACCGGCTATGGCCTGAAGCAGACCCTGGGCGAGTCGGCCGGTACCCAAAGCTTCGATTCAGTGATGCAAGCGGACGTGATCCTGGTGATCGGTGCCAACCCTACCGATGCCCACCCGGTGTTCGGCTCCCAGCTCAAGCGTCGGCTGCGCCAGGGCGCCAAGTTGATCGTCATCGATCCACGTCGCATCGACCTGGTCGATTCGCCCCATGCCCGCGCCGAGTTGCACCTGCAACTGCGTCCAGGCACCAACGTGGCCATGCTCAACGCCCTGGCCCACACCCTGGTCAGCGAAGGCCTGCTCGATGAGGCGTTCATCGAGGCGCGCTGCGAAGGCGCGGACTTCGCTCGCTGGCGCGAATTCGTCGGCTTGCCGGAGAACGCGCCCGAAGTGCTGGGCCCGGTCTGCGGTGTGCCCGCCGAGCAGATCCGTGCCGCGGCCCGGTTGTACGCCGAAGCCGGTAACGCGGCGATCTACTACGGCCTTGGGGTCACCGAGCACAGCCAGGGCAGCACCGCCGTGATGGGTATCGCCAACCTGGCGATGGCCACCGGCAACATCGGCCGCGAAGGCGTCGGGGTCAACCCGCTGCGCGGCCAGAACAACGTGCAAGGCTCCTGCGACATGGGCTCGTTCCCCCACGAGTTGCCGGGCTATCGGCACATCTCCAACGAGACTGTGCGCGCCGAGTTCGAGCAGGCCTGGGGCGTGACCCTGCAGCCCGATCCGGGCCTGCGCATCCCCAACATGTTCGAAGCCGCGCTCGATGGCAGCTTCAAGGCACTGTACTGCCAGGGCGAGGACATCGCCCAGAGCGACCCGAACACCCAGCACGTCACTGCCGCATTGATGGCCATGGAGTGCGTGGTGGTGCAGGACATCTTCCTCAACGAAACCGCCAAGTTCGCCCACGTATTCCTGCCGGGCAGTTCGTTCCTGGAAAAGGATGGCACCTTCACCAACGCCGAGCGCCGCATCTCACGGGTGCGCAAAGTGATGGAGCCGATGGCCGGCAAGGCCGACTGGGAAGCCACCGTGGCCCTGGCCAACGCCTTGGGTTATCGCATGGACTACCGTCATCCTTCCGAGATCATGGATGAGATCGCCCGTCTGACGCCCAGCTTCCATGGCGTCAGCTACGCCGAGATCGAGCGCCGCGGCAGCCTGCAGTGGCCCTGCAACGACGCGGCGCCCGAGGGCACGGCGACCATGCACATCGATCAGTTCGTGCGTGGCAAGGGCCGCTTCATGCTCACCGGCTACGTACCGACCGACGAAAAGGTCAACGCGCGCTATCCGCTGTTGCTGACCACCGGCCGTATTCTCAGCCAGTACAACGTCGGGGCGCAGACTCGGCGTACCCACAACGTCGCCTGGCATGACGAGGACCGCCTGGAAATCCACGCCAGCGATGCGGAAAGCCGTGGTATCAGTGACGGCGACTGGGTGGGCGTGGGCAGCCGTGCCGGCCAGAGTGTCCTGCGCGCTCGGGTGAGTGCGCGGGTCGCACCGGGGGTGGTCTACACCACCTTCCACTTCCCCGAGTCCGGCGCCAACGTGATCACCACCGACAACTCCGACTGGGCGACCAACTGTCCGGAGTACAAGGTCACTGCGGTCGAGGTGGTGCGCGTGTTCCAGCCGTCGGAGTGGCAGAAGCGCTACCAGCATTTCAGTGACGAACAACAGCGCCTGCTCAAGGAGCGGCGTCAGGCCGAGGGGCAGGAGAAAGCCGAGGTGCGTCGATGAGCAATGACAGCCTGGTCAAGATGGCCAACCAGATCGCCCACTACTTCGACAGTGAGCCGGATCGCACCTTGGCTGTGCAGGGGGTGAGGCAGCACCTGCAGAGCTTCTGGACCCCGGCGATGCGTCGCCAGTTGAGTGAGTGGATCGAGGCCCATGCGGGGGAGGGGCTTGATTCGAAGGTACGCGAAGCGTTGAGCTAGTCGGTACAGAGCCGCCCTGATTGCTGGCAGGGCGGCTCCCCTCGAACATGAAACCTCCGTCATCTTCCCTCGGCGCGCCCGGTGCTAGGCTCGGGTAAATTCTCGCCGCGGACTTTTCCTATGGACATGAACTGGCACCAGGCCCTGCAACAGAGCCTGAGCTGGCTGGCAATCGCCTTTTCGATCACTGTCGTTGCGTTCATCGGTGCCGCCGTGCTGGCGGTGCGTTTTACCCGCTGGGGCCAGCAGTTCTGGCAATTGGCGGGCGCTTATTTCAATTTCAGGCGCAGTTGGCGGCCATTGTCGATGTTCGCGCTGTTGCTGTTGCTGACGCTGTTTGCGGTGCGCATGAACGTGCTGTTCTCGTTCTGGTACAACGGCTTCTACGACGCCTTGCAGAGCCTGGATCAGAGCGCCTTCTGGTATTTGCTGGGCGTATTCGCCGTGCTGGCGAGCATTCATGTGGCACGCGCGCTGTTCAGCTACTACGTCACGCAATCGTTCAACATCCACTGGCGCATCTGGCTGACCGAACGCCTGACGGCTGACTGGATGCAGGGGGATGCCTACTATCGTGGGCAGTTCCTCGAGCAATCCGTGGATAACCCGGACCAGCGTATCGAGCTGGACATCAGTGCCTTCGTATCCGGCTCGGTGTCGCTGGCGCTGGGGTGGTCGGCGCGCTGGTATCACTGGTGGCGTTCACCAGCATTCTCTGGGGGCTGTCGGCACCGCTTGCGGTCGCGGGTGTCGAGGTGCCGCGGGCGATGGTGTTCGCGGTCTACCTCTATGTGCTGATTGCCACCTGGATCGCCTTCCGTCTTGGCCAGCCATTGATCCGGCTGAACTTTCTCAACGAGAAACTCACGGCGAACTTTCGTTATGCACTGATGCGCCTGCGTGAAAACGCCGAGAACGTGGCCTTTTATCAAGGTGCCCAGGTCGAGCGCGGGACCCTGCTGGGTCGCTTCTTCGCACTCATCGGCAATGTCTGGGCCTTGGTCTGGCGGACGCTGAAGTTCAATGGTTTCAACCTCGGCGTCGGGCAAGTGGCGGTGGTGTTTCCGTTTATCCTCCAGGCCCCACGTTTCTTCAGTGGGGCCATCAAGCTCGGCGATGTGATGCAGACCGCGCAGGCGTTCGGGCAGGTACAGGATTCGCTGTCGTTCTTCCGTGAGTCCTACGATACCTTCGCCAGCTACCGCGCCACCCTGGACCGTCTCACCGGCTTCGTCGATGCCAACCGCCAGGCTGTGGCGTTGCCGCAACTCACGACTCGCGAGTTGTCGCGTGCGTTGGCCATCGAAGGGTTGCAGGTGTGTCGCCCTGATGGGCAGCGCTTGATCGCCGACCTTGACCTGCACCTGCAGGCTGGACAGGCGCTGCTGATCAAGGGCCCATCGGGCAGCGGCAAGACCACGCTGCTGCGAGCGCTGGCTGGCCTCTGGCCTATGCCGAAGGTCAGGTCGGACGGCCGCTTGGGCACTTGGCACTGTTCTTGTCGCAGCGACCGTATCTGCCGCTCGGCGATCTGCGCGCTGCCATCGCCTATCCAGCGCCCTCGAGCCCGGAGCAGGACGCGAAAATGCAGCAGGTGCTGCGTCATGTGAGCCTGGCGCATCTGGCCGAGCGGCTGGAGGAAAGCCGAGAGTGGTCGCGCATTCTGTCGATCGGTGAGCAGCAACGTCTGGCCTTCGCGCGGGTGTTGTTCAATCAGCCGCACGTGGTGTTTCTGGATGAGTCCACCTCGGCGATGGACGAGGGGCTCGAACATGCCCTGTACTCGATGCTGCGTCGCGAGATGCCGGAAACACTGCTGGTCAGCGTCGGTCACCGCAGTACCTTGGCGAGCTTTCACAGCCACCGTCTGGAGCTGGATGGGCGGGGTGGTTGGGCGATGGTCGAGCAGGAAGCGGTCGTACTGTCCTGAATGTCGGTCTGTTGCGCAGGACTTTTCAGCGCTCCAAGTAAAAGCCCCCAGACATCGCTGTCTGGGGGCTTTTGCTTGGAGGCGAATTTACATGTTGGGGTAGTTCGGCCCGCCAGCACCTTCGGGGGTGACCCAGGTGATGTTTTGTGACGGATCCTTGATGTCGCAAGTCTTGCAGTGCACGCAGTTCTGCGCGTTGATCTGGAAGCGCTTGCTGCCGTCTTCCTGGGTGACCACCTCGTACACGCCTGCTGGGCAATAACGCTGGGCGGGCTCATCGTACAGTGGCAGGTTGGTGGCGATCGGCACATTTGGATCGGTAAGTTTCAGGTGGCAGGGTTGTTCCTCTTCATGGTTGGTGCTGGAGAGGAAGACCGAGCTGAGTTTGTCGAAGCTGAGTTTGCCGTCGGGTTTCGGATAGTCAATGCGGGTGGAGTCGGCCGCAAGTTTCATGCAAGCGTAGTCCGGCTTGGTATCGCGCAAGGTGAAAGGCAGCTTGCCAGCGAACCAGTTCTGATCGATGTAGTTGAACGCCGCGCCGAACAGCGGGCCGAACTTGTGCATGGCCGGGCCGAAGTTACGGCTGGCGTACAGTTCCTCATACAGCCAGCTGGCCTTGAACGTCTCGACATAGCGATCGAGGGTGTCGCCGCCTTCGCGGCCGGCCAGCAGGGCTTCGGCCACCGCGTCGGCGGCGAGCATGCCGGACTTCATCGCGGTGTGGCTGCCTTTGATCTTGGCGAAGTTCAGCGTGCCCAGGTCGCAGCCGATCAGCGCGCCGCCGTTGAACACCATCTTGGGCAGCGAGTTCAGGCCGCCTTTGCAGATGGCGCGCGCGCCGTAGCTGATGCGCTTGCCGCCTTCGAGGTATTGGCTGATCACCGGATGGTGTTTCAGGCGCTGGAATTCGTCGAACGGCGACAGGTAGGGGTTGGCGTAGGAGAGGTCGACGATCAGGCCGACCACCACCTGGTTGTTCTCCAGGTGATAGAGGAAAGAGCCGCCGGTGTTTTCCGCGCTGACCACGTCCAGCGGCCAGCCGGCGGTGTGCACCACCAGACCCTGCTCGTGCTTGCTCGGGTCGATCTCCCAGATTTCCTTGATGCCGATGCCGTAGTGCTGCACATCGGCTTCGCTGTCCAGGTTGAAACGCTTGATCAGTTGCTTGCCGATGTGTCCGCGGCAGCCCTCGGCGAACAGGGTGTACTTGGCGCGCAGTTCCATGCCCGGCGTGTACAGGCCTTCCTTGGGGTTGCCCTCACGGTCCACGCCCAGATCGCCCGTGACGATGCCGCGCACCACACCGGCGTCGTCGAACAGCGCTTCCTGGGCGGCGAAGCCTGGATAGATTTCCACGCCGAGGTTTTCGGCCTGTTGCGCCAGCCAGCGGCACAGGTTGCCCAGCGAGATGATGTAGTTGCCCTGGTTGTGCATGGTCTTGGGCACGAACAGGTCGGGCACCTTGACCGAGCTGCCCGCGTCTTTGAGCACATAGATGTCGTCGCGTTTGACTTCGGTGTTCAGCGGCGCGCCGAGGGCTTTCCAGTCGGGGAACAGCTCATTCAGCGCACGGGGCTCGAACACCGCGCCAGAGAGGATGTGGGCGCCCACTTCGGAGCCTTTCTCGACCACGCAGACGCTGATCTCGTTACCGGCTTCGGCGGCCTTCTGCTTGAGGCGGCAGGCGGCGGACAGGCCCGCAGGACCTGCGCCGACGATGACCACGTCGAATTCCATGTATTCGCGTTCCACAGGTTCTCTCCTACTCAAGGCTCGTCGCGTTTGCTTTGTCTTATGGGTGTCTCGAATGCCCGCTCACGGTGGGGGCAGCGGTAGCCGTGCCAGAGGCGGACTACACCGTATTGTCTTGGCCGCGCATTATATCTACACCACTTGGCGGGTCCAATACAAACGTTTGTTTGAATATGCCGCAGCCCAGTAAAATCACAGGTGTGCGGCTGGAGGCTGGCCGATTTGCCGTATTGACCCGATTGGGTGTTACGGTCAAGATACGAGCGGTTTTACGCTCGCCGTAGGCTGATCGTCGGGCGCAGGTGCACCTCTAAAAGCCAGGCGTGGAGCAGGGTTTTCCGGCTAAAACCCGTCGTGTAGTGAAGTCTACACGCCACGACAGGAAATGACCCAAGGGTTTTGCCTTCCGGGTCGCCACCAGACTCAGCAGTCACGGCAAATTTCCTCGCCCCCGGAACGTTTTCAGAGGTGTCCTTGTACCCACGCGCATTCGCCGGGCACGCCCCAGGCGACATTCTTTTCACCGGAGAGTAACGAGGAATCCATGAAGGTTCTTGTAGCTGTCAAACGAGTGGTCGACTACAACGTCAAGGTTCGCGTCAAGGCGGACAACTCCGGCGTCGACCTTGCAAACGTCAAGATGTCCATGAACCCCTTCTGCGAAATCGCCGTTGAAGAAGCCGTGCGTCTGAAAGAGAAGGGCGTAGCGACCGAGATCGTCGCCGTCGCCGTCGGCCCGACCGCCGCCCAGGAGCAACTGCGTACGGCCCTGGCCCTGGGCGCTGATCGCGCCATCCTGGTCGAGACCGGCGAAGAGCTCAACTCTCTGGCCGTGGCCAAGGCGCTCAAGGCCATCGTCGACAAGGAACAGCCGCAACTGGTCATCCTTGGCAAACAGGCAATCGACAGCGACAACAATCAGACCGGTCAGATGCTCGCTGCGCTGACGGGCTACGCTCAGGGCACCTTCGCCTCCAAGGTCGAAGTGGCTGGCGACAAGCTCAACGTCACCCGCGAGATCGATGGCGGCCTGCAGACCGTCGCGCTGGCGCTCCCGGCGATCGTCACCACCGACCTGCGTCTGAATGAGCCACGCTACGCGTCGCTGCCCAATATCATGAAGGCCAAGAAGAAGCCCCTGGAGACCGTCACGCCGGACGCGCTGGGCGTATCCACTGCCTCCACCACCAAGACCATCAAGGTCGAAGCCCCGGCTGCCCGCAGTGCAGGCGTCAAGGTCAAGTCGGTGGCCGAACTGGTCGAGAAGCTGAAGAACGAAGCGAAGGTAATCTGAAATGACTATCCTGGTTGTCGCTGAACACGAAAACGCCGCACTGGCGCCTGCCACCCTGAACACGGTCGCTGCCGCGGCCAAGATCGGTGGCGATGTGCACGTGCTGGTCGCAGGTCAGAATGTGGCCGGCATTGCCGAAGCTGCTGCCAAGATCGCTGGCGTGGCCAAGGTCCTGGTGGCCGACAATGCCGCTTACGCCCACGCCTTGCCAGAAAACGTCGCGCCCCTGATCCAGGAACTGGCCAGCGGCTACACCCACGTGCTGGCCCCGGCCACTACCAATGGCAAGAACATCCTGCCGCGCGTCGCTGCACTGCTGGACGTCGACCAGATCTCCGAGATCATCGCGGTCGAGTCCGCCGATACCTTCAAGCGCCCGATCTACGCCGGTAACGCCATCGCCACCGTGCAATCGAGCGCTGCGGTCAAGGTCATCACCGTGCGCACCACCGGCTTCGATGCCGTGGCCGCAGAAGGTGGTTCGGCGGCTGTGGAGGCGGTCGCGGCCGCTCACGATGCAGGCAAGTCGTCGTTCGTGGGCGAGGAGTTGGCCAAATCCGACCGTCCGGAGCTGACTGCCGCCAAGATCGTCGTCTCCGGCGGTCGTGGCATGGGCAATGGTGACAACTTCAAGCACCTGTATACCCTGGCCGACAAGCTCGGTGCCGCGGTCGGCGCCTCGCGCGCTGCAGTGGATGCGGGCTTTGTGCCCAACGACATGCAGGTCGGTCAGACCGGCAAGATCGTCGCACCGCAGTTGTATATTGCCGTCGGTATCTCCGGCGCGATCCAGCACCTGGCGGGGATGAAAGACTCCAAGGTGATCGTCGCCATCAACAAGGACGAGGAAGCACCGATCTTCCAAGTGGCCGATTACGGTCTGGTCGCCGACCTCTTCGAGGCGGTGCCGGAGCTGGAAAAGCTGGTCTGATCCAGGCGCTTCACTTATAAAGAAGCCCGGCCCTCGCCTAGAGGGTCGGGCTTTTTTCATGGTGGGTCCGTGCGGTGTGGCAAGGAGAGGGCAATGAAGTTGGGCAAAACCAGCCGCTGGCTGATGTGCATGATGGCCGTGACGGCTTCGCAGGCGATGGCGGCTGGCAAATGCGAGAAGCTGGTGGCGACCGGTAGCCCGGACGCGCCGCCTTACTCCTGGCAAGACCCGAAGGACCCCAGGCATTTGATCGGCGCCAACGTCGACCTGTTGCGCCAGGTGGCAGGCGAGCTTGGCGTGAAGGTCGAAGTACTGAGCGCCGGACGCCGGGATCAGGCGCTCGAAGAGGTTCGCAGCGGGCGCATGGACGTGTTGCTGGATACGCCCATGCAGGTCGCTCAGCTGACCGCACTGGACTACATTCATCCGCCACTGCAACTCAACGAATACCTGGTCTGGACCCGTCATGACGCAACCGTGACGCTGGACGGCCCAGCTGATCTTGCCCGCTACCAGGGCAGCGTGTCGGAGAAGGCTCGGCTGACCCCGGCCTTCGAGGCCTTCGCCAAGGCTCAGCTCAAGCTGGTGCCCTCGCAGAACCTGACTCAAGCCTTGCAGAAGCTGGTGTTGGGCCAAGTGGATTACGTGCTGGCCGGGCGCTATTCGGGCCTGGCCATGATCCAGAGTCTGGGGTTGGGCAGTGACCTCATCGCTCGGGAGCTGGTGGTGGACCGGCCTGGGCTGTACTTGGCCGTGTCCCACAACTCGGCCTGCAATGACGCCTGGTTGCGTGGGCAATTGGCGAAAAAGCTGACAGAATTGCCGGTCTCTGGTGCCTCCGAGGCGGTGCTGCAACAGAACGTGGAGCGCTGGAAGGCGCAGATGCAGATGACCGCTGACGCCCCCAAACAGTAGGAAGATTGCGTGAGAACCCAACCCCTGATCCTGGCCCTGGCCGTCGTCGGCCTCGCCGGTTGTGCCAATGACCCGGCCCCCAATGAGCAGATGCGCCTGTCCGAGCAAGCCCTTGAGCAGGCCAGGGCGGTTGGCGCTACCGACCAGGTCGACACCTTCAAGCTGGCGGAAGACAAGCTGGCGCGGGCCAGATCCAACATGACCAGCCAGGACTTTCGCGACGCCCGCATGCGCGCCGAACAGGCCGAGCTGGATGCGCGCCTGGCCGAAGCCCAGGTGCTGACGGAAAAGAGCGCCGAGCAATTGAAGGTGGTTGACGCGCGCGTCAAGCGCCTGCGCAAACAACTGGAGGTGCAGCCATGAATCGCACCCTCAAGCCTTTTGCCACCTTGGCATTCCTGACGTTTGTCGGCCTCCAGGGCTGCGCGAGCCAGCGCAGTGAGTCCGCGTTGGTCGATGCGTCCACCGCCTTGCAGAAGGTCAAGGATGACTCCGATGTGCTGCGCAGTGCGCCGCGCGATGTGATTCGCGCCGGTGAATCGCTGGCGCGGGCCGAGCGCCTGGCAGGTTATGTGGGCACCGGCAGTGACGTGCGCCATTACGCTTATCTCAGCCAGCGCTACAGCGAGATCGCCCGCGAGCATGCCAACCTGGCGCTGAATCAGGAGCGTCTGGCCAAACTCGATTTGGAGCGTCAGCGTCTGCAACTGGCGTTGCGCGAGGCGAAACTGGACAGTGTTCAGCAGCAGGGTAAATGGGTCGAATCGCAGATCGCCGCACTGGCCTCCGAGCAGGGCGAGCGCGGTCTGGTCATGACCCTGTCGGACGTGCTGTTCGACACCGGCGAAGCGCAGTTGAAGAGTTCGGCCAGCCGTACCGTGCTCAAGCTGGTGCAGTTCCTCCAGCTCAACCCGCGACGCGTGGTGCGCATCGAGGGTTATACCGACAGCACCGGAACGCCGGAAGACAACCTGAAGCTGTCGCGCGATCGCGCCCAGTCGGTAGCGGACATGCTGGTCGACCTGGGCATCGATGAGAAGCGCATCGAGGTCCAGGGCTACGGCGATCAGTATCCGGTAGAGGTCAACGCGTCGGAGCGGGGCAGGGCACAGAATCGCCGGGTCGAGATCGTCTTTTCCGACGACAAGGGCAGGCTTGCGCCGCCACGCTGAGGCGGTTGACGCGGCAACGGGTCGTTTTGGCTATCACGCAACTGTAACGGCGACTATCCTCTGATCTGTCCCAGTACACTTTGCAACTGTTCCGGTATTCTGTCTGGACTGTGAGTGGCACAAAAACAACGAATCTGTCCGCGTCTCGAGAATCACCATGACCAATCTGCTGTTGTACCAGCGTATCGCCCAGCAACTGGCCGAGGACATCCGTCGCGGTGTCTACCAGCCAGGTGAGCGGGTGCCGTCGGTGCGCAAGATGAGCGCACAGCTCAACGTCAGTCACGCCACGGTGTTGCAGGCCTATGCCAATCTCGAGGACCAAGGGCTGATTCGCGCCCGGCCGCAGTCCGGCTATTACGTCCACCAGACGCCCGCCTTGACTGCGCCGACCCCCGACATCGCGCGGGTCGAGCGTCCAGGGCTGGTCACGCGGGCCAGTATCATCCAGCAGGTGTTGACCGAAGCGCGCCGCGACGGCGTGTTTCCCTTCGGCGCAGCGGTCCCTCACGTGGACTACCTGCCCGTGCGCGCACTGCATCAGCAGATCGCCAAGGTCACTCGCTTCCACAGCCCGCGCGCCTTCAGCTATATGTTCAGCCCAGGGTTCGAGCCGCTGCGTCGGCAGATCGCCATCCGTATGCGCGACGCCGGGGTGCTGGTCGACCCGCGCGAGGTCATCGTCACCCATGGCTGCGTGGATGCGCTGCAGATGTCGCTGCGCGTGTTGACCCGTCCGGGCGACCTGATCGCTGCTGAATCGCCGACCTATTACGGCCTGCTGCAATTGGCTGACCTGCTGGGGCTGAAGGTCATCGAGATCCCCAGTGACCCGTCCACCGGCATCAGTCTGGAGGCCTTGCAACTGGCCGCCAACCAGTGGTCGATCAAGGCGCTGGTGCTCACGCCACGCCTGAGCAACCCGCTGGGCGGCACCATGCCCGAGGAGCGTCAGAAGCAGTTGTTGCGCCTGGCTTCGGACTTCGATATTCAGATCGTCGAAGACGATATCTATGGTGAGCTGATGTTCGAACAGGGCCGGACCAAGGCCCTCAAGGCCTTTGACCGACTGGATCGGGTGATCTACTGCTCGAGCTTTTCCAAGACGCTATCGCCCGGTGTGCGCGTCGGCTGGATGATTCCGGGACGCTATCAGGATGAGATCCAGCGACTGCAGACCTTCACCACCCATTCGGCCTGCAGTGTCACGCAGATGGGCGTGGCGGCCTACCTGGAAAATGGTGGTTACGACCGCCACCTACGCTTCATCCGCCAGGAATACCGCAAGAACCTCAGCGCCTATCAGTTGGCGGTACAGCAGCATTTCCCCGAGGGCACACAGATGACTCGGCCCACGGGCGGATTCATTCTGTGGGTCAGTCTTCCGGGGCGGGTCAATACCCAGGAGCTGCATGTGCGGGCGCTGGAGCAGGGCATCAGCATCGCGCCCGGGCTCATCTTCAGCAACACCGAGCAGTTCAACCACTGCATTCGCTTGAACTGCGGGATTCCCTGGAACAGGGAAGCCGAGCGTGCAGTCATGACGTTGGGGCTGTTGGCCCAGCAGTTGTGTCGAGAATCGTCTATGGCCATTTTCTAGCTTGTCATATGCGCGTTTAACGGGGAGCATAGGCATTTTGATGCCATGCCTTCGATCGCTATGAATGCCTTCCGTCTTTCTGCACTGCTATTGTGTCTAGCGTGTCCCTTGTGGCCCGGCATTGCGGTGCATGCTGCGCAGGCGCCAGCTGCGAGTGAGGCCGCGTCGGCTAAGACGGGTGGTGCCGCTGCCAAGCCTGCAGTCAAGCAGGCTGCCAAGCCGGTCGCGAAGAAGCCGGCGAAGACGCCGAGCAAATCGGCAGCCAAGGCCAAGCGCAAGGCGGCCAAGAGCAAGTCCGTCGGTACGGCTGCCGCCCAGCCGCTGCCCAATCCTAAGCTCGACCTCAGTCTGCCGAGCGATATGGTGAGAAATCTCAAGCCGACTGCAGGCTCCACGCCTGCACCCCGAAAGGCGTTGTTGCCGGCCATGTTCCCCGACAAGTCTGCCGGTGATGACAGCCCGTTCCAGCTCAATGGCAGGCTGATCAGTAACGAGATGCAGCTTCAGTTGCGTAACGACAGCCGTCGTGATGTAGAGGGTGCTGCCATCGAATTTGAATTCCGTAACTGACTGTCGAGTCACGGGGGATTTCATCGAGTCGGCAATTTCAAACGTATGTTTGAGCGGTTAGTATCCAGGGATGTCCGTCCCGTTCTGCTCCAGGGAGTGCAGTTGTCATGAAATGCCGTGAGGGCTGCGGTGCCTGTTGCATCGCCCCGTCCATCAGCTCGTCGATACCCGGAATGCCGCATGGCAAGCCGGCAGGCGAGCGCTGCTTGCATTTGTCCTTGGATAACCTCTGTGCTTTGTTTGGCAAGCCCGAGCGGCCGAAAGTCTGTGCCGGATTCAAGGCTGAGGTGGACATCTGTGGGAGTGATCGCGACGAGGCGATCAGGATCATCGGCTGGCTGGAGCGAATGACTGCGGCGTGACATTGGGCTCTTCGACAAAAGGAACAAGATGATGAGATCGATCAAGCGCGTTGTTTTGCTGTGTGGCATGGGCCTTCTCCTGGCGCCGGTGGTCTGGGCGGAGAGCTGGCAAGTGGCCAAGGACGAGGAGGGCATTCAGGTGTCCCTCAGCGAAGTGGCTGGCTCGAAGTACAAGGCCTATCGTGGGTCACCGTCATCAAGGCGCCATTGGCCAAGATCAAGGCGCTGCAGGAGGATGTGGCGAGCTCTTGCGCGTGGGTGCATGAATGCAAGTCACAAAAGCTGCTCAAGCATGAGGGCGACCAGAGCTGGACCTATACGCAGTTCAATACGCCGTGGCCGGTGACGCCGCGTGACTCGATCCTTCATGTGACCACCGTGCAGGAAGCGGACGGCAGCCTGACGCGCAAACTCGAAGGTGAGCCCAAGTACCTGCCGGAAGAGAAGGGGTTCGTGCGAGTCGTCCAGGTGGAGGGCTTCTGGAAGCTGGTGCCCAAGGGTGACAGTACCGAGGTGACCTATCAGGTGCACACGGAGCCGGGCGGCAGCGTGCCGTCATGGTTGGCCAACAAGTTCGTGGTCGAGGCGCCTTTCAATACGCTCAAGGCGTTGCGCGAGCGGGCTGAAGCGCGCTGATCGAAGAGAAATCCGCCCCATCGCTTGGGGCGGAGGTTCCGTTAGGCATGTGGTTTACAGCAATTGAATCTCCTTCAGTCGCTGAGCGCCCAAGGCTTTCACGACTTTCATCCTGACGTCGGCATAGTCGGCCGTCTGGCTGAAGCTTGCTTCGTTCAATTTGGCGACTACAGGGGCCTGTAGCGACGCATAGTGCTGCTGGTTGATCCAGTCATACTCAGGTGATGGCGCGCAGTTGAAGAGTAGGCTCATCAGGTTAAAGCGGTCCCGCGCGGTGATCCGAACGATCGCCAGCTTCACTTGAAATAGGCCGCTGCGCTGTCGCGTGCTGTAGGTATGCATCGTCTGTCTCGCCTCTGTTGATAGGCGGTCTAGCACCTCTACAGTGGCAGCGTGTTCTATCACTGACTTGACGCTGAAAGCATCGGTGAGTGTCTTGGCCTTGTGAAAAGACGAGATGAGTCCCCAGTGAAGGTTGTTCAGGCTTGTCAGGCACGTCGTCGCCCATTCGCTGGCGGCCTCGAGCGCGTCATGTTGCCGGCTAGCGTAGAGTTGTGCCAGTAAGAGGCTGTCCAGTATGTCCTGTCGGTCCATGGCGGTGATCGAGCAGGGTACGGACACAATCGCCTCGGCTACTCGATAGAGATCGCTTGGGTGGTCGTCCATGATGTCTTCCTGTCAAACCATCAGAAATTCAGCGAGTCGAAGAATTTGTCCGTGCTATCACCGAGCTTTTGCTTGATCTTGCTTTCGACGTCTTTGTAGAACGAGTAATTGAGTGTCCACTCATTGGCGCAGTGATTGAGGCTGACCTGGCTCATGGTCCAGCTCCAGAACCAGAAGCCCCCGCTATCCTTGCTGTGTTCAAACACCATCGCGTGGTTGTACATGACCACATCGTCACCCTTCTGCAGGGTGGGCAAGATGTCGAAGGCGCCGGATGCACCTGAGCTGGAAGACGTCTGCAGCTTGCTCAACACTTCGCCGTCGCCCTTCAGTGCATTGATGGTGGCGCTGGTCAGGTCGGCAATAATGGCGGCGTTCGGGCCGGCGGCCAGTTTGACCAGTTCAATCGCCACGTTTTCCATGGTGATTTCGAGGTTGCTATTCTTGTATTGGGTCAACTTGTTGTTGGAGCCTACCCAGCCCACATGTTTCAGCGCTTCGTTGTAAGCCTCATACCATTCCATGCGCTGTTGTATATGGTTGAATTTGCTGTCGGCTACGCGTTGCGCAAGCTGCGTCGAATACTTGACTGCTTCTTTGAAGTGCGTATCCAGGCCCGAGGTGAAGGCGATCAGTTGTGATTGAATGACGCCGGCCTTCGCGTCTGTGCCCGGTGTTGTGGGGGTATCGAGGGTGGTGGGTGCGTCACGCCGCACGCGTGGGGCGGGGAGCTGGTCGATGAAGGCCAGGCTTTTTTCGATAGTCATTAGTTTGTCCTGCTGAGGCTGTGTGAGTTCGCACGTTCTGACGTGCGCTCGGATCGTCTCGTGTCCGCTGGCGGCACATCAGCAGGAAGGGTTTCGTTGGATTGAGTCGGTCAGTAGAAACGAAAAGCCCCGGCAAGTTGCCGGGCTTTTCGTTCGACGCGCAGTGATCGTTTACTTGCGATCTTTCAGTGCGGTCAGGTCACGCTGCGGTTCGCCGGTGTACAGCTGGCGCGGACGGCCGATCTTGTACGGGCCGGACAGCATTTCTTTCCAGTGCGAGATCCAGCCTACGGTGCGGGCCAGGGCGAAGATCACGGTGAACATGCTGGTTGGAATGCCGATCGCCTTGAGGATGATCCCCGAGTAGAAGTCGACGTTCGGGTACAGCGAGCGCTCGATGAAGTACGGATCGGTCAGGGCAATCTCTTCCAGGCGCATGGCCAGTTCGAGTTGCGGATCGTCTTTGATGCCCAGTTCGCGCAGCACTTCGTCGCAGGTCTGCTTCATCACGGTGGCGCGTGGGTCGCGGTTCTTGTAGACGCGGTGACCGAAGCCCATCAACTTGAACGGATCGTTCTTGTCCTTGGCCTTGGCGATGAAAGTGTCGATGTTCGAGACATCGCCAATTTCATCGAGCATGGTCAATACGGCTTCGTTTGCGCCACCGTGGGCAGGGCCCACAGCGCCGCGATGCCGGCGGCGATACAGGCGAACGGGTTGGCGCCCGAGGAGCCTGCCAGGCGTACGGTAGAGGTGGACGCATTCTGCTCGTGGTCGGCGTGGAGGATGAAGATCCGGTCCATCGCCTTGGCCAGCACCGGGCTGATCGGTTTGATCTCGCACGGGGTGTTGAACATCATGTGCAGGAAGTTCTCTGCGTACGACAGGTCGTTGCGCGGGTACATCATGGGTTGGCCCATGGAGTACTTGTAGACCATCGCGGCCAGGGTCGGCATCTTCGCCACCAGGCGCACGGCCGAGATCTCGCGGTGCTGGGGGTTATTGATGTCCAGCGAGTCGTGGTAGAAGGCCGAGAGGGCGCCGACCACGCCGCACATGACGGCCATGGGGTGCGCGTCGCGGCGGAAGCCGTTGAAGAAGGTTTTCAGCTGTTCGTGAACCATGGTGTGGTTCTTGACGTTGCTGACGAACTTGGCCTTCTGCTCGGCGTTCGGCAGTTCGCCGTTGAGCAGCAGGTAACAGGTTTCCAGGTAGTCCGACTGCTCGGCGAGCTGTTCGATGGGGTAGCCGCGGTGCAGCAGTACGCCCTTGTCGCCGTCGATGTAGGTGATCTTGGATTCGCACGAGGCGGTGGCCATGAAGCCCGGGTCGAAGGTGAAGTGACCGGATGCCCCCAACCCGCGGACGTCGATGACATCGGGACCAACGGTGCCGGTTAAAATGGGCAGCTCTACGGGGGCTGCGCCCTCGATGACCAACTGCGCTTTTTTGTCAGCCATGTGGCCTCCTATTAATGCTTGAAATCATCAGTCAGACCCCCACGCAGGGCCCGCACCACTATAGAGGGATAAATTCAGATGTCAATTTGCCTAAAGGCTGGTTGAAACCCTCTCCAAGCCCATGATTTTCACGAAATTGCCGGCCATTTACGCCTTTTGTTCACTAAAGGCAATGCGCTATTCGGGCTAGCCCCTCACGTTGTCATAAGCAGCCTAACTGTCTATACTCGGCAGCCGACTCCCAGGGGCTTTCCAGCCCGCCCTGCTGGGTGTCGTGTTCTCTCCGGTGGTGGGTACCTGACCAGTACACTTACCAACAACTTTGCCCTGTTCCCTAGGGGCTCTTCAGTGTGAAAAAAGCCGTGAAAAGCCAACGACCTGTAAACCTAGACCTAAGGACCATCAAACTCCCGATCACAGCCTACACGTCCATTCTTCATCGTATTTCCGGCGTCATCCTGTTCCTCGGCCTTGCCATCATGCTGTACGCACTGGGCAAGTCGCTGGGTTCCGAGGAAGGCTTTGCCGAGGTGAAGGCGTGTCTGACCAGTCCGCTGGCCAAGCTGGTGACCTGGGGCCTGCTGTCCGGCCTGCTGTATCACCTCGTCGCAGGTGTTCGTCACCTGATCATGGACGTGGGTATCGGCGAGACGCTGGAAGGCGGCAAGCTGGGCTCGAAAATCGTGATCGTCATCTCTGTGGTGCTGATCGTTCTGGCGGGAGTTTGGGTATGGTAACCAATGTCACGAACCTGTCGCGTTCGGGCCTCTATGACTGGATGGCGCAGCGCGTTTCTGCGGTCGTTCTCGCGGCTTATTTCATTTTCCTGATCGGCTACCTGGCCGTGCATCCTGGGCTCGACTACGCCCAGTGGCACGCCCTGTTCTCCAACAACACGATGCGAATCTTCAGCCTGCTGGCGCTTGTCGCACTGGGCGCTCACGCCTGGGTCGGCATGTGGACCATCGCCACCGACTACCTGACGCCTATGGCGCTTGGCAAATCGGCGACGGCGATTCGTTTCCTGTTCCAGGCGGTATGCGGCGTTGCGATGTTCGCTTACTTCGTCTGGGGTGTGCAGATTCTCTGGGGTATCTGATTCATGGCTAACATTCCAACCATTTCCTTCGACGCCATCATCATCGGTGGCGGCGGTGCTGGTATGCGCGCTGCGCTGCAGCTGGCTCAAGGCGGCCACAAGACTGCCGTAGTCACCAAGGTCTTCCCGACCCGTTCGCACACCGTATCCGCCCAGGGCGGCATCACGTGCGCCATCGCTTCGGCCGACCCGAACGATGACTGGCGCTGGCATATGTACGATACCGTCAAGGGCTCCGACTACATCGGTGACCAGGACGCTATCGAATACATGTGCCAGGAAGGACCGGCTGCGGTCTTCGAACTGGACCACATGGGCCTGCCGTTCTCGCGTACCGAAACCGGTCGTATCTACCAGCGCCCATTCGGTGGCCAGTCCAAGGACTTCGGCAAGGGTGGCCAGGCCGCACGTACCTGCGCTGCGTCCGACCGTACCGGTCACGCCCTGCTGCACACCCTCTATCAGGGCAACCTGAAAGCCGGCACCACTTTCCTCAACGAGTACTACGCCGTTGACCTGGTCAAGAACCAGGACGGCGCGTTCGTCGGTGTGATTGCGATCTGCATCGAAACCGGCGAAACCATGTACATCAAGTCCAAGGCCACCGTACTGGCCACCGGCGGTGCTGGCCGTATCTACGCCTCCACCACCAACGCCCTGATCAATACCGGCGACGGTATCGGCATGGCGCTGCGCGCCGGCGTGCCGGTGCAGGACATCGAGATGTGGCAGTTCCACCCGACCGGCATCGCCGGCGCTGGTGTACTGGTCACCGAAGGCTGCCGCGGTGAGGGTGGCTACCTGATCAACGCCCACGGCGAGCGCTTCATGGAGCGTTACGCGCCGAACGCGAAAGACCTGGCTGGCCGCGACGTGGTCGCCCGTTCCATGGTCAAGGAAATCATCGCCGGCAATGGCGTGGGTCCGAACAAGGATCACGTCCTGCTCAAGCTTGATCACCTGGGCGAGGAAGTGCTGCACAGCCGCCTGCCAGGTATCTGCGAGCTGTCCAAGACCTTCGCCCACGTCGATCCGGTGGTCGCGCCGGTACCGGTGGTCCCGACTTGCCACTACATGATGGGCGGCGTTGCCACCAACATTCATGGCCAGGCCATCACCATGGACGCCGACGGCCGGGATCACATCATCCGGGTCTGTTCGCCGTGGGTGAAGTGGCATGCGTATCGGTACACGGTGCCAACCGCCTGGGCGGCAACTCGCTGCTCGACCTGGTGGTGTTCGGCCGTGCTGCCGGCCTGCACCTGGAAAAAGCCCTGAGCGATGGCGTCGAGTACCGCGATGCGAGCGACACCGATGTCGACGTGGCGCTGAACCGCCTGAACAAGCTCAACGAGCGTACCAGCGGCGAAGACGTCGCCAGCCTCAAGCGCGAGCTGCAAAGCTGCATGCAGAACTACTTCGGTGTATTCCGTACTGGCGAATACATGCAGAAGGGTATCGAGCAGTTGGCCGGTCTGCGTGACCGCATCGCCAACGTCAAGATCAACGACAAGTCCCAGGCCTTCAACACCGCGCGCATCGAAGCGCTGGAGCTGCAGAACCTGCTGGAAGTCGCCGAAGCTACCGCCATCGCGGCCGAAGCCCGTAAAGAGTCGCGCGGCGCACACGCCCGTGAAGACTTCGAAGACCGTGACGACGAAAACTGGCTGTGCCACACCCTGTACTACCCGGGTGAGAAGCGCGTAGCCAAGCGTGGTGTCAACTTTGCGCCGAAGACAGTGCCTGCCTTCGAACCAAAAGTCCGGACTTACTAAGGGTGGCCGCTATGTTGAAAGTCGAAGTTTATCGTTACAACCCGGACACCGACTCGGCGCCCAAGATGGAGTCGTTCGACGTCGATACCGGCGGCAAGGACCTGATGGTGCTGGACGTGCTGGCGCTGATCAAGGAAAAGGACGAGGGCTTCTCGTACCGTCGCTCCTGCCGTGAAGGCGTGTGCGGTTCCGATGGCATGAACATGAACGGCAAGAACGGCCTGGCCTGCATCACCCCGTTGTCGGGCGTGGTCAAGGGCAACAAGCTGGTGCTGCGTCCGCTGCCGGGGCTGCCGGTCATTCGTGACCTGGTCGTCGACATGAGCATCTTCTACAAGCAGTACGAGAAGGTGAAGCCATTCCTGCAGAACGATACGCCGGCCCGGCCATCGAGCGTCTGCAGTCGCCGGAACAGCGCGAGAAGCTGGACGGTCTGTACGAGTGCATCCTGTGCGCCTGCTGCTCGACCTCCTGCCCATCGTTCTGGTGGAACCCGGACAAGTTCCTGGGCCCCGCCGCGCTGCTGCAGGCCTACCGTTTCCTGGCCGACAGCCGTGATACCAAGACCCAGGAACGCCTGGCGTCGCTGGATGACCCGTTCAGCGTATTCCGCTGCCGCGGGATCATGAACTGCGTGAACGTCTGCCCGAAGGGTCTCAACCCGACCAAGGCGATCGGCCACGTACGTAACATGCTGCTGCAAAGCGGCACCTGATTCGAATGTTGCACCAGCAGTAAGCCGACGCGCGGGTGGTGAGCCCGCGCCGAGGTAAAACCGGAGCAAGGGCCCACAAAGCCCGCGCTCATTACCTTTGAAGATATGAGACCAGCAGGGGCTTCCGGGCTGGTACCCGGAAAATCTGCAGGATCCAGGTGGCGTGGTTGGTCGCTGTGTTCGGACTTTTCCAGGTTTGCGTGGTTCTTGTCGATCCGTCCCCTAACGAGGGTGACCAAGCATGCAAGAAAGCGTGATGCAGCGCATGTGGGAAAGCGCCCACCTTTCAGGTGGTAACGCTGCATATGTGGAAGAGCTCTACGAACTCTACCTGCACGACCCTAACGCTGTGCCAGAAGAGTGGCGCACCTACTTCCAGAAGTTGCCCGCCGACGGCAGCACCGCTACCGACGTCTCGCACTCGACGATCCGCGATCATTTCGTACTGCTGGCGAAGAACCAGCGCCGCGCTCAACCGGTATCTGCCGGGAGCGTGAGCAGCGAACACGAGAAGAAGCAGGTTGAAGTGCTGCGACTGATCCAGGCCTATCGTATGCGCGGTCATCAGGCTGCCAAGCTCGACCCCTTGGGGTTGTGGCAGCGCCCTGCGCCCGTAGACCTGTCGATCAATCACTACGGCTTGACCAATGCCGATCTTGATACGACCTTCCGTGCCGGCGACCTGTACATCGGCAAAGAGGAAGCGAGCCTACGCGAAATCGTCGATGCCTTGCAGAAGACATATTGTCGCACCATCGGCTCCGAGTTCACCCACATCGTCGATTCCGAGCAGCGCAGCTGGTTCCAGCAGCGCCTGGAAAGCGTGCGTGGTCGTCCTGACTTCTCCGTCGACGTGCAGACTCACCTGCTCGAGCGCGTCACCGCCGGTGAAGGCCTGGAGAAATACCTGGGCACCAAGTATCCAGGCACCAAGCGTTTCGGCCTGGAAGGCGGCGAGAGCCTGATTCCAATGCTGGACGAAATGATCCAGCGCTCCGGCTCCTATGGCACCAAGGAAGTCGTGATCGGCATGGCCCACCGCGGTCGTCTGAACGTGCTGGTCAATACCTTCGGCAAGAACCCGCGCGAGCTGTTCGACGAGTTCGAAGGCAAGAAGATGAACGAGCTGGGTTCCGGTGACGTCAAGTATCACCAGGGCTTCTCCAGCAACGTCATGACCAGCGGCGGCGAAGTCCACCTGGCCATGGCATTCAACCCGTCCCACCTGGAAATCGTCTCGCCGGTGGTGGAGGGCTCGGTTCGTGCCCGCCAGGACCGTCGCAACGACAGCGTCGGTGACAAGGTGCTGCCCATTTCCATCCACGGTGACGCGGCATTCGCCGGTCAGGGCGTGGTCATGGAAACCTTCCAGATGTCGCAGACCCGCGGTTTCAAGACCGGTGGCACTGTGCACATCGTGATCAACAACCAGGTCGGCTTCACCATCAGCAACCCACTGGATGCGCGTTCCACCGAGTACGCCACCGACGTTGCCAAGATGATCCAGGCGCCGATCCTGCATGTGAATGGCGACGACCCGGAAGCCGTGCTGTTCGTCACCCAGTTGGCCATCGACTATCGCATGCAGTTCAAGCGTGACGTGGTGATCGACCTGGTCTGCTACCGCCGTCGCGGTCACAACGAGGCTGACGAGCCCAACGGCACCCAGCCGCTGATGTACCAGCAGATCAGCAAGCAGCGCACGACCCGTGAGCTGTACGCCGACGCGCTGATCCAGGCCGGTCGCATCGACAGCGAGCGCGCCCAGGCCAAGATCGACGAGTACCGCAGCGCGCTGGACAACGGCCTGCACGTGGTCAAGAGCCTGGTCAAAGAGCCGAACCGCGAGTTGTTCGTCGACTGGCGTCCGTATCTGGGCCATGCCTGGACCGCGCGTCACGACACCCGCTTCGACCTCAAGACCCTGCAGGAACTGTCGGCCAAGCTGCTCGAGCTGCCGGAAGGCTTCGTCGTCCAGCGTCAGGTCGCCAAGATCTACGAAGACCGGCAGAAGATGCAGGCCGGTGGCCTGCCGATCAACTGGGGTTACGCAGAGACCATGGCCTACGCCACTCTGCAGTTCGAAGGTCACCCGATCCGTATGACCGGCCAGGACATTGGCCGTGGCACCTTCTCGCACCGTCACGCGGTGCTGCACAACCAGAAGGACGCCGGCACCTACGTACCGCTGATGAACCTGTTCCCGGGCCAGCCGCGTTTCGAACTGTACGACTCCTTCCTTTCGGAGGAGGCCGTGCTGGCGTTCGAATACGGCTACTCGACCACCACGCCGAACGCGCTGGTGATCTGGGAAGCCCAGTTCGGCGACTTCGCCAACGGTGCGCAGGTGGTGATCGACCAGTTCATCACCAGCGGCGAACATAAATGGGGCCGTCTGTGCGGTCTGACCATGCTGTTGCCGCACGGTTATGAAGGGCAGGGCCCGGAGCACTCCTCGGCACGCCTTGAGCGTTACCTGCAGTTGTGTGCTGAGCAGAACATCCAGGTCTGCGTGCCGACCACACCAGCGCAGATTTATCACCTGCTGCGTCGTCAGGTCATCCGTCCGCTGCGCAAGCCGCTGATCGTGCTGACGCCCAAGTCGCTGTTGCGCCACAAGCTGGCTGTATCGACCCTGGAAGACCTGGCCGAAGGCTCGTTCCAGACCGTCATTCCGGAAATCGATGCGATCGAGCCGGCCAAGGTCGAGCGTCTGGTGCTGTGCAGCGGCAAGGTCTACTACGACCTGCTGGAAAAACGCCGTGCCGAAGGCCGCGAAGACATCGCCATCCTGCGTATCGAGCAGCTGTATCCGTTCCCTGAGGACGATCTGGTCGAAATCCTGGCGCAGTACACCAACCTCAAGCATGCGGTCTGGTGCCAGGAAGAGCCGATGAACCAGGGTGCCTGGTACAGCAGTCAGCACCACATGCGTCGCATCCTGGGCCGCCACGACAAGGCGCTGGTCCTCGAGTACGCCGGTCGCGACGCCTCTGCCGCGCCTGCTTGTGGCTACGCGTCCAAGAGCGCCGAGCAGCAGGAAAAACTGCTGCAAGACGCGTTCACTGTCTAACGCCTTCGCGCACCTGAAACCGAATTTAAGGAAACACTGATAATGGCTATCGAGATCAAAGCCCCAACCTTCCCGGAATCGGTTGCCGACGGCACCGTTGCCACCTGGCACAAGAAGCCGGGCGAAGCCGTCAAGCGTGACGAGCTGATCGTCGACATCGAGACCGACAAGGTCGTCCTGGAAGTGCTGGCCACCGCCGACGGCGTGCTGGGCGACATCGTCAAGGGCGAGGGCGACACCGTCCTGTCCGACGAAGTACTGGGTTCGATCGTTGAGGGTGGCGCAGCTGCCGCTGCACCTGCCGCCGCCGCTGCGGCACCGGCTGCCGCTCCGGCTGCTGCCGCCGCTGACGCTGGCGAAGATGACCCGGTCGCGGCGCCTGCTGCACGCAAGCTGGCCGAAGAGAACGGTATCGATCTGGCCTCTGTGAAGGGCACCGGCAAGGGCGGTCGTGTGACCAAGGAAGACATGGTCGCGGCCATCGCCAACAAGAAGTCCGCGCCTGCTGCTGCTCCGGCCGCCAAGCCTGCCGCTGCCGCCGCCCCGGTCGTCGTCGCTGCCGGCGATCGCACCGAGAAGCGCGTGCCGATGACTCGTCTGCGTGCCAAGATCGCCGAGCGTCTGGTCGAAGCGCAGTCGAACATGGCCATGCTGACCACCTTCAACGAAGTGGACATGACCGAAGTCATGGCCCTGCGTTCGAAGTACAAGGACCTGTTCGAGAAGACCCACAATGGCGTGCGCCTGGGCTTCATGTCGTTCTTCGTCAAGGCCGCCACCGAGGCGCTCAAGCGCTTCCCGGCAGTCAACGCATCGATCGACGGCAACGACATCGTCTACCATGGCTACGCGGACGTCGGCGTAGCTGTTTCCAGCGACCGTGGTCTGGTGGTGCCTGTGCTGCGTAACGCCGAATCGATGTCGCTGGCCGAGATCGAGAACGGCATCGCCACCTTCGGCAAGAAAGCCCGTGACGGCAAGTTGTCCATCGAAGAGATGACTGGCGGTACCTTCACCATCACCAACGGTGGTACCTTCGGTTCGATGATGTCGACCCCGATCGTCAACCCGCCGCAGGCTGCGATCCTGGGTATGCACAACATCATCCAGCGTCCGATGGCGATCAACGGCCAAGTAGTCATTCGCCCGATGATGTACCTGGCGCTGTCCTACGACCACCGTCTGATCGATGGCAAGGAAGCCGTAACCTTCCTCGTCACTATCAAGAACCTGCTGGAAGATCCGTCCCGCCTGCTGCTGGACATCTAATCGCACAGTTGCAAGCGGCAAGCGCCAGGCTTCATGACGAAGCCTGCCGTTCCAGCCGCTTGCAGCTTGAAGCTTGAAGCTAAAAAGGAATCTTTTATGACCCAGAAATTCGACGTAGTGGTGATTGGTGCGGGTCCTGGCGGCTATGTGGCTGCCATCAAGGCTGCCCAGCTCGGTCTGAAGACTGCCTGCATCGAGGAATACACCGACGCCGAAGGCAAGCTGGCCCTGGGCGGTACCTGCCTGAACGTCGGCTGCATTCCCTCCAAGGCACTGCTCGACAGCTCCTGGAAGTACAAAGAAGCGAAAGAAAGCTTCAACGTCCACGGTATCTCCACGGGTGAAGTGAAGATGGACGTCGCCGCGATGATTGGCCGTAAGGCCGGCATCGTCAAGAACCTGACCGGTGGTGTGGCCACCCTGTTCAAGGCCAATGGCGTGACCTCGATCCAGGGCCACGGCAAGCTGCTGGCGGGCAAGAAAGTCGAAGTCACCAAGGCTGATGGCAGCAGCGAAGTCATCGAAGCAGAGAACGTGATTCTCGCTTCCGGCTCGCGCCCTATCGACATCCCACCGGCGCCAGTCGACCAGAAAGTCATCGTCGACTCCACCGGCGCGCTGGAATTCCAGGCCGTGCCTAAACGCCTGGGCGTAATCGGTGCCGGCGTGATCGGTCTAGAGCTGGGTTCGGTCTGGGCTCGCCTGGGCGCAGAAGTTACTGTCCTGGAAGCTCTGGACACTTTCCTGATGGCCGCCGACACCGCGGTTTCCAAGGAAGCCCAGAAGACCCTGACCAAGCAAGGTCTGGACATCAAGCTGGGTGCGCGCGTCACCGGTTCGAAAGTCACTGGCGAAGAAGTCGAAGTCACCTACACCAACGCCGAAGGCGAGCAGAAGATCACCTTCGACAAGCTGATCGTCGCCGTGGGCCGTCGTCCTGTGACCACTGACCTGCTGGCCGTCGACAGCGGCGTCAATATCGACGAGCGTGGCTACATCTACGTTGACGACTACTGCGCCACCAGCGTCCCAGGCGTCTATGCCATCGGCGACGTGGTGCGTGGCCTGATGCTGGCGCACAAGGCCTCGGAAGAGGGCATCATGGTCGTCGAGCGCATCAAAGGTCACAAGGCCCAGATGAACTACGACCTGATCCCGTCGGTGATCTACACCCACCCGGAAATCGCATGGGTCGGCAAGACCGAGCAGGCATTGAAAGCCGAAGGCGTTGAGGTTAACGTGGGCACCTTCCCGTTCGCGGCCAGCGGCCGTGCGATGGCGGCGAACGACACCGGTGGTTTCGTCAAGGTCATCGCCGATGCCAAAACCGACCGTGTGCTGGGCGTTCACGTGATCGGCCCATCGGCTGCCGAGCTGGTTCAGCAGGGCGCTATCGCTATGGAATTCGGCACCAGTGCCGAAGACCTGGGCATGATGGTGTTCAGCCACCCGACTCTGTCCGAAGCGCTGCATGAAGCCGCGCTGGCTGTGAATGGCGGCGCCATTCACGTGGCCAACCGTAAGAAGCGTTAATTATAAAAACCACGGCGGGCTGCCCGTCGTGGGTCTTGCGCGCAAGATCCACCGCGGAATGTCCGCCGGACCGGGCCACCGGAACAATCCGGGGTTAACGGTCACAGGTGGCGCGGCGCTGGAAACAGCGCAGCGCCGAAGCGCAGTACCTAACGAAGACGGTAAAAAGCATGAATCTTCACGAGTATCAGGGTAAACAGCTGTTCGCTGAGTACGGCCTGCCAGTTTCCAAGGGTTTCGCGGTCGATACCCTGAACAAGCCGCAGAAGCCTGCGACAAGATCGGCGGTTCCGAGTGGGTGGTAAAAGCCCAGGTTCACGCCGGTGGTCGCGGTAAAGCGGGTGGCGTCAAGCTGGTTCGCAGCAAAGAAGACGCCAAGGCGTTCGCTGCGCAGTGGTTGGGCAAGAATCTGGTGACCTACCAGACCGATGCCAACGGTCAGCCAGTCTCCAAGATCCTGGTCGAGTCCTGCACTGACATCGCCAAGGAGCTGTACCTGGGCGCTGTCGTGGATCGCTCGAGCCGCCGCATCGTGTTCATGGCCTCCACTGAAGGTGGCGTAGACATCGAGAAGGTTGCCCACGACACCCCGAGAAGATCCTCAAGGCTACCATCGACCCACTGGTCGGCGCTCAGCCGTTCCAAGGTCGCGAGCTGGCGTTCCAGCTGGGTCTGGAAGGCAAGCAGGTTCAGCAGTTCGCCAAGATCTTCGTAGGCCTGGCCAAGCTGTTCAAGGATCACGATCTGGCCCTGCTGGAAGTGAACCCGCTGGTGATCAAGGCCGACGGCGACCTGCACTGCCTCGATGCCAAGATCAACATCGACGCCAACGCCATGTACCGTCAGCCCAAGCTGAAGACGTTCCACGATCCGTCGCAAGACGATGCCCGTGAAGCCCACGCTGCCAAGTTCGAACTGAACTACGTCGCGCTGGAAGGCAACATCGGCTGCATGGTCAACGGTGCTGGCCTGGCCATGGGCACCATGGACATCGTCAACCTGCACGGCGGCAAACCGGCCAACTTCCTCGACGTGGGCGGTGGTGCTACCAAAGAGCGCGTGACCGAGGCGTTCAAGATCATTCTGTCCGACAGCAATGTCGCGGCCGTTCTGGTCAACATCTTCGGTGGTATCGTGCGCTGCGACATGATCGCCGAAGGCATCATCGGTGCAGTCAAAGAAGTCGGCGTGAAAGTGCCGGTGGTTGTTCGCCTCGAAGGTAACAACGCCGAACTGGGCGCTAAAGTACTGGCAGAAAGCGGTTTGAACATCATTGCGGCAACCAGCCTGACCGACGCTGCTCAACAAGTTGTCAAAGCTGCGGAGGGCAAGTAATGAGCGTCCTGATCAATAAAGACACCAAAGTCATCTGCCAGGGCTTCACCGGCTCGCAAGGTACTTTCCACTCCGAACAAGCCATCGCCTACGGCACCAAGATGGTTGGCGGCGTTACTCCAGGCAAGGGTGGCACTACCCACCTGGGCCTGCCGGTGTTCAACACCGTCAAGGAAGCCGTGGAAGCCACCGGTGCTGATGCTTCGGTCATCTACGTTCCGGCTCCGTTCTGCAAGGACTCCATCCTCGAAGCGGCCTTCGGCGGTATCAAGCTGATCGTCTGCATCACCGAAGGCATCCCGACCCTCGACATGCTGGACGCCAAGGTCAAGTGCGACGAACTGGGCGTGACCCTGATCGGTCCTAACTGCCCAGGCGTCATCACTCCGGGCGAGTGCAAGATCGGCATCATGCCAGGCCACATTCACTTGCCAGGCAAGGTCGGTATCGTTTCGCGTTCCGGCACCCTGACCTATGAAGCGGTCAAGCAGACCACCGACGCCGGCTTTGGCCAGTCGACCTGCGTCGGCATCGGTGGCGACCCGATCCCAGGCTCCAACTTCATCGACATCCTGAAGCTGTTCCAGGAAGATCCGAAGACCGAAGCGATCGTCATGATCGGCGAGATCGGCGGTTCGGCTGAAGAAGAAGCGGCTGCCTACATCAAAGCTCACGTTACCAAGCCGGTCGTTTCCTACATCGCGGGCGTTACCGCGCCTGCAGGCAAGCGCATGGGCCACGCTGGCGCCATCATCTCCGGCGGCAAAGGCACTGCGGACGAGAAGTTCGCTGCCCTGCAGGACGCGGGTGTCAAGACCGTGCGTTCCCTGGCAGACATCGGCAAGGCCCTGGCCGAGCTGACTGGCTGGGAAGCCAAGAAGTAAGCAACTCGCTGTACCCCCCCACGCGCACAGAGGCCACCTTCGGGTGGCCTTTGTCGTTTCTGTCCTGCAGCTCTAGGATTTTTCCTCATGGTTAACAGGATCCTTCATACAGAAGCTTTCCGCGTCTCTGGAATAATCCCTACGTCATCGGTCGCTTAAACGACAAACATGTACGCACATCGGACAAGCTGCACCGCTACAGTGCGTTTGCTGGCTAAATTCTGTACCCTACGCGTCACTCTGTGCCCGTACCCCAAAAGGGAACGACACGCTAAACGGGTCTGGCTCATCAGGCCGGGCAGCATTTCCGCCATCCATGTGGAAATCCCCTCTCGAACCCCGATTTCAGCAGTGTGGTACTTCCTTAAATGAAAGTGTTAAAAGGCCAGGATATCCTGGCACTTGGCTTTATGACGTTCGCGCTTTTCGTGGGTGCGGGCAATATCATCTTCCCCCCTATCGTCGGCCTGCAGTCCGGGCCGCATGTGTGGATGGCGGCGCTGGGCTTTCTGGTCACGGCCGTGGGCCTCCCGGTCATCACCGTGGTGGCGCTGGCCAAGGTCGGCGGCGGCATGGATGCGCTGAGCAGTCCGATCGGCAAGTTCTGTGGTGGCCTGCTGGCTGCTGTCTGCTACCTGTCGGTGGGGCCGTTGTTCGCCACGCCGCGCACGGCGACGGTTTCCTTCGAGGTAGGCGTTGCACCCCTGACCGGCGAGAGCCCACTGGCGCTGTTCATTTACAGCCTGGTGTATTTCATCGTAGTGCTGGCGGTGTCGATGTATCCGGGCAAGCTGCTCGATACTGTCGGACGTTTCCTCGCACCGCTGAAGATCATCGCCCTGGCGGTACTGGGTATTGCGGCCTTCATGCTGCCAGCCGGCGGTATCGGCGAGGCGCAACCTGCCTATGCCGCCGCGGCGTTTTCCAAAGGCTTCTCCGATGGTTATTTGACCATGGACACCTTGGGCGCTCTGGTATTCGGCATTGTCATCGTCAACGCCATTCGCTCGCGTGGTGTCGAGTCGCCGAAGCTGATCACCCGCTATGCCATCATCGCCGGGCTGATCGCTGGGGTCGGCCTGGCCCTGGTGTATATCAGTCTGTTCCGGTTGGGGGCGGGGAGCCACCAGATTGCTGCCGGCGCCAGCAATGGGGCTGCTGTGTTGCATGCCTATGTTCAGCATACCTTCGGCTCGCTGGGCAGTGGTTTCCTCGCCGTGCTGATCGCGCTGGCCTGCCTGGTCACCGCCGTAGGCCTGACCTGCGCCTGCGCCGAGTATTTCAGCCAGATGCTGCCGCTGTCCTATCGCGCGCTGGTGGTGATCCTCGCCGGGTTCTCGCTGCTGGTGTCCAATCTTGGCTTGACCAAGCTGATCATGTTCTCGATCCCGGTGCTCACTGCGATCTATCCGCCGTGCATCGTGGTAGTCGGGCTCAGCTTCGTCAACGACCTGTGGAATTCGCCCACGCGTATTCTCGCGCCGGTGATGCTGGTTTCGCTGATCTTCGGCATCGTCGATGCGATCAAGGGCAGCGACATCGCCCATATGTTGCCTGACTTCCTGGCACACCTGCCGCTGAGCGATCAGGGACTGGCCTGGTTGGTGCCTTCGGTCGCGACGTTGGTAGTTGCCGTGGCGTGCGACCGCCTTCTTGGCAAACCACGCGAAGCCTTGGCCTGACAGATCGAAGTGTGCCGGTGGTAACGGCTATACGTTACGCAGCCACTGAGTGAAGTGCCCATCAACAACCCTGCAATCGTAAGACTGCAGGGTTTTTTTATGCGAGTAAGCGACAGCCGCCAGGCGAGGGGTGCACGTGGAGAAGTTGCTCTGGCGCGAAACGCGCGCGTTCAGTAGTCGTTTCGGCAAGAACAAGAGTTTGCACTTCCCAAGTGAAGCGTTTCACCATTAAGTTGCGGCCATAAAAAAACCCGACATTGTCGGGTTTTTTGTTCTGCTTGAATTACTGCTTGGCAGGTTCAGCAGGAGCGGTGGTCGGCGCCGGATTGGACGGCTGAGCTTCCTCGACGGCCTTCTGCTGCGCTTCAGCCTGATCTTTGGCAGCTTCGGCATTTTCCTTGGCGGCGTCGTTCACTTTATCCTGGGCTTCGCCCATCTTTTCCTGGGCCTGCTCGGCATGTTTCTGTGCGTCCTGAGCTTTATCTTCGCTGGACTTGTCGCATGCAGCCAGACCCATGGCAGCGGCCAGCATCAGAGCAAAAGCGAAAGGTTTACGCATGGGATGTTTCTCCTTGTGGAATAAGTGAGTTGAAACCTTCGAGTTCGGCGGTGTGTGAGAAGTTCAATGCCGCGTGCAGATATATAAACAGGTCACTCGCCTCGACTTTTTCCAGGCCCTGTGGGCCAGTACAACACGGAGCGCTCTGGTCATGAATCCAACCCCTACAGAGCTCAGCACGCTGATGGCAATGTCGCAGCGATTCCTATCGGCGCTGAGGCATTGCCAGCAGTTGCAGATGCGGGTGCAGCATGCCGACGAGCAGGGCATGACCTTGATGCTGCCCTGGTCGGACAGGTTGGTGGGCAATCCGCAGACCGGTGCCGTGCACGGCGGGGCGCTCACCACATTGCTGGACACCACCTGCGGCATGGCCACGCTGTGCGTGCTGCCGAAATTCGAAGTCTGTCCGACGCTGGATCTGCGTATCGACTACATGCACCCGGCCAAGCCAGGTTTGGACCTTTACGGTCATGCGTACTGCTACCGGGTGACCCGTGATGTGATCTTCACTCGGGGTAGCGCTTACCAGGACGACCCGGCGCAGCCGATCTGCCAGGTCGTGGGCACCTTCATGCGTCTAGGTGGTGAGGCGCGCGGAGGCCTGAGTTTTGCCGCGCGCCTGGGCGAGGGACAGGCATGATCCCTGCGCCGATACGCCAGCAACTGACAGAGGCGCATGCACGCGGCGACTATGCGCCGTTATTGGCACTGATTCCCTACGCCGGGCTGATCGGCATCGAATGTCAGCGCGAGGGCGATGATCTGCTGTTTCGTCTGCCCGCCAACCCCGACAACATCGGCAACCCGCTGCTCCCGGCCATTCATGGCGGCGTGATCGCGGGTTTCATGGAGCTTTCAGCCGCCCTGTACCTGTTGATCTTCAGTGACAGCCTGAGTATTCCGAAGATCATCGACTTCTCCATCGATTACCTGCGCGCCGGCCATTACCGCGACACCTTCGCCCAATGCCAGCTGTGGCGCCAGGGGCGGCGGGTGACCAATGTGTCGATCACCGCTTGGCAGGGCGAGCGCGGCTCGCCCATCGCCACGGCCCGGGCGCATTTTAAGATCCAGCCGCAGCCACCCTTGAAATAGCCAGCCATGCCCCCATCTGCTGAACATCCGCCCATCAGGCTCGTCGCCTGGGGCGCAATGACCAACAGATCGGAGTGTGAAGACGATGAGTGTGGAGACTCAAAAAGAAACCCTGGGCTTCCAGACCGAGGTCAAGCAACTGCTGCACCTCATGATTCATTCGCTGTATTCGAACAAAGAGATCTTCCTGCGCGAATTGATCTCCAACGCCTCCGACGCTGCTGACAAGCTGCGTTTTGAAGCCCTGGCCAAGCCCGAGTTGCTAGAGGGCGATGCCGATCTGAAGATTCGCCTGAGCTTCGACAAGGAAGCCGGCACGGTCACCCTGGAAGACAATGGCATCGGCATGAGCCGCGCGGATGTCATCACCCACCTGGGTACCATCGCCAAGTCCGGCACGGCCGACTTCATGAAAAACCTCACCGGTGATCAGAAGAAGGACTCGCACCTGATCGGCCAGTTCGGCGTGGGCTTCTATTCCGCGTTCATCGTTGCCGACAAAGTCGATGTCTACAGCCGCCGTGCTGGCACTGCTGCCGCCGAAGGCGTGCATTGGTCGTCCAAGGGCGAGGGCGACTTCGAAGTCGCGACCATCGACAAGCCGCAGCGCGGCACGCGCATCGTCCTGCACTTGAAGCAGGATGAGCAGGAGTTCGCCGACGGCTGGCGCCTGCGCAATGTGGTGAAGAAGTATTCCGACCACATCGCGTTGCCGATCCAGTTGCCAAAAGAGCAATCGGCCGTAGCCGAAGGCGAAGAGCAGCCTGCTGAAGAGTGGGAAACCGTCAACCGCGCCAGCGCGCTGTGGACCCGCCCGCGTACCGAGATCAAGGACGAGGAGTACCAGGAGTTCTACAAGCACATCGGCCATGATTTCGAAAACCCGCTGGCCTGGAGTCACAACAAGGTCGAAGGCAAGCTGGAGTACAACTCGCTGCTGTACGTGCCGGCACGTGCGCCGTTCGACCTGTACCAGCGCGAAGCACCGCGCGGCTTGAAGCTGTACGTGCAGCGCGTGTTCATCATGGATCAGGCCGAATCGTTCCTGCCGCTGTACCTGCGCTTCATCAAGGGTGTGGTCGACTCCAACGACCTGTCGCTGAACGTCTCGCGTGAAATCCTGCAGAAGGATCCGATCATCGATTCGATGAAGTCGGCCCTGACCAAGCGCGTGCTGGACATGCTGGAGAAGTTGGCGAAGAACGAACCTGAACAGTACAAGGGTTTCTGGAAGAATTTCGGCCAGGTGCTCAAGGAAGGTCCGGCCGAAGATTTCGCCAACAAGGAAAAGATCGCCGGTCTGTTGCGCTTCGCCTCCACGCACGACGACAGCGGCGAGCAGAGCGTCAGCCTGGCCGACTACCTGGCTCGCGCCAAGGAAGGGCAGGACAAAGTCTACTACCTCACTGGCGAGTCCTACGCGCAGGTCAAGAACAGCCCGCACCTGGAAGTCTTCCGCAAGAAAGGCATCGAAGTGTTGTTGCTCACCGACCGTATCGATGAGTGGCTGATGAGCTATCTCACCGAGTTCGATGGCAAGAGCTTCGTCGATGTCGCCCGTGGCGACCTGGACCTGGGCAAGCTGGATTCCGAAGAGGACAAGAAAGCCCAGGAAGAGGTGGCCAAGGACAAGGAGGGGCTTGTCGAGCGTCTGAAAACGGCGCTGGGCGACAGCGTGGCAGAAGTGCGTGTATCGCACCGTCTCACCGACTCTCCGGCGATCCTGGCCATCGGCGAGCAGGACTTGGGTCTGCAGATGCGCCAGATCCTCGAAGCCAGCGGTCAGAAGGTGCCGGACTCCAAGCCGATCTTCGAATTCAACCCGACTCACCCGCTGATCGAGAAGCTCGATCACGAACAGAGCGAAGATCGCTTCTCGGAGCTGTCGCACATTCTGTTCGACCAGGCGGCCTTGGCCGCTGGCGACAGTCTCAAGGATCCGGCAGCGTATGTGCGCCGCCTGAACAAGCTGCTGGTCGAGCTGTCTGCTTGAGATGACGCACCGCAAAGCCCGCTTCGGCGGGCTTTTCTTTTGGTCAAGCCTGAGGAACGCATGATGAGCAAGGTAATCGTCGAGTCGCTGGTCTATCACCTGTCCGGCCGCAGCTATGAAAGTCGCCTGGTCTTTGAGCCAGGGGCGGCCGCACGGCCTGCATTGGTGATGGCACCGAACTGGATGGGTATCGGCGAAGTGGCTGAGCGCGTCGCCAAGGAAGTGGCCGAACAAGGCTACGTGGTCTTGATCGCCGACCTGTACGGGCAGGGCGTGCGTCCGTCGAATGCTGAAGAGGCGGGGGCGGCGATGATGCCGTTGAAGAATGACCGCGACGAGTTGCGCAAACGTATGCACGAGGCCCTGGCGCAGTTGCTCGGTCAGTCCAAGGCGCTCCTGGCGCCTGGTAAAGCGGGCGCGTTCGGTTTCTGCTTCGGTGGGTGCTGCGCACTGGAGTTGGCACGCAGTGGCGCGGACCTCAAGGCGACGGTGTCTTTCCATGGCACCCTCGATACGCCTAGGCCTGAAGACGCTTCGCGTATCAAGGGCTCGGTACTCGTGCTGCACGGCGCCTCCGACCCGCTGGTACCCGCCGAACAACTGCCGGCATTCGAGGCCGAAATGAATGCGGCCAAGGTCGATTGGCAACTGCTGAGCTATGGCGGTGCGGTGCATTCCTTCACCGATCCTACCGCCAACGTGCCGGGCAAGATGCAGTACGATCGACGCACCTCGGAGCGTGCGTTCCGCTCGATGCACAATCTGCTCGAGGAAGTGTTCAAGGCGTGAAGTGGCAGTCCTGAACGATCGGCCTGCGGCGGTGGTCTACGCTGCTTCGATTGCCATCAGGACGTTGCCCCATGATCGCCAGAGCACTGGCCTGCCTGCTGTTTTCCGCCAGCCTGTGCCCAACGGTGCAGGCTCGCGATTATCGCTACAGCGATGCCCACCTGCATTACGTCGACTTCTTCCAGGAAAGTGAAGGCATGCCCGCCTTGCTGCGGGCCATGGATCAAGCAGGGGTCGATCACGCGATGATCTCCGGTATTCCGGTGGCGAAGAAATGGCACGAGGACGAACCCAAGCGTCCTCGCTATTACGCCGGCGACGATGCCGAAGCGTACTGGTTCAGTGCCACCGACATTCACGTGGCGGCGGCGGTGCAGAAACTGCCCGCCGAACAGCGCAAACGCTTTCATCCGTTTCTTTCCGGGATCAATCCGGTGGACAAGAACGCGGTCAGCCATGTCGAGCGCATGCTCGAACTGTATCCCGATTTCTGGCAAGGCATCGGCGAGGTGTTTACCCGCCACGATGACCTGACGGCGCTGACCAGCGGCGATACGCCCCGGGCCAACAACGAGGCGATGGCGCGAATTTATCACCTGGCTGCTGAGCGGGATTTGCCGGTGATGGTGCACTCCAACATCACCTCCAAACGCGAGCGTAACCCGCTGTATCTGGCGGAGATCGAAGAGCCGCTGCGCGATCATCCGCATACCCGATTCATTTGGGCCCACGCTGGCACCAGTCTGGAGATCCATCGTCACCAGACCCAGATGGACTTCATTCTGCCCACCCTCGAGCGCATGCTCGAAGCCTACCCCAACCTCTACATCGATTTGTCCTGGAGCATGCGTCAGCCCTATCTGCTGGATGAGCAGGGAAAGCCCCGCAAGGCCTGGCTGGCGCTGGTGAAGCGCTTCCCGGATCGATTCATGTTGGGTTCGGATGTGGTGGGCCGGTTCGCCAGCGTAGGCGAGCAGATGCATGGCTTCGACGTGTTTCTGGATGCGTTGCCCGAAGCCGTGGCCCGCCAAGTGGCGAGGGACAACTTCCTGGCACTATTACCAAAGCGTGGATGAGCACGCTTATCGCCATGAACCGTGTTGCGCAGGTCCGTGCGTGCCTACGCAACACCTGTGGTTATCAGGCGTGCGGCTCTTTGGCCAGGCGTTTGAGCAGTGCCTCGGCCGTGGCGTGCGATGAGGCAGGATTCTGACCTGTGATCAGGTGGTCATCTTCGATCACGTGACTGGCCCAGTCGGCCGTCTTGGAATACTCGCCACCCTGGGTCTTGAGCATGTCTTCTACCAGGAATGGCACCACGTCGGTCAGGCCGACGGCGTGTTCTTCACTGTTGGTGAAGCCGGTCACGCGCTTGCCATCGATCACCGACGAGCCGTCGGGCGCCTTCACCTGCTTCAGTACGCCGGGCGCGTGGCAGACGGCGGCAATGGGTTTGTTGGCCGCATAGAACGCTTCCAGCAAGGTGATTGAGTCCTTGTCCTGGGCCAGGTCCCAGAGTGGGCCGTGGCCGCCCGGGTAGAACACGGCGTCGAAATTGTAAGGATCGATCTCGCCCAGCGGTACGGTGTCGGCCAGCGCCATCTGTGCCTGGGTATCACCTTGGAAGCGTTCGGTGGCTTCGGTCTGGGCATCGGGTTGGTCACTCTTCGGGTCGAGCGGCGGCTGGCCGCCCTTGGGCGAAGCCAGGGTAATCTCGGCGCCGGCATCGACGAACACGTAATACGGCGCGGCGAACTCCTCGAGCCAGAAGCCGGTTTTCTGACCGGTATCGCCGAGTTGGTCGTGGGAAGTCAGCACCATCAGGATCTTGTACATGCGAGTGGTCCTCCAGATCTTCGTGGGCAGCGCGCTATTGGCCTGCGTTAGTGTGGGAGGTCTCAAGGGCTGGGATGTTCCATCGGATAGTCTCGGGCGGCATTTCAGCTGAGGGCGACCTCGATTCGGGTGAACCTTCCGAGTGTCGCGTAGGGCTTTTCCCGTGATGCTATTTCCCCGTGTTGAGCCGTTGTGCCTTGACCAGAGGCCCTCTAGGCTTCGCCTGCTTGCTGCATTTCCTCATCCTGCCTCAGCCCACGGGCAGAGACGCACGCCGGGTTCGCGTGAGTCTGGTTGAGCTAGGACGAGGAAGTGTGGCAAGCACTTCATGACGATTTCCAGGAGGATATATGGGCAGTGACGATCAATCATCCAAGGGGCCTGAGCTCAAGGTCATCAGCGCCATGGACCGCTTGCGCCGCAAGCCGAGGATGGACTGGGTGCAGGCGATACCTGGCCTGCCGGCCAAGGACACGCTCATGGAAATTTCCGCCATCATGGGTTGCGTGACCGAGCTCACCCGTCGGGCCATCAATCACCCCCGTGAAGCCGCTGTGTTGATGCGCGCCACCTTCTACCTCAGCGGCATGAGTAAGGCCATGATCGACGGCCAGATGGCACAAATGCGCGGTGATCAGTCAGCGCCAGAGGGCCCCAAGCCCTGAAGCAATCACTGATGCCTGACAGCGTCGTTCTATCGGCCTGACTTGGCAATCCCTCGCCGCAAGCTTCACCGCCAGTGACCGCGCTACAATGCGCCACAGACGAGTATCCAAGGGCTCAAGGTGATGTCGAAATGCTGAATACGAACGAAACGCGGGTTTTCATTCGTCGTTTTGGCTGGGTGATATTGCTCGCCCACATACTGGTAATGGCAACGCTGGCGGTCACGTGGATCATCACAACTCCCGTTACATGGCGCGGTCATGAGCACGTGCTCAAGGTTGCGTTCTTTGCGACCGTTTTTGGCGGAGTGGTCATGGGGCTCGCGTTCATGCTCGTCTTACGCGGGCGCAGTTGGGCTGTCTGGATCAATGTGGTGTTACTGGTGCTGTGCATGGCCATCACGCTCGCGTTTCATGCCCCGGGTCACGGAATGGCCATCCTGGGGGTAGCGCTGATGCTCCCATTGTTGGCGATGCTGGTGATAAACAGTGGTCGTCATCGGCAGGCGGTCAAACGCTACGCCGTCTTTCGTCGAGACAGGACCCGATGGGCAATGACGATCAGCATTGCCAAAGAAAAGGGTATCGATCTGAACCAGGAGGCTGAACGTCTCTTTGGTGGTGCCAGTGCAGAGCGCGACCATTGACCGCTTTTCAAACGTGCATTCACGCTTCACAGTAGGGCGTAAACGCCTTCAATTTTTAAAACGATGCACTGTGTGGAGTGTTCACATCAAGTGAAGCTGGCTAGCGCCTGAGCACCCGCGCGCGTTGTCCAGTCCAGCCCAGCCCGGCCCGTATCTTGCTCTGCCTTTTGGAATTCTCACTCTTGGACTATTCCAATCATGAGTTCATCCGGCGAATTTTCTCTGACCGAAGCCCCTCCAGCAGCCCGCAAGGGCCTGCTTCCCATTGCCATGATCCTATTCAGCTTCACGTTCTTCACCGGCACCATGTTCGCCGGGGGCAAGCTCGGTATGGCGTTTACCTTCGCCGACATGCTCTGGATAGCGACGATTGGCAACATTCTGCTGGCCGCCTATGCCGCGAGCCTGGCGTTCATCGCCTCGCGCAGCGGCCTGAATACCGTGTTGATGGGCGTTTCTGCTTCGGCGAGGCCGGCAGCCGCCTTTCCGACTTCTTGCTCGGTTTCGCAGAGCTGGGCTGGTACGCCTGGGGCACGGCAACGGTGGCGATCGTGTTGGTCAAGCTGCTGGGGTTGGCAGAGAGCTTCACTCCGGCTTTGATGGTGCTGTTCGGGTTGGGCTTCAGTGTCACTGCGATCATCGGTTTCAAGGGCTTGACGGGTTGTCACGCGTCTCGGTGCCTTTGATGTTCGCGTTGCTGGTGATCTCGATGGTCGTCGCTACACGCGATGCGGGCGGGTTTGCCGGGCTGCTGGCCGTGGTGCCGCATGAGAGCATGAGCTTCTCGGCCGCCGTAACCATGGTGTTCGGCACCTTCGCCAGTGGCGCGACACAGGCCACCAACTGGACCCGATTGTCGTGCAACGCACGGGCTGCGGTAGCCGCCAGCGTGGTGGCGTTTCTCGTAGGCAACGGCTTGATGGTGGTCGCGGGGGCTTGGTGCGCGATGGTTTATCAGCAAGCTGATATCGTCGAGGTGATGATGCTGCAAGGGCTGTCGTTCGCCGCGGTGGTGATGCTGTGCCTGAATCTCTGGACCATCCAAGGCCCGACCCTCTATAACGTGGCAGCCGCCAGTTGCCACCTGGCACGCAGTGAGCGACGACGCACCGCTACGCTGCTCGCCGCAGGTGTGGGCATTGTGCTGGCGATAGGCGGTATGTACGAGTGGCTGATTCCTTTCCTGGTTTTGCTAGGCTCGATCATTCCGCCGGTCGGTGGCGTGATCATGGCCGATTTCTGGTACCGCTATCGCGGCCACTATCCCACGTTGGCTTCGGTCAAGCTGCCGCGCTACAACCGCGCAGGTCTTTTCGCTTATGCTCTGGGCGCGGTGTTGGCTTATAGCTCGCCGTGGGTCGCACCGCTGGTGGGAATCGGCGCCTCGGCACTGTGTTATGTCGTTCTGCTTGAGTTCAGAGCGCGAATACAGCCTGCGGTCCAAGCCAAACGCTAGGCCTGTCCCGGGGCTGCTTAGACTCCCACTGCGTTCGTCATCGTCAATACCTTCCATGCGCGATTATCACGCATGAATGCTTTTATCGCGCCGTTGCTCTGGCGCGAGAGTAATAGCCAAGGCCAGGAGTAACGCCATGAACATCATCAACGCCCGCCTGCGCGGCAAGACCGGGCTGTTCACAGTCCGGGTGAGCGGCGAGCGCATTGCCGCCATCGAGCTCCAACCGGCGAAGATTGAACCGAGCAGTGCCGAGGATATCGACGCGGCACAGAACTTGGTGATACCGCCTTTCATCGAGCCGCATATCCACCTCGATGCCACCCTGACAGCCGGTGAGCCGCGCTGGAACATGAGCGGCACGTTGTTCGAAGGCATTGAATGTTGGGCCGAGCGCAAGGCTATTACTACCCACGAAGACATCAAGGCGCGGGCCAAGAAGACCATAGGCGCGCTGGTGGATCACGGCATCCAGCATGTGCGCACTCATGTCGACGTCACCGATCCGACCTTGGTGGCGCTCAAGGCCATGGTCGAGGTGCGCGAGGAGGTGCGTCATCTGATCGATTTGCAGATCGTGGCGTTTCCTCAGGAAGGCATCGAGTCGTACGCCAACGGGCGGGCCCTGATGACCGAGGCGGTGGCGCTGGGCGCCGATGTGGTGGGTGGTATTCCGCATTTCGAGAACACCCGCGATCAGGGCGTGTCCTCGGTCAAATTCCTGATGGACCTGGCCGAGCGCACTGGCTGCCTGGTGGATGTTCATTGCGACGAGACCGACGATGCGCAGTCGCGCTTTCTTGAAGTGCTGGCCGAAGAAGCCCGTGTGCGTAACATGGGGGCTCGGGTCACTGCCAGCCATACCGTGGCCATGGGCTCCTATGACAATGCCTACTGCTACAAGCTGTTTCGTCTGTTGAAGATGTCGGGCATCAACTTCGTATCCTGCCCCACCGAAAGCATTCATTTGCAGGGACGTTTCGACAGCTTTCCCAAGCGGCGCGGTGTGACCCGGGTGGCCGAGCTCGACCGTGCCGGGCTGAACGTCTGTTTTGGCCAGGATTCGATCGTCGACCCCTGGTATCCACTGGGTAACGGCAACATCCTGCGCGTGCTCGAAGCGGGTCTGCATATCTGCCATATGCTCGGCTACGAGGATCTGCAGCGCGCGCTCGACCTGATCACCGACAACAGTGCGCGTACCCTGAATCTGGGCGAGCGCTACGGCATCGCAGTCGGGCGCCCGGCGAACCTGCTGGTGCTGTCTGCCGCCGACGACTACGAGATGGTTCGCAGCCAGGGGCATGCGCTGGTCTCGATCCGTGCAGGCAAGGTGCTGATGCGTCGAACGCCTGCTCGAGTCGAACGATTCGTCTGAAGGGCAGGGCGGTCAGCCTGGAGCGTCATTGCCGGGGCTGTGGTGCTTGCACTTAAAGCGGCGTGGGCACGTGCTGAGCGCTTGCCTCGGCAGCCGTTACTTGGCACGCTTGGCCCCGGTCTTCAACTGCGCGTGCCGCGCTACAAGGAACCGCCAAGGTGAGTTGGGAAAAAGTCGGAAAGGCCCTTGCGGGTCTGTTGGTCGCGGCGGGCGCTGTCGCCGCGTTGTACGTTTCGTTCAAGGATGAGGGTGGGTTGAAAGCCTATGTCGCCTACGAGGCACTGACCTATCCCAGTCAGTTCAACGAACGCATCGGCCAGGCTCGAGAGCAGCTCAAGTACGAGCGACTGTTCGCCGGCGTCGAAGCCGTGGCCAAGGGCGCTTTGAACCGCGACCAAGTCGAGGCGCTGGTCAGCCAGGCTCAAGCGCCCTACATGCAACTGTTCGCTAAACCCTTCGAGGCAGGGTTGGTCGATCACCGTACTGGGCTGTTCGTCACCTTGCGCAATACCAGCGACAAGCCTGTACAGAAGGTGTTGATCCGTCTGCCGGCCAAGGGCTTGGTGCAGGTCCGCGATGATGCCGGTGATGACAGCATTCCCGAAAATGCCACCAACATTATTCAGATCCCTGCAATCGAGCCCGGTGGCCTATGTCGCGTATGGGTGTACTTCGATGCGGACTTCTCGCAGATCACCCAAGGGGGAATCAGCATCGTGCATGCCGATGGGCCGGCGACCCTCCAGGTCATGCGTGAGGTCAGTGGCTTCCAGGCGCTGATTGCGCGCTATGGCCAAGTGTTGGTTGGCCTGGCGGTCATGCTGGGGCGGTGGTGCTGATCCTGGCCTACACGTGCGCACGCCAGCGGCGTCGTTTGCGACGTCTGCGCGGTTGATCGGCATCCCCTGAAAGCAAAACGCCCCGACCAGGTCGGGGCGTTTCAGGTGTAGCGACGGTCTTACTTGCCGGTCCAGCGCTTGAGCACCAGGGTGGCATTGGTGCCGCCGAAACCGAAGCTGTTGCTCATGACCGTATCGATCTTGGCGTTCTCTTCAGTCTTGCGCAGCACTGGCAGATCGGCAACCTCTGGGTCCAGTTCGTCGATGTTGGCCGAGCCGGCGATGAAGTTGTTTTCCATCATCAGCAGGCAGTAGATCGCCTCGTGCACACCCGCTGCGCCCAGCGAGTGGCCGGACAGGCTCTTGGTCGAGCTGATCTTCGGTGCCTTGGCGCCGAACACTTCACGCACACCCTTCATTTCGGCAACGTCTCCGACCGGGGTGGAGGTGCCGTGGGTATTGAGGTAGTCGATCGGTGTATCGACGGTCGACAGCGCCTGCTGCATGCAGCGGATGGCGCCTTCACCGCTTGGCGCGACCATGTCGTAGCCGTCGGAAGTAGCACCATAACCGACGATCTCGGCGTAGATCTTGGCGCCACGGGCCAGGGCATGTTCCAGCTCCTCGACCACCACCATGCCGCCGCCGCCGGCGATGACGAAGCCATCACGGTCGGCATCGTAGGCGCGCGAAGCCTGTTCGGGCGTTTCGTTGCGCTTGGTCGACAGCGCGCCCATGGCGTCGAACAGGAACGACTGGCTCCAATGCTCTTCTTCGCCGCCACCGGCGAAGACGATGTCCTGCTTGCCCCACTGGATCTGCTCCAGCGCGGTACCGATGCAGTGTGCAGAGGTGGCGCAGGCCGAAGAGATCGAGTAGTTGATACCCTTGATCTTGAACGGGTGGCCAGGCACGCCGAAACGGTGCTGCCCATGGTGCGGGTAACGCGGTAGGGGCCTACGCGTTTCACGCCTTTTTCGCGCAGGGTGTCCAGCGCTTCCATCTGGTTGAGGGTCGAAGCGCCGCCGGAGCCGGCTACCAGGCCAGTACGCGGGCTGGACACTTGTTCTTCAGTCAGGCCGGCGTCTTTGATCGCGTCCTGCATCGCCAGGTAGGCATAGGCAGCGGCGTGGCCGACGAAGCGATAGACCTTACGGTCGATTAGCTCTTCCAGATTCAGGTCGATGGAGCCAGAAACCTGGCTACGCAGTCCCATTTCCTTGTATTCCGGGTTGTAACGGATACCCGGACGGCTGTTGCGCAGGTTTTCGGTGACGGTAGCTTTGTCATTGCCCAGGCACGAAACGATGCCCAGACCAGTGATAACGACGCGGCGCATGCGAATAACCCTTAGAAATTGTCAGTGGAGGTGAACACGCCGACCCGCAGGCCTTCGGCGGTGTAGATCTCGCGACCGTCGACGCTGACCGAGCCATCGGCGATGGCCATGTTCAGCTTGCCTTTGAGGACGCGCTTGATCTGAATGTTGTAGGTAACTTTCTTGGCCGTCGGCAGTACCTGGCCAAAGAACTTCACTTCGCCCGAGCCCAGGGCGCGGCCGCGGCCCGGCAGGCCTTGCCAGCCGAGGAAGAAACCGACCAGCTGCCACATGGCATCGAGGCCCAGGCAACCTGGCATCACCGGGTCGCCTTCGAAATGGCAGGCGAAGAACCACAGGTCCGGGGTGATATCCAGCTCAGCGACCAATTCACCTTTGCCGTACTTGCCGCCTTCTTCGCTGATATGAGTGATGCGATCGACCATCAGCATGTTCGGGGCGGGCAGTTGCGCATTACCTGGGCCGAACAGCTCACCGCGACTGCAGCGCAGCAGGTCTTCCCGAGTAAAGGCGTGTTGTTTGGTCATGCGAGCTCCTCAATAACCCCCTGTGGCAGGGGATGAATCTTCCTGGCCAGCCTGAAATCCTACAGATACCAGGGCGGCAGCCTACAGGTAGACTATTGCGTTGGGGTGAAAGTCACAGCGCACCTGGCAAAAGAAGTACAGGTGTGCACTGAAAGTGTATTTTCCGGGCCCTTGCAGGCTCTGTCCAGTCTTTAAGACTGCCGCACTTTATCATTTATCGCCAGTCGCCGCTGTGCGGTCCGGCAGCCAGCGTTGCAGCGTGCGCAGCAAGTCGGCGCGTTTGAACGGTTTGCTCAGGTAATCGTTCATTCCAGCCTCCAGGCAACGCTCGCGATCACCCGGGAGCGCGTTGGCGGTCAAGGCGATGATCGGCACGTCAGCCTGATGCAGACGAATGCAGCGGGTGGCTTGGTAGCCGTCCGTATGCGGCAAGCGACAATCCATCAAGATGGCGGCGTAGCTTTTTTCGGTTGCCAGCGTCACGGCCTGCTCGCCGTCCGTCGCCAGGTCCACCTCGAAGCCCAGGCTGCGCAGCATGGCTTCGATGACGCTCTGGTTGACCGGGTTGTCCTCTACCAACAGCATCGGTTGGCCATCACTGAGCGCAGTGGCCCTGTGTTCGCTTTCCAGTAGCTGCGCAGCACGCTGTTTAGAGCGTACCAGCGGAATCTCCAAGGTGAATGTCGAGCCGCTGCCTATGCTGCTCTCACCACGTAGCGTGCCGCCCATGCGTTCGGCCAGGGTGCGCGCAATCGACAGGCCCAGGCCAGTACCGCCGTAACGTCTTGAAATAGAACTATCGGCCTGCTGGAACGCCTCGAACATCGTCTCCAGCCGCTCGCTGTCGATGCCGATGCCGGTGTCGCGGACTGTGCAGGTCAACCTCAACAACTGATGATCGAGCATGCGCCATCGGGCGTCGACCTGCACCTCGCCGTGCTCGGTGAACTTCAGCGCGTTGCCCACCAGGTTCAGCAGAATCTGTCGGATGCGTGTCGGGTCACCTGTCACGTGCAGACGTTCCAAGCCAGTAGCCAGTTGCAGGCGTAACTGCAGGTTGCGCTGCTGGGCGCTGTGCTGGAACGACTGCACGCTACTTGAGATCAGCTCGCCGAGATTGAAATCGATGTGTTCCAGTTCCAGGCTGGCGCGTTCGATGCGCGAGAAGTCGAGGATGTCGTTGATCACCTTCAGCAGGTGGCCGGTGGACTCGCTGGCCACGGCCGTACATTCGGCCTGCTCGCGAGTCAACCGAGTGGTCTCCAGCAGTTGCAACATGCCCAGCACCCCGTTCATCGGAGTGCGCAGTTCATGGCTCATCATCGCCAGGAACTCGGATTTGGCACGGTTGGCCCGCTCGGCTTCCTCGCGCGCCTGGATCAGCTCGGTGATGGTTTGCTGTTGTTCGCGGCTGGCCTGATCCAGGGCGTTGGCCAAGTTGTTGATGTGCCGCGCCAGATGACCGAGCTCGCTGTCATCGACCACCGGCAACGGCGCGTTGAATTGGCCCTGCTGGATAGCCTTCACGGCATGGCCCATGTCGCTGATCGGCATCGACAGGCTCCTGGCCAGGCGCCGCGCCAGGAGGAAGGTGAACGCCAGCGCGAACAGGGCAAGAATGCCGGCCTTGATCACGATTTCCTGCTGGCGCTCGCTGAACGCGTCGTCGGACATGCCGACGATCACTCGACCGAGATAGTCGTCGCCGATGCTCGGCGGAGTCTTGCCCTGTTGCAGGAAGTCGTTGTCCAGGCGGATCTGTTGCAGGCGGATCGGGGCCTGGAAGACTTCCACTCGCTGGGCGCGATTGGCACTTTCCCCGGACTGCTCGACGTACACCAGGATGTGGTTGCGGCTGTCCTGCACCTCCAGAAAACGCACGTGCGGGATGCTCAACGTTGCGCGCATCAGGCTTTCCAGCACTTCATTGTTGCCCGAGATCACCCCGTATTCGCAGGCGGGTGCCAGTTGGTTGGCAATCAGTTGGCCCGTGTGGTCCAGCTCCTGGCGCAGGTCCTGCAAGCGTACGAAGGTGAAGAAACCGATCAGCAACAAGGTGAGCAGCAGCGCCGGCCCCAGGCTGATGATCTGGGTGCGGGCATGAATGTCCCAACTCAGGCGCTTGCTCATGGTGTCGACTCTCCTTCGGCCAGGACCAGCTCGGCTGCGTTCGGCTCTATGCGCTCCAGTCCAAGGGCGCGGGCCACCTGCTGATTGCCGCTGACCCGGAAGTGATCGGGATAGAGGCTGCGCGGCCAGCGCGAGGGCGGCTGGTCGAGCAAGCGGTCGAGCACCGCCAGCCAGTCGTCCTGGTCGCTGTAGGTGCTGGCCAGGGCGCCGGCGCGGACGAAGCCAGCGTTGGGACCGATCAACGCCATCTGCCGCCCATAACTGCTGAGCAAGAGGTTCTTGACGGTCTTGGCATTGAACAACTGCGGATCGTCGATGCCCAGCAGCACGTCGCTGTTGCCCAGCACGTGCTGCAGGGGACGGCTGTCGCGCAGATCGGCCCAGTCCTGGGCGACGATCTCCAGGCCCATGTGACTGGCTGCCTGATGCAACTCCTCGATGAGGAAGCGGCTGTCAGGTCCATACAGCACGCCGATACGTCGTGCCTGCGGCAGCAGATAGCGCGTCAGGCGCAGTTGCCGTGCCAACGGCGGATCGCTCCACAGCAGGCTGAGGTACTCGGGGCGCGACTTTCCCAGGCGCAGTTGCGCCTGAACTCGGCTGATCCGCAGCGCCAGCGAGAGGGGGCCGGATGGCTCGCGCAGGCGCCAGTCGAGTGCGGCCTCATCCAGCAGGATCAGGCGCGTCTGGACATCGAGTCGGCCGGGCGAGGGCAACTGCGTGACAGTCTGGAAGCGCACCTGGTCGAGGGGGCGTCTGGCTTGCAGCGCGCTGACGAAGCTGCTCACCCCGGCGGTGTCATCGCCACCGACCAGCAGGATTTCATGGGCGCACAGCGTGCCCATGGGCCACAGACACAGCGCCAGCATCCGTAGCAGGCGCAGCATCAGAACTCCAACTCCGCACTGACGCTTAGGCGATGGCGGCTGTCATAGCGGTTCTGCTCCACGGTCGTGGGCTGGTCGTCCAAGCGTTGCTGCCACAGTGCAGCCAACTCGACCGAACTGCCATAAATCCGCATGCGCTTGGCCACCCTCAGATCGACACGCTCGTAGCGGTATTGATTGAGGGCATCGTCCCCGTAATAGAACAGCGCGCTCGACCAACCCGACCCCCAGTCGCGCAACCAGCCCACAGAACCGCTGTTGTGTGCGCTGAGGCGGCGGTCGTCGGGGTTGCTCGCCCAGGCATCGACGTAGGCATAGCTCATGCGCAGGCGGTCACGTGGGCTCAGGCGCCAGTCCAGCTGAGTTTCGCTGCCACTGAAGCGTGCCCTGTTGGCATTGCTGGCAATGTACTGATTGTTCTTCAACGGCTCGCTGATCATCCCGGTGATCTCGTCGTAGAACAGCTTCACGTCCAGGTTCAGGTCAAGGTCGGAAAAGGAACCGTTGTAGCCCAGTTCGCGCGAGCGCATGCGCTCCTGGTCGAGGTTGCCGGGACCGCGGGTCTTGACGAAGTACTCACCGTCGCGCAGGCCGAGCACGTTGGGCGTGAGGTTTCGGACCGTGTAGCTCCAGTTGACGTTGTTCTCGAACATGTCCGGCGAGCGCACGGCCTCGGAGTACACCGCGCGCAGCCCCTGACGCGGAGTGATCAGGTAGTTCACCGCCACGCGCGGGGTCAGGGACGTGCCGGAGAGCTGGCTGTTTTCGAACATCGCGCCGCCTTGCAGGATCCAGTGCTCGTCAGCGCGCCATTCGAGCTGGCCAAACAGGCGCCAGGTGCGGTCGTCGAGCCGGCCGTTGAAGTAGGTCTGCGAGTCGGCGCGATCATAACGGTAGTTGAGGCCGCTGAGCAGGCGCAGGCTGTCGGTCAGGCTCAGGGTGTCCTGAATTTCCAGGTCATAACGGGTTTCGCGGGTGCTCTGGTCGACGTCGCCGCACACTTCCCGGCTGCCCCCGTTGTCCCATTGGCTCTTGATCTGGTTGCGCAGGCCCTGCAGAACCGGATCGCGGCTGTTCGGCGGGTTGTTGGCGTTGCGTGCCACGCGTTCGGCGTAATTCGGGTCGAGCTGCCACAGGCGGGTCAGTTCGGGGCTGAAGACCAATGTCGCGTCGCAGGCACGCCAGACCTGCTGACGGTCGAACTGCTGCGCCGAGCCCTGCACATAAAGGCTGTGATCGGGGTTGAAGTCGATGCTCCAGCGCAGCGAGCCGGCGTAGTCCTTGGCGTCCAGGTCGGCGTTGTCGCCGCGCCCGGTGACGAAGGGAACACCGGTTTGTAGGTATACGGCCGTTGGTTGCTGCCTTCCTTGGCCGCCAGTTGCCAGTCCAGCGTCTGATCCGGGGCCAGGCTGTGACTGACGCTGAGGTTGAAGCGTGTCAGGCGCCGGCTGTCGCGGTAGTCCTGACCGTACTGGTTCTTGTCGAAGCCATCGTCCTGCAGGCCGGACATCGACAGGCGCAGGTCGCCGCCGTCCCAGCCCAGGCCTTGGCTGGCATAGAAGTCATTGATGCCGTCCTGGCCGCGGGTGATCTTCAGGCGCGTGCCATGGCTGTCGGCAGGGCGTCGGGTGAGGATGTTGACCACCGCCATCAGCGCGTTGGCGCCGTAGCTGACGGTATTGGGGCCGCGAAACACTTCGATGCGCTCAATATCTTCGATGGCCAGGGGAATGTCGCTCCAGTCCACCGTGGCCAGGCCCGCCCGGTATACCGAACGGCCATCGATCAGCACTTGCATGCGCCGGGCATCGTTGACGTTGCTGCCGTGGTAGTTGACGGTCGGCTGGTTCCCGGCGCCGTAACCGATCATCATTCCCGGTACCAGGCGCAGCAGTTCGGGCACGTCACGCGCGCCGCTGGCGTGGATCAGCGCGCTGTCGAGCACGGTCATGCTGCCGGGCACCGCCGCCGGGGATTGTTTGAGCCGCGTGGCGGTCAGAACCTGCGGCAGGTCGGTGTCGATGAACAGATCGTCGGCCGCGGCCGGGCCGCCCAGCAGGGCAGTGAGCAACAGCAAGCGGCGGGCAGGGGGCGTGCCAGGGAACACGTGACGGCCTTGTGTCAGACATGGGCCGCGCATGGTAACCGAGCCGTCGAGAGGCAAGCTATAAGCGCCGAGCGGCGTGTGAGAAGGGCACGGCCTTTTCTTGCCGTGTGTCGCTTGAAGCGTGCAGCTTGCCCTTATAATGCGCCGTCGCCCTCAACTTATTGGCTTTGACGGATTGAATATGACTGAACAGCGACCTGTTGCAGTGCTGGGAGGTGGAAGCTTCGGCACCGCCGTGGCGAATCTGCTGGCGGAGAATGGCAACCCGGTGCGTCAATGGATGCGCGATCCGGAACAGGCCGAGGCCATGCGCGTCAACCGCGAGAATCCACGGTACCTCAAAGGTATCCGCCTGCATGAGCGGGTCGAGCCGGTCAACGACCTGCTGGCCACGCTGCAGGGTAGCGAACTGATTTTCGTCGCGCTGCCGTCCAGTGCGCTGCGCAGCGTGCTGGCGCCGCATGCCGAGACGGTTAGCGGCAAGGGCTTGATCAGCCTGACCAAGGGTATCGAGCCGCAGACGTTCAAGCTGATGAGCCAGATCATCGAAGAGATCGCGCCCCAGGCGCGGATCGGTGTGTTGTCCGGTCCGAACCTGGCGCGTGAAATCGCCGAACATGCGCTGACCGCCACCGTGGTCGCCAGCGAGGACGAAGCGCTCTGCGAGCAGGTCCAGGCCGTGCTGCACGGGCGCACCTTCCGCGTCTACGCCAGCGCCGACCGCTTCGGCGTCGAGCTCGGCGGCGCGCTGAAGAACGTCTACGCAATCATCGCTGGCATGGCGGTGGCCCTGGACATGGGCGAGAACACCAAGAGCATGCTCATCACCCGCGCACTGGCCGAGATGACGCGCTTTGCCGTCAGTCAGGGCGCCAATCCCATGACCTTCCTCGGTCTGGCGGGGGTTGGCGACCTTATCGTCACCTGCTCGTCACCCAAGAGCCGCAATTATCAGGTCGGCTATGCCCTGGGGCAGGGGCTGAGCCTGGATGAAGCGGTCAGCCGCCTGGGCGAAGTGGCCGAGGGGTCAACACGCTCAAGGTGCTCAAGGCCAAGGCCCAGCAGGTGCAGGTGTACATGCCGCTGGTCGCCGGGCTGCACGCGATCCTGTTCGAGGGACGCACCCTGGCCCAGGTGATCGAGCACCTGATGCGCGCCGAACCCAAGACCGACGTCGATTTCATTTCCACCAGCGGTTTCAACTGAGCCGCACGAGCAAGGAGCGAGACATGAACGATACCCCCGAACACGCCCAGCGCGAGTCGATCATCCTGCGGATCGTGTGGATGCTGGTTTTTCTGGTGGTCTGGCAACTGGCCGAACTGCTGCTCGGCGGCCTGGTGTTGGTGCAACTGATCTATCGCCTGGTCTACGGCGCACCCAGCGTCAGCCTGATGAACTTCGGCGACAGTCTCAGCCAGTTCCTGGCGCAAATCGGTCGCTTCGGCAGCTTCCACACCAAACAGAAACCTTGGCCTTTCGCCGACTGGCCGGCACCGCGCGCGCCTGAGGGCGAAGCCCCGCATGCGGTGCCCCCGGCGCCGCATCCGGTGCGTGATGAAGAGCCTAAGCTGTGAAGCTGTGGATCCTGCGCCACGGCGAGGCTGAGCCGCGGGCCAACACCGATGCCGAACGCAGGCTCACCGCCCATGGTCGCGAGCAGGTGTTGCGCAGTGCTGCGCGCCTGTTGGGACAGCCCCTGCAAGCGATCATTGCCAGCCCCTACGTACGGGCCCAGCAGACCGCCGCGCTGGTGCACGACACCCTCGGTTTCATCGAGCCAGTGCGCACCGTGCCTTGGCTGACACCTGAAAGCGATGCGGCGCAGGTCATCGGCGAAATCGAGCGGTTGGGGTTGGAACAGGTGTTGCTGGTCAGTCACCAACCCTTGGTGGGTAGCTTGGTGAGTCTGCTGGAACAGGGTCATGCGCAGTCCCCTGCGCCGATGAGTACGGCTTCCCTGGCGCAGTTGGAGGGTGACTGGCCGCTCGCAGGCCTGATGACCTTGCAGGCACTCGACCACCCGGATTGACCCGCTTGTGGCAACTGGTATTTCTGTCAGTTGTGAGCCGCGAGGTTCGCTTGCTAGCGTCTGTGACAGTCATGGCTGATATCACGGAGTTTCGTCTATGAGTGGTCTGCAACGGGAGTTGATGCGGTCTCTGGATCTACAGCCGACGATTGGCAAGCTCGATGCCGGGGTTGCATTGGATTTTGCCGAGCACAGCCTGCTGCGCGAAGCCGCCGAGGCGCGTCTTTACCATGTGCTGGGCAAGCTCGAAAGCGGCCAAGTCTCGGCGGCTTCCAGGCATGCCGCACAGGAGCTGCAAAGGCTTCAGGCGTCGTGCATGCAGGTATCAAGTGGGGTGCAGACCAGTTGCCTGGCGCTGGCGCGGGCCGAGTTGAGTCCAGCCGACCTGCAGCGGGCCTGCGAAGCGCTCGACAGCCAACTGACCTACATCAAGGCCTGTCTGCAGCGCGCCTTGGGCCGTCTGCACGGCGGCACCTGACCTGATCGCCCTTGGCGATGACCTATCCGAATGTTGTGATGCGTTGGCAGCTTGTCGACAATGGCCGAAATCTGCTTTGGATCCGGCGTCCATGTCCCAGCTCCTGTTCTTCGCTCGCACCCACGATGTTTCTTCACGCGCCAGTGGCAAACCACTCGCCGCTTTAACGGTAGGCGGCCCAGCAGTGCAGCAGTTGCTCGATATCCTCGGCCAGGTTGAACATGGGGGCGGGGCATGAGCGCACGTGTCGAGGAAATCCGCCTCAACCTGGGCCATATCGAGTTGGCCGCGCATGTTTTCGGTCCTGTCGATGGTCTGCCAGTCATCGCCCTGCACGGCTGGCTCGACAACGCCAACAGCTTCGCCCGTCTCGCACCACGCCTGCTGGGGCTGCGCATCGTCGCGCTCGACCTGGCCGGGCATGGCTATTCCCAGCACCGGCCAGTGGGCGCGAGTTATCACCTGGCCGACTATGTACACGATGTCCTGCGCGTCGCCGAGCAGATGGGCTGGGCGCGGTTTGGCTTGCTTGGCCATTCGCTGGGGGCGGTCATCAGCGTCCAGCTCGCGGGTGCACTGCCGGAGCGCATCAGTCATCTGGCACTGATCGACGGCGTGATCCCGCCGACCGCTGGCGAGCAGGAGGCCGCCGAGCGCTTAGGGTTGGCGTTGCAGGCGCAACTGCGTTCGGATGGCAAGCGCAAGTCTGTGTATCCGACCCTGGAGCAGGGCGTTCAGGCGCGCATGAAAGGCATGGTGGCGGTCAGTTGCGAAGCGGCCGAGCTGCTGGCCGAGCGGGGCTGATGCCGGTGCCTGGCGGCTACAGCTGGCGCAGCGACAGCCGTCTGACGCTGCCCTCGCCGGTGCGCCTGAGCGAGACCCAGGCCATGGCGTTCACCAAGCGAATCCAGTGTCCGAGTTGCCTGGTGGTCGCCGAGCAAGGCTTGCTGGCTCGGCACACGACGCTGCTGGAGCAGCTACCCTTCGAGCAGGTGGTGTTGCCCGGCGGACATCATCTGCACCTGAACGATGAACACGGCGCAAGCCTTGTTGCAGACTGTTTCAATCGCCTCTTTGGCTTTGCTTGACTTGCATCGGACAAGTGCCGAGGCTTGGCGGGTTGAACAGGGAGACAGCCATGCACATGCCAGACATCCAGGCACTTCACAGCGGCCTTCGCCGCAAGGACGGCCGATGAGCGCGCCGTCGATTCTGCGCGGCGCCATCGCCGTCTGCCTCACCCTCGCCAGCCCCATGCTCTGGGCTGGCAGCCTGCCAGTGCCGACCGACGCCAGGGTGGTCGACCAGCGGCCTGCCGTGGAACAGGAACGTGTCTACCCCATGGGGCCGGTGCGCAAGATCAGCGGCCGGTTGCGCGTGGAGGGCAAGGTGAAAAGTCGCGGTCAGGTCAGTTCGGTCACCTATGAACTGCCAGTGAAGCGCACTGCACGAGAGGCCTTCACCAGCGCTCGCGAAGCCCTGCAGCGCGAGGGTGGTTATCCGCTGTTCTGGTGCCAGGGCCGCGACTGCGGTGAGGCCAGCATCTGGGGCAACGACGTATTTGGCAGTGCCCGTCTCAACGGTGGCGACGAGCAGCAGGCGTTCATCCTGCTGCGCCGCTCGGCCGAGCAGGCCGATACCCTGGTCGCCCTGTACAGCGTGACTCGTGGCAACCGCCGTGCCTATCTGCATGTCGAGGAATTCGTCGCCGACAGCCCGTTGGACGAGGTGCTGCCGACCCCGGCTACCGTACTGCGCGAAATGCGCGACACCGGCAAGCTCGACTACCCCGATCTGGCTGCGCCGCGCCCGGCCTGGGTGTCATTGCTGGCTCGAAGCCTGAATCTGGACAGTACCCTGCGCGCCAGCCTCAGCGGCGAACAGGCCGAGGCCTGGCGCGAGCAACTGGTCAAGGCCGGCGTGCGCAACGCGCGTCTGGAGGTGGGCAGCGCGCCCACCGAGGGTGTGCATCTGGAACTGATTCGTTGAACGAGAACCCCCATGGCCAACACTGACCGTCTGTTGGTACAGATCCTCCTGCTGGCGCTCCTGGGCGCCGCATTGTGGGTGATGGCGCCGTTCATCTCGGCGCTGCTGTGGGGCGCGATCCTGGCCTTCGCCAGTTGGCCGCTGATGCGCCTGCTCACCCGCTGGCTGGGTGGGCGTGAAACCCTGGCGGCGAGCATCCTCACGAGCATATGGATTCTGCTGGTGGCCTTGCCGCTGGTGTGGCTGGGTTTCAACCTGGCTGACCATGTGCGCGATGCCACCTTGTTCGTCCGTGACATCCAGGTCGACGGCCTGCCGGATGCGCCCGACTGGGTGGCTGGCATTCCCGTCGTCGGTGAGCGTCTGGTCGCCTGGTGGCAGTCCTTGGACCAGCAGGGCGCGGCGTTGCTGGCGTCGGCCAAGCCGTACTTCGGTCAGGTCGGCAACTGGTTGCTGGCGCGCAGTGCGCAGATCGGCGGCGGCGTGCTGGAGCTCACCCTGAGCCTGGTGTTCGTGTTCTTCTTCTACCGCGACGGCCCGCGCCTGGCGGCGTTCGTGCTGCGTCTGCTGCAGCGGTTGGTGGGCGAACGCGCCGACTACTACATCCTGCTGGTGGCCGGCACCGTGCAACGGGTGGTCAACGGCGTGATCGGCACCGCGGCCGCGCAGGCGCTACTGGCGCTCATCGGCTTCCTCATTGCCGGAATACCCGGGCGATCGTGCTGGGCCTGGTGACGTTCATGCTCAGCCTGATTCCCATGGGGCCGCCGCTGGCCTGGATTCCCGCCACCGCCTGGCTGGTGTGGAAGGGCGAATACGGGATGGCGGTGTTCCTCGGTATCTGGGGCACCTTCGTCATCAGCGGCGTGGACAACGTGCTCAAGCCCTACCTCATCAGCCGTGGCGGCGACTTGCCGCTGGTGATCGTGCTGCTCGGCGTGTTCGGTGGGCTGATCGCCTTCGGCTTCATCGGCTTGTTCATCGGCCCCACGTTGCTGGCGGTGGGCTACAGCCTGTTGCTGGACTGGAGCCGCAACGCCGTGCCGCCCACCCCGTAACCGTCCACACAGGCCCTGCCCATGCAGGGCCTGTTCTTTACGCAATCTTTATGCCCTGAGCCAAGGCTCGATCTCGTCCCTTTACGCCCGTGCCTTCGACAATTTCCCCATAGCGGTCAACGCCGCATCATGGGGAGATTCATCGATGAACATGCTCGACGGCCTGTCACTGCTGCTGGCAATGGCGTTATCCGTGTACCTGCTGGTTGCGCTGTTGCGCGCCGATCGCAGTTGAGGAGCGGCCATGCACAGTTACGACTTCGCATTGCTGCTGGCGTTTTTCGCCCTGGTGCTGTTGCCATCACCCTGGCTCGGGCGCTTCTACTACAAGGTGATGGAGGGACAGGGCACTTGGTTGTCGCCGGTGCTCGGGCCAGTGGAGCGCGGCGGCTACCGGCTTGCCGGCGTACGCGCCGACCAGGAGCATAACTGGAAGCAGTACAGCCTGGCCTTGTTGACGTTCAACCTGATCGGTTTCCTGTTATTGTTCGCCGTTCTGCTGCTGCAGGGTTCGCTGCCGCTCAACCCGCAGCACCTGCCTGGCCAAGAATGGTCGCTGGCGTTCAATACCGCCGTCAGCTTTATGACCAACACCAATTGGCAGGCCTACAGCGGCGAGGCCTCGGTCAGCTACCTGAGCCAGATGATCGGCCTGACCGTGCAGAACTTCGTCAGCGCTGCCACTGGGCTGGCAGTGTTGGTCGCCCTGTGCCGTGGCATCGCGCGCCGTAGCACTCACCAACTGGGCAACTTCTGGGTCGACATGACCCGTGCCACCCTCTACGGCCTGCTGCCGCTGTGCCTGTTGCTGGCGCTGCTGCTGGTGTGGCAGGGCGTGCCGCAGACCTTTGCCGACTATGCCCACGCCGTAACCCTGCAAGGTGCCGACCAGACTATCCCGTTGGGCCCGGCGGCCAGCCAGATCGCGATCAAGCAACTGGGCACCAACGGCGGTGGCTTCTTCGGCGTCAACTCCGCCCACCCGTTCGAGAACCCCACGGCCTGGAGCAACCTGTTCGAGGTGGCGGCGATCATCCTGATCCCGGTGGCGCTGGTGTTCACCTTTGGCCATTACGTGAAGGATCTGCGCCAGAGCCGGGCGATCCTGGCGTGCATGCTCACCCTGTTCCTCGTCGGTGGCGCCGTGGGGCTATGGGCCGAGCATCAGCCCAACCCGACCCTGGACAGCGCGCAGGTGCAACAGCGTGCGCCGCTGGAAGGCAAGGAAAGCCGCTTCGGCACCACTGGCACGGTGCTGTGGACGGTGACCACCACCGCCGCCTCCAACGGCTCGGTCAACGCCATGCACGACAGCCTCAATCCGCTGACCGGCATGGTCGCGATGGTCAACATGATGGTCGGCGAGGTGATCTTCGGCGGCGTCGGCGCGGGTCTCTACGGCATGCTGCTGTTCGTGCTGATCGCCGTGTTCCTGGCTGGCCTGATGATCGGCCGCACCCCTGAGTACCTAGGCAAGAAGCTACAGGCCCGCGAAGTGCAACTGCTGGTAGCGACCCTGCTGGTGATGCCGGTGGGCGTGCTGGTGCTCGGTGCCATCGCCGCCAGCCTGCCAGGGCCTGCCGCGGCGGTAAGCAACCCGGGGCCGCACGGCTTCAGCCAATTGCTGTACGCCTACACCTCGGCCACCGCCAACAATGGCTCGGCCTTTGGCGGCTTCGGCGCCAATACCGTGTTCCACAACCTGATGATCGGCCTGGCCATGCTCATCGGCCGCTTCGGCTACATCCTGCCGATCCTGGCCCTGGCCGGCAGCCTCGCAGCAAAGACGCCCGCACCGCAGGGCCAGAACAGCTTCCCCACCCACGGACCGCTGTTCGCCGGTCTGCTGCTGATGACCATCGTCCTGGTCGGTGGCCTGACCTTCCTGCCGACCCTGGCCCTGGGGCCGATCGCCGAACAGTTGAGCCTGGGCTTCTGAGGACCCACACATGAATATGCCGTTAACTGAAATGAACGCTGCCCGCGCTGCCGATCAGACCCGTTTCGCTGCACTCTGGCGACCGGCCCTGATGCAGGCGTTCGTCAAGCTCGACCCACGCCAACTGCGACGCTCGCCGGTCATGCTAGTGGTGGCCCTGACCGCGCTGCTCACCACCGTGCTGTGCCTGTTGCCGAACAATGGCGTGAGCACCGGCGTTGCGGTGCAGATCACCGTCTGGCTGTGGTTCACCGTGCTGTTCGCCAATTTCGCCGAGGCCCTCGCTGAAGGCCGTGGCAAGGCGCGTGCCGACAGCCTCAAGGCGGGCAGTCAGGGCTTGTCCGCCCAGCGCCGGCTGGCCGATGGCCGCTTCGAAACCGTCGCGGCTGGCGATCTGCGCAAGGACGATGTGGTGCGCGTGGTCGCCGGCGAGCTGATTCCCGGCGACGGCGAAGTGCTCGAAGGCATCGCAGCGGTGAACGAGGCGGCCATCACTGGCGAATCGGCGCCCGTGATCCGTGAGTCGGGCGGCGACCGCTCGGCGGTGACCGGCAACACCCGTGTGGTCTCCGACTGGCTGCTGATCCGCATCAGTAGCAACCCCGGAGAATCCACCCTGGACCGGATGATCGCGCTGGTCGAAGGCGCCAAGCGGCAGAAGACGCCCAACGAGATCGCCCTGGACATCCTGCTGATTGGCCTGACCCTGATCTTCCTGATCGTGGTGGTCACCCTGCAGCCGTTCGCCCGCTTCAGCGGCGGCAGTCTGCCGTTGATCTTCCTCGCGGCCTTGCTGGTCACACTGATTCCCACCACCATCGGCGGTTTGTTGTCGGCCATCGGCATCGCCGGCATGGACCGTCTGGTACGCCTGAACGTCATCGCCCGCTCCGGGCGCGCGGTGGAGGCCGCCGGTGACGTTCACACGCTGATGCTCGACAAGACCGGCACCATCACCTTCGGCAACCGTCGCTGCAGCGCCCTGCACGCCGCGCCGGGCGTCACCGCGAAGGAGCTGGGGCAGGGCGCCTTGCTGGCGTCGCTGGCCGACGACACGGCCGAGGGCAAATCGATCGTCGAGTACCTGCGCCAGTTGCACGACTTCGTCGAGCCGCCAGCAGCGCAGTACGACGCCATTGCTTTCAGCGCCGAAACGCGGCTGTCAGGCATCGATTTCGAGCAGCGCCATTACCGCAAGGGTGCGGTGGATGCAGTGCTGGCCTTCGTCGGCTTGCAGCGCCTGGAAATGCCGGCACCGCTGGCCCGCGAGGTGGAGCGCATCGCCCAGAGCGGAGGCACGCCGCTGCTGGTGTGCCTGGACAAACGCCTGCTCGGCGTGATCCACCTCAAGGACGTGGTCAAGCCCGGTATCCGCGAGCGTTTCGCCGAGCTGCGCAAGCTGGGTATCCGCACGGTCATGGTGACCGGCGACAACCCACTCACTGCGGCGGCCATCGCTGCCGAGGCCGGCGTCGACGACGTGCTCGCCGAAGCCACCCCGGAAAAGAAACTGGCGCGTATTCGCCAGGAGCAGCATGACGGTCGTCTGGTGGCCATGTGCGGTGACGGCGCCAACGACGCCCCGCCCTGGCCCAGGCAGACGTCGGCATGGCCATGAACGACGGCACCCAGGCGGCGCGCGAAGCGGCCAACATGGTCGACCTGGACAGTGACCCGACAAAACTGCTGGATGTGGTCCAGGTTGGCAAGGAACTGTTGGTCACCCGTGGCGCCTTGACCACGTTCTCAATCGCCAACGACGTGGCCAAGTATTTCGCCATCCTGCCGGCACTGTTCGCCTCGATCTACCCGCAGCTCGGGGCGCTCAACCTCATGGGCCTGACCAGCCCGCAGAGCGCGATCCTTTCGGCCATCGTGTTCAACGCGCTGATCATCGTCGTGCTCATCCCCCTGGCGCTGCGCGGGTGCGTGTCCAGGCCGCCAGTGCGGCGCAACTGCTGAGGCGCAACCTGCCGATCTACGGCGTGGGCGGCATCCTGGTGCCGTTCGCCGGGATCAAGCTCATCGACATGCTGCTGACTGCCCTGCATCTGGTTTGAAGGAGAACCCCCATGAATACCTATCTGCGTCCAGCCCTGAGCCTGGTCCTGCTGATGACCCTGGTCACCGGCGTGCTGTATCCGCTGGCGGTGACCGGCATCGCCCAGGTGGCCTTCCCCGAACAGGCCAACGGTAGCTTGGTGCGCGACGCCCACGGCCAGGTCCGGGGCTCGGCGCTGATCGCCCAGGCCTTCGAGGCGATGGCTGGTTCCATTCGCGGCCCTCGGCGGGCGCCTTCGCCACCGTGTCGAGCAGCGCCAGCAACCTGGCGCCGAGCAACCCGGCGTTGGCCGAGCGGGTCACAACCGAGGCCGATGCCCTGTACCAACCGGCACTGGGACCGGTGCCCAGGCCTTGCTGACCACCTCTGGCAGCGGCCTGGATCCGCAACTGCCGCCCGAGGCGATCGCGTATCAAGTGCCGCGGGTGGCGGCGGCGCGCAACATGCCCGTCGAGCGCTTGCAAGCCTTGGTGGATGAGGCCACTCTGCGGCCATTGGTCGGCCCACCCGTGGTCAATGTGCTGGCCTTGAACCAGGCGCTGGAAGGCTCGGTGCCCGCCAAGTAAAGACCGCGATGACCTGCGCAGCAGGCCCGTTCGAATCGACCGCTTCGTATAAGGATCCCTGATGAGCAATTCCACCCGCGCCGATGCCCTGCTGGCAGGCCTGCCCCGGGCAGGTCGCGGCCGCCTCAAGGTGTTCCTCGGCGCAGCGCCGGTGTCGGCAAGACCTACGCCATGCTCCAGGCCGCTCACGCCCAGCAGCGCCAGGGCGTCAGGGTACTGGCGGCGGTGGTCGAAACCCATGGCCGCAGCGAGACCGAGGCGCTGCTCGGTGGCCTGCCTCAACAGCCCTTGCTGCGCAGCGAGTACCGTGGCGTCACCCTCGAAGAAATGGACCTCGACGCCCTGTTGCAGGCTGCACCGCCCTTGGCGCTGGTCGACGAACTGGCGCACAGCAATGCCCCCGGCAGCCGGCACGCCAAGCGCTGGCAGGACGTGCAGGAACTGCTCGCCGCCGGCATCGACGTCTACACCACGGTCAATGTCCAGCATCTGGAAAGTCTCAACGACAAGGTGCGCGACATCACCGGCGTGCAGGTGCGTGAAACCGTGCCGGACTGGGTGCTGCAGGAAGCCTTCGAACTGGTGCTCATCGACCTGCCGCCGCGGGAACTGCTCGAGCGTCTGCGCGAGGGCAAGGTCTATGTGCCCGAGCAGGCGCGCGCCGCCATCGATGCCTTCTTTTCCCAGACCAACCTCACCGCCTTGCGCGAGTTGGCCATGCAGACCGCTGCCGCCCAGGTCGATGCCGACCTCGCCCACGGCTACCGGCAACGGGGCGAGCAGGCGCCGGCGTTGCGCGGGCGCCTGCTGGTGGGATCGATGGCGACGCCCAGGCCGAACGCCTGGTGCGTCACGCCAGCCGCGTGGCGCAGCGGCGTCACCTGCCGTGGAGCGCGGTGCACGTGGACAATGGCCGGCTGCCGGACGAGGGCGCGCGCCAGCGCCTGCAAGCGGCGCAGCAACTGGCCGAACGCCTGGGCGGCGAAGTGGTGGTGCTGCGTGCCGGCGAGGTGGCGCGCACTTTGGTCCAGCATGCGCTGGAGCGCCGGGCCAGCCTGGTGCTGGTCGGCCAGTCCCAGGATCGCTTGCGCCGCCGTGTGTTCGGTGCCGGCGTGGCGGCGCGGCTGCTGCGTGACAGCCGGGGCCTGGAGATCAACGTGCTTGACCGCGACGACCTGCCGCCGCCGACGCGCGCCGCGGTCAAACGGATCTGGCACTGGCGGCATTACTTGCTGGCGCTGCTGGCCACCGGACTGGCGTCGGCGCTGGCCTGGGTGTGTCGAGCGTGCTGGCGCTGCCGAACATCTCGCTGGTGTTTCTCGCCGCCGTGCTGCTGGTGGCGGTGTGCAGCAGCCTGGGCCCGGCACTGGCCTGCGCGGCGCTGTCGTTCCTGAGCTATGACTTCCTGTTCATCCCGCCGAGCTTTTCCCTGAGCATCCAGCGCGAAGAAGACGTGCTGACCTTGGTGTTCTTCCTGCTCATGGCCGCCCTGACCGGCAACCTGGCGGCCCGCCAGCGCCGTCAGTTGCAAGCGCTGCGCGATACTCAAGCCGAGACCCGGCAACTGCTCGACCTGTCGCGCCGGCTGACCGTGGCCACCGATCGCCAGGCGGTGTTCAACGCGGCGGGCCAGCACCTGGGCGGCTCCCAGGGAATCGACGTGTGTGTGCTCGAGCGCGATGCTGACGGCCTTCTGCAGGTGGCCAGCGGCGCTCCTCAGACCTTCAGCGACAACGAGCGCGCGGCCGCCGACTGGGCCTGGCAACACGGCCAGGCAGCCGGGCAGGGCAGCGATACCCTGCCCAATGGCCGCTGGTGGTGGTGGCCACTGGCGGTGGACGAGGCGCCGCTGGCCTTGCTCGGGGTGCGCGCCAGCGGCGGCGAGACCCTGAGTGCCCAGCGCCGGCGTGTACTCACGGCCCTCGCCGAGCCCCTGGCCCAGGCCTTGGCCCGTGCACGGCTGGGCGAGCAACTGGAGGCGGCGCGTCTGCAAGGCGAGACCGAGCAATTGCGCAGCGCCTTGCTCGCCTCGGTGTCCCACGACTTGCGCACCCCGCTGACCGCCATGCGCGGCAGTATCGACAGCCTGCTGGCGCTGGGCGAGGCGATCCCGCTCGACGACCGCCGCGAGCTGCTCGAAGGGACGCGTAACGAGGCTGAACGCCTGGACCGCTATATTCAGAACCTGCTCGACATGACCCGCCTGGGCCACGGCAGCCTCAAGCTCGCCCGCGATTGGGTGGCGCCCGGCGATATCGTCGGCAGCGCGCTGGCACGCCTGCACGCGGTGCTGGCGCCTTTGCAGGTGCACACCGACGTGCCCGCCGAACTGCCGCTGCTGTTCGTGCATGCCGCGCTGATCGAGCAGGCGTTGGTCAACGTGCTGGAGAATGCCGCGCGCTTCTCACCGATCGGCGGGCGCCTGGAACTGCGACTCAGGGTCGAGGACGCGCAGTTGTGCCTGGCTGTCGCCGATCAGGGGCCGGGCATCCCGCCAGCCGAACGCAGCAAGGTCTTCGATATGTTCTACACCGCCGCGCGCGGCGACCGGGGCGGGCAGGGCACGGGGCTGGGGCTTGCCATCTGCCAGGGCATGATCGGCGCCCATGGCGGCAGTATCCGGGTGGGCGAGGGCATCGATGGCCAGGGCACCTGCATCACACTATGCTTGCCGCTGCCCCCTCAACCCGACAGCGACAGTGACGCCCCATGAGCCAGCCCGCCACCCTTCTGGTCATCGACGACGAGCCGCAGATCCGCAAGTTCCTGCGCATCAGCCTGACCTCCCAGGGCTACACAGTGCTGGAAGCGGCCAGCGGCAGCGAGGGGTTGGCCCAGGCGGCACTGAACAAGCCTGACCTGGTGGTGCTCGACCTCGGCCTGCCGGACATGGACGGCCAACAGGTGCTGCGCGAACTGCGCGAATGGAGCACGGTGCCGGTGATGGTGCTGTCGGTGCGCGCCAGCGAGGTGCAGAAGGTCGATGCCCTCGATGGCGGCGCCAACGACTACGTGACCAAGCCGTTCGGCATCCAGGAGTTTCTTGCCCGCGTGCGGGCACTGCTGCGGCACAACCCTCAGGCCGAGGTGGCGCAAAGCAGCAGCGCGCAGTTCGGTGCGCTGCTGGTCGATTTCGCCTACCGCAAGGTCAGCCTGGACGGCGTCGAGGTCGCACTGACGCGCAAGGAGTACGCGCTGCTGGCCCAGTTGGCGGCGCACCCGGGGCGGGTCATCACCCAGCAGCAACTGCTCAAGGACATCTGGGGCCCGACCCATGTGCAGGACACCCATTACCTGCGCATCGTGGTCGGTCATCTGCGCCAGAAGCTCGGCGACGACCCCACCGCCCCCGCTTCCTGATCACCGAGGCCGGCGTCGGCTATCGGCTGGTGGCCCCGGAGGGGTTGTAGATCGGTTCCATAGGAACTCCGGAACCTGATCTGCTCAGCTGGAAATGAGCGGCTTTGCGAGATGGATAATCCCGCTTCCAGCGCGTGCGTGACGGCCTGCTGCCGCCTGCGGTAGACAACGGCGACCTGAACCTGGGGTCAGGACGGCTCCAGCAGGCGCCTGAGGTTGGACAGGATCGACCCAGCGTCGTAGGGCTTGCGCACGACGGTCACCTCACGCAGATGCGCCGGGATGCTCAGCGTGTCGCCATAGCCGGTGGCGAACAGGAACGGAATGGCGCGCCGAGTCAGCTCATCGGCGATGGCCATGGAGTTGCCGCTGCCCAGATTCACGTCCAGCACCGCGATGTCGGGCGCGCGCGCCTCGATCAGGCGCAACGCCTCCTGTTCAGAGCCGGCGGTGCGCACGTCGTCGAGCTGCGCATCGGCGAAGATCTGTTCCAGGCCGACGGCGATCACCAGTTGGTCCTCGACGATCAGCACGCTCAGCGGCCCCAGGTGCTCCAGGCCGGTTTCCGGCAGCAGGCCCTCGGTCTGCGCGGGGGCGCTGTCGGTCTCATCGACAACGTTGATGTGACGGGCTGGAATGCGAAACACGCCACGCAGCCCCTCGGGCAGATACTCGACCTGACTGGTCCCGCCCAGATCGAACGGAATGCTGCGGTCGATCAGTACCGAGCCAAAGCCGCCACGGGTGGGCGCACGCACGGTCGGGCCATCGCTCTCGCGCCAGACGATCTCGCAGGCGTTACCGGCATCGATCGTCCACTCCACGTGCAGCCTGCCGCCGGACCGTGACAGCGCACCGTACTTCGCGGCATTGGTCGCCAGTTCGTGCAACACCAACGCCATGACCGAATAGGCCCGCGCGTCGAGTACCACGGGCGGCCCGCTCAAGACGATGGCCTCGGCGCCGGAGCAGTACGGCGACAGCTCAGCCTCCAGCAGCGTCGACAGCCGTCCGCCGCCGTCGCCGCGCACCACTTGGTCGTGGGCCAGCGACAGTGCCTGGATGCGCCCCTTGAGCTTGCCAACGTAGTCGCGCAGCGTCTGGCTCTCCGAGGTGGGTGCGCCACCAGTGCGCCGATCAGCGAGAGAATGTTCTTCACCCGATGATTGAGCTCTTCGTTGAGCATGCGCTGACGCACCTCGGCTTTGGAGCGTTCGTTGGCCAGCAGTTCACTGTTGTGCAGTGCCACCTCGACGATGGCAGCACGAATCGCTTCGCCGAACTGGCGATCCTGCTCGGTCCAGGGCAAGGACTGCTGATGCACGGTTTCCTTCCACAGGGCGAAGCTCTTGCGCGGTGTCAGGCGCTCGCCGTAGACGCCGGTGAGGTAGGTCTTGTGCGGGTCGCCCGCCCAGTCCAGGGTCGCCAGCACTTCCTGACGGAACAGCAACAGGTAGTCTCGCGGATGCTGGGACATGGGAATGGCCAGCACGCCCGAGACCTGCGCGGCGTAGTCCTGGGCGGCCGGATGCACCAAAGAGAGTTGATGGCTGGCCCAGGTCCGCCCTTCGGCCAGGCTTTGCACCAGGGGCAGCAGGTCGGCGATGGCGGCAGGCGGTGGCGTCTGACCCAGTGCCGACCAGCGGCCTTGCACGGCCATGCCGATGCCGTCGCAGGCGATCAGCGACTTGAATTCGCCCAGCCGGGCCTGGAAGAAACTGGCCAGGTCCGGGCTCTGGTTAGCGTCGCGCAGCAGTGCGTCCAGCGAGCTGTGCACCTGTTCGGCGGCTTCGAGTTGCTGGCGAGTGCGCAGGCGCTCGATGTGCAGGGAGAAGAATTCGCCGAACATTTCCGCCGCCGCGCGCTGGCCCAAGGTGAGCGTGCGCGGAGCATAGTGATGGCAGGCGATCAGCCCCCAGAGCGCGCCGTCGACGATCACTGAGATCGACATCGAGGCGCCTACCCCCATGTTGCCCAGGTACTCGCAGTGGATCGGCGAGACGCTGCGCAAGTGTGCATGGGACAGGTCCAGCGGCTCGCCAGAGTGATCGAGCACCGGTTCGAGGGGCACGGCCTGAAACCGCACGTCGCCGATCAGCCGGATGGGGTTGCGCAAATACAGGCGCGGGCCTGCTGCGGGATGTCCGAACCTGGAAAGTACTGACCCATGAAGCTTTCCAGATCGCCGCGCTTGGCCTCGGCCACCACCTGACCGGCGCCGTCGGCACCCAGCTTGTAGATCATCACCCGGTCGTAGCCGAGCATGGCCCGCACATAGCGCGCTGCGTCGCTGAGCAGCTTGGGCGAATGGTCGATCTCGCGCAGTTGGGCGATCAGGCTGCGCGCCAGATCGATAGGCTCTGCCGCGTCCGTGCTGGCCGGTTCGAACTCGATGATCGCGGTGCCTTTGAACAGGTGGGCGGTGATGTCGAAGGTTCCACCTGCCGGCAGGCGCACGGCGAACAACAGGGCAGGGCGCGAGGCATCGCGGGTGCGGGCCAGGGCATTGCGGATGTCATGGGCCACTTCCTGGCCGAGCAGGGCGTGCAGCGTCTGGCCATTGATCGGCTCCGCACAGCCGAGCAATTGCGGCGTGTTGACCGAGTGGCGCAGGACAAGGTTGGCCGAGGCGTCGCAGGCGATCAGGCAGCCGTGGGGCTGGATGCTGCCGGGGATCTGGATCGGCTCACGATCGCAATTGCTGAGGTTCACACGGGAATCGAGCGTCATCGGCCCTGCCTGTCGATGGGGAGGTGAGCAGACAGGCAAGGGCACGCCGACTGCATGTGAAAAGGCCATCATTCTAGCAGGGCTGTGCGTAGGGTTCAGCCTGCCAGCGATGAGCGTTCGACAGTCAGGCTCAAGCAGACGTTTCAACCAATTCAAATGCCTCAGGAGTCGATGCCGATGCGGTCGTATCCAGGTCTGGACGCAACGGGCAGGCGAGTGTCAGGCGCTGGCGCAGGGCACCGCGCAGTTGATCGAGTTCGGCGATACGCTGCTCGACCAACAGCAGTTTGTCGTGCAGCAGGCTGCGCACCGCCTGGTCGGGATCGGCGGCGCCCCATAGCTGCGCGACGTTGCTGCCAATCTCGCCAAGGCTGAAGCCCAGGCGCTGGGCGGTACGGATGAACAGCACCAGTTCGACCGTGTCCTGCGGGTAGTCGCGGTAACCATTGGCGCGGCGCTGGGATTGGATCAGCCCGCGTGCTTCGTAGAACCGCAGCGTGTCGCGACTCACAGCGCAAACCTGGGCGAGTTCACCGATGCGCATGGGATTTTCCTCTAGGGGCACTTGACCTTGGAGCATACTCCAGGGTTTAGCCTGGCGCCTTCGTTGATGCTCAGGAGCAGCCCGCATGTGGACCCCTTCCCAATACCGTCGTCTGGTGCGCGCCAGTGGTGTGTATGACTTCGCCATCACCGTCGCGTTCGCCACGCCCTGGACCTTCGTGCTGCTGCACGGCTGGCTGACGGCACTCCACGCGACATTGGGCCTGAGCGGCAACCTGCCGGCATTCGAACCGGCGCAGATGATGATGGCCAACTTGATGGGCTCGATCGTGTGCGTCTGGGCCTGGCTGCGCATTTGTCATCCCGAGCGGCGCCTGGGCCGCTATGACGCGGTAGGCCGACTGCTGTTCGCCTCATGGCAAGTCTATGCGCTGCTGCACGGCGCCACTGCGCTGATAGGGGCCATCCTGGCGCTGGAGCTGCTGTGGGCCGGCGCGCAGTTGCTGCCGATCAGGGCCACCGAGCGGCCAACCGTGGTTGAAGAGAGGCCGCAACTTGCCTAGGGCCGGCCCCTCAGGCGAAAGCCTCGGCCCCCGGTAGCCTCCGCCAGTGCTGTGGGCCCTCGAGGATTTCCTGCTCGCTGAGCAGGCACGCGTCCAGTTCCTCGCGCAGGAGCTGCCAGTCCAGCCCCTGGCCGATGAACACGATCTCCTGTCGGCAGTCGCCCACCTGTTCGTCCCACTTGTCGAGAATGGCTTGGCGCCGATAAGCATCGACCGGCCATTGTGTCTGGTCGATGAACCGCCACCAGCGCCCGTCGTGCTGCCACTGGAAGTGCCCGGCGGTCTGCGCCAGCAGACCGATTTCAAAGAAACGGCTGGCCACCCAGAAATAGCCTTTGCAGCGCAGCAGCCGCCCATTGCGCCAGGGCCGCTGCAACAGTGCCTGCAGGCGCTGCGGATGAAACGGCGCACGCTCGCGGTACACCCACGAGGCGATGCCATAGGTGGCCGATTCCGGCTCAGGCGTGCCCAGCGTGTCCATCTGCTGCATCCAGCCCGGCGAGCGCGCCAGGCTCGGCAGGTCGAACAAGCGCGTGCCCAGCACGTGGTCCAAGGCAATCTCCCGCGCACCATCGGCACGATCCGCGCCTGCGGGTTGAGCTGCTGCAGCATCGCTTCCAACGCTGGATAAGCCGCCTCCGGCAACAGGTCGAGCTTGTTCACCAGGATCACGTTGGCGTATTCCACCTGCTCGATCAGCAACTCGCCCAGTGGCCGTTGCCCTGGCTCGCCGCCGGCTGGCATCGATGAGCCGAGCAACCCTTCGAAGCTGCTGGCATCGACCACCGTCACCAGCGTGTCCAGGCGCGCCAGCTCGCTCAGGCTGAAGCCATCGCGATCGAGAAAAGCGAAGGTCTCGGCCACCGGCATCGGTTCGGAGATGCCGGTGGATTCGATCAGCAGGTAATCGAAGCGTCCGGCCCGCGCCAGATGGCTGACCTGCTCCAGCAGGTCAGCGCGCAATGTGCAGCAAATGCAGCCGTTGCTCATTTCCACCAATTGGTCGCTGCCGCGGTTGAGGCTGACCTGGCGTTCGACGTCCTCGGCGTCGATGTTCACCTCGCTCATGTCGTTGACGATCACCGCCACGCGCAGGCCGGCGCGGTTGCGCAGGATGTGGTTGAGCACGGTGGTCTTGCCGGCGCCGAGAAACCCCGACAGCACTGTCACCGGCAGACGCGTGGGCAGGTTCGCCGCCGCGTTCACGACTGCGGCACCCGGTCCAGGTAGCTCTCGAACAGGTCGACCACGACCTGCCCGTCATCGGCGGCGTCGCCCCACAGGTCGCGCACCTCGAACTGCACATGGTAAGTCGGCTGCAGCAGCGCCGAACGGTCGCCATGGCCGATGCTGTCCGGGAACGGCCAGCGTTCGCGGGTCCGGTGCAGTACCACGCCTTCCTTGCCGCGCACGTAGCCGGGGAAGCGCACGTGACCGGCGACGTGCTCGTCGCGCACCCGCACCCGCTCGCCGACTTCGAACGGCACACGGTCGGCAATGGCTGCACGGCCTTTGCTGTGCGGCGGGTTGGCCAGCTTGAATGGCGCCCCGAGCGCTTGGTTCAGCGCCTCGCGGCTGATCGCGCCGGCCTCCACCAGCAGCGAGGCGGTGGCGATGACATACCGCTCGTAGTAGGTGGTGCCGACGTGTTGGCGCACGTCCAGGCGTTCGACGGCGTGGCGTACTTCGTCGATGCTGAACAGCCCCAGGTGGTCGCAGGCGACGAACATCAGGCTATAGGCCAGATGCTCCCAGTCGTCCTTGAACACCGGTTTGTAGCTGAGGCTGTCGATGCGATGGGGCACCTGGCCGAAGCCCTGGAAGCCGCCGAGGTCGTGAAATCCGTTCATGCAGATGTACCTGTCTGGAAGAGGGAGAAAGCGTTGGGCTCAGCGCACCACGGGCAGGGCGACGCCGATCAGCACGTCCTTGGTGACCAGGCTGCGCAGGGCCTGTTCGTCCAGGTGTTCGCTGCCAGCCGGGCGTAGCGGTAGCACCAGGTAGCGGGTTTCGGCGGTGGTGTCCCAGACGCGTACCTGGGTCTGGGCCGGCAGTTCGGTGCCCAGTTCTTTGAGCACCGTGCGGCCTTCGCGCACCAGCCGGGCACGGAATTCGAAGCCCTTGTACCACTCCGGCGGCAGCCCCAGCACCGGCCAGGCGGTGCACGAACACAGGCTGCAGACGATGACGTTCTTCAATTGTGGGGTGTCTTCCAACGCCACGATGTATTCGCCCTGTGGTCCGGTGTAGCCGAACTGGGCACAGGCCGCGGTGCCATCCTCGAGCAGCAGGCGGCGGAAGTCCTCGTCGACCCAGGCGCGCGCCACCACGCGTGCGCCGTTGGCTGGATCCCACTGGTTCTCCATCAGGTCGGTGAGGTGCTCGATGTAGCCGTCGGGAATCATGTCCTGGTCGCGCATGACCTTGAGCAAGGCGCGCGCGCGCTGGCCGGGGCTGGTGGTTTCGGGTGTCGGCACTGATGTGCTCATGGTGATCTCCTCAGGGGCGGGCACGGTCGGTTACAAGGTGCGCCAGTCGGTGCTGGCTTCGAAGGCGGCGGCGGCTTGGTACAGCAGGCCCTCGGCATGGTGGCGGGCGACCAGCATCAAGCCCACCGGCAGGCCATCGACCAGACCGCAGGGGATCGACATCGCCGGGTGGCCGGTGATGTCCTGGGCGCTGGTGTTGCCGATCATCTCCAGGGCGCGGGCCACGTACTCGCTGATCGAGCAGTCCTTGGGTGGGTGTGGCTGGGCCAGGATCGGTACGGTCGGCATCACCAGCACATCGTAGTGCTGCAGCGCCTGGTCGTAGGCGGCGCGGGCCAGGCGCGCGATGTTCTGCGCCTTGGCGTAGTAGCGCCCGTGGTAGCGCTCCAGACCATACTGGCCGACGAACATGCACAGCTTCAGCGAAGGCGACAGCCGGTCGGCCTGGGTGCGCCAGCCGGCCTGCTTGTCCAGCAGGGCCACGTCGTACAGGCCTTTCCAGTTGAAGCCGGCGCCGTTGCCGTGCATCAGTTGGCTGGTCAGGCCCTCGCAGCCGATGGGATGCCACAAGGCACCGGCCAGCCGATGTTCGGCCACCGACACCGGCGCTACCTGAGCCCCCAGTGAGGCGAGGCGTTCGATGGCCGCGTTGACCTTGTCGGCCACGCGTGGATCGAGGTTGGCCAACTCGAAGCCCGCGCAGCACACCGATGCGCAGACCCTTGGCGCCGCGGTCCAGATACTGGGTGTAGTGATCGACCTGCGGCGCGGCCTGGCGCGGGTCGAGGCCGTCGGCCCCGGCCAGCACTTCGAGCATCAGCGCGTTGTCGCGTACGTTGGCGGTGATGGGGCCGGCGTGATCGAGGGTCGCTTCGATGGCCATGATCCCGGTGTAGGGCACCAAGCCATGGGTCGGCTTCATGCCGTAGGTGCCACAGAAGGCCGAGGGAATACGGATCGAGCCACCTTGGTCGCCGCCCACGGCCATGTCCACCTGGCCGGCGGCGACCAGCGCGGCGCTGCCCGACGACGAGCCGCCGGCGGCATAGCCGTGGCGGTGCGGGTTGTGCACCGGTGCCGGGTCGGAGGTATGGCTGCCGCCGGAGAGGCAGTAGTGCTCGCAGGTGGCCTTGCCCAGTACGGTCGCGCCGGCCTCCAGCAGGCGCGTCACCACCGTGGCGTCGAAGCCGGGCACGAAGCCTTCCAGGGGCGTGGCGCCATTCATCATCGGCACGCCGGCCAGGGCGATGTTGTCTTTGAGGGCGACGCTGCGCCCGGCCAGCTTGCCGTCCACCGCGCCGCTCACTTCGCAGCGGTAGTACCAGGCGTTGAGCAGGTTGTCGCTCGATGCTGGGCGATGGCTGGGGCGCGGTGAGGCGGGTGCTACCGGGGTGTAGTCGGGCAGTTCGTCGATCAGGTCGTAGGCCTCGAAGCTGCCCTGCATCAAAGCCAGATAGTCGCTGGCCTGTTCGGGTGTCAAGTGCATGTGCAGACGCTGGGCGAGCGCCTGCAATTGTTCGGCGGTGGGGCGGTCGATGGCCATGGTGCGGTCCTTGGGGTCAGGTCGGTGAGGGTGGGCGTGGCGGCCGCCGATCAGAAATATGCGCATAGCGCAGATTCACGCGCAGGTCTTCCTTGGGTCCGTTTTCCACCGCCAGGTCGCGACCCAGTTGCACCTGCACCTGGTCCTTGGGGTGACGAAACGGGTGACGGTCAGGCGCAGGTTGGTGGTGCCGAGCCGATTGTCCTGGTTCAACTGCTCGATTTCGGTCTCGCCGCCCCAGGTGTGGCCCACGCCGATGGCGAAGGTAGTGGCGGCATCCGGCATGTAGCGGGCCATGATCTGCGCTGCGTAGGACACGTCCTGCTCCAGACGCTGGCTGGCTGGGCCGTAGTCGTCGTTGTCGCCGTACCAGGTGGCGCCACCGACCAGGTCCAAGGCCCAGTGCTCGTCGAAATGCTTGACGTAGGCGCCTTGCAGTTCGAACTTCCAGCGGTTCTCGCCGATGTTCAGCGGATCGTCGCGGTCGTAATTGCCCGTCGGCACGAACAGGTAGGGGGTCAGGCTCAAGGTGTCGCGGGCGTCGTTCAGGCGCAGCTTGACCGGTGCCGCCAGGATCAGGTCGCCGATGCCGTCGGCGCTGCCCAGGGGGAGGCGTCGTCATGCCCGGAAACGTGACCGAAGGGCAGCAGGAACTGCGGGTCGAGGGTCACCGTGTCGCTTAGGGCGATCACGTGCAGCAGACGCAGGATGCCGATGTCCGAGCGCAGCTTGAAATCGGAACTGACCTTGTGGTCCTGGGCATACAGCGTGTTGGTGCTCGAATGCTGGTAGTAGATCGCGCCGATGGTGGCGCCGACCGGGTACTGTTCATAGTCGCCGGGCGCCACTTCCACGGCATTCGCTGCAACCCCTGGCAGCAGCAGGCCCAGGCCGAGCAGGCGCAGGGTGGAGTTGGCCACGTTCATGAGGCGTTCGCCTGTGCCGGGCACGCCTGGGGCGCGGGCTTGGCATCGCGCAGCATGCCGGTCTGGGTATGGCAGTTGATGTACTCGAACAGTTGCTGACGACCATCGCTGACCGACACTTCGTGGTACAGGCGCAGCTTCTGCAGGCCCGCGGCCACGCGGAAGAAGGTGACGAAGATGCGCAGGTGGTGGGGTGCGATTCGGCCCAGCGTTCGAGCTTTTCCACCGAGCGCCAGTGGCCGATGTTGTAGCTGGTGTCGAGCAGGTTGCCCTGCAGGTCGATGTTGCGCACGAAGCGGTTGCTGTAGCAGCCCAGCGGCGCGCCGTTGTCGCGCAGGAAGTCCATGCCGGCTTCCAGGGTGGGGAGGATTTCGTCCAGGTACAGCGAGCGCTCCTCGGGCCGGCCTCGGCCCAGTCTTGCCCGGAGCGGATCAGCGCGATGTTGTCGTGGCCGCCGACGATCACCCGGCCGCCCTTGGCCGGGTCGCCGCTGAGGATGCGCAGCTCGTCATCGGGCTCCATCCAGTCGGTCTGCGAGGCTGGGAAGCGGTCGCGCATCGAGCCCCAGTAGCCATGCTCCTCGATCTCGCCGCTGGTGCTGTCCATCACCGCGCCGACACCGGGCAGGTCTTCGCGGAAGGCGTACAGGGTTTCGAACTGCTCGGCACGCGGCGCCACCACCTCGCGGAAGTAGCCCAGGCCCTCGTGCAGGCGTGCCTCGGCCGACCACCAGCCATCCACCTCGCTGCTGCGCAGCCAGCGGCGGTACGCGGCGGGGTCCTTCCAGTAGCCGACCACGATCAGATTGTCGTAGCCGCTGTTGTCGGTGTGGTGGGTCAGGTCGTGGTTGAGCGGGCCATCGGTCAGGGCGAAGCTGGCGACGATGTGCTGCAGGGCAGCCAGCGCCGCGGCTTTTTGTGCTTCGCCCTGGTACTGCACGCCCAGGTAAGCCATCACCACCTGGCGCAGCTCTTCGCCGGCGCGCGCCACCCACATCGGGAAGGGCGGCTGGTAGTGGTCGGGGACCCGACGCGAGAGCGTCCTGGGACATTTCAGATGCTTGTCGATTGCGGATTCCATGGGGCGGCTCCTTGTTCTTCTTGGTCGTCATCAGGCGCTGTGCACACAGCCTTGGCGGCGCCGGGGTGCGTCCGGCGTCGGCTAAACGTTAGGCAGCGTCTGGGCGCGCCGCTTGGTCGGTCGGGACAACCTGTTGGTTGGGAAGGACAGGGTGCGCGCGCTGTATCGGCATGGGGCTGGAAATGGCGGCAAGCACCAGAAGGGTGCGGGTTTCAGCGCTGGGCGATGGACTGTGCGGCCTTGGGTCGCTGGCGTGAAACTTGCTGTTCCTGTACTCGCGTCCCAACTCCACACGCTGCACCGCGCCGTTCGAGGTCCAAGCCATGCCTGATTCGAATCGCTACTCGACCCTTGCCGTGGAGGCGCCACGCCGTTTCGACTACTGGCGCGATGTGGTCTGCCAACACTGCCTGAAGGCGGACAGCGAGCCGGCGTCGCAGAGCGATTTCCAGGGCACGCTGGGGGTCAAGGGCATCGGTCCGCTGGAGTTGTATACCTTGTCGGCGCCGCTGCATCATTGGGCCCGCGAGCAGGACCACGTCCGCAGCGATCCAAACGACGATCTATGGCTGGGGTTCACCCGCCAAGGCTATGGACAGTTCGAGCAAGGCGGGCGTCAGGCTCGGCTGGCGGCGGACGATTTGTTTCTTTACGACGCAGACCAGCGTTTCCGTTTCAGTCTGGGTGGTACCGAAAATCACCTGCTGCGCATTCCCCGGCACTGGCTGGCTTCGCGGGTGCCCGGCATCGAGCAACGCACCGCCACGGTGCTGGACGCGCACCGGCCAGGCGTGTTGCCGCTGCGCGCCATGCTTCAGCAAGCCGCCAGCCACGGCACCTTGGGCGAGGGCGCGCTGAGCGCGCGCTATGCTGAAACGCTGCTGGACCTGCTGGTGCTGAGCCTGGAATGGCAGGACCTGACCATCACCCATGCCGAGCTGGATCTGCACGGGCGGGTAATGCACTACATCCGTCAACACCTGGCCGACCCCGAACTGAGCCTGGAGCGCATCGCCCAGGCGCACCACGTCTCCACACGCACGGTGACCCGCGCCTTTGCCCGCCACCAGAAGACCCCAGCCGCGGCCATCTGGAAGGAGCGCCTGGAAGGCAGCCGTCGAGCGCTCGAGCGGGGCGAGGCCAAGAGCATCTCGCAAGCGGCGCTGGACTATGGCTTCAGCGATTTCTCACATTACAGCCATGCGTTTCGCAAGGCGTTCGGTGTCGCGCCCTGCACGCTGCTCAAGCGTGAGTGACGCGTGCGCGCTCAGGACGAGGCCGTGTAGCTCAAGGCGTGCACCTGCTGCACCAGGGCTTCCAGGGAAAACGGTTTGCTCAGTACCGGACACTGGCTGCGCAGCGGGGAACTCTCCAGCAACTCGGGTGGGCATAGCCGGTCATGAACAGGATCGGCAATCCCGGCCGGTACTTGCGGCTTTCCAGCGCCATGCAATGACCGTCCATGCCGCCGGGCAGACCGATGTCGGTTACCAGCAGGTCGATGGGATGTTCGATTGCAGCAACTGCAGACCCGCCTTGCTGTCGGCCGCTTCGATGACCACGTGGCCCAGGGCCGATAAGGTTTCGGTCACGAAGGCACGCACCGAGGCCTCGTCGTCGACCACCAGGATGTTCTTGCTGGCTTCACCGTCGGGCAGCGCCAGCGACGGCAAGGGTTCGCCTGCGGCCAGCGGCTGGGTGTCGTGTACCGGCAGCAGCAGGCAGGCGCGGGTGCCCTGGCCGGGTTCGGATTCCAGGCTGATCTGTCCGCCGGACTGCTTGGCGAAGCCATAGATCATCGACAATCCCAACCCCGAACCCTGGCCGACCGGCTTGGTGGTGAAGAAGGGGTCGAAGGCTTTGGCCAGGGTCGCAGCGTCCATGCCGATGCCGTCGTCTTCCACCACGATGGACAGATAATTGCCGGCAGGCAGACTGTCGCCGCCGTCCTGCGCGCTGAGCAGGGTGCGTGCGGCGGTGCGGATGCTGAGGTTGCCGCTGCCCGGCAGGGCGTCGCGGGCGTTGATGCACAGGTTGAGCAGGGCGTTTTCGAACTGCACCGGGTCGACCAGGCAGGTCTTCAGGGTGGGGCTGAGGTCGACGGTGACGTTGACCGTGGGGCCGACGGTACGCTGGATCAGTTCTTCGATACCGCCGATCAGCGCGTTCATGTCGGTGGGCACCGGCAGCAGCGTCTGTTTGCGGGAAAACGCCAGCAAGCGGTGGGTGAGGGCCGCCGCGCGCTGGGCAGCGGTGTGGGCCACCGATACGTAGCGCTCCAGGTCTGCGGTACGGCCCTGGTTCAGGCGCAGGCGGATCAGGTCGAGGCTGCCGGTGATGCCGGCCAACAGGTTGTTGAAGTCGTGGGCGATGCCCACGGTGAGTTGGCCGACGGCCTCCATTTTCTGCGCCTGACTCAGCGCCGCCTGAACCGCTTCGCTCTGCGCCACCGCTTCGCTGATACGTGCCTCGAGGGTGCGGTTGAGCTCACGTAGCGCCTGCTCGGCGGCCTGTTTGGCGGTGACGTCGATGGACGAGCCGATCAGCCCGATCACCTTGCCGTGGTCGTCGAACAGCGGCGCCTTGTGCGACAGCCAGATGGTCGCAGTGCCGTCGGCCAGGTCGACCCGTTCTTCCACTTGCTGCGCCTTGCCTTCGCGCATGATGCGCTGGTCGGTGGCCATCACCTGGCGTGCCTGCTCTTTGTCTTCGAGGAACTCCAGGTCGGTCTTGCCCAGGTAGAACTCCGGCGGCTTGCCAATCAGGTCGGTGGTGCCTTGGTTGGCCACCAGCATGCGACCTTGCAGGTCCTTGGCGTACACCACTCCAGGCACAGCAGCGGCGAAGGTGCGCAGCAGCGCGGACATGCGGTCGCGCTCGGCCTCGGCGGCGCGGCGGCTCTCAATGTCGATCAGTACGCCGGGAAAGCGTATCGGCGCGCCGTCGGCGTCCAGTTCGACATGGCCGCTGGCTTCGATCCAGCGGTACTGGCCGTCGTCGCGGCGGGCACGGTACTCGCAGCGAAAGGCGCCGCCACGCTGCAAGGTGCGCTGGATCTCCTCGGCCACCTGGTCGAGGTCGTCGGGGTGGATGGAGCCAAAGGCCTCTTCGATGGGAATCCCAGCCTTGCAGCGCTCGGCGGGCAGGCCGAAGGAGCGGGAGAACTCCAGGTCGGCAGTGATGCTGTTGTTGGGAATGTCCCAGACCCAGGTTCCTGAGATCGCACCGGAATCCAAGGCCAATTGCAGGCGTTCGAGCACGCTGGCAGGTTCGTCGCCGGTACTGGGCGACGGAGGGACGTTGGAATCCATGTGGAGCCTCGAGAGTGCTGCGGGTGGGACGGTGGTGCCGTGGGCACTACGGATACTGACACAGACCGCAGCGGGGCGTATTCGATCCGTGGGGGTGTGGCTTTAAGCCATCTTTTTCAGGGTGTAGATTGCCGTTATGGAACCGAATCAATCAAACGGCGGCCGCTTTGCGGCAGGTAGTGGGATGATCGTCGCGGCGGGCATCGTTTGCTCCTGTAGGGGCGTACTTGCCCAGCGATCACAGATATCGCTAGGCAAAGTCCCTACAGCAGCAAAGCCTCATCGCACGGGCGCCTGCAAAAACGCGGCCTCCAGCAGTTGCCGGGTATACGGATGCTGCGGTGCGTTGAAGATCCCTTGCGCATCGCCCTGTTCCACCACTTGCCCTTGCTTGATCACCATCAACTGGTGGCTCAGCGCCTTGACCACCGCCAAGTCATGGCTGATGAACAGGTAGGTGAGGTTGTACTTCACCTGGAGGGTGCGCAGCAGCTCCACGACCTGACGCTGCACGGTGCGGTCCAGCGCCGAGGTGGGTTCGTCCAGCAGGATCAGCGCCGGCTTGAGCACCAGCGCCCGGGCGATGGCGATGCGTTGGCGCTGGCCACCGGAGAACTCATGGGGGTAGCGATGCCGGGTCTGCGGGTCCAGGCCCACCTCCTGCAAGGCGGCGATGATCGCCGCCTCCTGCTCGGCCGGCGTGCCGATCTTGTGGATGCGCAGGCCTTCGCCGACGATGTCGGCCACGCACATCCGCGGGCTGAGGCTGCCGAAGGGGTCCTGGAACACCACCTGCATTTCCCGGCGCAGCGGTCGTACCTGCTGCTGGTTCATGCCATCCAGCGACTGACCGTGAAAGCGGATACCGCCCTGGCTGGCGATCAGGCGCAGAATCGCCAGGCCCAGGGTGGACTTGCCCGAGCCGCTCTCGCCGACGATGCCTAGCGTCTGCCCCTGCGGCAGGCTGAAGTTCACGCCGTTGACGGCCTTCACATGGTCGACGGTGCGGCGCAACAGCCCCTTCTTGATCGGGAACCAGACGTTCAGATCATCCACCTGCAGCAGCGGCGTGCCCACCGGCGTGATGGCCGGAGCGCCGCTGGGTTCGGCATTGATCAGCATCTGCGTGTAGGGGTGCTGGGGCTGCTCGAACAACGTGGCGCAGTCGGTCTGTTCGACGATCTTGCCCCTTTGCATCACGCACACGCGATGGGCGATGCGGCGCACCAGGTTGAGGTCGTGACTGATCAGCAGCAACGCCATGCCCAGGCGTGCCTGCAGTTCCTTGAGCAGGTCGAGGATCTTCAACTGCACGGTCACGTCGAGCGCCGTGGTCGGCTCGTCGGCGATCAGCAGTTCCGGTTCGTTGGCCAGGGCCATGGCGATCATCACCCGCTGGCGCTGGCCGCCGGACAGTTCGTGGGGCAGGGCTTTCAGGCGCTTGCGTGGCTCGGGAATGCCGACCAGTTCCAGCAGCTCGAGCGTGCGAGCGGTGGCCTGTTTGCCGGTCAGGCCCTTGTGCAGCAGGAGGATCTCGTTGATCTGCTTTTCGATGCAGTGCAGCGGATTCAGCGAGGTCATCGGCTCTTGGAAGATCATCGCGATGCGATTGCCGCGAATACGCTGCATGGGCTTTTCGCCCAGGTGCAGCAGGTCTTTGCCAGCGTACTGTATGGTGCCGCTGGGATGGCGCGCCAGTGGGTAGGGCAGCAGGCGCAGGATCGAGTGGGCGGTGACCGACTTGCCCGAGCCGCTCTCGCCGACCAGGGCCAGGGTTTCGCCTTTGCGGATGTCGAAGCTGATGCCATCGACCACACGGTTGACCTGTTCGCCGTTGACGAACTCCACCGCCAGGTCGCGGACTTCGATCAGGATGTCTTGGCTCATGTCATTTCCTCGGGTCGAAGGCGTCGCGGGCGGATTCGCCGATGAACACCAGCAGGCTCAACATCACGGCCAGCACGGCGAAGGCGCTGATGCCCAGCCAGGGCGCCTGCAGGTTGGACTTGCCCTGAGCCACCAGTTCGCCCAGCGATGGCGAGCCGGCGGGCAGGCCGAAGCCGAGGAAGTCCAGCGCAGTGAGCGTGCCGATGGCGCCGGTGAGGATGAACGGCATGAAGGTCATGGTCGAGATCATGGCGTTGGGCAGGATGTGGCGGAACATGATCGGGCCATTGCGCATGCCCAAGGCTCGGGCGGCGCGCACGTACTCCAGGTTGCGGCCGCGCAGGAACTCGGCGCGCACCACGTCCACCAGGCTCATCCAGGAAAACAGCAACATGATGCCTAGCAGCCACCAGAAGTTCGGTTGCACGAAGCTGGCGAGGATGATCAGCAGGTACAGCACCGGCAAGCCCGACCAGATTTCCAGGAAGCGTTGGCCCGCCAGGTCCACCCAGCCGCCGTAGAAGCCTTGCAGGGCGCCGGCGATCACGCCGACGATGGAACTGGCCAGGGTCAGGGTCAGGGCGAACAGCACCGACACGCGGAAGCCGTAGATGACCCGTGCCAGCACGTCCCGACCTGGTCGTCGGTACCCAGCAGGTTATCGGCCGACGGTGGCGCCGGTGCCGGCACTTTCAGGTCGTAGTTGATGCTCTGGTAGCTGAACGGGATGGGTGCCCAGAGCACGAAGCTGTCCTTCTTACTCAGCAGTTCGCGCACGTACGGGCTCTTGTAGTTGGCTTCGAGCGGGAACTCGCCGCCGAAGGTGGTTTCCGGGTAGCGCTTGAAGGCCGGGAAGTACCACTGGCCGTCGTAGTGCACGGCGATCGGTTTGTCGTTGGCGATCAGCTCGGCACCCAGGCTCAGGCCGAACAGGATCAGGAACAGCCACAGCGACCACCAGCCGCGACGGTTGGCCTTGAAGCGCTCGAAGCGCCGGCGATTGAGGGGAGAGAGGGCCATGTCAGTGCTCCCGGCTGGCGAAGTCGATGCGCGGATCGACCAAGGTGTAGGTGAGGTCGCCGATCAGTTTCACCACCAGCCCCAGCAGGGTGAAGATGAACAGGGTGCCGAACACCACCGGATAGTCGCGATTGATCGCGGCCTCGAAGCTCATCAGGCCCAAACCGTCGAGGGAGAAGATCACCTCGATCAGCAGGGAACCTGTGAAGAAGATGCCGATGAACGCCGAGGGGAAACCGGCGATCACCAGCAACATGGCATTGCGGAATACGTGACCGTAGAGCACGCGGGTACGGCTCAGGCCCTTGGCCTTGGCGGTGACCACATACTGCTTGTTGATCTCGTCGAGGAAGCTGTTCTTGGTCAGCAGGGTCATGGTGGCGAAGTTGCCGATCACCAGCGCGGTGATCGGCAGCACCAGGTGCCAGAAGTAATCCAGCACCTTGCCGGTGGTAGACAACTGCTCGAAGTTGTTCGAGGTCAGGCCCCTGAGCGGGAACCAGTCGAAGTAGCTGCCGCCGGCGAACAGTACGATCAGCAGGATGGCGAACAGGAACGCGGGGATGGCATAGCCGACGATGATCGCCGAGCTGGTCCAGACGTCGAAGTGGCTGCCGTGGCGCACCGCCTTGGCGATGCCCAGCGGGATCGACACCAGGTACATGATCAGCGTGCTCCACAGCCCCAGCGAAATCGACACCGGCATCTTCTCGGCGATCAGATCGATGACCCGGGCATCGCGAAAGAAGCTGTCGCCGAAGTCGAGTTGGGCGTAGTTCTTGACCATGATCCACAGCCGCTCGGGCGCGGATTTGTCGAAGCCGTACATGCGCTCGATCTCGGCGACCAGCGCCGGGTCCAGGCCTTGCGCGCCGCGGTAGTTGGAACCGGCCACCGACACTTCGGCGCCGCCACCGGCGATGCGGCTGGTGGCGCCGTCGAAGCCTTCGAGCTTGGCGATCATCTGTTCGACCGGACCGCCGGGGGCCGCCTGGACGATGATGAAGTTGATGATGAGGATGCCGAATAGGGTCGGGACGATCAGCAGCAGACGCCGCAGGATATAGGCGAGCATGTCAGTTCGCCTCTGCGGCAGGGGTGGCGGGCGCTTCGCTCACCGCTGGCGTGACGTCGGGCTTGATCCACCAGGTGTCCAGGCCGATGTCGTACTTGGGCGACACCTTCGGATGGCCGAGGTGGTTCCAGTACGCCACGCGCCAAGTCTTGATGTGCCAGTTAGGGATCACGTAGTAGCCCCACAGCAGCACGCGGTCCAGCGCCCGGGTGTGGGCGATCAGGCTCTGGCGCGATTCGGCGTTGATCAGTTCCTCGACCAGTTGGTCGATGGCCGGATCGCGCAGGCCGATGAAGTTGCGGCTGCCCGGATTGTCGGCGGCGGCGCTGGTCCAGAATTCGCGCTGCTCATTGCCCGGCGAGTTGGACTGGGGGAAGCCGCCGACAATCATGTCGAAGTCCCGCGAGCGCAGGCGGGTGACGTATTGCGAGACGTCTACACGGCGGATGCTCAGGTCGATGCCCAGGTCTGCCAGGTTGCGTTTGAATGGCAGTAGAACACGCTCGAATTCGGTCTGAGCCAGGAGAAACTCGATGGACACCGGCTTGCCCTGGGCATCGACCATCTTGTCGTTCTCGATCTTCCAGCCGGCTTCAGTCAGCAGTTGGTACGCCTTGCGCTGTTGTTCGCGAATCATGCCGCTGGCGTCGCTGACCGGGTTGTGGAAAGCCTGATCGAAGACCTGCTCGGGCACCTTGCCGCGCAGCGGTTCGAGAACCTTCAACTCATCGGCCGAAGGCAGGCCTTTGGCGGCCATTTCCGAGTTCTCGAAATAGCTGCCGGTGCGGGTGTAGGCACCATTGAACAACTGTTTGTTGGTCCATTCGAAATCCAGCAGTAGGCTCAGTGCCTGGCGCACGCGGATGTCCTGGAACACCGGCTTGCGCAGGTTGAAGATGAAGCCCTGCATGCCCACGGGGTTGCCGTTGGGCAGCTCTTCCTTGATCAGTCGACCGTCGCGCACGGCTGGGACGTTGTAGGCGGTGGCCCAGTTCTTGGCGCTGACTTCCAGGCCGTAGTCGAACTGGCCGGCTTTGAGCGCTTGCAGGGCCACGGCGGTGTCGCGGTAGGCATCGAAGGTCATGGCGTCGAAGTTGAACTGTCCGCGGTTGATCGGCAGGTCCTTGGCCCAGTAGTCCTTGACCCGCTCGTAACGGATCGAGCGTCCGGCCTTGACCTCGGCCACCTTGTACGGCCCGCTGCCCAGTGGAATTTCCAGGTTGCCGCGGGTGAAGTCGCGCTCGGCGTACCAGTGCTTGGGCAGCACCGGCAATTGCCCGAGGATCAGCGGCAACTCGCGGTTGTTGGTGTGCTTGAACCTGAACAGCACGCGCAGCGGGTCTTCGGCGATCACCTCGGCCACGTCGCTGTAGTACTGGCGGTACAGTGGCGCGCCTTGTTTGGTCAGCGCCTCGAAGCTGAACACCACGTCGTCGGCGCGCATGGGGTGGCCGTCGTGGAAGCGCGCCTGGGGCCGCAGATAGAAACGCACCCAGCTGTTGTCCGGGGCTTTCTCGATACGTTCGGCGACCAGACCATACTCGGTGAACGGCTCATCGAGGCTGGCGCGCATCAGGGTGTCGTAGATGCTGCTGATGTTGTCTGCCGCCACGCCTTTGTTGATGAAGGGGTTGAGGCTGTCGAAGCTGCCGAAGCTGGACTGGCGGAAAGTACCGCCCTTGGGCGCATCGGGATTGACGTAGTCGAAGTGCTTGAAGTCGGCGGGATACTTGGGCGGTTCGTCGTACAGGGTGAGGGCATGCTGCGGTGCGGCGGCTGCCGCGAGGCTCAGGCAGGCGAGCAGCAAGCCGCTGGCCAGGCGCAGGCGAGGCATTGGCATCATTTGGCTTTCTCCGAAGTCTTGAGCCACCAGCTGTTCAGCCCGAGGGTGTAGGGCGGTGTGGTGACGAAGGCGAACCGGTTGCGGTAGGCCAGGCGATGGTTGTCCAGGTACCAGTTCGGGATCATGTAGTGGTGCCAGGACAGCACCCGGTCCAGAGCGCGGGCAGCGGCGACCTGGTCGTCGCGGGTGCGCGCGGCCATCAGCGTATCGAGCAGCAGGTCGACCACGGGATCGTCGATGCCGGCGTAGTTCTTGCTGCCTTGACCGAGGCCTGGCTGGAATGGAAGTACTGCCACTGTTCCAGGCCTGGACTGAGCGTCTGGTTCAAGGTCATCAGAATCATGTCGAAGTCGAACTGGTCCAGCCGTTGTTTGTACTGGGCACGGTCCACGGTGCGCAGGCGCGCATCGATGCCGATGCTCGAGAGGTTTTCGACATAGGGCTGCAGGATGCGTTCCAGGTTGGGATTCACCAGCAGCAGTTCCAGGCGCATCTGACGGCCCTTGGCATCCGCCAGGCGCTGGCCGTCGAGCTTCCAGCCCGCCTCAGCGAGCAGGCTTAGCGCCTTGCGCAAGGTCTGGCGGTCGATACCGCGGCCGTCGGTCTGGCTGACCTGGTAGGGCTCGGTGAACAGCTTGGCCGGTAGCTGATCGCGCAGGGGCGAAAGCAGCAGCCACTCTTTGCCGGTGGGCAGGCCTGTGGCCGCGAATTCGCTGTTGGGGTAGTAGCTGGTGGCACGTCGGTAGGCACTGCTGAACAGGGCACGGTTGGTCCATTCGAAATCGAGCATCAGCCCCAGGGCCTGGCGCACCTTGGGCTCGGCGAAGGCTTCGCGGCGGGTGTTCATGAACAGGCCTTGGGTCTGGGTCGGGATCCGGTGTGGAATTTGCGCCTGGATCACTTCGCCGCGACGGATGGCCGGGAAGTTGTAGCCGTTGGCCCAATTCTTGGCCTGGTGTTCGATGTAGATGTCGAATTCGCCGGCCTTGAATGCCTCGAAGGCGACGGTGGCGTCGCGGTAGAACTCGAATTCGACGCGGTCGAAATTGTACTTGCCACGGTTGACCGCCAAGTCCTTGCCCCAGTAGTCCTTGACCCGAGTGAACACCAGGCGCCTGCCGGGCTGCACTTCGCTGATCCGATACGGCCCGCTGCCCAGCGGCGGCTCGAAGGTGGTGGCCTCGAAGTCGCGGCCTTGCCAGTAGTGCTTGGGCAGCACCGGCATTTCACCCAGGCGCAGGATCAGCAACGGATTGCCGGCACGCTTGAAGACGAAGCGGATCCGCAGCGGGCCGAGGATATCGACGCGCTGCACTTCCTGCAGGTTGGTGCGGTACAGCGGATGGCCCTGCTTGAGCAAGGTGCGGTACGAGAAGGCGACGTCGGCCGAAGTGATCGGGTGGCCGTCGTGGAAGCGTGCTTCAGGTCGCAGGTTGAACACCACCCAGCTGCGATCCTCGCTGTATTCGACCGAGCGGGCGATCAGTCCGTAGCTGGAGGTGGGCTCGTCGCCGGAAGGGTCATACTGGCCGGTGCCGATCATCAGCGTCTCATTGAGCTCACTGACTCCGTACTGCTGGAAATTGGGCGTCGAGACCGGGCTGGTGCCCTTGAACGTGTAGGGGTTGAGGGTATCGAAGGTGCCGAATGCCATGGCTCGCAAGGTGCCGCCCTTGGGCGCCTGCGGGTTGACCCAGTCGAAATGGGTGAAGCTGGCCGGATACTTGAGCGTGCCGAACTGCGCATAACCGTGGCTTTCGCTCACTGTCGCGACTGCGGGAAAGCTCAAGGCCAGGCTCAATGACAGGAGGAAAGTTCTTATCAAGTCTGGGATCCGGTCGAGGCGGCGTTGGGCTTGGTCCGGCGTACAGTAACAGCTTGTCTGCAATGGAAAAAGGGTAGCGCCCGGGGCGGCTGCGGCGGCTCATCGCCGCGCACTCGCCCTGGGCTGGCGCGGTTCAGCGTCCGAGGTAGACGGTGAGGGTCTGGCCGGGCTTGAGCGCCTGGCCGGTACGCGGATTCCAGCGCTTGAGGTGCTTCATCTCGACGTTGAAACGCTTGGCTACAAGGTAGTAGGAGTCGCCCTTGCGCACCTTGTACTGGGTCGAGCGCTGCTGGGCTGCGGCTACGCGGCTGGCGGCAGCGCTGGGGGCGCTGGCGCCACGCAGGGCGAGCACCTGCCCAGCCTTGAGGCGGGTGCCGGACAGGCGGTTCCAGCGCTGGATGTCCTTGACCGACACGCGGTTGGCCTTGGCGATGGCGCCCAGGTTGTCGCCACGCTTGACCCGGTAGCTGCTGGTGGCGGCGGGGGCCTTGGCCTCGGCCAGAGCGGCCTGGAACACCGCCTTGTTCGGTTGCAAGCTCAGGAGCTGTTCAGGCTTGAGGTTGGACAGGCTGCTGGTCAGCAAACGAGCCTTGGCGGTGGGCACCAGCAATTGCTGCGGACCGTCGACGGTCATGCGTTTCTTGAAGGCGGGGTTGAGCTGGATCAACTCGTCTTCGTCGATGTTGGCAAAGGCGGCGACGCGGGTCAGGTCGAGGCGGTCGTTGATGACCACCGCTTCGAAGTAGGGTTCGTTGGCGATGGGGCTGAGGTTCACGCCATAGGCCTGCGGGGTCAGCACCACCTGCGACAGTGCCAGCAGCTTGGGCACGTAGTCACGGGTTTCCTGGGGCAGGGGCAGGTTCCAGTAATCGGTGGGCAGGCCGAGCCGTTCGTTGCGTTCGATCGCCCGGCTGACCGTGCCTTCGCCGGCATTGTAGGCGGCCAGGGCGAGCAGCCAGTCGCCGTTGAACATGTCGTGCAGGCGCGTCAGGTAATCCAGCGCCGCATTGGTCGAGGCGGTGATGTCGCGACGGCCATCGTAGAAGTTGGTCTGGCGCAGGTTGAAGTGACGGCCGGTGGAGGGGATGAACTGCCACAGGCCCACGGCATGGGCGCGCGAGTAGGCCATCGGGTTGTAGGCGCTCTCGATGGCCGGCAGCAGTGCCAGCTCCAGCGGCATGCCACGCTCTTCCAGGCGCTCGACGATGTAATGCAGGTACAGGCTGCCGCGTTCGCCGGCCGTCTCCAGGAAGCTCGGGTTGCTGGCGAACCACAACCGCTGCTGTTCGATACGCGGGTTGACGTCGATGCTGTCCTGCAGCACGAAACCCTGGCGCATACGCTCCCAGACATCGTCGGGGGCCTTCTGCTCGACCGGTTTGATCACCAGGGGGGCTGGCCTGTGCTTCATCCGCGCCTGGTAATTGTGCGCGCGAACGCTGTCGGTTTCCTCCACCTGACGGGTGCTCTGACAGCCCACCAGGGTGGCGGCCAGGGCCAGGGCGCTGACTTGTGCCAGACGCGTCAGGGCGGCGGAATGAGCGGTGCGGCGGCTACGTGAAGACATCGGCGTACACATTTTTCCGGGCAAAAAATTTCGGCGATTCTAAAAACCGCACCCGGATGGGTCAACCTTGGATGTCTTTCTACGACCCTACGGCGCGCGATCAGAAGCTGTCTTTCCAGGCCCTGAGCGCAGCGAAGACCGCTATCTGGCTATTGTTGGGGCTGCCTTTCCATTCGTCCGCTTTTTGTTTAACGGATGTTACAGCGGTGCGAAGAAAAGGATTGGTCAGGCGCTCCAGCGCAATGGACGAGGGCAGGGTGATGCGCTGCTGCGCACGTAACTGCGTGACCTCTTCGAAACGCCGTTGGATATCGGCGTTGCTCGGCTCCACGGCCCTGGCGAAACGCAGGTTGCTCAAGGTGTATTCGTGGGCGCAGTACACTTCGGTGCTCTCTGGCAGGCTGGCCAGGCGTTGCAAGGCGGGCTGCATCTGCTCGGGCGTGCCCTCGAACATCCGTCCGCAGCCGGCGGCAAACAGTGTGTCGCCGCTGAACAGCAGCGGCGTTGGCGTGCGGTCACTGTAGAAGGCGATGTGGCCGAGGGTATGCCCCGGCACGGCGAGCACCTCGAACGTGATGCCGAGCACCGTCGCCGTGTCGCCGTCGTTTAGCGCCACATCGCGCCCGGGAATGGTTTCGTGGGCCGGGCCATGGACGCTGGCGCCGGTGACCTGCTTGAGTTGTTGCACGCCACCGACGTGGTCGTTGTGGTGGTGGGTAATGAGGATGTCGGTGAGCGTCCAGTCGCCATGCGCCTGCAGCCACGCCAACACCGGTGCGGCGTCGCCGGGATCGACCACCGCGCAGTGGCGTTTGGCAGTATCCTGTAACAACCAGATGTAGTTGTCGGAGAAAGCGCGAAGGGCTTCGATCTGTATCATTGTGCGGTTCCGAATCATCTGGCGTGGGAGATGAGGGCATCTTAGCCGCGATGGCGCGGCCGACGAAACCTTCGAGGGAGAATGCGATGACCGATCAAGCCTTTGCCCAGGCCGACCCCGAGTGGGTCGAACTGATCAGCCTGGCCCGCGACTGGTTCGCCGGGCCTTTGGGTCAGCTGATGCTCAAGGAGGAGGAGAAACTGCTCGAGGACGAATTGGAGCGCTTCTTCGGCGGTTTTCTGGTGCACTACGGCCCGGTGCCGCTGCGCCCCCCCAGGCGCTGAAAGTGCAGCGCAATGTCCGCTTGGGCGCGCCACTGCCCGGTGTCGAGATCGTCTGCGAGGAGCAGGCCTGGCCGCTGTCCGAGCATGCCGCCGACGTGGTGGTGCTGCAGCATGGTCTGGATTTCAGCCTCTCGCCCCATGGTCTGCTGCGCCAGGCCGCCAGCGCGGTGCGTCCGGGCGGACATCTGCTGATCGTCGGCATCAATCCCTGGAGTGCCTGGGGCGCTCGCCATCTGCTCGGTCGCGGGGTACTGCGCAAGGCGCGCTGCATCTCGCCCTCGCGCCTGGGCGACTGGCTGAACCTGCTGGGCTTCGCGCTGGAGAAACGCCGCTTCGGGTGTTATCGTCCGCCGTTTTCCTCACCCGCCTGGCAGCAGCGCCTGGCGGGTTGGGAGCGGACGGCCGGGCGCTGGCAGGTGGCCGGCGGCGGCGTTTATCTGCTGGTGGCGCGCAAGGTGGTGGTGGGGCTGCGGCCCTTGCCGCTGGAGCGTCGCGAACCGATGGGCAAGCTGTTGCCGCTGCCGCTGGCCAAGGTCAATCGCCGTCACAGCGAGCCCTGAGCGGATTGTCCGCGCTATTTAACCTGCAAGCGAACGAAGGCGGTACATGAGCGATAGCGTCGAGATCTACACCGATGGTGCCTGCAAGGGCAATCCCGGCCTGGGCGGCTGGGGCGCCCTGATCGTCTACAAGGGTGTCGAGAAGGAGCTGTGGGGCGGCGAGCGCGACACCACCAACAACCGGATGGAACTGATGGCCGCGATCTGCGCGCTGATGGCGCTCAAACGCGAGTGCGAGGTGGTCCTGACCACCGATTCGCAGTACGTGATGAAAGGCATCACCGAGTGGATGCCCAATTGGAAGAAGCGCGGCTGGAAGACTGCCACCAAGGAACCGGTGAAGAATGCCGACCTGTGGAAGCTGCTCGACGAACAGGTCAATCGGCATAAGGTGACCTGGAAATGGGTCCGCGGCCATATCGGCCATCCGGGCAACGAACGCGCCGACCAGTTGGCCAACCGTGGCGTCGATGAGGTCCGTGCACAGCGCTGAACCACCCCAGGGCGGGTGTGCCCGCCCTTGCCTGTCAAAGAAATGAACTCTCCTAGCCGCCTCGCTCTCCACTGAGAAATCCCATGAGGCGGCGTTCGATGCTCCCCTACAGCCAACAGGGCTCAGGCCCGATCACTTTGGTGTTGATGCATTTTCTGGGCGGCTCCCATCGCACCTGGGGTCCCACGCTGCCATTCCTCGACCGCGAGCACGCCTGTGTGGCTCTCAACACGCCAGGCTTTGGCGATGCTCATGGAGTCAGCGGCTATTCGGTGGCCGAGATGGCTGATCAGGTCGATGCCAGCGTGCGTGCGCTGGGCATCGAGCGCTGCGTCCTGGTCGGTCATTCGATGACCGGCAAGGTCGCGGTGGCCCTGGCCTCCCGGCGTCCCGACTATCTGCAAGGCTTGGTGCTGGTGGCGCCGTCGCCGCCTGGTCCGCAGCCGATGAGCGAGGGCGATCGCGATCGACAGCGACGCTATCAAGCCTCGCGGGTCGAAGCCGAACAGTTCGTCGATGAGTCCAGCTTTCACCGCTTGCCCGATGCGCTGCGTGAGGTAGCCATCGCCGACGCCCAATCGGTGAACCTCGACGCCTGGCGTGCCTGGGTCGACCACGGCAGTCGCGAGGACTGGAGCGATCGGATCGGCGAACTGCCGTATCCGACGTTGCTGGTCTGCGGCGCCGACGATGCGCAGGTGCCGGATGCCTCAGCGCAACAGCGCACCACGCTGGCCCATTTCCCAGACAGCACGCTGCTGACCTTGCCTGGCGCAGGTCATCTGATGCCGCTGCAGACACCCCGTGAATTGGCCGAACGCATGCTTGAATTCGTTCGCCGTATCGCTGTTGACAGTGCCCGAGGAGAGATGTGATGGATCTAGGTTTGACTAAGCGTGTAGCCCTGATCAGCGGCGCGGCAGGAGGCATTGGTCTGGCGACCGCGCGCCTGCTGGCCGAAGAGGGTGTGCGATTGGTGTTGACGGACAAGGACCAGGATCACCTGGAAAAAGAAACCGCAGGCATCGGTGGTGAGCCGCTGCTCATTGCTGCGGACATGACCGACCAAGCCGAGGTCGATGGCCTGATTCGTCAGGCCGAAGCGCACTTTGGGCAGGTGGACATCGTGGTGCACACCGCCGGTGTCACTGGTGCCAAGGGCGATCCGCTGGCGTTGTCCGACGAGGACTACGAAGAGGCCTGGTCCACTGATTTCTTCAGCGCCGTGCGCATCGCCCGTGCCGCCATCCCACCGATGCGTCAGCGCGGCTGGGGACGTCTGGTGTGCATCACGTCGGAAAACGCGGTGCAGCCCTACTGGGAAGAGGCGGTGTACAACGTCGCCAAAGCGGCCCTGGCCGCGTTCATCAAGAACCTTTCTTACAAGGAAGCGGCCCACGGGGTGCTGTGCAATACGGTCTCACCGGCGTTCATCGAAACTGGCATGACCGATGGCATGATGGAGCAGCGTGCGCAGGAGCGCGGCGAAAGCTTCGAGGAGGCGATCAAGAGCTTCCTCGACGAAGAGCGCCCCGGCATCGTTCAGAAGCGCCGTGGCAAACCCGAAGAGGTGGCAGCGGCCATCGCCTTGCTGGTGTCCGATCGCGCATCGTTCATCAACGGCAGCAACCTGCGCGTCGATGGCGGGTCCGTGCAGAGCGTGCAGAACTGACGCCAGGGTGGTTGGAACAGGCGACCACGGGTGCCGAGCCCGTGGTCGCTTTGTTGTATACTCGCCGGCTTTCCCAGATGTCGCTTGGAGCCCCGCGTGGATCAGCAGAACACCCGCCTGATCGTCCTCGATACCGAAACCACCGGTATGCCTGTCAGCGAAGGCCATCGGATCATCGAGATCGGTTGCGTCGAGGTCATCGGCCGGCGCTTGACCGGCCGCAACTTCCACGTCTACCTGCAGCCTGACCGCGAAAGCGACGAGGGCGCCATTGGCGTGCACGGCATCACCGATACCTTCCTGCTCGACAAACCGCGTTTTGCCGACGTGGCCGAAGAATTCTTCGACTACATCAAGGGCGCGCAGTTGGTCATCCATAACGCAGCGTTCGACGTTGGTTTCATCAACAACGAATTCGCCCTGCTGGGCCAGGAAGACCGTGCCGACATCGCTCAGCACTGCTCCATTCTCGACACTCTGATGATGGCGCGGGCCCGTCATCCGGGCCAGCGCAACAGCCTCGATGCCCTGTGCAAGCGCTATGGCATCGACAACTCCGGCCGCGACCTGCACGGCGCGCTGCTCGACTCGGAATTGCTGGCGGACGTCTATCTGGCGATGACCGGTGGCCAGACCAGCCTGTCGCTGGCTGGGCAGGGCGGTGAGGAGGACGATGGTCAAGGTCGCTCGGGTAGCGAAATCCGACGTATCGTCGGGCGCCAGCCGGGTAGAGTGGTCATGGCCAGCGATGGGGAGTTACAGGCCCATGCCGAGCGCTTGGCGGCCATTGCCAAGTCGGCCGGTGGGCCCGCCCTGTGGGAAACACTGAGCGAAGCCTGAGCCTCATTCTGGCCAGGCTTGAGCACCTCTGTTCACGGAATGCGCACGATCTCCACGCCGCTCTGAGCGAGCTCGAAGCGATCCTCGCCCAAGTAGTTGACGCGATCGCCGATGGCCAGGCGGTAGGTGGTGATCGGCGAGCCCAACGTGCTGCCGTCCGGCTGCAAGGTCGATTCCTGGAACTCGTGCACCGGGTAGATGCGGCCTTCGGCGTCGCGGGCATGGAATTGGCCGACCATTACTGCTGCCATGTGGATTGAAACCTCTGAAATATGGAGAAATATCTGTAGCCATAGACAAACGAGGAGGGTGGGAAGTTTTCCTGCGGCGGAAAAAAACCTTGGCCGGGAAACACTGTCATCTATAACTACACAGTCCCCCTTACCCCGCAGAGGATGCATTGCCATGAGTCAGGTCTATTCGGTCGCGGTCGTTGTCGGCAGCCTGCGCAAGGACTCCTACAACCGCAAGGTTGCACGTGCTCTATCTGAGCTGGCACCGTCCAGCCTTTCCTTGAAAATCGTCGAAATCGGCGATCTGGCGCTGTACAACGAGGACGTCGAGGCAGCGGGTGCGCCACAACCCTGGCAGCGCTTTCGCGATGAGATCCGCCGCTGTGATGCGGTCTTGTTCGTGACCCCGGAATACAACCGCTCCGTGCCGGGTGCGCTCAAGAATGCCATCGACGTGGGCTCACGGCCCTATGGTCAGAGTGCCTGGAGTGGCAAGCCTGCGGCGGTGGTGAGTGTGTCGCCGGGTGCGATCGGTGGCTTTGGCGCCAACCACGCTGTGCGTCAGGCGTTGGTGTTCCTCGACATGCCCTGCATGCAGATGCCCGAGGCCTACATTGGTGGGGCGGCGACCCTGTTCGACGAGGCCGGCAAGCTCAATGACAAGACCCGGCCGTTCCTGCAGGGCTTCATCGACAAATTCGCCTCGTGGGTGAAGCTCAACCGCGCAGTCTGAGGGTGGGGGTGCGGCAGGTGAAGCGGCAGCGGTTCGATCCGCCTTCTACCTTCGGACGCCTTCAGCATGCCTGTGGCATCTCCCCTCCGGCCAGGCGCCGGTTGATATCGGCCACCACCTCTGGCAACTGGTTGAGGGTATCGATCAAATAGTGCGGGCGTGCGCTTTCGAATTGGGTGTGAATGCGCTGTCGCGCCTCATCCAGTTGTTGCGGCTCAAGGGCCTGGTACTGCTCCCAGGTCAGCCCCAACGCGTTGCCTGAGCAGACCAGCGCCACGGTCCACATACCGGCGCGACGTCCCTCGAGAATGCCCGGCAGCGTATCATCGACTTTCACACAGGCCGCCACATCCTCGATACCCAAGGCGATCACATTGGCCAGGGCTTGGGCTGGCCACGGGCGACCCTGGGGCGTTTCGTCGGTGGCCACGACGTGGTCGGCGATGTAGCCGTTGCGCGCCGCCAGCTCGACCACTTTGTCCATCACCACCTTCGGGTAACCGGAGCAGGAGCCGATCTTCAGCCCGGCGCGCCGCAGTTCGCCAATGGTATCCAGTGCACCCGGTATCAACGCCGAATGCTCGGCGATCTTCTCGATCTGCAAAGGCATGAAGCGTTCGTAGAGGGCTGTGACGTCATCGTCCGTCGGCGTGCGGCCGAAGGCTCGGCGGTAGCGCTCAGCGATCTGTGGAAGATCGCACAGGGCGCGGATATGGTCCCATTTGCCCATACCCATGGGGCCGCGGGCCTCTTCGATGGACAGGTGAACACCGAATTCGGCGAATGCCTCCACGAAGATCTGGGTGGGTGCGAATGAGCCGAAGTCGACGACGGTGCCGGCCCAGTCGAGGATCGCCGCTTGCAGGTGTGTCGGGTTGCGGTAGTTCATTGAGGGGGGTCCTGGAGTTCGGGGGCAGGGTTCACAGATCTACGACATGCATGTCGCGCAACGCCTGGGCGACAGCATCGACCGCGGCGTGCATCTGGGTGGGGCCGACTGCGCCGATGCAGCCAACGCGGAACGTCTCGACCTCGGTCAGCTTGCCGGGGTAGAGGATGAAACCTTTGGTCTTGACCCGCTCGTAGAAATCCTTGAACTGAAAGCGGGCATCTCGGGGAGCGTGGAAGGTAACGATGATCGGCGCCTGGCAGGCGCTTGGGAGGAAGCTGCGCAGGCCCAGCGTGGCCATGCCCTCGAGCAGGATCCTGCAGTTCTCCTGATAGCGAGCATGGCGCGCAGCCAATCCCCCTTCTTGTTGGTACTGCTCGAGTGCCGCATGCAAGGCGGCCACCACGTGAGTCGGTGGTGTGAAGCGCCATTGGCCCGTGCGCGCGAGGTACTGATACTGGTCGTGCAGGTCCAGAACCAGGGATTGGGCGTTGCCCGCCGCAGCACTCAGTGCGTGTTTCTCGGCCAGGACGAAGCCCATGCCCGGCACCCCCTCCAGGCATTTGCCCGAAGCGGCGATCAGCGCCTCGAAGCGGACCTGACGGGCGTCGATGGGTAGGGCGCCGAACGAGCTCATGGCGTCGATGATCAGGCCTCTGCCCTGTGCGGCGACCACCTCGGCGATGTCGACCAGCGGGTTGAGGATGCCGGTGCTGGTTTCACAGTGAATCAGCGCCACATGGGTCAGCGTGGGATCGTCGGTCAGTAGACGATCAACCTCGGCAGCGCAGGTCGGTCGAGCCTCGTCGCTGCGCACTGGCGTGAATCGACGACCCAGCACCTGGCAGATCTTCGCCAAGCGCTCACCATAGGCTCCGTTGATCAGTACCAGCACTTTGCCCTCGCGGGGCACCAAGGTGGCGATGGCCGCTTCGACGGCGAAGGTGCCGCTGCCTTGCAGGGGAACGCAGCAGTGACTGGCGCTAGCTTGAACAATGCCCAGCAACTGTTCGCACACGCTGGCTGTCATGGTGTTGAAGTCTGCGTCCCAAGAGCCCCAGTCCATCAACATGGCCTGGCGCGTGCGCGCAGCGGTGGTCAACGGGCCTGGGGTGAGAAGAATCGGGGCATCGCGCATCGTGCAACCTCGGGAGACAGGGGCCAAAAATCGATGTGGTCAGGTTGCAATGCTGAAGTCCATCAATCAAATTGTTTGTAGGTATCCAAGCTATAAGTAAGGTCGATAGTTATGAATCTGTTCCAGCTTCGTGCGTTTGATGCCGTTGCGCGTGAAGGCAGCTTCACCCGCGCAGCAGAGCGTCTGTTCATCAGCCAGCCCGCGGTGACCGGGCACGTCAAGGCGCTCGAAGAGCATTACCAGATCACGTTGTTACGACGCACTGCCCGGCGCGTGGAACTGACCGAGGAGGGCACGCGGCTGGCAGCTATCACGCGAGCGATGTTCGGTTTGGTCGAGGAAGCCCAGGTCATGCTCGAGGCCAATCGCCAGTTGTTGAGTGGGCGCCTGGAGGTGGCCGCCGATGGACCGCATCGGGTGATGCCCATATTGGCCAAATTGCGTGAGCGCTATCCGGGTATCAGCGTCAACCTGCGCCTGGGCAATGCCCAGGACACCCTCGCGGCGCTGCTGGGCGAGCATGTCGATGTCGCTGTACTGACTGAAACCGAGCCGCGCAAGGGCTGTACCTGCAGCCGCTGTGTCAGTCGCGACTCTGCGTGCTGCTGCCGGTCGGCCACCGCTGGGCTGTTTCGCAGCAGGTGCTGCCGCTGTCCGCGTTGGAGCAACAGGTCATGGTGCTGCGCGAGCCGAGTTCGGTCACTCGCCGCACCTTCGACAAGGCCTGCGCCATGGCCGGAATCCAACCACAGGTGTTGCTGGAGCTGGGCAGTCGCGAGGCGGTCAACGAAGCCGTGGCCGCTGAATTGGGGATTGGCGTGGTGTCGTCCACCGAGTTGTCCCATGACCCCAGGTTGGTAGCGTTGTCTCTGACGGGCGAGGGGCTGGTCAATCAGCACTGGGTGGGCTGCCTGGAGCGCCGACGCGAGCTGCGCCTGATCCAGGCGTTCATGACATTGGCCGGTGCGTGAAGGCGGTGGCAGGGCAGAGTTCCTGCTGAGCGCCCTGGCCGCGATCGGACAAGGTGGTGAGCGATCCCTCACCAGGAGCCTTACATGGCTAGCGCCGTCGCCTCACCCGATCACATAGACCGCTTCATTTCCGAACACATGCCTAATTGGCTGCATGCCGCGTCTGTCGAGCAGATTGCCGCGTTGCGCACCCGCTTCGACGACCACCGTGTGATCGAGCATCGATTGCAGGCCCTGTTCAAGAGTCTGGCAGCCCCCGAACCCTTCGCGCGAGAACGGCTGAGCGCGGTTCTGGAGCACAAGCTTAAGGTCAAGGTCGACCTGCGTCATGCGATCTGGCGGGAGCGCTGGGACAGCTACAGCATGATGGGCGCTGAAGCGCTACGCGACCACTACACCTACGACACGGCCATGAGCCACCTGATGCAGAACTTCCCTTCAGGGTCGAGCTTCGATGCCAAGAGCGGGCTGATTGAACTGCGCCGCGGCACCCCGGCCGCGGCCGCGGCCGTGGCCGTGGTGGTGGACAGTGCTCAACTGGCGCAGGAGTGCCGTACCGCCGATGTTGGCGCGCAGTACCAAACATACCTGCAGACCTTCTTCAATGCATCGGTTAGCCAGTTGCTGGCGCAGGATCAGCGCAAGCGTCTGGCCCTGGCCGTCGAGCTTGCAGGCCTGCAGCAGGGCATCACTGAAGCCGATGTCGTCAACCTCGAGCACACCTTGGGCGAGCAGGCGGCCCCGAACCCCAGCCAGCCGGCGTTGGTCATCAAGCACTTGTCCGTGCTGGGGCACGCGCTCTTGGGCGCGTTGATCTTTGAACTGTCCGATGCCGGATCAAAGCACATGGACCGCCCCAGCGCCGGTCTGCTGCTCTACCTGCCCCACCATCCCCTGCAGCGCTTTGCCAATCTGGAAGACCTCAACGCCCACCTGGTGACCCTGTTGAGGGATCCTCGGCAGGCTCAGGCTCTGTTTACCTTGGTTGCGCTTGAGGCCAAAAGCCAGTGGCAACTGCTCCTGCACAAACGCCTGAGCGATCCGGTCCCAGACTTGGAGGTGACCGGGCAGGCGGCCGGTGCTGAGCTGTTCGATGAACTCGCCAGGCTGCAGGTGACGCGGATCAAGGAGGACGCCCGCTATTTGCTGGTGCCGGTGGCTGACGTCGACAGCCACGTCAGATTGCACCGTCTGCAGACCTTGCAAGAGGTCGGGTTGAACCTGTTGCAACTGGCTGCCGTGTTCGTGCCCCAGTTGGGACAGCTCACGCTGGCTGCGACCGTGGTTCAGGTGTTGGAGGAACTCTACGAGTCCGTGCACGACTGGACGCGGGGGCACCAGCATGAAGCCCTCGAGCATATGCTCGGGGTGGCCGAGGTGGTCGCCGTGAACGCCCTGGGGGCCGCGGGTGGTGTGGCAGTGGCGCGTGGCTTCAAGCGCAGCGCGTTCGTCGACGAATTGGTTCCGGTGGAGCCGGCCTCGGATACCGCCAGCTTGTGGTCGCAGGATCTTGCACCGTTTCGCGTGGCACACAAGCCGCCGCACGCATCACGTGGTGCAGACGGTTTGTATCATCACGGCGACCAGCGCTGGTGGCTGTACGAGGGGCATTTTCATCCCGTGCGTCGTGATCCGCTGACCCGTCAATGGCGCCTCGAGCGCACGGATGGCCAGCCAGGGTTCGCGCCGGCGCTGCAATGGAATGGTGAGTACGGTTGGCGTCTGGCCTGGCAGCGCCCGCAGGAATGGCACGGCGTCTTTGGCCTGTTGGAGCGCCTGTGGCCAGTGTCCTCGGAGCTGGACGCCGCGCGCATCGACTTGATCTTGAAGGTCGCCGATATCGAGCATTCCGAGCTGCGTCGGTTGGTGAGCGAGCAGCGGGCGTTGCCGGTACCGTTGCGCGATACGCTACAGCGTTTTGCGGCCGATACACGCATCGACAAGTTCTTCCTGGCCACTGGGCAAAAGCCGCAACTGCATGACAGTCAGTTGTTCGAGTACTGCCTGGAGCAATTGCCCGTTGAGCAGCGCGCCGCACCACTGTGCACGCAAGCCATTCTGGACCAGGCGCCTGCGCTTCGACAGAAACTCATGGCGCACTTGAGCGAAAGCGCCTCGAAAGACGGCGCGGTGGCGATCATCCAACGGGACTTCCCCGGATTGCCCGATGCCTATGCCTCGGCCCTGCTCGAGCAGGCCAGCACCCAGCAGCAGCAGCGGCTGAGGGTCAAGGGTAGCCTGGACCTGGCCCTGGCCGAACGGGCCAGGCTGGCCTTGCAGCAGGCAAGGGTATGCCGCACCTTGCAGGGGCTCTACCTCAACAATGCCTATCATCCGGACCTGCCAGGGTTGGTGTTCGCGCTGTTGCGCCAAGCGCCTGCCTGGCCGCCGGAGATCAACTTCCAGGTGCGCGAGGGTTCGGCACAAGGCAGGCTCGTCGCCGAGCTTTACCCTCAACAGGGGGCGTCATGCCCAAGGTGCTGGTCTGGCGTGACGGGCAGATGTGGGTTCATGAAAACGGCGTACCGGTGTACCCCATGCCCCTTCGGCCCAGGGACCTCGTCGAAACGCTGTGGCATTTCCTGCCGGAGGGCGAGCGCACGCGCCTGGAATGCTCCGGCGAGCAGGGGGTCGCAGCCCTTCGCGCGAGCCTGCAGCAGCGTCTACCCAGCGACCGCGCCAAGCTCCGCGAACTGATGGGCATCACCGCTTCAAAGCCCACCTTCCGTGCGCCGAAACGGTTGCCGGATCGGCGCTTCGGCTACTTGCTAAGCGGGCGGGGAGCCGGCAACCACTTGGCCGAGCGCACGTTGCAGGATCGCGTACGCAGCCTGTATCCAGGTTTCAGCGAGCGACAATTGGAGCTGTTCCTGCGAGTGCTGGACGAACAGCCTGGCTCGCCGTTCACGATTTTGCTGGATCTGGAGCGGGAGTTCTCCCGCTTGGAGCAGACCTTGGATCGCTGGGTAGAACGCACCGAAAGCGTGGCCCGCCGCCCGCAGCGGCGCAGGGTGGCAGACGAGCTCAAGCGCTGCTGGCGCTTTCAGGGGCAGGCGGGTCGGCCGCAGGCCAATGGCGATCCGGGCATGTTCATGGACCTCTCCGGTATCGCTGCGGGTGCCCTGCCAGACTTGAGCGGGCAGGACGGTTTCAGTCATGTTAGCGAAGTCAGTTTGGCAAACATGCAACTGCGTGATATTCCCAGCAGCTTCCTGCAGGCGTTTCGCAGCTTGTTGACGCTTAATCTAGACAACAATTCGCTCACTGCGCTCCCGCAAGCGCTCAGCTACACCCGGCATTTGCGGGAACTGACCTTGTCACACAATGAGTTGCAGATGAACGATGCCAGCTTTGCACTGCTGACCGGTCTGCCGCGACTGCAAGTGCTGGACATGAGCGATAATCACTTCGGCAACTTCACCCTTGCGCTCGACCGTTTGCCGCGCCTGCGCCAATTAGGCTTGCGCGACGTCGGTCTGACCGAGGTGCCCCGTTCGCTGGAACATGCCGTATCTCTGGAGTACGTGGACTTACGCGACAACCAGATCAGTGACTTACCGCAGGCTCTGCGAACCCAGCGTCTGGGTTGGCGGCGCAGGCTGTTCCTGGCGGGCAACCCGCTGCCTGAGGTCTACCGGGAGTTGTGGTTCGAGCCCAGCAGAACCTCCGACAGCGAGCTGAGCAGCGAAGGCGATGCCTTTCAGATCAGCCGCTGGATGGAACATCTGGATACGACCCAGCGTGCCCTGCGCACGGCGCAGTGGAATCGCCTGCTGGCCGAGGCGGACAGTGGCGACTTCTTCACGCTCGTCTCGGAACTGACCGAAACCAGCGACTTCCGTCTGGCCCGCGCTGATCTTGAGGCGCGGCTGTGGTCGATGTTCGACAGGCTCGAGCAAAATACCACCTTGCGCGAGCGCACCTTCGCCTTGGCCAGTGAGCCGCGCACCTGTGTCGACAGCGTCATCTCCAATTTCGGTTTGCTCGAGGTGAATATGCTCAGTGCCTCGGTGGAGGATGCCGCAGGCGCCGATACCGAAGCGCAGTTGTTGAGCCTGGCGCGTCAGTTCTTCCGCCTGGATCAAGTGGAAGCCTATGCGCTACAGGACATGCGCCAACGTGAGGCCCGCGGGACCGATGTCGATCAGGTCGAGGTCAGCCTGGCCTACCGCGTGGGGCTGGCGCGCGAACTGGACCTGCCCGGCCAGGCGCGTACGTTGCAGTTCGAGACCATCGCTGATGTCAGCCAGCAGGACCTGAGCGCTGCCCAAGCCGCAGTCCGTGAGGCCGAAGCCAGCGACGGCCTGGCGCTGGACATCAGCCAACGGAGCTTCTGGTTCGATCATCTGCAACGGCGCCACAGCCGTGCATTCGACCTGATCCGCGAACCTTTCGCCGAGCAGATGGAGGCGCTCTTCGCTAATCGTCAGAGCATGACCGACGCGCAGTACGATGCCCAGGCCAAAGCCATTGCCAAGGCCTGTGACAACGCGGTCCAGGCCAAGGCCTTGGCCTTGACGCAGCAAGCACTGGCCAGGGAGGCGGGCGAGAGGGTCGATTGAGCGCAGGGAGGCTGGTGTTTTTCTCCGTTGCCTCTAAGATGGCTCGCACAGGGCGATCTGGGCAGGCGATGAGCGAGAAAGACAGCATTTCCATGCAACTGGTGCGCGAGGCGCTGGTCCAGACCTGCCCACAGGACGCTCCCGTGGCCGCGTTGCTGACCCGGGCCGGAATCGATCCGCAACTGCTGCAAGTGGTCAGCGCGCGGGTACCTGCCCGGGCCTATGCGCGGCTCTGGCGTCTGCTGGCGCGCCGCTGCAATGACGAGTTCTTCGCCATGGACCGAAGGGGTCTACGCAGCGGCAGTCTGGCCTTCATGTGTCGGGCGAGCAGGGTGCAGCCGAGTGTCGGTGAAGGGCTGGAGACATTGCTCGAATTTCTGACGTTGATGCTCGACGACCTGCAGCCCACCCTGGTGCGCCAGCATAGTCTTGCTGAAATTGTCTTGGGCGAGCCACACGACGAGCCGCGCCGGGCGTTCACTTATTTCACCTTCTGGATGATCGTCCACGGGGTGGCGTGCTGGCTGGCCGGGCGGCGTATCCCTATCCTGGCCATTGAACTGCGCTGTGCCGAACCGCCTTTCTGCGACGACTATAGGGTGATGTTCTCGGAGAACCTGCAGTTCGATCGGCCCTGCACGCGCATGATCATCGCCGCGGACTGTCTGGCCTTGCCGATCCGCCGCACTCCCCAGGAGTTGCAGCGTTTCCTGGCTCAGGCGCCGGCCAACATCCTGGTCAAGTATCGCGACCCCGACAGCCTGGCGCGGCGTATACGCAGCGATCTGCTGCGCCTGCCTCCCGACGCCTGGCCAGACGCCGACGGTCTGGCGTCCCAACTGTGCCTGTCGGTATCGACGTTACGCCGCCGTCTCGCCGAGGAGGGGCAGACCTACCAGGGGCTCAAGGACAGCGCACGACGAGAGTTGGCGATTGCCTGGCTGAGCGAGTCGCAGGTGGCGATGGCCGAGATCGCCGAGCGCCTTGGGTTTGCCGATGCCAGTTCTTTTTACAAGGCCTTTCGCAAGTGGTTCGGCTGCAACCCCGGGCACTACCGCACGCTGGTGCAGACCCGCTAGGCAAGCGATTCCGACTGATTTGCGCGAGAGACGGGGGCGAAGGTGGCGAGATTCCCACACCTGGATTGCCCGTCATGCAGCACGATTCGGCCCACGACACCATTTCCCACGCCACCGACCCATTCATCCAGCAGATCTTGCCTGAGTGGCTGGCCAAGGCCAGCGCGCAGCAACTGATGGACCTGCGCGATGCCTTCGCCGAGCATGGCAAGCATCGGCGTGCAGTGACCCATCAGCTCTCTGCACTCGAACCGCTGGATCGCTTCGCCAGGCAGCGATTGACTGATGCGCTGCACTATCGATTGCAGTTGACCGTCGACCTGGACAAGGTGTGGTGGCGCGAACAACGCCGCCGATTCACCGTCAAGCCAGACCAGCTCCCGTCGGATGAGCCCTATTTTGTCTCGGAGCCGGCTTTGCCCAGGCTCATGCAGAATTTTTCCAGTGGCGAGTCTTTCTATGAGGGAACAGCGCTGATCTACCCGGCCAGCGCGCAGGCCGCATTGGCCGAAGTCGTGCTGACCCAAGACAGCGCTGGCGTGGTGAGTGTGTGCCGCGAGACCGATGTGGGGGCCGCTTACCAGGATCATCTGTCGACGGTATTCAATGCGCAGTTCATGCAAGACCTGGCGAACGACCTGCGTGCTTCTTTCGTGTTGGCCACACGGATTGCCGATGCTCGGCGGCAATTGCCGCCGGATGAGAAGCAACTCTTGCTCGACCTTGCGGCGGGCAGGCGCCTCCGGCATCGCAACGCCCGGCTCGTTCAATGCGCCGAGTTGCAAGTGCTCGGCGCCTCGCTGACGGGGGTGCTGGCGGTGCAGATGCGGGGGGGCATGGGCGGGCTGTATACCTCGCCCATGCTGCCCCCGATCATCGGCGTTCTGCTGCTGATGCCCGACGATGCCTTGCAACCGGTGCGGCAGTTCATCGGCTGGCGTGCAGTCAACGACTTTCTGCTCGGCCTGGCCAGGCAGCCTGAGACTTTGCAGGCGCTGTGCACACGTGTTTCGGTATCGGCACGGGGCGACTGGCTGGCCAGGCTGGAAAAGCGCCTGCTCGATCCGGAGCCCGACCTGGAACCGACCGTGGCTGCTCGCCAAGGGGCCTTGTTCGACGCCTTGGCACGGGTGCGAGTATCGCGTATCCGCGATGATGCGCGAGCGCTGGCCGTCCCTACTGCTCAGGCGGATAGCGCTCACCGCGCTCGGCTGCAGCAGACCCTGATTTCGGCAGGCTGGAGCGTGGCGGGGCTGGCCGGACTGTTCGTGCCGGCCCTAGGCACCTTGCTGTTGGCCGATCTGCTTCGCCAGACCTTGAGCCAGTTGTGCGAGGGCGTCGTGCACTGGACCCTCGGTCATCGCTATGAAGCGGTGGAGCACGTACTGGGCGTGGCCGAGACCGTGGCGGTCAACGCGGCGCTGGCGGCAGGCGCGACGCTGATAGCACGGAAGTTCGTGCGCAGCGACTTTGTCGACAGGTTGGAGCCTGTCACCAACTCGAGCGGTGAGCGTCGCCTCTGGCGCAACGACTTGACGCCCTATCAGGCGCCGCCAGCGCCGGCGGTATCGATCGAACTGGAAAACGGTTTGCACGGGGACGGCACACGCCTGTGGTGGCGCACACGGGATGTGAGCTACAGGGTCTGGGCTGCGGGCAACGATGGGCCTTGGCGCTTGCTCGATGGCTCCGATGCACAGGGCTTCGGCCCGGCGCTGGAGCATAATGGCGAGCGTGCCTGGCGGTTGCAGTTCGAGCGTGCGCAGCAATGGTCGCAGGCGACCTTGCTGGAGCGCCTGTGGCCGGCGGCCGAGGGCTTGAGCGACGAGCAACGGCGCCAAGTGCTATGCGTGGCAGGGATCGACGAGGTGCACCTGCGCGGCTTGATGGTCGAAGCGCGGCCTGTGCCAGTGCAACTGCGAGACACCCTTGAGCGGTTCGCTGTGCAGAACCGGATCGATGTCTTTTTTGCGCAGTTGGGCCAAGGAGATGCCGATCCTGCGCTATGGCAATTCTGTGTAGACCAGTTGGGCATTCAGGATTTATCTCAGACTGCTCAGGCCGACAGCCTGGCCGAGGCGACCTACAGCCTGCGTCCGCGCCTGCTGGAGCATTTCTCGCGGCGTTACCTGCGCACCGATTCCGCTATGCAACTCCTGCAGCGTGATTTTCCAGGTCTGCCGGATGCGTATGCCTTGGCGGTACTCGATCGCGTGACGATGAAAGCCCGCGTCACCCTACGCAGCAAGCAACGTCTTCCCCTGAGCGTGGCACAGCACGCTCGCGAGATGCTCCAACTGGCCAGGCTGACGCGCATGCGCGAAGGTTTGTACCTGCGCGACAGTCATGGCCAGGGTGCGGTGGATGTGGTGTTCGCGTTGTTGAACCGGTATGCGGACTGGCCCGCTTCGGTCACCTTGGAGCTGCGTCAGGGCACCTTCGCAGGGCCCTTGCTCGGACGTCTGGCGGCCTTCGAATCGAGTGCCACGACACGGGTAATGGTCGCCGATCAGGGACGAATGCGCCTGTACGACAGTCAGGGGGGCGTATCGAGCCTGGTGGTTGCACCGCCGTTTGGACTGTTCGAAGCACTGTATGCCTGCCTGCCGCAGGCGGATCGCACGCGCCTGGCGCTGCCTGTGACCGCCGGTGCTCAAGCGCTGCGCCAGCGGCTGCGCAGTTGGCTGCCCACCTCGCGCTCAGCGCTACTGGCGCTGATGAACATGCGTGATGCCGGTGAACCAGTCAGCCCCTTGCGGCGCCTGCCCGATGGCCGCGTGGGGTATCTGCTCAGCGGTCGCCAAGCCGGCACCGGGGTTTCTCGCGATCTCCTGCGCCGGCGTATCGGCGCTTTGTACAGCGAATTCGACGAACGTCAGGTCGAGTCGCATCTGAATGCGATGATGGCGCATCCGGAAACGGCCTACGGCGCCATGCTGGCCCAGGAAGAGCAGTACAGCCAGCTCAAACAGCGACTGTCGCTGTGGGTGGACCGTGCCAGAACCTTACTCAACGCCCAGGCGCGCCGACAGGTCGCCAGCCAGTTGCGCAGGGCCTGGCGATTGAACGGTGATGTGATTCTCGATGTGAACGGCAGGTCCTATGGCGTGCGTTTGAACCTGAGCGGTCTGCCGCTGCGCAGCCTGCCGGACCTGGGGGCAGACATCGATTTCAGCCACGTGGGAGAGTTGGTCCTGACGGACCTGGGGCTGGAGAGCCTACCGCCCGACTTCTTGAACTGCTTCTCCCAATTGCGCTGGTTGAATGTCAGCAACAATGCCCTGCGCCAGATTCCCGAAGCCTTGGCGCGCCTACGCAAACTGCGAAATCTGCGTATGGAGGCTAATCAGATCATCCTCAACAATGCCGGTGTGAGCACCCTGCGTACGCTGACCAACCTGCGCACGCTGGATCTGAGTTTCAATCCCTTGGGTGCTGTAAGCCTGCAGTTGCGACCGCTGGTGCGTTTGCGTCAACTGAACCTGCGCAGTGCCAATCTACCCGCCGTGCCGGTCGATCTGGACTGGTGCGGGCTGTTGGAAAACGCCGACCTGCGCGATAACCACATTCATTCGTTGCCCCAGTCAATTCTCGAGTCCTCCCAATCCTTCATCCAGGCTTTGCGTCTGGAGGGCAACCCCCTGCCTGCTGCGATCAGGCGCCGTGTCGGTATCGTAGAACCGCTACCCGCGCTGGCTGGGGAGCAAGCGTTGCTGGTGGACGGTGCCCGCGACCTGTGGCTGGAGTCGATCGAGGAGCCGCAACGCACCGTCCGCTGGGAGCAGTGGCAAGCCCTGCGGCAAGAGCCGCAGAGCGAAGAGTTCTTCAGGCTGCTTGCCGAAATGACCGTGACCAGTGATTTTCGCAGGACCCCAGCGGACCTGAGGCAACGGGTCTGGACGCTGGTCGAAGCGGCGAGCGAGAACACCACCTTGCGCAACGAGCTGTTTTCCCTGGTGGCCGATGAACGCACGTGCGTGGACAGCATCGCGTCCTGTTTCAGTGCTCTGGAAGTGCGCTTGTTCATCGCTCAGGAGGTGGGCAGCGTACGTGACCCGGTCATGGCGCGCGCGGCGTTGCTGCGTCTGGCGCGTCGGCTGTTTCGTCTGGAGCAGGTACAGAAAGCAGCGCTGGCCGACATCATCCAACGCCGGACACGTGGCCAGACGGTCGACGAGGTGGAGGTGATGCTGGCGTATCGCGTGGGGCTCGCGGCGCAACTCGAGTTGCCGGGACAACCTCGCACCATGCAGTTCTCGGCTTTGGCCGAAGTCAGCGCAGACCAGTTGCGTCAAGTGGCCGCCGCAGTGCGCGCGGCCGAGGCTGGCGAGGAACTGGCTCAGTCCATCAGTAAGCAGGACTTCTGGACCGACAATCTGGAGTCCGAGCATGCCGCTGCGTTCAATGCGGTGCGGGCGCCATTCTGGGAGCGTTTGGAGAAGCTGCACGTCACGCATTCGACGCGTGATGCGGTCTATCTGAGTCAAGTCGAGACCGTGGCGCACGAGCAACGCGAAGCGATCGCTGCGTTGCGCTTGCGTCTGACCCGCGAAGCCTTGGGCGAGGTAGATGCAGGAGGAGGGCAAGCCTCATCGAGCACCGATGTGTGACAGGTTTTCCCACTGCGGATGACACTCGCCTCCCGGCACTCTGAGTGTTTACTGCTCGAGGAACGTGCCATGTCACAATCACACGCTGCAAATCCAGACGACGCTGCCCGCCTGCAGGCGGCCACCGATGCGTTCATCGGTGACGCCCTGCCTGCTTGGTTGCGCCGGGCGTCTGCGGCCCAGATCAACCGGCTGCGGGACCGTTTCGCGCAGCATCAGGCCAGCCAACGGCGCGTGCGCGCTGCCACGCTGGACCTGATTCCCCTGCAAGCCTTCGCGCAGCAGCGGCTGAGTACGCTGTTGCGCGATGGCGCGTCGTCGCAGGTGAAGCTCGAAGACCTGCAATGGCTGGAGGTCCGTCGCGAGTTTGGTCGACTGCCCGGCGTGCACTGGCCGTTCTACCGACCTGTGACTGTTCGTGAGCCGGGGTTGCTGCGCCTGATGCAGAATTTCAGTGAGGGCGATGAGCTGTTGGCCGGTAGCGGGTTGGTGGCGGCCGGCAGCGACACGCTGTTGTCCGATACACCCAGTGCGCTGGCCAATGCCTGTCGAGCGCTGGACGTCGGTTCACAGTATCAGCGTCAATTGCAGCAGGTTTTCGATGCTGCTACCTGTGCCAGCTTGGCTGACGACAAGCGTGCCGGGTTGAGCTTGGCGGCAGAGATCGCCGCGCTCAAAGGTCAATTGAGCGCTTACGAGCAGATCGCGCTGGACGAGGTCGCGCGTGGACACCGCGACGCCAACGAGCAGGGGCTGCGGGGCTATCCCGGATTGTTGAGCCTCCTTGGCTGCACCACCAACGGCGCCATGGTCATTCTGCTGCGCGACAGCGAAGGTCAAGCGCAAGGGCTGGTGCTGTATCTGCCCAGTGATCCGGAGCGGGCCATCGAGCGCTTCGCTGATTGGCACACACTGGCCGTAACCTTGGTGCAGCGCCTGCGCGAACCTGTCTATCGCGAACGTTTCAGCCGCCTGATCGCCCTGCGCGAACGGCCGGCGTTTCTTCAGTTGTTGGCGACTCGCCTGAGTGACCCGCGTCCGGACCTGGCGCTGGAGGGCGTAACCCCTGAGGGGATGTGTTCGTGCAGTGGGTGCATCGACAGGTGCAGTGCATTCACGACGATGCACGGCTGCTGCTGGTGCCGACCGCCGATGCCGACCGCACTGGCCGAGTCCAGCGCTTGCAAGCCTGGACTTCGGCCGGGCTGGGATTGGTCAATCTGGCCGGTCTGTTCATTCCCGGTGTCGGCGAGTTGCTGCTGGGACTGCTTGCGGCGCAGACCCTGTCGCAGGTTTACGAGGGTGCCCGGGATTGGCTGCAGGATCACCAGCATGAAGCGCTGGAGCATATGCTGGGTGTTGCCGAAACACTGGCGGTCGCGGCCGTGGTTACCACCGGGGCGACCCTGGTCGCACGCGGCTTCCAGCGCAGCGCCTTCGTCGACAGCCTGGAGCCGGCGAGCCTGGGCAGCGGCCGTCACCGTCTCTGGTGTACCGACCTGTCACCTTACCGATCCCGCGCTGATGGCGCCGAATTGCTCGCTGACGGTTCCTATGGACGAGAGGGGCGGCGCTGGATCTATGACGCCGCCGACTGCTTCGAGATCCACCGTCCCGATCCGCAGGGGCCGTGGCGTCTGCGTCATCCGCAGCGGCCTGACGCGTTCGGGCCGGTGGTCGATTTCAATGGCGAGCGCTGCTGGCGACTGCGTCGAGCACGCCCGTTGGAGTGGGGCGACGAAGCGCGCATGCTTGCGACGCTGTGGCCATCGGCCACGGCCCGCAGTGCCGAGGACGCCAGAGCGATCATCCAGGCCGCCAGGGTTGATGCCGACGAACTGCGTGGCCTGTTGGTCGGCAATCGCAGGCTGCCGGTCAATCTGCGCGATGCGCTGCGTCGCTTCGACGCCGATGCGCGTACCCAGCGATTTTTCGCCAGCCTGCAGGAAGGCCGTCACGCCGTGCAAGGCGATGAGGTGATTCAGCGCTGGTGTATGGCCCAGCCGTCACTGGCAGGCCTGGACGCCGACGGATTGCGCCAGGCGCTTGTGCAACAGCAGGCTGCGCTGCGCAAGGCGTTGTTCGATCACCTCAGTGAGGTTGGGCTGCCCGCCGACGACGCGCTGCTGGGACAGGTGCGCCGTGATTTTCCGGGCTTGCCGCCAGCCTATGCTGTGCAGGCAGTGGCGCAGGCCAGCGCCACCCAACGGCTGCTGGCGAGCGGCGAGCAACGGGTGCCGTTGGCTATTGCCCAAGGCGCCCGATGCCTGTTGCGTCTGGCCAGGCTTAGTCGTGCTGTACAAGGTTTATTCCTGGCCAATGCCACGTGCGCCGAGACGGGCGAGTTGATCTTGGCGCTGTTGCGCCGCGTGCCTAATTGGCCTTCCTCGATCAATCTGCTGCTGCGCGATGGCAATGGCCGGCAATTGGCGATTATGAATCCGGCGGGCAGTGCCCAGGCGTGCACGGAGCTCAGGGTACGAGAGGGGCGCGTATCGTTGTACGATTCCCAGGGACGTGCGCTCGAGGTCGAGGTGGAGGAGCCCGCTGGCTTCTGCGAGGCGATCAGCGCGCTGTTGTCGCCTGCGCAACTGCAATCGCTGGTGGCTGCCCCTGGCACAGCCAGCGAACGCTTGCGTCAGGTGTTGATCGGTCAACTGCCGGCTTCCGATACGCAACTGATCCGCCTGTTGGGCTGGCCGACCCAGGCGCGTTGGGTCAATCCAGGACAGCGGTTACCCGACGGTCGAGTGGGCTACTTGCTCAGCGGCCGCCATCCGGGCGGTTCGCGTGGCGCTGCATCGGCGCTCAGCAACTCGATCCGCGCACTCTATCCGAGTTTCAATGACGCCCAGGTGGCCCGCCATTTGCGGCGACTGCTGTTGTCGCCCTCGCCGATGAGCGCATTGCTGCAGGCGCAGGAGGCCTATCAGGATCTCGATACGGCCCTCAATCGCTGGCAGGGCGCTGAGCTCAACGAATCGAGAAGTGTGCTGCGGGGCAGGTTGGCCGATCGGCTGCGCCGGGTCTGGCGCATGGAGGATGATGCCATCTCCCTGACCTCCGAGATGCCGGCCAGCGTGCGTCTGGATTTCAGTGGCCTGGCGCTGCGAACCCTGCCCGCGTTTCCCAGTACCGTGTCGTTCGAGCCGGTGACCGAACTGGTCTTGACGGACGTGCAGATCAACGCTGTTGCGTCCCAGTTCCTGCAAGCCTTCCCGCGCCTGCGACGCCTGACCCTCAATCGCAACCAGCTGCTGGCGATACCCCCTGGGGTTGGCTATCTCGTGGAGTTGCAGACATTGCGCCTGGCGCACAACCAGGTGCGCATGAATGCCCAGGGTCTGGCGGTGCTCAGCGGTCTGCCGAACCTTGAGGTGCTGGACTTGAGTGACAACCCCGTGGGATTCGTCCAGTTGCGCTTCAATCAGCTTTCCCACCTGCGCGAGCTTTTCCTGCGCCATTGCAATATGACCACTTGGCCTTTCGGCTTGCAGTTGTGCGGGGCGCTGCAGCGGGTCGATCTACGCGACAACCAACTGATGTCGCTGCCCGACGACATCATGATGATGCCGTTGTCCTATCGCAGAGCGTTTCTGCTCGAGCGTAACCCCATGCCTAGCCGCGAGCTCGTCAGGCTATACAGTGTGCAGGACTACGACCGCCTGCACGACTTCGGTGAGGGTGATTCAGTACCTGAACCCCAGGAGGGTGCAGGTCACTGGCTGACGCCTCTTGAGCCCGAGCAGCGCCTCACGCTGCAGGCGCAATGGGATACGCTGCGAGCGCTGCCGGGCAGTGAGAGTTTCTTCGCGCTGCTGGACGAGTTGCACTCCACGGCCGATTTCGTCGCGCATCACGCCTACCTCGCCGGCAGGGTGACGTGGATGGTCGGCGTGCTGGCGGAGGATGCGCCGTTACGTGAGACGGTCTTCGAGCGAGTCTCGGACAGCCCGACCTGCGCGGATGGTCTGGCCGAACGGTTCAGCGAGCTGATGCTACAGGTGGAAGTGGCCAGGGCTAACCGCCACGGTACGGCGCAGGAACGAGGTGCTCGGCTGATCCACTTGGGGCGGCAGTTGTACCGCTTGGGGCAAGTGGACCGTATCGCCCGCCAGGTGATCGCCGGCCGGCGCCAGACCGGCCGCGATGTCGATGACCTCGAAGTGATCCTGTTCTATCGGATACAGCTTGCCGAGTCCCTGGATTTGCCATTGCAGCCGCGTTCGATGCGTTACGAGAGCGTGGCTGACGTCAGCCCCTCGCAACTGGATGAGGCGTTGAAGACCGTGCTCGCTGCCGAGACTGAGCAAGCGCTCGTCGAGTATCTGGTGCAGCAGGAATTCTGGCGAACGTACCTGCAGGAGCGACATGACCGGGTATTCGCTTCGGTCACCCAGGACTTCGCTGCCCGGGGCGAGGCCATCGATGAAGCGAGCGAGCAACTGTCCAGCCAGGAATACACCGCGCGTTGGGATGCGCTGAAGAGCGAGCGGGAGGCCACCCTCGATGCGCTGGTCATGGAGTTGACCCTTGAAGCACTGGCCGGTCTTGCGTCCAGGCACAGCGGGAGCTGAACGCGAGCATGGCCATAACGCTCAACCACATTGACAGCTTTGGCCATTGTAGGCCCTGGCTGGCAGCGCCAACATCGTCGGACCCCATGTCTCTTGCTCCCATAACAACAACAGGAGTCCGACGATGCGTGACCATGCCGAAGCCGTGCGCGCCTTCGACTATGCCCGAACGACCGAGGAGGCCTTGCACGGCACCCTCCAGCGTCTCAATGCCTGTCTCGAATGCTGTGATCGACACGTCGGTGCCGACCGGATCGCGCTGATTTGCGAGGACCGCGACGGCACTACCCGTCGCTACAGTTTCGAACAGTTGCAGGTGCAGTCGCAGCGTTTTGCCACGGTGCTCAAGGATCGCGGGGTCGGCGCCGGCGACCGTGTCGCCGGGCTGATGCCGCGCACGGTCGAGTTGCTGGTGACCATCCTGGCCACCTGGCGCCTGGGGCGGTCTATCAACCGCTGTTCACGGCCTTCGGGCCGAAGGCCATCGAGCACCGCCTGGAGCAGTCTCATGCCCGTGTGGTGGTGACCGATCGGCACAACCGCCCCAAGCTCGACGGACTGTCGTGCGAGCCGGCAATCATCACCGTGGGCGCTGCGGCGGGCGAGCCCGACTTCGCCCAATTGCGCGACGCCGCCGAGCCCCTGCGCGAGGCGGTGATGCGCAGCGGCAATGACCCCTTCCTGCTGATGTTCACCTCCGGTACTACCGGCCCTGCCAAGCCGCTGGAAGTGCCGCTGCGCGCCATCGTGGCGTTTCAGGGCTACATGCGCGAGGCCATCGACCTGCGCCCGGAGGACAACTTCTGGAACCTGGCCGATCCTGGCTGGGCCTATGGACTCTACTACGCGGTCACCGGCCCGCTGGCCCTGGGGCATGCCACCACGTTCTACGATGGTCCATTCAGCGTCGAGAGCTGCGCGCGGGTGATCGACAAGCTGGGCATCAGCAACCTGGCTGGGTCGCCCACGGCTTATCGCCTGCTGATCGCGGCTGGCAGCGCCTTTTCGGCGCCGATCGAAGGGCGTTTGCGCGTGGTCAGCAGTGCTGGCGAGCCACTCAATCCCGAGGTGATCCGCTGGTTCGCCGACGAGCTGGGCGTGACCATCCATGACCACTACGGGCAGACCGAGCTGGGCATGGTGTTGTGCAACCACCACGGTCTGGCCCACCCGGTCCACATGGGTTCGGCCGGCTACGCCGTGCCGGGGCATCGCATCGTGGTGCTGGACGAGGCCTGCAACGAGTTGGCGGCGGGCCAACCCGGCGTGCTGGCGGTGGACCGCGAGCAATCGCCGCTGTGCTGGTTCGACGGCTATCACGGGGGGCCGACCAAAGCCTTCGTCGGCAAGTACTACTTGTCCGGCGACACCGTCGAGCTCAACCCCGACGGCAGCATCAGCTTCGTCGGACGCAACGACGATGTGATCACCACCTCCGGCTATCGCGTCGGGCCGTTCGATGTGGAAAGCGCGCTGATCGAGCACCCGGCGGTGGTCGAGGCCGCCGTGATCGGTAAGCCCGATCCTGAGCGCACCGAACTGATCAAGGCATTCGTGGTGTTGAGCACGGGCCATGGCCCGAGCCCGGAACTCGAGGAAACCCTGCGTCAGCATGTGCGTCAGCGGCTTTACGCCCACGCCTACCCACGCGAAATCGAATTCGTCGCAGAGCTGCCCAAGACCCCAGCGGCAAGCTGCAACGCTTCATCCTGCGCAACCAGGAAATCGTCAAGCAACAGGCTGCGCAGACCCCCGCTGCCAGCGCCTGAAGGAAGCTATCCATGAACCTAAAGAACTCCCATTTCATCGTCACCGGCGCCGCTTCGGGCCTGGGTGCGGCCACCGCGCAATCGCTGGTGGAGGCGGGCGCCCGCGTGATGCTGGTCGATGTCAATGCCCAGGCGGTCGAGGCCAAGGCGCGCGAACTGGGTGACAATGCCCGTTTCGCGGTGGCCGACATCAGCGACGAGCAGGCGGCGCAGGCCGCCGTAGCGGCAGCAGTGAACGCTTTCGGCAGCCTGCAAGGGCTGGTCAACTGCGCCGGTATCGTCGGCGCCGAGAAAGTCCTGGGCAAGGAGGGGCCGCATGCCCTGGCCAGCTTCGCCAAGGTGGTCAGCGTCAACCTCATCGGCAGCTTCAACATGCTGCGCCTGGCCGCTGCGGCCATCAGTGAAAGTCCTGCCGATGAAGGCGGCGAGCGTGGCGTCATCATCAACACGGCGTCCGTGGCCGCCTATGATGGCCAGATCGGCCAGGCAGCCTATGCCGCCTCGAAGGGGCGGTGGCCAGCCTGACCTTGCCCGCAGCGCGCGAGCTGGCGCGCTTCGGCATCCGCGTGATGACCATTGCTCCGGGCATCTTCGAAACACCGATGATGGCCGGCATGACCCAGCCGGTCCGCGACTCGTTGGCCGCTGGCGTGCCATTCCCGCCACGCCTGGGGCGGCCAGATGAGTACGCTGCGCTGGTCCGACACATCATTGAGAACAGCATGCTCAACGGCGAGGTGATTCGCCTCGACGGCGCGCTGCGCATGGCTGCCAGATAAGGAGAACGCTACATGGCCCTCGCCAACGATCCCATCGTCATCGTCAGTGCCGTGCGTACGCCCATGGGCGGGCTGCAGGGCGATCTGAAGAGCCTCACGGCGCCGCAATTGGGCAGTGCCGCGATCCGCGCCGCCGTGGAGCGCGCCGGCCTGCAACCCGACAGTGTCGAGCAGGTGCTGTTCGGCTGCGTGCTGCCCGCCGGGCTCGGCCAGGCACCGGCGCGACAGGCTGCCCTGGGCGCCGGTCTGGACAGGCACACCACCTGCACCACCTTGAACAAGATGTGTGGCTCTGGCATGCAGGCGGCCATTTTGGCCCATGACCTGTTGTCGGCCGGCAGTGCCGAGGTGGTGGTCGCCGGTGGCATGGAAAGCATGAGCAATGCGCCGTATTTGCTAGACAAGGCGCGGGCCGGTTACCGCATGGGGCATGGCCGGATCCTCGACCACATGTTCCTCGATGGTCTGGAGGACGCCTACGACAAGGGCCGTTTGATGGGCACCTTCGCCGAGGACTGCGCCCAGGCCAACGGCTTCGATCGCCAGGCGCAGGATGCCTTCGCCATCGACTCGCTGACTCGTGCACAAGCGGCGATCGACCACGGCCGTTTCGCTGATGAGATCGTTGCGGTGGAGGTGACCGACGGCAAACAGAAACGTCTGGTGGAGCACGACGAGCAGCCGCCCAAGGCGCGTCTGGACAAGATCGCTCAGCTCAAGCCAGCCTTTCGCGACGGCGGTACGGTCACGGCGGCGAACTCCAGTTCCATTTCCGACGGCGCAGCGGCGCTGGTGATGATGCGTCGCAGCGAGGCCGAGAAACGGGGCCTGCGACCGCTGGCAGTGATCCATGGGCATGCGGCGTTTGCCGACAGTCCGGCGCTGTTTCCCACCGCGCCGATCGGGGCCATCGAGCGGCTGGTCGAACGCACCGGCTGGCGCCTGGCCGAGGTGGACCTGTTCGAGATCAACGAAGCCTTTGCCGTGGTGACGCTCGCGGCCATGAAGCATCTGGACCTGCCCCGCGACAAGGTCAATATCCATGGCGGCGCCTGTGCCCTGGGTCACCCCATCGGCGCGTCGGGCGCGCGCATTCTGGTGACCCTGCTCTGGGCGTTGCGCCAGAACAACCTGCGCCGCGGCATCGCGGCCATCTGCATCGGCGGCGGCGAAGCCACGGCGATGGCGGTCGAATGCCTGTACTGAGGTGAACCATGCTGGTAACTGACGAGCAACAACAGATCGCCGACGCGGTGAAGGACTTCGCTCAGGAGCGGCTCAAGCCGTTCGCTGAACAATGGGACAAGGCGCATCGCTTCCCGCGCGAGGCCATCGAGGAAATGGCCGGGCTGGGTCTGTTCGGCATGCTGGTGCCGGAGCAGTGGGGGGAAGCGACACCGGTTATGTCGCTTATGCCCTGGCGCTGGAGGAGATCGCCGCCGGCGACGGCGCCTGTTCGACCATCATGAGCGTGCACAACTCGGTGGGATGCGTACCAATCCTGCGCTTCGGCACCGAAGAACAGAAGGCGCAATTCCTTGTCCCGCTGGCCAGCGGCAGCATGCTTGGGGCTTTCGCCCTGACCGAGCCGCAGGCGGGCTCCGACGCCAGCAGCCTGAAAACCCGTGCCCGCCGCGACGGCGATCATTATGTATTGAGCGGCAGTAAGCAGTTCATCACCTCAGGCCAGAACGCCGGGGTGGTGATCGTGTTCGCCGTCACCGACCCCGAGGCCGGCAAGCGCGGTATCAGCGCCTTCATCGTGCCTACTGACGCGCCGGGTTATCAGGTGGCGCGGGTCGAGGACAAGCTCGGCCAGCACGCCTCGGACACCTGTCAGATCGTTTTCGATAATGTGAAGGTGCCAGTGGCCAATCGCCTTGGCGAGGAGGGCGAGGGCTATCGCATCGCGTTGGCCAACCTGGAGGGCGGACGCATTGGCATCGCCGCACAGGCCGTAGGCATGGCCCGTGCCGCGTTCGAGGTCGCCCGTGACTATGCACGCGAACGGCACAGTTTTGGTAAGCCGCTGCTCGAACACCAGGCCGTGGCTTTCCGTCTGGCCGACATGGCCACGCGCATCGCCGTGGCCCGGCAGATGGTGCTGCATGCCGCCGCCTTGCGCGATGCCGGGCGCCCCGCATTGGTCGAGGCGTCGATGGCCAAGCTGTTCGCTTCGGAAATGGCTGAGAAGGTCTGCTCCGACGCCTTGCAGACGCTCGGTGGATATGGCTATCTGAAGGACTTCCCGCTGGAGCGTATCTACCGCGACGTGCGGGTGTGCCAGATCTACGAAGGCACCAGTGACATTCAGCGCATGGTCATTGCGCGCAACCTTTGAAGGAGCAGCTTGCATGGCATTCGAAACAATCCTGCTGGACATCCACGGCAAAGTCGGGCTGATCACGCTCAATCGTCCCCAGGCGCTCAATGCCCTGAACGCGCAGATCGTCGCCGAGGTCAACCAGGCCCTGGACCAGCTCGAGCACGATCCGAACATCGGCTGTGTGGTGATCACCGGCTCGGCCAAGGCGTTCGCTGCCGGCGCCGACATCAAGGAGATGGCCGAGCTGAGCTACCCGCAGATCTACGTCGACGACCTGTTCAGCGATGCCGACCGCATTGCCAACCGACGCAAGCCGATCATCGCGGCAGTCTCTGGCTTCGCCCTGGGCGGCGGTTGCGAGTTGGCCATGATGTGCGACTTCATCCTGGCAGCGGACAATGCCAAGTTCGGTCAGCCGGAAGTCAACCTGGGTGTACTGCCCGGCATGGGCGGTACCCAGCGTCTGACCCGCGCGGTGGGCAAGGCCAAGGCCATGGAGCTGTGCCTGACCGGTCGCCTGATGGGCGCCGAGGAGGCCGAACGGGCAGGGCTGGTGGCACGCGTTGTGCCCCAGGCTGAGCTGTTGGAAGAAGCGCTCAAGGTCGCCGCAAGCATCGCTAGCAAGTCGATTCCGATGAGCATGATGGTCAAGGAAAGCGTCAACCGCGCCTTCGAGGTCACCTTGAGCGAGGGCGTGCGCTTCGAGCGTCGGGTGTTCCACGCGGCCTTTGCCACCGAAGACCAGAAGGAGGGCATGGCCGCGTTCATCGCCAAGCGCGAGGCGCAGTTCAAGGACCGCTGAACACATTGGGCGCGTGGCGGGCGACGGCGATGCGCCCGCCCGCGTCGCATCGCCGACTGGTCGGGGCTGTCGAGTTGCTGCATAGTACGCCCGTGGCCAGCGCGCCTTGCCCTGTCCGGCAGTGGCCGATCGACAGCCCGGCCGGCGGAATCCTTGCCGTTTCAGGCAAATTCCCCACGCTGGCTGTTGCCCCCCGGGGCTTGGCACCTTAGACTGCCGCCCCCTGCAAAAGAGTGCCGGTTGGCGCTTGAAGAATTCCGTCATCGGCGTGCCATCGCCGGTGGTACCCGAATCGCCCAAATGCACATTTTTCATAGAGAATTCGATGACCAAGGAACAGTTGCTGGCCATGTCGGCCGATGACTACATGAATGCCGATCAGCTCGCGTACTTCACCGCGATGTTGCAAGCGATGAAAGTCGAGACCCACGAGCGTATCGAGCTGAGCCGCGCGACCATCGAAAGCCTGGATACGCCATCCGATCCCGCCGATGTCGCCTCGGTCGAGGAAGAGCGTCACTGGTTGGTCAATGCCATCGAGCGCGATCAGCGCCTGCTGCCGCAGTTGGAGATGGCCCTGGGTCGCATCGCCGACGAAAGCTTCGGTTGGTGCGATGACAGTGGCGAGCCGATTGGTCTGCAGCGCCTGTTGATCAGTCCAACCACCAAGTATTGCATCGAAGCCCAGGAACGTCACGAGCAGTTGGATCGCCACCAGCGGCAGATCTGATCGAGGCGTTCAGCAACAAGGCCCTGCAGCTTACGCGCAGGGCCTTTTGCATTTTCAGCCGTTTGCCATCGCGCGCGGTGCAGGCTTCACGCTGCACAGTCGTCCAACAGACGTGCCAGTGCACAGGCTTCCAGGTGGCTGCGGCGGAAACCTTTGACCCTGCCGGTGGTGCGGTCTGTGACGTGAAAGAATTGTATTCCGGCCGGGACAACGACGAACCGCAGGGTATTCGTCAGTTGCTGCATGTAAGAAATACTCGAGACCTCTCGACGGATTTCGGTGTTTTCGTGCATATTCCTTCCCCTGTAAATGCGCGGATACGTTGCAGGGCCCGATCTGCCGAGGGCCTGACGCTATCTATTGCATCTTTTCCAGCGGCGTTGTTGTCAGACGGTGCTGGTTCCCCTGTGGGACTGGCATGAAGCGTTTTCTGGGGAGTCTGCTGGCGATTCAGGGTAAAGAATCCTGCTCTTCGTATCGCCTAGCTTCACAGACGTCGGGCACATCATGTCACTAACCTTTCAGACTTCACGTTGAAATGGCCTCCGCGTCATGCCTGCACGGCCGTGTATGGCGGCGGGTAACATTAGGTTCGAGGATCACTTCATTGGCAGTCAGTACACTGGATACCCACGCCCTGTTCGCCTTGGGCGACTTGCGCGGCAAGCTGGTCAAACTCTTTCAGAACCGCTTCGTCTATGTCACCGAGCAAAATCCTGACGGCCTGTACATGGCTGAGATCGACACCGACAGCGCGTTGGTGGTGGACGACAAGCAGCACTTGGAACTCAAGGTGGGCGACCACTTCCGGGCTGCGGTATTGCCCAGTCGCGAAGGCGGTAAGCTCGAACTGCGCTTTCGCGAAATCAAGTTCAATGTCTATGGCGTAGGCGACTATGCCTTCGTCTCGGTTGCCGAAGGCGAAGGGATCGTCTTTCGCGACGGCCACAGCGTGATGCTGGTGTTCGCCGCGCATCAGCCAATCACCGAGGGCCTCGGCAAGTTGCTCAAGGCTGTGACCGGCAAGGTCGCCAAGTGGCGCAAGGGTGAGCTGACCACGTTCAAGGCCAGCGAATGAGCGAAGCGCGATCCCGGCCCTTGGATCGTGCTGCGTTTCATCAGCGGCATCAGGCCGAGGCCGTGCGAGAGGCGCAGCGGATGCTGGCCTGTCGAGCGGCGATGCAGGGTGCGTGGTTCGACTGGGTGGCGGCTCAGCTCTATCAGATGGACTCGCCGCCTTTCGTGGCCATGGTTCGGCGTGAGTTGCAGCGTCTGGTCCAGTCTGCGCACGATCAGGCAGTTACCACAGTGCGCTCGCTCCAGCCATGATGACGCGGCGGAACACCTCGACCGCTTTGTCCACGTCCGTCTCGCTGCTGTAGCGCCCGAGGCTGATGCGTACGCTGCTGCGCGCCTGCTGCTCGCCCATGCCCAGCGCCAGCAGCACGTGCGAAGCTGCATTGCTGGCCGAGTTGCAGGCCGAAGTCGATGAGATCGCCAGTTCCGAGGCCAGCGCCTCGACGTTGAAACCCTTGGCCTGAATACACAGGTTCAGCGTGTGCGCAATACGCTGCTCGGCGCAGCCGTTGAGACCCACGCCCGGCAGGCCCAGCAGCCCATTGCGCAAGCGCTGTGACAATGCCTGGATGCGACGTTGTTCGTCCTCGGCCAGTAGCCCCGCCAGGGCGAATGCGCTGCCCATGCCAACGATCTGGTGGGTGGCCAAGGTGCCAGAGCGCATTCCACCTTCGTGACCGCCGCCGTGCATCTGCGCGTGCAGCAGCGGGCGCGCACGCTCGCCGACGTAGAGGGCGCCAATGCCTTTGGGGCCGTAGACCTTGTGCGCGGACACCGACATCAGATCAACGGCCTGGCGCTCGACGTCTAGCACGACCTTGCCCACCGCCTGCGCGGCGTCGACGTGCAGCAGCGCCCCGTGCGCTCTTACGTAGTGGCCGATGCGGGCGAAATCGGTGACAGTGCCCAGTTCGTTGTTCACCGCCATCAGTGACACGAGCCGGGTGTCGGGGCGCAGCGCCGCGCGTACGGCCTCAGGTTGAATCAGCCCACGGTCATCCGGTGCCAGGCGTGTGACGGTCCAACCTTGGCGCTCAAGGTAGGCGGCTGTGTCGAGTACCGCCTTGTGCTCCAACTGACTGGTGACGAGGTGTCCTGGCTTATCCATACCATGACAGATGCCCTTGAGTGCAAGGTTGTTGGACTCGGTTGCCCCGGAGGTCCATACGATCGAGTCGGGTACCGCGCCGAGTTGCCTGGCGACTTGTTCTCGCGCCTGCTCGACCAGTTTGCGGGCGGCTTGCCCATAGGCGTGGCCGCGTGAAGCAGGGTTGCCGAAGTGCGTATGGCGGCTCATGCAGGCCAGCATACTTTCCAGGACCTGATCATCGATCGGGGTAGTGGCGGCATAGTCGAAATAGAGTGGGCTGACAGGCATAGTGAATCCGAGGCGGTTACTAGGGTACCCGCCATGTTAGGCCCTGACCTAAAAACGATCTTTCATATTTTCTATGTTTTCCGTTTTCAAATAGAAATATTTCCTAAATATATGGATTTACATAGAAATAAATCTAATCGTTATTTCCGGGCTGGCCTGCTGAAAGCGCTCGTTCATCCTGCGCCACCACGTGCTGACACAACTCGATGATTTGTTCGCGCATCCAGCGGTTGGCGGGATCCTGATCTGTGCTCTCGTGCCAGTACAGGTGCGTTTCCAGCGGCGGAATCTCGACGGGCAAAGACAGGTAGCGTAATTGGTGCCGTCGGGCGAAACGTTCCGGTACGGTCATGACCATATCGGTTTGCTGCAGTACTTGGGACGCCATCAGGTAGTGCTGCGAGCGCAGGGCCACTTTGCGTTGCACCCCCATCTTGCCCAATGCCAGGTCGACGTAACCCAAGCCATTGCGGCGGCTTGAAATGTGGATGTGGGTCATGCCTAGATAGTGCTCAAGGGTCAATGTGCTACCCGACTGGGGATGGCCCTGGCGCATGGCGCAGACGTAGCGGTCCTCCATCAACTTGACGTGACGCACTTGTGGGTCGGTGTTCAGCGGTGCATCCACGGCGAAATCCAGGCGTCCTGCTGCCAGTTCCTTGGTGGTTTCCCGGCGTTTACCCAGGAAGCTTTCGATCACCACGGCGGGGGCCACGCGGCGCAAGCGCTGAAAGAGCAGGGGCAGGATCACGGCCTCGGTCAGGTCGGTCATGCTGATGCGAAAGGTCTTGTTCGCCTGCTGCGGATTGAAGATACGGCTTTCCTGCACCGACGTGCGCAGCAGCGCCAGGGCATTGCGCACCGGGCCGATGATGTTCTGCGCCATGGGGGTGGGCACCATGCCTTGGGCGGTGCGCACGAACAGCGGATCGTTGAAGGTTTCACGCAAGCGTGACAGGGCGTTGGACACGGCTGGCTGGGTGATGCCGACGATCTGCCCGGCGCGCGTCAGGTTGGCCTCGGTGTAGATGGCGTCGAAGACGATGAACAGGTTGAGATCGACCTTGCTGAGGTTCATGGTGCGCCGCTCTTGATTGATGTTATCGCGGGATCATATATCGGTTATGAATGTTAATATACAGAGAAAATAGACTGGATGGATTGATGCCTGCTGCTCTAGTCTGCAGTCCAGTCATTCCATTGCGCACAGGAACCTCTCTATGGATTTCGCCTATACGCCCAAGGTCCAGGCGCTGCGCGAGCGCGTCATCGCGTTCATGGACACCCATGTCTACCCCGCTGAGGCGGAGTTCGAGCGTCAGGTGGCCGAGGGCGACCGCTGGCAACCCACTGCGATCATGGAAACGCTGAAGGCCGAGGCCAAAGCGCAAGGGTTGTGGAACCTGTTCCTGCCGGAATCGCATTACGGCGCAGGCCTGACCAATCTGGAATACGCCCCCCTGGCCGAGATCATGGGGCGCTCGCTGCTGGGGCCGGAGCCGTTCAACTGTTCGGCACCCGATACCGGCAACATGGAAGTCCTGGTGCGCTATGGCACTGCGGCCCAGCAGCAGCGCTGGCTGGAGCCGTTGCTGCGTGGCGAGATCCGCTCGGCCTTCGCCATGACCGAGCCTGACGTGGCTTCCTCGGACGCCACCAACATGGCGGCCACCGCTGTGCGCGAGGGTGATCAGTGGTTGATCAATGGGCGCAAGTGGTGGACGTCCGGCGCGTGTGATCCGCGCTGCAAGGTGATGATCTTCATGGGTCTGTCCAATCCGGACGGCCCGCGGCATCAGCAACACTCGATGGTTCTGGTGCCCACCGATGCGCCAGGCGTGAAGATCGTCAGGCCGCTGCCGGTGTTCGGCTATGACGATGCACCGCACGGCCACGCCGAGGTGTTGTTCGACAACGTGCGCGTCCCTTATGAAAACGTCATCCTCGGTGAGGGCCGAGGCTTCGAGATTGCTCAGGGGCGTCTGGGGCCTGGGCGTATACACCACTGCATGCGCTCGCTGGGCATGGCCGAGCGAGCGTTGGAGCTGATGTGCAAACGTGCGGTGGCGCGTACGGCGTTCGGTAAGCCGCTGGCACGCCTGGGCGGCAATATCGACAAGATCGCCGATTCACGCATGGAGATCGACATGGCGCGGCTTCTGACCCTCAAGGCCGCCTACATGATGGACACAGTGGGTAACAAGGTCGCGCGCAGCGAGATCGCCCAGATCAAGGTGGTGGCGCCGAACGTGGCGTTGCGCGTGATTGATCGCGCCATACAGATCCATGGCGGCGCGGGGGTCAGTGGTGACTTCCCGCTGGCCTACATGTACGCCATGCAGCGTACCCTGCGCCTGGCCGATGGGCCGGATGAAGTGCATCGGGCTGCCATCGGCAAGTACGAGGTTGGCAAATACGTGCCCAGAGAGATGCTGCGCAGCAGCCAGTGAACAGGTCTCCAGTGCGCATCGAGGCCCGTCCGGATTCACGAGGGCTTGCCGTTGTCGGCGGCTCCGTCGCCTCGATCATGCCGGGTCTTGAACAGTGACAGGAGTACCCCGCCCAGCAGCAGCCCGAGCGTGACCCCCAGCGAGAGCAGCGCGGGCACTTCACCGATCAGGCCATGGTAGAAAATCTTGCAGCCGATGAAGATCAGCACCAATGCCAAGGCATATTTGAGGTAGATGAAGCGGTGCATAAGCGCTGACAGGGCGAAATACAACGAGCGCAGGCCGAGGATGGCGAAGATGTTCGAGGTGTAGACGATGAATGGGTCCTGGGTGATGGCGAAAATCGCCGGTACGCTGTCTACCGCGAACACCAGGTCGGCCAGTTCGATCAGGACCAAGGCCATGAACAGCGGTGTCGCATAGCGCAGCGCTTTGCTCTGGCCCGGGGGCGTCAGGCGGACGAAGAAACGCTTGCCGTGTAACTGGTCGGTCACCCGCAAATGCTTGCGTACGAAGCGCAGGATGGGATTGTTGGCCAGGTCAGGCTCGCTGTCTTCCTTGGACAAGGCCATCTTGATCCCTGTGAACAGCAGAAATGCGCCGAACAGATAGAGCACCCAGGCAAAGTTCTGGACCAGCGCTGCGCCCACCCCGATCATGATCGCCCTGAGCACGACCACCCCGATGATGCCCCAAAACAGCACTCGGTGCTGGTAGCGCCGGGGAATGGCGAAAAAGCTGAAGATCATCGCCATGACGAACACATTGTCCATCGACAGCGATTGCTCGACGAGAAAGCCGGTATAGAACTCCAGCGCCGACTGTGCGCCCAGCTCGAACCACACCCATGCACCGAACAGCACGCCCACGCTGAAGTAGCCTGAGTACAGCAGCAGGCTTTCGCGCATCTCGATTTCACGTTCCTGCCGATGCAGTACGCCCAGGTCCAGCACCAGCAGGGCAATGACGATGGTGATGAACACCAGCCACAACCAGGTGCTGGTGCCGAGCAGGGGAGAAGTGAGGAATGTCTGCAGAGCTGTCATGAGCCCCTCCTTGATTGTCGACGTTGCATGGCAACAGTGATTCCGACATGGCGGTTTGCACCGTCAGAGGGGCCCGGCATCACATGGGCTCAAGCGTAGTCCAGGCGCTGCCGGCTCCAAGGAGTAGGGTGTTACATTTCTTTGCATGCCTACACGCCGCTACAGGGCTGCTGCGACCTTGTCCGCGACTGGCGATGGCATCCAGGCGTGCCATATTTCGGGGTGCTGGCGCAAAAACGCTTCAGCCGCCTTGCGTGGGTCCTGGCGCTTCTCGCTCATTTTGGCCAACGCCTGGTTGAGGATGTCGATGGGCAAGTCCACCTGCTCGAACAGTGCGACCAAATCCGGGTACTGGTTCTTGAAGGCTTTCGATACGCCGATCGACAGTTTGGTAGGGAGCGAAGCACTGCCTTGAGGATGTGGGTTGCTCGGATCGGTCAATGTGGCCCACGCCTTGGGATCAAAGGGAGGCTCTTCGAGGCGCACCAGATCGTAGCGGCCCATCAGCGGGGTGGGGCTCCAGTAATAGAACAGCACGGGGCGCCCGCGACGAATGGCCGAGTTGATTTCTGCGTCCAGCGCCGCGCCCGAGCCTGTGCGGAAGTTGACGTAGAGGTCGTCGAGCTTGTACGCCTTGAGTTTTTGACTGTTGACGATTTCCGAAGTCCAGCCGCTGGGGCTGTTGAGAAAACGTCCTTGCTTGGGCGCCTCCGGGTCCTTGAACACCTGTGCGTAGCGCTGTAGGTCGGCTACGGTTTTCAAATCCGGCGCCGCCGCTTCGATGGAGCGGGCCGGATCGCCCTTGATCACGTAAGCCGGGACATACCAGCCTTCGACGGCATTCTTGACCGTATCACCCAGCGCGAACACTTCGCCTTTTTTCTCGGCCTCGACCCAGGCCGGACTGCGCCCAGCCCACTCTTCGGCAATCACCTGAAGGTCGTTGCGCGCCAGCGCCACTTCCATGCTCACGGTGCTGCCGGGCAGCGTGTCGGTTGGGTAGCCGTAGCCCTTCTCGACGATCAGGCGCAGGATCTCGGTAGTCAATGCGCCACTTTCCCAGCCAATGGCGCCAAACTGGATGGGTGCGTTTGGCTCGCCAGCGGCCACGGCATCGGTGCTGACCAGGCCCAACGCGAGCAGCAGCCCGGTGAGCAGGGCGTGGAGTCGTTTCATGAGCGTCTCTTGGGTTGCGGTGGATGACAGGGGTCAGTGTAGACGAGCCTCCGGGCAGCCCGGCGACGCGCGCTTGCTCAGTGATGGCAGGTAGGGCTCAACCCTTGAACAGTGCGCTCAAGACCATCCATTCGATAACAGCGACCATCAGGCAGGTGGCGACGAATCCGCGGGTGAAGACGCGGCGGGGACGTTCCAGTGTCGGCCAATCCGTCTGCACGAGTAGCACCTGGATCAGCACGGCAAGCAGTTTCATGGTCATCGACTCAGTATCATGGGCGGGCGAGGGCCGATCGTAGCGAACGTGCTGAGTAAATGCACCGGAACTGATGGCTGAAGGCTATTAATGTAGGCGGCGTGAGGGCTGTCGAGCCCAAAAGAAAACCCGCCATGTTGGCGGGTCAGAAGAACGTATCGAAGCAGGCTGACTATGCCTCTCGGAATGTCGGCATTTTGTGAAAGCTGCGTCCAAAGGCCGTTGAATCGCCCTTGGTTTCCCAGGCACCTCCTATTTGGGCCTCGTATTGAGGCCCGAATAGGAGGTGCTGCGCCGTCAGCGTTTCCCCGAAGCATTCAAAATCGAAGCGGTCACGTAAGTGACCGAGAAAAGGCAAGCCTGTCGCTGGTGTGGCTCAGCGCCTGGGCATATCCGTACACGGCCTCCACGCAGGGATCAAGGTCTACAGCAAGCCCCAAGAGCGGCGTGCGCAAGCTGCGAGGGACTGCCATAACCAAGTGGCGGCCGAACGCCTTTTCCAGCTTTCGAAGCGGGGGCGAATCTGTCGGAAGATCTACGGAGCGCGTGACGAAGCCCGAACATATTTTCGCTTATATCGAGATGTTCTATGCGCGTACGCGTCGACACAGCGGTGTTACGCCGCCGTCGCCAGTCGCGCATGAGAAACGCTATTTTCTGGGGCCGGAGAGTGGCTGGAAACCATGGGCGATTCAATTAGGGGGGGCGGAAAAACCGAACTGGGAAACTGCAAAATAATACTTATGAAGCCTATGAGAAGTTGTTTCTTTGTGGAAATATAAAACTGGAAGCACAGCTACTGACAAGGACGTATGGGATAGCCGGTAGTTGTGCTTCCCATCCGCTACCAGCGTGGCGCGTGGACGTTGACGGTGGTAGAGATGCGAAAATATATGTCACTGACAGCAAATTTTCTGATAGTGCATGTCTCAGGTGGCTCTGCTGACTAACCTCAACAGAGAGTGCTGGCAGAATTATATGTCACCTCTCCCGATTCGCGAAAAGGATTAGTGGACATCAAGACTGCTACGCCTGAGCTTGCCCGTACCACTATTCAAAAGGTGATCGGGAACCTCAGCAATCGTTCTTCAGCCTATCCACGTGCGCAAGGTGCCACGTACGAACGCAATTGGATCGCCTTGCTGAGAAATTCTGCGTTCGTCACCCGCCCTCAACGTGGAGTGCTTATAGCTGAGATTGTGGGTGATGCGGCAATGCCGGGCACCTAGACGCCGCCATACCGGCTCAATTAGCCAGTGACCACAGCTGCGAAACGGCCGAGCGCTAAAGCTCGCCTGAGGTCCCGATGCGGTAGCAGCCATGCCTTCGAACTTGTAACGGCTCGCTAGCTGACTCCACGCTTCTCAACAACCACTGAAACAAGCCTGCCCCACGGAGAGTGCGATGGCTGAAACGACTCATGACGTCAAACCAAGTCCTACAACAGTGGCGCCCTGCATCGCAAAGGTCAACCTTATCCGCCGCCGGCGTCAGTTGTGTGGTCAGCTCACCTTACTCATGTTGGGCGCCTACTTCGGATTCATCCTCATCCTGGTCTTGAAACCTACGGCATTAGCCACTGCGCTGCCGGGAGCCACGGTTACCTGGGGTTTTGTGGCCGGATTTGGTCTGTTCGGACTGACATTCTTCATCGTCGCGGTGTACGTAAGCTGGGCGAATCGTGTGTTCGACCCGTTGGTTGCGCAAGCGCGCGAAGGAGGGCGGCCATGAAAGCGCTAGGGGCATTGATTTTACTGGCAGCAACCACCCCAACTTTCGCGGCTACTCATGTGAGTGGTGGCAGCAACGGCATCGCCATCTGCATGTTTCTGCTGTTTGTGAGTGCGACCTTAGGGATCACCCGCTGGGCTGCGCGACGGAACAATACCATTGCTGACCATTACACTGCGGGCGGACGTATAAGTGCGTTGCAGAATGGATGGGCCATAGCGGGCGATTATATGTCTGCCGCGGCTTTGCTAGGAATTTCCGCGTTAGTTTTCAGTAGCGGCTATGACGGAATGATTTACTCGATCGGATTTTTGGCCAGTTGGCCGATCATCCTATTACTCATCGCTGAACCACTCCGTAATCTGGGGCGTTTCACTTTGGCCGATGTAGTGTCGTATCGCCTAAGGCAACGGCCGGTACGAGCGTTCGCGGCATCCAGCTCGATCATCATTGTGTTGTTGTATCTGGTATCGCAGATGGTGGCTGCTGGCAAGCTGGTCGAATTGCTGTTCGGATTCGACTATAAGTCCGCGGTGGTGCTGATTGGCTGTCTGATGGTCATCCACGTATACTTCGGCGGTATGCTTGCCACCACTTGGATTCAGATCGTCAAGGCGATATTAATGCTGGCCGGGTGTGCATTCATGGCATTGATGGTGTTGCGTCAGTTTGATTTCAGCTTTGATAGTCTGCTTCGTGAAGCCGTAGCGGTACATCCTAATCACAGCGGTATTCTCAGCCCTGGCGGTTTGGTAACTGACCTTGTATCGGCTGTGTCACTCGGCATGGCGTTGATTTTTGGTACGGCAGGGCTGCCGCATATTCTTATGCGCTTCTTTACTGTGATCGACGTGCAGGCGGCGCGAAAGAGTATTCTGCACGCTACTGGGGTCATTGGCATAGGGTACGCGCTGATCATAGTCATTGGTTTCGGAACCATCGTCCTGGTATCTGGAGATCCGGCATACCATAGCGCCGATGGTGTTTTAGTTGGCGGGACAAACATGGTTGCAGTCCACTTGGCACATGCAGTCGGTGGTGATCTATTCCTCGGTTTCATCTGCGCTGTCGTTTTCTCGACCATACTCGCGGTGGTGGCGGGTTTAGCGCTGGCGGGCTCATCAGCTGTCTCTCACGACTTGTACGCAAAGGTGCTACGCCGCGGCGGTGCGAGCGAACGCGAAGAGTTGATAGTTTCTCGGTTCACTACCCTGAGCTTAGGAGTGCTGTCCATCTTTCTTGGCATTGCTTTTGAGCAACAGAACATCGCGTTCATTGTCAGTCTTACGTTCTCGATTGCCGCTAGCTCTAACTTTCCTGTGCTCTTGCTCTCCATTTATTGGAAAGATCTGACAACCCGCGGCGCAGTGATCGGCGGGTCGCTGGGCTTGCTTTGTGCCGTGGTTCTAACTGTGCTAAGTCCAACTGTCTGGGTGAACGTACTTGGGCATAAGCAAGCGGTTTATCCTTACGAGTATCCAGCCCTTTTCTCTATGCTGACTGCATTCATTGGGATTGTTCTGTTTTCGCTCATGGACCGCTCAGAGCAGGCGATGCAAGAGCGCAAAGATTATGAAAAGCAGTTGATCCAAAGCGAACTGGGCGCCGCTCCGCGGCTGTGAATACAGACCCTGTCGCGTGAGCTTCATGCGGCAGATATTCCGATGCAAATATTACGCGCGTGCGAAAGAGGTAAGCGGCCAGCGAACACACCTTCAGAATCCCAGCATTAAGGGCGGTGGTGTCCACCTAAAAATACGTGGACACCATCGCCCTTACCGCAAGAATCACCATGCGCCAGCGCACCTCTTATCCAAAACCGTTCAAAGCCCAAGTTGTTCAGGAATGCCTGCAACCTGACGTGTCGATCGCCAGCATCGCCTTGCGCCATGGCATCAATGTTGACCTGGTGCGCAAATGGATACCGCTCTATCGCGATCGTCAACCTGACGCGCTCCCGGCATTCTTGCCACTGACGATGAAGTCTGAATCTGAGCCTTTGGAAGCAACGTTGGCGCGTATTGAAATTCCATTCAAACAGCAAACACTCACGGTGACTTGGCCCACTGTCGACCCCGACGGCTGTGCGCGCTTCATTCGTAGCCTCGTCAAATGATCCGCATCGATATGATCTGGCTCGCCACCGAGCCCACGGACATGCGTGCCGGCACCGAAACGGCGTTGGCCTGTGTTGTCGCGGTCTTCGGTGCGGCGAAGCCGCACTGCGCTTATCTCTTCGCCAACCGCCGCGCCAACCGGATGAAAGTGCTGGTGCATGATGGCGTTGGCGTTTGGCTCGCAGCACGTCGACTCAACCAAGGTAAATTCCAATGGCCGGTCATTCGTCACGGCGCTCAAGTGGAACTGGACAGCGAGCAAGTTCAGGCGCTCATCGTAGGGTCACCTTGGCAACGCATGGGTGCCAACAGCACCATCACACGGCTTTAATACTGACTATTGGCCTAACCACCAATCGCCGCCAGTGTGTTGCTCTGGCATTATTGGCGGCATGACTTCTTTACTCTGACCTCGACAAACTGACCCCAGCAGAGCTGCGTGCGCTGCTTGAACAGACGCTGACATTGCAGTCTCAAGTCGAGTCGATGAGTCGCAAGCTCTAGAACGACAAGATCATCATCGAGCAATTCACGCACGAGATCGCCGTTCTCAAACGCCATAAGTACGCCAAGCGCAGCGAACAAATCAGCCCAGAGCAAGGCCGCTTGCTCGATGACTTGCTCAACATCGACCTTGAGGCTATCGAGGCGGAGTTGAATGCACTTCACCCCGATCCCGCCCCGAAAGAGCCAGGCCAAAAACCGAAGCGCGCACCACTGCCTCCACAGCTTCCATGTACAGTTATCCACCATGAGCCCGACAACACCCAATGCGCGTGTGGCTGCCAGCTTCAGCGCATCGGTGAAGCTGTCAGCGAAAAGCTCGACTACACGCCGGGTATATTCACGGTTGAGCAGCATGTACGCGGAAAGTGGGTGTGCCGAGGTTGTGAAACCCTGACCCAGGCGTCGGTTCCAGCACACGTCATCGATAAAGGTATCCCTACCGCAGGACTGCTGGCCCATGTGATGGTGGCCAAGTTCGCGGACCATCTGCCGTTATACCGACAGGAAAAGATCTTTGGCCGTGCTGGCTTGGCAACTCCACGCTCGACGCTGGCACGCTGGGTTGGGGAAACCGGCGTGCAGCTTCAACCGCTTGTTGATGCCCTGCGTGAAGCGGTGCTGGCTCAACCGGTCTCCACGCCAATGAAACACCGGTACAGATGTTGGCACCGGGTGAAAAGAAAACCCATCGGAGTTATGTGTGGGCCTACAGCACCACGGCTTACGCAGAATTGAAGTCCGTGGTCTACGACTTCAGCCCAAGCCCTGCCGGCGAGCATGCACGTAACTTCCTCAGCGACTGTCGCGGCAAGTTGGTGTGCGATGACTTTGCCGGCTACAAGGCCAGTTTCGACCAGGGCATCGTAGAGATTGGCTGCATGGCCCACGCACGACGCAAGTTCTACGATTTGCATACGGCGAATAAGAGCTAGTTGGCCGGCAGGCCCTTCTGACGATTGGTGCGCTCTACGAGGTCGAACGACAGGCCTAGGATCTGAGCGAAGAAGATCGCCGACGAATACGTCAGAGCGACGCGGTTCCCATCGCTGAAAAGCTGCATGACTGGATGCTGACCCAGCGCGAGCTGGTGCCCGAAGGCTCGGCCATCGCCAAGGCTCTCGATTACAGCTTGAAACGCTGGGTAGCGCTGACGCGCTACCTGGAAGACGGCGCCTTACCCATCGATAACAACCAGGTCGAGAACCAGATACGACCGTGGGCGCTTGGTCGTGCCAATTGATTGCTTGCTGGGTCACAGCGTAGCGGCAAGCGTGCAGCGGCGATCATGAGCTTGATCCAGTCGGCGCGCATGAATGGGCATGATCCGTATGCCTATCTCAAGGACGTGCTGAAGCGACTGCCCACTCAACGGGCGAGCGAGATTGAGGCCTTGTTGCCGTACCAGTGGACGCCTGCTTAACGATCGCAAGGTGGGTTCGCTGGCCGCTTACGAAGCAATGTAGACTCAAGCGCTTGCGCTGGGCGCGCGTGGTTGAGCGCGCCCAGTTCAAGTCAAGCTGGTTGCTTGGCCTTAGTGGCTTCCAAACGCTCGTAAACTTTCTTAAGTGCCTCCCGGCGCTGCTGTGCATCTGGGGCCTCCACCTTCGAAAGAAGCCAATCTGCGGCTGCATTTAGCTCCATCACGCCCAGATTCTCGCCGTCTCGACTGCGAATAGCGATGGTGCCTTCTTCCTGCTCCTTCGTCCCGGCCACTAGGAGGAACGGGGCACGTTGAATTGTCTGCGCCCGAACCTTGTAGCCAATTTTCTCGTTTCGGGTATCGGTCTCAACTCGTAGACCTCTGCAGCGCAGCAATGAGGCGATGTCTCGAACATAGTCTGCATGCTGTTGCGAAATAGAGCAGACGACCGCCTGGATAGGTGAAAGCCAAGCTGGAAGCTTGCCGGAGTGATGTTCAAGCATGATCCCGGTGAAACGCTCCAGAGAGCCGAATAGTGCGCGGTGCAGCATGACAGGGCGCTTGCGAAGGCCATCTTCGTCGACGTACTCGATGCCGAACCGTTCAGGTAGGTTCATGTCGACTTGAAGCGTGCCGCATTGCCAGTCCCGGCCAATCGCGTCGCGTAGAACAAACTCAAGTTTGGGTCCGTAGAATGCACCTTCACCTGGACTGACCTGATAATCGAGGTTCATTTTTTCGAGGGAGTGGATAAGCGCCCCTTCTAGTTGATCCCAGGTTGCGTCACTGCCGATTCGGTTGGTGGGGCGAGTAGACAGCTTGATTCGCACATCCTCGAAGCCAAACTGGCGATAGATGTCCAGTACTAGGTCCACGACGGATCGGCACTCTTCGTTCATCTGTTCGGGGGTGCAGAAAATGTGCGCGTCGTCTTGGGTGAAGTGACGTACCCGAAGTAACCCATGGAGAGAGCCGGAGGGCTCATACCGATGCACCTTACCGAATTCGCTCATGCGAATTGGCAAGTCGCGATAGCTCTTGAGACCGTGTCGATAGAGGAGGGTGCCGCCGGGGCAATTCATTGGCTTGAGAGCTAGGGCGCGACCATCCTCGGTTTCGGTCGTGAACATGTGATCACGATAGTTATGCCAGTGCCCGGACGTTTCCCACAGGCTGCGATCCATGACGTCTGGCGTGTTCACTTCGACATAGCCCGCGTCATTCTGTCGGCGTCGCATGTAGGCTATGAGAGACTGAAACACCGTCCATCCCCGCGGGTGCCAGAAAACTGATCCTGGTGCGTCATCCTCGAAATGGAAAAGGTCGAGTTCTCTTCCGATCTTGCGATGGTCACGCTTCTCGGCTTCCTCAAGTCGAATGAGATGGGCTGACAGCTGCTTCGCATCGGCCCAAGCCGTTCCGTAGATGCGCTGTAGCTGCTCGTTCTTTGCATCACCGCGCCAATAAGCGCCCGCTAGCTTGGTCAGCTTGAATGCCTTCAAGAAGCGAGTATTGGGCACGTGAGGGCCGCGGCACATGTCCACGTATTCTTCGTGGAAGTAGAGCCCTATCTCCTGGGTATCTGGCATGTCCTCGATCAGCCGAAGTTTGTAGTCTTCGTGTCGTGCCTTGAAGATCTGGATGGCCTCATCGCGCGGCGTCATGCGCTTGACGACATCGTACTCTTTGGCGATCAGCTCGCGCATGCGAGCTTCGATGGCTTCGAGGTCTGCCGGGGTGAATGGCCGTTCAAACGCTACATCGTAGTAAAAGCCCTCATTGATCACCGGGCCAATCACCATCTTTGCGGTCGGGTAGAGTTGTTTGAGTGCATGGCCAACCAGGTGGGCGCATGAGTGACGGATGATGTCCAAGCCTTCATCATCTTTAGGGGTGATTACCTGCAATTTAGCATCGCGGTCAATCATCTCGCAGGCGTCCACCAAGCGGCCATCAACCCTTCCTGCCACCGTGCTACGTGCCAAACCGGCGCCGATGGATGCTGCTACGTCGTGGACAGTGACGGGGTTGTCGTAGGTACGAATTGATCCATCTGGCAGCGTGATGGAAACAGGGGAGGGGTGTGCGTTATCTGATATCGTCACGGGCTTCTCGATCTTGAAATACTGTGGGCCGTCCGCTAGCGGACGCCCTGGTCATGAATGAGGTGGGCTGCAAGTTCTAAGCTGTGAGTCCGGCTACTCGTGCAGGGCATCAGCTATACAAACCTTCCAGCTCGGCCTGGATCATGCAGGGCTTCGACTTCAGACGTTCGTACAGCTTTGGGTCAGTCCACTGGGCAGTGATCGCGGGAGAGAACTCAATGAGGTCGAGATCAATCAAGCCCATACGGGGGTTCACAACATCCTCGCGGAAGCACTGCGCATACCCTGTTTCGGTTTCGTGCACGATCACAGAGTGAAGCTGAACACCGGATTCACCGTTCTTCATTTCGGTGTTCTCCAAGGCCGTTTCCACCAAGCGGAAGATCAATCTGGAGAACTGCTCAGCACTCGGTGACACGGGGATGAGTACCCATCGCTCTGAATGCCTGCGGATGGACGCAATGTAGTCAGGATCATCCTTGGACCAGATCGCGACGGCGTGATCGAAAGCGTCGATCAATTCACCAACGTCCCCTTTAAGCAGCCCAAAGTCGTACACCATCTGCCCGTGATCCAGGGCGTCAGCGTGCAAGAGCAGCTCCACTTTGTAGGAGTGCCCATGAATCGAGTGAGAGCAGCGGCGGGTGCTGCAGCCTCGCACGATGTGCGCGTTTTCGAATTTGAATAGCTTACGGATCAGCATGTACCACCTTTTTCTTTGCTGCTTTTCGACGGTACAGGGTCAAATCCGCCGGGATGCAGTGGGTGGCAACGCAAAAGCCGACCTAGCGTCAACCAGCTGCCCATCAGCGCGCCATGAATTTGCAGCGCCTCTATCGAGTATTGCGAGCATGAAGGGTGAAATCGGCATCGACGACCTAAGACTGGACTGATGAACAGTTGGTAGCCACGCACCAATGAAATCAAGATCGCGTGCGGTCCTCGCTTCACATCACGCTCCTTGCTACCGGGCTCAGCTTGGAGCCTTCAGGGCTGTCCTCGATGCTGAAGCCAGCCTCTAACAACTCGTCACGCAGGGCGTCGGCTCTTGCGAAGTCGCGCGCATTACGTGCTTTGTTTCTTTCCTCCAGCAATGACTCAAGATGCTGTCGATGACTCAGCGGTTGGTCCAAAGGCACTACTGGCGGGTTCAAAGCAGCGAGGGCGGTGTGAGGCTCTTGCTGGAGCAGGCCGAGCATTCCAGCCGATCTGAGCAACCGTGCTTTATTTAGCGACCGCAGTTGAACTGTCTCCGCCTGATCGAGCTCCGACCTGATTACATGCAGCCGGGCCAGTGCCTCGGTCACGCTCAAGTCATTCTTTAACGAATTCAGCACGTAGTCGTCCGGCGCCACATCGGCAGAAGCGGCCAGCGAACTGACCTTCGACAGTGAGGTATAGAACCGAATCAGGGTTTGGACAGCAGACTGCAGGCGCTGCGTATTCCAGTCCATCGGACGGCGGTAATGGGTAGACAGCAATGCGAACCGAATCGCTTCTCCAGGTGCCTGAGCAAGCAGATCTCGGACTAGCAATACGTTGCCCAGTGATTTGGACATCTTCTGCCCATCGACGGTAACGAAGCTGTTGTGCACCCACGTGCGGCAGTAGAGTGCGTCGTTCGCACAAGAGCCCTGAGCAATCTCATTCTCGTGGTGAGGGAAAATAAGGTCTTGGCCTCCGCCATGAATGTCGATGGTATGGCCCAGGTGTCGACCGATCATGGCAGAGCACTCTACATGCCATCCTGGTCTACCTCGTCCCCAAGGGCTGTTCCAGCCGGGCATTTCAGAGGTCGAGGGTTTCCAGAGAACGAAGTCCAAAGGACTGCGCTTATAGGGTGCTACCTCGACCCTTGCCCCCGCCAACATGCCCTGGGGTGAGCGTCCTGATAGCTGGCCGTACGCGGGGTACGAAGGAACATGGAAGAGCACATGCTCTTGCTCGACGTAGGCATGGCCGCGATCAACCAGTCGTTTGATCAGCGCGATGATCTCTGGAATATGGTCGGTAACACGTGGTTCCAGGTCGGGTGAGGCGACTCCCAGGGCTGCCATGTCTTCATGGTAGGCATCGATGAAGCGGCTTGTGATGTCTGCTATGGGAGAGTTTGACGCGATTGCGGCCGCATTGATCTTGTCGTCCACGTCCGTGAAATTCCGTGCGTAGACGACCTCGTTAAACTCGTGGCGCAGGACTCTGGCAAGGATGTCGAAGACAACAGCGGGTCTGGCATTGCCGATGTGCGCATAGTTGTAGACGGTAGGGCCACATACATACATGGTCACGCGATCAGGCTGCTCTGTGCGCAACGCCTCTTTCTGGCGGGTGAGGGTGTTGTAAAGGTGGATGCTCGACTTCATACGCTGATGCCTTCTATATGTCCTGTCTTTTCTCTAAAGGCTCTGAACGTCGCCTCAATCATCTCTGGTGTCACATCTTGGGTGATGAAGACCAAGCGGGAACGCCGATCGTCAGTCGGCCAGCCAGGAAGTGGTGTGGGCGGATGGAAGATGTGTTGCACGCCATGAAGTCCGATTGGCGTGTCTCGTCTCTTAGCGTTGAGGATGCCTTTGACCCGTAGGATGTTGTTCCCCAGCAAGGTCGTTAACACCTCGAGCCAGCATTCCAAAGCAAGTTCACTGATGGGATTGTCAATGGTGAAGCAAAACGCACGAATTCGGTCGCTGTGGCGGTTTACATCCCGTTGAGGTGCTCGCAAGCCTGCAGAGAACAGCCCTTGATTCATACCGTTCTTAGACTGAGGTGCGACTCGGAACTTTGGAGCAGCGCTGGCCTTGTATGCGTGCTCGTCCAACCAGCCTTCAACATCGGGCGACTTACCCTCGTGAGTGAACAGGCCCAAACCAAGAATCTTCTCAGCCTGCAGGTCGCCGTTCTGGATTTCCCATCGAGGTGCTACTGGATTGATGTCGGCGAGCCGCTCAAGCAGATTGGCCCTGTGTTCTGGACCCCCGAGGTCACCTTTGGTGAGCAGCAGCACGTCAGCCATGGCTGCTGGCTTGATCGCCTTCTGATGACCATCAAGCGTTCCCATTCCAGTGGCCAGGTCGACTGTCGCGATTACACCCTCGAGCCGATACTTTGGCGTAATTTGAGCATGCGTCATGAGCGTGTGGATGATCGGTGCAGGATCGGCCAAGCCGGTCGTTTCGATCAGTACACGGTCAAACTGGCGGTTCCCCTTCCGCGAGAAACGCCATGTGATGTCTCGCAACGTCTGTACAAGGTCTCCGCGGATGGTGCAGCAGACGCAGCCGCTGCCCATCTCCATAACGATGTTCTCATTACTGTGACTGTGGGCAACCAGAAGATGGTCGAGAGCCATCTCACCAAATTCGTTGATGATGATCAGCGTGTTGGCAAATGCCGGCTGCCTCACCAATTGGTTTAGCAATGTCGTTTTGCCGCTGCCTAGGAATCCAGTCAGCAGGGTGACGGGGATCAACGAACGTTGCGCTTCACTTCCCATGATCAGCCTCATGCCGGTGAGGAGCAGACCACGCAGCAGCGTCATGAGGATGCAGGCTTTCCAGGTGCCTGACGTGGACTTTTGGGGCTCGGTAGTTCGAAAGGGCTGCACGAATTCGCCGTGCGGCATCTTCTACGAACATGAGATTCTGTCCATTCAGCGCTGCGAAGACTTGTTCGTCGGCTCGTTTCACCGCGGTCTGCACTGGCGTACCCAGCGCGTTCTCTACCGAGTTGATCAACGAAAGGAGGCCCAGGTTGGCAGCTTCTTGATCAATTAATACAGAGACACGCGCCTCGCTCCGCTGGCTATGTGGAGTTGCTATGGATGCGTTTGCACGCAGCCATTGCGCCACGATCGCGGGTTCAACTGCGGATTGATTTGTGAACGCTTTCAGGAAGCTTTCTTCCACTAACTGGCGCGACAATGCCGCTGAACAGGGGCACGTTGAGGAGTAGCCAATCGTGGCTTCAACGTTCAAGGAAAAAGTGCCCTCTACCAAGGATGCATTCACGTTCACTGGGTACGATTTCCAGCCAGACAAACCCTCGGTGACTAGTGCCGGTCTGCGCACGAGGAGATCAAAGTCCAGCTGAAGACGAGCGCTTCGGCTGTCACAATCGAGATGGCTGTCGATCATGCTGCTGAGCAACTCGCGAACATGCGTTGGTGAGATGTGACAATCCTCTCCCCATCTGTCCAGCAGGCGATAGAGCCGGGACATGTGGATCCCCTTGACTTGGGGGCAGGTAAATCGACTTGTACGTCCGCTCTGGCATGAAGCTCGCGGTGATAGCCCGCTTCGTCAATCGTCACCGGTATGTCAATACCTTGCATGCCAACCCATTCCAGGGGGCCAAGGGTCGGGGCAAGGTCGGTGACGGAAACGTCGGGTAGGTGTACGCTCATTTAGTATGTCCGCAGGTGCCTGGCCCTCCCATGACAGGAGGGCTCTTTCAATTCAGTTCCAGCCTGGAAGTGGGTTGGCCAATTTCATCCAGCCCTTCGGTCCTAACGCCATTTCTTCATCGGTGAGCAAGCAGGCATCGAAGCTTGCGCGCAGCGCGGGCTCATCCATGCCCATGCCGATGAGCACGAGTTCTTGTCGTGCATCGCCCACGTCCTTGTCCCACTTGGCGCGAATGTTCTCGACGGACTCGGTATCCGTCGGCCAGCGGTCTTGTGGAATGGCTGCCCACCAGTAGCCCGCTGGGCCATGTCGGGCCACTGCGCCTGCTTGCGACCAGTTGCCCGCCATCGCCGGCTCGCTGGCGAGCCAGAAATAGCCTTTTGAACGCACGACGCCTGGCCATTCACGCTCTACCAGCTTATGAAATCGTTCGGGATTGAATGGTCGACGGGCGCGGTATACGAAGCTGCGTATCCCATACTCTGCCGTTTCAGGTGTATGTGCACCTCGCATTTCCTGCAGCCAGCCGGGGGCTCGCGAGGCCTCGTCGAAGTCGAACAATCCCGTGTTGAGCACACGATCCAGAGGGACTTTGCCAAACTCTGAGATCTCGATCTTTGCCCGAGGATTCAGGCTGTTGAGGATCGCGATGAGTTGTTGCCGCTCATCCTCACTGATCAGATCAATCTTGTTGAGAACGATCACATCGCAGAACTCGATCTGCTCGATCAGCAGATCCACTACGGTGCGAACATCCTCTTCTCCCAGCGATTCACCTCGCGCCTGCAAGCTGTCGCGCGAGCTGTAGTCGCGGAGGAAATTGAACGAATCCACCACGGTGACCATGGTGTCGAGTTGAGCTACCTCCCCGAGGCTGCGACCATCTTCACCTTCAAAGGTGAAGGTCTCCGCTACGGGGAGTGGTTCAGAAATGCCAGTGGACTCAATGACTAGCTGATCGAATCGTCCTTCTTTGGCGAGCCGATCTACCTCAAGCAGCAGGTCTTCACGCAGGGTGCAGCAGATGCAGCCGTTGCTCATTTCAATCAGCTTCTCATCGGTACGGGAAAGCTCTGCACCTCCCTCACGAACCAACGCAGCATCGATGTTGACGTCACTCATGTCATTGACAATGACCGCGACCCGTCGACCTTCACGGTTGTTCAAAATGTGGTTCAGCAGCGTGGTTTTACCGGCTCCCAGAAATCCAGAAAGGACTGTCACAGGAAGCTTTGGCGCTTCACTTGAATGTTGGGCTGTCATCAGGAAGCCTCACTGAAAGGGGTGACGAAAATAGGGAATCGTTAGTGCTAACTGTCAGAGGTGCGATTGGGCTTGCTACAAGTCGCGCATTTTTCCCATGGAGCTCTATGGTTGTGCTGCCCAGGGAAAGCACGTTTTGCTTGATCCAGGTGCCGAGGTATCGGTTGAGCGATGGGGAGATGAACTCATCGACGGGGCCGCATGAGTCGCAGATTGCGAGCGCCCTTGAATCTCGCTCGGTGGAAGAGGGGCAGATCTCACATAGGCATCAAGAGATCCCAGGCACTGCACCAAACTGCCTTCGGCGGTACGACCGAGTGCTCGGTTAATCTGGGGGGGCGTTTTCAAGCCCTCGCTCTTCAAGTGTCCAAGGATGTTATATGTGCTTAGCGGCTTGCTCGACTGTCGAAGGGTTGCCAGCCCCCGTTGCTGATTGGTGGTCAATTGCATGCGGCCCCCCGTCGGACGTGAGAAAGTAAATCTTAACATCTATTTATGCAATGTTATAACGTAACATTAAAGGGGCGCCACAAAAAATCTCAAGGGCGTGTAAGGGCTCCAGACGGGAGAAGGCGTATGAAATGCCGAGATTCTGTCTGGCCGGCGGAAATTTCTGAATGTGGGGAAGGTGTATGGACAGACGGCGTTTGTTGAAATTTATCTTGGCTGGTCTAGCGCTGCCGGCCTCGTTCGCTGCGCAGGCGTCCCAGGCAGTTCGGCGGGTGAGCGTCGTTCGTTCGGGGGATCTACCAAGCTTGTGCTTGACCTGAGCGGCCCGGTGGTTGCAAACAGCTTCAGCTTGGATTCTCCGCCGCGCTTAGTACTTGATCTTCAGCACGCTGCACTTGATACGACGTTGGACGGTCTCTTGCTCGACGGTACACCGATCCGCGCTGTGCGTAGCGGAAAAACACCCACGGGGATCTGAGAATTGTCTTGGATCTGGCCAAGTCAGGTATCCAAGGGAAGCTTCGGCCTCTCTCAGCCAATGGGCGTGAGTTGGAGCTGTTGCTTCCTGATCTGCCGGTCAAGGAAAACGTCGTCGCGACCGCTAGTCAGCCCTCACCGGTACGAGCAAAGGGGAGGGTCAATCGAGACCTCCTGGTCGTCATTGATGCGGGACATGGCGGCAAAGACCCGGGTGCAGTTGGTGCAAAAGGGGAGCAGGAGAAGATTGTTGCACTCCAGATTGCTACGCTGCTGGCTAAACGAATTGATGCCCGGAAGGGTTACAAAGCTCGGCTCGTGCGCTCCGGCGATATCTTCATTCCGCTACGTAAGCGAGCGGAGGTGGCCCAGCGTCTGAACGCTGATCTGTTCGTTTCTATTCATGCTGATGCCGCCCCACGACTTAACGCTTCAGGGGCATCAGTCTTTGCGCTGTCGCACAATGGCGCCAGTTCTTCAATGGCGCGTTGGATGGCTCAGCGAGAAAACGGTGCTGATTCTGTCGGTGGCGGCTTGGCCGTCAAGCTAAGGAAAAAAGATCCGATGGTTGCGGGTGTGCTACTCGACATGTCGATGAATGCCACAATTTCAACCAGCTTGGATCTCGGCCATCAGGTGCTTTCGCAGTTGAGGCAGGTTTCGAGGCTGCATCAGGCGAAGGTTGAGCAGGCTGGGTTCGCGGTTCTCAAGTCCGCCGCTATACCATCGATTCTGGTCGAAACAGGTTTTATTTCCAACGTCTCGGATTGTCGACGGCTGCACGACACACGTCACCAGCGCAAAATTGCCGATGCGATTTTCGCGGGCGTGGATAGCTACTTCCGGCAGCAACCACCCCCAGGCAGCCTGATCGCCTCTCAGGTAGCCGATTTGCCGTCTGATCACACGTAAGGGTGTTCGATCTTCGTCCGTGCCTGCGGAGCGGCCTCGGCTATAGCGGCTACGAATGTCCGCCGGCTACTGGTGCTCCTGCGGCAGGTGCCGGAAATTCATGAGGTGAATGCGCAGCCTGGTTTCCAGTGGATACGGCTTGCCGCCAGCCTTTGGGAGTGAGGCTCTATCAACGCTACTAATCCGCTCTAGGAAACCACCTGTTCCATCTCGTCCATGAAGCGCTCGCGACGGGTCCGCTTGCGCTTACCGGCGTACTCGAAATCGAAAAAGCTCATCTGGCTCATGGGATGGCGGGCTTGAAGAGGGCCTTCGGACTGGAGGCTATCTCAGCACACGAAGATAGCCGTAACGACTTGATCGAAGGACCCTCAACAATAAGTCTTGCTTATGCATCGTGTGGCCAGAAGTGATTTTATTTAACCGTAAACAGATGTTTTTATCAGCTCACATATCACTCCTTATAAAACAACGCTGCTGGAGAAGATCATGACTAAAGCTGAGCTTAGCACCTACCGAGCCCTGGAGGCCCCCGCACTGGGCGAGCCTTACCTGCTAACCCCAGGACCATTGACCACGTCCAAAGCCACCAAGGAGTCCATGCTCCGCGACTGGGGCTCATGGGATAAGGCCTTCAACGAAGTAACGATGGAAGTTCGTAAGCGGCTGCTGGCCATGGCGGGTGTAAAAGACGACAGTTTCACCTGCGTGCCACTGCAGGGCAGTGGCAGCTACTCGGTCGAAGCGGCGCTTGCCGCTGCCATACCGCGTGACGGCAAAGCGTTGGTGTTGATGAATGGTGCTTACGGCCAGCGCGCCACGAAGACCCTCGAGTATCTCGGCCGCGCTTTTCTCACCCTCGACAAGGGCGACTATCTGCCACCGCAGCCCGAGGAAGTGGACAAGCTGCTCAAAGCCAATCCGGACTTGACCCACGTGTTTCTCGTCCACTGCGAGACCAGCTCGGGCATCCTCAACCCCCTGCATGAAATCTCCAAGGTGGTACAGGCCCATGGCAAGGGCCTGATTATCGATGCCATGAGTACCTTCGGCGCTGTGCCCCTGACCATCCAGGAAATTGCGTTCGACGTGATGGTCTCTTCGGCCAACAAATGCATCGAGGGTATCCCTGGATTCGGCTTTGTCATCATTCGGCGCTCTGTTCTGGAAGCCGCAAAAGGCCGCGCCAACTCTCTTAGTTTGGACCTCCATGAACAATGGGTCTACATGGAGAAAACCGGCCAGTGGCGCTTCACCCCACCGACCCACTCCGTAGTAGCCTTCCTCAAGGCACTGGAGCAGCACGAAGCTGAAGGTGGCGTGCAGGGGCGGCTGACACGCTACACCCGCAACCGTGACGTATTGGTGGCCGGGATGCGCAGGTTGGGCTTCAAGACGTTACTCGAGGACCAGTGGCTATCGCCCATCATCACCACATTCTTCAGCCCTGAACATCCGAACTTCGAATTCAAGCGTTTTTACGATGAACTGAAGTCGCGCAACTTCATTATTTATCCCGGTAAACTCACCGTCGCAGAGAGTTTCCGTATTGGCTGTATCGGTCAGATCGATGAATACGTCATCCATCAATTGCTGCGGGCCATCGCTGACAGCCTCGCGGCGATGAGGATCGACATGTCGCACGCCACGGCTTGAGCGCACCGCCCTTAGGGCCCCGTTGACCCGAGCGAAAGCAAGTGGATTGCCGCCTTGAGCAAGGACCTTTTTTCAACCGTTCAACTGCCTAGTTCCGCCAGGCAGTGCCTGGCGGAAGCGAGCGCCGCACCTTCACAAATGTGACTTTGCCCAGTTGCGGGCTGTGCACGAGGAGGTGGCATGGATGCACTGATCAATCTCGAAAACGATAAAGCCAATAACCTTGCGCTGTCTGCCACCCACTACGGGATCAGAACACCATGAACAATCATGCAAGCCCGCAACCAACAGGCTGGAAGTCGCTTCAACGATGGCGAGTGCAGATCTTTATTATCACCTGGGTCGCCTATGCCACTTTCTACTTCACACGCAAGGCGTTTTCCGTCGCTAAGCTAGGTATCGGCGAAGACCCGGATTTCATGCTTGAAAAGGCCATGATGGCCAATCTGGACGCCCTCTATCTGATGGCCTATGCCGTGGGGCAGTTTCTGTGGGGTGGCTTCTCCGACCGCTTCGGCCCAAGGATCGTGGTACTCAGCGGACTGGTCATCTCCGCGGTGGCCGCCGCGCTCATGGGCACTTACGCGACCCTGCCGATCTTCGCTTCCTGCATGCTGATTCAAGGGCTTGCCCAGTCCACGGGCTGGTCGGGGCTCTGCAAGAACGTAGGCAGCTTCTTCAGTACTCAGGAGCGTGGCCGTGTACTGGGCTACTGGAGTACTTCCTACGCGTTCGGCGGGCTGGTGGCGACACCGTTCACAGGCTGGTGGGCGTACGAGGCTTATCACGATTGGCGCTTGGCGTTCTTCAGCAGTGCCGCCGTTGTGCTGGTGGTTGCTGTGCTGTTCTTCCTGTTGCAGCGTAATCGTCCGGAAGACGTGGGGCTGAGGCCCGCCGAGATCGAAGTTGAACCGGTCGGCACCTCAACTGCGCCTCGCAAAAGTCCGTGGGCCGGTTTGTTTACGGTGCTAAAGAACCGAACCGTGCTGTTCTTGGGGTTGGCCTATTTCATGCTTAAGCCAGCCCGCTACGCCATCCTGTTCTGGGGGCCGGTCATTATCTATGAGCGCATGCCCGACATTGGCAAGGTTGCCTCGGCCATCGTACCGACCTCTTTTGAAGTGGCCGGGTTGGTTGGACCTATTCTGATCGGGATTGTCTCGGACAAATACTTCGGCGCCCGTCGCATCCCTGCCTGCGTTCTTAGCCTAGTACTGCTAACAGTCTGCCTGGCACTGTTAGTGCCGGTCATGCAGAGCGGCAGTCTGTATGGGGTGGTGGGCATGCTGTTCGTGATAGGCATCTGCCTGTACGGGCCGGACTCCATGATCAGCGGCTCGGCAGCCATCGATTTTGGCAGCAAGGGTGGCGCAGGGTCTGCCACCGGCTTCGTCAACGGCTGTGGATCGGTGGGGGCAGTGCTTGGGGGCTGCTCCCCGGTTATTTCGACACCACCACTATATTCCTGGTGTTCACAGGTGCCGCACTGCTGGCCGCGTCAATGTTGATTCCATTCTGGAACACTCGTCCCAAGACGGTGGGAAACACGGCGTTGCATCCCACACCCGAACAACCGGCCGCGCTTGGCACCCATTCCTGAACTCGACCTGTCCTTTAAACTCTCACTGGAGCAACGTCCATGAAATATGAAACTCCATCGAAACTGCAAGCCGTAGTCCTAGATTGGGCCGGCACGGTCGTCGATTTCGGCTCTTTCGCACCGACGCAGATCTTCGTCGAAGCGTTCGCCGAGTTCGGGGTGGCGGTCTCGCTGGAAGAAGCCCGTGGCCCCATGGGCATGGGCAAGTGGGATCACATCCGCACACTGTGCAACATTCCTGAAATTGCCGAACGTTATCGCAAAGTGTTCGGCCACACGCCTACCGATGACGATGTGACAGCTCTGTACAACCGCTTCATGCCGCTGCAGATCGAAAAGATCGCCGTTCATTCGACGTTGATTCCGGGGGCATTGCAAACCATCGCCGAGGTGCGCAATAGAGGCCTCAAGGTCGGCTCCTGCTCCGGCTACCCGAAAGTTGTAATGGACAAAGTGGTGGAGTTGGCCAGGCAAAACGGCTACGTCGCCGATCATGTCGTGGCCACGGACGAAACACCCAATGGGCGACCCTGGCCCTCCCAAGCACTGGCCAACGTCATCGCCTTGGGCATCGATGATGTCGCAGCCTGCGTAAAGGTGGACGACACCTGGCCTGGCATCCTGGAAGGTCGAAAGGCTGGGATGTGGACAGTAGCCTTGACCTGTTCGGGCAACGCCATGGGGCTGTCCTACGAGCGCTACAAAGCGCTGCCTTCGGACAAGCTGGCTGATGAGCGTGTGCGCATCGCCAAAATGTTCGAGCCTTCCCGCCCGCACTATCTGATCGACACCATCGCCGACCTACCGGGAGTCATCGAGGACATCGATCGTCGCCTGTCTCGCGGTGAGACACCCCAGGCCTGCTGATAGACCTCTCGGGCGGGGCCTCGGTCCTGCCCTCACAGCACGTGTTGTGGCTGACGCAGCTTGAAGTGATATGGGGGCAGAATCTCGTTGCTTCTGCCGCATCGGCGCAGCCGTCACCTCGACTAGTGGTGTGAGCGGTCACATCGCGGATCGAAAAATATCCCGATAGATTTCGCAGGAAAAGGAAAATGGATCGCCCGTGACTTCCCGCGCATCAGTTTTAAAAGGGCGGTGTACTGCACATCTGTCATTCCGATTCATTGGAAAGACCTGAAAACCCGCACTGTTGTAGATCAAACGACCACTTGCATGGATAAAAGCCAAACCGCAAGCTTGCAGAGTGATGGTCAAGCATGATCCTGGAGAAACGCATCCAGAGATGCCAAGAGTACGCGATGCTGTATGGCAGGGCGCTTGTGAACGCTATGTCCGTCGACGTAACCGACCTCAGCGGCCCATGAAGCGCTATCAATACGCTCGGAGTTCTGTGAGTTCGGGTCTGCCTGCCAAAACTTAACTATCGGACGTCGAAGCTGGCTTGTCTGCGGGAAGGTGGAGCTGGCATGACGAACTTATACATTTCAAACTAAGCCAGCTACCACTTTTGACGCGTGCTGTCTAAAAATCACTGCTTAGGGAAATTCCGAACAAGTGGCCCATCACCTCAAATGGACGGTTTGGGCATGCCGAATAGCCCGATTTTCAGCCGCTGACTATTGGATAACTAGGCTTTGTTTGAAAAGTCTTGAGACGAAGGTCAGGCAAGGCGAAAACCGCCGAGGAACGGTCGGAGTCGCGCTCGACTTTACAGGTTGTAAATGAGCATTCCGACCGGGCTGGCGATCCAGGCGGTTTTCAACGCAGCATCACCGAGTATCAAGGCTTTTCAGACAAAGTCTAAGGCATGGCCTTGGTTTCTGTCCTCACGGGCGCACCTCTCCCGCGGCCGGCAATAATTGCCGGCGCACCCTCCACAGATTCGACAGGGCAAACAGCGTGATCAGTTGCGCCGTGTTCTTGGCCAAGCCACGGAAACGGGTTTACACATAGCCGAATTGGCGCTTGATCACACGGAATGGATGTTCGACTTTCGCTCGCACCTGCGCTTTGACCTTCTCGATCTTACGTCTGGCCTTGTAGAGCACACTTCGTTTGCTCGAGTGTTTATAGGTGCTCCGACGAGCCGCAATCTGCCAGATCACCGGCCTTCCTTCATGCTCCGGCCGCTTTTCCACACCGGTATAACCCGCGTCGGCACAGATATTTTCATCACCATGCAACAGGTGAGCGACCTCCGTTACACCGGCCACATTCGCCGCTGTACCGTGGACGTGGTGCACCAGTCCCGACTCAGCATCAGCCCCAATAGGCGCCTTCATGTCGAAGAAATACTGATTACCTTCTTCGTCTGATGCATTTCGGAATCGCGCTTGCCGTCCTTGGTCTTGGTCGAACTAGGTGCATGGATGATGGTGGCGTCGACAATGGTGCCCTGGCGCAACGACAGGCCTTTGTCTCGCAGGGAATTGTTGATGGTTTTCATGATGCCCATCGCCAACTGATGCTTTTCCAGCAGGTGCCGGAAATTCATGATCTTTGTGTCTTCAGGGATCGCAGCGCTGAGCGTCAGACGAGCAAACTGGCGTATCCGCTCCACGGAACCACCTGCTCCATCTCGGCCAGGAAACGCTCGCGACGGGTTTGCTTGCGTTTACCGGCGTACTCGAAATCGGAAAAGCTCATCTGACGCATGGGATGACGGGATTGTAGAGGGCAGTTGGACGGAAGGCTATTTCAGCTCAGGTCAGATGGCCTGTGTTGACTTCATCGGAGAATCCTTAGTCTTGTGATCTAGCGCTGCGTAGAAGTGAGCGCTTTGCTGCAAGTACTTCTGGGTGTAGGCGCTGTTTCGAGATTTTTCGCCGGTGACTTGTACGCTGGCCGCAGCAGGCAGGGCAACAGTGGCAGATACAGCGGAAGCGGCAATGACGGAGAAGAGGTTAAGATTCATGATGATAAGCCTTATGTCAGGTTGGTTGACCGGCCTCGGAAGGCCTTTGACTCGAACTTACCCCCGGGGCGGTAACAGTGGAAATGCATTGAAGCACTAGCCGCTATCAATGCAATTGATAGACGCCTTGAACCGCCCCGGATTTCACGGAGGCTACTTCATTCGAATCGGCCCGCAGCCTGACTCTGCTCGTATAATGCCTCAAACTCCACTGCGGCCTATTTCCAATCGGCCCCAGCAGGCGCTGAGGGTTAAGCCAGCTCACCCAATTCAGTGTTTCCCATTCAAGACTTTCTACGCTGGTGCTCAACTACTTCGGCCAGGATGCTTTTCCATGGGCCTCTCTTGTGGTCCAGTCCGGTCTTGGAAAGGCCATTGATGGTCTCTGCCAATGCGTTGTCGTAGCTGTCACCTGTACTGCCAACCGACGGCTCAATACCGGCTTCACCTAATCATTCGCTGTAGCAAATCCACAGGTATTGCGCCCCCCTGTCGCTGTGATGGATTAATTGGTGAGGCTCAGTCTGACGGGCGTGAAGCGCCTGTTCTAGGCTCTGTTTGAAAAGTCCTGAGACGAAGGTCAGTCAAGGCGAAAACAGCCGAGGAAGCGGAGTGTACTGGAGTACATGAGCATTTCGACCGGGCTGGCGCTCCAGGCTGTTTTCAACGCAGCATGAACGAGTCTCAAGGCTTTTCAGACAGAGCCTAGCGCATCCGACACGAACTCGGTACGCATGTGTCGACTCACACCCCAGCCAACGATGAATCGTGAATAGACATCTACGATCAACGCAACATAAGCAACCCTTGCCAGGTGGAGACGAATGTGAAGTCGGCGACCCAGAGCCGATTGGGCCGCCCAGCGGTGAAGTGGCGTTTCACCAGATCCCTAGGATTGGCCTGTTCAGAGAGTGCTTGCGTGGTTTTAACAGTCTGCCTAGGGTGACGTCGCGCAAACGCATTGCCCGCATCAACCGCTCCACCGCGCAATGTGCCACCGCCTGTCCCTCGCATAGCAACTGTCGCCACACCTTCCTGGCCCCGTAGACCTCGTAGTTTTCCTGCCAAACATGACGGACCCGCAATGCCAGCGCCTCGTCACGCATCGCGCGCAGTGAGGCTCGTGCAGGATCACGTAGGCGTGAAGCATGATGTCGGTAAGCAGAACGTGACACATGCAGCACAAGACACATCGGCTCAACCGCGAATGTTTTTCCGGTGCGCGCCGATCAGCCACCAGATCACTTCAAACGGCGGTCGAGTTCCGCTTGGGCGAAAAAAGCACTGGCAACCTTGAGGATCTCATTGGCGCGCTTGAGTTCGCGAATCTCGCGCTCTAGCTCTTTGACCCGAGGGTCAGCCGGGGTGCTGAGCGTAGAGGGAGAGGAGGCCTTGCGAATCCAGTTGCTCAAGGTCTGGGCGGTACATCCGATCTTGCTGGAGACCGCTTCGATGGCTGCCCATTGAGCGTCGTGCGACTCGTGGACTTCATAGACCATTCGCACGGCGCGTTCACGGATTTCGGGGAAGAATTTCGATGGTTTTGGCACAGTGGCTCCAGTTGCTTAAAAAGTGGAGTCTGCGTGAAACCCGGGGCGGTTCAGCCGAGCCTGGGCGCTCTACATTACCGGTAACCAATATTTGGTGCTGCTGCCATAACAGTACTCTTTTTCACCAAAGGATCAACGCCATGGAAAAGACCAAAGACCTGCGGCTGGCGACGCTGTTGGAACTGGGGGCACGCAGCTGACCTATCAAGCAGCTGACCTATAGAGTACCAACGAGCTCATCAGCTGACATCGACGGTTACCCCGCATTGGATTCGCAGGCTGTGGCGAAGCGGTCGATGCGATCACACCGACTGCGCAGATGGTGGAGGCGATCAGCGCCGGTGATCACCGGTCCCAGGCAGTGCAGCGCACACCTCGATCAAGTGATCCATGACTGCCCGAACAGCCGGAGACTGCCTCAGGTCGCCATGAACTGACATCCAGAGCTTTCGACTCAAGGGAGTCGGATGAGTCTTGACGTGCACCAAACCAGGATCAGAATCTCCTAGAAGTCGCGGGAGCAAGGCAACACCTAAGCCTGCACGCGCTCCTTGCGCCTGAGTGACGACATCGTTGGATCGAAGGGCAAAGGGACGACCAGCAGCAAATTCGTCCAACCAGCGCTGCTGAGGAATGTGCGCCAGCGAAGGTTCGAAGCCGATCAGCCTCCAATGCTCCACTGGCTGGAGGATGTAGTCGTGGCTGGTATAGAGAGCCAGCGATAGGTCGCCTACTTGACGCACGACGCGCCCAGGTAATTGCGGTCGTACAAAACCGATGGCGATATCGGCCTCCGCACGCTCAAGCGACGCAACAGTCGACGTGGCTGACAGCACTATCTGAATCTCGGGATGTGCTTGAGCGAAAACGGGTAGGCTCGGAGCGATGAGAAACGCTGCAAGCACTGGTAGCGCACTCACTACGACAGTGGCCTGTAGCGGATCGTTGCTACCTCGCAGATGGCGAACTATCGCGCTCGTCTGAGCTTCCATCGCTTGGGCCACGGCAACGAGCGCCTGGCCGTCTTTCGTCAACCGCGTTGATCGGGGCAGGCGAATAACCAGCTTACGCTCAGTCGATGCCTCCAGACGGGCGACACGACGTCCTACCGTGGCGTGATCTACGCCCAGTTCGGCTGCCGCCGCAGTGAATGATCCGAGCCTGGCGGCGGCTAGAAAGAAGTGGAGATCCTGCCAATCGAACATGCTTGCATCTTTGCACGCCTGAATCGCACTGTCACGCGTTTCCACGAGCATGAAGCATAGGTAACGTTGTGTTTTCTTTCGATTGGGGAAATTATGTTTACCCTTTACTACGCGGCCGGCGCCAGTTCACAGGCACCACATATACTGCTCAGAGAGGCTGAACTGAGCTTCACCTTGGAAAAAGTCGATCTGAGCACTCGTAGTTGGTCGGGGGGCGACTACCGAGCGTTCAACCCGAAGGCTTACGTGCCAGCACTAAAGCTGGGGGATGGCGACGTGCTCACCGAATGTGCAGTGATCCTGCAGTTCATCGCGGACCAAGTGCCTGCTAAGCAACTATTGCCGCCGACCAATACTCGCGAGCGATATCACGCGCTGGAATGGCTCAACTTCATCGCGACAGAGTTGCACAAGAATTTCATCACCCCAGAGAGGCATGGCGGCGTAGCAGCGAACTTTCTTTCGAAAACACTTCAGGGGCAAGCCCAGACCCGTCTCCACGTCTCGCCTCGTCTGGACAACGTCAATCGCCGACTGACCGGAGCAAGCTATCTAGGAGGCGAACATTTCTCCGCACCGGATGCTTATCTCTTCACGATGCTGACCTGGGCACGGCGTCTGGCAATGGACCTATCACAGTGGCCGGCCCTGCAGAAGTTCTACGAACGCGTCGGTCAACGACCATCTGTCCAAGACACCTTGCGGGTGGAAGGCCCTCCGCACGCACTGCTTGAACAAGATCAAGGCTGAGCAGGATCGTGTCCCATAAAATGGTGTAGCCGCGCTGAATGAGACGGACAGTGGCGCCTGGTGGCTGACTAACTTCGCGATCGATGATCTACAGGTCAAGCTGGCGACCGTGATCAAATAAACGGCAAACTCAGCGGCCAGAGCCACGATGAGTTACACCACTTCTTGGGATACGAGCAAATTGACCCTAGGCTCTGTCTGAAAAGCCTTGATACTCGGTGATGCTGCGTTGAAAGCCGCCTGGATCGCCAGCCCGGTCGGAATGCTCATTTACAACGCGTAAAGTCGAGCGCGACTCCGACCGTCCTCCGGCGGCCTTCGCCTTGTCTGACCTTCATCTTAAGACTTTTCAAACAGAGCCTAAGACAGCTGGTATCCCATTTGTATATTTCGTTAGTCTAAAGGCCGCGAAATAATGGGGCGAACCTATTTAAATAGATGAATGAATCAGTCGCGAGGGACACGGGCGACGCCCATAGAGCAAACGAACGCTGTGCCCGATGAAATCGAGCAGCGTAAATCAAAACATCAGTTGAGGATGGTACGTATGTTTGAGCAGAGAGAAAAAGCCAAGGCTTCGGTGGAGGCGATTGAGTTTCAATTGGAAGGCGCCACGATTCGTGGCACGTTCTACCGCCCTGAAGGGTTACTCGGTCAACTGCCAACCGTGGTGCTGGCCAACGGCTGGTCGATGGTAACGGGCGGGGACCTGGACGATTACGCGGCCGTGATCGTGAACCGAGGATTTGCTGCTCTCACGTTCGATTTCCGCGGGCTGGGAAAAAGCGGTGGAGAACCTCGGCAGGAGATCGATCCTTATAAGCAGATCGAAGACTATCGTGGTGCCATTTCGTACGTTCGCAGTCGCCCAGATGTTGATCCTGAGCGTATCGGCATTTGGGGGACAAGCTACGCTGGCGGACACGCCCTGAGCGTGGCAGCGCTGGACAGGCGCGTTAAGTGCGTCGTCAGTCAGGTGCCGACCATCAGTGGCTTCAAGGCAGCTCAACGTCGAGTCAGTCCAGACAAAGCCAAGGTCTTGCGTGCGAGTTTCGAAGCGGATCGTGAAGCCCGTTTCAGGGCAGAGCCACCTGCACGACTACAAATTATTAGCGCAGACCCTAACGCGTCTGTGGCCTATCCGGGTCTCGATTCTTTCGAGTACATGGGCAGCGAAGGCGAACGGAGCCCTTGGTGGAAAAACGAAGTAACGCTGCGGTCGCTGGAGCTAGCCCGAAGCTACGAGCCTGGCGCCTACATCAGCCGCATTTCACCTACGCCGCTGCTGATGATCGTCGCTTTGGATGATGGGCTTACTCCAGCCGACCTTCAGCAAGAAGCCTACAGCCAGGCACACGATCCAAAGAAGCTTATTCTCCTGCCAGGCGGACATTACTCCGTCTATAGAGAGCATTTCGAAACCACCAGCGATGCCGCTGCGAGCTGGTTTGCAGAACATCTATAGTACCGTCAGGGCGCCGGAACTTGGCGGCCTAACGTCAGCCGTTCCGGCAGTGTGGATCCGAGGTTATCTAGCTCCTGAGATAAGATAAGTGAGCGTCATTGAAATCAAGCAGTATCATGGACCTGAGATCCTGCGGTTGGGTGTTGTCTCTTGGTTCATCTACGGAGAGCTCGCCCACCCTCTGACGGGGTGCGTACTCAATTGCTCTTACTTCTTTGAAACCTCCGTTAGCAGATCGTTGATGAGCGTTCGTGCGCGGTCATTAATCTCACCGCGTTCTGCCAGTCCGACCATTCTGCCGATGACCGCCCGCGATCTTGGCGAAGGTTTGGCTTCGGCATCCCTCAGCTGAGCTACCAAGCTGTCTGATTCGCCTGTGTCGACCTCAACTGAGTCCTCTTCTAAAGCTCTTTCAGAGAGGTTTCGAAGGAGAAATTGCTACGTAGCCTACATGCCGAAAGGCGTAACCCTTATTCAGGACGGCATACAGCCACAAAAAGGGCCTGTTAGGGCAAGAGGAATAAAAAAGCTGACTCGCTCAAATCCAGCTGATGGGGTCGGCTGGATGGAGGGGATAAGCGAGTCAGCAAAGCCCCAGTGTCGATGTGGAGCTGAATCAAGGGATGTAATGCGAAGCACTGTGCATCACACGTTTCGTGTCGGGCCAATTCTATTTACGGACTAACTGATTGAAGAAAACTATCAATCGGGAACCCTAAGAACGCCGGGCACTAAAAAGCCGACGGGCGACGTCGGCATTTTTTAAATGCTTTCGTAGCCTCTGTGTGAGGGCATCGTATGTGCGTCCCACCACCCAGAGCAATACCGTGGCTCTCGCGGCACAAAATTCCAATCAAGACTTTTTGGCGCGCAGGGTAGGCAGTCTTGGGCTGTGCGGCCCGATAAACATCTCAAGGAGGTCTGTTGGCAAATCCCAGGTGCGCGATGACCAACTCCTTCCTCGATTCGAGGACGAACCGCGAACATAAAAAGCCCGCCGAGCTGGCGGGCAAGACGTTCTGAAGGGAGCTCGACCAGCTTATGGGTGGTGGAGTTAAGGCAACGTTAAATCGGGTACGGTTGACCTACCGGGGCGTGGCGCCTATACAAGCATCTTGAAAACAGGAGCCAGCCATGCACGACGAGGACGATCTCCCGGAACCCGAGCACGATCACCTGCTTGATCACGACTTCCTCTATGAGGCTCAGCCGCTGGAGGCCGACGCCGAAGGGATGGAAGACGATATTGAGGACGACGACTACTCGGACGACGACCTGGGCGACGAAGAGGACCATCCTGCCTGGCACGATGACCCGAATGACTGAGCGCAAGCGCTGATACGAAAAAGGCGCCTGATCAGGCGCCTTGGACGAGGGAGATGGTGCGAGTGGTGGGACTCGAACCCACAAGGCTTGCGCCGACAGATTTTAAGTCTGCTGTGTATACCAATTCCACCACACTCGCACAGGTGATCGGGTCATTCGACCGGCACGCTTCAATGCTGAAGGGCCATCCAATCAGGCGCGCTTTATAGCCCATCGTTATAGGCCAGTCAACCGCAGACCGTTTCACGGATGGATGGTGTGAGCGATCCCGCGCATGTCTTGCGCGCTGTCGCGCAGTTCCTGAACCTGTTCACCCATGGTGTTGGCGTCTTCGGGATGTACCGAGTGACGCAGAAAGCGCGCATGGCCTTCCAAGCCTCGACACAACTGGTCGATCTGCTGTGCGGTGTTCATCAGATCGCGCTGAAGACTCAGTAGCCGATAATTGGTTGTCATTCAGGCTCCACAAGCGCATGAGTGCATGGGCACTATAGGGTAAATCCCGACTTGCTGTCATTGCTGTATGTATTGGACACTGGATCAATCAACTAGGCTCAATTCCACTGCTGCTGGTCGTGCTCATGGAGCTCGCATGGTTTTCAATGACAGGGTTTCGAATGATCGTCCCGCTTCACCAATCATGCCCGCCGAGCACTACGAGCGTCTGGTACACGCAGTGGTCGATTACGCCATCTACATGCTCGATCCCGAAGGCTACGTGGTGTCCTGGAATCCGGGGGCGCAGCGTATAAAGGGCTACCGCGCCGATGAGGTGATCGGGCAGCATTTCTCGCTGTTTTTCACAGCCCAGGACTGCGCCGAAGGTCGGCCGGCCATGCTGCTGAACCAAGCTCTGGAGCATGGGGTGGCCCAAGACGAGGGCTGGCGGCTGCGCAAGGACGGAACGCCGTTCTGGGCGCTGACGGCGCTGGACGTTGTGCGCGACGATCAGGGTCAGGTCATCGGCCTGGCAAAGGTCACGCGTGACATTTCTGACCGACGCGAATCCTCACTGCAACTGGACGCCATGCGCGCCCAGCTGTTCCATGCGCAGAAACTCGAAGCGCTGGGCCAGCTCACCGGAGGCCTTGCCCACGACTTCAATAATCTGCTGACCATCATCCTGGGTTCGGCTCGCTTGGCACGCGCCAGCGCGGATCCCGCGCGCGTGGACAGCTTGCTGGGACATATCGTCGAGGCAGGCGAGCGCGGCGCGCAGTTGACCCAGGTGCTGCTTGGTTTCGCCCGCCATCGCCAGTTGAACACTACCTTGATCGCACCTGCCGAGCTGATCGCCTCCACCTGCAACCTGATCGAGCACGCGTTGCCCGAGAGTATCGCGCTGCGTGCGTGCGTGGCCGAGGCACTGCCACAGATGGACGTGGATGTTGGGCAGTTGCAAATGGTATTGCTCAATCTGGTGTTCAACGCCCGCGACGCGATTGCCGAGCGGGGGTGCGTCCGGCTCGGCGTGTCGCAGGTCGTGCTGGGTGGGGAGGTGGAAGGTCTGCATGGCGCGTTTCTGCGCTTCGACGTAGAAGACAACGGGCAGGGCATCGATCCTGAGGTGTTGCCGCGAATCTTCGAGCCTTTTTTCACCACCAAGGTCTTCGGCAAGGGCACCGGACTTGGCTTGAGTCAGGTCTATGGCTTCGCCAAGCAGAGCGGTGGTGCAGTGAGCGTGACCAGCACGGTCGGTCACGGTACGTGCATGAGTCTGTACCTGCCGATTTCATCGAGCCCGATCCCCTCCTCAGAGCAGAGGTGCTAGCGAGTCATGGTTGAAACACTCAAACGGCTGGCCACAGGTATCGACGGGTTGGATGCCTTGCTCATGGGCGGCCTGGTGGCCGGTGCCTCCTACATCGTTCAGGGCCCGCCGGGCGCGGGCAAGACCATCCTCGCCAACCAGGTCGCCACCGGTCATGTGGCGCAGGGCGGTCGCGTCCTGGTGGCAACGTTGCTGAGCGAGTCCCACGAGCGCCTGTTCCAGTACCTGTCGACGCTGGAGTTCTTCGACGCATCGTTGGTGGGCGATCAGATCCTGTTCCTCAGCGCTTTCGACACGCTGCAGGAAGAGGGGCTGGAGGCCGTGGTGCGACTGCTGCGCCAGGAGATCGTACGCCAACGCGCCAGCCTGCTGATCGTCGACGGCCTGCTCAATGCGCGCTCGCGCGCCGAGACCAGCCTGGATACCAAGAAATTTGTCGCGCAGTTGCAGGGGCATGCAGCGTTCGCCGGCTGCACGGTGCTGCTGCTGACCAGTGCTCGATTGGAGGAAGGCAGCCCAGAACACACCATGGTCGATGGCGTCATCGAACTGGGCGAACAACTCGACGGCAGCCGTGCGGTGCGCCATGTGCAACTGCGCAAGACCCGCGGCAGTGGCGCATTGTCCGGCCGCCATGAATGCCGCATCAGCCAGACCGGCCTGCAGGTCTATCCGCGATTGGAGGCGCTGTACAGCCATCCGAGCGACTTGGGCTCGGCCACGCTCAAGCTCGTGACCACGGGCGTGAGCACGCTGGACGAGATGCTCGGCGGCGGCTTGGCCGCAGGGTCAGTGAGCCTGGTCATGGGCCCGTCCGGGGTGGGCAAGTCGTCCTTGGGGCTGGCGTTTCTCGCCGCCGCCACGCCAGAGGCGCCTGCGCTGCACTTTGGCTTCTATGAAACGCCTGCTCGCTTGCGCTTGAAAGCGGGCTCGCTGGGCTACGACTTCGTCGAGATGGAGCGTTGTGGGGCCCTGCTATTGAGCTGGCAGCCGACTACCGAAGGCTCGCTGGACGAGGTCGGCGCACGCCTGCTGACTCAGGTACGCGCATGCGGCGCCCGGCGCGTGGTGATCGACAGCCTCGGCGCCTTCGGTCGTTTGGCCTCGGACCCCAATCGTCTCAATGGTTTTTTCCGCGCATTGACCGCAGAGCTGCGTGCGCAGGGCGTCAGTGTGCTGCTGACCTGGGAAATGCGCGACCTGTTCGGTTCGGAAATCACCGCGCCGGCACCGGATCTGTCGAGTATCGTCGACAATTTGCTGCTCATGCGCTTCGTCGAACTGGATTCGCAACTGCGCCGCGTGCTTTCGATTCTCAAGGTGCGTGACAGTCACTATGACCCGTCACTGCACGAGCTGACCATCGGGCCCACAGGCATAACCTTGCGCAATGCCTTCGTTGGCACTCAGGGCGTGCTGTCGGGTACCGCAACAGCTTCGGGGGACCGCTGAGGCGGGCGATGAAAACCATTCTGATCGTCGATGACGAATACCTGATCGCTGAAATCCTGGGCTTTGCCCTGGAGGAGGAAGGGTTCGTGGTGGAAAAGGCCAGCAACGGACGCAAGGCACTCGATGCGCTGAGAGCCTGTCCCGTGGACTTGGTGATTACCGACTACATGATGCCGGTACTCAATGGCGAGGAGTTGGCCCAAGCGATTCGCGACGAGCTGCACCTCACCGGGCTACCGGTGATTCTGATGAGTGGTGCTCAGGCCAGCCAGGGACGCGTACGGCCAGAGCTGTTCGAGGCTGTGTTCGACAAACCCTTCGACATGGACAAGATGATCGCCAAGGTTCGCGCGCTGTTGCAGGCTTGATCCCTCTGCCTGAGCCGCAGGTCGAGTCCTGCGGTCATGGGCAGCGGCAAGCGCGTCCGTGCGACTTGGGTGAGCGATCAGTGTGAGTCGTCGTTTTTTTCTGGCGCAGGGCTGCCGGCTTGAATGCGTTTGAAGATCTCTTCACGGTGCACCTGGACATCTTTCGGTGCATCGATGCCGATTCTCACTTGCATGCCCTTGACGCCCAAAATCGTGACCTTGATGTCATCGTTGATGACGATGCTCTCGCCAACCTTGCGGGTGAGTATCAGCATGTACTTCTCCTTGGTGATGTAGAAATCCGCCAGGCATTTGCCAGGGCGGTGGGAGCGAGTCCCTCTTCCTTCTCAGTAAAGACGCTTTGGTACGCTATAAATTCCTGCTCAGGCGAAATCTCCAGGCGTTCTTCGGTGCAGGTGCCGTTTTGACCTGATGGGATCAGTCCGGCGAAGGTGCTCGATGGCAAGAATAGGGTGCCAGCGCGTCTATGGGAAATTTCTCTGATTTATGTTGGATATAGTCGCAATCAATGGCACTTCATAGCGCCTCCAGTGCCCGAAGAAAACCGAGCAAGGCGACCTCCTCGCGCTCCATGTCCTTGCGTGCTCGCACGCGCGGCAGGTCGGCCAGGCGACCCAAGTGAAAATGCTCCAGCACCGCAGGATGGATATAGCAGCGGCGGCAGACCGCTGGCGTATTGCCCAATCGGCTGGCGACTTCCCGCACGATCGCCGTGACCTGGCGCTTGGCCTCGGTTTCCGGCTGCCACGCCAGGGGCTGCAACAAGTTCAGGGCCAGGGTGCTGCCGCCCCAGGTGCGATAGTCCTTGGCCGTGAAGTCGGCGCCGGTCAGTTGCTGGAGGAACAGGTTGATATCGGCTGAGCCGATGCGGTGGCGCTCGCCGCTGTCGTCCACGTACTGGAACAGCTCCTGGCCCGGCAGCTCCATGCAGCGCTTGACCAGTTGTGCCAAGCGACGGTCGCGCAACGTGATGCTGTGCTCGACCCCGCGCTTGCCGCGGAACTGGAAGCGAATGGTGCTGCCCTTGACCTCGACATGACGGTTGCGCAGGGTAGTCAATCCGTAGGACTTGTTGTCACGCAGATACTGGCGATTGCCAATACGGATCAGTGTGTTGTCGAGCAGACTGACCACCAGTGCCATGACTTTTTCCCGATCCATGCCAGGGCGTGACAGATGCACGTCCAGTTGCCTGCGCAGTTTCGGCAAGGCCTGGGCGAAAGCCAGCATGCGTGAGTACTTGTGTTCGTCGCGCAAGGTTCGCCATTGCACGTGGTAGCGGTACTGCTTGCGTCCACGGGCATCGCGGCCGGTGGCCTGTAAATGGCCCTGTGGGTCCAGACAGATCCACACATCCGTGTAAGCCGGGGGAATCACTAGGGCTGCGATGCGCGCCAGCACCTCCTTGTCGCGGACTCGGTTACCGTCCGGGTCCAGGTAGATGAAGCGATCGCGCCAACGCTTGCGGCTCAAGCCGGGCTGGGTGTCGTCGACGTAGTGCAGGGTGCGGGGCAGGGTGATCTCGGGCATGGCGTCGTCCATCGACCAATCGTCTGATCGGTGGACAACGGGCGTGACCTAGTTGCTCAGGTCAATAGCGCCACCGACTTGATCTGCGCCCACAGCCTCTGTCCGGGCTGCACGTGAAGTTGGTCGGCGGAGTACCGGGTGATGCGTGCCAGCAGCGGATTACCAGCGGCATCGAGGCTGACCAGGATATGCGCAGGGTTGTCAGCGGCACGGCACTCACCCACGGTCACCGACAAGCGGTTGAGAATGCTAGAGGTCGTGTCCTGGGCAAGGGTGAGGCTCACATCGCGCGCCTGGACTTTCAGACGCAGCGTGCTGCCGACTTGCAGGTGCTGATGGGCAATGCGCAAGGTAGGGCCCACCGCGCCGGGCAAGCGCAGGTCGAACAGGCCGTAATCCGGTTGATGACCGACCACGACCCCCTCGAGCACGACGCCGGCGTCTTCACTCTGAGCCAGCGACAGATCCAGGCGCGCCAGCGTCGGCCCAATCGGGCCGCTGGCCATGACCTTGCCCTGCTCCAGTAACACCAAGTGGTCGGCCAGGCGCGCCACTTCGTCCTGGGCATGGCTGACATACACCACAGGGATGTCCAGCTCGTCGTGCAGGCGCTCCAGATAGGGCAGAATTTCCCGCTTGCGGGGCCCGTCGAGTGCGGCCAGTGGTTCATCCATCAATAGCAGGCGTGGGCTGCTGAGCAGTGCGCGGGCGATACCGACTCGCTGCGCCTCGCCGCCTGACAGCGTGCTCGGTTTTCGCTCCAGCAGGTGACCGATACCCAGTAATTGGCAGGCCTGGTCCAACTCCACCTTGCGTTCACTCGCCGCCACTCGGCGCCAGCCGAAGGCCAGGTTGCCGCGCACCGACAGGTGCGGGAACAGGCTGGGCTCCTGGAAAACATAGCCCAGCGGGCGGCGGTGGGGTGGGACGAACAGGTTACGCTCGGTGTCGTGCCAGACCTCGCCATTGACTTGGATGAAAGCCTCATCGGCTTGCTCCAGACCAGCCAGGCAGCGAAGGCAGGACGTTTTCCCCGATCCGGAGTGGCCGAACAAGGCGCTGATGCCGCGGCTGGGCAGATCGAGGTCGACGTCCAACGTGAATGTGTCGCGCGCGAGCTTCAGGCGCGCCTGCAAGCGTGAACTCATCTCAACTCCAAGTCGCTTTGCCACGGCGGCCGGCGTAGAGCATCAGCAGCACCAGGAAGGAAAACACCAGCATGGCGCCGGCCAGCCAGTGCGCTTGCGAATAAGCCATGGCCTCGACGTGGTCGAAGATCTGCACCGAGACCACGCGGGTTTTGTCGGGAATGTTGCCGCCAATCATCAGCACCACGCCGAACTCGCCCACAGTGTGGGCAAAGCCCAGGATGCTGGCGGTCACGAACCCTGGTCTCGCCAGCGGCAGCACCACGTGCACGAAGCTGTCCCAGGGGCCAGCGCGCAGGGTTGCCGCCGCTTCCAACGGGCGCTGGCCGATGGCGCTGAACGCGTTCTGCAAGGGCTGCACGACGAAGGGCATGGAGTACACCACCGAGCCGATCACCAGCCCGGTAAAGCTGAACACCACGGTGCCCAGCCCCAGCGCTTGGGTAGCCTGGCCCAGCCAGCCATGCGGGCCGAGGGCGATCAGCAGGTAGAAGCCGATCACCGTCGGCGGTAGCACCAGTGGCAGGGCCACCACCGCGCCAATCGGCCCGCGTAGCCAGGACCGCGTCCGCGCCAACCACCAGGCGATGGGCGTACCCAGCAGCAGCAGGATCAGCGTGGTGAGGCTGGCCAGCTTGAGCGTCAACCAGATCGCGCCGAGGTCGCTGGCGTCCAGTGGCATCAGATTTCGTAACCGTAAGACTTGATCACCGCAGCGGCCTTGGGTCCTTTCAGGTACTCGACCAGCGCTTTGGCTGCCGGATTGTCTTTGCCTTTTTCCAGAATGACGGCGTCCTGGCGAATCGGGTCGTGCAGAGTGGCCGGCACGATCCAGGCCGAGCCGCTGTCGACCTTGCCATCCTTGTAGATCTGCGACAACGCGACGAAGCCCAGTTCGGCGTTGCCGGTGGAGACGAACTGGAAGGCCTGGGTGATGTTTTGCCCCTCCACCAGCTTGTCTTTGGTGGTCGCGGTGAGACCGAGCTTATCCAGCACCTGGGTCGCTGCCAGACCGTAGGGAGCGGTTTTCGGGTTGGCGATGGACAGATGCTTGAACGCATTCTGCTTCAGCACCTCGCCCTTGCCGTCCACATAGCCGGGCTTGGCAGACCACAGCGCCAGTGTGCCGATGGCATAGGTGAAGCGCGAGCCTTCGACGATCGCTTTTTCCTGCTCGAGCTTGGCTGGAGTGCTGTCATCGGCGGCCAGAAACACCTCGAACGGTGCGCCGTTCTTGATCTGCGCGTAGAACTGTCCGGTGGCGCCAAAGGCTGCAACGAGCGTGTGACCGGTATCCTTCTCGAAGTCCTTGGCGATCGCCTGGATCGGCGCGGTGAAGTTGGCGGCCACCGCAACCTGGACCTCGTCGGCCCAGGCACTGTTCAGGCACAACAGGCTGGCCAGTGCGCTGGCAGCCAAAGGGAAAAAAGGTCTACGCATGGGTGAAGCTCCTTGGGTTATCGTTATATAGCGGAATATATAGCGAATTAGCCTCGGGCGGATAGAGGGCCCCGTTGGGCCCTTTACGCAGTGTCGATGGGAAGCGGGGAAGCGGGGAAGCGGCGATGCGCTCAGCGCAAGCGAGCGAGTGCGCCTTGGGCAATCGTACGGGTGAGGTCGCCTGCATCCATGGGGTTACCCAGACGCAACGCCTGGCCAGCCCACAAGTTGCTGAAGTCGCTGCGGCCTTGGGCCTCGGTGATGGCGCGCAGCGGCATCAAGGCACCGCCGGCAAGGGGGAAGCGCGGCGCCAGATCGCTCATCGGCCCCAGTTCGCGCATCAGGCGCGTGCCGATACCACGGGCTGGGCGTCCGGTGAACAGGTTGGTCAGCGCGGTTTCACTGGCCTGGGCACTGCTCAACGCCTGGCGGTGGGCGGGCGAGACCTTGGCTTGTGGCGTGAAGAGATAGGCCGTGCCGATCTGCACAGCCGAAGCCCCCAAGGCCAGTGCGGCGACCAGACCCCGCGCATCGGCTATGCCGCCGGCTGCGATCACCGGCACCTGCACCGCGTCGGCCACCTGCGGTACCAGGGCGAGTGTGCCAATCTGACTGCTGATGTCCTCGCTCAGGAACATCGCGCGATGACCGCCGGCTTCATAGCCCATTGCAATGATCGCATCGCAGCCGCGCTGCTCTAGCCAGATCGCTTCCTCGACCGTGGTCGCGCTGGACAGCACGCGCGCGCCGCTGGCCTTTATCCGCTGCAGCAAGGCAGGCTCAGGCAGACCGAAATGAAAGCTCACCACCTGCGGACGCAATTGCTCGATGAGTTGGCATCCCTGCTCGTCGAAGGGCGCGCGGCTGGACACCGGCGTGGGTGCCTCGAAGTCGGCGCCGACTTCATCGTAGTAGGGCCTGAGGGCTTGCTTCCAGCGCGCTTGGCGAGCGGCATCTGGCTCAGGCGGCCGATGGCAGAAGAAGTTGAGGTTCAGCGGTCCATGGCAGGACGCTCGAAAAGCCGCCACCTCGTCACGGATCTGTTCGACGCCGAGCATGGCGCAGGGCAGGGCGCCCAGGCCGCCGGCATTCCCCACTGCAATGGCCAGCGCCGATCCGCCTGCCCCCGCCATGGGCGCCTGAAGGATGGGCTGCTCGATGTTCAGCAGGTCGAGGATGCGGCGGTCTGACCAAGTGCTCATGCGGCGGCGCTCCTTGCGAGGGTTCTACAGGGCTTTGCTGACCTGGATATCGCTGATTTTCTGCGTATCGTCGCCGTGAATCTTGCGCAGCGCTTGCAACGCCTGTTCTTCGGAGGCATCGGGCATCACCGCGAAGTCCCAGCGCCGCTCACCGTCGAGCTTGTATTTGATGACGTACTTGATGTTCTGGGTCATGGGGGCTTATCCAAGTTTCGACGAGGAACGACGGATGATCTTGATCTTGTGGGTAAAGGCCGGCTTGCGCGTCACCGAGATCGGCCGGGTAGTCACCGCATCGAGCGTGATGTTCCAGAATCCGGTGCTGGGCACCGAGATCTTCGCCGGGAAACGATCGAACAGCCCGCCATGATAGGTGTGACGACCGCCGTTCTTGAAGCTGCGGAAGTTGGCGTCGTTCATCAGGCGAATGTTGCAACGCTGGGAGCATTCGATGACGACGATATCGTCTTCATTCAGGTGCTCGCGCTGGTGTATGAATTTCATGAAGGGCCCCGCAAGGTCGTTTCTGCAAAACCGCCAAGATACCACGATGTCCTACCCGGCTGCCGGGCTCGACATGCGCCTGCAGGATAAAAGTGACAGGTCGGGGAGCAAAACCGCCGCAATACGGTCGAAGCTGTTCTTTGAATGGCACAGAGGTGGTCGATGAAGTGGACGATGCTGGCTGCGGCACTGGTGCTGGGCGGTTGCGTGAGCGTGTCGGAACTGGAGGAGTCGCGCGAGACGATGGACGTGATCTCTGGGAAGACACCGCGCGAGTACGCTGACTGCATCAAGGACAAGTTGAGCGAGACACGTGATCCACTGGTTGAGGAAGTGCGCGGCGATGGCTTGCGTCTGATCGTGCCGCAGAAACTCACGGCCGGTGTCGGTCCGGCGGCACTGTTCGATATCGACAAACGAGGCAGTGGCAGCTCGATCAAGGTGCATGAACGGTTGAACAATTTCCCGCTGCGCCTGGGCGATGTGCGCACTGCAGCGACGGCTTGCATCTCGGGTTCTTGATCCAGCTCAACAATTTCGCGCATAACCTGCAGCAAAAAGCCGCAGGTTGAGTAAGGACATTGTTCGGTTTGGCGGGAGCTGACTACTATTCATTTCCTTATGTCTTTTAAGACTAAGCTTATAACAAGGAAATGGAGTGTCCCTGATGAACCCGATGAGTCGTCTCATGATCGGCAGTGTGCTGGTCTTGACCTGGCCCGCGGCGTACGCCGCCGATGGCCAGAAAATCTTCTCCCAAGGCGGGCAGAACCCCGCCGCCATGGCCTGTCTCGGTTGCCATGGTGCCGATGCCAAGGGCATCGCTGCCGCCGGTTTTCCGCGCCTCGCAGGATTGCCAGCCGCCTATCTGCGCAAGCAGCTTGACGACTTCGCAAGCGGCAGCCGCCAACAGCCTGTGATGACGCCGCTGGCCAGCGCATTGAGCGCTGAAGAGCGCACGGCAGTCAGCACGTGGTTGGCCGCACAGCCCGATGACGTCGCGCCTGGCAAACGCCGTCAGCAGATCGCGGCCGATGCCACCGAACGTCTGGCGCTGTACGGCGACTGGAGTCGCCAGATCCTGGCTGCGTGCAATGCCACGGCCCCGGTGGTGTGGGGGTGGGCGAGCATTTTCCGCCGCTGGCAGGTCAGCCGGCGACTTACTTGATTGCCCAGCTCAACGCTTGGCGTGACGGCGCGCGCCGCAATGATCCCAATGAGTTGATGGTCGGTGTCGCGAAGGCTATGACCGACGCCGAGGTCACGGCAGTGGCCGATTACTTCGCCCAGGCGCCACGCCAGGAGGTCACGCCATGAGAACGCTGATGACCGCCTTGCTGCTCAGTGCTGGCAGCCTTCAGGCCGCGCCCATTGCCATGGAAGATCAAAGCCAGCTCACGGTGCCCGACGGCCAGGCTGCTGCGCACTTTGCGCCACCTGCAGAAAGCGACCTCCCGGATAACGCTTTCGGGGAAACGGTTCGGCAGGGTCATGCCTTGTTCGTCGATACCCGCCGGCTGATGCCCGAGGCGGTCGGCAATGGCATGAACTGCAGTAGCTGTCACCTCGATCAGGGGCGCATGGCTCACTCTGCGCCGCTGTGGGGGGCGTACCCGATGTATCCGGCCTATCGCAAGAAAAATGACAAGGTCAATACTTATGCCGAGCGCATCCAGGGGTGCTTCCAGTTCAGCATGAATGGTCGCCCGCCGGCGGCGGACAGCCCGCAGATGACCGCCCTCAGCGTGTACTCCTATTGGTTGGCGACCGGCACCCGCACCGCCATCGAAACCCCAGGGCGCGGCTACCCCGAGGTGCCGCAACCGGCCGGCGGCTATGACTTCGCTCGTGGCCAGCAGGTTTACCGCGAGCAATGTGCGATCTGCCACGGCGACCGAGGCGAAGGGCAGAAGGTGGCCGACGACTATGTGATGCCGCCGCTGTGGGGAGCCGATTCATACAATTGGGGCGCGGGCATGCACCGGATCAACACCGCCGCTTCGTTCATCAAGTACAACATGCCGCTGGGCAAGCCCGGTAGCCTCAGCGATCAACAGGCCTGGGATGTGGCTGCGTGGATCAACCGTCATGAGCGTCCGCAGGATCCGCGTCTGGTGGAAGGCTCCATTGAAAAGACGCGTCTGAAGTTTCACGCCAACGACGGCGTCAACCTCTATGGCCAAAAGGTGGAGGGTGTCGTGCTCGGGCAGGGAACCGGGCGCTGAGCGTTGTCGTTTGAGCGCTTTCACTGGCCTGTCGCGCTGGTGTCACCGCCTTGCAACGGTTCACAGGTTGCAATGACCGCCTCTGCTATGAAGGGGCGCGGCCATGGAACTGTGTGTGATCGGGGCGGGATATGTCGGATTGGTCACCGCTGCGTGCTTTGCCCAGATGGGCAATCGCGTGGTTTGCCTGGAGCGCGACCATGCACGCCTGGCGCGGCTGCGCCAGGGTCAGTCCCCGATCTACGAGCCAGGCTTGGCCGCGCTGCTGCAGGAGGGCCGACGCAGTGGGCTGCTGAGTTTCACTGAAGATTGGGAGCAGGCGCTGGCGCGCGCCGAGGTGGTGTTCATCGCCGTCGGTACGCCGAGTCAGGAGGACGGCTCGGCCGATCTGCAGCATGTGCTGGCCGTGGCTGAAAGCCTGGGTCGGCAATTGCCGCGCCCGTGTCTGGTGGTGAACAAATCGACATCGCCAGTGGGTACGGTAGAGCGCATCGCCGCGCAGATCGACAGCGGTTTGCGCGAGCGCGCAGTGGCGTTTGCAGTGGAGGTGGCCAGCAATCCTGAATTTCTCAAGGAGGGCAGCGCCGTCGAGGACTTCATGCGCCCTGATCGGATCATCCTGGGCAGCGACAGCCCGGTGGCCCGCGAACGGCTGCAACGTCTCTACGCGCCTTTTGTGCGTAACCGCGAGCGCGTGCTGTGCATGAGCCCGCGTGCGGCAGAGTTCAGCAAATACGCGGCTAATGCCTTTCTCGCCAGCAAGATTTCCTTCATCAACGAATTGGCTGGGTTGTGCGCGCAGTTGGAGGTGGATATCGAGCAGGTGCGTCGCGGTATAGGCAGTGATCCGCGCATCGGCAGCGATTTCATTTATGCCGGCTGCGGTTATGGCGGCTCGTGCTTTCCCAAGGATGTGCGCGCGCTGATTCACACAGCCGAGCAGCATGGTTATCAGCCGACCATCCTGCGTGCCGTGCAGGCGCGCAACGCCCAGCAGAAGACCTTGTTGTTCAAGGCGCTGGAACAGCACTTCGGCGGCTTCTTGCGCGGGCGCCGTGTCGCTGTCTGGGGATTGGCCTTCAAGCCGGGAACAGATGATGTGCGCGAGGCACCGAGTCTTGTGCTGCTGGAGGCTTTGCTGGACGCCGGTGTGCGGGTCCAGGCATGCGATCCTGCGGCGTTGGCCAGTGTGGCAGCGCTCTACGCGCAGGCTGTTTCCAGCGGACAACTAACGCTGGTCGAAGACCCTTATATGTGCGCCGAGGGGGCCGACGCTTTGGTCTTGGTCACCGAGTGGAAGCAGTTCCGCCAGCCGGACTTTCGCCGTATCCGTGGTCTGATGCGCATGCCGGTGCTGTTCGATGGGCGCAATATTTATGATCCATCGGAACTATCCTCCCTGGGTTATCTCTATCATGGCATCGGTCGGCCAGTGGGCGGGCATTGTAAGGTGACTGCCGCCTGATTAGACTGCGCCGAATACCACAGGCCCAGCCTTCATCTAAGGATGTTTATGATCAAAAAATGCTTGTTCCCGGCAGCCGGTTACGGCACTCGCTTCCTGCCTGCTACCAAAGCCATGCCCAAGGAAATGCTGCCGGTGGTCAACAAGCCACTGATCCAGTACGGCGTGGAAGAGGCGCTGGACGCCGGCCTGAACGAGATTTCGATCGTCACCGGCCGCGGCAAGCGTGCCTTGGAAGACCACTTCGACATCAGCTATGAGCTAGAAAACCAGATCAAGGGTACCGACAAGGAGAAGTACCTGGTCGGCATCCGTCGTCTGCTGGACGAGTGCTCGTTCTCCTACACCCGCCAGACTGAAATGAAAGGCCTGGGCCATGCCATTCTCACCGGTCGCCCGCTGATCGGCGACGAAGCCTTCGCCGTTGTGCTGGCCGATGACCTGTGCGTCAACCCCACGGGTGATGGTGTTCTGACCCAGATGGTCGAGCTGTACAACAAGCACCGCTGCTCGATCGTTGCAATTCAGGAAGTCGATCCGCAGGAAACCAACAAATATGGCGTCATCGCGGGTGACAAGATCGACGAAGACCTGTTCCAGGTGACCAACATGGTCGAGAAACCTAAGCCTGAGGACGCGCCGTCCAACCTAGCCATCATCGGTCGCTACATTTTGACACCGGACATCTTCGACATCATCGCTAAAACCAAACCAGGCAAAGGCGGTGAGATCCAGATCACCGATGCACTGCTGGAACAAGCCCGCAAGGGGCGTGTTTTGGCCTACAAGTTTAAGGGTGAGCGCTTCGACTGCGGCGGCGCCGAAGGCTACATCGACGCCACCAACTACTGCTTCGAGCACTACTACAAGACCGGCAAGGCTTACTGAGCTATAAGCTATAAGCTGTAAGTCACAAGCTGCAAGTTGCAAGCCGAGCTGCCTTTTCTTGCAGCTTGCCGCTTGAAACTTGCAGCTTTTTTCATGGAGTACGGAAAGTGGCCTACGATTTTGATCTGTTCGTGATTGGTGCCGGTTCCGGTGGCGTGCGCGCTGCGCGTTTCGCTGCAGGTTTTGGCGCCAAGGTGGCGGTGGCCGAGAGCCGGTACCTGGGTGGCACCTGCGTCAACGTTGGTTGTGTGCCGAAGAAATTGCTGGTGTACGGCGCCCATGTCGCCGATGAAGTGGAGCAGGCGTCCGGCTATGGCTGGACCCTCGAAGAAGGGCATTTCGACTGGGGCACGTTGATCGCCAACAAGAACCGTGAAATCGAGCGGCTCAACGGCATCTACCGCAATCTGCTGGTCAATAGCGGCGTCACGTTGCTGCAGGGGCATGCGCGCATTACCGGTGCCCATGAGGTGGAGGTCGATGGCCGACGCTACAGTGCCGCGAACATCCTCATCGCTACTGGTGGTTGGCCGCACGTGCCGGATATTCCTGGCAAGGAACTGGCGATTACCTCCAACGAGGCGTTTTACCTCAAGGAACTGCCGCGTCGGGTGCTGGTGGTCGGTGGGGGCTACATCGCGGTGGAGTTCGCCGGCATCTTCCAGGGTCTGGGCGCCGACACTTCCTTGTTGTATCGGGGCGACCTGTTCCTGCGCGGTTTCGATGGGTCGGTTCGCACCCATCTGAAGGAGGAACTGGAGAAGCGCGGCATGGACCTGCAATTCAATACGGACATCCAACGCATCGACCAGCAGGCCGACGGCAGCCTCAAGGCGACGCTCAAAGATGGCAGTGAACGGGTCGCCGACTGCATATTCTACGCCACCGGGAGGCGTCCGATGCTCGATGACCTCGGACTGGAAACGACCGGCGTGGAGCTGGACGAGCGCGGTTATATCCGCGTCGACGATCACTACCGTACCACCGAGGCTTCGATTTTCGCGCTGGGCGATGTGATCGGTCGCGTGCAGCTCACGCCGGTCGCCCTGGCAGAAGGCATGGCCGTGGCGCGTCATCTGTTCAAGCCTGAGCAATACCGTGCGGTGGATTACCAGAACATTCCAACGGCCGTGTTCAGCCAACCACCGATCGGTACCGTGGGGCTGACCGAAGAACAAGCGCTGCAAGCGGGGCACAAGGTGCAGATTTTCGAAAGCCGCTTCCGCGCCATGAAGCTGACGCTCACCGATGTGCAAGAAAAGACCCTGATGAAGTTGGTGGTGGATGCCGATACCGACAAGGTCCTGGGTTGCCACATGGTCGGTCCTGATGCGGGCGAGATCATCCAGGGGCTGGGTGTCGCGCTCAAGGCAGGGGCCACCAAGCAGCAGTTCGACGAAACGATTGGTGTGCACCCCACGGCCGCCGAAGAGTTCGTGACCATGCGCACTGCAATACGGTAAGCACATCTGTCAGCCTCAGGCATTGAATCCTACGGCTGGCATGGTGGTCTCCAGAGGATTTCCTTCCTAGCACTGACAGAGCCTCTACCTGTTCTTGCCGATACTGTGGCGGCGTCGCTTCAGGCGCCGGCTCGGCATAAGCCTCGCTGTTCTTTTCAGGAAGAACTCATGAATAGGTTGACTCAAAGTGTGATGGGGCTCTGCGGTTCGCTGCTGGTAATGGGGAGCGCCCACGCCGACCATGGTGAAATCAGCTTCCAGGGACGGGTGTTGGCGCCAACCTGCACCGTCAACGGCGGAAATGGCAACCTGCCGGTAACCCTGCCAGACGTCAATGCTGCCAAGCTGGTCCGCCCAGGGGATGTCGAGGGGCAGACGGCATTCTCACTGCAACTGAGCGGCTGCAGCCATCTGGGCAGGGTCTCGACCTATTTCGAGCCGGGTCCGGGCATCAGTGATCAGGGGCGGTTGATCGTCGATGCTGGCGGTAGCAGCAACGTCGAACTGCAGTTGCTCAACAGCAGCAAGGGTGTGATGGACCTGGCGGCGGTCAAGGGCAATCAGAACTCCCAGGTCGTCGACATCGTGGACGGGAACGCGACCTTGAGCTACTTCGTCCAGTATTACTCGACTGGCAATACGACGCCGGGGGCTGTCAGCTCCCGCGTTCGCTACTCGCTGGACTACCTCTAAGACCCTCCTGCGGGACCGTCCACTTGTGGGGCGTCCCGTTTCCGACATCGAGTTTTAAGTCATGACGTTTTCACGCAGCGTTCTCGTGCGGGGGGCGCTTCTGGTTGTGTGTCTCGCCAGTGTGCAGGCTAGCGCCAGCGTAGTGATCGCTAGCACCCGCGTCATCTTTTCGGCCGGGGCGCCTGAGGTTACCGTCAGGGTGAGTAACGAAGGGCGCCAGCCGTCACTGGTACAAGCGTGGGTCGACGAAGGTGGGTCGGAGGACGCGCAGGGTGAGTTGCAGGGCCCGTTCAGCCTGGCGCCGGCGCTGTTTCGTCTGGATCCGGCCAAGCAGCAGAGTCTCAGGATTTTCCACGATGGCCGTGAGATGCCGCACGACCGCGAGAGCCTGTACTGGCTCAATGTGCTCGACGTCCCGCCAAAAGGCGGCGGCGCCAATAGCCTGCAGATCTCCCTGCGCAGCCGTATCAAGTTGCTCTATCGGCCGCAGGGCTTGTCTGGCAAGCCTGCAGAGGCCCATGAACAGGTGACCTGGAACGTGGTCCGCAGCACAGAGGGTTGGGCGCTGCAGGCGAACAATCCTACGCCTTACCATGTCAATCTGGGCAAACTGGAAGCTGCCGACGCGAATGCTGTTCAGGCGGCTCTGGCAGGGCACATCCCGCCCTATGGCAACGCGCGCTTCGTTCTGCCTCAACAAACGCAGCGTCCGGCCTCGGTCACTGAGGTCCGCTACGAATACTTGGACGACTTCGGTGCTGCGCGACCTGCCTCTGCAGCGCTGCAGCGCGGCCATGAAGGTTAGACGCGCCTGGACAGCGGGCAGATGGCGCTGGCTTCTGAGTGTCACAGGCATGGTGGCCGAACTCGGTGCTGCGGTGGAATTCGACGCGGGGCTTCTGCGCGGCGGCAGCACCCTGGATGTGAGCCGCTATCAGATCAGCGCTGGGGTGCCCGAAGGCGACTACACCCTGGACGTCTTGCTCAATCAACAATGGATCGGGCGTCGCGCGATTTCCCTGAGGGTCTTCGATCCGTCAGGCCAGGCCGTGCCGTGTTACGACCAGGCGCTACTCGACAGCCTGGGGCTGGACATGACCCAGCTGGCGCCTCGTCCGCTCAAGGCGTTGGCGCAGACGGGCAGTTGCGTGGCGCTGTCATCGCTCATGCTGCTGGCCAGTGAAGACCTGGATTTTGCCGCCCTGCGGTTGAGCCTGGATATCGCTCAGTCGGCTTTGCGACGCCAGCCCCAGGATCACCTGCCGGTGGAAACCTGGGACCCGGGTGTGACCGCGGGCTTTGTCGACTATCGATTCAATATCCACGAACAGCACGACCTTCGCCATGGCCAGCGCAGCCGACAAGGCTACCTTGGCCTGCACCTCGGTTTGAATACGGGATCCTGGTACTGGCGTCACGAGGGCAGTGCCCGTGCGAGCGCGGGTGGCGCGGCGCACTACCGCGCGGGGGCGACGTCGGTGCGGCACGACATACCGACGTGGCGGGCTCAGGTTACGCTGGGCGACAGTTATGCGGCAGGGGAGGTCTTCGACAGCAGCCCCCTGCGTGGCGTGAGTCTTTCCAGCGATGAGCGTATGCTGCCCAGGTCGCAGCGCGGCTTCGCTCCGGTGGTGCGAGGAGCGGCCAACAGTACGGCGCTGCTGAGCATCCGTCAGCGGGGCGCACTGCTGCACGAAACGACGGTCCCCCCAGGGCCGTTCGAGGTGGACGACCTACCTGCCAGTGGCCTCAACGACGACCTCGAGGTAGCCCTGCGCGAATCTGACGGCAGCGTGCGACGATTCACCGTGCCCTATCAAGCCGCGCCACTGGCGTTGCGTGAAGGCGCCAGCCGTCTGGATTTCAGTGCAGGTGTATGGCGCGACGATGTGGGGCGTACTGGCCCGGGTCATGTTCAAGGCAGTTGGCAGCAGGGCCTGAACAACGTTTTCAGCGTGCATGGCGGTGCCTGGATAGCTGAAGGCTATCAGGCCGGCGCGTTGGGCGCCGCGATCAACAGCCCTGTCGGTGCCTTTGGTTTGACCGGCTATCATGCGCGCAGTGCTGCAGCGCGTCGCCGCCCAGTCCAGGGGCAAGCGCTACGCCTGAACTGGCGCCAGCGCATCGCGCCGATTGCCACGGAACTGAGTGCCAGCCTTACCCAGCGCCATAACGCGCATTACTCCACTTTCAACGAATTCGCGCGGGCTGCTGGCTCCGGCCGTCCAGGCATGAGCCAGCGATGGCGTGCAGCGCTGGGCATTCATCAGCGCCTGCCCGGTGGGGGGCGCCTGAGCCTGAGCGCCAGCGGCGGTGAGCGCTGGGCGGATACTGCGAGCAACAGCGAGTACAGCGTGGGTTATCACCATCATCTGGGATCGCTCTCCTACGGTCTGACGCTCGCGCGCGAGTACCGGGGTATCGGCGGCCAATCGAATGCGCTGAGGCTGACGATGAGCCTGCCGCTTGGCGAGCAGCGGCGAGGCTCGCTGAGCAGCAGCTTGAATCGGGACTCCGAGGGTCGAGGGTCCACCAACCTGCGCTGGAGTGCCACTGCCGGGGAGGCGGGGCAGTGGGGCTATGGACTGTCCGCCACGCAACAGGCAGGCGGTGGAGCTGGGGCGGGCCTGGATGCCAACCTGCTGCACCGCAGTTCGGCTGGAGAGTGGACCGCGGCATTGGCCCAACACCCGGGGTCGCGGCAGCTAGCGCTGGGTGCGCGTGGCGCCGTGGTGGGCCATGCGGGTGGTGTGATGCTGTCGCAGTCGTTGGGTGAAAGCTTCGCGATCGTTCATGCCCCCCATGCCCATGCTGCGGCTATTCAGCAGCATCCCAGTGTACGGCTCGACGCCCGAGGCTTTGCGGTGGTGCCGTCATTGAGTCCCTATAGCGTCAACACCGTCGAGCTCGACCCCCAAGGCATGTCTCGGGACGTCGAGTTGCAGGTCAGCGGCCAGTCGGTCATTCCCCGCTCGGGCGCCGCGACCTTGCTGAGCTACCCGACGCGCAGTGGCCGTTTGCGTGTGCTGGAGGCTCGCGACGGGCATGGCAACGTGTTGCCATTCGGGGCTCAGGTATTCGATGCAGAGGGTGTGGAAGTGGGCCTGGTTGGGCAGGGCAGCCGACTGCATATTCGCTTGCCGGACGAGCAGGGGCGGGTCCGGGTTTCTTGGGGGACTGGCGCCGAAGCCTCTTGCTGGCTGGAAGTGAGCGATGGAAGTGATGCCCGCTGTGTCGCCGCTCAGGCCGATTCATAGTCAGGATCACGCTATCGAATCGACAGCTTATAGCCAAAACCAATCATCAATATGAGCTTTGCCAATGAGCGATCGCTCAGACCATTGGATAGGATTAACCCCATCGAACGTTACACACCCCAGTTAATCAACCCTCGAAGGAGCGTTTCCATGCCAATCATCAACAGCCAGGTCAAGCCGTTCAACGCCACTGCCTACCACAAGGGCGAGTTCGTGCAGGTCAGCGAAGCCGACCTCAAGGGCAAATGGTCCGTCGTATTCTTCTACCCAGCCGACTTCACCTTTGTCTGCCCAACCGAACTGGGCGATCTTGCCGACAACTACGCCGAGTTCCAGAAGCTGGGCGTGGAAATCTACGGCGTATCCACCGACACCCACTTCACCCACAAGGCCTGGCACGACACTTCGGACACCATCGGCAAGATCCAGTACCCGCTGATCGGTGACCCGACCCACCTCATCTCGCGCAACTTCGATGTGCTGATCGAAGAGGCCGGTCTGGCCGATCGCGGTACTTTCGTCATCAACCCGGAAGGCCAGATCAAAATCGTCGAGCTGAACGATGGCGGTGTTGGCCGCGATGCGACCGAGCTGCTGCGCAAGGTCAAGGCTGCCCAGTACGTAGCCGCTCACCCAGGCGAAGTCTGCCCGGCCAAGTGGAAAGAAGGCGAGGCCACCCTGGCACCTTCGCTGGACCTGGTCGGCAAGATCTAAGGTCATGCGCCGACTGCGGGCGGTGAGCAGCCGCCAACGCTGAACGCTTCACTGCCCCGTCAAACGCCCGGGCGAGTTCGCCTGGGCGTTTTTGTATCCGAGTTTTGAAAAAAGGAATCGCCCGTATGTTGGACGCCACGCTTAAATCGCAACTGAAAACCTACCTGGAGCGGGTCACCCAGCCGATCGAGATCGTTGCCTCCCTCGACGACGGGGCGAAATCCCGAGAAATGCACGACCTGCTGGTTGAAATCGCCAGCCTGTCGAACCTCATCACTCTGCGCGAGGACGGCAGCGATGCTCGTCGCCCTTCGTTCTCGCTCAACCGCCCAGGGGGCGATATCAGCCTGCGCTTCGCCGGCATCCCGATGGGTCACGAATTCACCTCCCTGGTGCTGGCGCTGCTGCAAGTTGGCGGCCACCCCTCCAAGGCCAGTGCCGAAGTCATCGAACAGATCAAGGCGCTGGAGGGCGATTTCACCTTTGAAACCTACTTCTCGTTGTCGTGCCAGAACTGCCCGGATGTGGTCCAGGCGCTGAACTTGATGGCGGTGCTCAATCCCAACATCCGCCACGTTGCCATCGACGGTGCGCTGTTCCAGGGCGAAGTCGAGTCGCGCAAGATCATGGCAGTGCCCAGCGTCTACCTCAACGGTGAGGTGTTCGGCCAGGGTCGTATGGGCCTGGAGGAAATCCTTGGCAAGATCGACACCAATGCCGGGAGTCGTCAGGCCGAGAAAATCAACGCCAAAGATGCTTTCGATGTATTGGTGGTCGGTGGTGGACCTGCCGGCGCGAGCGCAGCCATCTACGCCGCGCGTAAAGGTATTCGCACCGGCGTGGCTGCAGAGCGCTTCGGCGGTCAGGTCCTCGACACCTTGGCGATCGAGAACTTCATTTCCGTTCAGGAAACCGAAGGGCCAAAACTGGCCACTGCACTGGAAGAACACGTCAAGCAATACGACGTCGACATCATGAACCTGCAGCGTGGCGACGCGCTGATTCCTGCCAGTGAGGGTGGGCTGCACGAGGTGCGTCTGGCCAGCGGTGCCTCGCTCAAGGCCAAGACGGTGATTCTGGCCACTGGCGCGCGCTGGCGTGAGATGAATGTGCCCGGCGAGCAGGAGTACCGAGCCCGTGGTGTGGCTTACTGCCCGCACTGCGACGGCCCTTTGTTCAAGGGCAAGCGTGTGGCGGTCATTGGTGGTGGCAACTCGGGTGTGGAGGCGGCCATCGACCTGGCCGGTATCGTCGCCCAGGTGACGCTGATCGAATTCGACAGCCAACTGCGCGCCGACGCCGTGTTGCAGCGCAAGTTGCATAGTCTGCCAAACGTCAAGGTCATCACCAGCGCGCTGACCACCGAGGTGCTGGGCAATGGTGAGAAAGTCACGGGGTTGCGCTACAAGGACCGCACCACCGAGCTGGTCCACGAGCTGGCGCTGGAAGGCATCTTTGTACAGATCGGTCTGCTGCCGAACACCGATTGGCTCAGAGGGACCGTCGAGCTGTCGCCGCGTGGCGAGATCATTGTCGATGCGAAAGGTCAGACCAGCATCCCTGGCGTATTTGCAGCCGGTGATGTGACCACCGTGCCGTACAAGCAGATCGTCATTGCCGTGGGCGAGGGCGCCAAGGCCTCGCTGGCCGCTTTCGATCACCTGATTCGCACGTCCGCACCGGCGTAAGGCCGCCGCCTCCTCCTGTCGGACTGACCCGCCCTCGCAACCGCTAAGGGCGGGTCAGTCGTTTCAGCCTTCGAGCAGCGCCAGGCGCGCTTCCAGTTCGGCGATTCGCGCTTCCAGTGCGTCTATACGTTCTTCGGTGGCGGCCGCAGGAGTGCCGCGCATTCCACTGTCCTGCTGGCGTGCTGCGAGAATCGCGTCCACCTCCGCAGGATCGCCCAAGGCATGGGTGTAACGGTCCTCGCGTTGTCCTGCCTGGCGTGGTAGATGCAATGCCAGACCGCGTGACACCAAGCGCTCCAGTTGATGCTGAACCTGCTCAAGCTCTTCGAAGTCATGAAGCCGACTGCTGCGGGTCAGCAGCTCGTTGACGGTTTGCGGTCCGCGCAGAAACATCAGCCCATCAGCACCTGCTGGGCCGGAACCAGTTCCAGCGCCTTGTCCACCCGGTGCTCCCAGCGGTCTGCCCGGCTGCCCATCTGCAGGCGAGTCATGCCTTGCCCTTCGAGTGCTCGCAGGGCCTGGCCCACTTGGCCAGAAGACAGATTCATCACCGGCTCGCGACTGGTCTTCTGGTTGCAGGCCAGGACCAACGCGTTGAGCGTCAGCGGGTAGCTCTCAGGGCTGGTGGCCTGCTTCTCGATCAACGAGCCGAGGATACGGATCTCGATGCCGTTGAAGCGGCCTTCGCCTGTGCTTTCATGTTCTGACATGGCCCTGCCTCGTCGCTAGGAAAGGCCACTAGCCTAGGGCCTGTCCCTCACGCAGGCAATTGCTGGATACGCTCAGGCTGCCCGTCGCTCCATGGCTTCGCAGGCGGCGGCGGTGAAGAGTACGTCAGTGGACGAGTTGAGCGCGGTCTCGGCCGAGTCCTGCAGGACGCCAATGATGAAACCGACGGCTACAACCTGCATGGCAATTTCGCTGGGGATGCCGAACAAGCTGCAGGCCAGCGGAATCAATAGCAGCGAACCGCCAGCCACGCCCGATGCCCCACAAGCGCAGATGGCGGCCACTACGCTGAGTAGTACAGCGGTAGGCAGATCCACGCCAATACCAAGCGTATGGACTGCCGCGAGCGTCAATACGGTGATAGTGATGGCTGCGCCCGCCATGTTGATGGTTGCGCCCAGGGGAATCGACACGGAGTAGGTGTCTTCATGCAGGCCCAGGCGCTGCGACAATGCCAGGTTGACCGGAATGTTCGCCGCCGAACTGCGGGTGAAGAACGCCGTGATACCGCTTTCGCGCAGGCACAGCAGGGTCAGTGGGTAAGGGTTGCGGCGGATCTGCCACCAGACGATCAACGGGTTCATCACCAGCGCCACGAACAGCATGCAACCGATGAGCACGCCCAGCAGGTGCAGGTAACCGAGCAGCGCACCCAGCCCAGCCTCGGCCAAGGTCGCGGTGACCAAACCGAAAATACCCAGCGGCGCGAAGCGGATCACCAGACGCACCAACTCGGTAACGCCGTTGGACACATCGTCGATCACGCCCCGTGTGGCCTTGCCCGCTTTGCGCAACACCACGCCCAAGCCGATGGCCCAGGTCAGGATGCCGATGAAGTTGGCATTCACCAAGGCGCTCACCGGATTGTCGACAGCGCTCAACAGCAGTCCTTGCAGCACTTCCGTTATGCCCCGGGCGCCGCCAGTGTGGCCTCGTGGGTGCTCAGCAGTAACGACGAGGGAAACGCCATGCTCGCCACCACGGCAACGACTGCAGCCCCGAAAGTGCTTAGCAGGTACAGCCAGAGGATGGGTCGGATATGGGTCTGTTGTCCTTGCTGATGATTGGCGATGGAGGCAATGACCAGGACAAACACGAGAATCGGCGCAACCGCCTTGAGCGCCGTCACGAATACCTTGCCCAGGAACGCCAGTTCGCGAGCCAGACTGGGCGTTATCAAGGCCAGGGCGATACCGGCTACCAAGCCGACAAGGATCTGCATCACCAGGCTGGTGCGGTTCAGGAGACGAAAAATGGGGATCATGTGCCGCGCGGTTCCAGATTCGGACAAACCGTGGACTGTAGCACAGCCGCAGTAGGGCGAGACTGACGGAACGCGTTGCTCATCCGCTCAGCCGTTGAACAGGTCTCGCCGCGCGCCCTCGGTAATGGCGACGATGCCTGGATGCTTGACCTTGCGCTCTACCGAGATCGCATAGAACGATTCCTGCACAGCGTCAGTCTGGCCGATCAGTTGCACGGCGTACTGACGACAGACCTCGTCAGCAATCACGCTGGGCGCCACGAAGATGCCGCTGCCAGACTGACCAAAGGCTTGCATCAAGGCGCTGTCGTCGAACTCTCCGACGATACGCGGTTGCACCTGCTGTTCGGCGAGCCAGCGCAACAAGCGGCTGCGTACGACCGTCTCCTGACCCGGAATGAGCAACGGCGAATCGTGAAGGCAGTCTGGAAACGATTGTGTCAGGCGTGCGGCGAGCGCGTGCGTGGCAAAGAAGCTCAGGCCGCATTCTCCGAGTTTCTGGCTGTAGCCCTTGATATCCAGGTGACCCGGCATGGGGCTGTCGGAGATCACCAGGTCCAGGCGCTGGATGGCAAGGTCGGCCAGCAGCCGCTCGAGTTTGTCTTCGCGGCAATTGATGCGCAGTGTTTCATCTGCCGCCATGGTCGGTGCCAAGAGCCGATAGACGATCGACTTGGGTACCACGTCCGCCACGCCGACACGAAACAGGATCTGCTCCTCGGGGCCGGCGCGCAGTAAGGTTTCCAGTTCGCTGCCAATCTGGAACATTTGCTCGGCGTAGGCCAGCGTCTGGCGGCCGGTTTCAGTCAGTTCCAATTGACGACCGACACGCTGGAACAACTGCAGATCATAGGTTTGCTCAAACAGACTGATCTGACCGCTGATGGTTTGCGGGGTCAGATTCAATTGCTCGCTGGCACGGGTAATGCTGCCAGTCCTGGCCACGACCCAGAAGTAGTGGAGCTGTCGATAATTAAGCATGGGATGTCTGAGTCTTTCGTAAAAACCGAAGTATACCCGGTAAAAATACGAATTTTCCTGAACTGTTGCCCTGCATAGAATGCCTGTCTATAGGCGCGGCTGCGTCGCGGGACATCGACAAGTGAGGACACCATGCTACAACTGAAATCCATTGGTACGCCTTTGGTGCTGGCCTTGGTGCTGCTGACTACTGCAGGCTGCGATCAGGCCGAACAGTCTGCGCAACGCGTGCTCGATCAGGCCGCAGAGTCGGCCAGACAGGCGATCGACAAAACGCACGAAACGGCTCAGCAAGCGCTGAACGACACCTTGGGTGGAAAACCGCCCAAGCCGGAAAACCATCAAGACAAGCACGATACCCAAGACATCTGAGCGAAGAGGCACTAAATGGAATACTTGTTGGAACTTGCCGCGAGCCCGACGGCTTGGGTGGCCTTGGCTACGCTGGTGGCAATGGAAATCGTGCTCGGCATCGATAACCTGATTTTCATTTCCATCCTCACCAATAAGCTGCCTGAGGCCTATCGCTCAAAAGCGCGGCGCATCGGTATCAGCATGGCGTTGATCATGCGCTTGGCGCTGTTGTCGACGGTGGCCTGGATTGTCCAGCTTACCGAGCCGGTTATCGAAGTGTTGGGTCACGCATTCTCCTGGAAAGACATGATCCTGATCGCAGGTGGCTTGTTCCTGCTATGGAAGGCGACTAAAGAGATTCATGAAAGCGTAGACCCACGCGGTGCGAAAGAAACCTCGAAGGGTGGGAATACCGTGACCCTGGGCTTCGCTGCCGCAATTGGTCAGATCCTGTTGCTCGACATCGTCTTCTCGGTCGATAGCATCATTACAGCCGTCGGCATGACCGAGCACCTGCCGATTATGATCATCGCCGTAATCAGCGCGGTGATCGTGATGTTGGTCGCTGCCGATCCTCTGGCCAAGTTCATCAACGACAACCCCACGGTCGTGATGCTGGCCCTGGGTTTCCTGATCATGATCGGTATGACCCTGATTGCCGAAGGTTTCGGTGCCCACGTACCCAAGGGCTACGTGTACGCGGCGATGGCGTTCTCGACCGCCATCGAGGTGCTTAACATCATGGTGAGACGCGCGCGCATTCGGCGTGAGCAGATGGACGCCTGAGTAGGAAGCATGGGGCTGGCGACAGCTCCTTTTCCTGTCAGGTCAATGTGCCCCCGCATGCCGTCGTGCGCGGCCAGGCGATTGTGGCTTGGGCGAATCGGTGGTTGGGTTGTGGTATGGACGGGCATGGCGACGTGCGATGCGCAGTACCCCCCATAGCATGGCCGCTGCCACGCTTAGCCACATTGCGATCAACGTGATAATTGCCATTGTCAGGCTCATGGACGTGCCTCCTTCTCTCGGGCCAGCTTTCGGCTCGACCCTCCAGACACTTCTTTAGTGTAGCGCTGCGCGCATGACGTTCCATTGACCTTAGGTCTAGCCGTCAGGGGAATTTGGTTTCAAGCCAGCCGCGGGCTGTACCCGAACCCCCCAGGCGCCTATGATCAGCCCCCAGTGCCAGGCACTGTCAGCCAGGCGTCGATACAAGCGAGTGTTCATGTCGCACGATTTTCTCAAGTCCTTGAGCGGTGGTCGGTATAGGTGGCTGGTGGCCTTGCTGTTGACCGCGAATCTCACCGGTTGTGCTTCGACTGCGCCGGCCGCGCTCGACCGACTGCCCCAGCGCGTAGAGATCAGCAGCGTGCCGTTCTATCGCGGTAACGCCAATTACAGCAGCGCCATGGCCTTGGCCGCCTTGCTGTCACAACAAGGCGCGCCCATCACCCCGGGTCTGCTGGGCAATGCGCTGGGCATGCCAGAGCGTGCGGCGTCATTGGAAGCCGCGATTGCGCGAGTAGTGCGCGAATATGGAAGGGTGGTGTATCCGCTGGACAAGCGTCTGGATGCCTTGTTGACTCAGGTTGCTGCGGGCAATCCCGTGCTGCTGCGCTACCACGATGGATCCGCGCTGTTTGGGGAGCCGCGCTATGCCGTGCTGATCGGCTACGACCGTTACAAGCAACGTGTGCTGTTGCGTTCAGGCATGAGCCGGCGCCATCTGCTGGATTTCGATACCTTCGAGAGTGCCTGGGTCAAGGAGGGCGCTTGGGCCGTGTTGGTTCAGTCGCCCAGCCGGTTGCCTGCTGGAGTTGACCGCCAGCGTTGGGTGAAGGCTGCCGATGAGCTGGCCCGAGAAGGCCAGGAGATTGCCGCTAAACAGGCGCTGCGTAGTCTGGGACAGTAGCGCTGGGTGATGTTCATGCCTGGAGAAGGGCCGAACTCCGGCCCTCACTTTCTAGAATCGCGCCGCTCAGAACCCCAGGCGGTCGCGCAGGCTGTAATACCAGGCGCCCAGGGCACTGAACGGGACGCGCAGTAGTTGGCCGCCAGGGAACGGATAGTGCGGCAGATCGGCAAAGGCGTCGAAGCGTTCTGCCTGGCCGCGAAGCGCCTCGGCCAGCACCTTGCCGGCCAGATGGGTGTAAGTTACGCCGTGACCTGAACAACCTTGGGAGTAGTAGATGTTGTCGCCAATACGGCCCACCTGCGGCAGGCGCGACAGCGTCAGCAGGAAGTTGCCGGTCCAGGCGTAATCGATCTTTACGTCCTTGAGCTGTGGGAACGCCTTGAGCATCTTTGGACGGATAATCGCTTCGATGTTTGCAGGATCCCGCGCGCCATACACCACGCCACCGCCGAAGATCAGCCGCTTGTCGCCGGTCAGGCGGTAGTAGTCGAGCAGGTAGTTGCAGTCTTCGACGCAGTAATCCTGCGGCAGCAAGGTGCGGGCCAGTTCTTCGCTCAAAGGCTCGGTGGTGATTACCTGGGTGCCGCAGGGCATGGACTTGGCTGCCAGCTCCGGTACCAGATTACCCAGGTACGCATTGCCTGCGACGATAATGAACTTGGCGCGTACCTTGCCTTGTGGCGTGTGTACCTGGGGATTGCTGCCGCGCTCGATGCGCACTGCCGGGCTCTGTTCATAGATGACGCCGCCCAGTGATTCGACTGCAGCCGCCTCGCCCAAGGCCAAGTTCAGCGGATGGATGTGCCCGCCGCTCATGTCCAGCATGCCGCCGACATAGTTGTCGCAGGCCACCACTTCGTGGATGCGTCGTTGATCCATCAACTCCAATTGATTGTGACCGAAGCGCTCCCACAAGCGTTTCTGCGATTCGAGATGGCCCATCTGTTTACTGGTCAGCGCGGCAAATACACCGCCATCTTTCAGGTCGCACTGGATGTTGTACTTGGCGACTCGCTCACGGATGATGCGCCCCCCCTCGAAAGCCATCTGGCCAAGCAACTGCGCCTGCTGTGGGCCAACGGTGCGCTCAATGACATCGATGTCGCGGCTGTAGCTGTTGACGATCTGGCCACCATTGCGACCCGACGCGCCGAAACCGACTTTAGCGGCTTCGAGCACCGTGACCTTGAAGCCGCTTTCCAGCAGGAATAGGGCGCTGGAGAGACCGGTGTAGCCGGCGCCGATGATGCACACATCGGTTTCCACCTCACCCTGCAGCGCCGGACGTGGCGGCACCGGGTTGGCCGAGGCGGCGTAGTAAGACTGTGGGTAGGGGGTGTGAGCCATGATGGAAACCTCGTGTTTTATATTTTTAACGCATGGAGCGATGCTATCAATAATAATAAACACCCGCTAGTCACCTGTTGAAAATCCTTCACACCCTGGAATGCCATCTGCGCGGGGCAAATATTTTAATAATCAGTAGGTTAGCGCGAAAAAAACAGTTGACAGCAATTTTATGATGCGTAGAATGCGCCCTCATCGACAGGCACATAGCTCAGTTGGTTAGAGCACCACCTTGACATGGTGGGGGTCGTTGGTTCGAGTCCAATTGTGCCTACCAAATCGACGAAAGGGGCGATCCGCAAGGGTCGCCCCTTTTGCATGTTGCTGATTCTCGAAGTCGCAAAGTTTTTGATTTTTTTGAAGAAAACGCTTTACAGGTGCGTAGGCGAGCTCTAATATGAGCACCACACGACAGGCACATAGCTCAGTTGGTTAGAGCACCACCTTGACATGGTGGGGGTCGTTGGTTCGAGTCCAATTGTGCCTACCAAATCGACGAAAAGGGCGATCCGAAAGGATCGCCCTTTTCGTTTTCCGTGTTTTCCCGCGTCTCCCTCCCAAGATCAAGGTTATGGGGTGCGACAGCGCGAGCGTCGGTCTCTCACTGCCAGCATGATAGAATCCCGCCCCTTCGACTCAGGAGATAGATGCGTGCGCAAGCTGACGGTGGTGATGGCGATAATAGCCCTGGCGGGCTGCGAGAACGAGGTCGAGGGTGTTCACAAGCAGGTCGCAGAGCATCTGCACAACCCCAAGAGCGCCAAGTTCGCCAACGTGCGGATCGACACTCAAGGCTCGATCTGTGGTCAGGTGCGCGGCAAGGACGACGCTGGCCAGTATGAGCCCTATCGCAGTTACGTCGCGATCAAGCATGACGGTCAATACGAGATACTGGTGGATGATAGCGGCAACAACCTGCGCATTCGCGAGGTCTGCGGCGGTGCCGACTTGCAGCGCCGCGCGGATGCATTGGCGGGTGAGCCGGCGCCGGAAGGCTGGGACGTTGAGGTTGTGCAAGGGCCTAACATGGGAGCGCTCACCGACATGACCGCACGACTTTTGGAAAAGGGTATTCCCTCGCGCGTCGACTATCGAGAGGGCAAGCCGGTGGTGCTGATGGGGCCGTTCCCCTCCAGGGATGAGGCCGATGCGCGCAAGGCCGATGTCATGGCTCGGCTTGGTACGGACTCGATCGTAATTCAGCATGGTGCTCAGCGCTGATTCGTCCGCCGGCCTGTGGCTGCTGGCTGGCGGGTAATCTGGGTTGGGCAATCTTTCCTTTGTGCAAAACTAATCGAGCCCGTTGCCGGTCCAACGTGACAATGAACCGGCACCGCAGCGCTGGCGCGGCCAGGGTATTGATGTCCACGTACATTTGCCGGGCTATGCTGAGCAGACACGGCGCCATACGACACGTTGGCGTCATGCGGTTCGGCTATGTGAGCGTTGAAGGAGGGGGCATGTCTAGCGTGGAGCGAGCAATTTTACTGGCGACCCGAGCTCATGCTGGGCAGTTGGACAAGGGTGGTGCGGACTATATCCTGCATCCGCTTAGGGTCATGGCGCGGGTGTCGACCCCTGAGCAGCGAATTGTCGCCGTGCTTCACGATGTGCTCGAAGATACCTCGGTGACTTTGTCCGATTTGGCGCGGGAAGGCTTTCCTCTCAAGATACTTGCCGCGCTTCTCGCGCTGAGCCGGCGCGAGGATGAGCGCTATGACGACTTCGTGGTGCGGCTGGGAAGCGACCCATTGGCCCGTGAAGTCAAGCTGGCAGACCTTGCAGACAACAGTGACCTTTCTCGCCTGGTTTGTCCGGGGCCGGTCGATATGGCGCGTCTTAGTCGCTACCACGAGGCCAGTGCCTATTTGCAGGCGCTGGCCTGATCGAGCGAGTGCCTGGCCAGTATCGGCCAGGCTGGCGCTCAAGCGATTTCGCTTGAGTCGCGCACCATATCCACATGCGGAATGCCCGCCTCAAGAAACTCCTCGCTGACCACTTTGAAGCCCAGGCGCTCATAGAACGCGGTCGCATGGAATTGCGCACTGAGCATCTGTTGCTTCAGGTTGCGTTTCTGCGCTTCATCGATCACCGCCTTCATGAGGGCGTCGCCGACCTTCAGTCCTCGCCAATCCTTGAGTACCGATACCCTGCCGATGGTGCCGTCTGGCAGCAGGCGCGCGGTACCTATCGAGTAGTCGCCTTCCATGGCCAGAAAATGCACGGCACCCGGGTCCTCGGCGTCAAACTCCAACTCGGGCGGCACGTGCTGTTCGGCCACGAACACCGCGTTGCGGATGCGTTGGATGTCGGCATTGTCCTTATGCCAGTCGGCGAGACGAACGCGAATTTTATTCATCGGCAAATCCCAGGCTTCCTTGTTGAATCAACTGGCACACCAGCGTGATGCCTTCTTCCTCTTCCAGCCACTCTGCAAGGTTTTCACTGTGCAGGGCGTCGGCGGAACAAATCAGTTGCAAGAGTGCGCGCAGGTGTCCTGAGAGCAGGCGGCTCTGGCCGCTGGCAAACAGCAGCAGATTGTCATCGACCTCCGACCACGCTAGGCGAGCGCTAGGGTTGCGTATCAGTATGGCGCCACGTTCAAGACTGTCGAGCAGATCCTGTTCGGTGAGCGTTTCGCCTGCGACTTGCTCGGGATAGCGGGGTTCAGTCATGAACTGGCCGAACCACGTCAGCAGCAGGCGCTCGTCGCCCATGTGCTCGGCCAGCAGGGCTTTCAGGCGATCCAGCGCGTCGTGCTGAATCTGATGGGGATCGCTGACAGGCTGAGCGTCGGCGTCGCTGTAGCGTTCCTCGTCAGGCAGGAACTGGCTGAGGAAGTCGGTGAAATGGGTGAGCACCTCGGCGGCACTGGGCGCACGGAAGCCGACCGAGTAGGTCAGGCAGTCGTCGACAGCTACACCGTAGTGGGCCAGGCGTGGCGGCAGATAGAGCATGTCGCCCGGCGCCAGCGTCCACTCGTCGCTCTGCTCGAAGTTGGCCAGGATGCGCAGGTCGGCGTGTTCGATCAGTGCGCTGTCGCTGTCGCACATCTGGCCGATCTTCCAGTTGCGTTGGCCGTGACCTTGCAGCAGGAACACGTCGTAGTTGTCAAAGTGTGGGCCGACGCTGCCGCCGGGAGTGGCAAAGCTGATCATCACGTCGTCGATGCGCCAGCTTGGCAGGAAGCGGAAATGCTCCAGCAGCTCGGCGACTTCTGGGACGAACTGGTCCACTGCCTGGACCAGCAGCGTCCAGTCACGCTCGGGCAGGGTAGCGAAGGTATCTTCCTCGAACGGCCCGCGACGCATTTCCCAGGGGCGCTCGCCGTGCTCCAACACCAGGCGCGATTCCACTTCCTCTTCCAGTGCCAGGCCGGCCAGTTCGTCGGGATCGATAGGGCTTTGGAAGTCGGTGAATGCCTGGCGTACCAGCAGGGGCTTTTTCTGCCAGTAATCGCGCAGGAATTCACGGGCTGTGAGGCCGCCAAGCAACTGCAGTGGAGTATCAGGATTCATGCTCAACCTATTGAAAATATGAAATTTTAATCCGGGAATAAAAACGCCCGGCGAGGCCGGGCGTGGTCCGCAGGGCGCCGTTCAGATGCGTTTGGCCTGCGCAGCTGCGTTGCCGATGTAGCTGGCTGGCGTCAGCAGTTTGAGCTCGGCCTTGGCCTCGGCAGGCATATCCAGACCTTCGATGAAAGTCTGCAGCGCTTCTGGCGTGATGCCTTTGCCGCGGGTCAGTTCCTTGAGCTTCTCGTACGGGTTTTCGATGTTGAAGCGGCGCATGACGGTCTGGATCGGCTCGGCCAGCACTTCCCAGCAGGCGTCGAGGTCTGCGGCGATGCGGGCGGTGTTGATTTCCAGCTTGCCGATGCCCTTGAGGCTGGCTTCATAGGCGATGACGCTGTGGGCGAAGCCGACGCCCAGATTGCGCAGCACGGTGGAATCGGTCAGGTCACGCTGCCAGCGGGAGATTGGCAGTTTGCTGGCCAGGTGTTGGAACAGTGCGTTGGCGATGCCCAGGTTGCCTTCGGAGTTTTCGAAGTCGATCGGGTTGACCTTGTGCGGCATGGTCGAGGAGCCGATCTCGCCGGCGACGGTCTTCTGCTTGAAGTAGCCCAGCGAGATGTAACCCCAGACGTCGCGGTCGAAGTCGATGAGGATGGTATTGAAGCGGGCGATGGCGTCGAACAGTTCGGCAATATAGTCGTGCGGTTCGATCTGCGTCGTGTAGGGATTGAACTGCAGGCCAAGCTCGTCTTCGATGAAGGCGCGAGCGTTCTGCTCCCAGTCGATCTGCGAGTAGGCCGACAGGTGAGCGTTATAGTTGCCCACGGCGCCGTTGATCTTGCCCAGCAGGGGAACGGCGGCTACCTGGGCGATCTGGCGCTCCAGGCGATAGACCACGTTGGCCAGTTCCTTGCCCAGCGTGGTTGGCGAGGCGGGTTGGCCGTGGGTGCGCGAGAGCATGGGCACGTCGGCATGCTGATGGGCGAGGGCGCGGATGGCCTCGGCGATCTGGCGCATCAGCGGCAGCAGCACGTCGTCGCGACCGGCACGCAGCATCAGCGCGTGAGACAGGTTGTTGATGTCTTCACTGGTGCAGGCGAAGTGAATGAACTCGCTAACCTTTGCCAGTTCTGGCAATTGGGCTGCCTGCTCCTTGAGCAGGTACTCGATGGCCTTGACGTCGTGATTGGTGGTGCGCTCGATTTCCTTGACGCGCTCGGCATGCTCGAGCTTGAAATCGCTGGCCAGGCTGTCCAGCACGGCGTTGGCTTCAGCAGAAAACGCTGGCACTTCGCCAATTTGCGGGTGGGCGGCCAGACGCTGCAGCCAGCGCACTTCGACCAGGGCACGGAAACGGATCAGGCCGAATTCGCTGAAGATAGGGCGCAGGGCCTGGGTTTTGCCGGCATAACGGCCGTCTACAGGGGAAACCGCAGTGAGCGAAGAAAGCTGCATGGGGTGCTCTCGGACAGTCGGGCTTTTGGAGGGCGCATATCATACATGAAAATCGCGCCGGGGTCGGGTGGCTGACCAAAGGTGTGGTCATGAAAAGCGTTTCTCGGTCCAGCGCAGACCGTTCTAGTCGAACACGCAGCGGCAGATGCTGCATTGCCTGCGAGGCCAGGCCTGCCTGCACAGCGGGTGTAAGCCACTCAAGAAGGCGACCGCATCATGTCGTACAGTTCGTTGAGTAGCTTGCGGCGGCTAAAGACCAGTTGCCACCGGTGTCCACCCAGCTGCCGCCATAGGCGTGCGGCGCGGATGCCGGCCAACAGCAACGCACGAATTTTCGAGGCGTTGCTGGCCTGTTGCAGGAAACGCATGTCGCCGTGCACCTGGATACGCTGACGCAGGGTGCTCAGCGTGTCTTGGTACAGCGCGCCGCTGGAGGCGATGACGTTCTCGTGGACGAGTCCGAAGTGGTCGGCTTGCGCCTGGATCTGCGGTAGTCGATTGCCAATGGTCTCCAGCAAGTCATCACGCTTACCCAGCTGACGCTCCAGGCCCAGCATCGATAGTGCATAGCGCAGTGGTTCGCGTTGCAGGCTGCTGGGGTCGCGTTCCAGGGCGCCGACCAGAGCACGATAGCCCTCACGTAAGTTGAGGTCGTCGCCGCCGAACACCTCCAGGGTGTTTTTGGGGTCGCGCACCAGCAGGCTGCCCAGCAGACAGCCGATATCCGCTTCACTGGACTGCCCGGTTCGGGCGATTCGGTCGACCATGACGGCTGCCTGGAACACGCCACCAAGGGCGATCAACTGCTCCCGCAGGTTGCTCATTCGCGCGGGCTCCAAGGCTCGGCGGTTTCGATCACGCCGCCGCCCAGGCAGATCTCGCCGTCGTAGAACACCACCGACTGTCCAGGCGTCACAGCGCGTTGCGGCTCATCGAATACGGCGCGGTAGCCCTCGGCGGTGCGCTCCAGGGTGCAGGCCTGGTCGCCCTGGCGATAACGGACCTTGGCGCTGAGGCGCCGCGGGCGGGTCAAATCCACCGGGTTGACCCAGTAGATTCCCGAAGCCAGCAGGGCTCGGGAGAACAGCCAGGGATGCTCGTTGCCCTGGCCAACCACCAGTACATTGCGCGAGAGGTCTTTGTCGAGCACATACCAGGGCTCGTCGCCTGCGTCTTTCAGGCCGCCGATACCCAGCCCCTGACGTTGACCGATGGTGTGGTACATCAAACCGTGGTGCTGGCCGATGACTTCACCGTCGGTGGTTTGAATCTCACCAGGCTGGGCCGGCAGGTACTGCTTGAGGAAGTCACTGAAGCGGCGCTCGCCGATGAAGCAGATGCCCGTAGAGTCCTTCTTCTTCGCGGTGGCCAGGCCGTGTTTCTCGGCAATGGCACGTACCTCGGGCTTCTCCAGTTCGCCGACGGGAAACAGCGTGCGGGCAATCTCCTTGCCGCCGACAGCGTGCAGGAAATAGCTCTGGTCCTTGTTCGGATCCAGTCCCTTGAGCAGTTCGGTGAGGGCGCCGGTGTCACGCCGACGCACGTAATGGCCCGTAGCAATCAAGTCAGCGCCCAGGGACAGTGCGTAGTCGAGGAACGCCTTGAACTTGATTTCGCGGTTGCACAGGATGTCTGGATTGGGTGTGCGACCGGCCTTGTATTCTTCCAGGAAGTGCTCGAACACGTTATCCCAGTACTCGGCGGCGAAATTGGCCGTGTGCAGCGTAATGCCGATGCGGTCACAGACCGCCTGGGCGTCTGCCAGGTCCTCGCGTGCAGTGCAATATTCGGTGCCGTCGTCCTCTTCCCAGTTCTTCATGAACAGACCTTCCACCTGATAGCCCTGCTCCATGAGCAGGAGGGCGGAGACGGATGAGTCGACGCCGCCGGACATGCCGACGATGACGCGGGTCCTGGAGGGGTCTTTGGGTGCTGGACTGGTCATGGCTACCGATGTGTATCAAGGGGAAAAACGCCGATTCTATCAGGCCAGGGCCTGCGCGTCAGTCGCGCAGCAGTGCGAGGCTGTGCAGCGGGCCTGCCAGGTAGTCGTCCAGGCAGCGTGGCACTAGCTCGCTGCGCCAGCGCTCGGAATCGGCTAGCAACTGGGCGCGGGTCAGCCACAGGGCGCGCGTGATATCGCTGTCCAATGCGCGTTCGCGGTGATGATGCACGGGGCGGGCCGCGAAGCAGATGCGTTGATAGGTCACACCGTTGCTGGGGGCGGTATACAGATAGATGCCGACGACGCCAGTCAGCTCGACTTCCCAGGCCGTTTCTTCGAGGGTTTCGCGCAACGCGGCTTGGGCGAGCGTCTCATTGGCTTCGAGATGGCCAGCGGGTTGGTTGAGCACATGCTTGCCAGCCTTGAGCTCTTCGACGAAGAGGAATGTGCCTTCCTGTTCGACAATGGTGGCGACGGTGATGTGAGGTTGCCAGGCCATGTTCCGGGCTCCTGTTGGGCTTGAAATCGTTTGTCCAGAAAGCACAAACCCCGGTTCAAAGCCCGGGGTTTGTGGTGTTGCCTCAGCCGTTTATTACAGTGCAGCGATGGCGTTGTTCAAGGTCTGACTTGGGCGCATGACCTTGGCGGTCAGTTCGGCATCCGGCGCATAGTAGCCGCCGATGTCGACCGGCTTGCCCTGGACGGCGTTGAGCTCAGCGACGATGGTCGCCTCGTTCTCTGCCAGTGTCTTGGCCAGCGGTGCGAAGCGCGCTTGCAGTGCGGCGTCGTCGGTTTGAGCTGCCAGCGCCTCGGCCCAGTAAAGGGTCAGGTAGAAGTGGCTGCCACGGTTATCGATACCGCCCACCTTGCGCGAAGGGGACTTGTTGGTGTCGAGGAACTTGCCGGTGGCCTGGTCGAGGGTGTTGGCCAGAACCTTGGCGCGCGGATTGTCGTAGGTGTTGCCCAGGTGCTCGAGCGAGGCTGCCAAGGCAAGGAATTCACCCAGCGAGTCCCAGCGCAGGAAGTTCTCTTCCACCAATTGCTGTACGTGCTTGGGTGCCGAGCCGCCGGCGCCGGTCTCGAACAGGCCGCCGCCGCTCATCAGCGGGACGATCGACAGCATCTTGGCGCTGGTGCCCAGTTCCATGATCGGGAACAGGTCGGTCAGGTAGTCGCGCAGCACGTTACCGGTAACCGAAATGGTGTCCTTGCCTTCGCGAATGCGTGCGAGGGAGAACTTGATGGCGTCGACCGGTGCCAGGATACGGATATCCAGGCCGCTGGTGTCGTGATCCTTCAGGTACTTCTGCACCTTCTCGATCATCACGCCATCGTGAGCGCGTGCCGGGTCCAGCCAGAACACGGCCGGGGTATCGCTCAGGCGGGCGCGGTTGACGGCCAGCTTGACCCAGTCCTGGATCGGAGCGTCTTTGGTCTGGCACATGCGGAAGATGTCGCCGGCCTCGACGTTCTGCTCCAGCAGAACTTTGCCTTTTCCGTCAACCACACGCACGACGCCGTCGGCTTGGGCTTGGAAGGTCTTGTCGTGGGAGCCGTACTCTTCGGCCTTCTGCGCCATCAGGCCGACGTTTGGCACGCTGCCCATGGTGGTCGGATCGAAGGCGCCGTGCTGCTTGCAATCCTCGATGGTGGCCTGATAGATGCCAGCGTAGCAGCGGTCAGGAATGACAGCTTTGGCATCCTGCAACTCGCCGGCGGTATTCCACATCTTGCCCGAGTCACGAATCATCGCGGGCATCGAAGCGTCGACGATGACGTCGCTCGGTACGTGCAGGTTGGTGATGCCCTTGTCGGAGTTGACCATGGCCAGGGCCGGGCGAACGGCATACAGGGCCTGGATGTCGGCCTCGATCTCGGCTTGCTTCTCGGCAGGCAGGTCTTTGATGCGGGCATACAGGTCGCCGATGCCGTTATTGGCGTTGAAGCCCACTTGGGCCAGGGCGTCGGCATGCTTGCTCAGCACATCGTTATAGAACTCTTCGACGATCACGCCGAACATGATCGGGTCGGAGACCTTCATCATGGTGGCCTTGAGGTGAACCGACAACAGCACGCCAGAGGCCTTGGCGTCGGCGATCTGCTCGGCGACGAAGGTCTTGAGCGCCTTGCGGCTCAGGGTAGCGCAGTCGATGACTTCGGCGGCTTTGACAGCGGTTTTTTCCTTGAGGACGGTGATCTTGCCGTCCTTGCCGACCAGTTCGATGCGCACGTTGTCATCGGCTTCGATCTGCGCCGATTTCTCGCTGCCATAAAAGTCGCCCTGGCTCATGTGAGCGACGTGCGACTTGGAGTCGGCCGCCCAGGCGCCCATCTTGTGCGGATGCTTGCGCGCATAGTTCTTCACCGACAGCGGGGCGCGGCGGTCGGAGTTGCCTTCACGCAGCACCGGATTCACAGCGCTGCCCTTGATCCGGTCGTAGCGCGCGCGCGACTCTTTCTCTTCGGCAGTGGTCGGCTCATCGGCGTAGTCAGGAATGTTGAAGCCTTTGGCCTGGAGCTCTTTGATCGCCGCCTTGAGCTGCGGAACCGATGCGGAGATGTTCGGCAGCTTGATGATGTTGGCTTCAGGGGTGGTGGCCAGTTGACCCAGTTCCGCCAGATGATCGCCTACCTGCTTCTCTGCGCCCAGTTGCTCGGGGAACGACGCGAGGATACGGCCAGCCAGGGAAATATCGCGGGTTTCGACGGCGATGTCAGCCGAAGCGGTGAAGGCTTCGATGATCGGCAGCAGCGAGTAGGTGGCGAGGGCGGGGGCTTCGTCGGTGAAGGTATAGATGATCTTGGAACGGGTGGGCATGCGGGTTAACTCTCTGTGTGCTGAGCGTACTCGAGTCTCGAGGTGCGCAGGGTAGGCGCTTCGCCCTGGCGGTGCCTTGAGCGGATGGTCGAGAGGCTGCGAGCGGTGATGGTGGATGCATCAGTCGAGCGTCAAGTGCTGGGTGCGGTAACAGCCCAGGCTTACTGGCCTTACCTGGCCGAGGGCGAGCCGCCTATTCCAAGGGTTCGCCCCGATGACCCTGTGGTCAGGGACGGAGTATATCAAACCCTTCGGTCGATTCAGCAAGGCGAAGCGCTATCGACGCCTTTATAAGACCAAAGATGTACGAGCAATGTGACGAGATGCCGCAGGCAGCGACTAATCGCCGTGACGCACAAGGTAATTTTGTGTAACAAAAAAAGCCGGTCATGCCTCTTGTAGCACAGGCAGCCGGCCTTCTTCGAGGTGCGATGAACGCGGTCAGGCCCTGGCGGTCTCGCTCTGCCGGTTGGCATCGGTTACGGTGGTATCGGCTTTGGCGCCAGCGATATTGACAGCATGGAGGCCTTTGGGGCCTTGCACGACGTCGAATGTCACTGCCTGGCCAGCCTTCAATGTCCGGTAGCCATCCATCTGAATCGCGGAGTAGTGGGCAAACAGGTCGTCCGTCTTGCCGTCTTCATTGATGAATCCATAGCCCTTGGCATTGTTGAACCACTTGACTTTACCGCTTGCCATCCCTATGTCCCTCTGCAAAGGACTCCATCACTGGAGTATCATCCACGTCATCCGCATACGAACCGTGCGAAAAAATCTGGTTGACTGCGCGGATCTTTATACACCACGGTGGGCTCTTATTGGTTGTAACACCGTTTTGCCGATAGTCAAGGTCATGCGGCAGCCGCGCCGGCGGTGACTGTGCGGTCGACCCACAACCCTAACCTGTCGATATGATGAAATTCTTTCCATGCATGCACTCAGGCAGATTCGACTAACATTCAATCAGGATCGCCCGAAGTCCGATGAGGACGATGGGGCAGGTCTGGCGGTCCAAGAAGCCAAGCCAATCCTTCAGGCTCCACCGATGTACAAGGTGGTTTTGTTCAACGATGACTACACACCGATGGATTTCGTCGTCGAAGTGCTCGAAACGTTCTTCAGTCTGAACCGCGAGCTGGCGACCAAGATCATGCTGACTGTCCACACCGAAGGGCGGGCAGTGTGCGGATTGTTTACCCGCGACATTGCCGAAACCAAGGCCATGCAGGTCAATCAATACGCAAGAGAAAGCCAGCATCCGCTACTCTGTGAAATCGAGAAGGACGGTTAATCGCCGACCACTTGGGTATGAGGTGAAGCTATGTTAAACCGCGAGCTCGAAGTCACCCTCAATCTTGCCTTCAAGGAGGCACGTTCGAAGCGTCATGAATTCATGACCGTCGAACACCTGCTGTTGGCGCTCCTTGACAACGAGGCGGCTGCGACCGTTCTGCGCGCCTGTGGCGCCAATCTCGACAAGCTCAAGCATGATCTGCAGGAGTTCATCGATTCCACTACCCCTCTGATCCCGGTGCATGACGAGGACCGCGAGACACAGCCGACGTTGGGTTTCCAACGCGTGCTGCAGCGCGCTGTTTTCCATGTGCAAAGCTCCGGCAAGCGTGAGGTGACCGGCGCCAACGTGTTGGTCGCGATCTTCAGTGAGCAGGAGAGCCAGGCGGTGTTCCTGCTCAAGCAGCAGAGCGTGGCCCGGATCGATGTGGTCAACTACATCGCGCACGGCATCTCCAAGGTGCCGGGCCATGGTCCGAATACTGAAGGCGACCAGGACATGCAGGACGAGGATGGCGCAGAAGCGTCCTCGTCGAGCAATCCGCTCGATGCCTATGCCAGCAATCTCAACGAGTTGGCCCGTGCCGGTCGTATCGACCCCCTGGTCGGGCGCGAGCAGGAAGTCGAGCGGGTTGCGCAGATCCTCGCGCGTCGGCGCAAGAACAATCCACTGCTGGTGGGTGAAGCCGGTGTCGGCAAGACGGCCATTGCAGAAGGCTTGGCCAAGCGTATCGTCGATGGCCAGGTGCCTGACCTGCTGGCGCAAAGCGTCGTGTATTCGCTGGATCTTGGTGCGCTGTTGGCCGGTACAAAGTACCGGGGCGACTTCGAGAAGCGTTTCAAGGCATTGCTCGGTGAGCTGCGCAAGCGCCCTCAAGCCATCCTGTTCATTGACGAAATCCATACCATCATCGGTGCCGGTGCGGCATCGGGTGGCGTGATGGATGCCTCCAACCTGCTCAAGCCGCTGCTGTCTTCTGGTGATATCCGCTGCATTGGCTCCACGACTTTCCAAGAGTTCCGTGGCATTTTCGAGAAAGATCGAGCGCTGGCGCGGCGCTTCCAGAAAGTCGACGTCAGCGAGCCCTCCGTGGAGGATACCGTTGGCATTCTGCGTGGGTTGAAAGGGCGCTTTGAGAGTCATCATCACATCGAATACAGCGATGAAGCGCTCCGCGCGGCTGCCGAGTTGGCTGCGCGCTACATCAATGATAGGCACATGCCGGACAAGGCCATCGATGTGATCGACGAAGCCGGCGCCTACCAGCGCCTGCAGCCGGAGGCCAACCGGGTCAAGCGTATCGACGTGCCACAGGTGGAGGACATCGTGGCCAAGATCGCGCGTATCCCGCCAAAGCATGTCACCAGTTCCGACAAGGAGCTGCTGCGCAACCTTGAGCGTGATCTGAAGCTCACCGTGTTCGGTCAGGATGCGGCAATCGATTCACTGTCGACTGCTATCAAGCTGTCGCGAGCAGGCCTGAAGGCACCCGACAAACCAGTCGGCTCCTTCCTGTTCGCAGGCCCTACGGGGTCGGCAAGACCGAAGCTGCTCGGCAGTTGGCCAAGGCACTGGGTGTCGAGCTGGTGCGCTTCGACATGTCGGAGTACATGGAGCGGCACACCGTATCGCGCTTGATCGGCGCGCCTCCTGGTTACGTTGGATTCGACCAGGGTGGGCTGCTGACCGAAGCCATCACCAAACAACCGCACTGCGTGTTGCTGCTCGATGAAATCGAGAAAGCTCACCCGGAGGTCTTCAACCTGCTGCTGCAGGTCATGGACCATGGCACCCTGACCGATAACAATGGGCGCAAGGCGGACTTCCGTAACGTGATTCTGATCATGACGACAAACGCCGGGGCGGAAACTGCGTCGCGGGCTTCGATTGGCTTCACCCATCAAGATCACGCCTCGGACGCGATGGAGGTCATTCGCAAGAGCTTTACGCCGGAGTTCCGCAACCGTCTGGATACCATCATTCAGTTCGGTCGCTTGAGTCACGAAACGATCAAGAGCATCGTCGACAAGTTCCTTATCGAGCTTCAAGCTCAACTGGAAGACAAGCGCGTGCTGCTCGAGGTCAGTGACGAGGCGCGTGGTTGGCTGGCAAGCAAAGGGTATGACGTGCAGATGGGGCTCGACCTATGGCGCGGCTCATTCAGGACAAGATCAAGCGGCCTCTGGCTGAAGAGATCCTGTTCGGTGAGTTGTCCGAGCATGGCGGCGTGGTGCATGTGGAGCTGCGCGATGGCGAGCTGGTGTTCGACTTCGAGACCGCGGCCGAAGTGGCTTGAGCAAAGGGGCCGCTGTGCGGCCCTAGCGCTTTGGTAGGCTGCACAAAAAAAGCCCGGCGCATTGGCCGGGCTTTTTGTGGCTGAAGCTTAGCGCGCGCGGTAGGTGATGCGGCCCTTGCTCAGGTCGTAAGGCGTCAGTTCGACGCGGACCTTGTCGCCAGTGAGGATGCGGATGTAGTTCTTGCGCATTTTTCCGGAAATGTGCGCGGTGACAACGTGGCCGTTTTCCAGCTCCACGCGAAACATGGTGTTTGGAAGGGTGTCGACGACACTGCCTTCCATTTCGAAGCTGTCTTCTTTCGACATGCAGTAAAACCCTCGGTGTCCAGAGATGGCCCGACGCGCAACTGCACCGGGCAAAAAAAGTGGCGTGGATTATGCCCGAAAAATGTATTTCAAGCCAATGCTTTCAGTTGAGACTGACCCAGCGCTGGTTGATCAGCAGCTCGATGGGGCGGTATTGGGTCTTGTAGTTCATCTTCTGACAATTCTTGATCCAGTAGCCAAGATAGACCGCCTCCAGATCCTGGCGTAGCGTTTCAGCGATCTGCCAGAGGATGGCAAAGCGGCCCAAACTACGGCGCTCTTCATCTGGATCGTAGAAGGTATACACCGCCGATAGGCCATTAGGCAGTAGGTCACATACCGCCACTGCAAGCAGGCGACCGTGCAGGCGAAATTCGTAGAACCAACTGAAGGGCAGGTCGCGTACCAGAAACGTGGAGAACTGGTCGCGACTGGGCGGGTACATGTCGCCGTCAGCGTGGCGCGTTTCTATGTAACGGCGATACAGATCGAAATATTCTTCTTTGAAAGCCGGTCGCGCGGGGCTGACCACAAGGTCCTCATTGCGCTTGAGAATGCGTCGCTGCTGGCGGTTGGGCACGAAGCGTGCTGCGGGGATGCGTGCCGGTACGCAGGCAGAGCAGCTCTGGCAGTGAGGTCGGTAGAGATGATCGCCGCTGCGGCGAAAGCCCATTTCCGACAGGTCGGCATACACATGCACGTCCATCGGCTGGCTGGGGTCCAGGAACAGGGTAGTCGCCTGCTCATCGGGCAGGTAGCTGCAGGAGTGGGGTTGAGTGGCATAGAACTTCAACCGCGCCAGCTCTGTCATGATCGCCCCCTGGGCAAGACGTTGCTCTAAGTGTATGCCAGCTCTGGGCGGTCGCCTAGCGCGCCCAGGCTGCGTCGCAGGAGTGGTCGAGATGGCATGACAGATAGTCGGCGAACGCCCTCCGGCTGATAGCGCGCGCGCCGAGGCTATGCAGGTGATCGGTGGGCATCTGGCAGTCGATCAACACAAAGCCAGCTTCGCGCAGACGTTCAACCAGCGTCACGAAACCGACCTTGGAGGCATTGTCGGCGCGGCTGAACATGGATTCGCCGAAGAACAGGCGGCCCATGGCCAGGCCGTATAGGCCGCCAACCAGTTCGCCGGCCTGGCGTACCTCGACCGAATGAGCGATACCTCGGTGGTGCAACTCGCGGTATGCCGCCTGCATGCTGTCGGTGATCCAGGTACCGTCGGCGTAATCGCGGGGTGCGGCGCACGCGGCGATTACACTGGCGAAATCGGTGTCGAAGCTGACTTGGTAGCGGCCCTGGCGCATCAGCTTGGCCAGCGACCGGGATACGTGAAGTTCGTCCGGTAACAGCACGGTGCGAGGATCGGGCGACCACCATAGAATCGGCTGTCCGTCCTGATACCAAGGGAAGCAGCCGTGGCGGTAGGCCTGAATCAGGCGTTCGGGTGTGAGATCGCCTCCCGCGGCGAGTAAGCCGTTGGGCTCGTTGAGGGCTTTATTGAGGGGGGGAAGTTCAGCGAGTCGCGGGTCAGCCAGGTGAGCATGGTGATTCGGCGGTAGGGGAGGGGAGTGACGAGCATGGCGGCAGGCGTCGTCGAGGTCAATGTCTGGGCTGTTGCAGCATGCTGGGCTGCAGTAGTGGCGCAGCTCGTCGAGCTGCTTCACCTCCAGCTGATGGGCATCTGGCACCATCGCCGACATTTGCTGTCATACCTGTGCAAAAATACAGCATAAGCCTTTGTCACAGAACAAAATGCATGCTCAAATTGCACCCATGGAAATCGGCCCCCCGTCCATGCGCCACGCGGCGTGCCGCCATGGCGGCAGGCGGGCAGTAATGTTAAAAGTAGTGGTTCGTCGGCCATTCACCGGCCCGATCACTATTTAACGCGCATCAAGCGCAGGAATAGACGCGTTTTGAAGAAATCCACTGCATCCCCGACTCCGTTGCCAGTGCCGCTATGGCGCCAGCAGTTGCATTATCGCCTCAAGGAAGGCGCGCTGATTGCCGTCGGTGCGCTGTGCCTGTACCTGTGGATGGCACTGCTGACCTACGACACATCCGACCCAAGCTTTACCCACACCAGCAATGTCGACCAGGTTCAGAACGCTGCTGGCCGCGCCGGCGCGTTCTTCGCCGACATCCTGTTCATGGTGCTTGGCTACTTTGCCTATATCTTTCCTTTGCTGCTGGCGATCAAGACCTGGCAGATCTTCCGTGAACGTCACCAGCCCTGGCAATGGAGTGGGTGGCTGTTCTCCTGGCGCCTGATCGGCTTGGTATTTCTTGTGCTGTCGGGCGCAGCGCTGGCGCATATTCATTTCCATCCGCCCGCCAGTATTCCATTTTCGGCGGGCGGTGCGCTGGGCGAGAGCCTTGGGGAACTGGCGCGCAACCTGCTGAACGTGCAGGGCAGCACCTTGATGTTCATCGCGTTGTTCCTGTTCGGCCTGACGGTGTTCACCGACTTGTCCTGGTTCAAGGTCATGGACCTGACCGGCAAGATCACCCTTGACCTGTTCGAGCTGGTCCAAGGCGCCGCGTCGCGCTGGTGGGCCGCGCGCAATGAACGCAAGCGGCTGGTGGCGCAGTTGCGCGAGGTCGATGAGCAGGTCGAGGACATTGTCGCGCCCGTGGTTGTCGACAAGCGCGAGCAGATCAAGGCGCGCGAACGCATCATCGAACGTGACGAATCCTTGAGCAAGCATGTGGCACAGCGCGAGCAGCAGCCCGCGCCGGTGATCAACCTGCCGGCACCGGTCAAGGCACCCGAGCCCAGCAAGCGGGTCATGAAAGAAAAACAGGCGCCGCTGTTCGTCGATAGCGCTGTGGAAGGAACGCTCCCATCGATCTCGATTCTCGATCCTGCCGAACAGAAAAAGATCGAGTATTCGCCCGAGTCCCTGGCTGGAGTGGGGCATCTGCTGGAGATCAAGCTCAAGGAGTTCGGGGTCGACGTTTCCGTAGACTCGATCCACCCGGGCCGGTGATCACCCGCTACGAAATCCAGCCGGCTGCTGGGGTCAAGGTCAGCCGCATCGCCAACCTTGCGAAGGACCTCGCGCGCTCGCTGGCAGTGACCAGCGTGCGGGTGGTGGAGGTCATTCCCGGAAAGACTACCGTCGGTATCGAAATTCCCAACGAAAATCGTCAGATGGTGCGTTTCTCCGAGGTGTTGTCCACGCCTCAGTATGACGAGCAGAAGTCGCCCGTCACGCTGGCGCTGGGCCATGATATCGGCGGCAAGCCGGTCATCACGGACTTGGCCAAGATGCCGCATTTGCTGGTGGCGGGTACCACCGGTTCGGGTAAGTCGGTGGGTGTCAACGCGATGATCCTGTCGATCCTGTTCAAGTCCAGCCCGGAAGATGCGCGGCTGATCATGATCGACCCGAAAATGCTCGAACTGTCGATTTACGAAGGCATTCCGCACTTGCTGTGCCCGGTCGTCACCGACATGAAGGACGCCGCCAACGCTCTGCGTTGGAGCGTCGCCGAGATGGAGCGCCGCTACAAGCTGATGGCTGCGATGGGCGTACGTAACCTGGCCGGTTTTAACCGCAAGGTCAAAGACGCCCAGGACGCCGGTGAGGTCATCCACGATCCGCTTTTCCGCCGTGAAAGCATGGAGGACGAACCTCCGGCGCTGAAAACCTTGCCGACTATCGTGGTGGTGGTCGACGAATTTGCCGACATGATGATGATCGTCGGCAAAAAGGTCGAAGAACTAATTGCCCGTATCGCCCAAAAGGCACGTGCAGCCGGCATTCATTTGATTCTCGCTACACAGCGTCCGTCGGTCGATGTGATCACTGGCCTGATCAAGGCCAACATTCCTACGCGTATGGCGTTCCAGGTGTCGAGCAAGATCGACTCGCGGACTATCATCGACCAGGGCGGCGCCGAACAACTGCTCGGCCATGGCGACATGCTCTATATGCCGCCGGGTACCAGTCTGCCCATCCGCGTTCACGGTGCATTCGTTTCCGACGACGAAGTTCACCGCGTTGTAGAGGCCTGGAAGTTGCGCGGTGCCCCTGATTACAACGACGATATCCTCAACGGCGTCGAGGAAGCCGGTAGCGGTTTCGAGGGCGGCGGTGGAGGTGGCGATGGCGACGACTCGGAAACCGACGCGCTCTATGACGAAGCTGTGCAGTTCGTGCTGGAAAGTCGCCGGGCGTCCATTTCGGCAGTACAGCGCAAGCTCAAGATCGGCTACAACCGTGCCGCGCGGATGATCGAGGCGATGGAGATGGCCGGCGTGGTCACTCCAATGAACAGCAACGGCTCGCGGGAAGTGATAGCTCCGGGCGGCCCGCGCGATTGATGATTGTCTTGCCGGGTGCGAAACATCGTGTCCGGCCTATTCACTGCTCAATGAGGACTCCCATGCGCGCAATTCGCATGTTGTTGGTTTCTGCCCTGACCCTGGGCCCGCTCACCGCGTACGCCGGTGAGCAAGACGTACAGCGCCTGACCCAGTTGCTGGAAAAATCCCAGACCATCGAGGCCAATTTTTCCCAACTGACCCTGGATGCCAGCGGCACGAGTCTGCAGGAGACTAAAGGGAAGATGACGGTCAAACGTCCTGGCCTGTTCTACTGGCATACGGATGCTCCACAAGAGCAAGTCGTGGTTTCCGATGGCCAGAAAGTTACCCTGTGGGACCCGGATCTGGAGCAGGCCACGGTGAAGAAGCTTGATGTGCGCCTGAGCCAGACGCCGGCGTTACTGTTGTCCGGTGATGTGTCCAAGATCAGCCAGAGTTTCGATATCGTTTCCAAGGAACAGGGCGAGGTCATGGATTTCACCCTCAAGCCCAAAACCAAGGACACGTTGTTCGACTCCTTGCGTATTTCTTTCCGCAAGGGGCTGATCAATGACATGCAACTGATCGACAGCGTCGGCCAGCGCACCAATATTCTGTTCAATGGGGTCAGGGCCAACCAGGCGATCCCGGCGAGCACGTTCCAGTTCAAGATCCCGGAAGGCGCTGACGTCATCCAGGAGTAACGCGAGGCACCATGGACCTGTTTCGAAGCGAGCCTGTCGCCCAGCCGCTGGCGGCCCGATTGCGTCCGTCCAACCTGGACGAGTACGTGGGCCAGGAGCACCTGCTGGCGCGCGGCAAGCCGCTGCGCGAGGCACTGGAGCAGGGTGCTCTGCACTCGATGATCTTCTGGGGCCGCCCGGGGTGGGCAAGACCACCTTGGCGCGGCTGCTGGCGCAGTTTTGCGACGCGCATTTCGAAACCGTGTCGGCTGTGCTGGCCGGGGTCAAGGAAATTCGTCAGGCTGTGGAAGTGGCCAAGCAGCAAGCCGGTCAGTACGGTCGACGCACGATTCTATTCGTCGATGAAGTGCACCGCTTCAACAAGTCCCAGCAGGACGCTTTCTTGCCCTATGTGGAAGACGGCACCCTGCTGTTCATCGGCGCTACCACCGAGAACCCCTCCTTCGAGCTGAACAACGCCTTGCTGTCGCGGGCGCGTGTCTATGTACTCAAGAGTCTGGACGAAGCCGCTCTGCGCAAACTGGTCGATCGCGCCCTGAGTGAAGAGCGTGGATTGGGCAAGCGCAATCTACGAGTCGGAGATGAAGCCTTCGCCATGCTCATGGCCGCTGCCGACGGTGACGGTCGGCGCATGCTCAACTTCCTGGAAAATGCCTCGGACCTTGCCGAAGACGGCAGCGAGATCGATGTGCAGATGCTGCAGAGTCTGCTCGGTGATAGTCGACGGCGCTTCGACAAGGGTGGCGAGGCGTTCTATGACCAGATATCGGCACTGCACAAGTCGGTTCGCGGTTCCAATCCTGACGGCGCGCTGTATTGGTTTGCGCGGATGCTCGATGGCGGTTGCGATCCGCTGTACATCGCCCGTCGTGTGGTGCGCATGGCCAGCGAGGACATCGGTAATGCCGATCCGCGTGCACTGAGCCTGTGTCTGGCGGCTTGGGACGTGCAGGAGCGGCTAGGCAGTCCCGAGGGTGAGTTAGCGGTGGCCCAGGCCATTACCTACCTGGCGTGTGCGCCCAAGAGCAATGCCGTGTACATGGGTTTCAAGACGGCGCTGCGGGAGGCTTCCGAGCACGGTTCGTTGGAGGTTCCGTTACATTTGCGTAACGCACCGACCAAGCTGATGAAGCAGTTGGGCTATGGCGATGAATACCGCTATGCCCACGATGAGCCGGATGCCTATGCGGCAGGTGAGGACTACTTCCCCGATGCCTTGGCGCCGCGGCCCTATTACCAGCCGGTGCCGCGCGGCCTGGAACTGAAGATCGGCGAAAAACTGCGCCACTTGGCCGAACTGGATCGCAACAGTCCACGGCAACGGAGAAAAACGTGATTGCACTCGTCGCATCGGTCAGCGCTGCGGGCATTGTCGGCACTTTGCTGCGCTTCGCTGCAGGTAACTGGGTCAATGCCCACTGGCCACGGCACTTCTATCTCGCTACGCTTGCGGTCAATATGGTGGGCTGCCTGATCATCGGCGTGCTCTACGGCATGTTCCTCAACAAGCCGGGCATGCCTATCGAGGTACGGGCCGGACTGATCGTCGGCTTCGTCGGTGGCCTGACCACCTTTTCGTCCTTTTCACTGGACACCGTGCGCCTGCTCGAAAGCGGACAGGCGCCGCTGGCATTCGGCTACGCCGCCGCCAGTGTACTGGGCGGCCTGCTCGCGACTTGGGCTGGCCTCGCTCTGACCCGAATCTGAACCAACACCTTCATATAACGAGAGAACGATATGCTCGATGCCAAACTGTTACGCGGCCAACTTCAGGAAGTGGCGGATCGCCTGGCCTCCCGTGGCTTCAGCCTGGATGTCGCGCGCATCGAATCACTGGAAGAGCGTCGCAAATCGGTGCAGACCCGCACCGAGCAGCTGCAGGCCGAGCGTAATGCCCGCTCCAAGTCCATCGGCCAGGCCAAGGCCAAGGGCGAAGACATTGCGCCGCTGATGGCGGATGTCGAGCGCATGGCCAACGAGCTGGCCGCCGGCAAGACCGAACTGGACGAGATCCAGGCCGAGCTGGACGGCATCGTGCTGACCATCCCCAACTTGCCTGATGCCAGCGTACCCGTCGGCCCGGACGAAGAGGCCAACGTCGAGGTGCGTCGCTGGGGTGCAGCGCCTGAATTCGATTTCGATATCAAGGATCACGTCGCCCTTGGCGAGATCAGTGGCGGCCTGGACTTCGAAACCGCCGCCAAGCTATCCGGCGCTCGTTTCGCGTTGCTGCGCGGTCCGATCGCTCGCCTGCATCGAGCTCTGGCGCAGTTCATGATCAATCTGCACACCAGCGAGCATGGCTACGAAGAAGCCTACACCCCGTACCTGGTTCAGGCTCCGGCATTGCAAGGTACCGGTCAGTTGCCAAAGTTCGAGGAAGACCTGTTCAAGATCAGCCGTGAAGGTGAAGCTGACTTCTACCTGATCCCTACCGCAGAAGTGTCGCTGACCAACATCGTTTCCGGCGAAATCCTCGACGCCAAGCAACTGCCGATCAAGTTCGTTGCGCATACTCCCTGTTTCCGCAGCGAGGCGGGTGCGTCGGGTCGTGATACGCGCGGCATGATTCGTCAGCATCAGTTCGACAAGGTCGAGATGGTACAGATCGTCGAACCGAGTAAATCCATGGAGGCGCTGGAGGGCCTGACCGCCAACGCCGAACGCGTCCTGCAATTACTCGAGCTGCCTTACCGAGTATTGGCGCTGTGCACCGGGGACATGGGCTTCAGTGCAGTGAAAACCTATGACCTCGAAGTCTGGGTGCCTAGCCAGGGCAAGTATCGCGAGATCAGCTCCTGCTCCAACTGCGGCGATTTCCAGGCTCGACGCATGCAAGCACGCTGGCGCAACCCGGAGACTGGCAAGCCGGAGCTCGTGCACACCCTCAATGGCTCGGGCCTGGCCGTGGGCCGTACGCTGGTTGCGGTGCTGGAAAATTACCAGCAGGCTGACGGGTCGATTCGCGTGCCAGAGGTACTCAAGCCCTACATGGGCGGCCTCGAGGTCATTCGCTAAATGAAATACCTGCCACTGTTCCACCGGTTGCAGGGCGGGTGGGTGCTGGTTGTCGGCGGCGGCGAGATCGCCTTGCGCAAGGCGCGTCTGTTGGCAGAGGCCGGCGGCCTGCTACGCGTAGTGGCGCCTGAGGTCGATGGTCAGCTCGCTACGCTGGCCAGGGAAGGCGGCGGAGAGGTGCGGGTGCGCGGCTACCAGATTGGCGACCTGGAAGGTTGTCGGCTGGTGATCGCGGCCACCGACGATGCGGCTCTTAACGCTCAGGTGTCGGCCGATGCGCAGGCCATGAACCTGCCGGTCAATGTGGTGGATGCTCCGGCGCTGTGCACTGTGATCTTCCCGGCAATCGTCGATCGTTCGCCGCTGGTGATCGCGGTGTCCAGTGGCGGCGACGCACCCGTACTGGCACGTCTGATTCGCGCCAAATTCGAGGCCTGGATTCCGTCGGCTTACGGTGAGCTGGCGGGTTTGGCCGCGCGTTTTCGTGACAAGGTCAAAGGTCTCTATCCGGACGTCAACCAGCGGCGGGGCTTCTGGGAAACCGTGTTCCAAGGTCCGATCGCCGAACGTCAATTGGCCGGGCAGGGGGCGGAGGCTGAGCGTCTGTTGCAGGCGATGGTCGACGGTGCGCCTGTTCAGCAAGGGGGTGAGGTGTACTTGGTCGGCGCCGGTCCTGGCGACCCCGATCTGTTGACCTTCCGTGCCTTGCGGCTGATGCAGCAGGCTGATGTCGTGCTGTATGACCGCCTGGTGGCTCCGGCCATCATCGACATGTGCAGGCGCGACGCAGAACGTATCTATGTCGGCAAGCGCCGGGCAGACCACGCGGTGCCCCAGGAGCAGATCAATCGCCTGCTGGTCGATCTGGCCCGTCAAGGCAAGCGTGTATTACGCCTGAAAGGCGGCGACCCATTCATTTTCGGGCGCGGTGGCGAGGAAATCGAAGAGCTCGCAGCAGAGGGTATTCCGTTTCAGGTTGTGCCTGGTATTACCGCAGCCAGCGGCTGTTCGGCGTATGCCGGCATTCCGCTGACCCATCGCGATCACGCCCAATCGGTGCGTTTCGTCACTGGCCATCTCAAAGATGGTACTAGCAACCTGCCGTGGACTGACTTGGTCGCGCCTGCACAGACGGTAGTGTTCTACATGGGACTGGTCGGGTTACCGGCTATCTGCGCCGAACTGATCCGCCATGGGCGAGCTCCCAGCACACCAGCGGCGCTGGTACAGCAAGGCACGACGCGCAACCAGCGGGTATTCACCGGCACCTTGGCCGACCTGCCTGAGTTGGTGGCCCGACACGACGTTCACGCTCCAACACTGGTGATTGTGGGCGAAGTGGTGCAACTGCGCGAAAAACTGGCATGGTTCGAAGGCGCACAAAACAGCTGAATTCTAACGGGGCCGCTGAGCGGCCCCGTTAGGTTCTACCCTTCAAAAATGCCGTTACCCGGCAAGCGCGTCCGGTCATGTGGCAAGCCGAAGTCTTGCTGCGGTCCCTTGGGTACGATGCCATTCGGATTGATGGTCTTGTGGCTGAGGTAATAGTGATTCCGGATATGCTGCATGTCCACGGTATCTGCGATTCCTGGCCACTGATACAGCTCCCGTAGCCAGTTCGAGAGGTTGTGGTAATCGGCCACGCGATGCAGGTTGCATTTGAAGTGGCCGTGGTAGACGGCGTCGAAACGCACCAGCGTAGTGAACAATCGTATATCGGCTTCGGTCAGGTACTCACCGGCCAGGTACCGGCGCGTGTCCAGCAATGTTTCCAGGCGATCCAGCTCGTCGAACACCTCGTCGAACGCCTCCTCGTAGGCGTGCTGGGTAGTGGCAAAGCCTGCCCGGTAAACGCCGTTGTTCACGGCCGGGTAAATGCGTTCGTTCAGCGCGTCGATGGTGCTGCGCAGCATCTCAGGATAGAGATCCAGTCGGTTGCCGGTCAGTGCGTCGAAGGCGGTGTTGAAGAGGCGGATGATTTCCGCCGACTCGTTGTTGACGATGCGCTGCTCTTGCTTGTCCCACAGTACCGGCACCGTAACGCGGCCGCTGTAGTGCGGATCGTCCGATGTGTAGCGCTGGTAGAGGTACTGCAATCCATCGAGCGCATCGCCGGTCGAGCCCTGCGCGGTGTCAAAGGTCCAGCCATGCTCGCCCATCAACCAACTGACCACCGAGACGTCGATCAAGGGTTGCAAGCCTTTGAGGGTGCGCATTATCAGGGTGCGATGGGCCCAGGGGCACGCCAGCGAAACGTACAGGTGATAGCGTCCCGCCTCGGCAACTGGCAACGCGCCGCGGCGTTGCGAGTCTTCGCGACGAAAAGCGCCGTCCTTGCTGTTTTCGTACCACTGGTCATGCCAGCGGCCATCGATCAAAAGGCCCATGTGAGCGCTCCAAAAGCCAGGTCATTTGGTGATTGGAGACCAGTCTATGGAATATCGTTCGAGCGACCAGTGCAAAGATCGCCTGCTTTTGATCGATTAACCAGATGTATTGCGTGCCTGCCAAGCCTCTCGAGCGTTACTGAAGGCCTGCTCACGGTCTTGTCCGAGCCCTCGTAGCGCGAGGGCGATGGTCGCTAGGACTGCCAATTCGCCGTAGCTGTCATGCGCCTCTGCGCGCCAGACCGCCAGCAAGTGGTGTGGGTCTAGGCTTGCCGGTTTGACGTGACGCTGGGCGCTCAACGCTGGCCATTCCTCGTCCCAGGCCAGGCTGTCATCGGTGCCATAGAGATGGCTGACAACGTCTGGATTGACCTCGATCTCACCGCCATCGCCCTTGATCACCAGCGCAGAGTCACCGAGCAGTCGACTGGCTTCGCGGTGAACGGCCTGGTAACCCGGATGGAAAATGCTCTGTAGGCTGCGGCGAGCGCCAAGTGGATTGAGTACACGGGCCAGCGAGTGGATGGGTGAACGCAGGCCCAAGGTATTGCGCAGATCGATCATGCGCTGCAATTGCGGTGCCCAGTCTTGCAAGGGGGAGAATGCCAGGCCGCGCTGGTCAAGGCTGTTGGCCACCGCTTGCCAGTCGCGGCACAGAGGGATATCGAGCAGCCCGAGCAACTGCTCAGTATACAAGCGCCCGGCGGTATGAGCGCCGCCGCCGTGCATGAAGATGCGCACGCCGGTGTTGGCCAGGCACTTGGCCGCGAGCAGATACCACGGCAGGTGACGCTTCTTGCCGGCGTAGCTCGGCCAGTCCAGGTCGACCGCCAGGGGTGGTGCTTGCACCTGGCTGCGCAGCGCTTGGGTGAAGCCTGCCAGCTCCTCCGGACTTTCTTCCTTATGTCGCAGCAGCATGAGGAACGCGCCGAGCTGGGTGTCCTCGACCTTGCCTTCGAGCAGCATCGTCATCGCCGCGCGGGCTTCTTCGCGGGTCAGGCCGCGCGCGCCGCGCTTGCCCTTGCCAAGAATGCGCACGAACTCGGCGAAGGGGTGTTCGGGCGGCGTGTGCACGTTAAGCGGGGTCGGGTTCATCGGCTCGCTCATATGCAGTTGGTCGGCTTGGGCAGGCCGGCTAGCTTGGCGGCCAATTTCGCAGGGGTGCCCTTGAAAAGACGGTTCAGGTGGGGGCTATTGCCCTTGTCCGGGCCGAGTTTCAGCGCTGCGTACTTGATCAACGGACGGGTAGCGGGAGAGAGTTGGTACTCCTCATAGAACTGACGCAGCAGTTCGAGGACTTCCCAGTGTTCCGCACTGAGGACGATACCTTCTCGTGCGGCCAGCACTTCGGCGACGTCGGCGGACCACGCTTGCAGATCGAGCAGGAACCCATCCTTGTCCAACCCAATGGTGCGATCGCCAGCAGTCAGAATGCTCATAACCAAGTGTTGACCTTATCGTAGTGCAGCGAGAGTTCGACGAAGGCTGGGTAGTCCACAGCCTGTGCGCGCTCGCCACAAATGGCACGGGCTTGCAGGTCTTCATCAAGCGCGAACAGGCGGCCTTCCAGATCTGCGGACCGCAGCGCGCGGAAGGGTTCGCTATCGGCCTTGAGAGCGTAAGTTGCATCACCGCACAGCAGCAATGCGTCCTGGGTGCCCAGTAGTCGCAGGCAACTGGGCAGGCGGCTATCACCGAAGGGGGAATGGCTAATGACGTGTAATGTTTTCATCAGAGCGTTATCACTTGATCGAATCGGGCGATGAGGGCTGACAGGGCTGCATCGTCGAGTGCCTGCACTGGCAATTCCAACGAGTGGGTATCCAATCCGCGCGCTTGCAGGCTACGCGCGCAGGCGAACAACTCGTCGACGCCAAACATCGGCAGCGCTTGCAGGTTGGCCGCGAGATTTTTCTGCTGCAGCGCTGCTGGTTGCTGGCCGCTGGCGAGCTGGAACACGCCATCATCGAGAAACAGCATGCCGATTGGCAAATCGAAGGCGCCCCCGGCTAGGGCGATGTCCAGTGCTTCGCGCGCGGACATACCTGCCCAAGGAGCCTGGCGGGTGATGATCAATAGGGACTTGGCCATTTCAATCGCCTCCGAAACAGACCAGGCGGTCCGCCACTTGCGCAGCTTCATGCAACTGCCCAAGACCGGACAGCTCCCAAGGCTCAGACAAGTTCACGGCAGGGCGTTGGTAGCGGTTGGCCTCTGCTTCGTCGAGCACACCCCGGCGTAGTGCAGCCGCAATACAGACCACAGCGTCGAGCTGATGATCGCTGACGAACGTGCGCCACTGTGCGGCCACATCCCGCTCATCCTGAGGGAACACGATGGTATTCGAGGCGCTGTGGACGCCATCTTGATAGAAGAACAATCGGGCAATCTGGTGCCCGCCGTCCAGCACCGCCTCAGCGAAGCGTAGCGCACGGCGCGAGGAGGGCGCATGGGCTGGAGAAAACACCGCGATGGCGAATTTCATGGAAAGCTCGGGCAAGGAAATGCGCTCATGATAAAGCAAAAAGCCCGCACCTGTGGGCGCGGGCCTTGTCTGGAGCACGCATAGATCAAGTGCGTGCGTGGGTGTCCGGCAGGAACCAGTTCAACACCAGGGCACAAATTCCGCCGGTGGCCACGCCCGATTCCAGTACGTTACGCAGCGCCGCGGGCATATGGGCCAGGAATTCCGGCACTTGCGCAACGCCCAACCCGAGCGCCAGTGACACGGCGATGATCAACAGCGCCCGACGGTCCAGATGTGTACTTGCCAGGATATTGATACCGGAAGCTGCGACCGCACCAAACATTACCATTGCCGCCCCGCCCAGCACCGGTTCAGGCACCGCCTGGATGATTCCCGCCACGGCTGGGAACAGTCCCAGCATCACCAGCATAAACGCGATCCAGACGCCAATGTGGCGGCTGGCAATGCCGGTGAGCTGAATCACCCCGTTGTTTTGCGCAAAGATCGAACTGGGGAAGGTGTTGAACAGCCCGGCCAGCAGAGAGTTAGCGCCGTTGACCAGTACCCCGCCCTTGATCCGCTGCATCCAGAGCGGTCCCTGGACCGGCTGGCGTGAAACCTTGCTGGTGGCCGTCACATCGCCGATAGCTTCAAGCGAGGTCACCAGGTAGATGACCAGCATCGGAATGAACAGCGCCCAGGAGAAACCCAGGCCGAAGTGCAGAGGTACTGGAACCTGGAACACCGCGGCCTGATGCATGCCGGTGAAGTCCAGGCGGCCCAGATAGCCGGCCAGGGCATAGCCAACCGCCAAGGCAATGACGATGGCGCAGCTGCGCATCCACACCATTGGCACACGGTTGAGCACCACGATGATTGCCAGCACTACGCCTGACAGCAGCAGGTTCTCGCCATTGGCGAAGGTGCCATTACCCATCGCTGTAAAGCCGCCACCCATGCTGATCAGACCGACCTTGATCAGGGTCAGGCCGATCATCAGCACTACGATACCGGTCACCAGCGGCGTGATAAGACGCTTGATGAACGGCAGGATGCGCGACACGCCCATCTCTACGAACGAGCCGGCGATCACTACGCCAAAGATCGCTGCCATTACGCCCTCGACGGGGGTGCCCTGCTTGACCATCAGCGCGCCACCGGCGATCAGTGGTCCGACGAAGTTGAAGCTGGTGCCCTGCACGATCAGCAGTCCGGCACCGAAAGGGCCGAAGCGTTTGCACTGAACGAAGGTGGCGATTCCGGAGATGACCAGGGACATGGATACGATGAGGTTGGTGTCTCGCGCCGACACGCCCAGTGCTTGGCAAATCAGCAGACCTGGGGTCACGATCGGCACGATGATCGCCAGCAGATGCTGCAACGCAGCCAGTAGGCCTATCATCAGTTTCGGCTTGTCTTCGAGGCCGAGAACCAGTTCGTTGGCAGGCGCTGCTGCACCTGGCTCGTGTTCGTTTGAGCTCATGGGAAACGCCCGGAAGCAAAAAAGGAACGCATTCTACGGGGCAGGGAGAAGAAGGGATAGAGGAGAGTGTGTATGAAAAAGCCCGCCGAAGCGGGCTTTCCTGGCGATTAGCTAATGTCGATCAGTCGTCACGACCCATGATGCCAAACAGCTGCAGCAGGCTGATGAACAAGTTATAGATCGAAACATACAGGCTAATGGTCGCCATGATGTAGTTACGCTCACCGCCATGGATGATAGCGCTGGTCTGGAACAGAATGCAGACCGAGGAGAACAGCACGAAGCCCGCGCTGATCGCCAGTTGCAGACCGCTGATCTGGAAGAAGAAGCTCGCCACAACGGCGCCCAGCAGTACGAAGAAGCCCGCAGTGATGAAGCCACTGAGGAAGCTCATGTCGCGACGCGTGATCAATACATAGGCGGAAAGGCCACCGAACACCAGCGCGGTCATGGCAAACGCCGAGCTGACGACCTCAGCGCCCCCGGCCATGCCGAGATAGCGGTTGAGGATCGGGCCGAGAATGAAGCCCATGAAGCCGGTGAGGGCGAAGGTGGAGACCAGGCCCCAGACCGAATCGCGCAGCTTGGCGGTTAGGAAGAACAAACCGTAGAAGCCGATCAACACCACGAACACGTTTGGATAGCCGATGCGCATCTGCTGGGCGACGAAGGCCATGACACCGCTGAATGCAAGCGTGAGAGCCAGCAGACTGTACGTGTTGCGCAGGACCTTGCTGACCTCCTGCTGCTCGACCTGCTGGCCGTGATGTACGGCGTAATCCTGCTCGCGCATGGCGATACTCCTGTGGATCCTGTGGGTTTGAAACGTTCAGATGCAAAGATCATAACAGAGCCTTCGCAACCGGCGACATAGAGAGTTTGACAGCTTGTTTCATTACGGTATGATTGCCGCCGCTGAACGCGCTGGAAGCGTGGCCGAGTGGTTTAAGGCAACGGTCTTGAAAACCGTCGATGGGCAACTATCCTAGAGTTCTTATCTAAGGTAGACCCTAGATGCACACTTCAAGACAATTCAGCAGTATGCATCGGGAAATTGGCAGAGTGGTTGAATGCACCGGTCTTGAAAACCGGCGTACGTTAATAGCGTACCCAGGGTTCGAATCCCTGGTTTCCCGCCAAACTCAGTAAAATCAGGGCCTGGAGCGATCTAGGCCCTTTTTTGTGGCCGCTCATTTCTTGATTTCCCAGCAGGCTTAGGCACAATTTCCGTCTTGGGATGCCAGGGATGCATCTCATCCCCTGCACGCTACTGCCGCTTGCTGCACGCTGTGGAAAGAGTGAGATTTCGACTGCATGCTTTGCAAGCCGCAGATTTCCTGGGCTGCCCGCATAGCCCTGTGCACCCATACCGCTCCTGCATTCAGCTAGCGCGTGAGCTTCGGTTCGTTGGTGACCCGACTGACCGTTGCGCCTGCTCCTTACAGAACTTCTCAAAAAACCTTCAAGTAAGCAGAACGGCTGATCAACGAACAGTGAAAGCTTCGGTGTGCCGTTCGGATCGTTACAGGCCCAAATCAGCAGCGAACTGGAAATCGCGGAGCTCCGGGTGAAAAACGTCAGAGTCCATGGCATGCAGAAGGTGCTGAGAAAATTGCCTCAAAGGGTAGGAATCTACAGGGACGCACCATCCTTCGTAATCGGACAGGCAGCTAAGAAATGCATTTCCGAACCGATAGCCGCGCTCTTGGGACACGGCCATGAAGGCATCAAAGAGGGCTTGAGCGTGCTCCGGAGGTAACCTCGACAGATCAATCAGCGCGTCGGAGCTGGGTTGATCATCAATAAAATCAAAAAAGAAGGCATCGATTTCCTGTGCTAGCGATTCGGGGATATAGATCGGCAGGTGATCTCGATGACCGTGATGTCATATAGGGTGGCGCTGAGCTGCTCGCTGCGCTCGTCATGTAGCATTGGTGTTTGCTCGTTCACGTCTAAGGGCTGGAAGCGGGTAGTCTACCTGAGCAAGTAATACTCAGGTTCGTCATGCAGGCGCTGGAGGCCGTGGACTTGCGATCAGCTTCGGTACTCTTGTTGTTCTGATAGACGCTTCCGAGGCTCAGATACGAACTCAGGTCAGCATCGCCGATACGGGATGCTCATGAACTCGTAGGCCGGCCAGTGCATCACGCAGCGTGGTGTACTGGCTGCTGGCCAGCTTTTCCGGATATGCTCCGGCCATAGCGTTACATCCAGCCCTACGCGGAAGTGGCCATCGGCCCTGCAGGCTGCAATTGATGCTTAATTGTCGCCTGGGCGCATGCCGAGGCGGGTGGTTACTCTTCCTGCTCAGGAGGGGGCAGATTCCATGGAGATGGCATGAGCTTTTTTTCGGACGAAGAGATTGATTCACTCAAGATCACACGGATGATCTTGCATGTCGTGGGTACCAAAGACTTCGCGGCCATGCCAGAGCGGGCTCTGGAAGAGGAAGCGTTCTTCATTGGCAAGATCGTGGACATGGCCACCGCGCCAGTGTTCATGTTCAAAGCGGTATCGGTGACCCGTAACGAGGTTGAGGCGATCGCAAGTGAGGACACGTCCTTCGTGGCCGGCGCTCAGGCCCTCGCCGCCAGTTTCAACCGTGCGCACGTGGGTGGGAGTGCTGATGGTGTTCTGCTGATGTTCGAACTGTCGGTTGCAGACCCTGATGTGAAGATCTACAGCCTGATCAAGTATGACTACAAGCTTGCGTTAGAACAGAACGATGGTGCGCCAGGAAATAAGCTTCGGCGTATCGTGAATGCCTTGGTGGACGAGAAGAAGGCCATTCAAAAAACCGCGCTCATTCGAGTGATCAGCGGGGTAGCCGACCAGAACATTTCGGCAACCGACCGTACAAAGGTGGGTGTCGACCTTGCTGATTACTTCGCCGACTTCCTGGCCGTGAGCAGGGCAGTCTCGGACACCGAGCTGAGCGAGATAACCCGCAAAGTGCTCAAGGCGGCACTGCAAACCTGCATTGAGCATCTGCCTGGTCAGGATATAGCCAAGGCACTGCAGCGGGCCCAGGCCAACCTTGGCACTCGCCGGCGCATTGATGAAGAGGCAATCGTTGAAGCAGTGATGCTGGCAGCGGGTCATCCTGAGGATGAGAAAATCGCCAACCGCCTTGAGCGTGAAACGCGCAGTCGTGTCAGGAAGAGCAAGCTGCACGAGCTGAGCTTCAAACCCGATCGCCGAATTCTCCGTCAGCCCTACATGCGCAAGATCGTCACAGCTGAGGGCGTCACCATTCTCTTCCCCGATCGGAAGGAAAACCCCAACGTCCAGGTCATACAGCTCGATGGAGATAAGAAACAAATCATCGTCGATACAGACCGAGTCAAGGAGGACAGCGTTGTCACACCAAAGCCTGGCCAGCCTGCTTAACGAGCTATCGCGCAAGCGTCAGGCGCTGATCACAGAGGGCAACCTTACCCTCATCGTTTCCGAGCTATCAGCGGAAACTGCTCGGTCGATCAAGAAAGCAGCTGTCGCCGCTGCCTGGTCATTTACGATCTATGACCGTGCGAGCAGCGAAACTGACGTCGATGACGAGGATGAAGATTTCGGGCCGTTCCGCCTTGAGCTGGAGAAACCACTTCCGGAACACCATGTCCCGGGACAGGCCCTCTATGTGGCGACGGAAGTTGGCTTCAAGGCATTTCTGAACAGCGGACACGCTGCGGCAAGTTGGCACCTGCTTGGCCTGACTCAGCCCTTTAATACTAGGGTAAGGGCATACTGTGATTGGGGCGAGGGAGGCACCTACACCCAATCACAGCCGACCAAGTCACCCCGGCTCCTAGTGAAAGAGTCAGCGACCCTCCGGAAAGTACCGGAGGATGTGCGCCATTGGTTGCTCGCAGAAGGACACCATCTAGATGAGGCTGATCCTTTACATATGCTCTGGGCAAGGCAGGCATTCAGTGCATTGAGCCGTTGCTTTGCGAATGAAATCGACACCAGTGGTAGCAATCTCACCTTCAAAGGGCCTCCCAAGCTCAACCTGACCATCCTAGAGGCGGTCGAGGGTCATACACCCTTCTCGCTAAAAGACTTCGAGGTCGTCCAGGAGGCAGCGACATGGGTGTTCGATAACGCGCGGGAAGCAGAGGTGAAGCACATCCTGTTGTCCGCCGAAATCGCGCGTTCCGGTAGGGCGGACGGGGAGGTGCGAGAGTACTTCAGGGAGAACCTGGCCGCTGCCTTGGATTGCGCGAGGATCGCTTATCAGATGGCGGTGTCTGAAATCACCAAGGACACTCTGAAATCTCTGACAGATCTTCGTAAGGCGGTGACGGAGGAAACGTCGAAGGCGACAGACGCGACTCGCCAAGCAATAGCAGCGATCTCCACGGCGCTGACAGTTGGCCTGGGCCTGATTGCCGCGAGGTTGACGTTGCAGATCAATCCGTACCTGATCTCGATCGTCATGGCCGTCGCATTTGGCTACACGGTACTGAACGTGATGTCGGGCCGTAAATTCATCAACATCCAGCGAACGCTCCGCAAGGACTGGCAGCCAAAGCTATATCGCTTTCTGTCTGAAGCCGAGTTCAAGAAAATGGTTGGGGAGCCTATTGAGCAAGCTGAGGGGCTCTTCTACAAGGTCAGCTGCCGGGGTATTGCGATGCTTGGGGTCGCGGCCCTGGGTATTTCTATTTACGCTTTTACCTACAGCGCCCCTATACCCTCGTCGTCGATGGCTGTCGTTCCCTCACCCCAAGCTTCAGCTTCGACAACTCCGCAGCCGTCTACCAGCGATCCGGCGACTCAGGCTCAAATTAGGTCTCAGCCAGGCCCAGAATCTCAGCCTCAAATTACCCCGAAGCGAGAGCCAACACCTCAGCCTGAGATAAGGCCACAGTCAAACCCGGAGCTGAAAGAAAACGCCCCTTCAAAACCTTAAAAGGGGGGAGCCCTGTCAGTTCTGGGCAGGGGATATTTGCTGCCTGGTCAATTGCTCATAGCCCAGCCGGGGCTACGTGAAAGTCGGACACATCGGCTTCCCGACTGAGCACAAAAACGAAAAAAGCCCCGGGAAGGGGCTTTCTTAATACGTCACAAACATCCTGTTTGTAGCGCAGATCTTCCCAGGCACATTGCAAAGGCTGTGTTGCTCGCCAGTTGAAGAGGAAACCGTGGGTCGATGATTTAACTGTATGTGCATACAGTAATCGTGTCAACAATAATTTTCAGCAGACCTTTCATGACTGTTAGCTCATAGGGCGCCCAACTGCGTTAATCAATAGTGGTCATCCAATACCGCTGCACCGTTGTCTTAGAAAGCCCCAACGCCTGCGCAACCTCAAGCCGACTCAGCCCCTGAGCCTTCAGCCTTTGCACTTGAGCATTCGCCTTCACAGCACGCGCGGTGGTGGGGTGAGGTGCGTCAATGGCACCAGGCTCAGCGGGAGGGATAGCGTCAAGCAGATCCAGCTTTTCAAGATCGGCAGCTGCCTGAGCCAGCAGTTGATTTGGAGTGACCCCTCGGTCGGCTGCTAGCGCAACAGCGAGCAGAGCAACTGGCTCCACGCCCAGAGCCCCCGCAAGCTCCACACTGAGCTTCAGCGTCGGGCTCGTCTTCCCGGCCTCCAGCTGACTGACGTGTGACGAAGCAACCTGGTCGCCAAGGTCTTTCTGGTTCAATTGGCGGCTGACGCGGACTAGACGCAGGGCGGAGGCGAAGCCCTTGGGTATCGACATTTCACGGCTTCCAAAAAAGGAACGGTATGCCGTGTTTGCGATGATCCAAACAAATCTATATATTTGAATCGTATGGATCATGTCGTGCGCACGTCGCTGCCTCACCATTCGCCTCACCTGAGTCCCGCCGGCCTCAAAGGGAGGCAGTTTCAATATAAGACTAATTCGACTTTTACCACCAGGCCCCAAGCGCCTGGCCAAATGCTGGAGAACTTCTTGCGCGTCCGAATCTACTCTGACCTTCACGTCGAGTTCGCCGCCCAACCGCAGCTGGATTTCGAGGGCGCCATTGATGACGACGTAGTGATCTTGGCTGGTGACATCCACACCAAGGGGCGCGGCGTTACCTGGGCACAAGACGCCTTCTCAGTCCCGACTGTGTACGTCTGTGGCAACCACGAATTTTATAAGGGCCATATCGATCGCACGCTTCAGTCGATGAAGAAGTCCGCTGCTGGCACTAATGTCCACGTGCTCGAAAATGAGTCGATGACCATTGGCGATCTTCGAATTTTGGGGGCCTGCGCTTGGACAGATTTTTCTTCGAAGGGAAGCGTCTACCAGTCTTCCCAGGAAGCTCGGAGTGTCATGAACGACTTCCGCCTGATCAGGGCAGGTGAGGAATACCGGCGATTGAGAGTCGACGATATGATTCGGCGAAATCACCAGACCTATGACTATCTAAGTCAAGAACTAGCCAGAGATTTTGACGGCAAGACTTTGGTGGTCACTCATCATTGTCCTCTTGTTGAATTCTCAGGGCCTGAGAAAGATTCAGAGTTGATGCCTGCGTATTCCAATGAATGGCCAGAATTAGTAGGCCAAGCTGATTATTGGGTTTTTGGGCACACTCACCATCGAGTAGATGCGATGGTTGCCGGGTGTCGCCTAATTAGTAATCCTAGAGGCTATCCCGGTGAAAAGTGCGGGTTTGATCAAGGGTTTGTCCTTGAAATTATTTGAGTTGGTTGGATTGTAATGCCAAATTATGTAGAAAAGCTGGCAACGGCAGCTCAGCAAAACTTTAGTCGCGCTGTAACCGGGTACTTGCTGGACGCGCGGCTCAAAGAGAGTGGTGTCAGAGGTGCGATCTTCAGTGATTCTCTAAACAGATACCAGGATGGCGATAGCATCACCACGAGTGCTATCCAGGAGACACGTCAGGAGCACGGTTACACGCTGTTTTTGACTGTCTCAGGGTCGTGCTACGTAGCTGTCACTCACCTGCTATTCCTAGAGGAGAGCTTCGGCGGTGTTTCACAGACGGTCATACTGCGCGCCAGTTAAATGGTTGTAGATGATGGTTGCTCGGTTAATCGCGGCGGCACGGAAAGTTAATGAGTTAGGCATATTTAAGGAAAATGCATGTCTGAGTTGAAGAAAGCCAAGGTCGTCGTAAAAAATTACGATGTTCAGAATATTGCTGAGATTGATGCGCTTTACACGCGCGTCAGGGTTGAGGATGAGCAGGGCAGGACGTCCTACTATAAGCAAGTCGTGGTTCCAAAGTATCTGCGACGCCATGGTGCGCTCGTCACGGACTCACCACGCACTTGGTATTATAAGCATTCCTCTAGAAAGTCGATCATTATCGTGGCAGTCGAGAAGTCTGATGGTAAGGTCGAATATGATTTTGACGATTTGCGAATTATCGCTAGGTCGACTTTGTTGAAAGGTATTCTGATGTCTGTCGCGGCAATTCCAATGGGAGTGATCGCTGCGACGGCCACGTTTGGTCTCGGGTTAATTTTGATTCCTATGGCGTTTTGGTACAGCTACAGAAACATTTTCAAGCTGCCAGGCCTGTTGAGTCGGAAGAAGTTGGTGGGAGAGTTTGCGGCTTATGGAGTCACTGTTAAATAGAGGAGGTGTCAAAGGGACTGGGGACTGGGGACTGGGCGCAACCCGGTCTGCTCATGCGTAATCATCACCGCATGGGCTTCTGATCGGAGGGGCCACTCGGTCACAATGAAAGCAGACTAGCCCAAGCTCGGGTGATGATTCTCATGGGCCCAAACGTTAAGATAATCAGGTTGGCCCCTGTGGCTTCGCACCTTGAGTGGTCGCGAGGCAGCCCGTTTGATTGGAGCGTTTTACCGAATGGACATGTCAGCCATCAAGGCACGCCTGCACAAAGCCTATGCACTCACTGTCATGCGGATCTTTCAAGCTAAGACGAAATTCGGGTTTTGGAGGTCGCGTCATGGCATGAAACTGATCGCCATTCCCGTCCTCGGTGGAGTGGCTGTAAGCATCCTGGTGATTCCCTTTCTGCAGTCTTTGGTCGGTGACTTCTTCAGTAGGCCAGAAAACCTGGGTGCGCTCAGGAGTCTACTCGGTGGGATGGGGTCGGCATTGGTTGGGGCTGCAGCGATAGCATTCTCCATCATCGTCTTCGCGATGCAGACGAACGTTGAGCGGATGCCCCATGGGCTTTTCAAGCAGTTCAGTTCTGATCGGCGGTTGCTCTGCTCGTTCGTCGGATCGTTCCTCACCGCCATCGCAATTTCAGGCACATCGTTGATCCCGGATGCGAGTTGGGCGATCCCAGCGATGCTCACCGCTATCTGGGGTATCGCTGCGATCGTGCTCTTTTTTCTTTACGCCTACCGTCGAGCGCTCCAGCTTATCAATCCAATGGAGCAGCTCAACATCATGTCGAACACGTTGAGTCGCGATTTGCGGAGATGGAGCCGGCTAGCGGACAACGCTGCCATCCTCATGAGAAAGGGGGCGGCTCCTGAGGCCAATGGGGAAGGTGAGCGGTTCCAGTTCAACGAAACGAAAGCAGCCTTTTACCAAGCCAATCCTCAATGGGTCACCGCCGCGCACCAAGCGATCCACTATGGAATTTCATATGCGAAGCGCTTCGCCGGCCAAGGCGATTACGAAGTCACCGACTCTGCTTTCCATCACCTAGTGCTGATCAATGCCGCTTACTGTGCTGCCAAAAATGGCACATTTGTTGGCGGCAACGGTTTTTTTGCCGTTCCAGGAGAGAGCGACCACACCATCAACACTACGCTTGAGCAATTGAGGCAGACGATGCAAGACGCGCTATCCAGGGGTGATGAGCGACTTGCAGAGAGCACGATCCGCGCGTTTGGTGGGCTTTATGGGGTGTATCTGGGGATCGACTATTCCAGGCGCGAGCGCAGAAAGCATCACGCCCTGCTTGCCGCAACCTATTTGGCTTCGGCAGTTGAATCTGTCGCAGCTCACGACATGCCTGATCTGATGATGCAAGGCGTTCGAATAATGGGTAAAGCATCAGCCGTGGCTCTCGAACACGTGCCCTCCAGCGACATCGGTACTTTAGTGGAGAAAATCGGCATCTTCTCGCTGGTGGGGGTTGTGAAGGCCAGCCACCAACCTGTCACGCTGACTGGCGTCGAGCAGCTCGCCACCATAACCCTAGATCTTCTAGTCAAGGGCGACCGTGATGTAAGCGCGCTTGTCAGTAAGCTGCGTTCTGCCGTGGCGACAGTCTCGAAGAGCTATCTCGGAACTGTAGATGGGGGGCTTGCATCCATTCACAGCATGACGCTCGGGCCATATTTTTCGGGCGCCAGCGTAGCTTCATTTAGGGGTCAGCTTACTGCCCTTGTAAACGAGCTATTGGCAGCGCCTCAGGAGCACGACCAGGCGGCAAGGATCATTGGCAATGTCGAGACCTGGGCCCATCAAATCTTCATTACCCATAAGGAGCTTCTCCTAGCAGCTGTGCAGAGCCGTTCTCAGTTCACCTTTGATGCTATCGGCTGGGCTATCGACATTTCGGCACTCTTGAGTGCCCTGTCCGAAGCCCCGGCCTGCCCGGAACATCTGCAAGACGAACTAATCCGCCACGCTGACTGGCTCCTGGCCACGCTTTCGTGGATTCCAGATGACAGGGAGACGGTGACCTTCGTTGAAAACTTCGCGCTTACCGAATGCTTGTTTGAGTCTGCGTGGAACAGCTTTAGGCGTGGTGGTGATGAGCTCTACACTCAGTCCCGAAAGCTGTTGATGGGGTGGGGGAAGAAAGGTGGCAGGCATGAAACCGGATGGGACATTCTGAACAGCGCTGTGAAGGGGTTGACAGCATTGGCGCTTGCCGAAGGAGGCGAGGACAGTCTGACCAACCTCCAGGTCGAGCTCAGGGCGATGCTTGCTAGCGACGGAGCACCCTCTCAGGAAATCCGTCAACGAGCTGCTGATCGATTAACCGAACGCGCCCATAACCCCTTTGGCGATCGCGCATTCCGTTCCATCGACCGCATTCTTGGCCAGCAAACGCCAAACCGCGTGCGTGATGCGTTGCTTGAGATGGCACAAATTTTAGCCGATGAGCCGCAGCCGAGAGCCATGTGATGACTCACACAGCTCTTAATCCAGGGCTTGACTCACAACTGTCTGCGCGTGCCTCATCACTCGACTGGACACGTTGAAGAGGTCGAAAGCTGTCACTTGGTGCTTTTCGCCCAAGTCGAAAATTTCCTCAAGCTTGTGCTCCTTCCCCGTACCTGGATCTGGATATCGACCAGCCCAGCTGACGAAGTGGCTGAGCCCCCGAAGAATGGCTCTATCTTTCTTTGAGAGGTCGGGCAGGAACGAGGCAAGGTCATCTAGCCGGTGATGCAGAGTTTTCTTGCCCATCTGGGTGTAACCCTCGATCCCCTTCTCGACGATGATCATCGCCTTGAGACTCACTTCAAGGCTGTAGCCAATGAGCATCATAGCAATCGCGCAGTACTGGCTCTCACAGACCGCTCGGACGGAAAGAGGCATCTCTGAAAATCGCTGTTCCTTGAGAAGCACTGCTGATGCCGCCTCAGACATAGCATGCGCCTGGGTCATCCAGAGCACAGGGTTCTTCAATTGCTCACTCAAGGGTGTGATGGATGGATCGAGAGGATAGCCAGCATACAAGCTCGCGGTTTCCCACTTCATCGCACCTAGTGCGCTGTGTGCAAAAGGGTCTTGGGCGAAGGTTTCTCGTCCTGGAGGGAGTGAGTTACGTAGATTAGCCATGCCGGAAATGTCCATTTAGGGTTTGGATACGGGGTGGTTCAGCGCTTGGGGGTGTGGCTTTGCGTCCACCGCCCAGCGTCCGTTTTGCCCGACGGGCTATAGATTCAAGGGTAAAGATTTTTGCGATCTCTCCAGCATTGCCAGTGCTAAATGAATGTCACTGTAAAAGATTAGAAATCGTGCGTCGAACTGCGGCAGTCCAGCGAGCGGTAGGCGATGAGGCCGACTCACCAACGGAGGCTCTATGATGGGTGGCAAATCATTCAAGGCCCTGACTGAAGAAGAGTTCACGACCATGATGGTTGAATTCGATGCAGCTGGTCAGTGGATGCTTGAGCAGTTGAAGTTAAAGCGCGTAAACGCAAGTACAACCGTTCCTCCGCTGCCCATGGGGGAGTCGCTTGCGCTTCTATCAGCAACCGAAGTTAGCGCAACCATGGGTTTCTGCAACGATGATAAACAGGCCTATGATTCCTATGGTGATGACTGAATGCGCTTCCCGGGGCAACGGCGGCTCACGCGCATGAACGTGAGCATGTATGTCTGATGAAAGTGGACTGTTGCCTCATGTGAAAGCGAAGGGCTGCGGTTTACCAGGGTGGGACGGAAGTCCAGCCAGAAGGCTGTGCTCGACTGAGAAGGTGGCCACTACAATGTGCATTCGTGATGGTTGGAGCCAATATTGATGGAGCAGCAGATTAGTGGATTTGAGGATCGTGAGCGATCCCAATTGGAAGTTGTTGAACGGCTGGTAGCAACCGTTGGGGCTGGGGCCTTTGAGATTGAAGTGCAGCGCCTGACCGCTCTTCACAAGGTCGATATTGATGCGCCCATCCAAATTTTCATGCGCTGTCCGCATCATTCCCCAGTCGAGATGAGCGATGTACTCTTCAGCGTCTTAAGCCGTGCTTGTGACGAGATAACTAACCTGGAGCCTCGTCTGATCAGTCTCCCTGCTTATGGGTGTCGTGACAGCCAGCGGACAGCTCTACCGCAGGGGCTCTGGCTTGACCTTGTAAGGTTTGCCCGCGAGCAATTTGACCCCGCTGCGCTGGATGCAGAATTTTTAGCGGCGCGGTTGAAAGATGGTATGTCGAGCAAAGAGGCCTTTGATGCCCTGGTCAATTTCAAGCGATCAAGTGGTGGCCGGGCTAACAGTGTGTGACCAGAGCCTTGGGGCGCAACGCTGGGTTCGGCTCAGTCTGGTCGATGTATCATCGGTCTCTCACTAGTGGATCAATCAAGACCGAAGGTTTTTCAGGCGCCATAACCATTTTCCAAGCGCCCAATCAGCTCGATGGCGTCTTGGACGGGCAGATCAATCGGGCGTTTTTGGCCCAGGACTCGCAAAGGTCGCGATAGCCAATCAATCGCGAGGTTCTGATCACCAAACAACTCAGCTGCTGCATCAAGCAGGCGGGGGGCGATCGCTTCTTTCAACTCGCCATTTCCCAGCGACGAACGCATCGCATTGTCCAGCGCGGTTTCGAGCGTCTCCAGCGCCTCTCTGACCCGGGCGTCCTCTCGAAAATCGTCACTGTTTGGTTGGTGCTCTTTACAGTGGCGCAAGAGAGCCTCGGCGTCGTTTACGTTTAGATCGAGCAAAATGAGCATCTGAACTCCTTCAAGCCAAGATCAACGGTCAAACGAGCCAGCCCAGTGACGGGCCGACCTTGAACGTGCAGGTGCTCGCGCAGCAGCTCTAGCGCAGAGCCTGTGCCTCGGACAGCTTCAAGTGCAGTGATCATCCGATTTGGACATAGAGGCAAATCATGTCGAGCTGTTGCTGTAACGTCCTCACAGGATGGCTGGCGCCCCTCGCAATGGGTCTTATCTACTTCAGTAATTTCCATGCTTCACCTGTGAAAACTAAACTAAAGCTTAGATTTGGCGGTTGCAGAGGCGAGACGCGAGGAAATCTAAGCTTTAGCTTAGTTTTCAGCGAGCGTGTGCCCGTCCATGGGCCTCGAATCGACGTCGACTTATCCTTTGAACAATTACAATTCTCAGCGACCTTTAGGTGGAGTAGGGGTATTCGAAGGGTTATCGCCTTGGCTAGTCGGCTGGTGCCCGGCCCCTGGCTCTGGGCGGTTCAGCGGCGCATGCTCTATAGGTTGGTAACCCTTTTTCAAGAGTTCAGGCTGATACCCATTACCAATTCTCTGCCGGTTCTCGCTCATGCTATTGCCCTCAGAATTGTCGAAATTCGATGTGAGATATCTCTGAACCACTGACCAGGACACCTGCGCTGGATTCTACAGCACGGATCAGGCCACCATCCTCAACTATCCATTCTTGCTCAAGGTAAATCTGCTCGGTCGCCGGGGCGCTGGATGCAAACGACTGTCCGCCGTAAAGCCCGCCGATCGTACCGCCGCCCTTGAGATGCACGATCACCCAGTAGGGCTTGCGCTGTTGAAAAACAAAATCCCAAGGCTTGGCAGTAGGGTGAGGGGCATTCCTCTGAAACACCTCCCAGGATCGCATCCACCGCCACATGACCGCCCAGATCACGGGGCCTACCAGCAGAACCACCACGTAGAACATCCCGTAAAGCATTGGGTGTGCAGTACGCAGCGCGCTTTCCTCTACCGCGAAAATCAACCAGAGGAACAGCGCGTAGTTGATGCAGCTGTACGCAATGGCATCGACCACCTGGTCTGCCGCATTGCGTATCACCCCTGGGTGGAAGAGCTGATAGCACTTGATGCTGATGAAGCCCGGAATGACAAATGCGATAAACAGGATCAGCTTATCGGCTGCCCAAATGTCCATATCTTCCCCGGTAAACCATTCTTAGTAATGCCACAGTGTGCCATCAAACTGTCCACCATGGGACGAAGAGGTCTCGGATCTCCGACCTTGTCTTGGGCTGCGTCCTGGTCAAGCTCAACGTCGTGTTGACCATTAACTTGATTGACTCATGATGAGGTCGATCGGGATATGGCTGCGAATCTGTCATGCGCATTGGGGCCTGATTGGAGTGAAGGAGTGCAGGCCTGGCGGTAGCACTTACGTGAGCCAAACGTAACGCTGAAGCCGAGATCGCGGGACAAGCTCAGACAAAGAATGTTTATTTGCGACACTGTTTGTTCAATCGCGCCATTTTGGCTACCCCCCCCTCTTGAAAATTTTTAAGCGAGACGGAGTTCTTGTATTTGAAGACAAGAAAAAAGCTACGCACTCAGGCCCTCCGCAATGCCTGGTTCTGATGTGATGCAATGGCCTCGCTTGTCGCCTTTGATTTTCAAGCTTTTCGCTCCTGAGTCGCCTTGCCGAAAGGCGAGGCGAGGGCTCTGCCGGGAGATCGTCTTTTGGGCCGGAGGCCACTGCTTTGCCTTTGATCACAAAAAGCGAACTGACTTACGAAAATTTTGAGGAGGGTCAGTGCGCCTAGATTTTGCCAACCTCGTACAACACAGGCGTGGATGAGCGTGGCCGGCATTTTAGTTTGAGCCAGGCGAGTCATACGCGGTGGCTTTTTCGGTATATTGACTCGCTGGTGATCAGCAGGATTCAGGCTCTGGCACTGGCCCGTAAGGTTGGCTAATTCACCTGAAGATCCTGGTCAACGGCGTCGCCTGGTTCGCTTTCAGCATCCTGAGCGCGATTGTGGCCAATTGTTCCCAACGGTTTGAGGTTTGTGAGTGGGCGGTTCTGTGGAAGAACGCGTATGGGAGAGGGCCTGGGAGGTTTACGGCGATTCCCTGGCCCTTGTATTGGATGATGCACTTGCTGGCTACAACCGATCACCCGGCTTCGATGAGCTGACGCGGGTGCACTACAACACGGTTGGTCGTGAGGGGTTACAGTTGTTGACCCAGGCCTTAGGTCGTCGCTGGCCGAGCAATAGCGGAGGGCAATCTGACTTGTATGTCGAGATCCGCGCTCGCCTTCGTTCCCACTTGCACGAATACCTGCTTCGCAGGATCGTGCTGGAGCGGCAGGAAACCCCCGATCTAAGGGATGCTCTTTTTGCGGGTGATGTTGGTGTCTGAGAAAGACGTCCCAGTGCCCCCTCGTTGTTAGTCCCCAGTGAACGTAGAGATGAATGGAATGAGCGAGACACTGAGTGAACAAGAGATGCGCCTGGCGCTCTTCGGCAGTGCTGGGGCGGCTTCAAGACAAGGGGTTCAACCGGCGGCATCGCTATCACCCCTTACCAAAGCCGCTGTGTCAAAACCGCTGTCTATGCGACTACGGGTTAAACTCCGCGTAGCAAAAGTATTTGAAGGCCCTGAAGAGGTCTTCGTCCACGATGCCAACACCCTTAGCACTTTGATCGCTGAAGCGGAGGCAAAAGCTGCGGCGAAAAAAAAGAAATTTCGCTATTTTGAAGTTGCTTCAATCGAGCCGGTGCAGCTTTGAACTATCGGATCGCCCGCTCTGGCCACCTGAGCACTGCTCACGATGACCCCCTGCCGCAGTTCCAATGCCCGCGTACAGTTAAGAGAGTTGTATGACCGCCCACCATGCTGCCCAGTACAGTATCCCTGCCGACTGGCAGCAATTTCAGCGTCTATCCGTAGCGGTCGCAAGCGCTCACTTCGGCATTGATTTCCACAGCTACGGGCGCAACGGCCAAGGGCAGGGGGGTATCGACTCCTACGCCTACACGCTCGATGGCCGACTCATAGCCATTCAGAGTAAAAGCAAGGATGGGGGATACGGTGCCGCCCTGAGCCCAGGCGACGTCACCAAGGCGGTAAACAAAGCGCGTGATTTTAAATTCAAAATTGATCTCTTTGTGATCCTCACGAGCTCACCTGACGACACAAGACTTAGCGACCGGGCTCTTGAAATCACGCAAGCCCATCAGGCCAAAGGCGAATTTGCTGTGGAGGTCTGGGGATGGCAATCCATAGAAGATGTCATTCGCAGGCATGAAACGATCCAGAGATCCTATTACCCTCATACTGCCTCCAAGACAAGCACTTGGCACTGGGTCTTTCGGGCGGGTGCCCTGTTCAGCCTGATTTTAATGGGTGGCTACGGAGGCTTTGAATACGTAAATCAGCGCGCCGCAACGAATCGAATTCACGGTGATACTGGCGTTGGGGTGCAAAGATTTATTCAACAAAACGATCGCTTAAGCGAAGCTTACTCGAACTGCCAGAATGAGATGGATAAAGATATTTTCTTGTCCTCTTTCGAGTTTGACCACTATTGCACGATGCCAGTGGGAAAGCAGTTGTTGGCCATGCGGGAAAACCTGCAGAAGATTGTTCTGGACATAGATCCAGAGGTTTTCGAAAAAATGACGAGCATGGTGGATATTCTTGGGGCGTATTACCACCAAGGGCGCCGTGCTAGTGCGCTAACTGCTGCGTATGAAGATGTATATAGAAAAGATATGCTCAATTTCTGCAAAAAGCAGAGTGACCATCTCATTACCGATAACATTAGGCAGCTCCTTAAGTCTGCCGCTGTCCAGCAGCTTGAGTATTACCATTCGCTAAGTAGCTATATCTACCCAAGCTTATCGGCAATGAAAGCACAAGTTATTGCCTCGGCACTGATCATGCGTCGGCATAAGGTCGCACCTAGTGTGATGGCCGAAGCTAACGAGCTCAATGATCTTCTTTCGCAAAATCAAGCCTATCATCTTGAAGAAGTAACCTATCCATTCACGCTATCTGCCGTTAAGATGATGTCATCACCTTATGCCGGCCTGGTTGATAAATCAGGTGCTTCATCAGAAGTTGAGGCGTTGCGTGAGCGAGAGGTGCTCATTGGCGGAAGCCTTACGAGTTATCTTGGCCACCCTGAGGAGGCTCGTCAAATTGTGGAGTGTGGAGGAATGAAGCCTGAGTTGATTCCTGCGCTGGAAAAGAGGGAAAGGAAAATTGAGGGAAAAACTACTGGCACTTCTACTGCTGAATCGGGTGATAAGGGCAGGCCGAGCTAAGTGGTAGGCGCTTACCTTGCCGCATTCAGCAAGCTATGCCCGGTAGCCCTATCAACAGGGAGGGCGGCAAGCAAACCTTGCCTACATGGGCGTGCTTGATGCAGTGAATGACAGGTGGGGAAGGGGTACGATGCGGCTGGCGAGCGTGCCTATCGATCCGGGCTGGGGTATGCGCCGGGAGATGATGAGCCAGAGCTTCACTACCCGGGTGGATGAGCTTTGGACTGTTTACTGTAAATGATGCTCTTCCAATTTCTGCGCGCGAAGCGATTGGGTACATTCGCCTGCCTCACATCGCATAACCCCCGAAGGGGCTGTAAGCTGTACCTTAGAGCGCGGCATTGAGTGAGTGCGGAGGCAAGCAGATGAAACGAACACTGCTGGGAATGGCGGAGGCAGGTGAACCTCTACTGAAGCAGGCGCTGGAGGCCATCAGGGTCTACAACGAGGCAATGGCCTAAGGCCGAGACGACGCCGATCTTGAGCGCCTTCGCATTGAGGCGGATCACCTGTACCAGACCGTGATTGACTATCAACTGCACAAAGCCGGTACTCTAGGCGAACCAGCGCACTAATCCGGAAATTGCCGTCGTCAGGCCGTTCGCCTAGCAATCCCGATTGCGAGGCAGTTCTTAGTTAGATCTCACCTCCGTAAGCCCGTACCGCCGCCGCAGTAGCTAATGTATTTAAGGCTGTGGTACAGCTAATCCCGTAGACGCAGAGGCCTATCATGATGGCGAAGGATCTCAACAGCGTTCTGCCTCCTGACCATCCAATGTACTCGGACGCTATAAAGGCTTTGAAACGGTATCACCAAGCACAAGCCGAAGGTATTACCGGGGCGGAGCTTGAGCGTTTACGGCTGCTCGCTGAACATCAGTTTCAGGCCGTTACTGACTATCAGCTTCGCGTCCTTGGTGGCCCAGCCAAGCCCAACCATTAGCGATGCTATACGCCATAACGTTTGTTTCCCCCCCAGATGTGATGCAGTAGCGGCCCGAATTCATCTAGCGTGCAGCCTTTGAGTCATCTCTGGTGTCCTTGGTGTAATGCTCACGCGATCTAATCTATGCATCCAACGACACCGGACGGACGCTATTTTGTTGTCAAAGGTCAGCTCTGGCGCTGCACGAACCCTTCGTTGAGTGAATGCGAGCGGCAGCGCCTTGTCCATGACCTGATGGATGCTCGACGAGATGTCAAAAGGGCTAAGCGCGCTGACGATTCGAGCATGCTCAAATCTGCGCGTGCGCGAGTGAATGCCGCCAAAGTAGAACTGGGCGAGCGGGGGCCCGTTTGGTGGGACGACGGCAGCCCTGACTACAATCGATGTCGGGTAGACCTTTCGCCATACGCTGATTGGTACAACGCTTTGGATGCCACAAGGGATGAGTAATGTACGTCGAAAAGACCTTCACACCTCAACAGCTTTTTGAAATGGTGTGGGAGCGACCTGTCCTCATCATCGCTAAGGAAATTGGTGTTTCAGATGTGGGCTTTTCGAAGGCCTGCCGCAAAGCGGGGATTACGTTGCCCACCCGGGGCCACTGGGCCAAGCCAGCCTCGAAACGCCCGCGTCGTCCAAAGCCCCCAGCCTCTACCACGGCAATCACGTTTCATGTTCTAAATGTCGAGAAGGCTGCCAGGCTGAAGCCAGAGAATGTAGTCAAAGACCCTAAGATGTTGATCGTGCCAACGGAGTTATCCGCCCCCCATCCGTTGGTAAAAAAATGGCTTGGTGCAGCGAGCAAGGCCAAGGACATCAACGGTGCACTGGTGTTTGACAAAACAAAGGTATTGAGCTCGCACATATCCCGGAATGAGGTGGATCGCTGCGCGCTTCTCTATGACAGCTTGATCAAAGTCAGCGAGTCGTTGGGGTACTCCTGGGGTGTTGGTAATAAAGGTAGTTTCGTGCGAGTCGACGGGGAGGAGCTACTGATCACAATCCAGGAGCGCATAAAACGCTTCGATATTCCACCGCCCCCTCCCAAACCTCTCAAGCCTGGACAGCTATGGGAGCCTGACTTTGCCGCGATGAGAGCCGCTCGCTTCGGCTGGGAGCCAACTGGTATATTTTCCGTCATCGTCGATGCACGATCTGAGGTTCTGATTCAAAAAACTTGGACTGACAGCAAGACAGGAAAGCTTGAGTCGAAGCTCGGTCAAATCCTGACAGGTCTAGTTCGTATTGCCGCTTCCGTGAAAGCCCAACGATTATCCGATGAGGCAAGTCGCCGCCGATGGGCCGAAGAGGAGCGGGTGCGCAAAGAGGGTATTGATCAGCAGCGTCGCTTGGACAAACTGCGCCAGAATTTGATGAAAAATCTAGAAAGCTGGGAGCGCGCTCAGCGGCTGCGAGCGTTCATCCGGGCGACAGTCGAAGGCTCGCCTCCGGACGAAGCAACTCAGATGGCAATGGCGATGTGGGTTAGCTGGGCTACACAACAAGTTGAGCTGCTTGATCCATTAAAAGTGGATATTTCTAAAGTCATTGAGCTGTCCGTTGAATTGCCAAACTCAGAATACGGCTACTGGAGCAGCAGTAAGCAAGTCGATGACTGGTGGCCGTGAATTTTCATTTGGGTTTGAACTTTAACTGGGTTAGGATTCTCTCAAGACCATCTACACATTATGGAGCATTCACATGTCGCGTCTTGCAGAGTTTCGTCAACTTGAGCAAAAATTGGCCGCCCAGCTGGCTGAACTGGAGGCTTTGAAAGGCAGCAGTGAGCTTCAGAAAGAGATCGAGTTTGAGACCAAACTGCGTGACCTGTTGAGTAAATATGGTTACAGCCTACGTGACATCATTAACATCCTGGATCCTCAGTCGGGACGACGTGATGCAGCTTCTGCTGTTGTTCCAGAGAAGTCGCAGCGCCGGGCTCGCCAGGTCAAGCAGTATAAAAATCCAGAAAGCGGTAAAGTGATTCAAACCAAGGGTGGTAATCACAAAATTCTGAAAGAGTGGAAAGCGAAGTACGGCGTTGCCAAAGTCGAATCCTGGATTCAATAATTAGCGTTCACAGCCCCGCTTAGCGGGGCTTTTCTGCGATACGCCAGGCAAAGCGCGTTACGCGTCAGCGCAACCCGCTTGACTGCATTCAGCACGCCCAACACAGCTCAAGGATTGACTAACCTTCGCGTTCAAGCGGGTTCTTCGAGCTTTGATAGCGCTTTGAACGTCTCGATTTTCTCGAACTCCAGCTCCTTCAAAATCATCTGCTTCGCCTCATTTTTGTCTAAGCCTCGACGGGGCTCATCAAAATCGATGTTTTTAATTCTCAGTTCAATTTCGCTGTCGCGGTTTTGACCGTTGTTGAATTCAGGGAAGCTCAATGAAATAACGCAATTCCCATCTAAACCGAGGAGGCTAAAGCGAAATTTGGCGTCTAGGCGGTGAATGAGCAAGCACGTCCGGTATTTTGCGTTGGCCAAGAAATCAGAGTCCTCTAGGCCTACCCCGCGCAGATCGAGGCCGCGTATGCGCTCTTCCATCCAACCCAGCGTTTCAGGTAACGATTGTTCCTCATCGGGCACCAAGCCGATGTCTACAACCTCCACGAACGAGACGGTTGCATAGCGGCTGTCCCTGGTCAGGCCCAATAGATAGTCAAATCGTTTGGCGTTAGTGAAATCGCAGAATCGAATCTGGCGAACCTTGGCTTTTTGGGCGATCTGGCCGTGTTCCTTGAAGTGACTGATGAGATGCTTGGTAACGGCGCGGTTCGTCTGTTTGGTCTCAGGGGCTGTGTGGGTGCTGATCACGATCAGCTCGTCCTTGGACTTGTTTTTTTGAATCTCGATCGAAGCCTTGAACCGCTTGCGTGAATCTGCCCAGCTTTTGGAGCGGTCGAGACGCTCAATTTCAAAATCCATCCGAATCGCATCTAGGCTGCCAGGTACCGGATAGAAGCTTGGGGCGTTCAAAACTTTGAAATTCTCGAAGTCCAAATCCAAGACCTTGTTCACGTCAAGGTCGTCCGGGATGCTGCTAATCAACGTTTCAGTACCGGCCCACTCGATTATCTGGGTGGTGATCTTCGGGTTGTCTTCCTTAGCGGTGTAAAGCTGCTGGAGCTCGACAAATTCGCTAGGCTTGAGCAGCGACAGCGTCAATGCAGGAATGCTCTGCTCCTTGTCCTGCAGCGAGGTAAAAACGCCACGTCGGCGGAGCAGGGTTTTCAGATCACCTTTGGATACGAATGGCTGAACCAAGTAGCTGCGCAAGCTTTCCCCTTGGGGCAGGATGGCGTTTTCATCATCAATCTGCATTACACAATACTCCGGAAATCGGAACGGTAGCTGATCACTTCCACCAGGTCGGCGAAGTCTTTGTTAGCAATCGACGCTTTAGCCAAAGCGGCTTGGCGACTGTGTTGGCTGAAGTTGTAGTCAGGGAAGCAGATCAGCACCTGCTGTGGGTAATCCAGTGCAACAGAGCTGAGATACCCGATCAGCCGGCGCATACCCTCCTCACTGAAGGTGTCGTCACAGCACACAGCCAGTTTCTTGGCGGCGCCATCGGTGATGAAGAAGGGAATGATTCCGCTGGTGAGATATTCAGCAGGTAGCACATCACCCGAGGTTACCCGCTGGGATGGGTCGACATTCTTGCCTGTCGCGGGGTACAGGAATTTGACGCTGGCGGCACCGTAGGCATTGCGCATGAAGGTGATGGCTTCGTATAGGAAGCTGGCCCGCTTGTTATCTACCACGTAGATAGTGCCGTAATTGAATTCGTCGAGCATCCGGCAGCTGGCCACCTCAGATACCACGTCGTGATCCTTGGCGTTTTTGTCGTTGATCCAGAACAAGACGCCTGATATCACCTCGGTGCTGATGCCTGTCCTACCAGTGTTGATATCCCTGCGTTGCTGTGAGCGCTTGAAACATTCCATGGCCATGGCTAGGTCGATGAAATGGCTTTTAAACTGATTTGTAGGAGAGGCGGGGTAGGCTTGTGTTGAAAACTTCGACGAGATGCAAAAATGCTTGAAGACTCCATCCTCCAGAGGTGAGCGGTCTGAGTACACGAAGTCGATTCCATGGGAAGACCGTGCGGAGCTTGAAACCTGGTGTGGGGTAGGTCGGATGCAAGCCACATCCATGTTCTGAATCGCTGCCTTCCAACCGATCAGGTTCAAGAACGCTGAGACAATGTCCTCACCGTGCTCCCCCACACTTTTCGACCATTCACCCACTAGCAGTACTCCCCAATTAGTTTTTTACCGGTGCGACGAGGCCTGCCTGTCGGCTAACCATTGAACGCTGTTTGAACAATATCCTAGCGAGAAAACTCTGCTCGGCAAGCACTAATTTCAAGAAATCGGTAGAGGCCGCGAGTTTCAAGGGCTCGGATCCACTTATTGTGTAAAAGTACACTTTTTGATGGTGTTTCCTCACATTTTGTGGCGAGCCATCCACTGTCAGTGAGCTTGCAAATAATTGTTATGCGTTGTAGGTGTGGCGCGCCCGGGCGAAGGGCATTTATTTCTTTATTTTCGTTCATTGATGTGGTGCGCCCGCCCGGGCCATTAATAGAGCGTCAGCTTGGGATGGTAATTACTACCACTGGGCAAGAAATATCTTTGTTATTAGCTGCGAATTGATTTTGCGCGCTGTCATTTACAATTCTGAACATTCAATCGGATTTTTGCTGAGATGCTAAAAACCCAATTGGATTGTTGCGCGTCCAAGTATATTCCAAGCGATACATATTTTCTGTTGTCACAGGTGGTATGCGTCATTGCCTATGCGTCGATTCTGCCAGCCTCACGATGCATGACCGCCGTCCAAATGGGTTATTGATTCTCGCCATGCGTGCCTCAGCGTTCATTGTGAAATCAAATTTGCTACGCCAGTATCAATAGTTAGGCAATTGATTTGGCAAGCGTGCACGGTTCGCAGTGTTGCAAACGGTCGCGCGAACCGGTGCTCCGTTATACGTCGCACCGGTTTGGTAACCAATTGAGGCAGAGCCTGCTGCCAAGCTAATTGGATAACGTTGTGTTTCTCGCCTTTTGCTGCGATCCAATGCAAATTCAGGGTGCTAAAGCAAAGCATTTTGCGTCGAGATGGCACGGTAGGTTGCGCCGGAGGCGAGGGTGATGGGCGACCAAACGCATTGGCATGCGCTGTTGGTGGCAATGCCGAAAAGCAATTTGGTCGTCGTCATGGCGGTGACGCTGCAGACCCCGTTTGCTTCTGCAACGGAAGGAGGGGGCCAAAGCAATTTTTTGCCAGGGCTGGATGGCGAGGTTGTCAGTGAAGTGGACGAGCTGCCGGGTATGGTGCTCCAACTGAATTAGAAGGCAAACGCGTTGAATTCTCCAAGTTGCTTTGCCCCGAGCGGTGGTGGAAGCCACCGTGGGTTTTCCAGCCAGCGAGGTCGAAGCTGACTGTTCCAATATCCTTGGAGTCCTAAGGCAAATACCGATCTGGCTCAGTAGGCTGCGCGGTGCTTATGGCTGTTTCCATCCGGGGAGAAGCCAGGTCACCGCTCACCGCTCGCACTTCATGTCAAAAAGCCATCGTGAGGTGAGAAAGCAGCTACGCTTTAGCAAAAATTGCGTGTTATGGAGAGGGATCCCTGCAGGTGAAGCGTCTACTTCTTTTAAGTGGCCCGATGGCTAGCGGCAAAACCTCCGTTTCCGAATGCTTGAAAGCACACCATGGGTTCGAAGCAATAAGCAGCGGCAGCTTTCTTCGGGCGCAGCTGGCCGCCCGAGATGAGCCCAATGACCGCCATAACCTCCAGGAGCTTGGCGATGCACTGGATAGCGCCACAGATTTTTCCTGGCTAATTGAATCGGTCGCCAGACCAGCAATCGACGCGCGTCCAAATACCGAGAGTTGGTTGCTGGATGCAGTGCGCAAGGCCCGTCAGGTGGAGCTGTTTAGGCTCCACTTCAGAAACGCGGTAAGGCATGTTCACGTGACTGCACCCGAGTCGGTTCTTCAGCGTAGATACGCTGAGCGCGGAGCCGATCAGCTTGCGCTGTATCAATCCAGCGTTTACCACCCCAATGAGCAGAGCGCGCGGTCGCTCGAATGTATCGCTGACAAGGTGGTGAACACCGAGGAACTCAATCTTTTTGACATCGCCAATCAGATACTGGAACTCTGGGAGCATTAGCGCATGGAAAGTCGTCAGATCGTTGTGATCACTGGCAAAGCGTGTAGCGGCAAAAGCGGCCTTGCACGCTTGCTTGAAAAAGAATTTGGTTTTGAGGTGATTTGCGAACGTCGCGTGTCACAAGCAGCCGAGTGGAGCCTCAGCACGCCTCAAACCAGTTTGATTGATCGGCGGCGGGAGCTGGGGGAAAGCGAACAAACGCAATGGATGCTGGAAGCCACCAAAGCAATTTGTGCGGATGGCCATGATGGTCGGCCATTGGTGGTTGATCATCTGGACTCACTAGAACAGGTGATTCAGTTCCGCCAGGCGTTTGGCGGAAACCTGATTCATGTCCATCTTTACGCCAGTGAACCCACTCTGCGAGAACGTTTCGCGGCACGCGCTCCTGATGCTGCTCCTACCCTGTCGTACGATGAAGTCAACCAACTCAAGGATCAGGCGCAAATCAGCGCGCTGAAGGCAGATGCCGATGTACGTATCTTCACCGACCGCTCCGACGCGAAAGATACGCTCGTACGCGTTGCTGCTCGACTACATCTATACACCCCGCCCGAAATTAGATGTGTTGATGTCCTCATCGGTGGTCAATATGGAAGCGAGGGTAAAGGCAACATTGTCTCCTACCTGGCCCGTGAGTATGACGTTATCGTCCGCGTAGGTGGGCCAAACGCGGGGCATACAGTGGCCAGTTCTGCCGGCGCCTACACGTACCACCACTTACCCTCGGGAGCGCGTGATGTAAGCGCGCGTCTGTTGCTGGGCCCTGGCATGACAATCCACCTGCCGGGACTTCTGACGGAGATCAAAGAATGCTCAATCGGTGCAGACAGGCTGTTCATCGATCCTCAAGCCATCATTATTGAGGATCAGGATATCGAGACAGAAAAGGGAGGGCATCTAGTCTCTACCATTGCCTCCACTGGTAGCGGAAGTGGAGCAGCGGCTGCTCGGCGCATTTTGAACAGAGGAAAGGAGATCAGGTTCGCTCGGGATGTGAAAGAGCTTGAACCCTACGTCGGGATACCCGGAAATTACCACGGTTGCACCTCAGATCGCCTGGAAGAATCCTATCGAAGCGGACAATCCATTCTGCTCGAAGGTACCCAGGGTAGTGGGCTCAGCATTTTTCACGGCGATTACCCCCACGTGACATCGAGAGACACTAACGTCGCGGGTTGCATTGCAGAGGCAGGCATATCACCCAGCAGGATACGGAAAATATTGATGGTTATCCGTCCTATGCCTATCCGTGTGGGCGATCCTGACGGTAACAAAGGTCACACCTCTGGAACGCTGAAGCATGCGACGACTTTTGATGTTATTGCACAGCGGGCAGGCCTTGATGCAAAGGCCTTGAACGAAGCGGAGAAGACGTCAACTACCCGCAGATACCGGCGCGTCGGCTGGTTCGAGTGGGATCAGTTTCGAAAGGCATGCGCGCTAAATGCACCAACCGACATCGTCTTGACCTTTGCTGATTACCTCAAATCGACCAATGGTAATGCAAGGCGGTTCGAGCAGCTTGATGCCGACACAATCAAATTCGTTGAGGAGCTAGAGCGCGTTGCGCAAGCGCCTGTGTCCTTGATAAACACCCGGTTTCCCCGCGAGCCGGATCACAGCGATCTGAGATCCTTGATCGATCGACGCAATTGGACTGGGCGCTCAGGGCGGAGGTAAGACATGGATGTAAACAAGCTAATCGAACTTTACCCTCGGGTCTATCACATGGCAGAGCGCGGCGCCTGGGACAGTATTCGCAAGCGCGGGCTGATGAGCGCTACAGCAGTCCTGGATCACCTCGATGTTACGGGAGTTGAGCGTTCACAGTTCGAGAGCGAGCACCGAGGCCAGAAGATGAATGTGAGGCATGGCGATCCTTCGGACATTGTGCTTCGAGATCAGAAGCCTATGCCGGAAGGGCGGTTGCTGCAGGCGCTCACAGATGGGACGACGCCGCGAGAATGGTATGAGTTGATCAACAACAAGGTATTTTTTTGGGCCGAAGAGACTAGGTTGCACAATCTCTTGGGGGCGCGTGACTACCGGAAGCTTGAGCACGATGTCCTGACATTAGACTCGGCGTCTTTCATCCCGGCGTATGCGCGAAGCATATGGCTATGCCACATGAATTCAGGCAACACCTGGCCCATGCCGCATCGGCGCGGTAGGGATATTTTCTGCAGAATTCCCGATTACCCTGTGAACCGTGCAGGCAAACCAGTGAAAAATGTTGTTGAGCTGGTGGTTGACTACGCCGTCCCGAACATCGCTGACTTCGTGGTCGAGGTGCGCCGAATGCAGGGTAGTGAAGTGCTAGGCGTGATTGCATAGGAGCTGGCATATGCCACGCAGCCGCCTAGCTTCCCGTATTTTGCTGATCAGCGATGCAAACCGGCTACTACTTTTCAACATCCGGTATTGCAGCGGCTTGTTGGCAGGCAAATGCTACTGGGCCACCCCGGGTGGTAAGCTGCGGGACGACGAAACATTCGAGTCGGCTGCGATTCGCGAGCTGTATGAAGAAACGGGGATCCACGTGCAGTCAGTCGGCCAATGTGTGGCACTCCGCGTGTTTCCGTGGCAGATGCCGGATGGTGAGCATGTGATTGCCTCAGAGCAATACTACGTGGTTCGCGTCAGGGGAGAGCAGTGTTCGAGTGCGCTATGGTCTGCTCAGGAGCGTGAAGCCGTTCGTGAGGCTAGGTGGTGGTCAGAAGCGGAACTCGCATCCATTGAGGAAGATGTGTATCCGCAAGGCTTACAAAGCCTATTCGCCACGGCTCTCGACAACCAACCACCGGCAGGTTAATCGCTGACCACGGTCGCTCGTATTACGGCGAGCAGACCCTGAGGATCGAAGGACACGAAGATGGCGAAGGCTTTGTTATCAATTTTTGATGCCCAAGACCCGCTGATGGCCAGCGCCTTGGACGCGTTGAAGCTCTACTACGAGGCGATGGCAGCGAACCGGCCTGAGGAAGAAGTTGAGCGCTTGAGGCTTGAGGGGGAGTCGCTCTGGAAGGCTCTCTCTGAATACCAGCTACGCATGATGGGACATCCATCGCCAACGCTTCAGTGATCTCATTACCCTCTCTAAGTGGCGAGTTTTTGGGAGATCTACGCATGCGCTTGTTACCTCCTAAATGACTATGTTTACAGGAAAACAACAGGCCATTTTGACTTGCCCCGCTCCGAATTCCCTGTAAGGTCTGCGTGAGGCCACATCCGGGGTAAGGAGATCGACGCATGCGATTGAAACGAAACAGTATCTGGGTACCGGGGCTGATCTTCACCATGATCAGCCTATCGTACTTGTGCATCCAGCTTTTTCTGATCGACGTGATAGCCTGGAATTACAACATCTGCCACGCCCTGTTCGGGTTCACGTTCCCCTTTGCCCTGAGTTACCTGTCGTGTGATCGTTCGGATATCCAAATCCTCAACGTGAGGAAAGCGGCTGATCGAATCCTCGCAATGCCTTTCCACGCTTGGCCGCTCGCGCTCATTCGTACAGCGAGGCGTTCGACTATCCGAGACTTCAGAGAAGGCGTGAGCTGGAAGCCCATGATGGGGTGCTGTTCGTCCTCGCCTTATCCATGGGCAATGAAATGTGGATCGATCCGATGACCAACGGAATTCCATTCGCTCATGCGTACCAGCACTTCGTAGCGGATGTGATCGGTATGGCGCTGTTCTTAGCGGTCACTCACCTGTTCAGCCGGAGTCAGAAACAAAGGGTTGCGGTGGCGCGCGTGATATAAGTGGGCCTAGACCTGCTTACACGACATCAAGGATGGCGATTGAAGCAGTCTTCAACGGTCTCCATTTAGGCTTAGCGAGTCCTGACATGATTGAGGTCTTGCGGGGGGCGTTGCTGCGGCCTCGATGATCGTGGGCGGGACTGTATTTGGCGGTACGGGACACCGGTTAGAGGAGTGAGCGTCTGTTCCGCTGGCCTTGTTCCGAGCTTAGCTGGTTACTCGGATTGTCTGATTTGAGCAGGCTATATGGAAACCGGCCTAAAGTCGGGGCAGGGACAGGGGCTGGAATATCTGTCAATATGGCCATCATTGCATTCCTGGTCGTACGGGGGGCTTTGGATTCTACTGGGATGCTAGCAGTAGCAAGATTCATTACTGCACATAAGCATCCCACGATTCACCCTCAGCAACCTATAATGCTCCCCACTACGGTATCTGCGGCTTCCCACACTCCTTGAAAAAGAAGCGCTAGTAAAAGGGCCATCTCAGTCAGGTCGGCAAGGTGCTAATGCATCATGCTAGGTTTTTTTGTACTATCTAAAGCCCTGGTTAGACTGAACAAGGTGCTCCAAAAACTTTCGGCCATCTTCAATCTCATGCAAGGCCTCCATATCAATAATCATCCCCATTCCGCTGTATAAGCCAGCGATCTTATGTTTTTCAGTCGGCGTGGTAATAACTTTGGTAAAGCCACTCAGCTGTTGACGCATCGTGCTATACGCACCTAGCGTGGCAGTGAGATAGGATGCAAGTTTTTGGATCGTTTCCTGAGCGTTCGCATCCAAAAGGGCGTTCGAATCAACTCCGGTTTTAACTCCGCTGAGTCGATCTTTCAAGAGATTGACCTGTGCTTGCAAGCTGGAAATTTTCAATAAGATTTCTTCCGATACGGCTTCCGGCTCATCCAGCGATTCACGTCCATGATTAAATGCTGTATCTACTAAATGTCTATAATCATTATTTCGCAGCAATGTAATGTAGCTAAAGGCTCGAATCTTCTTGTTGAAGAAAGGAGTCGTGGGGTCGCCAGACTTTGCTTCCCTCACCTCCGATATCACCCCTGACAAAGCTTTGCAGTAATCGGTAATGGTGGAATATTTACGGGCAGATACCACGCGAATAGCCTGTTGCAACATTTTTTCAGTTTGCGCGGATCTGGCTGCTACATACTCATCGAATGTAGATGGCTTCTTCGGTGGCTTCATGGTCTTAGTTTTGTTTTTCATACGCCTAAGCTTTTAAGCCACCATGTGTGTGAGTTTGATTTTTTGGGCGGGCGCTGAAATCAATTCTTTGATGGCATTTGAGTCTCCCGAGCTTACAGCAAACAATTCAAATGGAGTGATTGCCCCGGACAAAACCATTGAGCTGATCTGTGCCGAAACTTTGGTAGCAATCGGGGTCGTTTTGTCTGGGTCAATCCCCAGTAGCTTAGAAATGTCTCCCTCTTTCATTAATAACACATATCGTAGGTGTGCTAGCTTCATACTCAAATCTTCAGATGAAGCATCAGGGAAATTCTGGACATCTATCAGCCTTTTCAGCAGTCCGGCCTCTTCAGGAAGCGAGAATCGCTCGTAGTGTTTTACGATCTCCTCACGGTCTTTCACCATAAGCTCCTGTTCCAATCCTTTCTCATACATCTGGAAAAGCTGAATCTCAATCGCCTCTAAAAGGCAGGCCTCCCGTGCAAAGCGATCATTTTGAGCCTCAAGCTGTTCAAGCTCAGTGCTAATTCGAGCCGCTGGTTTGCGTGCGACGTATTGTTGAATAAGAGTCAGCGTGCCTGCCATCAGTTCTCGATATTTGTCTTTCTTTGCGGAAATCGCTGGCAGATGCGCTACTCCTCGGATAGCAAATGGACAGGCAGAACAGCAGTTAGGCTCACCAAATAAGTCGAGGACGTCCTTAGGGCATGTGTTGTTAAAAGGGCAGATATGCGTGGTATTAAACGCGAGCTCACTAATTTCCCTCGCAAGGATCCTGTCCAAGCCAGTTGTTGACTCCCGCTTTACACTCGACAGGCTCATGAGTCTGTGTTGGCTGATGGCAGTTACAGGGTCACTTGCGATATCACTCTGAAGGGTTAAGTTTAGTTTTGAAATTGCTGCGGCCAGTTCTGGAAGATCACCGGACGACAACTTGCTTTGATTGCTCATGAGAGACATGCAGAGCATTTGCTGATGAGTCATCCCGAGGTCGCTCTCATCAAAAACTGAATAATAATTTACTAGGGGCTCTGACTGGCCGGTGAGCCACTGACCAACAATGCTTGGAGGTAGGAATTTGATTGCCTCCGACACAAAACCTGCTCTCAGGCCATGAGGTGTGTAGTCGCTAGTAAGGATGCTAGCTGTGATGGACGACACGCCAGCAACTGAATGGTCAATGATAAGTTGAATGTCTTCAGTAGAGCCCGCAGGTGGTTTGCACCACACAACGTCAGGGCAGCGCATATCCCCTAGTTCAAACTTGAAAAACTGCTGCAAGCACAGCAAGAGAAGTCTGAAGGGATCATAGTTGCTCCACCCGTTAGGGGTGAGCGCGAGCCTAAAGAGAGGGCGTAGACGCCCGAACTTGGAGTTTGTATTGTAGTTATACCAAACTTTATTTTGAAAGCTGGCTTCCGTGCAGCGTTCATACCATTTGCTCTGCCTGTCTAAAATATCGATAACTCTGCTGGAGACAATCGCAGTCCATTCGCCATGAGCTTTGTCTGTACTTACTAGCAGCGGGGCCAGTGGCCTGGTCATATTGCGCTCTACATAGTTTGCATATCTATCTTTATCTAGCCACAGCAAGTGCTGCTGGCGGATGCCGGTCTCACACATAAGCAAAGTAGAGCGTACATCGTTCATGATGATGCGCGGCTGCACACTCCCATCAATGTGCATGTCTGAGATTCGGTAGAATCTTGGAATGTACTTGAACGGAGTGGGCTTCCCATTGTGATAGAAAATGGGGCTGAAGTTGAGTGCGTTGAGGTCGACGCTTTCGCAGCTCATGGCACCCTGACCCCACAGCCCCGACCAATTTGAACCATGTACAAGCTCGCTCAGTGTGGGCCAGGCCAGCTCGCCGGAGACGACACCAGGTTCACTACCGTCTGCCATGCCATTGAGGTGCATAGTTAGATATTCCAGTGAGTACAGCATGCTGATAAAGGTCGAGAAATATGTCCTTGGGATTGGTTTCTTGCTAGTCCCCAGCGTTTTACTGTTTTCGGGTAGCAGGCGGGAGAAAAGCTATTTCTTACTTTATCTGCATTGGGGATGACAGTAGACTGGGAAATGATATAGTCGAAGAACTCATCGATAGGGTAGGTTCTTTGATATTGAGTGTCTGGCGTATTCTGGTTGATTTCGACAAGAATGCTGATCATCGAGATTAGTGTTTCGGGAAGCTCTTTCTCAAAGTTTCCAACTTCTTTCAAGAGGTCGGCGTCGGCTGTAATATAAATGGCGCAGCTAAAATCGTTGAATGTACTTGGGTAGGAGTCTAGGTTTCCATCGCGATTCATGAAGAATTTGTATAGGTAGGGGCCGCAATAGGCAAGCAGGTAGTAAAGCGAAGTTCTTTTGTTTTTTTCGCTTTCAAGTCTTCTTGACTTGATGTATGCGAGATAGGTTGCGTTAAGCATCTTGCAGAAATTTACGACCTTTTCAGGCAGTAGTTCAAGTCCACCGGGGAGTGCTGGGCTGTTATCCATTCTAAATGCGCGGCTTAGATCCCTTGCGTCGGAAAAGATGGTTGCAAGCCGCTCGATGCCATGGTTGGTTCCCTCTAAATAAGAGCGAGTTTTCTCAACCATTTTCAAATGTTGTTTGCTAACCTTGGTTTTTTGAGCAGCAGCATACTTTAATTTGTGAGCCTGCTTGGCTTGTTCGCGGCTTTCAGCAAGAATTTGATTGACTGCATCTCGCATCCAAGGACTATTGGAGGCGTTGGCCAGAAATACGGAAAAATCGTCGGTGTAAAATCTAGCAAGCTCTGATTTGTGTCCAAAACTCCGGAGTTTCAAGTCGCGAGCATCTTCTGCTGTAAAGTTTTTGGCGTCATGCAGGTTAGAGGCGACCAATAAGCGCATCCAGCCGCTGGCCCTGAGTTCGCGCTCTTTCTTGGTCATCGCTCCACTGTAGGTAAGCGATGATACGGGGTTCAGCTCCCTAATTTTGATGAGCATGGGGCAGCTGTCTGCGTGCTCTTGGATGATATCGTCCAAAATACCATCGCTGTTAATAGGGCAGTTCCAGCCAAGCGGTAGAATTATTTTTTTCTCCACCCATAGACGGAGAAATGCCAGCTTCAGCAGTGAAATCAGGGGTGCAGTGCGAGATACTGGGAATTCAGGAATGATGGCATTAACGATTTCCTCCCTCTTATCATTTCCAGAAAAACAGCACGTCAGCAGTTGTTCAATCTGCGCGCGTTTCAATGCGAAGAAAGGGCGAGCGCCCAATTGGTTGAGAGCAAGTAATACGTCGCGCGGGCGACCGCCGTCCACTGTGTTATATTTTTTCCAGTAGCGGTGCCTTACATCGATCATAGCCATATCGAAAGCGGGGCCAATTTCTTTGTTTTTAATTAGCCAAATAGGATCGGTGTGAGAAGGGTTAATCATACTGCCTCCAGGGCGAGCTGTTGAAGTTGTTTGATTTCCTGCTGATGGTACGCAATCCTTGCTTCAAGCATGGTCTTGGGCCCGCCGGACAGACGAGCAAAGTTCGCAGCTGAAAGTGCCGCCTGCAGCAGATGGGCGTCCTGTCGAGCGTATCTTCGGGTAGTCTTGATGAGTGCGTGCCCCATCAGCTGCTGAACCAGGCTCAGTTCGAATCCGTAACGTCTGTTGCTGTGAGGATTCGGGTTGGGACAATGGTTGACGAGGTAATAGCCGTACATATGTCTCAAAGAATGAAAACCATATGACTTCTGAGTCAAATCAAATGCCGCTTTCCTAAAACGCTCATACAGTGCTTGATAGCTGCTGTGCATCGGCTCGCCGTTTACGAGATTTCTCACTAAAAACTCATGTCTAACAGGCGCCATCAATTTTTGAGCCCGAATCTCAGCTTTATATTCCTCCAGCGCAATCCAGAACATCGACGCGAACGGCTCTATCATAAAAGTTTCAGTGTGAGCGCGTCCTTTATGCGGAAGTGCATCAATGTCGGAAGCTGAAAGGTACTTAATTAGTGCATTCCGCCGTGTGTCTGGATCAATGATCACAATACGGCTATAACCTGGGTCGACGTGAGGCTTGACGTCTTCGTTGAGCATTGTCAGTGCTTCTGATATGCGCGCACCTGTCGCTGCCAGCAAGCTCCACAGCATTTTGTCACGCGCACTCGGAGCCGATTCAATAAGCTCTTTGCAGCGGTCAATCGGAAATGCGTACTCGTCTCCTCCATAGTTGTCGGTATACGCAAGTGCTGAAGGCTTGGAGATCGCTGAAAGTCCAGCTCGTTTGATGCGACGCGCACCTCCGGCCAGGCAACCCGCTAACCAGCTGTTTTTCTTGATAGCACTTCTGACGCTGGAGGTTGTTTCGATTTTGACCGCTTGAGCCAGCGAAAAACCCGACAAATGTTTAGACTTGATATAGCCTTGTGCTTCCAACTCCAGTAAGCCTAGGCGAAAGCGTTCACTGGCTGCGACAAAGCTATTGAGCGCCGCCAGCGCAACGCCCACAGAACTGCCGGAAAGGTTCCGATCCCCCATGATACGAGCCGCCTTTGCGATCATAGGGTGTTCGCTAGAAGTTCCGAATACTAAGAAGTTCTCATAATTTTCGATAATCTCACTGAGCAGTGGGGCTGTAAGTTCCCCATGCAGATGCGTGAGCAGTTGCAGAAGCTCCAAGAATACTCTGTTATATCCCGCGTAGGCCTTCACTGTTCTAAAAGATTTTTTTTGGCTGAGCATGGCGCACCAGCTTTCAAAAAAGTCATCCATCACCTTGTCGTTTGAGGCCAGCGCAAAGATCTTTTTTCCATTCTTGGTGATTGCGATTAGGAGCGGTGGCGCAAAAGAGGTAAGTCGGCCAGGTAACGCCACGGAGTTCATCTCAGTGTCCAGTTCTGTTGGGATGACCAAATGGTTACATGGACACTTTCAAGCATGCAACTGCACGCTATTGCACGCTTCTTAACTTTTTAGGTTAATTTAAAATTTATCTGTATCGGTGTTGTATAGCTATATATAACGACGTTATCGATTATGGGGCGCCGGGTTAGTATGGCGAGGCTGGTTTTACGGACTAAATCGTCGTCTGAGGCTAACGCTCAAGATTTTTTAGGGCACCAGAATAAGCGGATGTTTAGCCATCCGGTTCGTTTGATTCAGTGGAGCGCCGTGATTGTCAAGACTTCAAAAAAAATAAAAATATTTTGAGCTTGGCTGGCTGACGGCCATTACGAGGCTGATTGGGGTGGGGATGATTGGAGCTCAGGATGGGAGAAGGGGCTTTACAGGCGCGAATCTTGGCTCTCGACGCGCTTCAAGGGGATCGCTTAAAGGATATCCAGAGGCGCCAAGCATGCAGTTGGCATGATCGCAGAGGTCTCGCGCGGACAAGGCCTTCAAGAACCCAGATTCAGGATGCGGCGATGCGCTCCAGCCATTCTCCCAGAAGCAAATGCTCGCAACGGCTGAAGACTTTCACGGTGCTCAGATTGCCTCTCAACTCAGAGGCAAGGTTTTGAGTTCGACGGTGGGGATCGGCTTTGGGCGGGTCGCCGTCGTGCAAGGTGCGCTTCGCGCCTGCCTTTAGTAAAGGTTTAACGGCTTGCCTCACGAGCCAGCTTGCGTCAGGCGGGCGGCTCACTTGATGCAGGCAACTGAAGACCATACCTGTACAAAAAGGATGGATAAACTCAATGGCCTGTTTTTGACTGACTTGCAGCAGTCCCGCCACTGCGACCAGTCTTACGCGATTCTTGAGGTCATCAAGCTGAATTTGCCATACATGAGAGACGCCCGACTGACGGGGCTTGCAGATGTGAAGGTAGAGGTCAGGGTTTTCAGCCCAAACGAGATCAGGTCTTCAATTGCTTGGTACAGGCCATTGATGGTGTCATCGGCATCTGTTGGCCGCTGTGGCTTATTTTGCCAGAGGTGCAGCGCCGCTGCGTCTAGCAGCTGATCGATACCTCCGACATGCTTGTAGATTTGCGGAGGAAGGACGTTGGCCTGGGTGGCGATGTTCCGAATGGTCGCAGATGCTATGCCTTTTTCAGCAACCAGCTTGGCTGTCACCTCGATAATGGTTGCAGCTAGGGGCGTTCGAGGGATGGGGAAGGAAGTCATAGGCATTCAGGGGAAGTGGGGTCAGGCTCATAGCCAGGGCGATGCGCAATATACGGTATGGCTGGTGCCAGTGAAAGGGAGTCAACAGTAGGCAGGTGATTGATCAGGAGTCTGTGGCCTGGCTCAGTTAAGCGTTGTAGACGTTCCTGATCACTCCCTAGCCCCCGTCCTTCTCTCCCTTCAACTTACGCCCGAAACCCTAGGGTTGTGAGCGAGACTCATGACACCGGCGATCACTGTCGCGGTGGCCTGACAACCAAAATCCACATGCTCTGCGACGCCAACGGGACTACGTTGCACTACCTTCACTCTGGCGGTTAAGCCAGTGACATCAGCTACGAACAACCACTGTTGAACAAAGTCAGCATTCCATCAAGCCAACGTGGCCGTCCGCGTAAACGCTGCATGTGGTTGCTTGCCAACAAGGGTCATGAAGCCGAAGCGCTGCGCCGCTACAGCGACCGATATCGAATGCAGCTCGTCATTCCTATGCGCTCGATGAAGCGCTAGCCCAAGCCTGGCTTATCCATACTGTTTGATCGGCCCAAGTACCGACAGCGCAATATCATCGAGCGCATGTTTGACTGGCTGAAAGAGAAGCGCCGGATTTTGACACACTTCACCAAGCTCGCGAAAAGCTATGCCGCAATGGTGTCACCGGCTTGCTCCATACGGGGGTTGCGACATATCTTTTCTTATAGAGCCTAAATAGCCCAGCTAAAGTTTTCAGTTAAATTTTCAATGAGTTTATGAATTCTCTAACTGAGATGCAGAAGCTCTCGTTCATACTATGTATGGTGCGAAACTCTGTTTCTGCTTCTTTTAATGCTCTGTGAGGGCAGAAGCTAGCGTCTTTGACTTTTTTGCTTGATTTTATGTTGTTTAAGTACCCGCCAAACATTCTGCATTCATGGTGGCACCTTTCCGCGATACTCATGGCTTCCAGGTAGAGGCTTTCCGATAAAATGAATGGTCGGTGTTGTTTTAGGGTGTCCATTAGGTTTTCGACAGAGTCTAATGCGGAGTTTAATATTTTGTAGACGTCTTTGGGTTGAGTAGGGTAGTAGGCGACGAGGCCTGTTGATTTCTTGACCGCATCGTTACAGAGCGTCCAAATGGAAGACAGTACTGATGTTTTTGCATCAACAATTTTTATTTCGCGATGTACGGTTTTTGAAAATACCTTATAGCTGTAAAAGGCACCTGCCAGCATAAGTACTGCGCCGGCTATATAAGATCCAGGGCCTGGTGGTGCGATCCCCAAGTCAATTCCAGTGAATTTTTTAGAATACCGGAGAGGAAAATACTTTCAATTAACGGCCACGCCATCAGTGACGCTCCGACATAGAGCAGCGATTTTGTCACCACGCTGCTGATCGAGGGCAGCAGAGATCTTCTGACAAACTCTATCAGTGTCTCAACTAAAATTTCACGGGGCTTGGAGCGGTTTCTCATCCATTTGAACATAGGTGTATCCTTTCTGGGTTAAGATGATCGTTATTCTTCTTTCTGTTGCAGCGCTGCGCAAAATGCTTGAAGGTGACAGGCTTCGGTGTAAAGACTTCGGCAGGTTACGGATTTCCCTCGTTCAGAAGTGACTTGACTTGCGCAGGTCTGCGTGGCAAGAATTCACCTAAACTGGCGCTGAGTGAAGGACTACCGCAGATTATGACACAGGTCAATCAGGATGTATCGGATGTTGAATTGGCCAAAAGGGTCAAAGAAATCAAGGGGGTGACATCAAAGGAGAACTTCGAGGTAATTCTCAGGAAATTGGTGCCGAATGAGAACATTGCAAACATAAATAGAATAATAAACAGCTTGTCTCAAGAAGACGACTTCGCAACGCTTTGCAAAATGCTAGAATGCTGCGCTTCCATCACTCCGCTCAATCAAACACCCATCACAAATGCAGACGAGATTACCCCTGATTTTCAGGCTACGTTCCATCCAGGCTCATTCTTTTCTGGAGTGAGCAGCTACGAGTCCCCACCTTTCAATTGCATGATTGAAGTCAAAAGCACGGAAAAGCTTAAGTTTAAATGTAGCCGGACTGACATCGACAGGCGCAAGCGATTTGCTGATCGCTATGGTATGCCATTGATTTATGCAATTAGGTTCACTGTCGCAACAAACCACGCATTCTGGGTGCTGGTTACTGCCGATGATCTTTACAAGAAAAATCGGATTGATACCTCGGATTATGTGAGTAGTATCGGTCATCTGCTGTTTGATAACTATTCTATCATGACCAATAGCAGCTTTACGCTGGTCAGGCGCTACTCAAAGACTAAAGAAGGGCTTGGTGAAACCCGTCAAGATCTGGGGGGCTCCAAAGTGTTGAGTTGGTCAGTAAAGAGGGTAAGGTATATCGGCCTTCGCCAATGGATTCTCTCGTTTTGGCCATGCTTTATAATCTGTTCGCATCGACATCAAGCTACACGGAAAGTTATCAGGGCGAAAGCGTTGTTTATTCGGGGTTTCGACTGATGACATTCCTGAGTCTGATGGATATTGTTTACTATCTGAATAATATTTTTGTGATGGTGAGGGGAATAAATATTATGACCCTGTTCGTGCCATCGCTAATATGGATTCACCTACCAATCCAACCATGATTATAAAGCGCTCAATCGTCGAGGGCGTTATTCGGCGCACTAATGAGTCGTGTAAAGATTTCTTCCTGTATGGAATTATTGGGGATCATGGAAAGAGGGTTGATCAGTTTGCTCGCTTGAAGGGATATGATGATCTCAAGGATGCTATCAAATAGCTCGCGTACAAGGCGCTCATAGAGCACCTTTCTTGATCCAGTGCCCTTGCCTTGGGTGAGCATTGGATGAGTGAGGAGATGTGCTCAGGCGCCCATCTGCCAACTGTCCCAGGGCGATCAGTTTTGGTTTCGCACCCAGTTTATCGCGTAGCAATGCCACCTGCTCAACCCCCCACTGGTTGCTCCGCATTTCCCCAGGAATTCCGGATGTAGGGGAGGCCTTGCGAGCCTGCCGATCACGCTCTAGGCCGCAGTCGCGGCGGCCTGACAACCAAAATCCACATGCTCTGCGACGCCAACGGGACTTCGTTGCACTTCCTTCTCTCTGGCGGTCAGGCCAGTGACATCAGCTGCGAACAACCACTGCTGGACGAAGTCAGCATTTCATCGGGCCAACGTGGCCGTCCGCGTAAACGCTGCGAGTGGTTGCTTGCCAACAAGGGCCGCGACGCAGAAGCGTTGCGCCCCTACTGCGACCGATATCGAATGCAGCCCGTCGTTCCGATGCGATCGATGAAGCGCTAGCCCAAGCTGGCTTATTCAGACTGTTTGATCGGCCAAAGTACCGACAGCGCAATATCATCGAGCGCATGTTTGGCTGGCTGAAAGAGAAGCGGCGGATTGTGACACGCTTCGACAAGCTCGCGAAAAGCAATGCCGCAATGGTCTCATCGGCTTGCTCCATCCGGTGTTTGCGACATCTCTTCTCATACAGAGCCTAGCCACGCACTCTAAGTTAAGATATGGCGTGATCTTTAAGTCCGTGCAGTGGAGGGCAGCGAGCAACCTCGTTCTGTACTTGAATGTGACATGGACGCTCAAAGGCTGGCTCGCCCTTAGGGCCTTCAGCACCGTAAAGCGCTTGCGAACGCTGACGCCACGAGCGTCAGTCAGGCTGCGCCGATTTCTTTTCCAACCACTGCGCGTAGGAAAGAATCATGTCCCAAGCGAAGGTTCGAGCATGGTGGTACTGATCAGCGCTGGGCTCTTTCAACGGGCCTTTTGCCAGCCCTCGGTGGCGGCTGGCAGTTGATGGGTCATTGCAGACTGAATGGAATTTGCGAACCTTCGCTTTCTCGATCCCAAGCTCGTTGATCAATGTCGCCGGTTTCACGAACTTGCTTTGTAGGGCTTCTAGGATTTCGTAGAGATGGGTGAACTCGTCGCTTGGATTGCTCTTAGAAGCGCTTTTGCTTGCCAGCAATCGACTGAGCAGATCGTCATCTGCATGCCTCGATAGCAATTCTGCTTCGGACTGACGACGATCTCGACCCTCTTGTGCGGTGTCCTGAATCAGTACCCCGTTGCGGTAAATTTGGATCTCAACGTGGTCTGTGATTCGGATGCTGGCGAATGACGACTGCAGGTGGATCTCGCGTGGCTGGCCGTCTTGATGAGTGATCGTAAGCGTTGGGTTGGAATCTATGTGTATCGGCTCCACACGCGTGAACTCGTAGGGGGCCAGGCGTGCTCGGATCGTTCTCAACAGCCTTTCTGCTATCCCGCTGTCAGTCTGGTAGGTAACAGCGTCCAAATCAGCCCGGGCTACCCCGTCCTGGATCACCATGATTGCTCCGTGGGCCTCCATGGTGTGAGTCTCTCTAAGAAGGTCAGGCGGTTGATAACGCCATTCCAGTGTTGCGGTGCTAGTGGTCATATTCGAGCCCAAGATGAAATCCTCCCCATCATACCTTTTGAGTTCGCCTTGGATGTATATGTAACCAACGGATCATGACTGAGGTTGCTGTGGCGGGTATTAGGCTCACAATACACAATCGACTGAGCGTCCAAGCTCCCGAGCGATACAGTTCTGGCGCGTTGCTATCATGAGGTGCGCACCGAGAACTTTGTGGCTGTGGGGCTCCTAAGTAACGCCCCACGACAGAGCTAGCAAAGATTGAGATTGAGCCTGGGAGGCACGGATGGCATCTGCGGAACACGACTATCAGCATTTCTTACGTTGGCTTCACGAACCTGCGACTGCTGCATCGGATGACGCGCGGCGCATGGGTAATTTGGTGCTGCAGCATTTCGATACAATCAGTGCTACGTCCCAAATCGCAGTCAGCGGGCAATTCGTATCGTTGAACTTGCACGGGGTCAACTTGCTCAGATTAACCCGACATTGCCCTGGTTGAATGCCATCACGGGAGGGGACGGCTGGAGTTGGCGAAGCCTCTCTGAGCTGACGATTGGCCCGTTTCGAGGGTTTCGAAGCCCCGAGACGTTTGATCTCACCAAGCGCCTGATTCTGTTCTATGGGCCTAACGGCAGCGGAAAAACCAGCCTGTGTGAAGCCCTGGAATACGCATTGCTGGGGGCCGTGGATGAAGGTGCCCAGAAGCGTATCGATGCTGGGCAGTACCTGCGCAATATTCATGAGGAACGTTTTGTGGCTCCCCAGCTCCGGGGCTTGAATTTGGCTGGGCAGCCCACGGAGATCGCTTCTAATGCGGACGCTTACAGATTCTGCTTCATCGAGAAAAATCGGATCGACTCCTTTTCACGGATTGCAGCCAAGCCTGCCGGCCAGAAGACCGAACTCATAGCCGCTCTGTTCGGGATGGATCATTACAACGAGTTCGTGGGACAGTTCAACGAGGCGCTGACCGATCAGCTGAACCTGACTCCACTGAAGGGGCAGGAGCTGAGTCTTCGGCAAAACTCAATTGCCAATGACATGGGGGTTGTGGCCGGCGCGGTGATGGCCGGAGCGGAGTTCCAGCGGGTTGAGGAGACGTACGCCCAACAATTTGCGGCTGGCATGTCCTACCGGCAGCTTCAAGAAGCCGTTGGGCTGTTTGGTGTTCCAGGACGGCTCCAAGAGGTAGAGCTTGCGCTCAATCAGCCTCCGCCCATGCTGTACGGCATTAGCCCGCAAAAACTTTTGGCCGCCTATCAGGCAGCTGATGCGGCCCACGCTGCGGTTGAAGCGCTGTCGCAACACCTTGCACAGCAACACAGCGATGTTGCTTACCAAGCTTTGTTCAATGCTGTTCAGCGTGTACAGGCCATTTCACCCGATCGCTGCCCAGCGTGCGACACGCCACTGCAAGGGGTTCCTCACGTACATGTCGACCCTTACCAAAAGGCTGAGTAAGGCTTGGAGCGGATGCGCGAGCTGACGGCACTGCAGCAGAGATACCACACAGCTATAGGGCAACGAAGAGCTGCCTCGGATGCCCTGGGTGCTTATATGGCCTACTTCTCTCAACGTGCAACCCCAAGAACGGAGCGCGACAATGCGGTATCACGCTACTTGGCTGCCCCTGGTGTGGTTCGCAGACACAGCATGGTGGCAGCTGGTCTACAGCCAAATCGAGGGCGCTCCGTCAATTGCGCAACAAGCGGTGGATTGGGCTGGTTCATTGGAGCAAGAAGATGTCATCACTCAGCAGAGTCTTGCACATAGGCAGACCCTAGTCGCTGAACGAGATCGTCTGAACAGCGCTCGAATAGCACTGGCAGAGCATGCGGCCAGGATGCAGCAAGCACAGGTGCTTGTCGACGCTGCAAGACAACGCATTGGTGAGTTCGAGGTGCAGAACGCTGTGCTGATCGCAGCGGCTGCTGTAGAGCGCGACCTGATTGCCGCTGAGGTGCGAATCCAGGCGGCTTATGCCGAGTTTTTGGCCTTGTTGCGAAGGCATCGATCCGAGTTGCCTGGCACATTGATGGCCGGCTTGAACGCGCAAGCATTGGATCTCTACAACGAGTTCAACGTGCGAGATGCAGAGGAAGACAAACTCGCTGAACTGCACCTGCCATTAACTGGTGAAGGTCGAATAGAACTCTGCTTCCGTGGGGCGCGAGGACGCCGAGTCGATGCTCTCCAGGTGCTCAGTGAGGGCCATGTCCGATGCTTGGGGCTTGCGATTCTGTGAGCCAAGGCATCGAGCATCCAGGCGCCTACTGTGATCTTCGACGACGCCATCAATGCGATCGACCATGAGCATCGTCAAGGGATCCGGGAGGCTCTATTCGAGAGCGAGCGCTTCGCGAATACCCAGATCATAATTACGTGTCACAGCAACGAATTCATCAAGGACATTCAGAATCACGTCGGTCAGAACCAATGGTTGGCCTATGCGTTCATGCACCATCAGGGGAATTATCACCCGAGAGTGATGCGCAACGTCCCACATCAGGCTTACCTTTTGTTGGCCAGGGCTGCAGTCAATCGTGGTGACCATAGGGCAGCACTTCAGTTCTCCCGTCAGGCATTGGAAATGCTCACGCTGAAAATTTGGAAGTGGTTGGGAAGATGCAGTCAGGGTGTCTTGACCGTCCAGCTGGCTCGTGACGGAGATCAACCTGGCCTGAGTAACCTCCGCATCTATCTGTTCAAAGCTTCGAGGAGCCAACACGTTTGAGCATGCAGACAAGCAGCCACTGATCGATGCACTGGTTCGAATCCTCGGAATCGGCGAGCAGACCTTGATCTGGAGGTATCTGAACAAGGGCACCCATGAGGAAATCGATCGAGAAGATTTTGATGCGGGCTTGGTTGATGATGTCGTCCAGTTATTGGAGGCCATGAATGCTTTGCGTTTACGAGTTCCCTGATCGCACCATGCCACAGTTGATTCAATCGACCATTTCGCGGGGTATGAGAACAGGCCGGTCGCCAACCGGAGGCGTAGTTAGCGGTGGTGAAACTCGTTACCTTGGTATTGATGTGGCAGGCGTCAGACATCACCTATGGAGAGTTTTAGGCCCAGTTCAGCCAAGTGAGATGTGAGGTCTTGGAGTGGATTGTCGCGCTATGAAGTACGCGCATATGGGCGGGAGGTTCCCGCCCGTGTGCAAGCAAGGCCTCAGATAAGCCCTTTATCCTTCAGCTCCACGCTGGGCGCGATGCTTGATCTTGGCGATCGGTGGATTTTCGACAACCTGCATTTTCCAGTCGTCATGGCGCAATGTCGAGCCTTGGGCATCTTAACGGGTGGGTGGACTATGATGGCAGACGGGTAGGGACGATGATTGCAGATAGGCAGCGACGACCGCAGCCGGCAACCCGCCGTTGAACTGACGCGGCTGTTGCCAGTTGTCTCGCTGATCAGAAACTGCCCGATATTTTGTTGGGCCAGCGAGGGGGCCATGTAGCCCACTGTCGGTATCGATCCCGTCTTAAAGCCACGGTGCAAATGCTCCATCAGGGCGGCTTCATGGCAGCTCGCTGCCGGGTCATGCTTTGTGTGCCTGTGGAGCTCATAGCTGCTGCCATCGATGTTGCGTTTGTGGCTACACCACGGGTGGCACATACCTATGGAATGATCGGGTCGTCAACGATGTAATTGTAGTGGCGCAGCATTGATCTTGCCGTCTCGTCCAGTGGGTCGTGGACGCTAAAAGTCTTACAGTATCGTCCGTTAAGGGAGCCTCCCTCTGCGTCGATCAGCATGCACTGGCTCGGATACTTATCTGTGTAGCCAGACCATTTCATTCTTTGGTTGTGTGACCAACTGCCGAACGGGCCAAGGAAAGCTACCGCATTGAACGCTACGCGGTCGTTACGAGCGCCACCCAGCACTGAGTCGGCTAGCTCACTCACTTTCACTCGGTGATTTTTCATTGCCTCCTTGAAGGGGACTACCTTTCGAGGGTCACCTACCACCACTGCTATCGGGTTTTCCTGCCAGACTCTCCATTCGAGAGCGTCTGGAGTCAGATCGTCTTTCGAATGCGTGGATTCGGCAAATATCACTCCGAGAGCAGTGATTCCGTCGTCGTCTAAGAATCCGAGCCGCCGGAAGACGTCTACAGACAGGCCACCGATGATTCCGAGCTTTTTCGGGTTATACACGGTCGCCTGATTGAGAACATCGAACCCCTCTTCAGGGACGATCTCCCAATGTCTGGCAACGTAGCCTTGCTGAAGCAGGCCGAGCTCCTTAGAGCTCAATTGCTTCAGTGCAAGGATGAAGTATCGCCTGTATTCGGCGTCGAGATTGCGCAAGCGTATAGCGACAGTGAGGCGAGCGTAGGCTTCGGTTTTTCTACTGTCACTGTCATCCATGCAGCTCTGCAGCAAATCCCCGAAGTCGATGTCCAGATTTTCATCCCCTGAGTTTATTTCCTGTAGATCCACCTCGTCGAGTTCTGAAAGCAGCGCTAAGCAGTATCGGTTGACCCTTTCTTCTCTTCGGGAATCTACGAGGATTTTGAAGGCCTCATAGGCCCCTACGAACTTATCTGCACCTACAAGTGGCGCGAGCTTTGGGATTGCTGCTTTAAGAGCTGCTCTGTCCCTGTCTGTGAAAATTTTCATGGTGATTTCCATTAGATTTCGTGGGGCTTTCACCGCGACCCGGTTACGGAGTTTGAGAGGGGGCGACAGACGGCGGAGGTCAACGCGAAGGCGGAAGTAACATCATTCAGCTGGGGAAGGCTCTGGATCCTGTTCGCTTGTTTCTGAGGCTTGCAGCATTCTCTCGCGTGCTCTGCCATCCATTTACCCTTTAAAACTGTCCTTGGCCTGGCACTCAGCAGTATGCAGTCGACTGCACGCTTGCGAAAATCCTGAAGCTTGCGCGGAAGACCCGGTTTTGCTAGCTTACAGTCTATAAAGGACGTCGAGCTACCGATCAGAAATTAAGTCTGTAGGTAGGAGCCTAGGATAAGGGTTCGAATCTCTACGCTTCCGCCATATTCAAACCCCCGAGAAATCGGGGGTTTTTGCGTTTACGGACAGGAATAATGCTTTGTTGCCATTCGATGGATTTATGTACTCAAGAGGCCAGCCCTAGCTCGGCCGTTGGGTTGAGTGTCCCTGTCAGGCAATCAATGGATCCGTAATGTCCGCAGGCTCAACCCTGATACGACGCCGACCAAGGCAAGCACGGATTGAATACTGGTTGCATGTACAGTTTTACTCTGAGACAATCCTGTCTCTTTCCCATGTACACGAGCAGTGATTCTGGGCGAAGGCCTTGAGCCTCGAGTGATCGCCAGCGAGCGAATTGAATGCGGCATTGACCGTACAACAGCATCAATTCTCTTACCGACACCGAGGCAAATTTATGGAAATTGCAAAAAGTATCATTCTTTCCGCTGTGCTGTTTTGCGGTGTTAGCGCGCCCCCTCTATGGGCAGCAACTGCACAGTCCTGGAACTTGGCTCGCGACATGTACATTGCAACGGAGCGCGCGGCCCCCGGCTCGCCATGGTCGTTCATGCAGAATAAAACGGCACAGAGTCTGTCAGCCAACTACACGCCCCTCCCGACATTCGTCGCGGATACATGTAACGGTGCCAATTTAACGTGCTGGAGAGACGCAAGCACCGGTGCCTATATCAACATCATCAAAAAAAGCTTCACCTTTACCGGTAGTGGCGGAAGCTTCGTCTTCAAGCAGGGCGACGTGGTCACCCATCCAGGTTCCAACAGCGAGACCATTGTCCGCTGGACCAGTCCCATTCATGGCAGCATCAACGTGCTGGGTCGGATCAACGACCTCCATGATGCCTGCGGCGATGGAATCTCCTGGACCTTGAATTTGGGCGATGTACCGATTCAAAGCGGGAACCTTCCGAATGGCGGTAGTTCGGTGATTAAAGCCGCTAATGTCGGTGTGGATCAGGGCTCAGCCATCTATCTAGCAATCAACAAGAAAGCAGATCACTCCTGTGATGCCACCAGCTTGGATTTGATGATCACTAACTAATCAGCTCCCCCCAACTGATCCGAAAAACCACTCGGCTTCACGACCCGAGTGGTTTTTTAGACCACCTGTATTCCTTAAAATGGATGTCCGCGCTCTTTTCTACCCCTTTGCAGTAAGATGCTCAGGGTCACGATGTCCTACTCAGCCAAAACTTAGACGGCATGATTTTGCATTTTTCGTCCGACCTTCTAAAATGCAGCCCCCTTCAAAGGGGTCGTAGTCATCAAGCAAGGAAGTCGATATGCAATTTCTAAAAGCCCTGGGGCTGGCGATGGTCGTCACGCTGGGTGGATGTGCCAGTTTCACCAAGGATGAAGTACCCCACGTAGACTTGCCTTCGATGGCCAGCTACTCGAACAAGCCGAACGTCTATGTAGACTTCGACTTCTTCCAGGGAGACCCTGGTTATGCCAAGGCCAACGAAGTGCCTCAAGCCCGAGACATGCTCAAGCCCGAGCTCAAACGTATCCTCACTGAATCTGGCCTGTTCGGTCGGGTGACACTCGATGAGTTCGAGCGTCAACCGGGTGATGACCGTTTACGGTTGAAGGTCTACAACCATACGCCGAGTGGTGGACAAGCGGCATTTGCGTTCATCAGCGGCTTGACCCTGACGATCATTCCCGCGCTGGCCACCGACCAGTACACCATGACGCTCGAAACGCTGGATGATCGCGGTCAGGCGCTGGCCAAGTCTTCCAACCACGATGCTATCAACACTTGGATGGGTATCTGGTTCCTGCCTTTGGCGGGAAATACACCAAAGGCGGCTGTGAGTGATACATTCGCCCGTCAGGTCAACGCACTGCTGAAAAGCTGGGTTGAAAAGAATCGGACCAAGTACTCGTCGATTGAAGGCCGCACACCGCGCGCCTGATACAAGAAGAGCCGCTTTTGCGGCTCTTTTTCTTGAGGGCGTAGGCCTATTTCATCGCCCGGATGAATTGCGGGTCGCTGTACAAACTCTTGAGTAATGCCTGCAACATTGGGTTGTAGTTGTTGGCAGCGGCTGGGATGGCAATTGGACCGAAGAAGCTGCTATCCCATTCGCGGGTCACGTCTTTGGTCGCCTCATAAACGACCTGTCCGCCTCGGCGAAGGGTAAATCGGGCAGCCAGTTCACCTTCGCCATTGGCAAGGCCGGCAGTCAGTTGGCTCTTGGTCAACTGGACGTGCAACTCGCGGTCCGCCTTGGGATCGAGCAGGCCTGCGCGGCGCAACTCGTCGTTGATAGCCGTTTGTACATGCGCAGGGATACTGCCAATGGGTGACGAGATCGGATTCAGGCGAACCCTCAGCGAATCCTGTCCGGCATCGGCGTTGACTTGAGCGTCGCGCACATGCTGCAACGGGGCATGCTGCTTCAGTTGCTGAACGTTTTGGAAGTCGGGTTCGTAGCGGGCCATGGTTACACCGCATCCTTGTAGCAGAAGGGCACAGAACGGCAGGGTCAGGTAGAGTTTTCTCACAGCGGATCCTTGCTATCAGGTTAAGGCGCGAGATTATCGATAGATAGCACTGAGCTATCAACCACTATAAGCAGGCCTTCGCGGTATATGACGATGCGTGACGGCGCCGCTGCGGTTAGGATGTCGACCTCCGAAATTCGCAACAGGGAAAACGTCATGACCGCCATTCGTTTGCGCTGCGCCACGCCTGCCGACACGGATCGCTGCTACCAGATAGAAACCAGCGCATACGAAGGCGATGAAGCCGCCACCCGTGAAAAGATCGCCACCCGTATCGCCCAGTACCCTGAAGGGTTTTTGCTGTTGGAGTTGGACGGCCAGATCGCCGGCTTCATCAACAGTGGTTGCGCCCATGAAGTCGTGATGTCCGACGAGGCGTTCAAAGAGCTGATCGGGCATGATGCGCAGGCTGCCAATGTGGTGATCATGTCGGTAGTGGTCGATCCGGCGTTCCAGGGGCGTGGACTGGCCGCGCAGTTGATGGAGCGCTTCGTCGAGCAGATGCGTGAGCGCGGCAAGTCGACCATTCATCTGATGTGTAAGGATCGACATGTTGGTCTTTACGAAAAGATGGGCTATCGCTATGTGCAGCCGTCCAGCTCCGAGCATGGCGGGATGGCCTGGCACGAAATGGTCATGGCACTGTAAACCGACGTTGGGCATCTTCTCATTCAGCCAAGGAGTGGCGTGTGAACTACGTGGTCATCGAAAGGCATCGCAGCGAGTATCCGAAACCCATCAGCTTCGCACAGGGCGTGCGCTTGCAGATCGGTCAGCGCTATGAGGGAGACAAAGGCTGGGAGGATTGGTACCTGTGCCACTGCGCAGGCCAGGAGGCGGGATGGGTACCAGCGCAGGTGATAGAGCGCCTGGGAGTCGGCGAGGGCAGGGCGTTGGAGCCGTATTCGGCGCATGAGTTGGACGTCGATCCCGGTCAGGTCATGGTCGGGTTGCGGCCTCTCAATGGCTGGTTGTGGTGCCGCAGGCAGCGCAATGGCGAGCTGGGCTGGCTGCCGATGCACAAGTTGCGTCGACTGGACTGAAAGGCGTGTGCCGCACCGCATCTGATATGCTTTTTTTCCGCAAAGCTGAATCTGTAACCGTATCAGTGCAGGCCTGACAATAGCCCCCAAGCCCTGTAGTGCCAAGCATCATGCGCAGGGCAAGCGGGGCTGCACCGCAACCGTAGTGGGCAGCTCCGCCAATCAGTCCCTACTGTCTCGAGGTTCCAATGGGCAAGCTTGCGTTTTTCCTGGGTGGTTTCCTGCTGCTGACAATTGCGATTGGCCTGCTGGGCACCATTCCTCCGAGTTGAAACTCCCTTTACTACAGCCTTTCGAGCCTGTCTCTGGTTGAGACGGGCTCGCGGCGTTTGTGCGTGAAGTTGTCTCACTGAAAAAGCATCAGCGACGGACGCTGTGCGATAAGTCGTTCTCCTGCCTGGGAATTCTGTCCACAGAAAACGTGGGCAGGTCTGTGGATAAAGCGCTGGAGGCCAGAGGCGGAGCGGGCTTCGTTAGATTGAGCAGAATTTGTACAGCGTGTGAGGGGTAGCTCAGCGGTGTGACGGCTCCTGATACCGCTCAGGCGGCCGGCGATTCAAATCACCTGGCGCTGGGCCTGCTCCACCCGATTGCGACCTTGAGCTTTGGCCCGATACAGGGCCTGGTCGGCGTCGGCCAGCAGGTTGTCCAGGCTGGAGGCCGGGCGCTGATCGCTGCAACCGCTGATGCCGATGCTCACGGTGACGCGCAGTTGCTCTTCGCCCTCACGCACCTGCAACTCCTGAACGGCGCGGCGCAAGCGTTCGGCGGTGAAGCTGGCCTGTTCCGGGACCAGCCCCGGCACGACGATTGCGAACTCCTCGCCGCCCAGGCGGGCAAGCAGTTCGCCGTCATGCAACTGCGCCTGCAGTACCTGGGCGCATTCACGCAGAACCTGATCTCCAACCGCATGGCCATGCCGGTCGTTGATCGCCTTGAAATGGTCGATGTCGAGCATCATCAGGGTCAAAGGCAGCCTCTGACTGTGCTGTCGACGGCCTTCCAGCAAGGCGTTCGCTTGTCGGGTGAAAGCACTGCGGGTGAGGGCACCGGTGAGGTGATCGACGTTCGCCTGGTGAGCCAGGCGCGCCAGCAGCGCGCGGTTGGCGTGGCTGATACATGCCACGATCAACGGGCCGAGCACCAGCATGGCGATGCCCAACCGTGCGGACATCAAGGCGGTCACTCCGGCCTGGCTCTGCGGCATGCTGAAGTGCATGAGGTTCTGCGCCACCGCCACGATCAACGTGCTTCCTGCGGTCAGGGTCAACAGCGAAAGCAGGAAGGGTGAATAGCTCAGGGCGCACCACAGCAGGGCCGAGATCGGGAAGGCGATCGCACCCGGACCGCCGAAGCCGATGCTCAGGGCCAACGAGGCCAGCAGCATGAGCAGGGGAGACAGGCTGATCCGCTGGCCACTGCTGCGCAGCAGGGCAGGCAGGGAAGGCGCGGTGAGCATGATCGGCAAGACCAGCACGCTGGTGGAGAACTGCTCGCTGAACCAGGCCATCCAGGTCGAGCGCAGCGATTGGTCGAACCAGGGTGTTGCCATCAGGCAGGCGAGCGTGGCGGCGACCATCGCGCCGGCCGCACAGGCGGCGAACGTGCGCAGTACGCCATGAGGGGTGCGTAGACGCCGATGCTGGCGCGGCAAGTTGACCAACAGACGCCAGAAGGTGATGACTGCGCCAACATTGCACAGATTGAACCACAGTGCCGGATACCACTGACTGCCGCACAGCAGATCGGCACCCACCATCGCCAGGTACATCAGCGCAATGCCGACGAAACTGCCGTGGCGAGGATGGCGGAGCAGCACTCCGGCCAGCACCGCATTCACAGGCCAGAACAGCGACAGCGATTCGATCGGCCGGGCCAGGATACCCCCAAGGGTCAAGGCGAAGGTCAGACCGAACAGCAGCAACGCAGGCAACAGGCGCGAATGGGCTGGAAAAACCATGAGTTCGACCACAAGCGAGAAGTAGACCAGGACGACTGCGGCAACACCTGGGGCACGGCGTGAAGTGTGGTTCAAGCGATGAATTGATGTCAATTGGATATTATTTGGCACCCATCCTCGGTGATATCCGTTCATCGCAGCTCGAGTTTGAGCGTTGTGCGCTACAGAGCATAAAACCAGGGCACCATGACCACGCTGACGACCATGACCAACAGTGTGAACGGCACGCCCACTTTGACGAAATCGGCGAAGCGGTATTGCCCGGGCCCCAGCACCAAGGTGTTGACCGGTGAGGAGACGGGCGTCATGAAGGCTGCCGAGGCAGCCAAGGCCACGATCATGGCGAAGGGATAGGGCGACAGGCCTAGTTGTTGCGCCGTGCTGACTGCCACCGGGGCCATCAACACTGCGGTGGCGGTATTGGAGATGAACAAGCCGATCAGCGCCGTAAGGGCGAACAGGCAGGCGAGTATGGCCTGCGGCCCGGCGCCACCGAGCAGACTCACCAGCGCCGTTACCGCCAGATCGATACCGCCGGTCTTCTGCAGGGCCAGGGCGAACGGCAGCATGCCGACGATCAATACCAAGCTCTGCCAGTGGATGGCACGATAGGCGCTGTTCATGTCGATACACCGCCCGGCGCCCATCAGCAGACAGCCGATCAGTGCCGCGATGACATTGGGCACCAAGCCACTCACCATCAAGGCGATCATCACCGCCAGGCTGGCCAGCGCCTGGGGCGCCCTGGCGCGAGCTGGCGCCACCTGGTCGACTTCTGCGGGCAGGCTCAGGACGATGAAGTCCCGAGGCTCGGCTTGCAACTGGCGTACCGATTTCCACGGGCCGATGACCAGCAGGGTATCGCCCAGGCGCAGCTTCTCTTCTACCAGGGGCGTCTGCACTGCGTTCTGCTCGCGGCGCAGGCCGACCACGTTGAGGCTGTAGCGGCTACGGAAGCTCAGTTCGAGGAGGTTTTTGCCGATCAGTTGCGAACCCGGCGGCAGTGATACCTCAGCCATGCCCACTTCCTGCGATTGATCGATGAAGTAGGCGGCCTTGAAATGCAGGGGTTCGAGTTGCATGGCCTGGCACAGGCTGCGCAGGTTGTCGTGATTGGCGAACAGATCGAGCAGCAGCACATCGCCTTGATGCAGCACAGTGCCGGAATCAGCAGCGATCACCCGGGTGGTGAACTTGTGCTGGCGTTCTATACCGACCACATTGGCGCCGTGTCGAGTCCGCAGTTCGAGTTCGCCGAGGGTATGCCCGATCAGGGGCGAGTGCGGGCGAATGCGCAGGCGGCGCTCGCGACCACTGAGTTTGTAGTCCAGCACCAGGTCGAGCAGGGTCCGGCGAGTCTCGCTGCGTCCGTCCTTGCGTACCTCACCGTTGAGCCAATGGCGAGTCAGCAGCATGTAGCCAATGCCGAGCACCAGCACCACCAGCCCGAAAGGGGTGAAACTGAAGAAGCTGAAACCGGCCAGGCCATGGCGCACCAGTTCGCTGTGCACCACCACGTTGGGCGGCGTCGCCACCAGGCTGAGCATGCCGCTGATCAGACCGGCGAAGCTCAACGGCATCATCAGCCGGCTGGGCGACAGCTTCAGGCGCGCGGCAATGCTCAGCACCACCGGGATGAAGATCGCCACCACGCCCGTGGAACTCATCACTGCACCAAGCCCGGCCACCGCCACCATCAGCAGCACCAGCAGGCGCGCCTCGCTGCGACCGGCGCGTTCGCTCATCCACTCGCCGATACGGTAGGCGATGCCAGTACGCACCAGGCCCTCGCCGATCACGAACAAGGCCGCGATCAGCACCACGTTCGGATCGCTGAAGCCTGCCAGGGCCTGTTCGACGGTGAGAATGCCGGAGAGTGGCAGGAACAGAATCACCAGCAGCGCCACCACGTCCATGCGCGGACGGTTGACGATGAACAGGGTGACGACGACAGCGAGCAGGCCGAGGACCAGTAGCAGGTCAGAGGACATGGGGCAGGGTGATCCTTCACGGTTGAACAGGGAATGAAGCGCCACAGTGTGCCATGTGCACCGACAGGCGTCGTTGACGTGCTGCAGGATTTGTCTGGCTGACCAGCCCGCGCCTCGATCGATGGCGCAAAGCGGACGTTGTCGTGGTCACACGCAGAACGAACCGAAGCGCTTTCCCAAGGAGCCCCAATGCCCGCGCACATCGAAGACTATGCTTTGCTCGGAAATTGCCGCAGCGCCGCTCTGGTCAGCCGCGATGGCTCGATCGACTGGTTGTGCCTGCCGCGTTTCGACGCACCTGCGGTATTTGCTGCACTGTTGGGTAATGAGGAGAACGGACGCTGGCGCCTGGCGCCCAGCGATCCTGTGCAGCAGTGCACGCGGCGCTACCTGGATGACACGCTGGTGCTGGAAACCGTATGGACCACCGCCGCAGGTCAGGCGCGGGTGCTGGATTGCATGCCCATGGGCGAACAGAACGCCGTAGTGCGTATCGTCGAGGGCATTTCCGGGCAGACGCACTTCGAACTCGATCTGGTAATGCGCTTCGATTATGGCCGCAGCGTGCCGTGGGTGGAGCGGCTCGATCCGCTGAGTCTCAGCGCGGTCGCCGGGCCCGACCGGCTTATCCTGCGTAGCACGGTGGGTTTGCATGCCATGGACCACCACAGCGTCTGCCGATTCCGTGTCGGCGCGGGCGAACGCCAGGTCTTCGCCTTGCGTCATCAGCCTTCGCACCTGCCGGACGAGGCGGACTTCGACGCCGACGAGGCGCTGGCCCACACCATCAGTCACTGGCAGTCATTCGCTGCACGTTGCCCCGACATCGGCCCGAACAGCGCGCGGGTGCGTCGTTCGCTGTTGACCCTCAAGGCGCTGACCTACGCCCCGACCGGTGGGATCGTCGCTGCGGCCACCACCTCGTTACCCGAGCGTATCGGCGGCGAGCGCAATTGGGACTACCGGTTCTGCTGGCTGCGCGATGCGACCATGACCCTACTGGCGTTCATGAACCTCGGTTACTTCGACGAAGCCCAGGCGTGGCGCGAATGGCTGCTGCGCTCGGTGGCCGGCAATCCGGAACAGATGCAGATCATGTATGGCCTGGCGGGCGAGCGCGACCTGGCCGAGTTCACCTTGCCCTGGCTGGCCGGGTATGAGCATTCCAGTCCCGTGAGGGTCGGCAATGCCGCCTCCGGGCAGCGGCAACTGGACATTTATGGCGAGGTGGCCGATGCCATGAGTCAGGCGCTCAAAGGAGGTCTACCACGACACCCGCGCAGCGCCGCCATCGCGCGGTTGATCATGCCCTATGTCGAGAGCATCTGGCGTGAACCGGACGAGGGCATCTGGGAGGTGCGCGGCGGGCGCCAGCACTTTGTGCATTCGAAGGTCATGGCCTGGGTCGCCTTCGACCGCGCGGCGAGTCTGGCTGAAACCACCGAAGAGGGCCGCGAGCAGGGACAGCATTACCGGCGGGTGGCCGAGCAGATTCATCGCGAGGTCTGTGAACAGGGACTCGATGCCAGTGGTCAGCATTTCGTCCAGGCCTACGGCTCCAAGGATCTGGATGCCAGCCTGTTGCAGATTGCGCTCACCGGTTTTTTGCCTGCCGAGGATCCGCGCTTTTTGCGCACGCTCGAGCAGATCGAGCAGCGGCTGATGAACAACGGCCTGTTGCTGCGCTACGACACCGACAGTGGCGGCGATGGCCTGACACCTGGGGAAGGTACCTTCCTGGTCTGTTCGTTCTGGCTGGCGGACGTCTATGTGCTGCTGGGGCGCCAGGAGCAGGCCCAGGCGCTGTATGACCATTTGACCGGACTGTGCAACGACGTCGGTCTGTTGGCCGAGCAATACGATCCGATCGGGCAGCGCATGCTGGGTAACTTCCCCCAGGCCTTCAGTCACATCGGTATCATCAACACCGCGCTCAATCTGCACAGGGCGCAGTGTCCGGCAAGGGATCGCGCGAGCAGCGCTTGACCTCGGCTGAACGATGCCCGGCGCAGCGCCTGCTCCTGAAACAAGACACCCCGCCGAAGCGGGGTGTCTTGTCTTGCGGTCAGTGTATCAACCGACCAGGTGCAGTCCAGCCTGCTGGACCAGGTCCAGCAGCGGCTGCGGGTACACGCCCAGCACGAAGGCGAGGATCGCCACGGCCAGCAGCATCACCCCACCGGCACGTTGTTCCCAACGCAGCGGTGCATCGTGGCTGCGCAGGTTCGGCTCGGCCAGGTACAGGGTGACCATGACCCGCAGGTAGTAGTAGACGCCGATGGCGCTGCCGATCACCAGGGCCCCGACCAGCCACCACAGTTGCGATTGCACACCGGTGGCGATGATGTAGAACTTGCCGATGAAGCCTGCCGTGAGCGGAATACCCGCCAGCGACAGCATCATCACGGTCAACACCGCCGTCAGGTACGGACGACGCCAGAACAGGCCGCGGTACTCGTACAGCGCGTCGGCGTCACGGCCGGCGTAGGGCGAGGACATCAGGGTGATCACGCCGAAGGCGCCGAGGCTGGTGATCACGTAGGTGACCAGATACACGCCCATGGCTTCCATCGCCAGGCCTTTGCTCGCCACCAAGGCGATGAGCAGATAGCCGAAGTGGGCGATGGATGAGTAACCAAGCAGCCGCTTGAGGTTGCTCTGGGTCAGTGCCAGCAAGTTGCCGACCAAAATCGAGGCTACTGCGATCACCGCCAGTACGGTGCTCAGCACGCCGCTGCTGGCAGCAGGGGAGAGCATGAACAGACGTACCACCACGGCAAATACCGCGACCTTGCTGGCGGTGGCCAGGAACGCGGCCACTGGCGCCGGAGCGCCTTCGTAGACGTCCGGGGTCCACAGGTGGAAGGGCACCAGCGACAGCTTGAAGGCCAGGCCAACCAGCATCATGCCCAGGCCCAGCTGGGCCAGCAGGCTCGGCATGCTGGTCGCGGCCAAAGCCTTGCCCAACTGGTCGAAGGTCAGGCTGCCGGCATCGGCGTACAGCAGCGCCATGCCGAACAGCAGGAAGGCCGAGCCCGCGGCCGACAGCACCATGTACTTGATGCCGGCTTCCAGTGAGCGCTTGTTGAAGAAGGCATACGCCACCAGGCCATAGACCGGAACCGACAGCAGTTCCAGACCGATGAACAAGCCGGCGAGGTGGTTGGCACTGACCAGCACCAGACCGCCCAGGGCCGACATCAGCAGCAGCAGGTACAGCTCTTCACGGTTGCCTGGGAAACCTTTGGCGCCTTCGCCCAGGTAGGCGTGGGCCAGTGTCACGCAGGCCAGGGTCGCCACCAGGACGATCGCCATGTACAGGCAGGCGAACTTGTCGATGGTCACCAGGGAGGTGACCGCCAGTGGTGCCACTTTCAAGGCGGGCAGGATCGACAGCAGGGCCAGGTTCAGGCCCACCGTCGACAACAGGAAGGTCTGCGAGTGATTGCGCTTGAAGGCGATCGCCAGCATCACCACCACCGTGGTGAGGGTGGTGATCAGCATCGGCGCCAATGCGATGAAGTGTTGAGTGGTGAATTCCATAGCGCTCTTACCGGGCCGAAGCGAGTTGAGTGAAAGCGGAACCGAGCCACTGCTGCACACCGCTCATGGTGGCGGCAGAGGTGTCGAGGAACGGCTGCGGATACACGCCCAGCAGGACCAGCAGTGCCGCCAGACCCAGCACCATAATCAGCTCGCGAGTGTCCATGCCGGCCAAGACGGTGTCAGCCTTGCTCGGACCGAAATAGGCGCGGTGGATCATGATCAGCGAGTAGACCGAACCGAACACCAGGCCAGTGGTGGCGATCACGGTGATCCATGGCACGTGGGCGAAGCTGCCGATCAGGATCAGGAACTCGCCGACGAAGTTACCAGTGCCTGGCAAGCCCAGCGACGCGGCGGCGAAGAACAGGCTGATGGCAGGCAGGTAGGCGATGCGGTGCCACAGGCCACCCATCTGGCGCATGTCACGGGTATGCAGGCGCTCGTACAACTGGCCGGACAGGATGAACAGCGCGGCGGCCGACAAACCGTGGGCGAGCATCTGGATCACCGCGCCTTGCAGGGCCTGCTGGCTGCCGGAGTAGATGCCGATCAGCACGAAGCCCATGTGCGAGACGCTGGAGAAGGCGATCAGGCGCTTGATGTCGGTCTGCGCGAAGGCCAGGAAGGCGCCGTAGAAGATGCCGATCAGACCCAGGGTCATGGCGATGGGGGCGAACTCGGCCGAAGCATTGGGGAACAACGGCAGGGCGAAACGCAGCAGGCCGTAGGCGGCAGTCTTCAACAGGATACCGGCCAGGTCCACGGAGCCGGCGGTCGGCGCCTGGGCGTGGGCGTCAGGCAGCCAGGAGTGGAACGGCACCACTGGCAGCTTGACCGCGAAGGCGATGAAGAAGCCGAGCATCAGCAGGTACTCGACACCAGGCGGCAACTGCGCCTTGAGCAGGTCGCTGTAGTTGAAGGTGATCACGCCGGTGGTGTTGTAGTTGACCAGCACCAGGCCAAGAATCGCCACCAGCATAATCAGGCCACTGGCCTGAGTGAAGATGAAGAACTTGGTAGCGGCGTAGATCCGGGTCTTCTTGCCATCGGCCGAGCTGTGACCCCAGAGCGCGATGAGGAAGTACATCGGCACCAGCATCATTTCCCAGAAGAAGAAGAACAGGAACAGGTCCAGGGCCAGGAATACACCGACCACGCCACCGAGGATCCACATCAGGTTGAGGTGGAAGAAGCCGACGTGGCGCTGGATCTCTTTCCAAGAACACAGCACCGACAGCACGCCGAGCAGGCCGGTGAGCAGGATCATCAGCAGCGACAGGCCATCCAGGGCCAGGTGGATGCTGATGCCGAAGCGCTGGATCCACTGGACCTTGTATTCCAGCGCCCAGGCGGGCTCGGCGCCCGGAGCGGGGGCCAGGGTGTAGTTGCCGGTGCCCCACAGCCATAGGCCGATGCCGAGCAGCAGGGACATGGTCAGCAGCGCGATCCAGCGCGGCAGGGTGGCGCCGAAGCGCTCACCCAGCCAGCACAGGAAGCCGCCGATGAAGGGGATCAGGATCAGCCAAGGCAGAATCATGACGGGTTCGTTTCCTTTCGCAGAGTCGCAAGGTTCGCGAGGTTCGCAATATTCACGGTCATACCGCAGCCACAATCACGGCGCCGAGTACCAAGACGGCACCTACGGCGATGGAGGCGGTGTACCAGCGCAGCTGACCGGTCTCGGTCTTGCTCATGGCGACGTGGCCACCGCGAGCCATGCGAGGAATCAGGCCAATACCACGGTCAACCGGATCCTTGCGCAGAAGGTGGCTGATCAGCAGGTAAGGTTTGACGAACAGCTTGTCGTAGATCCAGTCGAAGCCCCAGGCCGCGAACCACCAGGCCGACAGTACGCGACCGATGCTGCTGTGGGCGATGGCGGTGACCAGACGACGCTTGCCCAGGAACAGCACGGCGGCCAGCAGGATGCCCGCCAAGGCGATGGCGCCCGAGGCGATTTCCAACGAGTGCTTGGCGGCGCCACCGGCGTGGCCGGCGCTTTCCGGCAGCACGCCGGCCAGCGGCGGATGGATCCAGGCACCGACGAAGGTCGACAGCACGATCAGCACGCCCAGTGGCAGCCAGTGGCTGATGCCGTGGCCGGCGTGGGCTTCGGTCTTGGCCTCGCCGTGGAAGGCGATGAAGATCAGGCGGAAGGTGTACAGCGAGGTCATGAAGGCGCCCACCAGGCCTGCGTAGAGCAGGTTGGTGTTGCCACTGGCGAAGGCTTCCCAGAGGATCTCGTCCTTGGAGTAGAAGCCCACGGTCAGGATCGGCAGGGCCGACAGTGCCGCGCCCCCGACCACGAAGCTGGCGTAGGCCAGCGGCAGCTTCTTCCACAGCCCACCCATCTTGAAGATGTTCTGCTCATGGTGGCAGGCCACGATCACCGCGCCGGAAGCGAGGAACAGCAGGGCCTTGAAGAAGGCGTGGGTCATCAGGTGGAAGATGGCCGCATCCCAGGCTCCTACGCCCAGGGCGAGGAACATGTAGCCAATCTGGCTCATGGTGGAGTAGGCGAGGATACGCTTGATGTCGGTCTGCACCAGTGCCGCGAAGCCGGCCAGCACCAAGGTGACACCACCCACCACGCCGACCAGGTGCAGCACGTCCGGGGCCAGGGTGAACAGACCGTGGGTACGGGCGATCAGGTAGACGCCTGCGGTGACCATGGTCGCCGCGTGGATCAGTGCCGATACAGGGGTGGGACCGGCCATGGCGTCGGCCAGCCAGGTCTGCAGCGGCAACTGCGCCGACTTACCGACCGCACCCCCGAGCAGCATCAGGGTGGCCAGGACCATCCAGGTGTCGCCAGCCTGGAATTTCTGCGGCGCCAGTACCAGCAGTTCCTGAACGTTCAGAGTACCCAGTTGGGCGAACAGGATGAACAGGCCGATGGCCATGAACACGTCGCCGATACGGGTGACGATGAAGGCCTTGAGAGCAGCGTTGCCGTTGTTGCGGTTGCTGTAGTAGAAACCGATCAACAGGTACGAGCACAGGCCCACGCCTTCCCAGCCGAAGTAGATGAACAGCAGGTTATCGCCCAGGATCAGGAACAGCATGCTGGCGATGAACAGGTTGGTATACGAGAAGAAGCGCGAGTAACCGGCTTCGCCGCGCATGTACCAGGAGGCGAACAGGTGGATCAGGAAGCCCACGCCGGTGACCACACCCAGCATGGTGACCGACAGGCCGTCCAGGTACAGGGTGAAGTTCGGCGCGAAGCCGTCCACCGACATCCACTGCCAGAGCAACTGGCTGTACGCGCCACCGGCGGGCGGGGCGACGTTGAACTGCCAGATCACGTAGGCGGCGGTGGCGGCCGAGAGGCCAACCGAGCCGACACCGATCAGGGCGGACAGGTTCTCCGAGAACCGCCCGCGCGAGAACGACAGCAGCAGGAAGCCGATCAAGGGGAAGACAAAAGTCAGGAAGAGAAGATTCATCCGCGCATCTCACTGGCAGCATCGATGTCGAGAGTGTGGAAGCGGCGATACAGTTGCAGCAGGATCGCCAGGCCAATGCTGGCCTCGGCGGCTGCCAGGCTGATCACCAGAATGAACATCACCTGACCGTCGGGTTGGACCCAGCGGGCACCCGCGACGATGAACGCCAGGGCAGAGGCGTTCATCATGACTTCCAGACTCATGAGCACGAAGAGGATGTTGCGCCGGACCATCAGCCCGACCAGACCTAAGCAGAACAGGATGCCGGCGACCGCCAGACCGTGTTCGAGAGGGATAGCACCCATGATTTACTCCTTCGCCTCGTTGCGGCCCAGGTGGAAGGCAGTGACGGCCGCAGCCAGCAGCAGCATCGAGGCCAGTTCGACCACCAGCAGGTAGGGGCCGAACAGGCTGATGCCGACCTCTTTCGGGGTGATGGTGGTGCCGCTGATGGCGGCGCCGCTAGGTGCCACGAACAGCACGTAGAGCAGTTCCAGCAACAGCAGTGCGGCGAGAATCACCGGCCCCGCCCAGATGCCGGGCTTGAGCCAGCCGCGTTCCTGGGCGACCGAGGCCGGTCCCAGGTTGAGCATCATCACCACGAAGACGAACAGCACCATGATGGCGCCGGCGTAGGCGATCACTTCCAGGGCGCCGGCGAATGGCGCGCCGAGGGCAAAGAAGATCATGGCAACAGAGATCAGCGAAATGATCAGGTACAGCAAGGCGTGCACGGGGTTGGTCCCAGTCACCACCCGAAGGGTGGAAACCACGGCGATCCCGGATGCGAAGTAGAAAGCGAATTCCATCTTTCTGTCCTTATGGGAGCAAGCTCTTCACGTTGATCGGCTCGGCTTCGTTCTGCGCGGCGCCTTTCGGCTTGCCGGCGATCGCCATGCCCGCAACACGGTAGAAGTTGTAGTCAGGGTTCTTGCCGGGGCCGGAGATCAGCAGATCTTCTTTCTCGTACACCAGGTCCTGACGCTTGAACTCGGCCATTTCGAAATCCGGAGTGAGCTGGATCGCGGTGGTCGGGCACGCTTCTTCACACAAGCCGCAGAAGATGCAGCGCGAGAAGTTGATGCGGAAGAACTCCGGGTACCAGCGTCCGTCCTCGGTCTCGGCCTTCTGCAGCGAAATGCAACCGACCGGGCAAGCCACGGCGCACAGGTTGCATGCCACGCAGCGTTCCTCGCCATCGGGGTCGCGGGTCAGGACGATGCGGCCGCGGTAACGTGGCGGCAGGTACACGGGTTCTTCGGGGTACTGCAGGGTGTCGCGTTTGCGGAACCCGTGGGAGAACACCATGGCCAGGCTGCGCAGCTGAGTGCCGGTGCCCTTAACGATGTCGCCGATATACTTGAACATGGGTCAAATCCTCACTGGGCCGCGACGGCTGGCGTGTTGTAGAGCACGATCGCAGCGGTCACCAGCAAATTGATCAGGGTCAGCGGCAGGCAGAACTTCCAGCTGAAGTCCATCACCTGGTCATAGCGTGGGCGCGGGATCGAGGCGCGCAGCAGGATGAACAGCATGATGAAGAAGCCGGTCTTCAGGGCGAACCACAGGAACGACAGTTGCGGCAGGATGCCGAACGGACCGTGCCAGCCACCGAAGAACAAGGTCACCAGCAGCGCCGAGATGAGGATGATGCCGATGTACTCACCGACGAAGAACATGCCCCATTTCATGCCGGCATACTCGATGTGGTAGCCGTCGGCCAGTTCCTGTTCCGCTTCGGGCTGGTCGAACGGGTGACGGTGGGTCACGGCGACGCCAGCGATGAAGAAGGTGCAGAAGCCGAAGAACTGCGGAATGATGAACCACAGGTTCTGCGCCTGGTACTCGACGATATCGCGCATGTTGAACGAGCCCACCTGCACCACCACGCCCATCAGCGCCAAGCCCAGGAACACCTCGTACGACACGGTCTGTGCCGAGGCGCGCAAGCTACCCAGCAGGGCATACTTGTTGTTCGACGACCAGCCGGCGAACAGCACGGCATACACCGACAAACCGGCCATGGCGAAGAAGAACAGCAGGCCGATGTTCAGGTCCGCCACGCCCCAGGTCGGGGTGATCGGGATCACCACGAAGGCGATCAGCAGGGCGCTCATCGCCACCACCGGGGCCAGGGTGAAGATCACGCGGTCGACGAAGGGTGGGTTCCAGTCTTCCTTGAAGAACATCTTCAGCATGTCGGCGGCGATCTGGAACATGCCGAACGGGCCGACACGGTTCGGACCGTAGCGGTCCTGCCACCAGCCCAGCAGGCGACGCTCGACGAAGCTGAGCAGTGCACCGCAGACCACCACCGCCAGCAGCACCACGATGGCGCGCAGGACGGCGAGGATCGCATCGATCACTTCGGGGGTGAACCAGCTCATTGTGCTGCCTCCTGCAGACCTTCGACGGGTGCACCGAAGATGGCCGGGGGAATGCCGGCCAGGCCTTTCGGCAGCGCCACCAGGCCTGCGCCCAGTGCTTCATTGATGCGCAGTGGCAGGCGCAGCGAGACGCCGGCCACGTCCAGGCTCAGCAGTGCGCCTTCATTGACGCCCAGGCGGTCGGCTTCGGACTTGGCCAGCGCGACGTAGGCCGCAGGAATGCGCTCCTGTACCGGTGTGGCGCGCGAAGAGTTCTCCTCGCTGCCGAACAGGTGGAAGAACGGTACCGCCGTCCAAGTGCCGCGAGCGGGATTGAACGCGCCTGGGATGGCCTCGAACCAGCTCAGACGATCGCCTTGCGACTCGATCAGGCGCACGCCCGGATCACCGGCACGCAGGTGACCGCCGACTTCGTCCTGGAACTTGTTCCACGCCTGTGGCGAGTTCCAGCCTGGCGACCAGGCGAACGGCACTTGCTGACGCGGTTCGGCCGAGCCCGAGTAGCCTTCCATGGAGAAGGCGAAGGCGGTGTCCTTGTCTTGCGGGGTGCGCGGCTCGTGCACGCTGATGTTGGCGCGCATGGCCGTGCGGCCGGAGTAGCGCAGCGGTTCGCGGGCCAGCTTCATGCCCTTGATGCGGAAAGCAGCGCTCGGTGCGGCATCGACGATGCCAGCCAACTGCGGCGCGGCGGCGGCGCAAGCGCTGGTGACATGGTCCAGTTGAGTCCAGTCCACAGGCTTGTCGAGCAGGGTGGCACGCAGGGCGTGCATCCAGCGCCAGCCTTCATGCACCAGGATGCTGCTGTCCAGGTATTGCGGATCGAATACTTGGAAGAAGCGCTGTGCACGGCCTTCCTGGCTCACCAGGGTGCCGTCGCCTTCGGCGAAGGACGCGGCGGGCAGTACCAGGTGGGCACGGTCGGTGGTGGGCGTCTTGGAGTGATCGGCGACGATCACCACTTTGGCGGCAGCCAGGGCTGCGTCGACCTTGGCGGCCGGAACACGGGCGTACAGGTCGTTTTCCAGGACCACGATGGCGTCGGCCTTGCCGCTGATCACGGCGTCCAGCGCGGCGTCGACGGCGTCGCCACCCATCATCGCCATGCCGAGGCTGTTGGCTTCAGGCACCACCAGGCTCAGCGAACCATTCTTCTCGCGCAGCTTCAGGGCCTTGGCGATGTTGGCGGCCGCTTCGACCAGCGCAGGGTCGGCCAGTGAAGTACCGGCAATGACCAGCGGGCGCTGGGCGGCGATGAGGGCGTCGGCGATGCGTTGAGCGAGGGCCTGCGCGTCGGCGTCCAGACCCGCGACGGCCGGGGCGCTCGGGTCGATGGCGTGGGCCACGGCAAAGCCCAGGCGGGCGAGGTCGGCGGGCGCCGCGTGGACGCATTCCTCAGCGACGTCATCGAGCTTGGTCTCGGCCAACGAGGCGATGAACAGCGGGTACAGCGCGTGCTGACCGATGTTCTTCACGGCGGCGTCGAGCCAGGGTTGCACTTTCATGCCCTCGGCCATGGCCTCGGCCTTGCCCTTGGTGGCCTGGCGCACGGCCAGGGCGACGCGGGCGGCGGTCTGGGTCAGGTCTTCGCCGAGCACGAACACGGCGTCGTGGTCTTCGATCTCGCGCAGGGTCGGCACCGGCAGCGGGCTGTTGTTCAGCACGTCGAGCACCAGGCGCACGCGGGCCAACTCGCCGGCTTCCATACCCGAATAGAAGTACTCGGCACCGACCAGTTCACGCAGGCCGTAGTTGCTCTCCAGGCTGGCGCGAGGCGAGCCGATGCCGACGATGGTACGACCGCGCAGCAGGTCGGCGGCCTTGTCCAAGGCAGCGTCCAGCGAAAGCTTGGTGCCATCGGCCAGCAGCGGCTGGCGCGGGCGGTCGCTGCGGTTGACGTAGCCGTAGCCGAAGCGGCCGCGGTCGCACAGGAAGTACTGGTTGACCGAGCCGTTGAAGCGGTTCTCGATCCGACGCAGTTCGCCGTAGCGCTCGCCGGGGCTGATGTTGCAGCCGCTGGAGCAGCCGTGGCAGATGCTCGGGGCGAACTGCATGTCCCACTTGCGGTTGTAGCGCTCGGAGTGGGTCTTGTCGGTGAATACGCCAGTCGGGCAGACCTCGGTCAGGTTGCCGGAGAACTCGCTTTCCAGCACGCCGTCTTCGACGCGGCCGAAGTACACGTTGTCGTGAGCGCCGTACACGCCCAGGTCGGTACCACCGGCATAGTCCTTGTAGTAGCGCACGCAGCGATAGCAGGCGATGCAGCGGTTCATCTCATGGGCAATGAATGGGCCGAGGTCCTGGTTCTGGTGAGTGCGCTTGGTGAAACGGTAGCGGCGCTCATTATGGCCGGTCATGACCGTCATGTCCTGCAGGTGGCAGTGACCGCCTTCCTCGCACACCGGGCAGTCGTGCGGGTGGTTGGTCATCAGCCATTCGACGACGCTGGCGCGAAACGCCTTGGATTCTTCATCCTCGATGGAGATCCAGGTGCCGTCGGAGGCGGGGGTCATGCAGGACATGACGATACGACCACGGGTGTCGTTCTCGTCGGTGTACTGCTTGACCGCGCATTGCCGGCAAGCACCAACGCTACCGAGCGCCGGATGCCAGCAGAAATAAGGGATGTCGAGGCCGAGCGACAGACAGGCCTGTAACAGGTTGTCTGCACCGTTGACTTCGAGCGCTTTGCCGTCTACGTGGATAGTGGCCATTGTTCAAAGTTCTTCGTTGGCCCGCGTGAGCGGGCGTGGCTAATGGAAATCTGTGCGCCTGCGGCTCGCGTCATACCTGCGCGCGCCTGCAAAGCCGGCGGGTGGCACGGACCACCCGCGTTTCATCTTGTTATGCGCCAACCGTAATCGGCTGGGCCAGGCTCGGGCGCAGGGTGTCGGCAGCGCTTGCTGGCGCGACACCGGCCTCGAACTCGGACCGGAAGTATTTGATGGCACTGCCCAAGGGCTCGACGGCACCCGGTGCGTGAGCACAGAAGGTGCGGCCTGGGCCGAGGAAGTTGACCAGACCCAGCAGGGTCTCGATGTCTTCGGCGCGGCCCTGGCCTTTTTCCAGGGCGCGCAGCATCTTCACGCTCCATGGCAGGCCATCACGGCATGGGGTGCACCAGCCGCACGACTCGCGGGCGAAGAACTCTTCCATGTTGCGCAGCAGCGAGACCATGTTGACGCTGTCGTCCACGGCCATGGCCAGGCCCGTACCCATGCGGGTGCCGACCTTGGCGATGCCGCCTGCGTACATCTGCGCATCGAGGTGCTCGGGGAGCAGGAAGCCAGTACCGGCGCCGCCAGGCTGCCAGCACTTGAGCGTGAAGCCGTCGCGCATGCCGCCGGCGTAGTCCTCGAACAGCTCGCGAGCGGTGACGCCGAACGGTAGCTCCCACAGGCCCGGGTTCTTTACCTTGCCGGAGAAGCCCATCAGCTTGGTGCCGTGATCCTCGCTGCCTTCGCGGGCCAGCGACTTGTACCAGTCGTTGCCGTTGGCAACGATGGCGGGCACGTTGCACAGGGTCTCGACGTTGTTCACGCAGGTCGGCTTGCCCCACACGCCGACGGCGGCGGGGAAGGGCGGCTTGGAGCGCGGGTTGGCGCGGCGGCCTTCGAGCGAGTTGATCAGCGCGGTTTCTTCACCGCAGATGTAGCGACCGGCACCGGTGTGCACGAACAGCTCGAAGTCGAAGCCGCTGCCCAGGATGTTCTTGCCCAGCAGGCCGGCGGCCTTGGCTTCGGCAATGGCGCGGTTGAGGTTGTTGGCGGCGGTGGTGTATTCGCCACGCAGGAAGATGTAGCCGCGATAAGCCTTCAGGGCGCGGGCGCTGATCAGCATGCCCTCGACCAGCAGATGGGGCTGTTGCTCCATCAGCATGCGGTCCTTCCAGGTGTTGGGCTCCATTTCGTCCGCGTTGCACAGCAGGTAGCGGATGTTCATGGATTCGTCTTTGGGCATCAGGCCCCACTTCACCCCGGTAGGGAAGCCGGCGCCGCCGCGGCCCTTGAGGCCGGAGTCCTTGACGCTCTGTACGATGTCGTCGGCGGACATCTCGGCCAGTGCCTTGCGGGCGGCGGCATAGCCGTTCTTGGCCTGGTACTCGTCGAGCCAGATCGGCTCACCGTCTTCACGCAAGCGCCAGGTCAGCGGATGGGTTTCGGCCGCGCGCGCGATGCGGTTGGCCGGGCCGAAGGAAGTGATGGTCATGCGTAGCCCTCCAGCAGTTTGGAAACGCCAGCCGGCTGCACATCGCCGAAGGTGTCGTCGTCGATCATCAGCGCCGGGGCTTTGTCGCAGTTGCCCAGGCAGCACACCGGCAGCAGGGTGAAACGTCCGTCGGCAGTGGTTTGGCCGAGGCCGATGCCCAGCTCGCTCTGGATCTGGCTGACCACCGATTCATGGCCGCCGATGTAGCAGACCATGCTGTCGCAGACGCGGATGATGTGGCGACCGACCGGTTGACGGAAGATCTGGCTATAGAAGGTGGCGACGCCTTCGACATCGCTGGCCGGAATGCCCAGCACCTCGCCGATGGCGTAGATGGCGCCGTCCGGCACCCAGCCGCGTGCCTTCTGCACGATCTTCAGGGCTTCGATGGACGCCGCGCGCGGGTCTTCGTAGTGGTGCATCTCGTGCTCGATGGCCGAGCGCTCGGTTTCGCTCAGGGCGAAACGGTCGGTTTGGATCAGCGTGCTGTTCATGCTTAGCGGTCCACGTCAGCCATAACGAAGTCGATACTGCCCAGGTACGCAATGAGGTCGGCGACCATGCTGCCCTTGATTACCGAAGGGATCTGCTGCAGGTGCGGGTAGCTCGGCGTACGGATGCGGGTGCGGTAGCTCATGGTGCCGCCATCGCTCGTCAGGTAGTAACTGTTGATGCCCTTGGTCGCCTCGATCATCTGGAAAGACTCGTTGGCCGGCATGACCGGGCCCCACGAGACTTGCAGGAAGTGGGTGATCAGGGTTTCGATGTGCTGCAGGGTGCGCTCTTTGGGCGGCGGCGTGGTCAGCGGGTGGTCCGCCTTGTACGGGCCTTCCGGCATGTTGCGCAGGCACTGGTCGATGATGCGGATACTCTGGCGCATTTCCTCGACACGGACCATGCAGCGATCGTAGGCATCGCCATTGTGGGCCAGCGGCACTTCGAACTCGAAGTTCTCGTAGCCGGAGTAGGGGCGGGCTTTGCGCAGGTCGAAGTCGCAACCGGTGGCACGCAGGCCGGCACCGGTGGTGCCCCATTCCAGGGCCTCTTTGGTGTTGTAGGCGGCGACGCCGATGGTACGGCCTTTGAGGATGCTGTTCTGCAGGGCGGCCTTGGTGTATTCGTCCAGGCGCTTGGGCAGCCATTCGACGAAGTCCTTGACCAGCTTGTCCCAGCCGCGCGGCAGGTCGTGGGCGACGCCACCGATGCGGTACCAGGCCGGGTGCAGGCGGAAACCGGTGATCGCCTCGATCACGGTGTAGGCGCGCTGACGGTCGGTGAAAGTGAAGAACACCGGGGTCATGGCGCCGACGTCCTGGATGTAGGTACCCAGGAACAGCAGGTGGCTGGTGATGCGGAAGAACTCGGCCAGCATGATGCGGATGGTGTCGACCTTCTGTGGCACCTGGATGCCGGCCAGCTTCTCGACCGCCAGTACGTAGGGCAGGTTGTTCATCACCCCGCCCAGGTAGTCGATGCGGTCGGTATAGGGGATGAAGCTGTGCCAGGACTGGCGCTCGGCCATTTTCTCGGCACCACGGTGGTGGTAACCGATGTCCGGCACACAGTCGACGATCTCTTCGCCGTCCAATTGAAGGACGATACGGAAGGCACCGTGGGCCGAAGGGTGGTTGGGGCCGAGGTTGAGGAACATGTAGTCCTCGTTGGCGCCCTGGCGTTTCATGCCCCAGGCCTCTGGATTGAAGCGTGCCGACTCTTCTTCGAGCTGCTGCTTGGCCAGGGTCAGGCTGTAGGGGTCGAACTCGGTGGCGCGGGCAGGGTAGTCCTTGCGCAGCGGGTGACCTTCCCAGGTCGGCGGCATCATGATGCGGCTCAGGTGCGGGTGGCCGGCGAAGTCGATGCCGAACATGTCCCACACTTCGCGCTCGTACCAGTTGGCGTTGGGCCAGATGCCGGTGACCGAAGGCAGGTTCAGGTCACCTTCGCTTAGCGACACTTTGATCATCACGTCGCTGTTACGCTCGACCGACAACAGGTGGTAGAACACGCTGAAATCGGCCGCCGGCAAGCCGCGGCGCTGGGTACGCAGGCGTTCGTCGACGCCGTGCAGGTCGTAGAGCATGCTGTACGGTTTAGCGACACCGCGCAGGAAGCTGAGCACCTCTTTGAGCTGGGCGCGCTTGACCCACAGCACAGGCATGCCGGTGCGGGTCTCCTGGGCGACGAATGCTTCGGCGCCAAAACGGTTGTGCAATTCGACGACCACATCCTGGTCGTCTGCCTTGTAGGGCGGAATGAAAATAGCGTTGTCCGCTGTCATGGTCTCGGTCGCTTTGGGTCAGCGTTAAGAATGAAGCCAGGCCGCCGGCTCCTTGAGGAACGGGCGGCAGGTCGCTGGATCAGACTTCGTCGGGGCTGCGCAGGTTGGTGACGGCAATGCGCTGCTCACGACGCAGGTCTTTCTGGGCGGGCATCTCGGCACGGTAGATGCCTTGATCACCCACTACCCAGGAAAGCGGGCGTCGTTCCTGGCCGATCGACTCCTGCAGCAGCATCAAGCCCTGCAGGAACGCCTCTGGGCGTGGCGGGCAGCCAGGCACGTAGACATCCACGGGGAGGAACTTGTCGACCCCCTGAACGACCGAGTAGATGTCATACATGCCGCCGGAGTTGGCGCACGAGCCCATGGAGATGACCCACTTGGGTTCGAGCATCTGCTCGTACAGGCGCTGGATGATCGGCGCCATCTTCACGAAGCAGGTACCGGCGATGACCATGAAGTCGGCCTGACGCGGCGAGGCCCGGATGACTTCGGCGCCGAAGCGGGCGATGTCGTGGGGCGCCGTGAAGGCCGTGGTCATTTCCACGTAGCAGCAGGACAGGCCGAAGTTGTACGGCCACAGGGAATTCTTGCGACCCCAGTTGACCGCGCCACGCAGCACATCTTCGAGTTTCCCCATGTAGATGTTCTTGTGGACCTGGTCTTCGAGCAGTTGGTCGGTGACGGTTTCCCGATCGCCTACCGGGTATTGCTCGTTGGGGGCATCCGGATCGATTCTGGTGAGATTGTATTGCATTGCCAAAGCCTCATTGTTTCAGCTTCGCTTGCCGCTTGCGGCGACTTTCGGGTGCCCAGTCAAGAGCTCCGACGCGCCATAGGTAGACAAGACCTGCCAACAGAATTGCTATGAAAACGAGTGCTTCGACGAATCCGGTCCAGCCGCTTTCGCGGACGGACACAGACCATGCAAAGAGAAAGAGGGCTTCGATATCGAAGATCACGAACAGCATCGCGACCAGATAGAATTTGGCGGAAAGGCGCAGACGGGCGCTGCCGACGGGCAGCATGCCGGATTCGAAGGGTTCGTTCTTGGCGCGGCCCCAAGCCTTGCTTCCGAGCAAGCTGGACAGGCCGAGCATGAAGGCGCACAGGCCGACGACACCCAAAAGGAAGATGGCAAAGCCCCAGTTGTGGGCGATGAGTCCTGCCGAATCGGACATGCTTGAAATCCTTATACAGAGACCCAGCTCTGCAGTCTGAAATAAGTAGAGCGGCGACGCGGTGTCGCGGACGCAGTGACCAAATGTCGCAGCTGAATCAATCGCGCTGATTTTATGGGTAAACCCACAGCAAGTAAAATTTCCAGCGCAAAATTATTCGTAGGATTAAGAACAAAAATCTTTCGTAAATCGCTGAAGGCCTTGATTTTAGGGGATTCTGACCCGTTTCGTTAATTATGTTTCCCTTACGCTGTAATGAATTCCGATATCAATAATGATAATTAATAGCATTTAGCTGAGATGCTGTTTATTCGCAGTTCTGTTGTGCAACTGACCCCCTTCGCAAATATGTCACTTGCAAATGAGAAAAACTCTCGTTCTAGCAGTTTCCGGCCGCGCGCGTACCGCCCTGGATCAATGTTTCGGCAAAGGAGAGTGGTGCGTGGGAGCGATGAGCTCGGAGAGCCTCGTTGAAGAGGCGGTAGCAGGCGGTCGCGCGGGCATCAACGCGTTGGCTTGGACGAGGCATAAGACGGTCCTTGCTGGCTGTGCTGCCCCAAGCATAGACCTGATTCTGAGTTCTGCCTCGGCATCCGGCGAGAGGCGCGGGCTCGCCTGGTAAAGTTGGTGCCAGGAGAAAAGTTGTCAGTGTTGCCGATGACTGCTGTAGAGGACGCGGGTAGAAAAAACGACGAAGCCCGGCGCTTGTGCGAGCGCCGGGCTTCTATCGAGCCATTGACAGTCAGTGGAACTGTTCTTCCTCGGTAGAGCCGGTCAGTGCGGTCACCGACGACGCCCCACCCTGAATCACAGTAGTCATGTCATCGAAGTAACCGGTGCCCACTTCCTGCTGGTGCGCCACAAAGGTGTAGCCCTTGCTGGCGTCGGCGAATTCCTGCTCTTGCAGCTTCACATAGGCGGTCATGTCGTTGCGGGCGTAGTCGTGCGCCAGGTTGAACATGCCGTGCCACATGTTGTGGATACCCGCCAGGGTGATGAACTGGTGCTTGTAGCCCATGGCCGACAGCTCGCGCTGGAATTTGGCGATGGTGGCGTCGTCCAGATTCTTCTTCCAGTTGAAGGATGGCGAGCAGTTGTAAGACAGGATCTGGTCCGGGTATTCCTTCTTGATGGCTTCGGCGAAGCGGCGAGCTTCGTCCAGATCCGGTTTTGCGGTTTCGCACCAGATCAGGTCGGCGTACGGCGCGTAGGCCAGGCCGCGGGCGATGGCCTGGTCGAGGCCGGCGCGCACCTTGTAGAAGCCTTCGCGGGTACGTTCGCCAATGACGAAAGGCTGGTCGTACGGGTCGCAGTCGCTGGTCAGCAGGTCGGCGGCGTTGGCGTCTGTGCGGGCCAGGATGATGGTGGGCACACCTGACACGTCAGCAGCCAGGCGCGCAGCCACCAGCTTTTGAACAGCTTCCTGGGTAGGCACCAATACTTTGCCGCCCATGTGGCCGCATTTTTTCACCGAGGCCAGCTGGTCTTCGAAGTGAACGCCAGCGGCGCCTGCCTCGATCATGTTCTTCATCAGCTCGTAGGCATTCAACACGCCGCCGAAACCAGCTTCGGCGTCAGCCACGATCGGTGCGAAGTAATCGATGTAGCCTTCGTCGCCTGGATTCTTGCCGGCTTTCCACTGGATCTGGTCGGCACGGCGGAACGAGTTGTTGATGCGCTTGACCACGGTCGGTACCGAGTCGACCGGGTACAGCGATTGGTCAGGGTACATGGACTCGGCCGAGTTGTTGTCGGCAGCCACTTGCCAGCCCGACAGGTAGATGGCCTGGATGCCGGCTTTTACTTGCTGCACGGCCTGGCCGCCGGTGAGGGCGCCCATGCAGTTGACGAAGTCTTTTTCTGGGCGGAAGGACGGGTGGGCCCCTTGGGTGACCAGCTTCCACAGTTTTTCGGCGCCCTGGCGCGCCAGGGTGTGCTCCGGCTGCAGGGAGCCGCGCAGGCGAACGACATCGGCGGCGGTATAGGTACGGGTCACGCCTTTCCAGCGCGGGTTCTCGGCCCAGTCTTTCTCGAGGGCTGCAATTTGCTGTTCGCGTGTCAGTGCCATGGAAATAAACCTCGTCGCATCGATCTTGAAAGTAAGTGTGCTGATGCTCCGGGCGCGCAGTCAGGGGGCGGATGTCCTTTCGATGAAAGCAGCGAAAGCGCGCGGCAAGGCCCTTCTCAGGGCCCCTGATCAGCGGGAGCGGGGCCATCATGCCCCTGGCGAAATTACCCTGTCAAACGTTTTGTAGTGGTTTTCTTGTGGCACTACATCTTTGGTCTAATACGACTCCGTAGTCACTTTTCAGGCCTTTGGTCGAGGCCTCGAACGGCGTGGGATCAGTCCACAAGATCGACTTTTACCCGAAGAGTCATGTTTTCGCCCCGTTGGGTGCTGTAGGTGAGGGTGGAAGGCGCGGTGTTGGCGTCACTCTGCTGGTTGTACCCCGCCAGATCGATCCATTGGCCCAGCTTGCCGGTGACCGTCGTGTCGGTGCTCTGCACATTCACTACATCCGGACGTTCGTGGCTCATTCGGTCGTTATTGGTGCTGATTTGCAGACGAACCGTTTCACCCGTCACGCTGGGCGTGACATAGAAGCCCTGGGTCACATTGCGGTAGCGGGTGTCGCTCTGTACCCGTCCATAGCCGTCGCTGGAAGTGCTGGTGACGGGAATGCTCTTGCCCGTCTGGATCAATGCGGGCTGGCCTTCGCTGGCCAGGATCTGCTGCAGTCCGCCTTCGCGGTTGCGGGTGCCGTACTGGATGATCCGCACGTTGCCGCGGGTGTCCTGGTAGTTGCTGTCGTCATTGTCGACGCTGATCAGCAGGCGCCTGGGGGCAGTGTCGAGTTGTTGCAGCAGGCTGCGCAGATCATCGATGCGCTCGGGGCTGGCGTTGACGATCAGCTTGTCTTCGAAGGCGCTCACCGTGCCGTCCTTGCCCAAAAACGACTGGGCGGTGGGCAGCAGTTCGGCGCTGCTGCGGTGCTGCAGGGGCAGCACTTCGGTGGCAGCGCTGGCGCTGAGGCTGGCCGCCAGCAGCAGGGAGGCGACGAGGGGGCGTAGCGGCATGGGGGTGGTCTCCACAGATGGAACACACATGATGGCAAATTTGCCTGGATCGTGCCGGGTCTGGATCACAGTGATATGAAAGCGAGGTCACCTGAGCGGGAACTACGGTGGCCGCTGCCTGACAAATTCCGTAACATCGCGCCCCTTCCTTTCGTTCCTGCTCAAGCGAGGCCTTATGGCTTGGCTCTGAGCAAACCTGCCACAGGATTTTCATGAAACCTGCTCGACTTCGCGCCGACGTGCTCGCCGGCCTGACCACCTCGTTCGCCCTGGTGCCGGAGTGCATCGCCTTCGCCCTGGTGGCACACCTGAACCCGCTCATGGGCCTGTATGGCGCGTTCATCATCTGTACGCTGACCGCGTTGTTCGGCGGGCGCCCAGGCATGATCTCAGGCGCTGCCGGGTCGATGGCGGTGGTGATCGTCGCCCTGGTGGTGCAGCACGGTGCCCAGTACCTGTTGGCGACCGTACTGCTGGGCGGGGTGGTGATGATCCTGTTTGGCGTGTTGCGCCTGGGCAAACTGGTGCGCCTGGTGCCGTATCCGGTCATGCTCGGTTTCGTCAACGGTCTGGCGATCGTCATCGCCATGGCCCAGCTCGAGCACTTCAAGGACGGCGAACAGTGGCTCAACGGCCTGTCGCTGTACCTGATGGTCGGACTGGTGGCCTTGACCATGCTGGTGGTCTACCTGCTGCCGAAACTCACCCGCGCGGTGCCGCCAGCACTGGTGGCGATCCTGGGCGTGGGCCTGCTGGTCTACCTGTTCGAACTGCCGACCCGCACCCTCGGCGACATGGCGCACATCGCCGGTGGCCTGCCGCAATTGGCGTGGCCGGATGTGCCCTGGAGCCTGGAGACGCTGAAGATCATCGCGCCCTATGCCGTGCTGATGGCCATGGTTGGCCTGCTGGAAACCCTGCTGACCCTCAACCTTACCGACGAAATCACCGAGAGTCGTGGCTTTCCCGACCGCGAATGCGTGGCGTTGGGCGCGGCCAACATGGTCTCGGGGCTGTGCGGCGGCATGGGCGGCTGCGCGATGATCGGTCAGACGGTGATCAACCTCAGTTCCAGCGGGCGCGGACGGCTCTCTGGCGTGGTGGCGGGGGTGATGATCCTGTTGTTCGTGCTGTTCCTGTCGCCGCTGATTGAGCGCATTCCGCTGGCCGCGCTGGTGGGCGTGATGTTCGTGGTCGCCCAGCAGACCTTCGCCTGGGCCTCCTTGCGGGTGCTGCACAAGGTGCCGCTGAGCGACGTGCTGGCGATCGTCGCGGTGACGGTGGTGACGGTGTTTACCGACCTGGCCATGGCCGTGATGTTCGGTATCGTTATCGCGGCGATCAACTTCGCTTGGCAGCATGCCCGCGAGCTGTATGCCGACAGCCATGAGGATGGCGAAGGCGGCAAGCGCTATCAGGTGCATGGCACGCTGTTCTTCGCCTCGACCACGCCGTTTCTCAATCAGTTCGACCCCGCCCAGGATCCGGTCAACGTCACGCTGGACTGCAAGCACTTGAGCTTTGTCGACTATTCGGCGATCGCCGCCTTGCAGACCCTGCGCGAGCGTTATGCCAAGGCGGGCAAGCACCTGCGGGTGGTGCATTTGTCCGATCGCTGCAAGAAGCTGCTCAAGCGGGCGGGCGAGCAGCACTGAGCGGGATAGGCTGCAGGCGCTTCAGTCGACCTGGGCCTGCAACATCCAGACACCTTCGACCTCGCGGGCCAGACCGCTGGCCGGCAGCAGGGCCAGCAGGCGCGCATGCAGGGCGGCGTCGGTGAAGGTGCGTATGGTGTCCAGGTCGAGCTGACCGGCCAGTGGCAGCTCATTCTTGGTGTACGACAGCCAGGCCTTCTTCAGCATCTGCAATACGTCGCTGCCCGCGCTGTTGGCGAAGCGGCGGTGCACCGTGCGATCGTCGAAGGTGAAAGTGTGACGGTGACTGAAGCCGCTTTCGTCGCCGTTCAGTTCCAGGCAGCGATGGCAGCGGCAAGGGCCGTCAGCGAAGACGTTGCGCAGGTAGGCGTTGAAGTCCACGACAGGTTTGAGGGTCAAGCGTTTGTCGACCTCGAACAGGTCGGCGATCAGGGGTTGTTCGGCGCTCACGGAGTGTCCTCGTCTGGTGGGGCGTGCATCGCCGGGCACCCTAACAGATCGGGCCCTGCAGATCATCTCCCGCTTGGCCCGTCGGTTGGTTAGAGACAAGGGCGAGCGCCTGCCGTACTCTACGCGCCCCTTCACTCGCACCCCGAGGACTCGCGCTTGAGCACCCAGTATCCGTACATCGCCACCGTGACCATCAGCGCTGAAGATCGAGGCGGAGACGCCGAGGCTTCGGAGCATCCCGGCATGCGTGTCGGCCTGGAGGCAGTGACCGAAACCCTCAAGAAAGTGCATTTCGTCGGCACCCTGGCCGCACCCCAGAAGTCCGCCACGCACATCTGCGTCACGCTGGAGAACGGCCTGGTGTACTACGGCCCCATCGTCAACGGCCATGCCGAACTCGAAGGCGGCTGGATCGCGTTCGAATCGGACATGCTCACGCCGCAGGAACTGGGTCTTTAAGCCTCAGTCCAGTTCCGCCAGGCACTGTTCGAGAATCGTCAGGCCCTGTTCGAGCACGTGGGGCTCGATGGTCAGCGGGGCCAGCAGGCGAATGATGTGGCGAGCCTTGCCGCTGGGCATCAATAGCAAGCCGCGCGCCCTTGCGCGTTCCAGCACTTGGGCCAATTGCGCGGGCGCCGGACTGCCGTCCTGATTGACCAGTTCGACGCCGCGCATGGCACCGACGCCAGTCAGTCGTCCCAGATACCGACACAGCCCGACCTGCTGCCAGCGTTGGTAGCGTTGCGCGATGGCCTGGGCCTGTCGTTCACCCCACGTGGCCAGGTTCGTGTCGCTCATCTGCTCCAAGCTGGCCAGTGCCGCCGCGCAGGCGATTGGATTGCCTGAGTAGGTGCCGCCCAGCCCGCCCTTGGGCAAGGCGCCGAGCAGTTCGCGGCGACCTACCACGGCGCCCAGGGGCATGCCGCCGGCGATGCTTTTGGCCAGCAACAGCAGATCTGGCTCGATGCCCAGGCGAGGAAAATCGAAGCGCTGCCCGGTGCGGCCGAATCCCGACTGGATTTCGTCGGCGATCAACAGGATGCCATGGCTGTCGCACAGCCGGCGCAGAGCCTGGGCGAACGCTGGGTCGAGGGCGAGAAAGCCGCCTTCGCCCTGAACGGGTTCGAAGATGAATGCCGCCACGTCTTCGACGGCAATTTCCACGCTGAACAGGCGCTCCAGCGCAGCGAGCGCCTGGTCACAGGTGACGCCGGTATCGGCGCTGGGATAAGGCAGGTGGTAGACGGGGCCGGGCAGCTCTCCGACCCGCTGCTTGTAGGGCGCCACTTTGCCGTTCAGGTTCAGGGTGGCCAGGGTACGACCATGGAAGCCGCCGTCGAAGGCAATCACCGCGCGCTTGCCGGTGGCGCCGCGGGCGACCTTCAAGGCGTTCTCGGCCGCCTCGGCACCGCTGTTGGTGAGCATGCCGACCAGCGGATAGCTGAGTGGAACGAACGCACTCAAGCGCTCCATCAACGCCAGGTACGGGGCATGGGTCGCGGCGTTGAACGCGTAATGGGTCAGGCGGGCCGCCTGGGCCTGGATCGCTTCGACCACCGCCGGATTGCAGTGGCCCAGGTTGAGCACGCCGATTCCGCCGACGAAATCGATGTAGCGCTTGCCGTCGGTATCCCACACTTCGGCGTTGCGGCCGTGAGAGAGGGTGATGGGGTGAACGATGGCGATGGACTGGCTGATACTGTCCTGATTCATGGGCATGCGTAACCTTGTTCGAATGTCGCGTTATCCAAGCGTGACGGGCCACGCCGGGCAAACGAATTATTCGATTGGGGTCATTCCCTCAATTCCTGACCCCGATGATGTGTGGTTCGCGGCGGTCAAGCCTCTGCTGCCACGCGCTCCTGAATCCACGCCACGAAGGCCCTGACCTTGGGCACTTCGGCAGCGTGTTCGGCATGGGCCATGAAGTGTCGGCCGTTGCTGGGCAGCGGATGATCCCAAGGCACCACCAGCTTGCCTTCTTGCAGTTCTTCGGCCACCAGGTAGCGCGGAATCAGCGCGATGCCGCAGCCGGCGATGGCGGCGCGGATGCACAGGTAGAAGGTGTCGAAGCGCGGGCCGTGATAGCTGTTCTGACTCTCCAGGCCCAGACCCAGGAACCATTCGTGCCAGGCCTCCGGGCGTGAGGCGCATTGCAGCAGGCGGTGCTCGGTCAGTGACCGGGCGCTGTCGAAGCGGTGACTGTGCAGCAGCGTTGGGGCGCACACCGGCACCACTTCCTCGCTGAACAGCTCCAGACAGGTCGCGCCCGGCCAGGTGCCCTGGCCGAAGAAAAACGCGATGTCGGCCTTGGCCTGCACCAGATCGAACGGCTCCAGCTCGTTGCGCACGTCCAGGTGAATGCGTGGGTAGCGTTCGCCGAAGCCTTTGAGGTGCGGTACCAGCCAGCGCGCGCCAAAGGTGGGTTGGGTGGCGATGCGTAGCACCTCGGTCTCGTCGCCGTAGCTGAGGATGTAGCGGCTGGACATGTCGATCTGGGTGAGGATCTTGTTCACTTCGGTGAGGTACAGCGCCCCGGCGGGCGTCAGGTGCAGGCGCCGCCGGATACGCTGGAACAGCGGGTGACAGAGCATGTCCTCGAGCTGCGCCACCTGCTTGCTCACCGCGCTCTGGGTGAGGTGAAGCTCCTGTGCCGCGCGGGTGAAACTCAGGTGGCGGGCTGCCGCTTCAAAGCACTGCAGGGCGGTGGTGGAGGGCATCAGGCGTTTGGACATGACGGGCATTTCCAGTGGGGTGAGGTGAAGTTCATTCCGAGGTGGAATCAAGTGCGTCGAAAGCCGCGTTTGTCGGCGGGCGTCACTCAAGTAATACTGACGTCGGTCAAGGATTACAACTCATTGTCGTGAAAGGAAAAACTCGGGCTCGCTGGACCGGATCGATTCAGCTCTTGCTCGGCGATAGAGAGCTTCGAGCATTTACAGATCAAAAAAACTGTGGCCCAGGCTCAGGTTTTTGCGGTGGTCGTGCTGCATGCCAAGCGGCAGAATGGTCCACCTTCGAATCGGCGGTCGGCCTATACCCGTTGGCTGGGCGCGCTCCCTTGCGTAACCCTCAGGAACCTGTTCGCGCCCATGTCTGTCCCGCCTGCTGAACGTCGTCTGCGTCACCTGTTGCCAGCGCCCTTGAACATTCCGCCCGGTCAGTGGCTGCGCGCTAGCGTCGGCGCACTGGTGGTGCTGTTCCTGGCCGGCTGGCTGTGTAGCCTTGCCTACGGTCCCTCTATCGCCCTGCACTTGTTGGGGCCACTGGCGGCTTCGGCAGTACTAGTGTTCGCAGTGCACTCCGGCCCCTTGGCCCAGCCATGGCCAGTGTTGGGCAGTTATGCCGTGGCTGCGCTGCTTGGGCTGCTGCTGCGCGAGGCCCTGGGCGGGCAATTGTGGGTTGCCGCACTGGCGCTGGGCGTGTCGCTGCTATTGATGTGCCCGCTGCGCTGTCTGCATCCGCCGGGCGGCGGGGTGGCCGTCAGTGCGGTGCTGGCCGATCCGGGGTTGGTGTCACTGGGCGATCATCTGCTCGAGCCGGTGATGCTCAACGCCGTGATCCTGGTGATCGTGGCCGTGCTTTACAACCGTCTGACCGGCGTGCGCTATCCCAAAGCTGCGGCGCCGCTCAAAGACCTGCATCACACCCATGATCCGGCGCCTGCCGAGCGCGTCGGTATCAGCCGGGCCGATCTTGATCAGGCCCTGGAAGACCTCGGCGAGTTCGTCGACGTCACCCCCGACGAGCTCGAACGCATCATCCGGGCCACCGAACAGCGCGCGTTGCGGCGTACGGTCGGCGGCCTCACCGCGGCCTCGGTCATGTCGCGGGACGTGCAGGTCGCAGCGCCCGAGACCACGCTGGAGCAGGCATGCGCATTGATGGCTCAGCATCATTTGAAGACGCTGCCTGTGCGCGAAGGCGATCAGGTGGTAGGCGTGGCCGAGCTGGGCGATCTGCTGTCAGCAGTTATGGCGCGTGGACGCTTGGGTTGGCGCGGGATGTTCGGTCGCCGGCCGCTACGCGTGGCTCAAGTGATGAGCCAGCGGCTTGTCAGCGTCGGCAGCGACCATCCGCTGGAAGGCTTGCTGCCCCTGCTCAGCGAGCACGGCGTTCACTGTCTGCTGGTGCTCGATGAGCACAGACTAGCCGGGGTCATCACCCAGACCGACTTGATCGCCGGGCTCAGGCGTCATCTGCTCAGCCATTGCACGAGCTGAGCAAAGCCTGGCCGAGCGCTGACATCGGGCTGTTGGCAGCGCTGCGCCAGGCTGCGCAGCGATGTGTCGTCCTGGTCACAGCCGTCGAGCAATTCTTCGATCAGAATACCGAAGGCCCGTACTTCGAGCCGCTCGACGGCTGCCGTCTCGGTGTCCGTACTAGGCGGATGGAACGAGGCGGCGCCGAAGTCGCCGAGCAGGCAATCACCTTCGGTGTCGCAGAGGATGTTGTGGGCGTACAGGTCGCCGTGGTTGATCCCGCGGGCGTGCAGGTGCGCCGATACCGAGGCGATGCCGGCGAGCAGACGGCGCGCGGCGGGTAGCGCTAGTCGCCGCGCGTCGGGATAGCTGTCGCGGGTGCAACTGCCCAGGCTCGGAGGGCCTGCGAGATTGAACCAGTTGGGGTCGATCAACTGCATCACCAGCGCTGGGCGTTGCAGTGGATGATCGTCGATGCGCCCGATCACTCGCACCAACTGACGATGATCGCCTGCGGCCAGGCAGGCAATCATTTCGGCCAGTGGCGAGCCGTCGCTGGTGATTTCGCCTTTGTAGAGCTTCACCGCGACCGGGTCTGGATGCGCATGCCAATGCGCCAGATGGATCAGGCCTGAGGCGCCGCGCCCGAGCTCCTTGCCTAATGCGATGTGTGCCCAGTGGATGCGCGGGCAGCTCGCCTGCACCGCCGGTGCGCGCAGTGCTTGAGGCAGCGGGTTGTCGGCGTAGGCCAGCCAAGCCAGACGAGGCATGCGCAGCAGCCAGTCGGGCAGGGCGGTGAGGCGGTTGCTGGCGATGCGCAGCAGCTCCAGTCGTTCGCAGCGCGCCAGGCTATCGGGCAGGGCGGTCAGGCGGTTGCCGGCCAGCATGAGTTTCTGCAGTTGCGAGCAGTCGCCCAATGCCTCGGGAAGGCGTTCCAGCCGGTTATCAGTCAACACCAGCGCGCGCAGGCTGGCGGGCAAGGCGTGTGCGTCGAGCTGGTGGATACGGTTGCTCTTGAAGCCCACCGTCTCCAGGCGCTCGCAGCGACCGACAGCGCGGGGCACGTGCTCGAAACGGTTTTCCGAGCAGAACAGTACCTTCAGCCGAGTCAGCCGGTGCAAGTCCTCGGGCAGGTCGTGCAGGGCGTTGCCGGTGAGGTTGAGGACTTCGAGGGTGTCGGCCAGTGCGAAGATTTCCCGGGGAATTCGCTCAGGCCCTGGCGCAGGTCCAGGCGGGTAAGGCCGTGAAGGCGGCCGGCTTTGAGGTCTTCGAGGCTGTGCATGCGGGGCGTCTATGAGGCGTTGGACGGCCATTCTAGTGCCCGACCGGGGCATTGCAAATCTGCACAAGGGTTGCGAGCCAAGTCCGATTGCGCCTCGACCGCGGCGGGCCATACTCAAGGCTGGCCCTTCGATAACAACAAGTAACGGGTTGCGAACCAATGACCTATCAGCACAGCTATGCCCAGTCCATTGCCGACCCCGCCCGCTTCTGGCAGGCCCAGGCCGATTCGCTCGCCTGGTACCGCACGCCCAGCGTCACCTTGCAAACCAATGCCGACGGCACTCAGCGCTGGTTCGCCGACGGCCGCTTGAACAGCAGCTACCTGGCGTTGGATCGACAGATCGAGTTGGGGCGCGGCGAGCAGGTGGCGCTGATCTACGACTCGCCCGTGACGGGTATCACCCAGCGCTTCACATACTGCCAGTTGCGCGATGAGGTGGCGCGTCTGGCGGGACTGCTGTGTGAGCTGGGGGTGGGTAAAGGCGATGGCGTGATCATCTACATGCCCATGGTGCCGCAGGCGGCCATGGCCATGCTGGCCTGCGCGCGGATCGGTGCGGTGCATTCAGTGGTGTTCGGCGGGTTCGCCGCCAACGAACTGGCCCTGCGCATCGATGATGCACGTCCAACGCTGGTGCTCACTGCCTCCTGCGGCCTGGAGTTCGATCGGGTGATCGAATACAAGCCGCTGGTTGATCGGGCCTTGCTGCTGGCCCGGCATCAGCCTCGGCACGTGGTGGTGTTGCAGCGAGCTCAGGCCACGGCCGCGCTTGAGCCTGGTCGCGACCTTGATTGGGAGGCAGCCGTCGCTGGCGCGCAATCGGTAGCGCCGGTGGTGCTGGACGCGGGCGATCCGCTCTACATCATGTACACCTCCGGCACCACCGGAAAACCCAAAGGCATCGTGCGTGAGAATGGCGGCAATGCGGTTGCGCTGTGCTACGCCATGCGCCATGTCTACGGCATGCAGGCGGGCGATGTGTGGTGGGGCATCTCCGATGTCGGCTGGGTGGTCGGGCATTCACTGATCGTCTATGGCCCGCTGATGTGCGGGTGCACCACGGTGCTGTACGAAGGAAAGCCGATCCGCACGCCGGACGCGGCGGCCTATTGGCGGATTGTCGAACAGTACCGGGTCAATGGCCTGTTCTGCGCGCCCACGGCCATGCGTGCGATCCGCAAGGAAGACCCGCACGGCGAGGGGGTCCGCAGCCACGACCTGAGTTCGCTGCGCCAGCTATTCCTGGCCGGGGAGAAACTCGACTCGGCTACGCATGAGTGGCTTGAGCGGGTCACGGGCAAGCCGGTGCACGACCACTGGTGGCAGACCGAGACGGGCTGGCCGGTGACCGCGCCCTGTGTGGGCCTGGAAGGCAGTGCAGCTCGCCCGGGGTCGAGCAATCGTGCGGTGCCGGGCTACCACGTGCAGGTGCTGGACGAAGAAGGACGCCCCGTGGCGGCGAACCAGCAAGGCGCCATCGTCATCGCCCTGCCGTTGCCGCCAGGCTGCAGTCAGACGTTATGGGGCGACCATTCGCGCTACGTGCAGGCGTACCTGCAGCGCTACCCCGGCTACTACCACACCGGTGATGGCGGTTATCTGGACGACGAGGGTTTCGTCTACATCATGGGTCGCACCGATGACGTGATCAACGTCTCTGGTCATCGGTTGTCCACCGGTGAGATGGAAGATCTGGTGGCGCAGCATCCGGCCGTCGCCGAGTGTGCCGTGATTGGGGTGCACGACGAGATCAAAGGGCAGGTGCCGCTGGCGCTGGTGGTGCTCAAGGACGGGCAGGGCATCGGTGAGCAGCAGGTCCAGGCCGAACTGGTGGCCAGCGTACGCGAGCAGATCGGAGCGTTGGCGTGCTTCCAGCGCGTGCGTGTGGTCAAGCGCCTGCCCAAGACCCGCTCGGGCAAGATCCTGCGCGCTGTGTTGCGCAAGATCGCCGATGGCCAGGACTACGTGCCACCGTCGACGCTGGACGATGTGGCGGTGCTCGGTGAAATCGAACAAGTGCTGGCGGGTTTGCCTCGGGCGGGATGAGCCTAGGCTCTGTTTGAAAAGTCTTGAGACGAAGGTCAGGCAAGGCGAAAACAGCCGAGGAAGCGGAGTGTACTGGAGTACATGAGCATTCCGACCGGGCTGGCGCTCCAGGCTGTTTTCAACGCAGCATGAACGAGTATCAAGGCTTTTCAGACAGAGCCTAGGTGAGTGGGCCGGTCTGCTGCAATTGACCCAGGCGGCTGCGGGTGCGCATCAGGTCGGCGATCGCGCCGCGCAGGCTTTGGTCGAGGCTGTGCTTGGCCAGCACCTGCAGGCGCTTGTCCTGGTCGTACAAGACATCGATCAGGTTGATGAAGCGCTGCTGTGCGGCGAGCGAACAGTTCGACAGATCGTCCAGTCCGTCGATGATCCAGTCATCGAAACGCTCAGCCAGGGCCAGGTAGTCGATCACCGCCGTAGGCTGCTCGCACAAATCATCGAAGGCGAACATCACCTGTCGGTTTTGGCTATGCAGGGCGCGCAGCGGACGCCGGTTGACCTCCAGCACCTGCGGCTGCACCTCGGGCAGTGCCAGGGCCTGGCGCTGCGCAGCGTCAGCAGGCCAGACGAATCGCCCCTGGGTGAAGCGCTGCTGCTGGCGGTTGGCCGGCAATGTGCGGAAGTCGGTGTCGCCGCCCACTTCCAGCACTTGCATGCGCGCGTTGATCACCCGAATCACCGGCTCGAAGCGTTGATGGTACAGCGGGTTGGGCAACAAGCCTTCTGGCGCGTAGTTGGAGGTGAGCAGCAGGAACACGCCGCGCTCGAACAGAGCGCCGAATAGCCGGGTGAGCAGCGTTGCGTCGCCGATATCGTGGACGTGGAACTCATCGAAGCACAGCACCTGGCAATCGCCCAGCAGCGCGTCGAGTGTGGCTGCGAGGGCATCGGGCTGGCTGCGGTGCTCATGCATGCCTTGGTGCAGCCGAGCGAAGAAGTCGTGGAAATGCAGGCGCTTCTTGGCCGCGACAGGCACCGCTTGATAGAAGCCATCGAGGAGCCAGCTCTTGCCGCGGCCAACCGAACCATGCAGGTAGAGGCTGCGAGCCTTGCCGTGGGCCAGTGCGGCAAGCTCAGTGGCCATGCAGTCGATGACCTGACGTTGGCTATCGCTTATACGATAACCGCGTGCCTGGGCCAAAGACGTGAAGTGCGAGATCAGGGTCCGATCGGTATCGGATGTTTGCGGGCGCTGAGCCAGTTGACGCAGCGCAGTGGGCATCCAGGCAGGCAATGTGACGGCTCCAAGAGACGGGTGCAGACGCAGCTTGCGCGAGCCTGCGTCGTTTGACCAGTCGCAAATGGGCGTGGGACCTATCGCATGACGGGATGACACGCCTCGTTCAGGCTTTGCGCTCCAACTGACGCTCGATCATGAACTTGATGCTCAGGCGGCGCTCCTTCAGACGGCGCAGATCGTCGTCCTCGAAGTTGCCGGCCGAAATGGCTTCGGCGGCCAGCACCTGGTTGTCGATGTCCGTGTAGTCGTCAAGCAGACGGTCGAGATCTTTATCATGCTGGCGGCGTTGCTGAACGATTTCGCGTGGGTAGTGCAGGTCCTGATACAGATCGTGTGAGACTGGCATGGCGCTGTCCTTGTGATGCACAAGTGGGGTTAATTGCTTGGAATCAGCGGCGACAATTGTGTTGAAGCGAAGCGGTAAAAAAGCGACGGATGGTTGTGTAAACGATTGGCTGAGTCAGGCCCAGGCGCTGGGAGGGTCGACAAATGCACGTCGTGCGCTTGTCTGACCAGTAACTTGCTGTTTTCCGACAATTTTTTTTACGCTGGGGCTTCCCAGAGACAAATTTTGTTGGTAAAGTTCGGCCCATTCCAGCACAGCAGCACTCGCAGCTGTCAGTGAATTCTCTACAGGGGCGTCGCCAAGCGGTAAGGCAGCAGGTTTTGATCCTGCCATGCGTTGGTTCGAATCCAGCCGCCCCTGCCATTTCCTTCCAGATTTAAAGTTCTCCAGCCGAAGCTTCGGTCTGGGGATTTTCCGTTTCCGCTCGAAAAGCCTGGCGCGCCGAAGCGCGCCGATTCATGCTTCAGCCGCTTGCCAGCAATTCGTTCAAGGCGCGTGTCAGTTCCTCGGCTTGCACAGGCTTTTGCATCACCAGGCTGCCGGGCAGTTCGAGACCCTCCAGTTCAGCGTAGCCGGTGAGAAAAACCACGGGTAACTGTGGGTAGCGCTCACGCGCGGCCGCGGCCAACTGCGCGCCATTGAATTCGGGCATGGCAAAGTCGGTCAGCAGCAGGTCGATCTGTTCATCGAGCAGCGCCAGGGCCTGCTCGCCACTGTGCGCCTGACGCACTTGGTAGCCGTACAGGCGCAGCACATCGCCGAGCATGTCGCGCACCAGATGATCGTCGTCCACTAGCAGGACCACGCGGTCATGACCGTTGAACGAGCTGGTCTGGGGTGTACCAGTGGTTTGCGGTTCGCTCGTCTCGATCTGCTTGACCGCTGGCAGATACACACTGACCCGTGTGCCGACCTCGGGCGTGGTCTCGATGCGCACGCCACCCCCGGACTGCTTGGCGAAGCCGAACACCTGGGCCAGGCCCAGTCCGGAGCCCTTGCCGATGTCCTTGGTGGTGAAAAAGGGTTCGAATACCCGTGCCACCACGTCCTCGCTCATGCCGCAACCCGTGTCGCGGATCGACAGCATCACGTAGTCGCCCGGCTCGGGATCTTCGGGACGCTGCGGGCGGCTCTCGACCCGGGTGTTGCGCGTCGTCAGGGTGAGCTGACCACCGGCCGGCATGGCATCGCGGGCGTTGATTGCCAGGTTCAGGATGATCATCTCGGTCTGGGTCGGGTCGGTCATCGCCTGCCACAGGCTGTCGTCCAGGTCCAGCCGCACCGAGATGTTGCCGCCCAAGGTACGGCGCAGCAATTCCTCGAGGCCGCCCAGCGTGCGGTTCATATTCAGGGGCACGGGCTCGAGACGTTGGCGGCGGGAGAAGGACAGCAACTGCGAGGTGAGCTTGGCACCCCGCTCACCGGCTTCGCGCACGTGTTTCAGGCGGCTGCGCGCCTTCTCCAGATCGCCTTTGTTCAGGTCGCGCTCGACGAAACTGGCGCCGGTGAGGATCACCGTCAGCAGGTTGTTGAAGTCGTGCGCCACGCCAGCGGTCAGTTGGCCGACGGCCTCCAGGCGTTGCATCTGCTGCAGCGCCGCCTCGATACGCTCGCGTTCGAGAATCTGGTCGCGCAGGCGACTGTTGGCTTCGGCCAGGCCGAGGGCAGACTCGCGCTCGCTGGTGATATCGCGGGCCACCACATAGAGCAGGGTGTCTTCGGGTACCACGACCCAGGACAGCCAGCGTTGTTGGCCGCCCGCGTGCTGGATGCGGCCGACGAAACGGGCGCTGGTGCGGCCGTGGGCGAGTGCGGCGAGCTCTTCCAGGAAAGCCTCGTGTTCGTGCTCGGGCAGCAGGTGCAGCAGCGAGGTCTGACTCAGGCGTTCGCGGCTGATGCCCAGCACGGCCTCCCAGGCCGGGTTCAGCGCCACCGGTGTGAGGTCTTTATTGAGTACCGCGAGCAAGTCCTGCGATAGTTCCCAGGCGCGGTCGCGTTCGCGGGTGCGTCGCTCCACGCGCTCGCCGAGCATCTCGTTGAGTTGCTTGAGCGCTTGGGTGGCCTGGCGCTGTGTGTGAATGTCCTGTAGCACGCCGGAGAAGCGCACGCAGCGACCGTCGACGAATTGCGTCTGCCCGGTGGACAGCAGCCAATGAGGCTCGGACCTGCCGGGGGCAATGCTGCGAAACTCGGCACGGTAGTGACCATCGCTGTCAGGTTGCATCGATTGCATGACGGCCTGCTTTACGAAGGCCACGTCTTCGGGATGGATGCCGGCGTAGAAGATCTCCAGGCTCATCTCGGTGTCGACGGGCAAGCCGAACAAAGCCTTGCAGCGGTCGTCCCACAGCAGCAGGTCGTCAGCGGGGCGGTAGTCCCAAGTGCCCATGCCGGCAGCGTCGATGGCGATGCGTGCGCGGGCCTCGACATCGGCTAGTGCTTCCTCAGCACGGCGTCTGCGCTGACGCTCCTGGACCTCGGCCAGCGCCCGTCGCACCGCTTTGGGCAACAACGGCAGGTTCTTCTTGAGCACGTAGTCGGTGGCGCCCAGGCGGATCATCTCCACAGCGTGTTCTTCGCCATAGATGCCGGACAGGAAGATGAAAGGCACATCCGGCGCCAGGTGCTGGGCGATGGCCAGTACATCGGTGCCGGAAGAGCCGGGCAACACGCAATCGCAGAGGATCAGGTCAAAGTTGCCCTCGCGCAGGGCTTTTTCGACCCCAGCGTGATCGAAGACCACCTGCGCTTTGACATGAAAACCGCTGCGCTCCAAGCGCATCAAGCTCAGCTCGGCATCCATGGAGCTGTCTTCGACCATTAGCAGGTTCAATGCGGTGGGCTGCATCAAGGACGCCTTCAGTTGCTGCTGCGGCGATTCAGACGCAACGAGCCGGGTGGAGGTTCGTTGAGTACGGCCCAGAAAATCCCCAGGTCGGAGATGGCGGCGACGAACTCCTTGAATTCCACCGGCTTGACCACATAGGCGTTGACGCCCAGTTCATAAGCACGCAGCAGATCGGGCTCCTCGCGCGAGGAGGTCAGCATCACCGTGGGGATGCTGCGCAGTTCGGGCGTGTCGCGCACTTCCTTGAGCACTTCAAGTCCGTCGACCTTCGGCAATTTCAGGTCCAAGAGCATGACGGCAGGGTTGCCGTCGTCGCGGTCGGCATAGGCGTTGCGGCGTAGCAGATAATCGAGGGCGTCTGCGCCATCGCGCAGCACGATGACTTCGTTGGCCAACTGGCTGCGTTCCAGGGCCAGGAGGGTCAGCTCCAGGTCACGGGGGTTGTCTTCGACCAGCAAGATCGGTTTGAGCATGATGTGTCAGGTTACCTCAGGTGTTAACGGATGACGGGCAGGGCGAAATGGAAGGTGGCGCCCTTGTCGACTTCCCCCTCGGCCCAGACTCGACCGTCGTGCCGCTCGATGATGCGGCGCACGCTGGCCAGTCCGATGCCGGTCCCTTCGAAGTCCTCCATGCGGTGCAGGCGCTGGAACACTCCGAACAGTTTGCTGGCGTAGGTCATGTCGAACCCCACGCCGTTGTCGCGAACGAACACCTCGACCGTTTCGGGGTGCTGGAGCGCGCCGATCTCGATCCGCGCCGGCTGCCGTCCGCGTGTGTATTTGATTGCGTTACCGATCAGATTCTGCAGGACCAGATTGATGAACGCCGGGTCGGCGATCACTTTGGGCAAGCGCTCGACGTGCCATTCGATCTCGCGGTCCGCGTAGTCCGGGGCCGACTCCTGGAGAATGTTCTCCACCAGGGCATTGAGATCGACGTCCGACAAGCGCAATGCCGAGCGCCCCATTTGCGAGAAATTGAGCAGGTTGTCCACCAGCGAGCCGGCGAAGTGCGCGGCCTCGCCAATGTGCTTGAGGAAGCGCTGGCCGCGTTCGGACAGGCCTTGGCCCTCGACTTCGCCGAGCAGCTCGGAGTAGCCGGCGATGTGCCGCAGCGGTGCACGTAGGTCATGCGAGACACTGTAGGAGAAGGCTTCGAGCTCCTTGTTCGAGCGCTGCAGCTCACCGCTCAGTTGCGCCATTTCCTCGGCCTTGCGCAGCACGATGCCCAGCACTGCGGTGCGCAGTTCGCCCGCGCCGTCGATCACCAAAGGATCCCATGGGGCGCTGAAGCCGCGTACCACTTCATGCCAGGCGTCGAAGCTGTGGCGCGGGCTGAGACTACCTTGAACGCTGATTTCCTTGAGTGGTCGGCCGGCCCACTCGACGGTGCGCACCTGCTCTGGGCGGAACCACAGCAGGTAATGCGAGTGAATCTGCGAAATCGCGACGGCGAGCAGGCCGCCGGCGTAGTTCGTCAGTTCTGGCACCTCGGCGATATCGCGACCCAGGTTGTCGCTACTGAACACGGCATCGTCGCCACGGCGCGACAACCATTGCACCAGCTCGTTGATCACCGCCTCGCTGGGCGTGCTGCCGATCAGCTCGCACCGTTCGGCACTGATGATGGCCGCGCCCGTGGCGTCGGCGAAGTCTAGAAATACCTCGGGCAGGCTCAGCAGGCCGTCGCTGACGCTGTCATAGTCGGCCATGGCCGAGAGCATGTGGACGATACGCTGGCGCAGATCGAGCAGGGTGCGCGTGGCGCTGTGCGCCTCGTGCGCTTCGAGTTGCAGCGAGAGCACGCTGCTCAGCAACTCGCAGGCCGCGCGGGTGCGGAAGTCCACCGCGCGCGGCTGCTCATGATGGCAGGAGATCAGGCCCCAGAGCCGACCTTCGACCACGATCGACAGCGACATCGAGGCCAGTGTCCCCATGTTTCGCATGTATTGAAGATGAACGGGTGAGACGCTGCGCAGCGCGGCGAAACTCATGTCCAGGGGTTTACCTGTGCGCGGGTTGAGCGTCGGCAGCAAGGGCGAGGGTGTGTAGTTGGCATCTTCGATCAGGCGAATGCGGTTGACGCGGTACAGCTCACGAGCCTGGCGTGGAATGTCCGAGGCTGGGAAACACAGGCCTTGATAGCGCGGGTAGCCAGCGTCTGCCACTTCGGCGAGCACCTGGCCATTGCCCTCGGCATCGAATCGGTAGGCTTTGACCCGTCCGAAGCCGGTGATGCGCTTGACCTGCTGCACCGACTGCTGCAGCAGTTCCTCGATACTGCTGGCCTGCTGAAGACTGCTGACGAACGCGCGTACCAAGGGGTAGTAGTCGTCTTGATCGCCTTGACCGGCGGACGGCATGCAGGGCTCGAATTCAGCGATCAGCACCTGATCATGGCGATGCACCAACAGGCGCAGACAATCGGTCCAGGGGGCGCCATCACGCAGTTTCACGTCGCCGATGTGGAAGGGAAAGATCTCGTCGACGGGCAGCCGTTCGAGTTGGCGACGGGCATCGAAACCTGCCTCCATCAGCGTAGGCAGGGTCTTGCCAATCAGGTCGGTGGCGGTACTGCCGAGCCACTGGCAGGCATTTTCGCTGATCTGGAGAATGCGCAGATCCTGCTCGTCGAGCACCAGCATGAAGCCGTGGGAGCGGATGCTGCCAGGGATCTGGATGGGTTCCTGGGCGCAACGTTCAACGGCTTGATCGAAGGCATTTTCAGCGGTGGTCAAGGAAACTCTCCCGTCATGGCCACACAGGGCAGCCATAGGCGTCTGCGCAACAAGGTGTGTGCTATGCAAGGTATCAGAAAGTGACGGTTTTCGCCGGGAACATGGCCATTTGAGGGTAAGAATTAGAGTAGGTTCTGCTTCACGGCGAAATTTGCGTAGCTTTCCCGTGACGCTGTGTCGAGATCGCCTCGCGTCTGTGGCGATGTGCGTTCAAATAATAAGGTGGGTACGAAGGCGGCCAGCCCGTTGTTCGATCACAACGCCTACTGCCGACTCCGCCCACTACGTTCTACCGGGACAGCTCGATTCTTGATGTCCAGCGAAGAGGCTGGCTCAACGCAGAACCGCGATCATCTGCTCCAGCGTCTGCAACACGGCACCGGCCAGGGCCGCCGAGCGGGCGCCCGACCAGCCGGTGCGTGGGTCAGGGTTGTCATCGTGATCCTTGAACGGCATCTCCAAGGTCAGCGCCAGGCAATCGTGGGCCTGGCCCACCGCATTGCAGGCCAGGGTCATGTTGGCTTGGCCAGGTTGGTCGCGGGTGTAGCCGTGAGTGGTCTGGAAGTCGGGTGTCAGGCTGCGCAGCGTGGTGCGGAACTGATCCTCGAGTGCGGCGATGCGCGGCGTATAACCGGGGTTGCCTTCGCAAGCGGCGGTGAACACGTGAGGGATCTCCTCGTCGCCGTGCACGTCGATGAAGGCGTCGACGCCATGGAGTTTCATCTGGCTCTGGGCGAAGAACACTTCCGGGCTGAGTTCGACGCTGGCGTCCTGCCACGCACGGTTGAGGTCCTTGCCTTTGAAATTGGTGCGCAGATGGCCGTGGAACGCGCCATCCGGGTTCATGTTGGGGATCAGGTACAGGTCGGCGGCAGCGAGCAGGCGCTGAAGGCTGGGGTCCTTGGATTCCAGGCGTTCGATCACACCTTCCATGAACCATTCGGCCATATGCTCGCCCGGATGCTGCTGGGCGATCAGCCACAGCTTGCGCCGGGTACCCGTCCCCGAGCTGGCGCGCAGCAAGGGAATATCGCGACCTTGCACGCTGCGCCCGCTGGCCAGCAACTCGACGCCGTCGATCTCGAGGGCGCGTTCGATCAACTGGTTGTGGCGAGCGCGAGGGTAGGGCTCGAAGTAGGCGAACCAGGCGATGGGCTGTTCGGCGTCCAAGCTGAAGGTCAGGGCTGTGCCGTCGAAGGTGCTGGGGATGCGAAACCAGTGCTGTTGGTCGTAGGAGCCCACCGCGTGATAACCCTCCCAGGCATTGGGGTAGGACGAGCCATGGGCATTGTCGAGGCTGAAACTGTGGCGCTGCCCCGGCGTCAGGCCGCCGGCCCTGAAGTGGAACCATTGATAATGGCCGCTGTGGGTGTCGGGGCGAATGGCCAGGTGCACCTGATGCGGGTCGTTGGCATCCAGGACTTGGATATTGCCTGAATCGAAGTCGCAGTCGATCTGCAGGGGGACAGCGTCACGGTCATTGCCAGGCTCCTATGGCGTTGTTGTGACGCTACTGTACACCCACGAGCGGTTCGGGGCAGGCGCGAGGCAGGTTCGATCTCAGGCCAAGAGTCCGAGCGCCAGTGCGGCAGCAACGCCCAGTACCAGCGCAACAGAGCAGCCGCCCAGGGAGAACGCGGCACGTCCGTGACGGTACCAGCCGTCTGCGCCTAGGTGTCTGGCCGGGGCCAACAGTGCACGCCAGCGCAGTTCGGTCTGACGGAACGCGTGCAGGTGCTGTGGCGAGGCGTCCAACCAGCGGCGGAAGTCGATGCGCTCGCACGTCGTAGCCTGTGGACTCTGCAAGCGCACATACCAGCGTCCGGCGACACCCGCCAGTTGATCGCCTCGCGGGCGAGCGCTGTCCAGGGCCTGGAGCAGGTGACGTTCGACCGCTGCCAGGGGCAGCTCCAGGCGCTGGGCGATGTCGGCGATACCGAGCTGATCGAGTCGGCTGAGCAGGAAAATCTGCTGCACTCGGCGTGGCAAGCGTGCGAGGTGCTGTAGCAGCGCATTTTCGGTCGCGCACTGGGGGACATGCGGATCGTGCTCGAAGGGCAACAACAGGCGGCTCATGGACGGCTCCTTGCGCGGGGAGGGAACGAAGGGGGGCATCTTCCCTGATGCGCGGCTCAGCTTAATCTTAACGAGATTGATTCTCAAGTGCTGTTTGCGCAAATTGCTGCGCCACGCATTCACCGATTGCTATGCCTTTGATATCATCGCGGCTATTCAAAGCGGTAACCCTTCTTCATTAGCCTGAAGAGCCAAAAAAAAGACCCGGCAAAAAGCCGGGTCAAAAACCGTGATTAGCCTGATGAGGAGATAATCTGAGCGTCCGACCTGAGGACTCCAGGTTATCCAGCCAGTCTCTCGACCGGCTGAGTCCAATAATAATAGTTATCATTTGCAGGTCAAGTGATATTTTGGCTCGTCAGAAAATAATTCTAGTTTAGCGCTGCCTTGAGCGCTGCCTTTGGTGCATGCCCGGTGCACTGCAGCGCGCTATGCACGACCAATCCTCTCCAAACATGGTTATCATGCCGCCCATTGCAGCAGTGCGCTTGGCGCGCCCATGAGAAATAATTAGAATCACTCGCATTCGTACCCCGTTATCTTCAGTGTGTCTTCGAATGTCCGAGCCTGCCGCGGCGCCCGATTCCAGCTTTGACACCCTTTACCGTGACCATCGCAGTTGGCTGCAAGGCTGGCTGCAGCGGCGGCTGGGCGATACCTGGGCCGCAGCGGATCTGACACACGATACCTTTCTGCGCGTGCTGGCGGCGCAGCAGACCAGCGCCTTGTCGGGCTTGAGGGAGCCGCGCGCCTATCTACTGACGGTGGGGCGTCGCCTGCTGGTCAATCATTACAAGCGGCGCAGCCTGGAGCAGGCGTATCTGCAGGCCTTGGCCAACCTCCCGCAGGCCTTGGCGCCATCGCCTGAGCAGCGCTGGCTGCTGCTCGAAACCCTGCAGGCGCTGGATGAGTTGCTCGACGGGCTACCCAGTGCCGTACGCCGCGCTTTTCTCTGGTCGCAATTGGAAGGGCTGGATTACGCTGGCATCGCTCAGCGCCTGGCGGTGTCCGAGCGCACGGTCAAGCGCTACATGGCCAAGGCTTATGAACACTGCCTGCTGGCGGACCTGTGACCAGCCCTGGCCGCGGCGATGCCCGCCAGTTGGCCCGCGAGGCGGCGCGATGGTTGGCGTTGCAGGACGCCGGCCCGCTGGATGGCGATCAAGCGCGTGGGCTCCAGCAGTGGCGCGCGCGCAGTGACGCCCATGAGGCCTTGTGGCAGAAGGCGCAAACCCTCAGGCAACGCTTTGCTCAGGTACCGGCGCCTCTGGCGGTAGCCTGTCTGGACCGACCCGATCCTGAGCGTCGGCGGGTGATGCGGCAGATGCTGGGCGTCGCCGTCCTGGCGCCGATCGCCTGGGCCGGCTACCGCCAGTTGCCGCTGTCGAGCTGGCGTGCCGACCTGCGCACGGCCACCGGCCAGCGGCGGGCAGTGGCGTTGGCCGATGGCACCCGCCTGCAGTTGAACACCGCCAGTGCGGTGAACCTGGACTTCGCCGAGGGGCACCATCGGCTGCAACTGGTGCAGGGTGAAATCAGCCTGGACTCGCCTGGGCAGCTCTGGGTGCAGACGCGCGACGGTGTATTGCAGGCCGAGGCCGCCAGCCTCTGCGTGCGCGAGCAGCATCAAGGCTGCCTGGTGTCGGTCAGCCGGGGGCGGGTGAGCCTGCAACCGCTGGCCGGACCGAGGCTGCAGCTGCAGGCCGGGCAACGGGCGACCCTTGCGCCTGCCGCCGTGACCGGCGTGCAAGCATTCGATGCGCAACTGCCCGGCTGGCAACAGGGCCTGCTGATCGTCGACGACCGGCCACTGGGGGAACTGCTGCGTGAACTGGATCGTTATCGCCCAGGGGTGTTGCGTTGGGACCCGGCCGTGGAACGCCTACCTGTGACCGGCACCTTCCAGCTCGACGACACCGACCGCATCCTCGCACTGTTGGCCGCGAGCCTGCCTGTTCAGGTGCATTACCGTACCCGCTACTGGGTCTCGCTGACGCCAGGCAAGAAAATCGCCTGAGCGCTGTCCCCTTTTACTCACTCGCTTGTCATCACGGGTATCCACCCCTGAGCAGAGAACCTTGCGGATGTCCCGTTCCCCCTCGTTACGCCCTTTGTCCACGCAGTTGCTGCGTGCCGGTCTGCTGCTTGCGCTGGGGCTGCCTGCCAGTGCCTGGGCGGAGGAATCGTCACGGCGCAGCTTCCAGGTCGGCGGCGGCAGTCTCGGCGCAGTCCTGACCCGTTTTGCCGGTCAAGCCGGCGTCAGCCTGTCGGTCGACCCTGCACTGGTAGCCGGACGCAGCAGCCTGGGCCTGCAGGGCGAGTACGCTGTGGAAGAGGGCTTTGCCGCCTTGTTGCGCGGCTCCGGGCTGATGCTGGTGCCGGCCGGTCCAGGCAGCTATACCCTGGTGCATCAGGTCGAGCCGGTCGAGGGTGTGCAGGTACTGCCCGAGACCACCGTGCACGGTCAGGGACTGGGCATGGCCGACGACAGCTACGCCGGCGGCCAGGTGTCGCGGCGCAGCACCCTGGGCATGCTGGGCGAGCGCGACTACATGGAGACGCCGCTGAGCGTCACCTCCTACACCAGCGAACTGCTGCAGAACCAACAGGCCCGCACCCTGGCCGACGCCGTGGCCAACGACCCTTCGGTGCGCAGCACCAACCCGGCCGGCGGGCGTTTCGAGCAATTCTCCGTGCGCGGCTTCAGCCTCTACAACAGCGATGTCGCTTACGGCGGTTTGTATGGCGTGCTACCGACCTATTCGATCGACATGGAAATGATCGAGCGGGTCGATATCCTCAAAGGCCCCGGCGCGTTGCTCGGCGGTCTGGCGCCCAACGGCAGCATCGGCGGCGGGGTCAATATCGAGCCCAAGCGCGCGGGCGACACCCCGCTGACCGAGTTCACCGCGTTGTACGCAAGCCCAGGGCAGGGCGGCGGGCACTTGGACATCGGGCGTCGTTTCGGCGAAGGACAGCGCTTCGGCGTGCGCCTGAACGCGCTGCGCCAGGCCGGCGACACCGAATGGGACCACCAGCGCATCGAGCGTGAGGCCACGGTGCTGGGCCTGGACATGCAGGGCGATCGCACGCGGCTGTCCCTGGACCTCGGCCATCAGCAGCGCGATGTAGATGCACCGATGGAGCGCGTAGGCTTGGCCGCCGGGCTCAAGGTGCCGGATGCCAAGGACGTGCACCACAACTTCGCCCAGCCATGGAGCTATTCGCGGGCCAAGGACACCTTCGGCGCGGTGCGCGGCGAATATGACCTGAGCGACAACTGGATGCTGCATGGCGCCCTCGGCGCCCGCAAAGGCGACTACGATTTCATGCGCCACGCCGTGCAGGTGGTCAATTCGGCCGGGCGTTTCACCGTCAGTCCGCGCGCCTTCCAACGCGATGAGGACGTGGTCACCGGCACTGTCGGCGTGCGCGGCTGGTTCGACACCGGGCCGATCGGCCACACGCTGAATGTCAGCCTCAACCGTTTCGACCTGACCTTCGACAACAACGGCGCGCGCTATGCCAGCGGTATCAGCAACCTGTACCAGCCGGTCGCCTTGCCCGAGCCTGGCGCGCCGCTGGCGCTGGACAGTCCGGTGCACACCCACACCGTGCTGTCGAGCCTGGCCCTGGCCGACACCCTCAGTTTTGTCGACGACACCGTATTGCTGACCTTGGGCGCACGCTTGCAGCGTGTGGAGGTGGACAGTTCCGAACCCGGCGAGCCCGACCAGCGCTACGACGAGCACGCGACTTCGCCGGCGGTAGGCCTGGTATGGCGCAGCACCGATCAACTGTCGCTGTACTTCAACTACATGGAAGGCTTGACCCAGGGCCAGACGGCCCCGGAGACGGCGAACAACGCGGGCAAAGTGTTCGCACCCTATCGCAGCAAGCAATTGGAGGTGGGTGCCAAGTACGACATGGGGCGTTTCAGTACCACCGTCAGCGTGTTCCGAATCGACAAGCCGTCGTACTACACCGATGCGCAGAACAACCTCAGCGCCGACGGCGAGCAGCGCAACCAGGGCCTGGAGATCAGCCTGTTCGGCGAGCCGTTGGAGCGTGTGCGTGTGCTGGGTGGCGCGATGTTCCTCGACGCCGAGCAGACCCGCACCGCCAACGGCCGCAACGATGGCAACCGGGCCATCGGCGCCCCGGTGGTAAACGCCAACCTGGGTGTGGAATGGGACCTGCCCGCTGTCGATGGTCTGACCCTCAGTGCCCGGGTGATCCATACCGGAAATCAGTACCTGGATGCCGCCAACCGGCAGAAGATCGATGCTTGGCAGCGCTACGACCTAGGCGCGCGCTATGCCCTCAAGCTGGGCGACAAGGACCTGACCTTGCGCGCCAGCGTCGAGAACGTGCTGGACAAGACCTACTGGGCCTCGGCCAACGTGCCCGATGGCACCGCTACCGGCCTGACGCTGTCGGCGCCGCGTACCTGGCTGCTGTCGGCGACGATGGGCTTCTAAGCTCGGTAGGCCGTCTCGCGCAAGCGTGTCAGACCTGTCTCTGTAGCGCCGAGTACCGCACCGCGCGGCGCTCGGCGCCTATTCTTGGGCCTTCCCTGTGCACTGAGAGGAGACATGAAATGGACGCACGCAACATGCTGATGGGAATTGCCTTGGGGCTCAGTTCGCTGGCGCATGCTCAGGAAGACCCTGGACCGCACATCAGCGTCACGGTCGGCAAACCTACCTTCGTTCACCAACTCAGGTACGAAGTGATGTACAGCGAAAAGCCCTTCGAGCTGGCGACCATCTACTACTACGACAATGGCCTCTACAAGATCGTCTCGCCTGGTGAGAACCATTACGGGGTGTACCTGGTGATGGGCAAGATGACCGATCCATCCTACGCCATAAGCTACTTATCCCTGCCCTCGGACGATTGGGGCGGCAACGTCGCTCGGCATGACCTGAAGTTCGACAGCCAGCGCCAGGTATTCGAGCAGCAGGCGCTCAGCCACGAGGACCAGAGTATCCCGCCCCAGCGCGGCACTTTCGTGCGTGCCACCCATGATCATGACGATCCAGCAGCCATCGTCTGGCAGCAGCCATGAGTCAATCGCGCCTGGGGTAGACAAAACATCGTCAGGCCTTAGGCAAATGCTGGGGTAGCGCCGCCTGCGGCCGGGCGGGCGCTGAGGTAAGGTGCAGGCAACGAGCCACGCGCCACCCCGGCGCCCAGGAGGTGCTCCATGGCGTCCTACACCCTGCGTCAACTCAAGTATTTCGTCACCACCGTGGAGGCCGGCAGCGTGGCCGAGGCTTCACGGCAGTTGTACATCGCTCAGCCGTCGATCTCCACGGCGATCAAGAGCCTGGAGGAAAGCTTCGGCGTGCAGTTGTTCATCCGCCACCATGCACAGGGCGTCTCGCTGACCCCGAGCGGCAAGCGCTTCTACGCCAAGACCAAGACACTGCTGCAGATGACCCACGAATTCGAGCAGAACGCCCTGGCCGACAACGATACGGTGGCCGGGCAGATCGACATCGGCTGTTTCGAAACGGTGGCGCCGCTGTACCTGCCGCGACTGATTGCCGGGTTTCGCCAGCGCTATCCCGGTGTGGATATCCGTCTACGCGACGGCGACCAGCAGGAGCTGATCCAGGGGCTGACTGCCGGCAGTTTCGACCTGGCGTTTCTGTTCGACCACGATCTGGACGGCACCATCGAAGCCGAACCGTTGATGGCGCCGCAAAAGCCCTATGTGCTGCTGCCGGAGAAGCACCGCTTCGCCGGACAGGCCCAGGTGTCGCTGCGTAACCTCTGTCCGGAACCGATGATCCTGCTGGACGTAGCGCCGAGTCGTACCTACTTCGTCAGCCTGTTCAACGAACTAGGGCTGACCCCGAACATCGTTTTCAGCTCGCCATCGATCGAGATGGTGCGGGGCATGGTGGGGCAGGGATTCGGCTTCTCACTGCTGGTGACACGACCGCATTCGTCGTTCACCTACGATGGCCAGCGCCTGGTGATGCTCGACATCGCCGAGCCGGTGGCGTTGTCAGGCCTGGCGGCGGCGCACCTCAAACGCGTGCAGTTGACCAAGCCGGCGCAGTTGTTCGTGGAGTTCTGTCGGGAAGAGCTGACGAAGCTCTGAAGAGGTCGTAGAGAATTGAAAGAAGAAACGGCAGTGCACGGCTTGCATAGGTTCGCCAAAACAGTAATATCGGTCGTGCCCATGCAAGCCGCGCGAGTTGACCAGACTTGTAGGTCTTCACAGTCTGGATACAGGCTGTGCGACCCCATTTGATTGTTAACGTGGTCACTTCGCTTTTTTTACCAGTTTTACATTGGTGGCATAGTGCTTATCACCGTCTTTCCTTACTTCGAACGATACTTCGTCTTCGTTATTCAAGCTCAACGATCCCACTGCCTCTGTGGGCAGAATAACATCTTCATCATCGATTTCGTGTGCGAGAAAGCCTGATTTCAATTTGTCGTTATACAACTTCACCTTTGCAACTTTAACGTCGCTCATGATTCATCTCCTGATTGAAAGTATGCCAGGGTGGCAGTACCACCCTAACCAGTTCCTTTGGGTGCGAATACTGGCATATTTATCAGGTGTCGATTGTCGCAGGCAGTGCAACAACCGGCTCCTAGTACAGCATCATGTCAGCAAGTGCCCGCCACCCCCGTGATTCCAGCGGTACTGATCTTTGAGCGGTACGGAGTAGCGTCCCCACGGCGTAATGGGGCCTGAGGCATCATCGCTGGCCATGGCGATGAAGGCGTCGATCGAACCGCGCGTGATGTACACCTCGATCGCCTTGCCCGTTACCCAGGCCCCTGCGCTCAGGCTGCGTGAGCCCGTCGCGAAGTTGTTGAGCCGATGGGCCTGGCGCAGCGCCGTGCCATACGCGCCCATGCGTGCATAGCGTGGGTTGTTCAGGCTCAGGTGTGGCGCCTCACCCAGGTAATCGATCAACTGCTGGCCGGCGGCCTTGAGCGTGGTCATCGCGCCCGAACGAGCACTGTTCGCGGGCGGCAGATTACCCAGTTGCTGCCTGGCGTACTCCATAGGCCTCACCGCGCTGCGCGACAGCCTTGCACCGGGTTTGAGACGTGAGAGCGTCTTGCCCAGTTGGCGGGTAGACCGCATCGCCCCTTTGATCAGGCTCGGCACCTTCTTGATCAAACCCAGCGCACTTTCGGCCAGCGACAGCACCCCGAAGGCCAGCGACGCATAGCCCAGCTTTCGGGAAAGCTCGGGGTTGATGTCTTCGGTCAGCACCGAGGCGACCTCGAAGCCGAACGAGAGCACCGCACAGGTCGTCATCGCGACGAAAAATACCGACGCGGCCCCGCCGGTCATCACCGAGGCGGCGATACCGACGACCGTCAGCACCGCCGACAGCGCCAGGCCTCGCCAGCGCCCGCCGACCGGCATGGGTTTGGTCTCGCGCAGCACCTGCGCATAGTTGGCCAATTCCTGATCCTGCCCCCAGCGGCTGAGCATGATCGCGCCACTGGGGTCGTGCAGGTTGACCGGATCCGGGCAGTGGGCATAGTCGTTGAGGCCGCCTTCACCGAAGGGGCTCAGCCAGTCAGGCTGGGCATGACGGCGCAGGCTGGGGTCGTAGCAGCGGTAGCCGTTGCCTGCGTGATAGTGACCGGTCACCGGATCGCGGCGCATGCCGTTGTAGCCACTGACCAGACCCTTGAGCGCCGCCCCTTCGCCGAAGGGCAGCAGGGGCGCCAGTTGCAGGTCGGTACCGCAGACCTGGCCGACGATACCCGATTGGGGGTCGTCGATCAGCCAGCGCACCTGGTCGCCGTCGTATTGCGCCAGACCCGGAGAAATGTGCAGGCTGCCCGTGGCGTTGCCCGTCTTGTCGAAGCACACCTGGCCGATCAGCTCGTCGCCGTCATAGCGCAGTTCCTGGGTGGTCTGTTGCTGCTCGTCGTATTGCGCCGCGAGGCGCTGCAGGCCGTCGTATTCATAGCGTGCGAGCAGGGTGCCTTGGTCGTTCTTGATGCTGCCGAGCTGACCGGCGCCCGTGTAGGTCAGCACGCGCTTGTGGCCGTCCACCTGCAACTGGCCGTTGCTGTTCCAGGTCAGCGAGGTCTTTTGCGTACCGCTGCTTACCGAGGTCAGGCGCGTGGGATCCGAGGCCGTCTCGTAGTTGAAGGTCTGTGTGACCGCATCGCCCTGGAACGGCGTGCTGATGCAGCGCGTCAGGTTGTCCAGGCTGTCCCAACTGAACGTCTGCGCCTTGATCGGGGTGCCATTGCCATCCTGCGGGCAAAGCGCCGCAGTTGCGGCGTCGCACGTGTAACTGTCGAGGCGGTCGAGCAGGTCATAGGTGAAGCGCTCGGTGCGCAACAGCTTGCTGCCCTGGTAGCTGGCTTTGCTGGTCAGGCGGCCGTCGCCGCGCCAGGTCATGTGCTGGCTGAAGCAAGGCGCGCCATTGCGCAGGAAGGTGCGCACGACCTCCCGGCCGAAACCATCGTGTTCACTGTCGACCTGCCATTGACCGGCACCGGTCAGGGCATGCGCCTGCCGCGATTGCAGGTGGCCAAGCGCGTCATAGCGGTAGCGCACGTCCTCATGCGCCTGGCAACTGCGCAGTAGTCGTTCTTGGCTGTCGAGGAAGGTGCGTCGCAGGCAGCCGTCGGCGCGCAGCGCAGCCACTGGCTGCCCGCGCAGACTCTGCCACTCCGCGGTCTTGACGGTACCGCGTGGAGTTTTTTCAGTGATTTGCCGCCGCCCGGGTACCTGGGCGGCGGCGAGGGTGTGCAGCCAGGCAGCATGGGTGGGTGAGTCGGGTGCAGCAGTGAGTACCGTCGATCCGTCAGCCTGGGTCTGGCTGTACAGCGCCTTGCCGTCGACCTCCAGGCGGGAGCCCTTGGCATCGCTCACGCGCTGCAGTTTGGTCTTGTCGGGGAGCGTGATGGCCTGTTCGTCGAACCCATATTTTCGGCTGCCAATCTTGCGTGTAGTGAGCGTGCCCACAGGGCTGAGCGTTTGCGTCGCGATCACCTTACCGTCGACGGTCAGGGTCTGAACGCGGTTGCTGAACCCCTCATAGGCGCGCTCGAGGGTCGTGTCATCCGGCCGAACGACTTTGGTGACTCGGCCGAGGATGTCGCGTTCTAGCGTGTAGGCCTGGGTTTGGGTGTCCAGGGTACGGGTATGGCGGATGACGCGGCCGTCGGTGTCGTAGTGCTCATCGACTTGCAGGTGCTGCTGGCCTGCGTTGTCCGCCCATTGCACGGCGTGTTGGAAGGTGCCGTCGGTATTGGCGGTGTCGGTGGTTGTGCGTTGCGACAGAGGCTGCGCGCCGAGACCGTGTTGTTCAATGAGCAGGACGGGCGGCTCATTGGTGGCCGACGGGCTGACGGGGGGGCAGGCGTTAACTCGAATCGATTTTCTAATTGTCGTCTATTGAATTGACCGTCAGATGTCGTGAATAGCTCAAATATATCGAGCGGATCAGAGGTCCCTTCGAGGTTGGAAAGATCATTTACAGTAGGGAATTTCAATGGGTAGCTGAATGGGTCTACGTACATATCTCCCATTGGTCTTTTGAACTGAGTAATAGCATCTTTAATCCCCTCATTCCCTTTCAGCCCGATGATGCTCTGGATCTGTTTCATTAACTGGGGGTAGTCAGATACTGTCACGCCATTCTTAGGCAAAATACTACAGATATTCAAATACACCGAGCCCACGGCATTGACATAACCAATTACATCGCCCCAACCTGATTCCACCTCATTGAGTGGAAACTCGACATTTGCTTCTGCAAGCAGGTCAAGCACTTGGCTTATGAAGTCTTCAGGTAAATCTTCTTCCGAAGGGGCGGGTTCTACATAATCTTCGGGATATCTCAAGGCGGTCAGAGTGTCCAATTCAGAAGGAACTGTGTGACGGATTAAGCTACTCGAGTTCTGTTCAAGCCAAGGTTGCTGACCCGTCGATACCGGCATGTGCTTGCACTTGCGCACTGCCTGCCCGCCCGGCAGATAATCCCATGCCCAGCTTCCTAAGGGGAAAGAGACATCCAGCCTCGAGAAACAGAATTCTTCCAAAGGGACATAAACATCAGCCGTGGCTCTGCGCCATTCCGTGCGCCAAGATCGCTGCAAGCCATCGAGGTGAGAGTAAGTCTGACTCCCATCCTTGTGCGTGCGTTCTACCTGTCTTCCGTCGGGGGAGTACAGCGAAGTGGTTTGCTCGTCCATTACCTGCTTCGCTGTCTTGACGTCAATAGCGGATGGAAGCTGATAGCGCGTTTCCTTCGTTACTCTACCTGACGCATCGCGCTCCCAATGCGTTTCCACGCCGTTCTCGATTTTTTCCAGCGCGCGCCGGCTGTAGCGTGAGCGAACTTCCTTACTCACTCGGGCCGTGCCTGCTGCAGTAGTCGCGCTGACGAACACCTGAATACCGGGCAATGTGGGGTTATCGATGAAGGTCTGAACGTTGGACAACTCGATACGCTGATCGTGAGCGTGTGTGGTCTGCTTGTTAGTGATCGACCACTCCCACACCCTACTTTGTTCGCTGGGCGTTTTCTTGCTGACCGGCGCCGAGGTCAATGTGCTGATCTGATGCCATAGGGCGTGTTTTCCAATTAGCTTCCACTGAGTGCTCTTGTCGAGCGTATCGTTGCTCAGCGTGCCACGCACCCCTTCCACCAACACCACCTCGGCCAACTCCAGGTAATCGCGGTCAGCGCGGTTGACTTTCCGATAGCCATAGAGCTTCAGTCCCTGAGGATTCCCATAACCGTCACATTGATACTCGGCCATCAATGGCGCACTGGCGTATTCCGGTACGAACGGACATGCCAGCTTCGGTATCCCGCCCAGGCCTTTCACGTCGTTCAGCGCGATTTGATTTTGCGTGTCGTCCCCGTAATAGCAGTAGTGAATAGTGTGGGAACCCTTGCTTAGAAGCGACAGGGGCGCGCCTTGAGCGTTGGTCACGATTGTGGTGGCGTCTACGGTTTTGCCCACACGTGCGCGCTGGGTTTTGGGCGACAGGCTCAGCAGGTGCTTGATTTCCCTAGCCAGCTTTTTGCGATTCCGGGTCGAATACCGCCACAGCAAGTGCAATACCGCTGTCTTGCGCTCGATCGGCGAGGCGTTGGCGGAAATTTCGATCCGATCCCACGTCAGCTTGATGACGATATGCTCGATGATCTCAACCAACTCATCCCCCCACCCGGTATAGCGAAAGGTGGTCTTGGTGTGCGCATCACCCAGTGAAAACTCCAGCCAATGGGACTGCGCAGAGCCCGCGCCCTGTAACAGCGGCGTGCGGTTTCCTTCCTCATCAAGGCCAAAAGCATGCAACTCATGGGTCACGGCGGCGTGGGGACCGCTTTGCACGGCGGCAATGAAAACTTGGTCATCCGGGTGCTGGTAGCTACCGGTATAGGTGTAGCGACCGATATGATTCTGCTGACCCGCGCCCGGCAGCAGCGCATGCAAGGCCACGCGCGGCAAGGCAGGCGAGCTTTTCAATTTGGCATCCTGCTTGATGTACTGCACGCACTCCACCGAACCGTCCTGTTCCTGCAGGCGGCACAGCACGCGGTCCAGGGTCGGGTCGTCGTCGTAGCCGCATTCCACCTGCTGTAACACGGCCCCCTTTTGCACGCGCTTGAGCGTGCGCAGCAGGTAGTGTTCGAGCCTGAGCTCGATCTCGAACGCTTCCGGGCTCCCAGACCACAGCTGCATCTTCACCTGGCTGCCCGCCTTGGCCTCAGGACTGAGGTACTGCGCACTGAACAGCGCGGACTCGCCGCTCTTGATGCTCATCAGCAGGAATTGGCCGTTCTGGCGCTTCCACTGTAGATCCAGCGCTTCGCCATATTGCGAGACGATGCGTGAAGGCAATAGCTGCACGAACGGCCGTTCGTACAGGGCGATACGCCTGTCCAGCTCGTGGGTGTTGGCGTGCTCGGACCATGCGCTCAGGGCTTCGGTGTAATCGATGACCGTTGCACCTCTATACACCTCCGGGGTCAGCGCCATCAGTACCCACTGTGTCCAATGACTGGGGAATTTCGGGAAGTTAGGCTTGCTTTTCTGCTTGATGGCTTTGAGTGCCTCAAGCACTTTTTTGCGAAAGGCATCGTTGGGTTCAACCTCGTCGCTGCCCGGCGCCGAAGGTTTACTGAGGATCTCCTGACGACCGCTGGGGTACTCCACGGTGAAGGTGCTGTAGTCCTTGTTGCTGGTCACCCGGCAGGCCGGGGTCTTGACGGCTTTGCCTGCCCCCAGTTGGGCCCACTGCTCGGCGTTGAACACCACTGGGCTGCCCTCGGCGAGGGTGAGCACACGGTGATCGATCTCCTGCACGGAGCTGGTGATGATGCTGGAGAAGCGCCATGCCCATCCATCGCCCAGGCCGGCTTCATTACCGCGCAGCGCCGAGTAGTGCAAGGTCAGGTCGCATACTGGCCCCAGTCCACGCAGGCCTTGCAGGGTAGCGATTGGATAATGGGCGTGGAACAGGCCACTGCGTTCGTCCACACCGGTGCGGTCGTGATGGCTGGTGTCGAAGACTTCGGAGTGGTTGGTGTTGCCGTAGTCTTCGCACAGGAAGCTGATGGCCTCATACCCGTCCATCGGCGGCGACGGCGTGAACGCCACGGCCTGCACGCCGTGCCAGAAGTGGCTGGGGTGCAAGGCGCCGACATGGCCCACGGTCAGCATGGTCTTGTCGCGCGCGCTTTCAGGATAGGTCAGGTGCAGGTCATAGACCGTCTTGTCGATCGGCCCCGCCCAAGTGACCTTGGTGTCGGTCACCTCCACCGGCCACAGCCGTTGCTCACCTGCGCGAGGCACGCAGGCGGCGACCCGATAGCCTTTGTCGTAGGCGGCCTTGTTAAGGCGAAATTCCAGCTCCCCATTGAGCGCCTGAACGTCGATATGCACGGTGCCATCGCCGGCCGTCAGCGTGAACCGAGCCTGTTCGGCGCTCTGGCGACCCGGCCAGTCGTCGTTCTCGAGCAGGTACTTGACGTAGTCGCCGTCGCTCCAGCTTTTGCCATCGCCGACGTTCTCCAGCAGTACGTGCAGCTCGCTGAAACGGGGTACGGTCAGGGGTTGGTCGCCGGCGTCGATCCGCAATTCCGGCCAGGCCTGCGTTTTGAGGAAATCGGCCAAGGCCTGCAACCAGCTGGCCCGGTCACTGACCTTGTTGGCATCCTGGGGTTTGAACAGGGCACGGTGCAGCAACTTGTGGCTGAACGGATGGCGAATCGTGATCAGCACCGCGTGCCCGGCGTCAGCCTTCCAGGCCGAGGATAGGTGAGGGCCTGCCTGGCGCCCGACGGCGTCGGGCAGGGTTGTGAAAATGCGCAGTGCATCGCCGCGTTGCCACAGGAACAGGTTGTCGGCCTCATCGGCCTGGCCGGCCTGAGGGTTATGCGTCGAGGCGCGCAGGAAGGCGGATACCGGTGAGCCATTGAGCGCAGTCGCCCAGGCGCCGAGCCACTTGCCTGAGGCGCGCTGGGCCTTGCTGGGTGTCCACTGATGGTGAGCCAGCAGGCGATGGGAAAAGCCATCGTAGACCCACGCCTGGATTGGCTGAGCGTCATCGAGGGCTTGCCGGCCTTCGATTGTCTGGCTTTGCCACCAGTGCGCCTCGGTGAGGGTCACACACAGTTCGGCGCACTGCGGCACCCAAAAGGCATTGCCGTTTTCGGCGGGGGTCACGGTGCAAGTGTCGAGGACACCCGCCCGCAGCACCCGGCTGTCACGGTTGACCTGCTCGCACAACGCCTTGGACCAGTTCGTCCCGGCTTGCTCGGCCGTCGCGGTGAAGAAGTGCTGCTCGTACAGGGCCTGAGAGGTCAGGTCGCGCACTTGCAGGCACAGCGTTGCACCCGCCGAAAGGCTGAAGGCGTCGTCGCAGGCCAATGCCTGCACCAGGTTAGCGGCGAACGGTGCGTTGCTGAACGCCCGGTAGCGCGCCGGGCTCCACAGCCTGAGGGGCTCGGTGGCCGTCGAAAAGACGTTGTCCGCGCTCCAGCCCCCGGCGGTCATCGGCTCACCCGCGGCGGCCAGATGATCGGCGAATGCCTTGGGCCACTGCTTGGCAGCGCGCTGGGCCTTGGGTGCGGAGTAATCGACTCGACGGATATCGCCGTCGAGTCGGTCGATGAGAAACGCACTCAAGACTTCGCCCTCGGCCAGCGCGCGGCCTGCCTTGAGCGTGCTGCTGGTACACCAGCCGCCGTCGACACTGCCGACCCGCTCGAGCGAAAAATCGGTCATGTCGGGGAGCAAACCGTCGGGCTGGGTGGAGATCAGGTAAGGGTCGTGCCGCGTTTCGGTCTTCGAAGTCTGGGTCATGTCACGCGCCTCCGTGAAGGGATGTAGCCCAGGTGATCGGGTGCGCTGAGCGCTTAAGATAAGAGGGCCATTGAACGGCGCACAGAGACAGGCCACAACTGACAAAGTTGTCAGGCGACGGGGACGTTTACGCAGCGGGCAGGACCAGGCGCTGTTCAACCCGGCCATTTGACGATGGGCCGCACAGCGGCCCTGGTTGATTTCGCCGATTACAGTGGCTCCGGCACCACCGCGATCACATCGATTTCCATCAGCCACTCCGGCTGGGCCAAGCCGGCGACCACCAGCCCCGTGGAAATCGGGAATACGCCTTTGAGCCATTTGCCCACTTCCCGGTACACCGGTTCGCGAAAGCGCGGGTCGGTGATGTAGGTGGTGGTCTTGACGATGTGCGACAGGTGCGAGCCGGCTTCCTCGAGCAATTGTTTGACGTTCTTCATCGCCTGCTCGGCCTGGGCCTGCGGATCACCCAGGCCCACCAGACGACCCTCGAAATCGGTGCCGACCTGACCGCGCACGTAGATGGTGTTACCGGCACGTACCGCCTGGCACAGGTCGTTGTCCAGGGTCTGGTTGGGGTAGGTGACTTTGGTGTTGAACATGCGGATGCGGGTATGAGTGGGCATCAGTGGGCTCCTGAGGTAGCGACATTGCTGATCGATGGGCGGGGTGCGATTCGGCCTGACGCTGTTCACGGTCCTGGTAGGCCAGGTAAGTGCGCTGTGTGGCGATGTGTCCGGCGACGTGCTTGGCGTCGTGCCACACGCCCCAGATGAACGAGGAGCCTCGGCGCGACAGCCAGGGCAGGCCGAGGAAATAGACCCCCGGTTCGCGGGCCACGCCGCGCTGGTGCTGGGGCTTGCCGTTGGCGTCGAAGGTGTCCACCTGCAGCCAGCTGAAGTCCACCCCATAGCCAGTGGCCCAGATGATGCTGCTGACGCCGGCTTCGGCCAGGTCCAGGTGCAACAACGGCTGCGTCAGGCACTGCGGGTCGGGCAGGCGCTGGCGCGCCTCGGGCTCGAGCGGCAGGTCCAGGCCATTGCGCTCGACATAGGCATCGGCAGCGTCGAGCAGGGCCAGGTAGCTGTCGTCGCCACGGCGGATGTTCTCGGCCAGGTTGTCCTGAAACGTCACCACGCCGTGCTCGAACGACTGGGTCAGGCCGACCAGGGTCATGCCCTGGTGGGCCAGGGCGCGGAAATCCACGGTGTGTCCGCCACGGGCACCGCTCACGGCAATGGTCACGTGCTCGCGGCCAGGCTTGGCGATTTCCGCGTCCCATTCACCCAGCACGCCGAGCCACCAGCAGAAGTCGCGGTTGCGGTAGGTCCTCGGCGGGCGGTCATGGGCGCCGACCGACAGGTACACCTGGCGTCCGGCGCGCATCAGTTCCTCGGCGATCTGTACTCCGGATGAGCCCGCACCGACCACCAGTACCGCGCCGTCGGGCAGTTGTTGCGGGTTGTGGTAAGCCGCCGAGTGGATCTGATGCAGGCGTGGGTCTTTTGGCGCGATGGCCGGGATCACCGGGCGCTGGAATGGCCCCGTGGCGGCCACCACGCGGTTGGCGCGGATCACCCCGTCACTGGTGTGCACGGTGAAGCCTGGACGGTCCTGGTTGCGCACTACGCGTTTGACTTCGACGCCGGTGCGCACCGGCAGGTTGTAGGTGTGTACGTAGCGCTCGAAGTAGTCGGCGACCTGGTCCTTGCCGGCGAAGGCGTCGGCGTCCAGGTCGAATTCCAGCCCGGGGAAGCGGTCGTGCCATACCGGGCCGTTGGCCACCAGCGAGTCCCAGCGCCCGCTGCGCCAGGCTTCGGCGATGCGCCGGCGCTCCAGGACCAGGTGCGGCACGCCGAGTTTGCTCAGGTGTTCGCTGATGGCCACGCCGGCCTGGCCGCCGCCGACCACCAAAGTGTCGATGTCGAGATTGTTCACTGTCATGTCCGAGCCCTTGTTCAGGCGGTTGTCATACGGCCGGTCACAGGACCGCCGTGGTCTGGGGCCAGACTAGGGACGGGCACGGCAGGGCGAAAATAGTATTTAGCTGGGGCTTGGCGATAAAACGCCGAAGGGGCGGGTAGGGGCACTGTGCGGTCCCTGCGCAGCACGCGGACGCGGTTCCAGGGGCGCGCAATGGGCCCAGTTTTTTACTGGTCAGTACCCAGGAAAATGCTCGTTTCGCCGCCGCCGGTGCTTGCCGAGAATGCCGCTAAATCCTGCTAGGAGCTGCACCATGACCTTTTCCATCATCGGCCGCTGTCAGGAAACCGGCCAGCTCGGCATCGCCATCAGTTCGTCCAGCATCGCCGTGGGCGCCCGTTGCCCGTGGGTACGGGCTGGCGTCGGCGCGGTGGCGACGCAGAACATCACCTTGCCGGCGCTCGGCCCGCAAATTCTCGACGCCTTGGAGCAAGGCCAGCTACCACCAGCCGCCGCGCTGGACCAGGTGCTCAGCGCCAACGGCTGGAGTGAGTATCGCCAAGTCAGCGTGATCGACAGTCAGGGCCAGGTGGCGCTGTTTACCGGCAGCCAGGCGCTGGGCGTGCACCACGCCGTGGCCGGTAGACAGTGCGCGGCGGCCGGTAATCTGCTGTCTGCGCCGTCGGTGATCGCGGCCATGGTGCAGGCCTTCGAGCACCGCGACGGTCACCTTGCCGACCGGTTGCTGGCCGCCATGCAGGCGGCCATGGCGGCCGGCGGCGAGGCGGGCCCGGTGCATTCGGCAGCGCTGAAAATCGCCGGCGAGCTGACCTGGCCGCTGGTGGACCTGCGCGTGGACTGGGCCGAGCACGACCCCATCGGCGCGCTCGAGCGCCTCTGGCAGGCCTACCGCCCGCAGATGCAGGACTACGTCACCCGTGCCCTCGACCCGACCACCGCGCCACGCTACGGAGTGCCGGGCGATGAGTGAGTTCGCCAGCCGCGACCTGCTGCGCCAATTGATCGGCTTCGCCACCGTGAGCCGCGACTCCAACCTGGCGCTGATCGATTTCATTCGCGACTATCTGGCCGGATACGGCGTTGAGTGCGAGCTGTTTTTCAACGAGGAGGGCACCAAGGCCAACCTGTTCGCCACGCTGGGCCCGCGTGATCGCGGGGGCGTGATGTTGTCGGGCCACACCGACGTGGTGCCAGTGGACGGCCAGGCCTGGACGGTCGAGCCGTTCAGGCTGAGCGAACGTCACGGTCGGCTCTACGGCCGAGGCACGGCCGACATGAAGGGCTTCATCGCCTCGGTTCTGGCGGCAGTGCCCGCCTTTCTCGCCCAGCCGCTGGCCGTGCCGGTGCACCTGGCGTTTTCCTATGACGAAGAGGTCGGCTGCCTAGGTGTTCGCAGCCTGCTCGACGCGCTGGCTCAGCGCCCGCACCCGCCACGCCTGTGCCTGATTGGCGAACCCACCGAGCTCAAGCCGGCGCTCGGGCACAAGGGCAAGCTGGCGATGCGCTGCCAGGTGCACGGCGCCGCCTGCCATTCGGCCTATGCGCCGCAGGGCGTGAATGCCATCGAGTACGCGGCGCGGCTGATCGGCAAGCTCGGGGAAATCGGCGAAACACTGGCACACCCGCAGGCGCATGACCCGCGCTTCGACCCGCCGTTTTCGACCGTGCAGACTGGCGTCATCAAAGGCGGTCAGGCGCTGAACATCGTCCCCGAGCACTGCCAGTTCGATTTCGAGGTGCGCGCCTTGCCCGGTTTCGACGCGCGCAGCGTGGCCGAGCGCGTGCAGGCCTATGCCGAGGGCGAATTGTTGCCACGCATGCGCGTGGTCAGCCCTGCCAGTCGCATCGACTGGCAGCCGTTGAGCGCCTATCCAGGCCTGGCCACGCCCGCCGACAGCGAAGCGGCGCGGCTGCTGGCGTCGATCAGCGGCTGCGAGGCGTTCGGCACCGTGGCGTTCGGCACCGAGGGCGGCCTGTTCGATCAGGCCGGTATCCCTACGGTGGTGTGCGGCCGGGCAGCATGGAGCAGGGCCACAAGCCCGACGAGTTCGTTAGCATCGAGCAACTACGTGGCTGTGACGCGATGTTACTGCGTCTGCGCGATCACCTGGTCCGTGGCCTCACTGCATAGCCAGACGCTGCTTGTGCGTTGGCGGGGCGAAGGCCTGGTCGATCTCGCGCAGGTCGGCATCGCTCAGTCGCAACTGCCCGGCCTCGGCATTGAGCCGCACATGCTCGGGGTTCACCGCCTTGGGAATGGCGATCGCACCGTCCTGGCGGATCACCCAAGCCAGGCTCACCTGGGCCGGGGTGGCGCCGTGGCGCTCGGCGATCGTCTGCAGCAACGGATGACGCAGCAAGCGCCCGCCCTGGGCCAGCGGGCAGTAGGCCATGGTCGGTAGATGCCGCGCTTGGCTCCAGGGCAACAGGTCGAACTCGATGCCGCGCTCTGCCGGGTTGTACAGCACCTGGTTCACCGCGCAGCGCTCGTCGTCCAGTGCCTGAAGGTCCTCGACATCGAAGTTGGAGACGCCCCAGCGGCGGATCTTGCCTTCGTCGATCAGACGCTCGAAGGCCTCGACGGTTTCCGCAAGCGGATACTGGCCGCGCCAGTGCAGCAGGTACAGGTCGATGCAGTCGGTGCCCAGTCGGCGCAGGCTGCGTTCGCAGGCCTGGGGAATACCGCGACGGCTGGCATTGTGCGGATACACCTTGCTGACTAGGAACACCTGGTCGCGGCGCCCGGCGATGGCGGCGCCGACCACCTGTTCGGCACCGCCCTCGGCGTACATTTCGGCGGTGTCGATCAGTGTCATGCCCAGGTCGATGCCCTGTTGCAGGGCCGCCACTTCGGCGGCCCGCGATGCGGAGGACTCGCCCATGTACCAGGTGCCTTGGCCAATGGCCGGCACGTCGTGTCCTGCCAGTTTCACGTTACGCATGTCACCTCCGGGGGATGGGTATGGCTGAGCAGCACATCGAGCAGGGCCTGTGCTGCGGTAGACAGCTTGTGGTCGCTCAAGGCGATGACGCCGATGCGCCGCTCCACGGTCGGTTCCACCAGGGCCACGCAGCGTGCACCCAGCTCCTGCATCTGGGTGATGCACAGCGCCGGGACCGCGCTCACGCCCAGGCCTGCGGCAACCATGCGCCCGACCGTCGACAGTTGATGACTCTCGAAGGCCACGGTCAGTCGTCCATGCTCGGCTGCCAGGTGCTGTTCGAGCAGCAGACGCACCGCCGAGGGGCGCTGCAGGGCGATGAAATCCTCGGCCAACAGCGCCTCCCAGCTCACTTCGCTCTGCTCGGCCAGCGCTGAGTCGGCGGGCACCACCGCGACGAAACGGTCCAGGTACAGGGCATGGAACTGCAACGCTTCGCTGCGCTCCGGCTCGAAGCCAATGCCCAGTTCGACGCGGCGGTGGCGCACCAGTTCAAGTACCTGTTCGTTGATCACGTCATGCACCGTGACGTTCACCTTCGGGTAGCGCTGGCGAAACACCTTCAGCGACTGCGGCAGCAGGTTGCCGGCAAAGGCCGGCATCGCCGCCACCGACACCCGCCCCAGTTGCAAGGTGAAGCGCTGGCGCAGCAACTCTTCGGTGTCGTCCCAGTCGCCGAGCAGGCGCCGCGCCAGCGGCAGCAACACCTCGCCCTCGGCGGTCAGGCTGACGCTGCGTGTGGTGCGGGTGAGCAGGGCGCCGCCGAGGTTGTCCTCCAGCGCCTTGATGGTCAGGCTCAGGGCCGGCTGGGAGATGTGCAGGTGCTCGCCGGCCTGGGCGAAGCTCTGGTACTTGGCCACGGTGACGAAAGCGCGCAGTTGTTTGACATTCATGGCAATCGCCTGTTGTTTTGCAAAAGTTATCAATCGATGACGAAAACAAAATTAACAAATCAGTCGCCAGCGGTGAAGATGGCTGCACTCGCTCCAATAACGATAAAGGCGGATCAGCATGGCCGGACTGGACAAGCGCGTAGCAACTTATGAACAAGCCCTCGAGGGCCTCACCGACGACATGACGGTGCTGGCCGGGGGCTTCGGCCTGTGCGGCATCCCCGAGAACCTGATCGCCGAGATCAAGCGGCGTGGGGTCAAGGGCCTGACCGTGATCTCCAACAACTGCGGCGTCGATGGCTTCGGTCTGGGCGTGCTGCTCGAGGATCGACAGATCCGCAAGATGATCGCCTCCTACGTGGGCGAAAACGCCGAGTTCGAGCGTCAATTGCTCAGCGGCGAACTGGAGGTGGAACTGACGCCCCAGGGCACCCTGGCCGAGAAGATGCGCGCCGGCGGCGCAGGCATCCCGGCGTTCTTCACCGCCACGGGCTACGGCACGCCGGTGGCCGAAGGCAAGGAGGTGCGCGAGTTCGAGGGCCGCCACTACATCCTGGAGCGCGCCATCACCGGCGACTTCGCCATCGTCAAGGGCTGGAAGGCCGACCACTACGGCAACGTGGTGTACCGCCACACCGCGCAGAACTTCAACCCGCTGGCCGCCACGGCCGGGCGCATCACCGTGGTCGAGGTCGAGGAGATCGTCGAGCCCGGCGTGCTGCTGCCCAGCGAAATCCACACCCCGGGCATCTTCGTAGACCGGGTCATCGTCGGCACCTTCGAAAAACGCATCGAAAAGCGCACTGTCAAGGCCTGAGGGCCGCCCACAGAACAACAAAGAGATCCAGACCATGGCATTGACCCGCGAACAGATGGCTCAACGTGTCGCCCGTGAACTGAAGGATGGCTACTACGTCAACCTGGGCATCGGCATTCCGACTTTGGTGGCCAACTACGTACCGGCCGACATGGACGTGATGCTGCAATCGGAGAATGGCCTGCTGGGCATGGGCGAGTTTCCCAGCGAGAGCACGGTCGACGCCGACATGATCAACGCCGGCAAGCAGACCGTCACCGCCCGCGTCGGCGCCTCGATCTTCGATTCGGCGCAGTCCTTCGCCATGATCCGGGGCGGCCATGTCGACCTCACGGTGCTGGGTGCCTTCGAGGTGGACGTGGAGGGCAACATCGCCTCCTGGATGATTCCTGGCAAGTTGGTCAAGGGCATGGGCGGTGCCATGGACCTGGTGGCCGGGGCCGAGAACATCATCGTCACCATGACCCACGCGTCCAAGGACGGCGAATCCAAGTTGCTGCCACGCTGCAGCCTGCCGCTGACCGGCGCCGGCTGTATCCGCAAGGTACTCACCGACCTGGCTTATCTGGAGATCGACAACGGCGCCTTCATCCTGCGCGAAACCGCGCCGGGGGTGAGTGTCCAGGAGATCGTCGACAAGACCGCTGGAAAACTGATCGTGCCGGACGATGTGAAAGAAATGACCTTCTAAAACTGTGCTTCGCCCCCTGCGGCCGCAGCGTGATTCGTGGCCGCAGGGGCTGTGTCGTTTTCAGAACGACCTCCACCAATAAAACCAAAAAAGGAAAACACCCCGTGGCCGCTGAAATTCAAGACAGCCGCTCTGCTCGATTCGCCCTGCGTTGCTCCAACTGGGCCGAACGTTGGTTCCCCGACTCCTGGGTGTTCGCTGCCCTGGCGGTGATGCTCGTCTGCCTGGGCGCACTGGCCATGGGGGCCAAACCCACGGCCACCGCCAAGGCCTTCGGCGACGGCTTCTGGAGCCTGATCCCCTTCACCATGCAGATGGCCTTCGTGGTGATCGGCGGCTACGTGGTCGCCAGTTCTCCACCGGCCGCTCGGCTCATCGACCGCTTGGCCCGGCTGCCGAAGAACGGCCGGTCGGCGGTGTGCTGGGTGGCGTTGATTTCGATGCTCGCTTCCTTGCTCAACTGGGGCCTGTCGCTGGTGTTCGGCGGTCTGCTGGTGCGCGCCTTGGCACGTCGCCAGGACTTGAAGATGGATTATCGCGCTGCAGGCGCTGCCGCGTACCTGGGCTTGGGCGCGGTGTGGGCGCTGGGGCTGTCGTCGTCGGCGGCGCAGTTGCAGGCCAACCCGGCCAGCCTGCCACCGTCGATCCTGTCCATCACCGGGGTGATTCCGTTCACCGAGACCATCTTCCTCTGGCAGTCCGGCGTCATGCTGGCGGCGCTGGTCATCGTCTCACTGGTGATTGCCTACGCGACCGCACCGGGCCCCAGCAGCGCCCGCAGCGCCCAGGACTGTGGTGTCGATCCCAGCTTCACCGCGCCGCCGCCGGCCCAGCGCACGCGTCCGGGCGAGTGGCTGGAGCACAGCCCGATCCTGATCCTGCTGCTGGTGGCCCTGGCGGCCGGCTGGCTGTACCAGGAGTTCGCCACCAAGCCTGCGATCACCGCCATTTCCGGGCTCAACACCTACAACCTGCTGTTCATCATGCTCGGGGCCTTGCTGCACTGGCGTCCGCGTAGTTTCCTCGATGCCGTGGCCCGCGCCGTGCCGACCACCACCGGGGTGCTGATCCAGTTCCCGCTCTACGGTTCGATCGCCGCCATCCTCACCCAAGTCCAGGGCGCCGACGCCCAGACCCTGGCGCATCACATCTCGGTATCCTTCACCCAGATCGCCACCCATGACACCTATGCCTTGCTGATGGGTGTGTACTCGGCGGTGCTGGGCTTCTTCATCCCCTCCGGGGCGGCAAGTGGATCATCGAAGCACCCTACGTGATGCTGGTCGCCAACGACCTGCAGTACCACCTGGGTTGGGCGGTGCAGATCTACAATGCCGCCGAGGCGCTGCCGAACCTGATCAACCCGTTCTACATGCTGCCGCTGTTGGGCGTGCTGGGGCTCAAGGCGCGTGACCTGATCGGCTTTTCCTTCGTGCAACTGCTGGTGCACGTGCCGCTGGTGCTGTTCCTGCTCTGGGCGCTGGGTACGACCCTGGCCTATACGCCACCGATCATGCCCTGACGCACCGGCGGGTATTCGAGCACAAGCCGCCAGCGACCTGACAATTCTGTCAGTAGGCGTCGACGGACGATCCGCTTAGTGTCGTGCACCAAGGCCTGGCCTTCACGCCAGGCCGGTGCCTTTCAACGACTCGGACGTCCTGAACATGAAGGTAGGCTCAGCGCTGCTGTTCACTGGGCTGCTGTGGACCGCATCCATCCCCGTATTGGCGGCAGAGACACTGCGTATCACCAGCCTGATGCCCTGCACGGGCTGGCAAACCGGGCCGGTGCAGCGCTGGTGCATGGGCGTGCAGGGCTTGTCCAGCGCCAAGCCCGCGGTAGTGCTCGACGGTGCGCCACTGGCCGACACAGCCGTGGTCATGCAGCCTACGCTGATGCATGTGAGCCTGCCGCAGCAGGTGCAGGCCGGCGTCCCGGTCTGGTTGAGCGATGGCGATCGAGTGAGCAACATGGTGCGCTGGAACCCTGAGGGCGCACGCGTACTGCCGTTGAATCAGGACAGGTTGGAAGACGTTGCCCCTGGGGTGGTGACCGCTGTCGATCTGCTGAGTCTGGTTCTGAAAGACGAAGCCAGTACGCCTGAAGCGGCTTTACGGATCGCCAGCCGGCATGGCCTGCAGATCGTCGGGGCCATCACCGTGCTTGGCGTGTACCAAGTGCGCCTGCCCGCTGACGGGATATTCGCGCGTCAGGCTTGGATCGAGCGGTTACGGGCCGATCCACAGGTCGCCGCCATCGTGATCGAGGATGACAACCGGGCGCTGCCCGAAGACCCCGACGATGAGGTCGAGCCTGCGGACCAGGCCGGTTGGGAAGCCAACCATTTCAGCGCCGCCGTCGACCTGTATCAACGCACGCTGGCCACGCGTGTCGATACCGACCGGCAGCGCGTACGTGTGGGCATTGTCGAGCGCGGCGTGGACTTCGACTCGCTCGACTTCAGGCCCTATGCCAAGCCCTGTGCTGGTGCCAACCTGTGTGTCTATGCCTACCAGAGTCCTGCGTCGAGTCGGCATGGCTCCGTGGTCACCGGCATCCTGGCCTCAAGCCTCTATCCGGGTGGCAACCGCGCCTTGCTCAGTCGCCTGAGCCGGGCCGGTGGCCGCTTCGATCTGATCATCGACAGGGGCTCCCCCTCAGGCGTGATCGCGCGCATAGCGGCCTCGGTGAACATGGTGCAGGACGGCGCGCAGGTGCTGAACTGGAGCTGGGGTATCCATCGCCTGGGGACGCTGGACCGCGAGGGCGAGCCGGTGACGGTGAACGTTCGGTCCGACCAGGCATTCGCAGGCTATCGTCGGGTCTTGGAGCGTTTTTTCGTTTGGCTCGAGCGCGAGCATCCTGGTGTCGTCGTCGTCAACTCGGCTGGCAACAGTGCCGGGGATGTTGCCGACCACCTGCCGGCGGGCCTGCGCTCACCGCAGTTGCTGGTGGTCGGCGCGCACCAACGCAGCGCCTGGTCAGGTTCGCTGACGGACGTTCGCGCGGTGCAGTGGCGTGAAAGCTCCAACCGGGGGCCTCGCGTGGACATCGCCGCCGCGGCCTGTCCTGGGGCTTCGCTGGCCACTGCAGCGCGCCCCGGACGTGGCGGTGGCTGTGGCACTTCTTACGCGGCGGCCTTGGTCACTGGGACCGTCGCCGCACTGCTGTCGATCGACCCTGGTTTGACCCCGCTGCACATCAAGGCGCTGCTGCACGAGGGCGCGCTGCCCCTCGCGCACGCGGCGGATGCCAGTGCTGAGCAGGCACCCCGCACGCGGCTGCGGCTGGACATGCAGCGAACGCTGGCGCTGGCCATCGAGCGCTCCACCGCTCGATCTTACAGGCCTGCGCAGCAGTCGGCGCCGGTGACTGCCCAGGGTCAGTGACCTTGGGAGTCTCGCCCCCTGACCGCCGTCAGCTGGTTGGACGCCTCCGGCAATCCGGTGACCTTGATCGAGCGCGCCCCTACGGCGAACTTGGCGCCCACCTTGGAGAAGCGCTCGAGCAACTGGAAGTTGATCGCCTGCTGGATGTCCATGTACAGGTTGTAGCCAGGGTCCAGCACGATGTAGACCGCTTCGAACTCCAGCGCTTCCTTGCCGAAGCCGCGCAGGTGAGCGCGGTCGAAGCGCACCTGGCTTTGCGCCTTGATCGACTCCTCGACGATGGCCGGGGCCTTCTTCACCGCTTCGGTGGGCGTGTCGTAGGACAGCCCGAACTCGAAGACGATGCGCCGCTCCTGCAAGCGCTTGTAGTTCTGAATGGTGCTGCTGATCATGCCGGCGTTGGCCATGACGATCTGCTCGCCGCCCAGGCTGCGAATGCGCGTGGTCTTCAGGCCGATGTTCTCCACCGTGCCGGCCAGCGAGCCGATGACGATGAAGTCGCCGACTTCGAAGGGTTTGTCCACGGCGATCGACAGCGAGGCGAACAGGTCGCCCAGCACGTTCTGCACCGCCAGGGCCACGGCGATACCGCCCACGCCGAGGCTGGCGACGAAGGCGGTGATGTTCACGCCCAGGTTCGACAGCATCGCCAACAGCACCACCGACCACAACAACACCCGCGCGCCCCAGCCCGACAGAGTGGCCAGGGCGCTGCCACGGTAGGCGCCAGTGGTGTCGTGGCGGGCGAAATAGCGGCCCAGGCCGATGGCGATGGCGCGGTTGGCCCACAGACCGATCTGCAGCGCCGCGACCACGAACCACAGGCTGCCGACCCGGTCCAGCCAGCGTTCGGGCAAGTCCAGCACGCCCAGGCCGACCAGCAGCGAAGCGAGCATCAGCAGTGCGTTGCTGGTGCCTTCGAGCACTTCGGTGACCAGCCGCGCGAACTGGCTTTCGTGGCTGGACCATTGATGGGCGCGGCGCTTGAGGAAACTCAGCGCCCAGCGGGTGAACAGGAAGGTGGCCACCGTGACGGCCAGCGCCAGCAGCAGGTTGAGGATGGAGATGCCGAATACCGTGGTGGTGGTCAGCAACTGCAGCAATCGTTCGTCCATCGGGTCTCCCTCCGAGGTAAAGAAAAAACAGACCATGCCGTGAAGGCACAGTCTGTTTAGAAGGGTGCTTGCCTGGAGGGTTTAACTGGATTTGCCATCGATTGCCCTGGCGGCTTCACACGCTGCGGGTCAGCCCGCCATCGACGCGCAGGTTCTGCCCGGTGATGTAGGCGGCGCCGTCGCTGGCCAGGAAGGCGATGGTGGCGGCGATTTCCTCGGCTGTGCCGTAGCGCTTGAGCGGCACGCTGTCGCGGCGCTGGTCGGTGCCGGGCAGGCTGTCGATCCAGCCGGGCAGCACGTTGTTCATGCGCAGGTTGTGCGCAGCGTAGGTGTCGGCGAAGACCTTGGTGAAGGCCGCCAGTCCTGCGCGGAACACCGCCGAGGTGGGAAACAGGTCGCTGGGCTCGAAGGCCCAGGCGCTGGAGATGTTGATGATCACGCCGCCGCCTTGCGCCTGCAGGGTCGGCGTCACCAGGCGGGTAGGGCGGATGACGTTGAGCAGGTAGGTGTCCAGCCCCTGGTGCCAGTCGTCGTCACTGATCGCCAGGATCGGCGCGCGCGGGCCGTGGCCGGCGCTGTTGACCAGCACATCGATGCGCCCCCAGCGCTGCAATACGGCATCGACCAGGCGCTGCAGGTCGTCGTTGCTCTGGTTGCTGCCGGTGATTCCGATACCGCCGAGCGCTTGGGCCAGCGCCTCGCCTTTGCCCGAGGACGACAGGATCGCCACCTTGAAGCCGTCGCTGGCCAGACGACGTGCCGCGGCAGCGCCCATGCCACTGCCGCCTGCGGTGATGATCGCTACTTTTTCTACTGACATGCAGCCTCCGTGGGTGCGTTGATCGAATCGACGAACGCCAGGTTAGCAAGGCCTGTCTGTCGCCAGACAGGCAGCGATCAGCAGCTGACCCAGTAGAAAAACTATTCTCTCAGGTGTCCCCGATCTGGTGCTGCAACCAGTGGCGCACGGCGAGCAGCGCTGTCGGCGCGCCGTCCTTGCGCGGCCAGACCAGATACAAATGCTTGTCCATGGGTAGCGCCTGCTCGAATACCTGCACCAGCCGCCCGGCGTGCAGGTCGTCCTTGACGAACAGTTCGCTGGACAGTGCCAGGCCTTGTCCGGCCAGGGCGGCTTCGATGGCCAAAGCGGTCTGGTTGAAGCGCAGGTTGCGCGGCATGGGCTGCGTCGGCTGGCCGAACAACTGCGCGATGTAGGTCGGCCACAGGTTATGCGCATCGTGCAGCAGCACAAACGGCTGCAACTGTTCGGCACTGCGCGGCGTACCCTGCTGGGCGAGCAGGGCGGGGCTGGCCACGGCCACCATCCGCTGCTCGGTCAGCAGCTCGGCGTTCAGCCCGGGGCCGAAGGGCGGTCGACCGTAGCGCACCGCCAGGTCCACGCCATCGGCCTGGAAACGCGACAGACGTTCGCTGGCCAATACGCGCAGGTCGATGTCGAGGTGGGCCTGGGTGAACGAACCCAGGCGCGGGATGAGCCAGCGCGAGGCGAAGGTGGGCGTGACGCTGACGGTCAGGTGACGGTCGTCCGGGCGCAGCGCGGCGGTCGCTTCGCCGATCAACGCCAGGGCGCTGCGGATGCTGTGGCTGTAGGCCAGCCCGCCCTCGGTGAGGCGCAGCCCGCGTGGCAGGCGCTCGAACAGACGCGCCCCGAGATGCGCTTCCAGCCCACGGATCTGCTGGGCGACGGCCGCTTGGGTGACCTCCAGCTCGTCGGCCGCCAGGCGGAAGTTGAGGTGGCGGGCGACCACTTCGAAGACGCGCAGGGCGTTGAGCGGCGGCAGCGGGCTGCTCATCGCCGCGCCACCCCATCGGCCAGTGCTCGCGCCAGGAAGGGCGCGGTGCGGCTGTCGGCGCAGGACGCCACCTCGCGAGGGGTGCCGCAGGCCACGATCTGCCCGCCTGCCGTGCCGGCGCCCGGGCCGATGTCGATCACCCAGTCGCTTTGCGCCACCACGCGCATGTCATGCTCCACCACCACGACGGTATGGCCCTGATCGACCAGGCGGTTCAACTGCACCAGCAGCCGGTCGACATCCTGCGGGTGCAGGCCGTTGGTGGGCTCGTCCAGCACGTACAGCGTCGCCCCACGGGCACTGCGCTGCAGTTCGGTGGCCAGCTTGATGCGCTGCGCCTCGCCGCCGGAGAGCTCGGTGGCTGGCTGGCCCAGACGCAGGTAGCCCAGGCCGATGTCGGCCAGCACGCGCAGGCTGCGGCGTGGCGCGGGGTGTTCGGCGAACACGGCCAGCGCCTGATCGACGGTGAGCTGCAGCACCTGGGCGATGTTCAGGCCTTGCCAGGTGACGGCCAGGGTAGGCGGGTTGTAGCGCGCGCCATGGCACGTGGGGCAGGGCGCATAGACGCTGGGCATGAACAGCAGCTCGACGCTGACGAAACCTTCGCCCTCGCAGGTCTCGCAGCGGCCCTTGGCGACGTTGAAAGAGAAACGTCCGGCATCGAACCCGGCGGCCCGAGCCTGCTCGGTGGCGGCGAACAGCTTGCGCACGTGATCGAACAGGCCGGTGTAGGTGGCCAGGTTCGAGCGCGGGGTGCGGCCGATAGGTTTCTGGTCCACCTGCACCAGGCGCTTGAGCTGCTCGAGACCGGCGCTGATGTGCCCGCTGCTGGGCTGTTCGGGTTCGTCTTCCAGGCTCTGCTCCTGGGGTTCATCGGCCCCCGCCTGCTGACCCAGATGGGCGCCTACCAGCTCCAGCAGGGCTTGGCTGACCAGGCTCGACTTGCCGGAACCGGAGATGCCGGTGACGGCGCTGAAACAGCCGAGCGGGAAGCGCGCGTCGAGCTGGTGGAGGTTGTTGCGACTGATGCCTTCCAGGCACAGCCATTGCCGTGCAGGCCGAGGTGCGCGCTGGCTGGGCGCCGGGTCGGCGAACAGGTAGACGCCGGTGCGCGACTCGGCCACCTCGGCCAACCCCGCCGGCGGGCCGCTGTAGAGGATGCGTCCACCGTGCTCGCCCGCGGCCGGGCCGACGTCCACCAGCCAGTCGGCGCGGCGCAGGGTGTCCAGGTCGTGTTCGACCACGAACACCGAGTTGCCCGCCTGTTTCAAGCGTTGCAACGCATCGAACAGCGCCTCGCTGTCGGCGGGTGCAGGCCGGCGGAGGGTTCGTCGAGCACGTAGATCACGCCGAACAGCTGCGAGTTGAGCTGGGTGGCCAGGCGCAGGCGCTGCAACTCGCCCGAGGACAGCGTCGGGGTGCTGCGCTCCAGCGCCAGGTAGCCCAGGCCGAGGTCGAGCAGGGTGTCGATGCGCGCCAGCAGTTCACTGGCGATGCGTTGAGCGGCCAGGCGCTTTTCCAGAGAGAGATTGGGCGTGTGGCGCACGTCCTGGCCGCCGGCATGCGGGGGCTCGCCGCGTGCGGCACGCTGCTCGCGGGCACTGCGGGTCTGCGCGTGACTGAGCGTCTCGCCCCCCTCGTCGCGGCGTTGCAGGTAGCTGGGCGCGGCGACGTCGCGCAACACCTGGGCCAAGTCCTGCAGGGGCAGGCGCGACAGCTCGGCGATGTCCAGCCCGGCGAAGGTCACGCTCAAGGCTTCGTGCTTGAGGCGCCTGCCGGCGCACGCTGGGCACGGGCTGGGGCGCATGTACTGGGCCACGCGCTTGCGCATCTGTGCGCTCTGCGAGTGCATGAAGGTGTGCAGTACGTAGCGGCGGGCACCGCTGAAGGTGCCTTGATAGCTCGGCTCGAGCTGCTTCTTTAGCGCTGCGCGGGTCTGTGCCGGGGTGAGGCCCGCATAGACCGGCACGGTGGGCGTTTCTTCGGTGAACAGGATCCAGTCGCGCTGTTCCTGGGGCAGGTCGCGCCAAGGCACATCGACGTCATAGCCTAGGGTGACGAGAATGTCGCGCAGATTCTGGCCTTGCCAAGCCATGGGCCAGGCGGCCACGGCGCGTTCGCGGATGGTCAGCGACGGATCGGGCACCAAGGTGGCCTCGGTCACTTCGAACACTCGGCCGATGCCATGGCATTGCGGGCAGGCGCCTTGCGGCGTGTTGGGCGAAAAATCCTCGGCGTACAGCATCGGCTGCCCTGGCGGGTAACTGCCGGCGCGCGAGTAGAGCATGCGGATCGAACTCGACAGGGTGGTGACACTGCCCACCGACGAGCGTGCGCTTGGCGTGCCGCGCTGCTGCTGCAAGGCGACCGCCGGGGCAGGCCTTCGATCGAATCGACGTCGGGCACGCCGACCTGGTCGATCAGGCGCCTCGCGTAGGGCGCCACCGACTCGAAATAGCGGCGCTGCGCCTCGGCATACAGGGTAGAGAACGCCAGCGACGACTTGCCCGAGCCGGACACGCCGCTGAACACCACCAGGGCGTCGCGGGGCACATCGACATCGATGTTCTTGAGGTTGTGTTCGCGCGCGCCACGCACGCGAACGAAGCCCTGTGCGGCGGGCGGTGAAGTCTTGGGCATGGGCGTTCCTTGTCGACGTGCGGAGGCTATTTCAGCTCATTATCAGGGTCCAGACAAAGCCTAGGACAAGCGCGAGGCGTGGCAGGTCCATGCAGTTGCCCTGTATCAAGCGCGGCGCGCTCGCGGCAGCTACAGTACGGGATGTCGATATCACCCTGTGCAGGTGCCCATGTCCGATTGGTCCATTCAGAGCGTCACTGCCGATACCGTCAACGAAGTGGTCGCCTTCGTCGACCGGGCACGCCGCGAGCTGTTTCCCATGCTCGCCCAGGCGCCGATGCCGGACGATCTGGCGCGCTTCACCGAGACGTACCTGAACGGTGCCGGTCGCTTCCTGGTCGCGCGTGACCAGGGCCGGCTGATCGGCGCGATCGGTTATTTGCCCTACGACCACCGCTTCGCGCAGCTCGACTACCGGCACCTGCGCACCGTGGAAGTGGTGCGCTTGTTCGTGCTCCCCGAGTATCGCCAGCAGGGCATGGCCCGAGCGCTGTACCAGGCATTGCGCGACCAGGCCAGGCAGGCACACGTGCAGTGCCTCTATCTGCATACCCATCCATTCCTGCCCGGCGCCATCGAGTTCTGGCAGCGCCAGGGTTTCGTGATCGTCGATGTCGAGCACGATCCGCTATGGCGCACCACGCACATGCACGCGCTGCCCGAGCACGGCTGAAACGCAGACGGTATACTGCGCGCCCTTTGTCTACTCGCGCAGACCCCTATATGCGGCAGGCCTTGCTGATCGTCGATGTGCAGTCCACCTTCAGTCCACCGGAGTGGCTGGTCGACGGCATCCGTGCACTGGCTGCACGGTTGCCGGCCATCGCGTCGGTCGAGCTGCACGACGAGCAGGTCACCCCGTTCGACCGCCAGCTCGGTTGGCACCCGGCGACCGAGGACGAAAGTCTGGTCGAGGCCGACGAGGTGTTCATCAAGCATGGCTACGGGCAGAGTGCAGAGGCCATCGACTACCTCAAGCGTCTGCAGGTCGAGCGGGTACTGGTGTGCGGGCTGCACACCGAGACCTGCGTGCTCGCCGCCGGGTTCGCGCTGTTCGATGCCGGACTCGCGCCGACCTTGCTCACCGACCTGACGATAGGGTCCTCGCTGGACCGCTCGGGCAAATTGGGCATTGCGCTGTGGACCCACCATTTCCGTCAGGTGACCACCGCGGCGCAGGTGATTGCGACACTCGCGTAATCGATCGCGGTCACCACCGCCTCAACGCGCCTGGCCGTGACCACGATCACACTTTCTCCACGCCGCGCCTGGCATCATCGCCCGCGCGCCACAGGGCGGAGTTCGCCGTCCTGGCGCGGGTGTCGCGTCCTCGTTGGAATTTGCTGAACCAAGTGCCTTCTGGCAGCACCTACACCTTGACGATCACTGTTGCGTCGCTGTTCAGCCCAGAAGAGGGACTTCCCATGATCGAGTGCCATTTACGCAGGGCCTTGCTGCTGTTTTTCACGTTCGCGCTGCCGGGCCTGTCGTGCGCTACCGACGACTGCTCACGCTTGACCGCCACCGGCAACCCGGAATATCCGCCGTATCTGTGGCGCGACCCGCAAGACCCTCAGCGGCTGATCGGCGCCAATGCCGACCTGCTCCAGCATCTGGCCAGCGAGCTGGGCCTTGAGGTGCAGATCACCTACGCCGGGCCTTGGGGCCGCGCCCAGGAGGAAGTGCGCCTGGGGCGGGTCGATCTGCTGGCCGGCTATTTTCTCACCCGGGCGCGGGAGAACGAGGTGGACTTCATCCAGCCGCCGTTCCTGCACACCCCGAGCGTGGTCTGGGTGCGCAGCGAGCAGGCGATGACCTACCAAGGCTGGGACGACTTGCGCGGGCTCAAGGGTGGCGTGCTGGTCAACAACAGCCATGGCGAGCGTTTCGACGAGTACGCGCGCACCAACCTCAACCTCGAAGCCGTGCCGGGCGCCCGCCAGGCGTTCGACAAGTTGCTGCACAAACGCAGCGACTACGTGATCTTCGAGCGCTTTCCTGGCATGGCCCTGACCCGTGTGATGGATATCGAGGCCAAGGTGCAGGGTCTGGAACCGCCGATCTCCAGCGAAGGGCTGTACCTGGCGATGTCCCGCGAGTCGCCCTGCAACCTGCCGGCACTGCGCGCAAAGCTGGAGGCGAAGATGAAGGACATCGTCGCCAGCGACCTGCCCGAGCGCCTGGTCACGGAGAACCTGGCGCGTTGGAAGGCCCAGCAAGACGCCGCGAAGTCGCCCTGAGGCAGCGGCTGCGCAGCTCGGTCGCCTCGGCAAGACTTCACCCCGGAAAATCCGGATAATGGCGCCCATTTCGTTTTACGCGCTGGTGCCCCCGCATGGAAATCAAGGTCAATTTTCTCGACAACCTCCGACTCGAAGCCAAGTTCGACGACTTCACGGTGATCGCCGATCAGCCGATCCGCTACAAAGGCGACGGCTCGGCGCCTGGGCCGTTCGACTATTTCCTGGCCTCCTCGGCGCTGTGCGCGGCGTACTTCGTCAAGCTGTACTGCCAGACCCGCGACATCCCGACGGAAAACATTCGCCTGTCGCAGAACAACATCGTCGACCCGGAGAATCGCTACAACCAGATCTTCAAGATCCAGGTCGAGCTGCCCGAAGACATTTCCGAGAAGGACCGCCAGAGCATCCTGCGCTCGATCGACCGCTGCACGGTGAAGAAGGTGGTGCAGACCGGTCCCGAGTTCATCATCGAGCAGGTCGACAACCTCGATGCCGACGCCCAGGGCCTGCTGATGCCGGTGGCCGATTCCAGCACCACCATCGCGGGCAAGGATTTGCCGCTGGAGCGCACCATCGAGAACTTGTCCGGGTTGCTGGCCGACCTGGGCATGAAGATCGAAATCGCTTCGTGGCGCAACATCGTGCCCAACGTCTGGTCGCTGCACCTGCGCGACGCCCAGTCGCCGATGTGCTTCACCAACGGCAAGGGCGCCACCAAGGAAGCCGCGCTGGCCTCGGCCTTGGGTGAGTTCATCGAGCGGCTGAACTGCAACTTCTTCTACAACGATCAGTTCTGGGGCGAGGAGATCGCCAACGCAGCGTTCGTGCATTACCCCAACGAGCAGTGGTTCAAGCCTGGACCGAAGGATGCGCTGCCGGCGGAAATTCTCGACGCGCACTGTCTGGAGATCTACAACCCGGACGGCGAACTGCGCGGCTCACATCTGTACGACACCAACTCGGGCAACAAGGCGCGTGGTATCTGCTCGTTGCCGTTCGTGCGCCAGTCCGATGGCCAGACGGTGTACTTCCCCTCCAACCTCATCGAGAACCTGTACCTGAGCAACGGCATGAGCGCGGGTAACACCCTGGCCGAAGCGCAGGTGCAGTGCTTGTCGGAGATCTTCGAACGGGCGGTCAAGCGCGAGATCCTCGAAGGCGAGTTGTGCCTGCCGGACGTGCCGGCGCAGGTACTGGCCAAGTACCCGAGCATCCTGGCGGGTATCCAGGCCCTGGAGGACCAGGGCTTCCCGGTGCTGGTCAAGGACGCGTCGCTGGGCGGCAAATTCCCGGTCATGTGCGTGACCTTGATGAACCCGCGTACCGGTGGGGTGTTCGCGTCCTTCGGTGCCCATCCGAGCTTTGAAGTGGCACTGGAGCGCAGCCTCACCGAGTTGCTTCAGGGGCGCAGCTTCGAGGGCTTGAACGACCTGCCGCAGCCCACCTTCGAGAGCCACGCGCTGATGGAGCCGAACAACTTCGTCGAACACTTCATCGACTCCAGCGGTGTGGTGTCCTGGCGCTTCTTCAGCGCCAAGGCCGACTTCGAGTTCGTCGAGTGGGAGTGGGCCGGCGAAGACAGCACCGAGCTGCAGGCGCGCACCCTGTTTTCGTTGCTCCAAGGCATGGGCAAAGAGGTCTACATGGCGGTGTACGACGACCTCGGTGCCACCGCCTGCCGCATCCTGGTGCCGGGTTATTCGGAAATCTATCCGGTGGAAGACCTCATCTGGGACAACACCAACCGTGCCTTGGGCGTGCGTGCCGACATCCTCAACCTGCACAGCCTCGACAACCGCGCCTTGAAACTGCTGTTCAAGCGTCTGGACCAGTTGGAGGTGGATGAGTACACCACCATCACCACGCTGATCGGCGTCGAGTTCGACGACAACACGGTGTGGGGCCAATTGACCCTCCTCGAACTCAAGCTGCTGATCCAACTGGCCTTGGAGCGCTTCGAGGACGCCAAGGAACTGGTGGAGATGTTCCTGCAGTTCAACGACAACACCGTCGAGCGCGGGCTGTTCTACCAGGCGCTGAACGTGGTGCTGGAAGTGGTGCTGGACGAGGACTTGGAGATGGCCGACTACGAGGCCAATTTCCGCCGCATGTTCGGCGACGCGCGCATGGATGCCGCGCTCGGCTCGGTGGACGGCAGCGTGCGCTTCCACGGCCTGACCCCGACCAGCCTCAAACTCGAGGGCCTGGAGCGTCACCAGCGCCTGATCGACAGCTACCGCAAATTGCACGCGGCGCGGGCGCGGGCGGCGAACTGAGGCGGTTACGGGGAGGGCGCCACAGCGTTCTCCCCGCTGCTGGCGCGCCGATCATCGGCGCTGTGTGTCTTCAGGGGTGAACTTGGCGTCAGACTTGCCGGTCAAACTATGTAACAAAACTGTCACACAGTGATTTCCGGTCATGAGCAGGTCCGATGCCCCACGCCAATCTTCCTGAAAATACAGAGCTACCGTCATTTGTTTCCACGAGGGGCAGGTGCTGCTTGTGCGCAAGAAAGGCGGACGCTGGAATTTTCCCGGGGGTACCGTCGAGCGCGGCGAGTCGCCGCGCGTGGCGGCAGCTCGGGAGCTTTACGAGGAAACCGGCTTGAGCGGCAAGGAACTGCTGCAGCTGTGCAGTCTGGAAATCGGCGGGGTGTGCCATTACCTGTTCACCACCCACCTGTATCCCGGCGACAAGCCCACCGCGCGCAGCGAGATCGCGGCCTGCACCTGGGTGGCGCGCAAGGCATTGCAACGGACATCGCTCAACCCCACCGCCCAGGCGCTGCTGGCCAGCGGCATCCCGGCGCTGTCGCCCTGGGCGGCCTGAATCGTTGCGTGGGTTTGCTTGCCAAGCAGCCTTACTTGGCCAGTCGCGCCCGCGCCACCCGTGAGCCGTTGTCACGGCCCAGCACCTGACTGATCCGCTGACCGGCCATGATCAGCGTGTCCAGATCGACGCCGGTCTCGATACCCAGCCCTTGCAGCAGATACAGCACATCTTCGGTGGCGATATTGCCGGTCGCGCCCTTGGCGTATGGACAGCCTCCCAGCCCCGCTACCGAACTGTCGAACACGCTGATGCCTTCGAGCAGGCTGGCATAGACATTGGCCAGTGCCTGTCCGTAGGTGTCGTGGAAGTGACCGGCCAACTGCTCGCGCGGCACCTGCGCCGACACCACCTCGAACAGGCGCCGAGTGTCGCCCGCAGTGCCGGTGCCGAGGGTGTCGCCCAGCGACACTTCGTAGCAGCCCATGTCGTGCAGCGCTCGCGCCACTGCTGCCACTTGCGCCGCGTCCACCCGGCCCTCGTACGGGCAGCCCAGCACGCAGGAGACATAGCCGCGTACCCGCACCTGCTGCTGGCGCGCGGCGTCCATGATCGGCCCGAAGCGCTGCAGGCTCTGGCTGATCGAGCAATTGATGTTGCGTTGGGAAAAGGCTTCGGAGGCAGCGGCGAACACGGCCACCTCGCGCACACCCGCCGCCACGGCGTCCTCGAAGCCGCGCAGGTTCGGCGCCAGGGCAGCATAGGTGACGCCAGGCTGCTGGCGGATGCCGGCGAACACCTCGGCCGAGCCGGCCATCTGCGGCACCCACTTGGGCGAGACGAAACTGCCCACTTCGATGTACCGCAGCCCGGCATTGCTGAGATCGTCCACCAGGCGCACCTTGTCGGCGACGCTGATCGGGCGGGATTCGTTCTGCAGGCCGTCGCGCGGGCCGACTTCGACCAGGCGGACCTGTGCGGGTAATGACATGGTGATGCTCCTATGGCGGTGCAGCGGTGGCGACTCCGGGCGTGCACAGTGCGGCTAAACTACTGGCAGCTTGACGTTTACGTCAAGGCGCATCCTCGCTGGCGGTCCGTCGATAGGCATTGGGCGTCTGCCCGCTCAGGCGCTTGAAGAAGCGCGCGAAGTAGGTGGGATCGCTGAAGCCCAGGCGGTCGGACAACTGGCCAATGCTCATGCGCGTGTACACCAGGCTGCGCCGGGCTTCGAGCAACAGCCGCTGATGGATCACCTGCAACGCGCTCTGGGCGCTGAGGGCGCGGCACAGCTGGTTCAGTTGCAGGCTGGTGATGCCCAGGCGGGCGGCGTAGGTCTCGATCGGCAGGTGCTCGCGATAGTGCGCCTCGACCAAACGCAGGTACTGCCCGAGCAGATGGCGGTCGCGTTCATCGCGATTGCGCGGGGCCAGGCCCAGTTGCTGGCGTCGGCTGATCCACACCATCAAGGCGCTCACCAGGGCGTCGAGCAAGGCCGCACGCCCTGGGGCGCTGCCGTCGTATTCCTGTTGCAGCGTCTCGATCAGGCCACGCAGACGCGCCCGGTCGCGGCCCAAGGCGTAGCATCCGGGCGAGGTCAGCACTGCCAGCGGCACGCCCAGGCGCTGCTCGAGTTCGGCCACCAGCGCGGGGCCGAAGGTCAGTACATGCCCCTGGATATCGGCGCTGAAGTGAAAGCCATGCACGGTCAGTGGCGGGACCACCTGAATCGCCGCCTCGTCGATTTCGCGGCGGCGTCCCTCGATTTCCACCACCGCCCGGCCACGTTGTACGTAGAGCAACTGGAACAGCTCGGCATGTCGGTGCGGCTTGATTTCCCAGTGGTGCAGGCGGCTACGGGCCGGAATCGACTCGCAGTGCAGCAGGTCGGTGCCAGGCCAGGTGTGGTTTTCGCCGTAGAGCTGGAACAGCGGCACGCCGGGAAGCGAGGATTTCATCGTGGGAACCTGTTCGCTGATCGCACAAGATTTTCGAAAGTGCAGTTTTTATATTGGATAACACAGCTTTTCAGCAGATTTCGCCAGTAAAAATACAGGGGCATACCCTAATCATCCGTGCCGGCTATTGCCAGTCCGGCACCGACAAGGCGAGACAACAACAATGAAAACCCAGGTTGCAATCATTGGTGCCGGCCCTTCTGGCCTGCTGCTCGGCCAACTGCTGCACCAGGCCGGTATCGACACGCTGATCCTCGAACGGCAGACGCCGGACTACGTGCTCGGGCGCATCCGTGCCGGCGTGCTCGAACAAGGCACGGTCGATCTGCTGCGCGAGGCGGGCGTCTCGGCGCGCATGGACCGCGAAGGGCTGGTGCACGAAGGCGTTGAACTGCTGTTCGGTGGGCGTCGCCAGCGACTGGACCTCAAGGCCCTGACCGGCGGCAAGACAGTGATGGTCTACGGCCAGACCGAAGTGACCCGCGACCTCATGCAGGCACGCGAGCAGAGCGGGGCGCCGATCTTCTACGGCGTCAGTAACGTCCAGCCCCAGGGCCTGAAGGATGAGCAGCCCTACGTCACGTTCGAGCATGAAGGTCAGGTGCAGCGTGTGGACTGCGACTATATCGCCGGCTGCGACGGCTTCCATGGCGTTTCGCGCCAGAGCATTCCCGAGGGCGTGCTCAAGCAGTACGAGCGGGTCTATCCATTCGGCTGGCTGGGGCTGCTGTCCGATACTCCGCCGGTCAACCACGAGCTGATCTACGCCCACCACGACCGTGGCTTCGTGCTGTGCAGTCAACGGTCTGCCACCCGCAGCCGCTACTACTTGCAGGTACCGCTGCAGGAGCGGGTCGAGGACTGGTCAGACGATCGCTTCTGGGACGAGCTCAAGGCGCGGCTGCCCGAAGAGGTCGCCGAGCGCCTGGTCACCGGCCCTGCGCTGGAGAAGAGCATTGCCCCGCTGCGCAGCCTGGTGGTGGAGCCGATGCAGTACGGCCACCTGTTCCTGGTCGGCGATGCGGCACACATCGTACCGCCCACCGGGGCCAAGGGGCTCAACCTGGCCGCCTCCGACGTCAATTACCTGTACCGCATCCTGCTCAAGGTCTACCGCGAAGGCCGCACCGATCTGTTGCAGCGCTACTCCGAGCTGGCGTTGCGGCGAGTGTGGAAAGGCGAGCGCTTCAGCTGGTTCATGACGCAGTTGCTGCACGATTTCGGCGAGCACAAAGATGCCTGGGACCAAAAGATGCAGGAGGCCGACCGCGATTACTTCCTGAACTCGCCAGCCGGCCTGGTGAACATCGCCGAGAACTACGTGGGCCTGCCGTACGAGGCCGTGTAGGGGGCGGCGTCAGGGTTCCAGCAGCGCCACCATCTGCGCATAGCCGCGCGCCTTGGCATGGGCCAGCGCGGTCACGCCGTCCTTGTCGGCGATCGTCGGGTCGGCGCCGGCGGCCAGCAGCCGTTCCACGATCTCGACGTGCCGAGGGCCGCCATCGCCGAGAATCACCGCCTCCAGCAGGGCGGTCCAGTGCAGGCGGTTGAGGTGGTTCACCTCGACCCCGGCGTCGATCAGCATCTGCACCGTGTCCACATGGCCGCGCTCGGCAGCCGGGATCAGCGCCGTGCCGCCATAGCGGTTGGTGCTGGCCAGGTCGGCGCCGTGGTCCAGGGTCAGGCGCAGGATCTGATTCAGGCCCCGCGCGCCGGAATACAGGTAGGGGCTGTCGTGGATGGCGTCCTTGGCGTTGACGTCCGCCCCGGCCTCGATCAATACCCGGGCCGCCTCGACATGGTTGCCATGGGTTGCCAGCATCAATGGTGTGCGACCTTGCGCATCGCGACGCTCAAGATCCACCGACTCTTTGAGCAGGCGGCCGATGGCGGGGGCATCGCCGCGCTGGGCGGCATACAGCAGGCGGGTGTCCATGGGCGAGGTCTCGGCGTGGGCCATAGGGCAGGTGAGCGCAGCCAGCAGGCAGGCGATGAGTGGCATACGCATGAGGCGGTCTCCTGGGTACGAAGGTTCATCCTAGGAGATCAGACGCAGCGGACTGAAACGAATTATCTGGATGACACGCAGTGGCTTTGCGAATACCTGCGCGATTGCCGGGGCGGCAGGGCTGTGTTAGAACGCCGTTCTTCCATTCGCGAATCGAATACTGCGATGCACACCAGCGTCAAACCGAATAGAGCGCTGTTCGACCTCGACTTGCTCCGCGCCATCGTCGTGGTGGCCGATTGCGGCAGTTTCACCACCGCCGCTGCTCGCCTGCACTCGACCCAGTCGACCATCAGCCAGAAGGTCCGCCGCCTGGAAGAGATGGTCGGCCATCGCCTGCTGGTGCGCGGTCACCGCGACGTGCTGCCCACCGACGCCGGCCAGACCCTGCTCGGCTACGCCCGGCACATGCTTGCGCTCAATGACCAGATGCTCGAGGCCCTGGCCGGGGCCTCGGTCGGCGTGACCGTGCGCTTGGGTGTACCCGAAGACTTCGTCGGCGGCCGTACCACCCATGCACTGTCAGCCTTCAGCCGCCAGTATCCGCAGGTCAAGCTGGAGGTCACCAGTGGCCTGTGCCGCGACCTGAGCCAGGCCTACGACAACGGCGAACTGGACCTGGTGCTGCTCAAACAAAGGCGCAACAGCCGCGAGGGCCTGGCTTGCTGGCCGGAGCCGCTGCAATGGATCGACAGCCTGCAGCTGCCCACCTTCGAGCTGGACCCGGTGCCACTGGTGACGTTCCCGCCGCGCGGCCTGTACCGCGAAGACATGATCCAGGCCATCGAGGGCATGGGCCGCCGCTGGCGCATCAGCTTCACCAGCTCCAGTCTGTCCGGCATCCAGGCGGCAGTCGCCAACGGCATGGGCGTGAGCCTCCTGCCACCGCGCGCAGCCACCGCCGAACACCGCGTACTGGGGACAGCGCAGGGGCTGCCGGAGGTGGACAGCTACGAGATCGTCATCGTCCATCGGCCCAGCGCCGACGGTATGGTCAAGGCCCTGGCCGATACGCTCAAGCAGCTTCTGGCCGGCGAAGGATGGTAGTGGCCGCCTGTCGGCGCGAGACGGTTGACCACCTGCGCCCCACTGCGTAGCCTTGCCGGTTCGAGGTTCTCCGGCCCGACCGGAGCTAAGACGGGAACGCGGTCCAAGCCGCGGCTGCCCCCGCAACTGTAAGCACTGAACAGGTTCGACACAGCCACTGCACGTGCGGGAAGGCGTCGAACTAACGGCCCGCGGCCGTGCAGTGCAAGCCAGGAGACCTGCCTCGTGACGTTTTCGACCTTCAACCGGGCGGGGTGATCCGGTGGCGAACGTGCCCGGCCGCTCGGCCGAGGCGCTCGTCCCGCATGCCCGCACCATTGCTGCCAAGGGCATTGCCACATGAAAACACTGGCCAAACTTCCGGTCACCATCGTCACCGGCTTCCTCGGCTCGGGCAAGACTACCTTGCTCCGGCACATGCTCGACAACGCCCAAGGCCGGCGCATCGCGGTCATCGTCAACGAATTCGGCGAGCTGGGCATCGACGGCGAGATCCTCAAGCAGTGCAGCATCGGCTGTAGCGAGGAAGAAGCCAACGGCCGCGTCTACGAGCTGGCCAACGGCTGCCTGTGCTGCACGGTGCAGGAAGAGTTCTTCCCGGTGATGCGCGAGTTGGTGGCGCGCCGTGGCGACCTGGACCACATCCTCATCGAGACCAGCGGCCTGGCGCTGCCCAAACCCTTGGTGCAAGCCTTCCAGTGGCCGGAAATCCGCAACGCCTGCACCGTCGATGCAGTGATTACCGTGGTCGACAGCCCGGCCGTGGCTGCCGGCACCTTCGCCGCCTATCCCGAGCAGGTCGATGCCCAGCGCAAACTCGACCCTAACCTGGATCACGAGTCGCCCCTGCACGAACTGTTCGCCGACCAGTTGGCCAGCGCCGACCTGGTGGTGCTGAACAAAGCCGACCTGATCGACGCCGAGGGCCTGGCCAAGGTCCGCGCCGAGGTGGCCGAAGAACTGCCACCGGCGGTCAAGGTGATCGAGGCCAGCAGCGGTCGTCTGCCGCTGGACGTGCTGCTGGGCCTGGACGCGCAAGCCGAAGCGCACATCGATGCGCGCCGCACCCATCACGATTCGCACCATGACGGCGAAGAGGACGACCACGATCACGACGCCTTCGACTCCATCTCCATCGACCTGCCCGAAGCCGACGAGCGCCTGCTGCTCGACGCGCTGGCGCAGTTGGTGGGCGAGTTCGGCATCTTGCGTGCCAAGGGTTTCGCCGCGATTCCCGGCAAACCGATGCGCCTGCTGATCCAGGGCGTCGGCACGCGCTTCGACAAGCACTTCGACCGTGCCTGGCGCGCCGACGAGCCGCGCATCACCCGGCTGGTGCTGATCGGTCAGGACCTCGATGCCGCCCAGCTCGAAGCGCGCCTGCGCCAGGCCCTGGGCGCCTGATCCATGCACCTGCTGCGGACCCAGCCCGGCGGCTTCGTGCCGGACGACAGCATTGCCGACCTCGGCCAGACCCCCGCCGACCTGGTGATTCTCTGCAGCGGTGATTCCCACCTGGCGCTGCTCGCCGACACCGCCGAGCAGTTGCCGGACGACTTTCCCAGCCTGCGCCTGGCCAATCCCATGCAGGTGCAGAACCATGCCTCGGTGGACCTCTACTTCGATCAGGTGCTGCGCCACGCCAAGGTGATCCTGCTGTCGCTGCACGGCGGCGTCGGCTACTGGCGCTATGGCGTGGAGCAACTGGTCGAACTGGCCGCCAGCGGTGTGCAACTGATTCTCGTGCCAGGCGACGACCGACCCGACCCCGAGCTGACCCGCCTGGGCACGGTGCCCGACGCTCAGGCCGAGCGGCTCTGGCACTTTCTGCGCCAGGGCGGTCGGGCCAATGCCCTGAACCTGTTCAAGTGCCTGGCCAACCAATGGTTGGGCCGCGACTATAGCTGGGACGCGCCGCAGCCGCTGCCGCGTACCAGCGTCTACCATCCCGACAAACCCGCCGCGCAGTTGCAGGACTGGTATGGCCACTGGCAGCCCGAACAGCCGGTCGCCCCGATCCTGTTCTACCGCTCGCACCTGCAGGCGGCCAATACCGGTTTCATCGACGTGTTCTGCCAGCGCTTGCAAGCCGCCGGGTTGAACCCCTTGCCGATCGCGGTTGCCAGCCTCAAGGAAATGGCGTGCCTGGAGCAGGTCCAAGCCTGGCTCGATGAGGTCGGCGCCGAGGTGGTGATCAACACCACCGGTTTTGCCCTGTCCAGTCCCGAGCGCCCTAATCTGCGACCGCTGCGCCGCGACGTGCCGGTGTTGCAGGCTATCTGCGCCCAGGACAATCAGCCCGGCTGGGAAGCCAGCGAGCAGGGCTTGGGGGCACGCGACCTGGCGATGCATATCGTGCTGCCGGAGCTCGATGGGCGCATCATCACGCGTCCCGTGAGCTTCAAGGACCTGGCCTGGCGCAGCGAACGCAGCCAGTCCGATGTGGTGTGCTACAAGGCCCACCCGGAGCGCATGGATTTCGTCGCCGAACTGGCGCGGCGCTGGGTCGAGCTGGCGCGCCTGCCCAATGCGCAAAAGCGCGTGGCGCTGGTGCTGGCCAATTACCCCACCCGTGACGGCCGGATCGGCAACGGCGTCGGCCTGGACACGCCAGGCGCGGCCCTGAACATCCTCAAGGCCCTGCAAGCCCAGGGCTATCCGGTGGCCGACCTGCCGTCGACCGGCACCGCACTGATCCACCGCCTGCTCGGCGGCGTGACCAACGACCTGGACCACCTCGACCAGCGCCCGTGTGCCCAGAGCCTGGCCCTGGACGACTATCTGGCGGCCTTTGCCGACCTGCCCGAAGCCAACCAGCGAGCAGTGCGCGAGCGCTGGGGGGCACCCGAGCAGGACCCCATGTTCCGCAGCGGGCGGATGATGGTGGCAGGACTGCGCCTGGGCCTGACCTTCGTTGGAATCCAGCCGGCGCGCGGCTACCAGGTGGACCCCAGCGCGGTCTACCACGATCCGGACCTGGTGCCCCGCATGGCTACCTGGCGTTCTATTTCTGGTTGCGCACGGTCTACGCTGCCGATGCGCTGATCCATGTCGGCAAGCATGGCAACCTGGAATGGCTGCCCGGCAAGGGCGTCGGCCTGTCCGCCGAGTGCTGGCCGGATGCACTGCTCGGCCCGTTGCCGAACATCTATCCATTCATCGTCAACGACCCAGGCGAGGGCGCCCAGGCCAAGCGGCGGACCCAGGCGGTGATCATCGATCACTTGATGCCACCGTTGACCCGCGCCGAAACCTACGGGCCTTTGCGCCATTTGGAGCAACTGGCCGACGAATACTATGAAGCGCAGTTGCTCGACCCACGGCGAGCCCGCGAGCTTCAGCGCGACATCGTCGAGTTGGTGAAGGCCAACCACATTGACCGCGACCTGCAGCTCGAAGGTCAACTGGACGATGCTGCGGTGTGGCTGCCGCGCCTGGACACCTACCTGTGCGACCTCAAGGAGTCGCAGATTCGCGACGGCCTGCACGTGTTCGGCCAGTCGCCCCAGGGTCGCCTGCGCAGCGACACGCTGCTGGCGTTGCTGCGGGTCGACCGTGGCGACGGTCGCGACGGCAATGCCAGCCTGTTGCGGGCGTTGGCGCGGGCGCTGCAACTGGACTTCGATCCGTTGGATTGCGACCTGGGTCAGGCCTGGGACGGACCACGTCCGGCGCTGCTGCAGGACGTGGTGACGAGTGCCTGGCGCACTCAGGGCGACACCCGCGAGCGTCTGGAGCTGCTTGCCCTGGCGTTGATCGAAGCGCGCCAGCGCGCGCCCGATACCCCGAGCTGGCAGGGTGTGCAGGCGGTGCTGCATGCGCTGCACGAGCAGGTCGCACCGAGCCTGGATGCCTGTGGCGATGCCGAAATCGACGGCCTGCTGGCGGCCTTGGCCGGGCGCTTCGTGCCTGCCGGGCCGAGTGGTGCGCCAAGTCGCGGGCGTCTGGACGTGCTGCCCACCGGGCGCAACTTCTATACCGTGGATGTGCGCAACCTGCCCACCACCACGGCCTGGAGGCTGGGCTTCGCCTCGGCCAACCTGATTCTGGAGCGTCACCTGCAAGAGCATGGCGATCACCTGCGCCAGTTGGGCTTGTCGGTGTGGGGGACGGCGACCATGCGTACCGGCGGCGACGATATCGCCCAGGCCATGGCCCTGATGGGCGTGCGACCGGTGTGGGCCACGGGCAGCCAGCGGGTCGATGACTTCGAGATCCTGCCGCTGAGTGTGCTCGACCGGCCACGGGTGGATGTGACCTTGCGCGTCTCCGGTTTTTTCCGCGATGCCTTCGGCAACCTCATCCGCCTCTTCGACGCAGCGGTGCAAGCGGTGGCGGCACTGGACGAGCCGGACGACCTCAACCCGCTGGCTGCCCGGGTTCGTGCCGAGCGTGAAACCCTGCTGGCGCAGGGCGTGGCGGCAGAACAGGCGCAGCGCCAGGCCGGCTGGCGGGTGTTCGGTGCCAAACCGGGCGCCTATGGTGCTGGGGTGCAGAACGCCATCGACGGGCGCTTGTGGCAGGCCCGCGCGGACCTCGCCGAGGTCTACCTGAACCATGGCGGCTATGCCTATGGCGGCGCCGACGAGGGGACTCCGGCACGCGCCCAGTTCGCCCAGCGCCTGGGCCAGGTGCAGGCGGTGTTGCAGAACCAGGACAACCATGAGCATGACCTGCTCGACTCCAACGACTACTACCAGTTCCAGGGCGGCATGCTGGCGGCTGCCGAAACCCTGGCGGGGGAGGCCGTGGCCAGTTACCACGGCGACCACAGCCAGGTCGATCGACCGCGCATCCGCACCCTGAAAGAAGAGCTGAACCGGGTGATCCGCGCCCGGGCGCTGAACCCCAAGTGGATCGACGGGGTCAAGCGTCACGGCTACAAGGGCGCCTTCGAGTTGGCCGCGACCGTGGACAATCTGTTCGCTTTCGACGCCACCACGCATCTGATCGACGATTACCATTACCAGGCGCTGGCCGATGCCTATGTGCTCGATCCTGGTACCCGCGATTTCATGCGCCAACACAACCCGCATGCCCTGCATGACCTGACCGAACGCCTGCTCGAAGCCCAGCAGCGCGGTTTGTGGCAGGCGCCGGGCGACTACCGCGAAGCCCTCGAGCAGCACTTGCTCGACGGTGAGGAACACGCCTGAGATGAGCGAACCCATACAGTTTCCGCTGGCCGCCGTGGTCGGCGCCGACGACCTCAAGTTGGCCCTGTGCCTGACGGCCATCGATCCGAAGATCGGCGGTGTGCTGATCGAAGGCCCGCGTGGCATGGCCAAGAGCACCTTGGCCCGAGGGCTGGCCGACCTGCTGGGTGACGGCCCTTTCGTGACCCTGCCGCTGGGTGCCACCGAGGAGCGCCTGGTCGGCACCCTCGATCTGGACGCCGCGCTGGGCCAGGGCCAGGCGCGCTTCTCGCCGGGGGTGCTGGCCCACGCCGACGGCGGCGTGCTCTATGTGGACGAGGTCAACCTGTTGCCTGACCCGCTGGTGGACCTGTTGCTCGATGTGGCCGCCAGCGGCACCAACCGCATCGAACGCGACGGCATTTCCCACCGCCATGCAGCGCGCTTCGTGTTGATCGGCACCATGAACCCCGAAGAAGGCGAGCTGCGTCCGCAGTTGCTCGACCGTTTCGGCCTGAACATTGCCCTGGAAGGGGTGCCGGCGCCGGCTGAGCGGCAGCAGATCATCCGCCGCCGCCTGGCCTTCGACAGCGACCCGCAGGCGTTCTGTGCGCAGTGGGCCCAGGCTCAGGCGCAGTTGCGCGATCGCTGCCGCGCGGCGCGCGAGCGTCTGTCCGATATTGCCCTGGACGACCAGACGCTGGCCTGGATCACCGAGCGTTGCTTCGCGGCGGGCGTCGATGGTCTGCGTGCCGACCTGGTCTGGCTGCGTGCCGCGCGTGCCCATGCCGTCTGGCGCGGCGCCGAGGCCATCGCCGAGGAGGACGTGGAGGCGGTGGCCGAATTCGCCTTGCGCCATCGCCGTCGTCAGACCCAGTCGCCAGAGACCGAAACACCGCCTTCCACAGGCAGTTCGGCAGCGCCGGGGCAGGGCGGTCAGGGCGATTGGGGGGCGTTGGCGGCGCAACCGGTGGCGGCCGAGGCGCGGCGTGAGGTGCCGAACTGGGCAAAAAAGCCCTGAGCATCCGCGCCCGCGCCGCTGCGGTCGCGGATGCCAGCCCGCGCAGCGACAAGCGCGTCGGTGCCAACCGTGGGCGTGCCCAGGCGGCTGCGCGCGGCCGTGTGGCGTGGGTGCCGACCTTGCTCAAAGGCAAGCCGCGGCGGCTCGACCAACTGTGTTGGCAGCAGCGCCTTGGGCAGGCGCCGCAGTTGTGGCTGGTGATCGTCGACGCCTCGGCCTCGACGCGCCGTCATCGCGCGTTGGCCCAGGCTAAAGGTTTGCTGGAGAGTTTCTTCGACCAGGCCTACCGCCAGCGTGCGCGTCTGACGCTGCTGACCGCCAGTGGCAACGCGCCGCGCTGGCAACGCCATGGCCTGAAAGCGTCCGCCGCGTTGCAGCCGTGGCTGCGTGAGCTGGGCGCCGGTGGCGGCACGCCGCTGCTGGCGGCGCTGGAGCAGGCACGGCAATGGTTGCAGCGCCGCGCCAAAGCCTACCCGCACGAGGTGCAGCGTTGCCTGGTGCTCACCGATGGCCGTCTGCAGCGCTGGCAAGCCCTCGCGCCTTGGCCATGCCCGTGCGAGTTGGTGGATATCGAAATGGCGCCGGTGCGTCTGGGTCGCGCACGGCAACTCGCCGCGCAACTAAAAGCGAACTATCAGCATATCGAGCAGTTCAAGCTGTGTTGAACAATTGACCGGCGCGACAATAAACCGCACCGTTTGAAAGTTGCCAGCCAGGCCATTGAAAGTTGCCCGCCTGACACAGGTGGATGTCAGACGGGCGGATAAGACGGGTTACTTGGGCATCGACCAGGGTTGCAGGTCATAGCCTTTGTGGAACAATTCGGCACGCACTTCCTCGATCAGGTTCACCCATTGCCGGCGGTCGGAATAGATGCGCGAGGGCACTTGTTTGCTGCCGATGCGGGTGCTGGTCCGGTCGATCACTGCCAGGCTCAACTCACCAGTACCGTTGGGTGCATCCCAGGCAACGCACTGGAAAGGTTCGAAGGCGTGGTCGGCGATCAGCAGTGCTTCGTTGACACGGAGCGGGGCATTCATGGTTCGGTCTCTCTTTGGTCCCAAACAGCGAAGTGTAAGTCCGCGGTGCGTGAATGTATGAGTGCGTGCAGCGCGGGTTATGGGTACTGATGCTCCAGGTTGCAGGTGAAGTCACATGACAATGGAAAAATTTTAAACAGCGCCATGTCTGCATCCATGCCGTACGCCGCGTGTGACGACAGTTGTTCAAATAAATTCCCCAGTGCTCTTTTTTGGCGGCCATTGGCAGACCAACGGTAGTGGGCAGCGTCAAGTTCATTGCTACTGTTAATCCGGGCGCCGCAAGTCACTGTTTCTAGTCGGAAAACGGATAATTGGCGCCAAGGATAGGTCATGCCCGAACCCGCCACGCAACGCCGTTTGCTGATCGTCGATCCGTGTGATGAGTGTCATCGCCTGCTACCTGGCCTCAAGAGCGCCGGTTGGGCGGTGCGCAGTTCTACCCTGGGCGCTGCGCTGGAGCATCCCTGCGACATCGGCCTGTTGCGTCTGCAGGCCTCTCACCTGCGTCACCCCGATGCCGTCAAAGACTTGATCAAGCGCAGCAATACCGAATGGATCGCGGTGCTCAGCGCCGAAGAATTGCGTCTGCAGAATGTCGGCGATTTCGTCTGTGAGTGGTTTTTCGACTTCCACACCTTGCCCTTCGACGTGTCGCGCGTGCAGGTGACCTTGGGGCGCGCGTTCGGGGTGGCGCGCCTGCGCGGCAAACAGACACTGCCGCTGGAGCAGCCCGAGCATGAACTGCTGGGCGAGAGCCGTCCGGTGCGCGAACTGCGCAAGCTGCTCGGCAAGCTGGCGCCGACCGAGTCACCGGTGCTGATCCGTGGCGAAAGTGGCACCGGCAAGGAACTGGTGGCGCGCACGCTGCACCGCCAGTCGCAGCGACACAACAAACCGTTCATTGCCATCAACTGCGGCGCGATCCCTGAACACCTGATCCAGTCCGAGCTGTTCGGACACGAAAAGGGTGCCTTTACCGGTGCCCATCAGCGCAAGGTCGGGCGGATCGAAGCGGCCAACGGCGGCACCCTGTTTCTCGACGAAATTGGCGACCTGCCTCTGGAGCTGCAAGCCAATCTGCTGCGCTTTCTGCAGGAAAAGCACATCGAACGGGTCGGCGGCAGCCAGCCCATTGCGGTGGATGCGCGGGTGCTGGCAGCCACCCACGTGGACCTGGAGCAGGCGATCGAGCGCGGGCGCTTTCGTGAAGACCTGTACTACCGGCTCAACGTCCTCCAAGTGGTGACCGCCCCGCTGCGCGAGCGGCATGGTGACCTGTCGATGCTGGCTCATCATTTCTCGCATTTCTACAGCCTGGAAACCGGACGAAGGCCGCGTTCGTTCAGCGACAACGCGCTGGCGGCCATGGGCCGGCATGAGTGGCCGGGTAATGTGCGTGAGCTGGCCAACCGCGTCAGGCGCGGGCTGGTGCTGGCCGAGGGTCGGCAGATCGAAGCCCACGACCTGGGCCTGCAAGACCTCGACGATGCGCAGGCGCCGCTGGGCACGTTGGAGGACTACAAGCACCGGGCCGAGCGCCAGGCGCTGTGCGATGTGCTCAACCGGCACAGCGACAACATGAGCATCGCCGCGAAGGTATTAGGGGTTTCGCGGCCCACGTTCTATCGGTTGTTGCACAAGCACCAGATCCGTTAGCCGTCAATCGCGCGCCGCTCGGTCGATCAGCTCGACTGGGCGAGGTGCCCATCGTCCTGCAGCTCTTCGATCACTTCATCTTCGCCGGGCACGGCGGTGATCACGCTGAAATCGCTGACCTCGACTTCGCCGCCGCCATAGCCCAGCAGATGGAAGGAAAACGCCTTGCGCTCGATCGGATTGTCGAAACCGAACTCCAGCTCCATGGGCTGATCGGCAGTCACCAGGATTTCCTCGGGCAGGCCCAGCGGTACGTCCTGTTCCTGCTGTTTGGCCTTGAGCTGGATGTGCGCACGATGGGCGGGATCGAGCGAGCGCACCTTGACCCGCACCCGCGTGTGGGTGCCTTCGGGCATCTCCAGGTATTGCGCGCCGATCAGGTTGTCGGCCCAGTCGTCACGAATGTCCTGATTCAGTGCGATCGCTGCCGGCCCGCCGAACTGATAACGCAGGTTCAGTGGCGTGTGCAGCAGCGATTGATCGAGCACCCCGGCCAGCGCGCCGATCTGTCGGCCCAGCGCGCTTTCGCCACGCCCGAGCGGGCGCGCCTGGTCGGCGATGAAACCGTCGCTGGCGTAGCGTCGGCAGCGTTGCTGGAAATCGCACTCGCTGAAGGTGCCCTGGCCATCGTGGTAGCGCAACAGGCCATTGGTGAAGGAGATCATTTCCCGGCCGCTGTCATAGTCACGCAGCAGCGAGCGCCCGGCCAGCGCGGCGGGGATGGGCAGGGCGAAGTAATCGAGCAGCGAAGTGGCCAGGTCGACATGACCGTAGGTGCCTTGCTTGAGGCGAGGCAGGGCTTTGCGCTCGGGCGCCAGGGTCAGGTTGAAGCCCCAGGCCGAGGCCAGGCGCACGCCATCGATGCCGTGCGATTCGTCCGAGGTGACGACCACCAGGGTATCTTCGAGCACGCCCTGGCGTTCGAGGTTGTCGAGGAACTGCCCGAGCGCATCGTCCAGATAGGCCACAGCCGCCTGTTTCGGTGTGTCGTAGCGCTCCAGGTAGTCCTGCGGTGCGGAATAGGGCTGATGAGTACCGACCGTCAACAAGGTGAGCATCCACGGCTGGCGCTGTTTGCGCAGTTCACCGACGTAGCTCAGCGCACCGTCGAAGAAGGCGCGGTCATCCTTGCCCCAAGGGAACTCCAGGTAGTTAGCATTGGTGAACCACTCGACACCGTGCACCGCCTCGAAGCCCACGTGCGGCATGATCCGGTCCTTGGCCATGAAGCGCAGTCCGGCGCCTTGCAGGTAATGAGTGGTGAAGCCGGCCTGGCGCAATTGCGCCGGCAGGCAGGCCTGATTGCGCACGTCTTGAGTAAGCAGCTCGACGCCCTTGGGCGTGCCATTGGCGAGCTTGTCGTAGTCGCCGCAGAGCATGGCGTACAGGCCGCGAATGGTTTGATGGGTGTGCAGGACATAGTCTGGCGTGTTCATCCCGCGTTCGGCCCAGCGGCTGAGATTGGGCATCAGCTCGTCGTCGAAACCGCTGTGCAGGGCCTGCCGGTTGGCACGCAAGTAGGCGCCGGGGATACCTTCGAGGGTGATCAGCAACAGATTGCGCGCTCGACCGGGGGCGTCCAGCAGCTTGTGCCCGTTCAGGTCGCTCTGAGTCAGGCCGGCGCTGGGCAGTGGCGTCACGCTGAGGTCGTGGCCCAACCAGCCTTGGGCCTTGAGCTGCAGGTCGGCGCCAGCGGTGCTGAGCAACTGGTGGGAGAGGCTGTATTGACGCCAAGGGTCGGCGTCCGAGGGCAGCAGGTGCTCGCTGCCCCAGTGGGCGGCGAACAGCACCATTGGCGCCAACCAGGCGGCGTGGGGCAGCGCCGGACGTGGCTGGCGTCGCAGCCGCCAGTGCACGAGCAGCCAGCCAAGGATGCCGGCGCCCAAGGTCCAGGGTAGCCAGGGGTGGGCGAGGGCGCCCGAGGTGGAGTTCTCCATGAACTGCGGGTCGAACAGGTAGGTCAGGTCGCCGCTGTCGGGCAGGCGGCCAACGGCGCTGACCAGTTCTGCCGAGGCCACCAGCAATCCAGCCCAGGCCAGCAGCAGCGGCAGCGCCAGCCACCAGGGGCTGCGTTGCAGGAGCAGCAGCAACAGGCTGCCGAGCGCCAGATCGGAAAGGTAGCCCTGCGGGGCGGACCAGCCCAAGCAGGCGCGGATGGCCAGAGGTAGACCCACCACCAGCAATGCCAGGGCGGCAAGGCGTGCGTGGGGGTGGCCGAGAATTTTGTTCACGAAGCGGTGTTCCTTGCCATGAAGACGTCACAAAAGTGTGCTGCATCATACCAGCGCGTTGGGCTCGAAGCCGGCAGTGACAAGGATGGTTACCATTGCGCCATAGGCCCACGGTGATCTTGCACAGCACACCGGCTCGGCGTTCAAGGCGCGTTCTGCTATCAATGGCGATCCATCGCTGCCACGGACAACGGCCCTGCACATTCGCGCGCTTCTTCCCTCCGACCTGCCCGACGCCAGCGCCGTGTGCCTGGCTGCATTCACCCAGGCCGTCGCCCCTGCGCTGTCGGCGCAAGGCGTGGACACCTTCGCCAAACGGGTCACCGAGCAGGCGCTGGCCGAACGCATGCACGGCGACAACCTGCTGCTGGTGTGCCTCTCGGACGCGACCATCAATGGCGTGGTGGAGCTCAAGGAAGGCCGCCATTTGGCTCTGCTGTTCGTCGAGCCAGGCTGCCAGCGTCAAGGCATTGGCCAGCGTTTGATGAGCGCGGCGCTGGCTCACGCGCGCGTTGAGACCGTCACGGTGAATGCCTCACTGCCCTCGGTGCCGGCTTATCGACGTTTCGGCTTCGTGCAGGCCGGGGAGATCGGTGAGCATCTGGGGTTGGTCTATCAGCCTATGGTCAAGTCGGTGTAACAGGGGGCGGGCCACGCTCACATTCTGAATTGAATGATAGGAGATGACGAAAACTCTGACTGATAAAGCGTGATTAAAGGGGTAGGGTGCTCGGCGCGATTTGTTGTCGTTTAAGCAACGTCGAGGAAACCCGTGATTTTAGACGCCACCTACCAACGTATAACTTCAGATGGATTGCTGTTCTGCATGAGTCGGTTCACTGTTCATCCGGGTGACCGCTCCCGTTTACAGAGCCTGTTTTTTTTAGAGGCCAAAGGCGCGCAATATCGAGTCAGTTGCAAAGTAATTGAAGTCTATGACTACATGCAGGCAGGCAATCGCCCCTGCGTAATGACAGTCGGGATCTCCAGCCCTTTGACGCGGCGCAAAGGGGACTCATTGAATGCACGGCGCGCCACCGTTATCAATCTGTCTACTTCCGCCACTGCCGGAGTCGCGGGTTGGATGGGTGGCTTCTTTGCATCTGCAACTGCAGGTTTGGCGACCCGTAAATACGTCGACGGCGCGATGCCTACATATCATGCAGGAGACATACTTGTTAGTGTCGAGGCTGAGGTCAGCGGTGGCATTGGCCCTCAGCGAACTTCCCAATCGCTGATCATTAGCGTATGACGGAGCCTGCATGTCTGACCTTGCTCACCTGATCCTGGCCTTGGCCCTGGGCCTTCTGTTGGACAGACTGCTGCGTTCTGGTGCTTTGCGAACATATTTGGCGGCGGCGCTGATAGGTGTCGGCGGACTGGGAGCTGTTCTTGCAGGCCAGACCCACTGGCTAGGTGTGGACTTGGGTCTGTTGTCCGCCATGGCGGTGGGAATAGGGGGCGCACTGATGGCGAGGCGGTGCAGGTTCGCCAAGCAAGGGTGAGTTCACTCTCGCGTGAAGTTGCCTGCGCGCTCGCCCGGCATCGCGATTGGCAACCGTAACGGTGCTACTGCTCACCGCCACAGTTGCGAAACATCCCCTCAGATCCACACGTCATTCAACGCCGTGCGCTCACCGCCCTCCTGTCCGGTGTTCAACACGCCCTGCGGCTCGATCATCATCAGCTTGGCCTCGCCTTCGGCCGCCGTTCGGTGCTTCACGCCTTTGGGCACCACATAGAGCTCACCGGCGGCGACGTGCACTGACCGCTCTGGCAGGTCGATGCGCAGGATGCCTTCGAGCACGATGAAGGCTTCGTCGGTTTCGGGGTGCGAATGGCAGATGAATTCGCCTTCGATGCGCACGACCTTGAACTGGTAATCGTTCATCTGCGCCACGACCCTGGGACTCCACTGTTGGTCGATCAGGTCGATTTTCTGCAACAGGTTCACCGGATGCGTGGCGTATGGATTCTGCGAAGGGGACATGAGCGTTCCTCATTGAATGGAGCGCTCAGCCTAGAGTGGGGAGATCGGTCGTTTCTTGTACGATCCTGCAACGTGGTGGCTCGCATGCAGCCGCTCCAGCCAGCGCATCGGCGGCACCCCATAACAACGGGTGAAATGCCGGGTCATGTGGCTCTGGTCATGGAAGCCGGCGGCCAGGGCGGCATCGACCAAGCTGAACCCATCGAGGATCAGGCGCCGGACGTTGTCCAGTCGGCGCAGGGTGACGAAGCGGTAGGGGCTGGTGCCGTAGAGCGTGCGAAAGTCCCGCGACAGGCTCCAGCGCTCGCGCCCGCTGGCCTGTTCGAGCATGTCCAAGGTGATGCCCTGGTGCAGGTGTTCGAGGATGAACGCCCGGGCGCGCTCGGCCGACACAAAGTCCAGGCGCTTGCGACCGCGCGGTTTGCCGGCCACGGCACGCATGGCCATGGCCAGGTCGTACAGCGCATCCTGTTCCTCCAGCGTGTCGAGCGGATGGTCCAGTGCCTGCACGAAGGTTTCGCTGGCCCGGTAGAGACGCGGATCCTCCGACAGCCCGGCGCCAATGAAAGGCAACGGCTCGCCACCGAGCACGTTCTGGATCAGTGCCGGATCGATGTAGGCCATGCGATAGCGAAAACCGGCCTCGGTACCGGCCATGCCGTCATGCACCTCGTCCGGGTGCAGCACCAAGGTGTTGCCAGGCAGGCCGTGGCGCAGCGAACCCTTGTAGTGGAAGCTCTGCACCCCGGCCAGGGTGCGGCCGATGGAATAGGTGTCGTGGCGGTGCGGGTCGTAGCCATGACTGCCGAACCACGCCTCGATTCGCTCGACGCTGCCGGGTTGAGCTGTGCGAATCACCCAGTCGGCGACGGGAGGCTGGGGGCGCCGATCACTCATGCACGCAATCCCACGATATGCCCTGTTCCAACCTTCGCGTCATAGATCACCAGCGCCTCTTCCTCCCCGTCGGCCTGGACAATCAGTTCCCCGCTGGCATCCCACGCCGCCGAGCCACCGGCACCGACGTAATCGGCCGTCGCGCCCACGCAGTTGGCCATGACCACCGCCATGCCGAATGTGCGGGCGATCTCGGGGTAGTGGCTGTAGGCGGCAGCGACACCGCGTGACGACTTGGCCACGCTGGTGAAATACAGCGTCGCACCGGCCGCGGCGGCCTGCTGCGCGTGGCACGACTGCAGCGATTCGTAGCAGATGGCAGGCGCCAGCACCTGGTCGGCGCAGGCATAGGTGCGCAGCCCGTGACCTGGCGTGAACACGCTCCGTTCGTCTTCGTGCAGGTGCTGTTTGGCGTACGTGGTACGCGGCCTGTGCGGCTGGAACACGAACAGCGCGATCGCCACACCATGGGCCACGCGCAGAGGCGCGCTGGTGGCAATCAGCAGGCCGAATCGATCGCTCAATGACTGGAACACGTCCAGTCGAGCGTCGTCTGTCTCGATGGCCAGACGCGCGGCGAGCGCGGGCTGGTAGCCGGTCAGTGACAGTTCCGGGAAGAACACCGCCTGCACCTGCGCGTCGGCCGTCTGGTGGATCGCCGCGACCTGCCGGGCGATGTTGTGGCCGATCAGGCCGCAGGCGGAGGCCATTTGTGCGGCAGCGATTTTCATGGTCACGCCTCTGCAACGGAGGGAGCGCGCATCTTACACGTTCCCCAGTCAGTCGCCCCAGGACAGCCAAGGCCGGGAGCACGACTAATTTGCTCAGGGTGCGATCCGTCTCCTACAGCAATACCGATCCGCGGGCCCTGGCGACCTGCGCGAACCTGCCATGAAAGTGTGTACAAGGAGGCCCGTCATGGGTGTTGCCGTGGGATTCAACGTGCGTCCGTTGCTGCCGGCGCAGGGGCGTTTGCCGCTGCTGGTCGAAGCGACCGAGGAGGGCGTCGGGCTGCTGGAGGTGTTCGATGAACTCAAGGCGCTGGTAGACGAGCACCTGCTGCGCGATGGCGGCGTGCTGTTCCGCGGTTTCCAGCTCGACGGCGCCGAAGCGTTCCGCCAGTTCGCCGCGCGCTTTGGCCATCCGCTGCTCAACTACGAGTTCGGGTCCACGCCGCGCACCAACGTGACCCAGGGCGTGTACACCTCCACCGAGTACCCGGCGCACCAGAGCATCCCGCTGCACAACGAGCAGGCCTACTCGCGCGACTGGCCGATGAAGATCTGGTTCTACAGCATGATCGCCGCACGCTCCGGCGGCGAAACGCCGATCGCCGACAGCCGTGAAGTCTACCGCCGCGTGCCGGCGCACATTCGCGAGCGCTTCGTCAGCAAGGGCTGATGTACGTGCGCAACTTCGGCAACGGCCTGGACGTGTCCTGGGAGCAGGTGTTCAACACCGAGGACCAGGACGAGGTCGAGGCCTACTGCCGCGCCCACGGCATCACCTGCGAATGGAAAGACGACGGTGAACTGCGCACCCGCCAGGTGTGCCAGGCGGTGGCGCGCCACCCCACCACCGGCGACATGGTCTGGTTCAACCAGGCGCACCTGTTCCACATCTCCAACTTGCCGCCAGAGGTGCGCGAAAGCCTGCTGGACATCGTCGATGAAGAGGACCTGCCGCGTAACGTCTACTACGGTGACGGCACGCCCATCGAAGACGAGGTGCTCGAGCAGATCCGCGCCGTGCTGGACGACTGCATGATCAGTTTCCCCTGGCAGGAAGGCGACGTGATGATGCTCGACAACATGCTCGCTGCCCACGCTCGTTCGCCGTTCGAAGGCAGCCGCAAAGTGATCGTGGCCATGGCCGAGGCCCATTCGGCCGACCTGGCCTGAAGCCTGCAATGCCCCTTCGCCCGAGCACTGCGTCTCGGGCGAAGTCGTGTCTGCGCCGGTGTCGCGCAGCCTCGCAAACACGGGTCATTGCTCGCTAAATCAGGCCCAGGGCCATTCGTTCTTGTTGATGCGAGCGGACCTTCCGCTCGCGCCGCCGACCAGCAAGGACCGAAGACATGAATGCCGCAGACGCCCAGACCCTCTCCCGTCGTTTCATCGAGCTGCCCGAGGACAAGCGCCGCCTGTTTCTCGACGGGATGCGCCGCGAGGGCATCGACTTCGCGCAACTGCCCATGCCGTCCTGCGAGGGGCTGGCCGAGCGCGATGGCCTGTCCTATGCCCAGCAGCGCATGTGGTTCCTCTGGCAACTGGAACCGCACAGTGCCGCCTACAACCTGCCGATGGCGGTGCGCCTGGACGGCGAGCTGCAGGTGGCGGCGCTGGAGCAGGCTTTCAACCTGCTGGTCGAGCGTCACGAGTGTCTGCGTACCACCTTCGCCCAGGACGGCGAGCGCGCGGTGCAGCGGGTGGCGCCTGCCGCGCCGCTGCGTCTGCAACTGATCGACCTCAGCGACTGGCCCGAAGCCTCGCGCTGGGCGCAGGCGCAGCAGCAGATGGCGGCCCAGGCCAACCAGGCCTTCGACCTGGAGCGCGGGCCGCTGCTGAGCATCGTGCTGCTGCGCCTGGGCGCGCAGGAGCACGTGCTGCTGCTGACCCTGCATCACATCATCGCCGACGGCTGGTCGATGAATATCCTGATCGATGAATTCATGCGCAGCTACGACGCCCTGGTGGCCGGCCAGTCGCCGTCGTTGCCGGCGCTCAAGGTGCACTACCGCGACTACGCCCTGTGGCAGCGCAGTTGGCTGCAGGCCGGCGAGCGCGAGCGCCAGCTTGACTACTGGCGCGAGCAATTGGGCGATGAGCACCCGCTGCTGGAACTGCCCACCGACCGCCCGTACCCGGCGCAACCCAGTCATCAGGGCGAGCGCCTTGAGCGCGTGCTCGACAGCGCGCTGCGCCAACAGCTCAGGCAACTGGCGCAGGCCCACGGCGTGACCCTGTCCACGGTCCTGCTGGCGGCCTTCAAGACCCTGCTTTTGCGCTACAGCGGCCAGACCGACATTCGCGTCGGCGGCCTGATCGCCAACCGCACCCGCAGCGAAACCGAGGGCCTGGTCGGCTTCTTCGTCAACACCCAGGTGCTGCGCAGCCAGCTCGACGCGCAACTGCCGTTCGACGCGCTGCTGGCGCGGCTGCATCAGGCCGTGGTCGGTGCTCAGGCCCATCAGGACCTGCCGTTCGATGCGCTGATCGAAGCCCTGCAACCCAACCGCAGCCAGAGCCACACACCGCTGTTCCAGGTGATGTTCAACCATCAGCCGCTGGTCACCGACCTGCACAGCGTGCAGTTGCAGTCAGGTTTGCGGGTCGGTTACCTGAGCGAGCAGCAACTGGCCGGCAGCGGTCGTCGTCATGCCGCCACCAGCGACCTGATGCTCGATACCCGCGAGGAAGGCGAGCAGGTGTTCGCCGCCTTCACCTACGCCACCGACATTTTCGACCACGCCACCATCGCGGCGCTGGCTGATCACTGGCAGCAGGTGCTCCGGGCGGTGTGCCGCGATGCCGGCCAGCGCCTGGGCGAACTGGCGCTGATGAGCGACGCCCAGCGCCGTGCGCTGCTGTACCCGGTCGCGCCGAGCGAGGCACTGCTGCCGGCCCACCGCTTGTTCCAGGCCCAGACCGCGCGCACGCCCCAGGCTCAGGCGCTGGTGCTGGCCGGCGTCGACCAGGCGCCGTCGATGAGCTACGCCGAGCTCGACGCCCGCAGCAACCGCCTGGCCCATCACCTGCGTCAGTGCGGTGTCGGTCCTGACCGACTGGTCGGGGTCGCGCTGGAGCGCTCGCTGGAACTGGCCGTGGCCTTGCTGGCCGTGCTCAAGGCCGGGGGCGCCTACGTGCCGCTGGACGTGCAAGCCCCGGCCGAGCGCCTGGCCCAGGTCTGCGAGGACAGCGGCTTGCAGTGGCTGCTCAGCGACAGCGCCGTGCTGCCTGCGCTGCCGACCCAGGCGGGCCTGACCTGCCTGTGCCTGGATCGCCTGGCCCTGGACGCGCTGCCCGCCGAGCCACTGCCGTGCAGCGTCGAGCCACAGCACCTGGCCTACGTCATCTACACCTCCGGCTCCACCGGACGCCCCAAGGGCGTGGCGGTGAGCCATGGCGCCCTGAGCGAATTCATCGCCCGCGCCATCGACTACAGCGACCTGCGTGAAGGCGACCGCGTATTGCAATTCGCCACCAGCAGCTTCGACGGCTTCATCGAGCAGTTCTTCCCACCGCTGTGTCACGGCGCCTGCGTGGTCATGCGCGATGGCCGGCTGTGGGACAGTGCGGCGCTGCACCAGGTGCTGATCGAACACGGCGTGACCCTCGCCGACCTGCCTGCGGCCTATTGGCACTGGCTGGTGCAGGACTTCGCCGCGCAGCCGCCGGCCAGCTACGGCGCGCTGCGCCAGGTCCACGTCGGCGGCGAGGCCATGGCGGTGGACGGTCTGCGCCTGTGGCACCTGGCCGGGCTGGGTCACGTGCGCCTGCTCAACACCTACGGCCCCACCGAAGCCACGGTGGTCAGCACCGTGCACGACTGCAGCGAGCTGCGCCACGACGCGGTGTCCTGGCGTGGCATCCCCATCGGCCGTGGCTTGGCGGCCCGTCGCCTGTACCTCCTGGACGACGATCTCAACCTGCTGCCGCCGGGCGCGGTGGGCGAGCTGTACATCGGCGGTCCGGGCCTGGCGCGCGGCTACCACCGCCAGAGCGCACTGACCGCGCAGCGCTTCGTCGCCGATCCGTTCGCCAGTGGCGAGCGGCTATACCGCACGGGCGACCGCGCCCGGCTGAATGCCGAGGGCGCGATCGAGTACGTCGGCCGGGTCGATCACCAGGTCAAGGTGCGCGGTTTCCGCATCGAGTTGGGCGAGATCGAGGCGCGCCTGCAGCAATGCCCGGGCGTGCGCGAGGCCGTGGTGCTGGCGTTGCCATTGCACGGTGGCCTGCAACTGGTGGCCTACGTGGTGCCGGAGGGCGCGGTGCTGGAGGAGGCGGCCGAGCAGACACGCGTGCGCCAGCAGGTGCGCAGTCTGCTGAAGGCGCAGTTGCCCGAGTACATGGTGCCGGGCTATCTGCTGCTGCTGCCGCGCCTTCCGCTGACCGCCAGCGGCAAGCTCGACCGCAAGGCACTGCCGATCCCGGACCCTGGTCAGTTGCAGGCCCAGTACCGGGCGCCGCAGAGCGACCTGGAGCAGCAATTGGCGCAGATCTGGTGCGAGGTGCTGCAGGTCGAGCGGGTCGGGCTGGACGATCACTTCTTCGAGTTGGGCGGGCACTCGTTGCTGGCCGCCCAGGTATTGGCCCGGATCAAGGACCGCCTGGGCCAGGTGGTGGCGCTGCGCAGCCTGTTCGAACGGCCGACGCTGGGCGAGCTGGCTGCTGAGCTGACGCAACAGGCGGCAGGCGGCGCCAACGCCGACGATTGGTCGGAAATGGACGCGTTTCTGGGTTCCTTGGAAGGGGTTGAAGCATGAGTGGCAGCACGGCGGTACGTATTGCACAACGGTTCGTCGGCTTGCCCCTGGAGCAACGCCGGCAATTCCTGGCCAAGCTGCGCGAGCAGGGCAAGGACTTCAGCCTGTTGCCGGTGGTGGAGTCGCGCCATGGCGTCGACAGCCTGCCGCTGTCGTTCGCCCAGCAGCGCCTGCTGTTCCTCTGGCAGTTGGAGCCGCACAGCGCGGCGTACAACATGGCGGCCGCCCTGCGCCTGCGCGGGCGACTCGACGAACAGGCGCTGCAACGCGCCTTCGACCACCTGCTGGCGCGTCACGAAGTGCTGCGCACCGTATTCGTCACCGAGGGCGAGCAACCGCGTCAAGTGGTCCTGCCGCCATCGTCACTGCCGCTGCAACGCATCGACCTGAGCACCGTACCCGGCGAGCAGCGCGAAGCCGCCTTGGCGGCGCAGGTCGAGCAGGACAGCGAGCAGCCTTTCGACCTGCTCAGCGGGCCGCTGCTGCGCGCCAGCCTGTACCGGCTGGCGGACGAGGAACAGGTGCTGTTGGTGAGCATGCACCACATCGTTTCCGACGGCTGGTCAATGGACGTGATGGTCCGTGAGTTCGTGCACGGCTACCAGGCCTTCAGCCAGGGCCAGATGCCGCAATTGCCGGACTTGCCGGTGCAGTACGCCGACTACGCGATCTGGCAGCGGCGCTGGCTGGAAGCCGGGGAGGGCGAGCGTCAGCTCGACTACTGGCGTGGACAACTGGGCGAAGAGCAGCCCTTGCTGGACGTGGCCAGCGACTTTGCGCGTCCGCTGACCCAGAGCTTCGAAGGCCAGACCTTGAGCTTCGATTTCGGCGCCGAGCTGTCGCGGCGCCTGAGTGCCAGCGCTCGGGCCCAGGGCATGACGTTGTTCATGCTGGTGCTCAGCGGCTTTTCGCTGTTCGTCTCGCGCCTGTCGGGCCAGCGCGATATCCGCATCGGTGTCCCCAACGCCAACCGCGGACGCGCCGAGGTCGAAGGCCTGATCGGCTTCTTCGTCAACACCCAGGTGTTGCGTTGCCAGGTGGACGAACGCCTGAGCTTCGATGCCCTGCTGGGCCAGGTGCGTGAGGCGGTGCTCGGCGCCCAGGCGCATCAGGAGCTGCCGTTCGAGCAACTGGTGGATGCCCTGGTGCCTGAGCGCAACCTGGGCCACAACCCGCTGTTCCAGGTCAAGTTCAACCAGAACGTCGGCATGCAGCGCCAGCGCACCTTGGCGCTGCCGGGGCTGAGCGTGGCCGAGTACCCGCTGGACAAAGCTGGTACCCACTTCGACCTGGCGCTGGACATCACCGACGACGGGCAACTGATCCATGGCCAGATCACCTACGCCAGCGACCTGTACCGCGATGACACGGTACAGGCGTTCATTCCGGCTTTCCTGCACTTGCTCGGGCAACTGCTCGACGCGCCGCACCTGCCGCTGCACCGCCTGGCACCGAGCGTCGCGCCGGTCGCTGCGTTCGCCGCGGTGCCCTTGGTGCTGGAGCAGTGGCAACGGCAGGTGCAGGCGCAGCCTGACGCCCTCGCGACGCGCAGCCCCGAACAGCGGCTGAGCTTCGCCGCCCTCGACCAGGCGGCCAATCGCCTGGCTCACCACCTGCGCGCCCAGGGCATTGCTCCAGGCCAGCCGGTGGCGGTGCTGATAGAGCGGTCGCTGGACTGGCTGACCGCCTTGCTGGGCATCCTCAAGGCCGGGGCGGTGTACATGCCGCTCGACACCAAGGCGCCGGATGCGCGCCTGCAACAGATGCTCGCGGCCGCCCAGGCCAAGGCGCTGCTGGTCGCCGCCGATGACCCGCGCGTGCAGCGCCTTGAGGTGGCCGGTTGCCAGGGCCTGGTGTTCTCGCCCGGGCAATGGCAGGCGCAGCCCGACTGCGCGCCGACCCTGAGCCTGTGGGCGGAATCTCCGGCCTACATCATCCATACCTCCGGTTCCACCGGGCAGCCCAAGGGCGTGCTGGTCAGCCATGGCGCCCTGGCCAGCTACGTCGCCGGCCTGCTCGAGCGCTTGGCGCTGGCGCCGCAGGCGAGCATGGCGCTGGTCTCGACCATCGCTGCCGACCTGGGTCATACCGTGCTGTTCGGCGCGTTGTGCTCGGGCCGCACGCTGCACGTGCTGCCCGAGGCGCTGGGCTTCGACCCCGACGCCTTCGCCCGCTACATGGCCGAGCAGCGCGTGGGGGTGTTGAAGATCGTGCCCGGCCACTTGGCGGCCCTGCTGCAGGCGGGTGAGCCAGCCGCTGCGCTGCCCGAGCATGCCTTGATCCTCGGCGGCGAAGCCTGCCCGCCGGCGTTGCTGGAGCAGGTGCGTCGGCTCAAGCCGGGTTGCCGGCTGATCAACCACTACGGCCCGAGCGAAACCACGGTCGGCGTGCTCACCCACGAGATCGCCGAGCTGGCCGCCGATGCGCGCAGCGTGCCGGTCGGCCAGGCCTTGCCCGCTGCCCATGTGCTGCTGTTCGACGACGTGCTCAATCCGGTGGCCGATCAGGTCGCCGGCGAGCTGTACATCGGCGGCGCCAGCGTCGCCCAGGGTTATCTGGGCCAACCGGGACTGACCGCCGAGCGCTTCGTGCCAGACCCGGCGCAGCCGGGGGCGAGGTTGTACCGCAGTGGCGATCGCCTGCGGCGCAATCGCCTGGGCCAATTCGAATTCATCGGCCGCGCCGACGACCAGGTCAAGGTGCGCGGCTACCGCATCGAGCCGGCCGAAGTCAGCCGGGTGCTGCTGGGCTTGGAGGGGGTCGGCGAGGCGGTGGTGCTGGCCGTGCCGATGGACGGCGATGCCGAGCGCCTGCATCTAGTGGCCTGGTGCGTACCACGTGCCGGTCATGCGCTAGAGGCCGAGGTGCTGCGTCAGCAACTGCAGGCGCTGTTGCCCGACTATATGGTGCCGACTCAGCTCGTGCTGCTCGAACGCCTGCCCCTGACCGCCAACGGCAAGCTCGACAAGCGCGCGCTGCCAGCCCCCGGTGCGCCACGGCAGCAGTTCGTGGCGCCGCAGGGCATCGTCGAGCAGACCCTGGCTGCGATCTGGTGCGAGGTGCTCAAGCTGGAGCAAGTGGGCAGCACCGACAACTTCTTCGAGCTGGGCGGCGACTCGATCCTCAGCCTGCAGATCATCGCCCGCGCCAAACGCCAGGGCCTCAAGCTCAGCCCCAAGCAACTGTTCGAGAAGCAGACCATCGGCCAGTTGGCGGCGGTGGCCAAGATCATCGATAGAAAGACCGCGCAGCCGGTCGTGGAGCAGGTCACTGGCCACCTGCCGTTGTTGCCGATCCAGGCGCGCTTCTTCGACACCGACATCGTCCAGCGTGGGCACTGGAACCAGGCGTTGATGCTCCAACCCGTGCAGCCGCTGCGCGCCGAGTGGCTGCGCACGGCCTTGCATGCGCTGGTCATGCAGCATGACGCTTTGCGTCTGCGCTTTGTCCAGGGCGAGGCCTGGCAGGCCGAATTCCACAGTGCCGTGGACGCCGACCTGCTGTGGACCCGCCAACTGGACGACCCTGACACCTTGACCGCGCTGGCCGACAGCGCCCAGCGCAGTCTCGACCTGAGCCACGGGCCGCTGCTGCGCGCCGTGCTGGTGACGTTGTCCGACGCTACCCAGCGCGTGTTGCTGGTGATTCACCACCTGGTGGTCGACGGCGTGTCCTGGCGGGTGCTGCTCGAAGATTTGCAGCAGGCCTACCGCGCCGTCGCCAGCGGGCAGGCCGTGAGCCTGCCGGCCAAGACCAGTTCGCTCAAGGCCTGGGCCGAGCGCCTGGGCCTGTATGCCCAGTCTCCGGCGCTGCAGGCCGAGGCCAAGTACTGGCTGGCCTGCCTGGAAGCGCCTGTCAGCTCCTTGCCGCTGGACGATGCCAACGCTGCTCGCACCCAGCGCGAGGTGGCCCACGCCACATCACGCCTGGACGCCCAGCAGACCCGCGCCTTGCTGCAAGTGGCGCCGGCGGCCTACCACACCCAGGTCAACGACCTGCTGCTGACCGCCCTGGCGCAGGTACTGTGCGAGTGGACCGACAGCCCATCGGTGCTGATCCAGCTCGAAGGGCATGGTCGCGAAGACCTGTTCGACGAACTCGACCTGAGCCGAACCGTTGGCTGGTTCAGCAGCCTGTTCCCGGTGCGCCTGACGCCCGGCAGCGGCGCGCTCGGCGCCGGCCTGTGCGCCATCAAGGAGCAATTGCGTGGCGTGCCGAACAAGGGCATCGGCTACGGCATCCTGCGCTACCTGGGTGAGCCAGCACTGCGCGCACGTCTGCAAGCGGCGCCACAGCCCCAGGTCACCTTCAACTACCTGGGCCAGTTCGACGGCAGCTTCGCCGAGGCCGAGGGCGCGCTGTTCAGGCCTGCCCGGGAGTCGAGCGGCGCCACACAGGCCGAGGACAGCCCCCTGGGGAACTGGCTGAGCATCAACGGTCAGGTCTACCAGGGCGAGTTGGAACTGGACTGGAGTTTCAGTCAGGCGGTACTGCGTCCGGCGACCGTCCAGGCCCTGGCCCGGCGTTACGAGCAGGTGCTGGGCGAACTGGTCGAGCACTGCGCTCGGGCACCGCACCAGGGCGTGACCCCCTCGGACTTCCCCCTGGCGAGCGTGACCCAGGCCCAGCTCGACAGCCTGGCGCTGCCCGCCAGCGACATCGAAGACCTCTACCCGCTGTCGCCCATGCAGCAGGGCATGCTATTCCACAGCCTCTATGCCCAGGCGTCCGGCAACTACATCAACCAGTTGCGGGTCGATGTGCAGGGGTTGGACGTGGCCCGCTTCCGCCAGGCTTGGCAGGATGCGGTGAACGCCCACGCGGTGCTGCGCAGCAGCTTCCCGCAGGACCTGCCGGTGGCGCTGCAAGTGGTGCGCCGCCACGTGTGCGTGCCGTTCAGCGAGCATGACCGCAGCGCGTCGGCGACCCTGGTCGAGGACCTCGACGCGCTGGCCCTGGCCGAGCGCCAGGCAGGCTTCGACCTGGCGACAAGTCCGCTGCTGCGCCTGAGCCTGGTGCGCACGGGCGATGGCTGCCATCACCTGATCTACACCAGCCACCATATCCTCATGGACGGCTGGAGCAGTTCGCGCCTGCTCGGCGAGGTGCTGCAGCGCTATGCCGGTGTCACACCGGCGCTGGGCGAGGGCCGCTACCGTGACTACATCCAGTGGTTGCAGGTCCAGGATATGCAGGTCAGCGAAGGCTTCTGGCACGAGCGCCTGGCGGCGCTGGACGAGCCGACTCGCCTGGCGCAGGCGCTCAAAGGCGGGGCGTCGGGCGAAGGGCAGGGCCTCCACGCGCTGGAACTCGACGTGGCGCAGACCCAGCGCTTGGCCGAGTTTGCCCGCGAGCAGCGGGTGACCGTCAATACCCTGGTGCAGGCGGCGTGGCTGATGCTGTTGCAGCGCTACACCGGGCAGTCGAGCGTGGCCTTTGGGGCCACGGTCGCGGGGCGCCCGGCGGACCTCCCAGGTATCGAAGAACAGCTCGGGCTGTTCATCAACACCTTGCCTGTGGTCGCCCGTCCACGTCCTGAGCTGAGCGTGGCGGACTGGGTGCAGCAGGTGCAGGCGTTGAACCTGGCCTTGCGCGAGCACGAGTACACGCCGCTGTACGACATCCAGCGCTGGGCCGGTCGCGGCGGCGAGGCGCTGTTCGACAACATTCTGGTGTTCGAGAACTACCCGGTAGCCGAAGCCCTTCAGCAGGCTGCACCGGCTGGACTGCGCTTTGGCGAGGTGCGCACGCAAGAGCGCACCAACTACCCACTGACCGTGGTGGTGCAGGTGGGCGAGCGCTTGCAGGCGAGCCTGGGCTTCGATCTTGCCTGCTTCGATTCATCGGCCATTGCCCAGGTGGCCGAGCACTTCCAGCACCTGCTGCTGCAGTTGCCCGATGACGCCCAGCGTCCGTTGGGTGAGGTGGCATTGCCGCCGTTGCCGTTGCAGGCCATTGCTGACTATCCGAGTACGGAGTCGATTCACGCGTTGATCGAAGCCCAGGCGGCGCGCGTGCCCGAGGCCATTGCCCTGACCTTTGCCGGGCAGTCGCTGAGCTACGACGGCTTGAACCGCCGTGCGAACCGCTTGGCGCACAAGCTGCGCGCGCAGGGTGTTGGACCGGATGTGCTGGTGGGCCTGGCGGTGGAGCGCGGGATCGAGATGATCGTCGGGTTGCTGGCGATCCTCAAGGCGGGCGGGGCGTATGTGCCGTTGGACCCGGAATACCCGCAGGACCGTCTGAGCTACATGATCGAAGACAGCGGTATTGCGCTGCTGGTGACTCAACAGCGCCTGCTGGCCGATCTGCCGGTGCCGGCTTCGGTGCGCAGTCTTGTGCTCGAAGCCGGTCTCGAAGGCTACAGCGATGAAAATCCTGAGCACCTGACTCAGCCGGATAACCTGGCGTATGTGATCTATACCTCCGGTTCGACCGGGAAGCCAAAGGGTACTTTGCTCCCGCATCACAACGTGTTGCGCTTGTTCAAGGCGACGGCTGAGTGGTTCGGTTTCGGTGCTGATGATGTCTGGACCCTGTTCCACTCGTACGCCTTCGACTTCTCGGTCTGGGAAATCTTCGGTGCGCTGCTGCACGGCGGGCGCCTGGTGATCGTGCCGCGTGAAGTGACGCGCTCTCCAGAGGACTTCCATCAGTTGCTGGTCGAGCAGGGCGTCACGGTGCTGAACCAGACGCCTTCGGCGTTCAAACCGTTGATGCGCGTCGCGTGTGAAAGTGCTTCCGACCTGGCCCTGCGCTCCGTCATCTTCGGCGGCGAAGCTTTGGACGTGCCTGCCTTGCAGCCTTGGTTCGAGCGTTTCGGCGAAGACTGCGACAACCTGGTCAACATGTACGGCATCACCGAAACCACGGTGCACGTGACTTACCGCCCGATTCGTTTCGAAGATACGCAAAACATCAGCAGCCCCATCGGCGCTGCGATTCCTGATCTGTCGATGTACGTACTGGACGCCGATTTCAACCCAGTGGCCCCAGGTTGCAGCGGCGAACTGCACGTCGGCCACGCGGGCTTGGCACGCGGTTACCACAACCGGCCTTCGCTTACTGCCGAGCGCTTTGTACCCGATCCATTCTCTAGCGAGGGCGGTCGTCTGTACCGCACCGGCGATCTGGCCCGCTATCGCAGCCAGGCAGTGATCGAATACGTCGGCCGCATCGACCACCAGGTGAAGATTCGCGGTTTCCGCATCGAGCTGGGTGAAATCGAAGCCCGTCTGCACGCTCACGAGGCCGTACGCGAAGTGCTGGTGCTGGACATCGACGGGGCCGGGGGCAAGCAGCTTGCGGCTTATCTGATCGCGCAGGATGCGCAAGTCAATCACAGCGAATTGCGCGAAGTGCTCAAGCAGCACCTGAAAGCTCAACTGCCGGATTACATGGTGCCGACCCATTTCCTGGTGCTGAACGCCTGGCCGCTCACCGCCAACGGCAAACTGGACCGCAAGGCCCTGCCCAAACCAGATGCCAGCCAATTGCAAAAGGGCTATGCCGCCCCGCGTACGGCACTGGAACAGCAACTGGCCGCGATCTGGAGCGAAGTGCTCAACGTCGAGCAGGTGGGTCTGCACGACAACTTCTTCGAGCTGGGCGGTCATTCGCTGTTGGCCACGCAAGTGACCTCACGCATCCGCCAGCGCCTGAACCTGGAAGTACCGCTGCGCGCCTTGTTCGAATCTGCGGATTTGGCGACCTTCGCCCAGGCCGCCGCCGAGGGCTGCGCCAGTCAGGCACCCGCATTCACCCACGCCGACCGCAGTCAGCCCCTGACGCTGTCCTACGCGCAGCAACGCCAGTGGTTCCTCTGGCAACTGGAGCCCGACAGCGCGGCCTACAACATTCCCTCGGCCCTGCGCTTGACCGGCGAGCTGGACGTGGAGGCCTTGCGCTACAGCTTCGCCTCGCTGATGGCCCGTCACGAAACCTTGCGCACCACCTTCCGCCAGCAGGGCGTCAGCGCCGAACAGATCGTCCATGCAGCGCTGCCGGTCGCGCTGGACATCGTCGAGGCCTCTGCGGTCAGCGCCGATCTGCCGCACTGGATCGAGCAGCAGGTGCGCCAACCGTTCGACCTGGAGCAAGGCCCGCTGCTGCGCGCACGCCTGCTGCGCCTGGCTGCCGACGAACATGTGCTGGTACTGGTGCTGCACCATATCGTCGCCGATGGCTGGTCGATGCCGATCCTCATCGAGGAGTTGGTCGACGGTTACCAGAGCCACCTTCAAGGCCGTGAACCCGTGCGCCCGGCCCTGGCCTTCCAGTACGCCGACTACGCGGCCTGGCAACGCCAGTGGATGGACGCCGGCGAGCAGCAGCGTCAGTTGGACTACTGGCAGCAGCAACTGGGCGGCGAGCAGCCGGTGCTGGAACTGCCCACCGACCGACCGCGCCCGGCCGTGCAGCAGTACGACGGCGCACGCTTGCCGATCGACTTGCCACCGGCGCTGGTGGCGCAACTGCGGCAACTGGCGGCACGTCAGGACGTCACCTTGTTCATGCTGCTGCTGGCCTCGTTCCAGACCCTGCTGCACCGTCACTCCGGGCAGGCGACCATTCGTGTCGGCGTGCCGGTGGCCAACCGCACCCGTGCCGAGACCGAGGGCTTGATCGGATTCTTCGTCAACACTCAGGTGCTCGATGCCCATTTCAGCTCGCCACTGCGCTTCGACGCGCTGCTGCAGCAGGTCAAGCGCACCGCCCTCGGCGCGCAGGCCCATCAGGAGCTGCCGTTCGAGCAACTGGTCGAGGCCTTGCAGCCGGAGCGCAGCCTGAGCCACAGCCCGCTGTTCCAGGTGATGTTCAACCATCAGGCCCAGGTCTCGGGCGAGGCGCGTCAGATCGCCGGATTGCACCTGCAGGCCATCACCGCCGACAAGCACAGCGCGCCGTTCGACCTGACCCTGGACACTGTCGAGTACCAGGGCGGGCTGAGCGCGACCTTCACCTACGCCACCAGCTTGTTCGATGCCGTCAGCGTCGCCCGATTGGCCGAACACTGGCGCAACCTGCTGCAGGGCATCTGCGACGACGCCACGCAACCGGTCGAGGCACTGCCGCTGCTCGCGGTCGCCGAGCGCGAGCGCACGCTGTACCAGTTCAATGACAGTGCCACGGTCTATCCACGCGAGCAGAGCGTGGTGCAGTTGTTCGAAGCCCAGGTGGCTCGCACGCCGCAGGCCACGGCTGCGGTACTTGGCGAGCAGTCCCTGAGCTACGAAGCACTCAATCGACGGGCCAACGCGCTGGCTCATCACCTGCGCTCATGCGGTGTCGGCCCCGAAGCGCTGGTGGGCATCGCGGTGCCGCGCAGCTTCGATCTGCTGGTCGGTCTGCTGGCGGTGCTCAAGGCCGGCGGTGCCTATGTGCCGCTGGACCCGCAGTTCCCTCGCGACCGCTTGGCCTACATGCTCGAAGACAGCGGCGTCGAGCTGCTGCTGACCCAGAGCGCGCTGCTGCAACAATTGCCGATCCCGCAGCAGGTGCAGTGCCTGTGTCTGGACCAGGCGCTGCCAGGCAGCCTGCGCGAGGACAATCCACCGTGCCTCACCCAGGCGCAGAATCTGGCCTACGTCATCTACACCTCTGGCTCGACCGGTAAGCCCAAGGGCGTGACCATTCGTCACGACGCGTTGGTCAACTTCCTTTGCAGCATGGGCCGCGAACCAGGGCTGGCGGCCCATGACAAGGTGCTGGCGCTGACCTCGCTGTCGTTCGACATCGCGGCATTGGAGCTGTACCTGCCACTGCTGAGCGGCGCCTGTGTGGTGCTGCTGGACGAGCAGGTCAACAAAGACCCGCAGGCCCTGCTGGCGGTGATCGCGCGGCAGGGCGTGAGCGTCATCCAGGCCACGCCGTCGACCTGGCGCATGCTGCTGGATGCTGCCGCGCCCCGAGCCTTCGCCGGCAAGACCGTATTGTGCGGCGGCGAAGCGCTTAGCGCCGAACTGGCCCAGCGGCTTATCGACCACAGCGGTCATGTGTGGAATGTTTACGGGCCGACCGAGACCACCATCTGGTCGGCCTGTCACTACCTGACCGACAGCGACGATGTCTGGTTGGGTCGGCCGTTGGCCAACACCCGCCTGCATGTGCTGGGTGACACGTTGCAGGTGCTGCCCCAGGGCGCACGTGGCGAGCTGCTGATCGGCGGCGACGGCCTGGCCCGTGGTTACCACCAGCGCCCCGGCCTCACCGCCGAGCGCTTCGTGCCCGATCCTTACGCCCGCGAACCGGGGGCACGGCTGTACCGCACCGGTGACCTAGTGCGCTACCGCGAGGGTGGCGTGATCGAGTACGTCGGCCGTCTGGACCACCAGGTGAAGATCCGCGGTTTCCGCATCGAACTGGGCGAAATCGAAGAGCGTTTGCTGGCGCACCCGGCCGTGCGCCAGGCGTCGGTGATCGATATCGACGCTGCCACCGGCAAGCAACTGGTCGCCTACCTGGTGCTGCACCACACCGAGGACAGCGCGGACAGCCTGCGTGCGGCGCTGCGCAGTCACCTCAAGGCGGGCCTGCCGGACTACATGGTGCCCAGCCACTGGGTGGCCGTACCGGCCATGCCGTTGACGCCCAACGGCAAGCTCGACCGCAAGGCCCTGCCCATGCCTGACCCGCGTGCGTTGCAGCCTGGCCACGTGGCGCCGGTCAGCGAGCTGGAGCGAACCCTGGCGGCGATCTGGGCGCAGGTGCTGCACGTAGAGCAGGTAGGGCTGCAGGACAACTTCTTCGAGCTGGGCGGCCATTCGTTGCTGATCGTGCAGGTGATCGCCCAGGTGCGCGAGCAGTTGGGTGTCGAGCTGAGCCTGAACCAGTTGTTCGAACAGGCCACCTTGGCCGACTTCGCTCGACTGGTCGACAGCCTGCGTGGACAGCGTGCCAGCGCCCATGACGAACTGACTAAATCCCTGGAGGCACTGAAACGTCTTACAGCACAGGAAATAGATAATCTGATCGCTTAGCGGGAGACCTTCAAAGTGCAAGAGCTGCTCGACTCCGTGAAGTCGCTGTCCACCAAGGAGCGCAAGGCGTTGGCTGCCTTGCTCAAGCGACAGGGTGTCAATCTCTACGGGGTCACCCCGATCTTCAGGAGGGAACCTGCAGACGGGACAGCGCTCTCCTATGCCCAGCAGCGCCAATGGTTCCTCTGGCAGCTCGACCCGCACAGCGCCGCCTACAACATCCCGGCGGCGCTGCGTTTGAACGGCCAGTTGGACAGCGCGGCGTTGCAGCGCAGTTTCGACCAGTTGCTGGCACGCCATGAGACCCTGCGCACCACCTTCGCCCAGGACGGTGACGAGGCGGTGCAGATCGTCCATGCGCGCTTGCCCATGGAGGTGGCGGTCGAGTCGTTGTCGCTGAGCGACCCTGGCGAACGCGAGGCGGCCATCAAGGCGCGGGTCGAGGCGCACATGCAGCAGCCGTTCGACCTGGAGCGCGGGCCGCTGCTGCGGGTGCGTCTGCTGGCACTGGGCGCCGATGAGCATGTACTGATGCTGTGCGTGCACCACATCATCTCCGATGGTTGGTCGATGCCGATCCTGATCGACGAGCTCATTCGTCTGTACCAGGCCGAGTGCCAGGGTGTGCCGGCGGCGCTGGCGGCGTTGCCGATCCAGTACGCCGACTACGCCCTGTGGCAACGCGACTGGATGCAGGCTGGCGAGCAGGAACGTCAGTTGGGTTACTGGCGCGAGCGTCTGGCGGGTGAGCAGCCGGTGCTGGAATTGCCCACCGATCATCCGCGCCCGCTGGTGCAGAGTTTCCGCGGCGCACGCCTGCCCATCGTCTTCGAGGCGTCGCTGGCCCAGGCGCTCAAGGACCTGGCCCGGCAGCAGGGCGTGACCCTGTTCATGTTGCTTCTGGCCTCGTTCCAGACCGTGCTGCACCGCTACAGCGGTCAGGGCGAGATCCGCGTCGGGGTGCCGGTGGCCAACCGCAGCCGCGCCGAGACCCAGGGCTTGATCGGCTTCTTCGTCAACACCCAGGTGCTCGATGCCCGCTTCACGCCGACCCTGACCTTCAACGACCTGCTGCAACAGGTGCGCCAGACCGCCTTGCAGGCCCAGGCGCACCAGGATCTGCCGTTCGAGCAACTGGTCGAAGCCTTGCAGCCGGAGCGCAGCCTGAGCCACAACCCGCTGTTCCAGGTGATGTTCAACCACCAGGCCGCCCAGCGTGGCGCCGCCCGGCAATTGCCGGGCTTGAGCGTGCAAGGGCTGGAGTGGGACAGCTACACCGCACAACTCGACCTGAGCCTGGACACCTACGAAAGCGACGACGGCCTCACGGCGGCCATGACCTACGCCTGCGACCTGTTCGAGCGCAGCAGCATCGAGCGCTTGGCGGGTCACTGGCTGGCCCTGCTGCGCGAGATCGTCCGTCAACCGAGACAACTGATCGGCGAACTGGCCCTGATGAGTGCCGCACAGGTGCAGCAGCTCAAGGACCAGGGTGCCCATCGTGCCGACTTCAGCGACCAGCGCTGCGTGCATGAACTGATCGCGGCGCGTGCGGCCCAGACGCCGCAGGCTGTTGCGCTGGATTGTGAGGGTACGTCGCTGACCTACCAGGCCCTCAACCGTCGCGCCAACCGTATCGCCCATCGCCTGCGCGCACTGGGCGTTGGCCCGGACGTGGCGGTCGGCATCGCCATCGAGCGCAGCCTGGACATGGTGGTGGGCGTGCTGGCGGTGCTCAAGGCCGGGGGCACCTATGTGCCGTTGGACCCGGAATATCCCTCCGAGCGCTTGAGCTACATGATGCAAGACAGTGGCCTGCACCTGCTGCTGACCCAGGCTCCGGTGCTGGCCCGGCTGAGCGTGCCCGAGCAGGTGCGCAGCCTGTGCCTGGACCAAGGCGACGACTGGCTGCAAGGCTGCAGCGAGGACGATCCGCAGAACCTGACCGAGCCGGCGAACCTGGCCTACATCATGTACACCTCCGGCTCCACCGGTCGTCCCAAGGGTGTCGGTATCAGCGCCGCCGCCCTGACCGAGCATGCCCTAGGTTTCGCTGCGTTCTGCCAACTGAGCGATGCAGACCGCGTGCTGCAGTTCTCCACGTTCAACTTCGATGCCTTCGTCGAGCAGTTGTACCCCTCGCTGATCGTCGGCGCGCGCATCCTGCTGCGCGGCCCGACGCTGTGGGACAGCGAGACCTGGTATCGCCAGGTGCTGGAGCACGGCATCACCTTCAGCGACCTGCCGACGGCCTACTGGTACATGCTGGCCAAGGATTTCGCCGCCAAGGGCCCGCGTTCCTACGGCGCGCTGCGTCGCGTGCACATGGGGGCGAGGCGATGGCCGCCGACGGGGTGCCGGCCTGGCGCGCGGCGGGCCTGGCTCATGTCGAGCTGATCAACACCTACGGCCCGACCGAGGCGACGGTGACCATCACCAGCCAGGACTGCACCGCCTATGTCACTGAACAGGTGCCGCTGCCTAGTCAGATTCCGATCGGCAAGGCCCTGGCCGGGCGCAGCATCTACCTGGTCGATGCTGCGGGCAACCTGGCCCTGCCGGGCGCCATCGGCGAACTGCTGGTCGGCGGCGAACTGCTGGCGCGCGGGTATCACCAGCGTCCTGGGCTCAGTGCCGAACGCTTCATTCCCGACCCGTTCGGCGACCAGGCAGGCGGGCGCCTGTACCGCACCGGCGATCTGGCGCGCTACAACGCCGACGGCGTCATCGAATTCGCCGGCCGGGTCGATCATCAGGTCAAAATCCGCGGTTTCCGTATCGAACTGGGTGAGATCGACGCCAAGCTGCGCGAACACCCGGGCATTCGCGAAGTGCTGGTGGTGGACATCGACGGTCCGGCCGGTAAACAACTGGCGGCCTACCTGGTGCCGAGCGCGCCGCTGCAGCCGGAGCTGCGCGGCGACCTGCTGCGCCATCTGAAGGCCAGCCTGCCGGACTACATGGTGCCTGCGCACCTGATCTTCCTCGACGCCTTGCCGCAGACGCCCAACGGCAAGCTCGACCGCAAGGCCCTGCCCAAGCCCGACAGCAGTCAGGTGCAGGCTGATTACCAGGCCCCGCGCAGCGTGTTGGAACAGCGTCTGGCCGAGATCTGGGCCGAGGTGCTGAAGGTCGAGCGCGTGGGCCTGGGCGATAACTTCTTCGAGCTGGGTGGGCATTCGCTGCTGGCCACGCAAGTCACCTCGCGTATCCGTCAGCGCCTGAACCTGGAAGTGTCGCTGCGCAGCCTGTTCGAGGCTGCCGACCTGCAAGCCTTCGCCGAGCGCGCCGAGCAGGGCGCGGGCCTGCAGGCGCCGGCATTCACTCACGTCGACCGCAGCCAGCCGCTGGCGCTGTCCTACGCCCAGCAGCGCCAGTGGTTCCTCTGGCAATTGCAGCCGGACAGCGCGGCCTACAACATCCCCTCGGCCTTGCGGCTCAATGGCGCCCTGGACATGCAGGCGCTGCGCCGCAGCTTCAGCGCGCTGGTCGCCCGCCACGAGACCCTGCGCACCACCTTCCACGAGCACGCCGATCAAACCTGGCAGCGTATTCATGCGCCGAGTGAATTCGACCTGCCGGTCGAGGCCGTCACTGAAGCCGCCGTGCTGGCACGGGTGGCGGAGGAGGTCGCGCAGCCCTTCGACCTGGAGCAAGGGCCGCTGCTGCGGGCGCGTCTGCTGCGCCTGGACGAAGACGCGCATGTGTTGGTGCTGACCCTGCACCACAGCGTGGCCGACGGTTGGTCGATGCCGATCATGGTCGATGAGGTGGTGCGCCTGTACGCCGGCTTCTGCCAGGGGCAGGCGTGCGTATTGCCCCCCTTGGCGTTTCAGTACGCCGACTACGCGGCGTGGCAGCGCAACTGGATGGAAGGCGGCGAGCAGGTCCGGCAGTTGGCCTACTGGCGCCAGCAACTGGGCGAGGAGCAACCGCTGCTGGAGCTGCCGCTGGACCACCCGCGCGGCCAGGTGCAGGATCCGGCCGGCGCGCGCCTGAACGTCAACCTCCCGCCGGCGTTGGCGCAGGCCTTGAAAGCCACGGCGCGCCAGCATGGCGTGACCCTGTTCATGGTGTTGTTGGCCTCGTTCCAGACCCTGTTGCACCGGGTGTCCGGGCAGCGCGATATTCGTGTCGGGGTGCCGATCGCCAACCGTACGCGTGCCGAAACCGAGGGCCTGATCGGCTTCTTCGTCAACACCCAGGTGCTCAAGGCCGAATTCTCGCCACAGCTGACCGTCGCCGATCTGCTGCTGCAGGTCCGGCACACGGCCTTGCAGGCTCAGGCCCATCAGGACCTGCCGTTCGAGCAGTTGGTCGAGGCGTTGCAGCCGGAGCGCAGCCTGAGCCATAACCCGCTGTTCCAGGTGCTGTTCAACCATCAGACCTACGGCGACGACCCGATTCGCGAGGTGGCGGGCCTGAGTGTCGAAGCGCTGGAGTGGGGCAGCCAGACCAGCCAGTTCGACTTGACGCTGGATACCGCCGAGCACGCCCAAGGCCTCGACGCTACGCTGACGTATGCCACGGCGCTGTTCGACCGTGGCAGCGTCGAGCGCCTGGCCCGGCAGTGGCGCAACCTGCTCCAGGCCCTCTGCGACGATGCGGCGCAGCGCGTGGCGCAGTTGCCGCTGCTTGACGACGCCGAGCGCGTACAGCTGCTCGCTGAGTGTGGCGCTAGCGCGCAGTACCCGCGTAAGTCGTGCCTGCCAGCGCTGATCGAAGCCCAGGTGGCGCGGGCACCGCAGGCCATTGCGCTGACCTTTGCCGAGCAGTCGCTGAGCTACGACGGCTTGAACCGCCGTGCGAACCGCTTGGCGCACAAGCTGCGCGCGCAGGGTGTTGGACCGGATGTGCTGGTGGGCCTGGCGGTGGAGCGCGGGATCGAGATGATCGTCGGGTTGCTGGCGATCCTCAAGGCGGGCGGGGCGTATGTGCCGTTGGACCCGGAATACCCGCAGGACCGTCTGAGCTACATGATCGAAGACAGCGGTATTGCGCTGCTGGTGACTCAACAGCGCCTGCTGGCCGATCTGCCGGTGCCGGCTTCGGTGCGCAGTCTTGTGCTCGAAGCCGGTCTCGAAGGCTACAGCGATGAAAATCCTGAGCACCTGACTCAGCCGGATAACCTGGCGTATGTGATCTATACCTCCGGTTCGACCGGGAAGCCAAAGGGTACTTTGCTCCCGCATCACAACGTGTTGCGCTTGTTCAAGGCGACGGCTGAGTGGTTTGGTTTCGGCGCTGATGATGTCTGGACCCTGTTCCACTCGTATGCCTTCGATTTCTCGGTCTGGGAAATCTTCGGTGCGCTGCTGCACGGCGGGCGCCTGGTGATCGTGCCGCGTGAGGTGACGCGCTCTCCTGAAGACTTCCACCAGCTACTGGTAGATCAGGGCGTCACGGTGCTGAACCAGACGCCGTCGGCGTTCAAACCGTTGATGCGCGTCGCGTGTGAAAGTGCTTCCGACCTGGCCCTGCGGTCCGTCATCTTTGGCGGCGAAGCCCTGGATGTACCTGCCTTGCAGCCCTGGTTCGAGCGTTTCGGCAAAGACTGCGACAACCTGGTCAACATGTACGGCATCACTGAAACCACGGTGCACGTGACTTATCGCCCGATTCGTTTCGAAGACACGCAACAGAGCAGCAGCCCCATCGGCGCTGCGATTCCTGACTTGTCGATGTACGTATTGGACGCCGATTTCAACCCAGTGGCCCCAGGTTGCAGCGGCGAGTTGCACGTCGGCCATGCCGGTCTGGCACGCGGTTACCACAACCGGCCTTCGCTTACTGCCGAGCGCTTTGTACCCGATCCATTCTCTAGCGAGGGCGGTCGTCTGTACCGCACCGGCGATCTGGCCCGCTATCGCAGCCAGGCAGTGATCGAATACGTCGGCCGCATCGACCACCAGGTGAAGATTCGCGGTTTCCGCATCGAGCTGGGTGAAATCGAAGCCCGTCTGCACGCTCACGAGGCCGTACGCGAAGTGCTGGTGCTGGACATCGACGGGGCCGGGGGCAAGCAGCTTGCGGCTTATCTGATCGCGCAGGATGCGCAAGTCAATCACAGCGAACTTCGCGAAGTGCTCAAGCAGCACCTGAAAGCTCAACTGCCGGATTACATGGTCCCGACCCATTTCCTGGTGCTGGAGGCCTGGCCGCTCACCGCCAACGGCAAACTGGACCGCAAGGCCCTGCCCAAGCCAGACGCCAGCCAACTGCAAAAGGGCTATGCCGCCCCGCGCACGGCCTTGGAGCAGCAACTGGCCGCGATCTGGAGCGAAGTGCTCAACGTCGAGCAGGTGGGTCTGCACGACAACTTCTTCGAGCTGGGCGGTCATTCGCTGTTGGCCACGCAAGTGACCTCACGCATCCGCCAGCGCCTGAACCTGGAAGTACCGCTGCGCGCCTTGTTCGAATCGCCGGATCTGGCGACCTTCGCCCAGGCCGCCGCCGAGGGCAGCGCCAGTCAGGCACCAGCACTGATCCCTGTAGATCGCAGTCAGTCCCTGGCGCTGTCCTACGCGCAGCAACGTCAGTGGTTCCTCTGGCAACTAGAGCCCGACAGCGCGGCCTATCACATCCCGGCTGCGCTGCACCTGCGCGGTCGGCTGAACGCCGAGTGGTTGCGCCAGGCTTTCGAGGCGCTCATCGACCGGCACGAGACCCTGCGCACCACGTTCCATGCCGAAGGCGAGCAGACGCTGCAGCGCATCCATTGCCCTGCGACCTTCACGCTGGTCATGGAAACCCTGGAAGACACCTCGCTGCACGCCGTGCGCGAGCAGGTAGCCCGTGAGGTGCGCCGGCCATTCGACCTGGCGCGCGGTCCGCTGCTGCGCGTGCGCCTGCTGCGCCTGGCCGAGGACGAGCACGTGCTGGTGCTCACCCTGCACCATATCGTCGCCGACGGCTGGTCGATGCCGATCCTGGTGGACGAAGTGGTCGGCCGCTACCTGGCGCTCGGCCAAGGTCAACCGACGGAGTTACCGGCCTTGCCAGTGCAATACGCCGACTACGCCGCCTGGCAGCGCCAATGGATGCAGGCTGGCGAACAGGCGCGTCAGTTGCAGTACTGGCTGGCGCACCTGGGCCAGGAACACTACGTGCTGCACCTGCCCACCGACCGCTCGCGGCCCAGTATTCAAAGCCATGCCGGGCGCAGCCTGTCGGTCAGCGTGCCGCCTGCCCTGGCCAGTGCCCTCAAGGCCCAGGCCCGCGAACAGGGCGTGACCCTGTTCATGCTGCTGCTGGCCTCGTTCCAGAGCCTGCTGCACCGCGTCTCCGGTCAGGACGACATCCGGGTCGGCGTGCCGGTGGCCAACCGCACCCGCGCCGAAACCGAAGGCCTGATCGGCTTCTTCGTCAACACCCAGGTGCTCAAGGCGCAGTTCACCCCGCACACCACCTTCAGCGCGCTGCTGCAGCAGGTGCGCGAAACCGCCGTTCAGGCCCAGGCGCACCAGGACCTGCCGTTCGAGCACCTGGTCGAAGCCTTGCAGCCTGAGCGCAGCCTGAGCCACAACCCGCTGTTCCAGGTGATGTTCAACCATCAGACCCACGCGGCAGCGCCGGTGCGTCAGGTGCCGGGCCTGGCGATCGAAGGCCTGGCCTGGGACGAGGTCACCGCCCATGTCGATCTGTCGCTGGACACCTTCGACAGCGAGGACGGTCTCGGTGCCACCCTGACCTATGCCAGCGACCTGTTCGAGACCGCGACGGTCGAGCGTCTGGCGGGCCACTGGCTGAGCCTGCTGAATGCGGTATGCATACAACCGTCCCAGCGCATTCTCGAGCTGCCGCTGCTGGAGACGCCGCAGCGTCGGCAGATCCTCGAACAGTGGAGTCAGCACGCACTGCAGGGCGCCGACCCGCGTCCGGTGCAGTGCCTGATCGAGGACCAGGCCCGACGCACCCCCGAGGCCATCGCGCTGAGCTGCGAAGGTGCGCATCTGAGCTATCGAGCCCTGGACGTGCGAGCCAACCAACTGGCCCATCGCCTGCACGCGCTGGGCGTTGGTCCCGAAGTGCGGGTGGGCATCGCCTTGCCCCGCAGCCTGGACATGGTGGTCGGCCTGTTGGCGGTGTTGAAGGCAGGCGGCGCCTACGTGCCGTTGGACCCGGACTACCCGCAGGCGCGGCTGGCGCACATGATCGAAGACAGCGGCATCGTTCTGCTGCTGTGCCACGCCGACGCGTTGCAACTGCAGCAGTTGCCGGCCCAGGTGCAGAGCCTGTGTCTGGACCGCGAGCCGTTGCAGCCGCACCCCGAGCACGCGCCGACGCCGCTCGGTGGCCCGGACAACCTGGCCTACATCATGTACACCTCCGGCTCCACTGGCCGCCCCAAGGGGGTGGCCATCAGCGCCTCGGCCTTGAGCCTGCATGCCCAGGTGGCCCGCGACTTCTGCGAGCTGCACGCGAGCGACTGCGTGCTGCAGTTCTCCACCTTCAACTTCGATGCCTTCGTCGAGCAGTTGTACCCCGCGCTGATCCGTGGCGCCCGCGTGCTGCTGCGTGGCCCCGACCTCTGGGACAGCGAAACCTTCTATCGCCAAGTGCTGGCCGAGGGCGTGACCTTCGCCGACCTGCCGACGGCCTACTGGTACCTGCTGGCCAAGGACTTCGCCGCGCGCGGTCCGCGTGACTACGGCGCACTGCGGCGGATCCACATGGGCGGCGAAGCGATGCCCGCCGAGGGTGTGCTGGCCTGGCAGCAGGCCGGGCTCGCGCACGTGCGCCTGGTCAACACCTATGGTCCGACCGAGGCCACGGTCAGCGTCACGAGCCACGATTGCAGCGCCTACGTCAGCGGCCAGCAACCGCTGCCGGGGCAGATCCCGATCGGTACACCGCTGGCTGGGCGTTCCATTCATCTGGTGGATGGCGGGCTGGACCTGGCCTTGCCTGATGCCCTGGGCGAACTGCTGGTGGGCGGCGAACTGCTCGCCCGTGGCTACCATGGCCGCCCGGGCCAGACCGCCGAGCGCTTCATTCCCGACCCGTTCTCGACCACCCCAGGCGCACGGCTGTACCGCACCGGCGATCTGGCCCGCTATCGCGGCGAGCAGGGTGTACTGGAGTACGCCGGGCGCATCGACCATCAGGTGAAGATCCGCGGCTTCCGCATAGAGCTCGGCGAAATCGAGGCGCGGCTGCGCGAACACCCGGCAGTACGTGACGTGGTGGTGCTGGACATTCCCGCAGCGACCGGCCGGCAGCTCGCCGCCTACCTGGTCGCCGAGGCCTGGCAAAACGGCGAGGAGGCACTGCGCAGCGAGTTGCGCATGCATCTGGCCGCCAGCCTGCCGGACTACATGGTGCCGCAGCACCTGCTGGTGCTCGAGCGCATGCCGCAACTGCCCAACGGCAAGCTGGACCGCTCGGCCTTGCCGCTCCCGGATACCGAGCAGGCGCAGACGGCCTACGTGGCCCCGGTCAGCGAGCTGGAACAGCAATTGGCGGCGTTGTGGGCCGAGGTGCTGAAGGTCGAGCGGGTGGGCCTGAACCACGACTTCTTCGAGCTGGGCGGGCACTCGCTGCTGGCGGCACAGCTGATTTCCAAGATCAACACGGGCCTGGGCATCGACGTTGCCCTGCGCCTGCTTTTCGAGAAACCGCAATTGAACGAGTTTGCTGCGGCCTGCGCCGCCACTGGCCTGTCGCTGAGCGAGGATGGCCTGTCCGATATCGAACGCATGATGAACGAAATGGCGGGTGTCTGAGATGGACAAGAGCACAGCAGAACGTATCGCCAAACGCTTCGTCAGCCTGGCGCTGGAGCAGCGCCGGCAGATCCTCGACAAGATGCACGAGACTGGGCAGAGCTTCCGCCTGCTGCCCATCGCCGTGACCCGTCACGACAGCCCGCGCATCCCACTGTCGTACGCCCAGCAGCGCATGCTGTTCCTCTGGCAGTTGGAGCCGCACAGCAGTTTCTACAACGTGCCCACGGTCGTACGCCTGGACGGGCCGCTGAACCTGGCGGCGTTGACCCGCGCACTGGAGGCGCTGGTGCAGCGCCATGAAAGCCTGCGCACGCGCTTCGTCAGCGAGGACGGCGAGTACCACCAGCAGGTGCTGGATGACGCACCGCTGGACCTGCAGGTGATCGAACTGCAGCCGGTGATGGGTGAGGATCCCGAGCAGTGCCTGGCCCAGCATGTGCGTCAGGCGCTGGAGGCACCGTTCGATCTGCTCGAAGGGCCGCTGCTGCGGGTGCGCCTGCTGCGCGTGGCCGCTGACCAGCACGTGCTGGCCGTGTGCCTGCACCACATTGTCTCCGATGGCTGGTCCGGCGAGCTGATGGTGCAGGAGTTCGTGCAGCTCTACGAAGCCTTGTCCGAAGGACGTGACCCGCAACTGCCGGCGCTGACGGTGCAATACGCCGACTACGCGATCTGGCAGCGCGCCTGGCTGGAGGCCGGGGAGGGCGAGCGTCAGTTGCAGTACTGGCGCGAGCAACTGGGCGATGAGCATCCGTTGCTGGAGCTGCCGCTGGATCACGAGCGTCCGGCGCAGCCCAGCTACCGGGGCGCGACGCTGCGCTGCGACGTGCCCGCCGAGTTGACCGAGCGGCTCAAGGCCCAGGCGCGCGGCAACGGCCATACCCTGTTCATGCTGACCCTGGCGGCGCTGGCGGTGGTGCTGTCGCGCTACAGCGGTCAGGCCGATATCCGCATCGGTGCGCCCAATGCCGGGCGCAACCGCAAGGAAGTCGAGGGCCTGATCGGCTTCTTCATCAATACCCAGGTACTGCGTATACAAGTGGACGAGCGCCAGAGCGGCGCGGCCTTGCTGGAGCAGGTGCGCCAGGTGGTCAGTGGGGCGCAGTCGCACCAGGAATTGCCGTTCGAGCATCTGGTCGATGCTCTGGCGCCGGAGCGCAACCTGGGCCACAACCCGTTGTTCCAGGTCAAGCTCAATCAGAACCTGAGCGACGGCGAGGACGCCGCGCAATCGCGTCAGACCCTCGGCGAGTTGACCGTCAGCGGTTATCCGCTGGAGGGCCGCGATGCCCGCTTCGACCTGGCCTACGACTTCAGCGAGACGCCTGACGGGCTGCTCGGCTATTTCAACTACAGCACCGATCTGTTCGAGGTCGCGACCATCGAACGCCTGGCCGCCTCGCTGCGACGCGTGCTGCAAACCCTGGCCGATCACCCCCACGACGCGTTGCTGGCGCATCCCGATCACCAGGCGGTACAGCTCCCCGCCCCGCATCGAACCTGGCCCTGCGCCGACTTCCTGGCCCTGTGGCGCCAGGCCCTGGCGGCCGGTGACGAGCGTCCGGCGTTGCGCGAAGGCGAGGTGCAGATCAGCTATGGCGAGCTGGAGCGAAGGGCCAACCGCTTCGCCCATCACCTGAGCGAGCAGGGCATCGCCGCCGGCATGACCGTGGCGCTGTGCCAGGAACGGACGATCGATTGGGTGACCAGCCTGCTGGCCGTGCTCAAGCTGGGCGCCGCCTACCTGCCGCTGGACGGCCGCCAGCCGCCCGAGCGCTTGCAGCACCTGCTGCGCACCAGTGCGGCGCGTCTGCTGGTTCATGCACCGGGCGATGCCCAGGCAGCCGCCTTGGGCGTGTGTCCGGCGCTGGCGTTCGACGCGGCGCGCCATGAAGGCGGCAGCGAGCGACCGCCCGCCGTGTCGATTCTTCCCGGCCAGGCCGCCTACATCATCTACACCTCCGGTTCCACCGGGCAGCCCAAGGGCGTGGTGGTCAGCCACGGTGCCCTGGCCAACTACCTGCAAGGCGTGCTGCAACGCCTGGACCTGCCGACCGACGCCAGCCTGGCGATGGTCTCCACCGTGGCCGCCGACCTGGGGCACACGGTGCTGTTCGGGGCGCTGGCGAGCGGCCGTTTGCTGCACCTCATGGATCACGACCAAGGCTTCGATCCGGACGCCTTCGCGCGCTACATGGAACAGCATCAGGTCGATGTCCTGAAGATCGTGCCGAGCCACCTGCAAGGCCTGCTGCAGGCCACCGACCCGGCGCGGGTGCTGCCGCGTCAGGTGCTGATCCTGGGCGGCGAGGCCAGCAGTTGGGCCCTGGTCGAGCAGGTACAGCGGCTGCGGCCGGACTGCCGTATCGTCAACCACTACGGGCCGACCGAAACCACCGTCGGCATCCTCACTCACGAAGTGCGCGGGTCGGCCGACGCTTGGCGCAGCGTGCCCGTGGGGCAAACCCTGGACAACGGCCAGGCGCGGGTGCTGGACGCGTACCTGAACCCCTTGCCCGAACGGGTGGCTGGCGAGTTGTACCTGGGCGGCGAGGGCTTGGCCCAGGGCTATATCGGCCAGCCAGGATTGACCGCCGAACGCTTTGTGCCTGATCCGCAGGCGCGCCACGGTGAGCGTCTGTACCGTGCCGGTGACCGCGCCCGGGTGCAGGCGGGTGTGCTGGAGTACCTGGGGCGCAGTGACGACCAAGTGAAGATCCGCGGTTACCGGGTCGAGCCTGGCGAGATCGGCCAACTGTTGCGTCTCCAGCCAGGGGTGCAGGACGCCGTGGTGCTGGCCGTGCCCTTGGAAAGCGATGCCGAGCGCCTGCAACTGCTGGCCTGGGCAGTACCGGCATCCGGCGTCGAACTGCAGGCCGAGGCGCTGCGCGGGGCCTTGCAGGCGCGCTTGCCGGATTACATGGTGCCGGCGCAGATCCTGCTGCTCGAGCGCTTGCCGCTGACCGCCAACGGCAAGCTGGACAAGCGTGCGCTGCCCAGGCCCGATGCGGTTCAGCAGCGCTACACAGCGCCGGTGGGCGACATCGAACAGACCCTGGCGGCGATCTGGAGCGAGGTGCTCAAGCGCGAGCCGATCGGCAGCACCGACAACTTCTTCGAGCTGGGCGGCGACTCGATCCTGAGCTTGCAGATCATCGCCCGGGCCAAGCGCCAGGGTCTCAAGCTCAGCCCCAAGCAACTGTTCGAGCAGCAGACCATCGGTCAACTGGCGGCCGTGGCCAAGCGCATCGAGGCCAAGCCGGCGCCGGTGGCGCGTGAGGCGCTGGACGGTCGGGTGCCCTTGCTGCCCATTCAAGCGCGTTTCTTCGACACCGAGATTCCCCAGCGCCAGCACTGGAACCAGGCGGTGCTGTTGACCCCACGTCAGCCGCTGAGCGTGGCCCAGGTGCACACGGCGCTGGCTGCCGTGGTCGAGCAGCATGCGGCTTTGCGCCTGCGCTTTGTGCAGGACCAAGGGCGTTGGCACGGCGAGTACGCCAGCCTCGACCTGTCGCAGGTGCTGTGGCACCACCGCCTGGACGATCCGGCGCGCATCGCCGAACTGGCCGACGAGGCCCAGCGCAGCCTGGACCTCAAGCACGGCCCGCTGCTGCGGGCGGTGCTGATCGATCTGCCGCATGAGCAGCAGCGCCTGTTGCTGGTGATCCATCACCTGGTGGTGGACGGGGTGTCCTGGCGGGTACTGCTCGAAGACCTGCAAGCGGCCTGTCTGGCTGCGGCGGCTGGGCAGACGCTGTCGCTCCCGGCCAGCGGCAGTTCGCTCAAGGCCTGGTCCGAGCACCTGCAGGCCCATGCCCGCAGTCCGGCGTTGCAGGCCGAGCTGGCGTATTGGCAGGCGCAGTTGTGCGGCCTGTCCGACGATTTGCCCTGGGATGATGCCCAAGGGGGTCAGCAGCGCCGTCACGAGGTGTCGGTGCGCACCGAGCTGAGCGCTGAGCTGACCCGGCAATTGCTGCAGGACGCACCGGCGGCCTACCGCACGCAGGTCAACGACCTGTTGCTGACCGCCCTGGCGCGGGTCATCTGCCGCTGGACGGGCGAAGACCATGCGCTGATCCGCTTGGAAGGGCATGGCCGTGAAGACCTGTTCGACGACCTGGACATCACCCGCACGGTCGGCTGGTTCAGCAGCCTGTACCCGCTGAAACTGACCCCGGCCGAGGACATGGGCGCGGCGATCATGACGGTCAAGGAGCAACTGCGGGCAGTGCCGAACAAAGGCATCGGCTACGGCCTGCTGCGCTACCTGGGCGAGGCGCCTGCGCGCGAGAGCCTGAGCGCCTTGCCCCAGGGCAATATCGTGTTCAACTACCTGGGCCAGTTCGACGGCAGTTTCGACAGCCAGACCAGCCTGTTCGCACTCGCCGCCGAGGGCACCGGGCAAGGGCAGAGCGACGAGGCGCCGCTGGGCAGCGCCATCAGTATCGACGGCCAGGTGTATGCCGGGCGCCTGACCTTGGACTGGAGTTTCAGCCGCCAGCGCTTCGAGCCGGCGCGCATGCAGGCGCTCGCCGACGAATTCGGCCAGGTGCTGCGCGAGCTGATCGCCCATTGCGTGCGTCCCGAGGTGGCGGGCGTGACGCCTTCGGACTTCCCCCTGGCACACCTGACCCAGCCGCAGTTGTCGGCCTTGCCGATGCCGGCGCAGTCGATCGAGGACATCTACCCGTTGTCGCCCATGCAGCAGGGCATGCTGTTCCATAGTCTGGCTGGCGAGGCGGCGAGTCAGTATGTCAACCAGTTGCGCCTGAGCGTGCAGGGGTTGGACGTGCCACGCTTCATCGGCGCCTGGCAAGCGACGATCGACCAGCATCCGATCCTGCGCAGCAGCTTCATCAGCCAGTTCGACCGCGCCGTGCAAGTGGTGCAACGTGACCTGGCGCTGCCGGTGATCCAGTTGGATTGGCGTGACGAGGCGGATCAGGCGCGGCGCCTGCGCGAGTGGGCCGAGGCGGACCTGGCCGCGGGCTTCGACCTGGCCCGCGCACCGCTGCTGCGCCTGGCGCTGATCCGTACCGGCGAACAGCAGCTCCAGTTGGTGTTCACCAATCACCATATCCTGCTCGATGGCTGGAGCAGTTCACGGTTGTTCGGGGAAGTGCTGCAGCGCTATGCCGGGCACGCCCCGGCCACCTCGCCACGGCGCTATCGCGACTACATCCAGTGGCTGCAAGCGCAGGACGCCACGTTCAGCGAGCAGTTCTGGCGCGAACGCGTCGCCGGGCTGGACGAGCCGACCCGCTTGGCGCAGGTCCTCAAATGCGCGCGGCCCGCAGAGGGGCAGGGTGAGTGCAACGCGGTGCTCGATGCGCCGCGTACGCAGCGTCTGGCCGAATTCGCCCGCGAGCAGCGGGTGACCGTCAATACCCTGGTGCAGGCGGCGTGGCTGATGCTGTTGCAGCGCTACACCGGGCAGTCGAGCGTGGCCTTTGGGGCCACGGTCGCGGGGCGTCCGGCGGACCTCCCAGGTATCGAAGAACAGCTCGGGCTGTTCATCAACACCTTGCCTGTGGTCGCCCGTCCACGTCCTGAGCTGAGCGTGGCGGACTGGGTGCAGCAGGTGCAGGCGTTGAACCTGGCCTTGCGCGAGCACGAGCACACGCCGCTGTACGACATTCAGCGCTGGGCCGGTCGCAGCGGCGAGGCGTTGTTCGACAATATTCTGGTGTTCGAGAACTATCCGGTGTCCGAGGCGTTGCAGGAAGACGCGCCGCAAGGGCTGCTGTTTGGTGAGGTACAGACCCAGGAGCAGACCAACTATCCGCTGACCCTGGTCGCTCAAGTGGGCGACAAGCTGCTGGCCAGCTTCAAGTTCGACCGGGCGTGCTTCGATGAGGCGACTGTCAAGCAGGTGGCGGGGCATTTCCTCGAACTGCTGGAGGGGATGGCGCAGGGGCCGCAGCGGGTCTTGGGTGAGCTGGCGTTTGGCGGCGTGGTGGCGCAGGAGGTTGCGCGATTTGCGAGCACTGAGTCTATTCAGGGGCTGATCGAAGCCCAGGTGGCGCGGGCACCGCAGGCCATTGCGCTGACCTTTGCCGAGCAGTCGCTGAGCTACGACGGCTTGAACCGCCGTGCGAACCGCTTGGCGCACAAGCTGCGCGAGCAGGGCGTGGGGCCGGATGTGCTGGTGGGCCTGGCGGTGGAGCGCGGGATCGAGATGATCGTCGGGTTGCTGGCGATCCTCAAGGCGGGCGGGGCGTATGTGCCGTTGGACCCGGACTACCCGCAGGACCGTCTGAGCTACATGATCGAAGACAGTGGTATTGCGCTGCTGGTGACTCAACAGCATCTGCTGTCCGATCTGCCCGTGCCGGCTTCGGTGCGTAGTCTTGTGCTCGAGGCCGAGCTTGATGGCTACAGCGATGAAAATCCTGAGCACCTGACTCAGCCGGACAACTTGGCGTATGTGATCTATACCTCCGGTTCGACTGGCAAACCAAAGGGCACCTTGCTCCCGCATCACAACGTATTGCGCTTGTTCAAGGCGACCGAGAACTGGTTCTCCTTTGACCAGAATGATGTCTGGACCCTGTTCCACTCCTACGCCTTCGATTTCTCGGTCTGGGAAATTTTCGGCGCACTGCTGCACGGTGGGCGTCTGGTGATCGTGCCGCGTGAGGTGACGCGCTCTCCTGAAGACTTCCACCAGCTACTGGTAGATCAGGGCGTCACGGTGCTGAACCAGACGCCGTCGGCGTTCAAACCGTTGATGCGCGTCGCGTGTGAAAGTGCTTCCGACCTGGCCCTGCGGTCCGTCATCTTTGGCGGCGAAGCCCTGGATGTACCTGCCTTGCAGCCCTGGTTCGAGCGTTTCGGCAAAGACTGCGACAACCTGGTCAACATGTACGGCATCACTGAAACCACGGTGCACGTGACTTATCGCCCGATTCGTTTCGAAGACACGCATCAGAGCAGCAGCCCCATCGGCGCTGCGATTCCTGACTTGTCGATGTACGTATTGGACGCCGATTTCAACCCAGTGGCCCCAGGTTGCAGCGGCGAGTTGCACGTCGGCCATGCCGGTCTGGCACGCGGTTACCACAACCGGCCTTCGCTTACTGCCGAGCGCTTTGTACCCGATCCATTCTCTAGCGAGGGCGGTCGTCTGTACCGCACCGGCGATCTGGCCCGTTACCGCAGCCAGGCAGTGATCGAATACGTCGGGCGCATCGACCACCAAGTGAAGATCCGCGGTTTCCGCATCGAGCTGGGTGAAATCGAAGCCCGCCTGCATGCTCACGAGGCGGTGCGCGAAGTGCTGGTGCTGGACATCGACGGGGCCGGGGGCAAGCAACTTGCGGCTTATCTGATCGCGCAGGATGCGCAAGTCGATCACAGCGAACTGCGCGAAGCGCTCAAGCAACACCTCAAATCGCAACTGCCGGATTACATGGTGCCGACCCATTTCCTGGTGCTGAACGCCTGGCCGCTCACCGCCAACGGCAAACTGGACCGCAAGGCCCTGCCCAAACCAGATGCCAGCCAATTGCAAAAGGGCTATGCCGCCCCGCGTACGGCACTGGAACAGCAACTGGCTGAGATCTGGAGCGAAGTGCTCAACGTCGAACAGGTGGGTCTGCACGACAACTTCTTCGAGTTGGGCGGTCATTCGCTGCTGGTCATCACGCTGGTCAATAAGCTCAGGGCAACCTTCTCTGCCCAGATCAGACTGCACGAGTTCATGCTGATGCCAGACTTCGAAGCGCTGGCGAGCTTCATCGGCGGTGGCAACGATCGGTTGTCCTCGCCTGTGGTCGCCCTCAACGCCTGCACGTTGGACCGCCCCGCGTTGTTCTGCCTGCCACCCGGCGGCGGGGCTGCCTATGCCTACTACCCGCTGGCCAGGCGCCTGGCCGCGCAGCGTCCGGTGTACGGCGTGGTCAATAAAAGCTACGCCGTGCCGGGCTGGGTCGACCGCTCGTGGGAGGACATGGTGGGCTACTACGTCGAGCAGATTCGCGCCACCCAGGCGCAGGGGCCCTATCATCTGCTGGGATGGTCGCTGGGCGGCGCGCTGGCGTTGGAAGTGGCGCATCGTCTGGAGCAGATGGGGCAGCAGGTGGGCTTCGTCGGCTTGGTCGACAGCCTGCTGCCAGCGCACGTCAGCGGACTGCAGGACAGCGAGACCGACGTGGCCGAGCCTGTCGTACAAGCGGCGGACGAAAGCCTGCTGCGCGCCTTGCTGGCCTTCGCTCCAGGTGTTGGTGAAGCGCGCATCCTGGCGTTGATCGCCCAGGCGCAGGCGTTGCCGGACAACGTCGACCGCGCCGAGTGGGTGATCGAGCGCGTTGCGGCGCTGGGCGAGGTCAGCGCCGAGCAATTGCGCGAGGTCCATCGGAACGTGAACCTGCAACGCGACATTGTCGACGGTTTCGCGTTGCTCGAGCACAACTCGGCGCTCAGCGAAGCGTTCCGACTGCGGCCATTGCAGGTTCAGGTGGACTGCTGGTGGGCGAGCCAGAGCCGCAGTGCCGAGCGTGTGGCCAAAGGCGAGGCTGGATTGGTGACACAGGCGTCGATCAATGGACTGGCCAGTTCGACGGTGGTTGCCGATGGGCATGAGGGTATCGTCAACGCGGCCGAGTTCATGGATGGGGTCGTGGCCCGGCTGGCGCGGCAGCGCTGACGGGCTGGCGTTTGGCGGTCTCGGGTTTCAGCTTCGCTGCTGACATTGTCGGGACCGCTTTGCGGTCCAATCGCGACGCGAGGCCGCTTGTATGGTGATACTCGAAGGGGTGGGGTGGGACGAAAAGGCCGAATCTGACTGTCCACAAACAGTACAGACCGTGGGAGACCTCGCCCCACCCCTTCACCAAAGCGCCGATAAAGAATGCATCGTTTGCAAGCGACGATAGAAGCAAGCCAGCGCCTCTTGGTGAACCCCCTCCGAGCCCAAAAACCATACCGTGGGAGTTCAGGTCATGGCAATGCGAGTCGAGAAGTTCATCATTGGCGTCGATGTCGCCAAGGTCGAACTGGTCAGTTACTGCGAGGACACTGCTCAACAACACGCGTTTAAAAATACCAAGCCTGAGATCCGCAAATGGCTGGCACTTCAGCCTGCCAATACGGCCATCTGTGTTGAAGCCACCAACGTTTATCACCTGGACTTGGTGGAGATGGCTTACGAAGTGGGTTTTGCCGTCTATGTCGTCGATGGGTTCCAGCTGAGCAACTACCGAAAAGGAATTGGCGGGCGTGTCAAAACCGATGCGTCTGATGCCTGTCTACTCGCCCGTTTCCTTAATCGTGAGGGCAGTGCGCTTCGTCCTTGGACGCCCCCTCCAGCCGTCTACAGCAAGCTCCAGAGCCTTCTGCGACGCCGAGCAGCACTGGTGTCGGCACGCACCAGCCTGACCCAGAGCTGGGGAAACGAAGTGTCCCTCAAAGAAGCCTTCAAAAGTTTTGCCAAGCACTTTGCATCGCTTGATCTGCTGATTCAAAAGCGTTTGAAGACATTAGTGAGAGAGGCAGGGCTGAGCGAGCAGGTTGCCCGCTGCCAAGCAGTTGAAGGCATTGGTTTTCTAACGGCTGTCGCTTTGGTCACTGCCTTCATCCGTGGCGACTTTAAGCGAAGCGACTCCTTCATCGCTTTTCTGGGTATGGATCTGGAAGTTTCCGAATCAGGCCAGAAATGCGGACGCAGACGCTTGACCAAGCGCGGCTGCTCAGAAGTGCGCCGACTCTTGCACAACGCCGCCATGTCCGCTAGCAAAACCGAGGCCTGGAAGGAGGTCTATGAACATTATCGGAGTACAGGTAAGGCAACCACTCAGGCCCTGGTCATCCTGGCGCGAAAGCTGGCCAGAATTGCATTCGCCTTGATGAAGACTCAAGGCGAATACGTGAGCAAAGGCGGCAAAAAGCATTGCCCACAACCATAGAATCTCCCACAAATGCTGCGCTGGGTTCTGGACATCATGCGCTGCAGACGAACAACAAACGCATGATCATCCGGTGTCGCATACCTTGCCCAAGCGGTGAAGCGGGCTTGGACCCTGCAGGTTCACAGGCAAACAAAAACGCCCCCTCAAGAGGGGGCGTTGCGTTTGCGTCATTCAGCCGATCAGAAGTCGCCTCGCAGACTGAGCATGTAGCTGCGTGGGGTGCCGTAGGTGGTGCCACGGGTCCAGTAGCCCAGCGAGTCGAAGTACTTCTTGTCGAACAGGTTCTCGACGTCCACGCCCACGGTCCAGTGCTGGTCTATCTTGTAGGCGGCACGCGCATCGAAGATCGCTCGGCCGCTGTTGCGGGTTTCGTTTGCCGCGTCGTCGTAGGCGTTCTGCGCCGACATGCCGCCGCCGACGCTCCAACGGTTCCATTCGCCCGGCAGGGTGTAGTTGGTGTTCAAGCGCACCATGTGCTTGGGGTCTGCGCCGAGATCGGGCCGCCACCGGAGGAACTGGTTGTGTTGTAGGTATAGCCGGCCGCCACTTGCAGGCCTGGCAATACTTCACCGGTGGCTTCGGCTTCGAAGCCCTTGCTGCGGCTGATGCCGTCACCGTTGAGCCAGCAGCGTCCCGCCGGGTCGGTCGGGCAGTTGCCGCGGTTTTCGAAATCTTGAACGGCCTTGTCTTCCTGCTCGATGTAGAACACGGCGAAGGACACATTCAGGCGCTTGTCGAACAGTTCACCCTTGATGCCGGTTTCGTAGTTCGACCCGATCGATGGATCCAACACGCTGCCGGAGACCGTGCGGTACTGCGACTGTGGCAGGAAAATATCGGCATAGCTGGCGTACCAGGACCACTGATCGTTGAGGTCGTAGATCGCACCGACGAAGGGGGTGAATTCCTTGTCCTGGCGGCTGGTGGTGACCTTAGGGCCGTCCCAGGCTTCGTTCTTGTACCAGCTCAGGCGTCCGCCGAGCACGAAGCTGAGGGCTTCGGTGGCGTGCAGGCGCGTGCTCAGGTAAACGCCATAGCGGGTATCGATGGTGTCGTCGGCATAGTCCCAGCCCTGGCGTGCCAGCTCGGGGATGTTGTTGTGGCTGGGGTTGTAGACGTTCAGCGGGATGGGGTCGGGCAGTTCTTCCCTGCGGTCCTTGTCGTTCATCTTGCGCTTGGACCAGTTGGCGCCCAGGGTCACTTGATGGGACAGGCCGAAGGCCTCGAAGGTGCCGTCCAGATGGCCATCGACGGCGTCGGAGGTGACGTCGAACTTGTGGTAGCTGACGTCATTGACCACTGGCCCGCCGGGCGCACCGTACTCCAGCGTGTCGCCCGCATCCCATTCGATGGCGCTACGGTTGTAGCCGCCTTCGGAATGGGACATCGCCAGCTTGGCGCTCCAGTTGTCGTTGAAGTGATGGGTGAGGTCGGCGAACACTTCGTCGATGTTGGTCTGCAGCGTGGTCCAGTCCTGGCCCAGGTAGGTCGAGCGCTTGAGGTGCGGATTGCTGCCATCCGGGTTGTTGGGAATGCCCAGCACGCTGTAGCCGTTGGTACGCGAGGTCTGCCGGCGCAGGCCGACGGCCACGGTGGTGGCGTCGCTCAGGTCGCCTTCGAGAATGCCGTACAGCAGGGGCCGTTTGGACTTGGTGACATCGGTGAAATAGCCGCGGTCCTCGTAGGAGGCGACCATGCGGCCACGCAGGGTACCTTCAGGGTTGAGGCGGCCGCTGGCGTCCAGGTCCAGGCGGTAGTTGTCCCAGGAGCCGGCGCGGGTGATCACGGTGAAGCGCGGATCGGCGGTGGGGCGCTTGCGTACCAGGTTGACCGCGCCACCGGGATTGCCGGCGCCGACCAGCAGGCCGGAGGCGCCGCGCAGCACTTCGACACGGTCGAATATGGCCATGTCCGGGGACATCCAGCCGGTGTAGGCGTAAGCCTGACCAGGCACGCCGTCGATCATGTAGCTTTCGTCTTCGAGGTCGAAGCCGCGGGAGCTGAAGTGGTGGTTGCCATAGCCGCGGTTGGCGCGGGTGATGCCGGTGGTCTGGGCCATGACCTGGTCGAGCGAGACCAGGTTCTTGTCATCCATCAATTTACGGGTGACCACGGTCACCGACTGCGGCGTTTCGCGCAGGCTTTGCGCGGTCTTGCCGATGGTCACCGCGCCCGTCGTATAGGAATTGCTGCCCTCGGTGGTGGTGCCCAGGGTCTGCCCGGAAATGGTGGTGGCATCCAGGGTCATGGCTGCGCCGGATTCGGCTGCGCCACTGATGATCAGGGTGTTGCCCTGCACGCTGAAGCGAATCCCGCTGTTCCTGAGCAGCTCCCCAGCTGCTTGGGTAGGCGTGAAACGGCCTTTGACTGCGGTGCTGCGCACGCCCTGCACGCTTTCCGGGCTGAACAGCACCTGCAGGTTACCCTGGCGGCCCAGGGCCTGCAGGGCGCTGGAGAGCGATTGGGCAGGGATGTCGAAGTCCTGTTCCTGGGCCTGCACCTGGGCGGCCAGTGGCATCGACAGGGCCAGGCCCAAGACGGTCATCGCCGGAGCGCCACGCAACAGCTTGCGCAGCATCAGGGCTTTGCTCAGGGGGCTCAGTGTGGAGTGTGGTGTTGGCATTTTTTGTCGGCTCGATCCAAGGTACGCAAGTAAATGAAAATTATTCCGTTGCGAGTGAGACGCGTGCGCAGGCCGAAACCGGAAAGAAAAAGCCTTCCGGTCGCGATTTTTCTCTGCGACTGCTTTCGAGCAGGTGCGGATTCTGCGGGCGGCACTGGGAGAACGAGTCGAGCGCGGCGGAATTTAACCCAGGCGGGCGGCGCTGGCGCCGCCCCGAGGTCGGTCACGCAGGCAGGGCGGAGCGGGGATTGTGCTCGACCATGATCTGGCCGGCGTGCAGGCGGACCAGTTGGTCGGCGATGGGGAAGTAGCGGTCGTCGTGGGAGATGACGATGAGGGTCTTGCCCTGCTGTTTGAGCTCGGGCAGCAGCTCGGTGTAGAACACGCGGCGGAACGCTGGATCCTGGTCGGCGGCCCACTCGTCGAACACCAGCACCGGGCGTTGATCGAGCCAGGCGTTGATCAGCGCCAAGCGCTTGCGCTGGCCGGTGGACAGGTCGGTGGTGGTGAAGCTGCCGTCGCGGATGCTGACCTTGTGCGCGATGTCCAGGCGTTCCAGGTACTTGCTGGCCTCTGGCGGCAGTTCGGCCTGGCCGGGCAGCGGTTCGTCGAACAGGTAGTAGTCGGCGAAGATGGTGGTGAACAGTTGGCGATAGTCATCCAGACTTTGGGCTGTGACGGGCTCGCCATTGAGCCGCACTTCGCCCTGTTGCGGGGTGTAGAGACCCAGCAGCAGCTTGATCAGGGTGGTCTTGCCGCAACCGTTCTCGCCGACGATGAAGACGATGTCTCCCTGTTTGATGGTCAGGTCCACCGGGCCCAGGTGGAACGGCTGGCTGCCCTCTACCGGTGGGTAGTCGTAGCGCAGTTGGTGCAGCTCGATGGAGCGCACCTGGGTCTCGCTCGGGGTGCGGTCGCTGACCAGCAGGTGCGGCTCGGGCGAGGAGAAGCGGTGGGAGAGCTCGGCGATGCGGCGCAGGGCAATCTGCGCCCGGCTGATGGCGGGCAGATTGGTGATCAGTTGCTCCAGCGGGCCCTTCATGTAAAGCATGACCAGCACGAAGCCGCCGAGCACGCTGCGCTCGGTGCTGGGCCAGAACGCCTGGAAGGCGATGGCCACGCCGATCACGGCGAAGAACAGCATGGAGCCGAAGGTTTCGGCGCTGACGAAGATGTTGGCGGCGCGGATGTTGGCCTGGCAGATGCGTTCGGTGGCGCCATGGATCGCCTGGTCGTGCATGTGCTGGCGGCGACGGCGCTGGATACGCAGTTCCTTGGCGCCGCCGGACAGCGCCTGGTAATGCTTCTGCAGGTCGTCTTCAGCGTTGCGGGCCTTGAGGATGTTGTGCATGCCATAGCGGTGAGCGAGGAACTGCGCGCCGGTGCCGACCACGACGGTGAGCAGGGTGATCAGCAGGATCTGCCAGGACAGCAGGGCGAGGTAGGCCAGGCAGCCGAGGGTGACGGTGAAGGCGATGACCATCGGCGCCACGGACAGGGCGAAGGTGCTGAGGGTACTGACGTCGTTGAGCAGCACTGGGATCAGACGGTGTGCGCGGTAGCGCTCGAGCTGGGCGATGGGAGCGACCAACACCTTGGCCGAGAGCTCGCGGCGCAGCCTGGCTACCACGTTTTGGCCGACGTAGTTGGTCAGCAGGTTGGAGGCGGTCGAGCAGGCCAGGGTGAGCAGGCACAGGCCGGCGAACAGCACGGCGATGTCGGTGCCGGGGCCGGTTGCGGAATTCATGGCGCGGTTGATGGTCGCCAGCAGGGCGGTGACGCTCAGGCCGCTTATCACGCCTAGGGCGGCTGACAGGGCTACCAGTGACCAGAACGGCTTGAGAAGGCGCAGGGTTTCCTGGGCTAGGCTGGGGGGGTGGGGGTCATTGGGGGTCTCTTGGGTGAGCGTTCGTGCTGGGGGCTGCTGCGTTCTCCTTAGACGACTTTTTTGAGGGGGGATTTAGTTGGCTTGGGGATTTTTTGGGGTGGGGTGGGGTGGGGGACTGGTGGTTTGGGGCTTATCCGGAGGCTTTGGTGAGGCTTAGTCACCTTTTCGCCTTTACGGCGACCCCCTTTTTTTCTTGGAAAAAAGGGGGGCAAAAACCGCTTGCTCCCGCATACGGCCCCTTCGCTGCGCTGCGGGGTTCCCTCGCGCCGGTGGCACTCCGGGGGTACCGCGCTTAGGGGCCATCCATGGCCCCAAGCGCTTGACGGGCATCCATGCCCGTCAACCCCCTCCATGCCACCTCTGCTCGGCCTCCTGAGGTCGCGATGGGCGGCGTCTGCACGATTGCGCGCTTAGAAGCAGGGCGGTGGGGCAGATGTTCTGGAGCGCTGCGCGATCAAATCGCCGTTGCCGTTGCCGTTGCCGTTGCCGTTGCCGTTGCCGTTGCTTTTGATCTTAGTGCGCGGTAGCTCCAACACCGCCAACCGCGACCTCAGGAGGCCTCGCGACGTCGTTGCGCAGGGAGGTGACGGGCATGGATGCCCGTCAAGCGCTTGGGGCCAGGACGGCCCCTAAGCGCGGTCCTCCCGGAGCGACGCCGGCGCGAGGGAACCCCTGCGCGCAGCGCAGGGGCCGTATGCGGGAGCAAGCGGTTTTTGCCCCCCTTTTTTCCAAGAAAAAAAGGGGGTCGCCGTAAGGGCGAAAAGGTGACTAAGCCTCACCCCAAAATCCGGATATGCCCACATCGGCCCGCCCACAAAAACCTGATATTCCCCCCCAGCTCAAACCCACCCAACAACCCCCGCCCCACACTAAAAGCCTCCAACTCCACCTCGACAGCCTCGATGATCCGCTCAACATCCGCCGCCGCCATGACCGCCGTACAAGGAATCCCGGCAATGGCCAGCACCGTCTCCCCGGTAGCCCGATCGAACACCCGCGCGACCATGCTCCGCGGTGCATCCATGCTCGCCTCGAAACCCAAAGGATGAAAATGCCAGCGCATCACTTGGCAGGCATTGGGAAACGTCATCTTGTTCATGCCAACCTCCACGACCGGAAGCCCGAAAGCCCTGCCCAGGAGCGATTCATCCATCCACCCAGGCAGTCGGCAGACACTAAACATAGCAGCTGCCACACCAGTGTCCTCCCGCCACGATGACAATTCGAAGCCTGTGTGATCGACATCACCAACAGCCCGACAAGCAGCACGCCACAACAGCACGCCAACGCAGGTGTTCGCGACCGGGGCGCCCCCGCCCACCGCCAAGCTTCAGGCCACTTTCAGACCGACGGTCAACTCAGCAACCCGGCCGCAATGTTGATGGTGAACCCCAGAATCGCCGTGTTGAAGACGAACCCCACCAACGAGTGCCCCAGTACCACCCGCCGCATGGCCCGGCCGCCGACGCCCACATCGGAGGTCTGCACCGCCACGCTGATGGTGAATGCGAAATAGTGGAAGTCCCAGTAGTCCGGTCGCCGCTCGCCGTCGGCAAAGCGCAGCAGCGGTTGATCGCCGCTGTCGAGGTAGAACAGCCGCGCATAGTGCAGGCTGAAGATGCAGCCGATCAGCAACCACGAGCCAGCCACGGTGAAGCCGGTGTACAGGTAATGCATCATCTGCGCACTGCCATGCAGGTCGCGGCTGGCGGCCAGTTCCAAGGTCACCGCAGCCAGGCTGGCGATGGCGGCGATGGAGACGGTGAACAGCACCAGGCCCGCGTTCTCGTCTTCGACGTTGGCCACCCGCTGTACCGTGTCCGGCGTCGCCCGCCAGGTCAGCCAGAGCACCAGGATCAGGTACAGCCAGACCCCGACGTTCCAGCCGGCCAGGAAGCGTTGGGTCCAGTCGTCGGCGGGGATCAGCCAGGCGCCGAGCAGGCCGGCCAGGGTGCCGAGGGTCAGGCGAGGATGGGAACGGGTCAGACGATGAAAGGCCATGGATGCTCGATGGGCAGAAGGGGTGCTTGAAGGCTAGCTCGAGCTGAGACGATGCGCGATGCCAGGCGTTCACTTCGCCGCGTCAGGCAGCGCGTGGGGCGTGTACTTGGCCGTCGGCAGCGCCAACTCGCCGAACGCCTGACCGGCTTCGATGTAACGCAGCGCCGACTTGGCATCTTTCCAGCCCACGTAGCTCATCAACGCCTTGAGCTCCCAGCCGTTGCTCGTCGCCCATGTGGCGAAGCCGCGGCGCAACGAGTGCCCGGTGTACAGCGTCGCAGGCACTCCAGCGCGTTCGAGCATGCGCCGCAGCAGGCCGATCAGGCTGTTGCTGTGCAGCGCTGTTTCGCCCAAGTGACCCCAGCGGTCGAGCTTGCGAAACACCGGGCCTCGGGCAATACCGGCCACCTCGATCCACTGCAGGTAGGCCGCTACCGGGCACAGCGCTTTGAGTGCCGGGGTGCGGTAGTGCACCCCGAGGGCTTCGCGATCGCCCTTGCTGCGGGGCAGGAACAGCGTGATGCCAACCCCAGGCTCGGCCTGGATATGCTCGACCCGCAGACGCGCCAGTTCGTCGCCGCGAAAACCGCGCCAGAAACCGAGCAACAGCAAGGCGGCGTCGCGTCGGGCCCGCAGCAGCGCAGGCAGATCGTGCCGTGCCTGGGCCTGGCGGGCCTCGTCCTCGAAGCCATCCACCGCCGTCTGCAGGTGCTGCAGCAGCAAGGGCGCGGCTTGGCGTGGCAGTGTGGGGTGCAGGGTGCGGATGCCCCGCAGCACCTGCCGCACCAAAGGCGCCTTGGTCGGATCGGGAAAGCCTTGCGCCTGGTGCCATTGGCTCAGCGCAGCGAGGCGCTGGCGCAAGGTGCTGACGGCATGCTGGCCGGCGTAATCGGCCAAATAGCGGGCAATGCTGTCGGCGGTGGCGGGCAGGAAACCGCCCCAGTGCACCTCGAAATGCTCGACGGCGGCCTGATAGCTGCGGCGGGTATTGTCACGGGTGGCAGCGCGGACGTAGCGCTCGATGTCGGTCATGGCGGGGCAGGCTGTGGCGCAGTGATCGCGCCACCATAAACCAGCCCGGCAGACGGCGCCATTGGCCGCCTCGCAGCCTGGCCATCGACGACTAAAATATTCTCCAGCGTCGATAGCACTTTGATAGCGGTGCTGTGTCTTTAATGGCATGCTGCACCCCATCTCCAATAAGAAGCGCCAGCCCCCGTCATCCGGGGCCTGGGGCCGCCAGCCGACTGGCTTGCAGGATGCGTGCGTGCCCATCCCCCTCACTGTTCGCAAGGTATCCTCATGTTCGATCGCAAAGTCAAAGCTCAGCTGGCGGCCAGTGAAGCCGAGGTCAGGCGCCTGCGCCAAGTACTGGACCAACTGGAACAGGGCACCCTGGCCTTGCGCCTGGATGCCGAGCGCCGCATCGTCGCCTGCAACGATGCGTGCGCTGCTGCGCTCGGCCAGCCCAAGGAAAAGCTGATCGGACGCCCCCTGATCGACCTGGTGCCCAGCTACGTCACGACGCTGCCGTGCTATCGCCGTTTCAACGAGTCGGTCTCGCGTTTTCAGCCGGTGACCGATGACTACCGCTTCCATAACCTGCAAGGCGGTCTCATCTGGCTGCGCCTGACCTGGTTGCCGGTCCGCGATGCAGACGGGCAACTGGACCACATCCAAGGCTTTGGCAGCGACACCACGGTGCAGATCGAGAAGAACCGCGAAAACGGCGCGTTCGTCGATGCGTTGTTCCGCTCCACAGCGGTCATCCAGTTCGACCTGGCCGGCAACATCCTCACCGCCAACGAGCAGTTCCTCGGCGCCATGGGCTATTCGCTCGGTCAATTGGTCGGCCAGCATCATCGGATCTTCTGCAGCGCCGAGGAAGTCGCCTCGCCGGCCTACGCCGAGTTCTGGAAGACCCTCAACAGCGGGCGCTACGTCGCCGGACGCTTCCGGCGCCTGGACAGTCATGGCCAGGAGGTGTGGCTCGAAGCCAGCTACAACCCGGTGTACAACGCCGAGGGTCACATCATCCGGGTGATCAAGTACGCCTCGGTGGTCACCGACCAGGTGCGCAAGGAGCAGGAAATCCGCCGCGCCGCGGAAATGGCCCTCGATGTGTCGCGCACCACCGACGTCAGTGCCCGCGAAGGCGCGGCAGTGGTTCAAGAGGCGGTGAACACGATGCAGGCCGTGGCGGGGCAAATGCAGTCGGCGTCCACCACCATCGAGGCACTGGGCAAGCAGTCGGTGGTGATCAGTTCGATCGTGCAGACCATCGGCAGCATCGCCTCGCAGACCAACTTGCTGGCGCTCAACGCCGCCATCGAGGCCGCTCGCGCTGGCGAGCAGGGACGGGGCTTCGCCGTGGTGGCCGATGAAGTACGCCAGTTGGCCGCGCGGACCAGCAGCGCCACCGAGGAGATCGTCTCGGTGGTGGCGCGTAACCAGCAACTGGCCGACCAGGCCGTGATCGAGATCGAAAGCAGTCGCGAGCAGGCCAGTGCCGGCCTGGCCTTGGCCGGTCAGGCCGGCACTGCCATCAGCGGGATCCAGGATGGCGCGCGGCGGGTGGTGCAGGCGGTGGGCCAGGTGACCCACGACCTGCTGTAAGGCGCAGTCCTCAGTCGGGCGCGCGCCAGATCAATTCGTCGGTGTCGTAGCCGCGTTGGCGGGCCACCTCCAGCAACTGGTTGCGGGTGTTCTCGCTGACCGTCGGCGTGCGCGACAGCAGCCACAGGTACTCGCGGTTGGGGTGGCCGACCAGTGCCACGCGGTACTCGGGATCGTGGTACAGCACCCAGTACTGGCCCTTGGCAGTATCGGGCGCCAGCTTGCTGAACCAGTTGTCGAAGCGCACCCACAGCTTGTCAGTCTGACCGGGCTGTTGAAGCTGGGCGATGCCGGTCGCCTCCTGCCACTGGCCGTCTTTTTCGCGGCAGCGGTTGGTCACGTCGACTTGGCCGTCGCTGCGCAGGCGATAGTTGGCCTCCGACTGCACGCACTTGCGCTGGAAGAACATCGGCAGGCGCGCCAGCTCGTACCATTTGCCCTGGTACTGCTGCAGATCCACGGCCATGGTCTGCGGCGGCGGTTTGTCGTCCGGTGAACCCACGCAGCCGGCCAGGGCCAGGGTCAGGCAGGAAACCAGCAAAGTGGCGCGAATCGCCATGAGCAACCTCCAGGAAATTCATGATGTCGCTGTTTCGACGCCGCCGAGCCAGGAAAGTTGAATCGGTCAGCGGGCCTTCAGCGCTTGCTCCATCACCTGTTCGAGACCGGTGTAGGCCCCCGGGCCGATGACCACCAGCGCACTGGCATCCTGCGAGCGGACGAAGGCGGCCAGCGCCTGCGGGTCGGCAAGCATGGCCTGGCGGATCCGCGCTTTGAGTGCCGGACACAGGTGGGCGCTGAGCACATAGGGATCGTAGGGAATCGGCGCCGAGCGCCATAACACCTGGAAGGCTTCGGGCTTGAGTGCATGGCGCGCCAGGTAGGCATCGGCGCGTTCACTGGCCACGAACGCCGCGTCCACGCGTCCCTCGAGCAGGGCGTCCAATGCCTTGTCGTGGGTGCCGGCGTAGACCAAGGCCCCGAAGTAGTCGCGCAACGGGGTATTCACGCGACCGGCGAACTCGACGCTGGGCACCAGGCTGCCGGAGGTGCTGGCCGGATCGCTCAAGGCCACCCGTTTGCCGCGCAACTGCGCGAACTGCGCAGGCCCGTCCGCACGGGTCAACAGCAGCGACTGATACTGGCTGCCGGCCGCTGTGTACGGTCCGGCTTTGAGGGCGAAGGTGGCGAAGGCCTCAACGCGCGGATCGCGTCTGTGCGCCAGCACGTAGGCGGCGGGCCCCAGCCGGGCGAGGTCGGCGCCGCCGGAGACGATGGCATCGACCACCGCCTCATAGGACGACGCCACCACCAACTCCACCGGCAGCCCGGTGACCTCGCTCAAATGCTGCAGCAACGGCTGGTGCTGTTCGAGCATGAGCTCGGCGCTGTACATCGGAATCACTGCCAGGCGCAGTGTCCGCTCCGCGCAGTCGGCCAGCAGCGTGACCGGGAGCAACAGCAGTGCCAGCAGGGTGAGGGCTCTGAGGATACGCATCAGGCCACCTGCACGGTGCTGAAAGGGGGGTAGTCGCGAAGTTGCGCGGCCGACAGCGGACGGCTGAAGTGATAGCCCTGGGCGATGTCGCAGCCGGCCAGTTTCAGGTACAGCACCTGCTCGCGGGTTTCCACGCCTTCGGCCACCACCTCCAGCCCCAGGCGCTTGGCCAGGATGATCGTCGAGGAAACGATGGGGCTGTCGTCATGGCTGTTGCACAACGGGGCGATCAGCGAGCGGTCGATTTTCAGCTTCGACAGCGGCAACGCCTGCAGGTGGGCGAAACCGGCGTAGCCGCGCCCGAAATCGTCGAGGCTGATGCCGATGCCTGCCGTGCGCAGGCGGTGCAGGTGCTCCAGTGCCGTGCCTTCAGGGTCGAGGATGGTGGTCTCGGTGATCTCCAGTTCCAGGTGGCGATTGTCGATGCCGTACGCAGTCAACAGCGCCAGCAGGCGCTCGCTGAAATCGGCCTGGCGCAGTTGCAGTGCCGAGACGTTCACCGCCAAGGGGGTCTCGCGACCCTCGGCGTGCCAGCGAGCCAGTTCTTCGCAGGCCAGGCGCAGTACCTCCCAGCCGAGTTCGACGATGAAGCCGCTGCGCTCGGCCATGCCGATGAAGCGGTCCGGGTAGAGCAGCCCGAATTCCGGATGGTCCCAGCGCACCAGCGCCTCGTAACCCTGCACCTGCAAGGTGTCCAGGCGCACCTGCGGTTGGTAGTGGAGCACGAACTGGCGTTCGGCCAGGGCACTGCCCAAGGCTTGTTCGAGGGTGAAGGCCTGGATGTCGGGCAGGTTCAGCGACGGGTCGAAGAAGCGGTACTGGGCGCGGCCGGCCTGCTTGGCCGAATACATCGCCGCGTCCGCGCAGCGGATCAGGCTGTCGACCTCCTGGCTGTCACGCGGGGCGATGCTGACGCCGATGCTCGGGCTGGTATTGACCTCCTTGCCATCCAGGGCATAAGTGGCCGAGAGCTTGGCCACCAGCGCCCGCACCCAGGCATCGATTTGTTCTTCGCTGCGGTTGCCGGCCAGCAGCACCACGAACTCGTCGCCGCCAAAGCGCGACGCTTCGTCTTCTGGCTCCAGCAGGCGCTGGATACGCCCGGCCACCGCCTGCAGCAGCAGGTCGCCGATCTTGTGGCCCAGTGAATCGTTGATCGACTTGAAGCGGTCCATGTCGATGAACAGCACCGCCGTCAGGCGCCTGCGCCCGCGCTGGCGGGCCAGTGCCTGGGCCGCCACTTCGACGAACTGGCGACGGTTGTGCAGACCGCTGAGGTGGTCGGTGGCGGCGGCATGGCTGCTGCGCCGGTGGGCCTCTTCCAGGCGGCCGATCAATTCCTGGTTCACCTGTTGCGCCTGTTCCAGTTCGGTAAAGGCGTCCTGGCGCTTGCGCAGCAGGCGCAGCCCCCAGGCCAGGCCGCCGAGGATCAGCACGCTCATGCACAGGTTCAGCCAGAACTGGCGCTGGTAGGCGAGGGTGGTCGGGGCGAGGATCTCGTCCTGGCGCTGGCTCACCACGACGCTGAAACCGCGCTCGGCCACGCGCCGGTACAGGCTCTGGAAGCTGCCCTCGTAGCTGTACTGGGTGAACTGGCCGGATTCGCCTTCGCTATCGGGCAACTCCGGCGCCAGGGTTTCGCCGGCTACCACCACGCCGCTGCCGTCGATGCGCACCCGCTCGCGGCCATCGGCCTGGAGCAGGCGCAGCATGCCGCTGCGGCCCAGGTCGATGTGCTGGAACAGCATCGCCAGGTAGCCGACGTCCAATTGCACCACCAGGACGCTGTCGACTTCCCGGCCACGCAGGTCGGTCAGCGGCAGCAGAAAAGGCAGTCGCCAGTTGGGCAGGGTGGGTGTCGTCGCGTGTGCTGGCGTGCTGGGCATGAACGGCTTGAAGCCATGGCGCGACACGTGCTGGCGAAGTTGGTCGAGCCAGTCGTCCGACAGCCGTGGCGCTTCGTCGCTGTGACTGGCGGCGACCAGACGGCCCTGGCGGTCGTACAGGCTCATGCGCTTGAACACCGGATCTTCGGCCAACAGCCGCGCCAGGCTCAGGCTGCCTTGGCGCGCGCCGAGCAGGTCGTTGCGGCTGACCCGACTCACCGCTTGGGCACGGTCGACCAGTTGGCGCAGACTCTCGCCGACGATGTTGGCCAGGTTCAGGTGCTCGGCCGCCTTGGCGGCCAAGGCGTCGTGCCGGGCGGCGGCCTTTTGAGCCACGTGCAGCCCCCACACAAACGCCAGGATGACACCGCACAAAATCAGCAGCAGCAGGGGCAGCAGCCCAGCAGGCGAGAGGTAAGGGCGCTTCACTTCATCCGAGTTCCAAGGGGCTGGGAGGCTCGAAAATAAGTCAGGCAGATGACAGGAGAATGACTGATGGCAAAGTGCCTTGCCTGTTTTCAGTCGCTCGCTCTGAGGAAACGGCCTACCTCGTGGCAGGAAGGAAGTATGGCCCCGTTAGGAAATGCTTGGCTCCGACTGTCCAGGGGACTGAACAGAATCATCCCCGGCCATAGCGGCCTTAGGTTTCTAATGACTCAGGAGCTCTTCAATGTTTACAAACAAAGCCCGGCAGGTTATGCCATTGATCCTGCTGACCCTGGCGACGTTGCAGGGTTGCGCCAGCATCGCCGGCGATTCGAGCTACCCCGTCGCCGTCTCGACTACGCCGCCGGGCGCCACCTTCGAAGTGGCCGACAAACGGGGCAAGGTCGTCCACCAGGGTCAGACGCCAGCGGTGGTGGTTCTACCCTCTTCGGACGGCTACTTCAAAGGCCAGACCTACACCCTCACGTTCCGCCGCGAAGGGTTCACCGACCATACGGTCGAGCTCGATTCGAAGATCAGCGGTTGGTATTGGGGCAATATTCTGCTGGGCGGCGTCATCGGCATGTTGGTCGTCGATCCACTTACTGGCGCGATGTACAAGCTTCCTGATGACGTGAAGGTAAAGCTGGACGCGTCGCGGGCCGCGCAGGCTTCGGCGGCCTCGTCTGCCGACCTGCGTGTTGCCTCGATCGAAGACCTCACCCCCGCGCAACGCGAGCGGCTCGTCCCGCTGCACTGACGTAGCCACACACGATCGCCGCCGGGCTGTGCCCAGGCGATCGTTCCCACCCCCTTAGCAAGGTCTTGCAACGGCAGCACGCGTTGGCCTGTCTGCCTTTGTCCCCGCTTCCCCTGTCACCGCTGGCGCGCCCGATCCTCTAGCTTTGCCGATTTCCGACTGGCAAAGGCAGGATGCTTAACCATGCGCTTCAGCGAACTGATGGCAGTGCTCTCCACCCGTGCGATCCGACTTCAGCGCGATGATCAGGACCTCATCGTCGACGGTGACGACGACAGCCTCGACGATTCCCTGTGGGATGCACTGGCCGCGCACAAGCCGGCGCTGCTGGAGATGCTCTCCGCCCATGACGACGACTGGTTGAGCCCAGCGTTCAAGATCACCCCGGCCATGCTGCCGTTGGTGGCGTTGGACCAGCCTTCCATCGACCGCATCGTCGCCAGCATCATGGGTGGTGCTGCCAACGTGCAGGACATCTATCCCCTGGCGCCGCTGCAGGAGGGCATGCTCTACCATCACCTGCGCGCCGAAGCCGGCGATCCCTACCTGTTGCAGGCCCAACTGCGCTTTGCCGACCCGGCACACCTGGAGGCCTTCGCCCAGGCCCTGGACTGGGTGATCGAGCGCCACGACATCTTGCGTACCTCACTGTTCTGGGAGCGCCTGGACGAGCCGCTGCAGGTGGTCTGGCGGCGTGCGCCGCTGCACCGCGAAGCGCTGCAACTGGCCGGTCAGGGCGAGCCGCTGGCGCAACTGCGCGCGCTGCACGACAGCCATCACTACCGTTTCGACCTGCGCCAGGCGCCCTTGCTGCGCCTGGTCCACGCCCAGGGCGCGGGCGCCGAGGTGGTCGCGCTGCTGCTGTTCCACCACACGGTGATGGATCACACCGGGCTGGACATCGTCCGTCGCGAGATCGCCGCCTGCCTGGCCGGCGAGGCCGAGCGCCTAGGGCCGCCAGTGCCGTTTCGCAACCTGCTGGCGCAGGCGCGCCAGGCCCTGGATGTGCCCGCCCACGAAGCCTTCTTCAAGGCCATGCTGGCCGATATCGATACACCGACCCTGGCCTTCGGTGCGGCCGAACTCGACGACAGCCCAGTGCAGGACGCCCGCTTGACCCTGGACCGTGACCTGAGCGCGCGCCTGCGTACCCAGGCCCGGCAATTGGGCGTGAGCCCGGCGGCCATCGCTCACCTGGGCCTGGGTCGTGTGCTCGGCGCACTGTCGGGCAATGACTCGGTGGTGTTCGGCACCGTGCTGCTCGGGCGAATGGAAGCCGGCGAGGGCGGCGAGCAGGCGCTCGGCATGTTCATCAACACCTTGCCGCTGCGCATCGACGTGGGCGCGGTCAGCGTGCGTGACGCCCTGCAGGCCACCCATAGAGCCCTGACCGGCGTACTTGGCCACGAACAGGCGCCCCTGGCCCTGGCCCAGCGGTGCAGCGGCGTGGCGGCACCTGCGCCGCTGTTCAACACGGTGTTCAACTATCGCCACAGCGAGGCGGGCGACGCGGCCGATGTCATCGACATCGCGCCGGGCATCCAGGTGCTGGGCGCCGAAGAGCGCACCAACTATCCGCTGACGCTCAACCTCGATGACCTCGGCGAAGACCTGCGCATCACCGCGCTGGTCGGCTGCGGCCTGGGCGCCGCGCGTGTGGCCGGCTACCTGGGGCGTGCGCTGGAGCAGGTGGTGCACGCTCTGGAACACGCACCGCAGGCACGGCTCGACAGCCTCGACATCCTGCCGCCGTACGAGCGCGAGCACTTGCTGCGCGGCCTCAACCCGCCAGTGCCCGCGTTCGCCCAGACGCCGCTGCTGCATCAGCGCTTCGAGGCCCATGCCCGTTCGCGCCCGCAAGACACCGCCTTGATCTTCGAGCAGCAGAGCCTGAGTTACGCCGAGCTCAACGAGCGCGCCAACCAGCTCGCCCACCGCCTGATCGCACTCGGCATCGGTCTGGACGACCGCGTGGCGATCTGCGTCGAGCGTAGCCTGGGCATGCTGGTCGGCCTGCTGGGCGTGCTCAAGGCCGGCGCTGGCTACGTGCCCATCGACCCGGCCTATCCTGCCGAGCGCATCGCGTTCACCCTGAAGGACAGCGCCCCGCGCGCGGTGCTCGGCGAGCGCGACTGCCTGGCGCTGCTGGGCAGCCTCGACGCCCCACTGATCGACCTGAATGACCCGCAACTGTCGCAACAACCCACCCACAACCCGGCACGCGCCGGTCTGCTGCCCTCGCACCTGGCCTACGTCATCTACACCTCCGGCTCCACCGGCCTGCCCAAAGGGGTGATGGTCGAGCATGGCAACATGGCCCGGCTGTTCAGCGCCACCGAGTCCTGGTTCGACTTCAACCGTCTGGATACCTGGGCACTGTTCCACTCGTTCGCCTTCGACTTCTCGGTCTGGGAAATCTGGGGCGCGCTGGCCTACGGCGGGCGTCTGCTGATCGTGCCGCAGCGTGTCAGCCGTTCGCCGGACGAGTGTTACGCCTTGCTCTGCCGCAGCGGCGTGAGCGTACTCAACCAGACCCCCAGTGCCTTCCGTCAATTGATCGCCGCCCAGGGCCGCAGCGCGCTGCAGCATTCCCTGCGCCAGGTGATCTTCGGCGGCGAAGCGCTCGAGCCTGGGCTGCTCAAGCCGTGGTACGCGCGCATCGGCAACGCCGGCACACGCCTGGTGAACATGTACGGCATCACCGAAACCACGGTGCACGTCACCTACCGTCCTTTGCAGGCCACCGATGCGCAACGGGTGGGCGTCAGCCCGATCGGCGAGCGCATCCCCGACCTGCAGGTGTATGTGCTGGACGCCCAGCGCCAACCCGTGCCGGTCGGGGTGGTCGGCGAGCTGTACGTGGGCGGTGCCGGTGTGGCGCGCGGCTACTTGAACCGCGAGGCGCTGAATGCCGAGCGCTTCATCGCCGATCCGTTCACCCCGGGCGGACGTTTGTACCGCACCGGTGACCTGGCACGTTGGATCGACGATGGCAGCCTGGACTATCTCGGACGCAACGACGACCAAGTGAAGATTCGCGGTTTCCGCATCGAACTGGGCGAGATCGAAGCGCGCCTGGCGGCGTGCCCCGGCGTGCGCGAGGCGGTGGTGATCGCTCGTCCTGACAGCGCCGGCGAGCCGCGGCTGATCGCCTACTGGCTGGCCGCCGAGGGCGCCGCGCCCGAGGCCGCCGACCTGCGTGACGGCCTGCTCCAGCGCCTGGCCGACTACATGGTGCCGGCGGCCTTCGTGCAATTGGAGGCGTTCCCCCTCACCGCCAACGGCAAGCTCGACCGCAAGGCCTTGCCCGAGCCCGACGGCGACGCCTTCGCCCGGCGTGCCTTCGAGGCGCCGCAGAACGAGGTGGAGCAGCACATCGCCGCGCTGTGGCAGGATCTGCTGGGCGTCGAGCGCATTGGCCGGCACGACAACTTCTTCGAACTGGGTGGACATTCGCTGCTGGCGGTCAAGCTGGTCGAGCGCATGCGCCAACAGGAACTGGCTGCCGACGTGCGCGTCCTGTTCGGCCAGCCGACGTTGGCCGCACTGGCAGCGGCGGTGAGTGCCGAGCGGTCGACGGCGGTCCCGGTCAATCGCATTCCGGCCGGCTGCACGCAGGTCGAAGCGGACATGCTCAGCCTGGCCGACCTCGACCAGCCGGCGCTGGATGCACTGATCGCCCGGCTGCCCGGTGGCGCCGCCAACGTCCAGGACATCTACGGCCTGGCGCCGCTGCAACAGGGCATCCTCTATCACCACCTGGCCAGCGCCGGGGCAGACCCCTACGTCCTGCGGGCACGCTTCGCCTTCGACCAACCGGCGCACCTGCACGACTTCCTCGAGGCCTTGAACCGGGTCATCGCTCGCCATGACATCCTGCGCACCAGCCTGCACTGGGAAGGCCTGCCCGAGCCGGTTCAGGTGGTGCACCGCGAGGCGCCTCTGGCCCTGGGCGAGACGGCCGACCTGCACCGCCTGGACCTGACCCGCGCGCCGCTGATGCAGCTGCTGCCGCACCGCGAAGGCGAGCGTCTGCAAGCGACCCTGCTGCTGCACCATATCCTGCTCGACCATACCGCCGTCGAGCTGCTGGTGGCCGAAGTCGGTGCGGCCTTGCAGGGTCAGCCGCTGCGGCTGGACAGCGTGCCGTACCGCAATTACGTGGCGCGTGCCCGTCTGGATGCCGATCCTGGCGCCGATGAAGCGCTGTTCCGCGAGCTGCTCGGCGATATCGACGAACCCACCGAGGTGTTCGGCCTGCGCGATGTGCAGGGCAACGGCGTCGAGGTGATCGACAGCCAGCACAGCCTCGACCCGACCGTGGCCGGGCGCCTGCGCGTCCAGGCGCGCAGCCTGGGGGTGAGCATCGCCAGCCTGGTGCATCAGGCCTGGGGGCACGTACTGGCGCAGCTCAGCGGTCAGTCCGAGGTGGTGTTCGGCACTGTGCTGCTCGGTCGCCTGCAAGGCGGTGCCGGCGCCGACCGCGCGCTGGGCATGTTCATCAACACCTTGCCGTTGCGCGTCAGCGTCGATGCCGTGGGCGCTGCCGAAGGCGTGCGCCGCACTCACCAACGCCTGGCCCGATTGCTCGGTCGCGAACAGGCTTCGCTGGCGCTGGCCCAGCGCTGCAGCGGTGTACCGGCCACTCAGGCGCTGTTCACCAGCCTGCTGAATTTCCGTCACAGCACCGCCAAGGTCGCTGGCGATGGCCTGGGCTGGTCAGGCATCGAGCTGCTGGCCTCGCGTGAGCGCAGCAACTACCCGCTGGTGGTCAACGTCGATGACCTCGGCCAGGGACTGGCCTTCACCGTGCAGGCGGTGCCGCAGGTCGATGGCGGGCAGGTGTGTGCGCTGCTGGACAGTGCCTTGAGCCAGTTGGTCGAAGCCTTGGAGCAATCGCCGCAACGCCCGCTGCACGACCTCTCGTGCCTGTCTGATCAAGCCCGCGAGCAGGTGTTGCAAGGCTTCAACGCCACCGCCCGCGACTACCCACGCGACCAGCCGCTGCATGCCCTGTTCCAGGCCCGCGCTGCGCAGACACCCGAGGCCGTGGCGGTGATCCATGGCCAGCGCCGGTGGACCTATGCCGAGCTGGCCGAGCACGCCAATCGCCTGGCTCGCCACCTGCTGGAACTGGGCGTGCGCCCCGGGCACCGGGTGGCCTTGCTGCTGTCACGTAGCGTCGATCTGCTGGCCAGTCAACTGGCGGTGAGCAGTTGCGGTGCGGTCTACGTCCCGCTGGACGCCAACGCCCCGGTCGAGCGCCAGACTTTCATGGTCCAGGACAGCCGTGCCCAAGTGCTGTTGACCCATGCCGACCAGCCCGCGCTGGGCCACGCCACCCGAGTCGAGCTCGACGCCCTGGCGCTGGACGCCTACCCGGCGCATGCCCTGGACCTCGCGGTGGACGCTGGCGCGCCGGCCTACGTCATGTACACCTCCGGCTCCACCGGCCTGCCCAAAGGTGTGCTGGTGCCCCATCGGGCCGTGGTGCGCTTGGTGATCGACAACGGCTTCGCCGACTTCCAGGCCAGCGACCGGGTGGCCTTCGCGTCCAACCCGGCTTTCGACGCCAGCACCCTGGAGGTGTGGGCACCGCTGCTCAACGGCGGCTGCGTGGTGGTCATCGATCAGCATCAGGTGCTGTCGCACCAGGCCTTGGGCCAAGCGCTGCGTGACCAGGGTGTCACCGTACTCTGGCTGACCGCCGGACTGTTCCATCAATACGCCGCCCAGTTGTTGCCGGCCTTCGTGGGGCTGCGCTACCTGATGGTCGGCGGCGATGTGCTTGATCCCCAGGTGATCGCCCAGGTGCTGCGTGACGGCGCCCCGGCACACCTGCTCAACGGCTACGGCCCAACCGAGGCCACCACCTTCACCACCACCCACGAGATACGCAGCGTGAGCGAGGGCGCGATCCCGATTGGTCGCCCGATCGGCAACACCCGCTGCTACGTGCTCGATGCCCGGCGCCAGCCGCTGCCGGTGGGCGCGGTCGGCGAGCTGTACATCGGCGGCGACGGGGTCGCCCTGGGCTATCTGAACCAGCCGGCCCTGACCGCCGAACGCTTCTTCGACGACCCGTTCAGCCACGCGCCGCAGGCACGCATGTACCGCAGCGGCGACCTGGTCAGTTGGCAGGCCGACGGCACCTTGCGCTACCTGGGGCGCAACGACCAGCAGGTCAAGCTGCGCGGTTTCCGCATCGAGCTGGGTGAGATCGAAGCGCGCCTGGCGGCCTGCGCCGGGGTGCAGGACGCGGTGGTGCGGGTGCGCGAGGACACCCCAGGCGACAAACGCCTGGTGGCCTGGTTCAGCGCGGCCGGCCAGGCACCCGCCTTGGCCGAGCTGCACGCGCAACTGCAGGGGCAACTGCCCGACTACATGCTGCCCTCGGCCTATGTGCAGGTCGCGCAGTGGCCGCTGACCGCCAATGGCAAGCTCGACCGCCAGGCCCTGCCGGCACCGGACCACAGCGCCGTGGTCAGCCGTCAGTTCGTCGCGCCCCAGGGCGAGGTGGAGCGGCAACTGGCGGCGATCTGGGCCGAGGTGCTGAAGGTGGAACAGGTCGGTCGCTTCGATCATTTCTTCGAGCTCGGCGGACACTCGCTGCTGGCGGTGAACCTGATCGAGCGCATGCGCGTGGCGGGCCTTGCCGCCGACGTGCGCGTGCTCTTCGCCCAGCCGACCCTGGCGGCGCTGGCCGCAGCGGTCGGCAGTGGGCGCGAGGTGCAGGTGCCGGACAATCGCGTGCCCGCCAACGCCCAGCAGATCACCCCGGCGATGCTCAGCCTGGTGCAACTGGACCAGGCGGCCATCGACGCCATCGTCGCGACCGTGCCTGGGGGGCGGCCAACGTGCAGGAGATCTACCCGCTGGCGCCGTTGCAGGAAGGCATTCTCTACCACCACCTGAGCGCCGCCCAGGGCGACCCCTACCTGCTGCAATCACGCCTGGCCTTCGACAGCCTCGAACGCTTGCAGACCTGGGCGGCGGCCTTGCAGCAGGTGATCGACCGCCATGACATCCTGCGCACTTCGTTGGTCTGGGAGGGTCTGGACCAGCCTGTGCAGGTGGTCTGGCGCCAGGCGTCGCTGCAGGTCAGCGAAGTGGCGTGCGAGGGCCAGGGCGCGGTGATCGATCAGTTGCAGGCGCGCTTCGATGCCCGTCAGCAGCGCCTGGACCTGGCCCGTGCACCGCTGATGCGCCTGGTCTACAGCCAAGACCCGGTCCACGGCGAAGTGGTGGCGATCCTGCTGTTCCATCACCTGGCGCTGGATCACACCGCCATGGACGTGGTCGGCGCGGAAATGCACGCGCTGCTGTGCGGCGATGCGAGCCGCCTGAGTACGCCGGTGCCTTACCGTAACTACGTGGCGCAAGCGCGTTTGGGCAATGACACGGCCGCCGCAGACGCGTTCTTCCGCGACATGCTCGGCGACATCGACGAGCCGACCTTGCCGTTCGGTCAGCACGACGTGCAGGGCGAAGGCCACGGCATCGAAGAGGCTCACCTGACCCTGGATGCCGAGCATGCGCTGCGCCTGCGCCAACAGGCGCGGGCGCTCGGTGTGAGTGCCGCGAGCCTGATGCACCTGGCCTGGGCGCGCCTGGTCGGCGTGCTGGCCAACCGCAGCGAGGTGGTGTTCGGCACCGTGCTGATGGGCCGCCTGCAGGGCGGTGAAGGCGCCGACCGGGCGCTGGGGGTGTTCATCAACACCTTGCCGCTGCGCATCGACACCCAGCTCGGCGTGGCCGAGGCGGTGCGCGCCACCCATGCGCGGCTCTCGGCGCTGCTCGGCCACGAGCAGGCCTCATTGGCCCAGGCCCAGCGCTGCAGCGGCGTGCCGGCCGGGCAGCCGCTGTTCAGCGCCTTGCTCAACTACCGCCACAGCGCCGCCGACACCCCGCGTGACGGCCAGGGTATCTGGCAGGGCGTGCGCCTGCTCGGCGGCGAGGAACGCAGCAACTATCCGTTGACCCTGAGCGTCGACGATCGCGGCGAGGGCTTCACCTTCAGCGTGCTGACCCTGGCCGAGATCGGTGCCGAGCGGGTCGCACAGTGGATGGCCAACACCGTGGCACAACTGCTGCAAGCCCTGGAACGGGCACCGGGCGCACGCGTGGACGAACTGTCGCTGCTCGACAGTGAGGAACGCCGCCACCTGCTGGTGGATTTCAACCCGACGCCACGGGCCTATCCGCAGGGCGCAACCGTCCACGCGCTGGTCGAAGCCCGCGCGGCGCAGAGCCCACAGGCCCCGGCGGTGGTGCAGGGCAGCACAGCGCTGAGCGTTGAGGCACTCAACCGCGCGGCCAACCGCCTGGCCCATCACCTGATCGGACGCGGCGTAGTCCCAGGCGACCGGGTCGCCTTGTGCCTGCCGCGCACGCCGCAGCGTCTGGTGGCCCTGCTGGCGGTGCTCAAGGCCGGCGCCGCCTATGTGCCGGTGGACCCGCAGTACCCGGCCGAACGCATCGCCTACCTGCTCGAAGACAGCGCCCCGGCCCTGGTGCTGGCCGAGTCGAGTCATCCGGACCTGCCGCAGGCCGTCGCGCGCCTGGATCTGGACCGTGAGGACTTTTCCGCGGCCGCCGAGCACGACCCGCAGGTGGCCGGTCTAGACGCCTCGGCGCTGGCCTATGTGGTGTACACCTCAGGCTCCACCGGCCAGCCCAAGGGCGTGATGGTCGAGCACCGCACCCTGGCCAACCTGGTGCACTGGCATTGCGAGGCCTTCGCCATAGAAACCGGCACCCACACCTCGAGCGTCGCCGGTTTCGGCTTCGACGCGCTGGCCTGGGAAGTCTGGCCGGCGCTGTGCGCCGGGGCGGTGCTGCACCTGCCGCCGGCTGAGGTGGCCAACGAACAGGTGGATGCCTTGCTCGACTGGTGGGCCGCGCAGCCGCTGCAGGTCAGCTTCCTGCCCACGCCGGTGGCCGAGCAGGCACTGCGCCGCCAGCGCCACCCGGTGAGTCTGCGCACGCTGCTGATCGGCGGCGACCGCCTGCGTCAGTTCGAGCGCGATCCGGGCTTTGCCGTGGTCAACAACTACGGTCCCACCGAAACGACGGTGGTCGCCACCTCCGGCCAGGTGCAGGTCGGCGCGCCGCTGCACATCGGCGCGGCCATCGCCAACACCCGCGTCTACGTGCTCGATGGGCGGCGGCAACTGGTCCCCGTGGGCGCCACGGGCGAGCTGTACATTGCCGGGGCCGGCGTCGCGCGGGGCTACCTGAACCGTGTGCAGATGACTGACGAGCGCTTCCTCGCCGATCCGTTCAGCAACGAGGTCGGTGCGCGCATGTACCGCAGTGGTGACCTGGTGCGCTGGAACGCCGATGGCACCCTCGACTACCTCGGACGCAACGATGACCAGGTGAAGATTCGCGGCGTGCGCGTCGAGCTGGGCGAGATCGAAGCGGCGCTGGCCGCCCAGCCGGGCGTGGCCGATGCCGTGGTGCTGGTGCGTGGCGAGCAGTTGCTGGCGTGGTACACCGGCGATGCTTCGGCCGATGCCCTGCGTCAGGCGCTGCGTATGAGCCTGCCCGCGCACCTGCTGCCTCTGGCCTTCATGCGCCTGGAGGTATTGCCGTTGACCGCACACGGCAAGCTCGACCGCAAAGCGTTGCCTGCACCGGACCCGGCCGACCTGCCGGTGGCGGCCTACGAGGCGCCGCAGGGTGAGATCGAACAGCGCATGGCCGCGGTGTGGGCCGAGCTGCTGGGCTTGGAGCGGGTAGGGCGGCACGCCAACTTCTTCGAGCTGGGCGGCCATTCGCTGCTGGCCGTCAGTGTGATCGAGCGCCTGCGCCAGCAGGGGCTGGAGGCCGATGTCCGGCTGCTGTTCAGCCAGCCGAGCGTGGCGGCGCTGAGCGCAGCGCTCGGCCAGAGCCGCGAAGTGCAGGTGCCAGCCAATCGGATTGGCGCCGAGTGCACGCGGATCACACCGGACCTGCTCAGCCTGGTCGAACTGGACCAGGCCACCCTCGACCGGGTGCTGGCCAACGTGCCGGGCGGGGCGGCCAATGTGCAGGACATCTACCCCCTGGCGCCGTTGCAGGAAGGCATTCTCTACCACCATCTGAGTGCCAAGGGCGCCGATCCCTACCTGCTGCACTCGCAGCTGAGGTTCGACAGCCTGGCGCGCTTGCAGGCGTTCGCCGGTGCTTTGGCGCAGGTCATCGCCCGCCACGACATCCTGCGCACTGCCGTGCTCTGGGACGGATTGCCACAGCCGTTGCAGGTGGTCTGGCGCCATGCCGAACTGCCGCTGATCGACCTCGACGCCACGCCAGACGCGCGCTTCGACACCTTGGCCCTGGACCGGCCGCCGCTGCTGCGCCTGTTGTACCGCCGCACGCCCGACGGGGTGCAGGCGCGCCTGCAGTTCCACCACCTGATCCTCGACCACACGGCGCTGGACGTGGTACGCGCCGAATTGCTCGGCTACCTACAGGGCCTGCCCGAGCCAACCGAGCCGGCGGTGCCTTACCGCAACTACGTGGCCCAGGCGCGCCTGGGCGTCAGTGAGGCCGAGCACGAAGCCTTCTTCCGCGGGCAACTGGGCGATATCGACGAGCCCACCTTGCCGTTCGGTCTGCGTGACATCCAGGCCGATGCCGGGCAGATCGAGCAGGCTCAGGTGCTGCTGGAGCCGAGCTTGAGCCTGCGCTTGCGCAGCCAGGCGCGCCAGTTGGGCGTGAGCACCGCCAGCCTGGTGCACCTGGCCTGGGCGCGTGTGCTGGGGTGCGCCAGTGGCCGCGAGCGCGTGGTGTTCGGCACCGTGCTGCTGGGGCGCATGCAGGGCGGCGCTGGTAGCGGCCACGGCCTGGGCATGTTCATCAACACCTTGCCGCTGCGCCTGGACCTGGCCGGATTGAATGTGCGTGACGGCGTGCGGGCGACCCATGCGCAGTTGAGTGCGCTGATGACCCATGAGCATGCCTCGCTGGCCCTGGCCCAGCGTTGCAGCGGTGTGCAGGCACCCTTGCCGCTGTTCAGCGCCATGCTCAACTACCGCCACAGCGCCAGCGCTGCCGAAAGCGAGCGTCAGCGTGCGGCGTGGCAGGGTATCGAGACCTTGGCCAGCGAAGAGCGTACCAACTACCCGCTGAGCCTCAATGTCGACGACCTGGGCGACGATCTGCGCCTGACCGTGCAGGTGTTGCCGGTGGTGGGTGCTGCGCGGGTGTGCGGGCAGTTGCAGCAGGTGCTGGGCGAGCTGGCCGATGCCTTGGAGCACCGACCGGAATCGCCACTGGCGCAGCTTCAGGTGCTGGAGCCGCACGAGCGTCGGCGCTTGCTGGTCGAGTTCAACGACACGGCGGTGGACTACGACCTGGCGCAGACGGTCCATGGCCTGTTCGAGGCGCAAGTGGTGCGCACGCCGACGCGCATCGCCGTGCGCGCCGAGCAGGCGGCACTGAGCTATGGCGAACTCAACGCCGAGGCCAACCGATTGGCGCATCACCTGATGGCCCTGGGCGTCAGACCGGACGACCGCGTGGCGATCTGCGTGGAGCGGGGGCTGTCGATGGTGGTCGGCTTGCTGGCGATTCTCAAAGCCGGCGGCGCCTACGTGCCGGTCGATCCGGATTATCCGGTCGAGCGCATTCGCCACATGCTGACCGACAGTGCGCCCACGGCAGTGCTGGGCCATGCCGCCACCCGCGCGCTGTTGGCTGAATTCGATGTGCCGCTGCTCGACCTCGATCTGCCTATTTGGCGCGAGTTGCCCTGCGACAATCCCGAGGTAGCAGGGCTGACGCCGGAACACCTGGCCTACGTGATCTACACCTCGGGCTCCACGGGCCTGCCCAAAGGCGTGATGAACGAGCACAGTGGCGTGGTCAACCGCCTGCTGTGGACCCAGGACGCCTACGGCCTGGGCGCCGAAGACGTGGTGTTGCAGAAAACCCCGTTCAGTTTCGATGTGTCGGTGTGGGAGTTCTTCTGGCCGTTGCAGACCGGTGCGCAACTGGTCATGGCCCATCCTGGCGGCCACCGCGATCCGCAATATCTGCGCCAGGTGATCGCCGAGCGCAGCGTGACCACGCTGCACTTCGTGCCCTCCATGCTCGACGTGTTCCTGGCCTTCGGCGACGCCGAACCCGCTCAGCTCAAGCGCGTGCTGTGCAGTGGCGAGGCGCTGCCGGGCAGCCTGGTGCGGCGCTTCAAGGCGCAACTGCCGAGTGTCGAGCTGCACAACCTGTACGGCCCGACCGAGGCGGCGGTGGATGTCAGCGCCTGGCACTGCGCCGAGCCGCTGGCGCAGACGCCGGACAACACGCCGATCGGCAAGCCCATCGCCAATACCACGCTGTACGTGCTCGATGCGCAAGGCCAGCCGGTACCGCAAGGCGTGGCCGGCGAGCTGTACATCGGTGGCGTGCAGGTCGCCCGTGGCTACCTGAATCGCGACGACCTGAGCGCTGAACGCTTCATCGATGACCCGTTCGGCACCCGACCCGGCGCGCGCCTGTACCGCACCGGTGACCTGGCCCGGCATCTGGCCGACGGCACCCTGGAGTACCTGGGCCGCAACGACGACCAGGTGAAGATTCGCGGGTTGCGCATCGAGCTGGGTGAAATTCAGGCGTGTCTGACGCGTGTGCCCGGCATTCAGGAAACCGTGGTACTGGCGGTGGATCAGCGTCTGGTCGCCTATTACACCGGCACCGTGCAGGCGCTGGACACCCTGCGCCAGACCCTCGCCAGGCAACTGCCGGCGTTCATGGTGCCGGCGCTGTTCGTGCACCTGGCAGCCTTGCCGCTGAGCCCCAACGGCAAGCTCGACCGCAAGGCGCTGCCGGCGGCCAACGTGTCGGACGAGCGCCCCTACGAAGCGCCCGAGGGCGACACCGAGCAGTTGCTGGCGGCGCTCTGGGCCGAGTTGCTGGGCGTGCAGCAGGTGGGCCGGCACGACAACTTCTTCGAACTCGGCGGCCACTCGCTGCTGGCGGTGACGCTCACCGCGCGCCTGCGCCAGGAAGGCCTGGAGGCCGATGTGCGAGCGCTGTTCGAGCAACCGACACTGGCGGGCTATGCCGCCATCACAGACAGAATGGAGATCGTCCTGTGAGCATCAACGAACTGTTGGCCACCCTGTCGGCCAAGGATATCCAGCTGGCCCTCAAGGACGGGCAACTGGCCGTGCAGGGCAACCGCCAGGCGCTGAGCGATCCCGCGCTGGTGGCGAGCCTGCGCGAACACAAGCCGGCACTGGTCGCACTGATCGAGCGCGGCGAGTATGTCGCCCGCAGTGGCGCTGCGCCGATCCCGGCCAATGCCATCCCGGCGCACTGCACGCGGATCACGCCGGCGCTGCTCAACCTGGTCGAACTGGACCAGGCCTGCATCGACCGCCTGGTGGAATCGATTCCCGGCGGCCACGCCAACGTGCAGGACATCTACCCGCTCGCGCCGTTGCAGCAGGGCATCCTCTATCACCACGCCAGCGCCGAAGGCAGCGATCCGTACATCATGCAGTCACGCTTCGCCTTCGCCAGCCGGAGGCACCTGCTGGCGTTCGTCGAGGCCTTGCAGGCGGTGATCGACCGTCACGATATCCTGCGCACCTCGGTGCACTGGCAGGGCCTGGAGGCGCCGCTGCAGGTGGTGTGGCGCCAGGCGCGCCTGGCGGTGTGCGAGGTGGCGTCGGTCGATGAGCGCATCGACCTGACCCAGGCGCCGCTGGTGCGCCTGCTCTGTGAACCGCTGGCCGGCGATGGCCGGCTGTACGCCACGCTGCAGTTCCATCACATCGCCCTGGACCACAGCGCGTTGGAGGTGGTGCGCCATGAGATGCAGGCGGTGCTGCGCGGACAGGGTCAGTCGCTGGGCGCGCCGGTGCCGTTTCGCAACTATGTGGGCCAGGCCCTGCTGGGCGTGAGCCAGGCGCAGCACGAGGCGTTTTTCCGCGAGCAACTGGGCGACATCGCCGAGCCGACCCTGGCCTATGGGTTGCAGGACGTGCAAGGCGATGGCCGTGCGCCGCTGGAGGCCAGCCTGACGCTGCCTGTGGCGTTGTCTGCGGGCCTGCGCAGTCAGGCGCGCAGCCTTGGGGTAAGCCTGGCCAGCCTGTTCCACCTGGCCTGGGCGCGGGTGCTGGGCGGGTTGACCGGGCGCGAGGCGGTGGTGTTCGGCACGGTGCTGATGGGGCGTCTGATGGGCGCCGAGGCCAACGACCGCGCCTTGGGCATCTTCATCAATACCTTGCCGCTGCGGGTGGACTTGGGCGATGACGAGCTGATCCCGGCCATCAGGGCCACCCACAAACGCCTGACCACCCTGATGCGCCACGAGCATGCGCCGCTGGCCCTGGCCCAACGCTGCAGTGGCGTGGATGCGCCGACGCCACTGTTCAACGCTTTGCTCAACTACCGTCACAGCGCCCCGGTCGCCGAGGGGCAGGCGCGTTCGGCCTGGGATGGCATCGAGGTGCTGGCCAGCGAAGAACGCACCAACTACCCGCTGACGTTGAGCGTCGATGACCTGGGCCAGGACCTGCGCCTGACCTTGCTGTACAGCGCCCAGGTGCCGGGCGAGCGTGTCTGCGCCTATCTGCACAAGACCCTGGACAGCCTGGTGCACGCCTTGCAGCACACCCCAGAGCGGGCGGTCGGGCAACTGGACATGTTGCCCGACGCCGAGCGCGCGCACCTGCTGGAGCATTTCAATGCGCACCCTGGCGCTGAGCAAACGTCGCTCACGGTGCACCAGCGCATCGAGCGGCAGGCGCAGGAGCACCCTGAGGCCGTGGCCGCCACCTGCGGCGACGCCACCCTGAGCTACGCCGAACTGGAGCAACGCGCCAATGGTCTGGCGCGTTGCCTGGTGGCCCTTGGCGTGCAGCCGGAGGACCGCGTCGCCATCCTCGCCCGACGCGGCCTCGATGCCCTGATCGGGCTGCTGGCCACGTTCAAGGCCGGTGCCGGCTACGTGCCGATCGACCCGGCGCACCCCGATGAGCGCATCGCCTATCTGCTCCAGGACAGTGCCCCGACCGCCGTGCTGACCCTGGGCGCGCTGCGCCCGCGCTTGGGCGCGTGCAGCCTGCCGGTGATCGAACTGGATCGCGGCAACTGGCCGTCGAGCGAGCAGGCGCCGGTGGTCGAGGCGTTGAGCATCGCTCACCTGGCCTATGTGATCTACACCTCCGGCTCCACCGGCCTGCCCAAGGGCGTGATGGTCGAGCACCGCACGCTGAACAACCTGATCGACTGGCACTGCCGCGCCTTCGACCTGTGCCACGGTCGGCACACCTCGAGCCTGGCCGGCTTCGGCTTCGACGCCATGGCGTGGGAAGTGTGGCCGGCGCTGTGTGCCGGCGCGACCCTGCACATCGCACCGTCCAGCGAGCAGGGCGAAGATCTCGACGCCTTGCTCGCCTGGTGGCGCGGCTGCCCGCTGGATGTCAGCTTCCTGCCCACTCCGGTGGCCGAATATGCCTTCAGCCATCAACTCGACCACCCGACGTTGCGTACCCTGCTGATCGGTGGCGATCGCCTGCGTCAGTTCAATCGCCACCCCGGCTTCACGGTGGTCAACAACTATGGCCCCACCGAAACCACCGTGGTCGCCAGCTCCGGCGCGGTGACCCCTGGCGGCGTGCTGCACATTGGCGCGCCGGTCGACAATGCCCGGCTCTACGTGCTCGACGCCCACGGCCAGCCGACGCCGCTGGGCGTGGTGGGGGAGCTTTACATCGGCGGCGCCGGCGTGGCCCGCGGCTACCTGGGCCGCCCACAGATGACCGCCGAGCGCTTTCTGGACGACCCTTTCAGCCCGCAGCCGGGCGCGCGCCTGTACCGCAGCGGCGATCTGGTGCGCTGGCTGGAGGACGGCACGCTGGAGTATCTCGGGCGCAACGACGATCAGGTGAAGATCCGTGGCGTGCGCATCGAGCTGGGCGAGATCGAGGGTCGTCTGGCGCTGCTGCCGGGGATCAACGAGGCCGTGGTGCTGGCCCGCGAAGACCGTCCGGGGCAGCCGCGCCTGGTGGCGTATTTCACCGGCCAGGACGCCGTCGAAGTGGCCAGCCCCGCGCAGTTGCGCGCCCAGTTGCAGGCCCATCTGCCCGACGCCATGGTGCCGGTGGCCTTCGTGCGGCTGCCGGCGCTGCCGCTGACGGCCAATGGCAAGCTCGACCGTCGTGCGCTGCCGGCACCCAGCCGCGCCGACCTGTTCGAGCGCCGCTACGAGGCGCCCCAGGGCGAGTTGGAACAGACCCTGGCCCAGCTCTGGCAAGGCTTGCTGCAGGTGGAACGGGTGGGGCGGCACGATCACTTCTTCGAATTGGGCGGGCACTCGCTGCTGGCCATGCGCTTGGTGGCGCAGGTGCGCCAACGCCTGGGTGTGGAGCTGGCGCTGGGCAGCCTGTTCGCCCAGGCCGAGCTGTCGGCGATGGCCGAGGTGGTGGCCACGGCGGCGCGCAGTGAGTTGCCGGCGGTGCTGGCGGTGTCCCGCGAGCAGCCGCTGCCGTTGTCGTTCGCCCAGCAGCGGCTGTGGTTCCTGGCGCAGATGAACGGTGCCAGCCAGGCCTACAACATCGCCCTGGCGTTGGAGTTGCGTGGCGACTTGGACAGCGCGGCGCTGGCGCAGGCGTTGGCACTGATCGTCCAGCGGCATGAGACGTTGCGCAGCCAGTTCTTCGCCGTCGAAGGCGAGCCGTGGGTGCGGGTCAGCGAACAGCGCCTGGTGGTGCAGCGCGAAACCCTGGCGGCCGACGCTGACGAGCAGTCCCTGCGGCAACGGATCCGCGACGAAGCGGCGCAGCCGTTTGACCTGGCTCAGGATCTGCCGCTGCGCGCCCGCGTGTTGCAGGTCGAACCGACCCGGCATGTGCTCTTGTTGACCGTGCACCATATCGTCGCCGATGGCTGGTCGATGGGCGTGCTCACCCGTGAGCTGAGCGCGCTGTATTCGGCCCTGCGCGAGGGTCGGCAGGCGCAGCTAGAACCCCTGACGATCCAGTACGGCGACTACGCCGTGTGGCAGCGCCGTTGGTTGCAGGGCGAGGCGTTGCAGCGCCAGGGGGCGTTCTGGCAGGAAACGCTGTCCGGTGCCCCGGCGCTGCTGAGCCTGCCCACCGACCGACCGCGCCCGGCGCGTCAGGACTACGCCGGCGCCAGCCTGGAGATCCAGCTGGACCCACGTCTGGCGCAGGACCTCAAGGCGCTGTGCCAGCGCCAGCAGGTCACGCCATTCATGCTGTTCATGGGCGCCTGGGCGGTGCTGCTGGGGCGCCTGTCTGGGCAGACCGACGTGGTGATCGGCACCCCGGTGGCCGGCCGTCGCCAGGCCGAGGTGGAAGGCCTGATCGGCTTGTTCGTCAACTCCCTGGCCATCCGCCTGGACCTGGAAGACGCCCCGGACGTGGCCACCTTGCTGGCGCGGGTCAAGACGCAGGTGCTGGCGGCCCAGGCCCATCAGGACCTGCCGTTCGAGCAGGTGGTGGACCTGCTCAAGCCGCCGCGCAGCCTGGCCCATACCCCGCTGTACCAGGTGTCGCTGGAATGGCAGGGCGGGCACGACTACGCCAGCGGGCTGGAGGGCTTGAGCCTGCGCAACTTGGGGCAGGGCACCGATTTCGCCAAGTTCGACCTGAGCCTGAGCGTGGGCGAAACGGCGCACGGTTTCAGCGGTGCGCTGAGCTATGCGACGGCGCTGTTCGACCGGCAGACCATCGAGCGCTACAGCGGCTATCTGCAACACCTGCTGTGGGCCATGGCCGCGAGCGACGGGGCGGTCTTGTCCCAGGTGGTGTTGCCGGATGCGGTGGAGCGTCGGCGCTTGCTGGTCGAGTTCAACGACACGGCGGTGGACTACGACCTGGCGCAGACGGTCCATGGCCTGTTCGAGGCGCAAGTGGCGCGCACGCCGACGCGCATCGCCGTGCGCGCCGAGCAGGCGGCACTGAGCTATGGCGAACTCAACGCTGAGGCCAACCGACTGGCGCATCACCTGATGGCCCTCGGCGTCAGACCGGACGACCGCGTGGCGATCTGCGTGGAGCGGGGGTTGTCGATGGTAGTCGGCTTGCTGGCGATTCTCAAAGCCGGCGGCGCGTATGTACCGGTCGATCCGGACTATCCGGTCGAGCGCATCCGCCACATGCTCACCGACAGTGCGCCCACGGCAGTGCTGGGCCATGCCGCCACCCGCGCGCTGTTGGCTGAATTCGATGTGCCGCTGCTCGACCTCGATCAGCCTATTTGGCGCGAGTTGCCCTGCGAAAATCCCGAGGTAGCAGGGCTGACGCCGGAACACCTGGCCTACGTGATCTACACCTCGGGCTCCACTGGCCTGCCCAAAGGCGTGATGAACGAGCACAGTGGCGTGGTCAACCGCCTGCTGTGGACCCAGGACGCCTACGGCCTGGGCGCCGAAGACGTGGTGTTGCAGAAAACCCCGTTCAGTTTCGATGTGTCGGTGTGGGAGTTCTTCTGGCCGTTGCAGACCGGTGCGCAACTGGTCATGGCCCGTCCTGGCGGCCACCGTGATCCGCAATATCTGCGCCAGGTGATCGCCGAGCGCAGCGTGACCACGCTGCACTTCGTGCCCTCGATGCTCGACGTGTTCCTGGCCTTCGGCGACGCCGAACCCGCTCAGCTCAAGCGCGTGCTGTGCAGTGGCGAGGCGCTGCCGGGCAGCCTGGTGCGGCGCTTCAAGGCGCAACTGCCGAGTGTCGAGCTGCACAACCTGTACGGCCCGACCGAGGCGGCGGTGGATGTCAGCGCCTGGCACTGCGCCGAGCCGCTGGCGCAGACGCCGGACAACACGCCGATCGGCAAGCCCATCGCCAATACCACGCTGTACGTGCTCGATGCGCAAGGCCAGCCGGTACCGCAAGGCGTGGCCGGCGAGCTGTACATCGGTGGCGTGCAGGTCGCCCGTGGCTACCTGAATCGCGACGACCTGAGCGCTGGACGCTTCATCGATGACCCGTTCGGCACCCGACCCGGCGCGCGCCTGTACCGCACCGGTGACCTGGCCCGGCATCTGGCCGACGGCACCCTGGAGTACCTGGGCCGCAACGACGACCAGGTGAAGATTCGCGGGTTGCGCATCGAGCTGGGCGAGATCCAGGCTTGCCTGACCCGTGTCGAGGGCGTCCAGGAGGCGGCCGTGCTGGCGCTGGACGTGCCGCCTTCGGGCAAGCGTCTGGTGGCCTACTACACCGGCGTCGAGCAGGACACCCAGGCGCTGCGCGCCGCGCTGTTGGGGCAACTCCCGGAGTTCATGGTCCCGGCGCAGTTCCTGCACCTGACGCGCCTGCCGTTGAGCCCCAACGGCAAGCTCGACCGCAAGGCGCTGCCGCAGCCCAAGGTCGAAGCCTTGCAGCAACAGGCCTATCACGCCCCGCAAGGGGCTGAAGAAACCCTGGTCGCTGAGCTGTGCGGTCAGTTGCTGGGGCTGGAACGTGTGGGGCGGCACGACAATTTCTTTACGCTGGGGGCCATTCGCTGCTGGCGGTAACGCTGGTCGCCCGCCTGCGCGCGCGCGGCCTGGCGCTGGATATCCAGGCCCTGTTCAGCGCGCCGGACCTGGCGGCGCTGGCCGCCACGCTGCAGCCGCTGGAGCAGGTGCAGGTACCGGCCAACCGCATCGCCGCCGACTGCACCCGTATCACCCCGGAACTGCTGCCTTTGGTCACCCTGGAGCAGGAGGCGATCGAGCGGATCGTCGCCCAGGTCGAGGGTGGCTGCGCCAATGTCCAGGACATCTACCCGCTGGGACCGCTGCAGACCGGCATGCTCTTCCATCACTTGGCCCACGAGGGAGAAGCGGCCTATGTGTTGCAGGCCGACTTCCGCCTGGCCGACCGCAGCCGTCTGCAACGTCTGCACCAGGCCTTGGATCACGTGATCGCGCGGCACGACAGTCTGCGCAGTGCATTCCACTGGCAGGGCCTGGCCGAGCCGGTGCAGGTGGTCTGGCGCCACGCGCCGCTGCAGGTGGTGCAGGCGGGGGATATCGCCGATGTCCGCCAGTTCGACCTGGGCCGGGCGCCGCTGCTGCGCCTGGTGCACCGCACCGACCCGGACAGCGGGCGGATCGACGCGAGCCTGCTGTTCCATCACCTGGTCATGGACCATGTGGCCCTGGCACTGCTGCGCAGCGAGCTGCAAGCCTGTCTGCTCGATCAGGCTCAGCAACTGCCGGCGGCCGTGCCCTATCGCAACTACATCGCCCAGTTGCAGCACAGCCACGATCCGGCACGTGCCGAGGCGTTCTTCCGTGAACAGTTGGCGGACATCGACGAACCGACCCTGGCCTATGGCGGCTACACCCGCCCTCATCTGGACGCCGTGACCGAGCACCATCAGCGCCTCGATGATGCGCTGAGTCGCCGGGTCCGTGAGCTGGCGCGCCAGCAGGGCGTAAGCGCCGCCAGCCTGATGCACCTGGCCTGGGCCCAGGTGCTCGGGCAATTGAGCGGGCGCGACAGCGTGGTGTTCGGCACCGTGCTGCTGGGACGGCTGCGCGGTGGCGAGGGGGCCGAGCGCGGCTTGGGCGTGTACATCAACACTTTGCCGCTGCGCCTGGACTTGGCCGGGCAATCGGCCCAGGCCGCGTTGCAGCAGGCCCATGCCCGTTTGACCGGGCTGCTCGCCCACGAACAGGCGCCGCTGGCCCTGGCCCAGCGCTGCAGTGCGCTGCCCAACGGCGCGCCGCTGTTCAGCGCGTTGCTCAATTACCGGCATGGCACCCCGGCCGGTGCACACGACGAACGCGCGGCCTGGGACGGCATCGAGGTGGTGCAGGCGCAGGAGCGCAGCAACTATCCGCTGGCGCTGAGCATCGACGACCTTGGCGAAGGCTTCAGCCTGACGGCGCAGACCGAGCCCGGTATCGATGCGCGGCGCCTCTGCGGCTATCTGCAGCAGGGGCTCGAGGCGCTGTTGCAGGCGCTGGAAGGCGAGCGCCAGGCGGGGCTGGAACAGCTTTCGGTGGTGCCTGCCGACGAAGCGCAACGCCTGCGCGAACGCTTCAATGCCAGCGAACGCCGCTACCCCCGTGACCTGGCAGTGCACCGCCTGTTCGAGCAGCAGGTGGCGCGCCATCCGCTGGCCGTGGCGGCGCGCGAGCAGGACCGCAGCCTGACCTATGCCGAACTCAACGCCCAGGCCAACCGCCTGGCCCATTACCTGATCGAACAGGGCGTGGCGCCGGGTGACCACGTCGCGCTGCTGCTGCCGCGTTCGCTGGAACTGCTGCAAGCGCAGTTGGCCGTGGCCAAATGCGGCGCCGCCTATGTGCCGCTGGACATCCAGGCGCCCGCCGAGCGCCAGGGCTACATGGTGCAGGACTGCCAGGCCGTGGCGCTGATCTGTGCCAGCGACGCGCGCCTGGGCTACCGCGCCCGGCGCATCGACCTCGACCGGCTGGACCTTTCCGGCCAGCCGGAGCACAACCCCGGTCTGGCCCAGGGCGGCGACAGCGTGGCCTATGTGATGTACACCTCCGGTTCCACCGGGGCGCCGAAGGGCGTGCGCGTGGCCCATCGCGGCATCGCCCGCCTGGTGCTCGACGACGGCTACGCCGATTTCAGCGCCCAGGACCGTATTGCCTTCGCCGCCAACCCGGCCTTCGATGCCAGCACCGTGGAGGTCTGGGGCGCCTTGCTCAATGGCGGCCAGGTGCTGGTGATCGACCCGGACACGCTGCTCGACCCCGTGCGCCTGGGGCGTGCGCTGGACGAGGGTGGAGCGACGGTGATGTTCGTCACCACCGCGCTGTTCAACCAGTACGTGCAGATGATCCCGCAGGTGCTGGCTGGGCTGCGGGTGCTGATGTGTGGTGGCGAGCGCGCCGACCCCGAGGCCTTCCGCAGCCTCTTGGCCCAGGCCCCGGCGTTGCGCCTGGTGCACTGCTACGGCCCCACCGAGACCACCACCTACGCCACCGCCGGACAGATCCGCGAGCTGCCGGCAGATGCCGAGCAGGTGCCCATCGGCACGCCCATTGGTGGTACCCAGGTGCATGTGTTGGACGCCCATCGGCGCTCGGTACCACTGGGCGCGGTGGGCGAGTTGTACATCGGCGGCGACGGCGTGGCGCTGGGCTACCTGAACCGCCCCGAGCTCACCGCCGAACGCTTCCTCGACGATCCCTTCAGCGCGCGGCCTGGCGCGCGGCTGTACCGCACCGGCGATCTGGGCCGTTGGCGCGACGACGGCCAACTGGAATGCCTGGGGCGCAACGACGATCAGGTGAAGATCCGTGGCTTGCGCATCGAACTGGGCGAGATCGAACACCACCTGGCCCAGTGCCCCGGCATCAACGAGGTGGTGGTCATGGCGCAGGGACTTGCCCCGGGCCAATCGGCGCGTCTGGTCGCCTGGTTTACGGTCCAGGACCCGAGCCTGGAGGTCGGCACTGCGCGCAGTTGGCTGCAGGCGCGTTTGCCCGCCTACATGCTGCCCTCGGCCTGGCTGCGGCTCGATGCGCTGCCTCTGACCAACAACGGCAAGATCGACCGCAAGGCGTTGCCGAAGCCTTCGCCCCAGGACCTGCTGGAGAGCCTGTACCAGGCACCGGCCACGGCGCTGGAGCGGCAGTTGGCCACGCTGTGGGCGCCGGTGCTGGAGGTCGAGCGGGTGGGGCGGCATGACAGCTTCTTCGACCTGGGCGGCCACTCGCTGTTGGCGATCCGCCTGATCGGCCTGCTGCGCGAGCAGGGGATGACGGTGTCGCTGGCCGAGCTGTTCCAGCACCCCAGCGTTGCCGCCCTGGCGCAGCACCTGGACAGCGGCGAAGACGCCAACGCCGAGGCCTTGGTCTGCGTGCGTGCCGAGGGCCGCGAGCCTGCGCTGTTCCTGATTCACGAATTCAGCGGCATGGACTTCTACTTCCCGGTGCTGGGCCGCGCCCTGGACGGCGACTTCCCGATCTACGGCGTGCCGGGCCTGGCCTTGGGCCAGGCCCAGCCCGACACGCTGGAAGCCTTGGCCCGCGCGCAGATCGAGCGCATCCGCCAGGTGCAGCCGCAGGGACCGTACCGCCTGGCTGGCTGGTCCTTCGGCGGCCTGCTGGCCTATGAGATCGCCGCGCAACTGCTTGGGGCCGACCAGCCCGTCGAGTTTCTGGGTCTGATCGACACCTGGCAGCCGCGCTGGGTGGACCAGGGCAAGGCGCGCTGGCAGGGGACACGGGTGCTGCAAAGGCAGTTGCTGCTGCATTGCGCCGGCTACTGGCAGGGTCAGGGCGCCGAGGGCGCCGCGCAGTTGGCCCAGGTACAGGCGCTGGATGACGGGCAGGCGTCGTTCGCCGTGTTGCTGACGGCCTGCCGCGAGCAAGGCTTGCTCTATCCCGAGCTGGCCACGGCCGACGATGAGCAATTGCGCTGGTTCTTCGAACGCGAACTGGCCCACGCCCATGCCATGGCGCATTACCGTCCCGAAGCCTTGGGGATCGCCATCCATCTGTTCCAGGCCTGCGACAGCCGCCGTCACCATGGCGACGTGGCGCACCTGGGCTGGGACCGTACGGTGCCGGCCGGCCAGTTGCACTGTATCGAAGTGCCGGGCGATCACCTGAGCATGATGCAGGCGCCGCACGTACAGGCGCTCGGCTGCGCGCTGGGCGAAGCCTTGCAGGCCGCCCGTGGCGGCGAGTGTGCGCCATGGGCCGATGTCCAGCCGCTGGTGGCGATCCAGAGCGGGCAGGGTGGATACGCCCCGGTGTTCTGCCTGCCGGGTGCGGGCGACAGCGTCACCCGCTTCATCGGCCTGGCCGAAGCGCTGGGCAGCGAGTGGCCGGTGTACGGACTGCAATCGCGCGGGCTGGACGCTGCCGCCCCGCCGCACAGCAGCATCGAGGCGGCGGCAGCCTGTCATGTGCGGGCCATCGAGGCGCTGCATCCGCACGGGCCGCTGAACCTGGTCGGGCATTCGTTCGGCGGCTGGGTGGCGCATGCCGTGGCGGTGCGTTTGCAGGCACAGGGGCGCGAGGTGCGCTCGCTGACTCTGATCGACAGCGAAGCGCCTGGCAGCGACAGCGTCTGTGGTCGGCCTTACACCGCCACGGCGGCGCTGCAACGGCTGATCGAGTCGCTGCAACTGTCCAGCGGGCGCGACTTGCAGCTCGACCGCGATGCCTTCGCCGCACTGGACGACGCGCAGCAACTGTCGACCTTGCACCAGGCCATGGTGCGGGTCGGCCTGATGCCCGCGCGGTCTTCGCTGCAGGCCCTGCAGGGCATCGCCCGCACGTTCGCCAGCGCGCTGCGCACCCCGTACCTGGCGCCGGGTATCTACAGCGGCCCGGTGAGCCTGGTGCTGGTGGCCGACGCGACCCTGGATGCCGCCGGCAACCAGCGCGAGCAGGCCGTCATGCAGGCCGGGTGGCGGCGTGTGCTGCCGCAATTGTCGCTGTGGCACGGCCCGGGCAACCACTACAGCATCCTCAAGGCGCCCGAGGTGTTCAGCCTGGCGGCCTGGTGGCATGACGGTCAGCGCTTGGTACGGGTGACTCCTTGATCGCGTTGGGGCCGGGCAGCACCCGCACTGCCTAGCCCCGCGCCTGCATTGGCAATGGAAAACGAGTGCTTATGGACAAGAATGGATTTCGCAAGGCAGGCCTGGCCTGCGCCCTGGCCCTGGTGGCCAGCATCGCCCTGTACGCGGTGCAGGCGCCGGCCAAGGCGCCGCGCTACATCACCGCCACGGTCGAACGCGGCGACATCGAGAATGCGGTATTGGCCACGGGGGTACTCGAAGGCATCCGCCAGGTGGATGTCGGCGCCCAGGTGTCCGGGCAGTTACGCTCGCTGAAGGTCAAGCTGGGCGACAAGGTGAGCAAGGGCCAGTGGCTGGCCGAGATCGACCCGCTGGTGCTGCGCAACACCCTGCGCCAGGCTCAGGTCGACGAGGAAAAGCTGCAGGCCGAGCGACGCTCGACTCTGGCCCGGGTCAACCAGACGCGGCGGGTGTACGAGCGCTACCAGGCGCTGCAGGACGACGAGTCGATCTCGCGCCAGGACTTCGAGAACGCCGAGTCCGAGTATCAGGTGCAGCAGGCCACCCTCAACTCGCTGGACGCGCAGATCAAGAGCGCCCAGGTGCAGATCGACACGGCCAAGGTCAACCTGGACTACACCCGCATCAGCGCGCCGATCGACGGCGATGTGGTGGGCATCGTCACCCAGCAAGGCCAGACCGTGATCGCCCAGCAACTGGCGCCAGTGATCCTCAAACTCGCCGACCTGGACACCATGACGGTCAAGGCGCAGGTCTCGGAAGCCGACGTGATCCACATCACGCCGGGGCAGCCGGTGTACTTCACCATCCTCGGCGAGGACCGCCGCTACTACGCCACCTTGCGCGGCACGGAACCGGCGCCGCAGAACTACCTGGAAAGCAGCGACCGCAGCGGCGGCGCCGCGCCCAAGCAGAACACCGCGGTGTTCTACAACGCGCTGTTCGAGGTGCCCAACCCCGACCATCGGTTGCGCATTGCCATGACCGCCCAGGTGCGCATCGTGCTGGCCACTGCCGAAGCGGTGCTCAACGTGCCGGTGGCGGCGCTAGGGCCGGGCGAGGGCGAGGGTCGCTTCGCCGTGCGCGTGCTCGATGACAAAGGTTTCGCCCAGGTGCGCCAGGTCCAGGCCGGGATCAACAACAACGTCAGGGTCGAGATCAAGCAAGGCCTGGCCGAAGGCGACCGGGTGGTGATCGGCGAGCCCATCGGCGATGCGGCGGGGGCGTGAGCATGAACATGAACGTCGCGCCCGGTGCGCAGCGCACACCCGTACAGATCGCCGCGCAGCCGCTGCTGCGCCTGGAGGGCGTGAGCCGCAGTTTCATGGCGGGAGACCGCGAGTTTCTCGCCCTGCGCCACATCGACCTGGACATTCACGCCGGCGAGCTGGTGGCGATCATCGGCGCCTCCGGTTCGGGCAAGTCGACGCTGATGAACATCCTGGGGTGCCTCGACCACGCCAGCGCCGGTTCCTACCAGGTCGATGGTCAGGAAACCCGTGACATGGATGACGAGGCCCTCGCCGCGTTGCGCCGGGACCATTTCGGCTTCATTTTCCAGCGTTACCACCTGCTGCCGCACCTGGACGCGCTGCGCAACGTCGAGATTCCTGCGGTATACGCCGGTACGCCTTCGGCGCAGCGTCACCAGCGCGCCGAAGCGCTGCTGCGGCGCTTGGGCCTGGGCGGGCACTTGAGTCATCGCCCCAGCCAACTGTCGGGCGGCCAGCAGCAGCGGGTGAGTATCTGTCGCGCCTTGATGAACGGTGGCGAGGTGATCCTTGCCGACGAGCCGACCGGGGCGCTGGACACCGTCAGCGGCAAGGAGGTGATGGCGATCCTGCTGGAACTGCACGGTGCCGGGCACACGGTGATCCTGGTGACCCATGATCCGAAGGTCGCGGCCCATGCCCAGCGGATCATCGAAGTGAGCGATGGGCAGATCGTCAGCGACCGGCGCAACCCGGCGCAGGCGGCGCCCGCCGCGGTGGCGGCCGAGCCCCAGCGCCAGCCTCGTCCGACGCGGCGTCTGGTGGCCAACCTGGGGCTGTTCCGCGAGGCCTTCAACATGGCCTGGATCGCCTTGGTTTCGCACCGCATGCGCACCTTGTTGACCATGCTTGGCATCGTCATCGGCATCACGTCGGTGGTGTCGATCTCGGCCATCGGCGAAGGCGCCAAGGGTTACGTGCTCAAGGACATCCAGGCGATCGGCAGCAACACCATCGACATCTATTCGGGGAGCAACTTCGGGGACAGTCGAGCCAAGAGCATCGAGACCTTGGTGCTCGGCGACGTGCAGGCGCTGAACCAGCTGTACTACGTCGACAGCGCCACCCCGGTGATCGGCCGCAGCCTGCTGGTGCGCTACCGCAACATCGACCTGGACGTGCAGCTCAACGGCGTCAGCGAGCGCTATTTCCAGGTGCGCAACATCGAGCTGGCTGCCGGCATCGCCTTCAGCGAAAGCGACGCCCGGCGCCAGGCCCAGGTCGTGGTGATCGACCACAACACGCGCCAGCGGCTGTTCGGCGCAGGCGTCGATCCGCTCGGTCAGGTGATCCTGATCGGCAACCTGCCGTGCACGGTGATCGGGGTGACCAAGGACACCAAGAACCTGTTCGCCGCCGGCAATGCGCTGAACGTCTGGGTGCCCTACGAGACCGCCGCCGGGCGGGTGCTCGGCCAACGTCACCTGGACAGCATCAGCGTGCGGATCAAGGACGGCATTCCCAGCCAGCGGGTGAATCAGGAGGTCAACGCGCTGATGCTGCAGCGCCATGGCAGCAAGGATTTCTTCACCAACAACCTGGACAGCATCATGCAGACGGTGCAGAAGACCAGCCGCTCGCTGACCTTGCTGTTGTCGCTGATCGCAGTGATTTCGCTGGTGGTCGGTGGCATCGGGGTGATGAACATCATGCTGGTGTCGGTCACCGAGCGCACCCGTGAGATCGGCATCCGCATGGCGGTGGGGGCGCGGCAGTCGGATATCCGCCAGCAATTTTTGGTGGAGGCGGTGATGGTGTGTCTTTTGGCGGGCTGGTGGGCATCGGCCTGTCGTATGGGATCGGCTACCTGTTCACGCTGTTCGTCCAGCAGTGGCAGATGGTCTTCTCACCGGCATCGATCGCCACGGCGTTCGCCTGCTCCACCTTGATCGGCGTGCTGTTCGGCTTTGTGCCGGCACGCAACGCGGCGCGCCTGGATCCGATAGAGGCGCTGGCGCGCGATTGAAGGCCGCGCCAGCGAGTGGTGACTCATGCCAGTAGTTTGATCGCGCGGTCAAGGAACGCGCCTTGGAAGGTGGGGAACTGCGATGCAACACGGATGGCATCTGGATCGAGGAACAGACCACCGGCCGAGATCAGGTCACTGCCCATCTCGAAGTAACCGCCGTCCGCGAAGCCCTTGTCCAAGGCGCCAGAGCGCTCGAGGCGTGCGACGCACAACATGCCCTGCTGTCGGGTGAGATGATCGCCCGCCAGGACGATCCTGGCATGTGTGTCAATCCCGACCCTGTTCAGCACCAGGCCACCGTCTGCCGGCCTGAGCGTAAGCGGTTGCCCATCATTGAACTCGCTGTCGCGCTCGCCTTCGAGGTCGAAGCAGAACACGGTGGTCGGCTCCAGTGCTTTGGAACTGATCGCTCGAGTGATGACGATGCGGCTGTCATCCACTGCCAGTCCCGGACGCAGTCCAATGGTGTAAGAAAACAGATCGAGCTCGACCGCACCGCCCGCAAACGAACGTCGGACCAAGCCATTGACCTCATACCGCTTGAGTACCATTCGGCCATCGACTCGCTCGGCCAGGACGATGAACCCGCCCTCAGGAAGAAAGTGGGCTAAATAAACATTTAGAGGATTGCCGTCTTCGTCGGTGAGATCTAGAGCGCTTTGCTCGCCATGTTCACCGAGCCCGGCAACCTGTTCTCCACTGTCAGCGTCCAGCAGCAGAATGCGCGCAGTAATGACAGGGTCGCCGAAAGCATCTTCCGTCGTTTGTGGGAAGATCACCCGGATCACGCCGTCGGACACACCGATAACATGACTTTGGATCGGGCGGGGTGAGCGGGTGATTCCCGGATGTGCAGACCGTCGCTTGGATTGTTCACCGCTGGGTATCGGTATCCACGGCTCGCCTGGATCGGGCAACGCCATGCCGTGCTCGCCGAATGACGGCACCAACTGGAACTGCTCATCAAAGCGCGCGATGCTGATGTAATTGAGTACCCGGTCGGTGGACTCTTCGAAGTAGGCGGGTTGGCCTGCTGCCAAATAGACGGTCCGTTCTGCGAGCGTCGTTCTGAACAAGGCGGGGCAGTGTTGGCTGCCGTCAGGATAGTGCTCATCAGGTTGGACGATCACATGCCCACCGTCGCTGGGGTAGTGACCATCGGGATCCAGACGAGCGAATCGATAAGGCAGGTCCTCGCCGGGATTGAGCCCGTAGTAGACCAGCGATCCGTCGGCATCAGCGCATAGCGCAGTCACTTGCAGAGAGTGAACATCAGGCGCGGGTGGATCGGCCGGTGGCGTGGCGATACCGTTTTGACCATAAGCAGGGTCGAGGGTGCCGGGTTTGTCGTTCATGAACGTGCTCCTGTGCGGGTTCGGCTTTCAGCCTAAGAGCAGAGGAGGTCGTGCCGATACTGACAATATTGTCAGGTATCCCCGTACAGCCAGCGCAGCAGTGCATGTCGCCCACTGATACCCAACTTGATCGCTGCGCGGCGCAGGTAGCTCTCCACGGTATTGACCTTGAGTTGCAGGTGCTCAGCCTGCTGCGGCGCGGTGCGTCCGGTCAGCAGGCCCAGGCATACCTGCAGCTCGCGGTTGGACAAGGTCAGGTCCGCCTGGTCGAGGCGCTCCTGGAAACGGCGTTGAAGGGTGTCGGTACTGCTGCGCTCGGCAATGCTGGGCTGCAACGCTTCCAAGTGCTTGTGCAGCATGGGCAGCAGCAACGGCGAGATGTCCAGCAGCCGGTCGCGCTCGCAGGCCGAGAACGCCGCGTCGTCGGCGCGCAGCACGTGCAGTTCGTAGTGATAGTCGGGGGTACGCCGCACCAGGTGCAGACGCGCGGGAGCGACCAGTTCCAGCCCGTCCTGTTCGGCGCCGCTGAACACGGTTTCGCTGAGCAATGTGGTGCTGTGGCCGTTGGCGCTGGAGGCCGGGCGTACCTGGCGGATGTGCGTGGCGTCGACGCTCAGGTGGGTTTGGATCAGGTCATGCAGCAGGCGCGGAAACTGGCGGCTGCCGGTGCTGGCAATGACTTTGCCGACTTGCGGGAAGAACAGGTGCGAATTCATCGTGGCATCCATGGGTGGGTGAATCGTCCTGGTGTTGCTGTCGGATAATAGCACATAGCTATCATTCCGATTGGCTTTGGTCGCTATCCTAGTACAACGATTCAGTGGGTGCCTTAACAAATGGCCGTGCTGGAGTGGCTGGATAAAAGAGCCCCGCTGACCGAGGCCGGCGGGGCTAAGGGCTGGTGGAGATCCACCAAAGGAGTCGTTGCAGGCGCTGCCGGGGTCGTTACTTCACGCTGGCGACGGCCTCCGGCTGCCAGCCGCCCCCAGGGCCTTGTAGATCGAGACGATGCCGCGGTACAGCTCCACTTCGCCCTGGGCCTGGGCGTCTTCGGCCGCCAGTTTTTCCCGTTCGGCATCGAGCAGCACCAGGTAATCGGCGGTGCCTTCGCGGTAGCGGATCGAGGCCAGCTCCGCCGCCTTGCGGCTGGCGTCGCTCTGGCGCATCAGCGACAGCAGGCGCTGCTGGCGCTTGCCGTAGTCGCTGAAGGCGTTCGACGATTCTTCCAGGGCCAGCAACACCTGCTGCTCATAGCTGGCCAGGGCACCCTCGGCGTCGGCCTTGGCGCCGCGCAGTCGCGCACGCACGCTGCCCAGGTCGAAGGCCGCCCAAGTGATGCTCGGGCCCAGTGCCCAGGCGTTGGCTGCCGAAGCGCCGATCTGCGAACCGCGTCCGGCGGTGAAACCCAGGAAGCCGCTGAGGCTGACCCGGGGGAACAGGTCGGCGGTGGCCACGCCCACATCGGCGGTGGCGGCGGCGAGCTGGCGCTCGGCGCGGCGAATGTCCGGACGGCGGCGCAGCAGCTCGCCCGGATCACCCACCGGCAGGGCCTTGGCGATGGCCGGCAGTTGCCTGGGCGAGAGGTCCACGCTCAGGGCGTCCGGGCGCTGACCCAGCAGGGTGGCGATGCGGTTGCGGGCGCGCACCTGTTCGGCTTGCAGTTGCGGCACGCTGGCCTCGACCGCCGCCAGCCGCGCGTCGGCGCGGACCACGTCCAGCTCGTTGCCCACGCCGGTGTCGCGCAGGGTCACGGTGATGCGCCGCGAATCCTGCTGGGTCTGCAGGTTGGCCAGGGCGATGGTTTCGCGCAACTGGGCGCCACGCAGTTGACCATAGGCGTCGACCAGCTCGGCGATCAGGCTGACCTGCAACTGCTGCAGATCGGCAAGGGCTGCGTCTTCGCGGGCCGCGCTGGCCTCGATGCGCCGCTGGATGCGGCCGAACAGGTCGAGCTCCCAGGCCATGTCCAGGCCCAGGTCGTAGCGCTCTTGGTTGACCCGGCGATCGGTCTGACCCGGCACCTGGCCCTTGCCGATCTCGCTGCTGGCGCGGCTGGTGACCACCGGCAGGTCGTCGTTGTCGGCGTCCTCGCGGATCGCCCGCGCGGCTTTGAGTCGGGCGAAGGCCACGCGCAGGTCGCGGTTGCCCTGCAGCGACGCCTGCACCAACTGGTCCAGGGTCGGGTCGTCGAACTGTTTCCACCAACGGCTCTCGAAGCGGCTGCGGTCCAGGGTCTGCGCCGCTGCGGCGCTGTCCAGCCGCGCCGGGGCGGTGTCCGGCGCGTGGTAGTCCGGGCCCACCGCACAGGCCGCCAGGGCCAGCGCCAGCAGGCTCGGGGTCAGGGGTTTGAGCAGGCTCATGCAGGATTCTCCAGGGTGTGCGCAGGCTCGGCGGTGCCAGCCTGACGGCGGGCGACCCGGCGGCGTATCAGGTTGAAGAACACCGGCGTCAGGAACAGGCCGAACACGGTCACCCCGATCATCCCCGAGAACACCGCCACGCCCATGGCATGGCGCATCTCGGCGCCGGCACCGGAGGAGAACACCAGCGGCACCACGCCCATGATGAAGGCGATGGAGGTCATCAGGATCGGCCGCAGACGCAGGCGGCAGGCTTCCAGGACCGCCGCCAGCGGGTCGAGGCCCTCGGCCTGTTTGTCCTTGGCGAACTCGACGATGAGGATGGCGTTCTTGCACGCCAGGCCCACCAGCACGATCAAGCCGATCTGGGTGAAGATGTTGTTGTCACCGCCGGAGATGATCACCCCAGTGATGGCCGACAGCAGGGTCATCGGCACGATCAGGATCACCGCCAGCGGCAGGCTCCAGCTTTCGTACTGCGCCGCCAGTACCAGGAACGCCAGCAGCACGCACAGCGGGAAGACGAACAACGCGGTGTTGCCGGCCAGGATCTGCTGGTAGGTCAGGTCAGTCCATTCGTAGGTCATGCCATTGGGCAATTCCTGCTTGAGCAGCTTCTCGATCGCCGCTTCGGCCTGACCCGAGCTGTAGCCGGGGGCTGCCGCGCCGTTGATCTCGGCGGTGATGAAGCCGTTGTAGTGCATGACCCGATCAGGCCCGGAGGTGTCGCTGACCTTGAGGAAGGTGGCCAGCGGAATCATCTCGCCCAGGTTGTTGCGCACCTTCAACTGGCCGATCTGCTCGGCGTCGAGGCGGAACTGTTGTTCGGCCTGGACGTTGACCTGGTAGGTGCGACCGAACCGGTTGAAGTCGTTGGTGTACAACGATCCCAGGTAGACCTGCAGGGTGTCGAAGATGTCGTTGATCGCCACCCCGTGGGTCTTGGCCTTTTCCCGGTCGATGGCGGCATCGACCTGCGGCACGTTGACCTGGTAGCTGGTGAACAGCCCGGCCAGTTCAGGCACCTCGCGGCTTTTGGCGATGATGTTCTGGGTTTCCTTGTACAGCGCCTCGTAGCCCAGGTTGCCGCGGTCCTCGATCTGCAGGCGGAAGCCGCCGATGGTGCCCAGGCCCTGAACCGGCGGCGGTGGGAAGATTGCGATGTAGGCGTCCTGGATGTCGGCGAACTGCGCGTTCAGCGCCGCAGCGATGGCACCGGCCGACTGGCTGGGGTCGCGACGCTCGTCGAACGGCTTGAGCGGGGTGAACACGATGCCGCTGTTGGGGCTGTTGGTGAAACCGTTGATCGACAGGCCCGGGAAGGCCACAGAGTCGGCTACGCCGGGTTGCTTGAGGGCTATCTCGCTCATGCGCTTGATCACCGCCTCGGTGCGGTCGAGGCTGGCGGCATCGGGCAGTTGCGCGAAGGCCACCAGGTACTGCTTGTCCTGCGCCGGGACGAAGCCGGTCGGCGTCGAGGAGAAGCCCAGGTAGGTCAGGCCGATCAGGCCGGCGTAGACGAACAGGGCAATGCCGCTGGAGCGGATGACCTGGCGCACGCCGCCCACGTAGCGATGGCTGGCGCGGTCAAAGAAACGGTTGAACGGGGCGAACAGCCAACTGCCCAGCAGCCGGTCGAGCACCCGCGAGAAACGGTCCTTCGGTGCGTGGTGCTCTTTGAGCAGCACGGCCGCCAGGGCCGGCGACAGGGTCAGCGAGTTGAACGCCGAGATCACCGTGGAGATAGCAATGGTCAGGGCGAACTGCTTGTAGAACTGACCGGTGAGGCCGGAGATGAATGCGGCCGGTACGAATACCGCGCACAGCACCAGGGCGGTGGCGATGATCGGCCCGGTGACCTCGCTCATGGCTTTCTGCGTGGCCTCCAGGGGCTTGAGGCCTAGGGCGATGTTGCGCTCGACGTTTTCAACCACGACGATGGCGTCGTCCACCACGATGCCGATGGCCAGCACCAGGCCGAACAGCGACAGGGCGTTGAGCGAAAAGCCGAACAGGTGCATCACTGCAAAGGTGCCGATCAGCGATACCGGGACCGCCATCAGCGGGATGATCGAGGCGCGCCAGGTCTGCAGGAACAGGATCACCACCAGCACCACCAGCACCAGGGCTTCGAACAGGGTGTGCACCACCGCTTCGATGGAGCCACGGACGAACACAGTGGGGTCGTAGACGATGCTGTAGTCCATGCCCTCGGGGAAGTCCTTCTTCAGCTCGGCCATCTTGGCCCGCACTTCGTCGGAGATCTCGATGGCGTTGGAGCCAGGGCGTTGGAAGATCGGGATGGCCACTGCCGGCTGATTGTTCAGCAGCGAGCGCAGGGCGTATTGGCTGGAGCCCAGCTCGACCCGAGCGATGTCTTTCAGGCGGGTGATCTCGCCGTCGGCACCGGCGCGGATGATGATGTTCTCGAACTCCTCCTCGCTGACCAGGCGGCCCTGGGTGTTGATCGACAGTTGAAAGCTGGTGGAGCCGGGCGCGGGCGGCGCGCCGAGCTGGCCGGCGGCGACCTGGCGGTTCTGCTCGCGGATCGCCGCGACCACGTCGCTGGCGGTGAGGTTGCGCGAGGCGGTCTTGTTCGGGTCGAGCCACACGCGCAGCGAGTAATCGCCCATGCCGAACAGTTGCACGTCGCCCACGCCGCCCAGGCGCGCCAACTCGTCCTTGATGTTGAGGATGGCGTAGTTGGACAGGTAGAGCATGTCGTAGCGCTGGTCCGGCGAGGTCAGGTGCACGACCATGGTCAGGTCGGGCGAGGCCTTGTCGACGGTGATGCCGATGCGTGTGACTTCTTCCGGCAGCTTGGGCTGGGTGCGGGTCACGCGGTTCTGTACCTGCACCTGGGCGTTGTCCAGGTCGGTGCCCAGGGCGAAGGTGATGGTCAGCGTGAGCTTGCCGTCGGCGGTGGATTGCGAGGACATGTACAGCATGTTCTCGACCCCGGTGATCGCCTGTTCAAGCGGCGCGGCGACGGTTTCGCCGATGACCTTGGGGTTGGCGCCGGGGAAGTTGGCGCGCACCACCACCGTGGGTGGCACCACTTCGGGGTATTCGCTGATCGGCAGTTGGAACAGCGAGATCGCACCGGCGATCAGCAGGACCAGCGACAGCACGGCGGCGAAGATCGGCCGGGTGATGAAGAATTTCGAGAAGTTCATGGGTGTCGTCCCTTAACCGCGCGGTGCTGGGGCACTGGCGACTTTAACGGTCGAGCCGGCCACGGCCGGTGCGGGGTTACTGGCTTGCAGCGCCTCACGCTGACGGGCGAGGGTGGCCAGGGTGTCGTCGCTGGCCATCGGCGTTTCCTGGGGCGTGACCGGCGAGCCGGGACGCACGCGCTGCAGGCCCTTGACGACGATGCGCTCGTCCTTGTTCAGGCCGCTGCGTACGATGCGCAGGCCTTCGAGCTTGGGCCCCAATTCCACCGCGCGGTAGGTGGCCTTGTTGTCTTGGTCCATGACCAGCACGAATTTCTTGCCCAGGTCGGTGCCGACGGCTTCGTCGTTGATCAGCATGGCGTCGTACTGGGCGCTGCCGACCAGCTTCAAGCGGGCGTACAGGCCGGGGGTGAACTGGCCGTCGCGGTTGTCGAACACGGCGCGCCCACGGATGGTGCCGGTGCGTGGGTTGACCTGGTTGTCGACGAAGTTCATCTGGCCCAGGTGCGGGTTGCCGGCTTCGTTGGTCAGGCCCAGGTACACCGGGGTGCTCTGGCCGCGCTGACCCTGGCGTGCGAGCTGGGTGTACTTGAGGTAGACGCGTTCGTCGGCGTCGAAATAGGCGTAGACCTTGTCGGTGGAGACCACGCTGGTCAGTGGCGTGACGTCAGCGGTGACGATGTTGCCGGCGGTGAACTCGGCGCGGCTGACGCGGCCACTGATCGGCGAGGTGACGCGGGTGAAACTCAGGTTCAGGCGGGCCAGGTCCAACTGCGCCTGAATGGCTTCGACCCCGGCACGCGCTTCGGCGGCGGCGCTGCTGCGCGACTCGGCCAGTTCGGCGGAGATGGCGTTGCTGTCGCGCAGGCGCTCGCCGCGACGGGCTTCGTTGGCGCTGCGGGTGGCACTGGCCTTGGCTTGTTGCAGTTGTGCTTCGAGGCGGCGGACTTCGGCCTGGAAGGGGCGCGGGTCGATCTGGAACAGCAGGTCGCCCTTGTTGACCTGGGCGCCTTCGGTGAAGGCCACGCGGTCGATCTGCCCGGAGACGCGCGGGCGCACCTCGACGGTTTCCGGCGCTTCCAGGCGGCCGGTGAATTCGTCCCATTCGTTGATCGGCTGCTCGATCACCTTGGCCACGCTGACGGTGGGCGCGGCGGGTGCTTGCGTGGCGTCAGGGGTCTTGCCGCAGGCGCTGATCACCGCCACTGCCAGGGCAGCGAGGGGTAGGCGCAGGGCCTTGAATGAAGGTTCCATGGAGAACTCCGCCAATGTAGGAATAGTGGGCGGATTCTGCGAGCGTCAGGCGGCGGTAACGAATCGAATGACTCGAAGGTCACTATCAAGCTGATTGATAGATTGGCTGAATGGATCGATAGCAGAGTGGCGAATGAGGCGGCAGGTCGAGTGCATCTGCGGTCTGACGCTGCTTCGCAGGAGCGGGCGAGCCCGCTCCTGGACAGGCGGGTTACTGTTCTGCCAGCAGGTCATCCTGCGACAGCAGCGCCTGGGCCAGCTCTTCGTCGCTGACCTGCAGGCCGGGATGACTTTGCCGCGCCCGCTGCAGCGCAGCGTCGACATAGACCCCACGGATCGCACCACCGCTGGCCACGAACGATGACAGTTCGTCGCGGGCAGGGATGATCCGTTTGTCGTCCTTGAAGGTGGAATACAGCGACGCCGAGACACCCGCCGAGGTCGCGACGTCGCGACCATCGACGCGTGCCAGCGCCGAACCTGCGGGAATGCACAGCACCAGTGCCGGGACAAGCAGCGCGTAACGCATGGTCAATCCTCCAGAAGCTTCACGGGATGTACTGCATGCACGTATGAGCGGTGCGTTGCCGGCACAGTTCGATTTTTTTGCAGGTGAGCTCAGCGCTCGCGCACCACACGGAAACCAAGCCAATCGCCGCGCAGGGTCGAACTGCGTTCGTTGCGGTTGCCGGAGCGCGAGAAGATCGGCGCCTCGGTGTAGTCGTTGCCGCGAATCACCCGACGGTCGGCGCATTCGCCGCTTTTGGTCTGCGGGCTGCCGTCGGTGGGCGCCGTGGCGTAGCTGTCGACGTAGCAGTCGCGGGTCCACTCGTAGACGTTGCCGTGACCGTCGTACACGCCGTAGGGATTGGGTGGGTAGCTACCGGCAGGCGAGGTGTAGGAGAAACCGTCCTTGGGACCGTAGGTGTTGGCGTGCTTGGCGATGCTGTACTCCTCGCCTTCATCGAAGGGGAAGGGGAACGGGCCGCTGCTGCCGCCGCGAACGGCATACTCGCGCTGGGCTTCGCTCTGCACCTTGTAGACGTGGCCGGTCTTCTTCGACAACCACGCGGCGTAGGCTTCGGCCTCATGGAAGTTCAGGCACACCGCCGGCTGCTTGTCGCCTTGGGGGTAGCGCGGCTTGCCGGCAATGCATTCGCGACCGGGGCGGGTGTCGCCGTTGGGCACCTGGTAACCGCTGCTGCGCAGGTAGGCCTTCCATTCGCCGTTCTGGACCTGGAAGCGGCTGACGGCGAAGGCTTTCTTGAACGTCACCTCGTGCAGCGGGCCTTCGTCGGGCTGGCGCCCGAGTTCGTCATCGGGGGTGCCCATGGTGAAGGTGCCTGCTGGCAACACCACCATTTCCGGGCAATCCTTGCAGTCCTTGAACACCTTGCCTGGCTGAGTGGGGCTGGCGGCCAGGGCGCTGGCGGAAAGGCCGGTCATCAGTACCAGGCCCAGGGCCAAGGGCAGGGCGGACAGAGGGCGGGGAGGCTGTGGAGTCATCGCGGGTCTCGCTGTCTGAAGGGGGAAACGGGGCACGCCACAGGCGGGCCTACAGGCGTTTTTCGAGGATGGCCATGAAGCGGTCCAGTTCGCGCTCGTCGTTGAGCAGTCCCGGCGCGGTCCGCACCACCGGGCCGACGTCACGGTCCACGGCATCGGCGACCACCCGGTTGGCCATCAGGTAGGCCGCTACCTGGTCGCTGTCCTGGCCCTTGACCCGGAAGAAGCTGAAACCCGACGACAGGGCCGGGCGCTGCGGCGTGACCAGTTCGATGCCGGGCAAGGCCAGCAGGCGCTGCTTGAGGTCGCTGTTGAGCTGGTGAATGCGCGTTTGTACGTCCGCCTTGCCCAGTTGCAGGTGCAGGTTGAACGCTTCGTCCACGGCCCAGCGATGCTCGAAGGCGTGGTAGCCACCCGGGGTCATGCTGGTGGCGAAGTCGCTGTCCTGGGAGAAGGTGGGGATGATCGGCGTCAGGTGCTCGAGCGTTTGCGAGGCGGCGCAAATGATGCCGGTGCCGCGTGGGCCGAACAGCCATTTGTGGGTGCCGGCGATGAAGTAGTCGCAGTGCATGGAGGGAAAGTCGAGGTCTTCCACGCCGAAGCCGTGCACACCGTCGACCACGTAGAGAATGCGGTCCTTGTCGTCGCGATTGCGGTTACGCTCGGCGACCAGTTGGCCGATCTCGCCGATCGGGAGCTTGACGCCACTGCCGGACTGCACCCAGGTCATGCCCAGCACACGGGTGTTGTCGCGAATGCCAGCAGCGATGTTGCCGAGGATTTCATCGGTGGACACGTTGGCGGGCTGGTCGAACAGCGCAATGCGCCGCACCTGGGTGCCTTCGCGCTGGCTGCGGTAGGCCAGGACGTGTTTGGTGGCGTAGTGCTCATGGGGAGTGATGAGGATTTCCTGGTCCGGGCGCACCTGCAGGCCGCCGAAGATCAGGGTCAGGCCTTCGGTGGTGCTGCCGGTCAGGGCGATCTGGCCGGGACGGGCATTGAGGTAGCGACCGGCGGCTTGGCGTACCCGCGCTTCGTGCTGCCACACCTCTTCGCGATCCCAGTCCATGGCCAGCCCTGGGTTGCGGTCCAGGTGGGCGCGGTAGCGGGCGATGGCCTCGGTCACCGGACGCGGGTGGGAGGTGATCAGGAAGTTGGAGAAGTGCAGGTAGTCGGGGTCCTGGTCGAACAACTGGCGCAGGCGCTGCCACTTGTCCTGGGTCTGGGGTTGGATGTGCGGCGGCGCGGTGGCGGCCTGGGCGCTGTGCTGCAGGGCGCTGCCGAGGGGTAGGGCTGCGGCCAACAGGCCGGCTTGCTTGAGAAAGGTTCGGCGGTCGTTCATGGCAGGGCGTGGCCCGAAGGCGCCGTGCGCGGGTGGGGAATGCAAAGGGGTCGTGTCATGGCCTTCTCGCGGCTCGCCATCGTCAGGGCAGGTGAGGTACCTGTTGTGAGGGATGGACGAGCCTGCGCGGAAGGAATTTAGGAGGGTGGTAGCGGCAAGCGGCGAACCGCGAGCCGCTGCGCCTACAGGATCAGGCCTCGTAGCCCAGGTTCGGTGCCAGCCAGCGTTCGCTGACGCTGATGTCCTGGCCTTTGCGATCGCTGTAGCGCTCGATCTGGTCCTTTTCCACCTTGCCGACCGCGAAGTACTGCGCCTGCGGGTGGGCGAAATACCAGCCGCTGACGGCGGCTGCCGGGAACATGGCGAAGTGCTCGGTGAGGAACACGCCGCTGGGGCCGGTTTCGCCGATGGCGGTGCCGTCGAGCAGGCGGAACAGCGTGGCCTTCTCGGTGTGGTCCGGGCAGGCGGGGTAGCCCGGGGCCGGGCGGATACCGCTGTACTGCTCCTTGATCAGCGCCTCGTTGTCCAGTTGCTCGTCCTGGGCGTAGCCCCAATACTGCTTGCGCACCCGGGCGTGCAGCCATTCGGCGCAGGCCTCGGCCAGGCGGTCGGCCAGGGCCTTGACCATGATCGAGCTGTAGTCGTCGCCCTTGTCTTGATAGGCCTTGGCCACTTCCTCGGCGCCGATGCCGGCGGTGGTGATGAAGCCACCGACATAGTCGGTGACGCCGCTGTCCTTCGGCGCGACGAAGTCGGCCAGCGACCAGTTCGGCTTGCCGTCGGGCTTGATGGTCTGTTGGCGCAGGTGGTGCAGGGTGGCCAGGGTCTGGCCTTGGTCGCCGTAGACTTCGATGTCATCGTGCTCGACCTGGTTGGCCGGCCAGAAGCCGAACACCGCACGGGCGCTGATCAGTTGCTCGCTGATCAGCTTCTCGAGCATGTCGCGGGCGTCCTGGTACAGCGCCGTGGCGGCTTCGCCGACCACCTCGTCGGTGAGGATGCGCGGGAACTTGCCGGCCAGGTCCCAGGAAATGAAGAACGGCGTCCAGTCGATGTACTCGGCCAGTTCGCGCAGGTCGATGTCTTCCAGCACCTTGACGCCGGTGAAGGAGGGGACTGCCGGCTGGTAGGCGGCCCAGTCGTATTGGGGCTTGGCGGCGATGGCCTGGTCGTAGCTCAGGCGTTCGGTGCGGGCGCTGCGGTTGGCGGTGCGCTCGCGCACTTCCACGTATTCCTGACGGGTCTTGTCGACGAAGGCGCCCTTGAGCTCCTTGGACAGCAACTGGGTGGCCACGCCCACGGCGCGCGAGGCGTCGGTGACGTAGATCACCGCGTCGTTGGCGTACTTGGGCTCGATCTTCACCGCCGTGTGGGCTTTGGAGGTGGTGGCGCCGCCGATCATCAGCGGCAGGTGGAAGTCCTGGCGCTGCATTTCGCGGGCTACGTGGACCATTTCGTCCAGCGACGGGGTGATCAGGCCGGACAAACCGATGATGTCGCACTTCTGCTCGCGGGCGGTCTGCAGGATCTTCTCGGCTGGCACCATCACGCCGAGGTCGACGATGTCATAGCCGTTGCAGCCGAGCACCACGCCGACGATGTTCTTGCCGATGTCGTGCACGTCACCCTTGACCGTGGCCATGAGGATCTTGCCCTTGGCCTCGGGCTTGTCGCCTTTTTCGGCTTCGATGAACGGAATCAGGTGCGCTACCGCCTGCTTCATCACCCGCGCCGACTTGACCACTTGCGGCAGGAACATCTTGCCGGCGCCGAACAGATCGCCGACCACGTTCATGCCGCTCATCAGCGGTCCTTCGATGACCTCGATCGGTCGCGTGGCCAACTGCCGGCATTGCTCGGTGTCTTCGACGATGTAGGCGGTGATGCCCTTGACCAGCGCGTGCTCCAGGCGCTTGTCCACCGGCATCGAGCGCCACTCTTCGTTTTCCACTTCCTTGGTGGCGCCGCCGCCTTTGTAGTCGTCGGCGATGGCCAGCAGGGCGTCGGTGCCCTCGGGGGTGCGGTTGAGCACCACGTCCTCGACCTTCTCGCGCAGCGCGGCGGGGATCTCGTCGTAGATCTCCAGTTGACCGGCGTTGACGATGCCCATGGTCAGACCGTTCTGAATGGCGTGGTAGAGGAACACCGAGTGGATCGCTTCGCGTACCGGGTTGTTGCCACGGAAGGAGAACGACACGTTGGACACACCACCCGAACTCAGCGCGTGGGGCAGGTGGTCGCGGATGTAGGCGCAGGCTTCGATGAAGTCCACGGCGTAGTTGTTGTGTTCCTCGATGCCGGTGGCGACGGCGAAGATGTTCGGGTCGAAGATGATGTCTTCGGGCGGGAAGCCCACCTCGTTGACGAGGATGTCGTAGCTGCGCTGGCAGATTTCCCGCTTGCGCGCGGCGGTGTCGGCCTGGCCGACCTCGTCGAAGGCCATCACCACCACGGCGGCGCCGTAGCGTTTGCACAAGTTGGCGTGGTGCTTGAATTGCTCGACGCCTTCCTTCATCGAGATCGAGTTGACGATACCCTTGCCCTGGATGCACTTCAGGCCCGCTTCGATCACCTCCCACTTCGAGGAGTCGATCATGATCGGCACGCGGGAAATGTCCGGCTCGCCGGCGATCAGGTTGAGGAAACGCACCATGGCCGCCTGGGAGTCGAGCATCCCTTCGTCCATGTTGATGTCGATCACCTGGGCGCCGGCCTCGACCTGCTGCAGCGCCACTTCCAGGGCTTCGGTGTAGTTCTCTTCGCGGATCAGCCGGGCGAACTTGGCGGAACCGGTGATGTTCGTGCGCTCGCCGACGTTGACGAACAGCGACTGGCGATCGATGGTGAACGGTTCCAGGCCCGACAGCCGGCAGGCCTTGGGAATGTCCGGGATGGCCCGTGGCGGGTACTTGGCCACGGCCTCGGCGATGGCCTGGATATGGCCTGGGGTGGTGCCGCAGCAGCCGCCGATGATATTGAGGAAGCCACTGGCGGCGAACTCCTCGACCACCGCCGCCATTTCCGCCGGGGTTTCGTCGTACTCGCCGAAGGCGTTGGGCAGGCCAGCGTTGGGGTGGGCAGACACCTGGGTGTCGGCCTTGGCCGAGAGCTCTTCCAGATAGGGGCGCAGGTCCTTGGCGCCGAGTGCGCAGTTCAGGCCTACCGAAATAGGCTTGGCGTGGCGTACCGAGTTCCAGAAGGCTTCGGTGGTCTGCCCGGACAGGGTGCGGCCGGAGGCGTCGGTGATGGTGCCGGAGATCATGATCGGCAATTCGACCCGATCTTCCTCGAACACCTGCTGCACGGCGAAGATCGCGGCCTTGGCGTTGAGCGTGTCGAAGATGGTTTCGATCAGGATCAGGTCCGCGCCGCCTTCGATCAGACCGCGGGTGGCCTCGGTGTAGTTGAGCACCAGTTCGTCGAAGGTGACGTTGCGATAGCCTGGGTCGTTGACGTCCGGGGAAATCGAGCAGGTGCGGCTGGTGGGGCCGAGCACGCCAGCGACGAAACGTGGGCGGTCCGGGGTTTCCAGGGTCTTGGCGTCGGCCACCTGGCGGGCGATGCGCGCGCCTTCGACGTTGAGCTCGTAGACCAGCGCTTCCATGCCGTAGTCGGCCTGGGACACCTGGGTGGCGTTGAAGGTGTTGGTCTCGAGAATATCGGCGCCGGCGTCCAGGTACGCCTTCTCGATGGCGGCAATCACCTGGGGCTGGGTCAGCAGGAGCAGGTCGTTGTTGCCCTTAACATCGCTTGGCCAATCGGCGAAGCGCGTGCCACGATAGTCCTTTTCCTCCAGACGATAGCTCTGGATCATGGTGCCCATACCGCCGTCCAGAATCAGGATACGCTCCTTCAGTGCGTGCTGAAGTGCTTGGAGACGAGCGCTGCGGTCGGGCATGAGAACTAACCTGGTCGGACGAAGATCGGAAGTGCGGGATAATAACAAAGCTGCACGGATTTTAGGTGCATCGGCCAATTGCATGAATTTGATTCATGTTGGCGATGCCAGGCGCAGACCCGTTGGAAATACAGACAATCGTGACAGCTCTCAAGAACCAGGACACTGCGCACATGGTGCAACGTTTTATCGCCGCCTCCTTTGCCTTGCTGCTCGGTGGCGCCGCATGGGCCCAAGCCCCTCAATCGAGCCCGAGCATTTCTTACACCCGGGACATTCAGCCGATCTTTACCCAGAAGTGCGTGGCCTGCCACGCCTGCAACGATGCGGCCTGCCAGCTCAACTTGGGCAGCGCCGAAGGCGTGCAGCGCGGCGCCTCGAAAGTGCCGGTGTACCAGGGTGAGCGCAGCGAGGCGGTGCCGACCACGCGGCTGTTCTACGACGCCCAGGGTGAAGAGGCCTGGCGCAAGAAGGGTTTCTACTCGGTGCTCGACGCCCAGGGCAGCCAGGCGGCGCTGATGGCGCGGATGCTCGAGCTGGGCCACAAGACCCCACTCACGCCCAATGCCAAGTTGCCGGACGAGATCGTCCTGGGCCTGGAGCGCAACAACATGTGCCCGCTGCCCCACGAGTTCGACGCCTACGCTGGCGCCCATCCCAAGGAGGGCATGCCGTTGGCGGTCACCGGGCTCACCGACCAGGAACACCAGACCTTGCAGCGCTGGCTCGCCGCCGGCGCGCCGGTGGAGTACCAGCCGATCCAGCCAAGCGCCAGCGAGGCCAGCCAGATCGCCGAGTGGGAGGCACTGCTCAACCGCCCAGGCGCCAGCGAAGCGCTGGTCGGTCGCTGGCTGTACGAGCACCTGTTCCTGGCGCATATCTATTTCACCGGCGGTGAGCCGGGTCACTTCTTCCAGTGGGTGCGTTCGCGCACGCCCAGTGGCCAGCCGGTGGACCTGATCGCCACGCGGCGGCCCAACGATCCGCCGGGTAGCGATTTCTACTACCGGCTGATGCCGGTGCAGGGCGTGATCGTGCACAAGACCCACATCACCTACCCGATGGGTCCGCAGAAGCTCAAGCGCGTCAAGCAGCTGTTCTATAGCGGCGATTGGCAGACCACTTCGCTGCCAGGCTATGGCCCGCAGCGCCGCGCCAATCCGTTCGAGACCTTCGAAGCGATCCCGGCGGTGGCGCGCTACCAATTCATGCTCGACAACGCCGAATACTTCGTGCGCACCTTCATCCGCGGCCCGGTCTGCCGTGGGCAGATCGCCACCGACGTGATCCGCGACAACTTCTGGGCGCTGTTCCAGGAGCCGGCCCACGACCGCTACGTCACCGACGCGGTGTACCGTGGCCAGGCGACGCCGCTGCTGGCCATGCCTGGACAGATCGACGACGTCGGCAGCGTGTTGAGCCTGTGGCGCGCTTACCGCAACAAGCGCAACGACTACGAAACCCTGCGCCGCGAGGCCTATGCCGAAATGCCGCCACCGAGTTGGTCGACGCTGTGGGCCGGCAATGACAACGCCTTGCTGAGCATCTTCCGCCACTTCGACAGCGCCTCGGTGAGCAAGGGCCTGATCGGCGATGTGCCGACCACCATGTGGCTGTTCGACTACCCGCTGCTCGAGCGCACCTATTATCAGTTGGCGGTCAACTTCGACGTGTTCGGCAACGTCTCGCACCAGTTGCAGACGCGCCTGTACTTCGACCTGATCCGCAATGGCGCCGAGGTCAATTTCCTGCGCCTGATGCCCGCCGAGAAGCGCGGGGCGATCCTCGACGATTGGTACCAGAACAGCGGCAAGGTGAAGATGTGGCTGGATTACACCGACATCGACACCGACACACCCAGCGGGCTGCAACTGGACAAGCACCACGCCGAACGCGATTTCGGCCTCAAGCTGCTGCAACGCACCGCCAGCCTCAACGCGGCCCCCGATCCGATCAACCGCTGCACCGGGGCCTATTGCTCGCGGCCGCAGATGAACGCGCAGTTCCGTGACGTCGAGCAGTCGCTCAGCCGCCTGGTGTCGCGTCCGGCGGCCGGGCTCAAGGTGATCGGCCAACTGCCCGAGGCGACCCTGCTGCGCATCGAAGGGCAGGGCGGTCAGCGCCAGGTCTACAGCCTGCTGCGCAACCGCGCCCACAGCAATGTCGCGTTCCTGCTCGGCGAGGCCTACCGCTACCAGCCGGGTCTGGATACCTTGACCCTGTACCCGGGCGTGCTGAGCAGTTATCCCAACTTCATGTTCAACATTCCGGCCAGTGAGGTGGCGGCATTCGTCGATGCCATGGAAGCGGCGCGCGACGACACCGGCAAGCTCGAGCGCATCGTCGAGCGCTGGGGCATTCGCCGCAGCCATCCGCAGTTCTGGCAGTACTTTCATGATCTGAGCACCTTCATCGAGGAAACCGATCCGGTCGAAGCCGGGGTACTGGACATGAACCGCTACGAGAACCTCTGATCGGACCTTTCCGGGTCGACTGTGGTCGGACAGGTGGGTGGCCCGGCCGTGGCAGCGCTCAGCGCGCTGCCACGGCCGGGCCTGAATGCACCGACAATCGCAGGACAACCCATGCTGTATTCGCTTCAGGCGCTCCGCGCGTTCGCCGCCTGGGTGGTGGTCTGCCACCACTTCATGCAGATTTTCTTCGACTTCCAGGCCGACGGCCCCGTGGGCCGCCTGCTCGCCGAGCGCGGTGCGGTAGGCGTGGACATCTTCTTCGTCATCAGTGGTCTGGTGATCTACCTCTCGACCCGCGACAAAGACATCGCGCCCCGCGAATTCCTCCTCAACCGCGTGCTGCGCATCGTGCCGGCCTACTGGTTCTACACCTTGCTCATGGCCGTGATGCTGCTGGCGGCCAGCCGCTGGATGCCGCATCAGGTGTTCGACTGGCAGCATCTGCTGCTGTCGCTGTTGTTCGTACCGTCCGAAAACCCCGGTGGCTATGGCCTCTATCCAACGCTCAACGTCGGCTGGACGCTGAACTTCGAGATGTTCTTCTACCTGCTGTTCGGCCTGGCCTTTCTGGTGCGCCAGCGCCATCACCTGATTCTGGTCACCGCTGCGTTGCTGCTGGTCAGTGAAGTGCTCGGCCGTCTTGGTGTGCTCAGCCGCTTCTACAACAACGACATCATCTACGAGTTCGTGCTGGGGATCGGGCTGGGTGTGCTGTACCGCCGTGGTTTGATTCGCGAGGGACTCTGGCTGCCTTTGGCGGTGCTGGTGGCGGCCGGCTTCGCGTTGTATCGGCTCGACGCCTCGCAACGCCTGCTGCACTGGGGCTTGCCCAGTGCCATGGTGGTGCTGGCGTTCATCGCCCTGGAGCCATACTTTCGCGGCAACCGGGTGCTCAAGGCGCTGGGCGATTGTTCCTACTCGGTGTACCTGATCCACGTGCTGGTGCTCTGGGCCGGCTGGTTCGTCAGCCAGCGCCTGGCGCTGAACCCGTACCTGGTGTTCGCCGTCTGCGTGCCGGCCATCGGCTTGCTGTCGTGGTTCAGTTACCAGTGGCTGGAGTGCGGCCTGTACCGGCGATTGAAGGCGCAGTTCGCCACGAACCAGGCTGCACCGGCGCTATCCCGAGTCAAATACTAGGACTTTGTCCGACGCCGGGCTTTGGCGTACACTGCACGGCAAGTCTGTGAGGAACTTCCATGAGCGCTATAACCATTACCGACGCCGCCCATGATTATCTGGCCGATCTGCTTTCCAAGCAGAACACGCCCGGGATCGGCATCCGCGTCTTCATCACCCAGCCGGGCACCCAGTACGCCGAGACCTGCATCGCGTATTGCAAGCCGGGCGAAGAGAAGCCTGACGACACCGCCGTGGGTCTGAAGAGCTTCACTGCATACATCGATGCCGTCAGCGAGCCGTTTCTCGAAGACGCGCTGGTGGACTACGCCACCGACCGCATGGGCGGGCAACTGACCATCAAGGCGCCGAACGCCAAGGTGCCGATGGTCAACGAAGACAGCCCGCTCAACGAGCGCATCAACTACTACCTGCAGACCGAGATCAATCCGGGTCTGGCCAGCCACGGTGGGCAGGTGAGCCTGATCGACGTGGTCGATGACGGTATCGCCGTGTTGCAATTCGGCGGCGGTTGCCAGGGCTGCGGCCAGGCCGACGTGACGCTCAAGGACGGTATCGAGCGCACGCTGCTCGAGCGGGTGCCGGAGCTGAAAGGCGTGCGCGATGTGACTGACCACAGTCAGAAAGAGAACGCCTACTACTGAGTCCAGTGGAAGGCGTGACGCATTGGGGCCGCATTGTGCGGCCCCAATCGCATTCAGTGCGATGACCTCACAGGATCGGCTTGCCGCCGGTCACCGCATAGCGCGACCCGGAAATGTAGCTGCTCTCGTCCGAGCCTAGCAGCACATAGATCGGCGCTACCTCCACCGGCTGTCCCGGCCGTCCCAGCGGCGTTTTCGAACCGAAGTTGCGCACCGCCTCATCCGGCATGGTCGCGGGGATCAAGGGTGTCCAGATCGGGCCTGGCGCCACGCTGTTGACCCGGATGCCCTGCTGGCCGAGCATCTGCGCCAGCCCCGCACTGAAATTGGCGATGGCGCCTTTGGTGGTGGCATAGGCCAGCAGGCTTGGCGACGGGTCGTCGGAGTTCACCGAACTGGTGTTGATGATCGAACTGCCGCGCGGCATGGACGGCAGCGCCGCCTTGCAGATGCGGAAGATGGCGGTGATGTTGATGTCGAACGTCTTCACCCATTCCTCGTCGTCGATTTCGTCGAGGGTTTCATGCGACATCTGGAACGCCGCGTTGTTGACCAGAATGTCGATGCGCCCGAACTGCCCGACGGTTTTGCTGACGATGTCGTGGCAGTGCTGCTTGTGCGCCAGATCGCCCGGCAGCAACAGGCACTGACGACCTTCGGCCTCCACCCATTTGGCGGTGTCCTTGGCGTCTTCGTGCTCGTCGAGGTAGGCAATGGCCACATCGGCGCCCTCGCGGGCATAGGCAATGGCCACCGCGCGGCCGATGCCGCTGTCACCCCCGGTTATCAGCGCCTTCTTGCCCGTCAGCCGACCGCTGCCGGTGTACGACTGTTCGCCGCAATCGGGTACGGGGTCCATGTTCTTCTGGCTGCCGGGCACGGTCTGCGGCTGCGAGGCGAACGGTGGGGTGGGGTAGTTGCGCATGGCGATCACTCCTGCTGAAGGAAAAGGTCTCTTTGCCTATGAAGCGAGCCAGTGCTCAGGGTTGGAACGGATATACGCCTGCCACGACAGACGGTCGGCGGGCGATTGATCTGAATCTTTCTCGCGCGCCTGTCTCTATCCCCTATCGAGTCACACAACGATCAGGAGCGATCGCGTGCCACGCATCATCACCCCCGCTACTCCCGAGCATGAAATCTCCAGCGAGCGCGAAGCACGGATGTTCGGCTCGCCGAAAGAGCGCCTGGATTTCTATCGCCGGGAAATCCAGTACGAGACCACCATCCTGGCCAACCGCACCGACGCCTACCTCACCGCGCAATCCTTCCTGGTCATCGCCTTCGTCTCCGCCATGAGCAACCTCAACGAGAGCTGGGGGCAGATGTTCACGTTGCTGGTGCCGCCCTTCCTGGCGCTGCTGGGCGTGCTCAGTTCGCTCAACGCCTGGCCGGGGATCCATGCCGCCTACAAGATCATCGACCACTGGCAGCTCAAGCAGAGCAATCTACTGCGCAGCGAACCGCTGATGGGCCTGGCCTACGACGAGTCGCCGCTGTTCGCCGAGGCCGAGACCTCACGGGCGTCGCATCGCAAGTCGCTGCTGTTTTCCCTGCGCACGCCGTGGATCTTCCTGGCGTTCTGGGTGATTTTGGGCGGTTACGCGCTGTTCATTCAGCTGGGTTGACGGACCGCCTTCACATTTCACTTACAGTCAGCACGGCCACCCATCTGGCAGAATCCCTTCCTTTTCCTGTGTCTGGAGACCTTCATGCTGCGTGTACTCGAACGCTGGCTTGACCCTTTCCCGCCCGACGAGGCCCCGCCACCGCCCATGGGGCTGGCGCGCTTCATGTGGGCCTGCACCCGCGGCGCGCGCGGCTACATCGTCGCCCTGGCACTGCTGAGCGCCGCGGTGTCGGTGTATGAAGCCTGGCTGTTCGCCTTTCTCGGACAAGTGGTGGACCTGCTGGCCAAATGGCAGGTCGGCGAAGCCGTAACCGCCGAGGAGACCCGCGTGGTGTGGGGCGTTGGCGCCGTATTGGTGATCAGCATCGCGCTGGTGGCTGCACGCACCATGGTCCAGCACCAGGTCCTGGCGATCAATTTGCCTCTGCGCCTGCGGTGGGATTTCCACCGTCTGATGCTTCGCCAGAGTCTGTCGTTCTTTTCCGATGAATTCTCCGGGCGGGTGACCACCAAGGTGATGCAGACCGCCCTGGCGGTGCGCGAGGTGCTGTTCACCTTGATCGAGATCCTGCCGGGTATCGGGGTGTACTTCGTGGCGATCATCGCCCTGGCGGGCGGCTTCGCGCCCAAGCTGATGCTGCCGTTCGTGGCCTGGTTGCTGCTGTTCGGACTGACCATGCTGTACTTCGTGCCGCGCCTGGGCAAAGTGGGGCAGGAGCAGGCCAACGCCCGCTCGTCCATGACCGGACGGGTGTCGGACGCCTACACCAACATCACCACGGTCAAGCTGTTCTCCCATTCCAAGCGCGAGGCGCATTTCGCCCGGGCGGCGATGGAAGACTTCAAGCACACCGGTTTCCGACAGATGCGCCTGGTCAGCCAGTTCGAGATCGCCAATCAGGCGCTGGTGGTCGGTTTGATCATGAGTGCCGGCGGCTATGCCCTGTGGCTCTGGCACCAGGGCCAGGTTGGCGCCGGTGCGGTGGCGGCGATCACCGCCATGGCGCTGCGCATCAATGGCATGTCGCACTGGATCATGTGGCAGATGACCTCGCTGTTCGAGAGCATCGGCACCGTGCAGGACGGCATGGCCACCCTGGCCACCGGTCCCAAGGTGCAGGACGCGCCCGGTGCCGGTGTGCTGCAGACCCAGGGCGGGGCCGTGAGCTTCGACAACGTGCACTTCAACTACAACGGCGAACGTCAGGTGCTCGATGGCCTGAGCCTGGAGATCCAGGCCGGCGAGAAGATCGGCCTGGTGGGCCGCTCCGGGGCCGGCAAGTCGACCTTGATCAACCTGCTGCTGCGGTTCCACGACGTCGACCAAGGACACATCCGCATCGACGGCCAGGATATCGCCCAGGTCACCCAGGACAGCTTGCGCAGTGCCATCGGTATGGTCACCCAGGACACCTCGCTGTTGCACCGCTCGATTCGCGACAACATCGCCTACGGCCGGCCTGACGCCACCGAGGCGCAGATCCGCCAGGCCGCCGTCGACGCCCAGGCCGATGACTTCATCCGCCAGCTCAGCGACCGCCAGGGCCATACCGGCTACGACACTTTGGTCGGCGAGCGCGGCATCAAGCTCTCCGGCGGCCAGCGCCAGCGCGTGGCGATCGCGCGGGTCATGCTCAAGAACGCGCCGATCCTGCTGCTCGACGAAGCCACCAGCGCGCTGGACTCGGAGGTGGAAGTGGCCATCCAGGAAAGCCTCGACGAGATGATGCAGGGCAAGACGGTGATCGCCATCGCCCACCGCTTGTCGACCATCGCTGCGATGGACCGGCTGATCGTGATGGACGAAGGGCGCATCATCGAGCAGGGCACCCATGCCGAGCTGCTGGCGCGCAACGGCACCTACGCCCGGCTTTGGCAGCACCAGAGCGGAGGCTTCCTCGGCGAAGACCAAGGTGTGCTGGAGGCCGCCGAATGAGCCCGAGCCGGTCGTCTAGTCAGGGGCACGCCCATGCACACCTCTGAGCGGCTCAAAGGCCTCGACGTGTTTGTCGCGGTGGCCGAGTGCGCCAGCTTCACTGCGGCGGCAGAGCGCTTGAACCTCACCGCCTCGGCGGTCAGCAAGAGCGTGGCGCGCTTGGAGGCACGGTTGGGCGTGCGGTTGTTCGAGCGGACCACCCGCACCCTGGCACTGACTGAGGCCGGGGTGACCTTCCAGCGCACCTGCACCCGCGTGTTGGCCGAGCTGGAGGACGTGGAGTCGGCGTTGCTCAACGACAGCGAAACGCCGCAGGGCAGGGTACGCATCGACTTGCCGGCGTCTTTCGGACGCCTGCACGTGCTGCCGCTGATCCTGGATTTTCTGCACCTGTTTCCCAAGGTCGATCCGCATGTGTCCTTCACCGACCGTTTCGTCGATCCGGTGGCCGAAGGCATCGACATCGTGGTGCGTATCGGTGGTCCCGATGCCTGGCCAGCCAGCCTAGGGCACCAGTTCCTCGGTGCGCAGCGGCTGGTGTTCTGCGCCGCACCCCGGTATCTGCAACGCCATGGCGAGCCCCGCGACCAGGCCCAATTGCACGGCCATGCCTGCGTGGTCTATGGCCAGCGTGATGGCGGTGTCGGGCCCTGGTACCTCAAGGGCCGCGAGGCCGGGGACATCGAACGACGCAGCATGCCTTCGCGCATCGCCGTCGGCGATGGCGAAGGCGAGGTGGCGGCCGTGCTGGCGGGGCTCGGCATCGCCCAGCTGCCCACCTGGCTGACCCAACGGCACATGGAGCAAGGCAGCGTGGTGGAGGTGTTGCCTGAACTGTCCACCGATGGCTTGCCGATCAACCTGGTCTGGTTGAAAAGCCGGGAAAACCTGCCCAAGGTCCGCGCCCTGCTCGACTACCTGGCGCCGCGCCTGTGCGCCCACGGCAGACGGCCTGCGCCGCCTGACACGGCACAATGAGCGCTGCCGGTCAGGGCGCGAGCCGCCGAACCACCGCCAACAGCACCAAGGCCAGCAGCGCGACGCAGGCGGCCACGTAGCCCAGGTAGTCGGTGCCCAGGTGCGTCAGGGTCAGCCCGCCGATGATTGCGCCCAGGCCGATGCCGGCATTGGCCGCCGACACGTTGCTGGTGCCCGCCAGGGCCTTGGCCTGCGACACGCAGGCCATCACCCGCACCTGACAGATGGGGTACAGCGCGGTATTGGCGATGCCCCACAGCCCCAGCACGGCGCACAGCAGCACGGTGGAGTGGGCGACGGGAACCAACGCTGCCATACCCAGCGCCAGCAGGATCAGGAACAGCCGTGTGGCATTGAGCGGCGAGCGATCGACGAGCTTGCCGCCGATCCAGTTGCCGATCAGGCCGACCGCACCGAAGCCCATCAACCACCAGCCGACCTGCGCGGGCGGCACGCCAGCCACGCGCTCCAGTAGGTCGGCCAGGTAGGTGTAGCCGATGAACATCGCCGTGAAGACCACCACCGACAGCAGCACATTGCCCACGAAATAGGCGTCCTTGAAGATCGTCGCCTGCTGGCGCAGGTCCAGTTTCCCGGTGCGGGCGACCTGGGGCATCAGGCACCACAGGGCCACGGCCATCAGCAACGACAGCCCGGCCAGCACCCAGAACGCCCCGCGCCAGCCGATCAGCGTCGAGGCGACCGTGCCCAGCGGGATGCCCAGCAGCATGGCCGCCGAGATGCCCAGGTAGACCCTGGCAACCGCGCGCCCGGCGTGCTGTTTTCCGGCCAGATGCCCGGCGGTTTCGCTCGCCGTGCCCCAGAACACCGGCAGCGCCATGGCCGGCACGATGCGGGCGATGGCCAGCACGGTGAAGTTCTGCGCCACGGCGGCCAAAGCGTTGGTCGCCGCGAACAGGCACAGGATCGCGATGAACAGGCGCTTGCGGTCGAGGTGGGAGAGCGCGGCGGTCAGGGGCGGACCGAGCAGCATGACGGTGAAGGCGAACAGGGTGACCAGTTGCCCGGCGGCTGAAACCGACAGATCCAGATCGCGCGCGATCTGCGGCAGCAAGCCGACGATGAGGAATTCAGTGGTGACAATCAGAAAAGCCGAGAAGGCCAGGATCGCGATGCTGATTCCGGTCTTCTGCGTGGAAGGCGCTGCCAGAGGGGGCGTTTGGTAGATGGACATGATCGGGCTCGATGTAAAGGCCGATCAGTCTATTCGTTAATTCATTTCCCTTTTCTGGCATTAATTCCCGAAACCAATGAACTGAATTCACTAATTGGTCCTCGTTACAGCGTCAGTGCCAGCAGTGCCGCCAGCAGTGCGGGCGGCATGACTACCATGCCCAGGCGCAGGAACTGCCAGGCGCCGACCTGTTCGCCTTCACGGCGAATGGCGACCAGCCACAGCAGGGTGGCCAGCGAGCCGGTGATCGACAGGTTCGGCCCCAGGTCCACGCCAATCAGCAGTGCAGCGGTGGTCTGCACCGGCAATTCGGCCAGGTGCCCCATGGAGCCGGCGATCAGCCCGGTGGGCAGGTTGTTCATCAGGTTGCTGGCGATTGCCACGCCAATGCCGGCGGCCCAGCTTGCCTGGGTCGGTGCGTCGTGGGCCAGCGCCGCCAAGGACTGGGCCAACTGACGGATCACGCCGGTCTGGGCCACGGCTTCGACCAGCACGAACAAGCCCGCCACCAGAGGCAGGACGCCCCAGGCCACCTGCCGCAGCACTGGCATCGGGCTGCGCCGCTGGCTCAGGTGGATCAGGGCGGTGGTCGCCACCCCGGCACAGAACGTCGGCAGGCCCAGCGGTGTATCCAGGGCCGAAGCCAACAACAGCAGCGCGCCCGTCAGCACGATGCCGAGCGCACACAGGCGCGCGCCCCGCGGCAGCGGTTGCGGGTCGATGCTCAGCGCCAGTGGCTGGCTGATCTGCTGGCGCTGGGTCAGGCGCAGGGCCAGGTAGGTCAGCACGATGGCCGCCAATGACGGCAGGCTGAACTGACGCAACCAGTCCAGCAGCGGCGGCATCTGGCTGCCGAACACCACCAGGTTGGCCGGATTGGAGATCGGCAGCACGAAACTGGCGGCGTTGGCGATGAACGCGCAGATGAACAGGTAGGGCAGGGGATTGGCTTTCGCTGCCTTGCACGCTGCATACACGGCAGGGGTGAGCACTACGGCGGTGGCGTCGTTGGACAGGAACACGGTGACCAGGGTGCCGACCAGGAACACCAGGTCGAACAGGCGCTGGCCGGAGCCGCGCGCGTGCACCACGGCATAGCGCGCCAACCAGTCGAACAGCCCTTCCTGGCGCGCCAGTTCGGCCAACACCATCATGCCGATGAGGAACAGATAGACGTCGCCACCTTCGGCTACGGCGTGCAGCGCGGCGGGTAGCGGAATCAGCCCCAGCACGGCCAGCAGCAGCGCCCCGCCCAGTGCCCAGACGTATTCGGGGATGCGCCATGGGCGCAGGATGACGCCGCCGGTGGCCAGCGCGGCCACCGTCCAGATGATCAAGGTGCTTGTAGAAAAACTCATCGGTCGTTCAGGTTCCAGCGGGGGTCGGCATGACCGTCGGCGTATCGCTCGAACGGGGGTGGGTTTCCGGCAGGGCCACCAGCACCAGCACGAAGGCCACGGCGGCGATTCCGGCCAGGGTCAGAAAGGCCGCATCATAGCCTGAGGACTGCACCACCAGGCCAGCGATGCCGGGGCTCAACGCTGCGCCCAGGCCAAAGATCGCGGTCAAGGCGCCGAGGCTGACGTTGAAGCGGCCGGTGCCCTCGGTCAGGTCCTTGACGATGATCGGGAACAGCGCGCCGAAAATCCCGGCGCCAATGCCGTCGAGCAATTGCACCCCGACCAGCCAGAACGGATTGTCCGAGACCACGTACAGCGCACCGCGCAGCGGCAGAATCAGGAAGCCCACTAGCAGAAATGGCTTGCGTCCCCAGTGCTCGGCCTTGGCGCCCACCAGCAGCGCCATCGGCACCATCACCAGTTGTGCGGCGACGATGCAGGCCGAGGTCAAGGGCGTGGCCAGGCGCAGGTCCACCTGCGACAGCTTCTGGCTCACCAGCGGCAGCATGGCTGCGTTGGCCAGGTGGAACAACGCGCAGCACACGGCGAACAGCAGCAGGGTACGGTTGTGCAAGAGCAGCTTGAAGCCGGCGGGCGCAGCGTCCCCGGCTGGCCCGTGACCCAGCCCCCGCGCCACCTGGTGATCGATCGCCGCTGCCGGAATGCGGCTCACGGCGATGATACTGGCCACCGTCATCACGGCCATCAGGTAGAACACCACCACCGGCCCGTACAGATAGGCCAGCCCCCCCGCCAGCAGGGCCGAGAAGGCGTTGCCAGCATGGTTGAACGATTCGTTGCGCCCCATGCGCCGGGTGAATGCCTTGGGCCCGGTGATGCCCAGAGAAATGGCGGCGATGGCCGGTGCGAACACCGAGCCGGCCAGGGCGCTGATGGTCTGGGTCAGGGCCACCAGGCTGAACGAGGCCATCAGCGGCAGCAGCAGGCAACTGCCGGTCACCAGCAGGGCCGCGATCACCACCACCGCCCGTTTGGCCGGGGTGCGGTCGATCAGCGCTCCGGCTGGGGTCTGCGCCACCAGCGCGGCGATCCCGGCCAGGCTCATCACCAGGCCGATGCTCGCCGGCTGCCATTGGTGCACGGCCAGCAGGTAAATCGCCAGGTAGGGGCCCAGGCCGTCACGGACATCGGCGAGGAAGAAGTTCAGCCAGTCCAGGCCGCGTTGGTGCGAAGCGAGAGGGGTGTAGTTGTCCAAGATGGCATCTCAATGAGGCCCAAGAGCAGGACACGGGTCGCGCGAGCGGCGGCGCCGTGAGTCGGTGCAAACGAAGTAAACCCAGGTGGTCGATGAGTGGGGTGGCCGTCGGCTCCTGATCAGGCAGTCTCTGAGCACAATGACTGTGGCGTCAGGCGATAGGTTCCAGGCCCGCTCACCACTCGATCGGCTGCCCGTCCCAGGCCAGGAACGCACCGTTGTGCGCAGGGCCGTGACGGGCGACCAGCTCCAGCAGGCGCTCGGCCGTGAAGGCCGGTTCGAACAGTCGCTCTGCCGGCACATTGGCTTGGAAGGGCTGGGACAGGTCGGTGTCGGTGGTGCCGGGGTGCAGCATCAGTACCGTCGACAGCGGATTCAGTCGCCGCAACTCGATGCTTGCGGTGCGCAGCAGTTGATTCAGCGCCGCCTTGCTGGCCCGGTAGCTGTACCAACCGCCGAGGTGATTGTCGCCGATGGAGCCGACCCGCGCCGAGAGTGCGGCAAAGGTGGCCGGATGCTGGCGCAGTAGTGGCGCGAGGTGCTTGAGCAATAGGATCGGCGCGAAGCTGTTGCTGAGAAACGTCGCCTGCAGGCTGGCCAGGTCCAACTGCGCCAGTGACTTTTCGGGCCGGGCCGGCGCCTCATGCAGTACGCCCAGGGTGCACAGCACCAGGTGCAGATGGCTGCACTGCTGGCGCAGGGCGCTGGCCAGGTCGGCCAGTGCCGACTCGTCACGGGCATCGCAGTCCAGCAGCACCAGGTGTCCGGGGTGTTGTTGCGCCAGCGTCTGAAGCGCCTGGCTGGCGGAGGCTCGACGCGATACCGCGAATACCCGTTCGACATCGCTGCGTGCCAGCAGGCGTTGGCACAGCGCCAGACCGATGCCGCGACTGGCGCCGCAGACCAGCACCTGACCTGGACCTGGCAGCTCTGCAATCAATGCCATCTTCGACTCCTGTCGATCTCATGAGATTTTGGGAATTAATCGGGCTGAGCTTGTACAAATAATCAAGCGTGTACAAGTTTGCACGCTGATCATCCTAAACCGATAGGCGTGCGAGGTCCCATGAACATTCAGCAACTGAACGAGATGGCCGCGGCCGGCCGCATCAACGAACTGGAAGTGCTGTCCTTGGAAGGCGGCTTCTACGTGCTGCGTGCGTTCACCGGCGACGGCCCGCTGTCGCTGCACGACGAACACGGCGAGGTGATGCGCCTGCGCTCTACCACCGAAGTACGCCAGGTGCTGGCCGATACCCCGACGCTGCCGTGCTGGCTGGTGCAACACGTGGTTCACGACGAAATGTGCGGCTTGCGCGACGGCCCGCTGGCGCCGCTGCGGGTGCCGCTGTCGATGGATCGTCCATGGTGATGGCAAATGGCTGACAGCTTGGCGGAACGATGTCGCACGTAAGCGGGTCCACTTTGGGTAACATTTTGTAACTCGACGCGCCAGGGCCTGTATCCCTGCCGCGCGTTATCCAACGCCTGCACGCTGCAATTCGTTTTCGTGCCCCTGCTTGGAGCAGGCCGGCACGGCGATGCTGAGTGCTTGGTCACAGGTGGAAACCGATGTTGTCAGCCAAACAATCTTCACGCCGCAAGTTCCTGCTGTCGTCCTTGATCGCCTTGCCGGCGCTGGGCGTCACCGTCAAGGGCCTGAGTGCGGCGCTGGCCGCCGAGATGATCGCGCCGAGCCTTGAAAGTTATTCCCCGACCTTTTTCAGCCGCAGTGAGTGGACCTTTCTGCTGGCCGCCTGCGACCGCCTGATCCCCGCCGACGGCCGTGGTCCCGGTGCATTGGAAACCAATGTACCGATCTTCATCGACCAGCAACTGGCAGCGGGCCTGGGCAGCGAGGTCTACCTGCAAGGCCCCTTCGAGCCCCAGGCACCGGCGACGTTGGGCTATCAGTTGCCCTACACCCTGCAGGAGATTTTCCACAAAGGCATTTCTGCCGTGGAGCACGCCTCGCTGATGAACTATGGCCATCCCTTCGCGCTGTTGGCCCTGGGCGCACAGGAGCAGACGTTGCATCGCCTACAGGCGGGCGAGATCGACTTCGCCGAGCACGGCGAGCCGTTGATGAGCAGCACGTTGTTCTTCAACGAGCTGCTCAACCTGACCCGCCAGGGCTGGCTGGCCGACCCGATCTATGGCGGCAACAAGGGCATGAAGGCTTGGGTCGCCATCGGTTTCCCAGGCGCGCGGGCCAGCTATCTGGAGTGGGTGGCGCAGCACGAAGTGGTCTACCCGCTCGGGCCGGTGAGCCTGACGGGAGAGCGGGCATGAGCTGGGTTTCCGACGTTTTCGCAAGCAAGGGGTGTGCATGGCAACGCTAACCAATGACGAAGTCGACGTGGCTGTGGTCGGCCTGGGCTGGACCGGCTCGCTGATGAGCATCGAACTGGCCCAGGCCGGCCTCAAGGTCCGCGCCTTCGAGCGTGGCGAGGACCGCCGCAATGCCGATTTCAGCTATCCCAAGCCGGCCGATCAGTATGCCTATGGGGTGCGCAACAAGATCATGCTCGCACCCAAGGATGGCGCGCTGACGGTGCGCCACAACCTGCAAGGCACCGCGTTGCCCACCCGCCAGTGGGGCGCTTTCGTGCCGGGCACTGGGGTCGGCGGCTCTGGTCTGCACTGGACTGGCGTGCTGATTCGACCCACGCCCACCGACCTCAAGCTCAAGACCTACGCCGATCAAGCCTACGCTCCAGGTGTGCTGCCCGCCGACATTCAGATCCAGGATTACCCCTTCACCTGGGAAGAGATCGAGCCGTTCCTCGACCGTTTCGACAAGATCTGTGGCCTGTCGGGCAACACCGGCAACCTCGGCGGGCAGATCATGGTCGGCGGCGACCCGTTCGAGGGACCGCGCTCCAGTCCTTTTCCACTGCCGGCGCTCGAGGACACGCTGAACAACACGATGTTCGCCCAAGCGGCGCGCACGCTGGGTTACCACCCATTCCCCAACCCGTCGGCCAATGTGTCGCGGGCCTGGAAGAACCCCTACGGCAATCAGATCGCGCCATGCAATTACTGCGGGTTCTGCAGCAAGTACCCGTGCCTGAACTACTCCAAGGCCTCGCCGCAGACCGCCGTGCTCGATGCACTCAAGCGCATGGACAATTTCGATTACCGGGTCAACGCCAATGTGCTGCGGGTCGAACTGCACCCTGATGGCAAGACGGCCCGTGGCATCACTTACATCGACGGCCAAGGCAATGAAGTGTTCCAGCCTGCGCGGATCGTGGTGTTGGCCGCGTTCCAGTTCGTCAATGTGCGGCTGATGCTGCTGTCGGGTATCGGCAAGCCCTATGATCCAATCAGCGGCGAAGGCGTGATAGGCCGTAACTACGCGTACCTCAGCGTCGGCGACACCACCTTGTTCTTCAAAGGCCGGCGCTTCAACCCCTTCGCCACCGCCGGGGCCACCGGGCAGATGTTCAACGACATCTCTCCGGGCAACTTCGACGGGCCGGGCCTGGGCATCATCGGCGGCGCCAAGATCCACAGTTCCCAAGCCACCGGTGCGCCGATCGGCACCGCGCTGCCGGCCGGCACGCCGCAGTGGGGGCAGGCCTGGAAGGAAGGTATGCAGGACTGGTACGGGCACTCGATGAAGGTCAGCATTTCCACCGGCTGTATGTCCTACCGAGGCCACTACGTCGACCTCGACCCGACCTACAAAGACCCTTGGGGTCAGCCGCTGCTGCGTATCACCTTCGACTGGAAGCCCAACGAGCTGAAGTTGCAGCAGTACCTGCGCGGCATCGTGCGCGACATCACCCGCGAATTGGGACCGGACAGCTACAGCGAGAACTTCCTCGGCATGGATGACCACTGGGACATCACCAAGTACGTCTCCACCCACAACGTCGGCGGTGCGGTGATGGGCGACTCGCCACGCACCAGCGCGCTGAACCGCTATCTGCAGAGTTGGGACGTGCACAACGTGTTCGTGCCTGGCGGCAATGCCTTCCCGCAGAACTTCCAGGCCAATCCGACGGCGCTGATCGGGGCGTTGACGCTGTTTTCGGCCCAGGCCATCAAGGATCAGTACTTGAAGAATCCCGGCCCGTTGGTGCAGGCATGAGGGGGGCAGCGATGAAACACCGCGAGCGCTCGTGGCTGCTCAAGTTGCTGGTGCTGGTCCTGGTGGCGGCATGCCTGGCCTGGCTGCTGGCCGTCTGGCTGAACCGTGTGGGCGATGCCCAGGCGCAGATGAACGTGGCCGTCACGCCTGAGCTGATCGAGCGGGGCGCCTACCTGGCCAGGGTCGGCGACTGCGTGGCCTGCCACACGGCCCGCGAGGGCGGCAAAGCGTTCGCTGGAGGGCTGGGTATCGCGTCGCCGATCGGTACGCTGTACTCGACCAACATCACGCCAGACAAGCGTACCGGGATCGGTGACTGGACCTACGGTGAGTTCGAGCGCGCGTTGCGTCGCGGTGTCGGTCACGACGGCAGTGCGCTGTACCCGGCCATGCCGTATCCGTCTTACGCCAGGATCACCGATGCCGACACGCAGGCGCTCTACGCCTACTTCATGCAAGGCGTGCCAGCGGTGGAGCAGGCCAACAAGGCCAACGCTGTGCCCTGGCCGCTGTCGATCCGTTGGCCTCTGGCCTATTGGCGTGCACTGTTCGCACCCGCGCCGACGCCTGAAACGCCGGCTAGCGAACCGCGCGACATCGCCCGCGGTGCTTACCTGGTGCAGGGACTGGGCCACTGTGGTTCCTGCCACACACCGCGTGCGTTGACCCTTCAGGAAAAGGCCTTGGACGAACGCTCACCTGTGTACCTCTCCGGCACCCAGCTCAACGGCTGGAATGTGCCAGCGTTGCGCGGCCTGCCGCACTGGAGCACGCAGGAGCTGGTCGACTACCTGGGCACCGGGCGCAATGCCAAGGCCGCGGTGGCCGGCGAAATGACCGACGTCATCTTGCACAGCACCTCGCACATGAGCGACACCGACCTGCAGGCCATGGCAGCGTACCTCAAGTCGCTGGCGCCGACTGACACTGCATCTGGGCAGGACAATGAGGCGCGCAGTGCACAGACGGCGGCCAAGCTCACGGCGGCCAAGGATCTGACCCTGGGCGAGCGCCTTTACCTGGACAACTGCAACGCCTGCCACTTCGTCTCCGGCCGAGGTGCCGAGCAGGTGTTCCCGCGTCTGGACGGCGCCACCGTGGTGAATGCCCAAAGCCCGCAGGCGCTGATCCAGGTCATTCTTCAAGGCGCCAGCACCCCTTCGACCGCCCGAGCGCCTTCGGTGCTGCCGATGCCAGGCTTCGCCGAGCGACTCGACGACCAGGAGGTGGCGGAGTTGGCGTCGTTCCTGCGTCAGGGCTGGTCCAACCATGCGGCGGCGGTCAGCGCTGATGAGGTGCGTGAAATCCGCCAGGCCATCAGCGCGAAGCCATGATGCAGTAGGGCTGGGCAGCCCCGGCAATCGTTGCCTGCGGGGCTGCCAGCGCGACTTCAGGCGTGGTGGCCGCTGCTGTTGACGATACGCAGGCACAAGGCTTCGAACGGATCGAGGTTGATCAGCAGCTTGCCGTCATCATCCAGGTCGCCTTCGACGGTTTCGTTGATCATGTCCACCACCGGGCCGGGTTGGAAACCGGTCAGTTGCAAGGTTTCGCTGATGGGCTCGGCGCCGAAGTTCAACGCGCTGATCTGGGTGCCACGGCCCGCCGGCAACTCATGGACCATCACCAGCAAGCCGGGGCTGCTGACCTCGGGCACCAACACCTGGCGGCTGGCCGCGATGCCGTAGGCCTGACGCACGGCCAGCAGCTTCTTGACCTGACTGGCGAACGAATCCGGGCGCTGCAACTGCTCATCCAGGCTGCCATACAGACTGCGGGCGCGTGGCATGCCGCGCACTGAGGCCTGTGCGTCTGGATTCAGCCCCGCCAGGTCGTAGCCGCCCCGGTGAATCCAGCGCGTGTCGCCATCGCTCATGCGTTCGGCCACCGCTTCGGCGGGCAAGGGCAGGGCGCCGACCATGTCCCAGCCGGACACTGCCACCACCCCCGGCTGCATGGCGTTGTACATCACCAGCAACAGGTGCACCCGCTGGATTCGTTCGATATCGGCCGCGCCGATCTGCTCCAGGTCGCGAATCCCCAGTGCTGCGGTAATCAGGCTGACGGTGGTGCAGGAAATGCCGTTGGTGACGAAGCGCAGGTTGTAGGGCGCATGCTCGCCGGAGGCGCGTTCGTAGATCTCTTCGCGAATGTGCTCGCGCAACACGCTGCCAGGCAGGGTCTGGCCCTTGTAGAGGTACATGTCATGGGCGTGCAGGGTCCAGAAATGCACCAGTTCGGCGGTCAGTTCGTCGTGGTTCTGCAAGGCGTGGATCAAGGAGGCCGGGTCGATGCCGAACGCGTGCATCTCCTTGAGCATCAGGCGCAGGAATTCGGTGTCGCCGGTGAGCAGCGCGTGCTGGTAGGCCGGGCGAGTGACGAAGTCATAAGACAAGTCGGCGCCGCCCTTGGACATCTGCGCGATGTCGTCCAGGGTCAGGTTCAGCTCCTGGAAGCTGAAGCCGCCGGCCTTGCGGATCATGCCGCCGATCAGTTGGTTGCCGGTCAGCGACAGCGGATGGCTTTCGGACCAGGCAGTGCCTTCAGCGCGAATCTCCACGCCGAGGAAGCCATTGGCATCCAGGCGCAGGCCGCGTGCGCCGAGGCAATCGAGCGCGTGCAGGGCGTCGCCGATGATCATCTGCTGGGCCGCGAAGGTGGGGTCCAGCCAGTTCAACGACGGCTGGCCTTCCTTGAAATAGTGCAGATAAACCCAGCGTCGGGTCTTGCCATCCACCCCGACGATCGGCGGCGTGGCGCTCCAGTCGGTCTCCTTGACGCCGGGTTCGAAGAAGATCACCCGTTGCAACTGACCGACGATGTAATGGCGCTGCTTGAGTTCATCGCAAACGGCCGGCAGCAGGTTGACCGCGTCACGGCCCGGCGGCACGTCGGGCAGCAGCGACCAGTCTTCTTCGCGGATCTCGACCATGTGGTAGAGACCGGGATAGCTGCCATGCCCCAGCTCGGCCAGGCGGAAGTCCGCGCCTTTGCCAGTGTGCGAGGGAATGAGGTCGTCGATGGTCACCGCATTATGCGCGGCGGCCAGTCGGCTCATCTGCACCAGTTCCTGCTCGGTGCCGTACAACGGGTCGATATCGAAGCTGATGCGGTCGAAGTTGCCGTCGATGCTGGGGGTGGTCTGCCGACCGCTGATGCCGCCTGACTGCTTGATCGGGCCGGTGTGGATGCCCTGGATGCCGATTTCGGACAGGCGCTTCCACAGGGCTTCGTGGCCCAGGGCGGACAGCACGCTGCTATCCTCCGGGGCAATGATGGCGTCGGGGTAGACCGTCAGCCACACCGAAGCGATTTCGCTGGCGCGGCGCGGCTGGGCTTCGGCGTAGGGGTTCTGCCACAGCCGCGATTGGCCGGCATAGAGGCGTGCGCGCTGCTGGGAGGCTTGCAGCATCGAGCGCTCTTCCAGCCACTGGATGTAGGCATCATCGGGTCGGGTCATGCAAGGTTCCTCGGCGGCGTCCATGGGCAGTTTTTATGACGGCCCAGGACGCCAATCGTTCGTTCCGACCGCGTGTGCCGATCCAGTCGGACGCTAGCGTTTGGGCTCGTGGATCGGGCAACCGTTATGACGAGCGCGGAACGCCGACGACATTTCATAAGAGGGCTTGCGCACGCGCATCACGCCGCCCAGTGGGCGGTGTGCGGCCAAGCCGTGCCATGGGCTGAACGCCATCCCGTCGTCGATCGTCCTGACCTTGTCTTCGGACCAGGTGAACTGCGGTTTCACCTCGACGCGCGCGACCGTCACGTAGGGGCTGAGGTCTTCCGGCCACTCTACCGAGGCGTCTTCGATCGGCATCTTTTCCAGGTCGGTGGCCAATTGCACCCGCAGCTCCCACTCCCCGCCTTGTTGCTCGAAGTAGCGGGTCACGGCCGAGCGCAGACCGTTGGGATCACCGTCGAAGTCCAGGTGTTGGTCGGTCAGTGCCGTAAGCGCCGGGGAAACCGGCACCAGTGCCAGCTTGGCGTAGTGGTCGCCATACAGCAGCGGCGCCACAGTGGTGAAAGTTTCGCCAAGGATATGGGTCTGCGGATGGCCGCCCAGGCTCTTGAGCGTGCCGCTCTCGCCGCCCAGCGCCTCGATCACCGCCTCGGTGCCGCGCAGTACGGCCGACATCACTTCTTTGGTGCGCGGCATCTTGTCGGTGGTCTTGGCCAGCAGTTTCAAGGTCTTGAGGAACTGCTTGGGCGTGGCGGCGGTGAAGGCCTTGGCGTTCTGCATGACGAAGTCCTGCGTGCTGTCGCCTTCGCTGCCCGGCAGGCGCGGACCCTCCACACCGACCAGCTTGATCGCCAGGCCGCGTGGGGTAGAGACCTTGTCGTCGAGAATGTCGCCCGGATTGGTGGACAGGCGCAGGTACACCGGCAGCGTGCCGGGCTTGGCGAAGGCGCCCTGGGCCAGGTGCGGCGGCAGGTTGTCGAGCACGGTCAGGGTGCCTTGCAGCAGGCCGTGGCCCTTGGCGTGGACGCTGCGGTCGGCGTGGCCGCGGTCCTCGAAGGTCTTCTGCATGATCGACCTCAAAGTGTCGGCCAGTTCCTGGCTGGTCTGCGCCTCGTCGTCGGGGATCTGCTCGAAGCTGGGCTCGAAGCGCAGCGGTGTAGAGGAGGCGGGGGCTTGGTCGGTCATCGAGATTCTCCAGGTCAGGACAGAGGGCATCACGGGCCCTTGGCGCTCTTTTTCGGTGCCTGAAGAGGGGACTGCGGCGGGGTTGCACAGGTTCGCATTGCAGGCATTTCGCCACGACCAACGGCGATGACCAGCAACTCTGCCATTCAATAGTCACAAAGTTGTCACACAGCTGCTGCACAGTGTCCCGGCCATCACACGGAGCGCTTTTCCATGATACGCCTGATGAAATCTGCTGCACTCGCCGTTGCGGTCTCGCTCAGCGCCACTTCGACCTTCGCTGCAGAGAACGTCCGCCTGACAGGTTCCGGCGCCAGCTTCCCGGCCCCGATCTACCTGACCTGGTTCAAGGATTTCAGCAAGAAGACCGACGGCGTCACCGTCGACTACCAGTCAAAAGGTAGCGGTGCCGGTGTCCAGGACTTCCTGAACAAGACCGTCGATTTCGCCGCCAGCGACTCGGCCATGAAAGACGAAGAAATTGCCAAGGTGGCAGAAGGCGTGCAGTTGCTGCCGATGACCGCGGGTGAGATCGTCCTGGCCTACAACCTGCCGGGCAACCCCAAGGGCTTGAAGCTGCCGCGCGAGGTCTACTCGGACATCTTCCTGGGCAAGATCACCCAGTGGAACGATCCGAAGATCGCTGCCGCCAACCCTGAGCTGAAACTGCCGGCCACGCCGATCACCGTCGTCGTGCGCGCTGACTCCAGCGGTACCACCGCGGTGTTCACCAAGCACCTGTCGGCGATCAATCCAGACTTCAAGCAGACCCTGGGTGAGGGCAACACCGTCAACTGGCCGGCGACCGACAAGTTCATCAAGTCGCCGAAGAACGATGGCGTGACCGCCACCGTACGCCAGACCCCAGGTGCCATCGGCTACATCGAATACGGCTTCGCCAAGCTGGCCAAGGTCGACTTCGCCGCCCTGCAGAACAAGGCTGGCCAGTATGTAGTGCCGAACGCCGAAAGCGGTGCCGAGGCGCTGGCGGCGGTGAACATGCCGGAGAACCTGGTGGCCTGGCTGCCGGATCCGGATGGCGCCAAGTCCTATCCGATCACGTCCTACACCTGGATGATCTTCCGCAAGGACAACGGTAATCCGGCCAAGGCCAAGGCCATGCGTGAAATGGTCGAGTACAGCTTGACCGAAGGCCAGAAGATCGCCGACTCGATGGGTTACATCCCGCTGCCGGCGTCGGTGGTCGAGAAGGTTCGCAAGGCCGCCGAGAACATCAAGTAAGACTCGTCAGGTTGCGCGCGGCGTAGCGTGAGGCGCTCGTCGCGCGCCTTCTCCCTGTCCCGGAAATCATTCATGAACACACCCTTTGCCATTCCGGATAACCCCGATTCCGCTTGCCAGCCGCCTTCAGCGAAGGATTTCCTGGTCGACCGGACCTTCCGTGCCCTGGCCCGCATCGGCGTGGTGCTGGTGCTGGCGCTGGTCTTCGCGCTCATCTACGAGGTCGGGCGCAAGGCCCTGCCAGGTATGGAGAAGCATGGCTTCGACGTGCTTTTCGGCAGCGTCTGGGATGTTAACCAAGGCAAATACGGCATTCTGCCAGCGATCTGGGGCACGCTGTACAGCGCCTTGATCGCGTTGTTGATCGCCGGCTTCTTCGGCGTCAGCATGGCAATCTTCCTGACCCAGGACTTTCTTCCCCCGCGGCTGGCGGCGGTGTTTCGCACCATCGTCGAGCTGCTCGCGGCCATCCCCAGCGTGGTCTATGGCCTGTGGGGCATCTACGTGGTGATTCCGGCTATCCGGCCGCTGGCCGCCTGGCTGAACAGCGAACTGGGCTGGATTCCATTCTTCGGCTCGTCGCTCAGCGGTCCCGGCCTGCTGCCGGCGGCGCTGGTGCTGGCGATCATGATTCTGCCCACCGTGGCCGCGGTGTCCCAGGATGCCCTGACCAGCGTGCCGATGAAGACCAAGCAGGCCGCCTACGGCATGGGCACCACGCACTGGGAAGCCATTCTCAAGGTCATGGTGCCTTCGGCTGCCACCGGTATCTTCGGCTCGCTGGTGCTGGGCCTGGGCCGTGCCCTGGGCGAGACCATGGCGCTGGCCATGCTGGTGGGCAACGCCAACACCATCACCCTGTCGCTGTTCGCCCCGGCCAACACCCTGGCGGCGCTGCTGGCGCTGAACTTCCCGGAGGCCGGCCCGAACGAGGTGGAGGTGTTGATGTACGCCGCCCTGGTCCTGATGTTCATCACCTTGCTGGTGAACGTCGTCGGATCGCTGATCATGCTCTACGCCCAACGGGGACATAAATCATGACCAACCTCACCACCCCCGTGGCCGCAATGCCGAGCCTGCAGCGCCGTTTCGAAGGCCGCGCCCTGCGCAGCCTGAGCCTGACCACCCTGGTGTGGTGCGTGGCTTTGCTGGCCAGCGTGCCGCTGATTTCCGTGCTGTACATGCTGATCACCCGCGGCGGTGCGCGGCTGAGCCTGGAGGTGTTCACCGAGCTGCCGCCGACCGGCTTCGAGATGGGCGGCGGCTTCGGTAATGCCATGGCCGGTACCTTCGTCATGGTCGGTATCGCCGCGGCCATCGCCGTGCCCGTGGGCATCCTGGCGGCGATCTTCCTCGCCGAGCTTGGCCCGGACAGCAAGCTGGCCAACGCGTCGCGCTTCGCCGCGAAGATGCTCACCGGCCTGCCGTCGATCCTCGCCGGCGTGTTCGCCTATGCCTTGGTGGTGATGACCACCGGCACCTACTCGGCCCCGGCAGGCGGCATCGCCCTGGCCGTGCTGATGCTGCCGATCGTGGTGCTGACCGCCGAGGAAGCCATGAAAATGGTGCCCAAGATCATGAAAGACGCCGCCTACGGCATGGGCTGTACCCGCGCCCAGGTGATCTGGAAGATCGTCCTGCCCACCGGTATGCCGGCGATCTTGACCGGGGTCATGCTGGCTGTGGCACGCGCCGCCGGTGAAACCGCGCCGCTGCTGTTCACCGCCTTGTTCAGCAACTACTGGATCTACCACGACGGCAGCCTGGCGGTGATGAACCCCACCGCGTCGCTGGCGGTACTGATCTACAACTTTTCCGGCATGCCCTTCGACAACCAGCTGGAGCTCGCTTGGGCGGCCTCGCTGGTGCTGGTGATGATCGTGCTGGTCGTGAATATTCTCAGCCGTATTTTCGGCAAGCCAAAGTATTGAGTACGGGAGCCTATAACTTGAACGTATCGACTGCGCAACGTGCCGCACCGTTGGTCGACCAGGCACCAGTGGTGATGGACTGCAAGCTGGACAAGATCTTCTACGGCAACTTCATGGCCGTGCGTGACAGCCATGTGCCGATCGAGAAGAACAAGATCACCGGCTTCATCGGGCCCTCCGGCTGCGGCAAGAGCACCGTGCTGCGAAGCCTGAACCGCATGAACGACCTGGTGAAGGGGTTTCGCTTCGAAGGCCATGTGCACTTTCTCGGTCAGGATGTCTACGGCAAGGGTGTCGATCCGGTGGTGGTGCGTCGCTACATCGGCATGGTGTTTCAGCAGCCGAACCCGTTTTCGATGAGCATCTTCGACAACGTCGCCTTCGGCCTGCGCCTGAACCGCTACAAGGGCGACATCGGCGACCGCGTCAAGCACGCCCTGCAGGGCGCGGCGCTGTGGGACGAGGTCAAGGACAAGCTCAAGGTCAGTGGTCTGTCGTTGTCCGGTGGCCAGCAGCAGCGTCTGTGCATCGCCCGCGCCATTGCCACCGAGCCGGAAGTGCTGCTGCTCGACGAGCCGTGCTCGGCACTGGACCCGATCGCCACCCGGCGGGTCGAGGAACTGATGGTCGAGCTGAAGAAGGACTACACCATCGCCCTGGTCACCCACAACATGCAGCAGGCCATCCGTGTCGCTGACACCACGGCCTTCTTCTCGGTGGATATTTCCCAGGGCACGCGCACCGGCTATCTGGTGGAGATGGGACCGACCACCGAGATCTTCCAGAACCCGCGCGAGCAACTGACCAGTGACTACATCAGCGGCAAGTTCAGCTGACGGTCACTGGCCCAAGGCGGTCGAGGGGCGCAGGCCAGGGATGGCCTATGCGTCCCTCGACCGCATTTCCATTTTGTGTAACCAGAGATTGAATATGCCTGCGACACGTCGTCTAGACCTGTCAGCCGTGGAACGCGCCCTGCGGGAGGTGCAGGGCCGTTTTGCCGAGCTGAGCCGCCACTTCACCGAGCCGCGTGATCCGTTCACCGATGAGGTGCTGAACAATGTGCTTGAAGGCTACGCGCTGATTGACAATTATGTCGCCCGGGGCGTCGACCTGTTCGATTTGCAGCAGGTGAACCTGATGCTGGAGATCAACGCTACCGTGCTCTGTGGCACCGATCCGGCCGATCGCCGCGAGTTCGCCCAGCATCTGGCCGCCACTGAAGCGCATTTCTTCAACAATGTCGAAGGTGGCATCAAGGACTTGTACAACTGGTACTGCTCCTACCGCAGCGACTCGGTGTGGAAGCGGGCAGCAGGTGTCTACGTGCGTATTCTGAGCAAGCCGCAATTGTTCATCGAAGGCAACAACCGCACCGGGTCGCTGATCGTCAGCTACCTGTTGATGCGGGCCGGGTTGCCGCCGTTCGTGCTCACGCTGGACAACGCCGAGGGCTATTTCAACCCGTCCTCGGTCATCCGCAACTCTGCCAAGCATGGTGTGAAAGCCTTGTACGAATTGCCCAAGATCAAGAAGAAGTACGCGGCCTTCCTCGAGGCGCAGGCCCCCGACGCCGATGTCTTCTTCATGCACGGCGCCTCGCCGCGACTGTCCGGGGAGGGGCGCTGATGGCCCGTCATTCCAGGTTCGATCAATGGCGCAGCGGCAGCCGCAAGGCGTGCCAGGGCGTGGCCCGGCTGTTCAGACGCCCGCGCGTGCGCATCTCGTTCGATATCGACGACACGCTCGCCTGCCTGCCCGAGCACAGCCCGACCGAACACAGCAAGCTGCCCGACTGCGTGCACCGCTGGCTCGGCGAGCCGTTGCGACGCGGCACCCGTGAGCTGATGCGCGATCTGCGCCGCCAGGGGTACAGCATCTGGATCTACACCTCGTCCGGGCGCAGCCCGGCCTATATCCGCCGTTGGCTGCTGCTGTACGGCATCCGTGTCGATGGCGTGGTCAACAGTGACCGGCACCAGCAGGTGTTGGCTGCCAAGGGCGTGGAAAAAGGCCCCTCGAAGCTGCCCTCGGCGTTCGACATCGACCTGCATGTGGACGATTCCGAAGGCGTTGGCATCGAAGGCGACGACCATGGCTTCCGCGTCGTGGTGGTCTGTCCCAAGGACGGCGACTGGACCCACAAGGTCATGGCTGCCGCCGCTGCCGTCCAGGCTCAGTTGGCCTGGCAGCAGCCGCTCAGGCACCGCGTGCCCGCGCAGGCGCTGCTGTCCTGACCCGGTGATCGCTGCCGCCCGGTCAGCCTCTGGCTGATCGGGCGCAGTTGAGCGCGGCCAAGGCAATCGCCAGCGCCGCAGCCCCATACGCCCAGATCGCTGGCACCTTCGGCAGCAGCAGACCGGCAAGCATCGGCCCCAGGCCAGCACCGATATCGCGCCACACCGCGTTGCCCGCCAGGGCCTGGATGCGCTCATGGGGGTTGCGCAAGGCCACCAAGGTCATCACCAGCGGTAGCTGCAGGGCGCGCAGCAGCAGTACGAAGAACGCCCCGATGAATAGCCATTGGCTGGCGAACACCAGCAGCGCCAGCGCCGTGGCCAGTGACAGCAGCACCAGCATGCGCAGCGGCCCGAATCGATCGGCCAGGCGCCCGCCCAGCGGGCTGAACAGCATCTCGCTCAGGTACCGCACCGCCATCAGCACGCCAGCCAGCAGCACGCCGGACTCGCCGACGTGCACCTGCGCATAGAGCGACAGGCCGAAGATGAACAGGCCGTCCAGCGCCACCCCCTCGATGAATGACCAGGTCGCGATGCTGTCCGGCAGGCGCAGCCGTCGGCCGCTGCGCGCTGGAATCGAATGCCCTTCGCCAGGCAGTGCCCGCGCGCGCCACAGGCCGAGGAGGGCGCTGATGCAGAGCACGAAGAACACGCTGCGCGGTCCCCAGGCCTGGGCCATGACCGCGCCCAGGGGCAGGGCCAGCATCGGCCCGATGGACAGCGTGGCCCTGGAGCGCCCGGCGCGGCGGGCTGCACCCTGCGCCTGGGCTGTGGCCAAGGTCTGGGTGCTGAGGTTGAAGGTGGCGAAGCACAAGCCCCAAACCAACCGCAGTACTAGCAGCGCGGCGAACCCCGACAGCGTGGCGTTGCCCAGCGCGCAAGCGGCTGCGGCCCCTGCGGCCAGGCTGCACGCCGCGCGATCCCCGTGGCGGGCATAGAAGCGCACCACCCAGCCGTAGCCGACGATACGCACCAGGCGATTGGCGGCCAGCAGCACACCGGCCTGGGCCAGGGTGACGCCGAAATCCTCGGCGTACATCGGCAGCAGCAGGTACAGCAGTACGTCACTGGGCAGGCACAGCCCCAGCACCTGGGCAGCGTTGCGCGAATCCCGGTCGGCGCGCAGGGTGGACGGCGGAGCAGTGGCGGACATGACAGGCTCGTGACAGGGAGAAGACCAGCAGAATAACGTCATCACACCGGCAACGACACCGCCTTGCTCAGATCACGATGTAATCGCTGCGTTGCACGACACCACGGTGTGTGCCCTGGACCAAGTGCAGATAGCGTCCGCCAACCAGGTCGATCGGCAGGCAGTCATCCACTTCCAATACCGCATCCGTGTGCGGCTTGGCCCAGCCGCTGCCCATGCGCTGCTTGCCGATGGCCTTGGCCTGGACCTTGTCCAAGGCCGCCACCAGCAGATACCGGTGGGCTTCGCCGAATACCCCGCGTTCGTAGCCACCCAGGTTGATGAAGAACAGGCGCATGGCGTCGGCAGCGGGCGCTGCATGACTCAGCTCGATGCGATAGTCATCGATACCGTCAACTTCCAGCCAAGAGTCGATATGCAGGCCCTTGGCACTCCCAAACCAGGCCTCGCGTAGCTGCGGGTAGGCGTCGGTGAGGGACGGCGCATGGGCGAAGACCACATCGTGGACTTCGATACGGGCACGGGGATGACGTCCACCGAGCATCACGACATAGAGCATGAGTCGTCCTTTTGAGGCGTGCCGTTTGGTCGATCCAGCAGTCTCCCGACGCTTGCCTGCAACTGATGGACGGTGAAGGGCTTGGCCAGACGCAACACCTGGCCTTGGCGGTACTCGATCTCTGTCGTTGCGTCGATGAAGCCGGAAATGAACAGCACTCGGGCCTGCGGGTGTATCGCCTGGGCACGGTCGGCCACTGCATCGCCCTTGATACCACCGGGCAGGATCAGGTCGGTGACGATCAGTTCCAGCTCCGTGAGTTCGTCGATGCAGGTCAGCGCCTGCTCGGCTGTGGCCGCCTCGGTGACCTGCAAGCCCATGTCCCGCAGCACTTCGCCGACCAGTTCGCGAATCGCGGCCTCATCGTCCAGGACCAAGGCCATGCCCCGTGACCGATGTTCCGGGTGCATCACCTGAGGTGAGTCCTGCGCAGCGTCGGTGGCCGTTGCGCCTTGGTACACCGGCAGGAACAGGCTGACCACTGTACCCTGGCCCAGCGCCGACTCGATCCGCGCAGCACCGCCGGCCTGGCGCACGAAATCCCTGACCAGCGACAAGCCCAGGCCGGTGCCCGAACCCAAGGGTTTGGTGGTGAAGAAGGGTTCGAACGCCCGTTCGGCCACGCTGGGGGGCATGCCGCCGCCGCTGTCGCTGACGCGGATGAGCACGTGCTCACCGGCGCGCAACTCGGCATCGGCCTGTTCGCTGTTCACTGTGATCACGCCCACCTCGACCTGCAGACGGCCGCCCTGGGGCATGGCGTCGCGGGCGTTCAGGCACAGGTTCATAACCGCGCTTTCCAACTGATGGACATCGCAATAGCAAAGGACGGTCGTGGAGGCGGACAGCACCTGGAAGTCGATCTGTGGCGTCAGGGTTCTGCTGATCAGGTCTTTCATGTCGTCGATGAGCAGCGCTGGATCGACTGCTTCGCTGGCTGGCGGCTGGCGTCTGGCATAGGCCAGCAGGCGCTGGGTGAGCGAGCTGGCGCGCCGTGTGGCGGTCCTGGACAGGGTGACGTAACGCGGCAGCTCAGCGTGGCGACCCTGGGCCAGACGTTTTTCGATCATGTCCTGGGTGCTGGTGATGACCGTGAGCAAGTTGTTGAAATCGTGGGCCAGGCCGCCGGTGAGCTGGCCCAGCGCCTGCATCTTCTGACTCTGCTGCAACTGCGAGCTGACCTGCTCGAACGCCTGCTGACGCTCACGGTATTGGGTGACGTCTCGGGCAATGGCGAAGTAGCGGCCAGCGCGTCCGGTGATACGCCAGTTCAGCAGCAGCGGCTGGCCATCGCTGCGCACGCTCTGGGTGTCCAGTTCGGCGATGCTGCGTTCGCTCAAGCTGCGCAGGGCATCGGCGATCTGCGAGGGCGCGATCAGGCTGTAGAACGCGCCGTCGCGCAGTTGCTGGTCGGACCAGCCGGTGTGGACCTCCCAGGCAGGATTCATCGCCAGCACCGCGCCGTTCTCGGACAAGGTGCAGATCAGGTCGGGCGACACATTCCAGACACCATCGCGCTCATCCTTGCGTCGCTGAGCTTCGGCCGCCAGCCGGTGGTTGGCCTGACCCAGTGCCCTCAGGTTGCGACGAAACAGCGCACACACCACCGCCATGGCGAAGGTGACCAGGCCGAAACTGGCGCTGTTGGCCCACGAGCCCCAGTCTGCCTCGAAGCCAATCGGGCCGATGAAGAAGTATTGCGCCGCCAACACCGCCAGTGTGCAGCCGAGCGCCGACGGCCCGATGCCGAACCAGAAGCCGATCAGCATCAGGCCAGGGATGAAGAACAGGTAGGGCAGCGCCGTCGCCGGCATCTGCGAGCGCGCGAAGCTGCACAGGGCCACGACGGCCAGTGCGCCCAGATAACGCATCAGAACACTGAGCTGTGCGCCGTTCCAGCGCTTGATGACACGGGCGGTCCATCCGATGAATCGGGTCAAATAACACTCCGGCTTACAGATGTTCAATCAATCGGCCCGGCGGCCGACAACCTCGGTATAGGGCGAAAATAGCTTGGCCCGGCGGACAAATAGGCTATTCGTGGCCCTCCGTCCAATAGTTTTTTTCACTGTGACTGCGTATGAACTCCGTTATGTTGCACCGCTGTTGTTTGTCTAAGCTGGCTATATGCCGCTATGCAACACCGTTTCTTGTTTATCCTGATATCTGGAGGTCCCATGGGAATTTCGGCAATTGCACAGGATGAACGCCTGCGGTTGGTCGAAGTGGACCGCCTGACGTCATCCATTCCAAACGGCTCAGACCCTGTGCTCAACAGCGTAGTGTCCATGCTCTGCAGCTACTTCGGTGTGCCCATCGCACTGGTCAGCATCATCGACCGCGACTACCAGGTGTTCAAAGCCCGCATGGGCATGGATGCCGAGCGTACACCACGGGAGTTGTCGTTCTGCGCCCATGGGCTGCTGCTCGACGCGGTGCTGGAAGTCTGCGACACCACTCAGGACGATCGCTTCGCCGATAACGCGCTGGTGACCGGCGATCCTCACATCCGTTACTACGCCGGCGCGTCCCTGGTGGTGAGCCCAGGGCTCAGCCTTGGCCGCCTGTGCATCATCGACCAGCAGGCGCGACCGACGTTGAGTGCGCGTGATCGCGCATTGCTGGTCAATGCCGCTGACATCGTGGTCGCTCGCCTGAAGTCCATCCACAAACAGCATTTCTTCGATCCGATGACCGGCTTGCCCAACCGCAAGCGTTTCGAAGCCGACTTGAACGAGGTGCACGCCTTCAAGAGCCAGACGGCCGTGTTCATCGAGCCGATTTCCGCCTCGGCGATGGACGGCTTGGTCAAGGCGCTGGGCGTGGAGTTCTTCGTGCAGTTCATGCTGGCGGTCAAAGAGGCGCTGTTCGAAGCGCTGCCGAGCGGCGCGCGCCTGTATCGGACCGGCACCCTGAGTTTTCTCACCGTATTGGAACGCTCCGATCCCGCGAGCCTGCAAGGGCAGCTCGACAGCATCGTCGCCGCGCTGGCCCGCCCGCTGCATTGTGGCAGGGTGCCGGTCTTCGCCGACGTCGGGATCAGTTTCCTGCAGTTGGGCATCGAAACCGACGCCTCCATCGACAACCTTCGGCTGCTGGCCAGCATGACCGACACGGCGCGCCGCAGTGAGCGACGCTGGCTGGGCTACGACCCGCTGATCGATGCCAGCTTGCGCCGCAGCACGGTGTTGCTCAATGCCTTGGAGGGTGCGCTGATCGCACCGGATCAACTGCACTTGGTCTATCAACCGCGCATCGACCTGTCGGTCAATCGCTGCGTGGCTGTCGAAGCCCTGCTGCGCTGGACCCATCCGGCGCTCGGTTCGATCAGCCCTGCGGAGTTCATCCCCCTGGCGGAAACCACCGCGTCGATCCGCGGAATCACCCGCTGGGTGGTTCGCCATGCGTGCGAACAGCTCGCCGCGTGGCGCGCCGACGGTCTGGACATGGTGGTTTCGCTGAACATTTCCGCGCTCGATCTGGCCGACGGCCACCTGTTCGACGACCTCACCCGAGCTCTGCGCGAGTATGACGTCAACCCTCGCCACCTGGAGCTGGAATTCACCGAGAGTGCGCTGGTCACCGACTTCGACATGGTCCAGGAACAATTGCAGCGCTTCCGCACGCTGGGCGTGGCCATCGGCATCGACGACTTCGGCAGTGGCTACAGCAACTGGGTGTACCTGAGGAAGATTCCGGCCACCAGCGTCAAGCTCGACCGCTCGCTGCTGGCCAACCTGCAGCCGGGCAGTAACGAATGGCACATCATCCGCAACCTCGTCAGCCTGCTGCGCGACTTGCGCCTGACGGTGGTGGCCGAAGGCATCGAAACCGATCTGCATCACCATCTGCTGCGCGGATGGGGTTGCGATCAGGGGCAGGGCTATTACTACGCCAAGCCGATGTCGCCGGCGGACCTTGCAGTTTGGCTGCAAAAAGGCGGCGTGTTTCCAGCCACCTTGAACTAGCGTGTCGTGTACACCCGATGACTTCCAGCGCTGAGGGTTGACGATCCTTGGCCCTACTCAGCCCCTGCCAACTCAAGGGAAGTGACATGTTCAACGCCAACCTCAAGAAAGAGATCCACCGACTCCAACAGGAATTGGAGCAACTGCGCAGCGCTGAACGCAGCCGAAGCGATCAGATGCTGGAAATCACCGTGGATCGCGACATGCAGATCACGGCGGTCAATGACAATTTCGCGCGGTTGGTTGGGGTGGAGACGTCGCGGCTGGTCGGCAAGTCCCTCGGCACCCTTGCACCCAGCTATGTGAAAGAGCTGCAGTGCTACAAGAACTTTATGTTGGCGGTGCGCAACGGTCGTGGGGTCAGCGATGATTACCGCTACATCGCGGCTGACGGCAAGATGGTGTGGATGCGCGCGGCCTGGTGTCCGACCAAAGCGGCAGATGGCACCGTGACTCACATGTCGGCCTACGGTATCGATGTCACCTCGGCGATCAACAAAGCGCGCGAGGACAATGAGTTCATCAGCGCGCTGTCGCGCTCTACTGCGGTGATCGAGTTCGATCTGGATGGCACCATCCTCAACGCCAACCAGAATTTTCTCGACACCGTCAGATACCCGTTGGCCGAAATCGTCGGCAAACACCACCGCCTCTTCTGCGACGCAGCCTATGCCAACTCGCAGGAGTACCAGCAGCTGTGGCGCCAGCTCAACGAAGGGCATTTCGTCGCGGACCGCTTCAGGCGTCTGGACAAGTCCGGTCGCGAGCTGTGGCTGGAAGCCTCCTACAATCCTGTTCGTGACACGCGTGGCCAGTTGTACAAGATCGTCAAGTTCGCCACCGATATCACCGAGCAGGTTCATCGCGAAACGGAGGTCAGTTCGGCGGCCGGAGTGGCTTACGAAGTGTCCCGCAAAACGGATGAATCGGCGCGGCGCGGCGCCGAGGCGGTGACCGACACGGTGCAGACCATGAACCGGATCGTTACCCAGGTCAGCAGCGCTTCGGCCGGTGTCGAAGCCCTGGGCCATCAGTCGCAGTTGATCACCTCCATCGTCTCGACCATCGGTGGAATCGCCCAACAGACCAACTTGCTGGCGCTCAATGCGGCCATCGAGGCTGCGCGGGCTGGCGATCAGGGGCGCGGTTTCGCCGTGGTGGCCGATGAGGTGAGAAAGCTGGCAGGACGCACCAGTGTCGCCACCGAGGAAATCGTCGAGGTGGTGCAGAAGAACAATGCCTTGGTGGAAGAAGCGGTGCTGAGCATGGGCGAGAGCAGGAAGCAGGCCGAGATCGGCTTGTCCTTGGCCAGCCAGGCCGGCAAGGTGATTTCCGAGATCCAGGACGGTGCGCAAGAGGTGGTCACGGCAGTCGGGCGCTTCGCTACGCATATGGCTGCTGAGACTGACGTCAGGCAATAATGGGCGCTTGTCTCGACTTCACGAAAAGGAAATCGCCCCGATGGACGCACCCTGCACCTCACTCGATCAGGTTCGCCAACGTATCGACCAGATCGACCGCGAACTGGTGACGTTGCTCGCCAAACGGGGTGGCCTGGTTACCCAGGCCGCCCGTTTCAAGAAGACCACCGATGACGTGCGCGCACCGGCGCGGGTGGAGCAGGTGATCAGCAAAGTGAGGGGATTGGCCGAGCAGACCGGCGCTTCGCCGGCGGTGGTCGAACAGGTTTATCGCGCCATGATCGCGGCCTTCATCAATGAAGAGCTGCACACCCATGCCGCGTTGCAGGCAGACACCCGCACGCGTTGAGTACGCCGCTCCACGGCGCTTGAACTTTAATTTGCAGGGCTTCCTCGAACGTTCAGACCCTCATAACTCTGACCAGCGAGGCGGCCCATGTCGCTCATTCATCCCCAGGCGCACTACACACCTTATCGCTCGGCCGCTGGCGGCTGGGGCTCGGCCAGGTCGGTCATGGCCATCCTCTGGCGCGAGCAGGTCCTGGCCACCGCGCCCCGCGCGCTGCTCAAGCAGAACAAGCCCAAGGGCTTCGCTTGCGTGAGCTGTGCGTGGGCCAAGCCGGGCGATCCCCATGGCCTTGAAATCTGCGAGAACGGCGTCAAGGCCACGGCCTGGGAACTGACTCGCCACCGCACCGGCCCGGCGTTCTTCGAGGCCCATACGCTGACGGAACTGCGCACCTGGAGTGACCACGCGCTCGAACAGCACGGCCGCTTGACCCACCCGCTGCGCTACGATGCCGCCAGCGACCGCTATCAGGTCACCACCTGGGAGCACGCCTACCGCGAGATCGGCGCGCAGTTGCGTCTGCTCGATCCGCAGCAGGTGGTCTTCTACGCCTCAGGACGGGCGTCCCTGGAAGCCTCCTTCATGTATCAACTGTTCGCCCGCGCCTATGGCACCAACAACTTGCCGGACAGCTCGAACATGTGCCACGAGAGCACCTCGGTCGGCTTGCAGGAGAGCATCGGCGTGCCGGTCGGCACCGTGACCCTGGCCGACTTCGAGCACACCGACTGCATCTTCTTCTTCGGCCAGAATGTGGGCAGCAACGCGCCGCGCATGCTCCATCCGCTACAGGCGGCGCGCAAGCGGCAGATCCCGATCATTACCTTCAATCCGCTGCGCGAGCGCGGCCTGGAACGTTTCGTCAATCCGCAGTCGCCACGCGAGATGATCGGTCCCGAGTCCACGGTGATCAGCACGCAGTATCACCAGGTGAAGATCGGCGGCGACCTGGCGGCCGTGACCGGCATCATCAAGGCGCTGCTGGCCATGGAGCGCGAAGCCCTGGCTAGTGGTCGCGTGTCGGTACTCGACCATGCCTTCATCCGCGAACACACCCAGGGCTTCGATAGCCTTTGCCAGGCAGTGGATGGCTATAGCTGGGAAACCCTCGAGCGCCGTTCAGGCCTGGGACGCGCTGCATTGGAGGCAGCTGCCACGGTGTATGCCCGCAGCGAAAAGGTGATGGTGGTCTATGGCATGGGCATGACCCAGCACCGGCATGGGGTGGAAAACGTGCAGATGTTGGTCAACCTCCTGCTAATGCGCGGCAACTTCGGCAAACCCGGTGCTGGAATCTGCCCGGTCCGCGGACACTCCAACGTGCAAGGTCAGCGCACGGTGGGCATCACCGAAGACCCTGCCAAAGTGCCGGCCGACACATTGCGCGCGTTATTCGGCATCGAGGTGCCGCCGAACAAAGGCCTGGCGACGGTGGACACCTGCGAGGCGATTCTCGACGGGAGGGTCAAGGGGTTCATCGGCCTGGGCGGCAACTTCCTCAGGGCGATCCCCGACTCCCCGCGTCTGGAGCGGGCCTGGTCCGACCTAGCCCTCGATGTCCAGGTGGCGACCAAACTCAACCGAACCCATCTGGTACCCGGCACCAGCACCTGGTTGCTGCCGTGCCTGGGGCACATCGAGATCGATCGCCAGGACGGCGTGGTGCAGGCCTATAGCACCGAGGACAGCACCGGCTGCGTGCGTGGCTGGTTGGGCACCCACGAGCCGGCCGGCGAGCAGTTGCGCTCGGAAGTGGCGATCATCGCCGGCCTGGCCAGCGGTACGCTGGGCGATAACTCCCGTGTTCCCTGGTCTGCCTGGCGACAGGACTACGCGCTGATTCGCAGCGCGATCGGCCAGGTGTACCCGGAGATCTTCCACGACATGGAGTCGCGGATGTGGCGGACCGGTGGCTTCCACCGCCCTGTTGCGGTCAACCAGCGACAATGGCCCACCGAGTCGGGCAAGGCACAATTCGTTGCGCCGGGGCGGCTCAATCCTGACGACGACGTGCTCGATGAGCCGATGCCGCGTGATGTGTTGCAATTGATGACGCTGCGCAGCAACGATCAATTCAACACCACCGTCTACGGCTACGACGACCGTTTTCGCGGTGTGCATGGCACCCGCAGCGTGGTGTTCCTCAACCGCAGCGATCTGGTTCGCCTGGGGTTTGCGGCAGGGGATTGGGTCATGCTGCGCACCGCCGTGGAACCGGAGGTGGTGCGTGAGGCAGGGCCCCTGCAGATCATCGGCTACGACATTCCCGAAGGCTGCGCGGCCGCTTACTACCCCGAATGCAACCCGTTGGTGCCGCTCTGGCATCATGCCGAGCGCAGCAAGGTGCCGGCGGCCAAGTCGGTGCCGGTCACGCTGCATCGGGCGCAGCCTTCAGCGGCGCAGCTGGCTCGGGCGGTGCCGGCGCGGGATCAGGTGCGCTGAGGGATCAGCGCAGGTACGCCTTGGCGAAATGCCGTTCGAGTCGCGCCTGGATCAGCTCCAGCAGGATCGACAGCACCCAGTAGATCACGGCGGCGGTGGTGAGCATCTCCAGGTAGCGATAACTCGAGCGGCCATAGGACTGGGCCAGGAACATCACCTCCCAGACGCCCATCACCGAGATCAGCGACGAGTCCTTGAGCATGGAAATGAACTGGTTCGCGGTCGGCGGAATGATGACTCGCATGGCCTGGGGCAGGACGATATGGCTGAAGATCTGCCGGCTGCGCATGCCCAGCGCCAGGGCCGCCTCGCGCTGGCCACGGGCGACACCCAGGATACCGGCGCGGAAAATTTCGCTTAGATAAGCGCCGTAGTTCAGCGACAGGGCGATGATGCCGGCACTGATGGCGCCGGGCACCAGCCCCAGTTGCGGCAAGCCCAGATAGATCAGCAGGATCTGGATCAACAGCGGCGTGCCGCGGAAGAACGACGTGTAGAAACTGGCGATGCCCACCAGCACGGCACTGCCCGACAGCCGGGCCAGTGCGGCGGCGAAGCCTAGCAGTACCGAGATCAGCATCGAGCACAGGCACAGGAACAGCGTCAGGGCAGCGCCTTGCAGGAAGCCGTTGGGTCCGAGCTTGAAACCGGCGAGGTTGGGAAACTTCTCCAGAATGATCGAGAACTTCAGGTCGAAGCTCAGGAAAAAGCCGATGAACAGTACGAACAGCGCCAGCCATGTCAGGTACAGGCGAGCGCGAAAGCCCAGCAAGGGTCTTGAAGCAAAACGTTCGGCGTTCATTTGCTGATATCGGCACCGATCCACTTCTGCGACAGTTTGGTCAGCGTGCCGTCGGCTTTGAGCTCGGCGAACACCTGACGCACCTTGGCATCCCATTCGGGATCGCCTTTTTCGATGGCTACAGCGTTCGGTTCTTCATACAGCGGCGCGCCGGCCAGTTTGAAGCGCTTGTCCTGGTTCAATCGCGGCTGGGCAGTCACCAGATTGGTGAGAATGGCATCCAGGCGCACGCCGGCACCCAGGCCCAGGTCCTGGAAGGCGACGTTGTCGGTGTCGTAGGGGGCGATCTGGACGAAGTCGAACGGATAGCTGATCTTGCGGCCTTCGTCGCCTTCGATCACCAGGTTCTTGTTCAGGTAGCTTTCATAGCTCGACGCGCTGGTCAGGCCGACCTTGCGGCCGTCCAGGTCCTTGGCGCCGTGGATACGGTCGTCCTGGGCATTGACCACGATCACCGCAGGGGAGGCGTAATACTCGACGGGGAAGTCGAAGACTTCGGCGCGCGCCTTGCTGGGGGTCATGGAGCAGATGCAGATGTCGTAGCGCCCGCTCCAGCGACCGGCGGCAATCACGTCCCACGACGGCGTTTCCAGGCGCAGCTTGACGCCCAGCCGCTCAGCGACGGCCTTGGCCACGTCGACGTCGAAACCATCCAGCTGGTTCTGCTCGTTCAGGAAAGAAAACGGCGGGTAGCTCTCCATCAGCACGTTGACCAGTTCCTTGCGAGATTCGACCCGCTCCAGCGTGGCGCCGGCAAGCGCGTGAGTGGCGGTGGCGAGCAGCACGAGGCCCGCGCCGAGCAAGGCAGGAAAACGCATGTAAGTACCTGAAAGGTTGGCGGAAAGTGAATTCGGATATTTAATAGGTATAAATCCGACGTTCATAATGAATTTTCTTCATAAGAACCTGCAGAGGCGTTATATGAAACAACGTGACATGGTGATTCTTGACGGGGGCATGGGACGGGAATTGCAACGCAGCGGCGCACCGTTCCGCCAGCCGGAGTGGTCGGCGCTCGCCCTCAGCGAGGCTCCCGAAGCGGTAGTCGGCGTGCATGCCGCGTTCATCGAGGCCGGGGCGCGGGTGATCACGAGCAACAGCTATGCGGTGGTGCCCTTCCACATCGGTGAGGCGCGGTTTGCCGAAGAAGGTCAGCACCTGGCCGACATCGCCGGGCAACTGGCGCGCCAGGCCGCCAGGGCCAGTGCGCATCCTGTGCAGGTGGCCGGGTCGTTGCCGCCGCTGTTCGGTTCGTACCGGCCGGACCTGTTCCAGCCTGAGCGCGTCGCCGAGGTCCTCACCCCGCTGGTTCAGGGCTTGGCTGCGCATGTAGACGTCTGGCTGGCCGAGACGCAGAGCGCCATTGCCGAAGTGCGCGCCATCCATGCCCATCTGCCCAAGGACGGCAAGCCGTTCTGGGTGTCGTTCACCCTCCAGGACGAAGAGGTCGACCCGATCCCACGCCTGCGTTCCGGCGAGCCGGTGAGCGAGGCGGTGGCGGCGGCAGCCGAACTCGGCGTGGCGGCCGTGCTGTTCAACTGCAGCCAGCCCGAGGTCATCGGTGCCGCGATCGACGCCGCGCGTGCGGTAATCGAAGCGCGCCAGGCCGACATCGCCATCGGCGCCTATGCCAATGCCTTCCCGCCCCAGCCGAAAGAGGCCACCGCCAACGACGGTCTGGATGAGCTGCGCGACGACCTGGACCCGCCGGGTTACCTGAAGTGGGCCCAGGACTGGCGTGAGCGCGGGGCGAGCATGATCGGCGGCTGCTGCGGCATCGGTCCGCAACACATCGCCGAGCTCGCCCAGCACCTGCGTTGACCGGCTGGCGGACTTAGAAGTCGAAGGTGACCCCGGCGTACAGCGCGCGCCCGTCGCCTGGCGAATGCAGCGAAGCCTGCGCGCCATCGGGGTCGTACCAGACGTATGCGTAGTAGCGGTTGGCGAGGTTCTTCAACTGCAGGTCGACGCTGACCGACTCGCTCAGTCGGTAGCTTGCGCTCAGGTTCATCAGCACGAAGCTGCCGTAACGGCCCTGGGTGTTTTCGCGTTCCAGGTAATAGCGCGACTGGCCGTTCATCCAGGCACCCAGTTGCAATGCTGGCGAGGCCTGATAGCGGACTCCGGCATTCCACACGTGATGGGGGACATGATCGATCTCCTGTCCTCGGCTTGCCGGCAAGGCGGCGCTGGGCTCCAGGATGCGCGAGTACTGCCAGGTATAGGCCAGCCACCACTCGGTGCGCTCGTCCGGGTGCAGGTTCATTTGCAGGTCATAGCCCCAGCGCCGGGTTTCGCCGACGTTGTCGGACTCGCCACTGGGATCGTTCAGGCGCCGGCTGACTTCGCCACTGGCCTCCTGGCGCCAGTAAGCCAGGCGACCGTCCAGCCAGCGCGTGGGGTTGAAGGTGATGCCTGTCTCCCAGCCTTCGTTGATCGAGGGCGCCAGGTCCTGGTGGCTTGGCGGGATCTTGTACGCCGCCGCGCCGGTGCCGACCTGGAAGGTACGACCCCAGTTCGCGTACAGGCCCGCCACGTCCCATCGCGTCCAGGCGATGCTGAGTTTCGGCTGGCGGATCAGGCCGTAGTCGTTGATCGGCGCCTGCTGTCCATTGGCGCGGTTGTCGAAGTGACCACTGAGCGTGTCGACCCGATAGGCCGGAACGATCTTCAGCGAGGCGACCGGCTCGATCTCGGCCTGCACATAAGCGCCGAGCGTGTCGAAATCGAACTGCTGGTCGCGGGTACGGACCTGGCGGGTTCGGTCGAGGGTGCGATAGCGCTGGCTGCGATTTTCCTGGCGGTTTACGTCGCTGCCGCCTTCCAGGGCAAAGCCGTGCAGGCCCTGAACCTCGGGCCGCCAGGTGAGCGAGGTGAGGGCACCGTACTGGGTTTCGTTCGCGTAGCGCTCCTGCTGTGCGCTGGTGCGCCAGTACTGCGTCCAGCGCCGGTCGTCGAAGGTGTTGAGGTAGACCTTGGTGGACCAGGCGAGGTCGTCGGTGAGGTCGGTGTCCAGATGCAGGCTCAGTTGGTTGATGCGCCGCGTGCCTTGGTCGGTCGCATTGAAGGCATTGCTGTGGCGTGGATCGTGGCGGGCGTCGTCTGCGCTGAGGTAACCGGCCTCCTGGGCGGTGCTCTGGTAGTGACGTGCAATCAGCCCTGCGCGGTAGCGGCCGTCCTCCGGCGTGTAGAACCATTTGCCGGAAAACGTATAGCGCTCGGTGTCGGCGTGATCCCGGTATCCGCCGACCTGTTGGCGGGCGAAGAAGTAGTTCTGAGTCCAGTTCGTGCCTTCGATGCCTTTGGCCAGTTGCACTTCACGGGTGTCGAAACTGCCATAGCGCAGCCGCGCCTGGTTGTATTCACCCCCGGTGCGGGTGTTGATCGAAACGTTGCCGGCGATGTTGTTCAGTCCATAACGCGGGTCCTGGGTGCCACGCACCACCTGGATGTTGTCGATGTCCAGCGGGAACACCGCATCGATGAAGGGCATGTTGCCGTCGTTGGTGTTGCTGGGGATGCCATCGATCAGCAACTTCACGGCGTTGACTTCGCCCTCGCCATTGAAGCCGCGCATCGACAGCTTCCCCGAGGTGGTGCCCTGGTTGAATTCGGTCAGCAGCACGCCCGGCGCGCGCCTGAACAATTCCCAGGCGTAGGCGACGGGCAGGGTGTCTAGCGTGTCGGCGCGCAGCACATCGACCGAACCGATCAGCGCGGCGCTGGACTGTGGGCCGGTTTCGCGGCCTGAGACGCTGACAGCGCCCAAGGTCAGGGGGGAGTCGCGGGAGGGATCGTCTCGGCTTCGGCCTGGGCGGCCGGAGCGAGGGTGCAGGTGAGGGCAAGCGCGGGCAGGGCGGCGCGTGCGGCATGGCGTGACGCAGTCATGGAAAGCGGTTCCTGGCAGGACAGTCGTGTGCGTGCGCGAAGCAGTGCGCAGCGCGGTGCTCTAGGGACGAGTCTTCAAGCCAGAGGAGAGGCGCGCGGTGTGAGGGCGGGTCGTTGCTCGCGCGGGACTGGCCGGTCAGGCGCCGGGCTGAGGAGCAGGACGTCGGGCCAGAAGCGCGGGATCAGATGTCTGAAATAGGTCGAGGCCAAGGCGGCCTGGCCCGCGTGGCCGCAGCAGCAATCGCCGGGCGCAGGCGTGCTGTCGAGCTGATCGGACAACTCGGCCTGGTCGAGCTTGAGTTGCGCCAGCACCGACTTGGGCAGGTTCTGCACACCATGCAGGCTGCAGAAACTGCCCAGCAGCAATGATGAATCGACTGCAGGAGGCCGTAGCGCGCGGTCGAGCGGCATCGCCAGCAGGTTGAACAGTACGACGAGGCAGGCAAGCAGCAGCAGGGGCATGTGACGCGTGGTGAGCATTGGCCATCCTTGAGCGGGACGGCGCTATTAAGCCGCAGATGGGTGAGTCTGTAAAAGCTTTAGGGCGCGCCCATTTGCCGCAGCTTGGCCTCCGACCTGAATCGGTAGCCCACGGCCCTGACCGTGCTCGGCACTTGCATGACCCCTGCGGCTTCGAGCTTGCGCCGCAAATTATGGACATGCGTGTCGATCACGCGGCTCTGGGCATTGCTGTCGGGCATGCTCGACGCCAGCAGCTCTTCGCGGGTGAAAGCTTTGTAGGGGGTTTTCAGCAGTGCAGTCAGCACGCCCAGTTCGGTCCGAGTCAGACTCAGCAGGATCGAGTCGCCGTCGGCAGTGCGCACGCCACCGACCAGGGCGTCGAGGTCCACCCAGACGCCGTCGCATTCGAGGACGCTTCGCGACGCCTGTGCTGGCCAAGCACGGCGCAGTACAGCCTGAATGCGCGCCGTGACCTCTCTTGGGTTATAGGGTTTGGGAATGTAATCGTCCGCCCCTTGGCGCAGTACGCCGATTTTTTCCGTGACGTCGGCCGCGGCGGTGAGGACGATGACGGGCGTCACGCAGGTTTGACGCAGTTCGAAGAGAAATCGATGTATGTCTCTTCCTGGCAAGGTGATATCCAGCAGGACCAGCGCTGGATCGAGATGGCGAAATAGGGCTTGGCCTGGAATGCCGTCGTGTACGACCGTGGTTTCGAAACCTTCCCTTTTCAGATAGGTCGTCAGCACGCCTGCCCCCTCGAAGCGGTCTTCAATGATGAGGATTCGTCGATGATTCAAAAGCACCTCGGGTGACAAATCGCGCACAGTCCACCGTGAACAACAGGGCGAGCGCTGCATGGAAATCAGGCGTTTTACGCAAGATGCCCGATCAACGCCCGCTGACTTTTCTTCAGATCACTAGGCCGAAAGCGACTCCGACAGACGTCCATCATCTGAGGTTGCACACGAGCGTCCACGGCCAATGGGGAAGTAGGTGATACCGTGCCTGTGCATCCGCTCGGGATCGAAGAGATTTCTGCCGTCGATGATGACCGGTGCGTTCAAGCGGTCTTTGATCGCCTCGAAATCCGGGGCCTTGAACTGTTGCCACTCCGTGCAGATAACCAAGGCGTCCGCCCCCGTCAGCGCCGCCTCGGGCGTGCCCATCAACGACAGGCGCGCATCGTGGCCGTAGGCGCGTTGGGTTTCCAGCATCGCCTCTGGATCGTAGGCATTGACCCGCGCTCCGTGAGCCCACAGCGATTCCATGAGTACTCGGCTGGGCGCATCACGAATGTCATCGGTGTTGGGCTTGAACGCCAGTCCCCAGAGCGCGAAGACCTTGCCGGTGAGGTCGCCGCCGAAGTAGCTCTTGATGCGTTCGAACAACTTGCTTTTTTGCCGCCCATTGATCGCTTCCACAGCCTCCAGCAGGTCGCTGGGGCATTGAACCTGCTGCGCGCTGTTGATGAGCGCGCGCATGTCCTTGGGAAAGCATGAGCCGCCGTAGCCGCAGCCTGGGTAGATAAAGTGGTAGCCAATTCGGGGATCTGCCCCCATGCCCAAACGCACCGACTCAATGTCGGCGCCCACGTGTTCGGCAAGTTCGGCGAGCTGGTTGATGAAGCTGATCTTGGTGGCCAGCATGCCATTAGCTGCGTATTTGGTCAGTTCGGCGCTGCGCAGCGTCATGAACAGCATGCGGTCATGGTTGCGATTGAATGGCTCGTAGAGTTCGCGCATCACCTGACGCACCGCTTCGCTCTCGGTCCCGATGACGATCCGGTCGGGTCGGCGACAATCAGCCAGTGCCGCACCCTCCTTGAGAAACTCCGGGTTCGAGGCAATTTCGAACTCCAGTGAGCGCCCCGCATCGTCGAGTCGCCGGCGAATGTGCTGGCGCAGGCGATCACCGGTACCCACCGGCACCGTGGATTTTTCCACGATGATGACCGGTGCTGAGCGGTGAAGGCTGATCTGATCCGCCACCGCGAAGACTGCCCCCAGATCTGCCGCACCGTCTGCCCCCGGGGGCGTGCCGACCGCGATGAATTGCACATGCCCATGCTCCGCAGCCAGACATGAGTCGCTGGTGAACCGCAATCGTCCGCTGTCCAGACCTTCGCGCAGCAGTGCCTCGAGCCCTGGCTCGAAGATCGTCGCCACGCCCCGCGACAGTGCGTCCACCTTGATCTGATCGATGTCCATGCACACGACATCATGACCGACTTCCGCCAGCACACTGGACTGCACCAAACCGACGTAGCCGCTTCCATAGACCGTGATTTTCATTGACTCTCCTTGCAACACTGGACAGGGCAGTCGCGGCTCGCACCGCAGGTATTCATTAGCCATACGCCGGCCACGACCAGGCCCACACCCACTGTCTTGATGGCCGAGAAATGGGTGTCGAAAAAGGGCAGGCTCGCCGCCAGGATGTAGACCAGCGCGTAGCTAAGGCCAAGCAGGCCGTAGGCCCTGCCCAGAGGCAGGTGGCTTAGGGCCAGTAACCAGAAGCCGAGTGAAATCACGTAGGCCATCACACCGCCTGCCACACAGGCCAGTGCACCCATGGGCCACGTGCCCCAGGCCCAGTCAGAGAACGCTGGCAGACGGGTCATGCCCCAGTGCATGGCCAACTGCGCAGCACTGACCAACAGGACGCTGGTCCAGGCAGCGGCCAGACCTCTGCGGCAGCTCATGACAGCCCCCCCAGCATCAGTACGCCAGTTGCGATCAGGGCTATGCCTGCCAGACTTCGGCCTTGCAGGATTTCGCCGAACAGGTAGCGTCCAGCAAGCGCCACCAGTACGAAGTTCAGGCTCAGCATGGGATAGGCGACGCCGACATCCATGTGCCGAAGCACCCCCAACCAGCAGCCCAGGCCCAGGACAAGACTGATCGATGCCAACCACGGCCAGGGACAACCCAGAATGGCCCACCCCGAATTGCCGCCGGCCAACGCCGCCCAGCGCTGGGCCGTGAACTTCTGCGCGATCTGTCCGCAGCAGATCAGCAGCGAGGTAGCGAGTAGCAGCAGGGTGATCATTGGCTCTGCTCGAGAATGATGAGGGAGAGGTGCCCCGATGCGTACCGTTCGCCGCCAGGAAGCTGGGGCAGATGGCGACCAGAACCGTCCTTGCTTCTCAACACGATGGCCACCGATCCGGTTTTTCGCGCTTCCTGCAACCACGCCTGGAAGGCGTCAGGCGCGACGCTGCGATGACGGTGTTCTGGGTATGACAAACCGTATTTCAGTTCGCCTTTGGTGTCGTAGAGGGTGACCTCGGGCCTTTTCGTACGCCACGCCAAAGCCGAGGCGGCGCCCAAGTCATTGCTGACCAGATGCGTTACGTTTGCCAGTTCTGGCAGATACGCGGCAATGAACGTATCAGGCGTCTTGTTGTTCACCACACGTGCGGGCATCGCCGCTGGCAGGATCGCGATCAGCGTCCAGAGGCCCAGCAGCGGGGTGTACCACAAGCGGATGGGCTTGATCGCCTGGGCCAGACCACACAGCCCCCACACGACGATGACGATGACTGCCAGCCACAACACCAGAGGTTCATCGACATAGACCGGCTGTTTCCACTGCACAACTGCCAGGCCGCCGCTAGCAATCACGGCGATGCTGAGATTGATCCAGCCGTTGAAGCGAAGCGCTGCACCTTCGTACTCGCTCAGGCGCCGGTCGATGGCACGGGCCATCATCAGCGCCAGGGGCATCAGGCACGGCATGATGTAGGTCGGCAGCTTGCCACGGCTCAGGCTGAAGAACAGGAACGGTAACACCAGCCAGAGCGCCAGGAAGACCATGTCGGCGGATGAGCGCTCGCGCCACGCTTGTTTGAGGCTGATCGGGAGCAGGCCGGCCCAGGGCAGGGTGGCCGCGAGCATGAGGGGCAGATAGAACCACCAAGGCCGCAGGTGCTGGGCGTCTTCGGCAGCGAAGCGTCGAATGTGCTCATGCCAGAAGAAGAAACTCCAGTAATCCGCCTCCCTGGCATGCACGCTCAACGCCCAGGGTGCGCACACGAACAGCGCCACCAGCACTGCGAGCGGCCCAAACTTCAGCAGTAGCTTGAAGCACTTGCGAGACACGGCGTAGGGCACGGCGATCAGCACCGGCAACAGCAAAGCGAGGAACCCCTTGGTCAGGAACCCCATACCGCAGGCCAGTCCAAGCACGGCCCACAGCCCGAGTCGCCGTCGGGTCGTTGAGGCGTTCAACGCGCCCCACAGTGCAGCGAGGCTGAAATTGACCCACCAGGTGAACTGAGGATCCAGGTTGCTATAACCGGCCTGGCCGGCAATCAGCCCGAAGCTCGCATAGAACGCCGCCGCCAGCCAGCTGGTACGGCGGTTGTGCCAGATGTGCTGGGCCAGTTGGAAAATCAGCAGGGTGCTCAGGGCTGTGGCGAGTAGCGATGCGATGCGTACTCCGACAAGGTTCTCGCCGAAGACCGCTTGTCCTGCGGCGATCATCCAGTAACCCGCTATGGGCTTTTCGAAATAGCGCAGGCCCATGAAATGCGGGGAAACCCAATCACCGCTGAGCAGTATTTCCTGGCCGATTTGCGCGTAGCGCGTTTCGTCCGGGATCCATAGACCGTGGTTGCTTAGTGGCAGGGCATAGAACAGGACGAAGATCAGGGCGATCAGTGACCACTGTTGAACGCGACTCATGTGTGACGAACCCCCACCCAACCTTCGCGGCCCGCTACTGCCCCGCGTATGACATGGGCGGTCGGTAGGCGATGGACATCCTCTGGCAGCAACGCCCCCAGGGGCTTGAAATCGATGTCGCGCCAGGCCGCGCGTTTGAGCAACTGTTCGAATCCACCGGCCATGCTCCGGCCTTCCACTTCGGCATGTACGGTGTAGACGCCATAGTGGCTGGCAGTGAGACGCTCAAGGATGAGCTCGTTGAAGCTGTTCATGGATAATCCAGGCCTGGCCATTTCATCGAAGGTCGGTACGTTCACGGGAATCTGCGGGGTGCCTGGGCACTCGTCGGACAGCAGCGGGAGGAAAATTCCGCCGCCGCGGCAGTCGCTGTTGTAACGAAAGCCAAGCGCCTGCTTGGCTGAAAGGATTAACGTGTCGGCCCGCCAGCCGGGCGCTGCCGAGCAGGTGACCGATTGGCCAATGATGTCTTCCAGGCATTCCTTGCCCTGACGCACCTGATCGATCAGAACCCGATCCGACCAACGGCCGGCGTGGGCCTGCCAGGCATAGTGATCCCAGGCGTGCAGGCCGATCTCATGGCCAGCCTCCTGGGCGCGTCGCATGATCGGCGCGAGTTCGCGGCCTATCGACTTCCCAGGCCATGCCGTGCCGGCCAGGAGCATGTCCCATCCATAGAGGCTGGCGGCCTTCGAGCGCAGCATTTTGCGCAGGAACGCCGGGCGAGCCAGTCGCCAGACATGTCGCCCCATGTTGTCGGGGCCCACGCTGAAAAAGAACGTGGCCTTCACCGCAGCGGCGTCTAACAGATCGAGCAGCGCGGGCACGCCTTCGCGCGTGCCGGTGAAGGTATCCACATCGACTCGCAATCCCACCGGACTCATCGGCTTCTCCCGCGTTCGAGGAGCGCTTCGTTGAGGAAGAAGTCCAGGGTCTTGGCGATGGTCTGCTCCAGATCGACGGTCGGCTGCCAGTGCAGCAAGCGGCGTGCATTGGCGATGCGCGGTTTGCGGTGGCTGACGTCCTGGTAGCCGTCGCCGTAGAACGTGCGGTTCTCCACCCACTGGAACCCGGCGAAGGGGGGAACTCGCCGCGTAGCGGGTGCGCATCGAACTGGCGCAGCAAGGCTTCGCCCAACTCGCGAACGCTAACCTCGTTGTCAGGATTGCCGATATTGATGATCTGCCCGTCGCAGCAACCGTCTGCGTTGTCGATGATGCGCGCCAGGGCTTCGATGCCGTCGGCGACATCGGTGAAGCAGCGCTTTTGCTCACCACCGTCGACCAGACGTATGGGCGTGCCTTCCACCAAGTGCAGAATCAGTTGGGTGATCGCCCGCGAGCTGCCGATGCGCGCCGAGTCCAGGCGATCCAGGCGCGGGCCTACCCAGTTGAACGGACGGAACAAAGTAAAACGCAGGCCTTGTTTGCCGTAGGCCCAGATGACCCGGTCCAGCAGTTGCTTGGAAGCCGAGTAGATCCAGCGCTGTTTGTTGATGGGGCCTACGACCAGGTTCGACCTGTCCTCGTCGAACTCCGGATCCTGGCACATGCCATAGACTTCCGAGGTGGAGGGGAATATCACGCGTTTTCCGTACTTCACGCAGTAGCGAATGATCTTCAGGTTTTCTTCGAAGTCCAGTTCGAACACGCGCAACGGATTGCGGGTGTACTCGATGGGGGTGGCGATGGCGACAAGCGGTAGCACGATGTCGCACTTCTTGACGTGGTACTCGATCCATTCGCTGTGGATGCTGATGTCGCCCTCGACGAAGTGGAACTGTGGGTTGCCCTTCAACCGTTCGATGGCATCCGAGCCAATGTCCATGCCATGGATTTCGTAGTTGCCGTCACTCAACAGTCGCTCGGACAGGTGGTTGCCGATGAAGCCATTGACGCCGAGGATCAGTACCCGCGTCGGGCGTTTTGCCGGCGGGTGTGCCGCACTCAGCGACGCCCCCTCAACCAGGCCCAGGTCACGGGCCAGGCCGGCACCGCAAAGGTACAGGCCATGGTCGCCGCGTTGGGCATGACGCACTACCAGTGAATCTTCTCCACAGGCGATGCGCAACGGGTCGGCGCACAGCACGGTGCCGGGGGGCTGCCCGAGATTGCCCGGGATGACGTCGGCGTCCCAGATCAGCAATTTGTGCTCACCGCTCTTGCAATGGGCCCCGGGGTAAGGATGGGTGACTGCGCGGATCAGGTCGTAGAGCCTTTTGGCCGGGCGCTGCCAGTCGAGCAGGCCATCGGCGGCTGTACGGCGGCCGTAGTAGCTGGCCTGGGTTTCATCCTGCAGCACCTCTGCAAGGCCACCGGCCGCTAGTAGTGGTAGCTTTTCGCGCAGCAAGCCGATGGTTGCTGCGCGCAGTTTCTGTTGAAGCCTCAGACCAGTATCGGTCTCGGCGATGGCTACCGGAACTTGAGCAAGGATCGGCCCAGCATCGGCGCGTCCGACCATTCGGTGCAGGGTGACGCCGGTCTGCGTCTCGCCGTTGATAATGGCCCAGTTTGCCGGTGCTCTGCCTCGGTAGCGTGGCAGCAGGGACCCGTGCAGGTTGAATGCGCCGCGCTTGGCGCAGGCGAGGATACACTCGCCCAAGAGCTGCCGGTAATAGAAGGAAAACAGGAAGTCCGGCTCAAGTTCGCGGATGCGTTGCACCCACAGGGGGTGATTGACGTCTTCGGGGGCGTAAACCGGTATGCCACGCTCAGCACACAGACGCGCCACTGAGCCGAAGAATATCCGCTCCTGCGGCTGGTCATGGTGGGTGAAGACCGCCGTAATGTCGTAACCGGCTTCGAGAAGGGATTCGATACCGGTGCAACCGATATCGTGATAGGCAAAGACAACGACTTTGACGTTCATGTCGTCAGGATTCTCTGGTAGAAGTAAGCGGATTGGCAGACGGCGTCGGCGCCGGGGGCGAGGCAGGACTGGCTCTGACGACCTGTTCGATCAGAAACCGTGGGCGCGCCCTGACGTCGCTGTACAGGCGGCCCAGGTATTCGCCCAGCAGTCCCATGCCCAGCAACTGGACGCCGCTGAACATGAACAACACGGCGAACAACACGAACAGACCGTTACCGGCCCAGGCCGCGCCAAACGTCAGGCGCAACAGCACCAGGGCGCAGGCCAGCACGAAGCCAGCACTGGCCATGACTGCACCGCACAGACTTAACAGGCGCAGCGGCATGTTGGTCATGCAGGTGAGCAGATCGAACATGAGGTTGAGCAGGCCCATCGGGCTGTACTTGGACTCGCCATGCTCACGCTCGGCATGGGCGACGCGTATTTCGCAGGTGTGGCGGGCGAAGCTGTTGGCCAGCACGGGAATGAAGGTGCTGCGTTCCTGGCACTTGAGCATGGCGTCGACAATCGGCCGACGGTAGGCGCGCAGCATGCAGCCATAGTCGTGCATGGCCACCCCGGTGGCGCTCTTGACCGCTCGATTGACAAGCCGCGAGGGCCAGCGTCGCCATGCTGAGTCCTGGCGGCGCTCGCGGACCGAGCCGACCACGTCATAGCCACAGGCGGCTTGTTCGACCAGCCGTGGAATTTCCTCAGGTGGATTCTGCAGGTCGGCATCCAGGGTGATGATCAGGTCCCCGGCAGACTGCTCGAAGCCTGCGAAAATCGCCGCATGCTGGCCATAGTTTCGGTTCAGCAGTACGGCCACCACCGGGCTGCCATTGGCCGAGGCTGCTTCTTGCATGATCGTCGAAGACTGATCGCGACTGCCGTCATCCACCAGGATGAGTTCGAACGGTTGCGATAGCTGACTGCAGGCAGCCAACGTTCGGCTCAACAGTTGGGGCAGGCTCGCTTCTTCGTTGAACACCGGAATCACGATCGAGATGAGTTCGAATGCAGCCGGCTTCATGTTCTTGCCTCCAGACTGTATTCGATGGCTGAAACCACGCGGTCCACATCACTGTCCTGCATGTCGGGAAACAGGGGGATCGTGCACAGTCGCGAAGCATTCCACTCACTCTCCGGCAGTCGAACATCCGGGTAGGCCTGGCGGTAGTAGGGGTGCAGGTGTGCAGGAATGAAGTGGATGCCGCAGCCAATACCCTGGTGCTTCATGGCCTCCATGAACGCGTCGCGAGTCAGACCACAGGCCTGCTCATCGATGCGCAGGATGAACAGGTGCCAGGCGTGGTGGATCGGGTAGGTCGGAACAGCCAGTGGCTTGACGGGCAGATCGGCCAGGCGAGCGGTGTACTGTTCGGCTAGCGCGTGGCGCCTGGCATTGAGTGCCTCCAACCGTTGCAACTGAACCAGCGCCATGGCCGCATTGATGTCCGCCAGGTTGTACTTGAAGCCTGGCTCGATGACCTGCGCCTGGGGACGCCGGCCTTGGCTCGAGCGATCGAACGCATCGACTTGCAGTCCATGGAATTTCAGGCGCCGCACGCGATCGGCCAACGCGTGGTCGTCGGTGACCAGCATGGCGCCTTCGGCGCAGGTCAGGTTCTTGATGGCGTGGAATGAAAAGATGGCGGTGCCGCTCGCGCCGATCCGAGCACCGCGATACTCGGTTCCCACCGCATGGGCAGCGTCTTCGATCAACGCAATGCCGTGCTGTTCTGCGAGGGCTCGCAGAGGTCGCAGGTCCAGTGCGGCTCCGGCGAAATGAACGGGTATGATTGCCCGCGTTCGCGGGGTAATGGCGGCCTGTACATGCAGTGCATCGCACATCAGGGTGTGCCGATCGACATCCACGAACACCGGCGTGGCGCCGATCAGTGAAATGATGTTGGCCGTCGAAACCCAGGTCAGCGAAGGCGTGATGACTTCATCCCCTGGGCCGATCCCCAGCGCCAGCAGCGTGACGTGCAATGCGCCGGTAGCACTGGACAGTGCAACTGCATGTTCGCCGCCCACGTACTCGGCGAAGCGCTGTTCGAGCTCCAGATTTTTCGACCCGCTGGTGATCCAGCCTGATCGCAGCACCTGTGCAACGGCGGTAATCTCTTGCTCGCCAATGCTCGGACGAGAAAAGGGTAGAAAATGCTCGGTCATGCAGACCTCGGTAGCCGACTTGAAGGCAAGGAACCCATTGGTTCCTCGAAGCGCCGGGATCCTAGCGAGGTCGCATCAAGGTTTTCTTCAAGCAGTCTGAACGAAGGCTGAACGAACGAAAGCTGAGGGGGTTAGCCGAGGGGCGGTGTGTGAGGTGCAAGGCCGAGCCGACGAACAGAGGCCCCTGACAGGCCGCCCTCGTTGGCCGGCACGCTTGCTTAGAAGTCGTACAGCTTCACGGGCGTATCGCGCAGGATCATCGTGCGCACGCGCTCATCCGGTGCCCATTGCAGCAACAGGTCCAGCAGTGCTGCATCGTCCGGCTTCTGCTCTGGCGCCAACGTCGGGTGTGGCCAGTCGCTGCCCCATACCAGGTGCTGGGGATAGCGCGCGATCAGCGTGCTGACGACCACGCCCACATCCTGGTAACCCGGCGCACCGACTGCCGAACGCAGGTAGGGCGCCGACAGCTTGACCCAGGTGCGCCCGGCGTCGAGCAGCCCTGTGAGCGCGGCGAAGGCCGTGGATTTCAGGCCCTCTGGCTGCGGTACGTGGCCCAGGTGATCGATCACCAGCTTGCTCGGTAGCTTGGCCAGGCGCGGTGCCACCTCCGGCAGCAGCGGCCCGGTAGCGACCTGGACGTTCCAGCCCAGTTCGTTCACACGGGCGGCCAGCGCTTCGATGCCTTCCAGGGCCTGGGTGCCGACGCTGAGGTTGAAGCGGATACCGCGAACGCCGGCTTTATGGAGGTGCTCAAGCTCGGCATCGGTGATGCTGCTGGCCAACACCGCGACCCCTCGCGCATCGCCCCGGCTGCGCAGCAGACCGTCGAGCATGACGCGGTTGTCCGTGCCGTAGGTCGAAGGGGTGACGATCACCATGCGACGTAGCCCGAGACGCTGCTGAAGCTGGCGATAGTCCTCCAGCGAAGCGTCCGGCGGCAGCAACGTGGCGCCAGCGGCGGCGGGAATACGGCTGTCGTACAAATGCATATGGCAGTCGACGCTGCCTTGAGGTGGCACCAGGCGAGCTGGCGCCTCGCCTTTGCTGAACGGCATCTTGGCCAACACTCCGGTGGAAGCGGCAGCGCCAAGGGCACTGGCCACCTGCAGAAAGTGGCGACGAGTAAGAGACATCGCAAACCTCGTTGTATTGTTGTAATGACAAGACGACGCCCACGTTCCTCGACGGAAGGTGGGCGTCGATGCGTACGGTGCAGAATTACTTGGCGCCGAGCGCCGCCGCCGCTTCGGCTTGCTCGAGCTGGCGTTTGCGACCGATCACCAACACCATGACACCGGCCAGGGTGCACAGCGCCGCCAGTGGCATCAGCGCCAGCGCGTAGCTGCTGGTGGCGTCGTGGATGGCGCCGTAGACATTCACCATCAGGCCGCCGCCAATGAGGTTGGCCATCGCGCCAACGGCCGCCAGGCCGGCGGCAGCGGTGGAGGAGGACAGCCAGCCGGATACCAGCGCCCAGAACGGCCCTTTCATCGAGTAGGCGCCCACCAGCACCATGGTCAGCATCACCACGGTGGCCGGCAACGACGAGGTGAACAGGGTCATCAGCAGGCCGGCCGCGATCAGCAACATAGTCATTGCCGTGTGCCAGCGACGTTCGCCCGTGCGGTCGGAGCTGCGACCCCAGACGATCATCAGCACCGAGGCGATGCCGTAGGGAATGGCGTTGACCAGGCCGATTTCCATCGACGTCAGGCCAAAGGTCTTGAGCAGTTGCGGGGCCCAGACGCTCATGGTACTGCCCGCAGCAGAGGCACCCGAGTAGATCAGCGCCAGCACCCAGATGTCCTTGTGGCGCAACAGCTTCCACAACGAAATATGGCCAATGGTGGTTTTCTTCGCCGCTTCCTCGGCCAGGCGCGTGGTCAGCCAGGCGCGTTGTTCGTCGCTCAGCCACTTGGCCTGCTCGGGGCGGTCGGTCAGCACGAACAGACAAGCGATGCCCAGCAGCACGGCGGGAATGCCTTCGAGAATGAACAGCCAGTGCCAGCCGCGCATGCCCATCCAGCCGTCCAGGCTCAGCAGCAGGCCGGAGAGCGGCGAGCCGATGAAGTTGGCGGCCGGAATGGCGACCATGAACAACGCCACCATTCGCGCACGGTAGGCCGAGGGCAACCAGTAGGTGAGATAGAGCAGGACGCCGGGGAAGAAGCCGGCCTCAGCGGCGCCGAGCAGGAAACGCATCACGTACAGCGAGTTGGCGCCCTGGACGAAGGCGGTACCGGCGGAGATCAGGCCCCAGGTGATCATGATGCGGGCGATCCAGATCCGCGCGCCGTAGCGCTGCATGGCCAGGTTGCTGGGCACTTCGACCAGGAAATAGGCGAAGAAGAACAGGCTGCTGGCGAAACCGAAGACCTTGGCGGACAGTTCCAGGTCCTGGTTCATCTGCAGCGAAGCCATGCCGATGTTGCCGCGGTCGATGATCGCGATCAGGTAGCAGACGATGAGAAACGGCAGCAGGCGCCAGGCGACGCGGCGCATGGTCGCGCGCTCGAGCTCACTGGGCTGTGAAGTCACTGAAATCATGGTGCTCTCCAATTGTTGTTTTTCTGGAGTGAGGCTTGGCCCTGGCACCTCCCGCACGGGCGATCGCGCGCCAGGGATGGATGATCAGTTGTCGAACAGGTGCCGGTTGACGACGCAACGTGGCTCCAGGGCCTTGCCTTCCCAGACGTCGAGGATCTGCTGGAGCGTCACCAGGCCGACGCGGTCGCGGGCCTCGGTGGTGTTGGCGCCCACGTGCGGCGTGGCGACCAACGTCGGCAGTCCCCACAGCGGGCTGTCGGCCGGTGGTGGTTCAGGGTTGAAGGTATCCAGGCCTGCGCCGCCGAGGCGTCGCTCACTCAAGGCACTGACCAGCGCTGGCGTGTCGACCAGTTCACCGCGTGCCGTGTTGATCAGGATGGCGCCGGGACGCATGCGCGCGATTTGCGCGGCGCCGATGAGGTTGTGGTTGGTCTCGGTCAGCGGGCAATGCAGGCTGACTACGTCGCTGTCGGCCAGCAGGCGATCGAAATCCTCTTCGCGCTCGACATGCTCGCGTGCCGGCAACTGCTTGAGGTAGGGGTCGTAGACCTTGACCTTCATGCGCAGCGGCGCCACCAGGTCCATGAGGATGCTGCCGATCGAGCCCAGGCCTATCAGGCCGAGCGTCTTGCCGCTGAGCTCGATGCCATTGGCCGAGGCTTTGTCCCAGTGCCCGTCGCGCAGTCGCGCATCGAGCAGGGCGGTCTGCCGGGCCACGCTGAACATCAGGGCAAAGGCGTGTTCGGCGACCGATTGGGCATTGGCACCCACCGCGATGGAGACCGGGATGCCGCGCTCGGCAGCAGCCTGGATGTCGATGGAGTTGTAGCCCACCCCGTGCTTGGCGATCACTTTGAGGTTGGCTGACGCATCGATCATGGCGCGGGTCAGGCTGCCCTGGCGCACGACGATGGCGTCGGGCTGTTCGGCGCGAATGATCGCCTCCAGCTCCTCGGCCGGCAAATAGGGCGTGGTCGGGATGATTCGGATGCCTTGGGCGGCGGCTAGGCGCATGGCCTCTTCGGCCAACGCTGGGCCGGTCAGCAGAATGGTGCGGGACATCATCGATACCTTGTTTTTGTAGGGGACGGTATGGCCGTACAGGTGCGGCATGGGTGAACACTACCATAATGAAATGGCGTTGCAACTATGCGCGTACCAACTGGCAATAAGGCTTTTCATCGAGTTCAAAAAGCCATTGATAATCCGTTAGCGAAATGACATTCTAAAAACCTAGTCGGCCGGGCCGATGAAATCGAATAACTCCAATAGAGGTAGGTCACATGAGCATTGGCTTCCAAGTGCTTGAACGCGCTCGTAAAGTGGGCGACGAATGGGTTGCTCGCTATCGCGAGGTACCGGTTGCGAACGTCAGCGACTCGATGAATCGCATGACAGCCGGCGGCGCCCGCCTGCGACCCATGCACCGCGAAGGCGTGCTGTGCGGCCCGGCGCTGACCGTCAAGGCCCGCCCAGGTGACAACCTCATGCTGCACTACGCGATCGATATCGCCGAGCCAGGCGATGTGATCGTGGTCGATGCCGGCGGCGACCTGACCAATGCCCTGATCGGCGAAATGATGGTGGCCTATGCGGTCAAGCGCGGCGTCGCCGGTATCGTCGTCAATGGCGCCATCCGCGATGCGGCCAACATTGGCGCGGGCCAATTACCGCTGTTTGCCGCTGGCGTTTCGCACCGCGGTCCCTATAAGGACGGCCCCGGCGAGATCAACGTGCCGATCGCCCTCGACGGTATGGTGATCCACCCCGGCGATCTGATGATCGGCGATGACGATGGTCTGCTGTGCGTGCCTTATGATGAGGTCGCTGAGGTCTACGCGCGTGCTACCGCCAAGCACAAGGCGGAAACGGCTCAAATGGAACACATTGCCCAAGGCACCAACGACCGCTCCTGGGTCCTGGAGTCCTTGAAGAAGAAAGGTTGCCTGCTGCCAGGCTGAACCCTGTCCACGGCGCGCCTTGTCCAGGGCGCGTCGCAGGCGACGGGCGATGCTGGCGGTGGGTCCGTCACTGAGGATTCGCATCGTTGCCCCACCTGTCGTCATCCCCTCGCGCCCGCTGGCCTTCGGCCATTCGGGCGCTCGCTCATCGCAACTTCCAGATCTATTTCGCCGGCCAGGGCATCTCCACGTTAGGCAAGTGGGTGCAGCAGGTGGCGCTGGCGTGGCTGGCCTATCACCTGACCGGTTCTGCGGTGCTGCTCGGTCTGATCACCTTTCTGTCGCTCATACCGCAACTGCTCATCGGCCCACTGGCAGGTGCCTGGATCGATCGTCACGACAAACGGCGACTGCTGATCATCGTTCAGTCGATCCTGGTGGGGCAGTCCGCCGTGCTGGCCCTGGCCACGTGGTGTGAATGGGTCGATGGCCCCTTCATCGCTGGCATGGCGCTGCTGCTTGGGCTGCTCAACGCGCTGGAAACCCCGCTGCGCCAAGCGTTGATCGGCAGCTTCGTCGATGAGCCTGCGGACTTGCCCAATGCGCTTGTGCTCAATGCCATGCTGATCAATGCCGCGCGCTTCGTCGGCCCGCCGTTGGCCGGTGGCTTGATCGCGCTGGCCGGCGAGGCGGCCTGTTTCGCCCTGACGGCGATCGGTTTCACCGCCTTGCTCGCAGGGCTGCTCAAGGTGCGCGGCGGTGATAGCCCGCGCGCCAGCGGTTCGACCGCGCAGGTGTTTCGTGAAGGCCTGGCTTATCTCTGGCACACCGCCAGCGTTCGCCAGTTGCTGATCAATGTGGTGCTGGTCAACTTGCTGGCATCTTGCTACACAGCGCTGTTGCCCATTCTGGCCAAGGCAGTTTTCGCCGGCGATGCCCGCATCCTGGGCTGGCTGTGGGGAGCTGCGGGGGCAGGTGCATTCGTCGCCACCGTGGTGTTGGCGGTCGGCGGCGCGCTGCATCGGCTGGGTCGGTTCACGGTCGCAGGCGCGTTGCTGTGCGCGGTGTCGCTGGTCGGCCTGTGCCTGGCCAACGTGCTACCGCTGGCGTTGGCCGCCTTGGCGATACTCGGTTTTGGCATCACCCTGAGCAACGTCAGTACCAATATGCAATTGCAGAGCGAGGCGCCAGGGCCTTTGCGCGGGCGGGTGGTGGCGTTCTATATCGCTTTGCGCTTTGGCTTCGAGGCGCTGGGCGGCATGATCGCCGGGGTGTTGGCCGCCCAATTCGGTGCCCCGGCGACGCTGGGCGTGGCCGGGGGCGCATTGGTGGCGGGGCTCGGTGTGGTGCACCTCATGCGTCGCCGTCGCGCGCGGCGGTCGCTCACTGCTTGATCAGGCGGTCTGCTCCTGCGCGCGGGCATTGCCAGGACTGGCTGGGTCGCCCAACCAGAGCATCAAGCAGGTGCCGATCAGCAAAATCGACGCCACCGCGAAGAAGGGCAGGGTAAAGCTTTGGGTCGCATCCTTGATGACCCCGATCAGGAAGGGCCCGGTAAAACCGCCGAGATTGCCAATCGAAACGATCATGGCCAATCCGCCGGCCGCTGCGCGGCCGGTCAGGAAGGTCGATGGAATGGCCCAGAACGTCGCCTGGAACGACAGAATGCTCGCCACTGCCACGCACAGGCTGATGATTTTCAACAGGTTATCGTTCACCAACGCTGCGCTGACTAACGCCAATGCCGCCATGGCCAAAGCGCTCACCACGTAAGGCAAACGTTGGCGACTCCGGTTGGCCATGCGCGCCCACAATGTCATCGAGAGCGCGCCGAGCAGATAGGGTAGCGCCACGACGAAACCGACCGCGCCACTGGCTAGCCCCATCCCCTTGATGATCTGCGGCAGCCACATGCCGATACCGATCGAGCCGACGATGCAGCAGAAGTTGATGGCTGCCAGGGTGAACACCTTAGGGTTGGTCAGGGCTGCGCGCAGCGTGTTGCCGTGGCTGGCGCCGATGGTCTGTTGCTCCTGAGCCAGGCGCTGCGTCAACCAGGCTTTCTCGCGCGCGTTGAGCCATTTGGCCTTGGCGGGCGTGTCCACCAGGACGAACAGGCAGGCGATACCCAGTAACACGGCCGGCATGGCTTCGGTCACGAGCAGTAGTTGCCAGTTTTTCAGTCCCCAGACGCCGTGCTGCTCGAGCAGCCATCCCGACAGTGGGGAGCCGATGATGTTGGCCACAGGAATACCCAGCAGGAAGGCAGCGGTGGCCTTGGCCCGCCATTTGCCGGGGAACCAGTAAGTGAAATACAGGTATACCCCGGGTGTGAATCCAGCCTCGGCCAGTCCTAGCAGGAAGCGGGCGATGCTGAAGCTGATCGGCCCGGTGGCGAACGCGGTCGCCATCGAGATCAAGCCCCAGGTGACCATGATTCGTGCAATCCAGATGCGCGCACCAAAGCGCTGCATTAGCAGGTTGCTGGGAATCTCGAACATGAAATAGCCGAAGAAGAACAGGCCCGCTGCCCAGCCGAACATCGTTGCCGTCAATCCAAGGTCCTGGTTCATGCTGATCGCAGCAAAACCCACGTTGGTCCGATCGAGGTAGCTGATTACATAGCAGGCGAAAATGAACGGCACCAGGCGCCACAGCACCCGGCGCATCAGGCGTTCGCCCTCGGCGTCGGTGAGCGGCGCCTGGGCTTGGGAGTTTTGGTAGGTCATGTGTTCACTCTTTTGTGATTGTTGTGAGTGGCCCAGCGGACTGTTCTCAGCGATGTGAATACATTGGCAGTCCCGCCGTGGCGGTGCGCACCTGCAGGACGCTTGCACTTTCGGACTCGGTAATGAACAGGGTTTTGCCATCGGCGCCGCCGAAGGCCAGGTTGGTATTGCTGATGCCGGCGCAGGAGACGATCCGCTCCAGAGGCTCGGCCACTGTGGACAGCTTCCATACCGAGCCGAAGCCGGTGTGGGCGATGTACAGGTTGCTCTGTTCATCCAGCGCCAGGCCGTCGGGCCCGCCCAACCCACCGTGCAACTGGGCGAACACACCCACCTTGCCGACGATGGAGCCGTTGCCCAGGGGAATTCGCCAGATCTGCTGGGCGCGTGTCACGGCCACCAGCAGGTGGTTGAGGTTCGGGTCGTAGACGATGCCGTTGGGGCTGGGAACGGTATTGAGCAAACAGCTCAAATTGCCCTGGCGGTCGAGTTTGTATACGCGTCCGCTGGCGTCCTGCAGGCCTGTCTGGCCCTGATCGGTGAAGTACAGATCGCCGTTGGGGGCGAATACCAGGTCGTTGACCCCCTTGAACCCCTCCGAACCTGCCGACTCAAGCAAAGGCTCGATTGCGCCGCTGTCTGGATCCAGCACCATGAGCCCGCGCTTGTAGTCGGTGATGAAGATTCGCCCGTCCTGATGAATCTTCAGGCCATTGGGCCAGCCGTCGTACTGGCAGACCAGCTCCCATTCACCGGCAGGTGAAATACGGAAGATGCGCCCGAACGGAATGTCCGTCACGTACAGGCGGCCTTGCCGATCGAAAGACGGCCCTTCGAGGAAAGAATCGATTGCTCGGCCTTGACGATTGGCGTTGGCCCAGGCGGTAGGGCGCGCGTCGCGGAATTGATCGGGAAGGCGGGTGAATACCTGGGTTTCGACGCGAGGCGGGGCAGAAAAGAAGCTCATGGGCGCTCCATTCGGTTGGACCGAACGTGTCAACGTTCAGCCGTTTGTCGGTTTATTTATCGCAACATCGTTTCGAAATAAATCATTAAGTCAAGACATTTTGCAAGATTTTCACGTGCGGAAAGGGCTATTGACGACTCCCTGAAGATATGAGTATCTATTAAAGAAATGGCGTTCCAAAATAACAACAAACCGGAGTTTGCTATGCACGACACCTCCTGGCGTCCGCGCGCCTTTCCCCGACTCACCTTCAAAGCGCTATCTCTGGCAGTGGGGCTCACTGCGATCAGCGCAGCCGCTCACGCCGAGCAGGCACGCGTAACCCTGGCCATCCAGTACGGCTACGCCTACCTGCCGGTGACGGTCGCCGACAAGCTCGGGCTGTTCCAGCAGCAGGCCAAGGCCATGGTCAAGCGGGCACCATGTTCGAGATCAAACGCATCAGTGGCGCGCCTGCCATCAACGACGCGTTAATCAGCGGTAACGTCGACATTGGTGGCTACGGTCTCTCGGGGACCCTGATCGCCTGGGAGAAAACCCGTCGTTCGCTAGACATCAGGGCACTCTGTGCGTTGGTCGCAGGCGACAACGGCTTCTTCGTCAATGATCATGCGATCAAGTCGCTGGCCGATTTCGAGGACGACGACAAAATTGCGGTGAGCTCTCCCAGCGGTCAGCAGGCGCTCTTGCTGCAGATGGCTGCCGAGCGTCAGTTTGGTGCCGACCAGATCCACAAGTTCGACAAGCTGATGGTCAGCCTGCCACACCCGGACGCCACTGCCAGCCTGGTGAACAAGGCGGGTATCAAGGCTATATCGGCCCCAATCCCTATAGCTACCAACTGACTCGGGATACTCGAGTCAGCAAACTGTTCGATTTCTCCTCGGCCTTGAACCTGCACATGACCAGCGGCGTGCTGACCAGCACCGGTCGCTTCGTCGACAAGAATCCGCAGTTGAGCGCTGCTGTAGTCGCGGCCATCGACGAAGCCAACGCCTACATCCGCCAGGAGCCGCGCAAGGCCGCGGAACTGTTCCTGGCCAGCGAACCGTCCAGTCTGTCGCTGGACCAGGTCGAGGACATGCTGCGCCAGGTCAGCGGCGAGTGGTCCGTGCAGCCGAGTGGGGTAATGGCCTTGGCTGACTTCATGGTGCGTTCAGGGGCGTTGAAGAAAGCGCCCGCCGATTGGCGAGCGGTGTTCTTCGCGCCGGTGGCCAACGGGGAGGGCAGTTGATGAGCAGCCTAACCGCGATTGCCTTGTCCGATCAGGTCGACTCACGCGCGCTGCTCAGCGTCGACAATGTCACGTTGCAGTACAAGACCCGCGATCAACTCATCACCGCCACGCACCAGGTGTCGTTCGAGGTCAAGCGCAACGATCGTTTCGTCTTGCTGGGGCCCTCTGGCTGCGGCAAGTCGAGCCTGCTCAAGGGCGTGGCCGGCTTCATCGAGCCTGTCGCGGGGCAGATCTGCCTCGACGGCCAGGTGGTGCGCGAGCCTGGACCTGACCGGATGATGGTGTTTCAAGAGTTCGATCAGTTGATGCCGTGGAAAACGGTGATGGGCAACATCATGTTCCCCTGCAGGTCACCGGACGCTTTCCTCGTCATGAGGTGGCCGATCGCGCCGCGCGCGTTGCGGCCAAGGTCGGCCTGGAAAAGTTTCGCGACGCCTACCCTCACCAGCTTTCCGGCGGGATGAAGCAGCGGGTGGCAATTGCCCGAGCGCTGGCCATGGAACCGGCCATGTTGCTGATGGATGAGCCGTTCGCGGCGCTGGATGCGCTGACCCGAAGGCGGATGCAGGAAGAATTGCTGGAATTGTGGGAACAGTCGCCTTTCACTTTGATGTTCGTGACGCACTCCATCGACGAGGCGATTGTGCTCGGCACGCGCATCTTGGTGCTCACGCCTCATCCCGGCCAGGTACGCGCGGAACTCGACGCCAGCGCCTTCGGTTTCTCCGAGCAGGGCAGCGATGCCTTCGCCCAGTTGCACCAACGCATCAGCCACATGCTGTTCGGCCACAGTGAGACAGCCCATGAATAAGCCCGTCATCCAACCCCGCGCCGACATCGAATATGCGCCCGTGGCCCCCGGACAGGTGGGAGACATCACGCGCAGACTCGGTGTGTTCGAGCGCCTGTTCGCCCATGCCGGAATCCGCCGGACCTTGGTGCTGATAGCCATGGCGGTGTGCTGGGAGCTCTACGCACGCTACCTGGACAACCCACTGATGTTCCCCACGTTCAGTGAAACCCTCGTGGCCATGACCCAGGATCTGTTCAGCGGTGTCTTGCCGCAGGCAGTGGTCAGTTCGCTCAAGGTGCTGCTGATGAGTTATGCCCTGGCCATCGGTCTGGCGGCGATCCTTACCTCATTGGCGGTTTCCACGCGACTGGGTACCGACGTGCTGGCCACCCTGACCGCCATGTTCAACCCGCTGCCAGCCATCGCTATTCTGCCGTTGGCCATGCTCTGGTTCGGCCTGGGTGTGCAGAGCCTAATGCTGGTCATCGTACACTCGGTGCTGTGGGCGGTTTCGCTCAACACCTACTCGGGCTTCCAGTCGGTGAGCCAGACTCAACGCATGGCTGGGCGCAACTACGGCTTGCGCGGCCTGCGCCTGGTCGTGCGGATCCTGATTCCAGCAGCGGTGCCTTCGATACTGGCGGGTCTGAAGATCGGCTGGGCGTTCGCCTGGCGCACCCTGATCGCGGCCGAACTGGTGTTCGGCGTCTCGGGCAACTCGGGCGGCCTGGGCTGGTACGTGTTCCAGCACCGCAATGCGCTGGAGACGCCGAATGTGTTCGCGGGTCTGCTCATGGTCATCATCATCGGCCTGGTGGTCGAGGGGCTGGTGTTCCGCAGCATCGAGTTGCTCACGGTGCGCCGGTGGGGCATGCAGGGATGACGGCGTCCGGTGCCGGCATGAGATCGCCCCACCTTCCGATTCGTCCGGACTGGCTCGCGCAGCTCAGCGAGGCGCCTCTGGATCCTGGGCGGGCCATCATCGATGCCCATCACCACCTGTGGGAGCGACCTGGCCAGCGCTACCTGACCCAGGACTATCTGGCCGATATGGCCTCTGGCCATCGGCTGGTGGCGTCGATTTACGTGCAATGCCGTTCGATGCTGGCGATCGACCGTCCAGAGGCGTTCCAGGCGGTGGGTGAGGTGGAGTACGCCAACGGCGTAGCGGCCCACAGCGCAAGTGGCTTGCTGGGGGAGGTGCGGCTGTGCGCCGCTATCGTGGGCGGAGCGGACCTATCGCTCGGCGACGCGGTGGCGCCGGTGCTGGAGCAGATGCTGGAGCGGGCCGGTCCGCGCCTGCGCGGGGTGCGCAATACCACCGCCTGGCATGCCGATCCTCGTCTGATTTCCAATCCCAAGCCGCCGCCACCCAGGGTGTTGCTCGATCCAGCCTTCCATCGTGGAATGGCGCACTTGCAGCGGCATGGCTTGGTCCTCGATATCTGGGCCTATCACACCCAACTCGACGAGGTGCTCACGGTGGCGCGGGCGTTTCCGGAACTGACCATCGTGGTCGATCATCTCGGAGGCCCCTGGGTATCGGGCCCTACGCGGGTCACCGAGAGGCGGTATTCGCTGAGTGGTCAGTGGCGCTGAGACGGTTGGCATGCTGTTCGAACGTCAGAATGAAACTGGGCGGGCTGGGCATGAAGGTGGCAGGCTTCGATCATCATCTGGCTCCGAAACCGCCGGACTCGATACAACTGGCGACTGCCTGGCGGCCCTACCTTTTGCAGGCGATCGACAGCTTCGGCGTGGAGCGTTGCCTGTTCGAGAGTAATTTTCCGGTCGACAAGGGCATGTTCAGCTATGGCGTGATGTGGAACGCCTTCAAGCGTGTCGTCATGGACTTCAGCGAGGCCGACAAGGATCGCTTGTTCAGTGGTACAGCGCGCCAGGTCTATAGCATCGGCACCTGACCCGAGGCTTCGGCGGGCCTGCCGAAGCCTTGGGCATGGGTTCAGTGCGGCTTGCGTTGTTCGGCCACCTCGTCGGGCGTCACCGGGGCTCCTGTGTTGCCCCTGCCGGCGCGGATGAACGAGACCACCTGCGCGACACCGCTAAAAGCAGAATGGCGTTCTATAAAAATCGCACTATTCAGATTTATTAGAGAAATTTTGCGTATTATTGAAGTTTTACTGTTGTAGTTACTTTTTTAATGAAATGCAATTGCAAATAAAAAAGTTTTGTGCAGTGTGTGCGCGCATCGTCGTGATCGATGATCTCTAATCAGCCGCTCTCGACGCGTGACGCGTAACCAGAGCTGCCAAGAGGCAGCCCCGACCTTAGATGAGATAAAAAAGATGGCTAAAGCCGCCGATGTCGTTGTGCAATGCCTGGAAAACGAAGGTGTCGAGTCTGTGTTCGGCATCCCCGGCGAGGAGAACCTCGACCTGCTCGAATCCCTGCGCAAGTCGAAGATCAAGCTGGTACTTACCCGCCACGAACAATCCGCAGGCTTCATGGCTGCAACCTATGGACGCCTGACCGGCAAGACCGGCGTCAGCCTGTCGACCCTGGGTCCCGGCGCGACCAACTTGGTCACCGCCAGCGCCTACGCCTATCTGGGCGGCATGCCGATGATGATGATTACCGGCCAGAAGCCGATCAAGAAGTCCAAGCAGGGTCGATTCCAGATCATCGACGTGTGCGGCATGATGGACCCCATCACCAAGTACACCCACCAGTTCGCTTCGGCCGACAACATTCCGGCCCGTATGCGCGAAGCCTTCCGCCTGGCCGAAGAAGAGAAACCCGGCGCGGTGCACCTGGAGTTGCCTGAAGACATCGCCGCCGAGCAGACCGATGCCTTGCCGATTCCGCGCAGCCTCCACCCGTTCGGTGGAAGTGGATGCGGTGTACTTCCCGCAGGTCGAAGTGATTGGCGATATCGCCAACGCCGTGTGGCAGATCATCGAAGGCGCCGACGACGACTGCTTCCCGGTCTACCCGCAGCGTCTGGTGGCCGACATCCGTCGCGTGCTGCCGTCCGAAGGCATCGTCGCCCTCGACAACGGCATCTACAAGATCTGGTTCGCCCGCAACTACAAAGCGCACAAACCCAACACCGTGCTACTGGACAACGCCTTGGCGACGATGGGCGCCGGCTTGCCGTCGGCCATGGCATCGCACTTGGTGTCCCGGACCGCCCGGTGATCTCGGTGTGCGGCGATGGCGGCTTCATGATGAACAGGCAGGAGCTGGAAACAGCTGTGCATCTGGGCATGCACATGACCGTGGTGATCCTGCGCGACGACGGCTATGGCATGATCCGCTGGAAGCAGGCCAACATGGGCTTCACCGACTTCGGCCTGGACTACGGTAACCCCGACTTCGTCAAATACGCCGAAGCCTACGGCGCCAATGGTCACCGCGTGGAAAGCGCCGAAGGGCTGCTGCCGCTGCTGGAGCACTGCATCAAGACGCCAGGCGTGCACGTCATCGATTGCCCGGTCGATTACAGCGAGAACGACCGGATCTTGAATAGCGAGCTGCGTGAGCGCAGTACCGCCGTCTGAAAAAATCTGAAGGTGAGGCCCTATAGGGACAAAGTTGGCGTGCGACCGGGCATTGTCGGATAATCCCCTCCCTGGCCCATTGGGGACTGAATCATTCGACAGACGAGGTTGTTCAAATGGTAAAAGCGCGGCCACGTCCCGCAGTCAATGGTGTGGCATCGGCCGACCGTGTGCTGACCGTGCTCACGGCGTTCCAGATCGGTGATACCGCCCTGAGTCTGGTGCAGTTGGTGGAGCGCACCGGGTTGATCAAGAGCACCATCATGCGTTTGATGGTCTCGTTGGAAACCCACGGGCTCATCACGCGCATGGCCGATGGCCGTTACCAACTGGCCAGCGAGGTCATGCGTTTGAATACGGTGTATCAAGAGGCACTGGATCTGGAGCGGCATGTCATGCCGCGTCTGCATCACTTGGCCGAGCAGTCCGGCGAGACGGCGTCGTTCTATGTCAGGCACGGCGCCTACCGGATGTGCCAGTACCGAGTGAACTCGTCGCACCGGCTGCGCTTGAACCTTCAGCCCGGCGACATGCGTCCCATGGACGAGGCAGCCGGTGCGCAGGCGTTGCGGGCACCGTATGACATCGGTATCGCTCTGCAGAAGCCGTTCTTTTCCCGGGGCGCCACCGATCCGCACGCGGCTTCAATAGCCTTGCCGATCTATGGGGCGCAGGGGGAGTTGATGGGGGCGTTGGTCATCTCGGGGCCTGCCAGTCGGCTGACCGAGGAGTATGCTGAAAGCCTCAAGCAGATATTCTTCGAGACGGCGCGGGATTTGATGCGCAGCCTGGGGTACAAAGCGCAGGCTCCTGACATTTAAAGCGCAGCCGCCGTAGGCGGCGTGCTGCGCTGCTCAAAGGCCTTTACCAGCGGAAATTCACCGAAGTGATCACTTCGCGTTCGTCACCGTAGCGGCAGATGGCGAACTCGCAGTACGTATAGGCTTTGTTGGTGACGTTGTTAGCGTTGATGACCACGTCCCAGTTCTTGTTCAACTGGTAGCTGGCGCGCAGGTCGAACAGGGTGTCGGCGAGCATCTGCGAGTCGACACCCGAGGCCTGGGTGATGCCTTTGTAACGGGCACTGGCGCCGACTTTCAGTTGCGGCACGCCGAACAGGCCGAAGTTGTAGTCGGCCCACAGGGCCGCCTGGTGGTAGGGCGTGTCTTCGCTGCGCTGGCCTTTCTCGCTGGGGTTGGCGCTCTTGGTGATGCATTACCGAGCAAGAGGGCGATGAATTGGCGCAGCGGTTGCGCAAGGCGATGCTGGCCGCCGTGGCAGGCCTGCGCGCGCCCGAGCGTATGGCCCACGCGTGAATCGGACGCTGTTGATCGGCGTGCAGCCGATCAACAGCGTTGCGCTGGGGGCCACACCAACACGGTCGATTTAATTTTTAAGTCACTGTTCTAGAACGCTATTTTCACTTGGCACGATTCCTGTTGGTAAGCCTTTGAACTGCACGTCTCAGCGTGCGCGGCTTATCGCTCAGGAGTCCCCATGCCACGTGAAATCCGTTTGAACGCCTTCGAGATGAACTGCGTGGGCCATCAGTCGCCAGGGCTGTGGCGCCATCCGCGCGATCGCGCCTGGCAGTACAAGGACCTGTCTTACTGGACCGACTTGGCCAAGCTGCTGGAACGCGGCAAGTTCGACGGAGTGTTCATCGCCGATGTCATCGGCCTCTACGACGTGTTGGGCGGCAATGCGGATGCGGCGCTGCGCCAGGCCACCCAGGTGCCGGTCAATGACCCGCTGGCGCTCATCACCCCCATGGCGTTGGTCACCGAACACCTGGGCTTCGGCCTGACCGCGTCGCTGACCTTCGAGCATCCCTATCCCTTCGCCCGCCGTCTGTCGACCCTGGACCACCTGACCCAGGGCCGCATTGGTTGGAACATCGTCACTTCCTACCTCGACAGCGGTGCGCGCAACCTGGGGCAGAAGGCGCTCAGTGACCACGATGCGCGCTACGACTACGCCGATGAGTACCTGCAAGTGCTCTACAAGCTGTTCGAGGGCAGTTGGGAGGACGGCGCGGTGCTGCGTGACCGCGAACGCGGCATTTTCAGCGACCCCAGCAAGATCCACGAAATCCGCCACCAGGGTAGACACTTCCAGGTGCCCGGCATTCACCTCTGCGAGCCGTCGCCGCAGCGCACCCCGGTGCTCTACCAGGCGGGGGCGTCCAGTCGCGGCAAGGCATTCGCTGCGGGCCATGCCGAATGCGTATTCGTGGCCGCGCCGTCGAAAGTCACCCTGAAGAAGACCGTGGCCGACATCCGCCGTCGCGCCGCCGAGGCTGGGCGCGATCCGCGCAAGGTGCTGATTTTCAACCTGCTCACGGTCATCGTCGACGAGACCGACGCCAAGGCACAGGCCAAGTGGCGTGAACTGAAGGGATACGCCAGCTACGAAGGCGCGCTGGCGCTGATCTCCGGCTGGACCGGCATCGACTTCAACCAGTACCGACCCGACCAGGTGCTCAAGCACATTCATACCAACGCCATTCAGTCGGCGGTGGAAACCTTCTCCACGGCGGATCCGGACAAACAGTGGACGGTACAGGAGCTGGCCGACTGGGTCGGCATCGGTGGCTTCGGCCCGCTGATCGTCGGCAGCCCGCAGACCGTGGCCGACGAACTGCAGGCCTGGGTCGAGGACACCGATGTGGACGGCTTCAACTTTGCCTATGCGTTGGCCCATGAAACCTTCCGCGATGTGGTCGAGCTGCTGGTGCCTGAGTTGCAGAGGCGCGGGGTATACAAGACCGAGTACCGCGCCGGAACCCTGCGCGAGAAGCTCTTCGGCGACGGCCCCCGCTTGCCGTCCAACCATCCGGCGGCCGGTTACCGCGATCTGCGTGCGCACCTGCAACCGGCCCGCGCCGACAGCGTCGAGCTGGCATGAGCCTGAGGAGACCCTGCCCATGACTCTTCATGAACTTCACCCATCGCCCGCCGAGGCCGTCAGTGACCGCGCGCTGGTGGCGTTGCAACGCTGGGCCCGGGAGCGACCGACGCAGATCGCGCTGCGCCATCGCCGTCGCGGGGCGTGGCACGCCTGGCGCTGGATCGATGTGCAGCGCGACGTCGAGCGCCTGGCCGATGGCCTGCGCCAGCAGGGTTTTAGCGCAGGTGCGCGGCTGGCCTTGAGTGGTGCGCTGGAACCGAGCCTGCTGCTGCTGGCACTGGCCGCGCGGCAACTGGGTGGCCACAGCCGGGTGATCAGCCCGCACAGTCGTGGCCAAGCGTTGCAACGGCAATTGCGTCAGGCGCGTCCGAGCTTCGCGTTCGTCCAGCGCCGCGAGAGCCTCGCGCACTGGCTGCACAGTGGCTTGGCCGAGCAATGGCCGCTGCAGTTGTTCTGCGCCCAGGCCACGACTCTGGGCAAGGCGCTGTGGCAGGTGCAGCCGCTGTCGGCGTTGCTGGTCGCCGAGGCGGCGCCTGCCCAGCGGCAAGGCTGGACGCAGGGGGCCGGTGATGAGGTGTTGTGGGTGGACGAGGGCACCGAGTGGCAGGACGGCCTTGGGCACCTGTTGCAGCACTGGCTGGAGCAGGGGATCAGCGTCGCGTTTCCTGAAAACCGCGAGTCGTCCAGCCGCGACCGTCGCGAAATAGCCCCGACCGGGCTGCTGCTGTCGTCGGCCAGGGTCGAGACGTTGGCCGAAGAGATCGAGGCCAGCCTGGCGCCGGCGGGCAGTTGGCGGCGACGTGGGTGCGACTGGACCTTGGCCCATCCTCAGCGGCTGTTCGCCCGCGCGGTGAAGGCGCGCGTGCGGCGCTTGCTCGGCTTTCAGCGCTTGCGCCGCATCGAGGTGCCGAGCGCTGCCTTGGACACGGCGCAGCCACAGCCTGTCTCCGGCGCGTGGCTGGCGCAGTATCTGGAGCGCGCGGCATGACTGCCTTGCTGGAGGTGCGCGATGTGTCGCTGGCATTCCAGGGCGTGAAGGCGATCTCGGACCTGTCGTTCAGCGTCCGGCGTGGCGAGGTCTGTGCCCTGATCGGGCCGAACGGCGCCGGCAAGAGTTCACTGCTGAACATCCTCAACGGCGTCTACCGGGCCGATGCGGGCGAGCTGCTGTTCGACGCCAAGCCCCTGCGCCGCGCGCACCCCTTCCACGCGGCGCGGCTCGGTATTGGCCGGACCTTCCAGAACAATGCGCTGTTCAAGCCGCTGAGCGTGCTGGACAACCTGCTCACCGGGCTGTCGCGCTTCCAGCGCAGCCTGTTTCTCGAACAGGCGCTGGGCTTGCCCCGTGCGCGGCGCGAGGCGCGCGCCTTCAGCGAGCGGGCCGAGGCGGTGCTGGAGTTTCTCGACCTTCAGCCTTGGCGCGAGGTGGCGGTAGGCAGTCTTGCCTACGGTCTGCAAAAGCGCGTGGAACTGGGGCGCGCGCTGATCGCCCAGCCCAGGTTGCTGCTGCTCGATGAACCCATGGCCGGCATGAACGCCCAGGAAAAGCGCGACATGAGTCGCTTCATCGCCGATCTCAACCGCGATCTGGGCACCACGGTGATTCTCATCGAACACGACATCCAGGTGGTCATGGGCCTGTCCAGCCATGTGGTGGTGCTCGATTACGGACGCAAGGTGGGTGACGGTACGCCGGCCGAGGTCCAGGCCGATCCTGAGGTGATCGCTGCGTACCTGGGAGCGCCGCACGGATGAATTTCTTTCTGGAAACCCTGATCGGTGGCGTGCTCGCCGGTTCGATGTACTCGTTGGTAGCCATCGGCTTCGTGCTGATCTACAAGGCCAGCGGCGTGTTCAACTTCGCCCAGGGCGCCATGCTGCTGTTCGCTGCGCTGACCTTCGTCAGCCTGCTGGGGCAAGGGCTGCCGTTCGCCCTGGCCCTGGCGATCACGGTGGGGTGATGGTCCTCGGCGCCTGGTTGATCGAGCGCCTGGTGCTGCGGCCGCTGGTCAATCGCTCGCAGATCACCCTGTTCATGGCCACCTTGGGCTTGTCGTTCGTGATCGAAGGCCTGGCCCAGGGGTTGATGGGGGCCCAGGTGCGCGCGTTGGACTTGGGGATCGAGGATGTTCCGCTGTTCCTGGGCGAGATCATGGTCAGCCAGTTCGACCTGATCGCCGCCGGGGTGTCCGCTGTGCTGGTGGCGGTGCTTGCACTGCTGTTCAACAAGACCCGCATCGGCGTGTCCCTGCGCGCGGTGGCCGACGACACCCGCGCGGCGTTGTCGCTGGGCATCGACCTGAACCGTATCTGGCAGATCGTCTGGGCCGCGGCCGGGGTGGTCGGGCTGGTGGCCGGGCTGCTCTGGGGCGCGCGCCAGGGTGTGCAGTTCTCGCTCTCGCTGGTGGTGCTCAAGGCGCTGCCGGTGCTGATCATCGGAGGCTTCACGTCCATTGGCGGGGCCATCGTCGGCGGCTTGATCGTCGGCGCGGCGGAGAACCTGGCCGAGGCCTACATCGGCCCGCTGATCGGCGGTGGCATCACGCCTTGGTTCGCCTATTTCCTCGCCCTGATCTTTCTCTACATTCGCCCGGCCGGCCTGTTTGGCGACCGGGTCATCGAACGGGTATGACGCCATGACCGCCACCGTTTCACCGCTTGTTTCAGGCGCTGGCGAAGCGCCGGTGATCCTCATCCGACGCCGCCGCTCGCGAGCTTTACCGCTGTTGTCGCTGGCCGTCCTCATCGGGCTGGCCTGGCTGGGCAGTGACTATTGGCTCAACGCGATCCTCATCCCCTTCCTCGTGTTGTCGCTGGCCGGCCTGGGCCTGAACCTGCTCACCGGCTACACCGGCCAGACCTCGGTCGGCGCCGCTGGCTTCATGGCGGTGGGTGCGTTCGCCACCTATGGGCTGTTGCTGCGGGTGCCGGGCTTGCCGTTACCGTTGGCCCTGCTGGGCGGCGGGCTGATCGCGGGTGCAGTGGGGTTGCTGTTCGGCATTCCCAGTGCGCGGATCAAGGGCTTCTACCTGATGGTGACCACCCTGGCGGCGCAGTTCTTTCTGGAATGGGTGTTCGCCAAGTTTCCCTGGTTCTACAACTATGCCTCATCCGGCACCATCAGCGCCCCACGCCTGGAACTGTTCGGCTACAGCCTGGCCACGCCGGGGGGGCGTTACCTGCTGACGCTCGGCTGCGTGGCGTTGCTGACCTGGGTCGCGGTCAACCTGGTGCGCAGCCAGGTCGGGCGGAACTGGATGGCGATTCGCGACATGGACACCGCCGCGGCGGTCATCGGCATCCCGGTGGAGCGCTACAAGCGCCTGGCCTTCGCTGTCAGTTCGTTCTACCTGGGGATCGCCGGGGCGCTGTGGGCGTTCGCCTACCTGGGTACTGCCAGCGCCGGCAGCTTCGACATCAACCGCTCGTTCCAGATCTTGTTCATCATCATCATCGGCGGCATGGGCAGCATCGTCGGCAACTTCATCGGAGCCGCGTTCATCAGCCTGGTACCGATCCTGCTGAGCCACCTGGGGCAATGGCTGTTCGACGGTCACGTCGACGCCGGGCAGTTGCAGAACCTGCAGAAGATCCTCTTCGGCGCCCTGATCATCGTGCTGCTGATCAAGGAACCAGAAGGACTGGCGCGCTTGTTGACCACCGCGCGGCAACGCATACGGGTCTGGCCGCTGCGGTTCTGAACTCACCTGTTTCACTCACATGCCTTGACCCGGCCTCGGGAAAGGAGGTTCTCACTCCTTCAAGAAGACGTGCACATCATGGGCAAAACCTTGCATCGCTACTTGTTCGCCAGCCTGCTTGCGCTCGGCGGTCAGGCTCTTCTGCCGGCCAGCGCCGAGGCGGGCGCCGATCAACAGTTCATTCCCCTGGCTACCTATCGGGTCGGCGCCTACGCCTCCAGCGGCATTCCGGTATGGGCCGGGATGATCGACTACCTGCGCTACATCAACGAAGTGGAGGGCGGGATCAATGGCGTCAAGCTGGTCTGGCAGGAGTGCGAGACCGAGTGGACTGCCGAGAAGGGCATCGAGTGCTACGAGCGTTTCAAGAACGGCCTGGACGGCGCCCCAGTGGCCGTCTATCAACCCAACGGTGCGCCGGCCGCCTATGCCCTGAGCGACAAGGCCGAGGCCGACAAGATCCCGCTGATCACCTTGGGCTACGGCCGCACCGAGGCCACCGATGGCCGTGTGTTTCCGTACAACTTCCCGGTGATGCTGACCTTCTACAGCGAGGCGTCGGCCTTCATCAATTACGTGGCCGAGCGCGAAGGCGGGCTGGACAAGCTCAAGGGCAAGAAGATCGCCACCGTCTATCACGACTCGGCCTATGGCCGGGAAACCCAGGGCCTTTGCAGTTGCTGGCGGCGAAATACGGCTTCGAGAACATCCAGATTCCCGTCGCCGATCCCGGCAACGAGCAGGCCGCGCAGTGGCGTCAGGTGCGCCAGCTCAAGCCGGACTGGGTGTTCCTGCGCACCTGGGGCGTGTCGACCCCGGTGGCGATCAAGACGGCTGCGCGCTTCGGCTTCCCGGTCGAGCGCATCGTCGGCGATATCTGGGCCAGCTCCGACGAGGACGTGCTGCCCACCGGCACCGCGCGCAAGGGCTACCTGGCGTTGACGCCGTACCCCGGTGGCACCGGGTTCGACATCCACCAGCGCCTCAAACAACACATCCTCGACGCGGGCAAGAGCGACCTGAAAGACCCGCACAGCTTCGGCAGCGTGTACTACAACTCGGGCCTGGTGAACGCCGCCATCGCCGTGGAGGCGATCCGCGCCGGGCAGAAGCGCTTCGGCAATCGGCCACTCAACGGCGAGGAAGGTCGCTGGGGGCTGGAGCACCTGGACCTGGACGATGCGCGCCTGAAAGCGATCGGTTTCCTGGGCTTGATGCAGCCGCTGAAGCTGTCGTGCAGCGACCATGAAGGTGGCGGCGCGGCGAAGGTCCAGCAGTGGGATGGCCAACGCTGGAACCTGATCACCGATTGGGTACGCGCCGACCGCGCCACCCTGCGCGAACTGATCGACAACAAGGCCGCCGACTACGCCAAGCAAAAGGGCATCACGCCACGCGATTGCACCGGTGCCTGAATCGTCAGCCATTCAAGCCGCAAGCTGTAAGCGGCAAGCCACACGTGAGCTTGCTGCGCATGGCTTGCAGCGCTGCAAAAAAGGAGCGGGACATGATCGAGGCACGGGATGTCGGCGCTGAGCGGATGGCGCTGTTGAGTGTGGACGACATCGAGGTGATCTATGACGGGGCCATTCTTGCCGTGGGTGGGGTTTCGTTGCAGGTGGGGCAGGGCGATATCGTCGCCTTGCTTGGGGCTAACGGTGCGGGCAAGAGCACCACGCTCAAGGCGATTTCCGGGTTGCTCCAGGCCGATCGGGCGCGGGTCAGTCGAGGGACTGTCCGTTTTCAGGGGCAGGATACCGCTGGCGTGGCGGCCAATCGGCTGGCGCGCCAGGGCATCGTGCATGTGCTGGAGGGCCGTCACGTTTTTGCGCACTTGACCATCGAGGAAAACCTGCGCAGCGGCGGCTTCCTGCGCAAGCCCTCGCGACGGCAACTGGAGCAGGACCTGGAGCGGATCTACGCCTGGTTTCCGCGCTTGAAGACCAAGCGCAAAACCCAGGCCGGGCTGACCTCCGGCGGCGAGCAGCAGATGCTGGCGCTGGGCCGGGCGCTGATGACCCAGCCACGCCTGGTACTGCTCGACGAGCCGTCCATGGGACTGGCACCGCTGATCGTCGAGGAAATCTTCGCCATCGTCGCTCAACTCAACGCCCAGGAAGGGATGAGCTTTTTGTTGGCCGAACAGAACATCAACGTCGCCCTGCGCCACGCCAGCTATGCCTACATCCTCGAGAACGGTCGTGTGGTGGGGCAAGGCACGGCCGCAGCGCTGGCTGCGCGCGAGGACATCCGCCACTTCTACCTGGGCGGCAAGGCGGGTGGCCAGGGGCAATCGATTCAAGAACCTTCGACTCGACAGGAGTAGACATGAGCACTGCACTCTCACCCGATCTCCCTGCGCAGACGCGCGCGGCGCCGCTGCGTGCGGCGCAGGTCATTGGTAGCGGCAGCGAAGCCATCGAAGTGGCACAGCGCCTGGCTGCGGATTTCGCCCGCGAGGCCGCCGCACGCGACCGTGAGCGGCGCTTGCCCTGGGCAGAACTGGAGCGCTTCTCCGACAGCGGCCTGTGGGCGATCACCGTACCCAAGGCCTACGGCGGTGCTGGCGTGTCCTACCGCACCCTCAGTGAAGTGATCGCCACGGTGTCCGCCGCCGACTCTTCACTCGGGCAACTGCCGCAGAACCACTTCGGGGTGCTGAGCAACCTTGCCCTGACCGGCAGCGAGGCGCAGAAGCGCGCCTATTACGCCAAGGTGCTGCAGGGCTATCGCTTCGGCAACGCCTTCTCCGAAGCGCGCAGCCAGTACGTGACCACCTTCCAGACGCAGATTCGCTTCGAGGGCGACACCGCCGTGCTGAACGGTGAGAAGGCCTACTGCACCGGCGCGCTGTTCGCCCATATCGTGCCGGTGGCGGGCGTCGATGAACACGACCGCCCGCACATCGCCTTCGTCCCCCGCGATGCCTCCGGCCTGAGTGTGATCGACAGCTGGGACGGCTTCGGCCAGCGCATCACCGCCAGCGGCCAGGTGCGCATCGAGGGCGTGCGCGTGCCGACAAGCGCCGTGATACCGGCCTGGAAGGCCTACGAGCAGCCCACCGCCGATGGACCGATCTCGCAGATCATCCAGGCTGCCGTGGACACTGGCATCGCCCGTGGCGCCTTTGCCGAAACCCTGCGCGTGGCGCGCTTGGCCCGCCCCTGGGTCGACAGCGGCCTGGAGCACGCCTGGCAGGACCCGCTGGCCCAGGCGCTGATCGGCGAATTGGCCTGGCGCCTGCACGCCGCCGAGGCGGTCTTGCAACGTGCCGGCGAGGCGGTGGATGACGCCGTCGCCGAGCCCAGCGAGGCGCGGGTGGCGCAGGCGTCGGTGATCGTCGGCCAGGCCAAAGTGCTGTCCACCGAAATTGCCCTGCAAGCGTCCAGTCGTTTGCTGGAGCTTGGGGGCACGCGCAGCGTCTCGGCCAGCCAGGGGCTTGACCGGTTCTGGCGCAATGCCCGGACCCACACCTTGCATGATCCGGTGCGCTGGAAGTATCACCTGGTCGGCAACCGACTGCTCAATGGCATCGCGCCACCCCGCCATGCCTGGAACTGAGGACCTTTCCATGTCTATTTCACATGCTCAAGGCCGTGGTGACCTGGCCCATGCCCGCCATGTCGAAGCCTCGCTGCTGGACTACCTGCGCGGGCAGAGCGCCCGCCATGAAGCGCTGGTGATTGCGGCTGTCGGTGACCTGCGTATTCGTATCGACGCAGCCGACGCCTTGCGCGCCCGCGCCGACGACTCGCCTGCGGCGGCCATCGCTTTTCGGTTGGCGGCGGCGGAGGCTGTGCGCCTGGCCGGGCAGACGCACCTGGAGTTGGTCGGGCACGGCCTGCCGGCGCCCGCACCCTCCGAGGCCGAGCCGGCGCTGCCGACCCAGCGGCGCCTGCTCGGCGATCACTCTCTCAACGGCGCTGCACCTGCGGCCGGCTGAGCCCGTTACCTGTAGGTCGTCTGGACGCTGGCCGCAGGTCGGTGTTCAGGACGCCTGGGCGCCGCCGCCGATCTGCCAGACATACGGCGGTTCGCTGCCATTGACTGCCCAGTCGCCGACGATGCGCTCCTTGTAGATCACCGGGTTATGCGAGGCGGCCGTGCGGGCATTGCGCCAGTGGCGATCGAGCTGCCGGGTGATGCGGGTGCTGGACGCGCCCAGGGCGTTGAACAGATCGCTGGTGGCCCGCAGCACCAGGTCCACGGCGGCGACCTGGGCCTGCGCCGAGGTCAGTTCGGCCACCACGTTGGCGTCTCGTTCGGCTGCGGGTGCCTCCGCCCAATGGGCCAGGTAGGCCTGGTGCGCCGCTTCGGCTGCGCGCAGGGTCGCGGCCTCGGCGGCGTAGACCAGGCCGCTGGCCTTGCCGATCACTTGCAACACCTGGGCATCCTGGCTTACGGCCTGAGCATTGCCATGGCTGAACACCCGCGTGCGGGTACGGGTTTCGCTGCTGAAGTCACGCACCGCAGCGCGTCCGGAGCCGACGATGACGGCCAGCAGCACCAGTTGATAGAACGCCGTCTGGTACTTGAAACGGGTGGCGAAATCGATGATGTCCTCTGGCTCGACCACGGCGTTGTCGAACACCGAGGTGCCGCTGCCGGTAGTGCGCTGGCCGAAACCGTCCCAGTCGTCGATCAAGGTGACGCCCGGTTGCCGCGTCCGCACCGCCGCGATCACGTCGGCGCTGGTGTCGTCGCGGCGGGCGAACAGGTCGATCCAGTCCGCGAAAATGCTACCGGTACTGTAGTACTTGGTGCCGTTGACCACCCACTGGTCGCCTTGGCGCGACACCCGGGTGAGGACGTCGCCGATCTTGACCGCGCCTATTTCGGTCCAGGCGCAGCCCACCAGGTCACCGTCCACGAAGCGTTTGAACCAGCGGTCCTGGGCGGCGCTGGCATGCGCGTTGAGGCGATCTTCGACGAAGGCGAAGTGCCCGCGCAGCGCCTGGGGCAGATTCGAGTCGGCTTCGGCCAGCTCGATCAGCAGTTGCACCAGTTGCGTCAGCGACGCGCCCGCACCGCCATGCTCAATCGGCACGCGCACGGCGCCGAAGCCCGCTTCCTTGAGCCAGCGGATCGGCTCGAACGGCAGGCGGCGCTCACGCTCTCGCTCGACGCTGCCTTCGGCGATGCGGGCGAACAGGGGTCGAAAGCGTGCGGCGAGGGTGTCGTAGTCGGTGCCGGTGGACAGCGTAGGAACGTGGGCGTGAGCGGTCATGGCAATTCTCCTGAGGATGCGAATGCAGTCGGCAGTGGCCTCGCAAACTCCGTGCCCTATGAGAAAACCCCCTTAAATCAGGAACTTGGTGATTCAGACGGGCGATTGAGCTGTGGCGCGCGCAGCAGCTTGCTGAATCACTGTTGGCAGCGAGGCAGCAGTGATTGTCGATGCGGCTGTTGCCGGGTGGTCAGGGGTTCAGCAGAGTGCGTGCTTCAGGGCAGTACGGATCACCTCGTTTTTTCACAAGTCCTTGATTTGAAATAATTTCTGCTATTGGCACGGTTGCTGCTCCAGCCCTTGTGCGGTCGCCAGTGCGGCCTGACTTTCGAGCCACAGGAGACTTCGTCATGAGCCAAGCGATCAAATTTGCCTACTGGGTGCCCAACGTCAGCGGCGGTCTTGTCGTCAGCAAGATCGAGCAGCGCACCCATTGGGACATCGACTACAACCGCACGCTGGCGCAGATCGCCGAACGTGCCGGATTCGATTACGCGCTGTCGCAGATTCGCTTCACCGCAGGCTACGGGGCCGACAACCAGCATGAGTCGGTGACCATCAGCCACGCGCTGCTGGCGGCTACCGAGAAACTCAAGGTGATCGCCGCGATCCTGCCCGGACCCTGGACGCCGGCCTTGGCCGCCAAGCAACTGGCAAGCATCGACCAGTTCACCGGCGGGCGCATCGCGGTGAACGTGGTGTCCGGCTGGTTCAAGGGCGAGTTTCGCGCCATCGGCGAGCCTTGGCTGGACCACGACGAGCGCTACCGGCGCTCCGAAGAATTCATTCGGGCCCTGAAGGGCATCTGGACCCAGGACAACTTCAGCTTCCACGGCGACTTCTACCGCTTCAACGACTACAGCCTCAGACCCAAGCCGCTGCAGCGACCGCACCCGGAAATTTTCCAGGGCGGAAGTTCGCGGGCCGCACGCGACATGGCCTCGCGGGTGTCGGACTGGTACTTCACCAACGGCAATAGCGTGGCCGGTATCAAGGCCCAGATCGATGACCTGCGGGCCAAGGCGGCAGCCAACGGTCATTCGGTGAAGGTCGGCGTCAACGCCTTCATCATCGCCCGCGACAGCGAGGAGGAGGCCCAGGCGGTGCTGGCTGAAATCATCGCCAAGGCCGACCCCGAGGCGGTGCGAGGCTTTGCCAGCGAAGCGAAGCACGCCGGGGCGGCCAGTCCCGAAGGCGAGGGCAACTGGGCGCAGTCCAGTTTCGAGGACCTGGTGCAGTACAACGATGGTTTCAAGACCAACCTGATCGGCACGCCCCGGCAGATCGCCGAGCGCATCGTCGCGCTCAAGGCCGTGGGGGTCGATCTGATCCTTTCAGGTTTCCTGCACTTCCAGGAGGAGGTGGAGTATTTCGGTCGGCGGGTTCTGCCGCTGGTGCGCGAGCTTGAGCAAGAGGTGGTGGCGCCCCGGGCGGTGGCCTAGGGCGTTCGATCCCGAGCACGCGCTCAGATCGAGAATTGCAGGGTCCGCTGCGGACGCGCCAGGGAAGGCGCGCCGCGCCGATTGACCACCAACTCGCCAATGGCGATCAGCCGCGCGCGGGTGATATTGCGGCTCAAGCCCAGCAAACTGGCCGTGTGCACCTGGTTGCAGTGGCAGAAGCGGTAGGCGGTGCGCAACAGGCTGTCTTCGACCTTTTCATGCAGATCCCCCGCCTGTTCCTCGAACAACCGATGGAACGCCTGCAGCAACTGATCCTCGGCGCTTTGCGGTGCAGCGGTCTGGACCGAGCTCTGGCGCTCGATGCGCAGGTGCGACAAGCGCAGATCGTCATCACGCACCAGACCGTTGCGGCACACCAGCAGGGTGTGGTGGATGACGTTTTCCAGTTCACGAATGTTGCCCGGCCAGTCATAGCTCAACAGCTTGCGCTCGGCCTCGTGCGTCAGGCGCACCTGGCCGTAGCCGAGCCGGCTGCAGTAGGTGTCGAGGAAGTGCCGGGTCAGCGGCAGGATGTCGCCCGGACGCTCGCGCAGTGGATACAACTGCAGGCTGACCACATTGAGCCGGTAGTACAGGTCCTCGCGGAAGTGACCTGCGCCGATGGCCTTGTCCAACTGCACGTTGGTGGCGGCGACCACGCGCACGTCGATCGGCAGGCTCTTGCGCGAACCCAGCCTCACCACTTCGCGCTCTTGCAACACGCGCAGCAGCTTGACCTGGATCGCCATGGGCAGGTCGCCGATCTCGTCGAGGAACAAGGTGCCGCCATTGGCTTCCTCGAACCAGCCAGCCTTGGCGGTCAGGGCGCCGGTGAACGCACCTTTCTCATGACCGAACAGCTCGGCCTCGACCAGTGAATCAGAGAAAGCCCCGCAGTTCACCGCTACGAACGGGCCTTCGCGTCGGCGGCTCAAATGGTGGATGTGACGGGCGACCAGCTCCTTGCCGGTGCCGGTTTCGCCGATCACCAGCACACTGGCCTCGCTCGGCGCGACTTGTTGCAAATGGGCGAGCAACGCTTGCGAACGAGGGTCTTCGAAGACCTGCGCGGTCGCCCGGATCGAGGTAGCCAGAGTCGGCGAGGGGGGAGGGTCAGCAGTTGCATGGCGATCCTTATCAGTTGCGCACGCGGCTTGGCGTGGATAAACGATTGGGTAGCCAGAGGGTTATAAAGGGGTCGGATTCTTTTAAAAAATAATAAAAAATCCTATTTGTATTCCTTTGGGGAATATTGAGTGTAAGGGCCTGTGATTTAAGATCGACGCAGGTTCGCACTGGAGGACGCCATTTTGGATGCCATGACTGTCGATGACCTCGCCGCGCAGTTATTGGCGCAAGGCTGCAACCCGTCGCTTTACGCCATCGGTTCGCGGGGCGCGGCGTCCGATGTTTTTTATCTGAGCCAAGTGGGTGGGCGTTGGCAGGTTTGCTATACGGAGCGCGGGCGGGATGCTGAGCCGATTTATGTATCGGCGAGTGAGTCAGAGGCTTGCCAGTTCTTTTTTGAGCACGTCATGGCAATGCGGCATGACCACTGCGTGGGTTTTTTCGACCGCGAAGACGAGGCTATGGCGTTGCGGCGCGAGCTGGGTGAATTGGGGGTGCAGAGCTGGATCGATACGATTCCCTATGGGGGCGAGCGGGATCTTCGGTATCGGGTGTTTGTGGTGGGGAAGGGGATTCATGTGGCAATGGCAGTGTTGGGGGCGGTGCCGTGGCGTGGATCTGACCTTTGATCATAGCGCCACGGCGTCTGTAAATGCTTCTGGCGGAGCTATGGAATCTTGATTCCCAGTGCGTTCAGCGTAGGGGTGTCCATTCGTCCATGCACGGTGAGCGCGCTGTCGGATTGGAAGGACATCAATGCCCCGCGCGTGGCTTTGCCCATGACCCCGTCGATTGCGCCTTGATAGTACTGGCGCACCATCAGCGCGGTCTGCACGCGAGTCACCAAGTCGTTTTTCTGTGCATTGGTCGCGCGGGTTTTCGACGTACTTGAGCTTGACGCGCCGGCGGTTCCAGAGGGTTGGTAAAAGCTGTTGCCGGTTGAGCTGCTCGGCGCGGTGTAGCTGCGGGTGCTGGTAGCAGGTGGGCTGTAGGCACGAGGCGCGCTGTAGCCACCTGAGCCACTGTAGTGGGAGCTGTGCGAACTGTGGGATCGATGCGAACTGTGCGAGCGATGTGCCGCATAGATGTTCAGGGCATCCGGGGCATTAAGCGTATCTGCGAATACCGGCGGTTGCAGCTTGTCGCTAGGCTGCCAGTCGGTATCTGCCAGCGGCATGGGACCGGCTTGGGCTAGGGCGGTGCCTGCCATGGGGAGCAGGCTCATACTGCTGATCAAGACTTTCCAACGGTCGAGTAACTTCACTGTGCACTCCTTGCATAGGCGCTAAAGGCCTCGGTCGATAGTTGTCGTACACCTCGGCTCTGCCAGCGGTCGGTGTGGGATTTGAAGAATCCAGAACACTGTTCGACGGCTGCGCAGTGTTGGCAGGCATCTATGAACAGATTCTTCCAGTCCGAAATGCTCTGACGGGCAAAGCGCGATAGAGCAGGTGGAATCAGGCACAGAGGAAGGTTGTAGATGGAAACCGGTATCCCCCGATTGGACAAGAAGTAGGTGGCTTGACTCAACCACTCCTGATAGTCGAGCGGGTCGATCCACAGTTGCTCGTAGTGCTTCCTGGCCAAGCCGGTGCTCTCGATGCCCATCAGTGCAACATGCCGCGCGAAGGGCAGGTTCCTGAAGATGTAGTGGGCCAGTTCAGGCAAGCGAGGCGTGGTCAGGCGATTGAGTACGACGCGGATTTCTATGATCTGGTCTGCTCGTGCCAGGTTGTACAGACCCTGCATTGTCTCGCTGAACGCTCCTTCAGCCTGCACCACATGATCATGATCTTTGGCGTTGTCGGCATACAGCGGGATACCCCAGCTCAGTTGTGGGTGGGCGATAGCAGTCAGTGCAGGGATCCAGCTCGGGTCCTGGAACAGTCGTCCGTTGCTGAGCACATGGATGGACTTATCTGGTAACACGGCTTTGCACTTGGCCAGGATTTCCAGCAAACCAGTGCGATAGAGCGTGGGCTCTCCGCCGCTGATCCCCAGGTTTTCCTCGCCTGGGTCCATCAAGTCGATCAGCCGAAGGTTTTCCTCGATGTGCCAACGATCATCGATATCTTTCGGTGGCTGCGAGCACATCAAGCACAGGCTGTTGCAACGATCTGTCATGAAAAGCAAGTTGCTGTCCGAGCCTCTTCGATAGAGCACTCGCACCAACGTACTGCCGGGTGTGACAGCAATGACATCTCCGGGCTGCACAACATCCGCGTCCCTAGGCGTATGCAAATGGAGTTGTGCAGCTTCGAGCTCGCCCATAAACGGCTCGGGTGTGAGAAAGCCGCCCACGGGTAATGAGACCAACTGCGGGCTATCTAAACGTTGCCGGCTTGGCAGCCAAAGCAAGAGATCGTCGAACGCCACACGTCCCGCGCAAACGGCCAGTCCTTGTTCGATGAATTCATCGAGCGTGACGACCTTGAGCAATCTTGGTTCGTTCAGATGCCGGATTTCGAAATGGGTATCCTTTCGCAGCATCGCCATCATCCCCTGTAGCCAGGAAGTCGGACATCGCTGTAGGAGCGTCTGCTCAACCAGGACAGCAGTACTTTTTGCACATTGTCGTCGCCGTCGCGGAGTAGTCTGAAGACCTGCTTGAGCAACCCCATGTTCTTTTTGCAGAACGTGCTGAACATCCGATGTCCGATCGGGTCGCCTTGACGTGCGAAGTGCTCGATGGGATCTGCGCCACAGTAGGGAACGAGTGCGCAGTCCGAGCAGCCCGGTAGTGCCTCTGCAACGCCGCTGGCAAGCAGTGCCTGCATGACGGGTGATCCGAGCAGTTCAGGCAACGGTTGCTGCACAGAACCTAGTCTCAGTCCGCTTTCTCCCATCTCCAGCAACATCCGCGCTTCGTCCGACGGATAGACGTAGCCGTCATAGTTGTAAACCAGCGCCGCAGTACCAGCGCCTGCAGGGGAGCGCAGGTCTACGTATCCTGATGAGAAGGGTGTGAGAATGTTCTTCAGCAGCAGACTGGTGTAACTCTCGGACAGGTAAACGCCTTGCTGATTTATGTTCAGCAAGTACGTCAGTGCTCTGTCATGGAAGTCCAAGTATCGCTCAATCGGGTAATCAAGGCGCTGGGCGCTTTTGGTGGCAAAGCCATAGGGGCTCAAGGGCCGAAGCGAAATACTGGAGAACCCCAGTTTCACGTACTCATCAATGATCGCTTCTGGCTGTTCGAGACTTCTGGAGGTGAGCGTAGTCAGCGCTGACACTGCATCGTGACCGAGGCGTTCACGTACCCGCTCGATACCTTCGACCGTACGTTCGTAGGCATCTCGCGAAGGCGTGGGACGATTGGCGTTATGCAAGGCCGCCGGGCCATCGAGCGAAGTCGAAAATTGAATATCGTGCTGTGCTGCGAAGTCGAGCACATCGTCCGTCAGGTGATGCAGTGTGGTGGTGATGACGAACTGGATATCGCGCTGTTGCACTCGATTACGTTCGACTACCCACTCGACAATCTGGCGGACTCGCTCAAAAGCCAGAAGTGGCTCACCCCCTTGAAACTCTACGGTCAGAGCGGGCGCGTTCGATTCGAACAGGCGGTCGACAGCAGCGCGTGCATTTTCCTCGGACAGGTCGTGGCCAGAGCCGCTTAGTGGTGCTCGCGAAACCTGACAATACTGGCAAGTATGGTTGCAGCGCAGGGTCACCACAAACAGGTGTAGAGCAGGACCCTGGAACAGGAAATCCTTACGACTGCGATACTGCGCGGCCATTTGCGCAAAGGGGTCGTGGCGCTCTGGCTCGTAAATGAAGTGGCGAGCGAGCAAGTCCTTGTAAAACGCAGAGCCTGTTTGCACGTCGAATTGACTGAGCGCGCGTAACTGCTCGTCATTGACATGCAAGTGTTCACCCGTGTCGGAGGTGATGAGGATGTCGTGGCTGGATCCTGTGTCCATCCGCATGAACCGCAAGGGTAATAGACGGTAGTGTCTGGCATCTGTTGCAATCAGAGTCACTGGGAAATCCCGCATCCAGCGAGCGCGGCTCGGGCCAGAATCTCACGCAGCCCTGCGGTTTCGCGGTTGATATGGTCGCGTAAGGCGAAGTCATTCAAATGCTGGAGGATCAGCGTGCTGGCGTGTTGCGCGGCAAGTGTCAGATTGGCGTGGGCCGGCAGCGCTTTGAGAGCAATTTGTTGGTCTTCGACCGATACTTGGATGGCGACGATGTCAGCGAGGGAATACACCGCCCGTTGCACCACGCTGAGGGAGTAAACTGCACTATCGAGTTTCAGGATGACAGGCCATGTCATGGGAACCGGTCCTTCAAATCCGTTGGAGGCGTGTGGATTTTGCCGGTTTTTAGGGCATTATGCCATTATGATTTTTTACATCTGCACACAAAAATTATGAGCGGATCCTGGTCAGCCTGATGCTGATAGCCTTGAAGTGTTCGGTAATTGCTGATCAGCCCATTCTTATGGGTGCTCCATGGCGGAGCAGTGAGGTCTAAATCCGACATCGACATCGCTACGCACCTCTACAAGATCGGTTCGGTGCTGGAGGGTGCTCCGAAGACAGTGGGCATCATTGACGGGCAATTCTTCGCTTAATCGAGCCTACAAACTCTCAGGATCCCCAAAAAACATCTGTATCCGCGACCGCAACCACCGCTCCGCCGGATCGTTGTCCTGCGCGCCACGCCAGGCCATGTGCAACTCGAACGTCTGCACCTCCAGCGGCATGTCCTCGGCTCGCAGACCGCCCGCCGCGGTGAGCGTCTCTGCCGCGTAGTCAGGCACGGTGGCAATGATGTCGGTGCCCGCGAGCAGGGTGCCCAGGCCATTGAACTGGGGCACGGCCAGTACCACGTGGCGTTTACGGCCGAGAGTTTCCAGGGTTTCGTCGATGAAGCCGGACAGGTCGCCGGCGAACGACACCAGCGCGTGCGGGCGGGCGCAGAAGTCGTCCAGGGTCAGGGCGCCGGGTACGCTGTCGGCGCGCAGCAGCTTGGGCTTGCTGCGGCGCAGGACCTTGCGCTTGGCGTTGGCGGGCAGGTCGGCGGTGTAGCTGACGCCCACCGAGATTTCGCCGGAGGCCAGCAGGGTGGGCATCAGCAGGTAGTTGACCCGGCGCACCACCAGGACGATGCCCGGCGCTTCGGCGCGGATCCGCTTGAGCAACTGCGGCAGCAGGGCGAATTCGGCGTCGTCGGACAGGCCGATGCGAAACACCGAGGTGCTGGTGGCGGGGTCGAACTCGGCGGCGCGGCTGACGGCGGTGGAGATCGAGTCCAGCGCGGGGGAGAGCAGGGCGAAGATTTCCTGGGCGCGGGCCGAGGGCTCCATGCTGCGGCCGGTACGCACGAACAGCGGGTCGTCGAATAGGTTGCGCAGGCGTGACAGCGCCGCACTGATCGCCGGCTGGCCGAGAAACAATTTCTCGGCAGCGCGGGTCACGCTGCGCTCGTGCATCAGCGTTTCGAACACGATCAGCAGGTTAAGGTCTACTCGGCGCAGGTCGTTGCGATTCATCGGTGCGGGTCGCCTTGCTCTGGTGGGTCGGGATGAATAGTACGGCCAAAGGCTGTTAATCTGCACGGATTTACCGGCCTCGGATCAATCGCAGGCATGTCGACTATTAATGGCCACTGATGGTCTAACCGGCAAAGCCCCGATAAAGTTCGTGGTAATACGAGATTCACACAGGCGAGGTATGCGATGTCCCGCATGATCCGGTTCCACAAGTTCGGCCCGGCCGACGTGCTGCGCTGCGAAGAGCAGCCCGAGCCGTCGCCGGCGGCCGGCGAAGTCCAAGTGCGCGTCCAGGCCATTGGCCTGAGTTGGTACGACGTGCTCTGGCGGCAGAACCTGGCGCCGTCCCACGCGCGACTGCCGGCCGGTATCGGTCATGAAATGGCCGGGGTGGTGACCCAGGTCGGCGAGGGTGTCGACGACATCGCGGTGGGCGACCGCGTCGCCAGCTTTCCGGCCACCAGCCCGAACGAGCATCCGGTGTACGGCGATGTCATCGTTTTGCCGCGCACGGCCATTACCCGCTACCCCGAACACTTGACGCCCATCGAAGCGAGCGTGCACTACACGCCGCTGCTGATCGCCTATTTCGCCTATGTCGACTTGGCACGGGCCAAGGCCGGGCAGTCGGCGCTGGTGACCGATGCCAGCCACTGCGCAGGCCCGGCTTTCGTGCAGTTGGGCAAGGCCCTGGACCTGAGGGTGATCGCGGCCACCAAGGAGCCCGAGCAGCGCGACTATCTGCTGGGCTTGGGCGCTGACAAGGTGATCGTCACCGAAGAGCAGGACTTGCTGATGCAGATCGGCAAGTACACCGATGGCCGGGGCGTGGACATGGTGCTCGACGGCATGGGCGGTCCACAGATGTCACTGCTCGGCGATGTCCTTGCGCCGCGTGGCAGTCTGGTGCTTTATGGCCTGCAAGGCGGCAACCAGACGCCTTTCCCAGCGTGTGCGGCGTTTCAGAAGAACATTCAGTTCCATGTGCACTGCATCGGCAACTTCACCGGCAAGCCTGAGCTGGGCATCGCTCAGGATCAGGTGGCGATGCAGCGCGCGCTGCGCGATATCAATCAGTTCACTGCCGATAAGCTGCTGACACCACAGATCATCAGGGTCTTTCCCTTCGATGATTTCGTGCAGGCGCACCGCCTGATGGACGACTGCCCGTGCGGCGGACGAATCGTGCTGGACTTGGGGGCCGCCCCCTGATCGAAGCGATGCGCTGATTGGGTGCACCCGGCAGCCGCCCCTGTAATCCCACCATGTGCCCTGTCGGGCGCGGGATAACAGGGGCGGCTTTTGCATTGATGCGCATAGACTGATCGTTTGCTGGTCAGGCGCTGAAACTTCCTACAAACATTTAGTGCGTATCTGATATCTAAAATGTATGCAATGTCATCGGCATCTCATGCGGCGGCTCATATCCTTAAAACAAGCGGCGTAATCCTTATAGTCACCTTTGAATAACGATTAACTGAATGGTTTTTTTACGTTCATCTGTATCTGTTATTCAACGCATAACCCCCGATAATGGCCCTGTGACACCCAGGCTGAACGCCTGCGGCGGGGCCGGTTGCTTCAGTCTTTGGCTAGCGAGCGCGGGGATTGAAGCTGTGGCGCGTCAATAACCCAAAATAGTTGCGAGAAGCTGCTTCAAATTTTCCTAGTTAGTTGTAGGAAATCTCCGGAATGCTGAATCAAACATATTCAGCAGTTCGATGACCCGAGGCTTTATTGCGCTCAAGGAATGGAGTGGAACACATGAGCAGTATCCATGATCAAGCAATGCACTACATCTATCAGCAAGTGCTAGAGCGGTTGCTCGACCATATGACCCAAGCCCAGCGTGCCTCGGTTCAGTTGTTGGTTCAGCGGCTGCTGGTGTCGGCTGGCGGCGTCGAGTATCTGCGCGATTTCCGGCTGTTGGTGTTGCTGGGATACGACCGCAGCAATGTCAGCCTGTTGGCGTTTCTACGGGCAGCGCAACTGAGTATTGCCTTGCGCGGCCCCGAGACCTTTCGCCTGCAAGTGGTCGTCAATGCCAGACCGGCATTGACCGACACGCTGCTCGATCACCTGGAACGAACTTTCGGCGCACTGTTTCTGCATGACGATCCGCGAGTCGAGTTGCTGCTGGTAGGTGCTGGCTACGTTCAGCCGTTCAGTCGCGACCCTTCGTGTACAGCCGAGTCGCAGCAAGCCGACCGCGACGCCTTGCTGATGTTCGGCCACTTGTGTGCAGGCCAGCCTGAGGCGGTGCTGGGCAGTCGCTTGCACCTGGAGTTGGGCGATACCGTGCGCACGGTATTGCAGCGCGTGGCGCAACCCAGCGCCGTGATCACTGCCGTGCCCTTGCGCCAGCGTCAGCGCTTTGTGGCCTGGAGCCGCGCCGCCATGCGTGTCAGCGGTGAGCGGGGCGACGCGGCCTTGCATCGCTGTGCAGGTGCCTTGTGCGAGTTGCTCGGGCGCATGCACTGTACGCTAGCGTCCCCGCTGCAGCGGCCGGATCCTGTGCCTTACGGACGTAACGGTAAATTGGCGCTGCGCATCATCGCCGTCGATGACCTGCTCAACGAGCGGCGCGACGATGATCGTCTGGTCGAGGCGCTGGGCCTCGGCGCGGCGTCATCTGCCAGCCCGACACCTCTGGGGGCGTTCTCCGATCCTGCCTATCTGGCGCACTTGCAGCGCCTGCGCACCCATTGGCTGGGAAGCGCCAACGATACCGCGTGGTTGGCAAGCGAGCCAGGGCACGCCATGCTCCAGCGCGCTTTCGGCATTGACGATGTGCAGTCCACCTGTCTGCTGTTCGCCCCCTTCGCCGAGCGAGGCGAAGGTTTGGCGGCCTTCGTCCAGCGCTGTCATCCGGCCATGCGTGTGGCGCTGCCGTATCTGCACCGGGCGCTTCAGGGCGAGCCGTGCCCGGACGCGGTGGTACAGTGGTTGCTCGATACCAGCGGGCTGAGCCTGGCTCAACTGCGCGGTATCTATAACGGACGTATCGAGCCGACGGCCGCGCGGCTGATGCACCGACTGGCTCGCCGCGATGCGCGTCTGCGCCTGGTGCTACCACCGATGCTGCACGTAGGCGTCACCGCGCCGATTGCCTGCTGATGGGGCGTTCGGTACGTGGGGAGTTTGCCTATCAGGCGGTCTATCGCTATCTGCTGACGCAGATCACGCAAGTGCGGGGGACTGAGGATGAACGTCTGCCTTCGTTGCGCGATCTGGCACGACGGCTGCGCGTTTCGCTGGCTACCGTGCAGTGCGCCTACAGCCTGCTGGAGGCCGAGGGTCGCGTACATACAGTGCCCAGGTCGGGCTACTACGCTCGACCAGCGCACCTGGGGCCCAACGAGACAGTGCATCACCAGGTAGTGCCGTTGAGCGGTTCCCCGCCACCCTGTGCGACGCTCGAACCGTTGCTGTTGGCCCACGAGCGGCGGCTGGGTGGTCAGGCGCAGGAGGAGCGGGTCGCTCAGGCGGTGCTGCGCCGCGCGATTGCCGCGCGGCTGACGCATTCATCAAGCCGTTACTGGCGGGCCGAAGACGTCAGTCTGTCGCCCGACTTACCGGCATTGCTCTATACCTCGTTGCACGCCTTGAATCTGCAGGGCAGCACGATCCTGGTGGCCACGCCCTGTTGCGCACGAGACGTTCAGGTGCTTGAGCAATTGGACATGCGGATTGTGGAGTGGCCCCTTGAGGTGCCGGACTTCGACGCACTGGCGCGGCTGTTGGAGGCGGAAAAGGTGCACTTGGTAGTAATGCCCGCCTGCCTTGCCAGCCCGCCCGGGCGCTGGCTTTCGCCTGACGAACAACGCGAGTTGGCACGCTTGCTGGGCCTTCATGGGGTTTGGCTGCTGGAGAACGATCAGGACAGCGAACAGTGTTTCACAGGATCGCCGGCATCGCACCTTCGCGATTGGGTGGACCCGCGCCGGCTGTTGGTGCACGGCACATTGGAGGCGATTGTCGGCGCAGAAGCCCCCATCGCCTACCTGCTCAGCCCGCATGCTGAGGTGCGCGAAGCCGTAGCGCGGCGCAACTTCCGGCTTCCACCCCGACGTGTGTTGGCTTTGGCGCGTGTGCTGAGCCGATCGGATCTGGATAGCCAGCTTGAGCAGGTCCGATCGACGCTGCGAGGGCGCATGGCGACACTCTGCCAGTTGATGGATCAGCACCACCTCGGTGACTGGCTGGCCTATGCTGCGCCGCAGGGCGGATACACGCTATGGTGCCGTTTGCATCGATCCATCGACATCGATAGCCTCTGCGCCCGCCTGCACAGTCCGGCGCTGCGGATGGTTGCCGGAACTCGGTTCAGTGTGCAGGGGCTGTTTGAAAAGTGCCTGGCGCTGAGCTGGGAGGGCGACGATGCAGCGGCACTGGGTCAGGCGCTCGCGGACCTGGCCCGAGCCTTGTCAGACTTCCACGGTGCCGACCAGCCGGTTGCGGGATGACCGCCGATCCGGCGAGCTTGCCAGAATCCGTGATCTGTATGTATAACCAGTGCCTCCACGTTCAGCCTCCGATCCTTCGCCGTGATTGCCCACTCCGTCGACGACCCGTTCTATTACCTGCACAACTTCCGGCAAGTGCTGCGCTGGGTCGAGCAACGTTATGCCGACCTGCTCGACGCCGAAGATCAGGCGTTTCTCGTACAGTTTGCAGGCCTGCCCCAGCCCGCGCAGGCCCTGCTGGTACGCATGGTGATGCGCAAGGGCGAGCTGTTTCGCGATGATCGCCTTCACTATGCCGAGATCGGCGACACCGCCCAGGCACTGGCGCCGTTGCTGAGCCTCGGCTGGGTCTGTGCAGAACCGGTGCTGACGTTGGAGCAGTTGTTCGCGCTGCTGCGCAAGGACGAACTCGCGTGCTGCTTCGCCGGCCACCTCAGCCAGCCCAAGGCCACCAAAGCGCGACTTTTGGCTGAGCTGCAAGCGCTGGAATTGGTCGAGCGCCCGTTGCACGCCTGGTACGCCGAGGCGCCGCTGCGCATCCTGCACTGGCGCCGGCAACCGTTGTGCGACCGTTTGCGCTTGTTGTTCTTCGGCAACCTGTATCAGGACTGGTCCGAATTCGTGCTGGCCGATCTGGGGCTGCTGCGCTACGAGCAGGTCAGCTTCAGCCGCGACTCGCGCGCCCTGCGCCAGCGTGCCGATGTCGATCTGGCCATGGCGCTGCACGCCTGCGCTGAGCGACTGGAGCAGGGCGAGGCGCCGGAGGGGCTGGTGCTGCTGTTGGGTCGTCTGGTCAGTGACAACCCGTGGCTGGTACGACGGCGCACTCGGTTGCTGTATGCCATCGGCCAGCGCTGTGAGCGCCTGGGTGACTGGGCGCAGGCGGCTACGGTGTATGAAGGGCTCGCTCACCCGCAGGCGCGGATTCGTCGGGTGCGGGTGTTCGAGCGCAGCGAGCAGTGGGAGAGGGCGCACGCGCTCGCCCTGCACATGGCCCAGGCGCCAGCCAACCCGCTGGAGGTGCAGGCACTGGCGCGTATGCTGCCGCGCCTGAGCCGCAAGCTTGGCGGGCCACCGCATCGGCGCAGGGCTTCGGCGGTGCAGGAACTGATCGAGCTGCAGTTGCCTCTGGACAGTGCCGGGCAAGGCGTCGAGCGCGCCGTGCGTGCGCATCTGCAGCAGTCCGGGGGCGAGGTGCACTATGTGGAGAACACCCTGTTCAACAGCCTGTTCGGCCTGCTGTGCTGGGAGGCAGTTTTCGCGCCGCTGCCTGGCGCCTTCTTCCACCCTTACCAAGCCGCGCCGCAGGACCTTCACGACGACGACTTCCAGACGCGCCGCGCCGCGTTGTTCGAGGCCTGCTTCGCGCAACTCGACGACGGTCGCTACCGCCAGACCATCCGCGACCGCTTCGCCGCCAAATACGGGTTGCAGTCGCCCTTCGTGTTCTGGGCCGCGCTGAATGAAAACCTGATCGAGCAAGCGCTGGCCTGTGTGCCGGCGCAGCATCTGAAGCACTGCTTCGTGCGGCTGTTGCAGGACATTCGCAACAATCGCACCGGCATGCCCGATCTGATCCAGTTCTGGCCCGAACAGGCGCGCTACCAGATGATCGAGGTCAAGGGGCCGGGCGATCGCCTGCAGGACAACCAGTTGCGCTGGCTGGAGTTCTGTCGGGAGCACGCCATGCCGGTGGCGGTGTGTCATGTGCGTTGGTGCGAGGCGGTGGCGTGAGCCTGAGCGTGGCCGTCCGCGCACTGTGCGAGTTCGCCGCCAAGGTGGGCGATCTGGATCTGCGTTTCACCCCGTCGCCCACCGCCCAGCAAGGCATGGAAGGCCATCGACAGGTGGTTGCACGCCGCGACCCCGGCTATCAGTCGGAGGTGTCGCTCGAAAGCGAGTACCAAGGTTTGCGTGTGCGTGGCCGCGCCGACGGCTACGATCCGGTGCGCAATCGCGTCGAAGAGATCAAGACCCACCGTGGCGACTTGGCCCGTCAGCCGGACAACCACCGTCAACTGCACTGGGCCCAGGCCAGGGTCTATGCCTGGCTGTTGTGTCAGTCGCGAGGGCTGGCGCAGATGGAGGTCACCCTGGTCTACCTGGACATCGACAGCGACCGCCAGACGCTGTTCAGCGAGCGGCAGCAGGCCGACGATCTGCAGCGTTTCTTCGAGACGCTGTGCCAGCGCTACATTGGCTGGGCCCAGGCCCAGCGCCTGCGTCAGGCCGAACGCAACCGCGACTTGCAGCGCCTGGCGTTTCCTTACCCGCAGTTTCGCCAGGGCCAGCGCCAGTTGGCCGAAACCCTGTACAAGGCGGTCGCCACCGGGCGCTGCCTGATGGCCCAGGCCAGCACCGGCATCGGCAAGACACTCGGTACGCTGTTCCCGCTGCTCAAGGCCATGGTCCCGCAGCAACTGGACAAACTGTTCTTCCTCACGGCCAAGACCCCGGGCCGGGCTTTGGCGCTCGATGCACTGCGCCAGATCAGCGCCGCCACCGCGCAACCTGGGCTGCGAGCGCTGGAATTGATTGCCCGGGACAAAGCTTGCGAGTATCCCGACCGCGCTTGCCACGGCGAGTCCTGCCCACTGGCCAAGGGCTTTTACGATCGTCTGCCGGCGGCGCGCGAGGCGGCGTCGCACGTGCCGCTGCTCGATCGCGCCGCGCTGCGCGAGGTGGCCCTGGCCTATGAGGTCTGTCCTTACTACCTGGGGCAGGAGATGGCGCGCTGGGTTGACGTGGTGGTTGCCGACTACAACTACTATTTCGATGCCCACGCGCTGCTGTTCGGCCTGACCCAGCTCAACCAGTGGCGCGTGGCAGTGCTGGTGGACGAAGCGCACAACTTGGTCGAGCGCGGTAGGGCCATGTACAGCGCCAGTCTCGATCAGGGTCAGTTGATGGCGCTGCGTCAACGCAAACCGGCCGGATTGACCACTGTGCTGGAGCGCCTCAATCGTCAATGGAACGCCCTGTACAAAGAGCAACAGGCCCCGTATCACGCCAGCGAGCCGGTCCCCGACGCCTTCATCAGGGCATTGCAGCAGTGTACCGGGGTGATCCAGGAGCACCTGGAACAGATGCCTGCGCAAGTCGATCCGCAGGTGCTGCAGTTCTATTTCCAGCTCCTGCAGTTCACCCGAGTGGCGGAGCTGTTCGATGAACACTTCCTGTTCGACATTCAATTGCGCAACGGCCCCCGGCGCCGGCGGCTGGCGACGCTGACGCTGCGCAATGTGGTGCCTGCGCGCTTGCTCGCACCGCGCATGGCCGCCGCGCGCAGCGTCACGCTGTTCTCGGCGACCCTCGGCCCGCGACGGTTCTATGCCGATCTACTGGGCATGCCCGCCGACACCGGCTGGCTGGAGGTCGCCGCGCCGTTTCGTGCCGAGCAGCTAGAGGTGCACATCGTCAGCCAAGTGTCGACCCGCTACCAGCAACGGCAGCGCTCCCTGGCCCCCATCGTCGAGCTGATCGCCGGGCAATATCATCGTCAACCCGGCAACTATCTGGCGTTCTTCAGCAGTTTCGAGTATCTGCAGCAGGTCGCTTCGCTGTTCGCCGAGCGGCACCCCGAGGTGACGCAATGGTGTCAGGCCCCGGGTATGGACGAGGCGGCGCGGGAAGCTTTCCTGGCGCGCTTCGTCGAGCAGGGGCAGGGTGTCGGCTTCGCGGTGCTCGGCGGTGCGTTCGGTGAAGGTGTGGACCTGCCCGGTACGCGTCTGATCGGCGCCTTCGTCGCCACCTTGGGCTTACCGCAGGTCAATCCGGTCAACGAACAGTTCAAGGCGCGCCTAGGGCGTCAGTTCGGTGCCGGCTTCGATTACACCTACCTGTACCCGGGCGTACGCAAGGTGATCCAGGCGGCCGGTCGGGTGATTCGCGGGGAACAGGATCGCGGCGTGTTGTTTCTGATCGACGAGCGCTTCAGCGAACCGCGCGTGCAGCAGATGTTTCCCGCCTGGTGGCAGATCGCCGAGTGAGCGGCGTGTGGCCATCGCGCCGCCGTGCAACTCCCAGTACACTGCGCGTTCCAACACCTACATCCGTAGAACTCGAGGTTTTGCATGACGCTCAGTCCTTTGGCAGGCAAGCCGGCTCCCGCCAGCGTGCTGGTCGATATTCCCCGCCTGTTGACGGCCTACTACACCGGTCGCCCGGACGCCTCCATCGCCGCCCAGCGCGTGGCCTTCGGCACCTCGGGGCACCGTGGCACTTCGTTCGAGCTGAGCTTCAACGAGCACCATGTGTTGGCCATCACCCAGGCGATCTGTCTGTATCGCCAGGAAAAAGGCATTGATGGCCCGCTGTTCATCGGCGCCGACACCCACGCCTTGTCAGCCCCGGCTGCCGCCAGCGCGCTCGAAGTCTTGGCGGCCAATGGCGTGCAGGTGCGGCTGTCCAAAGATGACGAATACACCCCGACACCGGCGGTGTCCCACGCCATTCTCTGCTACAACCGCGGGCGCCAGCAGGGGCTGGCCGACGGTATCGTCATCACCCCGTCGCACAATCCGCCCCAGAGCGGCGGCTTCAAGTACAACCCGCCCAACGGCGGGCCGGCCGACAGCGATGTGACCAAGTGGATCGAGGCCAAGGCCAATGAACTGCTGGCGGCCGAGCTGGCCGGCGTCAAACGTATGCCCTACGCCCAGGCGTTGCAGGCTGCGACCACCGAGCGCCATGACTACCTTGGCAACTACGTCGCCGACCTGGAAAACGTCATCGACTTCGAGGTGATTCGCAACGCCAAGCTGCGCCTGGGCGTCGACCCATTGGGTGGCGCTGGCGTGCGCTACTGGTCGGCCATCGCCGAGCGCTATGGCCTGGATCTGGAAGTGGTCAACACCGAGGTCGATCCAACCTTCCGCTTCATGAGCGTCGACTGGGACGGGCAGATCCGCATGGACCCATCCTCGCCCCACGCCATGCAAGGCCTGATCGGCTTGCGCGAGCGCTTCGACGTGGCGTTCGCCTGCGACCCGGACCACGACCGCCATGGCATCGTCACTGCTGACGGGCTGCTGCAGCCGAACAACTACCTGGCCGTGGCCATCGACTATCTGTTCCGTCATCGCCCGCACTGGCGTCAGGACGCAGCCGTCGGCAAGACCGTGGTGAGCAGTGGGATGATCGACCGGGTCACCGCACAACTGGGCCGTGAGCTCTACGAAGTGCCAGTGGGCTTCAAGTACTTCGCCCAAGGCCTCTTTGGAGGTACGCTCGGCTTTGGCGGCGAGGAAAGTGCCGGCGCCTCGTTCCTGCGCCTGGACGGCAGCGTCTGGGCCACCGACAAGGACGGCCTGATTCCAGCACTGCTGGCGGCCGAGATGACCGCCCGCACCGGACGCAACCCGAGCCAGGCCTACGCTGACCTCACCGCCACCCTGGGCAAACCCTATGCCACCCGTGTAGAGGCCAAGGCCGATGCCCGGCAAAAAGCGCTGCTGAGCAAGCTGGCGCCCGAGCAGGTCACGTCCACCGAGCTGGCAGGCGAAGCCATCGAGCAGATTCTCAGCCACGCGCCTGGCAACGGTCAGGCCATCGGTGGTCTGAAGGTGATGACCGCCAATGGCTGGTTCGCCGCACGGCCATCGGGCACCGAGGACATCTACAAGATCTACGCCGAAAGCTTTATCGACGAAGCGCACCTGCAGCGACTGGTACAGGAAGCGCAGGTCTTGGTGGATGCCGCGATCCGCTGAAGCCGCTGATGCATGAGCGTCAACAAGAATCCGAGGACTGCCTGGCAGCCCTCGGATTCATGCATTCAGGGGGAATTGAACCTCAGGCGACGTCCACCAGCACGATCTCGCTGTCTTCGATGGCCGTGACCCGCACGACACGTTCATCTTCGACGGCGACGCCATCCCGTGCATGGGCGCGCACGCCATTGACTTCGATCACACCCTTGGCTGGCACCAGGTAGCCACGGCGCCCCTCATCGAATCGGTACTCGGCACTTTCGCCAGCGTGCAGGGTGGCCGCCACCAAGCGCGCATCGGCACGGATGCGCAGGGTATCGCCGGGTTCCTCACGGCCGCTGGCCAAGGTGACGAAGCCTTCGCCGCGCTCGCCTTTGGGAAATGGACGAGTGCCCCAGGACGGCGCTCCACCGACGTTCTCCGGCACGATCCAGATCTGGAAAATACGCGTGTCGACCGGCTCCCGGTTGTATTCGCCGTGAACGATACCGGTCCCGGCACTCATCACCTGAACGTCCCCGGCTTCGGTACGGCCCTTGTTGCCCAGGTTGTCCTGGTGACTGATTGCCCCCTCACGCACGTAAGTGATGATTTCCATGTCCCGATGAGGATGGGGTGGGAATCCACTGCCGGCCGCGATCAGGTCGTCGTTCCACACCCGCAGGTTGCCCCAGTTCATACGCTGCGGGTTGTAGTACTCGGCGAAGGAAAAGTGATGGTGGGCGTCGAGCCAGCCATGATTGGCGTGGCCCAGGCTCTCGAAGGGGCGCAGTTGCAGCATGGTGGAGTCCTCGTTAATTCGTGATGGAGCCATGATGCGCCGATTGAATATCGAAATTAAGCGTAAATATCGACTCAGATTGATCGGCTGAGTTGATTGATCAATGTGCTGTGCTTTCTACGTTTCATCGCCTAATAGCCTGATCTGCAAGCCGAAGCTGGTACTTTTCGGCGGATCGTTGGAACATGCTCGCCTGATTCGTTTAGCCCTGGAGTGACCGTGTCCCACGAGCAGCCGCCATCGTCGCCGCCCGACCTGACCCCGCCCGCGCAGTTGCCGTGGCTACGCCGCCTGGCTGCGCGCCTGTTGGGTCGCGGACTGAGCCGATTACAGGCGCAGCATCGCGATTCCTGGTTCCTGGGTCACGCCATTGGCCAGCGCAGCGGACACACCGACGGTGTGCGCGATGGCTACGAGCGTGGGCGGGCCGAAGGCTATGAAGCCGGGCGTCAGGTGCTGGTGATTCGTGACTGTCGCGATGACACGCCTGCCGTGCCGGGGCAGGACAACAACCTGTTCGACGATTGGCGTCTGCCGCTCACCGCCGACCTGAAAAAGCGCTTCAAGGCCGACGTCGCCCAGCGCCTGCCGGCCACCGCCCAGCCCAGTGCGGCGCAGTGGAAGCTGATCTTCAGCGACACGCCCAGCACCTGCGTGGTGGCCGGTGCGGGGGCGGGCAAGTCCACGTCCCTGGTGCTGCGCATCCTGCTGCTGCGTCATTACCTGGGCTTCGAACTCGATGCCATGACCGTGGTGACCTTCACCCGGGAGTCGCGCAGGGACTTTATCAAGCGCTTGGTGCAGGTGTTCGGGCTGTGGCACGTCGAGATGTCACCGGCCACTGCCCGCGAGTTGGTGCGCACCTTCCACTCACGCATCCTGCCGCTGGTGCGCAGCCTGCCGGGCTTTTCCCAACTGCGGGCGTTCGAGACGCTGGGCAATGACCTGCCGGCAGGCAGCGAGGCGTTGGCAGAAAGTACCGCGTTCGACCTGCGCCTGAATGACGCCCAGCGCCAGGCCATGAACCTGTGCTACCGCGATCTGCTCGCTGAAAGCCCACGCTTCGCTGAACTGGTGGCCTCCTTGCGTCGCGAGGCGCTGCTGCTCAAACCGTTGGATCCGGACCATCCGGATGTGCAGAAGCGCGTGCAGGTCACCCAATTGGCTGCGCAGCGGGACGAAGAGCTGTGCGATGTGATCGAAGACCTGTGGTTCGCGGCCGGCGCTTGGCCCATCAAGGGCATCGAGCCGTGCCGTGAGACCGTGCAGATACGTGGGCAACGCTTTCACGTGCATGGGCGCCTCGCAGTGCAGGACACCTGGGTCGTGTTGGGCTTCGACCCCGGCGAGAGTGCTCAGTATCAGCGACCCGGCGCCAAGCTGTCGGTGCGGGCAGAATGGTCGGTCAAGCGCACGTTACTTCAAGCTTTCTGCGACAAGCCGTTGATTTGGCTGGATAACTACGACAGCGCCAGACGCCTGGCCGGCACCCTTGCCGGGGATGCCGTTGCCGGGCCGGGGTTCGAGTTCAAGGTCAAGGGTGAGCTGGCAGCGGCCCCTTTGCTCGACGCGTTCGTCTCCGCTGCCGGTTTCATCGAAAACCTGGGCCTCGATGTAGGGCGTGCGGTAGCGGACCTGAGCTTCCCGTCAGGCGATGCCGATGCGTCATTTTTCGAAGCGTTGGCGCTGTATTGGAAGGCGTTCGAAAACCATCTGCTGGGGATGTCGCCGCCGGTCATGACCTATAACCGCATGTTCGCGCTGTTCGGCGAGCTCAACCCGCAGAATCTCCGACTGCTGCCTGATACGCTGCTGCGTCCGATGGCACACTTGATGCTCGACGAGTTCCAGGACGTCTCGCCACAGATCGTCAGTTGGCTGCGCGCCACACTGGCTGAAATCCGCCGGCGCGGTCCGAGTCTGACTACGGGGCGTACGGCGGCGCATTCTTCCTTGCTGTGCGTGGGCGACGACTGGCAGTCGATCTATGGCTGGCGCGGCAGCTCGCCCGACTACTTCATCGGCTTCACCCAGACCTTTCCATCACCTGCCAACACCCGTGTGTTGATGGTCGAGAATTACCGCAGCCAGCAGTACATCATCGACGCCGCCGAGCACTTGGTGCGTGGTGCGCCGGCGATCGGAGGCAAAAAAGCCAGGGCCAGCGGCGCCGCTGCCGAGCTGCCGCTGTCGGCCGTGAAGGTATTCGAGCGCGACGACGAGGCCATGGCCCGCACCGTGGCCGAGCATTACGAACAAGGTGAAAGTATCCTCATCCTGTTTCGAAAATCATCAGATAAGACATTGATTCTAAAGAGCATTGAGCAATTACTTAAGGTGGAGTCTGAACTGTCGAATGACTGCCGGCGAATCCGCCTGCTGACCTATCACAGTGCCAAGGGGCTGCAAGCCGATACCGTCTTCATGCTTGGCGATTGCCAGTACCTCACTCGCTCACCCCACAAGAACCAGCTGTACCGTCTGGCAGGCTTGGCTCGCGATGGCGATGCGCAAGGCTACGACACTGCGCAGAAAGATGAAGTGCAGCGCCTGGCCTACGTCGGCGTCACCAGGGCGATCAGGCACTGCTATTGGTACGTGGAGCGGCCAGATGGCGAGGCCAGGACGCTGCCTAGCGCTGCGCGGAGGGTCGATGCTCGGCTGCCCTGTTTCGACGATCTGCGAGGCTGAACGGGGCATGCATCACGCCTGTTCCACCTCACGCGTAAAGCTGTCGAACAAGCCCAGCTCCACGCGCTGCTGCTCGGCCAGCAGCGCATTGGCGGCCTGGGTGTACTGAGCATCGGTGAGCGACACCGGGCTCAAGCGTCCCCCTGTTTGCGGCAAGACCAGGCCAAGGGCCTGTTCGAGACAGGCCTTCACCGAGGCCGATAGGTGGTCCACCCTGGGCGCTAGCGCATCCACGCAACTGTCGAGGTAGTCCAGACCCGGCTGCCAGAAGTCCGTGCTTGTGCTGAAAGCCTGCTCATGGGTGCGTCGCACACTGTACCGCCATGTCGGCTGTTCCAGCAGCCAAGCGCGCCGTAGACTCGAGCTTTCTTCAAGGCGCCGCACTTCTTTGACCACTTTGTTCCTGACGGTGGGCGTGAGGTTGGCAGTGCTTTCGTACAGCATGCCGGCCTCAGGCTCCGGATAGTCGAGTACCACCGCCAGACTCTGGCGCAGCGCCAGACGTATCTCGATATCATCGACCAGGCCGTGGCGCAGCCAGGTATCGGGAACCGCTTCGGGATCGTCCAGTGGATCGAGCGAAGGGATCGACGCCTGAGGTTCGACGGCTTGCAGGGCCGCTTTGCGTAAGGTCCGCGCCAGGGCGATCCGGTCGGCCAACTGATTGACCAGGCTGCGTCGATACACCTTGCACAGCGCCTGCCATTTGCTGTGTAGCGGTGTGGGGTCGTTGGCCAGTCGATGCAGGTAGAGCTCGGTTTCCAGAGCGCTGAGCGCATCGGTGCCGGCGTCCCCACAGGTGACTGGGTAACTCTCGGCCACCGCGTTCAGTTGGTCTCGCAATCGAGTGTCGGCGGCCGCTTGGTCGAGTATCGCCCAGGCACGGGCACTCATGGCCTGCGGCTGACGTTGCGCCTGGGCCGAGTCGGTCACGATCTGCAACTGCTCGAACAGCGCCTGGTTTTCTGGCATGCCGTGCAACTCGTGCCACAGTTGGATGCGCTCATCCGTACGTCCGTCAAGGTAGAACTGCTGCCAATTCGACGCCCGAACCTCATCGTGCTCGTAGATCGTCAGGCCGCTGCGGCGCAGACGGCTCAGTTGGGCTTCATCCATCAGGTTGTAGTGCAGGCTCAGGCGCAGCCCTGGCCGTTGCTGGGCGACATCACGCACAAAGGGCGTGGCCAGCACCGTGTCGAGCGCCTCAAGACTGTGCAGATTATTGAAGGAGAGATCGACTTGGCGCAGTTGGTACTGCAATTGACTCATGAGCAGGATCAGGCCATCGGGCCAGCGATCGAGATTGGCACGGGAAAGGTCGAGGCGTGACAGGCGTGCCATGTAGCTGACGTCGGGTGCCACCGTCAGTGGGTTGATACTCAAATTCAGCTCGCGCAGGTCGATCAGTCCTTGGAACGCTTCGGCGGTCGCGGCATCGAGCTGGATCCGGTTGTTGTGCAGATCCAGGCTGTCCAACCGTCGCTGGGCGAGCATTTCCACGTCCGCCACGCTCAATGTCAGCGCGTTGCGGCTGAGCACCAGGTGACGCAGGTGCGGCATGGCACGCAGCGCCGGCGCCAGTGTGCCGAGGTCAGTCAGGGCGTTGCTGGAGAGGTCCAGCTTGCGCACGCCCACCGCCTGTTTCAGCGCCTCGGCCAATGCGGCGCTGTCGATCTCGAAGTTACCGGTGATCGAGAGAGACTCAAGTGCCGGGAAGCACTCGAACAGCTTCGCCGGCAGGCGCAACAGGCCCAGGCTGTCGATGCGCACGTGGCGGATAGTCGGGAAGACCGTCGTCAGTTCGGGCAGCTCATCGAGTGTCATCCGGTCCAGCACCAGCTCGCCGTCGGTCTCCCGACGCCAGGCACGGTACAGTCGTCTGGCGCACTCGATACGGGCATCGTTCTCCAAGAGGCCAGCCTCACTGTGTTTCCAGCGCAGCAGGGTCTGGTGCAAGTCTTGCCACTGACGCTCCAGGTCGAGCAGGCCTTGACCAAGATCGCCTGCGGCGCTCAGGGTTTTCTGCAAATCCTGCAGTTGGCTATGTGACGCGGCCGGAAACAGATGCGCCAGTCGCCGCTGGGCGGCGGTGGACTGCTCGAGTGGTGTGCCTCGACCGCTCAACGGGTAGCCGAGACGACCCTCACTCAAGCGCAGCGGCGAGCGGAACGCTCCAGGACGCCTTTGCTGGCCTAGGACCTGGCTTGCGCGTGTGCGGTCGTTTACCGCGACAGCGAACAGCTCGGCATCGCTCGTTACTGCGCCACCTGAGAGCCCGCTGCGCAGCAAGGCGGTATCGCCGGTCGCCAGGTGCGGTTGGAACAGCCCAAGGATGGCCCTGTTCAAGCGTATCGTCGCTTGCAGCAGGCGTGCTTCTTCGAGCACCCGCAGGGGCATCCTGCCGTCGCTCGGAGCCATGCGCTGGCGTTCGGCTGGACTGGCGTGGTCGAGCAATTCGTCCAATGCACATGCGGGCAGTTCCGGGAATTGTGCGCTCAGCCGTGCGGCGGCGGACGTGCCCTGTGGCAGCGTAGTTTCGCGCCCCTCAAGACGCCGCAGCAGATCTTCCAGGGGGAGGGCAGCGCGGCCCCTTCGATCAACTGACGTCGTAGCACGTCGGCCGAAAAACCCGTGATTTGCAGGGCTGCGTTTCGCTGGGCGGCACTCAGTGACTCACCCACCGGTCCCTGGCGCGCGAGCAGTTGGTCGGTGTCCCATTCCAAGGGGTTGTCGTAGGCCAAGCGCCAGGCGCCGCGACCATTATGTTGCAGCGGCGGTCGATAGGCCCCTTCATCGCTGGGATGACGTACGTACCACTGGCCTTGTGTGTCTGACACCACCTCATGCATGGACTGCTGCAGACGGATGTAGCTGCGGCCCTGCTGCCAGTACAGACCCTGGGCGTCGGGGGCAAGGGTTTGCGGCAACGTCGCAGCGCTGCGGTACTCCTCCAGGTCGGGTCGCCACAACAGCGGTCGCTCATTGACCTCGATCGGTTGCAGGTCATCGACCAGGCGTGAACCCACGACCTTGGCGGCCCCCACGCTGACCCCGGCGATGGCCACGTTGACCAGCAGCGATTCGACCTGGGCCAGGGCCTGTGCGGTATCGCCAGCCTCCCAGGACTGGATGGCATAGAACAGCCCGCCCACCAACTGCGATCCGGCAATCCACAGCATCAACGGATTGAGGGCGGGAATGAAGGCCGCCGCCACATTGAGGACGCTGAGGCCAATGTCCTCCCAGAACGCCAAGCGCCGCAGGCGCGCCTGAGCATCCACGTCGGCGGTCGGTACGGCGACGCAGCGTGCATCGCCCTTGATCCGCTGCAGGTGCAACTGCTGCAGGTGTGTCCAGGGCATGTTCGGCAGGTCCTTGAGCTGCGCCTGCAGATGCACTTGATCACGTGGCTGCAGCGCGCTGTCGTCGCTGACGTTTGGGTTGCTGTACAGGGCCCTACGCAGATGAGTGGCCAACTCAGGTTGCAGGCTCAGTGGGGCCAGACCGAGCAGCGCGCGGCGCTGGGTCGCCTGCTTGAGCCGACAGACCAGGTCGGCATGGGCCTCGGGCAGCGAGGCAAAACTCCTGAGCGCAGCCGTCTGGATACCTGGCAGATAGAGGATATGCCGGTTTCCAGCCGGGCCATGCAGGGTGAGCAGGAGGAGTTCATGCAGGGGGATGCCGAACAGTTCCAAGCGCTGGCAACTGATCCGCGTGAAGCCGCAGTTCGATGGCGCAGTCGCCACGCAGAAGGCGTGCAAAGCCACCGATTCCCGCTGGCTTATGTGGTTTTGCAAACGCGCAATGCGTGTTTGCACGCGCAATTCATCCTGTCGGGCCTGAATGGACAAGCGCTGGATGAGTTGGGCATCGGCCGCGTCATAGACCGAGGCCAGGTGCTGCTGATAGCGCTGGCCCAGGTCGACCTCGCGACAGATCGTGATGAATTCGCGCAGGCTCAGTGGCGGGGCCTGGCGTGGATCGTCGCCGATCTGCAGGGTGGAAAATGTCGGGGTGTCCAGCGGGCCGGCGAAATTGTGCAGGGCCGCTTCCAGCAGGCTCAAAAGCCTCGGTTTGCCAGTCGGCGAGTGCTCCATGTGCTGCGGTGAGCTCCCTGGCTGCTCTACCCGCGCCGCTTGGCTGCGATAGTACGTGCGATCCACTGAAACGTTGCGGGGCACACGCGCTTGCAGCAGCGGTCGGCAGAACTCGGTGACGCCCTGTAGCCCCGCCAGCGCTGCCTGCAGTTCGCGCAGGCTGCCGTCGCGCTGCTCAAGGGCGTTGTCCAGGGCGCGCTGATCGCTGTCTGGCGCGGCGGCATACCAGGCCAGAGGCTGACCCTGCGCATCGAGATAAGGCTTGCGCTGACTGCCCATCAGTTGCCGGGCGTGGTCGGCATGCAGTTGGGTGCTCCAGTGCGGCAAGGCAGTGAGTATTTGTCGTTGGTGCAGGGGTGGGTTCATGGCGGTTCTCCTCGAAGGAGGCGGCAGTGAACACCGCGCAGCGTGCGCCTGAGCGGTAAATAGCTAGTTGGAGGCGTCGCGTCTGCCTAAGTGACGGTCGCGTTCGGGCTTTTGGCCAGTGCCCTGATGGTCCAAGGTGGTTCCCTCGCCCGCGTTGTTTCGGACGTCGGGCCATGCCAGGGAGCGCGCCATGCCTACACAGTCCATGCCCAAGGATTACCTGCTGGACCTCAACGGTATCGAGATGGCAGTCCGCACGTGGGGAGAGCAGGGAGCCATTCCGGTGCTCGCGCTGCACGGCTGGCTGGATAACGCGGCCTCGTTCGAGCGCCTGGCGCCGCTCATGGAGGACTGTTTCATCGTGGCCCCTGACCTGATTGGGCACGGTCGCTCCGATCATCGACGCGAAGACAGCGGGTACTACCTCTGGGAGCATGCCGAAGATGTTCTGGCATTGGTCGATCGCCTGGGGCTTGGGCCTTTCCATGTTGTGGCGCACGGTATGGGCAGTGGCATCGCCTCGATACTCGCCCTGCTCACCAGCACTGTCGTCAGCATGACCTTTCTCGATGGCATGGGAGTACCCTTCACCGTCGATGAGGGCGAGCGGCTGCCGCATCTGGCTCGCGCCTATCGGCTAAAGCGCATGGTGCAGCGCAGCCAAGCGGGCAGCACCGAGCCGTTGTCGGGTAGTAGATTCGAGAACCTCGAGCAAGCCATGGGACAGCGTCGCGACCGATTGGGCACTGAGGTATCCGAGGAGGCAATCAGGTTACTGGCTCAGCGAGACCTGCTGCAGACGGGCGATGGCTATCGCTGGCGCCATGATGAACGGCTGGCGCTCCCGGAAAGCATGCCCTTGACCGAGAAAGAGGCGTGCAAGCTGCTCCAGCAGATTCACTGCCCGTTGTACCTGATTCTGGCCCGCCAGGGCATGTGTGCAGGCCCCGTGTTCAAACGCCGTAAATCCGCCTTGCCCCTCATGCGCAGGTGTCGTGGTACCCGGGTGGGCACCATTTTCACCTCGATGAACCTGAGCGAGCCTTGGCCGAGCAGATAGGACGGATTCTGGCGCGCCATGAAGGCGCGCCAGTACTGCGTCGCGTTAACGAGTGAGTATTGCTGGGCAGGCAGCGGTGCAGCGGATTGCACCGCGTCAATGCCACTCAGCGATTGGCGCCGCCATCCCCCTGCGCTCCGGCGCCTTCTGACCCGGTTTGATCCATACCTGGCAGGTCAGCATCCTCCTTTTGCTTGATCGACGGGCTTTCGCTCTCGGCGTTGGGCACACGGGGGTCGGTGTCACGAGGCATGGGCTGCTGGATGGGATTAAGGGTGCTGTCCACCCCAGGCGCAGGGCCTGGGTTGTGCGGGTCGTCCGGGTAGGTGGTGCCAGTGCCGACGGCCATCGCCAGCGGTGAGCACAGCAGGGCGGCCAGCAGGCAGGAACGGGTCAGGGATCGCTTCATGGGGCAAACTCCTTTGCGCAGAACAGGGCGTGTTTCCCTTGGGTCCTGTCATGCGCGGCAAGGTGCCATTATCCCGACCGACGGTCAGACAACCGTCGACAGCAACATGATGAAGATGATGCCGACCACCGAGAGAATGGTTTCCATCATGCTCCAGGTCTTGAAGGTTTCAGCCACGGTCATGTTGAAGTACTGCTTGACCAACCAGAAGCCGGCGTCATTGACGTGGGAGAGGATCAGCGAACCAGCGCCGGTGGCCAATACCAGCAGCTCACGGTTGACCCCAGGCACCAGCTCTATCACCGGCGCGACGATGCCGGCGCCGGTGATGGTGGCTACCGTCGCCGAACCGGTGGCGATACGAATCACCGCGGCCACCAGCCAGGCCAGTAGGATCGGTGAGATTTCGGCCTGGACTGCCATCTGCCCGATCACGTTGCCGACGCCGGTATCGACCAGCATCTGTTTGAAGCCGCCCCCGGCGCCGACGATCAGCACGATGGCTGCGGTGGGCGCCAGGCTGTGGTCGAGCATCTTCATGATCTGCTGACGACTGAAACCGCGCGCCGACCCGAAGGTATAGAAGGCCAGCAGCAGGGCAGCGAGCAGGGCGGTGATCGGGTGCCCGATCAGGTCCATCCATTGGCGCACGATATGGTCGGTCGGCAGCACCACGTCGGCGAAGGTCTTGAGCAGCATCAGCGCGACCGGCAACAGCACGGTGACCAGAGTGACGGTGAAGCTGGGCAGGTTCTTCTGGTCCGATTCGCGGGCGATCTGATCCATCAGTTCCTGGGAGGGGTTGCCGGGGATGTAGCGCGAAATGAAGTTGCCGAACAACGGGCCGGCGATCACGGCGGTGGGCAGTGCTACCAGCAGGCCATAGAAGATGGTCTTGCCGATATCGGCGTGGAAGATGCCGATCGCCAGCAGCGGTCCCGGATGCGGCGGCACCAGGCCATGCACCACTGACAAACCTGCCAGCAGCGGGATGCCGATCTTCACCAGCGACACGCCCGAGCGGCGCGCGACGATGAATACCAGCGGGATCAGCAGCACGAAGCCGATCTCGAAGAACAGCGGGATGCCGACGAGGAAGGCGGCGAACATCATCGCCCAGTGCACCTTTTGCTTGCCGAAGGCGCGGATCAGCGTCTGCGCGATCTGGTCGGCGCCGCCGGAGTCGGCCATCAGCTTGCCGAGCATGGTGCCCAGCGCGAGGACGATGCCGACGAAGCCGAGCACGCCGCCGAAGCCGTCCTGGAACGATTTCATGACCTTGGCCACCGGCATGCCCGAGGTCAGGCCGAGAAAGCCGGCAGCCAGGGTCAGGGCGACGAAGGGGTGAACCTTGAAATGGGTGATCAGCAGGATCAGTCCGACGATGGTGACCAGCGCGTCGAGCAGCAGGTAAGTATCAGTAGCCAGTCCGAACATGGGAGTCTATGCCTCGGTCTTGTCGTTGTTGTAGTGGCGGAGCAGGGTAGGTCTTGAGTGCAAGGCATCAAGACAGCGCTATCTTTGGTGAGCCGGAAAACCGCACTCAGGCGGTTCGCGCCAGGCTCCGCTCACCGCAGGGCTTTAGCCAGTCGTTCACACGCTCGGCCAGCGCGGCGATCGGACGTGTGGCATCCAGCGCAAGCGTGAGGGGTTCGCCATGAGGCGGCTCGAGGGCCGCGAACTGGCTGTCGATCAGGCTGGCGGGCATGAAGTGGCCGGGGCGGGCCAGTACGCGGCGCTCGGCTTCCTCGGGGCTCAGCTCGAGAAATACGAAGCCAAGGCCCGGCATGGCCTGGCGCAAGGTTTCACGATAGCGGCGCTTGAGCGCGGAGCAGGTGAGGATGGGGCGCTCGCCGGCCTTGACGATGGCCTGCAATTCTTCGCCCAGGCGCGTCAGCCAACCGGCGCGGTCGTTGTCGTCCAGGGGAATACCGGCGCTCATCTTGCGGATGTTTTCGGCAGGGTGGAAAGCATCGCCTTCGATCAGGCGACCGCCACTTCGGGCCGCGATGGCCGAGCCGACGCAGCTTTTGCCGCAGCCTGCCACGCCCATGACCACAATGGCGCAAAGGGAAGGGTTCATCGGTACCTCCTGCGGGGTAAGACAGCGCTGTCTCACGCTCGACGAGCAGTGGTGCAGGCGCCACCCTCCCGGGTGTTATTGATTTTGTGATACGCAGTTCGGACTGCTGCAACGATTGAGGCGTTGCCTGCATCCTGAGACAGCGCTACCTTAGAGACCGTTCCCCTTCTTGCAAGTAGTAAAATTACAACATCCATGACCCGCATCGGCTCCCGCACCACCGGTCGTCCCACCCTGGCCGAAGTCGCCAGATTGTCCGGGGTTTCCCCGATCACCGCTTCGCGCGCGTTGCGCGGCGTCAGCACCGTTGCCCCGGCATTGGTGGAAAAAGTCGTGGCAGCGGCCGCGAGCCTGGGCTACGTGGCCAATCCCGCCGCCCGCGCCCTGGCTTCGGCGCGCAGCCACTCGGTGGTGGTGCTGATTCCGTCGTTGTCCAACCAGTTGTTCATCGACACCCTCGAAGCGATCCATGAGGTGATGCGTCCGCGTGGCCTGGAAGTGCTGATCGGCAATTACCACTACGATGTCGGCGAAGAAGAGAACCTCATCCGCAATTATCTGGCCTATCAGCCCTGCGGCATCCTGCTGACCGGCTTCGAGCGCAGTGAGGCCTCGCGGCAGATGCTCGCGGCCAGCGGCGTGCCTTGCGTGCACATGATGGAACTGGGCGGGGAGCCGGGCGACTTGTCGGTGGGGTTCTCCCAGCAGTGCGCCGGCCGCGCCGCCGCCGAGCATTTGATTGCCCGTGGTCGGCGGCGTCTGGCCTTCATCGCGGCGCAGCTGGACCCGAGGGTGATGCAGCGCGCCGAGGGTTTCCGGCAGGCCCTGCGCGAAGCCGGGCTGGCCGCACCGGCGCTGGAGGTGCTCGATCCGCAACCCTCGTCCATTGGCCTGGGCGGCGAATTGTTCAGTCGTCTGCTGGAACAGGCGCCGGAGGTGGACGGGATTTTCTTCTGCAATGACGACCTGGCTCAAGGCGCTGTGTTGCAAGCCCTTCGCCAGGGTATCGAGGTGCCTCAGCAGGTGGCCATGGTCGGCTTCAATGACCTGCCGGCCTCGGCGCACATGGTGCCGAGACTGACGTCCATCCGAACCCCGCGCGCCGCCGTGGGGCGCCATGCTGCCCAGGCGCTGCTGAACCTGCTCGACGGAAAGCGTGTGGTCGATGAGCGCCAGGACATGGGCTTCGAACTGGTTGTGCGGGAGAGTTCCTAAGCCCGCGTTGCGGTCGTTGGGGCACTGGACAAACGGCGATGCCGCATCGCTTGCATGGTGCCAATTCCGTTATATGCTCTGCACATTCCCGCCCATACAAGGAGGTTCGGCGCATGTTCGGTTTTCAGCGCAAGTCCGATTCGATGCACAACGAGCGCTGCCGGGAGGCGTTGGCTGCGGTGCAAGCCAAGCTGGCCGCGATCAGCCGGGCGATGGCCATGATCGAGTTCTCCGTTGACGGCGTCATCCTCCAAGCCAATGCCAAGTTCTGTGCCGCGATGGGCTACACGGTGGACGAGATCCTCGGCCAGCACCATCGCCTGTTCTGCGAACCCGACTACGCGAAGAGTGCCGAGTATCAGCAACTGTGGCACGAACTGAGTCAGGGCAAGGCCATCAGCGGCACCTTCGAGCGCCTCGACAAGGCGGGCCGCGAGGTGTGGCTGGAGGCAAGTTACATGCCGGTGCTCGACGAGCAGCAGCAGGTGACCAGCGTGATCTAAGTGGCGGCCGATGTCACCCAGCGCTCCCGCGAATCCCATGAGCGCGAGAGCCTGCTCCAGGCCATCGGGCGCTCGATGGCGGTCATCGAATTCACCCCCGAAGGGCGGGTGATCACCGCCAACCAGAACTTCCTCGACACCATGGGCTATAAGCTCGATGAGGTGGTCGGACGCCACCATGGTCTGTTCTGCCACCTCCATGAGCGTGAATCGGAGCAGTACCGACAGTTCTGGGCATCGCTGAACCGCGGCGAGTACCATTCCCACCGCTTCGAGCGCATCGATAGACAAGGCCGGACAGTGTATCTGGAGGCTTCCTATAACCCGATGTTCGACAGCAAGGGCCGCCTGTACAAGGTGGTCAAGTTCGCCAGCGATATCACCGACCAGATCAGCACCCAGCAGAGCGCAGCCGAGGCCGCCCATGCCAGTTCGGTGCAGACCGACGCTTGCGCGCGCAAGGGCACCGAGGTGGTGCAGCAGGCCGTGCAGGTGATCGAACAGATCTCCGTCGAGCTCAACGATGCCGCGCGCAGCATCGATGCCGTGAGTCGACAGTCACAGGTGATCGGGCAGATCGTGTTGACCATTCGCGGGATCGCCGACCAGACCAACTTGCTTGCGCTCAATGCAGCCATCGAGGCAGCACGCGCCGGGGAGCATGGTCGAGGGTTCGCGGTGGTCGCCGATGAAGTGCGCAGCCTGGCGGCACGCACCAGCAAGGCGACGCTGGAGATTGTCGAGGTGGTGCGCCAGAACCAGGATCTGTCGTTGACTGCAGTTGCCAGCATGCAGTCGAGCCTGTCACGCACGGGGATGGGCGTTGAGTTGGCCAATGAAGCCGGCACGGTGATCATGGAGATCCAGCAGGGCTCGCGGCACGTGGTCGATGCCATCAGCCAGATCAGTTCGACCCTGCAATTGCATTGAGCCCTCGGCGCAGTTCCAGCTCCAGCCCCTGCAGATTCGTCTCCAGGCGCCGTAGGTGCTCGGCGCTGGGGCTATCATCGGCGAGGGCCTGTTCCAAGGCCTCGCAGTCGCGGACCACGCCACGTACCTTGAGCATGCGCGCGCCGCCCTTGATCCGATGGACCAGCGCTTTCAGCTCCGCAGGAGCGCAGTCGGGCGGGAGCGTGCGCAGGGCTTGGAGATCTTCGGCGGTGCTGCGTGCGAGTTGTTCGAGCAGACGCCGGGTGAGACTGGCGTCGTCCTGGGTGAGGTGGCGCAGTTGAGCAAGGTCGAAACCGCTTTCCGGGCGATCAGGCGTACGCGCGGGCGCCTGTGGCAGATGGGCCTTGAGCAGCTGCAGGCCGATGGGTTTGAACAGGCAGTCGTTCATGCCGTCGGCCAGGCATTGCGCTCGCGCTTCGGCCTGGGCATTGGCCGTGATCCCAGAATGGTGCAAGGCGATAGGCCGCGTTCGCGCTCCAAGGCGCGGATACGACGTGTCAATTCATGGCCGTCCATCACCGGCATGCTGCAATCGGTGAGCACCACGTCGAAATCCCCCGCTTGCCACAGGACCCACGCCGCCTCACCGTTTTCCGCGAGGCTGACGTGGTGACCGAGGCTATGCAGTTGCTTTTCCAGGAGCATGAGATTGGCGGGGTAGTCGTCAGCCACCAGGATGCGCAAGGGGTTGCCATCGATGACTTCGACGGGCAAGGCTGAGCCGCTGCTGGGCACGGGGGTGGCGCTCTGTAGCCTGAGTCTGACCTCGACCCGCGTGCCGACGCCTTCCAGGCTCTGCAAATGCAGTTCGCCTGCCATGAGCTGGCACAGGGTTCGGCTGATGATCAGGCCCAGTCCTGCACCGTGACGGACGCGCTGGCTGTCGAGCTGGCCGAAGGCTTTGAACAGCCGCGCCTGGTCCGCCTGGCTGATGCCGATGCCACTGTCCTGCACCTGCAGCTCGACGCGCAGCCAGCCCTCGGCGTCGGGTTCGGTCTGGAGCCGGACATCGACCTGACCCTGGTCGGTGAACTTGATGGCATTGCTGATGAGGTTGGCGATGATCTGGCGCAAGCGCACCGCATCGACGCTGACCCAGGTCGGCGCGTCTGGCAGGCTGGCCTGCAGCGCCAGACCCTTCAGGCGTGCATTGGCCTCGAATGCACGCAGCACGGACCTGACCAGCTCGACCAGGTCGGCGGGAACGCGTTGCAAGGTCATATGGCCGGATTCGATCCGTGAAATATCGAGAATGTCGCCAATCAGGTCGAGTAGGGCACGCGCTGCATCATGCGCGGTTTGCAGGCCCTGCGGATCGCTGCGGCCTTCGCGGTGATCGTTCAGCGCCAGTTCCAGCAGCCCCATGATGGCGTTCATCGGCGTACGAATTTCGTGACTCATGATCGCCAGAAAACTGCTCTTGGCCTGGCTTGCGCGCTCTGCCTCCTCCTTGGCAACACGTAATTGCTCGAGCAAGCTGCGACTGAGCGTCAACTGCGTCTGCAATGCCTGTTGCGCCTCGCTGCGCTGGTGGATGAGCTTGCGCAGGTAGCCATTCCAGAACACCACGCCGGCCAACAGGACCGCCGATAGCACCAGCACTTGCAGGGCCAGTGAACGGTAGTTGCCCCACAGGCTATCGCTGGCGATGGTGCTGGTGCGCCAGCGGTTGATCAACTGGTCGAGTTCGTCCGGCGGAATGCTCAGCAGCGCCTTGTCCAGAATCGATTGCAGCACGGGCAGATCCGGTGACACGGCAAACGCAGCGACGGACTGTTCGTCGTCTTGCAAGCCAGCGATGCGCAGCTTGTCCTTGAACACGTGGGTGAGGTAATAGGCCGCGGCGATCTGGCTGATGAGCGCGACATCGGCTTCGCCCTTGGCCACCGACTCCATCATGGTCAGCGCGTTGTCGCTCTCGATGACCCTGGCCGCAGGGTAGCGTTGCAGCAGCGCCACGTGCGGGGAGGCGCCGCGCACCAGGGCGATGCGCTGATCGTCCAAGCGCTGTGTCAGCGGTGCGTTGCGGCGTACCACGCGCACCGTCGGGCTGACCAGATAAGGGCGGGTGAAGCGCACCCGCGAGGCACGTTCGCGACTGTAGTCGAGCGCACCGGCCATGTGGGCGGCACCCCTTGCCACCTCGTCGACCATGGCCGCCACCGAATCGCGCTCGACGATTTCGAAGCGCAGCCCGGTGCGCAGGCTGATCTGCTTGAGCACTTCCAGGGTGATGCCGGTTGGTTGCTGTTGGCTGTCATTGAAGGTCAGGGGTGCCAGGCTGGGATTGACCAGCACCTGCAGTGTCGGCGCCGTGACCAGCCACTGTTGCTCCTCGGCAGTGAGCGTGGCCAGACGACGTTGCAGTAGCAGGCTGGTGTTGCCGCTGGACCAGCGGCGCAGGATGCTCAGGCGTTCGCTGTCGGTGATGCGCTCCAGTGCCTGATCGACCAGCTTCAGCAGCCTGACGTTGTGCTGGTCCAACGCGAAGGCGAAGCTGCCGGCAGGCGTCGGCACGAAGTGATCGATGCGCACCAGACCTTGGTAGGCGCGGCCGATGGCGTAGTCCGAGCTGATCGCATCGCCGATATAGGCGTCGGCACTGCCCAGCGCCACGGCGCTCAGGCCGGCCTGGGTCGAGCGGTAGAGCTGTAGTCGGGCCTGGGGGTAAAGCGCACGCACCGTGCTGGCAGGCACATAGTGATCGACCATGGCCAAGGTCATTCCGGCCAGGCTTTGATCGTCGAGTTGAGGGCGGTCCTGGCGGGTCACGATCACCGGCAGATCGTCGGCGTAGGGGTGGCTCAGTGCCAGTTGGCCATCTTCCGCCTCGAAGCCGTTGGAGCTGCCGAGCAGGTCAATCTGGCCGCGCCGTAGTGCATCGATGGCCTCTGTACGGCTAGCGAAGCGCCGCACCGTGATCGCAATGCCCAACTGCTCGCCGATCAGACCGGCATAGTCGGCGCTCAGGCCTTCGTAGTCCTGCGGGCTGATGTTGATTTCAAACGGTGGATAGTCGGGCTGGGAGCTACCCAGCACCAGCACCTTGCGCTCATCGAGCCATTGCCGATCGTCCTGACTCAATACCAGCGCTGGGCTGGCACTGAGCGAGCGGGCCAGCAGTTGACGCGGCTGGCTGTCCGCCACGGCGGCTGCCGACACTGTGAGCGTCAGTATCAGCAACAGTCTGCGCAGCCAGGGCGTCATGGGCGCGGGCTCAGGTGATGTTGTTGCGTTTGGCCAGATCGACCATTTCCACCAGCGACTCGGTCTTGAGCTTATCGCCGATGCGGCCACGGTAGGTGCTGATGGTCTTGGCACTGAGGTTCATGGCGGTGCCGATGTACTTGTTGTTCTCCCCGCGTGAAAGCCGGCGCAGCACTTCCATCTCGCGGTTCGACAGACTGTTCAGGCGCACCGTCTCCGACTCAAGTGTGTTGCTGTTGACCGACATCTGCGGAAACGTCGAATAACCCTTGACCAAGGCCTTGAGCGCGAACAGCAGGGCGTCGAGGTCTTCGTCTTTGTTGACGAAGGCCGCGATGCCGGCATCCAGGCAGCGGCGTACGTACAGCTCGGAAGATTGCCCGGTCAGGACCATGATCTTCGGCGCCGGCTCCAGCATCTGCAGGCGCTTGATCACCTCCATGCCGTCCAGCCCCGGCAGACCGATATCGAGGATCACCACCTTGGGTGAGAGCTGACGCGCCATTTGCACGGCCTCGATCCCGTTTCCGGATTCGCCGACCACCTCGAAGCGTTCGCGCTCGAGCAGAATGCGCACGGCCAGGCGGACGGTTGGGTGATCATCGACCATCAGTACGGTGGTCATGGGCAAGCTCCTGTAAGAATTTATGTTCGTTCCTGGCATTACCCAGGAATGCGTCTGTAGGGCCAATCTGGCTGCGCGCACGATACGTCCATCAGAACGCTTTGATAATGGCGAGTATAGGCGTGTGGAAAAAGCCGCCACAGGATGTAGATATTCCCTACAAAAGCGGCTGAGGATGTGGGATTGAGATGACGCTCGCGGCGAGCGCTATCGCGAGCGTGTAGGACGCGGCCTAGACAGGGAAGGCGCCCGGTCAACTGAGCGGCCGGTAGAGGTGGGCGTGGCCTGCCCGGTAGAGCGCCGATTCAGAGAACGGTGCATCGCCCAGGACATGGCCGACCAGAATCAGCGCGGTACGCCGAAAACCCTTCGCTGCCACACCCTCGACAATATCGGCGAGTGTGCCGCGCACCCAGTCCTGATCCGGCCAAGTGGCCCGGTGGACCACGGCAACCGGGCAATCGGCGCCGTAATACGGCAGCAGTTCGGCGACGATCTTCGGCAGGTGACGCACTCCCAGGTGGATCGCCAGCGTGCTGCGATGGCGTGCCAGGTCAGCCAACTGCTCGCCAGCGGGCATGGGCGAGGCATCGGCGTAACGGGTGAGGATTACCGTCTGCGCCACATCCGGCAGCGTCAGCTCGCAGCCGAGCAAGGCGGCGCTGGCGGCCGTGGCGGTGACGCCCGGGATGATCTGGTAGTCGATCCCCAGTTCGCGCAGATGGCGTATCTGCTCACCGATCGCCCCATATAGGCTCGGGTCGCCACTGTGCACGCGAGCCACGTCCAGGCCTTGCTGGTGGGCATCGTGCATGGCGTCGACGATCTGCTGCAGATGCAGTTCGGCGCTATTGAGTACGGTGCGAGCGCTATGGCCCTCGAGCACCGCTGCCGGTACCAGGGATCCCGCGTAGATGATCACCGGACATTGGCGGATCAGGCGCTGGCCCTTGACCGTGATCAGCTCGGGATCGCCGGGGCCGGCCCCGATGAAGTAGACCGTCATGAGACTTCCTTGGGTAGGAGAAGCAGTGCTAGCCGTTGCAGGCAATTGCCAGGGTAGCGTTAGCGAACACTTGGCGGGAAATGCGCAGGCGCGGCTGATCCCCCTGACCGCCGGCCAGTGCCAGTGCCGCGCTTTCGGCGACGCCCCAGCAGCCCGTGGTTTTGTGGGATATTTCTGAGCGGTGGCTGAGCTGGTTCAGGAAGGGCCGCAGTTGTTGCGCGTCGTAGCACACCAGAGGCAGGGCCAGGCGCCGTGACAGCGCGCTCAGACCCGGCTCATCGGCCTTCAACGCAATACTGGCGATTCCGCGCACGGCCGTGATGGCCAGGCCGTGGGCCGCGAGGCTGCGCCGTAGCAGGTGCTCCAGCACCTCGACAGAGCACCCTCGGCGGCAACCGAAGCCTGCGTACAGCGCGCTCATCAGGCCTGAGCGGAACGACGGTAGAGCCAGGCGCTGAGCAGGCCCAACGCAATCCAGAACGCCGCGTTGGTCAACCAGGAGGCCACTTTGAATTGCGCTTCGAGTGCTTCGGGCGCCAGGCTCTCGTGTACCTCGGGCTGAGGGGCACCGATCAGGTGGGGAACGACCAGCAGCGCGGCGCCCAGTACCTTGACCAACCAATGCCGGGCAAACACCAACAGGGCCAGGCCCACGGCTGTGGCCGCTGCGGTGCCGATCCACCAGGTCTGGCGCTGGCCCAGGTCGGCAGCGGCCGTGCCCGGCAGCTCCGGCGGCAGGCCCAGCGTCGGTGCCAGGCAGAACACTGCGAAGCCGCCCAGGCCCCACAGGGCACCCGTGCTGACGCGTCCCGGCTCGCGCAGGCTGTACAACGCGGCGAGGATCAAGGCGAACCCGACCGCCACCACCAGGTTGCCGCCGGTGGTCGATAACACACGCTGCCAGCCATCTTCCGGAGACCAGGCTTCGCTGTCGTGCTCATGGGCAGCCACGGCTTGGCCTGCAGCGTGCTCATGCTGTTCGGCCGGGGCTGCGCTTTCGTAGGTTTCGGCCTGAAGAATCAACGGGGCCACCCAGAAGCTCTGTAGCAGGGTCAGCAGCAGGGCAGCGAGCAGGCCACTGAAGCCTGCGGTGCGGGCAATACGCGTAATCATCGCTGGACCCTCAATGGCAAGGGAAGGCGGCGCTGTGGCGGGTGTCGTGGGCCGCGTTATGCACGGCCTCCAGGTGTGAGAACCCGGCGAAGTAGACCAGGCACAGGCCCAGCAGACTGGCACCGATGGCGACCACCAGGCGTTGGCTGAGACTGACGGGCGTGGCAATGCTGTGTTTGGCGCTGGTGACGGACATGACGCATTCCTCTGCTTTTTTCATGGCGACAGCAAGCGCGGCGAGCCCGGAGCGACAACGTCCAGGAATCGGCAACAGCGCCCGCCCACCGCGGGGTGTGATGACTGAGCGTCGGGCCGGTCTCCGGGCTGGCGAGCAGAAGCAAGGCCTCCAACAGCAGCGTCACCTTCCCATGCCTTGGACACAGTGGATCAGACGCTCGCTCGCTTACCGTTGCGGGGGCAGCACCGGACTGATCGAACCCTGGAATGGGCCTCGACGCACCGGTTTCCCGTTTCACCCCTGCAAGGGGCACCCGACGTAAGGGTGTAAGCAGATCACGGTCATGCGCGCGCCGTCAATTCTTGTTACCAAATACCCTCGCCATGGACGGGCTTTGTGCACAGGCGTCGCACTTTTTTACATTTGCAGGCTCTATGCAGGGCCTGGCTGCGCCGATTCCCGGCTTGGCCGCTGACCCGGACCACGGTGCCGATGCCTGTTCCTGCTCTTCGTCATGGCGCTCGCCTGTTGCTGGTGGGCACGTTGATCACCCTGTGCGCGTGTACTCGCCAGGAGGGTCAGGATGTCTTCACCCAGTTGGGCAATGGCCATCCCAGCGAACTGTTCCAGACCAGCGTCGACCGCATGGCGACCCTGTCGATGCGCGACAACCTGCAGAGCCTCTATCTGCTGATGAACAAGCTGTACCTGCGCAACCCCAACCAGTGGCGTCAGTCCGGCTACCTGGACGCTGCCACCGCCGAGCGGCAGATCCGCCAAGCCATCGAGCAGCGCCAGCCGCTGGCGCAACTGGGCCAACGCCGTGACCTGGCGGCCCTGAGCTATGCCTTGAGCCCCGAGTTTCGCGGTGACCGGGTGGGCGCCTTCATCTATGCCATCGGCAGCATGCTGGTGACCGCCCATGGCGGGCGCACCGAGTTCTACATGACCGACGCCATCGATCCATTGTTCGTCAACAACGCCGCGCGCAACATCGAGAAGGCTACCTGGATGCTCAGCCAACGCCAGGACGCCAACGGCGTGCTGCTGTTGTTCTCCAACGAGATTTCCGAGGAGGGCAGCAACCTGAGTTTCGCCGTGGAGTTCGGCAAGATCGTCGCGCGCCTGGACCTGCTGGCGCAGATGCTCGACGAGCGCTATCGGCGCATTGGCCTGAACTACGCCCAAAGCCTGTTGCTGATGAACTTCCTGCCCGTGCAATGAGCCGCCGGCGGCCCTACAGCAAAGCTTCGATGGCGCGCCGATAGCGCTGGCCCGCCAGGCTCATGCTGTTATTGTGGGTCGCGCCGGGCACCAGCAGCAGAGCCTTGGGCTCCTGGGCGGCGTCGAACAGGGCCTGGCTGAAGCGCGGCGGCACGTAGCGATCGTCCAGGCCATGCACCAGCAGCACGGGCAGGCCGACTTCGCCGATCTTGCCCAGCGAGTCGAACTTCTGCGACAGCAACCAGCGCACCGGCAGGCTGGTATTGGCCACGGCAGCGGCGACGTCGCCAAGTGTCGTAAAGGTCGATTCCAGAATGAGGCCGCGTGCGGGCACTGGCGTGCCGTCGCTGCGGGCCTGCCGGGAAAGTTCGGAGGCCAGTTCAACCGCCACGGCGCCACCGAGCGAGTGGCCGAAGATCAAGCGCTTGCCCGGCACCGGCTGCAGTTGGGCAAAGCGGTCCCAGGCGATGCGCGCGTCTTCGTAGACCGTGGTTTCCGACGGCAGGCCGCCCCGGCTCTGGCCGAAGCCGCGGTAGTCCACCGCCAGTACCGAGTAACCCATGGCATGCAGTTGCTGGATGCGGAACAACTGGCCGGTCAGGTTCCAGCGTACGCCATGCAGATAAAGGATCGCCGGTGCATCCGCGCGTTTGGCAGGCCACCACCAGGCATGCAGGCTCTGCCCCTGGGTGAAGCTGCGCGCACGCAAGTCCAGCTCCTGTACGCCAGCCGGCAGGCCATGGAACCAGCTGGCTTGACCGGGTTCGATACGAAACACCAGCTCACGCTCTTTATGTTGCAGCACGGCGCAGCCCGTTGGCAGGCCGATCACCAGCAGGGCCACGGCCAGCCAGGTGAACCAGCGGCGTTTGAGATGAGAGAACAGGGTGGCGGTCATGAATAAGGTCGCAGGACAAGGCACCGAAGCGTTTTAGCAGAACCTCGCTGCTGGCTGTAGGAAATTTTCCCCGAGCGGTTCGGCGACAGGGTTACAAGCTGTGTCGCTCACGGCACAACAGCCAGGCCGGTCCTTGCTCGCAGTGGCGTAGGAGGGTTAGCTTTCTCCGATACTGTCAATGGAACGCTGATCGTGGACTCGATTACCCAAGCTGTATTGGGCGCGGCGCTGCAGGGCACCTTACTCGGCCGTCTGCAGGGGCGCCGTGCGCTGGTCTATGGCGCGGCATTGGCCACTGTGCCGGACCTGGATGTGGTGATCCACTACGCCGATCCGGTGTCGCAGATGACCTATCACCGCGGTTTTTCCCATTCGATCTTCGTCCTCACTGGGGTGGCCTTGCTGCTCGCCTGGCTGGTGGCCTGCATCGGTCGGCGCCGCAGGCCAGACGCAGGCTACCGCTGGCCGCGACTGTTCGTGGCGTTCTGGCTGGTGCTGGTCACTCATCCGCTGCTGGACGCCTTCACGGTCTACGGCACCCAGTTGTTCTGGCCGCTGACACTGACGCCGCTGAGCTGGGCCGCCGTGTTCATCATCGACCCGATCTACACCTTGCCCTTGCTGATGGCCGTGGCTTACGCCTTCTGGCGCGGGCCAGGGCGCAGAGCCCGGGGTTTGATGACGGCGGCGTTGATCTTCAGCACGGCGTACCTGGGTTTTGGACTGGCCGGGCGCATGACCGTCGAACGGCGCTTCGAACAGGCCTTGCAGGCGCAAGGCGTGGCGCCGCGCGAAGTTCGCGCCATGCCGATGGCGTTCAACAACCTGCTCTGGCGAGTCCTGGCCAAGACTGAGGACGACGGCTATTACGAAGGGTGAGCAGTTTGTTCGACCGCGAGCCGCCGGAGATGCAATACCTGTCGTTGAATACGCCACTGGCCAAGGTGTTGCAGGACGACCCGTTGTACACGCGTCTGCGCTGGTTTACCGATGACTGGCTGCGCTACGACGTGGTCGGCAGTACGCTGGTAGTCACCGACCTGCGCATGGGGATTCCCGGTAATTACAATTTCCGCTTCGCCATGGCCCGTCGCGACGCACAAGGTCAGTGGCAGGTCGAAACGCCGTCGCGCTGGCGCGACAATGGCACTTCGATGTTCAACGGCGGTGATCTGGCGCTGATCGGGCGGCGCATCTTCGACCAGCACCCGCCGCTGCCGTTGCAGGCGTGGACGGCACGGGCGATGGCGCCTGCGGCAGCGTCCGGGGTGTCTCGCTGAACGGTCGCTCGGCCGGGCTCGACCTGGTCAAGTGGGTGGCCATCCTCAGCATGGTCGCCGATCACCTGCGTTACCTGTGGCCCGAGGCCGTCGATCTGTTCGTCACCGGTCGGCTGGCGTTCCCGTTGTTCTGTCTAGTGATCGCCTGCCATGTGATGCGCGTGCCATCGGGGCAGTTGTACCGCTCGACCCATGCGCGCTACCTGGCTTGGATGCTGGCGTTCTGCATGCTCTCGGAGCCGCCTTATCGCTGGCTGGACACGGGAACAACGACTTTCAGCGTGATGCCGACGCTGACCTTGGGCCTGCTCTGCGCATGGGGTGTGCATCATCCACAACGGCTGGCGCGGCTGGCAGCAGTTTCGGCGGTGCTAGTGGCATGGCTAACCCGTGATCGGTTGATGTACGGGCTGCCGGGCGTGTTACTGCCCGCCGGTTGCCTGTTGCTGTGGAACGGACTGCGGGTGGGATTCGTGTTGCCGATGGTGTTGGCCATCGCCGGCAACATGACCAACAGTTGGCTGGCCTCGCATCTGGCACAGCCCTTCACATGGATGGTAATGGCCAGCGCTGCCTTGGCGATTCCCCTTGGGTGGCGAATGCTTGCGTGCAACCGCTGGCGCATCAGCCCTGTAGGACGTTGGGCCTACGGGTTCTATCCGTTGCATCTGCTGGTGATCAAGGCGGTGCTGATCATGCGTGTGTCCGGCACCGGGTGACGGTAGGCGTTGGGCTCAGGCGCCCGAGTCAGGGTCGACACGTGGCACGGTGGGATGCTTTTCCTGATCATCGTCGGTGAGGTTAGGTGCCGCGTCGGGGTCGTCGACGCGGTCGTTGCGCTGTTCAGGATCCAGGTCAGGCCATTCGGTCTGCGCATCGCCGCCACCCATCCGGTGTTTGTCGTTCATGGTATTCACCTCGAGACTCTCGCTGTACCGCAGGCTGGAAAAAGGCCTGCCCGCAGGCAGGCCAACACAGGAGTGAGGGGCAGCCCATTGGCCGCCCTCATAGGCTGTGAGTCAGCCGACACCCGCAGTGTCCATGCGAACGCTCAAGGGGCCGACCGACGGTGCTGTTCGTCCACTGCCCACCCGCCGCCCAAGGCCACATACAGGTTCACCTCGGCGAGCAGTTGTGCCAGTCGGTCATCGATCAGCCCCTGGCGCGCGCTGAACAACGAACGCTGCGCATCGAGGAAGGTCAGGCTGCTGTCCACTCCCGCCCGATAGCGGTTGCTCGCCAAGTCGTAGTAGTGCTGAGTGGCGTCCACCAGGTCGCGCTGCGCCAGCAGTTGCCGACGATAGGTCGAACGCGCAGCCAAACCATCGGACACCTCCTGGAACGCGGTCTGGATGGATTTTTCGTAGCGCGCCACCTCGAGTGTTTTCTGCAGTTGCGCATAATCAAGACTCGCGCGCAGGCTGCCGGCGTTGAACAGTGGCAGGCTGATTTGCGGCTGGAACAGCCACGTGCCGCTGCCGCCGTCGAACAGCCCGGAGAGTTCGCGGCTGGCACTGCCGGCGCTGGCAGTCAGGCGAATGCCAGGGAAGAAGGCAGCGCGCGCTGCTCCGATATCCGCGTTGGCCGCGCGCAGACGGTACTCGGCCTCGAGAATATCGGGCCGCCGTTGCAGCAGATCGTCGGACAGCCCGGCGGGTAGCTCGACCACCTGTTCGGCCGCCAGCGGCAAGCCCGGCAGGCGCTCGTCGAGCGTTGAGCCCACCAGCAGGGACAACTGATTGACGTCCTGGGCGACCTGGCGCTGGTAGCGAGCAACCGCCGTACGGCCCGTCTCGACGCGGGTCTGGGCTTGCAGCACCTGCAAGGCCGACACGCTGCCGGCACGACGCTGACCTTGGGTCAGGTGCAGACGCTGTTGATCGGCCTCCAGGGTCTGGCGTGACAGCGCCAGCAATTCCAGGTCGGCGCGCCAGGTCAGGTAGCTGCTGGCGACGCTGGCCACCAGGGTGAGTTGCACGCTGCGGCGGGCCTGTTCGCTGGCCAAATAGGTCAGCAGGGCCTTGTCGCTAAGGCTGCGCAGGCGGCCGAACAGGTCGAGCTCGAATGCACTCAGGCCCAACGTGGCGGAGTAGGTCTGGCTGATGGCGCCGTCATCGCTGCCGGTCATCCGCCGTGGCAGGTACTGGCGCTGGCCTTGGGCATCGGCGAAGAGGTGCGGCAACTGCTCGGCGCGCTGGAGGCGAAATTGCGCACGGTAGGCCTGGACGTTGAGCGCCGCCACGCGCAGGTCGCGGTTGTCGCGCAGGGCGCGTTCGATCAACTCGCGCAGCAGCGGGTCGCGAAAGACCATCTGGCCGCGCAGGCGGTCATCAGAAACGCCAGGCTCGACCGGGGCCGCCTGGGTCTGGGCGAAGCGCGCTGGCACGGGCGAGGGTGGCCGATGGTAATCGGGGGTGAGGGTACAGCCGCTGAGCAGCAACACGAGCAGGGCGGCAGGGTATCTAAGCATGGTGTTCTCTGTCTGGCTCAAGCGCCGGCCATCCATCGGGCCAGGCCGTGGCGCCCACTGACGCCGAGCTTGGCGGTGGCGCGCTTGAGGTAGGTTTCCACCGAACTGTTCTTCACGTTCAGCCGCTGCGCCATTTCCGGCACGGTGCCTCCGGTCAGCAGGCCCAGGCACACCTGCTGTTCGCGGCTGGAGAGCTGCACCGCTTCCTGCGCCAAACGCTCGTCGAAGCCCTGGCGCAATAGGTCGGCACTGTCCGAGTCCTCGTCGGTGCCGGGTGTCAGGCGCTGCGCGTGATACTCCAGCAAGGGCAGCAGTGTGTCGGCCAGACGCTTGAGCAGCGATAGCTCAGTGAGCGAAAAGGCGCGTTGGCTGAGCGATCGATGAAAGCCGATCACCCAGCGCCGGTCACCGCTGCGCGACACCAGCTTGCACTGATGCAGATGCTGGTGTGCGCTGCCCTTGCGCTGTGAACGCTTGTGCTGGATCAGCAGCGGGTCTTTCATCTGCACGATGTCCTGCAGCAAGGCAAGGCCGGTGGGGGTTGCCGAGCAGAGCGCGTCGCTCGCCCCGGCACTGCCCAGCATCCTGGTCCGCTCGACGCAGCCCTGGCGGCTGTCGATCGTCCACTCACTCAGGTCGAGCCGGTGCACCGGCACGAGTCCGTCGACGAATCGCAGCATGTGACCGGCGAAGTCAGGCTCGCTGGCACTGGCGATCAGTTCACCCAGTTGCAGATAGAGGCGCGCATCGTGCGGCCTCAGGCGGCGGGGGTCGAGTTTCATGTCTGTTCATCCTTGATTCGTGTACTACACCGACGAGTCAGCCACCGGCGCAGAGGCTGCCCGAGCGAAGGCGGCGCTATTCAAGACCGGTGGTGCAGGTCGCGTCTGTAGTGGAAACCGGGGACAGAAAATGGCACCGATAAGCGACCAATTGGAGAGCCGTTTCAGGTGAAGTAAAACGTTTGAGCCTTAATGGTCAGCAAATTGGCGTCAAAATGCCGATGATCGCAACACGTTTCCAGGCTAAGTGCGGACGGGTAGGTGATCTCGGCGGCGAACAAATAGCCGATGTCCTACAGAAGAATCCGCAAATTGCGCTTATCCCGCCGGTGTCCGGGTTTAATGGGCCATACGTCGCAGGGGCAGGGTGCTTGAATCGACCGACGAACAACGGAGAAGGACCTCCCAGCCCATGCCCGCCGCCGATACTTACCCTCTGACCAGTGCTCAACGCGACATCTGGCTCGACCAGTTGAGTCGAGGTGACTCGCCGCTCTACACCACCGGTGGGTACACCGACCTGCGCGGTGACTTGCAACCGCACCCACTGCACCAGGCCTTGCGGGCATTGTTGGCGGCGCATCCGGTACTACGTACCGAGTTGCTGCTCGACGCAGGCGCCGAAGGTTTGCCGCTACAGCGCTTCGCGCCCGTCGGTGAAGCTGAAGCCGTCGAGTTGGCGATGCTGGATCTGTCCGCGCAAACCGATCCCGCCGCTGCCGCGCTCACGTGGGTACAGGCGCACATGCAGCACACCTATCGCTTCGACGGCAGCCCGCTGTTGACGTTCACCCTGTTGCGTCTGGCGCCCGACCGCCATTGGCTTGTCAGCCGTGCACACCATTTGCTACTCGATGGATGGGGCTTCGCGCAGTTGATCAAGGCGCTGGGCGACCACTACACAGCGCTGGTCGAGGGCACCTCGCCGCCGGCCGCGCAAATGTGTTACTCGGCGTTCATCGACGAGGATCGCCAGTATCGCCACTCGTCCCGCCAGGCACGCGACCGCGACTACTGGCTCGGCCGCTTCGCGCAGGTGCCAGAACCCTTGCTCGCCGCGCGGCATCACCACCGCCGCGCCACCGACCAGGCCCCGGCACGCACCTGCGTGCAGACGTTCCCTGCGAGCCTGCACGCGCGCATGCAGCAACTGGCGCAGACCCATAAGGCCTCGGCGTTTCATGTGTTGCTGGCGGCGCTGCATGTGCTGTTCACGCGCAGCGCCCAGCGCGAGGACTGGGTGGTGGGGCTGCCGATACTCAATCGGGGTGGGGCGCGGTTCAAGACCACCCTGGGCACCTTCGTTCAGGTCAGCGCGGTGCCGCTGGCCTTCTCCGCGAGCCTGTCCTTCACCGAGCTGATCGCGGCCATCCGCGATACCCTGCGCCAGGATTTCCGCCATCAGCGTCTGCCGGTCAGCGAACTGAATCGGGCGCTGGGTCTGCTGGGCGAAGAGCGCCGCCAGTTGTTCGAAGTGTCGGTGTCCTACGAACAGGACGACCATGATTACCGCTTTGGCGCCGCCAGCGGCCACACGGTCAAGGTGTCCAATAGCCACGAATCCACGCCGCTGGCCATCCATTTGCGCAGCAACCGGCACACCGACAAAGCCTGGTTGCACCTGGTGCATCATCGTGCCTGGCTTTCGGCCGATGAGGCCCACGCCTTGGGCGAGCGCTTGATGCATGTGCTCGATCAAGGCCTGCGAACGCCCACGCTGACGGTTGCCGATTTCGACCTGCTCACCGCCCATGAACATGATCGGCTACGTCACTGGAACGCGACGCAGCAGCCGATAGGCGAACCCTGTGTCCATCGACGGATCGAAGCCCAGGCCGCACAGCGGCCGCACGCGTTGGCTGCGGTACATCAGCGGCAATCGCTGAGCTACGGCGAACTGAACCAGCGGGCCAACGCCCTGGCCTGGCGCTTGATCGCCCAAGGCGTGCAGCCCGAGCAGCGGGTGGCCGTGCTGGCGCGGCGCGGACTCGACACGCTGGTGGGGCTGTTGGCCGTGCTCAAGGCCGGAGCAGCCTACGTGCCGATCGATCCAGCGCATCCTCGCGAGCGCCTGGCTTATCTGCTCGAAGACAGCGCGCCGGTGGCGCTGCTGACCCAACGCCGACTGCTCGAGCATCTGCCACGCCACGACGTACCGGTGATGGAGCTGGACGACTGCCCGCCGCCTGAGGGCGTACTGGATAACCCTAGCGTCGCCGGCCTTTATCCCCACAGCTTGGTCTATGTGATCTACACCTCCGGCTCGACCGGGCAGCCCAAGGGGGTGATGGTCGAACACCAGATGCTTGCCAATCTGGTCGATTGGCATTGCGCCGCCTTCGATGTGACGGTCGATACGCACACCTCGAGCTTGGCAGGCTTCGGCTTCGATGCGATGGCCTGGGAAATCTGGCCCGCCCTGTGCGCGGGCGCCACCCTGCACTTGGCACCGGTCGGTGAAGCAGGCGAGGATCTCGACGCGCTGCTGCGCTGGTGGCGTGCCCAGCCGCTGCAGGTGAGCTTCCTGCCGACCCCCGTAGCCGAATACGCCTTCACGCAGCCAGATCATCCCACCCTGCGTACCCTGCTGATCGGCGGCGACCGCCTGCGCACGCTGTCGTGTGAGCGGGCTTATGCGGTGATCAACAACTACGGACCTACTGAAGCAACGGTGGTGGCCAGTTCTGGGCGGGTCACCGCAGGCGCTGCACTGCACATCGGCGGCCCGATCGCCAACACCCAGTTGTACGTCCTGGATGCCCAGCAACGATTGCTGCCGATTGGCGTACCCGGAGAGCTGTACGTCGGCGGACTGGGTGTTGCTCGCGGCTATCTGGGACGCGAGCAGATGAGCGCCGAGCGTTTCCTGACCGATCCGTTCAGCTCTCGAGCCGGAGCGCGAATGTACCGCACCGGGGATCTGGTGCGCTGGCGTGACGACGGCGCCCTGGAATACCTGGGACGCAACGACGATCAGGTGAAGATCCGTGGGGTGCGCGTGGAGCTTGGCGAGATCGAGGCTGCGCTGGCCAGCCATGAGCAGGTGGACGAAGCGGTGGTGCTGCTGCGCGACGAGCAGTTGCAGGCCTGGTTCATCGGCGATGCGCCAACCCCGGGCGACTTGCACGAGCACCTGCGCGCCATGCTGCCAGCGGCCTTGCTACCAGCGGGTTATCAGCGCGTAGAGCAGTGGCCACTGACCACCAATGGCAAGCTCGACCGGCGCGCGCTGCCGGCGTTGGGCCAGGACGCTTGGGTGCGCCGCGTCCACGAAGCGCCGCGCGGCGATGTGGAAGAGCGTCTGGCGGCGCTGTGGAGCGAACTGCTTGGCGTACCCGCTATCGGCCGACACGATCACTTCTTCGAGCTTGGCGGCCACTCGCTGCTGGCGGTGCAACTGGTCGAGCGCATGCGTCAGCAGGGCCTGCGCGCCGATGTCCAGGTGCTGTTCGGGCAGCCGACCTTGGCGAGCCTTGCAGCCGCCAGTCAGGCAGGTGTGATCGAGGTGGCCGGGAACCGCGTACCCCGCGGCTGCACCCGCATAACCCCGCAGTTGTTGAGCCTTGCCCGCCTGGATCAGGCCCAGATCGACCTGATCGTCGCCAGCGTACCGGGAGGCGCCGCCAACGTTCAGGAGATCTACCCGCTGGCACCGCTGCAACAAGGCTTGCTCTATCACCACCTGCGTGGCGGCGACGATCCCTACCAGCAGCAGGCCTTGTTCTCCTTCGCCGACCGCGCCGGCTTCGAGGCCTTCGCCCAGGCGTTGCAGCATGTGGTCGACCGCCACGACATTCTGCGCACCAGCCTGTACTGGGACGGGTTGGAGCAGCCGCAGCAGGTGGTGTGGCGTGAGGCTCGCCTGCCCGTGGAAGTCCTGCAGATCGCCTGCCACGACGCGGCTGGGCAACTGCGCGCGCATTTCGCCACCGCGCAACGTTCCCTGGACCTGCGCCACGCCCCGATGATGGCGCTGGCCGGCGCCGAGGACATCGAGCACGGGCGCTGGCTGGGCTTGCTGCGCTTTCACCATTTGGTCAACGACGCCGTCTCGGTACAGGTGCTGCTGGGCGAGTTGCGCGCCATGCTGAGCGGCACACAACAGGCTTTGGCAACGCCCGTACCCTACCGCAACTACGTCGCGCTCAGCGGCGCCGAGGCCCGCCAGGCGCAGCACGAGGTGTTCTTGCGCGCGCTGCTGGCAGGGGTCGAGGCGCCGCCATCCCTGCCAGGCATGCCGACGCACGACGTGTCGCCGCAAACGCTGGAAAGCCTCGAACAGCCGCTGTCCGGCAGGCTGAACGACAGCCTGCGACGCTTGGCCAGGCAGCACGACGTCGGGCTGCCCAGCCTGTTGCACCTGGCCTGGGCCCAGGTCCTCGGTGCGCTGGCCGGGCGTGACGAGGTGGTGACCGGCACGGTGCTGCTGGGCCGGATGATGGCCGGGGAGGGCGCCGATCGCGCGCTGGGCATGTTCGTCAACAGCTTGCCGCTGCGCCTGCACCTGGCCGGACGCAGCGTGGCCCAGGCGCTGGGTGACACTCAAGGCGCATTGGCTGCCTTGTTGGAGCACGAGGACGCACCGCTTTCGCTGGCCCAGCAGTGCAGTGGTCTGCCTGCGGGTGTGCCGCTGTTCAACAGCCTGATCAATTTCCGCCATGGACTGACCCACGGACAGTCGACGCTGCCCGGTGCGCAACTCCTGGAGGCCAGCGAGGTGCAGAGTCACGCCCTGGTGCTGTCGGTGGACGATCAGGGCGACAGCCTGCGTCTGGGCGTGCGTGCGCCCCAGGCACTGGGCGCCAGTCGGGTGCTGACGTATCTGCAGCATGCCTTGGAGGTGCTGTGCGAGGCGCTCGAGCAGGACAGTTCGCAACCCCTCGAGCGGCTGTGCTGCGTACCGCCGGGCGAACGGCGGGAGCTGCTTGAGGGCTTCAACGATACTGCGCAAGCCCACGCACTGCGGGGTCGAACCTTGCCGTCGCTGTTCGAGGCGCAAGTGCGGCGTACGCCTGAGGCAATCGCCTTGCAGACCGACGAGGCCACGCTGACTTACCGCGCGCTCGACGAGCAGGCCAACCAGTTGGCCCATCATCTGATTGGCCTCGGGGTGAAGCCCGACAGCCGCGTCGGTGTATGCCTGGAGCGCGGCCTGCCGTTGCTGGTAGGGCTGCTGGGCGTGCTCAAGGCGGGGGCGGCCTACGTGCCGCTCGATCCTGAATACCCGGACGAGCGCCTGCGCTATCTGGTTCAGGACAGTTCGCCTGTGGCCGTGCTGGTCCAGGCCGCGACCCGTGGCTTGTTCGAGGCGCAGGCGGTGGCGCTGGTCGATCTCGACCTGCCGGCCTGGCAGGCGCACTCGAAGCACGCGCCTGAGGTGGCCTTGAGCGCGTCGAATCTGGCCTATGTGATGTACACCTCAGGCTCCACCGGAACGCCAAAGGGGGTGATGGTCGAGCACCGCGGCCTGGGCAACCTGATGCACTGGAGTTCGACGCTGTGTCCGCCACGGCCAGGCGACGCGCTGCTGCAGCGGGCGCCGTTCAGCTTCGACGGCTCGGTCTGGGAGCTGTTCTGGCCGCTGTGCGCCGGGCTGCGCCTGGTGCTGCCGCGCCCGGACGGGCACCGCGACCCGCACTACCTGATGCAATTGATCCAGGACCGCCAGGTAACCACGGTCAAGTTCGTACCGGCGCTGCTGCATGTCTTCCTCGAACAAGCGGGCGTGGAGCGATGCACCAGCCTGAGGGACATCTTCTGCGGCGGCGGGGAGCTGACCCTGGCCTTGGCCACGCTGCTGCGCGAGCGCCTGCCCCAGGTGCGCCTGCACAACGTCTATGGCCCTACCGAGGCCACGGTGGATAGCACCGCCTGGACCTTGGAACCTGATCAACCCTTGCCGTCGGTGGCACCGCCCATTGGCCGTGCGATCGCCAATACCCGCCTCTACGTGGTCGATACCCATGGCCGGCCGGTGCCCAAGGGCGTTGTGGGAGAGCTGTTGATCGGGGTATTGGGGTGGCCCGCGGCTACCTCGGGCTGCCAACGCTGGAAACCGACCGCTTCATCGCCAGTCCTTTCGTCCAAGGCGACCGCCTGTACCGCACGGGCGACCTGGCGCGCTGGCGTGAAGACGGCGAGCTGGAGTTCATCGGCCGCAACGATTTTCAGGTCAAGCTGCGCGGATTGCGTGTGGAATTGGGCGAAATCGAGGCCCTGCTGGCGGCGCATCCGGCGCTGGGTCAGAGCGCGGTACTGGTGCGCGATGAGCGCTTGGTGGCCTACTTTACTTGTCGCGAAGGGCAGTGTGCGCCGTCGCTCGAAGTGCTGCGCAATCATTTGCTGGCACGGCTGCCGGCGTACATGGTGCCTGCGGCTTTCGTCGCGCTAGACGAAATGCCGTTGAGCCCCAACGGCAAGGTCGACCGCAAGGCGCTGCCCGAACCCGGTCCACAAGCCCTGATTACGCGTGCTTTCGAAGCACCACGCGGGGCGTTGGAGTGCACCCTGGCGCACATCTGGAGCGAGGTACTCAAGGTCGAACAGGTGGGCCGCGACGACAATTTCTTCGAGCTGGGCGGTCATTCACTGTTGGCGGTGAATGTGGTGGCGCGGATGCGTCAAGCCGGGCTGCAGGCCGATGCCCGCCTGTTGTTCCGTCAGCCGACCCTGGCCGCACTGGCGGCCAGTGCCGGCCAGCCACGTGCCGAGGTGCAGATCGCCGCCACCACGATCCCCGGCCTCAAGGCCAGGCGCAGGCTCTGATCGCCCCAGGTTGGCGCTACTGTGCCGGCCAAATGACGCGCCACTGTGCTTGACCGGGCGGGGGCTGCGGCGCGACGCTGCGGCCGTCCGCCACGGAGAACAACAATGGACGCGTCGAACTTGCTGCTATTCGTCCCCGCCTGTTTTGCCCTGAACATGGCGCCGGGCCCGAACAACCTGCTGTCGCTGCACAATGCCAGCCGTTATGGCCTGCGCACCGCCTGCCTGGCCGGAGGCGGGCGGCTGCTGGCCTTCGCCGCAATGATCGCCCTGGCGGCGATGGGGCTGACCGTGGTGTTGCACACCCGCGAGTACCTGTTCCTGGGCATCAAGCTGGCGGGGGCGGCGTATCTGTTCTACATCGCCTGGCAGCTGTGGCGCGCCCCGGTCGCGACCGGGCCGGTCGACGATAGCCCGCGCAGGGGGCTCTGGCGCCTGGCACGGCAAGAGTTCTGGGTGGCGGCGGGCAATCCCAAGGCGATCCTGTTGTTCACTGCGTTTCTGCCGCAGTTCGTGACGGTGGACAGCCGCACGCCGTTCGCTGAGCAGTTCCTTTGGCTGGGGTTGTGGTTCCTGCTGCTGGAGTGGATCGCTATCGCCGTCTACGCCGGCCTGGGCGTGTTCCTGCAGCGTTGGTTCAACCGCCCACGCGCGCGGCGGCTGTTCAACCGGGTCAGTGCCTCGCTGCTGGGGTGTGCCGGGATCGGCTTGCTGGTCGCGCGGCCGCGCTGAACCGCCCGTCGGTGAAGCCCCTCAATCGCGGTAGAACACCTGCACCAGGTGATAGCCGAACTTGCTCTTGATCGGGCCGTGCACCACCCGCAGCGGTTTCTTGAAAATCACCTGGTCGATGACGCCCACCATCTGCCCTGGGCGCACTTCGCCCAGGTCGCCGCCGCGTTTGCCGGAAGGGCAGGTGGAGAACCTCTTGGCCAGCACGTCGAACGCCTCGCCCTTGGCCAGGCGCTGCTTGAGCTGCTCGGCTTCTTCGACGGTCTTGACCAGGATGTGGCGGGCTTGTGCTTTCATGGCGTACCTGTAGCTGCGGCGAAAAAAGAGGGCATTATGCCTGATGACGTCGCTTCGGACCTGCCCAATACGCAGCGCTCCCTGTCACTGCGCCAACCACCCACCATCGACGTTCCAGGCCGCGCCACGCACTTGGCTGCCAGCCTCGCTGCACAGGAACAGCGCCAATTCGCCCAACTGCTGCGGGGTCACGAAGGCCCGTGAAGGCTGCTTCTCGGCCAGCAGCTCATGTTCGGCCTGCTGTGGATCGCCATCGCCAGCACGCGCGTCGATCTGCTGCTGCACCAGCGGGGTCAGCACGAAGCCTGGGCACAAGGCATTGCAGGTGATCGAGGTGGTCGCTGTCTCCAGCGCCACTACCTTGGTCAGCCCGAGCACGCCGTGCTTGGCGGCGACGTAGGCGCTTTTGCCCGTGGAGCCGACCAGCCCGTGCACCGAGGCGATGTTGATGATGCGCCCCCAGCCACGCGCGCGCATGCCCGGCAGGGCCAGGCGAATGCCATGGAACACGGCCGACAGGTTGAGCGCGATGATCTGGTCCCAGCGCTGTACTGGGAACGCCTCAACCGGTGCGACGTGCTGGATTCCAGCGTTGTTGACGAGAATGTCGATGCCGCCGAACTCATGCTCGGCGAAAGCGAACAGCGCTTCGATCTGCGCCACGTCGGCAAGGTCCGCTGCGTGATGGCCGACCTTCACGCCATGGCCGCGGATCGCGTCGAGGGCCGGCTGTGGATCGCCGAAGCCGTTGAGCAGAATGTTCGCGCCCGCCCGCGCCAGCACCTGGGCGATGCCCAGGCCGATACCGCTGGTGGAACCGGTGACCAATGCTGTCTTGCCTGCGAGCGTCATGTGCAACTCCTGGTAGCGAACGGATGAACAGGGACCGGGTCAGCGTCGCGGGTCGAATGCCTCGCGCAGTGCATCGCCGATGAACACCAGCAGCGAAAGGATCGTCGCCAGTGCGAAGAATGCCGTGAAGCCCAGCCACGGCGCCTCCAGGTGCTGCTTACCCTGGGTTACCAACTCGCCCAAGGAGGCGCTGCCGGCGGGCATGCCGAAGCCGAGGAAGTCCAGGGCGGTAAGGGTGGTGATGGCACCGGTGAGCATGAAGGGAATATAGGTCAGCGTCGCGTTCAGGGCATTGGGCAGGATGTGCCTGAGCATCACCTGGGTGTCGCTCAGGCCCAGGGCGCGGGCGGCCTTGACGTATTCCAGGCTGCGGCCGCGGAGAAATTCGGCGCGCACCACATCCACCAGCGTGAGCCAGGAAAACAGCGCCAGGATGCCCAGCAGCCACCAGAAGTCCGGTTCGACGAAGCCGGAAAGGATGATCAGCAGGTACAGCACGGGCATCCCCGACCAGACCTCCAGCAGTCGCTGGCCGAGCAGGTCGACCCAACCCCCGTGGTAGCCCTGCAAGGCCCCGGCGCTGACGCCGATCAGCACGCTGAGCAGCGTCAGCGCGAAGGCAAACAGCAGCGACACCCGGGTGCCGTACAGTACCCGGGCGAGCACGTCGCGGCCCTGGTCGTCGGTCCCCAGCCAGTTCACCGTGCTCGGTGCACTGGGCGTGGGCACCTCCAGGTCGTAGTTGGGCGTATCGGCGCTGAAGGGGATGGGGGCGAACAGCATCCATCCGCCTTGGGCTTCGATCAGCCGGCGCACGTAGGTGCTGCGGTAATCGGGCTGGAAGGGCAGTTCACCGCCGAACTGCTGCTCGGTGTAGCGTTTGAGTGCCGGACTGTAGAGCTCGCCCTGATAGCTGAGCAGCAGTGGTTTGTCGTTGGCGACCAGTTCGGCGCCCAGGCTCAGCAGCAGGATCGCGCCGAACAGCCACAGCGACGCCCAGCCCAGGCGGTTACGGCGAAAACGTTGCAGGCGACGTCGGGCGATAGGCGACAGCATCAGTGCGCCCTCGCGTCGAAGTCAATCCGCGGGTCGAGCAGCGTGTAGCAGAGGTCGCCGATCAGGCGAATCAGCAGGCCACCCAAGGTGAAGATGAACAAAGTGCCGAACACCACCGGATAATCCCGGGACACTGCCGCGTCGTAACTCAGGCGCCCGAGGCCGTCGAGGGAGAAGATCACTTCGATCAGCAGGGAGCCGGCGAAGAACACGCTGATCAAGGCCTGCGGCACGCCGGCCACCACCAGCAGCAGGGCATTGCGCAGCACATGGCCGTACAGCACCCGGCGCTCGCTCAAGCCCTTGGCCCTTGCAGTGACCACGTAGTGCCGGGAAATCTCCTCGAGAAACGCATTCTTGGTCAGCAGCGTCAGGGTGGCGAAACCGCCGATCACCAGGGCGCCGACCGGCAGTACCAGATGCCAGAAATAATCGGCGACTTTGCCCAGCAGGCTCAGTTGGTCGAAATCTTCGGAGACCAGCCCGCGCACGGGAAACCAGTTCAGCGAGGTGCCGCCGGCGAACAGGACGATCAGCAGCAGGGCGAACAGAAACGAGGGCAGGGCGTAGCCGACCACGATCAGCACACTGCTCCAGGCGTCGAAGCGGCTGCCATGGCGCACGGCCTTGGCAATGCCCAGTGGGATCGACACCAGGTAGGTAATGAGCGTGGCCCACAGGCCCAGCGACAGGGTGACTGGCAGCTTGTCGAGGATCAGGTCGGTGACCTTGGCGCCGCGAAAGAAGCTGTGGCCGAAGTCGAGCCTGGCGTACTGGCCGAGCATCAGCCAGAGCCGCTCGGGGGCACTCTTGTCGAAGCCGTACTGGTGTTTGATCTGCTCGATCATCTTCGGGTCCAGGCCCCGGCTGGCGCGAGACTGGCCTTGAAGCGCTTCGACACGTGCCCCCGGCGCGCCGCCACCGATGCCCTGCAGGCGGGCCACGGCCTGTTCCACAGGCCCGCCGGGGGCGGCCTGGACGATGGCGAAATTCACCAGCAGGATCGCCAGCAGCGTGGGCACGATCAGCAGCAGACGCCGCAGCAGATAGCCGGTCATGGTGCCGCCTTCAAGCGCTCGGCCATCTGCGCTTCGGTCAGCGCAGTCGGGCTGACCTCCCACCAGGTGTCCAGCCCCTCGTCATACCTGGCCTGCACCTTGGGCAGCCCGAAGCGATTCCACCAGACGGTGGAGCTTCCCGGCGGGTAGTAGTTGGGGATCCAGTAATAATTCCATTGCAGCACCCGATCCAGCGCATGGGCGTAGCGCTGCATGTCGGCCTGGGTCGAGGCGTGGACCAGGCCGTCGAGTAGCCGGTCCACGGCAGGATCCTGGAGCACCATGAGGTTGTTCGAGCCGGGGTCGTGGGCGGCGGCGGAGCCGAAGTAGTTGTACTGCTCGGCCCCAGGCGACAGGGTGACGGGATAGCCGGTGATGACCATGTCGTAGTCGCGCGCCATGAGCCGGTTGATGTACTGGGCCGAGTCCACGTTGCGGATGTTCATCTCGATGCCGATCTGCGCCAGGTTGCGCTTCCATGGCAGCAGCAGGCGCTCCAGGCCGGCCTGGCCGTTGAGGAAGGTAAAACTCAACGGCGTGCCCTCGGCATCGACCAGGCGATCACCCTCGGGGCGCCAGCCAGCGGCTTGCAGCAGTTGCAGCGCGTGCAACTGTTGCGGGCGGATGATGCCCGAGCCATTGGTCACCGGTGCCTTGAACACCTGGGTGAACACGTGGTCGGGGATCTGCCCGCGCAAGGGTTCGAGGATCTTCAGTTCTTCGACATCGGGCAGTTCGCGGGCGGCCAAGGGCGTATTGGAGAACAGGCTCTGCTGGCGGATGTAGAGGTTGCGCATCATCTGCCGGTTGCTCCACTCGAAATCCCAGAGCAGGGCCAGGGCCTGGCGCACACGGCGGTCGGCGAACATCGGCCTGGACAGGTTGAACACGAAGCCTTGGGCGCTTTGCGGTTTGTCCGGCCCTAATTGCGCGCGCTGCAGGCGACCGTCGGCCAGCGCGGCACCGTTGTAGCCTTGGGTATACCCGGTGGCGGAAAACTCGCGGTTGTAGTCGTAACCGCCGCCTTTGAGCACTTGGCGGGCCACCTCGGTGTCGCCGAAGTACTCCACGCGAATGCGCTGGAAGTTGTAGCGTCCGCGGTTGACGGGCAGATCGCGGGCCCACCAGTTGGGATCGCGCTCGAAGGTGATGCTGCGGCCATTGTCCAGGCGCGCGATGCGGTAGGGGCCGCTGCCCAGCGGTGTATCGAAACCGCCACCGTGGGCGAAGTCGCGGGTCTTCCAGTCATGTTCAGGCAGCACCGGCAGGCTGGCCAGGTCCAGTGCCAGGGTTCGACCGTGAGGTTGGCGAAAATCGAAACGCACGCTGCGCGGACCTTCGACGCTGACGGCGGTCACGTCGGCGAACTGGGTGCGGTACTTGAGGCTGCCTTTGCTCATCAGCAGCTCGAAGGTGAAGCGCACGTCTTCGGCGCGCACCGGCTTGCCGTCGGCAAAGGTCGCGCGGGGATCGATCTCCACCCGTAGCCAGGCATCGTCAGGGCCGCGCTCCATGCGTCGGGCGATCAGTCCATAGACGGTGTACGGCTCATCCAGCGAGCGCACGGCCAAGGGTGCATAGAGCCAGCCATCGACTTGACTGACCCCGGTTCCTTCATCGATGAAGGGCAAAACATGGTCGTACTGGCCGATTTCGAGTGCCGAGCGGCGCAGGCTGCCGCCCTTGGGCGCGTCCGGGTCAACGTAATCGAAGTGTGGGAAGTCGGCGCGGTAGCGAGGCGGTTCGTCGTAGACGGTCAACGCGTGCGAGGGTGCGGCGAGGCTGGCGGTGCTCAGCCACGCCCCGACCAGCAACACGGCCAGACGGGGGCAGGCGATGCCCGCTCCCACAAGGGCACTGCAGGGGCGGGCGAACAAGAGCGGGTCAGTCCTGGCGGCTGGTCACTTCCAGCAGGTGATAGCCGAACTGGGTTTTCACCGGACCTTGCACGGTGTTGACCGGCGCGCTGAACACCACGGTATCGAATTCCTTGACCATCTGACCGGGGCCGAACGAGCCTAGGTCGCCGCCCTGGCGGCTGGAGGGGCAGCTGGAGTTGGCCTTGGCAATTTCGCCGAAGTCGGCACCGGCTTCGATCTGGGCTTTGAGTTCGTTGCACTTGTCTTCGGTGCTGACGAGGATGTGACGGGCGGTGGCACGTGCCATGACAGGAATTCCTTGGATGAATGAAGATACAAGCCTACAGCAAAGCTTGGGCATGTGTCTGCGCCCGCCGAGTCTAGCGACAACTGCTCCGGCATGCGTGCGTCGGGCGATCTCAAGACAGTCGCCGGGCTGCATCGCGCAGCAGCTCGGCGGTGCTGTCCCAACCCAGGCAGCCATCGGTGATCGACACCCCGTACTTCAAGGCGCCTTTGCCCAATGCCTGGCAACCCTCGAACAGATGCCCCTCGATCATCACGCCGATGATCGAGGTGTCGCCGGCCAGGCGTTGATCCAGGACGTCCTCGAATACCGCCGGCTGACGCGCTGGGTCCTTGCCGCTGTTAGCGTGGCTGCAATCGACCATGATCCGAGCCTGCAAACCGGCCTTGGCCAGGCCTTGTCGGGCCAGTGCAAGGCTGTCGGCGTCGTAGTTCGGGCCTTTATGCCCACCACGCAGTACCAGGTGCGTATCCGGATTGCCGAAGGTCTCGATGATCGCGGGATGACCCTGCGCGTCCATGCCGAAATGACGATGACCCGCGACGGCACTGCGCATGGCGTCGGTGGCGACGGCTATGCCGCCATCGGTGCCGTTCTTGAAACCGACTGGCAGTTCCAGGCCACTGACCATCTCCCGGTGAATCTGCGACTCGGTGGTGCGCGCGCCGATGGCAGCCCAGCTCAGCAGGTCGTCGAAGTAGCCGGCAGCCATGGGCTGCAACAGTTCGGTGGCAATCGGCAGACCGCGTTCGAGCATGCCCAGCATCAAGCCCCGCGACAGGGCGATGCCGGCATGCATGTCGTCGCTCCCGTCCAGGTGCGGATCGTAGGCCAGGCCTTTCCAGCCGACGGTGGTCCGTGGTTTCTCGACGTAGGCGCGCATCACCAGCAGCAACTGGTCGCTCAGCTCACGGCTCAGGGCGGCGAGGCGGTCGGCGTACTCAAGGGCTGAGCGCGGGTCGTGGATCGAGCAGGGGCCGACCACCACCAGCAGACGTGAGTCGCGGCCGTCGAGAATGGCGCGCACGGCCTGGCGATGGTCATGGACCTGTTGCGCGAGTTCGCTGCAGAGCGGCATCTGCTGCTTGAGCAGGTGCGGGCTGGGTAGGCGTTGGCTGACGGCGGCGTTGGCCGCAACGGGTTGGGTCAGGGGCAAGGCGAGGTTCGAAGAATGCATGGCGAGGTTTTCCTTGGGCGGACGGCGGGTGTGGGCCCGCGCCGTCGGCCCTATCGAGGTGTTCGACAGGTTGTCGGATGAGCGTTGCGTGCAGCATTGCCACCGGTCAGGGTCCGTACGGAGGCGGCAGGCTGGCCCGAACGGGAATGGCTAAATCGCCAGGCGTGGGGGAAGGCGTAGGGATAGCTGACGTAGTTCATGGTGTTGTCCTCAGAAGTGCTGAACGAATGTAGAAGCCGTTAAACGCAAAACCCCCGGTCGGGGGGCCGACCGGGGGTTTGAGTAGTCTCATGTTCGGCGGCCCCTCGAAGGTGGGCGCCGGGTGGGTATCGGCGCCTAGTGGCTAAACCAATACCCAAAGTAGGAGCAGGCTGCGACGTCACGACCGGCAACGGCCAGCACAGGGCGCACGAGGCGTCCGGCGGTGATGGCGTGATTGCAGGTGTGTTTCGACATGTTGCTCTCCAATGAATGAAACCGAGCTTACTGCAGCGCTGCGCGGTGTTCAATCGGTAAATGCTATCGGGGTGATTGCACGCGGCGTTCAGGCACCCGCGTGTGCAACGAGTACCGGAGATGAGGGCTGTCAGACCGCATAGTGCTTGAGTTCCCGCGCGATCAGCATGCGCTGGATCTCGCTCGATCCTTCGTAGATCTGGGTGATTCGCGCATCCCGGTAGTACTTCTCGACCGGATAGTCCTCCAGATACCCGTACCCGCCATGCACCTGAATCGCCATTGAGCACACCCGTTCGGCCATTTCCGAGGCGAACAGCTTGGCTTGCGAGGCCTCCGACAGGCAGGGTTTGCCCGCACTGCGCAGGCGCGCTGCATGCAGGATCAGCAGCCGCGCGGCGTTGAGCTGCACCTGCATGTCGGCCAACAGGTTGGCGATGCTTTGGTGCTCGTTGATCGGCTTGCCGAACTGGATACGCTCGCGCGAATAGGTGAGCGCGGCTTCGAAGGCCGCGCGGGCGATGCCCAGAGCCTGGGCGGCGATGCCGATGCGTCCGCCTTCGAGGTTGGACAAGGCGATGGCCAGGCCCTTGCCGCGCTCGCCCAGCAGGTTGGCCTCGGGGATACGGCAGGCGTCGAGGGTCACGGCGCAGGTGTCGGAGGCGCGGATGCCCATCTTGTGTTCGCTGCGGTCGACCTTGAAGCCGGGGTTGTCGGTCTCCACCAGGAAGGCCGACAGGCCCTTCTTGCCCAACTGCGGGTCGGTGACGGCGAAGACGATGGCCAGTCCGGCGCGCTTGGCGTTGCTGACGAACTGCTTGGCCCCGTCGATGACCCAGTGGCCGTCGACCAACTCGGCGCGGGTGCGCAGGTTATGGGCTTCGGAGCCGGCCTGGGGCTCGGTCAGGCAGAAGCAGCCGATCACTTCGCCGCTGGCCAGGCGTGGCAGCCACTGCTGCTGTTGTTCGGACGTGCCATAGGCCAGCAGCGGACCGCAGCCCACCGAGTTGTGGATGCTCATCAGCGCGCCGATGGCGCCGTCGCCGGCAGAGATTTCCTCGACAGCCAGGGCGTAGGCCACGTAGTCGGTGTAGCTGCCGCCGAAGGTGTCGGGCACCACCATGCCCAGCAGGCCCAGTTCGCCCATGGCGCGTACCACGGCGTCATCGATCCAGCCGGCCTTCTCCCAGGCCTGTGCATGGGGTGCGATCTCGCCGCGCGCGAAGTCGCGGGCCATGTCGCGGATCATGATCTGCTCTTCGCTCAGTTCCAGGTCTTGCATGCTACGACTCCCGGCTCACAGGCCTTCGAAGAATTGATCGACCCGCTGGCTGGACAGCGCGGCGAGGGTCGGTGGGTTCCAGCGCGGCTGCTTGTCCTTGTCGACGATCAAGGCGCGCACCCCTTCGACGATGTCGCCGTGGGCGAACCACTGGCGGTCCAGGTGCAGCTCCATGGCGAAGCAGTCTTCCAGGCTGCGGTGGCGACCACGACGCAGCATCTCCAGCGTCACCGCCATGGCCAGCGGCGAGCGAGTTTCCAGCAGGTCGGCGGTGGCGTGCGCCCACTGCTGGCTATCACCGATGCGCACGCTGCGCAGTTGTTCGAGGATGCTGGGCAGGTCGGGCTGGCCGAAGTAGTGATCGATCACCGGGCGCAGGCGTGCCAGTGGCGCATCCTCAAGGGTTTGGGTGCCCAGTTTGGCCAGCAGACCTTGCAGGTCCTTGAGCGGATGACTGCCGAAATTCAACGCGTCCAGGCCCTGGTCCAGGGTGCTGAGCCGGTCGCTGGCCAGATACCAGTCCGCCAGCCCGCAATACAGGGCGTCAGCGGCCTGAACCTGCGTGCCGCTGACCCCCAGGTAGGTACCCAGCTCACCCGGAATGCGCGACAGGAAGTAGCTGCCGCCGACATCCGGGAAGTAACCGATACCGACTTCTGGCATGCCCAGCCGGCTGCGCTCGGTGACGATGCGCAGGTCGGCGCCTTGGGCCAGGCCCATGCCACCACCGAGGGTGAAACCGTCCATGATCACCAGGACCGGCTTGCGGTAGTGGTGAATGCACAGGTCGAGTGCGTACTCCTCGACGAAGAAGCGCTCGTGCAGGTCGCTGCCGGCCTTGTAGCTGTCGTGCAGGGAGCGGATGTCGCCGCCGGCACAGAAGCCTTTCGGGCCTTCGCCGCGTAGCACCACCGCCTTGATCCGTGGGTCTTGCGCCCAGGTCTGGAGGTGCTGGTGGAGGCTGCGCACCATATCCAAGGTCAGGGCGTTGAGGCCGCTGGGACGGTTGAGGGTGAGGTGGCCGATATGGTTGCGGACATCGGCCAGCACCTGATCGGTGGACGGAAGTGGAGCGTGGACGGTCATCACGTTCTCCCTGCTTTGTTATTGATTTTCCATGTGAAGTCTGGAAATACGCTGGAGGATCGAGGGATCCTGCCATGCATATTTACCCGGCACAATCGACAAAAATGCAGCAGTCGGGTGCATTTTTGCGTCAGCGACGGGTTCTGAATAGGACCGCAAGGGCAGGGCAATGGTTTGCTTGAAAGGTGCGCACTGGTGGAGATGATGTGACGTCGCAGCGGCATTGCACCGTGGCGACGTCGCGCGCTCGAACAGGAATCAGTGACGGTCCAGCCACACGGTTTGTACGTTGCAGAACTCACGCAGGCCGAAGTGCGACAGTTCACGGCCGAACCCGCTTTTCTTGACACCGCCGAACGCCACGCGGGGGTCGGAGGCGCAATAGCCATTGATGAACACCGCGCCGGTGTCCAGCGCAGGAATCATGCGCTCGGCCAGGGCCAGATCGGCGGTGTAGATCGTCGAAGCCAGACCGAAATCGCTGTCATTGGCCAGTTCCACCGCGTGCTGCGCATCGCGAGCACGGGTGATCGCGGCCACCGGGCCGAACAATTCCTGCCTGAAGGCCGTCATGTCCGGGGTGACGTCGCCGAGTACCGTGGGGGCGTAGAAGTTCGCCGCACCGTCGAGCTTGTGGCCGCCGAGCAGCAGTGTAGCGCCTTCGGCCAAGGTGGCCTGGACTTGCCCGTCGAGTTCGTCGCGCAGGTCGAAGCGCGCCATCGGGCCGATGTAGGTGTCGTCGTCCAGCGGATTGCCGAGCTGCAGCGCGCGGGTGGCGGCGACGAACTTCTCGCTGAACGCCTCGACGATGCTGTCTTCGATGATGAAGCGCTTGGCCGCCGCGCAGACTTGCCCGGTGTTCTGGTAGCGGCCGATCACCGCAGCCTTGACCGCTTCGTCCAGGTCGGCATCGGCCAGCACGATGAAGGGGTCCGACCCACCGAGTTCCAGCACGCACTTCTTCAGCGCGGCGCCGGCCTGGGCGCCGATGGCCATGCCGGCGCGCACGCTGCCGGTGAGGGTCACGGCGGCGATACGTGGGTCGTTGATCGCACGGGTCACGCCGTCGGGGTGACGTTGATCACTTCGAACACGCCCTGCGGCAGACCCGCCAGGTTGAACAGTTCAGCCAGCAGATAGGCGCTGCCCATGACGTTCGGTGCATGCTTGAGCACATAGGTGTTGCCCGCCAGCAAAGCCGGCACGGCGCCGCGCAAGACCTGCCAGATCGGGAAGTTCCAGGGCATCACCGCCAGAATCGGGCCCAGCGGACGGTACTCGATGCGCGCCTTCTCCACTTGCGTGGCCTCAGGGGTGAGCATGGCCGGACCGTGCTCGGCATACCACTGGCACAGGCCGACGCACTTGCTCACTTCGCCCCGCGCCTGAGCGATCGGCTTGCCGATTTCGCGGGCAATCATCTGGGCGAAGGCTTCGTGACGGCTCTGCAAGGCCTCAGCCAGAGCACGCAGGTAAGCGCTGCGTTGCGCCAGCGATACTTGGCGCCATTGAGTGTATCCGTGCTTGGCCCGCTGCAAGGCTGCGTCCAGTGCGGCCTCGGTGTCGTACGGGTAGACGCCGATCTGCTCGCCGGTGAAGGGATCGACGGAAATGGCATGGGTCAGGCTGCTAATGGCACTCATGGCTGTTCCTCTTGCTGTCCTGGACGGTGTCGTTTCGATTGTGGCCAGACTAAAAGCGTATCGATTTGATGAAAACTGAATAATACTGAGCGAATCATTCACGAATGGAGAAAAGCTGTGGACCTGGTGCAACTGGAGATGTTCAAGGCAGTCGCCGAGCACGGCAGCATCAGCGCAGCGGCTCAACAGATTCATCGAGTACCGTCGAACCTGACCACCCGCATCAAGCAATTGGAAGAAGACTTGGGCGTGGCGTTGTTCATCCGCGAGAAAAGCCGATTGCGGCTGTCACCGGCGGGCTGGAATTTTCTCGACTACACCCGGCGTATCCTGGATTTGGTACAGGAGGCCCGCGCCACGGTCGCCGGGGAGGATCCGCAGGGCACCTTCGCCCTGGGTTCTCTGGAAAGCACGGCGGCGGTGCGTATTCCGGCACTGCTGGCGGCCTACAACCAGCGCTATCCGAAAGTCGACCTGGACCTGTCCACCGGGCCGTCGGGGACCATGCTCGAAGGGGTATTGTCCGGACGCCTGGTGGCGGCCTTCGTCGATGGCCCGGTATTGCACCCGACGTTGGAAGGCATTGCGGTCTTCGAAGAGGAAATGATGGTCATCGCGCCGTTGAACCACGCGCCGATCGGTCGTGCCCAGGATGTCAACGGCCAGAACATCTATGCCTTTCGCGCCAACTGCTCTTATCGCCATCACTTCGAAAGCTGGTTCGTCAAAGATCACGCGGTGCCAGGCAAAATCCATGAAATGGAGTCCTACCACGGCATGCTTGCTTGCGTCAGTGCCGGGGCCGGTCTGGCGTTGATGCCGCGCAGCATGCTCGACAGCATGCCTGGGGCGAGCACCGTCAGCGCCTGGCCGTTGTGTGAGGATTTTCGCTACCTCAGGACCTGGCTGGTGTGGCGTCGCGGGACGGTGTCGCGAAGCTTGAGCATGTTCATTCGGCTGCTTGAGGAGCGTAAAGAGATGTGTAAATAGCCAAAACCTATGACTCAATAACATTTTTTCACAAAATGGTGGCAAATAACTTTCATCTTGACACTGGCGTGATGATAATCGGACAAGTATTACTACTTGTGTCCCAGATGGGATGTCGTGGGCACAAGCGCAGAATAGAGGGGCACACCCCCAATTGCCGCAGGCCGCCTACCATCGACTGCCTGTCCGTCAAGTTCACCTGGAGTAGTCATTGATGAAGAACCGTCTCGCCACCTCGTTGGCCGTGGCAGTGCTGGCGCTGGCCGGTACGCAATTGGCACAGGCCGCCCAAGTGTCGGGCGCCGTGGGCGTCACCAGTCAGGGCGACATGACCTATCGCCTGGGCATGTCCTTCGATTGGGACAAGAAATGGCTGCAAAGCAGCGTCGGCCACGTCAGCGGTTACTGGGACGCCGACTACACCTACTGGGAAGGCGGTGACTACAGCGGCGCGCACTCGCTGTCGTTCAGCCCGGTGTTCACCTATGAATTCGGCGACTCGGGCTACGTGCCGTTCATCGAAGCCGGTGTCGGTGTCGCCGTGTTCTCTAAAACCGATGTGGGCGATCAGAAGCTGGGTTCAGCGTTCAACTTCGAAGACCGTATTGGCTTCGGCGTGAAGCTGCCGGGTCAGCAGAAGGTTGGCATCCGTGCTACGCACTACTCCAACGCTGGTATCAAGCAGCCTAACGACGGTATCGAGTCGTATGCGCTGTTCTACAGCGCCGCGTTCTAAGCGCTGAGCGCTGCACCGCCGGCGTCAAGTTGGCGGTGCAGTTCGGGCAAGCGGCCCGCTTCCTCCTCACGCAGGCTCAGTGCTTGCGCCGCAACAGCAGGATGAAGAACACGCCACCGATGGCCGCTGTGGCGATGCCGATCGGCAAGTCCTGCGGGGCGATCAGCGTCCGCGCGCCCACATCCACCCAGATCATGAACAGCGCGCCGAGCAGGGCGCAGGCGGGCAGTAGCCGCCGATGCTCTGCCCCTACCAGACGCCGCGCCATGTGCGGTAGCATCAGGCCGACGAAGCCGATGGCGCCGGACAGCGAAACCAGCACTCCGGTCAGCAGCGCCGTGCCGACGAACACCCGAGCTCGCACCGCGCGGGTATCGAAACCCAGGCTCACGGCGGTTTGCTCGCCGCTCATCAGCGCATTGAGCGCCCGCGCCTGGCTCATCAGCAGCGCGAACCCGGCCAGCACGCAGAGCGCCGGCAGCCACAGCAACGACCACTGCGCCAAGCCCAGCCCGCCGAGCATCCAGAACATCACCGACGCTGCGGCATGCGGATCACCGGTATACAGCAGCAAGTTGGCCGTGGCCATCACGACGAACGACACCGCGACCCCCGCCAACAGTAAGCGATCACTTTCCAGTCGGCCGCCCCGGCTGGCTACCCGAGCACCAGCAGCATGCTGCCCAGTGCGCCGATGAACGCTGCCAGCGGCAAGCTGAAGACCCCGGCAAAAGGGCCGAGAAACAGCACCACCAGGACCGCGCCGAACACCGCTCCGGCACTCACGCCCAGCAGGTGCGGGTCGGCCAGCGGATTGCGGGTCACCGCCTGCAGTGCGCCGCCCACCAGCGCCAGGCCTGCGCCGACCAACGCGCCCAACATCACGCGTGGCGCGCGAATCTGCCAGACGATCTGCGCCTGGCCACGGCTCCAGTCTCCCGACTCGGCCAAGCCGACGTGGTGCAGGACGATACCCAGCACCTTGCCCAGTGCCACCTGGGCCGAGCCAAAGCCCAGCGACAGCAGACACGACAGCAGCAGCATGGCCAGCAGCGCCAGCATCAGCAGGCGATAGCGTGCGCAGTTGCGAATCGGCATCACCGCTGGGCCTCGGCGAATAACTCAGGATGCAGGGCCTTGGCCAAGACCTCGATCGCCTCGGCGTTTTGCACCGACGGCGTGACCTGCAGGTAGGACAGCACCACGAAGCGCTGCTTGCGGATCGCCTCGACGCTGGCCAGCGCCGGCTGGGCGAGCAGGAAGTCGCGTTTCTGCTGCCAGGTCGTCGGGCCATAGTCGACGATGACGATCACCTGAGGGTCGCGCTCTACCACACTCTCCCAATTCACATGGGTCCAACTGGCGGCCAGATCGTCCATGACGTTGTCCCCTCCCGCGGCATCGATCAGCGCCTGCGGCATTCCCAGGCGACCGGACGTCATCGGCCGGTCCTCGCCGCTGTCATAGAGGAACACCCGCGCGCGCTGAGGTGCGTGGGCGGTACGTTGCGCCACCTGCTCAATGCGCTGGCGCATGTGCTGCACCAGGGCAGCGGCGCGCTCGCGGACATCGAAAATCCGTCCCAGGTTGTCCAGGTCACGGTAAAGGTCATCGAGACTGGCGTGACGCTGAGGCATGATCCAGGAGCAGGACTCGCTCAGCTCGTACACCGGTATATCGAAAGGCGCCAGGGTCTGTGGCGTGACCGGACCGCCGATGCGCATGCCGTAGGCCCAGCCGGCGAAGAAGAAGTCGGTGTCGGCATCGAGCAGGTTTTCGACCGAGACATAGCGCGGGGCAAGCTCCGGCAGGCCGTCGAGCGCCTGGCGCAGGCTCGGATCCAGCGTCTTCCAGCCGCTGATGCCGCTGTAGCCGGCCATGTGATCGCGCAGTCCCAGTGCCAGCAGCATGCCGGTGAGGTTGATGTCATGGCTGACCGCGCGTTGCGGCGGGTGATCGAAGGTCACGTCGCGGTCGCAACTGCGAACGGTCACCGGGTAAGGCGCCGCCTGAGCGGCGAGGGGCAGGGCGGCCAGCAGGGCCAGGCAGGCGAACAACGCTTTCATGCGGGACTGATCCAAGTGATGCGTGGATGGGGCGCCAAAGGGTGGCAGTCGACCAGCGCGCGCACACCGAAGACCTCGGCCAGGCACTGCTCGGTGAGCACCTGCTGCGGCGTGCCGTGGGCCACTACGCGACCGGCGTCGAGCACGTACAACCGATCGCAGAAGGCGGCGGCCAGGTTGAGGTCGTGGAAACTGGCCAGCAGGCTCAGGCCGGTGCCGCGCAGTTGTTGCAGCAGGGCCAGTTGGAAGCGGGGATCCAGGTGATTGGTGGGCTCGTCGAGGATCAGCAGCCTCGGCTGCTGCACCAGTGCGCGGGCCAGCAATACCCGTTGTTTTTCACCACCGGACAGGCACGTGAAGGCGTCCAATGCGCGGGGCAGCAGGCCCAGGCGGTCCAGCGTGGTGTCGATCAGCGCGGTATCGGCGTCGCCATCGAACCAGCCTTGGTGCGGCGTTCGGCCCATGGCCACCACGTCGCGCACGCTAAGCCCGAAGTCTTCGGGAAATTCCTGCAGCATCACGGCGATGCGCTGGGCCGCCCAGCGCGGCGTGCGCTGCCAGATGTCTTCACCTTCGAGTCGTACCTGGCCGGCATCGGGCCGGCTGAAGCGGTAGGCACACCGCAGCAGGCTGGTCTTGCCGCTGCCGTTGGGGCCGATAAGGCCGACGAACTCGCCAGGACCAACGTGCAGATCGATGTTGTCCAGCAATGGCCGTGGCGCGCCGTGAGGCGACCAGTGCAGCGCGTGGAGATGCAGGGTAGGGCAGGACATGCACGAGCCGACCATCGCGGAATTGAAGATTCCCCTACGGCTCAGGTGCACGCGGGTGACGCGCGCCGACGCTCGCGAAAACCGGCCAGTGCCCGCCCGCCGCGGGAGTTGCCAATAGCTGCAGCAGGCCGGTCTCCGGGCTTGCGAGGAACCTGAGACATTCACCTTCCCATGCCCTGGGCACAGTGGTGTATCGAATATCTCGCTCGCCTACCGTTGCGGGGGCAGCGCCGGACTGCTCGCCAAGGGCGAGGCACCGGCTTCCCGTTTAATCCCCGACGCGGCGGCCGGGGACACCTGAAACAAGGGGCGCATCTGAGCATTTATGTCGGCCATGCGTCAACCGATCCGGCGCGCCTGGATCTGAAGGCCATGTTCCCGGCATTGGACGTGCTCGAGGGCGTGCGCTGGGTCGACCAAGGCGCCTTGGTCACCTCGGCCGGCATCAGTGCCGGTGTCGACATGAGCCTGCACTTGGTCGAGCGTCTTCACAGCCGAGCCTTGGCCGAGCGCACGGCCCGGCAGATGGCGTTCGACTGGACCGAGAACCCCTGAACAGCGCCAGGGGTTGCATGAACAGATTTCATTAATCGTTTCAGGATGTGTCCGGCATACTCCAGACGGTGAAGTGCACAACACCAAGAAGATTTACGCTGGAGAACCGTCTATGCCTGCGTCACCTCATGCCGCTCGGTCCAAAGCCGCTGCGGTGTTTCGCGTCACCTCGGGTAACTTCCTCGAACAATTCGACTTTTTCCTGTTCGGCTTCTATGCCACCCAGATCGCGGGGGCCTTCTTCCCGGCCTCCAGTGAGTTTGCGTCCTTGATGATGACCTTCGCCGTCTTCGGGGCAGGCTTTCTCATGCGCCCGCTGGGCGCCATCGTGCTGGGGGCTTACATCGACGACGTCGGTCGGCGCAAAGGCCTGATCGTGACGCTGTCGATCATGGCCAGTGGCACGCTGCTGATCGTACTGGTGCCCGGCTTTGCCACCATTGGCTACTGGGCGCCGCTGCTGGTGCTGATCGGGCGGTTGCTGCAAGGCTTCTCCGCCGGGGCAGAGCTGGGCGGTGTCTCGGTCTATCTTGCCGAAATGGCCACACCCGGCAAAAAGGGCTTCTACACCAGTTGGCAGTCTGGCAGTCAGCAGGTGGCAATCATCGTCGCCGCCGCCTTGGGTTATGCCTTGAACCAGTCGCTGCAGCCCTTGCAGATCAGCGAGTGGGGCTGGCGCATACCGTTCGCCGTAGCGTGCCTGATCATTCCCTTCATCTTTTTCCTGCGCCGCAACCTGCAAGAAACTGAAGCCTTCGAAAACCGCAGCCATCGCCCGACCATGAAGCAGGTGATCGCCACCCTCGGCCAGAACTGGGGCATGGTGGTGGGCGGCATGCTGATGGTGGCGATGACCACCAGCGCGTTCTACCTCATCACGGTGTATGCGCCGACCTTCGGCAAGACCGTCCTCAACCTGAGCACTACCGATGCCTTGTTGGTGACGCTGCTGGTCGGGGTGTCGAACTTCTTCTGGCTGCCGATCGGCGGCACGCTCAGCGACCGCTTCGGACGCAAGCCGATGCTCATCGCCATGACCGTACTGACCGTGTTCACGGCTTATCCGGCGCTTTCCTACCTGGCGCAAGCGGCGAGCTTCGCGCACATGCTGGAAGTGCTGCTGTGGTTCTCGTTCCTGTACGCGATGTACAACGGCGCGATGATCCCCGCGCTGACCGAGCTCATGCCGGCAGATGTCAAGGTCGCGGGGTTCTCGCTAGCCTACAGCCTGGCGACGGCCTTGTTCGGCGGCTTCACTCCGGTGATGTCAACCTGGCTGATTCATGAGACCGGCGACAAGGCCGCGCCCGCGTACTGGGTGACTTTCGCCGCGCTGTGCGCGCTGAGCGCAACGCTGGTGTTGTACCGCAAAATGGCGGTGCGCGGCCGGGTCGCCGCACAGTGAGTGCCGGTGCTGGCTGAGCCGGTCACTCAGTCAGCAAGGGGCGGCCACGGCCCTGAGCCGTGTCTTCTCCTCATCCAGGACCAGCGCCGTCTCGGCGCGTTTGACCAGCAGTGCCGCGTGCAATCGGCACTGCGTGCCGAAGCGGGCGGAGTCGATGTCGGTCAAGCTGATCAAGGCCTTGATCATGCGAATGTCGATTTCCAGCAAGCCCGCGCCGTCGCGAGCGATCAAGGTGAAGAAGTCGTCGAACAGGTCGTGTACCTCGACGCAGCGTACATGCACGCGCCGGCAGTGTTCGTCGATATCATCGGTGTCGGCGGGCTGAAGTGCCCATTTAGAGAAACAGCGCACCCCGCGCCCTATCACATCGATTACCGTACCGGAGTCATTGGTGGCCGGGGACAGGGCGCGCGAGGCGATCTCTGCCAGCACCGACAGGCCGAAACGCGGGTCTTGATCGAAGGTGCGGCGCAGACCCACGGTGATCGCGTGGCGCAGTTCGGTTTCCAGGTCGCTGCTGGCTGAGGACGTGTCGAGCAGGCGTGCCAGGGGCGCACCCAGGTGGACAAAGCTGCCAGGCAGTACCTCGAGGTAGATCTCGACGTCATGCCGCTTGGCAACCACCGCGAGTGCGCCCACATCGATGTGCTGGATATAGCCGGTGTCCACGCTGACGATCGTCATTGCCTGCGCGGGCAGGTCGAAGTCGACGGGGTAGGGGGCGGCCCCCATGAACGGCCAGCGGGCACGCTGCTCAAGGGCTGCGAGGGTCGCGCGCTCGACCCGGTCGATGGTTTCACCGACTCTGCCGAGCGTGGACAAGTGGTCGATCCAGCGCAGCAGGGTGTAGATGATCAGCACGATCATGACCAGGGTCACGGCGAACAACACGACCCGGCCTTGCGCGCCGTAAGCACCGGTACTCAGCGCGATGATGCCGACCAGACTGAACAGAAACGATCCAATGAACGTCGCAAGGGCGTTCTGGGTGGTGGAGTCCTCCATCACCAGGGTGGTCGCCCGGGGTGTGACGCCATTGCTGGCGGCGCTGTAGGCGGAGACCACGGTGCTCAGTGAAAAGGTGGTGACCGCCAGCATGCTCGAAGCGATGATGCTCAGGATCTTGTCGACCGAATCGGCGCCGATTTTCGCCGGTAGCGTGGGGGGTACGAAATCGCGCAAGGTGATGGCGAGCAGCGCGGTGATCACGCCGGTCAACGAGAACAACGTGGCACGGAACCACAGTCGCTTGGTCATTTGACCCAAGGCCCAGCGCCATCGAGCGATCATCGTTTTTTACCTATGCAGGTGAGGAACGGTGCGCCCTGTACAGAGATTGGCGCAGTGCCTGGTTGAGTGGTGCGGGGCGCTGAAAGTTTTATTGGGGATGGGCTGTTCTTCATGCTGAAACGATGGGGTCAATCGGCACAGGCACCCAAGTGCTCCAGCAAGCTTTGCATGGCTGGCGACAATGTCAGCCACTCTCGATAGACCACACACAATTGGCGGCGTGCCCACTCATCCTCGATAGCCAAGGTCGAGTATGAGTGGCGTCGTCGATGTCGGGCAGCGATGCACTGAGGCAAGATTGCCATTCCGATCCCCCGGTTGACCATCGTGCACAGTCCCTCGAGGGTCTTCATCTGGATGCGCAGCGTCAATCGACGGCCAAGGGCCTTGGCTTGATCCTCAAGGTGATCCTGCAGGGCATTACCCGAAGCCAGGCCGACAAAGATCTCATTAACCACTTCAAAAAAATGCACTGCTTTGCGCGTGGCGAGCGGGTGAGTGGCGGGCACGATGAGCACGAGGTGGTCCCGTGCAATTGGGCGAACACACAGGTCCGCAGCGTTGGAAGAATCAGACACGATGCCCGCTTCGATCAATCCCGCGGTGACCCCTTGCACGATCTCTGCGCTGGTTCGCTCGCGCAAGTCCATATGCAGGTGTGGCCGGGCAGCCAGCCAATCGGCAAGTCTCGGGGGAAGGAAATGGGTCAGTGCTGCCGTGTTCGCGTACAAGGCCAGTGTGCCGTGAGCACCCGATGCAAATCCCCTGAGTTCACCTTTCAGAACGGCTTGTTGTTGCAGTATGAGCCGAGCATGGTGGGCAACCGCTTCGCCCGCCTGGGTTGCGGTGACGCCGCGTGAATGGCGCTCCAGGAGGGCAACCCCTGCATCGGCCTCCATGCTACGCAGTCGCTCACTGGCCGATGCCAAGGCAAGGTTCGCCGACAGCGCGCCTTGCGTGATGCTGCCGGCGTCGAGCACACAGAGAAAAAGACGAAGGTCGGCTAGATCGAATCGCATCAACGTCTCCTTGACCCTTCGGACTGCCCGAAGGGTAGCGGAAAAAGTCCTGATTGTGCGCACCGGGTGCGATGGCCTTCAATCGGGGGATGAACGAGACCTATTTTTTAGTGGTGATGCTGACGCTGACTTTCATCGCCGCAGGGGCAGTGAAAGGCGTCACTGGTATGGGGTTGCCCACTGTCGCGATGGGATTGCTCGGCACCGAGATGCCACCGTCCTCCGCTGCCGCACTGTTGATCATTCCGTCATTGGTGACCAATGTCTGGCAGTGCGTATCCGGGCCAGAGACCTACCACTTGATACGTCGCTTATGGCCCATGCAGGCTGCCATTGCCGTGGGAACGCTGCCGGCAGCGGCATTGCTTGTATCAGTCAATCCGGCATGGTCTGGGTTTGCCTTGGGTATTGCGCTGCTCGTCTACGCGCTTTATGCCCTGTTCGCCACAACCTTCGTTGTTTCCCAGCGTGCCGAACGCTATCTCTCGCCGGTCATAGGTCTGGTAACGGGCGCCATCACCGGCGCTACTGGTGTGTTCGTAATGCCGGCGGTCCCGTATTTGCAGTCGTTGCGGTTGGAAAGGGACGAGTTGGTGCAGGCGCTTGGGTTGTCCTTTACCACCTCGACGGTGGCTTTGGCTGCGGGGTTGCTGCTGCATGGCGGTATGAAATTCGAGCAGGTGGGTCTTTCGACGCTGGCTGTCATTCCTGCGTTGGTGGGCATGTTCGTTGGGCAGTCCATTCGAACGCGGATCAGTCCGAAGCATTTCAAGCAGTGCTTTTTGCTTTTTCTGGCAGTGCTGGGGCTGGAGTTGGCCTCGCGGCCTTTTTTGTGATCAACGAGGCCGGTCCCGATCACGGCTGCACGGCGGTCTCCCACAGCACCGGCCAATCGGCATCGTTCAAGCCCATGCAGGCACTCATCTGAGCCGCATGACTGAGCACGAAACGTTCTCCGTCATAGCGCCAGCGTGTCGTTACGCCGCAGCCACCCATGCCGTTGGCCAACTGCAGACTGGTCAACTCGCCCGTTGCCGTATCGAATTGGACGCTGCCCTCGGGGCCAGGTCAGGCAACTGGGCGATCGTCTGGAAGGGCGCAGGCCGAACCTGTTCCGGGTGCGCCAGGGGCATCAGGTACAGCCGATAATCGCAGTTGTAGGCGCTGCAGCCGGTCTGCACGATCAATAGCGCTTGTTCGTCCGTCAGCGCATAAACCTTCCCGGTGGGCTCGTCGTCTTCGATGACATCTTGCTGCCAGTCGGCGCGGCTCGCAGCCATGGCAGCGTCCAGTAGCTGCTGCGTCTGCGGGGCACTCAGGGAGGACGGAGCGGTCCAGGCCGGCAACGTGGGCGTGGGCGGGGCCGGCGGCACGTCGCTGGCCGGCGCGTCTCCCGGCCGCGCGAGCGCGGTGACGGTACCGATCCGGCCCTGCACCTCATCCATCAACAACAGCGCAGCGGTCATGCCGATCAGCGAGGCGCTCGAGGGGCCATCCGACGTGCTGAAGGCCAACTGCCTGGCGTTGCGCAGTGCGTGGATGAAGGTCAGGGCATCCGCATCGCTCGCACTGCGCAGTTCAGGTACCTCGGTCACGTCGAAGTCCGCGCGCTTTCGCTCGACCAGCGGCATGCGCAGCGATTCGTAGTCGATCAGCGGATCGCCATGCAGGTCGTTGAAGCTGAAGACGCTGATGTGCAACGCGTCTTCAGGCCCGGCCTTGCGCACGATGCGCAGTGGAAAATACAACTCACCGAGCTCGGCGCTGGCAGGCCGGGTGGAGACGGCGGTGCAGGTGCGCACGTTGTCGCAGGTGACGTTCCAGTCCTTGATGTCTCGGGACAGCGGCGGCGAGTCGGCAGCATGGCCGGTAGAGGCGATCAGGCAGGTCAGCAGGGCGAGAAGACGGCGCATGGTGGAGGCGTGCGAATGGACTGGGAGCAGGGATTAACGCATGAACCGGTGTGGCAAGCAGCCTGGGTGAGCGATTCGCACAAGAATGAGGGGAGGGGTCACAGTCAAAATAGTCGCAGTCCGTCGATCGGATGGGGCTCGGCGCTTTCACGTCCTCGGCTCTCCAGGCTATGGGCTAGCCCCGGAGGCTGTGATAATGGGAGAGTGTCAGATTTTTTGTGTGCGGGCCGATAACGGCCTGCCGTCAGGCTGGCCATGCTTTTACCAGGTCGGCCTGATAAATCGATCTCCGTACAGCATCGCGAATTGATTCATCGCATTTTTCCAGTCATGGGCCGCTGAGCCCCAGTTTGCCGTGATGTTCCGCAGCCCCAGCCAGATCAGCTTGGTGGCGGCCTCATCCGTTGGGAAGTGACCACGCGTTTTGATGATCTTGCGTAGCTGGGCGTTGATGCTTTCGATCGCGTTGGTCGTATAGATCACTTTTCGAATGCCCGACGGGAAGACAAAGAATGGAATCACTCGATCCCAGGCTCTTCTCCATGCCGCAACTACCGTTGGGTACTGTTTGCCCCAAGGGCCGTTTTCAAAGGCATCCAGTGCCTGCTCAGCCGCCTCGGCGTTGATGGCCTGATAGATCGGCTTGAGCGCTTTGGCCAGATCACGACGCTTATCCCACGCTGCATAATCGAGACTGTTGCGGATCAAGTGGACAATACATGTTTGCAGCGTGGTGGCCGGAAACACGGCGCTTAGCGCATCTGGCATCCCTTTGAGGCCGTCGGTTACGGCGATCAGCACATCCTCAACGCCGCGCGTCTTAAGGTCATTGAAGACCTTCATCCAGAACTTCGCACCTTCGGTATTTTCGATCCAGATCCCGAGAATATCGCGCGTCCCATCGGGTAGAACGCCCAGCGCCAAGTAAATCGCTTTGTTGCGCACAAGCCCTTCTTCGCGAATCTTGACTCGCAGCGCATCAAAGAAAATGACCGGGTACATCGGCTCCAGCGGCCGCTGTTGCCACGCGCCGATTTCCTCCATCACCTCGGCCGTGACCGAACTGATGAAGTCGTGCGAAACATCCGTTCCGTACTGTTCAGAGATGAATGCGCGAATTTCCCGAACGGTCATGCCTCGGGCATACATGGCGATGATCTTGTCATCGAAGCCGGTGTAACGGCGTTCATGCTTGGGAATCAGGATGGGCGCAAAACTACCGTCTCGATCACGGGGGATATCCAGCCGCAGCGGCCCCTCTCCAGTCAGAACCGTCTTGCCAGTCCTGCCATTGCGCTGATTGGTTTCATCCTCTGGACGCTGCGCGCCCGGCAGATACCCCAGATGGTGACTGAGCTCGGCGTTCAAGGCCCGTTCGATCAGCGCCTTCTTGAATGCCGCAGAGGCATCTTCGATAGCCTCCGCAGTCATCAGGCCCTCACCGAACTGCTCAAGCAGCTCCTTGGGGATTTTTGGTAGGTCACGCAGGGGTTTCTTCTTGGTTGGCATACATGCACCTCTTGCTCATGTTATGCCCGAACACAAAATTTCTGACATACCCTGAAATCGAGGACATACTTGAACTATTCGTGATCCTAGGGGCCTAGGACTATCGGATGTAAAATCACAGATGGGCGCCCAAGCGCCTCATTCAGAACTCCTACTTGATACTACTGCTGAAGTCCCCGCTCTATTAATCGAACAACACGGTCTCGGCGCGCAGCCTCTGTCGCAACGCACAATCACCGACACCGCCAATACCGACGGCACCTTCCAACACGCCGTGCAATGGGCGGACAACGCAGGCCAGCAGCACCTGCAAGTCGATGAGCACTACGACACCGACGGCCGCGTCATCCGCCATACCCGTACCCTGGACACCCAAACCCAGGCCTACACGCTAGAACGCGACATCCTCGGCCGAGTCACCAAAGTCGTTCGGCCGGATGACACGACCCTCGAGCGCGCCTATGAGGGGTTCAGCAACCGCGTTCAGACCCTGACCGTCGACGGTAAGGTGATCGCGACGCAAACGCTCAGCCCTGTGGGCACGCTCACTACACGCAAGATTGGCAGCCGAAAATATGGGTTCGACGAACAGGCCATCACGCTCCCCGACAAGACCAAACTGCAGCGCGTGAGCGATGCCAAGGGCTCCCGCCTGGAGGTCGACGGCAAGGCGCTGTACAGCCAGACCCAGGCTGACGGATCGACGGTACTCACTGCTGCACCCGACTCACCCACCCATGCTGCCTGGCTGCACACCCTCGCCGCCGCCCAGGTACCCGGGCGGCGGCAAATCACTGAAAAAACTCCACGCGGTACCGTCAAGACCGCGGAGTGGCAGAGTCTGCGCGGGCAGCCAGTGGCTGCGCTGCGCGCCGACGGCTGCCTGCGACGCACCTTCCTCGACAGCCAAGAACGACTACTGCGCAGTTGCCAGGCGCATGAGGACGTGCGCTACCGCTATGACGCGCTTGGCCACCTGCAATCGCGGCAGGCGCATGCCCTGACCGGTGCCGGTCAATGGCAGGTCGACAGTGAACACGATGGTTTCGGCCGGGAGGTCGTGCGCACCTTCCTGCGCAATGGCGCGCCTTGCTTCAGCCAGCACATGACCTGGCGCGGCGACGGCCGCCTGACCAGCAAAGCCAGCTACCAGGGCAGCAAGCTGTTGCGCACCGAGCGCTTCACCTATGACCTGCTCGACCGCCTCGACAGTTACACGTGCGACGCCGCAACTGCGGCGCTTTGCCCGCAGGATGGCAATGGCACCCCGATCAAGGCGCAGACGTTCAGTTGGGACAGCCTGGACAACCTGACGCGCTGCATCAGCACGCCGTTCCAGGGCGATGCGGTCACACAGACCTTCAACTACGAGACGGCCTCGGATCCCACGCGCCTGACCTCGGTAAGCAGCGGTACGCAAAAGACCTCGCTGACCTGGAACAGCAACGGCCAGTTGCAGGTGGACGGCCACAAGCGCGTGCTGACCTACACGGGCGCCGGTCAGCTCGGCAGCATCAAGAACGACCAAGGCACCCTGCTCGCACGCTATGAATACGACGGCCTGCAGCGCCTCGCGGCGCAATACGACGAGCAGCAACAGACCACCCAGGAACTGCGCTATGACGGCGACGAGCTGATCGGCCAGGTGTGCTTCGACAAGACGGGCAACGCCACGGGCAGCCTGCACATTTCTCCGGGTCTGGCGCAATACGACGGCGACCAGGTGCGCTGGCTGATCGACGACCCCAATCGGGTATCGTCGGCCAGGTCTGCGGTACCGACCTGCAACTGGCGCCCCTGCTGCCCTTCGGCGAAGGGGCGGCGCTCAAGGGTCTGGTCAGTGGCTACAACGGCATGCGCCGCGATCCGGTGACCGGTCACTATCACGCAGGCAACGGCTACCGCTGCTACGACCCCAGCCTGCGCCGTCATGCCCAGCCTGACTGGCTGAGCCCCTTCGGTGAAGGCGGCCTCAACGACTATGCCCACTGCCCGGATCCGGTCAACCTGCACGACCCCAGTGGCGCGATCATGCTCAGCCGCTGGGGCAGGATCAGGAATTGGCCAACTATGCGCAGGTGCTGCGCGAGACCAAACCCATGCCGGTCGGCGGGCGCTGGCGAGGCCTGGCGCTGTCGGCGGTGCTGACGGTCGTCGGTATCGCCGCCTCGGTGATGACCGGCGGGGCCGCGTCGGTATTTTTCGTCGCGATGACGACCTGTGCGGTGCTCTCGTTCGGCTTCGAGGTCGCCTCGGTGCTGACCGAAGACATCAACCCCGAGCTTTCCCGAAAGCTGGGCTATGCGTCGCTGGCCTTCGGGGTGCTGTCGCTGGCCGAAAGTGCGCTGGGTTTGATCAAGAAGGTGCCGAGCCTGATCAAAGGGGCGATGCGGTCTACCCGCCAACTGGGCAAGACGCTCTCACGTCTCAAACCCGGTGCAAGGCTGTCGCGCAGCGCGGTGAGGCCTATGGAGTACGCCAGGCAGCAACTGGGTAATCTGCCGCCCGCGAACAGTGCTCGTTCGGGCGCGATGACCACGCTCAAGGCCGCCGGCCAGCAGTTGATCGATTACCTGGGTGAGGCGCCACACCTGAGCCTGAACAACCCACGCTATGCACGCATGGGCGCGTATGGCACGGCGCTGCGCCAGGCCCATCGGCTCAACAACTTCGCGACGGGCTCACGCAGCCTGAGCGCAGGGGCCTGGGTAACGGGCAAGGCGATCGAGGTGTACATCACGCGCGGTTCGATCGACGCCTTCATCGCCATGGCCAGCGATGATGCCTCAGGCCCCATTACGCCGTGGGGACGCTACTCCGTACCGCTCAAAGATCAGTACCGCTGGAATCACGGGGTGGCGGGCACTTGCTGACATGATGCTGCGGCATGGGGCCGGATGCGGCTCCGCCTGGGGCAACTGGCACCTGATAAAGATGCCAGTTGTCTGGGCCATAAAGGCGATAAGCAATATGCGACTAATGTAAACATACTGAAGGTAGCGGTATCGAGCTCGGCAACAGTTTAGTGATATCGAATTGCATGCGTCCGAACCGATCTAAGCAGTGCAACCAACCTAACTCAGTTCAACCCCAACTTCCCCCGCAACGTCGAAAGATCCTCAGCCAAGGTATTGACCGGCCCAATCATGGCCTTGCGATCCCGCTCAGCCACTTTGTCATAAGCCTGGAACCCACCGTCAGCCGTCTTGTACTTGGCCAGCAATCCATTGACCGTCGCAAAGTTCTTGTCAACTTTGGCGACAAACCCCTGATCCTGCGCTGCCAAATGCGTCCGGAACAGCTCGAAAATTTTCTGCGCGCCGTCGATATTGCCCTGGAAGTCGTAAAGGTCGGTATGGCTGTAGCGATCTTCCTCCCCCGAAACCTTGGTCGCCGCCACTTCTTCGAGCAGCGCCGCCGCGCCACCCACCACTTTCTCCGGCGGGAAGGTCAAGGTGGCGATACGGTTCTGCAGGTCTTTGACATCGGCGATGAGTTTATCGGCAATTGGCCCCTGGCCCTGGGTCGTATGCTGGTCGAACAGCGCATATTCCAGGCGATGAAATCCGGTGAAATCCTCGGCAGCCACGCCTTTTTCGTGATCATCCACCCGTGAGTCGATGGCCGCATCGAGGTCGCTGAACAACTCGGCGATCGGTTCGATCGTTTCGTAGTTGACGCGGGTGGTGGCATACAACGCCTGGGCCTTGGCCAGATCTCCCCGCTTCACCGCCTGGGTGAACAGCTGGGTGTCGCTGACCAGTTGATCGACTTTCTCGGTGACGTAGATCTTGTAGTCCGACACCGGCTGGACCAGGGTCAGCGGATCCACCGTGGCGGCATTGGCCAGCAGCGGGGCAACAGCGAGCAGCAGGGCGAGACGGGTGTTGTTCATGGTGTGCGTCCTGGTCCAGGTCATACGGGTTTGGAAGAGGCGGCCGCGCCGAGCAGCGAACGGCCGATGAAGTCCTGCGCGTGCGTCACGCCCGGCAGGACGAAGAAATAGCCACCGCCCACCGGCTTGATGTACTCCTCCAGCGGCTCGCCGTTGAGGCGGTTCTGCACCGTGATGAAGCCTTTCTCCAGGTCGGCCTGGTAGCAGATGAACAGCAAGCCCATGTCCAACTGACCGTTCTTGCCGACGCCCGAGGAATAGTTGAACGGGCGGCGCAGGATCAGGTTGGCCTGGCTGCCGGCATCGCGTGGGTTGGCCAAGCGAATGTGGGCGTCGAGTCGCGTCAGCTTGCCGTGTGGATCTTTCGGGTAGTTCGGTATGTCGGTTTCGCGCTGACCGTCCATGGGTGCACCACTGGTCTTCTTGCGGCCGAAGATCGATTCCTGCTCTTGCAGCGGCGTACGGTCCCAGCGCTCGACCAGGTTGCGGATGATGCGCACCACTTGATAGCTGCCATGCGCAGCCCAAGCCGGCTCCAGACCCGCACCGACCCAGACCACACGATCCATCAGGCCCGCGTCGCTGGAGTCCGGGTTGGCCGAGCCGTCACGAAAGCCCAGGAAGTTGCGTGCACTCTGTTCGGGGTCGTCGGCCTTGTGCGGTGCCTGGGGCGGCACCGAGCCTTCCTGCTTCCAGCGCACGTAGAGCAGGTCCGGCAAGGTCTTGATGATGTCGCGCAAGGCGTGGATGTTGGTGTCCGGCGAGTTGGAGCAGAACTGCAGGCCCAGGTCGCCGTGGCAGCGCTCGGCCTCCAGGGCGTCGTTGGGAAAGCCGCTCATACGGCTCAAACGCACCGGTTTGGCAGCGGCCAGGCCATAGCGGTCGTCGAACAGCGATTCGCCGACCGACACGGTGATGGTCAAGTTGTCGGGCGTGACCACTGGACCCAGAATGCCGGAGTCGACCGGTGGCAGCTTGGGGTCCACCTGCGGCACCGGGCCTCCGGCCATCAGGAAACGGATGCGCTGCTCCAGCGTGCGGAACAGCCGTTCGAGGTCCTCGGCGTTCTGCGCCAGCACATCGAAGGCAACGAACATGCCCGCCGTCGGGCGCGGCGTGACGATGCCCGGCTGGTGGGCACCGAGCCAGGTATTGCGTTCCTGGGTGCGGTCGCTGTGCGGGGCCTCGGTGACCTTGGCCGGGGAGGGCGCGGCCAGGGCAGTGCCGCTCAGCCCGGCGCCGGCGATGGCCACCCCGGCGGCACCCAGGCCTGCCAGTAGGCGTCGACGTTGAGGGCAGAGCGGGGCGTTGGCGGTGTCGCAGTCGGTCATTGGGGGCTCGCTTGTGTCGGCAAATCGTCCAGTCCCAGTGCGGGATTCAGGGCCGTGATGGCATTGGCCAGGTGCTGGGCGCCTTCGGCAATCTGCTGCCTTTGCGCGGGCGTTACCTGGTCGTAAGGCAAGAACTGGTCGTCGCTGCGCAGCGCCTTCAGTTGCTGGTCGAACTGGGCCATGGCGGCGTCGACGGCTGCCAGGGGGCGGAGGCGTTTCGGGCCAGCAACGGACGCAGCAGGTCGATCACCTTGCGCGCGCCTTCTAGGTTGGCCGCGAAGCCGGGCAGATCGAGGTGGCTGTAGCGTTCTTCTTCACCGCTGCTGCGGCTCTGCGCCAGGCTCTGCAGGTTGCGCACCACCGCGCCGGTGAATTGCGCTGGCGCGATGGACTGGGCCAGCAGTTGCGTCTTGAGTTCGCTCAGGTCGTGGGCCAGGGCTTGTGCGACCGGCTCCAGGCCGGCGCTGCTGCGCTGCTGGAAGAGGCCGTATTCGAGGCGGTGAAAGCCGCCGAACGCCGGGTCCTGCTCGCGCTGCTCGAAGTAGTCGGCGCGCGCGTTGATACGGTTGTCCAGCTCGCCCAGGCGCTGGCTGGCCCCTGCGATGCGCTGATAGATCAGTCGCGCCTGCGCATAGGCGGTCTGCGCCTGTTGCAGGTCGCCCGCTTGGATCGCCTGCTGCAGCGCCGCCCCCGCGCGTACTAGCGCCGAGCCCTGGCTGCTCAGGTAGACGCGGTATTCCGACAGCGGCCCGATGAAGGCGGTCAGGGTCGGGCGCGCCTGGGCAGCGGCCTCGGACGCGGCGGTCGGGGTGACGGTCAAGCTGCCGCGCGGGTTGCTCAGCAGGCCGCAGGTGATCGCGTAGCGGCCCGGCTGCAGGTTGGCGGTGATCACTTGCGACAAGCCCGGCGCGATGTTCTCGCGCTCCTCGATCACCAGCACGCCGTCGAGGATCTCCCACTCCACGGCACGCTGGGACTGGTTGACGATGCGAAAACGGTTGACGCCGGCTGCAACGCTCAGGTCGCTCGGCTCGCAGGCGTGGTCACGCAGCGTGACCAGGGTTTCCTGGCCGGCGCCAGTCGAACGCTTGGCTTGGGCTTGCTGGGCGGCGTAGTAGAACACCACGCCAGCGCCGGCCATCAGCAGCACGCTGCCGACCAGGGCCAGGCGCAGCAGGCGCGGGGAGGGGGCGTGGCGGGCGTGCCGCCTTGATCACGGCTCATGCGGGCCTTGTGCGTTCGAGGAGGAGGACGGCGCGGCCTTGACCGGCCAGAAGAACAGCAGCAGCGCACCGATCAGGTAGAGCAGATAGGCGCCCAGCGTGCTGACAGTCGGGGTGTCCTGGTAGCCAAACATGCCGGCCAGCACCGAGCCGGTCGGCCCGTCCTGCGGCAGCACAGCGCTGCTGTCGAAGACCACCGCTTGCAACGCGTTCCACACACCGGCCTCGTGCAGCGCTTGCACGGCATTGGCCAGGATGCCGGCGGCGACCACCAGGATGAACAGGCCGGTCCAGCGGAAGAACTGCGACAGGTTCAGGCGCAGGCTGCCCGAATACAGCGCCACGCCTATCAGAACCGCAGCCAACAGACCCAGCAAGGCGCCCAGGGGCGCCGCAGGGCCGCTGCTCTGCTGGAACACGGCCAGCAGGAAGAACACCGTTTCCAGGCCTTCGCGGGCCACGGCGAAGAACACCATGCCGATCAGCGCCCAGGCCTGGTGCCGGGAGCCGGCCAGCGCGGCGTCAAGCGAGACGTGCAGGGCCTGCTTGATCGACCGCGCCACCTTACGCATCCACAGCACCATGGCACTGAGCATCACCACCGCCGCCAACCCGACCACGGCCTCGAACAGCTCCTGCTGCTTCTGCGGAAATTCGCTGCTCATCAGCTCCAGGCCGGCACCGACCAGCAGCGAAAGCGCGATGGCCAGGAATACGCCGATCCACACAGCCGGCATCCACTGGCCGCGACCTGTCTGGCGCAAGTAGCTGGCGATGATGCCGACGATCAACGCCGCTTCGATGCCCTCGCGGAGCATGATGAGGAAAGGAACGAGCATGATTCTCCCGGGATGACCGCTGGCGCGAATGGATAGGTCGCCGGCGAATCTACCTCAATGAGAATCATTAGCGCATGTGAAGAATATTTAACTTAGCAGGCGACGCGAGTGGAGTACGGATGTACTCCTCGCCGGTCGATCTTACTGCAGCCATTGCCACAACAGCAGCGTGCCGACCAGCCCCACCACCGAAACGATGGTCTGCAACACCGACCACACCCACAGCGTCTGCTTGAGCTGCAAGCCGAAGTACTCGCGCACCATCCAGAACCCGGCGTCATTGACGTGGCAGAAGAACACCGAGCCTGCGCCGATGGCCAACGCCACCAGCGAACTCTGGGTGCTCGCCAGCCCCGTCATCAGCGGCGCCAGAATACCCGCCGTGGTGGTCGTGGCGACGGTGGCCGAGCCCGTGGCCTGACGCAGGGCCACAGCGATCAGCCACGCCAACAGCACGTACGACAGGTGGGCGCCACTGGCGACCTTGCTGATGGTGTCGCTCACGCCCGCTTCGAGCAGCGTCTGTTTGAGTCCACCACCGGCCCCGATGGTCAGCAGCAACACGGCAATCGGTGCCAGGCTCTTGCGCAGCACGCCACCGACCTGATCGCGCGCCATGCCGATCGACCAGCCCAAGCAGATCACCGCCGCGATCACCGCCAACCCCAGTGCGATCAGCGGCTCGCCGAGGAACTTCAAGGTCAGTGCCAGGCTGCTCTCGGGCGCCATGGCGACTTTGGCCAAGGTGCTGCCCAGCATCAGCAGCACCGGCAGCAGGATGATCAGCAGCGACATGGCAAAGCTTGGCTTGCGCCGAGTCTGCACCTTGGCGGTGAACAACTCGCCCAGTTCCGCAGGCTCCTCGACCTGCATACGCCGTGACAGCCAGATGCCGTACAGGGGACCGGCGAGGATCACCGCCGGTACCGCGATGCACAGGCCCAGCAGCATGGTCGTGCCCAGGTCGGCGTGCAGCGCGCTGACCGCGATCAGCGGGCCGGGGTGAGGCGGCATGAGGGCGTGCAGCGTGGTCATGCCGGCCAGTGCCGGGATCGCCACCTTCAGCAGCGGTTGCCCGGACTGCCGGGCGATGACGAAGATCACGGGCACCATCAGCACCAGGCCCACTTCGAAGAACAGCGGCAGGCCGATCACCATGGCCACCACAGCCATGACCCAGGGCAGCGCTTTACCACGGGCATGGCGCAACAGCGTCGAGGCGATGCGGTCGGCGGCACCGGACTCGGCCATCAGCGCGCCGAGCATGGCGCCCAGGGCGATGATCATGCCGGCCTCGCCCAGCAGGCTGCCTGCACCCTTGGCGAACGCCTTGGCCACGGCTTCCGGCGGCAGGGCAGCGCCCAGGCCGGCGACGAAGGTGCCGATGAGGATGGAGAGAAACGGCGGCAGCTTGGTGAGACTGATCAGCACCACGATGCAGGCGATGGCAGCCCCGCAGCAGATCAGCAGACGGGTGTCGTGGGCGAGCCACGCGGCGTGTGAAAGATCCAAGGCAAACCTCTTCTTGTAATGTCTTGTTACGAGTTTCGAAAACTATAACGCAGACATTCATATAGATGACTAGCGCGGTGGGCGATTTGCGGGTCCGGTGCATGAAAGATTTTTTACAAAGCCCAGGTGCGTCAAACCTGATACAAACGCACCTGCCTTAATTCTCTTCCCAGGAATCTCAGCGATGATCGAACGTGGCGCGATGCTCCCTGATGTCACCCTTTATCAATACAGCGAAGCCGAGGGCGCATGTGCCATCGGCCCGAACGCCTTTTCGCTGCGCGAGCGCTGCGATCAGCGCAAGCTGCTGATCTTCGCGCTGCCGGGCGCGTTCACCCCGACCTGTTCGGAGCGCCATGTGCCGGGGTATGTCGCGGCCGCACCGGAACTGTTCGCCGCTGGCATCGACGAGATCCTTTGCGTCTCGGTCAACGATGCCTTCGTCATGCAGGCCTGGGGCAAGAGCCTGCAGGTGGGCACTGCCGTGCAGATGATCGCCGACGGCAATGGCCAATTCACCGAGGCCCTGGGCCTCGGCCAGGACCTGTCCGCACGGGGCATGGGCTATCGCTCGCAACGCTACGCGCTGCTGGTGGACAACGGTGTGGTCCGGCACTTGGCGGTGGAGGCGCCGGGCAAGTTCGAGGTCAGCGACGCGCAGACGCTGCTCGCCGTGGTGCGCGCCCGCGACTGAACGACGGGCCCGGCGGCGACTCCAAACTCGCAGCAACGGAGGAATCACCATGCAGCCAGAAACCGAAGGTCTCGAAGAACAAGGCCCAAGCCGTGTGCCTTTCATCAACGACCCACGCAAGCCAGCCTCGCCGGCATTGAATGACGCTGACGAGGCCGACGACGCGGACCTTGTCGAAGACGACAGCGAAGACGATCAGTATCGGTGAAGTATCCCACCACGCCGGATGGCCGCTATTTCGTGGTCAAGCGGCGTCTATGGCGCTGCAGCGACCCGGCGTTGCCTGAACCACGCCGTGCGGCCTTGGTCAGCCAGTTGATGGCGGCGCGGCGTGCGGTCAGGCGAGCCCGCCTGGCCGATGACCCTGCTGCGCTGCGCAGCGCCCGCGCCGAGGTCGACGCCGCCAAGGTGGCGCTGGGCGAGCGGGGGCCGGTGTGGTGGACCGATGGCGCTCCGGACTACAACCGCCGCAAGGTCGGCAACACCCCGTATGCCGCCTGGTACGACGAGCGATCACCGGAATGAAGTGCCCAATCCACGCTCGCTTTCCCCATCGCGCTATTGGAACCCCGAGGTAGCAGGTCGCTGAAGCTCAGCGCCACATGCGCCGCAGGATAAAAGGCCATCAACAGGTCCAGCAGTAAGATGTCCGGCACTTCAGACTCCTTTCAGATTCGCTACGGATACTTCCCCCACACGCCGATCCCAGGGGGAGTCGCATGTCACATCTGCCATGGAGCACCTTGCTCCCGTTGTCTGTAGGCGGCCCCGCCGCCGCCTCTGCTCAGCTGACCCTGCACCTGGCCGCCGACGCCGGGCGCAGTGAGCTGGAGCAGTTCATCCATCAGTGCTTCGCCGACCGCCATCAGGCCGATGTGCAGCACTACCTGCCCGAGTTGCTGGCCCTGCGCGATGCGTCCGGGCGCCTGGTCGCCGCTGCCGGGGTGCGTCCAGCCAGCAGCGGTGCACTGTTTGTCGAGCGCTACCTGGACATGCCTGTCCACCTGGCACTGGCGGATGTGCAGGGCGCCGTGGTGGAGCGCGGGCAATGGGTCGAGGTGGGCAACCTGGCCTCGGTCGACGCCGGCAGCGCCCGGCTGATGATCATCCTCATCACCTGGCTGCTGGCCGTGCGCGGGCTGCAGTGGGTGACGTTCACCGGGGCGGCGTCACTGGTCAACAGCTTCCGCCGCCTGGGGCTGCAACCCAGCGTGCTCGGCGTGGCCGATCCGCGACGCCTGGGTGAGGAACACGTCCAGTGGGGCCGCTACTACAACCAGCGGCCCAAGGTGATGGTGGGCAACATCGGCCAAGGTTTTGCCGCGCTGGCGCGCATCGGGCTATTCCAACGCCTGGGACTGCCGCAGGTGGTGGAGGAGTCCGGACATGCCGCATGAACTCGAGCGTTTCTGGCACAGGTTGAGCGTGCAAGCCCGTGACTGCCCGCACGAGGTGGCTGTGCAGGGAGCCGACGAGCGGGTCACCTGGGCGCAGTTGCGTGATGAAGTGGAGCGCCGTGCAGGCGAGCTGGAGCGTCAGGCGCCAGCCGCACTGATCCTGGCCTTGGACAACGGCCCGCAGGCGTTGCTCTGGGACTTGGCAGCGCTGTTTGCCGGCTGCCCGTGCGTTGTCATTCCAACGTTCTTCAGCCCCCAGCAGTTCGAGCATTGCGTGCAGCAGAGCGGCACCACATTGGCGTTGGTCGATGAGGTGTGGACCGCTCAGCTACTCAGCGCCGGTTTCAGCCGTACCGCTGCGTTCTGGCATCGCTCAGAACCCAAGCCGGTGACCTTGCCCGAAGGCACCGCGAAGATTACCTACACCTCCGGCAGCACCGGCCAACCCAAGGGCGTGTGCTTGAGTGCCGAGGCGATGCTGTGCGTCGCCCGGACCCTGGAAGAGGCCAGCCGCAACGCCTCGGCCCAGCGTTACCTGGCGGTGCTGCCGCTGGGGGTGTTGCTGGAGAATTTGGGCGTGTATGCCGCGCTCATGGCCGGTGCGTGCGTGCAGTTGTACCCGCAGGCGCAATTGGGCATCAGCGGCGCCACCCAGGTCGACTTCAAGCGACTGCTCGGCGCGATAGCCCTGAGCGGTGCACACAGCCTGATCCTGGTGCCGCAGTTGTTGTTGGGCCTGGTCACCGCCATCGAGCGCGGGTTGATGCCAGTGGGCGCGCTGCGGTTCGTGGCGGTGGGCGGCGCGCGGGTGTCCCAGGCGTTACTGGAGCGCGCCGAGGCGATTGGCCTGCCGGTGTATGAAGGCTATGGCCTGTCTGAGTGCGCGTCGGTGGTGGCCCTGAACAGGCCCGGCGCGTACCGCTTGGGCAGCGTCGGCAAGCCCTTGCCGCACGTGCAGGTGCGCATCGCCGAGGACGGCGAAGTGCTGGTCGCAGGTTCCACGCTGCTGGGTTATCTGGGCGAGCCGCCGCTGCACGCGTCATGGTGGGCCACCGGCGACCTCGGTTACCTGGACGCGCAGGGCTACCTGTACGTGAACGGGCGCAAGAAGCACCAGTTCATCACCAGCTTCGGACGCAACGTCAGCCCCGAGTGGGTCGAGGCCGAACTGACCCAGTGCGGCGCCCTTGCACAGGTGTTCGTGCACGGCGAGGGTTTGCCGCGCAACGTCGCCTTGCTCTGGCCGCGAGACCCTGCCAGCAGCGATGCCGATATCGAGCAGGCCGTGCGGCAGGGCAATGCGCGCCTGCCGGACTATGCCCGTGTTCATCACTGGCGCCGTCTGCCCGAGCCGCTCGACAGCCACCTGCACACCCTGACCGCCAACGGTCGCCCGCGTCGCGAGGCGATTCTGGCGCGCTACCACCGCTTGCTATCCGACATTGCGTTGTGAGGTTCGCCATGGCTTTTTTCGACACCCTGCAGTTACAGACCGCCACTCAACGCGAGGCGCTGTTCGCCGTTCCGGTCATCCGCCAGGCACTGGCTGGGCAGGCCAGCCGCCACAGCTACATCGCCTTCCTGACCCAGGCGTACTACCACGTGCGCCATACCGTACCGCTGATGATGGCGTGCGGTGCCCGGCTGCCACGGCGCCTGGAATGGTTGCGCGGCGCGGTGTGCGAGTACATCGAGGAAGAATACGGCCACGAACAGTGGATTCTCGATGACATCAAGGCCTGTGGCGGCGACTGGGAGGCTGTGCGAGACGGCCGACCGGCATTGCCCATCGAGCTGATGGTCGCCTATCTCTACGACCTCATCGCACGCGGCAATCCGGTGGGGTTGTTCGGCATGGTCAACGTGCTCGAGGGCACCAGCATCGCCTTGGCGACCCAGGCGGCCGGTACCTTGCAGCGCAGCCTGGAACTGCCCGACAGGGCATTCAGCTACCTGAGCTCGCACGGTGCCCTGGATCAGGAGCACATGGTCACCTACCGCACACTGATGAACCGTCTGGAGCAGCCCGAGGACCAGCAGGCCGTGCTCGATGCGGCCAAGGTCGTGTACCACCTCTACAGCGAAATGTTCCGCGGCCTGCCACTCAGTGAATCGCAGGGCGTACAGCATGCGCCTGCCTGACTGTGTGGTGATCCTGACCGGTGCCAGTGGCGGAATCGGCCTAGCCCTGGCCGAGCAGTTATGCGCGGCGGGGGCTCGGGTCCTGGCGGTCAGTCGACAATTGGGCGATTTGGCCGGGGTGCTCAAGCGCTACCCGCAGCACCTCACCTGGCACAGCGCCGACCTGCGCAACCCCAGCGGTCGCGACCAGGTGGTGCAACAGGCGCGAGCGCTGGGCGGTGTCAACGTGCTGATCAATGCCGCCGGGGTCAATCGCTTCGCCTTGCTCGACCAACTCGACGAACAAGCCCTGGACGAGTTGCTGGACATCAACCTCAAGGCGCCGCTGCACCTGACCCGTGCTTGCCTGCCGCTGTTGCGCGCCCAGCCCAAGGCGCTGGTGGTGAATGTCGGCTCGACCTACGGCTCGATCGGCTATCCGGGCTATGCCACCTACTGTGCCAGCAAGTTCGCCCTGCGCGGCTTCTCCGAGGCGCTGCGCCGGGAGCTGGCCGACACCTCGGTGAGCGTGCTGTACGCCGCGCCCAGGGCCACCCGTACATCGATGAACAGCAGCGCCGCCATGGCGCTCAATCATGCGCTCAAGGTCGGCATGGACGACCCCGTCGATGTCGCACGGGCCGTGCTCGACGCCGTGCAGAGCGAACGCAGCGAGCTGTACCTGGGCTGGCCGGAGAAGCTGTTCGTGCGCCTCAACAGCCTACTGCCAGGCGTCGTCGACCGTGCGCTGCGCAAGCAATTACCCATGATCCGTCGCCACGTCGACGGACACTCGAAGGCGTCGTTGAAATGAAGCGTCTGTTGCTCGCCACGCTGCTGGCGTTCTCATCCTCTACCTGGGCGCTGGACCCAGGCGGCGCGCAGCGGCTGGCCGACTTGCAGCAGCGCTGGGCGCAGATCCAGTACCAGAGCCCCAAGGAGCAGCGCAGCGAGGCCTTCGAGAAGCTGGCCGGCGACGCTGCAACCTTCGTCCGGCAGTATCCGGGCGCGGCCGAACCGCTGATCTGGAACGGCATCGTCAACAGCAGTTGGGCCGGCGCGACCGGCGGGCTGGGCGCGCTGAGCAAAGTGAAGGCGGCGCGGGCCAGCCTGGAGCAGGCCATCGCCCTGGACGCCGGGGCCTTGCAGGGCTCGGCCTATACCAGCCTGGGCACGCTCTACGACCAGGTGCCGGGCTGGCCGATCGGCTTCGGCGACAGCGACAAGGCCGAAACCTTGTTGGGCCAGGCACTGCAAATCAACCCCAACGGTATCGACAGCAACTACTTCTGGGCCGATCATCTGGTTCGGCGCAAACGCTACGACGAGGCCCGCGCTGCGCTGAACAAGGCGCTGCAGGCACCGCCACGTCCGGGGCGCGAGCTGGCCGATCAGGGGCGGCGCAGCGATATCGCCGCGTTACTCAAGACCCTCAAGGACAAACAGGACTGATCTATGCGGCTGCTGCTGGTGGAGGACGATACGGCGCTGGGCGAAGGCATCTGCGATGGCTTGCGCCAGGAGGGCTATACACTCGACTGGCTGCGCGATGGCGCCAGCGGCCTGCACGCCTTGCAGCACGAGACCTTCGACCTGGCCATTCTCGACCTGGGACTGCCGCGCCTGGATGGCATCGAGGTGCTGCGGCGGGTGAGGGCGGGCGGTGACAACCTGCCGGTGCTGGTGCTCACCGCCCGTGACGCCACCGATGACCGTATCACTGGGCTGGATGCCGGTGCCGACGACTATCTGGTCAAACCCTTCGACCTCAACGAGCTCAAGGCCCGCCTGCGCGCGTTGCTGCGCCGCAGTGCCGGGCGAGCACGGGTGCTGATCGAACACGCAGGAGTGAGCCTCGACCCGGCCACCCAGCAGGTGCACTACGAGGGCCGGCCGGTGGTGCTCACGCCCAAGGAGTACCGCCTGCTGCACGAGTTGCTGGCGCAGCCGGGCAAGGTCTTCACCCGCGAGCGGCTCACCCAGTTGCTCTACGGCTGGGACGAGGAACCGGAGAGCAACACCCTGGAAGTCAACGTCTACCAGCTACGCAAGAAGCTGTTCAACGGCTTGATCCGCACCGTGCGCGGCATCGGCTACCTGGTCGAGGGCAAGGCATGAGTTCGCTGCGCCAGCGCACACTGTGGCGGGTGATGTTGCTGCTGGTGGTCGGTACCAGCCTGTTGGCGTTGTACAACTACCATGACAGCCGCCATGAGATCACCGAGATCTACGACGCCCACCTGGCGCAGAACGCGCGGCTTCTGCAGGGCGTAATGAGCCTGCCGGTGGAGGAGGGCAGCCGGACCTCGCTGTACCAGGCCTTCAACGACGCCCTTAGCCAGGCCGGCCGGCACCGGGTGGGCCATCCCTATGAAAGCAAGCTGGCGTTCCAGGTCTGGGATGACGCCGGCACGCGCCTGGTCAATACCCCAAGTGCACCGGTGCTGACACCGCTGCCGGTGACCCCAGGCTTTTCCGAAATCGTGGTCGATGGCCAGTGCTGGCGCGGCTTTGTGCTACCGGTGCCGGCGCGTCACTGGGTGATCTGGGTCGGCGAGCGCGAGGATGTGCGCTTCGACCTGATCGACCGCATCGTGCGCCATACCTTGTTCCCGTTCCTGATCGGCAGCCTGGCCCTGGCGCTGTTGGTCTGGGCCGCCATCGGCTGGGGTCTGCAACCGCTGCAGAACATGGCCAATGTGATTCGCGCACGGCATGCGCAATCGCTGGAGCCGCTGCAACTGGTGCCGCTGCCCTCGGAGCTGGAGCCGATGCAGGCGGCGATCAACCGCTTGCTGGCGCAGATCGACGATTTGCTGCGCCGCGAACACCGCTTCATCGCCGATGCGGCCCATGAAATGCGTACGCCGCTGGCCATTCTGCGTCTTCACGCGCAGAACGCCGAAGCCGCCACCAGCGAGGCCGAACGGCAAAAAGCCCTGGGCTTCCTGATCGGTGCCGTGGATCGCCTCACGCGGGTGGTCAACCAGCTGTTGACCCTGGCGCGCCTGGAACCGCGCCTGGGCCAGCGCGTGGACACGCCGATCGACCTGGGCGAAGTGGTCACCGAGACCTTGGCCGAATTGACGCCCTGGATTCTGGAGCGTGGCCAGGAACCGTCTTTGCAACTCGATGAGGGCGATCACCTGGCCACGGTCGATGCCGGCGTGCTGGGCATCGCCTTGCAGAATCTGGTGGCCAATGCCGTGGAGCACTCGCCACCGGGCGGACGTATCTGCGTTTCGCTGCAGCAACGCGGTGGGCAGCTCGAACTCAGTGTGGAAGATGAAGGCCCGGGTATCGAAGAGGCCAGCCTGACGCGCGTGTTCGAACGGTTCTACAGCCGCAACAGCCCGAACGGGGCAGGGCTGGGACTCTCCATCGTCGCGGCCATCGTCGAGCGCCTGGGCGGTCAAGTACGCCTGGAAAACCGAGCCGAGGGCGGGCTGGCCGCCATCCTGTCGATTCCGCTGGCGAGCACAGGGGGAGCCTCATGAGCACCGTTGACGCGGATCGACTGCGGGTGTGGCAAGCGTTGTCGGAGTTCTTTCTGGACACCGATGTCGACCTCAGTTTCGACGGGGTCGTGCAGCGTCTGGCTCAGACTGGCTACACGCCTGACCAGGTGCAGAGCATCTTGTGGAACGAGGTTTATCCGGTCCTGCACAGCAATCTGCAGTCCATGGCGGGCGAGTGGGCCGGATGGACGGACGCGTTTCTCGAAGCCCACCTGGCGGTGCGCCCTTATTCGCCGGGAATGCCAGCCAGAGGACGGATCGGTGCCGAAATCTCGCGATGCTGGGACGAAGTGCTGACGCGATGGGCACGCCTGAAGACCTCTTGAAACATTTCGGAACAACTGTGTCAGATTGAAGTCAATTTGATATCGCCTGGATCCGAGATGTCCATGAAACTACCGCGCCCCTCAGACCGTATCGACACCCTCACGCAATTGCGCAACCTCAAGATGGCCCGGTCGGCGCATGCCTATGTGCGTGGCAGCACCGTGCAGTTCTACGACTGGCTGCACAGTCAATCCGGGCGCCGCCTGCCCAGCGGGCCGGCGGTGTGGATCTGCGGCGACTGTCACGCCGGTAACCTGGGTCCGACCGGGGATCTGAAGGGCCGTATCGACATCCACATCCGCGATCTCGACCAGACCGTGATCGGCAATCCAGCCCATGACCTGGTGCGACTGGGCCTGTCGCTGGCCACCGCCGCACGCAGCTCGGACCTGCCGGGCGTGGTCACTGCGCGCATGCTCGAGGAGATGATGCAGGGCTACGCCCAGGCCTTCGAACAGAGCGATGACGAAGGGCCCGAGCGGCCGGCGCAGGTCAAGGCTGGCATGCGCACCGCCGTGCGCCGCACCTGGAAACACCTGGCCCGCGAGCGCATGGAGCGGGTGCGTCCGAGCATTCCGCTGGGCAAGCATTTCTGGCCGCTGTCGCGCGAGGAAAAGACGGCGGTGCGCAAGCTCTGCGCCTCGGACGACATCCACACCCTGGTGACCTCGCTCAAGGGCCGTAGCCCGGAGGATCGCGTGGAGCTGCTGGACTCGGCCTACTGGGTCAAGGGCTGCAGCTCACTGGGCCTGTTGCGCTATGCCGTGCTGATGGCGGTTGGCGAGGGCGACGACCAGGAGTTCTGCTTATTGGACGTCAAGGAAGCCATCGCCGCCGCCGCCCCCCGTACCGCCCGCGCCTCGATGCCGCGCGACAATGCCCGGCGCGTGGTCGAAGGTGCTCGGCATCTTTCGCCGGGCCTGGGCAACCGCATGGTGGCGGTGCGCATGCTCGATCACGGCTTCTTCGTCCGTGAGTTGCTGCCCCAGGACATGAAACTGGAACTCGATGAGCTCAGCGAGCAGGAAGCACGCCGCGCCGCAGGGTATCTGGCCCGTGTGGTAGGTCATGCCCATGCCCGGCAAATGGACCTGAGCACGCGCGCGGCCTGGATCGAGGAGTTGCAACTGCACCGTTCCGAGACGCTGGATGCGCCGTCGTGGTTGTGGAGCAACGTGATTCAGTTGGTGGGCAGTCACGAGCAAGGGTATCTGGCGCATTGCAGGCAATATGCGTTGGAGCATTGATTCGCACGGCCGAGGGTAGTGGCTTGGAACAGCAAACAGTGTTGATTGGCTGGGATGTTGGCGGTTGGAACTGCGAGCGCAATCGTCTCAGTCGAGATGCGCTGGTCATCCTCGACCAGGACCTCCACGTGATGGGAGCGCCTTGGCGTGGCAACCTTCGTGCGTTGATCAACCAGTCGCTCTGCACGTCTGACTTCATTCAAGGGGTGCTCGATCACTGCCAGGTCGAGCCCGTCCTGAGCGAGGGCACTGAGATTGTGTTGGCCATCGACACACCGCTGGGGTTTTCCTGCGAATTTCTCAGGTTGCTGACCGACGCCCGTGCGGTTGCGCAGGTCCATGCCTCAGCCTCCAACCCGTATCTGTATCGATTCACCGAACGCTTTTTGTTCGAGCGCGGACTTTCTCCGCTCTCGGCGGTGAAAGATATGATTGGCAGCCAGGCCACCAAAGGCATGCATGTGCTGGCGCGCTTCGTCCCTCAGCGTCAACGCTGCGGCGTCTGGAGCGACGGCGAGCACGTCAGGGCCATCGAAGCTTATCCCAGTGCGGCGAATCGGTCCGTTGTCGTCGATGAACTCAGGCGCCGCTGTCTACAGCAGTCTGAGGCGGACATTACCGGCTGGCATGACGATGAGCGCGATGCACTGACCGCAGCGCTGCTTGCTTGGCTGTTCTCATTCAAACCGGAACTGTTGGCTGAGGCGCCTGCGCAGGCGCCCCCTGACGAAGGGTGGATCTTCGTTCCGAAAGATGCACTGAGTGGGTCGTGACTTGCACGTCTAGAACAGCCCGCCCAGCGTGATCGTTGCCCCTCCGCCGGCCTGTATCCCCACGTTCAGGCCGGCGGCCATGATCACGCCTTTGGCTGAGCGCAACAGACGTACTGCACTGTCGTGCGGCAGCAGCAGATTACCAATTGGAGTCAGCGTCGCGGCCGTCATCGCCAGTAACTTGGAATCGAGGCCGAACAGCATGGCCGAGCCGCTGGCGCCGCCGAGCAACCCGATTCCGCCTTCGATGAACACGCAGGCGCCTCCGAAATCTTCGCGCACCAAGTCACGCGAAGCGATGGTATCGGCCACCAGTACCCGGCCGACTGCAGGTAGATGTTCGGTCGCACCCGCGGCTCCAACGCTCTTGCCACGGATCTTCAAATTGACCTTACCGAAGCGCGGCACCCGCGCGCCCAGGCCGGCGCCAAAGCCTACCGAACCGTAGCGAAACTGATGGTCGACGCCGTTGGGGTCAGTGAGGGTGAGCGCGCCGCCGGTAGCGGCGGCGAATACCACGGTCAGGCCGCCACCGGTGGCGGTCTTGTAACGCCATTCACTGACGGTGACAGGCAAGGGGATGTGCATCTGAATGTCCTTATGCAGATTGAGCGCGACGACGTTCCCGAATCCAGGCGACCGCGTGATAGACGCCACCTGATAGCGAAACCAGCGCGAAGAGTCCGCTCAGCAGACTGGCGCCCCACAGTGCACCACGATCATCGATGATCGCGGTGGCGGCGGGCGATTCTGCGCGGTACAGCACTGCCACTGGATTGCCCACCGAGTAGCCGAAGATCAGCCCGTTTTCGGGGTAGCTGAAGGTGTCGCCCGAGGCAGTGGCGAAGTCGATCTGGGGATGGCTGCCGCCGGCGTTCAACGCACTGACGTGGCCTTCGGCACGTTGCGCGTGGGCGATGAAGTCCAGTCGTTCTTCGACCAGCCAGAAGGTGAGGTACAGCAGACACAGGCCCAGCGGGAGAAAAAGCAGGGCCCGGAGGAAATTGCCTCGGGAGGCGAGGGGCGTCTTGGCCATGACGGCGATCCTTGCATCGTCCTTGAAACGGCCGGTATTGCAGCCAAGTTGGGCATCAGTGTCAAGCCTCGCCGCGTGAGGCTGCTGCCGCTCACTTGTGTACAATCGCCTGATGAATATCGCCCAGCGCCATGATGCGTTGGGCGGCATTGAGCTTGATGGCTTCCTTGGGCATGCCGAATACCACGCAACTGGCTTCGTCCTGGGCGACGGTGGCGGCGCCGGCGTCGAGCATCTCTTTCAGGCCGCGTGCACCGTCGTCGCCCATGCCGGTCATGATGATGCCGGTCGCGTTCTTGCCGGCGAAGCGGGCCACGGAGCGAAACAACACGTCGACCGACGGCCGATGGCGGTTCACCAGTGGGCCTTCGACCACCTGGGCGTGATAGTAGGCGCCGCTGCGGGTCACCATCAGGTGCTTGCCCCCGGCGCGATCAGCGCCAGGCCAGGCAACACCCGGTCATTGTTGCGCGCTTCACGCACTTCGATCTGACAGATGCTGTTGAGCCTCTCGGCAAAGGACGCGGTGAATTTCTCCGGCATGTGCTGCACGATCACCAGGCCCGGGCACACCCTCGGTAGCGCGGTGAGCACCGTTTCCAGTGCCTGGGTGCCACCGGTGGACGTGCCGATGGCGACGATGCGTTCGGTGGTCTGTGCCATGGCCTGGCCGCCCGCGGCGGACAGGATAGCGTCCGCGCTGAGCTTGCTCGCGGGCGCAGCCATCGGCGCAGGGCGCACCACACGCCTGCCCAGGTTCTTGACATTGGAGTTCGCCGCTGCACGTATCGCCCCGACCAACTCAGCGGCTGACTCCATCAGAAAGCTCTTCAGCCCCGTGGTGGGTTTGGTGATGATCTCGACCGCGCCGGCCGAGAGCGCCTGCAAGGAGGTTTCCGCGCCTTTCTGCGTCAGCGACGAACAGATCACCACCGGCGTGGGCCGCTCGTCCATGATTTTCCTGAGAAAGGTGATGCCGTCCATGCGCGGCATTTCCACATCCAGCACGATCACGTCCGGCCACTCGCGCGCCAGTTTGTCCATGGCGAAGATGGGGTCGGAAGCGGCGCCCATCACGCGGATGTCCGGCGTTTCGTTGAGAATCGCCAGCAGCACCTGGCGCACTACGGCCGAATCATCGACCAGCAGCACGCTGATTTTTTTGGTAGGCATCTTTACGCAGGGTTCCCATTGGTTGGTGCCGGACCCAGACATTGCCGGTCCACAGGTCGAAGAGGATGGTGCGGTAGCCGGTGCTGCCCATGTCCTGGGCGGCCAGGTGCAGGTGATGACGTTCGGCCAAGGCCAAGGCTGCACGGATGTTTAGGCTGGCCACGTCCTGATCGGGCAGGTGGCGATGTTGCTCAGGGAACATCTCGCCACCGCCGAACACTTTCACCTGATAGTCACGCGCCCGCGTGCCGTGGGCCCTGGCGTGGCGCAGCAGCAGTTCGAGGGCCTCGTCGGCGTACTTGCCGTCCAGCGGCTGGTCGCGGCGGGTACGGGCCGGCAGCATGAAATGGCACATCCCGCCGATCAGGCGTTGCGGGTGCCACAGGGTGAACGCCACGCAAGAGCCGAGCAGGGTCCGCAGCCTCAGCGGGCGCGTGGCGAAGCTGACTTGGCCGGGCGCCAGGATCAGTTCGGTGGTGTTCGTGGCTGTTTTCATGGTTTGCGATAGATCGACGGCGCCACCAGCTTCAACGTGTCGTTCACGCCGTGCAGGCTTTCCGAGTGGCTGATGATGAAGTAGCCGCCGGGTTTGAGCTGGGGCAGCAAACGCGCGACCACCTGGCGCTTGGTGGGTTGATCGAAATAGATCATCACGTTGCGCAGGAAGATCACATCGAACTCGCCCAGGCCAGGCAGCGGCTCGTTGAGGTTGACCTGGATGAAATTGACCCGGTTGCGCAGCGACCTGTCGATCAGGAATGTACCTTCCTGGCGGCCAACGCCTTTCAGACAGTACTTGCTCAGCAGCGGCTGGGGCAGGGTACTGGCACGCTCCATGGCGTAGTGCCCGCTGCGCGCCTTGGCCAGCACCTGGGTGCTGATGTCCGAACCGATCACCTCCCAAGGCGTGGTGTTCAAGCCTTCGGCCAGGGTCATCGCCAGGCTGTAGGGCTCTTCGCCGGAGGAGCTCGCCGCGCTCCACACCCGAAACACCTTGCCTGGCGCTGCCTTGGGCAGCACCTGCTGGCGCAGGAAGTCGAAGTGCTTGGGCTCACGGAAAAAATAGGTTTCGTTGGTGGTCAGCAAATCCAGGGCCACCTGCAGCTCGCCCTTGCGCTGGTCGCCCATGATCAGCTTGAAATAATCCCCATAGCTGTCCAGCTCATAGTGCTTGAGGCGCTTGAACAGACGCCCAGCTACCAGTGCCTTTTTTGCCGGCGACAGGTTGATGCCGGCTGCGCGGTGCAGCCAGGCCTGGAATTGACCGAACTCCCGGTCGTCGAGTGATGAAGTGTCGGTCATGGTCGCGCCTCACCGGCCTTCGGCTTCAAGCGCCGGCAACTGGCCGGCCTCGGCCAGGCTGGACATCTCATCGATGGACAGCACCTTGTCGACGGCCAGGACGATGACGAACTTGCCATCGACCTTGGCCATGCCGCTGATGAAGTCGGCGCGAATCCGCGCGCCGAAGCTGGGTGGCGGTTCGATCTGCGCGGCCGGTACTTCCTGCACGGCCGAGACGGTATCGACCAGCAGCCCGAGGTCCTGGGGCTGCCCCTCCTGGGTGCTGGCCTCGATGATGATCACGCAGGAGCGCCGGGTGATGGTGGAGTTGGGCCTGCCAAAACGCGCCGACAGGTCCACCACCGGCACCACCGCGCCGCGCAGGTTGATCACGCCGCGCACGAAGGTGGGCATCATCGGCACCACGGTCAGGCTGCCGTATTCGATGATCTCCTTGATGCCCAGAATGCCGATGGCGAACATCTCGCCCCCGAGCATGAAGGTCAGGTACTGCCCATCCTCGTCCGCCGCACTGGCGGTCTGACGGGTGGCGATCACTGCGCCCATATGATTCTCCTGGTTGGCCCGTGCCAATTCCCTGATCAGAAACGGGTGAACTCCGACTCGTCCGGCGCACCGGCCATGCTGTAGGCGAAGGCCTTGCGCGGTGCCTGCTGGACCGGGCGTGGCGAGGGGCGGGCGAGCTTGCCGCTGCTGTCGACATTGTTACCCTGTGCCACGGCCTTGGTGGTCGAATCCAGCACGAAGAAACTCATGGCCTGTTGCAACTGCTCGGCCTGGCTGCTCATTTCCTCGGCGGTGGCGGCCAGCTCTTCGCTGCTCGACGCGTTCTGCTGGGTGACTTGGTTGAGCTGGGTCATCGCGGTGTTGATCTGCGCGACGCCTGCGGCCTGCTCCTCGGACGCTGCGCTGATTTCCTGCACCAGGTCGGAGGTCTTGTTGATCGACGGCACCATCTCGTCCAGCAGCTTGCCGGCTTTCTCGGCCATCTCGACGCTGCTCGAAGACAGCTCGCCGATTTCCTGGGCGGCCACTTGGCTGCGCTCGGCGAGCTTGCGCACCTCGGCGGCCACCACCGCGAAGCCCTTGCCGTGCTCGCCGGCCCGCGCGGCCTCGATCGCGGCGTTGAGGGCAAGCAGGTTGGTCTGGTAGGCGATGTCGTCGATGATGCTGATGCGCTGGGCAATCTTCTTCATCGCCACTACCGTCTGCTGTACCGAGTCGCCGCCGTCGGTGGCTTCCTTGGCCGCCTTGCTGGCCATGCCATCGGTGACCTTGGCGTTCTCGGTGTTCTGGTTGATGCTGGCGCTCATCTGCTCCACCGATGCACTGGTTTCCTCGACGCTGGCCGCCTGTTCGCTGGTGGCCTGGCTCATCGACTGCGCAGTGGCGCTGACCTGCTCCGAGGCGCTGGCCAGGTAGTCGGCAGCATTGCGCACTTCGCCGATGATATGCGCCAGCTTGCCGACCATATTGCGCATGGCATTGAGCACCATGCCGGTTTCATCCTTCGCGCCGGGCTCGATATGGGCACTGAGGTTGCCTTCGGCCAGTTGCTCGGCTGCCGTGGCGGCCTGGCGCAACGGGCGGGCGATGATCCGGGCGATGAACAAGGCCAGGCCCAGGCCGATCAGCAGCGCCGCGATCAACACGGCGATGATCGACCAGCGTGAGCTTTCATACAGGGCGGTGCCCTTGTCCCCTGCGGCGGTGGCACCGGCGTCGTTGAGTTCGACCATCTTCTGCAAGTGGCCGGTGACCTCGTCGAAATGGGTCTTGGACTCGCCCCTGATCAGGCTGCGGGCCTCGGCTTCCTGGTTCTGGCGCGACAGCTCGAACAGTCGCGCACTGGCCTTGAGGTACGCGGCCCACGCGCTTTTCACGTTCGACAGCAGTTGCCGATCCTCATCACTGACGATCAGGCCTTCATAGGTTTCCAGCCGAGTCTCGAACTCCTTGCGTGCATCGGCCGCTTCCAGCTCGGCCTGGGCTTTCTGCTCGGCGATGTCAGTGCCGAGACTGCGGTTTTCCTTCAGGCGATAGTTGGCGGCAAAAAGCGCATGCCTGCCGCCGCGCGCATCGACGGCATCCAGTTGCTCTTGATGTCCTGCGCCGCCTGGTTGACGGCGCCCAACTGGACGATGGCGAAGCCCCCCATCACCGCGGTGAGCGCCAGGACCAGCAAGAACGCGCTGATCAACTTGGTGGATATTTTCAGGTCGTAGAACCATTTCATCGGGGAAACCTCCATGGAAGTGCAAGAACGTCAACGCGTGGTGCCCGACAGGGCCTGGGACGCCGGAGCCGGGCGGGCTTCCAGTTGTACGATTTGATTGAGCAGGGCAGGGACGTCCAGGATCAGCGCGACCGCACCGCTGCCCAGGATGGTCGAGCCACTGATGCCGCGCAGCGCCCCGAACAGCTTGCCCAGGGGTTTGATGACGGTCTGGAACTCGCCGAGCAATTCGTCCACCAACAGCCCGGCCTTGTGCTCGGCATAGCGCACCACCACGACGTTCTGGCGCCGCGCAGGCGCACCCTCGTGGTTGAAGTGCTCGCGCAGGTCCACCAGCGGCAGTACCTCGCCCCGCAAATCCAGGTAGCCCTGGTCACGCGTCGACACCGGCTGGTGTTCGTCGAGCTCGATGCATTCCTGGACCATGTCCAGCGGGATCACATAGGTGGACTGATCGATCCCCACCAGGAAGCCATTGATGATGGCCAAGGTCAGCGGCAGCCGAATGCGCACCAGCGTGCCCTGGCCGTGACGGCTGTCCAGATCGACGGTGCCGCGCAGCAGGGTGATGTTGCGCTTGACCACATCCATGCCCACGCCGCGTCCGGAGAGGTCGGTCACCGCTTCGGCAGTGGAGAAGCCCGGCTCGAAGATCAGGTTGTAGATCTCCTGGTCGGTCAGTGTCGCGCCGCTGGCGACCAGGCCGCGCTCCTGCGCCTTGTGCAGAATGCGCTCACGGTTGAGGCCAGCGCCGTCGTCGGCGATTTCGATGACGATGCTGCCGGAGTCGTGATAGGCATTGAGCCTCAAGTGGCCCTTGCTCGGTTTGCCCGCCGCCTGCCGCGCCTGGGCATTCTCGATGCCATGGTCCATGGCGTTGCGCAGCAGATGCATCAACGGATCGCCGATCTTCTCGACCACCGTTTTGTCCAGCTCGGTTTCAGCGCCGCTGATGATCAACTCGATGTCCTTGCCCAGTTCCTGACTGACATCGCGCACCACCCGACGGAAGCGATTGAAGGTGTCGCCGATGGGGATCATGCGCAGGTGCAGGGCGCTGTCGAGGATTTCCTCGACCAGGCCCGACACGCTGGAGGTGGCTTCCTGCAACGGGTCGTTGTCGCACGAACGGGCCAGCAGGCTCGCTCCGGCGCTGGCGATGACCAACTCGCCCACCAGGTTGATCAGTTCGTCGAGCTTGTCGGCGTTGACCCGCACATAGTTACCGTCGCGGGGTTTGCCTTCGGCAGGCGCCGTCACGCGCTGGGGCGTGCCCACCAGAGGCACGACCTCGGGCTGGAGGACCAGCTCGGTGCCGGACACTGAAGCGCTTTCGCTCGCCTCATCGACGCGGCTGATGTGTACGTCACAGTCTTCACGCACGAAATCGAAGACTTCGTTGAGGCTGGCGTGGCCGGCGCTGGAACTCAGATCGAGCTCGAAGCCCAGGTAGCAGCTTTCAGGATCCCAACGGCTCAGGTCTGGAATGCGCTCGGTAAGGGTGCGCAACTGCACGATCTGCCCCAGGGTTTCGAGATAGCGCAGGAAGGACAGCGGGTCCATGCCGTTGCGAAACACGTCCTCGCCGAAACGCAGCGAGATATGCCAGAGCACCTGGCCTTCTGCGCGTGCAGCAGGGGTGTCGGTTTCGAGTCCGGTCAGCGGGACATCCAGGTGCCGATAGGCATTCAACGCTTGGCGTAACGCGTCTTCGCGCTCAACGGCGACGGGCGAGAGCGCTTCACCCCGGCTGGCAACCACCTCGATCAGCTCCAGCATGTGGTCGCCGGACTTGAGCAGCACGGCGATCAGTGCGGCATCGACCGCTATCAGTCCGTCACGCAGCCGGTCGAGTACATCTTCGACGATGTGCGTGAACGTGACGATCGGCGTCAGTCCGAACAGCCCGGCAGAGCCCTTGATGGTGTGGGCGGCACGAAACACCGCGCCGATGGCATCCTCGTCGTCCGGTTCGCTTTCCAGTTGCAGCAAGGATTGCTCCATGGCCTGCAACAGTTCGCGCGCCTCGACGATGAAGGTTTGCAGTGCCTGATCGAGATTGATGCTCACCTGAACGGTCCTTGTCGATGATTGAACAGCATATGGCGAGGGCTAGACGAGGCAGCGACACAGTTGCAACGCCTGTTTGACCGCCTGGCTCTGGTCGGTCAGCGTCAACGCCGTGCCGGCAGCGCTGGCTTCGCGCTGGACGACCGCCAGCAGTTGCACGCCGGCGCCGTCCATTTCCGTGACCTGGGACAGATCGAGCTGCACACACGCTGTTGCGCCCATCTCGGGCAGCAGCGCAGCGGCCAGCTCGGCCACGGTGTAGATCGTCAGCTCACCGTCGATGACCAGGTGGACGGTGCCGTCGAGCGTTTCGCGAGTGATAGGCATGCAGAACTCCTGGTCCACGACGCTCAGGGCAGGATCAGCTTGGACACCGCCGCCAGCATCTGCGCCGGCTGGAACGGCTTGACCACCCAGGCCTTGGCCCCGGCGGCCTGGCCCTCGGCCTTTTTCGATTCCTGGGACTCGGTGGTCAGCATGATGATGGGCGTGAACTTGTAGCTGGCGAGCTTCTTAACCTCCTTGACGAAGGTGATGCCATCCATGTTCGGCATGTTCACGTCGCTGATGATCAAGTGCACTTTCTGTCCGGTGAGCTTGCTCAAGGCGTCCTGGCCATCGCGGGCTTCGATCACCTCGTAACCGGCGCTCTTCAGGGCAATGCCCACCACCTGCCGTACGCTGCTGGAGTCGTCGACCACTAATACGTTCTTCGCCATGGTGTACTTCCTAAAAGAAGGTGATGTCTTGGGAATGCTGCTGTTCGGCCGCGTTGCCATGGTGGTTGCGGCGTTGCTCGTCGGTGGCGTAGGTCGCCTCCATGCGCGCCAACCACTGGCGGGCATCGACCGCCACGGCCTGGTCCGGCGCCTGGCTGGCTTGCTGCAGGTGTTCGTGCAAATCGTGCATGTGGTCGCGCACATGACTGAGGATCTGGCTGACACGGTCCTGGAACTGCAGGTTGACCAGCACCTCGGTCATCTCGTCGCGGATGCCGTAGCTCTCCTGCTTGAGCAGGTCGGCCGATTCGGCCAGGCGCCCGGTGATGCTCTGAAAGCGTTCGAGCACCTGCTGGATGCTGTGCTCCGACTCGCTCACCGAAAGACCGTCCTGCTCGGCGCTGTTGGACGCGGCCTGAACGAGCTGGGTGATAGCGTTGTTGATGATGTCGACCTTGGCCGACATCTGCTGACCGGTTTCGCTGGACTTGCTCGACAGGCTGCGCACGGCATCGGCCACCACCGCAAAGCCGCGCCCGGCCTCACCGGCACGTGCGGCTTCGATGGCTGCGTTAAGGGCTAGCAGGTTGGTTTGCGCCGCGATCGCGGCCACATCGGCGGCCATGGTGCGCAGTTCACCCGTGTACGCGGTAAGGCTGCGGACCTGGGACAGGGTCTGGTCGCGGCTGGTCTGCGTGGCCTTGAGCGAATCGATGACCTGGCTCAGTTCGCTGTCGCTGCGCGCCAGCACCTTGAGCGCGCCTTCGGCGCTTTGTCCATCCAGTTCGCCGGCGGCGTGCTGCGAGGCCTGCACGGTGTCCTGCAGACGCTGGGCGATGCCGGTGAAGCGGTTGGCCAGTGATACGATCGCTTCTTCGGTCTGCTGACGCGAGCTTTCCACCTGCTTGGCCCAGATCGGCATCGCGCCGAGCAGCACCTCGTCGAGCTGGGCACGCGAAGCCGTGTTGGCCTGCGTTGCCTGCGCCGTGACGTGATCCAGCGCGAATGCCTGCGCACGGCGAATGGCCTCGGCCTGGGATTTCGCGCTCAAGACGCCGACGCCCAGGCCGATCAGCACGAGCACCGTACAGGCCAGCAGGTTGGCCGTGGAGATGGATTGCGTGAGCAGCCACACCACTGCGGGCAGCACAGGGATCAGGGCGAACCAGAGAAAACGCGGCTGAGCGGGAGCGGGGAGGAGGGGGAGTGACGCTGGGTCATGGTTCCGTCCTTGGAAGATGTTTCGGTTTTAACGATAGAGGGTTATCTGCGCTGTGCCCCTGGACTTGAGGTTTTGGAGGTGCCTTCCGTCGGGTTCTTGACAGAGGTATTTCTGACGCACGCACTGAATGGGGAAAGGCGAACAGCCGTTACCTCACGGAGCCAGCGCAGGATTTGCCCTTCGCAATCTGCGCTAAAGCTCATGAGGCGGTGAGGCCGAGTGACGAGAGCTGGGAACAGATGGTGTCGTACGTGCGCTGTCCGAGCGGTGCTGATCGAACTATGCTCGCCTGTGGACCAGTGAGAAACACGTTCGATCGTCTGGGGACGCGTCTGGCGGGAACGGGGAGTGAAGAGTTCAGCCCCCGTCAATGAGAGTGTCAGATTTTTTGTGTGCGGGCCGATAACGGCCTGCCGTCAGGCTGACCATGCTTTTACCAGGTCGGCCTGATAAATCGATCTCCGTACAGCATCGCGAATTGATTCATCGCATTCTTCCAATCATGGGCCGCTGAGCCCCAGTTTGCCGTGATGTTCCGCAGCCCCAGCCAGATCAGCTTGGTGGCGGCCTCATCCGTTGGGAAGTGACCACGCGTTTTGATGATCTTGCGTAGCTGGGCGTTGATGCTTTCGATCGCGTTGGTCGTATAGATCACTTTTCGAATGCCCGACGGGAAGACAAAGAATGGAATCACTCGATCCCAGGCTCTTCTCCATGCCGCAACTACCGTTGGGTACTCTTTGCCCCAAGGGCCGTTTTCAAACGCATCCAGTGCTTGCTCAGCCGCCTCGGCGTTGATGGCCTGATAGATCGGCTTGAGCGCTTTGGCCAGATCACGACGCTTATCCCACGCTGCATAATCGAGACTGTTGCGGATCAAGTGGACGATGCATGTTTGCAGCGTGGTGGCCGGAAACACGGCGCTTAGCGCATCTGGCATCCCTTTGAGGCCGTCGGTTACGGCGATCAGCACATCCTCAACGCCGCGCGTCTTAAGGTCATTGAAGACCTTCATCCAGAACTTCGCACCTTCGGTATTTTCGATCCAGATCCCGAGAATATCGCGCGTCCCATCGGGTAGAACGCCCAGCGCCAAGTAAATCGCTTTGTTGCGCACAAGCCCTTCTTCGCGAATCTTGACTCGCAGTGCATCAAAGAAAATGACCGGGTACATCGGCTCCAGCGGCCGCTGTTGCCACGCGCCGATTTCCTCCATCACCTCGGCCGTGACCGAACTGATGAAGTCATGCGAAACATCCGTTCCGTACTGTTCAGAGAGGAATGCGCGAATTTCCCGAACGGTCATGCCTCGGGCATACATGGCGATGATCTTGTCATCGAAGCCGGTGTAACGGCGTTCATGCTTGGGAATCAGGATGGGCGCAAAACTACCGTCTCGATCACGGGGGATATCCAGCCGCAGCGGCCCCTCTCCAGTCAGAACCGTCTTGCCAGTCCTGCCATTGCGCTGATTGGTTTCATCCTCTGGGCGCTGCGCGCCCGGCGGATAGCCCAGATGGTGACTGAGCTCGGCGTTCAAGGCTCGTTCGATGAGCGCCTTCTTGAATGCCGCAGAGGCGTCTTCGATAGCCTCCGCAGTCATCAGGCCCTCACCGAACTGCTCAAGCAGCTCCTTGGGGATTTTTGGTAGGTCACGCAGGGGTTTCTTCTTGGTTGGCATACATGCACCTCTTGCTCATGTTATGCCCGAACACAAAATTTCTGACATACCCCCGTCAATTGACTAACTTAAGTGATCACTCCGCAGGCAGGATTAGCCCTAAGCACGCCAGCGCCAGCAACAGCGTACCAAGCATCATGAACCCATAGTTTAGAGGCGTGAACTGCGCATTGCTGCGACCTTCGAGGTCGCCAGCAGCAGCGTTCAGTCCACGCTGGCCTAGCCAAGTGACCCAGCCAGTGACCGGCAGCAGCCCTAGGTTCAGTAGTTCAACAATGGGGAGACCAATGTTATGGCTCGACAAAACTTCGGCTAATGTAGCGATTAGCATGACGATCACGAAGAGGGTCGCTAGTTTCATGGGATTCCACCGAAAATCACTGCCATTACGCTTGAGGTGAGTATCGGCCTCACGGTAAAGGGAATGAGTGAAAAACACCGAGAACAGTGCGCGAGCTATCGGCCACAGCTTTTCGCCGGTACTGCGCTCGAGTTGCTTCCAGTTCGCGAAAGCCCAGTAGAGCTGGTACATGCCAAATGAAAGAATCCAGAGCGTAAGGAATTTACCTCTGGAAACGACATAGAACGGGCGGTCTTCGGTTGTCTGCGGGGGATGCTCTGGTCTGGCTGGTCAGGGGCATAGGTGGTAACTGGGGTGGTATTGGGCACGGACTGTCCTTTGATTGGGCCGAAATTGGACGGGCACGTTAACGCATGCCTTGAGGCGAACCCATCAGAGAAGTCGTCTTTACTAGGCGGTCATTATGTAATTTAACATAATATACATTATGCGCACCATCGTATGAGGCTATCGGGATGTGGCTGGGCAGAAATCTAGCTGTCGCCCTTCGGTTGACGGCGATCATGAACAGCGGCGGCCCAGTGATCTAGGCAACGCTCAGTTAGCTGCTGGCCACCGCTGTTCATGACCGCTCTACGCTGTATGGACTGGGAATGAGAGCCGGAGCAATTCTGAGGTGACAAAATCACCAAATGGACCATGCTGCCAATCCTTGATGTTGATCAAATATTTGGCATTTTTGAAATCCCTAAGATTGTCAGTGATCAACGGGAAATCAAGCGACCACTCACCATAGTCAACATCAGTTTCATTCTTGAGAAGTCCACTATTCGTTTTCTTGACACCAGATAAGCCGCCGATCTTCTTGTGCAAGGTTGGGTCATCACGAAAAGTTTGGCCTTCCAGAGTTCCAAAATAGCCACCGCCAGTGACCGTTCCGTCTGGTTCCAGGCTGCCAAAACCGGCTGTGCCTAACGGCGCATCCTCACCAAGAGAGCCAAAACCAAATCGATTAGCGGGCTGAGCTGCGAGACGGTTTAGTTGTTCATGAGCATAGAGGCCGATGAGTCTGACAGACTCATCAGGATGGTCGAGCCGTGGAATCTCCAGAAAGCCGCGAGCGCTGACGGTAAAGCTGTATTCATCCCCTTGTTCAGCCAAAAGATCTACCTGCTTAGCGTAAAGAAAATTCCACGTGCAGTTGTCGAGAAACACGAGTGGCTTAGACATGACCCTACTTCCTAGTAATGGGAACAGCGATTGTAGGCCAGATAGCTGAACCCTGAAGGCTGCAATGGGGATATAGCATTTAGCAATAACTACACTAAATATTCATTTAGTTTAGTTATCTACCAGCGTCAACCAAACGCGGCGGCACGAAGTAAACAAGTTCCCGCTCAACTGTGCCTAGAACCAGATCTTTCCCGTCCCCACGGAACCATCACAACGCAAATCTCTCCAACCCCGCATCCGGTATTCCAGTCACTGGCAGGATGCCGGTCCATCCCAACTGACAAGGACGCTCCGCAATGCGCACCATGCTGCTCCCTTTAGCCATCGTTATCACTGCACTCGTCGGCTGCTCGGACCCCAAGAAAGCCTCCGAAGAAAACTTCGAAAAAGCCGCGCAGGCCTGGCTCGACAAGGCCTATCCAGAGTGCCTGGTCACATCGACGTTCCCGATGAACACCCAGGAATTCGACGTCTACGGCACTAACAAGACCTTGAATGCCTTGGCCGAGGTCGGGGTGCTGACAGCCGTGGAGACGTCTCGCAAAGACTATCCCGAAAACATCTTTCAGAAAGCCCATACCGAAATCAAATATCGGTACGAACTCACTGACGAAGGCCGCAAGTACCTCAAAGATGACGCGCGTACGAAGCCTGATGGCACCGTCATTCCAGGCCTGTGCATCGGCCGCGCAAAGGTCGACAAGATTGAGCAGTTCAGCGAGCCTGGGGACATGATGGGCCACCGGATTTCTGAGGTGACCTACACCTACAAGGTCGACGATCTGCCCAAGTGGGCCTCCACCCCGGCGTTGATGGACGTCAATAGCGACGTCAAACGCATGGTTGCCAGCCAGGAAAAACCCATTCGCGAAAAGCGCGCCTTCGTATTGACGAACAATGGCTGGATTCACGAGCGGCTGTTCCGCGAGTAACGGGCGTCAGTGCAGGCTGCGACGCCCCCCTATAGGGGGCGTCGCCCTTCCCCACTTCCTGCAACATCACTACGCCCACACGACCTAACGCGTCCCCGGCACCAAATCAAGAATCTCGTCGATCCCCAGGCACCGCGGTTCCACTTCCAGCGTCCGCCCATGTTCGAGAATCCCTGCCGCCACATCACGCATGGCCATGTAGGCACTGCGCAGCATGTGGTTGGCGTAGATCACCGCGTTGAAGCCGGCCTCCTCCAGTTGGTCGAAGCTCAAGTGCGCGTAGCTGGTGGGCACACAAATCAGCGGTACTCGCGGGCACTGGCGGCGGAACAGCCGGGCGAACTCGAGGACCTCCAGGCCGTCCTGCTTGCGGCTGTGAATCATGATGCCGTCGGCGCCGGCCGCGACATAGGCGAGGCTGCGCTCGATGGCGTCGTCCATGCCCTTGTCGAGGATCAGACTTTCACAACGGGCGATGATCAGTAGATCCTCGTGGCTGCGATTGGCGCAGCCTACGCGGATCTTTTCGCAGAACTCGTCGATGGAGTCCTGCGACTGGCTCACCGCGTTGCCGAACAGCGAGTTCTTCTTCAATCCGCACTTGTCCTCGATCACCACCGCCGATACCCCGGCCCGATCCAGCATCTTCACGTGGATGGCGAAATGCTCGGCCTTGCCCCCGGTATCGCCGTCGAAAATCATCGGCAGCGAGCACACATCGAAAATTTCGCGGATACCGTGCAAGCGGTTGCTCGGCGAGAGGATCTCGATGTCCGGCAGGCCTTTGTGGGTCGAGTCGGTGAGGGAGCTGGACCAGATGGCGTCGTAGACCAGACTCGGTCCGCTGCCCTGCTCCAGCCTGGATTGTTCTGCCAGCAAGGCGGAGATGGGGCTGTGGGCCTCGAGCACACGAAGGCAGCGCTTGCGGCGCAGCAGCTGGCTCAGGAGGGTTCGGCGATTATCAGCTTCCTGCATGGGATTCACACGCCTCTTGTGGTTGGGGAACACCGGCTTCGCTCAGGGGTGGGTCATGTCCAGGGCCACCACGTAGCGGTCGAAATCCGCCGCACAGACATAGCCCAACTGCTGGGCCACTTCCCGCAGCGACTTGCCCTCGTGATGAGCGGTCTTGGCGATGATCGCGGCCTTGTCATAGCCGATGTGCCGGTTGAGGGCGGTCACCAGCATCAGGTTCTTCTCGATGTTGGTCTCGATGCGCGCGCGGTTCGGCTCGATGCCTACCGCGCAGTGGTCGTTGAAAGCCCGGCATGACTCGGCCAGCAAGGTGATGCTTTCCAACACGTTGTGCACCATCACCGGCTTGTAGACGTTGAGCTGGAAATTGCCCTGACTGCCGGCGAAGGCCACGGTGGCATCGTTGCCGAACACTTGCGTGCAGACCATGGTCAACGCCTCGCACTGGGTCGGATTGACCTTGCCCGGCATGATCGAGGAGCCCGGCTCGTTCTCCGGAATGTCGATTTCGCCGATGCCGCAGCGCGGCCCACTGGCCAGCCAGCGTACATCGTTGGCGATCTTCATCAGGGCCATGGCCAAGGTGCGGATCGCCGCCGAGGTATTGACCAAGGCATCGTGGGCTGACAAAGCGAAAAACTTGTTGGCACAGGACCTGAAGGGGTAGCCGGTGAGCTCGGCGATGGCCTGGGCGCATTCCTCGCCGAACTGCGGATGAGCGTTGAGCCCGGTCCCCACTGCCGTGCCGCCGATGGCCAGATCGTAGAGTCCGGTGAGGTTGCGCTCGATGGCCGCCAAGGCATGGTCGATCTGCTCGACCCAACCACCGATCTCCTGGCCAGGGTGATGGGGGTGGCGTCCTGCAAGTGAGTGCGCCCGACCTTGACCACATACCGATACTGCTCGGCCTTCTCGGACAGCGTGTCGCGCAGCACCGACACACCCGGCAGCAGGGTTTCGAAGACCTCCGTCACCACCACCATGTACATCGCCGTGGGGAAGGTGTCGTTGGACGATTGGCCACGGTTGACGTGGTCGTTGGGGTGGATCGGCTGCTTGCTGCCCAGCTCGCCGCCGAGCAGCTCGATGGCCCGGTTGGCGATCACTTCGTTGGCGTTCATGTTGGACTGGGTGCCGGAGCCGGTCTGAAACACTACCAATGGGAAATGCTCGTCCAATCGTCCGCTGATGACTTCATCGGCCGCCTGGACGATGGGCAGCGCAATGGCCTGCGGCAGCTCGCCAAGCTTGAGATTGGCCAGGGCTGCGGCCTTCTTCAGGATGCCCAGGCTGCGGATCATCGGTGCGCTCCACTGGAAGCGTGCACGGCCAATGGGGAAGTTGTGGATGGAGCGCTCGGTCTGGGCTCCCCAGTACCTGTTGGACGGTACCGAAATGGAACCCATGGAATCGGATTCGACGCGCATGTGGGTAGTACTCCAATAGATGATTGAGGGTCAGGCGCCCTGCTCGGCCGGCGCTGTTTCCCTGAGTACGCTGGCCATCTTCTCCAGGTGCTGACAAGCACGCAGCACGTACTCATCGGACAGGGCTGCGATACGCCGGTAGTCGATCTGCTGGCCGATGGCCTGGGTGTACAGCTTCAAGGCCTCGGTGGCGTGGCGGAAATGCCGGGCTTCGACGGGGCCGCAGTGAACGCTGAGGAAACTGGCGATGCGGTTGGCCTCCCCGGCAGGGTAGCCGCGGCACTCGCGCAGCCAGTTCTTCCACAGCGGCGTCATCAGGTTGTACTCGCCGGTATTGAAGAGCTCGGTCAGGGCCATCATCTCCAAGGCCTCCACCAGGTTCGGAGCCAGCGGGCGCTTTTCGCCAACCCAAGTGGAGAACTCCTTGGTGATGGGGTTCAGGTACTTGTCCTGCAAGCGCCAGTTGTCCGAGCCGCAGATCGCCGAGGCCATGCGGTGGTAGAGCTTGGAATGATGGGGATGGCCATGCATCTCACCCAGGCCCACGTCTTCGACGATGATCTCGCCGCAGTGCCGGGCCGCCTCCAGTAGCTTGAGTTTGTTGTCTTCCCCAGACAGCTCCTCGCCGGCCTGCAGTAGCCGCACGATGATGCTGGACACCGCGTGGGCTGCGCCATCCGGGCTGCGCCAGCCACAGAAGAAGGTGCATAGCGAGTCCTCGGACCACGTGCGCGAGGTCAGGTGCTGGTAGGTCAAGCAGTAGCCGTCCAGCTTGTCGGGGTGGTTCTCAAAGCCCGTCAGCAGGGCCTCCACCAAGTTGCGGTCCTCGACGTCAACCAGAGCCTGGTGCACATAGCCGACGAACGCCTTGCGGGAACTCTCCATGTTGTTCTCTCCTGTCATTGTTTTTCACTTCACGGACAACAAGCTGCACGACACCGGCCCGGCCTTGGTGGCTCGGGAGCGGGCTCGGTCCCACTGGGAACAGGTTGGCGAAAATCGCTTCAGTCGATGACGATCATCGAAATGAACTGGGCGAAACGGCCCAGGCCTTCGATCAACTCCTCATAGTCCACGGCGTAGGAAATGCGGATGCAGTGGGGGTCACCGCAACCGGAGCCGGGTACCACGGCGATATGCGCCTCCGTCAGCATCAGATCCGCCAGGTGATCCACATCGCGCACCGGTTCGCCGTGGTAGTAACCGCCGAGCTTGGAGGAGACATCGATGTACAGGTAGAACGCGCCCTCCGGCGGCGCATAGCTCACCCCTTCCAGGCGGTCCAGAAAGGTACGTGCGGCGTGCAGTTGGCGCTGCAGGAACGGGTTGACCAGGTCGGCGAAGTGCGACGAATCGGCATTCAGGGTATTGAGCGCTGCGTATTGCGACAGGCTGCTCGGGTTGGAGGTGGTGTGCCCCTGCAGGTTGTGCATGGCCGCGATCACTGGCGCCGGGGCGCAGGCATAGCCGACGCGCCAGCCGGTCACCGCCTGGCTCTTGGAGAAGGAATCGATCAGCACCGTCTGCCCTTTCAAGGCCGGACACAGCGCCAGGATGTTGGAGTGCTCATGGCCTTCGCGTACCAAGCCGCGATAGCACTCATCGAACATCACCCACAGTTGTCGCTGCCGAGCCAACTGGGCGATGGCCAGTAGTTGCTCGCGTTCATAGACGGTGCCGGTGGGGTTGTTGGGGGTGTTGATGACGATCATCCGGGTGCGCTCGGTGAGCGCGCCACGCACCGCGTCCACCGTCAGTCGGTAGTGGTCGGCGCGGGTCTGTACGCACACCGGGGTGGCGCCGGCCAGACGGATCTGCGTGGGAAAGGTTTCCCAGTATGGCGTCGGCACTACGACTTCGTCGCCGGGGTTGAGCAGCACCATGCAGGCGTTATAGAGCGCCTGCTTAGCTCCAGCCGTGACCGCCACTTCATGAGCCGTGAACGTCACGCCTGTGCGCTGGCTGACCCGTTGTGCGAGCTTCTCGCGCAGGGCCGGCAGACCGATGGGCGGGGTGTAGCGGTTGCGCGCATTGGCGATGGCTTCGGTGGCCCCGGCGCGCATGTCTTCGCAGGCATCGAAGGACAATTCGCCGGCAGCGAAATTGATCACCTTGATGCCGCTCTCCTTCAAGGCGTTGGCTTTGCTGCGCATGCTCGAGGTGCCTGGAGCACTGAGGCCCAGCGCACGCTGGGACAAGGAAAAACGGCTGACCGTGGCTTCGCTGCTTGTCATTTTTGTACCTGCGAAATCAATCGGAAGACAGAGTGACCCAAGCTTGTACCCCTGCGACCCCGGCAACCTGAAAAGCGGGTCCAGGCTGGTCGTCTTACAGTCTGATGACAGCCGCAAAAAGCGCCAATACCGTTTGTGTCGTGATTGATACTGGAAAAACACACCCTGCAGCAGGCCCTACCACGCCAGCACCGAGCCTGCACTGCCGGTCTCAGCCTAAGACCGAGCGTCGTCGTCCAGGCCACGCTGCACGTACCAGGACAGCGGTAAAGTCAGCAGCAGGGTCGCGGCCAGGGCCATCACTGCCAAAGGAATTCCGGTGACGTCGCCAAGGCTGCCAAACATCATCGGGGCTAGTGCACCGCCGCCGATTGTGCCGGTGTAGAACAACGAGAATGCCTGCTCGCGCTTGCCCGCCCCCGCCAGGTCCGGCACCGCGCCATAGAGCACCGACGAGGTACCGTTCAGCGCCAACCCCAGCAGCGGCAGCATCACCATCAACCCCACATAGGGCAGGAATACCGCCAGCACGATCAGGCTGGCGGTGGTGAATTCGGTGATCCATACGGTTTTCATCATGCCGATGCGCGCCCCGAGGTAACCGCACAGCAGCTTGCCGAAAGCGCCACCGACGAACAGCAGGGTCAGTGCCAGGCCGATACCGGCGGTGCCAGCACCCTTGGTCTTGAGCAGGAACGGCAGGAACGTCAGGAAACCCATGCGTACCGCACTGTCGAGGGTGCCGGTGAGGATCAGTGCACGCAGGCCGCCGACCGAGCCCTGGCCCTTGACCGTCTTAGGCGCCTTTTGCTGCATGGCCAGGGTCACCGTGCGCGATGGAATCAGCCACCACAGCGCCAGCGCAGCGGCCAGCCCCAGAAGGCCGATCAGCGTCACGCTGGTACGCCAGCTGATCACGGTCAGCAGCAGCCCCACCAACCCAGGAATCAGGGTTTTGCCGATGTCTCCGGCGAAGTTGTACTGGGACAGCGCTTGCTTGACACCACCCCCAGCCTCGTGGGTGTCGGTGATGATCGAGGACGCCAGCGGGTGCTGGGTGCTGGCTCCCAGGCCACCCAGCAGCAGCGCCAAGAGCAGCACGCCTAGCCCTCCGGCCTGTCCCGCCAGCACGTATGCCAGCCCGGCCAGGGCAGTGCCGCCCACCAGCAGGCGCTCGCGCCCCCAACGCTTGGCGCCGCGGCTGGCCAGCAACTGGAAGCCGGCCATCATCCCTGAATAGGCACCGCGCAGCAGGCCGATCTGGGCGTAGCTCAAGGCGAACTGCGACTGCCAGATCGGCAGCAGCACATAGATCACGTCAGTCAGGCCGTCATGCACAGCGTGGGCACCGCACCCTGCCACCAGGGAACGGCGGCGCACCGACACATCGGCCGCGGGCAATGCCTCGGAGGAGGCAAGAGATTTCAGCTCATTCATGGTCAAGACAGACTGCAAAAGGGAAAGAAAGGGCCAATCACCCAGAGGATAGGCGAGCCGGGGTCTGCCAGAAGCCCCGTTGCCAGGGCCAGGCCGTAGCCATCAATGCAACAGCTGGGCACAGTCGCGCATGACTTGAGCCTTGTGCTGCAGGTATTCGGCGAATATGTGCCGCGCGGCCTGCGGATCGACTTGCACCTGCATGGCCTCGACGAACTCGTTGACCGCCGCCACCGCATGGGCGAAATGATTGCTCTCCGTGCCGCCGGTATGCACCGTGACCCAGGCCACGGTGGCGCGCGCTTTCTCAGCTGGCACTCCCATGTCGCGGACGAACCACTGTTTGTACAGTGGGTGGATGAACTCCACTTCGCCGTGGGTATAGACCTCGTGGATCAGTGTCGTCAGCAAGCCCTGCAGGAGGTCGCGATCACGTAGGCGGCGAAAATCCGTCCAGTCCTTGAAGTGCTGGGCCGAGGGCAGGCAGTTTTCCTTGAGCAGCCACTGGTCATCCCCGCAGATCGGCGTGGCCATGTTGTAGAACAGGTCAGAATGCAGGGTATTGCCCAGAGCGCCCAGGTCTTCATCGGTGATGCGCTGAAGGCTGCCGCAGGCCCGGTACAGGCCGTCGGCGGCTTGCGAGCCCTGATCGGAGCGGGCCAGCAAGGTGATGCGGTTGGCCAGCCCTGACACGCTGGTAGCGGAGTTGTTGGTCTTCGACCAACTGGCGAAGAACATGCGCAGCACCGCCGGCGGGTGGCGACGCGAGGTGAGCACCTCGAAGGCCTGCTCGATGTCCACCAGGGCGCCCTCTTCGCTCCAAAACGCTTCGAACAGCGCATGCTTCAAGACACCGGCCGGCATGTCGTTCAAAACGGGTTCGACGATCTTCAGCAACTGGCTCTGCCGGGTCAGTACGTTATTCATGGTCACCTCGCGCATTTATTGTTGGATGATGAATCTAGGGGTCGACGGTTCGGGGGGCGGGGTTTGCGGCACCAGCGGCTTCCAGCCGGTCCAGGCGATCAGCAGCGACAGCAGTTGGAACACCACGATCAGCACGACACAGCCCTGCCAGCCCCAACGGCTCCAGAGCAACGCCGGAACCACAGCACCGAAGCTGCCGCCCAGGTAATAGCAGGTCAGGTACAGGCCCACGGCGCCGGCCTTGTTGTGGCGGGCCGTGGCGGTGGTGAACGCGTTGGCGGCGGCCTGGGCCAGGAACACCCCAGTGGAACTCAAGGCCAGGCCCAGCACGATCAGCCATAACGACGGCAGCAGGGTCAGGGCCGAACCGCAGACCCCGAGCAGCGCAGCGATCACCAGCAACTCGGCCTGTGGCCGCGATTTGCTCAGGCGTCCGGCGATCGGTGTCACCACCAAGGCCACCAGAAACACACTGTAGATCGCACCCAGCGCAGCGGCGCCTAGTTCGAACGGCGCCTGACTCAGGTACAGACCGGCATAGGTAAACGTCGCCACTTGCGAGAACAGCACGCAGAAGCCCACGCCATAAGCCGCCAGCAAGGGGCGCCGGCACAGTTCGCGCAAGGCGCTGAGGCCTGCGGTGGCGCGGGGTGCTGCGAGGGGCGGATTGGCCGGCAGCAGCAGATGAATGGCCACCCCGATCAGCAGACTCAGGCCCGCGAGCAAGGCAAAGGCTTCGCGCCAGCCTACGTATTCGGTCATAAGTCCGGTGATGAAGCGTCCGGCGAAGCCGCCCAGCACGGTGCCGGCCACATACAGGCTGGTCACTTCGGTCACGCTACCACCTCGCCAACGGTCGCCGATGTAGGCCACGCTGGTGGCGAACACCACTGGAATTAGCACGCCCTCCAGCAGTCGCCAGACCAGCAGTTGGGAAAAGCTGCCGGCGTAGGCCGCCAAGCCAGCCGGCAACGCCAGCGCCAGCGCGGCCAGCACAATTACCTGGCGCTGATCGAAACGCTTGGTCAAACGGCTGACAAAGGGCGCAGTGACCGCCACCGCCAGGGTGGTGACGGTGATGCTCCAGCCGGCTTGCCGGACGCTCACGTGAAAACTCTGGGCCAATTCATGGAGAATGCCCTGGGTCGCATACAGGTTGAGAAATGCCGCACAGCCACACAGAAACAAGGCGAGGCGTGCACGCTGTTGACGCGAATTCATGCAACATCTCGTTTATGGCCAGCGGGCTTTATAAGATATGTCGACAGACCAGGACCAATACCGAATTCGGACCGATCAATACCTAGGGAACAGGATGCTCGATCTACGCAAGTTGCGTTACTTTCTGACAGTCGCCGAAGAGTTGCATTTTGGTCGTGCCGCACTGCGCCTGCACCTGGCGCAACCGCCGCTGACCCGGCAGATTTCGGCCATGGAGGCCGAACTGGGGTTCCGCTTGTTCGACCGCACCAGCCGCACCGTGACCCTTACCGCCCAGGGCCGGTCTTTCCTGCCGTACGCCCGGGCCGTGCTGGAGCAGGTGGAGCTGGCCCAGGTCATGGCCGACAAGCTGGCGGCAGGGCGTGCCGGGCAACTGGCCTTGGGCTACGCCAGTTCCATTGCACTCTCGGACCTGTTCAGCCAGGCACTTCAGGCCTTTGCCCAGCGCTTTGCGGACGTGCAATTGACCTTGGTGGAAGGTGCTTCGGTCAGCCAGTGGTCGCAGATCGCCGACGGACGCATCGACATCGGCATGAGCCGCATGCAGCCGCCGTGCGAGCGGAGCGACATCCAGTCACTTTCGTTGGGGGACGAACCGCTGGTGGCGGCGATCTCCAGCGACAGCCCGCTGGCCGCGCAGGCACAGGTGACGTTGGCCGAGCTCAGTGAGCATCCGCTGATTCTGTTTCCGGCCGACTACGGCTCAGGGCTCAACGAAGCCATCGAGCAACTCTACCGACGCGACCGCCTACCCGTGCGTCCAGGGCCCAGCGGCCGGCAAATCACCTCGATCATCGCCTTGGTCGCCGCCGGCCAGGGCGTTGCCCTGGTGCCACGCTGTGCCCAGGCCCTGGCGAAACAAGGCGTCACTTATCGCCCGCTCGCCGACCCCTCCGCCACCGCGCCGTTGCTGGTGCTGACGCGCAAGCAGGGCCGCAGCCAGCTGGTGGACGCCTTCATGGGCGTGCTCGACGAACTGCTGCAGGCTAGAGCCCCAGCAGTCGGGCTCTAGTCCGGGCCGTGGGGCGCTAAACAAGCTGGTGCCTGCTCAAAGCTGCAACGCTCGAATCGACGTGGTGATCGCGCGCGCACACTCCAGCACGGCCGGTGCCAGGCGCCGCTCGGCGTCCTCCACCGTCCAGCGGCTGGTGGGCGCTACCACGTGCACGGCTGCCACCGGAATACCGTCGCTGTTGCGCACTGGCGCCGCCAGCGCCATGTCCCGAGGAACAGCTCCTCACAGTTGGTGGCGAAACCATTTCTGCGGGCCTGCTCGATCCGCTCGAAGATCTGCTCAAGGGTGGTCAAGGTCTGGTGGGTGTGCTGGACAAGCTCGCAGCCCTTGAGGCGCTCGAGCATCTGCGCCTGGTCGAGCGCGCTCAGGTAAGCCCTGCCCGAGGCCGTGCAGTACATCGGGATGCGGCTGCCCAGCGGCAGATGGATAGGAATGAACTTCGGGCCCACGAAGCGCGCCACGTAGATCATGTCCTGCCCGACCGGTTCCGTGAGGTTGGTGGTTTCACCGGTGACCTGGGCCAACTCTGCGAGGAAGGGATTGGCGACATCCACCAGGGTGTTGGAGGCGAGGTAGTTGTAGCCGATCTCCATGATCTCGGCAGTGAGCTGGAATCGCTTGGTGACGGCGTTCTTTCTCACGGATGGCTACTCCGACGATCTATGGCCGGGTCTCAAGCAAACCGTGATCGCGGCCAACAGCTTCATCGTGTCTACCCCGCCGCTGCCCGAGGACATCGCCCAGCAGATTCTGCCGCAAGGCGAGGTCTGCTCGGATTCACGCAGGCTCCTGCTGTACTACAAGAAGGATGCGGCAGGACGTTCGCTGCTTGGCGGGCGCGGGCCTTTCTCAGAACCGAAATCCCAGAACGATTTCAACCCGCTCAAGCGTGCGGCGATCTCTGTGTTCCCTCAGCTCCAGGGCGTTGGGTTCGAGCATCACTGGAGTGGAAGGGTGGGCCTAACCCGGGACTTCCTCCCGCACGTGCATGAACCCGAGCCAGGTTTGAGCATTCTGCTGGGTTACAACGGCCGAGGGATCGCCATGTCCACCACGCTGGCCAAGCACCTGTCGCAACGCATTCTCGGCACGACCCAGGCTTTACCGTTTCCCATTACCCGCGTGGATCCGATCCCCTTCCACAGCCTCCAGCGTTTGTACCTGGGCGCGGGGATAGCCTGGTATCGGATGCTGGATGCCATCGCTTGATGAGGCGGGCATCCGTGTGGCGGTGAAAAGCAGGGCGTGCTCGGGCGTTGCCTGTATCGCGTCCGGGGCGATCCCGAGCGCGCACTGAAACCCGATCTGCCGTGCGCAGGGTTAGAAATCCACTTTGCCCCGACCCGCCTTGACGGTACTGCGTCTGGCCTTGCCATCCAGGCGACGGGTCTTGGAACCCAGCGTCGGCTTGGTGGGGCGGCGTTTCTTCTCGGTCTTGCCCGCAGACACGATCAGCTCGGCAAGACGCGTCAATGCATCCGCACGGTTCTGCTCTTGGGTTCGGTACTGCTGGGCCTTGATGATCAACACGCCATCGGCGGTGATGCGACTGTCACGCAGTGCAAGCAGGCGCCCTTTGTAGAATTCGGGCAAGGACGAGGCGCGGATGTCGAAACGCAGGTGTACAGCACTGGACACCTTGTTGACGTTCTGCCCACCGGCGCCTTGTGCACGAATATAAGTGAGTTCGATGTCGGCATCTGACAGATGCACGGTATTCGAAATGGTCAACATCGCTGAGTCCTCGTGATTGCCACCTTATCGGGTATGTCAGAAATTTTGTGTTCGGGCATAACATGAGCAAGAGGTGCATGTATGCCAACCAAGAAGAAACCCCTGCGTGACCTACCAAAAATCCCCAAGGAGCTGCTTGAGCAGTTCGGTGAGGGCCTGATGACTGCGGAGGCTATCGAAGATGCCTCTGCGGCATTCAAGAAGGCGCTGATCGAACGGGCCTTGAACGCCGAGCTCAGTCACCATCTGGGGTATCTGCCGGGCGCGCAGCGTCCAGAGGATGAAACCAATCAGCGCAATGGCAGGACTGGCAAGACGGTTCTGACTGGAGAGGGGCCGCTGCGGCTGGATATCCCCCGTGATCGAGACGGTAGTTTTGCGCCCATCCTGATTCCCAAACATGAGCGCCGTTACACCGGCTTCGATGACAAGATCATCGCCATGTATGCCCGAGGCATGACCGTTCGGGAAATTCGCGCATTCATCTCTGAACAGTACGGAACGGATGTTTCGCACGACTTCATCAGTTCGGTCACGGCCGAGGTGATGGAGGAAATCGGCGCGTGGCAACAGCGGCCGCTGGAGCCGATGTACCCGGTCATTTTCTTTGATGCGCTGCGAGTCAAGATTCGCGAAGAAGGGCTTGTGCGCAACAAAGCGATTTACTTGGCGCTGGGCGTTCTACCCGATGGGACGCGCGATATTCTCGGGATCTGGATCGAAAATACCGAAGGTGCGAAGTTCTGGATGAAGGTCTTCAATGACCTTAAGACGCGCGGCGTTGAGGATGTGCTGATCGCCGTCACCGACGGCCTCAAAGGGATGCCAGATGCGCTAAGCGCCGTGTTTCCGGCCACCACGCTGCAAACATGCATCGTCCACTTGATCCGCAACAGTCTCGATTATGCAGCGTGGGATAAGCGTCGTGATCTGGCCAAAGCGCTCAAGCCGATCTATCAGGCCATCAACGCCGAGGCGGCTGAGCAGGCACTGGATGCCTTTGAAAACGGCCCTTGGGGCAAACAGTACCCAACGGTAGTTGCGGCATGGAGAAGAGCCTGGGATCGAGTGATTCCATTCTTTGTCTTCCCGTCGGGCATTCGAAAAGTGATCTATACGACCAACGCGATCGAAAGCATCAACGCCCAGCTACGCAAGATCATCAAAACGCGTGGTCACTTCCCAACGGATGAGGCCGCCACCAAGCTGATCTGGCTGGGGCTGCGGAACATCACGGCAAACTGGGGCTCAGCGGCCCATGATTGGAAGAATGCGATGAATCAATTCGCGATGCTGTACGGAGATCGATTTATCAGGCCGACCTGGTAAAAGCATGGCCAGCCTGACGGCAGGCCGTTATCGGCCCGCACACAAAAAATCTGACACTCTCCGATTTCAGGGTCAGCTCGATCTTTCCAAAGTCTTTTAAATAATTGTGATCCCTCTCTGAAGATTCTTCCAGGATGGAAGTAAGCCAGGCATTGAAGTTATCGCTTGAGGACGAGGTAGGCCCTCTTAATATATGCCCGAGTGCGACTTTTAATCTCGATTTCTCAAGATTTTTCTTAGGGAGTGTTTTTGATAGTAGATTAAAAACATAATTAATTCTATTTTCAATTGGCATCTCGCGAGCCATATTTAAGTTTTCAAATATAACTGCGGTCGTTTTTTGCGGGAAGATATCTTTAGCAAAATTAACCGATACCTGTGCAACATCCGGTCCATGGGTAACAGGAAGATTCCCCACTGCGACACCTTCCTGCGCCAACCACGGTTGTCTACCCGCCAACTCACGCCTAAGCGTGTCCTTGCAGACTGCTTGTCCCCCCGGTAGATAATCCCAGGCCCAGGTCTGAACCGCCGAGGATTCGTCCAATCCTGAGAAACGGTGCTCTTCCAAGGGTACATAGGCAGCGTTGGCGGCCTTGCGCCATGCGGTTCGCCATGCCCGTTGCAGGCCGTCAAGGTGCGAGAGGCTCTGACTACCATCCTTATGCGTGCGTTCGACCTTTCTGCCATCGGCGCTGTAGATTGATGAGACATCCTCATCGGCCACCTGCTTCGCGGTCTTGCCCGTGCTGCCAGAAGCCAGCACATAGCCGGTTTCTCGAGTTACCCGCCCTGACGCATCGCGCTCCCAATGCGTCTCCACGCCATTCTCGATTTTTTCCAGTGCGCGCCGGCTGTGGCGTGAGCGAACTTCCTTACTCACTCGGGCCGTGCCTGCTGCGGTGGTTGCATTGGCGGTCACCTGAATGCCGGGCCGCGTGGGATTGTCGACAAACTCCTGAGCGTTGGTTAGCGTCAGGCGCTGGTTGTGAGCACACGTGGTCTGTTTTTGGGTGATCGACCAATCGAAAACCTTGCTGTCTCCGCTCGCCGTCACTCTCATGGTCAGTTGCGAGACGGACGTGCTGATCTGATGCCACAGCGCATGTTCGCCGGTCAGCTTCCACGTGGCACTTTTGTCGAGCGTATCGTCGGTCAGCGTGCCACGCACCCCTTCCACCAACACCACCTCGGCCAACTCCAGGTAATCGCGGTCAGCGCGGTTGACTTTCCGGTAGCCGTAGAGCTTCAGTCCCTGAGGATTCCCATAGCCGTCACATTGATACTCGGCCATCAATGGCGCACTGGCGTATTCCGGTACGAACGGACATGCCAGCTTCGGTAGCCCGCCCAGGCCTTCCACGCCGCTCAGCACAATTTGATTTTGCGTCTCGTCCCCGTAATAGCAGTAGTGGATGGAGTGCGAGCCTTTGACCCGCAGGCGCAGGGGATTGCCTTGAGCGTTGGTCACGATGGTGGTGGCGTCTACGGTTTTGCCCAGACGTGCGCGCTGGGTTTTTGGAGACAGGCTCAGCAGGTGCTTGATTTCGCTCGCCAGCTTTTTGCGATTCCTGGTCGAATACCGCCATAACAATTGCAACACCGCCGTCTTGCGTTCCACCGGTGCAGATTTTGCGGTCACCTCGATCTGGCTACCGTTTATCCTGAGCAGCATTCGCTCGATGATCTCAACCAACTCATCCCCCCACCCGGTATAGCGAAAGGTGGTCTTGGTGTGCGGATCACCCAGTGAAAACTCCAACCAATGGGACTGCGCAGAGCCCGCGCCCTGTAACAGCGGCGTGCGGTTTCCTTCCTCATCAAGGCCAAAAGCATGCAACTCATGGGTCACGGCGGCGTGGGGACCGCTTTGCACGGCGGCAATGAAAACTTGGTCATCCGGGTGCTGGTAGCTACCGGTATAGGTGTAGCGACCGATATGGTTCTGCTGACCCGCGCCCGGCAGCAGCGCATGCAAGGCCACGCGCGGCAAGGCAGGCGAGCTTTTCAATTTGGCATCCTGCTTGACGTACTGCACGCACTCTACCGACCCGTCCTGTTCCTGCAGGCGGCACAGCACGCGGTCCAGGGTCGGGTCGTCGTCGTAGCCGCATTCCACCTGCTGTAACACGGCCCCCTTTTGCACGCGCTTGAGCGTGCGCAGCAGGTAGTGTTCGAGCCTGAGCTCGATCTCGAACGCTTCCGGGCTCCCAGACCACAGCTGCATCTTCACCTGGCTGCCCGCCTTGGCCTCAGGACTGAGGTACTGCGCACTGAACAGCGCGGACTCGCCGCTCTTGATGCTCATCAGCAGGAATTGGCCGTTCTGGCGCTTCCACTGTAGATCCAGCGCTTCGCCATATTGCGAGACGATGCGTGAAGGCAATAGCTGCACGAACGGCCGTTCGTACAGGGCGATACGCCTGTTCAGCTCGTGGGTGTTGGCGTGCTCGGACCATGCGCTCAGGGCTTCGGTGTAATCGATGACCGTTGCACCTCTATACACATCCGGGGCCAGCGCCATCAGTACCCACTGTGTCCAGTGACTGGGGAATTTCGGGAAGTCAGGCTTGCTTAATGAGGTGGTCACCCCGGCACCCTACGAGGCGTACGCTTTCGTAGGGTGTTTTTACTTCGGAGACCGTCATCATGAGCAACGTGACCCTGATCGGCATCGACATCGGCAAACATACCTTCCACCTACACGCCCAGGAAAAGTCCGGCAAAGAAGTGTTGCGCAAGAAATGTTCAAGGCCGCAGATGATGCGGTTTCTGGCCAATCATCCCCCTTGCACGGTAGTGATGGAGGCCTGTGCCGGCTCACACTGCCTGGCGCGAGAAATCAAAGCGATAGGGCATGAAGCAAAGCTGATTTCACCTCAGTTCGTTAAGCCTTTCGTCAAGGGCAACAAGAATGACTTTGTCGATGCGCAAGCCATCTGTGAAGCCGCTTCCCGACCTTCCATGCGCTTTGTGACGCCAAAATCGCCTGAGCAGCAGACGCTCTCTGTTTCTCATCGGATGCGTGAATCACTGATTCGCGACCGGACCAAAACGGTGAACCAGATGCATGGTTTCCTGCTCGAGTTCGGCGTCAGCCTGCCAACGGGACTGGCGGTGATCAAACGCCTCGCTTCAGTGCTTGAAGAGCACGACCTGCCTGTACGCCTCGTCGCACTGCTGCAGCGCCTGCATGATCACTTCGTCTACCTGACCGAGCAGATCAAGCTGCTGGATGAAGAGCTGGCAAGCCAGCTGGCTGACGATGATCTGGGTAGTCGCTTGCTGACTATTCCGTGTGTCGGGCAGATCACCGCCAGCCTGCTGGCCGTAGAAATGGGAGATGCTCGGCAGTACGGCAGCAGTCGTGATTTTGCAGCATCCGTAGGCTTGGTCCCCAGGCAATACAGCACCGGCGGCAAGCCGACTTTGCTGGGAATCAGCAAACGTGGCGACAAGAACCTTCGGCATTTGCTGGTGCTCTGCGCCCGTGTCTACATGCTTCGTTTGAAGTACCAGAGTGGCCCATTGGCCGACTGGGTACGTACGCTATCAACACGACGCCACTCCAACGTGGTGGCCTGCGCGTTGGCCAACAAACTGGCACGCATCGCGTGGGCCATTGCCACTCGACACTCGCAATATGAAACGGAGCCAGGCGCGCTGAACGCCTGACCCCGTTGTGCTGCACCGAGTTTTACCATCAGGTTTTGCGATAGCTGAACAACGGATGAAATAAACGGCCGATCGGCCTGGCGATGATCCTGGAAGAAAAATTGGCTCTCAGAAGCCGCTTACTTTATTAGGATCGCCAGGTGCGAATACTCATCGTGGCGCGGGATACCAGCCCAATCGACGCCGGATAGATTTACGCAAGCCATCCATTTCACCCAATGATCAGTATTGCAAAAAAGGGGGTGACCATAGATTTCTTCTTGATGGCTTTGAGTGCCTCAAGCACTTTTTTGCGAAAGGCATCGTTGGGTTCAACCTCGTCGCTGCCCGGCGCCGAAGGTTTACTGAGGATCTCCTGACGACCGCTGGGGTACTCCACGGTGAAGGTGCTGTAGTCCTTGTTGCTGGTCACCCGGCAGGCCGGGGTCTTGACGGCTTTGCCTGCCCCCAGTTGGGCCCACTGCTCGGCGTTGAACACCACTGGGCTGCCCTCGGCGAGGGTGAGCACACGGTGATCGATCTCCTGCACGGAGCTGGTGATGATGCTGGAGAAGCGCCATGCCCATCCATCGCCCAGGCCGGCTTCATTACCGCGCAGCGCCGAGTAGTGCAAGGTCAGGTCGCATACTGGCCCCAGTCCACGCAGGCCTTGCAGGGTAGCGATTGGATAATGGGCGTGGAACAGGCCACTGCGTTCGTCCACACCGGTGCGGTCGTGATGGCTGGTGTCGAAGACTTCGGAGTGGTTGGTGTTGCCGTAGTCTTCGCACAGGAAGCTGATGGCCTCATACCCGTCCATCGGCGGCGACGGCGTGAACGCCACGGCCTGCACGCCGTGCCAGAAGTGGCTGGGGTGCAAGGCGCCGACATGGCCCACGGTCAGCATGGTCTTGTCGCGCGCGCTTTCAGAATTCCAGCTCCCCATTGAGCGCCTGAACGTCGATCTGCACGGTGCCATCGCCGGCCGCCAGCGTGAACCGAGCCTGTTCGGCGCTCTGGCGACCCGGCCAGTCGTCGTTCTCGAGCAGGTACTTGACGTAGTCGCCGTCGCTCCAGCTTTTGCCATCGCCGACGTTCTCCAGCAGTACGTGCAGCTCGCTGAAACGGGGTACGGTCAGGGGTTGGTCGCCGGCGTCGATCCGCAATTCCGGCCAGGCCTGCGTTTTGAGGAAATCGGCCAAGGCCTGCAACCAGCTGGCCCGGTCACTGACCTTGTTGGCATCCTGGGGTTTGAACAGGGCACGGTGCAGCAACTTGTGGCTGAACGGATGGCGAATCGTGATCAGCACCGCGTGCCCGGCGTCAGCCTTCCAGGCCGAGGATAGGTGAGGGCCTGCCTGGCGCCCGACGGCGTCGGGCAGGGTTGTGAAAATGCGCAGTGCATCGCCGCGTTGCCACAGGAACAGGTTGTCGGCCTCATCGGCCTGGCCGGCCTGAGGGTTATGCGTCGAGGCGCGCAGGAAGGCGGATACCGGTGAGCCATTGAGCGCAGTCGCCCAGGCGCCGAGCCACTTGCCTGAGGCGCGCTGGGCCTTGCTGGGTGTCCACTGATGGTGAGCCAGCAGGCGATGGGAAAAGCCATCGTAGACCCACGCCTGGATTGGCTGAGCGTCATCGAGGGCTTGCCCGCCTTCGATTGTCTGGCTTTGCCACCAGTGCGCCTCGGTGAGGGTCACACACAGTTCGGCGCACTGCGGCACCCAAAAGGCATTGCCGTTTTCGGCGGGGGTCACGGTGCAAGTGTCGAGGACACCCGCCCGCAGCACCCGGCTGTCACGGTTGACCTGCTCGCACAACGCCTTGGACCAGTTCGTCCCGGCTTGCTCGGCCGTCGCGGTGAAGAAGTGCTGCTCGTACAGGGCCTGAGAGGTCAGGTCGCGCACTTGCAGGCACAGCGTTGCACCCGCCGAAAGGCTGAAGGCGTCGTCGCAGGCCAATGCCTGCACCAGGTTAGCGGCGAACGGTGCGTTGCTGAACGCGCGGTAGCGCGCCGGGCTCCACAGCCTGAGAGGCTCGGTGGCCGTCGAAAAGACGTTGTCCGCGCTCCAGCCCCCGGCGGTCATCGGCTCACCTGCGGCGGCCAGATGATCGGCGAATGCCTTGGGCCACTGCTTGGCAGCGCGCTGGGCCTTGGGTGCGGAGTAATCGACACGACGGATATCGCCGTCGAGTCGGTCGATGAGAAACGCACTCAAGACTTCGCCCTCGGCCAGTGCGCGGCCTGCCTTGAGGGTGCTGCTGGTACACCAGCCGCCGTCGACACTGCCGACCCGCTCGAGCGAAAAATCGGTCATATCGGGGAGCAAACCGTCGGGCTGGGTGGAGATCAGGTAAGGGTCGTGCCGCGTTTCGGTCTTCGAAGTCTGGGTCATGTCACGCGCCTCCGTGAAGGGATGTAGCCCAGGTGATCGGGTGCGCTGAGCGCTCGAGAGATGAGGGCCATTGAACGGCGCACAGAGACAGGCCACAACTGACAAAGTTATCAGGCGACGGGGACGTTTTACGCAGCGGGCAGGCCAAGCGCTTCTAGGTGCTGTTCGGCCTGGCTCCCGGTATCTCGCAGAGAAGCGCCAGGACGATTGCGCGTTTACAAGGGGAAGTGGTTTGGTGGCTGGTAAACTTTCTTTCATCTGAAGTTAACCCACGCACCTTGTCAGCCGCGGATTGAATGCCGCAGTTACGCCACCGTGCGCCTGGGGCGTAACTTTTTACTGAACGTACGGATGACTTTAAGTTCATTACGTGTTCCGAACGGCACACTTATCATTCAACGGCGGCCTACTCGCCCTTGAGGATAATTATGAACATGCTCACCACCGGTGAACCCATCACCTTTACCACGCTGCCCGAATGCATCCTGATCACCGGCGCCACCGGTTTTCTGGGCGGGTCGGTCGTCGCTCAACTGATCGCCAGCGGCCAGGCTGCGCAGCTCATGTTCCTGGTGCGTGCCGATGAGGCCGAACAGGGTCTGGAGCGTCTGCGCGCCAACCTGCAACAGCACGGCGTCGGCCTGGCCGAGCGCATGGCGCTGCGCGCCGAGCAGATCATTTGCGGGGACTTCCTCGACACCACCTGGCTGGCGCGCGAAACGCCGCGTCTGATGACGGTGGACCGCGTGATCAACTGCGCCGCCGTCGCTTCCTTCTCGAAGAACCCGACCATCTGGCCGGTCAACGTCGAAGGCACCTTCGCCTTCGCCGAGGTCATGAGCCGCTCGCGGCGCCTCAAACGCTTCCTGCATGTCGGTACCGCCATGTGTTGCGGGCCAGAGCGCGAGTCGCCGATCAGCGAGTCGTGGGAGTTCCCCGAGGCCGAGCAGCAATTGGTGGACTACACCGCCTCCAAGGCCGAGATCGAGCGACGCATGCGCGAAAACCTGCCCAGCCTGCCCCTGGTGGTGGCGCGCCCTTCGATCGTGGTCGGGCACCGCAGCCTGGGCTGCCAGGCCTCTGGCAGCATCTTCTGGGTGTTCCGCATGGGCTTCGCCCTGGAGAGCTTCACCTGCGGGCTGGACGAACAGATCGACGTGATCCCGGTGGACTACTGCGCCGAAGCCCTGATCGGCCTGACCCTCAAGCCGCGCCTTAATCACGACCTGTACCACATCTCGGCCGGCCATGACTCGGCCTGTACATTCGCCGAGATCGACCGTGCCTTCGCCCTGGCCAATGGTGCGGACCCGGTGGGCGAGCGCTACCGCAAGATCGACGTCGACAGCCTCAAGGAGCTGGCAGTGAGCTTCGAGTCGCGCATCGGCCCGGCCAACCCACGGCTGGTACTGCGCGCCTTGCGCCTGTACAGCGGCTTCGCCGACCTGAACTACCTGTTCGACAATCAGCGCCTGCTCGACGAGGGCATTGCCGCTGCGCCGCGTTTCACCGACTACCTGGACGTGTGCGTGCGCTCCTCCAGCGGCGTCAGTATCGCCACGCAGATGCAGTGGGACTTCAAGTAAGCCTTGATCAGACCGGGGCCAACCTTCGGCCCCGGCACCCAGGTGTTTCACGAGGTGATACGGATGCGCGAAAAGCGTGCACGCCCGCCCGCGACCTTCCAACCACGCTGCCGAAATCATCCTTGTCAACGGGCACAAACTCATAGTTGGCACGTCTATTGATTAGCCACTCCGCAACGATTGTTGAACAATCACACGTGGAGCAGCCCTTATGTCCCGAGCCACCGTCCTCACCCTCGCCCTGTCCCTCAGCGCTGCCGCCCAGGCCGCCGACGGCACCCTGCAACCCGATCGCCTGTCCGTGGGTTCGGACCTCACCTACCCGCCCTATACCTACCTCGATCAAGGCAAACCTGCTGGCTTCGACCCGCAGTTCATGAACCTGCTCGGCGCGCACCTCAAGCTGACCACCCAGTTCCAGGACACCCGCTTCGCCAACCTGGTGATGGGGGTCAACGCGCGGCGCTTCGATGTGGTGGCGTCGGCGCTGTACGTCACCCCGAGCGCGCGGCCCAGGTCGATTTCCTGCCGTACCTCAAGAGCGGCGCCTCGCTGATGGTACGTGCCAGCGACAGCTTCCGCCCCAACGGCCAGAAGACCTGTGTGGCAAGCGCATTGGTTCGATCAAGGGCGGCTCGTGGATTCCCAAGCTGATGGCACTTTCCAAGAGCCACTGCGAAGCCAATGGTCAGTCGGCCATTGATTCGCGTGAATTCCCCACCTCGCCGGAAGCGGCGCAGGCGCTGCTGGCCAAGGCCGTGGACGTGCAGTTCGAAGACGCCGCCGTGGCCGCCATTACCGCCGACAAGCTCAAGGGCCGTGTGCTGATCAGCTCCAACGAACTCATCTACCCCGTGGTCATCGGCCTGGCCGTGCGCAAGGGCAACGAGGCGCTGCTCAGCGAGCTGCGCCAAGGCTTCGCCGACATGAAGGCCAGCGGCGAATACCAGACCTTGCTCAGCCGCTACAACCTCGCTGAACCGAGCGCGGCCGAAGTGGCCCAGGCCCTGGGCCAGAACCCTCAAGCGGCAGCGCAGTAAGCGGGAGCGTCAAGCATGCAATTCGATTGGGATTACGCCGCAGGCCTGCTGGTCAACGGCGACTTCTGGAAAGCGGTCGGCACCGTGGTGGAGTTGAGCGTCGAGACCTGGTTGCTGGGCATCGTGTTCGGTTTCGTGCTGGCCCTGGCACGGCAATCTCGCCACCGCGCGCTGAACCGTGGTGCGGCGCTGTACATCTGGTTCTTCCGCAGCCTGCCGCTGCTGGTGCTGCTGATCTTCGTCTATAACCTGCCCCAGGTATTTCCCAGCACCAGCGTACTGCTGTCCAACCCCTATGCTGCCGGCCTGATCGCCCTGGTCTTGAGCGAAGCCGCGTACATCGCCGAGATCCATCGCGGCGGCCTGCTGGCGGTGGCCAAGGGTCAACTGGAAGCGGGCAAGGCGCTGGGCATCCGCTATACCGGCGTGCAACGGCTGATCGTGATTCCCCAGGCCTTGCGCGTGGCGCTGCCGACCTTGGCCAACGAGTACATCACCATCGTCAAGCTGACCTCGCTGGTGTCGGTGATTTCTCTATCGGAGATCCTGCTGGTCGGCCAGCAGTTGTACACGCAGAACTTCCTGGTCATGGAGACCATGCTCGCGGTGGCCTTCTACTACGTGCTGATCGTGACAGTGTTCAGCTACCTGCTGCGCCGCCTGGAGCGCTACCTGGACGTTACCCAGCGCTTGCCCAAGGTGGTCGCCGACGACACGGCGCAGGCCGCACCGGCGCCCCGTGCCAGCCCCGCGCGGCGCGGCGAGTTCGCCATGCGTGTGCTCGGTGCGCGCAAACACTACGGGCCACTGGAGGTGCTCAAGGGCATCGACCTGGATATCCGCTTCGGCGAAGTGGTATCGATCATCGGGCCGTCGGGGTCGGGCAAGACGACGCTCATCCGCACGCTCAATGGGCTCGAAGGCCTGGATCGCGGCCAGGTCGAACTGTGCGGCGCACCGTTCCTGCGCGGCCATGATGAGGAAGGTGGCAGCCTCGGCAGTCGCCTGCACATGGAAGGCATCGTCCAGGTCGGCATGGTGTTCCAAGGCTTCAACCTGTTCCCGCACAAGACCGTGCTGGAGAACGTGATGCTCGCCCCGCAGCATCACGGCCACGCCAGTGCCGCCGAACTGCGCGCCTTCGGCTTGTCACTGTTGAGCAAGGTGGGGCTGCGCGAGCACGCTGGCAAATACCCACACCAGCTTTCCGGCGGTCAGCAGCAACGGGTGGCGATCGCCCGCGCTCTGGCCATGCGCCCGCAAGTGATGCTGTTCGACGAGCCGACGTCGGCGCTGGACCCGGAACTGGTAGGCGATGTGCTCAAGGTCATCGAAGACCTGGCCCGCGAAGGCATGACCATGGTCATCGTCACCCACGAAATGAAGTTCGCCTTCCAGGTGTCCGACCGCGTGGTGTTCATGGAGCGCGGTGAAATCATCCAGGCCGGCGCGCCGCGCGAGTTGCTCGACAACCGCAGCGAGCGCATGGGCCGCTTCCTCAAGGACGTGCAACTGGCATGAGCAATCGAACCGCGGAAAAGACCGACGAGCGCCTGTCCCTGGCCGATCAGGTGGCCTGCGAAATCCGTGAGGACATCATCGGTGGGCGCCTGGTGTCGGGCATGGCGCTGGTCGAGGCGGACCTCACCGGTCGCTACAACGCCTCGCGCAATACCGTGCGCGAAGCCCTGCACCAGTTGGGCCACGAGGGTCTGACCACCTACGTGCGCAACAAAGGCGTGATGGTCCGTCGCCTGGGGGTGGCCGAAGTGCGCGACATCTTCCTGGTGCGGCGCACCTTGGAGGTGCAGGCGATCCACGGCAGCAAGCCGCTGCGCGAGTACCAGTCCGACCGCATGCTCGATGCCATCGAGGCCGCGGAGCTGGCCCGTGAGCGCGAAGACTGGCAGGCCTTCGGCACCCACAGCCTGCGCTTTCATCAGCACATCGTCGGCCTGCTGCGCAGTCCGCTGCTCGACGCCTTCTTCACCAACATCGCAGCGCAGATGCGCTTGGTGTTCGCCGTGGCCCCGGATGAAAAGAACTTCCAGAGCCCTTGGCTAGAGCGTGACCGGCAGATCCACGACCTGCTCGCCGACGGCCTGCGCCTGGACGCTGCCGAAGCCATGACCCGCTACCTGGACGACTCCGAGCACGCCCTGCTCGACCTGTTCAGTCACCCACCCCGTTCCTGAAACCGGAGACTTACCCATGTACAAGGATTACCCCGCAGCCTACCAAGTCAGCAAAGGCGCCGCCCTGCAAGTGGACAAGGCCTTCTACGACCGCGTGCGCGAGCGTCAGGATGCACGCACCTTGATCGAACAGTTCGACGTGCCGATCCGCACCGGCCGGGCCTGGAAAGTGCCAGCCGGTCACGTGTTTCGCGTCACCACCCCCGTCGGCCCGCAGGTCGGCGACTTCAACATCTGGAACGCCCACGATCCGCGCGAGCGCCTGTGGGCAGCGCGCACCCGCCAGTTGCAGGGCGCCCACGTCACCACCTACGACCGCCTGTGGTCGAACCTGCCGTTCCTGCGTCCGCTGGTGACCATCACCGACGACAGCCTGGCCGACTACGGCGTCGACGAACACGGCGGACGCGTCCACGACCTGCTCGGCACCCGCTGCGACCCCTACGTGAACAAGATGCTCACCGGCGAGAATTTCCACCATCACTGCCATTCCAACCTGACCCGCGCCGTGCTGCCCCATGGCCTGACCGAGTTCGACGTGCACGATGTACTGAACATCTTCCAGTGCACGGGCCTGAACCATGACGACATGTACTTCATGAAAGCCTGCCCGGCCAAGCAAGGCGACTATCTGGAGTTCTTTGCCGAAATCGATGTGCTGTGCGCGTTGTCGACCTGCCCGGGCGGCGACCTGTCGCTGCCGATGTGGGGACCCGAAGCCCAGGATCCGCTGTCGGTCTGCCGGCCGCTGGGGGTGGAAATCTACGCCCTTGAGAACAGCTTGCTGGAAGGCTGGACGCAGCCCAAGCGCGCAAGCTACGAAGGCATGCACGGGCTGGCGATTGCCAAGGCCGAGTGGGAGTGATCGGCTAAACGTCGCTGTGTTTCCAACATCGCCTAGTCCGCAGTCAGTACAGTGGGGGCGCGTCAACAGATGACGGGGCAGCTATCGGGCAGCCCTGTCATCGGCGAGTGCCGCTCAAGGCTGAACGGCTTGATTGGCGCTACTATAGCTGAACGGTGAGCCTGAGACCTTATTGAGGTCCAGAGCAATCACCGGTACCCATTTTCCTGTCGCATTCTTGAACTTGGTCTGGAATATCTTGGCATCGTTGAGTGAAATGGTATTGCCCACTTTGTAGAAGAACGCCTCGATCGGTAAGTTCGCGCCGTCGTTCTGTGGCCACAGGTTGACCATCATCTCATTCCACAGTGCCTCCATATTCCCGGGGCGGTTAGCGCGCACTTGATAGCTGACTGCGAACTGCGCGGCATCTTGCGTACTCAATGAGCATTGAAAGTCACGATTGGGAATGGTTTTGGTGAATGCATACCAGTTTGACACGGTGGTCGCATTCTTAATGGCGCAGGTGCTGAGGTCGGCTGTCGCAGGTGCCGTACGTGGCTTCAAACCGCAGCCTTTCGCAGCCCGGGTACCGACTATAGTGCCAGCATCGTAGGCGTAGATACATAAATACTCCATCCCTTTTCCTTGCGCGGCGGCTTCGGTCTGTGGGAGGAATATGAACCCTGCATTCCTGTAGAAGTTGTTGACATAGGAATCAACACGGAAGTAGGAAAAAGAGACCGCCCCCAACTTTATGGCCGTCGGACTGGGATCCCAAGGGTTGAAGTTGCCATTGTCAACTGAACGGATGATGATGCCATTGCAGTAGTAAGCGGGTAAGTTTCCTGGGCAGCTGTGCGCGGTGGCGTTGTACCGGCCATTCAGGCGCGCGGCAACTTCCTGTCCCTTATCGGGCGGTGTTTCACCTCGAACGACACTGACGTTAAAAGGCGGAGAGATGAGCAGCGGGTCATTGCCTGCGCCTACGCTGGCAGTGACAACTGCTGTCTTTCCAACATCCTTTACGATTTCGTGCTTAGGAACTTCAAACCGCAGCGGTTGACCCGGTGTGTTGACGGTTTGAACCTGTGCATCCCATTGACTGGTGCCCTTCCAGCGCAGGCCGACGCTATCGCCTTTGGTCATGGGCTTATAAAGAAAGCTGATCGTGACTCCATTATCCACCGCCTCCACATCCACAGTGCTCGATGAGGAGTCAGGAAAGCGCGGCCGATAGAGCTCCAGTGAATTGACATTCGCTTGAGTCGAGGCCTGCAGTGGCATTTCTGTCTGCGTGCGCGCCCATCCGCTCATCAGTAGCATCAAAAGCGTCGTAGACACAACGGCCGCATAATGCGGATAGCGTGAGCGTATTGTTTTCATGCCATGTCCTCCGGTTGAACTTGATGAGGTGCGCGCGCTGTTGTTATCAATCTTTACGAAAGCCTTCACGACATTAGTGCATGGCTGCTGGGCGGCTCCACTGACAAAAATGTCAGGTCTCGGTGAGTACTCATGATTGAATCATTGCGGCTTGGTTCGAGAGTAGGGATCGTCGACAATGTGCGGCCGCAGGTATGCCCCAGTCGCTATATAGGCCCACATCGGACAGATGCTCGACATGACGCTCCTTTACCTCAAGCTCGTAGCCACACCGCTGCTGATGTGGGCCGTCTCCCTCGCCTCACGGCGATGGGGCGGCCTGCTCGGTGGTTTGCTGTCCGGCATGCCGATCACCTCGGCGCTGGTCATGCTGTTCCTGTGCCTGGAACAGGGCACGGCCTTTTCCCTGAATGCAGTACCCGGCGCTTTGGGCGGGTTGGCGGCGGTGCAAGGCAGTTACGCCTGTTACCTGTTCGCCAGCCGCCGTTTCGCAATCGCGCATTCGGCGATGCTGGCATTGGCCTTGTATGCCGTGGCGTCCTATGCGCTCACCCACTGGGGTGGCTTGCAGCTGTCCATCGGCCTGGCGCTGGGGCTGATCGCGCTGTTGGTCTGGGCCACGGCCCGGGAACCGCGGCCGGCGGAGTTGGCGCAGATTCGGCATCGCTGGTGGGAGATTCCCCTGCGCATGGTCGCCGCGACAGCGCTGCTGATGCTCACCACGGGCGCGGCACACTGGCTGGGCCCGGCGGTCAGCGGCATGCTCGCGCCGATTCCGGTGATCGCCTGGCCGCTGGTGGTGTTCTCGCATGTTCAAGGCGGACGCTTCACTATGGCCGGCATGATCCGCGGTAATGCCATCGGCGGCGTCGGCGTGATTGCCTTTTACCTCAGCCTCGGCGGGCTGCTAGCGCATGTGGGTATCGTCCTCACCTTCCTGCTGGCCATCGGCTTGGCAGTGCTGCTGACCCTGGGGCTGGCAGCCGTGCTGCGTGGCTGCGCGGCGACCCGGCGTGGCTAAGGGGCAGATATGCAGGTCCTGTTCGGTGGCGTGGCGGACCTGGGCGTCTGCGCCAGCGACCCCCGCGATCTGCCGGCGGTGCGCCACATGGGCTCTGAGCTCTGGGCTCTGGGCTCTGGGCTCTGGGCTCTGGGCTCTGGGCTCTGGGTGATTATCCGTTGGCTTTGGTGAGGCTTAGTCACCTTTTCGCCCTTACGGCGACCCCCTTAATGAGATGGTCACCCCGGCACCCTACGAGGCGTACGCTTTCGTAGGGTGTTTTTACTTCGGAGACCGTCATCATGAGCAACGTGACCCTGATCGGCATCGACATCGGCAAACATACCTTCCACCTACACGCCCAGGAAAAGTCCGGCAAAGAAGTGTTGCGCAAAAAATGTTCAAGGCCGCAGATGATGCGGTTTCTGGCCAATCATCCCCCTTGCACGGTAGTGATGGAGGCCTGTGCCGGCTCACACTGCCTGGCGCGAGAAATCAAAGCGATAGGGCATGAAGCAAAGCTGATTTCACCTCAGTTCGTTAAGCCTTTCGTCAAGGGCAACAAGAATGACTTTGTCGATGCGCAAGCCATCTGTGAAGCCGCTTCCCGACCTTCCATGCGCTTTGTGACGCCAAAATCGCCTGAGCAGCAGACGCTCTCTGTTTCTCATCGGATGCGTGAATCACTGATTCGCGACCGGACCAAAACGGTGAACCAGATGCATGGTTTCCTGCTCGAGTTCGGCGTCAGCCTGCCAACGGGACTGGCGGTGATCAAACGCCTCGCTTCAGTGCTTGAAGAGCACGACCTGCCTGTACGCCTCGTCGCACTGCTGCAGCGCCTGCATGATCACTTCGTCTACCTGACCGAGCAGATCAAGCTGCTGGATGAAGAGCTGGCAAGCCAGCTGGCTGACGATGATCTGGGTAGTCGCTTGCTGACTATTCCGTGTGTCGGGCCGATCACCGCCAGCCTGCTGGCCGTAGAAATGGGAGATGCTCGGCAGTACGGCAGCAGTCGTGATTTTGCAGCATCCGTAGGCTTGGTCCCCAGGCAATACAGCACCGGCGGCAAGCCGACTTTGCTGGGAATCAGCAAACGTGGCGACAAGAACCTTCGGCATTTGCTGGTGCTCTGCGCCCGTGTCTACATGCTTCGTTTGAAGTACCAGAGTGGCCCATTGGCCGACTGGGTACGTACGCTATCAACACGACGCCACTCCAACGTGGTGACCTGCGCGTTGGCCAACAAACTGACACGCATCGCGTGGGCCATTGCCACTCGACACTCGCAATATGAAACGGAGCCAGGCGCGCTGAACGCCTGACCCCGTTGTGCTGCACCGAGTTTTACCATCAGGTTTTGCGATAGCTGAACAACGGATGAAATAAACGGCCGATCGGCCTGGCGATGATCCTGGAAGAAAAATTGGCTCTCAGAAGCCGCTTACTTTATTAGGATCGCCAGGTGCAAATACTCATCGTGGCGCGGGATACCAGCCCAATCGACGCCGGATAGATTTACGCAAGCCATCCATTTCACCCAATGATCAGTATTGCAAAAAAGGGGGTGACCATAGATTTTTCCAAGAAAAAAGGGGGTCGCCGTAAGGGCGGGGTATGTCAGAAATTTTGTGTTCGGGCATAACATGAGCAAGAGGTGCATGTATGCCAACCAAGAAGAAACCCCTGCGTGACCTACCAAAAATCCCCAAGGAGCTGCTCGAGCAGTTCGGTGAGGGCCTGATGACTGCGGAGGCTATCGAAGATGCCTCTGCGGCATTCAAGAAGGCGTTGATCGAACGGGCCTTGAACGCCGAGCTCAGTCACCACCTGGGGTATCTGCCGGGCGCGCAGCGCCCAGAGGATGAAACCAATCAGCGCAATGGCAGGACTGGCAAGACGGTTCTGACTGGAGAGGGGCCGCTGCGGCTGGATATCCCCCGTGATCGAGACGGTAGTTTTGCGCCCATCCTGATTCCCAAGCACGAGCGCCGTTATACCGGTTTCGATGACAAGATCATCGCCATGTATGCCCGAGGCATGACCGTTCGGGAAATTCGCGCATTCCTCTCCGAGCAGTATGGAACGGATGTTTCGCATGACTTCATCAGTTCGGTCACGGCCGAGGTGATGGAGGAAATCGGCGCGTGGCAACAGCGGCCGCTGGAGCCGATGTACCCGGTCATTTTCTTTGATGCACTACGAGTCAAGATTCGCGAAGAAGGCCTTGTGCGCAACAAAGCGATTTACTTGGCGCTGGGCGTTCTACCCGATGGGACGCGCGATATTCTCGGGATCTGGATCGAAAATACCGAAGGTGCGAAGTTCTGGATGAAGGTCTTCAATGACCTCAAGACGCGCGGCGTTGAGGATGTGCTGATCGCCGTCACCGACGGCCTCAAAGGGATGCCAGAGGCGCTAAGCGCCGTGTTTCCGGCCACCACGCTGCAAACATGCATCGTCCACTTGATCCGCAACAGTCTCGATTATGCAGCGTGGGATAAGCGTCGTGATCTGGCCAAAGCGCTCAAGCCGATCTATCAGGCCATCAACGCCGAGGCGGCTGAGCAGGCACTGGATGCCTTTGAAAACGGCCCTTGGGGCAAACAGTACCCAACGGTAGTTGCGGCATGGAGAAGAGCCTGGGATCGAGTGATTCCATTCTTTGTCTTCCCGTCAGGCATTCGAAAAGTGATCTATACGACCAACGCGATCGAAAGCATCAACGCCCAGCTACGCAAGATCATCAAAACGCGTGGTCACTTCCCAACGGATGAGGCCGCCACCAAGCTGATCTGGCTGGGGCTGCGGAACATCACGGCAAACTGGGGCTCAGCGGCCCATGACTGGAAAAATGCGATGAATCAATTCGCGATGCTGTACGGAGATCGATTTATCAGGCCGACCTGGTAAAAGCATGGCCAGCCTGACGGCAGGCCGTTATCGGCCCGCACACAAAAAATCTGACACTCTCTAAGGGCGAAAAGGTGACTAAGCCCCACCAAAGCCACCGGGTAATCACCCAAAACCAAACCAGCCACAAAACCCCACCCCTGTTAATCCTGAGAAAATCCAACCCCTCCATCATCCCCTCCATCGGCCCTAAACCCGGCCTGAAACCCAAATCGATGACGGAGATCCACCCAAATGAAATCCCTGCCCTACCTCCTGGCCCTACTGACCGCCACCACCATGACCACCGCCCTGGCCGAAGGCGGCGCCGAACGCCTGCAGGAACACCATGCCCGCTGGGCCCAGCAACAACAGCAACAAGCCCAAGACTCCACCCAGGCTCTGGCTACCCGTGAATCCTCCTCCAGCGCTGAACATCAGGAAAAGGCCGCTAAACCCTCATCCTGATTCGGGATAAGGTGCGGCGTCCTGTCGCACCTGCCGGCCTTTGGCAAGCGCGCGGCCCAGGACGTAGAATGCCGCGCCCTTTTCGCCCAGTCGCCTCGTACGGTGGCCACCGGCAGCAATGACCACGTCTGCGCCTAACCCACATCGCCCATGTGCCACAGGCTCAACCGACCCCGCCCGACCTCGCCTGCGCGAGTCTGCGGTTGAGTCTTGCCCTGGTCGCACCCCACCCTGGCACCGTCGCACAGCCCCGCCCCTTCAACGGCCGGCCTGGCCTGTGTGATCGAAAAGGCTCATCCGCTGATCGATCACTTGAGGTACGTATGTCACCGCGTTTGCTGGCCATGGCGCTGGCACCCCTGCTTGGACTGTTCATCATTGCCTTGGGCAATGGCCTGCTCTACTCCCTGACCACCCTGCGCCTGGGCGAGACCGGCGAATCGGCGACGATGATCGGTATCGTCTCCTCCGGCTTCTTCATCGGCCTGACCTTCGGCGCCGTTTTCAACGACCGGCTGATCCTGCGCATCGGCCATATCCGCGCCTACAGCAGCTTCGCCTCACTGATCGCTGCCACCATCCTGCTGCAAGGTCTGTTCGTCGACACCTGGGGCTGGTTCGCCCTGCGCCTGCTCAACGGCTGGGCCACGGTCGGAGTGTTCCTGGTGATCGAAAGCTGGCTGCTGCTGGCCGGGGATGCGAAGATCCGTGGCCGCCTGCTGGCCTTGTACATGATCGCCCTGTATGGCGCAGGCGTGCTGGGCCAGGCCTTGCTCGGCGACCTGGTCAGTCTCGGCGACAGCGCACCTTTCACCGTGGCCGGCATGCTCGCGGCGCTGTCGGTGCTGCCGATCGTGATCCTGCCACGGGTCTCGCCGCTGCTCGAACAGGTCGAGCCGCTCAAACCACGGCAACTGCTGGGCGTGACGCCCAGCGGGCTGGTCGGCTGCTTCGGCTCGGGCGTGGCCATCGCGGCGGTGTATGCCCTGCTGCCGCTGTACCTGCAACGCATTGGCATGGATGTGGTGGAAGTCGGTCACATGATGGCCTGGGTGATCCTCGGCGCCATGTTGCTGCAATATCCGGTCGGACGCTGGTCGGACCGCAAGGACCGCCAGGACGTGCTGATCGCCCTGGGCGCGCTGTGCGTGGTGCTCTCGGTGGTGATCTTGCTGCTGCCTTCGTCCTCGCCCTGGTTACCGGCGGTGTTGTTCCTGTTCGGCGGCGGCGTGTTCGCGGTGTATCCGGTGGCGGTCAGCCACGCCGCCGACCGCGCGCCGATGGACGCGCTGGTGCCGATGATCCAGGGGCTGCTGCTGATCAACTCGTTGGGCTCGGCGATGAGTCCGCTGGCCATCTCGCCGGTGATGACCTCCTACGGTGCGGATGGTCTGTTCTGGGCATTCGCCGTGATCAACCTGGCCATGGTCAGCTTCTTCATGTGGCGTCGTGGCAAGCGGCCGGCGCCGGAGCATCCGGCGCCTTTCGCACCAACGGCCACGTTCTCGCCGACGGGTGCAGAACTGCGCATGACCGAAGAGCTGATCCACGCCGCCCAGGACCACCCGCCGATCGTCGACGCGGTAACCGGCGAGAGCGCTACACCCGCGCGTACCGAAACGGCGTGAAGGCGTCAGGTCGTGGACCCGTACCACGACCGTTCGTCGGCTACCGGGCACCCTGCCCCGGCTCGGTAGCCGAACGAAAGACGATCACCCACAGGAGATTCACCATGGTTCGCACGCGTCCGCTCCTACTCGCCCTGGCCATCGGCCTGACCTCCAGTGCTGCCTTCGCCGCCGGCGAGATGAACAGCACCGATCACAAGGCCCCAGCCTCCAACGCCGAAATCCAGAAAAGCAAGACCCCTGGCAACGGCACCAGCGTCAACAACCCAGGTGGCACGCGTGATAACGACAGCAGCGATACCAGCAGCGCGGGTGCAGCTGACGGTAGCACCGGAGGCTCCAGCAGCACCGGTGAAGCCACCGGCAGTGGCGCCGGTGTGACTGGTGGCGCCGCCGAGGACCAGGACAGCAAATAAGCATCTGGGCGGTGGACGATCAACGCCAGCAGGTGCGATCGTCCACCCGCTGTTCATGGGCCTGGAACAACAGCGGCAGTTGTTCCTTGAGAAAGTCCAGCCAGGTTCGTACCTTGGCATCCAGATAGTGCCGCGAAGGGTAGATCGCGTAGATCTCCCGCTGGCGCAGACGATATGGCGCCAACAGTCGCAACAACTTGCCATTTTGCAACGCCTGACTGGCCGAGTAATAAGGCAGCAAGCCAATCCCCATTCCCAGCTCAGTAGCCTTGACCATGGCGTCTGCAACGTTGGTCAGAAAGGTGTCCTGCGGATGGATCACGCACGCGTCCGGCCCTTCACCGAAGGGCCAGTCTTCTTCGAACAACGGATCCACCGTGCGCAGGCAGATATGCTGGTGCAGGTCTTCGGGCTGCTTGGGTATCCCTTGGCGAGCCAGATAGTCGGGCGAGGCGCAGAGCACGCTGTAAATGCTGCCCAACGGGATGGCGATCAGTTGCGAATCCGGCAGGCCCTGGCCGATGGCGATCACCACATCGTGCCCCTCGGCGAGCAGGTCGGGGTTGCGCTGGGACAGCGTCAGCTCCATCACCACTTCTGCGCAACTGGCGTTGTAGCGCGCCACCAGCGGCATCATCAGCAGGCCCAGACCATGGCTGCAATGCACCCGCAGCCGTCCGCGCGGCGTGAGGTGGGCGCCCCGGGCTTCGTCGACGGCCTCTTCGGTCAGCAACATGATTTGCCGGCAACGCTCGAGGAAGCGCTCCCCGGCCTCACTCATGCGCAGGCGCCGGGTGGTGCGGTGCAGCAAGCGGGTCTGCAACTGCTTCTCCAGCTCCGCGACGATCCGCGACACTTGCGCCGCCGAGATGTCCAGCGCATTGGCGGCACCGGCGAAGCTGCCGCACTCCACCACGCGGGCGAAGGTGCGCATCGCATGCAGCATATCCATGGTCGGCAATCCTTTGAGGTCGAACGTTACCCAGGGGGCGAGAATCTATCATGAGATGCCGCAGGCCAGGGTATTCAGCCAAGCAGTTGCTCGATCCACTCGATGTGCAAGGCGAATAGACGCGCCTTGTCCTGCGGCACATCCCGGGCCCGGGCAACATTGGCCAGGGCCATCTGCCGCTGACGGCGCATGCGCCGCCACTTGTCGATGAACGCTGCGCTCTTCTCACGCATCAGCAGTGGCCCGAACAGCAACTCCTGGGCGCTGTAGATCACCGGGTCTGAAGGCTCGGCGACGATGATCTCGTAGTCGAAGCGGTTTTCCCGCAGCACCTCTTCAGCCACGATGCGGTAGCGGTTGTCCATCAGCCACTGCCGCAACGGTTGCTCGCCACCGTTGGGCTGCAGCACCAGGCGCTCGCGCCCGTGCAGTCGCGCCTTGCCCCGTTGCAGGATCTCGACCATGGTCTCGCCGCCCATGCCACACAGGCTGACGGTGTCGATACGGTCATGGACGTCGATGGCCTCCAGGCCATCGGCCAGACGTACCGTGACGCGGTGCTCAAGGCCGTTGCGTTTGACGTTGCGCTGCGCCGACTCGAACGGCGTGACCGCAGCCTCGCCGGCTACCGCCGCTTCGAGTACGCCGCGCAGCGCCAAGGCCACCGGCAGATACCCGTGATCTGAGCCGATATCGGCCAGGCGCGCACCCGGTGCAATGTAAGCCGCCACGCGTTCCAGCCGCTGCGACAGTGTCAGTTCGTTCAACGCCAACCCCTTGCCTGAAATCCGCGGCGATTCTGCGGTGCCAGCCTCGTCATTTCAATGCCATTCGTAGCACGCAGCCGACTCGACCCTTTCGTGACGCTCGCGTAGGCTTGCCTGTTTTAGTCCAGCGCAAGGTAGATTCATCCATGGCTCAGACAGGTATCACCTTCACCCCCGATGCGGACGCCGAGTCCATTTCCTCCGACGTCGCCGAGTTCAACGGCGTGCTGGTCACCACGCAAATTCCCGTGCGCGCCGACGGCGAGCTGGAACTGGGCGACATCGTCACCCAATGCGAGTGCACCCTGCAGGCACTCAAGGATGCGCTCGAGGGCGCCGGCAGCTCGATGGACCGCGTGCTGCACCTGACCATCTACCTGACCGACATGGCCGATCGCGCGGTCTTCAACCAGGTATACCAGCGTTTCTTCGCCAAACCCTGGCCCGTGCGCGCCGCTGTCGGCGTGGCGGCGCTGGCGTTCGAAGGGATGAAGGTGGAAGTCACTGCGATGGCGGCCAAGGGCTGACACCGCACTCAAGCCGCGCAGGCGCCACGCCCCAGGCGCCTGCCTTCCGGCAGCCAAGGGTGCCAGCGGCCCGTTTCGCCGCTACAATGCCGGCCAAACCGTGCCAGCCCGAACTCATAACGATATGTCCCTTCCGAAGAACCACCTGGAACTGCTCAGCCCTGCCCGCGACGTGGCCATTGCCCGCGAGGCGATCCTGCATGGCGCCGATGCCATCTACATCGGCGGCCCGAGCTTCGGTGCGCGGCACAATGCGTGCAACGAGGTCGCCGATATCGCCGAATTGGTCGAGTTCGCCCGGCGCTACCATGCGCGGGTGTTCACCACGATCAACACCATTCTTCACGACAACGAACTGGAGCCGGCCCGTGCGCTGATCCACCAGTTGTACGACGCCGGCGTCGATGCGCTGATCGTGCAGGACCTGGGCGTCATGGAACTGGACATTCCGCCGATCGAGCTGCATGCCAGCACCCAGACCGACATCCGCACCCTGGAGCGGGCCAAGTTCCTCGACCAGGCCGGCTTCTCGCAACTGGTCCTGGCCCGTGAGCTGAACCTGCAACAGATCCGCGCCATTGCTGCCGAAACCGATGCGGCGATCGAATTCTTCATCCATGGCGCGCTGTGCGTGGCGTTCTCGGGACAGTGCAACATCTCCCACGCCCAGACCGGGCGCAGCGCCAACCGTGGCGACTGCTCCCAGGCCTGCCGCCTGCCGTATACGCTCAAGGACGACCAAGGCAGGGTGGTCGCCTTCGAAAAACACCTGCTCTCGATGAAGGACAACAACCAGACCGCTAACCTGCGTGATCTAGTGGACGCCGGCGTGCGCTCGTTCAAAATCGAGGGGCGCTACAAGGACATGGGGTACGTGAAGAACATCACGGCCCACTACCGCCGCGAGCTGGATGCGATCCTCGAAGACCGCACTGACCTGGCCCGCGCGTCCAGCGGTCGGACCCAGCACTTCTTCGTGCCCGACCCGGACAAGACCTTCCACCGCGGCAGCACCGACTACTTCGTCAGCGACCGCAAGATCGACATCGGCGCCTTCGACTCGCCGACCTTTACCGGCCTGCCGGTGGGGGTGGTGGAGAAAGTCGGCAAGCGCGACCTGATGGTCGTGACTGAGGTGCCGCTGACCAATGGCGATGGCCTGAACGTGCTGGTCAAGCGCGAGGTGGTGGGGTTCCGCGCCAATATCGCCGAACCCCGTGGCGAGTTCGAAGAGGACGGCCAAGCTCGCTACCGTTATCGCGTCGAGCCCAACGAAATGCCTGAAGGCCTGCACAAGCTGCGGCCCAACCACCCGTTGTCGCGCAACCTGGACCATAACTGGCAGCACGCCCTGCAGCGCACGTCCTCCGAACGGCGAGTCGCGGTGCGCTGGCAGGCCGTACTCACTGAGCAGCGCCTGGCACTGAGTGTCACCAGCGAAGAAGGCATCACCGCGCAGGTGGCGCTGGATGGGCCCTTCGGTGCGGCCAACAAGCCTCAACAGGCACTGGATCAGTTGCATGATCTGCTGGGCCAACTGGGCACTACCCAGTACCACGCCGAGGCCGTCGAACTGGATGCGCCGCAGGCCTATTTCATTCCAAATTCGCAACTCAAGGCCCTGCGCCGCGAGGCCATCGAGGCGCTAACCGACGCACGCGTCAAAGCGCATCCGCGCGGCTATCGCAAGGCCGAAACCACCCCGCCGCCGGTCTATCCTGAGGCGCACCTGTCGTTCCTGGCGAACGTTTATAACCAGAAGGCGCGCGACTTCTACCATCGCCACGGGGTGAAACTGATCGATGCGGCGTTCGAGGCGCACGAGGAGCATGGTGACGTGCCGGTAATGATCACCAAGCACTGCCTGCGTTTTTCGTTCAACCTGTGCCCCAAGCAGGCCAAAGGCGTGACCGGGGTGCGCACCAAGGTGGCGCCGATGCAACTGGTGCACGGCGACGAGGTGCTGACCTTGAAGTTCGACTGCAAGCCCTGCGAAATGCATGTCGTCGGGCGCATGAAGGGCCATATCATCGACCTGCCCTCACCCGGCAGTGCCGTGGGTGCTGTAGTCGGGCACATCAGTCCTGAGGATCTGCTCAAGACCATCGTCCGCGCGCCCCACTGACCCATAAGATCTCAGGCGCGGAGCACATCTGCGCCTGAAGGCGACCTAGGACGCCTTGCGGGTTTTCTTCGCCGGTTTCTTGGGAGGCTGAGCGCCTTTACCCTTGCCGGCAAGGCTGCGCCTGAGCAATTCGGTCAGGTCAAGAATGTCCGCACCCTTCTCGCCTTTGCCGCCATCGCCCTTGCGGACCTTGGCGATCTTGCCCCTCTTGGCCTTCTCTGCCACCAATTCCATGATCGTGTCGCGAAACGCATCGTGGTACTGATCGGGAGACCAAGAGCCGCTCATGTCTTCCACTAGACGTTTGGCCATGTCTCGTTCTTTCTTATCCAGCTTGACGTCCTTGACCCCGGTACCGAGCTCTAAGCCATCGACGCTACGAACCTCGTCTGGCCAGCGCAAGGTCATCAACACCAGCGCCCCGTCCAGCGGTCGAATCAAGGCCAGATGCTGGCGGGTGTGCAGCACCACGGTCGCCAGCGCAACCTTCCCGGTGCTGGCCAGCGTCTCGCGCAGCAGCGCGTAAACCTTACCGCCGCGTTTATCAGGGCTCAGGTAATACGGGGTATCGAGATGCTGTAAAGGAATTTCGCTCGCTTCGACGAACGAAAAAATATCGATTGTCTGGGTCGCCTCAGGCCGAGCCTTACGAATTTCTTCTTCGCTGATCACTACGTAGTGGCCTTTCTCGTACTCGACGCCCTTGACCACCTCTGCCTTGTCGATGTCCTTGCCGGTAACTTTGTTGATCCGCTTGTAGCCGACCCGCTCCATGCTGCGCTTGTCGAGCCAGTCGAAGTCGATGCGCTCGCTGCGTACGGCGGTCTTCAAAGACACAGGGATATGCACCAACCCAAAACTGATCGCGCCTTTCCAGATTGCACGGGCCATCTACGACTCCTGTCGCCAAACCGGCAGTAGCACCTGCCAGTGAGCAAAACATACGACGATGAACTGCGGCAGTGCCGGAGGCACCGGCACTGCCCAGCACCTCAGGAACGACCGCCCTTGTGGCTCATGTCGTCTTTCTTGCCACCGGAACTGCCACCGGAGTGCTGTCCACCCTTGCGTCCGGCCTCAGACGCTTTTTCCCGGTCATTGGCGAAGTTGCCAGGATTCTTGGTACCACCCTGACTGCCAGTCTTGCTCTGGTTATTGGCCATGGTCTTGCACCTCTTGGGCTGTGGGATGTGCACGGTCGTGCGCCGTACATAGGTTCGGAGTGCGCCGAAAACGGGCGATTCGTTTTATTGGCAGGCTAGCGGACCGGCGGCGCTAAAGGTGCAAGGCGGGGTATTTGGTGCGGCAGCTTTGTGCCTGGAGATGAAGTCGTTTAGAGGGCACCGCCTGGGTGCGGCGCCCTGTATGGGGGGACGCTCAGTCGATCAGCCGATGCAGGTCCAGTCCGGCACAGCCCATGGGTGGGCACCAGTAATAGCCACCCGTCAGCGGTCGACTGAAGCGGTACAAAGCATCGACGACGCCATCTTCTAAACCACTCATACGCCGCAGCTGAGCCTCGAACGCCTCGAAGGAACGCCCCAAGGCAACGAAGGCCAGCCCTGCGCCCCGGGTGTCGGCCCAGGACACCGAGCGACGCACCATGAACGCTTGCGGAGCATAGCTTTCCTGCGCCGTGCGCTTGACGTGGGCCGATTCCGGCGCCTCGTCCAGTTCCTCGTTATCGCTCAGGCGTCGACCAATAATGTCGTCCTGCTCGGGCTGCGGCAGCGATTTGAAGTAGGTCAGATCATGCTTCCACAACTGGAACGCCGCGAAACTGGACCCGGCCATATCGCCGGCCTCCGATGCCACGATTGCCGCCTCCACGGCCTCTTCGTCTCGCGGGTTCTCGGTGCCATCTTCGTAACCGGTCAGGTCGCGTCCGCCGCGATGCAGGAAGCCGTCGACGCTGTCCACCAAGGTGAAGGCCGGCGCCAGGGTCTGTTCCAGTGCTTGAGCGCGCAGGAACAGGTCGCCACGCTCGTCGCTGCGCAACCACAACCACAGGGCATGCTGAGTGGAGGGGTTTTCCACCACCGCGTCCAATTGCGGGAAGCTGCACAGGCCCGGTATGTCGCGGCCCAGGGCTTTGCTCAACGGCAGGCCAATGCCGACGATCAGGCTGCGCCCATCGACCTCGCCCAGCAGCGCTTCCAGTGCCGCCGCAGCGGCATCGATCTGTTGCAGGGCGAAGAACAAGTGACGGGCGTGGACCGGTACCGGGGTGGCGAGCAGACCTTGCTGGAACGGCATGACGAGCTAATCCTTCGGCAAAAGCGCGAATCCTACTGCGCCTGGCGGGCGCCCGCAACGCGACGTGTCGCCGCCCGGACACAGGTGCACCGTTCAGTCACGCCGACGCTCGCGCAACTGGCGCTTGAGCGCCTCGAAAGGCGGTGCATAGAAGAAACCGAACGATACGCTGCCTGTGCGCTCCTTGATCGCATGGTGCAGGCGATGGGCGCGGTACAGCCGCTTCAGGTAGGGCTGGAGGAGCCGGGGATGGCGTGGCCAATGCCGGTGGAACAGGCCATCGTGAGCCACCACGTAGAGCAGGCCGTAGCCTGCGACACCGCCACCCACCCATTGCAACGGTGGGTAGCCGGCCTTGCCTAAAGCCACCAGGGCGGTCGCAACCAACGCCAGGGCAAGCAGGTAGAAGTCGTTGGTCTCGAGCATCCCCAGGTGCGGTCGATGATGCGATCGATGCAACCACCAGCCCCAGCCGTGCATGATGTATTTGTGGGCCAAGGTGCCGACACCCTCCATGGCCACGAGGGTGGCGAGCAGCACGGCGATGTTGAACAGCATGTGACGGTCCGGCGTGAAAAACGAATGGCGCAAGATTACCACCGCCGGACAGGCCTTCGAAATCGGTAGGAGAGTTCAGCGATGAAGCAATTGTCATCGATCTGCCCTTGATCGATCGCTTGGCTCGGGGTAATGTCCGCCGCGCAATTTCGCATCCCCAACAGGAGTCCTGCATTGGACAGTAGCCCCAGTCGATTGCGACAGGTCCACACGGCAAGCTAGTCCGGCAGTATTCCTGCCGCTGTCTTGCCGAACACGGTAGATAGCGGCCCCTGATGCCTGTACAGGCTCATCCCCTTCTCCTTCCACTCAGCCGGCTGCTGCTGGCGAGCACTGTGGTCCTGCGCACTCATTCATTTCATCGGCGTCACTGCCGCCAGTGACGCGCGTGCGGGCATTGGCCCGTGGAAAGAGGTTTGCTATGGATTGGAAAGTTTTTCTGCTGCGCGTCGGCGTAGCACTCGCTCTGGGCGCCCTGATCGGCGCCGAACGTCAACTGCGCCAGCGTCTGACCGGCCTGCGCACCAACGCGCTGGTCAGCACCGGCGCCTGCCTGTTCGTGCTGATGACCCAGGCGGTGCCAGGCATGGCGCCCAGCGACGCGTCGCGCATCGCCGCCTACGTGGTGTCGGGCATCGGCTTTCTGGGCGGCGGCGTGATCATGCGCGACGGCTTCAACGTGCGCGGCCTGAACACCGCTGCCACGCTCTGGTGCACCGCCGCCATCGGTGTGCTGTGCAGCCTCGGTCTGCTGCTGGAAGCCACCTTGGGCAGCCTGACGGTGCTGTGCGCGAACATCCTGCTGCGTGAGATCGCCCAACGCCTCGACCGCCAGGACATGGTTCCGGCCAGCGAAGTCGAGCAACACTTCGAAGTGCGCATCGTCTGCCGCACCGAAGACGAGATTCAAGTGCGCAGCCTGATGCTGCACAGCCTGAACGACCCTGGGCTGCGTCTGCAGTCGCTGCACAGCGAAGATTTGCCCGACGCACAACGTCTTGAGGTCCGCGCCGAGTTGCTCGGCTCGCCCCAGGCGCCCGCCCAACTGGAACGCCTGGTCAGCCGGGTGAGCCTGGAGAAAGGCGTCAGCGCGGTGCGGTGGCAGCGCCACGTACAGCCGGTGCTGACCGACTAGGGCGTATCAAGAGTCGTCGCGCAGGTGACGCTCGCGCAGTTCCTGGCGCTCCTTGGCCTCGATGGACAAGGTGGCCGTGGGACGCAGCAGCAGGCGGCGCAACCCGATCGGCTCGCCGGTTTCGTCGCACCAGCCATAGTCGCCGCGCACCAGGCGCTCAAGCGCCTGGTCGATCTTGTCCAGCAGGCGTTTTTCCCGTTCCAGAGAGCGCAGTTGCCACTGCCTTTCCTCTTCGGCGCTGCCCAGATCAGCTGGATCGCTGTGCACCTCCTGCTCGCGCAACGCGCGAAACTCCTGCTCGATGCGTGCCTGCAGATCGGTACGCTGCGCCAGCAACAGGTTGCGGAAGAACTGACGCTGGGGTTCATTCATGTAGGCTTCTGGTGCCTGTGCAAGCAACTCTTCTTCAGTCATGGGACACGCTCGTAGAAGAAATGGATCATCGATCAAACATCAATGGCAGCCCTTGGCAGCCCGGCTGCACCTGCCCCTGGTGCCAGGCGAGTTGCCCCGACACCACTGTGCTGCGCACCACATGGCGGAAGGCATGGTGCTGGAACGGCGTCCAGCCGCAGTGGGCCAGCACCGGGTCATCAATGGCCGGACGCGGCGTGGCCAGTTTCTCGACCAATACCAGATCCGCCCAATACCCCTCGCGCAGGAAACCGCGCTCGCGAATACCGAATAGCCTGGCCACTGCGTGACTGGTCTTCTCCACCAGCTTTGGCAAGCTCAACACGCCATCGGCCACCAACTCCAGCGCTGCCGGCAATGCGTGCTGCACCAGCGGCAGTCCTGAAGGCGCCTGGCTGTAAGGGCGCTGTTTGTCTTCCAGGGTATGGGGCGCATGATCGGTACCGATGACGTCGATTACATCGCTGGCCAGTGCCTGGCGCAGCGCGTCGCGGTCTGCCCGGGTCTTGATCGAAGGGTTGCATTTGATCAGATGGCCCAGTCGGTCATAGTCGCGGTCATCGAACAGTAGATGATGCAGGCAGACCTCCGCAGTGATGCGTTTGTCGCTCAGCGCGCCTGTGCTGAACAGTGCCAACTCGCGTGCGCTGGTCAGGTGCAGTACATGCAGGCGTGTCCCCAGTCGGCGCGCCATGGCCACGGCCATGGAAGATGAGCGGTAGCATGCCTCGGCGTCGCGGATCAACGGATGCGCCGCCGCCGGGATCGCCTCACCATGGCTGGCATGCCAGCGCGCTTCATTGGCGAGGATGCTGGGGGTGTGCTCGCAATGCGCCAGCAGGATGGTCGGGCAGTCGCGGAACAAGCGCTCGAGCACCTGCGGGTCATCGACCAGCATGTTGCCGGTGGAGGCGCCCATGAACACTTTGACCCCGGCGACTTCTCGGGGATCGAGCGCAGCGACGGTGTCAAGGTTGTCGCAGCTGACACCGAAATGAAATCCATAGTTGGCCTGGGCAGTGGCGGCGGCGCGACGCTTCTTATCGGCCAACGCAGCAAGGCTCAACGTGGCCGGAAGGGTGTTGGGCATGTCCATGAAGCTGGTAATGCCGCCCGCCACCGCCGCCCGCGATTCGCTGGCCATCGTGCCTTTGTGCGCGGCTCCGGGCTCGCGAAAATGGACTTGGTCGTCGATCATCCCAGGCATCAACCACTGACCCTGGGCGTCGATTTCCTGCTTGGCACAGGCGCCATCGATGCTCGTGGCGATCTTGTCGATGCGTCCATGGGTCACCTGCACGTCGGCTTCGAAGACGCGGCCCTCGTTGATCAAGCGAGCGTTGCGTATCATTAGATCGGCCATGTCAGCACCCGATCAGGACAAATGCTGCGCCTGGATGGCAGGTGCAGGAATTGGGTGAGGCAGGAATGAAAGGCAAAGAGCGCACGCGGAAATCCTGAAAGAAGAATCGAGATAAATGTTACGTTATAACACTTAAATTGCAACTGCATTCTCGGTGTCCGCCTTGACGGCACCGAAAGCAGCCCGCCCCTCCCACCCCAATGGCGCCTGAAAAAAAGCGAGATAAATCAAACTTTCTCCACCGGCCGTGGCTCAACCGAACGCGACACTGACGTCGCGCCCACGGATAAGGAGTGACACATGAGCAATCTCTTCCTCAAGCGAGCCGGACTGTGCATGGCCATGGGACTGGCCTCGGTACAAGCAATGGCCGCCAGCTCGGACGATTTCGTCGATGCTGCCGTAGAGGCAGGTATCGCGGAAGTGGTCACCGGCAACTTGGCGCTGGAAAAGAGCAAGGACGCCGATATCAAGACCTTCGCTCAGCAGATGGTCACCGATCACACCAAAGTGAATCAGCAGTTGACCGAGTTGGCGGGCAAACTGGACATCAAGGTGCCGGATGACGCTGCGCTGACCGACAAGATCAAGAAAGTGATCCTGGAATGGCGTGATGAGTCGTTTGACAAGTCCTACGTCAACAATCAGGTCGCTGCACACGAAAAAGCCGTGGAGTTGTACAAGAAGGAGGCTCAATCCTCCGACAAGGCCGAGCTGAAGGCCTTTGCCGTTCAGACCTTGCCTGCGCTGGAAAAGCACCTGCAGGAAGCCAAGCAACTGCAAACCAAGCACGGCAAATGATTCACCGGTAATCAAAGAGGTTTGATATGAGTGACGATGACCTGCGCGCCGAGGTGCTGACCCGGTTGCGACACGCCCACCCTCACGGCTTGGGTAAGGAGATCCTGGACAACTACCGCGGCGAGATGGCTGTCGCCGGGATGCTCAAGTCGTTGCAAGAAGAGGGGTTGATCCATGACGGCTGCGTCAGCGTCGATGCTGATCAGCCAGTGGATGTCAGCTACCCCATCAAGCTATCCAGCGCCGGCGTAGAGGCGGCGAAGAAACTGGAAGGCTGAAGGCGTAGAGCCTCGGTGGCTGCCTGCGCAGCGCCGAGGCTCGTCGCGTCATTGGTGGTCTTTCTTTTCATGATCCTTAGGCGCAATGGCCTTACCTATGGGGTCTACCTGAGGATCTTCCAGATCCGGTGAATCCGGATCGAAGTCAAGATCGGTTTCCCCAGAACTCCCTTCTGAAGAATGCGGCCCTTCATTGTGATGTGAAGGAGTTTTATGTGCACTCATCTTCTGCTCTCCTCGAACGTGTCTATGGAAGAGCCTGTCACGGCGGGGAAGTTTGATTTATCTGCTTCTCACGCTCCTCGGCGGCCAGGGCGGGTTGCGCAGATCGAGCTTCGCTGAGCGTCAGCCGATCTTGTAGCCGTTCGACCAGGCGTACCTGCTCAAGAGTCAACTCACGCTGGCTTTCCAAGGCCTGACGATCAATATCCCACTGCCGGCGCAACTCTTCGCTGGCGCCCTGGGCCTGAGCCAGGATCGAGCGCAGTCCCTGGACCTGGGCGTCGCGCTGCTCCAGTTGTTCATCGAGCTGCTTGCCCTGCGCCTGTTGCTGTCGATTCTCGACTGACAACCGCTCATTGTCGCGGTGCAGCCGGGTCAGTTCTTCCTGGCGTACCACCATCCCCTGCTGCATCTGGCGCAATTCCACCTGCAATTGTTGCACCTGCGCTTCATGGCGACGTTGATCCTGCTCGCGCTGCTCACGGCTGGCGCTGCGGTAATGCTCCAAGGCATCGCGGGCATTGCGGTGCTTGTCTTCGAGTGAGCGGATCTGTTCGATCTTGTCGTCGAGGCGTACCTGGAGCTCGCCCAGAGACTGGTTGAGGCTGGCGCTGCGCAGTTGCTCGCTCTGAAGGCTGGCCAGTGCCGTCTCGAGCTGCTCGGACTGACGCTGCAACGCGCTGGCCTTGATCTGCCGTTGCTGATCGGCGGCTACAAGCGCTTGCTCGGCCAAACTCAGTTGTGTCCGCATCTGTTCGATTTGGGCATCGAACCCAGCCTGAGCCAGGGCAACGCGGGCCTCGGCCTCCTCATTGAGTTGGTCTGCAAGCTGCTGCACATAGCGGCCTAACGTCTCACCCAGCACCGGGGCACTTTGCGCGGGCAACTGCGCATCCAGCTCTTTCAAATAACGGTGAATGGTGGTCTTGGACCCGGTATTGCCGAGCTCGATACGGACGGCATCGATGCTGGGATGCTCGCCCCTGGCGATGAGAGCCTGACGCGCCTGCTGCACCACCGCCTTATTGATGCCTCCACGGGCCATGATGACTCCTACGATTTCGTAATGTATTACGTACCATGTAATTACATACCATAAATCAAGATTATTCCACCTCAATTCCTGATACGAATACATTCAATAATCACGGGTTATCGAATGTGAGGGTGTGCGAACGCGCTCCCAGGCGCGGCAGGCGTACGAAATAACGTGAAATGGGTCGAGGTTGCCGAGTGCGTCAGCGCGGGGGGAATCAGCGGCGTGTATGCGTAGCGATCTTCAGGGTCGCGATGTCCAGAAGGCTGAAGAATCCGTTGCTCCACCCTCCCGTATCCAAGTGCCAGACATTACCCAGGACTCTGTGCTCGGGCACCGGGGTGTGACCGACCAGCAGCGCGCGCAGGCCTTCCACCGGTCTGACATCGTGTGTTTTCAGACGCCGCCGGGACCATTGGCAGACCTCCTGCACATTCGGATCGCCAGCCTCCAGGCCGGCGCGCAGTTGCTGCCAGTCCGGAAACGGGCTGTCGGCGTGCAACAACCCGATCAGGCCCAGCGGCGTGGGTATCTGCATAGCGATGGGCAGCGCTGCGAAGTGTTCGGCCAAATGCAACTGCTCGCTCGGCGCCAAGTCCAGAAACCAGCCGCCACCCGCCGCACGGTACATGTCCAGATCGAGTTGACCACCGCGCACGTGCGTGATTGCCAGCGCTTCATGATTGCCTTGCACCGCATGGAACCAGGGCTGCGCCAGCCAATACAGAACATCCGCGCTGGCAGGACCGCGATCCACCAGATCGCCGACGCTGAAGAGTCGGTCCACCGAGGGATCGAAGGCGATGAGCTCCAGCGCCGCCTGCAGGCGCTGGAAATGACCATGAATATCACCTACCGCCAAGTCGCGGCCTGCGGTGTTGGCCGTCATGCTCTGAAAGCGCAGCATTCTCTATACCCTCCCGCCAGATCGCCCGCATGCATAGGTGCCGCTCATACGGGTGGCGAGCAGCATGACATAGGGTGGATAAGCGATGAGCGTGGAAATCTTAGTTTCATTGGGTAAAAGTCTGCGCACGCGGTTATCTTTGACACTTGTCTCGACCAAGGACGGATCCGCGTGAAATACCTGCTGCTGATCATCGCCAGCTATGCCGGCTGCTATTACCTGGTCGGCCTGCTGATTCATGGCAGGCTGGCCGACATCGCCGAGGGTCTGCGTCATCGGCCTGACGCTCCGACCCCGGGCGAATACCTGCGCAACGTCGAGGCGCATGCTCGCCAGTCTCACCGCCACTACACAATGCTTGCGGGAACATTGGTCAGCCTCGTGGCCTGTGTCTTGGCATGGGCGTTCAGCCGCTGAGCACTCAGAACAGAGATAAGCTCTGGCGTCCTTCGAGCGCCAGCAGGAAGTGCTTGGCCGCCAGCCCACCGGCAAAGCCCGTCAGGCTGCCCGACGCGCCGATCACCCGGTGACATGGCGCGATGATCGAGATGGGATTGCGACCATTGGCCGCCCCAACCGCCCGCACCGCCGAGGGATTGCCGATCTGACGGGCGATATCGCCGTAGGTGCGGGCCTGCCCGAAGGGGATGGTCAGCAACGCCGCCCAGACCTGACGCTGGAAGTCGGTGCCGGCAAAATCCAATGGAAGTTCGAAGCGCTCACGCTGGCCCGCGAAGTATTCACCCAGTTGGCGAGCGGTTTCACGCAACACCGGCAAGCGGTCCTTGCGGTGCAGCTCACCGAGCCGCACCCGATTCTCACGCTCTTCTTCCCAAAGTACGGCAGCCAGACACTCGCCACGCGCGACCAGTGTCAACGTGCCTACGGGTGATGGCATCAAGGTATAGGCGTTGGACACGGATGACTCCTGGAGGGGATGCGACACCCGGCACACTAATCGGGGTTATCGGGAGGATCCAGTTTTTTCCAACTACAGGTCTTTGCGACACTATCTTCACGACATTTTCACCTGGCGGGTGGCAAGGTTAAGCCACATCCGTGAAATACTTCGCCCGCCCTCCCCAGCGGGCTTTTCTTTGTCCGCCATTCAGCAATGGCTACCCGATCGCGACCTTAGCCCCTCTCCCCAAGAGTTTGTTTGCTTGGCGACTGCAGTCTTTTGACGCATCATGTGCCTCGCGCAGCGCCACCCTAGGCGCCGAGCATCCGCCAGCCCCCACCCTAAGACGCTGCCGTCCAGCCTATCGTTTCGAGTGACCTGACCATGCTCCAGCTGATTGATGCATTTCGCCAAAAAGCGCTTAGCGTCATGGCCGTTGGTGGTCCAGTGATTCCACTGCTGGAAGCCTTCGTGAACGCCCTTCAGGCTGAAATGCCTGGCACTACGGTAGGCGTCACCGTCCTGGACAAACCCGGAAAAACCTTCCGCCACGCCATTTTCCCAGCGTTGCCGGAACAGTTCGGCGCCCAACTGGTAGGCAACCTGATCACGGGCAAACGTGGCTCATGCGGCATGGCGGTGATGACAGGACGCCCGGTCGAAGTGCCGAACGTCGCCTGCGACCTGCGGTTTTCGGCAGAATGGAAAGCGCTGTTCCACGCCCATGGCCTGCAATCGCTGGTGTCATTCCCCGCACTGAGCAATGAAGGCGTGGTGCAAGGCAGCATCGCCGTCATCCACCCACTCGATGTGCCTTTGACCGGGGACCAGCGTGAGCTGCTTGGTCATGCCACCGAGCTGTGCGCGCACCTGTTCGCCTATAGCAGAACCCAAGAGGCGGCGAAGATTCTGGTCGAAGAGCTCGACCACCGCATGCGCAACCTATTCGCTACCATCGGCGCCATGGCCGTCCTCACCTCACGCAACTACCCCGAACCCGCGAACTTTTGCAAGGTGTTCCAGGGACGCCTAGTGATGATGCAAAAAGCCCACGCGCTGGCCGTCACTCACCAGCAGACCGGCTTGCTCGAACTGCTGCAGGACACCTTGGCGCCCTACAGTTGCACGCACCAGACGCTTTTCGACGGTCCTGCGATCACCCTGGCACCGGAGGCTGCGTCCTCCATCGCCCTGGTACTGCATGAGCTGTCGACCAACGCTGCCAAGTACGGCGCATTCTCCGAACCTGGCGGGAGACTCAATGTCGAGTGGTCGCTGCGCACCTGCGAAGAGAGCGGCCCCTATTTCGACCTGACCTGGAAGGAAGGAAACGGCCCACCGGTAACAGCGCCCACCCACAAAGGCTACGGTACATTGATGATCAATGGCAGCCTGCGCAATGCGTTCGATGGCAGTGCGAACTTGATTTATGATCCACAGGGTTTCAGTTGCAGTATCAGTGCGCCGTTCACGACGAGGCTGGGCTTTGCCGGGGCCTCGCCTGAACAGCTACCTTAGCCCGGCGCTTATCCGCGAAGCGCCTCCAGACGTTCCCGCCCTGCCTGGGTGATCGCATTCTCGCCTTCATCGCTGATGCGATAACGGCCCGACGCCATTTTGCTGATCGAGAACCTCACCAGCCCGCTTCTGGACAGCGCGTCCCCTGCATCGAAGGTCATTGCCTGCTCCAGATCGAAGAGTTTGATCTCGCCGATCTTGAAGCGGGCAAACGCCACGAGGGCGGCATCCATTTCTCGCTGACTGATTGATTGAACAGTGTCCATCTGACCTCCCCAATGGTGAGTGCCCGGTCCATGGGCATACAGGCAACGAACCGGATAGGTTGTGTTGAAGGCGCAACCTACTATGGCGTGCCTGACGGTGCCACTGGCTTTGCATCCAGGCTGGATGGGTAGGCAGCGGGCAGTGCCTGTAGACCTCTCTTGCAGTTCTGGACGCCCGCCGGTATTGATAAAGGGTTTTCCCACGTCACGAAGAGGCTTCATGGATAAAGTTCTGACGGTCTTCGCCTCCGGGGTAATGCCAATACTGGCTATCGCGTTTGCGATTTGGGCGTATAGATGCAACTCGAAAAGATGGCGTTTGAAAGTTGATGCTGAGCTGCAGAACGCCTTGAGCGGCCTCGGAGTGAACGCCTACACATTGATCGTGGACACACTCACTCCGCCTAATGCTGAACGTTCAGCCAACGTCTATCGCCTCCTCCACGATGAACACGAACGCTACTTCCTGTTCATGAAAGTCGGAGGACAGCCCGGCATACTCAAGTCATTGAGCAAGGAACGTGCACTATTGGCTGCAAAGATGAAGGGTTGGGACGGTTGATTCAACATGACGTGCAATCGTCACCTACTACCCCGGCGCACAAGGAAGGCGACATGACTGTAAACATCAATAACCTCACCATCACTACACCCCTACCAACATCGGCGAAGAACCCGGTTGCGCTTGAGATGAAAGGCTCGGAGGCGATCGCCAACTACCCCAGCATCATCAAGGTGCTGGACGACGGGTCTGTCCAGCTCTCGGCACCCACAAAAGGGGCGTCGAGCAAAAGCACACGGCGAACCCGTTGCGAGTGGTCTGAATCCACAAATTGGACGCTGGCGAGTGCAACTGAACACCTGAACCGGCAAACGATGCGACTTATCAAAGTCAACTCAGCACAAAAGGTGGTGGTTTCGCAGATGCATGTGAGAGGTGATGACGGACCGCCCATCAAGGTGTTCTGGAACAAGGGCAGCCTCACCCTGGGTTTTCGCCGGACCTATAACCAAGCCACGCCAACTAACATGACAGTGCTGGAAAATGTGCCGCTGGGTGCCGAGTTCACCGTGACCCTGCAGGCCACCGCCCAGGGCCATATAACAGTGACTGCGAAATGCAACGGCGCTTCCGGATCCTCCGGTCCTCTTCAATTCGATAAGACGTGGAGTTCACAGCGCTTCGAATTCCATGGCGGCGTCTACAATCAGGTCGATCAAACTGAAACGACGCCGGCTGACGATGGTTCGATTTGCATCATCTCCACGCTTTCGCTCACCCATCGCTGATAACCAGCAATGCCCACCCCGTGTTCACCTCACACTACATCCGTAGTAAGGAACGATCATGCAAACGACAGGTAATACTCTTCTGGTCACCGGCGGCGGCAGCGGTATCGGCCTGGAATTGGCCAAAGCGTTCTCAGCCCTGGGTAACGAGGTGATCATCGCCGGGCGGCGTGAGTCGGTGTTGCGTCAGCAGGTGGCGGATAACCCCGGCCTGCAGTACAAAGTGCTGGACGTCAGCGATGCCGAAGATCTGCAGCGCGTGGCACAGGCGTTGATCCGCGACTACCCGACTTTGAACGGCGTGCTGCATGCCGCGGGCATCATGCGCGGCGAATCACTCAGAGCAGGCCCCACCGAACTGGATGCCACCATCGCCACCAACCTGTTAGGCCCCATGCGTCTTGACGGCTGGCTGCTGCCGCACTTTTTGGAACAACCTCACGCGACGATCATTACCGTGTCTTCAGGGCTGGCGTTTCTGCCATTAGCCCTCACGCCCAGCTACAGCGCCAGCAAAGCGGCGATCCATTCCTACACGCAGTCACTGCGCTATCAATTGAAAGACACCTGTGTTCGCGTGCGTGAAATCGCTCCGCCCTACGTACAAACCGAGTTGATGGGCCAACGTCAGGCGAACGATCCTCACGCCATGCCATTGCGTGAATTCATCGACGAAGTGATGGCGATCTTCGAGCATTCACCGGATGCGGACGAGATTCTGGTGGAACGGGTGAAGCCATTACGCTTCGCCGAGCGCGGCGAGGATTACACGGGATTCTTCAGGCGGTTCAACGATCAGATGGCGGCGGCGAGGGCGGGAGAATAACCTGATCGCGTGTGAGATGGCTCGGCAGGGGGGCGCTAGCGGCAACCCCAGTCCTGATTGCTCGCAATGAAGCGCCACTTACGGACAAAACGGCAGTACAGGTTGCCTAGGCAGTCATCGCATCGTAAGCGCTCCACTGGCGACGAAGAAGTGGTTGCACCGACCAAGCGCCGTGGTAAACGCAAACCACTGCCGGCTGATTTGCCGCGTATCGAGGTTGTCCACGAACTGCCCAAGCATGAGCTGACGTGCGCTTGCGGCTGCCGCAAACATGCCATTGGTGAAGAGGTCAGCGAACAGCTTGAAATCGTCCCGATGCAGATTCGCATCATCAAACAAGTGTATGGCTGCCCGACTGCGAGTCAGCGCCCGTAACGGCGGACAAGCCTGCCCAAGTGATCGAGAAAAGTATGGCCAGCCCTAGTGTGCTGGCCATGCTGCTGACCACCAAATACGTAGACGGCCTACCGCTTAATCGCTTCGAAAAAGTGTTGGGGCGCCACGGTATCGATATCCCGCGCCAAACCCTGGCACGCTGGGTGATTCAATGCAGCGAGCACTTCCAATCGCTGCTGAATCTGATGCGCGAACGCCTGTTGAGCAGTCGGATCATCCTCTGTGATGAAACACGTGTGCAAGTGTTGAAAGAGCCTGGCCGTGAGCCCAGTAGCCAATCCTGGATGTGGGTACAAACCGGCGGCCCACCTGATCGGCCAGTGATCCTTTTCGACTACGCCACCAGCCGAGCGCAGGAGGTGCCGACGCGCCTGCTGGATGGCTATCGCGGCTATGTCATGACCGACGACTACGCTGGTTACAACGCCCTGGCTGCACAGGACGGTGTTGAGCGGTTGGGCTGCTGGGCTCACGCGCGCCGCAAGTTCGTCGAAGCGCAGAAGGTGCAGCCCAAGGGTAAAACCGGGCGCGCAGACATCGCCCTGAGTTTGATCAACAAGCTGCATGGCATCGAGCGCGACCTTAAGGACGGCAGCGATGAAGATCGTAAGGCTGCCCGCATGGAGCGCAGCCTGCCATTGCTGGCTCAGCTGAAAAGCTGGGTAGAGAAAACGCAACCTCAAGTCACGACACAGAATGCCTTGGGCAAGGCCATCGGCTACTTGGCCAGCAACTGGAGCAAGTTGGAACGCTACGTCGAGCACGGCTGCTTACCGATCGACAACAACGCGGCCGAGCGCGCGATCCGCCCATTTGTCATTGGGAGAATGAACTGGTTGTTCAGTGACACGCCCAAAGGTGCCACTGCCAGCACACAACTTTACAGCCTGGTAGAGACGGCCATAGCCAACGGCCAAGAGCCCTATGCGTGGCTGCGCCACGCACTGGAACGCCTGCCGCAGGCGTGCTCAGTGTAAGACTACGAAGCGCTGCTACCATGGAGTTGCACACCTCAAATACACAGCTAAGTGCTCTGCCCATTATTGGCTAGGTGGGGTTCATGGAGCGCTTACATCGCATCCGATGTCGCCGCCTGTGCGCCGCATGAGCCATCTCCCCTAACACTGCACCTCAGCCAGCGGGATCGTTGATCAGCGCCCACATCAGAGCATTACAAGATGCCACACGATCCACGCACTTCAACTCGCAGAATAGCCACCGTCTATAGTCAACACTTCACCAACTACGGAGCGAGCGCTGTCTGACGCCAAGTACAACAAGGCAGCTGTTACTTCCCCCACCTCAATTACCCGTTTCGTGGGAAACATATCCAGGAAATCACGTTTGGCAGTAGCATCTCTCCCCGTAAAACGATCAAACATATCGGTTGCGACTGGACCAGGAGCGACTGCGTTGATTCTGATGCCCGACACTGCTACTTCCAATGCTGCCGAACGCGTAAGGCTGATGACCGCACTTTTACTGGCGGCATAGACCATTTTACCTGGCATACCACCTAGCCCAGCTTGCGAAGCGATATTGACTATTACCCCCGAGCGTTGTCCGCGCATGATGGGTATCGCGTATTTCATCACCAAAATAGTGCTGAGCACATTGGTATCGAACACCTGTTGGAAATCTTGAGTGGATACATCTTCGAGGTTCGCAGGGTTGCCCTCAGTGCCTGCACTGTGAATCACAACATCGACGGATCCATAAGTAATAACAGCCGCCTGCATCAACTGGGCGACCTGCTCCTCGCTGGTGACATCCGTGGTGAAAAAAACTACATCGTCAGTGACGTTACGAAGCTCATTTAACCTGTGCTGTCCACGGCGAGCATCACGTCCTGAAATCACGACATTGTAACCTTCACGGGCGAAACTTCTAGCGCAATCAAATCCGATACCTGACAAAGCACCAGTAACTACGACGGTTTTTTTTGCCATGATCCATCTCCAAAGAAGTTTGAGCGCGATGCTCGCCATCGAGCATCGCCGAATGACCCAGGCCTACCAAAAGGTGCTAAATCGCGATCGATAACTCAACGGATCACTTTGCGTAGTAAATGGCATCCCTTACATCATTGACCAACTGTCCAGACATGCCTTCGAATGCAGTATTTGTGAGAATGACTGCAGTGAAATTATTGACAGGATCAATAAACCAGCTATGTCCATAAACGCCACCCCATTGCAAGGTGCCTTTGGCCTGGGGCGTTGCTGCTGCATCTGGATTGTCGAGGACAGCCCAACCGTATCCAAAGCCCCACCCTGGGCCAAGCGATTGTGCCTGAGGTCCAGCATGATCTTTCATCATCATCGACAGCGTCTCCGGTTTGACGAGAGACTGCTCTCCGGACTGAAGCTTCAGCAAAAATTGCATGACGTCTTGTGCGGTGCCGGCCATACCACACCCACCCGATGCATAAGACTCTGGGTGCAAGATGCGTTCAGGATTGAATTTCACTTGCCCGCCCCATAGTTCCAGAGAAACATCACCATCCATGCGTACAGGTGCGCCCTCAGCGTTTGCATAGGGCACGGCCAACCGAGCGCGGTCAGTGACGTTGAAGCCTGTATCTGGGAGCCCCAAAGGGCGCGTGATCTCTTCCCGGATGATCTGGGCCAGCGAATGACCAGTTGCAGCTTCCAACACTGCGCCCAGTACATCGGTCGCGAGTGAATAACGCCAGCTCGAACCAGGCTCGAACGCCAGCGGAGCTTTAGCCAGACGTCGCAGATTCTCGTTCAGGCTCAAACCAGGCTGATCCAAACCGTCTGAAATCTGTAGGGCATGATAGGCGCTGCCCTCAGGCTCGAAAAAGCCATAGCTCAAACCCGACACGTGCGCGAGTAAATGATGCACGGTAATAGTAGGCTCGGTGCCGTTCTGAAGCTTCGGGCGGAAGTCTTTGAGCCAGTGGGTAACAGGCTGCCCCAGGTGAATGACGCCACGCTCGACAAGGCGCATTGCAGCCACTGTGACCATTGGCTTGCTTACGGAAGACAGTCTAAAAATTGCATCCTCGCGCATGGCAGTGTCGCCTTCACGATCCAATTTTCCCGATGCACGGCGATAGAGCACCTGCCCATCCTTTGCGACCATCACCACAGCACCCACGATTCGCTGCTCTTCAAGAGCTTTGTCGATTGAGTGATCTACGAGTGTGGACAACGATTCGATGTATGACATGAGCTAACCTTTGCGATTTATGAGTGACCACTCCATAATACACAGGGTAAATTCCATTTCAAGAGTGATCACTGTGAAAAATGCACGCCCACGTGGCCGTCCTTTGTCGTTCAATCGCGACATCGCCCTACAGAAAGCTGCTGAGCGCTTCTGGTCTCACGGTTACGAAGGTACGTCGATCACCGACCTTACGAGTGCCATGGGAATCACACCGCAGAGCCTCTACACAGCGTTTCGCTCAAAGGCTGGGCTCTACCAAGAGGCACTGGACTGGTACGCCGATACGTTTGGTAATACAGGACTCGAGGCGCTGGAAGGCCCAGGCGCAGTTAAGACCTTGAGTGCCTGGCTGCTTAGCCAAGCCCGTGCCTTTGCATCATCTTCCTATCCCAAAGGCTGCATGATTTCAGTCGCTGCGCTGGGCTGCGCAACTGAAAACAGTACGGTAGCGCGGATGGCCTCGCAAAAGCGTGAGGCAACGATCGCGCTGTTGCAGCGACGTCTGACCAGAGCCATCAGCGAAGGCGAATTAGATAAATCAGCGGACCCTGACGCACTGGCACGTTTTATCGGGGCAATACTCCAAGGCATGACTGTGCAGGCACGAGACGGGGCCAGCGAAGCTCAGTTGGTAGCAATTGCCAAGCTTGCCACTGATAGCCTTCACCAGGCTCTACGCGCGTAGTACATCCCTGGCTAGTCCAACCCTCAAATCAGCGCACAACGCGCTGGACATCCTTGAACGGTACCCGCGCGACATTCGTCAACTCCGCGCCAACCTACGTATCGTGGCCGCGATGAACTCAGTGTTCATCGCTAGTCCGCTCGGCAAAAGCGTAAACAGGTTGCTTCGATCTGAGAGGCCTGAATCAGCTCGTCGCCAGATTGGAGGGCGCCTGAGAGGCTGCTGCCCTAGGTCGAACTGCCCCGAATCTTGCCCAACTCAATCAGTCGCTACCCCATTACATCAAACCGATAGGCGTAAGCGGCGTCGACCTGCGCGCCAGCAATAACGTGTAGCCGCTCTACGTCATCTTCTGAGACTTCAGGCGCGCTGGGCATCAAGCACCTGGCAGATGCCTGAATGAAAATGGACGCCTTCCAAAATCTGCTCAAAGTGATCATTACGACAGCATCACTTGTGCGTGCTGCGCATAGGTGCATTGCGTAAAGTGCCGCTTCTACTTGACGCTGAAATTTTCAATATTATCCAAAATCCCAGAGTTAAACTCAGGCCAGCACCATGAAATCACCCAGCGTCTCTGCAGCCAACTCACCTCATCAGTTAAGCACTGCATTCATTGTTTTTTAGCATTTTGCTGCGGAGCGACAGCAGCCAATATTTATTATGCTCAACCGATACTAGGGCTGATCGCACCCGATCTAGAAATGGGAAACTACTCAAGCATAGTCGTTTCACTGACACAGCTTGGATTTTCAATTGGCCTCCTTTTCCTAGTCCCCCTGGCGGACATCATTGAAAATCGCCGCCTCATCATTATCATTACTGCGCTAAACGTGACAGGCTTGATACTGGCAGGCATCAGCAAGCCGGGCCAAACATCCCTGTTCCTGAGTGCCTCTGTGATTATTGGATTCAGCTCTGTGGTAGTGCAAATCCTGATCCCAATGGCGACACATTTAACGCCTGAACACCAACGAGGCAGAGTGGTAGGCAATATTATGAGCGGTCTATTGGTGGGCATACTGCTCTCGAGACCACTCTCCAGCTTCATTACAGATAATTTTAACTGGCGTTCTGTGTTTTTGATGGCTGCGACCTTGATGTCGGCAATCGTTTTATTGCTCTTTTTATTGTTACCGAGCAGACGACCTGCCCAAAGCACTAAATACACAACGCTTCTATATTCAATGCCAAGCCTTTTACTTCGATACTCAGTGCTCCGCAGGCGCGCGCTCTATCAAGGGTTGTTGTTTGCCTCTTTCAGCCTGTACTGGTCTGCCGTACCTCTGGTACTGACACGCGAATTTGGGCTGACGCAGAGCCAAGTTGGAATATTTGCTTTAATCGGGGCGATCGGCGCGGTAGCTGCACCTATCGCCGGAAGGCTGGCAGACGCAGGTCATAGCTATGCAGCAAGCTTGCTTGCGCTTGTTATAGCGCCCCTCGCGCTCGTAAGCGGACTATTGCCCGTCGGCTCCAGCCTACTTGGCCTTGCGCTCACCGGTGTGCTGCTTGATTTCGCAGTACAAATGAACATGATAGTCAGTCAGCGCGAAGTGTATATATTGAGTGCAGAAAACCGCGGCCGCCTCAACGCTCTTTACATGACCAGTCTCTTTCTGGGAGGCGCAGCCGGCTCTGCCATAGCAAGCAATCTCTACTTGAAATACGGATGGCACGGCGTGATCTTGGCAGCCGTTTGCCTGCCAACGCTAGCACTCATACTATTTCTTTCTGAAAGATTTCGTTCAAATACACGCGAATAATTTTCACTCGCATGGTAAACCAGCTCATTACCCCATCCAAGTAGCGTACAGAGGATGCCAGCTCGCGGGATATAGCATGGGACGCGACTTTTTAGCGAGAATTTTTGAAAACCAGAAAAGCCCCCTTGTTGCTTAGTGGTGAACTCACAGTGCACGCATACGTTTGGGCGCGCCCAACAAAAAACCAAATGATCGTGTCCCGAGAAGTGGTGTAACTGAACCAACCAAAGGCGCCCTGTGGGCGAAAGAGAGTGGTCATCGTGGTTCTTGGCTAACGTTGAGTTTGCGAAGACCTAATACTCACCAGGGAAACCTATATCCAAGGCGTTTCAACGCGTTCGGTGGACGAGCTGGTCAAGGCCATGGGCATGACCGGCATTTCCAAGAGCCAGGTGTCACGGCTGGCTGGCGAGATCGATTAACGCGTCCACGCCTTCCTTGATCGCCCTTTGGAAGGCGACTGGCCTTACCTGTGGATCGACGCCACGTACGTCAAGGTGCGGGAGGCCGGGCGCATCGTCTCGGTCGCCGTGATAATTGCCGTGGCCGTGAACACGGATGGTGGCCGCGAAGTCTTGGGCATGCGGGTTGGGCCGTCGGAGGCCGAGCCGTTCTGGACGGACTTCCTGCGAAGCCTTATGCGGCGCGGCCTGCGTGGCGTGAAGTTGGTCATCTCCGATGCCCACGAAGGTTTGAAGGCTGCGGTTTCCAAGGTCTTCAACGCGACCTGGCAGCGCTGCCGAGTGCATTTCATACGCAACGCCATGGCCCATGTCGGCAAGGGCCAGCGCACCATGGTAGCGGCGCTTCTGCGCACGGTTTTCGCCCAAGATAGCCGCGCTGAATGCCACCAACAGTTGCGCTTGGTTGCAGACCAACTGCGCGAAAAGTACCCCAAGATCGCAACACTCATGGACGGGTGCGAGGACGAGGTGCTGGCGCACATGGCGTTTCCCAAAGCGCATCGACAGCAACTGCACAGCACCAATCCAATGGAGCGGCTCAACGCAGAGATCAAGCGCCGCACCGACGTCGTGGGCATCTTCCCCAACGATCCTGCGATCACAAGGCTGGTAGGGGCGATGCTGCTGGAGCAGAACGACGAATGGTGCCTGCAACGGCGATATATGCAGTTGGAGGCCTTTGAATCCGTCAGCGATAATCCACAGGCCAAGCTGTCGGCCGTGATCAACTAAACGGCAAACTCAGTGGCCAGCGCCATGATGAGTTACACCACTTCCTGGGACACGATCAAAATGGTTATCATAAAGACTTCCGGCTATGGACCAATATTTTCAATAGATACTTCTATTTTTGGCGAGCGTGGCGAAGCTGTAATAGTGGAGACTGAATTATCGTTTAAGCGGGATGGGGAGAAAAAATTGCTTTCCAAAGTTTTGAGGATTTCTTTATTAGTACAATCATGGAAGCAATAGAGGATATTTAGGGAAACTCCGAGCAAGTTGCTCATCATCCGAAAATGGACGGCTTGAGGATGCCGAAAAGCCCGACTTTCAGCCGTTGTTCATTGGAAAACCAAGGCACAGTCTTGGTTTTCTGCCCTCACGGGCGCACCTCTCCCGCAGCAGGTATTAATTGCCTGCGCGCCATCCACGGACTCGACAGGGCAAACAGCGTGGTCCGTTGCGCCGTGTACCCCGTAAGCTGCCCCTGACTGACACGATACCCAAGAACGTTCATTACTTAAAAACATCTCGGAAACCACTATTCCCAGTTATCAATTCACCCATAGGCATCGCCATAATTTGTACTTCTCCAGAAAATATCTTTTCCATTAGTACGATACAGCTTATTCAAAAGCTCTTCGAAACTATTGGGCAGCTCCCCGGCACACCATGAACTTCATGGTTACTGTCATAACATCGACCATTTCCCTCCCTTGAAAGGTCTATGGAAATATAGTCACCATTATCAGTCCGACATACCGCGTACCACGTTGACGAGATATCAAACAAATTCTCATCACCCAACATCACAACGTTGATACGGACAAGATCGTCCGGAGATAATATTTCAAAAGAAACATTATCCTTTCCAGCCTCAAACAAAATAGCCCCACCACAGAAATTATAAAAATCAATCAAATCACTTGGATAAGCCAAATTAGAAGATGGCAAAGGCGGCAGTTCCTTTTGCCTGGAAATATTTTGCACCGTTTATCTCTACCTACCTCATCAATGAGATCATCAATTGCTTTCATATTACCCCTAAAACAGAACCGGATCGAAAGACTCCAGGGTTCAACATTCACCCTAGCTGATCAGCGATATCTCAGCTGTCAAAAATTAATTGCTGTGAGTAGCACCTAACCGCTGTACAGGGTCCGTAGATAGCAAACTGTACTGGTGGAGACTTAGAAACCTCCCACCTTTAAATTCCACATCGCGCAAAGTGCCTTCAAGCATGAATCCAAACTTCTTCAAGAGAGCGCAACTGGGCTCGTTCTCCGGCTCAACATCTGCATGAATACGGTGTAATCCCATGGTGCTGAACCCGTAGTCAATCATTGACGGCAGAGCCTCAGATAGTAGACCTCGCCCCCAGTACTCAGGCATCAACCAGTACCCTATCTCTGCTTTTCGGTGGTCGTGGCAAACATTGTTGAAGCCGCAAGCCCCTATCAATGATTCATTGTTAACTAGAGATATCCCCCACCATATTCCAGACCTTTCGTTGACGATTCGCTCAAACCACCGCATTTGCTCTTCAGTCTCGGCAAGGCTCGAATATGAAACGCCATAGTGGGCGATCACTTGGGGGTTGGAAAGCGCCTTGTACACATCGCTTATGTGTGAAGGAAGTATCTTTCTCAGTGAAATTCTTTCTAACAAAAACTCGGGAAATACTGTGAGCATTTCAATAATTCCGGCTGACTCAACGTGTCGCTAAGTTAACACAGGCGCTGCCCACTTTTACCATCTCAACCATGCCGCATCTGGCCACGGAGGGCGGCGCATGCATGGAGAAAGCCATGAACGTCGAGAAATCGACCGTCACCAAGTTTCTGATCACCGGGGCGCCGAACCTTGACCCGATCAGCGTTTACCTCGAGGACTTGGCGCCCTGCAAAGGGAAGATCACCGTCAGCTGCTTCGACAAGACCTTGCACGCCTACTGGGGCGGCATGTGGGATGGCCTGACCATCGCCCAGTTTTCTGCAAGCTGCAAGACGCATACATCATCGGCTACTTCGACCGGCAGTTGAGTTCTCGCCGGTTCAGCGCCGAGGCCCTGGCCGACAAAGCGCGGAAGGCGATCGTGCAGATGCGGCGTGACCGGGATCTGGACGCAGAAGATGCCCGGAGCCTGTTCGACGAGGCCGAGGATGTTCGCCACACCAGCTCGCTCGACGAGTGCGGCGGCGCCCACAGCGAGTTCATGCACCGCGTGTTCGGTGACGACTGGTGGAACCTGCCGGCTGACGCCATGGAGCCGAACCCAGACTGGACCTACCTCTGCCGCATCATCGCGACAGTGAAGCAGGCTCTGGCCAAGCAGTACCCGGTCGCGGCCTGACCCTCTGGCGCTGCCCGCCAGCCTCACCCCTTCCGGTATGTCTCACGCGACCAGGCGCAGATGAAGACGATGACCCCGAAGATCAGAAGGTAAAGCCAGGGCTGGCTCGGGTATGAGAAAGCCCATACCTGGGCACTCACAAAAGCGGCGCCACCCACAACCAGGCGCTGCAGGCGGGTGAACTTCTGCCTCAACGCTACCAGCTTTCTCTCGCACCCCATTACCACTCTCCTTGTTTGGTAAACGTCGAAGCATATCACTCGGCGCTGCCCTCCAGCGCCTTCCCCCATTCAACGATAGCGCCCCCGGCGAGGGCGGCACATGCAAGTCATATGATCCGAAATGGGAAACCTCGTGGTTCAATCCGCTGTAGTGGTCTACTAACCCCGGACACCTTTTTAGGCGAGAATGCTCGCCATACAGAGGTGTTCGATGAGCAGACAACGACGTACCTTCACCCCGACTTTCAAGCGTGAGGCTGCCAGCCTGGTGCTCGACCAAGGCTACAGTTGTCCCGAGGCCGCCAGATCTCTCGATGTAGGTGAGAGCTTATTGCGCCGCTGGGTTACCCAGCTGCAGCTGGAGCGCGGGGGCGTTACGCCCACTGCCAAGGCGCTCACGCCGGAGCAGCAGACCATTCAGGAGCTTCAGGCCCGTATCAACCGGCTGGAGCTTGAGAAGAAAATATTAAAGGAGGCCACTGCGCTCTTGATGGCCGAGGAACACGGGCGCAGACGTTGAAGTCGATTCGGCAGTTGGCAAAGCACTACCCCGTTCAACTGTTGTGTTCAGTCTTCGAGCTACCCCGGTCTTGTTATTACGCCCACTTGGCCCGGCGGCGTCATATCGATGTCCGCCGAGTGAATCTACGCAGTCGTGTCAACGAGCTGTTCAACCAAAGTCGTGGCTCAGCGGGCAGTCGCAGTCTGGTTGCCATGCTGCGGGATGAAGGCGTTAACGTCGGGCGTTTCAGAGTCAGAAGATTGATGAAGGAACAAGGACTGATGAGCAAACAGCCCGGTTCTCATGCGTACAAGAAGGCCACGGTCGAGCGTCCCGACATTCCGAATGTGCTTGATCGCAATTTCACCGTGGCTGCGCCAAACAAGGCCTGGTGTGGCGGCATCACGTATATCTGGGCAGAGGGTCGATGGAGCTATCTGGCGGTGGTCTTGGACTTGTGCAGCCGCAGAGTGGTGGGTTGGGCGATGTCCGCCAAGCCTGATGCGGAACTGGTCGTCAAAGCGCTCGACAGGGCTTACGAGATGCGTGGCAGACCACAAGGCGTGCTGTTTCACAGCGACCAGGGCAGCCAATATGGCAGCCGTAGTTTCCGCCAGCGGCTCTGGCGCTATCGGATGACCCAGAGCATGAGCCGAAGGGGAAACTGTTACGACAATTCGCCCATGGAGCGGCTGTTTCGTAGCCTGAAAACGGAGTGGGTGCCGACAGAGGGTTACATGACGACAGCGTTGGCCGAGCAGGACATCGGCTGCTACCTCATGCAGCGGTACAACTGGATAAGGCCGCATCAGCACAACGGTTTCGTACCGCCGGCGGTGGCGGAAGAAAAACTCAATTCTGTGTCCGGGAATTGTTGACCACTACACTTCCGCAACGCCCTCCAGATTCGTTTCACATGGGATGGTATCCGTCGATGCGAAACGCTGCCCTATCCCCCGACACAAAAAGGCATCAAGGCTGCATCCAACCTTCGCGATCAGGTAACCAGCCTCAACAAACTTGGCCTACTGGACCAAGAGAAATACGCTGAGTTCTTCCCTGGCTTGCAGACCGTGGTCGGAGGGAAGCCGACTTTCGGCGAGTACGCCCAGCTCTGGCTGGATAGTCGAGAAATCACGCAGGGCACCCATAACAATTACAAGAGCGCCCTCAACCTCTACTGGATCCCCGCCTGGCGCTGGTCCGCGTCGACCTGATCACCACCACGCTGTTACGATGGGTCATAACGGAAACGGAGTGGACCTCGGCGAACGTGAAACGCAACGCTATCACCAGGTTGTCGACGATCCTGTCCGCTGCCACCCGAGAGGGTCTGCTGGCCAAGAATCCTGCCGAACTGATCGAGTTTCCGAAGCGTTCGAGGAAAGAGATCGACCCCTTCACCTTGGCCGAAGCCAACACCATCATCAGAAAACTGTTTGAACACAAGCATTGGCCGAGCCTGATCTACGCGGCACTGTTCGAGTTCATGTTCTTCACTGGGTTGCGCCTGTCGGAAGCACTGGCGGTCCGCTGGGATGTGATCGACATGACCAAGCGGACGGTGCATGTCAGGAGGACGGTCGCCCTGGGTGAGGTTGAGGAGCGAACGAAAACCGGCAGGGATCGCTTCGCGCTCCTGAACGATCGGGCCTTGCGAGCTATCCAGTTCGGCAGGCTTTACGCAGAGCGCCGCAAGGATGGCAAGGGAGCGGTGACAACCACGCCGTTCGTATTCCCGCCGTCGAAGAACGCCGAATATGTGAAGCAGACGTCTGACCTGCACAAACAGTGGGTACCAGTCCTGCGTGAGCTGGGTATTCGCCGTCGCCCCCCGTACAACTGCCGGCATACCTATGCGACAATATGCTTAATGTCCGGGCTCAATCCCGCATTTATCGCCCAACAGCTGGGTCACAGCGTTCAAATGCTGCTGTCGACTTATGCCCGTTGGCTCAACTCAAGCTCCGACTGGAGCGAGCTGGAAAAACTCAAAATTGGTATCAATTCGGTATCAGGTTGAAATCCGGCCCTGTAAGTGACTGATAGGTTAGCCCTTTGATCTCTACCGCCAACATCACCATGCAGTTCGGCTCCAAGCCCCTGTTCGAGAACGTCTCCGTCAAATTCAACAACGGCAACCGCTACGGCCTGATCGGCGCCAACGGTTGCGGCAAGTCGACCTTCATGAAAATCCTGGGCGGCGATCTGGAGCCCAGCGCCGGCCAGGTGATGCTCGAGCCCAATACGCGCCTGGGCAAGCTGCGTCAGGATCAGTTCGCCTATGAACAGTTCAGTGTCATCGACACGGTGATCATGGGCCACAGCCAGCTGTGGAAGGTCAAGGCCGAACGCGACCGCATCTACTCGCTGCCGGAAATGACCGAGGAAGACGGCATGGCCGTCGCCGAGCTGGAAACCGAGTTCGCTGAAATGGACGGCTACACCGCCGAATCGCGTGCCGGCGAACTGCTGCTGGGCCTGGGTATTGCGCTGGAGCAGCATTTCGGTCCAATGAGCGAAGTGGCGCCGGGCTGGAAACTGCGCGTGCTGCTGGCCCAGGCGCTGTTCTCCGATCCGGACGTCCTACTGCTCGACGAACCGACCAACCACCTGGACATCAACACCATCCGCTGGCTGGAAAACGTTCTCACGGCGCGCAACAGTACCATGGTGATCATTTCTCACGACCGTCACTTCCTCAACAGCGTCTGCACTCACATGGCCGACCTGGACTACGGTGAACTGCGTCTGTTCCCAGGCAACTACGACGAGTACATGACCGCCGCCACCCAGGCCCGCGAACAGTTGCTCTCGGACAACGCCAAGAAGAAAGCGCAGATCGCCGAGCTGCAGACCTTCGTCAGCCGCTTCTCGGCCAACGCCTCCAAGGCCAAGCAGGCCACTTCCCGGGCCAAGCAGATCGACAAGATCCAGCTTGCCGAAGTCAAGCCCTCCAGCCGGGTCAGCCCGTTCATACGCTTCGAACAGACCAAGAAACTGCACCGTCAGGCCGTGGTCGTGGAAAAAATGGCCAAGGCCTTCGACGACAAGGTGCTGTTCAAGAACTTCGACATCACCGTCGAAGCCGGCGAGCGCGTGGCGATCATCGGCCCCAACGGCATCGGCAAGACCACGCTGCTGCGCACCCTGGTCGGTGAGCTGCAGCCCGACGCCGGTTCGGTCAAGTGGACCGACAGCGCCGAGGTGGGTTACTACGCGCAGGATCATGCCCACGACTTCGAAGACGACGTGACCCTGTTCGACTGGATGGGTCAGTGGACCAGTGGCGAGCAGGTCATCCGTGGCACGCTCGGCCGCATGCTGTTCTCCAACGACGAGATTCTCAAGTCGGTCAAGGTGATTTCCGGTGGTGAGCAAGGCCGTATGCTGTTCGGCAAGCTGACCCTGCAGAAGCCTAACGTGCTGGTGATGGACGAGCCGACCAACCACTTGGACATGGAATCCATCGAGGCGCTGAACCTGGCGCTGGAGAACTATCCGGGCACCCTGCTGTTCGTCAGCCATGACCGCGAGTTCGTATCCTCGCTGGCTACGCGCATCATCGAGCTGTCAGCTGATGGCGTGATCGACTTCAGCGGCACTTACGATGACTACCTGCGTAGTCAGGGTGTGGTGTTCTAAGTCCTCACGGACGATGCACAAAGGGCTGCTTGGCAGCCCTTTTTTGCGAGCGCTGTTCAGCTGGGTTGCAGGGCACCTGCCGGAAGGCGAATCCTGAATTGCGCCCCGCCCAAGGCGGACTGCGCCGCCGTCAGGGTTCCGCCCTGCCCCTCGATGGCTCGACGGCTGATCGCCAAGCCCAGGCCGAAGCCACCGGTACTGCGGTCTCGGCTGCGGTCCAGACGATAGAACGGCTGGAAAATTCGCTCGCGTTCTTCGGGCGGAATGCCGATGCCATCATCCTCGACCGTCAGCAGACAAGCCCGGTCGGCTTCCTGGGTCAGGCGCAGCAGCAGGCGTCGGTCGCAGTAGCGCATGGCGTTGCGCACCAGATTCTGTACCGCCCGCGCTGTCAGCCGCGGATCGAGCACGAAGCGCGGCAGCCCCTCATCGGCGCGTACCTCCCATTGGATGCCGCGCCCGTCGAGCTCTTCGGCGAAACCCCCGATCACGCTGTCGACCAGTTCGACCAGCGACACCTCCACCCGCTCGCGCACCTGCTCGGCGTTGTCCAGCCGGCTGTAGGACAAAAGCTCCAGCACCAGTTCGTCCAGCTCGCGCACATGCCCGACCAGTTCCAGCAGGCGCTTGCGACTGGCGGCGGGCACCTCGTCGAACAGCAGTACCAGCCCGAAGTCCAGCCGGGTCAACGGCGTACGTAGCTCGTGAGAGACGGCATCGAGCAGCTCGCGCTGCTGCCTGACCTGGCGCTCCAGGTCGCCAGCCATGGTGTCGAACACCCCAGCCAGCTCGCCGATGTTGGAGCGCGGGGAAATCTGCGTGCGCTCGGACATCTCGCCGCGCCCCAGGCGTCGGGCGGTGTCCTTGAGCCGCTCCAGGTCACGCCAGTGCGGCCAGACCCATAGCAGCAGGCAGCCGAGCATGGCCGCGCCGATCAGTACCGTCACGCCCCACGACAACACGTTGATGTCCAGCGGGTCCGGTGGCGAGTTCAGACGCACGAACCAATTGCGATCCAGCGGCGCCATGATGGTCTGGTAATAACCCCAGTCCGCCAGGCGCAGGGCGTGCTGCCCGCGTTCCAGGCGTGCGCGCTCGACCGGCTTGAGATCCGGGTCGTCCATGCGCAGCAGTTGCACCTGCAAGGGTGCGAACGCGGCAGCCAGTTCCTGCTCCACCTGCGGCCAGCGTGACTGAGGCGCCTGCTGGAACTGACGGACGATCAGCGATTGCACACCACGGGTCTGATCCAGGTTGTAGGCCATGAAACGATCGTGGAACGCACCGACGATGGCATCGGGAATCAGCAGCAGCGCGCCGGCGTAGGCGACGATGATCAGCAGGTAGAGTCGTACCAGGAACTTGAGCATGGCGGCTCAGTACTCCCACTCGACCCGGCTGAACAAGTAACCCTTGCCCCACACAGTCTTGATCTTGCGTGCCTCGCCGGCGTGATCGTCGAACTTGCGCCGCAGCTTGGAGATCGCCACGTCCACCGAGCGGTCGGTGCCGTTGAACTCGATACCACGCAACTGCTGCAGGATACGGTCGCGACTGAGCACCTCGCCGGCATTGCGCGCCAGCACCACCAGCAGGTTGTACTCACCACTGGACAACTCGACCTCGGCGCCGCGCCAACTGACTGTTCGCTCGGCCAGATCGATGCTCAGCCCACCGATTTCGATCAGCTCGTGGTCCAGGCGCGGCTCGCCCACGCTGCTACGGCGCAGCAAAGTGCGTACACGGGCCAGCAACACTCGTGGCTCGCACGGCTTGTTGACGTAGTCATCGGCACCCATCTCCAAGCCCAATACCTGATCATGGCTGTCATCGCGAGCGGTGAGCATGAGAATCGGCAGGCTCTGCGACTCCTGGCGCAGCAGGCGACAGACCTGCAATCCATCCATCCCCGGCAGCATCAGGTCGAGCACCACCAGGTCCGGACGCTGGCGGCGGAACTCCTCGAGCACGTGGTCGCCACGGGCGATCACCTGGACATGGAAATCGTTGCGTTGCAGGTAGCTGGCGATCAGCTCCGACAGCGCGCTGTCGTCTTCGACCAAGAGTATGTTGGGCATGGGCGCTTGAAAGTCATCAGAATAAAAAGGCCGACACGGCCCGTTGACCGCAGGATATAGAATCCTACGCAGCGCACAGCATGCTCCTTACACTTTTTCACACACGACCTACATAGCTTAACAGCCCGCACGCGAACGGCTGCCGTAGCATAGGCACGATCCTATCTGGAAGATCCGTATGTCTATTCCCTTCTTCAAGCGCCGTCTGGCGCTTTTGACCGTGCTGGGCTTGGTCCTGGCCGGTTGCGACGATGCCAACGATCAGGAAACCGACGCGCCGGCCCCGCAGGTGCGGGTCGAGACCGTGCAGCCGCAGGCCCTGGCCATCAGCACCGAACTGAGCGGGCGTATTCTGGCGCCCAGGACGGCCGAGGTACGCGCCCGCGTCGCCGGCGTGGTGCTCAAGCGGGTGTACCGCGAAGGCAGCGACGTCAATCAAGGCGATGTGCTGTTCCTGATCGACCCGGCACCGTTCAAAGCCGATCACGACAGTGCTCGCGCTGCCCTCGCCCGCGCCGAGGCTACCTTGTACCAGGCGCGGCTTCAGGAGCAGCGCTACCGGCAGTTGGTCGAAGAAAATGCCGTGAGCCGTCAGGAATACGACAACGCCCGTGCCGCCTTCCTGCAGGGCCGTGCTCAGGTGGCCGAGGCCAAGGCAGCACTGGAGCGTGCGCGACTGAACTTGGGCTACGCCACGGTCACCGCACCGATTTCAGGGCGTATCGGCCGCGCGCGGGTCACCGAGGGCGCTCTGGTCGGACAGAGCGAGGCCACCGAGATGGCCGTCATCCAGCAACTCGACCCGATCCATGCCGACGTCACCCAGTCGACCCGCGACCTCAATGCCTTGCGCCGCGCCCTGCGCGCCGGCGAATTGCAGCAGGTCGGCCCCGACCAGGCCCGCGCCACGCTGATTCAGGACGACGGCAGTGCCTACCCGCTGTCGGGCAAGCTGTTGTTCTCCGACATCAGCGTCGATCCGAGCACCAACCAGATTACCTTGCGCAGCGAGTTCCCCAATCCAGACCTGGACCTGCTGCCCGGCAGCTATGTGCGCGTGCGACTGGAGCAGGCGGTACAGCCCAAGGGCCTGAGCGTGCCGCAGCGGGCGATTCTGCGCGACAGCGCCGGCGTACCCAAGGTGCTGGTGGTCGATGACCAGCAGCGTATCGACGAACGCCAGGTGGTCCTGGGCAGTGCCCAGGGTGACCGCTGGATCGTCAGCGAAGGGCTGACGCCTGGCGAACGCGTGGTGGTCGAGGGCCTGCAGCACGTCAAGGTCGGAGATCAAGTGCAAGTCGACGCCGACAAGTCCGCTCAACCCCTCGTCAAGCACACCGGCCAGTGAGGGCCTGACCCATGCCGCAGTTCTTCATCGACCGCCCGATCTTCGCTTGGGTGGTCGCCTTGTTCATCCTGCTCGCCGGCGCGCTGGCCATTCCGCAGTTGCCGGTCGCCCAGTATCCCGACGTCGCGCCGCCGCAGGTGGAAATCTACGCCGTGTACCCAGGCGCCTCGGCGCAGACCATGGATGAGAGCGTGGTCAGCGTTATCGAGCAGGAGCTCAATGGCGCCGACAATCTGCTGTATTTCGAATCCCAGAGCAGTCTGGGCAGCGCCACCATCACCGCCACCTTCGAGCCCGGCACGGTGCCCGACCTGGCTCAGGTCGATGTGCAGAACCGTCTGAAAGTGGTCGAGTCGCGTCTGCCGCGACCGGTCACTCAGCAAGGCCTGCAAGTGGAGAAAGTCTCCACTGGCTTTCTGCTGCTCGGCACCCTCACCTCCGGAGACGGCAGCTACGACGAAATCGCCCTGAGCGACCTTCTGGCGCGCAACGTCATGAACGAGATCCGCCGCATAAAGGGCGTCGGCAAGGCCCAGCTCTATGGCTCGGAACGGGCCATGCGGATCTGGATCGATCCGGCCAAGCTGGTCGGCTTCGCCCTCACGCCTCAGGACGTGGCCAGCGCCATTACGGCGCAGAACGCGCAGGTGGCCCCTGGCAGCATCGGCGATCTGCCCACCCGGCCGACCCAGGAAATCACCGCCAACGTGGTGGTCAAGGGTCAGCTCAGCACGCCAGAAGAGTTCGCCGCCATCGTGCTGCGGGCTAATCCCGATGGCTCGGTGGTCACCGTTGGCGATGTCGCTCGCGTCGAGATCGGCGCCCAGGAGTACCAATACGGCACGCGCCTGAACGGCAAGGCGACCAGCGCGTTCAGCGTCAAGCTGTCTCCGGGTGCCAACGCCATGGAAACGGCCACGCTGGTGCGGCAGAAGATGGACGAGCTGTCGCGCTACTTCCCTGCCGGGGTCAAATACGACATCCCTTACGATACCTCGCCGTTCGTCAAGGTCTCGATCAAGCAGGTGATCAGCACTCTATTCGAAGCGATGCTGCTGGTGTTCGCGGTGATGTTCCTGTTCCTGCAGAACATCCGTTACACCCTGATCCCCACCCTTGTCGTGCCAGTCGCACTCATGGGCACCTTCGCCGTAATGCTCGCGCTGGGCTTCTCGGTCAATGTGCTGACCCTGTTCGGCATGGTGCTGGCCATCGGCATCCTGGTCGATGATGCCATCGTGGTGGTGGAAAACGTCGAGCGGATCATGGCCGAGGAAGGTCTGGGTCCCAAGGAGGCGACGCGCAAGGCGATGGGGCAGATCAGCGGCGCGATCATCGGCATCACCCTGGTGCTGGTAGCCGTATTCCTGCCCATGGCCTTCATGAAAGGCTCGGTGGGCGTGATCTACCAGCAATTTTCCCTGTCGATGGCGGTGTCGATCCTGTTCTCCGCTTTCCTGGCGCTGAGCCTCACGCCCGCCCTGTGCGCGACCCTGCTCAAGCCCATCGCCAAAGGCGAGCATCATGAGCGTAAAGGCTTCTTCGGCTGGTTCAATCGCCGCTTCGAGGGCATGAGCCAGGGGTACCAGCGCTGGGTCGCCCATGCCCTGGCCCGCAGTGGCCGCTACCTGCTGCTTTACGGTTTGCTGGTGGCGGTGCTGGGCTACGGCTTCAGCCAGTTGCCCAGCGCCTTCCTGCCCACCGAGGACCAGGGTTACACCATCACCGACATCCAGTTGCCCCCAGGGGCAAGCCGCATGCGTACCGAACAGGTCGCCGCGCAGATCGAGGCGCACAATGCGCAGGAATCGGGTGTAGGCAATACCACAATGATCCTTGGTTTCAGCTTTTCGGGTAGTGGCCAGAACGCGGCGCTGGCCTTCACCACGCTCAAGGACTGGTCCGAGCGTGGCGCCGACGACAGCGCGCAGTCGATCGCCGATCGCGCGACCGTGGCGTTCTCGGCGCTCAAGGATGCCGTGGCCTATTCAATACTGCCGCCGCCAGTAGACGGCTTGGGTGAGTCGACCGGCTTCGAGTTTCGCCTGCAGGACCGAGGTGGCATGGGCCATGCCGGTCTCATGGCGGCCCGCGACGAGCTGCTGGCCCAGGCACGCAAGAGCAAGGTGCTGACCAACGTACGGGAGGCATCGTTGGCCGAGAGCCCGCAGGTGCAACTGGAAGTGGACCGCCGTCAGGCCAATGCGCTCGGTGTGTCCTTCGCCGACATCGGCGCGGTGCTCGACACCTCGGTGGGCTCGAACTACGTCAACGACTTCCCCAACCAGGGCCGCATGCAACGCGTGGTGGTTCAAGCCGAGGGCGATCAACGCAGCCAGGTCGAGGATCTGCTGAAGATCCACGTGCGCAACGCCAGCGGCAAGATGGTGCCGCTCGGCGCTTTCGTGCAGGCACGCTGGCTCAGCGGCCCGGTGCAACTGACGCGCTACAACGGTTACCCGGCGGTGTCGATTTCCGGTGAGCCAGCAGCAGGCCACAGCTCGGGCGAGGCAATGGCGGAAATCCAGCGCCTGGTCGATGCGCTGCCCGCCGGCAGTGCACTGGAATGGACTGGTCTGTCCTTGCAGGAGCGCTTGTCCGGTAGCCAGGCACCTGTGCTGTTGGCCCTGTCGCTGCTGGTGGTGTTCCTGTGCCTGGCAGCACTCTACGAGAGCTGTTCGATCCCTACGGCGGTGCTGCTAGTGGTGCCACTGGGCGTATTGGGGGCGGTGCTGGCGGTGACCCTGCGCGGCATGCCCAACGACGTATTCTTCAAAGTCGGCCTGATCACCCTGATCGGTCTGTCGGCGAAGAATGCCATCCTGATCATCGAGTTCGCCAAGAGCCTGGTCGATCAAGGCGTGGACGCCGCCGATGCGGCCATGCAGGCCGCCAAGCTGCGACTGCGCCCCATCGTCATGACCTCGCTGGCGTTCATCCTCGGCGTGGTGCCGCTGGCCATTGCCAGCGGTGCCAGCTCGGCCAGCCAGCAAGCCATTGGCACCGGCGTGATCGGCGGCATGCTCAGTGCGACCCTGGCCGTGGTATTCGTGCCGGTGTTCTTCGTGGTGGTCATGCGTATTGCCGGTCACCGCAGCGCCAAGCCGGACGCCTGACTGGACAAGCCAGGCGTTGAATGAGAGGGTTCCGGGCAGTCACTGTTTGGAGCCCTTTTCAATGCCTGCTGCCCTGCCCCCTGTTCCGTTCTGATCCTCGCCGGAGGCCGTGGCCAGCGCATGGGCGGGCGTGACAAGGGCTTGCTGCCTTGGCGTGGCGAACCGCTGGTGGCGCACATACAGCGTGTGGTCAGACCGCTCACCGATGACCTGGTGATCTCGTGCAACCGCAACCAGCAGGTCTATGCCGGCTTCGCCGACTGCTGCGTGGGCGATGAAGACAGGGATTATCCAGGACCGCTCGCCGGCGTGATCGCCGGCCTGCAGGTGGTGCGTCATGAATGGGTCGTGGTGCTGGCGTGTGATTCGCCGCTGATTGACCGTGAATTGATCGACGCCCTGCGCCAGCTCGCGGCTGCCGAAGAGGCCACCGCGATGGTGCGTCAGAGCGGGTATTGGCAGCCGATGTTCAGCGTTCTACCTCGGCGGCTCAAGCCTGTGCTTCAACAAGCCTGGCAGAACGGCGAACGCAGCTTGCAGAAAGCGCTATCGCACCAACACCTAAGTGCACTGGAATGTGCTGCCGACGACCACAGGTTAAGCAATTTCAACAGTCCGGCGCTGCTGGACCTCTAGCACACGCGTGCCGCTGCGGTGCAGGCGGTGATACAGCGCCCACTAAAGGAAGCCGAGGAGCGCGGCAGAACTCAACGCAACTCACCGCCACATGATCAGTGGAGACAAAGAGCGTCATGCTGAACCAATAGCGATCGGCAGACGTCCACCGCCAAATCCCTTGAGAGCCAAGATCATGATCCACGATCCCGTCGCTACTGCTTTGCAATACTTCAAAGACCATCGCTTGATGCTCACAACTGCTGAGTCCTGCACCGCCGGAGCCATGGTCACGCTGCTGGCCGCATTACCTGGGGCTGGTGAGGTGCTGGAAAGCGGCTACGTCGTGTATTCGCCCAGCGCCAAGCGCCGCCTGTTGGGCGTCAGCCCCGAGACGATTGAGCGTTATGGTCTGACCAGCGAGGCCGTGGCGTGGGAGATGGCGCTCGGTGCGTTGAAGGACAGTGACGCCAGCGTGGCCATAGCCACCACTGGGGTAGCCGGGCCGGCTCCGCAGCCTGGGGTTTCACCGGGTACGATGTGCTTCGCCTGGGCGTTTGCCGGTCACCCCGTTGCAGTGTTTACCCGCAGCCAGCGTTTTTTCGGCGAACGCGCAGCGGTCATGCATGAAGGTGCGATCTATGGGCTGTCTCGGGTGGCTCACTATCATCAGCGTTGGTTGCGCGGTGAACGGGCTTGACGCCAGCGCTGGAAAACTTCTGCACATCCACGAGTGGCGCAACGAACTCGGGGCCCTGCCCCGAAGGCCGCCAGCGCACATCGGACAGCCCATAGCGCTCGGCCATCGGCCGGCTGACCTTCTTGATGGAATGCTGGCCAAACCGTGGAATGATGCCCACGCCCGCGTCGCAGCTTGCCCAGTGCCAAGCTGCGGCATTATCCATGCGTTCCAGCCGAATGATGAAAGTCCGGTATTCCCCATGAAGCGCGTACTCGATCACGTACAACTGCTGTCCTGCCATTGGACTCTCCTCATCAGTTCAGGCTAATGGAGCGGGTACTGAATCAAAAAATTCCGTTTTTTTGACTGATTGGTCACTCAATAGCTCCAACGCGCCGTTCAGAACTCCGCCGCCGCACCTTTGGTCCCAAGATTACGACCTACAGCGGAGACACAGCGTGCACGATATCGACTCTCACTCCTGCCAACAGGGCGAACCGCAACGCGACAGCGGTGGCTGGCTGCTGCTCGAGCACTACGCTGCCCTGGGCGATGGCCGATCAGTGGCGCTGATCGGCCTGGATGGTTCGATCGATTGGTGGTGCGTCCCGCACATGGACTCTCCCCCCCTGTTCGATCGGCTGCTGGCCCCCTCCACCGGAGGCTTCTTCGCCGTCACGCCACGCGAACCGTTCCACGTCCAGCGCCGGTATCTACCTGACAGCAATGTGCTGGAAACCCTGTACATCACCGCCAATGGTCGCGCCAGACTCACCGAATCGCTGAACAGCGGCCCGGCCGGTCGCTTGCCCTGGGCTGAGCTGGCCCGCCGTATCGAAGGCGTCGAAGGCGAAGTCGAGTTCGACATCGCCATCGACTTCGGCACCCAGGCCGACACCATCAGCCCCTACCTGACGCCCAACGACAACGGCTGCGTGTTCCACGCCGGTCATATCCTCGGTCTGTTCCTGCATGATGCGCGCACGGAAATCGAGCGCAAGGATGACATGGGCGTGCGCGCCCGCGTGTCGGTCGGCCCAGGCCAGCGCAGCATCGTGGCGTTGATCGCCGGGCACGATGAGCCGCTGGTGGTGCCCCCGCTGAGCTTGATCGATGCGCGCATCGACGGCTCCGACCGGGAATGGCGCCAGTGGTCACAAAGCCTGGTTTACGATGGCCCTTTCAAGGGCCTGGTGGTGCGCAATGCCCTGGCGCTCAAGCTGCTGCTGTCCTCGCCCAGCGGCTCGATCATGGCTGCGGCCACCACCTCGTTGCCCGAGCGCATCGGCGGTGCGAAGAACTACGACTACCGCTTCGCCTGGATCCGTGATGCCGGCTACACCATCGAAGCCTTCCTCGGTATCGGTGCCCAGACCGAAGCCAAGGCCGCCTTCACCTGGCTGTTGCGGCGGGTGAAAGAACATGGGGCGCAGGTGTTCTACACGCTCGACGGTGCGCTGGGCGACTGCACTCGCCCCCTCGATCTGCCCGGCTACAAGCATTCCCCGCCGGTGGTCGGCAACGATGCCCGGGATCAACTGCAGCACGGCGTGTTCGGCGACATCTTCGAGACCGCGCGCTGTTTCATCGACAGCGGCAATATCCTCGATGCCGTGAGCGCCGCCACATTGGCCCACTTGGCCGACCAATGTGCCGACTGCTGGCGCCTACCCGACTCCGGTATCTGGGAACTGCCCGAGCCGCAGCATTACACCATGTCCAAGGTCAGCAGTTGGCAAGCCCTGACCCGTGCCATCGAACTGGCCGATGGCGGTCATCTGCCCACCACCTGCCGCGAGCGCTGGGTGCGCGAGCGGGAGCGTATTCACGTATGGATAGAAACCCACGGCTGGAGCGAGAGGCACCAGGCCTACCTGTTCTACCCCGGCAGCGATCGGCTGGACGCCTCCATCGCCCTGGCAGTGCGCTTCGGCTACCCCTCCAGGACACGTTTGCACAGTACGTTGGAGGCGGTGCAGCAGGCACTGGGTAGCGGCGCCTACCATTATCGCTACAGTGGAGCCGAGCAAGAGGAAGGGTGTTTTCTCGCTTGCACGTTCTGGCTGATCGAGGCCTGGGCCATACTCGATCAGCGTGGCCGTGCCGAGCAGGCTTACGACCAGGCGCTATCCGGGCTGGCACATGGCGTGGGTATCTATTCGGAAATGGTCGACCCAAGTACGGGGCATTATCTGGGCAACCTGCCCCAGGGACTGACTCACCTGGCCGCGTTGCGTGCGGCGTTGGCCATTGGTGGCTACGCCCCCAGCGCTGAGGCGCGCAGGTCCGGGCGCGCCAGGCAGCGCGCTCGGACGGCACAGTCATTCGGTGGGCGATTCGGTGTCGATCATCGGCGGCACCTTGGCTAACGGAAACGCCCGACTTTGCGTTGCACGCCGCGCGACTGGCCGTGGATCGAGGGGCTCGAGGCGCTGAGCCTGGCCAGTCTCCAGGGCTCGCTGGATTGCGGCGACCACTCTCACATCGCGCCGCCCCTCCTCTCCATCGGGCTCCGGACTTTCGTTGTTGAGGATGCAATCGGAGAAGTAAGCGGTTTCACCAGCGAATTGATCCACAACCGGATTGACGTGGACCCGTGTTTCGCCGTCGATGGTGGCTCGATAGCTGATGGCGACGCCTTCGCCATAGCCGAAACACGGCGACGCCTCGATCTCGCCCTTAGTGCCCAGCAATTGGAAACGCTCGCTGTCGGGCAAGGTGTAGCTCACGGTGAATTGTGCCAGGCGCTCGTCGGGGAAGCGCAGGCTCACCGTCACGGTGTCCCAGGTATTGATCGATGACCCCGGTGAATGCACGCCGATCGCCGACACCTCGATGGGTTCGGCATTGAAGAGCTGACGCACCATGTTCAGCGGGTACGGCCCCATGTCAGGCACAGGACCGGCCTCGAAACCGCTTTGCGCGCGATGATTGCTGGGTTTGACCCGTTGGGTGAAGATCGACGTGAACAACCGTGGGTCACCGAAGTTACCGGCATGCACGCGCTCGACCATGTCCAGGGTGCCGGGCTCGCAGTGCAGGCGGTAGGCGATCATCAGTTTGGCGCCGGAACGCTGCGCCGCGTCGATCATGGCCTGGCAATCGGCCTCACTGACCCCATGGGTTTTTCCAGCAGCACGTGAATGCCCGCTTCGAGCGCTGGAACCACGAATTCGCGGTGGCGGAAGTTCGGCGTGGCAACGTACACCGCATCCACTTCACCGCTGCTCAAGAGCGCGGCGTACTCTTCATAGGCATAGGCCTTGAGCGCGTAGCGCTCGGCCAGAAGCCTGGCCTTCTGCGGGTCGCCCGTCACCAATGCAGTGATCACCGAGTTATCGGTCTGACCGATACCTGGCATGAACGCACCCTGGGAAATCGAGCCGCCGGCTACCACGCCATAACGGACTTTGCCTGTTGCCTTGGGCATCTTGCCCCTCCTCGTGGTCTGTGACTGTCAAGGAAGTGGGCAAGTGGCGAAGGGCCTGAGTTCCAAAAATCTACCGGGTGGCCCAGGTGACCCTCAGGCCTGCAGACTCACTGATTGATGATCCAAGTCCCATGTTTGCGCGCTTCTTGCGCCAGACGCCGGGCGCGACCCAGCCCCCAGAGCAAGGCACGCGTGGTGGTTTCGCCAGGCCTTTGGTCATAGAGACGCTCATGGATGCACGCACCGTCAGCCTCGTAGATCCCAATGAACAACTGCGTAGCGCCGGTTCGCGACAAGCGCGTCTGTACCTCGAGCAACGTGCCGTCATCGAGGGTTTGCTGGTGAACCTGATGGTTGAGGCCTGGGTCGCACCAGCGCTTGTAGTCATCGCCTCGCTTGAGCATGTCGCGTCCTCCCTGATGTGTATTGGATGGTAGGTCATGCCGATGTGGGGTGGCCCCCTCAAGCACCAGGCGATCTGTTCGAAGGATAGCCTTCCAGACGAGTGCTGGCGATCTGTGCGGACCAACAGCATCCCGTGCCTCCCGTGGCGCTGCGACGATCTTCTATTCTCAATCTCAAAGTGACGCGCCTGCCACCTCCAATGCAGGCCCTGGCCGGACGTTTTGAACCGACGTCCGTCCAGGTTTCTCGAAGACTGTTCCACCGCTATCGGAGGCGCGTGTGCCTCTCTGGAGCCGACATGAAGATCAACAACCGCCTCAACTGCGCGCTGCTCAGCCTGGGCTGCGCCCTGTCCACCGCCCACGCCGCCGATCCACCCAAGGTCGATGTGCTGGTCGTCGGCGGTGGCATCATGAGCTCCACCCTGGCCATCTGGCTCAACGAACTGGAGCCCAGTTGGTCGATGCAGATGATCGAGCGGCTGGACAAGGTCGCCGAGGAAAGCTCCAACGGCTGGAACAACGCCGGCACCGGCCATTCGGCTTTGGCCGAGCTGAATTACACACCGGAGAAAGACGGCAAGATCGATATCACCAAGGCCGTGGAAATCAACGAGTCGTTCCAGATCACCCGCCAGTTCCTCGCCTGGCAGGTCAAGCAGGGCGTACTGAAAAATCCGCGTTCGTTCATCAACTCCACGCCGCACATGAGCTTCGTCTGGGGCGAGGACAATATCCGCTTCCTGCGCAAGCGTTACGAAGCGCTGCAGGCCAGCCCGCTGTTCCGGCCGATGCAGTACTCCGAAGACCCTGAGCAGATCCGCAAGTGGGTACCGCTGATGATGGAGGGTCGCGACCCCGATCAAAAACTCGCGGCGACCTGGACACCCATCGGCACCGACGTCAATTTCGGCGAAATCACCCGCCAGTACGTGGCCTACCTGCAGAGCCGGCCGAATTTCGACCTCAGGCTGTCCAGCGAGGTCCAGGACATCACCCGCAACGACGACGGCTCGTGGCATGTGACGTACAAGAACCTCAAGGACGGCAGCCGCCAGTCGACCGACGCCAAGTTCCTGTTCATCGGCGCGGGCGGTGCCGCGCTGCTGCTGCTGCAGAAGTCAGGCATCGACGAGGCCAAGGACTATGCCGGCTTCCCGGTGGGCGGCTCGTTCCTGGTCACCGAGAACCCGGCCATCGCCCTGCGACACATGGCGAAAGCCTACGGCATCGCCGCCACCGGCGCGCCGCCGATGTCGGTGCCACACCTGGACACGCGAGTACTGGACGGCAAGCGCATGGTCCTGTTCGGACCGTTCGCGACCTTTTCCACCAAATTCCTCAAGGAAGGCTCGCTGCTCGACCTGTTCGCCAGCATGAGCGTGCACAACACCTGGCCCATGTTCCGCGTCGGGGTCCGTGAGTTCGACCTGGTCAAGTACCTGGTTGGCCAAGTCATGCAGTCCGACGACGATCGTTTCGAAGCCCTGCAGACTTACTTCCCCCATGCCAAGAAGGAAGACTGGCGACTGTGGCAGGCCGGCCAGCGCGTGCAGATCATCAAGAAAGACCCGGACCAGGGCGGTGTACTCAAGCTCGGTACCGAAGTGGTCGCCTCCAAGGACGGCAGCATCGCCGGCCTGCTGGGCGCCTCGCCGGGCGCCTCGACCGCGCCCCCGATCATGCTCGACCTGCTCAACCGAGTGTTCAAGGACAAGCTCGCAACACCTGAATGGCAACAGAAAATCAAGCAGATCATCCCGTCCTACGGCCTGCACTTGAACGATCACCCGGACAAGGTCCAGCAGGAGTGGGACTACACCAACGAGGTGCTGCAACTTTCTCCGGCACCGAACATCGACACGCGCCAGGACCCGCGTAACCCGGACGACATCGATCCCATCGGTCAGAAAAACACCAAAGACACCAATCCAGACCTCAAACCCTGAGTATCGAGACCTTTCCGGCAGACCTCGCACAGGCTGCCGGAGCACCCTCCAGCCGCTTCTACGGCTTAGCCAAGCCCGTTCAACGCCAGCCCCTTCAATCAGCGTTCCGGCAAACAGGCTGAACCTTCATCGGATCACGTCAGTCGCTGTTTAGAGACACAGTCCACTGTGCACGACCGTAACCGTGAGGAATTTCCATGAATGCCACCTCTGTCGAAGGCGCTACGGCGCACCCCGTTTCCCTGACCGTCAACGGTCAGGCCCGTACCGTACAGGTGCATCCCTGGACTACGCTGCTGGACCTTCTGCGCGAACAGCTCGACCTGACGGGATCGAAGAAGGGCTGTGACCACGGTCAGTGCGGCGCATGTACCGTGTTGCGCGACGGCAAGCGGGTCAACGCCTGCCTGACGTTGGCGATCCGCTGCGAAGGGGCCGATTTGGTCACCATCGAGGGGTTGGCTGACGGCGATACGTTGCATCCCCTGCAACGCGCCTTCATCAAGCAGGACGCGTTCCAGTGCGGCTACTGCACGCCTGGGCAGATCTGCTCGGCGGTCGGACTGGCCCGCGAAGGCCGTGCCCATACCCGGGAGGCCATCCGCGAGCACATGAGCGGCAACCTGTGCCGCTGCGGGGCTTACAGCAACATCATCGCGGCGGTCGAAGAAGCCCTGCCGCAGATGCGCGAGGTGAGCGAATGACGCCCTTCAGCTATCAGCACCCCACCTCCATCGCCGAGGCCCTGAACAGTGTCGGGCCGGGCGCACGCTTCATCGCTGGCGGCACCAACCTGGTCGACCTGATGAAGGAAAACATCGAGCGTCCCGAACGCCTGATCGATCTTTCCGGGCTGGGCCTGAACAGCGTGCAGTCCACCGCCGACGGTGGCGTGCTGATCGGCGCGCTGGTGAGCAACGCCGACCTGGCCTGGCATCCGCTGATCGAGCGGGACTACCCGTTGCTGTCCGAAGCCATCCTGGCCGGCGCTTCACCGCAGTTGCGCAACATGGCCAGCACCGGCGGCAACCTGTTGCAACGCACCCGGTGCTACTACTTCTATGACACTGGCACGCCCTGCAACAAACGCGAACCCGGCAGCGGCTGCCCGGCGCGCACAGGCCTGAACCGTATTCACGCCATCCTCGGTGCCAGCGAAGCGTGCGTGGCGACTCACCCTTCGGACATGTGCGTGGCCCTGGCGGCGCTGGAGGCCGTGGTGCACGTGCAGAGTCTTCGCGGCACGCGCTGCGTCGCCTTCAAGGATTTCCACCGTCTGCCCGGCGATGCACCTGAGCGTGACAATCAACTCGACGACGATGAACTGATCACCGCCATCGAGCTGCCCCCGGCGCGGTTCGCCGAACACGCTCGCTACCTGAAGATTCGTGACCGGGCGTCCTATGCCTTTGCCTTGGTATCGGTCGCAGCAGCCCTGGATTTGCGCGGCGACGTCATCCAGCAAGCGCGCCTGGCACTCGGTGGCGTGGCGCACAAGCCCTGGCGCAACGAGGCGGCTGAGGCGCTGATGCAGGGACAGACCGTCTCGCCAGCACTCTTCGCCCGAGTGGCTAAGTTGGTCCTCGAAGACGCCGTTCCGCTCGATCACAACGGCTTTAAAGTCGAACTGGCCGAGCGCGCGATCATTCGCGCCTTGACCGAAGCAGCGCTTGGTACCCCGCACAGAGGAAACACCCCATGAACAGTTTTACCTCCGCCATGGGCAAGCCCCTGGACCGCGTCGATGGCGTGGCCAAGGTCACCGGCCAGGCGCGCTATGCCGGCGAGTACCACGAAGACGGCCTGCTGCATGCCAGTGTGGTGTCGAGCACCATCGCCAGCGGCCGTATCCGCGCAATCGACATCGCCGCCGCCTTGCAGGTGCCTGGCGTGATTGCCGTGCTGCATCACCTGAACAGACCCCATGTCTCCAGTTACGACGATGATTACAGCGATGACGACTCGGCCGACGGGTCGCCATTCCGTCCGCTGTACAACGACAAGGTCCTGTACAGCGGCCAGCCGATCGCGCTGGTGGTGGCCGACACGCTGGAGCTCGCCCGGCATGCCGGGGCGTTGGTGACCGTGGAGTACGATCAGGATGACCATCGCACCGATCTGCTCGGTGCGCTTGCAGCCAGCCACGAAGCGCCGGCCGAGCTCCCCGAGCCGCGTGGCGATTTCGCCGGTGCCTATGCCACTGCGAGCACCACGCTGGACGCTACTTATGTCACTGCCAACGAATACCACAACCCGATGGAGCCACACGCCTCCACGGTGTTCTACAGAGCCGGCGATGCCCTGGAAATCCACGACAAGACCCAAGGCACGCAGAACTGCCAAGACTACTTGCACAACGTTTTCGGCCTGCCCAAGGACCGTATCCGCGTGCTGGCCGCGTTCGTCGGCGGGGCATTCGGCTCGGGTCTGAGACCTCAGTATCAACTGCCCCTGGCGGTGATGGCGGCGCTGCACCTCAAGCGATCGGTGCGACTCACCCTTACCCGCCAGCAGATGTTCACCTTCGGCTATCGCCCAAGGACTCAGCAGCGTGTACGGCTGGGTGTGGATGGCAGGGGCAAGTTACTGGCAGTCGGCCACGACGCAATTGGCCAGACCTCGCGCTTCGAAGACTTCACCGAGCACTTGGTGGAATGGAGCGGCATGCTCTACCAGTGCGACAACGTGGCGCTGGGCTATCGCCTGGCGGACTTGGACGTTTACACCCCGCTGGACATGCGCGCCCCTGGGGCCGGATCAGGGATGATCGCGCTGGAATGCGCGATGGACGAACTGGCCTGCGCAGCCGACCTGGACCCAGTGGAACTGCGACGGCTCAACTTTGCCTCGCACAACGGCAATGAAGGCAAGCCCTACTCCAGCAAAGAACTGCTGGCCTGCTACGACCAAGGCGCCGAGCGCTTCGGCTGGGCCAAGCGCAACCCGCAGCCGCGCAGCATGCGCAGCGGCAAGCAATTGCTGGGTTGGGGCATGGCCACCGGCGTGTGGGAAGCCATGCAGATGAAAGCCAGCGCCAAAGCCCGGATGGATGCCTCCGGACACCTGACGGTCAGCAGCGCTACCACGGATATTGGCACCGGCACCTACACCGTCATGACCCAGATCGCGGCCGACGCCATTGGCCTGGACACGGCTGAGGTGACCTTCGAGCTTGGCGACTCCTCGTTGCCCACCGCGCCCCTGCAAGGCGGCTCGTTCACCGTATCCTCGGTCGGCTCGGCGGTGCGCCAGGCCTGCCTGGTGTTGCGCGCCAAGGTGCTGGAATGCGCACGTCAGGCGTACCCGGCGCTGTCGGCAGTGGCGGTCGAAGACATCCGCTTCGCCGACGGCCATCTGCACGCCGCCGGCCAGCGCCTCGCCCTGGCAGACATCGTTGCACGCGCCGAGCATGGCGTATTACAGGTGCAGATCGACGCCGAGCCTGGGAGTCGACGCCAGGCCTTTTCCACCGCGACCCACTCGGCCGTGTTCGTCGAAGTCGCTGTCGATGAGGATCTGGGCTCGATCAAGGTGACCCGCGTGGTCAGCGCCGTGGCGGCAGGTCGCGTGGTCAACCCCAAGACCGCCCGTAGCCAGATCCTCGGCGGCGTGGTGTGGGGCTTGGGCATGGCGCTGCACGAGGAAGGCCAAACCGACCATGGGCTGGGTCGCGTCCTCAACCACAACCTGGCCGAGTATCACATTCCTGTGCACGCCGATATCGGCGACATCGAGGTGATTTTCGTCGAGGAGCAAGACGACATCGTCAATGAGCTCGGCTCCAAGGGCGTCGGGGAAATCGGCGTGGTCGGCGTCGCCGCCGCGATTGCCAACGCCATCTATCACGCCACGGGCAAGCGGGTGCGCGAGTTCCCGATCACTCTCGACAAAGTGCTGTAGACCGCAGCGGGTTGCGCCCTGCTTCTCTCGACGTCGAAGCAGGACGCAACCCACGCCTCCTCTGGCCGAATGAATAAATCTTCATGTTCTCGACAACCCCTTCAACAGCGGCTCGGCAGTCCTGCGGCACGGTGATCGCAGGGCAAGCCTGGGTTGAGACGCGTCGCGGCCTTGCGTAGCATCGCGAACCCCGCGCCGCTGCCCTCACCGATACGCCACCCGAGACCCCATGCCACAACCGATCCCCCTCAAGGACCACGAAACCGAAAAACGCCTGGTCAACCGCCGCCTGTTGGTGTGCGCCGCGCTGACCCTGAGCCTGGTCGCGGTTCTGGTGGGTCGACTGTATGTACTGCAGGTGTTGCAGCATGACCAGCAGTCGGCCGTTTCGGAGAACAACCGGGTGCACGTGCTGCCGATTCCCCCGGAACGTGGCCTGATCTACGACCGCAACGGTGTGGTGCTGGCCGACAACAAACCCAGCTTCAACCTGACCTTGACCCGTGAGCGCACCAACGGCCAGACCCCGGCCGTGCTCGATGCCCTGGCCCAGGTGCTGAACCTGTCCGAGGACGACCGCGCCCAGTTCGACAAGGACCTGCGGCGGGGGCGCAAGCCCTTCGAGCCGGTGACCCTGATGGTCGGTCTGAGCGAGGAGCAAATCGCCCAGATCGCGGTCAATCAGTTCCGCCTGCCAGGGCTGGAAGTCGAGCCACAGTTCATCCGCGAATACCCGTTGGCCGAGCACTTCGCCCATTCGGTGGGCTACGTGGGGCGGATCAACGAAAAAGAAGCCAAGAGCCTCGATAACACCGAGTACCGCGGTACCCAGTCGATCGGCAAGACTGGCGTGGAGCGCTTCTACGAGAACGAGCTGCACGGCCACGTGGGCTACGAAGAAGTCGAGACCAATGCCCAGGGCCGGGTGATGCGCGTGCTGCGCCATCATGATCCGATACCGGGCAAGGACATCGTGCTGAGCCTCGATGCCCACCTGCAGCAGGCCGCCGAGAAAGCCCTGGGCGAGCGGCGTGGCGCGGTGGTCGCGCTGGACCCGGCTACAGGCGACGTGCTGGCCATGGTCAGCAACCCCAGCTTCGACCCCAACCTCTTCGTCAAAGGCATCAGTTTCAAGCAGTACGCAGCCCTGCGCGACTCCATCGACCGGCCGCTGTTCAACCGCGTGCTGCGTGGTCTGTATGCGCCCGGCTCGACGGTCAAGCCGGAGGTGGCCATCGCCGGACTGGACAGCGGCGTCATCACCCCCGGCAGCCGGGTATTCGACCCGGGCTACTACGAACTGCCCAACTACGACCACAAGTACCGCAACTGGAACCGCAGTGGCGATGGCTGGGTGGACCTCTACGCCGCCATCATGCGTTCCAACGACACCTACTTCTATGACCTGGCGCACAAGCTGGGCATTGATCGCCTGCACGACTACATGGCCGAGTTCGGCCTGGGGCAGAAAGTCTCGCTGGACATGTTCGAAGAAGCGCCGGGCCTGATGCCGTCGGCGCAGTGGAAGCGCGCCACTCGCCGCCAGGCCTGGTTCCCGGGCGAGACGCTGATTCTGGGTATCGGCCAAGGCTACATGCAGGTCACCCCGCTGCAACTGGCCCAGGCCACCAGCCTGCTGGCCAGCAAGGGCGTGTGGCATCGCCCGCACCTGGCGATGACGGTGGGCGGCGAGAAGCCGGTAGATCCCAACCCGATGCCCGATATCGTGCTGCACGACAAGCGCGCCTGGGACCAGGTCAGTCAGGGCATGCAGATGGTAATGCACGATCCGCGCGGCATCGCCCGCGCCGCAGCAGCAGGCGCGCAGTACCGGATCGCCGGCAAGAGCGGCACGGCGCAGGTGGTCGCGATCCGCCAGGGCGAGCGCTACAACCGCGACAAGACCTTGGAGCGGCACCGTGATAACGCCCTGTTCGTCGGCTTCGCCCCAGCCGATCATCCGTCGATCGTGGTGGCGGTGATGATCGAGAACGGCGAAGCGGGCGGCCGGGTCGCCGGGCCCGTGGTGCGCGAGATCATGGACGCCTGGTTGCTGGACGATCAGGGTCATCTCAAGGCGCAGTACGCCGGCACTCCCGCCAAGGGCGCTCCGCCACACGGCTGAGGCCGGCACCGACAACCACCTACCACGTAAATCTGCGTCGACGCCATTCGTCCACCTGATACCCGAACCCTGTCCCGGCACGTCGTGCACCTGCCGGGCGGTTGCGATCAGTCCTGCACCGAGATGGCAATGACCAAGACCCGTTCCCGCAAAGCCCTGTACATCGGCCTGCCCTTGGCCCTGGTGGTCGCCCTGGGCAGCGCTGCCGGCTATTTCTACTGGCAACACCGCACTGCCGGCTACCCGGCGAAGATCGTCGAGCAGGCCGAGGCGCTGCACGAGCACATGCTGTCGTTCGACAGTCACATCACCGTTCCTCTGAGTCTGGGCAGCACGGGCGAGGAAGTCGACAAGGATGGCCCTGGTCAGTTCGACCTGGTCAAGGCCAACCGCGGTCGGCTGTCCGGCGCCGCGCTGACCATCTTCGGCTGGCCCGAGATCTGGAACGGCCCCAATGCACCTCACCACCCGACGCCTGGCTTCGTCGACGAGGCCAGGCAGCAGCAAGAGGTGCGCTGGAAGATCATCAGTGGCATGGTTCGCGATTTTCCCAACCAGGTCGGCATTGCCTACACCCCCGAGGACTTCCGCCGCCTGAATGGCGAGGGCAAGTTCGCGATCTTCATCAGTATGCTGAACGCCTATCCGCTGGGCCACGACCTGTCGCAACTTGACCTGTGGACGGCACGTGGCATGCGCATGTTCGGCTTCAGCTACACCGGCAACAACGACTGGGCAGACTCCTCGCGCCCGCTGCCGTTTCTCAATGACACCGCCGACGCGCTGGGCGGTCTGTCGCCGCTGGGCCAAGCGGCGGTGAAACGACTGAATGACCTGGGCGTGATCATCGACGTGTCGCAGATGTCCACCCTGGCTTTGGAGCAGGTCGCGCGCCTGAGCCGTGCGCCCATCGTTGCCTCGCACTCCGCGCCCCGGGCCCTGGTGGACATTCCGCGCAACCTGTCCGACAAGGAAATGCAGCTGATCAAGGACAGCGGCGGCGTGATCCAGGTCGTCGGCTTTGGGCAGTACCTCAAACCGCTGAGCAAGCCGGTATTGGAGAAGCTCGAAGCCCTGCGCGCGCGTTTCGACTTGCAGCCGTTGCAAGGCTTGGCCAACGCGTTGATGCCGGGCGATGCAGTGATAGCCATCTGGCCCGAATCACGCTTCGGCGAATACGCCAGCAGCCTCTACGCGATTCTCGAAGAAGAGCCCAAGGCGACGCTCAAGCAGTACGCCGACGCCATCGACTACACGGTCAAGAAGGTCGGTATCGACCATGTGGGCCTGAGTTCGGACTTCAACGATGGCGGCGGCCTGGAAGGCTGGAAAGACGTCAGCGAGATCCGCAACGTCACGGCCGAACTGCTCAGCCGCGGCTACAGCGAGACCGATATCGCCAAGCTCTGGGCCGGCAATTTTCTTCGGGTCTGGGAGCAGGTGCAGAACGACGCACGCCCGCTGGCGGAGGCGCAGCCCTGATCGCATTCACCGTGCCGGGCGTGTATTTCGCGCCCGGCAGGCCAGACGGTCGGATTGATGATTTGAACGCAAAAGTGCTTGCCTAGCAGCGTGCTTAATCATGTGCGCTGCAACCTTCACACTGCTCCCGGCTCGAATGAATTCGATTATCCTTTGCGTGGAGCACCTTGCATGACTATCCCTGCCTTCGGCCTCGGCACGTATCGCCTGACCGGTCAAACCGTCATCGACTCGGTCAAGACGGCCCTGCAACTGGGCTATCGCGCCATCGATACCGCGCAGATCTACAAGAACGAAGCCGATGTCGGCCAGGCTATCGCCGAGAGTGGCGTGGCTCGCGACCAGTTGTTCCTGACCACCAAGATCTGGACCCACAATTACGCTGCCGACAAGCTGATCCCCAGCCTGCGCGAAAGCTTGAGCAAACTGCGCACCGACCAGGTTGACCTGACCCTGATCCATTGGCCGGCACCGGGCAACGGCGTGGAACTGCGTGAATTCATGACCGCACTGGCCGAGGCCAAACGGGCAGGATTGACCCGACAGATCGGTATTTCCAATTTCAACATCGAACTGACGCGTCAGGCCATCGAGGTGGTCGGCAAGGGCGAAATCGCCACTAACCAAATCGAACTGAGCCCCTATCTGCAAAACCGTCGATTGGCCGATTTCCTCAGCGAGCAGGGCATCGCCGTGACCTCGTACATGACCCTGGCCTATGGCAAGGTGCTCAAGGATCCGGTGCTGGCCGAGATCGCCAGCAAGCACCAGGCCAGCGTCGCTCAAGTTGCTCTAGCCTGGGCCTTGCAGCTAGGCTATGCGGTCATTCCCTCCTCCACCAAACGTGAGAACCTGGCCAGCAACCTGCTCGCCCGCGACCTGCGCCTGGACGAACAGGACATGGCGCGCATCGCCGGACTGGAGCGCAACGGCCGTGAGGTCAGCCCGGCGGGCTGGCGCCTGCCTGGGATTGATCCTGTACCACCCGGCGCCGGCGTGACCGGCGCCCTCCTCCTTTGTCGTTCCACCGCCATCACCTGGAGTTCTCGATGAGCGTGCTGCATCCCAAACGTGTCTTGTTTGCCTTGGCTATCGGCGCCTTCGGCATCGGCACCACCGAATTCGCCCCAATGGGCCTGCTGCCGGTCATTGCCGAAGGCGTCAACGCCAGCATTCCCAGCGCCGGCATGCTGGTCACCGCCTATGCGATCGGTGTGATGGTCGGCGCGCCGATCATGACCCTGCTGTTCAGCCGCTTCGGCAAGCGCGCGGCGCTGATGCTGCTGATGAGCATCTTCACCGTCGGCAACCTGCTGTCGGCATTGTCGCCGGATTACTACACCCTGCTGATCTCCCGCCTGATCACCAGCCTCAACCACGGGGCGTTCTTCGGCCTCGGCGCGGTGGTCGCCGCCAGCGTAGTGCCCAAGGAACGGCAGGCCAGCGCCATCGCCAGCATGTTCATGGGCCTGACCATCGCCAATATCGGCGGGGTGCCGGCTGCCACCTGGATCGGCCAGCAGATTGGCTGGCGCATGGCTTTCGCCGGCACCGCCGTGCTGGGCCTCATCGCCATCGCCGCCTTGTGGTACGCCCTGCCCAAGGGTGAACGCGGCAGTGTGCCGCCTGTGCGCAAGGAGCTGGCGGTGATCGGCCGTGCCAATGTGCTGCTGGCCATGGCCACCACCGTACTCGGCGCCGGCGCGATGTTCACGCTGTACACCTATGTCGCGCCAGTGCTCACGGCGCTCACCGGCGCCTCGGCGGCGTTCGTCACCCTCGGGCTGGTGCTGATCGGCGTGGGCTTCACCCTGGGCAACAGCCTTGGCGGGCGCCTGGCCGACTGGTCGCTGGACGGTGCCGCGCGCATCGTGCTGGCCATTCTGGCGGTGATCATGCTGTCGATGCCGTTGGTGCTCGGCACTCACGTCGGTGCGGCGCTGGCGCTGCTGGTGTGGGGCGTCTTCACCTTCGCCGTCGTCCCGCCGCTGCAGATGCGGGTCATGACCGCCGCCGCCGAGGCGCCTGGGCTGGCGTCGTCGATCAACGTCGGCGCGTTCAATCTGGGTAACGCACTAGGCGCGGCCTTGGGCGGCGCGGTGATCAGTCTGGACCTTGGCTATGCGGCCGTGCCGATGGCCGGTGGATTGCTCGCCGCCAGCGCGCTCCTGCTGGTGTGGCTGGGTGGACGCACTCACGTAGCGCGACGGGAAATGGGCGAAGCGCTCTGACGCACCACAGGTAACAATCGGCGATTGTTCCGCCCGGCGAAATGATGAACTGACACGCGGGCGGACTCTCGTGCTAGCCGTGAAAGCTTAGGCTTCACTCCATCAGGTCGCCTACTCGATTTGCACTCAGAGGAGTTTCGCCATGTCCCGTCCACCCCTGCCACCGTTCAGCCGTGAAACCGCCATCGAAAAAGTCCGCCTGGCTGAAGACGGCTGGAACAGCCGCGATCCGGCAAAGGTCGCCCTGGCCTACACGCTCGACACCCGCTGGCGCAATCGGGTCGATTTCGTCAGTAATCGCGACGAGGCTCAGGCTTTTCTCACCCGCAAGTGGAACCGCGAGCATGACTACCGCCTGATCAAGGAGCTCTGGGCCTTCACCGACAACCGCATCGCGGTGCGCTATGCCTACGAGTACCGCGACGACAGCGGTCAGTGGTATCGGGCCTACGGGAATGAAAATTGGGAGTTCGCGCCCGACGGCCTGATGCAGCATCGCCACGCCAGCATCAACGAGATGCCAATCAACGAAGAAGACCGCCAATTCCGCTGGCCACTGGGACGCCGACCGGACGATCACCCAGGCCTGAGCCATTTCGGCTTCTGAGCTCAGTGCCACGATCCAGGGACGGATTAGCCATACAGGTAGGTGATGTCCTTCAATGCCAGAGGCGGCACCTGACCGATGAGAAAATCGCGCAACTTGGCCATCTGCTTGGCCTTGGGGCTGGCTTTGAGCCAAGTCATGTAATAGCCGTCACCCGTCGACACCGCCTGCCTGAACGGGGTGATCAGGCGCCCGGCATCAAGGTCGGCGCTGGCCAGTACCAGATCGACCACTGAAATCCCCAACCCTTGCTGTGCAGCGGAGATGCCCTGGTCCAAGGTATCGAACACCTGGCCTTGGTCGATGCTGATGTCCGGGGCATCCACCCGCGCCAGCCAGCGGCGCCAATCGCGGCGGTCGGACGACGGGTGCAGGAACTCACATTCGCGCAGCACCGACAAGGGCGGTGCCGGGTCGCTCAGATAGTCCGGATGACACACGGGATCAGCCATTCGTCGAACAGCTTCACGCTTTCGACGTCGGCTGCAAAGCGGCCATTGCCCAGCAGGATGGCGCAGTCATAGGGCTCGGAATAGAAATCCACCGTGTCGATATCCATCCACACGCTGGAGAGTTGCACGCTGCAACTGTCGTCGGCCCTCTTGAAGCTGTCCACCGCCCTGAGCAACCAGCGTACGGTGAGGGTCGATGCGGCCTTCAAGCGCAGGCCGTAGCGGTCCTGACGCAACAACGCACAGGCGTTCTCGATGATTTTGAACCCGACCTTGAGCTCTTGGGCCAGCAGACGGCCGTGCTCGGTGAGGCGCAGCTTGGGGCCTCGGCGCTCGAACAGGTCGCAGCCGAACAAGGCTTCCAAGGTCTTGATGTGGTGGCTGACGGCACCCTGAGTCAATGCCAGCTCTTGCGCTGCACGGGTGAAGGATCCGTAGCGCGAGGCCACCTCGAAGGCACGCAAGGCGTGCAAAGCCTGAATCCGTTCTGACATCTTCGCCGCCAAACCATGAGTGAAACTAATAGTTACTCATAGTTCCAGGCGTTTTACAACCGAGTCCTGCTTCCAGAAAATGCAGGTAAATAACAATTACATTCAGCCAATACGCCGCGATAAGGCAGAAAAACCACTTCATAGCATTCTTCTGGGGAAAACATGTTTACGGGTTATGGAAACTGCTATCGCCTGGATGCGCTAGAGCTGGCCGACGAACATGTCCAGAGCAAACAGCATTGGACGTACACCACGTTGCAACACTTCAAAGCCATTCTTGCCAATCCTGGCTTTCCCTGCCTGTTCGGGCGCAAGGCGGTGGCCGCCGGCACCTGCCATATCCTGTTTGCCCGCGCCGAGGATCCGGCCAACGATATCGCTCGCGGGCTGGCCGACTACGTACAGACCATTGCGCCGATTCCGCTCAAGCAGCGGATCGGCTGTCCACTGCTGGTGTTTCTCGAAACCCGCGAACACGGCACCCTGGCAGAACAGCAGGCGCTTGCTTGGAAGATTCTGCAGCAAGTACACGCTCGCGACCCTCACCCCTGGCCCCAGGACGTGCCACGCGATCCTCACGACACGCAATGGTCGTTCTGCTTCGCCAGCATGCCGCTGTTCATCAACATGAGCTTTCCGGCTCACCGGCAGATGAAAAGCCGCAACTTGGGCCATAGCATCGTTTTCGTGATCAATCCGCGTGAGAGTTTCGACGAGGTGGCCAGCGCCACGACCCAGAGCGGGCAACGGATTCGCGCTCGAATCCGCGAACGGGTCGCGCGCTACAACGATGGGCGAGCGCCCCAGAGCCTGGGGTTCTTCGGCGAGCCCGACAACTACGAATGGACGCAGTACCAACTCCAGGAAACCGGCTCACTCAACCCCGCGCGCTGCCCTTTCAATCCTGGCACCCCTATCGAACATAAGATCGAGAACTGAACGTGAATACCGCATTGACCGCCACCTATGCCTTGACCGTCTTGCTGCTGATCGCCACCCCTGGCCCAGTAGTGGCGTTGGTCGTCAACACCGCCGCCGCGGCAGGCGCACGCAAGGCACTGTTCACGGCAGTAGGCACCAATTGGGCATCGCTGGTACTGATTGGCGCCGCCGCCTGGATCATCATGACCAGCGCGGCCATCGACAAGGCCTGGCTCAGCGGCATGAGCCTGCTGGGCTGCCTGTTCATCGGCTACATCGCCTCGGGCACCTTGCGCGAGGCCCTCAAGACCCCAGCGAGCTCCGCTGCTGCCGAACAGAGCGCGATGGCGACGGGTGGAGGCCGCGGCGGGTTATTGCAGGGTTTCATGGTCGGCATCTCCAACCCGAAGGACATCATCTTCTTCATTGCCTTCTTTCCGCAGTTCATCCAGATCACCGAGTCGTTCGGAAAAAGCATGGTGGTGCTGTCGCTGCTGTGGATTGCCATCGATTTTGCCGTGCTGAGCCTGTACATCTTCGCGATCGGCAAGATCGCCTCGCAGCGCAGCAATCGGATGATCAGCCTGGCCTCAGGCATCGCGCTGCTGCTGATTGCAGCAGGCGGTCTGCTGTACAACCTCAGGGAGCTGGCCGGCTGAACAGGCCCGGCCCATAGGAGCGCCTATGGCACCGATCGACCACACTCTGGAGATGAACTGCGTCCAGGCGATGCGCGAAGACTATCAGCGCTTCCTGCTGCTGGGCGGACGCCGTGCTCCGCTCACGCTCTACGTTCATGAGCGAGGCTATCGCTCGGACATCATCAATACCGATGCGCTGGGCTTGCGCTACAGTCACCTCGGCGGCAAGCGCTATTCCCTGGCCGAGCGTGGCGGCTCGGCACGCGTCAACCTGCTGGTGGGCGGCTCGACCGCATTGGGAATCGGCGCGAGTTCTGACCAGCAGACGGTGGCCTCCTGCCTGGCCCTGCTGACTGGCGAGGTGTGGCTGAGTCTGGCAGGTTGCGGGCTCGACGCCACCCAGGAGTTACTGCTGTTCCTGAGCCACCAACATCGACTGGGGCGGATCGGTCATGTGGTGATCCTGAGCGGACTCAATACGCTGGCACACGAGGGCATGTGCGAAATGCTTGCTGACGATCAGCAAGCGACTATGCGTGTCGATGCGCCCGAACACCGAACCTCAGATGCGCAGCCACAGCAGGCGACGACACACCTCTCGCCGTGGCCGCATTGGCTGCAGCGCCTTTTCCGGCGCCGTCAGCAGCCCTTACCGCCACCAGTATTATCGTCACCTGAAAAGCGCTTGATCCGCGCCGCCGATCGCATTGGCCGCACGTTGCTGCAATGGGATCGCTTGCTCGCTGACAGCCATACCTCGCTGACCTTCATCCTGCAGCCGCTGCTTCCATGGTGCAGAGAAAAACTACCGCCTGGAGAACAGGCAATGCTGAAGCTGCTGCTCCAACGGTCGGACCATTACGATCGGTTGCTGGACGGCGTGTACGACGATCATCTGCATTCGATCTTTTTCCGGCGGATAAAAAGCCAGGCGGAGCCAGTGCCTTGCTATGACATGAATGGCATGCTCAGCAGCTCACCCGTATTCGGCCAGGATCTGTTCATCGACCGTCTGCATCTCAACGACCTCGGCAACAATGCACTCGCCAAAGTCATCACCGCCAAGCTCGGCTTGGCGCAGGAAAAATACGCCAGCCGCAAGGCTTCGCCCTTCAAGCTCGTCTGATTGCTGTTCGCGGCCCTTTCGACAAGCACCCGGTGATGGCTAGAATAGCCCGTCACCGCTCCCGGTCGCTCGAGGCAAACGCGTACTCGCCATGAACTCCCAAGCACTGAATTCCGCGCTGGTCCTGCTCCAGTGCCCCGCGCTTACCCGCGAGGCGTACTTGTGAGTCGAGCTGTCTTTTTCTCGGGACTGCTCGCAACGCTGATGCCGGTTGCGGCCTTGGCGCTTGAAGTGCGCATCGACCCTCACGCCGATCTTCTCTACCGCCAGGCCTTACCATTGCTGGAGCAGGCCGACGCAGAAAATGACAGCGCCAGTCCGCTGCGCACTGTCGACCTGCGCGACCCAGAGCTCAGCCGGCAGGGCCAGGCCATGGCGCGCACGCTACCGAGCGCGGTCGCACTGCTGGAGAAGTCAGTCGAACTGGGTCATCCGGTTGCCCAGTACCGCTTGGCGTTGTATTACATGACCTACCTGCCAGCCGGAAAAATCGCCGAGGCGGCTTGCCCTTTGCTCGAATCCAGCCTTCGGCAGGGCTTCGCTCCACCGGCCACGGCCATTGCCAACTGGTGCCCTGCGTTCAGTACCAGCCCTGCCTACCAAGACGCTCTGGAGGCCATTGCAGGCATGGCCACCCTTTATGCCCCCTACTATCCTCAACCCGCCCGCGCCTGGCATGCAACCGCAACCGCCCGCAGGGACTGGAGCTGCAGTGGGGACGTCAACGTGACTACCAGGCAGAAGTCTACCGGTTGCTTGGCGAGCTCGACCCACAACGCAGTCAGGCCATGCTGCAGAAAGCCGTGGAGATCAACGGATGCGTGGCCGCTCAACAGCGTCTGACCAGCAATCGCTGAGAAGCGGAAATTGCATTTGAAAGATGAATGCCGATTATTCCAACATTTAATTTGTGGATAGCCTCGGACGCGCCCTATGCTGGCCTCGCATCCCCTGCGGCGCACCGGACGGTGCGGCTTACGGCACGGGGCAGAACAACAAATCGAGACCGTCCATGTCGAATCACTCCTACTTCGCCCCTCACGGAGGGCACCCGGCTCAGACCGAGTTGCTGACTGACCGTGCCATGTTCACCGAAGCCTATGCCGTCATCCCAAAGGGTGTGATGCGTGACATCGTCACCAGCCATCTGCCGTTCTGGGACAAGATGCGCATGTGGGTCATTGCCCGACCGCTGACCGGCTTTGCCGAAACCTTCTCCCAGTACATTGTCGAAGTCGCCCCTGAAGGCGGCAGCGAGCGGCCCGAGCTGGACCCCAATGCCGAAGCGGTGGTGTTTGTCGTTGAAGGCGAAATCGACATCACCGTCGAAGGCAAACACCATACCTTGGTGCCCGGTGGCTACGCGTTTCTCGCCCCCGGTGCTGACTGGAGCCTACGTAACAACAGCAAGGCCAACGTCACCTTCCATTGGCTGCGCAAGCACTATCAAAAGGTTGAGGGCCTAGCCGCGCCTGAATCCTTCGTCACCCACCGTGACAACGCGACCGTCATCGAAATGCCAGGAACTGAGGGCCGCTGGGTGACTACGCGCTTCGTCGACATGGCTGACATGCGTCATGACATGCACGTCAACATCGTCACGTTCCAACCCGGCGGCGTGATTCCGTTCGCCGAAACCCACGTGATGGAGCACGGTTTGTATGTGCTGGAAGGTAAAGCGGTGTATCGCCTGAACCAAGACTGGGTAGAGGTCGAAGCCGGCGACTTCATGTGGCTACGCGCCTTCTGCCCACAGGCCTGCTACTCCGGCGGTCCAGGTCCGTTCAGCTACCTGTTGTACAAGGACGTGAACCGTCATGTGCACCTGACGCTGAACCCGCAGCGTTGACGCACTGATCCCATTTGCGGCCGATCATCTTGAGTGGGGTTGAGTGTGCACCAACCCCACACGCATCCGCCCAGAGTCAGGCCCGTAAACGAGGCGACGCCTTTTGCGGCGCTAGGCGCCCCAGACGCTGCCCTTCCTTGAGCTTTCCAAGCAGGCCAATCAGATCGCGAGAGCTGTTCAGGCTGTCCAGTCGCACGTCGGTCATTGTCACGCAGTCGGCAAGGCTTGAGCCCGTGCCAAGCCGGATGGTCAAGCTCACGCCATCGCGACTACTGACCTCGCACCGGTCTGGCAGGCAGGCTTGCTCGATCAGTTGACGCATTTCCAGCATCGAAACGCCAATCAGAGACATTGTCAGACCCTCAAAACGGTGGATGGCTAGATGAGGGATTACGCCATCTACCTGTCCTTTGCTAATGGATATTGCCTGTGAGCTAACACGTGATTATCAAGGCGGCTAATTGAGCCGCGCGAATCACACGCTACGCCTTAACGGATGAGCCTCACGCGACCCTGTTAGTTCGAGCATTCTTCCTGGACAGGTGACGGACGGCCGAACAGGATTCAGTTCACCGTTCCGGCGCCGATGTCGATGCGGGTATCTTGCCGAAGCGCCCAGCGTGAAAATCGTCGAATGCTTCGGCGATCTGGGCTTGCGTATTCATCACGAACGGCCCATAGCCAACGATGGGTTCGTCAATGGGTTCACCACTGAGCAGCAATAGCGAAACATCCTGCTGCGCCGCCACACGAACGTTTTCGCCCTCACGTGTGAGCAGCACAAGCTCGCCGTCGGCGGCTCGCTGTGAATCGTTGACGGTTAGCGCACCGTGTAACACGACCAGTGCAGCGTTGCGTCCGCTGCTGATCGGCAACTGCAGGGAAGCGCCTGCATCAAGACGGATATCCCATACATCCATGGCGGTGAACGTCCGCGCCGGGCCGCTGTACCCTTCATACTCGCCGGCAATCACGCGCAGACTACCGGCGCCGTGCGCCAGCGATACGCGGGGAATGTCTCGGTCGAGCAATGTCTGATAGCCAGGCGCTGCCTGCTTGTCGCGGGCGGGCAGATTGACCCATAACTGAACCATTTCCAGCGTGCCGCCCTGTCGAGCGAACGCCGGTGAATGAAACTCTTCATGAATGATCCCATCCGCCGCGGTCATCCACTGCACGTCGCCCGGGCCGATCAGCCCGCCAGCGCCCGTAGAGTCGCGGTGCTCGACCTCGCCTTGGTAGACGATGGTGACGGTCTCAAAGCCGCGGTGCGGATGCTGCCCGACACCGCGACGCGCCTGCGTGGGGGCAAAGACGTGGGGACCGGCGTAATCGAGCAGAAGAAAGGGGCTGACATGCGCTGCCTGCCGATCGTAGGTAAAAAGGCTGCGCACGGGAAAGCCATTGCCTACCCAGTGCGGCTGTGGGCTTCGTTGCACACTCAGAACCTGTTTCATGGGAAAACTCCTCATTTGGCTGCGGATCAGTCTACCAACCCAGGCAATGGGTAATTAGCCGCTCAAAGCAGCTTTATTAGTCCTATCAGCAGGACAATGGGCGTGAAAGTGTTTCCCATATCGATCGCGAGCTCGAGCCGCGACACCGTTGCAATTGACCTCCACCTGTCCCAAGCTCTGCACTCCCGAGTTCACGGAACAGCTGATGTCCATCCGTCACCGTTACCTGATCGCGCTGCCGCTCGCGCTGGCGGTTCTGGCCGCGGCCATCCTTGTCGTGTGGCGAACTCCCGCATCCTCGCCTCCCGGCCCACCTGTCGAACGCTACGCCAAAGCGTTACGGCAGGCCCATGCCGGACTGCCAGGCGCCGCTCGTGTGCTCTATCAGCAACTCCAGCGGGACGATCTCACCCCGATCCGTCGGGCTGCGCTGTACAACGAGTTACCCAATTACCCTTCCCCCCAAGCGCTCAAGCTGGCCAAGCAGGACCTTGAGCACGGTGATCCTTTGGTTCGGCGCGCAGCCATTGCCAGCATTCGACGCCTGTTGCCACCAGCCCAGCGCAGCCTGGTGCTGGGGCCGTTGCTCGAAGATGAAGAGCAAAGCGTGCGCTTCGCCGCCGTAGACGTGTTGATGGGCCTGGATCCGGACGCCATCGGCCTGTATTTCCGCCCTTTGCAATCAGCGCTCGAGCAGTACCAGCAAGCCCTCGAGCAACAGCCAGACGATGCCCAGGCCCAGACCCATCTGGCGCGGCTGTACTTGCACGAGCGAGACTTCCCAAGTGCCGAAGCCGCCCTCGCCCGCAGCCTGAGATTGGCGCCGCAAGATCCGGACGCATTGGCAACCCAGGTGCGACTGCTAGAGGCCATGGACCGGCACGATGCGTCCCGCGAAGTACTCGCACAGGCGTTGGCACTGCGTCCAGACTCCGCATTTCTGCAGTATGAGCTCGGTCTCTGGCTGTTACGCCACGGACAACGCGAGTACGCCCTGCTTGCCCTATCGCGCGCAGTCGAAATCGAACCTGACAACGCCGACTACCGCTACACCTTGGCCATTACCCTGCATGACCTTGAACAGGTAGAGGCCGCGCAAAAGCAGCTGGAAAACCTGCTGGATCGCCAACCCGCCAATCGCCGTGCGCGGGTGCAACTGATCCGCTACTGGAAAGAGACTGGGCAATTGCAGAACGTTCAGGTATTGCTCGCCGAACTTGAGCGGCAAAATCCCGACGATCCCTACCTGCAGCAGGGCTTGTAGCCCTTTCTTAGAAGCACTTTGAACCCTGACGGAAAACAGGCGGTCCAGTGAGTATCGGCTCGCTGAATGCCCTATCGCATCAGGCCGCCCCATACTCGGGAGATTGGTCTTGTCAGGTTCACTGCCCTACGACGAAAGGGCGCTCATTCTGGCGCCACAGCACGTTGCCGCAAAGGCCTCGAAGATGCTTTCAGGCGGTGGCATCACATGCCTGTGCACTGCCGACAACCAGCGCCTGGGGGTTTGGCTCACTGAAGGGGCTGCGCTGGTATTGGTGGATGAACAGGTGTTGTCTACTGACCCGCAATGCGCTCTACAGCAGTTTGTCGATGCCCAGCCGAAATGGTCTGACTTGCCCATTTTGATGATGAAGACAGGCGGCGACTCTGCGCGAGTTCAGAGCCTTGGCAATCTGTCTTGCTTAGATTACCCGTTGAATGAGTCACAGTTACTGAGCTTGGCTGGACAAGCAATGCGTACCCGAAAGCGTCAGTACCTCGCCCGTGAAGCCCTGCGCGAACTGACCGATCAGCTCGATACCTATACAGCCCGCGACGACAGTGCGCTTCAGCATAGGCGCAAAATGGATGCAATTGGTCAGCTCGCTGGTGGTTTCGCCCATGATTTCAATAACTTGCTGACCAGCATCGGGGGGAGTTTCGAACTCATCGAGCGACGATTACAAAAGGGCCGCCTCGAAGACCTGGACAAGGTTGTGCGTATGGGTCGTGACTCAGTGGCGCGCGGCGCCAAGCTGACACACAAGTTGTTGGCATTTTCCTCTCGCCAATCGTTGCAGAAGCAAACACTCGAGCTTAAGACGCTGCTTGATCCTCAGCGACTGCGTGCAATCGTGCCCGAGTGCGTTCAGCTTGTGCTGAACGTGCCGGAGGATTTATGGGCCCTACAAGCAGACGCTCAACAGTTGCAGGAATCGTTGGACAGCCTGTTATGCAACGCCTGTGAGGCCATGCCCAATGGTGGCAAGCTTAGTGTCCAGGCGTGCAACGAGCATATCGATGCGCTGTGTTTTCCGCAAAGCGGTCTGAGTACCGGCGATTACGTCCGCTTGAGCGTCATCGACACCGGCCAAGGCATGTCACAGATCACCCTCGATCATGCGTTCGAACCGTTTTTCAGTACTAAACCTGTTGGCCAAGGAATAGGTCTGGGCTTGTCGATGGTGTATGGGTTCAGCCGGCAATCCCATGGATATGTCACCCTGCGCAGCCGAGTAGGCCATGGCGCTCAAATCGATCTGTACCTGCCTCGGAGCCTGGCAGCCCCCGCTCCCGCCACATTGCTCCGTCGCCCTGGCAGCACCGAGGGACCCATACTGATCGTCGAAGATGATCGCGATGTCCGCGCATTGCTCTATCAGTCCTTGACCGAAGACGGGCTTTCTTGCCTGACGGCCCAGGACGCCACACAAGCGCTGCAGATGCTTGGCTCCGGCACTCAGGTGTCCCTGCTGCTCAGCGATGTTGGGCTGCCGGGGATGAGCGGCCGCCAATTGGCAGAAATCGCGCGGACGCTACGCCCAGGCCTGCCGATCTTGCTGATCACCGGCTATGCAGAGACCGCCGTTTCTCGAGATGATTTTCTCGATCCGGGAATGCATCTGATGTGCAAACCATTCGAACTGCAGCATCTTCGTGATCAGATCCTCGAGATGCTCGCTGAGCACTGAAACAGGCTATTCATCCAGCATCTGGTAGACCTTGCCGATTAGGTTTTCCAGCGAAAACGGCTTGAGCATCAATGCAGTACCCGGTTTTCCAAGCAGACTGCGCTCCAGCGGGTGCTCGGTGTAGCCGGTAATGAACAGCATTTTTTGCGTTGCCCTGATCTGGCGGATCGCCTTGCCAACCTGCCGCCCACTCATGCCTCCCGGCAGGCCTATATCGGTAATGACCAAGTCGTAGGGGCCGTCCTGCTCATAGCACGCCAATGCCTGCGCCGCGTCACCCGCCTCGTGCACCTCGAAACCGTTATCTACCAGCACCTCTCGCATCAATGCCCTGAGATTGAGCTGATCGTCGACCAACAGTATCCGTTCGCCGTTCCCAAGCTTGCGTTCACAAGCGCGTATATCGGAGTCGCTGGCCGGTAAATCACCCGGATACCGGGCAAATAGCAAAGTCACTACGGTACCGTCACTGGGACTGGACTCGATCCACACATGACCGCCTGACTGGTGGACGAACCCGTAAACCATCGCAAGCCCCAGCCCAGAGCCCCGACCTTTCGGTTTGGTGGTGAAAAACGGCTCGAACGCGCGGCTGAGGATCTCTGCCGGCATGCCGGTACCCCCGTCTTTGACAAGAATGGCGACATAGTCTCCGGCCGGTATGTTTTCTCCATGCAGCGTCCTAGCCGGCAAGCGCTCGTTCGACGTGCGAACGGTCAGCACGCCCTGCTCAGCCGCCGCATCCCGCGCGTTGCTGCACAAATGCAGCATGGCGATCTCCAACTGGGCACAGTCCACCCGTATTGGCCAGGGCGCAACATCCAGTTGCCAGTGAACTTCGAAATCCGGGCCTAGCGCCTGATGCACGAGCGGTTTCAATTCCAGCAACAGGGTATTGACGTTCACCGGGCGCGGCTGCAACGGCTGGCTTCGGGCAAAGGCCAGCAGCCGGTGCGTAAGGGCCATGGCACGCTGCACCGAGTCGCGCGCGACGTGGACGTACTCGTCGATGCGCTCCATTCGACCTTGGCCCATCCGTCGCTGGAGCAGCTCCAAGCTCCCTCCGACGCCGGCCAGCAGATTGTTCATTTCGTGGGCCATTCCACCCGCCAGTTGGCCCACGATTTCCATGCGCTGATTGTCACGGAGCAGGCCTTCGGCCTCGCGTACGATACTGGAGCGCTCCTGGGTGATATCACGCCCAACTGCCACCAAAACGTCGCCTTGTGAGCGGGCGCTCCAGCACATCCAGCAATAATGCCCATCTCTGTGCTTGAGCCGGGACTCGACTTCATGGACCGCCTTTCCCTGTAGCAAGTCGGTGATGGCCAACCTGACCTCCGCGCGATCACCGGGATGAACCAGGTCCACCAGGGCAACGGTATCCATGCCCTGCACGTCCCATCCCAGTACCCGTTGCCAGGCTTCATTCGCAGCCAGAAGCGTAAGCTCACGGCTGACGACGACCATCGCATCGCGCGCCATTCGCCAAAGATGGTCGCTGCTGGGCAGATATTGCCCCACCTGATGCTCGAAACCCTGCGCCTGCTCGCGCCACTGCCTGACCTGCTCCATGCTGGCGGTGTTGTCGATCGCCGTGTGCAGGAGCCCCGCCACTGCACCTTGCTCGTCACGCAGTGGAGCGTAGCCAAAGGCGAACCAGGCAGGGCCATCATGTTCATGGCTGTTCAACTGAATGGGTGCATCAATGAAATTCGCACGCCCCTCCAGTGCCTGGAAGACCCAGGGGCCGATACGCGGCCACTCCTCGTGCCACAAGAGATCAAAGCGCATGCCGATTGATTGCTTGACACCGGGCAGAAGCGCCATGTAGCTGCGGTTAGGTATCAGGGTGAGCGCTCGACCCCATACCAATGCACACGGAAATGGCGACAAAAGCATGATATCCACTGCCACTCGCAGTGACGGCGGCCATTGCGTCAAGGCACCGAGCGGTGTCGGCCCCCAGTCGAAACGCGTGATGTGTTCGCCCGCCATTTGTGCAGAACAGGAAGCTGCCGGTAGGTGAATCACCTGTGTAGCACCCATCCGAGCCGTTTTGCCAGCGTTCACGGAACAGACTCCCGTTCTAGCATGACGATCAAGATGTGGTAGCGGAGCAGAGTTTCCGGGTCCATGGCAACTCCTGGGCAGTATTGAGGTGGTTTTGAGCCTAGCACATAGATCGCCAGCGCCGCCTGGCAGGCGCGCGTCCACCGTTGGCTCGGGGTGTAGGCGTAATCAATCCCACGCATTGAGCATGCCTTGCTTCATACGCTACAGATATGACCTACAGCGTGGCCCCAGACACAGCCTTAGGCTCTTGGAGTCCTCCACTATCGGATTAGGAAATCAATGAGCATATCAAGGCATCCAAAGCATCAAAGCCGTCGCATGGTCGCTCTGGCGATCGCACTGCTGATCGGTGCTGCGCCACTGATCTCTGGGCTGCTCGTCATGGACTATCAATTGAACAAACGCTTGGAGCAAAGCGCAAAGATCGCCGTAGACGAAGCATTGTTCACGTTCGACCGTCTGTTCGATGGTCTGCGCGCCGCAGCAGTACTCGCCCTGCCGTCAGGGACAAGACCCTGCCAGGACATTCAGAACAGACTCGCCGCCCAGGTCGCAGGTAACCCTAGACTGCAATCGCTGATCGTCAATCAGGGCGCGGGGCGAATATGCCGCAGCATGGAGACCATGGAACTTCCCGATTTTGCCCCGGACCAGAGCCTCCGGTTGATCTTCGATTCGACCGCGATACCCGATGGCGCACTGGTCGCCTATCGCTTGGTCAACGGCGACCGCTCAGTCGTCGCCACAACCTATGGACTGGAAATACGCAACGAACTACGCGCCTTCAAAAATGGCCTGCGTCTGATCGTTGAAGTCGGCGATCAGTACATTTGGACAGAGGGCGACAGCCGTGAGCAAATACGCCCCTCAATGTCGGAGTTCTTGGAAGGCGGTGTTTCCAAGAAGTACGGATACCGAATAAAAGTCGGCTATCCGCAGGGCTTTACTGCCGCAGAAGCACGCCAGGCAAGAAACAGCGTGCTCCCCTCACTGGTGCTGATCAGTGCACTCACTTCTGCCGTCGTGATCTGGAGCCTGCGTAATCGAAGGGTCAACATCGACGGTAAAACCGCCAGTCGGCGACCGGCGGCTTGACCCGACACGTGTGATCACTCGGCGCTCAGCACGCCTCGACGAACCTGATCACGCTCAATGGATTCAAAGAGCGCTTTGAAGTTTCCTTCTCCGAAACCATCATCTCCCTTGCGCTGGATGAACTCGAAGAACACGGGCCCCATCAGGGTTTCGGAGAAAATCTGGAGCAACAGGCGCTTATCCCCCGATACCGATGCGCCGTCGAGGAGAATACCTCGAGCTTTGAGTTGATCGACCGGTTCGCCATGCCCTGGAAGACGCTCCTCGAGCATTTCGTAGTAAGTCTGGGGAGGCGGCGTCATGAAGCGCATGCCAATACTTTTCAGGGCATCCCATGTTTTGAGCAGATCGTCGGTGAGGAAGGCAACATGCTGAATGCCCTCTCCGTTGAACTGCATGAGGAATTCCTCAATCTGTCCGGAGCCCTTAGAGGACTCCTCGTTGAGCGGAATGCGAATCATACCATCAGGTGCGGTCATGGCCTTGGAAGTGAGGCCGGTGTACTCGCCTTTGATGTCGAAGTAGCGAATTTCCCGGAAATTGAACAGCTTTTCGTAAAAACCGGCCCAATAGGCCATGCGCCCGCGATAGACATTGTGAGTCAAGTGATCGATCACCTGCAGTCCCGCCCCAACCGGATTACGATCGACACCCTCGATGAAGTTGAAGTCGATATCGTAGATCGAGCTGCCCTCTTCGAAGCGGTCGATCAGGTACAGCGGTGCACCACCGATACCCTTGATCGCCGGTAGGCGCAACTCCATGGGACCGGTTTCGATCTCAACCGGCTGCGCGCCGAGCTCCAACGCTCTAGCGTAAGCGTCGTGCGCGTTGCGCACGCGAAACGCCATGCCGCATACCGACGGGCCATGCTCGGCAGCGAAGTACGCCGCGATGCTCTTGGGCTCATTGTTGAGAATCAGATTGATGCCGCCCTGGCGGTACAGGTGCACCTCTTTGGAACGGTGGGTAGCCACCTTGGTGAAGCCCAATGCTTGGAACACGGGCTCAAGAACGCCAGGGCGGGGGAAGCGAACTCGATGAACTCGAAGCCCATCAGGCCCATCGGGTTTTCGAAAAGATCTGCCATGTCGTTATCCTCAGCTGTAACAGAATGAATATGCTCGAATGCGTGGGATGTCAGACAGGACAGGCGGCGAGCAGGGAATTCCCCTGACGCTGCGGGCGAGAAAATCACCGATGAGGAGCTTGAACCCGTGATACGCCATATCAATGTTCTCGGCTGGGTCGGTTCCCAAAACGGGAAACCTTATTCTTGTATTCGTAACTTGATTCTACAGGGCGTAATTTCCTTTGTCGCGCACTCGTTCAGTGTGCGGGCCCATCACCGACTATTCTTGTGCTGTCGGCAGCCACTCACCTCAAGACTCACATGCCTCTCACGCTTGAACGTCAACGTCATCGAACCTGGCGGGCTCTGCTCCCTTGGACGGTTGGCGCGCTGCCGCTGCTGTGCGGATTAGTCCTGCTAGAGTGGCAAGTCGAGCGTAACCTGCACGAGCGCAGCGTGGCCACGGCACGACAGGTGGTCAATCACGTCGAACGCGTTCTCGACAGCGTGTCGGCGGCAGCGAAGATCCTGGCGCCGCTGGCAGGCCGCCCTTGCGCAGAGGTGACGCTCGCACTGCGCGAGCAGGTGACGCGCAACGCGTTCATCCGCTCGACCAACCTGTTCGCCAACGACATACTTTATTGCTCGTCCCTGTTTGGCGCTATTCATGAGCCGGTCGAAGCCCAGCGCTACACTGAAGGTCACCTGTGGTTGATGGATGGGAACACGGTCACGCCCGACCACGCGCTGCTGGTCTATCGAACCCACCAGGCTGGGCGTGGCGTTCTGCTCACGGTGGATGGGGATCACCTCGTTACCGCCTTGCAGTTGATTGCCAATGACGAAGCCCTGCAGATTCAGGTCGGCACGCACTGGATGGGTGCCGACGGTAGGGTGCACATCTCAAAGCCGCCTTTGACAGGCAGCACGCCAATATCGCTGTATTCCTCCCGCTATCCGTTCGGTGTACATGGCGGCTATCGCGCACATCAATCGCTGCGCACGCTGTACAGCCACTATCCAGCGCTGCTCGCCCTGCTGTGTGTCATCGGCGCATTTATCGGCATGACCTGCCATTGGCAACTGCGCCGGGCGTCCTCGTCACGAAGCGAATTGGACAGGGCGCTGCAGGCCGACGAGTTCACCCCGTATTTCCAGCCCGTGGTGCGCACAAGCGACTATCGCTGGGCCGGGGCTGAGGTGCTGATGCGCTGGCAGCACCCGCGCGAGGGGCTGGTGCCCCCTGACCTGTTCATCCCTTATGCCGAGCACAGCGGGCAGATCGTACCCATGACTCGCGCGTTGATGCTGCGCACCGCCCAAGGTCTGGCCCCCTATGCCGCCTTCATGGATGAAGGCTTTCACATTGGTATCAACATCACCGCCGATCATTGCCAGGACTTCGCCCTGCTCGACGAATGCCGCACCTTCCTCGACTTTTTTCCTCCTGGACGTGTGCTACTGACGCTGGAACTGACCGAGCGCAAGCTGCTCGAAGTCACACCGACGACCCTTGAGTTGTTCGAGAGGCTCCACCAGATGGGCGTGAAGATCGCGTTGGATGACTTCGGCACCGGACAATCCAGCCTGAATTACCTGCGTCAGTTCAATATCGATTATCTGAAAATCGATCAGAGCTTCGTCGCCATGATCGGCGGCGACGCGCTCTCGCAGCACATCCTCGACACCATCATCGAGCTATCGCGCAAGCTGGATCTGGCGATGGTCGCTGAAGGGGTGGAAACCGAGGCGCAGCGGGATTACCTGGCGCGACATCAGGTCGATCTACAGCAGGGTTACCTGCATGCCAGGCCCATGCCACTGGAGGCCTTTATCCAAGCACTCGCCGCACGTTCCTCAAGCGGCCGGTTGCCCCCGGACACCCCCGCTGCCATCATGCCCGGTTGATCGGTCCGTTCACTCTCCAGCTATCGAGGCTTTCGTGTCAAAAGGCATCATCTCGTCCGTCATGGCGTCCTGTCTGTTCGCCGTGATGTATTTCTACACCTCCCTGCTTGCTCCGCTCGACGGGGAGGAAATTTTTGGCTGGCGAACGTTGCTGACCCTGCCGTGCCTGACGCTGTTCATGCTGCTGAGCAAGGACTGGCGCCATGTCGGCGAACTGTTGACACGGATTGGCCAGACACCCGCCCTGCTGCTCGGCATGATAGGCACTTCATCGCTGCTGGGCATCCAGTTGTGGCTGTTCCTGTGGGCACCGCTGCATGGGCGCAGTCTGGAGGTGTCGATGGGCTATTTCCTGCTGCCCCTGGCAATGGTGCTCACGGGCAGAGTGGTCTATGGCGAACGTCTCTCACGCCTGCAAAAACTGGCCGTGGGCTGCGCTGCCCTAGGCGTTGGCCACGAGTTGTACCAGCATGGCAGCTTCGCCTGGGAAACCTTGGTGGTGGTGGTGGGCTACCCGATTTACTTCGTCCTGCGCCGACGCTGCCGCACCGACCACCTGGGCGGTTTGTGGTGCGACATGTGCCTGCTGCTGCCCTGGGCCCTGTACTTCGTGATCGAGGGCCCCCTGACAACGGCCGACCTGGCCGCGCATCCTGGATTGTATGGGCTGATTCCCCTGCTCGGTGCGATCAGCGCCTCGGCGCTGATCGTCTATGTGCTGGCTAGCCGCTTACTGCCCTTTGGCCTGTTCGGTTTGCTCAGCTACGTCGAACCGGTGCTGCTGGTTGGCGTGGCACTGCTGCTGGGCGAAACCATCACCTCGGACCAGTGGCTGACCTATCTGCCGATCTGGGCCGCCGTACTGGTCCTGGTGCTCGAGGGCATCAAGCACCTGCGTCAGCGTCGGCGGGCGGTGTAAGGCGCACCTGGCGCACCCGGCGCTCCTGCACCGCCATCACCGTCATGCGCCAGCCATTGCAGTCGAGCTGATCGCCGACCATCGGCAGGCGGTCGAGCAGGCTCATCACCAGTCCGGCGAGGGTCTGGTAATCCTCGGTGGCGCGGGCGGCGAAGCCGGTTCGCGCCTGCACCTGGGTCAGGTTCAGCGCCCCGTTGACGACGAACCCATCGACCTCCTGGACGATCTCCGGCCCGGCCACCTCACTGGCATCGGGAAGCTCACCGGCGATCGACTCAAGAATGTCGGTCATGGTCAGCACGCCGGTGAAATCACCGAATTCGTTGATCACGAACGCGATGTGCGTCGACTGTCCTCGCATCTGCTCCAGCGCATTGAGAATGCTGAAGCTCTCCAGCAGGTTCAGCGGCTGGCGCACCATACGCTCAAGGTCCGGGGTGCTACCGGTCAGCAATTCTTTGAGCAACTCCTTTTTGTGAACGAAGCCCAGAGGCTCGTCGATGCGACCGTCACGAATCAGCGGCAGCCGTGAGTAAGGCGAGTTGATCAGCGTCTGCGTGATCATCTCGGCCGACTGCGCCAGGTCCAGCGCATCGACTTCGGTGCGCACGGTCATCACGGTCCGGATCGGCCGCTCGGCGAGGTTCAGCACACCGCTGATCATCACGCGCTCGCGGCGGTCGAACAGCACCTGTTCTTCACCACCTTCGACCAGATCGGCGATCTCCTCGCCCAGTTCGTCAGTCTCGACACGACGCCCGCCCAGCAGGCGCAGCACCGCGTGGGCGGTGCGCTCGCGCAGCGGGCGGTGCTGTTGCAGGCTGCGCTTGCGACGAGCCCGGGCCAGTTGGTTGAACGCCTCGATCAGGATCGAGAAACCGATCGCCGCATACAGATAGCCCTTGGGAATGTGGAACCCAGGCCTTCGGCGGTCAGGCTGAAGCCGATCATCATCAAGAAGCCCAGGCACAGCATGATGACTGTCGGGTGGGCGTTGACGAAGCGGGTCAGCGGCTTGCTGGCCACAATCATGATGCCAATGGAGAAGATCACCGCGATCATCATCACCGACAGATGCTCGACCATGCCCACGGCGGTGATCACCGCATCCAGCGAGAACACCGCGTCCAGCACCACGATCTGCGCGACGATCGGCCAGAAAGCCGCGTGACGTGCACCCGCACTGCTTTGGGCGACATGCCCTTCAAGGCGCTCGTGCAGCTCCATGGTGGCTTTGAACAGCAGGAATACGCCGCCAAACAGCATGATCAGATCTCGACCTGAGAAGCTCTTGCCCCATACCTCGAACAGCGGCGCAGTGAGCGTCACCATCCACGAGATCGAGGCCAGCAGGCCAAGGCGCATCACCAATGCCAGCGTCAAACCAATCACCCGGGCGCGGTCACGCTGATGCGGGGGCAGTTTGTCGGCCAAGATGGCAATGAACACCAGGTTATCGATACCCAGCACCAGTTCCAGCACGATGAGTGTCAGCAGGCCCAGCCAGGCCGTGGGGTCAGCTAGCCATTCCATCAGCAGGTACTCTCGGGGAACGCGTCAGGACGACGCATGAAGGGCGGCCGGGACGGCCAGGGACTGGGGGGCTCCGCGAAGGTGCTCATAAGGGCCTTAAGTGTAATTTGGGATGTCGATCCTACAATCGAAGCAGGTTTTTCCGACAGCGGGAAACTATTACAAAAACTGTAACCGGTCGCTGAGCACTTTCGTTCAATACGCCGCAGTGCCCCCTGCAAGAGCATGGCCGCTTCATAGAACAACGAGGACGCCTTCAATGAGCCTGTCACTGTCCATGGCCGCTTTCGCCTTGGCCGCTTCGATTTCCCCAGGTCCTGTCAACATCGTCGCGCTGGGCAGCGGCGCGCGACACGGTCTGCGGGCCACCCTTGGGCACGCCGCCGGTGCCAGCCTGGGCTTTTGCTTATTGCTTTTGCTGATCGGCCTGGGCCTGCACGAACTGCTGCTGCGTTGGCCGCTGCTCAATCGTCTGCTGCTCTGGGGGGGGTGCTGTTCTTGCTGTACATGGCCTGGAAGCTGGCCAGCGACAGCGGCGAGCTGAACACCCATCATCAGAGCCAAGCACCTTCGGCTTGGCACGGCGCGGTGATGCAGTGGCTCAACCCAAAGGCCTGGCTGGCCTCGGTGGCCGGTATCGGCGCCTATACCGGCGGCGATCATCACTTGCTGTGGCTATTCACCTGGCTGTACGCGCCCATCTGCTTCGTGTCAGTGGCCAGTTGGGCCTGGGCGGGCAGCATGATCAGCCACTGCCTGGGCAATGCCCGGAACATGCGGTTGTTCAATCGGGTACTGGCGGGCTTGCTGGTGATCAGTGCGGCATATCTGATGTTGGCCTGAAGGTCTGGATCAGCAACCGCTGCGGTAGTGCCCGGGCGTTGCCGCCAAATGTTGCTTGAAAGCGCGCTGTAAATGCGCCTGATCGGCGAATCCGGCCTCCAGCGCCACTTCTGCAATGCCCGCCCCCGACGCAACTCGGCGCGTGCGTGCTGCACGCGTTGATCGATAAGGTAACCATGGGGTGTAAGGCCGAAGCGATGGCGGAAGGCGCGAATCAGGTAGCTGCGGGAGAGTCCAGCAACAAGACAGATATCGTCCAGGCTCAAAGGATCGAGACGGTGGGCGCGGATGAAGGCCGCAGCGGTATCCAAACGCGGATGATCTGATCGAACCACCTCGCCAGGCATCTGCAGATAGCTTGGCAACATTTTGAAGAACGCTTTCAGAAAGACGTCCGCCCAGAGACCTGCTGCTCGAACACGTTTGTGAAGACCTGCAACAGATGCGCGTACAGCGCAGTGCAGTCGCTGTAGGTCGCCTGCGGCAGAACGAACCCTGAGCCTGCAGCCAGGGCAAGTCGACGTACAGCATCAGGTAAGACCACGGCTCACCCTGGAGAGGATTGCAGGCATGCACCACGCCTGGGTTCATCAGAACGGTGGCACCTGCGGTCAGCTCGCGCAACGTGTTGCCGTTGAGGTAGGTGCTGCGTCCACCTGTGACCACGCCTATGGAAAAGCTTTCGTGAGAATGAGGCTCATAGCAGACCCTGCGCCCATCGATGACCCACCGTGCCTCGACAAAGGGCAGTTCTGGGTTTCGCCAGAATCGTGATGCTTCGTTCATTACTCTTCTCTCCTGTTCGGGGCTGTCAGCGCTTTTCCCACTCAACGCACGAAGAGCCGAGATTAATGGATTTCAAGGCCCCAACCTGTTTGCCGAGGTTTTTCTTCAGGAGTAAACGGTCTGCCTCAACTGATACATTTACCAGTTGGCAGTGCGCGCCGCCCCGCCTAGCGTTAGCACAAAGACTCACCGATGAGGGCAGCGCCATGTATCGCAAGACCGCCTTACTCCAGCCGGTGGTTCTGATTGTCACCCTTGCATGTCATCCACTGTTCGCTTTCGGCGTCCAGGCAATTCCTCAGCAACAGGGCGAGCCAGGCCCCAGCCAAGCGGCTCCAGCGACCATCATGGATCAGTCATTACTGGCGCTGAACGATCAACCCTCGCTTATCGACCGACTTAACGCGCGCTACAACAGTGCGGTGGCGCAATGTGAACATGGTGCCCCGGCGCTGCACTGTAGCGGCATCCTGTTGCGTCGCGCCACGCACAATCCCGGGTATGCCTTCTGGACGCATAGCCCAGCGAGCCAAGCGCTGGGTTCGGTCACTTTCTCCTGGCTGCGAGTAGACGGGGCAAGCAACAGTAATGATCTGACCAGCGGTTTCATTTTCATGGACAACACGACAGCGATGAGTGCTGGCTATACGCTGCAGTCGCCACGCTGTATCTACCCATTTCTGGCTGGCACCCAAAACAATGGGCGAAGTCTGCACGGCTGCGGAATGCGAGACGTCGCCGAACCGCCGCGCAAGGATGAAAGTGTGTGCGCGACGCAAATTCCCCCCGCCATCACTGTCACCAGTTGGAGCGCACACTTCAAGGCGAAGGAGTTTGCGCGCGGTGATCAGTGTTCGCTGAGCACCCAAGTGCCCGAGCAACTGATCACCAGCCTTCAGGCGCGAGTGGCTCACGCCGATATCGCCAAGACCGCCGGCAATGAGTTGCTGATACCCACATGGGACGATACGCAGCCCAAGCAACTGCCGATCGAGGCGTTTTTCTTCAACGCCAACAGAAGTGGCGCTTTCGAAACAGCACTGCAATTACGCAATGCCTTCCTCCAGGAAACTTCCAGGGATGTACCAATCGTTGCGCTGGATCCAGGCGCAACCGATAACCAGATTTTCAAGGCGCCGACCCATGATCAACAAGGGCGAGCCACAGCACAGGCGCTGACCCTGCGCTACACCAGTACAGCCAGCCGGTGCGATGGCAGAACCTCCCTGCTCTGCAATGGGGTGATCCTGCGAACGACAACCTTTTCCCCGCAATTCAAGGTATGGAATCCCAGCCAGCGCTCGGTGAACTCCGGTAGCGTATCGTTTTCATACCTGCGTGCAGACCTCGGGATCAAGGTGCTGGCATGGAATACGCTCTATCAGGGTCTAATCGTTCGCGAGCTCGATGCTGGGGCCGCGCCAGACCTCTACCCGCTCAAGCCTCTGTGCATGTATGCCACGGACGCAGCGAGTTGGGATCGCCAAGAAAGCGGATGCGGCGCCCACCGTAACTACAGCCAAGCCAGCGTGCGCTGCGCCGCTCAAGGTATTTTCGATCTCGCCACACTCAAGGCCCACTTCCAATCCATTGCGGGCAACGACAAGCACTTCAACGATCGCAATCAACATCAGTGCAGCCTGGCAGTAGACGCTGTCGCTTTCGATATTTCGCTGAAATCGCGCGAGGCGATGCTCAATCCCGAGCAGTATCTACACCACAACGAATTGCTGATCGAAACTTGGCCCCAGAACATCCCACAATTGCTGCCACTGGAGGCTTTCTTCTACCAGAGCGGGCATCTCGATGCGATCACGCAGGCCAAAGCGATGCAGCAGGATTTGAGCGACAGTGCTGCAGGCCTTTGGAAGCCGGTCATTCGCGTTGATCTTCAAGCGGGGCCAGAGCAGGTCTTCACCTATTGGCCAGAGGATCAAAGCTGACAAGCAAGTCTGCCGCAGTGCTGGATCATGCCATCAGGGTGCTTCCAATGAACTGAGCCAGCTCTGGCGTTCTTGGCGCGACAAACAGCGCTTCGGGATCGCCCACCTCGTGCACCTTGCCCTGATGCATGAACACCAGTTTGTCACCCACTTCCCGGGCGAAGCGCATCTCATGGGTGACCATGATCAGCGTCATCCCCTCGCGGGCCAACTGGCGCACCACACCCAGCACCTCGTTCACCAACTCCGGATCCAGCGCCGAGGTGATCTCGTCGCACAGCAGCACCTTGGGCGACATCGCCAGGGCCCGGGCGATGGCCACCCGCTGCTGCTGCCCGCCGGAAAGACGGTCCGGATAGGCGTCGAACTTCTCGGCCAGGCCGACCCGAGCCAGCATCTGCCGGGCCAACGCCTGCGCCTCGGCGTTGCCGGCCTTCTTCACCACTTGCGGTGCCAGCATCACGTTTTCACCGACCGTCAGGTGCGGGAACAGGTTGAACTGCTGGAACACCATGCCAACCTTCTGGCGCAGTGCGCGCAAATCGGCGCGGCTGGCATCGAGATATTCGCCATCCACTTCGATCACCCCGTCACTGATCGATTCCAGACCGTTGAGGGTGCGCAGGAAGGTGCTCTTGCCCGAGCCGCTGCGGCCGATGATGGCCACCACTTCACCTTCTTCGATGCTCAGGTCGACGCCCTTGAGCACATGATTGTCACCGTAATACTTGTGCAGCGCGGACACTCTAAGCAGCGGCATGCAGCCTCCTTTCAAGGTAGCGGGCGCTCAGCGAGAGCGGATAACAGAGGATGAAGTAGCCGAGCGCGACCAGGCCGTAGACCATGAACGGCTCGAAGGTAGCGTTGGCGATCATGCCGCCGGTCTTGGTCAGCTCGGTGAAGCCGATGATCGAGGTTACGGCGGTGCCTTTGACCACCTGCACCGAGAAGCCCACGGTCGGCGCAACGGCGATACGCAGGGCCTGCGGCAGGATCACGTGGCGTAGTTGCTCCAGACGGCTCAGCGCCAGGCTTTCGCTGGCTTCCCACTGCCCTTGCGGGATCGATTCCACGCAGCCGCGCCAGATCTCGGCGAGAAATGCACTGGTGAACAGGGTCAAGGCAATGGCCGCCGCCGCCCAGGCCGACACATCGACACCGAACAACGCAATGCCGAAGAACACCATGAACAGCTGCATCAACAACGGCGTGCCCTGAAACAGTTCGATGTAGGCACGCGCCAGCCGCCGTGGCAGGGCGCGCTCGGAGATCCGTCCGATCAGCACCAACAGTCCGGCCAGCCCGCCGCAGACGAAGGCCACCAGCGATAACGCCAGGGTCCACTGCAACCCCACCAGCAAGTTGCGCACGATGTCCCAGAAGGTGAAATCCATTCAGCGTTTCCCCATCAGCAGACGCTGGCCGAGCCAGTTGAGCAGTTGGCGCACAACGATGGCCATCAGCAAATACAAGGCGGTGGTCAGCAGGTAAGTTTCAAAGGCGCGGAAGTTGCGCGACTGGATGAAGTTGGCGGCGAACGACAGCTCCTCGGTAGCAATCTGCGAACAGACCGCCGATCCGAGCATGACGATCACGATCTGACTGCTGAGCGCCGGCCAGACCTTGGCCAGGGCCGGGCGCAGCACCACGTGCCGGAACGCCTCGAAGCGACTCATGGCCAGCGCTGCCGCGGCCTCCAACTGCCCCTTGGGGATCGCCTGGATACCGGCGCGAATGATCTCGGTGCTGTAGGCGCCGAGGTTGACCACCATGGCCAGCACCGCGGCTTCCCACTCGTTCAGGCGAACACCCAGTGCCGGCAGACCGAAGAAGATGAAGAACAGCTGAACGATGAACGGCGTGTTGCGGATCAGTTCCACGTACACACCGAACAGCAGGTCGAACGGGCGCAGGCGCCAGGCCCGCACGCCTGCACCGACCACACCGATGGCAAGGCCAAGCACCGTGCCGATGGCGGTCAGCTCCAAAGTGAACAGTGCGCCCTTGAGCAGCAGGTCGCTCTGGGCGAGCACGGGCGCGAAGTCGAATTGATAGGCCATGGTCCGAAAGTCCGCCTAGTGCTTAAAGGTCGGCTGGCAGCGGTTGCTTGAGCCACTTCTCGGCGTTGCGGTTCAGGCTGCCGTCGGCCTTGGCGGCAGCCAGTGTGCTGTTGACCTTGTCCAGCAATGCCGGCTCGTGCTTGGCGACGCCGACGTAGACCGGCGAGTCCTTGAGCTTGACCTTGACCACCGGCACCTTGGCCGGGTTCTTCTCGGCGATGGCCGCCATCACCACGCTGCCACTGGCGATCAACTGTACTTGGCCGGACAAGTAGGCGGCGATGGTCGAGTTGTTGTCCTCGAAGCGTTTGATCACCGCATCTTTGGGTGCGACGGCGCTCAGCGCCATGTCCTCGATCGAGCCGCGGGTGACGCTGATGGTCTTGCCGGCCACTGCACTGATGTCGTCGATTGGCGCGTCGGCCGGACCGAATACCGCCAGGTAGAACGGCGCGTAGGGCTGGGAGAAGTCGATCACCGCTTCACGTTCGGCATTCTTGCCCAGGCTGGAAATCACCAGGTCGACTTTACCGGTGGTGAGAAAGGGAATGCGGTTGGTGCTGTTGACCGGCGTCAGCGCCAGCTTGACGCCCAGTTTATCGGCCAGCAACTGCGCGGTGTCGATATCCAGCCCGCGCGGCTTCATGTCGGGGCCAACCGAGCCGAAGGGCGGGAAATCCTGGGGCACGGCGACCTTGAGCACGCCACGGGCAGCGATGTCGCTCAGGGCATCGGCCTGGGCGGGTGTGAGCGTAAGGCCCGCACTGCAGAACAGGGTGGCCAGGAGCAGGGAGCGGAACGTCGTCATGGAAGGCCTCGCGGTAAGTCGAATGGGTGTGCGCTGCAGGCCATTGCAGGCAGCATGCCAGCTCGTCCTGAAATCGACCGCGAGTGCGCGGGGCGCGGGTTCTACAAGGTCTTACTGGTCTGAACAGTTGACCTGTAGATCTCACTCGGTCGGCCTCGTGCGCCCTGCTTTCGTGCGCTGTAATCCGCGCTGCGCCAGCTTGGCGCAAGGCTTGCCAGCACCGGCAGATCGCCGTACAACGTCAGCGTCATCGCCCTCCTACCGGTCTGAACAGCATGCTCGACACCCTCCCCCGCGCCGTACCGGAACTGGCCCTGCAGGCCATCCGCAAGCTCATCGACGAAGGCGGCTATCAACCCGGCGACGCCCTGCCCTCGCAACGCGACCTGGCCGATCGCCTCGGCGTCAGCCGGGCCTCCCTGCGCGAAGCGCTGTCCTCGTTGAGCGCCATGGGGCTGATCAGCGTGCAGGCCGGCAAAGGTGTCTTCGTGCAGAGCCCGGCACCGGGTGGATTCGCCTGGCCCTATGCCGAGCAAGTGTCGGCGGCCGATACCTTCCAGATGCGCTATGCCCTGGAGGGATTTGCGGCCGGCCAAGCCGCGCTGGCCCTGACCGCCGATCCGCTGGACCGGCTACGGGCCAACGTCGAGGCCATGCGCCTGGAACTGCGCGCGGGCCGCTTCGAGGCGGCGGCGCGACTGGATTTCGAGTTCCACCAGGCGCTGCTGCTGGCCTGCGGCAATCAGGCGATGCTGCAGGTGATCACCAGCAGCCGGGAGATCTTCCTAGAAAGCCAGAAGCTGCCGTTCATTCGTCCCGAACGGGCCATGGAAACCTGGCAGGAACACCGCACCATCCTCAAGGCCCTCGAGCGCCGTGCCCAGGCCGCCGCCCAGCGGGCCATGCAAGCGCATATCCGCAACGCCGCCTCGCGCACCGGGGTGGTGTTCACGGTTTGAATAGCGTTGGCGCCCGGATCGGTCCAAACGGATATCTGGGTGTCGTGCTCAAGGATGCGGCGGTCGTTGCGCTGAGGTGTACTGCACCTGATAACCAGACGACAGGGCATGATCCTGTCCGCCCCCATCAGGCTGCCTACGCCAACCGGAGCACGTGCCCATGTCCGCATCCCATGAGGTATCCCCGCCACCCTGCGCCGCGTGATTGCCGCCTCGGCCATCGGCAACTTCGTCGAGTGGTTCGATTTCGCCGTATACGGCTTTCTCGCCACACTGATCGCCAGCCAGTTCTTCGCCAGCGAGGACGCCAGCGTCGCCTTGCTCAAGACCTTCGCCGTATTCGCCGTCGCCTTCGCCCTGCGCCCGCTGGGTGGCATCATCTTCGGCGCATTGGGCGACCGTCTGGGACGCAAGCGTATCCTCTCGCTGACCATCCTGTTGATGGCCGGCTCCACCACACTGATCGGCCTGTTGCCGACCTACGCCAGCATCGGCATCGCCGCCCCGGTATTGCTGACGCTGGCGCGCTGCCTGCAAGGTTTTTCTGCCGGAGGCGAGTATGCCGGCGCTTGCGCTTACCTGATGGAGCATGCCCCACGCGAGCGCCGGGCGTTCTATGGCAGCTTCGTGCCGGTCTCGACCTTTTCCGCGTTCGCGTGTGCAGCCGTGATCGCCTACGGCCTGGAAGCCAGCCTGAGCAGCGATGCCATGAACGCCTGGGGCTGGCGCGTACCGTTCCTGATCGCCGCGCCCCTGGGTCTGGTGGGCCTGTACCTGCGTTGGCGCATGGAGGAAACGCCGGCCTTCCGCGAGGCGCTGGCCGAGGGTCGCCAGCACGAGCACTCGCCGCTGAAGGACACCCTGCGCCACCATGGCCGAGCCATTCGCAACCTGGGGGCCTTCATCTCGCTGACGGCGTTGTCGTTCTACATGTTCACCACCTACTTCGCCACGTACCTGCAGATGGTCGGTCATCTCAGCCGTGCCCAGTCGCTGCTGGTGACCACCGTGGCATTGCTGTTCGCTGCCGCCGGATGCCCGCTGGCCGGCGCGTTGTCGGACCGCATCGGCCGGCGTCGGACTATCGGTTTCACCTGCCTGTGGGTAATGGTCTGCGTATTCCCCGCCTACTGGCTGGCAAGTTCCGGCTCGATGTCCGGCGCCCTGTTAGGGGTGATCCTGCTGGCAGTCGGCGCCTTGTCCAGTGGTGTAGTGACCGCTGCCTTGCTGTCGGAGAGCTTCCCGACCCGCACCCGCTACACTGCGTCGGCGATTACCTACAACGTGGCCTATACCCTGTTCGGCGGCACCGCACCGCTGGTGGCGACCTGGCTCATCACCCAGACTGGCAGCAGCTTGGCGCCTGCTTTCTATCTGGTGGTGATTGCTTTGGTTGCGCTGGTCGGTGGATTGGCGCTGCCGGAAACCTCACGCGTTTCACTGGATGACGAAACACTCGGCGGCCCATCGACGGGCCGCGGGCGAGCCAACGCGTTGTGACCGACGACAGGGGGCGTTGGCTACGCCCCTGTTTGGGTAACGACGCGTAAAGCTGCGGGCGATTACCGCCCCAAATCCCCAAGGCGAAGCAGCTCTGCGTTTACAAAACTAACCAGATGGTACAAAAATAAACGCATCCAATAACAAAAGCGATGCACTGACATGACCTCCCCCCTCGCCGCCCACGGTATACTCGCCGGCCTTGTCGGTCGTGGTATCCAAGCCTCCCTCACGCCAGCCTTGCACCAAGGCGAAGGCGATGCCCAATCCCTGCGTTATCTGTATCGTCTGATCGACGCCGATCAACTCGGCGTGGACGATAGCGCACTGCCTGCGCTGGTGGACGGCGCGCAGCGCAGCGGCTTCACCGGCCTGAACATTACCTTCCCGTTCAAGCAGGCCATCGTGCCGTTGCTCGACGAACTGTCAGAAGAAGCGCGTGGCATCGGCGCCGTGAACACCGTGGTATTCAAAGACGGCAAGCGCATTGGCCACAACACCGACTGCCTGGGCTTTGCCGAAGGTCTGCGCCGTGGTTTGCCCGATGTGGCGCGCCGCCAGGTGGTGCAACTGGGTGCGGGCGGTGCAGGTTCGGCGGTGGCGCATGCACTGTTGGCCGAGGGCGTGGAGCAACTGACCCTGTTCGAGGTCGACGCCGCTCGCGGGCAAGCCCTGGTAGAAAACCTCGCACAGCGTTTCGGTGCTGGCCGGGCGCTGCTCGGCAATGATCTGGCGGCTGCGCTGGCTGCGACTGACGGCCTGGTCAACACCACGCCGGTGGGCATGAGCAAACTGCCCGGCACACCGCTGCCGGTGCATTGGCTGCATGCACGGTTGTGGGTGGCGGAAATCATCTACTTCCCGCTGGAAACCGAATTGCTGCGCCATGCCCGAGCGTTGGGCTGCCGTACCTTGGACGGCGGCACCATGGCGGTATTCCAAGCGGTGAAGGCGTTCGAGCTGTTCAGCGGGCGGCCGGCCGATGCTGCGCGCATGCAGGCGCATTTTGCGCGGCTGGGCTGAGCGTCACAGGCAGGTCGAAGGCAAAGGCCAGATGAGCACCATCGCCCAGACCTGCACATCGCCGAGCGCAATCAGTCGTCCAGTGGTTTGGGCGCCGCAGCGGGCTTGACAGGTTTGGTCCCCTTGTTCGGCTTCTCCGGCTTGCCGGCTGGCGCCACAGCCACCGGTTCAGGCGCAGTCACAGCTTTTTCGCTGGCCGGCAGTTCGTCGACTGCCTTGAACACCGCTTGCGGGTCGAGCTTCTCCGGGGTGTCGTCGTCCTTGAGGACATGACGCTCGCCATCCTTGCCGATCAGGATCACCCGGGTGCCTTTGCTCGCCCCGAGCTTGAGCTCGCGGATCAAGGCCATGGTGGTCTGCTGCTCGAGGTTCTTGTCTTCGCGCTTGCCCATCATGCTGGCCACGCTGAACAGCACCAGATTGCGCTCCTTGAACCCGGCTTCGGTGGCAGGATCCTTGATGGCCTGCTCCAGGCCGCGCAGCGTCGGGTCGGCGCTGCTGGGCGCGATGACGACCAATGGCCGTGCCTTGCCCAGTTCCTTGGCCAGTGGAGCGTCGCTGTCGGCGGCGAACAGCGGGCCGCTGACGGCGAACAGGGTGGCGAGGGTCAGTGACCGGACGAGCATGAGCATCTCCTTGTTTTCTCGATTAACCAGGGACTACAGATCAGGGAGAAAGATCCGAGCCAGAGCCTAAACCAAGGGATCAGGCACCGGCTTAGACTAAAGGTAACGTGGGATTTCGGAAACGGCCCCGAACGTCTCAGAAGCTTCCTACACATCTGCAAGCATAGTCGATCAAGGCATCAGGGACGCCTGTGGCTGGGCCCCGGTTGCGGTTCGGGCCTGGCCTGGGCGAGTGCTGCACGGGTGTATGCCAATATGCGTGCATCCCACGCCGCCTCTCGGTCCCGACCAATGCTGCGCAGCCAGTTTTCATAGTCATCGGCGGACACCGTCAGTGCCCTGACCTGTTCGGCGAACGCCGAATCGTCCTGCATCGCTGCCAATTCACTCTGGCTCTCTTGCAACTGGCGGGCGTTTTCGGCCAAAGCCGCTGCATTGCGCACCCGCGCCTCAGAATCCTCGCCCAGCGCCTGTGCTTCATCGCCCAACACCCGCGCCCGTTGCTGCAAGGCGTCGATCTGTGCGGCGCGATCGAGCAGCACCTGGTCATAGCTTTTGCCCTCGGCCATGTCCTCGATCACTTGCAGGCGGCTGTGGAAACGTTGGTCCAACCGCTCGAAGCCTTCTGGATCGCTGCGCAGCAGATGGGTGCGCCAGAAGGACTTCCAGACCATCGACTGCGCCACCGCCTCGTCGGTCTCGCTCTCATGCAGCCGCGCCCGCGCGTCGTCCAACTGATCCGCACCCACACCAGCCACCTCGCGGTAACTCATGGTCGCCGGTTGCCCCGGCAGGTCGAACTCGTCACGCAGGCCTAGCCGGTAGGCCAGTCCTACCTCGACTTCATCCGGATGCCCACCGTCCTGGCGCCGACCCTGCAGGTCTTCGGCGATGATGCGATCGAGTTCGTCCAGCCGCCACAACTGTCGACCCAGGTACAGCAGAGCGGACTCTTCGGCACCGCGCTCGGCCTCACACCGTGCTCGCCACACCAGCAGATGGACTTCCAGATCGCTGAAGCGGCCAATCACCGCGTCGTCACACCCCTCCAGCCCCCTGGACAGGTCGAACAGCTCCTGACGCAGTTCGGCATGGTCCTGGGCAGCCTGCAGGGTGGCCGCGACTCGGCTGCCCAGGCCGGTAGGGTCGGTCCGGTAATCGCGGGTCTCGCGCAGACGAGCCAGCAAGGCAAGGTAGTCCTGACTGCCCGGCTCGGCCTGCAAGGCGTCCCAGGCTTCGCCGAAACCTCTGGCCTCACGCGGCGCGATGCTGCGCATCCACCCCTCGCGGGCATAATCCAAAGCCTGAGCCAGATCGAGCGACTCAGGCTCCTCGGCCCCCGAGGCAGGATCGCTTTCCTCCAGCCAGCCGTTCACCCTCATGAAACTGCGCAGCCGGTTGGCCGAGCCGGACTCCAGCGGGTTCTCGGCTAGCAGGATGGCACCCGAAACCCACAGCGGGACTCGGTAATAGTCGTCCGGCACCCGTGTAATGAGATTGTTGCGCAGGTCCACTTCTTCCAGCAGGTGGTGGTCGAACAGACCGCTCGGCAGTTCGCTGATGCTCGTCGCACGCACCTGCAGCGAGATCAGGCGCGGCATGGCAGCCACCGAGAACACCCGCCCCAGCGGATTGAACGACAGGTTCAGCCGCTGCAAACGGGTACAACGACCCAGACGCTCGGCCTGTTCAGGATCGAGCACGATCTGGTTACCGTACAGGTCCAGCTCACGCAACTCAGGCAAGTGCTCGATGTTGGCCGGTAATCGGCTCAACGCGTTGTTGTTCAGCGCCAGGGACTGCAAGCCGGTGAAAGCGTTCATGAACGATTCAGGGATCTCTTCCAGGCTCATGCTGGTCATGTTCAGCGACACCACATGACTGAAGCGCACCTGCGCCGGGATGTCTGGTAGTCGACGCATGGGCAGTCCCCAGAGGGCCAGGCGATAGCCGATCGGCTCGCCGATCTGATTGGCCACGCGCGGAGACTGGCGACGCCAGGCAGCCATCAGCGCATCCCTCATGCCAGAGCGTTCGGCACGGGCCATCAGCCCCGGCGCTTGCTGGGTCCAGGCAGCGAGATGTTCGCGCAGCGTGTCGAGCTCTGCCCCCAGGCGCTGCAGCTCGAGGTTATGGTCAAGACCTTGTGCGCGTACGGAAATCAGCCAGTTCTCCACTTCGCTGTCGCTGAAATTGGGGTATAGCGCCCGAACCCGTGCATACAATGCGCGGGACTGGCGTCTCGCGCCGCGCCCACTGAGCGGATAGCCCAAGCGTCCGTCAGCCAGACGCTGGGGCGGCCGGAAGCCGCCAACTGGTGGGCGCAGTGCCAAAGCCTGCTCGATTTCGCCAGGCTGACTGGCAGCCAGTCGGGCCATGCGCACGCGCAGGTTATGCGGCAGTGGGTCGCTCAGTCCCATCGCCGTACAGCGCGATTCATCCAACGTGCGCGCGATGACTTCGAACAACTCGCCCCGCTCGCCGAGTGCATGGCCTCCCTGCGCCAACTGGAACCTGCCATTGAGATGAACCAGGTCGAAGCTGGCCGCGCCCTCCCCGGGTTTGATCGACAGCAGCGTGGGCCCCGACAATGAATGCTCGTACAGACGCCATCCGCTAGCAGCGACCGGCCCAGGCGATCGGCCCAGGAGGTGCAACACCACCCGCGCCAGATCCGCGTCCTGGCTGGCGTCCAGGTACAACGACTCCAGCACCCGAGCGACACGTATCTGTCGCACCATTTCACGCGCCGCCTCCGCCAGGGCCAGCGGCACGCGTGCCCCTTGCAACAAACGTTCGCGATCCGCAGCACGGGCATCGTTCAGCACCTGGGCTGCGCCCCGTGAATGCAGCGAGGTGAACTGCCGTCGCACGATCTGCGCCCCGGGCGCGTCACTGGGCCGCGTGGCCTCATACAATTGCTCGAACAGTTCTCGACGCTGTGCCCAGATCCGCTCGGCCAGGGCTTGATCGCTGACGTCGGCGGCACCCGGCAAGCGCCGCGCATGGGCAAGCACCAGACCGTCGCTCGCCGGCTGGCCGCTGCGCAACTGGCTGACGGTGCCCCGAATGCGGCGGTCCAGATCGTAGCGCTCGACGCTGTCCTGCCAGACTGCAGGAGGCTTGCGTCCATCGGCATGCAGCGCGCGCAATTGCGCGGCATCCAGGCCGTGAATCTGCATGATTTCGTCCAACTGCTGGTTATCCAGTCGCGCCCAGGCCCCGCCCAGGCGGCGACACAGCCGATACGGATCGTCCCAGGCCAACGGCTGCTCCCACCACAAACGCCAGGCGCCGGCACCGTTGTGTTCGAGCAGCGGGCCGTGACCGTTGTGCGGCAAAAGCTGCCAGCGCAGATCGGCGCGCTGTCGCACCGGATAGTGATGTTCATCGATCTGGACCCAGGTACGGTCGCCGTCGCGCCAGAGGCCCTGCTCGTCGCAGCGCGCTTCGGACGGCGGTGCGTCGCGCCAGGGCGAAAGGTCTTCGTGCCACAGGCGTGTACTGCCATCCTCCAGGGTGGCCGGCAGCAGCTCATCGACCCAGCGTGATCGACTCCAGGCACCGCGCACCACGCCCACTCCGGCGGCCGTGACCGCGAATGCAGCGACATCGCCCGCCACATTGAGCAGGTGATCCAACGCCTCACTGGTATCGCCTTCGCGCCAGGCCTCGACGCCGTGGTAGACCTCGCCCAGCAGCTCCCAGGCGGTCACCGCCAGCAACCCCAGGCCGATCACTGGCACGAAGAATCCCGCCAAATTCAGCAATGCCCAGCCCTCGCTGGCCAAGCGTTGATCGTGCTCGCGCTGCACCTGCTCATCAACGGCACTGACCGGCACCGCGATCATCGCAGCATCGTCCTTGATCTGTGCGATGCGTGCCTGCGCCAACTGGTCGAACAACGGCTCAGGCAACGGCCGCATGTGCTCTTCCAGCGCAATGTTGGCCAGATCTGATACGCCCGCGTAGCCACTGACCAGCTGATTGAAGAATGCATTGGCCTGCCGCCTGCGAACGAAGCGACTGAAAAATGCTTGATAGTCGGCAGTGCGCAGGCGCTTGCCCAAGTCGTTGGCGAAGTAGCGCAAGGTGGGAAACGCACTCCAAGGCGTGTGCGGATCGCCTGGAATATGCACCAGCACACGTTGGCTTGAGGTATAGAGAGGGCTGAGGCTCTCGTCGCGTACATCCAATACCACGATGCGCTCCAGTGCAGTGCCTAGCAACTGCAGGCCCTTGGTCTGAACCGGACAACCTTGGAAGGTTGGCTTGACGGTCAAGCTGCACACCTGCACCACCAGTTGTAACTCCTGCTCGCTCAGGTGGCCTTTCAGGCGCGCCACATGAGCATCGGCGAGCATCCCATAGCGGTGTGCGCGGGCCAGAAGGGACAAGGTCCGGCGCTGCGCTGCGCCTGCCGGCTCGTCGGCGTGATCGTCAGGTTGCAGCACCTGGTCCACATGCGCCTGATACTGCCCACCCACATCCACCTCGCGGCACAGTTGGGCGAACTGCGCGGCAGTGGGCAGTACAGCCTGTTCGTCACCGGGCCGGAGCAGCCGATTGCCTTCCAGTTGTCCACCCTCCTCAGCCTGTTCGGCGCTGAAGTTGCGCAGAGCTGCCTCCAAGAGTGATATCTCGCGATACACCGCCTTGGTCACTGGGTAACCGATGGGTTGCGAAGTCAGTACAGGTTCGCGGGTGCCGACTCTGAACCGCAAGGCATCCAGCTCGACAGACTTGCCAATCTGCTGCTCGAGCGCTGCGCTCAGCAAGGGCGCGGCGTAAGCATCCGGGGCCTGAAGTCCAGCCAACAGCGCTCTGGCCCGCTCATGAAAATACAGGCTCAAGCTCAACGCATCCTGAAGTGCCTGAACCTGTTCAAGACTGGCGGTCGCCAGCCAATTGGGCAAGCGCCGACCGATGATCCAGTCCTGATGCGCTGCCGAGGGAGGGATAGCGTGAGTCACGATGGCATACTCCTGGGAAAAGCCCTGAGGCTAAGGAGCAGGCGGTGCGCTCAGGCGCTAGATAGTTGCCACGTAGAATGCGTCGACTCGCTCAGTCCTCGACTGGCGATAAGGCCTGCTCGGCGTCCCAGCCACCGCCCAGTGCTGCGATCAACTGCACACTGGCCACCAGCCTCCCCTGCAGCAGGTTCAAGGCGCTGCGCTCATTGCTCAGGGCGGTCGTCTGCACGTTGACCACGTCCAGATAGCCGATTAGCCCAGCGCGATACTGGTTCTCGGTCAAACGCAACGACTCGCGCGCCGAATCCAGGGCTTCCTGACGTACCACAGCCTCATCGGCATAGACCTTCAACTGCACAAGGTAGTTTTCCACCTCTTTGAAGCCATCGAGCACTGTCTGGCGATACTGCGCGACGGTCTGGTCATACACGGCCACGGTGCGATCGACCTCGGCGCTGCGTTTACCAGCATCGAACAGGGTCAGCGCCAGTTGCGGGCCGACCGACCAGTAGCGATTGGGCAATTCGATCCAGTTGCTGAAGCTGCTGCTGGAATAGCCGCCATTCATGCTCAGCGATAGATCGGGGAAATACGCGGCGCGCGACACGCCGATGTTCGAGTTGGCGGCCATGACCTTGCGCTCGGCAGACGCGATATCCGGACGACGCTCGAGCAACTGCGACGGCAGGCTCAACGGAATCTGCGGCAATGCAGGGATGTCGCGGGTTTCGGCCAGAGAAAATTCGGCCGGTGCCTTGCCCATGAGCACGGCGATGGCGTTTTCGTACTGGGCACGTTGCCAGGCCAGGTCGATCAGGTCGGCCTGGGTGCTCTTGAGCTGGGTGCGCGCCTGGGCCACGGCATCGGGCCCGGCGACGCCGGCGCGGTACTGGTTCTGGTTCATCCGCAGCGAGCGTTCGTACGCGGCCACCGTGGCCTGAAGCAGCCGCTTCTGCTCATCGATCACACGCAACTGCAAATAGTTCTGCACCAGCTCGGACTGCTGGCTCAGCCGAATTGCCGCCATGTCGGCCAGACTGGCCTGGGCGCTGGACGCATTGGCATTGAGGGTTTCGCGCAGCTTGCCCCACAGGTCGATCTCCCAGCTCACCCCCAATTGCGCGTTGTAGGTGTTGCGAATGCCACTGCTGTTGTTCGACAGACTCGAACTCGAACTCCCCGCCCCTTGGGCCGAACGGTTCTTGCTGGTGGTGAGGTTCAGCGATGGAAACAGCGACGCGCGGCTGCTACGTACCAGGGCCTGGGCCTGACGGTACTGCGCTTCGTACTGGGCCACGGTCTGATTGCTGCTGTTGAGGGTCTCGACCAAGGTATCGAGCTGGCGGTCGCCGTAGAGTTCCCACCAGGCACCACGGGCAATGGCGTCAGAAGGCTTGGCCTGGGTCCAGCCTTCGGCCTGCTTGAACTGCACCGGCGTGCTGACCTCGGGACGGTGATAGTCGGGGCTGAGCGTGCAGGCACTGAGCAGCGCCACGCACAGCCCGGCACCTAGCAGGCGTGAGCCGCGGCCACGAGTCAACAGTTGCAGGGCACGGTGCAGCGGGGTCTGGGCAAAATTCATAGCGGAGTATCCAGGGCGGCGTCGGTACGCACGCCGCGCCAGCGGTTGAAACGATGGCGCGCGCGGTCCAGGTACAGGTAGACGACGGGAGTGGTGTAGAGGGTGAGCACCTGGCTGAACACCAGGCCGCCGATGATGGTCAGGCCCAGCGGCTGGCGCATCTCCGCGCCTTCGGCCTGGCTGAGCAGCAGCGGCAACGCGCCCAGCATGGCGGCCAGCGTGGTCATCAGAATCGGTCGCAGCCGTAGCAGGCAGGCGCGGCGGATGGACTCTTCAGGCGTCAGGCCTTCGTGGCGCTCCAGTTGCAGCGCCAGGTCGATCATCAGAATGGCGTTCTTCTTCACCACCCCGATCAGCAGGAACAAGCCGAGCAACGAAATCAGGCTGAACTCCCCGCCGGTGAGGTACAACGTGAGCAACGCGCCCACCCCGGCCGACGGCAGGGTCGAGAGAATGGTCAGCGGATGGATGTAGCTCTCGTAAAGGATGCCCAGCACCAGATACACCAGCACCAAGGCGCCGAGGATCATGAATGGCTGGCCTTGGGCGGTCTTGGCGAAGGCATCGGCGTCGCCGCCAAGCTTGGCGATCACCGATTCGGGCAGCCCGAGCTTGGCCACCTCGCGCTCCACCGCCGCCAGCGCCTGATCGACGCTATAGCCTTCGGCGACATCGAAGGAGATGTCCTCTGAGGCGAACTGGTCTTCATGGCTGACCCGATCGTTGGCCAAGCTGTTTTCGTAGTGGGCGATGGTCGACAGCGGCACCCGCGCGCCGTCGGCGGTGATCACCTGCACCTGTTCCAGTGTGCTCGGGTCCCAGGCATAGCGCGGGTTGATCTCCATCACCACCTGGTACTGGTTGAGGCTGTCGTAGATGGTGGAGATCTGCCGCTGGCTGTAAGCGTTGTTCAGCACCGCAGTGATCATGTCCATGTCGATGCCCAGGCGCTTGGCCTGGTCGCGGTCGACCACCAGCGTCACCTGCTGGGTGCCGGCACCGTCACGCGCATCGATGGCGGTGAGCTGCGGCAGCTTGCGAAACGCCGCCGCTACTTTCGGGAACCACTCACGCAGGGCTGCCAGGTCGCCACTCTGCAGGGTGTAGAGGTACTGCGAGGAGCTCTGGTCACGCCCGCCGCCGCCCAGTTGCAGGTCTTGGTCGGCCATCAGGTACAGCCGCCCGCCCGGCACTTTCGGCAGCTCCTTGCGCAGCCGGTCGATGACTTTCTGGGCGTTTTCCTTGCGCTCGCCGATGGGCTTGAGGCGCACCAGCACGAAGGCGTTGTTGGTGCCGCTGTTGCCGCCGATGAAGCCGGCCACGCTCTGCACGGCCGGGTCGGCCAGCAGCGCGCGTCGATAGGTTTCCATTTTCGGCTGCATGACGCTGAACGACAGGCCATCGTCGCCGCGCACAAAGCCCTGCAACTGACCGGTGTCCTGCTGCGGCATCAGGGTCTTGGGCACGATCACATAAAGGGCAACGTTGAGCACGATGGTCGCCAGCAGGCTGAGCAACGTGAGGCGCCGATGGCGCAAGGCCCAGCCCAGGCTGCGGTCATAACCAGCGACCATGCGCTGGTGCTGACGGTCGCTCCAGCGCTGCAGGCGTGTCTGCTGGCGCGCGGTGTGAGGCTTGAGCCAGCGCGAGCACAGCATGGGCGTGAGGGTCAGCGACACTAGCAGCGAAACGAGGATCGCGGCGGCCAAGGTGATCGAGAACTCCTGGAACAACCCGCGCACGATGCCACCCATGAACAGGATGGAAACGAACACCGCCACCAGCGAAACGTTCATCGACAGCAGCGTGAAACCGACCTCCTTGGCGCCGAGAAATGCCGCACGCATGGGCTTCTCGCCGTTCTCGATATGCCGTGAGATGTTCTCCAGCACCACGATGGCGTCGTCCACCACCAGTCCGGTGGCGAGGATCAGCGCCATCAGCGACAGGTTGTTGAGCGAGAAGCCGCACAGGTACATGACCGCGAACGTACCCACCAACGACACCGGCACCGCGAGGCTGGGAATCAACGAGGCGCGCAAGTTGCCCAGGAACAGGTAGACCACCAGGATCACCAGCACCACGGCGATCAGCAGGGTATGTTCGGCTTCCTTGAGCGTCGCCTTGATCACCGGCGAGCGGTCCATGGCCACGTTGAGCTTGACGCTGGCCGGCAGCAGCGACTGCAAGGCCGGGAGCTGGTCCTTGATCTGCTGCACGGTCTCGATGATGTTGGCGTTGGCCTGGCGGTTGATGACCAGCAGCACCGCCGCATCGTTGTTGAAGAAACCACTGTTGTAGCGGTTCTCGACACCATCGCCGACCTTGGCCACATCCCCCAGGCGCAGGATCGCACCGTTCTGCTGGCGGATCACCAGGGGTTTGTAGTCATCGGCCTTTTCCAGTTGGTCGTTGGCACGCACCTGCCAGTTGCGCTGGTCATCCTCGACGAAACCCATGGGGCGGCGCTGGTTGGCATTGGCCACCGCGGTGCGTACTTCGTCCAGGGACAGCCCGTACTGGTTGAGCAGTTGCGGTTCCAGCTCGATGCGCACCGCCGGCAACGAGCTACCGCCGATCTGCACCTCGCCCACCCCGGTGACCTGCGACAGGCTCTGGGACAGGATGGTGTCCGCCAGGTCGTACAGCTGGCCTTTGGACAGAACATCGGAGGTCAGCGACAGCACCATGATCGGCGCCTGCGACGGATTGACCTTCTTGTAGGTCGGCATGCTGCGCATGCCGCTGGGCAACAGGTTGCGCGTGGCATTGATCGCGGCCTGGACCTCGCGCGCGGCGCCATCGATGTCGCGGCCCAGCTCGAAGCCGATGATCACTCGCGTGGAGCCTTGGCTGGAATTGCTGGTCAGCACGTTGACCCCGGCAATGCTGCCCAGCTTGCGTTCCAGCGGCGTGGCCACGGTCGAGGCCATGACCTCCGGGCTGGCCCCCGGCAGGCTGGCCTGCACCACGATGACTGGGAAGTCCATCTGCGGCAGCGGCGAAACCGGCAGCAGACCGAAACTCACGCCGCCAAGCAGCATGATCGCCAGGCTCAGCAGCATGGTCGCCACGGGCCGACGAATGAACGGGCCGGACAGGTTCATCGAGCGCTCCCTACCGGTCGCGGCGAACTGTACGCCTCAAGCGGCAAGCGGCAAGCCGCGGCGTCTGCGCGTGTCGTGCCCGAGCGCTTCGCAATCAGCTCGCCGCTCGCCGCTTCGCGCTTGCCACTCATACCTGAGTCTCCAGCGCGGGGCTGCGCCGCCAGCGGAGCGAGAGGCGGTCGAAGTACAGGTAGATGACCGGAGTGGTGAACAGGGTCAGCACTTGGCTCACCAGCAATCCACCGACCATCACCAGGCCCAGGGGCTGGCGCAGCTCAGCGCCGGAGCCCGTGGCCAGCATCAGCGGCAAGGCACCGAACAGCGCGGCCAAGGTGGTCATCAGGATCGGCCGGAAGCGCAGCAACGCGGCCTGGTAGATCGCCTCCTGCGGGCTCATGCCTTGGTGACGTTCGGCCTCCAGGGCGAAGTCGATCATCATGATCGCGTTCTTCTTGACGATGCCGATCAACAGGATGATGCCGATGATCGCGATCATGCCCAGGTCATTGCCGCTGATGAGCAACGCCAGCAACGCCCCGACCGCCGCCGAAGGCAGCGTCGACAGAATGGTCACGGGATGAACGTAGCTCTCATAAAGCACGCCGAGCACGATGTACATGGTCACGACGGCGGCGAGAATCAGCAGCAAGGTGCTCGTAAGCGAGGCCTGGAAAGCTTCGGCGGCGCCCTGGAAGCGGGTCTGCACCCCCAGCGGCACGCCGATGTCGTGCTGCACCTGTTCGATCACCTGCACTGCTTCGCCCAGCGAAACGCCCTGGCCGAGGTTGAAGGACATCATCACCGCCGGGAATTGGCCGATGTGGGAAATTGCCAACTGCGCTTGGCGCTGCTCGATCCGGGCCAGCGCCGACAGGCGTACCTGTCCGCCATCGGCGGCCTTGACGTGGATCGATTCGAGCATCTGCGGACCGATGTTGGCGGCCGCCTGGGCCTGCAGCACCACGCGGTACTGGCTGGCCTGGGTGTAGATGGTGGAAATCTGTCGCTGACCGAAGGCGTCGTACAACGCGTTGGTGATCTGCGCCACGCTGATGCCCAGGCGGCTGGCCATGTCACGGTCGATCGCCAGGTACACCTGCAGCCCCTTGTCCTGCAGGTCGCTGGCCACGTCGGTCAGCTCGGAGCGCTGCTGCAGCGCGTGCACCAACTTGCCGCTCCATTCGGCGAGCATGTCCGGATCGGGCGACGACAGGCTGAACTGGTACTGGGTGCGGCTCACGCGGTCCTCGATGCTCAGGTCCTGCACCGGCTGCATGAACAGGCGGATGCCGACCAGGCGCTCGAGTTGCGGCTGCAGCCGGGCGATCACCTGGCTGGCGGTGACGTCGCGCTCGGCATGGGGCTTGAGGTTGATCAGCAGGCGACCGCTGTTGAGGGTGGCGTTGTCGCCGTCCACACCGATATAGGACGACAAGCTCTGCACCGCCGGATCCTCCAGAATCACTTGGCTCAGCGCCTGCTGACGTTCGCTCATGGCGGCGAATGAGATCGACTGCGGCGCCTCGGAAATGCCCTGGATGACGCCGGTGTCCTGCACCGGGAAAAAGCCCTTGGGCACGATGACGTAGAGCACGACGGTGAGCGCCAACGAGGCCAGCGCGACCAGCAGCGTCAGCGGTTGATGCCGCAGTACCCAGCGCAGGCCATGGCTGTAGCGCTCGATCAACCAGTCGATCCAGGCACCGCTGGCGCGGTAGAAACGGCCCTGTTCCTCTTCCCGGGGCTCGCGCTTGAGCAGCCGTGCGCACATCATCGGTGTCAGGGTGAGCGACACTACCAGCGAGATCAGGATCGCCACCGCCAGGGTAATGGCGAACTCACGGAACAACCGGCCGACCACATCGGCCATGAACAGCAAGGGGATCAGCACCGCGATCAACGAGAACGTCAGCGAAATCAACGTGAAACCGATCTGCCGCGCGCCCTTGAGCGCGGCCTGCAGCGGCGTTTCGCCTTCCTCGATATGGCGCGAGATGTTCTCCAACATGACGATGGCATCGTCCACCACGAATCCTGTCGCGATGGTCAGGGCCATCAGCGTGAGGTTGTTAATGGAGAAGCCGGCCAGATACATCACACCGAAGGTGCCAACCAGCGACAGCGGCACGGCGATGGAAGGAATGATCGTGGCGCTGAAGCGGCGCAGGAACAGGAAGGTGACCATCACCACCAGGGCAATGGCGAACAGCAGTTCATGCTGGACGTCGCGTACGGCGGCGCGGATGGTCTGGGTGCGATCGGTGAGCACACTGACGTCCAGGCCCGCCGGGAGGTTATCGGTGATCGACGGCAACATCGTCTTGATGCGGTCGACCACATCGATGACGTTGGCCCCAGGCTGACGCTGGATGTTCAGCAGCACGGCGTGGTTTTCATTGGCCCAGGCGGCCAGGCGTTCGTTTTCCGCGCCATCGACGATCTCGGCGACGTCCTTCAAACGCAGCGGCGCGCCGTTGCTGTACTTGAGAATGAGGTTGGCGTATTCCTCTGGGGAGCGCAGTTGGTCGTTGGCGTCGAGCATCGACACCCGCGTCGGCCCGTCGAAGTTGCCCTTGGGCTGATTGACGTTGGAGGCGCCCACCAGCGTACGCACGTCGTCCAGGCTCAGGCCGTTGGCCGCCAAGGCATCGACATTGACCTTGATGCGCACCGCCTGGCGCTGGCCACCGGCGATGCTGACCATGCCGACGCCGCTGATTTGCGCGATCTTCTGCGCCACCCGGGTATCGACCAGGTCGTTGAGTTTGGGCAAGGGCAGCGTGCGCGAGCTGATGGCCAGCGTCAGCACCGGCGTGTCGGCCGGATTGACCTTGTTGTACACCGGCGGCGCCGGCAAGTCGCTGGGCAGCAGGTTGCTGGCGGCATTGATCGCCGCCTGCACCTGCTGCTCGGCGACATCCATGTTCATGTCCAGGTTGAAGCGCAAGGTCAGGACCGAGGCGCCGCCGGAGCTGGTCGAGGCCATCTGGCTCAGCCCCGGCATCTGACCGAACTGACGTTCCAACGGTGCGGTGACCGCGCTGGTCATCACTTGCGGGCTGGCGCCGGGGTACAGGGTCATGACCCGGATGGTGGGATAGTCCACCTGCGGCAAGGCCGCCACCGGCAGCAGGGTGTAGGCGATCAGGCCAGCCAGCACGATGGCCAGCATGGTCAGCGTGGTGGCGACCGGGCGCAGGATGAACAGCCGCGAGATGTTCATGCGCCCGCCTTGCTCGACTCACCGGCCTGGGTGGCGTCCTTGGTTTCCTGGCCTTGCAGGTGCTGACCCGGAGTGGCGGGCACCTGTGAACTGTCGTCGACGATCTCGACCTGGGTGCCTTCGCGCAGGCGGTCGGTGCCTTCCAGGACCAGGCGCTCGCCATCCTTGAGGCCGTCGAGGATCACGCTGTTGATGCCATCGCTGGCACCGACCTTGAGCTTGCGCACATTGACCTTGTCGTCGGCGCCGACCACATAGGCGAAGGTGCCGTCGTTACCGAACTGGATCGCCGCTGCCGGGGCCAGCACCACCTGCTTGAGGGTGTCGGCCAGCAGGCGCACGTTGACGAACTGGTTGGGGAACAGGGCCCGGTCCTTGTTCTCGAACAGGCCCTTGAACTTGAGGGTGCCGGTACTGGTGTCGATCTGATTGTCGAGGCTGCCGAGCACGCCGGTGGCCTGCAGCTTGCTGTCGCCCCGGTCCCAGGCTTCGACGGCCAACCGTGCGCCGCTGCGATAGCGCTCCAGCACGGTACCCAGTTCGGTTTCCGGGAGGGTGAAGACGACGTTGATCGGATCGGTCTGGGTAATCACCACCAGCGCCGTGGTGTCGTTGGCCGCCACCAGGTTGCCCAGGTCCAGTTGGCGCAGGCCCAGACGCCCGCTGATCGGGGCACGGATCTGGCTGAACTCCAGGTTCAGCCGCGCATCGTTGACCGCCGCCTGGTTGGTCTTGACCAGCCCCTGGAACTGACCGACCTGAGCCTCGGCGGTGTCCAGGGTCTGCTTGGCGATGCTGTCTTCGGCGTAGAGGCCTTTGTAGCGGGCCACATCGACCTGGGCATTCTTGAGCTGCGCCTGGTTCTGCGCCAGGGTGCCTTCGGCCTGTTGCAGGGCGATGCGATAAGGCCGCGGGTCGATCTCGGCGAGCAGGTCGCCGGCCTTCACCTGCTGGCCTTCCTTGAAGTGAATCTTCACCAGCTCGCCAGCGACGCGGCTGCGTACGTTGACCGTGCTGGTCGCCGTCACGGTGCCCAAGGCCTTGTAATACAGCGGGAAATCACCAACGCGGACCGGCTCCACGCGCACGGGCACCGGATCGCTGGACGCGCCGAAACCCGGTCGCCCGCCCTTGCCCATGCGTACCGCCGGGTCCATGTGCTTGGGCGCAGCCGCAGGCCACAGCCACCAGGCCAGCAGGGCCACCAGCAGCAGGATCAGCAGGCCAATCAGCCAGCGACGAGGGGAGCGGGAAACGGAAGCTTGCATGGATTGAACGAACCTTGTTCAGAGAGTGGCGGCCGGAGAGGCTGAACGATAAGCACTGGCATCGGTTTAGCAAAGGAGCTTTACCAGGGATTTACCATTGGCTGACGTTGCTAAAACGATGAACTTTAAATGAAAACGGCCCGGAAAGGCGTCCGGGCCGTATTGCCGCATATTTTCAGCGAGGCTGCCGCGTGCACAGCGCGCAGCGGCGTTGGCCCAGGCTTACTTGAGGACAGCCAACGCCGCGTCGTAGTTCGGCTCGTCGGCGATTTCCTTGACCAGCTCGGCGTGCAGCACCTTGTCCTGTTCGTCCAGCACCACCACGGCACGGGCGGTCAGGCCCGCCAGCGGACCATCGGCAATGGCTACGCCGTATTGCTCGATGAACTCACGTCCGCGCAACGTGGACAGGTTGTGCACGTTGGTCAGGCCCTCGGCGCCACAGAAACGGGCCTGGGCGAACGGCAGGTCGGCCGAGATGCACAGCACCACGGTGTTGGGCAGCTCGTTGGCCTGGGCGTTGAATTTATGCACCGAGGTGGCGCACGTGGGGGTGTCGACACTGGGGAAGATGTTCAGCACTTTGCGCTTGCCGGCATAGTCCTGGAGCGACTTGTCGGCCAGACCTTCGCCAACCAGGGAGAAGGCCGGCGCCTGGGCACCGACCTTGGGCAGCTCGCCGTTGACCTGAACCGGGTTGCCTTTGAGAGTCACTTGAGCCATGGCGCGAATCCTTATGGGTTTGAAAAGGATCCCGAGTTAATCGTTTTTAGCGCCAGGCTGCAAGCGGGCAAGCCCGCAGGCTTGGACTCACTCAGGCCAGCAGGCCGTAGACCACCGAGCTCAGGGCTACCAGGCCGATCGCCACGACGAAGACGTTCGACAGCGCGCCGCTGTATTTGCGCATCGACGGCACGCGGCGAATGGCATACATCGGCATCAGGAACAGCAGCACCGCCAGGATCGGACCACCGAGCGACTCGATCATGCCCAGGATGCTCGGGTTGAGCGTGGCGACGATCCAGCACACCACCAGCATCAGCGCCGCCACGACACGATCCAGGGTCTTGGCGCCCGGGCGAGCGCCGGTCTTGGCGATGATGCCTTTGAGGCCTTCGCTGGCGCCGATGTAGTGGCCCAGGAACGACTTGGCGATGGCCACGAAGGCGATCAGCGGCGCGGCGAAAGCGATGGCCGGGTTGCTGAAGTGGTTGGCCAGGTACGACAGGATCGACAGGTTCTGCGCTTTGGCTTCGGCCAGTTGCGCACTGCTCAAGGTCAGAACACAACTGAACACGAAGAACAGCACCATCGCCACCATCAGCAGGTGCGCCCGCGCCAGGATCTGCCCGCTGCGCTCATCGGCATGGGCACCGTAGCGGCGTTTCTGGTCCACGGCGAACGCCGAAATGATCGGCGAATGGTTGAACGAGAACACCATCACCGGAATCGCCAGCCACAGGGTGTGCAGCAGCGCCGAGCCGGACGGCACCTGGTGCGCGGTATCGAGGATGCCACCATTCCAATGCGGCACCAGGTACAGCGCCAACAGCGCCAGGGCGACGATGAACGGATACACCAGCAGGCTCATGACCTTGACCGTGGCCTGCTCGCCGCAGCGCACGATAGCCAGCAGGCCGAGAATCAGCACGAACGACAGGATCGCCCGCGGTGGCGGGGTCATGTGCAGTTGGTGCTCCATGAAGCTGGCCACGGTGTTGGTCAGCGCCACGCTGTAGATCAGCAGGATCGGGAAGATGGCGAAGAAGTACAGCACGGTGATCAGCGCGCCGGCAGTGATGCCGAAATGCTCTTCGACCACTTGGGTGATGTCGCCTTCCTTGCTGCCGGAGAGCACGAAGCGGGTCAAGGCCCGGTGCGCATAGTAGGTCATGGGAAATGCCAGCACAGCCAAGACCAGCAGCGGCCAAAAGCCACCAAGACCGGCGTTGATCGGCAGGAACAGCGTACCGGCACCAATGGCCGTGCCGAACAGGCCCAGCATCCAGGTGGTGTCTTGACGTGACCAGCTGCCGAGGGCGGCGTGTTGGGTCGATTCGAAGCGTTGCTCGACGCTTTGGGCCTGCTCATTCATCCGGGTGCAACTCCACTCGCAAGACTGCAACAGGCTGAGCATGGCGAGACACGAGACTCACGCCACCCCCAACCGAAAAAGAGGGGCGCGATTGTGCACTGAATGGGGGCGAATGCGAAGCCCTGTTGGCATGAGGGACGGGTGTAGCAGGGAAACGCTGCCCTCTGGAACGGCGTGGAGCCGCTTCCAGAGGGCGCTTAGATCAGCCCTGCTGCACCGCCGCAAAGGCCTCGGCGACGCGCTGCAGGTTATCCTCACGCAGCCCGGCCATGCACACTCGACCGCTGTCGAGAATGTACACACCGAACTCGTCACGGAGACGACGCGCCTGCTCGGGGCTGAAGCCGGTGTAGCTGAACATGCCACGTTGGCGCAGGAAGAACTGGACGTCCTGGCCTGGCAGGTGTCGGGCCAATGCCTCGACCAGGCCTTGACGCATGGCCAGGATCCGCATGCGCATGGCGCCGACTTCCGCTTGCCATTGCGCGTTCAACTGCGCGTCGCCCAGCACGCCGGCGACCAGCAGCGCGCCATGGCTGGGCGGGCTGGAGTAGTTGCGGCGCACGGTCGCCTTGAGCTGACCCAGCACGCTGTGCGCGCTGGCGATGTCGTCACAGACCACCGACAGCCCCCCTACCCGCTCGCCGTACAGCGAGAAGATCTTCGAGAAGGAATTGCTGACCAGGCAAGGCACGCCGGCACGGGCCATTTCGCGGATGGCGTAGGCGTCCTCGACCAAGCCCTCGCCGAAGCCTTGGTAGGCGATGTCGAGGAACGGGATCAATTGGCGCGCCTTGACCACTTCGACCACCTGCTGCCATTGGTCCTGGCTCAGATCGACGCCCGTCGGGTTGTGGCAGCACGGGTGCAGCAGCACGATGCTTTGTTGCGCCAGCGCCTGCAGGCTCGCCAACATGCCCTCGAAGTCGAGGCCACGGGTGGCTGGGTCGAAATACGGGTAGGTATGGACCTTGAATCCGGCGCCTTCGAAAATGGCGCGGTGGTTGTCCCAGGTTGGATCGCTGACCCAGACCTCGGCCTGCGGGAAGTAGCGCTTGAGGAAGTCGGCGCCGACTTTCAGCGCCCCCGAACCGCCAACCGTCTGCACCGTGGCCACTCGGCCCTCGATGATTGCGGGGTGGTCTGCACCGAACAGCAGCGCCTGGATCGCCTGGCGGTAGCTGGCCAGGCCTTCCATCGGCAGGTACAGCGACGCCTCGTGCGGCTGGCCGGCCAGACGCTTCTCGACTTCGCCCACCGACGCCAACTGCGGCACCACGCCGGCTTCGTCGTAATACAGGCCGATACTCAGATTGACCTTGTCGGTCCGCGAATCGACCTTGAAGGCCTCCATCAACGAGAGAATCGGGTCGCCGGCATAGGCATCGACATGTTTGAACACAGCGCGCAGCTCCTTGGAATCAGGACAGTCGGAAGGACAGGCCCGAGCATACCTGCAGGAGCGAGCGAGGAACATCACTGGATGTGCAAGGTGGGTATGCGGCGTTGCAATGCCGAGGGTTATGACAGCATGGAAAATTGAGCGGAAACGCACCACGGATCTTTCAGAAAGGGCCGTCTTGCTGTACCTCCGCAACGATTTATCTTGTTGTCGTTGCAGTATCGACGTTATGCAGGCCCCACCAGGAGAGGTCATGAAACCTGAAAGGACGTATCACTCTATCGGTCGTTACGCCATAGCTTTTGATGTAAGTGTATTTATCATAAGACCTGGGGAATGCTGCGACTTCCCCGAAACCAATCTCCCCTCCGTCCATGGAGCACACTATAAAGTGGTGAGTGCCATGCGAGAGCTTTACGAGCGAATGCTTGCTGATGAACGTGTTTGCACCCTGCAAGTCTCTGTTTCCAGGCCTCTCAGCAGACAGCAAGCCGACAGACTTAACGAAAACAAAATCACCATTGCATCACTGGTCGGCTTGATCGTTGCCCGTGGCGCCGGGTGGGCAATGCCGAAGGTATCTGGCAAATTGGCCAAAGGGGCCGTAGGCGGCGTATCCGGTAGTGCAGCGGCGTTCGCGACTCGGAAAGCGCTGACTCCCTACCATGCCGGCGATGTTATGGTAGTTCTCCAGGCTGAGGTTAAAGGTGGTATCGGACCTCAAGTATCAACTACCATGCTCATTATCTAGATTTGAAATGACTGAAATCTACCTGGCACTTGCACTACTACTGATAGGTTTCCTGCTGGAGTGGCTGTGCGAATCGCCTCGCATTCGTAGGAGTTTAGGTCTCGCATTAATCATGGTAGGTGTAGCCGTTTGGTCAACACTGGGCGTTAAACGATTTCTTCACTTGGACGGTGCTTGGTGGGGCTGGGCTTTGATACTCCTCGGCAGTTTCCTATTGTCTAAGCGTGCCAAGTTTTTTGATCGCTCAGGTGCCAGTTCCCACTGAAATTCCCAGTGCGAATGAGCACATACCTTGCGAACTTTGATACGAAAAATCGAAGGCCTGTGCCTTGCTGGAATCGACCAAGAGACCGAGCTGAAGTCATGCTGTCTTGAGCCACTAAAATCAAGCGAACCATTCACTCGTCGACTTGCCTCTCCAGCATCCCTTGCAGCTCCAGCCACTGTACCTCGGTGACCGCTACGCCTTGGTCTGCCGACAACTCACGCTCGATGAACCGCCGCTGCCCCGGCAAGCGCGACAAGCCGGCCGCGTGCATCTGCTCCACCAATGCTGCGCTGCGGTAGGAAAACGGTGTGGCTGTGCTCTTGGCCGGGTCGATGACGATGATCAGTTGGCCGGTCCAGGGCGTCTTCGCGCCGGGGTGCTGAGACCAGTCGAACTCCCACGAAAAGTGCCCGCCCGTCAGCCCTGCGGCCAGGAGCTCGACCATCATCGACAGCGCCGACCCCTTGTGTCCGCCGAACGGCAGCAAGGCGCCGCCGTCGAGCATCGCCTGGGGATCGGTGGTCGGCTCACCGGCGGCATCAACCCCCACGCCGGTCGGCAGTTGCTCACCCTGACGCGCAGCGATCTGCACATCGCCATGGGCCATGGCGCTGGTGGCCATGTCGAAGACGATCGGCGGATGCCCGGCGCAGGGCGCGGCGAAGGCAATCGGGTTGGTGCCGAACAAGGGTTTGCGCGCGCCATGGGGCACCACGCAGGTCATGCTGTTGACCACGCTCAGGGCGATCAGGCCCTCTTCGGCGAACGGTTCGACGTCCGGCCACAGCGCCGCGAAATGATGGGAGTTGTGTATCGCCAGCACCGCAATGCCAGCACTACGCACCTTCTGCACCAGCAGTTGCCGGGCCGCAGCCAGGGCCGGCTGGGCAAAACCGCCCTTGGCATCGACCTGCACGAAGGCCGCCGCGACATCGTTGACCTCAGGCACCGCACGCCCGTCGACCCAACCGCTGGCCAAGGTCGAAACGTATCCCGGCATACGGAACACGCCATGGCTATGCGCGCCGTCACGCTGGGCGCCCGCGCAATTAGCGGCGAGCACACCGGCCACCGCTTCGCTGCAGCCGTGACGCTGGAAAACCTGCTGCAACAGCGCCTGCAACTCGGCCAGAGGCACACGAATCAAGGGTTCGATGGACACGGACATACACGGCTCCTTGCAGTGATAGTGGGTCGGTGGCATGGCAGACACTCTTCGGCCAGCACCGCCACATTGTCAAATCTGACGATCACCACATGCGGTCATTGCGCTTCATTGCAACGCTGCAATGATCCAACTGCGTCGTTAATTATTATTGACCCGCGCCCCTGGCAAACCCCTACAGCCTCGGGCATGCAGCCCTGCACACCCCGGAAAACCGCGTTAAACCGCCCGCTCGGTCGTTTGACATATCGAACGGCTCTGGCAAGCTAGATCCCATGCCCCGACCGGTTTCGCAGCCAATCGTTGCGCCGGCAGTGCTCGGGGCTTCAGGCCGCGCACTTCAGGCTTCAGGCCGCGCGCCTGCATAACAACGACAGGTAGTACCTGTCCCAAGGTGACATATGTCCAACAGCAACATTGGCAACACGCAACCCGCCCTGCGCAAACCCGTCGTCCTGATGACCATGGGCACCCAAGAGCGCAAAGGTCACGACTACCAGGTCATGACCCACAAGTACATCACGCCCCTGGTCGACTTCGCCGACTGCATCCCGGTTCTGGTCCCCACTTGCTGTGGTACCGAGGCGCTCGAAGCCTACCTGGACATGGCGGACGGCGTGTACCTGACCGGCGCTGGCAGCAACATCGACCCGGCCCTGTACGGTCAGCAGAACGAAACGCCCGGCAAAGCGCAGGACAAGGATCGCGACCTGTTCGACATCCCCCTGGTACAACTGGCCATCGCCCGTGGCCTGCCCATCTTCGGCATCTGCCGTGGCATGCAGGAAATCAACGTGGCCCTCGGTGGCGACATCTATCAGAAGGTCTACGCCGAGCCCGGTTTCAACGACCATCGGGAAAATCCTGATGATCCGGTCGAGGTGCAGTATGCCGCTTCCCACAGCGTCACCATTGAACCAGGCACCTGGCTGCGCGACACCCTGGGTAGCGATCAGATCCGGGTGAACTCACTCCACGGTCAAGGCTTGCGCAACCTCGGGGAAGGCCTGCAGCCCATTGCGCGTGCCGAAGACGGCCTGGTCGAGGCCATCCATGCACCAAGCCTTTCGCCCTTCCTGTTCGCGGTGCAGTGGCATCCGGAATGGCAGGCCTCGAAGAACCCGGATTCGATCAAATTGTTCCAGGCCTTTGGCGAGGCGTGCCGCGCCCAGGTACATAAAGCTCAGGCCGGAAAACGCCATCAGGCGGCCTGATCGCGTGCTTGATACCCTGATCGCGGGACGACGCAATGTCGTTCCGCAGTGGGACTGTCTGCCTTTAACGTGCGAACCAGACCTTGTCAGCACTCATCACGACCCTACGCCTTAGACATACGATGACCTGGCCTAGTCTTGCTTGAACCTTCAAGTAGTCGATCTAAACCTGGACACACGCCTACCCGCCCTTCCCAAATAAATGCAACCGTGCGCACTTAGCTGAAAATGCTCGGTGCTCGTCGAATAGCGGGCCTGCTTGTCATCCTTCCAATCTCCGTCGCCTGGCATCGAAATTTTTCAACAGACCTCTTTGCAGAACTTGGGTTGTACGATAACTTACCTCTAGCCTTGAACCCTCTAGCGCCATAGGATGCTTCCAACAATGAATCCACAAGAACTGAAATCCATCCTCTCCCACGGCTTGCTGTCCTTCCCGGTCACCGACTTCGACGCTCACGGCGACTTCAATCCCGCCGGTTACGTCAAGCGCCTGGAATGGCTCGCCCCCTACGGCGCCAGCGCGCTGTTCGCCGCTGGCGGCACCGGCGAGTTCTTCTCCCTCGCTGCCAGCGAATACAGCCAAGTGATCAAGACTGCCGTGGACACCTGCGCCACCTCGGTTCCGATCCTGGCCGGGGTCGGTGGCGCCACTCGCCAGGCCATCGACTATGCACAGCAAGCCGAGCGCCTGGGCGCCAAAGGGCTGCTGCTGCTGCCGCACTACCTCACCGAAGCCAGCCAGGACGGGGTAGCCGCCCATGTGGAGGCGGTGTGCAAGTCGGTCAAGATCGGCGTCGTGGTGTACAACCGTAACGTCTGCCGACTGAACGCAACCCAGTTGGAACAGCTTGCCGAGCGCTGCCCGAACCTGGTGGGCTACAAGGATGGCCTGGGCGACATCGAGCGCATGGTGTCGATCCGCCGCCGCTTGGGGGATCGCCTGAGCTATCTGGGCGGCTTGCCGACCGCTGAAGTCTATGCAGCGGCTTACAAGGCACTGGGCGTGCCGGTGTATTCCTCGGCCGTGTTCAATTTCGTGCCCAAGACCGCCATGGATTTCTACAACGCCATCGCCCGCGACGACCACGCGACCGTCGGCAAACTGATCGATGACTTCTTCCTGCCGTATCTGGACATCCGCAACCGCAAGGCTGGCTACGCCGTGAGCATCGTCAAGGCCGGTGCCCGTATCGCCGGCTACGACGCCGGTCCCGTGCGCACACCGCTGACCGACCTGACCGACGATGAATACCAGATGCTCGCCGCACTGATGGACAAGATGGGCCCGCAATAGGCACAGCCCTGCGGCCAGCACAGGCCGCCGCCGGAGCACAGCTGCTCCGGCCTACAATTCGACCGCCCCGCACAACAATAACTAGTGGGAGTTCAACCGCATGCAAGCGACGAAAACAACGCACGTGCGCTACTTGATCCTGTTCATGCTGTTCCTGGTGACCACGATCAACTATGCCGACCGCGCCACCATCGCGATCGCCGGCTCCAGCCTGCAGAAGGACCTGGGCATCGACGCAGTCACTCTGGGCTACATCTTCTCGGCATTCGGCTGGGCCTACGTGGCCGGACAGATTCCCGGTGGCTGGCTGCTCGATCGCTTCGGTTCGAAGAATGTCTACGCCTTCAGCATCTTCACCTGGTCGCTGTTCACCCTGCTGCAAGGCTTCGTCGGCGGCCTGCCGGTCGCCTGGGCGGTGGTCACGCTGTTCACCCTGCGCTTTCTGGTCGGCTTCGCCGAAGCCCCGTCGTTCCCGGGCAACGCCCGCATCGTCGCGGCCTGGTTCCCAACCGCCGAACGTGGCACCGCCTCGGCGATCTTCAACTCGGCGCAGTATTTCGCCACCGCCCTGTTCGCCCCGCTCATGGGCTGGATCGTGTTCAGTTTCGGCTGGGAACATGTGTTCGTGGTCATGGGTGGCCTAGGCATCCTGTTCTCGGCGGTGTGGATGAAAACCATTTACAACCCACGCCAGCATCCGCGTATCAGTCCGGCCGAACTCGAACACATCGAACGCAACGGCGGCCTGGTGGACATGGACCAGAAACGCGGCAACGACGGACCGAAATGGGGCTACATCAAGCAACTGCTCACCAGTCGCATGCTGCTAGGGGTCTACCTCGGCCAATACTGCATCAATGCCATCACCTACTTCTTCCTGACCTGGTTTCCGGTGTACCTGGTGCAAGAGCGCGGCATGACCATCCTCAAGGCGGGCTTCATCGCCTCCTTGCCGGCCATCTGCGGCTTCATCGGCGGTGTCTTGGGCGGCGTACTGTCGGATTGGCTGCTGCGACGCGGCAACTCGCTGACCTTCTCGCGCAAGCTGCCGATCGTCTGCGGCCTCATGCTCTCCACCACCATGGTGTTCTGCAACTATGTCGAGGCCGAGTGGATGGTGGTCGGCTTCATGACCCTGGCCTTCTTCGGCAAAGGCATCGGCGCGCTGGGCTGGGCCGTGGTCGCCGATACCTCGCCCAAGCAGATCGCCGGACTCTCGGGCGGTCTGTTCAACACCTTCGGCAACATCGCCTCGATCACCACACCGATTGTCATCGGCTACATCATCAGCGCCACCGGCTCGTTCAAGTGGGCACTGGTGTATGTCGGCGCCAACGCGCTGGTGGCAGTGTTCAGCTACCTGGTGATCGTGGGACCGATCAAGCGTATCGAGCTCAAGGATCCGCCCAAGCCTGCCGCCGCGCCTACTGGCGGGCTGGCGGCCGCGCGCCGATAAGCTGAAGCAAGAACGCCGGATGAACGCCTGAGATGAATGACAAAAAGGGCCTGAGCATGCAGTTGATCGAACATTCCGAGTCGCCCCGCTACGTCCGCCTGCACGACGATGACAATGTCGTGGTGGTGGTCAACGACGGCGGGCTGGGCGAAGGCGCGCGGTTCGCCGATGGCCTGACCCTGATCGAGGGCGTACCACAAAGCCACAAGGTGGCCACCGTCGACATCCGCCAAGGCGAGCCGGTGCGGCGTTATGGGCAAATCATCGGCTACGCCCTCCAGGACCTGCGCCAGGGCAGTTGGGTCCAGGAAACCCAGTTGTCGATGCCTGCCGCGCCTGAACTCGACAGCCTGCCCCGGTGCAATGCCGTGCCAGCGGCCTTGCCACCCCTGGAGGGCTTCACCTTCGAGGGCTATCGCAACGCCGATGGCACCGTCGGCACCCGCAACATCCTCGGCATCAGCACCACCGTGCAGTGCGTGACGGGTGTGCTCGACCACGCCGTCAAGCGCATTCGCGCCGAGTTGCTGCCGCGCTATCCCAATGTCGACGACGTGGTCGCCCTCACCCACAGCTACGGCTGTGGCGTGGCAATCAATGCCCGCGACGCCTATATCCCCATCCGCACCGTACGCAACCTGGCACGCAACCCCAATCTGGGCGGCGAAGCGCTGGTGATCAGCCTGGGCTGCGAGAAATTGCAGGCAGGACAGGTCATGCACGAGGGCGACCCCTCCGTGGACCTCGCCGAGCCCTGGCTGTACCGCCTGCAGGATGCCTCGCTGGGCTTCGTGGAGATGATCGAACAGATCATGCACCTGGCCGAAACACGGCTGAAGAAGCTCGATCAGCGCCGCCGCGAGACGGTCCCGGCCAGTGAGCTGATCCTGGGCATGCAATGCGGGGGCAGCGACGCCTTCTCCGGCATCACCGCCAACCCGGCGCTGGGCTTCGCCGCCGATCTGTTGGTGCGCGCCGGGGCCACGGTGCTGTTCTCGGAGGTCACCGAAGTACGTGACGCCATCTATATGCTCACCTCGCGCGCACAAACCCCCGAGGTGGCCGAGGCGCTGGTGCGCGAGATGGACTGGTACGACCGCTACCTGCAACAGGGCGCAGCCGACCGCAGCGCCAATACCACGCCCGGGAACAAGAAAGGCGGCCTGTCGAACATCGTCGAAAAATCCCTGGGGTCGATCGTCAAGTCCGGAAGTGGCGCCATCCAGGGCGTCATCGGCCCAGGCGAGCGAGTCAACGGCAAGGGCTTGATCTTCTGCGCCACACCGGCCAGCGACTTCGTCTGCGGCACCCTGCAGTTGGCGGCGGGCATGAACCTGCATGTCTTCACCACGGGCCGCGGCACCCCGTATGGCCTGGCCATGGCGCCGGTGGTCAAGGTGTGTACCCGTAGCGAACTGGCGCAACGCTGGCCCGACTTGATCGACATCGACGCCGGACGCATCGCCAGCGGCCGCTCGAGCATCGAGGCGCTGGGCTGGGAGCTGTTCCACTTCTACCTGGACGTGGCCAGTGGCCGCAAACAGACCTGGGCCGAGCGCCACAAGCTACACAACGACATCACCTTGTTCAATCCAGCACCGATCACCTGAAAATGGCCTGCATCTTCCGCACCTGACGGGGCGGTGAGCAGGCATCCAGCGTCAACCACAGGAGCACCCCATGCCTGAGATCCTCGGCCACAACTTCATCGCCGGCCAGCGCAGCGCCGGCGGCCAGCAACGTCTGCAGAGCCTGGACGCCAGTACGGGCAGGCACTGCCCTTCAGCTTCGCGCAGGCCACCGAAAGCGAAGTCGATCAAGCTGCTCGCGCGGCAGCGGCCGCCTTCGCCGAATTCCGTCAGTTGCCTGGGACACGGCGTGCCGAATTTCTCGACACCATCGCCGACGAGCTGGATGAACTGGACGACCGCTTCGTCGCCATTGTCTGCCAGGAAACCGCACTGCCCGCCGCGCGCATCCAGGGCGAACGCGCCCGTACCAGCGGTCAGATGCGCCTGTTCGCCCAGGTCCTGCGCCGTGGCGACTACCTTGGCGCTCGCATCGACCAGGCCCAGCCTCAGCGCCAGCCGCTGCCGCGCGTCGACCTTCGACAGATGCGTATCGGCGTGGGTCCGGTAGCGGTGTTCGGTGCCAGCAACTTCCCACTGGCCTTCTCCACGGCAGGTGGCGACACGGCCGCTGCGCTGGCAGCCGGTTGCCCGGTCGTGTTCAAGGCGCACAGCGGGCATATGGCTACAGCTGACTTGGTCGGCTGCGCCATTGTTCGCGCCGCCAGGCGCACCGGCATGCCTGAGGGCGTGTTCAACATGGTCTTTGGTGCAGGCGTGGGCGAAGGGTTGGTCAAGCACCCCGCCATCCAGGCGGTCGGCTTCACCGGCTCGCTCAAGGGCGGCGATGCTCTGTGCCGCATGGCCGCCGAACGCCCCCAGCCCATTCCGGTGTTCGCTGAAATGTCGAGCATCAATCCGGTGATCGTCCTGCCTGCGGCACTGACCCAGCGTGGCGAAGCCATTGCTCGGGAACTTGCAGGGTCGGTATGCCTGGGGCGGGCCAGTTCTGCACCAATCCGGGGCTGGTGATCGGCCTGAAATCCCCCGCGTTCAGTCAGTTGTTGAGCGAAGTCGGTCAGCAGTTGCAACAGCAAGCCGCACAGACCTTGCTCAATACCGGTGGCCTGCGCAGCTACGAAGAGGGGCTGACGCACCTGCATGCGCATCCTGGCATCGAGCACCTGGCCGGTCAGGTCCAGACCGGCCCCCAAGCGCACGCGCAACTGTTCAAGGCAGACGCTCATTTGCTGGTGGCGTCCGACCCGGTGCTGCAGGAAGAAGTGTTCGGCCCCACCACGGTCGCGGTCGAAGTCGCTGACGACGCTCAGCTACGCGCCGCGCTGCTGGGCCTGCGTGGACAACTGACGGCCACGCTGATTGGCGAACCCGAAGACCTCGAGGCCTACGCCTGGCTGGTACCGTTGCTGGAGGAAAAGGTCGGCAGGATCTTGATCAACGGCTATCCCACGGGGTCGAGGTGTGCGATGCGATGGTCCATGGCGGCCCCTATCCCGCCACGTCCGACGCACGCGGCACGTCGGTCGGCACACTGGCCATCGACCGCTTCCTGCGCCCGGTGTGCTACCAGAACTACCCGCAGGCGCTGTTGCCACTGGCCTTGCAGGACGCCAACCCACTGCGGCTGCGGCGACTGGTGAACGGCCAGTGGAGTGACGCACCGCTCTGACGCGACGGCCAGGGGCCTCGAGGCCCCTGCCCGCTACCCCGCGTGCTGCTCTTCGGCTGCGGCATGGGCCTGGCGCAGACGTTCGCGGCTATTGCTCAAGTGCAAGCGCATGGCCAACTTCGCGCCCTCGTTGTCACTGCGAGCGATGGCTTCGTAGATGGCCTCGTGCTCATGACTCAGGCGGCTGAGGTAATGGGCCTGGTCATCGTGGGCCAGACGCGCGGAATTGAGCCGGGTGCGAGGGATGATGCTGGTACCCAAATGGGCGAGGATATCGGCGAAATAATGATTGCCGCTGGCCTGGGCGATGCGCAGGTGGAACTGGAAGTCCGCCGAGACCGCATCGCAGGCCTGTGCGGCGCCTTCATTGAGCTCGTCCAGCGCCGTGCGCATGCCCTGCAACTGCGCGTCGCTGCGCCGCTGGGCGGCCAGTCCGGCCGCCTCGATCTCCAAGGCGATGCGCAACTCCAGCACCGCCAACACCTCGCGCAAGGTGACGACAGTCGCAGGATCGATCCGAAAGCCGGTAGCGCTCGGTGCGTCAAGCACGAAGGTGCCGACGCCATGACGGGTTTCGACTTGCCCGGCTGCCTGCAAGCGCGAGATGGCTTCCCGCACCACGGTGCGACTGACCCCCTCCTCGAGCATGATCTGCGACTCGGTCGGCAATTTGTCGCCGCGCTTGAGCTGGCCGTTGCGGATACGCTCGGTGAGCACCGTGACCAATTCCTGAGCCAAACTGCGCGGCTTGCGTCGTGTCCGCGGCTGTACGTGCTGCTCTGTCATGCCGTTGAGATTCATCGTGAAAAGACAGCGGCCATCATAACGCATGCAGTTGTACGATCACATCGATGCACTCGATATTCCTCGCCCCACATGAATCAGCTCATGCTCGCGCAGCGCCAGCACATCGCGCCGCGCGGCAATGGTCCCCGGAAGGGGGTATGACAGTCCGTCGCCTGACAGCAATATGCTGGCCCCGGAGCCACAGAAGCGAAGGCAAACTCCCTTTTTCTTCAGATGCTTAGGACAGCAACATGCGCGTATTTCTAGCAACCCTGGCCAGCTTTGCGCTGGCCTTCGTGGCATGGGACGCCCAGGCCAGGCCGTTGAACCAGAACGATCGCAGCGTCTGTGGATGGGGCGCTCAGATCGCTGCTGAAGCGCAGCAGTCCAAACTGTCGGGGGCCACGCTGTATGCAGCGCGCAAGAAATTGCAGGTACGCCGCTTCGCCAAGCCCTGGATGCGCATGACCGCCATGGGCATCACTGAACAGACCTACAACAGTCGTTCAAGGCTGCCGCCCAAGGCGATCAAGCAGACGTACTACGAACAGTGCGTGCAACATGCCGTAGCCCGTCGATGATTCGCAGCAGAGGCTCTGCTGATCAGAGCCAAAAGCCAATAATGTTTTGTTAATCAATAGTTTAAGATGAAAACCTAAAGCTATTTATCGATAAAGCTCAGGTAGTTTCTCAGCTTCACGATTGATGACCCGATGCTCAACACCCGGTCAGCTTGTCAGCACGTCGCTCACCGGCGAAGAACAGCGGACGCAGTCGCACACCGATCACGTTGCCGACATAGGCGGCCACCAGCCATAGCCAGCCGTGCAGGCTGCCGGACGCGATGCCACTGAAATAGGCGCCGATGTTGCAGCCGTAGGCCAAACGCGAGCCATACCCCAGCAACAGCCCCCGATCACCGCAGCGACGAGCGAAGGCAAGGGAATCCTCAGGCTAGGCGCAAACCGACCCGCCAGCCCGGCGGCGAGCAAGGCGCCGAGCACGATGCCCACATCCATGACCGTAGTGATGTCCTGCCACAGCGGCGATGCCAGGGCCTTGGCGTTGGCCGGTGCCTGCCAGAAGACCCAACTGCCGACATCAACGCCCAACCCACTCAGGGTCTTGGCGCCCCACAGGGCGAAGGCAGAGGTGATGCCCCACGGGCGGCCGGCCAATGCCAGGGTGGCGTAGTTCAGCAGCGCCAAAGCGATCGCCCCCCACAGCAGCGGCCACGGCCCGCGCAGAAAACGCCGCACGCCATGGTGCTCGCTGCCCACAGGCCGCTCCAGCACACCATGGCGACGTCGCTCCAGGATCACCGTCACGCACGCGATCAGCGCGAACAGCCCACGGCTGGCGACCAGTGCCGGTCCGACACCCCAGGCCTTGACGATCGAGGTGGCCGGGAGCGACGGCAAGGCGAACCACCAATCGGCGTGGTGAGTCGCGGCGACCGAGCCGATGATGAAGAACAGCAAGGTCACCAGCATGCGCGCGTTGCCGCCGCCCACCGTGAACAAGGTGCCGGATGCACAGCCGCCGCCCAGTTGCATGCCAATGCCGAAGATGAAGGCGCCGAACACCACCGACACTCCGGCGGGCGCTACCAGTCCGTTGACTGGATTACCGAACAGGCTGCCGGCAGACAAGGCCGGGAAGAACAACACGACCGCCAGTGCCAGCATGACCATCTGCGCACGCAGCCCTGCGCCGCGCCGCTCGTTGATGAACACGCGCCAGGCCGATGTGAAGCCGAAGGCGGCGTGATAGAGGGTCAGCCCCAGGGCCGCGCCCACCAGCAGCAACAGCATCTGCTTGAAGCTGGCATTGAGTTGGAGAAACCAGGCGCCGGTCAGCAACAGGACCAGGGCGATGAGCGGCGCGCCCAGACGGCGCCGCCCGGAAGTGGCGGTAGTGGAAAGACCCATTGAAGTACTCGGATAACAGTCGAACGGACCGCGAGTATACCGCTATGCGGGCGTTGGCGAGATGCCTGTACAGTCACGCAGTCGTGACACCGGCCTGTTCAGGGCTTGTGTGCCCAAATCCCAAAGGCCATGTCGCCAATGTAGATGCCCGTGGAGGCGGTCCGCTCGGCGTCCAGACGCGCCTGCAGGGTGTCGATGTTGACCTGTCGCGCGGTGGCAATGTCGTGCTCGATGATGCGGGGAAGGCAGGCGCGAATGATCGCCGCCAGCCCGTAGGGGCTGTCAGGCGTCTGCAGCAGGCATTCGGCGCGCAAGTGACCAACCTGCAACCCGGCCTGGCTGAAGATCCGGTGCAGATTGAAACCGATGTGCAAGTCGGCGCCTTCATGCGCGATCATGCGCTGCAACCAGCGCTGGGCACGGCGATGCAAGGGGAAAGGGTCGAGGCTGGCGGGCGTCAGCGTGCTGTCATGTTCCTGGAACACCAGCACGCCACCGGGCAGCAGCAGCCTGGCCAAGTGGCGCACGGCAAGCACGGCATCGGGCTGGTACATGAGCACTCGACGCCCGACGATGGCGTCGAACAGCCCCAGAGACGCCGGCAGTCGATGCAGGTCACACTCGACGAATTCGACGTTGGTAGCATGCCCATCTACCTGACGCTGGCGCGCGTGCGCTAGCGCGGCGGCAAACTGGTCGATGCCCACCACCGCCCCGTCCGCCGCCACCAGCTCGGCGAGCATGAAGCTGACATCGCCCATGCCGCAGCCGACATCCAGTACACGCATGCCGGGGCCTATGCCGGCATCGACCAGCAGCCGAGTGGTGAAATCGGTCGAGGAAAGCGCCATGCCCTGCTCCTGATCGGGGTGGTCAGTGTGGCGGGACAGGCCGCCGAGCGCTACTGCGCAGACGGCGACAAGCGTAGTACACGATCCCGTCCACCTTCGGCGAGCAGATAACCGCCCTGGCCGTCGGGCACGATCGACTGTGGCGCCTTGAGGAACGACAGGACGGTGTGCTGCTGACCATCGGCATCGATGCGCAGCAATCGGGCGCGGTGGGTCGAGTCTTCGCTGATCCACAATCCGCGTTGGTCGCAAAACAGGAAGGTTGGATGGCGCAGGCCCTCGGCCACCACCGGATCCTCGCCCTTGTCACCCAATGCGCGAATGCGCCCGGCCGCTTTTTCGGTATAAAGCAGACGACCACCTTCACAGCGGGTAAGGCCCTCGCCTTCGGTGAGCGCCGCGCGCAGCACCTGCACCTGGCCAGTGCTCCAGTCGTAGCGCATCAGGCGACCTTCGCCTTTGCGGTCCTCGATGGCGTAGAGGTGGCTGCCCTCGTTCCACAGCCCCTGCACGTTCTCGCCTTCGAACAGGGCTGTGAGCTGACCCTCGCGGGACAGGTTGACCGGCGCCAGCCCCCCTCCTGGCTGAACACCCAGCCGCCCTCCACCGCTGTCATGCCGTCAGGCTTGGACAGCCCATCAATCAGGACCTGACGCTCGCCTTGAGGGTGATCTTGAGAATGCTGCCTTTGCCGTCGTCCAGCTCACGGCTGACCAGCAGACTGCCATCGGCCAGCGGCAGCAGCGACGCGGCCTTGTCCAGGTCGTCGTGCAGCACCTGAACCTGCCAACCATCGGCGGCCTGGACGGGATAGAAGCTCTGCCAGGCGAAGAAACCCAAAGCACTGACGACAACGCCTGCCGTGGCCGCCCAGGTCAGTTTTACCGCGCGGGTGCGCAACACTTGAATCATCGATCGCTCCTTTGAGGTCGCGGCGATCCTAACAAGGGGATGTGAAAAAAATGTCATCAGCTCGGCCCGGGCCAGCGCCCAGGCAGCAAGATCGTTCAAGCCTTGCCGCCTTGGCTCTGGCATGCTGGCTACCCCTGCCCTACGTTCGAAGTCACCATGTCCAGCCCTGCACTGCATCACCGCCAGGCGTTCGTCCAAGGCAGCCTCGCCATCGTCCCACTGTCCCTGGCCGTGGCGCCTTGGGGCCTGCTGGCCGGCTCCATGGCCATCGAAGCCGACCTCAGCGCCTGGCAAGGCCAGGGTCTGTCAGCCATCGTCTTTGCCGGCGCCGCACAACTGGTAGCGATCGGCATGCTCAAGAGCGGCGCCGGCGTGCTATCGATCCTGTTGACGACCCTGCTGCTCACCTCGCAGCACCTGCTCTACGGGCTGTCCATGCGGCCGGTGATCTGTGGCCTGCCGACGCGCTGGCGGCTGGGCCTGGGTTTTCTGCTCACCGATGAACTGTTCGCTCTGACCAGCCATCACGACCGTCAACAGTTCGACCGCTGGTACGCCTTGGGCGTAGGACTCACCTTCTATGTGGCCTGGAACCTGTTCACCCTGGCCGGCATCATGCTCGGTCAGAGCATCCCGCACCTGGATCGGTTGGGCCTGGACTTCTCCATCGTCGCCACCTTCGTCGCGCTGATCGCACCCCGCGTGAGCAATCTGCCGACCTTGGTGTGCGTGGCGGTGTCGCTGTTCTGCTCGGTGCTGTTCAGCACCTGGCACTGGGAAACCGCCTTGGTCCTGGCCGGCCTGTTAGGCATGGCGGCGGGCTTCGTGTGCCAGAAGTTGACAAGGAGCCGCCCATGATCTGGTTACTGATCGTCGCCATGGGGCTGCTGGTGTTTCTCAACCGCTACGTGTTCCTCGAACCGCGACTGCCGCTGCGGTTGAGCTCCAACGTGCGCCAGTTCCTCGGATTCGCCGTACCGGGCATGCTCACCGCAATCTGTGGGCCGATCATTTTCCTGCCCGGCCATCAGCTCGACCTGGACCCGCTGAACCCGTACCTGCTGGGCGCTTTGGTGGCCATCGCACTCGTTCTGTTGACCCGCAGCGTACTGCTGAGCATGCTGGCGAGCATGTTGCTCTTCATCCTTCTGCGCAGTTGGCTGGCATGAGCACGCCCCTGCGCGAACAGATCCACCTGTGGCAGGCGCCTGCGCTCGGCGATGTCGAGATGCTGCACGCCCGCTACGTGCAGCAGCGCTTCGCACCCCATGTGCACGAAGGCTACGTGTTCACGGTGATCGAGTCCGGCGCGCAGTGCTTCTGGCACCGTGGCAGCGACCATCTGGCGCCGGTCGGCAGCGTGGTGCTGATCAATCCTGACGAGTTGCACACCGGCGCGAAGGCCCACGAGGCCGGTTGGCGTTACCGAGCGTTCTACCCCGAGCACCAACGGGTCACTGGGGTGCTCGACGAGCTCGAACTCAGGCGCGGTGGCCTGCCGCATTTTCGCCAGAGCGTGGTCCAGGATCCGCTGCTGGCAGCCGCCCTGAGCCAACTGCATCGCCTTTCTGAACAGGGCGCCAGCGCACTGCAGCAGCAAACGGCCTGGCGCGAAGCCGTGCTGGGACTGGTGCAGCGCCATGGCCACGGCGCCGAACCTGCTGCACCGGGCCACGAGCCGCTGGCGGTGGCGCGGGCGCGGGAACTGCTGGAAAGCCAATTGGCCAATCCTCCTTCCCTGGAGAGCCTGGCAGCGGCCGTCAACCTCTCGCCTTTCCATTTCGCCCGCGTGTTTCGCCAGGCCACTGGACTGCCGCCCCATGCTTGGCTCAAACAACGGCGCCTGGCCCGGGCCAGGGAACTGCTGCGTCGCGGCCTGCCGGCACTGGAGGTGGCCTTTACCCTAGGCTTCGCCGACCAGAGCCACCTCAACCGTCAGTTCAAGCAAGCCTATGGCGTCACGCCCGGAGCCTACCGTCTGGCCTGTGTGCAGCGCTGAGCGCGCACCCGGCGAGATGGCCAGGCGCTGCTACACTGATTGGGGCTGAATGGAGGATGCAGTCATGTCTGAACGCGAACTCACCACCCTCATCAACTTGATGAACCAGCGCCAGGCCTGCCTGAGCAGCGCCTGCAAACAGATCGCCGACTGGATCGACCGGCAGGGCGATGTCCCGGCGGCGGGTAAGATCCGCGCCAGCCTCAAGGCGCTTGAGGCCGACGAAGCCCAGGTGCGGCGCACGCTGACCTCGCTCACCGTCGACCGACCACTGCCGCGCTTTCGCAGTTGATCCCTGCAACCCGTTGGCTGATGGGCGGCCAACGGGTATCAAGGCGATCAGTGCTTCATGTGCATATGGTCGTGACCGCCGCTCAGGTCGGCAGTCAATGGCTTGACCGGGGCTTGGACGTCCAGGATTTGCTTCTGGCCCTGCGCATCTTCGATGGTCAGGGTCAGCGGCACCTGCTGGCCTTCCTTGACCTGGTCCTTGAGGCCCATCAGCATCACGTGGTAACCGTTCGGGTCCAGAGTCACCGGTTTGCCGGCCGGCAGATCCACGGCCTTCACCTCACGCATGCCCATCACGTCGCCTTGCATGGTCATCTCGTGCACTTGCACAGTCTTGGCCACGGGTGACGCGACACCGACCAGCTTGCTGTCGGTCGTCGCCGTAAGGGTCATGAACGCCCCGGTCGATTGCTGGTGAGGGACGCTGGCACGTACCCAGGCGTCCTTGACGCTGGTGTCGGCCAACGCCGGCAGGGTCAGGCCCAGCAGGGCGAATGCGGCCAGGCCGCGCTTGATCGGTTTCATCGACATTCAGCAGATCTCCATCAATGTACGCAGGTCTTCGACGCATTCCTTGGCGTTCAGGGAATGGCCGAGACTCAAGCGCAGGGTGCCACGGGTATCGTAGACGTAGCTGGTGGACGAGTGGGAAATGGTGTACGTGTCGCCGGTCGGGATCTTCTCGTAGAACACCTTGAACTCCCGGGCAACAGCATCGATCTCTTCCGGCGTGCCGGTCAGGGCGACGAATGAAGGATCGAACGCCTTGACGTAGGCGTCGAGCACCTCCGGGGTGTCACGCTCCGGATCCAGGGTGATGAACACCACCCGGAACAGATCGCGATCACGGCCCTTGAGCTGTTGGCGGATCTGCGCTGCGCGTGCCAGCGCGGTCGGACACACAGCCGGGCACTGGGTGAAACCGAAGAAGATCATCGGCATCGAGCCGTAGAAGCTCGACAAGGTCCGCTCGTTGCCCTGGGGGTCCTTGAGCTTGAACTTGCGCCCGAGAATCTCATTGCTCATGTTCTTGCCGTACTTGAAGTCCAGGCCACGGGCCGGGCTGCAGCCGGCCAGCAGACCGAGCCCCAGTACACCCATCCCAGCGACGACCGCGCGCCGAGTCAGTAGATCAGTCATAGAACCATCCTTTACAGGAGAGGCGCCGGTCCTCGCGCAGGACCGGTCGAAAACCGCGGCATTCTGGCATGACACCCCGTCAGCGGCCACACGACGACACGGCGATTGCCCCGCAGCCCCGTATTTACGGGCTGCGGCCTGTTGTCGCAGGGCTTGAAAGAGTAACACTTTGTTGCTAGAGATCAGTGCGGCGAAGGCTTACGGACGACCGGAGGGCATGGGCGCTGCCCGGCCAGGACGCTAAACTGAGCGCCTGTCCCCGCCCGTGAGCGCCATGATCCAGTCCGACCTCGACCTGTTCGGCCAGCAGCCCCAGCGCTTGGCCAGCCACACCGTATTGCTCCCCGGCTTCGCCCTGCCGCAGATCGAAGCGTTGCTCGACGCGCTGCGCCCGGTGTTGCGCGCGGCCCCCTTCAGGCACATGCGCACCCCCGGCGGGCTGCACATGGCCGTGGCCTTGAGCAACTGCGGCACGTTCGGCTGGGTCAGCGATGAGCGCGGCTACCGCTACAGCCGCACCGACCCGCGCACTGATCGACCCTGGCCGAGGCTGCCCGAGACGTTATCGTCCCTGGCAACCCAGGCAGCCGCCGCAGCCGGCTTCGACGGCTTTGTAGCCGACGCCTGCCTGATCAACCACTACCTGCCCGGCACCCGGCTGACCCTGCACCAGGACCGTGACGAACGCGACTTCGCCCAGCCGATCGTGTCGATTTCACTGGGCCTGCCAGCCACGTTCCTGTTCGGCGGCCATCAGCGCAGCGACCGCCCGCAACAGGTGCCGCTCAATCATGGCGATGTCCTGGTCTGGGGCGGCGAGGACCGGCTGCGATTTCATGGCGTGTTGCCGATCAAGCCGGGACGCCATGAACGAATGGGCGAGCGACGCATCAACCTGACCTTGCGCAGGGCCGGCTGAAGCACAGCCTTCAGACCGCAGTCGTGTCGTCGCTGACCGACTGCGCGGCCTGTACCGGGTTATTACGCCCGTAGTCGCGCAGATAAACGATGAACTCCTGCAACACCCGATCCCACAGCAGCAGGCTACCGAGCAGATGCTTCGGGGTGACGCCATCGGCCACCACGACATCCATTTCCATCACCAGAAATTCACCTTGTAGCGACAACCGGGCGAACCGCCGGCTCGCATTCCAGCGTTCAGCCAAGCCGTCCGGCAGGTCGCCCTGGATGCGCAGCGCACAACTGAAGGTAAAGTCGAGAAATTCGCCGTCCTTGCCTGGCGCGCGGTTGCCGAAGCGCACCGCATAGCCCACGCCCTGACTGGCGCTGAGCAACTGCACCACAGCGCTCTGCTCGTTGCGGTTGACCCGACAGCCGGCATCCTGCAGCAGCTCGGTCAGCGACTCTACGCTCACGGTTTCAATAAGGGTCACATCCGTCATGCACACGCTTCCTCATCATTACTACGTCGCTATCAAGTAGTAGCACAGCGCTCCTGATTGGCCAGGACGACACCCAGGCACGCGCGCTCAGCCTTTAAAAGCCACGGCGTTGTGTGTAAAACGGACCGATCCCCTCCCCCGATGCAAGGACCTTCAGCATGCGCTACCGCCCCCTCGGCCGCTCCGGCCTGCACGTTTCCGCCCTGACCCTGGGCAGCATGATGTTCGGCGAACAGACCGACACCCCGACTGCGCTGAAGATCATCGGCCAGGCCTGGGACCAGGGCATCAACTTCATCGACACCGCCGATGTGTACAACGCCGGACGCTCCGAGGAAATCGTCGGCCAGGCGGTGGCGCATCATCGTCAGGACTGGGTGGTCGCCTCCAAAGGCGGCTATGGTCCGGTCGACGGACTGCCCAACCGTAGCGGTCTGTCACGCAAGCACCTGTTCAATGCCCTGCACGCCACGCTCACGCGCATGAACACCGATTACCTGGACATCTACTACCTGCACCGCGAGGACCACCAGGTGCCGCTGGAGGAAACCGTGCGCGCCATGGGGGACCTGCTGCAGCAAGGCAAGATCCGCTACTGGGGCGTGTCCAACTTCCGCGGCTGGCGCATCGCCGAGATCTGCAACCTGGCCGAGCGCCTGGGTGTGGCCAAACCGGTGGTCAGCCAACCGCTGTACAACATCGTCAACCGCCAGGCCGAGCCCGAGCAGCTCACGGCAGCCGCCTACCATGGCTTGGGCGTGGTGCCCTTCAGCCCGCTGGCGCGCGGCGTGCTCAGCGGCAAGTACGCACCGGGCGCCACACCTGAGCAAGGCAGCCGTGCGGCGCGTCAGGACAAACGCATCTTGGAGGTGGAATGGCGGCAGGAATCGCTGGCCATCGCCCAGAAGATCCACGCGTACACCCAGGCCAAAGGGGTCGGCATGGTCGAATTCGCCATTGCCTGGGTACTCAACAACCAATTGATCAGCTCGGCCATCGTCGGCCCGCGCACCGAGGCGCAGTGGCAAACCTACGCCGGCGCGCTGGAGGTCCAGATCAGCACTGAAGACGAAGCCTTCGTCGATTCACTGGTCACCCCAGGACATGCTTCGACCCCGGGATTCAACGATGTCGCGCATTTCGTCAGCGGGCGGCTGCCGCGCTGACTTAACCCGGTGATCACACCAGCACACGCATCTCGCCGCCAGACAGCGGCTCGGTGCGTTGCGGGCTGTCGCTGCCGTTGCGTCCGGCACCGCTTCCGGACAACCGCCAGGTCACATCGGTAATGCCGTAGCGTTCAGCCATGGGCCGGCTGACTTTCTTGATCTTCTCTCGCCCGAACTTGGGAATGATGCCCACCCCCGCATCGCAACTGGCCCAATGCCAAGCCTCGGCATTGTCCATGCGCTCCGATCGAATGATGAAGCTGCGCAGCTGCCCATGCTGCTTGTATTCGATGACGTACAACTGTGGAGCTGGCATTTCTGGGCCTCCTGTTCTCCATGGATGACCCTAGATTGATCGGGCTTCATCGCGAAGATTCAGAAAATTGTCGAACAAATGGATAAACAGTGCGTTCAGTCCTGCCCCGCCAAGCTTCGGCGCACGGCCTCGATCTCGGGATCCGGCACCGCACCGGGCTGCAGGATCACCTTGCGGCAGCGCTCCTGCATCTCGTCGAACAGCTCATAGCCACGCGCAGCGTCCTCCAGCGCCAGGCGATGGGTGACGATCGCCTCCGGATTTAACCGCCCCGCCTCGATATGCTCCAGCAACTCGGGCAAATAGCGCTGGACATGGGTCTGCCCCATCTTGAAGGTCAGGCCCTTGTCGAAGGCGTCGCCGAACAGGAAACCATGGACGAAACCGGCATACACCCCCGGCACGCTCACCACTCCGCCGCGCCGCACGGCAGCAATACTCTGGCGCAGCGCCTTGCCGCTGCTGCCTTCGATCTTCAAGGCGGTGAGTACCGACTCAGTAGCGCTGCCCTTGGCCTCGAAGCCTACTGCGTCGATCACCGCGTCCACCCCGCGCATGCCAGCGGTCTGGCGGATGATGGTGTCGGCCGGATCGTCATCGTGGGAGAAATCAATGGGAATCACACCGTAAGCCTGGCGGGCGTAATCGAGCCGATAACCGCAGCTGTCGACCATGAAGATGCGTTCCACGCCCAGCATGCGTGCGCACGCCGCCGACAGTAGGCCGACCGGGCCGGCCCCGTAGATGGCCAATGAAGAGCCTTCGCCCACGTCGGCATTGACCACCGCCTGCCAGGCCGTCGGCAGGATGTCGGAGAGAAACAGCACCTTGTCGTCAGCCAGATGCCCCGGCACCTTGAACGGGCCGACGTTGGCCTTCGGCACCCGAACGTAATCGGCCTGCCCACCCGCGATGCCGCCATACAAATGGCTGTAGCCGAACAACGCCGCCCCCGGCGGGATGGCCTTCTTGTTGAGGATGGCGCCGCGACCCGTGTTGGTGGTCTCGCACGCCGCGAACAATTCGTGCTGGCAGAAGAAACAACCACCGCAGGCGATCACGAAGGGAATCACCACCCGGTCCCCGCGCTGCACCGCCGTCACGCCGCTGCCGACTTCCTCGACGATGCCCATGAACTCGTGCCCGAGGATATCGCCTTGCTCGACCATGGGAATCTTGCCGCGATAAAGGTGCAGGTCCGAGCCGCAGATCGCGGTCGCGGTCACGCGTAGAATCAGGTCGTCGGGGTCTTGCAGAATGGGATCGGCCACCGTGTCTACCCGCACATCACCGGCGCCGTGATAGGTCAATGCACGCATGATTCGCTCTCCAGGGCTGAGGATTGCCACTGGCCCAGGCAAAGGGATGACCGGGCCTGTTCAGAGTCTAGCCATCAAGCATCGCGTGCGCCGCCGCGGCTATTCTGCCCGCCCCTACGCCCGGCCTCGGAGGCACGCTCGCGGTCGTTGGCAAAGTTGCCGCCAGAGTTCTGTCCGCCCTTTTGACCAGCTCGCGATGCGCGCTCGGGGTCATTGGCGAAATTGCCCGGATTGGTCTGCCGGGTGCCGCCGCGCTTGCTTGGGCGGTCCTGCTCATGTTCATGTGCCATGTCATGTCTCCTGTCAGGATTCTGTGGCCAGCCGGTCCTACCCTGGTTCCGACAGTCGCCTGACACCGCGCTCCATCGTTTTGATGAATCTCTGACCGGCGGCGCTAAAGGCGCCGGGGCCTGACTTTAGCGCCCCAGTATTGGCCGTTCTGCATGCCACGATGAATATTGCCGCTATACCAGCACTTTCCTGCGCGCCTCAAGTCCAAGTCCCAATCCCGGAGAGGCGAGCCTTAGCCACCGCTTTCGCCCTCGACGCTGCGAAGCCTATACTCCCTCACCCTGTCCGATTCCCCTCTCTGGGTGGTCCTCTCGCCCTGTACAAGGCCGTGCCATGACGTCGTCTCCCAACCAGTCCACCGCCTCACCGATCAATCGCAAACTGATGCCCAGTCACCTCGATTTTCCGGTGGTGGGCATCGGCGCATCGGCCGGCGGCATCGAGGCCATCTGTACCTTCTTCGAACAGATGCCTGCCGACTGCGGCATGGCATTCGTGGTGGTACTGCACCTGTCCCCGGACCATCAGAGCATGGCGGACCATATCATTCAGGGCGTAACGCGAATGCCCGTGCGCCAGGTGACAGCGCCAGTGCCGATCGAGCGCAACCACGTCTACGTGATCTCACCGGCCAGCCGGCTTTCCACCAACGACGGCTATCTGCGCGTCAGCCCGGCCAATCGCCGTCGTGGCGACCATGTGGCCATTGACCTGTTCTTCCGCGACCTGGCCGACGTGCACAAGGACCATGCCTTCTGCGTGGTGCTTTCGGGCACGGGCGCCGATGGTGCAGTGGGCCTGTCGCGGATCAAGGAACAGGGCGGCGTGACCCTGGTGCAAACACCAGACGACGCCCTGCACGACAGCATGCCCCGCGCCGCCATCGCCACCGGCCTGGTGGACTTCGTCATGCCGGCAGCCGATATGGCCCAGAAGTTGATGGAAATCTGGCTCAAGGCCAAGCAAGTGCGCCTGCCGGAAGTGGACGAGCAGAACATGCCGCCGCCGCTGGGCATCCGCGAGGGCGACCCGCAGCAGGCCGAACCGCTGCTCGAGGAAATCCTCCTGCTGCTGCGCGCCAACACCGGCCATGACTTCCAGCACTACAAGCGCGCCACCGTGTTGCGTCGCATCGAACGGCGCCTGCACGTGACCGCGCAGACCGACCTGCCCGGCTACTACCGTTACCTGGAGCAGCATCCGGAGGAGTCCGATGAGTTGCTGGCCGACATGCTCATCGGCGTGACCAACTTCTTCCGCGACCGCGAAGCCTTCGAAGCCCTCGAGCGGCATGTGTTGCCCGAGTTGGTCAGCGACGGCGAAAGCGGCGAAGGCCCCGCCGACATTCGCGTCTGGTCCGCAGGCTGCTCCACCGGCGAAGAAGCCTACAGCCTGGCCATGCTGGTCAGCGAGCAACTGGCCCTGGAGAAGCGCGAGGCCAAGGTCCAGGTGTTCGCCACCGACCTGGACGGGCGCGCCATCACGCAAGCGCGCAGCGGCAACTATTCCGAAGCGATCGTCACCGATGTGCCGCCCGGGCGGCTACGCCAGTTCTTCAGCAAGGAAGACCAGCACTACCGGGTGCGCAAGGAGGTGCGCGAGCAGGTGCTGTTCGCTCGGCACAACCTGTTGTCCGACCCGCCGTTCTCGCAGATCGACCTGGTGGTGTGCCGCAATCTGCTGATCTACCTCGACCGTGAGGTGCAGCGCGACATTCTGCAGATGTTCCACTTCGCCCTGCGCCCCGGCGGTTACCTGTTCCTCGGATCCTCCGAGTCGGCAGACCTGGCCGGCGAGCTGTTCGCCCCGGTGGACAAGCGCAACCGCATCTTCCGCGCCCGCGAAATGCCCAGTGGCCTGCGCCACTCCGGACGCCGGCTGACCGGCGCCGACCTGCCGCCCGCCACCCCGGGCACCCCGGTCAAGACGCGCGCTGCGCGCAAGCCGTCCTACGCCGAAGTCCATCACCGCGCCCTGGCCCGGCGCAGCCCACCCAGCCTGATCGTCGATGGCGAAGGCATGATCCTGCACATGAGCGACGGCGTCGGTCGCTTTCTGCAACTGACCGGCGGCGAGCCGAGCCGCAACCTGATCAATCTGGTGCTGCCCAGCCTGCGTCTGGCCTTGCGCAGCACCCTGTTCCAGGCACGCCAGGGCTCCCAGGCAGTCACTTCGCGCCCGGTCGAATTGGGCGAAGACGACGAGCGAATCCAGGTGGAAATCGTCGTCCACCCGCACAAGGACGACCCCAGCGTCAGCGAGTGCCTGCTGGTGGTCTTCGAGGAACGCGCCCCAGACCCTTCCATTGCCCTGGCCGGCGGCATCCGCCAGACCGACAGCATGGTGCTGACCAACCTGGAGCGTGAACTGCAGCGCACGCGCTTGCAGTTGCAGGAAACCATCGAGCAATCGGAGATTTCCAGCGAGGAACTGACCGCCTCCAATGAAGAGATGCAGGCCATCAACGAGGAGCTACGCTCGGCCAGCGAAGAACTGGAAACCAGCAAGGAAGAGTTGCAGTCGATCAACGAGGAATTGCTGACGGTCAACTACGAACTCAAGAACAAAGTCGAGGAAACCGACAAGGTCAACGACTACCTGAGCAACCTGATCGCCTCCACCGACATCGCCACGGTGTTCGTCGACCGCAACCTGTGCATCCGCTGGTTCACCCCGCGCGCCACCGACATCTTCAACATGCTGCCGGTCGACACCGGCCGCTCGCTGCTCGACATCACCCACCGCCTGAACTACCCGGAGCTGGCCGACGACGCCCGCGCCGTGGCGCAGGGCGGCACCAGCATCGAGCGCGAGATCAGCGGCCAGGACCAGCACTGGTACTTCACCCGGCTGCTGGCCTACCGCTCCAGCGAGCAGAAAATCGACGGCACGGTGTTGACCTTCATCGACATCAGCAAGAGCCGCGCCACCGAAGAACGCCTGCGCCTGGGCGAGGAACGCATGCGCCTGGTGGCCGAAAGCACCCATGACTTTGCCATCATCCTGCTCGACGAGCAGGGCTCGATCAGCGACTGGAACACCGGCGCTACCCTGATTTTCGGCTATACCAAGGAAGAAGTCCTGGGACGACACTACGAGTTGATCTTCACCGAGGAGGATCGCCAGGGCAGCGTGCCCGAGCGCGAACTGCACAGTGCCCGGGTCAATGGGCGCGGCCAGGACGAACGCTGGCACGTGCGCAAGGACGGCAGCCGTTTCTATTGCAGCGGCGAGGTTTCGCTGCTCAAGGGCAGCAGCCTGCGCGGCTACGTCAAGATCGCCCGCGACCTCACCGGCCACAAACGCCTGCACGATGAGCAGAGCAAACAATTGGCCGAGTCGCAAACCTCCAGCCACCTGAAGGACGAGTTCTTCGCGGTGATGTCCCACGAGCTCAAGCATCCGCTGAACCTCATCCAGCTCAACGCCGAAATCCTCCGCCGCCTGCCCGTGATCAAAGGTGCAGGCACCGCGAGCAAGGCGGTCAGCACCATCTGCGAAGCGGTGTCGAGCCAGGCCCGGATCATCGACGATCTGCTCGATGTGGCACGTATCCGTACCGGCAAGCTCAAGTTGCGGACCGAATCGGTCGATCTCACCGCGATCCTGCTGGGTATTCATGCGGTGGTGTCGAGCGAACAGCACAACTGCACGGTACGCCTGAGCGTGCCGGCCGATGGTCAGCCGCTGTACATCGAAGGCGACAGTACGCGGCTGGAGCAGATCATCTGGAACTTGCTGAACAACGCCCTGAAATTCAGCCCCGACGGCGGCGAGATTCATCTGCTGCTCAGCCGCGAAGACGACCAGGCCCTGCTGCAAGTCATCGACCAAGGAGTAGGCCTGCGCGAGGACAGCCTGGAAAAGATTTTCGACCTGTTCAGCCAGGCCGCCCCTGCCGCCACCAGCCACAACCGCGAAGGACTGGGCATCGGCTTGTCGTTGGTCCGCCAACTGGTCGAAGCGCATGACGGCACGGTGCGCGCGCAGTCGCCGGGCCTAGGCCAGGGCTGCGTCTTCAGCGTACGTCTACCGCTCAGCGCAGCACGCCAGGACGAGCGCGCCGACGCCCCGCCGCAACAGACCGAGGGCCGTCTGCATGGCATCTGCGTGCTGTTGGTGGACGACTCGATCGAGGTGCTGGACGTGATGCAGCAATTGCTGGAGATGGAAAGCGCCGTGGTGCACGCCTACAGCGATCCGCGCAAGGCGCTGGAGGCGGCCGGGCAGGACCGCTACGACATCATCCTCTCGGACATCGGCATGCCGGGCATGGATGGCCATGCCTTGATCAAGGCCCTGCGCAGCCTGGAACACCTGCGCAGCACACCGGCCATTGCCTTGACCGGCTACGGCGCCAGTGCCGATCAGCACAAGTCGCGGCAGTCGGGCTTCGACCGCCACCTGAACAAGCCGGTGGGTTACGACGAACTGATCGAGGTGATCGAGTCGTTGAGTGGGTCGGTGCCTTACTGAGGCCTGGCCTCAGGCATGCACGCTCCACTGCACCACGTCACCGGCCAGCGGCAATTCGTCGATGGCGTGGATCATCCCGCTGGCCAGCGCCTCGGCGGGGCCAAGGATACGCGGGTACGCCATCAGGTAGCGGGTGACGTCCAGGTCTTCGCGCGATCCCTGCGTGCGTTCGGCGACGATTTCGGCGTACAGCCTCAGGTCGTAGTCCAGGCTCATGGCGTATTCGGCCATGCGCGAATGGTCCACCGAGCCATGCAGCGTCCAGTGAAACGGGTGGAACAGGAACTTGCTGTAGCGGCAGGCGGTACGCCGGCTGCCTGCCAGGAACAGGATGTTGCCCATCGACTCGACGGTGCCGAGATTGTGGGTGTGCACCGGTATCGGTTGAGCCAGAAGGAAGTTGTACAGCGTAAAACCGTAGCTGCACTCCCCGCCCATGGTCGCGATGTTGATCTGCAGCGCCTCGGCACCTTGCTGGACAGCGCGCGAGCAGGTGTTGATCAAGTTGCCGCAGGTCGAGGAATTGATCGGGCCGGTGAAGTGGATGATATGTCGGGCCATGAACACCTCCAGAGTGGTCCGGGCGCCTCGGGCATCCGGCTCTCGGTGGAATCGTGCGCCGCGGCAAAGTTCCCCGCGACCACCGCTCGGCGACCGTCGCTGACCGGCGCTGCACCGTCCAGCGCGCGCTGATCATCCATTCGGAACCCCCACCCCTTCGTTTCAGTCGCACACTCTGTATCGACCGATTCCAAGGAGACCCCGTGAGCGACATTCGCATCGGCATTTCTGGCTGGCGCTATGCTCCGTGGCGCAAGGACTTCTACCCCTCAGGTCTGCGTCAGGACGACGAGCTGGCATTCGCCTCGCGTGCAGTGAACAGCATCGAGATCAACGGCTCGTTCTACGCGCTGCAAACCCCGGAACGTTACCGGCAATGGCGCGACGAGACGCCCGAAGACTTCGTGTTCTCGGTCAAGGCACCGCGCTACATCACCCACGTGCGCCGGCTCAAGGACATCGACGAAGCCATGGCCAACTTCTTCGCCTCCGGCCTATTACTGCTGGGCGACAAGCTGGGTCCCATTCTCTGGCAGTTCCCGCCTAACCTGAAATTCGACGAGGCGCGCTTCAGCCACTTCCTCGAGCATCTGCCGCGCGACCGCAAAGCCGCGCGCGACTGCGCACGGCACTGCAGCGAACGCTTCGAAGACAACGGCGGCGTGGCCATCAAAGGCAACGCACCGCTGCGTCACGCCATCGAGATCCGCCATGAGAGCTTTCTGTGCGAGGCGTTCATCACGCTGCTGCGCAAGCACAAGGTGGCCCTGGTGGTCGCCGACAGTGCAGGCAAGTGGCCGTGCGTCGAAGACCTTACCGCCGATTTCGTCTATTTGCGCCTGCATGGCGATGTCGAGCTGTACAGCAGCGGTTACACCGCACGGGCGCTGCGCCACTGGCGCCTGCGCATCCAGGCCTGGAGCCGTGGCGAGCAGCCGGCCGATGCGCACTGCGTACTGGACAAGCCACCGCGCAAACGGACGAGTCGCGACGTGTACTGCTACTTCGACAATGACCAGAAAGTGCACGCCCCCTTCGATGCGCGACGCCTGCTGAGCAAGCTGGGACTGGACGGCGAGTTGGTCACCGAGCCCGGCGTGGAAACGGAGGTGCCGCTGTGATCGAGCCGCTGACCCAGCCCAGCCCAGCCGTCGACACCCGCGCCGCCGTGCGTCGCCTGAACGTGCTGACGCTCAACGTGCACAAGGGCTTCGCGCCGTTCAACCGCCGCTTCATCCTGCCAGAGCTGCGTGAAGCGGTGCGCGCTACCGGAGCCGACCTGGTGTTCCTGCAAGAGGTGCATGGCAGCCATCACGCGCATGCCCAGCGGCATCCGGGCTGGCCGCAGACGCCGCAGTACGAATTCCTCGCCGACAGCATGTGGCCGCAGTTCGCTTATGGCCGCAATGCGGTCTATCCGCACGGCGACCACGGCAACGCACTGCTGTCGAAATTCCCGATTCTCGACCATCGCAACCTCGATGTGTCGATCAAGGGCAACGAGGAACGCGGTTTGCTGCACTGCCGCCTCGACGTGCCTGGGCACGACCAGGTTCACGCCATCTGTGTGCACCTGGGCCTGCGCGAAGCGCATCGCCAGCGTCAGGTCGAGTTGCTGCTGGAACTGCTCGACAGCCTGCCGGCCAGTGCGCCTGTAATCGTCGCTGGCGACTTCAACGATTGGCGCCTGAAAGCCGACGACGTGCTCAGCCAGCACCTGGTCGAAGCCTTCGGCGAACGCTTCGGCACTCCGGCGCGCAGCTTCCCGGCCCGCTGGCCGGCGCTGCGCCTGGACCGCATCTACCTGCGCAACGCCATGCCCAGCCAGGCGCAGGTGCTTTCCAAATACCCCTGGTCGCACCTCTCCGACCACGCACCGCTCGCAGCGGAGGTGAACCTTTGAAGCAACCATCCTGGGTCGACGGCAACCATGTCGAGCTGCTGATCAACGGCGAGCAGTACTACCCGCGTGTATTCGAGGCGATGGCGGCCGCGCGCACGGAAATCCTTCTGGAGACCTTCATCATCTACGACGACAAGGTCGGCCAGCAGTTACGCCAGACATTGATCGACGCCGCCCAGCGCGGGGTGCGGGTCGAAGTGGTAGCCGATGGCTATGGCGCTGGCGAGCTGCCCGACGGCTTCGTCACCTCGATGGTCGAAGCCGGCGTGCACTTCCATGCCTTCGACCCGCAGCCGATGCTGGCGGGTATGCGAACCAATCTGTTTAGGCGGCTGCACCGCAAGATCGTGGTCATCGATGGCCAGCGGGCGTTCGTCGGCGGCATCAACTACAGCGCCGATCACTTGGGCGACTTCGGTCCCATGGCCAAGCAGGACTACGCCGTGGAGGTCACCGGGCCGGTGGTGGCCCAGGTTCATACCAGCAGCCGTCGCCTGATGGCCCCGGTCCTGGACCGCGCCGACACCGTCGAGCCGGTGACCGCGCCCACCGGCGCTGCGCAAGCCACGCTGGTGCAGCGTGACAATGTCCGTCACCGCACCGACATCGAGGACCAGTACCTGCAGATGTTCCGCCAGGCCGAGCGGCGCATCGTGGTGGCCAACGCCTACTTCTTCCCCGGCTACCGACTCCTGCGCGAGCTGCGCAATGCCGCCCGACGCGGCGTGCAGGTGACGTTGATCCTGCAAGGCCAACCGGACATGCGCTGGGTGCGAGCCATCTCGCGGCTGCTGTACAACTACCTGCTGCGCGACGATGTGCGCATTCACGAATACTGTCGACGTCCGCTGCACGGCAAGGTCGCGCTGGTGGACGAGCAGTGGTCCACCGTCGGCTCCAGCAACCTCGACCCCTTGAGCCTGTCGCTGAACCTGGAAGCCAACCTGATGATCCGCGACCGCGCATTCAACCAGCAGTTGTACCAGCACCTGAGTGAGCTGGCCGGCGAGCAGTGCAAGCCAGTCACCCTGGAACGCATGATTCGTGGCTACTGGTGGCGAGCGCCGCTGATCTTCCTGGGCTTTCACTTCACTCGCTATTTTCCGCGCATCGCTGGCCTGTTCCCGGCTCATCGGCAGCGCTTGAAGTCGGTCCTGCCTTCGGTTCAGGAACAGGGTGAGCTGCACGAGGGCAACGTCTGATGGCCGAGAAGTCATGGAAGGTCTGGGGCAAGCGGGTGCTGACCCTGTGCTTCATCATCCTCATACCCACCCTGCTCTATACCCTGGCGCGCAATCTGGACTGGGACGAGGTGCGCCAGTCGCTGCTGGCCTACAGCACGGCAACCCTGGCGCTGGGCCTGTTGCTGGCGCTCACCAGCTACCTGGTATTCGCCAGCTACGACCTGCTCGGGCGCGCCTACACCGGACACCGCCTGCCTGCCCGACAAGTGCTGCCGGTGGCCTTCGTGTGCTATGCCTTCAACCTCAATTTCACCACTTGGGTAGGCGGTGTGGCCTTGCGTTATCGGCTGTACGGCCGGCTGGGCCTGGACACCGCCACCATCACCCGGATCCTCACGCTGGGCTTGCTGACCAACTGGATGGGCTACCTGCTGCTGGCCGGCAGCGTGTTCGCCCTGCGCCTGGTGAAGTTGCCGGAGGGCTGGGCGGTCGGCGCCAGCGGTCTGCAACTGATCGGCGTGGCCATGGTGGCCGTCGCCCTCGCCTACCTGTTCGCCTGCGCGTTCGCCAAGCGCCGCACCTGGCATATTCGTGGGCACGAAATCACCTTGCCATCCTGGCGCCTGGCGCTGTGCCAAGTGGCTCTGGGCGCGAGCAACTGGGCGTTGATGGCGGCGCTGATCTATCTGTTGCTGCCGCACGCGCTGTTTTATCCGTCGATCCTGGGTGTGTTGCTGATCAGCTGCATCGCTGGGGTGGTCGCGCACATTCCTGCTGGCCTGGGGGTGTTGGAAACGGTGTTCCTGGCGCTGCTTCACGGGCAATTGAGCCAGGGTACGCTGGTCGCCGCGTTGTTGGGCTATCGCACGCTGTACTACCTGATTCCGCTGTTGCTCGCGTTGATCGCTTACGTGGTGCTGGAAAAACGCGCCAAGGCGTTGCGCCAACAGGATCGGAACCGGCCGCAAGAAGCGGACCCGCGCTGATCGTCCGCCCAGGCTGTGGCATGATCGGCGCTCCCGGATAACGAGCGCCGTGCATGTTGATCGACGAAGAACTGACCCTCAAGAAGCTGGAGACGTTCCTGGCCTTCATGCGCAGCGGCAGCTTGGGCCGTGCGGCGAGTGAGCTGTCGACCAGCGCGGTGAGCGTGCACCGCGCCATTCATTCGCTGGAAAACGCGCTGCGCTGCCCGCTGTTCAAGCACGAGGGTCGCCAGTTGATCCCATTGGAAAGCGCTTATGTGCTGGAGAAAAAGGCCCGCCAGTTGCTGCAGGACGCCGAGCAGATGGTGCGCCAGACCCGCGAGGCAGCCGGTTTCTATGCCGAGCGCTTTCGGCTCGGTGCGTTGTACTCGCTGACGGTCAAGACCGTACCGAAGCTGGTGATGGGGCTGAAGCTGCGACGCAGTGAGCTGAATATCGATCTCACCTTGGGCTCGAACGTGGATTTGCTGCATCGCCTGAAAAATCACGAACTCGATGCAATTCTGGTGGCGCTCGACGAGAGCATCGAGGACCCAGCCTGCGCGCACCTGGCCTTGTTTTCCGACGATATCTTCCTGGCCGTGCCAAGCGATTCGCCGTTCGCCGAGCAGGACGAGGTGGATCTGGCGGACTTGGCCGACTCGACGTTCATCACCCTGACGCAGGGGTTTGCGACTCACCGGGACGGGGCGCGGGTGTTCGGCCAGGCGGGGTTCGAGCCGAAGGTGGCGATGCAGGTGAACGACATCTTCACGCTGCTGAGCATGGTCAGTTCGGGGGTGGGGTATGCGTTGTTGCCAGGGCGGATTGCGGCGGTGTATGAGAATCGGGTGAGGTTGATTGCGCTGCGCGAGCGGTATCAGTTGCAGCAGGATATTGGGGTGGTGTTTTTGAAGGCGCGTGAGCGGGAGCCGAATTTGCTGGCGTTGTTGGCGGAGTGTCGGATGTATCGGCGGGAGGGTTGATGATTTAGGATTTGGGGATTTGGGGATTTGGTTAAGTCTTTGAATTTTTGTTGATTTTTAGTCACCTTTTCGCCTTTACGGCGACCCTCTTTTTTTCTTGGAAAAAAGAGGGGCAAAAACCGCTTGCTCCCGCATACGGCCCCTGCGCTGCGCGCAGGGGTCCCCTCGCGCCGGCGTCGCTCCGGGAGGACCGCGCTTAGGGGCCGTCCTGGCCCCAAGCGCTTGACGAGCATCCATGCCCGTCACCTCCCTGCGCAACGCCTCTGCTCGGCCTCCTGAGGTCGCGGTTGGCGGTGTTCGAGCTACCGCGCACCAAGAGCAAGATCAACGGCAACGGCAACGGCGATTTGATCGCGCAGCGCTCCAGAACATCTGCCCCACCGCCCTGCTTCTAAGCGCGCGCCAGTTCAGACGCCGCCCATCGCGACCTCAGGAGGCCGAGCAGAGGTGGCATGGAGGGGGTTGACGGGCATGGATGCCCGTCAAGCGCTTGGGGCCATGGATGGCCCTAAGCGCGGTACCCCCGGAGTGCCACCGGCGCGAGGGAACCCCGCAGCGCAGCGAAGGGGCCGGATGCGGGAGCAAGCGGTTTTTGCCCCTCTTTTTTCCAAGAAAAAAAGAGGGTCGCCGTAAAGGCGAAACGGTGACTAAGCCTCACCACCGCAAACGGATAAGCCCAAAAAATCGCCCCCCCTCGACTGATTCAGCGCAAACCCACGTCAGGTACTTCCATAGATTCAAACTGGTGAGCAAACGGCAAAGTCCCACCTTGAAACTTAACCCCGCGAAAGTCGCATCGCTTGAATGCCGCCCCAGTAAACGTGCATTCAACAAACTTAGAAGCCCTAAACTCAACCCTGTCGAACACCGCCTCGGTAAAATCACACCCTACGAATGTCACCCGACGCCCGCCATACTCCACCCCAGATCCCCCACCCAAGAATCTGGCGCGAAAAAAGGCGGTGTCCTCACAGACAGCATCATCCATGTTGATCACGAGCCTGCTCTTCGAGAAATCACAACCTTTCATTTCGACATTACACATCAGTGCCCTATCTAAGGATGCGCGCTCAAAGTTGACACCCACAAACACGCTGTCACTCAGACTCCCCGATATTTTCGAGCCAGACAGATCAACCCCACGTAGTTCTGACTCAAAGAGATTGACAGCCTTTAACTGGTTCAATACAGCGCCCGGACCAATAACAATTCCCGAGAGATCAACATGCTCAATAACTGCCCGCCCCGCCACAATCGAATCAACACAGCCAGCCACACTGTCCAGGTACTCACGATTGCGCCACTTGTCTTTTACCTGATTCACACAACAAGCCCATAAACGCTCAATCGAAACATCATAGCGACCTGCTGCTTCAGTTCAAGGGACAAGCTGAAAGCCACAAGCTACAAGCTACAAGCTACAAGCTACAAGCTATCCCCTAGAGCACCATCGCCGCCACCCACCCAAAGCCTAGCAACGGCAAGTTGTAGTGAATGAACGTAGGCACCACCGTGTCCCAGATATGATGATGCTGCCCGTCCACATTCAACCCCGAAGTCGGCCCCAACGTAGAATCGGAAGCCGGCGACCCCGCATCGCCCAAGGCCCCCGCCGTCCCGACAATACACACGGTAGCCAACGGATCGAACCCCAGTTGCACACACAGCGGCACGAAGATCGCCGCCAGAATCGGCACTGTGGAAAACGACGACCCAATTCCCATGGTCACCAGCAACCCCACCAGCAGCATCAACAAGGCGCCAATGCCCTTGCTATGGTCGATCCACTGCGCCGCCGTCTCGACCAGGCTCTTCACCTCACCCGTCGCTTTCATCACCTCGGCAAACCCGGAAGCAGCGATCATGATGAAGCCGATCATCGCCATCATCTTCATGCCTTCGGTGAATAGATCGTCAGTGTCCTTCCAACGCACGATCCCCGACAGCGAGAAGATCAGGAACCCCACCATCGCTCCAATGATCATCGAGTCCAGCCACAGCTGAACGATGAACGCCGCCGCGATGGCTACCCCCGCCACCAGCAAGGTCACCGGGTTGTAGCGCACGCTGACCTGCTCCACCTCTTCGATCCGCGCCAGGTCATAGTCACGCTTGCGCCGGTAGCTGACGAACACCGCCAGCAGCAGACCGACCAACATGCCCGCCGCTGGCAGTGCCATGGCATGGGTGACGTTGATCCCGCTGACATCCACGCCCGCACGGCTGACGTTGGCCAGCAGAATCTGATTGAGGAAGATGTTGCCGAACCCAACCGGCAGAAAAATGTAAGGCGTAATCAGCCCGAAGGTGATCACACAGGCGATCAACCGACGGTCGATGCGCAGGCGCGTCAGCACGTACAGTAGCGGCGGCACCAGCAGCGGGATGAAGGCGATGTGGATCGGCAGCACGTTCTGCGACGCCACCGCCACCACCAACATCAGGCCAATCAGCAGCCACTTCAGCCGACCGCTGTGGTCATGGCCCTGGCGGTCGATCATCGCCAAGGCGCGGTCGGCCAGGGCATGGGCCAGCCCCGACTTGGCGATGGCCACGGCAAAGGCGCCCAGCAGCGCATACGACAGCGCCACCGGCGCGCCGCCGCCCAGGCCGCCATTGAACGCGGCGAGCGTGCCCTCGATGCCCAGGCCGCCGACCAGTCCACCGGCCAGGGCGCCGACGATCAGCGCGATGACCACATGCACGCGGGACAGGCTCAGTATCAGCATGATCCCGACCGCGGCAATCACTGCATTCATGGTGTGCAATACCTCGTTGACGACAGACGAAAAACCAGCGTCCGGCGACAGACTGCGCGAGGCAGTGGCCGGAACAGGGGGTGTGGTTCTGGAGGGCGCACACTCTGAAGCACTCGACCAGGGATGTCAAAACTGCCGACCCAGGGCATTTACGCCAAGCACGCCCACGTCATCGAATATTCACGTAAAGAAACCAGCGTCCACGCCGACATATCCGGCGACCCCCGCTCTGTTCCTATAAGGGATGATTCACCATGCCGCTGCGTCAACTGTCCATCCAATGGAAGATCACCCTGCTCGCCGGGCTGTGCCTGGCCAGCATCGTCACCCTGCTCGTCGGCCTGTCGCTGTACCGCATGCAGCACAGCTCGGCGCTGGTCAAGGCGAGCAGTACGCAGATGCTCACCGAGTCGGCCCAGGCCCATATCGAAGCTCAGGGCGAAGTGCAGGCACAACGCATCCGCCGTCAGTTCATGGACGCCTACCAGTACGGCGCAGGCTTCGCCCGCCAGGTGCTGTTCCTGCGCGAGCAGGCGCAAAAGCGCTTCATCGACGCCTATGACCTGCGCCAGGATCTCACCGCCCAGGTGCGTGCCGCGCTGCAGGCCAACCCCGATCTGCTCGGCCTGTCGCTCACCTTCGAGCCCAACGCGCTCGACGGCAAGGACAGCCTGTTCGGCGGCCAGGCCGAGCTGGGCAGCAACGAGACCGGCCGCTTCGCCCTGTACTGGTCGCAGCCCAAGGCCGGCCAACTGACCTCCATGGCCCTGCCCGAACACGACATGGCCGACACCACCACCGGCCCCAGCGGCGAGCCGGCCAACACCTGGTGGACCTGCCCGCGCAGCACTGGCAAGGTCTGCATCGTCGAGCCCTACTTCTACGAAATCGCCGGGCAGCAAGTGCTGATGACCAGCATCGTCTTCCCGCTATCGGTCGACGGTAAAGTGATCGCCACCCTGTCCATCGACACCAACCTCAACAGTCTGCAGGCGCTGACCGAAAACGCCAGCCGCGAGCTGTACGAGGGCCGCACCCGGGTCGGTATTCTCAGCCCCGCCGGGCTGCTGGCCGGCTACAGTGCCGACGCCAGCGAGTTGGCCAAGCGCTTCGACCAGGTCGACACGCGCCAGGGCGCAGAGCTGGTCAGCAAGCTGGCCGAAGGCAAACTGCAAGTGCTGCAGGGCGAGAAGCGCCTGAAAGTGCTGGCGGCCTTCGCCCCGATTCCCGGCGGCAGGCCGTGGGGCGTGCTGCTCGACGCGCCGCAAAGTGCCCTCACTGGCCCGGCCGACGCCCTCAAGCAAGAGCTCGATGCCCTCAACACCAGCGGCACCCTGCTCGAACTGGCCCTGGGCGTGGGCGCCGCCCTGGCCGGGCTGCTGGCGGTGTGGTTGATGGCGCGTGGCGTGACCCGACCGATTCTCGGCGTCGCCGCGATGCTCGAAGACATCGCCAGCGGCGAAGGCGACCTGACCCGCCGCCTGACCTACGACAAACGTGACGAACTGGGCCTACTGGCCGGCTGGTTCAACCGCTTCCTCGACAAGCTGCAACCGACCATTGCCGAGGTCAAACGCTCGGTGCAGGACGCACGCGGCACCGCCGATCAGTCGGCGGCCATCGCCAGCCAGACCAGCGCCGGCATGGAGCAGCAATACCGCCAGGTCGATCAGGTGGCCACCGCCTCCCAGGAGATGAGCGCCACCGCCCAGGACGTCGCCCGCAGCGCGGCCCAGGCGGCGCAGGCGGCCCGCGAGGCCGATCAGGCCACCCGTGAAGGTCTGGCGGTGATCGACCGCACCACCGACAGCATCGGTGCCCTGGCGACCGACATGAGCAACGCCATGTCTCAGGTCGAGGGCCTGGCACAGAACAGCGAGAAGATCGGCTCGGTGCTGGAGGTGATCCGCTCGATCGCCGAGCAGACCAACCTGCTGGCGCTCAACGCGGCCATCGAAGCCGCCCGCGCCGGCGAGGCCGGGCGCGGCTTCGCGGTGGTCGCTGACGAAGTGCGCAACCTGGCCCGACGGACTCAGGAGTCGGTGGAGGAAACCCGCCAGGTGATCGAGTCGCTGCAAGCGGGCACCCGCGAGGTGGTCGGTGCCATGGACAGCAGCCACCGCCAGGCCCAAGGCGGCGTCGAACAGGTCGGCCATGCAGTCGGCGCCCTGCGCCGTATCGGCGAGGCGGTCACGGTGATCAGCGACATGAACCTGCAGATCGCCTCGGCCGCCGAGGAGCAAAGCGCGGTGGCCGAGGAAATCACCGGCAACGTGGCGACCATCCGTGACGTGACCGAGTCGCTGTCGGGCCAGGCCAACGAATCGGCACGGGTCAGCCAGTCGCTGAACAGCCTGGCCAACCAGCAGCAGGCGTTGATGGATCAGTTCCGCGTGTGAGTGCCCAGGCGCGCCTGAACAGGGCGCGCCGACGTGCGGAAAGGGTTAGTCGCGGCTGCGCGCCACCTGCCACAAGCGCGCGATGGCCTCGGCCCGCGCCTCGAGCAGCACGCCCGCCTCGCTGCAGGCGCGCTCCAGGCTGGTCGGGCCGCTGGCCAGGGCGAATGCCGCGTCGATGCCGTGGGCGTACAGCGCTTCGAACCCTTCGCCCAGGGTGCCGGCGATCACCACCACCGGCACGGCGTGGCGTTTGGCGACTCGCGCCACGCCCAACGGGGTCTTGCCGCGCAGGGTCTGGGCGTCGAAGCGCCCCTCGCCGGTGATCACCAGGTCGGCGCCCTGCACCACTGTCTCCAGCCCCGCCAACTCGGCCACCACCTCGACCCCAGGACGGAACCGCGCGCCCATGAACGCCTTGGCCGCGAAGCCCATGCCGCCGGCCGCGCCGCAGCCGGGGAAATCACGCAGGTCCTCGCCGAGCAACTGCGCGCAATGGTCGGCAAAGTGCCCCAGCGCCTGATCCAGTGCCTGCACCTGCTCGGGTGAGGCGCCCTTCTGCGGGCCGAACACCGCCGACGCGCCATGGGCGCCGCACAGCGGATTGTCGACATCGGCCGCCACCTCGAAGTGCACTTCGCCCAGCCGCGGGTCGAGATCGCTGGCGTCGATTCGCGCCAGAGCGGTCAATGCCAGCCCACCCTCGGCCAGCGCCTGACCGTCGGCGTCCAGCAGGCGCAGGCCGAGCGCGCGCAGCATGCCGCTGCCCGCATCGTTGGTGGCGCTGCCGCCGATCGCCAGGACGATGCGTCGGGCCCCTGCCGCCAGCGCCGCCGCCACCAGTTCGCCGGTGCCCCAGGTGCTGCTGCGACAGGCGTCGCGCTCGGCGCTGGGATGCACTGTATCCCGCTGGCCTGGGCCATCTCGATGACCGCCGTGCGCTCCTGCGCCAGCCAGCCCCAGCTCGCCTCCACCGGCGCCCCCAAGGGGCCGCGCACCATTTGCCGGCGCAATTCGCCCTGGGTGGCCGCGACGATTGCCTCCAAGGTACCCTCGCCGCCGTCGGCCATCGGGCACTCGATGCGCTCGGCCTGAGGCCACACCTTGGCCAGCCCAGCGCTGATGGCCCGGGCGACGCCGGCGGCATCGAGGCTGTCCTTGAACGAATCGGGGGCGATGACGATTTTCATGGGGATTCTCCTGTCCTGTTGCAGGGCATGCTGACAGTTGCCGATCGGCGCGGCTTCTGTCCGCTGCACAAAAGCGCCTGGCCGGGTTTGGGCAAATGACCGTGAGTATCAGGCCGTTGGCGCTACTCGGCCGGCAGCAACTGCAAGCCGAGGTATAGGCTCAACATGCCGTCCAGGCGCAGGGGTCGACCTCACTCAGCTCGGCGATGCGTTCGAGCCGGTAGCGCAGGCTGTTGCGGTGGATGCCCAGGGCATCGGCGCAGGTCTGGCTCTGCCCATCATGGGCGCACCAGGCGCGCAGGGTGGCCAGCAACTGGCCGCTGGCGTCCTTGACGGCAATGCGCCGCAGCGGCTCGAGCAACTCGTCCAGCGCATCGTCATGGCGATGGCGCCACAGCAGCGCCGGCAGGCGATACCGCGACAGGCTCAGCAAACGCTCGCCAGGCACCACCTCGCGACCATAGGCCAACAGGTCGCGCACGCGGCGATAGCCCCGGCGCAGTTGGTCGAGACTCTGCGCCACACCGCCCAAGGCCAGACGCTGCACCTGCCAACCGTGACGCTGCAAGCGTTCGAGCAGGCGCGCCTCATCCAGCGCCACCGAGGCTGGCCGACACCACAACAGCGATTGGCGCGCCGGGCTGACGCACCAACTGTCGGGATAGCGACTGCTCAGCCAGGCCGACAACAACTCGGCCGGCGGCCCGGCTCCCAACTCGAACAGACACGGGATACGCGGCAACTGCGGCTTGAGCCCCAATTGCCGGGCTTCGTCGACCAGTCGGGGCGACTCGCCGCTACCGCCCAGCAGCAAGGCCAGCAGGTCGTCGCAGCGCTGACGTCGCCACTGTTGCTCGACCTGCTGGTTACGTTGCGCCAGCAGCATTTCGGCGGTCATGCGCACCAGTTCGGCGTAGGTGCGCAGGTGCTGTGGATCGCCGGTCAGCCCCAGCACGCCGATCAACCGCTCATCGAGCATCAGCGGCAGGTTCACGCCCGGCTGCACACCTTTGAGGCACTTGGCCGCCTCGCCGTCGAGCTCGACGATGCGTCCGTTGGCTAGCACCAGTTGCGCCCCTTCGTGGCGGGTGTTGATGCGCTCCGGCTCGCCGCTGCCGAGAATCAGGCCCTGGCTGTCCATGACGTTGACGTTGCAGGGCAGGATCGCCATCGCCCGGTCGACGATGTCCTGGGCCAGCTCGTGGTCAAGTTCGAACATGTGGGTTCCTTGCAGTGGCAGACTTCGTTGTGCGGCACAATCGCCGGCGCCCGGCGCTGTGCAGACGCACAAAGACAGCAGCGCCTGGCTCGCCGAGACTCGTTCGGGCGAGCGTCGGTACAGGCGCCGCAGTGACAATCATAACAACAGAGAATTTCATCATGGCATACAGCCCAGCCCCTGACCAAGGCCACGACGCCAGCCGCGATGCGCTCTACCGGCGCATCACCCTGCGACTGATCCCGTTCATTTTCATCTGCTACCTGTTCAACTACCTGGACCGCGTCAACGTCGGTTTCGCCAAGCTGCAGATGCTCGACGCGCTGAAATTCAGCGAGACCATCTATGGCCTGGGCGCCGGCATCTTCTTCATCGGCTACGTGCTCTGCGGCCTGCCCAGCAACCTGGCGCTCAACCGCTTCGGCCCGCGGCGCTGGATCGCGGTGATGATGATCGCCTGGGGCAGCCTGTCGACCTGCCTGCTGTTCGTCACCACGCCCATGGAGTTCTACGTGCTGCGCCTGTTCACCGGCGCAGCCGAAGCCGGCTTCTTCCCCGGCGTGGTGCTGTACCTGTCGCGCTGGTTCCCGGCGGACCGTCGCGGTCGCATCATGGCCCTGTTCATGTCGGCGATTCCGGTCTCGGGACTGCTCGGCGGACCCTTCTCCGGCTGGATCCTCGATCATTTCGCCGCCGGTCAACACGGCCTGGCCGGTTGGCAATGGATGTTCCTGATCCAGGGCCTGCCCACCGTGGCGCTGGGCATCCTCGCGGTGTTCCTGCTCAGCGACGGTTATCAGAAAGCCACGTGGCTCAGCGAAGCGCAGCGCCAACTGATCGCCCGCGACCTCGCCCGTGATGCCGCCAGCAAACCGTCCACGACCGGCGACAGCGTGCTGGCGGTGCTGACCAACCCACTGATCTGGACCTTCGGTTTCGTCTATTTCTGCATCCAGAGCGGCGTCTACGCGATCAACTTCTGGCTGCCGTCGATCATCAAGAGCCTGGGCTTCGACAGCCCGCTGCTCATCGGCTGGCTGAGCGCAATCCCCTACCTGCTGGCCGGGGTGTTCATGATCCTGGTGGGGCGCTCGGCCGACCTGCGCAACGAGCGCCGCTGGCACTTGGTGGTGCCCATGCTGATGGGCGCCCTGGGCCTGTTGATCGCGGTGAATTTCGCGGGCAACCCCGCGATTGCCATCCTCGGTCTGTCGATCGCCACCATGGGCGCGCTCACCGGCCTGCCGATGTTCTGGCCGATGCCCACGGCGCTGCTCAGCGCCAGCGCGGCCGTGGCGGGCCTGGCGATCATCAACTCGGTCGGCCAGATGGCAGGCTTCCTCAGCCCCTACCTGGTCGGCTTCATCAAGGACCAGACCGGCTCCACCGACGCCGCGCTGTACTCGCTGGCCGGCTTGATCGTGGTCGGCAGCGTGGTGGCCTTGCGCGTGTCGCGCGCAGGGAATGCCCAGGCGTCTTGAGCCCGAATCCCCGCCCGCCTTTGGGCGGCGGGGACTGACTCACTCAACGCGCGACATTCACCTCCTCGGCTTCATGCGGCGGCGGCACCACGATCCGGCTCAGGTCGATGTGCCGGAAATCCGGCTTGCCGCCCAGGCGTGCGTTGTAGCGGGCGTTGAAGGTGAACGGGTCGTGGGTCGGCACATCCAGCGCCTGGCCATACGCACCCGCCACCGCCGAGGCGTCATAACCCATCAGCTTGAGCAAGGTCGGGAACAGGTTGTAATGGCTTGAAGCGTTGCGGTTCTGTGCCAGGTACGCCTGCCAGTCCAGCGCCTTGACCCCTGCCCCTGGATGACCACCAGCGGCACCAGGCCCTCCTCCATCACCGGATCGCTGTCGCAATGGGTGTTGAGCCCGGGATTGCCGCGCTCGTGCAGGTCTTGGCCATGATCGGAGGTGTAGATCAGCACGGCCTGGCTCAGGTCGGCCTGGGCGAACAGGCGGCGGAAGAATTCGCCGACGTTCCAGCCCAGGGTATTGCGATAGGCGTTGCGGTATAGCACCCAGTCCTGCGCGGTGCCGCTGAAGCCTTCGCGCGACCCGGTATCGGCTACGTCCTGGAAGCGCCCGCGTGGCAGCGCCGGCTGATAAGCCATGAACGCGTCGGGGTATTTGTCGTGCACCGGGAAGTGCGCGCCGAGCTTGTTGATCACGATCAACTGTGGCTTGCCGTCGCCCAGCAGGCCGATCAACTGCTGCAACGCGGCCATGTCGCGGTCGACCACTGGCGTGGTGTCGAACTGGATGAAACGGTCGATGTCCTGCTTCTCGGTGTCGGTCATCAGGTTCTGCAGATTGCCACCGGTGCGCTGCGCATCGATGTACACCGTGCCCATGCCCGCACGCTTGGCGTACTGCCAGATCGACGGCTGCGTCGAGTTGATGCGCAGGTAGTCCTCACGGGTGCCGCCATAGCGCAGGGTGACGTTGGTATCGGCGCTGCAATTGGCGGCCGAGGCGGCATAGCCGAAATTGACGATGTCCACGCCGGGGTATGTCTGCAGCAGATGACTGGGCACGCCTGTCGGTGTGTTCAGGTCCAGGTAGTTGCCGGAAATGCTTTCGTCGATCACCAGCACGATGTCACGCGCCAGCGGCGCGCTCGACTGCGCCAGCGTTACCGGCTCGCGCGGTCCCACCCGGTCGTGCAAGGCTTCGTAGCCGAACAGGCTCAGGTACGCCAGCGGCGTGTACATCACCGGCAGCCCACGGGCACCCTCGCCGGCACGCACGAACAGCATGCCGATCAGCAGCGCCAGCGCCAGCAGCGGCGCGCCGATCGGCAGCCACTGCGGCAGGCGCGGCGTCGGCCCAGGCCGCAGTCCGACGCCCAGCAGCACCAACACCGAGCTGGCGGCCGCCAGGGTGATCGCATAGTGGTACTGCTCCAGTGCCTCCTGGACGAAGCCGCCGGCATACACCATCGAGACGAACGCGCTGTAGGTCAGGTACGAATCGGTGATCCGCAGGTAGGCGTCGAAAAATAGCCCACCGACCGCGAATGCCAGCGCCAACGGCCAGCGCAGCCAGGCCTGACGGATCCACGCCGACAGCAACAGACCCGCCGTCAACAGCGTCGCCAGCCCCAAGTACAGCACCAGCGGTACGCCCAGCCCCAGCGCGTCGACACGCTCGGCGTAATACCCATGAAAACTCGCCAGGTAGGCCAGCAGCAGGGCCAACTTGATCCATCCGCGCATGATCCCAACGCTCCGATGACGGGGTGATTTTGCCAACCGTAGCACTGTTGAAACAAATCTCAACATGAAAAAGTCAATTTTCCGTCGATATCCTGACGCCATATTCCGGCCTGAAAAAAATCCTTCGCATTTCTCTTTCTATCGACGAAACCCTTGATATTCGCGGCCTGCAACCGTTCATCGGCTAAACGTTTCACCTCCTTTTTCTCTATTTTCAGTCCAAAGCCGCGTCAGACAAGGGGTTGGTGGCAAGTGGCCTTATCATTAGCGCTTGTAAGTTTGACGAAACATGCCATTGCTTTGACGCATTTCTGTTAGGGTGCGCTATACCGACAACACACTGTTTCACCCCCCTTACTCATTCTCATGAGGAAAGCCGACATGGACGTGAGCGTTTTTGGCACAGGTTACGTAGGCCTGGTACAAGCGGCGGCACTGGCCGACGTGGGTCACCGGGTCCTGTGCGTGGACGTCGATGCCCACAAGATCAACCAACTGCGCCAAGGCGTCCCACCGATCAGCGAGCCGGGCCTGTCCTCGCTGCTGGAAGACAACATCCGCGAAGGCCGCCTGCTGTTCAGCACCCAGGCCAGCGACGCGGTCAGCCACGCCGAGCTGATCTTCATCGCCGTCGGCACCCCGCCCGACGAGGACGGCTCGGCCGATCTGAGCCACGTGCTCGACGTCACCCGGCAGATCGCCGAACTGATGGACGCCGACCGCACCCTGATCGTCAAATCAACCGTGCCGGTGGGCACCGCCGACCAGGTCATGAACTTGGCCCGCGAACGCCTGCACAGCCTGGGCAAGGACCACCTTCACGTGCGGGTGGTCTCCAACCCGGAATTTCTCAAGGAAGGCAGCGCCCTGGCCGACTGCATGCGCCCGGACCGAATCATCGTCGGCACCCGCGACCCGCTGGCCCATGCGCAGCTCGCCGAGCTCTACGCGCCGTTCTGCCGCAACCATGAAAAGCTGATGTTCATGGACAACCGCAGCGCCGAGCTGACCAAGTACGCCGCCAACGCCATGCTCGCCACCCGTATCAGTTTCATGAATGAGCTAGCCAACCTCAGCGAGCACCTGGGCGCCGACATCGAGGCGGTGCGCCGTGGCATCGGTTCCGACCCGCGCATCGGCTACCACTTCATCTACCCCGGCTGCGGCTTCGGTGGCTCGTGCTTCCCCAAGGACATCAAGGCCCTGCTGCACACCGCCGAGCACAGCGGCATGCCACTGCGCCTGCTGCAAAGCGTCAACGACATCAACGATCACCAGCGGCGCATCCTGTTCGCCAAGCTCAAGCAGCGCCTGGGCGGCCTGGCCGGCAAGTCCATCGCCCTGTGGGGGCTGGCCTTCAAGCCCAACACCGACGACATGCGCGAAGCGCCCAGCCGCTACCTGATGGAAGCGCTGTGGGCCGAAGGCGCCACGGTGCGCGCCTACGACCCTGAAGCGATGGACGAATGCCGGCGCCTGTACGGCTACCGGGACGACCTGCAACTGTGCGCCACCCGCGACGACACCCTGCAGGACGCCGATGCCCTGGTGATCTGCACCGAATGGAAGAACTTTCGCGTGGTCGACTTCGCGCTGCTGGCCAACAAGCTGCGCAGCCGCGTGATCATCGACGGCCGCAACCTCTACAACCCCGACCAGGTCGCCGCCCACGGCCTGCATTACAGCGGCATCGGCCTGCGCCAGGTCGCGCCGGAGCAGGCCGACTGGCAGGTCAGCGCGCCATGAAAGTGCTGGTCACCGGCGCTGCCGGCTTCATCGGTGCGCACACCTGCCTGCGCCTGCTGCGCGACGGCCACCAGGTACTGGGGCTGGACAACTTCAACGACTACTACGATCCGGCGCTCAAGCATGCCCGCGTGCAGTGGGTGCAGCAGCAGGCGGGCGACTTCCCGCTGCACCGCCTGGACCTGGCCGACCGCGATGCCGTGGCGCGGCTGTTCGCCGAGCAGCGCCCAGACGTGGTGATCCACTTGGCCGCCCAGGCCGGCGTGCGCTACTCGCTGAAAAACCCCCAGGCCTACCTGGACAGCAACCTGGCCGGCTTTCTCAACATCCTCGAAGGCTGCCGGCGCAATCCGGTGCAGCACTTGCTGTACGCCTCGTCCAGCTCGGTCTACGGCGCCAACCAGCGTACGCCGTATCGGGTCGAGGACGGCGTCGATCACCCGCTGTCGCTGTACGCCGCGACCAAGAAGGCCAACGAGGCCATGGCGCACAGCTACAGCCACCTGTTCGGCATTCCCAGCAGCGGCCTGCGTTTCTTCACCGTGTACGGCCCCTGGGGCCGCCCGGACATGTCGCCGATGCAGTTCGCCCGGGCGATCAGCGAAGGGCGACCGATCCAGTTGTTCAACCATGGCCGCCATCAGCGCGACTTCACCTACATCGACGACATCGTCGAAAGCCTGGTGCGGCTGATGCCCCATCCGCCCCACGCCGACCCGCAGTGGGACGCCTTCGCCCCGGACGCGGCCAGCAGCCAGGCGCCTTGGCGGCTGTTCAACATCGGCGGCCAACGCCCGGTGGAACTGCTCGACTACCTGGCCCTGCTGGAGCAGCACCTGCAGCGCAGCGCGGTGATCGAGCTGCTGCCGCTGCAGCCGGGCGATGTCCTGGCCACCTGCGCCGATGCCAGCGCCCTGGCCCGGGTCACCGGTTTTACCCCCCAGGTCAGCCTCGACGAAGGCCTGGGGCGCTTCGTCGCCTGGTTCCAGGCCTACTACTCGAACGCCGCGGCAGACGGCGAACCTGCTGATGAGCTGTCGCAACAACGGAGGGTGATATGACAGGACAACCGAAGAGCGCCCCGCTACAGGCGCTGTACCAGGACAAACGCATGGATCCGGCGCACCGCCAGCGCATCGATGCGGCCATCCACATGCAAGGCCGGGGCTGGATCACCGGCCGCATCGGCGGGCGCCCGTGGACCTTGTCGCGCACCAACCGCGTGTTGTCGTGCGTGGCCGCGCTGCTGCTGCTGCTGGTCTTGTCGCCCCTGTTGCTGGTGCTGGCGCTGCTGGTCAAGCGCTCCAGCCCAGGCCCGGTGTTCTTCGTGCAGCAACGCACCGGCTACCGCGGTCGCCTGTTCGGCATGTTCAAGTTCCGCACCATGGTCGCCAATGCCGAGGCCTTGAAAGACTCGGTGCGCCACCTGAACAAGCACGGCGCCGACGCCATCGACTTCAAGATCGACAAAGACCCGCGCATCACCCCCGTGGGCAGTTGGCTGCGCCGCAGCAGCCTGGACGAGTTGCCCAACCTGATCAACGTGGTCACTGGCGACATGCGCCTGGTCGGCCCGCGCCCCACCTCGTTCAACACCTACCGCTACAAGGACAACCACCTGGCGCGGCTGGCGATCTACCCCGGCATGACCGGCCTCTGGCAGATCTCCGGTCGCAGCGACATCGATTTCGACCAGCGCGTCGAGCTGGACCTGAACTACATCAACGAACAGAGCCTGATGCTGGACCTGAAGATCCTGCTCAAGACCCCGTTCAAGGTATTCACTGGCCATGGAGCAAGTTGAGATGGACGGTTCCACTTCTAGAAGCCTGCGTATCGCCAACCCGAGCGAGACCAACCTCACCGCCACCGTCCTGGACCTCGACCAGCGCACCCTGCTGCTGACCGCCGCCAACACCGGTACCGGCACCAGCACCAGCGCCCTGGCCTTCGCCAGCCAACTGGCGCAGATGAGCGCCGGTGCCGTGCTGCTGGTCGACGCCAGCGCCAGCAACGCCAGCCTCAGCCAGCAACTGGGGCTGGGCAAACTGCGCGGCTACAGCGACCTGCAATTCGACCTGGACACCCCGCCGCTGGCCCAGGACTGCGTGGTGCACCTGGCCGATCAGCCGTTCGACGTACTGCCGGCAGGCACCTTCAAGCGCGGCCGCCAACGCCTGGACCCGGAGCGAGTGCGCGTGCTGCTGCGCCAGTTCGCCGCCCAGTACCGCTTCGTGGTGATCGATGGCGAGGCGATCTACGCCAGCGCCGACAGCCTGACCCTCGGTCCGCTGGTGGACGGCGTGATCCTGGTGGTGCGCGCCGAGGATACCCGCTTCGAAGTGGCCCAGGCCGCCGCCCAGCGCCTGGGCCAGGCCGGCGCGCGGCTGATCGGCAGCGTGTTCAACCAACGCAAGTACTACATGCCCAAGTGGCTGTACGACCACCTCTGAGAGGACGCACACGATGATCGCCCTGAGATACCCCACGATTGCCCTGTGCGTACTGGCCCTGGCCGGTTGCAGCAGCCCGCAGGGCCGGCAGATGCCGGTGCAGATCCTCACTGCCCCGCCGACCGAGAATCAGGCCACCGAGGTGGCCCGGCGCGAACAGGTGCTGCGCCCGCAGGACGTGCTGGAAGTAATCTTCCATGTCAGTAACCGCACCGCCGGGGTCTACCGCATCCAGTCCGGTGACACCCTGGACCTGAGTTTCATGGCCGCCAGCAGCCTAAACGGCCAGCAACTGGTGCAGCCCGACGGCAGCATCACCCTGCCCTCGACCAACACCTCGGTGCGCGTTGAAGGCCTGACCCCGAGCGACGCCGAGAACGCCATTCGCCAGGCCTACAACGACAAGCGCGTATTCAAGCCCAACCGCGACCAGGTGACGGTACGGGTGCTCAGCCCCATGACCGACGAGATCAACCTGAAGAACGCCCTCACCCATCCGGGCACCGGCATGAGCCGCGACATCACCGTGGGCAACGACGGCCGCGCGACCTTCCCGGAAATCGGCTCGGTGCCGCTGCAAGGCATGACCGTCAATCAGTTGCGCGACTACCTCAACGAGCGCTACGCGCAGTTGCCGGGACGCATGAGCGTGGATGTGCTGCTCAAGTCCACGGCCGCCAACGAAATCTACGTGCTCGGCGAAGTCGGCCAGCCTGGGGCGTTCGAGATCCGCCGTCCGGTGTCGGTGCTCGAAGCGCTGACCCTGGCCCGCGGCCCGACGATCAAGGCCAAGCTCGGCTCGGTGATGATCATGCGCCGCACCGGCAACACCGTGCAGGCTTACCAGTACGACGTCGACCAGGCCCTGTCGGGCAAGAGCCAGAGCATCGCCTACCTGCAGCCCGAAGACATGCTCTACGTGCCCAAGACCGCCCTGGCCAGCGCCGGCGAGCTGTCGCGCCAACTGGCTGACGTGATCCTGTTCCAGGGTATCGGCGTGAGCTTCGGCTACCGACTGGACAACAAGGACAACAACGACCGCCGCAGTTCAACCGCCAATGGCGCGGCATCAGGCCAATGACCGGGGACGGAGCCACCATGACCACGCAACCGAAAGAGAACTACGTGCACGAGTTCTTCCGCATCTTCTTCGCCAACCGCCAGTTGGTGAAACGGGTGTTCCTGATCTTCGCGGTGATCGCGCTGATCCTGCCGCTGGTGCTCAAGCAGAGCTTCGACATCACCGCCGAGGTCATCGTCCAGTCCAAGAAACTGTCGCAGAGCGACACCAGCTCGTCCCTGGCGCAGCAGGCGGACCAGTTCATCCCGCCGTCGCTGGCCGACATGGAGACCGAAAGCAACATCCTGCGCTCGCCCACGCTGATCCGCCAGACCATCGGCCAGTTGCGCCAGGAAGGCCAGTATCCGGTAGAGCCGGGCCTGCTGCGCCGGACCCTGATCGACCCGCTGCGCCATGCTGTGATCGAGCCGTTGCAAAGGGCGCTGGGCAAGAACGTGGCCGACGAGCGCGACACCCAGCTCGACGACCTCACCGACCAGGCGGTCAAGGACCTGAAGGTGGAAACCCTGCCCGGCTCCAACGTCATCTCCATCACCTACAGCGCCGACGACGCCCATGTCGGCACCCTGTTCGTCGCACGTCTGCTGGACAACTTCCTGAAGAACCGCCAGGACCTGCAGTCCAACGAATTGCCCGAGACCTTCTACGAGCAGAAGAAACTGCACTACCAGGCGCGTCTGGATGACCTCGAAGGCCAGCGCCTGGGCCTGCTGACGGCCGTGGCCTCGTCCGATCCCAAAGAGGAAATCACCTTCCGCCTCAACGCGATCAACACCGAGGAACAGGCGCTCAACCTGCAACGTGATCGCCAGTTGGAAAACCAGCAGTGGCTGGACTACCTGCAAACGGCGCTGGCCTCGGCGAGCAAGGCGAAGATGGCCGATTACGCCTTCCCCTACACCTTCACCACCACGGTCGACAACATCGCTTTCGAAGACCGTGAGATCAAGCAACTGGGCGAGCAACTGACCACCCAACTGGCCCGCTACAACGGCGACGCCACGGTGTTCCAGCCCGGCGCCGAGCAAATGGTCATCGCCCGCCAGCAGATCGCCCAACTGCGCGCGCAATTTCTGAAGATCGTCGAGAACCGCATCCGCGAACGCCAGCAGGACCTGGCCGTGACCCAGCAGGTGATCGACCAGAAGATCCAGCGCATCGCCGACTACAAGCAGCGCATCACCGAACTGCGTGAAACCCAGAGCAAGACCCGACAGCTCGACACCGAGATCGACGCCCTGCACAAGGCCTTTTCCACCTATGCACAGCGCTACGAGGAAAGCCGTGGCCAGGGCCTGCTCGACGGCAGCCAGTCCAATGCGCGGATTCTCAGCGCGCCCTACGAGCCGGCCAATGCCTCGTTCCCCAAACCGGGCCTGATCATTCCGTTCGGTCTGGTCACCGGGCTGTTGCTGGCCATTGCCCTGGTCTACGTCAAAGAGTTCTTCGACCACCGCTTCAAGCACCCGGCGCAGATCGGCCAGGCGCTGAACCTGCCGGTGCTGCTGGTGATCAACGACCAGAACCCGGCGCAACCCAATCCGCATAAAGGCTGGTCGTTGCCGCGCCTGCTGCATTGGGTGCGGCATTGAACGCCGCCCTGCCCGCCGCTGGCCGGCCGATCCTGCACCTGCTCGGCAGCGGCGGGTTCTACGGCGCCGAGCGCATGCTCCTGGACCACTGCCTGGCCACCCCTGGCAGGCACCAGGTGCTGTTCCTCGGCGCGCCGGACGCCTTGCTGGCGCGCTTCCGCCAGGCCGGTGTCCAGTGCCAAGTGTGCAACGGCCTGGGCGAGGTGCTCAGGGTAGTGTCGGCGCAGCGCGGCGCCCGGCCGTTGCTCAATAGCCACAACTTCAAGGGGCTGCTGTTCGGCTGGCTGGCGGCCACTGTGTGGCGCTTGCCCTTGGTGACCACCCAGCACGGCTTCACCCCGCGCAGCCGCAAGCAGCGCTTCTACACCTGGCTGAGTCTGCAACTGTGCCGCACGCCGACGGTCACCACCGTGGTGTGCGTGGCCCAGAGCATCGCCCGCCTTCACCGCCAGGCCGGGGTGGCCGCCAGCAAGATTCAAGTGATCCCCAACGGCCTGCCGGAGCCCGTCGGCGCGGGCGCGCCCCAGGAGCGGGTCCAAGCGCATGGACACAGCGCACGCACGGGTCAATGGCTGGCAGGCTACGTCGGCCGGCTGTCCAGCGAGAAAGGCCCGGACCTGTTCCTCGACGCGCTGATCCCGCTGTGCCAACGCCAGCCGCACGTGCACGCGGTGATGCTCGGCGAAGGCCCGGAGCGCACCGTTTTGCAGGCACGCATCGACGCAGCCGGGCTCGGCGAACGCATCACCCTGCCCGGTTTCCAGCACGACATGCAGGCCTGGATGCAGCGCCTGGATGCCCTGGTGATCAGCTCGCGCACCGAAGGCACACCGATGATCCTGCTCGAAGCCATGCAGGACGGCGTACCGGTGGTGGCGTTCGGCGTCGGCGGCATCCCAGACGTGATCGAGCACGGGCGCAGCGGCCTGCTCGCCGCGCCGCTCGCGGTCGAGGAACTGGGCGCTCACCTGCACGCCCTGCTGGACGACCCGCAGCAGGCCGAGGAACTGGTCGCCCGCGCCCGCCAGACACAACGCGAGCGCCATCACCTGCCCACCCTGGCCCAGCACTGGGCCTTGGTGTACCGGGGTGCCACCCAGGAGGTCGTCGCATGATCGTGCCACTGTCGCTGGTGGGCCTGGCGGCCCTGCTGTCGCTCGGCTTGCTGGCCAGCCCCTATCCCTTCCTCGCCCCGGGTGCCGTGGTCGGCCTGGCCGGTGCGCTGGTGCTGTACCGCAAGCCCGCCTGGGGTCTGCTGGCCATCGCGGCGCTGGTACCGCTGGAAGGTTTGCTCAAGGACAGCCTGGTCTCCGGGGCCAAGCTGATCGGCCTGGGCCTGGTGCTGATCCTCACCCTGCAACTGGCGGTGCGCCAACTGCCGGGCGAGCGCCTGCGCAGCAATCAATGGCGCCTGCTTCTCCCGTTCATGGCCCTGTACCTGCTGAGCCTGTGGACCAGCGACAGCCTGGCCCTGTCGCTGGTGCACCTGCGCGAACTACTGGTGGGGCTGATCGTGTTCGTCATCACCTTGCTGGTGGGCCGTGACCTCAACCTGCCGATGCTGGCCAGACTGATCACCGTCAGCGTCTGCGTCACCTGCCTGTTCGCCATCTTCTCCACCAAATACCAGGAGCAAGGCCGCGCCTCGGCCATGCTCGATCCCAACGCCTTCGCCCTGCTGATCACCATCGCCATGCCGCTGGGGCTGTGGCTGACGATCAAGACCCGGCAGATCCTGCTCAAGCTGTTCTGGGCTGGCTGCTGCGTGCTGCTGCTGGTGGGCATGACCAAGACCGAGTCGCGCTCGGGACTGGTGGTACTGCTGATCAGCCTGGGCATCGTGCTCTACAACTACCGCGAACAGCTCACCCGCATCCGCCCCGACACCTGGGCTTCGCCCTGCTCGGTATCGCCGTGGTGCTGCCGCTGGGCGCAGCGCTGATGCCGGCGGGCTACGCCGAGCGCATCGAGTCGCTGATGCTGCTCAAGTCCGGGGTCAACGCGCACCAGGACGAGTCCCTGGGGCGGCGTTCCTCTTACCTGGTGGTCGGCCAGCGCATGATCAGCCACAGCCCATTGCTCGGCACCGGCCCCGGCACCTTCCCGCTGCACTACGCCGACACCGGCTTCTCCAAGGCCTTCGCCCCGGAGAACAGCAAGACCACCGACCTCTACCGCCGCGCCCACAACACCTATCTGGAGCTGTTCAGCGAAACCGGCGTACCGGCCGGACTGGCCTTCGTCGGCATGATCGCCCTGGCCCTGCGCAATTTCTGGCAGGCCCGCGCGGCCTGGCGCGCGACGGGCGATGTGGCGCGCGCCGACCTGATGACCCACCTGACCATGTGCATGCTGGCCATCGGGCTGTTCCTGATGTTCCTCAGCGCGCCCAGCCACAAGTACCTGTGGATGATGCTGGCGCTGTCCAGCGTGCTGCTGCGCCAGGCCCGTGAACCCCAGCTGGCGGAGGCCAAGGCATGAGTGTGGTCAGCATCGTCATCCCCATGTTCGACGAAGCCCGGCACATTGGCCGGACCTTGGATGCCGCGCGCCAGGCCGCGCGTTTCGCGGGGCTGGAGTGCGAGCTGATCGTGGTCGACAACGGTTCGCGCGACAACGGACCGGCCATCGCCCGCCGCCAAGGCGCGCAGGTGCTGAGCCTGCCGGGCGTGTCCATCGGCGCACTGCGCAACCGCGGCGCCGAGGTCAGCCGTGGCAAGTGGCTGGCGTTCGTCGACGCCGACATCGAGGTGCCCGCCAACTGGCTGGCCTTGCTGATGGACCTGCAACAGCAGGAGCGCGGCGACGTCTTCGCCCTGGACTGCGAGACCCCAGGCCAGGCGCCGTGGTTCGCCCACGCCTGGCAACGCCGTACCCTGCGCGGCGGCCAGCCGGTGCAGTCGCGCACCTGGCTGCCGACGCCGAACCTGCTGATGCGCCGCACTTGGTTCGTCCAGGTGGGCGGCTTCGACGAGGCCCTGCGCACCGGTGAGGACAAGGACTTCACCCTGCGTCTGCACGAGGCTGGGGCTCGGCTGCGCCTGGTGTGCCAACCGGCGGTGCTGCATTGGGGCTTCGAGGGCAGTTGGGGCGAATGGCTGGGCAAGGAGCTGTGGCGCCAGGGCAGTCACCTGCAACTGTTGCGCAGCCACGGCGCCAGCCTACGGTTGCTGCGCTTTCCGCTGCTGTCGCTGGGCGTCTGGTTGATCGACGCGCTGGCGCTCTCGGCGCTGCTGTGCGGGTTCGCCGGCCTGGCCCTGGGGTTGCTGTTTGGCGGCGCCCTACCCGCCGTGGCCCTGGCGGTGCGCCAGAGCCTGCGCCAGCGCGATGCGCTGTTCACCCTGCAACTTTTTATTCTGCACTGGCTGCGCCTGCACATCGCCGGTGCGGCCTTCGTGCTCAGTCTGCTCAACCGCAGCGCAAGGAGGCCCGCCCGTGGCTGAGTTCATCTTCTGGCTGTGCCTGTCGCTGCCCCTCTACGCCTGGGTCGGCTATCCGCTGCTGCTGTCCCTGGCCGCGCCGTTGTTCCCCAGGCGCAGGCGCGCAGCGCTGCCCGCGCAACGGGTCAGCGTGGTGATCGCCGCACACAACGAGCAACGCCATATCCAGGCCAAGCTCAACAGCGTGCTGAACCAGGATTACCAGGCCGCCGAGTTGCAGGTGCTGGTGGCCAGCGACGGGTCCAGCGACCAGACCGTGGCGCTGGCGCGGGCCTTGAACGACCCCCGGGTGCAGGTGCTCGACCTGCCGCGCCTGGGCAAACCCGGCGCGCTGAACACGGCGGTGGCGCACTGTCGGGGCGACATCCTGGTCTTCACCGATGCCGACAATCAATGGGCCGGCAACACCCTGGGCCTGCTGCTGGCGCCCTTCGCCGATGCTGACGTAGGTGCCAGCGCCGGGCACATGATCATCCCCGACCCCGGCAAAGGCCTGAGCCTGGGCGACAGCCTGTACCGCCACTACGAGGCGTGGGTGCGTCAGGTGGAAAACCGCACCGGCTGCATGGTTTCGGCCGACGGCGCACTGCTGGCCCTGCGTCGCGCGCTGTTCCAACCGATCCCGCCGCAGGTCAACGACGACTTCCACATCAGCACCTGTGCGCCGGTGGCGGGCAAACGCATCGTCTACGTGGCGCAGGCGATCGTCCTCGACCAGGGCGTCGACGAGGCCGACAAACAGTTCCGCCGTCGCCAGCGGGTCACCGTCGGCGGTCTGCAGAGCCTGGCTGCGCGCCGCGAACTGCTCAATCCCCTGCGCCACGGCCTGTACGCCATCGCCCTGATCAGCCACAAGCTGATCCGCCGCCTGGCGCCGGTGTTGCTGCTGCCGCTGCTGCTGGCCAACCTGTGCCTGATCGGCCAATCGCCCTTCTACCAACTGACCCTCGCGCTGCAGGTGCTGGGCTACGGCGCGGCACTGGCGGGCCTGCTGTACCCCGCGGCGCGCCCACCCAAAGTGCTGCGCCTGGCGGCGTTCGTACTGGTGACCCTGGCCGGCATGTGCGTGGGCCTGTGGCAATTCCTGCGCGGGCACAGCTACACGCAGTGGAACCCCGACCAGAATCGATGAGCGATGGACATGCCGATCAAGACCCGGATCAAACAGGCCAGTGGCTGGCTCTACCTCAGATCGCCCCAAGGGCGCGCCGAATTGCGCGGCGCTGGGGTGATCCTGATGCTGCACCGGGTGCTGGCCGATGACGCCAGTGCGGCGCTGCCTCACCGCAACGAGCTGTGCGTCGGCCCGCGCGCCTTCGAGCGCCTGCTGCGCTGGCTGCCACGGCACTTCGACTGCGTCGGGCTCATGGACCTGCTGCAGCCTCACGGCCGCCCACGCGACGACCAGCGCCCTAAACTCGCCCTGACCTTCGATGACGGCTGGCGCGACAACGCCAGCCACGCCTTCGCCTTGCTGCACCAGTACCAGACCCCGGCGAGCATCTTCCTGTCCACCGACTACATCGGCAGCCGCCAGCGCTTCTGGTGGGAGAGCGTCGGCGAAACCCTGTGGGGCAGCCATGGCGAACCCGCCCGACGCGCCCTCATCGACGCGTTGCACGATCTCGGCCGCCCGCTGCCGCCCGCTGCGGCGCTGGCCGAGCAGACGCCCGCGCGCAGCCTGGCCCTGGCGCATTACCTGCAAAGCCTCAAGACCCTCGATTCAGCGACCCTGCTGCAGTTGACCGACGCCTGCCCCGCAGACGCCCTGCCCCAGGCCATGGACTGGCATCAAGTACGCCAACTGGAAGCGTCCGGCCTGGTGCGCTTCGGCCCCCACGGAGCCAGCCATGCGCTGCTGCCGGGCCTGGACGACAACGGCCTGGACGCGGAGATCCAGCGCAGCCACCACGCCTTGCAGCAAGGCTGTCGCCAGCCGCTGCCGGTGTACTGCTACCCCAATGGCGACCATGACCCACGCGTACGCGCGCGCATCGCCGCCCACCACTACCCCTTCGCCCTGAGCACCCGCCCCGGCATCTGCCAGGGCCAGGACGATGCCCTGGCGCTGCCACGCATCGGCGTCAGTCAGCGCAGCGCCAGCCACCCTTCGCTGCTGGGCTGGCGTATCGCCCGGGGCAGCCGCCCATGAGCCGCAACCACTACCTGCGCCACCTGGCGCTGAGCATGGGCACCAAGCTGGCGATGATCGCCCTGCGTCTGCTGCGCAATGTGTTGCTGGCGCGGATCCTCGGCCCCAGCGAGCGCGGCCTGTTCGCCCTGCTCAGCACCCTGCCCGACCTGATCAGCGCCGCCACCAGCGGCGGCTTGAACAGTGCCCTCGGCTACCAGGCGGCCAAGCAGCGCGACATGGGCCTGCTGCTGGCCCAGGTGCTGATCTACGGCTGCCTGCTGGCCGGCCTGCTGACCTTGGCCTGCGTGGCGCTGGTGCGCACCTTCGGCGGCGAGCTGGACATCACCCTGCAACTGGGCCTGCTGGCCTGGCTGTTGCTGCTGGCGGTGCCGATGACGGTGCTCAAGAGCGGGCTGCTGACCCTGCACAACGCCAGCGGCGACGTCGGCGCCTTCAACCTGCTGCGCCTGAGCGAATCGCTGGCGCCGCTGCTGCTGTTTCTCGGGCTGTTCTGGATGTGGCGCGAACAGGCGCTCGAGGCGGCGCTGATCAGCTGGCTGGCCGGCCTCGCGCTGGTGCTGGTGCTCGGCCTGTGGTGGCTGCGCCGCCAGCATCCCTTGCGCCTGCGCTGGGACCGCAGCGGCCAGCGCGAACTGCTCGCCTACAGCGCCAAGAGCCACCCGGACCTGCTCTGTCAGCAACTGATCCTGCGCGCCGACTACCTGTTCATCGGCGCCCTGCTCGGCAGCACCGCACTGGGCCATTACGCCATGGCCAGCGCCGCTGCCGAACTGCTGTTGATCGTGCCCGAGGCGGTCACCACGCCACTGATGAAACGCCTGCTGCAACAGGACGCCGGCATGGAAAAGCTGACGCCGCTGGCCCTGCGCCTGACCGCCACGGTGATGCTCGGTGCCTGCCTGGGCATGGCGCTGATCGGCGACTGGCTGATCGTCACCTTGTTCGGCATCGCCTACCAGCCGGCTTATCCGGCGCTGCTGGCCTTGCTGCCGGGCCTGCTGGGGCTGTGCTACGCGAGCATCCTGCGCCTGGACCTGCTGGGCAAGAACCGCCCTGGCGCGGTGTCGCTGATGATGGCGGCCGGCGCTGCGCTCAACCTGCTGCTCAACCTGCTGCTGATTCCTCACTGGGGCATCGTCGGCGCGGCCGCGGCGTCCTCCATCGCCTACCTGGCGGTGACCCTGGCCATGCTGGTGCTGTACTGCCGGCTCAGCGGCGTGCCGCTGTGGCACACGCTGATCATGCTGCCCAGCGACTGCATCCCATTGCGCCAGTTGCTGCAACGGAGGCCGGCATGAAGCGCTGGCTGCTGCTGATGGTCCTGGGTGCGCCATGGCTCCAGGCCGCCGAGCTGCAATGGGGCGACATCCGCGACGGCAGCCTGTACCTGCAACCGAGCGCCGAAGACACCCTGCTGGTGCGCTGGCGCCCAGCCTGGCAGGCCGATGCCAACAGCGAGCACCTGTACCTGCTCGACGGCCACGGGCAACTGCGCGGCGAGCGCCGCATCGTCGCCGCCGAGGTGCGTGGCGAGCAGCGCTGGCCGCTGACGCCCGGCGCCGGACCATACCGTCTGGAAGTGCCGGGCTACAGTTTTCGCGATTACCAGGCCGAGCACGCGGACAGCACCGGCGCGCAGTTCGCCCCGGCCAAGGTGCACTTCAGCGCCGAGGTCGGGCCGGATGTGACCCTGTACTTCCGGGTCAAGGCGGGCGAACGGGCCACCCTGGCCGGCAAGTATCACGGCGGCGTGCGCGGCCTCTGGGCCCAGCGCCTGAGCGATGGCCAGCAGGTGAACCTGACGCTCAAGCCTTACCCGGCCTACTGGCAGTTCGACCAGCACGCGCTGCCGAGCAGTCGCCGCGACGAAACCTGGCGCTTGCGCCTGCAAGGGCGCGGTAAGACGGCGTTCTGGCTCGACGGCAGCGCCAACCTGTTCGCCCAGCGCACCGAGGACCTGAGCGACGTGCCCGACCTGCCCGGTCAAGTGCACCTGCGCCTACAGGCCAAGGTGATCGGACGCACGCCGCTGCTGGGGCTGAACCTGCCCTATGTCCTGCCACCGCCGTCCAGTTTCGCCGTGCTCGATGCGCTGCGCCCGCAGGCGGCCGGCTACTACAGTTTCATGGACGTGCTGGCGCGCCAGCCCGATTACGAGGACGCCTGGCGGCGCCTGTATCAAGAGCGTTTCGCCATCGGCCAGGACATCACCCTGCTGGCCGGTACCGGCCGGCGCGCCGACCTGGCGGCCGACCGCACCAGCCACGACGGTTTGCAGGCCTGGCTGGCCGCCACCGCGCGGCTGGGCGGCAAGGGCCTGCACTACCTGGCCTTCGCCGACGAGCCCAACCTCAACTATCGCGACTACGCCAGCTACCGCGATTTCTTCAGCGCCATGGCCGCACGCGTGCGCGCCTGGCCTGGCGCTCGCGAAGCAGGCGTGCGCATCGCCATGCCCGCCTCCTCGCGCCTGATCGGCGGGCCGTTCACCCGCGCCAGTCAGCAGCGCCGCGGCCTGGACTGGGCGCGCCGCCTGCTGGAGGAACAGGGCGCGCAGATCGACGCCCTGGCCTGGCATGAGTGGATGGTGCGCGATCTGCTGGCCACCCGCAGCTACCGCGACAGTGTGCGCCAGGCCGCCGACCTGGTCGGCCTCGACGCCCAGGGTCGACCGCGCAAGGCGCTACTGATCGACCAGACCAACCTGTCCAGCGGCTCGACCCTCAGCCCCTACGAGCAGAACACCCACTACGCCGGCCTGTGGTGGGCCTCGGTGGTGATCAACGCCTCGTCCGACGGCCTGCTGGACATGCTCAACTGGTTTCACGTCGCCGACGAGCCGCAGTGGCCCAAGGGCATGGTCCGTGTGCTCGGTGAAACGCGCTTCGAGCTCAAGCCGGTGGGCCTGGCCCAACAGTTCATCCAGCGCCATTGGCTGACCCAGGTGCTGGCCTTGGACAACGACGCCTTCGAGGTCGACGCCCTGGCCATGGCCGACGGTCGCCAGCGCAGCCTGCTGGGGTAAACAAGGCCGACCGGCAGCAACAGGTCGAACTGTCCCTGGAGCGCTGTCCCAGCGGGCAGTTGGAGCTGTTCGGCCCCGACAACCGCCCACGCGTCGGCCGTTTCGACTGCCGCCAGGGGCGCCTGAGTTTTCAACTGCCAGGGCAGACGCTGTTCGCCCTGACCTGGAACGCGTCGTAAGACGCTGGACGAGCCGTCACCCACCGGAGGAAGCATGCGTGCACTGAGCAAGATCCGCGAACGCATCCAGCGCAAGGGCCTGCGCAACACCCTGGCCAGCGCCTGGCGGCGCTACGTTTTCTATCATTGGGAACTGTTGTGGATGCAGCGCGACCTGCAGGCTCCCGTGCCGCCGCACCGGCTCAAGCCCTACCCGCCACTGCGCCTGGAAAACATCAGCATGACCAACGTCAGGGCTTTCGCCCGGTATTTCGGCGACCGCGTCGAGACCATGCGCGAACTGGCCGGCGAAGGCCATACCGGGCTGATGTTCCTCGACGACGAAGGCGATGCGGTCGCCTTCATCTGGGGCAGCGCCCGGCATTACCACGACCGCCATTACTACGGCTGCTGGTTCCCGGTAGGCCCGGGCGAGTTCTTCGAGTTCGGCGGCGAACTGATCCGTCGTTACTGGGGCACGCGACTGTCGGTGGACCTGCAGGTGGCGCTGTGGCAAGCCATGGCCGCGCAGGGCTGCACGACCGTGGTGGACGTCTGCGAACAACACAACATCCCGGCGCTCAAGCTGCACCTGCGCATGGGCTATCAGGAGCAAGGTCGCATCATGCATGTCTATTGCCTGTTCGGGCGCTGGAAGTTCTTCCGCGAAAGCCGCTATCGCGACTCGCGCCTGGCGCCGCTGCGCAAGCACGCCGCGCAACACACCACGGCCACGGCGTCCTGAACCGTGGCCCTGCAATTGAGTTGGTGCGCCTCGCTGTGCACCCCGAGCTTTCCGGCGGCCGGCTACGAAGCGCTGCGTCAGCGCGTGGCCGCCAGCACGCCCTTCAATCACCTGGGCTGGCTGCGCGCCGCCGAAGCGGCGTTGCAGCCGGGTCAGCAGTTGCAGGTGTTGCTTGGCCACTTGGACGGACGCCTGTGCCTGTGCCTGCCCCTGGTACGCGAACGCCAGCCGCTGGGGCCGTTGAACGTGCCGGTGGTGCGCCACCTGGGCCATCCGCTGAGCGACCGGATCGCCCTGCTGCTGGACCTGCCGGTCAGCCACGCCGGTGCGGTACTCAAGGCCATCCGTGGCAGGCTGCCGCACGCCCTGCTGCAACTGAGCGAAGTGCCCGACGGCGACAGCGACTGGCTGCAACAGTGGGCCGCCGCCAGCTCGACCTTCGAGCGCCGCCTGACCTGCCGCGTGCCGGTGCACCGTATCAGCCAGGCCGACCGCCAGGAAGTCAGCGGCGACCCGCGTTACAAGCTGCGCCGTGCGCGCAAGCGCATCGCCGCCTGCGGCGCACAGGTACGCCGGATCATGCCGACGCGCGCTGACATCGAGCACTGGCTCGATGCGGTGAGCGCCGTCGAGGCGGCCAGTTGGAAAGGCGATGACGAGGTGGGCATCTTCAGTGGCCCCCTGCGCCGCCAATGGATGTACCAGGCCTTCACGGCGCTGGCCGCCGAGGGCCTGGTGTGCTTGGTGCTGCTGGAGCTGGACGGGCGCTGCATCAGCTATCGCCTGGGCCTGCTCGAACGGGGCCGGGTGTATGACTACAACCTGGCCTTCGTCCCCGAACAGCGCGACCTGGGCAGCGGCCGGGTGCTGCTCGAAGAGTGGATTCACTGGGGCCTGGACGACGGCTGGAGCTGGGTCGACGCGTCGCGGGTGAGCCTGGAGAACTCCAGCCACCAACTGCACGAACGCCAGACCGGACAACTCGAGCAATGGCGCCTGAGCTGCTACAGCTGGCGCCTCGACGGCATCGCCTTGGGCCTGGCCCTGCGCGCCTGGCGCTGGCTCAAGCGCCGGCGTAAACCCGACACCCCTTCCCCCCCAGCACAGGAGCGCGCCGATGCCATTGCGGGTCATAGTCAACGCTGACGATTTCGGCCTGGACGACGAAGTCAACGCCGTCATCGTCCGGGCCTTCCAGACCGGGCTGATCAGTTCGGCGACGCTGATGGCCAACATGCCGGCCTTCGAGGCGGCGTGCGAACTGGCGCAACAACCGACGCTCGCCGGGCGCATCGGCCTGCACGTCAACCTCACCTATGGCTCGCCGTTGAGCCGGGCGATTCGCGCCGAACGGCGGCTGTGCGATGCCCAGGGCGGGTTCGACCTGCAACTGCGCCAGCGCACCCTGCGCCTGTCACCCGGTGAGCGCGAGGCCGTGCGCCAGGAGCTCGATGCCCAGTGGCAACGCTGCCTGGCCCATGGTGTCAGGCCCAGCCACCTGGATTCGCACCAGCACGTGCACAATATCTGGCCGGTCGGCGACGTGGTGGCGCGCTTCGCCCGCGAGCAGGGCGTGCCAGTGCGCCTGGCGCGCAACATCGGCGCCAACATCGGCCCGCTCAAGCGGGTGTTCAAGACCCTGCTCAACCGCCGCCTGAAACAGCTGTGCGCGGTGACCGCCGACCATGTCTGCACGCCACTGGACCTCAAGCACGGTCTGGCGCCGAGCCACGGCGTGCTGGAGGTGGTGGCGCATCCCAGTGCGCTGGACAAGCATGACTTCGGCGACGCCTATCTGCCACCGGGCGAATCGCTGGTGCAACTGCTGGACCAGCACCTGTCAGGCGTCGAGCGAGTGGGCTACGCCGGGCTGGGGGATCGCTGAGGCGGGTGCCCTCTATCTACCACCGCGCGTCGCTGGGCGTGGCGTCTCCTGTGGCCTTCCCGAACAGGAGACCGGCCCATGCCTTCGAGCGCTACCCATCCCCACCAACACTTCCTCGCCGCCCGGCTGCCCGCCTGGGCCGCGACGCTGCACGCGGCCCACTGGCAGGCCCTGGGCGCATGCCTCACACCGCCCCAGGGCGAACCTGGCGCCGAGGCCGACTGGTTCGCCAACGCAGCGCCTGCTTTGCGCGAAGCGCTGCTGTCAAGCCAGTCGCGACTGGACGCTGCGCGCCATCGACTGGCCGAAGCGTTGACCGGCCTGGAGCAGATCAGCGCCTTCGCCGAACCTCGACTCGGCGAGCGTCTGCGCGAGGAACACCAGTTCGCGGCCCCTTTGCGCAGCACGGAACTGATCTGGCTGCATCATCTGTTCACCCACGACGTCTACGTCACCACCCATGAGCGCCGTTCGCTGCTGGAAGCGGCGCTGCATAATTTCGCCGCCGACGTCAGCTTCAGCGCTGACAGCGCCCTGGCCCTCGAAGGCCATGCCACATGCCGGCCGATCACGGTCATCGGTAAAACCACCCTGGGCGACAGTGAAACCCTGGTGGACATCCCGTTGCACTCCGAGCAGTTCGAGATCACGGCATTGCCCTTGTCCCCCGCCGATTTCGCCGACACGTGCCGACGCCTCGACCTGGGCGGGCAGTATCAGGCGCACTTGGACAGCCACTTCGCTGCACCCGCGGTTCGCCCCGCCGCCATTGCCCTGTACCAGCACAGCCTGCGCGCCAGCGCCGAGCTGGCTCATGTGCGGCACCAGATCAGCGGCGCTGCACGGGACGCCGTGCAGCGACTGATCGACGGACAGCACGGGATCAACTGCCAGCAACTGGAGCTGTTCGGTGTGAGGCTGCACGAGGCATTGCTGATCGATGCGGGCGATGCCGGACTGCTGCTCTACCTGCCCGGTCACGAAACGATGCTGCGTCAGTTCGACGGCCTCGAGGCGGTGCGCACGCACCTGCAACAGGCCTTGCTGGCACCGGCCTCACGCCAGGCGTTCAGCGCCTACGTCAACAAAGCCCAATGGGGCGCTTTGCTCGACCGCGCACAGCAGAACCTCGACAGTGGGCACAGTGGCATGGACCAGGCCTGGAGCCTGGCCGCCGACGCCGATCTGCACCTGCGTGTGCTGGGCATCGACACATCGCTGTTCGACTTCCTCTTCGACGACCATGTGGCGCGGCTCAAAGCCGAAGCGCGCCTGCTCGCCGTGCCCACCGCCGAAGCCGACGAGCAGGCGCGTAAACATCACCTGGCGCTGTGGCAGAGCCTGGGCCTCAACGCGCTGATGGCCGCTGGATTCTTCGTCCCGGCAGTGGGCGGCCTGATGCTGCTGGTCACCGCGTATCAGTTGCTCGACGAGGTATACACCGGTTACCAGGCCTGGAGCGTGGGCGATCGCCGAGAAGCCTTGCAGCACCTGGAAACCACCGGCCTGAACCTGGCGCTGATCGCCGGACTCGGCGCTGCGGGTGCCGTGGCCGGCAAGCTCGCCAGCACACCGCTGATGGAACGCTTGATGCCCGTCGAGCTGGCCGATGGCACGCAACGCCTGTGGTTGCCCGAGCTAACGGGCTACCGCAGTCAGGTCGAACTGCCGCAAGGGCTGACCGCCAATGCCCGAGGTCAGTTCGTCGACCAGGGACGCCACTTCATCCGCCTCGATGGCCAGTTGTACGAGCAGCGCCTGGACCCGGTCCTGCAACGTTGGCGCCTGGTCCACCCAGACGACGCGCACGCCTACGCCCCCTTGTTGGAGCACAACGGCGACGGCGCCTGGCGCGTCGAGCATGAACAGCCGCAGGCGTGGGATGTACACAAGCTGGTACAGCGGCTGGGTCCAGCCTTGGCCGATATCAGCGAAGCCGAGGCGCTCATGGCCTTGGACATTACCGGGCTGAACAGCACTGCGTTGCGTGAGATCCACCTCAACAACCTGCCAACACCGCCGTTGCTGGCCGACACCCTGGAGCGCCTGAAGATCGCGCGAGACGTGGCAGCCGATCTGCCCGGCCAGACGGCACAGGCCTGGGTAGACGCCATCGCGGAGCGCTATGGCGCTGTGACCATCGATACCGATTGCGCGCGTCTGCTGGATCGCTACCCCGATGTGCCTACACCCCTGGCGCGGCGGCTGGTGAACACCCTACCGGCCGAAGAACGTGCCCTGTGGCGCAGAACCGATACGCTGCCCCCGTCGCTACGACAGGCACTCGACCGGCTGCGCTGCGAGCTGCCGCTGGCGCGTGGCCTGGAAGGTTTACACCTGCCCATCCTGGCGGGGGAATCCAGCGAGCGCCTGCTGTTCGCCAGCCTCACCCGCCTGCCGGACTGGCCGCAGGACCTGCGCCTGGAGTTGCGCGCTGCCAGCCCGCAGGGTGCGCTGCTGCGCGAGTGCGGCGTGCCTTTGGCACCGCGCCGGCTGCGCCTGATCAAGTCGGCGGCGGGCTATGAGGCCGACCTGGGCGAACGCCCAGCACCGGGCAGGGTCAGCCACGACCTGCTCCAAGCGTTGCTGTGGACCCTGCCGCAGGAGTTGGGCACGACGCTCGCCCAAGGCGGTGCAGATGCGCTACGTGTACGCTTGCGCACACTGATCGGCGCTGCCCGAGGCACCTTCAGGCAGCGTCTGCTCGCCCCGGAGCACCCAGGTTGGCGCAGTCGACTACGCCTGCTGGGCGGCCTGGACCCGACGCCGCAGCGACCCGACGATTTCTCCCACCACTCGCTGGCCTCACGCTTGCGGCGGCTGTACCCGTTGGCCAGCCTGGAAGACGCCCAACGGACCCTGCGCGACTGGCAGGCCGCGCTGCGTGTGCCTGAAATCGAAGTGGCGCGCCTGGAGGCCCGCCTGCGCGACCTGCAGGCGCAACTGAGCAGTTGGGCTGGCACCTCGGCCCGGCGCCAGCGAGCCATGCAGCGCATCGTCGACGCCCAGCGCGGCAGTTCGATCGTCAGGCTGATCGACGGTACTGCCCAGCACGTGCTGGACCTTTCCGGCATCGGCCTGGACAACGCGAGCCTGGAAAGCCTGGTCCTGCCGGACGATTTTCGCCACATCACCGAGCTGGACCTGACCCACAGCGCCGCCCTCAGCCGCCTGCCCGAGCACTGGCTGCAACGCTTTCCGGCGCTGCAACGCCTGAAGCTACGGGGTTGCGGCTTCTCCCGCGTGCCACGGCTGACCCGGCCAGAGGCGCTGGTCTGGCTGGAAATGGACCGCAATCCGATCACCTGGGACCCCGCTCAGCAAGCAGACTTCGACCGCTACCTCAACCTGCGCGTGGTGGACTTCTCCGACTGCCCGCTGACCCGCGCCCCCGACCTGTCCCGCCACGTACAGATCCGCACGCTGTACATGGACAACTGCCTGCTGTCGACGCTGCCGACGGGCTTGCAGCATGTGCTCGATCCGCTGCTGCTGGACTTTTCCCGCAATCCGCTGCAAACGCTACCGCCGGCCTTCGCCCTGCCTGACCGAATCGCGCGCACCCTGCGCCTGGAAAGCGAAACCCTCAGCGCGGTCGCTGCCGAACAGATCGACGCCTTCTACAGCGCCACAGGCATCGACCTGCTGGTGCCGGACAGCGACTACGAGGAATTGCTGGCCGAAGCGGACGATGCCCAGCAGGGCATTTGGTCGCGGCTGCCACTGGCCTGGCGCCGCGATCTGCGCGAACTGCTCGAAAGCGACCGTTACCTGGACGGCCTGCCCCACACCCGCACCGAGACCTGGCGGCGCCTGGAACGGCAGGACCAGGACCGGTACTACCGACGGCGGGTCCTGGCCCAACCGGCGATCAATCTGCTAGACCGCCCGATCGAGCAAAGCTGATCGCAGACGCCGACCTGCTGCCGTGCTGGGCAGCAGGTCGGCGCCGCGAACACCCGCGCGTGATCACCAGCAGCGCGCCTTCACCGATGTTGGACCACACTGGAAACTTTGTGGCAGCCGGTGCATGCTCGGCTGAAACGTTTCATTCGCTCAGCTACGTGAGGCGCAATAACCATGGACCGTCTGCTCGATGCACTTTTCCCCGCCCCTGAAGACATTCCCGACGCCTGGCGCCTGGGCGAGCCGCTGGAACAACGCGACTACCTCGTAGGCGGCGAACTCAGGCAGTGGCAGGGGCCACTGGCCACCGTCCGCAGTCCAGTCTGGCTCAAGCACGGCGACGGCGAACGCCAGGTGGTGCTCGGCAGCGCCCCCTTGCTTGACGCCGACACTGCGCTTACCGCGCTCGATGCCGCCGTGCAGGCCTACGACAAAGGCCGCGGCGCCTGGCCGAACATGCGCGTGGCCGAGCGCATCCAGCATGTCGAGGGCTTCCTGGCGCGCATGCGCGAGCAGCGCGGCGCGGTGGTCAAGCTGCTGATGTGGGAGATCGGCAAGAACCTTAAGGACTCGGAAAAAGAGTTCGACCGCACCTGCGACTACATCGTCGACACCATCAATGCCTTGAAGGATCTGGACCGTCGCTCCAGCCGCTTCGAACTCGAACAGGGCACCCTCGGCCAGATCCGCCGTGCGCCACTGGGCGTGGCGCTGTGCATGGGGCCCTACAACTACCCGCTGAACGAAACCTTCACCACCCTGATTCCAGCGCTGATCATGGGCAACACCGTGGTGTTCAAGCCCGCCAAGTTCGGCGTGCTGCTGATCCGCCCCCTGCTCGAAGCCTTCCGCGACAGCTTCCCGCCGGGGTGATCAACGTCATCTACGGTCGCGGCCGCGAGACGGTCAGCGCGCTGATGGCCAGCGGCAAGGTCGATGTCTTCGCCTTCATCGGCACCCACAAGGCCGCCAGCGACCTGAAGAAACTTCACCCACGACCGCACCGCTTGCGTGCGGCCTTGGGCCTTGATGCGAAAAATCCCGGCATCGTCCTGCCGCAGGTGGACCTGGACAACGCCGTGGACGAGGCCGTGACCGGTGCGCTGTCGTTCAACGGCCAGCGCTGCACGGCGCTGAAGATCCTGTTCGTCCACGAGGATGTGGTCGAGCCCTTCCTGGAAAAATTCCAGCACAAGCTGGCCGCCCTCAAGCCCGGCATGCCCTGGGCGCCAGGCGTGGCCCTGACGCCGCTGCCCGAACCGGGCAAGGTCGACTACCTCAATGGCCTGGTGAGCGATGCCAAGGCCCACGGCGCGCAGGTGATCAACCCCGGCGGCGGCCAAAGCCGGGGCTCGTTCTTCTATCCCGCCCTGCTCTATCCCGTGACCGCCGCCATGCGTGTCTACCATGAAGAACAGTTCGGTCCGGTCGTGCCCGTGGTGCCGTACCGCGACCTGCACACCGTGATCGACTACGTGCTGGATTCCGACTATGGCCAGCAGTTGAGCCTGTTCGGCAACGACCCGCAGACCATCGGCGAGCTGGTCGACACCTTCGCCAACCAGGTCGGGCGCATCAACCTCAACGCCCAGTGCCAACGCGGCCCGGACACCTACCCGTTCAACGGACGCAAGAACAGCGCCGAAGGCACCCTGTCGGTGCACGATGCGCTGCGGGTATTCTCGATCCGCACCTTGGTCGCCACCAAGTTCCAGGACGCCAACAAGACCTTGATCAGCGAGATCATCCGCAACCGCCAGTCCAGCTTCCTCACCACCGACTACATCTTTTAGCGGTGAGCTGTCAGCGGCAAGCTGCTAGAGTCGCGGCTTGGCTCGGCGCTTGCCGCTTACAGCTTGGAGCTGCTTCATGCGAATCATCGAGAAGAACGGGGCGTCGATGCGCAGCCTCACTGCGGCTGAAGAAGAACTGCTGGTGGGGTTCGTGACGGGGAGCCTGGTTGGGCCGCGGCTGCTGCAAGCCAACCAGTGGCTGATGAAGGTGCGCAGCGCCAACCAGTGGTTGGGGTGCGACTGTCGGCGCGATGCGCTGCCGGTGCTCAATGTCAGCCTCAATGGCAATAGCGGCACGCTGTTTCTGCGTAACAACCCCGAGACGCCCGAGCATTCGCCAGGCTGCCCATTCAGCAAGGAGGCCCGTGAATCGGGCGGCCACGCCGAGCCTCAGGTAGCGCCGGCGGCCTGGCTGGCGCCGGATACGCCGCTGCGACTGCTGGGCGATTTTCGTCAGGACAGCGCCGCCAGTGGCACTGCGCTGGGCGATGGCACGCCGCGGCGCGAACAACAGCGCTTGCTGTCGTTGCTGCTGAGCTGGATCGAAGCCAGCGGACTGAATGTCTACGCCACCCACCTGAAAAAGGACCTGACCGCGCAGTTCGCTGAACTGCGTGGCGTGGCTGCGCGCTACCCGCTGCTGGCGCGCGTGCCAGCGAGCAACTACTTGGAAACGCGGCTGGACATGAAGTCGATGATGCGGCTCAAGGCGCGTCTGCGCGATTCCAGCCTGTTCGGCGAGCATCGCCGCCATGGCTTGCTGCTCGACTGCGTGGAGCGCATCGCCGGGCGCAAGGTGTTCACCGCCGCCAGCGAGGACGGTTTCGATTTCCAAGGCCATCACCTGCTCTGGGGTGGCAGCAAAACCGGCGGCCCGCTGCTGGCCCTGGCGCTCTACTCACCGGCCACCGCCGGCAGCCAGTTCTATGAACTGATCCACGTCGCCAGTGTGCCAGTGCTGTCGCGTGGGCAGCTGTTTCCGGTGTACCGGGATGAAGAGCGCGAGCCGTTGAAGGCGCTGGTGTCGCTGATCGACTGGATGGCGGGCAAAGGTGTGAAGGTGCTGATGCGCCGTCCGGTGATCGGCGGCGAGGTGATGGACGAGCTGGTGCTCACGTCCGACCAGGACCGGGTGCTGTCGGTGTCGTTGCTGCAAGAGCCCGTGGGGCCTGAGCCTGAGATGGAGCATTTCAAGCGCTACGCCGACTTCAAGAGCGCGGAGACGTTTCGCAAGTACGTTGCAGGGTTCTTCATGCGCGAGCGGTGATCCGGCCGCCCGTGAGAAAGGGGCCGCAACGCGGCCCCAGTGAAAACAGCGTCTCAGAATGCTGCGGCGAAAATCGCCTCGATCTCCGCCTGGCTGGCGCTGCGCGGGTTGGTCAGGCCGCAGGCGTCCTTGAGCGCGTTGCTGGCCAACACCGGCACGTCTTCACGCTTGGCGCCCAGTTCCTGGAGACCCGCCGGAATGCCCACCGCCACCGACAGTTGCTCGATGGCTGAAATCGCGGCATCGGCGCCCTGCGCCTCGGTCATGCCGCACACCTTCACGCCCATCGCCTTGGCCACGTCACGCAGACGCGCTGCGCTGACTTGCGCATTGAAGCGCTGCACATGGGGCAGCAGCACCGCGTTGCACACCCCGTGCGGCAGGTCGTAGTAGCCACCGAGTTGGTGGGCCATGGCGTGCACGTAACCCAGCGAGGCGTTGTTGAACGCCATGCCGGCGAGGAACTGGGCGTAGGCCATGTTTTCCCGCGCTTGCAGGTCCTGGCCGTCGTTCACCGCCTGGCGCAGGTTGTCGCTGATCAAGGTGACGGCCTTCAGCGCGCAGGCGTCGGTGATCGGCGTGGCAGCGGTCGATACATAGGCTTCGACGGCGTGGGTCAGCGCATCCATGCCGGTGGCGGCAGTCAGGCCCTTGGGCATGCCGACCATCAGCGCGGGGTCGTTGACCGACAGCATCGGCGTGACGTTGCGGTCGACGATGGCCATTTTCACGTGGCGTGCTTCGTCGGTGATGATGCAGAAACGGGTCATCTCGCTGGCGGTGCCGGCAGTGGTGTTGATGGCGATCAGCGGCAGTTGCGGCTTGGCCGAACGGTCCACGCCTTCGTAGTCGCGGATGTAGCCGCCGTTGGTGGCGCACAGGGCGATGCCCTTGGCGCAGTCGTGCGGCGAGCCGCCACCCAGGGAGATCACGCAGTCGCAGCGCTCGCGTTGCAGCAGCGCCAGGCCGGCTTCGACGTTGGCAATGCTCGGGTTGGGCTTGGCGCCGTCGAAAATCGTCGAGTCGATGTCGCGCTCGGCCAGCAGGCTGGCGATGCGCGAGGCCACCCCGGCCTTGGCCAGGCCGGCGTCGGTGACGATCAGCGCCTTGCGCAGGCCGTAGCCGGCGATGGCCGTCATGGCCTCGCCCAGGCAGTCGAGTCCCATGATGTTCACCGCTGGAATGAAGAATGTGCTGCTCACGGCCGAGTTCCTCTCTCTGGTTGTTGTCTCTCTGGCGGCGAGCATCCTCCGCTTTTCGCGCCCGGATGTTGATCCAGGACAATGTCCGTGACTGCCCAGTCATCGACGCTGGGAAGCGTCGATGAGCGGCTGGCGTCAGCCCAGGAACAGGCGGTAGGCCGGGTTGTCGGTCTCATCCCAATAGGCGTAGCCCATGGCCTGCAGCGCCTGCGGCAGGGTCGCCTGCTCATCGTCCGGCACCTGGAGCGCCGCCAGCACCCGCGCCTGGGCTGCACCGTGGTTGCGGTAGTGAAACAGGCTGATGTTCCAGCGCCGGCCCATCCGTTCGAGAAAGCCCAGCAGTGCGCCAGGGCGCTCGGGGAACTCGAAGCGCAGCACCCGCTCCTGGATCTGCGGCGCGGCATGCCCGCCTACGGTATGGCGCACATGCAGCTTGGCCAACTCGTTGTCGGTGAGGTCGAGCACCTCGTAGCCCTGCTCGCGCAGGCTGTCGAGCAACCCCGTGCGCGGGTCGCGCTGTGGGTGGGTCTGCACACCGACGAACAGCCGGGCCGGCTTGCCGGGCTGGCAACGGTAGTTGAATTCGGTCACCTGGCGCCGGCCCAGGGCCTGGCAGAAGGCCCGAAAACTGCCGGGGCGCTCGGGGATGGTGACGGCGATCACCGCCTCGCGCTGCTCGCCCAGTTCGGCGCGCTCGGCCACATGGCGCAGGCGGTCGAAATTGACGTTGGCGCCGGAGTCGATGGCCACCAGGGTCTGCCCGCGCGCACCCTCGCGCGCCACGTATTTCTTGATCCCGGCCACGGCCAGGGCACCAGACGGCTCGGTGATCGAGCGGGTGTCGTCGTAGATGTCCTTGATCGCGGCGCACAGCTCGTCGCTGCTGACGCTGATCACCTCGTCGACGAAATGCCGGCACAACTCGAAGCAATGGGCACCGACCTGGGCCACCGCCACGCCGTCGGCAAAGCTGCCGACCTGGGGCAGGACCACACGCTGCCCGGCGGCCAACGCCGCTTGCAGGCAGTTGGCGTCATGCGGTTCGACACCGATCACCTTGACCTGCGGGCGCAGGTACTTGACGTAGGCGGCAATGCCCGCGATCAGCCCACCGCCGCCGACCGGCACGAAGATCGCGTCCAGCGCACCCGGCTGCTGGCGCAGGATTTCCATGGCCACGGTGCCCTGCCCGGCGATCACATCCGGGTCGTCGAACGGCGGCACGAAGGTCGCGCCTTGCTCGTCGGCCAGGCGCAAGGCGTGAGCCAGGGCGTGGGGGAAGCTGTCGCCGTGCAGCACCACGTCACCACCCCGGGCGCGCACACCGGCGATTTTCAGCTCCGGCGTGGTGGTGGGCATGACGATGGTCGCGACCATGCCCAGGTGCGCCGCCGCCAGGGCTACGCCTTGGGCGTGGTTGCCGGCCGAGGCGGTGATCACGCCACGCGCGCGTTCGGCCTGGGACAGGCGCGACAACCGCGTGTAGGCACCGCGGATCTTGAAGGAGAACGTCGGTTGCAAATCTTCGCGCTTGAGCAGCACCTGATTGCCAAGACGCGTCGAGAGCGCCGGGGCGGGCTGCAGCGGTGTTTCGATGGCCAGGTCGTACACGGGCGCCGCAAGAATGCGCCGCACCTGCTCCGACAGCAGTTGCTGGGGCGTGACGGCAGTACGGGGGCTGACGCTGAGATTGCTCATCGATGACTCCTGGGTGGTTTCACGGGCCCAGGAGTCGAGAAGAAAAAACCCGCCTCCAGGGCGGGTTCGGTGCCAGTGCGCGCTAGCCCGCCAATCCGATGATGGCGGTAATAATGATCAGGCCGAAGGTGCGCGCTGGCAGGGAGGTATTCATGGGGTAGGAACTTATCTCGCCAACTCGTAGGAAGTCAACACTGCGCCGTGCGCTGCTGGGCGGACAGCGGCACGTCAAAGACCTTGTCGAAGCCCCACTGGAACACGAAGGCATAGACGAAGAAGAACACGAACAGCGCCAGGTTGGTGAGCAAAGCGCTCCACAGGCTGATGTCCAACCAGAACGCCACCAGCGGCAGCAGGATCAGCACCAGCCCGCCTTCGAAGCCCAACGCATGCAGCAGGCGCCGCAGCCAGGTCCGGCGACGCTGTGCCTGGCGCGCTTCCCAGCGCTCGAAGGCCCAGTTGTAGCCCATGTTCCAGCTCATGGCGATGCCGGACATCAGCACCGACAGCACCGTGGAATGGGCCATGCTGGTGTCGAACATCAGCGCCAGCGCGGGCGCCACGCAGGCGACGGCGATGATTTCATAGAGGATGGCCTGGACGACCTTGCGAGCCTTGCCTTGCATGGGGCGTTCCTTCGCGTAAACGGACGACGACGGTACCCCGGTTCAGCGTGCGGTTCAAGCGATGCGCTACGGCGCATCCCCCACTGCCGCCGAGCGCTCGGCCGGCTCTGGGGCGCCCAGTGCCTGGCTGAAGAAGGCGGCGGTCTCGCTTTGCAGGCTGCGGTGCACTTTGCGCCGATCGACGCCATCGGCATCTTTGCACAGCACGGCCATCCGCTGGCGTTGCTCGTCGTCGCACGGCGCCATGAACACGAAATGGCCGGCACCGGAGAGCAGGCGGTAATCGGGGGCGACCGGCAGCTTGCGCGCCAGGGCGCTGGCATTGCGCTCCACGGCCAGCAATTGATCCTGATCGCCGCTGTAGATCAGCGCCGGCACCTGCACATTGGCCAGGGCATGGCGACCGAACATCAGCCCCAGTGGGGCCATCAGCACCACCGCCCCGACCCGCGGATCGGCCTGCGGCGCCAGCTCGCTGCGATCGGAGATCAGCACACCATGGGTCTTGCAGGCATCGGCGTCCAACGGCCGCTCCAGGCAGTAGTTGCGCAAGCGTTCCAAGTCTGGTCGGGCGCCGGAGAGGATCAGCGCGGTCTCGCCGCCGGCCGAATAGCCGATCACACCGACCTTGCCGGGGTTCAGATACGGCCCCAGCAGCGTGTCGGCACGTGCGGCGCTGATCGCGGCACTCACCTGCAGCGGGCGTCCATACAGGTTGCTCAGGGTGCCGAGACGGCTGTGATCGTGCAGGTTGTCGCCGGGATGAGTCACCGCCACCACCACGAAACCCTGGCGCGCCAGGGACGTGGCCAGGTCATGCAACGCTACGGGCGTACCGGTGTTGCCGTGGGAGATCACCAACAGCGGAAATTGCCCCAGAGCCACCGGCGCTTCCTCGGCCACGCGCAGCGTATAGCCATCGATACGCGTCTGATGCGCCGTGGCGCTACTGGGGTAGAACACCAGTGCCTGCATGGGCTGGGCATCCAGCGGGTCGGTCAGGGCCAGACGATGCAGGCCGGCCACCCAGGGCGCAGCGTCGGCGCGGGCCAGCAGGCCACCGAGCAGGAGCAGGGTCAACAGGGCACGGGGCTTCATCGCGGCGGCTCTCCCCTGGAGGTGGACGAGTAGCACAAGCATAGAAGCGCAGCGCTGGGGTGCAGATGAAACCTCCATGAAAAAGCCGGCTGTCGTGCGCCACGACAGCCGGCTTTTTCAGCAGCGCTGAATCAGGCGGCGAACAGTTCGCCGGCGATCTGCGCCTGTGCGGCCGCGATGGCCGAGCTGCGCTGCTCAGGACCGTAGGCCAAGCCTTCGGCGCGGACGATCTGCAGATCGGTGATGCCCAGGAAGCCGAACAGCACCTTGAGGAATTCTTCGTGGCCGACGCCGGTCGGCTGGCCTTGGTGCAGACCGCCAGCGGTGGAGACCAGAATCACCTTCTTGCCACCGCACAGGCCTTCGGGACCGGCTTCGGTGTAGCGGAAGGTCTTGCCGGCGACGGTCACACGGTCGATCCAGGCCTTGAGCTGAGTCGGCACGCTGAAGTTGTACATCGGCGCGCCGATGACCACGGCGTCGGCCGCCAGGAACTCGGCCAGCGTCTCGGCGCTCAGGCGTGCTTCATGGGCTTGAGCGGCGTCGCGGGCTTCTTCGGCGGTGCCGGCGGCCAGCAGGGTCGCGGCGGAGAAGTGGCTGATGGCATCGCTCGCCAGGTCGCGGTAGGTGACTTCCACGCTCGGGTCGGCCGCTTTCCAGGCTTCGACCACTTCGCGGCTCAACTGACGGGAGGCGGAATTGTCGCCCAGGATGCTCGAGTCGATGTGCAACAGTTTCATGGGAATCTCCTGTGAATGACGACCGCGCAGTGAGGCGATCAGGATGGGCAGGATGCTACAGAAGGGTTGAATAGGTGAATAGTGAGCAAAAGTGCATTAGTTTGTTCCACTGGTGGAACGGTGGGACCGAACATGCAAGACCTCAATGACCTTTTCTATTTCGCCCGCGTGGTCGAAGCCGGGGCTTCGCTGCGGCCGGCCGTCAATTGGGCATTCCCAAATCGCGCTTGTCACGGCGCATCGCCGAGCTCGAGGAACGCCTGGGCACGCGCCTGTTGCAGCGCACCACGCGGCAATTGAAGTTGACCGCCGTGGGTGAGCGCTACCTGCACCATTGCCAGGCGATGCTGCTGGAAGCCGAAATGGCCGACGAAGCGGTGGCCAGCATGACCAGCGAACCGCGCGGGCGGCTGCGGGTGTCTTCGCCGGTGGCGCTGGCGCACGCGTTCCTGCCACCGGTGATCAATCGTTTTCTGCAACAGTATCCGCAGGTGCAACTGGACATGGTGCTGCTCAATCGCCGCGTCGACCTGATCGCCGAAGGCATCGACGTTGCCTTGCGCGTGCGTGACGTGGGCGACGAAGACCCAGCCCTGGCCACCCGCCGCCTGCGCCAGGCGCGCATGCACCTGGTGGCTGCGCCGGGTTTCGCCGTCGGCCTAGAGCACCCCTCGCAGTTGCTGAGCCTGCCGGTGCTGGGCGCCGCCGAAGCCGATCGGCTGGTGCACTTTCGCCTGATCGGGCCCCATGGCCAGGCGCAGGACATCGCCTTGGAACCGCGCCTGGCCATCGACGACTTCATCGTGCGCAAGGCCTCGGCCTGTGCGGGCCTTGGTTTCACCGCACTGCCGAGCATGTACTGCGAAGAGGAGCTGGCGCGTGGCGAACTGGTCCGCCTGCTGCCAGACTGGTCGCTGCCCGGCGGGTTCCTGCAAGCGGTCTACCCCCATCGACGCGGCATGCTGCCGGCGGTGCGGGTATGGATCGATCATCTGGCGGCCTCGTTCGAGGCCTGTGGAGAGCGCTATGTCTGAACGACACCTGACGGCCGAACAGGCCGCGGCCTTTTGCCTGAGCCTGCCCGGGGCACGGGAGGATTACAAATGGGGCGGTGTGCGGGTGTTCTCGGTGGCGGGCAACAAGATGTTCGCCGTGCAAGACCTGGCGGGCGCCGGCCTGTCGTTCAAAGTGGACGACACACACTTTCTCGGCTACTGCGACCGCCCCGGCGTGCGGCCGGCGCCCTACCTGGCGCGGGCTCACTGGATCAGCGTGATGCCGCCCTACGCCATTGGCCGCGAAGAACTGACCGACTTGTTGCGACGCTCGCACCAACTGGTGGTGCGGCGCTTGGCCAAGCGGTTGCAGGTGGGGTTGGTGATCGAGTGAGTACAGAGCAGTTGGTCAGCCCCCCTCAACGCCCCAGCCACCCCAGCCACAGATAATCCGCCCACACCGCCTGGTGCACCACCACGATGCCCCAGAACACCACCTGATAAGACACCTTGCGTGTCTTGTGGCGAAACAGTTGCTGGGCCACCAGTGCCCCCGGCCAGCCGCCCAGCAGTTCGCTGGCGTGCAACACCTTCTCCGGGATGCGTCGACCCAGCTGGCGGGCCTGGCGCTTGTCCTGCCAGTACAGCGCCAGGCACACCAGGCTGGCCAGGGGGTACAGCGCCAACGGCAGCCAGGACTGCCCGTTCCAGGCCATGCGTGCGATACCTGCACCTGGCAGCAGGCATAGGCCGAGCAACACCAACAATTTCAGGCGCAGGTAGCGCACAGCGCCCTCCCCAGCCCGACCAGGGCCAGGCCGGGCGGCGGCTGGATCACGTTTCATCCGGCGTGCGCCGTTGCCCAGTCGACCCAGCCGAACTGCCAGGTCGCCAGGATCAGCAGGCCGAAGGCGATGCGGTACCAGGCGAACACCGCATAGCTGTGATGCGCGATGAACTTGAGCAAGGCGCGCACCGCGATCATGGCGAAGATGAACGACACCACGAAGCCGATGGCGAAGACGGGCAGATCGGCCGGCTGGAACAGGTCACGGTACTTGTAGCCCGAGTACACCGCGGCCCCGACCATGGTCGGCATCGCCAGGAAGAACGAGAACTCGGTGGCCGCCTGGCGCGACAGGCCGAACAGCAGGCCGCCGATGATGGTAGAGCCCGAGCGCGAGGTGCCCGGAATCATCGCCAGACACTGCACCAGGCCGACTTTCAGGGCGTGGCTCCAGCGCATGTCATCGACATGCTCCACCGCGATGCGGTGATCGCGCCGCTCGGCCCAGAGCATGATCACACCGCCCAGCACCAGGGCCACGGCCACGGTGATCGGGTTGAACAGGTATTCATGGATGAGATCGGCGAACAGCACGCCGAGCACCACCGCCGGCATGAAGGCGATCAGCAGGTTGGCGGTGAATCGCCGGGCCTTGGGCTGCGTCGGCAGGCCCTGCACCACCTGGAAGATCTTGCTGCGAAACTCCCACACCACGGCAAGAATGGCGCCGAGCTGGATGATGATGTTGAACGCCATTGCGCGCTCGCCGCCGAAATCGATCAGGTCGGCCACGATGATCTGGTGACCGGTACTGGAAATCGGCAGAAACTCCGTCAGTCCCTCGACGACACCCAGAATGATTGCCTGCAAGGCACTCCAAAAATCCATCAACTCCCCCAAATGAATACCGCTCGTTGGCGGCATCCTAGTTTTTTTCTATTACAGATGTGCACCGCCCGCGCGGCGTCGCTGTTTTACAGCGTCTGTTGGTCCGGACGCCAGCGAAAAAGTTCGCGCAGACTAAAGGTTTCATCTTGCGCGGCCGAGATCCTAACAGAGACCCGTGCGCAGGCGCGTGCGGGATGCAACAGGGAAGGTCGCCCGACGTTGGTCGACTGGGTTGCCGGGCGCCAACCGTGGTTGGATGTCGCTCGTATAAAAAGAACAACGCAATGGAGTGAGCTTTCGATGAACACACTGAGATCGATGTCGATCAGCCGGCGTCTATGGCTGATCCTGCTGGTGTCCCTGGCCATGCTGCTGGTGCTCGGGCTGCTGTTGCTGCGCCAGATCCACGGCGACCTGTACCAGGCCAAGGCGGAAAAGACCCGCCACGTGGTGGAGACCGCCGTGGGCGTACTGGCCTATTACCAAGGCCTGGAAGCCGCCGGCACGCTCGATCGGCAAAGCGCACAGCAGCAAGCATTGCAAGTGGTGCGCGGGCTGCGCTACGACAAGGACGACTATTTCTGGATCAACGACCTGCAGCCAACGATGATTATGCACCCGATCAATGCCAAGCTCGACGGCCAGGACCTCTCGGCGATCCGCGACCCGAACGGCTTCGCCGTGTTCAACGAAATGGTGAGTCTGGCCAAAGCCAAGGCGCGGGGCCTGTCAACTACCACTGGCCCAAGCCCGGCGCCAGCGAGCCGGTGGCCAAGACCTCGTACATCGAGTTGTTCAAACCCTGGGGCTGGATCATTGGCTCGGGGGTCTACGTAGACGACGTCCAGGCCGAGTTCGCCCGCCAGGTGCGCGACGCCTCGCTGCTGGGGCTGGCGATCGCCGCGCTGATGGGCCTGCTGGTGTGGCTGATCGCCCGCAGCATCGCCCGCCCGTTGCAGGAAGCGGTGCAGGCCATGGGTAACATCGCCAGCGGCGAAAGCGACCTGACCCGGCGCCTGGACACCCACGGCCGCGACGAGATCACCCACCTGGGCGAATACTTCAACCGCTTCAACGGCAAGCTGCAGGGCGTGATCGGACAGTTGCAAGGCACCGCCCATGCCCTGGCCCAGACTGCCGGACAGGTCGGCGACAACGCCGGCAGTGCCCAGCAGCACAGCGCCAGCCAATCGCTGCAGATGGACCAAGTGGCCACTGCGGTCAATGAAGTGACCTACGCGGTGCAGGACGTGGCCAAGAATGCCGAACAGGCCGCCAGCGAGATGCGCACCGCCCAGGAACAAGTGGACCAGGGCCAGCAGGCGATTCAAGGCAGCCTGCAGCAGATCGACCGGTTGTCGGCGACCATCGACCAGGCGCAGGGCGTGATTCGCGACCTGGCCGGGCACAGCACGCGCATCGGCGGCGTACTGGAAGTGATCCGCTCGATCGCCGAGCAGACCAACCTGCTCGCCTTGAACGCGGCCATCGAAGCCGCACGGGCGGGCGAACAGGGTCGCGGTTTTGCCGTGGTGGCCGACGAGGTGCGCCTGCTGGCCCAGCGCACGGCCCAGTCCACGGCCGAGATCCAGACCATGATCGAGCACCTGCAAGGTCAGTCGGACGCGGCGGTCAAGGCCATCGACACCAGCAGCGAGGCCTCGCGCCAGACCGTCGCCCAGGCCCGCGAGGCCGGCAGCCGGCTGACCGCCATCGAGCAGGCGCTGCACACCCTGGCCACACTGAACACCTCGATTGCCAGCGCCACCTTGCAGCAGACCCACGTGGTGGAGGAAATCAACCGCAACGTGCTCGACACCGCCGGCCTGTCCCAGCAGACCGCCGAGGCCGCGCGCCAGTCCAGCGACGCCGGTACGGCACTGGCCCGCCTGAGTGAGGAGCTCGAACAATTGCTGCGCCAGTTCAGGGTCTGAGCGGCCCTGTCCCACCTGACAACTCTGCCAGTAGACCGCCCAGCCGGACCTGGCAGACCGTTGAGCCTCCATGCCACCACTGGAGATCGACATGTTCAGGTATAGCCTGGCCGCAGCCCTGGTCCTGGGGTTGCCGAGCGCATTCGCCGCCGCGCCCATCGAAGTGGGCACACCACAGGAAACGCTGCGGCGCATCAACGACAATTACAACCGCATCGACAACGCATGCAAGGAGCCCGGAGGCGCGCCGCGCGGCCACTATTACTGCAGCGGTGTCACCCTGCGCATGGTCGATGACGGACCGTTCAATCCCTGGGACTACAGCCCCTACGCCATCAGTACCGGCGCCACCTCGTTCAGTTGGATCCGCAAGGACCTGAGCACTAGCCGCCTGATTCGCCCGGCCGGGTTCATCCTGCGCACGCCCGAAGACGCCCGGCGGTTGCAGACACCGGTGATGGAAACCGGCTTCATGTGCATCTACGCCTTCGACGGCTTCACCGGGCCGGATCGCCAAGCGTGGGGCTGCGGCACGCTCAAGCAGCCTGTAAAAGGCACGCGCTGGTCCGACACCCGCCCCGAGGGCTACCAACTGCACTCGGCAACCACTCCGCCCAACGTCAACGCTGCGTTGGCCTGGGGCTCGTGCGACCTGCGCAAGATCGATACCGCAGCGCAGTGGCGCAGCCAATTCGGCCATCTCAAGCCACCTGCACTGGCGCCCAACAACCTGAACCGCATCCAAGTCCAGCAGTGCTCGTGGAACGCCGAACAGGCCTCAGACTGGAATGCCATGATCGACGTCCACCAAGCCCCCGGCACCCGCCATCGGGACGGTTTTGCACGCAAGGAACTGCTCAACGAGTTCCTGCTGCGCAATGACCAGTCCGGCAAGACGCCCGACGACGGCAGCGCCCGCCTGCCCTACATCGATGCCTTCGTCTGGGACGTCAACAGCACCTATGTGGCCAGCACCCGCGGCGATACGCGCAAGGCTCGGCCCACGGTCGGTCTCAAGCCGGCCCAGGCGTTCCAGCGCAAGCTATACGCGCAAGGCTACGCGGTGCCGATCCTGCGCCTGGACTTCACTCAGCCCGCCAGCCAGCGCTTCAGCTACGAGCCCAAGGATCAACTGGTGCCGCTGAGCGATACGCCAACGCCCACCCCACCTGCACCTGCGGCGCCGCAGCCGGGCGTGCTGATCGCCTCCGCCGATTGGGTCGAGCGCAAGCCGGACGAACTGGGCATGGGCCGTACCGAGAAGTCCTTGGTCCTCAAGCTGGCGCCCGGGGTGAAATTGAGCACCGACAACGTCGAGGCCATCTATGAGGACCTGGAAGCTCGCTACGGCGACAGTCCGCAATGGTTGCACGATGAAATCCATCCCGGCAGCATGCGTGCGCAACTGCAGTGCCTGGCCGTGCGTCACCCGGACAATGCCCAATGGCAGCTCGAACCCTGGCGCCCGGTGCTCTCGCCCGCCGACATGCAAAAGACCAACTGCAACCCATTGCGCAGGCTGATCGAGTCGACCCGTTGGACGGTGCTGACTGAAAAGGGGCACCCGCTCAAATCCGAAGACAGCGACGAGGCGCTGCTCGGTTTGCAGGTGGTGCCAACCGCTTTGGGCCGGCAAGCGAGTACACAGGACTTGTACGCCGAACTGTTCCGCCAGGAGGGCCTCGATCCGCGTTGGCAGGAAGGCGTTGCCGGCAGCATGGACTTGCAACTGGCCTGCCTGCACAAACTCTATAACCGTAAGGCCGACTGGAACCTTGAACCCTACCGCAAGGCCACCTCGTCGGCGCAGACCGAACGGGCCAAGTGCAACCCGTGAACGTGCATCGGCCCAGTGCCCGCGCAAACGGCGGACGATGGGCCGAGTCATTCACGCTGAAACGGGATTGCAACCGACTTTCTCGGCCTGCTCCTCGTTCACGAAGGGCCGTACCGGCTCCAGGTTATAGGTGGACTTGTAGCGGATCGGGTTGCCGACCTTGTCCTTGCCGAACACATGGCAACTCAATTGAGTGGCCATGGAGTTGCGCCGTGAACCACGGTCGTAATCTTTCCAGCGCGAGTCGCTGCCGTAGCGGCTCTTGAGCTCTGCATACATCGCATCGATTTCAGCGCGTTCGACGTTGCGGCCGCAACGGGTCGGCTTGACCGATAAGGTCCAGACATTCTTGCGGAAACCCGGATCGTAGCGGCGGATCCACTCGGCACTTTCCACGTACTGGCTGCATGTAGCATTAGCGCGGCTGCCGTCCGCCTTGAGGAACTGGGCATTGGACTCACAGGCGAACCGCGTCTTGGCTGAAGCGTCTTTGGGAAAGTCCATCCGCATCACCGGCACCCAATTGCCGGTCTTCGCGTAATAGTCCTGCTGGTTACGCTGCGCTGCGCCCAATCCTCGCGACTCGCTGTAGAAGAAGGCGGCGATCGGTACGGGTTCATCGGCCTTCCAGCTCACCAGGCGCAATTCGGTTTGCACTTCACGCCCGGTCCGAGTGTCGGCGATCGACTGGCGCGCTTTGATGAAGGAGGCGAATGCATCACGGCGCGCGCTGGCATCGAGGCGTCCGTTCATATCGAACGAGCATTGACGCTCGCGACGATGGCGACCACCTTTGTTTTCGTGCAGCTTGTCGAAATACTGTCGCCAATCCTGTGCGTTGGTCAGCTTCGCCGACTGACAACTGGCTTCGGTGCGGCGAGTGGTGCGGTTGTCACCGCAACCCCGGCTGTCGCGGTAGTCGCTCCAGGCATCGACTGGAAAGGCACAATAGACGTCGAGTTTCTTCTGCCCTTCGCCCACATAATCGCGTGGGGTAAAGATTATTCCATCGGTGTAGCCCAAGCCGGGGTCCTCATAGCCGATCTTGTCGGCACGCATCCACGACACCGACACGCCTCCTGACTTTTCAGAGGCCGGGCTGGGGTTCCACACGTCGTAGCGCTCGCCCTTGTGGGCATCGGCGCGCTTGGTGCCGCGAATCATCACACCGGAACAATCGACGGCCGGGTTGCGCCCGCAAGCATCAACCGTCTTGTTGTACCACTGGGTCACCTCGCTGGCGACGGCCTCGCATTGGTCAGCCGATATCGCACCGGTAGACACGCACATCGGTACTGCGCAGGCAAGGATGAAGCGGAATCGTGATCGTTTCATGGGTGACAACCCTCGGTTGATCAGGTGTCAAGTCATCCTATGGCCCACCTGCAAACCTCACTACTGGCAGAAATACCAGTCATACCAGGCCCGACGCGCCCGTTACCGGCTACGCATTTGCAGGTTACAATCGCGCCCCCTCCCCTCCCCAAGGAGCGCCGATGTCCGGCCTCGAACTGTTCGCCGCCGTGCTCGGCGTCATTGCTGTCTGGCTCACCGTCCGGCAGAACATCTGGTGCTGGCCGATCGGCCTAGTGATGGTGGTGCTCTATAGCTGGATCTTCTACGACGTGAAGCTGTACTCGGACATGCTCCTGCAATTGGTCTACGCCGTGCTCAACCTGTACGGCTGGTGGCAGTGGACACGTCCCGACCGAGTCGAAGAGGCCCGTCAGGTTTCGCGCCTGGATACACCGACACTCATGCGCGGCCTGGGCGTGGGACTGCTGGCCAGCATCGCCCTGGGGGCCGCCATGGCGCACTGGACCGATGCCGCGCAACCCTGGCTGGATGCGGCGCTCACCGGCTTCAGCCTGGTGGCGCAGGTGTGGATGGCGCAGAAGCGTTTGCAGTGCTGGGCGCTGTGGTTCGTGGTCGATGTGATCTTCGTCGGCCTGTTCCTGTACAAGGGCCTGTACCTGACGGCGGCACTCTATGCCCTGTTCACCCTGATCGCCGTGCGCGGCTGGGTGGCGTGGCGGCGCGACCCGGCGCTGGCGAGCGCATGAAGGTTCTGGTGTTGTGCGGCCCTGAGTCCAGCGGCAAGAGCTGGCTGAGCGGCGAGATCCAACGGCGCTTCGGCGGTGTGACGGTGGGTGAGTACGTGCGCCATTTCATCGATGTCGAGCAGCGCGATACCTGCTACGCCGATATTGCGCCCATCGCCCGGGGCAATTGGCCTGGGAAGATCAGGCGCGCGCCCAGGCCCCGCAGCTGCTGATCCTCGATACTCATCTGCTGAGCAACATGCTCTGGAGCCGCGCGCTGTTCGGTGATTGCCCGACTTGGCTGGAGCAAGCGTTGCTGCAACGCCATTACGACCTGCACCTGCTGCTGAGCCCCGAAGGCGTGGAGTGGATCGCCGACGGTCAACGCTGCCAACCGCGGCTCGAAGAGCGCCAGGCGTTCTTCGACGACAGCCTGCTCTGGCTGCGCTCGCACAACCAGCCCTTCAAAGTGATCGGCGGCGACTGGTCGCACCGCCGCGAAGAAGCCTTCACAGCGGTTGCGGCACTGCTCGATTGTTAAGTCGGCGATACACCTTGCTTCTCGCAAATTCGCACCGTTCAAGGCATTTCGATGCTGCACCGGCAGGTGTATTAGTGACGATTTCTGACGACAGTCACTTGGCCTCGTTTCAGACGAGGCTTTTCCAGCGTTTTCAGAACGGCAGAAAGCCCAGCCATGGAACGCCCAATGCCAGAATGACCGCTCCGGCCAAACCAATGGCAGCCAGACCGTGAAGCGCATCCATGAGTCCCAGGATGTTCACCTTGATGACCTCCCCGTCTCGTCAAGTGTTCGGGGTCTTGGGCTCACACTACGCGCAACGCACCGTGCCAAAAAATTTAACCCAGTGCTAGCCACTATCATCTCCTTCGATACAACGCACTTGCTGCCGAGGCGCACAGCAGTCTGACAAGCCCGAGCGACGCTCAGCAGGCTCATGGAGGCCACTGTGGCAGAAGCGTTGGACCAGCTCTATCGCTCACGGCAATAATGAACATCATCACTAACCGCTTCAAAAAACGCACTGAAAGGTAATAATCATGACCTAACCCATAGTACTACAGCGCAAGCCGACCATGAATAAGCGAATAAACTTAGCACCCTTTAGCGCCGGGATGATCTTAGCCATTCTGACGGGCTGCTCATTGACACCGCACACACCATCACTGGCATTGAGTACGGACAAAACACCACGGAATTACGGCATATGTTTAATGTCGAAGTTACACTCACAGCACTATTTGGCGCAACATTCACAGGGCTCTCGACACGAGAAAATTGTCGTGCCAAGTACTGTTCATGCCGATGAAGTAATCGATGTCTATGCCGTACCGACAGGGGCCAAAATACTCATCTATGAACACAGTCTTATGCCAAATCCCTTGCTGCAGATAGCCCGAGAATGCGCATGACGTTAGTTCTATAGAGGCCGATCCCGGGGATCGGTCAATCCTGATTAGCCATCTCGAAATCCCTGAGGATGTACGCTTTCAGTTCAGCGATACTCATGTGCTCCAACTTGACCGGTGCGGGGATTGAATAGTGGGTCGTCGAACCCGCTGGCAATTGGATCTCGGCAGTCAACTTACCAAACTGCCCAAGGGCCAGACTGTGCAAGTGCAAACAGGTCACCGTATATTTACTCATTGCATCACCGCCTCTCAATAAGGGCGCCGTGGAAATACGGCACGTTTTCTGCTGACTTCATCACTCACCCGACAGAACGTCAAGTGGCAGTCACTATAGAACTGAGCATCGCACGCTCGCAACCCTATAGTTTTTTCCAATAGCGCGGTTAGTAATTTCAATTGGCCCGTGAAAGCGCTACCGCCATAATTGTGACGGTTCCATCCTCAGTTGCTCCCAACTGTGCTTTGGTCGAATGACTCTCCCCTTTGACCCAATGCTCCAGAGTTGGAGTCATTCGACCTTTTTTAACTGATACCTTACCGGGATCATCGAGACGAGCCACTGGGTCCCTTGCCATTGACAGGAGTATGTCTGCATTGAAACTCAAGGATACGAGAGGCACTATCAAGGTCACGGCATCTCTACATAACGGCGATGTCTGGGGGCAAAACGAGGGCGCCGGTTTGTTCGGTAATGAAATCACTCGTTTGCTGTGCAACGGCGTTCATGACGAAGTTATCGATGTCCGAATTACCCTCACTACATTGACTGGAATGACCGTCGAACTTGCCATCCCCAACGTGGAGCACGGCAGGGCTTCATTCAAAGTGCTGCACATCGATCAGCCGACTCCCCAGTGGCCGGCCATGACCTGCGAACCCGCCATGCCTCCAAGACAACTCACGGTCAGGTCGAATCCCGCAGTTCATGCCACCGTCTGCTGCGACCCTCTATCCTTGGCATCACCCACATGCGGCAGAACCTTGCACAAGGGTTGGCGTATCCTGGCCAAAGTCCTCACCCACTGAACGCCTCGTGTCGGCCGACGCCTGTCGTCTCAACGCGCTGAAGCGCGGCACGCACCATCGATCTGACTGATGATCACTATCGAACGGCCTGCTTATGGAGCAGGCCGCAGGCCCTCCTATAATCGCCTTCCATTTTTCCCCTGCCTCACTCGCCTGCCCCAGGCGACCTCTTCTTGGAATCTGTATCATGCCAAGCCCGAACCCGGCCCATCAGGGCCGTCCCGAACATGCGCAACAAAGCCTGCTCCAGCAATGGCTGGCGATCCTCTCGGTGGCCGTCGGCGCCTTTGCCCTGGTGACCAGCGAATTCCTCCCGGTCGGTGTGCTCAACGATGTCGCCGCCGACCTGGGTATCAGCGCCGGTCACGCCGGGCTGATGGTCACCCTGCCCGGCATCATGGCTGCCCTCGCTGCGCCGCTGCTGTCGGTGAGCATCGGCGCGCTGGATCGCCGCTACCTGCTGGTAGGCCTGACGTTCAACATGATCGTGGCCAACGCCGTGGTGGCCTACGCCAGCGACTTCAACCTGCTGCTGCTCGGCCGCGTGCTGCTGGGCATCAGCATCGGCGGCTTCTGGGCCACCGCCATCGCCTTGAGCGGGCGCCTGGCGCCACGGGGCGTCGGCGTCGGCCAGGCGAACTCGATCATCATGGCCGGCGTGACCCTCGCCACCGTGCTGGGGGTGCCGGTGGGCACCTGGCTCAGCGGCCTGATGGGCTGGCGCATGACTTTCCTGGTCACAGCGCTGGTGGGCGTGCCGGTGCTGCTGGCCCAGGTGTTCCTGCTGCCACGGCTGACCCCGGAAAAGGCCATTCGGGTCAGCGACCTGCCGGCTCTGTTCCTCAATCCGTTGGCGCGGGTGGGCCTGATCGCCGTGCTGCTGATCGGCCTGGCACATTTCGCCGCCTACACCTACGTCGCGCCGTTCTTCAAGGAACGCGCCGGCTTCGACGGGCCGACCATCGGCTCGCTGCTGCTGCTGTACGGCGTGGCCGGGGTGATCGGCAACCTGTTCGCCGGCTATGCCGCCAGCCGCAGCGTGCGCTACACCCTGCTGCTGGTTGCCCTGCTGATCGGCACCAGTACCGCGCTGTTCCCCGCCTTTGCCACCAGTCTGACCGGTGCGCTGATGCTGATTGCCTTGTGGGGGTTCGCCTTCGGCGCGTTTCCAGCCTGCGCCAACATCTGGATGTTCGTGGTCGCGCCCAAGGACGTGGAGCGCGGCATGCCGCTGTTCGTGGCGATGTTCCAGGTCATCATCGCCCTGGGTTCGTTCTTCGGTGGGCGCATCGTCGATCAGTTCGGCAGCCCGATGCTGCTGAGCCTGGCCACGGCTCTGGTCGGCTGCGGCTTCGTCACCGTGCTGGTGCTTGGGCGCCACGTGAGCAACAGCGCTGCCACGCAGCCTGCTTGAACGGCCTGGATCACGCAATAATTCACCCTTCTGAGCGCTAGGGACGGCACACAGAGGCGATTGATCTCAAATCCACACCACTCTTAGCAAGCCATGCGCGCTGCGCCCACGTATGATTGGATCCAATAAATTGGAGCCTCGTGCATGCAAGCCTTGGAGATGGACTATCGATCTGGCGAACACATCGCCAGCCACTGTCACGCCGAAGATCAACTGATCTACGCCGCCTGCGGCGTGATGCGCGTGAGCAGTGAACGCGGCAACTGGGTGATTCCCGGCGGCCACGCCTTGTGGGTGCCGGCTGGGGTCAGCCACGCCCTGCACATGCAAGGTGCGGTGTGCCTGCGCACGCTGCTGCTCGACGGCCAGGCCGAGCGCTGCCAACTGATCGTGGTGTCGGGGCTGCTACGCGAGCTGATCCTCGCCGCTTCGCGCATGCTCGGCGCGCAGGAAGGCGAACATGTGCGGGCGCTGATCCGCCGTGAACTGGCCCATGCCCGCCGCGTCGAAGGGTTCGTGGCGATGCCCGAGCATGCCCGTCTGCGCGCCTGGTGCGAGCGCTTCCTCGAAGAGCCTTCCCAGGAACTGAGCCTCGAGGCTTGTGGCGCGCAGTTGAACATGAGCGCCCGTAACGTGGCGCGGCTGTTTCAGCGCGAGTTGGGCATGTCCTGCGGCGAATGGCGCGCGCGGGCGCGGGTCATGCTCAGTCAGCAGCACCTGGCCGCTGGCAGGCCGATCCTGGCCGTGGCGCTGGAGCATGGCTATCAGAGCGCCAGCGCCTTTTCCGCCATGTTCAAACGCATTCTCGGGCATGCACCCAGCGACTGGCAGCTCGGCGTGCTGGGTGGTGCGCAGGCGCAGGATCGCTGAGCCTCAGGTTGTCCGTACTGCGCGCGGGCTTGTCCCGTTGGCGACAGCACCCTGGGGGTCGGGCTCCTTAAGCTTGCAGCACGACCTTTCGAGCGACCGATGCGATGTTTCCACCTTTTCCCTTGCGCCACCCTGCCCGCTGCGGGCTGACCCTTGGCGCGCTCGTCCTGCTCGCCGCCTGCGCCGGGCCACCTGCGCCGCAAGACCCGCCTGCCGTGATACCGGACGGGCCATTGCGTGATCTGCCAGCCGGTGTTGAGCAACGCCCGTTGCCCGAACGCTGGTGGGCGCTGTTCGACGATGCGCAGCTCAACCGCTGGGTCGAGCAGGCCCTGGCGCACAACCAGGACCTGGCCCAGGCCGAAGCCAACGTCCAGGCCCTGCTGGCCGGCATCGGCGAAATCGACTCAAGACGCTGGCCGTCGACCGAGCTGACCCTGGGCGCCACCTACGGCAAGCGCAGCGACGAGCAGACCCTGGCCGAGGTCAACGACCGCCACGCGCCGAGCCAGTGGCAGTTCAGCCCCGGCATCGAACTGGCTTACCAGCTCGACCTGTGGGGCCAAGTGCAGGCCAGCCTGCAACGGGCACGCGCCCAGGCCCAGGCCGGCCGCGCCGCCCTCGAACAGGTGCGCTTGCAAGTGGCCACCCAGACGACCCGCGCCTACCTCGACCACTGCGTGGCCAGCGCCAGCCTGGTCCAGGCCCGGCAGTCCCTGGACTCGCTCGAACGCAGCGTGCGCCTGAGCGAGCGCCAAGTGCAGGCCGGCGTGACCACCCAACTGGACAGCGAACGACTGCTGGGCCTGCGCGAGCAGGTGCGCGCGCGCATGCCGATGCTCGAAGCCCGGCAGCAGATCGCCCGCTTCGAGCTGGCCTTGCTCAGCGGCCAGGCCAATGCCCGCCCGCTCGATCGCTGCACGGTCATTCCCACGCTGTCCGCACCCTTGCCCGTGGGCGATGGCTGGCACCTGCTGCAACGTCGCCCCGACGTGCGTCAGGCCGAGCGCGAACTGCACGCTGCCAGGCTGCAGATCGACATCGCCCAGGCCGACCTGTATCCGCAGGTGAGCTTCGGCGCCGCATTCACCGCCGCCGACTCACACCTGCACCGGCTCGGCAGCAGCCGCGCCATGACCTTCGCCATCGGCCCGCTGATCAGTTGGCAGTTTCCCAACCTCAAGGCCAACCGCGCCCGCCTCGACAAGGCCTGGGCGCTGGCCGACGGCCAAGTGGCGCACTACCGCAGCGTGGCGTTGGCCGCCCTCAAGGACGTGCGTGAGGCGCTGGCCCGCTACGACGGCGAACGACGCCACGTGCAGGGCCTGGATGCGGCGCTGCAGCACAGCCAGCGCGGCTACGCCCTGGCTGACGCCGGTTACCGCGCCGGCAGCCTGGACGGCCTCGCCCTGCTCGACAGCGAACGCGAGTTGATCACCCTGCGCGCCACGCGAGTGCTGGCGCGCGGTCGCCTGGCCCAGGCCCAGGTCAACCTGTTCCGCGCCCTTGGCGGGCGCTGGCAAACCACCGAAATGGACGTGCGACCATGAACACTGCCGTAACCCCTGACGATGCGCTTGCCACCGCCCATGCCAAGCGTCAGGCCGCCCGTCGCCGCCTGTTCTGGGCCGGCGCGGCCGGCCTGGCGGGCCTCGCCGTGCTGGCCTACGGTGGCCACTGGTGGAGCACCGGGCGTTATCTGGAAACCACCGACGATGCCTACGTGCGCGCCGACTGGGTGGCCCTGAGCCCACGGGTGGCCGGCTATGTGGCCGAGGTGATGGTCGAAGACGACCAGCCGGTGCACGCCGGCGACGTGCTGGTCAAGCTGCGCAGCGACGATTACCGCGCCCGTCTCGACCAGGCGCAGGCGGCGGTGACGCAAGCGCAGGCCGCGCTGAACGTCGCCAAGGCCAGACAGCAGATCGCCGCCGAGGGCATCCATCAGCAGCGCGAGGCGATCCTCAAGGCCGAGGCCACGCAACGCAGTGCCGCCGCCGAACGTCGCCGCAGTGCGTTGGACCTCACGCGCTATCGTGGCTTGGTGCGCGACCACGCCGCGACCGCCCAGCGCCTGGAAAGCGCCCGTGCCAGTGCGGACCAGGCCGAGGCCAACTGGCAAGGCGCGCAGGCGGCGTGGCGCGAGGCGCGCTCGACCCTGGCCATGGTCCAGGCGCGCGCCACCGAGGCGGGCGCAGTGCTCGAGCAGCAGCAGGCGGCGCTGGTCCAGGCCCAGGCGCGGCAGACGCTGGCCGAGCAGGACGCGCAGGACACGCTGATCCGCGCGCCCATCGCCGGGGTGGTCGGCCAGCGCCGCGTGCGTGCCGGTCAATACGTGGTGCCGGGCCAACCGCTGTTGGCAGTGGTGCCGGTGCAGCAGGCCTACGTGGTGGCCAACTACAAGGAAACCCAATTGGCGCGTATGCGCCCCGGACAACCGGTGCAGATCCGCGTCGACAGCTTTTCCGAGGCGCGCCTGCACGGCCGGGTCGCCAGCTTCTCGCCGGCCTCGGGCAATGTCTTCGCCCTGCTGCCGTCGGACAACGCCACCGGCAACTTCACCAAGATCGTCCAGCGCTTTCCCGTGCGTATCCTGCTCGACAACCCCGCCGAGGGCATCACCCTGTTGCCCGGCATGTCGGTGCTGACCAGCGTCGACACCCGCGCGGAGCCTGGCGATGAGCACTGAACGCACGGTCTCGCTGCGCGCCTGGGTGGCGGTACTGGGCGGGCTGCTGGGCTGCTTCATGGCTGGGATGAACGTGCACGTCACCAGCGCGGCGCTGCCGGAAATCCGCGGCTCGCTGGGCGCCAGCTTCGAGGAAGGCTCGTGGATCTCCACGGCCTACCTGGTGGCGGAAATCGTCATGATTCCGCTGACCGCCTGGCTGGTGGAGGTATTTTCCCTGCGCCGGGTGATGTGGACCGGCTCGTTCATTTTCCTGCTGGCCTCGGTAGCCTGCTCCTGGGCGCCGAACCTGGAGGCGATGATTCTCCTGCGCGTGATCCAGGGCGCCGCGGGGGCGGTGCTGATTCCGCTGTCGTTCCAGTTGATCATCACCGAGCTGCCGCCCAGCCGCATGCCCATGGGCATGGCGCTGTTCAGCCTGGCCAACAGCGTGGCCCAGGCCGCCGGCCCGTCGCTGGGCGGCTGGCTGACAGACGCCTACTCGTGGCGCTGGATCTTCTACCTGCAACTGATTCCCGGGGTGGCACTGCTGGCAGCCATCACCTGGTCCATCGACGCCCGTGCGCTGCGCCTGGAACTGCTGCGCAAGGGCGACTGGCTGGGCATCGCGGCGATGGTGCTGGGCCTGGGCGGGCTGCAGATCGTGCTGGAGGAAGGTGGTCGTCTGGACTGGTTTAGTTCCTCCTACATCCTCGGTATGAGCCTGATGGCGGGTATCGCCCTGGTGGTGTTCGTGCTCAGCCAGCTACTGGGCACGCGCGCCTTCATTAACCTGCGGTTGCTGGGGCACTACAACTTCGGCGTGGCCAGCGTGGCGATGTTCATCTTCGGCGCGGCCACCTTCGGGCTGGTGTTCCTGGTGCCCAACTATCTGTCGCAGTTGCAGGGCTTCAGCGCCCGCGACGTGGGCGTGGCGCTGATCGCCTATGGCCTGGTGCAACTGCTGCTGGCGCCGCTGATGCCCAGGCTGATGCAGTGGACCAGCGCCAAGTTCATGGTCGCCAGCGGGTTTCTGATCATGGCGCTGGGCTGCTGGCTGGGTGCGAGCCTCACGGCCGACAGCGCCGACAACGTGATCATACCCTCGACTGTGGTGCGCGGCATTGGCCAGCCGTTCATCATGGTCGCGCTGTCGGTGCTGGCGGTCGCCGGGCTGGACAAACGCGAGGCGGGCTCGGCTTCGGCGGTGTTCTCCATGCTGCGCAACCTCGGCGGCGCCATTGGCACGGCGGTGCTGACGCAGATCGTCGCCACCCGCGAGCGGGTGCACAGCGAGCGTATTCATGAGCATGTGACGGTGTTTTCCGCAGGCGTACAAGAGCGGATCGGCCAGCAGACCTGGCTGGCCCATCCGCAGCAGATGCTTGAAATGCTGGCGACGACGGTCCGTCGCGAGGCCTATCTGATGGCCTACAGTGACGCGTTCTTCCTGGCGTGCCTGGCGCTCACCGGCTGCGCGCTGGCTTCGCTGCTGCTGCGCGGTAGACGGGCGGGGAGCGCCTGAAAGGTTGCGATCAGGGCTCAACGTTCAGCGCCCTGCGTTGCTCGTACCCATCAAGCCCGCTCATGGATCACACGCGTAGAAGGCCAAGTCCGCCCCTGCCCTCAGCGCTGCAAACAGCGCTGGTAGCGCCCATCCACCCGTTCGGCGAACCATGCGGTGGTCAGCGTGCGGGTGATCTTCGGGCTCTGCAGTACGATCCCAGGCAACACCGCGCGCGGCAGCGGCTTACCGGCCTGGGCATCGGCCAGGGCGAACACGCCGCGATACAGCGCGCTGTCTTCCAGCGCCAGGCTGTTTTCCAGCGCCAACTGGCTGCGGATCTGCGGATTGCGCAACCCCAGCTTCGTGCCGAGGCGGCGTGCGGCGCGCTCCGTGGTGCCCGGCAGCAACGCGCCCGGGGCGATCAAGTCGCCGTCCAGCGCCAGCGCAGTGCCCGTCACCCGGCTCAGCGCCGCCTGAAACGCCGCGTTGCGGCTGGCATACCAGCCGGCGTTGTAGTCGGCGAAGCGATACAGCGGCCGCTCGTAGTGGGCCGGGTAGCCCAGCAGGTGGGCGATGCCGAAGTACAGGCCGCCACGGCGGGTGAACACCTCCTGACGCAGGCTGCCCTCGTGCGCATAGGGGTAGTCCCGGGCATGGCGTTGGGCGAAATCGACGCTGACCTGCATCGGCCCGCCGGTGCGCACCGGGTTGAAACCGCCGAGCAGCGACTCGCCCAACGGCAGGCCGGCGAGGAAGTCGTCGAACAGGGCGCTGAGCTGCCCTTCGCTGCGCACTGCCTGCAAGCGTTGCTGGTAGGTCTGGCCATTAGCCGAACGGGTATTGAGCGCACCGTCGACCAGCAGACCGGGAATGTGCAAGCGTGCGGCGCGGCGGTCGATTTCCTCACGGGCGATGCGCCCCAGGTTCGGCACCTGCGGATCGGCGCTGAATGTCGACTCCTGCTCGGTCACCGCCAGCACCGCGCACAGGTTGCTGCGGCTGGGCTCCAGGCGCTGGGCAGCGAAAGCCACCTGGATATCCTCGGCCCAGCCCTGGCGGTCCTTGAGCGTGGTGGGCAACAAACGCAGAAGCTCGGCCCGCACCTGGGCCGGGTCGGCGCTCGGCGCCTGCTCCCGACGCCCGGCGCAGCCCTGGAGCACGGCCAGCAGCAGTACCGCGCTGGCCAACCACACGCGGTTCAGGAGCGCTCTCCCACCAGGTAGGTTTTGCTGATATGACGGAACAGCGGATGACTGGCACTGCCCAGCAGCTCGAACAGCACCATCTCGCCGGTGACGATCTGCGCCCCAGCATCGCGCATGCGCGCCAGACCCGCCGCCTTGCTCGCCGGCGTGCGGCTGTCGCAGACATCCTCGACCACGAACACCTGCTTGCCCAGCGCCAACAGGCCCAAGACGGTCTGCAGCACGCAGACGTGGGTTTCCATGCCACAGACGATGACCTGCTCGCGGGCCAGCAGGCTTGGCGGCAGGCAGTCGCCAGCCACGCACGAAAAATGCAACTTCTCTACCACCTCGGCCTGGGGAGAGGCAGCCTTGAGCTCGCCCAGAGTCGGGCCGAGGCCCTTGGGGTACTGCTCGGAGATGACGGTCGGCACATCGAGCTCAGCGCTGGCGGCCAGCAGCCAGCGGGCGCGCTCACGCATGCCCTGCGGGTCGCTCATGGCGCCGATCAGGCGTTCCTGGATATCGACCACGAGCAGCGTGGCCTGGCGGGGATCGATGAGCATGGGGACGGCCCTTGTCCTGAAGAAAGCCCCCAGCCTCCCGCAGGACAAGGGCCGCGTCAATCACGCTGTCAGGCGATGGGGCTCCAAGGCTGCGGTCAGCGTGGCCAGCACGCGGTCCTCATGCTCATGGATAAAGAAGTGCCCACCGGGGAATCGCTCCAGCGAGAACTCGCCCAGGCTTTCCCGGCTCCAGGCCAGCAGTTGCTCCTCGGTGGCGCGGTCGTCCGTGCCGCCGAGCACGTGCAGCGGGCAACGCAGCGGCGCGCGCTGGCGGTAGGCGTAGCGTCCGCACAGCAGGAAATCGGCCCTGAGCACCGGCAAGGTCAGGCTCATCAGCTCCTGGTTGGCCAGCACGTCTTCGGGCGTGCCTTGCAGCTCACGCAGTTCGTCGATCAGCTCGGCGTCGCTTCTGGGCTCGCGCCAGTTGGCGCCGTCATAGCCTTCGCGGCGCGTGGGCGCGGCCGTGCCGCAGGCGAACAGCGCCACCGGTGGCGGACAACCCAGGGCTTGCAGTTCATGGGCCAGCTCGAAGGCCAGCAGCGCACCGAGGCTATGGCCGAGCAACGCATAGGGCGTGCTGGCGGCCAGGCGCTGCTCGTTGGCCAGTTGTCGGGCCAGGCCCTGCATGTCGGTGTGCAAAGGCTCGGCCAGTCGCGCACCGCGCCCCGGCAGCTCGACCGGACGCACCTGCAGCCAGGCCGGCAGCTTGCGCCGCCAGCGGCTGTAGACCATGGCGCTGGCACCGGAGTACGGCAGGCACAGCAGGTTGAGTGCGCTCACCGCTTACTGCGCCGCCGCTTCGGCCATCTTCTGGCGCAAGCTCAGCGGACGCATGTCGGTCCACACCTCGTCGATGTAGGCCAGGCACTCTTTTTTCAGCCCGCTCTTGCCCACGGCGTGCCAGCCGGCGGGAATCGCCTTGTAGTCCGGCCAGATCGAGTACTGCTCCTCATGGTTCATCACAACCTGGAACACGATGTCGTCGCGGTCGAATACGGAAGTCATTGGCAATCTCCTTGGGATGATGGTGGCCCGGTCCTTCTGGACCCAGGGCAGCTCTGAGGGTAACGAAAGCCGCGCGCAGAAAATTATGCCGTGTTGACCGCCACGGTCTGCGGCAAAAATAATCCATCTGTCCGCTGCGGGTGAAATCAGCGCCACGCGAAGGTCAGAAGACTATCCCGCCGACCTAATGCCCGACACGCCCTGGAGACTCTGGTGCCTATCCAAGACCACCCCGAAGACTACAACGACCTCAAGCGCGCCGTCGCCCTGCTCGAGTCGCCTTCGCTCACCGCCAAGCTCTCGGCCTTGATCGGCTCGCCCATCGAAGGCGCGGTCAAGGCCCTGCCCGGCCCGGTGGCCAAGCGCATCAACGGCGCGGTCAAGGCTGCGCTGCACACGTCGGCCGAGGCGGCGCTGTGGAGCCTGGACAACCGTCCGCACACGGCCGCCTCGACACGCCTGCATAAATTCTACGCCGCCACCTGCGGCGCGCTCGGCGGCGCTTTCGGTGCCCCGGCGCTGTTCGTCGAACTGCCGGTGTCCACCACCTTGATGATGCGCGCCGTCGCGGACGTGGCGCGCAGCGAAGGCTTCGACCTGAGCGAGCTGAGCACCAAGCAGGCGTGCATCGAAGTGTTCGCCTTGGGCGGTCCCAGCGACAGCGACGACGCCGCCGAAACCGGCTACTACCTGACCCGCAGTTTCACCAGCCGCACCTTGCAGCATGTGTCCCGCGAGTTGGCTGAAATCGCCGCCCGCCAGGGCGCCTCGGCGGTCAAGAACCTCAATCCGGCGCAGGCCGGCAAGTGGCTGGCGCTGCTGATCGAGAAAGTCGCCACGCGCTTCGGGGTGACCATTTCCAGCAAGTTCGCCGCCCAGGCCGTGCCGGTCATCGGCGCGGTGACCGGGGCAACGATCAATACCCTGTTCACCCGTTTCTACCAGGACATGGCGCGCGGCCATTTCATCGTCAAGCGACTGGAGGCGCGCTACGGGTTCGATGAGGTCAGGGCGGCGTATACCGCGTTGAGTCAGAGCCGACCACGCACCCATTGAGATTCCCGGCCATACTTGGGAGCGGATCACGGATCAGGGGGCATGGCATGCACGTCGTGGTAGTGGGCGCAGGCGTCATTGGCCTGTCGAGCGCGCTGTACCTGGCGCGGGCCGGGCTCGAGGTCACGCTGGTCGAGCGTAACCAGGACGTGGCGCTGGAAACCAGCTTCGCCAATGGCGGGCAGTTGAGCTACAACAACGTCGCGCCTCTGGCCGACCCGTCGGTGCTGGGCCACCTGCCCCACTGGCTGTTGTCGCGCGAAGCCCCCCTGCACCTGCGCCCGCGCCTGGACCCTCGGCAGTGGCGTTGGTGCCTAGCGTTCCTGCGAGCGTGCCGGGCATCGCGGGTCGAGCAGACCTTCGGCGAAATGCTCAGCCTGTCGTTGCGCAGCCAGACGCTGATGACGGAGCTGCTGCAGCACATCCCCATCGACTTCGACCTGCGCCACAGCGGCAAGCTGATCATCCATCGCAGCGCCGCCTCATTGAGCGCTGCCGCGAGACTGCTCGAACGTCAGCAGGCAGCCGGCGCCCGTCACCAGGTGCTCAGCGCGAGTGAGTGCACCGTACTGGAGCCGGCATTGGCCGCGGTGGCTGAACGTCTGGCGGGCGGGATCTTCACGCCAGGGGATGCGGTCGGTAACTGCCGTCTGTTCTGCGAGGGTGTGAAACGGCAATTACAGGGGATGCGCAACGTGCGTTTGCACTTGGGTGAAGCGGTCAGCGGCTTCGAGCGGCGCGGTTCGCGGCTTGCCGCATTGAGGTTGGGCGAGGATCGCCTGCCGGCCGATGGTTTCGTGATCGCCTGCGGTATCGCCAGCGTCCCGTTGGTCAAGCCGCTGGGCATCGACCTGCCGCTCTACCCCCTGCGCGGTTACACCTTGAGCGTGCAGCCGAACGAGAACCTCAGCCTGCCGAAAATCAGCATCACCGATGCCAGCCGCAAGATCCTCTACGCGCCGCTTGGGGATTCGTTGCGCATCGCTGCGATGGTGGATCTGGGCGCACGCACAGCGCACGCCCCCGAGCGCCGCATCGCCCTGCTCAAGCGGCAGGTCGGCGAAGTGTTTCCCGCCCTGGACTTGCGCCAGATCCAAGCCTGGGCGGGCCTGCGCCCGGCCACTGCGCTGGGCAAGCCGATCATCGACCGGGCGCCGGGCCTGGACAACCTGTGGCTCAATGTCGGTCACGGCCCACTGGGTTTCACCCTGGCCTGCGCCAGCGGCGAGGGCCTCGCTCGACTGATCGTCCAGACGCAGCCGCCAGTGGACCTGGCGCCTTTCAGCCTGGCGGCCCATGGCGCGGGCAACTGACGCTCAGGCATGCACCCAGCGCCGATGCAGTCCACGCGCCAGGGCGTCGAGCAAAAAGCCCAGCGCACCGATCAACAGCACCATCGCCATCAGTTCCGAATAGGCCAGGCGGTCGCGGGTGTCGAGGATGAAATAGCCCAGCCCGGCGCTGACGCCAAGCATCTCGCACGGCACCAGCACGATCCACAGGATGCCGATGGCCAAGCGCACGCCCGTCAGCACATGGCCGATCACGCCGGGGACGATCACCTTGCACAGGGTTTCCCAGCGCGTGGCGCTGAGGCTGCGCGACAGCTGCAGCCAACGCGGGTCGAGCTGACGCACCCCCGCCGCCGTATTGAGCAGGATCGGCCATAGCGCGGCAAAGGCCAGCAAGAAGTAGATCGGTTGATCGCCCACGCCCATCAGCATCACCACCACCGGCATCCACGACAGCGGCGAGATCATGCGCAGGAACTGGAAGGCCGGCGTGGTCGCCGCCTCCAGGTGCCGGTAGCTGCCCACCAGCAGCCCCAGCGGCACGCCGATCAATAACGCCAGCAGCAGGCCGATGAGGATGCGCTTGAGGCTCACCCAGATGTGCCCGTAGACCTCCCCGTGCGCCAGCAACTCGGCAAGGCTGGCCAAGGTGGCCTGGGGTGAGAAACGCGCCGACAAACCATCGGCCTCGCCGAACACCCGCACCCCGGCCCACCACAACAGCAACAACGCCACCAGTCCGGCCAGGCCCAGGGCAGCATGGATCACAGGCTTGCGCATCAGTCCGCGAACTCCTCGCTGCGCTCGAAGCTGTCGGCAATGCCGAACACCGAGGGCCCGCCCACTGCGGCGATGGCGTTGCGCACGAAGCGTTCGTCGACCAGGTCACGGGCCGTCTGCGCAGGATCGAGCGCTGCGAGGAAATCGCTCTGGCCCTCGATCAGGGTGTTTTTCAGGCGCTTGACCAGTTCCTCGGTGTAGCTGGGGAACGGGTACGGCTGGAAGTCGATGCGTCGTTCATCCCACTGCGCATGGCGAATGGCGCCGCTGGCCAGGTAGGCGGCGCGGTCCGCTGCCGAGGGCGCCAGGACCTTGGTCAGCACGGCCGGTTCGTGCGGGGTGTAATTGTTCGGGCCGGCCTTGGACAGCAGCGCAGCCGCCTCGGCGCGGTGCTCGCGGGTCCACTGCTGGGCCTTGACGATGGCGTTAACCACTTTCTGCGACCACTCGGGACGATTGTTCAGGTCGTGCTCGTGCATGAACACCACGCAGCAGGCGTGGTTGCGCCAGACATCGCCGGTGAAGCGCTGCACACGCCCGACCTTGTGGTTCTCGGCCAGGGCGTTGAACGGTTCGGCAACGATGTAGCCGGCGATGCGCTTGCTGGCCAGGGCCGGTGGCATGTCCGACGGCGGCAGCACCAGCAGGTTCACTTCGTTGGCCGCCAACCCCGCAGTGGCCGGTTTGGAGACGGCGGTAAGGCCGCTGTCGGCGAGCATCTGCTGCAGCACCACGTTGTGGATCGAGTACCAGAACGGAATCGCCACGGTCTTGCCGCCCAGTTGCTCCATGTCGGTGATGTCCGGTGCCACGGTCAGGCCCGAGCCGCCGACATGGTTCCAGGCCACCACCTTGGCTGGCACCTTGCTGCCGTAGCGCGCCCACACGGTCATCGGCGACAGCAGGTGAATCACGTTGACCTGCCCGGAGATGAACGCCTCGATCACCTGCGCCCAACTGCGCAGCAACACCGGACGCTCGGCCTTGATGCCCTCGGCCTCGAACAGGCCGTTGTTGTGTGCCACCAGCAGCGGCGTGGCGTCGGTGATCGGCAAATAGCCGATGCGCACCGGCGCATCCGGCTCGGCGGCAGCGCGCGCCTGCAGGCTCGCCAGCATCGGCAGGGCGCCGGCGGCAGTGAGCATGGCGCTGAGCTTGATGAAATCGCGACGTGAAGAGGAAGAGCAGCAATCATCCATGCACATGAACGGACTCCGACGACAGGGGTGAGGAAGGATGTGAGGTGGGGCGGCTTGCCTGCCGTAGGGTTTTCAGTATGTCGATGCGCAGCGCGCCCAGTTCCTCGATCCGCTGTGCACGCGGCTGCGGCAGGTCGATGTGCCATTGGCCCAAGGTGCGCGCCGGGTGATTGCCCAATAGCAGCACGCGGTCCGACAGCAGCAGCGCTTCGTCGATGTCGTGGGTGATCAGCACCGCCGCGGTATTGTGCGTGGCGATCAATTGCAGCAGCAGTTGCTGCATGTCGGCGCGGGTGACTTCGTCGAGCGCCCCGAAGGGTTCGTCGAGCAGCAGCACTTCGGGCTGACGCGCCAGGCAGCGGGCCAACGCAGTGCGCTGGGCCATGCCGCCGGAGAGTTGCGCCGGGTACTGGTTGCGCGCATGGCTCAGGCCCACCGCCTCGATGGCATGGTCGATCCGCGCCCGGCGCTGATCAGCGGCCAGCTTCGGTTGGCGGGCGAAATCCAGGCCAAAGGCGACGTTCTTCTCCAAGCTCAGCCAGGGCAGCAGGCTCGGGTCCTGAAAGGCCACGGCCAGGCGCGGGTGCGGTCCTTGCAGCGGCTGGCCATGCAGCGACACGCTGCCGCCGCCAGGCTGCTGCAGCCCCGCCAGCACCCGCAGCAGACTGGACTTGCCAACGCCGCTTGGCCCCAGGATGGTCACCACCTCGCCAGGCGCCAGGCGCAGGTCGAAATGTTCCAGCACCGCGTGCCAGCCGCCGTCGCGCGGGTAGCCCAGGCTGATGGCGCGGGCTTCGAGCAGCACGTCGGTCATACACTGGCCGCCTGGCGCTGCAGCTCGGCGCGCAGTTGCACCAGGCTCGGGGTGACGATCGGCACGAACGCCGACTCGCGCCAGCGGCGGGCGAAGCCTTCGCCATAGGCGGTCAGGTAAGCCTTGCCGCCGCTGGCCTGCAGCTCCATCTGCACAGCATCGGCGGCGCTTTCGGCCAAGGTGATGCGCAGTTTGAACAGCGCCGCGGGCTGGGCCAGGAAACGCCCATCGAGCAGGCCTTGCTTGAGCTCGCCGACGGTATTTTCCAGGCGCTCGCGCAGCACCTGCTCGGCCTCGGCGAGGAACGAGCCACGCCCTGCAAGTGCTCGCGCACCTCATCCAGAGCACGTCGCGCCAGGCCGATGGACATGCCGCATTGCAGCGCCAAGAACGCCGGGCGCACGCGCGGCAGGAACTCGCGGGCGTTGTCGTGCAGCAGCCAACTGCGGTCCAGTTGCACTTGATGGAACGCCAGCGCAGCCGTGCTGCTCGATTGCAGGCCCATCAGTTGCAGGTCGTCGGAGCGCTCCAGGCCCACGCTGGCGGAGGGAATGGCCATGACGAAGGGTGCCTGGCCCTGCTCGGCCTCGATTGCGGCGGCCACCACGAAACCGCTCTGGCGCAGGTTGGTGACCCAGTGCAGGCGGCCCTCGAGAATCCAGCCATCGGCCTGGGCACGCGCCTGCACTTGTAGGGCCTCGATGCCCGAGAGGAACTTCATGGCGTTGGACAAGCCGGTGGCACCGGCCAATTCACCGCTCAGCAGGTCGGCCAGCAGACGCTCGCGCAGCGCCTCGTTGGGGCTGTGTGACAGGTATTCGATGAAGGCGCGTTGCCCCCAGCAGACGAACGCCGAGGCCAGCGAACGGCTGGCGATGGCGGCGATGGCCTCCACCGCATCAGTGACGTCGCCACCGCTGCCGCCCAGCGCCGGCGCGATGCCGACGCGCAGCACCTGCGATTCGGCGATGTGCGCCAGGACCCGGTGCGGGTCGCACTGGCCCTGGTCGATTGCCTCGGCATTGGCATCCAGCCAGTGACGAAATGCAGTATCAAGCATGTCCCTACTCCTTTGATCACGCCGGGTGCCGGCAACGGGCGCGGATTACGCCTCGGGCTGCCAGCGGTATTGGCTCAGTTGGTCGTTGAGCGGCGTTTGGGCGAACACATTAGCAAAGTTACACAGCGTCGCCAGGCTCACGCCCAAGATGACTTCCAGCGCGTTGCCCTCGGTGAAGCCGGCGTCGCGCAGAGCCTGGTAGGTGGCGTCGCTGACATTGCCACGGGTGGCGATCACTTCGCGGGTGAATGCGGCCAAGGTTTCGTAGCGCGCATCGGGCAGTTCGCCACGCGCGCGCAGGGCATCGACCACGGCTGGGGGCAGCTTGGCCTTGTTCAGGGCCACGGCGGTATGGCCGGCCACGCAGAAATCGCAGCCGTGATTGGTCGCGGCGATCAACTGCACCACTTCACGCTCGGCCAAGGTCAGCTCGGACTTGCCATTGAGTGCCGACACGGTCACATAGGTTTCCAGTGCCGCCGGGGCGTTGGCCAGGATGCCCAGCAGGTTGGGGATGAAGCCGGAATTCTTCTGCGCGCTCTCGAGGAACGGGCGCGCCGCTTCCGGGGCGCTCTGCAGAGTGTGTAGAGTAATGCGCGAGGACATGGACGGGTCTCCTTTGACAGTGTCCCTACAGTCTGTTGGTTATAAGAAGCCGCATCCATATTCATCAGTCGCCTTTCCTTGCTCCTGAGTCTTTGCATTAGATGATTTCGTCTTGCCATCTCGTCGATTGGTTATTAGAGGGTCTGGAGTTCGATGCCAGCCTGTTCCACGTGGGCCGTTACTGCGGCGGCTGGCACGCCAGCACGCAGGGGATGGGCCGCGCCAGCTTCCACCTGGTGGTCCAGGGGCATTGCTGGCTGCACCTGGACGGCCAGCCCGAGCCGCTGCGCCTGGACAGCGGCGATGCGGTGTTCCTGCTGCGCGACTTGCCCTACCGGCTGTCCAGCGACGCCGATGCGCACGACGCCTGCGCCCAGCCGCGACGCAGCATGCAGCCCCTGGACCTGGAGGCCGGCGACGGTGTGGGCCTGGTGTGCGGCTTCTTCCAGTTCCAGTCCGGGCTGTCGTCGCTGATCGTCGAGGGGCTGGCCGACTGGATCGTGCTGCGCGCCGAAGACCCTGCCGGCAGTGCCGCGCGGGCGCTGTTCGAGTTGATCCTGCAAGAGTGCCGACGGGTACCCGCGCCGTCGCAGACCTTGCTCGAACGCCTCACTCACCTGTTGTTCCTCTACGTGCTGCGCCAGCATGGCCAAGGTGCAGACTCGCTGGGTGGCCTGATCGCCCTCGCCCGCCAGCCGGCCTTCGCCGGACTGCTCGAACGCCTGATCGATGCGCCGGGCCAGCCCTGGACCCTGGAAAGCATGGCGGCCTGCGCCGGTCTGTCGCGCTCGGCCTTTTTCAAGCGTTTCAACGAACTGGCCGGACAGTCGCCAGGCCAAGTGCTGCTGGCGCTGCGCATGCGCCATGCCTGCCAGTTGCTGCGCGCGGGCAATACCGTGGAACAGGTCGGCGCGCAGGCCGGCTATCAGTCGGTGGCGGCCTTTACCCGAGCCTTCGCCAAGGCGGTCGGGGTGCAACCGGGTGCCTATCGAAAGCAGCATGAACTCAAAGGTTGAATAGCCGCAGCGATGGATCAGCGCCTCGACTTTGGTCGAATCCTGCTGATGAGGCATTTACCCCTATTTCGCCTCTTTTAGCGACTCGATGTCGACACACGCTCTCAAATGACGCCTACCAGCCCTGCGACAATCCGTCACAAAGCAAAATGTACCAACTTGTTAATTAGCTTGCTAAGGGCTTAGACTTCGCACATTCCACCTGCGAGATCCCTGGCATGAACAACTCACCCCGCGCTTGCGGCGCATCAACCTTCATCCTCCTAGGACTGGGCGTGATCATCGCCCTGCTCGGCCTGTTGCTGGCCGCCGGCGGCATCAAGCTGGCCGGCCTGGGCGGTTCCTGGTACTTCCTGATCGGCGGCGCGGCCATGACCCTGTCCGGGCTGCTGATCGCCCGCCGCAAGACTGCGGGCGCCTGGCTGTACGCGGCGTTCCTGATCGGCACCCTGATCTGGGCACTGGCTGACGTCGGCCTGGTGTTCTGGCCGCTGTTCTCGCGTCTGTTCATGTTCGCCGTGATCGGCGTCGTGGTGGCGCTGATCTACCCGCTGCTGGTGAGCGCCGCTGGCGCCCGCGCCGGCCGTGGCGCGTTCGGCGTGGCGGCGGTGCTGGCGGTGGCGGTGGTCATCGCTGCCGGCAACATGTTCGTCGCTCACCCCAGTGTCGCCCCCACCGGTAACGGTCCGGGCCTGACCGCCGTCAAGCCAGGCACCGAGCAGAAAGACTGGGCGCACTATGGCAACACCGAAGGCGGCAGCCGCTTCGCAGCGCTGGACCAGATCAACCGCAGCAACGTCGACCAGCTCAAGGTCGCCTGGACCTACCACACCGGTGACGTGGCCGTGAGCGACGGCAACGGCGCCGAAGACCAGCTCACCCCGCTGCAGGTCGGCGACAAGGTGTTCATCTGCACCCCGCACAACAACCTGATCGCGCTGGATGCCGACACCGGCAAACAGCTGTGGAAGAACGAAATCAACGCCCAGTCCAAAGTCTGGCAGCGTTGCCGTGGCATGGCCTACTTCGACGCCACCGTGCCGACCGCCCAACCGAGCCAGCCCAACAGCACGCCGGTCACTGTCGCCAGCGTACCGGCAGGCGCCAACTGCCAGCGCCGCCTGCTGACCAACACCATCGACGGCCGCCTGATTGCGGTGGATGCCGACACCGGCGCCTTCTGCCAGGGCTTCGGCAACAACGGCCAAGTGGACCTCAAGGCCGGCCTGGGCGACGTGCCGGACTCCTACTATCAGCTGTCTTCGGCCCCCCTGATGGCCGGCACCACCGTGGTGGTCGGCGGCCGCGTGGCCGACAACGTCCAGACCGACATGCCCGGCGGCGTGATCCGTGGCTTCGACGTGATCAGCGGGCAGATGCGCTGGGCCTTCGACCCGGGCAACCCACAAGACCGCCAGGCCCCGGCCGACGGCAGCACCTACGTGCGCAGCACGCCCAACAGTTGGGCGCCGATGTCCTACGACCCGGCGATGAACACCGTGTTCCTGCCGATGGGTTCCTCGTCCACCGACATCTACGGCGTAGAACGCAGCAAGCTCGACCACACCTACGGCGCCTCGGTGCTGGCCCTGGACGCCACCACGGGCAACGAGAAGTGGGTGTACCAGACCGTGCACAACGACCTCTGGGACTTCGACCTGCCGATGCAGCCCAGCCTGATCGACTTCACCAAGCCCGACGGCAGCACCGTACCCGCCGTGGTGATCGGCACCAAGGCCGGGCAGATCTACGTGCTCGACCGCGCCACTGGCAAACCGCTGACCCAGGTCGACGAAGTACCGGTCAAGCCGAGCAACATCCCCAACGAGCCGTACTCGCCGACCCAGCCTAAATCGGTCGGCATGCCGCAGATCGGCGCGCAGACCCTCACCGAGTCGGACATGTGGGGGCCACCCCGTATGACCAACTGCTGTGCCGCATCGACTTCAAGAAGATGCGCTACGACGGCCTGTACACCGCGCCAGGCACCGACCTGTCGCTGAGCTTCCCCGGTTCGCTGGGCGGCATGAACTGGGGCAGCCTGTCCACCGACCCGGTGCACGGTTTCATCTTCGTCAACGACATGCGCCTGGGCCTGTGGATCCAGATGATCCCGTCGCAGAACAAAGGCCAGGCCACCTCCGGCGGCGAAGCACTGAACACCGGCATGGGCGCGGTGCCGCTCAAGGGCACGCCGTATGCGGTGAACAAGAACCGCTTCCTGTCGGTGGCCGGCATTCCCTGCCAGGCACCGCCCTACGGCACCCTCACCGCCATCGACATGAAGACCCAGAAGATCGCCTGGCAGGTGCCGGTGGGCACCGTCGAGGACACCGGCCCCCTGGGTATCCGCATGCACCTGCCGATCAAGATCGGCCTGCCGACCCTGGGCGGCACCCTGTCCACCCAGGGCGGGCTGGTGTTCATCGCCGGCACCCAGGACTTCTACCTGCGCGCCTACGACAGCAGCAATGGCGCGGAAATCTGGAAGGCGCGTCTGCCGATCGGCAGCCAGGGCGGGCCGATGACCTACGTTTCGCCCAAGACCGGCAAGCAGTACGTGGTGATCACCGCCGGTGGGGCGCGGCAGTCCACTGACCGTGGCGACTACGTGATTTCCTACGCCTTGCCTTGAAACCGCGGCGCCTGTTTCGCGGGTGAGCCCGCACCTGCAGTCGCGCAACGGCTGTAGGTGTGGGTTTATCCGCAAACAGGCCCTGAAAGACTACCCGAGACCCCGCAATGCCATCCGCAACACGCATGACCCCTTCCCTGCTACTGGCCCTGGCCAGCACTGCCGTCCTGGCCGACGGCGACCTGATGCAGCGCACCACCCTGAGCGGCGACTGGGGCGGCCTGCGCTCCCAGCTCGAAGCCGACGGCATCCGCTTCACGGGCGACTACAGCGGCGAAACCGCCTACAACGCCCATGGCGGCCTGCGCCGCTCGGCGCGTTACTCGCAAAACGTCAAGCTCGGCGTGCAGTTCGACCTGTCGAAGCTGTACGGCCTGGACAATGGCGGCAAGGTCCAACTGACGATCAATGACCGTCGTGGCAACAGCGCCTCTGCGGATCTGGTGGGCAACCGCCTGCCGATCCAGGAAAACTACGGTGGCCTGTACACCCGCCTGACCGAACTGAGCTACGAACGCAGCCTGTTCACCCCGGCACTGAACGTGAAGCTCGGCTACATGGCCATGGGCAACGACCTGGGCGGCCTGGACAGCGGCATCCTGTGCAACTTCATGAACGCCGGTTTCTGCGGTCACCCTCTGAACATGTCCGGCGGCAGCGGCTGGACCAACTACCCCAACGCGCACTTGGGGGCACGCCTGAAGTACGACTTCTCGCCGTCCTGGCAACTGCGCGTGGCCGCGTTCAACGTCGACCCGCAGAGCAATGGCAATTCCAGCCGCGCCTGGCACCTGGGGCCCAAGCACACCACCGGTACCGTGCTACCGGTGGAACTGGTGTACACGCTTCAGGGCGAACTGCCGGGCGAATACAAACTGGGCTACTACTACGACAGCTCGAATGTGCGGCGCATCGGCAGCGACCGCGAAGTGGCCGGGCGCGGTGGCCATTACCTGTTGATCGACCAGGCCCTGTGGAACGACCCGACCTCGGCCGGGCGCAGCCTGCATGCCTTCGGGCAGTATTCGGCGTCGAGCAAGGCGGCCTCGCCCTTCACCCGCTGGTACGGCGCGGGCGTGGTGCTGTACAAGCCCTTCGAGGGTCGCCCACGCGACACCTTGGCGCTGGGCTACGGCCGCGCCGTGCCCAACCCGCGCAGCCGTGAGGTGCTGGAAACCTCGGCGTTCGAGGCCGGTCGCAACTTCCCGGACTTGGACAGCGCCGAGCAATTGATCGAGTTGAGCTATGGCTACCAGGCCACGCCCTGGCTGAACCTGCGCCCCGATGTGCAATACATCATCGAGCCGGGCGCCTTCTCCGGCAAAGCGATCGATAACGCGCTGATCGTCGGCTTGCAGGTCAAAGCGAGCTTCTGAGGCTCAGACCGGAGTGTCCCCGCCACCGCCGAGCAAGTCATGGGCATCGAGCAGGCGGTAAGCCACCTGCGGGTTGCGCTCCAGCCCCCGGCGAATAGCAGCGGGAATCGCCTGCCGGGTCTTGCGACACAGGCCCGGCTGGTCCTGCAGCTCGATGACGAAGCCGCGCATGGTGCGCACTTCGTTGTAGCCTGGCGCCACCTGCACACGAATGCCCAACTGCTCGTACAGCTTGGTCTGCAAGTGCTGCAGGTCTTCGAGACTCTTGAGATTCTCCAGGCGTTCGAGCAGGCGCTTTTCCTCCTGCCGCGTCAGCAAGAGGATGCGCTGGGCCTTGGGCGATTGCCCGTGCAGTTGCTCGCGGCCGCAATCGCAGGCGCCGGGAGGACAGGGCTGACGCAGGGGTGGTGTGCTGGACATGCCGGCAAGCATAGCGCTTTCAGCGCTGGCGTCACCCACCCCTACGCGCACTTAAAGGCTCACACCGAGCGCCTGACGCACAGGCTCGCCGCGACTGTCGTCGGCGGCGCTGACCAAGGCGAAGTTGTAGGCGCCATGGGACCAGTACCGCGCTTCGAGCTGGCCATCCACGCGCTGCCCACTGGGCATCTGCCCGTAGTGCGCGCCCGGCGAGCGCAGGAACAGGCTGATGCGCTGCCCCTCGGCATCCTGGAACACCAGCAATGCCGCCGGACCGTCCTCATTGGCCAGCAGCCGTGCCCCCACTGGCTGCAAGCCGTAGCTGCTCAGGTCCGGCAGTTGACCGACGCGGGCGAAATGGCGACCCAGCCAGGCTTGCAACTGCGCCGGGTCCTTGGCGGCGATATCCAACTGCGCGGTCTGGGCGAACAATTTGTGCGCCTGGACCGCATCAGCCATCGGCAGCAGGCCGGCAAACAAGGTCGACTCACGGGCTTGCCATCCGCCGAACCCACCCAGCCCAACGCCAGCACCAGCACCGCCGCCGAGGCCAGACGCTGACGGCGGCGCCGAGCCAGGCGTTGGCGCAAGGGCGCCAGCTCCAGGTGCGGGTTAGGTGGCAGGTCGCTGAAGCCTGCCAAGGCCGCACGCAAGCGCCGTGCGTCCTGGCGCCAGGCTTCGATGCGTGCCGCCTGGTCCGGGTGGGCCGTCAGCCACGCCTCGACCTCGACCCGCCGTGCAGGTGTCAGACGATCATCGACATAGGCGTGCAACTCGTGCTCGGTGGGAATCAGGTCGGTCATTTGAGTCTCCGCAAGGCCGGGGATGCAGGCGTGCCCTCGGTCAGTTCGCGCAACGCGGCGCGGGCGCGCGACAGGCGCGACATCACCGTGCCGATGGGAATGGCCAGGGCCTGGGCGACTTCTTTGTAACTCAGGCCCTCCACGCTGACCAGCAGCAACAGCGCGCGCTGCTCGCTGGGCAGCCGCGCGAAGGCCTGCAGGTCGGCCTGGGCCAGCACGATGCTTTCGGTGTCGTAGCCCAGCGGCTCGTCGGCCTGGGCGCCACGGCCGAACCAACCCAGCCAGCGCGCGTGCAGACGTTCGCGGCGTTTGCCGTCGAGAAACAGCCGATAGAGGATGGTGAACAGCCAGGCCCGGCGGTTTTCATCCGCGCGCCGCTGCCCGCTGCGGGCCAGGGCGCGCTCGACGGTGGCCTGGACCAGATCGTCGGCCGCCGCGCTGTCGCGGGTCAACCACAGGGCGAAGCGCCGCAAACGCTGCAGCAGATCGCGCCATTGTCGTTCGTCCAAGTCGTGCATAACGGATTCCGGGCCCGTGGGCTGTCAGTGTAAAGATCAGACGGGGCTGGAACGAATCTATTCCCGTCGCGGGAATAAATTTTCGCGCCCTGCGTCATACCGGCTCATTCACTGACCCGGAACGTCACCATGAACACTCCCCTGCAAGGTTCGGCCAAGGCCCTGCGCCTGGCGGCCATCGCCGCCACGATGGCCGCGCTGGGCGCAGGTTTCGCCTATGCCGCCGGCTGGATCGGCCGCCCCGGCCTGACGCCACAGCGCATCATCGACACCTTTGAAGCCCAAGCCGGTCATCACCCCGGCTATCGCAAGAACCACGCCAAAGGCCTGTGCGTCAGCGGCTGGTTCGAAAGCAGCGGTCAGGCCCAAGCACTGTCCACGGCACGGGTGTTCAGCCAGGCGCGGGTGCCGGTGATCGGGCGCTTCGCCATCGGCGGCGCCAACCCCTACAGCCCCGACGCCGGCGTGCCGACGCGCAGCCTGGCGGTGCAGCTCAGCAGCGATGACGGCCAGGTGTGGCGAACCGGCATGAACAACCCGCCGGTGCTGGCGGTCAGCGATCCACAGGGGTTCTACGACCTGGTGCTGGCCAGCGGTCCGGCACCCGGCACCGGCAAGCCGGACCCGGCCAAGCTCCAGGCGTTCTTTGCCGCCCACCCGGAAAGCGCGGCATTCCGCCAATGGGCCGGCAGCGCCAAACCGAGCGACAGCTTCGCCAACACCGATTACAACAGCCTCAACGCGTTCTACTTGGTCGATGCCCAGGGCAAGCGCCAGGCCGTACGCTGGCGCATGGTCGCGCAGACGCCCTTCAGCCCACTGCCGGCAAAGGTCGAGGACAACCTCTACCTGCAGCACGACCTGCAACACCGTCTGAGCCAGGCACCGCTGCGCTGGACCTTGCGCCTGACCCTTGCCGAGCCCGGCGATGCGGTGGACGACCCGGCCAGTCAGTGGCCGGAGACACGACGCAGCGTGGACGCTGGCACCTTGGTGATCGACCAGGTCGATGCGCCCGAACAGGGTGCCTGCCGCGACCTGAATTTCGACCCGCTGATCCTGCCCGACGGCATTCAGCCCTCAGCCGACCCGATCCTGGCCGCACGCTCGGCCGCCTACTCGGAATCGTTCAACCGTCGCAGCCGTGAAACCCTCGGCGCAGGAGCCCGCCCATGAAACCCTCTGCCTTTCACCCCTTGGCGCGCACGTTGCACTGGCTCATGGCCGTGCTGATCCTGGCCATGCTGTTCATCGGCGTGAGCATGGTCGGCGACCTGTCCACCCGCCACCCGCTGCTGATCGAACTGCACAAGGCCACCGGTCTGGCGCTGTTGGTGCTGGTGGTGCTGCGTATTGCCCTGCGCCTGAGCCTGCCGCACCCACCCTTACCGGCCGATCTGCCGCCGCTTCAGCGTTTCGCTGCGGCGGCCTCGCACCTGGCGCTGTACGGCCTGATGCTGGCCATGCCGCTGCTGGGCTGGGCGATGCTCTCGGCGGGCGGCTATCCCCGGCCACTGCAACTGCCGGCCATCGCACCGCATGACCTGCAACTGTATGCCGTATTGCGCCAGGCCCATGGCTGGGCCGGTTATCTGCTGTTCGCCACCGTTCTGGTGCATATCGCTGCAGCACTGATGCACGCGCTGGTGCGCCGCGACGGGGTGATGCGCAGCATGTGGCCTGGGCCTTTGCGTCGGGGCGACTGACGCATGTGACGGTCGGCGTGGCTAATTCGTTCTTACTACTATTGCCGACTTTTTCACTTGCCAATGGACTGTACCGATGACAACTGCACAGGATACCGCCTCCGCTTCACCGCACAGCGCAGGGGAGACGCTCGACCTTCGACCGCTGCTGCTGGCGAACATGGGTTGCACCATGGCGATGATGGCCTTCGTCGTGCTGATCGGCCCCATTGCCCGCCTGCTGGGCATGGCCACCTGGCAGGCCGGCGCGGCGGTCACCGTGTCCGGCGTGGTCTGGGTGCTGCTCGCCCGCCCCTGGGGCCGGGCAGCCGACCGCCTGGGCCGACGGCGCACCCTGTTGCTGGGCAGTGCCGGCTTCACGGTGGCCTACTCGTTGCTGTGCCTGTTCATCGACAGCGCCCTGCGCCTGCTGCCCGGCGCGACCCTGGCGTTCATCGGGCTGATGCTCGCCCGGGGCTTGATCGGCGCCTTCTACGCCGCCTTGCCGGTGGGCGGCAATGCCTTGATCGCCGACCATGTCGAGCCGCAGCAGCGGGCTCGGGCCATGGCCCTGCTGGGCGCTGCCAACGCAGTCGGCCTGGTGCTCGGCCCAGCGCTCGCCGCCCTGCTCGCCCGCTACAGTCTGAGCCTGCCGTTCTTCGCCCTGTCGCTGCTGCCAGCCTGCGCCTTCGTAGTCCTGCTGCTCAAGCTCAAGCCTCGGCCGCTGCCGCACAACCACGTGTCCAGTGCGGTGCGCCTGGGCGACCCACGCTTGCGTCGCCCCTTGTTGGTGGCCTTCAGCGCGATGCTGAGCGTGACCGTGTCGCAGATCACCGTAGGGTTCTTCGCCCTCGACCGCTTGCAACTGAACAGCACCGATGCCGCCCAGGCCGCCGGTATCGCGCTGACGATGGTCGGCGTGGCGCTGATCGGCGCGCAATTGCTGCTGCGTCGTTTGCAGTGGCCGCCGCTGCGCATGATTCGTGTCGGCGCCAGCGTCAGCGCCCTGGGCTTTGCGGCAGCTGCCTTGGCCAATAGTGCGCCGACCTTGTGGGCCTGCTTCTTCATCGCCGCAGGCGGCATGGGCTTCGTCTTCCCGGCGTTCTCAGCGTTGGCGGCCAACGCCATGGGGCCGAGCGAGCAAGGCGCCACGGCAGGCTCGATCAGCGCCGCGCAAGGCATGGGCGCGGTGATCGGCCCGCTGGCCGGCACGCTGGTTTACGCCCTCGATCCACGCCTGCCGTTCCTGGCCGTGGCGGCGTTGTTGCTGCTGGTCGGACTCTGGCCAATGCCTGCTGCGCGCAGCGATTGACGCGCCAAGCGCGCGGCGGATCAGAGTGTGTTCTAATGCGCTGCCCATTATTTTTGACACCTCCGATCACTCACTTCACAAGGCGGCTATGGACACGGGGACACGACTCAAACTGGTGCGTGAACGCAACAACCTCTCCCAGCGCGAGCTGGCCCGCCGCAGTGGCCTGACCAACTCGACGATCTCGCAGATCGAACAGAACCGCGTCAGTCCTTCGGTCAGCTCCCTGAAAAAACTCCTCGAAGGCATCCCCATGAGCCTCGCCGAGTTTTTCAGCTTCGATGAGCCGGCGCGCGAAGAACGCTATGTATTTCGCGGCAGTGAACAGCCCGATCTGGGCCGCAATGGTCTGCGCATGCTGTTGGTGGGCGCCAGCGTCGAAGGCCGGCAGATGCGCATGTTGCGCGAGCTGTACGCACCGGGCGCCGATTCGGGCGAACCGATCGTGCACGCCGAAGGCGAGGAATGCGGGTTGGTGACGCGCGGGACGGTCGAGCTGTGGGTCGATGGCCAGGTCAGTGTGCTCAACGCCGGCGATGGCTACTACATTCCCACCACCCTGCCCCACAGCTTCAAGAACATCGGCCCGGACGAGGCGGAAATCATCAGCGCCAATACCCCGGCCAACTTCTGATCGATGCGGCGCCGGGCCCTGGCACACAGGGCCCGGCGCGGTCGATCAGAGGTACGTGAACACGGTCTCGGCCGGCAGGCGCGACTTGCTCAGGCCGGCGTTGAAGTCGTCTTCGCTGTGATAACCCAGCGCCAGTAGCACCACGCTGGTGAAGCCTTGTTCGCGCAGGCCCAGCTCGGCATCCAGCGCCTTGCTGTCGAAGCCCTCGATCGGCGTGGCATCCAGACCATGGGCCGCAGCGCCGAGCAAGGCGGTGCCCAGGGCCAGGTAGGTCTGCTTCTCCATCCAGTGCTGCTCGTCCTTGAGGTCGTAGCGGTGCAGGTTCACGTAGCCACGGCGGGTCTGGTCCTGACCGACACGCGCCTGGTCATCGCGGAAACGACCATCGGCAGCCTCTTGGTCCAGCACGGCGTTCAGATGCGCTTCGCTCATCGAGGTGCGGGTGGCGAACACGATCACGTGCGAGGCGTTGAGAATCTTCCCGGTGTTGTAGCCAAACGCCTCGGTGGCCTTGGCCAGGCGCGCTTTGCCTTCGGCGCTGCCGGCGACGATAAAGTGCCAGGGTTGTGAGTTGACCGAAGACGGGCTATGGCGCAGTTGTTCGAGCAGGGCATCGAGAGTGGCCTGGGGGATGATGCGGCTGGCGTCATAGGCCTTGGTGGTGTAGCGGCGCTTGGCCAGGGTGACGGTATCCATCGGTACGGCTCCAGTCTGGGAGAGTGATGGTGTGTATCTTATCTTTTCTGTCATCCAGAAAAACCGGCAGAATGCAGCAACACTTTCATCATTGGAGTGAAAATGCTGCGCCTCGACGATCTCCATCTGTTCATTCGCTCCAGCGTGCTCGGCAGTTTCACCGCGGCCGCCCAGGAGACGGGTGTGCTGCCCGGCCAGGTGGCGGCGGCGATCAAGCGCCTGGAGCGCGAACTGGACGTGCGTCTGTTCGCCCGCACCACCCGCAGCCTGCGCCTGACTGCCGAGGGCGAGCTGTACCTGCCGACCGCGCACAGCGTGCTGGAAACCCTGCGCCAGGGCCGCGAAAGCCTGCATGGCGACCACAGCGAACTGCGCGGGGTGCTGCAGGTGTCGGCGCCCTCGGACGTCGGGCGCAACCTGCTGCTGCCTGGCTCAGCGCCTTCCGGCGCGAACACCCAGGCCTGAACCTGCGCTTCTTCCTCTCCGATGAACTGGCCGACTTTTTCCGCGACCCGGTGGATGTCGGTATCCGCTACGGCGTCGAGGAAGACGCCAACTACATCGCCCTGCCGCTGGTGCCCTGGAATCGCCGAGTGGTGGTGGCCTCGCCAGCCTATCTGGCGCGGCGCGGCCGCCCGCACACCCCAGAGGACCTCAAGCGCCACGACTGCCTGCTGTACCTGCAGCAGTCGCGGGTGTTCGATCGGTGGCACTTGGGCGATCAGACCGTGCAGGTCAGTGGGCCATTGTTCTGTGATGATGCCGACGTGGTCCGGCGCTGGGCGGTGGCCGGCGAAGGCATCGCCTTCAAGTCCTGGCTGGATGTCAGCGCCAATGTGGCGGCTGGCGAACTCGACGTGCTGATGCCGGACTTTCCGGGGGATCTGCGGCCGCTGGTGCTGGTCTGCCCCCACCGCAAGCAGTTGTCTGCGGCAGTGACGAGGCTGCACCAGTGGCTCTATGACAGGTTCGCGCAGATGCGACCCTGCAACGCGCAACAGCCCAGCGACTAGACGAACAGCGCGTGCAGTCTGCGCCGAGACGCTGCACAGGCGTTCTAAGCGCAAGCACTGCATCTGCGCTAGGCTAACCCTCCATTCTTCTGGACAGCCGCAGCCATGAGCAACTGGATCGACCTCCAGCAGGACGCCGACACGGGCATCGAGTCGGTCCGCGCGCATTTCACCGGCCACGCCTACGACCCGCACTGGCACGACAGTTTTCTGGTGGGCGTCACCGAACAGGGCGTGCAACAGTTCAACTGCCGCCGGGTGCGCCACTGCAGCACACCGGGACAGGTGTTTCTGCTCGAACCCGGCGATCTGCATGATGGCGAGGCGCCCACTCACGAGGGGTTCACCTACTGCACCTTGTACCTGGACAGCCATTGGCTGGAAAACCAGGTGCATGCGCTGTTCGACAGCACACCGGCGCAGTGCCTGCCCTCGTTTGCCGACACCCTGTGCACCGACCCGCGCCTGGCCGGGGCGACCAGCCGCGCCTTTCAGGCGCTGCACGGCGGGGAACTGCGCATCGTGCGCCAGACTGCCCTGGACGATCTACTGGCCTGCCTGACGCGCCACCTGCACTGGCGCAAGCGGCTCAACCCCGACCCACGGTTGCCGCTGAGCGCCCAGCGCGCGCGGGACTACCTGCACGCTCATATGGGCAGCGACATCGGCCTGAGCGACCTGGCGCAGGCCTGTGGTGTCGACCGCTTCCGCCTGACGCGCGCGTTCAAGGCGGCGTTCGGCCTGGCCCCGCACGCCTACCTGATCCAGTTGCGCCTGACCCGCGCCCGGCGCCTGCTGGCCCGAGGCGACACGCCCAGCGACGTGGCCATGGCCCTGGGCTTCGCCGACCAGAGCCACTTGGGGCGCTGGTTCCGCCGCGCCTACCGGCTGACCCCCGCCGACTACCGCCGACGCTGCTCAAACCTTCCAGACTGAACCGCGCTCACCCTGCACCCTGGTGACTGGTCTTTCTGGAGTTCGCTCATGTCGCCCTCGTTGCTGCCTTTCATGCTCTTCGCCCTGGTCGCCAGCATCAGCCCTGGCCCGACCAACCTGTTGATCCTCGCCCACGGCGCGCAACATGGCCTGCGCGCCAGCCTGGCACCGATCTTCGCGGCCTGTGCGGCGGCGGCCGGTATCGTCTGGCTGGTCGGGCTGGGGTTGGGTGAGGTGCTGCTGCGTCATCCACTGGCGCAGCAGGTGATGAGTTGGGCCGGTGCGCTGTGGCTGAGTCTGCTGGCCTGGCAGTTGTTTCGCGCTGCCGGCGAGCCGGTTCGAGCTTCGCCTACCCGGCGCTTCGGCGCGAGCAGCGCGGCATCGCTGCAACTGGTCAATCCCAAGGTCTGGCTGATGGCGGTGGCGGTGATTGGGGTGTTCGCGGCACCGCAGTGGCCGGTATGGCAATTGGCGCTGGTATTTCTGCTGGTCGCCCTGCCCTGCATGGGCGCCTGGGCGCTGCTCGGCGTTGGCAGCGCCCGCTGGCTGGGTGCAGCGCCGCAATGGCGGCGGTTCAACCAACTGCTGGCGCTCGTGCTGCTGGTCTCGGCGTGGTCGGCACTACTGAGCGGAGCCTGACGCCGCCGTAGGCGCCGCCAAGGCCTGGCGAAACCGCTGGGCGCTGGTCACCGCAATCACCAGGCCGATCAGTGCCACCGCGCCGCCGGTCAGGCCGATATAGGCCACGCCCACTTGGCTGCTGACGATGCTGCCCAGCAGTGCGCCGCCGCCGATACCGATGTTGTAGATCCCGGAGAACAGCGCCATGGCCACATCGGTGGCATCGGACGCCAGTTTCAGCGTCTTCGATTGCAGCGCCAGACTGAAACTGAGAATCGCCACACCCCAGAACATGCTGAGCACGGCGAACGCCGTGAAGCTGCCGGCCAGCGGCAGCAACAACAGCAGGCACAGCGCCAGGCAGGCGATCGAACCCAGCAGGAAGCCCTGGGGGAAGCGATCGCTGTAGCGGCTGAACAGCACCGAGCCGAACACACCGGCGCCGCCAAACAGCAGCAGGACCAGCGTGGTGTGGTCGCCACTGATCTGCGCCACGTGCAGGGCGAACGGCTCGATGTAGCTGTAGGCGGTGAATTGCGCGGTGATCACCAAGGTGACCAGCAGGTAGGTGATGACCAGTGCCGGACGCCGGAACAGGACAGGTAAGCTGCGCAACGAGCCGGAGTTCTGGCTCGGCAGCAGCGGCAGCGACTTCATCAGGCACAACATGGTGGCCAGGGCCACCCCGGCGATACTGAGGAAGGTCACGCGCCAACCCAGCGCTTCGCCCACCACCCGCCCCAGTGGAATGCCCAGCACCATGGCCAGAGTGGTACCGGTCGCCAGCAGCCCGAGCGCTTTGGCCTGCTTGCCGGCCGGCGCCACACGCACCGCCAGCGAGGCGGTGATGGCCCAGAACACGGCATGCGACAGGGCAATGCCGATGCGGCTCAACAACAGCATGGCAAAACTCTGCGCCAGCCATGACATCAAGTGGCTGACGATGAACACCAGAAATACCAGCAGCAGCAGGCGCCGCCGTTCGATGTTGCGGGTGAGCAGCATCAGCGGCAACGAGGCCAGGGCCACCACCCAGGCATAGATGGTCAACATCAAGCCGACCTGCGCGGTGGTCATGTCGAAACTGCGGCCGATGTCACTGAGCAGTGCCACCGGAACGAACTCGGTGGTGTTGAAAATGAAGGCCGCCAGCGCCAGCGCGATCACGCTCAGCCAGCTGCCGCCGCCTGCCGGAGCAGGTAGGGATTCGGGTAGGGGTGCATTCATGGAGGCCACTGCATTCTCCGCAGGCAAAGCGATAGGACGCACAGCGCCGCCCGAGGTTCAGGGCGGCGGCTGCACGGTTTTTCTTGTTAGGGGGAATGACGGCCATGGTACGCGGCGTGGCCAGGCGCCACAACCGCAGGAGTCCGCTGCGGCGCCACACAGGGCAGTGGCGTAGCGCCGAAGGCCGGTCGGACAGCCCGGATCAGGCGTGCAACGTGGCCATGTCGATCACGAAGCGGTACTTCACGTCACCCTTGTGCATGCGCTCGAAGGCTTCGTTGATGTTGCGGATGTCGAGCATCTCGATGTCGCAGGTAATGCCGTGCTCGGCGCAGAAATCCAGAACTTCCTGGGTTTCAGCGATGCCGCCGATCAAGGAACCTGCGACCACGCGGCGCTTGAGCACCAGGTTGGCCGCGTGCACCGGCGGGTCGATCGGCTCGATCAGCCCGACCAGGATGTGCACGCCGTCGAACTTCAGGGTTTCCAGGTAGGGGTTGAGATCATGCTGCACCGGAATGGTGTCGAGCAGGAAGTCGAAATGCCCGGCTGCCGCGCGCATCTGCGCCTCGTCGGTGGACACGATCACCTGGTCGGCACCCTGACGACGCGCTTCTTCGGCCTTGGCCTGGGAACGGGTGAACACGGTGACTTCAGCGCCCAGGGCCTTGGCGAACTTGATGCCCATGTGGCCCAGACCGCCCACGCCCAGCACGCCCACTTTGTGGCCACGGCCGACGCCGTGGTGCTTGAGCGGCGAATAGGTGGTGATGCCAGCGCAGAGAATCGGTGCTGCGCTCGGCAGGTCGAGGCCCTGCGGCATGCGCAGGACGAAGTGCTCGCTGACCACGATGCTGCTGGAGTAGCCGCCCATGGTGTTGCTGCCGTCCACGCGGTCGGGCGTGGCGTAGGTCATGGTCGGGCCTTCAAGGCAATACTGTTCCAGATCCTTGTGGCACGCTTCGCACTGACGGCACGAGTCGACCATGCAGCCGACGCCGACCAGATCGCCGACTTGGTAGTTGCCCACTTTGTCGCCCACCGCCGTGACGCGGCCGACGATTTCATGGCCCGGCATCAGCGGATACACAGCGATACCCCACTCGTTGCGGGCCTGGTGCAGGTCGGAGTGACACACGCCGCAGTAAAGGATGTCGATGGCGACGTCGTCGGCGCGCAGGGCGCGGCGTTGGAAGGTCATGGGCGCCAAGGGCGCAGTGGAGGATTGGGCGGCGTAGCCGATGGCGGTGTACATGCTCTGGACCTCGCAGATTGAAACGATTCAGGCGTGCCATTTTGCGCACCTCAGACCGCGCGGACCACGGTCGATCCTCCGGGATTCGTGCCTGATTCTCCGAACCTGCTCACCGCGATCTGGCGCTAGACTGTCAATCTGCGATCATCCAACTGTCTGATCCTCTGCCTGCGGTTTGCCATGCACCTGACCCACCACGTTGATGCCAATGCGCCCCTGTGCGCACTGATTCGCGCCCTCGCCTCGCGCCCCGGCTTCGTTGCCACCCACTTGCCGCAGGTGCAGGTCCTGTCCTGGGACCATTACGTGGCCAGCAGCCCGCAGATCTACGAGCCAAGCCTGATCATCCTCGCCCAGGGCAGCAAGCTGGCGCGCCTGGGCCCGCGCACGCTGGAATACGGCGCAGGGCATTACCTGATCCAAGCGCTGTCGGTGCCGTTCATGTGCGAGACCTTCGCCACCGCGCAGGCGCCGATGCTCGGCGTGGCGGTGGACATCGACCGCGCGGTGCTTGGCGAACTGGTGCAAAGCATGGCGCTGCCGCCGGATCCGGCGGTGCAGGTGCAGACTCCACAGTCGATGAGCTCGGCGGCGTTGGACGCGGCCATGCGCGCCAGCGTGGAGCGCCTGCTCGAATGCCTGCAAGACCCGATGGATGCCAAGGTGCTGGGCCCGACCCGGGTGCGCGAAGTGCTCTATACCGCCCTGCGCGGTCCCCAGGCGGGCGTGCTGAGGGCGCTGGTGGAACAGCAGGGCCATTTCGCCCGCATCGGCTCGGCGCTGGCCTACCTGCGTGAGCATTATGCCGAGCCCTTGAGCGTGGAGGCGCTGGCCAGCCGCGCCAACATGAGCGTGTCGACCTTCCACGACCACTTCAAGCGCTGCACGGAGCTTGCACCGATGCAGTACCTCAAGCGTCTGCGCCTGCTCAAGGCGCAGCAGATGCTGATCGGCGAGCGCCTGGGCGTGGCCCAGGTGGCGCATCGTGTGGGCTACCAGAGCACCTCGCAGTTCAGCCGCGAGTACAAGCGCCAGTTCGCCCGCAGCCCGGGCGATGAACTGCCTTATCAGAGTCTGCCGGTGTAACGACCCTGGTCATTTCTGGCGAAGCACCATCGCGCTGATTGCCGCACTCAGTTCCTCCTTCGCCAGCCCCGGCTCGACCTCTGCGCTGGCCGCTGCCTGGGCCAAGGCATCGCCGGCTCCGACCAGCAGGCGCAGGCCCGCAACGCCGATATCGCCAGTCGGCGCGAACGGCGCCAGCGCCTGGCGGCACTTGTCCAGAAAAGGATCTTCATAGCCGCGCTTGAGCGCCTCCAGCTCGGGTGAGCCGGCGAGTGCCGCCACCACCCCGGGCATCTCCTGGCCCTGGGTCATCACACAATCGACGTAGGCGGCGGCAATCACTGCCGCACGCGCTTGGAGCGTCGCTTCACAGTCGGCCAGCAGCCTGTCGAGCAGCGCACTCTGACGCGTGTCGTACTCCTCGTAGAGCGCGACCAGCAAGCCGTTTCGGGTATCGAAGTGGTCGTACACCACCGGTTTCGTAACGCCCGCCAGTTCAGCCAGTCGCCCCAGACTCAGGGCGTCGGTACCTTCCTCTCGAACCATCTGCCACGCCACGGCTATCAGTTGGCGTCGGCGTTCGGAGCGGCTCAATCGCTTGCGCGGGCGAGCCTGTTCTTCGCTTGACATCGATTACCTACCAAAAGTAACTTACCAATCGTAACTTACCGAGTGTACCGCACTCGCCCTCGTTCTTCATCCGTTCAGGAATACTGCCATGCACGCTCTGATCGTCGTCGCTCATCCAGAACCCGACGCGCTGACCCACACCCTCGCCCGACAGGTCGCCGAGGGCCTGACCTACGCCGGTCACAGCAGCGAGATCGCCGATCTCGCCGCCGAACGCTTCGATCCTCGTTTCACCCCCGCCGACCTGGCCGTACATCGTCGCCTGGGCCCACCCAGCGCTGCAGTGGTCGCCGAGCAACGGCGCATCGAAGGCGCGGACGCCTTGGTACTGGTGTACCCGGTCTACTGGTGGTCATTTCCTGCCTTGCTCAAGGGCTGGATCGACCGTGTGTTCAGCAACGGCTGGGCCTTCGACTACGATGCCGAGGGCAGAACCACCAAGCGACTCGGGCACCTCAACGTGCATCTGCTCGCCCTCGGTGGCGCCGATCAGGGCCTGTTCGCGCGGCACGGCTATGACCGCGCCATGCGCACGCAAATCGAGCACGGCATCTTCGACTGGTGCGGCGCGCAGGTCTCGACTTCGCTGTTGCTCGATGACAGTGAAGGCTCCGAGGCCGCGTGGCATCAGCAGCAGGCCCATCAGTTGGGTCGCTCGCTGTTCGACCTCGGGGCTCAAGCGCCGCTCAGCGGCCATTCGGCCAGCGGCAGATAGCGCCCTTTGCGCGACTCGTACAAGCCGAACTGGCGTACATTGAGGTGGAAGTCGGGCGCGACGCCTGCTTCGGGCGGCTCGCCTGGGTAGTCGCGGGAAAGGGTCAGGTGTGCACGGTAATCGCGGGCCTGGTCGGCGATGCCCAGCGGCAGCAGTGCCTGGTGCAGGGCGTAGACCAATTGGCGCAGTGCAACGGGCGTGTCACTCGGCTCGAGTACCAGCACGCCTGGGCGTCGCCAGGTCTGGAGGCGGTCGAGCAGTAGACGCACAGGCGCTGCCGGGCGTTTCAGACCGTCGACCACCGCGCACAGCGCCGGCACCTGAGCGGCCGGTACATCGCCCAAAAACAGCAGCGTGACATGGAAGTTCTCAACGGGCACCGGTTTACCGGCCCGCAGTCCGAGCGCACGCCGCCATTGGGCTATGGCACGGCGTTGCGGCTCAGCCAAAGAGAATGCGAAAAACAGTCGTTTGAAGGGCTCGCCCCCGACCGGACATCCTGAATCATTGAAATGGCCTCCTGGCTCGAAGCGCTTCGGCTGACTAACAGGGAGAAACGCGCGAGGTTGAATCGTTTGTGCTGACAGCGGCGGATCGTGCCAGGCAGCCACGTCACGCAGCAACAATAGGTACAAACCATCTGCACGATTGTTTATGCTGACAGGCTACGGCCATGGCGCATGGCCATTTTTACTCGACAAGTAACCGTCCATGAAAATTGCTCTCGTACTGATCTTCGTCCTCTCGATCGCCTATGTTCACTTGCGCGGCCGGGTCCGTCACAAGCTGACCCGGCAGTTGGGCGATCACTCCAGCTTCCTGGCGCCGGTGAACAGCTTCCTCTACCTGTTCTCCAAGCTACCGGCCAAGCCCTATTTGCCGGTCGAGTCGTTCCCGGAACTGCAACCGCTGAAGGACCACTGGCAGGAAATCCGCGAAGAGGCGGTGCGACTGCTGCAGGCGGGGGAAATCAAGAAGTCCGATAACTATGACGATGTTGGCTTCAATTCGTTCTTCAAGACGGGCTGGAAGCGCTTTTACTTGAAGTGGTATGGCGAAAGTCATCCGTCGGCGATGAGTCTGTGCCCACGTACTACCGAGTTGCTGCAAGGCATCGGCACGGTGAAGGCAGCGATGTTCGCCACCCTGCCCCTGGGGCCAAGCTGGTGCGTCATCGCGATCCTTATGCGGGGTCGTACCGTTATCACCTGGGGCTGCAAACACCTAACGACGATGGCTGTTACATCGACGTCGACGGGGAGAAGTATTCCTGGCGCGATGGTGAAGCGGTGGTGTTCGACGAGACCTATATCCACTATGCGGCCAATACTACTGAACAGAACCGGATCATTCTGTTCTGTGATGTGGAGCGGCCGCTGAAGTATCGTTGGGCCGGCGCGTTCAACCGGTGGTTCAGTCGTAATGTCATGGCGGCGGCGGCGGCGCCTAATGATGCGAATGACAAGACTGGGGGATCAACCGGCTCTTTACTCGGATTTACAGGATTCGGGAGCGGGGGAAGGCGCTGAAGAAGCGGAATCGGACGCGGTATTACCTGGAGAAGTGGGCGGTGGTGGCTGGGTTGGTTTTGGTGTTTATTTATATTTGACTTGTTGGGTGATTGGGTGATTGGGTGATTATCCGGATTTTGGAGAGTGTCAGATTTTTTGTGTGCGGGCCGATAACGGCCTGCCGTCAGGCTGGCCATGCTTTTACCAGGTCGGCCTGATAAATCGATCTCCGTACAGCATCGCGAATTGATTCATCGCATTTTTCCAGTCATGGGCCGCTGAGCCCCAGTTTGCCGTGATGTTCCGCAGCCCCAGCCAGATCAGCTTGGTGGCGGCCTCATCCGTTGGGAAGTGACCACGCGTTTTGATGATCTTGCGTAGCTGGGCGTTGATGCTTTCGATCGCGTTGGTCGTATAGATCACTTTTCGAATGCCCGACGGGAAGACAAAGAATGGAATCACTCGATCCCAGGCTCTTCTCCATGCCGCAACTACCGTTGGGTACTGTTTGCCCCAAGGGCCGTTTTCAAAGGCATCCAGTGCCTGCTCAGCCGCCTCGGCGTTGATGGCCTGATAGATCGGCTTGAGCGCTTTGGCCAGATCACGACGCTTATCCCACGCTGCATAATCGAGACTGTTGCGGATCAAGTGGACGATGCATGTTTGCAGCGTGGTGGCCGGAAACACGGCGCTTAGCGCATCTGGCATCCCTTTGAGGCCGTCGGTGACGGCGATCAGCACATCCTCAACGCCGCGCGTCTTAAGGTCATTGAAGACCTTCATCCAGAACTTCGCACCTTCGGTATTTTCGATCCAGATCCCGAGAATATCGCGCGTCCCATCGGGTAGAACGCCCAGCGCCAAGTAAATCGCTTTGTTGCGCACAAGCCCTTCTTCGCGAATCTTGACTCGCAGCGCATCAAAGAAAATGACCGGGTACATCGGCTCCAGCGGCCGCTGTTGCCACGCGCCGATTTCCTCCATCACCTCGGCCGTGACCGAACTGATGAAGTCGTGCGAAACATCCGTTCCGTACTGTTCAGAGATGAATGCGCGAATTTCCCGAACGGTCATGCCTCGGGCATACATGGCGATGATCTTGTCATCGAAGCCGGTGTAACGGCGCTCATGTTTGGGAATCAGGATGGGCGCAAAACTACCGTCTCGATCACGGGGGATATCCAGCCGCAGCGGCCCCTCTCCAGTCAGAACCGTCTTGCCAGTCCTGCCATTGCGCTGATTGGTTTCATCCTCTGGACGCTGCGCGCCCGGCAGATACCCCAGATGGTGACTGAGCTCGGCGTTCAAGGCCCGTTCGATCAGCGCCTTCTTGAATGCCGCAGAGGCATCTTCGATAGCCTCCGCAGTCATCAGGCCCTCACCGAACTGCTCAAGCAGCTCCTTGGGGATTTTTGGTAGGTCACGCAGGGGTTTCTTCTTGGTTGGCATACATGCACCTCTTGCTCATGTTATGCCCGAACACAAAATTTCTGACATACCCGATATTCACCCCCCGCCCCCCAAAAAAACCACCCTCAGAAAAGCAAAAGCTGCCGCCCCGTCAACCCCGCAAAATCATCCCCCACAAACGGCAAGATGGCATCCGCCACCGGCTGCAACTGCCGACTCAAATAATGCTCATGATCCACAGGCGAGCGCCGCTCCTCCAAAGGCTCCGGCCCCGCCACAGTCATCACGTAACTGATCCATCCCCCCCGCTGGTACTGCAAAGGCCGCCCAACCCGCCGGTTGTACTCATCAGCCAACCGCGCCGCCCGCACATGCGGCGGCACGTTGTGCTGATAGTCGCTCAAGGGCCGCCGCAACCGCTTGCGATACACCAGCAACTCATCCAGCTCCCCCGCCAACGTACGCCCCACGAACTCGCGCACATACTCGCGATACGGCTGATCGCGAAAGATCCGCCCATACAGCTCCTGCTGAAACAGCCGCGCCAATGGCGACCAGTCGGTGCGCACCGACTCCAGCCCCTTGTACACCACCTCATCGTGCCGCTCGCCACGCTGCACCAGACCGGCATAGCGCTTCTTGCTACCCTCCTCCGTGCCACGGATGGTGGGCATCAGAAACCGCCGGTAATGCGTCTCGAACTGCAACTCCAGCGCGCTGTCTAGCCCCATCTCAGTGCTCAAGTGCTCGCGCCACCAGTGGTTGACCTGCGCCACCAGGGCCCGGCCGATCTGCGCCGCCGCCTCCTCGCCATGGGCACCCTTGAGCCAGACGAACGTCGAGTCGGTATCGCCATAGATCACCTCCAACCCTTGCGCCTCGATCAGTGCACGGGTCTGGCGCATGATCTGGTGCCCGCGCAAGGTGATCGACGACGCCAGGCGCGGGTCGAAAAAGCGGCAACCGCTGGAGCCCAATACCCCGTAGAACGCATTCATGATGATCTTGAGCGCCTGGGACAGCGGCGCGTTGCCCACCTGCTTGGCCGCCTCGCGGCCCTGCCAGACCCGCTCGACGATGGCTGGCAGGCAGTGCCGGGTACGGGAAAACCGTGCCCCTCGAAAGCCCTCCACCGAATGCAACTCATCCGGCTCACGCAGGCCCTCGATCAAGCCCACCGGATCGATCAGAAAGGTACGGATGATCGACGGGTACAGACTCTTGTAGTCCAGCACCAGCACCGACTCGTACAGCCCGGGTCGCGAATCCATGACGAATCCGCCCGGACTGGCCTCGCCGTCGCGCTCGCCCAGGTTCGGCGCGACGAAACCCTGGCGGTGCATGGCCGGGATGTATAGATGACCGAACGCCGCCACCGAGCCGCCGCTGCGGTCGGCCGGCAGACCTGTGACCGAAGCACGCTCGAGCAGAAAGTCCAGCAGCCGGGTGTGCTCGAAGATCGCCGTGACCAGCTCGCAGTCCTTGAGGTTGTAGCGCGCCAGCGCCGGCTTGTCCTCGGCGAACATACGGTTGATTTCGTCCATGCGCTGGTACGGCGTGGAAATCGCCTTGCCCTCGCCGAGCAAAGTCTGGGCGACGTTCTCCAGGCTGAATGACGGAAAACTCCAGGTCGCCGAGCGCAGCGCCTCGACGCCATCGATCAGCAGGCGGCCGGGCGCGTCGGCGAAGAAGTGGGTGCGGCTGCCATGCTCGCGCAAGGTCATGGGCGCACCGTCACGGCCCAGGTACAACGGCACCTTCAAACGTTGGGCATGCTCGTGGAGCACGCGCAGGTCGAACTGGATGACGTTCCAGCCGATGATCGCGTCCGGGTCATGGTGAGCCAACCACTGGTTGAGGCAGTCGAGCAACGCGGCGCGGTCGTCGCAGTAGTGCAGTTCGAAGTCCACCGACTGTGCGTCGCCATTGGGCGGGCCGAGCATGTACACCACGCGCTGCCCGCAACCGTGCAGGCCGATGCTGTAGAGCTCGCCGCGCTCGGTGGTCTCGATGTCCAGCGATACCAGCCGCAGCCGTGGCCGATAGTGCGGATGCGGTTTGAGTTGGGCGCGCTCCAGCATGCCTTGACCGTCGTCGTGGCCACCGAACAGCACCGGCGCGGTGATGAAGCGCTCCATCAGGTAGCGTTCCGGTGGGCGGATATCGGCTTCGAAGACCTCGACGCCTGCCTCGCGCAGGCGTCGCTCCAACGCCATCAACTGCCGGTGCTGTTGGCAATACAGGCCCATGACCGGACGCTGCTGAAAGTCGCGCAACTGCAGCGGGCGCAACTGCGCGCCCGGCTCGTCGGCCAGCAGCGCGCGAGCATGGGCGGCCTGCTCGGCCGGCACGAAGGCCACCGAGGTCTGCGGCGCCAGACGCACTCGGCGCGGCCCCTGGTCGGTGGCCAGCCAGAACTCCACGCAGGTGCCCTCGGGCGTGTCGTGCCAATGGCGGGTCAGGACGAACCCCTGCTGCAGCGTCACAGCCACCTCGAAATAGTCATCAGGTCGGCGAGTCTAACGGCTTTGCGCCACTACCGGGATCTTTATGCCCACCGACCGGACCGTTGGGCAGTTGTGAAAAATTCGTCGAAATCGATACCCACACCGCTTCCGCACCACGACAAATCCTGACACACTTATTGCTAATCGTTCTCATACGTACTCTCAATAAGGACAACTCCGGCATGATCCCCGCTGCCCCGCCCCGCCGCTTCGCGCCCAACCTGCTGGCCCTCGCTCTCTGCACCACACCGCTGGCCAATGCCATGGCCGAAGACGCCCCTACCGCCGGTGTTCTGGAACTCGGCGCCACCGAAATCAGCGACAACCGCCTGGGCAGCACCACCGAAGGCACCACGTCGTACACCACCGGTGCCATGGAAACCGCTACCAAGCTGCCCCTGAGCCTGCGCGAGACGCCACAGGCCGTGACCGTGGTCACGCGCCAGCGCATGGACGACCAGAACATGACCAGCATCAACGACGTGGCCCGCTACACGCCGGGCCTGTTCCTCAACCAGTCCAGCGGCCCCGGTCGGCAGACCTACACCGCCCGTGGCTTCGATGTCGACAACCTGATGTACGACGGCATCCCCAGCGCCTACAGCGGCTGGGTGGTCGGCGCTCAGCCCAACCTGGCCATGTTCGACCGTGTCGAGGTGGTGCGCGGCGCCACCGGGCTGGTCACCGGCGCCGGTACACCCTCGGCCGCCATCAACCTGGTGCGCAAGCGCCCGCTACCTGGCCAGGCCGTGACCCTCACCGGCGCTGCCGGCACCTGGGACAACTACCGTGGCGAACTGGACGCTTCCAGCCCGCTCAACGACAGCGGCATCCTGCGCGGGCGCGTGGTGACCTCCTGGCAGGACAGCAATGGCTTCCGTGATGGCCAGCAGGAAAACCATGGCCTGTTCTACGCCGTCAGCGAAGCCGACCTGAGCGATGACACCACCCTGACCCTGGGCTTCTCGCACCAGAAGGACAAGACCAACGTGTTCTGGGGCTCGATCCCCACCGACCTCAATGGTCATCACCAACGCCTGTCGCGCTCATACAACCCAGGCAGCGACTGGGAAGACAAGGACCAGGAAATCAACACGCTGTTCGCCGAAGTGCGCCATCAACTGGCCAATGATTGGAAACTGCAGGTCAACGCCAACTACAGCGAACAGAACGCGCTGTTCCGAGGCTCCTACCAATCACGCTGGAGGGCGGACAAGGCGTTGCAGCGTACCGTCTACCAGTCTGCCCATGACGAGAACCAGCTAGGCCTGGACGCCTTCGCCAGTGGCCCGTTCGAGCTGCTGGGACGCGAGCACGAACTCGTGCTCGGCGCAGCCAAGCGCATCTACGACATGGATGAGCGCGACTACAGCCCGTATGACCCCAACTACCCGCTCAACGGCGGCAAGCCGGACTTCGTCCATACCAGCAACAATCGCTACCAGATCAATCAGGAAGGCGTCTACGCCACCACACGCCTGAGCCTGGCCGACCCGCTCACGCTCATCCTCGGCGCACGTCTGGACTGGTACGACTACGACAAGCGCGGCAGCGACGACGGCGACTACAAGGTCACCCGCAACGTCACCCGTTATGGCGGGCTCATCTACGAGCTGGACGAGCACCACTCGGTGTATGCCAGCTACACCGACATCTTCACCCCGCAGGACGGCAAGGACACCGCCGGCAAGCCGATCATCCCCATCGTCGGCAAGAACTACGAAGTGGGCATCAAGGGTGAATACTTCGACGGTGCGCTCAATGCCAGCCTCGCCGTGTTCCGCATCGACCAGGAAAACCGCCAGGTCGAAGTGAGCCTGGCCAACTGCCCACAACTGACCTGCTACCAGGCCTCCGGGGAAGTGCGCAGCCAGGGTATCGACTTCGAGCTGCAGGGCGCCCTCACCGACCAGTGGCAGGTCGGCACCGGCTACACCTACGCCCGCGTGCACACGATCAAGGACAACAACAACCCGGCCGCCGTCAACAAACCGCTGAACTCCGACACGCCCGAGCATCAGTTCAAGCTGTTCACCACCTACCGCTTCCAAGGTCCGCTGGACAAGCTGCGCGTGGGCGGCGGCGTCACCTGGCAAAGCCGGATGTACAACAACATCCCGGTCAACGGCAGCACCTATCGCCTGCAGCAGGGCAGCTACGCGGTCACCGACCTGATGGCCGGCTACCAGGTCAATCGCCACCTCGACCTGCAGCTCAACGCCAACAATGTCTTCGACCGCCGCTACTACTCGTCGATCTCCAAGTCAGTGGACTATGGCGGCGACAACTTCGGCGATCCACGCAACCTGATGCTCACGGCCAAATACAGCTTCTGACCCCACCTCGGCGCACGGACGCGCCAGCCCGCCGCGTGGCGTCTAGCCCTCCTCGACCAACAAGCGCCCCACTCGCTCGAGCAGATCACCGATCTTGAACGGTTTGATCAGCAAGTCCATGCGCGGCGCCAGGAATGACTGGCGGTCCTGGGCGGTTTCGGCATAGCCGGTCATGAACAGCACCGGCAGCTCAGGCCGCACCTCGCGGGCCAGGTCGGCCAATTCGCGACCGCTAAGCACCGGCAGGCCGACATCGGTCAACAGCAGGTCGAACGGGGTCTGGCCACGCAGCAACTCCAGTGCCTGCTCGACCCCGGCCACCGTAGTGCAGCGATAACCGGCATCGGCCAGCGCTTCGGCCAGCGGCATGCGCACTGCGGCAACATCGTCGACGATCAGCAGGTGCTCACCGCTGCCGCGCAGCTCGGGCTGCTGCGGCGGCTCGACGTCGATGGCCAGGTCGTCCGTGGCCGGTAACATCAGGCGCACTTCGGTGCCATGACCGACCACGCTGTCGAGATGGACGTGACCACCGGACTGACGGGCGAAACCATAAATGGTCGACAGGCCCAGCCCTGTGCCCTGCCCCAGTGGCTTGGTGGTGAAGAATGGGTCGAATACCTTGTCCAGCACACTGGGGTCGATGCCCTGGCCGTCATCGCGCACGCTGATCGCCAGGTACGGGCCGTCCAACAGGTTGGGGTCGCCATGCGACCACACCGAACTGGTGGTGATCCAGATCTGTCCGCCACGCGGCAAAGCGTCGCGGGCGTTGATCACCAGGTTGAGCACCGCGCTTTCCAACTGCACCGGGTCGACCAGCGCGGTGGCCGGCTTGTTCGACAGCTGTAGCCTGAGCGTCACCCGCTCGCTGATGGTGCGGTTGAGCAACTCCTCCAGCGAGCGCACGTGGGCGTTGACATCCACCGGCCGGGTGTCGAGCGGCTGCTGGCGGGCGAACGCCAGCAACCGATGGGTCAGCGCCGCGCCGCTCATGGCCGAGTTCAGCGCGGCTTCGGCATAGATCGGCACCCGCTCCGGACGACCGTCGGCGATCCGTTTGCGGATCAGCTCCAGGCTGGTGATGATGCCGGTCAGCAGGTTGTTGAAGTCATGGGCGATGCCGCCTGTGAGACTACCCAGCGCATCCATCTTCTGCAGTTGCAGCAACTGTGCTTCGGTGCGCGCATGTTCGGCGACCTTCTGCGCCAGTTGCAGGGTGGTGGCGTCCAGGCGCTCCAGGTGCGAACGCTCGCGGTGCCGGTGTTCGGTGATGTCCTCGACGAAGACCAGGCACAGGCCAGGCGCCTGGTAAGGCGACAACTGCCACTCGGTCTCGCGCAACTGGCCCTCGACGCTCATCAGCAAGGTGCCACGCCAACGCTCGCCTTCGACCAGGTGCTGGCAGAGGTTAGCGATGGCTGCCTCCTGGCCGGGCGCAAAGCACTCGCGCAACTGGCGCCGGTCTTGGTTGTCCTGGGTCAGGCGCACGAACGCCTCGTTGCATTCGGCCACGCCCAACTGGCAATCGAGCACCGCGATCGGTGCCGACACGTTGTTGAAGATCTCGCGAAAGCGCGCTTCGCTGTGCCGCAGGGCCTGCTCGGCATCGCGCACACGCAGCAGCGTACGCAGGGTGGCCAGGAGCACGTCTGGGTCCACCGGATGCACCAGATACGCATCGGCACCGGCGTCCAGGCCGGTGATGATGTCGCCGCTGTGGATCGACGCCGCCGACACATGAATCACCGGCAACAAGACCGTGGCCGGATCCTTGCGCAGCAGCCGGACGATGTCGAAACCGCTCATGTCCGGCAGGTTGACGTCCAGGATCAGCGCATCGATGGCCTCACTGGCGATCAGCGCCAGGCCCTCGCCGCCGGTGGCAGCCTCCAGTACCTGATAGCCGTGCAACGCCAAGCGACGGCGCAAGGCATAGCGGGTGGCATAGTTGTCATCGACGATGAGCAAGCGGGTCTCAGCACGCATCGGCATCCCCCTGCGCCAGGGCCAGTGGGATGGTGACGAAGAACGAGGATCCAACGCCCGGCGAACTCTCCATGCCCACCTCACCGCCCAGCAGTTCGGCGAACCGCTTGCACAGCGACAGGCCCAGCCCGGTGCCCCGCAGACGTTTCTGCAGCGGCGAGTCGATCTGGTTGAAATCTTCGAACAGCACGTCGTGCAGGTCGGCGGCGATCCCGATGCCGGTATCGCTGACCGAGAAGCGCACCCGGTCACTGCCCTCCAGGCGCGCGCAGACGCGCACTTCGCCACGCGGGGTGAACTTCAGGGCGTTGGAAATGAAGTTACGCAGAATCTGCGCCAGCTTCTTGTCGTCGGTGTACAGCTGTGGCAACCCTGCCGGCTCTTCGAAGATCAGGTCCACCGCCGAGCCTTCGACGATGGGCCGGAACATGCCGCGCAAGGCCGAGAACAGGTCGAGCATGTCGAACCAGGCCGGCGAGATGGTGATGCGTCCGGCCTCGATCTTGGCCAGGTCCAACAGGTCGTCGACCATGTCCGACAGCTCGCGCGAGGCCATGCTGATGAACGCCACCTGCTTGTGCTGCTCGGGCGACAGTGGGCCGTCGAGTTCGTCGCTGAGCAGGCTGGTGATGCTCAGGATCGACCCCAGCGGGGTGCGAAACTCATGGCTCATGTACGACAGGAAGCGACTCTTGAGGTCCGACGCCTCGCGCAGTTGCTCGGCCTGGGTGTCCAATTCGGCATAGAGCGCCAAGACGCCTTGGTTGGTCTCTTCCAGTTCCGCACGCAGGGCTTGGTTCTCCGCCTGCAATCGGGCAATGGCAGCGTCTTGTTCGGGGCTGTCGGGGTGAAGCTGTTCAGGCATGAACGCCCTCCAGGTCGATGACCATGATCGTTACATCGTCGCGGCCACGGCAGAAATCACGGTGCAGCACCGCCGCCACCAGGGCGGGATGACGGTAGGCCAGGCCTGGGTAGTCCTTCAGGTCCCACCTGGACTGCAGGCCATCGCTGTAGAGAATCAACAGGTTGTCGTTCACCTGAGGGTAGTCGAACACCTGCACCTTGCGGTATTGCCCGCCGACGATGCCAGGCATCGAGGCCAGTCCACGGGCGCGCTCGCGACCCAGCAGCACGCCGCCGATATTGCCGATGCCGGCGAACGTCAGGCGCTCGAGTGCGGCGTCATGCTGGATCACGGCCACCGCCCCGCCGCGCGTCGACCCCATGGCGCCATGCAAACGCTCGACCACCCGCGCCGGCGCGTCGTAGGGCGCCTGAGCAAAGGCCGTCTCGCCCGCGTCCGCTGCCGCACGCGCGTGCTCGCCATGGCCGAGGCCGTCGATCATCAGCACGCTCAAGTGACCCTCCTGCTTGGCCACGTACCAGCCGTCGCCGCACACCGTCTCGCCTGGCAGGGTGTGCTGGCACACGCCGATACGCAGATCGCGACGGTCCTGGCGTGGGCCGTGCACACGGGCCAGCAGCGCCGTGCCACGCGCATCGCTGTACAGGTCGAACGTGTCGGCCAGGCGCTCGATGGCGCCCAGACCGATCCCCTGGGTGCCGCTGGTGGAGAAGCCGTCGGTCAGGCACGCGGCGCGATCAAACCCCTGGGCGCGATCGATGGCCAGCAGTTCCAGCACCGCCCCTTCGGCGTGCGGCCAGGCGCGCAGGTGCAAGGCCCCGCGCTCGGCATGCTTGATGATGTTGCTGGCCAGCTCGGTGGCCAGCAGCGCCGCGCGCTCGCCATCAACCTCGGCCAGTGCATGGCGCTGGGCCAGTTCGCGCACCTGACGCCGGGCGTGGCCGACGTGGCTGAGGTCATCGATGACGATGAGCTGGGTGAGACTACCGCACAGGTTCATGTCCATCGCGTGATCGTCACCCGTGTGCCCTCACCCACCGCCGTATCCAGCTCGAACTCGTCGACCAGCCGACGCGCACCGGTCAGGCCCAGACCCAGGCCGTTGCCAGAGGTCCAACCGTCGGTGAGCGCCAGACCGAGGTCGGCGATACCCGGGCCTTCATCGCGAAACAGCACGCGCACGTCCACGCGGGCGCCGTCGTCCAGCACCTGCCAGTCCATGTCGCCGCCACCGCCGTAAACCACGGTGTTGCGCGCCAGCTCGCTGACGGCGGTCACCAGCTTGGTCAAGTCGACCAGGCGCATGCCGCATTCACTGGCCAGCTTGCGCACCAGTTGCCGGGCCAGCACCACGTCTTGCTCGATACGCACCGGATGGCTGCCGCTGTCGCGTACGTTCATGAGCGCTGGGTCCGCTGACGCAGCACCTGCATGCCGCGCTCGACATTCAGCGCCGTGCTGACCCCCGGCAAACTCAAGCCGAGCTCGACCAGGGTGATGGCCACAGCCGGCTGCATGCCGACCACCATGGTCTGCGCGTCCATCAGGCGCGACAGGCTGGCGATCTGCGCGATCATGCGGCCGATGAAGGAGTCGACCATGTCCAGCGCGGAAATGTCGATGAGCACGCCGCGCGCGGAGGTGCGGCTGATACGGTCGGTGAGATCGTCCTGCAGGCGCAGGGCGAGCTGGTCATGCATGTCGACCTGGATGGTCACCAGCAGGAACTCGCCCATCTGGAGAATCGGGATGCGTTCCATAGTGTCAGCCGCGCCCGACCAAGCTCACGCCCAGGCGCGAGAGGGCCAGTTGCAGGGCATCGGCGAGGTTGGCCTTGGTGGTCAAGGTGCCCAGATCCAGGCCCAGGTGCACGATGGTCTGCGCGATCTGCGGGCGCACGCCGCTGATGATGCAGTCCGCACCCATGAGGCGGATGGCGGTGACGGTCTTGAGCAGATGCTGGGCAACCAAAGTATCGACAGTCGGCACGCCGGTGATGTCGATGATGGCGATCTCCGAGCCGGTGTCGACGATGCGCTGCAACAGCGACTCCATGACGGTCTGGCTGCGTTGGGAGTCCAGGGTGCCGATCAGCGGCAGGGCCAGCACACCGTCCCACAGCTTGACGACCGGAGTAGACAGCTCGAGCAGCTCTTCCTGCTGGCGCTTGATCACTTCTTCGCGGGTTTTCTGGTAAACGCGCATGGTGTACATGCCGAGCGTGTCGAGCAGCCCGGAGATTTCCCAGAGCTGCTCGGCGAGCAGTTGCGGCTGATCGGCATAGACCGATTGCAGCAGGCCGAACAAGGGCGACTTGAGGGCGAAGATGAAGAAGGTGGTCTGGTGCGAGTCGTGTCCGAGACGGGCGCGGCTGGCCGAAAGGCGATCGAGGAAACGGCGGACCTCTTCCCAGCCGGCAGCGTTGATATCGGCGCCATGCTTGGCACGGGTGGTCAGGGTCAGGATCTGGAGAAACTCCTGGGCTTCCTGGGTGAGTTCCTGTTCCTTGATATTGCGGGTAGCGCCTGTGGCTTGCAGGGCCTTGAGCCAACCCTCGAGCAGTTGTTGCTGGTGGGTTTCCATCGCATTCAACGTGCTGTCTTGCAGTGCTGCCATTGTGGGCTCCTGAGGGCTGATAGGGGGGGTCTTGTGATTTGCACCTGGACCCTGAATACCGACCACCCTGGGGCTCAATAGTTGTATGCGTTGAGGTGGGGGTGGTCGCGATTGGCCATCTTAAGCTGAATTGGGCGGGGGGTTTGGGTATTTTTGAGGGGTTGGAGGGGGATTGGGTTTGGGGGGATTATCCGGTGGCTGTGGTGGGGCTGAGTCACCTTTTCGCCTTTACGGCGACCCCCTTTTTTTCTTGGAAAAAAGGGGGGCAAAAACCGCTTGCTCCCGCATACGGCCCCTGCGCTGCGCGCAGGGGTTCCCTCGCGCCGGCGTCGCTCCGGGAGGACCGCGCTTAGGGGCCGTCCATGGCCCCAAGCGCTTGACGGGCATCCATGCCCGTCACCTCCCTGCGCGACGCCTCTGCTCGGCCTCCTGAGGTCGCGTTTGGCGGTGTTTGAACTACCGCGCACTAAGATCAAAAGCAACGGCAACGGCAACGGCAACGGCAACGGCAACGGCAACGGCAACGGCGATTCGATCGCGCAGCGCTCCAGAACATCTGCCCCACCGCCCCGCTTCTAAGCGCGCAATCGTGCAGACGCCGCCACTCGCGACCTCAGGAGGCCGAGCAGAGGTGGCACGGAGGGGGTTGACGGGCATGGATGCCCGTCAAGCGCTTGGGGCCATGGATGGCCCTAAGCGCGGTACCCCCGGAGTGCCACCGGCGCGAGGGAACCCCGCAGCGCAGCGAAGGGGCCGAATGCGGGAGCAAGCGGTTTTTGCCCCTCTTTTTTCCAAGAAAAAAAAGAGGGTCGCCGTAAAGGCGAAAAGGTGAATCAGCCCCATCCCAAAATCCGGATAATCACATCACCCTCAAAGCCCCAAAACCCACCCCCTCACCCCACAATCCCCCGCACACAAAAATACAAAACCGAAGGTCCCATCAAACACCCCAACCCCGTATGAAAGGTCGCCGTCAAAGCCCCATAAGGCACCAACCGCCGATCAGTCGCCGCCAACCCCGCCGTCACCCCCGAAACCGTCCCCGCCAGCCCCCCAAACACCATGGCCGAGCGCGGGTTATCCAGGGCGAGCACCCGCGCCGAAACCGGGGTGAACACCATGACCAGAATCGCCTTGATCAACCCGGTGGCAATCGACAACGCCATCACCTCGGAACTGGCGCCCAACGCCGCCCCCGTCACCGGCCCGACGATATAGGTCACCGCCCCGCGCCAATGGTGGTCAAGCTCACTGCGTCGCGATAACCAAAACTCCAGGCCACGACCACCCCGACGATGAACGGCAGCACCGTTCCCAGCAGCAAGGCCACCGCGCCGATCACTCCGGCCTTGCGCGCTTCGGTCGCCTGGACCTCGAACGCCGTCGCGACGATGGCGAAATCGCGCAGCATCGCTCCACCCATCAAGCCAATGCCCGAGAACAAGGTCAGATCGGCCAGGCCCTTCTGCCCGCCGGTCAAGGTGCCCCCCACCCAGGCCAGGACCAGGCCGATGACGATGGCGATCGCCGACCCGTGCACCCGGCCAAAAGTCAGGTACTTGGAGAGCATGACCGACACCCACATCACCGCCCCGACCACGGCAAACGCTGTGATCAGATCGTTGTGCGCCAACGCTTTCTCAATGATCGACCACATCTCAGCGCCCTCCCGCCACAGCCGCCTGCGCAGGTACTGGCGCTTCGAGCGCCGGCAACGGCTCGCCACGGTGGCTGCGGCTGATCAGCGCGATGGTCACGCCGCACACCAGCACCGCGCCCACCGCCGCCACCAGCGCCACCGGGCCGCCATGCAGTGCGGTGACCACGTTCTGCTGAGCCGCCATGGCCACCACCACCGGGATGTACATCGCGCCCCAGAAACCGACGCCGAACTCGCACTCCTTGCTCATGCCCCCGTTGCGGTGCATGTACAGCCGCGCGCAGATCAGCAGGATCATGGCGATGCCGACCCCGCCCACATTGGATTTGACGCCCAGCAGCACGCCCAGGAAGTCGCCGACGATGACGCCGGCCAGCGTGCAGACCGCCAGCAGAGCCACACCATAGATGATCATTATTGTTGTCCTCAGGTTGTATCGAAGTTGTTTGTTGTTGTCCTTCGAGCGCCAGCACAGTCATCGGGTGTGAGCCACCTCCTGGCGCAACAGCGCCTCCAGCGTATCCGCACGGGTCGATTCGACGCTCAGCACCTTGCCGGCGTCGAACACCTGCCGCGCCAAGCCGCTGAGCACGCTGCCCGGAGGCAGCTCCAGGTGCAGCCGCACGCCGCGCTCCCAGGCGCTGCGCAAGGTGGCGCGCCAATCGACGGGGCGCGCCATGTTGTAGGCCAAGTCTTCACGCAGGCGTTGCGGGTCGAACAGCGCCCGCGCGCTGCTGCCGCTCAGGTAGGTGAGGCGCGGGCGCTGCAGCGTGACCTCGGCGAAGGCCTGCGCCAGGGTCGCAGCCGGGGCCTGCAGCAATGCACAGTGCGACGGCACGCTGACCGCCAGACGGCGAGCCACGCCCTGCCCCAACGAGCGCACACGGGCGACCACCGCGCCCATGGCCGCATCGCTGCCGGCAATGACCAGTTGGTTGTCGCTGTTGACGTTGGCCAGGTAGACCTCACCATCGACCTCGGCCAACACGCACTCAAGCGTGGCCTGCTCCAGGCCGCTGAGGGCGGTCATGCCGTAACCGCTGGGGTATGCCCGCTGCATCAGGTCGCCGCGCAGTGACACCAGGCGCACCGCGTCCTCCAGCTTCAACGCCTCGGCCGTGACTGCCGCTGCATAAGCGCCAATCGACAACCCGGCCACGCAGGCCGGCGCTGGGCCGCGGCGCAACAGCCAGCGCGCCCAGGCCACCCCGGTCAGCAGCAGACACAGCTGCACCGCACGGGTGTGCTGCAAGGCCTCGGCGCTGTCGAGCGCCAGTACCTGTTCGCCAAGCACCTCGCTGGCCGCCTCCAGCACGTCGCGGCTGCCTTCGGGTAAATGATGCAGCATGCCGGGCTGCTGGGCGCCTTGGCCGGGGAAGGCGAACAGACTGCTCATGCGGCCGCCTCCTCAAGCGACCAGGGATCGCTCACCAATCGCGCTCCCGAAGCCGCTTTCAAGAGCACCTGACGGGCACCGCTGGCCCATTCGCGCAACGCGACAGCCCCGTGCGGGGTTTCGAGCTGCACATCGATCCGGCACGCCACTGCCTCCAGCGCGCCCAGCAAGTCACGCGCCCGTTCGCACGACAGCCGCTGCGGTGCGTGCAGCAGCACATCCAGATCGCTGTCGGCGTGCACCACCTCGATACCGCTGGCCAACTGGAAGCCGACACTGCCGGTTGGCCCCCAGCACCACCCCTGCGCGTCGAGGACAGCGGCGACCTGCTCCACCGCCTGCAATGCGGGTAAATCGGTGTCGCCCTGCCAGCGCAGGCGCTCGGGGGCGACCCGGCGCACGACCTGCGCCAGCGGCATGCGTGCGGCAAAGCGCTGCGCCCGTGAGCGCCCGCGCAGACCGACCGCCACCCAGCCCGCTGCCTGCAGCGCGCGGCGCACCACCACCGGCTCACCGGCTGCCAACGCCTGCCGCGCCCACGCTGGCGCGTCAGCGGGCAGCAGGTCCGGGGTCATGCCCCAGAGCAGGTCGTGGGGGCGCACGGCATTCATCTCAGGCCTCCTGCCACTGCGCGCGTAGACGCTGACGTACCTCGCGCGAGGCGCTGCGGTGCTGTCCGTGCAGGCGCGCGCTCAAGTCGGTGCACGTGCCAATGTCGCGTACCGCCTCGATCAGCATGTTACGCACCCGCGCCACGTCCTGGGCTGTCGGCGCCTCGGCGCTGGTCACGCTCACCCGCTGATGCAGCAAGCCCAGCGAGGCATAGCTGTCCAGGTCATAGGCCATCGGTGGCACCTCGGCGGCCAGCGCCTCGAGCGCCTCGACGCTGCGCAGGGTGATCCGCGCGGCGGCGGCCTTGCCCATGGCGTGCACCATCACCCCCTCGTCGTCCAGCGCGATCAGGCGCTGGGCCTGGTAACCATGGGCCAGAAACGCACCGGACATGGCCTTGCCCACCAGCAGCCCGATCACCGGATGACCGGCCAGGCGGGCCTGGGCATAGGCCTCGACCGCGCCGGCCAAGGCCTGATGGATGCCCAAGGCTTCCTCCCGCCGACCATAGGCCTGGCTCGGCACGTCGATCAGTGCCACCAGCACGCGCTTGTCGCCGTCACGGTCGGCCTGCACCGCGTCATCCACCGCCTTGGCCAGACCCCAGCCTTCGAGCAGTCCCACCTCGCCATTGCGGGCGCGGGGAAAGGGATTGTGCGCATCGGGGACCACCGCGATGAATCGCGCCGGGCGATTGTCCAGCTCGGCGTCGATCACCTGCACCGATGCTGGCAAACCCGCCAGCGGCTGACCTTCAGCCAGGTGCTGCAACCACTTCTGGGCACGGTTCATCAGACTTCTCCTCGATACAGGGTACGCACGGCGGCGGCGTCCATTTGCGGGCAATCGCTCCCCAAGCGGGCCAGACGCTCAAGGAACTCGGCATGCCGGCTGGCACGCCGAGCGCTGGGTTGTTCGAGCAGGCGCAGTACCTGCTCACGGATAAGGTCTACGTCATCGGCCACATAGGCATCGGCCAGACCGCTGGCATGGCGCTGCTCACCCCCGGTCAGGCTCCAGATGAACGGTCGGTCGCGCGAATCGTATTCGCCGATACCGGCCTCCTGCTCGATCACCTGCGGCCCGTTGAGCCCCAGGCGCGCCTCGCGGGTCACCAGCAGATGGCTGCACAGTCCGGCGGCGATGGACATGCCGCCAAAGCAGCCGACGGACCCGGCGATGACGCCGATCACCGGCTGATGCGCGCGCAGCGCGATGATCGCGGCCTGGATCTCGGCGATCGCCGCCAGGCCCAGGTTGGCCTCCTGCAAGCGCACACCACCGGTCTCCAGCAGCAGCACAGCGCAGGTCGGGATGCCCTGGCGATTGTCTTCCACGGCCAACTCCAGCGCCGCGGCGATCTTCGCACCGCCCACCTCGCCCATGCTGCCGCCCTGGAACCCGCCTTCGATGGCGGCCACCACGGCGGGGCGCTGATTGAGCAGCCCCTTGGCGATGACCACCCCGTCATCGGCCTGCGGCACGATGCCCTGCAACGGCAGCCAGGGCGACATCAGGCGCTCGAACGGGCCAAGCAATTCGCGCAGGCTCCCCGGATCGAGCACGGCGCCAGCGCGCTGGCGCGCGCCTAGCTCAACGAAGCTGCGGCTACGCAGCAGGTGTTCGCGGTCAGTCATGGTCGATCTCCTCGAAGCCTTGTTCCAGGCGCAGGCGCACCACGCCGGGGGTGGCACCGAAGTCATGGATGTCGATGTTCAGCGCAGGCCAGGCGCGGCCCTGGAACAGGCGGTCGAACAACTGGCTCCAGCGCGCCTGGCTGCCATCGACCGAGGTCAGCACCTGGATCTGCAGACGGCCCGGCTGGCCCGGCTCGATCAGTACTTCCAGGTCGCCCGAGCTGACGCAGCCGACCAAGGCGCGGCCCCGGCCAGGCTGCGCGGCGGGAAATTCGAAGGTCAGGGTTTGCATGTCACAGGCTCCCGGCTTTGTCGAGGAACAGGCAGGCGGCCAGCAAATCGGCGGCCCCGCCCGCAGAGGCATTGAGGTGCAGCAGGCGCGCATCCAACGCGCGCAGGTGGCGACGGCCGGCCAGGCTGGCACTGCCACCGGCCTCCAGCACGGCCCGGGCGCCCTGCTGCAGGACTGCCAGGCCTTGCTCGCCGGCACGCCACAACACGCAGGTGTCGCTGAGCGCAGCCATGATCGCCAGCAAGGCATCCAGCCGCGCAGGGGTTTCGCCGACACCGGCGGCGCGGCTGCGCAGCAGTTGCGGCAAGCCATGTCCGATGATCGCTGGGAAGCCCTGCTGGGCCTGCTCGCGGGCACCGCCGACACCGTAGCGGCGGCGCACGTGCAGGCCATGGCTGTCCGCGATCGGCGCGGCAGGATCCTCGATCAGCGCCAAGCGCCCTGCCCGCGCCGTCACACTCAGCGGGTCGCTGTCGGCCGGATTCAAGGCCCACGCCGCCACCAGCAGCCCCAACGCCCAGATCGCGCCACGGTGGGTGTTCACCCCCGCAGTGGTGACCAACATCGCCGCTTCGCCTTCACGCCCCAGACGCCCCAGTTCGGCGCGCAATGGCGTGGCGATGTGGCCAAACCGTTGCGCGGCCTCGGCCATCTGCCGCAGGCACGGCCACAGCGACAGCGCCGAGGCCTGCATCAGCGCCAGGCTCATGTCGCCATGCGCACCGCTGCCGCGACGGTCCACCAGGCCGGGCTTGGGCGACAGCTCGGCCTCGTCGATCAGCGCGTCCACCGCCAGGTCCGCCAGGCGCTCCGACAGGCTCAAAGGGGCAAGCATGTTCGCTTTCATCACCAGCTCCTGAAGCGTGCGGGTGGGTTGTAGAGGCCGCCAGACCAGTCCACCAGGTCGGCGATGCTGCGCGCGGCCAGCAGCTCGCGGCTGGCGTCGGTGCGGCGAATGCCCAGGTCCTCGGGCAAGGCCACCAACCCTTCGCGGCGCAGGCGCTCGGTGTCCTTGGGGTCGTGACGCAGGCCGATGGCCGTGACGCCGGCCACCGCCGCGATCATCTGCTGGCGTTCTTCGAGGCTGCGCGCCTTGTACAGGTAAGCGATGCCTTCCTCGGTGAGCAGGTGGGTGACGTCGTCGCCATAGATCATCACCGGCGCCAGCGGCATGCCGGCTTTTTTCGCCACCGCCACCGCATCGAGGGTCTCGACGAAGGTCGGCTTGCCGCCTTCCTGGTAGGTCTCGACCATCTGCACCACCAGCTTGCGCCCGCGCTCGAGCAGGGTGTCCGGCACGGTCATGTCCAGCCAGGCAGGTGTAGCGTGGCGGCGTCCGCGCGGGTCGTGGCCCATGTTCGGCGCACCGCCAAAGCCCGCCAGCCGGCCCCGCGTGACGGTGGAGGAATGGCCGTCGCCATCCACTTGCAAGGTGGCGCCGATGAACAGGTCCACCGCGTACTGCCCGGCCAGTTGGCACATCAGGCGATTGGAGCGCATGGAGCCGTCACGGCCGGTGAAGAACACGTCAGGGCGCTGGGCGATGTAGTCCTCCATGCCCAGTTCGGTGCCGAAGCAGTGCACGCTCTGCACCCAACTGGTCTCGATGGCGGGAATCAAGGTGGGGTGTGGGTTGAGTGTCCAGTTGCGGCAGATCTTGCCTTTGAGGCCGAGCGACTCGCCGTAGGTCGGCAGGATCAGCTCGATGGCGGCGGTATTGAAGCCAATGCCATGGTTCAGCGACTGCACCTGATGACGTTCATAGATCCCGCGAATCGCCATCATCGCCATCAGCACGTGCACTGGCTTGATGTGCCGTGGGTCACGGGTGAACAGCGGTTCGATGTAGAACGGCTGGTCGGCGACCACCACGAAATCGATCCAGGAGGCCGGAATGTCCACCCTCGGCAGGTCGTCCACCCGGTCGACCAGTTGGTTGACCTGAGCGATGACGATGCCGTCGCTGAACGCGGTGGGCTCGACCAGTGCCGGCGTGTCTTCGGTGCTGGGGCCGGTGTAGAGATTGCCGTCCCGGTCGGCGCAGAAACCTGCCACCAAGGTCACGTTGGGGATCAGGTCCACCAGCAGGCGCGAGTAGAGCTCGATGTAGGTGTGGATAGCGCCGACTTCGAGCAGCCCGTCTTCAAGCAACTGGCCGATGCGCTGGCTTTGCGGTCCGGCGAAGGAGAAATCGAGCTTGCGTGCGATGCCCCGCTCGAACAGATCCAGGTGCTCGGCGCGGCTGACGCTGGGCATGATCATGTGCAGGTCGTGCAGGCGCTCGGGATCGACCTTGGCCAGCGAGCGGGAGAGGAAATCGGCCTGCTTCTGGTTGTTGCCTTCGAGCACCACGCGATCGCCTGGTGCGATCAGCAACTCCAACGCCTCGACGATCCGCTCGCTGGGTAGTACCCGGCCCTCGGCCAAGTGACGCACCCGTTCGAGGCGGCGCTGCTTTTCGCTGCGCCGTCTCGACCAGTGCGGCGGCGGTGGATGCTGTGTTGTGGTCATGGGTGACTCCACGGATTCGCTGTCGTGGAGTCACCTTAGGCCTGGGCGTGGGGGGCATCAATCAAGCACGGCGGCAGTTCATTACGCTGAGCGTAACGATTGCCCACGCCGTCACGGCGAGATCGGGTCACTCGCCGGATAGGTTTCGTCCAGCGCATTATCGACGCTCTTTTCGTCCGGCTGGGTCGCTGCGCCGCAGCCGCAGTCGCCCATGCGGCAGTGCTCGCCGTGCGGGTGACCACTGGCGCAGGCCTCGCAGCAATAGGCCTTGCCGTCGTGGGAAAAGGCGTTGGCGTCAACCGTGCAGGAACAGTGGTTACAGGCGCAACGTTGCTCATTCATGGCGATGCTCTCCATCGGCGTTCGAATCGTCATCGGTCCACGGCTTGCCGTCGAGGGGCTTGACGTGGGCCAGTTCGGCTTCGTCCAGGCCATTGCCACCGGCAATTTCATCGGCATCCACTTCGCGCAGGTTCATGTCGGCAGGCCCATCGTCCTCGGCCGAGTCCTGGGCGTCACGGGCACCTGGCGCGCCGTACAGCGTGTCCAGGCTCAGGTCGTCCATGGTCACGTTGTCCTCGTGCAAGCTCTCGGTCAGCGCCTCGCCCCGCTCATGCCGCTCTCGGCGATCCGCTCTGGGGAAAAATCCTGCTCCGCCTCGGCGTCGGGACGCTCGTCGCCAACACGCCCACGGCGTTCATCCTTGCGCTCGCTGAAGTCCAGCTCACGGATGCTGCCCATGCGGTCTTCGGTGTCGTCGATTTCCTGGGGGCGGTACTTCTCGTCGTCTGCTTGGGCCATGGCGGCTCTCCGGTCAAGTGCGTTCAAGCGGTCGACTCTGCGCTGCTCGGGAAAATTCAGATTTTCATCACGCGGGCCCTCGTCGGGCGACAACGCCAACGGCCAATCAGCCCGGTCCGTCGCTCGCCGCGGCGAGAAGTGCTACCAGCATGTCGCTGATAGGGGTGGCGATACCATGGGCTCGCCCGTAACGCGACACGACGCCGTTACGGATGTCCCACTCCAGCGGTCGGTTGGCTTCACGGTCGGTCAGGATGGAGGTCCCCATGTCTCGGGGGAAGGCCTGAAACTGGTCGAGAATCGCTTGGGGCACGTCGTCGCGCAGGTTAGCGCCTTCGGCGCGAGCGACGGCCAGACACTCCTGCAGATAAGCCAGTGACAACCTGGAGATATCGCTCCTGGCGTACATGCCCGCGCGACGTTGGGTGAGTGCCATCAGCCCGGCCAGGGCGTTTTGGAGCAGCTTGCGCCACGCCACCGTCTTGAAGTCGGCGGTCAACTCGACGCCGCATCGCGTGCCACGCAGTGCTCGCACGACCACCTCGGCAGCGGGAATGTCCGGCAGGCTCAAGCGTGCCTCTCCACGCAGGCGAACCGAGCCGTCGGCCTGTGCCTGGGCAGGAAACCAGACCACTGCGGGCACCACACGCGCATCGGCCAGGTGGGCAGACACGGCCTGCACCTGCTCGACGCCATTTTGCAGGACGCACACCACGGTCTGCGGACCGCTCAGGCCCGACAGCCAGGCGGCCGCTGCGTCGGTTTGGGTCGCTTTGACCGCAAGAAAGACAACATCAAAGCCTGGTCCGATCTGATCGGGACTCGTCTGCACGGGTCCGGGAACGCGGATGCTGCGCTCGCCATCCAGCAGCGTGAGTTCATCGCGCGCCCGTCGGCCACATAACGTCGGCGTACGTGCGCACTCGTGCAGCATGGCGGCAAGGGTGGTGCCTATGGCACCAGGCCCCACGACAGCCACGGACAGGCAATGATCGTTAGTCATGGACGAATGCTCCTCAAAGGGTTGGAAACAGGGTTGTGCCTTTCGCCACACCATGTAATAAATAACAAATGAATGAAAAAACTGGTAACAAAATTTCAAATAGCTCGACACGTATCGCCCAGTGGCTAAGCAGCGTTCAGGCCCGCAGCGGGGATCTGGCCGCCAGCGAAAGCAAGGTCATTGCCCTGCTGATGACCGATCCCTTGTTCGTCGGTACGAGCACCGCTGCGCAGGTCGCCGCCCGCGCGGGCGTCTCTGCGCCAAGCGTGGTACGCGCTGCACGGGCGGTGGGCTTCGGCGGCTTCGCCGAACTGAAGATCGAGATCGCACGGGCACGGGGTACCAACCAATTCTTCGTACCTCCACAGGCGCTCGGAGCCAATGCAACGTCGGTTGACGTGATCCAGTCTTCGATCCATGCCGGCACTCACGCCCTGGATGCGCTGTTGGGCGCGCTGGACATCGCAGCGCTCGACCGAGCGGTTGAGGCGCTGCGCTCTGCCAGGCAAGTGATCGCCTTCGGCGCCGGACCGTCATCCATCGTGGCCGCCGACGCCGTCTTCCGCCTGCGCGCGGTGGGCGTAACGACGGTCGGCATCCAGGACCATCTGTCAGCGATGATCGCTATGCGCCTGTTAGGGCAGGACGATGTCGTGATCGCCGTCAGCTCGACCGGACGCACAGCCACCACACTCGCCGTTGCCGACGCCGCGTCTTCGGCCGGGGCTTCGCTGATCGCCATCACCAATCAGTACGGCACGCCACTGGCCAATCTCGCGGACACCGCTCTGGTGGTCGGCGGCGCACCGCTGCCGGCGCAAATGGCTGCCGCCGGCAGTCGGCTGGCCCAGCTAGTGGTCGTCGACTCGCTGGTCACGGCGCTCGCCATGCGCGACCCTGAGCGCAACCGTCGAGCCGAGCGGGCCGGTATCGACCTGCCCGATATCGACTGATGGGGCTCGACACAATAGCGCTCGTGCTCATCGCAGCCACCGCCCATGCGCTGTGGAACGTCGCCGCGAAGTACAAGCGTGGCGACACCTTGCTGTTCGTCTGGGCCTATACCTTCGCCAGCGCGTTATTGTGCCTGCCGATCGGCTTGGTGCTGATGGCCGAGCAACACCAAGCACTCGATGGCCGGCTCCTGGTCGCCTCCGTCGTCTCGGCGGTACTGCACATCGTCTACTCGCTCATCCTCCAAGCTGGCTACGACCGCGCAGAGCTTGGCGTGGTGTATGCAGTCGCCCGTGGCTCGGGTCCACTGCTGACCATGGTGATCGCGGTTACCCTACTCGGGGAGCGCCTAGGCTTGGCAGCGATGTGCGGCGCGTTGCTCATCGTCATCGGGATCTTCGTCGTGGTCGGACAGGTTTTCGGGGCCGCTGGCCGCCTGCTGTCCCCAGGCGTGTTCTGGGGTGTCGCGACCGGGACCAGCATCGCCGGGTATACGTTATGGGACAGCCACGCTGTCACCGGGTGGCATTTACCGCCGGTCAGCTACTACGCCGGCACGCTGCTACTACAGGGCCTGATCCTGACCCCTTTCGCGTTGAGACGCCGGCATGGCATTGCGGTCGCGCTGCGTGCCAACGCAGCGCCGATCCTGGCCGTCGCCCTGCTCTCCCCACTGGCCTACGTGCTGGTGCTGACCGCCATGCAACGCGCACCCGTGGCACTGGTCGCGCCGATGCGCGAGTCTTCAATCGTCATCGGTTCATTCCTGGCGTGGTGGTTTTTTCATGAAGGCCACCTCGCACGGCGCATCCTCGGCGGGCTGATCGTGCTGGCCGGAATCATGGTGATCAGTCTTTTTTGAACTCTGCTTGTTCCGATCGCCTCAACCAGAGACCGATCCGCGAACGTCCCGGAGTTAGTCATGGCCAAGCCGCTGCAGGAATACCAGCGCAAGCGCGATTTCAAGGCCACGCCCGAGCCCTCTGGCAAGGGCCGTCGCCAAGCCGCGGACCACGCGCTGCAGTTCTGCATCCAGAAGCACGACGCCAGCCACCTGCATTACGACTTCCGGCTGGAGCTGGACGGTGCGCTCAAGAGCTGGGCTGTGCCCAAAGGGCCGTCACTCGACCCCAGCGTGCGTCGCCTGGCCGTGCACGTTGAAGATCACCCGCTGGATTACGCCGACTTCGAAGGGCACATTCCCGAGGGGCATTACGGCGCCGGCGATGTGATCGTCTGGGATCGTGGCGTGTGGCAGCCTGAAGGTGATCCGCAGGTGGCCTATGCCAAGGGCAAGCTGCGCTTTCGCCTGCAAGGGGAGAAGCTCGGTGGAACGTGGAATCTTTTTCGCACGCGCCTGGAAGGCAAGAAAGAACAGTGGATGCTGGTCAAGTCCAAGGACGATCACGCCCGTAGCGAGGACGACTACAGCATCGTCGAGGACCAACCCGACAGCGTCGTCAGCGATCGCACCCTGACGCCGCGCACGCGCAAGACCGCAAAGTCCACACCCGCTCGGGCGAAGAAAGCCAGCCTGCCCCAGACACTGCAACCACAACTGGCCACACTGGTGGACGCCCCGCCTGCGGGCGACTGGCGCTATGAAGTGAAATTCGACGGCTACCGCATTCTGGCGCGAATCGACGGCCAGGATGTGCGCCTGTTCACCCGCAACGGCCATGACTGGAGCGCGCGCATGCCGCGGCTGGTGGACGCCCTGCGTGCGCTGTCCTTGGACAGCGCCTGGCTCGACGGTGAGGTGGTGGTCAACGGCGATGACGACGTCGCGGATTTCCAGGCGCTGCAAAACGCCTTCGACCGCGATGACGACCACGCCATTCGTTATTACCTGTTCGACCTGCCCTTCCTGGGCGGCAAGGACTTGCGCCCGGTGCCGCTGTCGCAGCGCCGAGACGCGCTGCAGCAGCTCCTGGCGGACGATGCATCCGATGTGCTGCATTACTCCGGCGACTTCGATCAACCGCTCGACTCGCTGCTCGACAGCGCCTGTCGTCTGGGGCTCGAGGGCCTGATCGGCAAACGTGCCGACAGCCCCTACAGCGGCCAGCGCAGCCGCGACTGGATCAAGCTCAAATGCACGCGGCGCCAGGAGTTCGTCATCGTCGGCTACACCGACCCCAAGGGCAGCCGCACGGCCTTCGGTGCCCTGCTGCTGGCCCTGCACGACGCCGACAGCGGCGAGTTGCGCTACGCCGGTCGAGTGGGCACCGGGTTCAGCGCCGCCACCCTGAAAACCCTCTATGCCCAGCTCAAGCCCTTGCACAGCGCCAAGCCTGCACTGGCGAAGCCGCCCAGCGGTGCCCAGGCCCACGGCGTGCACTGGCTCAAACCACGGTTGCTGGCTGAGGTCGCCTACGCCCAGATGACCCGCGACGGTATCGTGCGCCACGCCGTTTTCCACGGCCTGCGCGACGACAAGCCAGCCACTGCCATCGACCTGGAACAACCCATGCCCAAGCCCGCTGCAAAGCGCCGCAAGGCCGAGCCTGAAGCCCTCGGCGATCTGCGCCTGACTCACCCGGACCGCGTCATCGATGCCACCACCGGGGTGACCAAGCGTCAGGTTCTGGAGTACTACGCCCAGGTGTCCGAGTGGCTGCTGCCACAACTCAAGGATCGCCCCGTGGCCTTGGTGCGCGCACCTGAAGGACTGAGCGGGGAGCTGTTCTTCCAGAAACATGCCGGGCAACTGCACCTGCCTCACGTGCGCACGTTCGACAAAGCCCAGGCGGGACAGGCTGCCATGGTGCTGAACCGGGTGGACAGCGTGCTGGGCGCCGTGCAGATGAACACCCTGGAATTTCATACCTGGAACGCCACGACCCGGGACTTCCACAAGCCCGACCGCCTGGTGCTCGACCTGGACCCGGATCCGGCGTTGCCCTGGAAAGCCATGGTCGAAGCCACCCAATTGACCCTCACCTTGCTCGAAGAGTTGGGCCTGAAGGTTTTCCTCAAGACCAGCGGTGGCAAAGGCATGCACCTGGTGGTGCCGCTCACCCGACGCGCATCCTGGGAGCAGGTGAAGGCGTTCAGTCATGCCCTGGTGCAACACATGGCGGACCTGTTCCCTGATCGCTTTTCGGCCGTGTCCGGCCCGAAGAATCGGGTGGGCCGGATCTTCATCGACTACCTGCGCAATGCCCAGGGCGCAACCACCGTCAGTGCCTATTCGGTGCGCGCGCGCGATGGACTGCCGGTGTCGGTGCCGATCTGGCCCGAGGAACTGGCGCAGCTCAAAGGCGCTGACCAGTGGACCCTCGTCAACCTGCACGAACGCCTGGCCGACCTCGACGACCCTTGGGCGCAGATGAGCACGACCCGCCAATCGATCACCGCGCGCATGCGCAAGCAACTGGGAATGGACGCCACCGCATGAACAGTGATCCAACCATCGACTCAACACGCTTGGCGTCTGTGCTGCGCGCCTTCGGCGAGCGCAGCCAGGCCCTGCATCTGGACCCTGGATTGGCCACGCTGATGCAGGCAATGCAGGCCGAGGCACTCGATGAGCTGCCCCTGCCCGGTCAGGGCCAGACCTTGCAACGCTGGCAAGTGCTGGCACGCGTCGGCGGTTGTGACCTGGCGCTGGCCAAGCTGTACGAGGGCCACACCGATGCCCTGGCGATTCTGGCCGAGTGCGGTGCCGCCCACTTGGCCGGTGATGGCCTCTGGGGCGTGTGGGCAGCGGAGCCGCCAGACGCACGGGCCCGAATCGTCGCCCGGGACGGCGACCAAGTCCGACTGCACGGCGCCAAGGCCTGGTGTTCCGGGGCCTTGCAGGTGAACCAAGGGCTGATCACCGCCTGGACTGCAGACGAGAAGCCGCAACTGGTGGCTATCGACCTGCCGCATCCTAGCCAGCGCGTAAGTACGGACCTTTGGCAAGCCCAGGGCATGGCGGCCACCGCCAGCGTCACCCTCAACTTCGACGACTCGCCTGGCATTGCCGTCGGCGAGCCGGGACAGTACCTGTCGCGCCCCGGCTTCTGGCAAGGCGGTGCGGGCATCGCCGCCTGCTGGTACGGGGCCGCTGCAGCGATCGCCGATTACCTGCGTGAACATTGCCGCACGCCCCGGGCCGATGCCCATGCCCACGCGCATCTGGGCGCGGTGGACAGCGCCTTGCTCGGGGCACGTGCCGCGCTGCGCGAGTGCGCGGCGTGGATCGATGCCCACCCTGTGGCCGATGCCAGTTACCCAGTGCGGCGCACGCGGGCCCAGGTCGAGCAGGCGGCCGAGCAAGTTCTGCACCATGTCGGGCGCGCACTGGGCGCCACGCCGTTCTGCCGCGACAGTCACTTCGCCCGGCTCAACGCCGATTTACCCGTGTACCTGCGCCAGAGCCACGCCGAGCGCGACCTGGCAGCCCTTGGACAACAGCGGGCGCAGCGCCCAGCAGGAGACTGGCAGCTATGAGCGAGAACCTTATCCAGGCCAGCGCTGGCACGCCCTGGAGCGAATGGCAGAAGTCCGCCCACCTGGCCCGCGCCGCGTGGATCACCCCCGAACAACTGTGTCCGCCTGGTCGTCGCCTGGTCCTGGTGGCGCCGCATCCGGACGATGAAATCCTCATGGCGGGCGGTCTGCTCAGCCATTTCCAGGGGCGTGAGCAGGACCTGATCCTGATCTCCGCCACCGACGGCGAAGGTAGCCATCCGGGCTCCGAGCACTGGAGCGAGCGACGCCTGCGCCACCAGCGTCCGCTAGAAAGTCAGCATGCCCTGCAGCAGCTCGATCTGCAGTTGCGCGAGGTGGACTGGCGGCGCCTGAACCTCAAGGACGGCGCCCTGCCCCGCGACGAGCCGTTCCTGGTCAATCACCTGAGCCAACTGCTGCAGCCGGGCGACCTGCTGATGTGTCCTTGGCGCCTGGACGGCCACTGCGACCATGACGCCGTGGGCCGCGCCTGCGCCCAGGCGGCCCAGGCGCGCGGTGCGGAGCTGGCCGAGGTGCCGGTCTGGGCCTGGCACTGGGCGCAGGCCGATGACCCGCGCCTGCCGTGGCAACGCGCACGGCGGATCCAGTTGAGCGACGCCAGCGTGGCGCGCAAGCGTCAAGCCATCGCTGCCCACGTCAGCCAGTTGCAGGCCGATGACGACCGTCCGCCGGTGCTGTCCGCCAAGCTGCTGGAATGCCTGCTGCAACCCTTTGAACTGGTGTTTCTCTGAAGAAGGATCTGCCATGAGCCTCGATGCCGAGTATTTCGCCGACCTGTACGCCCGCAACGAAGACCCGTGGGCCTTTCGCACCCGCTGGTACGAGAAGCGCAAGCGCGACCTGGTGATGGCCAGCCTGCCGCGCCAGTGCTACGAACGGATCTTCGAACCGGCTTGCGCCAACGGTGAACTCAGCGCGCTGCTGGCCGAGCGCTGCGCCGGGCTGCTGTGCCAGGACCTCGATCGAACGGCGGTCGAGCTGACCCGCGCGCGCCTGGCCGATGCTCCCCATGCCAGCGCTGAACAGGCGCGCCTGCCAGGAGACTGGCCGGGCGGCAGCTTCGACCTCATCGTGCTCAGCGAAGTGGGCTACTACCTCGATGCGCGCGCCTGGCGGCAGGTCATCGAGCAGTCGGTGGCCAGCCTGAGCTATGACGGCGGGCTGCTTGCCTGCCACTGGCTTCACCCCATCGCCGGCTGCCCGCAGGATGGCCGCGAAGTGCACGCGCGGCTGGCCGAGTATCTGCCGCTGTACCGCGTGTTTCGCCACGAGGAAGCGGACTTCCTGCTCGAGTACTGGTCGTGCCAACCCAGCGTGGTCGACCTGGACGAGACCTGCCTATGATCGCCGTCATCATTCCCGCGCATAATGAGGCCCGACGCCTGGGCCGCTGTCTGAAAGCGGTGAAAGCCGCCGCACTCGCGGCGCAGACGGCGGGTCACGAGGTGCAGATCCTGGTGGTGCTGGATCGCTGCAGCGACACCAGCGGGCGCATCGCCGAGCGCCATGGCGTCGACACCTTGAGCCTGGACGCGGGCAACGTGGGCTGCGCCCGGCGTGCCGGCGCCGAGGCCATGCTCGAGCGCGGCGCCCATTGGCTGGCCTGCACCGATGCCGACAGCCGCGTGCCCGCGCATTGGCTGATGTGGCAACTGCAATGCGAGGCCGAGGCCGTCTGCGGCACGGTGCACGTGGACCGCTGGGAGCCTTGGCAGGACGCCGCGCTGCGCCGCCTGTACCGCAGCCGCTACGAAGCTCGCGAAGGACACCGACACATTCATGGGCCAATCTCGGCATCTGTGCCCAGGCCTATCGGCGGGCGGGCGGTTTCCAGCCGTTGTCGGCCCATGAGGACGTGCAATTGGTGCGTGCGCTGGAAGCCAATGGTGCGCAGATAGCCTGGACTGCGCGCAACAGCGTGGCCACCAGCAGCCGTCGGGACAGCCGGGCACGGGAGGGATTTGGAGATTATCTGGCGCAGCTGGCGGGGTCGTGACTCGATACAGCCAGAAAAAGGCTGGGGCCTGGCGATCAGGCCCGCAAGGTGGGCTCAGGGACGCAGCTTTGGCTCCACGTCGCGCAAACGTTCGTTGATCTCGCGCGTGTCGTTTTCCAGTTCTTTGACCTCAGTCGGCGTGATGACCTTGTCCACGGTTTCGGTGGCAGGGTTGGGACGCTCCAAGGCAGGACCCTCGTTGCGCTCGCCCTTCTGCAGGCGATCCGAAGACACGGCATCGGGCACTTTATCCTGCGGCTGTTGGGGATCATGGGATTTCATTGCATACCTCCGCGATTCACTGACTGATGTTCAGCAGAACCCGCTGCGCTTGGAAGGTTCGATCGGGTATCGCTGAACGACGCCTGCAACAGCGAGGCGATACGCCCGCCGCCAAGACCGGCCTGGACCAGGCACTGGTTGGCCGCGGCCAGGTGCGCGTCGAGGCGCTGGCGGGTGCCCTTTTCGCCGCACAGTGCAAAGAGCGTCGACTTGCCTTGATCCTTCAGGCAGTCCTTGCCGGTGTCGCTGTCGCCATCCTTCAGGTCGTCCAGCAACTGGAACGCCTGCCCGAGTTCCTCGGCGAAGGCATGCAGCGCGCGGCTGACGTCAAGCGAGGCATTGGCCATGCGGCAGGCCATCTCGACGATGGCACCGAACAGCACGCCGGTCTTGAGCTGGTTGGTCTCGGCGATTTGCTCGGCGGTGCGCGGCGTCGCGCCATCGCGCAGGTCCTGCAACTGGCCTTTGACCAGGCCCTGCACGCCGATGGTTTCCGAGAGCGTCGCCACCAGGGCGTTGCGCACGCGTGGACTGAGGGTTTCCAGCGCCGACAGCAGGCCGAAGGCGCGCGACAGCAAGGCAATCGCCGCAAGAATCGCCACGTCTTCGCCAAAAGCCCGATGCAGGGTCGGCCGTCCGCGACGCAACGCGGCGTCGTCCATGCACGGCAGGTCGTCCAGCACCAACGAGGCCGCATGCACCATCTCGATGGCGCACCCGGCCTGCAAGGCGGCCTGCGGACAAGCGCCGAGGTCTTCGACCAGCAGCGCCAGCAGCAGCGGACGCAGACGTTTGCCCGGCGCCAGCGTGCAGTGGCGCATGCCTTCGGCCAACAGGTCGCGCTCGTGGCCGACCGCAGGCAACAGTTGCTCAAGGCGCGTTTCGAGGGCCCCACGCAACTGGGCGAGGTGCTCGGCAAAATCGGTGTCGGTCAGCGCCGCCGCGCAGGTGATGGTCGTCATTCCGGCCTCTGGATGCAGGCGGCACGCAGGCCGCGGTGAAAAGGAACGACTGGCAGGTGCCGTTGCCTGATGCTGTGCAGTTTTTTCAGCTTAGCTGTACATAGCCCTCTATGTTGTATAGCTCGCTTCAGCACAGACCTCATCTGTGCGCAGATGATTCCATGCTAGGGAGCCGGCATGAACGAAAACATGCTCAGTCAACGCAAGAACGATCACTTGGACATCGTCCTGGCCTCTGCTGCCGGAAACCCGGGCGATGATGGCGCCGGTTGGTCGGCGCTGCGCTTCGAACACTGTGCCCTGCCGGAGCTGGACCTGGACGCCATCGACCTGAGTACCCACCTGTTGGGCAAGGCGTTGCGCGCACCGCTGCTGATCAGTTCCATGACCGGCGGTGCCGACCGCGCCGAGGCCATCAACCGGCACCTGGCCGAAGCCGCCCAGGCGCTGGGCATCGCCATGGGCGTCGGCTCCCAGCGTGTGGGCCTGCGCAGCGGCAATGACCAGGGACTGACCGCCGAATTGCGGCGCCTGGCGCCGGACATCCTGCTGCTGGCCAACCTCGGTGCGGCGCAATTGCGCGAAGTCGATGGCCTGGAACTGGCGCAGCGGGCGGTGGATAGCGTGCAGGCGGACGCCCTGATCGTGCACCTGAACCCCCTGCAGGAAGCGGTGCAGGCCGAAGGCGACCGCGACTGGCGTGGCGTGCTGGGGCGCATCGAAGCGCTGGCCAAGGCACTGCCGGTGCCGCTGATCGCCAAGGAAGTGGGCAGCGGCATCTCACCGACGGTGGCGCGTCAACTGGTCGAAGCGGGCGTCAGCGTCATCGACGTGGCGGGTGTCGGCGGCACCCGTTGGGCCGCAGTAGAGGCTGCGCGTGCCGCCAGCCCGGCCGACCGCGCCGTCGCGCTGGCCTTCGCCGACTGGGGTATACCCACCGCCCAGGCGGTGCTGAGCGTGCGTCGGGCGTTGCCCGGCGTGGGACTGATCGCCTCCGGAGGTGTTCGCGACGGCATCGATGCGGCCAAGGCCATTCGTCTCGGCGCCGACCTGGTCGGCCAGGCTGCAGGGGTGCTGGAGGCGGCCACCCGCTCCAGTGAAGCGGTGGTCGAGCACTTCCACGTGCTGATCCGCCAGTTGCGCATCGCCTGCTTCTGCACCGGCTCGGCCGACCTGGCGCAGTTGCGCCGAGCACGGCTGCTGACTCAGGCGCCGCTGCCGATATGAGCCACTTCGCCGTCGTTGCGCCGACCTACCCCAGCCACTTCAGCGCCTTGCAGGCGCTGGGTCTGGCGTTGGTCGAACGCGGCCATCAGGTCACCTTCATGCAGCAGCACGGCGTCGCCGGTTGGCTCGATGCCCCACGCATCGGCTTCGTCGGCTTAGGCCCGCAGGCGCGTGGCGAGGCGGATGTCGCCCAGGCTCTGCGCCTGGCCGGACGCACAGGCAATCCCTGGCACCTGTACCGGCTGATTCGGCAGATGGCCGACAACAGCGCGTTGCTGTGCGAGCACCTGCCGGACGCCTTGCGCAAGCATCAGGTCGACGCGTTGATCTGCGACCAGATGGCCCCTGCGGGTGCACTGATCGCCGAAGCGCTGCACCTGCCGAGCGTGTCGGTGGCCTGCGCGTTGCCGGTGAATCGCGAAGCGGGAATCCCCTTGCCGGTCGTCCCCTTCGCAGCGGGTACGGATGCCCGCGCGTTGCGCCTGCAAGCCGGCAGCGAGCGCGTGCATGACGGGCTGATGACACCGGTGTCGAAGGTATTGATGCGCGCTTGCCGGCACCATGGGCTGGCGCCCAGAGGCCAATTGCATGCCTTTCTCTCGCCATTGCTGCAACTGAGTCAAACGCCCGCTGGCTTGGACTTCCCACGCCAGCACTGGCCCGCCCACGCACATGCCCTCGGGCCGCTGCGCCGTGCCACGCGCGAGGCACCCGGCACCTGGCCGATCAGCGCCGAACGGCCGCTGGTGTTCGCCAGCCTGGGCACCCTGCAAGGGCATCGCTTCGACCTGTTCGAGCGCATCGCCAGTGCCTGTCAGCACCTCGAGGTCCAACTGCTGCTCGCCCATTGCGGCGGACTCGATGCCCAGCAGCAGGCTCGCTTGCATGCCCGCGGCGCAACCTTCGTCACCGATTTCGCCCCTCAGCAGTGGGCGGTGCGGCGCGCCGATGTGGTGATCAGCCACGGCGGCCTGAACACTGTGCTCGACGCTGCCGTGGCCGGCACCCCGCAACTGGTGCTGCCGATCGCCTTCGACCAACCGGGCGTGGCCGCGCGGGTCGAGCATCATCGTTTCGGCCTGCGTCTGCCGCACCGGGCTAGCCGTGCGCGGATCGCCCAAGCCTTGAATGAACTGCTCCAGGCGCCAGCGGGCCGCTTCAGGTCGCTGGCCGAGGACTCAGCAGCCTTGGACGGCGCACAACGCGGGGCACAGTTGATCGAACAGGCGCTGGCCAGCGGCCGCGCGGTCCTGAACGAGGAGGCAACGTGCGCTTCGATCTGATTCTCGCCGGCGGCGGCCTGGCCAACGGTTTGATCGCCTGGCGCCTGCGCACGCTGCGCCCGGAACTGAACATCCTGTGTCTGGAACAGGCCCAACGCCTGGGCGGCAATCACACTTGGTCATTCCATGACGCCGACCTCAGCGCCGCGCAGCAACGCTGGATCGAGCCGCTGGTGGTCAAGCGCTGGCCGGCCTATCAGGTGCACTTCCCGGCCTTCTCGCGCAACTTGCCCTGTGGCTACGCCAGCCTCGACAGCGAGCGCTTCGCCGAGGTGCTGACCCCAGCGCTGGGCCTGAGCCTGCGCACCGGCTGTGCGGTGGCCAGCGTGGCCGCCGATCACGTGCTGCTGGACGATGGCAGGCGACTGGAGGCGCGTGTGGTGATCGATGGCCGTGGCGCTCGACCCAGTGCGCACCGGGTGCTTGGGTATCAGGCTTTCGTCGGTCAACTGCTGCGCCTGGACCGCCCGCACGGCCTGCAGATCCCCGTGTTGATGGACGCACGAGTCACCCAGGGTCAGGGCTACCGGTTCGTCTACCTGCTGCCGTTCAGCGACGACACCGTGCTGGTGGAGGACACCCACTACGTCGATGACGCCGCGCCGTCCGCCGAAACCCTGCGCCAGCACATCGCCGAGTACGTGCACCAGCAAGGCTGGTCGGTGGCAGCCTGCCTGCGCGAGGAACATGGCGTGCTGCCGATCACCCTCGCCGAGGACCTGCCTGGCGCCTGGCGCGAGGCCGGCGGCCTGCCCTGCTCCGGCCTGCGCGCCGGACTGTTCCACAGCACCACTGGCTACTCGCTGCCGGACGCCGTGCGCCTGGCCGACTGGCTGGCGACCCAGCCGCTGGATGACAGCGCCCAACTGGCGACGGCGCTGGGTCAGTACGTTCACCGTCACGGCCAGCGTCAGGGCTTCTACCGACTGCTCAACCGCATGCTGTTCCTCGCCGGCCGCCCGCAGGATCGCTGGGGCGTGCTGCAGCGTTTCCATCGCCTCCCGGCACCGTTGATCGCACGTTTCTACGCCGGTCACAGCACCTGGCGCGATCAACTGCGTATCCTCACCGGCAAGCCACCCGTTCCCGTCGCCGCGGCTATCAAGGCGGCGCTTCGCTCTTCACCCAGGCATTTCAAGGACAATCGATGACCCCAGGCAAATCGGCAGTGGTAATTGGCGCAGGCATCGGCGGGCTGGCCCTGGCGATTCGCCTGCAAAGCGCCGGCGTGCGCACTACGCTGCTGGAGCGACGCGACAAGCCAGGTGGACGGGCTTACGTCTACCAGGACCAAGGGTTCACCTTCGACGCCGGGCCCACCGTGATCACCGATCCGGGCGCCCTGGAAGCGCTATTCACCGGCGCCGGACGGCAGATGGCCGACTACGTCGAAATGCTACCGGTCAGCCCGTTCTACCGATTGTGCTGGGAAGACGGCACCTCTTTGGATTATGGCAACGACCAGGACGACCTGGAGCGGCGTATCCACGCCCTGGAGCCGGCTGACGTGGACGGCTATCGACGCTTTCTCGCCTATTCCCGGCAGGTGCTCGACGCGGGCTACATCAAGCTTGGCGCGGTGCCGTTCCTGTCGTTTCGCGACATGCTCCAGGCCGGTCCGCAGTTGGCCCGCCTGCAGGCGTGGCGCAGCGTGTACAGCAAGGTGGCGCAGTACATTCGTCACCCCAAGCTGCGCCAGGCGTTTTCCTTCCACGCGCTGCTGGTGGGTGGCAACCCGTTCGCGACCTCGTCGATCTACAGTCTGATCCACGCCCTGGAACGTGAATGGGGCGTGTGGTTTCCCCGCGGCGGCACGGGTGCGCTGGTGCAAGGCATGGCGCGGCTGTTCGAGGACCTGGGCGGCACCTTGGCCCTCAATGCCGAGGTCGCGACCTTGCAGACCCAGGGCGACCGCCTCACCGGCGTCACCACCCGCGACGGCCGCCAGTTCCAGGCCGACTGCGTGGCCTCCAATGCCGACGTGGTGCACACCTACAAGGATCTGCTGGCCGGTCACCCACGTGGCCAACAGCATGGCCGCCAATTGGCCGGCAAGCGCTTCAGCAATTCGCTGTTCGTCATCCACTTCGGCCTCAAGCGCGCGCAACCACAGTTGCGTCACCACACCGTGTGCTTCGGTCCGCGCTACCGCGAGCTGATCCAGGAAATCTTCAACGGCGACACCTTGGCCGACGACTTCTCGTTGTACCTGCACGCGCCCTGCGCCACCGACCCGAGCCTGGCGCCGCCCGGCTGCTCGGCGCACTACGTGCTGGCGCCGGTGCCGCATCTGGGCAACGCCGACATCGATTGGCAAGTGGAAGGTCCGCGCTATCGCGATCGCATCCTCGACTATCTCGAACGTCACTACATCCCCGGCCTGCGCGAGGATTTGGTGACCTGTCGCATCTTCACCCCCGAAGACTTCCGCGACACCTTGGGCGCTCACCTGGGCTCGGCCTTCTCGCTGGAGCCGGTGCTCACCCAAAGCGCGTGGTTCCGTCCGCACAACCGCGATGCACAGTTGAGCAACCTCTACCTGGTGGGCGCCGGCACGCACCCCGGTGCGGGCGTGCCCGGTGTGGTGGCGTCGGCCAAGGCGACGGCGCAGTTGATGCTCGAGGACCTGCAGCGATGAGTCATGACGAGCTTCTGGCCCACGCCGAACGCAGCATCGCCGTCGGTTCGAAGAGCTTCGCCACGGCCTCGCGACTGTTCGACCCGCACACCCGGCGCAGTGCCGTGCTGCTGTATGCCTGGTGTCGGCATTGTGACGACGTCATCGACGGCCAGGAAGCCGGCCATGGCGCGGTGGTGATCGCGGTCGAGGAAGCCCAGCGGCGTCTGGCCGAGTTGCGCCGCCAGACCGATGTCGCCTTGTCGGCCGGCGAATTGCACGACCCAGCCTTCGCCGCCTTGCGGGACGTGGCGCGGCGCCATGGCTTCGACCCGCACGAGCCCTTCGACCTGCTCGAAGGTTTCGATCAGGACGTGCGCGGCCAGCGCTACCGCAGCCTCGACGACCTGCTCGGCTACTGCTATCACGTGGCCGGGGTGGTGGGCCTGATGATGGCCCGGGTGATGGGCGTGCGCGAGGCTGCCGTGCTTGATCGCGCCTGCGACCTAGGCCTGGCCATGCAACTGACCAACATCGCCCGCGATATCGTCGAGGACGCCGGCGTGCAGCGCTGTTACCTGCCCGAAGATTGGTTGCAGGCCCAGGGCATCGCCCCAGGTCAGGTCGCCGCGCCCGAGCAGCGCGAGGCGTTGGCGCGTATCGCCGGTGACTTGATCGCGGCAGCCGAACCTTACTACGCCAGCGCCGAAGCCGGGCTCGCCGCCCTGCCCTGGCGTTCAGCCTGGGCCGTGGCCACGGCGGCACGGGTCTACCGCGGTATCGGCTTGAAGGTACGCGCCGGTGGCCGCCACGCCTGGGACGTGCGCTGCTCGACCGGCAAGGCGGAAAAACTGCTGGCGGTGGCCTCAGGCCTGTGGCTGGCGCTCAGCGCTCGCTGGCGGCGCGATCGACCACGCGATCCGGGGCTGTGGCAGCGTCCGCGGCGGGACGCTTCAACGGCCCGCCCTGACGCGCCCGCAGTTGCTCGCGCAGCCGCGCGATAGGCGGGGCATAGAGAAAGCCGAACGACACGCAGCCCTCGCGGCCTTTGACGGCGTGATGCATCAAATGAGCCTGATACAGGCGCTTGGCGTAGCCACGCCGCGGGACGATACGCAGCGGCCAGCGGTGGTGCACCAGGCCGTCATGGGCGACGAAGTACAGCACGCCATAGGCGGTCATGCCCGCGCCGATCCACTGCAACGGATACCACCCGCCTGTGCCCAGGGCGATCAGCACGATGGCCAGCACGGCGAACACGACCGCGTACAGGTCGTTCTTCTCGAACCAGCCAGTGCGCGGCTCGTGGTGCGAGCGGTGCCAGCCCCAACCGAAGCCATGCATCACATGCTTATGCGCGAAGTACGCCACGCCTTCCATGGCGGCCAGAGTGACCAGGAAGGTCAGCAGGCTGGTGAACATCGTCGGGCTCTCCGGGTGGGTGATGGACGCAGCTTGGAGTATGGACCGGCGCGAGGCGTTCCGTGCGCACCTGGGTCAATTGGAATGAACGTCGCGCCGCGAGCATGACCCTAACCGATGATACCCACCCAGGAGGTGCACCATGGCAACGCTCCATCAACCGACCCCGAGCACCCGCTCGACCCTTACGTCGATCCGATTCCGCACAATCCCGGAGATGAAGTACCCGTGCCGGAGACCGAGCCGGAGGCGCCAGAATGGCCGGACGGCCAGGTGCCGCCTGAAGAGCAATCGGACGGTTGATCCGGACGCTGTGGCGGGCTCAGCGCCGCCGCCGTAGCGTCTGGCTCGGCAGTTCCTTGAACAACTGGCGATAACTTTCGGAAAACCGCCCCAGATGCCAGAAGGACCAGCGCATCGCCACCTCTGCTACCGTCACGTCTCCCGCGTCCGGTCGCAGCAGGTCTCGGCGCGCGCCGTTGAGACGGCGCAAGCGCAGCCACTGCGCCGGCGGCATGCCCGTGAAGGCTTTGAAGGCGTGCTGCAACTGGCGCAGCGACACCCCCGCCACCTGCGCCAACCCCAGTAAATTGAGGGTCTCTTCGGGACAGTCGGCTGCCCAGTCGCCGACCCGCTGCATGATCGCCCGCGCCTGCTCGTGTTGATCCTGCGCCGGGCCCTGCAGCCGTTGGCAGGCGCTGTCGAGGATGAACAGGCAGTCTTCGAGCAGTTGCTCGGCCAGCGCCTGCCCTTGCACGGGACAGTCGGCCTGGGTGAGGCGGGTCAGCGTGGTGCTGAGCCAGCGGCCGAACAGGGCGTTCTGTCCACTGCCCAGCGGCACCATGAACAAGCCCCGCAGGTGCTCGAGGTCCAGACCATGCCGTTGCAGGAAGGCCTGGTCGAACACCACGGCGACCTCGCGGTAGTTCTCCGGCGTGATCCACAGGTTGCGGCTGTGTTCGTTGAGCAGGTAGAGGCTGTGCTCGACCTGGTCGAAACAGAAGGTCAGCGAGCCGGGCGGCGCCCGAAAGAACTGCTCGACGCGGGTGTTGAGCGATTCTTCGTAGACCTCCACACCCTCGAGCGCCAGGCAACGCAACTGGCCGCTGAAATGCCCGGGCGACATCTGCCGATAGTGCTGCTGCCATCCAGGAGTGGCGCGCACTTGCTCACCGATATCGGAGGTGCTGTAAGCCTGGACCTGCAAGGCGGGTTGCCTGTTCACGCGGCGTCCTTCTTGCACTCTTATGGTGCATTTTCTGACGAACAAAACGGATAGATCGCCCTGACGGGCTGCGCCCAAGATAGTCCCCAGCGCGCCCCGTGGGAAGGGGCTTGGCGATGGACGCTCGGCGTTCCACTGCACAGGCAAGTCCGCACCCACCACCAAAACCCAACCAAGAGGTCTGTATGAACGCCCCTTTCGATCAGCTGTCCGCCTGGCTGAAAGAACACCGCATCACCGAAGTGGAATGCGTGGTCAGCGACCTGACCGGCATCGCCCGTGGCAAGATCGCGCCGACCAACAAGTTCCTCAACGAGGGCGGCATGCGCCTGCCTGAAAGTGTGCTGTTGCAGACGGTCACCGGCGACTTCGTCGACGACGACCTCTACTACGCCCTGCTCGACCCGGCCGACATCGACATGATCTGTCGCCCGGACCCTACGGCGGTGTATCAGATTCCCTGGGCGATCGAGCCGACCGCCATCGTCATTCATGACACCTTCGACAAACACGGCAACCCCATCGAGCTGTCGCCGCGCAACGTCTTGAAGAAGGTGCTCAAACTGTACGCCGACAAGGGCTGGCAGCCGATTGTGGCGCCGGAAATGGAGTTCTACCTGACCCAGCGCTGCGAAGACCCGGACTTGCCCTTGCAGGTGCCCGTGGGACGCTCAGGCCGCGCCGAGAGCGGTCGGCAGTCGTTCTCCATCGATGCCGCCAACGAATTCGACCCGCTGTTCGAGGATGTCTACGACTGGTGCGAAATCCAGTGCCTGGACCTGGACACGCTGATCCACGAGGACGGCCCGGCGCAGATGGAAATCAACTTCCGTCACGGCGATGCGCTGGACCTGGCCGACCAGATCACCGTGTTCAAACGTACCATGCGCGAGGCTGCCCTCAAGCACAACGTCACCGCCACCTTCATGGCCAAGCCGATCACCGACGAGCCCGGTAGCGCCATGCACCTGCACCAGAGCGTGGTCGACATCGCCACCGGCAAACCGGTGTTCGCCAACGAGGATGGCAGCATGAGCGAGCTGTTCCTGCACCACATCGGCGGGCTGCAGAAGTACATCCCGCAGGTGTTGCCGATGTTCGCGCCCAACGTCAATTCGTTCCGCCGCTTCCTGCCGGACACCTCGGCCCCGGTGAACGTCGAGTGGGGCGAGGAAAACCGCACCGCCGGCCTGCGCGTACCCACCTCCAGTCCCGAGGCGATGCGGGTGGAGAACCGCCTCCCAGGCGCTGACGCCAACCCCTACCTGGCCATCGCCGCCAGCTTGCTGTGCGGCTACCTGGGCATGGTCGAGCGCATCGCACCGAGCGCGCCGGTGCAGGGTCGCGCCTACGAGCGGCGCAACCTGCGCCTGCCGATCACCATCGAGGATGCGTTGCAGCACATGGAGGACTGCCAGGTGCTGGAACAGTATCTGGGGCGCCAGTTCGTGCAGGGCTACGTGGCGGTCAAGCGCGCCGAGCACGAAAACTTCAAGCGGGTGATCAGTTCCTGGGAGCGGGAATTCCTGCTGCTGAGCGTTTGAGCCGGCAGATCCCGCGCTCTCCTCCATTCGAATAACAAGAGGTGTCGACATGCGTCATCTGCAAACCCTGATTCCTACCGCCTTCGCCTTGCTGTTCGGTGCGGCGGCCCAGGCCGAGCCGACGGTCAGCGTCTACAACTGGACCGACTATATCGGTGACACCACCTTGGCCGACTTCAAAGCCAGCACCGGCATCAAGGTGGTCTATGACGTGTTCGACTCCAACGAGACCCTCGAAGGCAAGTTGCTGGCCGGACGCACCGGGTACGACGTGGTGGTGCCCTCGAACCACTTCCTCGCCCGCCAAGCCCAGGCCGGGGCCTTCCTGCCGCTGGACCGCAGCAAGCTGCCGAACTGGAAGCACCTGGACCCGAAGCTGCTCAAGCAACTGGAGCAGAACGATCCGGGCAACCGCTATGCGGTGCCTTACCTGTGGGGCACCAATGGCATCGGCTACAACGTGGACAAGGTCAAGGCCGTGCTGGGCATCGACAAGATCGATTCCTGGGCGGTGCTGTTCGAGCCCGAGAACCTGAAGAAGCTCAAGCAGTGCGGCGTGGCGTTCATGGACTCGCCCGACGAACTCTTCCCAGCGGTCCTCAACTACCTGGGCATGAACCCGCGTAGCGAAAACCCCAAGGACTTCGCCAAAGCCGAAGCGCGCTTGCTGCAGTTGCGGCCCTACATCACCTACTTCCATTCCTCCAAGTACGTTTCGGACCTGGCCAATGGCGATGTCTGCGTGGCCTTCGGCTACTCCGGCGACGTGTTCCAGGCTGCCCACCGTGCCGAGGAAGCCCATAACGGGGTGAAGATCGCCTACAGCATTCCCAAGGAAGGCAGCAACCTGTGGTTCGACCTGCTGGCCATTCCCAAGGACGCCAGCAACCCGGAGCAGGCCCTGGCCTTCATCAACTACCTGCTCGACCCGCAGGTGATCGCCAAGGTGAGCACCACCGTCGGCTATGCCAACGCCAATCCGCAGGCCAAGGCGTTCATGGACAAGTCGCTGGTCGACAACCCCGAGATCTACCCGCCCCAGGAGGTGCTGGATCGTTTGTACGTGTCCAGCATGCAGAGTCCGCCGATCATGCGGCTCATGACCCGTTCCTGGAGCAAGATCAAGTCCAACCGCTGATTTCGAGTGTCGCCGATGCCCCCTCAAACCGAACACACTGCTTCCTACTACGCGGCCACCGCCCGGGCCAACACCCACTACCCCACGCTCCAGGGCGATCTGCACGCGGACGTGTGCGTGGTCGGTGGCGGTCTGACCGGCGTCAACACCGCGCTGGAGCTGGCCGAGCGCGGTCTCTCGGTGATCCTGCTCGAAGCCCGCCGCATCGGTTGGGGCGCCAGCGGACGCAATGGCGGGCAATTGATCCGTGGCATCGGTCACGACGTGTCGGGTTTCGCCCGGCATGTTGGCCAGGACGGTGTGCGCTATCTCAAGCAGGCAGGCTTGGACTCGGTGACGCTGGTGGCCGAGCGCATCGCCCGCTATGGCATCGAGTGCGACCTGCGCTGGGGCTTCTGCGAGCTGGCCAATACCCCAGCGCAGTTCGCCGCGTTCGACGACGAACTGCGCGACCTCGCCGACTTGGAATACGCCCACGAAACCCGCCTGATCGGCCCGCAGGACATCCACGAGATCGTCGCCAGCGACCAGTATGCGGGCGGTCTGGTGGACATGGGCTCTGGCCATCTGCATCCGCTTGACCTGGTCCAAGGCGAGGCGCGTGCGGCCAGCACCCTGGGGTAAGGGTGTTCGAGCAGAGTCCGGTGCAGCGGATCGAGCATGGCGACACTGTGACCCTGCACTGTTCCGAGGGGACGGTGCGAGCCGGGCGTCTGGTGCTGGGGTGCAATGCGCATCTGGATGAGCTGGAACCGCGGCTCAGCGGCAAGGTGCTGCCAGCCGGCAGCTACGTGGTGGCCACCGAACCACTGTCCGAAGCACGGGCGCGCAGCCTGATCCCGCAGAATATGGCGCTGTGCGACCAGAAGGTCGGCCTGGACTACTACCGCCTCACCGCGGACCGGCGCCTGCTGTTCGGCGGCGCCTGTCACTATTCAGGCCGCGATCCGCAGGACATCGCCGCCTACATGCGTCCGAAGGTACTCAAGGTGTTCCCGCAGTTGGCCGATGTGCGCCTGGACTTCCAATGGGGCGGCATGATCGGCATCACCGCCAACCGTTTTCCGCAAGTCGGCAGGCTGCGACAGCAGCCGAACGTCTACTACGCCCAGGGCTATTCAGGCCATGGTCTGAACGTCACCCACTGGACCGCGCGCCTGCTGGCCGAAGCCATCGCCACCGGTCACAGCACCGGCCTGGACATCTTCAGCGCCGTGCCGCACCTGACCTTCCCCGGCGGCAAGGCCCTGCGCTCGCCGCTGCTGGCGTTGGGCATGTTGTGGTATCGGATGCGGGAGCGGTTGGGGTGATTCACACGAGGTTGCTCAGGCGTTGGCCATGAGTGCCCTCAACACTCGACGAACGCCACCGCCAATCCACCGCGCGAGGTTTCCTTGTAGTTGGCGTGCATATCAGCCCCGGTGTCGCGCATGGTGCGGATGACCCGGTCGAGGGAGATGAAGTGCTCGCCATCGCCACGCAGCGCCATCTGCACGGCGTTGATGGCCTTCACCGCGGCGATGGCATTGCGCTCGATGCACGGCACTTGGACCAGACCGCCGACCGGGTCGCAGGTCAGGCCGAGGTTGTGTTCCAGGGCGATCTCGGCAGCGTTTTCCAACTGCGGTGGCGTGGCGCCGAGCACCTCGGCCAAGCCTGCGGCCGCCATCGAGCAGGCCGAGCCGACCTCGCCCTGGCAGCCGACTTCCGCCCCGGAAATCGATGCGTTCTTCTTGCACAGGATGCCGACTGCAGCGGCGGCCAGCAGGAAAGTCACCACGTCGTCATCGCAGACGGTGGGGTTGAATTTCATGTAGTAGTGCAGCACCGCAGGGATGATTCCGGCAGCACCATTGGTCGGCGCAGTGACCATGCGCCCGCCCGCGGCGTTCTCTTCGTTGACCGCCAGGGCGAACAGGTTCACCCACTCCATGGCACTGAGCGTTGAGCCGATCACGTTGGGCTTGCCCAGTTCCTGCAAGCTTCGATGCAGGCGCGCAGCCCGGCGCTTGACCTTCAGGCCGCCCGGCAGGATGCCTTCGTTGCGCAGGCCGTTTTCCACGCACTCACGCATGGCCGTCCAGATGGCCAGCAGACCTGCGCGAATGTCTTCGTCACTGCGCCAGGCACGTTCATTGGCCATCATCAGCTGGCTGACGCTCAGGCCATGGGCCTTGCACAGCGCCAGCAGTTCGGCGCCGGAGGAAAACTCGTAGGGCAGCGTGACCTCGCCCTCGGCGCAGGCCGGTGCGTCGATCTCGCGCTGCTCGACGATGAATCCGCCACCGACGGAGTAGTAGGTCTCGGTCAACAGGCTGCCCGCCTCGCCCTGGGCCTCCAGGCTCATGGCATTGGGGTGGTAGGCGAGGTTCTCGTCGAGCAGGCGCATGTCGCGCGCGTAGTCGAAGGGTACGGGTTGCGTGCCATCGAGGATCAAGCACTGCTCCTGCAGCAATTGCTCGATACGCGGCTCGATGCTGTGCGGATCGATCCGGTCCGGCCATTGGCCCATCAACCCAAGCAAACAGGCGCGGTCGGTGGCATGGCCCACGCCGGTGGCCGACAACGAGCCATACAGACGCACTTCGACCCGCGTCACCTGGGCCAGCAAACCCGCTTCGCGCAGGTGCTGGGCGAAGGTTGCAGCAGCGCGCATTGGCCCTACCGTGTGGGAGCTGGACGGGCCGATGCCGATCTTGAAGAGGTCGAAAACGCTGATAGCCATACTAATATCTGGCCGGTGCGCCGATAGTCGGCGCCGCCCAGTCCTCGCGGGTAATTGGTGAGAATCGCTTGTATGAGTAATACTGACGCGCGAGTCGCAGCATGACCAACGAAACTTTCTACACAAGCCATTAGCAGGACTAAACGATGAAAGGCCAATTGAATGGTCAGGTGTTCGTCTGGCTTCACGTGTTTGCCTGCGCAGCCCGGCACTTGTCGTTCACCCGATGCGCCGAAGAGCTGCACATCACGCCCGGCGCGGTCAGCCAGCAGATGCGCCAGCTCGAGGAGCGCTTGGGGTTTGCGCTGTTCCTGCGGCGCGCCCGGGGGTGGATCTGACCGCTGAAGGTCAGCGACTGGCGCTGACGGTTGCCGAAGCCTATGGCAGCATCGAGGCCGAACTGTTGCGCCTGGACGCAGGCGAGATCCGTGGCACCCTGCGCTTGCGTTCGATTCCCTCATTCTTGGCCAAATGGCTCACGCCGCGCCTGCCGCGCTTCCAGCAGCGCTATCCGGACATCGAACTGCGCTTGGTGGCCGAGGACAGTAAACAGGCGCTCAACGAAGGTGACTTCGACCTGGCCATCGACCTCAATGACGGCAGCTACCCAGGCATGCTCTCAACGCCGTTGCTGGACGAACAGATATTTCCAGTGTGCTCGCCAAGCCTGCTGCGCGGTCGCCCGCCGCTGCACGGGCCGGCGGACCTGGTGCACTATCCGTTGCTGCATGACATCACGGCTTGGCGGGGGAGTTCGGAATACGCGGAGTGGGAGTTCTATCTCGAGGGGATTGGGGCCGGGGGACTGGATGTGCGGCGGGGGCATACGTTCAATCGCAACCATCTCACCATCGAGGCGGCGATTGCCGGGATTGGGGTGGCGATTGCCAGGCGCACGTTGCTCAACGATGAGCTTGAGCGGGGGGCGTTGATCGTGCCGTTTGGGGTGGCCATTCCTAATCACAAGCGGTATGTGCTGCTGTATCCGCCTGGGGGATTGACTCAGCCGGGGGCACGGGCGGTGCATGATTGGCTGGTGGAAGAGGCTCGGGTTTTTCGGGGGGGTGGGGTTTTGCGGTGATCTGGTTTTTTTGCGGGTGGTTTTGATTTGGGGGGCTTATCCGTTGGCTGTGGTGAGGCTGATTCACCTTTTCGGGGTATGTCAGAAATTTTGTGTTCGGGCATAACATGAGCAAGAGGTGCATGTATGCCAACCAAGAAGAAACCCCTGCGTGACCTACCAAAAATCCCCAAGGAGCTGCTCGAGCAGTTCGGTGAGGGCCTGATGACTGCGGAGGCTATCGAAGATGCCTCTGCGGCATTCAAGAAGGCGTTGATCGAACGGGCCTTGAACGCCGAGCTCAGTCACCACCTGGGGTATCTGCCGGGCGCGCAGCGCCCAGAGGATGAAACCAATCAGCGCAATGGCAGGACTGGCAAGACGGTTCTGACTGGAGAGGGGCCGCTGCGGCTGGATATCCCCCGTGATCGAGACGGTAGTTTTGCGCCCATCCTGATTCCCAAGCACGAGCGCCGTTATACCGGTTTCGATGACAAGATCATCGCCATGTATGCCCGAGGCATGACCGTTCGGGAAATTCGCGCATTCCTCTCCGAGCAGTATGGAACGGATGTTTCGCATGACTTCATCAGTTCGGTCACGGCCGAGGTGATGGAGGAAATCGGCGCGTGGCAACAGCGGCCGCTGGAGCCGATGTACCCGGTCATTTTCTTTGATGCACTACGAGTCAAGATTCGCGAAGAAGGCCTTGTGCGCAACAAAGCGATTTACTTGGCGCTGGGCGTTCTACCCGATGGGACGCGCGATATTCTCGGGATCTGGATCGAAAATACCGAAGGTGCGAAGTTCTGGATGAAGGTCTTCAATGACCTCAAGACGCGCGGCGTTGAGGATGTGCTGATCGCCGTCACCGACGGCCTCAAAGGGATGCCAGAGGCGCTAAGCGCCGTGTTTCCGGCCACCACGCTGCAAACATGCATCGTCCACTTGATCCGCAACAGTCTCGATTATGCAGCGTGGGATAAGCGTCGTGATCTGGCCAAAGCGCTCAAGCCGATCTATCAGGCCATCAACGCCGAGGCGGCTGAGCAGGCACTGGATGCCTTTGAAAACGGCCCTTGGGGCAAACAGTACCCAACGGTAGTTGCGGCATGGAGAAGAGCCTGGGATCGAGTGATTCCATTCTTTGTCTTCCCGTCAGGCATTCGAAAAGTGATCTATACGACCAACGCGATCGAAAGCATCAACGCCCAGCTACGCAAGATCATCAAAACGCGTGGTCACTTCCCAACGGATGAGGCCGCCACCAAGCTGATCTGGCTGGGGCTGCGGAACATCACGGCAAACTGGGGCTCAGCGGCCCATGACTGGAAAAATGCGATGAATCAATTCGCGATGCTGTACGGAGATCGATTTATCAGGCCGACCTGGTAAAAGCATGGCCAGCCTGACGGCAGGCCGTTATCGGCCCGCACACAAAAAATCTGACACTCTCCCTTTTCGCCCTTACGGCGACCCCCTTTTTTCTTGGAAAAAAGGGGGGCAAAAACCGCTTGCTCCCGCATACGGCCCCTGCGCTGCGCGCAGGGGTTCCCTCGCGCCGGCGTCGCTCCGGGAGGACCGCGCTTAGGGGCCGTCCTGGCCCCAAGCGCTTGACGGGCATCCATGCCCGTCACCTCCCTGCGCGACGCCTCTGCTCGGCCTCCTGAAGTCGCGGTTGGCGGTGATTGGGCTACCGCGCACTAAGATCAAGATCAACGGCAACGGCAACGGCAACGGCAACGGCAACGGCAACGGCAACGGCGATTCGATCGCGCAGCGCTCCAGAACATCTGCCCCACCGCCCCGCTTCTAAGCGCGCAATCGTGCAGACGCCGCCACTCGCGACCTCAGGAGGCCGAGCAGAGGTGGCATGGAGGGGGTTGACGGGCATGGATGCCCGTCAAGCGCTTGGGGCCATGGATGGCCCCTAAGCGCGGTACCCCCGGAGTGCCACCGGCGCGAGGGAACCCCGCAGCGCAGCGAAGGGGCCGGATGCGGGAGCAAGCGGTTTTTGCCCCCTTTTTTCCAAGAAAAAAGGGGGTCGCCGTAAGGGCGAAAAGGTGAATCAGCCTCACCAAAGCCACCGGATATTCACCCAAACCCAGCAGCAGCAGCAGCAGCAGCCCTCCAAAAAAGGCCAAAGCGCCGAGTTAGCACACCCAACCCCACCCAAGATGAATTTTTCTTAAATTCCTGCTTTTCTATTCTTTGGCACAATCCCTCCATCCACCCGCCGATCAGGTTATTAGCATGCCCCGCGTACTGACCATCGAAGACGACGCCGTCACCGCCCAGGAAATCGTCGCCGAGCTCTCCAGCCACGGCCTGGAAGTCGACTGGGCAGACAACGGCCGCGAAGGCCTGGCCAAAGCCATCGCCGGAGGCTACGACATGATCACCGTCGACCGCATGCTCCCGGAGGTCGATGGCCTGACCATCGTCACCACCCTGCGCAGCTTGAAGATCGCCACCCCCATCCTCATGATCAGCGCCCTCTCGGATGTCGACGAACGCGTGCGCGGCCTGCGTGCCGGCGGTGACGACTACCTGACCAAACCCTTCGCCTCCGATGAAATGGCCGCCCGCGTCGAAGTGCTGTTGCGTCGCAACAGCGTGCCCATGACTCAAACCCGCCTGCAGGTCGCCGACTTGGAGCTGGACCTGATCAGCCACGAAGCCCGCCGCGGCGAAAGCAGCCTCAACCTGCTGCCCACCGAATACAAATTGCTCGAGTTCCTCATGCGCCATTCCGGCCAGGTGATCACCCGGATGATGATCTTCGAAGAAGTCTGGGGCTATCACTTCGACCCCGGCACCAACCTGATCGACGTGCACATCGGCCGCCTGCGCAAGAAAATCGATCCCCCCGGCCAGACGCCCCTGATCCGCACCGTACGGGGCTCCGGCTATGCCATTGCCGAACCCGTCTAAAGGCTGGAGTTCCTCCACCAGCCGCCTGCTGGCGCTGTACAGCTTCCTGTTCGTGGCCTGGAGCAGCATCCTCATGGGCGTGCTGTACTTCGAGGTCACCAGCTACCTGAACAAGCTGACCCGCCACTCGATGCTGCAACGTCAGCACCTGTTCGTGCACATGTCCGGCAAGCAACTCGATGACGCCCTTATCGCCAGCCAGGCCTTCGAAGAGCGCAGCTTCGATGCCTATGGCCTGTTCGATGCACAACTCAATCCGCTGGGCGGGCGCATACGCTCGGTCCCGTCCGAGCTCGCCCTCGATGGCAAGGTCCACGAACTCAAGCGCTGCCTGGACGCCGACGATCCGCACCTGCCGCGAGACAGTTGCGATGCCGTGGGTCTGCGGGTGGCCGATGGCCGCTGGTTGGTCCTGGTGCGCGACAACGGCTCGCTGTTCGTGGTCACGCGGATCATCCTGCACGCGCTGCTGTGGGGTATCTCGCTGACCTTGATCCCAGGCTTCGCGGGCTGGTACCTGCTGCGCAGACGGCCGCTCAAGCGCATTCGTGCGGTGCAGGCCAGCGCTGAGCTGATCGTCGCCGGCGACCTCACCCACCGCTTGCCGCTGTCGGCGCGGCGCGACGAACTGGACATGCTGGCCGCCATCGTCAACGCCATGCTCGACCGCATCGAACGACTGATGCACGAGGTCAAGGGCGTGTGCGACAACATCGCTCACGACCTGCGCACCCCGCTGACCCGCCTGCGCGCCCAGCTCTACCGCATCCGCCAGCAAAGCGGTGCCGACTCCGCCCAGGCCGAGGCCCTCGATCAGGCCATCGGTGAGACCGACACACTCATGGCGCGCTTTCGCGGGCTGCTGCGCATCAGTGAGCTGGAAGACCGCCAACGCCGCGCCGGCTTCGTCGAGCTCGATCCGCACAACCTGCTAGTCGAACTGCACGACTTCTACCTGCCCCTGGCCGAAGACGGCGGTATTCGCCTGACACTGCAACAGCCCGCGCACCTGCCCGCATTGCACGGCGACCGCGAACTGCTGTTCGAGGCCCTGGCCAATCTGGTCGGCAATGCCATCAAGTTCACTCCCGAAGGCGGACAGGTGCGCATCCAGGCCGTGCAGGACGCCGCGGGCGTGCATGTGGCCATCAAGGACAGCGGTCCGGGCATCCCCGAACAGGAACGGACCGCCGTGCTCAAACGCTTCTACCGCAGCGAAGAAGGCCATCGTCATCCAGGCTTCGGCCTCGGGCTGTCGATCGTGGCGGCGATCGTCGACCTGCATGGCTTCACCCTAGAAGTCGGTGACAGCGAATGGGGCGGCGCACGTCTGGTGCTGCATTGCCTACCCGCCGACGCGCGCGCCTAGACCCAGCGTCGGTCTGATGGCCCCTGGCAAGCCTTGGCCCCCTCATCCAGGCTTGCCAGGGGCCAGCCACGCCGCCAGACTTGCCTGCCCAGCCCTGGTAGGAACCCCCATGATCCAGCTCCGCCCCATGACCGCCGAGGACTTCGAGCGCTTCTGGCCGACCTTCCAGCACGTCGTCCAAGCGCGCGAAACCTACGCCTACGACCCGCAACTGACCCAGCAGCAGGCTCGCCAGCTTTGGCTCGACCTGCCGCTGCACACCTACGTGGCCGAGGCCGACGGTCAGTTGCTCGGTTCCTACTATCTCAAGGCCAATGCCGCAGGCCCCGGCGCCCATGTGGGCAACTGCGGCTACATGGTCACCGAGCAGGCGCGCGGGCGCGGCGTGGCCCGGGCGATGTGCGAGCACTCGCAGAAGCTGGCGCGCCAGGAAGGCTTCCTGGCCTTGCAGTTCAATTCGGTGGTGTCGAGCAACGAGGTGGCGGTGGCGCTGTGGCAAAAGCTGGGCTTCGAGATCGTCGGGCGACTGCCCAAGGCCTATCGCCATGCCCACTTGGGACTGGTGGATTGCCTGGTGATGTACAAGTGGTTGGCCGATGAGCCGGTCACGGAAAAACCTGCGCTGTTGATCGGACGCAAGAACATCGAGGCAAAAGTGTCGCGGCGACGCGGTCGGTAAGGGCTGTCGCACAGCCCCTACCGATCACGCACATTGCGCCCCTGCCGGACGGCGGGGGCACGCGGGGTCAGAACGCCAGACCGACCTTCACGCCAAACTCGTCACGCTTGAGCTTGGTGTTGTCGGCAGCCGGCGAATCTTCGTCGATCTTGTATTCGGTACGGGTGTAGTAGAGGCCGGCCTGAATCGGCATGGCGCCTTGCTGGTTCATCAACAGCGACACTTCGGCGTACGGGTTGGTACGGTCCTTCATGTCGACGCTGTCGCTCTCGAAGTCCTCGACCTTCAGACGCGCGCGGCCGTCGATGCTGCGACGAGCGCCCACTTCCACACGCAGGGTGGAGGCGTCGAACTGGTGGTTGTAACCCAGCGCGGCCTTGGCGAACGGCGACTTGTAGGTCAGCTTGGTGTCCAGATCGTTGATCTCGGGTTCGAAGCGGGTCCAGCTGTAGCCGCCACCGATGATCACGTCGACGAAGTTGCGCGCATCCAGCGCGGCGCGCCAGCCCAGGTCCAGGTCAGCCTGAGCTTCCTTGAGCTTGTCGTCGTTTTTCTTGCCGTACTTGGCTTCGGCACCCACTTGGTAAACGAAGCCGGATTCGGCGGTCATCTTGTTGCCAAAGTTGGCGAACACGCCGCCTTGACCCATATGTTCCTTGTCGGAGTCGCTGCCGCCTTCGAATTTGAACTTGTTGTACGAGCCCAGCAGACCGAAGGTGAACAGAGGATCGGTGCTGGGCGCAGCCATCGCTGCCAGAGGCGCGCCGACCAGGGCCAATGCGCAAGCGTGACGCAGCAGTTTTGCAGTAAACATTCGCAGAAGTCTCCATGACTGAATAAATGGGCGAACGGTCGTTTCGAGACAACGTGCACCAGAAAAGTTCGAAAAAAATATGAGAAAAAAGCGTGAATTTGCGGTCTGTCACATCGCCATCCCCTCAAACGATTGACTCGCCCACAGGCAGGTGGTCATATGCGCGCCAGTTTTAGGTGTCCTGCGCCGCCGTGCGCAGGGTGAAACGGGAAGCCGGTGCGTCCATGCGGACAAGTCCGGCGCTGCCCCCGCAACGGTAAGCGAGCGAATCCTTCAACACACCACTGTGTATCGGCATTGCAACCGCAATGCATCGGCATGGGAAGGTGAAGGCTTCACGATCCTCGCAAGCCCGGAGACCGGCCTGAAGCTTCAGTTGGCAAACCCGCGGTGGGCGGGCGCAGGCCGGTGTCCCGCGCTTGCGTGCGGGGCCGCGCGTCTTTGCGTTGTTTCCACCGGGATCCATTCATTCCTGCAACAGTGGAACGACATGTCCCGACACTTCACGCTTCACACCCTGGCCGCCTGCATGGCCGTCTCCTTGCCGTCCCTGGCCGAAACCTCTACCGGCGGCGTGCTCGCACTGCCGGCAACGGCCGTCACTGACACGCTGGAAGAGCCGCGCATCGACCTGGCCACCCCGACCCAGGCCGGCTCGCGCCTGAACCTCAGCGCCTTGGACACCCCGGCCAGCACCAGCAGCCTGACCGCCGAGCAGATCCAGCAGCGCGCCAACCGTACCCTACAGGACGCCGTGACCCGCACGCCGGGCATCACCTCGATCGGCACGCCCGGCAACGGTAACACCGCCCTCTCCGCCCGAGGCTTCACCGGCCACAGCTCGGTGATGACCCTGTTCGACGGCTCGCGCCTGTACACCGGTGCCGGCACCCAGAGTTTTCCGGTCGACCCGTGGATGGTCGAGCGCATCGACGTGATTCGCGGTCCGGCCTCGGTGTTGTACGGCGAAGGTGCCACCGGCGCGGTCATCAATGTGATCCCGAAAAAGCCCCTGGCAGGCGAAGTTCGCAACCACCTGCGCCTGGGCTACGGTTCCTGGGACCGCCAACAGACGGGCCTGGACAGCGGCGGTAGCCTGAGCGAGCGGCTCAGCTACCGGCTGATCCTCGATCAGCAGCAGGGCAATGGCTGGGTTGATCGCACCGATTCGCGCAGCCTCGCGGTGAACGCGGCGCTGCGCTTCGACGCCAGCGACGACCTGAGCTTCACCCTCGCCCACGACCGTGGCGATGACCAGCCGGCGAACTATTTCGGCACCCCGCTGATCGACGGCCGCCTGCACGGCAGCCTGCGCGACAAGAACTACAACATCCGCAACGACGTGCAGCGCTACCACGACGAGTGGACGCGACTGAACACCGACTGGGCCATCAGCGACAGCGTCAGTGCCAGCAACCAGCTGTACTACGTCAAGAGTCGTCGGCACTGGCGCAATGCCGAGGATTACCGCTGGGACCCGGATCGCGACCTGCTGGCCCGGCAGAGCTACCTTGAAATCCGCCACAACCAGGAACAGGTCGGCGACCGCCAGAGCTTGAGTTTCGATCACAGCCTGTTCGGTTTGACCAGCAAGACCGTGGTCGGCGCCGAGTACAACCGGATCCGCTTCAACGTTGACAGCAATTCGCCCTACGACGACCTGCAACCCGGCGACTTCATCGACCCCTGGAGTCCGGCGCCGGGACGTTTCCAGAGCGCCAGCGCGACCCGCCCGCAAACCCTGTCCACGACTCGCACCTTCGCCCTGTTCGCCGAAAACCGCACCCAACTCAGCGAACGCCTATCGCTGGTCACCGGCATCCGCCGCGACCAGAACCATATCGAGCGCGACAACCTGGTGGACGACAGCCGCGTCGATCGCAGCCTGAACGGCGGCAACTGGCGTGCGGGACTGGTGTTCGCGGTCAGCGACGACCTGTCGCTGTACGGCCAGTTTTCGACCAGCGAGGACGGCGTGGGCGACCTGGTCAGCCTCAGTGCCAGCCGTATCGGCTACGACCTCACCGAGTCCAAGCAAACCGAGCTAGGGCTCAAGCAGCGCTTCTGGGAGGGGCGGGGCGAGTGGACCCTGGCGGCGTACCACATCGTCAAGAAGAAGCTGCTGGTGGACGATCCGCTGACCCATGACAAGCAGCAGGCCGGCCAGCAGCGCGCGGACGGGCTGGAAGCCAGCCTGGAGCTGGACCTGGGCCAGCAATGGCAACTGTCGGCTAACGCCGCGGTGGTGCGCGCCCGGTACGACGATTTCGATGAAAGCGTCGATGGCGTGTTCCAGGATCGTGCCGGCAATCGACCGGCCAATGTGCCTCGGCGCACCGCCAATCTGTGGCTGAGCAAAGGCTTCGGCGAGCGCGTCGATGCCGGCGTCGGCCTGCGCTACGTCGATCAGCGTTACGCCGACACTGCGAACCTGGCCAGCGTACCGGGCTATACCGTGATGGACGCCAACCTTGGCTGGCAGGTGCTGCCCGAGGTACGTCTTGGCCTGCAACTGAACAACCTGTTCGACCGCCAGTATGTGGTCGCGGCCCACAGTGGCGAGCAGTGGCTGCTGGGCACGCCGCGGTCGTATTTCGCGACGCTGGACTACCGCTTCTGACGCCGTGCCGCTTCGCTGGCAAAGGTCTGCGAAGCGGCAAGACAACACCACACCGCCAAAAGAAATAAGATAACATCTCGCTTTTTTCAGACTTCCCCCATGCCAAACTCAAACATTCCTGCTACTCGCCTGCACAGCATTGACGCCCTGCGTGGCCTGGTCATGCTGTTCATGCTGCTGGACCACGTGCGCGAGACTTTCCTGTTGCACCGCCAGGTCGGCGACCCGATGGACATCGACACCACGGAGCCTGCGCTGTTCTTCAGCCGCACCCTGGCGCACCTGTGCGCGCCGGTGTTCGTGCTACTGACCGGTCTGAGCGCCTGGCTGTATGGCGAAAAATATCAGGGCCGGGGCGACGTTTCGGCGTTCCTGTTCAAGCGCGGCCTGTTTCTGGTGGTGCTCGAACTGACCTTGGTAAACCTCGCCTGGAGCCTGCAGCTGCCGCCCAGCGTGATCTACCTGCAGGTGATCTGGGCCATCGGCCTGAGCATGATCGCCCTGTCGCTGCTGATCTGGCTGCCACGCCCGATGCTGCTGGCACTGGGTGTGCTCATCGTGGCCGGACACAACCTGCTCGACGGCCTGCATGTCGCCCCCGACTCGCTGTGGCATGCACCCTGGGCGGTGCTGCATGAGCGCAGTTGGCTCGAGGTGGTGCCACAACTGCGCCTGCGCGTCACCTACCCGCTGCTGCCCTGGATCGGCGTGATCGCCCTGGGCTACGGCCTCGGACCCTGGTTCGCGCGCGGCAGCGATGCCGCATCGCGTGCCAGCAAATTGCTGATCGGCGGCTGCGGCGCCTTGTTGGGCTTTGTCGTGTTGCGCGCGATCAATGGTTACGGCGAAGCGGCCTGGCGTGTGCACCCCGACCTCACGCACACCGTCATGAGCCTGCTCAACATCACCAAGTACCCACCCTCGCTGCTGTTCCTGCTGCTCACCCTCGGCATCGGTCTGTTACTGCTGCGCGCGTTCGAGCGCGTGGGTGATACACGCTGGATAACTGTGCTGACGGTGCTGGGCAGCGCGCCGATGTTCTTCTATCTGTTGCACCTTTATGTGCTGAAAGTGCTGTACCTGATCGCCCTCGGCATGTTCGGGCGCAATCACGGCGATTATTTCGGCTTCGGCAGCGTCGGAGACGTCTGGGCGATGACGGTGCTGCTGGCCGTGGCCTTGTATCCGCCAGTGCAGCGTTTCGCCCAGTTCAAGGCGGGGCGCCGCGACATTCGCTGGCTCAAGTACCTGTGAGCCGAGGCGACGGCAGACGGGCGATGAGGTTACCATCGCCCTCCCGCAAACAACCGAGGCCGGTCAGATGAGCAGAATGATTCAATTCCTGGTGGTCGTCGTGCTGTGTACGGCCATCGGCGTGCTGTGCGAACGCTTCGCCGTGAACCAGTACCTGAAGTGGCTGCTGATGGCCTTGCCCGCCATCGTCTGGGTGCGCCTGCGCAATCCACTGAAGGAATGAGACGCGCCGCCCGGCGGCATCAGTACGCGGCGCGGTCGTAGCCTGAACCGTTGGTGGCACGCAGGAACGCGTCGTAGTAGCTGGCCAGATTGCTGCCTTTTTCGTACAGGATGGTGGCGAAGTCGGCCGGGACAATGGAGTCCTGTTCCCACAGCCGGTTCATCTGCCCAGAGCGCAGGTACGGCAGGAAATCCTCGTTGACGCAGTCGCTGCCCAAGTGCGAGCGGCCGAAATACAGGGCCGAGATCAGTGCGATCTGATCGTCAGGCGCCAGGGTCGAGAGAAAGGCTTGCGCGGCCTCCACCGAACGGAAAGGCAGATGCGGGCAATAGCGTCAATCAGTTCGTCGATGTGCATGAAACGCTCCTTTTGAAAGTCGAGCTGCATTAATCCGGCGCACCGCCCTGTGCGTCAAAAACGCGGTGTCGACCAGCACGGCAGCGCTGCCAGTCGATTCTCAAGGACATTTCCCACGCTGTCGTCCGGACTGCCTTGGAGTAGTACACTGTCGAGAACTTACCCGAGCCTCTTCCATGCCCCGCCTGCCGAAACTGCTGCTGCCCCTGCTGCTGCTCGCCGCCCTCACCGCCTGCGACCAGAAACCCACCCGCGAAGAGCGGATCCTGGCCAACCTGCCGCTGCAGCAAGCCTACGACCACAACATCGAGCGCATGGCCCAATTGCTGGCGATGACCCACCCGTCCGTGCCGCAGGACACCATCAAGCAGGTGCTGCGCAAGCACCTGACTGTCGAAGACCAGCGCAACGACCTGTTCAAGCTCTACAGCGAAAAGAACTTCACCGACGCCGAATTCGACAGCATCGTCGCAGCCACCCAGGACCCGGCCAAGGCACGGGCGCTGGGGGAAAGCGAAGAAGGCAAGCGTCTGAGCGAAAAGCTCACCAGGTTGATGCGCGCCACCGCCCAGGACAAGCAGGTCCAGGCACTGGCCGCGCAGCGCATGCAACAGGTGCAGGACGAACTGGCGAACCTCGCAGCGCCCGCCACTGAAGATCGCTGAAGGTCGGCGAGGCATTTTCGCGGCCTATTCGCCACGCCCCATAGCTGCCACCGCACATTCCGAGTAAGGTTATTCCGACCACCCAGTCAGCGAGCCTAGGATTGCCATACGCTAAAAAAGGCCTGCGCATGGATCTGCGCACGCTCATCCTCCTGCTGTCGGCGCTCACCGCCGTTGTGATGCTTCTGAGCAGCTACTTCGCCAGCTACCGAGTGCAGCGCCAGTTGCTCATCGATCACGCGCTGGAGTCCAACCGAGTCTACGCGGCCAAGTTGGCGTCGATTACCGAGCTGTTCATGCAGAACGCACTCAAGCAATTGGCCTTCAGTGCCCACGATTTGCCGCAGGCATTGATCGACGGCACCTCGATGCTGGCCGAAACCGAACGGCTGCTCGCTCAGAGCAACGCGTTCAACTCCACCTTCGTCGTGGACAGCCAAGGCGTGCTGCGCAGCATCTCTCCAGCGCCCTTGCGCGGGATCATCGGCCAGCGCATGGACAGTCCCGGCACTGCCGAGGCGCTGCGGGTCAAACGGGCCATGGTGTCTTCGCCCTTCGTGTCCGCAGCGAACAACCTCATCGTAGTGGCCTCGCAACCCATCTTCAGCGAAGACGGCCGCTACCTGGGATACGTCGGCGGCAGCCTTTACCTGCGCAAGCACAACATTCTGGAGAAACTGCTGGGCGAGCATTTCTACCAGGACGGCTCGTACATCTACGTGGTCGATGCCGAACGCCGCATGCTCTATCACCCTGACCCCAACCGCGTGGGCATGCTGATCGAGACCAACAGCCTGATCAACGAACTGCACAGCCGCGGCAATGGGGTGCAGCAGGTAACCAACAGTTTCGGCGTGGACATGCTCGCCGGCTTCGCCACGGTACCCAGCACCGGCTGGGGTATCGTTGCCCAGCAGCCGTTGACGCAGACCCTGGCGCCCACCAAGCGCTTGATCCTCGATGTAGTGGAAATCTCCGTGCCTCTGGCCCTGCTGGCCGGTATCGCCCTGTGGTGGCTGGCGCTGACCATCACCCGGCCCCTCTGGAAACTGGCCGCAGGCGCGCGCGCATTCGACCGACCCGACACCCTGGAACGTATCCACGGCGTGCGCGCCTGGTACTTCGAGGCCGCCGAGCTCAAGCGCGCCTTGCTGTTCAGCCTGAACTTGCTGCAGGAGCGCATCGGCCGTCTCAATCAAGATGTGCAGACCGATCCGCTGACGGGCCTGGGCAACCGCCGTCGACTGGACTTCACCCTGTCGCTGCTGCAGGCCGACGAGCGCCCGTTCTGCGCCATCGTGCTCGACATCGACCATTTCAAGTGGGTCAACGATCAGCACGGCCACGATGTCGGCGACCAGGTGCTGCGCGCACTGGCCGGCCTCATGCGCACCTGCTGCCGCGAAGGCGACGTACTGTGCCGTACCGGCGGCGAGGAGTTTCTCATGCTGCTGCCAGGTGCCAGCCTGGAAGTCGCGGCCGTGGTGGCCGAGCGCCTGCGACTGGTGGTGCAGGACACGCCCATCGAGCCTGTCGGCGCAGTGACCATTTCCCTGGGAGTGGCGCGTTGGAACGATGGCGTCGACGATCCGACGCAAGCCCTGAGCCATGCCGACCGAGCCCTCTACCTGGCCAAGCACAGCGGGCGCAATCGCGTGCAGGTCAGCGAGAGCTGACCCGCAACCTCAGGGATCGACTGGTCGTGCCGCGCTGTCCTAGACAAAGACCTCCTTGCCCCGCTCAGGACACAGTTCATGCCGCGCCTCGGTTTTGCCTGCCAGTACCGCCATCCCCACCGCGACCAGTCAATCAAGACACTGGAAGCCATCGAACGCGCCTTCAACCCGCGCACCACCACCCTGCGCTGGCTGTCAGGCGCCAGCCAGGAGGCGGCGCGGGCCAAATTGCTGGAACTGGTGGAGCACAACCTCGACGCCCAGTTGCGCCTGCTGGCCCATGTCGCCGAGTTGCCGCCGATGCTGCACATGCTGCGCCTGTCCAGCGACCTGCTGCCGCTGTACAGCCATCCCGACGTCGCCGCGTTCTACCAGGACGCCGACGTGCAAACGCTGTTACAGCAACGCTTCGCTGCCCTCGGCGCCTTCGCCCGTGCCCATGACATCCGCCTTTCGTTTCACCCTGGTCAGTACTGCGTGCTTGGCTCGGACCGTCCCGAGGTGGTCGAGAACAGCCTGGCGGAGTTCGAGTACCACGCCGACATGATCCGCTGGATGGGCTACGGCCAGCGTTTCCAGGATTTCAAATGCAACCTCCACATTGCCGGTCGCCTCGGCGCCGACGGCATCCGCGCCGTATGGCCACGGTTGTCCAGCGAAGCGCGCAACGTCATCACCTTCGAGAACGATGAGAAGACCTACGGCGTCGACGATTGCCTGGGTCTGGCTGACCTCGCGCCGGTGGTGCTCGACATCCATCATTGCTGGATCCACGAGAACGCCTACATCGAACCGCACGCGCCCAGGGTCGCGCAGATCATCGACAGTTGGCGCGGCGTGCGGCCGACCATGCACTACTCGCAACCGCCCGAGCGTCTGCAAGCACTGGGCTTCAGCGCCACCGAGAAACTGACCCTCCCGGCGTTGCTGGAGCACGTGCCCAAGCGTGACCTGTACCAGCACAGCGAGTGCATGTGGAACGACTGGACCAACCGCTATGCACTGCAGTTCATCGATCGTTTCGACATCATGTTCGAAGCCAAGCACAAGAACCTTGCCACCCAGGACTTCTTCGAGCGCTACATACAGGCGCCCCAGACATTGCGACCTCCGGTCGATCCGGTAGCACCCCTGGACTGAGGCGCTGCCCGATCAAGGGCATCCCTTCAGCAACAGGAGATCCATCATGATCGGCAAACGCATTCACGCAGGTCTCTTCGTCCTGTGCCTGGCCGCAGGCACACCCTTCGCCATGGCCGCCACGGACATGAATGACCAGCGCACGCCGGGCCAACAGACCCCCGGTATGGGCACCCAGCAAGGGGCGCCAGCGGCATGGGCACGCCGGGCGAAAGCATGGGCTCGGGCAGCGGCAGCACCCGCGAAAACGGTACCCACGGCACCGGCGGCGATGGCACCGCAACCGGTAGCATGGGCAATGGCTCGGGCACCACCGGCAATGGCTCGGGCAGCATGGGCAACGGTTCCGGCAGCATGGGCAATGGCTCAGGTTCCACGGGCAATGGCGGCGGCATGGGTGGCGGCACAGGCTCCGGTGGTAGCGGCGCTGGCGGTGGTGGAGCTGGCGGCGGCAGCTAAGGTCGCGCCGCCCCAGGGTCGATACGCGCGCTATCGGCCCAGCGCTCAGCGACAAGCGAGGTTTTCTCAACAGCGTTGTGGTTGTATCCTCTGGGGCTCTGACACGGCACTTCCAGGACAGCGCGCATGACCAGGCCCCTCCTGTTGCTGAGCGCGACGCTGCTTTTCAGCGCCCCTCTCGCGGCCCAGCAGATCCAACGACAACTGGGCGATTTCGACTTCAAGCTTGGCACCACGCCCTCGCGCAGCATGGCCCAGGGGCTGATCTCACCCAGCGCGTCCGGCGCCTTTCATGGCGGCCTGGACCTCACCCACCGCAGCGGCTGGTACGTCGGCCAGTACGCCCCGAGCATGGGCCTGAGCGCGGCCTCGACCTTCAAGCTCGACAGCTACCTGGGCTACAAGCAGCGTTTCACCGACAGCCTCGGCTATGAAGCGGGCCTGATCCGCTACAGCTATCCCACGCTCTCGCGCCCCGACAGCCACGCGCTGTACGGCGGCCTGTCCCTGCTCGGCACGCGCTTGGGCGGCGCGCTGAACGACAACCCGAGCAATCGCACCGGCACCCTGTTCGCCGATTTCGGCCACGTGCCGCTGATCCAGGCAAGCGTCACCCTCAAGGTGGCGCACCATCGCCTGGGCACGCCATACACCATTGGCGACGGTAGCCAGGTCGACAGCTTCAATGACTGGTCGTTGCAACTGTCGCGGCCCTGGTTGGGCGTGGACCTCGACCTGATCTACAGCAACTCCGACCTCAGTGGCGGCGGCTGCGGGGCGTACTCGGGCATGAATACCTTCTGCGACGGCATGGTCACGCTCAAGGCCCAGCGCAGCTTCTTCTGAACGTTTCGCCCGCGCATGCCTAGCGCAATCCACCTGAATGCTTGCCTGATCCTCTGAACTTACTGACCGATGGATAGGAAACATCCCTGCCACGGTCTAGAGTTTTCAGGTCAGGAATCCGCCTCGCTACCCAGCATAGGTCATCCTGCCAGTGCCGCGCCTCGCTGCGCCGTGCTGCCTATAACGACGACACAAGAACCGATGATCAGCGGGTGAACGCCATGGAACTACGCATCAACCAGAAGACCTACCAGGTCGACGCCGACGACGACACGCCCCTGCTGTGGGTGATCCGCGACGACCTCGGCCTGACCGGCACCAAGTACGGCTGCGGCCTGGCGCAGTGCGGCGCCTGCTCGGTGCTGGTGGACGGCAATGTGGTGCGCGCCTGCGTCACCCCGGTGGCCGGCGTGGTCGGCCGTGAAGTCACCACCATCGAAGCGATCGAAGCCGACCCAGTCGGCCAGCGCGTGGTCGCCACTTGGGTCGACCAGCAGGTGGCGCAGTGTGGCTACTGCCAGTCCGGCCAGGTGATGGCCGCTACGGCGCTGCTCAAGCACACACCGGCGCCCAGCGACGAGCAGATCAGCGCGGCGATGGTCAACCTGTGCCGCTGCGGTACCTACAATGCGATCCATGCCGCCGTGCATGCGCTCGCCACCCAGCCCGCCGGGAAGGAGAGCGCCTGATGAACGCCCTGTTCGAACGTCCCCTGGCCCTGCCTGACCTGCCGCTGGATCGTCCACTGAACCTGTCGCGCCGACGCTTCCTGGCCGGCAGCGCCATCGGCGCACTGGTGCTCGGCTTCGGCCTGCCGCTGGGCTCGGCGCGGGTTCAGGCGGCAACGGCCGCCGCCGATCAACGCGGCACCCAGGTGCCGGCGTTCCTGGAACTGCGCCCCGACGGCAGCGTGCGCCTGCTGTGCCCGTTCATGGAGGGCGGCCAAGGCACCCATACCGCCATGGCGCAGATCGTCGGTGAAGAACTCGACCTGGACCCTGCCCGCTTCGTGGTCCAGAGCGCGCCGCCCGGCGAAGCCTACGTGGTCATGGAAAACGGCATGCGCATCACCGGCGGCAGCATGTCGGTGCGCATGAGCTACCCGACCATGCGCCGCCTCGGTGCCCTGGCCCGCGCCATGCTGCTGCAGGCGGCGGCCGAGAAACTGAAGGTGCCGGTCGGCGAGCTCACCACCGAGCCGGGCAAAGTGCTGCATGCCGCCTCGGGGCGCTCGCTGGACTATGGCGAACTGGCCAGCGGTGCCCTGGACCTGCCCGTGCCGGACCCGAGCACCCTCAAGCTGCGCGACCCCAGCCAGTTCCGCTGGATCGGCAAACCCGTGCGGCGTCTGGATGCCTATGACAAGTCCACCGGCAAGGCGCAGTACTGCATCGACATCGCCGTCGACGACATGCTCCACGCCGCTGTGCAACACGCCCCGCGCCTGGGCATGAGTGTCGGCAGGCTGCGCAACGAGGCACAGGTCAAAGCCATGAAAGGCGTGCACTCGGTGCATGTACTGCCCGGCGCCGTGGCCGTGGTGGCCGAGCGTTGGTGGCACGCCAAGCGGGGCGCCGAAGCCGTGCAAGTGGACTGGCAAGAACCTGGCGCCGACGTGAAGGTGCGTGCGATGCCGGCCGACTTCTCCAGTGACGCCTGGCGCGATCATCTGGCCGCGCAGACCGGCCCGTTACGCGACGACGAGCATGAAGGCGATGTGGCCGAGGCGCTCAAGGGCGCCAAGACCCAGGTAGAAGCCACCTACCACAATCAATACCTCAACCACGCCCAGCTCGAGCCGCCGTCAGCCCTGGCCCGCTTCAATGCCGACGGCTCGCTGGAGGTATGGCTGCCGAACCAGGCGCCGGACATGTTCCGCGACGACATCGCCCAGCGCACCGGCCTGGCCAAGGAGCAGATCATTCTGCACTCGCCGCTGTTGGGCGGGTTCTTCGGTCGCCACTTCCTCTACGAATCGGCCAACCCTTATCCCCAAGCCATTGCCCTGGCCAAGGCGGTCGGCCGTCCAGTGAAGCTGATCTGGACCCGGGAAGAAGAATTCCTGCGTGACGTGCTGCGTCCAGTGGCGGCGGTGAAATTCCGCGCTGGACTCGACGACAAAGGCCTGCCAGTGGCCATCGAAGCGGTCAGTGCCACCGAAGGCCCGACCGAAGCCCTGGCCGGCAAGCAGGGTGAAAAGATCGATCCGACCGCGCTGGAAGGGCTGTCGGGCAAAGCCTACGCCATCGCCAACAAACGCATCGCGCAGATCTACGTCAAAGGCCCGGCCATGCTCGGCTACTGGCGCTCGGTGGGCAACTCGCTGAACGACTTCTTCTACGAGTCGTTCCTCGACGAGTTGGCCGACAAAGGCGGCCAGGATCCCTTCGAGTTGCGCCTGCACCTGCTGCGCGACAATGCACGCCTGACCACCCTGCTCAAGGCCGTGGGCGAGCTGTCCGGCGGCTGGAAGCCGGGCCCCTTCACCGCTGAGGACGGCTCCCGACGCGCCCGAGGCGTGGCCATGGCCTCGCCGTTCGGCTCGGAGGCGGCAGTGATCGCCGAGGTGTCGCTGGAGAACGGCCAGGTCAAAGTGCATGACATCTGGCAGGCGATCGACCCAGGCAGCATCGTCAACCCGTCGATCATCGAGCATCAGGTCAACGGCGCCGTGGCCCTGGGCCTGTCGCAGACGCTTGTGGAGGAAGCGGTGTACGTCAATGGTCTGCCGCGCGCGCGCAACTACGATCTGTACCCGATCCTGGCGCCGTCGCGCATGGCCCGGGTGCATGTGCGCATCGTCGAGAGCGGCGCGAAGATGGGCGGCATCGGCGAGCCGCCGTTGCCGGCCGTGGCGCCTGCAGTGGCCAACGCCGTCGCGCGGCTGACCGGCCAGCGCGTGCGCAGCCTGCCCCTGAGCCGACATACCTTCGCCTGACACGGAAGCCGCCATGAACAACCGATTGTCCACCACCCTCCGCTGGTTGGCGCTGCCGTGCCTGGTCGCTGCCGGTTTCACCGCCTGGTACGTCAACCGCGAGATCGCCTCACCGTTCGAGCAGCAGGCGGCCGAGCAGGATCGCGCCTTGGTCAACCGCGGCGAGTACGTCGCGCGCCTGAGCGACTGCGTGGCCTGCCATAGCTTGCCTGGCCAGGCGCCGTTCGCCGGCGGGCTGGAAATGGCCACCCCACTGGGCGCGATCCATGCCACCAACATCACCCCCGACCGTGACAGCGGTATCGGCGCCTATAGCCTGGCCGACTTCGACCGCGCCGTCCGCCATGGCGTCGCACCCGGTGGGCGGCGGCTGTACCCGGCCATGCCCTACCCGTCTTATGCCAAGCTCAGCGATGAAGACGTGCGCGCGCTGTACGCCTTCTTCATGCAAGGTGTGCAGCCGGTCCAGCAGGCCAATATCCCCAGCGACATTCCCTGGCCACTGAACATGCGCTGGCCGATCGCCCTGTGGAACGGGCTGTTCGCGGCCGACATGCCGTACGCGCAGAAGGCTACCGAAGACCCGCTGTGGAACCGGGGCGCCTACATCGTCCAGGGTCCAGGGCACTGCGGCAGTTGTCATACGCCGCGGGGCTTGGCGTTCAACGAAAAGGCGCTCGACGAGTCTGGCAAGGCGTTTCTCGCCGGTGCCCTGCTCGACGGCTGGTATGCGCCGAGCCTGCGCCAAGACCCCAACACCGGGTTGGGCCGCTGGAGCGAGGCGGACATGGTGCAGTTCCTCAAGACCGGGCGTAACCAGCACGCGGTGGTCTACGGCTCGATGACCGAGGCCTTCAACAACTCCACGCAGTTCATGAGCGACGACGACCTGGGCGCCATCGCCCGCTACCTCAAGTCGCTGCCGGGCGACCCTGCGCGCGACGGCACGCCCTGGCAGTACCAGGCGGTGTCGGCGGCCAGCGAGCTGGACAAGCCCGGCGCGCACAGCTATGTCACCCGCTGTGCGTCGTGCCACGGCCTTCAAGGCCAGGGCCAGGCCGAATGGATTCCGCCGCTGGCCGGCGCCAGCTCGATGCTGGCCAAGGAGAACGCTTCGGCGATCAACATCACCTTGAACGGCTCGCAGCGCATCGTCGCGGCCGGGGTGCCGGACGCCTACCGCATGCCGGCGCTGCGTCAGCAGATGAGCGACGAGGAAATCGCCCAGGTGCTGAGCTACGTGCGCAGCGCCTGGGGGAACCACGGCGGTGCCGTCGATGCCAAAGACGTTGCCAAGCTGCGTGAGCACACTGACCCGGCCAGCAGCAGCCCGATCGTGCTGCACATGCGCTGAAACTCACCCGCTGCGCCAGATGCAGCGGGTCTCGAATCGCCCAAGGAGTGCCCATGGAAAGTATCGACCTGCTGGTGCTGCGCACGGCGCGGGACTGGCTGCAGGCCGGCCACCGCGTGCTGTTGGCCACGGTTGCCCACACCTGGGGTTCCTCGCCGCGCCCGGTGGGCTCGATGATGGCCCTGCGCGCCGACGGCCGGGTGGTTGGCAGCGTCTCCGGTGGCTGCATCGAGGACGACCTGATCCATCGATACACCGACGCCTACGGCGGCCCTGGCTTGCCCGACAGCCCGCCGCAGCAGGTGCGCTATGGCGTCAGCGCCGACGAAGCGCACCGCTTCGGCCTGCCCTGTGGCGGCACGCTGGAACTGATCCTGGAATTCTCGCCCTGCTGGCAGTCGTTGTCCCACCTGCTCGAGCAGCTCGACAGCGGTCACCTGGTGCGCCGCCAAGTGGCCCTGCATGACGGAGAAGCGACGTTGCTGGTCACCGCCACGCCCGAGCAGTTCAACTGCGATGGCCAGTACCTGGTCAACACCCTCGGTCCCGGGTATCGCCTGCTGTTGATCGGTGCCGGCGCGCTGGCCGAATACCTGGCGACCATGGCCCTGTTCAACGGTTTTCGCGTATCGGTGTGCGACCCACGCCCGGAGTACATCGCCGGCTGGAACGTGGCCGGGGTGGACTGCCGGGTGGGCATGCCCGACGACGTGGTGCGCGACTTCGCCGCCGACCTGCGCACCTGCATCGTCGCCGTTAGCCACGACCCCAAGCTCGATGACCTGGCCCTGCTCGAAGCCCTTCAGGGCCCGGCATTCTACATCGGCGCCATCGGTTCGCGGCGCAACAGCCAGCAGCGTCGGGCACGTCTGATCGAGCATTTCGAGCAGACCCCGGCAAGCCTCGCCCGCCTGCGCGGGCCCATCGGAATCTACATCGGCAGCAAGACCCCTGCGGAAATCGCCGTGAGCGTGATGGCCGAAATCCTCGCGGCAAAGAATGGTGTGGAATTGCCGGGGGCGGTCAGCGTGACCAAGGCCAAGCAGGCCCAGGAACTGGCGCAGCCGGCAGCATGAGTCGAACCCACCACCGTACGCGCTGCGCCGCGCTGGTACTGGCGGCCGGACAAGGGTCGCGGTTCGGCAGCGACAAGCGCCAGGCGCGGCTAGATGACACGCACACTGTCCTGCAGGCGACGCTGGCGCGGGTGCTGGAAAGCTTCGACAGGGTTTACGTGGTGCTGCGCCCCGGTGACGACCCGTCCACGCTCGGCATCGGGAGTCGGGTACGCACCGTGCACGCCGAACACGCGCTCGACGGCATGGGCGCCAGCCTTGCCGCCGGCATCGACGCCATGGCGGCCAGCGATGCTCACGCCGTCGCCGTGTTGCTCGGCGACATGCCATGGATTGCAGCGGCAACGCTGACGACACTGGCCTGCCAGGCCGATCAGCAGTCGATTGTGCTGCCGTGTTATCGAGGCCGACGCGGCCATCCGGTGATCTTCGGCCGACGCTTCTGGCCCGCACTGGCGCGCCTGGACGGCGACCACGGTGGGCGCGCGCTCATCGAGGCCAATCCTCACGCCTGCCAGGTGATCGAGGTCGACGATCCCGGCATCCTGCACGACATCGATACCCCAGGCGACCTTCAGCGCCATTGAAGGCTTGTCATCACCCTTTGCGGCGCCCCCGCGCACAGGTACCCTAGCGGCCTTGCCCACGACCTGGAGCTGCGCCGGTGACCGATACCCAGACCGTCTACTACCTGGAGATGACTTCCCCTGACCAGTTGCGCGCCAAGCCAGCACGCGACGATCTGAACGTGGTCGAGTGCGAAATCGTACAGCCGGCGTTCAATCGCTTTCTCTACCAACTGGTGGGTAGCGACTGGTCGTGGACCGACCTGGATCACTGGACAGACGAACAATGGCAGGCCGAGATCGGTCAGGCGTGCCACCGTACCTGGGTGGCCTACCACCGCGGGGCCATCGCCGGGTATTACGAGCTGCAACGGCCTGATGGCGAGAACGTCGAAATTCGCTATTTCGGCCTGGCGCCGCAGTTCCTCGACCGAGGCTTCGGTGGCCCCCTGTTGAGCCAGGCCCTGCGCGACGCCTGGAGCTGGCCGGGCACTCGACGCGTCTGGCTGCACACCTGCAGCCTCGACCACCCGGCCGCCCTGGCCAACTACCAGGCACGCGGCATGCGCCTGTACAAGCAGGAAGTGGAACCGGTCTAGTCGGTCGATCGCGCCCTGCACGCGCAGGGCGCGCAGCCTTACGCCAGCGACGCCTGCCGGGCCACCCGCGCGCCGACCATCCCCGACAGCGACACCAGCAGCAGCACACCGAACACCCCGGCGATCGCCAGGTTGCTTTCCACGTCCAGGCCACTGACGCTGGCCGAGGCCAGCGAGCCGAACACCAGCATCAAACAACCCTGCAGGCTCGCCGCCACCCCGGCGCGGTCGGGAAACAGCGCCATCGAGCGGGCCATGGCGTTGGAGAAGATAAAGCCCTGGCCAAAGGCGATGAGCATGATGCCACCGAGCAGCGGCATCAGGCTCAAGGTCTGGGGCGCGGCGGTGATGCACAGTACGCCGCCGAGGAACAGCGCCAGCCCGCTCCACATCAGTGTGTCCGGCGACAGCCTGCGAATCAGCGCGCGATTGACCAAGGTGCCGGTCAGGTAGCAGCAGCCCACGCCCAGCGCCGTACTGCCGAAGTAGTGGGCATCGTGGCCGAGCACGTCCTGCACGATGTGCGGGCCGAACACATTCCACAGCAGGAACGCGGAAAAGCTCGAGCCCAGCACCACGACGGCGGCGCGAAAGCCTCGGTCGGCCAGAATCACCCGGTAGCCGCCCAGCGTCTGCAACGGACGGCGTCGCGACTCGACGGGCAGCGACTCCTTGAGCCCGGCGACCACGAACGTCAGTATCAGCAGCGCATAGGCGGCGTAGAGCACGAAGTTGTATCGCCAGCCGAAGTGTACTTCGATCAAGCCGCCGATATAGGGCGCGATCACCGGGCCCAGGCCAAAGGCCAGGCTCAGGTAGATGATCGCCACATAGAATCGCGGCCCCTTGACCACGTCCACCAGCACCGCGCGCGCCACCACCTGGCAGGCGCCAATGGCGAAGCCTTGCAGGGCGCGGGCCAACAGCAGCATCTCGATGGAGGTGGCGGCGGTCGCCAGCAGGCTGCCGACCAGGAACACCCCAAGCCCGAGCAGCACCGCCGGGCGTCGGCCCCGGGCGTCGGCCATGATGCCGAAGAACAACTGCCCCAGCGCATAGAACAGCAAGGTGATGGTGATGGTGTTTTGCATCAGCGCCGGGCCTGCGCCCAATTCGCGACCGATGGACGGCAGGCTCGGCGCGTACAGGTCGATGGCGATGCCGCCGAGGCTGTTGACCAGCGGGGCCAGGAACACGATGAAGTTTTCGTAACGCTTGGTGGCGTGCATAAGCTCTCCGACAGACCGGGCACTCCAGCCCGGTCTGCTCATGGGTCAGACAGACGCCGTTGGGGCGTGCTGCGGTGAGGGTGAAAGCAGGGTCGGCGCTTTCAGCCAGGCACTGGGCGAGGACAGGCGCGAAGCCAATACTCGCGGTGCCTGCTGGTAGTAGCGGCCCCAGTTGACGGCGGGATCCTTGACCCGCCGGGGATCGGCCGCGCCCAGGTCGTCGAGGTTATCGACGATGGGCGCCAGCAGTTGGCGCACCTGCGGCGTGGCAGTCAGCACCACCAGGCCGAAATTGCGCAAGGCCAGGGTGCGGATGACGTTGTCCAGCAAGTACTTGCCGGCACCGCTGCCGCTCTGGAACGAGGCGAACGCGCCGATTTCGGCGATACGCCCGCGGTCCAGCGCGTAGCGCTGATCCAGCGGCGTATCCAGGTAGTACTCGCTGAACAGCTTGCCGGAATCGCCGTAGCTGATGCCGGCGCAGGCATAGCCCGGCGCACCGCCACTGGAGCCGGTCAGGCAGACGAACAGGTCCGGCTGCGGCTCAGGCGTGGCGTCGTAGTGCTTGAGGTAGTGGGCGCGCACCGCCTCCTGCAGGCAACGGTAGCCGGGACGTCCCTTGTAGAAATTGCGCACGATGTACATGGCTGACGTCCTGTCCTAGGTGTACAAACGGTCGATGAAGTGCGCTTCGATCTCGGCCCGGCGTGGGCGACCGGTCACGGTGTAGAAGCGCTCACGGAACGTGGCGATGTCGTCGATCACACGCAGCCGCCTGACCCGCGCGAAATCAGCCAGGCGTGGCTCCAGGCGAGTCATCTCGTTCCGTACGGCCGCCTCGTCGGCAGTGCTCAGCACCAGCGCGCACGGCTCGTCACGGCCCTCGCCCATGACGATCATGTCGTCGATCAGCGGGCTCTCCTTGTAGACGTTCTCCACCCATTCCGGCGAAATGTTGCGCGCCGTCGAGAGGATGATCACGTGCTTCTTGCGCCCGGTGATGTACAGGAAGCCCTCGCGCAACTCGGCGATGTCGCCGGTGTGCAAGTAGCCGTCGGACAGGTCGCAGGCGGTGTCGTCGGCGTTGTAGTAGCCGGCGCACAGGGTCGGGGTCTTCACCAGCAACTCGCCATCGACCAGTTTCGGCTCGATGCCGTCGAGCAGCGTGCCGGCCGAGCCGATGCGGCGTTGGGCGGGAGAATTGAGCGAGATGATCGACGAGTTTTCGCTCAGGCCGTAGGCCTCGAACACCTGCACCCCGTGCGCGTCCAAGGCGTGCAACACACTGACAGGCATCTTCGCGCCGCCGGTGATGATGTGTGGCGCACCCGGACCGAACAGTTGCTCGACGCTGGCGCCCTGCTCCAGCAACAGATTGGCCTCCTCCAGCAACTTGGGCGGCAGGTACAGGAAGTTGGGCCGGTTCGGTGCGATCAACTCCAGATAGTGACGGGCATTGCCGCTGGCCGCACCGTACTCGGCCAACCCTTCGGGCATCAGGGTCAGGCTGCCGCCGGAAAGCAGTGGGATGAACACCCCCAGCACCTGTTCGATCAGCAGGCTCATGGGCACGATGGAAAAGTAATGCAGCGGCTGCGGCGGCAGGCGCTTGAACACGTTGTCCACCAGCAGACCGACCGCTTCGTCGCGGATCATCACGCCCTTGGGCCGCGAGGTGGTGCCGGAGGTATGAATCACCGAGACGATGCCGGCGGGCAGCAACTCGTCGTTCTGCGTCCAGGGTTCACCCGGCCCCTGCGCCATCAACTGACGGGGAATGAAGCTGGGTTTTTCCGGCAGGATGCGTTGCAGGCGCCCGGCAGTGCCCTGGTCGCTGACGAATACCGCCGCTGCTTTGCCGAGCAAGCTGCCGATCTGGTCGTCGGAGAACTCGATTGGCACCGGCAACAGCACACCACCAACTTTCTGGATCGCCAGCAGGGTGTAGACCCACTCATAGCTCGAGCGCATGGCGATACCGAAGACCTTGCGCTGGCAGTCGCCAACCCGCGCTTGCAGGGCATCGGCCAAGCGCTGCACGTCGTCGCGCAGGCCGTGCAGGGTGTAGCTGCGCCCGTGCATTTCGCGGATCGCCACGCGATCTGGGGTGCTGGCCAGGTAGCGTTGCATCATCTGGCTGATCATTGCTCGGCTCCTGCCAGACGGTAGCTCTGGGCGCCGAAGATGCGCCGGGCAAGATCGTCCAGACGGCGACGGCCATGCATGACCCGGGTATTGTCGACGACCATGATGTCGCCCTTTTTCCAGAAGTGACTGTAGGTGTTGCGGGCAGTCACTTCCTTGATTTCGTCCCAGATCTCCAGTGCGATGGCCTCGCCGTCAGCCCAGGTGATGCGTGGCGGCTCGTAGTTGACGCTGGGGCCGAGCATGGAGTTGCAGAACGCCTGACGGCCACTGAACGCGCTGGTTTCCACGGCGCTGATGATCAGTTGCGAGGCGATCAGGTTCTGGTCGATGCGCCGATAGGTCTGGCCGGCCACCTGCTGGTTGACCTGCTCCAGGTGCTCGTCGGTGATGCTCTCCAGCGGCAGTTGCAACTCGATGCTGAGGAACCGTCGCACGTTGTGCCAGGGAATGCGCCGGGCGTAGCGGATGGGCTGGGTCTGGAAGCGCTTGCGGGTAGTCGGCGACAGGTCGAACAGCACCCGCTCGCCGTCGCACAGCGTGGTTTCGGAGCCCACTGCGGCCGCCTCCAGGCAGTAGAACCACTGCAGGTCCGGGTTGAACGGCAGGTTGCCGTTCTCCCGGTGCAGACCCATTTCGTGAACGCCGGCGTCGATTTCGGCGGTATTGGTCGTGGCCGCCTGGCGTGCTGGATCGAAGGTCACGCGCGAGGAATGGGCACTGACGAAGTCGTTGAAGTGCTCGAGCGAATCGGCGAAATCGCGGTAGATCACCGCGCCGCTGTGGGCCAGATCCTCATAGAGGTCCGCCGTGCTCATCGAGTCGAAGACGCGCAGTCCCGGTTCGACGGCATGAATGCACTCGAAGCCGTAGCACGGGGTGGGCTGACGGTAGAAGGGTAGGATTCTCGGTTGTGTATAGGCCAGCATCTGACATCTTCCTTGGGAAATGGATTACAGACAGGCGAGCAATCCGCCGCCTGACCAGACCAAGGTAGGGGAAATGCCGGGTGGGCTGGTTTCAAGAAACCGAAAGCCCTGATCAAAAATTAAAACCCTCTGCGCAACAGGGAACGTGCCTGCGCCGACGGTGGTCGGGGCGCACGACGAGGAGTTGTTCATTTTCGGTTCACTCATCCTGAGCACCTGTAGTCCTTGTTCGTCAGCGCCTCAACTGGCGCGAAGCAACTCGCTCGCCACATCCTGGATAAGGGTGCGCAGACTGGCGACGTCGCCGCTGAGGCTGCGGTCGCGCGACCAGATCATGTCCACCGTGAACACCGGAAAGCCCATCGGCGGCTGGCATTGCATCACCCCCTCGGGGATACGCAGGTGCGCGAGCAGACGCGCCGGCAGCGACACGGTGGCGGGCACCGCCGCGAGTATGTTGACGCAGGCCTGGTAGCCATTGGCGCGCACCAGCACGTTGCGGGTGCGACCGATCTTCTCCAGCCAGCCATCGACCATGTTTTTTTCCGAGATCCACGGCGTGGGAAAAACGTGCGCCGATTGACAGAATTCGTCCAGGCTCATGACCCCCGGCTGAGCCAGGCCCCGCTCGCTGGTCAAGCAGACGAATCCGTCACTGAGCACCGGCTGCCATTGCAGTTCCGGATGCAACTGGTGGTAGCTGGGGCCAAAGCCGATGGCCAGGTCGATATCACCGGCGATCAGCCGATCCACCGGCAGGTCGCGACTCAGCCGCTCCAGGTGCAGCGAGGTGTTGGCGTGGCTGCGCGACAGGCTGGCCAAGGCCTGTGGCAGAAAGGCCAACTCGAAGTACTCCGGCGCGCACAGACGCCAGATCCGTGGCATGGCCACCCCATCGGCGGACGCATCGGCTTCGGCGCAGCGGTTGACCGATTCGATCACCACGCGCAGGTACGGGGCGATCTTTTCTGCCTTGGCCGTGGGCTGCAGCAAGCCTTGCGACGAGGCGAACAGGGTGTCGTCGAAGCATCCGCGCAGGCGCTTGAGGCAGTAGCTCACGGTCGGTTGGCTGACATTCATCAGTTCGGCCGTGCGCTTGGCGCTGCGGTGTTCCAGCAGGTTGAGAAACACCACGATGTCCTGCAGGTCGAGCTGCTTCAGGTAATTGCTGTGCAGCACGCACAGGTCTCCTCGCCAATGGGATTCATGGGATGGGTTCGCCATCTTCGGGCAGCGCCGCCAGCATGCGCTTGAGCATGCGTGCCAACGCCTCGCGCTCCTCCGGCGCCAGGGAAGAGAGAAACTGGTTCTGCAGCGCGGTATGGCTGCCGACAGCCTGCTCGATGCTGTGCAGGCCCTGGGCGGTGAGCGCCACCTTGTAGCTGCGCTTGTCGGCGGCGTCATGGAGTTGTTCGATCATGCCGGCGTCCTTGAGCCGGTTGAGGCGGTTGGTCATCGCCCCAGAGGTGATCAGCAGCGAGTTGTACAGTTCGGTCGGCGTGAGTTGATAGGGCGCACCGGCACGGCGCAGCGTCGCCATTACATCGAACTCACCCTCCTTGAAACCGTATTGCTCCAGCACCGCGCCGCGCCGGCGCTCCAGGTGCTTCTGCAGGCGCGCCATGCGCCCGAACACCTCCATGGACGAGGCGTCCACCGAGGGCATCGCCTGCGCCCACTGCGCGACGACGAAATCGACATGATCTTTCATTGCGTCACCGTTCGTTCACCCTGAACTGTATGAGCCATATCCCTGCCATCACCTGGCGCTTCCCAAGTATCTTAACGTTAAGCTATCTTGATATGCACGAGTTATGAACCGGGAGAGGACATGGCGTTCTTCGAACACGACCGAAATCGCGATCGCGACATTCACGCCAGGTCCGGCGTCACTGCGCGATTGCCGCGCGACCGGGGCACTACCGACCGGCCTGGGCGCAATGCGCTGGCGGTGCCGCTGAGCCTGGGGCGCCGCGCAATCGTACCCGACCTGCGCGTCGACAGCGCGCCGATCGCCTCGAAATACGCTCGGCCACTCTTCCGGGACAGTGCCCACGTACACCTCAATACCCTTGTAGGTCACCCTCATGTCTTCAACGTTTCCCATGCCCCGGCAGTCCACCGGGCACGTTCTGGTTTCCTGCAGGAGTTGCACTGAAATGGGCGATACCCCTTCCAAAGCCTGCGTGGTGGTCCTGGCGCTGCTGGTGGGCATCAACCTGCGGCCGATCATGGCCGCGATCGGACCGTTGCTCGATGTGCTGCAGGCCGACCTGGGCCTGAGCAACCTGCAGGGCGGCCTGCTGACCACGCTGCCGGTGATGATGATGGGCCTGTTCGCCCTCGCCGGCCCGTGGCTGCAACGCCGGGTCGGCGAGGTCAGGGGCGTGGCCATGGGCATGACCCTGATCGCGGCCGCCTGCGCGGTGCGCACCTATGTCGAGTCGTCCGCCGCGCTGATCGCCAGCGCCGCTGTGGGCGGGATTGGCATCGCCGTGATCCAGTCGCTGATGCCGGCCTACATCAAGCGCAATCATCCGCACAGCGCCGGTATGCTCATGGGCTTGTTCACCACGGGCATCATGGCCGGGGCGGCGCTGGCCGCAGCCCTGGCCGCACCCAGCGCCGGCATGCTGGGCTGGAACCTGACCCTGGGTTATGCCGCGTTGCCGGCGATGATCGCCTTGATCGCCTGGCTGCTGGCGGCCGGCCATGTACACGGCCAGGCGTCGGCCGCTGCACTGCCCTGGCGCAGCGGCCGTGCCTGGTTGCTGTTGGTGTTCTTCGGAATCGGCACCGGGGCCTACACGCTGGTGCTGGCCTGGCTGCCACCGTTCTTCGTCGAGCTGGGCTGGCCGGCGAGAAGCGCCGGTTATCTGCTGGGCGCGCTGACCATCACCGAGGTCATCGCCGGGCTGTTGGTGTCGGCGCTGATCCACCGCTATCCGGATCGCCGACGGCCTTTGGCACTGGTGATCCTGCTGCTGATCGGCGGCCTGCTGTGCCTGATGACCGCGCCGCTGACACTGTACCTACTGGCCGTGCTGTGCCTGGGGCTGGGCATCGGCGCACTGTTCCCACTGTCGCTGATCGTAACCCTCGACCGCGCCCGCTCGCCGGCCGAAGCCGGATCGCTGCTGGCCTTCGTGCAAGGCGGCGGCTACCTCATCGCCGCGAGCATGCCCGTGGTGGCCGGGGTAGTACGCGACCAACTCAGCTCCTTGCATTGGGCCTGGGCAGTGATGGCGATAGGTGCCGGGCTGCTGCTGGTCCTGAGCACCTGGCTACGCCCTGTGAGCCCTGAGCGCACCCTGGCACACGCCTGACGCCGAGCGATCAGGGCCACTCGCGGTCCTGATCGCCTGGCACTGAAATCGCTCACCTGGGCACCCGCGCGGTGCATAGCGTGGAGCCAACCCCGCGACAGCGCCCTCTCCTACACGCTCGCCACGTCGAATCCTGCCCCATTTGGGAACGTAGTTTTTTTAACGTTCGTAAGCACAAATTTACTAATTTCTCCTTCCCCCTCCGCGCTCCATGATCGCTTCCAACAAGAACGCGCCGCCTTCTGCCGGCGCGCATCCGGGCACCCGTGAAGTGCCCATCCTTGCCTTGGAGTCCCTCATGACCAGCGCAGCGCCTGCGGCCCCCCTCATCGAAAAACACACGATCGGATACGTGCCCCCGAAGACCGCCATGGAAAGGTCAAGGACCTGTTCACCCTGTGGTTCGGCGGCAACATCGCGCCGCTGCCCATCGTCACCGGCGCCCTGGGCGTGCAGTTGTTCCACCTGAACCTGGTGTGGGGCATCGTCGCCATTCTGGTCGGTCACCTGCTCGGCGGCGTGCTGATGGCGCTGCACTCGGCGCAAGGCCCGCAAATGGGCATTCCGCAGATGATCCAGAGCCGCGCCCAGTTCGGCAGCCTTGGCGCATTGCTGGTGGTGGTGATCGCCGGGGTGATGTACATCGGTTTCTTCGCCTCCAACATCGTGCTGGCGGGCAAGTCGCTGCACGGCGTGGTCGACAGTGTGCCGGTGCCGGTGGGGATCGTCATCGGCGCGCTGGGCTCGGGCATCATCGGCATCATCGGCTACCGCTTCATCCACGTGCTCAATCGCATCGGCACCTGGGTGTTGGGCGCGGGCATCGGGATCGGCTTCGTCTACATCTTCACCCATGTGCAGAGCGATGACTTCCTCACCCGCGGCGGCTTCAACCTCTCCGGCTGGCTGGCTACCGTGTCGCTGGCAGCGCTGTGGCAGATCGCCTTCGCGCCCTATGTGTCGGACTACTCGCGCTACCTGCCGGCCGATGTGAAAGTGTCCTCGACCTTCTGGACCACCTACCTGGGCTCGGTCTTGGGCTCGAGCCTGTCGTTCATCTTTGGGGCCGTGGCGGTGCTGGCGATTCCCGCAGGCATGGACACCATGGACGCGGTCAAGCTGGCCACCGGCACCCTCGGTCCACTGATGCTGGTGCTGTTCCTGCTCAGCGTAATCAGCCACAACGCCCTCAACCTGTATGGTGCGGTGCTGTCGATCATCACCCTGGTGCAGACCTTCGCCTACCGCTGGATCCCCACTGCCCGCGCGCGCGCCGTGCTGTCGCTGATGGTGCTGGCGGCGTGCAGCGTGGCGGCGGTGTTCGCCTCCTCGGACTTCATCGGCCACTTCGTCGACATGGTCCTGGTGCTGCTGGTGGTACTGGTGCCGTGGACGGCGATCAACCTGATCGACTTCTACGCGATCCACAAAGGCCAATACGACATCCAGTCGATCTTCCAGGTCGATGGCGGCCGCTATGGGCGCTACAACCCGCAGGCGCTGATTGCCTACACCATTGGCATCCTGGTGCAGATCCCGTTCATGAACACGCCGCTGTACGTCGGCCCGGTCTCGGCGCACATCGACGGCGCCGACCTGTCCTGGCTGGTCGGGCTGGCGGTGACCACACCGCTGTACGCGTGGCTGGCGAGCCGCGACAGTGCCTACCGCCGCCGCCAACGTGGCACCGAGCTCGCCACAGGACACTGAGACTGACCCGCAGCCATCGCGCCTGCTTGGCAGGCGCATCCACCGAAGACTACGGCTCGAACCCTTCCACGATGATGACCTCGGCCATGGCCGCGCCGTGCCGATGCTGGCAGGCGTCCTGATAGAGATCCGACCGATAGCAGGCCAACGCCTGCTCGTACGAATCGAACTCGATCACCACGCTGCGTTGAGGCGTGGTCCTTCCCTCCAACGCCTCGCTCTGCCCCCCTCGGGCCAGAAAACGCCCGCCGTAAGCCGCGAACGCCGCAGGCGCGCGCTGGGTGTACTGCTGATACTGCTGCGGGTCGGTGACCTCTACGTGGGCGATCCAATAGGCCTTCATCCAGCGCGCTCCTCTTCGGGTGGTTTATGTATTATGGTATACCACAATACTCCACCGATCATCGCGAGCGTGCAACATGGCCTTCAACCGCATCGAAGAACTTCTCGAAGACTACCGCCAGGGCAAGATGGTCCTGCTGGTGGACGATGAAGACCGGGAAAACGAAGGCGACCTGCTGATCGCCGCCGAATGCTGCAACGCCCAGGTGATCAACTTCATGGCGCGCGAAGCACGCGGGCTGATCTGCCTGACCCTCACCGACGAGCACTGCCAACGCCTGGGCCTGGAGCAGATGGTGCCCAGCAACGCCAGCGCCTTTGGCACGGCGTTCACGGTGTCGATCGAGGCGGCCAGCGGCGTCACCACCGGCATCTCCGCCGCCGACCGGGCGCGCACCGTGGCCGCCGCCATGGCCGCCGATGCACGCCCTGAAGACCTGGTGCAGCCCGGTCATATCTTTCCCCTGCGGGCCCGCGAGGGCGGTGTGCTGACCCGCGCTGGCCACACCGAAGCCGGCTGCGACCTGGCGCGCCTGGCCGGCTTCGCCCCGGCCTCGGTGATCGTCGAAGTGCTCAACGACGACGGCAGCATGGCGCGGCGCCCGGACCTGGAGCGCTTCGCCGCCCAGCACGGCATCAAGATCGGCACCATCGCCGACCTGATCCACTACCGCCTGAGCACCGAGCAGACCGTCAAACGCATCGGCGAACGCGAACTGCCGACCGTGCATGGCACCTTCCGCCTGGTCACCTTCGAGGACCGCATCGAAGGCGGCGTGCACATGGCCATGGTCATGGGCCAGATTCACCGCGAGCAACCGACCCTGGTGCGTGTGCATGTCATCGATCCCCTGCGCGACCTGGTCGGCGCCGAGTATGCCGGCCCTGCCAACTGGACCTTGTGGGCGGCGTTGCAACGGGTGGCCGCCGAAGGCAGCGGTGTGGTGGTGGTGCTGGCCAATCACGAATCGTCCCAGGCCCTGCTCGAACGGGTGCCGCACCTCATCCAGGTGCCGCGGCCGTACCAGCGTGGGCAAACCAAGGTGTACTCGGAGGTCGGCACCGGGGCGCAGATCCTGCAGGACCTGGGCGTGGGCAAGCTGCGCCATCTGGGGCCGCCGCTCAAATATGCCGGGCTGGCCGGGTATGAACTGGAAGTCGTGGAGAGCGTGCCATTCGAGCCCACTATGCTCGCGTGAGAGGGTGACGCAGTGATGGCCGGTCGCCAACTCCCTCTTGCGAAAACTTTGGAATACCATAATATGATATCCCGTAGACCTTAATGCTACCGGCCGTGCCTACACTCACACCACGGCCAGATTCCACTCGAAATAGCGGCTCCCGAATACAATGGGCGGGCGCGACACAGCCCCGCCTCGAATAACAAAAGTCACGAGGGCGTAACCATGCTGTTGAGTAAACGCGTCACCGCAGTGCTGTCCGCCAGCCTGCTGTCCCTGGCCTGCCAGACCACCCAGGCCGCCGACAGCCTGAACTTCGTCAGTTGGGGCGGGACCACCCAGGACGCCCAGAAACAGGCATGGGCCGACCCCTTCAGCAAGAGCAGCAACATCAAGGTCGTGCAGGACGGCCCCACCGACTACGGCAAGCTCAAGGCCATGGTCGAAAGCGGCAACGTGCAGTGGGACGTGGTCGATGTGGAAGCGGATTTCGCCTTGCGCGCCGCCAGCGAAGGCCTGCTCGAACCGCTGGACTTCAACACCCTCCAGCGCGACAAGATCGACCCGCGCTTCGTCTCCGACCACGGCGTCGGTTCGTTCTTCTTCTCCTTCGTGCTCGGCTACAACGAAGGCAAGCTCGGCGCCAACAAGCCGGTGGACTGGAGCGCGCTGTTCGACACCCAGACCTATCCAGGCAAACGCGCCCTGTACAAGTGGCCAAGCCCCGGCGTGCTGGAGCTGGCCCTGCTGGCCGATGGCGTCCCGGCCGACAAGCTCTACCCGCTCGATCTGGACCGCGCCTTCAAGAAGCTCGACACCATCAAGAAAGACATCGTCTGGTGGGGCGGCGGTGCCCAGTCACAGCAACTGCTGGCCTCCGGCGAAGCGACCCTGGGGCAGTTCTGGAATGGCCGGCTCTATGCCCTGCAGCAAGACGGCGCGCCGGTGGGCGTGAGCTGGAAACAGAACCTGGTCATGGCCGACTTCCTGGTCATTCCCAAAGGCGCCAAGAACAAGGACGCGGCCATGAAGTTCCTGGCCAACGCCAGCAGTGCCAAAGGCCAGGCCGACTTCGCCAACGCCACCGCCTACGCCCCGGTCAACCTCGACAGCATCCAGCGCCTGGACCCGCAACTGGCACCTAACCTGCCGACCGCCCACGCCCAGGATCAGGTGACGCTCGACTTCGCCTACTGGGCCAAGAACGGCCAGGCCATCGCCGCGCGCTGGAACGAGTGGCTGGTCAAATGAAAGTCGCCATCAATGCCCTGCACAACGCCCAAGGTGCCGACGCCGGCACCCCGCGGGCGGCCTTGCGCCGCGTGCCCCTGAGCCAGCGCTGGCGGGGCAGCGGCAACCTGCTGCCGGCGCTGCTGTTCCTCGGCCTGTTTTTCTTCGTGCCGCTGATCGGCCTGCTGCTACGCGGCGTGCTGGAGCCGGTGCCGGGGCTGGGCAACTACGAACAACTGTTCGCCAACTCCGCCTACGCACGGGTGCTGTTCAACACCTTCTCAGTGGCCGGCCTGGTGACGTTGATCAGCGTGCTGCTGGGCTTTCCGCTGGCCTGGGCGATCACCCTGGTGCCGCGTGGCTGGGGTCGCTGGCTGCTGAACATCGTGCTGCTGTCGATGTGGACCAGCCTGCTGGCGCGCACCTACTCCTGGCTGGTGCTGCTGCAGGGCTCGGGGGTGGTCAACAAGCTGCTGATGGCCCTGGGTATCATCGACGCCCCGCTGGAGATGGTGCACAACCTCACCGGCGTGGTGATCGGCATGAGCTACATCATGATCCCGTTCATCGTCCTGCCCTTGCAGGCGACCATGCAGGCCTTGGACCCGATGGTGCTGCAGGCCGGTTCGATCTGCGGCGCCAGCCCCTGGACCAACTTCTGGCGGGTGTTCATTCCGCTGTGCCGCTCGGGGCTGTTCTCCGGTGCGCTGATGGTGTTCGTGATGTCGCTCGGTTACTACGTCACCCCGGCCCTGCTGGGCGGTGCGCAGAACATGATGCTGCCTGAGTTCATCATCCAGCAGGTGCAGTCGTTCCTGAACTGGGGCCTGGCCAGCGCCGCGGCGGCACTGCTGGTGGCCATCACCCTGGTGCTCTTCTACCTGTACCTGAAGCTGCAGCCGGAATCCCCGGTCGGCAATGCGAGGTAATCCGTCATGCTCCTGTCCCCCAACGCCATGGGTCGTCCGCTGCGCACGGGCCTGTACCTGACCACCGGGATCATCGCCGCCTTCCTGCTGCTGCCGGTGGTGTTCATCGTGCTGCTGTCGTTCGGTTCCTCGCAGTGGCTGGTGTTCCCGCCGCCCGGCTGGACCGTCAAGTGGTACACCCAGTTCTTCTCCAACCCCGAGTGGATGGACGCCGCCCTGGCCAGCCTTAAGGTCGCCGTGCTCACCACCATTGCCGCCGTGGCCCTGGGCCTGCCCACCGCCTTCGCCTTGGTGCGTGGGCGTTTCCCCGGGCGCGAAATGCTCTACGGTCTGTTCACCCTGCCCATGATCGTGCCTTTGGTGATCATCGCCGTGGCGGTCTACGCGCTGTTTCTCAAGCTCGGCTACACCGGCACGCTGTTCGCCTTCGTGGTCAGCCATGTGATCGTCGCCCTGCCCTTCACCATCATCTCGATCATCAACTCGCTGAAGCTGTTCGATCAGTCGATCGAGGATGCAGCGGTGATCTGCGGCGCCTCGCGACTGCAGGCGGTGTTCAAGGTGACCTTCCCGGCGATTCGCCCCGGCATGATCGCCGGCGGGCTGTTTGCCTTCCTGGTGTCCTGGGATGAAGTGGTGCTCAGCGTGATGATGGCCAGCCCTGACCTGCAGACCCTGCCGGTGAAGATGTGGACCACCCTGCGCCAGGACCTGAGTCCGGTGATCGCCGTGGCTTCGACCCTGCTGATCGGCCTGTCGATCCTGGTCATGGTCATCGCCAGCGCCCTGCGCCGTCGCAACGAAATCAACGCCTGAGTGCCGGAGACAACAACCATGAGTGCAGTCATCCAAGATACCGCGCAGGCCAAGACCCTGGTCAGCCTGCGCAACCTGAACAAGCACTACGGCGACTTCGCCGCGGTCGACGACATCAGCCTGGACATCCAGGACGGCGAGTTCCTCACCTTCCTCGGCTCCAGCGGCTCGGGCAAGTCCACCACGCTGTCGATGCTGGCCGGTTTCGAGACGCCCAGCAGCGGGCAGATCCTGGTCGACGGCCAGTCGCTGGTCAACGTGCCGCCGCACAAGCGCGACATCGGCATGGTGTTCCAGCGCTACTCGCTGTTCCCGCACCTGAGCGTGCGCGACAACATCGCGTTCCCGCTGACCATCCGCAAGCTGGCCAGCGCCGAGATCGCCAAGCGCGTGGACGCCATGCTCAAGCTGGTGCAATTGGAATCGTTCGCCCATAGGCGCCCGGCGCAACTGTCCGGCGGCCAGCAACAGCGCGTGGCCATCGCTCGGGCGCTGGTGTACGAGCCGCGCATCCTGCTGATGGACGAACCGCTCGGCGCGCTGGACAAGAAACTGCGCGAAGACCTGCAGGACGAGTTGCGCCAGTTGCACCGGCGCCTGGGCATCACCATCGTCTACGTGACCCACGACCAGGAGGAGGCGATGCGCCTGTCCCAGCGCATCGCCATCTTCAGCCACGGCAAGATCGTCGGCCTGGGCAGCGGCTATGACCTCTACCAGAATCCGCCCAATGCGTTCGTTGCGTCGTTCCTGGGCAACTCCAACTTCCTGCGGGTCAGCGCTACCGGTCATGGTGCGGCGACCTTCGAAGGCCAACCCTTGGCGATCCGCCTGACCGCAGGGCTCGCCGCTGGCCAGCCGGCGCTGGTGATGGTGAGGCCGGAGAAGGCGTTGGCACTGAGCAGCGAGCAGGCGAGCCGCGAGCCACTGCCAGCAGGCTGGAACGAGGTCGAGGCCAAGGTCGGCGAACTGCTGTTCCTCGGCGAGAGCCAGACCTGCCATGTGCACACCGACGGTGGTACCGCGATGACGGTCAAGGCGCTGTCGGCGGCCGGCATGCCGATGCGCCCCGGTGACCGGGTGAAGGTGCGCTGGGCGGTGGCCGATGCGTGCGTCTACACCCAATGGGCCGAGAGCGACCTGAGCAAAGCGGCCGGCGCACACTGAGCCGCACGGGGCCTGAAGCTGAAAGACGGCGCGCGCGGGTAAGCACCGTCTTTCAGATTACCGCTGCACGGCTACGGCAAGACTTCCCAGAACCGCTCATCCTGCCCTAGTCTTGTGCACCGAACCCTGATCGCACCCGGCGATCGCACAGGGATCAAAGACACTCAGGAGATGAGATCGGATGAGCAAAAGCCCCTACGTTCCCCGAAGGTGTGGAAGAACGATGCCGCCTCAGGTGGCCAGTTCGCCAGCACCAACCGCCCGATCGCCGGCCCCACCCATGAACGCGAGTTGCCCGTGGGCGAGCAGCCGCTGCAACTGTATTCGTTGGCCACGCCCAATGGCGTGAAGGTCACCATCATGCTCGAAGAGCTGCTGGCCCTGGGGCATGCCGGCGCCGAGTACGACGCCTGGCTGATCCGCATCGGCGAGGGCGATCAGTTCTCCAGCGGCTTCGTGCAGGTCAACCCGAACTCGAAGATCCCCGCCCTGCTCGACCGCAGCGTCGAGCCGCCCGTGCGGGTGTTCGAATCCGGCTCGATCCTGCTGCACCTGGCGGAAAAATTCGGCGCCTTGCTGCCTGCCAACCCGGCAGCGCGCACCGAAACCTTGAACTGGCTGTTCTGGCAGATGGGCTCGGCACCTTACCTGGGCGGCGGTTTCGGGCATTTCTACGTGTATGCACCGGAGAAGATCGAATACGCCATCAACCGCTTCAGCATGGAAGCCAAGCGTCAGTTGGACGTCCTGGAACGCCGCCTGGCCGAAAGCCCGTTCCTGGGCGGGGAACACTACAGCATCGCCGACATCGCGGTGTGGCCGTGGTATGGGCAATTGGTGCGTGGCAACTTGTATGGCGCGGCCGAATTCCTCTCGGTGCAGGACTACCCCAACGTGCAGCGCTGGGCCGACAGCATCGCCGCACGCCCGGCGGTGCAGCGTGGCACCCGGGTCAATCGCACCTGGGGCGAGCAAGATAGCCAGGTACCGGAGCGCCATTCGGCGGCCGACCTGGACTGAGTCACCCGCCAGGGCCGCACTGGCGGCCCTGGCTGAGTCACTTCACCCCAGGCGGTGCCATTCGCGCTTGTCGCGGGTGAGCAATTCGTCACCCGCCTCGGGGCCGTCTTCGCCCGCCGCGTATTCGTGCACCTCACCGCCCTTGGCCCAGGCGTCGAGGAAGGGCTGCACCGCACGCCAACCGTTCTCGATGTTGTCGGCGCGCTGGAACAGCGTCTGGTCACCGGTCAGGCAGTCGTAGATCAGGGTTTCGTAGCCGGTGGCCGGGGTCATCTTGAAGAAGTCCTTGTAGGCGAAACCCAGCTCGACGTTCTCCATCACCAGCTCCGGGCCGGGGCGCTTGGCCTGCAGGTCGAACCACATGCCCTCGTTCGGCTGGATCTGGATCTTCAGGTAGTTGGGCTTGGGCCGCTCCAGCGCCGACTCGCGGAACTGCGCATAAGGGGCCGGCTTGAAGCAGATGGCGATCTCGGTGTCGCGCACGCTCATGCGCTTGCCGGTGCGCAGGTAGAACGGCACGCCGGCCCAGCGCCAGTTGTCGATCATCACCTTCAGCGCCACGTAGGTCTCGGTACGGCTGTCTTTATCGACATTGCTTTCCTGGCGGTAAGCGGCCAGGCGCTTGCCAGCGCCGTACTGCCCGCGCACCGAGTTCTTCAGGGCCAGCTTCGGCGTCCAGGGCCGGATCGCGCCGATCACCTTGGCCTTTTCACCGCGAACCGCATCAGCGCCAAACGCCGCGGGCGGCTCCATCGCCACCATCGCCAGCAACTGGAACAGGTGGTTGGGCACCATGTCGCGCAACGCGCCGGTGCTGTCATAGAACGCCCCGCGCGTCTCGACGCCAACAGTTTCGGCGGCCGTGATCTGCACATGGTCGATGTAATGGTTGTTCCAGAACGATTCGAACAGCCCGTTGGAGAAGCGGCTGACCAGAATGTTCTGCACCGTTTCCTTGCCCAGGTAATGGTCGATGCGGTAGATCTGCCGCTCGCTCATCACCTTCAGCAGGCACGCGTTGAGCGCCTCGGCGCTGGCCAGGTCGGTGCCGAAGGGTTTTTCCACCACCACCCGGCGGAAACCACCGCCGGACTCGTCGAGCAGCCCCGCTTCGCCCAGGCGCTGCGCCACTTCCGGGAAGAAGCGCGGCGAGGTGGCGAGGTAGAAAATGGCATTGCCGTGACGGGTCTTGTCGATGCGCTTGCCCAGGGCCTGGTAAGTGGCCGGGTCGAGGAAATCGCCGGTCTGATAGTCGAGGCGCTTGGCCAGGCGCGCCCAGAGGTCGGGATCGAGGCTGGGCGGTGCGCCCTCGCCGCCTTTGTCGCGGCCAGCCATGAAGGCATGCAGGCGTTCGGCGAATTGTTCGGCGCTGGCTTCGTTGTGGTCGACGCCGACGATGCGCAGGTTACGGTCCAACAGGCCGTCGCGGCTGAGGTTGTACAGCGCCGGCATCAACAGGCGCTTGACCAGGTCGCCATTGGCGCCGAAGAGGAACAGCGTGCAGGGCGGTGCAGCGGGCGTGGTTCGTTTGCTCATGGGCGTTTGTTCTCGACGTGGCCACCGAAGCCCAGGCGCATGGCAGACAGCACCTTGTCACCGAAGGTGCCTTGCTGCTGGCGTGAGCGGAAGCGCGCGAACAGCGCGCTGGACAGCACCGGAACCGGCACCGCCTGTTCCACGGCGGCGTCCACCGTCCAGCGACCTTCGCCGCTGTCGGACACCGAGCCGCTGAACTGGGCCAATTGCGGGTCGGCCACCAAGGCGTCGGCGGTCAGGTCCAGCAGCCACGAGGTGACCACGCTGCCGCGCCGCCACACCTCGGCGATCTCGGCCACGTTCAGGTCGAAGCGCTGGTCTTCCGGCAGCTCGTTGCCACCCTTGCTGCGCAGCAGGTCGAAGCCTTCGGCGTAGGCCTGCATCAAGCCGTACTCGATGCCGTTGTGCACCATCTTCACGTAGTGCCCGGCGCCAGGGGGACCAGCATGGATGTAACCGTGTTCGGCACGCACCGGCTCGCCGCTGCGCCCGTGGGTGCGGGGAATGTCGCCGACGCCTGGGGCCAGGGCAGCGAACAGCGGCTCCAGGCGCTCGAACACCTCACGCTCGCCGCCGATCATCATGCAGTAGCCGCGCTCAAGGCCCCAGACGCCGCCGGAAGTGCCCACGTCCAGGTAATGCAGGCCGCGCGTGGCCAGTTCGGCGGCGCGGCGCATGTCATCTTTGTAGAACGTATTGCCACCGTCGATGATCGCATCGCCCGGCTCAAGCAGATCGGCCAACTGCGAGATGGTCTGCTCGGTCGGCTCGCCGGCCGGCAGCATCACCCAGACGGCACGCGGCGCCTGTAGCGCCTCGACCATGCCGGCGAGATCGTCAACGCCGTGCGCGCCGTCGCCGGCCAAGGCCGTGACCGCGTCGCGGTTGCGATCGTGCACCACCGTCTGGTGGCCGGCGCGCATCAGGCGCCTTGCAATATTGCCGCCCATGCGGCCCAGCCCGACGATTCCCAGTTGCATGTGCCGATGCTCCCTCTTTGCGAATGAATGACAACACGGTTCGGTGATTCAGGTTAGTCCAGCGCGCCGCCCCAGGGTTCACCGACGAACGGCATGACCACGATAAACAAAAAAGTTCCCATCGCTTGGCAAAGAATTCAAAATGCGCGCCGCACGAAGCGTCTACGCTTACTACTGTCACCAGCCAAACTGCGAGGTGTACTCATGGGTACCGTCATGCCTGCCACCGCCACCCAGACCCTCTACGTCACCGTACGCCGCGACGAACTGCGTCAGCTTCGCGACGAGCGTGATCAATTGCGTGCGCAGGTGGCCCAGCTCAACCTGATGCTCGAAGAAGCCCGCCTGAACGGCAAACTGCCCCAGTTCTGACCCTCACGCACTGTTTCGGGGCCTGATCAGGCCCCATCGCCTTATTCACGCCCTCCTCTCGCGCCTCGTTCCGCTCCCTTTCCTGGCACTGCGAACGACGCGTGCTCTGCCGCCAACGTTTGCGCGGATCAACGGTCATGGAAAATGTGACCGGCGGGTCACCGCCGCTACCTTTCGTCACCTACACTCAGGCTCGGCCCGTGTTTTGCTGTGTCAGACGGTGAGTGCCCCCTCGGCTCTCCCTCGACAACCGGTGAAGGCAGCTACTCCAAAATAAGTAGAACTTTCCAAAACATGGGCAGGTCAGCAATTAAGTAGGCCGCGCAAGAGGATCACCTCACGCGCCAGCCCGCCCACCCCAATCAGTCCAAACGCCCGCTCGACCGGACTTTCGAGCGCGCGGTGTTGCTGTGCACGACTCAGGGGCAAGGATCGCATCACGAACACCCGCAACAAAAAGGCGAGAACCAATACGAGATAACGCGATGGGTGACGCACCCACCAGCGCAAGGGATGGAGAGAAGTAATGATCAGTGCCGCTGTCGAGCCTCATGTAGAATTGTTCAACCCCGATAATAGCGGGCCCCTGCCACCAGGGTTCGTCACGACAGGCAAGGCACCCGGTATCCAGCGCGGTCATAACCCGCTCAAGCGCAAGGTATTGTTCGTCACCTCGGAATTCGCCGACCTGGTCAAGACCGGCGGGCTGGGCGATGTCTCCGCTGCCCTGCCCCGCGCCATGGCCCACCTGCACGACGTCCGCGTGCTGATTCCCGGCTATCCGCAAGTGGTCGACAGTGACAACCCCATCCATATCGTCGGCGAACTGGCTGGCCATGCCGCGTTGCCGCCGTGCAAGATCGGCCGCATGGACCTGCCCGATGGTCTGGTCATCTATGTGCTGATCTGTCCCGAGCTGTACGAGCGTGAAGGCACCCCCTACGGCGCCAACAACGGTCGCGACTGGCCAGACAACCATATCCGCTTCGCCCGCCTGGGCCTGGCGGCCGCCGATATCGCCGCAGGCGAAGGCATGATGCACTGGCGCCCGGACCTGGTGCACGCCCACGACTGGCCAGCGGGCCTGGCCCCGGCGTACATGCACTGGCGCGGCCTGAATACCGCAACCTTGTTCACCATTCATAACCTGGCCTACCAGGGGGTGTTCAGCCGCGCCTGCAGCCCCGAGCTGGCCATCCCCGACCATGCCATGCAGCAGGAAGGCATGGAGTTCTACGGCAAGCTGTCGTTCCTCAAGGCGGGCCTGGCCTACTCCAGTCACATCACGACCGTGAGCGCCACCTACGCCCAGGAAATCACCACCCCGAGTTCGGCTGCGGCCTGGACGGTTTCCTGGCCAGCAAGGCCCAGCAAGGCTTGCTCGGTGGGATCCCCAACGGTATCGACGAGAGCTGGGATTCGGCCACCGATACTCACCTGGAGCACAACTTCAGCCTCAATGACTGGGAAGGCAAGGCGCGCAACGCCGATCAGGTGCGTGAGCTATTCAGCCTCGATCCGTCGGAAGGTCCGCTGTTCGCCGTGGTATCGCGCCTGGTCTACCAGAAAGGTCTGGACCTGACCTTGGGCGTGGCCGAAGACATCGTCCGTCAGGGCGGGCAGATCGCGATCATCGGTCGCGGCGAGCCAGAGGAAGAGCAGGCCATGCGCGAGCTGGCTCTGCGTCACCCAGGCCGCATTGGCGTGCGCATCGGCTTCAACGAAACCGACGCCCGCCGCATGTTCGCCGGCAGCGATTTCCTGCTCATGCCGTCGCGCTACGAGCCATGCGGACTCAGCCAAATGTACGCCCAGCGCTTCGGCTCGCTGCCGGTGGCGCGCAACACCGGTGGCCTGGCCGACACCATCGAAGATGGCGCCACGGGCTTCCTATTCAATGAGTCGACCGTGGACAGCTACCGCGAAGCGCTGAGCCGGGCATTTTATGTGCATGCCCATAAGGACCTGCTCAACGCCATGCGCTGCCTGTCCATGACTCAACCCTTCAACTGGTGCCAGGCGGTGGAACCCTATGCCCGCCTGTACGAGGAACTGGTCTGCCAGGCACACGCCGGCGCCTACTGACAACGAGGTGTGAAGATGCACAGGCATGGCGCACATTCAATGGACGCCACGTCGGCGCGCTTCGCCCTCTGGGCGCCGGACGCGCGCAACGTGAGCGTTGAAATCCAAGGGCAGCCAGCGGTCACGCTGCTGCCTGAGCACGATGGCTGGTTTGCTGGCACCGCCCCTTGTACACCGGGTGACCGTTACTTCTTCAAGATCGACGATGAGCTGAAAGTGGCCGATCCGGCCTCTCGCTATCAGCCTGAAGGCGTGCACGGCCCGAGTGAAATCGTCGAATTGTCTCACTACTCCTGGGAGCACCCCTGGCACGGCCGGCCTTGGCACGAGGCAGTGATTCAGGAACTGCATGTGGGCGTGCTGGGTGGGTACAAAGGCGTAGCCCAGCAACTGCCGCGCCTGGCCGAACTGGGTATCACCGCTATTGAGTTAATGCCCGTCAACCAGTTTCCCGGCGAGCGCAACTGGGGGTATGACGGCGCCCTGCCCTTCGCCCCGCAGCATACCTATGGTTCGCCCGCCGAACTCTGCCACTTGGTCGACCAGGCCCACAGCCACGGCCTGATGGTCATGCTCGACGTGGTCTACAACCACTTCGGCCCCGATGGCAATTTCCTGCCCCAGTACGCCAGCACCTTCTTCCGTGAGGATCGTCAGACCCCCTGGGGCGCGGCCATTGATTTCCGCCGCCCCGAAGTGCGCGAATTCTTCATTCAGAACGCGCTGATGTGGCTGTGCGACTACCGCATCGATGGTCTGCGCCTCGACGCCGTACACGCGATCGACCAACCCGATTTCCTCGTCGAACTGGCCGCGCGCGTGCGCGAAGCGGTCGAACCAGGCCGACAGGTCTGGCTGGTGCTGGAGAACGAACATAATCAGGCAGCGCTACTGGAACAAGGCTTCGACGCCCAGTGGAACGATGATGGCCACAATGCCTTGCATGTGCTGCTCACCGATGAAACCGAGGGCTACTACGAAGACTACAAGGACCAGCCCATCGCCAAGCTCGCGCGCTGCCTGGGCGAAGGCTTCGTGTTCCAGGGCCAGCCCAACCGCAAGGGCGAACCGCGAGGCGAGCCCAGCGGCCATTTGCCACCCAGCGCCTTCGTGCTGTTCCTGCAAAACCACGACCAGATCGGCAACCGGGCGCTGGGCGAGCGCTTGACGCGGCTGTGCCCGGCCCAGGCACTGCGCGCCGCGACAGGGCTGTTGCTGTTGTCGCCGATGATCCCGCTGCTGTTCATGGGTGACGAGGAAGGCAGTTGCCGACCCTTCCTGTTCTTCACCGACTTCCACGACGAACTGGCCGATGCCGTTCGCGAAGGCCGTCGCGCCGAATTCGAACACTTCGCCGCGTTCGCCGACCCGGAAAAACGCGAGCATATTCCCGACCCCAATGCGTTGGACACCTTCACCGCCTCGCATCCCGCCGGCAAGCAGGTGCTCGCCGGCTGGCATGGTCTGTATCACCAACTGCTGAATATCCGCCAGCGCACGCTGATGCCGCGCCTGGTCGGCAGTCGCGCCCTGGGCGCTGAGGTCATCGGCGAAAAGGCCCTCACAGCGCGCTGGCGCCTGGGCGATGGCAGTGAGCTGCGAATCGATCTGAACCTTGGGCCAGCGGCGCAGCCCATAACCTTACCGGGCGCCGACTCGCGCCTGTTCGACAGCAGCGACAACGCCCACCCGGATTCCACCCTGGCCGCCTATAGCTGTGTGGTCAGTCTGCTTTCCCCTCGCCAGGAGACGCCATGAGCGATACGCCGCTGCACCGCCTCGCCGCCCGCGCAGGCCTGGCCCGTGACTGGACCGATGCCAACGATCGCCCGCAACGCGTTACCGATGCAGCCCTGCGCGGTGTCCTGCAGGGCCTGGGACTGCCTGCCGAAGACGACGCCGCCATCGAGCGCAGCCTGGCTGCGCTGGATGAGGCACATGACAGCGACCATCTCCCGCCCCTGCTGACGGTGGACCTGGAAAAGCCCTTGGCGCTCAAGCGCTGGTTCACGGCCGACAGCACGGTGCGCTGTTCGCTCGAAGACGGCACCTCGCGCACGCTCACGCTCGACGCCCAGGCGCAGTTGCCCGGCGAGCTGCCGATCGGCTATCACCGTCTCGACATCGACGGGCGCACCTTGACCGTGGCCGTCGCCCCTGCGCGCTGCTATAGCCTCACGGACGTGGTCGAGCAACAGCCCCCCCGCTGCTGGGGATTGTCGGCGCAACTCTACAGCTTGCGTCGCCCGGGCGATGGCGGCTTCGGCGACTGCCTGGCACTGGAGCAATTTGCCCGCTGTGCCGCCGAGCGCGGCGCCGATGCCCTGGCGATCAGCCCGATTCACGCCCTGTCGCTGTTCGACCAACAACATTTCAGCCCCTATTCCCCCTCCAGCCGCCTGCTGCTCAACTACCTCTACGCCAGCCCTTCGGTGGTGCTGGGCGAACGTGAGGTGCGCATGGCCGCTGAGATGGCTGGGCTCACCGAAAGCCTGGAAGACCTGGAACAGCAAGCGCTGGTCGATTGGCCGCGTGCCGCCGACGTGCGGCACAAGCTGCTCAGGACGCTCTACGAAGAGTTCAGCAAGGTTGACCATCCCCTGCGTTCGGACTTCGACAGTTTCCGCGAGGCTGCAGGCGATGCCCTGGAGCAGCATTGCCGTTTCGAAGTGCTGCAGGCCGAAGCCGTGGAGCAGGGTCTGGGCGCCGATTGGCGTGAGTGGCCCGATGCCTGGAGTCGGCCCGACGCCGCCGAAGTCGAGGCGATGGCCGCCGCGTATCCTGCGCAAGTGGAGTTTCAAGCGTTCTGCCAATGGCTGACCGAGCGCAGCCTGCAACGCGCCCAACAAGCGGCCAACGGCGGTGGCATGCGCGTGGGCCTGATCGCCGATCTGGCGGTCGGTGCCGACGGCGGGGGCAGCCAGGCCTGGAGCCGTCAGGACGAATTGCTCGCCGAGCTCACGGTCGGCGCACCGCCGGACATTCTCAATCGCTCCGGGCAGGACTGGGGCATCAGCGGCTTCTCGCCCGAAGGCCTCAAGCGCAACGGCTTTCGCGCCTTCATCGAAATGCTGCGGGCCAACATGGCCCATGCCGGCGGCCTGCGCATCGACCATGTCATGGGCCTGCGCAGGCTATGGCTGATCCCCAGAGGCGGCACACCCAAGCAAGGCGCCTACGTCGACTACCCGTTCGACGACATGCTGCGGCTGCTGGCGCTCGAATCGGTGCGCAACCAGACAATCATCCTCGGCGAAGACCTGGGCACCGTGCCTGAAGGCCTGCGCGAGCGCCTGGCCGACAAGGCCGTGCTGGGCATGCGCGTACTGCCCTTCGAGCAGAGTTCCACAGGCCATTTCAAGCCGCTGTTGGACTGGCCCGATTCAGCCCTAGCCACCACTGGCACCCACGATCTGTCACCGCTGGCCGGCTGGCTCAAGGCCCGCGACATCGACTGGAATCACCGCCTGGAACTGATCGACGCCGCCACCGAGTCGCACTGGCGGCAGGATCGCGAACAGGAAATTCATGGCCTGCGCCGTACCTTGGAATCCAACTACGGTCACTTGAAGGATAACGACGCCTTGATCGACGCTGCCATCCGCTATGTCGGCCACACCCGCGCCCCGCTGGTGCTGGTTCCGCTCGAAGATCTGCTGGGTTTGCAAGAGCAGCCCAACCTGCCCGGCACCACCGATGGGCACCCTAATTGGCGACGGCGCTTCGAGCGTCCGGTGACCGAATTGCTGGACGACGAACACGCCGCCCGCCGCCTGGAATTGCTGGCCCAAGCGCGGGTCCAGGCCGGGGAGCGCGACCGATGAAAGCCTTGACTGCGACCCAGCGTCTGCAATTTCACAGCGACTTCACCCTCGACGATGCCGTGCCCTTGGTGCCCTACTTCGCCCGATTGGGCATCAGCCACCTGTACGCCTCGCCCATTCTCAAAGCCCGCGCCGGATCCCGGCACGGTTACGATGTGGTCGACCCGACCCTGGTGAATCCGGAGCTGGGCGGCGAGGCCGCACTGCTGCGCCTGGTGGCTGCCCTGCGCCAGCACGGCATGGGGCTGATACTCGACACCGTGTCCAACCACATGGCGGTCGGCGGCGCGGACAATCCTTGGTGGCAAGACTTGCTGGCCTGGGGCGGCGCAGTCCCTACGCCGAGTTCTTCGATATCCAGTGGCACTCAAGCGATCCGCTGCTGGCGGGCCAGTTGCTGCTGCCGTTCTTGGGCAGCGACTACGGCGTCGCTCTGCAAAATGGCGACCTACCCCTGACCTTCGACGCTGAACGCGGTGTGCTGGAAGTCGAGCATCACGAGCACCGCTTCCCGATCTGCCCCCTGGATTACGGACGCGTCCTCGGTCACAGCGACGACGCGGCGCTGCAAGCGCTGGGCAAGCGTTTCGACGCCCTGAACGACTCCATCCAACCGCTGGCCGAGGCAGCGCCATTGCAAGCCGAGCTGGCCCAGTGCGTCAACCAAGGCGCGAGTCTCGACCGGGCGCTAAAAGCCTTCGACAGTCACACCGAAGACGGTTTTCAGCGCCTGCACCTGCTGCTTGAACGCCAGACCTATCGCCTGGCCAGCTGGCGCACCGCCGCCGATGACATCAACTGGCGGCGCTTCTTCGACATCAATGAACTGGGCGGCCTGCGCGTGGAGCGCTCGGCGGTGTTCGAAGCCACCCATGCCAAGCTCTTCGAGCTGATCGAGCGCGGCTTGGTGGACGGCTTGCGCATCGACCACATCGACGGCCTGGCCGATCCGCGCCGTTATTGCCGCAACCTGCGCCGTCGAGTCGATACCCTGCTGGCCAAGCGCCCTCCCGAAGCGACGCTGCAGCACTTCCCGATCTATGTGGAGAAGATCCTCGGCACCGGCGAACACCTGCACCCGGATTGGCTCACCGATGGCACCACCGGCTATGAGTTCATGAACCAGGTGTCGCTGGTACAGCACGATCCGGCGGGCGAAGCGCCCTTGACCGAGCTCTGGCGCAGCGTTGCCGAGCGCCCCGAGTTCGACGAAGAAGTGCGCATTGCCCGGCGCCTGGTACTCAACGCCAGCCTGGCCGGCGACTGCGAGTCGGTGGCCCAGGCCTTGTTGCACGTGGCGCGCGACGACCTGATGACCCGTGACCTGACCCTGGGTGCGATCCGCCGGGGCGTGCAGGCGCTGGTCGAGCATTACCCGGTCTATCGCACCTACATTAGCGCGTGTGGCCGTCCCGAACAGGACGAACCCTTCTTCCAGCAGGCCATGGAAGGCGCCCGGCAATCGCTCAGCGAGGCCGATTGGCCGCTGCTGGAGCAGTTGCAACGCTGGCTCGGCGGCCAATCCTGGCGCGAACTGCCCGTTGGCCGTGCGCGCAAGCGCCTGCGTCACGCCTGCGTGCGCTTCCAGCAACTCACCGCCCCCAGCGCGGCCAAGGCCGTGGAGGACACCGCGTTCTACCGCAGCGCACGATTGCTGTCGCGCAATGATGTAGGCTTCGAGGCCGAGCGCTTCAGCGCTTCGCCGGCCGAGTTTCACAACGAGGCGCAGCGCCGCCTACGCGACTTTCCCGACAATCTGCTGGCCACCGCGACCCACGATCACAAGCGCGGCGAAGACTGCCGCGCCCGCCTGGCCGTGCTCAGCGAGCATGGGCCATGGTTGTCCAGCCGCGTCGAACATTGGCGCGAACTGGCCCATACGCTGCTGGACGGGCAGGAAGACGGCGCGGCGCCGAGCCCTGCCGATGAAATGCTGCTGTTCCAGACGCTATTGGCCAGTTGGCCGCTGACGCTGGACCGCGACGACCGTGCAGGCTTGCAGGCGTTCGCCGAGCGGGTCGGCCAATGGCAGCAGAAAGCGCTGCGCGAAGCCAAGCTGCGCAGCAGTTGGGCCGCGCCGAACGAGGCGTATGAGCAGGCCTGTTCGCGCTATCTCGAAGGCTTGCTGATCAGCGACGACCACCAACACCTTCGTCATTCACTGGCCGACGCCGCCGAGCGTATCGCCTGCCCTGGCGCGCTCAACGGCCTGGTGCAGAGCCTGTTGCGCATGACCACGCCGGGCGTGCCCGATCTCTACCAAGGCAACGAATACTGGGACCTGAGTCTGGTCGATCCGGACAACCGCCGGCCGGTGGATTACGCGGCCCGACACGCCAGCCTGGAGCACGAAGCGCCGCTGCACGAGTTGCTGACGCACTGGCGTGACGGACGTCTGAAACAATCGGTGATCGCCCGTGTACTGAACCTGCGTCGCGCCCATCCCGCCCTGTTCCAGCGTGGCGCCTATCTGCCGCTCAATACCCAGGGCCGCCACGCCGACAAGGTGCTGGCCTTCGCCCGACTCGGCGCAGGAGAACGGGCAATTATCGTCGTGCCGCGTCTGGCCAGCGAACTGCTCGGTGCGGCCAGTACTCCGCTGATTCCGGCGCAGAACTGGGATGACACGCGCGTAATCCTGCCGTTTGCCGTTTCGCCTGCCACTTGCAGTGGACTTTTCCCACACACCGTTGTCAGCCCTAGTAGGGAGCTGATGCTCAGTGAAGTGCTGTCGGAATGTCCGCTCAACCTGTTGATTGAACAAGCATGATGATCAGGAGCGTCTAAATGAGTGTCGATGAAAAACGTGTTCGCGAACTGGCTCACCAGATCTGGGAATCTGAGGGTAAACCGCACGGTCGCGATGAAGAGCATTGGAAAAAGGCGGTGAAGTTGGCCGAGGCGGAAGCAAAAGCGCCGGCGCCCAAGTCCAAGAAGGCACCCGCCAAGCCCAAGGCTCCGTCCGAGCCGAAGGCCGCAGCATTGCCGGGTGCCAAGCCTGCCCCACCGAAAAAGCCGCGCGCACCGAAGAAACCCGCAGCGCAGTAACGCAGTCGCGACACCGCGTCGTTGCCGGCCTTCCTACGGCAACGACGCCTAACCCTATTCCATTCATTTGGCTAGACGAGAGCTGCCATGACCGCACGCACCCCAAAGAAAACCCGTTCCGTCGCGCCAACCCGTATTCGTGAAGGCCTGCCCTTCCCGTTAGGTGCCACCTGGGATGGACTGGGCGTCAACTTCGCCCTGTTCTCGGCCAACGCCACCAAGGTCGAGCTGTGTATTTTCGACGCCAGCGGCGAGAACGAACTCGAGCGCATCGAACTGCCGGAATACACCGACGAGATCTACCACGGCTACCTCCCCGATGCTCACCCAGGACTGGTCTACGGCTACCGCGTGTACGGCCCCTATGAGCCGCAGAACGGCCACCGCTTCAACCACAACAAGCTGCTCATCGACCCCTACGCCAAGCAATTGGTGGGTGAGCTGAAATGGTCCGAGGCACTGTTCGGCTACACCCTCGGCCACCCCGACGACGATCTTTCGTTCGACGAGCGCGACAGCGCACCTTTCGTGCCCAAGTGCAAGGTCGTGGATCCAGCATTCACCTGGGGCCGCGACCAGCGCGTGCAGATTCCTTGGGAACAGACTGTGTTCTACGAGGCGCACGCGCGCGGTATCAGCATGCGTCACCCCGCGGTGCCGGAAAACCTGCGCGGCACCTTCGCGGGCCTGGCCAACGACGAGCTGCTCAAGCACATCAAGGACCTGGGCGTTTCGAGCATCGAGCTGCTGCCGATTCACGCCTTCGTCAACGACCAACACCTGCTGGACAAGGGCCTGAACAACTACTGGGGTTACAACAGCCTGGCGTTTTTCGCGCCCCACCCCAAGTATCTGGCCAGTGGCAAGATCGCCGAATTCAAGGAGATGGTCGCGCACATTCACGAGAAGGGCCTGGAGGTGATTCTCGATGTGGTCTACAACCACACCGCCGAAGGCAACGAGCGTGGCCCGACCCTGTCCATGCGCGGCATCGACAACGCCTCGTATTACCGCCTGATGCCTGACGACAAGCGCTACTACATCAACGATTCGGGCACCGGCAACACCCTGGACCTTAGCCACCCCTGCGTGCTGCAGTTGGTCACCGACTCGCTGCGCTATTGGGCCGGCGAGATGCATGTGGACGGCTTCCGCTTCGACCTGGCGACCATTCTGGGCCGTTACCACGACGGCTACAGCGAGCGCCACAGCTTCCTCGTCACCTGCCGCCAGGACCCTTTGTTGCGCAGCGTCAAGCTGATCGCCGAACCCTGGGACTGTGGCCCAGGCGGCTATCAGGTGGGCAATTTCGCCCCCGGCTGGGCCGAATGGAACGACCGCTTCCGCGACACCGCCCGCGCTTTCTGGAAAGGCGACGAAGGCCAACTGGCCGACTTCGCGGCACGCCTGACCGGTTCGGGCGACCTGTTCGACAATCGTGGTCGGCGCCCTTATGCATCGGTCAATTTCATCACCGCCCACGACGGCTTCACGTTGCGCGACCTGGTGTCGTATAACGACAAGCACAATGAGGACAACGAGGAAAACAACCAGGACGGTACCAGCAACAACATCTCTTGGAACTGCGGCGTCGAAGGCCCGACCGAGGATGCGGACATCAAGGCGTTGCGCATGCGTCAGATGCGTAACTTCTTCGCCACCTTGCTGCTGTCCCAGGGCACGCCGATGATCGTGGCGGGCGATGAGTTCAGTCGCACTCAGCACGGCAATAACAATGCCTACTGCCAGGACAGCGAAATTGGCTGGATCAACTGGGACCTGGACGAGGAAGGCCAGGCCCTGCTGGCCTTCGTCAAGCGCCTGACTAAGCTGCGCCAAGAGTATCCGGTGCTGCGCCGTTCCAACTTCCTGGTGGGCGACTACAACGAAGCAATCGGTGTAAAGGATGTCACCTGGCTAGCACCCGACGGCAACGAGATGGGCGTGGAGCAATGGGAGGATCCCCATGGCCGATGCCTGGGTATGCTGATCGACGGTCGTGCGCAGGTCAGCGGTATCGCCCGTCCGGGAGACCAGGCCACCGTGCTGCTGATCGTCAATGCCCACCACGACGTGGTGCCCTTCAAGCTGCCCAGCGTGCCGCAAGGTGAGCATTGGAGCTGTCTGATCGATACTGACCAGCCGGAGCAGCGCAAGGCCAAGCGCTTGGAGTTCGACACCAGCTTCGATATGACGGGACGGTCGGTGGTGTTGATGGTGTTGCAGCGAGAGCAGGAGTGATGGCCTCGTCTGCACCGTAGGCCTGTCGGCGGCCAGGTGGCCTTGAGCTGCTCGATGAGGGGCTCTGGCCAGTGACCGCCGACGCTTTTTCTCTGGCGCCATCGTCGAGGTATTCCAGTCAAATCCCTCCGATTCGACACTGGACTGTGAGGGGATAAGACATCAGGTCGCAGGTGAAGTTGAGCGCGCAATCACCTTTTTTGCTGACGTAGCGGGTCTGCCAAAGCGGGCGATCGACTACCAGCGGAATCTCCTCATCCCACGCTGGCTCTATCACGAAGAACTCCTTGGTCACAGTGCCACGCACGAAAGTCAGGGTTACGAACCTGTCCATTCCCCATCCCCAATCGAATCGTCTGTACACGTAAAAGCCCGGATGCGAAACCGTCGCCGTTAAAGCCAGTACGGTGTCGCGACGCGAGTCGAAGTCGGACTCAGGCGCTGTCACGTAGAACTCATCGTGGAAGTGGTTGGAGTGTAGAACGCAACGTGGCATGCACAAAGGCTCTTCGAAACCCTCGACATGCAACTGCATACCGAATCCACCGCTGACCTTGCTACGTCCACTCAATGTCCAGCGTTGCTGGCCCTCGACAAGCGGCTGAGCCGCACCGAAGGCAGGACTGGCTTGCAGATACTTGGCATCCAACGTACCTGCGTGGAACGTCAATCGACAGGCGGGCGACAACACATGTAACGGGCTCTGGGGCTTTGCTCTGACAACAAGCGTTGGCGCATCCTCCATCCCGTCGTGCCACAGCACAGACACCAAGGCTGATGTGGGTATTCCGTTTACGGACACCTCTACTTCATCCTCCAGGCGCGTCGACACCAAAAACGCCTGGTCGATTTCCAGGGTCGTGGAAAACACGCGATCGGCGACGACCACCCTGATCCCGAAGTCACCGCTGGCCTCGCCCCCTTCCAGCACCCATTCCAACCCAGACGTTCCGAGCGCACGTCCGACACCATAAAAGGGCGTCGCTAACATATCGGGCGCGCCCAGACTGCGGCCCACGAATTCCAGGTAGACGCTAAGGCCGAGTCCACCTAACGGACTTCCCGCCTTGGGTTGCAACGTCAACCTGGTCGGCTGTCCACGACGAAAGATCGCAGGATTCGGTACGGCCGCACCTTGTAGTTTCAACTCCGCTTCATCGCCCAAATCTGCCGACAGCAGCACAGCCTTCGTCACGCTCAACGGTTGCTCGAACCCCTCCACCTTTAACCTCAGAGCAAAATCGCCACTGACCTGCTGTCCTTTGAGCGACCATGACAAACCATCGGGGCCGAGCTTGCGCTTACTGAGGTAAGCCGGTGTGGAAGGTATCTGAGCCTCGACCAGGCTACCTGCCTCGAACACCAGCCAGGCCTCTAGCTGCAGGCGACCAAGCGGACTGCCTGCTCTGGGCACCAGGCTAAGCGTGCGCGGCGCACCGCGCTGGAACAGCGCGATGGCAGGCGCCGCCGCGCCGTCGATCTGCAGTTGAGCCTCATCGCTGAGTTGGCTCGACAGCACCATGGCGGAGTCGAGGCTCAACGGCTTGGCGAATCCCTCGACATGAACCGCCAAGGCGAAGTCGCCACTGCTCTGGCCTGGGGTCAAGGTCCAGCTCAAGCCGGCGGCAGGCACCTCGCGCTTGGCCTCATAGTCGGGCTGGGCAGGCACATGTTCGGGTTTCAGCGTGCCCTCGGTGAAGCTCAAACGACCCATTCGGCCAAGCGCCGGCAGCGGACTGCCCGGCTTGATCTGCAGGCGCAAAGTATGCGCAGTCCCCCGGCGCAACAGCGCAGTGGAACCCACGGCATCGTTATCGAGCGACAGCTCGACTTCATCGCCGAGTTCAGCAGACAGTTGTGCACCCTTGAGAGAAAACGGTGCCGACAAATCGTCCGTGGCGGTTTCCAACACGAATGTCCCGGAGTCCGTCCCCCCCTTGAGCGTCCAACTTATGCCCTCCGGTGTCATCGTCTGCGCGGCAGTAGGCGTGAACGTGATCCCTCGCTCAGGCTTGCCGTTGGGCCAGCGCAAGAGGATCGGTTTGCCGACGAAAAAGCTGTCCGCTTTTTTCGGTTTCAGGGTCAAATTGACCTCGGTCTGGCGTGTCAACAACAGGGCGATTTTTTCGAAGTCGGTAACGGGTTTTCCCTCGAACAGCACCTCCAGCTCGGGCCCCCACGGCGACACGGCAAACACCGGCAGTTTCTGCACTTGCTCACTGACCTGCTTCAGTTCGTCTTCGTAGACCGCTTTGAACACCGCGTGATTGTCAACGCCTTCGTCGCCGGGCTTGGGCAGATACTCGATGCTCGACAGCCCCTTGGCATCAGTGGGCTGGGTGGCGAACAGCGTGTCGTTCAACAGCCACTTGACCGGCCTGCCGACCGCCGGGCGGTCAGGGACGAACACGTTGTGCAGGATCACGCTCATTCGGGTGCTATTGCCATACTCGACCACAGGGACAACGCCATCCCACTCGATACCCCCAAGGTCATGGCGGAAATCACCGAGCTGCGCCTTCAACTCGAATCGCGGCGCTTGCCAGTAGCTGCCCAGGCCAAGGCCGATCTCACCGGCTTGAACAGCGGTGGCGCCCGCCTGCAATTGCCATTGGGCACCGTCACCCTCGTCCAGCGCTTGGTAACGATCGTCCTGATCGCCCGCGTTCTGGTTCAAGGGTGGCCTGGCGCTCATTCCGAAGGCACTCGGCGGGTGCTGATTGTCGTCCATCCAGATCAGACTCACAGGCTGACCCGACCAGGCGTCTCCGGCCGCCGACTTGACCTGCAATACATGCTCAGCGCCATGGCACAACAGGAACGGCTGGCGCGTCTGTTCGATCTGGTTTTTCCCACCTGGATCCAGGACCAGCTTGACCGTACTGGCCGAGGACAACTCAGGCAAACGTAGCTGCGAGATCACCTGGCGTAGATACAGCCTGGAAGTGATCTTGCCCTCCAGACGGGTGTCGAACGCGACGCGCACCCGCATCGCATCGACCGGCAGGGTGACGAGCCGCGGCGTCATGCGATGCCAGGTCGGCGCAGCGCCAGGGGCCAGAGGTTCATCCTCCAGCGTCCCCTGGCCCTGCAAACGCTCGATGAACACTTGTGCCCCTTCCTTGCCGTCTTCGAGCAGATGAACCGTCACCAGGCACTCCTTGAAATTGTTCAAGGCGTAGTCGCAACCCAGCCAGTACTGCGGCCGCGCGCCGTCAGCCCGCGGCGCGACGGGCAGATCGATGTCCTGCCAGACCCGCTCGTTGCGCTGGATACCCAGGTAGGTCGAGCCGTCTCCACCGTCGCTGAAATCGATCAACTGACCCAAGCTGCGCCAGGGTCCATTGGCAGAGAAATCCGCCTGCTGCAGAAACGGCGCCTTCAGCACTGAATGGCCTTGGGTGTCCTGATCAGCATCGCCGGAGACGTCGGGCGTAGCTCCAGCTTGTGTGCGTGGGCTCATGTCATTCTCCCAAATAGATATCGCCCCTGAGGGTCATCAGTTCATCGAGGATTGCGCCTGACCGGGCACGACAGCCCCCAGCGACCAGGCTCACTGCACTGTGCTACGGGCCCTGAGTCGGGCCTGCTCGATCACCTCCAGCCAGGTGTCGTTCTCATCTTCGGACACGGTGAACCAGGGGTACTGCTGCACACGGCGTTCGTAGTTCGCCCATTGCCCCTCGACCTCTTCGCCTGCCGCCCGCACCACGCGGTAATCGCGACCCAGCGCGTCGTAATAGTGGGTGTCGGCATAGATGCCCTCTCGGGCGCTGTCGTCGCTGACCCAGCGCCAGTCATCCAAGTAGAACGGCAGCCAGACACGCACGGCCTGGCCCTTGTTGTCATACTCGGTCTTGCCGCTGACCGCCCAACGCACAGCCGCGTCACGAATGACGGCGCCCCCCTGCGCATTGGCGAGCAATGCGCCCTGTTCGGTACGCACGAACGCTTCGCCGGGGGGATTGAGCACCGCGGTCTGCAACAACTGCCCTCCCCCCGTCAGGGTCACGGTGACGCGCACCTGCTGTTCGGGGTCATCGTCGTAGCGGTCACTGAGGATTTGCACGGTATGCGGCGGCGTGCGCCCAACCATGACAAAGGGTCCCAGGCCGTTGGCGCTTAGCCGGGCTGCCATTCGCCGCCAGGCCAAGGCACCACACCGACGTGCAGAGTCGGTACTACCGTCGGTGGTGAGCGCCAGCGGCATCCAACTGTCGGCGACCACGGTGAAGGCGGTATGCACCGGTACGCCTTTACTGTCGTTGAGTGCCAAGGCGTCCGCCACGGTCGGCGGCGGCGTGAACGCACGGCCCGAGCAGTAACCGGTCATCACCGCCTCATCGCTGCCCGCTGCGGTTTGCGTGCCGTAGAAGCGGGTATGCAAGACCCTGCCCAAGGCGTCCAGGGCCACCTCACTGAGATTGTCGTTGGCATCCTGGATGCGCACCGGTTGCAGAAAACGCCAGTCGTGCGCCTCGATGGTCGATGTCAGTCCGGCGGCATCGCAGACCTTCACCACGGCCACATCGTGCGCGCTGTAGCTCAGTTGGCTCGGTCCTGTGACGGTACTGTCCTGCAGACGGTGGGGCTGCCAGAAATGCAGGGCGCCCTGGTAATGACTGATGCCGTGATGGCCACAATAGGCCTGCTCGACCAGCGGCTCCCCCGCAATGCAGGGTACGCCAAGCCCATCGGGATCGGCAGGGTCGGCCAATTCCTCGGCATCCAGCGGCCGGTCCATGGCGATATAGCCACCGCGTTTGAGCACTTCAGGCAGCGTCTCTTCCTGCAGCGGACGATTCAGCTCTTGCCGCACTGCCAGTAACCAGGCCTGCTCGGCTGCCGTGCGCGCAGGCGAAGACGGTGGGCGTTGCAACGCGGCCAACAGCGCTCGGCAGAACAGTACGTCGGCGCTGCTGGCCGACAGCGCGCTGACCAGCGCACCGTGCAGCGTGGCCAGGAAAGGGGCGTCTTGCGCGTGCTGTGCGTCGAGCCAGACCAGCACCGATCCTAGCGCGGCGTCAGGTACACGACTTTCCTCGCGCAACGCGCTGTGAAGGCCCTCAGGCAGCGCCTCGGCGGCTTCGTCCAGCAGCCGATCACGCAGGGCCTGTACCGAAATAACGTGCTTGAGCGCCTGGCGCAGCATCTGCGACGCCGCGCGGTCGTCAGGCGCCTGTTCCAGATAGGACAGCAACAGCCCGTAGGTGACGGCGTGTTCGACCACCGGCAGGCGTCTACGCAGGCGCCCCAGCACCGCCGGGTCGCTGGACGGATTGGCCAGCGCATCCTGCAAGAGGCCGAGCAGGGTCAGCTCGAACGCCGGACGCAGCACGTCGAGCGAGGCCTTGTCGAGCATCGCGGTGCGGGTGTAGGCCCGCAGTGCCTGGCGCGAAGGCTCGCTGCTGGCACCGCTGCCATCGGCCTGGCGCCACACCGTCTTTTCGTAGCTGGCCAGGACGGTGCGCGCCGGATCACTCAGGGGCAGTCCGTGTTCGAGCAGGTACTCGACGCTGAAGCCCCCCTCGGGCACTTGTGCCTGGGCGAAATGCACCATGTCCCGGCGCATGGCGCCTGGCAGCCCGATCACGAAGTCGTCGTCCTTGACCCGGTTGTGCACCGTGGCGCGGCTGAAGCTCACCCAGCAGTCATATTGCTGCTCGTCGCAACTGGCCTCGATCAGCCCGGTCGGCAGGCTGGCCGGATAGATCTTGCGCTCGACCTCCTCCTGAGCCAACGCCGCCGGATCGAGCAGGCGTGGATACTTCACGGTGACGCTCTCAAGCACATTGCCATACCGATCCTGTCGCAAGACGATGGTCTGATCCACCTGGGGATCCTGCGGATAGCGCTCACAGTTCAAGCCCAGACGCTGCACGGCGGTGATCAGAGCGGACGGATGCAGGTCGTCAGCCGTGGCGCAGGCGCGAATCTGCCAACGCGGGCGCTCGACGGTGTAAGGTTTGTCGGCCTGGGCCTGACCATCCAGGCCGTACACCTCCCGGCGCAGCAACTGCCCCCGCAGCGCGCGGTACAGCCATGTGCGTAGCGCCGGCTCCGGACTGAAGGGGTGCTCGCCGTCGCCGGCACCCTGGGTCAAGCGCACCTCACCCTGGGGGAACACAGCGTCCATGTCGGTGAAAGCCCCTTCGGCCAGCTCATCGAGCGTCTCGATACCGCAGTGAAACCAGCTCAGGACCCGCGTCGGCGGTGACAGATGGGTGGCCGAAGCATCAACCAGCGCGTGGGTATCGGTCTGGACCAGGCGCCTGAAACCGGCGAACTCGCGCTCGGTGAAGTCCCAGACGCCACCGAGGTAGCGCATTTCGCTGCCCAGCGTGACACCGGTGATTTCATTCACCGTGGTCACCCGGTTCAGGGTGTACACGGGAAACGGCAGATGACTGACCGGCGCCGTGCCCGTGCGGTGCGTCACTGCCGCCTTCTCGTCGAGCCAGGCCTGGGCTGAGCTGCGGTAATCCAGCTCGGTGCGGCTGCCAAGATTGTCGACGATGGTGTGCAGCAACCAGGGGCGCCGCTCGTTGAAGCGATACAGCCAACTGCGCGGGGCATTGTCCGCACCGTGGAGGGGTACGGTCAGCAGCAGGTCGGCCGTGCCCTGCCCGCGCATATCGGCGACTTGCACCTGGCACGTGTCGTCCAGGACCAGGCCGTCCGGCGCTTTGATGAAAGGGCCTTCCACGAAGCAGTTGCCGCACTGGCTGACGAACACCCGAATCCCATCGGGCTGCAGGTAAAGGATATCGGTGGTGCCCGCGCCGTCGGTGTCGGCCAAAAACACCCGCGACGGATTGAAGTCGGCCACCTCGAATCCGGGTATCTGCAGCGCATCATCGAACTGGCCGTAGCCCAGCGAGGGCCACAGGGTGACGCCCTGGCCGGTGATGCGCACCAGGTGTGCCTGGCCGCTGCCGGCAGGATCGGCGAAGACCACCAATGACTGGTCCAGTGAGGGCAGCGGTACGCTGCCGTGGTACTGCTCGGACCGCGCCGCCAGCCAGCCGCGATTGCCGGCCGAGGGTACAGACGCACGCTGCGCGGCCCCAGGGCGCGCAACATCACCACGTCAGACTGGCCGTCGCCGGTCAGGTCGGCCAGACGCATCTGTGGGTGATCGTATTCGCTGGGCAACGCCGCGATCGGTACAAGGCCACCCCAGGCGCCGTCCGTACCGAGCGTGAAGCTGCCCTGCAAGCCACCTGCGGTGACCACCCATTCGGGGCGACCATCGCCATCGATATCCATCAAGTCGGCGCGGCCAATGGCCGGCACCTGCGGCAGCGGCTCGGGCGGGCCCCAGGTGATGCGGTCTTCGCCATCACCGCGTTGGGGCGCGCGATAGTGCCAGGCGTGGTCATCCAGGTACAGCAAGCCCGGCACGCCATCACCGTGAAGATCGGCCAGTTGCCAGGCGTCGGCCCAGAAACCATCCAGCTCAGGCAGCGCCTCCCACTGCGGCACTGCCCGGCCCGGACGGCTCAGCTCGAACTCCAGCGGGGGCAAGCGCAGATCGACATCGGCGCTGAGTTGTGCAGCGGACACCAGAATACTGGCCACCGGGCTGCTGTCGTATGCCAGGTGCAGGCGTGCAACCAGTTCAGGTGTCGGGTCTGCCTGCCCGTCCAGCCGCGCGGTACGGTGCCACAACAGCACATCACGGCACAGACGACGAAGACGCACATTGAAGCCGTAACGCCAGAACGAGTGGCAGTCGTCGCGAACCGCCCAGGACTGCGCGGGCTCGAACACCGGAACCTGCTCAGGATCGGCGCCGCGCTCGCCATAATCGAACACGGTGAAGGTCAGGAAGTCATCTTCGTCGAACGCCTGCGCCGGAATGAGCAGCCCCTCGCAGGGCGTGGCATTCATAGCGTACACCGCCTGCGGATACACGTTGACGACCCGCGGATGGGCCTCGAGCTCCTGCTGCGAACAGCCCTGCTCGTCCTCCAAGCGATAGCGATACACCACATGCTCGCCACGTGCGGACACCTGCTCTTCGAGATACCAGCACGCGGTATGCCCCGGCTCGTCAGGCGCGAACAGACGTGCCGAGTCCGACCAGCCATACAGCGACAGGCTGCCGTCGGCCAGGTACTGCAGCCAAAAGCCTGGTCCATCCGGATCCTCTTCGGCCTGCCAATGCTCCAGGCGCGCGTCGAGCCCACCGACACGCTCGGTCCAGGGGGTGACGGTATACGCCGCGGGGGTCGCGCTGAACGGCAGGCGGGTGGCGCGTCGGGGCTCAGCGGTCTTCAGCAATTCGCCCCCGGACGGACCGACCAGGCGGTCATGACCGTCATAGCGCGGAAAACCGAAGCGTGTCGTGCACGCCACCGCGGGCAGCGCGTAATCCCACCCCGCGCCGAAAGCACTGTTGCCGCCGGCGCTGGAATAGTTCAGCGCCAAGCTGGCCGACAGTGCTCGGCCGCTGGGCGAAGGCAGCGGCAGGTGCCAACCGGCCGCACCGTCTGGTCCGGCGCTGGACAGCATGCCGCCGCCCACCGAGACCGTGCCGCCACCTTTAGGCAGCGCTGGCGGGGTATAGAAGGCCGGGCGCTCGGCGGGCGCGTCCGGTTGCAGGTCCTGGGGCTTAGTTCAGTCACGGCCTTTCCCCTGCTGAACAGCCTCGGGGGCAGCGCCTGAGGCGTCGGCGCACAGCAATTGTTCGACCTGATCCTCGAAGGCAGCACCGCCATGCAGGGCGTAGTAGCGGACCTCCAGGACAACGTCGCTCAAGCTCTCGATCATCTCGCTCTGTTGCGCGTGACGCGGGAAGCGCAGCGTCCAGTCGGAAACGGCTCCGGTGCCCTCGAACGGCAAGTAGCGGTCATCGCTATCCGTGCCGCTGACCAGTCCCATGTCCTGCTGTGCCGAGGACAGGCACACCTGCTGCTGGGCGCGCAGGCTCATCATCACGCTTTGCGGCGCCGTCGCCACGTCTGTATCGCCATGGAGGAACCTCACGCCCTCGATGTCGGGCCGGATCAGCAAGCGGCTGCGCTTCTGCGCCAAGGTGGCGCGGATGTTCTGATAAGGCCCCAGCAAGGCAGGCAGCGACAACGCCACGCTGTGCAAACGGCGCAGGTAGTGGCCCGGGTAATCCAGGTCGAACAGGCGCTGCGACAGGGTCAAGCTGATTTCGCCGTCGTCAGTCAGGGCGTTGCGAATCGCGGCCCAGGAGTCCAGGGGGGTACCGGCCTTGTCCATCACCAGATCGAGTTCGAGCAGGGCGTGGAGGGATACGGTCTTGCGCACCTCCAGATGTCGCTCGCCGCGCAGCAGCATCTCCGACTCCAGTCGCATCAGGTCCAGGCGTAACTCCCCGCCAGCGTTGAGCCCATGACGATCGGCCTGCCACACCGGCGGACGGATCACGCGTTTCTGGTACTGGCCCGTCTCGTACTGCCAGCAGGCTTCGGCACTGTTGCACAGGCTCACCGCCACATCGAACAGCGTCGAGTGCCAGGCGGTGGCTTGCGAACGCAGCCAGCGATACAGCGCCTCGTTACTCGAACGATTCTGGTAGAAGGTGTGAATCTGCTCGGCCTGGGCCAGCAGTTGGCGGCTGTGAGCCAGCGCGCGCTCGGCGGCCAGCGTGCCGTGCTGCTGGGCCTCGAGCTGCTTGTCGATGACGCGCAATTCATGCTGCGCCATCTTGCGCTGCAGATCCCATTCCTGGCGACGGCGGCGCCAGGTTTCGGTGTCGCGCAGGTTATCACTGGCGGTCAGCGCGATATTGGCGATGACCTCGGTGGTGTACCCCAGTGCCATCAACGGGCCTTTGTACTCCATGCCACCGTTGGCCAGGCCGAAGATCTTCGGCACCAGATCGGTGAGGTAGGACGCGCCAATGGCGGCACTGGCGACATTGCTGGTAGACCGCCCTGCAGTGTGCAGCCACTGCAGGGCCACCTCGCCGACCGTGACGTTTTCTTCGTAAAGCGCCGAGAAATGGTCCACCCGCTGCTCGGCACCGGTGCGCTGCATCTGCAACACCTGCGCGTTGTGCTTTTGCTGCTCGTGCAGTTGCTCCTGAATGGCGATGGCGTACTGGGCGATCTGCGCCGCGTGCCGGAACTGCAGCACCTCCTGCTGGGTGCGCTCCTCCAGTTCCATATAACTGCGCAGTTGCTCGCCGAACTGGATGAGTGCCGCCACCGCTTCGTGGGCCTTGAGTACCAATGTGCGGAAACGATAAGGCGGTACCACCGTGCGGTTACCCACGGGCCGGGACAACCCCGAGCCCCCGCTCATGCGTGCAGCGAGCAGGTCGAATGGATCGGCGGCCGGCGCATAGAGCGGCAGTTCCATGGGCTGTCCATCGATAGTCAGGAAATGCCTCAGGTTGTACAGGCGCGCGTCCAGCAACTGCCAGGTATCGAGCAGCCTCTGATTGACCGGCAGGCGAAAGGCCGGGTGCACCGCCACGCCGGCCCAGAAGAACGTGTTCAGGTACTTGGGCAGCGCGCTGGGCTCGACGACCGAGGCCAAGGTCAGCAGCCGTTCATCGCCAGGGCTGGCGTCGAGTAACTGCGAAACGCTGGGAGATTGCCAGGTGCTCACCGAGCGTGCCTGGGGCGCCTCGCCCATCAAGCTGATAGCCATCCGGTAGAGCAGCCAGGCGTGGGCCAGGCTATCGCGCGTCTGCTGACGATAGAAGCTGTCTGCCTGGTCGATGAGCAGCGTGACGTACTGGATGAAAATCGCCTTACGATAATGCGACGGCGCATGCAGCGCGATCACATGCGGGTCGCTCAGCTCATGCTCGAGTCCCGGCGCTGCCGTGTCCTCGAGCATCAACCAGGCACATTTCCAGTAATCCTGGCCGGGGTGCTCGGTGGCCTCGCGCTTGCGGTAAGGGTCGAAGATCAGGGCCAGCCACCGGCGCGCTTCGTCGTAACGCTCTTCCTCGTGCAGCCGCGACGCGATCAGGTGCGGCACGTGGAAGAACAGTTCGCGCAAATACATGCCGTTGGCATCGTCGATGCTCATGCCGGGGTCCGTAGCGCTTGGGCGCCACCGCTGGAGTTGACGCGCCTTTGCTTTCGCCACGAAGGCCGGTTCCTGCTGGTGCTGGGCATCCCAGGCGAATACCGACTCGGTAGACGCCTCGGCCCGATTGATCAGATCAGGCACATGCTGGGAGTTCAGACGTACCGCCAATGGCGCGCCCTTGCCGCCGATACCGGCAAACACCAGGAAATCGGTGCCACTGGACTGCTGATGGATCAACGGGGCCGGCGGCCGGGCCAGCACTTGGGAAGCGGCCAGCGTGACCGTGAAGGTGGACGTTTTACCGCCCGCATCGACGGTAATCTTGACCTCGTCTGCGCTGTCACCCACAGCACTGACGAGCCAACCGCTGGTCGCTGCACCTGTGAGCGACCAGTCGCCTGTCCATAGCTCGGTCTCAGCGGCCTTCACCTTGACCGCCTTCACGGTGACAGGCTCGAACGCGATCGCCACGTGGTTCTGTGGGTCGCTCAGCAGGACAGGCGTTGCGGCATCGATCGCCACCTCGAAGCCGGCGCCGTCACGAACCGCCTGCGGTGCCAGATCGTCCAGGCTCATAGCCTGGTCGAGCTTCACCGATCGACGCGCCACCCATATGAGAAAGCCTGCGCCCTGACCACCGATTTCCGGCTTGAAGTCAGCCCGGGTGAAGGTGGCGGGGTCGCTCAACGACGGATGGCTGAACACCAGTTCGTCGAAGGTCGGTGGCATGACCATGCTGCAGAGCAGATGAGCGTCGAGCGCGTTCTCCATCGACACCTGGCATTTGACGCTCAGCGCATCCGATGTATTGACAAATCGTGCGCAGTACAGCGCATGTAGCCACCCCTGGTTGCGCCGCTCCAGCGAATAGCTCCGCACATGGAGTTGGTACTTGTCGTCCTGCCTGCTCAGTTGCGCATCCAGCCCGACGAACTTGTCGTTGTCCGCAGCGGCTGTGACCTTGCGCACCCACTTGTCGCGTGCACTCAGGCGTCGCTGCAACCTGAGCTTGCCCGGCTCGCTGCGAAAATCGCCCAGCAACGAGCCGGCCATGCGCTCGTCGAACGATCCCATGGGGCGTTTGAGTACATCGCGCCACACGTTGAAATGGTGGGTGTAGTCACCATCGGCCTTGGGGCTGGCGCAGGCCACCAGCAGTTGATCGTCGCTGACTCTAGCGCCGGCAATGGCCAGTGCCAGCAACTCATAGCCCGTTGGATCGAAGTTGCCATCTTCGGTGCTGACCTGCGCGCTCCAGAGCAGTTCGGGCGTCGACCAGATGTTGTCCAGGCCCAGGTAAATGATTTCCAGCCTCAGCGGGTAGATCCGGGCGGCGGAATCCTGCTCCACCTCGAGCGGCGGCTGGTGGTGCAGCCACGTCAGGTGCAGTCGCCCGCACAGCAGCACAAGTCGCGCCTGAATCACGTTGTGCCCACTGGGCATGCCAACCAGCTCCCATTCCGACCAGGCATCAGGGGCGATGCGCTGGGACTCCTGGTCCAGCCGGACGCTCACGCGACGATGGTAATACTGGCCCTCTGGATCCCTGCCCAGCAGGTAATAGTCGGAATTGGCGTAGGTGTAGCCTTCGAAGTGATCGCCATCGCGTTGTTCGTCGCGGTAATCGATGTAGCCGGAGACCACGCGGATACTGTTCTGGAATTCGTACTGCCGGAGGAAGGCGAGCACCGCACTGCTGACCGAGGCATCGGAGATGCGCGCCTGCCCCAAGGCATCTTCCAGTGCCTGGAAGGGCTTGGTCTTATCCAGTCGCAGGTCAGCGCGGATGTAGTTCTCCGGATAGTCCTCCAGCATCTGGTAGGCCGCCCACACCGAGTAGTTGGACATACCCTGACGCCAGAAGGTGACCAGCTTTTCGTCGAACGTCGCGCGATAGCCAGGCTCGAGGTTGTTGAAGATCGCGTTGACGTAGGTCTGGGTACAGGCGATCGCCTCCGCCAGGTACGAGGTGCTGACCGCCGCGCACACCTGGGTATCGAGCATGAAATAGTGATCCAGATGCTCGGCGCTGATCATGTTCAGCGGGCCGGCATCCAAGCGCTGTGGCATGACGTGATGAATCACATAGGCACTGAGCGCATCACGCCATTGCTCGGTCAAGCGGGCTACCAATTCGGTGTTCATGCTCACCTCTGTCCTTTGCGTCATCAGGGTCAAGGCTGCGCCGGCTGAACGATCAGATCGAGCCAGACCACGCGGCTTGCCTTACGGTAAGTAATGCCCAACTGCGGCCGGGACTCGTGCGAGAGCCCCGTCGAAACGGCGGTTAGCGTCCAGCTCACCGTGCGCTCCTCGAAGGAGGCGACCTCACCGAGGCCGGGCTCGAAACTCAGCCCCAGCGCCGGTGCGGAATCGCGTCCGTCATACAGCAGTTGCAGTCCTTCCCTGAGCAGGGGGTGGTCGGCGGGCAAGGTGCAACTGAGCGTGTACGTGTCCTGCGCCGCGCCAGGCGCCGGTTGGCGAATGACGACCGGCCCGCCGATCGGCTGGCCGTCGAAGCACACCTGCATGTCCAGCGCAGGCAGAAAGATCACCTCGTCGAATTTCACTGCTTGCGGGTCTTCGCCCCAAGTGGCAACCACGGTGCGCGGTCCGGGAGTGGTCGAGCTGAGGATGAACCGCGCCTTGCCCTGGGCGTCTGTGGTCATAGGCTGCGCAGGGTGGCCGCCTTCCTGCACCGTCCAGGTCACCGGACAGCGCTCGACCGCACGGCCATCGAGGGTGCGGACCTGGATCAGGAATTCGCTGGCGTCGATACCATCGGCCAGCGGCCAAACGAGCCCTTGCTCAGTCACCACCTCCAACGCGTCCGGCAGGACCTCCAGCGTCAGCTCGCGAGGGTGGAAGCCTGTTTCATCATCGTCCTTCGAGCGCAGGGCCACACGCACCTGCAGCGTCCCGGCCTCGGTGGCGTCGATGCGCAGCCGGGCCTCGCCGTGCTCGTCGGTCTGGGCTTCGCCCTCGAAGCTGGGGCCATCTTCGCCATCGCCACGGGTGCACGCCCACACCAGTTTCTGGCCGCTGGCAGGCTCGCCGTTGAGGCTGAGCACGGTGGCCTTGACGACGAGTGTGCCGACCACTGCCCAGGAGTCCAGCGCCAGCGCACGAATCGACGGCCGGTCTTCGAATTCCAGCGTGAGTATCTGGGGATCGTCGGTACTGCCGGCGTACCACATGGCGACCCTGCCCTGGCCGGGATCCATGCTGCGCAGACGTGCCTGGCTCAGGCCTTCATCGTTGGTCAGCGTTTCACCTGCCGAATCGACGAACTGGCCGATATCGCTCGCCCAGTTGATCAAACGATCGACACCTGGATTGTCGTAGTCGTCGAACAGGCCCGCGACGATGACGTATTCGCCGAGGTTGCCTGCTGCTTGCCACGGCGCCGCAGGCAGCGGGCTCAGGCGAATGAGCGTCAGCGAGTCCTCGTCGCAGTCGATGACGATGGGCGGCGCATAGGCCTCGCTGTCGAGCAAATAGGTGGCCTTGACGTGAGCCACCCCCATCAGCTCTCCGGCGTCGAGTTCGACCGTCACCACGCCGTTGTGGTCGGTATAGCCGAAGCGGCTGAGCAACGTCCCAAGATCGGTGGTCCAGCTCACGCGAATATCGGCCACCGGCTGATTGCTCATGTCCAGCAGGGTCAGGCTGATTCGGGTCGATTCGTCCGGCTTGTTGGCGATCAGGCGCGCCTGGCTGACCACGCAGCGCGTGGCCAGGCTCTGACGTAGCTCGGCGTCTTCGCCACGGGGCTCGCCGGGGCGGTTGAGGCTGCTGAGCATCTGTTCCGCTGCATCGCGGTGGTCCTGGGTAGAAGCGTGGGAGTCGAGCCGGCTGAGCTTCATCAGCGAGATCGCGCTCAGGCCCGTGCGGTCACTGATGGCCTTGACCTGGGCCAGTACGATCAGATGGTCCAGGTTGCGGACGATACCGTCGGACGTCAGGTGGGTCGCGACATCGAGCACCTCGCGAATGCCCCAGCCCATCCAGTTGGCAATCTTTTCCGCTGCGGCGTCCTTGATCAGGCGCCGCTCGTTCTCGCTCATCTCGCCCAAGGCCGCGATCGCCTGCCAGTAACCCAGCAACTGGTCCTCGGACTGACGGGCGCGTTCCACCGCATGGGTGTAACGCTCCAGGCGATACAACGTCGGCAAGGTCAGTTCCAGGTCGCTCAGGCTCAGGCGCGGACGCTGCGTCGTCGAAAGCAGCGTGGCCAGCAGCAGCGGCGAGAGCTTCAGGCGTTCGACCACTCGGGCGTGCCGTTGCATGCGCTGAAGCAGCGGCATGATGGCCTTTACCGTGGACGATCGATTGTCCAGGGCATCGAACCTGGCAGCGCTTTCGAGCAGCGCGTGTACCTTGCCTGCGGCCCAGTACACGACCGCGATCACCCGGTCCGCGCTAAGCGCCAACGCTTGCGCCAAACGTTCCTGCACCACGCCCCATTGCTGCGAACGCACACGCAACAGCGTGCTCAGGATCAGACTTTTGAGGCGCTGCTGCTCGTCCGGGGCGAGTGCGGGCAATTGCGATTCCGGTAACCCAGGCGTACCGACCAGCGCATCGATCACCACTTGAATTTCACGCGCCAGGAACTGCTCGTAAAGCGCCGGATCAAAATCCTCTTCGGGCGTGCGCGCCTCACGAAACAGCCCCAGTTCATCGACGATCTGCTTGAGCTGTTGCTGCCAGCTCGCGGTGCGCAGGGCCATCACGCCCGCTTCAGCCAGGTGCTGATCGAGGTCCTGGAATGGCAAGAGCTCGCGCTTGATATCGCCCAGCAAGCTCAGCGTTGCCTGCGGCACCACATCGACGGTTTCGATCGGCAGCAACTGTTGCACCAGCCAACTGATCGGCAAGTCCTGCTGCTGACACCAGAGCACGCAGTGGGCTATCGCGTGGACCACGCTGAGGGTATCGGTCTGGGAAAAATTCCGGTGCATCGCATTGGTCGGGCGCCCGGCAGCCTGCAACGCGTAGAGCCCTTCGGGCTGAGGGTTTCCAGCAACGACAGCAGTTCGATGGTGCTGATCGACAGCAGCCTTGCCAGCAAGGTCACTCGGTAGAACGCCGAGATCACCGGCAGCGAGCGGCGCAACGTCTCGCTGCCCTGCGCTTGCATGATCGTACGGGACAGGTAGCGGAAGGTTTCCAGGTTGATCCCCAGGCCATGGCACAGTTGGTCGATGGTACGTTTGCTGTGCGGATCGTCCCCGGAGAGGCTGAACACCTCGTCGTCGAGCACCAACGGCAAGGCCGCGCCGCTGTTGAACACTCGGTCGAAGTGACTGGGGGTATCGCCAACGCCATGGACACCCATGTTCGACAATAAGGTGGCGAAGTCTTCGGCACTGCAGCCCAGGCGTTTGCGCAGGAACTGGAACACCCCCAGACCGCGCAAGGTGTTGGTGCTCATCCACAGCGGGGAGGCCTCGAGCAGTGGGCGGCGCTTGAGCTCGGTGGCTGTAACCTGCTCGGCATCGATGATCGCGCAGACTACCTGATCGACCTGCACATAAGGCAACTGCAGGGCGTGGGCCAGGCGCATGAAGCGGTTGATGCGATCCAGGCGCACCGGAGTCAGGTTCAGGAAGTAGTGCAGTTGCGGATCGGCGGCACTGCTGTCGACCCCCACAGGCTCACCGACTGCGCTGTTGATGAAGCGTGCACCGAACGCCGCGGCACCTGAATCCGCCACATCGCTGCGGACATTGTCCGAACGCCGAGGCGCGTGGTCGGCCAGGGCGAACAGCGACTCCATCTGCGCCTGGTCGATCTGCACGACCTGGCAAAACGATACGACTCGGCGCAGCGTCGTCTCCCCTTGAACACCAAAGTTCTCCAGGAAAAACTGCGTGCTGGCGTCTCGCTCCTCGTCGGCATGGGCGGCACTGGTCGGATCGCGCAGTGCCAGCAGCTTGCGATTCTGTGGGTCGACGCGTAGTTGACTGCCGTTACCGAAATATGGCCGTTCGACCAGGATGGAGCGCAGCGCCGGGCCCAGCTCGCTTTCCTGCTGGAGGGCCGAATCGGACCAGTGCGAATGGGCCCCTGGCCGGATGAAATAGGGGTTGTCGAGATCGCCAAGACGCGCCACATCGCCCAAGTGCAGGTCGTTATGTGCAAGCACGGTCAGAATCTGCTGCCAGTAGGTTTCATAGGGGAACAAACGCAGCGGGTGACGAACCTGCAGCAGCCTGTCCTCGACGGCAGACGATTCGCCCTTGCGATGCTGCTCATCGACGATTGCCCGTTCGAGCACCTGGTTGACCACCTCCACCTGCGGCACCTCTCGACTCAGGGTGCGATGGTCGAGGGTCAGTTCGAACAGGTCTGGACGGCGCACCGCCAGCGGTCGTAGGTCGGGGTGCAGATTTTCGCCTTCGATGTACTGTTTGACGAAGCTGAGCATGTCGATCAGATACGCGGCAGGCGAGGTGGTGGCGTCCACGGCCTCGGGCCGGGCATTGTTGGCCCAAGAGGGCGAGAACTGGTTTTCGTAAGTCGGACCGGTGCTCAGGGCGAGCGGCCCTTTGCGTTCATCCAGTGGCCGTGGCGCAGTGGCGATGAGTCGCTGTTCACGGAACGCGCGCATCATGGCCGCGCTGGCGACGTCCAGACGCCCCTGCAGACGATGGACCTCGCTGGCTTGCAGGGTGGGAAACTGCGCCATCAGGGCCGCCTCACCGCTGCGCTGTAGGGCCATCACCGAGGAGGGTACCTGCAGCGTATCGACCAGCGCAGCGTGAGCAGGCAACTCGCTCGCAAGAATCTTCTTCAGTAAAGCCTGCGTATCACTTGCTTTGCGTTTTGCCATGGCTGTTCCCCGAGCTCCGTCCGAGATGCCCCTGCGCGAGTGACTGGGCAGTCACGGCGCTTGAAGTTCAAGGGATCTTAGGAGCGACGGAAAACTGGGTAAACTGACAAAATCATCAGGTGCGGCGCACCTGCCACTACACAAACGCCTTGGCTGCGGCCAGAACGGGTCGCTGCCAAGGCGCATTGCTTCATGGGCTCAGCGGCCGGGTTTCATCACCAGCACGCCCAGTGGCGGCAGGTTCAACGCCAGCGACAGCGCCTGACCGTGGCTGGGCAACGGCTCGGCCTGAACGCCGCCGAAATTGCCCATATTGCTACCGGCGTACAGCTCGGCATCGCTATTGAGCAACTCCACCCAATGCCCTTCGAACGGCACGCCGACGCGGTAATCCTGGCGCGGCACCGGGGTGAAGTTGGCCACCACCAGCAACGGCTCACCCGCACTGCTCCAGCGCAGCCAGGCGTAGACGCTGTTCACCGCGTCGTCGCCGATCAGCCATTGGAAGCCCTGGGGCTGGCAGTCCTGTTCGTGCAAGGCGGGGTACTGGCGATACAACCGATTGAGATCGCCCACCAGCTTCTGCACGCCCTGGTGCTCGGAGTACTGCAGCAGGTACCAGTCCAACTGCTGGTCATGGTTCCATTCACGCCACTGGCCGAACTCGCAGCCCATGAACAGCAGCTTCTTGCCGGGGTGCATCCACATGAACGCCAGATAGGCGCGTAGGTTGGCGAACTTCTGCCAGCGGTCGCCCGGCATCTTGTCGATCAGCGAATGCTTGCCGTGCACCACCTCGTCGTGGGAAATCGGCAGGATGAAGCGTTCGGAATAGGCGTAGACCAAGCCAAAGCTGAGTTCGTTGTGGTGATGCGCGCGGTGGATCGGATCGTTCTGGATGTAGTGCAAGGTGTCGTGCATCCAGCCCATGTTCCACTTGTAGGCGAAGCCCAGGCCGCCCTGCTGGGTCGGCTGGCTCACGCCGGGCCAGGCGGTGGATTCCTCGGCGATGATCAAGGCACCCGGGGCCTCGTGCAGGGCCACATCGTTGAGCTGGCGAATGAACTCGATGGCTTCGAGGTTCTCGCGCCCACCATGACGGTTGGGCACCCACTCCCCCGCTTTGCGCGAATAATCCCGATACAGCATGGACGCCACCGCGTCGACACGCAGGCCGTCGATGTGGAAGTGCTTGAGCCAGTGCAGTGCCGAGGCCAGCATGAAGCCACGGACTTCGTTGCGGCCCAGGTTATAGATCAGCGTGTTCCAGTCCTGGTGGAAGCCTTCGAGCGGGTTGTCGTATTCGTACAGCGCGGTGCCGTCGAAGCGCGCCAGGCCGTGCTCATCGGTGGGAAAGTGCGCCGGCACCCAGTCCAGAATCACGCCAATGCCGCCTTGGTGACAGGCGTCGATGAAGGCGGCGAAATCTTCGGCCGTGCCATAACGCGAGGTGGGCGCGAACATCGACAGCGGCTGATAGCCCCAGGACCCGCCGAATGGATGCTCCATGATCGGCAGCAGCTCGATGTGGGTGAAGCCCAGTTCCTGTACGTAGGGCACCAGGCGCTCGGCCAACTCACGCCAGTTGTAGAAACGCGCGACCTCGCCAGCCTCGTTCAGCTCACAGCGCCAGGAGCCGGCGTGCAGTTCGTAGATCGACAGCGGCGCGCTGTAGGCATGGCGTTGGGCGCGCTGCTCCATCCACTGCTGGTCCTGCCACGTATGACCCAGCGCACCGGCCACCTTGGAGGCGGTGCTGGGTGGCAGTTCCGTGGCCCGAGCCAGGGGGTCGGCCTTGAGCGGCAACACGCCATCACGGCCGAGCACCTCGAACTTATAGGTCTCGCCCACGGCCAGACGCGGGATGAACAGCTCCCAGACACCGGCATTGTGGCGCAGACGCATGAGGTGGCGACGGCCATCCCAGTTGTTGAACGCCCCGACCACCGAGACGCGCCGGGCGTTGGGCGCCCACACCGAGAAGCACACCCCGTCCACGCCCTCGACCTGTATCGGCTGGGCGCCGAAACGCCCGGAGAGGTCGCGGTGGTTGCCTTCGGCAAACAGGTACAAGTCCATTTCGCCCAGTTGCGGGCCGAAGCTGTAGGGGTCTTCAGTGGTCTGCTCGCCCCCGGCCCAGCCGATCTGCAAGCGGTATGGGCTGCGCGTATCCACATGTGCAAAGAACAGGCCCGGCAGGCTGCCCTGCTCCATCTGCGCCAGCACTCGATCGTCGTCGCGCGCCAGCACCCTTGCACTCAGCGCCCCCGGCAGAAACGTGCGGATGACGTGACCGCCTGCACCGTCATCGTGCGGCCCCAGCACTGCAAAAGGATCGGCATGCTCGGCGCTGGCCAGGGCGTCGAGATCGCGCTGCCGAAGTCCGCCATTGCTGCGCGTGGTTGGATTCATCTGACTCTTCCTTAACAGGTGATTTCGGTAGTGGGCTCAAACGTAAACGGTGACACCGGCAACATGTCCTTCAAGACTCGCCCCACGTGCTGATCAGTCCATGCAAGCCATGCAAAGGCACGGCCAGCCAGCTCGGACGATTCTCCGCTTCATAGGTGATCTCGTACGCGGCTTTCTCCAGGCAGAACAACTCCAGTGCCGCACGCTCGCCATCGGCCTGCTGCCAGGCATGGGGCATGGCGGCGGTGGCAAGGCCGTAGGCTTGAACGAAGGCATGACGTGACTGGTGCAGGTACTGCCGGGCGATGCGTTGACGGGCCTGACCGGCAGCCTCGGACGAGTCCACCGCCGAGGCGCTGCGCAGGATCATCGCAGCAGCATAGTCGAAGGAGCGCAGCACACCGCTGACGTCTTTGTACGGGCTGTGCATGGCACGCCGTTCCTCCAGCGCACGCGAGGGCTCACCTTCGAAATCGATCAGATAGGCATCGCCCTGCACCACCAGCACCTGCCCCAGATGCAGGTCGCCGTGCACGCGCATCAGCAGACCCCCTTGGGCCTGCTGCGCCAGGTGTTCGATGTGCTGGGCCAAGCCTTCGCGCTGTTGTTGCAGGTCGTCGACCAACGCCTGGCTGTCGGCATCCAGCTGCGCGCGGTGCTGACCCAGCAGGTCCAGCGCGTGGCTCAGTTCGGCAGCGATCTGCGCGCCCCAGCGCGCACTGTCGGTGGCATCGCTGGGGCGCGGTGCGAAGGCTGAATCATCGGTCGGCGCGCCAAGCAGCAGGTGCATCTCGCCCAGGCGTTGGCCCAGCAATGTGGCAAAACCGGCCAGCTCGGCCAGGGCATCGGTATGCGCCTCGGCGCTAGCATGGTTGGGCTCCATCTCATCGCGGATCGCCCGCTCCAGCGTGTTTTGGGTCCAAGACCAGGCATCTCCCTGATTGCTCAAGTAGCCCTGGGCGATCATCAACAAGTGCGGTTGCTCCTGCGCATCGACGCGGCTGACCCAGGCCAGTAACGGCGAGATATTGGCGAACCCGGCTGCCGTGAGGTAGGCGCTCATTTCCAACTCGGGGTGGATGCCCGGATTGACCCGGCGGATCAACTTGAGCACCACACGCTCTCCAATCACCACCGAACTGTTGGACTGCTCGGCACTGAGGTAGCGCACCGCGCTGTCTTCGCCCAATTGCAGGGCAGCCAGTTGCTCGGTGCACTCGAAGCGCAGCTCTCCTGCTTCGGTCGACAGTTGGCTGCCCTCCTGGCAGGCCCGCAGCACGGCGCGGATGAAAGGTTCCTGGACGAAGGCGTCGGTGATCAAGCCGACCTGACGCCCGCGACGCACCCGCGACAGCGCCAGTTGCTGGGGCAAGGCGCTGTTGATCTGCTCTTCGGGCAGCAGACCGAGTGGCAGTTGGTAATGGGTACTCACACCGTCGCTGACCACCTCCAACTCGCTGAGCAGCACCGGGTTGCTCGGCGTGCCGAAGCGCACGCCATAACGGAAGCGCACCGCATCGATCGGCGCTTCCTTACCGGCGAACCAGCGGCGCTTGGGCAGGTACTGGGGCAGGATGGCGTCCTGCAGGGTGTCGACGGAGGGCGCTTCGAGCAGCTCCTCCAGGCGCTGGCGCAGCACGAGCGTGGTCAATTCGGGCATTCCTTCGGAGGGTGTGTTGTGCCAGCTGGGCAGGCTGTCGTGGGAGGCAAGCAGGAACCAATAAAAACCATAAGGAGACAGGGTCAGCAGAAACGGCAGTTGTCCGATCGGCGGGAACGCGTTGCCGCCGAGCATTTCCACCGGCACCTTGTCGACATAGGCCGACAGGTCCAACTCGGCGGCCTGGGCGGCGCGCGACACGTTGGCGACACAGAGGATGACTTCGGTACTGCCCTGACCATCGGTGTACTCGCGCACGTACGCCAAGATGCGGCGGTTACTCGGGCTGAGCATCCTCAAGGTGCCGCGACCGAAGGCCTTCTGCTGATTACGCACCGCCAGCAGGCGGCGGTTCCAGTTGAGCAGCGAATGCGGGTCGTGGCTTTGCGCTTCGACGTTGACGGTCTGGTAGCCGTACAGCGGGTCCATCACCGGCGGCAGCACCAGGCGCTGCGGGTCGGCTTTGGAAAAACCGCCGTTGCGGTCAGGCGACCACTGCATCGGCGTGCGCACGCCATCGCGGTCACCCAGATAAATATTGTCGCCCATGCCCAGTTCATCGCCGTAGTACAGCGTCGGCGTGCCGGGCATCGACAGCAGCAGGCTGGTGAGCAATTCGATGCGCCGACGGTCGCGTTGCAGCAGCGGCGCCAAGCGACGGCGGATGCCGAGGTTGATGCGCGCTCGACGGTCTTCGGCGTAGTAGTTCCAGAGGTAGTCGCGCTCGCGGTCGGTGACCATCTCCAGCGTCAGCTCATCGTGGTTGCGCAGGAAGATCGCCCACTGGCAGTTGGCGGGAATCTCCGGGGTCTGGCGCAGGATATCGGTGATGGGGAAACGGTCTTCCATGGCCAGGGCCATGTACATGCGCGGCATCAAGGGGAAGTGAAACGCCATGTGGCATTCATCGCCATCGCCTTCGCCGAAATACGGGCGCGTGTCTTCCGGCCACTGGTTGGCCTCGGCCAGCAGCATGCGGTCGGGGTAGTTGGCGTCGATCTCGGCGCGAATCGCCTTGAGCACCCGATGGGTCTCGGGCAGGTTCTCGTTGTTCGTGCCGTCGCGTTCGATGAGATAAGGGATCGCATCCAGCCGCAGACCGTCCACGCCCAGGTCGAGCCAGAAGCGCATCACCCCGATGACCGCCTTCATCACCTGCGGGTTGTCGAAGTTCAAATCGGGCTGATGGGAATAGAAACGGTGCCAGAAGTACTGGCCTGCGACCGGGTCCCACGTCCAGTTGGACTTCTCGGTGTCGAGGAAGATGATCCGCGTGCCGTCGTACTTCTGGTCGTCATCGGACCAGACATAGAAGTCGCGGGCCTTGCTGCCGCGCTTGGCACGCCGTGCACGCTGGAACCAGGGATGCTGGTCGGAGGTGTGGTTGATGACCAGCTCCGTGATCACCCGCAGCCCACGCCGATGCGCCTCGGCAATGAAGCGTCGGGCATCGGCGAGGCTGCCGTAGTCCGGATGCACGGACTTGTATTCGGCGATGTCATAGCCATCATCGCGCCGGGGCGAGGGATAGAACGGCAGTAACCAGAGGGTGTTGACGCCCAGCGCGGCGATGTAGTCGAGCTTGCTGATCAGGCCGGCAAAATCACCGATGCCGTCGTTGTTGGCATCGAAGAACGACTTGATGTGCAACTGGTAGATCACCGCGTCCTTGTACCACAGCGGGTCGTCGATGAAGGCTGCCGGGCGGGAACGCTTGGCCATGGGGGACTCCTTGGAAGACGACCGTGATCAATCCAGACGACTGATGCGCCAGATACCGAACGGCTGATACCCAGGATCGATGCGCATCCATTGAGTCTTGCCATGCCAGGTCCAGCGGTGCCCGGTCATCAAATCCTCGCCGTGGGTATCGGCGTGGTCGTCCAGCCCCAATTCCCACAGCGGCAGCTCGAAGTGCGCCTCCTGTGGGCTGTGCGGGTCCAGGCTGATGGCGATCAGGATGTAGTTGTCGCGCTCGGCGGTGCGCTTGGCGAAGTACAGGATCTGGTCGTTCCAGCAATTGAGGAAGGTCACCCCCAGATGCGTCTGCAAGGCGGGGTTTTGCCGGCGGATGCGGTTGAGCTGGGCGATCTCGGCGATGATGTTCCCAGGCGCGGTGAAGTCCCGCGGACGGATCTCGTACTTCTCCGAATTGAGATACTCCTCCTTGCCCGGCAGCGGCGCACCTTCGCACAGCTCGAAGCCCGAATACATGCCCCACAAGCCCGAACCCATGGTCGCCAACGCGGCGCGGATGAGGAAGCCGGCACGGCCGTTGCTCTGCAGGAAAAACGGGTTGATGTCCGGTGTGTTGACGAAGAAATTGGGCCGGTAGCACAGGCTCCAGGGCGGCTGGTTCAGCTCTTCGAAATACTCGCGCAGCTCCGGCTTGGTGTTGCGCCAGGTGAAGTAGGTGTAGCTCTGCGCATAACCCACCTTGCCCAGCCGCGCCATCATCGCCGGACGAGTAAAGGCTTCGGCGAGGAACAGCACGTCAGGGTACTGGCTACGCACATTGGCGATCAGCCATTGCCAGAACGGCAGCGGCTTGGTGTGCGGGTTGTCGACCCGGAAGGTACGAACGCCCTCTTGCACCCAACCGATGATGACGTCACGCAACGCCAACCATAACGACGGCACGGCGTCGGGCGCGTAGAAATCGACGTTGACGATGTCCTGATACTTCTTCGGCGGGTTTTCGGCATAGCGAATGGTGCCGTCCGGGCGCCAACTGAACCAGCCGGGGTGCTCGGTGAGCCAAGGGTGATCCTGGGAACACTGGATGGCGAAATCCAGGGCGATTTCAAGGCCGTGCTCGGCAGCGGCGGCCACCAGGCGGCGGAAGTCTTCACGGCTACCCAGTTGCGGATGGATGGCCTCGTGGCCGCCATCAGGGCTACCAATAGCGTAAGGACTGCCCGGATCGTCGGGACCGGCCTGCAGGGAATTGTTGCGCCCCTTGCGATGCTGTTTGCCGATGGGGTGGATGGGCGGGAAATACAGTACGTCGAAGCCCATGTCGCGGATCATCGGCAGGCGCTGATGCACATCATTGAAGGTGCCGTGACGTTCGGCATCGTCGGTGATCGAACGGGGGAACAGCTCGTACCAACTGGCGAAAAGCGCTTGTTCCCGATCCACGTCCAGCGGTAGTTCGCGGCTGCAGGTCAGGTAGCTGCGGTGCTCGGCCTTGCCCATCAGCTCGGCGCTGTGCGGGTCGAGCAGCAATGCCACCTGTTCATCGGCCGACAGGCTCGGCAGGCGCTGCTGCAATGTCTGCAACTGCTCGCGCAACGCGCCTTCACTGCGGTCCACGCCCTTGCCCAGTAGCAGCCGACCTTCTTCCAACTCCAACATCACCTCGACCCCGGCGTGGTACTTCTTTTCCAGGTCGTGACAATAGGTGGCGTAGGGGTCGATCCAGGCTTCGATGCAAAACAGGTGAAGGCCCAACTCAGCGGGTGTGAATTCGGCAGTCCATAGGTCGTTGCCTTCAGCGAGCATAGGCACCGCGTGCCATTGGCGACTGTGCGCCTGGCGCCAGTGCAGCAGCACCGACAGGCGGTCGTGGCCGTCGCTGTAGACCTTACTGGTCACCGCCACCGGCTGATTGCGGATGGCTTTCACGGCAAAGGCCCCACCGTCGAGTACCGGCGTGGTGTCCTCGATGACGATACGCGGCGCCAGCAGCGCCTGGGACAGATTGATGGCCTGGTCGGGATGATCGTTGGCCTTGGGCACTTGCTCGAAAGGCGCTGCTGCAACGGGCTCGTTACCTGACATCGGACCTTGCTCCCCTGGCTGGTGGCGGTAAGGGTTCAGAGCCTGGGGCTAGAGCGGGGTTCCATAAAAATTGAGCGATTGCTGCCCAAGTCATGTCGTACCTGTACACCCTTGGAACACCGAAGAGGTCCGGCCATGAACATTCCGACCAATCCTGAAACACCCGATCCGAATATCGACGACCCGACACTGCCGCCGCCGGTGCCGGAAAAGGAGCCGGATCCGTTACCGATAAAGCCGACCGTCCCACCGACGGTGGGTGATCCGCCCAGTGATGAGCCGCCGGTCAAGGCGGTGCGAACGTAACCGTCTTCCCTCCCCTGCTCCCTCGCACCTGATATTTCTATCAGGTGCTCCACTCGCCCATCCCGAGTAGCGTCATCCGCTCAGACATCTCCCTTTTTTGCGCCCCTCGAGCAAAAGGAAGTTCCCATGAGCGATTTGATTCCCATCAGCAACCTGCCGGCGACTCACCCTGACGCTGCCACCTACCTGTCGCTGTTCCCCGACGACCAGGCCCGCTGTGCACCCGGCGCCCTGATGGCCAATAACAGTCGCCTGGCGTACCTGGTCCACCTCAAGGAAATGATCCTGGCATTCGAGACCCGGGCCGACGTCAGCGCACCGGTGACGCTCAAGACGCGGCGTGCGGACCTGCTCGACTTGACGCTGGACGAACGCACCACGCGCACCGTGCTGCCCAAGCTGCGCATGGTCCTGGATCTGCTCGAGCACCTTGCCAGAGGTGCGGTACCTGCGCAACAGTCGCTGCAGGTCGCCGTCGCACAAGGCACCCACCGCGCCAATGTACCGTTCAACCACGCCTGGGAGTCGATCAAAGCCGTCCTGGCGATCAAACAAGCGCCCCTGTGGGATGTGTTGTGCCAAGCGCACCTGGACGCTCCAGCCTTCGTGTTCGATCAGCGCTCGGCCGCAGGTATGCGCAGTGCAACGCAGATGGCTAGCGGCTTTTCTCCCGAATTGCAACACAGGCTGCTCACAGGCTCGGATGCTCAGCCGTTGTCGGTGGCAACTGTCGGAACCACGCGCAAGCTGGTCAAAGCGCTGGGATTGACCCGTAGGGAGCTGCGCCGACTGCTGGCGGTGGCGAGCGTAGGCGAAGACGGTTCCTCGGTCACCGGCAGCGCCCATGTACCCAGCGCTCCAGCGCCCTCGAGTCAGCACTACGGCGCGGCGTTCATCAACGATGGCGCTACCCCTCTCTACCTGACCGAGAAGCGCTCGCGGGCGCCAGGCCCGAAAAAGAAGGTCACCATCACGGGCTTTACACAAGCGCATCTGGACCGACTGCAACAGAGCGTCAGGCTGCTGCGCGCGCTGGAGCTCGATGCGGCGCAGACCGACAGTCTGGTCATGGCCGCGCTGCACGCCGAGGGTCAGCGCAGCGATTATCACCTGACCGCACACACCTTGCGCGCACTTGGCATGTTCCGTCATCTGCACACCGAGTATGAGGTCGAGCCGGATCAATACGCTGCTTTTCTGCATCAGATCTCACCCTACGCGACCGACCGCCACCGGTCCTTCTACGACAGGCTCTTCGTGCCGGAGGTCAAACAGCAGGACGCCCAGGCACTTCCTGTTCTGACGCTCGATGACAGCGAGTTCGACAGCAGCGCCATCGATGGCGCTGACGCCCTGACACTCAAGCAACTGGCCTTGGCGCTGAGGGTGGATGACAGTGTGCTGCGCGTAGTGCTGGGCTGGGTCACTACTGCTCAACAACTGACTAAACCCAAACGCTCATTGGCCGTGGTTTCGGCCTGTTACCGCGTGGTCGCGCTAGCGCGGCTGATGCACCCTCGACCGTACAAGCTCTAACGCTGCTCGATCTACTCATGCAGGATCAACCTGTCTATCGACAGCAACTGGCCGGTGTGCCACGCCTGGCAGGGGATGACCAAGCCGATATCGTCGACGTCATCGCAGGTGCACTGCAAGCCGGACGATGGCTGCAGCAGCTCGGCCTGGAGCCCATGCAATTAGCAAGCGTACTCAACGCACAGGTCGTGTTGCCTCAAAGCCGATGGGAAAACGCCGTCAGTGTGCACGAAGGACACGACGACAGTGCGCTCGACCTGACCTTGAGCAAAGCGCTGGGGCTAGAGGGTGCGGATCTGATCGATCCCCTTCTGCGCTGGGCCGGTGTGGACCGCCGCCAATTGGTCCAAGCGGTGCGTACGCTCAGCGACGCTGCGCAGGGAGACTCTGTGGAGGGTATGACGTTCACCGACGAGGACCGCAAGAATTTCTCTACTTTGCAGCGCTACAGCGACGCGGTGAAGCTGTTCAAACTCAGTGCCCAGATGCTCGAGCAGTTGGTGCAGCATCCGGCCTGGTTCGACCTGCAAGGTCAGGCGCCAGCGAGCCACCGTCGCCTGGATCTGACCTGCATGTATCAATTGAGCATCTACAAGGCTCTGATCGCCAGCCTGGCACCGGAGCGTTACGAGCGTGATGCACTGGCGTATCTAGCCGCCGTCAACGACGACCCAGCACTGCCCACCGACCAGGCCTGGGCTGCATTGGAACAGTTGCTTGATCGGCCGGCCGGCTCGCTGGCGGGCGTTGTCAGCCTGAAGCCGCCCACCACCCTGCGTGAACTCGATCACCTGATGCGCACGCTGGATATCGCCAAGAAGCACCACTGGTCACTGGACAGCGTGCTGCAACTAGTGCCGTTAACGCCCACGGCTGACTACGGCGTTTTCGAACAGGCGGCAGTGGCGCTGCGCAAAGGGTGCTCCAGTGAGCAACGCAAAGCCCTGGCCGAGCACATGGGAGTGGCTTGGCGAGACGCGCTGATGCACTGGATGCTTGTGCACTGGGTTCCCCAGGACGACGCGCGGCACTGGATCACCAGCCCACAGGCACTGGCCGATTATCTGCTGATCGATTTGCAGGTGTCCCATGAACCGATGATCACGCGAACACTGTCGGCCACTGCCAGCCTGCAACGCTACCTGCATCAGATTCATTCACGGGTGGAGAACGGCTATCGCCACACCGCCATCAGCGAAGCCGAGCGTGAAGAGTGGGAGGCATTCAGCAGCAGCTACGACCGCTGGAAACTGCGCCGTGATGCACAGAACGAGCCGCAGAACTACATCGACCCCACGCGGCGCCAGCGCAAGACCACTGCGTTCAAGGACTTGGAGATGCAACTGGCACAAGGCAAATGCCAGCCCGAGGACATCCAGGCAGCCATGCTGGGCTACCTGAGTGCGTTCGAAAAAGTCAGCAATATTCAGCCGGTTTCAGTCTACGCCGACGGTACATCGCCATTGACTGACATGTACCACTTCATCGGCAAGACCAATGTAGAACCCATTGAGTATTACTGGCGCACCCTGGACATGGCGCAACGTGACCAGGACGGTGCCCGAGCATGCTGGCGTGGGGCGAGTGGGAAAAGATCACCTTGACCGCGCGCGGCAAAATTACCCAGACCCCGCTACCGGCGGCGTCGGCCACACAGGCAGGCGACAGTCTTCACGCAGTGGATACGGTTCGGCCGGTGATCATCGCTGGGCGCCGGTATGTCGTGTGGGTCGAGCGCGATATGTCGGGCATCCCGATGGGCGGGAACAACAAACCCAGTGTGTTCCATGCACTGCGGGTGTGCTTCTCGTTCCAGCAGACCGACGGCATCTGGAGCCCACCCAACACCTTCATGACACTGGACGGGCATGACCGAACCGGCAAATTCGACGACGCCAGCGTACCGGATGTCTACCAGCATGGCGCCAAGGGTAATCAGTTTCTCAAAACCCGGGAGTTCATGCCGGGACTGATGGTGATGGTCAACATCAAAGGCGACCGGCTCGATGACCCGTGGTTGACCGTCCTGCTATTCGACGCCGCCGCTGATGTCCCCACGGCCCCCAAACCGGATGTGGACTACTTCATCGCCACGAAAGATCTGTTGTTGATCGAGGACAAACGGCTGGATACCGGTGAAAAGACCGATCATCCCCTCGAAGCGCGGCTGGTTAAGCAGTGGCTGAAATTTTTCAGGGATCCGCGAGTGGCGCAGCATCCCTATAAGGGCGCGGTAGCCGTATTGCGCTACGAGGAAGAAGGATCATCGCCTTTCAAATGGTCGTTCCCCGCAGACCGAGGCACTGCCAACGCGTTGGCAACACTCGCGGATGACGGCAAGAGCATAGTCGTCGATGTGGATATAAACGCGATCCGGAAGGCAGAAAGTCGTTGGAAAATTTATATAGACATGGAAGTAGCGCCCGTCAACCCCGAATCCACACCAAGACTTTTATACATATGCAGCGAGTCCTACTCCTGCTTCCAGTCAACCATCAATTCCGCCAACACTGTGGTCGAAGACACAGAGTCTGAAATCCACAAACAAAGAATCGCACTGAATAACAAAATAAGTTCATTGACCGCTCAAATTACTGAGGCAGAATATAACCTCACACATACCAATCTCAGAGAGAAGGAGGACGCCAAGGTTTTCGAAGAAAGGCGGTCACGCGCTGAAAACCGGCTGGCGGAGGTGAAGTCTCAGAAAGCACCTGCTCAGGCTGCATTGAACACGCTCCTGATGAGACACTACAGCCTCGTGGAGTTTAACCTATCTGACAGTAAAACATTAGACGACATAGGTTTTACAAGACTGAAAGTCACCTTCATGACGCCCACCAAAAAAACAGCAGTAGTTGACTACACGAACCGCTCATCAACAATTGTAGTACAAAATATCTTCACCCCTCAAGCTGGGAATTCAAGCATTCGTCTGAAGAATGGATCATTTCGCTACCGGCGCTCTCAACAGTCATCACCTTATCCCCGCCCTTAGCTGAACTCACTGTGGGGTTGACTGTTAAAGCCGTGGGTGACGATTCCCCTACCTGGACTTTGTCATCACAAGATCGCATCCTGCTGAACGGTCCAATCTTGAGCGAGTTCGAGAAGGTTGTCATTTCGAATTCATTAGAATCCATTAAGCTTAGGCGTCTGCTATTAACCAATCGCTACATTTCGACGAACTTATACAACTCGATCGTAGGCAGATCCACCACGGGTCCATCGACCAACTCTATCGCCGTGACTGACGCTATTCAATCCGCCGTAGCGAATAGAGATTCCGATGCAATTAACCGGTTGATCAAACTAGAGTTACAAGCCGTTCGACAGGCAGGCGTCAAAACTACGGACGCAGTGCTTGAAGCGGCGTTGCGCCTTCGTCATTTGCATACCGACGCCTTCTTAAGAATCCTGCTTTACCTCAACCCTGTCCATACACTGACGTTCGAAGACAGCGTGATCGCTGATGGCCACGGAGCGCTGAGATTTATTTGCCCGGTCAATCTGGACGTACGCAAATACCGCGTGAAATTGGCGGTATTTAATGCCGAGGTGTTAAACGACACTGAGGGTTCGGCCACCCACATTTACACACTCGAAGAAAAAGACGACGACGCCGTACCCAGTGTCCATATCAGACGCAACGATGAACAGGCGGTTTACCTAGACGTCATGGAAGCCGCCAGTGGTGCCGAGCCGTCGCTGGCGTTGCCCTACCACGCGGTACGCTTGAATACTTTGTTCGGCAAGCGCTTGGTCGCCTTGGCAACCCAGTCGGTCGAACACGCGCTGTCATGGAAAGCCCAGACCTTGCAAGAGCCGAGCTTGGACACCCCCGACAGCAATGTCATGGTCGATCTACGCAGCGCTAATGGCTTGTACTTCTGGGAACTGTTTTTCCACGTGCCGTTCCTGGTCTCTTGGTTGCAACGCCAGAACCGTGAATACCGTCAGGCCTGGCGCTGGTGTACCCGCCAGTTGTTCGACCCCTACCGGGTCTGGGCCCCTGCCGGCAATCATCCGCCGTTGTTCTGGCTGGCGCGCCCTTTGCTCGCCCGCGCTGCGTATACTGCCACGGCCCAGACCAACGATCCGGACCTGCTCGCCTACGCCGAGCCGGAGCGCTATCGCAAGGCACTGCATTTGTTCGTGATCGAATGCTGGCAGCGCCAGGGTGACGATCATTATCGTGCGCTGACCCTGGATTCGCTGGTCGAAGCGGCGCTGTGCTATGACCGCGCGCTGCGCCTGATTGGCGCGCTGCCCGAAGACCTGTCCAGCGCACCGGCGCAAGCCTTGAAGCTGTCCGAGGCCGACCCTGGCGCGTTCACACCACCGCTCAACATCAGGCTCGTCGAGGTCCGCAACCTGCTGCGCAACCGGCTGTTCAACTTGCGCCATGGTCTGACGCTCGATGGCAAGCCCGCTGCGATCCTGCTCGATCCAGACACCTTGGATCAACTCGCCCTCGGGCAGACCGGCCCTGGTCGCGATCAGCCGGACACCTCGCGAGTAGCACGTGCAGTGCCACCGTGTCGCTATGACGAAGTCCGCCAGTGCGCCGGCGAAGCGGTGTTGCAATTGATCGAATTGGGTCAAACGCAGTTGCGCTTCTACGAAAGTGAGGCCGCAGTAAAGCTGTCCGTGGCCAGCAAGCAGAACGTCATACGGTTACTGGAGTTTCCGTGCAGGCTTCAGGAACAAGCCCTCGAACTGGCCAGACGCGAGCGGGACACCTTGATGACCAGCCGGCAAATGGTTCAGGGCAAGCATGCCTACTATCAAGGCCTCTACGATGAGGGGATCACCGACCTGGAACATGCCTCACGCGCGTTCGCCTACATGGCACAAGCGGCACTGGGCGTTGCCGAAGCGTTCGAAATCACTGCCAGTGCCGTCGAATCCACGCTTCCCACGATCTACGGCACGGCCGTTGGCGGCAACAAACCCTCCAAGGGCGTTGAGCAAGGCGCACACTCATTCAGATTGCTCAGCCAGATTCAAACCATGACCAAGGACGAACTTCGTCTTCAGGCCGACTACCAACTACGCTCCGAACAATGGCGGTTCGAAGCCGAGCAGGCCTCGTTCGAATTGGCGATCATCGACAAGCAACTGCTTGAGCAGGATGTACACCTGCGGGCAGCGTCGATTGCCCTGGAGGAAGCACGGGCAAAACTGGCTTCCCACCGTGCCGAATACGAGATCATGACCTCGGTGTTCGCCAGCCAGCCAACCTACCTTTGGCTGATCGGACGGATGTCCGACATTTACACCAGCGCCTACGATGCCACCTTGTCCTTGTGCCTGATGGCAGAAAGCTGCCTGCAGTACGAACTGGGCGATTTCGACAGCACTTGGATCAGGACCGACAACTGGCTGGACAACTGGCGCGGAATGCTTGCCGGCGAGGCGCTGGAGCGAGATCTGATCCAGATGGACGTGGCCGCGATTCGAGACAATCATCGGCCACTGGATATTCGCAAGGACTTCAGTCTGTGCGAGCTCAACGGCTGGACGAAAGAAGACTTGCACGCGCAATTGGCCAACCATGAAATCCACTTTGAACTGGCGCCGTCGCACTTCGATGTGGACTTTCCAGGCCATTACCTACGCCGCCTGGAGCGCATCGTGGTGGAGTTTCGCGGTAAACAGATCCCCGCCTCCACATCTGTTGCGGCGATGCTCTACCAAACCGCGAACAGGGTCTTGCTCAGCGACGACAGCGAAGGCGCCACACACCTGTACTCAGCCAAGCAGGGCAACGCGGCAAACGTGCTGCGGGATTTGCGCCCGAGCCAGCGAGTGGCGCTGTGGTCGGCCAGGGAACTGGTCCGCAACTTCCAACTGCAACCTTCGGTGCCGGACAAGACCCGCTACCAACCGTTCGAGGGTACGGGATTGTTATCGAGTTGGAAGATTGTCTTTGCAGGGGATGAGGCGCTCAAGGGTCTCAAGAAAGATGGAGCATGGCTGGTCGACGACATCCATGTGCAGGTCAGCTACAGCGCGGTCGAGGGTAGCCCGGCGTTCGGCGAACATGTGAAGTCGCTGCTGTCCAAGTCCTCGCAAAAAGGTGGTGAAAAGGCGGGAGACGAGTCCATTGACCCCGGCCAACCGACGCCGCCCATGACTGAAGACGATGCCAATGCCATCAAACAGCAGGCCGACCAGGCCGTAGAAAAGGCCAGGAATGCGCTCAAGCAGGCCAAGAGCGATGCGGAAGCCGAGGTGTTGAATTCGCCCCATGCGCAGTCCCAGAAACTCAAGGCCTCCACAGCATTGACGGTCACCGAGCAAGCGGTCCAGGCCGCAACCCAAGCCCGCAAGGCGGTCCAAGCGGCAATCGCGTCAGGCACGCTGAGCGCGGCGCAGAGCAGCGCGAAGCTGGCCAAGCAGGCCGCGACAGAGGCCAGCAACGCTGCGGCCACCGTGGTATTGGCGCGCCAGGAGGCCGAAGCAGCGGTGAGGACTGCAGATTTCAATGCTGCGCGAACGGCGGCTCGGGACGCACTCGCAGCGGCACAGAAGGCGCTTGATTCGGCCAACAGTCCACTCAAGCAAGCGCAAGTCGATATCGAGGCCTCTGTGCTGAAAAAGCCCGAAGCGGCCGATCTTCTGAAAAAGGCTACCGAGGCGCTGGATGCCGCCCGCAAACTCGCCGAGCCCCTGCCTGCCGAGCTTCAAAACTTAGGTTCCACGGTGGACTCGCTGAAATCCGACGATCTGGATGCTGCCGAAAAAGCCAAGGAATCGGCGCTGGCGGCTCAGAAACGTGCCGAGGCAGCCCTGGCCGCTGCAGTGTCCGCAGCCAAAACCAGCGCGGCGCAACGCGCGACTGCCGAACAACTGATGACGCCCAAGCAAATGGCGGCTGCGGCCAGGAAACTGAAGGACAAAACCGTCATCGTAACGCGCAAGGATGGTAGGCAAGAGCGCGGCGTAGTGATCAGCTCCAACGATTACAACCTGACGTTGAAGCTGGGTAACAACTCCGAGTCGACCCACTATTACTCGCAGATCGTCGAGGTGAAAGCCGCGTGATCAACCCCCAGCGCGGGCTGGCGGCAGTCGGTCAAGCGGCTTGAACCCCATAGGAGAAAGCAGAAAGGAGGAAGCCAGTCTCGATCACGTTTGTACCACAGGCAGAACCCACATCATCCACTGACTAACGAGGCACACATCATGGCTACAATAACTGATCTCAAAAAGCTGCTCGCCGCTAAATATGGTAAGACCGAAGCCGATATCGACGACGATGCCCAAGTCAGCGATATCGTCGGAGACGACACCAATCTCCCGGCCTATCTGCAGGAAAAGTTTGGCAAAGAGTACGCCGCCAGCGATCTGGAAGGCGCACCCCTGGTTAGCGATCTGGTGAAAATCCTGTAGTGCGGCTGGCCGGAAGTGCCCTGACCGGCTGATAACCGATCAGGGCACTCGCTGCGCCAGACTCATCTCGCGGATGCGAAACTTCTGAACCTTGCCTGTCACCGTCATGGGGAACTCATCGACGAAGCGGATATGCCGCGGCACTTTGAAGTGTGCGATGCGCGCTTTGCACCAGTCCGACAGCGCCTCGACCGTGACGCTATGCCCGGGATGCAGCTTGATCCAGGCCACGATCTGTTCGCCGAAACGCTCACAGGGTATGCCCACCACCTGCGCTTCGGCGACCGCCGGATGGGTGTGGAGAAACTCTTCCAATTCGCGCGGATAAATGTTTTCGCCACCGCGGATGATCATGTCCGTGTTGCGTCCGACGATGCGCACATAGCCCTGCTCGTCCATGACAGCCAGATCGCCGGTGTGCATCCAACCGTCTGCATCGATCGCCCGTTCGGTCGCCTCTGGATCATTCCAATAGCCGAGCATCACGCTGTAACCCCGCGTACACAACTCACCAATCTCACCGCGCGCAACGATCTCGCCCTGCTCGTCCACCAGCTTGGTTTCGAGCTGTGGCTGGGTCCGCCCGACGGTGGTCACGCGTAACTCCAAGTCATCGTTCGGCCCGGTCTGCAGCGACACCGGGCTGGTCTCGGTCATGCCATAGGCGATCTGCACCTGGGCCATGTGCATCTGCTCGATCACCCGACGCATCACCTCGATCGGGCACGTGGCACCGGCCATGATGCCGCTGCGCAGGCTCGACAGGTCGAGGCAGTCGCGCAGCGGATGGTCGAGCATGGCGATGAACATGGTCGGCACGCCGTAAAGCAGGGTCGCTCGCTCCTCGGCCACCGTGCGCAGCGTGTGCTCGGGATCGAAGGCGTCGTTGGGATAGATCATCGTAGCGCCGTGGACGATACAGCCCAGGTTACCCATGACCATGCCGAAGCAGTGATAAAGCGGTACCGGGATCACCAGGCGGTCGTGCTCGCTCAATCCGAGGCTGCGACCGACCATGTAGCCGTTGTTGAGGATGTTGCGATGGCTCAAGGTGGCGCCTTTCGGCGCGCCGGTGGTGCCGGAGGTGTACTGGATATTCACCGCCTGCTCATCGTGCAGGGCGCACTCACGCGCGCGCAAAGCGGCCACCTCGATTTGCCCCGCGCGCTCGGCCAACACCGTCCAGGGCAGCAAACCTGCCGGCGGTGTGGTCGCCAGGCTGATTACCCCACGCAGGTCAGGCAAGCGTTCGCTGGCCAGGGGATGGCTGGCCAGTTCGGGCAACAGCGTCTGCAGCATCGCGTGGTAGTCGGACGACTTGAAGGCATCGGCGCACACCAGCCAACTGCAGCCAGACTGCCGCAGCACATACTCGAGTTCTGCGCTGCGATATGCAGGGTTGATGGTCACCAGGATCGCGCCGACCTTGGCCGTGGCGATTTGCAGGATGCACCACTGGGCGCAGTTCGGCGCCCAGATACCGACCCGCTCGCCGGGTGCGACACCCAATGCCATCAGGCCACGGGCGGTCGACTCGACCTGCTCGGCCAGGTCGCGCCAGCGATAGCGCAAGCCCTGATGACGCACCACCAACGCCTCACGCTCCGGCCAGCGGGCGACCGTGGCATCGAATGCCTGGCCGAGGGTCTGGTCCAGCAACGGCGCATCCTGGCGACCTTGGGTATAGCTTGGTTGACTCATGGCTGTCCCTTCTTGTGATTGTTCTGGGCATGACTGAAGCAAGCGAGCGATACTTTGGCGCAGATTGACGTTTACGTAAAGGTGAAAAATAGCGCATCCGTTCGCGCCGAGGCGAGTTGGCCGCCCCTGTCGTCTGGCGTTCAGGCACAACACACGCTCCGGCGCGCGGACGCGACCGGAGACATTATGTAAGAAAAGGGAAATAGCGAGGGGTGATAACAATGCCGGTCATGTTAGGAGACACCTGATGACCGTGTAAGCAACGGCCCAACTGGCGGGCAGCCTCAGTGCCGCCCGTGCGAGCGCACCACCACACCCAACACCTGCAAGTCTTCACCGCACAACAGCTTAGGGTAAGTCGGATTCAGTGGGCTGAGATAGCGCTGGCCACCGTCCTCCAGCAACTGCCGGAACACCGCCGATGTGCCGTTCTGTCGGGCGATTACCAGCTTGCCCGGTGCGGCCTGCACGCCGGGATCGACCAGCACCAGCATACGCTCGGGCACACTGGGACCGGTGGGCGCGCTCATCGCATCGCTTTCCACCGGAAGCCAGAACGCCTTGCCCTGCGCGCAATAATCGGTCTGCTCGTGGACGATGCAATCCTGCGGCAAAGGCCCGTCCAGTTCGGCCCAGGCCAGTACTGGATAGCGGAAGCACATGATGTACTGCAGGAGATCTTCGTCGTCCGGCGCGTCGCCGGGATAACGGCCGCTTCGCTCGGCCAACTGATCGATGCGCTGCATGCGCAGCGACACGTGAAGATGCGCCAAGCCCAATGCCTGCAGCACATCATTCATCATGGCTACTTTCGGCTGACGCGTACCGCGCAGCCAATGGCCGACGCCACCTTGGGTGACCCCAACGCGTTCGGCGAGTTGCTCTTGCGAAAGCCCAAGCTCCCGCATCCTTTGCTTGACCAGCGCGATCCATTTTTCCATCGCCCGCACGATACGGACTGCCCGTCAGCGCTCAATACACATATTGTATTATTAATTGATCGATAAAAAATACTTTACGTACTAATATCGTCAGTGACTGATTTCCCTACAGCTCTCATAGGTAACAGGATGAAACCAATGACACATCCAGAAAAGGATTTAGACGGCGAAGCGGCACGCCGCGCCCTCGACTACTACCTTAACCCTACCCCGCCCCACGCCAGCATCGACGTGCTGCCCTGGACCGTGCGCGAAGACGTCTCGTCCGAACAGGCCAGTGCCCATGCCATGGCCCTGTTGCGCTGCGCTGCCGCCACCGCCCAGGAAACCGGCAATCATCAACAGGGCACCACCCGAGAGGTGTTGTTCGCCTTGATGCACATGCTGAACATGGCCCGGGCGCTGCTGGAACAGCGTCAAGGCTCATCGATCACCTAGGTGACAGGCGAAAAAAATCCCGGATTCTCAGCGCCCAGCAGGATCGCCTCGGAAACCGGGATTTTCTTGAGGAGCAGGCACTGCCTGCTCCTTGGACACGTCACTCAATCGATACGCGGATGCTGCTGCACCAGCAGCTTGCGCTTGCTCTCGAGTTCGGCGATCTGCTCGTCGATGTCCTCGATCTTCTGCTCGATGGTGTCGTGGTGCTCCTGCAAGAGCTCTCTAGCCTCTTCCAGATCCGAAGCGGCAGGTGCAGCGCCGCGCAGCGGCTTGTTGGCGGTTTCCTTCATGGTCAGGCCGGTGATCAGGCCAATCACGGCGATCACCATCAGGTAGTACGCCGGCATGTACAGATTGTCGGTGGTTTCCACCAACCAGGCCGCAATGGTCGGCGTCAGGCCGGCGATCAGCACCGAGATGTTGAAGGCACTGGCCAGGGCGCTGTAGCGGATGTGCGTCGGGAACATCGCTGGAAGCGTCGATGCCATCACGCCAATGAAGAAGTTGAGTAGAATCGCCAACATCAACAGACCGGCGAAGATTATCCGAGGCTGCCGCTGTTGATCAGCGCGAACGCCGGGATGGCCAGCACGAACAGGCCGATGCTCCCTACCAGGATGAAGGGCCGACGACCAACCTTGTCGCTGAGGAAACCGATCACCGGCTGCACGAACAGCATGCCCACCATGATCGCGATGATGATCAACACCCCGTGGTCTTCGCTGTAGTGCAGGTTGTGCGACAGGTAGCTGGGCATGTAGGTGAGCAGCATGTAGTAGGTGACGTTGGTCGCGATCACCACACCGATGCAGGTCAGCAGGCTGCGCCAGTGCTTGGTGGCCACCTCCTTAAACGAGACCTTGGGACCACCGGCCAGGCCTTCGCGGTCACCCTGCTCGAGCTTGTCGACGTGCTGCTGAAACGCTGGCGTTTCTTCCAGCGCATGACGCAGGTAGAGGCCAATGATGCCTAGCGGCAAGGCCACCAGGAACGGCAGCCGCCAGCCCCAGTCAAGGAATTTCTCCTCGCCGACGATGGCCGAGATCATGACCACCATGCCGGCGCCGAGCACGAAACCGGCAATCGAGCCGAAGTCCAGCCAACTGCCGAGGAATCCGCGCTTGCGGTCCGGCGCATACTCGGCGACGAAGATCGAGGCACCGGTGTACTCGCCCCCCACGGAGAAACCCTGGGCCATCTTCGCCAGCAACAGGAGTATCGGCGCCCAGATGCCAATGGAGGCATAGGACGGTATGAGGCCGATGGCGAAGGTGCTCAACGACATGATGACGATGGTTGCCGCCAAGACTTTCTGACGGCCATAGCGGTCACCCAGCGCACCGAAGAACAACCCACCCAGCGGGCGGATCAGGAACGGTACCGAGAAGGTCGCCAGTGCAGCGATCATCTGCACGCTCGGCGAGGCATTGGGGAAGAACACTTTACCCAGTGCATAGGCCACGAAGCCGTAGACACCGAAGTCGAACCACTCCATGGCATTGCCCAGTGCCGCAGCGGTGATGGCCTTGCGCATCTTGGCGTCGTCGACGATGGTGATGTCCTTCAAGCCGATCGGCTTGACTCTCTTGCGTGATTTCATAAGCGAATACTCTATAGCTGACCTGTCTTGACAATCCGCTGTCCCAGGGGGCAGATCGGGCGGGCGAACGGTGATTCGGCCCGCTGCCCATGGAAGATGATGGCAACGGGCCCTATTGGGTCAGATACAAATGGACACTAAATAATTCCACGCTTGATGAATTTTTGTCCCTGCCATGAGCATAAGCAGAATGGTTTCAGCCATCGGTGGGACGCGCCACCGTTCTCCAAGGATGCAACTGCAGCAAGCGCAGGGTTCGCGCCAGGATCATTGATCGCTCGCCCTGCGCCCGGGCTTCGGCCAGCGCATCGATGGCCGCGAGCGTGGCCTGCTCCGGTGACTCACCCGCCTGTTCCATCAGGATTTCGAGGCGCTCGTGATAAGGCGCATTCAGCGCTTCGAACAGTTGCGGTTCGCTGTCGTGCAAGAAGGCCTGCCAGAACGCTCTGTTCACCAGAGAGTCCGCGATCCGCGCGTCGCTTTCGGCCGCCAGAATCGTCTGCGCCGCCTGTCGCAGATGCGTTTCGCTCACGTCGGAGAACAGCCGGTGGTGCATGTAGCGCGACTGCGCTGGCAGGCCCAACGGGCCAACCAACCCGGCGCGGTAGGTCAGGTACGTCTCGACCTCGTCGTGAAAGCCGTAGGGATCGCGCGCGCGCGCAGAAACGATGTACTCGCTGGCCAGACGATCCACTTCATCCAGGCGATACAACTCACGGCCCAACTGCACCAGCGCGCCGGCCTGCCCGCCAGTGTCCAGGCCGGCCGTGCGCACCGTGACCAATACCCTCACTTCGAGCAGGCTGAGGATCAGCAGCATCTGGTCAGAGCACGTACGAGGCCCAGCGGCTTGCTGGAATACGGCCTCGCGCACCTCAGCGTCCTCTGCGCAAACTGCAATCATCTGCCACACCCGTCGACGCAGGTCCATGCCTTGAAAATCGTAGTCTTGCGAGCGGCCCAGGTCTTCTAGAAATCGCATCAGATCGCCACTGTCGGACGCCTGTGCCAGTGCCGACCAATGTTCCGTGCGCACCTCGCGCTCGGCGTCAGTGGAGCCGTCCAGCCAGCGCTCGAGCGATTCCTGCCCACCGGCGCCGTGACGACGTGCCGGTAACACCCCGTGCCCTTCAGGACTCAAGACAGCCCGCGCCGCCGTTTGCGTCGCTTCGGGCAGCGGATTGTCATGCAGGCTCAGATGCGCCAGGCGCCGCCGGGAATGCAGCAGCGTCGGGCTCAACTCGTCGAGGCGATTGTCACGCAGGTCGATGTCTTCCAACGACCAATGCATGTAGGCCTCGACGGGCAACTCAGTAAGGCCGGTGTCGCGCAGCGACAAGCGCCGCAGGTCGGGCATGCATGCGATCGGCGGCACCCGTGTCAGGGGATTGTGCGCCATCTCCAGTTCACGCAGTCGAGTCAAACGACTGAGTCGAGCCATACCAGGTTCGTCGAGCACGATGTGGTTGCCCACCAGGTTCAACCGGGTGAGCTGGGTCAGCGACTCTATCCCCTCAGGAATGCACTCCAGCAGGTTGTGGCCCAGGTCCAACCTGCGCAGATTGATGAATCGCGGGAGGAAATCGGCGGGCACGCTGCGCAGGTGCAGACGGCGCAAGGTCAATGCGCTGACATGCTCGAAGGTGATCCCTGCCGCAAGCATCGGCAAGCTGTCGAGCCGCTCGCTATCGATGACCAGACGATACTCGCCGTCAGCATCCGCACGCTTGCGTCGCCAGCAATGGCGAATGCGCCGCGCAGCCAGACGCCGGCGCTGGACCAGTGCTGGTTGAGCGGCCTCGCGGCGCCATGCGGCCAGGTGTTCGGTGAGCTGCTCGAGTTGCTCGCTCAACCCTCTCAGATGCTCCCAAGGCCGCTCTCCACGCCGACGTACGCTGTCCAGATAGGCCTCCACCTGAATGTCGCTCAGGGTCGGAAAGATCTGCTGGTAGCCTCGTATCAACGCGCCGCGCGAGCGGTGTGGCCGCCCGCTCAAGGGGTAGCCCAGGCGACCGTCGCCCAGCCGCCAAGGCGCACGCATACCAGGGCCCACAGGCTGCAAACCGATCAGGGCGGCCGCCTGATCGCGGTCGGCGCAGGCGCGATCGGCTAAGGCGTTGGCCAGTCCGGCGCCAGACTCACCCGCCAGCCCCAGGGAAGATCGCTGGTCCGCGTCCATCAACCATAACAGCGCCTGAAACAGATCGTCGCTGGCCTGGGCACCTGGCACTGGGGTCCCGCCCTGGCCTACCGCCAGATAGCCTTCTCGCCCTCGCCATAACTGTCGCGTCTCGACAACTGGACCCTGGCTTGTCTGCGCACGCAGTAGGCCTGCGGCGTGAGTATCGCGCACCTCCACCCGCACCCCACTCGGCCAGTTGGACCACTGGCCGATCAAGCCCAACGCCAGTCGTTCGGTGTCCGCATTCACCGCAGCCACCTGCTCGAAACCCGCGCACGCCCTGTCCAGCCGACTGTCGCGCAGGTTCCGGCGAGCCCTCTCGGCCAACGCCAGCGGAACCCGTCCCTGTTCGAGCAGAACCGCCACCTGCTCACCCGTCGCCTCGGCCAGGATCGCGCTCGCCGCTCGACTGGACAGCGTCGGAAAGTCCCGCTGCAATGGCTGCGCAGCACGGGGGCGGTGGCCTGGGTCTGCCGGACATGGGCCTCGAAACCCTCGTCGCGCAGTTTCGGATACCACTGATGCAGGCGGTAGCGTTGGGCCGCATCGTAGAGCCGCGCCGGGGCCGGTGCGTTTTCCAGGTGCAAGCGCCGCACCTGCGCTGCGTTCATCCCAAGGCTGCGCAACAGCGCGTCGGCCGTTTCGTCGCTGACCTGGCTGAAGCCGGCGCCCAGACGACGCAGCAGTCGACCGGATCCCGACCACTGCGCCACCGGCTCCAGCGCATGGCGCAATCCGCCGTCTGCGTTGTCCTCCAGCCTGATCAGCGCAGCATCAGGTCGTTGAGGGTGGACCAGCACACGCGCTTCGACGCCCCCTTGCAGCCTGAAGGTCTGGCCTTCGATGCCCACATGGCCGACACCCTCGACCAGGCTGCGCTGACCGTGCGCGAGGGGGTGTTCGGACACGGCATAGCCCGGCAGACGCGGATCGATCAATCGCCACTGGCCGTCGGACGCCCGGGTCGGTGCCAGATCATCGACCAGGCGGCTGCGGGCGAATCCGCCCACGGCGGCCTCGACACCCGCGCCGAGCGCCAGCCCGGTGACGTTCAGCGCCACACCCAGCACATGCCCCAAGGCGGCCTCACGATCACCCAATTCCCAGTCGCGATAGCCCTCGAAGACCTCGTCGACCAGTTGCGCGGCAGCGATGGCCAGCAGCGGCAAGCCCAACTGGGGCACATAGAAGCTGGCCAATCCCAGCAGGTCCAGGCCCAGCCCCTTGAGCCAGCGCAGACGCCGGTCGCGCTCGGCGCAATCGACCACACTGGTGGGCACGGCCAGCACCTGTGCGTCAGCCAACAGCGTGTCGAGCTGTACCCGGCGCAGGTGTGCGCACAGCGCACCGGTCACCGGTTCGCTTCGCCCGTCGAGCGGCAACGCATCCTGTGTCGCAGCACCTCCGATGAGTCGGGCCAAGGTCCGGGCGAAGGGCACGCGGTCCTGTTCGCTGACGAAGCGCTGGAAGAAGCGCTGATAACTGACTTCGCGCAAGCGCTGGCCCAAGGTCATGAACAGTGCATCCCAAGAGGCATGTGTGCTCAGTGGCGCCAGCGGATCGTCGGGGATCCAGGCGATCAGTTCAGGATCCGTCGTGTCCGAAGCACGGCGCCTCTGGAACACCACGACGCCCTGCAACCGATGGCCCAGCACACGGATATCCATGGCCGTGATCGGGCTCGGCGTTGAGTCGGCGAGCGCCTGCTGCACCTCCGTGTGGACCGATTCATCGATGTCGCCCTTGAGTCGGGCGACCCACAAGGCCGCCTCCAGGCCAGTACGCCATCCGGTTTCCAGAACGGCCTCGCTGGCTCGCCGCCGAGCGTCGTCTGCCATGAGCACCGTTTTCAGGTGCTGTTGGTAGCGCCCGCCCAGATCCAGCGTTCGACAGACGCCGGCGAACGCGCGAGGCTGCAAGGCGATGGCGTTGCCTTGGGCGTCGAGCAGCACCGAGCTGTCCCGCCACGCCGCCTTGGCGGTTTCTTCACGCTCGAAATTGTGCAACGCACAGGCCAACAGGCTTTGGGTGAAAATGCGCGGCACGATGCCGTCTGGCACCCAGCCGACCCCGGAAGGACTGCGGATCAACACCTGCCGACGAAGTACGCTGCCTCGTACGTCGAGCGGCTGTTGCAGCAGTGTTTCCAGGGCTTCGCTGAGCAGAGGCGCGGCGAACTGATCCAGCGGTTGGATCTGCGCGAGTAACGTCTGTACCGCGTGCTGGGCACGTTGCTGGGCAACCAACGCCTGATGCACGGCCGTCAATTGCTCGGGGGTCGCGCCCTTGAGCCAGGTGGGTAGACGCTCGGCGATGAGCGTGTCGACCGAGTCGTCGGAAAGGGTATCGAAAGCCATGGGCAGCTCCAGTGCGGGATGAACGTGCATGGAGCCAGCTCCGTTGAGCAGCCGGTGGTACTTATGTCGAGTTCGCGGCCTGGCTGCATGGGTGGTCGCTCGCCAATCTAACGTGAAGCCGAACGTGGGGACTGGGGCCTGCAGATGCAGATCCATGACCCGTTCGGCAACCGCCTGCGGTTCTGCGAGCAGATCGACGAACAGCCGTAAAGCGCAATTGGTGACTGAACGTTTCCCATCCCACGCGGATGTATTATCGTGGCGAGGTGCGCATTCAGAAGCAGCCCGACCGATCGGGCCATTGCAAGACGATAGAGGGTGTCATGAGCAACGAGATCAACTGGGACAAGCTGGGCTTCGACTACATCAAGACCGACAAGCGCTTCCTGTCCGTGTGGCGCGACGGCAAGTGGGACAACGGCACCCTGACCGAAGACAACGTGCTGCACATCAGCGAAGGCTCGACGGCCCTGCACTACGGCCAGCAGTGCTTCGAGGGGTTGAAGGCCTACCGCTGCAAGGACGGCTCGATCAACCTGTTCCGACCCGACCAGAACGCCGCACGCATGCAGCGCAGTTGCGCCCGTCTGCTGATGCCGCACGTGCCCACCGACATGTTCATCGAAGCCTGCAAGCAGGTGGTCAAGGCCAACGAGAAATTCATCCCGCCGCACGGCAAAGGTGCGCTGTACCTGCGCCCGTTCGTGATCGGCACCGGTGACAACATTGGCGTGCGCACCGCGCCGGAGTTCATCTTCTCGGTGTTCGCCATCCCGGTTGGCTCCTACTTCAAAGGTGGCATGAAGCCGCACAACTTCCAGATCTCCAGCTTCGACCGCGCGGCCCCGCAAGGCACCGGTGCGGCTAAGGTCGGCGGCAACTACGCAGCCAGCCTGCAGCCAGGTGCCGAGGCCAAGAAGGCCAATTTCGCCGACGCCATCTACCTGGACCCGTTGACCCACAGCAAGATCGAAGAGGTCGGCTCGGCGAACTTCTTCGGCATCACCGCCAACAACGAATTCGTCACGCCCAAATCCGCCTCGGTGCTGCCGGGCATCACCCGTCTGTCCTTGATGGAGTTGGCGCAATCGCGCCTGGGCCTGACTGTCGTCGAAGGCGACGTGGAAATCGCCAAGCTCGATCGCTTCATCGAAGCCGGTGCCTGCGGCACGGCGGCGGTCATCACGCCGATCGGCGGTATCGAGTACAACGGCAAGCTGCACGTCTTCCACGACCTGGAGAAGGTCGGCCCGGTCACCCAGAAGCTGTACCACGAGCTGACCGGCATCCAGAGCGGTGACGTGGAAGCGCCGGCAGGCTGGATCGTCAAGGTCGCCTAACGCTCAGCGGTGCAATGAAAACGGGGCGTCCCATTGGCTGGGACGCCCCGTTTTTTTTCATCGGTCGCAGGCTAAACGTCCGCAGCGCGACTCAGTCGGCCAGGCGCCAGGTGGTGGTGCCCTTGCTGTCTTCCAGGACCACGCCCATGGCGGTGAGCTGGTCGCGAATGCGGTCCGACTCGCCCCAGTTCTTGTCCGTGCGCGCCTGCAGGCGCGCCTGGATCAACGCTTCGACCTCGGCAGCATCGACCTTGCCTTCGGCACCGGCGCGCAGGAAGTCGTCGGCCTCCAGTTGCAACACGCCCAGCACGTCGCCCAGCTCACGCAGACGACCGGCCAGCCCAGCGGCGGCCGCAGGGTCGGCTTCGCGCAGACGGTTGATTTCACGCACCAGGTCGAACAGCACGGCGCAGGCTTCGGGGGTACCGAAGTCGTCGTTCATCGCCACGGCGAAACGCTCGACGAAGGCTTCGCCCCCCTTGGCCTCGACCCGTGGTAGGCCGCGCAAGGCGTGGTAGAAGCGCTCCAATGCACCCTTGGCATCGCGCAGGCTGTCTTCGGAGTAGTTGATGGCACTGCGGTAATGGCTGGCTACCAGCAGGTAGCGCACCACTTCCGGGTGATACTTGTGCAAGACGTCGCGAATGGTGAAGAAGTTGTTCAACGACTTGGACATTTTCTCGCCATTGATGCGAATCATGCCGCAGTGCATCCACGCCGCCGCATAAGGCTTGCCGGTCGCGGCCTCGCTCTGGGCGATCTCGTTCTCATGGTGCGGGAACTCCAGGTCGCTGCCGCCACCGTGGATGTCGAAGCTTTCGCCCAGGCAGCAGGTGGACATTACCGAGCACTCGATGTGCCAGCCCGGACGACCTGCCCCCCACGGCGACTCCCAACTCGGCTCGCCGGGCTTGGCGCCCTTCCACAGCACGAAGTCCAGCGGGTCTTGCTTGGCCTCGTCGACTTCGATGCGGGCGCCGATACGCAGGTCTTCGATCTTGCGCCGCGACAGCTTGCCGTAGCCGACGAACTTGCCGACCCGGTAGTACACGTCGCCATTGCCCGGTGCGTAGGCATAGCCCTTGTCGATCAGGGTCTGGATCATCGCGTGCATGCCGGCGATGTGATCGGTGGCGCGCGGTTCCTGATCCGGCGGCAGGATGTTCAGACGACGCTCGTCCTCGTGCATGGCATCGATCATGCGCGCGGTCAGCGCCTCGAACGCCTCGCCGTTTTCATTGGCGCGGTTGATGATCTTGTCGTCGATGTCGGTGATGTTGCGCACGTACGTGAGCGCGTACCCGCTCTTGCGCAGCCAGCGGGTGATCAGGTCGAAGGCCACCATGCTGCGACCGTGACCCAGGTGGCAGTAGTCGTACACGGTCATGCCGCAGACGTACATGCGCACGTTGTTGCCGTCCAGGGGTTTGAACGCTTCCTTGGTCTTGCTCAGGGTGTTGTAGATGGTAAGCACGAAGGTTCCTCAGCTGCCCCACGAATCGCGCAGGGTCACGGTGCGGTTGAACACCGGACGTCCTGGCTGGCTGTCTTTCAGGTCGGCGCAGAAGTAGCCTTCGCGCTCGAACTGGAAGCGATCTTCAGGCTGGGCGTGGCCCAGCGAAGGCTCGGCACGACAACCGGTCAGCACCTGCAGCGATTGCGGATTGATGTTGTCCAGGAAGCTGCCGCCCTCCTCGGTCTTCTCCGGGTTGGGCGAGCGGAACAGGCGGTCGTACAGGCGCACGTCGCATTCCACGCTGCCTTCGACCGGCACCCAGTGGATCACGCCCTTGACCTTGCGACCTTCGGGGTTCTTGCCCAGGGTGTCCGGATCGTACGAGCAGCGCAGCTCGACGACGTTGCCGTCGGCATCCTTGATCGCTTCGTCGGCGCGGATCACGTAGCTGCCGCGCAGACGCACCTCACCGGCCGGTTCCAGGCGCTTGTAGCCTTTGGGCGGCGCTTCCATGAAATCGTCGCGGTCGATGTACAGCTCGCGGGCGAACGGCAGCACGCGTACGCCCATGTCTTCCTTGGGATGGCGCGGCAGTTCGAGTTGCTCGACCTGGCCCTCGGGGTAGTTGGTGATGACCACCTTGAGCGGACGCAGCACGCACATGGCACGCGGCGCGGCGCGGTCAAGGTCGTCACGGATGCTGAATTCGAGCATCGACATGTCGACCACGCCGTCGGAGCGGTTGGTACCGACCATCTCGCAGAAGTTGCGAATGGATGCGGGGGTGTAGCCACGACGGCGGTAGCCGGACAGCGTGGACATGCGCGGGTCGTCCCAGCCGTCGACGTGCTGCTCGTCCACCAGTTGCTTGAGCTTGCGCTTGGACGTGATGGTGTAGTTCAGGTTCAGGCGGCTGAACTCGTACTGGCGCGGGTGCGCCGGCACCGGCAGGTTGTCCAGGAACCAGTCGTACAGCGGGCGGTGGCCTTCGAATTCGAGGGTGCAGATCGAGTGGGTGATGCCTTCGATGGCATCCGACTGACCGTGGGTGAAGTCGTAGTTGGGGTAGATGCACCAGGTGTCGCCGGTCTGGTGGTGGTGGGCATGACGGATGCGGTACAGGATCGGGTCGCGCAGGTTCATGTTCGGCGACGCCATGTCGATCTTGGCGCGCAGCACACGCTCGCCATCCTTGAACTCGCCCGCCTTCATGCGTGCGAACAGGTCCAGGTTCTCTTCCACGCTGCGCTCGCGGAACGGGCTGTTCTTGCCCGGTTCAGTGAGGTTGCCGCGATACTCTTTGGCCTGCTCGGGCGTGAGGTCGCAGACATACGCCTTGCCGTGCTTGATCAGCTCGACCGCCCAGTCGTGCAACTGCTCGAAATAGTCGGAGGCAAAGCGCACCGGGCCGGTCCACTCGAAGCCCAGCCACTTGACGTCCCGCTGAATCGCGTCGATGTACTCCTGGTCTTCCTTGGCCGGGTTGGTGTCGTCGAAACGCAAGTGGCAGGCGCCACCGAACTCCTGGGCCAGGCCAAAGTTGACGCAGATCGACTTGGCGTGGCCGATGTGCAGGTAACCGTTGGGCTCCGGCGGGAAGCGGGTGACGATGCTGCTGTGCTTGCCCGAATCCAGATCGGCCTGGACGATCGGTCGCAGGAAGTTCGCAGGGACGGCGGGGGCGCCTTTGGCAGCGGCGTTGGTCGCGTTGTCGGTGGGCTTGCTCATAGGATCCTTGAATGCAGATGTCCGGTCCGGGTAGGCCGATTGAATCAAAACGCCTATCATAGCCGAAGCAGTCAAGCCGCTGACAGCCGGGCACGGACAAACTGGCGCGATTTATCGTGATGCCCGCGCAGCGCCGGCCAGATCGAACCCTGCACACCGTGTGCCGTCACAGCTTCGTGCCGCGTCAGTTCGTGCAAGCACGCTGCATACCCCTATTCCCCAATGCCTTGAAAGAGCGAGTTTCAGCATGACCCAAGTCAAACTGACCACCAACCACGGCGACATCGTCCTGCAACTGAACGCGGAAAAAGCACCGAAGACCACGGAAAACTTCGTTCAGTACGTCAAGGACGGTCACTACGACGGCACCGTCTTCCACCGCGTGATCAACAACTTCATGATCCAGGGCGGCGGTTTCGACACGACCATGAAGCAGAAATCGACCCGTGCTTCGATCCAGAACGAAGCCGACAACGGCCTGAAGAACACCAAGTACAGCATCGCCATGGCACGCACCATGGAGCCGCATTCGGCTTCCGCGCAGTTCTTCATCAACGTGTCCGACAACGACTTCCTCAACCACAGCGGCAAGAACGTGCAAGGGTGGGGTTACGCCGTGTTCGGCGAAGTGATCGAGGGCCGCGAAGTGGTCGACGAGATCCAAGGCGTGAAAACCGGTTCCAAGGCTGGCCACCAGGACGTCCCGAGCGAGGACGTGATCATCAAGAAAGCCGAGATCGTTGAGTGATCCTGCTGATCTCCGATCTGCACCTGCAAGAAGAACGCCCGGACATTACCCGGGCGTTTCTCGATCTGCTCGGCGGTCGCGCACGGCAGGCCCAGTCGCTGTACATCCTGGGCGACTTCTTCGAGGCCTGGATCGGCGACGACGCCATGACGCCCTTCCAGCTTTCGATCTGTCAGGCCCTGCGCACGCTGGCCAACAGCGGCACGGCGATCTACCTCATGCACGGCAACCGCGACTTTCTCATCGGCCAAGCCTTCTGCCGCGCGGCCGGCTGCACATTGCTGGCCGACCCGAGCGTGGTCGAGCTTGACGGCGAACCGGTGCTGCTGATGCATGGCGATACGCTGTGCACGCGGGACGTGGGCTATATGAAGTTGCGCCGCTACCTGCGCAATCCACTGAGCCTCTGGCTGCTGCGACACCTGCCGCTGACCCTGCGGCAGAAGCTGGCACGCAAGCTTCGCAGCGAGAGCCAGACGCAGACGCGCATGAAGAACACCGAGATCGTCGACGTCACGCCGGAGGAGGTCCCTCGCGTGATGGCCGAGCATGGCGTGCGCACCCTGGTTCACGGCCACACCCACCGCCCTGCCCTGCACAAGTTGCTGGTCGACGGGCAGCCTGCCCGGCGCATCGTGCTCGGCGACTGGGATCGCCGCGGCTGGGCGCTGCAGGTCGATGACCAGGGCATGCAACTGGCGCCGTTCGAGTTCACCTGAGTCGTGAAGACCCTGACGTGCTTGCTCAGGGTCATCGGCGGGGTCTAACGGGTTGTCGCCTCCGACACAGGCTCATCACGCTCACCGACTCGATATTCCCGGTAGTGCGGATCCGCCTTTATCTGCGCGTCGGTGAACGGTATCGGTGCCAGTTGCCCGGCAGCGAAGGCGTGGGTCTGATCGAATGCGTGCGCTGACGCCGACTCGCTCGATTGCGAAAACACCAGCAAGCCCTCGGCCTGCGGCCCCTGATCGGTGAAGCTGACGACCTGCAGGTAACTGGTGCCGCTGACCACCAGACGCTTGCCCGGGCCCATCGGCACACTGACCATGGCGTTGTACACCCCCAGTGCCTGTGGCCCGCCCGGCACCGGTGTACCGTTCGCCGCCTGCTGCACCTGCCCCCAACGCAGCGTATTGTCCAGCCCTAGTTCGTGCACTTGCGTCATCGATGCCAGGGCCGCGTCATGCAGCAATCTGCGTACCGCCAGTTGCTCGACCGCCAGGCCACGCGGCGTGTGCTGAGGATCGGCAGGATCGAACGCCACGCGCCAGACCTGCGGCTGGTCGGCCAGCGCTTGCAGGATATTAGCGAAATGCACCAGCCCCAAGCCGCTGTCGACCCTCGCCTTGCCATCCCACGCCCGAAGACTCGTGCACACGGCCTGCACATCGGCTTGCGCGTCTTCGCACCAGCGCAGTAACGCAGGCAGCTCCTGAGTGGCCAGGTACACCTCATCGTCGAGAACCAGGCCACGCAACGCCTGCGCATCGAGCTTGCCACGCCCCTGCAGGCGTTCCAGGGCAAATCGGCTGCGCTGACCCAGCGGCTGGTCCTGGCGACTGATCAGCGGCGAGAACCCGGTCAATGGCTGGGCCGGGTTCACCTGCCAGGCGGAGTCGTTGGAGTTCTGCACGAAATCAGCGCGCTCCAGACTCGGTTGCAAGTGCGCGGGGAAAATGCCCGGCTGGGCAGCGGCCGGGTCGATCTTCCAATTGCACGCGCTACGCGAACCGTCCAGTACGACCAGCGGGCCGGCTTGCGCCGCATCGCTGCACTGGGCCAGCAGCGCCTGATCGACATAGGGCACCACCGACTGATTCAAGTACAACGCTCGGCCACTGCCGTCGACCGCCAGCGTATTGACCCAGGGAATGCCCTGAACAGACGCCACGGAGGTCTTCAGGGCATCGATGCCACTGGCCTTGTTGATGCCGTACCACTGTTCCAGCACGCGTGTGTTGTCGAGGTTGGCATCGCGCAGGGCATAGGCGTGGCGCCCATCCCAGTCCAGGCGCCCAGGCCACTGCACCACCGGACCGAAGCGCGACACATGGATCTGCCGCTGCACCGGTTCGAGCGTGCCATCCGCACGCTTGACCAGGACCTTGAGCGTGCGCTGCTCCAAAGGCAGCGACTGGCCGTCGACCTGATAACGGGTGGCATCCTTGGGGTCGAGTTGCAGCCGGTAGAGGGTGAAATGCTTCGAGGTGTCCACCGTGTGGGTCCACGCCACGTCCCGGTTGAAGCCAATGTTGATCACCGGCAAGCCTGGCAGCGCGGCGCCCATGACGTCCAGTTGGCCGGGAATGGTCAGGTGCATCTGGTAGAAGCGCAGCCCGCCGACCCAAGGAAAATGCGGGTTGGCCAGCAACAAGCCATGACCGTTGGCCGAGCGCTGGGCACCGATGGCAATGGCATTGCTGCCCCGCTCGCTGGCGAAGGCCTGCTGGCGCGCCAATGCCCAGCCGAAGTCGCGCGTGCTCGAAACGTGCGACACAGAAGGCGGGGTCGCTGCCACCAGGGCTTCGGCGAACTGACCGATGCCCCCTTCGGCCAACAGGCGGCGGGTCAACTTGACCAAGTCCAGCTCGGTGATCGGCCTGAGCCACTCGCCCGTCCCGCATTCCACTGGCAAGCCCTGTTGGCGGCGCTCGGCCAGCGCTCGGTTGTAACCCGCCGCGTAACCTTGCAGACGATCGCGGATGGCGCCGGACTGCGCCTGAAGGAAAGCCTTCACCGTATCGCCGTCATTGAGCCAGGTGAAGAACAGGTCGCTGTCGAGATTGTCGCGCTGCTCGACGGTCTTGCCTTCGGCACCGAAGAACTTCGAGCGCTCACCATTGACGGTGAGCACTTCATTGGCCAGCAGGCACAGGTTGTCCTGGGCGTAGGCATAGCCGATACCGTAGCCCAGGCCGCGTTCGTCATTGGCCAGAATGTGCGGCACGCCGAAGTTGGTACGGCGAATCTGCGCCGAGGCCTCGCCTGCGCCTTCGCGCGCCAGGGCCACGACTGCCGTACTGCTCAGGGCCAAGACCACAGCCAGGCACGACAAGGGACGCGATAGTGTGATCACGGAGACTCCTGGGAAAATTGGGATCATCCCGATCAGACGAGTCGCTGGATGAAAATTTTACGCAGTACAGGTGTTCGAAGCGTCTTGTAAGACAGGCAAGGTGGCGGAAAGCCATGAGGTCTGCGGCATCTTTTTTAATCTGGATCGTTGCAGATCTGCTTTGCTGGTTCGTCTTAGTAGTCAGGCATTCAAGATTTCAGGACCATCAGGAAAAGGAGCATCCGCATGTACAACCCGCCACTACAGCCGCAGCGACATCGCCCGATGGAACGCGCGACACCTGAGGCGAGCGCCGATACGCCGGAGCGCGTGAGCAACGAGCAGATTCGCGAGCTGTTGCGCACCTACGGCCTGCGCACCAGCCTGATCCGCCTCAAGGTCATCGACGCCCTGCATGCGGCCGATCGTCATGGGCGCAGCATCGGCGTGCGTGGCGTGCACGCGCAACTTGAGCAGTTGGATATTCCGCTGTCGTTTCTCAGCGTGCGCGAAGTGCTCAAGCGGCTGTGCAGCGAGGGCGTGATCACCCTCGGCGCGGATAAGTGCTACAGCCTGCAGCCCGAGGCACGTGCGGTGCTCGAACAAGGCGCCGGACGCTGAAGGCGACCGGCTAGCGGGCTCAGGTCTTGACCTTGCGCCGCATGATGCCGTTGATCACCACCACCACCACGGCGATGCCGATGGCCAGGTACTGGAACGTCTGCTCGCTGATCGTACCCTGCTTCTGCAAGTGGCTCAGGCCGAACAACGTCGCCATCATCACCGCAATGGTGAGAATCGAATACTTGAAGCGCTGCATGTGTGTCATCGGCAATTCCTTGGGACATCTGGGACAAGAGGCTCCTGGGGAGCCGCGCCTATGATACATCTGCCCCCCTTCAGACGAGACATTTCCTGCTGACCTGCCCGCAGCGTGCCTGAAACCATGGACTCCCGGCTACTTTCACGCCTTGGAGCCCCCATGACGCGCATCCTGCTCCTCAGCACCCTGCTGATCGTTCACCCTCCCGCCCATGCCATCGATACTGCCCTGGTTTCTCGCGAACGCTTGCTCGAACTGGGCGCGCTCCTGGAGGCCGACAGCGGTTCAAGCCAATGGCAAATGCTCTGGCAACGGGTACGCAGCAGCGGTTTTTTCCTCAACCAGCCCGGGCAACTGCACTTCACCATCAGTCCTTCGCAGTTGCCGGCCATGGCACGCCTGACGCTGGCGCGCGCAGACCAGGTTGAACCGTTCGCCGACACTCACGTGCGCTACCGCCGCGGATTCGCACCGCAAGTGGTCGGCCAGCGGGGCGACCAGGCGCTGGAGGCCTTGTGCGTGGACGTCGACTGGCGAGCCCTACCGGCGAGCAGTGCCAGCCTGCCGCATGCCTATCTCAAGCTGATCACGCTTCGCAGGGCCTATCCCTGCGACTAACAGGGTGCACTGCCCCATCTACCCTTTTGCCGAGCCCCCATTCCAGCAAAACCGGGCCCTGTAGTCCTCAGGGCACGCAACGTCCTACACATGGGGACCTGGATGCCTGCAAGTACCGATCAATTGAAACTACAACCTGCCGGCCGCTTGGCGCCTAGGAATGGTTGACGAGGGTGACTGAAAATCCTCACGACACCACTGCTCGGGCCCAATGGACCCAAGGAAAATGCACATGGAAATGCCAGACCTGACCGCCGTCGACGTCGCCCAACTGCCCCACTCGCTGCAATCACTGATCGAGTGCATCGGTCTTGAGAACGCCTATCGGTTGACCTGTGCCTACGGCGGACGCCCCAAGTACATTCCCAAACATCGGGATCGCACACGACTGGCCGACGTGCTGCCGGCCGATGCGCTCGACGCGCTGATCAAGCGTTATGCCGGTATCGCGCTGGAGATCCCCAAAGCCGACCACTTCCAGCGTCAGCTGCGTAATCTGCAGATCCAGAAAGAAAGCGCCAACGGCCTGTCGCGCAGCCTGCTCGCGGATAAGTACGGGCTGAGCCTGCGTCAGATCGGCAACATTCGGCGCCAGGACAACCATGCCCATTGAGCCCTGTTTTACCTGAACCCATGAGGTCGCCCACCCATGTCAATCGATAGCAATCTGATAGGCTCGGTCATCAACGCCTTGCCGATGGACCGTATGATCGCCGGCCCGTTGCAGGCGATGATTCAAGCCCAGGTCACAGCAAGCAAGTCATACGCCGACTTCCTGCTGAATGTGTGCATCAAGGACGGCAAGGCCGTGGCCATCCAGTTCGACTACGACGAAACCTTGGTCGGCCCGGATGGCGGCTACCAAGGCACCGTCAAGAAGAGCTTGAGCGTGCCGTTGCTTGCGGCCATCACCCATCCGAACATTGCAATCGAAGAAGGTCGCATCGAATTCGAGATGACCGTGAACCAGATGGCCGAAGACCGCTCCAGCAAGGATATTCAAGGCAGCCTGGAGGCGTCGCTGGGCTGGGGGCCGTTCAAGCTCGATGTCAAAGGCAGCGTGACCCACAAGTCGGAGCAGACTCGCAAGACCGACACGCGCGCCCGCTACGCGTTCAGCACCAGTGTCCGCCGCCAGGCGCCACCCGAGGCGATGATGCGCGTAATCGACTACCTGACCGATGCGGCGACCAAGCCGTCACTGCTGCCCGGCGCAAAACTGGATAACCCGGACCAACTGCCCAATACCCCTGTCACTCCAGCGCCGGGGCAAAAGCCGCAGTCGGACCAAGGCACGCCGCAAACCAAGGCCCCTTGAACGCTGGGTGTAATCACGACCGCCGCAGGTACTCATACCTGCGGTGCTTTGACAGGAGTCCAATAAGTGGACAGTCCAGACGGTCACCAGCCATCACCCATGACCTCGAGCGATCTGCGCGACGTCACTCGCGGCCTTCAAGAAGCGGCCGCCGCAACCAACACCCTGATCGCTCAGCAGTACCTGAGGCTGTTCGATCAGTTCTTCGATTTCGATCCGGAACAACCCGGCCTGCCGATGCGCGCCAAGATGGTCGAAGTGGCCATGGACGACGCCCACCTGCTGCGCATTCCGCTGATCGCGCTGGTGTCACCCAAAGGCCTGGCATTGGAGCGCATGCAGGTTGATCTCTCGGTGCACGTCAAGGACGCCCAGGCCCGTCAGGAGGCACTGCGTCAGGCCAACGACCCCACCTCCTGCTCGCACTTCAAGGTCACTGTCGGCGCCCAGGCGCGCCGCGGCGAAGGGCGCGACCCCGACGAAGTGCAGATTCGCATGCAATTTCACGCCTGTGAGCCGCCCGAGGCGATCAACCGACTGATCGAGGAATACACCAATCTCATTCAGCCGGTGCGTAAACCGCGTCCACCGACCAGCCCTGAGGCGGACAGCAACGAATTCATCGAGGCGGCCACCGTACGTTGAAGGCTGACGTCGCGGCGCCCCGGCCTGGGGCGCACGATCTTAGAAATCTCGCTTGTAGAAGATGTCCAGCGAGCTTGCCAGTCCACTGGCGGCTTCCACGTACACTTTCTTGCTGAGCTTGTAGCGCAGGGCGATGGTGCTGGCCGGCTCGAACACGCCGACCCCATAGCGCAGGCTCAGGCGCTCGGTCAGGTTGCCGCTGGCGACCACGCTGGTGCTGTTGCCCGAGCCTTGGGTATCAAGCTGGAAGTCATCGATGCCCAGCCGCGAGGCCAGGCCACCGGTGAGGCCGGCACTGCCGGCAAGCCCCAGGCCCAACGCCGCCTCCGCGAGCATGTTGTTGTCTTCCCCGGAATTGCCCAACGGACGCCCGAGTACCAGGTAGGACAACGCCTGCTCCTGGCTCATGGCCGGTTCCGAGAACACCGTGGTGGTCGGTTGCTCGGCGCTGCCGCTGAGGCGGATACCGGCAGTGACCTCGTTCACTTGACGAATCGCTTCGATGTCCAGGTAGGGCTGGTCGATGGGCCCGGCGAATAGCAGCCGGGCGCGGCGGATGGTCAGGCGCTGACCATAGGCACGGTAGCGACCGTCGGCCAGGCTCAGCTCGCCGCGGGTGTCGAGGTTGTCGCCGATGTGTACATGGCCCAGCAGATTGGCGGTCAGGCCGAAACCACTGAACGACAGCTTGTCGCGACCCACCTCGACGTCGATATCCATGGCCACCGCCATGGGTGCCTCGCCCTGCTCGGTCTGCTGACCGACGATCACCGTATCATCCGACACCTTGACCGTAGAAGGCGGCAGCTCGCGCACGGTAATCTTGCCTTTGGGCACCTGCACCTTGCCGGTCACCGCCAACTTCTCGCCAGCCAGGCGAATCCGCAGGTCGGGCGCGACTTCGAGCGCCGCGTACGGCTCGACGGTGACAGGCAACTGCTGGCCCTGAAGCCGCAGATCGACGGCCAAAGCCTGACCCCAGGTCATGTCGCCGGTCAATTGCCCGCGACCGGCCTCACCGCTGCGCCAGTCGCCGTTGATCTGCACCTGCTCACCGGCGATCAGCGCCCGCAGCGACAAGGCTTCCAAGCTGACCGGCAATTCGGCGCCACTGACGTGTCCGCCGCTGAGCTGGATAGTGCCGTTGACCTGCGGCGCCAGCAATGTGCCGGACAGCCGACCCTCGCCATTGAGCTGGCCAGCCAGGCGCTCGACCATCGGTAGGAACGGACGGGCGATCGACAGATCGACGCCGGAGAGGCGGAAATCGCCAGACAACGGTTTGTCGCGCCCCAGTGGATCGATGCGCGTGGACAGGTTCAACTGACCCAGCCGCTCGCCGCGGAAAACCAAAGAGGTGTCCACCTGACGCGGCGCCAGGGTGCTGTCCAAGCGCAGCGTCTGATAAGGGAAATCGACCCAGCGACCACTGTCGCGCACGCGCAGCGTGCCGCCACTGGCATCCACGCGCACCGTACCCTTCGGCCCGCTGGCCGGGATATCCAGGTTGATGTCGGCGTTGAGCATGCCTTGCCAGGCGAAGTCCTTGGGTAACCACTGGGCCAGGCTGTCGATGGGGAACTGTTTGAGGTGATAACGCAGTCGCGGCTCCGGCGCCAGGCGCTGGTCGTCGCCGCACAGGCTGGCCTGGCCGGAGCGCCAGCAATGGCTGGCGAAGTCGATCTGACCATTGGCCAGGCGCTGCAAGCGCGCCGGGGCCTGTAGTTGCCAGTCCTGGCCACCGGCCTGGACCCGGCCGCTGGCCAGCCGACCGCGCCAGTCGCCCTTGGTCAGCGTGCCGTCGAGTGCAAGGTTCAGCTTGAGTTGCGGGCCGTCGAGCGCAAGGCTCAGCGCCTGCTGACGAATGTCGCCCTTGCCGCTGAGGTCCAGATTACCCAAGGCGGTCTCGCCCAGGCGGATAGCGCCGACCTTGAGCGTGACCACGCCTCGCTGGGCATTGTCCAGACGCGCGTCCAGGTCCAGCCGTTGAATGCGATTGTCGGCCTGGGCCAATTGCTGACCCAGCAGCGTCAAACTGCCCTGCGGCGCAGCCAGGGTTCCGGCCAGATCGAGGCGGCCTTTGGCCTGGCCTTGCAGGCGCGGCCAGAGCTGCCCCAGACGTGGCAGGTCGAGGTCGATGCGTCCTGCCAGGCGCTGCTGCAGGCTGCCGCTGCCGGTGATACGGTTGTCGCCCAACTGGATCGCCAGCGTGCCCAGAGTCCAGGCATCCCCTGCCCCCTTGGCGTCTGCCTTGAGCTGCGCAGGTTGACCACGCAGGCGCCCCTTCAGATCGAGCTCGGCATCGAGCTGCAACCGCTCGTTCTTCAACTCACCCTTGCTGCGCAGCGGCCCTGCCAACGTACCTGGCAGTTCAGCGACCCAATAGGCCGGGTCGAGTGCCGATACGTTCAGATCGACATCCCACGCCAGGGTGTCGGCGAACTGGATGCCGACGCTGCCCGCCGCCCGCCCTTGACCAGCCACCAATTCGAGCTTGGGCAAACGCACCTGGCCCAGATCTCCCGCGAACGGGCTGGCCACACTGAACGCCCCCGCCGGGCCTTCCAGATTGCCGGTGAACTCGCCCTCGTAGCGGCCGTCGCGATACGCCACCTGCGCCTTGAAGCGCTTGAGCGTCACTTCAGGCGCCTCTGGCAGCGGGTACAGGCGCAACCAGGGGAAATCGAGCCAGTCGACAGTGGCATCGGCCTGCACGCCCTGCTCCCAGTCAGCCGTGGCCTGAAGCCGGAGGCGCTGCGTGTCACTGGCGGTCAGGTCCAGGGCATCGAGGCGGGCCCCTTGGCATCGACCTTGCCGTTCAACGCCAGGGCGATCGGCCCTTGCTCGGCCGGCAGGCTCGCCGTGCCTTCGAGCTGATAACCCTCGAGCAGGTCCCCGGTTGCCAACAGTTGAAGTTGGTTCAGTTGCAGCGGTGCGGGCAACGCGGCAGAGGGCCGGAACCCGTCGGCACGAATACGCAGCCTTGCGGGCACATGCTCGGCCAGCGCTTGCAGCTCACCGTCGATTTTGGCTTGCAGGTAACCGCTGCTGGTGCCGTCGAGCGCCAGCGTCTTGAGCAGATCGCCTTTGGCGTTGAGCACCAACTGCCACGCCTGACCGTCAACCGCGGGCAGTTGCAGCGTGGCATCGGCATCAAGCGGCCAATCGCCCTCGGGCAACACGGTACCTTGCAGGCTCAGGTGCAGATCGTCGCGCTGCAACTGTAAGTGATCGATGCGCATGCCCTGTCCGGTCCAGTGCGCCGCCAGTTGCAGATCGCCGAGCAGGTCACCGCCATCGAGGCGCAGTTGGCCCACCTTTACCTCTCCCAACTCGATGGCGATCGGCAAGCGCAAATCAGGCAGTTTCAGAGGGCCACTGTCGGTCTGCTCGGCGCTGGGGGCAAAGGCCATGTCGATACGCTCGGCCTGCAGGCGCTGGACACACAAGGTGGCGCGCAACAAACAGGCAGGCGACCAGTGCAGTTGCGGCGCCTGCAGCTCGACGCGGCTACCGTCCTGCGTCCAGACCAGGCGACTGGCCTGCCATTGCCCGCCCAGCGTGCCTTGGAAGTCGTCGACCTGCAGGCCTGGCACCCAACCTAGCACCCAGCGACTGCCCGCCTGGGTGCCGAGTACCAGGGTCAGCGCGAGCACCATCAACAACAGCAGGCCGAGCAGTCCCAACAGCAGCGGCTTGATCACCCGCTTCACAGTTCAGGCCCCATGGAAAAGTGCACACGGAAACCGCCGTCATCATCGAGCGCACGCGCCAGGTCCAGGCGCAGCGGACCGACTGGCGACACCCAGCGCACGCCGATGCCGACCCCTGTCTTGAGGCTGGGCAGCTCCAGCGAATTGAAGGCGTTGCCTTGGTCGACGAAGGTTGCCACGCGCCATTTCTCCGTGATCGAGTACTGGTATTCGACACTGCCGGCAACCAGGTAACGGCCACCGATGCGGTCGCCCTGGCTGTTCTTCGGCGACAGTGTCTGGTAGTCATAGCCGCGCACGCTCTGGTCACCACCGGCAAAGAAACGCAGCGACGGCGGCATTTTCTTCTCATAGCCGTTGGTGGCGCTGCCGCCGAACTGCACACGCCCGAGCACGCGATGGTTTTGCCCCAGGGTGGTCAGGCCCTTGAGCAGGACGTTGCCATGCACCAGGTTGGTGTCGGACACCAGCCCTTCCTTGGCCACTTGGACGTCGAACTGCAGGCGGTAACCATTGTGCGGGTCGATGCGGTTGTCGCTGCGCAGGTACGAGTAGCTGATGCCAGGCATCAGCAGGTTGCTCAGGCCAGAGTCGTCACCCAGTCGGTATTCCTCGCGCTGGTACTTGAGTGAAATCACCCGCTGCCAGCCGCTGGGCAGCTTGCTATGCCACTCCGGGCCGACCGTCAACAGCTTGCTTAACGTGTCGGTGCCAGAAAGTTCTTCGTTCTGGTAGCCACCGGCAAAGCGCAGTTTGTCGGTCAACGGTGGGTCCAGGGGTACGTCATACCAGAGGCCGACGTTCTGTCGGGGGCCGGAAATCTCGGTTTCCCAGCCATAGCTGTGGCCCTGAGGGTTGACCCAGTGCCGCGTCCAGTTGGCTTTGCCGCGCGGCCCGACATCGGTGGAAAAACCCAGGCCCAAACCCAAAGTACGCGGTTTGCGGGTATCGAGTTGCACCGCCACTGGCACCACGTCGTCAACGGCTGCCGTGGGCGCAGCATCCACCCGCACGCCCTCGAAGTAGCCACTGGACTGCAGGTCGTTGTTCAGCTCGGCGACCAGCTCCGAGTCATAGGGCGTGCCGGGCTTGAAGCCCACCATGCGCTGTAGCAGATCGTCGTCCAGTGGCGCGTCGCCGCCGAATGTGACCTTGCCCAGGCGATAGCGCGGACCGCTCTGATACACCAGTTCAATATCGGCGACGCCGGCGCGGGGATCCACGGCCAGGCGTTGGCGGGCAAACCGACCGTCGAAGAAGCCATAGCGCGAGGCCTGGTTCTGGATCAGGCGCTTGGCGTCCTCGTAGGCACCGTGATTCAGTTGCTCGCCTTGACGCAAGGCCCGGCTGTCCGGGACTCGGAACGCCTTCAGCTCGCTGGCCGGACCTTCGACACGCACTTGCACATTGCGCAGGCGCACCGGCTCGCCGGGCTCGACCCGGATGATCAATTGCAAAGGCTGATCAGGCTTGCTCGGGGGCTGGACCTGGGCGTCGATCTGCGCCTGGTAATAGCCCAGCGCCTGGGCCGCCTTGCGCGCCTGTTCCTCGGCCCCGCGACTGAAGCGCAGCAAGGCATCCTCGTCACGATCGCCGAGGCTGCCGATATAGCCTTCAATGTTCGCCTGCAGCGCCTTGTTGGCCGGTTTGACCCGCACCACCAATTCACTCTGGCCCCATGCTGTACAGCTGGCGGCGAGCAACAGCACGCCCCAGCCAAATCGTCCTGAATACGTCATGGCGGGCATGCTACCAGAGCGAAGCGGCAGCGTAAGCCGCGCCTGTCGCGATCAAGACGCTATCGTTTTGACTGACGACGGATTCGGATTGAAGAACACCCGTTCGTTGACACTGCCGAGTGCAAGCTCTCCAACCTCCTGATACCCCATGCGCTCGCAGAACCCGTAGTAATGCGGGTTGCCGGTGCTGAGCACGACGCCTTGCGTCTCCAGGTCCTTCGCGCACCAGTCATGCACCGCCTGCAAGAGTTGTTCGGCGTAGTGCTGGCCCTGTACCTGTGGATGCACGCCCAGCAACGACAGCACATGCACTTGCTGGGTTGGCAGGCAGGCGGCCAGCGCTGCCTGATACGCCAGGTAGCGACGGGTGCTGCGCCGACCTGCGCCGATCAGCATACGCAGGCGCCACATCCAACTGTCGGCCACCCCCAGACGGCGCTGGGGCGGCGCGATCAATGCCACGGCGATCAAGCGGTCGTCGACCAGCAAGCCCAGCGCCGGCAGTTGCATATAGAAGTGCTGGCGCACCCAGGCGCGTAGCATTGCGCGCAATCGCCGCTGGTAACCGCCGCGTTGGGCGTCGAACAGCCAGGCGAAGGTCGGTTCCGAGGGATAAGCGTCATAGAGCAGCCTGCGCACTTCGCGGCGATAACCATCGTCGAGCAGGCAGAGGCGGGCTGGGGCGGCGGACATTGCTAAGATCCTTCTGGAAGGTGCGGGTCAGAGCTTTTGAGGCACGCCGTGGCGCATCGTTCCACCGTCGTTGCGGGACTGGAGAGCCGCCCAGAAGCTCAGGCTGGTGATGACTGCGGATGTCAGCTAGCATCCCTGGCTTTTACCAGGACCGCCTTAGCCATGAAGATCGTCTCGTTCAACATCAACGGCCTGCGCGCCCGCCCGCACCAGTTGGCCGCGCTGATCGAGAAGCATCAGCCGGATGTCATCGGCCTGCAGGAAACCAAGGTCAGCGACGAGCAGTTCCCGCTGGCCGAGGTCCAGGCCCTGGGCTATCACGTGCACTTTCATGGGCAGAAAGGCCACTATGGCGTCGCCCTGCTCTCGCGGCGCGAACCGCTGTCGCTGGTCAAGGGTTTCAGCACCGATGAAGACGATGCCCAGCGCCGTTTCATCTGGGGCACCTTCGCCGATGACAATGGCGCCCCCATCACCATCATGAACGGCTACTTTCCCCAGGGGGAAAGCCGCGACCACCCCACCAAGTTCCCCGCCAAGCAACGCTTCTACAGCGATCTGCAAGCCTTGCTGGAGGGCCAGTTCCACAACGACCAGCCCTTGGTGGTGATGGGTGACGTGAACATCTCCCCCAGGACTGCGACATCGGCATCGGCGCGGACAACGCCAAGCGTTGGCTCAAGACCGGCAAGTGCAGCTTCCTGCCGGAAGAGCGCGAATGGATGGAACGCCTCAAGGGCTGGGGTCTGGTCGACAGCTTCCGCCACCTGCACCCAGAGGTGGCGGACCGCTTCAGTTGGTTCGATTACCGCAGCCGCGGCTTCGAGGACGAGCCCAAGCGTGGCCTGCGCATCGACCTGATCATGACCTCGCAGGCGTTGCTACCGCGACTCAAGGACGCCGGCGTGGACTACGAACTGCGGGCCATGGAAAAACCGTCCGACCATGCACCGATTTGGCTGGAGCTGGCTTGACCGCCGTGCATCGATGAGTCAACTGCGCAGAAAGGCCTCGACCTGCTGCGCGGCGCTCACCGGATCCTGTTGCATGAAGCAGTGCCCGCCCGCGACCGACTGCTCACTCACATGGCGATTGCGCGCCGCCAGGCGTCGAGCCGACTCGGCAACGAACGGATAGCTCTGTTCGCCGTGCAGGATCCGCGTCGGCGTGACGATCTGCTCCAGGCTCGGCCACAGCCGCGACGGCCACGAACTGAACACCTCCACCTCACGGCTGGGCCGACACTTGAGCACCACGGCATTGGGACAATCGCCCAGCGCGTGGCCCACATAAGCCTGCAGCGACGCTTCGCTCCACCTTTTGAAGATGCCCCGTCCATGCAGCGACGCCAGCGCCGCCTCACGGTCCGGCCAGTGACTGCGCCGGGTAGCGGCTTTGCGGGCCAGGCCATGTCGGCGATTCAGGCCCACCAGCGCCAGGATGCGCATGACCGCGATCATGCGTGGGCTGAACAACACCGGATCGAGTAGCACGGCACGCGCGAACAACTGTGGCTGCAGGGCCAGAATCAGTGCGCTCAGCACGCCACCGAAACTGTGCCCGGCGGCATACCGCGGTATCTCGCCGAATATCGACCGCCCCGCCTCGAAGGCTTCTACCACCGACTCCGCTGAGCGGTTCCAACCGCGAAACGCCCCGCCATGATCGCTATCGCCATGCCCCTGGACATCGCACAGCCACAGGTCGAAGTGCTCGCCGAGGCGCATCAGCAACGGCTCGTAAGCCAGGCAACAGAAGCCGTTGCCATGCAGAAAATGCAACAGCGGCTTGCCGCTGGGCGCCGAGTGCCAGCCTCGCAAGGTGAAGCCGTCGGAGCAGTCGTGGGACCAAGGAATCAGTTGCATCGGGAGCGGCACTCGTCGAACTACGAAAACGACGATTCTACAAACAGCAGCGGATACAACGAAATCACCAGCAACACGGCCATCAGGACATTGAACAGCACCAGCCAGCGAGGATTACGCAGCACGTTGCGCAGCGCGCTGCCGAACATGACCCAGACGCCGACGCTCGGCAGGTTCACCAGCGCGAACAGCACGGCAATCACCACGACGTTCACGGCATAGCCCTGGGCTGGGGTATAGGTGGTGATTGCCCCAACAGCCATCACCCAGGCTTTTGGATTGACCCACTGGAATGCCGCCGCGCCCCAGAAACTCATGGGGCTGCGCGTGCTCTGAGCCTCGCCGGATAGCGGGCCGGAGGTGGCGATTTTCCATGCAAGGTAAAGCAGGTACGCCGCGCCGACATAGCGCAGCACGCTATACAGCGGCGGCCAGGCTTTGAAGAGCTCACCCAGACCAAAACCCACACCCAGCACCATCAGCATGAAGCCAATGCTGATGCCCATGGCATGGGGAATCGAGCGACGGACACCGAAGTTCACTCCCGAGGCAAGCAACAGGGTGTTGTTCGGCCCCGGCGTGATGGATGAAACGAAGGCGAAAAGAATGAAGGCGCTGAGTAGTTCGTAGGAGCCAAACATGGCGTGCAAGTCCGTCAGAGGATGATTATCGAGTCGCACAACACTAGCGATCCTTGATCGGCCCCAACCCATACAGTTATGGAAAATTAGCCCATAACACATAACTGTTCATTTGCTACTGATGCCCCCGCACCTCCAAGACCCGACCAGTCTCAGAGACTCGGCAACGCCAGCCCTACCCGCTACGCTAGGCGCTTTTCTTTCAAGGAATGCCCCATGAGCCTGACCATTCGTCCAGCCCAGCGCAGCGACGCCGCACAGATCCTCGATTTCATCACTGAGCTTGCGGACTACGAGCGAGCCCGAGACCAGGTGGTAGCCAGCGTCACCGACATCGAACGCAGCCTGTTCGATGACGGCAGCACCGTACACGGACTGATCTGCGAACGTGACGGTCAGCCCATCGGCTTTGCCGTCTTCTTCTATAGCTACTCCACCTGGTTGGGCCGCAACGGTATCTACCTCGAAGACCTGTACATCACCCCTGAGCACCGTGGTGACGGCGCCGGTCGCCAGCTACTGCGCCACATCGCCCGCGAAGCGCTGGCCAAAGGCTGTGCGCGCCTGGAGTGGAGCGTACTGGACTGGAACACGCCAGCCATCGGCTTCTACGAGGCCCTGGACGCGCAGGCCCAGTCTGAATGGATTCGCTACCGTCTCGAGGGTGAGCGGCTGCGCAACTTCGCTGAAGGGTGACGTTCGGAATAAACGAGTGGGCGATGTGTTACCCGCACAGCGTCGGCGGCCGACAAGCGGGTAACACGGAAACAATTCGAGAGGTTCGTGCGCGCTTCCCACACCACCCAAAAACAGCAACTCATTGATTTAAAAGGAAATTAAAAAGTTGGCACGCCACCTGCTATGTCTCTGGCACAACAAAAATAAAAAATCGCGACACACCCAATAAAAACAACATGCACCGGCTCTGACATAACAAGAACAACACGGCAGAGGCGCAGCAAGCAGATTTTTTTGGAGTAGGCAGCAATGTGGGGTTCGCCCCCGGTTCGACACAGAACAACAAAACTACCTTCAGGTAGCGACAGTCAGGATCGAATGCAGGCCAGCGCTCAAAAAAATACGTTTGCTCTTGGCCCCGGATAGGGGCCCGGCTACACCGGAACCGGCTGACAACAACAACAACAGGCCGGTTTTGAATAATAATAAAAGAGCAGGCAACAACACCTAGAGGGGAGCTTCGGCTCCCCTCAGTGTTTCCGACTACCCTCCTCGTCCTTCTTCTCCTCGTTCTCATCTTCCACCTTGCCCACCAACAGCGGCATGCTGGCCAGTACCAGCAATGCCAGCACGGTGCTCACCAGGGCCGTCGCTTCGCGCCCCATGCCCGCTGCCGTGCCGATGGCGGCAGTCATCCACAGCCCTGCGGCAGTGGTCAGGCCCTTTACATGACTGGTGTCACGTCCATTGCCTTTGAGGATGGTGCCTGCACCGAGAAAACCGATGCCTGCAACGATGCCCTGGATCACTCGACTGAGCGCCTGATCGTCGGCACCGGCCATCCCCGGCGCCAATACGAACAACGCCGCGCCCATGGACACCAGCATGTGGGTGCGCACACCTGCCGATTTGCCACGATGCTCACGTTCGAAGCCCAACACGGCCCCAAGCACTGCGGCCATCATCAGACGCACGACAATCCGAGTGACCTCGCTTTCATCGGTAATGTCGGCGAATTCGGCCACTACGGCCTGCCACACGTTTTCCCAGATCCGCTCCACGCACAGTCCTCAGAAAGCTTCATGGAAGGTGGACCGCACACCCTGCCAGGAGTGCGACGGCGATGCAGAAACCTCGCCACCGACAAGGTCGAAGACTCAAACCACAGGAGAGAAAGACCATGCCCGTACACATCGATGACCACAAGCGCTGCACCTTGTCCGGTGACACCGTCACCATAGAAGGCCTGGGCCACGAGGTTGAGATCGTCACCGACGCGCACCTGCGCATGTCGGTGGCCATTCTCGCCGGCGAACGCTTCCCGATCACCGAAGCCGAGGCCGATGCGCTCACCGTGGCAGGTGCGGTGGATAGTCGCAGACATCTGAAGAACAGTGGCCCCGGCTCGATCATCTAAGGGTTCGAGTGAGTTACAGCGCGTTCTGATATGGTTTTTATCACCCGACCTGAGCCTGTGCTGAAAACAGATCGGGGGCCATAGTGCCCGGGCCTGATAGAGGCCTGATGAGCGAACCACCATGAGCGAGAGAGTGCCCTTCCGAGTCATCCACATCGAAACCGCCGCCACGCCAGCACGACAGAACGCTGACGGACAGATCCAGACCCGCAGCTTCAAAGGCGTATACCGCAACGTGCGCATCGGTTTCGCCGGCCTGCTGTTCGCGCTGTTCTTCGGTACCGCTTGGCTGAACTGGAACGGGCGCCAGGCCGTGCTGTGGGACTTGGCCGAGAGCAAGTTCCACATCTTCGGCGCCACGTTCTGGCCGCAGGACTTCATCCTGCTCTCTGCGCTGCTGATCATTTGCGCCTTCGGCCTGTTCGCCATCACCGTATTCGCTGGACGGGTCTGGTGCGGTTACAGCTGCCCGCAGAGCGTCTGGACCTGGCTGTTCATGTGGTGCGAGAAAGTCACCGAAGGCGACCGCAACCAGCGCATCCGCCTGGCCGCCGCACCCTGGAGCCTCAACAAACTGGCTCGCCGTGCTTCCAAGCACGGCCTGTGGCTGGCGATCGGGGTGATGACCGGCCTGACCTTCATTGGCTACTTCACACCCATCCGGGCACTGGCCAGTGAGCTGTTGAGCTTCGAGCTGGGGGGTGTCGCACTGTTCTGGATCCTGTTCTTCACCGCTGCCACCTACCTCAATGCCGGTTGGCTGCGCGAAGCGGTATGTATGCACATGTGCCCGTATGCGCGTTTCCAGAGCGTGATGCTCGACAAGGATACCCTGGCCGTGGCCTACGACCCGCGGCGCGGCGAATCGCGCGGCCCACGTAGAAAAGGCAGCGACCCGCGCGCGCAGCAATTGGGCGACTGCATCGATTGCACCTTGTGCGTGCAGGTCTGCCCCACCGGCATCGACATCCGCGACGGTTTGCAGATGGCCTGCATCGGCTGCGCGGCCTGCATCGACGCTTGCGACACGGTCATGGACAAAATGGGTTACCGGCGCGGCCTGATCGGCTACAAGTCCGAGCACAGCCTGCAGGGTGGCACCACCCACTGGCTGCGTCCGCGCCTGCTAGGCTACGCCACGGCCCTGGTGGTGATGATCGGCGCACTGGTGATCGCGCTGCAGATGCGGCCGATGGTGTCCATGGACGTGATCAAGGACCGCGGACTGTTCCGCGAGAACGCCCAAGGCCAGATCGAGAACATCTACCTGCTCAAGATCATCAACAAAACCCAGCAACCGCAGCGTTACGCGCTGAGCCTGGTCGATGCCGACGGTTTCGTCCTGCAGGGCAAACACGAGCTGTCCATTGCCGCCGGGGAGATGAGCGAATTGCCGGTGTCCGTGGCGATGCTGGCCGAGCGACCTGCCAGCAGTTCGGTGGACCTCACCTTCGAAGTGCAGGACCTCGACCAGCCGCAGGTGTTCAGCCGCGCGCGCAGCCGATTCGTCGCGCCCCTGAACCGCTGATCCCTTACACTGCCGCCCACCTTGCGTGCCCAGCCAGAAGTCCAGGAACGATGAAACGCTACGAACGCTTTGCCGACGACATCGCTGAATTGATCCGCTCCGGGGTGCTTGGCCCTGGCCAGCGCGTGCCTTCGGTGCGCTATGCCAGCCAGACCCACGGGGTCAGCCCGTCCACCGTGTTTCAGGCCTACTACCTGCTGGAACGCCGCGGGCTGATCCGCGCCCGACCGCGTTCGGGCTATTTCGTCAATGCCCATGCGCCCCGTCAGTTCAGCGAGCCGCAGGCGCAGGCGCCGGTCAGCGAGTCCACCGACGTCGACGTCAGCGACCTGGTGTTTTCGATCCTCGACTCGATCAAGGACCCGCACACCGTGCCCTTCGGCTCGGCCTTCCCCAGCCCGACGCTGTTTCCACTGCAACGCCTGTCGCGCTCGCTGGCCAGCGCCAGTCGGGCTATGGATCCGCGCGTCGTGGTCACCGACCTGTCGCCAGGCAATCCGCAACTGCGCCGTCAGATCGCCCTGCGCTACATGGTCGCCGGGCTGATGCTGCCAATGGAGGAGTTGCTGATCACCAACGGGGCGCTCGAAGCGCTCAATCTGTGCCTGCAAGCGGTCACCGAGCCAGGCGACCTGGTCGCCATCGAGGCGCCCGCGTTCTATGTCTGCCTGCAGGTGCTCGAGCGTCTGAAGCTCAAGGCGGTGGAAATCCCGGTGCACCCACGTGAAGGCATGGACCTGGACGTATTGGCGCAGACCCTGGAGAAACACCCGATCAAGGCCGTGTGGTCGATGACCACCTTCCAGAATCCGGTCGGCGCGAGCATGCCCGAGGCCAAGAAACAGGCACTGGTGGACCTGCTGCACCGGCATCAGGTGCCGTTGATCGAAGACGATGTCTATGCCGAGTTGTATTACGCACCCCAGGCCCCCAAGCCCGCCAAGGCCTTCGACCGCGACGGTCTGGTAATGCACTGCGGGTCGTTTTCCAAAAGCCTGGCGCCCGGCTACCGGGTTGGCTGGGTCGCGGCCGGGCGTTACGCGCAGAAGATCGAACGGCTCAAGTTGATGACCTCGCTGTGCGCCTCGATGCCCGCCCAGGCCGCCATCGCCGACTACCTGCAGCATGGCGGCTACGACCGTCACCTGCGCAAGTTGCGCTACGCCCTGGAGGGCCAGCAGTCCAGCATGCTGGCGGCCATCGCTCGACATTTCCCGGCCCAGACCCGCGTCAGCCAACCGTCCGGCGGCTATTTCCTGTGGCTCGAACTGCCTGAGCGAATGGATGCGCTCAAGCTGTTCCACATGGCCCTGGCCCAAGGCATCAGCATCGCGCCAGGGCCGATCTTCTCGCCGACGCGGCGCTTCGGCAACTGCATACGGCTGAACTACGGCTCGCCCTGGGACACCACCTGCGAACAGGCGATGCAGACCCTGGGGCGCATCGTCAGCTCGTTCTGAGTGCAGCACCAGGGCGGCAGCGATCAGCGTCTATAGTGAGGATTCGCCGCCTGGAGAACTGACGCCATGTCCACCCTGCCCGCACATCCACTTGATCCCTATACGCTGGCGTGGCACCGCCAGCAGGCGCGCGCGGCCATGCTCGAGGAAGGCATGAAGGAGCAGTGCTTCGAGCTGCTCTGTCAGCAGATGAACGAGGGGTTCTGCATTGTCGAAATGATCGACACCCCACGCGGCCCACTCAGCGACTATCGGCACCTCTACCTGAATGCCGCCAGCGTGCGCCACGCGGGTTATCACCGGCACCTGGGCGTAACCGTTCGCGAGCTCATCCCCGATGAGGCCGAGGAGTGGATCGAACGCTTCGCCGAGGTACAACGTACTGGCGTCAGCAGTACCTTCGTTCACGAACTCAAGGAAGCCCGTCGACTGCTGGCCGTTTCCGTCTATCGATTGGAGCCGACGAGCAAGCGTCGCCTGGGGGTGATCTTTCGCGATCAGTCGTCCAGCGACTTGCTGCTCAGCCGTTACGAGCTGCTCAAACAACGCATCGATGCGGCCCAGGCCGAGCGCAAACTGTTCGGCGATGTGCTCGACAGCAGCCTGGCCAACGTGCTGGTGATGGACAACAACCTGATTTTGCGCGCCATCAACCGGACCGCGCGGGCCACGTTCCAGCGCGAGCATCACTACGTCCCGCAGATCGGCGAGACGCTGGAGCAAGCCCTCGCCCCTCTGCCAGAGGCCAGCAAGCTGATGCTGCCGCTGTGGCGCCGGGCCCTGAGCGGGGAATCCGTGGTTCACGTCATCAGCATTGGTGATCGACCCCATCTGCGCCACTATGAATTGCGCATGAGCTGCCTGCGCAACGATGAGCAGCAGATCATCGGCGCTTATCTGTTCGCCTATAACATCACCGAACGGGTCAACGAACAGGAGCGGCTGCGCGAGGCCGAGCAGGCCCTGCGTCAGTCGCAGAAGATGGAAGCGGTCGGTCAGCTCACCGGCGGTATCGCTCATGACTTCAACAACCTGCTGGGCAGCATACAAGGTGCACTGGAGCTGGCCCGGCAACGCCTGCGCGAATCGCGCGCGGACGATGCCGCGCAGTTGCTCGACAGCGTGCAACAAGACACTGGCCGCGCGGCCTCGCTGGTGCAGCGCTTGCTGGCCTTTTCACGCCAGCAGACCTTGCAACCCCAAGCCATCCAGATCCAACACCTGGTCAGCGGGTTGATGCCGCTGATCAAGAGCTCGGTCGGCAGCCGCGTGCAACTGATCGACCGCACCCAGCCTGACCTGTGGCTGACCTGCGTCGACCCCCCGCAACTGGAAAGCGCCCTGCTCAACCTGTGCCTGAATGCCCGCGATGCCATGCCCGAGGGCGGCGCCGTGTCCATTCAGTGCGAAAACATCGACATGGATCCGCTGCTCGCCGCAGGCCTGGACGCTGCACCTGGCGAGTACCTGCACCTGGCCGTGGCCGACCAGGGCGAGGGCATGACGCAGGAGGTGGCCGAGCGAGCCATCGATCCGTTCTTCACCACCAAGCCACTGGGACAGGGCACGGGCCTGGGGCTTTCGATGGTGTACGGCTTCGTGCGCCAGTCAGGCGGGCAGATGCAGATTCAAAGCACGCCGGGACAGGGCACGACCGTGCACCTCTATTTGCCACGTCATCACTCGATACCTCGACGCACTGTGTTGGTCATCGAGGAGCAACCGGCAATGCGCCTGGTGATGCAGGAGTACCTGGAAGACGCGGGCCACAGAGTTCACACCAGCCTTTCGGGCAACGAAGCGTTGTGCGCCGTGCAGCAAGGGCTGCGGTCAGATCTGCTGATTTGCGACGCACGCGTGCTGCGCCAGGAAACCGGCTTGCGCTTGCTCCAGGCAGCGCAGCAGGTGAATCCGGCGCTGAAGGTGCTGGTTCTGGCCGAACCGGACGAAGCCGTCGACCTGCACGGCGAAACGCAAGTGGAAGTGCTCAACCGGCCGGTCAATGTCGAGGCGTTGGTACGCCGGACAACGTCACTGCTCCAAGCCCTGAAGGTGTCTTGAAACACACAGGCCGCTGCGTCGGCAGTGAACCGCCCGGCCTGCTGAAACCTCGCTTCAATGACCTGCCGAGGCCGGCCCCGCCTTGGCCGTGAACGGCGGTTTGGCCAGCCACACGAGCAGGATCAAGGCGCCGAAGACCCAGGTGAGCAAGGTGAAATAGTCCACCGTGGACATCATGTAGGCTTGGCTGTTGAGGATCTGTTCGAGCTGCGCATAGCTCTGCGGGCTCGCCCCGCCCAACTGGGCCAACGTGTGCCGGGTCGCCGGGTCGTATTGGCTGATGTGCTCGCTCAGGTAGGCATGGTGCTGATCGGCCCGGCGAATCCAGATCCAGGTGGTCAGCGACGCGGCGAAGCTGCCGCCCAAGGTGCGCAGGAACGTCGCCAGGCCAGAACCGTCGGCGATCTGCTGGGGCGGCAGGTCCGAGAGCAGAATGCTCAAGGTGGGCATGAAGAACAGCGCCACGCCAATCCCCATGAACAACTGCACCAGGGCGATGTGCAGGAAATCCACTTCGCTGGTGAAACCGGCGCGCATGTAGCAACTGGCGCCGATCGCCAGGAACGCCAGACCTGCCAGTAGGCGCAAGTCGAAGCGATGGGCGTATTTGCCGACGAAGGGCGACATGATCACCGGCAGCAGGCCGATGGGCGCGACTGCCAGGCCGGCCCAGGTCGCGGTATAGCCCATCTGCGTCTGCAGCCACTGGGGCAGGATCAGGTTGATGCCGAAGAACCCCGAGTAGCCACCGACCAGCACCAAGGTGCCGATGCGGAAATTGCGGTGCACGAACAAGCGCAAATTGACCACCGGATGACGATCGGTCAGTTCCCAGATCACGAACACGGCCAGGAACACCACCGAGATGAGGCTCCCGGCAACGATGAACGAGGACTCGAACCAATCCAGGTCATTGCCCTTGTCGAGCACCACCTGCAAGGCACCCACGCCAACGATCAGCGTCAGCAGACCGACGTAGTCCATGGGCTGACGACTGGTAGTCACCGGGCGCGCGCGCATCTGCTGGCGCACCACCGCAGCGGCGAACAGGCCGATGGGCACGTTGATGAAGAAGATCCAGGGCCAACTGTAGCTGTCGGTGATCCATCCGCCGAGAATCGGTCCGGCAATCGGCGCCACCACCGTGACCATCGCCAGCAGCGCCAAGGCCATGCCGCGCTTGGCAGGCGGGTAGACTGCGATCAGCAACGTCTGGGTCATCGGGTACAGCGGCCCGGCGACCACCCCCTGCAGCACGCGAAAGCCCACCAGTTCCGGCATGGATTGCGCGATACCGCACAGGAACGAGGCCAGCACGAACAGCAGGGTGGCCCAGATGAACAGCTTGACCTCACCGAAGCGTCGGCTCAGCCAGCCGGTCAGCGGCAAGGCGATGGCATTGCTCACCGCGAATGAAGTAATGACCCAGGTGCCCTGCTCGTAGCTCACCCCCAGGTTGCCGGAAATGGTCGGCAGCGCCACGTTGGCGATGGTGGTATCCAGCACCTGCATGAACGTCGCCAGCGACAACCCGATGGTCGTCAGCAGCAGACTCGGCGGGGTGAACTGAGCGGGGGCGCCGTTGCTCATTGCGACGCCGTCTTGCCGCTGGCGGCGCTGTTGTCATGAATCAGCTTGGCGATCAGGCGGTCGGCCTCGGCCAGTTGGCGGTCGTACACTTCGGTGGCATAGCTGGCCTGCTGCGGCGGTTGCTGGGCCAGGGTCGGACCGCTCTGGTCGTGCAGGTCGACCTCGACCACGGTCGACAAGCCGATACGCAGCGGGTGCGTCTTGAGCTGTTCTGGGTCCAGGTGCACGCGAACGGGCACCCGCTGGACGATCTTGATCCAGTTGCCGGTGGCGTTCTGTGCAGGCAGCAAAGCGAACGCGCTGCCGGTACCGGCGCCGAGGCTGTCGACGGTGCCGCGGTAGATGACGTCGCTGCCGTAGAGGTCGGCAGTGACTTCCACCGGCTGACCGATGCGCATATCGCGCAGTTGGGTTTCCTTGAAGTTGGCGTCGATCCACACCTGATTCAGCGGGATCACCGCCATGGTCGCGGTGCCCGGTTGCAGGCGCTGGCCAAGCTGCACGGTGCGCTTGGCGACGTAGCCGGTGACCGGCGCCACCAGCGTGGTACGGGCATTGTCCAGATACGCCTGACGCAAGTCCGAAGCGGCAGCAAGCACATCCGGGTGCGAAGCGACCACGGTGTCATCGACCAGCGCCGTACTGGTGTTGAGTTGCTGGCGCGCGCTGTCCAGTGCGCTTTGCGCACTGGACAGGTCATCGCGCGAGTGCGACAGCTCTTCGGCGGAAATCGCCCCGCTGTCGGCAAGCACCTTGCGGCGGTTGTAATTCTCCCGCGCTTTCTTCAATTCGGCCTGGCGCGCCTGCATCTGCGCTTTGAGCGCATCGACGTTGCTGTACAGCCCGCGCACCTGGCGTACGGTGTGCGCCAGCTTGGCCTCGCTGGCCTGCAATGCCACCTCCCCATCGCTCGGATCGAAACGCAGCAGCACCTGCCCGGCCTGGACCAGGTCGCCATCATCGGCACCGATGCTGATGACGGTGCCGGTAATCAGTGGCGTGATCTCCACCACGTTGCCGTTGACGTAGGCATCGTCGGTGCTCTCGTGCCAGCGCCCGACCAGGGCGTACCAGGCCCAGGCGGCAGCACCGGCGAGGACCACCAGCAACAGCAGGGCCAGTAGCCAGGTCTTGCGCTTGCGATTGGCGCCCGGCTCTTGTGCGGGGCGGGTGCATCGGAGGGAGTGGCCATGACGTTACCTTCGAATCAAGTCGGATCAGGGGTGCGATCGCCGAAGCGAGCGATCGTCAGGGGATCGCCGGCAGCCAGAAGCAGCTTCGCCAGCAGGGTCTCGAGCGCCTTCAGCTCGGTAGGTTCGAGCGCGCCGACCAGCTCGTTCATGGCCATGGCGCCGATCTCCGGCAAGCGATCGGCCAGACGCTGACCGTCTGCCGTCAGTGCCAGGCGCACCTGGCGCCGGTCTTGCGGGCAGCGCGTACGTAGCAGCAAGCCTTTGTGCTCCAGACGATCGAGCATGCGAGTCATCGAGCCGCTGTCCAGACCCAGATAGCGGCACAGGTCGGCCGGCGTATCCACGTGGTACTGGGTGATGATGATGAGCACCTTGAACTGGGCAGCGGTCACGCCGTCACCTTCCAGGTGCCAATCGAGAATACGGTCCTTCAACAGCGCGGCGCGGCCCAGCAGCATGCCGATGGCGCAGGTCTGGAAGTTCTCCGGGGTGAAATGGGCCATCGGAATCGCTCGACATCGCAATAATGTTAGAAAATATTACTGCCTAGGCAGTAGATGTCAAAAACTTTATTAGTTCGCTACCTAAAAACGTGTTCATGTGTCCGTCGACACGATAACGCTGCAAAACCCATCAAAAAACGCGCAACTGATAGGTATTCGCCATTATCTCGGTTCTCGCCATGCAGCGCTGACGATAGAATGCGCAAAACCGGGAGCCACGATGAATCAGGACCGCCTCACTTCAACCGACGCCGATGCCGTCACCGATGCCGCCGCGCAGTGGTGCATGCGCCTGCACGCCGAGGATTGCTCGGACGCCGAGCGTGAGGCCTTCGCGCAGTGGTTGGCCGCCGATCCGCAGCACGCCGAGGAATACCAGGCGATGCTGGAAATCTGGCAAACCGCCGACTTGCTGCCCCGCCTACCCGCTATCACCCGCCAAGCCCCCGCTAACCGTGTGCGCCGCCGCGCATGGCGCCCCGCCGCTTCGGCAGCGATGATCAGCGTGCTCGCGCTGCCCCTTGCGGCCTGGATCGGCTGGGAGCTGGGCTGGCTGCCCAACCGCTATCAGCATTTCGACAGCAGCGATCAGGTGCACGCCGTGCAACTGGCCGATGGCAGCAACGTCGAGCTCAACCTGCACAGCGAGGTGCGCTTTCTCAACTTCAAGGATCGGCGTCGGGTCGATCTGGTCAAGGGCGAAGCCTTTTTCGACGTCAGCCACGACAGCCAGCACCCCTTCATCGTGCATGCCGGACGTGGCCAGATCCGCGTGACAGGTACGCAATTCAACGTGTGGAAGTACCAAGACCAGGTCAAGGTGACACTGGTCGAAGGCTCGGTGCTGGTCTCCAGCGATGGCAGCGATGGCGGCTATCGCCTCGGCCCAGGCATGCAGGCCAGCTACCGCACCGGCGATTTCGAGCCGCAGTTGGCTCAGAGCGACGACTACGCCAATAGCCTGGCCTGGCGCAGCGGGCGGATGGTGCTGGACAACCTCAGCCTGTCCCAGGCACTGCCGGTGATCAACCGCTACCTGGACAAGCCGCTGATGCTGGCCGACAACAACGTCGGCAGCATTCGTATCAGCGGCATCTACGACACCCGCGATGTTCGCCAGTTGGTCGACAACCTGCCCAAGGTCCTGCCGATCTATCTCACCCGCAGCAACGACGGCAGTACCGTGCTCAACCGTATCCTGCCCTCCCCCCACAAACGCTGAAGCGCAAGCGCCCGGCATCCGAACGAACTCGGCGAGCGGCGCATCGGTCACACCTTGGGCATGCACATGGAAATCATCCCAGAAGGAGACGGACATGCCCTACCCATTTGCTCCCCTGCCCAACGCACTGCGCCACATCGTGCTGGCCGGCGCCCTGCTGACCGGCAGCGCACTGGTGCACGCCGATGACGTGCTCCTGGTCGGCAACAAGGCCGACGCCAGCGTGTCGGCGCTCGACACGCGCACCGGCAAGGAGCTGGTGACGCTGAAAGTCGGCACCGGCCCGCACGAAGTCGTGGTCTCGGGCAACAACCTGTTGGCCGTTGCTGGCAACTATGGTGTTCAAGGCACCGCCAACAACACCCTGAGCGTGATCGACTGGCCGACCCGCAGCGTGGTGCGCACCATCGACCTGGGCCAGGATTCGCGCCCGCACGGCATTCGCTTCCTGCCCGACAGCCAGCGGGTGGTGGTGACCACCGAGGACAGCGACCGGCTGCTGGTCGTCGATCTGGTCCAGGGCCAGGTCACCGATCGCATCGACGTCGGCGGCGGCAAACCGCATATGGTCGCCTTGGCGCCCGGTGCCGAGCGCGCCTACGTCACCCATGTCGACGGCGGTCAGTTATCGGTGGTGGACCTGCTGCACAAGAAAAAACTCTATGACATTCCCACCGGCAACGGCAGCGAAGGCGTGGCGGTGACCCCGGATGGCAAGCAGGTGTGGGTCAGCAACCGCGGCGGCAACGAGGTGGTCATCGTCGATCCGCAGCGCCGGGAAGTCACCGATCGCATCCGTACCGGGCTGTTCCCCATCCGCGTGGCCATGACGCCCGACGGCAAGTACGCGCTGGTGACCTGCGCCAAGTCGGCGGAACTGGCGGTCATCGACGTGGCCGCCAAGAAAGAGATCAAGCGCATCGGTTTGGCGCGAGAAGGCGCTGAGTACCGACGCACGCTACTGGGCGAAGAAGCGCTGCCCATCGGCGCGGTGGTCTCCCCTGACGGCAAACAGGTGTACGTGGCCATCAGCGGCGGTGACGAGGTGGCGGTGATCGACACCGCCAACTGGACCGAGAAAGCCCGCTGGAAAACCCGCGCCGAGCCGGACGCATTGGCCATCGTGGTGCAGCCCAACCAGGACGAGTGACGCAGCGACGGTCCTATCCGACTGCGGCAGTGGCGTCCACCATGCGCAGACAGTCGCGCCCACTGCGCTTGGACTGGTAGAGCACCGCGTCCCCCTGTTCGATCAACGCCGCCAGGCTCGCTGGCGGCTGATCGAACAGGTGAGCGCCAATGCTCAGGGTGACCGCCATCGGCGTGGCGAAAGACTGTGCCGTGATGTGCTGGAAGCGCTCGCGCAACAGCGCCCCCAACACTTGGACTTCGTCGTGCCTGGCGTTGCCCAGTAGGATGATGAATTCGTCACCACCCAGACGTGCGGCCAGCGCATGGGGCGGCAACAGCCCCTGGATGGTTTCGCTCAAGGCCACCAGCAGGCGATCACCGGCGGTGTGTCCGTACAAGTCGTTGACCAGTTTGAAATGGTCGATGTCGATCAATAGCGCAGCACTCGGTCGCTCGCCACTGGTCGCCTGCAACAGCATCGGTGCGCGCATTTCCAGGGCGCGGCGATTGAACAGTGCCGTCAACGGATCACGCGCCGCCAGCAACGCAATGCGCTCCTCGCGACGGTAGCGCTCGGTGCCGGTCATCGACAGCGCAATCAGCATGATCGCCATGGCCCCTTCGATCAGCGAGATCTGGATGATTTCGCCACGAAACGCGGCCAGATCGATCAGCGTCCCGGGAACCACCGCAGTCGAAGCCTTGGCCACATAGAACAGGCCATGACCCAGCAGGATGTAGCGCAGTTGAACGGCACCCACACTCAGCGACACGCCATGGGGGCGCAGCAGGAAACTGGCGCGCAGCGAAACCCCGGCCACCAGCAGCGATTGCACACCCAGCATGATCTTCGACCACGCCGGCCCTTCTGGCAGCAACAGCATGCCGGCCCACAGCAGGACGATCAGCAACCAGGCCCGTGACAGTCGCACCTCGGTAAAACGGGCGACGCCCAGCAGAAAGCAGAAATGCGCGAAGATCAACAGACCGTTGGCGAACCAGATGCCGACCAGCAAATAACCGTTCATGCGCAACAGCGCCAGCACGCAGCCGATCATGATGGTGGCGAAACCTGCACTCCAGTACAGCAACGACGACTCACGTACGCTGCGCCATTCGATTGCCAGGTAAAGCGCAGCCGCGGCCGCTAGGGCGACACTGAGCGCCAGGAGGGTGGGAGGGTCGAGCGTCATGAACCAGCGAGCCTGTGATGGGGAGCAAACGCGGCGATTGTAAGCGCTTCCACCGCGATTGCAGAGTGCCATCTCATCGGATTGCCGGGGCCGTTGCAGCGACCCCGGACAGTACCGCTATTTCAGGTCGAAACGGTCCAGTTCCATGACCTTGACCCAAGCCGCGACGAAGTCCTTGACGAACTTGTCCCTGCCATCATCGCTGCCGTAGACCTCGCTCAACGCTCGCAACTGGGCGTGGGAGCCGAACACCAGATCTACCCGCGTACCGGTCCATTTCACCTGCCCGGTCTTGCGATCACGGCCCTCGAAGGTCTCGTTGTCGCCTGAGGTCGGCTTCCACTGCGTGCCCATGTCCAGCAGGTTGCGGAAGAAGTCGTTGCTGAGAGTGCCCGGCTTGTCAGTGAACACGCCATGCTGACTGCCGCCGTGGTTGGCGCCAAGCACCCGCAGGCCGCCGACCAACACAGTCAGTTCCGGGGCGCTGAGGGTCAGCAGTTGCGCCTTGTCCAGCAACAGTCGCTCGGCCTTGACGCTGTAGCGGGCCTTGCTGAAGTTGCGCAGGCCATCGGCGAGCGGTTCGAGCACGGCGAAGGACTCGACATCGGTCTGTGCCTGAGCGGCATCGGTGCGACCGGGACGGAACGGTACACGGATGGGATGACCGCCGTCCTTGGCGGCTTTCTCGACCGCCGCGCAGCCGGCCAATACGATCAGATCCGCCAGGGAGACGCGTTTGCCAGTGGCGCTGAACTCGTCTTGGATCTTCTCAAGCGCCTTGAGCACTTTATCCAACTGCTCAGGCTGGTTAGCGGCCCATGAGCGTTGCGGCTCAAGGCGAAGTCGGCCGCCGTTGGCGCCGCCGCGCTTGTCCGAACCGCGGAAGGTCGAAGCCGACGCCCAAGCGGTGGCCACCAGTTCGCCCACACTCAAGCCTGAGGCCAGCACCTTGGCCTTCAGGTCGGCAATGTCCTGCTCGCCCACCAGCGGATGGTCGACCGCGGGGATCGGGTCTTGCCAGATCAATTCCTCCTGCGGGTTTTCCGGCCCCAGGTAACGTGCCAGCGGTCCCATGTCACGGTGGATCAGCTTGTACCAGGCACGGGCGAAGGCATCGGCCAACTGCTCCGGGTGATCCTTGAAACGGCGGGCGATGGGGGCATAGATCGGGTCGAAGCGCAGCGCCAGGTCGGAGGTGAGCATCATCGGCGCATGGCGCTTGTTCGGATCGTGCGCATCGGGCACGGTGTTGGCGCCTTTGCCGTCCTTGGGTCGCCATTGGTGAGCGCCGGCCGGGCTCTTGGTCAGTTCCCACTCGAAGTCGAACAGGTTGTTCAGGTATTCGTTGCTCCAGCGGGTCGGGGTCGAAGTCCAGGTCACCTCCAGGCCGCTGGTGATGGCGTCGCCACCCTTGCCGCTGCCGAAGGTGCTGGCCCAGCCCAGGCCCTGCTGCTCCAGCCCGGCAGCTTCGGGTTCAGCGCCTACGTGGTCCGCCGGACCTGCGCCGTGGGTTTTGCCGAAGGCGTGGCCGCCGGCGATCAGGGCAACCGTCTCTTCATCGTTCATGGCCATGCGGCCGAAGGTTTCGCGGATGTCCTTGCCCGAGGCGACGGGGTCGGGATGACCTTCGGGGCCTTCAGGGTTGACGTAGATCAGGCCCATCTGCACGGCGGCCAGCGGGTTCTCCAGATTGCGTGCGCCCGGCTCGGTGCGGCTCTGCTCCTCACCGTGCTTGGCAGGCTCGGCCACCAGATCACCCTGCCCCGGCGCCTGGGCCTTGCCATAACGGGTGTCGCCACCAAGCCAGACCTTTTCCGAGCCCCAGTACACGTCTTCGTCCGGCTCCCAGACATCGGCGCGGCCACCGGAGAAGCCGAAGGTCTTGAAGCCCATGGACTCCAGCGCCACATTGCCGGTGAGCACGATCAGGTCGGCCCAGGAGATGTTGCTGCCGTACTTCTGCTTGATCGGCCAGAGCAGGCGCCGGGCCTTGTCCAGGCTGACGTTGTCTGGCCAGCTGTTGAGCGGGGCGAAGCGTTGCTGGCCGGAGCCGGCGCCGCCACGCCCGTCGGCAATGCGGTAGGTGCCAGCGCTGTGCCAGGCCATGCGCACGAACAGCGGACCGTAGTGACCGAAGTCCGCAGGCCACCAATCCTGGGAGTCGGTCATCAGGTTCACGATGTCCTGCTTCAGGGCTTGAAAGTCCAGACGCTTGAAGGCCTTGGCGTAATCGAAGTCCGGGTCCATCGGGTCGGACTGGTCGCCGTGCTGGTGCAGGATCCTCAGGTTCAACTGATCGGGCCACCAGTCGCGGTTGCTGGTGCCCTCCCCGGCCGTGTGATGGAAGGGGCATTTCGATTCGTTCGACATGTGCGCTTACCTTGCAGGTTCGGTTATCCAGATTTCCGGTCTGTGCCGGGCGATCCGCGGGCCGAGCTAGGAACTCGACCCATCTGCTCATCAGGGATGGTCGGACAGGCGCCGACGCTGACTCACCGCGCGTCAGACGCACGAGGCGAAGCCAGGGGAAATACTAGCCGAGCTTTGGCAGAGGTCTAATAGAGTGGCTGTTCAGGGGCGATAGCCAGGGTCTTTCAGTACCCTGAGCACGCTAACGACGGCGTTGCATCCACGCCGCCCCCAGGCCGCTGAGGCAAATAATGGCGATACCGACCACGCTGAGGGTATCCGGCACCTGGCCGAATACCAGCAATCCGAGCAGCCCGGCGAACACGATCTGGCAATAGCTGAACGGCGCCAGCAGCGCAGGGGCGGCGTGGCGGAAGGCTTGGGTCAGCAACAGGTGCGCGGTCATGCCGCAGCCGCCGAGCGCCAGCATCAGCAGCACATGGGAGGCTTGCCGGGTTTGCCAGAAGAACGGCACCAGTGCGCTCATGATCAGGGTGTTGCACAGGCCCGCATAGAAGTTGCTGGTGGTGGGGCTGTCGTGTACGGCCAGAATACGCGTGAGCAACTGGTAGAAGCAGAAGCCCAACGCCGAGCCGAACGGGAACAGGATGGCCGGTGTGAACATCGCGCCGCCTGGATGCACCACCACGAGCACACCGATGAAGCCCATCACCACGGCCAGCCATTGACCAGGCGTGACCCGCTCCTTGAGCAGCGGCGCCGACAGCGCAGTGACCAGTACCGGAGCCAGAAAGTTGACCGAGGTCGCTTCGGCCAGTGGCAGGTACTGCAAGCCGGCGGTGAACAGCAGGCTGGTACTGAGCAAGCTCAGGGCACGCAGGGTTTGCAGGAGTGGGCGACGAGTGCGCAACACGCGCAGCCCGGCCTGAGGCAGGAAGATGCCCGCCATGAGCAAGGTGTGCACCACGTAGCGCGCCCACACCACCATGATGATCGGGTAGAGACCGCCCAGGAACTTGGACAGTCCGTCGTGACTGGCAAACAGGAAGGTCGCCACGACCACCAGGGCAATGCCATGCAGTGGGTGATTGACGCCAGATAACGGGGTGCGGGTGGTCATGCGGATCTCGGGCCGGGGCAAACGCTGGCAGTTTAGAAGAGTTGCACGAGCCGAGGGAAAGACAATGCCCGTCCAAGGGACGGGCAATGGCAACGAGCGTGCGGTTATCGCCCAGACAGGCCGCTCAAGCGTGTCGTGCGACAGGCGCTCTCACCGTCTCACTTCTCTTCAAGTACCGCCTTGCCCTTGACCGCCCGAGGGCCTCGCCACGCCCAGAACAACAGGCCAGGGAACGGCGCCCATACCACGAATACGACCCAGAGCATCTTGCGCTCGGCACGTCGGTCGCTGCCGATGATGTGCCAAATCGCCCAGACTTGCAGGAGGATCACCACCACCGCGACGACGATCCAGATCGTTCCGATTTCCATGAGCGTTCTCCCGTGTGCATGTACTGTATTGGTTCGCGCCAAGCGGCAAGGGTTCAGTCGGATACGCAGGCGATTGCGCGTGCATAGTGGCCTGTTCAACGATTGTCTTTCCGCGCGACGGGTAGCACACTCGCTGCGCCAGAGAAGCCCATGGAGTCCGCTGTGCCAACGCCCCGCCAGTTCAGCAAGAAGACCAGCACCAGCAACATGCTGCGGCTCAAATCCGGCGCCAGCGACGAACAGAAGCCCTACCACGTGGGTTTCGTCCTGCTCGAGCACTTCTCCATGGCCAGCTTCACCGTGGCGATGGACGTGCTGGTCACCGCCAACTTGCTGCGCGCCGAGCGGTTCGCCTTCACCGCGCTGTCGTCCAGAGGCGACCGGGTACTCAGCGACCTGGGCCTGGAATTGATCGCCAGCGAGCTCGATCCGTCCGCCCTGAAGACACTCGACCTGCTGGTGATCTGCGGCGGTCTGCGCACCCTGCTCAAGTACCCTGAACTGGACCGTCTGCTGGCCGATTGCGCCGCCCACGGCATGGCCCTCGGTGGCCTGTGGAATGGCGCCTGGTTCCTCGGCCGAGCCGGCGTGCTCGGCGACTACGGCTGCAGCATCCACCCCGAGCAACGCGCCAGCCTGGCCGAGCGCAGCCCGCAGACGCGCATCACCCCGGCCAGCTTTACCCTCGACCGCGACCGCCTCACCGCCGCCAGCCCCAACGGCGCGATGGAGCTGATGCTTGGCCTGGTGCGCCGTTTGTACGGCGATGCGCTGGCCGAAGGCGTCGAGGAAATCCTGTCCTTCTCCGGCGCGCGCTATCGTCAGGTGGGGCCCGGCGCCAAGAAATCCATGAGCTTGCAACTGCGCACCATCGTCGAGCTGATGGAAAACAACCTGGAAGAAACCCTCAGCCTCGACCAACTGGCCACCTACAGCGGTCGCTCGCGGCGCCAGATCGACCGGCTGTTCCAGTCCCAGCTCGGCACCTCGCCACGGCGCTACTACATGGAGTTGCGCATCACCAAGAGTCGGCGCCTGCTGCAGTATTCGGACCTGTCGGTGATGGAAGTGGCGGTCGCTTGCGGTTTCGTCTCGGTATCGCACTTCAGCAAATGCTATGCCGCCTACTTTGGTTACCCGCCGTCGCGCGAGCAACGCCTGGGCGAGTGAGCCGACAACAGTGTTGAACTATTCCAGGCGCGCGGCTCCCTAACCTCTGACACATCCATGGCCACTCACAGGAAGGGTTGATCCATATGAAGCGTGAACAGATCGAAGGCGTCGCGGACAAGGTAATCGGCAAGGCGCAGAGCGCCGCTGGCGAGTTTCTCGAAGACCCGGACCTGGCCGCCGAGGGCGATGCGCGTCAGGCCGTCGGTCAAGTGACCAAAAGCTATGGCGACGCGGTGAACAACGTGTCGAACTTCGTCAAGGAAAAGCCGCTGACCGCCCTGGCAGTCGGCGCGGCGATCGTGCTGGTGGTCAACCGCCTGCTGCGACGCTGATCGCCAGTGGGTGTACTGGGGCCGCTTCTGCGGCCCTTGTGCTTTCTGGGCACCCTGGGGAGCGGGCGGTCATGCGCGGATGTAATTGAGCACGGCCTCGCAGAGCATCTGCTTGTGCCGCACCTTGACGGTTTCATTGCTCAGGTCGATCTGGAAGATTTCGCCGAAGGTGTGCCGGTTCGATACCCGGTAGAAACTGAACGAACTCATCAGCATGTGCAGGTCGATGACCTCGATACCGGGGCGAAACACGCCCTCCTCCACGCCCCGGCGCAACACCCGCCCCAACGCCTCCAGCACCAGGCTGCTCATTTTGCCGATCACCGGCGCCTGCTTGACGAACTCGCCGTAGTGAATGTTTTCGGTGCAGACGATGCGCACGAAGTCCACGTTCAGGTCGTGGTGATCGAAGGTGAACTCCACCAGACGGAGGATGGCCTGCTCGGCGCAAAGCGACTCAAGGTCCAGGCTGTGTTCGGTCTTGCGAATGTCGCCGTAAAGCTTGATCAAGCACTCCAGGTACAACTGCTCCTTGCTGCCGAAGTAGTAGTAGATCATGCGCTTGGAGGTGGCCGTACGATCGGCGATCGCATCGACCCGCGCCCCGGCGAGCCCCTGTTCGACGAACTCTTGGATCGCCGCCTGGAGAATGTCCTCGCGGGTCTTTTCCGGGTTGTTCTTGCGCGCCTTGCGCACCCGGACCATTGGCTGGTCGGGGCTGACTTGCGGATCACTCATACCGACTCACAGGCTATCTGGTTGTAGTGGGCGGGGATTATCCGTGACCTGACCGGCACTGGGAAGCATGGACATCCGGCAGGGCCCGGTCACTGGCGCAGGTGCTTGAGCGCTGCCAGCACATGCCCGGTAGCCCGATCGCCGTCGCCCTCGCGACACGCGATGCCCAGCGACCGCCATAAGCCCGGCCGTAACGCGCGGCACACGATGCGCCGATCCAGCTCGGGGCCTTCGCCTTCCTGAGGCAGCAACGTCGCGCCATAGCCCGCTGCCACCAGGCTCTTGATCGCATCGTTGTAGTTCAGCTCGATGCGCGCCTGCGGATAGAGCCCGGCCGCCGCGAACCACTCGGCGGTAACCCGCGACAACTGGGTGCCGCTGTCGTTGAGAATCAACGCGCGCGCCGCCAGCCACGCTGGAGTGAGCCGTGCCGGGGGCTGCCAGTCGGCCGGCACGTAGGCCAGGATCGGGTCGCGCCGCCAGGGCATCAACTTCACACCCTTGATGGCGGTCTGCGGCAGGGCCACCAGGCCGATATCCAGGCGACCGTCGCGCAACGCGGCCAACGAGGCCTGGGAGGTCAGCACCTGCACCTGCACGTCGATGCCAGGATGGTCGCGCTGCAGCGCTGCCAGCGCGCTGGGCAGCAGGTGAGCGATCGCGCCAGTGGACGCGCCCAGGCGCACACGCCCGGTCAGCCCGGCCACCTGCCCACGCACCTCTTCCAAGGCCTGTTCGGCGTCAGCCAGCAAGCGCCGGGCGCGCTCCAGCAGGGTCTGCCCAACGGCGGTGGCGCGCACCTGGCCGCGGGTCCGAGTCAACAAGGGCGCACCAACCCGCGCCTCCAGTTCGGCCACATGCAGGCTGATGGTCGGCGGCGCCAGGTTGAGCTGACGCGCAGCCTGGGCAAAAGAGCCGAGGTCGGCGATCACTACCAGGGTGCGCAGGCGATCGAGGCTGATTTCTCGCACAACAAAACTCCGGTTACACACAAGCTCAATTCAGGAAAACTGAATTTTATGCTCATGATATTCAAATTTTCTTTTATTCAAACCGGCGCGAGGATAGCACCACCTCTTGCGTGAACGGACCTTGCACCATGCACCAGCCCCTGATTTTCATCGACGGCGACCAAGGCACTACCGGCCTGCAGATCCATGCCCGGCTGAAGGGACGCCCCGACCTGCGCCTGCTGACCCTGCCTGACGCCGAGCGCAAAGACCCTCGGCGCCGGGCCGAGGCCCTCAACAGCGCCGACATCGCCGTTTTGTGCCTGCCTGACGACGCGGCCCGCGATGCCGTGGCGACGCTACGCAATCGGCAGGTGCGGGTGATCGATGCCAGTTCCGCGCACCGTACCACGCCGGGGTGGGTGTACGGGCTACCCGAGCTGGACGCCCAGCAGCCCGAGCGCATCGCCTGCGCTATGCGGGTCAGCAATCCCGGCTGCTACCCGACCGGCGCCATTGCCCTGCTGCGGCCGCTGGTCGAAGCCGGTCTGCTGCCGGCGGACTATCCGCTCGCCATCCACGCGATTTCCGGCTACTCGGGCGGCGGTCGCGGCGCTGTCGAGCGCCACGAACACGCCGGCGAGCACCGCCTGCCGGCACTGCAACTCTACGGCCTCGAACTGGCCCACAAGCATGTGCCGGAAATCCAGGCCCATGCCGGTCTGAGCGCTCGCCCACTGTTCCTGCCGGGCTACGGCGACTACCGCCAGGGCATTGTGCTGACCACGGCCCTGCACCTGCGCCTGCTGCGCCCAGGCGTCACCGCAGAGCACCTGCAAGCCTGCCTGCAACAGCACTATCACGGCGCCCGTCACGTGCAGCTCATGCCCTTGCATCAGCAAGGACCGGCCACGGCACTGGACCCTGAGGCCCTCAACAGCAGCGACGACCTGCGCCTGGCCTTGTACGCCAATCCCGAGCATGGCCAGGTCCTGCTCAGCGCCGTGTTCGACAACCTCGGCAAGGGCGCTGCTGGCGCCGCGGTACAGAACCTGGACTTGCTGCTCAGCGCCCTGCGGCGCTGAGGCCCTACCGGCGAAAACGGTTAGACTGTGCATCCCGCGTCGCTCGACGCAGGATGCCTTCAACCGCTGGAGCTTGCCCCGATGTACATCCTGAGCCGCCTCGACGGCGTGCCGCCCGAATCCTTCCAGAACCAGATTCGCCAGTTGGTGATCGAGCAGGCCAGCGCGCTGAGCAGCGTCGCCATCGCCGCCGACAACCCGCTGTATCCGCTGTACCAATACAGCGTGGGCCTGGAGGTCCACCAGTACCTGCAAGCGCTGGACGGTCAGCGCGGTCTGGCCGTGGAACTGATCCTGGCGTTGGACGCCGAGGCGCCCGACCGCCTGCTCGGTTTCGCCCTTGCCCTACCCGCCCAGGATGACCCGCACACCTGCGCCCTGGCCTTCCTGGCGGTGGTGCCCAGCCATCGCCGCGAGGGCATCGCCCGTGGTTTGCTGGCGGACCTGCGCAGCCGCTACGCCTGCGTGGAAATGAGCGCCTTGCCCCATACGGTGCCCTGGTTCGAAGCCATGGGTTTGCAAGTGGTCGGTGCCCAGGCCGCACACGTGCTGATGAGCAGCAGCGGCAAAGCCAGCGACGCGCTGATCGGCCGACTGGACACCGCCACGATCTACCAGACGCTTGAAGTGCGGCAAATTCATGCCTACCTGCTCAAGCAGCACGGTGACGCCGCGATGATCGAGGCCGAACGGGCCCGTAACGAGCGGCTGGACGAGCTCGAACTGCAAGCACAGGCGTGCGCGGCCCTACGCAAACAGGTGCACTGAGGGGATGAAGCGTGCCATCGATGGCTCGCGCTCGCACCACCCAGCACTGAACGACCGACCCGGGCACGTCACGTCATTGCGGAACACGACATGGAACTGCACATCCACCTGATCGGCGGCAAAGGCCTGACCGATCAGCTCCACCAGCAATTACACGAAGCCATCGCGCGTGGACACCTGGCCGTCGGCACGCAGTTGCCGCCCACGCGCCTCCTGGCCGAGCAAGTTGCCTTCGCGCGGGGTGCACTGCACAGCCGCCGACGTCCTGGTGTGCAACGGTGCTCAGCAGGCGCTGGACCGGGTTCGCGACGCGTTGCACTCACTCAGTTGACCGTGGCCGGCTGCGCGCTTGAAACGCTACGCCGCATGGCGCTGGCGTAGCCCGCAGGCGCGAAGCGTGCGGTGACCAGCAACATCGCGAGCACCGTCACCGCGAGCAGGCTCCAGGACGCCTGGAAACTACCGGTGGCCGCGCGTAACCAACCGGTCAGGTAAGGCACGGTGCCCGTGACGATGAACCCGACACCTTGCACGAATGCCGCCAAACTGCCCGCTTCGGGCGCGCCACGCAGGTGCTCGAGGGTGAGCGTCAGGCTCAGGCTGAAGCACGCGCCCAAGCCCAGGCCGATCATCGCCACCCAGGCCATCATGGCCTGACTCGGTGCCAGCAACAGGCCGACAAATCCCAGCAGTTGAATACCCAGCGCCAGCCACAGGCCAGGTCTTCTGTCCGGCAGATTTCGCAGCAGCAGCGGCAGACCTAACGCGCCGAGCACCTGGAATACCGTCATCACCCCCACCAGCTCGCCACCGCTCTGGGCCGAGCCGCCCTGTTCCAGATGGAACGCCGGCAGCCAGGCCACCATGCTGGTATAGCCGCCATTGATCAGACCGAAGTACAGCGCCAGCAACCACGCCCGACGGTTGCCGAACCAGTGCCCCGCGCCGACTTCGTTCAGTGTCTGCGGCGCCTGGCGCGGGCGCAGCCAGCACCAGGCGAGCACCGCCAACAGTGCAGGCAGCGCCCAGATACCCAGGCCGCTTTGCCAACGTCCGCTCAACGCGCTGACACCCGGCCCGAGCACCGCCGCCAAGCCGCCGCCGCTCATCAACGCCGCCGAGTACAGGCCCATGCAGACGGCCAGTCGGCTGGCGAACCAGCGACTGACCAGGCCCGGCATCATGCCCTGCACCAAGGCCACGCCCAGCCCCGCGATCAGCGCACTGCCCATCAGCGCCCACGCGCTGTCCAGGTACAGGCGCCACAGGCATGCGGCAGCGATGGCCAGCAGCCCAGCAACATCGCACCGTGCTCACTGAGCCAACGCCGCAGCCAGGGTTGCAGCAGTGGGACCAAGCCCATGCACAACACCGGCAGCGCCGTGAGCAGGGCCGCTTGTTGGTAGCCCAGCCCGGTGCTGTGGCGCATGGGTTCGAGCAAAGGCCCGATACTGGTCAGGATCGGTCGCAGATTGAGAGCCAGGAGGATCACCAGCAGCAGGTTCGCGGCACCTCTGAGGTTGATGGGGTTGGACATGCCACGGCTCCTGAGACGACGGCCGGCCATTATCCAAGCCGCCAGCCAGCAACAGAAATGAAGAGATTGCATGCAGGTCAGTGGCGGCTCGAATGCCACGCGAGATTGGCCTCCCGATAAAGGTGCGCATTGGCTATCGGTGAGCCTCAGGTGTCTGGGTACGCTGGCCACGTTCACCCCTGAATCACACTGACCGGAGCATCCTCATGCACGACCGAATCGAATGGGCCAAGCACGCGCCCGAGGCCTACAAGGCCATGGCTGGACTGGAAAAAGTACTGGCCAGTTGCGGCCTGGAGCATTCGCTGCTGGAGCTGGTACGCCTGCGCGCCTCGCAGATCAACGGCTGTGCGTACTGCGTGAACGTACATGCCAACGATGCGCGCAAGGCTGGCGAAAGCGAAGCGCGCTTGCAGACCCTCAGCGTGTGGCAGGACACACGCTTCTTCACCCCCCGTGAGCGGGCGGCGCTGGCCTGGCTGGAAAGCCTGACCCACCTGCCCGAACGTGGCGCGCCACAGGCCGAGTACGCGGCGTTGTTGGCGCATTTCACACCCGCTGAAGTGGTCAACCTGACCTTGGCGATCGCCAGCATCAATGCCTGGAATCGCTTCGGTGTGGGGTTCGCCATGGTGCCGGCCTGAGCAGGATCGACCCGCCCGAAGTGCCCGCTGTGCAGTGGCCAAAAAGGCCAGAAGGACTGGCCGCTTTCGACATAGGCGCGGGGCCGAACCTTGCCTAGACTCGATCCCCTGGCCAGCGTCGCCCCTGCTCACCGAGCAGGGCGGCGACACGCCTTGGCAATCGGAGCCCTTCATGAGCCGCACAGCATTCGCCGCCATTCATCCGTCACACCCTGCACAGGTATGCCTGCTCGCCTACGGCAGAGGCGGCTGCCGCCCTGCTCGTGCACCAGGCAGTTGCCTGTGAGGGTCGCTGCATCGGCAGAGGCCGACGGGCGTTGCGTGCACTTCGAGGAACGCCGCGAGCGGGCCATGGCGCTGTTCGCCGAAAAGGGTTTCGGCCAGGTCAGCATGCGCGAACTGGCCGCCCATGTAGGCCTGACGGCGGGCTCGCTGTATCACCATTTCCCGAGCAAGCAGGATCTGCTGTACGACTTGATCGAAGAGCTTTGCGAGGAGCTATTGGCCACACTCGATCAGGGTCGTCGTGCCCAGGCCGGCGGCAAGCCGGCGCTGCCCCAGTTGATCGCCGCCCACTGGCAATTGCAGGCCGAACGGCCGTTGCAACTGCGCCTGGCCGAACGCGACTTCTGCTGCCTGAGCCCAGCGCAACAGATGCACCTGAAGGCACTGCGTCAGGAATACGAGCGCGGCCTGGTGCAACTGGTCGCACCCGGCGCGCGCCAGCGTAGCGAGATACAAGCAGTGGCCGGGCATGTGCTCAGCAGCCTGCTGAACCAGTTGCCCGGCGTCCTTCAGGACCGGGGCATGCCCGAGCCGCAGGGCGTCGTGCTGGTCGAGCGGCTGCTGGCCGGCGCCTTGGAGCGCGCATTGGTGTAACGCGTGCAAGCGCTGTCGCTCAGGAGGCCGCCGGCGCCTCTTGCACGACCTCTTCTCGCGCGGCGTACCGTTGGGCCAGCACAGCACACACCATCAGTTGGATCTGGTGGAACAGCATCAGCGGCAGGATCATCGCGCCGATCCCACTGCCGACGAACAGCACCTGAGCCATGGGTACGCCAGTGGCCAGGCTCTTCTTGGAACCCGCAAACAGGATCGTGATACGGTCTTCGAGGCTGAAGCCAAGAATCCGCCCGAGCAGCCGCGTGGCAATGAGCACAACGGCCAGCAGCACACCGCAGGCGGCGAACAGGCCCGCCAGGTGCTGCGGCGATACGGTGTTCCACAACCCGGTGACCACGGCCTCGCTGAACGCGGTGTAGACCACCAGCAGGATCGAACCCTGGTCGACCAGCTTCAGCCAGCGTGCATTCTTCTTGACCCAGGCACCGATCCAGCGCCGGGCGATCTGTCCGGCCACGAACGGCACCAGCAATTGCAGGGTGATCTTCAGTACGGCATCCAGGCCCGAGCCGGTATCGCCATCGGCGCCGAGCAGCAGCATCACCAGCAGCGGGGTCAGGAAGATGCCCAGCAGGCTCGACGCTGCCGCACTGCAGATCGCCGCTGGCACGTTGCCGCGCGCCAGCGAGGTGAAGGCAATGGCCGATTGCACAGTCGCCGGCAGTGCGCACAGGTACAACAGGCCCAGGTACAACTCATTGCCCACCAAGGGCACGAACAGGGGCTTGAGCGCCAGGCCCAGCAGCGGGAACATCACGAAGGTGCAAGAAAACACCAGCAAGTGCAGGCGCCAGTGGCCAGCCCCGGCGACGATCGCTTCGCGCGACAGCTTGGCGCCGTGCAGGAAAAACAGCAGGCCGATGGCCAGGTTGGTCAACCAACCGAAGATCACCGCCCTTGGCCCGAGCACGGCAGGAAGGTGGCGATCAGGACCACCGTCAGCAACGTCAGGGTGAATTTGTCGAAAAGCATGCGCAGGTACTTCATGGGGCATCCGTCTTGTCATGGTGCAAGGCTCGACGATAAGGTCTGCGCTCGCTCGGCGCTAACGCCGGAACTCCCGCCGGTGTCGCTGAACGGACATCGGCCCGCTTCGATGCAAGGATCTTGACAATGCTAAGCTTGCGACCCTCTGTTCTGGCCCTGGCCATGACCGCTGCCTGCGCGCCCGTACTGGCCGACGACCTGCAACGCCAGGTGGACGCCGTCATCCAGCCGCTGATGCAGGCGCAGCACATACCCGGCATGGTGGTAGCGGTCTACGCCAACGGCCAGGAGCGGTATTTCAGTTATGGCCTGGCCGATCAGGCGCACAAGCGTGCGGTCACCCCAGACACCCTGTTCGAGGTCGGGTCGGTGAGCAAAACGTACACTGCCACCTTGGTTGCCCTGGCCAGTGCCGAAGGCCGGCTCGACTTGGACGCTCCCGCCAGCCGCTATCAGCCCGTACTGGCCGGGACCGCTCTGGGCAAGGCCAGCGTGCGAGCCCTGGGCGCCTACAGCGCCGACTGCCTGCCTCTGCAGTTTCCCGACGAGGTCACCACTGACGAGCAGGCCCTGAACTTCCTGCAACACTGGCAACAGAAAACCACGCCTGAAACCCGGCGCTGCTATTCGAATCCGAGCCTGGGCCTGTTCGGCGACTTGGCGGCGCGCGCGCAGCAGCGGCCCTTCGCTGACCTGATGACCCAGACCTTGCTGCCAGCCCTGGGCCTGAAGCACACCTACCTGCAGGTACCGACCAGCGCCCGCGATCAGTACGCCCAAGGCTACGACGCGCAGATGCGGCCGGTGCGCGTCGGCCCCGGTCCGTTCGCCGACCAGGCCTACGGCATCAAGACCAGTGCCAGCGACATGCTGCGCTACCTGCGCGCCGAACTGGACCCAAAGGGCTTGCCCGCGGCGCTCAGCCAGGCGATCGGCATCACCCACGGCGGCTACTACCAGGTGGGCGAAATGACCCAGGGCCTGGGCTGGGAACGCTACCCCTACCCGGTCAAGCTCGACACGCTGATCCAGGGCAATGCCGCGCAAATGATCCGGGAGCCTCAAGTCACTCGACGGCTGCAGCCTGCGCAACCGGACGGCGCAGCCTACTGGTACAACAAGACCGGAGCCACCAACGGCTTCGGTGCCTACGTGGCTTTCGTGCCGTCGAAGAACGTGGCGATCGCCCTACTCGCCAACCGTAACTACCCCAACGACGACCGGGTTAGCGCGGCCCACGCGATCCTCGCCCTGGTCTCGCACTGAGGCCATTGCCGCCTTTTTAATCAGGATTGTCCGACAATATGTAGTGCCTGAAAATTTTCACTACAAAACCATTGACGACATTCTTCAGCCTTGGGCATGATGAGGCCGTCTCCCTGATCGGGAGCGGTGGCAAGGGTGTTCCAGACGACCTGCGCGGTAACGCAGGCCGTTCGTGGAGAGGGAATCTGTCCAAAAGGCAGCGTGAGAAAGCCCCTGTTGCGATGCTGCTGTAGCAGCCTAGGTAGTGCGCTACATCGTGGTAGCGCCAACTGTGAAAATCACCAACGAATGGGAAATGGGGGCTTTATGATGAACCTGAACAACAATCCGACGATCGACCAATTGGCCCGGCTGTTCGCAGCGCGAAAGGACAGCCACGACGACCACCTGCTGTGGGTCAGCCAGACCGGCGAGGTTCGCCTCGACCGTCTGCCGGCCAACACTGTCGAGGCCGAATCCGACCGGCACATGCCTGAAAGCATGTGCGCCCGCTTCAAGGTCTACCGCCGCGGCCAAGGCTACGTCGGCAAGAAGGCCGCAGCCGATACCGGCTTTGTCGAGCGTGTGCTGATGACCCTGCAACAGGAATGGCCTGCCGCCCGTGAGCAGCAGGCCGTCAAGGTGATCGACCCACTCGACTGAGTGGCTCGCTACTGCTTGAGCCCGGCCCACAAGGCCGGGCTTTTTCATGCCTGGCGTCGCGCCAAGGGCGGTGTCACCAGAGCGCCGGTGGCCAAGGCTCGGGCGCGGTCCACACCCCACACCAGCGCACGGGTCATGGTCTGTCCGGGCAATGAGCAGTGATACTCCTCGCACAACGCCTTGCCGCCTTGGGCATACACGCCCAAGAACAACTGAGTGGCGCCAAGGCGCGACAGACGAACCTGCACGTCGATGCTGGTGCCGTCGCTCAACTCTTCGTCATGGCAGCGACTGTGCAGTTGGCTATCCGCCCATTTCCAATAGGTCTCATCCCTGACTCTCATGGAAGTCCATCCTCCTTTTCCCAAATGCCGCGTCAGAAAACCACAGTGACGCCTCTACGGCGAGCGTTAGCCGCCGTTCCACTGCGCCGGATCAAGACATCAGGAGATACACGCACCGTTCGGCTAAAAGTTAAGCGGCGCCGACCATTCACTGACCTGTAAGAGCGCAGCGCGCGAGTTGAGGCTAGCCGGTGGAACGCTAACCGCCGGGGCAAATGGGATTTGCCCGACAAGTGGCACATTGCCGCTACTTAGCGCGTCATCCATGACGCCTACAGGTTTACTGGGCATTCACCGCCCGTAGGCGCTGTACCACACGCGGTCCGAACACGTTGATCAGCAGCCCCGCCATCACCAACAACGCGCCCCAGGCTTGGACGCTGCTCAAGCGTTCGCCCAGCAGCCATGCCGAGGAACTCAGGCCAATCACCGGCACCAGCAGCGAGAATGGTGCCACCTTGCCTGCCGGATGACGCGACAGCAATGTGCTCCACAGGCTGTAACCGAGCATGGTGGCCACCAACGCCAGATACAGCAGCGCCAACACCGAACTCATGCCGATATTGGCCAGCGCATGCCCCATGCGCTCAGGACCTTCAAGCCACCAGGACAGGGCCAGGAACGGCAGTGGCGGAATCAGTCCGCCCCAGATCACCAGCGCCACCAGATCGACCGAGCCGAATCGGCGCGTGATGATGTTGCCCATGCCCCACATGGCGCCCGCGCACAGGGTCAGCAGCAGCGCCACCAACGGAACATGGCCGCTGTCCTCACTGCCGATCAGCGCCAGCCCGCACGCCGCGACCAGTAGCCCGAGCACGCTGGCAGGTCGCAGCCGCTCACCGAGAAACAGCGCGGCGAAACCCAAGGTGAAGAAGGCCTGCGATTGCAGGACCAGTGACGCCAGACCTGGGGGCATGCCGCTGTACATGGCCTGGAACAGGAAGGCGAACTGCCCCAGGGAGATGGTGGCGCCATAGGCGATCAGCCAGCGCCACGGCAGCTTGGGTCGTTTGATGAACAATACGGCGGGAAAGGCCACGAGCAGGAAGCGCAAGGCCCCCAGCAACATGGGCGGCAAGCCGTCGAGTCCGACCTTGATTACCACGAAGTTGACGCCCCAGGCGATGATGACCACCAGAGCGATCAGCAGGTCCTTGACTGGCATTGCACGGTTCCTTGTTCAAGCTTTTATAGACATATTTCGTTACAGCATAAGGCTATTCCCGTTGCAGCGACCAGCACAGTTAAAGCCAAGGGTTGCACAACAGTAGGCTGTGACGACACGCGCCGCGGGCCTGACCGATCCCGACTCGCTTCCTCTGCACGCCGAAAGTTGGGTCACGCGAACGGATTGACCATCTTGTATATACATGCTCATATGACATGCATTGCCTCACCCGCCCATAACAACAACCACGCGGAGTCCAGCATGTCCAGCACGCCTGTAATCGAGCGCCGCTCGATCGACCACATCCCTCCCGCCGAACGCCACGGACGCGTCTACAGCCAGTTCACCCTGTGGCTGGGCGCCAACCTGCAGATCACGGCCATCGTCACCGGCGCACTGGCCGTGGTGCTGGGTGGCGATGTGTTCTGGTCGCTGATCGGCCTGCTGCTGGGCCAGCTCATCGGCGGCACGGTGATGGCCCTGCACGCCGCCCAAGGCCCGCGCTTGGGACTGCCGCAGATGATCTCCAGCCGCGTGCAGTTCGGGGTCTATGGCGCGGCCATTCCCATGCTGCTGGTGTGCCTGATGTACCTGGGTTTCACCGCCACGGGCACCGTGCTATCGGGCCAGGCCATCGGCCAGTTGCTCGGCGTCAGCGACAGCCTCGGCATCCTGATCTTCGCCGGCGTCATCGTTCTGGCCACCCTCGCCGGCTATCGAGTGATTCACTGGATCGGCCGCGTGGCCAGCGTGCTGGGCATCATCGCGTTCGTTTATCTGTTCAGTCGCATCCTGATGCTCGCCGACATCGGCCAGTTGCTGGACAACCGCCACTTCAGGTGGGCCTCGTTTCTGCTGGCGGTGTCGCTGGCCGCCTCCTGGCAGATCGCCTTCGGTCCGTATGTCGCCGACTACTCCCGTTACCTGCCACGCAGTACCTCGGCGCTGAAGACCTTCTTCGCCGCCGGCCTGGGCTCGGTGATCGGCGCACAGGCGTCGATGGTGCTGGGGGTATTCGCCGCCGCCATCGCCGGCAGCCAGTTCTCCGGGCACGAGGTGGCGTACATCGTCGGCCTCGGCGGTGCCGGCGGTACGGCGGCGTTGCTGTATTTCGCCATCGCCTTCGGCAAAGTGACCATTTCCACCCTCAACAGCTATGGCAGCTTCATGTGTATCGCCACCATCATCAGCGGCTTTCGCGGCAGCGTGCAGATCAGCCGGGGCCAGCGCCTGCTGTTCGTGCTCGGCATCGTCGGCGCGGCGACGCTGGTGGCGTTGCTGGGCCAACATGCGTTTCTCACCGCGTTCAAGTCGTTCATCCTGTTCCTGCTGACCTTCTTCGTGCCATGGAGCGCGGTGAATCTGGTGGACTACTACTTCATCACCCGCGAACGCTACGACATTCCGGCGCTGGCCGATCCGAACGGGCGCTACGGCCGCTGGAACTGGCCAGGCATCGGCGTGTACAGCCTCGGCGTGCTGATCCAGATGCCTTTCATCGACACCAAGCTCTACACAGGTCCCATGGTCGCGCACCTGGGCGGGGTCGACGTGTCCTGGCTGATCGGCCTGGTGGTGCCGAGTCTGCTGTATTACTGGATTGCACGGGGCAAGGCCAGGCAGGCACCGGCCGAACTGGTCGAGCCGCCGGCGCACTAGCGCGCACGGGCGCCGTCACTTTTCAGTCACACGCCTGTCGTAATCTGCCGGACATTCCTATGCCCAAGGACTCCGGCATGCGTCGCTCACTCGCCCTGTTGCTCTGCCTGCTACCCCTGCTGGTCCGCGCAGAGCCGGCCTGGCTGAGTATTCAAGGTTCGAACACCCTTGGCGCAGCGCTGGCACCGGCGCTGGTGCGCGGATTCCTGCAAGACCAAGGCGCACAGGCTATCCGCAGCCAGTCTGGCGGGCAGGCCAACGAGGTCGAGGTCAGCGCCATTAATGCCCACGGCGCGCCCCTGCGGATCAGTATCGCTGCCCACGGCACCCGCACCGGTTTCAGCGCCCTGGCCCAGGGCGAGGCCGATCTAGCGGCCGCCTCGCGACCGATCAGCGACGAGGAGGCCCGCGAGCTGGCGCACCTGGGCGACCTGCGCAGCGCCTCCAGCGAGCAGGTGATCGGCCTCGATGGCGTGGCCGTGGTCGTGCATCCCGATAACCCTTTGCAGGCATTGACCATCGCCGAACTGGCCAAGGTCTTCTCCGGGCAGATCCAGCGCTGGGAGCAATTGGGCGGGCACGCTGGCCCAATCCACCTGTACGCGCGCGACGATCGCTCCGGCACCTTCGACACCTTTCGCACCCTGGTACTGCGCCCGCAGGGCCAGGAGCTGTCACCCCAGGCCGCCCGCTTCGAGTCCGGCGAAACCTTGGCGGCACAGGTGAAGGCCGATCCGGCGGCCATCGGTTTCAGCAGCCTGACCACCGTGCACGAAGGCAAAGCGCTGGCAATCGCCGAGGGCGACGCGCCGGCCCTGCTGCCCACCTCGGCCAACGTGGCCAGCGAAGACTATCCACTGTCGCGAAGGCTGTTCTTCTATTTGCCCACAAACCCCAGCGCACCCGCCAAGGCCCTTGCCGAGTTCAGCCAGAGCCCAACCGGTCAGGCGATCGTCGCCGCCCAGGGTTTCGTCTCCCAAGGCATCACGCCACTGACCATCGCCGCGCAGCCACGGATGCCCGCGCCGTATCGCGCCCTGGCGAACGAAGCGCAGCGCCTGAGTGTCAATTTCCGCTTTCAGGAGGGCAGCGCCAGCCTGGATAACAAAGCGCTGCGCGATGTACAACGCCTGGGCGATTACCTGCGTCAAGTCGGCAAGCTGCAGGACCAGGCGGTACTGGTCGGCTTCAGCGACCCCAAGGAAACCCCTGGTCGCGCCGCCCTGCTCTCACGCCTGCGGGCCATGGCGGTGCGCCGCGAACTGGCGCGCGACGGGATGCAGGTGAAGGATGTGCTAGGCATGGGCGATGAGCTGCCTGTGGCCGGAAACGAGCAGGAACACGGACGCCTGCGCAATCGCCGGGTGGAGGTGTGGGTCTACTGAGCGCAAACACGCGTTTCCTCCGCCTGCGCGGCTGGGTACTCTGTGCCGGTACCCGACCTCGGATCCGTGCTCATGCTGCCCCTGCTACTCACCACGCTCGTGCCCATCATCCTGCTCATCGCCCTAGGCACCGTGCTGCGCGTACGCGGCTTTCTCGCCGACAGCTTCTGGCCAGGCGCCGAGCGATTGAGCTACTACGTGCTGCTGCCTTCGCTGTTCCTGCATGGCCTGGCCACCGCCAATCTGGATGGCGTACCCGTGCTGGGCATGGTCGCCGTGCTGATGCTCTCGACCCTTGTCGGCGGCGTGCTGCTGGTGCTCTACCAAGGACTGGCGCAGCACGATGGCGCCGACTTCACCTCGGTATTCCAAGGCGGAGTTCGCTTCAACAATTACATCGGCGCGACGCTGGCGGCGGGTATCTATGGCAGCGCCGGCATCGCCCTGGCGGCCGTGGCCAATGCCTCGATCGTGCCGCTGGTCAACTTGCTCTGCGTGCTGGTGTTCGCCCGCTTCAGCGCCCGGCACAGCTCGCCGTTCACGGTGTTCAAGGCAATCTTCGCCAACCCGCTGATCATCGGCTGCGCCGGGGGTCTGTTGCTGCGCGTCACCGGCATCGGCTTGCCCGCCGGATTGGAACCAACGATCAAGGCCTTGGGCCAGGCGGCACTGCCCCTTGGGCTGCTGTGCGTGGGCGCGGCATTGGGCGGCGCGCGCATGGGCCAGCAGGTCAAGCCGCTGGCGGCCGCCTCGGTCTTCAAGTTCCTGGTCATGCCGCTGACCACTTTCGGCCTGTGTCGCCTGCTCGGGCTCGGCGGTCAGGCGGCCGTGGTGGCGGTGCTGTTCCAGGCGCTGCCGACGGCATCGTCCTCCTACGTAATGGCCCGGCAGATGGGCGGCAACGCGCCGCTGATGGCAACCATCATCGCCTTGCAGACCGTGGCGGCGGCCGTGACGTTGCCGTTGATGCTGAGCCTTACCCTGGGTTGAAGCCGCGTGGTTAGAATGCTCGGATCCCAGTCACACGGACATCCGATCATGCGCCACCGGTGGATTGCGTTCAGCCTGCTCATTGCCCTGCCCTTCACACAGGTGCACGCCGCCGACAGCAACACAGCCGCCATCGCCGAAGACAAGGCCCAGGCGCTCGAGCAGAAGGTGGTCGACGACGCGCCACCGCCCAAGCCCCCGGAAAAGATCACCGCTGCCGAGGTCAAGGCCGTCGACCCGGCCGGTCAGGCGCCGCTGGACGACAGCATCACCTGTCTGGCACGCACCCTTTACTGGGAAGCCAAGGGCGCCGACGAAAAGGACATGCGCGGCGTCGCCAATGTGGTGCTCAACCGCCTGGGCAAACCGGGCTTTCCCGACTCGATCTGCGGCGTCGTCAAGCAGGGTGTGGAAAACCGCAGTTGCCAGTTTTCCTGGTGGTGCGACGGGCGTCCGGATCAAGTCGAGGAGCCGCCGCGCTATGACATCGCCAAGGAAATCGCGCGCAAGGCGCTCAACCAGCAACTGCCAGACAGCACCGCCGGCGCGCTGTTTTTCCACGACCGCCACGTGCGACCGAGCTGGGCGAAGACGTATCGGCGCACCGCCCAGACCCGTCATTTCTTCTTTTACCGCCCCAGCACAGCGCTGGCACGCTGAGCCCGGCTCGCTGACACGTCAACGTCAGAAGTCGACCGTGCCGGAGAACTTGACCAGGCGTGGATCGCCCTGGGTCAGGTAGCCGCCGTTGGCCGACGCCCAGTATGACTTGTCGGCCACGTTCTCCACGTTCATGCGCAGGGTGATGTCTTTGTCCTGAACCTTGAAGCGGTAACGTGCGCCTAGGTCGAAGCGATTCCAGGTCGGCAGGCTGAGGGTATTGGCCGGGTTGGCGTACTGCCCACCCGTGCGCAGCATGCGCGCATTGAGCGCTACGCCGGGAAGACCGGGAACGTCCCAATCGACGCTGGCATTGAGCTGGAACGTCGGCACACCCACGGCATGATTGCCATCGTTGCTGCCGTTCTGGGTGTTCTTGAGCTCGGTGTCCATGCGTGTGCCGCCCGCCATGAGACGCAGACCCTGAAGTGGCTCACCGAACACGCTGAGTTCGACGCCTTTGTTGATCTGCTGGCCGTCCTGCACGAAGACGTTGCCTTCGCGGTAGCCGTCAGTGGGCCGCTCGATACGATAGACCGCCAGGTTGGCGCCATAGCGCTGCTGGTCGAGTTTGATGCCGGCCTCGACCTGCTTGGTCTTGGCCGGCGGGAATACCTGGCCGACGTTGACCACTTCGCCACTGGCCGTGGCGCCTTGGGCCAAGCCCTGGATACTGTTGGCGTACAGCGACAGTGCTGGCGTGAGCTTGTAGACGATGCCATATACCGGTGTGGTGACCGCCTCGTCATAGAACGCGGTGCGCCCCCCGTCGACGCCCGTGCCGCGATAGGCGTAGCCCTCTACCCGCAGTTGCTGACGACGAAGGCCAGCGGTGAGCAGCAAGGTGTCGTCGAACAGACCAAGCGTATCGGACAGGGCCACACTGCGGTTGCGCGTCTTGCCCGTGACTCCCGGGTCACTCAGGAGGCCCGCGCTCGCGCTCACGCTGGCAGGACGCGGAACCGGCAAGGTGTCGTAGATATTGGTCGGCTGAGACTTATAGAAAACGTAGGCATTTTCCTGTTCGGTCCAGATGCTCGCCGCGCCCAGGTTCAGTTGGTGGCTGACCGGGCCGGTCTGGAAGCGACCGTTGAGCCCGGTCATGAAACTCGCGTTGTCTTCATTGTGCGGAATTTGCGAACCGGCGATGGTCGCAGCGCCGGTGGCGGCGTTAGTCAGGACGGGCGTGCCGTAGAAGCCGGTTTCGCGGGTGTGCTTGATGCCGCCAGCCAGGTAACCGCTCCAATGCTCGTTGAAATCGTAGTCGCCACGCAGCATGCCGAAGGTATCTTCGGTCTCGGTCCAGGACCAGTCCTGGCCATAGTTGTGGTCAGCACTGGGCGCATGCGGGATATCCGTGACACCCGCGCCCAGGCGCACGGAGTTACGCAAGTGGTTGACGCGCTGCTTCTGGTAGCCGAAGTCGCTCGAGACACGCAGTTGATTGCCGCGGTAGTCCAGGCCTGCAACGAACAGCTTGCTGCGCTGATTCTGATCGTCGACCGCCGTGTCGCCCTCGCGCTGGGACAGGTTCAAGCGTGCACCGAAACGGTTGTCTTCGCCAAAGCGCTGGCCAATGTCCAGATGCTCGCCAATACGCCCGTCAGTGGTGATGTCCTGGGTGTAGCGGCGGGTCGGGATGTCGTCAGCGCGCTTGGGCTGCAGGTTGACGTTGCCACCCAGCCCCGTGCCGGTGGGGCTGGCGCCGTTGAGAAAAGCGTTGGGCCCTTTGAACAGTTCCACTCGCTCTACCGCATCGGTTGAAATCATTTGCCTGGGCAGTACGCCATACAAGCCATTGAAGGCCACATCGTCGCCGCTGAGCGGCAGCCCGCGGATCACGAAGACCTGCGACTGATTGCCGAAACCAAAGGACTGGCGCACCGAGGGGTCGTTGAGCAGCACATCGCCGATGTCTTCGGCCTGCTGATCCTCGATCAGTTGCGCGGTATAGCTGGTCAGGGTGAACGGCACGTCCATCATGTCCTGATTACCCAGCACGCCCATCTGCCCGCCCCGGGCCACTTGCCCACCGGCGAACGTTTCAGGCAAAGGGCTGGACGCCGGTTTGAAGGCGTCGGCATTGACGGCAGTGGCGTCAAGTACGAGGGGGCCGTCCGCCGCTTGGGCGCTCAGACCGACGGAACAGCAAAGCGCGATCAAGGTCGGACGCATCGGGCAAATGTAGGCCATGAAAGGCTCCTGAATAGGTGACTGGAGAGCCTTCCTGGCCAGCATTATCGCAAGTGAGTCGCACTTATAATCGATATTGCGAATTATTTCCAACAAATCGCACTTTTTCGCGCGCGGCCTGTCTACTGCCTCTTTTGCCGCCATCGGGTTACCGATGGCTCACCGCAACACACAAGCCAGGCCAAAAACCGGTGGCTTGTGTAGGATGGGCAGCGCCCCCACCAGGCCACTGCCAGTCATAGGGAGATTCTTGATGCGCGTCCTGTCATCCCTCGCCTGCCTTGGCGCCCTGTCGTTGGGTTTGCTGAACCCGATCAACGTCCAGGCGTCGAGCGGCGATGAAGCGCAACTGATCGAAGCGATCAACCTCTACCGCAGCCAGACCCAACGTTGCGGTGGCGAGGCGTCGCTCGAGCTGCCGCCGCTCAACAGTGACACCCGCCTGGCCCTGTCGCCGGAAGGCACCCGCGACCTGCAGCAGGCCATGACGCGCGCCGCCTACCCCATGGTCAACGTCCAGGCCATCAGCCTGTCTGGCCCACGGGACGCAAAAGCGGCCATGGGCGCCATCGAGGAGAGTTTCTGCCAGGTGGTGCTCGATCCGCAGTTCGTCGATATCGGCGTCAGCCAGGAAGGCCGCGACTGGCGCATCGTGCTGGCGCGCCCGCTGCTCAGCGGTCGCCTCGGTGACTGGCAGGCCGAGGGTCAAAAATTGCTGCAGGAAGTCAATGCCGCGCGCAAGCTGCCGCGCCAGTGCGGCGGCCAGCCCTTCGCCGCAGCGCAGCCCTTGAACTGGAATGCCACCCTGGCCGATGTCGCGGCCAATCACACCCGCGCCATGGCCAACCAGAACTTCTTCGACCATATCGACTACGACGGGCGTACCCCTGGGGATCGCGCAGAACTTGCGGGTTATCTGTACCAGCAGATTGGCGAGAACATCGCCGCAGGGCGCGACACGCCGCGCAAGGTGGTCGATGGCTGGCTGGCCAGCCCTGGCCACTGCGCTACCCTGATGAACCCCGACTACCGTGACCTGGGCGCGGCCTATGCGGTGGATCCGAAGAGCGATGCCGGCATCTACTGGACCGGCGTGTTCGGCTCGCCGCAGTGAAGGCTGGTCAAATGCAGCGCAGCGTCTTTACTTAGGGCTATGCCCCTCAGCAGCGAAGCCGCCTATGAAGATCGTGGTCACCCGCATCCTTGTCGACGACCAGGCCAAGGCCCTGGCCTTCTACCACTACATACTGGGTTTCCAGCCCAAGGACGACATCCCCATGGGCCGGCACCGCCGGCTCACCTTGACGTCGCCGAACGATCCGAACGGAGTGGAACTGCTGCTTGAGCCGGATTCCCACCCCGCCGCCCAGGCCTACAAGGCTGCGCTCAAGGCCGAGGGCATTCCCGCCACCTCCTTCGCGGTGCGGGATATCCAGGCCGAGTACACGCGCTTGTGCGCCAGTGGCGTGCAGTTCGCCCAGCCGCCCACTGTGACCGGGCCAACGACCGTGGCGCTGTTCGACGACACCTGCGGCAACCTGATCCAGCTCAGCCAGCGTCATTGACGCCGCGCCCAAGGAGCCGAACCGATGCGCCACGAATTCAGCGAAGTGCTCAACGATCTGATCGACTATTTCCTGCTCGCCGACATTCAGCGTCTGGCGCGTTTCAAGGAGGAGAACGACCTGCCGGACGATCTGGCGCGCGCGTTCACCTCCGGCGACAGTGGCGATCGTGCGGTGCTCGAAGGCGTGGTCGTGCCCATGGCGGGGGTCGACAACCTGCCCTACCGCATCATCTTCAGCCTGGACGAACCCATCCCCGCCCTGCTGGAACCCGGCAATCGCGTCGCACACCGCCGCGCGGGTTATGTACTGCAGGTTGAACATCGCGCCTTGATGCTGTTCACCTGGCGCATCCTGCAGCATTTCACCCACAAGACCCTGGGCGATCTATTGGCCCGCTATCAAGTGCCTGGCCGTCCGATCATCGAACTGGACAACGGCTGGTATCACGTGGAGGTGCTGGCCGGTGCAGTGTTGAGAGAGGGCTTCTATGAGCCAGCATTCGAGTTCGTGCTCAGGCGCACGCACTGCCAGCGTCCCACGGACGACATCGATGTGAGCTACCGCTTCAGCCTGGAAGAAAACCTCCTGCCCTCCACACTCGCCCGCTGACACTTCTCTGCCGCGAACTCAGTAATCGAATCGCTCAACCGCCCGCCGCCGCTCGTTGTCGTCGCGGCGGTCGTAGCCTGCGGTGGTCTGAATGTTGACGTGGTGCGCCAGCTTCTGGGCAATGGACAGGTCATGCTCCTCGATCACCCGCGTAATGAATGCACGCCGAAAATCGTGTGGCATGATCTTCACGCCCACCTGCGCGCCGCGCTGCCGAGCGATGTAGTAGATGGCATGCTTGGTGATACGTGCCCGAGTAATGTGATTGCCACGACGGATGCGATTGAACAGAAAGCTGTCGTCCGTCACGCCGGTCGGCAGGTGCTCACGACGCAACGCCAGCCAGGCGCCAAGCTTCTCGAACGCCCACGGCGGGGCATATTTGATCAACTGCCGATTGCCCTTGCCCACGACCCGCAGGCTGCGCTCCTGGAAGTCGACATCGGCCAGGTCGATATCGACCGACTCGGACTTGCGCATGCCGGTGCCGTACAGCAAGGCGATGATGGCCGCATCGCGCACGCCCTGCGGTCGCGGGTCGGCAGAACAGACGTCCATCAGTTCGCGAATCAAGCTGCGCTTCAGGTTGCGTCCTGGCGGCAGGCGCGTGCCACTGGCGGGCTTGACCTCGCGAATGCGCAGCAGGTGTTCGTGGTCGATCAGTCCCTGGCGCCAGGCCTCGTTCATCACCCCGCGCACAGCGTTGACGTACAGCGATGACGTATTAGGGGCATAGCCATCGGTACGAAGCGCCGCCACCAGCGCAATGATGTGGCCCGCCTCGAGCCCGTGCCAAGGCACCGTGGCGATATCGTGATCGGCAAAGCCCAGGCGGTCGGCGGCATCCTGAAGGATGTAACGCAGGGTCATCTGGCTGGACGGCGCCAGACGCGCCAGGTACTGCAGCACCGGATTTTGCACGGGGTGGGTCAAAACATGGATCCTGTCGCCGGCGACGGCGGTCTGAGCGCCATCAAATTGAAATCAAAGCACTTTTTGAGTGCCTGCGACGTGATGGTAACTGATCGATGGCCAGGGATCGAACGCCGACGGCACTGTGATCCAGACGCTGAAATTGACTGAGGCCCTGAACAGGGCCTCGATTCGAGGTGGGTGCAGGCGAGCCTGAGGCTTGCCACGTTCAACTACGCGGCTTCATTCCGCCCCTGGCGGGATGGCGTCCTTATGCTTGTCCTTCAGTCGCGCCCTCTCCGCCTCAGTGGAGTGAGCGGGTACCTGGTCCTGCTTGGGGTCTTGCTGCTGATCGGTCATGTGCAGTGCTCCGTGGCTGTCAAAGGTTGGGCATCCTCGCGCAGATGCAGTTCAAGCTCATCCTCACACCCCGCCTGGAGAATCCAGCACCTGACGCACCTTGCGCGCCAGTTCCTGTGGCAGGTAAGGCTTGGAAATGACCTCGAACTCCGCGCCTCCGATATCGGTGCGCTCGATGGAGCTCTTGGCGTAACCGGTGGTCAACAGCACTTTGATGGCGGGTCGCTGCGACTGCACCCTGCGCGCCAGGGTCACGCCATTGATGCCGCCTGGCATGATCAGGTCGGTAAACAGCAGGTCGAATGCGTCATCGCCCTCGAAGAGTTCCAGCGCTTGCTGGGCATCCTTGGCCACCAGGGTCTTGTAGCCATGCTCCTGCAGGATCACCTGGGCCAGCTCGGCGACGTCCAGACGGTCCTCGACGATGAGGATGCGCTCGTGCCCTGCTTTGGCGTAGCTGGCCGAGCGCTGCTCGATGGGCTGGAGCTCGCTGGCGTCGGCGGGGAAGTAGAAACGCAGTGTGGTACCCACGTGTTCTTCGGAGTAGATCTTCACCGCCCCGCCTGACTGCTTGGCGAACCCGTAGACCATGGACAGGCCGAGGCCAGTGCCCTTGCCTTCATCCTTGGTGGTGAAGAACGGGTCCATGGCGCGATCGCGTACCAGTTCCGACATTCCATCGCCGTTGTCGGTCACGGCCATGCAGACATAACTCCCCGCCAGCAAGCCCTCGTAAGAGGTGCGCGCGTCCGGGGTGACGATCACATTGCGGGTCTCGATGTTCAAAGCGGGATCGTCATCCCCCGCCATCGCATCCCTGGCATTGATGACCACATTGAGCAAGGCGATCTGTGCCTGGGCGGGGTCGATACGGCAATTGTGCAGATTCGGATCCAGGTCCAACGTGACGTTGACCCCATCCCCCAATGTCTGGTTGATCAGCACCTTCGCGTCGGTGACGATCTGATTGATATTGATGACCCGTCCCTGAAGCGACTGCTTTCGAGAGAACGCCAGCAACTGCCGAGTCAAGGTATTGGCCTTGTCCACGGCGTTGCTGGCATAAGTGAGGTTTCTCACGATCTTGGCAAAATCGGGTTGGTCCTTCTCGGCCGCCGCCTTGGACAGCGAAACGTAGCCGCCAATCACTTGAAGCAAGTTGTTGAAGTCGTGGGCGATGCCACCGGTCAGTTGCCCCAGCGCCTCCATCTTCTGCGACTGCCGCAGCGCCTCCTCGACATCCCGGCGTCTGCTGACATCCAGTTGCGAGGCGAAGAAGTAGGTCAGTTTACCGGCGTCGTTGTAGATCGGAGAAATGAACAGTGCATTCCAGAACGAACTGCCATCCTTACGGTAGTTGAGCACTTCGGTGGAAAAATCGTAACGCTGCTCGACTGCCTGGCGAATGGCGGCAACCACCTCCGGATCGGTGTCCTTGCCTTGGAGAAACCGGCAGTTGCTGCCCAGCAGTTCCTCCAGCCCATAACCCGTCATTTCCTGAAAGGCGTGGTTGGCAAAGATGATCGGGTTATCGGGTTGATTGGGATCGGTGACGATCATCGGCATGCGGGTGCTTTCAACCGCCGCGAAGAAGATATCCTTGGGATGACCAAGGACCTCGGCAGTGAATCGATTGTCAACTCTGAGATCGCTGTTGGGCACTGCGCTTTCCTCACACTAGATGCGGCTTCGGCAACTTCCCACACGCACTATCACTGTGCAGGAAACTTCAGCGCCATCGGTAATCTTGGCCATGTTGGCTTGGATACCGGGGAAGCCGCTACGTTCGGATTTTTTCCAGACCCAGCGCACGTTCTCGATAACGACCGGGGAGCGGCCGGCAACAGCGCAGACACCGGCCGCGCAAACGTGGTCAGGACACGGCGAAATGGCTCATGAATGTCAGGTCTTCGATGGCGTGCGCGTACTCAGCGAATCGTGCATCACCTTCACGGAACGCTTTGGCCACGTCTTGGGCATATTCAAGACCTTCCCACATCGCTAGATCCACGAACACGCGGTCACCGCCCAGCGGGGCATAGGCGTGGTAATCGATCAGGCCGGGAAAGCACTTCGCAGCCGCCATGAGCATTTCCACGCCTAGTATCAGCGCGTCCAACTCGAGCGTGTTCAACGTCAGCGGCGGCAGTTCGAAGTCAGCCTCCCGGCCATACCCCAAACAGGATCGGACCGCGCATGGCCCTGTGAATGGCCGTCATTCGAGAACTACTTCGCTGATTGCGCGTCAACTCATGCGACTCGCTTACTTTAGGCGATTGTATCCTCCGGCTGGCGCGGGCAAATCGCATCGAAGTGCAAGCCTGTAAAGACTCAACGCCAACTGCCGCCACATCAAACAACGCCGCCTTGGCAGGCGTACAAGGATGGACATGTTCAACTTCTTGACTCGGTTATTCAAACGCAGACGGAACAGCTCAACCCGCAACGCAGGCCTGGAGGGTGTTCGACAGGGCCAGGGAGTCGATCCGATGATCACCCTGGGTACACTCGGCACGCTGCACAGCCTGCAATCATCGGACTGTTCGACCTCCGATCGCTCCAACAACCACTGCTACGGGTCGGACCACAGCACGCATTCGTCCGGCGACGGCGGCAGTTCCAGCGACAGCGGCGGTGACTCTGGCTCCAGTAGCTGCGACTGAGACCGCGCTGTGTCAGGCACCGATTTCGCCATTACGTATGGCGACGCGTATCGCCTCGGCCGTGGTCTTGACTTCGAGCCGTTTGCGAATACGCCTAAGGTGGTTTTCCACCGTGCGCTCAGACAGCGCCAAGGTCGCCGCGATAACGCCCTGTCGCCGCCCTGCAGCAATCCAGGCCAACACCTCGCGCTCACGCGTGGATAACTGACCCGGCGCGACCTCCGGGGGTGGTGCCAGCAATCGACGCGCGGCCAGAAACGCGGCCTCGGCCACGACCTTCACGGCCCAGCGCGCTTGAACGCTGGCGTCGATGCTCGCGCCCCCCAAGCTCATCGCGCCTTCCAGCCCCAAGGGCCCGAACAAGGGCACTTGCAGCCCATGGATGCCGGGGCCGCGGGGCGTGGTCACGATTCGATACAGTTCACCGTCGGCCGCGTGCCGTGTCTTGGTCCAGAAAAATGGCTCGCGTGCAGTCACAACATGGCGCGTGACCGGGCAGCGCTGCATGTAGGTCTTGGCGTCAACCGCCTCACCCGTCCCGAACCAGTCCCCTTCCAGCCAATAGATACGCTCCACCGGCTCGCTCTGCCCTGCCGACGTCGAAAACAGCATGAAGCGGTCATAGCCCAGGCCCGCACAGAAGCGTCGAACGGCGTCACGGACCTGATCGAGCGACTCGGCGACCTCGACGGTCGCCGCGCAGCGCAACACCGCCTCCAGGGCGCTAGCGCCGGACACTACGCCGTCACTTCCTTGAGCAGGACTTCAGCCGCCAGTTTGCCCAGATTGTTTCCCGCGAGCGGACTGTCGCCGGTAATCAGGGTGCGGTCGCGATGGACGGCTCCGCTGATATCGTCATTGACGATCTCGAAGCCTAGCGACTTGAGTCGTTCGCCAAACTTCCATGTCAAATGGCCGGGCATATAGCCGATTTCCGGCGTTTTCGCATCAAGTGCATCGGGAAACGCACAGATCTTGTAGCCGCGGTACAGGTCGCTCTCACCCACGGCGAGGAACCCTGCCGGCCCATGACACAGCGAGATGACGAAGCGCTCATGTGCGGCGGCCCACTTCAGCACCTCACCCACCTCGGCGCTTTCGGGAATGCCGATCAGCGCACCGTGCCCCCAGGAATGAAGATGGCCGCATACGTGTCCAGGCCCGCCGCCAGCACGTCAGCCAGACGCTGGGGTTGCTGGAATTGACTGTGGTACTTGTCGAAAAAGCCTGCCACTGCCTGATCTTCGCCTGGCATGGCCCAGAACTCGAACTTGACCGGATTGCCGGAAACGGTCGCGATATCGAACGCGAAACCGGCGGCATCAAGGTGATACATCGGTAACAGGGTTTCTACCGGATGATTGCCCGTGGAGAAGAAACTACCGTTATCGGTCAGCAAATAGCGCTCGTCGGCGCCAATCATGAGAATTCTCTTTGTCCCGGTATAGGGTGCTGGATAGTTGGCGCCGTTAAGGTCCGACGTGGGCGAGGTGAATTGCTGCAGGGAGTAGTCGGACGGGAAAAAGGCGTTTTTCTCCGCAGGATCAGGTCTGGGGCCTTACTGACTTGCGCGTGATCGGACATGTTCCACCTCCATCGATTGATTGACCAACGAGCCCGAGCATGCGCAACGCCGATGAATCGTGCAATGAGGGATTTCCGCTGAGAACTGTGTTGGCTCGTCGCAGCCCCTGGTATGCCCCGTGCGCTTGATCAATCGGCAAAAGCCACTTTTACTGATGCTATTGAACTCAGAGGACTGCACCATGAGTATTCGCAGCCTGGCAAGAAACCTACCTGCCGATCCTGCCAGAAAGGGATGTGTGCTGGGGTGGGGGTGCTGAAGGACCGACATCCCTGGCATTTCGTTGACGTGTACGCCGATCGGTCAACCGCCCAAGCAGAGGCGCAGCGGCGAGGCACTGGCTACGTGGTGGAATATGGTTCGCATCGGCTTGGAAGTGATACGTTCATTTGCGGTGTCGGGCTGCCGGAGGGATAGGCATGCACCACCAGATAAGCGGCGAGATGCGAAGCTCAACGGTTGATCATGGCGATCAGGAGCGGACTCTTCTCACCCACACTCATGATGACAAGGCTGCTAGATCAATGGATGCCACCGCAAGGCGACCGAAAGCTCCGGCTGAACTTCTGCTACTGCACATCGAACTGAACGACATCGAGCCTACGGTCTGGCGTCGCTTTCTGGTTCCCGAAACCATCACGTTGGGCAAACTGCACCGGGTGATCCAAGCCGTGATGGGCTGGACTGACAGCCATCTGCACGAATTCGATATTGCCGGTGAGAAATATGGCACTCCCAGCTCCGATGATTGGGGGGCGCCGGTGAACTCAGAAACGCGCAAGACACTGGTCAATGCCCTACAGGGCAAAAAGAGGTTTGGGTATCTTTACGATTTCGGTGATAGCTGGGAACACCGAATCACGGTTGAAAAGCGCTTGCCGATGATCTCGGCACCTCAGGAGCATTATTGCATCGAGGGAGAGAATGCTTGCCCACCGGAAGATGTCGGTGGAACGCCTGGCTTTCAGGACTTCCTCGACGCCATGGCCAATCCTGCTCATCCTGACCATGACGATAGGGTGGAATGGTATGGGGGCGTCTTCGAGGCTTCGGTATACGACTGCAAGCCGGTCAATCAGTGGCTTGCACGCAAGAAGATTTGAAGGGCGCCAATGCTGCCCAGCCTTGATAGACAGCACCCCATTGCGCCAAAGCAATGCGATAGAGGGCAGCGTTACGCGGAGTCCTTCATACCCTTACACAAGCCTCATCAAGAGCCTGTACACAGAAAAAATAATCTTAGATTCAGGGGCCGATGGAAAACGCACGCTAATCATGCGGAGGTTCAAGTTGAAGTCATACAGACTGACCGCGTGGTGTCAGCAAATGCTGAAACTCCCCGCCTGTCCGTCAATGGGCTTGCAGCGCTGGCACCCAACTGAACCAGTCTCGCCGCACGTCCAGCGCATCTCCCGAAGGTCCAGCCTGGCTGTGGCGAGCCTGAATCAGAAGTGAAAAAGCCCAGCGCGACGGCTGGGCTCTGTTACGCAAGGAGATTGAAGATCACGGAGTCCAGTAAGCAATCTTGCCGCTTGCACCAACAGCTACAAAATTACCGTTGCCGTAGGCGACGCTCCGGATATCGGTTCCTGCGAAAGTGTTGGCTTGCTGAACCCAGCCGATCCCATCCTCGGAAACGGCTGTCTTGCCGCCGTCGCCGACAGCTACATACTTGCCGTTACCGTAAGCAATGTCGCGGATGATGGTTCCACCGAAACTGGTATCTGCAACAGCAGTCCAGTTAAGCCCATCGGCTGAATATGCCATCTTGCCATCGGCACCAACGATAAACATCTTCCCGTTGCAAAGCTTCATGGAAAGGATGGTACTAGTGCCGAAGGTGCTGATTCTGCTCGAGAATGATTGCACATTACTCGTCGGCATCTTAGTAGCGCTAAGCAGCTTTCCACTCGATCCCGCAATCAACACAAAATCGCCAATGACATTGACGCAGTACACAGTCTCGCTAGAAGTGAACGTCGTAGTGCGCTCCACTTGGCCTGACCAATCGCCATAACGGGAAAAGACTTTACCGTTAGACCCAACCAATATCCAGGTCGCGTTGGTTCCCAAAATGGGCGGATAATACACAATGCCATACAAGTCTCCGGACGCGCGTACAGTTGCCGTAAGGTCTGTCCAATCCCTTAAAGGGCGCGCTGTGCTGCCGTAGCTCACATTGCCGGATTGAGAAAGGGCTTGAAGCGTAGTCCCAATACCGTTCCAGTACAGCTCGTTGATAACTTTTCCGCTATCAGACGTGACGGCGCCCTTGAGCTTGGTCCATACCGTACCAGTCGCGTTTCCGCTGATAACCTGAGTGGTTGTGGGAAGACCGTTGCCACCCGCCGCATAAAACTTACCATCCGCAAAAACCACGCGCCTAAGCATGCCGGTGTTAGCCACCGGTTCTACTTGAGTCCAAAGATCTTGCATGGTTGGAGACGCCGAGTTTGCCTTTTCCATTTTAAACTCCGTTACTGAGCTGATTTAAGTTCAGGCCTCTGTATTGGGCGTATGGCGCTCATGGGCGATGGCTCGAGACTCGAGGTCTTCACGCTAAGGTCAGGGGTGACGAGGTTTCACCGACCCCAGACCTGTCGCTGATGGGGGAATCATGCCACATCAATACTGTATATTCAACCAGTATTTTGAGGGCTTTATTCAGCGAACTTCGGCTTACTCACCGCGTTTGAGTGGATGGCTGATCGCATGTTCCGGTGATGCCCGGCTTCGCGGGGATCGTATCGCCCTGGACGTCGGTGCATGCTTTGCTTTGGGAACAAGCCTACGGCCAAATCCCGCTGGGCCCTCTAGTGGTTTTCGAGGACTGTAATCCCCAGCACATCGAGATCGGCAATCTTGAATTGGTCAGCCGCGCGGAGAACATGCGCCGCAAAATCATCCACAGATATCCACTAGAACTCAAAACCACTATCCGCCAGTTGAGCAAGCTGAAGCGTGCAATCAGCGAGGCCTCTGGTGAAAAAAAAGATGACTGACCTACATAATCACCTGTTCGCAACCCTAGAGGCATTGCAAGACAAAGATGATCCTATGGACATTGACAGAGCGAAAGCAATCGCAGAAGTGGGAAAGGTACTGGTGGATTCCGCCAAGGTGGAAGTAGCGCTCATCAGCGCAACGGATGGCCAGGCTCCAAGCAAATGTGTTCGGAGCTTCCGTAAAACGCACTTTACACAAGCCCCAGCCAGTCGACGGTCAGCGCAAAAGGCAAAACTATACCGTGCTGAACCTTATATCCGAAGGCTGTATGATCAGAAAAACAGGTAGTTTCAGCTTGTATCTTTGACAGGTAATCCATGATGTGCACCGGCTCGATCGACGTACATTTGACAACCTAAACATTCGAATTCAGACTGACTTTGATCGGGTCTGAGCGTCAAACCTGCACTCGGTGAATTGTTAATGACCAGCCTCCACAAACTGGGCCAGCGCATTTGCGTAATGGGACCCTCCAACAGCGGAAAATCCATATTGGCTAACGCCATCGGGGTCAGGCAACGCTTGCCCGTCGTACATCTCGACGTTTTGTTTCACCAACCCTACACTGACTGGAAACCTCGCCAAGACGCGGAGTTTCTAAGCCTCCATCACCCAGCAATTGAGAAGATTGCTGGGTGATGGAGGGAAACTACACACGATGCATCACGTAACGCTTAGCACGGGCGACGGGCATTATTCTGCTGGACGTCTCAACTGTTACTAGCCTGACACGGTACTTTCGTCGCACATGGTTTGAGCATGATCGACTTGGCGCCTTGGAAGGCGGCTTCGATAGCCTCAAATGGCAGATGATTCGCCACATCGCCAACTCAACTCCGCCAAATCGAAGGAAATACGCGGAGATATTCGAAAGTATCAATCTGCCCAAGCTCAAACTGGTGACAGCCGACGCCATCAATCACTTCTATGAGGTGTAAGGGCTCGGCTCTTGAGTTGAAACGCTGATGATAACTTCACTGATGGGGTGAACGCTGCCGCCGCGTGAGAAAGGCTTAAAGCAAAGTTTTCAGCGCCACGGAAGTTCGACTGGTCGGTGATCTGCATAGGTTGCATCTCCAGATGTCGAGATGAAGGGGCGCAAGCAGACCCGATGTGTCTTCCGGGCGGATTGGACGTCAAACCGGTAACCAATGAGGAAGGGTGTGATGAGAAAAGGAATTTGCTTGATCGTGATCGCGGCATGTCTAGCATCAGGGTGCTCGCATTACTTCAACAGCCCATATGGCGGTCGAAACCAGGCACACAGCATCGCGTGTGACGGCGACCCTCCTAACCAGCCAGGCTGCTACGACCGTAACCAAAAGCGTCTGGATCAGATCTATCAGGACGTCATGGACAGCCGCTGAGTAGCCACATGCGAAAAGTGCGGCTGGCCAGTCGATCGTGCCGGGGTAGCCTGGCTGTTTGGGCAGGCGGTCGAGCGCAACGCGATACCGCTTCCACTGTTTTAGCAACACGCCCTCGGCGTCGGTTGCGTCGTCCAGATCAACCGCATCCTGTTGCGGAACAATGGCCGTATCAACGTCCCGACGGCGCAGAAAGCTTTCAGCCTGAACTTGAGACAGCAGGTCCACCGGCTCGGGTTCCAAGATAACGGGCAAGGCTGGCGGGGTAGCTCATGGACAGGGCTCTGAGCTGCTGAATTTTCTGCTCCTAAGCCGTGATGGCCTTGGCTCTCGCCGGAGTTACGCCTTGGCGTTCCTGGCGCAACTGGTCTATCCAGCGACGCGGAGCAGAGGACCAATGTCAAAGATGGCACAAATCTCAGAAACCGATGGAACTTCGTCCAGCACCATGGCAGCGGCCTTAAACTTGAATCCATTCGAACAAGATATACGCATGACCCACAAAGTGATGATGTTTCGGAACTCCTGCCCAAAAGTTTCGGAACTCCACCCTTTTTTGAAGGCAAAAGAAAAATCCCCCAGACGCTAATCTGCGGGGCTTTCGAATGGTGGATGCCGAGGTCGGAATCGAACCGGCGTAGACGGATTTGCAATCCGGTAAGAGACTCAGGTTTTTCGGGGTTTTCAGCCTGCAGGCCACGGAATCACTTGCTTATGCCTTAGTTGCTGGTGCTGGTAGTTCATGACTATTTGGGACATCCAGTGCCCAGGATTGTCCCCTGCTTTCCTTCTTGTATGTGCCTAGCCTCCGAATTCGCCCAAACGCGCCTGAGCTGCGTCCTCATCATCAGATATAGCCGCTCGATTGCCTGGGCCGGGATGGCCTTCAAGGTTTCCAGCGACTCCATCAAGCCCTCGGCCAGTGCTTGGGCGACCAGGCAGTTCACCGCGCTGTCGCACAGGTCGATCTCTGTCAGGCGCTTGCGCGGCAAGCCGTGGATCTCCTGCGGCATGACGATGCCCGGCATAAACTCACCGGCCTGGGCGTTACAGTAACGATTGCTCACTGGACCCCTCTCATCTATAGAGAGATCATTATAGATCGACTCGCAGGCCAGCCCAGCTATACGGCTGCGCTCAAGCGCAGCTGCCTGTCCTTTCCTTCCATCATCTGGCTATCGAAATCCAAAACAGGAGCCTCTCCAATAAAACGAGGGAATCTATGGTAGTTTTGCAGACCCAAGACAAGACCCTAACAACATGGATACCTCCGTACTGAGCATTTCTGCAAACAGCAGCCGTTCACAGAATATTGATACCCTTCGATTACTGCTTGCCGTCTGGGTGGTGGTCACGCACTTGGCGCCGTGGGCTTTTGCCGTACAGGGGCCGTCCGCAATACCCCAGAGCATTCTCTTGGTCACCCAATGGCTGGAAGGTGTATTCCAGGGGAATAGCGAAACGCATCCGGCGGTTCTCGGCTTCATCGTCCTGAGTGGATACTGCATACACCGCAACGGCTTGAGATCGCACCGCGACGGTGTCGCCGCCTATGCGATCCGCCGGTTCTTCCGCATCTACCCGGTTTTCTTCCTGGCATCTTTATTCGGATTCGGGATGTTCTATATCGCTTCTCGGATCAACCCGGAAGCCGCACCAATGGTTTCGGGCACGCATGAGTTGACCATTGAGAGCATGCTAAGGAAGCTGCTGACCACCGAGGCCGTAAACCCTGGCGACTACTTCCCCTCGATCCAAGGCAATGGGCCGCTGCAAACCGTGGCCGTCGAGATGTGGCTCTACGCGGTCTATCCTCTCGCACTGCTGATTATCGGTCGGCTTTCCGATCGGGCTTGGTGGGCGGTTGTGGCCGCCTGCTGGATTGCAAGCGTTGGCATCAACACGTTCATACCTGAATGGCGCTACTGGTCCTTCAACGCCAGCTTGATCGCATTCGTCCCTTTCTGGTGGATAGGACTTAAGTTCACCGACCCTAATTTCGCCCGCGTCATGGGCCGCATCGTGATTCTGCCGGCAGCTGCCTGGCTGATTATCACTGTCTTTCAGAAAGATCTCGGGGCTCACACCCAGCTGTTCGCCGGCATTCGCCAGGTCATGTTCGCCCTATGCTTCGGCTGCCTGATCTCGTTCATCGACAAAGCTCGCAGCACTTCGGGCACTCTCCTTGGGGTGGTTGGATCTGCTGGCTACAGCATCTATGCCTTCCACGCGCCAGTCGTCTATGTGTCGGTTATTTGCGGTGTGCCATGGTGGCTGATTGGGCTTATAACCATTGCAGTAGGCGTTGCCGCCTTCCAGTTTATCGAGAAGCCATTCATGAGGATTGGCCGGCGCTTGGCCGCTCATCATGTAGGGCTTCGCTCCGCATGATGTGAACGCTTGGCCAGTTGCGGGATCATCGGCCCATCGTAGAGGACTGTTTAATTCTCATGAAATCCTTAAAAGCGATGATCTCGCCAATCCAGTTAGAAATCATGGTAGTGGTCGCCTTGTGTGCAGCGCCACTCCCCCAGGTGTTGCCAAACTCTGTTGCCGCCGATGCTTCCGGAACGAAGTACAACTTGAACCCTCTGTGGAACATGGGAATCATTCCGGTCGGCATGCCTATCACACAAACATTCGAAGAAAATCCCGTATAAATCAAAGTATCGACACCGGCGCTTTTTAAGTATTCCTCAAACTTTCTATCATCCATATTCGAATGATAGACAACGTCTGCACCACCTGATTCAACAACGGCCTGTAATGCTGGATCTATCCTGGCGGCATATCCCAAATTAATCGTGGCTGGGTCGTTTGTCACGATTACTACCTTCAGCCCCAAGGTGACAGCATGTTTTACCAAAGGCACCAACCTTTTGGAATACACGTTCTTGAAGTGTAGGTTCATGACGGGCGAACCGCTGTCTTCCCAGGGATCCATCACCACTACAGCCGTCTTATCTTTCATCAGCGTTCGGGTTAAGACATATTTTCCTTCTTTCACTTTGAAGAAGGCCTCGCCTTTACGCTGCTCTGGAATCAGGTTCCCAGCCTGATCAAGTGCAAAATGTGAATGTCGCCAAGTTTTTATCTGGTACTCAAGCGATTTTTCTTCCGCCTCAGCATGCACAACAGACGATACGACCAAGCTAACTACAAACAGACAGGCAAATTTAAAATTATTCAAAATACAGTACCGTGTCCCGACGACCTCAGATTGACCTACAGGCAATGATATCTCAGTGATGCCCTGAGTGCGCGCCGTCGATCACTGCCTCGCACGCACGCTCAGCTACCCGATTCATCTTCTGAGGGGGTTACATGGAACAAGAGGTCATCCACCTGCCCGAGTTAGCCAAGATGCTCGGGCGCTCAGAATCGTCAATTCGCAGCGCGCGCCAGGACGGCGCCAACTGGCTACCGCCGTTCTTCAAGCAAGGCAAGCGCGTCCGCTGGCGTGTCGCTTCGGTGCGCAAGTTCTTGGAAGAGTTCGAGCAGGGGCTGCACGCGCCGGCCAAGCCAGGGCGGAAGCGCCAGGCCCCGCCGACGCTCGCTAGTGTTCGCTAGCCCAGCTTGTCGGCCAGTGAGTCGGGGCAGAGGTGGGTGTACCGTCAGAGCATCGACAGCGTGCGGTGCCCGGTGATGCTTGCCACCTCCATCAGCGATAGGCCTTTCTCAAACAGCCGCGACGTACCCTCATGCCGAAGGTCGTGGAAGTGCAGGTCATTCACGGCGGCTGCCTTACAGGCGCGGTTGAAGTATTGGCTCACCGAGTGCGGCGCCAAGGAGAACACCTTGCCATCCATGCGCGCCGGGAGGCTGTCGAGCAGCGCCCGCGCCTTGGATGACAACGGGACCAGCCGACGGCTGCCATTCTTGGTGTCTTCCAGCAGCGCGTGCTTACCCTTCACATTTTCCCGGCGCAGGCCCAGCAGTTCGCTGCGGCGCATGGCTGTCTCTACCGCGATCTGGATGACCGCCGGCATTTCGGCGTGAATCTCTCCCGCCTTCTCGATCACGGCAGCAAGCTCGAAACTTGATGGCCGGCGATCTCTTTCTTTCGACCCCTTGGGCATCCTCAGCTTCATCACCGGGTTGCTCAACCCCTGAATGCCCCAGTCCTTGATCGCCACCGTATACAGGTGGCTAATGATCGCAAGGTCAAGCCGAACTGTGGCCGTAGACTTCCCCTCCTTGAGCTCACCATCCCTCTACAACGCAAAGTCACTGGACTTCGACACGGCAAGCACCCTGTCGGCCAGCGCGTGCTTTTTCCACTTGTTGATGCGGGTAAGTTCCTGCTTCGCGCCCTTCTTCGATGAGGTTATCTCCCGCGCGTAGCGGTCTAGTGCCTCTGCCAACGTCGTGCGCTCGGCTTCCCACATATCGACGAAGCGCGCCCGCGACATATCGCCTTCGATCTCAGCTGTCCAGCGTTGGGCCTCGGCTTTGGTGTCGAAGGTGGCAGACAGTGAAGGGAATCCTTTACGGCGGATCTTCGCCCACCATGCGCCGCCTGGGCGCTGTTCGTAAGTAGCCATGAGCCGGATTTTGCCGGCGACGAATGGGACGCGCAAATTCCTTTGCTGTCTCAAGTGTAACGGGGATGCACAACCCGCGCGGCATGAAAAAAGCCCCGCAACCTCAATGGCTGCGGGGCTTTCGAATGGTGGAGGCCGAGGTCGGAATCGAACCGGCGTAGACGGATTTGCAATCCGGAGCATAACCACTTTGCTACTCGGCCTCAAAGCTGGAGTCAGCTTTCGCTATCTCCTTGAAACTGCTTAACTTTTTCAAGAAAGCTGCGTTTCGATGGACGCCATTATGTCGGCATTCCTTGCCCCTTGCAACCCCCTGAAAGAAAAAAATCTTCAAGGGGCTCAAGGTGTTAGCGCAGACGGCCGAGCTTGCTCAAAAGACCGATCAGCGCCTTCTCAACAGCGCCGCTGGCCGCCATACCGATACGCTCCTGCAGCGACTTGCGCTCGGCAAAATGCACGTGGAACAGATTGGCTTCCCGAGCGCGCGTGCTCAGGTACTCATCGCTGGTGCTCAACTCATCCACCAGCTTGCGATTCAGCGCGGCAACGCCCAGCCACACTTCGCCGGTGGCCACCTCATCGATGTGCAACTGCGGGCGGTAACGGGCGACGAAATCCTTGAACAACTGATGGGTGACATCCAGGTCCTCCTGAAACTTTTCGCGTCCCTTCTCGGTGTTTTCTCCGAAGACCGTCAGGGTACGTTTGTACTCGCCGGCGGTGAGGACTTCGAAGTCGATGTCATGCTTCTTGAGCAAGCGGTTGACGTTGGGGAGCTGGGCGACGACGCCGATGGAGCCGAGCACGGCGAAGGGCGCGCTGACGATCTTGTCGCCGATACAGGCCATCATGTAACCGCCGCTGGCAGCGACCTTGTCGATGCAGACGGTCAGTGGGATGCCCGCCTGACGGATGCGGGCCAATTGAGAAGCGGCGAGACCGTAGCTGTGGACCAGACCACCGCCGCTTTCAAGACGCAACACGACCTCGTCCTGGGGCGTGGCGAGGGTGAGCAACGCAGTAATTTCATTGCGCAGGCTCTCGGTCGCCGAGGCCTTGATGTCGCCATCGAAATCCAGCACATAGACACGGCCTTTTTCCTGCGGTTTGGCCTTGCCCTTCTTGACCTGTTTTTCAGCTTTGGCCTGCTGCTTGCGCAACGCCTTGAGCTCAGCCTTTTCGAACAGACCCGCTTCCAAGCGCTCGCGCAAGTCTTTATAGAACGTGTTCAGGCGCGTGACCTGCAATTGCCCGCCCGGTTTGCGCCGACCTTTACCGCGCAGATTGGCGATCCCCGAGAGAATGACCAGGATGGCAATGACCAGCGTGGCCGTTTTGGCGAGAAAGCTTGCGTATTCGGCAAGAAACTCCACAGTGACTCCTTAATGAACCTACGCCCTAGGGCGCGAAACTGTTGCAAGCATACCGGTGCGCTTGGGCGGCTACCAGCATGGGAAAATGCTGGCAACACAGTTCAAACAACCTTTTCAAACGCTTGTATGTTTTTCCATTGACAGCCTCCACAGGCCGCCCTAACCTCGCAACAACTTCATCATCCAGCCGGACAATGCAGTGGGCGACATCTACCTGATCCGACATGGCCAAGCCTCCTTCGGTGCCGACGACTATGACGTCCTTTCGCCCGTGGGTATCCGCCAGAGCCGGGCGCTGGGCGATCACCTCGGCCTGCTCGGTGTGGATCTTGACCGCTGCCTATCAGGGGACTTGCGCCGCCAGCACGACACCGCACGCCTGACGCTAGAGGCAATGACCGGCGCAGGACGCCAGGTCGCGGCTCTGGAAACCGACGCGGCATTCAATGAGTTCGATGCCGAGGGCGTGGTCCGCGCCCTGCTCCCGGCCTTGCTGCCAAACGAGCCTGAAGCGCTGCATGTCCTGCGCAACGCTGCGCAGAACCCATCCGAGTTTCAGCGCCTGTTCGCACTGATGGTTCAGCGCTGGCACGACGACGAGCACGACGCGCACGAAGGCCTGGAAACCTGGGGCAACTTCCTTGATCGTGTCGCAGGCGGTCTGGATCGCGTCCTGGCCAAAGCCGCCAGTGGCGACTCCATCGCCATCTTCACCTCTGGCGGCACCATCGCCGCCCTGCTCCATCTGCTGACCGGCATCCCGCCAGCCCAGGCCTTCGCGCTGAACTGGCAGATCATCAACACCTCGCTGAGCCACCTGAAGTTCCGTGGCAGCGACGTGACCCTGGCCACCTTCAACAGTCAGGCACATGTACGGCTGCTGAAGACACCCGAGCTCCTCACCTACCGTTAGAGCCCGGTACATCCCGTCCCTATGCGGACCTGACTAACTCCCAACAAGGAATACACCATGACCTCCGTAGCCGATGCCGTGAAGACGATGCAAAAGAAGTTCAACCCAGCTGCGGCCGCCGGCCTGGACTTGGTGTTCGGCTTCAACATCACCGACGAAGACAAGCACTACGCGCTGATTGTCAAAGATGGCACCTGCGCGCTGCAGGAAGGTGAGAATCCGGACGCCAACTGCACCCTGGTAATGGACAGCGAAACCCTCAAAGGCATCGTCGGCGGCGAGACCGACGGCATGCAGGCTTTCATGGGTGGCAAGCTGCGCGTTGAAGGCGACATGATGCTGTCGATGAAGTTGAGCGACCTGTTCCCCTCCTGAGAGGCGTGCCGCGCTGATCGAAAAGAACCGAAGCTGTAGCCGCTTCGGTTTTTTTTCGCCCGCGCCTTTGCAGGGTTCATCAGGGACAGTGATCGACCGGCAACACCCACGTCGATAGGCCATCTGGCACGCTTGTCCCATACCGGCTAGGCCATTAGATTAGCCAATCATCCTTGCCAACCGGAATAAGGAAAAGGCATGACGCTCACCGATCAGCCCACCGAGGCACGCCGCGGCGAAGAACTCGACGCCGCTCGCATCGACCCGTATCTCAAAGCGCATGTGCCCGGCCTCGACGGCCATCCGAGCATCAGCCAGTTTCCCGGTGGCGCGTCCAATCTGACTTACCTGATTGCCTATCCTCAGCGCGAGCTGGTACTGCGCCGTCCACCGTTCGGGCAGAAGGCCAAGTCGGCGCATGACATGGGCCGCGAGTTCCGCATTCTCAACCAGCTCCACGCCGGTTTCCCCTATTGCCCCAAAGCCTATGCGCACTGCGTCGATGAATCGCTGATTGGCGGCGAGTTCTATGTGATGGAACGCGTCAAGGGCATCATCCTACGTTCGGACCTTCCGCCTGAGTTGGGCTTCGATGCCAGTCGCACCGAAGCCCTGTGCAAGAGTTTCATTGATCGCCTGGTCGAACTGCACCAGGTGGACTACACCCACTGCGGGCTGGCAGACCTGGGCAAGCCCGACGGCTATGTGCAACGCCAGGTCGAAGGCTGGGCGAACCGCTACGAAAAAGCCCTGACCCCCGATGCCCCGCGTTGGGAAACGGTGGTGGCCTGGCTACGCAAGAAGATGCCTGAAGACCACCCACGGCCAGGCATCATTCACAACGACTACCGCTTCGACAACGTGATTCTCGATGCAGAGAATCCCATGCACATCATCGGCGTACTGGACTGGGAGATGGCCACCCTCGGTGACCCGCTGATGGATCTGGGCAACAGCCTTGCCTACTGGATCGAAGCGGATGATCCCGCCGCCGTGCAACTGATGCGCCGCCAGCCCAGCAATGCCCCCGGTATGCTCACTCGCAGACAATTCGTCGACTATTACGCCGAGCGCGCCGGCATTCGCATCGACAATTTCGACTTTTACTACTGCTATGGCCTGTTCCGCCTCGCCGGCATCGTCCAGCAGATCTACTACCGTTTTCACCACGGCCAGACCCAGGACAAGCGCTTCGCCCAGTTCATCCATATGAACCGGCTGCTGGAGCACATGGCGCTGCAGGTGATCGACGCGTCTTCTCTCTGAACTGCGCAGGCCCTGAACTTCACCACAAGGAACCCCGGCATGTCCAAGACCTCCCTGTTCGACCTCGATGGCAAGATCGCCTTCGTGTCCGGCGCCAGCCGCGGCATCGGCGAGGCCATCGCCCACTTGCTGGCCCAGCAAGGCGCCCATGTGATCGTTTCCAGCCGCAAACTGGACGGCTGCCAACAGGTCGCCGACGCGATTATCGCGGCCGGCGGCAAGGCCACGCCCGTGGCCTGCCATATCGGCGAGCTGGAGCAGATCCAGCAGGTGTTTGCCGGTATCCGCGAGCAGTTCGGACGCCTGGACATCCTGGTCAACAACGCCGCCACCAACCCGCAGTTCTGCAATGTGCTGGACACCGATGCCGGCGCCTTCCAGAAGACCGTGGACGTCAACATCCGCGGCTACTTCTTCATGTCGGTGGAAGCGGGCAAGCTGATGCGCGAACACGGCGGCGGCAGCATCATCAACGTGGCCTCGATCAATGGCGTCACACCCGGGCTGTTCCAGGGCATCTATTCGGTGACCAAGGCGGCGGTGATCAACATGACCAAGGTGTTCGCCAAGGAATGCGCGCAGTTCGGCATCCGCTGCAACGCCCTGCTGCCCGGCCTGACCGACACCAAGTTCGCCTCGGCGCTGGTGAAGAACGACGCCATCCTCAAGGCCGCCTTGCAGCAGATTCCGCTCAAGCGTGTCGCCGACCCCAGCGAAATGGCCGGCGCAGTGCTGTACCTGGCCAGCGACGCCTCCAGCTACACCACGGGTACCGCCCTCAACGTCGACGGCGGTTTCCTGTCCTGATCGACACCTGCAGCGGCAAGCTGCCGTTGGTCAGTATCGCGCTGCCATCCTCGGATATACTCCGCCAGCCGCAAACGTCGGGCCACTGACGCCCGGCCAGACTGGAGGAATCCCGCGATGCTGCCCCGCAGTCCGTCACCCAACAGCCACCGCCAACGTCATCTGCAGCGCCGTGGCACGGTGGGGCTGTACTTCGTCGCCGCCTTGTCGGTACTGGCCGGCATGACCGACGCCATCGGCTTTTTGGCCACCGGCGACTTCGTCTCGTTCATGAGCGGCAACACCACGCGCCTGGCGGTATCCCTGGGCAATGCCGAGTGGCGGCCCATCGTGCGCCTGGCGCTGGTGATTGGCGCCTTCATCCTGGGCAACGCGCTCGGTGTGATCGTCGCGGCCCGCAGTGGCCGGCGCCACTGGCCCTTGCTGGGACTGATCGGCTTGTTGCTTGCGCTGGCCGGGCTGCTGCCTGAAGCGCTGCAACTGGCCGCTCTGCTGGCGGCGGTCACGGCGATGGGCATGATCAACGCAGTGGTCGAAGAAGTGAACGGCTTGCCGATCGGACTCACCTATGTGACGGGCGCTCTTTCGCGCTTTGGCCGAGGCCTGGGACGTACGTTGCTGGGTCAACAGAGCCTGGGCTGGCGTGTGCAACTGGTGCCGTGGAGCGGCATGTTCATCGGTGCCGTGCTCGGCGTACTGCTCGAGCAACACTTCGAACGCGCCGCACTGCTGGCCAGCGCGCTAGTGGCCGTGATGCTGGCGCTGGCCTCGTGGAAAATTCCGCGGCGCTGGCAACTGCGCTACATGCCGCGATGACTTACAGGCAGGTCGCAGCCGCGGCCTTGCGCTGCAGCGCGACCATGTCGCTCTTTTGCGCGTAGTAGTCGACCCGCGTCCCGCCGGCCTGCGGGTAGACGTCGACGAACGATTCCGCCTCGCGCGTGTAGACGGTGAAGCCTCCGGCCTTGCGCGACTCCAGATAGCCGCTGGCGTCGACGCCGAAGCGCGCCTCCTCCTGCCAACTGAATTGTATGCACTGGGCGACTATCTCCGGCGCCTTCTGCGAATCCAGGCGCGCGCCGGGCTGACCGGTGCGTGCAGCCTCCATCGTCGACGACGCACAACCGATCATCAGCAGCGCCGCGGCCATCGGCAATAGTGCTCGCATGTTGCATCCTCGGAAGAAAAAAGAAGCGACTGTAGCACTGCGCTTCGCATGGAGTGAATTGTCACGCACAGGTCGCTGTCGTATTTACAGAATGTCCATGAGGAAAGCCTGCATGAAAACCCGTTCCCTGATGTGCGCCCTGCTCTTCACGTTGCCCCTGACCCAACTGCCACTGAGCGCGCAGGCGGCCGAGTCCAACGTCGAGAGCGTCAAGGCGCCCGAGTCGCATAACCGTGAACTCAAAGTCGGCGACAAGGCGCCCGACCAGTACAAGCGTGACGACGAAGCCGTGCGCGACTGGAAGGCCAAAGGCCTGCCAGCACCCGAGAAAGAAAGTCACTGGGTGAAGATGGCCAACAACTATGTCCTGGTGCAGACCACCAATGGTGTCGTGCTGGCGATCCAGGCGGCCAAACACTGAGGCGTGTTTTACTTCAGCCTTGCCAGTTGAAACGGGCCGCATCTGCGGCCCGTTTCTTTGCGACTCACCCCACCAGGTGCAGGTAGTGCAGGTGACGCTCGTAGTGATCGAGAATGTCGCCGATCACCTCGTCTTTCGACCAGCCCATCACATCGTGATCCTGCCCCCCTCGCGCAAATGCACTTCGGCGCGGAAATACTTGCGCTCCTCCCCAGCCATGTCGCTGAGCACGAAGCTGGGCATGGCATAGGCGCGCGGACGAATCTCGTAGATGAAGAGGTCGTCGCTGGGGCCGAGCTTGAGCGTGACGCGCCCGCCTTCACCCTCTTCGACACTGCAGTCATAGCCCTGTCGGCGCCATTCTTCGACCAACGACTGGCAAGCCGGCAACGCCACTTCCGAGATGAAGCGCTGCACGTGCGAGCGACGCGGGAACATCGCCAAGGTGCGCAGGCGCCGCTGCCAATTCCCAGCCGCGCGCGATGCCGTCGGCGAAATCGCCAACGCCTGGTAGCGCAAGTCGCGCTTGGTGGCATCGAGCTTGAGCGCCTTGAGCAGCCCACGCATGCTCAGAAGCAATGCCACGGTGAACGGCAGTGCACTGGCGATGGTCGCGGTCTGCAGCGCCTTGAGACCGTCAGCGAGCAACAGGGCAATGGCCACGATGCCCATGGTCGAGGCCCAGAAAATTCGCTGGCGCATCGGCGTGCCCTCCTGGCCGCCGGAAGCCAGCATGTCCACCACCATCGCGCCGGTGTCGGCCGAGGTGACGAAGAACACCACCACCATCACCACTGCCAAGGTGCTGATCACGCTGGCGAACGGGAAGTGCTCGAGGAAGGCGAACAGCGCCAGCGAGGTGTCCTTCTCCACGGCGGCCGCCAGATCGGTGAGGCCTTGGTCGAGGATCATGTGGATGGCCGTGTTACCGAACACCGTCATCCACAGCAGGGTGAACGCGGTCGGTACCAGCAACACGCCGGTGACGAATTCGCGGATGGTCCGACCGCGCGAGATGCGTGCGATGAACAGCCCGACGAAGGGCGACCAGGCCAGCCACCACCCCCAGTAGAACAGCGTCCAGCCACCGATCCAGTCGGTCGGTTGATAGGCGTACAGGTTCAGGGTACGGCTGACGATTTCACTGAGGTAACCGCCGGTGTTCTGCACGAAGGTCTGCAGAATGAGCACAGTCGGCCCCAGGAGCATCACGCCCAGCAGCAGCAACACGGCCAGGCCCAGGTTGAGCTCCGACAGACGACGGATGCCCTTGTCCAGACCCGACATGACCGACAGCGTGGCCAGGAACGTGGTACCGATGATCAAGGCGATCTGCACCGGTACCGACACCGGCACACCGAACAGCGCATTGAGCCCAGTGTTGATCTGCGACACGCCAAAGCCCAGCGAGGTCGCCACACCGAACACCGTGCCGATGATGGCGAAAATGTCCACCGCATGGCCCAGCGGTCCATGAATACGCTCGCCGATCAAGGGATACAGCGCAGATCGCAGGGTCAATGGCAAGCCATGGCGATAACTGAAATAGGCCAGGATCAATGCCACCACCGCGTAGATGGCCCAGGCGTGCAGGCCCCAGTGAAAGAAGGTGATGCGCATCGCTTCGCCCGCAGCCATCACCGTTCCACCCTCACCCAGCGGCGGCTTGAGGAAGTGCATCACCGGCTCGGCAACGCCGAAGAACATCAGGCCGATGCCCATCCCGGCGGAGAACAGCATGGCGAACCAGGTGGCGTTGTTGTAGTCGGGGGTGCTGTGGTCCGGCCCCAGCTTGATGTCGCCGTAGCGGCTGATCCCCAGGAACACCACCGTGCCCAGGATGAGCGCCACCGCGAGAATGTAGAACCAGCTGACATTACCGATGATCCAGCCCTGAATGTGGGCGAACAATTCTTGGGCGTGATCGCGGAATACGCTGGCGTAGAGCACCAGCAGCAACAATATGACGGCAGAGATCCAGAAGACCGGTGGATTGATGGTGGGACTGCGCGGGGGTTCGGGGGATCTTGCCATGTACGATTACTCTCCAGCTTGGCGCTTCATGCGCACGGTTACCTACGACAAACGGTAGACGCTGAAGGTTTTATCGGACAAGAAATATCAGACATTCTTTATTCTTACTCAGGGCTTTTTCCTACAGCGCTCGGTGGTATCGCCATGCCTTCGCTGCACTGCCGTGCCCCGCTGCAAACGGGTTTTTCCCCTGCGCAAACCTGCGTCTGCGCAGGGCTTCTTGTACACTCGCCGGCATGAAATCCACTTGTACAGTTTGGTGACAGCATGATCGAGGTAACCGAGGTTTCCATTGCCGAGCTGCGCGATGCGCTCGAATCAGGTCGCACCACAGCGGTCGAGCTGGTCCAGACCTACCTGGCCCGGATCGATGCCTATGACGGCGCCGATACGCCGACCGCGCTCAATGCCGTGGTGGTGCGCAATCCCCAGGCCTTTGAGGAAGCGGCGGCCTCCGATGCACGACGCGCTGCGGGAAAGACCCTCGGCCCGCTGGACGGCATTCCCTACACCGCCAAGGACAGCTACCTGGTCAAGGGCCTGACCGCCGCCTCCGGCAGCCCGGCATTCAAGCACCTGGTCGCCCAACGCGACGCCTTCACCGTCGAGCGCCTGCGCGCAGCCGGCGCCATTTGCCTGGGCAAGACCAACATGCCGCCCATGGCCAACGGCGGCATGCAGCGAGGCGTGTACGGCCGCGCCGAGAGTCCGTACAACGCGGCCTTCCTCACCGCACCGTTCGCCTCTGGCTCCTCCAATGGCGCCGGTACCGCCACGGCGGCCAGCTACAGCGCGTTCGGCCTGGCCGAGGAGACTTGGTCGAGCGGACGCGGCCCGGCCTCGAACAACGGGCTGTGCGCCTACACCCCCTCACGCGGGGTGATCTCGGTGCGCGGCAACTGGCCACTGACGCCGACGATGGACGTGGTAGTGCCATATGCACGGACCATGGCTGACTTGCTGGAGATCCTCGATGTGGTGGTGGCCGACGACGCCGACACCCGTGGCGACCTGTGGCGCATGCAGCCCTGGGTGCCGATTCCCCCTGCCTCCAGCGTTCGCCCGCAGAGCTATCTGGCACTGGCCACCGGCAGCGCCGCGCTCAAGGGCAAGCGCTTCGCAGTGCCGCGCATGTACATCAATGCCGATGCCGACGCTGGCACCTCGGAGAAGCCCGGGATCGGCGGGCCGACCGGCCAGCGCATCCATACCCGCGCCAGCGTGATCGACCTGTGGCAACAGGCTCGGCAGGCCCTCGAAGCCGCAGGCGCCAAAGTGGTGGAAACCGATTTTCCACTGGTTTCCAATTGCGAAGGCGACCGCCCAGGTGCCCCGACCGTGTTCAACCGCGGCATCGTCACACGGGAATTCCTGCATGACGAACTCTGGGAGCTTTCAGGCTGGGCGTTCGACGATTTCCTGCGCGCTAACGGCGACCCTCAGCTCAACCGTCTGGCCGACGTCGACGGACCGCAAATCTTCCCCCACGACCCTGGCACCCTGCCCAACCGCGAAGACGATCTCGCGGCCGGCATGGACGAGTACGTGAACATGGCCAAACGTGGCCTCAAGGCCTGGGACCAGATCGCCAGCGTCCCGGAAGGTCTGCGCGGCCTGGAACAGACCCGCAAGATGGATCTGGAAGCGTGGATGGATCAGCAGGGTGTGGACGCTGTGATCTTTCCCACCGTCGCCGATGTCGGCCCCGCCGACGCCGACGTCAACCCTGCATCGGCGGACATCGCCTGGAGCAATGGTGTGTGGGTCGCCAATGGCAACCTGGCGATCCGTCACCTGGGTGTACCCACCGTCACCGTGCCGATGGGTGTAATGGCCGACATCGGCATGCCAGTGGGCCTGACCTTCGCCGGACGTGCCTATGACGACAATGCGCTGCTGCGTTTCGCTGCGGGGTTCGAGGCGACTGGATCGCGGCGCATGATTCCACCGCGCACACCCGCGCTGAACCGTTAACCCTAGAAACTCACGCACGACTCGCCAAATTCAACCAATTGTGTAAAATTCAACATAATTGTGAATTTGGCGAGCCCCCATGCAACCCCTATCTCTCCAACAAGAGCGCCAGCTCACACTCACCGTGCTCAAAGCGGCCCTAGAAGCCTTGGGCAGCGTCGCGCCGGGCAACCTGGAAATCCTCCTGCACGACCTTGATCGACCGGAGCACTCGGTGATCGCCATCGTCAACGGTCATCTCTCGGGCCGACGTGTAGGCAGTCCGATTCTGGCCGCTCCTGAACAGGACCAAGGCTTCAAGGCACTGATGCAAGCCAGCCGCGATCAACAGGGTTGCGACCCGGTGGTGTTGAACGATTACCCCACCTCACTCAAAGGCCGCAGCCTGCGCAGCGCCACCGCAATCTTTCGCGACAGCGGCGGGCATCCTTTCGCCAGCCTCTGCGTTAACACTGACCTGACCGGCCTCGACGCTGCGATGACTTTCCTTCGCCACTTCCAGCCATTAGGCGCTGCAGGTGTTGAGCAAACGCCTGGGGATGCCGCCGACCTGCCGCAACTGATGGCCGAGATCATCGAAGACGCCCTGCAGCGTAGTGGCCAAGGTCGTCTGAACAAGCAGGCCAAGGTCGAGGCAGTGCGCCTGATGCAGGAACGTGGATTGTTCATCGTCAAGGGCGGCGTGGAAAAAGCCGCCGACGCCTTGGGCGTGACCCGCTACACCATCTACAACTACCTTGAGCAGTTGCGAGGCGACGCCACGCCCACTGCCCGCCAACGCTGAACGCGGAGCGCCCATGACCTTGCACATCGCTACCCCCCTGATCGAATCCCGTCCGCTCTCACTGGCAGCGGGACGCGCCGTGTGGCTCAAGCTCGAAGCCCTGCAGCCGCCCGGCTCGTTCAAGTTACGCGGCGTGGGACATGCCTGCGAGGTGCACCATGCCCGAGGCGGCCGTCATTTCATTTCGTCGTCGGGCGGCAATGCCGGCCTGGCCGTGGCCTATGCCGGACGCGCGCTCGGTGTGCCGGTGACGGTGGTGGTGCCTGAAACCACCAGCGCCCGAGCCATCGAACTGCTCAAGCTCGAACAGGCCGAAGTGGTGATCACCGGCAGCTCCTGGCAGGAAGCCAACCAGCATGCCCAAGGCTTGCTGCAGCCAGGCGATGCGTTCATCCACCCGTTCGATGACCCACTGCTGTGGACGGGTCATGCCAGCATGATCGACGAAGTCGCACAGAGCGGCGTGAAGCCCGACGCGGTGGTGCTGTCGGTAGGCGGTGGCGGGCTGCTCAGCGGCGTGGTCGAGGGCTTGCAGCGCAACGGTTGGCACGATGTGCCGGTACTGGCAGTGGAAACCGAGGGGGCCGCGTCGCTGCAGGCGGCCATGGTCGCCGGCGGCCCCGTCGAGCTGACAGCGCTCAGTTCGGTAGCGACCTCTCTGGGGGCCAAACGGGTGGCCGATCAGGCGTTCGCGTGTACACAGCAGCATCCCGTGTTCAGCGAACAGGTCACCGACCGTGCCGCGCTGCAAGCCTGCGAGGATTTCCTGCGCGATCACCGACTGCTGGTCGAGCCCGCCTGCGGTGCAGCATTGGCGCTGGCCTACGAGCCTGGACGACTTGCAGGCTATGAGCGTGTCTTGATGATCGTCTGCGGCGGGGCCACCGCGACGCTCGAGCAGATTCGGGACTGGCTGAACAAACAACCGTACTGAGCAAGCACCGCCTCCCGGAAACTTGAACGGGCCGGCATTCACCGAGGCGTGTGTGATAGGCAAAAAAAAACCGCGCCGAGGCGCGGTTCAAGGGAGGGATAAGGTAGGCGGGACCGTCACAATGGTCCATTTCGTCCTCGGTGATCTTGCCGCTGTGCGGCTTGGCCCGTTTCAGTTCCTATGCAAGGCCGACTCCTTGTGCATCGCCAGATGCCCGGTCTTGTCGCTCTTGACTTCGTACTGCGGCTCCTCCTTCGAACAATGCCGCTGGCGCCCCATGAACGCCACATCGCGGGTATGCACTTTGACCACCGAGCCGTGGATGATCCCGGCCTCGGAATTCCAATGCACCTTGTCGCCCGCCTTGTATTTGGAACTCATGGGTTTCTCCTTCGCCAACCTGTTCGGTTGATTCAGATGGTCACAATCCTCTGTTCAACTGAGTGGACGTCGACACAAAAGATTCAATCCAGATGAACGCGCACCCGCACAGGGCATGCACCACGCGAAATCCGTCTCGTGCCCTTTCGATCTACGGCGAGGGCAGGCACAATGCGTGTCCTTTTTTTGGCCGGCCTGGCCGGGGGCCTTTGAAATGATCAAGACGCCGTATTACCTCATCGACAAAACCAAGCTGCTGGGCAACCTGGAGAAGATCGCCTATGTGCGCGAGCACTCCGGCGCCAAGGCCCTGCTCGCCCTCAAGTGCTTCGCCACCTGGTCGGTGTTCGACCTGATGGAACAGTACATGGACGGCACCACCTCGTCTTCGCTCTACGAGCTCAAGCTCGGCCGTCAGAAGTTCGCCGGCGAGACCCACGCCTACAGCGTGGCCTGGGCGGATGATGAAGTGCCGGAGATGCTGGAAAATTGCGACAAGATCATCTTCAACTCCATCGGCCAGCTCGAGCGATTCGCCGAGCAATCCGAAGGCAAGACCCGCGGCCTGCGCGTCAATCCGCAGGTGAGCAGTTCCGACTACCTGCTGGCCGACCCGGCGCGTCCTTTCAGCCGTCTCGGCGAATGGGACCCGGAAAAGATCGAGAAGGTGATCGGGCAGATTTCCGGTTTCATGTTCCACAACAACTGCGAGAACGGCGATTTCGCCCTGTTCGACAAGATGCTGTCGCACATCGAAGAGCGCTTCGGTCATTTACTGCACAAGGTGCAGTGGGTGAGCCTCGGCGGTGGCATCCACTTTACTGGCGAAGGTTATGCGCTCGAGGCGTTCTGCGCCCGCCTCAAAGGCTTCTCCGAACAGTACGGTGTGCAGGTGTATCTGGAGCCAGGCGAAGCGGCCATCACTAACAGCGCTTCGCTGGAAGTCACCGTGCTCGACACGCTCTACAACGGCAAGCACTTGGCCGTGGTCGACAGCTCGATCGAAGCGCACATGCTCGACCTGCTGATCTACCGCCTTAATGCCAAGATAGCGCCCAATGACGGTGAGCACACCTATATGGTCTGTGGCAAATCGTGCCTGGCCGGCGATATCTTCGGCGAATATCAGTTCGAGCGGCCGCTGGCCATCGGTGACCGTTTGTCCTTCGTCGATGCGGCGGGTTACACCATGGTCAAGAAGAATTGGTTCAATGGCCTGAAGATGCCGGCGATCGTCGTCAAGCAGCTCGACGGCAGCATCGAGGTCAAACGCGAGTTCGGGTTCGACGATTACGTTTCCAGCCTGTCGTGACGACAGGCCTTTTCAACAAGGAGCATCGAGTAAATTGAAGAAGAACGTTCTTATCATTGGTGCAGGAGGTGTCGCCAAGGTGGTGGCCCACAAGTGCGCACAGCATAACGACGAACTCGGTCGTATTGCCATTGCGTCACGGAACATCTCCAAATGCCAGGCCATCATCGACAGCGTCAAGGCCAAGGGTAGCCTCAAGGTACCCGCCGACATCCAGGCCTTCTCGCTCAACGCCCTCGATGTCGAGGCGACCAAGGCTTTGATCCGCGAGACCGAATCGCAGATCGTGATCAACGTCGGTTCCGCCTTCCTCAACATGTCGGTGCTGCGTGCCTGCATCGATACGGGTGTCGCTTATCTGGACACCGCAATTCACGAAGAACCAGGCAAGATCTGCGAAACCCCGCCCTGGTATGGCAACTACGAGTGGAAGCACCTCGAGGAATGCCAGCAGAAGAACATTACCGCCATTCTCGGCGTCGGCTTCGACCCGGGTGTGGTGAACAGCTACGCCAAACTGGCCCAGCAGCAGTACTTCGACCACATCGAGTCGATCGACATCCTCGACGTCAATGCCGGCTCCCACGGCAAGTACTTCGCCACCAACTTCGATCCGGAAATCAACTTCCGCGAGTTCACCGGGCAGGTGTGGAGCTGGCAGAACAGCCAGTGGACCCGCAATACCATGTTCGAGGTCAAGCGCACCGACGATCTTCCAGTGGTTGGTTCGCAGAACCTGTACCTGACCGGGCACGACGAAGTGCATTCGATCTCGAAGAACCTGGACGTGCCGAACGTGCGCTTCTGGATGAGCTTCGGCGAGCACTACATCAATGTGTTCACCGTGCTGAAGAACCTCGGCCTGCTCTCCGAGCAGCCGGTCAAGACCGCTGAAGGCCTCGAAGTAGTGCCGCTGAAGGTGGTGAAGGCGGTTCTACCCGATCCAGCCTCCCTGGCTCCAGGCTATACCGGCAAGACCTGCATTGGCGACCTGGTCAAGGGCACCAAGGATGGCCACCCACGCGAAGTGTTCATCTACAACGTCGCCGACCACGAAGAAGCCTATGCCGAGACCGACAGCCAAGGCATTTCCTACACCGCCGGTGTGCCGCCTGTAGCGGCTGCATTGTTGGTGGCGCGTGGCGAATGGGATGCCAAGCGCATGGTCAACGTCGAAGAGTTGCCGGCAGAGCCGTTCCTCAAGGCGCTGGACGTGATGGGTCTGCCGACCCGGGTCAAGGACGAACACGGCGACCGCGCGTGGGATGCTGAAGTCTAAACGATAGACGCTGCGACACCACGCCTGCAGACGGCCCGCTCCGAACGAGGACTTTGTTCCTCATCCTCGGGCGGGCCGTCTTGCTACAGGGCATCCATTCGCCCGCTGATCGGAAAGGCTCTTGCAAGCAAGCCATTCTCTCAATACTGTATGAAAAACCAGTATATCGAGAAGCCTGCATGCAACTCATCGCCAAGCTCGGCATTCTTGCCGACGCCGCCAAGTATGATGCGTCCTGCGCCAGCAGCGGCGCGCCCAAGCGCAGCTCTCGCGGGCAAGAGGGGCTGGGCGCAACCAATGGCATGGGCATCTGCCACAGCTACACGCCTGACGGTCGATGCGTGTCGTTACTCAAGATACTGCTCACCAACTTTTGCTTGTACGACTGCCAGTACTGCGTGAACCGCCGCTCCAGCAATGTACCCAGGGCGCGCTTCAGCCCCGAGGAGGTGGTGCGTCTAACGCTGGATTTCTACCGCCGCAATTGCATCAGTGGTCTGTTCCTGAGTTCGGGCATCATCCGCTCGGCCGATTACACCATGGAGCAGTTGAACCGCGTCGCACGCCTGCTGCGCGAAGAACATGGTTTCCGCGGCTACATCCACCTCAAGACCATTCCCGATGCCGATCCGATGTTGATCGAGGAAGCCGGACGTCTGGCCGATCGCTTGAGCGTGAACGTCGAATTGCCCACCGACGCCAGCCTCAAACGCCTGGCGCCGGAGAAGCAGGCGCACACGATTCGCCAGGCCATGGGCATCATTCATCAGGGCCAGCAGGCGGTGGCCGGCGAGCCGCGAGCACCGCGCTTCACCCCGGCCGGTCAAAGCACTCAGGTGATCGTGGGTGCCGATGCCACCGACGACAGTACGCTGCTGCGCAATGCCGAATCGCTCTACCAGGGCTATGGCCTCAAGCGCGTCTACTATTCCGCCTTCAGCCCCATTCCTGACAGCCCCAACAGCGTGCCATTGGCCGCCCCACCGCTGCTGCGTGAGCACCGCTTGTACCAGGCCGATTTCCTCATGCGCGGCTATGGCTACAAAGCCGGCGAACTCCTCGGCCAGACTGGCAACCTGGCGCTGGACGTCGACCCCAAGCTGGCCTGGGCCCTGGCCAATCGCGACGTCTTCCCGCTGGATCTGAATCGCGCCGAACCCGCCCTGCTCGCCCGCATTCCCGGCATTGGCCTGCGCAGCGTTCAGCGCTTGGTGGCGCTGCGACGCGAGCGGCGCATTCGCTACGATGACCTGATTCAATTGCGCTGTGTGCTGGACAAGGCGCGCCCGTTCATCGTCACCACCGATTACCGGCCTGCCCAAAGCGAATTGCGCAGCGGTTTGCTGAGAGAGCGCTTGCGCGAACCGCAAGCGCCCGTGCAGATGGGCCTGTGGGCATGATCGCGCTGGACTGCGACGACCTGTTCAGCACCTGGCGCTCTCAGGCGCGTACGCTACTGGGGCACGGCATCGACCCGAGCGAGGTCACCTGGGGCCAAGGCCCAATCGACGATCTGCTCGCACTGCCGACTCCGCTACCCGAAGGACCAGGCCCGTTCAGAGCGCGCATACCGGCTACGCTGCTCGAGCAGCTTGAACAGGCCGCACGTTATCGGGGTGATCAACGCTGGAACATGCTGTACGAGGTGCTGTGGCGCGTCGCCCATGGCGACCGCACGGCCATGCTGGCCGGCGACCGGCTTGGCAGCGAGTTGCACAGGCGAATCAAACAGGTCAGTCGTGAAGCCCACCACCTGCACGCGTTTCTTCGTTTCGTCCCGTTGCCAGAACCGATTGCCAGCCATTTGCAATTGGATTTGGTGGCCTTTCACGAGCCCGCACACGACATTCTCGAAAGCGCCAGCAGTCACTTCGCCGACCGCCTCGGACGCCAGCGCTGGCTGATCGCGACGCCAGAAGATGGCATCCGTTTCGATGGGGCGCAATTGGATTACCGCCGACGCTGTCCGCCCGAATGGATCGAGTGGGCCAGGCACGCCGAAGATCCCGGCGCGGAACTCTGGCGCACTTACTACCGCTCCACATTCAATCCTGCTCGGCTCAATCCCGACGCATTACGCTTGCACATGCCTGGCAGATTCTGGCGGCACTTGCCTGAGGGCATGCTCATTCCGCAACTTGAAGGGCTCGCTCGCCAAGGTAAACAACGCGACGGTCAGGCACTGGAAGTCGGCCAGCAACGGGGTAAACGGGTGGGGCGCTAAGCCCGGCGTGAACTGGCAGCTTTGCGTCAGGAATGCCCGAGCCAATAGACAGCGGTCACCACCACCAGCACGATCAGACACAGGATCGCCCAGGTGTCGACGCTGACGGCGGGTTTGCGCAGCTTGGTAGGATTAGCCATTGCATTGCCTCTTGGAGTGATTATCGGAATGCACGTCACCCAGCAGTAAAGCCCAGCAATGCCCTTTGCTCAAGCAAGGTCTTTCAGTAATCGACGGGTGACGTCAAAAATGGGTAGTGGTAATCACTGGCCTTGCCCTGCGCGCTGTAGCCACGGAAATCGATGCCGTAGTCTGCCCGCTCTTGCAATGCCAACCAGCGCCGCGCCTTCGCCGGGTCGATCGGCTGCAATACCGGTAGGGTGCGCACCGTGTGACCGTCACGATCAAGCGGCAGGCCCAAGGCATCATCGTGCAGCATCACCATCGCCCAGCCGCCCAGGCTGAAATGCCCACCGACCAGTGCGCTTAGTCGCCCATCGATTCGCGCCCGCAGCGCTTCGGGGGAACTGTTGATCGCGCTGAACAGCACATCGCGGCCCGGCACCCTGCCCGCCGCTTCGAACGCCTGCATGGCACCAAAGGCCATCTCGTCGTTTGCCGACCACACCAGACGCACCTTCGGATAGCGTTGCACCAGAATCTGCGCCTGCTCGAAAGCCCGCTGGCGGCTCCAGCCACCGGAAACCACCTGACGCAAACGGACCTGGGGAAAATCAGCGAGCGCCCGGCGCATGCCCTGCTCACGCAATTGCGAGGCGGGCGTGGTGCTGATGCCCGAGAAGGCCAACAACTCGATGGGGCCGCTCGACGCCGGAAGACTGGCGACCAGATCGCGCAGCATCTGGTAACCGGCCTGCTCGTCGTTGGTGATCAGCGCGCCCAGCAACGGTGCATAGCTGCCAGGCCGCGCCTTCACCGCATCGGCCTGGCTGCGCGTCAGGCCGTTGTTGACCAGCACCAGCTTGATCCCGCTACCTCGGGCCAGGCGCATCACCTCTGGCGCTGCATATTGTTCGTTGACCAACATCAGATAGTCGGGTTTGTGTGGGCTGCGCAGCAATGCACGCACCTGTGCCAGTTGCCGTTCGGCCTGGCGCTCACCGTATTGCACCTGCAACTGCATGCCCAGATTGTCCGCAGCCGCCTGCATGAATCGCGTATAGCTGACCCAGAATGTTTCGTCTGAAAGGCCCGGGTTGAGAAACACTACCGAGGCCGCCTGCGCGTTAGCCATCAACGCCAACCCGAGACAAAGGCCGTGACACAGTGCTCTGAAGAGCATTAGGAAAATCCCTACAGCACAAAGGGAAACAGTATACGGGCCTAGCTGGAGGGTTAGAGCAAATAGCAGACAATCTCACTTAGTCCAAATGGTTCTTTTCATATGCAAAAACATCACTTTTGCGCATAAATGCACTCTGCTATCGTTCCCCCGCTCCGATCCGGAGTGCGCGGCCGTGCGCGCGATTAGCTGCATGCAGCCTGAGACAGGACTTTTATGTACGTATACGACGAGTACGATCAGCGGATCATCGAGGACCGCGTCAAGCAGTTCCGTGATCAGACCCGCCGCTACCTGGCCGGTGAGCTGAGCGAAGAAGAATTCCGCCCTCTGCGCCTGCAGAACGGCCTCTACATCCAGCGTTTCGCCCCGATGCTGCGCGTCGCCGTGCCCTACGGTCAGTTGAACGCGCGCCAGGTCCGCATGCTGGCCAAGATCGCCCGCGACTACGACAAGGGCTACGCACACATCAGCACCCGGCAGAACGTGCAGTACAACTGGCCGGCGCTCGAGGACGTTCCCGAGATCCTGGCCGAGCTGGCCACGGTGCAGATGCACGCGATCCAGACCAGCGGCAACTGCCTGCGCAACGTCACCACCGACCAGTTCGCCGGCGTCGCGGCGGATGAACTGATCGACCCGCGCCCATGGTGCGAGATCGTGCGTCAGTGGACCACCTTCCACCCCGAATTCGCCTACTTGCCGCGCAAGTTCAAGATCGCCGTCAACGGCTCGAAGGACGACCGCGCCGCCATCGAAGTGCACGATATCGGCCTGGAGCCGGTGTACAACGCGGCCGGAGAGCTGGGCTTCCGAGTTCTGGTCGGCGGTGGCCTGGGCCGTACCCCGGTGATCGGTGCGTTCATCAACGAGTTCCTGCCCTGGCAGGACCTGCTCAGCTACCTCGATGCGATCCTGCGCGTGTACAACCGTTACGGCCGACGTGACAACAAGTACAAGGCGCGCATCAAGATCCTGGTCAAGGCGCTCACCCCAGAGGTCTTCGCCGAGAAGGTCGAGGCCGAGATGGCCCACCTGCGCGGCGGCAGCACCACGCTGACCGAGGCGGAGCTGCAGCGCGTGGCCAAGCATTTCGTCGACCCGCAGTATCTGGCGCTCGACAACGTCGACTTCACTGCCCTGGAGCAGGAAAACCCAGGTTTCGCCCGCTGGCGCTCGCGCAACACCCGTGCCCACAAGAAGCCCGGCTATGTCGCCGTCACCCTGTCGCTCAAGCCCACCGGCGTGGCGCCGGGCGATCTGACCGACAAGCAGCTCGATGCCGTCGCCGATTTGGCCGATCGCTACAGCTTTGGCCACCTGCGCACCTCGCACGAACAGAACATCATTCTTGCCGACGTCGAGCAGCGCCAGTTGCACGCGCTGTGGCTGGAACTGCGCGAAAGCGGTTTCGCCACGCCGAACATCGGCCTGCTGACCGACATCATCTGCTGCCCGGGCGGTGACTTCTGCTCCCTGGCCAATGCCAAGTCGATCCCGATCGCCGAATCCATCCAGCGCCGTTTCGACGACCTGGACTATCTGTTCGACATCGGCGAGCTCGACCTCAACATTTCCGGCTGCATGAATGCCTGCGGCCACCACCATGTGGGCCACATTGGCATCCTCGGCGTGGACAAGAAAGGCGAAGAGTTCTACCAGGTCTCGCTCGGCGGCAACGCTGCGCGCGATGCGAGCCTGGGCAAGATCCTCGGCCCGTCCTTCGCCCAGGACGACATGGCCGATGTGATCGAGAAACTGATCAACGTCTACGTCGAACGACGCAACGAAGACGAACGCTTCATCGACACCTATCAGCGTATCGGCATCGACCCATTCAAGGAACGCGTCTATGCAGCGAATCATTAAGCACAACGAAATCGTCGACGAGACCTGGCACCTGCTGCCCAAGGACGCCTCTTTCGATGAGCTGAGCAACTGCGACGACTACATCGTACCGCTGCAGATGTGGCGCGATCATGGCCACGCGCTGCTCGCGCGTGACGGCGGACTGGGCGTATGGCTGGACAGCGACGAGGAAGCCGAGGAAATCGGCGAGCAGGTGCAGCACTTCCAGGTCATCGCGCTGAATTTCCCGGCCTTCACCGACGGACGCAGCTATTCCAACGCCCGTCTACTGCGTGATCGCTATCAGTACAAGGGCGAATTGCGTGCCATCGGCGATGTACTGCGCGACCAGCTGTTCTACATGGCGCGCTGCGGTTTCGATGCCTTCGCTATCCGTGCCGACAAGGATCCGCAGGATGCACTGCAAAGCCTGAAAGACTTCTCGGTGACCTACCAAGGCGCCACCGACGAGCCATTGCCCCTGTTCCGACGCCGCTGATCGTCGCCGCTTATCCGTTACACCACGGTGAAAGCCGCTCTTCTCGGAACGGCTTTCACCGCCCCAACGCTCCGCCATTTTCCTCATGCATTTCATTGCCCGGCCGATACCCCGATATCCACTCGAATCGGCAGGACGCTCATGACTTCGATCACCGCCGTGCAAACCCTCGCCCCGAGGGTCGCCCTCGCGCAACCGCCCACAGCACTGACCAGCGCCGCAGATGCCCTGACCGCCGCCGCCAATGTCCCGAGCAGCACCGTCTCCCTGGGGCAGCCGACCATCGCCAGCGAGCCGCAGACCTACACTCGCCAGGGGCTGCTGCCCGGGCAGACGCGCTATGTCTGGGAGAACGACAGCCAGGACAAGCTGGCTACCTCGCTGCTCACAGCGTTCAAGACGTCCAGTACCGCCGGACGTTTCAACGGCATCGGCGCGGCGTTGATCGAGCAGTTGGTACGCAACGGCGGCAGCGGCATTTCGCAATCGGTTTTCGCCGTTAGCGACGACTCGCCCATCAACCCTGCGGTGCTGAAGCTGCAGCAGACACGCTTGCGCGAGAACCCCGACAATGGCGTCAGCTTCAGCCTGACCACGGCCTCTGGTGCGACCATCAGGCTGTCGCTGGCCAGCGGCGAGAAAGGCCTGGCGGTCAGCGCCGAGGTGGATGGCGGCGAGTTGAGCGACGACGAACTGCGCGGTTTGGGCAAACTCGCCGACAGCTTCCAGTCGACCATCGATGGCTTGAACGCACAGCCCCCGCAGTTGAAATTGGGCGCACTGGCCAAGCTCGACACCACCCTGTTCTCGTCGCTGCAGATGAACGCCAAACTGCAGACGCCCACCGGCGAACAGCGTTTCTCCCTCGACCTCAACGAGCGCACGCGCAAGCTCAGTCTGGAAGGCCCCACGGGGGAGGTTCACCTGAGCCTCGACACCCATGACGGCGAGCTGCTGGGCAGCGCAGATCAACGCAAGGCCGCGATCGCCAACTACCTGACCCAGTTCGATGCCGCCCAGCGTCGCGGCCGTGCCGACGAGAATCTGATGGGCCTATTCAAGGACGCCTTCAGCCAGCTCAACAGCCTGGACGACACCCGCCCGACCGCTGTGCAGAAACCGTTCTCCATGACCGACAAGGATCGCGCCCTGCTCAGTGGCCTGGCCGATTTCAGCGCCTCGATCAGCGAAAATGCGCAACGTAGCAACCCGATGCGCCAGGACGAAATGGACAGTTTCACCTTCAGTGCGTCGCAGCAGACCGATATCCAACGCCAGGGCCTGCAGGACTACTCGGTGCAGCAGCGTCAGCAAAGCAAGCTCGATGCCTCGTTCCACCAGGGTGCCAATCCGTTGATGGCGCTGGCGCTGGGCAGCGACCGCGAATCGCAGAATTACAGCTACCATGTGATCGACGACCAGGCCAGCAGCACCACGCGCCTGGGCTTCGACAAGGGCAAGCTGGTAGAAGCCAGTGCTACCCAGCAGGCCAGCCAGAAGGAGCGCATCCTCACCTACGTCAACGGCGACCTGAAGAGCGACGTGACCACGCCCAAGGCCGTGACCCAGTCGCGCAACCTGCAAAGCCTGCTCAAGGACGCGTTCGAGCAAGAGCGCATCGCTCAGCGCGACCGCGGCGACTCGGTGCTCGAAGGGCTGTTGCAGGGCCAGCGCAGCCAGTGGTGGCTGCAGACGGATCCGGCGAAGATCGCGGCATGATGAGCGACACCGTGCGGCGCCTGCCTAGCGGCCTCAGCCGCGATGCAGGCGCCGCGATTGCACGCACCGCCTACGCCCAGACGACCCACACTACCCCCTGACCCCGAGCATGCCGCGATCAACGATGAAATCGATGATCGCCTGCAAGCCTTCGCCTTTCTTCAGGTTGCTGAACGTCCACGGCCGCGCTGGGCGCATGCGGTTGGTATCGCGCTCCATCACCTCCAGCGACGCACCCACGTAAGGCGCCAAGTCCGTCTTGTTGATGACCAGAAAGTCCGACTTGGTGATCCCCGGTCCACCCTTGCGTGGAATCTTCTCGCCTTCGGCCACATCGATCACATAGATCGTCAGGTCGGCCAACTCGGGGCTGAAGGTGGCGCTGAGGTTGTCGCCACCGCTCTCGACGAAGATCACTTCCAGGTTGCCGAACTTGCGCGCCAGCGCTTCTACCGCCGCCAGGTTCATCGAGGCGTCCTCACGGATTGCGGTATGCGGGCAGCCGCCGGTTTCCACACCGACGATACGCTCGGGCTCCAGCGCGCCGGCTTCGGTCAGGATGCGCTGGTCTTCCTTGGTGTAGATATCGTTGGTGACCACGGCGATGTGGTAGTGATCGCGCATGGCTTTGCACAGCGCTTCGAGCAGCGCGGTCTTGCCTGAGCCGACCGGGCCGCCGACACCGACGCGCAGGGGTTGCTGATAGCTTTGCATGCAGGTAGTCCTCAAGAACGGAACAATCGGGTGTATTGGGTTTCGTGACGCGAAGAAGCAATGGCCAGCAATGGCAGTCCGCCGCCGAGCTGGTCGTCTCCGCGCATCAGCGCCTGATCGAGCACAGTGGGCAACTCGGCGCTCAGATCGCGTAGCAGGGTCTGGGCCGCCTGCTGGCCGAACGGCACCAGCTTGACACCGGCCATCACCGCACCTTCCAGCCAGGCGAAGCCGTGGCCCAGGGCCAAGTCGCGCAAGGGAATGGCCCAGTGCGCGCCCAGCCAGGCCATGCCGCCGAGCTGCGACAGCTCGAGACTGTCGCGCCAGGCCGGGGCCTGAGCGAGTTGCCAGCCGTCGAGCAGACGCGCAAACGCGCTGCCGCGCTGGCGCTCCTCCAGCCGCAGCTCGGCCGTCTCGCGGTTGGCCAGGAGGAAGCGGGTCCAATGGCCGAAGGCGTCGGCATCATCGTCTTGGCAGGCCTGGTACAAGCGCGCCAACAGCGGCCAGTCCAGCCCGCCGAGGGTGTCGTGCAGTTGCTCGCGCTGCCAGGTGCAGAAGCCCGCGGTATCACGCACCCAGCCTGCTTCCACGGCCCACTCGAGGCCCTGCGAGTAGGTGAAGCCACCCACTGGCAGGCCGGGGCTGGCCAGTTGCAGCAGGCGCAGCAGCGCCAGGTCGGCGCTCATCAGCCGACCAGCACGAAGGCAGCGCCCGCCAGCAGGCCGCCGCCGAACAACTGCTGCAACTTGCTATGGCGACGCAGCAGGCAACCGACGCCGAAGCCGGCCACCAACAGCAACGCGCTGACGCTGACGAAACCTGCGCTGAACACCCAGAATGCGCTCGGGGTGGCCTCGACACCGTGGGCCCAGCCATGGAACAGGGCGAACACCGGCATGACCAAGGCCAGCAGCATTTGCCGGCTGGGCAGCAACAGTGCGCCGGCAGCCACGACCAGCGACAGGGTGATCAGGGTTTCGACACCGACCAGGTCACCGAACAGATGACCCAGCACAGCGCCGCCGAACATCGCCGACAGCGTGGCCAGAGGCAGCGACAGGGTACGGCCCGTCAGCGCGGCCAACACGCCGGTCCCCAGCAGCATCAGCAGATGGTCCAGGCCGGTCAAGGGGTGCAGCAGGCCATCCTGCAACGGGTTGCTGTCGTGACCGGGATGAGCGAAGGCTGGCAGGGCAATCATCAGCAACGCGAGGGCTAGGGTTTTTTTCATGGTGTGCTCCAAGGCAGTTCTTCAATAGATTTACAGTCGGACGAAGGGGTGATTGTGATGGTGTCCGTGCGCAGCGCTCTGATAGGCGCCCGCCTCCGGCTCGAACGGCGCCTGCTCCTGCAGCACATCGAGGCCTAGGCCGCTGACCATTTCGTCCAGCACATGGTCGTGCTGGTAGCGCAGCAGGCCAGGCTCGATCTGCAGCGGTACGTGACGGTTGCCCAGGTGATAGGCGGCGCGGGCCAGCAGCAGCGGATCGGCGCAGCGCACCGTCGACACCTGCTCGGGCGCCGCCAGCACGCGCACTGCGTGCAGGCCGTCGGCATCGGCGAGCAGTTCGCCGCCGCGCAGCAAATGCCCGCGCGCCAGCATCAGGCCCGCCTCACGGCCATCGTCGAGGGTCACGCGCAGGCGGCTCTTGATCCGGCTGTCCACGTCCAAGGTAACGGTGCCGGTCACAGAGGTGGCCTCGGCGATGCGGCGAGTCAGGACAATCATGCTTGCTCCTTCAAAACAGAAAATAGCGCTGGGCCAGCGGCAGCTCGCTGGCCGGCTCACAGACCAGCAGTTCGCCATCGGCACGCACCTGGTAGGTCTGGGCATCGACTTCGATCACCGGTTGCAGGCCGTTGTGCACCATGTCCGCCTTGCGCACCCGACGACAGCCTCGGGTCACGCCGATGAGGCTGCGCAACCCCAGCTCGTCGGGCAGCCCGCGATCCAGGGCGGCCTGGGGCAGAAAGGTCATGCGCGTGGCGTGGCGCGCATCGCCAAAACTGCCGAACATCGGTCGGTAATGCACCGGTTGCGGCGTGGGGATCGAGCCGTTGACGTCGCCCATGGGGCGGTGACGATCATCCCACCCTTGATCACCAGCGCCGGCTTGACGGCGAAGAAGGCGGGCGACCAGAGCACCAGGTCGGCCAGCTTGCCCACTTCCACCGAGCCCACTTCGTGGGCGATGCCATGGCTGAGCGCCGGATTGAGGGTGTACTTGGCGATGTAGCGCTTGACCCGGAAGTTGTCGCTGTAGTCGCCATCGGGCGCCAGCGGGCCGCGACGCAGCTTCATCTGGTGCGCCACCTGCCAGGTACGCAGCACCACCTCGCCCACCCGGCCCATGGCCTGGGAGTCGGAGGAGGTCATGGAAAACGCCCCCATGTCGTGAAGGATGTCTTCGGCGGCGATGGTTTCGCGGCGGATGCGCGACTCGGCGAAGGCCACGTCTTCGGCGATGCTCGGGTCCAGGTGATGGCAGACCATGAGCATGTCCAGGTGCTCATCGACGGTGTTGCGGGTGTAGGGCAGTGTCGGATTGGTCGAGGATGGCAGCACGTTGGCCTGGCCGGCTGCGCGGATGATGTCCGGTGCATGCCCGCCACCAGCACCCTCGGTGTGGAAGGTGTGGATGGTGCGGTCGCCGATGGCCGCCAGGGTGTCTTCGATACAGCCGGACTCGTTGAGGGTATCACTGTGAATGGCCACCTGAATGTCCATTTCCTCGGCCACGCCCATGCAGCAATCGATGGCCGCCGGCGTAGAACCCCAGTCCTCGTGCAGCTTCATGCCCATGGCGCCGGCGGCAACCTGCTCGCGCAGGGGCTCGGGTCTGGAGACATTGCCCTTGCCCAGCAAGCCGATGTTGATCGGCAGACAGTCTGCGGCCTGGAGCATGCGTGCCAAGTACCAGGGGCCCGGGGTGCAGGTGGTGGCGTTGGTGCCGGTAGCAGGTCCGGTTCCGCCGCCAATGAAGGTGGTGACGCCGCTGGCCAGCGCTTCATCCACCTGCTGCGGACAGATGAAGTGAATGTGGCTGTCGATGCCGCCGGCGGTGACGATCTTGCCTTCGGCGGCGATCACCTCGGTGCAGGCGCCGATCGGGATGGTGACCCCAGGTTGCACATCGGGGTTGCCAGCCTTGCCGATGGCCACGATACGCCCGCCACGTACGCCGATGTCGGCTTTGACGATCCCCCAGTGGTCGATGATCAGCGCGTTGGTCAGCACCAGATCGACCGCGTCGGCGGCGACCATCTGCCCTTGCCCCATGCCGTCGCGAATCACCTTGCCACCGCCGAACTTGACCTCTTCGCCATACAGCGTGAAGTCCTTTTCCACCTCGACCCACAGCGCGGTATCGGCCAGGCGTACGCGGTCGCCCACGGTGGGGCCGAACATGTCGGCGTAGGCCCGCCGAGAAATGCGACTCATGCCCTGCCCTCCAGCGTGCCCATCACCTGGCCTTGGAAACCATAGACTTCGCGCTTGCCGGCGTAGCTCACCAACTGCACGGTGCGCGATTGGCCAGGCTCGAAGCGCACGGCTGTGCCGGCGGGAATGTCCAGGCGAAACCCGCGCGTCGGTGCGCGTTCGAAGACCAGCGCCTGGTTGACCTCGAAGAAGTGATAGTGCGAGCCGACCTGGACAGGGCGGTCGCCGTGGTTGGCCACACTGACGCTGACCCGCTCGCGGCCGACGTTGAGTTCGATGTCGCCCGCGGCGACCTGGATTTCTCCGGGAATCATGCTTGCCTCCTGGGCAGGTTCAGACGATCGGCTCGTGCACGGTCACCAGCTTGGTGCCGTCAGGAAAGGTCGCTTCGACCTGGATGTCATGGATCATCTCCGGCACGCCGTCCATGACCTGATCGCGCCTCAACACCTCGCGTCCCAGACTCATCAGTTCCGCGACCGTACGGCCATCGCGGGCGCCTTCCATCACCGCAGCACTGATAAGCGCCACCGCTTCGGGGTAGTTGAGCTGCAGTCCACGGGCCAGGCGACGCTCGGCCACCAGCGCGGCGGTGAACAGCAGCAGTTTGTCTTTCTCTCGGGGGGTCAGCTCCATGGCGGGCTCTCTCAGGTGGCCCAGATGCGCGGCGGGCACGGTGCCAGGCCGAGAACGGCCGGGCGCAGCACATGCCAGAGGCGCTGCAGGGTACGTTGCAAATGTTGGTTGTCGTGGTCGAGCAGGCGGATGACCAGTAAAGGCCCGAGCAGCGTGGCGCCAGCCGGGATGTTCAGTTCCTCGAGCAACTGACGCACCTGGTCGAGCAGGTGCGTATCGGCCGGCGCGGCGCAGAACGTCGCCACGAGGGGGTGACCGCCGAGCTTTTCCAGCCGCCCGCCTTCGATGCGCAAGCGCTCGTGCAGGCCAGGATCGTCCGGCAGGTCAATGCGCAAGCAACTGTCCAGGGCGCCGTGATCGAAACGTTCGTTCATCGCCGGTCGGCCCAGGCACAGCGTTTCCCAAGCCAGTAACCGAGCGCCAGGTTCAAGCGTGAAACGACTCTCCAGGCGCACTCGGGCACCGTCGAACAGGATGCTGTCCTGGGGCAGCCACTCCAGTGTGCTGCCGGCCTGCAGATGGAAGTGTTGGGCGACCTGGGCGGTCGGCCCGATACTGCGATAGAACTTGCTTGCGCCGGGCATGGTGAGCAAGGCATGGGCACCCGACTCCAACCGTATGTCGAGTTCCAGACGGTCACCAGCCACGATCCCGCCGGGTGGATGGAGAATATAGACGTGACAGGGCGCGCCCTCTGGATAGAACGGACGCTGCACCAGAAGAGGGCCAAAATGCTTGCGCGCACCAAGACGAGTCACCGTTTCGCATTGAATAAAGCGCAACTGCAGGAACGCACTCCAGCCTTGGTCATAGTGCAAATTATCGAGTTGTAGCGCGAACGCCATCCTGCCGCCCCTGAAATCCGTGGTTCGGGCCACCTTCGAGTCACCGCCCCGCCTAAGAGCGGGGGTGGGGGTAGGTGGCCTGTGCGAGATCGCCATCGAGATATTGCAGGTTGCGGGCCAACCGAGCGCATGAACAATAATGAAGCATACGCGCCGGCATGGGGCGCGCAGGGCCAGCGTGCTCGATCTCGGAGCCAGCCTGAGCGCGTTTTCGGTGCCAAACCGGTAATCGGGATCGAGCGCCGGGTTAGCGCAGCACGTTATCCATCGGTTTGCATCCCGTTCCGAAAGCTGAATCCTGAGCACGGGTGAATGCGATAAACACCCCAAAGATGCAGTACGGGCTAACGGGAAAGTTCAAACATTCAGATATAAAAGTTGAGGTTTACCGAACTCCAGCACCCGACTACACTCCCACCACATAAGCAGTTTCTTTATCCAAGCGGCCAGCCTTAATTGTTCGAGCATGCTTTTTACAGCCTGCCGCGCCCACTGACGGGAGTAATCATAGTGTCCAGACTTGCAGAGTTTCGCGCAGCGGAGAAAGCACTCCAGGAGCAAATCGCCCAACTGGAAGCCATGAAAAAGGATTCCAGTCTCAAACGTGAAATGGAATTCGAACAGAAACTTCTCGGGCTGATGAAGACCTATGACAAGGGCCTGCGTGAAATCGTCGCGATCCTTGACCCAAAGGCCTCCAAAGCGCCCGCAAAGACTCCAGCCAGTGCGCCGAAACAGCACCGCAGGCCTCGTGTGGTCAAGGTCTACGAAAACCCGCATACCGGCGAGCTGATCGAAACTAAAGGGGGCAACCATCGGGGCCTCAAGGCCTGGAAAGAACAGTACGGTGCAGCCACCGTGGATTCTTGGGTTCGCTGATGAAACGTCAACGCTCGCTTCACAGTTTTTTCACAAGCCGTGGGCGAATATTGAACCAGCTAAAGGATTAGCGACCCCATCAAGCGCCCGCACATGCGGGCCTCTAATTTCGGCGCCCTGCTCATGCAGGGCGCTTTCGTTTGCGCAATCGGTTCAGTGCCGTATCATGGGCGTTCTGTTTTTCCGTCGACACTCAGGTGTCGACCCCGTCTGTGGAGTTACCATGAGCCTGAATGATCTGCAAACACTGCCTGGCGTTACTGCCCAGCCCGACAGCGCAACCGCCCAGTTCGTGTTCAACCACACCATGCTGCGGGTCAAGGACATCGAGAAGTCGCTGGACTTCTACACCCGCGTTCTGGGTTTTCGCGTTGTCGACAAACGTGACTTCCCCGCTGCCGAGTTCAGCTTGTACTTCCTGGCCTTGGTGGATCCGGCACAGATTCCCGTCGATGACGCCGCACGTCACCAGTGGATGAAATCAATTCCCGGGGTTCTGGAACTGACCCACAACTACGGCACCGAAAAAGATCCCGAGTTTGCCTACCATGATGGCAATACCGATCCACGCGGTTTTGGTCACATCTGTGTCTCGGTACCCGATGTACGCGTCGCCTGCGAGCGCTTCGAAGCGCTCGGCGTGCCCTTCCAGAAACGCCTGCAGGACGGGCGGATGAACCACTTGGCGTTCATCAAGGATCCGGACGGCTACTGGGTCGAGGTGATCCAACCTACCGAGTTCAAAGGCTGACTCCAGCCCACACGCTCGTCGGGGCCGGGAACTTCCGGCCCTTCGTTGTGGTACATAGCAAGAGGCCCTTGCACACCACCACAGCGAGGTAATCACGATGCAATCCCTTCATTGCGAATACCGCGATCACACCATCACCGCCAGCGTGATGCCTCACCCTGACTCTCCCCTGCCCTACGCCGCTGGCTGCCTGATCACTGATCCAGAGGGTCATACCAGCCGACGTTTCTCGATACCCATGAAGTTCTTCTCGGATCTGGAGAACGCCCAGCATGTGTCACTGGCGCACGGAAGGGCGCTCGTGGATGAGCGCTTGGACCGGGGACAACAGGTTGTCTGAACCTGTAGCGGCCATCACGGGCTGATCCGTGATGGCCGCTTCAACCTTCCCGTGCGTAGGCCACGGCGGATTCGACTTGCTCGGGCGTCGGCCTGATGCCGGTGTACAACACGAACTGCTCGAGCGCCTGCAACGCGATCACCTCCAACCCTGTGATTACAGGTTTACCCAGCTTCTCGGCCAATTGCACCAAGGGCGTACGGGCCGGCAATGCCACCACATCGAATACCCGCTCGGCAGCGGCGACCGCCGCATGCGGGAAAGCAAGCGCCTGCGCGTCCGCGCCACCGGCCATCCCGATGGGTGTGACATTGATCAGCATCGGCGGACACAGGTCGCCCAGCTCGCGCTGCCAGGCGTAACCGCAGACATCTGCCAACTGACGCCCGGCCTGCTCGTTGCGGGCGACGATCAGACCCTGGTTGAATCCAGCATCGCGCAAGGCACTGGCCACCGCCTTGGCCATGCCGCCGCTGCCGCGCAGGGCGAAGGCCGTTTGCGGGTCGAGCCCGTACTGCTCCAACAATTGGCGCACCGCCAGGTAGTCAGTGTTGTAGGCTTTCAGACGGCCCTGAGTGTTGACCAGCGTATTGACCGATTCGATCGCCGCAGCGGAGGGATCGATTTCGTCCACCAGCGCCATGCACGCCTCTTTGTAGGGCATCGACACGCCACAGCCGCGAATGCCCAGGGCGCGGATGCCCGCCACTGCGGCCGGCAGATCCTCGGTGGTCATGGCCTTGTAGTAGTAGTCCAGACCTAACTGCTGGTAGAGATGATTGTGAAAGCGCACGCCAAAGGTGCCCGGCCGACCGGCCAATGAGATGCACAGTGTGGTGTCCCTGCTCGGTGCGATGGTCATCTTTGCTGGAGTCCTTGCGAACTGAATCGATTCGCGCAGCGTAGCAGAGACGACCGCCGGTCGTCCTTACACAACCTTTACCTTGTCTTCGCACTGGCTTGACGGTTTTCCCGGTCTTATGAGCAAGCCCCATAGGTGGGGTCATCGCGAGGATCCATTCATGAATCGTCTCATCCCCGGAATCGCCCTGCTGGTCGGCGCCCTGGCCGTCAGCGGCCCTGCGGCGGCCCATGGTCACGGCTGGGGTCCAGGTCCGGTGCTTGGCGCCGCCGTGGTCGGTGCCGTCGTTGGCGCTACGGTCTACGGAGGGCATGACCGCACGGTGTATGTCGAGCGCGCGCCGACCTACTACGCACCTCCACCGGTGTACGTGCAGGCGCCGCCACCCCCGCCGCCGCCTCCGGGCTATTACCAACCCTACGTGGTCGAACGTTACGTGCCGGCGCCACCCCCGATGTATCGCCGCTACTACGGACCACCGCCGGTGTATTACGGCCCGCCGCGGTGGTGAGCCACGGCGACCGTTGATAAAACTAATGACCACTATCGATGAAGTTGATTTTCACCCACACCAGGGACTGGGTAAGTTAGCAACATGTTCTGCAGGAGGTTCATCATGCCCACTATCCAAATCGTCTCAGTTGTAGGCAGTGCAGTCCCGGCCACACTACGTGCGCAAGGGCTGCTGGCTTGCTGGTACCTGGTGCGCAATGGCGAACCGGTCGGCGGCCCGGTGACGTCGCGGCACATGGCGCAAGCCATGGCAGACCGATTGGAAGCGGATGTGCTGACCGCCTGAAACACCTGTTATTGCGTTGCTCCCTACGCTCTCTTGACCCGCCTTTTGGCGGGTTTTTTTTCGCTACGCTGAGCCGATCGGTTTACTGAGCACCTCCAGCGCTGTCTGGTACAGCGCCATCCGTTGCGCGGCGCCATGCGCAACACGTCCGGGCTGGCCGGTGTTGATGATGCTGCCTATATCGGCGATTCGCTGCGCATCGGCCAGTTCATTCAAACCATGACTGGCCCACCACCACGCTGCGGACTGCGCAGCGGCTTCGGCCCCCTCCAGCAGTTCCGGTTGCTCTTCCAGGGGCAGCGCAAGTGCCTGAGCGGCCGCACGGTAGTTGTCCCGCCCGGTCAATTGGATCAGACCGCGTCCACGATAGCGCCAGCCATCGCCTGAGTCTGCCGGGCCATTGCCCATACGGGCGCTGTAGACATGATTGGCAATTTTCTCCGGCTGACGCGCGCAGGCTTCAGCGGTCTGCGCGTCAAACCGCTTGGGCCAGGTCCGCAACAAGGCTTCGGCGCTGTAGTTGAGGTTTTCTACAAGACAGCACAAATGTGCCGACTCGTGTCCCACCTGGGCGATAAAGGCGGCGAGTCGCAGAGGGCGGTCGATTTCCCACTGCGATACAGCACCATTGAGGGCGGGCAGGAACGATTCCGCGACGGGGCGCGAGTGGGGAAGTATGTGCAGCAATTGCTGCTCGGTAATCCGCATTGGATAGTCTCCGGCCAAGGAACGCATGATGAACGTGGCTCGATCTGGCCGCATATGGCGGGATGACCGAGGCCGCCGTGCAGATTGCGCACCCCAGTTGTGCGGTACAACGCGGCAACGTTTCCTGCCTTCGCTCCAGCGCAGCGAGAAGCTGCAGGTGGTGTCACCTCAGCGCTGAAACCACCCGTAGACCTGTCCAGGTCACCGGCGCGAAATCGAAACAAGAATTAAATTTCCTTCACCTTGCGCCCATTCGGAATAAGGCATTCGACAGGGATCGGGCCATACTCCAGAATGCGCCGATCAGCCAAGGGGAAACCCTTGCCCAGCAACGACATACCCAAGAGTAGTGAGCCTCAACGTGAAAACTTCCCTGTCCATCTTCAGCCTCTTGCTGGCGCTCACAGGAACAATGACATTCCCTACGACTGCGGCTGCGCAGTCTTCGATTCAGGAGCAGCGCGATCCTTCCAAGCTGCACCTGGCGTCCGGCAGCGCGCTGCTGATCGACCTGAACACCAACAAGGAGCTGTACGCCAGCCACGCCGATCGTGTTGTTCCTATCGCTTCGGTCACCAAGCTGATGACCGCGATGGTGGTGCTCGACGCCAAACTGCCGATGGACGAAATGCTCACCATGACCATCGCCAACAACCCAGATCTCAAGGGCGTGTTTTCCAGGGTCAGGCCCGGCAGCGAACTGAACCGCCGCGAGACCTTGCTGATCACCCTGATGTCGTCGGAAAACCGCGCGGCCAACAGCCTCGCCAACCACTATCCTGGCGGCTATCCGGCGTTCATCAAAGCGATGAACGCCAAGGCGCGCAACCTGGGGATGAGCAAGACGCGCTATGTCGAGCCGACGGGCCTGTCGACTCAGAACGTCTCCACCGCCCACGACTTGGCCAAGCTGCTGATCGCCTCGCGCAAGTACCCCATGCTCAGTGAACTGTCGACCACCCGCGAGAAGACCGTGGCGTTCAGAAAGCCCAACTACACCCTGGGCTTTCGCAACACCGATCATCTGGTCAACAAGAGCAATTGGGACATCAAACTGACCAAGACCGGCTTCACCAACGAAGCAGGGCATTGCCTGGTGCTGCTGACGCGCATGGACAACCGTCCGGTGGCGATGGTGATCCTCGACGCGTACGGCAAATTCACCCACTTCGCCGATGCCGGGCGCCTGCGTCAGTGGCTGGAAACCGGGTCGGCCAAGGCCGCACCGGCGGTGGCGATGCAATACAAGTCTGATCGCCAGGGTCGAGCTCGGGTGGAGTGACACACGTGGGCGGCCACCCAGGGCCGCCCGTTTCAGGCCTGGGTGCTGACCATACCGCCCGAGCTGCTGCCACCTGATTTGGTCAGGGCCTTCAGCAACTCAGCGGTGGCCTTGAGAATCTGGCCATTGATAGTCGCGATCTGCCCCTGAGCGCCTGCAACTGCCGCCATCTTGGCCTTTTCCTCCATCGGCTGCGCCTATATCTCGGCCAAGCGTTTCTGCGCCTCGGCCAACTGCTTCTGCAATTCTTTGATCAGTTCACGCATCTGCTTGATATGCGCTGGCTCATCGCTCTGCTCGCTGGCCTTGGCCTGTTCGGCCTTGCTCGCCTGCGTGGGCATCTGCACCTCGACGGTATTCGCCTTTGCAGTCGTCTGCTCACTGTCGCCACTGGCCTGAGCAGAGGATTGCGTCCCTTGAATCGTGAAGTTGACGCCGGTGATTCCGACCATTTCCTGTCTCCGCAAAGCGTTTGATCAAGCCTGTTTATCGACCGCAAACCGCCAATCTTGAGCCCTCAGCCCTCAGGCAACAGGCTGCGCTCGAACAGAAACGGCCCGTTGGCATGCGGCAGATGCTCGTAGACCTGCTGCGGTCGACCCAACCGTGGCTGAATGCGCTCGCCCGTATCACGCACCCAGCCCGCGTCCTTCAGGCGCTCCAGGCGTTTGCGCAGCGAGGTGTTATTGACCGTTCGCCCCAGACACGCCTGGGTCGCACTCAGCGCCTCGAGCACGGTGAAACGTGCGGGCAACAGGTACAGGGGCAAGCTGCTGTAGAGGCTCTTGGCGGCCAGGCGCTCACAGGCTCGCTGGATCAGCAGGGCGTGGTCGAATGGCAGCACCACCTTGCGCGCCGACAAGTCATCCAGGTCGAAGAACGCCTGCTGTTCACCGTCGAGCACCTGTGCCGGGTCAAGCAGGGCCAGATAGTAGGTGCTCAGCGACCAACCCCGTGGATCGCGAAACGCATTACCCTCGGTCCCCACCTGCTCCAGGTGCCGTGGCAGCACCAGAGCTTTTTCCTGCAACGCTCGCGCGGCGGCGGCATCCAAGCTGTTGTCTGGTGTACGGCCATTGACGATCACCCCCGGCAACGCCCATTGGCCCAGATGCGGTTCGCGTTCGCGGCGATGCAACAGAACCTGAGGGCGCTGCGCCTGCAAATCCAGGCGCAAGGCAACGATGTCCACGCTGGCCATGACGGCTATCGAACTCATCTCGACTCCTTTTTTTCAGCCTATATTCCACCAGGTATTTTTTATGATGCAAGCAAAATCCCATAAATAAAAGCGCTTGACATACTTAAACCACCAGATGGATTATGTAGCCATTCCAGCCGAGGAGCCTTCCGATGAAAATCGCCAGTTTCGACGTAGACGCCCAGAACGGCTTCACTGCCAACGCCCCGCTCGAGCTGCCTGTGCCTGGCGGCCATCTGATCGTCCCGGCACTCAATGCCATGGCCCGCCGCGCCGATCTGCGTCTGGGCAGCAAGGACGCTCACCCGGCCAAGGCGGCCTGGACAGTCGATGAGGCCAGTCAAATGCTGCAACCGTTGCCGCTGGCCAACGCCGACCTGACCTGGGTCAGCCACTGCGTGCCGGGCACACCAGGCTTCGATCTGCTGCCTGGCCTGCCGGCCCCGATCGACTACGACTACTTCGTCTGGAAAGGCGTGGAACCCGATCTGCATCCTTACGGCGCCTGCTACCACGACCTGGCCGAGCGTCGCTCCACCGGGGCGATCGAATTTCTCAAGGTGCAAGGCGTGGAAACGGTGATCGTCGGCGGCCTGGCGCTGGATTACTGCGTGCGAACCACCGCCTTGCAGCTCAGGCGCGCGGGTTTCCAGGTGTTGCTGTACCTCCCAGCCTGCCGCGCCCTGAGCACCCAGGGCGGCGAAGACGCCTGCGCCGAATTGATCCGCGCCGGCGTGCTGACGTGCGCCGACGAAGCCGCACTCGACCGCCAACTGGCCCTGCTCAAGGAGACCCGCCCATGAGCGACGACGTATTCGCCCCACGCATCATCCAGAACTTGCTGGACACCGATTTCTACAAGATCACCATGATGCAAGCGGTCTTGCACAACTACCCTAACGCCGAAGTGGAGTGGGAGTTCCGCTGCCGCAACGCCGAAGACCTGTCGCCCTACCTTGCGGAGATCCGCTATCAGATCGAACAGTTGGCCGATGTCTCAGTCACTCACGACCAACTCGCCTATCTGGAGAAGATCCCCTTCATCAAGCCGGACTTCATCCGCTTTCTCAGCCTGTTCCGCTTCAACCTGCGGTATGTCCAAGTTGGGCTGGACGATGCCGGGCAACTGGCGATCCGCGTGCGCGGGCCCTGGTTGCACGTGATCCTTTACGAAATCCCTCTGCTGGCGATCGTCTCCGAGGTGCGCAACCGCTACCGCTATCGGGAAGTGACCATGGAGCAGGTCGGCGAACGCTTGTATCAAAAGCTCGACTGGCTCAAGCGCGAAGCCAGCGCCGATGAACTGGCGGGCTTGCAACTGGCCGACTTCGGTACCCGCCGGCGTTTCTCCTATCCGGTCCAGGAGCAGGTGGTACGCATCCTCAAGCACGATTTTCCGGGCCGTTTCGTCGGCACCAGCAACGTGCACCTGGCCCGTGAATATGAACTTCGGCCGATCGGCACCATGGCCCACGAGTGGTTCATGGCCCACCAGCAACTCGGTCCGCGCCTGGTCGACAGCCAAGTGGCCGCACTGGAATGCTGGGTGCGTGAATATCGCGGCTTGCTGGGCATCGCGCTGACCGACTGTATCGGCATGGATGCGTTCGTCAGGGACTTCGATCTGTATTTCGGCAAGCTCTTCGATGGGCTGCGTCACGACTCGGGCGATCCGCTGGCCTGGGCGGAAAAAGCCATCGCCCACTATCAGCGCCTGGGCATCGATCCGTTGAGCAAGACCCTGATCTTCTCCGACGGCCTGGACTTCGCCAAGATGCTACAGCTCTACCGCGCCTTGCATGAGCGCATCAACGTCAGCTTCGGCATCGGCACCCACCTCACCTGCGACATTCCCGATGTGACACCGATGAACATTGTGATCAAGATGACCGCCTGCAACGGCGCGCCGGTGGCGAAAATTTCCGACAGCCCGGGCAAGACTCAATGCCGTGACGAAAACTTCGTCGCCTACCTGCGTCATGTGTTCAACGTGGTCTGATGCAGACCACTGCTGTCGCCGGCACCGGCAAGGCCGGGCGGCGATAGCGGTATGCCGGTCGGCGGGGCTCTGGACAGAAGCGTTCTGACAAAGCTGAAAATGTTATATTATAACAATCATCAGCTCTCAAATCGTCTTCTCCCCTCCTACCCTCACTCCAGAGCTCACCATGACCCAGCACCCAGCAGTCGCCTCCCACCCAACCGACCTTTACGCCGACACCGAGATGGCCTGCCTCGCCGGCGCCAAAGCCGCGCTCTATCGCTGGGCCGCGACCGTGGCCACGCGCGATGTCGACCAGGTGCTGGCCCTCTACGCCGAAGACGCGATCCTGGTGCCGACCTTGTCCAATCAGGTACGCGATTGCCAGGACAGTCGCCGCAACTACTTCGAGAACTTCCTGGCCAACGACGGCCTGGTCTGCGATATCCAGGTGTTCAAGAAGCGCGTCAGCCGCAAGCTCGGCACCGTGGTGGTCGGCGGCCTGTACACCTTCGTCTACCGCCAGGCCGGCGAACAGCGGGTAGTGCCAGCCCGTTTCCTGTTCACCTTCGAACGCATCGAAGCGCAGTGGCTGATCACCGGCCATCACTCCTCCATCGAGGCCTGAGCAGCCCCGCGCACGTCGAACGCGCAGCCGCAGATTCTTTGCCGGCCCTCTCGTTGCCAGGTGCAATTGTCGGTATGGTGGTGTCAAAGAAGGATGTTTTACCCGCACAGGAAAGACTTTGATGCCCCACCGCAATGTCATCAACGCCTCCGTCAGCCCCAAGGGCAGCCTGGAGACACTGTCGCAACGTGAAGTCCAGCAACTGAGTCAGGCCGGTACCGGCAGCCTCTATACCCTCTTCCGCCAATGCGCCCTGGCCATCCTCAACACCGGCGCGCATGTCGACAACGCCAAGACCATCCTTGAAGCCTACAAGGACTTCGAGGTGCGCATTCACCAGCAGGACCGAGGCGTGCGCCTGGAGCTGCTCAATGCACCGGCCGACGCGTTCGTCGACGGTGAAATGATCGCCAGCACCCGCGAAATGCTGTTCAGCGCGCTGCGCGACATCGTCTACACCGAAAGCGAGTTGGCCAGCCAGCGCATCGACCTGGAGAGCTCACAGGGCATCACCGACTATGTTTTCCACCTGCTGCGCAACGCGCGCACCTTGCGCCCGGGCGTGGAGCCGAAGATGGTGGTGTGCTGGGGCGGTCACTCGATCAGCACCGAGGAGTACCAGTACACCAAGAAGGTCGGCCACGAATTGGGCCTGCGCAAGCTCGACATCTGCACCGGCTGCGGCCCCGGCGTGATGAAAGGTCCGATGAAGGGCGCCACCATCGCCCATGCCAAGCAGCGCATGGCCGGCAGCCGCTACCTGGGCCTGACCGAGCCGGGCATCATCGCCGCCGAGGCGCCCAACCCGATCGTCAACGAACTGGTGATCCTGCCGGACATTGAAAAACGCCTGGAGGCGTTCGTACGTGTCGGCCACGGCATCATCATTTTCCCCGGTGGCGCGGGCACGGCCGAAGAGTTTCTGTACCTGCTCGGCATTCTCATGCACCCGGACAACCACGACCTGCCCTTCCCGGTGATTCTCACCGGACCGCGCAGCGCCGAGCCGTTCCTGCAGCAACTGCATGCGTTCGTCGGCGCCACCCTCGGCGAGACCGCGCAGCGTCATTACCAGATCATCATCGACGACCCGGCCGAAGTGGCTCGACACATGGTTGAAGGCCTCAAGGCGGTCAAGCAGTTCCGCCGCGAGCGCAACGACGCCTTCCACTTCAACTGGCTGCTGAAGATCGACGGCGGCTTCCAGCATCCGTTCGACCCCACCCACCAGAACATGGCCGACCTGGCCCTGCGCCGCGACCTGCCGCCCCACGAACTGGCCGCCAACCTGCGTCGGGCGTTCTCCGGCATCGTCGCGGGCAACGTCAAGGACAAGGGCATCCGCCTGATCGAGGAGCATGGTCCTTACCAGATCCGCGGTGATCAGGCGATTCTCGACCCGCTCGGCAAGCTGCTGCAGGCGTTCGTCGACCAGCACCGGATGAAGCTTCCTGGCGGTGCTGCCTATGTGCCGTGCTATCAGGTCGTGACCTGAGTTGCTGGCATTTTGCCTCTGCCGCAGCGGCGCTTCGTCGCTGCGGCTTCCTTCACCGAACGATGTCGTGGGTAATACATTTCTCGCAACACCTCGCAGACTTTTCCTCCGCTGAGCAGTGAACCAGCCCACAAAAAAAAGGTCTTTGGCTGACGGTCAATCCACCGATCGGCTCACGGCCCATTCACCGGGCTTTTCATCCGTTACTGCTTCTGCGAAGACCACCATGCCCGAATTCCGCCGCGCCACCCTCGCCCTCCCCGTGCTGTTCGCCTCGCTGCTCGTTGCGGCCCCGTTGGCCGATGCCGAAGAGGCCAGCACCGATGCGCGCTGGGTCAGTGACAGCCTCAGCACCTACGTGCGCAGCGGTCCGACCGACGGCCACCGCATCGTCGGCACGTTGAAATCCGGACAGAAGGTGACGTTGGTCAGCAGCCAGGGCAACTACAGCCAGGTGCGCGGCCAAAGCGGCGACCTGGTGTGGATCCTGACCAGCGACCTGCAAGCGGTGCCCGGCCAGAATGAGCGCCTACCCCAGCTCGATGCTCAGGTGGCGGAGCTCTCTGGTCAGCTCAAGACCATCGACGACAGTTGGAAGACCCGCGTGCAAGGCATGCAGGAAACCCTTGACTCACGCAAGGCGTTGATCGACGAGCTGCAAGCGCGCAACAAAACCTTGGATGAGCAGCTCGAGCAGTCCCAGTCGACGCTGCGCGATACCCAGGCGCGCCTGGGCGACGAGAACAAGCAGGTGATGATGCGCTACATGGTGTACGGCGGCAGCATTGCCGGCGCCGGCCTGTTGATGGGCCTGATCTTGCCGGCGCTGACCCGCGGCCGTAAACGCAATGACCGCTGGTTCTGACCTGGCGCTCGAAGGGCTTCGTCGCGATGCCTGAAGGCCGCAGCGAAGCCCCACATCTGGCTAATTCGTCGCACTACCGCGCAGCTTGGCCAGCGCCGCCAGACGCACCGCCACGTTCGCCGCGCCATACCCTGCATAGCCGCCCTTGCGCTGGATGATCTCGAAGAAGAAACGTCCCTCGAACGGCTCGGTGTACACATGGAACAACTCACCGCCTTGGGCATCGCGGTCGTACAACACGTTGTAGTAGGCCAGCTCACTGAGAAATTCGTCGTCGAAGTCGAAGCGCGCCGCCAAGTCATCGTAGTAGTTCAGGGGGATCTCCAGCAACGGCACCCCGGCGTCCTTGGCACGCGTGACCTCGGCGAAGATGTCTGCACAATCGAAGGCAATATGGTGTACGCCCGAGCCGCGATAGCTCGATAGCGCATGGGCGATGGCAGTATTGCGGTTCTCCGAGATGTTCAGCGGCAGACGCAACGTCCCGCAGTGACTGCGCAGCGCCCGACTCTTCACCAGGCCATAGGGGTCGGGTAATACCACTTCGTCATCGGCCGTAAAATCGAACAGGCTTTTGTAGAACAGCACCCAACTGTCCAAGGCATCGGCCGGCAGCGCCAGGGCCATGTGATCGATGCGTTGCAGCCCACCCGTAGCGCTGGCCTGTGGGTCCACACGGAAGTCGCTGTCATAGATGCTCTGCCCAGCCGTGGCAGACTCGACCAGGTAGATCAGGCTGCCATCGGGCGCGCGCACGGCAGCGAGCTCACGCTCGTTGGGCCCGACCAGCCCGCGAAACGGCTGACCACCGTAGGCCACCGCGCGCTGCAGCGCGGCCTGCGCATCGTCCACCCGCAGCGCCGCCGCGCACAGCGACGGGCCATGCGCCTCGAAAAAGTTGTGGCCGAACGAATAGGGTTCGGCGTTGAGCACGAGATTGATGTCACCCTGGCGCAGCAGCCTGACCGCCTTGCTGCGATGCTGGCCCGCCTCGGCAAAGCCAAGCCGTTTCAACCAGCCGCCCAGACGCGCACCGACCGCCTCGTCCACCGCGAATTCGAGAAACTCGACGCCGTCGTAGCGACTGGCCGCGGGCGGCGCGAACAAGATACCGGGCTCCACCGCCTGGGCTTGCTCGGCCAGGCGCAGACGTGCCTTTTCCTCCAGATACAACAGCGAACGCAGTCCGTCAGCGGCATTCTGGCGAGTCGGCGCCGCACGGAAGCCATCGTTGAAGATTTCCAGCGACAGCGGGCCGCGATAGCCACTGGCAATGATCGGCGCGAGAAAACCCGCCAGGTCCAGTTCACCCTGGCCGGGGAAGCAGCGGAAATGTCGGCTCCACTCCAGCACATCCATGGCCAGGATCGGCGCATCGGCCATCTGCACGAAGAAGATCTTGTCGCCGGGCAGGTCACGGATGCCGCGCGGATCGCCCTTGAGCGAGAGGGTATGGAAACTGTCGAGAATCACGCCCAGCGCGGGGTGATCGGCCTGGCGCACCAGGTTCCACACCTGTTGCCAGGTATTGACGTGTCGGCCCCAGGCCAGACCTTCGTAGCCGATGCGCAAGCGACGTGCACCCGCGTGCTCGGCCAGTAGCCTCAGGTCATCGACCAGCACCTGTTCCTCGCCCAGGGCGTCGGCCTGCACATTGCTGCACACCAGCACCAGATCGGTGCCCAGTTCCTGCATCAGGTCGAACTTGCGCTCGGCGCGGTCGAGGTTTTTCTGCAGGCGCTCGCGCTTGCATCCCTCGAAGTCGCGGAACGGCTGAAACAAGGTGATCGCAATGCCCAGGTCCGCGCACAACTGGCGAATCTCCCGTGGGGAGCCGGCGTAGTGCAGCAGGTCGTTCTCGAAGATCTCGACGCCGTCGAAGCCAGCGGCAGCAATGGCTTCGAGCTTCTCAGGCAGGGTGCCGCTCAAGGATACGGTGGCGATGGAGCGCTGCATGGTAAGTCCCTTGTTGTTCGCGCAGGCACCGGTTCGTCTACCGAAGAGCCCGCTTGTTCTCGACGATGGCAGGATCGATTATTCGCAGGTAAAGTCGCATCGGCAACGCTCTTTGTACGAAATGGTTAGTTTGCGTTCGATAATCGAACAGAACCCATCAACGCCAATTGATTCACTCTGAATCTCTGGACAACCATGCGTTCGTCGCTGCCATCCGGGCCCATGCCTGCCCGAGGGCGACTGCCTTCCGACAACAGACAAGAACAACGGAGACACCATGGCCCATTCTTCCCAGGCCAAGAAAGCCACCGCCAGTGGCTGGATCGGCTCGGCCCTCGAGTACTACGATTTTTTCATCTACGCCCAGGCGGCAGCGCTGATCTTTCCGCAGATCTTCTTCCCATCCACCGACCCGAAAATGGCCATCATTGCCTCCCTGGCCACCTATGGCGTCGGCTACCTGGCCCGCCCCGTCGGCGCCTTCGTGCTCGGGCATTGGGGCGATACCCGCGGGCGCAAGAACGTGCTGCTGCTGTGCATGTTCCTGATGGGGCTGTCGACCATGGCCGTGGGCCTGCTGCCCACCTACCATGACATCGGCCTGCTCGCCCCCGCGCTGCTGGTGGTGCTGCGCCTGATCCAAGGCTTCGCCGTGGCCGGAGAAATTTCCGGCGCCAGCTCGATGATCATGGAGCACGCGCCGTTCGGTCGCCGTGGCTACTACGCCAGCTATACCTTGCAAGGCGTGCAGGCCGGCCAGGTGATGGCGGCGGCCGTGTTCCTGCCGCTGGCCTACTTCATGCCCAGCGAGGCCTTCAACGATTGGGGCTGGCGCATCCCGTTCCTGATGAGCGCCGTGGTGCTCATTGCCGGCTTCATCATTCGCAAAGAGGTGAATGAAACTCCGGCGTTCGTTCAGGAAGAACGCCAGGACAAGGTGGCCAAGTCGCCCATCGGCGAGGCCTTCCGCCACAGCTGGAAGCACATGGTGCTGGTGATGTTCATGGCGCTGATGAACGTGATCCCGGTGGTGGCGACCATCTTCGGCGCGGCCTATGCGGTGCAACCGGCCTACGGCATTGGCTTCGACAAGAGCGTGTACCTGTGGATCCCGGTGGTGGGCAATATCGTCGCGGTGCTGGTGATTCCCTTCGTCGGTAACCTGTCCGACCGTATCGGACGCCGCCCGACCATGATCGCCGGCTGCCTGGGTTCGGGGCTGCTGGCGTTCGTCTACCTGTACGCCATCAGCATCCAGAACGTGCCGCTGGCCATCGCCGGCTCGATCCTGATGTGGGGCCTGGTCTACCAGGGTTACAACGCGGTGTTCCCCAGCTTCTACCCCGAGCTGTTCCAGACCCGCTACCGGGTTTCGGCCATGGCCATCGCGCAGAACATCGGCACCATGCTCACCGCCATGCTCCCGGCGCTGTTCGCAGCCGTCGCACCGCCGGGCTCGACGCATATCTGGCTGGTGGTCGGCGGGCTGGCGTTCGTCATCACCTGCGTCTGTGCGCTGGCCGCTTACTTGGCCCCGGAAACCTACCGCCTGGCCATGGACGACCTGGGTAATCCGCAGGCCAAGCCCTTGGAGAAAGCCGCGTACGATGCCAGTCGCAAGAGCAGCTTCGAGGTGGTCAGCCCCTGACAGGGGCCTTCACCACCGCCTGCAGATTCGCCCAAAGACGCTCGACATCCGCCCGTTCGGTCGGCAACGCGCCGACCGACACCCGTACCATCCAGCGGCCGTCCAGGGTCGCGGGGGTGACATAGGCCTTGCCCGAAGCATTGAGCCGGTCCGCCCAGCCACGCGTATGCGCGTCCAGGGCGTCGCCGTCCAGCGTTGCCGGACGGTGGCGCAGGCACAGGGTCTGCAACCGCACCGGTGCCAGCAGCTCCCAGTCTGGCGCTGCGCCGACCTGCTCGGCCAGCCAGCGGGCGTTGTCCAGGTCTCGGCGCAAGCGCTGCTGCAACGCCTCGACCCCTTCGCTGCGCAACATGAACCACAGCTTCAGGGCACGGAAGCGCCGACCCAGCGGTATGCCCCAGTCGCGCAGGTTCTTCACCTCACCGTCCACCGACGACTGCAAGTAGCTGGGGTTGGTACTCATCACCCGGATCAGGTGCTGTGGATCGCGCACGTAGTACAGCGAGCAGTCGAAGGCCACCCCCAGCCATTTGTGCGCATTGACCACCAGCGAATCAGCCAGCTCGATGCCGTCCCACATCCAGCGGCACTCCGGCAGGATCATCGCCGAGCCGGCCATCGCCGCATCGACATGCAGCCACACGCCCCTCGCCTGAACGATGTCACCGATGCCCCGCAGCGGGTCCAGTGCGGTGGTCGCGGTTGTGCCGAAAGTCGCGACCACCGCGCAGGGCTGATTGCCGTCAGCCAGGTCCTGGTCGATGGCCGCTTGCAGCGCCTCGGGACGCAGCGCGAAGTGCTCGTCGGTCGGGATCTGGCGGATGTTGTCGCGGCCGAAGCCGGCCAGCAGCGCCGCTTTGTCCACCGAGCTGTGGGCCTGGGCGCTGACGTACACGATCAACGGTTTGTCCTGGCGCTGCAGACCGCCACGGGCCAAGGCATAGCCGCTACTGCGTTCACGGGCACTGATCAGCGCGACCAAGGTGCTGGTCGAGGCGGTGTCCTGGATCACCCCACTCCACTGCGGCGATAGGCCCAACAACTGGCGCAGCCAGTCGAGCGTGACTTCCTCCAGCTCGCTCAAGGCCGGGCTGGATTGCCAGGACAAGCCCAAGACGCCTAGACCGGTGCTGAGAAAATCGCCGAGTACCGACGACAACGTGCCATTGGACGGGAAGTAGCCGTAGAAATCCGGATGCTGCCAATGGGAGAGGCCAGGCATCACCTGCTGGAGCACATCGTCGAGAATCGCGGCGAAAGGCTCGCCTTGTTGTGGCGCTTGCTCGGGCAGCGCCGCCTTCAAGTAGCCCGGCTCGACCTGAGCCATCACCGGATGCTGGCCAACGCGCTGGCGGTAATCGGCGATCAGGTCGATGAGCTGGTGGCCGTGCTGACGGAATTGTTCGGGGGTCACAAGAGGGCTCCTGGGCGGATGAAGTGTCGGGGCAGCCCCTGACACGCGGCAATCGGTCCAGTCTAGGCCAGCCGCCTTCCAGCAATAACCCCGCTTCGCGCATAGCTGCTATGGCACGTGCGCATGCCCAGCCTCGACTCCGAAGGAAGACTGACGCCACAGCTCGAACACTCGATTGCGCAACCAGCGGTGCTCGGCAGACGCCTGCAAGCGCTGGTGCCAGACCACCCAGTAGCGCTGGCTGTGGGCGACGAAACCCAGCGGTCGCCAGGCCAGGCCGTGCAGACGGCACAGCTGTCGGGCGATGTGTTCCGGCACGGTAGCCAGCGCCTGACCCTGGCCGACCACCTTGACCATGGCGCCGAAGAACGGCACCTGCAATTGCAGGCGTCGCTGTAGGCCTTGAGTGCGCAAGTGGCGATCGATGAAGCTGTCCTTGTCACCGCCGCCAGACACCCGCACATGCCGATAGGCCAGATAGTCCGCTTGACTGATGGCGACGCCTGCGGTCAGTGGGTGATCGGCGGCCATCAGGCACACCGCCTGATCCTCGCCGAGCAGGCGGCCATGCAGGTTCGGCGGAGACTCGTCGAACAGGGTAGTGGCGAGGTCAACGTCACCGCTGGCCAATAGCCCGTATTCCCCGGCCTGCCAAGTGCGGTACTCCAGCGACACGCCTGGTGCTTCGCGCTCCAGCGCCTCCACCAATACGGGCAGCATGAACTCGGCCACGTAGTCGGATGCAGCCAGACAGAACCGACGCTCGCACCGGGCCGGATCGAACTCCGGCGGCTGGCGCAGCGCACTGAGTTCTTCGAGTACCTGACGCAGCGGCTCGACCAAGGTTTCGGCATGCTCACTGAGTACGTAGCCACGGCCCTGACGCACCAGCAGCGGATCGTCGAAGGCGTCGCGTAGATGGGCCAGTTGACGGCTCAGTGCCGGCTGACTGCAGCCCAGGCGTTCGGCGGCATGGCTGAGATTCTTCAACCGCAGCAGACAGTCGAGGGTACGCAGGTGGGCAAGGCTCAGGGAGGCGAAAGTGGGGGTCATGGCGGGCCTTCCTGAAACGCTGGCCGCCCGTGGCGAGCGAATTGGCCAAGGGGCGGCAGCGGCGCTTGGTGCTGATCAGTCGGTCAGGCCGACATACACGTTCTGAACGTCGTCATTCTCGTCGATCGCTTCCAGGAACGCCTCGACCTCGGCCAGGGCCTCGGCGCTCAGACTGGCCGCGCTCACCGGGTTCTTGGGCGTGTAGCCGATCTTCGCCGACGTCACGGTGAAGCCGTGATCAGGCAGGGCTTTCTGTACCGCGTCCAGGTCGGTGGTGTCGGTGATGAACAAGGTCGAACCTTCTTCGTCTCCTTCCTCGAAGTCCTGGGCACCGGCTTCGATGGCAGCCATTTCCGGGTCGGCGTCGCCCACCGGGGTGGCTTCGATCAGACCGACGTGGTTGAAGTCCCACGCCACCGAGCCGCTGGCGCCCAGTTGACCCTTGCGGAACAGCACGCGGACCTGCGCGACAGTGCGGTTGACGTTGTCGGTCAGGCACTCGACGATCAGCGGCACCTGATGCGGTGCGAAGCCCTCGTAGCTCACGGCCGAGTACTGCACCGTATCGCCATCAAGGCCGGCGCCCTTGCGGATCGCGCGCTCCAGGGTCTCGCGGGTCATCGACGCCTTCTTCGCCTGCTCCACGGCCAGGCGCAGGCGCGGGTTCATGTCCGGGTCCGCGCCAGACTTGGCCGCGATCTGAATTTCCTTGGCCAGCTTGCCCATGATCTTGCCCTTGGCATTGGCGGCGGCTTCTCTATGTTTGGCTTTCCACTGTGCGCCCATCTCGACTCTCTTGTCTGCGCGGCCGGTTCAGGAAGCGACCGGCCAAAAAGTGGGGAGAGTTTATACGCCCTCGCCGACCGGTTCGACAAGAAATCCTCACCCCTTGTCGGCCTTCCCCGCCGCGGCCGCGAACTTGGCCAGGCGGACATCGAGCCGCCGAGGCCGTTGCCCTCGGTCTTCGGCGCGCTCCTTGCGGCGGATGGCCTCGCGCACCAGCAACGAACCGAGGTAGCGGATGGGCTCTGGCGGAAACAGCCCCAGCGGCCCACGCACCAGCGGCGAACGGGTCCAGGCATTGTCCAGGCCCAAGGCCAGCGACGAGAGGATCTGCCCGCCCATGTGGCAGGGTCCGACACCGCTGCCGGAGTAACCCAAGCCGTAGAACACGTTGGCCTGCCCGTCCAGCCGCCCGAAGAACGGCAGGCCGCTGACCGATCGATCCGATGGGCCGTTCCAGCTCGCCGCCAGCGGCACCTCGGCAAGACTCGGAAAGAACTCGCCCAGGGTGCGTTGCAGCAGCGCACGATACGGCGAAGGCTGGTCGAACACCTTGGACAGACGCCCACCGTAGGCGAACGTATTACCGCCCTTGCCCAGCATCAGCCGACCATCGACGGTAGTGCGGTAGTAATGGACGAAAATCCGCGAGTCGAGCACGCTGATACCGCTGTCCAGTCCCGTCTGGTGCAGCAGCTCAGCGCACGGCTCGGTGATGACCATGTCGCTGGACACGATCGCCACGCTGCGCTCGAACGCCCGGAACTGGCGCGCCATCGCGGCATTAAGCCCCAGCACCACGCGATCGGCGCGGACAGTGCCGTGAGGCGTGTGCACCGCCACCACTGGGCCATGCTGCAACTGCGTCATCGCCGTACCTTCATGAATTCGCACGCCGTGCTGCAGCGCCACCCGGCGCAGCCCGCGCACCAGTTTCGCCGGTTGCACGGTGGCCGCCGCTGGCGAGAACCAGCCCTCCAAGTGCCGGCGCGAGCCGGCACGGCGCTGCACCTGCGGCACCGGCAGACGCTGGAAGCTGCTGATGCCCTGGCGCTCGAGCGCCGCGATCACCGCATCGGTGCTGCCCACCTGTGCAGCATTAGTGGCCGTATACAGCGTGCCGTCACGGCGGTAATCGCAGTCGATGCCGTGCGCCTGGCAGAACGCGCCGATGGCGGCGATGCTGCGCTCGGACTCGCTCACCAGACGCACCGCCTCGGCCACACCGAACAGCCGTTCCAAGGTGAAATACTTGGCCGACCACGACAGCGCACAGCCGCCATTGCGACCACTCGCGCCGGCCCCGCAGATATCCGCCTCGATCAGCAGCACATCCAGCGTCGGCTGGGCCTGCTTGAGCATCAGCGCGGTCCACAGGCCGGTGTAGCCGCCGCCGACGATGCAGACATTGCAGCGGACATCGCCCTGCAACGGGGGACACGGTGACTCGGACTGTGACGCCAGCGCCTGCTGCAGCCAGAACGGTCTCATTGCGCGAGTTCCTTGTAGACGAAAGCAAAAGACAGGGGGGTATCAAAACAAGCGCTGAACGATAAGAAAAATCGATTTATCGTATGTCAGTCATAAGCCAAGCTTTCACTACTGTCGTTGGAGACGTCCATGTCGGTCTCGCATGCTCAGCTCAAAGCCTTCCACGCCGTCGCCCTGCATCACAACTTCACCCGTGCCGCCGAATATCTGTGCCTGACCCAGCCTGCCGTCTCCGATCAAGTACGCAAGCTGGAAGAACGCTTCGGCATCCTGCTGTTCCAGCGCAACAAGCGTACCGTGGGGCTGACCGACCTGGGTGAGCACCTGTTCGGCATCACTCGACGGCTATTTGCCTGCGAAGCCGAGGCCGTCGAGCTGTTGCAGGACTCCCGCGCCCTGGACACCGGCAGCCTGGTGCTGGCGGTGGACGCGCCGGTGCATGTACTGCCGCAGATCGCACGCTTCTGTCAGCGTTACCCGGGCATCCAGGTCAAGGTCGAAACGGGCAACAGCGACCAGGCGCTGGCCCGGCTCTTTCGCTACCAGGCCGACTTGGCGCTGCTCGCCTGCGAGGTGACGGATGAACGGCTGTTCTGCCTGCCGATCCGCAGCGACCCGCTGGTGGCATTCGTTTGCGCCCAGCACCCCTGGGCGACACGCGGCGCCCTCCGTCTTGCCGACCTGGACGACACGCCACTGGTGCTGCGCGAACCCGGCTCGGTGACCCGGCAGGTACTGGAAGAGGAAATGCAGCGCGCCGGCCTGCGCGTGCGCACGGCCATCGAGGTGCAAGGCCGCGAAGCCGCGCGCGAAGCGGTCGTGGCGGGAATTGGCGTGGGCGTGGTGTCGGCGGCCGAATTCGGCGCCGATGACCGCTTGTGCGCACTGCCGATCAAGGACTGCCATCGGCGCTTGAGCGAAACCCTGGTGTGCCTGGATGAGCAGCGCTCGCGCCGGGTGGTGGCGACGTTCCTGCAGATGGTCCAGGAAAATGCCGAGGATTGATGCTCGCCGGCGCCGCACTCAGCGCGTGGCCACCACGAACAATCGTGGAAAGGGTAGCAGTACCTTGCCGTCGGTCGCGGCTGGGTAATCCTGCTGCATCGCTTGCAGGTACAACTGCAGGAACGCCGCGCGTTCGTCCTCATCCAGGCGCGACAGGTAAGGCCGCAGACCCGAGCCCTTGAACCACTCCACCACCGCTTCGGCGCCACCGCTCAGTGGGTGGTGATAGGTGGTACGCCAGACATCTACCCGTGCGCACAGCGGGCTGAGCAGGTCGTAGTAGAACGTGGCGCTGTGCCGTGGCGGCAGGGCGAAGTCGCTGAATTTTTCTTTCCACGGTCCTTGGCCGGCAATCTCGCGCATGCGCCGATGAGCAGGCTCGTCCAGGTTGTCAGGGGTCTGCACCGCCAGGCTGCCACCTTCGGAAAGCTGTTGCACCAGGTGTGGGTACAGCGCGCCATGCTCGGGCAGCCACTGCAAGGAGGCGTTGGCGAGAATCAGATCCTGAGGTTCGGCGGCGTTCCAAAGCGCGATGTCCGCCACCTCGCAGCGTACCCGAGGCACCTTCAGACGGGCACGCTCACGGGCCTTGTCGATCATGTCCTGATCACTGTCCAACGCCACCACCAACGCATCACCGTACTGTTGCAGCAGCACTTCGGTGGAGTTGCCGGGGCCGCAGCCCAGGTCGGTAGCGTGACGGACCGGGCGCGGCGGCACCGCTGCAAGCAAGTCGCGCACGGCGCGGGTGCGCTCGTTTTCGAACAACGAATACTGAGTGGCAGACCAGGCCATGGGCAGCTCCTTGGGCAGGGGGAAGTATCAGCATATGCCTTTCGGTGCTCGTCTGGGGTAAGTGCCGCACCGATTCGTTTCGTCAGAAACAGATCATGCCTGCGAAGGCTGGAACTGACAGGCGAAGGCGAAGGTCATCCGCATAGTCCACACATGCTGCCAACCATGAACTCCTTGCGCTCCTTACCCCTTGCCTTGCCCATCGCCCTCCTCGTCCTGGTCGGCGCATCGCTGCTGCTCGCCTCGCCCTGGATGGGCCAGGGCTTCGACGTGTCGGATCTGTCCACCGATAGCCAGAACCGCCTGACCCGGCAGCTGGAAGACGGCAGCCTGCTGACCCTGGATAACGGCTCGGCCGTGGATCTGGAGTTCGACAGGACGCAACGCCGCATCCACCTACTCAAGGGGCAACTGCTGCTGGAAGCGGCCAGGGGCGACACCCGACCGCTGTACATCGTCACCCCGTACGCCACCCTACGGCCACTGGACGCCACGCTGATCGTCGAACGGCTGCAGGACAGCAGCGAGGTGACCGTGCTCGACGGTCGGGTGGAATTCCAAGGCAATGATGGGCGCCTGTCACTGAACCGCAGTCATTACCTGCGCTTCGACGCCCAAGGCCACAGCACGCCGATCAAGGTCGATGGTGGCGATGCCCAAGCGGCCTGGTACCTGGAACGCCTGCCGGGCACTGGCCAAGCGTTGAACGAAGTGCTCGAACGCCTGGCTCGACATCACCGTGGCGTGCTGCTATTCAGCGCCGCTTCGCTGGCCGACCTGCGAGTGGCCAACGATCTGGCGCTGGACGACAGCGACGAGGCCTTGCAGTCGCTGGAAGCCGCGCTGCCCATCACGGTCAGCCACTACACCGACTGGATCACCGTGGTCAGGCGCCGCTAGCGGCCATATACAAAAACGCGGCCGACCCTGGGAGAGTCGACCGCGCGTGACGAGCGGCGAAACGTCAGTGACGCTTGGCGCTGCGGATCTGGTGCACGACACCCATGGCCACCACGACGGCCGCGGCAATGCCGGTGGACAGCACGATTTCCTGGTAGTCAGCCATGAACGCCATGGTCACCAGTGCGGCCACGATGAAGGCGATCACCAGGTAGGTCAGCCAAGGGAACAGCCACATCTTCAGGCGTACCTCGCGGCCTTCGGCAATCAGCTTGCGACGCATGCGCAACTGCGAGAAGGCGATCACCAGGTACACCAGCAAGGCGATCATGCCCGTGGTGTTCATCAGCGTGTCCAGGACATCCTTCGGACGCAGGGTGTCGCTGAAATTGATGAGTGCGCAGAAAATCGCCACCACGCACGACCCATGATCGCGTACACCGGCACGCCAGTACCGGCGCGGGTGATCTTGAAGAACGACGGTGCGTCGCCGCGCTGGGACAGCGAGAACAGCATGCGCGAGGCGGTGTAGTGGCCGGAAATCAGGCAACTGCTCACCGAGGTCAGCACCACGAAGTTCATCAGCAGTTCGGCATAGGGCACGCCCAGCAGTTCCAGGGTGCGACGGTAGGCGCCGTAGCCGGAAACGCCCAAATGCGGGTCGTTCCACGGCACCAGGCAGACGATCAGGAAGATCGAGCCGACATAGAACAGGCACACGCGCCAAACCACCGAGTTGGTCGCCTTGACGATCTGGGTGGCCGGGTCCTTCGCTTCGGACGCGGCAATGGTGACGATCTCGGCACCGAGAAAGGCGAACATCACCCCGAGCAGGGCCCCGATCACCGTGGTGATGCCGTTGGGCATGAAGCCTTCGGCGGTCAGGTGGGTAATCCCGCGCACCTCACCGAATTGCCAGATGTTCAGCACCGCCGCGGTACACACAACCAGGAAGCAGACAATCGCCACCACCTTGATCAAGGCGAACCAGAATTCGAACTCGCCGTAGTGCTTGACGTTGAAGAAGTTCACAGTGATCAACAGCAAAGTGGTCGCCAACACGAACACGTTGACGCTGACGCCGGGGAAGAAACCGTGCAGGATCTTGCCCGCCACGTAGGCTTCCCAGGCCATGAGGATGACCCAGTACCACCAATACAGCCATCCGATGGTGAAACCGGCCCAGCGCCCGATGGCGCGGTCGGCGTAGGTGGAGAACGAGCCGGTGTCCGGCGAGGACGTCGCCATCTCGCCGAGCATGCGCATGATCAGCACCACCAGGATGCCGCCGGCGAGATACGCCAGGACAGCCGCTGGACCGGCGCTGTGGATCACGCTGCCGGAGCCGACGAACAAGGCGCCGCCGATCACCCCGGCGATCGACATCATCGTCAGGTGGCGCGACTTGAGCGAGGCACTGAGCTGGCTCTCGTGCCCGCCTTTCGCGGTGGTGGAGGATGTGGATGTTGCGTCCATCAGTTGTGTACCCCGTGTTTCTTTTTATCCAAGGAAAACTGTGAAACCCCGATGGTTATCGGCCTCACCTTTACATCAGCGCTAATGCGGGCAGGAGGTGTGAGAAACACACGCAGACCTTCCATGGCGGCCTGCTGACGCGTCCGAACGTGGCCGCTCGGACGTACTGAACGTGCTACATCTGGCGATATCTGACACCTAATGTAAAAATGTCCGACACAGAGAGCCATGCACAGTGGCATGAAATCCGCACTGCACTGTACAGGCCGCCCATGCAATACACCTGCGACACCGCGCAGGCGCCCGCCGCTCTGCACCCCTGAAGGCCCCCATGCTGCGACTACACCCCGACGCCCCTACCCCGCTGGTCAACCAGATCATCGACGGCCTGCGCGCACTCATCGACAACCAGACCCTCAAGCCCGGCGCCAAGGTGCCGTCGATCCGCGCGTTCGCCTCGACCTACTCGGTGAGCACCTTCACCGTCGTCGAAGCCTACGACCGTTTGGTGGCCCAAGGGCTGCTGGTCAGTCGCGGCAACGCCGGCTTCTTCGTCAGCCGCACGGCCGGCGAGGTGCTCGACGCCCAGACCCCGACCGCAGACGCAACCCGACCATCGTTCAACTCGGAATGGTACCTGCAGCAGATCTTCGAAACCCGCCAGTTGCCGTTCAAGCCCGGTTGCGGCTGGCTACCCAACGACTGGATGTATGAAGACGGCCTGCGCCGGGGCATGCGCCAGGTGGCCGGCAGTCCGCTGGAGCTGTCCGGCTACGGCGACCCGATGGGCCTGCCGGAGCTGCGCGCGCTCACCGCGCAGAATCTGCAACAGGAGCTGTCGATCGTGGTCAACCCGGCGCAGCTGATGCTCACCCACGGCGCCAGTCAGGCACTGGACCTGGCGGTACGCACGCTGGTGCGCCCGGGTGACGTGGTGCTGGTCGACGACCCAGGCTATCCCAACCTGATGAGCATCCTGCGCTTTCAGGGTGCCACGCTGGTGGGGGTGCCGCGCACGCCGGCTGGCTATGACCTGGACCAACTGCAGCGGCTGCTGGCCGAACATCGACCGACGGTGTTCTTCACCCAGCCGCACCTGCACAGCCCAACCTGTTCGCGCACGCCGCTGGCGCAACTGCACCGTCTGCTGCAACTGGCGTCGCAGCATGGGGTGCGCTTGGTGGAGAACAACTTGTATGCGGACATGATCGCCAATCCGCAGCCTTGCCTGGCCAGCCTCGACCACTTGCAGCAGGTGGTGTATGTGGGCAGCTATTCCAAGAGCATCTCGCCGAACGTGCGGGTCGGCTATCTGGTGGCTGAGTCGGAACTGATGCAAAGGTTGTTGCAGTTGAAGATGCGCTCGGGGCTGACCACCTCTCAGGTGATGGAGCGGGTGGTGTATGCGGCGGTGATCGATGGGCGCTGGCGCAAACACCTCAAGCGTCTGCGCCAGCGCCTGGCGCAAGCGCACCAAGTGGTCGGGGGGCGCTTGCAGCGGATGGGGTTCGAGCTGTTCACCGAGTCGGATGAGGGGATGTATATCTGGACGCGGCATCCGGGGATTCCTGATAGCGCGGCGTTGTTGGACGAGGCGCTCGAGGCGGGGGTGATGTTGGGGCCTGGGCAGTTGTTCATGGTCGATGCGGGGGTGACGGGGTGGATGAGGTTCAATGTGGCGTTTAGTTTGGATGAGGGGATGTGGGGGGTCTTGGAGCGGCTGGTTCAGGGGCGGCTGGGGTTTTAGGGGGCGGTCTGGTGGTGTCTGCTATTTTGGTTTCATGTCTTTGATTTGTATTGGGTTTTAGTCACCGAGAGTGTCAGATTTTTTGTGTGCGGGCCGATAACGGCCTGCCGTCAGGCTGGCCATGCTTTTACCAGGTCGGCCTGATAAATCGATCTCCGTACAGCATCGCGAATTGATTCATCGCATTTTTCCAGTCATGGGCCGCTGAGCCCCAGTTTGCCGTGATGTTCCGCAGCCCCAGCCAGATCAGCTTGGTGGCGGCCTCATCCGTTGGGAAGTGACCACGCGTTTTGATGATCTTGCGTAGCTGGGCGTTGATGCTTTCGATCGCGTTGGTCGTATAGATCACTTTTCGAATGCCTGACGGGAAGACAAAGAATGGAATCACTCGATCCCAGGCTCTTCTCCATGCCGCAACTACCGTTGGGTACTGTTTGCCCCAAGGGCCGTTTTCAAAGGCATCCAGTGCCTGCTCAGCCGCCTCGGCGTTGATGGCCTGATAGATCGGCTTGAGCGCTTTGGCCAGATCACGACGCTTATCCCACGCTGCATAATCGAGACTGTTGCGGATCAAGTGGACGATGCATGTTTGCAGCGTGGTGGCCGGAAACACGGCGCTTAGCGCCTCTGGCATCCCTTTGAGGCCGTCGGTGACGGCGATCAGCACATCCTCAACGCCGCGCGTCTTGAGGTCATTGAAGACCTTCATCCAGAACTTCGCACCTTCGGTATTTTCGATCCAGATCCCGAGAATATCGCGCGTCCCATCGGGTAGAACGCCCAGCGCCAAGTAAATCGCTTTGTTGCGCACAAGGCCTTCTTCGCGAATCTTGACTCGTAGTGCATCAAAGAAAATGACCGGGTACATCGGCTCCAGCGGCCGCTGTTGCCACGCGCCGATTTCCTCCATCACCTCGGCCGTGACCGAACTGATGAAGTCATGCGAAACATCCGTTCCATACTGCTCGGAGAGGAATGCGCGAATTTCCCGAACGGTCATGCCTCGGGCATACATGGCGATGATCTTGTCATCGAAACCGGTATAACGGCGCTCGTGCTTGGGAATCAGGATGGGCGCAAAACTACCGTCTCGATCACGGGGGATATCCAGCCGCAGCGGCCCCTCTCCAGTCAGAACCGTCTTGCCAGTCCTGCCATTGCGCTGATTGGTTTCATCCTCTGGGCGCTGCGCGCCCGGCAGATACCCCAGGTGGTGACTGAGCTCGGCGTTCAAGGCCCGTTCGATCAACGCCTTCTTGAATGCCGCAGAGGCATCTTCGATAGCCTCCGCAGTCATCAGGCCCTCACCGAACTGCTCGAGCAGCTCCTTGGGGATTTTTGGTAGGTCACGCAGGGGTTTCTTCTTGGTTGGCATACATGCACCTCTTGCTCATGTTATGCCCGAACACAAAATTTCTGACATACCCGGTGAATCAGCCTCACCACAGCCACCGGATAAGCCCCCAAATCACCCGTCCCCTCCCCAAAAGAATCAATGAAAATCCCGGCTCCTAACCTCAAGCCCCTCCAACAACCCACTGACATCTTCAAGCCGCCGAGCAACAAGATGCAGCACCCCTTTCTCCCGTTCCAACCTCCCCCTGACCTTCAACAATCGAGCCCCCATCAACACCCCCCGCTGCCGCTCAGCCAACTCCCGCCACACCACCACATTCAGCAACCCATGCTCATCCTCAAGCGTCACAAAGGTCACCCCACTGGCAGTTTGCGGTCGCTGCCGCCCCACCACGATCCCAGCCACGGCAACCGCATCCCCATGCCCCAACGCCTCGAGCTCCACCAGACTGCGGCACCCCAACCCCCGCAAACGCCGCCGTAACAGAACCAACGGATGAGGTCCGAGCGTCGTACCCAACGAGGCATAGTCGGCAAACACCTCTTCAGCCACCGTCGGCACCGGCAATGACACCGCCGCTTCCGCCACAGGTTCGAGCCCTGCGAACAAGGGCAACTGCGCCTGCACCGCAGCCACCTGCCAGCGCGCCTGGTGCCGGTCCGCAGCCAGCGCCCTCAGGGCTCCAGCATCGGCAAGACGCGCGCGAGCCCGGCTGTCCAGGGCGGCACGCACACACAAATCCTCGACATCGCGCCAGGCACGCTGCGCCCGCGCCTGCTCCAGACGCCGCGCATCCTCCTCGCTGAAGCCGCGGATCTGCCGCAACCCCAGACGGATCGCCAAGTCGCCGTCTTCCCTCAATTCCAACGTACAGTCCCATGCACTGTGAAACACATCCACCGCACGCACCTCAATGCCCTGCCGACGCGCGTTCTGCAACAACTGGTCGGGACTGTAGAAACCCATGGGCCAGCTATTGACCAACGCACAGGTGAAGATCGCCGGCTCATGGCACTTCAGCCAACTGCTGGCGTAGCACAACAAGGCGAAGCTGGCCGCATGGGATTCGGGAAACCCATAACTGCCGAAGCCCTTGATCTGCTCGAAGATGCGTTCGGCGAAGGCTGCTTCGTATCCGTTGCGCTGCATGCCCTCGAGCAGCCGCACACGATGTGGCTCCAGCCCACCGTGTCGCTTCCATGCCGCCATGCTGCGACGCAATTGGTCGGCCTCGCCTGGGCTGTAGTCGGCCGCGACCATCGCCAGCTCCATCACCTGCTCTTGGAACAAAGGCACACCCAGGGTGCGTTCGAACACCGCTTCGAGTTTCTGCGACGGGTAACTGACAGGCTCATCGCCCATGCGACGACGCAAGTACGGGTGCACCATGTCGCCCTGGATCGGCCCAGGCCGCACGATAGCCACCTCGATCACCAGGTCATAGAAGGTGCGTGGCTGCAGGCGTGGCAGCATGGCCATCTGCGCCCGCGACTCGATCTGGAACACGCCCATGGTCTCGGCGCGGCTGATCATCGCATAGGTGGCCGGGTCTTCCTGGGGGATGGTGGCCAGGGTCAGATCACGACCCCGGTGCTGCCTGAGCAAGTCGAAGCAGCGACGCAAAGCGCTGAGCATGCCCAAGGCGAGCACATCGACCTTGAGCAAGCCGACCATGTCCAGGTCGTCTTTGTCCCACTGGATCACCGTGCGTTCGGGCATCGCCGCGTTCTCCACCGGCACCAGGCGATCCAGCGGTTGCTCGGAGATGACGAAGCCGCCGGGGTGCTGCGACAGGTGTCGGGGGAAGCCGATCAATTCGCCTGCCAACACCAGAATGCGCCGCAACCACGGGCTCTGCGCCTCGAAGCCGGCCTCGCTCAGGCGTTGCGCGTCGGGTATGCGGTCGCTCCAGCGTCCGCAGCACTGGGCCAGGGCATCGATCTGGTCGGCCGGCAAGCCCAGCACCCGGGCCACATCGCGTACCGCACCGGCAGCATGGTAGGTACTGACCACCGCCGTCAGTGCTGCGCGATGACGACCATACCGGCGAAACACGTACTGGATGACCTCTTCACGCCGGTCGTGCTCGAAGTCCACGTCGATGTCCGGCGGCTCATTGCGTTCGCGTGATAGAAAACGCTCGAACAGCAGGTGATGGCGGGTGGGGTCCAGCTCGGTGATGCCCAGCACGAAGCACACCACCGAATTGGCGGCAGAGCCCCGGCCCTGGCAGAGAATGCCTTGGCGTCGAGCGAAGGCGACGATGTCGTGCACCGTCAGGAAGTAGCTTTCGTAGCCCAGTTCTTCGATCAAGGCCAATTCGCGTTGCAACGCCTGATGAACCTCGTCGTCGGCGCCGTGTGGCCAGCGTTCCGGTACGCCCTGCAGGCACAGGTGACGTAACCAGGTGGCGGGGGTATGGGTGTCTGGCACCAACTCGCGCGGGTACTGATACTTGAGCTCGCTCAGGTCGAACCGGCAACGCTCGGCGATGACCAGGGTCTCGGCCAACAGTGGCGCGGGATACAGCTGAGCGAGTTGATCGCGGCTGCGCAAATGTCGCTCGCCGTTGGGGTACAGATAGCGGCCTGCCTCAGCCACCTTGCAGTGCTGGCGGATGGCGGTCATGCAGTCCTGCAGGGCCCGGCGACCGCGCACATGCATGTGCACATCGCCGCAAGCCACGAGCGGTAATTGCAATTGCTGCGCGAGAAGGTGGACTGCTCGCAAGCGCTGATCGTCGTCGGGGCCACGGTGCAGGTGCAGCGCCAGCCACAAGCGCTCGGGAAACAGGCGCTGCAACCAATCGGCATCGGCTTGATCGGCGAGTGAATCGGCAACCCACAGCGCCAGCAGACCTTGGGTGCGATGCTCCAAGTCCTCGGCAAGCAATTGATACTCGCCCTTTTCAGCCCGGCGCCGCGCACGGGTGATCAGCGCACAGAGATTCTGGTAGCCCTCGAGGTTTTCGACCAGCAGCACCAGGCATGGCCCGTCGTGCATCCGCACTTCGCTACCGACGATCAGCCGCACGCCGTGCTCGCGGGCCGCCTGCCAGGCCCTGACGATACCGGCCAAGGTGCATTCGTCGGTGATCGCCAGGGCCTGGTAACCCTGTTCACCTGCCCGACGAAACAGCTCGTCGGCACTTGAGGCGCCGCGCTGGAAGCTGAAGTTCGACAGGCAGTGCAGCTCGGCGTATTCGGGCGGCGTCATGCGAACCAGCCCTGCAGCCACAAGGGTCCAGGCTGCGCGAGATCGCGATAGGCCCAGCCGCGCAAGCCGTCGCGGGTTTCGATGCGGTAGTAGTCGCGGCGCACGTCGCCACCGTCCCACCAGCCCGACTCGATGCGTTCGGCCTTGCCCAACCAGTGCACACCCGATTCGGGCAAGACTTGAGCCTGGCTCAGCAGCCAGCCAGGACGGCTGCCAGGGATGACCACAAGGCCGCTCGCCGCGCCCTGCTCCGCTGTCTGCCAAGCGTATTCCGGACGATGATCGGCAGCGGCGCACAGACTCTTGACCGCCTCGTCGCCCAAGCGGGCGCGCAGACGCTCGCGCAATTGCTCCCAGGGCTGTGTCTGCTGCGCACGCGGGTCGAACAACGCTCGGTGCTGGGGCACGAACGCTGGCAGGTCTTCGGCCAGCAAGCGCAAGGTGCGCACTGGGGCGGCAATCCGCAAGGGCTCGAGGCGACCACGCGCCAGCTCGAACAACATCGCAGGCTCCCGCTCGGCAGCCAGCAGGCCAACCTTGAGTACGGTGTCCGGACCTTCGACATGCTCCAAGTGCAGCTCGAAGCGCTGCACGCCACAGTCACGTCCGGCAAGAAAGGCTGCCAGGTCGTTGAGCAGACGGCGCAACGGAAACAGCAACGCCTGATGCGACTCGACATCGAAATTCAATTCCAGCCGTGACTCGAAGCGATCAGGCGGCTGATAGAAATCCAGGCCAAGGGCACGCAGGCCGAACAGCTGATCCAGGTGCAACTGCACACTGGCGGCGAAGCGTCGGGCCACGGCATCGCGAGGCAAAGCCTGCACCTGCGCGAGTCGATGCAGCCCCATGCGGGACAACGCCTGGGCAGCCTCGGTCGGCAAACCGACGCGGTCCAGCGGCATGTTCGCCAACGCGGCGCGGGTCTGCTCGGGGCAGGTCAACGCGAGGCCATCGTGACCGTTTGCCAGCATGCGAGCGGCCACTGGATTGCTCGCCAGCACGATGCGATGGCGCAGGCCCAACGCCTGCAGCTCTTCGCGCAGGCGCGCCTCGAAACGTGACCAGGGGCCGAACAATTGCAGGCTCGAGCCCACTTCCAGCAGCAGTGCGCGTGGGTAGTGAAGGCTGACCTGGGCGCTGAAGCGGTAGGCCCAGGCTGCCAGCAGTTGCTGGACCTGCTCGATGCGCGCCGGCTCCACCTCGACACAGGTGAATCCTTCGGCCAAGGCGCGGGCGGCGGTCAGCGTCTGGCCGGCACGCAGCCCCAGCGCTGCGGCGGCGCCATTGACCGCTTGCAACACCCGACGCTGCGCGGGACCGGCCACCAGCACCAGCGGCGCATCGGCGTCGTCGCGCCCGCGCAGGACGGTGTCCAGCGCCAGTTGCGGCAGCAGGATGCAAGCCCAGAGCATGGCGCATCAACCTCGCCCGGCAGTGCTGATGGGGGCCGCCGGCACCAGGCCACCGCGGCACTTGAGCACCCGCCACTGCGCCGGGCGGGTATCGATGGCGATGCGCAGGGCCGCAGGCGATGGGTTGTGTGCCGCCTGTTGCGGGCGACAGGCGAACGCCAGCGCCTCACCGGTTTCGGCAGCCACCTGCAAGCGACGCAAGGCGCGATCGTCGACCCGCTCAGGCCAGCACAGCACCGCAGCACAACTGCCCGAACGCAGGCATTGCTCGGCAGCCCAGAGCGCTTCGTCCGGTTTGGCCTCGACCTGCGCCAGCCAGCGCAGGTCGACCCCGGCGGCCTGCCAGGCCGGGGCATAGGGAATGAACGGCGGCGCCACCAGCAGCACTCGCCCGCCCTCACCGCTCAGGCGCGCCAGTGTGGGCCACAGCAAGTGCAGCTCGCCGCAGCCCGGGCTGGCCAGCAGCAGTTCACTGAGCGCCGCCGGTGGCCAGCCGCCTTCGGGCAAGCGTGCATCCAGGTCGGCATGACCGGTGGGCTGCAGGCCCAGGGCACGGGGCTGAGCCTGTCGCCCGCGCCAGACACGACGCTGGTCGAGCAGCCCGTCGAGATCGACCACCGCGCCCATCAGTCACGCCTCACCAGGCCACAGAACACCCCTTCGATGCAGAAGTCGTGCTCGGGGCCGACCTCGATAGCAGCATAGGCCGGGTTGCGCGGCAGCAGCCGATACCCACCGCGGACCCGCTCCAGCCGCTTGATGGTGACCTCGCCGTCGAGACGAGCGACGACGATCTGCCCGTCGCGGGCCTCGGCCTGCTGCAGGATGCCCACTAGATCGCCATCGAGTATGCCGTCGCCGATCATCGAGTCGCCGCGCACCTTCAGCAGGTAGTCCGGTGTGCGCCGAAACAGGCTGGGGTCGATCAGCAGTTGCTCGTGGATGTCCAGGTCCGGCCCGATCGGCGCACCGGCGGCCACCCGACCGAGCACCGGCAACTCCAATACCTGCGGACGGCGCGCGGGATGGACCAGGCGAATGCCTCGCGCCTGGTTGGGCGTGACCTCGATGAACCCCGCCTGATGCAAGGCGCTGATGTGCTTGCGGGCCACACTGCGCGAAGCGAAGCCGAAGCGCTGGGCGATATCGGCCAGACTCGGTGGCTGACCGTGCTCGGCGATGCGTTCACGGATGAAGTCGAGGATGGCGCGGCGTTTGGGAGTGAGCGTATTCATGGAGCACATTTGTACTCTTTTCGCAAAACACTGAACAGCCCCCTTCGTCGCCACATTGGTTATAGTGGCCGCTGAATTGTTTCTTCACCTGACAGGAAGCCCGATGCTGACCGCCCTGCTGTTCGACCTCGACGGGACCCTTACCGATACCGATACCCTGCATCTGCAGGCCTTTCGCAAGCTGCTGCACGATCACGACGGTCGCGAATTGACCCAGGCACAGTTCAACGAACAGGTCAGCGGTCGCTCCAACGGCCTGCTGTTCAAGGAACTGTTCCCTCAGGCCGATGCCGCCCAATGCCAGGCCTTGGCCGAACGCAAGGAGGCACTGTTCCGCGAGCTGTCGCCCCGCCTCGAACCCCTGCCCGGTCTGCTGCGCCTGCTGGCCCACGCCGAGCAGCAAGGCCTGGGCATGTGCGTGGTCACCAATGCGCCACGCCTGAATGCCGAACACATGCTTCAGGCCCTGGGGCTGATCAAACGCTTCGAGCATGTGCTGGTGGCTGACGAGCTGGCGCGGCCCAAGCCCGATCCCCTGCCCTATCTCACAGGCCTGCAACGCCTGAACGCCAAGGCCGAGCAGGCGCTGGCCTTCGAGGATTCGCTGCCGGGCGTGAAAGCAGCGGTCGATGCCGGCATCTTCACCGTGGCCCTGGCCACCACCCAGCCGGCCGAGCGCCTGCTGCAGGCGGGGGCAGGACTGGTGATCGACGATTACCAGGACCCGCGCCTATGGACACTGATCGAGTCCATGCAAGCCAACGCCTGATTCACCAATGCCAGGGGCGCAGCGCTCAACCCCGAGCGCGTCGCCCCTGTATCAGGAAGACCAACAGCCCCATTACCGGCAACGCCGCGCCCACCAGCACCACGCCCGTCCAGCCGTACCCGGCATAAACGGCGCTGGCCACCGCCGAGCCGAGCGCGCCGCCAATGAAGATACTGGTCATGTACAGGGCATTGAGCCGTCCACGGCTGGCCGGATCCAGTGCATACACCTCGCGTTGACCGATCACCATGTTCATCTGCACGGCAAAGTCCAGCAGCACACCGGTCAGCGCCAGGCCCACCACACCGGCCCCCGGCGCTGTCAGCCCGAACAGCAGCGACAGCGGTGCCAGCGTCAGGGCCAACAGGGTGCCCAGACGCGCATGGCCCGCGTCGGCCATGCGCCCGGCAATCGGCGCGGCGATCGCGCCCACCGCGCCGATCAGGGCGAATACGGCGATCTGGCTCTGCGACAAACCGTGCTCCTGCGTCAGCGCCAGGGGTACGGCAGTCCAGTACAGACTGAACCCCCCGAACATCAGCGCCTGATACAACGCGCGCTGTCGCAACGCCCGGTGGCGCCGCAACAGCCCGACCAACGAGGCCATGAGCGCCGCATAACTGGCCCTGTGTTCAGGCACCCGACGCGGCAAGGTCAGTGCCAGCAACAGCACCATCGCCGCCATCAGCCCCGCGGCCGCGATGAATACGGCACGCCAGCCGAAATGGTCGGCGATCAGGCTCGATAGCGGACGCGCCAGCAGAATCCCCAGCAGCAGACCGCCCATGATGTTGCCCACCACACGCCCGCGTTGATGCTCCGGTGTCAGGTGGGCCGCCAGCGGAATGAGCATCTGCACCGACACCGAACTGAAGCCGATCAGCAAGGCGTAGGCCAGGAACAGATGGCCCTGCCCCTGCCCACTGCTTCCAGCCAGCAAGAGGCTGACGCACGCCAGAACAGCCGTAGCGATCATCAGCCGGCGGTTCTCCAGCAGGTCGGCCAGCGGTACCAGCAGCAGCAGGCCCAGGGCATAGCCGATCTGGGTGAGCGACACGATCAAGCTGGCGTGTTCGGTGGACAGCCCCAGGTCCGGCGCGATCAGGCCGACGATGGGCTGGGCGTAGTACAGGTTGGCGACGATGGCGCCGCAGCAGAACGCGAGCAGTATCACTAGACCTCGGCTGATCGGCGCTGCGGCGGGTGAAGTCAAGGTGCTGGGACTTGTCATGGTCAGGTTCATACCGGGCGGAGTATGCCGCGCACCTTAGCGGCTACGCAGCGCAGAGGAAACCATGAGGGCGCGAGATGCGCGAAGTGGCTGACTGCGACCCAAGGTCGCGGTGAGCGACAGGCGCAAATCGGCTTTAGAACACTGAAAAGTAGTCACTTAACAGATCAGACCTTACAGATTCGTCAAAAAATGACGTATCAGATTGTAAACGTTGCCACATCGAACAAGTGGTCACAGATCGTGGCGACATGGCATCATTGACGTCAAAAATCTTACACATGGTGACGAAAGCATACTTTGCCGCAGGTCACCCGGCGCCAGATGTGTTGCCTAGATACCGCGACACGCCGGCCACCGAGGGCCTGCTTGCCACATCCCAAGGAGTAGCGAGATGCAGTTAAGGAATATGAAGATCGGAATCAGGGCGGCGTGTGTCTTCGCACTGCTGGGCGTGCTGGTTCTGATCATGGGCCTGGTCGCCCTGTACGAAACCCGGCGCATGGACGGCGCCACCGACGAAATCCGCGTGACCTGGATGCCGGCGATCATCGCCCTCAATGAAGTCGGCACCAGCCTGGGCCGGGCCCGCGCACTCACCTTGCGCAGCGTGATCGAAGAAGATCCTGCCGCACGCCAGGCCACGCTTAGCCGCATCGGCGACATCGATAACGAGCTTGCCGAAGGCATCAAGACCTACGAGGCCACCATCGAGGAACAGGACGACCGCGCCCTGTTCAACACGTTCACCCGCTTGTCCGAGCGCTACCATGGCCTGCAGAAGTCCATCCGTGAGGCTGCCGCCAATGGCGACATCGCCCAGGCCCAGCGCCTGGTCAACGGCCCGCTCGCCGAATACGCCGACACCATGATGAAAGCCCTCGGCGAGTTGATGCAGTACAACACCAACGGCGCGGACAAAGCCTCTCAACTGAGCAGCGACGCGTATGATGAAGCCTTCCTGCTGATCGTCGCCGCGCTGGTCACCATTCTTATCGCCCTGGTGGCCATCGCCGTATTGCTGACCCGCAGTATCGTGCTGCCCCTGGGCGAGGCCGTGCGGGTAGCCGAACGCGTGGCCACCGGTGACCTCACCCAAGAGATTCACATCGTCGGCCGTGACGAGCCGGCCTTGCTGCTGCGCGCCCTGAGCCGCATGCAGCAGAACCTGCGCGACACCATCCGGCAGATCGCAGCGTCCTCCGACCAACTGGCCTCGGCTTCCGAAGAGCTGCACACGGTCACCGAAGACACCAGCCGCGGCCTGCATCAGCAGAGCGCCGAGATCGATCAAGCAGCCACTGCCGTCAACCAGATGACGGCGGCGGTAGAAGAAGTGGCGAACAACGCGGTCAGCACGGCCGATGCGTCCAAAGGCGCCGACCAGACCACCCGCGACGGCCGCGATCAGGTCAACCAGGCCTTGAGTTCGATCCAGCATCTGGTCGAAGACGTTACCGGCACCTCCAGCGAGATCGAAGCACTGGCCACCAGCGCCAATGAGATCAGCCGCGTACTGGATGTGATTGGCTCGATTGCCGGGCAGACCAACCTGCTGGCACTCAACGCGGCCATCGAAGCGGCGCGCGCGGGCGAAGCCGGACGCGGCTTCGCCGTGGTGGCTGACGAGGTGCGGGCACTGGCGCACCGCACGCAGCAGTCCACGGCGGAAATCGAACAGATGATCGGCGGTATCCAGACCGGCACCGAGCGCGCCGTCGGTTCGATGCACAGCAGTCAGGGGCGTGCCAGCGGCACCTTGGAAGTGGCCCAGGCCGCTGGCCAAGCGCTGGAGTTGATCGCCGAGGCCATCGCGGCGATCAACCAGCGCAATCTGGTGATCGCCAGTGCCTCGGAACAGCAAGCGCAGGTGGCCCGCGAAGTGGACCGTAATCTGGTCAACATCCGTGACCTGGCGATGCAGACCTCGGCGGGAGCCAACCAGACCAGCGCGGCGGCGCAGGACCTATCGCGCCTGGCGGTGGAGTTGAATGGGATGGTGGCGCAGTTCAAAGTCTGATTCAGAGAGACCGGGGCCGCCCTGCGGCCCCTAGCGCTTCATTCATTTACCCGCACCACCCTCCCCGCCTTCACCGGCTGCCCGCGCGTGGCCAGGCAGTAGTAAAGCGGCACGGTCACCAGCAGACCGAACAACCACGACAAATCCGCACCTTCGACAAGATTCGAGTAGGGCCCCACATACAGCGCGGTATTGGCGAACGGCAACTGCACCAGAATCCCGCACACGTAGGCGACGATGGCGTGATGGTTGAAGCGCCCATAGATGCCCCATCAGCGCGGAAGAACGAGGCGATGTCGTACACGCCCTTCTTGATCAGGTAGAAGTCCACCAGGTTGATCGACGCCCAGGGCACCAGCACCAGCAGCAGTGCCAGGATCAGGCCGATGAACTGACCGATGAAGCCGGCCGAGGCGTTGAGGGCCACCAGCGCACAGCCCAGCAGAATCAGCGAAGCCAGCACCACCCGCACGCGCACGCTCGGTGTCCATCGAGCGGCGAACGTCTGGATCGCGGTGACGATCGACAGCACCGCCCCGTACAGATTCAGCGCGTTGTGACTGACGATGTTGAGCAGGAACAGCACCATCAGAATCGGTCCGAGCCAGCCGGTGGCCTGCTTCACCGCATCCATGGCATCGGTGCCTTCGGGCACGCACAACACCGCCACCGCGCCAAAGCTGAAGCACAGGATAGTGCCCAGGGTGGCGCCGAAGTAGGTCGCCCAGAATGGCTTGGCGATGCCGATTTCCTTGGGCAGATAGCGCGAGTAGTCCGAGGTGTAGGGCGAGAAGCTGATCTGCCAGATGGTACCCAGCGACACGGTGGCGATGAAGCCCGACAGGTTGAAGGCGCCGCGGCTGTAGAAGTCGGCCGGCAGGTCCTGGGCGAACATCATGATGAAGCCAGCCAGCAGCGCCGAACCCATCACCCAGGTGCCGATGCGGTTCAGGCTATGGATGAAGCGATAGCCGATCACCCCGATGGCCGTAGCGCTCAGGGCGCCGATCACGATCGCGCTCGGCATCGGCACGCTCGGGGCGATGCCATGGATCGACTTGCCCGCCAGGACGATATTGGAAATGAAGAAGCCGACGTAGATCAACGCCGTAAAGAACACGATCAGCAACGCGCCGTAGCGCCCGAACTGACCGCGGCTCTGCACCATCTGCGGAATGCCCAGCTGCGGTCCCTGCGCAGAGGCCAGGGCGATGACGATACCGCCCAGCAGATGCCCCATCACGATGGCGACCAGACCCCACATCAGGTTCAGGTGAAACACCTGGATCACCATCGCGCCGGTGACGATCGGCAGGGGGCGATATTGGTGCTGAACCAGAGGGTGAACAGGTCGCGCGCCTTCCCGTGGCGCTCGGAGGGGGGAACATGATCGACCGTATGATTCTCGACAAACGGGTGTTGCGACGACGGTTGGGACATAGGATTTCAGCTCGAAAGGATCATTTTTATCGTTGTATGGAAACCGCTCTGGGCGGCCTCTCAGCTGAAGACCATATTATGGTATTCCAAACTTTTGACAACACTGCTCCGCACTTTTTCGGCGCATCTGATCCGCTTAGCGCCTCACGCCAGGGCACTCGTCTAGCCCAGCAGACCAGTGATTACGGGCTTTGCGCCGTTCATCGCCGCCCCTGGGTCGCGGAAAAATTCGCTTGCAATATAGGTATTACGGTATACCATCAGACACATCAACGATAAAAACCGCGGACCACCGCACGCCCCATCGAGGTAACGCCATGATCGACGCAACCCTCTATAAGCACGTCCTGGGCTCCTTCCCCTCCGGCGTCACCGTCATCACTACCCTGGACGACGACGGCTCGGTCGTCGGCCTCACTGCCAGCGCTTTTTCCTCCCTGTCGATGGACCCGCCGTTGGTGCTGTTCTGCCCCAACTACAGCTCCGACTCCTACCCCGTGCTGATCAAGCAGAAGCGCTTCGCCATTCATCTGCTCTCCGGCGATCAGCAGGCCGAAGCCTATGCGTTCGCGAAAAAGGGCAAGGACAAGGCCAATGGCATCGAGTGGACCCTGAGCGCCTTGGGCAATCCCCTGCTGACCGGTGCCACGGCGATCATCGAGTGCGAGCTATGGCGCGAATACGAAGGCGGCGATCACGCCATCATGGTGGGCAAGGTGCACAACCTGATCGTCCCCGACGAGGCCCCCACCCCGATGATCTATTGCCGCGGCAAGATGGCCAGCCTGCCCGCGCTCGCCTGACACCACCTGCCTGAGCGAGCGGCAGGGGTCTGACCTGAGCACACGGCCCGAGCCGATGTCATCCGCCCCCTGCCCCGCCAGGCGACCACCACTCGCTCCGAGGAAAAACCCATGAAATTTTCGCTGTTCGTGCACATGGAACGTTGGGATGACCAGGTCAGCCACCGCCAGTTGTTCGAGGACCTGACCGAACTGACCCTGATGGCCGAGCGCGGCGGATTCAGCACGGTCTGGATCGGCGAACACCACGCCATGGAATACACCATCTCGCCAAGCCCAATGCCGCTGCTGGCCTACCTGGCCGCCCGCACCGAAACCATTCGCCTGGGCGCCGGCACCATCATCGCGCCGTTCTGGAACCCGATCCGCGTGGCAGGCGAATGCGCCCTGCTCGATGTCATCAGCAACGGCCGCATGGAAGTGGGCCTGGCCCGCGGCGCCTACCAGTTCGAGTTCGACCGCATGGCCGGCGGTATGCCCGCCACCGACGGCGGCAAGGCCCTGCGCGAAATGGTCCCGGCGGTGCGCGCGCTGTGGCAGGGCGACTACGCCCACCAAGGCGAAGTGTACAACTTCCCCACCTCGACCAGCGTGCCCAAGCCGGTACAGGCGGGCATGCCGCCGATGTGGATCGCTGCGCGCGACCCGGACTCGCACAACTTCGCGGTCAAGCATGGCTGCAACGTCATGGTCACCCCATTGATGAAGGGCGACGAGGAAGTGCTGGACCTGAAAAACAAGTTCCAGGCCGCTCTGGATAACAACCCCGAGGTGCCACGCCCGCAACTGATGGTGCTGCGCCACACCCACGTGCACAGCCCGGCCGACCCGGACGGCTGGAAAGTCGGCGCGCAGGCCATCTCGCGCTTTTACCGCACCTTCGACGCCTGGTTCGGCAACAAGACCACGCCGGTCGATGGTTTCCTGGAGCCGAGCCCGGAGTCCAAGTTCGCCGAAGTGCCGGCGTTCGCGCTGGACAACATCCGCAAGAACACCATGATCGGCACCCCCGAAGAAATCATCGCGCGCATCCGCTACTACCAGGCGTTAGGTGTCGATGAGTTCAGCTTCTGGTGCGACAACAGCCTGCCGCACGAAGAAAAGCGCAAGTCGCTGGAGCTGTTCATCAAGGAAGTGGTCCCGGCCTTTGCCTGAGACAGGCCGTCACAAGCGGCAGGTTGATCCCAGCCTGCGTTGACTTGCCGCTTGAAGCTCGCCACTTGGCACTTCCATAATTGGTATTATGGTATACCATAAGACAAAACTAGTTAATCACTGTCTTTCCTCACCAGGAGCCCCCCATGAGTTTCGAAATCCGCAAGATCGTCACCTACTCCGAAGAAACCCGCATCGAAGGCGGAAAGGCCACCGACAAGCCAGTGACCATGGTCGGCCTGGCCGTGGTGATCAAGAACCCATGGGCCGGTCGCGGTTTCGTTGAAGACCTCAAGCCAGAAATCCGTGCCAACTGCTCCGAGCTGGGCGCCCTCATGGTCGAGCGCCTCACGGCAGCCATCGGCGGCGCGGACAAGATCGAAGCCTACGGCAAGGCAGCGGTGGTGGGTGCCGACGGCGAGATCGAGCACGCCTCGGCGGTGATCCACACCCTGCGTTTCGGCAATCACTACCGCGAGGCCGTGCAGGCCAAGAGCTACCTGAGCTTCACAAACAAGCGCGGCGGCCCTGGCACTTCGATCCAGATCCCGATGATGCAAAAGGACGACGAGGGCCTGCGTTCGCACTACATCACCCTGGAAATGCAGATCGAAGACGCCCCGCGCGCCGACGAGATCGTCGTGGTCCTGGGCGCAGCCGACGGCGGCCGCCTGCATCCGCGCATCGGTAACCGCTACATCGACCTGGAAGAACTGGCGGCCGAGAAAGCCAGCGCCCAATAACAACATGCACACCGGCCGCAGCGACGCGTCGACGCTGCGGCCTTCAAGGAGCACCACCCATGATTCAGCCTGTCGCTGAACGTACACCGGCCGGGACCAGCTACCTGAGCCTCGGCCAGGGCCAACCCGTGGTGCTGATCCACGGCGTGGGCCTGAACAAGGAAATGTGGGGCGGACAATTCGTCGGCCTGGCCGCCGATTACCGGGTCATCGCCTACGACATGCTCGGCCATGGCCAGAGCGCTCGCCCCGCTGTCGATACCGACCTGCAAGGCTACGCCGCGCAACTGGTCGAGCTGCTCGACCATCTGCAGATCGCCCAGGCCACCGTGATCGGCTTCTCCATGGGCGGGCTGATCGCTCGCGCCTTCGCCCTGCACTATCCGCAGCGGCTGTCGGCGCTGGTGGTGCTCAACAGCGTGTTCAACCGCAGCCCCGAGCAAAGCGCCGGGGTCATCGCCCGCGCCGCCCAGGCCGCCGAACTGGGCCCGGACGCCAACGTCGATGCGGCGCTGGAGCGCTGGTTCAGCCGTGAATACAAGGCCGCCAATCCGGCCCAGGTCGCGGCCATCCGTCAGGTGCTGGCCGGCAACGACCCGCAGGGCTACCACACCACCTATTCGCTGTTCGCCACCCAGGACATGTACCGCGAAGCCGACCTGGGCAGCATCCAGGTGCCGACGCTGATCGCCACCGGCGAGCTCGACACCGGATCCACCCCGGCCATGACCCGCCAGCTCGCCGCGCGCATTCCCGGCGCCCGCAGCGTGGTGCTGGCCGAGCAACGGCATATGATGCCGGTGGAAGCCCCACGTGACGTCAACCGCATGCTGCTGGACTTCCTGCGCGAAGCGCGCACCCTCACCGAATCCGCCAAGGGGATAGTTGCATGACCCTCGTTCGTTTCCAGATGTGCATCGACGGCCAGTGGCGCGATGCCCAGAGCGGCAAGACCTTCGACAGCCTCGATCCGTCCACCGCCCAGGCTTGGGCGCAATTGCCCGATGCCGACGCGCAGGACGTCGAACTGGCCGTGCAGGCCGCCCAACGCGCCTTCGACAACCCAGCCTGGCGCAGCCTCACCGCCACTGCGCGCGGCAAATTGCTGCGCCGCCTCGGCGACCTGATCGCCGAGAACAAGGAACACCTGGCGCAACTGGAAAGCCGTGACAACGGCAAGCTGATCCGCGAGACCCGCGGCCAGGTCGGCTACCTGCCGGAGTTCTTCCACTACACCGCCGGTCTGGCCGACAAGCTCGAAGGCGGCACCCTGCCGCTGGACAAGCCCGACCTGTTCGCCTACACCGTGCACGAGCCGATCGGCGTGGTAGCGGGCATCATCCCGTGGAACAGCCCGTTGTACTTGACCGCGATCAAGCTGGCCCCGGCACTGGCCGCCGGTAACACCATCGTCCTCAAGCCGTCCGAGCACGCCTCGGCGACCATTCTCGAACTGGCCCGCCTAGCCCTCGAGGCAGGCTTCCCTGCGGGCGTGGTCAACGTGGTGACGGGCTACGGCCCCAGTACCGGTGCCGCCCTCACCCGTCACCCGCTGGTGCGCAAGATCGCCTTCACCGGCGGCGCCGCCACGGCCCGCCATGTGGTGCGCAGCAGTGCCGAAAACTTCGCCAAGCTGTCGCTGGAACTGGGCGGCAAGTCGCCCAACATCATCTTCGCCGACGCCGATCTGGACAGTGCCATCAATGGCGCGGTCGCAGGTATCTACGCCGCCTCCGGACAAAGCTGCGTGGCCGGTTCGCGCCTGCTGGTGCAGGACGAGATCTTCGATGAGTTCGTCGAACGCCTGATCGAGCGCGCCAAGCGTATTCGTATCGGCAACCCGCAGGACGAGGCCAGCGAAATGGGCCCCATGGCCACCGCCCAGCAACTGGCGGTGGTGGAAGGCCTGGTGGCCGCGGCCCAGGCCGAAGGCGCCAAGCTGCGCCTGGGCGGCAAGCGCGCCGAGGTCGAGGGCGACGGCTGGTTCTACGAACCGACCCTGTTCGAATGCGATAGCCATTCGATGACCATCATGCAAGAGGAAGTGTTTGGCCCGGTCGCGGCAGTGATCCGCTTCAAGACCGAGGAACAGGCCCTGGCCATGGCCAACGACTCGCAGTTCGGCCTGGCCGCCGGCATCTGGACCCGCGACCTGGGCCGAGCCCATCGCCTGGCGCGCGACGTGCGCTCGGGCATCATCTGGGTCAACACCTATCGCGCCGTTTCGGCCATGGCGCCGATCGGCGGTTTCAAGAACAGCGGCTACGGCCGTGAGAGCGGCATCGATTCGGTGCTCGCCTATACCGAGCTGAAGACCGTGTGGATCAACTTGTCCACCGCGCCGATGCCCGATCCGTTTGTGATGCGTTGAAGAGGTAGCACGAGATGATCGAACCTGGCATCTACAAAGACGTGATGGGCTCCTTCCCGTCCGGCGTCACCGTGGTCACCACCCTCGATCCGCAGGGCGGTATCGTCGGCATCACCGCCAGCGCCTTCAGTGCGCTGTCGATCGAACCGGCGCTGGTGTTGTTCTGCCCCAACTACGCCTCCGACACCTACCCGATCCTGCGCGACAGCAAGCAGTTCGCCATCCACCTGCTGTCCGCCGAGCAGACGGCCGAGGCCTATGCCTTCGCGGGCAAAGGCAAGGACAAGGCCAAGGGCATCGACTGGCACCTGAGCGAGCTGGGCAACCCGCTGCTGGCCAAGGCCACGGCGATCATCGAGTGCGAGCTGTGGCGCGAGTACGATGGCGGTGATCATGCGATCATCGTCGGCGCCGTGAAGAACCTGGTGCTGCCGGCCGAACCGGTGACGCCAATGCTCTATCACAAGGGCAAGCTCGGCGCGCTGCCGCCGCTGGGCTGAGGACCGGGGTTGAATTCATCGTGCGTGAGCCGACGATGGATTCAACCGAGGCTTCGCGCTCATTTCTTCTTATCGACCTTCTCCAGGAGCCCCGCCGATGAGCAACGAGAAGTACGAAAAAGGCCTGAAGATCCGCACCCAGGTGCTGGGCGAGGCGTACGTCAACCGTTCGATGCAGAACGCCGACGATTTCACCAAGCCGCTGCAGGACCTGGTCACCGAATACTGCTGGGGCCATGTCTGGGGCCGTGACGGCTTGTCGCTCAAAGAGCGCAGCATGATAAACTTGGCGATGATTTCCGCCCTCAACCGGCCCCACGAGCTCAAGCTGCACATCCGCGGCGCTTTGCGTAATGGTCTGAGCCGGGAACAGATTCGTGAAATCCTGCTCCAGGTCGGCATCTATTGCGGCGTACCCGCGGCGGTGGACAGCTTCCGCCTGGCCCGCGAAGCGTTCGCCGAAGCCGACGCGGAGCCCACCCGTTAACAGCGGGCTGTCGAACCACTGCAAGGAGCGTCTGGGTTCGGGGCGCTTCGAGCCTGGCGCAACAGCCACACACAGAGCTCCCCTGATGAAACGCCAGCCACTCGACGACAGCTTCAAGGTCAACCGCAACCCCGTCACGCTCCGCGAAATCGTGCTCGACAAGCTGCGCGCGGCGATCATGAACTTCCACCTGCTGCCCGGCGACCGCCTGGTCGAGCGCGACCTCTGTGACCGCCTGGGCGTCAGCCGCACCTCGGTGCGTGAAGCGCTGCGTCACCTGGAGTCCGAAGGCCTGGTGGAGTTCGCCGACGCCAAGGGCCCGCGAGTGGCAATCATCACCTTGGAGGATGCGCGCGACATCTACGAGCTGCGCTGCGTACTCGAAGGGCTGATCGTCCAACTGTTCACCCTCAACGCCAAGGCCAAGGACATCCGCGCCCTCGAGCGTGCCCTGGAAGTGAACCGTGAAGCGCTGCAAGAAGGCGAACTGCAGCAGGTGCTCGATTCGGTGCAAGGCTTCTACGATGTGCTGCTCGAAGGCTCGGGCAACCACGTCGCCGCCACCCAGTTGCGCCAGTTGCAGGCCCGCATCAGCTACCTGCGCGCCACCTCGGTGTCGCAGCAGAACCGCCGTGGGGCCAGCAACCGGGAGATGGAGAAGATGGTCGAGGCGATCAAGAGCGGCGACCCGAAAGCAGCGCACCAGGCCTCCGTCGATCACGTGCGCGCCGCCGCCAAGGTGGCCCTTGAGTACCTGCGCCAGAAGCAGGACGACAACGCCCAGGTGCGCGACATCGTCGCGCCCTTGGCCCTGAAGGACCCTCGCATAGGCCGCTGACATGCCCAACGCCCCGCGCTACTGCCCGCACTGCACCACGGCACTGGACCGGGGCGTCCCCACCGGCGATACCCATGCTCGCCAGCACTGCCCGGCCTGCGGCTATATCCACTACATCAATCCGAAGATCATCGCCGGCTGCATCATCGAGCGCGACGGTCGCTACCTGCTGTGCCAGCGCGCCATCCCGCCGCGCCCTGGTACCTGGACGCTGCCAGCCGGGTTCATGGAGGCCGGGGAAACCACCGAGCAGGCGGCGCTGCGCGAGGTGTGGGAGGAGACCGGCGTGCGCGCCGACATCGTCTCGCCTTACTCGATCTTCAGCGTGCCGAAGATCAGCGAGGTGTACATCGTCTTCCGCGCCATCGCCACCGAGGAAACCGGCCAATTCGGCCCCGAAACCCTCGACTACCGTTTCTTCGCACCCGAAGACATTCCCTGGGACGAGATCTACTACCCCGCGATCCGGCAGATCCTCGAGCGTTATATCCTCGAACGCCAGGCAGGTGTGTATGGCATTTACATGGGCAATGACGACAGCGGCAAAGTGCACTTCATGCGCTGAGCCGCACTGCACGTCCGATCGGCACAAATCGCTCGCCAGCCAGCCATTCCCGGTGCACCCTATGCGCTCCTGACAAGCGAAGCGGCAATTTTCATGGCGAATTGGCTGGAAGGCGGCGGACACATGGCCGAGCGCATCCGCACCCACGACTGGGCGGCAACGCCGCTTGGCCCCCTGGACACCTGGCCTGATGTCCTCAAGACCACCGTGGCGCTGTGCCTGGGCTCGCGCTTCGCCCAGGCGGTGCTGTGGGGCGACGAGCTGATTACCCTGTACAACGACGCCTTCATCGAAATCCTCGGGGACAAACCCCTGGCACTGGGCCGTCCGTTCAGCCACGTGTGGCAGGAGGCCTGGAGCGAGATCGAAGGCATGGCGCAGCGCGCCCTCGCGGGTCAAGCCGTGTACATCGAAGACTTCCCGTTGGTCATCGAACGCCATGATCGGCCCGAACGCGCCTATTTCACCTTCTGCTACAGCCCGATCCGTGACCAGCACGGTCGCGTGGTCGGCATGCTCGATACGGTCAACGAAACCACCGCCAACGTGGTGGCCAACCAGCGTCTGAAATTTCTCGACGACCTTGGCCGCGCCGTGGCCAACGTCACCGAGCCGGAGTGCATTCTGGCCATCACCACGGCTCGACTGGGCGAGCATCTGAACCTGTCCAGTTGCGCCTACGCGCTCATGGCCCCGGACCAGGATGGCTTCACCGTCTGCGGCGACTGGGTCGCCCCTGGGTTACCGCAATTGCTTGGCCAGTACCGGCTGGCCGACTTCGGGCAGTTGGCCCAGCAGCGCCTGCGCGCCGGTGATGCGCTGGTGATCAACGACCGCGACGCCGAGCTCGACCCTGCCGAAGCCGTGGCTTTCGCCGGCATGGGCGTCAGCGCGACGATCTGCAGGCCGCTGGTCAAGGACGGGCGCCTGACGGCCCTGATGGCCATCAACGACCAGCAGCCCCGGCTGTGGACCGGCTACGAGTACGCGCTGATCAGCGAAGTGACCGAGCGCTCCTGGGCACACATCCAGCGCGTGCAGGCCAGCACCGAGGCGCGCGAGACGCTACAGGCGCTGGAGGTGCTCAACGCCACGCTGGAACAGCGGGTGGAGGAACGCACCGAACAGTTGCTGCACACCGAAGCGCTGCTGCGCCAGACCCAGAAACTCGAAGCCATCGGCCAGCTCACCGGCGGCGTGGCCCACGATTTCAACAACCTGCTGACCATCATCCGCTCTTCCCTGCACTTCCTGCAGCGTCCGGACCTGGACGACAGCCGCCGTCAGCGCTATCTCAAAACCGTGGCCGACACCGTCGATCGCGGCGCCAAGCTCACCGGCCAGTTGCTGGCCTTCGCCCGCCGGCAAGCCCTCAGCCCGCAGGTGTTCGAAGCCGGCCCACGGCTCGAGGCCATGGCCGAAATGCTCGATACCGCGACCGGCGCACGCATCCAGGTCAACCTGGAATTGCCGGACACGCCGTGCCATATCCGTGCCGACCTCGCCCAACTGGAGACGGCTGTGATCAACTTGATGATCAACGGCCGCGATGCCATGAATGGTGAAGGCGTGCTGCGCCTGCGCCTGCAGCCGGATCAGGTGGTGCCGACGCTGCATGGGCAACCGGGCCTGGGTGGAACCTTCGCCGCGATCTCGGTGATCGACAACGGCGTGGGCATCGCCCAGGACCTGCTCGAACGTATTTTCGACCCGTTCTTCACCACCAAGGCCTCCGGTCAGGGCACGGGTCTGGGCCTGTCGCAGGTGTTCGGTTTCGTCAAGCAATCCGGCGGCGACGTGCAGGTCACCAGCGTGCCCGGCCAGGGCACCACCTTTACCCTTTATCTGCCGCAGGAGCGCGCCACCGACGCCCACGCCGCCCCCGAGCCTAGCTCGCCGGTCACCGTGGAGCACGGGCCACGGCGAATACTGGTGGTGGAAGACAACCGCGACCTGGGCAGCTTCACCGCGCAGATTCTCAAGGACCATGGCTACCAAGTCAGTTGGGCCACCTCGGCCGAAGATGCCCTGGCGCAGATGCACATGAACGAAGACCCCTTCGACGTGGTGTTCTCAGATGTGGTGATGCCTGGCATGGGCGGCTTGGCCCTGGCCCGTGAACTGCGTCGCAGCCAACCGCACCTGCCAGTGATCCTGGCTTCCGGATACAGCGATGCAATCGCTGAAGGCGGCCATCAAGGCTTTCCCTTCCTGGCCAAACCTTACTCGGCCGAACAGGTGTGTCAGCTGCTCGACAGCGTCCTGGGCGGCTAGCACCGCCAGGGCGCGCGGACTCGGCGTCAGACCGACGGCACCAACCGCGCCAGGCTACGGGCCAGCTCGCTGCGCCGAAAGGGTTTGCGCAGCACCTCGTACCCGCACAGTTCACGGGGCGTGAGGTTGGCGTAACCGGTGATGATCAGCACGGGCAGTTCGGGCCAATGCACGCGTAAGTGCTTGGCCAGCTCGGTGCCAGTCTGCTCAGGCATCACCTGATCGGTGACCAGCACCTCCAGCGCCAAGCCCTGCTCCAGCAGCGTACGTGCTTCGGCGGCACTGGCGGCCTCGGTAACCTGGTAGCCCAGGTCACGCAATTGCATGGCCGTCACCTGACGCACGATGGCTTCGTCGTCCACCAACAGCACCCGCACCGGCCCTTGAGCGCTGGGCACCTCCTGGGCGTAGTCTTCCCGGCTTGGACGGTAATCGGCACTCACTGGCAACCACAGCGTCGCTACCGTCCCCTTGCCCAGTTGCGAGCGGATGGCGAAGTCGCCGCCGGACTGCAGCGACAGCCCCTGCACCATGGGCAGTCCCAGCCCAGTACCCTTGCCGACGCCCTTGGTGGAATAGAACGGTTCGAAACAGTGGGCCAGCACGTCTTCGCTCATGCCGCAGCCGGTGTCGGCCACCTCCAACCAGATCACCTGGCCTGCCTCCAAGCCTGCCGGACGATCCTCGCGCGCGCTGTCCAGGCCGGCGCTGATCCGCAGGTGCCCACCCTGAGCCATGGCGTCACGGGCGTTGACCACCAGGTTGAGCAGCGCCACCTCCAATTGATGCGGATCGATCACTGCGGCGGGCAGGTCGGCGGCAATGTCGATGTGGATGGCGATGGTCGGCCCCAGCGAACGGCTGATCAGTTCGTGCATGTCGCTGACCAGCGTCGCCAGTGACACCGGTTGCGGCTTGAGGGTCTGGCGCCGGGCAAAACTGAGCAGGCGACCGACCAGGCTGCGGGCGCGGTCCGCCGCCTGCAGCGCACCTTCGATCAGGCGCGCCGAGCGCGCGGTGTCGTCGGGGCGTCGGGCGATCAGCTCCAGCGTAGCGATGATGGGCGTGAGCATGTTGTTGAAGTCATGGGCAATGCCGCCAGTGAGCTGGCCGATGGTTTCCATCTTGCGCGCTTCGTGCAACTGCATGAGGTCCGACTCACGCTCTGCCAGCATGCTGGCGACGCGCTCCTCCAGCGTGGTATTGAGCGTCATCAGTTCCAGCAGCGTGGCTTCCAGGTGCGCGGAACTGGCGTGCAACGCCTGTTGGGCGCGGGCATGGAGGATCGCCGACCAGGCCAGTTGGGCGGCTTCTTCCACCAGGCGACATTGGTCCACGGCGAGTACCTGGGGACGGTCGAAATCCACGCACAGCATCGCCTCCAACACACCCGCACGTAACAACGGCACCTTCAGGCTGGCGCAAGGTTCAGCCGACGCGCCGGCCAGACGATTCCCGAGCAGCGGACGGCCGGTCTGCAAATACGCGTGCACCTGTGCGCCGTGCTCGCTCCAGGCGCCTTCACCGGTCTGAGACGATACGCCGTCGACCCAGTCGCGGGTGACACGATAGCGCTCACCATCGCCCAGGTCCTCGGCCAACCACACCCGTGACGCGCGCAACTCTTCGCCGAGTCTGCGTGTGACGTGAACCTCGATGGCCTCGGCCTCGGCGATCTCCGGCAAGGCCTTGCCCAGCGCCAATAGAAACGCTTGGCGCCGCTCGAACTGCACCCGCTCAGTGGTCTCGGTGACGATGCACAGCACGCCGCCGACACTGCCATTGGCCTCGCGCACCGCCGAATAGGACACATCGAAATACACGGTCTCACCGACGCCGTGACGTTCCAGGTAAAAGGCACGGTCCTTGGCCGAAAACGTCTCGCCGGTCTCGCGCACGTTGCGCAGCAGCGGCTCAAGGTCGTCCCACAGCTCGCGCCAGTGCTCGATGGCCGGGCGGCCCAAGGCATGCGGATGCTTGGCGCCGATGGTCGGGGCGTACGCATCGTTGTACAGCGCCAAGTACTGCGGCCCCCAGAACAGTACGATTTGCGCCTGGGCAGGAAGAATGGTGCCCATCAAGGTTTTCAGGCCCAGCGGCCAGCCCTGCGGATCGCCCAGGGGCGACGTGCTCCAGTCCAGCCGCTGCAGCAACGTGGCGACCGTTCCGCCATCGCGCAGAAAGCCGGGCTCAGGCGAGCGAGTACGGGATGTATCGCTGTCCTTGATTGAGTTCATGTTGGGCGGACCATCAGGGTTTTACGGCATGGTTAGCGGATTCTGAGCGTATGAAATCAGCGACTTGGATACGTTCCCTTGATAGCAACGAAGATTGCTCAGCGGTCGACTTGTCCACGCTCCAGACGTGAACCGCCTCTCAAAAAGCGGTTGATACGGGCGTGGCCAGCGGTAAGCCCCTTTTGTTACCGAACGTTTCCAAACGCCCGCCCACGGGGCACAAAAGTGATACCTGCTCCAACCCAGCGCATCAATTACACCTGCGTCGTTTCAACATTCCTTTGCCATTCAACAGCTTGCTTCCAACACCAAAACTGGCACGCACGGTGCATTACTGCCTACATGGATAATTGGATACAGAAATCCACAAGGAATACGGTATGCATCTGGTCTCGCCCTACCCCCGTCAGCCCGCCACCGCCGAAGAAGAGGCCTACGCCTTTCTGCTCGACGCCATCTGCAAGGGCCGCTACCGCACCGGTGACCGGCTGATCGCCGAAGACATCGCCAATGACATCGGCATGAGCCGCATGCCGGTGCGCGAGGCGTTCCGCCGCCTGGCCGCCGAAGGCCTGGTGAACCTACGGCCGAACCGCGGCGCCATCGTCAGCGGCCTGAACATCGAAGAAATGCGTGAAGTGTTCGAGATGCGCAGCGCCCTCGAAGGCCTGGCCATCCGCCTCGCCGTCGCGCACCTGAACGAACGTCACCTCAATCGCCTGGAGCGGTTGCTCGACGACATGGACGAGTGCCGCGACGACGGCGCCGAATGGATCGGCCGTCACCGCGCCTTTCATCACTACCTGTGCAGCCTGGCCGAGCGCCCGCGCCTTCTGCGCCAGATCAGCGCGTTGTACTCGGTGATCGAGCCGCATCTGCGCCTGTGGCTGCAGCATGTCGACAAACCCTTGAGCGCCCGCGAAGAACACGCCGTCATCCTCGATGCCTTGCGCAGCGGCGACGCCGTCCAGGCCCAGCGCGTGCTCTGCGAACATATCGAGGGCACGGTGCCTTCGCTGCTGGAATTCCTCGAAGCAACGGGCACCTGAGACCCGCACTTCGTCTGTCCCACTGAACTGCCACGGCAACCTCACCTTCTGGAGCTGACCATGTTCGTACGCAGGATCCCGCAGTGCCTCATCGCCCTTTGCCTTGCCGCGCCCCTGGCGCAAGCCGATGCGGTCAAGATTCCCGACCGTCTGCAGCACGCCGACAAACTGGTGTTCTGCGGCGCCATGGACTCGCCGCCGATGGGCTTCTTCGACGCCGCGCAGAAACCGGCCGGGGTCACCGTGGAACTGGGCCAGGCGATTGCCAAACGCCTGGGCGACAAGCCCATCGACTGGCGGGTGACGCCCTTCTCCGGGCTGATTCCGGCGCTGCTGGCCGGGCAGTGCGACATGCTCGCCGACCAGCTGTTCGACAAGCCCGAACGGCGCGAAGTGATCGACATGGTCAACTACATGTATTCCAGCCAGGCCGTGGTGGTCGGCAAGGGCAACCCCAAAGGCATCCATACCCTGGATGACCTCTCCGGCCAGAAAGTCGCGGTGCTCAACGGCTCCACCATCCGCACCCTGCTCGAAGCCCACAACGAAAAGCTCAAGCAGGCCGGCAAAGCGCCCATGCAGGTGGTGGTGTACAACTCCGACACCGACGCCTTCCAAGCCTTACGTATCCAGCAGGCCGATGCCTACGGCACCACCCTGGAAACCGCAGGCTACTACCAGGGCATGGCCCCCGACCTGTTCGAGACCGGCGTGCCGGCCTTCGCCCGCATCCTCACCGGTTTCGGCTTTCGCAAGGACGACCCGCAGGTGAGCGCGGCGGTGACGCAGATCATCAAGGACATGCAGGCCGACGGCAGCTACCAGGCGCTGCTCGCCAAGTGGCACATCGAAGGCGACAAGCTGGACTGACCTGAGGCGACCACGATGAATTTCAATTGGGACGTGTTCTGGCAATACCTGCTGCGACCCAGCGACATCTACCTGTACGGCCTGTGGCTGACCTGCGTGATCGCGGTCAGCGCCATGCTCCTGGGGTGTCTGCTGGGCCTGTTGGCAGCCCTGATGCGGCTGTCGTCCAACCCGCTGCTGCAATATCCGGTGCGCTGCTACGTGTGGCTGATGCGCGGTACGCCACTGCTGGTGCAGATCGTGTTTCTCTACACCGCACTGGCCGCCGGTGGCATCTTCCGCTTCCAGGACCTGGACCTGGGGCTGTTCGTGCTGCCCGGCAACATCCAGGCAGCGATCATCGCCCTGGGCCTGAACGAAGGCGCCTACATGGCCGAGATCATCCGCGCCGGCATCGGCGCGGTAGACAAGGGCCAGTACGAGGCCGGACGCTCGCTGGGCATGACCTTTGCTCGACTGATGCGGCGCATCGTGCTGCCCCAGGCGTTGCGGGTGATCGTGCCGCCGCTGGGCAATGAGTTCAACGTGATGCTCAAGAACACCACGCTGGTCAGCGTGATCGGCGTTCAGGAACTGCTGCTGAGCACACAGATGGTCACCTCCGCGACTTTCCGGGTGTTCGAGCTGTATCTGGTGGTGGCGATCTACTTCCTGGCACTGACCACGCTCTGGGGCCTGTTCCAGCGCTGGCTGGAGAAACGTTTCGGGCGCGCCGACGGCCACGTGGCGTCGGCACCACGACGAATGTTCGGCCTGCAGGCCATGAAACTGCTGAGGGGGCGCTGAGATGACCGGCACACATCACCCGGTGGTGATCCAGGCGAACGACGTGCACAAGTCGTTCGGCGAACTGCAGATCCTCAAGGGCGTGTCCCTGGAGGTGCACAAAGGCGAGGTGGTGGTGCTGATCGGCGCCTCCGGCTCCGGCAAGACCACCTTCATCCGCTGCATCAACCTGCTCGAGGACATCCAGGGCGGCAGCATCCGCGTCAACGGCGAGCTCATGGGCTACCGCGAGCGCCCTGACGGCAAGCGCGTACGTGACTCTGAAAGCAACATCGCCCGCCGCCGTCGCGACATCGGCATGGTGTTCCAGCGCTTCAACCTGTTCCCGCACATGACGGTGCTGGAGAACATCATCGAGGCCCCGACCGGCGTGCTCGGCGTGCCCCGCGCCGAGGCACTGGAGCAGGCCCGAGCGCTGCTGGCCCGGGTGCGCCTGAGCGACAAGGCCGAGCACTACCCTGCGCAGCTTTCAGGCGGGCAGCAGCAGCGCGTCGCCATCGCCCGCGCGCTGGCCATGAAGCCCCAGGCCATGCTGTTCGACGAACCCACAAGCGCCCTCGATCCGGAGACCGTTGGCGAAGTGCTGCAGGTCATGAAGGAGCTGGCCGAGGACGGCATGACCATGGTGGTCGTGACCCACGAGATGGGCTTCGCCCGCGAAGTGGCCGACCGCGTGGTGGTGCTGCACCAGGGCGAGCTGATCGAGCAAGGCCCGCCGGCCCAAGTGTTCGGCAACCCTCACCACCCGCGCACGCGGGAATTTCTCAGCCGCGTCCTGTAGAGGTCGACCCATGCGCACATCCCTGCCGTCCCTCGCCGCACTTGGCCTGTTGGCCTGCGTCAACGCCCAGGCCGACCAGTCACTGGTACGCTTCTACAACTGGTCCGACTACATTGGCCCAGACACCCTCAAGGCGTTCGATCAGGCCAGCGGCATCAAGGTCCAGTACGACGTCTTCGACACCAACGAGATGCTCGAAGCCAAGCTGCTCTCCGGCCACTCCGGCTATGACTTGGTGGTGCCGTCCAGCCAGTTCCTCACCAAGCAGATCAACGCCGGCATCTACCAGCCGCTGGACCGTAGCCAGTTACCCAACTGGAAGCACCTGGACCCGCGACTGATGCAACGCCTTGAGGCCGCCGACCCCGGCAACCGCTTCGCAGTACCCTACATGTGGGGCACCGTGGGCATTGGCTACAACGTCGCCAAGGTCAAGGCCGTACTCGGCGACAACGCGCCGGTGGACTCCTGGGACCTGGTGTTCAAACCGGAAAACCTGGCCAAGCTCCATCAGTGCGGTGTGGCCTTCCTCGATGCGCCGGTGAAGATCATTCCTCAGGCCCTGCACTACCTCGGCCTGGATCCCAACAGCCAGAATCCCGACGATTACCGCAAGGCCTCGGCCCTGTTGCAGAAACTGGCGCCGTCGGTGACCTATTTCCACTCCTCGCGCTACACCACGGACCTGGCCAATGGCGACATCTGCGTGGCGATCGGCTACTCGGGCGATGTCATGCAGGCGCAGAGCCACGCCAAGGAAGCCGGCAAGGCCATCGACATCCGCTACTCGATCCCCAAGGAGGGCGCCAACCTGTGGTTCGACATGCTCGCTATCCCGCGTGACGCGCAGAACCCCAAGGGCGCCTTGGCGCTGATCGACTACCTGCTGCGCCCCGAGGTGATCGCCAAGGTCAGCGACTACGTCGGTTATGCCAACCCCAACCGTGACGCCACCGCCCTGCTCGACCCCAAGGTACGCGACAACCCCGGCATCTACCCCAGCGACGCGGTGATCGAAAAACTGTTCGTCTCCGCCGACCTGCCGCCGAAGATCCAGCGCGTGATGACCCGCGAATGGACCCGGATCAAGACTGGCCAATGACGGCTGCAGAGCCCTTTTTAAGAGTCCCCCGACATGCTTGATTTCTCCGCCCACGAATACCCCTATGCCTCCCAGCGCCAGAGCGTCTTCGCCCGCAACGGCATGGTCGCCACCTCGCAGCCCCTGGCTGCCGAGGCCGGCATCACCATCCTGCGCGCCGGCGGCAACGCCATCGACGCCGCCATCGCCACCGCTGCCGCGCTCACGGTGGTCGAGCCCACCGGCTGCGCCATCGGCGGCGACGCGTTCGCGCTGGTTTGGGTAAAAGACCAGTTGCACGGCCTGGATGCCAGCGGCCGCGCCCCAGCGTCGCTGTCGATCGAGGCGGTGAAGGCCGCCGGTCACGACAAGATGCCTGTGCACGGCTGGCTGCCAGTCACCGTGCCCGGCATCCCCTCGGCCTGGGCCGCGCTGTCCGAGCGCTTCGGCAAGTTGCCCTTCGCCGACCTGCTGCAACCGGCCATCGCCCTGGCCCGCGATGGCTTCCCGGTGTCGCCGGTGGTCGCCCATCAGTGGCGCATTGCCCAGGACGAATACCAGGCGAGCCTGGAACGCGAACCGGCCCTGCAAGCCTGGTTCGACACCTTCCTGATCGACGGACAGGCGCCCCAGGCGGGCCAGTTGTTCCGCAATCCGGCCCAGGCCCACAGCCTGGCCGAGCTGGCCGAAACCCGCTGCGAAAGCTTCTACCGCGGCCCGCTGGCCCAGCGCCTGGCCGACCATGCGGCAGCCAGCGGTGGACACCTGAGCGCCGCCGACCTGGCCGGCTACCGGCCCAAATGGGTCGAGCCGATCAAGCTCAACTACCGCGGCTATGACGTCTGGGAGATTCCGCCCAGCGGCCAGGGTCTGATCGCGCTGATGACCCTCAACATTCTCCAGGGCTACACCTTCGACCAGCGCGACAGCCAGCTCACCTGGCATCGCCAGCTCGAGGCCATGAAGAAGGCCTACGCCGACGGACTGCACTACATTACCGACCCCGAACACATGCGCATGGCCACCGAGCAGTTGCTGGGCGAAGCCTACGCCGCCCGTCGCCGCGCCGAGATCGGCGAGCGCGCCCAGGCCCCCCTGCACGGTGATCCGCATGCCAGCGGCACGGTGTACATCGCCACCGCCGACGGCGAAGGCAACATGGTCTCGTTCATCCAGAGCGCCTACCACGGGTTCGGCTCCGGCGTGGTGCTGCCCGACAGCGGCATCGGCCTGCAAAACCGCGGCTCGGAGTTCAGTCTCGACCCAGGGCACTCTAACGCGCTGGCGCCGGGCAAGCAGACTTTCCACACCATCATCCCGGGCTTTCTCAGCAAGGACGGCGTGGCGGTCGGTCCGTTCGGCGTGATGGGCGGCTACATGCAGCCCCAGGGCCATGTGCAGATGGTGATGAACCTGGTGGACTTCGGCCTCAATCCCCAGGCCGCCCTGGATGCCCCGCGCTGGCAGTGGCTGGGCGAGATGAAGGTCGGCATCGAACAAGGCGCCTCGCGAGATCTGGCCTTCGCCCTGGCCCGGCGTGGACACCAAGTGGAAATCGCCCATGACCTGACCGATTTCGGCCGCGGCCAGATCATCGTGCGCGACCCTGTCACGGGCGTGCTGTGCGGCGGCACCGAGCCGCGAGCGGATTCGCATATCGCGGTCTGTTGAACCGCGGCGTGGCGCTGACAGCACTTGCGCTGCCAGCGTCCTGTCGCCTAGGCGACAAGCGGCTTTGGCGAACCGACCTACAGCGCGGCGCGCCTGCTTCACCTTGCAGGAACAGCTTCCACCTCAGAAAATTCGCAACCGATCCATCGCCACCCAGGCGTGCGGTCGTGGCTGAACTGACTGAATGGAATCTGACCCGCCCATGAACGCGCTAAAAACCAAACTGCTCGACGCCTACCGGCGAACCCCCGTCTCCCACCGTTTCTACCTCGCATCGATAGTTCTCTACCTGCTCGGCTTCGCCTGTCACCTGAAGACTGGGCTTCCTTCGCTCACCGCGCTCACCGGCCTGACCAGTGCGTTGGTACTGTGCGGATTCATCGCCTGGTGCCTGCCTTTGACGCGTTGGGTGCACGCCGCCTGGGACAGGCCCTTCGCAAAAACGCCCATCATCTTGCTGCATTTGCTGGCGCTGCTGATCGCCACTGCCTGCGCCCGATTTGCGGTGGCCGAGAGCCTGGGCCTACCGCCGCAAAGCTTCGATCTTACAGTCGGCTTCCTGGCTGCGCTGTTCTATCTCCCGGCCTGGTTGGCGGTGGTGGGGATCCTGCTCGGACTGGCGGCGGTAATGATCATGATCGTCGCCTTCGTCACCCTGCCCTTCGAGGCGGTGTGGCAACAATTGGCCTTTTTGATCAACCCGTGGCGAAGCAAGCCTATGACCGGGCCGCCCCGCCAGATGATGATCTTTCATGGTCTGGGCGCCCTGTATGCCGGCGTTCTCCTTTCGACGGGCTATAGCTACGCCACGGAAGATTTCAGCGCGACCTTCAAGGCACTAGTGACGATCGTCGCGTTCAAGAGCGACTTCCACCAAACACCGAACTATCCCGGCTATCGCTCCGGCGAGTACGTGCATCCCTTGGAGAATGGCTATATCGCTTTCGCCCGCAGTCAAGACGACCACAGCACGGTGTTCGGGGTGAGGTCTCAGGCGGCAGATGCGGCAGAGGTCGAAATTGGAACATTGCCAGGGCCTGGCTCGTTTCTGAAATCACTGTTTCAGTAGGAAGGCCGACAGCCGCCGAGTCGTGGAAAAGCGGCAGACAGACTGCCGCCTCGCATCCTGTCACTCGCCGCGCTGCTTCATGGTTTCACGATACAGTGCGATGAACGGCGCCTCGGCCGGGTCGATGCGATCCATCTCGGCTGCAATCCGATGCCAGTAGGGATACTGCGGTGCAATGCGAGTAGCTTGCTCGATCTGTACCAGATCCTCGGCCGTCAGCACCAGATCCACCGCCTGCAGGTTGTCTTGCAACTGCTCGAGCGAGCGGCCAGCAGTGATCACACTGGTGATGCCCGGGCGGTCCTTGAGCCATGCCAGGCACACCCGCGCCGGCGAACAGCCGTGGCGCTGACCAACTTCGATCAAGGTCTCGATGATGTCGTAGGCGCGCTCACGGTCATGCACGTAGGGTTCTGGCCAGTTATTACCCTGGCGTGTGCCTGGCGGCGTCTGCTGACCACGGCGCACCTTGCCGGTAAGCAGACCCTCGCCCAGCGGCCCCCACACGAGGGTCGCCAAGCCTTGGTCCAGCGCCATCGGCAGCAGTTCGTACTCCGCCTCGCGTGCCTCGGGGGTGTAATAGATTTGCTGCGACACCGGCTGTTGCCAGCCATTGAGTCGCGCGCTGCCCAGGGTCTTCATCATCTGCCAGGCGGTGTAGTTGGAAGTGCCGAAATAGCGGACCTTGCCGCTCTGCACCAAGTGTTCCAGCGCCGCCAGGGTTTCCTCCACCGGGGTGATACCGTCCCAGTTGTGGATCTGGTACAGGTCGATATGGTCAGTGCCCAGGCGCTTGAGGCTGGCCTCGCAGGCGCGGATCAGGTGATAACGCGAAGCACCGCTGTCGTTGGGGTTATCCCCCATCGGGCTGCGCGCTTTGCTGGCGAGAATGATCGACTGACGTTTGGCACCCAGTGCTTTGCCGACGATTTCCTCAGCCAAACCGTGGGAGTACAAGTCAGCGGTGTCGACCAGGTTGACCCCCGCCTCGAACGCCAGGTCGAACTGACGTCGAGCCAGATCCACGTCCACACTGCCGGTTTTCTCGAATGCGCCACGCCCACCGAATGGGACCGTGCCCACCACCAGCTCGGATACTAACAGGCCAGTGTTACCGAGTGCTCGATACTTCATGGGGTACCTCCGTTGAAAGACACTTGGAAGTACCGACGCAATCGCGAGCTGAAACGTTCAATTCGATCAACATCGCCCGGTTACCGAGCGTCGCGGCTGGCCGCAGCATCCTCGACGCAGATGCAAAGAAGCGTCGAGGCTACTGGCCAAGGACACGGGTCGCAAGCAAATAGAGCGCCGGCCCTTATGATCAGGGCCGCATCAAAGGCTCGATACCTCAGAAAACCAGTTTGTCATCATCGCCCGCCAGACACCGAAACAACCGTCTCCACAGGAGAGGTCGCATGGGTACCGACTGGAGCAATTTCACGCCATGGGCGTCATTGACCGGCGACGCGCTGATCGGCGTGTCCACCAGCCTGCTCATCGTCACCAACGGCCGCATCGCCAGCATCAGCGGCCTGCTCGGAAGCTTACTGCAGCGCGGCAGCGAGGGCTGGAGCGAAAAATCCCTGTCCCTACTCGGTCTGCTGTTGGCATCGCTGCTGTGGGTGCGCCACGTGCTGCGTGTTGGCCGGGCTCTGCCCTGGACCGGCTGTAGTGTTGCTGGCAATAGATGCTGCTGTTCGTGACGGCGATGCTATTTGGGATGTGGATCTTCGCGCAGTTGGAGAAGCGGTAGACCTCTTGACGACTGTTTCTTGAAGACCGTCTTTCGCAGAAAAAGAAAGAGGGCCGCATCGCGGCCCTCTGTGGCATTGACTCGCTAACGGTTATCGACGCCTCACAGGTCTTTCTTCACCGTCTTGTCGATGTGCTTGCCTTCTTTGTGGCGTTCTTTGTTCAGGTGATGAGCGCCCTTGTCGATTTCCTTGCCATCATGTTTTGCACCCTTGTCCACTTCGCGGACATCATGCCGGACGCCCTTTGCCACCTCGCCTTCCGCCTGTGCCATGGACACCGTCATGAGGGTGGTCAGGGCAATCGCAATCGCAGCAACCGTTTTCTTGATCATGTCAGCACTTCCTTCGAGGGGTATATGTTCTTGGGTCTTGCAAGCTGAATGTAGCCGAAGACAGACACGAAAAAAGGTAGGTAAACGGGGTTTAATCTGGGGTGAGTTTGTCAGGATCGAAAACGGAGATGATTGACGAGCGACGGTGAGCTGGAGCGGCTGATGGATGGGGACTCTGGCTGAAGTCGTTGTGGGCTTGGAATCGTGAATAAGATGAACGTACCTTCATCCGTTTAGGGCACGCACAGCGCTCAAAAATGCAGATCGAGCCGTAGGTATCAAAAACCGAACCAGTGAAAAGGGCTGCAATGCAGCTCTCTTGCAACATAGGGATCAATGATCAAATCTGACGGTCAGCCCGGCTTCTGATGAGACAGGGCTTTCTCTGCCTGGTCAGCACATTTCTTGTAATCACCAGACGTGTGAGCCTCTTTTGCCTGCTGGTGCTCATGATGGCCATTACCTGTGAAGGTAGCTTCAGTGGCATCTTTCAGTTTGTCTAAAGCAGACTCGCACTTGTGGCGGTCCTCTTTGGCCATTGCGATACCAGGAAGCAGAACTGCGCAGAACAACAGTGCTAAGGTCTTCTTCATAAGGTAGTTTTCCTTGATCGACTAAGCGGTAAGATCAGAGATGCTTTTTGGCTTCTTTGTCGAGGTGCTTGTCTTCTTTGTGGCGCTCTTTGTCGTCGTGCTTCAAACCTTTGTCGATCTCCTTGTCGTCGTGCTTGACGCCCTTGTCGATTTCTTTGGCGTCGTGATCGACACCACGGTCAACGTCACGGACGCCGTCTCGAACATCTTTGGCGACATCGCCTTCGGCATGAACGAGCGAGGTGGCCATGAGCGCGCTGAAAGCGACAGCGGTGAGGGTCAAGGTCCGTTTGAACATAGGTACTACTCCTTACAGGTGTTGAGAAATAGGGATATGTCATCTGACCGTAGACAAGATTCGGAGGGCGTCAAGGGAGCTGTCGTGTTTGCTACAGGTCCATCTGCTCCGCAGTAGGCATTCGCTCCCGACTGAGGTACACATGCCGCGCTCCCACGGAGTGCGAGCACTATCGACCACCTCAAAAACGGATCGGGAAGATGGCGAGACAATAGCCGGGCACATCACGGAGAACATGATCAAGAGCTACCACATTAGGCACGAGGATGTGGTCTGGTCTGAGGTCGAAGCAAACTTCGATATGAGTGACTGTAGTGGTCTAATGAAACCGGACATCCATTTAGGCGAGAATGCTCGCCATACAGAGGTGTTCGATGAGCAGACAACGACGTACCTTCACCCCGAGTTTCAAGCGTGAGGCTGCCAGCCTGGTGCTCGACCAAGGCTACAGTTGTCCCGAGGCCGCCAGATCTCTCGATGTAGGTGAGAGCTTATTGCGCCGCTGTGGAGCGGTTACAAAAGAATAGCCACCGCTGTTGGCGAAGGTGGGATGGCAGTGGCCTTCGTGCATCAGCACCTAGCTGAAATCTGAACTGTTGGGCAGCCGCAGAAGCGTGCTCAAGTCAGACGACCGGAATCGCTTCATTGACCCCACACTCTTAGTGCTTACCTTATGCTGGGTGCTGTGCTTCCAACGCTTAGGAAAACTTCTATCAAGTCGGCACAAGCCGCTCGACCTGTGTTGAATTAGCACTACGATCTACGGCATGCCGCTGCGACGCAACAATCAAAAGCATTTAAGCAAACGCAGTGCGCTGTGCAAGGCAGGGCGCAAAATCAAAAGACCAAAGCCCAGGTACGTGCGAAAATCTGGGACCAGTGGCGGGAGCAGTGCGTCCGCGAGAGTAAATAACCAAGGCATTGCCTTGGTTATGCAATAATCTGTGGCGGAAAATCAGCTTTTCGGCATACTCACGCCGCCCATTTTTGGCTGATGGATAGCCTGTTCGGAGGCTCCCTAGCGCACGGTCTATACAGGAAAATACTTATCGACTAGCGCATAAATAATTGCGCATGTCTCCAGGTCGACATTGCCACTGTAATTAGACTGACGGAAATGGAGTTGGAAAGCACGCAGCAAATTAGCATAACCCACATCTGAGTCTGTACCGGAAACATCATACCCATAACGTCTTAACTTAGCCACAATCTCAGATTTGGATGGGAAATCAATTGAAAATTTCTCCATATATTTATCTTTACCCGAATCATCATACCAGGCTCCAATCCCTGCTGAATACAATTCCTTCCAAGGAAAGGCCGCCCCAGGATCACTTTTTCGACCTACAGCGATATCACTGTGGCCAACCACATTCGTTGGAGCAATATCAGGATAGCGCTGAATAATATTCCACGCCAGCTCGGTAATCGCTTCAATTTGGTCAGAATTGAAGTTGGGAAATGTGAATATACCATCATCATCTCTAGCCAGGTTGACCGTCTCGATACCAATAGAGGTGTCATTGATATTATTACGCCCCGACCAACTACTAGTCCCCGCGTGCCAAGCACGATCATTTTCATCTACAATATTGAAAACACGTACACCCTTGAAACCAGCATCAATGTAGGACCGGTCCATGGGATCAGGCACTAGATAATGCGCACTGACTGTGCTGGTTAGAGCCTTGATCGACTCTTCAAAGTTAACCGCCGTATAATGAAGAACAAGAAATCTGACGCGCTTATTAAAGCTAGACACGGACCTGTAGGAGTTATAATCGATAGTTAGCATCTTGAAACCTTCTGAGTCTAGTCATCGGGGAAAAATACATAACCCTATCTAGCACAGTCCAACCTCAATCCGCAGCTTCATTCCCCGAACCCACGATTCGAAAAATCAGCAACCGCACCCCAAGCACGAAAGCACTCTCACATTGACCCTCGCCGCAAAGGTGAACCACACAGGGTATCACGGAGGCTAGTTGGTTTAAGTCAGGCGCAGCCTGACTCTGCTCGTAGAGTACCTCAAACTCCACTGGCGGCCTTTTTCCAATCGGCCTCCGCAGGCGCTGATCGTTAAACCAACTCACCCTCTCCAGTGCTCCCTATTCAAGACGTTCTACGCTTTTCCATGGCCCTCGCTGGTGAATCAGTTCGGTTTTGTAGACGCCATTGATGGCCTCTGCCGATGCGTTGTAGTAGCTGTCACCTGTATTGCCAACCGACGCTTCAATACCCGCTTCACCTAACCGTTCGCTGTAGCGAATCGACAGGTATTACCACCCCCTGTCGCTGTGATGGATCAATTGGTGAAGCTCAGGACGATGGGCGTAGCGCCTGTTACAGCACATCCAGCACCAACTCGGTGCGCATTTGTCGACTTACACGCCAGCCAACGATGAATCTCAAGCGATCTTCGGAGCTGGGAGTCGTGTCACCCGGTGGGTGGTTGTGGACCAGTACGATAGCGGACTATTGTGGCTGAGCGCTATCTTTACAACTTCACGAGGCGGGGAGATGCGGGCGTTATCCAACGTACCTCAGACCACCACCTCAAAAGCAATTAGCGGTGTCTTGTATCGAGCATTAGTAGTGCAAAGACTTGATGTTCATAATCCTGTAAAAGTGTTGAACAGCACACGGATCGGAATGCTGCGGATCTTACGTCCTTGGGCTTGGCGCAATGCGTCGTCCAGGGGATGGGCCAGCCAACCATCGCGAAGCTGCATCAGCGAAGTAACGGTGAATTGATCATCCTTTCCGTCAGACGCTTACCTTCTTCTCAACGTCCTTGCCGACGCTAACTCGCCCGGGCAAAGGGTGGTGAGGGCTAGCCCAAAGCCAGCGAACAAGGGGCATTGCGATCAACCTCGCCCCATAGGCCTTCACCTACGGATAACGATCAGCTTGCCATCGCCGTTCACGATGCCAAGCTCGCGAATGCCTGATGTACATCTCGTTTTGCGCTTTTTACCATCGGTTGCATATGACCATTCGCTCGCTGTGCACCAGCGCTCGAACTTCCAAAAATAATAGGTTGATACGCACGAGGTTTAGTTATGAAAACTATAACCGCCGCCTCACCGGCTGCCGCTACAGTAGGAGTGGACCAGCTTTCACCTGGTCAACGGTACGTGACATTGGGTGGGTCTTGGGCCGCTTGGTTGTTTGACGCTTTAGATGCAACAATTTTTGGTTTTGTGCTGCTTGTAGTTGCCAAGACTTTTAGTGTGGGACTAGGAGACGTCGTATCGACCGTAGCTTGGTTCCTGCTCGCTACTGGCATAGGCGGATATTTTTTAGGTAATCTGTCCGACAAAATTGGACGAAAGAAAACAATGATGCTGTCGGTGTTCGTTTATGGTACAGGCACACTGCTGTGTGCCTTTGCCGAAAGTGTATGGCAACTTACTGTCTTCCGGTTTTTCGTAGGCGTCGCCGTGGGTGGCCTATGGTCGGCTGCCGCTGCACTTGTATCTGAAATTTGGCCGCCGTCCGGGCGAACTAAAGCGTTTGCAGTGATGCAAACGGGCTGGTCAGGTGGCAGTTTGTTATCTGCCATCTTTGCTTGGAGCTTCCTGGACAGCAGTAATCCGGAATCTTGGCGCACACTATTCATCTACGCTGCAATCCCGGCCTACTTAACACTTATGTTCATCTGGCTATTTGTCAAAGAATCTCCGGTTTGGTTGGCGAACCGAGAGTTCATGAGCCGTAATACAAACAAGGGTGGCTTAACTGAAATCTTCCGCCCCCAATATCTGAAAGTTACTTTCCTGGGGCTGAGCATTTCGATTTTGGGCATGTATGGCTACTGGATTATTACTACATTCATGCCCGCCTACCTTCAGAGCATATTAAATGTGCGAATTGATGAAGCGCCTGTCTTTATCATCTGGCTGGGCATCGGCGCCACGATTGGCTATCTCGCATACGGTTACTTGGCGGAACGAATCGGCCGTAGGTTGTCGTTCGCCATTTTCTTCGGCGGAATGGCAATCATGGTTCCTGTGTTCGCTTACTCGGCCACTATGATACCGCTCACAGATGGAAAACTCCTTTTCACCACTCAAAATATTATAAAGCTCGGATCCCTCGCAGCGCTGCTTGGATTCTTCACTGGTTACTTCAGCGGTTTCGGTGCGTGGTATTCAGAGTTGTTTCCTACTAGCATTCGCTCCACGGCGTCGGGCTTCTGCTTTAACTTTGGGCGAGTTGGGGCCATCGCAGGAATCAAGCTAGTGCCAATTTTGATTCCACTAATCGGTTTCACTGCGACCATCTCACTTGCCTCGGTTTCCTATGTTATCGCCGCCGTGTTGGTGTTTACACTACAGGAAACTAAAGGCACTCAACTGACCAGTGGTAATTAACGTACATACTTTTGAGAGACCTCAATGAAAAATTTCCGTATCGGCCAAATCGTACCTAGCTCGAACACAACTATGGAGACTGAAATTCCAGCGATGCTTACTTCTCGGTACTCGCTGTTTCCGGATGAGCACTTCACTTTCCACTCCTCGCGGATGCGGATGATGCATGTAAGCCCTGAGGAGCTTAAAAAAATGGACATCGACAGCGATCGATGCGCTCTGGAACTGAGCGATGCAAGAGTTGATGTCATGGCATATGCCTGTTTGGTCGCTATCATGTGTCAGGGTGCAGGTTATCATAAAGTCTCGCAGCAACGCCTCGGCAAAGCTGTAACTTCGAATAATTCAGCAGCCCCAGTACTAAGTTCCGCTGGCGCACTTATCGACAGCTTGAACATGCTCAGCTATAAAAAAATCTCGATAATCACACCATACATGAAATCCCTCACCCAGCAGGTAATCGACTATATCGAAGCGGCGGGCATTGAGGTAGTCGACTCAATCAGCCTTCAGGTCTCAGATAATCTGGAGGTTGGTCGTCTCGACCCAATGAATCTGATTGGTCACGCTGATAAACTCAACATCGGACAAGCAGACGGCGTGGTGCTGTCCTGCTGCGTGCAGATGCCTTCACTACCAGCTATCCAGTTGGTCCAAGATCGCCTCGACACGCCAGTGTTATCAGCCTCGATTGCTACCGTTTACCAAATTTTAAAAGCCCTTGGTCTCCAAGCAGAAGTGCCAAATGCTGGACATCTCTTGTCCGGCGCTTACTAAGCCCGAGGCTCGCGAGGTATGCTGGTCGCTCTGAGCAGCATATGCGGTGAAAAGTATGAAGCTAGATCCCGTTTCTCTAAGGCTCTTCGTAAGCGTGATCGAAGAAGGCACGATCGCAGCCGCAGCCAAACGCGAACACATCGCTGCTGCGGCTGTAAGCAAGCGCCTTAGCGAACTGGAAGAGCTACTGGGCTCTAAGCTTCTTATTCGTACCAATAAAGGCATATCCCCTACTGATGCCGGCCTCTCGCTTCTTTATATGGCTCGCAGCGCGCTCAACAACCTGAATGAAATAGTCATACAAATGCGCGAGTATTCCAACGGGCGCCGAGGGTCAGTTCATGTCTTGGCCAACATTTCGGCGATAACTCAGTTTCTACCTGGTTTGATTAACTCGTTCTTAGATACTTACCCACTAATAAACGTGAGTCTAGAGGAGAAGCCGAGCCTCGGCATCATCCAAGCAATCGGCGATAATTTCGCCGATATCGGAATCTTTACAAATTTACCGCACGGTGTAGATATCGAAGTTTTTCCGTTTCGCGAGGATCGGCTAGTGCTGATCGTGCCACTTTTACATCCACTCGCGAACAGAACATTAGTAAGGTTCCATGAAACACTGGATTATCAGTATATTGCCTTGCGTAGTGGTACGCACCTAAACTTCCAATTAATAAAAGCAGCAAATGATTTAGGTCGCTCGCTTAGGTTGCGAATGGAGGTTTCAAGTTATGACTCTCTGTGTTTGATGGTGCAAGCAAACTTAGGCATTGGTATTATGCCAAAGGGTAGCGCCCTCATCTATCAGTTAGATCACGCCAAAATTGTTGAGCTGGATGAATCATGGGCATCCCGCGAGCTTAGTATCTGCGTCAGATCTCGACAGTCGCTGTCCGTGGCGGCATCCCTGTTTCTTGACCATCTCATTGGTCCACCAAACTAGTACCCTGTCTTCTACAAAACACTTTCTTGGCTCTCGCGTGCCAGTGCCTATCGGGCACTCGGAATCTTGCGCAATATGTTTTCACCTTTCGCGCTCCAGAACTACCGGTAGGGTTGAGCGTAAGCGCTCCATGAACCCCACCTAACCAATGATGGGCAGAGCACTTATCTGTGTATTTGAGGGTAACCGCTCCATGAACCCCACATTCAAAGCGCGAAGCTGATCCCCAATGCTGTGCTCCCGATCTCTTTCTGGAGCCAGCCCCGTCATGATGCGACCCGACGCCAAAGTCGAAAAAGTCTATCTCTACCCCAAGCCCGTCGACTTCCGAAAGTCGATTGACGGCCTGGCCGCTTTGGTCGAACTGGATATCAAAGTGGCGGTGTTTGACCCCGTGCTTTTCGTGTTTCTCAACAAGCCGCGCAACCGCGTGAAGATCCTCTACTGGGAACGAAACGGCTTCTGCCTTTGGCTCAAGCGCCTCGAATCCGAGCGTTTCAAAACATCGCCTGACGCCACCGACGAGGCGATCATTCTGACCGTCCAGGAACTCAACTGGCTGCTCGACGGTTTTGACCTCTGGCGTAATCGTCCTCATCAGGTTTTGACGCCGCGCTACGTGGCGTAACCCGGTATAATCCGGGCCATGATTTCTCTGCCCGATGACCTTCCTGATGATCCTGTTTTGCTTAAGCAACTGTTGCTTGAGGCCCTCAATCGTCAGGAGGAAACCGCTCAGGCTTATCAGACTCACATCGTCGACCTGAAAGAACAGATCAAGCTGTTGCGTGACCGTCTGTTTGGACGCAAGTCCGAGCAATCCGTAGAACCCAACACGCCACAGTTGGCCTTGTTCAATGAGCCTGAAAGCGAGCCAATGCCGTTGGTTGGCGACGCTGATGAGGAAGTCGTTGCACCCTCAGTGCGCCGTGGCAAACGCAAGCCGTTGGCGGCCAATCTGCCGCGTATCGAAGTCATCCACGAACTGCCCGAACACGAACTGACCTGTGCTTGCGGTTGCCGCAAACATGCCATCGGGGAAGAAACCAGTGAGCAACTGGATATCGTGCCGATGCAGATCCGGGTCATCAAACATATCCGCAAGATCTACGCTTGCCGTGGCTGTGAAGCCGCACCGGTCACCGCCGACAAGCCTGCCCAGTTGATCGAGAAAAGCATGGCCAGCCCCAGCGTGCTGGCCATGCTACTGACCACCAAGTATGTCGACGGTTTACCGTTGCATCGGTTTGAAACGGTACTTAGCCGCCACGGTATTGATATCCCTCGGCAAACGCTGGCACGCTGGGTGATCCAGTGCAGCGAGCATTTCCAGCCACTGCTTAATTTGATGCGTGATCGGTTGCTGGAAAGCCCAGTGATTCACTGCGATGAAACCCGTGTACAGGTGTTGAAAGAACCGGATCGAGATCCGACCAGCCAATCCTGGATGTGGGTGCAAGCCAGTGGCCCACCGGATCGAAAAGTTGTGCTGTTTGATTACACGTCCAGCCGTGCGCAGGAGGTGCCGTTGCGCTTGCTGGAAAGTTACCGTGGCTACGTCATGACTGATGATTACGCCGGCTATAACGCGTTGGCGTTGCAGCCGGGCGTGGAGCGACTGGCGTGCATGGCCCATGCGCGACGCAAGTTCGTGGACGCGCAAAAAGTGCAGCCCAAAGGTAAAACCGGGCGGGCCGATATCGCGCTGGCCATGATCAATAAGCTGTACGGCATCGAGCGCGAGCTCAAGGACGTCAGTGATGAACAGCGGTTTGCTGGTCGACAGGAGAAAAGCCTGCCGATCCTGACACAACTGAAAAGCTGGCTGGATAAAACCCAGTCGCAGGTGACCGCACAAAGTGCGTTGGGCAAGGCAGTGCATTACCTGGCGAACAACTGGAGTCGACTGGAGCGCTATGTCGAAGCGGGTTACTTGCCCATCGATAACAATACGGCCGAAAGAGCGATCAAGCCCTTTGTCATAGGACGCAAGGCCTGGCTGTTCAGCGACACCGTCAACGGCGCCAGGAGAGTGTCAGATTTTTTGTGTGCGGGCCGATAACGGCCTGCCGTCAGGCTGGCCATGCTTTTACCAGGTCGGCCTGATAAATCGATCTCCGTACAGCATCGCGAATTGATTCATCGCATTTTTCCAGTCATGGGCCGCTGAGCCCCAGTTTGCCGTGATGTTCCGCAGCCCCAGCCAGATCAGCTTGGTGGCGGCCTCATCCGTTGGGAAGTGACCACGCGTTTTGATGATCTTGCGTAGCTGGGCGTTGATGCTTTCGATCGCGTTGGTCGTATAGATCACTTTTCGAATGCCTGACGGGAAGACAAAGAATGGAATCACTCGATCCCAGGCTCTTCTCCATGCCGCAACTACCGTTGGGTACTGTTTGCCCCAAGGGCCGTTTTCAAAGGCATCCAGTGCCTGCTCAGCCGCCTCGGCGTTGATGGCCTGATAGATCGGCTTGAGCGCTTTGGCCAGATCACGACGCTTATCCCACGCTGCATAATCGAGACTGTTGCGGATCAAGTGGACGATGCATGTTTGCAGCGTGGTGGCCGGAAACACGGCGCTTAGCGCCTCTGGCATCCCTTTGAGGCCGTCGGTGACGGCGATCAGCACATCCTCAACGCCGCGCGTCTTGAGGTCATTGAAGACCTTCATCCAGAACTTCGCACCTTCGGTATTTTCGATCCAGATCCCGAGAATATCGCGCGTCCCATCGGGTAGAACGCCCAGCGCCAAGTAAATCGCTTTGTTGCGCACAAGGCCTTCTTCGCGAATCTTGACTCGTAGTGCATCAAAGAAAATGACCGGGTACATCGGCTCCAGCGGCCGCTGTTGCCACGCGCCGATTTCCTCCATCACCTCGGCCGTGACCGAACTGATGAAGTCATGCGAAACATCCGTTCCATACTGCTCGGAGAGGAATGCGCGAATTTCCCGAACGGTCATGCCTCGGGCATACATGGCGATGATCTTGTCATCGAAACCGGTATAACGGCGCTCGTGCTTGGGAATCAGGATGGGCGCAAAACTACCGTCTCGATCACGGGGGATATCCAGCCGCAGCGGCCCCTCTCCAGTCAGAACCGTCTTGCCAGTCCTGCCATTGCGCTGATTGGTTTCATCCTCTGGGCGCTGCGCGCCCGGCAGATACCCCAGGTGGTGACTGAGCTCGGCGTTCAAGGCCCGTTCGATCAACGCCTTCTTGAATGCCGCAGAGGCATCTTCGATAGCCTCCGCAGTCATCAGGCCCTCACCGAACTGCTCGAGCAGCTCCTTGGGGATTTTTGGTAGGTCACGCAGGGGTTTCTTCTTGGTTGGCATACATGCACCTCTTGCTCATGTTATGCCCGAACACAAAATTTCTGACATACCCGGCGCCAGTGCCAGCGCGAAGATCTACAGCCTGATCGAGACCGCCAAGGTCAACGGCCAAGAGCCTTATACGTGGCTGCGCCACGTACTTGAGAGGCTACCGCACGCCTCGTCGGTAGCAGACTACGAAGCGCTGCTACCGTGGAACTGCTCGCCAGAGATGCCACGGTAACCCGTTCCCCCACTGTTGGGCAGGTGGGGTTTATGGATCGCGCACATTTGAGGTGTGCAATTCCACGGTAGCAGCGCTTCGTAGTCTTCCACTGAGCACGTCTGCGGTAGGCGTTCCAAGCCGGATGACATCCGGTTCCAGACCTTGTACAGGTTCGGTTGCAGCTTCTGCTCAAACTGGGCAATAGATTGTTCGTCTATCCCAGCGGCTCCTCGATTGGCCTTCACACGCTGGTAGGCTTCCCAAACTGTCAGCTTGGAAATGTTGTACGACTTTGCTGTGCTCATGCCGCTCCTCCTCGCCGTAGCGAGTTGACGGCATGAGTCAGCCGGGCAACGCCATCCCTTCGCTCCACTCTCATTACAAGAGGTTCATCACTATTACGAATGGCTCCGCCCCTGGACCTTTGCATCGGTATTCTTCCTCGCGGTAGTAGCCGCTTGTCATTTCCCTTGGCATCAAAGGCCAGGTTCTCACGTTCCATACCAAAGCCTGTACTGAGCTCATGCCACCTATACACCGGCTGCCATCTGGACAGTAAACAGGTATCTTCCAGACTGATCCCGAGGCTACTGGGCGACCTCGGTTTTGACAGCATTTGAATACTTAACGATGCGTCTTCGGATGGTTTGCTTTCGCTCATCTTCTCAATATGTACCTGACGCCATCATTGGCGCCGTTTTCAACGGTCGCTCACCACCGCGCCTTTTGAGCGCAGCAGCACCGGGTGGTTTGAAGCCGGCGCCTGTAAGCAGACTCCGGGAGACCTACTCCCATCAAGACTTTTCAAACAACGCCTAAGGCCTGGCTGTTTCCAAAACGGAACCAGCCCTGCGCTACACCCTCTTCTCTCTACCCAGCCGCCAAGTTTCCCCGCCCGCCGTTCTTGAGCACGGAGGGGTTGAAACCGAACTGCTTGCGAAATGCCGTGGCGAAATGACTGGCATTGGCATAGCCAAGGTCCGAGGCCACCCGCATCACCGACTCATCACCCTCCAGCAACCGGCTGTGCGCCTGGATCATGCGTGCCTGCTGGAACACGCCGTAGACGCTGTTATAGAACAGCAGGCGAAAACCTCGGGTGAGTTTCGGCTGGCTCATTCCCGACTCGCGGGCCAGTTCCGAGAGGCTTGGCGCCTTACCCAGGTCAGCAAGCAGGCGCTCGCGAGCGCGCAACAGGCGTTGGCGATCGATGTGGCTGACAGGGCAGGTGCAGCCCAAGTTGCGCCGCGACTCCAAGAATAGGCTGACCAACGTGACGCTTTGGCCATAGAGCCAAAGGCTGCTGCGCCGTTGGCCGCCCTCAGGCTCCATGGCATTGCACAGCAAGTGCGCGGTAGCGCTCATCTCGCCGCTGCGGTGCCCACCAAGAAAGCATTGCTCGCAAGCCAGCGCGCTGCTCAAGGTAGGATCGATTTCCAACTCCCACTTCGCCAGCAATTCGGGGTGGATCATCACGGTGATGTTGTCGATTTCACCATGCTGGTGATAGAAGCCCTGACGATACCGACCAAAGCTGATGCTCCCGGCACCTTCGTCAATGACATGACGGCGCTGGCGCCCCCCATCGCGAAAGCTGCAGTAGGCCTTGCCCTTGAGCTGATGGGTGAAGCTGAAGTGAATGCGCTGGCTATCGTCGTGCAAGGGTAACGCCACGGGCTGCTCGAACGTGCCTTGCCAACGCACGACATCCAACCCTTCCTGCAAAGTAACCCGGGTAACCCGGCACTGGCCGCCGACACCCAAGTCACTACCGTAATCTTCGGCGATTATCCGCGAGACTGGCGTGAACTCCCTTGCCTCCCTCTGAACGGCTGACATCTTGGCACTCCTTGTTGAGCAGATACGGCACGGATCAGATCACATCGAATCGCGCTTTAGCAATTGATAATCAATGGCGTTCATCGAATTACCTTGCCACCCTGCACACTGTATCGCTCAAGGGTTAATCGTCTGTCGAGGTAAAATTGTTACTTTATAACAAAACCTCTGAACTGCACACTCGATCCTACCCACGGTAGCGCCGTACTCCAGCGAGCCAGGCGCATTCCTCCCAGGCCTTGTTCAAGCAAGCCTCAGAACGAATAGCTGTAGCCTACCCCCGCTGAACGTCCCCGCCCCGGCATCCCGGTGGTCACCGGGTCGGTGGAGTAGCTGCCATACAGGTCGTAGCGCGCATCCAGCAGGTTGTCGGCCCACAGGTATACCTCCGAGCCGCCGCTCTGCACGCCCAAGTGCGCATCGAGCTTCCCATAACCGGCTAGGTCGTAATGGTTCTGCGCATCTGCCGGGCGGTTCTTCTGTAGCCGGTAGTTGACCTGCGTATTCAGTAAAGGCGCTGGCAACCCCAGGAATTCCGGCAGTCCACGCTTCCAGGCGATGTTGAAGTTGCCGCTCCACAACGGCACGTCAGGTATGCGGCTGCCAGCCTTCACATCACCACCGGAAACCCCTGGTGCATCTGAGGTGACCACGGCATTGGTGTAGCTCACCGCCGCGCCAAGGCTCAGTTCCTCGGTCATGAACCAGGTGCCCGACAGCTCGGCACCCTTGCTGCGGGTGTCGGCGTTCACCGCATTGACTGCCGTGGTTTTGAAGTCGTAGCCCAGCAGGTGGTCGTCCTGCACGCGGGTGACGAACAGCGCACCCTCCAGCGTCAGCGCACCGCCCTCGCTTTCATGCTTGAAGCCAAGCTCTGCCGACGCCAACCTGGCAGCCCGATACGGCTCGCTGTCCTTGGCCGAGGTGGCGTAGTCGTTGAAACCCGCCGACTTGTAGCCACGGGAAACCACCGCGTACAGGTTGGTCTGCGGCGTGAGCGCATACGACAGCGCCACCCGACCGGTATTGTAGTTCTCCTGCAGGCGCCGGCCGTCCTGGGCCGCGCCGCTGGCGTCGGCATAACTGGCGCTATAGGTCTTGCGGTCCCAGGTATGGCGCAGGCCCGTGGTGAGTTTCCAGTCTTCGGCGATCGGGAACGTGGCTTCGCCATAAACCGCGTAGCTATTGGTGGTGAAGCCTCGGTCCTGGCGCGCGCCGCTGCTGAAGTTGGCCGAATCGAAACTGCGTTCGGAGCGCGAGAGGTTCACGCCCGTTACCCAGAACACTTCGGCGTCCGGCAGCGAGCCCAGGCGCAGGTCCTGGCTCCAGACCCGCTCGTGGGCCGAATCCTCCAGCAGGTACTCCGATGGCGCCCCATACAGTGCGCGGGTGATGTTGCGGTCGTAACCCTTGACCGCGTTGAAGTCGGTACTGGTGTAGGCACTGATTGAGGTAATGCGCGCCTGCGTCAGGTCGTGGTTGAGCTCGAAGGAATAGCGCTCGTTGGTTTTGCCGTTGCCGTCAAAGACGCCCGGGGTGTAGTCCAGGCTCGGGCTGTCGCCGAACGGGCGCAGAATCTCCAGCCCGGCGTAGTGCTTGGCGCGCTGGCGCTCGGCGATCAACAGGCCGGTGGTGCCGGTATCGTTGTCCCACAGCAGGCTGCCACGCATGGCCAACTCACGGGGTTTGGTCAGGGGGTCGTTGTCCTGCTCGCTGTCCACCCAGTTGTCGAAACCACTGCGGCGCATTGCAATACGCCCCGCCAAGGTGTCGGTCAGCGGGCCACCGACGGCACCTTCGGTCATGAACTGGCCTTGCTGGCCGACCTCGCCACGCACGTAGCCTTCCACTTCACGGGTGGGTTTGCGGGTGGTCACATTGATCGCACCCGCCTCGCTGTTGCGGCCCAGCAACGTGCCTTGTGGTCCCTTGAGCACTTCCACCTGCTGCACGTCCAGGGTGGCCATGGCGGCATTGCGTACCGACATCGGCACGCCATCGACGTTCAGTACCACCGAGCCGTCATCCATGCTCATCTGGTTCAGCGAGCCGACGCCACGAATGCGCACGTTGGCGTCGTTGGCGCCGCCCCAAGAGTTCACATCCACCCCGGGGGTAGCGCGCAGCGCCGCCTCGAGCGAGCGCAAGCGCCGGGTCTCCAGAGCCTCGCCATCGATTACCGACAGCCCGAAGGGAATGTCCTTGGCGCTTTCCTGGCTCAGCCGGGCGTTGACCGTCAAAGGCGCCAGCTCGACCGCCTGCTCGTCGGCGGCAAAGGCAACGCACGCAGAGCTGGACAAGGTCAGCGCGAGGGCTTGGGTAAGAACGTTGGCGCGCCGGCCGTACGGGCGGCGCAAGGGTTTGAGTGACAAATGGGCAGACATGCACAAGCTCCAGGAACGCGAAGTAATTTCGGGATTCATCACGGGGTAGCCCAGCGCCGCAGCGCTTCGGCGGTTACCTGATCCGAGGGCGCACCCAGCAGCCCCTGGATCGACTCCGGCCATCCCTGGCCACTGCGCAGCCCGGCACTCAGCGCCGCCAGCTGTTCAGGGGTTTGCTGCTCCACCCAATCGAGGCTGGCGAGCGGCGCATAAAACGTCGCCCAACCCTGGGCGCGGGCACGGGCCAAGGTGCCGATAGGCTCGCCATCGCGCCCCAACGCCCGGGCCAGGTCTTCGGACGCAAGGCGAACCAATGCCCCCTGGGCCTCGGCGCCGTCGCTCTCGCCAACGCACAGCAAGCCCACGGCACCGGCCACGCCCTGGCTGAGCCAGGCATAGCCCGGTTGTTCGCGCAGGTCGCTGGCGACCAGCAACTGCTGGCGGGCCAGCAACGTGGCGATATGCGCACGGCGCACCCAGCGCCCCACACCGGTCTGGGCCACGTTCCAGTCCGGCACCTGCCCAAGCAGCAGGTGGCCGGCGCTGAGGCGACTGTCTCCCATACCCGTGGGCCACTGGCTCACGGCCTCGACCACTGGGCTGCTGCCCAGCCGACGTGCCACGCAAGCGGCCATGACAGTCAGGTCCTCGCGCACCTGGGTAGCGGTTTGCTGACGGCTGGCATCGGCCACTACCCACACACCGTCAAACGCTTGAGCCTTGGCCCGTGGCGTCACGGCATAGGCGAAATCCAACGGCTGCTGGCCATGGCCTTCGAACAACTGGCCATCCACCTCGACAGCCCACTGCCAGGCACCCGCCGGGGCCACGGCCTGGGCCGCCACCGCCGCGTCCGTCGGCAGTGCTGGTGGGGTTTCAGATAACCCGGCCTCGCGGCGCTGCGACGGCGCACGCAACCCGCGTTCAGGGTCAAGCCCCAAGCGCGGCATCGCCCGATGCGCCTGAAGCCAAACGCCCTCAGGGCCCAGCCAGAAACCCTCGCCCTCGCTGGGCCAGCCCGTGGCGTCCAGCGTCCAGTGCAGCACCAGGTCACAGCCGCTTGCCGCGCAGCCACCCAGGGCAACCCGCAGGTGCTGCTCACCTTGCTCGAAAGCCACCGGCTCGCCGCCCACGCTGACCCTCACCACCCACAAGCCCGGCGGCAACTCTGCATCCAGGTGCCCGACGGCAGCACTCACGCCTTGCAGCGCCCACTGCCCTTCGACCTGGCGCAGCGCACTATCGACTCGCAATCGAACCTGCCCACCCACCACCTGCCAGGCACCGGCACCCGGCAACCAGCGGCGCTCCCAGGCAGCGCGCTCGGCACGCGCCTCGGCGCTGCTCTGGTAGTCGCCCTGCAGCACCAGGTGCTGGTGCAGCGACACACCGCTGGCAACCATCACCACTGCCCCCAGCCCCACCAGCGCCCCCGGCAGCCCCAACAGGCGTGCGCCCATCTCGCGCAGTCGACGGCGCTCTGGGCCCCGCGCCAGCAACGTGGCCGCCAAGCCCGCCAGCACCAGGCAGCCCGCCAGTTTCCAACTCACCAGGGTGCCGAGGTAAGGCAGCCAAGGCGCCCAGCCCGTCAACGCGGACAACGCCACATGAGGGGCAATCGCCACCTCGAAGGGCGGGTAGCTCACCAGCCCCAACTCATGGTTCAGCACCAGGAAGAACGTCAGCAGCATCGATGCGGCATAGGCCAGGCCCGAGCGCCGCACCGCCGCGTGCACCAGCGCCGTCAGTAGCGCCAGCTCCAGTAGCGGTGGTGCAAACACCAGCAACTGGTAGGTCAGCACGAACCCCGGCGCCAGGCTTTGCGGCGCCACCACCGCGCCAATCACCAGGCTGGCGATGCCCGGCACCAAGGCCAGCAACAGAGTCGACACCACCACGCACAGCACCTGCCCAAACAAGCGCAGCCACACCGGCGCTGGCGTGGCATTGAGCATTGCCCCCAGCCCTTGGACCACGTCGCGACGGCAGACCAAACCCACCATCGCCGCAACGATGAAGGCAATCACCAGAAACGACGCACTGGACAGCAGCGGCACGGTCAAGTCGGCCCGTGGCACCATCGGCCCACGCGCATGCCAAACCCCGTGCACGAAACCACTGAGCACCCCCATCGCCAACAGCAACGCCACTGCCAGCCACCAAGCCTTGCGGACGAACACCTGGCGTAGCTGCCAGCGGGTTTCGCACCACAGGGCCCGCGACCAGAGGCTCACCGACACAGGCCCCGGCAACGCAAGCCCCGCGACCTGGCGCATCGGCGGCTCGGCCAGCAGCGCCCCCGAGCGGCGTCCCATCAAGCCCTGACGCGTGGTGCGCGCCAGGGTCCACGCCAGCAGCAAGAGCGGCAGCGCGCACCACAGCAAGCGGTTGACCCAGAACCCCGGCGTCAGGGCCAGCAGTGCCTGGGCTTTCTGCGCCGCCGTCCAGGTTTCCACCTGGGCCAGGGCGAAGGTGAACAGCGAAGGGTCGAGGCTGGCGGCCAACAGCGGGTTGATATCGCCCCCCTTGAGCACCACCACCGCGAACATCCACAGCAACATCAGCGCCGCCGCCAGCGCGAAGGGCGCGCCCAGGCCACGGCTGCGCAACGCCAACAGGAAATACAACGCACCAATACCCGTGCTCACCGGCAGCAACAGCGCCACCCAAGCGAACCCCAGGGCCGACCAGGCCGGGGCGCCGATGCTGCCCGCCGGAACCCAGCCCAGCCAGGCCAGCAGCGGGCTAAGCAGGAAGCCGACGATCAATGAACTGGCCAGCAGCGCACCGACCACCGCCGCCCCACGAAACGCCCCCACAGCAGCGCCGGCAATGACACCGGCAAGGCCAGCAGCACTTCCTCAAGTTGCGCCTTGCGGTCACGCAACGCCGGTTGCGCGAACACCCAAGCCCAGGCGAAGAACAGGAAAAACATGCACCCACAGGCCATCAGGTAGATCAGGCTAGGCGCATTGCGGGGGATCTCGCTGCCCCCCATCTTCTGCACGTACTCGGCATTGGTCAGCGACATCAGCAGGTAGCCTGCCAACCCCAGGAACACCAACAGCACAATGCCGCTGCGCAGCCCGGCACGCACCTCCACCCAGGCCTCGCGCATCATCAGGGCGAAGGTATTCATGCCTCGGCCACCTCGCCGGTCTGGGCCAGCGCCAAGTAGTAGATATCTTCCAGGCGCGGTGAATGGGGCACGAAGCGCGGGTCGGCAGGCCGTTCGCCATGCACGATCACCCGGCTGCCTTCGGGGCTGGCCGCCACGTGCAAGGCCTGCGGCAAGGTTTCGCCGCGGCCGAACGGCGCCTGCCACAGGCGGCCCTGCTCGGCGGCCAGCAGATCCGCAGGACGGCCTTCGACGATAATGCGCCCGCCAGCCAGCACCGCCAGGCGGCTACACAGGTTCTCCACATCCTCGACGATATGCGTCGACAACAGCACGATCGACTCGGCCGCAACATCCGCCAACACCCGGTGGAAACGGTTGCGCTCGGCGGGGTCCAGGCCTGCGGTGGGCTCATCGACAATCAACAACCGCGGCGCGCCCACCAGCGCCATGGCGATACCGAACCGGCGCAACATGCCCCCGAATAGGTGGCCAACGCACGGTGCGCAGCTTCTTGCAGGTTGACCTTGGCCAGCAGCCCCTCCACCTCTTCGTGGCGCTGACGCGCATGGGTGCGACCCTTCAGCCAGGCAAAGCGCTGCAGCAGGTCACGGGCGCTGACGCCCGGGTAAGCCCCCAACTGCTGAGGTAGGTAGCCCAGGCGGCGGCGCAGGTGGTCAGCGTTGGCCAGCACGTCCACGCCGTCGAGGTGGATGCTGCCGGCATCCGCCTGCTGCAAGCTGGCCAGGGTGCGCATCAAGCTGCTCTTGCCCGCACCGTTGGGGCCCAGCAACCCATACATCCCCGGGCCTACGCTCAAGTCCACGCCACGCAGCGCCTCCACGCCGTTGCTGTAGCGCTTGCGCAGGCCGCGCACCTGCAAACCCGATTCGACTGACATCTGCAACTCCTGGGGCAGCGCACCGATGCCCAGCCCTGAAAGCGCAGGCCAAATTTACGGTACGGATGGAAAAAACTGCCCTGGGACCGGGCAGCGACGGACGGTAGTCAAGGCCCTTGGCCAGCGGCTACCCGATTCCAGTCATTTTCCAACCGCATCGCGCCTGCACTCGCAGAGCACTGCCCCGCTTCTTGCGCCCCCAGGCCAGCCCTGAAAACCGGATAGGGGGTGAAATCGACTCGATCCGGGTAGCCCCCTCAATGCGAATTAATAGCATCTGCTCAAACGCATTCGCACAACCTTCCAATGCCTGGGCCAACCCCGGCCCGGACCCTAGCTATGAGAAAACGTTGAGCCATGGCAACACCCAGCACCTCAACCGTCACCCTGCTGCGCCAATCCCTCTCACAAGCCTTGGAAATACCAGCCGAACAGATTCCACTGGATGCCAACTTGATCGAATGGGGCCTGGATTCAGTCACCCTGATTCGCCTGGTCGGCCAGTGGCGCCGCCAAGGCCTGGCCGTGCGATTCGCGGACCTGGTGGCCGACCCACGCCTGTGCAGTTGGCTGGCCCGGCTTGACGCCACGCCCAACCTCGACACCACGCCCAGCGCGCTGCAACACGACGAGCAGCAAGCCTTCGAACTGGCCCCCATGCAGCACGCCTATTGGGTTGGGCGCGCCCCGGGCCAGCAACTGGGCGGCGTGGCTGCGCACTTCTACAACGAGTTCGATGGCGAAGGGGTCGACCCCGCACGGCTAGAAGCGGCCGTGCACCAGTTGCTGGCGCGCCACGCCATGCTGCGCGCGCAGTTTCTCGACGACGGCCGCCAGCGCATCCTCGCCAAAAGCCCCTGGCCAGGGCTGAAGGTTCACGACCTGCGCACACACGATGCCGAGCAGGCCAACGCGCGCCTGGCGCACCTGCGCACGCGTCTGTCCCACCAGCAACTGGACGTGGCCCAAGGCGAGGTGCTGGACATTCAGTTGTCGCTGCTGCCCGACGCCCTGCGCCCCGCAGGCACCCGCCTGCACCTGAACCTCGACATGCTTGCCGCCGACGCCCTCAGCCTGCGCACCCTGCTACGCGACCTGGTGCACCTTTACCAGCAACAACCCCTGGCAGCGCTGGGCTACAGCTTTGCCCGCTACCTCGCCGAACAGCGCCAGGAACACGCCAGTGCCGAGTACCGTGCGCGGCACCAGCAGGACCGTGACTACTGGCTGCAACGCCTGGCGCAGCTGCCCAGCGCCCCGCGCCTGCCCATCGACCTCAACGACCGCAACGCAAGCCAGGTGCTGCGCCGCCATCACTGGCTTGCCCCTGCCGCGCGCCAAGCCTTCGAGACCCACGCCCGCGCCCACGCCCTGACCCCGGCCATGGCCTTGGCCGCCGTGTTCTGTGAAGCCTTGCAGGCCTGGAGCGACGACCCTGCGCTGTTGCTCAACCTGCCGCTGTTCGACCGCGCGCCACGGCACGCCGATGTCGACCAGCTAGTGGGCGACTTCACCTCGTCGATCCTGCTGGCTTGGGATGGCAGCGTCAGCGGCACCTTCGCCCAACGCGCCAGCGCCCTGCAGCGGCGCTTCCACGAAGACGCCAGCCATGGCAGTTTTTCCGGCCTCGAAGTGCTGCGCGAACTGTCGCGCCAGCGCGGCGAGCAAGTGCTGGCGCCGGTGGTTTACACCAGCGCCCTGGGCTTGGGCGAGCTGTTCCCCGAGGGCGTGCAGGCGCACTTCGGCCAGCCGGCCTGGATCATCTCCCAAGGCCCGCAGGTATGGCTCGACGCCCAGGTCACCGAACTGGACGGCGGCCTGCTGGTGAACCTCGACGCCCGCGAGGGCCTGTTCGCCGAAGGCGTGCTCGATGCACTGTTCCAGGCTCATATCGACCTGTTGCAGCGCTTGTGCGAACACGCCGAGGCCTGGCAACGCCCCACGACAGCGTTGCTACCCGAGCGCCAGCGCTCGGTTCGCGAACGGTCCCAAGGGCACCGTACAGCGTTGCCGCAACAACGCCTGCATGAGGGCTTCTTCGCCCAGGCCCAACGCACGCCACACGCGCCAGCGCTGCTGTTCGGCGACGACGGCCTGTTGCGCTACGCCGAACTGGCCGAGCGTGCCCTGCAACTGGCCGCATACCTCCAGGCGCAGGGCGTACAACGAGGCGACGTAGTGGCGCTGCAACTGCCCAAGGGCCCGCAGCAGGTGATCGCGGTGCTGGGCATCCTAGCGTGCAGCGCCACCTACCTCCCCATCGGCGCCGACCAGCCCGACAGCCGACGCCAGAGGATCCTCGACTCGGCCAACGCCCGCCTGCTGCTGACCGAGTTACCCACAGGCGGTAACCCGCTACCTGCGCCGCACCCCGGCACCCCGCACGACCTGGCCTACATCCTCTACACCTCAGGCTCCACCGGTGAGCCCAAAGGCGTTGAAATAAGCCACCTGGCCGCCGCCAACACCCTCGACGACCTGCAACGGCGCCTGCTGCTCGACACCCATGATCGAACCCTGGCGCTGTCGGCACTGGAATTCGACTTGTCGGTGTACGACCTGTTCGCCGCCTTGTCGGTCGGCGCTGCGGTCATCTGCATCGCCCCCCACGAACAACGTGACGCCGAACGCTGGCGCGCCCTGGCGCTCAAGCATCGAGCCAGCGTGCTCAACTGCGTGCCGGCATTGCTGGACATGCTGCTTAACTGCGCGCCAGCCGAAGCGTCGCTGCCCCTGCGTGCAGTGCTGCTCGGCGGTGACAAGGTTGGCCCAGAGCTCGCCCCGCGTCTGTGGGCCCAGGCGCCCGACTGTCGCTTCCTGGCCTTGGGCGGCGCCACCGAAACCGCCATCCACTCGACACTGTTCGAAGTGCTGCCCGGCCAGGCGCTGAACTGGCACTGCCTGCCCTACGGCAAGCCGCTGGACAACGTCAGCCTGCGCATCGTCGACGCCCAAGGCCATGACTGCCCCGACTGGGTCGCTGGCGAGCTATGGATCGGTGGCGCCGGCGTCGCCCAGGGCTATCGCGCCGACCCCATACGCAGCGCCGAACGCTTCGTTCAACACCAAGGGCAACGCTGGTACCGCACCGGCGACAGCGCTCGCTACCACCCCGACGGTAACGTCGAGTTCCTAGGGCGCAGCGACTTCCAGCTCAAGCTGCGCGGCTACCGAATCGAAGCCGGGGAAATCGAAAGTGCCCTGGTGGCTTGGCCGGGCATCGAGCAAGCTGTGGTGCTGCTGGCCGGACAACGCCTGGCGGCAATGGTGCGCCTGCAGGACGGCCCACTCGAGCCCATGCCCCTGCAACAACCCGGGCTTGAACGGCATCTGGCCGAACGCCTGCCGGCGTACATGATTCCCGAGCACCTGCTGGCCTGCCGGCAACTGCCGTTGACCGCCAACGGCAAGGTCGACCGCAAGGCTCTGCTCGAACAGTTGCAGCGCCAGAGCACGCCCATCGATCAAAGGCTCACCCCACCCAGGGCGCCGTCGAACAGCGCGTGGCGCAAACCTGGCAACAATTGCTTGGCTGCCCCGAGGTTCACCGCGAGCACAACTTCTTCGCCCTCGGCGGCGACTCGCTCAGCGCTACCCGCCTGGTGCGCCTGTTGGCCGACCAAGGGGTGACCGGCATGCGCCTGGCCCAAGTGTTCGCCCAGCCCGTGCTGGCGGCGTTCTGCGCCGACCTGAACGTGAGCGAGCCGACCCAACAGCAGACCAGTATCGTGGCCGACTTGGCCAACCGCCACGCGCCCTTCCCCATGACCGAAGTCCAGCAGGCCTACTGGCTGGGCCGCGACCCGAGCCTGGTGCTGGGCGGCGTCAGTTGCCACTTCTATCGCGAATACGACGTGCCGGGCCTGGACCTGCCGCGCCTGCAAAAGGCCCTGCAACGCCTGGTCGCACGCCATGAAATGCTGCGCACGGTGTTCGACGCCCAGGGCCAGGCGTACATTCTCGAAGAAGTACCCAGGTTCGTGATCGGCCAGCACCACAGCAGCCTGCAGACCCTGCGCGAGCACTGCGCACACCGCGTGTTCGACCCAGCCCAGTGGCCGCTGTTCGACGTGCAAGCCTTCACCGATGGGCACCACACGCGCCTGGCGATCGGCCTGGACAACCTGATCCTCGATGCCCTGAGCATCCTGCGCTTCTACGCCGAACTCGACGCGCTGTACCGCGACCCAACCCTTGAACTGCCGCCGCTGCACCTGTCGTTCCGCGACTATCAGTTGCAGGCCGCCCCAGCCCCCGCCGAAGTGCAAGCCGCACAAGCATTCTGGGACGAGCGCCTGCCCAGCCTGCCGCCACCGCCACAACTGCCCCTGGCAAGCGACCCGGCGCGCCTTGGCACCCCGCGCTTCGCCCGCCTGCAAGGCCATGTGGACGCCGATGCCTGGCGCGCGATCCTCGGCAAGGCCCGCCAGCACGGCCTGACGGCCTCGGCCGTGCTGCTGTGCGCCTTTGCCGACACTCTGGGCCGCTGGAGTGCGCGGCCAGACCTGACCCTGAACCTGACCCTGTTCGACCGTCGCCCGCTGCATCCGCAAATCGACCACGTGATGGGCGACTTCACTTCGCTGACCTTGCTCGGCCACGAGCCGCGCCCCGAAGACACCTGGGTGGCACGCGCCCAGCGCACCCAACAGGCCTTGGGCCAGGCCCTGGAGCACCGCAGCCTCGGCTCGGTCAGCCTGCTGCGCCAGCTAGCGCGCAGCCGTGGCGAGCCGCAGGCGATCATGCCAGTGGTGTTCACCAGCGCCCTGGGCGTGCCCGACGGCACCGCAGCGCCGCTGGACGGCCCCTTCGCCCGGCAGGTGTTCGGGCTCACCCAGACACCGCAGGTGTGGCTCGATCACCAAGTGGTCGAGGCGCATGGCGGCATCGCCTTGAACTGGGACCGGGTGCTTGGCTTGTTCCCCGAAGGCATGGTCGAAGCCATGTTCGACGCCTACCTGCGCAGCCTGCACTGGCTGGCGAGCAACGCCTGGGAACAGGCACCACCAGACTTGCTACCCCAAACACAGGCACAACTGCGCTCACGCCTCAACGCCCCGCACGCCAACGCACCCGGCGATACCACCCTGCACCAGGGCTTCTTCGAACACGCCCGACAAAACCCAGGGCGCAGCGCACTGCTGTGGGGCGAGTACGGCGCACTCAGCTACGGCGAACTAGCCGAGCAAGCACTGCGCATCGCCCACGCCCTGGTCGCCGCGGGCGTGGCCACAGGCCAACTGGTGGCCGTTTCGCTGGCCAAAGGGCCACAACAAATCGCCAGTGTGCTCGGCGTGCTGGCCGCCGGCGCGGCCTACCTGCCCGTTGGGGTCGACCAGCCGCGCCAGCGCTGCCAACGCATCCTCGAACAGGCTGGCGTCACGCTGATGATCGCTGCCCACAACCCCGAACTGCCCGGCATCGATCACCTCTCGCCGCAGCAGGCCCTGCTGGCGGCGCCCCTGCCCGGGCCGTTGCCGGTGACGGCGGATACGCTGGCCTACGTGATCTACACCTCCGGCTCCACCGGCCAACCCAAGGGTGTGGAGATTACCCACCGAGCGGCCATGAACACCGTGGCCGAGATCAACCGCTGCTACGACGTCAGTGCCCAGGACCGCGGCCTGGCCTTGTCGGCGCTGGACTTCGACCTTTCCGTGTACGACCTGTTTGGCCTGCTGTCGGCAGGCGCCGCCCTGGTACTGATCGAAGAAACCCAGCGCCGTGACGCCCGCGCCTGGCTCAGGGCACTGCACCGGCACGGCGTGACCCTGTGGAACAGCGTTCCAGCGTTGCTGGCGATGCTGCTGGAGGCCAACGCCGACAGCAGCCAGCCGCTACCGCTGCGCTTGGCCCTGTTGTCCGGCGACTGGATCGGCCTCGACCTGCCCCCGCGTCTGGCCGCGCAGGCGCCGGGTTGCCGCTGCATCGCCCTGGGCGGCGCTACCGAGGCGGCCATCTGGTCCAACCACTTCGAAGTGCGCCAGCCCCTGCCGGGCTGGCGTTCGATCCCCTACGGCACACCTCTGCGCAACCAGGCATACCGCGTGGTCGATGCCTTCGGCCGGGACTGCCCGGACTGGGTTACCGGCGAGCTGTGGATCGGCGGCGCCGGGGTTGCCCAGGGCTATCGCCAAGCTCCGCAACTGACCGCCGAGCGCTTCGTCAACGGCTGGTACCGCACCGGCGACCTGGGCCGCTACCACCCCGATGGCCTGCTGGAGTTTCTGGGCCGCGCCGACACCCAGGTGAAGCTGCGCGGCCACCGTATCGAGCTGGGTGAAGTGGAGGCCGTGCTGGCTCGCCACCCCGAGGTAGAACAGGCCGTGGCACTGGTGGCGCCGCCTGGCCGCCTGCTGGCCGCCATTACCGGCAGCGCCACGGCCCAGCGACTGGCAACGCACCTGGAGCAAAACCTGCCGGCGTACATGCGCCCAGAACGCATCCTGCACCTGGAGCAACTGCCGCTGAGCACCAACGGCAAGGTCGACCGCCGCGCCCTGCTGGCTGAACTCCAAGCCGCCAGCCAAGCCCCGGAGCAAATCGACGAGCAGCCGCTGAACCCCAGCGAACAGCTGGTGGCCGAGCTCTGGCAGCAACTGCTGGAGGTGCCGCACATCTCGCGCCACGACAACTTCTTCCGCCTGGGCGGCGACAGCCTGCTGGCCACGCGCTTCCTGGAAATGCTGCGCAGCCGCCTGGGCCTCGAACTGCCCATGGGCCAACTGTTCGGCGCCGCCAGCCTGGCCGAGGTGGCCCACACCCTTGACCACCACGCCACCCCAGACACCGTCGAGGAGGGCGTCATCTGACGCCCCGCCCCCCCCCTATTCGCAAGGAGCCGTCACCGTCATGCCTGCCGCAAAACTGCTAAGTGAACTCCAGTCCCTGGGCGTCGCCCTCTGGCCCCAGGACGGGCAACTCAAGTTCCGCGCCCCCCGAGGCCTGCTCGATGAGCGCTACCTGGAGCGGCTGCGCCAGCACAAGCAGCAGATCCTGCAACTGCTGCAAGCCCAGGAGCGCCCGGAGGTGAAGGCCGACGAGGCCAACCGCCATGCACCCTTCCCACTCACCGACGTGCAGAACGCCTACCTGCTGGGTCGCCAATCGTCATTCGGTTACGGCGGCGTGGCCTGCCACGGCTACCTGGAACTGATCTGGCCAACCCTAGACCCACAGCGCGTCGAGGACGCCTGGAACCGCTTGATCGAGCGCCACGACATGCTGCGCGCCGTCGTCGCCAGCGAAGGCTCGCAACGCGTGCTGGCCGAGGTGCCACGCTACGTGCTGGCCAGAGATGACTGGCGCGCCGCCGATGCCGAGCAGCAACGCCATGGCCTGACGCGCATCCGCCAGGCCATGGAACAGAAGCTCTACCCCACCGAGCAATGGCCCATGTTCGAACTGCGCCTGAGCCGCAGCGATGCAGGCGACACCCTGCACTTTTCCATGGACTCGCTGATCGCCGACTGGGCCAGTGCGCAACTGCTATTCAACGAGCTCGAACAACTGCTGCAAGACCCTCACGCTCACCTTCAGCCGTTGGACATCCAGTTCCGCGACTACCTGCTGGCCGAGCGCGGCCTGCTCGAAGGCAGCCGCTACCAGCGCGACCGCGACTACTGGCTGGCGCGTATCGATGAGTTGCCCAGCGCGCCACGGCTGCCCAAGCCGATGGGCGGCGAGCGCAGCGACCCCGCACGCTTCAGCCGCCACGGCGCCCACCTCGACGCCAGCCAATGGGCCGCGCTGAAAGCCTGTGCCAGCGAGCACGGCCTGACCCCATCCATCGTGGTGCTCGGCGTCTACGCCAGCGTGCTGCAGCGCTGGAGCCAGCAGCCGACGTTCAGCCTCAACCTGACCCTGCTCAACCGTCTGGCCCTGCACCCACAGGTAGACAGACTGGTCGGCGACTTCACCTCGGTAAGCCTGTTGCAGGTAGGCGATGCCCACGGCCTGGACTTCACCACCCAGGTACGGCAGCTGGGCGGCCAACTGTTCAGCGACCTGGAGCACCGCCTGTTCTCGGGTATTCAGGTAATGCGCGAAATCGGCCGACGCCGTGGCCGCGAAGCGGCCGCCATGCCCGTGGTGTTCACCAGCGCCATTGGCCTTGCGTCCGAGACCCCAGGCGCCAGCCAGCGTCAGGTTGGCTACGGCATCACCCAAACGCCCCAGGTAACCCTGGACTGCCAGGTAATGGACGACCGCCACGGCCTTCACGTGCACTGGGATGTGCGCCAAGGCGTGTTCCCCGAAGGCCTGGTCGAGGACATGCTGCAAGCATTCACCCAAGCGTTGCAGGCCCTGGCCCGCGACCCGGCCGCCTGGCAGCAGCCCTTGCAGGTGGCGCTGCCGGCCTGGCAGCAAGCCGAGCGCCTGGCCGCCAACGCCACCGCCGCCCCGGTGCCCGAAGGGCGTCTGCAGGACGACTTCCTGAACATGGCCCGGCACCGGCCCAATGCGCTGGCGGTCATCGCCGCCGACGGCTGCCTGAGCTACGCCCAACTCGCCAGCCGCGCACAGGCCGTGGCCGGGGCCTTAAGCGATGCAGGGTGCGGCGCGGGCGAACCCGTGGCGATCCTCATGCCCAAGGGCCTGGACCAAGTCGTGGCTGCCTACGGCGTGTTGCTGGCGGGCGCGGCCTACCTGCCGCTGGACAGCAACGCCCCCGCCACCCGCCGTGACCGAGTGTTGGCCAACGCCAAGGTGCGTCACGTACTGGGCCAGTCCCAGGCGCTGCCGGCCAGCCCACTGCCCGAGCACCTGCATTGGCACGCGGTCGACGTGCTGGCTGCACGCGACTTCACCCCCAAGGTAAGCAACGCCGACGACCTGGCCTACGTGATCTACACCTCTGGCTCCACCGGCGAGCCCAAGGGCGTGATGATCAGCCATCGCGCCGCCCTGAACACCGTGCTGGACATCAACCGGCGCTTCCAGGTGGCCGCCCACGACCGCATTCTTGGCCTGGCCCAGCTCAGTTTCGACCTGTCGGTATACGACCTGTTCGGCCCCCTGGCGGTCGGCGCGACGCTGGTGCTGCCCGACCCCGCGCGCGGCGCCGACCCGTCCCACTGGGCCGAGCTTGTGCAACGCCACCAGGTGACCCTGTGGAACTCAGTGCCTGCGCAGATGCAAATGCTCAGCCACTACCTGCAAGCCGAACCGCGCCCGCTGGACAGTCTGCGCCTGGCCCTGCTGTCTGGCGACTGGGTGCCACTGAACCTGGCGCCGCAACTGGCGCAACTGCTGCCAGGGCTGACACTGGTGGCCCTGGGCGGCGCCACCGAAGCCTCGATCTGGTCCAACCTGCACCCCATTGGCGCCATCGACCCGGCCTGGCGCAGCATTCCCTATGGCCTGCCGTTGGCCAACCAAGGGTTTCGCGTGCTCGACGCCCACTGGCGGGATGCCCCGACCTGGGTGGCGGGCGAGCTGTACATCACCGGCATGGGCCTGGCCCAGGGCTACCTGAACGACCCGGTCCTGAGCGACGCACGCTTCTTCGCCCACCCGCTGGATGGCCAGCGCCTCTACCGCACAGGGGACCGTGGCCGCTACCTGCCCGGTGGCGAGCTGGAGTTCCTGGGCCGCGAGGACGGCCAGGTGAAAATTCGGGGTCACCGCGTAGAGCTGGGCGAAATCGACGCCGCGCTGCTCGGCCTGCCCGGCGTGGAAAACGCGATCAGCCTGGTGCTGGACGATGCCGGCGAGCGCAGCCTGCTGGCGTTCGTCACCGCAGCCCGAGGCGAAGCCGAACCCCTGCCAGACACCCGCTTGCTGAACACCATCGGCCGCTACGCCGACAACCAGGTGGGCCAATTCGATGCCCAGCAGGTGCGTGCCTACCAGGCAGACCTGGACAGCGCCGCCCTGGGCGCGATGTTGCAGGTCATGACTCAGGCCAAGCTGTTCCGAGGCGAGCTGGAAACACCAGACACCGCGAGCATCCTCCACGCCCTGCACGTCGCACCGCAGCACCACTGGCTGCTGCGCCGCTGGCTGCACGCCCTCTGCCAGGCCGGTTGGCTGCACGCGCAGGGCGGCGTTTACCGGCTGGCGAACACCCCGCGCGAGGCCGCCCAGGCCTGGTCCAGGCTTGAGCAGGCTGTGGCCTCGGGCCTGTGCAGCCAAGCGCTGCTCGACTACCAGCGCAGCCATGTACAGCAGTTGCCCCAACTGCTCAAAGGCGAAATCAACCCCTTCGACCTGCTGTTCCCGCAAGGCCGGCAAGACATCGCCTTGCAGCTGTACGGTGGCGATGCGGTATCGCGCTACAACAACAACGCCATTGCCGCACTGATAAACCGCCTGGCGACCCAGTTCGACGGCAACGGCCCGTTGCGCCTGCTGGAAATCGGCGCAGGCACCGGCGCCACCAGCGCCCCGGTGATCGCCCTGCTCGACGGCCTTGAGGTGGACTACCGCTTCACCGACCTCACGCCCTTCTTCCTGCCCGCAGCACGCGAGCGCTTCGCCGACCACCCCTGGGTGCGCTACGGCGTGCTGGACATCGACCAGCCACCGCGCCAACAGGGCATGACCAGCCAGAGCGCCGACATCGTGCTGTGCGCGGGCATGCTCAACAGCGTGCAAGACATCGACAACGCCCTGTCGCACATCGTCGAACTGCTGAGCCCCGGTGGCTGGCTGGTGTTCAGCGAGCCCACCGGCGAATGGCCGGCGATCCTGCTGACCCAGGGCTTCATGATGACCCCGTTGGGCGCCGACCATGCCCACGGGCGCAGCGGCCTGCGTGAGGCGTCGAGCTGGCAGGCGCGCATCGCTGCCTTCGGTGGCGAATGCCTAGCGCTGCTGCCCCATGATGACCACCCCCTGGCGGCCCTGGGCATGCGCGTATTCGCTGCCCGCTTCAAGGCCGGTGTGCAACGCCTGAGCGTGGACGCGTTGCGCGCGGCCCTCGCCCAGCGCCTGCCCGACTACATGCTGCCCGCGCACCTTCAAGTGCTCGACCGGCTGCCGCTGACCCTCAACGGCAAGGTCGACCGCGCTGCGCTGGCGCAGTGGCGCCCGGTGCTCAACGCCCAGCTGGACGATGCCCAGGACTCAACCCCCGCCGACCCATTAGCCGCCGCCCTCTGCCAGCTGTGGGCACAGGCCCTGGGCCTGGCACGAATCGGTATGGACGACAGCTTCTACGAAAAAGGCGCCGACTCGCTGATTCTCGCTCGGGTCGCCGGCCAGTTGCGCGAACAGTTCGCCGAGGCCCAGGCGCACAGCTACGACACCCTGCTGCGCCAGATGCTCAACGAACCCAACGTCACCGCCCTGCTGCGCTTGCTCAAGCATGGCCAGGCCGCCCCTGACACCCCTGGCAACGCAGGCCAAGCCCAGCGCAGCAGCAACGCCCTGGTGGTGCCCTTCGGCGGTGGCGAGCAAGGGCCGGTGCGGGTGATGTTCCATGCCGCCCTCGGCACCCTGGACTACTTCCAGCACCTGGGCCGGGCCCTGGCCGAGCAACAGGCCGGGCCGGTGATCGGCTTCGCCGTAGCCGACACCGAGCAGTACCTGGCGCTGGAGCCCAAGCGCCTGATCGAGCAAGTGGCCCAGGATTACGCCGAGCGCCTGATCGCCGACGGCCACCAGCGCTTCCAACTGATCGGCTACTGCCTCGGCGGGCTGCTCGCCACCGAGGTGGCGCGGCGCCTGCTCGAACGCGGCCTCGAGGTGGTGAACCTGAGCCTGATCGACAGCATCCCGATGTTCATCGACACCGACGAAGAACTGGCCTACGAGGCGATCTTCGTGCCCAACCTCAACCTCGACCCGGTCAAGGCGGTGTTCGGCGAACAGGTGCAGGACATCGACGTGTACCGCGCCATCGAACTGCTAATGAGCCGTGGCGAGCGCCGCGTTCCCGCCGGCGCAATGGCCGCGCTGAGCGGCGACCCAGGCCTTGAAGCCTTGGCCCAGGCGGTGCGCCAGCAAGCGGCGCGCAGCCAGGACGAGCGCCTGGCCGACTACGCCCGCCAGGCCGCAGGCCAGGCGGGCGTACCCATCGGCCCGGAACTGGTCCCCACCTTGTTCCGCGTATGCCGCCACAGCATGCGTGCAGCGCGCTTCGACCCGCTACCGCTGCTGGGTGACATCACCTACTTGCGCTGCCTGGAGCAGCAGTCGTTCGGTATCACCGGCGGCGTCGGCCACCTGGCTGCGCCATTCTGGGAAAACACCTGCCTGGGCCAGTTCGAGCTGATCGACGTGCCGGGCAACCACTTCAGCGTGATCGAACCACCCCACGTGCACACCGTCACCGCCCACCTGCTCGAGGCCCTTCGGAAAACCCAATGACCACTGCACTGGATACCCTCAAACGCCCGGTCACGCCCCTCATCCGCCTGGGCGTGCTGTGCGCCGCCGTCGGAGCGCTGGTCAACCTGGTGCCCTTCATTGGCCTCACCGAACTGGGCCGGTTGCTGCTGGACGGCCACGCCGAACCCGGCGCGCTGTGGCGCTGGGCCGCGCTGTTGGTGCTGTCCTTGGCCCTGGGCTGGATGGCCAGCGGCATCGCCTTGTGGCTGACGCACCTGGCCGACCACCGCCTGCAAGTCAGCCTGCGCGAGGCCATGGTGCGCAAGCTCGGCCGCGTGCCGCTGGGCTGGTACACCGACACCACCTCCGGCGCGGTGCGCAAGGTGGTGCAGGACGACCTCGAAGACCTGCATCACCTCATCGCCCACCACGCGGTGGAGCACACCACCGCGCTGGTCACGCCACTGACCGGGCTGCTCTGGTTGGCCAGTCTGAACTGGCGCCTGGCACTGCTGGCACTACTGACCCTGCCGGTCTACGCGGTCGCCTATGCCCTGATGATGCGAGGCTTCGGCAGCAAGATGCAGTTGCTCGACCAGGCCATGACGCGGGTCAGCGCCGCCATCGTCGAGTTCGTCCATGGCATTGCTGTGGTCAAGGCCTTTGGCCGGGTGGGCGAGGCGCACCGCAGCTACCGCCAGGCTGTCGACCAGTTTGGCCAGCAGTACGCCGGTTGGGTGCGCCCGCTGCTGCGCCTGGAAGCGTTCTCGTCGATGGCCCTGAGCGTGCCAGTGATTCTGCTGGCAAGCCTGGGGGTCGGCAGCCTGCTGGTGGCCAAGGGCTGGATCACGCCCCTTGAGCTGTTCGCCGAAACCCTGGTGGCGGTGGTGATCCCGCAGTCGCTGCTGGTCATCAACCAAAGCCTGACCGCCCAACGCACCGCCCTGGCAGCTGCCGAGCGCATCGAAACCCTGCTGAACGTCGAGGAGCTGCCCTGCCCTGCTCAAGGCAGCACGCCTGCGGGCCGCGACATCCGTTTCACCGACGTTCATTTTGGCTACGACCCGCAGCATTTGATTCTCAGGGGCGTCGACCTGCACTGCCCGGCGGGCACGGTAACGGCATTGGTGGGGGCTTCGGGGGCCGGCAAGTCGACCCTGGCCAAGCTGGTGCCGCGCTTTCACGATGTCACCGCAGGCCAGGTGCAGCTTGGCGGTGTCGATGTGCGCGACATCGCCCCTGAAATCCTTTACCAGCAGGTCGGCTTCGTCTTGCAGGACGCGCAACTGGTGCACGGCAGCGTGGCCGACAACCTGCGCCTGGGGCGCCCCGAGGCTAGCGACGACGCCCTGCACGCCGCAGCACGTGCGGCGCAGATCCACACGCGAATCATGGCCCTGCCCAGGGGCTATGCCTCGGTGATCGGTGAAGACGCGATCTTCTCCGGCGGCGAAGCCCAACGCCTGTCCATCGCCCGCACCCTGCTGGCCGACACGCCAGTGCTGGTGCTCGACGAGGCCACCTCCCATGCCGACCCCGAATCCGAAGCGCTGATCCAGGACGCCCTGTCGGCCCTGGCCAAAGGGCGCACGGTACTGGTGATCGCCCACCGCCTGGCGAGCATCAGCGGGGTCGACCAGATCGTCGTGCTCGACCAGGGCAAGGTGCTCGAGTGCGGCCCTCACCACGACCTGCTGCAGGCCGACGGCGCCTACGCCCGCCTGTGGCGCGCCAGCGCCGAAACCACTGCCCCCGACCTGGAGATGTCCTCGTGATCCGCAGCCTGCTCACCCTGCTGGGCCCGGCCCAGGCCGGGCGCCTGTACCGCTACCTCGCCTGGCTGGTGGCCAGCGCCGTGCTCCAGGGCTTGGCGGTGGCGCTGCTGGTGCCGATCCTGCAAGCGCTGTTCGCCAGCAACCTGCCCAAGGCCCTGGCCTGGCTCGGCGCCCTGGCGGCGATGGTGGTGCTGACCTGCATTGCCCATTACCAGCAGGCCATGAAGGGCTTCGCCTTGGCCCTGGTGGTACTGACCACGCTGCACGACCGGTTGGGCCAGCACCTGATGAGCCTGCCTCTTGGCTGGTTCAACAACGAGAAAGTCGGGCGCCTGTCGCGCAGCGCCACCAGCGGCACGCTGATGGTCACTGGCCTGTTCGCCCATTACCTGGGGCCGGTGGTCTCGGGCATGGTGATACCCGCCACCGTGGCGCTGACGCTGTTCGTGTTCGACTGGCGCCTGGGGCTCACGGCGGTGGCCTGCGCGCCGCTCATCTACCTCACCCACCACTGGTCGGCCAATGCCATTGGCGCCAACGACCAGCGGGTAGAGGCCGCCGCGACCCTGGCCGGTAACCGGGTGGTGGAATTCGCCCGCTACCAGCAAGTGCTGCGCGCCTTCGGCCAGGCCCAAAGCGGCTACGCGCCGTTGCAGTCGGCCAACCAGGCACAGAAGGCCGCAGGCGGCTCGATGCTGTCGCAGACCTTCCCCAGGCTGCTGGCCGGCGGCCTGTGCGTGCAGTTGGCCTTCGCCCTGCTGGTGGGGGTGGGCATCGCCCTGGCCAGCAGCGGAGAAATCGACGCGATCCAGTTGGTCGCCTTGCTGGCCTTGGCTGCCCGCTTCGTCGGGCCGCTGGCCGAGGCTGCCGCACGCAGCGGCTTGCTGCGCATGGCCGGCAACGACCTGGAGCAACTGGCCGACATCCTGCGCACCGCACCACTGGCGCAACCGGAGGTCAGCCAGGCGCTGAGCGCCCCCGGCAGCCTGGCGTTCGAACAAGTGAGCTTCGCCTACCCCAGCGGCCCGCCGGTGATCGAGCAACTGAGCTTCAAGGTGGCGCCACGCTCAATGACCGCCATCGTCGGTGCCTCAGGCTCCGGGAAAACCACCATCACTCGCCTGCTGATGCGCTTTTTCGATGCCAGCGAAGGCCAGGTCAAGGTGGGCGGCGTGGACGTGCGTGCGTTGTCCAGCGAAGCGCTGATGGCCCAACTGTCGCTGGTGATGCAGGACGTGTACCTGTTCGACGACAGCCTGGAGGCCAACATCCGCGTTGGAAACCCCGACGCCAGCGCCGAACAGGTGGCTGAAGCGGCGCGCCTGGCAGGGGTCGACGAGATCGTCGCGCGTCTGCCCCAGGGCTGGGCCACGCCGGTCGGCGAAGGTGGCGCCAGTTTGTCGGGCGGCGAGCGCCAGCGCGTATCGCTGGCCCGAGCCCTGCTCAAGCGCGCGCCGATCGTGTTGCTGGACGAAGCCACGGCAGCGCTCGACCCGCAGAACGAAGCCTATGTGCAAGCGGCCATCCGCACCTTGATGCACAGCGCCACGGTGCTTGTGATCGCCCACCGCCTGCCGACCATCATGGCGGCCGACCAGATTCTGGTGCTGGACCGTGGCCGCCTGGTGGAAGCCGGCACCCATGCGCAGCTACTGGCCGGCAACGGCCGCTACGCCGGGTTCTGGCATGACCGCCAGCGCGCCAGTGGCTGGCGCCTGAACGCGCAGGAGCCCGCATGCTGATCGGCGTGGTAGGCGCACGCGGCGATGTGGGCCTGGCCACGGTGCAGGCCCTGCTTGCCCTCGGTTTGCAGCACCTGCGCCTGGGCGGACGCGATGCCATGGCAGGCTCGCGCTGTCTGGCCGAGCTGCGCCAGCAGTGGCCAGCAGCACACCTGCAATGGCAAACCGTGGACTTCGAAGATGCCCCAAGCCTTGCGCGTTTCGCCCAGGGCTGCGAGGTGCTGGTGAACTGCGCAGGCCCGGCATGGCGCCTTGCCGGGCGCTGCGCCCAAGCCGCGATGGACGCTGCGGCGCACTTCGTCGACGCCGCCGACACCCTGCACCCTCCGACACCCGGCCCAGGCCGCTGCATGGTGTTCGGCGCCGGCCTGCAACCGGGGCTCACCGGCCTGCTGCCACGCTGGCTGGCCGAGCGTGGCTTCACCCAGGTGCATGCACTGACCAGCTATTTCGGCCTGCGCGACCACTTCACCCTGGTGGCCGCCGACGACTTTCTGCAAGGCGCCACGGACGGCTCCAGCGAGCCGCTGGCGGCCTGGCGCAATGGCCGCAGCCCGCGTGCCCTGGCGCGCCGTCGCGAGGCGCGGTTGCCGTGCTTCCAAGGCGCAGTGCAGGTGCTGCCGTACCTGAACCACGAAGGCGAACGCTTGGCCCGGCAACTGGGCCTGGCGGACGGGCAATGGTTCAGCGTGATCGAGGACGGTCACGTGCTCAAGGCGCTCGACCTCGCCCATGGCCAGCCCCGCGCAGAAGCCGCCCAGCGCCTGCGCCAGGCCAGCCTGCTCGACCTCGGCGGCCAAGCGCCCTTCGTCACCCTGCTGGTGCAACTGGACGGCCACCTCCAGGGGCAGCCCATCACCCGCAGCGTGCTGCTGGGCGGTGCTGGCAACGCCGCCCTGACCGGCGCCATGGCCGCGGCCAGCACCCTGAGCGTGGTGCGCAGCGAGCTGCCCACTGGCCGTCACCACGCCGCCCAGGTGCTGCCTGCGGCCCTCACGCTGGAGCGCTTGCAACGCACGTCGGCGATCCGCGCGCTGACCTGCATCGACCTACCCATCGATCACCTGCACCACGCCGAGGAAGGCACCCTGTGACCCCAGAACTTGAACAACTGAACCAACTGAGCCTGGCCGCCATGGCACAGGTGCTGCTGAGCCACGACGCCCTGCCCGAATACACTTGGCGCAGCCCCGCGCAGATCGAACAGGCCCTGGGCTGCGCGCCCCGGCATGCCTGGGTACTGCGCCGCTGGCAGGTGGCACTGCTGAACGCGGGGTGGCTACGCGAAAACCAGGGCCGCCTCGCCTGGCATTACCGCCCTCACGCACCGCTGCTGGAGCAACTGCCGAGGCTGTATGCCGCACTGGGCTTTGCCGCCAGCATGGCCGCACTGCATGGGCGGGTGATCGAGCATTTGCCCGAGCTGCTGCGTGACCAGCGGGCCCTGGCGCCGCTGCTGTTCGAAAGCGGCGAGCCAGTAGCGATACTGGGCGCCTACCAGCGCAACCGCTACACCGCCGCGATCAACCAGACGCTGGGCGACCGGGCCTGCACGGTCAAGGCCGCAGGTGAGCGCCTGCAAGTGCTGGAGCTTGGCGGCGGCGCAGGCCACACCACCGAAGCCGTGCTCGCAGCCCTGCAAGGCCGGGCACTGGACTACCACTTCAGCGACCTCAGCGCGATGTTCAAGGTGGCCGCGCAACGCCAGTTCCGCCTGGAGCCGGACATGCGCTTCGAGCTGCTCGACATCGACCGGCCATTGCTCGAACAGGGCATCGACGCAAGCAGCCTGGACTTGGTGATTGCCGGCAACGTGCTGCACAACGCCCACGACCTTGCGCGCACGCTGGGGCATATCCGCGCCGCCCTACGCCCGGGCGCCACCTTGCTGTTCAGCGAATCCATCGCCGACAACCCGGCGATGCTGACCTTCATGCACCTGTTGCTGTCGCCCGCCGAAGGCATGCCGGCACGGGCCAGCGACGAGGTGTTCCTGCCTGTAGAGGCGTGGCGAAGCGCCTTGCACGCCAGCGGGTTCGCGCTGGTGGAGGTATGGCCAGACGAGCAGCAGCCGCTGGCCGAGGCCGGGCAACGCCTGTTCCTGGCCGTGGAGGGCGAACGATGAAGCTGAGCGTGAATACCCTGCTGGTGGACGTATCTGGCCACTCGCCCCTGTGGCATTTGCCGCCCACCATCGACTTGGGCGAGCACCGCCTGGCCCCGGCGCGCCTACTGGCCGAACTGGAGCGCCAGCAGCCCGAGGTGGTACTGATGGACATCGAGCAACTCGAACGCCTGCTGGCCTTTCCCGGCCTGGCCTTGAGCGACCTGAGCCACTTGCGCCATCTGCTGTTCGTAGCCCCCACGCCTGGGCACACCGCCCTGGCCAAGCGTGCCGCCGCGCAGTTCGCCTGCACGGTGCGCGGCTACACCTACCTGGATGACCAATGGCAGGCCCTGGACAGCCTGCAAACCGAGCACGAACACAGCTGCCAGCGCGCCCTGGCGCACCCGGCGGTCAGTGCCGCCGCCCTCGACGGCCAAGTGCTGTTCGTCGTGCCCCACCCTTGCTCACCCACATTGGTGGACGACCACCTGGACGTCACTGCCGCGGCCATGAACCAGCAAATGGACGACCAACAGTTGGCCCAGGCCGTGCAACTGGACCAGCAACTGGCCCACGCCGCGCTGCTGAGCATGCTCTATGGCCTGGACCGCTGCGGCCTGCTGCCCGCGCCCCTGGAGAACGTCGCCGCCAGCCTGGCCAACGCCGGCATCGGGCCCGGCCAGCGTGCGCTGGTCGCACGTTGGCTCGACGTTCTGCAAGCACAGGGCCTGTTGCGCCGCGACGGTGTGCAGCTGTACCCCACGGTCGCTGCCGACACCTGGAGCCTGGAGGCCCTGGAGCAGGCCTGGGCCAAACTGGCGCCCGCCTGGGCGAACAATACCGGTGGCCACGGCACCATCGACTATGCCCGCGACAACGCCCGCGCTTTGCCTGCGCTGATGCGTGGCGAACGCGCCGCTGTGCACTTGCTGTTCCCCGAAGGCCGTACCGAACGGGCTGCGGCGTTGTACCGCGAGAGCCTGGCCGCGCAGTACCAGCACCAGGCGGTGGCCCATTGGGTGGCGGCCTGGGCAGCTCGCCAGAGCCATGGCGCGCCGCTGCGCGTGCTCGAGGTGGGCGCCGGCACCGGGGCCACCACCCAGGCGGTGCTGCCCGCACTGGCCAAGGCCGGGGTGGCGCTGGACTACCTGTGCACCGATGTCTCGCGCTACTTCGCCGAACAGGCGGTCGCACGCCATGCCCACTGGCCCTGGGTGCGCCACGGCGTATTCGACATCGACCGCCCAGCCCTGGAACAGGGCCGCACCACCCAGGCATGGGACCTGATCGTCGCCGGAGGCGTGCTCAACGCCGCCCGCGATACCGACCGCACCCTGGCCACCTTGTACGCCTTGCTCAAGCCCGGAGGTTGGCTGGTGTTCAGCGAGCCCACCCGTGAGGAATTCTGGGTCATGGCCTCCCAAGCTTTCATGCTCGAGCAGGCCGCCGACGAGCGCCAGCACGGCAGCAGCACCTTCCTGGACCTCGCTCAGTGGCAAGCAGCGCTGGCGCGCACGGGTTTTCAAGGCAACCGCAGCCTGCCTGGCGCCGACCACACGCTGGCCCCGCTCGGCCACCGGGTGTTCGTCGCCCAGGTGCCCCACCAGCGCCTGAGCCGCGAGGCCCTGGCCGCACATCTGCAGGCCCCCGGCCTGCGCATCGAGTTGCCCGAGTACCTACCCGAACCTTCCACGCTGAGCCAATGGGCCAGCCTCAGTGCCGCCAAGGACCTGCCATGACTTCCCCACCTGCCCTGTGGCGTACCCGTTCAACCGCTTCACCGACCTGCAACTGGCCGACGCCTATCGCGATGCGCAAAACGCCCCAGGGCTGTTGCGCATCCAGATGCCTATCGGCGCGCCAGCATGGCTTGCCACCCGCTACGACGACGTGCGCCTGGTGTTGGGCGACCGTCGTTTCAGCCGAGGCGAAGCCTTGCGCCGCCCCGACGCGCCACGCGCCTTCGCCCGTATCGCTGGCGGCATCGTGATGATGGACCCACCGCAACTGACGCGCATTCGCTCGCTCGCCGCCCAAGCCTTCACCCGGCGCCGCGTCGAAGCCCTGCGCCCGCATGCGCGCACGCACGCGCACCAACTGATCGACCGCATGCTCGCCGCTGGGCCACCCGCGGACCTGGTGAACGACTTTGCCTTGCCCATTCCCCTGGCGCTGATCTGCGAACTGCTGGGCGTGCCGCTGCAGGACCGCGACCGCTTCAAGCGCTGGAACGACTCGCTGCTCTCCACTCGCCCCGAAGATGCCACGCAAACCCAACAGCACCTCGGTGAGCTGGCGGCCTACATCAAAGGCCTGGTTGCAGAACGTCGAAGCACGCCTAGGGACGACTTCATGACCGCCCTGACCCAGGCTCACGAAGAAGGCGAGCACCTGAGCGAAGAGCAGTTGCTGCTGTTGTGCATCGCCATTCTGGTGGCGGGCTACGAAGGCAGCGCCTCGCAGATTCCCAACTTCATCCAGGTGCTGCTGGACAACCCGCAGCAATGGCAACAACTCAAAGACGATCCCGAGCAGGTGCCCGCTGCGGTCGAGGAATTGCTGCGCTACATCCCCCTGGCATCGGCGGCGATGTTCGTGCACTACGCCCTGGAAGACATCCAGGTCGGCGACACCCTGGTACGCCAGGGCGAGGCGGTATTCGCCTCCATCGGCGCGGCCAACCACGACCCGGCACGCTTCCCGGCCCCCAACACCCTCGACTTGCAGCGCGACACCAGCGGCCATTTCGGCTTCGGCCATGGCCTGCACCACTGCATCGGCTCGGCGCTGGCCCGCGTCGAGTTGCAGGAAGCCTTGCGTGCGCTGGTGGAGCGCATGCCCAACTTGCAGCGCTGCGGCGACGTGCAGTGGAAGACCGACACCTTCTTCCGCGGCGCCCACTGCCTGCCGGTGACCTGGGCATGAGCGGGCGTAAACGTGTGGTGGTGGCTGGCACCGCGTTCGGCCGCATCTACCTGCAAGCCATCGCCCGGGCCAAGGCCGACTATGAACTGGTGGGCATTCTTTCGCGGGGCAACGCCTATTCACGCGCCTGCGCGGCACACTATGGCGTTGCGCTGTACGAAACGGTCGAACAACTGCCCGATACCGTCGACATCGCCTGTGTGGTGGTGCGCTCCGGGGCCACCGGCGGCCCCGGCAGCGAGCTGGCCCAGGCCCTGTTGCGCCGGGGCATTCACGTGTTGCAGGAACACCCGGTGCACCACCGGGAAATCGCCGCGTGCTTGCAGGCAGCGCGCCAGGGCCACGCGGCCTACGCGGTCAACACCCTGTATCCGAACCTGCTGGCCGTGCGCCGTCTGCTGGCGGTGGCCGCCTACCTGCGCGAGCAGCAAGGGCTGGCCTACATCGACGCCAGTTGCAACAGCCAGGTGGCCTACCCGCTGCTGGACATTCTCGGGCGCCTGACCGGCGGCCTGCGCCCCTGGGCCTTCGCCGCCCCTGCCGAGAACCTTGGCGCGCAGCCGTTCACCCGGTTGGCCGCCAGCTTCGCGGGGGTGCCTATCAGCCTGCGTATCCAGAACCAGGTGCACCCACGCGACCCAGACAACCATTCATTCCTGCTGCACCGCCTCGAGGTGGGCTGCGAGGCCGGCGTGCTGAGCCTGGCCGACACCCACGGCCCACTGCTGTGGAACCCACGCCTGCATGCCCCGCGTGATGCCACCGACCGCCTGCTCATGGCCGGGCCCGGCAGCGAGCGCCTGGCCGGGCCGACATTGGTGACCCTCGATGCCCAGGTGCCAGCCTCCTACCACCAGGTGTTCAACCAGACCTGGCCAGACGCCGTAGTGGTCGCCCTGGGCGAGCTGTGTCGCGACATCGAGGCACCCGAACGGCGCCTGCACAGCGGGCGCTGGGCCACCGAAGTATCCATGGCCTGGGCCGAAATGAACCGGCTGCTCGGCATGCCCACGCTGATCGAACCTGCCGAGCCCGCCGCGCTGGCGCTGACTGAGTTGCAGGCCCGCGCCGACGCGGTGCTTGCCCCTTGCGGTGACGACACCGCGCAACTGCTGGGAGCCTTGCTGTGAAAACCCCGCTACCTGAATCGACCTGCAGCCATGTGCTGCTGTGGGTGCGCGACCTGCACCAGGCCGTTGCGAACTTCCGCGGCGCAGGCTTCGAAGTTATCTACGCAACGGCCGAAGCCCGCGCGCAGCATGCGCACATCTGGTTCAGCCAGGGGCCGATCATCGAGCTGCTGACCACCCCGCGCCACGCCTGGCTGTTCAAGTGGCCCATCGACTGCCTGGCCGGCCCTGGTGCTGGGCGGCGCATGCTCGGTTGGGCGGCGCGGGGCGAAGGTTTCTGCGACCTGGCCCTGCTGTGCGAAGACCAGGCACTGGATGCACGTCTGGCAGCGCTGAACGTCGGCGGCGTGAACATGGGCCGCACGGTGCGCTGGAAACGCACCTGCGCAGATGGCAGCCACACACGCTTTCGCTTCGTCTACACGCGCCAGCCGAGCCTGCCTTTTCTGGTCACGCCCTACCAGCCGCGCCAGCACCCCGAGGCGTTGCTACACCCCAACGGCGCTACCAGGCTGGCCGCCATCCACCTGGGGGTGCACCCCGACGACCAGGCCGCCGTCGACCTGCTGGCCGGCACCGACCCCGTGCTGGTCACCCACCCTGCTTCGCGCACCGGGGTTACCTCGGTGACCGTCGCCGGGCTCGCACACCCCCTGAACCTGCACGGCGCCACCCTGGCGAGCCACCCCATCATCCAAGGAGATTCCCATGCTTGAAGGCTGCACAGACTGGCCCGAGGACTTTATCCAGCGCTATCGCCAACAAGGCTACTGGCAGGGGGCGCCACTTGGGCAACTGCTGCGCGAACAGGCCCAGCGCACGCCAGAGCGCGAAGCGCTGGTGGACGGCCCGCGCCGCTGGCGCTACGCCGACCTGGACCTGCATGCCGACCGCCTGGCCTCGGGCCTGGCCGAGCTGGGCATCGGCGCGGGTGACCGGGTGCTGGTGCAATTGCCCAACATCGCCGAGTTCTTCAGCCTGATGTTCGCCTTGCTGCGCCTGGGCGCGGTGCCGGTGTTCGCCCTGCCCGCACACCGCGAACACGAACTGCGCCACCTGGCCGAGCTGACCCAGGCAGTGGCCTATGTCATTGCCGACCGCCACCTGGGCTTCGACTACCGCCCCTGGCCCGCACCCTGCGCCAGCAGGTCAAGGGGCTGCGGCACGTGCTGGTGGTGGGTGAGACCGAAGAGTTCGAAGCCCTCGAGCACTGCCAGGCCAGCCCTCGAACGCTGCCTGCGCCGTCGTCCCGCGAGGTGGCGGTGCTGTTGCTGTCTGGCGGTACCACGGGCCTGCCGAAGCTGATTCCACGCACACATGACGACTACGCCTGCAACGCTCGCCTGGCCGCCCAGGCCTGTGGCTTCGACCTGCACACCCGCTACCTGGCGGCGCTGCCGGTGGCGCACAACTTCCCGCTGGCCTCCCCTGGCGCGCTGGGGGTGTTCAGCGTCGGCGGCACCCTGGTGCTGTGCCCCGAGCCAAGCCCGGATACCGCCTTCGAGCTGATCGAGCGCGAGCGTATTACCCACACCGCGCTGATTCCGCCGTTGGTGCAGCTGTGGCTGGAAGTCGCGCAGTGGGACGAACACGACCTCAGCAGCCTGCGCACCCTGCAGGTGGGCGGCGCTCGGCTCAAGGCAGAAATCGCCGCACGCATTCAACCCACCCTCGGCTGCGGCCTGCAGCAGGTCTATGGCATGGCCGAGGGGCTACTGTGCTTTACCCCGCTGGACGGCCCACAACAGCAGGTGTTCGAAACCCAAGGCCTGCCGCTGACCGAAGCGGACGAAATTCGTATCGTCGATGCCGACGACCGCCCGGTAGCGCCAGGCGAGGTGGGCGAGTTGCTGGTGCGCGGCCCCTACACCATTCGCGGCTACTACCGGGCCGAAGAGCAAAACCTGCGCGCCTTCACCGCCGACGGTTTCTACCGCAGCGGCGACCTGGTACGGCGTTCGCCACAAGGCCACATGATCGTCGAAGGGCGCAGCAAGGAGGTGATCAACCGCGGCGGCGAAAAGGTGCCCGTGGAAGAGATCGAGAACCTGCTACTGAGTCACCCGCACATCATCGACGTGGCGCTGGTGGGGGTGCCTGACGAGCTGCTGGGCGAGCGCAGTTGCGCCTGCGTGCTGGCCCGCGAGCCCAAGCTCGACCTGGCCTCACTCAACGCTTGGCTGCGCGAGCGCGGCGTAGCTGCCTACACCCTGCCAGACCGCTTGCAAGTGTTGCCACGCTTTCCCTTGACCCGCTTGGGCAAGGTCAACCGCAAGGCCCTGGCCGAGCAGGTGGCAGCGTCATGATGCAGGCCTCGAACCCTTGGTTGCGGGCACTGCGCCAGGGCGAACGCCCCAGGGCGCGCCTGGTGTGCCTGCCCCATGCCGGCGGCAGCGCCAGCTTCTTCCGCCCGTGGCTTGCACACCTGCCGGCCGACATCGACCTGCTGGCGGCGCAATACCCAGGCCGCGAGGAGCGTTTCAGCGAGCCCTGCGTACCGTGCCTGGCCACGCTCGCCCATCACGTCAGCGAGGCGTTGCTGGCCCTGTCCCACTGCCCGGTGCTGCTATTCGGCCACAGCATGGGCGCCGCCATCGCCTACGAGGTGGCGCTGCACCTGGAACAGGCGGGCCAAGGCGTCAGCCATGTGTTCGTTTCCGCACACCCCCCACCCCATCGGCAACCCCACAGCGACCTGCACCGCCAGGACGATGCCAGCCTGATCGCCGACATTCGCCGCCAGGCCAGTGATACCGCACGCCTCTGGGACGACCCCCAGGTGCGTGCGCTGTTCCTGCCCACGGTGCGCAGCGACTACCAGGCCATCGAAACCTGGGGCCGCCAGCACCTGCACGCGCTGGCGGCGCCACTGGACGTGCTGCTGGCCCACGCCGACCAGGAAGTCAGCCTGGAGCAGGCCAGCGCCTGGCGCGACCTGACCCGCCATACCCCCGATATCCAACTATTCGACGGCAACCATTTCTACCTCCGTCAGCAGGCACGCCCGGTGATCGACCACCTGCTTCGGCGTGCCGCCTCATCCCTTGGAGCCCAGCCATGAAAACCCCGGAAAACTGCATAGACCTGATGGACATCCGCCAGGCCATCGACACCCTCGACGAACAGATCATCCGCACCCTTGGCCTGCGCATGCGCTACGTCAAGGCGGCCTCGGCGTTCAAGCCCGACCAGGCCAGCATCGCCGCGCCCGAGCGGGTGGCTGCGATGCTGCCCCGGCGCCGCTCCTGGGCCGAGCAGGCCGGGCTCGATGGCGAGTTCATCGAGCACCTGTTCAACCAGATCATTCATTGGTACATCGCCGAACAAACCGCCTATTGGCTGCACAACCAGAGCAAGGCGCTATGACAGCGGTAGACCTTCCCGCGCTGCTGGCGCTGTTCGAGCAAGCCCGCCTGCGTGCCCAGGCGTTGCAGCGCCCGGTACTGGCGGTTGGCACTTGCCCGGCCCCTGGCCTTGACCCGCTGCAACTGTACGAAGCCCAGCGTGAGGGATTTTTCTGGAGTGCCCAGCAACCGCGCTTGACGCTGTTCGGCCAGGGTTGCCAATGGCAGGTCGAAGCCGGTGGCGAACAACGCCTGGCCGAGGTTCAGCGCCGGTGGCAGGCACTGTGCGCCGACGCGTTGCTAGACGGCCCCCTGGCGCCGCTGCTGCTTGGCGGCATGCGCTTCGATTCACGAACGCCCAGCGCGCCCCATTGGGCGCCGTTCGCTGACGCCAGTTTCCAGCTGGCGCATTGGCTGGTGAGCGAAGATGCCAGCGGCTGCTGGCTGCGCTGCCAGCGCCTGGTGGAGCCCGGCAGCGACCCCCTCACCCTGGCCCATGCAAGCCTGGCTGCCTACCAGCGCTTGCTGGCACCCAAGCCCCATGGCGCCAGCATGCCTGCGGTGGTAGAGCGCACTGCGTTGCCGGCGACGCTGTGGCAGCACAAGGTCGAAAGGGCGCTGCGGGCCATCGATGACGATCATTTGAGCAAGGTGGTGCTGGCACGGCATATCGAGTACCAACTCGACACGGCCCTGGACAGCGGCGCATTGATACGCCGCCTGCACGAAGGTCGCGGCCAGGCGCACCTGTTCGCGCTGCACCGCGACGGGCATTGCTTCCTGGGCGCAACGCCAGAGCGCCTGCTCAGCGGCCAAGCAGGCTACCTGAGCACCCACGCCCTGGCCGGCACCGTAAGGCGTGGGCAAACGCCGGGCGAAGACCAGGTGCTGGGCGCGACCTTGCTGGCGGACCTCAAGGAACGCCACGAGCACCAGCTGGTGGTCAGCAGCATCGTCGAGGGCCTGGATGCATTGGTCGACGAATTGCAAGCCGCCCCAGACCCCAAGCTGCTGAAACTGGCCAACGTGCAGCACCTGAGCACGCCGATCAAAGCCCGGTTGCGGGGTGGGCGCAGCCTGCTGGACGGCGTGGCGGCGCTGCACCCGACGCCAGCGGTGGGCGGCCTGCCGAGGGCCTCAGCGCTGCGTTTCATCCGCGACCATGAAGGTTTTGACCGCGGCTGGTACTCAGCGCCCGTAGGTTGGATGGATGGCAATGGCAACGGCGACTTCCTCGTCGCCCTGCGCTGCGCACTGCTCACCTCACGCGGCTGCCACCTGTTCGCCGGGTGCGGCATCGTTCAAGGGTCGCAGCCGGTCAATGAATATGAAGAAACGCAGATCAAGCTGGCCAACATGGAACGAGCATTGGAGGTGTCGGCCTGAACAGGGCTGCAAAGCAGCCCATTGATCGTGATACCTCACCCAGTTCAGCGTTCGGTGCTATCCCACCAACGTTGCATCAGGGTGTTGGAAGGCAAGCTCTCATCCAGCACATGCGCGCTGTCTCCACCCCTGCGACCGGCAGCCCTTCGGGGTTCAGCAGGCCAATATGCATCAGCACGCTGGGCTGGCTTGGTCCCAGTAGAAGCGCTTGTGATATAGCTTGTCGCCAAGCAACTTCACCCTCCCAGCATGGAATTTCCAAGGCCTTGCCGGTCGGCGCGACGTTGGCAGCAGCCAGTCAATTTTCGTGATGTGGGTGAAGCACAGGATGAACTCGTCGACGAAATGCTCATGAGCCCAGGTTACCTTTTTGGTACCTCTATGACTGGCACATACCGAGAAGACCATCCGCGAGCATGAGGTCATGAGCCTGAAGGCGAGCGATGCAGAAGCGTTCTTCGATGCGCTGAGCAAGCCGGTCATGTTCAACAAGAAGTTGGACGCCGTCCTTGAGAGTCACGAACAGCGTGTCACCGGCCGATGAGCGAGCGAGTCGATCTGCTCATCACGCCTTAGCCACCAACCATTACCGAGCCGGTTTCCAATGCGGCGTAAACGCACTGGACGACTACGTACACAAGCAAGCCGGCCAAGACGTGAAGCGCCGCGTTAGCCGGGTATTCGTCGCCACCACGCTGGAGCAGCCAGACGTCATCACGGGGTACTACACCCTTTCCAGCCTGTCGATCGAGTTCGACCAGCTTCCCGAAAAGCTTGCTCGCAGACTGCCTCGCCACCCACTCCCCGCCGCCTTGCTCGGCCGCCTCGGCATCAGCCAAGATGCTCAGGGTCGTGGCATAGGCGGATTGCTGCTAGCCGATGCCATCAAGCGTACGCTGGCCGTCAGTAATCAAATCGCAATCTACGCCTTGGTCGTCGACGTTAGCGACGACGACATTCGGGGATTCTACGAGCAATGCGGGCTCTTGCCGCTTGGTTCGGATAGCCGTCGCTTATTCCTGCCACTGCAATCCTTTTAATGACTCGCCAGACAGTGCCCCCTGCCGGCTCAGCTCACACAAAGCCCTCCACAGATTCTTGCTCAAGGGGCGTGACCAGCGCAAAAAACACCGGTGGGGCGAAAATCGGAAGCCCTCAAAACCACCAAGCATAAAAAAATCCAGTCACCGCTAAGTGACTGGATTTCTTGGAGTATTTTGGTCGGGACGGAGTGATTCGAACACTCGACCCCTTGCACCCCATGCGTGGCAAGCACACGTAGACCCTTGAAATTACTGGTTTTCCCGCCAGGCGCTCGCTGCAACGATGCCTAACAGGGTTCAACCGATCCGGACACAGTCACTTCAAAACTCACTGGCCCATGCCAGCCCGCCCACGGCGTCCTGCCGAATCTAATCCCCTTGTATAGACAGCCCATCCTGATACACGCGAAAAAGCCCGCACGCCCAAGCGTTGTCGTGCTCTTCGAGCGCCCAGGCCCTGCCCGCCTCTGCAAGCTCGAGCATGTCGATCAATTCAGCGTCATTGATATCCCGGCGCCGGCGGGCCGCATACGCCATCTCCGCGAGCACAGCAGCGCGGCCATCGGGATCGGTGATCAACGCCGACCAGTCGTCGAGTTCGCGCGTCCAGGTCTCCGGGATCATTGGTCCGCCCTACACCACCAAGACTGCGCGTACAGCGCGCCGTCAACGTCCTCCAGCCCGGTGAGGTTCATCCCGTTCTGTGCCATGCCTGTGATGCGCACGTCCAGCAGACGGGGGATGATGTCTGCCCCGGGTGCGGGGCTGAACACCCAGGCGGTGGTTGTCGATCTTCCAAGCGCCGCGCAGTGGCTTTCTTTGATCTGGACCTGACCGCGCAGGGCCTGGACCTTGCGCATTTGCTCGGGCGGGATCGCGACGCCGCGCTCACGCCGTCGGACGATTAGGAAGTACATGGAACACCAATACTGTACATGGATACAGTATTTCAGCACCTAGGGCTTAGACTCAGGAAGTACCGCTTGGCGCTGACTGAGCATATGTATGTGATTCCGACAGGCGGTCGTCTGAGGATGTGCCATATCATATGATAGTGGTACACTGTCTTCATTCAAGGAGATTGCCCATGATCGAGCTTTTTCATACCAGCCCAGAACAGATCGTAGAGCTGCACTCTCGCGGCAGATTCAACGAGTTTCTGTTCTTCTCTGACCGCCCCTATGTCATGACTGCTGGCGAATACGTCACATACAGCCTGAGTATCGACGATGGGCTGGTGATTAACGCTGGCAGCCTCTTCTATCACGAAGAGGCAGCGAAACTGACCTCCTTGGTCGACGAGTTTTGCACTCGCTTCGGGGTGGATACGGACACTGCGGAAGAGATCATCAGCGAGCGCCAGCAACTGGATAGTTTGGACGCTGATGATTCTTGGGACGTCCAGGTTTTCACAGCCCGCGCGGCGAAGCTGCTGGGATTCCGAGGTGTGGCCGTGACAGACGAACAAGGCACGGCCTACATGATCGACATGGCTGATCGCGCCAGCGACTTGGTGAGAGCGTGAGCAAGGCTCAGAAGAACGCCGTCGCGAAGTACCGCGCTGCCCAAATTCAGATCCAGGCTTTGATCAATCCCACCACTGAGCCAGACCTGGCGGGCGACTGGGAATATCTGAGACGCCAGTTTGATGGCAGCAACAAAAAAGCCTTGGCCTGGGCCATATCCCACGCCAAAGCGAGCATGGACACATTCGCTGTCTGGAAAGATGACCAGATCGATCATCCGCTCCTGGTAAGGGCTGTGAGCATGCCGGCAGCCTTGGACGAAGCTGCACGCCGCTACGGATACGTCGACTACGCAGACATGGCAGGGGAGCTTGCTTGGTCGGCGGATCAGGGCCTCAACATTGAGCTCCAAGACAAACAGCGCTAGGTCTTCGCGATCATAGCTGGGCTGGATGCGCTTCCAAAGTTGCAGGTTCGAGTCCTGCTGATTGCACTCATTCTACTGCCGGATAGGCAGATCATATGCAATTAGGAGACGCTACATGCTCTGCCATCACTGCTGTGCCACCCTGCCCGCCAGCAAAATGTCACTTGGGCAGTGGGCTATTGAGTTTGGAACTCTGATTGCGACTCGCAATTTAAAGCCTAAAACGCTCGCGGACCGCCTGTCACAGATTCAGCAATTGGTCCTTTTGCTGGGCGGACCAGACCGTCAGCTGTCTACAATCCGTCCAGTTGATGCCGCAACTGCAATTCGTCGCGTTTGGGATTCGGGTCGTGAGCATCTCTCATTGCGCCTGCACATCGAGGCTGACGATATGTTCAACGAAGCCATCATCGCAGGCCATGTCGGACTTAACCCAATCACTCACCTTCGTCGACCACGCCCCGTCGTGCGCCGGTCGCGCCTGACTTTCGAGCATTTGCAGGCCATCAGGAGGATCAGTACGCGCCGCGGCCGGCAGTGGCTTGTAGGCGCGATTGATATCGCCCTGGTGACCGGCCTGCGAATCGGAGATGTTGTTCGTCTTCAGGCAGACCACATCTCAGACGACCACCTACTGGTGAGGCATCAGAAAACAGGCGTCCGCCAGGCCATCCCACTCGACATCCGGCTGGACGCGGCACGCATCTCGCTGAGGAAAGTCATTGACCGATGCCGAGACGGGATGAAGCCAGGCGAACTTTTGATCTGCAGGCCTGATGGACGGCCGTATCACAAGAACTACCTGACCTCAGCGTTCTCGGCAGACCGCGACTCGGCGATTCCCCGATCTGCATGGGGTGAAGGCAAGAAGCCAGCCACCTTCCACGAAATTCGCTCATTGTCTGAGAGGATGTACCGTGCACAGGGCCAGGACACCAAAGCGCTGCTTGGCCATAAGCGCCAGAGCACTACAGACCTCTACAACGACGAGCGCGACTGTGGCTCGGTGTCGTACAGAGTTGTGCCGATCGCGGGGAGGAAAAAAGGCCCCACTCATGTGACGGGGCACGCGTGATGCGCTTCGTGTTTGTGCAACCCATAAGCGTGGGTCAAAGAACTCACTGATTGGGCATTCGTTGAGGTGAGGCTACCGGCAGGCGCTGGCGGCAGCCTCGAGCAAGCGCTCGTAACCAATCCGCTGGCGCCGCTCGGCCAGCAGCGCCCGCACCTTCACCTCCAAGCTGTCAGTCTTGCGCACTCCAGCAGTTGCCCATTCCGGAACGGCGACATCCGGCGCACGACACGGAACCTGCACTGGCACTTCCACACGCACATACTGGACCTGGGGCGGTGCATTCGCTGCGCACCCGGCCAGCAGCAGGCCGACCAACATCACCTGCATGATCTGCGCCTTCATAGCCCCAGCTCCTGATCGATGATCGATGTTGCGGCCGCGCACTGATCGCCGCCGGTGCGCTCCTGCTGTAGCCGGTTCGCGGCTGCATAGTCGACCTGGGCGCCAGCCTTCGCCTGGGCCACCGCCTGCTCGGCCTTGTGCTGGCGGGTCTGCGCGGCCAGGGTCAGGTCGCCGAGTGCTTTCCCCTGCTCCTGCGCCAGCCCGGCCAGGTTGTCGCGCGCGGCGGCGCACTGTGCGGCCCGGTCTTGCTGGTCATCGAGCAGCGGCCGGAAGTGGTTGGTTGTGGCCCAGGTGCCAACGGCTATGCCGAGCAACACCAGCAGGCCAGCCCCCGCCAGGCGAATCAGCCAGGCTTTCATGCCAGCACCCGCATCGCGATGTCGTACAGGGCCTGGCGCTCTGCGGCGCCGTTCGGCGTGCGCCCGGGCTGACCGGTGTTGATGATGCTGCCGATGTCCTTGAACCGGCCGGCATCGGCCAATTCGTTCAACCCGTGCTGCGCCCACCACCATGCGGCGGACTGCGCTGCGTGCTCCGGTTGCTCGAGCAGTTCGGACTGTTCCTCCAGCGGCAGACCAAGGGCCTGGGCAGCGGCGCGATAGTTCGCCCGGCCGGTGAGCTGGATGAGTCCGCGCCCACGGTAGCGCCAGCCGTCGCCCGACGACTCAGGACCGTTGCCCATGCGGCCGCCGTAGACGCGATTGGCGATCTTTTCCGACTGGCGAGCGTAGGTCGGCGCGGTCTCGGCGGTGAAGCGGCTGGGCCAGGTCCGCACCAGGGCGTCGGCGCTGTAGTTCAGGTTCTCGCTCAGGGCGCGCAGCTGGCCAGACTCATGGCCGACCTGGGCAAGGAAAGCGGCGGTGCGCACGCGGCTGTCGATCTTCCAGCGCAGCATTGCACGGTTCAGCGCAGGCAAAAAAATGCCCGCTACAGGGCGGGCTTTGGGGAGGATCTGCAGCAGTTGCTGTTCGGTGATCGGCATTGAGGCTTCTCCGGACAAAAAAATACCGCCGGGCGGCGGTCGGGGTTGGATGCGGCATCAGGCAGGCGGCGCTGGCCAATCGATCGCGCTGGGGTATCCCGGCTGTTCGGGCAGGCGGTTGAGCGCAACGCGGTAGCGCTTCCACTGTTTCAGCAGAGCCTCCTCGGCCTCTGTCGCGTCATCGAGATCAACTGCGTCCTGGAGCGGGGCGATTGCAGAGTCAGCGATCGCCCTGAGTCTCGCCGCCTCCGCTTGCGCAGCAGTGAGTGGGTCAGCGGGCTCCGGCTCGGGCATCGGCGGCAGCTGGGCGACTGGCAGATCCTCGACAGAAACATGCAGGGTAATGCTGTGCAACAGGTCCGCGGGCTCGGCGTCTTTCATCACAGACACAGTCAGGACGCCGTCTGCGTAGGTGATGCCTACCGATGCGGCGGCATCCATCTGGTTCAGCACATAGCCCCATCCCTCTGGCGGCGGGCACATGCCGAGGGTGCCACTGACAAGGTACTGACCTGGCCCAGGGTGCTGGACAGTGAGGTCTCGGCTACCCAGCGAGGTGATGTCGATGATCGACCCGTCGCCCAGAATGTTGATTGCTGCTCGTGTAGTCATGTCAGATCGCCTTGAGTGTGCCGTCGGATGCGCGCGTGGTGTTGCCTGTGTGGTAGAGCTCGATGACGGGTGTAACTCCATCACCGTAGACCGACCACATCTTGATGGTCCCTGTATTGCCGGATAGGCCATACGGCCAGGCGATCATCAGGCGGTTGTTGTTGGCACCAAACCTGATCGTCTGCTTGTACCAGTAGCCAGTGCCGCCGCTGGGGGCGCCCGGGGCACCTGGGGCGTACAGCACGGGATCGAAGCCCTGGTCCAGGTCGGTGTACCAGCTTTTTGTCGTCGACGAGGCGCCCACCAGCCCGATGGATTCTGAGGGTGGAACCTGGCCCTGAGCGAATCCCACCGCGCGGGTTGCAGCCGTTCCCAGGCCGAGATTGGTCCGGGCTGCAGTCGCGTTGTCAGAGCCAGTACCGCCCTTGGCCACCGGCAGAATGTCGTAGTTGCCGGTCGTGCCCAGGGCCGCCATTTTGGCGCCGAACTGCTCAACATACTGCCGCAGTCGGTCTGCCGATTCCTTCACGTAGCCTTGCATGGGGCCAGGCCATAAGTGCCACCGCTCACGGTCCCGCCTTGATAGGCTGGGAGGATGCTCAGCACCGTTGCACTCGCGATGTTGGTGACTTCGTACCAGCGGCCGTCCGGGCCTTGCAAGGCATCGCCAACTCTCGAATTGGCGGAGAAGTTGGTGCCGGTTCCGGTCACCGTGTTTTGGCCGGCAGTAATCGCCACCGTGCCAGATCTGTACCATGGCATGCTCAAATCCTAGTTATAGGGAAATGGATAGTCACTCGACCTGATGACAAGCGCGTCAGGTAGAACAGCGGGTATGTCGAAATAGCTATTCGCGGCAGAGGTTGATCCATACATCGTCGTGTGCGCCGCATCACACGCGACGAAGGTCACACCGCCATTAACACCGAAACACCCCTCCATAGTTGCCATAAGATTGGTTAATGCAGGGGAGTTAGCGGGGTCTGGAGGCGAGGATCTTTCACGCCGGCCCTGTCCCATTGATCGACTGAAAGTAATGCAGGCGGCGCAGTCACCAGATGCTACAGGGACGAAGATCCTAGAAGTGAAGCTGGTGAAATACCCGGCCAAACCCGAGGGTTTATCCCATCCATTCGATCCGCCTTGATAGACAGCACCATACTGATTGGGAAGCCTCGGATCGGTCGCCGGAGGCTGCGGTGCCGTGACACTGGCTATGACATTCAGAGGGATCTGACTAGAGTTGAAAGTCAGGTCTCCGGCCTCATTCCAACATTTCACCCCGTTAATCGGACCATTATCAGACATCAGGTCGAAGTAGTAGAACTTGGTACTGGCCGAAGCAAGTAGGAAGAGAAAGGTTGTTGTATCACCAACCTTCGAAGAGCCGCATGATACCCCGCTGCCATTAATGAATACGATCGGAGCGATGGCCCCCTGAACGGAGAACCCGAAAAGAATATCCGTCACTGACGTTTCTGAGTAACTCGACGGGCGTGTCGGGTCTAGATTTACTGATTTCAGCAGCAGCCTCGGCCATCCACCGATACTTTGAAGGTTGCCGCTCTTGCGTAGACCATACGCAATGTAGCGACTATCGAAGTTTATTCCCGCATTGTTCTCATTCAGGCCAATGAATGCGCTTGCCATTTGACCACCTATCGATATCCATAATGGATCCGGCAATTTAGTGAATAGAAGCCCCAGCCATCTGGATATGAATACTGCCAAGAAAGGGTGGTACCGCTCAGGGTTACGGCAGGTCGCTTCCCCAGGTAGCGATCCTGCTGGCTGAGCTCTGCCACTGCGAAGAACAATGTCTTTCCAGCCGGTGCCGCAGCAATCGTTGTGGAGCCATTGGTGGCGTTCGTATCCACGTATCCAAGCATCTGGCTTATAGGCTTGGTCATGTCTACCAGAACACCACCTTCAAGCAGGTACGACTTGAACCCTGTAGCCATTAAATTCCGTTCCCCATCTTCGTAGAAGGATTACCATTCTTGAAGTAGGTGTTTACCTGTCCAGGAATTATTTGAGTTGAGCCATCTTCGCCTTGTCCGCGAAGCGCGAAATATCCGCTTTTGAAGTTGAGTTCAATTAACGGCCTACCTTGGGAATCGGTAGCCTCTGAGCGCAAGACCTCACTTAGGATTACTTCGCGGATAAACGCTTTATTAATCACCGCCTGGTTGATGAACACTTGGCCGTTCTGTACCACGAACGGCAGGATCAGTTGGCCGCTGACCTCGTCGACAACCCCGAAGCGCTGTGCGAATGCCAGAATCTCCGAGGTCTCACCGTCGCTGCCGACCGAAAGTCCCGCCATGACCTTCCGCCCATTTGCGATGGTCTGCGCCTTGATGGTCGTCTGCGCTCTCACACGGCCATCCAGCCCTACCACGGTCTCGCTCACATGCTGCACGGATGACCTTGTGTCACCGATGGAGGCCTCCAACGTCTCCGACTTTCTCGCCAGGGCCTGATCGGCCTCGGCAAGCGTCTTGGTGTCGATCGCAATCTTCGCCTTGGTCTGCCAGGCATCCAAAGCGCCAGTCAGGTCGCCCTCTCCCGTCTCTTCTCGACCTGCCGTGTACACCGACTCAACCGACGTGCGCAGCGATGCCACCGCGCCGTTCGTGTCTGTGAGGGATTCACTGACCTGCTGGATTCGTGAGGCGTTGTCACCGACTGAGGTCTTCACCTCTGCAATGCGCTCAGCCGTGGAACGCTCATTCGTGGTCACGACCTGGTCGAGCTGGCTGATGCTGGACTTGTTGTCTGCAACCTGGGTGTCGAGGGACGTCAGCCGCGTGGCGGTGGCTTCGTTCTGCGACGCACGCACCTTGACCTCATCGGCAAATTTGGCCGTCGCGTCCCAGCCCTTCATGGCATCCGCCAGATCTCCTTCCGCGTCATCATCCCGTGCGGCGGCCTGCAGTGCTGTGAGCTGGCTTGCGGACGCGGTCACCTTGCCGTCCAGGTCGCTGATGTCAGCAGTGTTGCGCTGCACCTGGCTGGCCAGGGCATTGGCAGTCTCCAAGATGGTACCGATATCGGCCCAGTAGTTTGCATCCGGGGGTGCTGCGCCTGCTGGCACGTCGGCAATGGCCTGGAACAACCTCTGCCCTTGACGAACCACGTCCCCACGGGCGTAGGCGTCTTCCGGGTTGTAAGCCAGCGCGTCAGTCAACTCGTTGATGCGCTGGTACAGCTCTTTCTTGGCATCATCGATCCGACCGGACACTGAGCCAGGCCCATCGCCCGAAATGAGCTCGATTTCCTTGCGAAGCTCCGGGTACAGGGCACCATTGCCGATCTTGTCCCTGAAATACTCCTCATACTCGGACTGATCTGAGCTCGAACGTCCCACCACCCCAGCACCATCGGGATACCAAGGGCCGAAGTTCCCCGAACGGTCGATGAGACGCGCCCAGTAGAAGAACTCAATACCGGGTACAAGCCCGTGCAGCTCATGCTCAGCCTGCGGATATGCGAAGTCCCCCAGCTTGATAGCCTGGTCGCGGCTGGTTGTTGCGCTCTGCCAGATCTCCGTGCGTTGCGTGTCCTCTGCGCCAGGCGGGAAGGCCCAGGCCAAGCCGGTACCGAAGACCAAAGGCGTGGACTTTAGGTAGGAAACCGCTGGCGGTAGCCCTTCCTTGCCCTTGAGCTCCGTCAGTGTCGAGTTGCGCCACGTCGAGGTGATGTCGAACGCGCTGACAGCCCGGACCCGCGCCAGGTAGGCGCCGGCATAGATGCCGACGACATCAACAGAGGTCGTGCCAACGCGCTGCAGGCGTACCCAGTTGCCGTTGTCCTTGCGCCACTCGACGTCATACGCGACCGCCCCTTCGACCGCCGGCCAGGCGATCGTCATCGTGCTGACAGCGATGCCTTGGTCGATTGCGTGCCCGGACGTCACCGACACGCTCGTGGGCGCCGGCACCGTGGTCACCGGGATGACGCTGATCGGCCGCTCGTCGAGCTTGGCGCCGGTGTCGATCGCTGCGAACTTGCTCGGGTTGAACTCCAGGGCGGTGAACTCATACTCGCCCTCGGCAGTGCGCACGCGCTTGAGCACGCGGAACAGCTGGATGGCCAGATCCTCGTAGTCGATTGCCCATTGCAGCTCAGGCTCGGGCTGGAGCGCGTAGGCGGTCGTCACGGTGACGGCGCGGCCGCTGACCAACTGCACTGTCCTGCCTTGGGCCGTGCCGTTCGGCAGGTTGATGATCAGGCGGTCGCCAGCCTTGATAGGCGTGTCACGGTCCAGCGTCACGACGCGGCCGGCAGCCGCCGATATCCGGCCGCCATTTGGGCGCCCGGCCACCAACTCATCGGCTACAGGGATGACGAACCCAGGCAGCACGTTCGCGCCTTCCATGCCCGTCTTGAAGGTCACGGTGCGGTCTTGGTTATTGCTCAGTAGCGCCCATTTGCCTCGACGTTGTGCCTCGCTGGCGCGCGTGCAGCCGATGGCAGAGATCTCGATGGGACGATCCCGGTACCGGCGCTGGAGCGCATTGTCGGTCACCGGGACGACGTCGGTGTCGTAGTTGTTTGCCGGGTTGTCGTAGCTCACCAGCGCGCGGCTGTAGTGCGTGTCGCGCCCAGCGCCGCCGTAGACGAAGTCACCGTCGATGACGTTTGATCGGGTGAACACGTAGTCGATGTCTTGCGCGCGCGGCATGTCCGCTTGCATGAACAGCGAGCCTTGCGCCCAGTAGGTCATGCCCCGGTAGATAGCCGACAGATCACGCAGCAGCGTCCAGGCCTCGGCCTTGCCCTGCAGGTTCAGGTCGCACAGGTAGCGCGGCTCCTGCCCACCTACCCCATCTGGTACTAGCTGATCGCAGTACTGGCCGATCCGGTACATCTCCCACTTGTCGACCATCCAAGACTGGATGCGTTTTCCCAGGCCGAATCGGTCGTTGACGCAGATGCCGTAGGTGGCCCACACCGGGTTGTTCGTCCAGGCCTGCTTGAACGTGCCGTCCCACACCCCGGTGTAGGTTCTGGTCGCCGGGTCATAGTTGCTCGGCACCGGCCAGCGCTTGGCTTTGCAGTCGACGGTCACAGCCGGGATGTTCTGGAACTGCTGGGCGTCGAACTCGATGTACAGCAGCGCTGTGTTCGGGTAGCGAATTTTCTGGTCGATGATCTGCGTGTAACCCGAGACCATCATCGTGTCAGCTACGCTGCCGTTGTTGAGGTTCGGGGTAATCCGGCGCACGCGGAACGTCCAGCCCGACGTTGCCTTGGGCAGATCAACGCGCACCGAGCGCTGGTAGCCATTGGTGGTCTTTCCGTCGACCGCGCCACGGTGAGCCTCGACGAACGATCCGCCATCGGTAGCCACATCAATGGCGTACTCAATGCGGTAACCGTTCGTGCCGTTGGCGTCAGAGCTCAAAAGGCGCGGCCAGGAAAAGCGCAGGCGTACTGCCGAGAGCTGGGTGTTGGTCAGCGCGCGGGTGAACGGCGTGTCGCTGCGCAGTTCCACGTTTACCGTGGTCTCGTTCTCGATCGCCGGAATGCCCTGAATGTAGTCCTGCTCAACAGACCCAGGGCGCCACTCCCACTTCACGCCCGGAAAGTTCACGTTGCCGCTGGCATCCATGATCGGCGTGTTGTCGAGGTAGATGTCGCGGTCTGTAGGCGTGCCGTCGAACTCACCCTCGCCCACCGCCAACAGGATCTTGGCGATGTTGGTAGACCGTAGGCTGTCGGGGGCCTCGTAGGGTGCCTTGGGCTTCTTCTCGCCACTCTTGGCGCCGGTGATCTCAAGTTGAGCTGCTGCGCCCATGCTGTCCTCCGGGCAATAGAAAACCGCCCGGAGGCGGCGTGTTTTTCTGTACAGGGTGGATGCAATGCCAGTAACACCTAGACGGCTTACCGGAGTAGGTTTCAGGCTCCCACAACCAAGGAGCGGTTATGTCGATCAGAAGCCTGGCAAAGAATCTACCCAAAGACCCCGACAATGAGGGCTGTGTTCTGGGTTGGGGAGTTGTGAAAGACGCCCCCTGGGAGTTCATCGACATCTACGCCTCGAAAAGCGCGGCGGAGGCCGAGGCAGCCGCTCGAGGGACCGGTCATCGCGTGGACTACGGTTCTCATCGCCTTGGCACAGATGAATTCATGGGTGGGCTTGAGCGCCCTGCGTAGGGGCGCCTGCCGCAAACTGCATGCAGCAGTTGCCAGATAGCAGAACGGCATGGAGACCAGGCTTCCCCGTGTACCTCCGGACGTAACCAGCCCGTGCCTGGCACTTACCTGTGAAATACTCCCGGTGAATCTCCCGCTCTCCATCTTTGATGGCAACCACGGCTTCATCAGCGCACACCTGACCGTGCTCTATGCGGTGAAGATCTCGGATGGTGATTCTGTAAGTCACTCTGGTCATGCTTTGTCCTCTGCGTAGATCGATGCCGAGATGATCGCCCCACCCCAACGGCGCTTGCCGATGCAGATCGGGACGGGGTTGCCACTGGCGGTGGTGTTCTTGGCTGAGCCGAAGGCGTACGACGGCAGGTTCTCCGGCGAGCCGCTTTGCGACAGGCCCTTGGCCTGGGGGCTGAGCATTTGAATGACGCCGCCGGCGAGCAGTGCGATGCCGAGAGGCCCAGTGGGTGCGCCGAAGAAGCTGGCTACTACCAAGACTGCACCCAGGACGGTTTGAAGGAGGCCGCCACGCTTACTTCCAGCGATGACCGGGACGATACGAATGTCCCGTGATCCGCCGCGACCAAAGCCCTGGGTGCCAACATTCTGACCGTTCCGAAAAACAGCGAACCGGAGGCCCAGTTCGCCGAGTCGCTTTACCTCGGCCTCGAAGCCATCAATAGTTGCCTTGAGCGCCTTGAATGCCTCCCACACATCCCCCGCATCCAACTGCCTCCGATGCACCCTGCCGAAACGACGTGCCAGCGATCCGGACAGCTTGATTGTTGTCATCGGCGAGTAAGTGATTGCGCTCATTGAGCCTCCTTGTGGCGCAGAATCAGGCGTGTCCGGTCAAGCCAAGGCCCGCCGAACACGATTATTTCTGATGGCCTGCCGTAAAGGTGGTGCAGCAGGAACGGGCCTGGCCCGAAAACATCTGCTTGCTCGCCCGGTAGTGCTGGTTCGTTCCCCAGGAAAATGCCGGCGTGGTTCGGGTGCGCGGTGCGTCCAACAGACATGACGACCATGTCGCCGCGCTGCGGCTGGCTGACCTGATAGAACCCAGCAGCTTCGTAGGCCTGCTCGTACAAGCTCGGCCCCTCGGTGCTCTCCCACCAGCCATCCTCGCGGGCGTAGACTGGAAACTCCAGACCCCACTCGCGCTGGTACCAGTCTGCGCATACCTGCCAGCAGTCCCAAGCCCCATGCACGAAGGGCCGGCCCAGCAGCGTGGTTTGGCCGGTTGGTGTGATGGTGCGCAGGTCTCCCTCCGGCCACGACAGGATGTGCCACGGCACGCCCGTGGCCTCGCACATGGCAAGGTCGCGCGGAGAAGGCCTACTGGTGGCATCAGGATGCGAGTGCACGATGCCGATCACCTCACCCAGATCCTCGGCCGCCGCATACTGCTCCGGGTCGATTCGGAAATCCTCAGTCGGCTCGGTGGCCACGTTATCGCATGGGTAATAGATCTGCTTGCGGCCGACAGCCAACAGCAGCCCGCAACACTCGCGCGGGTACGCCGTCGCAGCGTGCCTCTGCACGGCGGTGAGAATGTGTTTGCGCATGATCAGCTCCTGGCAATCAGAGACACGGCCGGGAAACCGCCGAATGGAAGTTGGTTGCCTTGGCCGTGCCGTACAACACATCCAGTGTCCAGGCAGCCATTGCACTGATCCTTGGCCGGATCACTTGTCGGGTTGCCGTCCATATCGTAGTACGGGCCGGTGTAGCCACAGTTCGGCCCACGGTAGCCATTGGTCATCGCCCAGTGGCAGAGGGTCGTCATCTGCCGGCCGATACTCTCCCCGCCTACATCGCCAGGGCTGGCCAGCTCCCACGAAACGACCTTCCCGTTCTCCGACGTTTTTTGGTCGAGAAACCAAATCTCAAGGCTTTCCTGGGTCGGGTCTGCCGTAGGGTTGCCGCCAGGAAAGTTTGCCGCGTCCAGGTACTGACCCAGCGTGTTCCGGATCGTCAGCTTGAACTCCAGCAGGTTGTCGAACGCCAGACACAGGGCGGTGATCCTGCCATTCACATTGCCGACCGACAGCGATGGGCGCACAGCGGTGCCGTCCGAGTTCGCCTGAATGCCGTCGATCTCCAAAGGCCAGGCACCGTACTCCTCGCCGCGCCACCAGATTGACTTCGCAGGCAGTTGGTCTGCGTCCGCTCCAGCAGCAGCCAGTTCCTGCGGTGTGTGCGGGATGGCATGGCCATGGAAGCGCAGCACGTCGGCGCCGAAGTCTGAGCCATCAAGCTCGAACAGCACCACTTCAGAGCCAGGCTCCAGCTTTTGGATTTGCGCTACCAGACTCATGGATGGAACGCCCTCTCGAATGTGGCCGCGATCTTGAATCGGCCGCCGCCCACTGGCGTTGGCCTCGGATCTTTGCAAGTGAACAGGCCTAGATCGCCCATCGGCGTGTACCAGAGGAATGCTTTAGCGCCGCCGTGTCGGTCGAAGAACTCCATCATCTTGCGCACCTCGGCTCGCGTTCCAGCCGCCGTAATGGGATAGCTGTCTTGCTTGTTGTTGGGCCCGTCGGCGACCACCTGACGGTATCCATCGCCGAATCGAGACTCGCGAACGCGATACTCGACTTGCGCTGCCTCGCCGCGCTCGGTCGGCCAGCTGAAGGTTTCAATAGCCATACCATTCTCTGTAGGATGTCGATTCAATGAGGGAGACGTTATGGGCCAGCCGCTACCGACGCTGCATGGACCTGCCAATGGCGCCATCAGGCCGCAGGTCCATGCTCAACAGCTTCCGGTAGCGGGCATCCACGAACGCACCTATTTCCTTGCCGAACTGCTCAAGCCCTGGGCTGCTGCTCTGCACTTGGCTGGCTCCCGAACCATCGATCCGGATTGCCACCGACACGGGTGCCGCTTGGCTCTGGCTGACAGAGTTGGTCATCTGCCGAGGAACCGGCATTGGCGTGACGTAACCACCATCCGCATACCCGTTCTGGTTCAGCTGGTGCAGGTAGCTCCGCATGCCAGGCTGGGCCACGACCTCCTTGCGCAGCACGAACTCCCCGCCGTGCACCACACCCATGGGCTGATACTTGGCTCCATCGCCGGTGTAACCGCCGTCAGAGAATCCATATGCCGCTGAATAACCAGCGGCAGAGGCCCCAAGCTTGGATGAGATTGCGCCCGCGCTGCCCGGCGTGAACGCACTGGAGGCTGCTGCTGCGCCACCACCAAACAAACCGCCAACTGCGGATCCAAAGAGGCTTCCAGCGAGACCAGTGATGGCCTGGCGCGCGGCGATTCTCGCCATGTCCGCAAGCACCGACTTGGTGAAGTCAGAGAAAGACAGCTTCCCGGTGGTGGCGAAGCTGGCCACTGCATCTTCCATGCTGGTGAACGCATTGCTGAACAACGTCCGCGTCTGTCCGGCGACGTCACGGGCCTGCTCGAGGTAAGTGGCGAACGCGGACGATGCGCCATTCCTCCAATCGCCCTGAGCGGCAGAGATCTTGTCGTAGTTGCCCACTACAGTTTCCCTGTACCGGTTCTCAGCCTCCTCAAGGATTGCCAGGTCGCGCTTGTAGTCCTCGGCGCTGTACTTGTCCGGCGCCGTGCGGCGGCGATCCAGCAGAGTTTCACGCTTGCGGTTGAACTCGTCGGAAACCCCGTCCAGCTCTCGCTGAAGGCCCGCCTGGCGATCACCCATGCCGAGGGCGGCCGCAGCGCGATCGCCTGCCGTGGCCCGCACCTGTCGCTCGCGCTCAAGCTGATCGGTGTATGCCTGGACCGCAGCAGTTTGGCGCTTGAGCCGGCCTTCCTCATTGGTTGCGAGAACCGCCAGCTCGGAGTCGGCATCCTTCTGCGCCTTGACCATTGCGGCCCGCGCGTCGGCGATCTTCTGGTCGAGCTGGATCTTCTGCTGGGCGCTAGTGGTGCTGCGCCCCTTAGCATCCTCCAGGGCCTTGATCTCGGCCTCGTAAGCGCTGGTGACATCGCCTTTCTGCTGCTCGATGATCGCAGCGCGCTGAGAGGCATAGGATTTCTGCGATACCAGACCAGCCTTCTGCGCTGCATCCAGCTCCTTCTGGTGGTTCTTGTACTCGGCCAGGATCGCGCCCAGTGCGTTCTTCTGGTCGTTGAAGCTGGAAAGGTCCATGGGGGTAGTGCGTACTGCTGGATCCTTGAATTGCTTGGCGATATCCGCCTCAACTCGGGCGATCCTATCTGGATTGAGGCGCTGATCGTCAGGATTCTCCTTGCGGATGTCTGCAAGGGACTTGCGATACGTCTTCAGCTTATCGGCCCGCTTCTCTGCATTGGTCCAGGCAGACTTTTCGAGCTTATCTACCTCGTGCATGCCAGCGATCGAGTCACGCTGGCGCTTCCGGTAGTTCTCTTGGGCTTGGTCAATCGATTTCTGAATCCTGATCTGGTCGTTGAGGGCCTGGATGCGACTTTCAAGTAGGGTCCTCTCATTAGCCGCTTCTGCGCTCTTGGCCACAATCGAATTGCCCGCGACATTCTTTTCCAGCGCCGCCAGATCCTTTTGCGCTTCGGCCAGCTGGGCTGCGAGGCTTGCGGATCGGCCGAAATCAAGCGCTGCATCGCCGGCATTTTTCGTCATTCCCCAGACGCCGCGCCACGCCTTTTCGATCCAACCCAGGTTCTCGACGATCTCCTTCGTCCTAGTATCGATAGTCTGGGCGTAGGTGTCTGTTAGCAGTTTGGCCGCACCGACTGTGTCACCCTGCTCTTTCAGGGCGGCAATCTGAGCGTAAGTGCTGGCAGTCAGAAAGTTGTATTGGTCGTTCAGTTCTTTGGCGGCTGAAACCGGGTCCTTTCCGATTTTGACGAATTCAGCGACAGTCTGCTCAACTGCGCGCCCAGTAGCGTCTTGCATCTGAAGAGCCGCAGTTGCGACGGTGCCGATGCTTTCACCGGCAATGTTCGCATTGCCGGCCAGTTGAGCCAAAATCTCAGCCGCTGCGCCAGTTGTGCCTACGGTCGCGGCAATCTGTCGAGAGAGATCTGTCATAGCACCTACATTCGTGCCGGCCGCATTCCCGCTCAGAATCAGAGATTTCCGGAATTCTTCTTGCTCCTCGGATCCCTTGTAGTATGCGACTCCCAGTCCGGCCACTGCGGCTGCCGCAACCGTGAAAGGGTTGACCAAGCCGACGATGTACCCGCCCATAGCCCTGGCGGCTGGACCGATGCCCCCGAACATGTCTTTGAGCTGGCCGCCCTGCTGAAGGAGCACTGTGAGTGGCGCTTGACCGCCCTGGAGGCTCACAACAATGTCCGTCAATTGCGCAGGAACCCCGCGCAGCGCTGCTGCAGTTGCCTTGGCCGACATTCCAGTTCGAGATAGGGATGAGTCCATCCTTCCCAGCTCCTGCCGGGCCTGGTCTATTTTCCCCTTGTAATCTGCGAACGTTTCTGCGTCCAAAGCGCCAGATGATTTGAACCCTTGCAGCCTGCGCTCCATCTCATCCAGCCTGCCAAGCGCGGCAACGGCCGGATCAATTCGGCCGAGCAACTCCTGAAGACCATCCGCTTGAACGCCGGTCGTCACGGCTGCCTGTCTTGCAGCAGCAGAAATCCGGTTCTCTGTGTCAATAAGAGCGCGGCCGCGCTCGTTGATCTGTGCTTGGTAGGCCGACCAGTCAGTCGCTGCAGACTTGGCGGTTTCCATCGCTCCGCCGACACTCACAACGCTGGACGCCAGCCCCTTGTGATAGTCACTTGCTTCAAGAGATGCCTTGGCCATGGCAGTGAGCCGGGCCATCGCCTCGCTTGAGGTTTCTGCAACCTTCTCTTCGGCGGCCGCCAGCTTGCCCATAGATTGTTCAGCTGCCGTGCTTCCAGTGGCAAGCTCCTTGATCGAAACCCCGGAGGATCTGGCTTGCGCTTCAACAGCAGCTGCAGCCTTCTCTGCGCGCTCTCCGGCCTTTGCCAGGCTATCCAGATTATCGGCCGCAGTGACTGCTTCGCCCGATTCGACTCGGACCCCCAGAACGGCAATATCACCTTGGCTCATGATTTCTCCAGGCATAAAAAAACCCGCCGGAGCGGGTTGTGTTAAATGTTGGCTTTCTATTGCTGTCCATCAGCTTTACATAGCGCTCTATCCAATGAGCTCTCATCAACTCCTTCAAGCGAAACTGACTGGCCGCCACCATCCTTCCAGATCACGGTGTAGCGCTTGAATCCAACGTAACCGCCCATGGCATTTTTCGAGTTGACCTCACCACACACCCAGCCATCCTTCTTACTCCGCTCATTCCGAAACTGAGCAGACGACGGGTCAGTGAGCTTCTTGGCGACAGCTTCGCGCGCCCTGTCGATATCGCTCTTCCCACAGCCAGCCAAGGCGATCCCGGCCAGTGCCACCAGCACCAAATGCTTCATGAAGTACCTCTTCTCAGCCTAAAATTCAGGGCACGCTTAAAGCCTCATCATATCCTCAAGGCTCATGTAGGCCTTTTCAATAAAGATGCTGAAGTCTGTGCCAGACTGACCTCTCATTCGCCCAACCTCAGATAGAAACCTGCGTTTTTCCGCGATAGGGATCTTCATCTTGCCGATAGCTTTCACTATGAGGAGAAATCTGAGGTAGTCGCCCCGTCTCGAGGGATCGAGCCAATCTCAGACGCCATCTGACCACCCTCCGCAAACACCCTTCTATGCTTGGTTGCCGGCACCCAAATGCCCTGCCATTCTTGCTTGGCTATTTTGGGTAGCTTGCTGGGCGGCAGCGACTCCAGGCGTCCATGCTGCTGTAGCACTCGAAGCGAGTTTCTAGCCTGCATCGTCGCGCAAAATTGATATGCGGCGATACCGTCAGCACCATTTAGCTTCTTGGCGTATGGCAAGCGCAGGAAGCGATCCTCGAACGGCGAGTAGCTTTCCACTACGATCACGCCACTGTGGTCCGGCTCGCGTTGACTGACGACGATTTGGTCAGGGCCACCCCACGGAACAATGGTCTCCGTGCCGGGGGCGAACAAAGAACGAAGGTAAGGCTCATCGTCGCCAGAGAACCGCTGAGGTGACCGCAGGTAAAGCACTGCTCCGCCCTTGGTTACGTTTTCGATTGCACTGGCGCCGCGAACCATGACCGTTTTTTCAAGGCTGAGTTTGTCCTCAGCGGTAAGGCGATACGCCGCAGGGTCGTGCTCGTGGCTTATGGTGTCTTTGGGGCCGTAGAGATACGGCTGAAGAAGTTCTAACCGATTCACATCGCGAGCATCCCTGTTCAGATTCGGGAAACTCTACCACCCGAGTGGACGATTTCGGAATGCCAACACCAAAACCCCGCGATGGCAGGGTTCGTTTCATGGCTGTCGTTAGCAGTAACCGTCGGATCGCCTGGCCTCGACAATCTCGCGAACCTGATCTGGCGTGAAGACCAATGCGAGCTGGTACCCACTGTCACTTGTACGGGCTTGTTGCGGGTTGAAACCCAGCTTCAGCACATAACGCCTTGCTGCGCTTCGATCCATTTTCAACAGCAGTGCAAGCTCCCGAAGGGTCGTCATCTTCTTTTGCGCACCAAGAACGCCCGGAGAACTTTGCTCCTTTGATGCATCACGGCGCTGGTCGAAGGTCTGCCGAGGGTTTAGACCTTGCGCACCTTTTAGGTAGATGCCTGAAAGAAACCATGACAGCCCCTCAAGCCATGCAGAAACCATCGGATCGGTAGGGTGACGATCAAGTTGCTTGACCCATATGTCATACTGGAAAACGAGTTCCTGGATGATCAGCCCCGAGAACGGGCTAGCAATACTATGCCCAGCCACGATCCCGTCTTGCCGACATTCATCAACCTGGCTTTGAGTTAGCTTCACGCGCAAGCCCTCCCCTTGAAAGGCCCGACCGCATAACGCTGAGGACGCTCAACCGCTTGGTTGAGCCCCGCAATGAATGAACTCAAGGAGTCCAGCTTGTTACGGTACGTCCTGAGCTCCCACGCGCCAGCGTAGATTTCAGTGATCTGAATCTGGAGGCTATCCCCGAGGACGATGCCAGCGCCCTCGTAGATGCATTCAGCGAGATGCTTTCCAGCTCTGGCTATGATTTTGAATGGGATGGTCCTGGGTCGCTCTGGATCAGGTTTGACACGATCTGAAACACACCTAGTACGTGCCGCCGCTCATCTTTTAACCAGCGGATTCTCGCTGGTTTAACTTTGCTTCCACCCAGGTCGTCCATGGCAAACGGAGTAAGCGCATGAAGATATTGAAAAAGGTGGCCACCGCGTATCGCAACCGCAAGAAGTCGAATTACGCCGATCTGAGCAGCTGGAAGCTTTCACTGATAGGCATTCCGACATTCCTCTTGGGGTCATTCGTGACATGGCAAGCCCAACACTGGGGCAGAGAGCTTTTTGATGTGGTCACTGGCTATAAGCTTGGGCTCGATGCCTGCATAGCTTTCGGGCTTATAGGTACGCTCGCCCTTAGTGGTCTTTACTTACTGGATGTCTCACGACGCTGCCACGACTTGATACGCGAGCGTCTTTTCGTATAGCCCAATCCAAACCACGCCTGAGGCCTACTCCATCCCTCGCAGGAAACACAATGTCTGGCCCATCTGCACCCAACAGGGAGTAACTATGCACAAGGTTTTGCTCGCAGTAAGAGTCGTCCAGAAGGGTGAATTGTTAGGCTACTGCAGCCATCAGCTCGACCTTCCATTCGTGCCTTTTCCCGGCCTCCACCTTGAGCAAGGCACCAGCTGCAAGCTCTGGGAAACAATGACCGGGGCAGAGCTTGATCCTGCCGTTGAGCGCGTCATCTACGATCTGGATGAAGAGCAGTTTGTCTGCCTCTTCAACGTCGACATCCCATTGCGTGCCTCGTTTTGGTACGACGATGTAGATCCGACCCCCGGGACGATCAGCGCCATAGGCGAGTACTTCCGTCACACGCCTATCCAAGCATGAATCCCATGAGAAAACTCATAGCCGCCTTGCAGAGGTTTCAGAGGCGGCCGTACGCCGATCTCAGCGATTGGGCTCTAACGTTGATAGGCATACCTAATTTCTTGGTGGGTGCCTACTATTTGTGGGTCTCAGGAAACTCAACCATCGATTTGGTCCAATGGTCCAAAGACCATGCCATCACCTGGGATGCCGCCTTAGCTTTCGCTTTCGTCGGGCTGATTGCATTGGGCGGTCTGTATTTCGCGACCGTCGCGCGCCGCTGCTACGAACTAATCTACGAGCGCAACTTCAGGTGACCCCAAGCTCGGCCAAGCGCCGGGCTCTTTACGCACTTGACGACCGGCCCGGAAATCATCTTGAAGTAATAGGTGACTGGCTTAGTTCCCTCTACATAAAGCACCGATCCGTCGTCGTAAGGAATAGCGGTGATACTGATGCCATCGCGGGAGACCCGGGTCTCACCGCCGACGCGGTAGATCAAATTGCCATCCGGCAAGATGACTGTCGTGAAACCTCTTATCCCAATGACTGAAACCTTAGAGCCGCATTGCAAAGATTGACTAGCAGCAAGGACAACATCTCCCCAGATCAAAACTGCTAGGAACACGACAGCCGATTTGAACCGATGCATCGAGAAGCGCCTTTAACGGATAGAAGCAATCTGCCACCAAGATCAACCGCAACCTTGGCTCCGTCGTAGACATTAAATTCCTCTGGGTGTTGTTCGCAAAATCCGATTCAGGCATTCGCGTTTAGCACGCTCTGAAGCGGGAATTTGATACCCAGCGAGAGAGTCCACGCTAGCTGAAGCATTGCATACATCAGCTTCCGTAAAGCTGAATTGCCACTACAGGTGATTTATCAGTCACAGGCCTCGCCGAAGGGAGAAAATCAATGTCTATCCGGTTGCCACGTCATGAATTACAGGAATGCTTAGATAGGATCCATCTCGAAATCGCAAACGCTTTTCGATCCGGTCTGGATAGAGCTTACGTGACACTCAACGAAGACGAGGTCTTTGAGCTCGAACACATCAAGACGACACTAACAATGCCAGGTCGATCTCTGCATTTCGACGAGGCTTCGATGAGGCTGACTATCGACTCAGGCGAATGCCCTAGGTCGTTCGACTGATCGACTTATCACTGCCTCCTGCGGCCTCACCGCGTCGTTTTTGACCTACTCCGCAGCCTCAGCCATCACGGCCAGCGCCTCGTGCTCCATGATGCGAAGGTCGGGGAAGAGATCGGCCAGCTTGCGGCGCTTGATGCCGAGCATTTCTGCCGCCGCCGGTATGGCCGTGTAGTCCAGCCCTGAGGGTCCGCCCGGCCCGAGGCGCCACTGCGTGCCCAGAGCTTCAAACAGGCAGAAGCTGAGCCAGGCATCTGGCCAGACTTCCACCTCCTCCACCTCGATGTCATCCAGTGTCAGCCCCAAGGCACCCAACTGCTCGGCGGACGGGCTCTGCTCGTACAGCGCCCGCGCCGCCGCCCTCAGTTTCCCAGGCGTGCCGGGTTGTAGGCGTCTTGGAACGCGCTGAGTACCGCCTGCGGGGCGCCCACGCAGGTGGTCACCAACTCCAGCACTGCCTCGTCGGTGAACTTGTCGTCGAAGCCCCAGCCCACGGTGATGGCTTTGATCTGTTCGGCCTGGTGCTGGACTTGGACGGTGGTGAACTGCTCCAGCGTCAGAGTCTTGTCCTTCGCCTTCTCAGCGCTGGCCTCGGCCGCCTGATTCCAGGCGTCGTATAGCTTGGCCAGAGCCGTGCGGTCGAGGTAGCGGAAGGTGAACGGCACACTCACCGGATCAGCGCCTACGCGGGGATCTTCACTTCGGCGGTGAACGTGGGATTCTGCGCGATCTTGATCTTTGCCATGGGAACTCCTTAGGCGGCCAGGTAGCGCAATGGGCGGCCGGAAAGACCCACGCTGATGGTGCGGGTCATGATGTTGTTCCGCTCCATGGTCGGGGTGGCGGTGATGCTGACATAGCCCGGGAAGAGGATCTGGTCGCCGTTGCGCAGCTTGAGCCGTACGACGGTGAGAGCCTTACTCTCGTCAAAGCCCTCGACCGCACTGATGTAGGCGGCGGTCGGCTGATCTTCGACAACGATCGTCAGGCTCAGCGGGTTGCGGTTGGTCGGGAACTGGCGGTCGTCATCGTCTTCCAGGTAGCCGATGGTCGCAAACTGCTGGTCCCGCCGGACGGGGTGAAGCCGGTCACCTTCGAGATTTGCACCCAGCCGGTAACGGGGATCACCGAGCCAACGCCGGCTCTCGGGGTGTACAGGTCGACATTCGAGGTATCGACCGCGCCCAGTGCGAAGCTATCGGTGGTGGGGCTGGTGACGCGCGCTGCTCGGTCGGTGAGCTTGGCCCAACCAGAATCGATCAGGACCATGTCGTTGGCCTTCAAACCGTGCGCAGCAGCGGACAGGACAGGCGGTGCGGCGTTGGTGATGGCGGTGAAAGGGATGGCGGTCCCCAGGGTCGCGGCGATCTCAACGATAGCGCCGTTCGGCAGCGGGAAGCGTGCGGCCATGGTGTTTTCCTCTTGGGTAGAAACGAAAAAGCCCGCACGCGGCGGGTTTCAGGGGTTGAGTCGGGGATCAGGCCGCGTCGAGGCCGAGGGTCATTTGCAACTGCTCACGCCAGTAATCAACCTGGTGCTCAAGCGCTGGCTTGCGCCCTTTCCACTGGGCCAGCTGGCGCCCAGAAAGGCTGGCGATCTGCTGGCCGTCACTGAGTGCACGGCAGGCTTGGTCGAACTGCTGCTTTTCGGTCAGCTCGCCGCGCAGGAGCGCATCGATGTGCAGGTCGGCCCATACGGCGAAGTCGGCAGATACCCAGCGAGCGAACGCGACTGCCAGCTTCGGATGAAGCCAGGTTCCGCCGGAGCGGCCCCGCTGCGTCCGAATCAAATCCCCCTTTTCCGGGGTATTTAAGTGCCGGCCCAGCGCCTTGAGATAGTCCCGGGTCTCCTGCGTATCAAGCCACTTGTCCAGGCGTTTGCCTTCGCGCTTGGCGATGTCAGTGGCGTTGATCCAGCCCTCGCTGTTGAAGCGCACGGCCTGGCCCTGGTAGTGGAATGGGATCACGTTGCCTGCATTCATCGGTGTCACCTCATTCATCAGGCGAAAAGGAGCGCAGCCGGGGCGGACGGATGAACGAACATCCACCGTTCGGCTGTACGGGCCTAGGCTGCGTGTTGGGTTGGGCCGCGCTAGGCGACCCTTGAGAACTACAGGTCCGCGACACCTCGGTAGGTGAAGCTGGTCGGCACGGCGTATGTCGCCGATTCGGTGATTGTGGGGCCCTGCTGGACTGGCTCCACGACGAGCCCGTCGAACCCGCCCCTGCTGATTTCAGAGTCGACCCGGAACAGCGCTGTGATCTCGGCCACAAGAGCCTCAGTCGTGGCCAGGGCTGTCCTGCAGGACACACGATAGTGATCTGGTAGACCCCGGTGTACTCGTAGGCCTCGCCAGCGAGGTATCGGCAGTCAGTGCCGCCTGGGAGCAGGAAGGCGCGCAAGTAGGTCTCGTCCTGCTCGGCCTCGAAGCCCTCTTCGAAGTTCGCAACACGAATGGGGCGCGCCGTGGCCCAGGCCATCAGCTTGATCTCGATGGCCTGTCGAGCGAGTGCCTGGCTCATACTTGGTTGTTCCTGATGGCTTGGTCGACGATGGCTTGGAAATTGGCCAGGGTGACCCGGACCATCCCGCTCGGCGCCTGTGTGGAGTGCCCGTATTCCAAAGGCACGGCGTAGGGCAGGTTGTTCACGATGTAGGCGGTTTGCCCGATGGTCAGCGCCTCGACCTGCGCCTTGAGCTGGGCGATGGTCTCGTTGCCGGACGGGTCAATGCGGTCCAGCTCCTCGGTCGCCGATGAGTTGATCGAGAACTGCCAATTGCCCCGGAACCGGCCGCCCACATAACCGGCGGGCGCGGCAATGTCCATACCATCTTTAAGCTTTCTTCCAGGCTTCAAGCGCCCATTTTTGGAAAGGTTGGCAGGATCACTTCGCAGTGCGGTGTTGTGATCTTCGACAGCCTGGTTGTACTGAGTCGCGATTGCGTTCTGCGTCCACAACTCAGGGTTTCCGACGGGCGACATTCGGATAACGCTGCTGCCGATCTCGATCACGATTTCGCGGAAGGTGGCGTCCAGCGCTTGCTGCGCCTGCTCGGCAAAAGCGCGGATGCTCTCGGCGAATCCTCCCTCTAGCCCGCCGTACCGCTGGGTCATGTGTGAGCCGCGCGGCATGTCACTTCCTCAGATGGATGATCCAGGTGGCTTTGGCTGGGTCTTCGGATACGTTGAGCGTCCGGTACCCGCTGATAAGGTCGCCAATCTTCGGCTCGACCGGGATGGCAGTTACTGCATCGGCCGGCCCCTTGAGCAGTTCGCTCTGCAGCACCAGCAGCTTCACGTCCTCAGTCTGGATGCGTGAGCCGTCGATCTCCTTCGCCAGGTAGCTACCGAACACGCCACGCCCGGTGTAATGCACAGTCGAGGCCGGTACCGTGCCGCCGATTGCGGGGTCGTAGCCGCCCTTAATGGAGCGCGCCCCCGCCACCGGCCGGACTGCATCCGCAAGGCCGTCTGGATCGTCGAACGCCTCGGCCAGGTCAGCTTGGATTTCTTCGCGCATACCCATGGACTAGATCCTCTTGAGCATCACGGTGCCCGGGCGGCGAGTCCATGGCGCGATCAGATCCAGCGCGAAGTTTTCCCCGCTCGAACGCTCCACCGAGCCTGCAACGTAGGTCTTGCTGGTTGATGTGCCCGCCTGGGCAGACACCGACTTGCTCTGCACCTCTCGGTCGGTGTCCTTGTACAGCTTCTCGGCTGCGGCCAGCTTGGCCACCTGCGCGCCGGCGCTGACGATTGCATCCGGCACCGGACTGGGCACCTGACGCTTGATCTTGGCCGTGAGCCAGGCATTGGCCATGGCCACAGCAAGGACCGCATCACCGGCACCTGCCCAGCCCTGGCCGAGCTTTGCGTCGACGTCAGCAACGGTGATGAAGTCGGTCATCTGTTACTCCTGCGGGATTAGGGCTTGCAGGTCAGGCTTCTTCGCGCTGGCGTCGAACTCGATGCCCTTGGCGGCGAGCCATTCCTTCAGCTCAGGCACGTTCATCTTGTGCGGGTCGGTTTCAGGCTGATCCTGGCCGCCTGGATCACCGACCTTGATGCCGGCCGCCTCGTAGGCTTCGACGATATGAGGTGCATCGCCCTCAACCACGACACAGGTGGCGGAACTGATGACGCCGAAGAACTGATCCAGGCCGCGATAGCAGGTGTCCCGCTCGCGCCCAGGGTTGTCGGTGTAAATGACTTTCATGTGTCACTCCTGCGCAGGGCGCCAAACTGGCGCCCCGCATCATGGGTTAGGGAGCCTTGGTGCCGCTGATGACGGCTGCGAACGGAACCTGCTTGCGGTCGAACACGCGCTGCCAGTTCGCCGCGTTGGCGTACTGGGCCGCAGTTGGGCTCAAGTTCAGGTTGTTGCTGCCCTTCCAGCTGAAGCCGGCGGGCTGCAGGATGAAGGTCTTGCGCTCCCACAGAACCTCGGCACCACCGCCATTACCGCCGTCCGGTTTGCGCTGCATCTCGACGGGGGTATGTGGCGAGCCCTCGCCGTAACCGAACGCACCTTGGCCGAAGAAGACTGACAGGAACTGGCCGGGCGCATAGGTCAGGCTGTCATCCATGAACACCGGTTTGCCCAGATAGGTCGCCAGGATGATCTTGCCGGTCGAGTCGCGCAGGTACTCGATCAGATCCTGCTTGACCATCTGATTCATGACTACCGAGTGCACACCGATGGCGCCAAACATGTCGGCGGCGTCGCCGGCCGTGAACGCTGCGTCCTGGAACGCGGAGGCACTGATGCTGGCACCGGCGTCTTTGACCATGTCGCCGCCGTTGTTGGCGATGTTGGAGGCGATCACGCCTCGCGCGGCGCCCAGCAGGTAGCGCTGCCACTGGCGGGTCCAGTAGGTGCCGAAGCGGTTGCGGATGTGCTGCATCGGCTCGCTGTTGGCCAGCTCGGCGGTGAGGTCAGCCACACCGTAGCCTTTGTTGAGGTACAGGGTGCGGGCGCGCATGCTGCCCTGCTCGGCCTTGCCGACCTCGCCCAGGTCATCCGGGTTGTCGTTCGAGATGTTCGGCTCCTCGTCGGCATCGAGATCCTGCCAGTAGCTGATTTCGGAGGTGCCTTGGCCGTTGTTGGCGATGTTGTCCAGCGTCGGCGAGCGGGTCACGATGCCCGATTCAAAGACGGCGGTTTTTTCGGGAGTGTTAACCGGCGCCAACGCGCCGTAGTAGTCGCGGACGAAGATGTCCGACAGCTGGGTCGTGGCCATGGATTAGGTTCCTTGGGTGGCTTGGAGTTTTTTGAACGCATCAGGGTTGTCCCGGGCAAGCGCAGCGCGCTCGGCTTCGGTGTACTCGCCCCATTTCTTCGTGGCCTTGCCACCGTTGTCGCCGGTCTGCCCGGCACCCTGAGCCCTTGGCCACAGGTGGGTAGCGGTTTCGCGCAGCGATTCCGCCCATTCGAGGGGAGACAGCGGGGTCTTGCCGTCCTTGCCGTACACGACTTCGCCGGAACGGTCGGTGGCAACGGGTTCGCCGTCTTCGCTCAATTTGAAGGTGCCGCGGGCGCGCAGGATGATGTCCTCGGCCGCCTCCGGAAGTGCGCCGGCCTTGATGGCGGCAGCGCGGATGGAGTCAGCCAGCACCTTGTCGCTGTACTTGGCAGCGAAGGCTTCGGCCTTTTCTGCGCGCTCGTTGGCGGCCTTGACCTGCTTGTCCAGATCGGTACGCAGGCGCTCGGTGCGGCGGCTGATGACTTCGTCCAGTTTGCCCTCGGCGATCAGCTTGGTCTCTTCGTCTTGGCCGGCCTTGGCCAGCAGGCCTTTGACCGCCTCGATGTCCAGGCCGTCGAACTGGCCTTTCAGCTTGTCCAGCTCGGTCTTGATGGCCTTGTTGGAGCCGATCAGCTCGGTGTTCTTGGACTTGAGGCCCGAGACCTCGCCGTCCAGGAATTTCTGCACCTCGCCGCCCAGCGCTGCCTTCAGCGCGGCGGTCTGGGTCTCGTCGAGGGTGAGGCCGTGGGCGGCCGGGTCGAAGTCAAAAGGCATTTGGGTATCCCCTGGGGACTGAGTAGGCCCGCCTGGCGGGCAGAAAAAAGCCCCGCGAAGCGAGGCCGGATTTGCGCGCCACGAAACTGTGGCTTTCTGATTTGTGGCGCGGGTCAGTTGATCCCAGCGCGAGCAAACGCCAACGGCTCCAGCTCCTTGAGCTGGCCCAACGTCAGCGGCTTGAAGTTCTTGTCCAACTGCAATGAGGCGAAACGCTCCGCCGTAAGACCGCCGTCCCGGAACAGCTTGGCGCGCACCGGTCCCAGCGCGGCGTCCTGAAATGCCGCTGGCTGCGTTTGAAGCCACTGGTAGTAGCTGAGGCTGGCTGACACCTGCGCGCCGCCAGATGCGCCCACAGATGCGCGCGTGGCGCCCTTCGCGAATGCCGCTGACAGCTTGGTGATCGGCGTGATCGTTGTCCGGCAGTTGATGTGGAAAGGCGGCACTGGCCCCTTCCCGATTTCGAACTCGCGCCCGTCCAGGCTCTTGCACTGCTGGCTGGTCTTCCGGTCGAGGGTGGCCACGATGCGGTAGCCCGGGACGAACTCAGCGTTCGCGGCCAGGGTCTCCATACGCGCAGTAGCGGACACATGCTGCACGGCGGTCTGCACGACGGACCGGGCGTTGCGGTTGCTCACCGCCAGCACGCCGTCCGTGAAGTTCTGTGCGGCGGTGCCCCGTATGGCCTGGGTGATCTCGGCGTTGGTCTGGCCCTGCACTACCCCAAGCCGTATGGCGTTGGTGACGCGGGTCGATTCGGTGCGCGTCCAGCCATTGAGAAATGGCTTGAGCAGCGTGCCGCCGTCGATGCCAGACACTTGGAGCGGCTGGGTGTTGATCGCCGCCCGAATGAGCGAGTCAGTCGGCATGATGGCGTCGATGAGTAGCGCCTTTGACAGGCTCCTGCTTTCAAACGCAGTCAGGTAGAGCGCGATGTCCACTAGGTCGGCCTGCATACGATCGTTGAAGGCCTGGTAGATCCCCAGCAACTTGCCGCCCACCCGTCCCAAAAACTCCTCAAGGCGCGTCCGACTGTAGGTGATCAGTTCGCGGCGCGTGAGCTGGTCCCGCACCTGGGTATCAACCTGGCGCAGGACCGTCTCGAACTTCTTCACCTCCCCCGCTTTAAGCCGCTCCAGCAGCACCGCGTGCCGACTGACCTGTTCCAGCAGGATCTCGTCCGCCGTTTGTGTCGGTTTCGTCGCCATCGTCTCGATCCAGGTTGATGCCGGCTGACTCGCGCTCGTCGCTGATCAACTCGGCCTCTTCGTCGTAGGCACGCTCAGGCAGCTTGCCGGTGGTGAGGTACTGCCAGTAGGTCTCGGCGCTGATGGTGCCCGCCATGACGCTCTTCTGCAGCTCGGCCAGCACCTGGGCGTTGACCTCTGGGATCACGAACTCTGGCTTGACCGTGAAGACCACGTCGTCCGGGTTGTAGCCGGTCCACTCGGCGGCGTACCGCAAGGCCTGCTCAATAGCCGCCGCTGCGGTGATGACGATGCTGTGCAGCGTGGCGTGCTGGTCGTTCTGTCTGGTCTTGCGTGCCTCGCCTGACTCGGTGCCGGAGACGTCCATGACCTTGGCCCCAGCCTCAAGGGCTGCGCTCTTCTGGTCAGACATCGCCGTGCGTACTGCCTGGATGCCAGCCCCCTGGAACTCCAAGTAGCCGCAGGATCCATCCTTACCCAAGTCCCAAGCCGCTGATGGGCCGGTGACGCTAAGTTCCACACTCTCGTCCAGTCCGGACACCCACGGCTGCGGGTGACTGGTCTGGTGCAGCGCGGTAAAGTAGTCAGCGCTGAGCTGGTACGACTTCAGCGCGGCCCGGGCCATGGTCAGCAGTGGTATCTCGTCCACGTCCGGCGAGTTGTCGGTCGAGCCGCAGTAGATCACCGGGATGTAGTCAAGCCCACGCACAAGCTGGTTGCCAGGGCCAACCGTACCGAGTGGGCGCTCGCCCTCAATCAGCTCACCCCCCTCATCGCGGACGGATGTGTAGCAGACCTGGCCCCGCATGAAGAACTCGCGGTAGACCGTCTGGCAGTCGTGGCTGTAGCGATCCTCGGCCTTCTTGCGGAACTCGCGGAAGACGGCCAGCACTAGGTCCTGGCGCCCGCCCTGGTCGGCGGTGTCCCAGTTGATGCCATTTCGGGCAGCGTAGGTTGCGAAGTACGGCTGGCCCTTGTCATCCACATTGACCACCAGCGGCACACGACCGTGAGAGATCGTCTGTCGCACAATGCGCAGGAAGAGCTGGGTCAGGCCGAAACCATCAGCGGTGGCGTTCTCTTCCACGCCTTTCAGCCCGCCGGGCAGCTTCACCTCAAGAATGAGACGGGAGACCAGGCCCATCATCGAGCGCAGCGAATCGCGCACCCAATGCTCGTACTGCGCCCGCGCCGTGTAGTTCTGATAAAGATAGGCATTGCCCTGGCCATCCAGCTTTTCAGCCTCGACCATACCGCTGGGTTTAGGCAGATTGCGCTGGTTGCGCTTGATGGCGCATTCGCCCTCTAGGGCGTCGTCCATCATCCGCCACTCTTCGATGTGAGCGTCGAACTCTGGGTTGGTGGATTGAACAGGCATTACGCCAGACCTCCGATGCGGCGAGTGCCGCCTGTGCGTTTACGTCGCGCCATGGCAACGGCGAAATAGCGAAATCCGTCTGCCGGGTGGGATGACCAGTCATGCAGGGGCTTGTCTTTCCAGCATCCACGCTTGTCATCCCACTCCTTGCGGTAGCTCTCCAGGGCGGTAATGCCCTCTTCGCACTTGGATTGGTCGAAGGCGCAGTTCGGTAGAACCTCGCGCACTTGTTCGATGCCCTCGTCAACTCCCAGCTTCGGCACCACCTTGAATGTCAGGCTGTACTTCTGGCCGTCGATCTCGTAGCCCTCGCGCGCCAATTCACGTCGAGTCTTGCCATCGCTGCCGAATTCGCGGTTATCGATGTCATGCGGCCCCCAGTGCTCGCCGAAGGTGTATCCGCGATCCTTCAGCACCTTCATGTAGTGCCGCAGGCCTTCCCCGCTATTCTGGTAGAAGTCGATTACGTGAAATTCCTCGCCCACGATCCGGACGAACCAGATGGCGGTCGAGTCGCCCACGCCGATGTCCCAGAACGTGTGCACCGGCAGGTGGCTGTTGTCGTGCAGCTTGCCGATGCGTTGGGCGGCGTAGAGCTTGGTGAACTGCTTGGCGTAGTAGGCGCCCTCGATCGTCTGCTGGAATGCCTCGGCAGGGATCGACGGGTATTCCCGCTTCATGTCGTCGCCGAGGGTCTTTTCCTTGGCGGCGTACCAGGCGCGCTGGCCTGGGTTCGTGACGATTCCGTGCTTGGCGGCCAGGTCATCGAAGTACTTGGTCAGGCGGTCGGGGATGACCACGCCGGTTGGGTCCAGCCAGTACAGCGGGTTCCGCCACCAGCTGAAGAAGAAGAACTTCCAGTCCAGCAGGCCCAGCGGCACGCCGGCGAGCTGCTGCTTCTCTGCGCTCTGCGAGTAATCGAAGAAGTAGCCCGCCCGGCCCTCCGCCGTCGACTCGATCGTAACGAAACACTCTGCGGCGACAGCCTCAAAGGCGCCGGTGACGATCTCTCGGGCTTTGTGCGGAAACTTGGCACAGATCTTCCCGAACTCGGATACGTGCAGATACCGTAAAGTCCCGCCCCGAAAGGATGTGGACACGTAGAGCGATCCGCCTTTGCTGAACACAAGCTCGCCAGCAGCATCGTTGCGAGCAGGGTTGGCAGCGCGTATCTCCTTGGGAAGGTGGTCATACGCATACTTGATCTTCTCGCGGAACAGGCGCTTGGCGTCGCTCAGGGTATGGGCGATCAGGGCGCACTTGGCGGCCTCGAACAGCGCGGCATCCAGCTGGACGATGCACACCAGCGTGGTGAAGCCCAGCTGCCGGGCCTTGAGGATGATGTTGCGGGTGTGCATCCCCTGGAAGTAGTCGACCTGCTCCTGGGTCATCCGGAAGCGGACCTTCTTGCCCTGCTTGTCCGTGATGAAGTACAGGTTGTTCAGGCGCCAGAACCGGTCCCGGAGCGGTTTCAGGTGCTCGGGCTTCATGGTCAGGCATCCTTCGATAGTTCATCCATCAGGGCGGCCAGATCATCGACGGTCTTGTTGCCTTCCTCGCTGTCCAGGCCGTACGCCTGGCGTTCGCCCTTGATGACCTTGAGCTGGGCATCGACGCCAGCGTTCAGCGCCCGGGAGAAGTCGCCCAGGTTCTCTTCGTTGACGTCCATCTCGGCTAGAGCCACCGAAAGCTTGTCGGCAATCGATCGCCAGCTGGCCAAGCCAGTGCGGTGAGCGAGAACTACAGAGGCAGCCTGGCTGGATGCTTCGTCGATGATATCGGCGTCGGTAACCGCTGGTGCCTGGTTACTGGTGCTGGTTACCGATGTGGTTACCTTCTGCTTTGTCGCTATCCTGACTTGCTCGGTCAGGTCGCGTGCCCACCCTTCCTTCTTCGCTCGCTTGAGGATGGTGGCGTGGTTGACGCCTTGAGATCCCCCAATGGCGCGAACCGAAAGCGAACCGGCCCGGTAGGCTCGTTCGATCGCCTCCCAGTCGGGTTGCTTGGTTGTCATAAATTGCCTCACTTATGACCAAAGGCTAGCTTGAAATGGTGGCACTTTGAGGCTATTAGTGCCTCTCCATCAAACAAGGAGCTACAGATGGCAATCTCTTGCGGTGATCCAGAACGTCTTCTCAAGCACATTGAAAACTCGTACCCAAAAGCTGCCCACTCCGAGCCGAATGCGATTGGCACGGTAAAGGTGAAATTTCCTGACGGACATATCGTCAACGTGTTCAAAAATGGCACGGTGAATTTCCAAGGGAAGGCAAGTGACGTTGCAGAACAAATCAAGAGTCAGGTCGAAATTATCAACGAGAACTGACTCCTCCTCGCATTATCAGTGCCGCACTCACCTGCGGCACACCTACCTTGGCAATCGAAAAGTCACGACTTTCCCGCCGGTGTAGATGTCGCGCTTCACAGCAGCGCGCACCGCCTCCTGTGCAGTTGCACCCATGTCCATAGCCGCCAGCGCATAGGCGGAGCCACTACCAATCGCGTCGGGGTTTGCAGGGTCAAGCTCCTGCTTCCAGATGCCTGTCCTGTCGTCATGTCCAACCATCAATAGCCTGCCGCCGTCGACCGCGTAGCCGGAGCACTCAACGGGCACTTGCGACGGGGTGCCAAAGTAGGCAGCAATCAGGGCCTTCTCATCGCACACAGCGCCAGACAGGAAGAAACTTACGCCATCCACGACCTGGCATTTCGAGCAGTCGTCAGAAACGATCACGCCGCCTCGGACCTGGCGCGTGTCGTGGGCGATCACGCCGTCTTTGTAGGCAATAGTGGTCATCAATGCTCCCGCGCCACGAAACGGCGCATGTCGATTTCGTGGCGCGGATCAGTTCGACCGCTTGCACAGGTCGCAGTCGAGGCGCCGGCAGATCCAGCGTTTCACCCGCGGCCAGTAGGTCACCACGAACATGTGCCGAATACCGGCCAGGGCCAGGGCGACGTGCATCGTCACGCCGGCAGTGTTCGGGGTGAAGAACATCCGGTCCGACCTGGCCAAGATGGCGTAGCCGCTCAGGGCGATGATCGAGTACAGAATCTTGCCGATCACCCCGTCACGCACCCGGCCGCTCAGCACCGCCCAGGAAGCCCACAGCGCGATCGCCCCTGCGGACAGGGCGTTGATGTATTCGAGGATCATCCGTTAGGCCCTCCGAACTTGGACCTGATGACAGACCAGAGGTCAGCGGCCTTGATGGCGCGGGTGATGGCGGCGATCAGCGATCCGCCAAAGGTGCCCAGAAGAAACCCTACCCCCGCCACACTGCGCGGCTCGACGATGCCGAAGTACGCGCTCACCATCCCGGTCAGGTAGTGCGCGCACGCCATTCCGGTCAGCAGGAGAAGGATCCAGGCCTTGCGGTCGGTGAGGTCGTCTTTGTGCCAGCGGGTGGCGATCAGGGCGCCAAGTAGGCCTGCGGTGGCCCAGTCGATTATGTCGAGCAGGCGGTGAAAAAACTCCATGCGCTCGACTCCGTAGGTGCATGTAGAATCCCCTTGCCAAAAAATGCTGAGGACAAGGGAATGAAAAGGTATGTAGCCGCGGTATCGCTCGCAGTGCTAGGCGTGGCTGAAGGTGTGCAAGCAAGCGATTTCACAAGCATGGAGATCTGCAAGGCTGCAATTTCCGTGGAAATGAGCCGTCCCACCAAAACGATGAAGACCAGATCGTATGGTGCGGTACCCGAGATCTCTTACAAGCGTCCAGATGGCGACTCTTTCAGATACCGATGCCAGGTAAGCGACGACAGTGTTGTTTGGTCAACGTTCTTGAACGACACCCGCACCTGGGGGCGCTGGCGGAACCGTTACTCTGAGGGAGATGCAACGACCACCTATTCGATAGCGGGCGGCCAACTGACGATCCGCAATGATCAATCTGGCGATAAAACCTTCAGAAAATCAGATTTCTGAATGCCTGTCCCTGACTGAGTCAGAAAAAGATACTTAGAGCAGGCCCTCTTGAGGCCCTCTGCGGGCAATAAAAAACCCGGCGCAGTGACCGGGTTCTGTGTGTCACTCCTCAACGTGCGCAGGAATGACAGGATGGGCAAATAATCGGACATGCGGACACGAAATGCAAGCCCTTTTGAGGCTCTATTTTCAAGCTGCCTCGCTGGCTAGAACTCCTACTGCTTCCAGCATGTGCTGCGCCTCAACCAAGGCCTCATTTACCAGCGACTCGAGCGAACCCTTGATCGCCTGATTCCACCGCCGGTAGGTGCGCTCCGTCAGCCCCTGGTCATCCCAGGTGGTCATATCGTAGTTCGACGCGGCGAGTACGACCATGTCACCAGGCCGCTGCTCCGCTACTGCCTGAGCATTGGCCCTGGCGCGCTGGACATTGCGCAAGGACACCTCGTTTCGCCACTCGAGCTTGCACTTTTCCTTGCAGCCACAATCGTCCTTGCACTTCAGGACCTTCGCTGACTGGATGTGCGCCGGGGCACGTTGGACGCCCTTCCGCTGCTCAGGAATAGCCCAAACAAGAACCGCCTGCTGCGTGAATCGCCGGGGTGCGGGCGTAGCCACAACCGGAATCAGCCTGCCGATCGCATCGATCTTGCGCCCCTTGTGCGTGCTGTACTTCGCCAGAAGGGCGTGCCAGTGCCGAGGTTCAAGCTGGGCGTGGAGCATCTTGTGCACGATGCAGTCCGCCAGCAACGCCGCGTCTTTGCCGGTGATTTCCCCTTTCAGTTTGCTGGTCTGCACCCGGGGCTCAACGCTGCAGCCACCAGCGCTATTGATCGTCTCTGCCGCCAGGGCGCGCACTACTGCGGATACCACGTTCTGATACTTCATGCTGCGGCCTCCATCGGCTCGATACGGACGCGCACAGCGCCGCCCTTGGTGGTTTCCTTGCTCACCCTGATCTGGGTGGCGAATAAGTTGTCGTCGATGCCCAGCGCGTCTGCCAGTCCGTCACGGCCGGCCTTGAACATGGCCAGCAGGTTGTCGTCGTCGCGCCGGCGGCGGTCTGGCGGTACGAACTCGACCACCAGCAGCGCCTGGCCCGCGGGGGTTTGCAGGCCGGCCTGCTTGGCGAGCACATGGCAAGCCGCGCGGTAGGCCTTGGCCGCCCTGCTCTTCTTGGACCAGTGCACCCGGGCGTTGGGGCTGCATGCGGCCGGCGGCCACGGAAGCGTCAGATCGTTCATGCCGCCCCCTTGACTGTCATAAGACCGGCGCTGATCAGGGCCTCATGCGTCTCAGCGATTGCCCTGGGCGTGTCCGACCAATCCACCTCGCCCCGGCCGCGCCCGTCGAGAACGTCATGGCACCCCGAGCAGGCGTAGACGGCGACGGTGTCGAAGCCCTTCATGCCCATGCCCTTCTGGCCGCATGGAAGGTGGGCCAGTACGGTGGTTTCGGGGTTGAAGTTGCATGTGCCTGGGATGCGGACGGTGCAGTCCTGGCCTCGGGCGCTTTCGCGGACCTTCTTGCTCACGATCCTCATGCAGCCCTCCCCCGGCGCTCGCCGTAAATCGCCATCATCAAGTCCTCGGGATGCGGCAGGAGCAGTTGCAGGTGCTCCGCGCAGTAGGCGTCCAGCAGTTCCAGGTACTGGGTCATCTGCTGGGTGTTGAACTTGCGGGTCTTGGCCCGGCCGACGCGGTACCGGGTGCCGTCGGGCAGCTCCACCGGGTGCACCTCGGCAGGCCAGAGCTTGGACACAAGGATCTCGTGCCATTCCTCGGCGCTGGCCAGTTGGCCGTGCGAGTCGCGCAGGTGCGCCTGGATCAGCCCGTTCCACTGCCAGAGCAGCCGGTTCTGGGCGTCCGACCTTCGGCTACGCACCTCGACGATGGTCAAGCGGCGGGGCCTGGCCAGGTCCAGCCCGGCGATGTAGCCGAGAAGGCGCGTTCTGTCGTGTTCATTGCGGAGCATGAGGTCAGCCATGGCCCGCCTCCTTGGCCATGGCCGCGTCGAGGCTCGCAGTCCTGGTATCGGTCTGCTGATCGAACAGTTCGTCAGTGAAGCCCTGAAGGTTGGCGACACGACGAACTGCGCGATACCGCTCGGCATCCTTACGCAGCGCCTCGTTCTCCAACGCCACGCCTGCATTCACCGCGCTTCGGCACTCAAGAAGGTTTTCGTTCTGCTCAGTCAGCCGCTCGATCTCCGCGAGCAGGGCCAGGACAGTGGCGGGGCTGGAGGCGGCGATGAATCGGCTGTCATCATGGTGAAGGCCATGGATTTCACCGGTCTTGTCGTCGCAATAGCGCAGATCGCCGGCGGCGTACCATTCACCGAATCCTGAGGCTTCGGCCAGCGCCTTCAGGTTTGCTTTGTCGACGTTCATCCCACCACCTCACACTCAGGCCAGATCAACTGCGCCTCACGCAGCGCCCCGGCGTGATCCAGGCTCTGCTCCATCAGCACCATCTGGAAGGCCTTGGGGCCTACGATTACGGTCCATACGCGCTTCATGGCGCCACCTTCAGGCCTTGGGCCTTCATGGCTTTCTGGAATGCAGTACGGCAGTCAAGCACTGCGGCTCCAGCGACATCGGAGTTTGTGTAGTCGTAGTGGTCTGGCCAGACCGGCTCCACCACCACGGCCTCGCGAGAGGCCTGCCAGGCCCAATACATCCAGCGTTGGGTGGGGTCTTGGTAGCTGCCGTCATGTCGCTTTTGGCCAAGCGTTCTCTGCATGCTTGGAACAAGCCCCTCGCCGAATTCTTTCTCGATCATTTCCAGGTATACGGCCTCGAACTGCTCGCGCATCTTGTTGGTGTCCATCAGTGCTGCTCCTGCGCTTCTGCGATGACAGCCATGCGCTCCAAGCGCTCAGCGGCCTGGCCTGCCAAATTGGCGTGGTCTGCCTTATCCACCACTGGCATGCATACGAACTGAATGCCGTGCTTGACGAAGGCGTTGGCAACCTCAAGGGATTGGCGTAGCTGGACTGGGGTTGCGCGCTTCATGAGTGCTGCTCCTTGGCTTGGCCCATCTGCTTCTGGCACGCCAAGCAGGTGACCTTTTCAGGCTGGTCCGTGAACTGGGTGGCCCGAACCTTCCGGCCGCACTTCACGATGACGAAGCCCATGAAGGCCATGCGATGCCACATGTGGATTCGGTTCATCACTTGCACTCCTTACCGGCCACAGGCCCGCGCTTGATTTTTAACTGAGCGATGGCGGCACGCGTCTGACGCTTCCGCAAATAGGTGTCGACCCGACGGCGCTGTGCATCCTTGGCGCGCTCCCGGTCTTTCTTCGCCTGTGCGGCCTCGATGATGCAGCGGACCTCGGCGAGCCTTTGCCGCACTTCGGGGCTGGCCTTTGCCCGAACCTGCCCAGTGATCAGCCCGGCAATGGCTAATCCGTCTTCGCTGGGTGGCGCGATCTGCAGGTGAGCCAGATGCTTCGCGCCAGCCTCATGGCTGATCAGTTTCGAGCGCACAGCGGATTCGATAGCGGTTACGCGACGTGCAGGGTCGCAACCCAGGGAGACTTCCCACTTGGCCGGGGTCGCCTCAGCCCTTGCGGCGATTACCAGGCGCTCGTAGGCGCTCATGAAGGCCATGCGGGCTCCGACCTTGTCGCCAGCCTCAAGCACCGGGCTGGATGCCGTCATTGCCTGGCGAATCTCGGAAGTCATCACCACAGTCTCGCTTTCATCGCTGGCCGATAGGGCGATGGCCCAGGCCTCGTCTTTGCCCGGATGGCCATCGGCGGACTGGGCGTGCTTGAGGATCGAGGCTACCGTCAGGCGTCCACCTTCGCGGCGGCAGGTTCGGAGCGCATCGCTGAGGACAGGCTCGCTGTACTCGCGCAAGTCCTCGACCATGAGCAATGCGGCGCCCTGGGTGAGCTGCTGCCCCATCACCTCGGCAGTGGCGAACAGGGACAGCAGCAGTTGGTCTTGCTGATCTTCACTCAGCATGGGTTGCAGCCCTCTTGGCTCGCTGCGCTTGCAGAGCCTGCTCGGCGGCGCTGACGTTGGCTTGGGTTTGCTCGATCTGGCGGGCAGTGGTCCCAGTCATCTGGCGATTGGTCACCCACTGGGTGTGGTAGGCCTCGGCGTTCTGGAGCAGATCGCCAAGGCTGTGCATGCGGTTGACCAGTTTGCTGTCGTTGATCCGGACAAAGTACGCCGCGACGTGGTGGGCAACATCGACGCCCAGGCGGTCGACCAACTGGGCGATCTGGCCACCAGCCTTGGCATTCCACACCGGCCATGCGCCGTGGCGGCTGCGGTAGGCCATGGCGTAGTTGGCCCAGGCCTTGAAGGTTTTGCAGGAAGGATCTTTTGGCCCTGGCATGTCTGCTGGGATTTCGCAGCGCGGCGCACCGGACGAAACCAGCGTCAGCGCGGCAGGTTGCGACGGCGCAGCCGGGGCCTCCTGCACACTGTGACTGGTACCCTGATTGGTATCCTGATTACTGGTATCCTGATTTGTCGGAGATTTTTCCGACCCAGGCTCGGATTTTTTTCCGACCTTGCTCGGAGATTTTTCCGACCCTGCTCGGATTTTTTTCCGAGGTGATGGATCGGATTTTTTTCCGACCTTCTCTTGCTTGGTCGGATATTTTTCCGACCCGTCCAGCTTCTTGTTCCACTCTTTGCCCTTGGCAGTGAGCTGCACCAGCGTGATGTTGTTGGTGCTGGAGAGATTGATCAGGCCGGCCCCTGCTATCGCCTTCAGCAGGCGGTAAGCGGTATCCGGCTTGTCGGTGAGCAGCGGCAGCTCTTCGACGATCTTTGCCTTGCTCAAGGCGTAGAAATCGCCTTTGTCCGTCTTGACCAACTTTGCCCAGCTAGGGCACTCGTAGACGAACGCGAACAGCAGTGCCTGCTGGGCATTCAATCCCCAGTCAAGCGCCTTCGCCTGGTTGATCGTGACGGTGAATTGCATGTCAGTCCCACCCCAGCGGGCCAGGCCGCTTTTTCTCAGCCTTCAGCCCAATCCTGGCCATGGTTTCCAATGCGGACAGGTACTCGGCCGTTACGACGACAGCTGTCTGCGGCACAACGCGGAGCCCCAGCATCGCCTGGACTTTCGCCCAGCGCTGGTACTCGCCGTCATTCCAGCGGGATACGGTCGACTCACTGCAACCCGTTTCCAGGGCAATGCGCTTCTGGCTGACCTGTGCAACCCGCTGCAAGATCAGGGTCTCGATCTCTCGGGCGATGTCGCCTTCGCTGAGGCTTAATTGGCTCTCGGGCATGATCAGGCCACCATCTGGCCCCAGGGGAATGAAGGGCAGAGATCTGCCCTCTTCACCAGGCCATTGGTCAAGGTCTCAATTTGGATAGCTCGCGCTGCTGGGATTGGGCGGTCGCCAGAACACCACTGGCTAACAGTGGGCGTGCGAACGCCCAACTGCCTGGCCAATTCAGCCTGACTCCCGAGCAAGCGAGATGCCTCTCGCACCGCTTCAGCTGGTTTCATGGGTTTACTCCTGTGGATTTGTAACCAATATAAGGCATTGGCTAATCAATAAACAAGCCATTGCCTAACCAATCAACCGAAAGGCTTAATTAGGCAATGCTTACAGGTGCGGATTTGGGCGCGGCGATTGAGTCGGCGCGCAAGAAAAAGAACGTGACGAAGAAGAAGCTGGCCGACGATTTTGGCGTGGCAGCTCCTTCCGTTCAGGGCTGGGTGAAATTCGGACGAATCAAAAAATCCAAGCTTATGGATTTGATTACCTATTTTTCCGATGTGGTCCCACCTGCTCACTGGGGTCTTGAGGGATGGGGCGCTCCGAGTGGCGACTCATCAAGCGAGAACGCGCAGACTATTTCTGTTGAGGGCCTCCCCGCCCCACTGGCCCAGAAGATCAAAAGCTACCGCAACCTAGTGGACGTGCCCCGCTACGACGTAGAGGGGTCCATGGGCCCAGGCTCGGAGCCGCCTGACATCAACATGGTTGTTGAGCACATGAGCCTGGATGCGAACTGGGTACGGCAGAACCTGACCTACACCAAGCTGGAGAACCTGAAGCTGATTTCGGGCCGGGGTGACAGCATGGCGCCGACGATCCGTAGCGGGGATGCCGTGCTGGTTGATGCTGGGGTTACCACCGTCGAGGACGATGCCATCTACTTCTTCCTGATGCGCGGGAAGCTCCAGATCAAGCGGATTCAGAGAGGGCTGGACGGCCTGACGATCATCTCGGACAACGGGCAGTACCCGCCAATCGAGGTTCCTGGCGATCGCGAGGCCGACATCACTGTGCTGGCTCAGATCATTTACTGGTGGACCGGCCGGAGCTTCTAGCCATGCCCCTAACCAAGCCCAACCAAGAACTCCGCCGCGACCTCCAGGGCCTAGCCAGCGACCTCAAATGGTCGGCGATCTAGCTGATGCGCATTGCCGTCCGACTGAGCCAGGCCGGGAACGAGCATGACGCCCAGGTAGTGATCAGGAACTGGCAGGTGATGCAGGCTGGGGAGGATAGGTTGGCGGGGTATGGGGATGAGGTGAGGACGGGAAGGATCACTCGGGCTAAGTAGCAGGGCCACCAGATTGTAGCCAGCATGGTGAAGGGTTAAGCGAACTGTCACTTTGGTTGACAAATCTCGATTTTAGCAAGGAATTCTGGTTGACAAATCCCCAAATCAGCAAGAACATGCTCCCCATAAACACTTGGCAAGAGCAGATCGCATGTTCCTTAAACCATCGCAGTTTCATTCAGACCTCACCGATGACCGCCTTGGGGTGATTGCCGAGGCGCTACTTGAGATCCGGTTCAACACCATTCAAGAGATGCAGTCGGAGTACGACTCCAACTATAGCCGCGAAGGAACCGCTTTCGAGCGTTCTAGGAACATGTTGATCGCCATGTGTCTGTCAAAAACGCACAATTGGCTATCTCTGTCGAACCCTGGCATGGACGTTACTTTTCGCATCGGCAGCATCCCTTGCCGCTTCTTCCGTGATGACCCGGAAACCCCCTATAAAAAGGGTTTCTTCAAGCGCAATGCAGTAGATGACATGTTCTCGGAGGATGATGACCATCCTGTAATTTGGCGATTTGTAATCGAGCGCGCCGAAGGGGATGAAGCCGAAGATCGCGTGCATTTTATTGGGTACAACGTCTATCAGGAACGGATCTCTCAGTGGACTTACGGATCGAGGGGCGTGTCGCTGCATTCCATTGGCGGGGCTGCTCCTGCACCCAAAACGCTGCTACCAGCTCAGGTCGATATTCTGGACGATGAGGCTGATGGCACCGGTAATACTGACGCGGTCAACGAGTAACACATGAGTCTTGTATTTGACGGAGCGTCTCTCAAACTTGCGCGCGTTTTTTCCGCAATGGCACTTGAGGAGGTCGCTGCGCTGGTTGGAAAGACCAGGCAATATCTGCATAAACTTGAGACGGGGCAAAGCTCGCCGACCGAATCACTGATTCATAGCTTGGCCGAAGCTCTTAACGTTGAGCCCGAGTTTTTCGCGTCTAGAACCAGCCGCCTCCATGAGGATCAGTTCCACTTCAGGAAGCTGCTCACCACAACCAAAACCACTAAGCATGTAGCAATCGCCAGGGGCGAAGTTGTTCACTCGCTGATAGGCTACCTTGAGAAGCAGCTCAGACTACCCTCGGTGAACATCCCCAGCATTTCAGATATCCATAGCTCTGACAGCATTGAGCGCGCAGCGGAAAACTGTCGGAAGGAGTGGGGTCTAGGATTAGGCCCCGTGGAAAATATGACCCGCCTTGCCGAAAATCTCGGAGCTGTGGTTCTGAGCTTCGAAGGGCTTTCCAAAGAAATTGATGCATTGTCTGTGGCGGTCGAAAGGCCTTTCATAGTCAGAAATAATGCGAAAGAAAGCACCAGCCGGTACCGTTTTGACATTGCTCATGAGCTCGGCCATCTCGTTATGCATGAAGGGGTTGTAACTGGAGATCGAATTACTGAGAACCAGGCTAATCGATTTGCCAGCGCCTTCTTGTTGCCGAGAAGCATGATGATGAAGTTTTTCCCGCGTCCGAACGGCACCAGGCTAGATTGGAAGGGCATCCGCGAGTTCAAGGGTAACTGGAAGGCCAGTAAAGGCGCGATCCTGTATAGGGCCCGCCAGCTTGAAATCATTACTGATGCTCAGTACAAGACCGGCGTTATAACTCTCAAGAGGCATGAAGGAACACAGGAAAAAGATGATTATCTGATTCCTGAAGAGCCTCCTGAGGTGCTACATAGATCGCTAGCGTTGCTTGCCGCGAAAAAAGGTCTTGGCGAGGAACAGCTTGCGAAGGCGCTCAGTGTGAAACCTGCATTCCTTCGAGAGCTTCTAGGTTCTGCTTCCTCAGCTCTTGCACAGCCTGCAGCCAAGCAAGTTGGACACCTTAGGGTCGTCAAGTAGGCCGAGCCCCTCCCGCCGGGCTAATATTGTCATTCGTAGTAGACCAAGCCCGCCTCGGCGGGCTTTTTCATGCCTGCGCACCAGTCGCACACATCTGCATCTCAGCCAGGCCCAGCGCCGGGCCTCTTGTATCTGCGTCCTAAGTTGATAAAATCCGCCCCCCTCTCGAATGGACTCGTTTTCATGCGCCTATCCCCGATGCCGCTGGCCCTCTTCGCCATCTTCGCTAGCATTTCTTTAGCGACCCAAGCCGATACTCAATATGACAGAGACATCCACTGCGCAGCCTACTACGAAGTGCTTTCAGTAGCTGGCGACCAGCCCGATATAAGCCGCAAGCAGTCCTCGAAAGCCTCCTATGCGCTTTTAGTACATGCAGGCTATACACCCAAGGCTCAGGATGACGTTGCACAGAAAATGGTGGACTTACACAAAGAGACGCCAGGGCCAATGACGCCAGCTAGCACTGCTAAGCTACGCGATAAATACGACGCGGAATGCAGGGTCCTTTTGAAGGCCGCATGGTGCGAAGCATATAAAGATCCTGGTGCGTGCGAGTCGTAACGTAGTTGTGCTAGTAGAAAATACGTCCATCATGGAGCCCGGCCCAGCGCCGGGCTTCCTGTAACTGACCAGCCCGCCTCGGCGGGCTTTTTCATGCCCGCGCGCCCCAGGAGCACAAATGTACTCCATCCAGTATTGCCAGCTACCTCCAGATAAATTACTGTCTATCCATACAGTAAATGGAGGTTCAACCATGGCCAAGCAGCAGTCGAAATCCAAAGCCCCTGCCCCGCCGACGCCCTACGAAATGATGGGCGCACGCATCCAGAAGATCATCAACTCGCCTGCCGCGCAGAAAGACCGCTCGGTCGTCATTTCCAGGGAGCAGCACGAGTCCTCCCAGGACTGGGAGCGCTTCTTGGATGAGGTTGGCGAGAATGACAACGTTGCGCTGGAGCACCGCGCTGACGGATCGGTGCTGCTGAGCTGGACTGTGCCCGCCGAAGACTGAATTTAGATTCCCTCATTTGCCCGCCTAGCGCGGGCTTTTTGTGGGCGGGCGAAAAAAGTTAGGCATTAGCTATTTACATGAATAAGGCAATGACTTATCTTTCCTTCCATCGAGGCGCCACACAGCCCCTCGGGAGGCCCTCAAGCCTCACCGCTCTTTCACATCGATGGGAACCTCGCGGATCGATCCCGGAAACGGTACAGCGCGAGCAATAAATTCGATCCCCATGCCAGCTCTGGAACTGGCTACTGCGAAGTGAATCTTCGCCTGCTCAACGTCACGACGAACGCCAGTCAGCCAGGAACACAGGGTTGGCCGCGCAAGACGGACCGAGGGTTGCGCTTCAAACCGTCTCCCTGAAAGGTCCAGCTAAAAGGGCATCTATAGGCGCTTGGAGTGACCGCAACACCAGATTTTCTCGGTGCCCTTCTAAGCGAGGGGCATCCGGAAAACCAACCGCCCGGAGGGCATCGCAATGTTCAACATGGCAACCATGGCGGCTGATGAATGCCGCGCAAACGCTGAAGAACGCACCTACTACCGCTGGATCGACAAGGCGTCCGAGCTGCTCGGCCACCAGGTCGCCCTGGGCTCGCAGGAAGAAAGCGACTTGCACGACCTGTACGCCGACGGCTGCACCCCGGCCGAGGCCGTAACCGAGCTGCTGGCTCAGGCGGAACTGGCTCGCGCTGCCTGACTTCACTGGCTGGCCTTGGCTACAGGGCCAGACGGGAAATCAAACGGAGCGCGACCATGCGAATCAACGTGTACAGCCAGGAACTGACCAACGAGGTAATCGAGATCCAGAAGGAATCGAACACCGGCCTCACCTACAGCGCCGTGCAGATGATCTTGCACAGCAGCGAGCGCCTGCATCACCCGCCAGAGGATGACGACCGCAGTGCCGTCACTTTCTGGCTCCCGAAATCGCCAGACCGGCGCGAACAGCTCGCCGCTACTTTCGAGCGCATGGCCACTGTCGTTCGACGGGCCACACCGGAAACTGGGCTCGACTGACTCACTGACAGCCGGAAAGACGGCCCGATGCCCTGCTCCCCATCGCAGGGTGCATCGGGATGTGATCTGAATGCGCAGGCTGATGCGCAAACCTAGCCTCGTTGGCGAGCTACTGAGGCCTCATAGAGTTAGGCCGCCAAGCCGGAAGAATGCAGCGCCGGCCAGATCGCATCACCGATACACCCCGCATCCCCTTCCCTTCACATACGACCGCATCGACAGGTGCCGGGCTTGGCTTTTCACGCCCAGCCTGGTCACTGGTGCCCGGCACCTGATCAATGCGGTTGCAGAGGTAATCATGGCTAAAGATCCCGATCTGCGAACGCCAGCAGAGATTTGCAGAGAGCTTGAAATATCGCGATCCACATTCTGGCGCTGGAGGACCATCCCTGGATTTCCTGAGCCGCTCAAGAAAAACAAGATGCAGATGATCTTTCGGATAAGCGAGGTGAAGAGCTTCCTGACCGACCAAAAGATCATGGACGCCGCCGTTGAGGCCTTCAAAGGCATCGCCGCCGAAAGGGCTGCATCTTCGATCTCTCAAGCATCGTTGCGAGACTATTTCGCAGTTAGGGCGATGCAAGGCATATGCGCTCACGACGACAACTGGGGTTGTGACATTGACGACATCGCAGAGCAGTCCTATGCGGTTGCCGACGCAATGCTAAGAGCGAGGGCCAAGCCGTGACCTGGATTAATTCTGAAAGTCAGCTGCCAACGCATGACCAGTGGGTTGTGATTCCCTTTAACGGAGGCTTCAAGGTCGGCCGTTACGACGAACACCACCCTTTCGCCCCCGCAATTGTTGATCGAGCCGCTGGCAAGTTCTACCACGGCTTTCAGATCTGGATGGCTATCCCTTCCCCACCCACCGAGTAACCCACCACCTGGAGGCGACCATGGGCGCACTTCGAGCAGCACAGTTTGAGTACGACAACCGGATGCCTCCAGCGGTGAGCGATCGGGCCCGGGCGCGGGAGATCTGGATTCAGGACATGTTCCATCAGCTTCTGCGTGGCGCCGATGCAACCTTCCAGATTGGCGGCGAGACTCGCGGTGTCACCTACGAGCGCTTCGCTCAGGCCGTGGACGAGCACGCATCGCCAGGCATCACTAGTCCCAACGCCGTGGGCAGGCTTCTGTTGGCGGTGCGGCGCCGCGACATGGGTGAATCGCACAGCGTGTACCACGAGGTGATGGCCGTGCCCTGCCCTGATTCCGTCCTTGAGCAACTGGCTCGCGATCTGCTCACGCCATTCGCTGCCGCCGGAGTTCAGGCCCAGGCTGAGGACGCGCTATGAGAAGTCCCCACGTTCTCATTGACGAGGAGCTTGATGCCCTCGCCGACCCGGCAACACCGATTGTCTGCTCTGCCCTGGTGCAACGTCAGCTAACCGAAATGATGGCCGACCAGCGCATCACCATCGAAGAGTTCAACCACTACTGCGGGCGCCTCAACAAGATCGTTGATGGGCGCAAGGAGGCTGCGTGAAAGATCCCAACTGGGCGGAATGCCCTGAAGCGACCCACTTCGACCCGGTCGACCAGAACTTCCTGCGCGAGGTCGGCGAGGCGCTGTTGCTGTTCAATCTCAAGCGTGGCTGGATTGTTCCAACCTACACCGCATACGGCCTGCGCATCGAGGAGTGCCATCGACCTTTGCTCAAACGCCCGGCGTGGAATGGCGAGGGCCTGCCGGCCGTTGGCGAAACAATCGAACGCCTCGACATTAACGCCAACTGGGTTGATGCGGTTGTCATGTATGTGGGCACCGATCGCGTGGTGCTACGCGATCTTTCCGGCCAAGAGTTCGTGCCAAAGCTCCATGAGCTTACCGAGAGTTCTGACTTCAAGCGGTTCCGCCCAGTCCGGACCGCAGACCAGATCGACGCCGAACAGAGAGTCGCTGAAAACAGGAAGCGCCAGATCGACGACATGTACCAGGGCCTATCGCACAGCAACGCAAGCGAGACACGGCGAATCTGTGCCGAGCTGTTCGACAAGGGCTACCGCAAGCAGGGGGCGTCATGACCACTCCAATCGTGAAGACGCTCATCGACGAGCAGATTGAAGATGCGCAAGCCGCCCAGGTTCGCGGCACTCTGCGCTTTCCGGTGGGTATGCGTGTGGTAGATCTGCCCCACCCGATCAAGGCTGACTGGCTGAAGCGCAGGCCAATAGCCAAGTCGAGGCCGTGCCAGTGACCCGCTACCAGCGCGTCCGCCGCCTGGTCATCTGGCGCGGTTCCTTCTCTGCCATCTTCGCCTGCACAGCCTTCATGTTGGCCAGCGCTCTGGCTGGCTCCATCACCCAGTAACCAACACATCAGCGCCCACCGCATGGCTGGCGCGGGAGATTCGCATGTCCGCAGAAAAAGAACTGATCGTCGCTCCTCCGCAGGAAACAGCTCTGGCGGTGTACAGCGCTGAAAAAGGCCTCGAGCCTTGGCTTCAGCAAATCCGCGTGAAGATCGACGAGTTCCTGGCCGTGGTGCCAGACCTCAAGACCGTCAAAGGCCGCAAGGAAATCGCGTCGATGGCCTACGAGGTAGCGCGCACCAAAACTGCCATCGAAAACAAAGGCAAGGAACTGTCGGCAGAGCAGAAGAAGGTTCCGGGCCGCATCGATGCTGAACGCAAGCGGGTGTGGGACATTCTCGAATCCTGGCAGAAAGAAGTGCGCAAGCCTCTGGATGACTGGCAGGCCGCCGAGGATGCACGGGTTGATCGCCATAACGACCGCCTGAACTGGCTGAAGACACTGGCCGACGACCTGGGCGAACTGAACTCCCTTCAGCTCAAAGGGCTGATTGCTGAAGCCGAAGGTATGCAGCTCGGCGCGCACTGGGAGGAATTCGAGGCAGAAGCGGGCAGCGCCAAAGACAAGGTGTTGACCACCTTGCGGGCAGCACTCCAGAAACGCGAGCAGTTCGAAGCCCAGCAAGCCGAGTTGGCCCGCCTGCAGCGCGAGGCCGAAGAGCGCGCCGAACAAGACCGCATTCGTCTGGCTCAGGAGCAAGCCGTGGAGGCCGAGCGCCAGCGCGTCAAACAGGCCCAGATCGACTAAGCCGCACGGATCGCCCGGGAACAGCAGGCCGAGCGCGATGCAGCGGCACGTCGCGAGCAGGAGCTGATCGACCAGGCTGCCGCCCAGCGCCGAGCCCTTGAGCAAGCCGAGGCAGATCGCATCGCCGCCGAGCATCGCGCGGAGCAGGAGCGCCAAGACGCCGACCGCCGGGCCAAGGAGGCTGCCGAGCAAGCACTTCAGGACGAGCGCCGCCGCGCCGGTGCTGCTGCTGCCGAGATCGTCCGCCAGCAGGAAGTCCGCGAGCGCGACGAAGCGCACCGCCGGGGCATCAATCGTGCAGCTCTTCAAGCCTTCATTGCCGAGGGCCTGCCTGAGTCTTGCGCCAAGATGGCGGTCAAGCTGATCGCCCAGCGCAAGATCCCGAACATCACCATTTCCTACTGAGGTCGCCATGAACAACGTCTCTCGCGTAGAGCAGGCCGCGCAGCACCCGATTCCCTCCGAGTCGACGACTGTGCTCCAGATCATCCAGCAAGTGGCGCTGAACCCGAATGCGGACATCGACAAGATGGAGCGCCTGATGGTGATGCACCAGAACATTCAGGCCTTGCAGGCCAAGCAGCAGTACGACGAAGCGCTGGCAGCGATGCAGGAGGAGCTGCCGGTGATCGGCGAGCGCGGCGGCATCAAGGATCGCAACGGCCGCGTGCAAAGCACCTACGCCTTGTGGGAGGACATCAACGAGATGATCAAGCCCGTCCTGGCCCGCCACGGCTTTGCCCTTTCCTTCCGGACGCCTCGCAATGAGCGCGGCATCGAGGTGGAGGGCGTCCTCAGCCATCGGGCTGGCCATCGCGAAACTACCTCGCTGGTGCTGCCGGCCGACACCAGCGGCAGCAAGAACGGCGTGCAGGCCGTGGCCTCGAGCGTCAGCTACGGAAAACGCTATACCGCAGGCGCCCTGCTCAACTTCACCACCACTGGGGAGGACGATGACGGCAATGGCGCCGTGGTGACGCCGCGAGTGACATCGGTACAGGCCACGCAGCTGGCCATGCTGCTGGAGCGCTGCAGCGACAAGGCAAAAACCGCGTTTGCCAATATCCATGGCTCGCCGTCGGCGGTTGAGAAGGTGGCATTCGACCAGGTGTTGGGGATGCTCAGCAAGTCGGTCAAACAGCACGAAGCAGCAGCGCAGGAGCCACAGAATGCAGATCATCACTGAAATCGAGCAGGGTACTCCGGAGTGGCTTGCCCTTCGCTTGGGCATCGTTACCTGCAGCGAGCTGGACTGCCTCCTGGTCGCAGGCAAGGGTGAAGCTGGATTCGGCGTGGCCGCCTTCACCTACATGGACCAGCTTATCGGCGAGCGGATCACCGAGGAGGCTGCTGAAATCCCCTTCAAGACCATGGCTACTATCCGTGGGCACGAGCTGGAGGGCGTCGCGCGCGGCCTGTATGAGGATCGCGAGAGCGTGGAGACACGATCGGTCGGAATCATCCTCAACCATGGTATCGGGTACTCGCCGGACGCCTTGGTCGGCGACCAGGGCCTGACGGAGATCAAGACCAAGCTCCCCAAGTTTCAGGTCAGCGTCATCCTGAACGGTGAAGTACCCAAAGAGCACGTGGCTCAATGCCAGGGCGGCCTCTGGGTCTCCGAACGCGAGTGGCTGGACTTCATCAGCTACTGGCCGGGCATGCCCCTATTCGTCAAACGCGTTTACCGCGACGAGGTGCTGATCCGCAAGCTGACCGAGCGCGTGAAAACCTTCTACGAAATCCTCGACGAGCGCATGGAAAAAGTCATGCGTTCTGCAGCATAGGGGGCAGCATGAACCCATCAATCGACCTGGAGGCAGCGAAGGCCGCCTTCTTCGCCTCTGGAGGCAGCATCATCGTACTCGAGGGCTATCACTACACGCCGCACCGGCCGCACCGCGACATTGAAAAGGTCCAGGCCGCAGCGCCCAGGCCGGAATGCGCCAAGAAGAAGCGGCGCCAGGAGCAACTGGCCGAACTGCGCACGCTTGCCGAGACCATGACCTATGCGCAGGCTCGCGCCCACACCGGTCTCAGCCAGAGCGCGCTGTACCAGGCGACAAGGGACGGCGGCTTCTCCTTCCAGCCAGAGCCGCGGAGGGAGCGCGCGCCAGCGGCCCGGACCTACACCGATCCGGCCGCCGACCGGGCGCTGGCCAAGCAGATCACCGCTTTACGCGATGAGGGCCTGAATCGGCACCAGGCCAAGGCAAAGCTGGGGATCTCGGATCGCAAGTTCTGCCGGGTCATCCACCTGTTCAGCGTCGATTACCCCAAGGCCGAGGGCAAGCGATGCGACGGACCAGTGTGAAGGTTCGCCAGCGCCGGCGCCAAGAGCAGTTCCACCTGCCGCCCAGCGGCCTCACGGAGCAACCACATGCAAAAAGCCTCTTCTGGAGTAGTAACCCTGCCGGGCTGGCTGAATCGCCCGGTCAAGAAGCTGTACAACACCCGCAGTGGCGGCCAGTACCGGCCTGACGATGTGGCCCTGGCCTTCGCGCTGAGTCTACGTGTGCACGACAACGCCGATCACCTGCGCCGGCTGGCCAGGCGCCTGGTCGACAAGGTCTGCCTCGAGCACCAGCCGAACATGAAGCGCTTGGCGCGCGAGCCGGACGACGCGAAGGTGTTCGACGCCGCGCTCAAGATCATCAACCGGGTGTGCGACCTGCTGGAGTACGCGCCGGGCACCCGCTTCTTGCGCAATGGAGAAGACGATGGCCAAGACTCAGCAGCAGCGTGACGAGGATCGCCGCGACAAGGAGGCGAAGGCCCAGGTCGAGGACCTGCGCCTGAAGGTCCGCCAAGGCACCAAGCAGGCTCTGACCGAGATCAAGGCCTGGGCCAGCGTGGAGGAAAACGGCGAGGCCGTGACCCTGCTGATCCATCGCATCCATGAATTGGGGCCTGAAGCGGCCCTTCACTTCCTCAGTGCGCCGCGCCACGAAATCGTGGTGTCGGATTTTGTGGCGCGCCGACTCGATCAGTTCCGCATCGGGCGCGAGCTACGGACGCCCGACTTGATGCTGGGCGAAGACCCAGACGACACCGGCCTGTTGCTGCTCGGCAACGGCTGAACCCTGCCGAATCATGCCGCATCCGGCCACGGAGGGCGGCGCACACCCTGGAGAAAGTCATGACCCAATCTGTACTGCAATCCATTGCCGCCGCCGACCTGCCGGAGCGCGGCCAAACCCTGGCCGGTGGCGTATTCGTCACCCGCTACTGGCTCAACGGTCAAGAGCGTGCCCTGATCCTGCTGCCGGACGAACTGAGCGGCAAATGGGGTGAATACGGCGTCGAGATCAAAGGCGCCAGCAGCTATAGCGACGGCGAGTCCAACACCCGCGCCATGGCAGAGGCCGGCAGTGAGATCGCCATCAAGGCGCTGGAACTGGGTGCTTTCATCCCTTCCTGCCTGGAGGGTCAGTTACTGATGGCGGCGAAGGATGATGACCTGTTGACCTTGCGCGAGGATCGATTCCACTGGCTGAGCTCGCAGTTCTCCGCCAACTTCGCCTACTACATGGACTTCGGAGGTGGCTGGGTCCACGGCCGCTACGGCAAGAGCAGCGAGCGTCTCGTCCGCCCCGTCCGCAGCCTTCCAATTCAGTAATTCAACCATTCATTCCTTTCTTCGCAGGCGATTCCGGGTTCGTCAGGACGGCGATCAGACCAGAAGCGCGCCGGGAAGCGCCGGCCGCCTGCACCTATTTCTATCAGGAGCACCCCATGGAGCAAGTCAGCATCAGCATTGACGCCGGCGTGGCGTCCCGAATCATCCAGCGCGAGTTCGACCGCTTGCTGAACTATGCAGCGCTCGATGCAACGCCTTCTGTTGTGCCGTCGTTGGGTTCGTACTGGCCAGGGCAAGGCGGTTACAACGCCGGTCTGATTCGCGGCGAGAACGGCGCGCCGGACTACTACCTCATCGCTCCGGTGCTGTCCGAGCAACTGCGCGCGGAATGGGGCGGCCGCGGCGAGGAATGCGAGGGCGCAACCAGCATGAGCGATGGCCTGGCCAACACCAAGGCTTTGCTGGCAGACGAAAGCGATCACCCGGCCGCCAAACTCGCCAGCGAGTTCATTGCCGACGGGCATGCCGACTTCTATCTCCCAGCTCGGCGCGAACTGCAGGTTGCCGAGGCGAACGTTCCTGAGCTGTTCGAGAAGGCCTATCACTGGTCGTCTTCGCAGTTCTCCGCCGACAGCGCCTACTACATGGGCTTCGAAGATGGCTGGATCGACGGCAGCGGCAAGGACGGCGAGCGTCTCGTCCGCCCCGTCCGCAGATTTATTCCGTAATTCATTTCTTCATTCATGGGCGCAGAAGCGCCCTCGCTTTTAGGAGGCTAGGATGGCCCTTCACACAGAGCTTGAGATCCACAGGGCGGCCGAAGAACTACTCGGCCTTTCGCTCGACCTGGTCCGAAACATCCCGCGCGACCTGAAACAGGTTGTCGGGTCGAAGATCCGGGACGAGTGCCTGCAAGCTCTGGTGCTGATCGGTCGAGCCAACATGGCGCAGCACAAGCTCCCTCATCTGAACCTCCTGCTCGAAAGCGTCTGGATGCTGAATTACCTCCTGCGAGCCCTGACCAACAAGGGCTTGATCAGTAAAGGTCAGCACGCCAAAGCAATGAAGCTCACGGCCTCCGTAGGCCGACAGGCAAACGCCTGGAAGAAATCCGCAACCGCGCCCGCTGCTTGAGGGTTACGGCTCTCCTGCCTGTGCGCTGAATCTGGTCGTGCCGCTGATCTGTGATCACCGCCATGCGCGCCACGGATACCGCCAGCACCTGCTGGTAGGTCCGGCGCAGTTTCCAGGCTGAGCAATCGTCCTGGCGACGTAGATAGCACGATAGGTCGCAGTTCTCCGCCAACAACGCCTACAACATGGACTTCGAAGATGGCTGGATCAACAACAACGACAAGAACAACGAGCGTCTCGTCCGCCCCGTCCGCAGATTCGCCCGTTGCAAGCTTCACCTTCGAGGAATTGGCCCAGGCCTACTACGACTGCCGCCGGCACAAGCGGAACACCGCGAGCGCAAGACGCTTCGAGGTAGACATGGAAGCCAACCTCCTCGACCTACACGACGAGCTCCAGGCCGGAACGTACCGGCCCGGCCGCTCAATCTGCTTTGTGGTCACCCGGCCAAAAGCCCGCGAGGTGTGGGCCGCCGACTTCCGCGACCGCATCGTGCACCACCTGCTGTACAACCGCATCGGCCCCGCCATCGAGCGCAGCTTCATAGCGGACAGTTGCTCCTGTATCCCAGGGCGCGGCACGCTGTACGCCGGTAAGCGAATGGAGGCGAAGATCCGCAGCCAGACGCAGAACTGGTCGAGGCCTGGCTTCTACCTCAAGTGCGACCTGGCCAACTTCTTCGTGTCGATCGACAAGCTCGTGCTTTCCAGGCAGTTGGCCAGCCGCATCGATGACCCATGGTTCAGACAACTAGCCCTACAGGTGTTGATGCATGACCCGCGAGAGGACTTCATAACCCGGAGCCCCGCCAACCTGTTCAATCGGGTTCCCCAGCACAAGCGCCTAACCGCGCAGCCTTCGCACCTAGGCCTACCTATAGGCAACTTGTCGTCGCAGTTCTTCGCCAACGTCTACCTCGACGCCCTGGACCAGTTCTGCAAACACACTCTCAAGGCAAGGCACTACATTCGCTACGTCGACGACTTCGTGCTGCTGCATGAGTCGCCGCAAAAGCTGAACGATTGGCTTTTCCAGATCGAACAGTTTCTGCCCAGCCTGGGCGTCAAGCTGAACCCTTCGAAGACCATCCTGCAGCCAATCGAACGTGGCGTGGACTTCGTCGGGCATGTGATCAAGCCCTGGCGGCGCACCGCCCGCAAGAAGTCAGTTGCTCAGGCCTTGAAGCGAACAGCAGCAGCGCCGGCAGAGAATCTGCGCGAGACGGCCAACAGCTACTTCGGACTGCTTGGGCAAGCCAGCCACAGCCAGAAAGACCGAGCCACACTGGCGAACCTGATTCTTCGCCGAGGCCATACGGTCAACGGCGAGCTCACGAAGACCTACCCGAAACGATAGCGCTGCCCTCCAGCGCCTTCCCCTATTCAACGATAACGCACCAGGCCGCGCAGGCCAGGAGGCTTACCTATGCAAGTCATCTACGCAGGCCTGCGGAACGGCGCCCGCGATCAGGCGATTCACGATGCTCTGATCTACAAGCGCGTGGCCGAGGTCGCCGAGGAATTCAGGCTCTCGCCGAACACCGTCCGAGCGGCCGCCAAGCGCATCGACAAGATCGAGGTTTTCGACCTCCAGCTCACAGGGGGGGAAACCAATGCTAATCGGCAAGGTGGCGTCGAGCTGCTTCCGCAAAGCAGCGCTGGGCGCGTACCGGAGCTACCGGGGCACATTCCAGAACTTGGACCTACCCTGCTGGGTGATCACCGATGGCACCCAGAAGATCGAGGTCGTCGAGCTGCGAAAGATCGACTCCGGCGAAATCACCCTTTGACCAGTCACGCCACTCCGGCGAGGTATCCCCATGCCCACAGAAAACCGATCCAGCAATACCGAACCAGTCAGCGTGCCCGAGGGCTTCAAGCTGGTGGAGCGCAGCATCTGGACAGAGCAGCAGGTTGAGGCTGCTACAGCCTGCATCACGCGCCTGAAAGGCGTGCCCGGCATGCGTGACCGAGACCTGGCGATGGCGGCGATCGATGCTGCCCAGTGCAAGGCTCCCGAAATCGCGCTGTCCGATGTATTGCCAGCCCAGCAGCACCAGGGCGAGCCGGTGGCGCTGCCTGTGCGGAAAACCCATAAAAAAGGGAACTCTCCTATGCAGAATGCGAAGAATTCTGCATGGAACGCCTGCCTCGACGAAATCACCAAGCTGGGGCCGCTCTACACCCACCCAGCGCCAGCAGACACTGCCGAGGTTGAGCGGCTGCGCGCAGCGCTGAGGTTCTACGCCGACCGCGAGCACTTCCACTTCGAAAGCGGAAACTGGGACACAGTGAGCGGAGAGCCACTGAACATCCTGTGGTGCGGCAACGAGCCTGATTTCATCGAGGACGGCACTGTCGCGCGGAACGCTCTGTCAGCCAGGCGAGGAAATAGCTATTTATTTCCAAAGCGCTGAGGCAGTTCACTTAAGTGGACAGGACCGCTGGCACTCTCCTCGCTGACCAGTTTTTGACCTTCAGCAATATCAATCCATCGAGAAAAAGCCTCGCGATGTCGACGACAGGTTTCATTCCAGTCAATGTGCCCCATCTGCTCGTAGGCGATCATTTTCATAGTGTCAGCAGCGACATCGCTGAGATCCTTGAGAGCCTGGTACGCCAAAAATCGGCGCTCATGTTTGTCAGTGCTCATGAGAGTTCATCCGCAAGCCATTGATAACCGTACCTAATTCATAGACCACTCCAAGCGGTGAAAAGGTCCAGTACTTGGCCTCTAAGCCGACGAGCGATACCAAAAGCCTCATCACCAGCTAATACCTGACCCTCCCCTCTATTCACTGCCGCGATATGGCGGCAAAGGAATCACCGTGCGCGAAGAAAAAGTCGTGATGTACGAATCCCCGAAGCCGCCAGCCTCCAGACCGTTACCGGCTGGGTCGATGCGACTGGCCGTTTCTGGGGCAAGGACGAGCACATGGCCCGTTACTGCGGGTCGACCCACCGCCACTGCGCGAAGAACCCAGAGCACCCCATCCATGCCACAAACGGGTGGTGCGCGGCCTGCCATGCAGAGATCCGGGCCGCCAAGTTCGCAGCCATGCCGAAGCGCGTATGGGCCGGCGAAGCGATCACTGAATACGACGGCGACCGATACTTCTTTGGCGAGGAAGAGCTGCGCGACCACCTGATCGAGCATGAGATCGATCTGACCGACCTTAGACTGGTCTTCTGCACGCCGAACTACCCCAGCGAGATTGATCCAGGCGACCACTTCTGTGATGACCTGCCAGAAGATGGCGAGATCAACAACGAGCAGCTGCTTGCAGCGTTCGAACTGCTCAACGAGATGATCCGCAAGTGCCCGCCATTGTCCTGGTCTCCGGGTCATGAGGCGGTCGAGCTGCCGCAGGCCTTCATCGACATGGTTGCCCATGAACGCTTGGAGGCTCAGGAATGACCCGCCTCGCCCTCTGCCTCCTGCTGCTGGCCACTCTGGCCGGTTGCCAGCCTGACTGCTGGAGTAGCGATCCTACCCAGTGCCAAGCAGAGCGCGAGCAGGCGCGCGTTAAGGCCAATCGAGACAAGATGGCCAGCTACTTCCACGGCTCGGACCTAAACCCTCTGACCACCCGCATGAACGTCTACCGCGACTCGGTCAATGGCGTCACATGCTGGTCGCTGGGTGGTAACACGCTGTCGTGCCTGCCCGACTGGATGCTACGCGGCCCAGACCAGGCCGGCGCCGATCGCCAGCTCTCCCCGCACGAACAACAAGACGACGGACCAACACCCGCAGGCGCTCCGGCGCTCTGGATTGATGAGAGGTATGAGCTGTGAAAGAAGACGACATCATCAAGCTGTCGGCCAAGGCCATGGGCTTTGACCTGGAGTACCGGCGCGGCAGTGACTCCTTCTACTACGACGACCCTGAGACAGGCCGTGAGGTCTGGCTGCCGATGCAGGACGACAGGCAGACGCTGCTCATCATCGCGAAACTCAGGATGGACATCTGCTGCCTACACCACCTTGCACGGGCCACAGCCCATGTTCCTTACGTCGGATTCAAGCAGAGCGAGGTGTCGCATACAGACGATCCCGGCGCCAGGATGAAGGCGCTCCGCTTGGCAGTGGCAACAGTGGCTGCCAAGTTTGGCCAAGGCATGCTCGACGGCGGGACAGATGAACGAGTTCTTGGGCACTTGATTGGCATTGAGGGCTCAACTGCCCACGCAATGCGCGGCGCCATCCGCGAATCTCGCGAAGAGATCAGCAAGGCATGTCAGCGCCTGAAGCGAAAGGGCTTGGTGACCAACAAGGGGCCATTCTGGCGGGCGGTGCAGCGATGACCGACCTGATCGAAGTGAAGACGGCGGATCTTTCGGGCGAGGCTCTGGGCTGGGCGGTGGGCATAGCTGAAGGGCTGGAATTGCACCTCGAGCCGCCACACTACGGCAACGGCTGGCTCGTGTTCTCAATCTACCGGGGCGAAGTGACCGAGCGCTGCAAGCGGTACAACCCCTGGGAAGCATGGGCGCTGGGCGGGCCGCTGGTGGATAAGCACCGTGGCGGATGCCAGTGGAACCGCCAGGGCGCCAGCGATGCGTGCTACTACGCCGGACCCGGAAACTCGATGTACTGGCATTACGGACCTACGGCCCTAGTCGCGTTCTGTCGTGGACTGGTGCATTCCAAGCTGGGTGATTCAGTCCAGGTGCCGAAGGAGCTCGTGCCGTGAGCGCTGTAATAAAAGTTCTCGATCCTTGCAGCGCCAGCCGAATGATGTGGTTCGACAAGCAAGACCAGCGTGCATTATTCGGTGACATCCGCGACGAGGAGCATCTGCTCTGCGACGGCCGGGTGCTGAAGGTTGAACCTGACGTTCTGATGGACTTTCGCAAGCTGCCCTTCGAGGACTCAACCTTTCGCCTGGTCGTGTTCGATCCGCCGCACCTCACCCGTGCCGGCGTCGATAGCTGGTTGCGTGCCAAGTATGGACTGCTGACCAGCGACTGGCGGGAGGACATCCGCCAAGGTTTCGCCGAGTGCTTCCGCGTGCTTGAGCCCGAGGGGATCCTGATCTTCAAGTGGAACGAAACCCAGGTGCTGGTCAGCGAGCTGCTGGCGCTCACCAATGAAAAACCCCTGTTTGGCCATAAGTCCGGCAAGCGCGAAAAAACGCACTGGATCACCTTTATGAAACGCCCAGCAGCCTAACCCCTCCCCTCACTACTCAAGCCCGCCGACATGCGCGGGCGAGGATGAACCGTGCCTGAAAATACCGAATACAGCATGACACCCGACGACGCGCTACTGGTCGCCGGGATTGGCCAGCACGCACTTGCTGCACGCAGGGCGATGATCCAGGCGCTGCTTGATCAGTACGGCAGCGAGAAGCTGGTAGAGATCCTGGCCCAGTTCATCGGCATGGCCAACTCCGTTGCTGCCAACTGCGCAGAAATGAGCGACATGGTGCTGATCCATGAATGCGGCGTGCACCCTGACAAGTTCAGTAGCGTGAATCTGCCGACGATTTTCGGCGCCTGCCAGGGCGTGCAGATCGCCAGCAAGTGCGACCCGGCTGGCGCCTGCCATGGCTGCGCTTACCGTCTTGGATCGATCGCCAACCAGTCGCCCATCACCACCAGCGACGCCGAGTTCATGGCGCATGACCGCAAGGGCTTCATGTGTCATGCCGACCTGGATGAGCAAGGCGAGCCCCTGCGCGTTTGCGTTGGCCATGCCAAAGCGGCCCGAGCATCCGCCTGACCACCAACCTGCCGCCACCGGCGGCGTGGAGACCAACATGAAAAAAGAGCTGATCAAGATCAGTGAGTTCCAGCGGCGAAACTGGGGGGTCAACGGTACCCCGCTGTGCTCGCAAGCTATACGAAACCACCTGCGAGACCGCAAGCTCCCCGGGGAGCGCATTGGGAAGATCTGGTACGTTGACTGGGCAGCCTATCAGCGCGCCACCGGCAATTCTCTCGTCGACATGGTGCTGCAAGGAGCTGCCTGATGGTTCCCCGACCGCGGAACAAGGCCAACAAGGGCCTGCCTATGAACCTCTACTTCGATGCGCGCCGCGGTACCTACAGGTATCGCCGGCCCACGGATGGTAAGTGGTTTCAATTCGGCAATGACCGGGGCCGGGCTATCGATGCTGCCTGTCAGTTGAACACTACGTTCCTACGTGGGGGCGATCTTGTAGCACTGGTCCTCGATGAAAAGAGCATGACCGTCTCTGATTTTTTGACTGTCTACGAGACCGATATTCTCCCGCCACGGGAGTTGGCCAAAGCCACGCTGGACCTCTACGGCGTCAGATTCAAACAGATCAGGTCAAGCATGGGCGACCGCTCCATCGAGCAGATCACCATTCGCATGGTCGCAGAGTTCCTAGAGCCCTGACGGCGAGGGCCAGCAACCAAGCGCGAGCGATCCTGATCGATGTCTTCAACCACGCCGCCGCAAAGGGATTGTGCCCTGACAACCCGGCAGCTAGCACGATGCCGAAGATCGAGAAGAAGCAGCGCAAACGCCACACTATTGAGGGGCTCCGGGCGATCCGCGAGAAGTCGCCGAAGTGGCTTCGTAATGCGATAGATCTCGCGTTGATCACTGCCCAGCGACGCGGCGACATTCTCGACATGAAGTTTGAGGATGTGAGGGATGGATACCTCTATGTCGTACAGAGCAAGACAGAGAAGGCATCGGATGCCGGCTGGCTCAAGATCAAGGTGACAGACCAGCTCGGGGAAGTTTTAAGCCGATGCCGCGACGAAATTTTATCGCCCTACCTGGTGCACCGACGACCTGAGCGGAAGAAAAAAAGAGAGGGGAAAGATCACTGGACGAAGGTTGACGAGAGGTTTCTTACCAGGGCCTTCAAGGATGCAAGAGACGCTGCAGGTTGTTACAGCGACTTGCGAGAGGAAGAGATGCCAGGCTTCCACGAGGTTCGAGCACTGTCGCTCCACCTCTACAAACGGGCCGGGAAGGACGGCCAGAAAATAGCTGGTCACACCACTGAGAACATGACCAAGAACTACCAGAAGGGGCACGAGGATGTGGTCTGGTCTGAGGTAGAAGCAGACCTCGATATCGGTGATTTCGCTTGAAAGTTTTGCGCAAGTTTTGCGCAGGTTTTGCGCACGACCGCCCATAAAAAATCCAGTCACCGCTAAGTGACTGGATTTCTTGGAGTATTTTGGTCGGGACGGAGTGATTCGAACACTCGACCCCTTGCACCCCATGCAAGTGCGCTACCGGGCTGCGCTACGCCCCGACATCATTCTCTATACCGCTGAGAACGGTGAAGAATTTAACCTAACCTTTTGAATAATGGAAGCTTTTTTTCAAAAATTTTCCATCGCTCAGTCGACAGATCACTTCTTCAGCACCACCAGCACATCCTCCAGCTCGACAATCATCTGCCGAATCAGCTGCTTGTACTGGGTCGTATCATCCTTGGCCTCATCACTGGAGAGCCGCAAGCGCGCCCCGCCAATGGTGAAGCCTTGATCATACAGCAAGGCGCGGATTTGCCGAATCATCAAAACGTCCTGACGCTGATAATACCGCCTATTACCGCGACGCTTGACCGGATTGAGCTGCGGGAATTCTTGTTCCCAATAACGGAGCACGTGCGGCTTTACCGCACAGAGCTCGCTCACCTCACCAATAGTGAAGTAGCGTTTCCCCGGAATGGGGGGCAGCTCGTCGTTATGACTTGGTTCCAGCATAGGCCTCAACCCGGGCTTTCAGTTTCTGCCCTGGACGAAAGGTGACGACACGGCGAGCGGTGATCGGGATCTCTTCCCCGGTTTTGGGGTTGCGGCCCGGCCGCTGGCGTTTGTCGCGAAGGTCGAAGTTACCGAAACCGGACAACTTGACCTGCTCGTTCTCTTCAAGCGCATGACGAATTTCTTCGAAAAAAAGCTCGACCAGCTCCTTGGCCTCGCGCTTGTTCAGCCCCAGCTCCTCGTACAGCCTTTCGGCCATCTCAGCTTTCGTCAGAGCACCCATGCCGTTATTTCCTTAACGTGGTGTTCAACCTGTGTTCGAGCGAGGTGAGGATATTCTGCAAGCTGGCGTTCACCTCATCGTCGTTAAGAGTGCGCGATGGATGCTGCCAGGTCAAGCCGACCGCCAGGCTTTTTCTATCAGGATCAATGCCTTTACCTTGGTAGACATCAAACAGCCTGAGGTCTGTGAGCCATTCGCCTGCATTGTCACGAATCAATTCAAGCACTGCACTCGAAGCAACCTCTCGGCCTGCAATCAATGCCAGGTCGCGACGGGTTTCAGGGAACTTGGACAGCTCGCTGAACTTCGGCAAGCGGCCTTCGATCACATCGCCCAGCACTAACTCGAAGACGAACACCGGACGCTCCAAACCAAGCGTCCTGGCCAGTTCCGGATGGATGGCGCCCACATAGCCCACTTCCTTGCCGTCACGCTCGATACGGGCGGTCTGACCAGGGTGCAGGGCCGGGTGGTTGCCTGGGCTGAAGGTGAAGTCGGACAGCGCACCCGAGTAGCCCAACAGAGCCTCGACGTCGGCTTTGACATCGAAGAAATCGACGCTATCCCGGCCGTTGGCCCAGCCTTCTGGCAGGCGACTTCCAGTCATCACGCCGGCAATCATCGGTTGCTGTTTGAGGTCGCCCAGTTGTCCAACGAAGCGCAGGCCGCTTTCGAACAGACGCACGCGATCTTGCTGACGGTTGAGGTTATGCTGCAGCGCCTTGATCAGACCCGGCCACAGCGAGGCGCGCATGGCGGCCATGTCGCTGGAAATCGGGTTGGCCAACAGCAGCGGTTCGACACCTGGCGTGAACAGCTCGAACAACTTGGGATCGATGAAGCTGTAGGTAATCGCTTCTTGGTAGCCGCGGGCCACCAACAGACGACGCAGAATCGGCAGCTCGCCGCGGGCTTCCGAACGAGCCTTGGGTGCCAGGCGCGCTTGTGGATAGCGCACGGGCAGGTTGTTGTAACCGTACAGACGCGCCAGCTCTTCGATCAAATCGACTTCAAGGCTAATGTCGAAACGATGACTCGGGATCTGGACAGTCCACACCCCTTCCCCATTGGACTGAGTTTTCAGCTCCAGGGCATTGAGCAACTGCTCGACCTGGGCAGGATCCATGTCCATGCCGAGCACCTGGCTGAGGCGCTGAGCGCGCAGGGTGACCGGCGCGACCTTGGGCAGGTGTTGCTCGCTCACGGTTTCGACAATCGGGCCGGCCTCACCGCCTACGATCTCCAACACCAAGCCCGTAGCACGCTCCATGGCTTCGCGGGCCAGTTGCGAATCGACTCCACGCTCGAAACGGTGCGAGGCATCGGTGTGCAAGCCGTAGGAGCGCGCCTTGCCAGCGACGGACACAGGCTCGAAGAACGCGCTTTCCAGGAATAGATCGCGGGTTTTCTCAGTATTGACGCCACTGTGCTCACCGCCCATGACACCCGCGATGGCCAGGGCGCGCGAGTGGTCGGCGATGACCAGCGTGTCGCTACGCAGCGCAACCTCCTGACCGTCGAGCAGAACCAGCTTCTCGCCCTCCTCGGCCATGCGCACGTGGATGCCACCATTGATCTCGGCGAGATCGAAGGCGTGCATGGGCTGGCCGAGCTCGAGCATTACGTAGTTGGTGATGTCGACGGCGGCGTCGATGCTGCGCACATCACTGCGACGCAGGCGCTCGACCATCCACAGGGGGTGGGCTTGCTCAGGTCGACGTTACGGATTACCCGCCCAGATAACGCGGACACGCGGTGGGGGCGCTGACTTCGACCGGGCGTACTTCGTCATGGACTGCCGCCACCGCAGGCACCACTGGGCGGGTGACCGGGACGTCGTACAGGGCGCTGACGTCGCGCGCCAACCCCGCCACCGACAGGCAATCGCCACGGTTGGGGGTCAGGCCAATCTCGATACTGGCGTCATCCAGGTTGAGGTACTGGCGAATGTCTTCGCCCACCGGCGCATCGGCAGCCAGCTCCAGCAAACCGTCGTTTTCTTCGCTGATCTGCAGTTCAGCGGCCGAGCAGAGCATACCGAACGACTCGACGCCGCGCAGCTTGGCCTTCTTGATCTTGAAGTCGCCCGGCAGTTCGGCGCCAATCATGGCGAAGGGGATCTTGATGCCGGGGCGAGCGTTGGGCGCGCCGCAGACAACCTGGAAAGTCTCCTGGCCGTTGCTGACCTGGCACACACGCAACTTATCGGCGTCCGGATGCCGTTCGGTGGCGAGAATCTCACCCACCACGATACCGCTGAACTGGCCAGCCGCCGGCGTAACACTGTCGACTTCCAGGCCGGCCATGGACAGGCGGGCGACCAGTTCGTCACGGGAGACATGCGGGTTGACCCAACCGCGCAGCCACTGTTCACTGAATTTCATGCTGTTCTCCTGAAGATTGCGTCGAGGTGTGGCCTAGCGGAATTGCGCCAGGAACCGCAGGTCGTTGTCGAAGAACAGACGCAAGTCGTTGACGCCATAACGCAGCATGGCCAGGCGTTCGACACCCATGCCGAAGGCGAAGCCGGAGAATTCTTCGGGATCGATTCCGGACATGCGCAGCACGTTCGGGTGGACCATGCCGCAGCCCATCACTTCCAGCCAGCCGGTCTGCTTGCACACACGGCAGCCTTTGCCGGAGCACATCACGCACTCCATGTCGACTTCGGCGGACGGCTCGGTGAAGGGGAAGAACGAGGGACGGAAACGCACCGCCAGTTCTTTCTCGAAGAACACCCGCAGGAATTCCTCGATGGTGCCCTTGAGGTCGGCGAAGTTGATGTCTCGGTCGACCAGCAGGCCTTCGATCTGGTGGAACATCGGCGAATGGGTGATATCCGAGTCGCAGCGATAGACCCGGCCTGGGCAGACGATGCGGATCGGCGGTTGGCCGCTTTCCATGGTGCGCACCTGCACCGGCGAGGTGTGGGTACGCAGCAACATGTTGGCATTGAAATAAAACGTGTCGTGCATCGCCCGGGCCGGATGGTGGCCGGGGATGTTGAGCGCTTCGAAGTTATGGTAGTCGTCTTCGACCTCAGGACCTTCGGCGATGCCGTAGCCAATATGAGTGAAGAACTGCTCGATGCGCTCAAGGGTGCGGGTGATCGGGTGCAGGCCACCGGTGGTCTGGCCACGACCTGGCAGCGTGACGTCAACGCATTCGGCGGCCAGGCGAGCGTTCAGCTCAGCTTCTTCGAAGGCAGCCTTACGGGCGTTGAGTACGTCGGTGACGCGTTCCTTGGCGTCGTTGATCAGCGCTCCGACCTTGGGGCGCTCTTCGGCGGGTAAGTTGCCCAGGGTCTTCATCACCTGGGTCAGTTCACCCTTCTTGCCGAGAAATTGGACCCGGATCTGTTCCAGGGCATTGATGTCTTCAGCGCGCTCCACGGCCTCAAGGGCTTGGGAGACCAGCGCGTCCAGGTTTTCCATGTACAGACTCCAGATACGAAAATAGGGGAAGAGCTTTGAAGGCTCTTCCCCTATCGATGACGTTTTACACCCGCCGGCACGGTGTGCCGGTGGATGATTGTCGCGGGTACTTAAGCCAGAACGGCTTTAGCTTTCTCGACAATCGCAGCAAACGCCGCTTTTTCGTTCACTGCCAGGTCGGCCAGAACCTTGCGGTCGATTTCGATCGACGCCTTTTTCAGGCCAGCAATCAGACGGCTGTAAGACAGACCGTTGGTGCGGGCACCGGCGTTGATACGAGCGATCCACAGAGCGCGGAACTGACGCTTCTTCTGGCGACGGTCGCGGTAGGCGTACTGGCCTGCCTTGATGACCGCTTGCTTGGCAACGCGGAATACGCGCGAGCGTGCACCGTAGTAGCCTTTAGCCAGTTTCAGAATTTTCTTGTGACGCTTACGAGCGATGACGCCACGCTTTACACGAGCCATGAGTAACTTCCTCTATCTTTGACCGAAATTAACGTACGCGCAGCATGCGCTCGACTTTTGCCACGTCAGACGGGTGCAGCAAGCTGGCACCGCGCAGTTGACGCTTACGCTTGGTCGACATTTTGGTCAGGATGTGGCTCTTGAAAGCGTGCTTGTGCTTGAAGCCGGAAGCTGTTTTCAGGAAACGCTTCGCAGCACCGCTCTTGGTTTTCATTTTTGGCATGTTGGAACTCCGCATTCGATAAAATTACACAATAATCATCAGGCCTGCCGTGCCCGGGAGATTACTTCTTCTTTTTGGGAGCGATGACCATCATAAGCTGGCGTCCTTCCATCTTAGGATGCTGTTCAACGGAACCGTATTCGGCAAGGTCGGCTTCGACCCGCTTCAACAGCTCCATACCCAGCTCCTGGTGGGCCATCTCGCGGCCGCGGAATCTCAGAGAGATCTTGGCCTTGTCCCCATCGCTAAGGAAACGTACCAGGTTGCGTAGTTTTACCTGGTAATCCCCTTCTTCCGTCCCTGGACGAAACTTGATTTCTTTAATCTGGATCTGCTTCTGGTTTTTCTTCGCTTCGTTGGCTTGCTTCTTCTTCTCGAAGAGGTGCTTGCCGTAGTCCATCACCTTGCAGACAGGCGGGACAGCGTCGGCGGAAATTTCCACCAGATCCAGCTTCGCTTCATCAGCGATTCGAAGCGCTTCATCAATCGAGACGATGCCAATCTGCTCGCCGTCAGCGCCAATTAACCGAACCTCGCGTGCCGAGATATTCTCGTTGATCGGGGCTTTCGGTGCAGTTCGTTTATCGTTTCTCATTTCACGCTTAATAGTCATTACTCCGATTCTTGGCGACCACGCCGGGAAACCGCATGCGACAGGAGCTCAACGAACTGGGCGACGGGCATGGAGCCCAGGTCTGCGCCTTCGCGAGTCCGCACAGCGACGGTTTGCGTTTCGACTTCGCGATCCCCTATAACCAAAAGGTACGGGACCTTGAGCAAAGTATGCTCGCGGATTTTAAAGCCGATCTTCTCATTTCTCAAGTCGGACTTGGCGCGGAAACCGCTACCGTTCAGGGATTTTTCCACTTCAAGGGCAAAATCAGCCTGTTTGTCGGTGATGTTCATGATCACCGCCTGGGTCGGCGCGAGCCAAGCCGGGAACACACCAGCATAGTGCTCGATGAGCATGCCGATGAAGCGCTCGAACGAGCCGAGGATGGCGCGGTGCAGCATCACCGGACGCTTGCGCGCATTGTCTTCGGCGATGTAGCTGGCGTCCAGGCGCTCCGGCAGGTTCGGGTCGTACTGCAGCGTACCGCACTGCCAGTTACGACCCAGGCAGTCGCGCAGGGTGAACTCGATCTTCGGACCGTAGAAGGCACCCTCGCCTGGCTGGTACTCCCACTCCAGACCGGATTCATTCAAGGCGTCTGCCAGCGCACCTTCAGCGCGATCCCACAACTCTTCGGAACCGACGCGCTTGGCCGGACGAGTGGACAGCTTCATGGCGACATCGGTGAAGCCAAAGTCTTTGTACACGTCCAGGGTCAGCTTGATGAAGTCGGCCGCCTCCTTCTTCACCTGCTCTTCGGTGCAGAAGATATGTGCATCGTCCTGCACGAAGCCACGCACACGCATGATGCCGTGCAGCGCACCCGAGGGCTCATTGCGGTGGCACGCACCGAACTCCGCCAAGCGCAGCGGCAGGTCACGGTAGGACTTCAGGCCCTGGTTGAACACCTGCACATGGCAAGGGCAGTTCATCGGCTTCACCGCGTAGTCACGATTCTCCGACGACGTGGTGAACATGTTCTCGGCATAGTTGGACCAGTGCCCGGAACGCTCCCAAAGAATACGGTCGACCACTTGCGGGGTCTTGATTTCCTGGTAGCCGTTCTCACGCTGAACCTGACGCATGTACTGCTCGAGTACTTGGTACACCGTCCAGCCGTTGGCGTGCCAGAACACCATGCCTGGAGCCTCTTCCTGCAGATGGAAGAGGTCGAGCTGCTTGCCAATCTTGCGGTGATCGCGCTTTTCAGCTTCTTCGATACGCTGGATATAGGCCGCCAACTGCTTCTTGTCAGCCCAGGCGGTGCCGTACACACGCTGCAACTGCTCATTCTTGGCATCGCCACGCCAGTAGGCGCCAGACAACTTGGTCAGCTTGAACGCTTTGAGGAAGCGCGTGTTCGGCACGTGCGGACCACGACACATGTCGACGTATTCTTCGTGGTAGTACAGGCCCATGGCCTGTTCGTCCGGCATGTCTTCGACCAGACGCAGCTTGTAGTCTTCGCCGCGGGCAGTGAACACATCGATGACGTCGGCACGTGGAGTCATCTTCTTGACGACGTCGTAGTCTTTGTCGATCAACTGATGCATGCGCTGCTCGATGGCGGCGAGGTCCTCGGGCGTGAAAGGACGCTCGTAGGCGATGTCGTAATAGAAGCCCTCGTCGATCACCGGGCCAATCACCATCCTGGCGGTGGGGTACAGCTGCTTCACCGCGTGGCCAATGAGGTGGGCGCACGAGTGACGGATGATCTCCAGTCCCTCTTCGTCTTTGGGGGTGATGATCTGCAGGGTGGCATCGCGTTCAATGAGGTCGCACGCGTCGACCAGCTTGCCGTCTACCTTGCCGGCCAGGGTGGCCTTGGCCAGACCTGCGCCAATGGAGGCGGCGACTTCGGCTACGGTTACGGCCTTGTCGAATGAACGTTGACTGCCATCGGGAAGAGTAATGGTGGGCATGGCGCCTCCTCTCCTAGTGGTGACCCCTACCAAAGGTCACGTGGGTTGGGATGAGCCAGTACAAGATCCGACCTGACTTTCCCGTGGGAGAGCCTGCCTCACAGTGGCAGAAGCCTTTCGGCCTTTCAGGGACGAACCAGAGTGACTGGAAAAAAGTTGCGAGCTGCAAGGGTTGAGCTGCAAGCCGGGCATGCTAGCACGCAGGTTACGGATATCGCAGAAATATTTGGAAATTACGCGGCAAGGGTGAACTTGTGCGGAAAAAACCCTATCAGACGGACTGAAGCATCCTACTCTTGATGAGACCTAAACCAAGGAGTGTCTGGTTATGCGAGTTCAGTCTCTTCTGGCCGCGTGCGCTGCGAGCGTCTTGCTGCTGCCGCTGGCTGCCCATGCAGGTAAATTTCCGCCAGGCGGGGAACAGGCGTATATGGCTCAATGCCAGCCAGCCGCCACCGCCCAGGGTTTGAGCGCTGCTGATGCCAAGCAGCACTGCGAATGCGGTGCCACCGCCCTCAAGGCCAAGCTCAGCGATAAAGAGATCAAGGATCTCGATAGCAAGGATGGCGTAGACGCACCCTTGATGCAGAAAGCACAGATGGTTGTGCAGGAAGCCTGCATGAAAGACAAGCAGTGACGTGGACACACTGCCGATCACTCCTAGCTTGCGCTAGATCAGTATCGAGCTAAGGTAAACGGCGCTACATAAGCAGAATTAGACTATGATGTTGCCGGTGCGCATGTAGCCACGGCCACATTGCACTACTGAAAAACTAAATGTTCTGGAGATTCACCTCATGTCCAACCGCCAACAAGGCACCGTCAAATGGTTCAATGATGAGAAAGGCTACGGCTTCATCACTCCAGCTGGCGGCGGCGACGACCTGTTCGTTCACTTCAAGGCCATCGAGTCTGACGGCTTCAAGAGCCTGAAAGAAGGTCAAACTGTTTCCTTCGTCGCCGAAAAAGGCCTGAAGGGCATGCAGGCTGCTCAGGTTCGTCCGGAGTAATTCGGTCACTGCAGTAAAAAACCCGCCTTCATCGGCGGGTTTTTTTGTGGGCGACTGTCACTCAGCCACAGTTGGCGCGTACCACTCTGCCCTGCTGATCGACATTCAGGTTCAGACGCTCGGAACGGTACTCCAGTGTAACCACGTCCTGAGGCTTGAGGATTCGCGCGACCTGCGCACCACTGGCTTTGCGTGCCTGCTCGAGCAGCTCTGGCGTGCCGGGCTTGCCAACAGTGAAGTCGGCGCCGCTGGCGCTGCAACGGCCATCGCCGCCTGCTGCGGCAACAGGGGCAGTACCGGCAGCATCAGACGAGCCACCGGTGCTGCAGCCGGCCAGTGCCGCTGCAACCAGCAGGGCTGCCAGGGAAACGCGAGTACGGAACATGAATCCTCCTAATCGATCTTGGGAACTGTCATATGCGACCGTGACGCTTACAGTTCGTTGCAAAACCGCCTAAGTCTGCCTCAGCCCATCAAGCGAAGCGAAATGCAATCGTGACGGGATTTTGCATCGCACCCTTGGTGGCAGCACGCTGGGGACTTATGCTTAGGTCGCAGCGCGCCGACAGCACAGGCATGGTCTACTGGCGCGCCGTGGAGTGCGCCAGCCTCCTCCCTCCGTCCCAGGCTCCAGCAGCTTCGCGAGTACATCCATGAACAGCCACAGTATCGTCGCCGACATCAAGGTCAAATGGGCCGAGGGCCAAAGTGCCTACAGCCCAAGTACACCGGAGGAACTGCTGTTGATCGCCGTCGACCTGCTGGTACGCGAACGCGGCGGGGAAGCGGCACGCGGCTTCATCGAACAGGTGTTCGAGCGCTACGCGCCGCAAACGATCATTGCAAACGAGCCAGGCGCGCGCTGAGCAGATCGAAGAAGCCCTGCGCGTTGCCCTCTTCGATCCAGGTCACGTTGGCCGGCTGCTCCAGCACGCCATACCAGTCGGCCACCGTCTGACCGAAGGTCGGCCCTTCAAGGCTGTCGACGCTCATGTGGACCTGCCGCCCACTGAACAGCCCCGGCTCCAGCAGGTAAGCGATGACTGTGGCATCGTGCACCGGGCCGCCGGTCATGCCGTACTTGTCGATGTCGTACTGAATGTAGGCATTGAGAATGTCGACCACCTTGCGGCTGGCGTCGTTGCCAACGGCGGCCAGCTGCTTGAGCCGTGCATCGCTGGTGATGATCTTGTGGGTCACATCCAGCGGCAGGTACGTCAGCTTCACGCCACTGGCCAGCACCACCTCGGCCGCGTGCGGGTCGGCGTAAAGGTTGAACTCGGCCACCGGGGTGATGTTGCCGCCGTTGAAATGGGCGCCGCCCATCACCACCACTTCCTTGATGCCCTTGACGATCTCCGGCTTCTGGATCAATGCCAAGGCCAGGTTGGTCTGCGGGCCGAGCATGGCCAGGGTAATGCTGTGGGGCTCAGCCGCATCGAGGGTATCGATCAGGTATTGCACAGCATTGCCGTTGGCCAGCGGTTGACGCGGCTCATGCACGGCGACACCGGTCAGGCCCTCCTCGCCGTGGACGTTGGCCGCGTAGATCGGCGTGCGCACCAGTGGCCGCCCTGCCCCGGCATACACCGGAATGTCTTCGCGCCCGGCCCACTCGCGGGCCAGGCGGGCGTTGCGCGAAGTCTTGTCCAGGCGCACGTTGCCAGCGACGGTGGTGATAGCGCGGATCTTCAGTTCCTCTGGCGAGGCCATGGCCAGGAACAGCGCCACCACATCATCGGCACCGGGGTCGGTATCGATGATCAAATCGCGCGGGGCGGCGAAGGCACCGGTGGCGGCTATCGTGGACATCAGCACTGCTCCTTGTAGCAAACGTCTGATTTTTTCGATCGACATTCAGCTTGTCTCCTTCAGCTTGATTAACAACTCCGACCCGGCAAGCGGACCGCACGAACAATACGGTTCAAAAAGTCACACCGGCAATCAACGCGATGTTGCTGTAGGGCTTGCACTCACCACTGCGAATCACCGCCCGCGCCCGTCGGCTGAGCACCTTGAATGCCTCGTGCGACAGACGCTCGCGCGCGCCCAACAGCCCCAGCGCATGCTGCTCCTCGACCGCCACCAACCCCGGCGGCGAAGCCTGGAACATTTCATCAGCCAGCACATGCCTCTCCACCTGCATCTCACTGAGCACTACACGCAGCACGCTGGCAAAATCCGGAATGCCTGGCGTCAAGGCCAGATCGATCACCTCTACTCCCGGCGGTACGGGCAGACCGGCATCGCCGATCACCAGCACATCGCCGTGACCCAGTCCGGCGATGGTGCGCGACAAGGCGATATTGAGCAACGCGGTCTTCTTCATGGCGCCAGCTCCGCAAGATGCGGGATCGAAGGCTGCGCCCCCACGCGAGTGACCGACAACGCCGCCGCGCGCTGGCCGCGCACGATCGCTTCACCCTCCTCCAGGCCGCAGGCCAACCCGGCAGCGAATCCGCCGACGAAGGTGTCGCCGGCCGCCGTGGTATCCACAGCATTCACCCGATTCGCCGGGAAGTGCTGGTCACCTGCTGCGCTGACAAACAGCGCACCCTGAGCGCCGAGCGTCACGATGACCTTGCCCGCCCCCACTCACGCAGGCGCTCGGCCGCACGACGGGCGCTGTCCAGGTCCGTGACTGGCAGGCCGGTCAGTGCCTCGGCCTCGCTCTCGTTGGGAATCAGGTAGTCGATATGGGCGAACCAATCTATCGGCAGTTGGCCGCTGGCCGGTGCTGGATTGAGAATCACCGTCTTGCCCAGTTCGCGGCCGCGGGCCAATGTCCAGGCGACCGTGGCCGGCGGCACCTCCAACTGGCAGACAACCACCTCGGCTTGCTGCAGCAGGGCGTCGAAGCGCTCTACCGACTCGGCGGTCAACTGACCGTTGCCACCGGCAATGATCACAATGGCATTCTGACTTGCAGCATCCACCACGATCAGCGCCAGACCGCTGGACACGCCTTCGCAGATGGCCACCGCCTGGCAGTCGACACCTTCGTCCTGCAACGCTTGGCGCAGTTGCTGGCCATAGGCATCGTCTCCGACATTGCCGATCATCGCTACGCTGGCGCCCAGACGCGCCGCGGCCACGGCCTGATTGGCGCCCTTGCCACCGGGAGCGGTGAAGAAACTGTCGCCGGCGAGGGTTTCACCGCCTCGCGGCAAACGCTCGGCACGGGCCACCAGGTCCATGTTGAGGCTGCCGACCACTACGACCTTGGCATGCATGGGTGTTCCTTAACGGTAATCATTGAACAGATCCGGGCGCGGCCCAGTGGATTCGCGCAGCACGATGCGCGGCGCGACGATACGTTGCTCACCCGCCTCGCGGCGCGGGGTGACGATGCGCGACAGCAGCAATTGCGCAGCACTGTCACCCAGCTCACGAATCGACTGGCCGACCGTGGTCAGGGGCGGATACACATAACGGCTGAGCTCGATGTCGTCGAAGCCGATGACCGACAGTTGACCCGGCACGTCGATGTTGCGCTCGGCCGCCGCCCTCAGCACGCCGAAGCCGATCATGTCGTTGCCGGCGAAGATCGCCGTGGGCCGCGCACCATCGAGCAACTGCGCGGCCGCTGCGTGACCACCAGGGCTGGTGAAGTCGCAATGCAGCACCTGCCGCTCGGCGACCGATAGCCCTGCTTCAGCCATGGCCCGGCGAAAACCGTTGACCCGCAATTGGCTAACCCCGGTATTGGCCGGACCGCCGATGCAGGCAATCTCGGCATGACCGAGTTCGAGCAGGTGCTGGGTGGCCAGATAGGCGCCCAGTTCGTGATCGATACGCACCACATCGGTGTCGACGCCCTCCAGCGCGCGGTCGACCATGACGATTGGCGTACGCACGGCAGCCAGGCTCTGGAGCAGGTCCAGATCCTCGCCCACCGAGGCGACGATCAAGCCGTCGATGCGCTTCTCCAGCAGTACGCGCAGGTAATTACGCTGCTTCTTCGGGTCGTCGTCGGAATTGCACAGAATCACGCAGTAACCGTTGCGCTCGCAGCCGTCCTCAATGCCACGGGCCAGCTCGGCGAAATAGGGGTTGACGCTGCTGGGCACGAGCAGGCCAATGGTGGCCGTGCTGCGTGCCTTGAGCGAACGCGCCACGGCGCTGGGCACATAGTCCAGCTCGGCAATGGCGGCTTCGACCTTCAACCGTACCGGTTCGCTGACCGGACGGGTCTTGTTCAGCACATGGGACACGGTGGTGTAGGAAATCCCCGCCAGTGCCGCGACGTCTTTGATGGTAGCCATGGTTCAGTTCCGCCGAGTCGCGCGCCGGCTGCGGTAGGTGTCAAGGACCACGGCGATGACGATCACCGCACCGGTGATGATGCGCTTGGTCGGCTCGGAGGCGCCGATCTGCGCCAGGCCTGCGGCCAGCACGGAGATAATCAGCACGCCGAAGAAGGTGCTGATGATCGAGCCGCGTCCGCCCATCAGGCTGGTGCCACCGATCACCACGGCGGCGATCACCTGCAACTCCAGACCGGAGCCGGCATTGGGGTCTGCCGCCTCCAGGCGGGAAATCTGGAACAACGCGGCGAGCCCGGCGAGCAGGCCCATCAAGGCGAACACCAGCACTTTATAGGGGCGCGGATCGATACCAGCCAGGCGCACCGCTTCTTCGTTGGTGCCGATACCGATCAGGTAGCGGCCGAACACGGTGCGAGTGAGCACCAGTTGTGCCAGCAGGATCACCAGCAAGGCAATGATGAACGCTGGCGAGATGCCGAACGCAATGGGGTCGGAGAACCAGGCGAAGGCATCGCCAATGTAGGCAGTACGCGAGTCGGTGAACTGATAGGCCAGGCCCCGCGCCATTTCCAGCACGCCAAGCGAGACGATGAACGAGGGAATGCGCCAGGCCACGGTCACCGCGCCGGTGATGCTGCCGGCCAGGGCGGCGATGGCCATGCCCAGCAGCGCGGCGGGCACCACGCTCCAGCCCCAGCCAAGAATGGCGACACTGACGGTGGACGCCGCCAACGCCAGCACCGAGCCGACCGACAGGTCGATGCCTCCGATGATCAGCACGAAGGTCATGCCGACCGCCAGCACCATCAGGTCGGGAATCTGATTGGCCAAGGTGCTGAATGTGGCGTAGGACAAGAAATGGCTGCTGAGGAACGAGAACAGCACGATCATCGCCAGCAAGGCGCCCGCCAGCCCCAGGTAAGTGCCCAGGCCGAAGTAGGTGCCGGAGCGGCGAGCCGGCTTGCTGCCAGCGGAGTCGAGGGTGGGAGTTTTCATGCGTCCATCCTGGGAGCTGCCTCATGCAGCAGTGCGTCACGTTTCTGGTAACCGGCGAAGGCAGCGGCGAGGATCTGATCCTGGCTCCAGCCATCACGGTCGAAGGTCTCGATCAGGCGACCGGCCGAGAGCACGGCGATTCGGTCGCAAATCAGCATAAGTTCGCGCAGGTCGCTGGACACCACCACCAGCGCCTTGCCCTGACGCGCCAGCTCGGCCAACAGGCCATAGATGTCGAACTTGGCGCCCACATCGATGCCGCGGGTCGGCTCGTCGAACATCAGCACCTGGCAGTCGCGCTCCAGCCAGCGACCAATCACTACCTTCTGCTGATTGCCCCCGGACAGCTCGCCCACCGCCTGGGCTGGGCTCGCGCTACGGATACGCATGGCGGCGATCTGTCGTTCGGCCAGTTCGCGCTCGGCCTGTGCGTCGAGCACTCCACACCGGGACACGGCCCCCAGGTTGCCCAAGGCCACGTTGGCGCTGATCGAGTGCGGCAGCAGCAAACCTTCGCCCTTGCGGTCCTCGGTGATCAGGGCAATCCCCGCGCGCACGGCGGCCTTCGGCGAATCGATGGTCACTGGGCGCAGGGGCTGGCCAAGCTGGATACAGCCGCTGTCGGCACGATCAGCGCCATAGATCAGCCGCAATAGTTCGGTGCGCCCGGCACCGATCAGACCGGAAATGCCGAAGATCTCCCCGGCGCGAACCTCGAACGAGACATCGCGCACTTTATCGGCACGATTCATGTGTTCGACCTTGAGCAGCGGCGCGCCGATCTCCCGGCGACCCAGGTCGATATGCTCGCCCACTTCGCGGCCGACCATCAGGTTGACCAGCTCGTTGCTGCTGTAGCGGGCGATCGGCTCGGCGCACACCAGCTTGCCATCGCGCAACACGGCGATGCGTTGCGAAACCCGCTGCAGCTCTTCCAATCGATGGGAGATGTAGACGATGGCCACGCCGCGCTGACGCAGACGCTCGATCTGGGTGAACAGCAGCTCAACTTCGCGAGCCGTGAGCATGGCCGTGGGCTCGTCGAAGATCAGTACGTGGCAATCGCCAATCAGGTTGCGGGCAATTTCGACCATTTGCTGATGGCCGATGCCCAGCTCGCCGACCGGAGTATCGGGATCGATGGCCTCCAGCCCCACCTGCGCCATGGCCGCCGTCGCCAATTGGCGTAGGCGCTTCTGGCTGATCCAGCCGGCGCGACTGGGCAAGTTGTCGAGGAACAGGTTCTCGGCGACGGTCAGGGTCGGCAGCAGGTTCAGCTCTTGCATCACCATGCGCACGCCGAGCCGCTCGGCCTCGCTGCGGCTAGCCGGGCTGTAGGGCTGGCCGCGGTAGCTCATGTGCCCAGTGGTCGGGGTTTCCAGGCCACTGATGAGCTTGGACAGGGTGCTCTTGCCGGCACCGTTCTCGCCGGTCAGGGCAAGCACCTCGCCGGCATGCAACTGCAAGGTGACATCGCCAAGCACGGGCTGGGCGTAAGTCTTGCCCAGCCCGCTGACGGCAAGCACCACTTCATTGGCCGATACGGACATGGCCACTTCTCTCCTGAATTGACTCTACGCGCCCCGCGAGGCGCGCAACGGTCACTCGGTGATCAACTTCACCGGGGTCTGGATCACATTGTCGGCATCGACATCGGGCTTCTCGCCCTTGACCATCTTCAGCGCCGCCTGAATACCGAACACCGCTTGCTGGCTGGCGGCCTGATCGAGGGTGGCGAGTACCCGGCCATCCTTGAGCATCGGTTTGATCGCGTTGATGTTGTCGTACCCGACCACCTGCACTTTGCCGGCCTTGCCAGCCGCGCGCACGGCTGAAAACGCGCCCAAAGCCATGCTGTCGTTGCCGGCCAGCAGCGCTTTGAGGTCGGGGTATGCATTGAGCATCGAGGCGGCGACCGCATTGCCCTTGTCGATTTCCCAGTTGCCGGACTGCACCGAGACGATCTTCATCTGCGCAGCGTCCATCGCATCCTTGAAACCTGCGGTGCGCTGCTGAGCATTGGTGGTGGTCGATACTCCTTCGATGATGCCGACTTCATCGCCAGCCTTGAGTTTTTCCTTGACCAGGTACTCGCCGACCATACGTGCACCCTTGCGGTTGTCGGGGCCGACGAAGGGCACGCTGATGCCCTTGCTCTTGAGCAGCTCAGGATCGAGGCGGTTGTCGATATTGATGACCACGACACCGCGGTCCATGGCTTTCTTCACCGCCGATACCAGCGCCTTTGAATCGGCCGGCGCGATGACCAGCGCCTTGGCACCCGCATTGACCATCTGTTCGACGATGCGGATTTGCTCACCGGTGTCGGTTTCGTTCTTGATGCCGTTGGCGATCAGCTCGAATTCGTCGGCATGGCTTTTCTGATAGTCCTTGGCGCCGTCTTCCATGGTGCGGAAGAACTCATTGGCCAGCGACTTCATGACCAGCGCCACTTTCGGTTTGTCTTCGGCGTGCGCCGCAGGCAGCGAGACGGCAAGCGAGAGTGTGGAGAGTACGGCAATGGCCAGCAGACGGCCGGGGAATGGCATTTTCATTGGATCAACTCCGAATCTTGTGTTTTTTATCGGATCGCAAACGTTTGCGTTGGCTCACTATGAGAACGGTGGTCTGTTTTGTCAAATGACATCGCGCCAGACGCTTGCCGCTGCATTCACGGAGTTTATCCGCCTGAAGAGTCGGAATGCCGAATAACTTTCATCGAACCGTTCGGGACTTCGAACATAAACAGCAGCGGGTCTCACGGGTAATCACTGCCCCGTCGCATTTGGGCTCACACTTCCCGCTTTGGTACGGAACATGCCTACATTGCTGCGCGAATAAAACAACCATCTCATTTGGAAGAGAGAAGAAAAATGCAGACCGCAGCACTCAAGACCCTCGCCCCCACTGCCCTCGCCCTGCTCCTGGCCCTGCCGCTGTCGGTCAGCGCGAAAGAAGCCGAGCAGCAGCAGAAGCTCGCCAACGTGGTCATCCTCGCCACCGGCGGTACCATCGCCGGTGCCGGCGCCAGCGCAGCCAACAGTGCCACGTACCAAGCCGCCAAGATGGGCATCGACAAGCTGATCGCCGGCCTACCGGAACTGGCCGACATCGCCAACGTGCGCGGTGAGCAGGTGATGCAGATCGCTTCGGAAAGCATCAGCAACGACGACCTGCTCAAACTGGCCAAGCGCGTCGCCGAGTTGGCCGACAGCAGCGACGTCGATGGCATCGTCATCACCCACGGCACCGACACCCTGGAAGAAACGGCCTACTTCCTCAACTTGGTGGAAAAGACCGACAAGCCGATCGTGGTGGTGGGCTCCATGCGCCCGGGTACCGCGATGTCCGCCGATGGCATGCTCAACCTCTACAACGCCGTGGCTGTGGCAGGCGACAAGCAGTCGCGCGGCAAAGGCGTACTGGTGACCCTGAACGACGAAATCCAGTCCGGTCGCGACGTGAGCAAAGCGGTCAACATCAAGACCGAGGCCTTCAAGAGCGCCTGGGGTCCGATGGGCATGGTGGTCGAGGGTAAATCGTACTGGTTCCGTCTGCCGGCCAAGCGCCACACCCTCAACTCCGAGTTCGACATCAAGCAGATCAGCAGCCTGCCCCAAGTGGACATCGCCTATGGCTACGGCAACGTGACCGACACCGCCTACAAAGCGCTGGCCCAGAACGGCGCGAAGGCGCTGATCCATGCCGGTACGGGCAACGGCTCGGTCTCGTCGCGGGTCGTGCCGGCCTTGCAGGAACTGCGCAAGAATGGCGTGCAGATCATCCGCTCGTCCCACGTCAACCAAGGTGGTTTCGTGCTGCGTAACGCAGAACAACCCGATGACAAGAACGACTGGGTAGTCGCCCACGATCTCAATCCGCAAAAAGCACGGATCCTGGCGATGGTCGCAATGACCAAGACCCAGGACAGCAAAGAGTTGCAGCGGATCTTCTGGGAGTACTGATTGCCAATGGGCGCAAGGCTGGTGCATCGGGCACTGGCCTTCGCCTCATCGACGTGTCGAGTGGGCGAACCTACGCCAGCGCTCACCCTGCCCTCTACCATCAGCAGCTACAAAACCTGAGCTTATACCCGACACGCTGTTGCGAAAAAACGGACGGTGAAATACTGTACGCGCATACAGCAAAACAAGGAAAAGCTCCATGGCCAGTCCCGCCGCTGCACCCAGCAGCTACGCGCAATTGGGCACCCGTATCCAGAAGATCATCAACAGCCCCATGGCCCAGCGCAGCCGCGCCGCGCTGATCTTCCGCCTGGAACATGAGTCGCCCGACGATTGGGAAACCCTGCTCGGAGAAATTGCCGAGAACGACAACGTCACCCTTGCCCACCGCGACGATGGTGGCATCCAGATCTTCTGGACCGTTCCCAAGGACGACTGATACTGCCGGCCTTACCCCACCTCCCCCGACTACCGAACGATGATGTTGCGTTGACCCATGAAAAGACTGTTGTCCGTTGTTGCCCTGCTCCTGTTCGTCACCCCCCCGCCCTTGCCGCCCCTCCAGCGACCTTCGCTGAAGCCAAGGTGGTCGCCAAACAAAAGATTTACCTCGACCAGGCCAGCAGTGCCATGGGTGACCTGTACTGCGGCTGCCAATGGACCTGGGTGGGCAAATCCGGCGGGCGGATCGATCCCGCCTCCTGCGGCCTGCAGCCGCGCAAGCAAGCCAACCGCGCCGAGCGCACCGAGTGGGAGCACATCGTGCCCGCCTGGACCTTCGGCCATCAGCGCCAGTGCTGGAAGAACGGTGGCCGCGAGCACTGCGTGGACGACGACCCGGTGTTCCGCGCCATGGAGGCCGACCTGTTCAATCTGTATCCGGCCGTAGGCGAAGTGAACGGCGACCGCAGCAATTTCAACTACGGCATGGCTTCTGGCGTCGGGCCGCAGTACGGCCAGTGCAAGACCCGCGTGGACTTCAACCAACGGGCTGCCGAGCCGCGCGACGAGGTCAAGGGCTTGGTGGCGCGTACCACCTTCTACATGTTCGATCGCTACGGCCTGAACATGTCGCGTCAACAGCAGCAACTGCTGATGGCCTGGGACAAGCAGTACCCCGTCTCAGCGTGGGAGCGTGAACGCGACGGTCGTATCGCTGCGGTCATGGGCCATGGCAATCCGTTCGTCAGCGGCGAGCGACGCTGGGTCGCTGGCTACAAGACCGTCGGCGATGGCGTGGTCAGCCGTCTGCCGGACACCCCGGCCAAACCCTCGACCCCGACGCCGCAGCCCAAGGCGGGAACGGGGTCGGCTGGCATGATTGTCGGCAACCAGAACAGCCGGGTCTATCACCTGCCTACGGGCTGCCCGAGCTATGGCCAGGTATCGGCGAAGAACCTGGTGACATTCGAATCCGAGTCCCAGGCCCAGTCGGCGGGTTATCGCAAGGCCGGCAACTGCCGCTGAGCGCTGGGAGCGATGATTCGAGGGCCGCTTGGCGGCCTTTGGGTCAGGCGATGACGACCTGTCCGTCGGCCAGCCCCTGGCTGGCGACGCCCACCAAGGTCACGCTGTCGGCGCCGAAACTGAGCAGCAGATCATCGCCCGCCCGGCTCAGGTGATCGCGCCAGTCCGGCAGCGCAGTCCCCCCCTCCACACCGATGAACACCAGTCGATCCTGCGCGCTGAAGTCCAGCACACGATCCTGGCCGAAATGCCCGCTGAACAGGAAGGTGTCGCGTCCAGCGCCGCCACTGAGCACATCGTTGCCGGTGCCGCCGATCAAGACGTCGTCGCCGGCACCTCCTGCCAGCCGGTCATCCCCGGCCAAGCCGAACAACCAACTGCCCTGCGAACCGGCCTGCAGGTGATCGGCGCCCTGGCTGCCTTGCAGCGACAGCGCGTAGGGTTCGACTTTGCCGCTGCTCAGTAGCCCCTGCTCCGTCACCGCATGGGACACCTCCTTGCGCAGGAGCATCAGGCTGGCTTCCTTGCTGACCAGCGCCTCGACGTTGCGCACCAGGCTGATACCGCCGGCGGCATCGCGCACGTAGAGCGTGCCCTGGCCATCGCGGGCAATTGCAACGCTGGCCAGCGCATTGTCGAGCTGCAAGGTGTCATGACCCGAACCACCGTCGATCATGTTGAAGCCGCCGCCATCGCGGAAGGTATCGTTACCCGCGCCGCCGTCCAGATAATCGTTGCCGCGTCCGCCCTGGATCAGGTCATCCTGGCTGGAGCCGACGATGAAGGTGCTGCCGGTGTGAGGCTCGGCATTGCGATTCAGATCCTGGACCCAGGTCGAGCCGCGGGTGACGTCGGACAAGTGACTGACCACGACGGTCGAGTCGCGGCTGGTCCATTGATAGAACGGCGAATCGACGACCCTGCTCAGGCCGTCGGTATAGGCACCCGGCAGGTGCGACAGCCAGGTGGCGATGTTACCGATGGAGAACGGCAGCAGATTCCAGGCGTCGGAAGCGTAGTGATCGTTGAAATTGACGAGGTTATCGGTGGTCGAGGGCTTGGCGGCATCGTGCACGCCCAGCGTAGCCCAGGTCACCGAGGTGCCGTCGAGCACGCGGAACACCGGATCGTTCTCGTAGCCAATGTTGAGCACTTGGCTGGCATCGGCAGCCTGGGTCGGCGAGGCAAAGGCCAGATAGCGGGCCTGCTGATAGAAACCGTCCCACCGGCTGGCGCTCAAGTCGGCCAGACTGTTGACCGCCAGCCCGCCCAGGCTGTGTCCGGTGACGGTGATGTCCGCGCCGGTGAGGCCATGGGCACGGGCCAACGTGGCGACATCGCCGAGCAGGCGATCGAAGGCGTTGCCGGCATAGTTACGCGCATAGTCGGCCGGGCCAATGGCAGCCAGCAGGTCGTTGATGGCATCGCCGAGGGTATCGCCGATCAGGTTTTCCCGCGGGCCGCTGGTGCCGCGAAAGGCGATACCGATGGCACTGAGTTGACCCTCGGCGCCGTAGCGACCCAGCACCTCCACCTGCGCGCTGGTATAGCCCGCCGCCTCGCCATGGAACGTGCCACGGGCATCGGTCTTGCCCTGATAGCCCAGTTGCGCGGCGCTGATCGGCGTCCATCCGGCGGCTTTGACCTGCGCCAGGGCGCGGGCTTCGGCATCGGGGTTCCAGGGGATGCCAGGGATCACGCCTTGGCTGTCGGTACCACCGATCAGCGCCTTGACCAACGTCGCTGGCAAACCCAGGCCGAAGCCGTGTTTCTCGTAGCCGGCAATGAAGCCATCGTCGATGGCGTGATACGCGTAACTGGCCAGCAGCAAGGCGTCTTTGAACAGCGCAGATGAAGTCGCGGAGTCGAGTTGACGGTAATCGAACAGTGGCATGGGTGACGTCCTTGTAATGAGACAGAGAAAAGCCCCGGTGACATCGTCCAATGACACATCCGGGGCATCTGGTAACGCTGGCACGAGACCGGTGAGTCAGCCAACCCTGCGGCACTGACGTTCATGCCAAATCCAAGGACATATTCGCTGACTGCAAAACTGTACATACATACAGATAAAGCTTGCGTGAGCGCGTTGGCTTGCCCATCCTAGCGTCCATCGTCTCTGATCAAGCGTTCACCGCCATGCGTCTTTTTCTCTGTGAAAAGCCTTCCCAAGCCAAGGATATCGCCAAGGTACTGGGCGCCAACCGCAAGGCCGACGGCTGCTGGCAGGGCACCGATGTGTGCGTGACCTGGTGCATTGGCCACCTGCTGGAAGCCGCACCGCCAGACAGCTACGACGCCCGCTATAAACGCTGGACGCTGGACGACCTGCCGATCATCCCCGAACGCTGGAAGATGCTGGTCAAGCCAAAGACCGCCAGCCAGTTCAAGGCGGTCAAGCGCTTGCTGGGCGAAGCCCGCGAGCTGGTGATCGCCACCGACGCCGACCGTGAAGGGGAAATGATCGCCCGTGAATTGGTCGAGCACTGTCGTTATCGCGGCCCGGTCCAGCGCCTCTGGCTGTCGGCACTGGACGACGCCTCGATCCGCAAGGCCCTGGGCCAGTTACGCCCAGGCAGCGACACGTTCAGCCTCTACCATTGCGCGTTGGGCCGCTCCCGGGCGGACTGGCTGATCGGCATGAACATGAGCCGCTTGTTCACGCTGCTCGGGCGTCAGTCGGGCTATCAAGGCGTGCTGCCAGTGGGCAGGGTACAGACCCCAACGCTGCGCTTGGTCGTGGACCGTGATCGCAGCATCGCCCACTTCGTACCCGTGGCCTATTGGGCCATCGAAGCGCAGCTTTCCCATGCCGACAGTCTGTTCAGCGCGCACTGGCGCGCACCGCAAGAGGCTTGCGACGACCAGGGCCGCTGCCTGAACCAGGCGCTGGCCCAGCTCGCGGCGAGCCAGATGCAGGCCGCCGGCAGCGCCCGGGTACTCAAGGTGCAGACCGAGCGCGTACGCGAGGCGGCGCCGCTGCCCTTCGACCTCGGCACGCTGCAGGAGCTGTGCTCGAAGAAGTTCGGCCTGGGGGCACAGGAAACCCTGGATATTGCCCAGGCGCTGTACGAAACCCACAAGCTGATCACCTACCCGCGCAGCGACTGCGGCTACCTGCCTGTCAGCCAGCACGCAGAGGCGCCCGCCATTCTCGCGGCGCTGCAACGTGCCGACTCAAGCCTGGCCCCCTGCAACCGTACCTGCAGTCAGAGCGGCGCTCGCGCGCCTGGAACGACGCCAAGGTCAGCGCCCACCACGGCATCATCCCGACCGTCGCAGTCAGCGATCCGGCGCGCCTGCCGCCCAAGCACAAGTCGGTCTACACGCTCATCCGTGCACGCTACCTGGCGCAGTTCCTGCCTCACCACGAATACGACCGTACTCAAGCCGAGCTCGAGTGCGCTGGCCATGCGTTGCGCGCAATCGGCAAGCACATCGTCGAACCCGGATGGCGCCGCGCCTTGCCCGAGGCCCTGAGCTCGACGACCAAGTCCTCCTCGGCCACCGCCACCAAGGGTCGCGAAGCCCCGCCAGTTCAGGTGCTGCCCTCACTGAAACAAGGTGACGACTGCCCCCTCCAGGAGCTGCAACTCAAGGACCTGTGGACCCAGCCGCCCAAGCCCTTCACCGAAGGCGACCTGATCAAGACGATGAAAAATGTCGCCAAGCTGGTGGACGACCCCAAGCTCAAGCAGAAGCTCAAGGAAACCACCGGTATCGGTACCGAAGCCACCCGCGCCAGTATCATTCAAGGCCTGCTCGATCGTGGCTACCTGATCAAGCACGGCAAGGCCCTGTCGGCCACTCCTGCCGCGTTCAGCCTGATCGACGCGGTGCCCAAGGCGATTGCCGACCCTGGCACGACGGCCATCTGGGAGCAAGCGCTGGACATGGTGCAGAACGGTGAAATGAGCCTGGACGAATTCGTCACGCGCCAGTCGGCCTGGATGGGCAAGTTGGTGCAACGCTACGCGGGCATGCGCTTGACCATAAATGGGCCACCCGCGCCCGCCGCCGGCAAGGGCGCGCCATGGAAGAAGAAACGCCGCAGCTCAGGCAAACGCAAGACCAAGACAGGCACCGCCGATACTGGCAAGAGCAAGAGCACCGCACGCCATACCCTCAAGCCGCGCTGAGCCACTGGCACGTGCCGACAATCGCCAGTCACGGGTGTGTCGTCGGCAAGCCGCGGCGCGTCTTGTAGACCAGTTCCCCAGCTCCTTTCCAATCGCTTTCGCAGGCCCCCATGCAAGCACTACTGCAAGAGATCCTCGATCAAGTCCGCCCACTGCTCAGCCAGGGCCAGGTCGCCCAATACATCCCCGCCCTCGCTCAGGTCGACCCCAACCAGCTGGGCATCGCCGTGCAGAGCCTGGACGGCCAGTTGCACTGTGCAGGCGATGCGCGAACGCCCTTCTCGATCCAGAGCATCTCCAAGGTGTTCAGCCTGGTACAGGCGATCAACCACAGTGGCGAGGCCATCTGGTCGCGACTGGGCTACGAGCCCTCCGGGCAGGCGTTCAACTCGCTGGTCCAGTTGGAGGTGGAGAAAGGCCGCCCGCGTAATCCGTTCATCAACGCTGGAGCGCTGGTGATCTGCGATATCAATCAATCGCGTTATGCCACACCGACGCTGTCGATGCGCGACTTCGTCCGGCGCCTGGCGGCCAATCCGCGTATCGTCAGCGACGCAGTGGTCGCCGAATCCGAGTATCAACACCGCGCCCGCAACGCCGCCATGGCCTACCTGATGCAGGCGTTCGGTAATTTCCACAACGATGTCGATGCCGTGCTGCGCAGTTACTTCCACCATTGCGCGCTATCGATGAGCTGCGTAGACGTGGCCCGAGGCTTCGCCTTCTTGGCCAACAGCGGCTACTGCCCACACAGTGGCGAGCAGGTACTGAGCCCGCGTCAGGCACAGCAGGTCAACGCGATCATGGCCACCAGTGGTTTGTACGACGAGGCTGGCAACTTCGCCTACCGGGTTGGCCTGCCAGGCAAGAGCGGCGTAGGCGGCGGTATCGTCGCCGTGGTGCCAGGGCGCTACAGCATCTGCGTGTGGTCACCTGCGCTCAACGCCTCGGGCAACTCACTGGCCGGCATGCGCGTGCTGGAACTGCTCAGCGAGCGAATGACCGGCTCGGTGTTTTCCGCCGTGGCGCAGGAGTTGGCGCGCTGAGGCGGTGCGTTTGGGTCAACCGGAAGGCTACCGACTGTTCGGCCGCAATGGCCAGCCCTGATATCGCCGCGCTTGACTGGCAACCGCGGGTCTCGGCCAGTACCATGGCCGCTCGCGCGCGACGTTTTGCCGCGCTCCTGCCCGCTGCCTGAAAGCCGTCCCATGCCCTTCGAACTCACCGTAGAACCGCTCACCCTGCTGATCCTCACTGCAGTCGCCTTCGTCGCCGGTTTCATCGATGCCATCGCCGGCGGCGGCGGGCTGCTCACCACGCCCGCCCTACTCACCGCCGGCATGCCGCCGCACCTGGTGCTGGGTACCAACAAGCTGAGCTCGACTTTCGGCTCGGCCACTGCAAGCTTCACCTACTACCGCCGTAAGCTGTTCCATCCCGCCCAATGGCGTCGGGCGATTCTCGGCACACTGGTCGGTGCATTGATCGGCGCGGTGGTTGCCCACTACATGCCTGCCGAGTGGCTGAACAAGATGCTGCCGGTGATCGTTTTCGCCTGTGGCCTGTACTTGCTGTTCGGCGGCACGCCCAAGGCCCCCTGGACGCTGAAGCCCCGATCAAGCGGACCTGGCAGTTCCCACAAGGCTTCGGCCTGGGGTTCTACGACGGTGTCGCCGGCCCTGGTACCGGCGCGTTCTGGACCGTGAGCACGCTACTGCTCTACCCCATCGACCTGGTCCGCGCCAGCGGTGTGGCGCGCAGCATGAACTTCGTCAGCAACATTGCAGCGCTGACGGTGTTCATGGTTTCCGGGCAGGTGGATTACATCGTCGGCCTGGCCATGGGCCTGGCGGTGATGGTCGGCGCGTTCTTCGGCGCTCGAACTGCGATCAGCGGCGGCAGCAAGTTCATCCGTCCGGTCTTCATCGCCGTGGTACTGGCGTTGACCGTGCGCCTGGCCTGGCAGCACTGGTTCGGCCAGGCCTGACTCAGGGGTGACGGCATCAGCCGCCGCGGCCTCAGTTGGGCAGCGTCGGCTCGGGCAAGCCCAAACGCCGCGCGACATACAGGTCGATCAAGTAGCGCGCGATGGAACGATTGGCCGGCAGCGGCGGCAGGTCACGCACGTTGAACCAGCGCGCATCTTCGATTTCGTCCGGCTGCATGACGATCTCGCCGCCGGCATACTCGGCGTGGAACCCCAGCATCATCGAATGCGGGAACGGCCAGCACTGGCTGCCCACATAGTGAATGTTACCGACCTCCACCGCGACCTCCTCGCGGACCTCGCGCACCAGGCAATCTTCCGCCGACTCGCCCGGCTCGGCAAATCCGGCCAAGGTGCTGTATACGCCGCTGACGAAACGCGGCGAGCGCGCCAACAGCACCTCGTCGCCCCGTGTCACCAACACGATCATGCTCGGCGAGATGCGCGGATAACTGCGCAGGTCGCAGGCCAGGCAGTGCATCGCCCGTTCCCAGCGGATCTGCGTCATCGGCTGGCCGCAACTGCCACAGAAGCGGTGCTCGCGGGCCCAGGTGCCGATCTGCGCGGCATAGCCAAGCAGCTTGTAGGTCTCGAGGTCGCCTTCGAGCATGAATTGACGCAGGCCGCGCCAAGTCATGCCTGGCACGTCGGTGGCGCTGCGCAGTTCGAGGAGGAAGACCGGCTCGCCGTCGAAATGGCCAATGCCGTGCTCGCAGAGCACGTCCAGCCCTTGGCGCTTGAGCCAGTCGCGTGGAAACAAAGCACCGTTGTCATCCACCAGGAACCCCGCCGGGCTGCGGGCGACGGCCCAGCCACCGGCGATCTGCGGATCGAGTACTGCGGTAGTCCAGCGTGCTGACATGGTCATGGTCCTTCAGGCACGTACGTCGAACGGCTCAGTCGGCGAACGTCGGTTTCTGTTTATTCATGTGGGCCGCCACCGCGACCCGCAAGTCCTGCGATTGCAGCATGGCAGCATTCCAGGTGGCGATGTACTGAAGGCCATCGTCGATGCTGTGGTCACGCATGTAGCTGATCATCTCCTTGGTGCCTGCCACCGCCAGCGGCGATTTTCCGGCTATGTCCCGGGCAATGTCGAATACCGCTTCAAGCAGGGCCGAGGCCTCTTCGTGCACCCGATTCACCAGGCCGATGCGCAGTGCCTCCTGGGCATCGATCATGCGGCCGGTGTAGGCCAGCTCGCGCATCATGCCGTCACCGATGATACGCGGCAAACGTTGCAGAGTGCCGACATCGGCCGCCATGCCCATGTCCACTTCCTTGATCGAGAACTGCGCATCGGCGCTGCAATAGCGCATGTCGCAAGCCGACACCAGATCGATGGCGCCGCCGATGCAATACCCCTGGATCGCCGCCAGTACCGGCTTGCGGCAGCGGTCGACGGCATTGAACGAGGCTTGCAGACGCAAGATGGTGCGACGCAGCAGGCGCGCATTGCGGCCCACATCCGGGCCCATCTCGCCGGCCAACGAGGCCAGCATCATCAAGTCGATACCCGAGGAGAAATGCTTGCCCGCCCCACTGATGACCACTGCCCGTACCGATTCGGTGTCGTCGATCCACTGGAAGATCCTCACCAGCTCGTCCCAGAACGCCGCGTTCATCGCGTTGACCTTGTCCGGGCGGTTGATCTGCACATGGGCGATGTGGTCGGTCAGTTCGACCTTGAAGGCGGTGTACTCGGTCACGGACAGCACTCCTGTGAAGGTGAGGATGGTGCACCGGACTATAGCGCAGCGCCCCGGCGAGACGTGTGCCAAAAGCTGGACTCCCGCCCGCCTGTGCACATCTGCCATCGCCCCCCTAGGCTCTGTTTGAAAAGTCTTGAGACGAAGGTCAGGCAAGGCGAAAACCGCCGAGGAACGGTCGGAGTCGCGCTCGACTTTACGAGCTGTAAATGAGCATTCCGAGGCGGTTTTCAACGCAGCATCACCGAGTATCAAGGCTTTTCAGAAAGAGCCTAGAATAGCCCCACACTTCAAGGAAGGACCCAGCATGGACCTGTTGTTCCTCGGCACCAGCGCCGGCATTCCCACCAAGGCGCGCAACGTCAGTGCCACAGCTGTCATCGAGGCGACCGGTAGCGGCTGGTACCTGGTCGACTGCGGCGAGGCCACTCAACACCAACTGCTGCACACCCCGCTATCGGTACGCGACCTGCGCGCGATCTTCATCACCCATGTGCACGGCGATCACTGCTTCGGCCTGCCCGGCCTGCTGGCCAGCGCGGGGATGTCCGGGCGCCGCGAACCGCTCGATGTGATCCTGCCGACCGCGTTGCACGATTGGGTGCGTCTGGGATTGGCAGTAAGCGACACCTACCTGCCCTTTGAGCTGCGTCTACTGGCGGTGGAAGATTTCGTCGGTTGGCGCTCGGCCAGCGTGCAGGTCAGCGCAGTGCAACTGTCGCACCGGGTGCCCAGTCGGGGCTATGTGTTCACCGAGGTCAACCCGGAACCGCGCCTGGATACGGCACGATTGGAGACCGAGCACATCCCGCGCGGCCCGCTGTGGGGGCAACTGGCGCAGGGCATCGCCGTAGCGCACCAAGGCCGTACCCTCGACCCTCAAGACTATCTGCGTGCCTCCCGCGCCCCGCGCAAGATCATCGTCTGCGGCGACAACGACCGCCCCGAGTTGCTCGCCGAAGTGGCCAAGGACGCGGACGTGCTGGTGCATGAGGCGACCTTCACCCAAGCGCTGATCGAGCGCACCGGCGCCAGCTTCGGCCACAGCAGCGCCGCCGCGATTGCGCAATTCGCCCAGGACGCAGGCGTGCGCAACCTGGTATTGACTCACTTCAGCGCACGCTATCAGGGCGATCCACGGCGCAGCCCGAACATCGATGACATCCGCAATGAAGCCCGCGCTCACTATGACGGCCAACTGATTCTGGCGCAGGATCTGCACCGTTATCACCTCGACCGCAGCGCGCGCTTGTTGCCCGAGGCGAATGTTTGAGCGCGAAATTACGCTGAACTAACGCCTTTACCCGACGATCCTTGACTAGGCGCAGCCAGCGCAAAACGCGCTGGCCAGTACCGCCGAACGACAAGGAGCCGCCATGACCACGACCGTCCATGACCCCTACCGCTGCCGACCCGGGCCGCTGCACGCGACACTGCTGGCCGGCACCGTGCCGTTGTTCCTGGGGGCATTGATCAGCGACATCGCCTACTACCAGAGCATGCAGATTCAATGGAGCAACTTCGCCGCCTGGCTGATCGCCGGCGGCCTGCTGTTCTGCGGCTTGGCGTTCCTGTTCGCGCTGGCCAACCTGGTGCGCGCCGAGCGCAAGGCCGGACGGCCGGTGCTCTACGTGTTGCTGTTGCTGGTGACCTGGGTACTGGGGCTGATCAACGCCTTCGAACACGCCAAGGACGCCTGGGCGGTGATGCCTTCGGGGTTGGTGCTGTCGGTGATCGTCAGCGTGCTGGCGTGCATCGCGACTTGGGTCGGCCTGACCAAACTGCGTTCCGGAGGTGCTGCATGAAAACGCCACTGACGTTGTCCGTTCTGAGCATGAGCCTGCTGCTGACCGCCTGTGGCGGCGACGGCGATGCCACCCAGGCGCGCGGTCCCGATCCGAAGCTGCCTGCCCCGGAACGGGGCTTGCTGCCCAGCATGAAGATCGCCGAGCCCACTCAGTGGGGCGAGCAGAAGCCCACCGTACCCCAGGGCTTCAGCATCACCGCCATCGCCAGCGACCTGAAGATTCCGCGCCAGACGCTGGTGCTGCCCAACGGTGACATCCTGGTTGCCGAGGGTCGCGGCGGCAATGCGGCCAAGCTCAAGCCCAAGGACGTGATCGCCAGCCAGATCAAGGCCAAGGGCAACACCCAGGTCAAGGGCGGTAATCGCCTCACGCTGCTGCGCGACGCCGACGGTGACGGCCGCTACGAAGTGCAGACGGTGTTCGCCGAGAACCTCAACGCGCCCTATGGCCTGGCCTATGCCGACGGCAAGCTGTACGTGGCCAATCAGGATGCGCTGGTGCGTTTCGATTATCAGGACGGCCAGACCAAGGCCACTGGCGCACCCACCACGGTCACCGAACTGCCCTCGGCGATCAACCACCACTGGACCAAGGCGCTGACCATCAGCCCCGACGGCCGCTACCTTTACGTGGGCATTGGCTCGAACAGCAACATCACCGAGCGTGGCATGGAGGTCGAGGTCGATCGGGCGATGGTCTGGCAGATCGACGCCCAGACCGGCGCGCACAAGCCCTACGCCACTGGCCTGCGCAACCCGACCGCGCTGACCATCCAGCCCGACTCCGGTCAACTCTGGGCAGTGGTCAACGAGCGCGACGAACTGGGGCCGGACCTGGTGCCGGACTACCTCACCTCGGTCCGTGAAGGCGCCTTCTACGGCTGGCCCTGGAGCTACTGGGGGCAGAACGTGGACACCCGCGCCCAGCCGCAGAACCCGGCAAAGGTCGCCGCCGCGATCAAACCGGACTACAGCCTTGGCTCGCATGTGGCGGCCCTGGGCGTCGACTTCTCGGTGGCGGCCATGGGCGAGCAGTTCGCCAATGGCGTATTCGTCGGCGAACACGGCAGTTGGAACCGGCCCAACCCGGTGGGCTACAAGGTGATCTTCGTGCCGTTCAGCGATGGCAAGCCAGCGGGCGAGCCGATCGACTTCGCCACCGGCTTTCGTGGCGAAGACGGCAAGACCCGAGGACGCCCAGTCGGGGTGACCGTCGATCCGAAAGGTGCGTTGATCATCGCCGACGATCTGGCCAACACCGTATGGCGAGTCACCCGTAAGCCGTGAGCCTCAGCGGGGGCGGCGGCATGCCGCTCCTGCTCCTTCAGTAGGAAATCTCCCTGCACCACAGGTTATGCCAGCGCCGCAGTACTGTTTTCTGTAACGAAAATGTAATATTCGTTTTCGCAGATAAAACAACAACGCTGGAGCTTCCCATGCTTGCCTTCTTCCGCCCTGCCGCACACCGGGCGCCACTGCCCGCCGATCAAGTCGACAGTACTTACCGCCGCCTGCGCTGGCAGATCTTCGCCGGTATCTTCATCGGCTACGCCGGTTACTACCTGCTGCGCAAGAACTTCTCCCTGGCCATGCCCTACCTGATCGAAGAGCAGGGCTATACCCGTGGTCAACTGGGTGTGGCGATCTCCGCCATCGCCATCGCCTATGGCCTTTCCAAATTCCTCATGGGGCTGGTGTCCGACCGCTCCAACCCCCGCTATTTCCTGCCCTTCGGCCTGCTGGTGTCGGCCGCGGTAATGTTTGTGTTCGGTTTCGCACACTGGGCCACCTCCAGCGTGACCATCATGTTCGTGCTGCTGTTCATCAACGGCTGGGCCCAAGGCATGGGTTGGCCGCCCAGTGGCCGCACCATGGTGCACTGGTGGTCGCAGAAGGAGCGTGGCGGTGTGGTGTCGGTGTGGAACGTGGCGCACAACGTCGGCGGCGGCCTGATCGGCCCACTGTTCATCCTCGGCCTGGGCTGGACCAACGACTGGCATGCGGCCTTCTACGTACCCGCGGCCGTCGCCGTGCTGGTGGCCGTGTTCGCCTTTGCCACCATGCGCGACACGCCGCAGTCGGTCGGCCTGCCGCCAATCGAGGAATACAAGAACGATTACCCCGAAGGCTACGATGCCAGCCACGAGCAGGAATTCAGCGCCAAGCAGATCTTCGTCAAGTACGTGCTGCGCAACAAGATGCTCTGGTACATCGCCCTGGCCAACGTGTTCGTCTACCTGCTGCGCTACGGCGTGCTCGACTGGGCGCCGACCTACCTCAAGGAAGCCAAGCACTTCACCGTCGACAAGACCTCCTGGGCCTACTTCTTCTACGAATGGGCAGGCATTCCGGGCACCCTCCTGTGCGGCTGGATGTCGGACAAGATCTTCCGGGGCAACCGTGGCCTGACCGGTATCGTGTTCATGGCGCTGGTGACCGTGGCCACCCTGGTGTACTGGCTCAATCCACCGGGCAATCCCACCGTCGACATGATCGCGCTGGTATCCATCGGTTTCCTGATCTACGGCCCGGTGATGCTCATCGGCCTGCAAGCGCTGGAACTGGCGCCGAAGAAAGCCGCCGGCACCGCCGCCGGCTTCACCGGCCTGTTCGGCTATCTGGGCGGCTCGGTCGCCGCCAGCGCAGCGATGGGCTACACCGTCGATCACTTCGGTTGGGACGGTGGCTTCGTACTGCTGATCGGTGCTTGCGTGCTGGCCATCGCCTTCCTGTTGCCTACCTTGCGTCACAACCGCGTCGCGAGCAGCAGCCGCTAAGCAAAGCGCTGATACGCCGGACGGCCATTGAGCGACATGCTTTGAAACACTTGCTGACAGGCCCGCCCGTCCCGGGCCTGTCAGCCCACTTCCTCAGGTTTTCTCTCGTTCGAACGACGCTGGCTTCGTCCTACGCGACAGGGCCGCGGAAACGACTAGGCTGTTACGGCGGTCCTAGCTTGCAATGGCCTTCATTCAAACGACCCACAAGAGAAAACGCTATGAAACGCACGCTGCTCCTCGGTCTACTCGCGAGCCTCTCCCTCGGCGCTCATGCCGCCTCCGTGGAGGTGCCGATCAACCTGGTCAGCGCTGACGGTGCGCCACAGCCGATCGGCCAGGTGACCATCAGCGAATCGGCCTACGGCCTGATTTTCACGCCTCAACTGAGCAAGCTGCCCGCTGGCATCCACGGCTTCCACGTGCACGAGAACGGCAGTTGCGATGCTGGGGTCAAGGATGGCAAGAAGGTCGCCGCACTGGCCGCTGGCGGGCACTTCGATCCGGCCAAGACCGGCAAGCACCTGGGCCCCTACGGCGACGGCCACCTCGGCGATCTGCCGGCGCTGTACGTGACCACCGATGGCAACGCCACCTATCCGGTGTTGGCCCCGCGCATCAAGAAAATTTCCGAAATCAAAGGCAAGGCCCTGATGGTCCATGCTGGCGGCGACAACCACGCCGACATGCCCATGCCCTTGGGCGGTGGCGGCGACCGCATGGCCTGCGGCGTGATCTGAACCCGCGTGGCCGGGCGTCAGTAATCGCCACGCTTGCGAAATGCCCAGCGCCCGGCCAGCACCGTGAACGTGAACACCAGCGCCACCAGCACCCAGAATCCATTGGGATCGTCGGCCAGCGGAATGCCGCCGACGTTCATACCGAAGAAGCCGGCGATGATGTTGATCGGCAGCGCCAGCACGGTTACCACCGTCAAAGTGAACAGCGTGCGGTTGTTGTCCTCGGTCAGCTTGGCGGCGATTTCTTCCTGCAACAGCTTGATGCGCTCCACCAGCGCGGTGAGGTCGTTGATGATCACCGCGAACTCCTCGGTGGCCGCACGCAACTGCCGCATGTCCTGCTCGCGCAACCACTCCGGCGGCCGGTTGAGCAGCCGCAGCAATGAGCCGGGTTCGAGCGCCAGCAGCCGCTGCAACCGCACCAGCGCCCGACGCAGGGTACTGAGCTCGGCGCGGTTGACACCCAGGCGCTGGGACAGCAACTGATCCTCGATACGGTCCACATGCAAGGTGGTTTCACGCACCACCTGGGTGAGCAGGTCGCCCTGATCGCCCAACAAGTGAATCAGCAACTCGACGGTCGAGTCGAAACGCTCGCCGCGCTTGACCGACGAGCGCAAGGTATCCACCGACTGCAGCGGATGCAGGCGCGCACTGACCAACAGACGGCGACGCGCGCAGGCCCACAATGTCGACACCTCCGAGGACACCCGCCCGAAGCTGAATACCACGTCGTTGACCACGGCTAGCAAGGCCGCATCGGTATGCTCGATGCGCGTGGAGCGAGAGCCCTCGCGCAGGGTCTCGAAAAACGTCTCCGGCAACGCCAGGTTGCTGCGCATCCAGCGTTCGCACGAGGCGTGAGCAAGGTTCAGGTGCGGCCAGAGAAAATGCTCGGAGTCGTCGTCCTCCTGCATCAGATGCATGGCCTGATTGGCGTCGATCTCGCGTCCTGGCTCGCCGGGACGGAACACGAAACCGCAAAGCAGGCCATGCAGCTCGGTTTCCTGGGCACCGTGCGCGGCGCCTGCCAATGGGCGAGTTTTGTCGGATGAGGATGAATGATGTGTGGGCAAGGTGAGGCCCTGGCGCGGTGGAGGATGGCGCGATCATAGGTAAGCCAATATGACGATCTTGTGACCATGTACTGATCTTCATCCAGCCGCCCACACCGTCATTCAGGGGCCGCTGGGCGACCCCATCCTCCGGGAGGCCTCAGGCTGCCTTGCGCCCCAGGGCGATCGCCTGCGAAGCCGCCAGCATTGACCGCAGCAGCACGGCGCAACCGGCTGCCAGATCTTCGGGCGCAGCGTTCTCGATCTCGTTGTGGCTGATGCCGTTCTCGCACGGCACGAAGATCATCCCCGCCGGGCCGAGTTCGGCCAGGAAGATCGCGTCGTGCCCTGCCCCGCTGACGATATCCATGTGCGACAGGCCCAGGCTTTTCGCCGACTCACGCACCGCATCGACACAACCCTTGTCGAAATACAGCGCCGGGAAGTCGGCGGTCGGCGTCAGCTCGAAGCTCAGCCCGTGTTTCTCGCACGTGCGCTCGATGACTTCGCGCACCTCGGCGATCATCGCGTCCAGCCGCTCGCCCTGCAGATGACGGAAGTCCAAGGTCATGCGCACTTCACCCGGAATCACGTTGCGCGAGCCTGGGTAGGCTTGCAGACAGCCGACCGTGCCACAGGCATGCGGCTGGTGACCCAGGGCGGCGCGGTTGACGGCCTCGACCACTGCCGCCGCCCCCACCAATGCATCCTTGCGCAGGTGCATCGGCGTCGGCCCGGCATGCGCCTCGACGCCGCGCAGGCTCAGGTCGAACCACTTCTGCCCCAGGGCGCCGAGCACCACACCAAGGGTCTTGTGCTCGTCTTCCAGAATCGGGCCCTGCTCGATATGCGCCTCGAAGTAGGCGCCCACCGGATGCCCCAGCACCGCACGCGATCCGGCGTAGCCGATCGCCTGCAACGCCTCGCCGACGCTGACACCCTCGACATCGCGTTTGGCCAGCGTTTCCTGCAGGGTGAACTTGCCGGCGAAGACCCCCGAACCCATCATGCAGGGCGCGAAGCGCGAGCCCTCTTCGTTGGTCCAGACCACAACCTCCAGAGGCGCCTCGGTTTCCACGCCCAAGTCGTTCAAGGTACGGATGACCTCCAGGCCCGCCATCACCCCGAAGCAGCCATCGAACTTGCCGCCGGTGGGTTGGGTATCGATGTGACTGCCGGTCATCACCGGCGGCAAGTCGGGGTTACGCCCGGGACGCCGGGCGAATACGTTGCCCACCGCATCGACGCTGACGCTGCAGCCGGCGGCTTCGCACCACTGCACGAACAGGTCACGGGCCTGGCGGTCGAGGTCGGTCAGCGCCAGCCGACAGACCCCGCCCTTGGGCGTTGCGCCCAGGCGTGCAAGGTCCATCAGCGACTGCCACAAACGGGCGCTGTCGACATGGCGGTCGGTGGAATTCAGCACATGCTCGATCGGTTTCATCGCAAGTCTCCTCAGGCGTTTTCTTGTTCTCAGGGTTCAAGGCAGTGGCTTGGCCAGCGGCGCCGGCCCGCGCACCGCGACTCGGCCCAGGGCGTAGTACAGGCCGGCACCGAGCAGCGATCCGGTGAACCAGCCGTAGTCGTAGAACCAACTGAAGCGGCTGTTGCCGATCGACATCAGGGTCAGCGCCACAGGCACCGCGAAGGCCAGGAAGCCGGCACGGTTCCATGCGGGGTACACGTCATCGCGGTACAGTCCGGCCAGGTCCAGGCGTTGCCGACGCACCAGGAAGTAGTCCACCACCATGATGCCGGCGATAGGCCCGAGCAGGCTCGAATAGCCCAGCAGCCAGTTGGAATAGACCGTCTCCAAGCTGATATCGGAGACGATCCAGCCCAGCTTCTTGAACAGTTCGTGGGCCATCAGCGCCAGGCCGATCAACCCGGTGAGCCAGACCGCGCGGCTGCGACCGATCAGGCGCGGGGCAATGTTCTGGAAGTCGTTGGTGGGCGACACCACGTTGGCAGCGGTGTTGGTGGCCAGGGTCGCCAGCACGATCAGGGTCATGGCTACCGCCACCCAACCAGGGCTCTGGATCTTGCCGATCAGGGTCACCGGGTCGGACACCGTCTCCCCCACCAAGGAAGCGGAGGCGGCGGTCATGATCACCCCCAGCGAGGCGAACAGGAACATCGTCAGCGGCAGGCCGAAGATCTGCCCCAGCACTTGGTCTTTCTGGCTGCGGGCGTAGCGGCTGAAGTCGGGGATGTTCAGTGACAAGGTGGCCCAGAAGCCGACCATGGCGGTGAGTCCGGCGCAGAAGTATCCCACCACACTGGCGCCCTCCGGACGCTTCGGCGGCTGGGCCAGCAGTTCGCTCATGGACATGTACGGCAAGGCCCACACCAGCAGCCCCACCCCTACGGCAACCAACAGCGGTGCCGCCAGGGTCTCGAGCAGCTTGATCGACTCGGCACCGCGCAGCACCACCCATAGGTTCAGCGACCAGAACAGCATGAACCCGATCACCTCACCCGTGCCGCCCAGGCTCTTCCAGCCGTCGAACAGCGAGCCAAGCAGCAGGTGAATGGCCAGGCCACCGAACAAGGTCTGGATGCCGAACCAGCCGCAGGCCACCACCGCCCGAATCAGGCACGGCACGTTGGAGCCGAGGATGCCGAACGAAGAACGCAACAGCACCGGAAACGGAATGCCGTACTTGGTTCCGGGAAACGCATTGAGCGTCAGCGGAATCAGCACGATGAGGTTGGCCAGCAGGATTGCCAGCAACGCCTCGCCAACGCTCAGGCCGAAATAGGCCGTCAGCACCCCACCCAGGGTGTAGGTCGGGACACAGATGGACATGCCGACCCACAGGGCGGTGATGTGCCATTTGTTCCAGGTGCGCTGGTGCACCTGGGTCGGTGCGATGTCGTGGTTATAACGGGGGCTGTCGAGTACATCGCTACCGGCTGCCAGTTCGTACAGCCCGTGATGTTCGATCACCTGCGATCTGCTCTGTTGCATGGGGCCTTCTCCAGAATTGTTCTAGTTATTCGCTCATCGGCTGATTCGATGGCCGGAGTAAACACATCACCAGTACTGCACCTCCGGTCCGGCCTGGCGGTGGGGCCGCAGTCAAGATGCGTGCCGAACGGGCGGGGGCACCACGCTCGGCCACTGCCAACTGGAGGTAATTCACTGATCTGCAAGACATTGATCGACGACGCTCGACGACACCGGGGTTACCGGGTTCTGTCGATACGCTCGTCTCGGGCCGACCCTGGCCCCTGCACCGGTATCACCCTGGTGCAGCCTGGTTTTTTTCGGTGTGGTTCGCACCGACCTGCCAGGTTTCAAACGGCTGATTTCGCATGGAAAATCTTGACCAGATTTCGATCTTGTCAAGTGCGTCAAAATGGTGAGAACGTGCCCCAGATTGGGGATTTATGATTTTTATTGTTGTTTTTCAATAATTTATCAACCTAATAAGCTTATAAATTATTTTCTTGATCAAACGACGATCAGCATCTAGATTCCAATCTTGTCATGCGTGACAGGATTGCCCTGCACCCTCGAAACGCTGGCACTCACAATTTCAAGAACCGGCAAAACGACCGGTCAGCCTGCGAGGAAGACGGCATGTCCCTGTTGATCCGTGGCGCCACCGTGGTCACCCACGAAGAAAGCTTTCGCGCTGATGTCCTGTGTGCAGATGGTCTGATCCGCGCCGTCGGCCAAGACCTCGACGCCCCCGGCGGTTGCCAGATTCTCGACGGCAGCGGCCAGTACCTGATGCCCGGCGGCATCGACCCCCACACCCACATGCAATTGCCGTTCATGGGCACCGTGGCCAGTGAAGATTTCTTCAGCGGCACCGCCGCAGGCTTGGCTGGCGGCACCACCTCGATCATCGACTTCGTCATCCCCAACCCACAGCAATCGCTGCTCGAGGCCTTCCACACGTGGCGCGGCTGGGCGCAAAAGTCGGCCAGCGACTACGGTTTCCACGTCGCGATCACCTGGTGGAGCGAGCAGGTCGCCGAAGAAATGGGTGAACTGGTCGCTCGACATGGCGTGAACAGCTTCAAGCACTTCATGGCCTACAAGAACGCCATCATGGCCGCCGATGACACCCTGGTGGCCAGCTTCGAGCGCTGTCTGCAACTGGGCGCCGTGCCGACCGTGCATGCAGAGAACGGCGAACTGGTGTTCCATCTGCAGAACAAGCTGCTGGCCCAAGGCATCACCGGCCCCGAGGCGCACCCGCTGTCACGTCCGGCGCAGGTGGAGGGCGAAGCGGCCAGCCGCGCGATCCGCATCGCCGAGACCTTGGGCACGCCGCTGTACCTGGTGCACATCTCCAGCCAGGAGGCGCTGGACGAAATCGCCTATGCCCGCGCCAAGGGTCAGCCGGTGTACGGCGAAGTGCTGCCGGGCCACTTGCTGATCGACGACAGCGTCTACCGTGACCCTGATTGGCACACAGCCGCCGGCTATGTGATGAGCCCCCCCTTCCGCCCCCGCGAACATCAGGAAGCACTGTGGCGCGGCTTGCAGTCGGGCAACCTGCATACCACCGCCACCGACCACTGCTGCTTCTGTACCGAACAGAAAGCCATGGGCCGCGACGACTTCAGTCGCATCCCCAACGGTACCGCGGGTATCGAGGACCGCATGGCGGTGTTGTGGGATGCCGGGGTCAACAGCGGTCGTCTGTCGATGCACGAGTTCGTCGCCCTCACCTCCACCAATACGGCGAAGATCTTCAACCTGTTCCCGCGCAAAGGCGCGATCCGCGTTGGCGCCGACGCCGACCTGGTGCTGTGGGATCCTGAGGGCACCCGTACCATTTCGGCCACTACCCACCACCAGAAGGTCGACTTCAACATCTTCGAAGGCCGCACCGTGCGCGGCATCCCCAGCCACACCATCAGCCAGGGCCGGGTGCTCTGGGCCGACGGCGATCTGCGCGCCGAACCAGGTGCGGGCCGCTACGTGGAACGACCGGCCTACCCCTCGGTGTACGAGGTACTGGGTCGGCGAGCCGAACAACGGCGGCCGACGCCGGTTCAGCGCTGAAGCCGCAGGGCTGACCTGCAGCGTCCGACAATAACGACTCAGAAACGCCTGTTGACTGCCATCCCTGAACGGACGGGCGAGTAACCGCCGCCTGTACCCATAAAAAAAGAGAGAGGCTACAACCGTGATCGACACCCTGAACCACCTACCACGTCCCAGAGCCGGCGCCGACCAGCTAGACACCGCCTTCAGCGACCTCGCCCCGCCCCTGACTGCGCGTCAGGCCGCCGTGGAAAGCGCGCGCTGCCTGTACTGCTACGACGCACCGTGCGTCAACGCTTGCCCGAGCGAGATCGACATTCCGTCGTTCATCCACCGCATCAGCGACGACAACCTCCAGGGCGCCGCCGAGCGAATTCTCTCGGCCAACATTCTCGGCGGCAGTTGCGCGCGGGTTTGCCCCACGGAAATCCTGTGTCAGCAGGCCTGCGTGCGCAACAACGCCCAGGAGTGCGCGCCCGTTTTGATCGGCCAGTTGCAACGCTATGCACTGGACAACGCCCACTTCGCCGCCCACCCGTTCCAGCGCTCGCCGGTCACCGGCAAACGCATCGCCGTGGTCGGCGCCGGTCCTGCAGGACTGTCCTGCGCGCATCGTCTGGCGCTGCACGGGCATGAGGTCGTGGTGTTCGAGGCCCGCGAAAAAGCCGGTGGGCTGAATGAGTACGGCATCGCCCGCTACAAGCTGGTCGATGACTACGCCCAGCGCGAAGTGCAGTTTCTGCTTGGCGTAGGCGGTATAGAAATCCGCCACGGGCAGCGCCTCGGGGACAACCTGAACCTGGGCGAATTACGCGAGCAATACGACGCGGTATTCCTCGGCCTCGGCCTGAACGCCGTGCGCGAACTTGGCCTGGCCGATGAAAATGCGCCGGGCATGCTCGCCGCCACCGACTACATTCGTGAACTGCGTCAGACCGACGATCTCAGCCAACTGCCTCTGGCCGAGCGCTGTCTGGTGATCGGCGCCGGCAACACCGCCATCGACATGGCCGTACAGATGAGCCGGCTGGGCGCGCGCGACGTCAACCTGGTATATCGCCGCGGCGTCGCCGACATGGGGGCCACCGACCACGAACAGGCCATTGCCAAGGCCGACCAAGTACGACTGCACACCTGGGCGCGTCCCGAGGCCGTGCTGCTCGACGAACAGGGCCGGGTCCGGGGCATGCGTTTCGTTCGCACCGCGTTGGTCGAAGGCCGTCTGACCGACACCGACGAGACCTTCGAGTTGGCCGCAGATGCGATCTTCAAGGCCATCGGCCAAGGGTTCGACCACGCCGGCCTGGCCGACCCGATTGCCGCGCAGCTGGCGCGCGACGGCGAGCGCATTCGCGTCGACGCGCAGATGTGCACCAGCCTGCCTGGCGTCTACGCCGGCGGCGACTGCACCGCGCTGGGCCAGGACCTCACCGTCCAGGCGGTGCAACATGGCAAGCTGGCCGCCGAAGCCATCCATGCCCAACTCATGCTCAACGTGGAGGCTGCGTAAATGGCCGACTTGTCCATCGAATTCGCCGGCATCAAGGCACCTAACCCGTTCTGGCTGGCCTCCGCGCCGCCCACCGACAAAGCCTACAACGTGATCCGCGCCTTCGAGGCCGGTTGGGGTGGCGTAGTGTGGAAGACCCTTGGCGAAGACCCCGCTGCAGTCAACGTGTCGTCGCGCTACTCCGCGCACTTCGGCGCCAACCGTCTGGTGCAGGGCATCAACAACATCGAGCTGATCACCGACCGTTCGCTGGAGGTCAACCTGCGTGAGATCACCCAGGTGAAGAAGGACTGGCCGGACCGTGCGCTGGTCGTCTCGCTGATGGTCCCGTGCGAGGAAGAGAGCTGGAAGTTCATCCTGCCGCTGGTGGAAGCGACCGGCGCCGACGGCATCGAGCTGAATTTCGGCTGCCCCCATGGCATGCCCGAGCGCGGCATGGGCGCGGCGGTCGGCCAGGTGCCGGAGTATGTGGAAATGGTCACACGCTGGTGCAAGGCCTATTGCTCACTGCCGGTGATCGTCAAGCTCACCCCCAACATCACCGACATTCGTCAGTCGGCGCGGGCGGCCCATCGCGGGGGCGCGGATGCGGTGTCGCTGATCAACACCATCAATTCGATCACCAGCGTTGACCTGGAACGCATGGTCGCTCACCCCATCGTCGGCGATCAGAGCACTCACGGCGGCTACTGTGGTTCGGCGGTCAAGCCGATCGCGCTGAACATGGTCGCCGAAATCGCCCGCGACCCCGAAACCCGTGGGCTGCCAATCTGTGGTATCGGTGGCATCGGCACCTGGCGAGACGCCGCCGAGTTCATCGCCCTGGGCAGCGGCGCGGTGCAGGTGTGCACGGCCGCGATGCTGCATGGCTTTCGTATCGTCGAAGACCTGCAGGACGGTCTGGCGCGCTGGATGGACCAGCAGGAACACCGCAATTTGGAGGCCTTCCGGGGTCAGGCGGTGGCCCACACCACCGACTGGAAGTACCTGGACATCAACTACAAGTCGGTGGCGCACATCGATCAGTCGGCCTGCATCGGCTGCGGACGCTGTCATATCGCCTGCGAAGACACTTCGCACCAAGCCATCGCCAGTACCCTGCAGGCTGACGGTACTCACACCTACAGCGTGATCGAGGAAGAATGCGTCGGCTGCAACCTGTGCCAGATCACCTGCCCGGTGCAGGACTGCATCGAGATGGTCGCCCAGGACACCGGCAAACCGTACTTGAACTGGACCCAGGATCCACGCAACCCCTACCGTGAAGCGAGCTGACATCGCTCACCCTGCAAGCGAGCCCGCTCCCTCGAGTTCCAGGGCGGGCCGCTCAGTGCAGGTGCGACCTCAGAGATCTTCACCGCTAGGGCTCCAGACCGATCCCCCGCAGAATCACGCCAGTCACCGTTTGCACGGACCGCTCGAAGGCCATGTCCGAGAGCGGCTCGCCGTCGTTGAGCAACGCCACCTGATAGCCGAAGTCGGCGTAATGCTGGGTCGAGGCCCAGATCATGTAGAGCAACGCCGACGGCTCCACCGGCAGAATGAGCCCCTGCTCCACCCATCGGCGAATCTTGGCTTGCTTGAGCTGTGCCCAGGGCACCAGCGAATCGCCCAGGCTGTCACCTAGCAGCGGCGCCCCATGCAGGATTTCCTCGGCCCAGACTTTCGAACCGAGCGGACGCGAACGCGAGTGGCCCATCTTGGCGCGGATGTAGCTGGTCAGCACCACGCGCGGGTCGTCGAAACGCTCGAAGCACAGCGCATCCTGCTTCCACACCTCCAGCAAGTCCTGCAGCACCGCGCGGTACAGCTCGTCCTTGGTATTGAAGTAGTAGTGCAGGTTCGAGCGCGGCAACTGCGCACGCTCGGCGATATCGGCCATGGACGTGACGCCGTAGCCTTGCTCGGCGAATACCTGCTCGGCGGCCTGGAGAATCTTCTCGATGTTGCGACGGCGGATCTCGATCTTGTGGTTGGCCATGGGGCGTCCGAAACGGCGTTAACCGGCCAAGGCTACCACGCAGGTTCATGTGGCGCGCCCTGCAGATCGCCGACTGTGCTTCGTCCTCCAGTTGCAACGTCACAACCCCGCCTTCGTTCTGGAAACCCCTTGCCCATGCGTCAGACTCTTCCCCTTTCCCTGCTGGCCCTGTGGGTCAGCGCCACCGCCCAGGCCGCGGAGCCCATCGAGCTGGGCCAGGTGCTGATCCAGGATCAGGAGCACGCCGAGCTGCAGGATGCCGCCGCACGCCTGCACGAGATCCCCGGTGCCAGCAACCTGGTGGACATGGACAGGGTCGACCAGGGGCGCGTGGCCAGCAACCAGGATGTGCTGGCCTATCAACCGGGCGTGTTCGCCCAGTCGGCCGGCAACGATGGCATCAAGCTGTCGATTCGCGGCTCCGGCATCAATCGCGCACCGGGGGCCCACGGCTCTGGGGTCTACACGATGTTCGACGGTTTGCCGCTCACAGGGCCAGGCGGTACGCCCTATGAGCTGTTCGAGCCGCTGTGGCTCAGCCGTGCCGAAGTCCTGCGCGGGGCCAACGGTTTTGATCGAGGCGCCCTGGCCTTGGGCGGAGCGATCGATTACGTCACCCACACCGGGCAGGATGCCGCGCCTCTGCAGGTCCGCTACGAGACCGGCAGCCGGGGCTATCAGCGCCGGCACATCAGTTCCGGACAGGTGCTGGGCGATCTGGACTACTACGTAGCCCTGACCGACGCCGACTACGATGGCTATCAACGCCACAGCAGCGGCAGCGCCAAAGGCATCGCCGCCAATATCGGCTACCGCTTCAACCCGAATCTGCAGACCCGCTTCTACCTGCGCTACCGGGAGACCGAAAACCAGCTGGCCGGACGCCTGACCAAGGCGCAGATCAAGCACGACCCGCGCGCCGCCAATCCGGGCTATCTGGCACGCGACGACAGTCGACCTCAGCCGGGTAGCACCTGGGTCGGCAATAAAACCACCTTCTTCCTCGACGACGACTCACGCCTGGAAGCGGGACTGGTCTACCACGACTATCCCATGGACCTGCGCGAAGGCCCGATGCGCCTGAAGGTGGCCTACACCGACGTCAGCGGTACGCTCAACTACATGCGCCGCGACACACTGTTCGGCCTCGACAGCAAAACCACCGTCGGCTGGCGCACCACCAAGCATCTGCCCAACAGCGGCGCGTCGCAGTTCGTGCGTAACGGCGATGTCTTCGGCCCACGCAGCCGCGATTTCAGCTACCAAGGCTCGGATACCGTCCTGCATGCAGGCAACGACCTGGAACTGCTGCCCGACCTGTGGCTGACCACCGGCCTGGCGATGATCTACACCCGCCGGGAGAGCGCGGTCAGCTACCCGGCCAATGGCGGCAAGGTCAGCCAACACGACTGGGACTACGCGCCACGCGTGGGCCTGCGCTACGACATCGATCCACAGACCCAGGTCTACGGCAACCTCAGCCGCTCGGTAGAGCCACCGCACCCCTGGTCGCTGATCTGGAGTTCGACGGTAGCGACTCAGCCAATCAAGCTGCAGAACCAGACCGCCACCACCCTCGAACTCGGCGCGCGCGGCGATGCCGCGCTGGGGCACTGGGAGCTGGCCTGGTACTACTCGCAGGTCCGCCATGAACTGCTGGCGGTGGAAATCGTCCCAGGTCAGCCGTTCAAAGAGTTCAACGCCAGCGCCACAGTGCATCAGGGGATCGAGGCCGGGCTGGACAGCCTGCTTTGGCAGCGGCCCGGTGCCGGTAAGTTGTCGCTGCGTCAGGCCTACACCTTCAGCGATTTCCACTACCGCGACGACGACCGCTTCGGCGACAACCGCCTGCCCGGGATCCCCATGCACGCCTACCAGGCTGAACTGCGCTACGACTGGCCGAACGGCTTCAATGTCGGCGTCAATACGCAGATCGCCTCCAAAACACAGGTGGACTATGCCAACAGCTACCACGCCGATGCCTACGCGCTGCTCGGCGCGCGGCTGGGGTGGGACTCGCCCAAACGCGATTGGCAGACCTGGCTCGACCTGCGCAACCTCACCGGACAGCGCTACGCCGCCACCGTGACACCTGGCTTCGATGATCGCGGCAGCGACATGGCGCGCTCGACGCCAGGCGAGGGGCTGGCCGCTTACGTGGGTGTTTCTTACACCTTGAAATAAGAAGCGGACACTTGCCAACACTTCATGCAGCCGTTGATTGCTGGGAACAGGCCTCAAAGGCTGTATGAACAACGGCAAAATTTCCAATTTCGACGGTTTATACGGAAGAACCCTACGAACATCGAATGAAAGCTCTTTCCGCTGATTGTCCGTTAACGACCGGCACAGGCCTTTGAAACGGCCGACGTCTGCCCACCTAAACGCGTCCGCTTGAAAAACCGTCGTCAAGCGCTGCAATTGTGACCCCTGGTGTCATCACGCAGCCGCCCCGCCCGTTGCCGTCTATGAGCACAGCACATGACTGGGGAACACTGTGTCTGCGGGCCATCCGGCACCGCCAAAGACACTCACTGTTCTAGGAGTTTCATCATGGGATATCTCTTTCGTGGTCTGAGCAACAAGCTGAACGAGCAGGACGCCGAGCGCGTCGAGCAACCTGTCGAACAGGCCACAGAGCAGCGCGAAGCCCTGCAACTGGCCGAGCATGAGCAGGTTGAGCTCAAAGGCGAATAACCTTGCCTGCAAGGCGGCCCTCAAGCCGCCTTGCCCCCAGGAGTCGCCATGGATATCACACAAGTCGCTGAGCGGGAGTTGCCTCTCGCCTTGGCCAGCCAGCGCATAGACGAGCAACTGCGGCAGTTGTCGCTCAGCGTCAATGAGCAATGGAGCGGCACCAACGTGGGCTCGGCACGCGTCACCCTAAGTCGTCACTGCGGCGCCAGTAGCCAGGGTTGCGGCAAAGGTCTTGAGGCAGAAGCGCGGGTTGGCGCACGCTTCGAAGCGCTGGAACACGGGTATGTCAGAAATTTTGTGTTCGGGCATAACATGAGCAAGAGGTGCATGTATGCCAACCAAGAAGAAACCCCTGCGTGACCTACCAAAAATCCCCAAGGAGCTGCTTGAGCAGTTCGGTGAGGGCCTGATGACTGCGGAGGCTATCGAAGATGCCTCTGCGGCATTCAAGAAGGCGCTGATCGAACGGGCCTTGAACGCCGAGCTCAGTCACCATCTGGGGTATCTGCCGGGCGCGCAGCGTCCAGAGGATGAAACCAATCAGCGCAATGGCAGGACTGGCAAGACGGTTCTGACTGGAGAGGGGCCGCTGCGGCTGGATATCCCCCGTGATCGAGACGGTAGTTTTGCGCCCATCCTGATTCCCAAACATGAGCGCCGTTACACCGGCTTCGATGACAAGATCATCGCCATGTATGCCCGAGGCATGACCGTTCGGGAAATTCGCGCATTCATCTCTGAACAGTACGGAACGGATGTTTCGCACGACTTCATCAGTTCGGTCACGGCCGAGGTGATGGAGGAAATCGGCGCGTGGCAACAGCGGCCGCTGGAGCCGATGTACCCGGTCATTTTCTTTGATGCGCTGCGAGTCAAGATTCGCGAAGAAGGGCTTGTGCGCAACAAAGCGATTTACTTGGCGCTGGGCGTTCTACCCGATGGGACGCGCGATATTCTCGGGATCTGGATCGAAAATACCGAAGGTGCGAAGTTCTGGATGAAGGTCTTCAATGACCTTAAGACGCGCGGCGTTGAGGATGTGCTGATCGCCGTCACCGACGGCCTCAAAGGGATGCCAGATGCGCTAAGCGCCGTGTTTCCGGCCACCACGCTGCAAACATGCATCGTCCACTTGATCCGCAACAGTCTCGATTATGCAGCGTGGGATAAGCGTCGTGATCTGGCCAAAGCGCTCAAGCCGATCTATCAGGCCATCAACGCCGAGGCGGCTGAGCAGGCACTGGATGCCTTTGAAAACGGCCCTTGGGGCAAACAGTACCCAACGGTAGTTGCGGCATGGAGAAGAGCCTGGGATCGAGTGATTCCATTCTTTGTCTTCCCGTCGGGCATTCGAAAAGTGATCTATACGACCAACGCGATCGAAAGCATCAACGCCCAGCTACGCAAGATCATCAAAACGCGTGGTCACTTCCCAACGGATGAGGCCGCCACCAAGCTGATCTGGCTGGGGCTGCGGAACATCACGGCAAACTGGGGCTCAGCGGCCCATGACTGGAAAAATGCGATGAATCAATTCGCGATGCTGTACGGAGATCGATTTATCAGGCCGACCTGGTAAAAGCATGGCCAGCCTGACGGCAGGCCGTTATCGGCCCGCACACAAAAAATCTGACACTCTCTGGAACACTTCCTCGAGCAGCACCACGTACGCGCGACCCACCTCAGCGTGGCTGCCCGTTTGGCGCGCATGCCAGCACTGCAGCAGGACATACTCCAGCCCTGGCTGGCCGAGCAGCCGGAAAAAACACTGGCTTGCCAGGCCTACCATGATCTGGACGGGGAATGGCTGTTCGACTATCCGCTTGCCCTCAGCCTGCCTGATCATGCCGACCACCCTCTACCCGACGAGACCTTCGACTACCGCGGCCTGCGGCGCTACAGCAGTAACGACGGTGCAGCCATCGGCGCGACCTACCTGGAGGCCGTGCTACACGCACTGAACCAAAGCATCGAGCGCGACGCGCTGTCACTGTTTTTTCTACGTCACTATTTCTATCGGCAGCCCTCGCTGCTGCGCTGGGTCAGCAAACCAGACCCCAGTTACGCCCTTGGCCACCTGTGGCGGCAAGCCGAGCAGTGCCTTGACGCGCAGATTCGAGTGCTGGACATCAGCAGCGAATTTGCCAGCCGCACCTACCTCGCACTTCGCATCACAACGGAGACGACGTTGCATGGCGCCTTGTTTGGTGCCGGTGCATCGCTCGACCCCTGGCATGCAGTGCGCCGAGCAGTCACAGAGCTGGTTCAGGTCCAGCTCAACAGCCAGGTTGCAGAGGCCAAGGCCGAGCTGACGCTGGCTGAGCAACAGCTACGCCCGTTCCCGCGCTTGCACGGGTGTCTGCAACTCGACCTCGGCACAGTGCATCAAGCAGCCGGCGAAGTCGTGCCGCTACCTCCAGCCCCCCATTCACGACGGTCCGTGAGCAGGTAGCACAGCTGTGGGCGGATCTGCGAAGGCATGGCCAACACGCCGGGGTTTGCGAGGTCTTTCGAGGCCAGAACGGCATAAGCCTGGTCAACGTGGCCATTCCCGGCCTTGAGCGTTTTCACCTCGTGTGCAGCGGAAATGTGGTCTGTCCCGGCCCTAGAGGCCGTTCTCTACAAAGCCGAACACGGTGAGTCCCGTCATGCAAAAGCACTACGCCGAACGCGAATCCTGGATAGCTCGTCACCTACCGGCCTTCACTCACGAGCCAGGCACCGTAGCATTCTTCGAAGAGCCTATGGGGCACGGCCTGAATAACCTGTTCGTGCTTCAACTGGAAGGCGTCAACTACCTCGGTCGCAAGCTGCTGGACGAAACAGGCACGCTGGGTAGCCTCCTCAGCCCAAGGATGCTGTTAGGCCCCTTACTCAAGGCCAGACACACCCACCATTGCCTACGCCTGCACTACACCGCCCTGAGTCTGGAAGAAAAGCTCCGTGTCTTCAGCGAGGCCTCATGCAGTCCCGACGCAACGGTCCACTTCCCCTTCCCTGTGCTCGACGAACACGGCAATGAGCAGGTGGCACCCTTGTCGTTCTGGGATGACACGCGACGGCTGGCTCGCCACCTGGATCCCCAGGAGACGCATTTCCGGCAGCACTGCCTCGGGTTACTGTCGAAGCGCCTTGCACCGGGGGCAGTGGTCTACGATCCGGCGTGCTCGACCGGCACGTTCATCGCCAGTCTCGCGGCAGGCTTGCCGCACGTGCAGTGTCTGGGAAGCGATATCTCGGCTGCCATGATCGACCATGCACGCGTCCAGCACGTGCATCCTAATCTGCGCTTCGCACTGACCGATGCAGTCACCCCGGCAATTGCACCCGGGCGATGCGATGTCCTGGTCCTGCGTTTTCTCAATGCCGAAGTCATGCGCCAGCATGAAGCTGTGCACTTGTTCGAACGCCTGATTCCACTGGTTCGGTACGGCGGGCTGGTGATTGTGTTCGGACATACGCCCGTGCTGATTCCCATGAAAGCCGAAGCCAGGCGCCTGGGTCTGAACATGACAGGCGCCCTCGCCCAATGCCCCCATACCCAGGCGCTGTTCCAGCTCTTTACGCTGGAACGGTCCTGACTCGGCTCACGACGGCAACTGTACCTGTGGCGTGGTCTCGGTGAAGATGGTCCAACTGGCGATGAACAGGGCAGCGATCAGTGGCCCGATCACGAAACCATTGAGCCCGAATACCGCCAGCCCACCGAGGGTCGATACCAGGATCAGGTAGTCAGGCATACGGGTGTCCTTGCCCACCAGGATCGGCCGCAGCACGTTGTCCACCAGCCCAATGACCAGCGTGCCGAATGCGGCCAGTACGACCCCTTGCCAGATGGCACCCGTGAGCAGGAAGTACACCGCAACCGGCCCCCATACGATGCCAGCCCCCACCGCAGGCAGCAGCGAAAGGAATGCCATCAACACCGCCCAGACCAGCGCACTGGGAATGTCCAGCGCCCAGAAGATGAAACCACCCAGGGCGCCCTGGGTGATCGCCACCAGCAGGTTGCCTTTGACGGTCGCACGCACTACACGGTTGAACTTCAGTTGCAGGCGGCGCTTCTGCTGCTCGGGCAGAGGTACAGCCTGACGCACCTTGCGCGCCAACTCCGGCCCCTCGCGCAGGAAGAAGAACAGCAGGTAGAGCATGATGCCGAAGCTGACCAGGAAATCGAAGGTGCCCTGGCCAAAGCTGAAGGCCTGGCTAGCGAGGAACCGGCTGCCCTGGGTCGCCCATTGGGTGATCTTCTCGCGCAGACCGTCGAGGTTGCCGACACCCAGGCGGTCCAGCCCGTTCTGCGCGAAGTGCGGCAGCATGTCGCGACCGCGCTCGACGTAACCGGCGATGTCCAGTTGGCCACTTTCGATGCGCTGGTACAGCGTCGCGCCCTCCTGCACCAACAAGGCGCTGATGACGATAACGGGCAGAACCGCGATCAGCAAACAGATGGCAAGCGTCGCGCACGCGGCCAGATTACGACGACGGTTGAAGCGAATAAGCAGATTGCGCTGCAAGGGCGCAAACAGAATACCGAGGATCACGCCCCAGAAGATGGCGCCATAGTAAGGCAACAGAATCCACACGAAGGCGATGGTCACCAGCGCCAGCAAGACGGCCAGTGCCCGATTTTGTAGAGCGGTTTGATTCATGGGGATTCCTCGGTTGTCCTGGACCTTAGTGCGCAGCGCGCAGGCAAAAGTGCCATCAGGCGCTTGATTCAGATCAACACGCCACGGGCGCCCTATCGCTAGCATTCGCGCCTTTTGCCCCGGTGCGTCCATGAACTCTCTTGCCAAGCCTGAATTGCTCGCCCCTGCCGGCTCGCTCAAGACGTTGCGCTATGCCTTCGCCTACGGTGCAGACGCGGTCTATGCCGGCCAGCCGCGCTACAGCCTGCGGGTGCGCAACAACGAATTCGATCATGCCAACCTGGCCGCGGGCATCCAGGAAGCGCATGCCCTGGGCAAGCGGTTCTACGTGGTGGTCAACATCGCGCCGCACAATGCCAAGCTCAAAACCTTCCTCAAGGATCTCGAGCCGGTGATCCAGATGGCACCCGACGCGCTGATCATGTCCGATCCCGGCCTGATCATGCTGGTGCGTGAACACTTCCCGCAGATGCCGGTGCACCTTTCGGTGCAAGCCAACACGGTGAACTGGGCCAGTGTCGTGTTCTGGCAGCAAATGGGGCTGAGTCGTGTGATTCTGTCGCGCGAGCTGTCGCTGGAGGAGATTGAGGAAATACGGCGGCAGGTGCCTGACATGGAGCTGGAAGTCTTCGTGCATGGTGCGCTGTGCATGGCTTACTCCGGTCGCTGCCTGTTGTCGGGCTACCTGAACAAGCGCGACGCCAACCAAGGCACGTGCACCAATGCGTGCCGCTGGAAGTACCAGGCCACCGAAGCCTGCGAAAACGTCACCGGCGAGATCGTGCGTACGGTCGAGCCTACGCTGGGCGTTGGCGCGCCCAGCGATCAAGTCTTCCTGCTCCAGGAACACAACCGGCCAGATGAGCAGATGCCGGCATTCGAGGACGAGCACGGTACCTACATCATGAACGCCAAGGACCTGCGCGCCGTTCAGCACGTCGAACGCCTGACGCAGATGGGCGTGCACTCGCTGAAGATCGAGGGCCGCACCAAATCGCATTTCTATTGCGCGCGTGCCGTTCAGGCTTACCGAAAGGCCATTGACGATGCCGCGGCCGGACGGCCATTCGACCGCGGTTTGATGGACGATCTCGAATCGCTTGCCCAGCGTGGCTACACCGAAGGGTTCTTGCGCCGACATGTGCACGATGAGTATCAGAACTATCAACGCGGCCATTCGGTTTCAGAACGCCAGCAGTTTGTCGGTGAGTTGACTGGGCAGCGCGTCGACGGACTGGCTGAGGTCAAGGTCAAGAACCGTTTCACAGTGGGCGACACGCTCGAGATCATGACCCCTAGGGGCAATTATCATTTCGACCTCGATCGTCTGAGCGATCGCCAGGGCAATGCCATCGATGTCGCCCCAGGGGACGGGCATGTGGTGTACCTGCCGGTGCCCGAGCAGGTGCCGCTGGAATTCGGACTGCTGATGCGCGACTTGGGCGAAGCACAAGAACATGCCTGACAAAACTGTCATCTGCGCTTCAGGCTAAGGTCAGACAAGGCGCTGCATGCTCGACCGTTACGTGATGCTGGCGCGCGCAATGCAGGCGCATTGATCGAGGAGTGTTTTCATGCTGAAAAAGCACCTATTGGCGTTCGTACTGCTGGCCTGCGGCGGCCTGGCCCAGGCCTGCGAGGTCGTGGATGTCTACCGCGACCCGAACTGCGGTTGCTGCAAACAGTGGATCGCCCACCTGCGCGATAACGGTTTCACGGTCAATGACCATGTCGAGCCGAACATGAGCGCGGTGAAACAGCGCCTTGGCGTCGCACCCAGACTCGCCTCGTGCCATACCGCAGTGATCGACGGCAAATTCGTCGAGGGCCATGTGCCCGCCGAGCAGGTCCGCCTGCTGGCTCAGCGAGACGATCTGGTGGGTGTGGCAGTGCCGGGAATGCCGATCGGCTCCCCGGGGATGGAGATGGGGGCGCGTAAAGACGCTTATCAGGTGATCGGCCTCACGCGCGAGGGTCGGGACACCGTGGTCGCCGAGTACTGATGATCAGTTTAGGGGCCCTGTTTCTCAGCGCCTTCGGTGCTGCCACGCTGCTGCCGCTGCAGTCCGAGGCCGTGCTGGTCGGCTTGCTGCTGCGCGATCCTGACGCCTGGCTGCTCCTGCTGCTGGTGGCCACCTTCGGCAATGTGCTCGGCTCGGTGGTCAATTGGCTGCTGGGCCGGGCAATCGAACGCCTGCGTGATCGACGCTGGTTCCCGTTCAGCGCCACTCAGTTGCAACGCGCACAATGCCACTACCAGCGCTGGGGACAGTGGTCGCTTTTACTGAGCTGGGTTCCGGTGATCGGCGATCCACTGACGCTGGTCGCGGGAATCCTTCGCGAGCCGCTCTGGCGCTTTGTGTTATTGGTGACCCTGGCCAAGGCTGGTCGCTACTGGGTTCTGATACTGATTACCCTGGGCTGGTTTCACACCGGGTGACACCTTTGTCCGCTGCGCAGGTCAACCGACTGCTACAGTCGCCGCTTCCTATATGACCGAACTCGGAGTCTTCGCCATGCTGCGCATAACCGCATTGACCTTGGCATGCCTGGCCGGCGCTCCGGCCCTGGCCGCTGAATCCGTCACCTACGGCAAGCAGCTCGAAGGCTTCGCCTACCCTCATCCATTGCAACATTTCAACTTCAGCTCACAAGGCCAGACCGTGCAGATGGGCTACATGGATGTACCCGCCCGAGGTCATGCCAATGGTCGCAGCGTGCTACTGATGCATGGCAAGAATTTCTGCGCCGCCACCTGGGAGTCCTCGATCGACGCTTTGAGCAAGGCCGGCTATCGGGTCATCGTTCCCGACCAAATCGGTTTCTGCACCTCCAGCAAACCCGCGTACTACCAGTACAGCTTCCAACAACTGGCGGATAACACCCATGCGCTGCTCCAACGCTTGGGGATCGACAAGATCAGCCTGGTGGGCCACTCCACGGGGGGATGCTAGCCACCCGCTATGCCCTGATGTACCCACAGCAGGTCGAGCGCCTGGCCATGGTCAACCCCATCGGCCTGGAAGACTGGAAAGCCCTGGGTGCGCCTTACCGCACGGTCGATCAATGGTACGAACGCGAGCTCAAGCTCAATGCCGAGGGCGTGCGCAATTATGAACGCACCACCTACTACGCCGGGCGCTGGAAGCCCGAATACGAGCGCTGGGTAGATATGTTGGTGGGCCTGAACCAAGGACCAGGACATGAAGCGGTGGCGTGGAACTCTGCGCTGATCTACGACATGATTTTCACGCAGCCGGTGGTCTACGAGTTCAAGAACCTGCAGATGCCGACGCTGCTGATGATCGGCGACCAGGACACCACTGCCATCGGCAGCGACATCGCACCGCCCGAGATCAAAGCCAAACTGGGCCACTATGCGGTACTGGGCCCTCAGGTGGAAAAACTGATACCCCAAGGCAAACTGGTGACCTTCAAAGGCTTGGGTCACGCGCCGCAAATCGAGGCGCCCGAGCGCTTTCACGACGCGCTGATCGACTGGCTGCGATAGGTCCTCAGGCGAAGCGCTGCAACTGCATTTCCTGCAAGCGACTCAAGGTTCGGCGGAAGGCAAATGACAGGTAACCTTCGGTATACAGCGCCTCGAGCGGCACGGCAGCCTCCAGGTACAAGGCGATTCGCCGGTCGTAACATTCGTCGACCAGTGCGATGAAGCGCCGCACACTGTCATCACGCGGTGACAGCGCCGGCAGCTCGCGGTCGCCAGCGATCACGCGCTGCGCGGCATCTTCCGTCCCTCGGGCGATACGCCCGGCGCGCTGTTGGCCACCCAGTGCGGGCACGGCGCTGACCAGAATCGCGCTATAGCGATCGCACAAGGCCATGAAGTCCGTCGCCGCTAACGCTTGGTCGCACAAGTGCGTGAAGTCGCACCAGATCACCCGCTCACTGCGACGAATGACCGTGACGTGCCGTGTGCCGATCTGCAGCGGTAGCTCAGTAGCCGTTTCGCCGGCGCTCAGTTGACAGAACACGGCCGCCAACGCAGAGGCGGTGCCTGCCTCGCTCACCCAGTAGCGCTGCAACTGCGCGCCGGGATGCAGCCGGTGATCCTGATCGCCAGCCACCGCCACCCGTTGCATATGCTGCTCGATCGCCGCAATCGCCGGCAGGAAGCGCTCGCGGTTGAAGCCATCGGCATAGAGCTGATCAGGCGGTTGATTGGAGGTCGCGACCAGCACGACACCTTGTTCGAATAGCGCCTGGAACAGGCGTCCGAGGATGATCGCATCACCGATATCGGTGACGAACAGCTCGTCGAAGCACAACACACGGATGTCCTGCGCCAACGCCTGAGCCAGGGCCTGTAGAGGATCGGCGGTGCCCACGAGCTGGAATAGGCGCTGGTGCACCCAGGCCATGAAGTGATGGAAATGCTGACGCCGCGACGGCACTTCAAGGCAGCGATGGAACAGGTCCATGAGCCAGGTCTTGCCACGCCCCACCGGCCCCCACAGATAGACGCCTTGGACGGCACGTCCTTGCTGGACGGCCTCGAAACAGCGCTCAAGGGCGCTGACCGCCGAGGCCTGCGCGGCATCGGCGACGAAACCCTCGCGTTGCAGGGCTTGGAGGTAGAGAGCAGCGGGCGTCATGGCGGCATGCCTGGGCAAAGCCGCCATGATAGTGCAAGCAGCGTTGGCGTGGGGCCGCCGATCAATCCTTGCTCAAGCCCACCTTGAGTAGCGCGCCATCCTGCGCATCGGTCAGCACATAGAGATAGCCATCAGGGCCAACCCGCACGTCACGAATTCGCGCCTTGAGCTCGCCAAGCAAGCGCTCCTCGTGGACCACGTTGTCGCCGTCGAGCTGGAGACGGATCAACTCCTCAGTGGCCAAGGCCCCTATGAACAGATTGTGATCCCAAGCCTTGAAGGTGGGGCTGTCATAGAAGGCCATACCACTGATGCCGGGTGATTTCTCCCAGACGTGATGTGGGTCTTCCATGCCGTCGACATGCTTGCCCTTGGCCTCGGGAATCGGCAACAGGGAATAATCGATGCCGTGGGTGGCAATCGGCCAGCCATAGTTCTTGCCCGGCTGAGGAATATTGATTTCGTCGCCACCGCGCGGCCCATGCTCATGTGTCCAGAGCTGACCCGTCCAAGGATTGAGCGCCGCACCCTGCTGGTTGCGGTGGCCGAACGACCAGATTTCCGACCGCACATCTTTCTGACCAACGAAGGGGTTGTCCTTGGGTACTTCGCCATCGGGCAGGATTCGCACCAACTTACCTTGCAGCTTGTCCAGTTCCTGGGCAGTGGAGCGCTGATTGTTCTCGCCCAGGGCGATGAACAAGTAGCCGTCACGGTCGAACACCAACCGGGAGCCGAAGTGATTACCCACCGAGAGCTTCGGTTGCTGGCGGAAGATCACGTTGAAGTTCTCCAGACGCGATCGATCCTGGGACAACTGCCCCCGACCAACCGCCGTACCGGCCTTGCCGTCCGCACCCTCCTCGGCATAGGACAGGTACACCGTCCGGTCTTTGGCGAACTCAGGTGAAAGGGCAACATCCAACAGGCCGCCCTGCCCTTGCGCCCAGACCTTCGGCACGCCCGACAACGGTGGGCCGACCTTGCCTTCGGCATTGACGATGCGCAGATTGCCTGGCTGCTCGGTGATCAGCATGTCCTTGCCACCAGGCAGGAAGGCCAGCGCCCAAGGGTGGTTGAGTCCATCGGCGACAGTGCTGACCGTCAACTCGCCTTCTTCACTGGGCAAGCGCTGTTCGGCAGCGGCCTGCGCCAGCAATGGAAACAGTGCAGCAGCCGCCAGTGTGGTCATCCAGGTACGTGGGGTCATAGGGGATTCCTTCCAGGGGGATTCAAGGCGTGCGTTGCGAGTCGCGTGGAGGCCGACGGGGCTCCAGGTTCGGTGTCTGCTGCTGACGACGCAGGTTGTCGCCATTGCCGATGCCGCGGTTTTCCAGCGTCGGGGGACGTTCAACAGGTGCCGTCGAGGGCCCCCGTACCGGGGGCGTATCCGGCACGCTGCCCTGGCGACTGTTGGGGTTGGCGCGCTGGATCGGACTGTTGTAAGGGTTGTTCGAGTCACTGGCGGCCAGCAGGGGGAGCTGCACTGGGGCAGCCTGTACCGGCAGACACAGGAGCAGGCTGATAGCCAAGAGCGGCAGTGTAGGTTTCATGCTTCACCTCCTGTACGAAAATTCGCGACCAAGCGTTGGATAGCCTAAGTCTCGACAGGTTCGCCAAAAAAGCATGAAGCCGTATTGAGTTGATTCGCGATGTTTCAGCTAGGCAGGTGGGCACCGCGGGCCCCCTGCCTTGACCAGACGCGTGCAGCCGGTCAGTACGCCAGACTCCAGGTCAGGCTGTAAGTACGGCCCCTGCCTTGGTAATCGTACAAGTAGGCAGGGCCGTAGGTCGGCGAATAGAACAGCGTCGCCCGTTGGCCCCATACCGTGCTGTATTGCTTGTCGAACAGGTTCTGGATACCCGCACTGAAGGTCCCGAAGCCGGTTTCCTGGCTGCCCAGCAAATCGAAGGTGGTGTAGCCGTCGATCTGATGGTCGGCATCGTCCTTGAGCGTGAAGGCCCTGTTGGCCTGCAGACGCGCGCTGCGCCCATCGCCCTTCCAACCGACGAACGCCGTAGACTTGGAGAGCGAGGCGTAACGCGCATCACGCTTGTTCCAGCCGCCGTTGGCCGCCTCCTCCTCCGAACGTACCAGGTGCAAGGAGCCGCCAACCTCCCAGCCGCTGTCGAAGTGCCGGGTCAAGGCACCTTCGAAGCCGAAGTCGCGACTTTTCTGCTCATCGACATTGATGGTCAAGGTCTGCTGGTCGACGTTGATGATCTTGTCCGACCAGATGTAATACAGCGCCGCCTGGGCATCCCATTGCAGATCGCTGTAGCGCCAGCCCATCTCGACCTGGCGACTCTTGATGCCAGCCAGAGGGTTGTCGGCCACGGACAGCCCTGGCTTGCCGTAGTACTTGGCCGGGTCTGGCAGATCGAACCCTTCGCCGTAATTGGTCCAGATCTGGTGACCGTTCTTGAAATCGTAGATCGCGCCCAGGTTGTACAGATTGACCTGATAGTCGTTGCTACCGCCCGGCACTCGTTTGAAGTCCCCCACGTCCACGTCCATCTGCTGACGCCGAGCGCCGCCGGATAGCGTGAGGTTATCGGTGAGGCGCCAATCGGCCTGGGCATAGAGCGAGACACCGTCGACCCGATAACTGGGATAGCGCGCTGCCTTGCTGGCCTTGTCCAGGTCGAGACCGCCGCTGTTCGATGAAGTCAGCGCATCGAAGGTGGTCTGCTCGGCGCTGAAGCGCTCGCGATCGATATCGACGCCGTAGGTCAGCTTCAAGCGATCCCATTGCTTGGAGAACAGCGCCTTGAGGCTGCTGACCTCGAAATTCTGCTGCGAGGCTGCGAAGTACACGCCGCGCGATCCACGCGGCGAGCCGGCGTTGTAATACGGGAACGGGTAGAAGTTGTCGTTTTCCTTGCGATACGAGGCCTGCAGGTAAAAGTCCTGGCCAAGCACGTCGCTATGGTGATAGTTGGCGTTGAGCAGCAGACGCCGGGTACGCGGTTGCAAGTCGGAGGAATAGCCACCGCGCAATTGCGCGTCTTCCAGATCCGACGGCGCGTTGTGCTTGAGGTTGGGGAAGAAAATGCCCGTGCTGCCCGTGTTACCGGAGTCGTAGTACTGGGCAAGAAACTCCAGGCTCTGTTCGTCGTTCAGTTGCAGGCCGAGTGTGCCCAGTAGGTCGAGGGTGCGGTTGTACTGCAGATCGGTCTGCGTGTTGTCGATGAAGATCTGCTTGCCCGCGCCGTCATAGAAGGCCTGGTTCTGCTCACCGGAGATACCCAGACGGGCGCTGATCCGCTCGTTACCGCCACTGATCGACTGAGCGATGCGGGTCGCCAGGTCGTCGCTGTTGTTGAAACCGCTGCTGGCACCGATCTGCGTCTCGAACCGCGCCGGCCCCGGTTCTCCCTTCTTGGTCACGATATTGATGATTCCACCGGTGGCACCGCCGCCATAGAGGGCGCTGGCGCCGGAGAGCACCTCGACGCGCTCGACGTTGAATGGCGAAATGCTGTCGAACTGACGCGAAAGACCACGCGAGCTGTTCTGACTGACACCGTCGATCATCACCAGCACATTGCGCCCACGCATGTTCTGGCCGTAATTGGTGCGGCCTTCCGGCGCCAAGTCCAGGCCAGGGACGAGCTTGCCAATCGCCTCCTTGAGGCTCACGCCGCTGTCGATCTGCTCGCGCAGTTGCTGTTGATCCACCACCCAGACAGTACCGGGGATTTCACTGATCGCAGTGCTGGTGCGCGAGGCGACACTCACCTCGATGGGCTTGAGGTTGATGCTCTGCGGCGCAACGTCGGCCCTGCGCAGTGTGACGGTGCGGGCATCGTTGAACTGCCAGTCGATACCCGTACTGGCCAGCAGCATCTGGAGCGCTTGGTTGATGGTGTAGCTACCCTGCAGAGGTGGTCCGTCCAAACCAGCGACATCGGCCGTGGTGTAGAGCACATGCAGGCCCGCCTGGTCGGCAAATGCGGTCAGTGAGCGATCCAGCGGTTGCGCGGGCAGATCGAGCCGAACTTGGCGTGACTGCACCTGGGCACTGTCGAGGGACTCGGCAGCCAGCAGCGGCAGCGGGCCTGCCAGCGACAGCACGGCGCTGCAGGATGCCAGGACATATTTGAAACCACCGCCGCAGCGGTTCAGGGAATTGAGCGTGGCCTTCACAAGTGAGCTTCCAGGCGAGTCGAGGGGGGTGTACGGATCAGTCCCCCTACGACGATCTGGCCAGCGGAAACTTGCAGCAGGAAATGAAAAATATTTCGATTATCTTCTCGATCAACGCACCACTGCCAGAAGCGGCAGATAGGTCACTGTCAAACCGTAGCGCTGCTCCAAGGTACGAAGCAAGGCGTCCGGCTGGTCAAGATCGAACACCCCGCTCACTTCGAGGCCTGCCAGGCGGGCATCGGAAATGAAGATACGCCCATGACGGTATCGCTCCAGTTCGGCGAGTACCTGGCCAAGCGGCTTGCCATTGAAGATCAGCTTGCCGCGCCGCCAGGCGGTCCGGGCCTCGGCATCAGGGGTGAGTGCAAGCTGTCGCCCACCGAGTTGCGCTTCGCCCCGGGTCAACACCACTTCAGCGCCGGATGCCTGGCGTCTCACGCTGAACAAGGCATGGCGGCCCTCGACCGGTTCGCCTCCGGCATCGACCACGAACGGACGCGGATCGCTGGCGGTATCGAACAATGCTTCACCTGTCTGCAGCACGACCTCACGCCGTGTATCGCTGAATGACACCGACAATGCGCTATTGCCGTTCAGAGTGACACGTGTGCCGTCGGCCAGAGTGAAAGTCTGACGCTGGTTCATTGCGGTGTGATAGTCAGAAAACCACATCGGCGCTTGCTGCCATCCGGTGCAAGCGATGGCGACCATCACTATCGATGCGGCCAGTGCGCGTGGCCAGCGCCGCCGAGAACGCGATAGCGGCTTGGCGTGCAACGTCCGTGCAGCCTGGGTCTGCCCGAGATCGCCCCACAGCGCCTCGGCCTCACGAGCGGCACGCGCATGGGCCGGACTGGACGCACACCAGCGCTGGTAACGCTCATGGTCATCGGCACCGGCATTACCGGAGTGGAGCACGACCTGCCAGTCGAGGGCATCGTCGCAGAGGTCGTTGTGGGGAGGTCGCGGGGTCATCGCAGGCCGCTCAGTCATGGTTTTGCTCGAGCCAGTCACGACAGTGGCGCAGGGCCTGGCCGATGTATTTTGCCACCATGCTCGGGGAAACGCCCAGGCGCTGAGCGATCTGCGCCTGGGTCAGGCCCTCGACCCGGTTCAGCAGCAGGGCCTGACGGGCGTTGCTCGGTAACTGCAGCAAGGCGTCATCCAAGATTTGCAGGCGCTCGCGAGCTAACAGCGTAGCTTCCGGGGCGGGCGAGGGACACGGGATTTCGCCCCTACCCTCCTCCGGTTCATGATTCGATGCTCGGCGTCGCTCGTGCCGCAGCGCGTCGATGGCCAGGTTGCCGGCGACCCGGAAGATGAAACTGCGTGGGTGCGCGACCGCGATGGCCTGTGCCTCGATACGCACCAGGCGCAGGTATGTTTCCTGCGCAACGTCGGCGGCGCGCTGTCGGTCTTGCATACGACGTGTGAGGAACGACAACAAGTCGTCGTAATGCTCCTGGAAGCTTGCCAGCAGGCTGGACACGGGAGACGTCAGCATGGAGAGATGATGCCAGTAGGATTGGTGTTAATGCGAAAGAGTATCTTTCATATCCACTGTCACTTTCAACGACACGCCGCATTTGCCACACTGCGCGCTCGTCCACACGCCAAGGCGCCTGCTCATGACTGTCCGCTTTCGCTCAAGACCAGGCCTGTGCATGGTGCTGATGCTGGCCCTGCTGCTCAACGCCTGCGCGCTGTTGCAACCACGAGATCCTCTGAACATCAGCGTCATCGGTATCGAACCTCTTGCGGGGCAAGATCTAGAGTTACGCATGGCAGTCAAGATCCGCATTCAGAACCCCAACGAAACGCCTGTGGATTTCAACGGCGTTGCCTTGAATCTGGAGGTGAACGATCAACCCTTGGCGGCTGGTGTCAGCGATCAACGCGGCCACATCGGGCGTTATGAGGAGACGGTGATCGTAGTACCGGTGAGCATTACCGCGTTTTCCTTTCTACGCCAAGCCTACGGCCTGAGCCGTGCACAGTCGCTACAGGGTCTGCCCTACATACTACGTGGCAAGTTGGCCGGGGGTCCGTTGGGAACGATCCGTTTCACCGACAAGGGCAAACTCGATCTGCCCCAGCCAGGTACTCTCGGCTGGTAGCCCTCAACGATTGGCGCTGGCGGCGGCCATCATCTTATTGATTTCGCTGCGAATCATGTTAGCGAATTCAGGGGCGATATGCCGTCCAGCTCCGCACGCACCCACTCCGCCCACTTGCCCTTGCGCCGCGACTTTTCGGCAATCATCCTGGCCGCCTCGGCTTTGGCCTTGCCCAGGTTGTTCTGCCACAGCTCGAACAAGCGCGCCTTTTCCGACTCGATCTGCGCACGCTCGGCGAAGTCTCTATTGGCCAGATTGAAACTCATGGTCTTTCCTGCCGCTTGAAAATGAGCGATATCTTACACGCTTGCGATGCACCATCGCCAAGCCAGTGCAACTTTCGCCGACCACTGCTTTCCACTGTTTACACCAACACACCTACAAGGAGGCATCCATGGCCAGGAAATCCAACGCGACCAGCGAAACCGAGCAGATCAAGGATCAAGTCTTCAGCGAGTTGCAGGCGCTTATCGAGGAGTCGGAAAAGCTTTTGGACAGCAGCGCGTCTTTGGTGGGCGAGGAAGCCGATACGCTGCGCGCCCAGCTCGGTCTGAAGCTGCGTCAAGCGCGTCAGGCCACCAGCCGTCTGGGGCAAAAAGCGCAGCCGGTGGTCGAGGCGACTGAAGAGCTGATCGGCATTCATCCTTGGCAGACTGTGGCGATCTCCGCTGGCATCGGTCTGGTGGTAGGCCTGCTACTCGGCCGTAGGCAGTAAGTCAAGGAAACTTCTGGCCCACTCAGGCTGGCTGGGCCATTGGGATGCCGCTGTGAAAGCGCATTTCCCCATCGGCGGAACTTATCAGTTCCGCCTCTATCTCCCGAACCTTCTGCACCACCTGCGCGATATCTGACGCCTCTCCATACTCATACGCCAGTTTCAAATAGCCTTGATAGTGGCGCGCCTCGCTTTTGAGCAAGCCGTGGTAGAACGTACCCAGTTCTTCGTCCAGGTGTGGGACCAAAGCCGCGAAGCGCTCGCAACTGCGGGCCTCGATGAAAGCGCCGACCACCAGGGTATCGACCAGCTTCACCGGCTCATGGGCACGCACCACTCGCCGCAGTCCAGAGGCATAACGTCCGGCTGAAACGGGGCGCAACGGTACACCCCGACGCTTCATCAAGCGCAACACTTGCTCGTGGTGCACCAGTTCCTCACGCGCCAGGCGCGACATCATATTGATCAGCTCCAAATGCGTGTTGTACTTGGCGATCAAACTGAGTGCGGTACTAGCGGCCTTGAACTCGCAGTTCTTGTGGTCGATCAGCAAGGTGTGCTCATCGGCCAACGCAGCCTCGATCCAGGCGTCGGGTGTGGGGCAACCAAGAAAGGCATCGATTTCAGGAGTCAGGGACATAAATTCACGGAGGTTGGCAACGCAGGAGCGCGGGATTATACCGACGGTGACAGCCATCGCCAGCGCTTGCGCTTGATACAGGTCAAACGGCATCGCCGCATTGGCCAACTATAGTCAGGTATGAGCCCTCGAGATCCAAGGAGTTTCATGCCATGCAAGCCGTTCGCAGCATCCTCGTCGTGCTCGACCCTGAACACGCCCACAGTCGCGCGCTGACCCGCGCCAAGCTGATTGCCGGGGTTACCGGCGCACGCCTGCATCTGCTGATGTGTGACAAGAAGCGCGACCATCACGCATTGCTGAGCGTGCTCGCCAGTCAGTTGCATGACGATGGCTACGATAACGTCAGCCACGAACAGGCCTGGCAGGACAGCCTGCATGAGTCGATCATCGCTGTGCAGCAGGCCGAAGGGTGCGAATTGGTCATCAAAGAGCATTACCCGGATAACCCCCTGCGCAAAGCCCTGCTGACGCCTAGCGACTGGAAACTGTTGCGCAACTGTCCGTGTGCCGTACTGATGGTCAAGAGCGAGCGGCCTTGGACCGGCGGCGCCATCCTGGCGGCAGTGGATGTGGGCAATCAGGATGAAGATCACCGCCGCCTGCATGCCAGTATCATTGACCATGGCTACGCTATCGCCAGCTTGGCCAAAGGTGAACTGCACGTGATCAGCGCTCACCCCTCGCCCATGTTGGCTGCCTCCGATCCGGTGTATCAGCTCAGCGAGACTATCGAAAAGCGCTACCGTGAGGCGTGTTCAGCTTTCCAGGCGGAGTTCGACATCAGCAATCAGCGGCTGCATGTCGCCGAAGGACCAGCGGATGTGCTGATTCCTTACACCGAAAAGAAAATCGATGCGGTGGTGACTATTATCGGAACAGTTGCGCGCACGGGTATCTCCGGGGCCCTGATTGGCAATACTGCTGAGGTGGTGCTCGACGCACTTGAAGGCGATGTGCTTGTACTCAAGAGTGATCAGGCTGTAAGCGCCCTCACACGACCGGTCATGGTGTGAGATTTCTGTTGGGGTTGCAAGCTGCCTCCCAAGAGGGCAGCGCTGATTTTGAAAACACCAAAAAGACAAAACCCCTACCTGCTTGCGCAGATAGGGGTTTTGCGAAATGAATCTTGACGATGACCTACTCTCACATGGGGAAACCCCACACTACCATCGGCGATGCATCGTTTCACTGCTGAGTTCGGGATGGGATCAGGTGGTTCCAATGCTCTATGGTCGTCAAGAAATTCGGTTGCCAGTGCGCCCCTGCGGACACCCCAGCCTATTCGGATATGTGATTCTGTGATTCGTCGCGAACTTTCGGTTCTTTCGTCTTCACCACCACAATTCGGCGCTCACGCTCAAATTGCTTGGGTGTTATATGGTCAAGCCTCACGGGCAATTAGTATGGGTTAGCTCAACGCCTCACAGCGCTTACACACCCCACCTATCAACGTCGTAGTCTTCGACGGCCCTTCAGGGGATTCTAGATCCCAGTGAGATCTCATCTTGAGGCAAGTTTCCCGCTTAGATGCTTTCAGCGGTTATCTCTTCCGAACATAGCTACCCGGCAATGCCACTGGCGTGACAACCGGAACACCAGAGGTTCGTCCACTCCGGTCCTCTCGTACTAGGAGCAGCCCCTCTCAAATCTCAAACGTCCACGGCAGATAGGGACCGAACTGTCTCACGACGTTCTAAACCCAGCTCGCGTACCACTTTAAATGGCGAACAGCCATACCCTTGGGACCGGCTTCAGCCCCAGGATGTGATGAGCCGACATCGAGGTGCCAAACACCGCCGTCGATATGAACTCTTGGGCGGTATCAGCCTGTTATCCCCGGAGTACCTTTTATCCGTTGAGCGATGGCCCTTCCATACAGAACCACCGGATCACTAAGACCTACTTTCGTACCTGCTCGACGTGTCTGTCTCGCAGTCAAGCGCGCTTTTGCCTTTATACTCTACGACCGATTTCCGACCGGTCTGAGCGCACCTTCGTACTCCTCCGTTACTCTTTGGGAGGAGACCGCCCCAGTCAAACTACCCACCATACACTGTCCTCGATCCGGATTACGGACCTGAGTTAGAACCTCAAGGTTGCCAGGGTGGTATTTCAAGGATGGCTCCATGAGAACTGGCGTCCCCACTTCAAAGCCTCCCACCTATCCTACACAAGCAAGCTCAAAGTCCAGTGCAAAGCTATAGTAAAGGTTCACGGGGTCTTTCCGTCTAGCCGCGGATACACTGCATCTTCACAGCGATTTCAATTTCACTGAGTCTCGGGTGGAGACAGCGCCGCCATCGTTACGCCATTCGTGCAGGTCGGAACTTACCCGACAAGGAATTTCGCTACCTTAGGACCGTTATAGTTACGGCCGCCGTTTACCGGGGCTTCGATCAAGAGCTTCGCTTGCGCTAACCCCATCAATTAACCTTCCGGCACCGGGCAGGCGTCACACCCTATACGTCCACTTTCGTGTTTGCAGAGTGCTGTGTTTTTAATAAACAGTCGCAGCGGCCTGGTATCTTCGACCGGCATGGGCTTACGGAGCAAGTCCTTCACCCTCGCCGGCGCACCTTCTCCCGAAGTTACGGTGCCATTTTGCCTAGTTCCTTCACCCGAGTTCTCTCAAGCGCCTTGGTATTCTCTACCTAACCACCTGTGTCGGTTTGGGGTACGGTTCCCAGTTATCTGAAGCTTAGGAGCTTTTCTTGGAAGCATGGCATCAACCACTTCGTCGCCTAAAGGCAACTCGTCATCAGCTCTCGGCCTTGAAATCCCGGATTTGCCTAAGATTTCAGCCTACCACCTTAAACCTGGACAACCAACGCCAGGCTGGCCTAGCCTTCTCCGTCCCTCCATCGCAATAACTGCAAGTACAGGAATATTAACCTGTTTTCCATCGACTACGCTTTTCAGCCTCGCCTTAGGGACCGACTAACCCTGCGTCGATTAACGTTGCGCAGGAAACCTTGGTCTTTCGGCGTGCGAGTTTTTCACTCGCATTGTCGTTACTCATGTCAGCATTCGCACTTCTGATACCTCCAGCAAGCTTCTCAACTCACCTTCACAGGCTTACAGAACGCTCCTCTACCGCATCACCAAAGGTGATACCCGTAGCTTCGGTGCATGGTTTGAGCCCCGTTACATCTTCCGCGCAGGCCGACTCGACTAGTGAGCTATTACGCTTTCTTTAAAGGATGGCTGCTTCTAAGCCAACCTCCTAGCTGTCTAAGCCTTCCCACATCGTTTCCCACTTAACCATGACTTTGGGACCTTAGCTGACGGTCTGGGTTGTTTCCCTTTTCACGACGGACGTTAGCACCCGCCGTGTGTCTCCCATGCTCGGCACTTGCTGGTATTCGGAGTTTGCATCGGTTTGGTAAGTCGGGATGACCCCCTAGCCGAAACAGTGCTCTACCCCCAGCAGTGATACATGAGGCGCTACCTAAATAGCTTTCGAGGAGAACCAGCTATCTCCGAGCTTGATTAGCCTTTCACTCCGATCCACAGGTCATCCGCTAACTTTTCAACGGTAGTCGGTTCGGTCCTCCAGTCAGTGTTACCTAACCTTCAACCTGCCCATGGATAGATCGCCCGGTTTCGGGTCTATACCCAGCGACTAAGCGCCCTATTAAGACTCGCTTTCGCTACGCCTCCCCTATTCGGTTAAGCTCGCCACTGAATATAAGTCGCTGACCCATTATACAAAAGGTACGCAGTCACCTAACAAAGTAGGCTCCCACTGCTTGTACGCATACGGTTTCAGGTTCTATTTCACTCCCCTCTCCGGGGTTCTTTTCGCCTTTCCCTCACGGTACTGGTTCACTATCGGTCAGTCAGTAGTATTTAGCCTTGGAGGATGGTCCCCCCATGTTCAGACAAAGTTTCTCGTGCTCCGTCCTACTCGATTTCATTGAAAAGAGACTTTCGTGTACGGGGCTATCACCCACTATGGCCGCACTTTCCAGAGCGTTCCACTAATCTCAAATCAACTTAAGGGCTGGTCCCCGTTCGCTCGCCACTACTAAGGGAATCTCGGTTGATTTCTATTCCTCAGGGTACTTAGATGTTTCAGTTCCCCTGGTTCGCCTCTTGCACCTATGGATTCAGTACAAGATACCTAGGTTATCCTAGGTGGGTTCCCCCATTCAGAGATCTCTGGATCACAGTCTGTTTGCCGACTCCCCAAAGCTTATCGCAGGCTACCACGTCTTTCATCGCCTCTGACTGCCAAGGCATCCACCGTATGCGCTTCTTCACTTGACCATATAACCCCAAGCAATCTGGTTATACTGTGAAGACGACATTCGCCGAAAATTCGCACGTCGCTCTTTCGAGCAGAACTCACAAATTTTACCTCAGCCTGATGTCCAGCAGTGAAACTGGTCATCAGTCTGTATCTATCACATATCCGAATTTTTAAAGAACGATCTGGCAAAAGCCAGAAATCAACATTCCAACGCGGCGTCAACACGACGCGCGAATGCTCATTTCTGAGTTCTAACAGTGCTGTACAAAGGTGGTGGAGCCAAGCGGGATCGAACCGCTGACCTCCTGCGTGCAAGGCAGGCGCTCTCCCAGCTGAGCTATGGCCCCGTGTATCTGCTACATCTCGTAGGCCGCACCAAGTAATTGGTAGGTCTGGGCAGATTTGAACTGCCGACCTCACCCTTATCAGGGGTGCGCTCTAACCAACTGAGCTACAGACCTATAACAGGGTCGCGTTACAGCATCGTCTTTTCACAATGAATCAAGCAATTCGTGTGGGAGCTCATCAGCAGGCTGATGTCTTCGATTAAGGAGGTGATCCAGCCGCAGGTTCCCCTACGGCTACCTTGTTACGACTTCACCCCAGTCATGAATCACACCGTGGTAACCGTCCCCCCGAAGGTTAGACTAGCTACTTCTGGTGCAACCCACTCCCATGGTGTGACGGGCGGTGTGTACAAGGCCCGGGAACGTATTCACCGCGACATTCTGATTCGCGATTACTAGCGATTCCGACTTCACGCAGTCGAGTTGCAGACTGCGATCCGGACTACGATCGGTTTTGTGAGATTAGCTCCACCTCGCGGCTTGGCAACCCTCTGTACCGACCATTGTAGCACGTGTGTAGCCCAGGCCGTAAGGGCCATGATGACTTGACGTCATCCCCACCTTCCTCCGGTTTGTCACCGGCAGTCTCCTTAGAGTGCCCACCATAACGTGCTGGTAACTAAGGACAAGGGTTGCGCTCGTTACGGGACTTAACCCAACATCTCACGACACGAGCTGACGACAGCCATGCAGCACCTGTGTCAGAGTTCCCGAAGGCACCAATCCATCTCTAGAAAGTTCTCTGCATGTCAAGGCCTGGTAAGGTTCTTCGCGTTGCTTCGAATTAAACCACATGCTCCACCGCTTGTGCGGGCCCCCGTCAATTCATTTGAGTTTTAACCTTGCGGCCGTACTCCCCAGGCGGTCAACTTAATGCGTTAGCTGCGCCACTAAAATCTCAAGGATTCCAACGGCTAGTTGACATCGTTTACGGCGTGGACTACCAGGGTATCTAATCCTGTTTGCTCCCCACGCTTTCGCACCTCAGTGTCAGTATCAGTCCAGGTGGTCGCCTTCGCCACTGGTGTTCCTTCCTATATCTACGCATTTCACCGCTACACAGGAAATTCCACCACCCTCTACCGTACTCTAGCTTGCCAGTTTTGGATGCAGTTCCCAGGTTGAGCCCGGGGCTTTCACATCCAACTTAACAAACCACCTACGCGCGCTTTACGCCCAGTAATTCCGATTAACGCTTGCACCCTCTGTATTACCGCGGCTGCTGGCACAGAGTTAGCCGGTGCTTATTCTGTCGGTAACGTCAAAATTGCAGAGTATTAATCTACAACCCTTCCTCCCAACTTAAAGTGCTTTACAATCCGAAGACCTTCTTCACACACGCGGCATGGCTGGATCAGGCTTTCGCCCATTGTCCAATATTCCCCACTGCTGCCTCCCGTAGGAGTCTGGACCGTGTCTCAGTTCCAGTGTGACTGATCATCCTCTCAGACCAGTTACGGATCGTCGCCTTGGTGAGCCATTACCTCACCAACTAGCTAATCCGACCTAGGCTCATCTGATAGCGCAAGGCCCGAAGGTCCCCTGCTTTCTCCCGTAGGACGTATGCGGTATTAGCGTTCCTTTCGAAACGTTGTCCCCCACTACCAGGCAGATTCCTAGGCATTACTCACCCGTCCGCCGCTGAATCGAGAAGCAAGCTCCTCTCATCCGCTCGACTTGCATGTGTTAGGCCTGCCGCCAGCGTTCAATCTGAGCCATGATCAAACTCTTCAGTTCAATACTGCTTGGGTTTTTAAGAAACCCTAAACTTGGCTCAGCAATCTCAAATGACTATGTGATTTCTCGCATGGCCACTTGTGATGCTGATAATCTAGGCGACGATCAGTCCATACTCACAAGCACCCACACGAATTGCTTGATTCGATTTGTTAAAGAGCGTTTGGCTAAGAGCGCTTCGTCTCAACCGAGGCCGCGCATTCTACAGCAGCCTTACTTCGTGTCAAGCGTTTATTTTGAAGTTCTTTCCGAGAAACTCGTTTAGCTTCAAACACTTGACTCGCTGCGATCTCTCGTAGCGGGAGGCGAATCATACAGCACCATTCGATGCTGTCAACTGCCTTTTTCACCGCTTTCAACCCGAGGATCGAAGCCCTTCGCACCGCACCGAACTCGATTAACTCGTTGATTCTCAAGGAGTTTCGCGTTCCGTTTGCTGCGGAGGTGGGGCGCATTATAAGGGGATCTGAACAGCGGTCAAGGCTTGATTTCAAATAAATTCAAATAGTTGATTGGTGCAACGGTAGTCAAGGCCGTCAAGCGCCGCCCCCTGCGCCCTATAAATCAAGCCTCACCGATAAGCCAACCATGACCCAGTTGCATACCCAGCGACCAATTGCGCAATATAGTGCGCAACTGAATCGCCTCCTTCCTGGACTGTCCTACCCAATGAACAATACCTCCCGCAGCTTGGCCACCACGCTATTCCCCATCGGCCTGCTGCTAATCGCCATGGCCTCGATCCAGTCAGGGGCCTCCCTGGCTAAAAGCATGTTTCCAATCGTAGGTGCCCAAGGAACTACAGCATTGCGCCTGATCTTTGCCAGCATCATCATGCTAGCCCTGCTGCGCCCATGGCGCGCCAAGCTCAACGCTCGCACTCTGCGCAGCGTCATCATTTACGGGTTGGCATTGGGCGGCATGAACTTCCTCTTCTATATGTCTCTGCGTAGCGTACCGCTGGGCATCGCCGTGGCCTTGGAATTCACGGGACCGTTGGCGGTAGCGATCTTCGCCTCGCGCCGCGCACTCGATTTTCTCTGGATCGCGTTGGCCATCGCCGGCCTGCTCTTGCTGATGCCGACCGGACAAACTGACGCTGCCTTGGACCTCACAGGCGCTGCGTACGCATTGGGGGCGGGCGTGTGCTGGGCGCTGTACATTTTATATGGGCAACGCGCAGGCGCTGAAAATGGTATCCAGACCGCAGCCCTTGGCGTGTTGATCGCAGCCCTGTTCATCGCCCCCATTGGGATTGCACACGCAGGCAGCGCCTTGCTGACACCTGGGCTAATTCCGATAGCCCTGGGCGTGGCGGTGCTTTCTACCGCCCTACCCTACAGCCTGGAGATGGTCGCACTCACCCGCATGCCAGCTCGCACCTTCGGCACCTTGATGAGCATTGAGCCGGTCTTCGGGGCGCTGTCCGGATTGCTATTTCTCGGTGAAGTGCTGAGCTTGACACAATGGCTCGCAATTCTGGCGATCATCACGGCCTCCGTGGGCGCAACCCTTTCCATGCGCAAGGAGAACCCTCCACCTGTTGCAGTCGATTGATCTGAGAAATACTTTCATTGGCCCTTCTTCAGCCTTGTACCAGCCTATCAGGCTGTTTAAGCTGTCGAAGAATCATCATTTTCAGACGATCTACTAAGCTGGGCACGGAAGCAGGGAGTTTAAGGAAGAACGCAGTCACCACTGAAAGGGCCTACACCTGTAAACGCCCTGATAAGGACAGGAATGAAACGTATTTTTCTCATCCTGGCCATCGTGGCCATTGCTGGGTGCGCCGCTACCGCCAAGACCGAGGTGAAACGAGGAAAGAAAGGCATCCACATCAATTGCTCGGGCCTCTCTTCTTCTTGGGATAAGTGCTACGCCAACGCTCAAGCCTCATGCAGCAGCAAAGGGTACAAAGTCATCGCTCGCTCCAGCGACAGCGAGGAGGAGCCTGGCGATTATGTGTTCGGGATCAATCCGGCCGGCTATACCAGTCGCAGCATGATCGTGATCTGCAAGTAAAGAAGGGCAGCGTTCGCTGCCCTTCTTTCAACTCTCTCATAGAGGCTGGGTCCGGCGCTCCAGCCACGCAAGGGCATCACCCTCAACTAGAGGCGCAAGACGCTGGCGCACTGCCTGGTGATACTGATTGAGCCAATGCCGTTCTGAAGCGTCCAGTAACTCTGGTATCAGGCAACGTGTATCGATCGGGCACAGTGTCAACGTCTCGAACGCCAGAAATTCGCCGAAGACACTCCGCCCCGCTTCACGATTGACCACCAGGTTTTCGATCCGTACGCCCCACTCACCCGGCCTGTAGGTACCCGGCTCGATGGAACTGATCATGCCCTCCTGCATCGCTGTCTGCGGACTGGCGGAGGCTTGATAGGCAATCACCTGCGGCCCCTCGTGCACATTCATGAAGTAGCCTACCCCATGCCCTGTGCCATGCCCGTAATCGACTTGATCAACCCACAGCGGTGCCCTGGCGATGGCGTCGAGCATCGGCGAGAGAATCCCTCGCGGAAACTTCGCGCGTGATAGTGCGATCATGCCTTTGAGCACGCGCGTACAGTCCGTCTTCTGCGCCTCGCTGGGCGTACCGATCGGCACCATGCGGGTGATGTCGGTAGTCCCCCCAAAGTACTGTCCGCCCGAGTCGATGAGCAGCAAGCCATCACCCTCGATCACCGCATGGGACTGGGCAGTCGCGCGATAGTGCGGCATTGCGCCATTGGCATTGAACGCAGCAATGGTCGAGAAGCTCAACGAGACGAAGTCAGGCCGTCGCGCCCGCGCTGCACTCAAGTGCTCATCCACCGACAGCTCGGTGATGACCTCCTGTCCCAGAGTCATTTCGAACCAGGCGAAGAACTCGCACAAGGCTGCACCATCCTGTTCCATTACCTTACGGATATGCATCAGTTCGGCCTCGCTTTTGCGCGACTTACTCAACGTCGTCGGGTTGAGGCTCTCGATCCACGTAACGCGTTCATCGACAGACGCCAGAAGCCCACAGGTCACACGTGACGGATCAAACAAAAGACGGTGATCAGTTTCGATCGCGGCCAGTGCCCGATGGATTTCACTGTAATCCTGCACCTCGACACCATCGGCAGCGAGTGCCTGACGCAGGCTGGCATCGATTTTTTCCTGCGCAACGAAAAGCGTCGCTCGGTCACCACCGATCAAGGCAAACGCCACAAACACCGGGTTGTAGGAGACATCGCTACCCCGCAGATTGAACAGCCAGGCGATGTCATCCAAGGTGGCAATGAAATGCCAATCAGCATCCTTCTCGGCCATTGTGCAGCGCAACGCTGCGAGTTTGTCAGCGCGCGCACGCGTGGCATAGGGCGCCAAGTGTTCATAGACACGATTGCCAGGTAACGCCGGACGCGCACTCCACACCTCGTCAAACACGTCCAGATGGGTGAGCAATTTCGCGTGACGTACTTTCAGACGCTCTTCCAGTTGACGGGCGGAGGTCAGGGACATCACCGCACCATCGACTGCAACCACCCCGCCACTGACGGTATGCGCACCCAGCCAATCGAGTGCGCCGGGCCCACCTCCCTGCAGCTTCATCAGTTCGATGCCACTGCCTGACAGCTCCACTGCGGCTTGTTCCCAATAGCGGCTATCGACCCATAGACCGGCGAACTCCGCCGTGACCACCAGCGTTCCCACAGACCCCTGAAATCCAGAAAGCCACTGACGGCCTTGCCAATGCTCAGGCAGGTACTCCGACAAATGAGGATCGGCAGAAGGCACCAACAAGGCATCGACGCCTTCTCTGGCCAGCACCTGACGAACACGTGCCAGACGCGAAGGAACGGAATCCTGGGGGGTTGGGGAACGGCTCATGCACTCTCCTGCGGCAATATCGTCGACGGTTTCAGACGCTGGATAATGGAACAGCAGGCCATGTCCTGCAATCGGAGCCAGATGCCGGTGCTGCCGTCAGTTATGCCAGCGCGGCTCGATCAAACGGTCAGGGCGAAACGTCGTCGATAGTCACTGGGTGTAAAACCTGTGGCGGCCTGGAACACCTTGCGAAACGCGCCAGGATCCTGGTATCCCACCTCCCAGGCGATCTGGTCCACGTTACGCCTAGTAAACTCCAACAAGCGACAAGCACGCCCCACCCGGATCTGCTGACAATAATGAGTAGGACGCAATCCAGTTGCAGCACGGAACCGGCGAAGGAAGGTGCGCTCCTCCAAACCGGCGCATGCCGCCATGCTGCTCACACTTGCGTGTTGCACCGCACCGCCCTGCAACCAATGCTGCACTTTGAGCACAGCCTCATCACCATGGTCCAGGCGAGGGACGAACAGTGCTCCCGAGACTGCGCTTGGCAGCGGCTCCAGCGAAAGGTAGCGGGCAGTCTCAAAGGCGAGCGTGGCGCCAAGAAAACGCTCGAGCAATCGCAGTCCCAGCCCGGTCCAAGCCATCAAGCCCGCCGAGGTCACGACGTCGCCGTCGTCCAATAGGGGCACATTGGCGTCAGCGCGGACCTCGGGGTAGCGCTCGAGCAAAGCGTGCACGTAGTTTTGGTGAGTGCTCGCCGGACGCCGATCCAGCACCCCGCTGGCGGCGAGGAAGAACACACCAATGCAGACTGAGGCCAGCACCGCACCGCGTCCGTGCCAGTCACACAGGTGCGGACAATGACGCTCAAGCAGCTCCGAGGGAGGCGCGCCACCAAGACTGGGCGGGATCACCAACACGTTGAGCGCATGGACCGCTCCCGGGTGACTGTCATACACAGGGGCCAATCTGCCGAAGCCATCGAGCTGCCAGTGAGTGACGCGGATCCTCGACAACTGAATATTGCTCATCTCTCCAGCCACCCTGTTGGCGACTGCGAACAGATCCGTCAAGCCGTGTACCGCCGCGATCTGCACATCCGGGTAGATCAACACGCCTACTTCCACTTCAGACCTCATGTCAGTTTTTGCCTTCAATCTGTCGGTCGCGCCAATCCCGGCCGGCTCCATATCGGGCTAACCTCATCGCACTCTCAGCACACCTCACCGGAGACTCCCGACATGGCTAAAGAGGCCCTTATTCTCATCGATATCCAGAACGATTACTTCCCCGGCGGAAAATGGACCTTGGACGGCATCGAAGCGGCGGCCGACAACGCGGCGCGCCTGCTGGCCAAGGCTCGCGAACGCGGTGACCTGGTGGTGCATGTACGCCACGAGTTCGGGTCGGCTGACGCGCCGTTCTTCGCGCCTGGATCGCACGGCGCGCAAATCCATGTAAAGGTGCTACCCACCGCCGATGAGGTGGTAGTGCTCAAGCATCAGGTCAACGCCTTTCGTGACACTGAGCTCAAGAAAGTGCTGGATGAGCAGGCCGTAGAGACGATAACCATTGTCGGAGCCATGAGCCATATGTGCATCGACTCGGCCACCCGCGCCGCAGCAGACCATGGATACCAAGTGACAGTGGCACACGACGCCTGCGCAACACTGGGACTTACCTTCGCCGAGCACAGCATACCGGCTGAGCAAGTGCATGGCGCAGCCATGGCCGCCCTGGCATTTGCGTTCGCTCGCGTACAAGACACCGCCTCACTGCTCGCCGAGGCATGAAGCACTGCGCTCAAGTCACTACGTTGCGCACGAAGCGAGTGGGTTGGTCGCCGTCGTTACGGTAGGCATAACGGCAATTGCTTTGGAAGATGTAGAAGTCGCCTGCTTGCAGGCGCACTTCGCCCCCCTCGATCACCACGGTCAGGCAACCTGAGCAGACATAGATCTGCTCACTCCAGCCTTCAGCATCGGCCTCACTGGCATAGTGCTCGCCTGGCCCCAGGGTCCACTCCCACAATTCCACTTCACGCCGTGCCGAACTGCTACCCAGCAACACAGCACGACTCTCGGGGTGCTGCCCAGCCCAGGCCAGTTGGTTGATGCGTGCCGAATCACGCTGTTCCGGCGCCTGGATAAGCGTACTGAACGCTACGCCCAAGGCTTCGGCGATCAGGTCAAGGGTGGTCAAGCTCACATTCTTTTCGCCAGCTTCAATGGCCACTAGCATCCGTCGGCTGACGCCCGAGCGCTCTGCCAAAAGAGTCTGGCTATAGCGTTGTTCAGTGCGCAAGCGGCGGATGTTCTGGCTGACGTATTGCAACACCGAAGCGCGATGGGAAGAATCTCTGTGCACTATATTGCTCACCAGAAGGGGGTGCGCAGTATACTGCGCACTTTGCGGCGATTGTGCGCCGCCCTCCACGAGTGCGCAAGATCATGAGCCAGCCCAACTGCCGTCCACGGCCTTCCCTCTATTTCCGTCTAAGCAAAGCCGAGATGGTGCTGGTGTTCATTACCATGCTGTGGGGCGGAACCTTCCTGATCGTCCACAACGTCATGAGCGTCAGTGGGCCGATGTACTTCGTCGGACTGCGGTTTGCCGCAGCGGCGCTGTTCGTCGGACTGGTCTCGATGCGCGCATTGCCAGGACTGACATTCACCGAATTGAAAGCCGGGGCAGTGATTGGCGCCTCGATCATGCTCGGTTACGGGCTTCAGACCATGGGCCTGCAAAGCATCAGCAGCAGTCAGTCAGCCTTCATCACCGCGCTATACGTGCCTTTCGTGCCCTTGCTGCAGTGGCTGGTACTGGGGCGGCGGCCTGGCTTGATGCCCAGCCTCGGAATTGCCCTGGCCTTCGTTGGCCTGATGTTGTTGGCAGGCCCTGAGGGCGGCACTTTGCACATGAGCGAAGGTGAACTGGTGACGCTGATCAGCGCTGTGGCGATCGCCGGTGAAATCATCCTGATCAGCCGCTATGCCGGTAAGGTGGACGTGCGCCGAGTGACCGTGGTGCAACTGGCGACCGCTTCTGTGCTGTCATTTCTGATGACTATACCGACTCAGGAGCGCTTGCCTGATTTCTCCTGGCTACTGCTTATCAGCGCCGTTGGCCTGGGCGCCATGAGTGCAGTCATCCAAGTCGCGATGAATTGGGCGCAGAAGTCGGTATCGCCCACCCGGGCTACCTTGATCTACGCCGGCGAGCCGGTCTGGGCAGGGATTGTCGGTCGTCTTGCCGGGGAACGCCTACCGGGCTTGGCGCTATTGGGTGGCGCATTGATCGTGACAGCGGTCGTTATCAGCGAACTGAAGGTCCGGCGCAGGGGCACCGTGCCGGACGATACCTCGGCGCTCTCACCGAACAATGCAGGCGAGAGCGGGCGTTGAACTCTCGCCCAACGGCTATGCTCTGAAAAAAACTGTTATAAAAAAACTGCTTGTCACCACGCTTTTGTAGGATTCTGCCACAGCTTGCGTGTTGGTGATCAACCACCTGCACACGTATGATCCTTGACCAACCTTCGCAGATTAGAACGCTATGTCATTGATAGTGCTATTGCTTCTGCCGTTCATCGGCAGTTGCCTGGCAGCCGTCCTGCCGCACAATGCGCGTAATGCCGAGTCTATCCTTGCCGGACTCGTAGCCCTGGTCGGCACTGTCCAGGTGGCGCTGCTGTATCCGCAGGTCGCGCATGGCGGCGTGATTCGCGAAGAATTTCTGTGGTTGCCGAGCCTGGGCTTGAACCTGGTGCTGCGCATGGACGGCTTTGCCTGGCTGTTTTCGCTGCTGGTGCTGGGCATCGGCACCCTGGTGTCTCTGTATGCGCGCTACTACATGTCGCCCCAGGATCCGGTGCCACGCTTCTTTGCCTTCTTCCTGGCCTTCATGGGTGCCATGCTCGGCTTGGTCATTTCCGGCAACCTTATTCAACTGGTGTTCTTCTGGGAGCTCACCAGCCTGTTCTCCTTCCTGCTGATTGGCTACTGGCACCACCGCGCCGACGCCCGCCGTGGCGCCTACATGGCGTTGATGGTCACCGGCGCAGGCGGGCTCTGCCTGCTGGTCGGGGCGCTATTGCTCGGACATGTGGTCGGCAGCTACGACCTGGACAAGGTACTGGCCGCCGGCGATGCCGTGCGCCAGCATGCGCTCTATCCGGTGCTGCTACCGTTGATCCTCCTGGGCGCCTTGAGCAAGAGTGCGCAATTCCCCTTCCAGTTCTGGCTGCCGCACGCAATGGCTGCGCCCACGCCAGTTTCGGCCTACCTGCACTCCGCGACCATGGTCAAGGCAGGAGTGTTCCTGATGGCTCGGCTTTGGCCAACACTGGCAGGCACCGAGGAATGGTTCTGGATCGTCGGCGGTGCCGGTGCCTGCACTTTGTTACTCGGTGCATTCGCCGCCATGTTTCAGAACGATCTCAAGGGTTTGCTGGCCTATTCGACCATCAGCCACCTGGGTCTGATCACCTTGCTATTGGGACTGAACAGCCCGCTGGCAGCGGTAGCAGCGGTCTTCCATATACTCAATCACGCCACCTTCAAGGCATCGCTGTTCATGGCCGCTGGCATCATCGACCATGAAAGCGGCACCCGAGACATTCGACGCCTCAGCGGTTTGATCCGCCTGGTGCCGTACACTGCCACTCTGGCCATGGTCGCCAGCGCATCCATGGCAGGCGTGCCGCTGATGAACGGCTTCATTTCCAAGGAAATGTTCTTCGCTGAAACCGTGTTCATCACCTCATCAGCCTGGGTCGAAATAGCCTTGCCAGTGATCGCGACTCTGGCCGGAACCTTCAGTGTGGCCTATGCGTTGCGCTTCACCGTCGACGTTTTCTTCGGACCCACTGCGCAGGACCTGCCACATACCCCGCACGAGCCGCCACGCTGGATGCGTGCACCGGTCGAACTGTTGGTGCTGACCTGCCTGGTAGTCGGCATCTTTCCCGCCCAATCTGTCGGCCCGTTACTGGCTGCTGCGGCGCTGCCGGTGGTGGGCGGAACGCTGCCAGAGTACAGCTTGGCAATCTGGCATGGCTGGAACGCACCGATGATCATGAGCCTGATCGCCATGTGTGGCGGTGTGGTGCTGTACCTGCTGCTGCGTAAGCAACTGCGCCGGGGCCGCTTCCCTTACCCGCCGCTGATCGAACGCTTCAACGGCAAGCGCCTGTTCGAACATGGCCTGGTACGCCTGATGCTGATCGCCCGACGCGCCGAGGCCCTGTTGACCAGTCGCCGCCTGCAGACACAACTGTTCATGCTGGTGACAGCCGCGTTCATTGCCGGTCTATCACCGATGCTCTATAGCGGCATCAGCTGGGGCGACCGGCCGAAGATCCCGGGTTCCGGCGTATTCGTAGTGATGTGGCTGATCGCGATCGCCTGCGCGATCGGCGCCGCCTGGCAGGCCAAGTACCACAGGCTGGCCGCACTGATCATGGTCAGCGTGTGCGGACTGATGACCTGTATCACCTTCGTCTGGTTCTCGGCACCCGACCTGGCGCTCACCCAATTGGTGGTCGAAGTCGTGACCACCGTTCTGATTCTGCTAGGCCTGCGCTGGTTACCACGCAGGATCGAAGGCGTCACGCCACTGCCCGGCAGCCGCGAGCGGGCGCGGGTACGACGTCTGCGCGATCTGCTGCTGGCGATCCTGGTCGGTGGCGGCATGGCGCTGCTGTCGTATGCAATGCTGACGCGTGCCACCCCCAATAACATTTCTTCGTTCTACCTCAGTCGCGCCTTGCCAGAAGGCGGAGGCACCAATGTCGTCAATGTGATGCTGGTCGATTTCCGCGGTTTCGACACCCTCGGCGAAATCACCGTACTGGTGGCCGTCGCGCTGACTGTCTTCGCCCTGCTGCGTCGCTTCCGCCCGCCAAAAGAAAGCATGCAACTGCCAGCACAGCAGCGCCACCTGGCCCCGGACCTGGTCACCGACCTGGTGAATCCGCGACAGGTTGCCGATACCGCGCTGGGCTTCATGATGGTCCCGGCAGTGCTGGTGCGATTACTGCTGCCCATCGCCCTCCTGGTGTCGATGTACCTGTTCATGCGCGGTCACAACCAACCCGGAGGAGGCTTCGTCGCTGGTTTGGTGATGTCCGTGGCCTTCATTCTTCAGTACATGGTGGCCGGCACCCAGTGGGTCGAGGCGCAGATGAGCCTGCGTCCACTGCGGTGGATGGGCACCGGATTACTGTGCGCCACTCTCACCGGTATCGGCGCCATGTTCCTCGGTTATCCATTCCTCACCACACACACCGCGCACCTGCACCTGCCTTTGCTTGGAGATATCCACGTGGCCAGCGCCCTGTTCTTCGACGTCGGCGTGTACACAGTGGTGGTCGGCTCGACCCTCCTGATCCTCACTGCTCTGGCGCACCAGTCGGTACGCGCCTACCGCCCGGGCAACCAGAAATCCAGCCAAGCAGGAGCCGCCTGATGGAAGAAGTCATCGCAGTCGCAATCGGCGTACTGACTGCCTCCGGTGTGTGGCTGGTACTGCGTCCACGCACCTATCAGGTGATCATGGGCCTGTGCTTGCTGTCCTATGGCGTGAACCTTTTCATCTTCAGCATGGGCAGCCTGTTCATCGGGAAGGAACCGATCATCAAGGATGGCGTGCCACAGGATCTGCTGAACTACACCGATCCGCTACCACAGGCCCTGGTACTGACCGCCATCGTCATCAGTTTCGCCATGACGGCCTTGTTTCTGGTGGTGCTCCTGGCCTCGCGAGGTCTCACAGGTACCGACCACGTCGACGGCCGGGAGCGTGGGGAATGAGTGGGATGAATCAATTGATCGTAGCCCCCATCCTACTGCCGTTGGTGACTGCCGCGATCATGCTGCTGATCGGCGAAAAACACCGCCAGTTCAAGGGCCGGCTCAACCTGCTGTCCAGCTTGATCGGCCTGGGGGTCGCCATCACGCTGCTGCTGTGGGTGCGAAATCAGGGCCAGGCCGAATCCATCGGCGTGTACCTGCCGGGCAACTGGCCAGCGCCGTTTGGCATCGTACTGGTAGTCGATCATTTATCGGCGCTGATGCTGACGCTCACCGGAGTGATCGGCGTCAGTGCACTGCTGTTCGCGCGTGCCCGTTGGGATGGTGCCGGGGCCAGCTTCCACGCTCTGTTCCAGATCCAACTGATGGGGCTGTACGGCGCCTTCCTCACGGCCGACCTGTTTAACCTGTTCGTATTTTTCGAAGTCCTGTTGGCAGCGTCCTACGGCCTGTTGCTGCATGGCTCGGGCAGGGCTCGAGTCAAGGCCGGCCTGCATTACGTCGCCATAAACTTGTTCGCCTCTTCTCTGTTCCTGGTCGGGGCCGCCATGCTCTACGGCGTGACCGGCACGCTGAACATGGCCGATCTGGCATTGAAAATTCCTCTTGTGGCCGAGGCCGATCGCGGCCTGCTACACGCCGGTGCTGCGATCTTGGCCATGGCCTTCTTGGTCAAGGCCGGGGTCTGGCCGTTGAATTTCTGGCTGGTGCCGGCCTATGCCTCGGCCAGCGCACCGGTAGCGGCGCTGTTCGCTATCATGACCAAGGTTGGACTGTATGCCTTACTGCGCTTGTGGACACTGCTGTTCTCCGAACAGGCCGGCGCCTCGGCACACTTTGGTGGGCAATGGCTGGTCTATGGAGGATTGGTAACCCTGGCTGTGGCAGTGGTCTCCATTCTGGCTGCGCAGCGTCTGGAGCGTTTGGCGGCACTCAGCATTCTGGTCTCGGCCGGCACTCTGTTGGCAGCGGTCGGCTTCGGCCAGCCGGTTCTCACTGGCGCAGCGTTGTTCTATCTGGTCAGTTCCACTCTCGCACTGTGCGCCTTGTTCCTGCTCGCCGAACTGATCGAGCGTTCGCGCTCGGCCAATGAGGCGCCCCTGGATGACGAGGAAGATGCCATCCCCCCCTGCTCGAGTCTCTGCATCCGCCCAAGGGCATCAACTTGGACGATGAGCAGAAAGCCGTCATCGGACAGATCATCCCATGGACCATGGCCTTCCTCGGTCTGAGCTTTATCGCCTGTGCGCTACTGATCATTGGTATGCCGCCACTGTCGGGCTTCATCGGAAAGCTCAATCTGATCAGTGCGCTGTTCAACCCACTGGGCCTTGGCGCTGCGCCAGAACAGCCATTATCGGCGGCGGGCTGGTGCCTGGTGGCATCACTCCTGCTCTCCGGGATGGCGTCGTTGATCGCCTTCGGCCGAGTCGGCATCCAACGGTTCTGGAAACCCGAAGAGCCGGCCTCTCCTCTGCTGCGTCGCTACGAATGTATGCCGATCGTGCTATTGCTGGGCTTGTGTATCCTAATCAGCGCCCAGGCCGAGCCCCTCCTGCGGTACACGCAGGATACCGCCGCTGGCCTGCAGGCCCCGGATAGCTACATCCAGGCAGTCTTGTCGACGCGCACCCTGCCCGGCCCGACCACACTCTCGCAGGTGCAGCCATGAAGCGACTGTTCCCCGCCCCGCTGCTGTCCCTGTCGCTGTTCGTACTGTGGCTGGCCCTGAACGTTTCGATCAGTCCCGGTAATCTGCTGCTTGCTGCGGCGCTAGGTATTCTTGCGCCCCTGCTAATGGCGCCGCTGCGCCCCCAGCATGCACTCGTGCGCCGCCCTTTGACGGTCATCCGCCTAATCGCTCGCGTCGGCCTGGACGTGATTTCATCGAACCTGCAGGTGGCCTGGGGCGTGCTACGGGCGCGCACCCACCCCCTCGCTCGGCGTTCGTGCATATCCCTTTGGCACTTCGCGATGCTCACGGGTTGGCCGCCTTGTCGATGATAACCACGGTGGTTCCTGGAACAGTCTGGTCGGAGTTGGCCCTGGACCGCAGCGTGCTGTTGCTACATGTGTTTGACCTTGAGGACGAAGACACCTTCATCGCGCATTTCAAACACACTTACGAACGCCCGCTGATGGAGATCTTCGAATGACTGGCCTACTTGCCAATGCCATCCTCGCCAGCCTGTTCATCTTCGTCATCGCCATGGCGCTCGCATTGATCAGGGTGTTTCGCGGCCCCTCGGCACAGGACCGGGTGCTCGCGCTGGACTACCTGTACATCCTGGCGATGCTGATGATGTTGGTGTTGGGCATCCGATATGGCAGTGACACCTACTTCGAAGGCGCCATGCTGATCGCACTGTTTGGCTTCGTCGGGTCATTCGCCTTGGCCAAGTTTCTGCTACGCGGGGAGGTGATCGAATGATCCAGACCGTTGAGTTGCCATTCTGGCTGGAGTTGGTCACCGCCGCACTGCTACTGACGGGCAGTCTGTTCGCCTTGCTCGGCGCAATCGGGCTGGTGCGACTCAAGGACTATTTCCAACGCATGCACCCACCGGCACTGGCGTCGACTCTTGGTGCCTGGTGCGTGAGCCTGGCATCGATCCTGTACTTCTCCGAGCTCAAGCACGGGCCCGTACTGCACGCGTGGTTAATCCCCGTATTATTGTCAATCACCGTGCCGGTGACGACATTGTTGCTGGCGCGGGCAGCATTGTTCCGCAAGCGCATGGCGGGCGATGCGGTGCCTGAAGAGGTCAGCAGCGGCAGCAATCGCAGCCACTGAGCACGGATACCCAATGCTCATTGATGAGCTGACTACTTTGCTTGAACCTTTGCAGTCACAGTCTTGCAGACACGTCACTTGAGCAAGGCCTGGATCTGCTCGTGCAAGGTATCAAGGTCGAAAGGCTTCGCCAGAATCGGCGCCTTGCGTGCAATAGGGCTGCCCGATTCAAGAATCTCGGCTGGGTAGCCGCTGATGAAGATCACTTTCAGATCCGGCCGCAGTTTGAGCGCAGGCTCAGCGATCTCCACACCGGAAATGCCGCCCGGCAAGCGGAAATCGGTGACCATCAGGTCCAGATGTGGCTTGCTGGCCAGGATGGCGAACGCTTCTGCCCCATCTTCCGCCACCAGCACGTGGTAGCCCTGCCCTGCCAGGTAGTCGCGCAGGATCATCCGGATCAGCGGTTCATCTTCCACTACCAGTACTACATCTTGTGCGTCTTCGCTCATGACAATGCCTTGAATTTCAAAAAGTTGGCTATCTGACCCCAGGGTCACGCAGAGGTTGCCTGGGTCTGGTCACTTTGTTGGCCGACAGTCGCCAGTGGCAGCAGGATACTGAATGTGGAGCCCCTACCCTCCTCGCTGTCGACCCGGATCCGCCCGCCATGGGCGTGAACAATCTGTTCTGAAATGAACAGCCCAAGGCCCAATCCACCACTGGCCTGCTGAGCGGATACCCGTTCGAACTGATGAAAGATGCGCTGCTGGTTAGCAGCGCTGATGCCGATGCCGTGATCCTGAACCTGCACGCAAGCCATGCCACATTGCTCGAAAACTCTGACCTGCACTGGACGCCGTTCGCCATAACGCAAAGCGTTGGACAACAGATTGGCCAGCACTTGCTCAATCCGGAATTCGTCCCACTCACCCTGCAAGGGCTCGCAACGGGTCAAATCGATGGAGGTGTCCAACGCTGCGGCCTGAGCAGCGAAGCGCTCGACCAGCCCTCGACCAGCTTGGCCAGGTCCACAGAGCGTGGCCTGATCGACAATTTGCCGGTACGGATCCGCGAAACATCCAGCATGTCTTCGATCAGGCGGATCAGGCTGTTGATCTGCCGCTCATCACGCTCCACCATGGCCTGCAAGTGCGTCTCGCTGAATGCCGCCAAGTTGCCTCGGGCCAAGTGCATCTTGCGCAATTGCGTTTCCAGAATCAGGCCATTGAGCGGCGTGCGAACTTCATGGGAAACGATCGACATGAAGTCGTCGCGCATTTGCACTGCCCGCTCGAGCTCACCGCGAGCCACCTGCAACTGCGCCAGCAACTGCTCCTGCTCCTGACGGCTGCGCTCCAGCGCTTGCAACTGGCGGCCGAGCACTTGGCGCTGCCTGTACAGATCGACGAAGACCGACACCTTGCTTTTAACCGCCTGGGTATCCAACGGTTTGTGCAAGAAATCGACCGCACCGCTTTCATAGCCTTTGAAGGCGTAGTTCAACTCGCGACCGGCGGCACTGACGAATACGATAGGGATGTTCTTGGTCTTCTCCATACCGCGCATCAGCTCGGCCAACTCGAAACCGTCCATACCCGGCATCTGCACATCGAGAATAGCCAGGGCGAAGTCGTGCTCGAGCAGCAGCGAAAGAGCCTGCTCGGCCGACTGAGCGCGGTGCACCTCGCGATCCTCACCTTGCAGAAGAGCCTCGAGGGCCAGCAGGTTTTCCGGCAGATCGTCGACGATCAGCAGTTTGGCGATGATGTGGCTTAGCATGTGCTGGTTTCCAGGGTGGCGAGCAACTGCCCGATACCGCTCAGAGAAAGAATATGATCGGGCCGATGCAGGGCCAGAGCAGCCTCGGGCATTAACGCGACCTGTGCTTCGCGGGGATCCTGAACCAGCGTCCGACCTCCGCATTTCTTGATATAGGCCAATCCCTCGGCGCCGTCTTCGTTGGCTCCGGTGAGCAACACGCCAAGCAGAGCTTCGCCGTAGGCATCGGCGGCCGAATGAAACAACACATCGATTGCAGGCCGAGAGAAATGCACCGGCGCCTCCTGGCTCAGCGACAAGCTCAGGTCACGTTCCACCGACAGATGATAGGCCGGTCCTGCCACGTAGATGCCGCCCACCTCGATGGGCTCCTTGTCGCAGGCCTCACGCACGGACCGACGCAAGCGCCGCTGCAACACCTCGGCCAACTGGCTGTGACGATCCGCCGGCAGATGCAACACGCAGAGCACCGGCGGCTGAAAATCTATCGGCAGAGCGCCAAGCACCTCGAATAGCGCCGCAACGCCACCCGCCGAGGCGCCGATCACTACCGCGCGAACGCCCCTCATGCTTTTCGGTAGATCCGCTCGGGCCGTACCAAAGGCTCGAAGCGATCACCGTACGCCGAAAAGTCAACTGACTCTTTGCTGCCAAGGAACAGGAACCCCCGGTGGCACAGCGACTCGTGGAACAGACCCAGCGCACGGTCCTGCAGCTCTTTGTTGAAGTAGATCAGCACATTCCGGCAGGACACCAGTTGGGTTTCGGAAAATACGCTGTCGGTAGCCAGGCTATGGTCGGCAAAGGTGACATTGTCTCGCAAGCTGCTGTCCATGATGGCATTGCCGTAGGCCGACGTGTAGTAGTCGGAGAAGTCGCGACGCCCCCCGGCCTTGCGGTAGTTTTCTTCGTATTCGCGCAGGCTTTGCATCGAATAGATACCCTGCTTGGCTTTTTCCAGCGAGCTGGGATTGATGTCGGTGGCATAGATGATAGTGCGTTCCAGCAACCCTTCCTCGCGCAGCAGGATCGCCATGGAATAGACCTCCTCACCCGTGCTGCACCCGGCGATCCAGATTTTCAGCGACGCCCAGGTTCGCAACAATGGCACCACCTCATGGCGCAACGCCAGGAAATGGCCAGGATCACGAAACATCTCGCTGACCGGAATCGTCAGGAACTGCAGCAACTGCATGAACATGCCAGGATCGTACAACACGCGCTCCTGCAATGCCGTAACGGTACGGCAGTCGAACTGGCGCAAGGCATGAAGAATCCGGCGCTTGATCGAGGCACCGGAGTAATTCCTGAAGTCGTAGCTGTATTTGAGGTAGATGGCCTCGATCAGCAGGCGAATTTCGATGTCGGTGTTGCGCTCGCTAATCAAATTCGCTCCAGTTGCGGCAGCCAGACGCGGATCAGGGAGAACAAACGGTCCAAGTCGATGGGCTTGGCCAGGTAGTCGTTGGCGCCGGCCTGCAGGCAGCGGTGCTGGTCGTCTTTCATGGCCTTGGCAGTCACCGCAATGATCGGCAGCTTGCGCCAACGCGGTTGCTGGCGGATCAACCGGGTGGCTTCATAGCCATCCATTTCCGGCATCATCACATCCATCAACACCAGATCGATGTCGCTATGCTGGTCAAGCCGCTCGAGGGCTTCACGACCATTACGGCCTATCTCGACGATGGCGCCCTTGTGCTCCAGTGCACTGGTGAGGGCGAAGATGTTGCGTACATCGTCGTCCACCAGCAAGATTTTACGCCCCTCGAACACCTTGTCACGGCTGCGAGCCGTCTTGAGCATGCGCTGGCGTTCATGGGACAACTGCGACTCGACCTTGTGCAGGAACAGCGTCACCTCATCGAGCAGACGCTCCGGCGAGCGGGCGCCTTTGATGATGATCGAGCGCGAATACTTGAGTAGGTCGGTCTCTTCCTCGCGGGTCAGGTTACGGCCCGTATATACGATCACTGGCGGGAAGCTGCGGATGTCATCGGCGGTCATGCGCTTTAGCAACTCGTTGCCCAGCATGTCGGGCAGTTTGAGGTCGATGATCATGCAGTCGTAGATGTTTTCGCGCAGCAGCTCCAGCGCGTCCTGAGCCATGGCCACCGCGGTGATCTCGATATCGTCATCGCCGATCAGGCGTGCAATGCTTTCACGCTGAAGATCGTCATCTTCCACCAGCAGAATGCGCTTGAGCTTCTGCGTGAGTTTGTCCTCGAGGCGCCCGAAGACCTCCTTGAGTTCTTCACGGCTGGTCGGCTTGACCGCATAACCCACCGCACCCATGTGCATGGCTGCTTCGACGCGATCTTCCACCGAGATGATGTGCACAGGGATGTGACGGGTACTGGCCTGCTCTTTAAGACGCTGCAGCACGGTCAATCCGGAGTGGTCGGGCAGACGCATGTCCAACAACACGGCATCGGGCAAGTACTGGGCGGCCAGGGCGAAACCGTCGTCGGCAGCATGGGCGACCAGACAGTTGTAGCCCAGCTCGTGAGCCAGATCGTAGAGAATACGGGCAAAATTGGGCTCGTCCTCGATCACCAGGATGCAGCGCCCCGTGAACGGCGCCTGTGCACGGTCATCGGCGAAACTCGGAGTCAGCACTGTCGGCTGACGCATCGGCGCGGCCCGCACTATGGGTGGCAGGCGATCGAGTGTCGGTCGAGGGCTCTGAACCTCTCCCTGCGCATCCGCCGACTCATAGCGCTCAGGAATGGTCAGACTGAAGATGCTGCCCTGACCGTCACTGCTCTGCACCGTGATCTGCCCACCCAAAAGGTGCGCAAGGTCTCGCGAGATCGATAGCCCCAAGCCGGTACCGCCAAAGCGACGATTACTGGTGCCATCGACTTGGTGGAAGGCACCGAAGATGGCCTCCTGCTGATCGGCGGGAATGCCGATCCCACTGTCACGGACGGTGAAAACGATACCCGTGTCAGGCCGATGGCTGATGCTCAGGCTGACCTGACCTCGATCGGTGAACTTGATGGCATTGGACAACAGGTTCTTGAGAATCTGCTCCAGGCGCTGGCGGTCGGTGAACAGCGTGCTCGGCACCTGCGACTCGAGCGACACCTCGAAGCCCAGTTGCTTGTCGTCGGCCAGCGGCTGGAACATGCCGCGCAAGCCTTCGACCAGGCGCACCACCTGGGTGGTCTCCGGTCGCACCTCAAGCTTGCCGGCCTCGACCTTGGCGATATCGAGGATGTCGTTGATGAGGTTGAGCAGATCGTTGCCGGCCGAGTAGATGGACTCGGCGAATTTGATCTGCTCCTGGGTAAGATTGCCTTCGCCGTTCTCGGCCAGCAATTTGGCCAGGATCAGCGAGCTATTGAGCGGCGTACGCAGCTCATGAGACATGTTGGCGAGGAACTCGGACTTATAGCGGCTCGAACGCTGCAGGTCCTCGGCGCGGGCCTGCAGCTCCTGCTGGGCACTGTTGAGTTCGCTGTTCTTGCGGTCCAAGGCCACCGTGCGCTCGGCCAGTTGCTCGTTGGTCTGCTCCAGTTCGGCCTGCTGGGTCTCCAGGTAGGCCTGGGATTCCTTGAGCACACGAGACTGCTCCTCGAGCTCTTCGTTGGCAGTCTTGAGCTCCTCTTGCTGGACCTGCAACTCTTCGTTCAACTGCTGCGTCTCGGCAAGCACCTCTTGCAGTCGCTGACGATAGCGCGCGCTCTCGATGGACATGCCCAAGTTATCAGCAATGCGCTCGAGCAGTTCGCCATCGCGGTCCAGCAACGGGCGCAGGAAGCCCAACTCAAGCACACCATTGACCTCACCTTCATCGCTCGAAGGAATCAACAGCGCACTGCGCGGCAAGCCGTTGCCCAGGCCGGAACTCAGGCGATAGTAGTCTGCGGGCAGATCGTCCAGCCGGATCAGTCGCCGCTCACGCACGCTCTGCGCCAGAAGGCCTTCGTGCTCTCCCAGGGTCTGGCTACGTTTCTGTTGCTCGGCATCCAGGCCATAGGTAGCGACGCGCACCAATTGGCCATGGGCATCGCGCACATAAAGTGCGCCCACCACGCTCCCCAGGTAGCTGGCGAAGAAGCGCAGGACGTTGTCGCCCAGCGCCGTCAGCGTCAGCTGACCCAGCACTTGCTGCGACAATTGCTGTTGCCCGTTACGTAGCCACGCCTGGTGCTCCAAACGCTCGGCGGCACGCTGTTGAGCCTTGAGGTTGCCAACATAGCTGTCGGACAGCGCCAGCAGATCGCGGCGCCCGAGATAGGCCAGCAACCCGCTGAGGCCAACGATGAACAGTACGAACGCGGTGATGGCCGTGACTGTGACGGTGCTGACCTGCTCGGTACGGGCCTGGCGCAGTTGCTGCTCGGTTGCGATGAAGTCTTCGAATTCCTTGCGGATCTGGTCAGTGATTCGCTTGCCGCGACCGCCACCGATCGCCCCCTGAAAGTCACCGTTCTGGCGGCGCAGGGTGATCAGTTCGCTGCCGAAATCGTTCCAGGCGCGTTGCAGGCCCGTCAGGCGATTGATGCGATCAACCTGCGGGAGATTGTCACCGACCATGTCGCGCAGATTCTCCAGGCTGCCGAAAATCTGCGGCTTGGCCACCTCGTAGGGATCGAGAAAACGCTCATCACCCGTAATCAGGAAGCCGCGCATCCCGGTTTCCATGTCGATCGAAAGCTTGACCGTTTCATTGGCATTACCGATCACCCGGTCGGTGTGCTCCACCCACTGCATGGCCGATAGCAGGTAGTTGATTACCGCGACGAAGGCCACGGCGCCCAGCAGCCCGACACCTAACGGCAGGCCGATATTGCGGCTCAGCAGTCTGCGGAAGCTGCGTTGATCCATGGAGGCTGCTTGAATCATCTGATAACGCCCGAACGAAGAATCCATTGAAGAGTAGAAGGACGACACTGCTAGCACGGCGGCCGTCGCTGACCTTTGCGTCCAGTGCTGCCACGATCACTAAGCACTTTCAGCGTTACTGGATCGGGGCGTTTAGCCAGTATTTGAAGGTAACCCCATAGAATCGTTCCATCCAACTGCAAGGCCCGCTATTCTGAGGGAACTTCTGCGTTGGTAACAGACACAGAGTAACTACCTCTCCCTGCAACAGGATTCAATACATGCACCTTCTGGTAGTCGAAGACGACGACATCGTTCGTATGCTGATGGTCGATGTGCTCGACGAACTGGGCTACAAGGCGGTCGAGGCGGAAAATGCCACCCAAGCCTTGGCGATCCTCAAGGACAAAACTCAGCCGCTGGCGTTAATGATGACGGACGTCGGTTTACCCGATATGCGTGGCGATGAATTGGCCCGCCAAGCACGCGACATCCGGCCCTCGCTGCCGGTTCTGTTCGCCAGCGGTTATGCGGAAACCGTGGACGTTCCGGAAGGCATGCACTTGATCGGCAAGCCATTCAGTGTCGACCAATTATGCGACAAAGTGGTCAGCATTCTCGGTACACCCTGAGCCCCCTCGACCGGTACCCAGCTTCACCCCTCACGGCGCAACAGGTAGGTATCCATGATCCAGCCTTTGCGCCTTCGCGCCTCCAACCGTAGCGCAACGATCTGCGCTTTCACTTCCATGAGCGGCCCAGACATCAGAATCTCGTCCGCCGTTCCCAGATATGCCCCCAATAGATCGTCAGATTTGGGTCATCCAGTTCGGCGAAGGTGGCGTGGCCATCAAGCATGACTACCACATTATCGAGTGTCTCCAGCTCGGCCAAACGGCGCGCCGGCAGTACCGTCAACGGCTCTCCGATGCGATTGAGCGTCAAGCAATGACGTGCAGCGAGCGCCTGCACACTGCTGATACCGGGAATCACCTCCAGCTTCAGCGCCATCCCCTGCTCGCGCACCAGATCCAGGACGCGTAGGGTACTGTCATACAGCGTAGGTTCCCCCCACAGCAGGAACGCCCCAATATCGCCTTCGTGGAGTTCATGCTCCATCACTTGGCGGTACAAATTCGCCCGTGCCCGGTGCCAATCCTGCACTCCGCTGATGTAATCTTGCGCACTACCGTCTCGACACGGATCCGTCACACGCACGATTCGATAGCCGTCATGTGGAAGGTAACGCGCCAGAATGTCCTTGCGCAGATGCGCCAACTCTTCCTTGTCGCCGCCCTTCTCAATCATGAAAAAGACAGTCGCACGCCGCATCGCATCGACCGCCTCGAAGGTGATCTGACGAGGATCGCCGGGGCCTATGCCAATCAGCAACAGTTGCTTCATGCTGCCTCCTCTACAAAATGATTCGGAACTATCGATCAGCGAACGACGTAGGGCTACAACGGTTTAGCCAGCCCACCGGTATACAGGGTCACGCTTTTTGATGACCGCCAATCATCAATGACTATACATTCACACCGTAAATACGGCAGGCTAGCAACGTTTGAGGTATCCACGCTGTGCAGGGTGTGAAACTAACGGAATTATCCAGCAGGGAGGCATGATGTTAGAGACAGCTGCGGCGCGCTGGGCAAGCGCGGGCAATCTTCGGCCATTGCTGGAGGGCATGCCCAAGCTCGTTCATCTTCTGGGTTTCGAATTCTATCTCTTCACCAGCCCAACTTCGCAGTTGCACTCAAACCTGGGGCCGGAAGGACTGGCATGCCTGGACGCGTTCGCCAGCAGCAACCCGATTCCGGGATACGTCGAAACCCATGAACTGCCGCTACTATGGACGGTCGACGCGTTCTTGACAGCACCTGAGCTGTGGGCTGCCCTGCAAGCCAGTGGTTTGCGTCATGGCTGGGTCCAGCCGTCACATCTTGAGGGCACCCACAGCAGCCTGACGGTCCTACGCCCCCGTTGTGTCATCTCCCCTCAAGAGCTCTACCGCAAAGCCGGTTTCGTCATGTGGGCGGCGCAGCAGTTGCATCGAGCCTCACTGATCCATCACCAAGGTTCTGAAGTCAGCGACACGTGCGGCCGGTGATGGCAGGGGTCAGCAGGCGCCGCAAGAACACCTCAATCAGCCGTCAGCCCTTGCCTTCAAACGCTCCCGCACTCCGGCCACTACCTGCGCGATGGCGACCTCCAGTGCTCCCTCGTTGCGACACACCAGCCAGCCCTGGCCGGCCATTGCCTGCTCGAAAGCATCGGTGCAGGCTGCATGGTCCTGAGCGCTCTGCAGCACGGTGCTGCGCAGACCGCCGCGGCGTGCCTGCGCCCTGGCCCACGACAGCTCCGAGCGAGTGATTACGGCCACTTGCAGATCTGGCACTTGGACACCGCGTTCAAGATTCAGCCGCTGAATGTCCGCGAAAGCAACAGTGCGCCGGAATGCCGCATCTGAGGCGTACCAGCGGTCCATCAGGATGATGCTGCCGGGCAACTGGTTGGGCAGCACGTGACGTGAAATCCAGGCACGGCTGTCCGCCAGTTGCTCACAGATACGCAGCTCCAGTTCCACACAAGGCGCTCTGGCGAACGCATTGACGAGCGCCATGGTCTGCGCCCGGAATGGATCGTGATTACGCTCGCTGAGTCGTACTACCTTGTGACCCTCGAGCCGTAGCGCACGAGCGATGGCTTCGAGCAAGGTGGTCTTGCCGACACCCTTGGGACCGTCCAGCGAGACGAACAGTGGTGCAGACATCACTGAACCTCGACTGTGGTATATAGTGTGCGGCAAGGAGCGCCCACATGACATTGGACCCGATGCCTGAGGCACAACCGGGATTGGTCAGCACGCCTCGCCAGCCGCTCTTCGAGCGCACCACATAAAGGCTTGAACGAGGTTGCGAGCGAAGCGAACAGCACCTCGCTGATCGCTTCCAGGGCTGACTGTTTCGTGCAGTTCATGGCGTTCGGCTGCTCGACGATGGCTATCTGGCGTTCAAGTGTACTGAAGTCCTGGATGAGCTCGCATCACAGGCGTGGATAGGCAAGTCGTAGTCTAGAAGAGGCTGAAATGAATAAAGACGCCTAATGTGCGGGTCACCTGCATGGGTACCATGAGCAGTCACTCATATAGGTGACGCTACCTCGAATGTTAAATAACCATCAGCGGCATACCGCACATTGAATCTGCCTAGGATAAAGGCGCCGAAACGCCGTCCTCAACTTACTTCAGATTGCCCCCGCTTATAGCCGGGCCCGCGCGGTTGGCTCCAGATTGGACGACTTCTGCAACAATCCGCGTGGCAATTTGAAACCTTTAAAAGGCTCTTGCGTGATGGGGTTGAAAGCCTTCTCGGCGTTGAGTCGATAGCGCATCACGCCGTCGCCGGTGCGGAAGCTCAAGTCCACGCTGGTCGCCGTGCGCCCATTGAGCGAGCCACGACTGAGCAAGCGGAACATCGACCACGGCCCGCGGTATTCCAAGCTGCTACTGTTGCCGTTCTGCCTAAGCAAGGTCAGGTTGCTACGCACATGCTGCCCCAGGGTATTAGGCCAGATGATACCGATGATCTGGCGCGGACCATGGGTGTAAGAAATCAACTGACCATCGAGGTCAAGCAGACTGGTGCGCTGGTTCGCGCTGAGCCCCAGCGGCTCGATACTGAACTGCACGCTCAGGTTGCCGCGCTGATCAAAGAACGTTTCGCGGATACGATCTGCCTGCTCCAACTGCTCGATCACATCGCTGCGAATCAACGACCGACCTTGCTTGTCAGCCTGCATGGCTTCGAGATTGTCCTTTAGGAAAATCCGCAGGTATTGATTGTTGAACTGCTGCAGCCGCCCCTTCGGTCCAAAGAATGCTTCAAAGTCATCCAGAGAAGCATCGGGTGCCCGCACCACAAAGGGGTAGCGCTCAGCCAGGCGCTGCTGGAAGAAGCTGTACACCTCGGCATCCCAGCGGCGCTCAAGCTCGCGCAGGGCCTCGACGTTAAGCACTTGTGCCGTTTGATCGGCCAATTTTCCAACCTGTTGGTTGATTGGCTCTGGCAAGCCGGTGGCTACGCGTTGCAGGGTGCCGATCGGATCAGGTCCTGTCATCGAGAAGCGCTGAAGCACCGCCTGGAGTGCCGCTTTGCCTCTGTCCGGACTGTCCTGCACCGCCTTCGCGTAATCATGTACGGCGGTGATGGCACCTAGGGTTTCATCGTAATAGCTAGGCTTTTCACCCGTTGCGCGCAGCATGGCGGTCAGCCCCGCAAAGGCACGCTGAATCGCCCACGCCTGCTGTTGCTCAGACTTGCGGGTTGTCGGCCCTAACATCTCAGCCTTCGCCACTGCATCAGTATCCACAGCGGATGTCAGCCAGGTATTGGCCCTTACCGTATCCAACAGCCGATGCAGGGGTGCAGATGGACCGGTGAACTGCTGCAGCACCTCAACGCCATGATCCAGATCGCGGAAGTCGGCCACCGAGAAAGCATTCAAGGCACGCCGCCAACTGTCGATGAAGTCGGCGCTGTACAAATTACGCAGCCGTTCACCCAGCGCCTCTCGGTCGGCATCCGAATAGTCGAGCTGGCCGCGCTCACCCAGTGCCCACTCGTCGACCATCGCCATTTCGGCAAATCGCTGACTATGCGGCTCGAAGTATTCCCTGAATCCCTTGGCCGTAAGCATGGGTGCTACCAACACACTTTCACCCTGCCTGCCACCGACCGACGACCGATATACCACATCGAAGGCCGGCCCGACCTGAAGACGCAGGTCCAAGTCAGTAGGCAACTGTTTTCCTGCCTGCTGCTTCAGGCTCGCATAGACCCGCTCTGGCAGCGGCATCTTGCGTAAACTTTGCTGCACCTCAGCGATTCGCTGGTTGTATTGCGGCAGCTCGGTATCGGCATAGGCCATCGCGTACTTCAGGTGCCGCATGAGGTCGCGTTGCAATTGGCCCTGGCCAGGAAATTTTTGCTGCCACTGGCGAGCCATCCAATCCTCTACCCATTCGGGTCGGCGGTTCTGGCGATCCTCCAGCATCCGGTAGACCCTTAGGGCCGCCATCTGCTGCTCACTGCCTGGGGAGGCCGTATCCATGACATCGACTACCCCGCTGGCCAAGGCCGGCAGGAAACGTTTCGAGAGCAAGCTAAGGTAAGCCTCATCGACACGCGGACCGATGACACGCCCCTGATACAAACCTAAGTCAGCCACACCCGGCCATGCGCCACGGTAGTCGCCAAATACCGACACGGCGTCGCGGATCTGATCCAGCGGCTGCAGCAGGTTGTGTCCAGTCGGGTCCAGACGCTGGTCCACTTCACGATGACTGTACACTCGACTTTTGGCGAGCACGTTGGCGGCCTTCGCGCCATTGATTTCGAAATAACGTTGCCAACTGGCGATGGTGACACTAAGAGCCAGTATCCCCACACCCGTGCCAACCCAGAGTAACTGCCGCTTCCTAAGCGCCACTCTGATGTTATCCCCGGCAAGCCCGGCTTCCTGATAGATGACACGCCTGAAGGCATGTTGGATGAAATAGACCAGTGCCTTGCCCTGAGCCTTGCCCTCGCGCAGGGGAAGTTTTGTCTTGTAGGGCTGTGCGGCCTCACGAACGAATGCATTGAGCATGTCGCCTTGCTGTACCACCGAAGACCAGTACACACCACGCACCAGTGCTGGTGTGGTGAAGCGGTCACTTGCCAATGCTTCTTGCAGGAATCCCAGTAGGATCGGACGCAGCCCAACCAACTGGGCGTGCAATGAGAAAAGACGCGCCCGCAGTGTTGCATCGCCCAAGGTATCGAGTCGGTCCAGCACCTGCTCAAATACGTGGCTGATCATTCGGTCGTAGTGATCGCTAAACTCGTCCAGCCAGGCGTCGAACGTTCCAATCGCGTCCAGCTTGAAGGTGAAACCCAGCATCTTTTCCCGCGCCGCGGCGGGAAGCCCGGCGTAAAGCTGATCGAAACCATCCAATAAGTCGAACTTGCTCAATATCACATACAGCGGCAGGCGCGAGCCCAATTGGCTACTCACCTCGTACACCCGCGTGCGCAACACGTGCGCCAGCGCAATACGTTGCTCAGGCGTGCCGTGCAGCAGTGCAGGCAAATCGACGACCAGCAACACACCGTTGAGGGCTCTCTGGCTTCGGTTGCGCAGCAGCCAGTCCAGCAGGTGCTGCCATAATCTGGCCGAAGTGGCGGGTGGCACTGCGCCTGATTTCTCGGCAGGCGAAGCGTCCCCTGATTCCTGACTGATAAAGGCGCCTGGCGGGTCAATGATCACCGCATCGTTGCTGATCCACCAACCGATCGGGTAGGCCAGTGATTGCACTTGTCGGCCGCGCGCCTGTGTCTGGTCGATGCGAGTCAGAGAAAAATTTTGTTCGGTACGGTCGATCAAGCTGGTCTTGCCTGCATGCCGGTCGCCCACTACCAGATACCAGGGCAGTCGGTACAACGCACGTCGCCCACCGGCATTGTGCAGAAATCGCGAAAGCCCTTGGTCCAATGCCTTCTCTTGCGCTTGAACGAACGGCAACGTTTGGTCCAGCTCGGCTGCCACGGCCTGATTGCGCTCGGACTGCAGGCGTTGATTACGGCCGCGCAGCACAACCAGCCAGCACAGCAGCGGTATTAGCACAAGCACCAGGCTTGCCAACCCCCGGTGGGCCGTGCTGGCCAACGGCTGCTGCTCGTGCCACCTCCATTGCGGACCAAGCCACCAAATGGCAACGAGCATCAGCAGAGCAGCCAGCACAATCAGCAACGGCATTGCCAGACCAATACGCGTTACCAGCGGCAAGTTCCAGCGTTTGAGTTGCTTCCATAATTGCGTCATCAAGACTCCTGCTCCTTGCTCCGTTCAACCAGCAACTGGGGGGCGGCATACTGCTGAAGCCTTTGAAAGACCTCTGGCTCCCATGCGCTGGCGGTGGTGTGCTGCATCGTCCGGGCAACGCTCGCGCACAGGTCCTGCGCCAGCCAGGACACCCCCCGCGTAGCCAGCAAGTCAGCAGCGATCACTGTGGTATGGCAGCGCTCCCGGGGCGTTCGCAGATCGGCCTGCATTCCTTGCAGCCTGAGCAGAACCGGCTCGACGCCACCGGTTTCCAGTTGGCCGGTCAGCTCCTCGCGCAAGCTTGAAAACTCCTGAGCGCCTGCGTCCTGATCAGGTTGCCCTTGAGAGCCCTTGAGCCAGGCCAGGCATTGGTCATCCACGAATACCCGGCCGTCGCTGAAACACAATTGCTGCAACGCCGGCATGCGCAGCACGAACCGCGCGGTGGCAGCGCGAATAGCCTCGGCCACTTCGCCCATCGCCAACCGGGTTGCGGCGGTCGCCGCGAGGAAACTGCCGCGAATCCAGTAAGGGCAAGCCGTCACGCTTTTCTCGATCCGCTGCAGCAATGCGGCATCAACCGTCGTGCCACCGATGGCCTCCTCATAGTCACCGGCAATGTCCTGCGGAACCGCCATCAGTTCCGTACGATTGTCCTGCCTGGTCTGCGGCGCAGCCTGAATATGTGCCCAAAGGCCGAAGCGGCGTAACTGGTAGCCGGTAGGATCGTAGGGGTCCTGCTGATTGATGAGCTCAGCCATGCTCAATAGGGCCCGCCGCGTTTCTCGCTCGTTGCCCAGCGACACGCGCGGCGCTGGCTTGGCGATGACCTGCGCAAGCGGTGCAGAGTCGGTGCTAGGAGCAAGATTAGTGGCCACGCAGGACTCGCCAACACCGCTGGCAAGCTCCAACTGTTTACGTAGCACGCGCTCCAACTCCCCCAGACCCCCGGCATCCAATTGTGCGGTGTTCTGTTGCTGCTGTAGGCGCGTCAACCCATCCAGAGCCATTGCGGCATGGGAGGTGCTGTAAGTAAAACGGTCTAGCCGCGGTAGAGCCTCGATCAAACGCGTGACCACGATGACGACCAGCTTGCGCTTGCCTAGGTAGCCCTTGGGGCCCGGTTTGGGATGAGCGGCTTCCCAATAGCGCTCAACAACACCCGCCAACAGCTCCAAGGTAAATACCCAGCGCTGCCAGCAATCGACGCGCAGCCATGCAGCACTCAGGTGGGCGACGATCCGCAAATGCTTGCACTGCTGGCCTAAGTATTGCCGGGACGCTTCTTCGATGTAGACCCAGTCGATCGAGGCTTCCTGCAGCCCGCCCAGCTTGACCATCTCTTGATCAATGGCCTGATACGTTTCGTCCTCCACATCGAACAGGCCGGCAGGTGCCTGTGGGTCAATCGGCGCAAGCAGCCGGGCGATTTCCTCAGCCGAGACCTTTGCTACCAGCGACATGTCTTGCGCGCCTTATCGATGAGTGGATCAAGCCCTTGGGCATCGAAGATCAAGCCATCGACCGCCGGGTTGTCGCTCTGAACATGGATGCGATGAGCTCCGATCAGTTGCCTAATCTGCTCGATCCCCGGTAAACCTCGACCAGCATCGAGTACTTGGCCGTTTTCCAGTACCCGCCATGACGTCGCGTGCGTAGAGCGCTGCTCGCCCTGCAACCGCACCTTCACCCGACCCACATCGACAGGGCGGCCGAGGACCAACTGCAATCTGGAGATGTTCTGCACACAGCTGATGACCAGGTACGGAACTGGGGCTGCCGATGCGATAGCGGGCGCGGAAAACAACAACCCCTCCCCTTCAGCGCTCAGGCGAAACGTCAGGTCCTCTGGCGGCCGACCCGCCTCGTGATCCAATACGCGGCGCAGGGTGGATGAGTCCTGCTCCGGCGCGGACCAACTCACCGGCTCAACGCGAGCCGGTGTTCCGGCGGACTTGTCGAAACAAGCCAGGCGCTCGAGGTTGGACACAATTCTTGGGCAATCTCGATCAGCGTATGCAAGCACCGGCATACAACTGAGTAGCAGTGAAATAGCTACGCTATATGTACTCCGCACAATCACTGACAATAACTTCCTGTTCTAGGTCTGCACTTGGCCGAGACCAGGCCTGCTCATCACTCAATGTCAGCCGGGCCTGGAAACTGGCGAAAGCGTAGGCCATAGGAAAGAAAAATAACAAACAAATATTCATTTACAAATTCACGCTCGACCAAGCAATCCTTCCCAGTGCAAGGTTTTAAATCTTCGAATCGCCGCCAACTTCATAAAGCCAACTTTCGCACCGCCATCAGAGAATTTTCCTACAAGTAATCTTTAAAATTCATATCTTTCGGAAAATCCCTACATATCAAGGAGAGAGTTTCAATGATCAAGAGCACTGGCTCCGTCGCGCCCAAGGAACGTATAAATATCAAATATGTTTCGGCAACTGGGGACGAGCAAGCCGAAATAGAGCTCCCCCACAAGATGTTGGTCATGGGCGATTTCGGCTTGGATGACAACCGTGCTCTGGAGGACCGCCAGGTCATGCGTATTGATAAACACACGTTCAACAATGTACTGCATGACGCCGACGTAAGCCTAGGCATGTCCGTACCTTCCATGCTCAATGCCGCGCCAGGGACAGAGCTCGCTGTGCAATTGCAGTTCCGGTCGATCAATGACTTTGGGCCAGACCGGATCGCCCGTCAGATTCCGGAGCTGAACAAACTGCTGGAGTTGCGTGAAGCACTGGTTGCCCTCAAAGGCCCGCTGGGTAATGTGCCGACATTTCGCAAGCACCTGCAGCATCTGTTGAGCAATGAGCGTGCACGAAAGCAGCTCGCTGAAGAACTGGACCTAGTGCTCGAAGCACCAAAACAAGACTGAGACAGCGGAGCGTCCCATGCCTAAGCAAAACAGCACTCCTGTGGCCGTTAAAAAAACTGCCGACACATTGGGCTCTGCCAGTTTACTCGACGAGCTCATGGCGGAAACCAAATTGATTCCCTTACAAGAGGGTTATCAGGTCGCCAAGCAAGGCGTCTCGGCCTTTATCGCTGAACTACTTAAAAGTAATGATCCAAATCAAATGATCAATAAACATCGCGTTGATCAGATGATCGCCGAGGTGGATCGGGTACTCAGCAAACAGATGGATGCGATCCTGCACCAGCCTGAGTTCCAGCAGCTTGAGTCCTCGTGGCGCAGCCTCAAACTTCTGGTCGACCGCACTGACTTCCGCGAGAATATCAAGCTTGAAGTCCTGCATGTCAGTAAGGACGATCTACTCGACGATTTCGAGAATGCTGCCGATATCACCTGCAGCGGAATGTACAAGCATGTCTACACAGCAGGTTACGGTCAATTTGGCGGCGAGCCAGTTGCGGCCATGGTGGGCAACTATAACTTCGGCCCCTCTTCCCCGGACATCAAACTGCTGAGTTACATGGCCTCCGTCGGCGCAATGTCTCACGCTCCCTTCCTCGCAGCGCCATCCCCTGAGTTCTTCAATCTGAGCAGCTTCGAAGAGCTCCCCAACCTGAAAGAGATCAAGGACATTTTCGCTGGCCCGCGGCATGCCAAATGGCGAGCGTTCCGTGAAAGTGAGGATGCCCGCCATGCTGCGCTGACCGGTCCGCGTTTCATGCTCCGCTCGGCCTATCACCCACAAGAGAACCCCGTCCAGAGCTACCACTACTACGAGAATATCGACGGGGAGCACGACAACTACCTGTGGGGCAATTCAGCGTTCCTGCTGGCCAGTTGCATCAACGACAGCTTCGCCCGATACCGTTGGTGTCCGAACATCATCGGCCCGCAGTCCGGTGGCACCGTCGAGGATCTACCGGTGCACCTGTACGAGTCCCTCGGCCAGTTGCAGGCTAAGATCCCGACTGAGGTGCTGATTTCCGACCGCAAGGAGTTCGAGCTGGCTGAAGAAGGCTTCATCGCCTTGACCATGCGCAAGGACAGCGACAACGCCGTGTTCTTCTCCGCCAACTCGGCCCAAAAGCCGAAGAACTTCCCCAAGACCCCAGAAGGGCTGCAAGCGCAGACTAACTACAAACTCGGCACCCAGTTGCCCTACCTGTTCATCGTCAACCGCCTGGCCCACTACATCAAGGTGCTGCAGCGCGAGCAGATCGGCAGCTGGAAAGAGCGTCGTGACCTTGAGTCCGAGCTCAACAAATGGATCAAGCAATACGTTGCCGACCAGGAAAATCCTTCTGCCGATGTGCGCGGCCGTCGGCCATTGCGTGCCGCGAGAGTCGAGGTGTCGGACGTTGCCGGCGATCCAGGCTGGTATCAGGTTTCGCTCGCCGTACGCCCGCACTTCAAGTACATGGGGGCGAACTTCGAAATTTCCCTGGTTGGGCGGCTCGACACGCAATGAGTGGATTTTTCGATCGTTTGACGGCGAATCAATCCGTCTGCCGAGAGCCGTCCCGGCAGGAAAACGCTAGTCAAAAATTCGCTGCCATCAAGCGCCACCTCGAAATATTGCTCAACGCTCGTCAGGGTTGCTCGCAAAGCAGCCCTGAGCTGGGCCTGCGTGACTTCAACGGACACGACGCAAGCAGTGGCGATCTGCTGCAGCAAGTGAGCGCAGACATCCGTCGCACCATTCTGCGCTTCGAACCGCGCGTGCACGTGCACGCGCTCAAAGCAATGCCCGATTGCCACGCCTCGCTGGAACTGCATTTCAGGCTGGACTGCCACATACAGGTCAACAACCACTCTGAGCAGTTGCAACTGGATCTGCTGGTCAACGGCCATAACCACCACACCCGAGTGAGGTGACGCATGTCGCTCAAGGATAGATTCAGCGAAGAGTTGCGTTTCCTCCATGAGCTGGGGAATGACTTCGCCAAAGACAACCCGCAGCTTGCCCGACTGCTAGGCAAGGGTGGTAGCGACCCGGATGTCGAACGCTTGATGGAGGCTTTTGCTTTCCTCACCGCCAAGCTGCGGCTCAAGCTGGAAGACGATCTCCCTGAACTAACGCATCCAATGCTGCAACTGCTGTGGCCCAACTACCTGCGGCCGCTGCCGAGCGCCACGATCATCCAGTTCACGCCACGCAACCAGGCACTCAGTCAATCCCAGCGTATACCGAGGGGCTCGCGACTGTTTTCCAAACCTGTGGATGGGGTGCCCTGCGAGTTTCGCACCTGTACCGAAGTGGACATCCACCCATTCGCGATCGATAAGGTACACGCTACCCAGACACTCGACAGTTCGGTAGTCCGGCTTGACCTGCGAACCTTGGCCAAGCGGCCGTTGAACACGATGAGCTGCGACAGCCTGGACTTCCATCTGAGCGGTGACACCCAGACCGCCCGCACCCTGTATCTCTGGATCGCTCAGTACCTCAAAGATGTCAGTGTGGTGATCAATGGTGCAGTTCGCCGACTACCCGCCAGTAGCCTTGCTTTCCCAGGCTTCAGACCCGACGAGGCTTTACTGCCCTACCCGCAAAACGTCTTCGATGGTTACCGAATTCTCCAGGAATACTTCGTTTTTCCTGAGCGCTTCCATTTCTTCACGCTAACGGGTCTGGAAAGGATCTGGCCTGATCAAGTGGCCCAGCACGTGGGCTTGGAGTTCCACTTCACCCGCCAGTTGCCCGACTTACTGCATGTCGCGGAAGCAGACTTCAGCCTGTGCTGTACACCTGCGGTGAACTTATTCGCACACAGCGCGGAACCAATCGACCTTTCGAATAAGGCTGCTCAGGTCGAGCTCACGCCCAAGGGGAGCGAGCGGCATGCCTATGAGATCTTCAGTGTCGATCAGGTAATCAGCACCCGCACGACAACCGACGGTACTGTCGGCGGACACCTGCGGACCTTCCGCCCTTTCGAATCGTTCGCTCATGAGATCGAACATGCCCAAGGACGTACAGCACTGTACTACCGCTACACACTCGAGCAGTCCCTGCGCGGTGATGGCGTTACGCACCGCATCGCCTTTGTGCGCGCGGACGCCAACGCTTACATCGGCGAGCTGGAAACCGCATCCATCGATCTGACCTGCACCAATCGCGACCTACCGCTGGCACTGGCAGTGGATGATATCAATGTAACCTCCGAGGTCACGCCTCCACTTGCCAGCTACAGCAACATCTGTGCCCCTACGCGCCCCTATCGGCCGGTGTTGGACGGCCAACTGCAGTGGGTCCTGATTTCCAACATGTCACTCAACTACCTGTCGTTGCTTTCGGCTGAAGCGCTTAAGGCGATCATTCGCGCCTACGACTTCGCGGCGTTGCACGATATCCAGCAGACACGCACCACCCGCAAACGCCTCGATGGCATCCAGGATGTTCAAACAGAGCCATTGGACTGGCTGATCAAAGGACAGCCCGTTCGTGGCCTGCGGACACGATTGAAGGTGGATCAGACGGCGTTCCTCTGCGAAGGCGACCTCTACCTATTCGGTTGCGTGCTCGCACACTTCTTCGCCCTCTACGCCAGCATCAATTCCTTCCATCAACTGGAAGTGATCAACATCACCAATAATGAGCGTTACACATGGCCAATCCAGACCGGCAAGCAACCGCTGATCTAGCCGACACGTTGCTCGCCGAGGCACATCAGTACAACTTCTTCCAGTTGCTGGAGCGCCTGCACGGCTTGCACGAGGATGATCTGGAACCGCGTTGGCCAGACAGAGCCACCCGCCTGCGTGTACGGCTTGGCTGCGACCCGCGGCTGACCTTTCCCATTTCGGACGTGTACAAAGCGGAACGCATGCCTGCGGCGCAAGACCGGTACCGCATCTGCACCACATTCATGGGCTTGCATGGCACGGACTCCCCGTTGCCGTCCTACTACCTGGAGCAGGTGGCGTATGAGCATGCGCAGGGTATCGGTGTGCGTCCGGCCTTCTTCGATTTCTTCAATCACTACCTGCTCAGTCTGTTACACCGCATCTGGCGCAAGTACCGCTACTACATTCGTTTCCAGCCGGGTGCCAGCGATGGCTTCTCCCAATATATCTTCGCCCTGCTTGGATTGAATGACAAAAAGCTGCGCGGCGACACGGCACTGCCTTGGAGTCGACTGCTCAGTTTTGCCGGCGTGATCGCCAGTCGCAGCCGTTCGCCAGGCACCGTCGCCGGCATCATTGCCCACTGCTTCGACCTCAAGCAGGTACAGATTCGAGAGTTCGAAACCCGCTCGGTTTACACCACGACCCAGCAACGGGTAAGCCTGGGTTGCAGCAATGGCAATCTGGGCAGTTCCTTCACGATCGGCAGCCGCACACGAACTCGCAGCAGCAAGTTCACCATCGTGATCAGTGAACTCGATCAGGATCAATTGCGCGACCTGTTGCCCAGTGGCATCAACTTCAATCGCCTGCGTGCATTGATCGACTTTCTGCTACGCGATGGCCTGGCCTACGACCTGGAGCTGCGCCTCAAGCAGAACGCCCTACTGCCCTTTCGCCTGCACAACAGCCAGGGCGCCTACCTGGGCTGGACCAGTTTCGTTGATGACCGCAACGGTCAGATCGCCCCGGTTGTACGGTTCCGGGGGCGCTCATGAGCTCCTTGACCTTGAGCATCACCAACCTTGAACAACTGCGGCACAACGTCACTGCCCGACATCAGTTCGATTGCTCCGGCGGCACTATTGGCAGCGCAGGGGCTACCTGGCGGATTGATGATCGTGAAGGAAACGTTGCGCCGATTCACTGCGAGATTCGCTGGTTCGAGGGCAGTTTCTGTGTAATCGACCGCTGCCAACGCACCTATCTGAATGACAGCCTTGAGAGTGTGGGATCGCTCACCGCCAGACGGCTGTTAGAAGGTGACCAACTGCGCATTGGCGCTTGCCTGCTGCAAGCTCAAGTTTCACAAGCTGATGTGCGCTCGCTGGAAGACCTGTTTAGCCCTGACCAGAGAACCCTTGATCAATGGCTACTCGATGTACCCGCCCAAGCGTGGCAGCCCGTATCTGTCACCCGTGACGCTGCGGTTGAAATCTGTGCCGCCTTCGAATCGAACATGGGTAAAGACCCCTTGGTCGCTCTAGACACTGTGGCAGCGCCTGTACAGGAAAACCCGATGGACCACCTGATTACGGGAAAACACCCATGACCCGTTGTTCGTTCTCGGCTGGTCTGCTGACGGTGTTGATCGGAGTTTCCGGTTGCACTTCTCTGAGCAAAATCGGCCAAGTGATCATGGACCCCTCTGTACCCGTAGGCCCACCCAAGGAGCATCTCACCCAGGTCGCGTTCAGTATCAACGCCAGCCCGACACTCAACGGCAACGCTCACAGCGTCGAGGTGCCCATCGAGCAGCCTGACGCACTGGAACCGAGCCCCTACGCGGTCAGTTTGAGCGCAGGCGATCCGTACGCCTTGACCGAGAAAGTCGGGACCTTGTTCGAATACCTCCAGCAACAGTTCCCTGCCATGTCGCCGGTCTCGATGCCTCTGGACGAGGACGACGACCTGCTGCGATCGCCCATGGAAGAGAGCACTCCTGGCAGCTACGACGACCCGGCCGTGGTCCTGACCTTACCCCACACCACCACCGTGGCCGCCGAGCCTATCGCTACACCCATAGCGATCAAGATCCTGCAACTGCGTGACGACTCGCTCCTGCGCAATAGCGTCTACGAACTGCTGGAAAAGGATCCGGCCAAGGCGCTGCGCAGCACCTACATCCGTGATGACGACTACCTGCTGCGACCTGGCCAGTTCAAGTTCATCCCCTTTGCGCCTGTTGATCCGGAAACCCACTTCATCGCGGTGATCGCCGGCTACCGCAACAAGGAAAACGCCACCTGGAGCCAAGTGCTGCGCATTTCCCCTCGCGGCCACCAGATCATCCTGTCGGTGTTGCTCAACGACACGCAGGTTCTGCTCAGAGAGGAAGACTGATGCCCGCCCAGCCTTCCTTTCTTAATTACGCTGACATGGAGCGCTCATGAGTTCACGCAATTCCGTCCTGTGGCCTGAAGGCCTGTTCGTCAAACCGCAGCATTTTCAACAGGCGGCTAGAGCCAGCGAAGCGGCCCTGCTCCAACGCATAGGGAGCTTGAATGCAGCTTTCTTTGGGTTCAGCGAACTGCTGTTGAACGACGAGTACCTCAGCCTGGGCAAGATCGCTATCACCCGTGCGCGGGGCATCATGCCGGATGGTACAGTGTTCGATATCCCGGCCGATCTGCCGCCCCCTCCACCATTGGAAATCGAGGACGACGGGGCGAAAGACAGCGAGATCTACCTGTGCCTGCCGCTGCGCACCGAAGGTGGTCGAGAGGTAAGCTGGCCAGACAATGCCGCCAACTACCGATACAGCGCTCATGCCGAGGAGATCAAGGACACCCACAGCGCGGACGGTGACCTGGTACAGGTCGACCTGGCAGTGCCCAACTTTCAGCTCAAGCGCAAGGCCGATGACAGCAGTTCCTACACCCGCCTGGCCGTGACACGGATTCTGGAGCGGCGTCCCGATGGCAGCCTGCAGTTGGACGAAGGCTTCTACCCCACCAGCATTTCGGTACGCGCCATACCAGCGCTGCAGCGCTTCCTGGAAGAGATCACCCACACGCTGCGCGAACGCGCACGCAATCTAGCAGCCCGAATCGGCGCCTCTGGGCAGTCCGGCATCGCGGACATCCGCGACTTCAACCTGCTGCAGGCCATGAACCGCTGGTGGCCTTGCTTCCAGCACCTAGCCAGGCAAGGCCAGACACATCCCGAGCAGCTATATCTGTGCATGAGCCAGGCCAGTGGCGAGTTCGTCACCTTCACTGACGAGACCCGGCTGCCGCAGGAATACCCTACGTATCAGCACACAGCGCTGCGCACGTCGTTCAAACCACTGCAAGATACCCTACGCCGGGCGCTGAGCACCGTACTACAACCGCGCGCCGTTTCATTGCCTCTGCAGACGCTGGAGTACGGCGTAATGACGACCTTACTGGAAGACCGCCGCCTGATCGACCAGGCGGACTTCATCCTGGCGGTCCGGGCCAATCTGCCACCGGACACGTTGCGGCAAATGTTCGTGCAGAAGGCAAAAGTCGTTGCGCTGGAGTCACTGAACGAGGCAGTGCCACTGCAACTGCCGGGTATTCCATTGCTTGCACTGCCCGTGGCACCTCGAGATCTGCCTTTCCATGCAGGCTTCACCTACTTCGAACTGGAGCGTCGCGGTCCGGCATGGTCGGACATGAAGACCTCGACCGGCTTCGGTATCCATGTCGCTGGCGAGTTCCCCGGGCTCGAACTGCAGTTTTGGGCAATCAGGAGTGAATGAGATGAGTGATGTTATTCACGTCAGCCAGGATGGCGACAGCGGCCTCTTCGACACGATGGCCAAGGCAAGTAGGGAAGCTAGGAAATCATCCGTCGACACCGACCCGAATGCGCAGGCAAAAACTTCTTTTCAAAGCTACTTCGCCGATCCCGACTTCCAACTGTGCGGCGGATACGCCAATCCTATGCTGGATGCTGCCGTACCTCTGTTCGGTCTGGTAATGCGTCTGCGGACACTTGATGCATTGCCCAACATCAAAGATGTGTATCAGCAGGTCCGCAACCAGATTGACACCATCAGGGCACAGGTGCGCCAGCACGGCTACGAGCATGCTCAGTTGCTGGCGTACTCGTACGGTCTATGTCTCTACATTGATGAAGCGGTCATGGAACGGCCATGGGGTAAAGCCAGTTGCTGGAGTCAGGAACCCTTGCTCAGCATCTTCCACGACGAAACCTGGGGTGGGGAAAAACTCTTCACGGTGCTTGCTCGGCTGATGCAAGAACCCAAGCGTTATCACGACGTACTGGAGTTCATGTACTTCGCGTTGTGCCTAGGCCTGAAGGGCAAATACGCCATCGCTCCGAAAGGCGATGAATCCTTGAACGCTTTGATCCACAAGCTGCACGGGATCATCCGTGAACTACGCGGCCCAGCTCCGGTACACGTCTGCGATCCCTACACCAACGTGGCCCCGCGCAACTACCGCATGAACCGGCAATGGCCATGGTGGAGCCCGCTGGCAATATCTGCCGCAGCCATGGCTGTGGCCTACAGCATCTACAGCTACCGCCTGCACCTCATTACCACAGAGGTGCTGGCATCGCTCAACGGCATCTTGCAGCAGTAGTCAGCCGACATCCGGCGTAATGGAATTCAACGAATTGACGAGGCAATTGCTTCGTTGACAAGCCCATCGTTCCCGATGGCCACGCCACCGCCTGTGCGCGTGCTCAATCTACATGGACGCAGGAGAAACTGCCATGCCAACACCCGCTTACATCAAGATCGAAGGCCAGACCCAAGGCAACATTACCGCGGGCGCCTTCACGTCCGACTCGGTGGGCAATGTGTTTGTCGAGGGCCACGAAGACGAGATTCTGGTGCAGGAAATCAAGCACCAAGTGACCGTGCCCACAGATCCGCAAAGCGGTCAGCCCGCCGGACAACGGGTGCATAAACCGTTCATCTTCACCAGTTCGCTGAACAAAGCCACACCGTTGATGTATCAAGCCTTAGCCAGCGGTGAAATGCTGCCTACCGTCGAAGTCAACTGGTACCGCACCTCGGTCGAAGGCAAGCAAGAGCACTTCTTCACGACCAAGATGGAGGATGCAACCATCGTTGATATCAATACGGTGCTGCCTCATGCACAAAACAAGAGTAACGCGGAGTTTACCCAGCTTATCGAGGTATCGCTGTCGTACCGCAAGATCTCTTGGACCCACGTAACCGCGGGCACCGAGGGCTCCGACGACTGGCGTAAGCCGATCGCCTGATTTAACAGAAATGCCCTGGCAGTCATCGCTGCCTGGGCATTTCGTACCTCAGACGGCGGACAGGGATTGCTTATGCCTAGCCAATCTAAATTGCGTTACAGCTTCCAGCCACTCGTTGGCAACGCCCAGTTCGAAGTGGTGTCGTTCACCCTCAACGAGGGCATCAGTCAGCCGTTCGCACTCGAACTTCAGCTGATCAGCCACGACAACGATATCGACTTCAGCCACCTGCTCGACAAGCCAGTGCTCTTCACCATCTGGGAAGGTGAACGCCCTGTGCGCTACGTGCACGGCCTGGTCAGCCGTTTCAGCCAGGCTGAAAGCGGCTTCTACCGCACTTACTATCACGCGCTGGTCGAGCCACAACTGACCCGTGCCGACCTGCGCTCGAACTGGCGTATCTTCCAACAGAAGACCGTGCCGCAAATTCTTGAACTGATGCTCAAGCGTCAGGGCATCGACCAGTACGAACTGCGTGCCAGTATGGACCACCAGGTCCGCGAGTTCTGCGTCCAGGCCGGCGAGACGGACCTGGCGTTCATCGCGCGTCTTGCTGCTGAGGAAGGCTTCGTCTATCGCTTCGCCCACAGCGAGAAGCTGCACAAGCTGATCATCACCGATCGACTGCAATCACTGGGGTTGATCAGCCATGGCGCCATCAAGCCCGAGAATGAAGACGAGGGCTTCTTCGACAACGACGAGCCTGTAGCCCCTGACAGCGTGCTGTACCAAGCCAGCAGCGGTGGCGATCAGACCCAACCCCGCCTTCGCCGCTTGCGCTACAGCGAGCAGGTGCGCACCGCTGCCCAGGTTCAGCGCGACTACACCTTCACCAACCCTGCCTATCGACAGGAGCACAGAGCCGCTGGCCCCTTCCTGGAACATCAATCCAAAGACTACGAATACTTCGATTACCCAGGCCGCTACAAGCGCGATGCCGTGGGCAAGCCGTTCACCGAAAACCGGATCACGGCACTGCGTCACGATGTCCGCATTGCGGAGGTTGAGGGTGACGATGTTCGCCTGCAACCGGGCCTGAGCTTCACGCTGACCGGACACCCGCGAGGCGACCTAAATGCCCACTGGCGAGTGAACACGGTCACTCACAAGGGCAGCCAACTCACGAGCCTGCAGGAAGAAGCCACAAGTATCGACCAGAGTACGCGCTATCAGCAGACCGCCGTACTAGTCCCCGGCCAGACCGAATGGCGACCCTCCCCACTGGCAAAACCGCGAATCGACGGCCCGCACATGGCCACCGTGGTCGGTCCGAAGGGTGAAGAGATCTATTGCGACGAGTGGGGGCGGGTCAAGGTCAGTTTCCCTTGGGATCGCGAGAGCGAGAACAACGAGTTCAGCTCCTGTTGGGTGCGGGTCTCCCAAGGCTGGGCCGGGGGCAGTTGGGGCTCGATGGCCATTCCGCGCATCGGCCAGGACGTGATCATCCAGTACGTCAATGGCGACCCCGACCAACCCATGATTACCGGGCGCACTTACTGTGGCGATCAACTGCCGCCCTATGACCTGCCCGAACACAAGACCCGCATGACAATCAAGAGCCAGACCCACAAAGGGGATGGTTTCAACGAGCTGCGCTTCGAGGATGAACTGGGACGGCAAGAGGTATTCATTCATGCCGAGCGGGATCAGAACAATGTGGTCAAGCACGATGAGACTACCCGGATTGGAAATGATAGATCTGAACGTGTCGCGCGGGATGAGCAGATCAACATTGGTCATGACCGACACGAGGAAGTGGGTAACGATCAAAGTTTGAGAGTTGGAAGAGACCATCATCGTCAAATAGGCCGGGATGACGTGCTTCAAATTGGCCGCCATCGCATGATCACAACTGCAGAAGACCGTACCGAGCAGGTGGGTAATAACAGGTGCGACAAAACCACAGCCAATCACTCGATAGAGATTGGAGGCCACTTGGAGCAACAGGTGGTTGGACATGTTGAGCTAAGGGCTGGGCAAGCGATTCGCCAAGAAACGCAAGTCATAGAGTTTCAGGTATCAAACAGTCTGACCATCAAGGCTCCGGGAGCAACATTGAGGCTCGATGGGAGCGGCATCACACTTGACGCCGTTGCAATCAAAATCAATGGCCCCGTCGCACAAAGCCCGACAGGAAGCACACATAACCTCACCATTAGTTCCGCGCCAGCGCCTGCGGAACCTATCTGCATCAGCTGTTTACTGAAACCCATTGCAGAAGGTCGCAATGTCATTCGCATGGAAGGGGAGAATAAATGAAAGACCTCCTCGTCGAAAAACTATTCCGTCCTCTACGGCAAGCAGAACACTATCGACTTTCCGCCGTTCTCGAACTTTCACGATTAAGCATTGACCAGTTGGAAAACCTGGTACAGCAGGAGCGCGGAATATTATGTCCGCTGATGCAACAGGATGAGCTCAGCAACGTGCGCCAGTTCGGCACTGGTTTATATGCAGCCACCACCAACACCACATTACAGGGCCAATCTGATTTCTTCTGGGAGTTGAGCGAGTTCGCAACCGATGCAATCTGCGGCTGGATCATCAGCGCGTTGCCTACTGCTGCGTTAGCCACGCACTTGGCGCAAGCCAACACCGTTCTGGCACCTGACGGCCAACGCTACTTACTGCGCTATCACACCGAACAATGCCTGCGTGTGCTGCATGCACGTAAGGATCTGCCTGGAATCGTCGAATGGTTTGCGCCCATCCATAGTTGGTGGGTGCCTTATCCAGACGCCGATGAAGAAATCTGGTGCTGTCTGATGGGTGGCGACAGATCGGCAACGGATGAACTCAAAAACCTTACGCTAGACCATGCGTGCTGGGAGGCACTGGCAGGAGACCCGCTTGAACATCAACTCGCCAATCAATTGAAAAGCTCGCTGACCGCAAGTGGGCAACCTGAACAATGCCACGGTGTACGTCTGGGCAGGGTACGCAAGTACCTCGCTGCTGCGCGAGAAACAGGATTTATCGAACAACAAGACTTGATCACCTACGTCACCTATTCAGCGCTGCTTGGCGACAGACTGACGCTCGACCCCATTTGGCAGGCGGCCATGAAAGAGTCTCTTGAGCAAAGACTGCCACTTGCCCAACGCCTTGAAACACACCTGCACCCGTTACTTCGCTAGGGACCGCTCATGCTAGATCTAAAGACACTGCTAGAAATCAACCGGCAGAACTGCGAGGCGTTGCAAGATCCTTTTTCCAAAGGGCCGGAGGTCAACTGCACACGCACCTTTACGGTGCTGCCATTGCGCTACGCCGCCGTGGGCGGCAGCACCCATCAGCGGCAACGATTACCTGCCCTGCCTGAACACCTGCGTCATCCGTATCACGTCACTTCGCTGCGCCATGCCGACTACGCGATTCGCCCGCTTCGCGAAGGCTTCCTGTATGTCATGGAAAAGCGCAAAAGCACTGGGCGACACAGTCTGCACCTACCCTATCGAATCGCCGCGAACGGGGCCCTGTCGCTCGTCAATCCTGAACATCCAGAGCCTCAACCGTCAGGTACCCAAACCCTCCAGGCCTTCATTCGCAACATGGCTTGGGCGTTCCAGATTCAGGACCTCGATGACCTGCTTGAACTGCGCCTGTTCTACAGCCCTGACCCTTTGACCATCGCAGCCCAGCAACAATTGCTGCATCGACGCGACAGGCTACCGGCCTTGAACATAGCGCCCTTCGCCGGTCCCAGCTGTCCGACAGCCAGGCCTTACACGCTCCGTCATGACCAATTGGAGCTTGTCGCCGACTTTGCCGCCGAATCCGACGACGCGTTGCGCACGCTGCTGGACGCCCAAGTATTCAGTGCCCCCAGCATCAGCTCACTGGCTGCGGCGCGGCAGGCACTGGGGCCTTTGGGCGATAGACCTCAAGTACGGGGCGTCGCCATCGTGGTGGAGGATGCCATCGGTATTACTCAGGAACTCAACGCCTGGCGCAATGCGGGCATAGAGCACCTCAAGTACTGGTTGGAATCCAGCGCCGACAAAGACGGCCCTAGCAACGAGCGCAAGGTTCTGGTCGCACACGCATTCACAGAACTGCATCAGCAATTCACTGAGCGCAAAGTCGCCGCGCTGGTCGATCACCATAAAGAGGCGATGCGCGCTTATCTCGCCCCCAGCGAACAGGCCGTTCATCCGCAGATGGCCGAATGGTGGGCGCAGACCCAAGAAGCCATTCTCGACAGCGCCAGTGAATTGAAAAGGCAGAGTCTCGAGACCCGTGCGAGAAGCGGCGAATTCGCCAAGCATTTTGAAGAGCGCTATCTGTCAAAGGTCAACCTGCAAGGCATGCACCAACACCTTGATTCGTTCGATGCGCAGAGCCTTGAAGCCCAACGTCTGGCCGAGTCCAGAGCGGCAGATCACCTCGCGTGGTTGAAGTCCTCCGAGCTGCTGAACGCACTTGCCCACTACGACGAGAACGACATCACCAACGGCCTATGCTTTGCACACCAGACAGGGCTGTGCGTGGTCGGTCTCGAAGGCGTGCCCGCTGGCGCAGCGTTACTTACCCGATGGTGGCACGCCGACAATATTTCCCCCGATAACTTGGCACTGCGCTCGTTTGTCTTGAACCAGCGCGGGACCGCAGAGGTGCTCGAGCAAACGCGCGCAAAACTGGCTGCATTGCCGCCGGATGGCGATCATTGGCAGCAACTGGATACGTCGCTCAAACACGCCAAGGAACTCGCCGCACACTTCAGCCAGGTGGACAGCCACCTAGACCAGCTCGCGCAACACAGCCCTGCCAACACGGCCGGCGCGTTGGCCTGGCTCGGGCAATTGGGGCGACAGAGCTTGTCAGTGGGGCCCCGGGCAGCGTCGATCGCTTGCTGTACCGACGCCTGAGCACTTACCTCATCGCCTCACTGGGCGAGCAAGCAGTGAACCTGCGGCTGAGTGAGCAGGCGCTGGACGGTCAAACCGCGTCGGCCGGTCGTGTCGCGGCACCTGTCGTGCGCCGCCTTGATCGCGCTTATGTCGAGAACTTGCAAGGGGTACACGGCAATCAGTTCTATCGCCTGCGTGTGGCCAGTGCGCTACTCCTGCTGGAGGCTGGGTTGCTGCTGTTGCAAGGACGGAAAGATGACAAGAACCGACGCTTTTGGAGCGAAGTGACTGCGGCCGCATTGACCAGTGCGGCTGCAGGGATGGAACTACTTGCAGTGGGGACTGAAGTGACGCTTAGAGGTATTGGGGAGAACAGCGTCACTGCGCGGGGTGCGCAAGTTAGCTTGGGGCGTTATCGGCTGTGGGGGCTGGATTGGCGACGGTGGGTGGGGTTATCAGTATGGCATGGGATGTCTCCGACGCTATAGATGCGAAAAATAAGTCCAAACCAATATTAGCAACAGCTTTTGGAATTAGAACAGGTGCTACTTTCGCCCTACTGGTGGGACAAGGAGGCATAGCGTTTTCACAGGCTAGTGCGCTTTTCCGTTGGCTGTCGATTAGCGACTCCAATATGTTCAGAAGTAGCTTAAGCGCGACCTTGTCAAGATTATCTGCACGATTGGCGGCGAACAGAGTAGCCATGCTCTGGCTCAGTCGTTTGAGCTGGATTGGAGGCGCCGTCGTGCTCGCGACCAGTATCGCCTTACTAATCCTCGATGAAAACGCGCTAGAAAAATGGTGCAGCAAATGTTGCTTCCGCCTTCAACTATCTCACCCAGGTTACGCAGAGGATGCAGAAGAACTTGAAGCTTTGCTCTATGCGATTAGCGAGGTCATATAATGTACTTTGTTGAATGGCTTTCATGGCTTGCTTATATTGACCCAAAAGAAGAACGCGATGCTTTTGAAAAACAGCACAATAAAGTGAGAAGGAAAATTATATATGAAAGCGACGAACAGGAGATGGTTGAATCTGCGCAGAAATCAGCCAGCAGCACACCTAATAGTCGAGGACCAGTCTATATTTACAATGAGCGCATATTGGAAATGCGTTGCGGCATGTGTGAGGATAAAAGGGGACTGATAAGCATATTATCCCTTGCGCTTATAGCCTACTCATTAGTAAACATAGCGATTGTGTTAGAGGACATAAAATTCTTATTCAGCCTATCAATAAACTACAACGGCGAGCCCTATGGTGAGCAGCTTTTCATGGTGTCCTTTTTTCTCACCATGGGCTTAGGTACATTAGCGCTTTATCTAAAATTTGGACTGCGCTTCACACGCTTCGAGATGTTCACATCCCGCCACTTGCTGATACGATTCAACCGCACGACCCAGCAAGTCTACCGTACGCGATCCATAAACCCCACCTGCCCAACAGTGGGGGAACGGGTTACCGTGGCATCTCTGGCGAGCAGTTCCACGGTAGCAGCGCTTCGTAGTCTGCTACCGACGAGGCGTGCGGTAGCCGCTCTAGTACGTGGCGCAGCCACGTATAAGGCTCTTGGCCGTTGACCTTGGCGGTCTCGATCAGGCTGTAGATCTTCGCGCTGGCACTGGCGCCGTTGACGGTGTCGCTGAACAGCCAGGCCTTGCGCCCTATGACAAACGGCTTGATCGCTCTTTCGGCCGTATTGTTATCGATGGGCAAGTAACCCGCTTCGACATAGCGCTCCAGTCGACTCCAGTTGTTCGCCAGGTAATGCACTGCCTTGCCCAACGCACTTTGTGCGGTCACCTGCGACTGGGTTTTATCCAGCCAGCTTTTCAGTTGTGTCAGGATCGGCAGGCTTTTCTCCTGTCGACCAGCAAACCGCTGTTCATCACTGACGTCTTTGAACTCGCGCTCGATGCCGTACAGCTTGTTGATCATCGCCAGCGCGATATCAGCCCGTCCGGTTTTACCTTTGGGCTGCACTTTTTGCGCGTCCACGAACTTGCGTCGCGCATGGGCCATGCACGCCAGTCGCTCCACGCCCGGCTGCAACGCCAACGCGTTATAGCCGGCGTAATCATCAGTCATGACATAGCCACGGTAACTTTCCAGCAAGCGCAACGGCACCTCCTGCGCACGGCTGGACGTGTAATCAAACAGCACAACTTTTCGATCCGGTGGGCCACTGGCTTGCACCCACATCCAGGATTGGCTGGTCGGATCTCGATCCGGTTCTTTCAACACCTGTACACGGGTTTCATCGCAGTGAATCACTGGGCTTTCCAGCAACCGATCACGCATCAAATTAAGCAGTGGCTGGAAATGCTCGCTGCACTGGATCACCCAGCGTGCCAGCGTTTGCCGAGGGATATCGATACCGTGGCGGCTAAGTACCGTTTCAAACCGATGCAACGGTAAACCGTCGACATACTTGGTGGTCAGTAGCATGGCCAGCACGCTGGGGCTGGCCATGCTTTTCTCGATCAACTGGGCAGGCTTGTCGGCGGTGACCGGTGCGGCTTCACAGCCACGGCAAGCGTAGATCTTGCGGATATGTTTGATGACCCGGATCTGCATCGGCACGATATCCAGTTGCTCACTGGTTTCTTCCCCGATGGCATGTTTGCGGCAACCGCAAGCACAGGTCAGTTCGTGTTCGGGCAGTTCGTGGATGACTTCGATACGCGGCAGATCGGCCGCCAACGGCTTGCGTTTGCCACGGCGTGGTGTCGGTGCGACAACTTCTTCATCGACGTCGCCAACCAACGGCATTGGCTCGCTTTCAGGCTCATTGAACAAGGCCAACTGTGGCGTGTTGGGTTCCACGGATTGCTCGGACTTGCGTCCAAACAAACGGTCACGCAACAGCTTGATCTGTTCTTTCAGGTCGACGATGTGAGTCTGATAAGCCTGAGTGGTTTCCTCCTGACGATTGAGGGCCTCAAGCAACAGTTGCTTAAGCAAAACAGGATCATCAGGAAGGTCATCGGGCAGAGAAATCATGGCCCGGATTATACCGGGTTACGCCACGTAGCGCGGCGTCAAAACCTGATGAGGACGATTACGCCAGAGGTCAAAACCGTCGAGCAGCCAGTTGAGTTCCTGGACGGTCAGAATGATCGCCTCGTCGGTGGCGTCAGGCGATGTTTTGAAACGCTCGGATTCGAGGCGCTTGAGCCAAAGGCAGAAGCCGTTTCGTTCCCAGTAGAGGATCTTCACGCGGTTGCGCGGCTTGTTGAGAAACACGAAAAGCACGGGGTCAAACACCGCCACTTTGATATCCAGTTCGACCAGAGCGGCCAGGCCGTCAATCGACTTTCGGAAGTCGACGGGCTTGGGGTAGAGATAGACTTTTTCGACTTTGGCGTCGGGTCGCATCATGACGGGGCTGGCTCCAGAAAGAGATCGGGAGCACAGCATTGGGGATCAACTTCGCGCTTTGAATGTGGGGTTCATGGAGCGGTTACAGTCTACCTGCATCGTCCATCGTACTGTGGCGGCATCGTCACACTCCCTTGGCACGGTGTCATGTGCAGTGGCTCGGATAAAAAATACGCCGCTGCCGGTAGCTTGGGCCTTCCTTTGGATCTCATGTGGCAACCCTCGTACGCCGGCGCTCTACATCCCGAACTCGTCCACGTAGGCAAGGCCGTCAACAATTTCACGGAGATGCAAGCCGAATGGCAGTTCATCCGCCGCTTCATGGATGAGGGGCCAGAGGGTCTACCACGCCCCCGAATCACCTCGCACTTCCCCTGGCCCCGGCAAGCCTTCACCCCTCAATTCGAAGGGCTGACCCACTACTTTCGAAGCTCCTCCCGAATCACCAAGATCGGCCTGCTCTTAATCTCGCCCGCCTTCCTGATCATCGGAACCGGTCACTGGCTGAGCCTCATGCTGTGCTGGAAACCGCGCTGGCCCAAGATCATTCGCGAAGCCGGTCTGCCCGGAAAGCCCGTTCCGCCATTCACCACGCTTGATGACTACCCACCGGCTATCCAGGAACGGTTGCGCGAAAACGCTTACCTCTGGGCTGCTCGCCCAGGCAAGCGGCCGGAGAGAAAGAAACGCACCTCTACGCGTAAACCAAAGACCGAAGTGGAAACTTCGACCCTCGAGAAGGAGATCCCCTGTGAAACCCATCGTGCTGATCGGCCATAAACATGATTGCGCCCTTCATAGCGAGGGCGAAGTGGTCTCCGGCGCCATCTTCCATTGTGGGGCTTCGAGCTTCCACTTTAGAAAAATGGTGCAGCAAATGCTGCTTCCGCCTTCAGCTATCTCACCAAGGTTACGCAGAGGATGTGGAAGAGCTTGAAGCTTTGTTATATGCGATTAGCGAGGTCATATAATGTATTTTGTTGAATGGCTTTCATGGCTTGCTTATATTGATCCAAAAGAAGAGCGTGATGCTTTTGAGAAGCAGCATAAAAAAGTTAAAAAAGAAGTTTTATATGAAAGCGACAATCAAGAAATGCTCGAATCTGCCAAGAGACCTGCTTGCAACACCCCCAAGAGTCGTGGACCAGTCTATGTTTACAACAAGCAAATACTAGAAATGCGCTATGGCATGTTTGAAGATAAACGAGGACTGATAAGCATACTGTCTCTCACCATAATATGCATGATAATTAGCGATATTTATATTTTTACAAACTCTATAATGATTTTAGCCAGACTTAGCCAAAACTATAACGGTGAACCCTACAGTGAGCGACTTTTCCTGGCTTTATTTTTCCTAACCATGGGCGTGGGTACTTTATGGCTTTACTTGAAGTTTGGACTGCGCTTCACACGATTCGAGATGTTCACATCTCGCCACTTGCTAATACGCTTCAACCGCACTACCCAGCAAGTCTACCTGCACCGACCAACGTACTGTGGCGGCATCGTCACACTCCCTTGGCACGGCGTCACGTCCAGTGGCTCGGATAAAAAATATGCCACTGCCGGTGGCTTAAGCCTTCCTTTGGATCTCGTATGGCCGGCATCATTCGCCGGCGCACTTCATCCCGAATTCATCTACGTAGGCAAGGCCACTAACAACTTCGCAGAACTGCAAGCCGAATGGGAGTTCATCCGCCGTTTCATGGATGAGGGGCCAGAGGGTCTACCACGCCCCCGCATCACCTCGCACTTCCCTTGGCCCTGGCAAGCTTTCACCCCTCAATTCGAAGGGCTGACCCACTACTTTCGTACCTCCTCCCGAATCACCAAGATCGGCCTGCTCTTGATCTCGCCCGCCTTCCTGATCATCGGAACCGGTCACTGGCTGAGCCTCATCCTGTGCTGGAAACCGCGCTGGCCCAAGATCATTCGCGAAGCCGGCCTACCCGGAAAGCCCGTTCCGCCATTGACCACCCTTGAAGACTATCCACCGGTTATCCAAGAACGGTTGCGCGAAAACGCTTACCTCTGGGCTGCTCGCCCAGGCAAGCGTCCAGAGAGAAAGAAACGCACCTCTACGCGTAAGCCAAAGACCGAAGTGGAAACCTCGCCCCCGAAAAGGAGATCCCCTGTGAAACCCATCGTGTTGATCGGCCATAAACATGATTGCCCCCTTCATGGCGAGGGCGAAGTCATCTCCGGCACTCCAGCCTCACTGTGAAAGGCCGAGCGGCCGCGCTTGTGGGGGACCGCATTAGTTGCGGCGCCATTATCCAGACCGGGGCATCGAGCTTTCACGTAGGAGGGAAAGCGGTCGCCCGCCAAGGCGATTGCACCGATCATGGTGGCGTGCTGATAGAAGGTGACTCAGATTGGCAAATCGCATGAAAAATGTCCCAGTCAGCCACCGCTAGGACGGCAGCGGTGAACCTGCTGCTCAGTGGGCAGGTACTGGAAGGCCAAACCGCATCGCCCGGCCGCGTCGCGTCACCTGTCGTGCACCGTTTCGATCGACCTTAACGGGGTGCACGGCAATCAGTTCAATAGCCTACGTGTGGCCAGTGCGCTACCTGCTGGAGGCTAGGTTGCTGTTACCAGGAAGCGAGGAGACAAATTAGCCCGGGGCGCCATCGACTGTGTGGCGCCGGGTATCTGCGGGGTGGTTTTGCCTAACAAGTCGATGACTACACAGCCGCTGCAGTCATCGTGCAGCCTGTCAGGGATGTCGAGAACGGAATAGTTGCGCTTTGAAGGAGTAGATCAACAAACCGGCACGTTGCAAGTCTGGATTTCGTGGACTCATTTCTGGGCTAGGAAAGCCCGGATGGCCATGGATCGAAGTGGCTCTGACGGAAACGAAAAAAGACGCCTAAGCGTCTTTTTTCGAGGATTTGCAGATTTGAGTAAACCTGAAAATCAATATTTGGAGCGGGAAACGAGACTCGAACTCGCGACCCCGACCTTGGCAAGGTCGTGCTCTACCAACTGAGCTATTCCCGCGTCGTGATAGGCGCCATTCTAACGAGCTGCCAGCGAAGGTCAACCCCTTGATTCAAAAAAACTTTTACTTCTGCTCCGAGCCTTCGCGCAAGTGCGGCCACGCCGCCAGCAGGTAGTGCACCATCGACACCAGCGTCAATCCTGCCGACACCAGCAGCAACGCGTAGCCCAACGCGACCCAGAAGGTCAGTACTGGCGGATTGCCCAGAAGGATCACCAGCGCCAGCATTTGCGCAGCAGTCTTCCACTTGCCGAGGTTGGACACCGCCACGTGCGCCCTCGCGCCCAATTCGGCCATCCACTCGCGTAGCGCCGAGACCACGATCTCGCGACCGATGATGATGGCCGCTGGCAGCGTCAGCCAGAAGTTGGCATGCACCTGCACCAGCAGCACCAAGGCGACGGCGACCATCAGCTTGTCTGCCACAGGATCCAGGAACGCACCGAAGGGCGTGCTCTGTTGCAGTCGACGCGCCAGATAGCCGTCGAGCCAGTCGGTCGCCGCAGCAATCGCGAACACACTGCTGGCCGCTACGTAACTCCAGTGATAAGGCACGTAGAACAGCAGGATGAAGATCGGAATGAGCAGGACGCGTAGAACGGTGAGCAGGTTTGGAATATTCATCGATACGACTGGCTGCAGGTTGAGCCCGGCATTCTACTCGCTATGCAGGCTGGCATAAATCGACTCGGCAAGCTTTTTACTGATGCCGGGCGCCTTGGCGATCTCATCGGCACTGGCCCGGTTCAGCTCTTGCAGGCCGCCGAAATGTTTCAGCAGGTCGCGACGGCGCTTGGGGCCGACCCCGGCCACATCCTCCAGACTGGACGTTCGGCGAGCCTTGCCGCGTCGCGCACGGTGACCGGTGATGGCAAAGCGGTGAGCCTCGTCGCGAATTTGCTGGATCAGGTGCAGCGCCGGCGAGTCGCCCTTGAGTGTGAACTCGTGAGCTGCATCGTTGAGATACAGCGTTTCGAAACCGGCCTTGCGGGTCACGCCCTTGGCCACCCCGAGCAAGGTGAGGTCGGTGAAGGCCAATGACTGCATGACCTCTCGCGCCATGTTCAACTGACCCTTGCCACCATCGACCAGCAGTACATCCGGCAGCTTACCCTCCCCGTCCTTGATGCGTCCGAAGCGGCGAGTCAGGGCCTGCTGCATCGCGGCATAGTCGTCGCCGGCCGTCACACCTTCGATGTTGAAACGGCGGTAGTCGGACTTGATCGGGCCCTCGGGACCGAACACCACGCAGGACGCCACAGTCGCTTCGCCACTGGAATGGCTGATGTCGTAGCACTCCAGGCGTTGCGGCACCTCCGGCAGGTCCAGCACCTGCGCCAGCGCGTCGAAGCGCGCGGCCATGTGCTGACGGTTCGCCAAACGCGCATTGAGCGCTTGCTCAGCATTGGTGACCGCCAACTGCTGCCAGCGCGCACGCGTGCCACGAACCCGATGGCTGATGCTCAGATCACGGCCTCGCAGGCTCTGCACCGCCTCGATGATTGCTTCGAAGTCCTCGTGCACCACGTTGACGATCAGTTCGCTGGGCAGTTCCCGCTCGGCGTTGCCGACGTAGTACTGTGACAGGAACGCGGCCATCACTTCTGAAACTTCCTCCTCGATACCCACCTGCGGGAAAAAATTCTTGCTGCCCAACACCCGCCCGCCGCGCACACTGATCAGATGAACACAGGCGCCGCCCGGGTTGACGAAGGCGGCGACCACGTCGACATCGCCTGAACCGCCTTCCATATGCTGCTGGTCCTGAACGCGGCGCAACAGCGCGATCTGATCACGCAACTCGGCAGCCTTCTCGAAGTTCAGTGCCATAGCGGCCTGCTCCATCTCGGCGTTGAGTTCGTTGCCCAATTGCTGGCTGCGGCCCTCGAGGAACATTACCGAATGGCGCACGTCTTCGGCATAGTCACCGGGCTCGACCAAACCCACGCACGGCGCCTTGCAACGCTTGATCTGGTATTGCAGGCAGGGGCGAGTTCGGTTGGCGTAGTAACTGTCCTCGCACTGGCGCACCGAAAAGGCCTTCTGCAGCAGACCCAGGCTTTCTCGGATCGCCCCAGCACTGGGATAGGGCCCGAAGTATCGGCCCTTGGCCTTCTTGGCACCCCGGTGAATGCCCAGGCGCGGAAACTCGCCATCGGACAAAAACACATAGGGATAGGACTTATCGTCGCGCAGCAGGATGTTGTAGGGCGGACGCCATTCCTTGATCAGCGTCTGCTCCAGCAGGAGCGCTGCAGTTTCGTTTGCAGTGATGGTGGTTTCGACTTGGGCAATGCGCGCCACCAGGGCAGCCGTCTTCGGCGCCAGGCCAGCTTTGCGGAAATAGCTGGCCAGACGTTTCTTGAGATTTTTCGCCTTGCCCACATAGAGCAGCCGCGACTCGGCGTCGAACATTCGGTACACGCCCGGGCGACCACTGCAGGTCGCCAGGAACGCGCTGGCATCAAAGAGTTGGGACATGAGGGATTACAGACTTGCGTCAACCATACCGTGGCGAACGGCCAGCAATGTCAGTTCGACGTCGCTGGTGACCGAGAGTTTTTCGAAGATCCGATAACGGTAAGTATTGACGGTCTTGGGGGACAGACACAACTTGTCAGAGATGACCTGCACTTTCTGACAGCCGACGATCATCAGCGCGATCTGAATTTCCCGCTCCGACAGCGCATCGAACGGCGAGCCCTGCGGCTGGAACGATTTCAGCGCCAGTTGCTGGGCGATCTGCGGGCTGATGTAGCGCTGTCCCGCGAAGGCCAGGCGAATGGCCTGGACCATTTCGTCGAGCCCGGCGCCTTTGGTCAGATAACCTGCTGCCCCGGCCTGAAGCAGACGCGTAGGAAACGGATCCTCTTCACAAACGGTGACCGCCACCACCTTGCTGTCCGGATCGCTGCGCAACAGCTTGCGTGTTGCCTCAAGGCCACCGATGCCAGGCATCTTGACGTCCATCAGCACTACATCCGGCTTGAGTTCGCGGGCCAGCTTGAGGGCCGCTTCACCAGAGTCCGCTTCGCCCACCACCTGCAGGCCATCGATATCAGCCAGCATACGGGTGATGCCGGTACGCACCAGATCGTGGTCATCGACCACCAGTACCCTAATCAAGCAGACACCTCGTAGTGGGGCGATTGGATCCGGCCACCTTAACAAAAAATTTCACTGCAAACCTAGCGCAACGCGTCATGCAGATAAGTCTGACCCTCTCCTCTGCGCTGCAGGCCGCTCCCCTGCAAATGGCCGTCCGCAACCAAGCGACCGAGCAAGTGCCAGACGGCGGCGCGGTCGGCTGGCATCAATTGCCTGAGGCCGCGCAGCAGTCGGCTCTCTTCGGCACTCAAACACTCCAACGGCGCGAGTGTGCGCGTACCCGTCAATACATAGAGCGCATCGACCCCCTTGCTAGCCACTGCGGCCAGATAGTCGATCCGCGGAGTACGCTCCCCGCTCTCATACTTGCCTTGCGCGTTGGGCTCGACGCCGCCAATGTCGCCGAATACCCGCTGGGTCATGCCCAGCCGTTCACGCTCTTCCCTCAATCGCAGTCCAAAACCTTTCATTTGATGTCCTTATCGACTCATCCGACATCCCTGAGATGCAGGCGGCCACGGGCGCTCAGCTCGGTGCCAAGGTGGCACTATGCACATTGGATCCAATGAACACAAGCCGAGCACCTACCACCCGTCCGAGCCGATCCTCTCAGCCCAGCAGAAACACTCTCACGTGGTGGTGGCGGTAGATCTGTCGACCCAGCGCTGCATCCGAACGAAACAGGCATCCTCGCCCATTTCAACAAAACCGATAGCTGCGTAGAGTCGCCGAGCAGGGTTGGTACTGAAGACCATCAGGCGCAGCAGTGGCAGACGGCGTTGCTGCGCCCAACAGATCAACTGACAGAGGACCCATTTACCCACGCCCTGACCACGAAACTCAGGCAACAGGTGCAGTTCGCGAATGAACAGAGCCTGGCTATCCTGGCTCAAACTGCAGAAACCAATCACCTGTTCGCCCGAGGTAATCAGCCATTGCTCGCGCCATTCCCAGGCCTGATCGAAGGCGTCCTCAATCCAGAGCAGGTCGAATTGCTGGTAATAGGGAAGCATGGCTCGCCGGGTCAAGTCGCGAGCGAAATCGCGGTCGGCATCGCGGGCAGCGCGAAGCTGGAGCGGCAGCAAGGTCATGTGGGCAACGCTCGGGCATGGACAGGTTGAAGCATAGCGGTGGGCAGGCAACGACGAACAGCGTGCTGTCGATCAGCGGCCCTTGCGCGGTAAGCGGATATCGACGCGCAGGCCACCCAGCGGGCTTTCCTGAAGCTCGATCTGGCCCTGCCAAGCCTCGACAATGTCGCGAACGATACCCAAGCCCAGCCCGTGCCCCGCCACTTGCTCGTCCAGACGAGAGCCGCGTTCGAGCACTTGCTGTCGAGACTGGTCAGGAATACCTGGACCATCATCGTCCACCCAAAGCCTATAACCTTGCGGCGTTGACCGGATCGACAAGCGAACCTGACTGTCCGCCCACTTGCAGGCGTTGTCCAGCAGGTTACCCAGCAGTTCCAGTAAATCTTCACGGTCCCATGGCAGTTGCAAACGCGCCGGAACGTCCTGCTCGAGCGTAAGCCCGGCGCCGTGAATCATGCTCAAGGTCGACAGAAGACTTGGGAGTTCAGCATCGCAATCAAACCGGGCACCAGGCAAAGCATCGCCGGCCAACCGCGCGCGGTTGAGCTCTCGCGTCAGACGTTGCTGGATCTGCTCCAGCTGTTCGCGCAGTTGCGACTGGAGCTGAGGCGTGTCGCGCAGGCGCTCGCTCCCAGCCAGACTCAACAGAACCGCCAAGGGCGTTTTCAGGGCATGTCCGAGATTGCCCAAGGCGTTACGCGAGCGCCGCAGGCTGTCTTCGGTGTGTGCGAGCAAATGGTTGATCTGCTCCACCAGCGGCTGCAGTTCGCTTGGCACCTCGGCATCTAGTTGCGAACGCTGACCCTGCTGTAACTGTGCGATCTGCTGGCGGGCACGCTCCAGAGGGCGCAGCGCGCGGGTGATGGTGATGCGCTGCAGGATCAGGATCAGCGCCAAGGCCACCACGCCCATGCCCAGACCTACCTGCTGCAGGCGCCTGAACGCTGCACTTACAGGTGAATAGTCCTGCGCGACACTGATCGATACCTGCTGGCCCAGACGCCGGTAATCGCCGCGATAAGCCAGCAGTTGCTGGCCTTCGGGCCCTAGCTCATGTCCATCATCCAGGCCTGGCCGCTCCGGCTTGGGCATGTCCAGATCCCAGAGCGAGCGTGAGCGCCAGGTACCTTGGGCGAAGTCGATACGAAAGTAGTAGCCTGAAAACGGGCGGTGGTACGCCGCCGACACCCGTCGCTCGTCCAACTGCAAGCCGCGCGGCCCATGCACGAGCGCCACCAGCAAGTTTTCGCTTTCCTTGCGCAATCCTGCTTCAAGGTAGCGTTGCAGGCCCGCCTCGAAAAGCCAAAGGGTCACCTGCGCCACCGCCACACCAACCACCACCAGCACCACCACCAGACCAAGGCTCAGGCGCGCCTGGATCGACTTCACCCGCCGGCACTCCCGGCGTACACATAGCCCTGACCCCGGCGCGTCTCGATCACAGTACGACCCAGCTTGCGTCGCAAGTGATTGACATGCACCTCAAGCACGTTGGAGTCGCGTTCGGTCTCGCCGTCGTAGAGATGTTCGGCCAGATGGCTTTTCGACAGCACCTGACGCGGGTGCAGCATGAAATACCTCAGCAAACGGAACTCGGCAGCGGTCAACTGGATGTCCACGCCGTCGCGTGTGACGCATTGCCGCCCTTCATCCAGATGCAGGCCGGCAGCCTCCAGCCGCGGCTGGTTGGCCAGGCCGCGAGCACGGCGCAGCAGCGCCTGGATGCGTAACTGTAACTCTTCCGGATGAAAAGGCTTGCTCAAATAGTCATCGGCCCCTGCTTTGAGCCCTTCGATACGTTCGGCCCACGAGCCACGGGCTGTGAGGATAAGAACTGGCACAGCCAGGGCGGCGGCGCGCCATTGCTCGAGCACTTCAAGCCCGGGCAGACCAGGCAGGCCGAGGTCGAGGATGATCAGGTCATAGGGCTCGCTCTGCCCCTGAAACACCGCGTCACGACCATCGGCCAGCCAATCCACGGCGTAACCCTGGCGCTGCAGGCTGGCCGTGAGCTCATCAGCCAGCGGGACATTGTCTTCGACAAGCAACAGGCGCATTCAGTCGTCTTCCTCGTCTTTGATCAAGACCCCAGTGCGGGCGTCGTACTTGATCTCGCGAACCACGCCATTCGGGGTCAGAAGTTCGACCTCGTATTCGTAGCGATCATGTTTTTCCTCAAGCTCGGCCTCCAACAAGCGCGCCCCGGGGTGACGCCCCAGGGCGGCTTCGAGCAGTTGTTCGAGCGGCAGGATAACGCCCTGCTGGCGCAACGCCAGGGCCTCATCCTGATCCAGGTCACGGGCACTTGCCAGTGGACAGGCGACCAGCAGTGCCAAGGCCAGGCAAGGCACTGCTCGCGGCAAGGTGTTCATCAGCTGTCTCGCGCATCCTTCAGAACTTCGCCGGTTTTGGCATCCAGGTCCACGTCCCACTCGACGTTCTGCGCATCACGCAGCTCGACCTTGTAGATGTAACGCCCATATTCCTCTTCGAGCTCGCTGTCGGTAACGGTTGAGCCGGGATGTTTGGCCACCGCAGCCGCCTTGAGTTCATCCAGCGACTTGATGGTCTTTTCGTTGACCAGCTTGACCACTTGGTCGGGCTGGACATCCTTGGCGAACGCGGCAGTGGTGCCGAAAGTCAGAGCAGCGGCGGCGAACAGAGCAGTCAGGGTTTTCATGATGTTTCTCCATCGAACTTTACGAGTTGTCTACGCCAATGAGATTAATCATTAGCCCTTAACTCAACCTGAAAATAACGGGCGACATGATAGCGCCGTTATCCAGCACTTCGGCACACACCCAGGTGACTTGCCTATAATGCGTGCCTGCCCGACTAGAGACTGCCATGAGCGCCATCCATATCAAGTACCCCGCCCTTACCTTCAAAGCGGGCAGACGCGCCTTGGTACACATTCGCGAACGCGGCCTGCGCGCTGGCGATATCGGCACGCTGCCTGGCGCCGCAGGAGGCCCCAAACCCTTGGGCATCCAGGGCCTGGACCTGGCGATCTTCGGCCATTTGCTACCTTCAGCGCCGCGCCAGCGCTCGCTGATCGGCGCCTCGATCGGCGCTTGGCGCTTCGCCAGCGCCTGCCTGAACGATCCCATTGCCGGCCTGCGCCGCCTGGGCGAGCTGTACACCGAACAGGACTTCGCCAGGGGCGTGACTCCGGCGCAAGTGACCCAGAGCTGCCAGCGCATGCTCGACGACTTACTGCAAGGCCGGGACAGCGAGATCCTTGCCAATCCCAACTACCGGCTGAACATTCTGGCTGTCAAAAGCCATGGAGCGTTGGCATTTGACGGTAGGGCGACACTCGGCGCGGGATTGTCCTCAGTCATCGCCAGCAATCTGATAGGTCGTTCACGCCTGGCTCGACATTTCGAACGGGTGATCCTTCACGACGGCCGCTGCGCGCCTCCACTGGATGCGCTCACCGACTTCCCGTCACGCTTCCTGCCGCTGCACCTGGACAACCTGCGCCAAGCCCTGCTCGCTTCTGGCTCCATCCCATTGGTGATGGAGGGGGTACGAGACATTCCCGGCGCTGGCACCGGCACCTATCGCGACGGCGGTCTGCTGGACTATCACCTGGACCTGCCCTACTGCGGCGACGATCTGGTGCTTTACCCGCACTTCACTGACAAGGTGATACCCGGCTGGTTCGACAAGGCACTGCCCTGGCGCCGGGGCGACGCGACGCGCCTGCAGAACGTACTGCTGATGACGCCATCACCGCAGTATCTGGCAACCCTGCCTTACGGCAAGCTCCCAGATCGTGGCGACTTCAAGCGATTCATCGGTGATGCGCCGGCACGCAAGCGTTACTGGTACAAGGCGATTGCCGAGAGCCAGCGCCTGGGCGATGAGCTACTCGAACTGGTCGCCAGCGGGCACCTGCACGAACGGTTGCAAGCCTTGTAGGAAGCATGCTGGTAGACTGCGCGCATTGTCGATTCACACAGAGTTCTGCCAGCGTGGAAATTTTCAAAGAGTTCACCTTCGAGTCCGCCCACCGCCTGCCCAACGTTCCCGCCGGCCACAAGTGCGGACGCCTGCATGGCCATTCGTTCAAGGTCGCGTTGCACCTGACCGGCCCACTCGACCCGCATACCGGCTGGATCCGCGACTTCGCAGAGGTCAAGGCGATCTTCAAACCCATCTACGAACGCCTCGACCACAACTACCTGAACGACATTCCCGGCCTGGAGAACCCCACCAGCGAAGTGATCGCCAAGTGGATCTGGGAGCAGGTCAAGCCGTTGCTGCCGGAACTGTCCAAGGTGCGCATCCACGAGACCTGCACCAGCGGCTGCGAGTACACCGGCGACTGAGCCTGCAGTCAGGCCTTGGGTTTGGGGTGTGGGGGCACACAGGGGTTCTGAATCACCAAACTGAAGCGTCCGCTCGTGCCCTGGTGATCGTTGAGGTAGGCGACATCTTCCGCAACCCGCCTGACGCGTCGCCCCCACGGACTGTGAAGCGTCAGGTTGGTCAGTACGTCGCCAGCCTCCAAGTCCGAAGGATCGAGTTCGGGAACATGCCACAGAGGTGTTCCGCGTGAGCAGGTGAGTGTGTAGAGAGGGGTGGCGATCTCGAACGGTGGATCGATCGGCAATGTCATCCCGGCACTCACACCAAAGGGATCACGCACTTCCAGCCGAGCCTGCTCGGTCACACACTTTCCCGCCGGTGAGCGGGCCGTGTAGAAGCCCAAGTAGCCGTTGCGACTCACATTCAGCCAGTAGTCCAAGAGTGGCCACGAGTCTACATTGTCTCCCTCGTAGGCGGGCCGGATCTCATAGAAAAAGCCGGTGGCGTGCCGATACACGCCGAACCAGAAACTGTCGCAGAAACGCCGCTGCCGTGCCTGGGGGCCCAGCAACTGGTCGATCAGAAATGATTGGATCATCTCTTCGCTGTAGTCGGTGCTGGTAATCAACCAGCCATCGTTGCCATTCCAATCATCGAATTCGACCCAGAAGGGGCGCAGCAAATCGCTGTCTTCGTCCCACTGCCCAGGATGCATTGGCGCCTCGTCCAATTGCCACTGGCAGCGGGCGGTGAAACTGATCAGCGGCTCGAATTTCAATGAATCCATGACAGGTGCCTCCTCGAAAATGAGGCACTACCCTGGCGGTTGTGTGCAGCATCAGGCAGGTAGAAATCGCTACCCCTGCGTCTGTTTGAGGAAGGCGGGGGCGATGTAACGATCGTAATGCGCTTCGGACAGCAGGAAGAACTCGCGGTCGATGGCGTCGCGCAACTGGGGCAGCTCCCATTCGCGGAACTCAGGCAGCAGGACCATGCCGTAGGCGTCCAGATCACGGATCATGCGGGCACCGCGAGCGATCAATTGGTAGGCCCAGCAATACACCGATTGTTGCGGCACGAAGCGGATCGAGCGCTGCTCCAGTTGCTGGCGCAGAAGGTCGCTGTCGAATATTTCCAGCTTGGCCATCATGACCTGCACCAGCAACTGTTCCAGTCGCTGCCAGACAGCCCGCTTCTGCGCTTCGTCGTATCCGTTCCAATGAATCACTTCATGGTGGAAACGCTTGCAGCCCCGACAGACGGTATCGCCATACACGGTAGAGCAAAGACCGACACAGGGCGTTTTGATGGACTGGTTGGACATGAGAAAACAATGATCTGGGGGTGGCACACCCGGGCATGTTAGCCCTTTGTCTAACCGGGGTCACGGGCTAAAGTCAGCGACGGCAACTTACCTTCCGCCTTTTTTTGCCGTAGAATCACCCCGCCTTTTCAAGGCAACCATGTCCGTTGGAAGCTGTTTTCAAAGCGTCACGAGCACAGTTGATCCGGTAGAACGGCGTTGGCCCGGACCATGCCCCTAGCATGGCCGCGCCAACCCCTCATCAGCCTCCCGTTCTACAGGCGTAAAACTTTGAAAGCAGCTTCTGTAAGGATTCTCTGCGACCCTGGCTGGACGGCTCAAAAAGCCGTGAACCGCGCATGGGTGTGGGGAATGCTGGATGAGCGTCCCGGACTCCCTTTAGGGACCACTGATGAGGGTAATAACTGTGCTTGAAGCCTACCGCAAACACATCGAAGAGCGTGCCGCCCTGGGTATCGTGCCCCAGCCGCTGAACGCCGAACAAACTGCAAGCCTGGTCGAGCTGCTGAAAAACCCGCCGGCCGGCGAAGAAGCCTTCCTCGTAGACCTGATCACCAACCGTGTTCCGCCAGGCGTCGACGAAGCGGCCTACGTCAAGGCCGCGTTTCTGTCCGCGCTCGCCAAAGGCGAAGCCAAGTCGCCCCTGATCGACCGCAAGCACGCCACCGAGCTGCTGGGTACCATGCAAGGCGGCTACAACATCGAAACGCTGGTCGCGCTGCTGGATGACGCCGAACTGGGCGCCGTCGCGGCCGAACAGCTCAAGCACACCCTGCTGATGTTCGATGCCTTCCACGACGTGGCGGAAAAAGCCAAGGCCGGTAACGTGCACGCCAAGGCCGTCCTGGAATCCTGGGCTGCTGGCGAGTGGTTCACCTCGCGTCCGGCCATCGCCGACAAGTACACCCTGACCGTGTTCAAGGTGCCTGGCGAAACCAACACCGACGACCTGTCTCCTGCGCCCGATGCCTGGTCGCGCCCGGACATCCCGCTGCACGCCCTGGCCATGCTGAAGATGGCCCGTGACGGCATCGAGCCAGAACAACCCGGCTCCGTCGGCCCGCTCAAGCAAATCGAGGCGGTCCGCGCCAAAGGCCATCCGGTAGCGTACGTCGGCGACGTGGTCGGTACCGGCTCCTCGCGTAAATCGGCCACCAACTCCGTGCTGTGGTTCTTCGGCGACGACATCCCCAACGTGCCGAACAAGCGCGCTGGCGGCTTCTGCTTCGGCACCAAGATCGCGCCGATCTTCTACAACACCATGGAAGACGCCGGCGCTCTGCCGATCGAATTCGACTGCACCAACCTGAACATGGGCGACGTGATCGACGTTTACCCATTCAAGGGCGAGGTCAAGCGCCACGACAGCGGTGAACTGGTCACCACCTTCGAACTGAAGACCGAAGTGCTGCTCGACGAAGTCCGCGCCGGCGGCCGTATCCCTCTGATCGTCGGCCGCGGCCTGACCGAAAAGGCGCGCGCCCAACTGAACCTCGGGGCCTCGGACCTGTTCAAGAAAGCCGAGCAGCCTGCCGACACCGGCAAGGGCTTCACCCTGGCGCAGAAGATGGTCGGCCGCGCCTGTGGCCTGGCCGAAGGCCAAGGCGTTCGCCCGGGCGCTTACTGCGAACCGAAGATGACCACCGTCGGCTCCCAGGACACCACCGGCCCGATGACCCGCGACGAGCTGAAGGACCTGGCTTGCCTGGGCTTCTCCGCCGATCTGGTCATGCAGTCGTTCTGCCACACCGCTGCTTATCCAAAGCCGATCGACGTCACCACCCACCACACCCTGCCGGACTTCATCCGCACCCGTGGCGGCGTGTCCCTGCGTCCAGGCGACGGCATCATCCACAGCTGGCTGAACCGCATGCTGCTGCCTGACACCGTCGGCACCGGCGGCGACTCGCACACCCGCTTCCCGATCGGCATTTCGTTCCCGGCCGGTTCCGGCCTGGTCGCCTTCGCCGCTGCCACCGGCGTCATGCCGCTGGACATGCCGGAGTCGGTCCTGGTGCGCTTCAAGGGCAAGCTGCAACCCGGCATCACCCTGCGTGACCTGGTCCATGCCATCCCTTACTACGCCATCCAGCAGGGTCTGCTGACCGTCGAGAAGAAGGGCAAGAAAAACGCCTTCTCCGGTCGCATCCTGGAGATCGAGGGCTTGGACGAACTGACCGTCGAGCAGGCCTTCGAGCTGTCCGATGCGTCGGCCGAGCGCTCGGCGGCGGGTTGCACCATCAAGCTGCCGGAAAAGGCCATCGCCGAGTACCTGCAGTCGAACATCACCCTGCTGCGCTGGATGATCAGCGAAGGATACGGTGATGCACGCACCATGGAGCGCCGCGCGCAGGCCATGGAGGCCTGGTTGGCCAATCCACAACTGCTCTCGGCCGACGCCGACGCCGAATACGCTGAAATCATCGAAATCGACCTGGCTGACGTCAAGGAGCCCGTGCTCTGCGCGCCGAACGACCCGGACGACGCTCGCCTGCTGTCGCAGGTCCAGGGCGAGAAGATCGACGAGGTGTTCATTGGCTCGTGCATGACCAACATCGGCCACTTCCGCGCAGCCGGCAAGCTACTGGAGAAGGTCAAGGGCGGTATTCCGACTCGCCTGTGGCTGGCGCCGCCCACCAAGATGGACGCGCATCAGTTGACCGAGGAAGGCTACTACGGCATCTACGGCAAGGCCGGCGCACGCATGGAAATGCCAGGCTGCTCGCTGTGCATGGGTAACCAGGCACGCGTTCAGACCGGCTCGACCGTGGTATCTACCTCGACCCGCAACTTCCCCAACCGTCTGGGCGATGCCACCAACGTCTATCTGGCGTCGGCGGAGCTGGCGGCAGTCGCCTCGATTCTCGGCAAACTGCCGACCGTCGAGGAGTACTTGCAGTACGCCAAGGACATCGACAGCATGGCTGCCGACGTCTACCGCTACCTGAGCTTCGACCAGATCGCCGAGTTCCGCGAAGCAGCGGCCAACGCCCAGATCCCGGTGGTTCAGGCGTAAGGCAGCGGCAAGCTAGAAGCTGCAAGCGACAAGAAAAAGCCCGGCCAATGTGCCGGGCTTTTTTGTGTGCCCCATCCTGAAGAAGGTTTACACCTTTTGACCTCCCTTCAGGACTAGACGCTTGGATGACCTAGAAACTATCTCCCGGGACCCGCACCCACCCTTCCATCAGCACCCGCGCACTGCGGCTCATGATGGCTTTGGTCACCGTCCATTGACCATTGACCTGATGCGCTTCGGCCCCGACCCGCAAAGTGCCGGAGGGATGCCCGAAACGGACGGCACTGCGCTCGCCACCGCCGGCAGCCAGATTGACCAGCGTGCCCGGGATCGCAGCAGCGGTGCCAATGGCCACCGCAGCGGTGCCCATCATCGCGTGATGCAGCTTGCCCATCGACAGCGCCCGCACCACCAGGTCGATATCGCTGGCAGCCACTGCCTTGCCGCTGGAAGCGTTGTACCCGGTGGCGGGCGCCACGAAGGCGACCTTTGGCGTGTGCTGGCGACCGGCCGCTTGCTCGATGTGGTCGATCAGTCCCATGCGCACCGCCCCTGGGCACGGATCGTCTCGAAACGCGCTAGCGCCTCGGCATCGCCATTGATCGCTTCCTGAAGCTCGGTACCGGTATAGCCAAGGTCTGCGGCGTTGACGAAGATGGTCGGGATCCCGGCGTTGATCAGCGTCGCCTTGAAGGTTCCTATGCCGGGCACCTCCAGGTCGTCGACCAGGTTACCAGTGGGAAACATCGCCCCGCCCCCTCACCTTCTTCGTCCGCAGCGGGATCGAGAAACGCCAACTGCACTTCGGCTGCGGGAAAGGTCACGCCGTCCAGCTCGAAATCACCCGTTTCCTGCACCTGCCCTGCACTGATCGGCACATGGGCGATGATGGTCTTACCGATATTGGCCTGCCAGATCCGTACAGTGGCGACGCCGTCATGCGGTACACGGGTCGAGTCCACCAAACCGCTGGCGATGGCGAACGAGCCGACCGCCGCCGACAGGTTGCCGCAGTTGCCGCTCCAATCGACGAAAGCCTTGTCGATGGCCACCTGACCGAACAGATAGTCGACATCGTGATCGGGGCGTGTGCTTGGCGAAAGAATCACGGTCTTGCTGGTACTGGAAGTCGCACCGCCCATACCATCGATCTGCTTGGCGTACGGGTCGGGACTGCCGATGACCCGCAACAGCAAGGCGTCGCGTGCAGGCCCAGGCACCTGAGCACGCTCGGGAAGATCCTGCAGACGGAAGAACACGCCCTTGCTGGTGCCGCCCCGCATGTAGGTGGCGGCAATTTTGATTTGCGCTGCATGTGTCATGTCCGATTCCCCTCCTACAGGGGCTAGAGGTGGGTTAGGCCTTGCCTTCCAGGAAATCCTGGGCAAAGCGCTGCAACACGCCACCGGCTTCATAGATCGACACTTCCTCGGCGGTATCCAGTCGACAGGTGACCGGCACCTCCAAGCGCTCGCCATCGCGTCGATTGACCACCAAGGTCAAGGTCGCGCGCGGTGTACGCGCGCCAAGCACGTCATAGGTTTCACTGCCATCCAAGGCCAAGGTCAGGCGCGTGGTTCCAGGATGGAACTCCAACGGCAACACACCCATGCCGATCAGGTTGGTGCGGTGAATACGCTCGAAGCCCTCGGCAACGATAGCTTCGACCCCCGCCAGGCGCACGCCTTTGGCGGCCCAGTCGCGCGAGGAGCCTTGGCCATAATCGGCACCGGCCACAATGATCAGTGGCTGCTTGCGCTGCATGTAGGTCTCGATCGCTTCCCACATGCGCGTCACCTTGCCTTCCGGCTCGATGCGCGCCAGCGAACCCTGCCTCACGCTCCCGTCTTCGCTGCGCACCATTTCATTGAACAACTTCGGGTTGGCGAAGGTGGCGCGCTGAGCCGTCAGGTGATCGCCGCGGTGCGTGGCGTAAGAGTTGAAGTCCTCCTCCGGCAAGCCCATCTTGGCCAGGTACTCGCCGGCAGCGCTGTCGAGCATGATGGCGTTGGAGGGCGACAGGTGATCGGTGGTGATGTTGTCCGGCAACACCGCCAGCGGCCGCATGCCGCGCAGGCTGCGCTCACCGGCCAGGGCCCCTCCCAGTAAGGCGGGCGACGGATGTAGGTGCTCATCGGGCGCCAGTCGTACAGCGGCGCAACCTTCGGCCCGGTGTCCTCCTCGATGGTGAACATGGGGATGTACACCTGACGGAACTGCTCAGGCTTGACCGAGGCGCGCACCACGGCGTCGATCTCCTCATCGCTCGGCCACAGGTCCATCAGGCGGATCTGCTGACCGTCGACGACGCCGAGTACATCCTTCTCGATATCGAAGCGGATGGTCCCGGCAATGGCGTAGGCCACCACCAGCGGTGGCGAGGCCAGGAACGCTTGCTTGGCGTAGGGATGGATGCGTCCGTCGAAATTGCGATTGCCCGATAGCACAGCAGTGGCGTACAGGTCACGGTCGATGATCTCTTGCTGGATCGCCGGATCCAGCGCGCCGGACATGCCGTTGCAGGTGGTGCAGGCGAAAGCGACGATGCCAAAGCCCAGCTGTTCCAGTTCCTGCTCCAGGCCCGCCTCCTTGAGGTACAACTGGACCGCCTTGGAACCCGGCGCCAGGGACGACTTCACCCACGGCTTGCGTGTCAGTCCAAGGCGGTTGGCGTTGCGCGCCAGCAGACCGGCGGCGATGACGTTGCGCGGATTGCTGGTGTTGGTGCAACTGGTGATGGCCGCGATGATCACCGCCCATCGGGCATCTGCCCCGGCACGTCTTCCCACGCCCCGCGATGCCCTTGGCCGCCAGGTCGCAAGTGGCCACGCGGGCATGCGGGTTGGACGGACCGGCCATGTTGCGCACTACGCTCGACAGATCGAAGCTCAGGGTGCGCTCGTACTCGGCCTTGGCCAGGCTGTCGGCCCACAGGCCGGCGACCTTGGCGTAAGTCTCCACCAACTGCACTTGGCGATCCTCACGCCCGGTCAGACGCAGGTAGTCGAGGGTCTGCTGGTCGATGGCGAACATGGCCGCCGTGGCACCGTACTCGGGCGCCATGTTGGAGATGGTCGCGCGGTCGCCCAAGGTCAGCGCCTGGGCACCGACGCCGTGGAACTCGAGGTAGGCGCCGACCACTTTCTGCTTGCGCAGGAACTCGGTCAGCGCGAGCACCAGGTCGGTGGCGGTGATGCCTGGGTCGAGCTTGCCGGTGAGCTCAACGCCGACGATTTCCGGCAGGCGCATCCACGACGCACGCCCCAGCATCACGTTCTCGGCTTCGAGACCGCCCACACCGATCGCGATCACCCCAAGGCATCGACATGCGGGGTATGGCTGTCGGTACCGACACAGGTATCCGGGAACGCCACGCCATGGTCGCTTTGAATGACCGGCGACATCTTCTCCAGGTTGATCTGATGCATGATGCCGTTGCCCGGCTGGATCACATCGACATTCTTGAACGCCTGCTTGGTCCAGTTGATGAAATGGAAACGATCTTCGTTGCGCCGATCCTCGATGGCGCGGTTCTTTTCGAACGCTTGCGGATCGAAGCCGCCGCACTCCACGGCCAGCGAATGGTCGACGATCAGTTGCACCGGCACCACCGGGTTGACCTGTGCAGGATCGCCGCCCATGTCGGCGATGGCGTCGCGCAGGCCCGCCAGGTCTACCAATGCAGTCTGGCCAAGAATGTCGTGGCACACCACACGTGCCGGGTACCAGGGAAAATCGAGGTCGCGCTTGCGCTCGATCAACTGCGTCAGCGAGGCGTTCAGCGTCGCGGGGTCGCAGCGGCGCACCAGGTTTTCGGCCAGTACGCGCGAGGTGTAGGGAAGACGGTCGTAGGCGCCGGGCGTGATCGCCTCGACCGCCTGGCGCGCGTCGAAATAATCCAGGCCGGTGCCTGGCAGGAGTTTGCGGTATGCGCTGTTCATGTCGTTATCAAGCTCGTCACGGTGATCGGTAGCAGTAGCATTGCCGGGCATCGGAAGCCGCTGCGCGGCCCTTTCGCGACCCAAGGCCGCTTCCAACAGGTACAGCGTCGCCCCTGCGGGAGCGGTCTTGGATCGCAACAGGGCTGCAATGCAGCCCCACGATCGGTGAGTCAGCGCCGATCGATCGGCACGAACTGACGCTGCTCGACACCGGTGTATTCGGCACTGGGTCGAATGATGCGGTTGTTCGCCCGTTGCTCGAAGACATGCGCGGCCCAGCCGGTCAGCCGCGAACAGACGAAGATCGGTGTGAACAGCTTGGTCGGGATGCCCATGAAGTGATACGCCGAGGCATGGTAGAAATCGGCGTTGGGGAAAAGCCGCTTCTGCTCCCACATGGTCTTGTCGATGGCTTCGGAGACTGGGTAGAGCACGGTATCACCCACCTCGTCGGCGAGCTGTTTCGACCAGCCCTTGATCACCTCGTTGCGCGGATCGGACTCCTTGTAGATCGCATGGCCGAAGCCCATGATCTTGTCCTTGCGCTCAAGCATGCGCAGCAGTTCGGCGCTGGCCTCCTGCGGACTTTGGAAGCGCTCGATCAGCTCCATGGCCGCCTCGTTGGCGCCGCCATGCAGCGGTCCGCGCAGCGCGCCGATGGCCGCTGTGATGCACGAATAAAGATCGGACAATGTCGAGGCGCAAACGCGCGCAGTGAAGGTGGAGGCGTTGAACTCGTGCTCGGCGTAAAGGATCAGCGAGACGTTCATCACCTTCACGTGCAGATCGCTGGGCTTCTTGCCGTGCAACAGATAAAGGAAATGACCACCCAGGCTGTCCTCGTCGCTGCTGCAGTCGATGCGCACGCCGTGATGACTGAAGCGATACCAGTAGCACATGACTGCCGGAAACAGCGCCAGCAGACGGTCGGTCCTGTCGCGCTGAGCATCGAAGGTCAGCTCCGGCTCCAGCGTGCCGAGCAGCGAACAGCCCGTGCGCATGACATCCATCGGGTGGGCGTCGCGCGGGATACGCTCGAGGACTTCCTTGAGCGCCTGCGGCAGGTTACGCAGCGCTTTCAGTCGGTGCTTGTAGTCGGCGAGCTCGGCCTTGTTCGGCAGCTCGCCATAAAGCAGCAAGTACGCCACTTCCTCGAATTCGGCACCTGCTGCCAGATCACGCACGTCGTAGCCACGGTAGGTCAGGCCGGCACCGGCCTGGCCGACGGTCGACAGCGCGGTCTGCCCGGCCACCTGGCCGCGCAGGCCGGCACCGCTGAGTACTTTTGCTTCGGCCATGGGATGGTTCTCCTTTCTTGAAATTGTTATGAAGTCTTGCTGGCTAATCGGGCCTGACCTGTTCGGTCATCAGCCTTTTTTTTGCGCGAACAACGCATCGAGGCTCTGCTCGAAGGCGTGGTAGCCAATGGCATCGTAAAGCTCCATACGCGTCTGCATCGTGTCCACCACCTGCTTCTGCGTGCCATCACGGCGCAGCGCGGTGTAGACGTTCTCGGCCGCCTTGTTCATGGCGCGGAATGCCGACAACGGATACAGCACCAAGGACACGTCGACGGCTGCCAACTCCTCGGTGGTGAACAGTGGCGTGGCGCCGAACTCAGTGATGTTGGCCAAGATAGGCGCCTTCACTCGGTCAGCGAAGGTCTTGTACATCTGCAGCTCGGTAATGGCCTCGGGGAAGATCATGTCGGCGCCCGCCTCGACACAGGCCGCAGCGCGGTCCAGGGCCGCGTTCAGCCCTTCGACTGCCAGCGCGTCGGTGCGCGCCATGATCACGAAGCTGTCATCGGTCCGCGCATCGACCGCCGCCTTGATACGATCGACCATCTCCTGCTGCGAGACGATTTCCTTGTTCGGTCGATGACCGCAGCGCTTGGCGCCGACCTGGTCCTCGATATGAATGGCTGCAGCTCCGAACTTGCTCATGGAGCGCACCGTGCGAGCCACGTTGAACGCCGAGGCGCCAAAGCCGGTGTCCACATCCACCAGAAGCGGCAGATCGCAGACATCGGTGATCCGACGGACATCGGTGAGTACGTCGTCCAACCCGGTGATGCCCAGGTCAGGCAACCCCAGGGAACCGGCGGCGACGCCCCCTCCAGACAGATAGATGGCCTTGAATCCGGCACGTTTGGCCAGCAGCGCGTGGTTGGCGTTGATGGTCCCGACCACCTGCAGCGGATGTTCGGCGGCGACCGCATCGCGGAAACGCTGGCCGGGAGTGCTCTTCACAGTCATGACTCACCTCGTGGACTAGTGTTGTCGGCGCCTTGGTAGTGACGCTCGATGTTGCGCTTGGACGCCGCGATGTGGCGACGCATCAGCAGTTCGGCCAACTCGCCGTCGCGTTCGGCGATGGCATCGAGAATGCGGTGGTGTTCGGCGAAAGCGTGGCGCGGCCGGTTGGGCGTGGCCGAGAACTGGATACGGTACATGCGCACCAGTTGATACAACTCGCCACAGAGCATCTTCACGAGGGTCTGGTTGCCGCTGCCCTGGATGATCCGATAGTGGAAGTCGAAATCGCCTTCCTGCTGGTAGTAACCCAGCCCTGCCTGGAAGGCTGCGTCGCGCTCGTGGGTATCGAGCACGCGGCGCAGCTCGTCGATCTGCTCCACGCTCATGCGCTCGGCGGCCAAGCGACAGGCCATACCTTCGAGCGACTCGCGGATTTCATAGAGTTCGACCAGCTCGGCAGGATCGAGCGAGACCACCCGCGCACCGACATGGGGAATGCGCACCAGCAGACGCTGCCCCTCCAGACGGTGGATGGCCTCGCGCAGAGGGCCACGGCTGATGCCATAGGTGCGCGCCAGCTCGGGCTCGGAGATCTTGCTGCCGGGCGCGATGTCGCCTTTGACGATGGCCGCCTGGATGCGGCGAAACACATGCTCGGACAGGGTTTCGCCATCCTCGGCAGCCGGGGCAAAGGCTGAGGGTGCTTGTAGCATTATTGTCGACACCTTTAGGGCTTAATACCCTGAATTTAGCCATAAACAGACTTATAGTCAAAGGAGAAAACTATATTGTCGACAATCTACCAATGCAGAACTTACCGCCCAACGCTGCGGTCTGATCGCAGCGCGCTGGCGTCAAGACGTCGGCGTGATAGAATGCCGCGCTCCCGAAGGATCACGGATAGTGTGCCTGTCATCATTTCATGCTGTTGACAGATGAACGAGGCGCTCGCGCCCTGCCCCGAACTCAGACAGCACCGCGCCAGGACTATGAGACCCATTTTTTCTTCACTGTTGTTCTGCCTCGCCGCACTGCCGGCGCTCGGCCACGCGGGCGAGAAGACCGTGTACGGCCTGAACGAATACGCCCGCCTGGGCGACCTCGACCTCGAAGTGGCCGCCAAGTTGGACACCGGCGCCAAGACCGCGTCGCTCAGCGCCCGTGACATCAAGCGCTTCAAGCGCAACGGGGAGAGCTGGGTACGCTTCTACCTGGCCATCGACGCCGCCCACAAGCACCCCATCGAACGTCCCCTGGCCCGTATCAGCAAGATCAAGCGACGCGCCAGCGATTACGATCCCGACCAGGGCAAGGCCTACACCAATCGTCCGGTGATCGAACTGAACATCTGCATGGGCCAGGCCCTGCGCACCATCGAAGTCAACCTCACCGACCGCAGCGCATTCCAGTTCCCGCTGCTCATCGGTTCCGAGGCGCTCAAGCGCTTCGACGCGCTGGTCGACCCTAGCCTCAAATACGCGGCCGGCAAACCTGCCTGCGCCACCGAAGCTCCCAAAGTAGAGTAACCCCGATGCGCTCTCTGACCCTGCACCTGAAAGTCCTGATCACCATCTTGGTGTTGCTGGGCGTGACGGTCACTTGCTATCAGATCTTCGTCCTCGGCATCCCGGTGACCGAAGACGAGACGGACGATCTGTGGAACATCGACGCCAAGGTCGAGTTCGTCGCCAGTCCCAAGGACCCGGTGAAGATCCAGATGTACGTTCCGCCGCTGAACCGTGATTACGTCAGCCTCAACGAGAGCTTCATCTCCAACAACTATGGCGTCAGCGTCAACCGCGCTGACGGCAACCGCAAGGTCACCTGGTCGGCCCGTCGCGCCAGCGGTAACCAGACCCTTTACTACCGCCTGGTCCTGACCAAGCGCTACAGCACCGAAAAGGCCAAGATCAAAGGCCCGACTTTCCGCGACAGCCTGGCCGTCGAGGGTCCGGAGAAGATCGCCGCCGAAGCGCTCATGGCCCCTATTCGCCAGCATTCGGCCGACGTCGAGACCTTCGTCAGCGAGACCATCAAGCGCGTCAACAACCCCAATGACGACAACGCCAAGCTCCTGCTGGCCGGTGACAGCTCGCCGCTGAAAAAGGCCCAGGTCATCGACCTGCTGCTGTCGATCGCCCACGTGCCGATGGAGAAGGTCCATACCGTGCGCTTGGTGGCCGATACGCCGCAGAGTCCTGAACTGTGGCTGCGCAGCTTCAACGGCAATGACTGGCTGTACTTCAACCCGGAAACCGGCGAGCAAGGCCTGCCCAACGATCGCCTGCTGTGGTGGACGGGCGATGACAACCTGATCACCGTCGACGGCGGCAAGAAAGCCACTGTCACTTTCAGCATGAACAACAGCGAGATGAATGCCATCCGCCTGGCCAAGCTGACCGACGAGAACACCGACGCCGATTTCCTCGAGTACTCCCTGTACGGCTTGCCACTGCAAACCCAGCAAACCTTCATGATCATGGTGATGATCCCGATCGGCGTGCTGGTAATCCTGGTGCTGCGCAACCTGATCGGCATCCAGACCCTGGGCACGTTCACCCCCGTACTGATCGCCTTGGCATTCCGCGAGACGCAGTTGGGCTTCGGCATCGTGCTGTTCACGGTGATCACGGCCTTGGGCCTGTCGCTGCGCTCCTATCTCGAACACCTGAAACTGCAGATGCTGCCGCGCTTGTCGGTGGTGCTGACCTTCGTGGTGGTACTGATCGCCGCCATCAGCCTGTTCAGCCACAAGCTGGGCCTGGAACGCGGACTGTCGGTAGCCCTGTTCCCGATGGTGATCCTGACCATGACCATCGAACGCCTGTCGATCACTTGGGAAGAACGCGGTGGTGGCCATGCGATGAAAGTCGCCATCGGCACCTTGTTCGCCGCCTCGCTGGCGCACCTGCTGATGACCGTGCCGGAAGCGGTGTACTTCGTCTTCACCTTCCCGGCGGTGCTGTTGATTCTGGTGGGCTTCATGCTGGCGATGGGTCGCTACCGCGGCTACCGCCTGACCGAGCTCGTGCGCTTCAAGGCATTCCTGAAGAAGGCTGACGCCTGATGTTCGGACTGATCAAGACCTGGAAGGCCCTGGAAGCCCGGGGCATCATGGGCATCAACCGGCGCAACGCGGACTATGTACTCAAGTACAACAAGCGCCATCTGTATCCGATCGTCGATGACAAGATCATCACCAAAGAGCGTGCACTGGCAGCCGGCATTCACGTGCCGGAAATGTACGGCGTCATCGAGACCGAAAAAGAGATCGACAAGCTCGACCAGATCATCGGCGGTCGCAGCGATTTCGTGATCAAACCCGCCCAAGGCGCGGGGGGGATGGCATCCTGGTTGTCGCCGACCGCTTCGAGGATCGCTATCGCACGGTGTCGGGCAAGATCATCAGCCATGAAGAGATCGAGCATCAGATCTCCAGCATCCTCACCGGCTTGTACTCGCTGGGCGGGCATCGCGACCGCGCGTTGATCGAGTACCGGGTGACGCCGGATCAGATCTTCAAGAGCATCAGCTACGAAGGGGTACCGGACATCCGCATCATCGTGCTGATGGGGTATCCGGTGATGGCTATGCTTCGCCTGCCCACTCGGCAATCCGGCGGCAAGGCCAACCTGCACCAGGGCGCAATCGGCGTGGGTGTCGACCTGGCCACCGGCGTCACCCTTCGGGGCACCTGGCTGAACCGCATCATCAGCAAGCATCCGGACACCACCAACTCGGTGGACGGTGTGCAATTGCCGAACTGGGACGGTTTCATGAAGCTGGCGGCCAGTTGCTATGAACTGTGCGGCCTTGGCTACATCGGCGTGGACATGGTGCTGGACCAGGAGAAGGGTCCACTGATCCTCGAACTCAACGCCCGCCCGGGCTTGAATATTCAGATCGCCAACGACTGCGGTCTGACCCAACGTACCCATGCCATCGAGGCGCACATCGAGGCCTTGGCCAAGGATGGTATCAGCGAAGATGCCGAGACCCGCGTGCATGTGGCGCAAAACCTGTTCGGCCACGTCGTTCAGCAGTGAGGTACTGGCTCCAATAGGGCGGGTGCTAGGCACCCGTCCTACAGCGGCCTACAATCCCCCTCCTTGTTTTTCAGCGCCGCCGATGCCGATGCCGACCTGTACCCTTCATCCCCTGCCCTACCGACCCGATCCAGGGCATTATTTCGGTCGCCTGCGTCAGGCTCCGGGCGCCATTCTGCTCGACAGCGCGCGCCCGAGTGCCGAGCGTGGACGTTTCGACCTGTTCAGCGCCTGGCCCATTCAGCAACTGCAAGCCGCCGACGGCGAAAGCGGCCAGGCATTCCTGGATCGACTGCGCCAGGGACTGAGCGAACTGGGTGAAGCCAGACTCCCCGACGGCAGCGAGCTACCTTTTGCCGGCGGTCTGATCGGTTATCTGAGCTATGACTTCGGCCGACGGCTGGAGCGCCTGCCCGAGCTGGCCACGGACGACCTCAAACTAGCCGATGCGCAATTGGGCCTCTATGCCTGGGCGATGATCACGGACCATGCGCTGCATACCTCGCAACTGATGTTTCACCCGGCACTCCCACATGCCGAACGTCTGCGCCTGATCGACCTGTTCGAGCAAACAGAGTCACCTTCAGTCGAAACCTTCAGGCTGCTGGCCCCCATGCAGGGCGATCTCGCACCGGAACACTACCGAGCTGCATTCGATCAGGTGCAGCGCTACATCCAAGCGGGCGATTGCTACCAGATCAACCTGACCCAGCGTTTTCGCGCACCCTGCCAAGGCGACGCGTGGCATGCCTACCAGGCACTGCGCGCCGCTTGCCCGACGCCCTTCTCGGGGTTCCAACAGCTCACTCCGAATAGCGCACTACTGAGTTTCTCGCCCGAGCGCTTCGTCCGCGTCAGCCAGCGGCAGGTCGAAACCCGGCCGATCAAAGGCACTCGCCCACGCGCCGAAGACCCTGCCGAGGACCTGCGCAATGCGCGCGAATTGCAAGCCAGCAAAAAAGACCGCTCCGAAAACCTGATGATCGTTGACCTGCTGCGCAACGACATAGGGCGCACTTGCCAGATCGGCTCGGTGAAGGTACCGGAGCTGTTCAGCCTGGAAAGCTATCCGAATGTCCATCATCTGGTCAGCAGCATCACTGGCCGACTGGCTGACGACAAGGATGCGCTCGACCTGATCGCCGGCAGCTTCCCCGGTGGCTCCATCACCGGCGCACCAAAGATCCGCGCCATGCAGATCATCGACGAGCTGGAACCGACCCGAAGGGCGCTGTATTGCGGCTCGCTGCTGTACATCGACGTACGTGGCGAAATGGACAGCTCCATCGCCATCCGCAGCCTGCTGGTCAAAGACGGCCAAGTCAGTTGTTGGGGAGGCGGCGCGGTGGTAGCCGATTCGAACTGGGAAGCCGAATACGAAGAATCCATCGCCAAAGTCCGCGTGCTGATGCAAACCCTGCAGGGACTCTGATTGCGGTCGGACAGACGGAGATGGAAGCGTCTGCCACGCCATTTTTTGTTACCATCGCCCCACTACGAGCGCACAGCGCCATACACACGATGGAAACCGCCTGATGAGCCAAATCTTCGATGTCGCCACCCTGGCGGCGACCTACGCCAGCAAGTCCCCCAGGATATTCTCAAGCTCGCCTTCGAGCATTTCGGTGACGACCTGTGGATCTCCTTCAGCGGTGCTGAAGATGTGGTGCTGGTCGACATGGCGTGGAAGCTGAACAAGCAGGTCAAGGTCTTCAGCCTGGACACCGGCCGTCTGCACCCGGAAACCTACCGCTTCATCGATCAGGTCCGCGAGCATTACAGCCTGCCGATCGAAATTCTCAGCCCGGATCGCACCAAGCTCGACCCCTTCGTCAAGGACAAAGGGCTATTCAGTTTCTACAAGGACGGCCACGGCGAATGCTGCGGCATTCGCAAAATCGAACCTCTGCGCCGCAAGCTGGCGGGTGTCAGTGCCTGGGCGACCGGTCAGCGCCGCGACCAGAGCCCCGGCACTCGCAGCCAGGTGGCAGCACTGGAAATCGACTCGGCCTTCTCCACAGCCGAGCGCAACTTGTACAAGTTCAACCCCCTGGCTCAGATGTCCAGCGAGGAAGTCTGGGGTTACATCCGCATGCTTGAGCTGCCCTACAACAGCCTCCACGAACGCGGCTTCATCAGCATCGGCTGCGAGCCATGCACCCGCCCGGTGCTACCGAACCAGCACGAACGCGAAGGCCGTTGGTGGTGGGAGGAATCGACCCAGAAGGAATGCGGCCTGCATGCCGGCAACCTGATCAGCAAAGGCTGAACAGCTGCAAGCAAAAAGAGCAGACCACACATGGTCTGCTCTTTCATGAAGCTCAAAGCTTATAGCTTGCAGCTACCGTTCTAGTGCACCGGCAGCTCGACGCCTTCGAACAGGGCCTCGAGCTCCTGCTTGTTGTGGCACTGGATGGCTTTGGCCATCACCTCGCGGGTCAGGTGCGGGGCGAACTTTTCGATGAAGTCGCACATGAAGCCGCGCAGGAAAGTGCCGCGACGGAAGCCAATCTTGGTGATGCTGGCTTCGAACAACTCGCTGGCGTCCAGGCAGACCAGATCGCTGTCAAGCTTCGCATCGACCGCCATCTTGGCCACGATGCCCACGCCCAGGCCCAAGCGTACGTAAGTTTTGATCACATCAGCGTCGGCCGCCGTGAACACCACCTTCGGCGTCAGACCGCGATGATTGAACGCCTCGTCCAGCTTCGAGCGACCGGTGAAACCAAACACATAAGTGACGATGGGGTACTCGGCCAGCGCCTCGAGGGTGAGCTTGGGCAGCTTGGTAAGCGGGTGCCCCTGAGGCACCACGACGCAACGATTCCACTTGTAGCAGGGCATCATGATCAGGTCGCCGAACAACTCCAGCGCTTCGGTGGCGATGGCGAAATCGACGGTGCCATCGGCCGCCATCTCGGCGATCTGCATCGGCGAGCCTTGGTGCATGTGCAAGGACACTTCAGGGTACTGCTTGATGAAATTGCTGATCACCGGTGGCAACGCATAGCGCGCCTGAGTGTGGGTGGTGGCGATCGACAGCGTGCCCTTCTTCTCGTTGGAGAACTCCTGGGCGATCTGTTTGATGCTCTCGACCTTGCGCAGAATTTCACCGGCAGTCGTGATGATGCGCTCACCGGCCGGCGTGACGCGGGTCAGGTGCTTGCCGCTGCGGGCGAAGACTTCGACCCCCAACTCATCCTCCAGAAGGCGGATCTGCTTGCTGATCCCCGGCTGGGAGGTGTAAAGACTCTGCGCAGTGGCGGAGACGTTGAGGTCATGGTGCGCCACTTCCCAGATGTAGCGCAGTTGTTGAAGCTTCATAGGTTTCCCTCGGATCAGCGGTAGCTCACCGGCTGCTGGCAGCGACGAGTTATAACTATATTAGTGGTCAGATGAAGAAATCTAGAACTATTTTGTTACGTCTGACGGAAAAGACCTACTGCCAGTTTCAGCCTTTCCTACGACCCAGGTGTTGAGCCAACGGCACCATATACACCGGTACAGGCGATAGTTGGAGCAGCCGCACCGCAGTCCTTCCAATCGGCACGTCGACCCCTGCGCCCTCGGCGTGACTGCCGAAGATCAGCAGGTCAACCGCCAGACGCTGGGCCTGCTCCAGAATGACTTGCGCCGGATCACCCTGACGCACGCGCACAGCCTTGATCACGGCCAGGTCAGCATCCTCGCCCAGCTCGTCGCGAAAGCTTTCCAGCACACGCTGCTCTATGTTGGCCATGACCGTATTCACTCCCTGGGAGTGCAACCGCTCGAGCGTCTGCTCATCGAGGTAGCTCTGCAGGAGCGATTCGGCGAACTGGCCCATCGGCTCGACAGCGTGGATCACATACAACTGCGCCTCGAACGTGCGTGCCAGGGCCAGAGCATGCTGCATGACGAAAGGCGCGTAGACGCCAAGATCGGTGGCGTACAGCATGGAGCGGATCATACGGCCTCCTCGACTGCCTCGGCGGGCAGAGCACGCTTGAGCTTAGCAGCGCCTGCACGGCAGCGTCTCGCCGTCGCGGGCCGAGTTGCGGAAGTCGCTCAGTCGGCGCGGTTACGTCGGTCGATGAACGTCAGCGCCTGGTACAGGGATTCGATCCTCGGTAAATGACAACCGGCCTGTCGCGCACGGGCCAGTGGCTCGGCATAGATCGCCTGCAGTTCCAGCGGTCTGCGATGAACATGATCGTGGTACATGCTCGGCCAGTAATCGGGCATCTGATCGGTCACGCGCAACAGGTGCTCGACATAGCCCTGAGGTAAAACCTGCCCACAGGCCTGAGCCCCGATGACTACTTCGTGCATCAGCGCGCGCACCAGCTCACGGCTGTCTGGATCGCTCATCAGTGCTTTGGTGCTGGCTTGCAACAGTACTGAGAGTCCGTTGTAAGGCACATTCCACACCAATTTCTGCCAGCGCGCCTGGCCAACGTCGTCCATCGGCTGCGAATCAACCCCTGCGGCGCGGAACAGCTCAGCGCCTTCAGCAGCGATTACGCCAGCATCAACGCCATCCGGGCCGCTGTGGTAGCCCAGATTGATCGCACCCAGCGCCTGATGGCGAATGACCCCGGGCGCCTGGCGATTCACGCAGATGAAACACAGCCCGCCAAGCAGATGCATGTCGTCGCGCAGCGCAGGGCGCAATTGCTCCTCGACGCCCAGTCCGTTCTGCAGCAATACGACACGGGCACCGGGTGCTGCGGCCTGGACGAGCAGCGGCGCCAGCTCGGCATTACTGGTGGCCTTGGCGCCGACCAGCAGCCAGTCACAGGGCGGCATGTCGCCAGCCGAAGCGTAGGCCTGCACCTTCATGTGCAGTGCTCCATGGAGGGCGCTATCGATACTCAGCCCATCCTTTTGCACCACCGCGTACTCGCTACGCAACAGAAAGTGCACATCGAAACCAGCGCGGGCCAGCATCAATCCATAGAAGCCACCGATTGCACCGCTACCGATGATGCCGATGCGTATAGTGCGGGAAACCATGCTGCCCTCCTGTCCAGGCGAAGTCTGCTCGACCGCATGCCTGCAGACAGCGACCGTCGTTTGATCGCGCCACTATACCGAGCGTCTCCGTCGCCAGGGTTAATCCTCCTGGACAGGGCCATGGCCATTGTCGCGCCCGACGTAACGCGCTAAGGTTCGGCTCCCCCGCTGCGAACAATCTGCTGCTGGGCCGCACGGGGTTTGCTGGCGGCCGGCACCCGTGACCTGACGAGTAACACGATGGCTGATTTACCGATCGATGACCTCAACGTTGCCTCCAACGAGACCCTGATCACCCCCGATCAGCTGAAGAAAGAAATCCCGCTCAGCGCCAAGGCCCTGCAGACAGTGACGGCTGGCCGCGAAGTGGTACGCGACATCCTCGACGGCAAGGATCACCGCCTGTTCGTCGTGATCGGCCCGTGCTCCATCCACGACATCAAGGCTGCCCATGAGTATGCCGAGCGCCTCAAAGTGCTGGCCGAAGAAGTGTCCGACACGCTCTATCTGGTCATGCGCGTGTACTTTGAGAAACCTCGTACCACTGTTGGCTGGAAAGGTCTGATCAACGACCCGTACCTGGATGACTCATTCAAGATCCAGGACGGTCTGCACATCGGTCGTAAGCTGCTGCTGGACCTGGCCGAGATGGGCCTGCCCACCGCCACCGAAGCCTTGGACCCGATCTCACCCCAGTACCTGCAGGACTTGATCAGTTGGTCGGCCATCGGCGCGCGCACCACTGAATCCCAGACCCACCGTGAAATGGCCTCGGGACTGTCGTCGGCGGTCGGCTTCAAGAACGGCACGGACGGCGGCCTCACCGTTGCGATCAATGCCCTGCAGTCGGTCTCCAAGCCGCACCGCTTCCTGGGCATCAACCAGGAAGGTGGCGTCTCCATCGTCACCACCAAAGGCAACGCCTATGGCCACGTGGTACTGCGCGGCGGCAATGGCAAGCCCAACTACGACTCGGTCAGTGTGGCGCTGTGCGAGCAGGATCTGGCCAAAGCCAAGATCAAGCCCAATATCATGGTCGACTGCAGCCATGCCAACTCCAACAAAGACCCTGCTTTGCAGCCTCTGGTCATGGACAACGTGGCCAACCAGATCCTCGAGGGCAACCAGTCGATCATCGGCCTGATGGTGGAAAGCCATTTGAACTGGGGCTGTCAGGCGATTCCGAAAAACCTGGAAGATCTCCAGTACGGCGTCTCCGTAACCGATGCTTGCATCGATTGGGCCGCGACCGAGAAAAGCCTGCGCAGCATGCACGCCAAACTCAAGGACGTACTGCCAAAACGTCAGCGTGGCTGATGCATCGCAGTGACGGAACACCTACGAAAACGCCGGGCAATTGCCCGGCGTTTTCGTAGGTGTAAGCCGATCAGGCCTTGCTGGAATGCCGCTGCTGACGCTCCATGTAGCGTTCGACATAGGAACATGAGGGAATCACGGTGTATCCCATCTGCTCGGCATACTCCAGCGCTTTCTCCGTCAACGCGGCGGCGATGCCACGTCCGCGCAGCGCGTTTGGAACGAAGGTGCGATAAATATCGAGCGTCTGCTTGCCCAGATCCATGTAGGTGAGATAAGCACGATGACCGTCCACGTTGGTCTCGAACTGATGACCGACTTGGTCATGGTGGATGGTCAGCGCTTCACTCATCACTACTCCTCGCAGGCCTTATGGCAGACCTTGGCCTTGAACGATGATTTATCCGGCGGAGCGCGCTCGACGCCACCCAATGCCACTCCGACCACTACGCATTGGCAATCGTTCGCGGTCGCTGATGCGGTAGATAGTAGGCGGACAAGGCGCCGTTGCTCAAGCCATGCAGACTAACAAAGGCGCGCAGAAGGATCGCCTGACAGGCATTGATCAATACCAAACTGCCAGCCGGATGCTCTAGTACCTGAGACGCTGCAAGACCGTGCAAGTCACCCTTAGTTCAACGAAAAGTTTCTTGGGGCAGCGCTGAGAGGCGGATGGATCAGCAGCGTCAACTTCATCGCAAGGCTTGCCATACGGGGCTTCTGGCAACATTTTTTTAAGCTTCTTGCGCTCAGTCAGTTTACTTACTACAAGTAATGGGTAGTATGTACGCCGGCCAGTTTCTCTTTTCCGAGAGATGGCTATTTAATAGAAAGTCCTTGAAGGGGAACACGATGAACAACGTTCTGAAATTCTCTGCTCTGGCTCTGGCCGCAGTTCTGGCTACCGGTTGCAGCAGCGTATCCAAAGAAACCGAAGCTCGTCTGACTGCGACCGAAGACGCAGCTGCTCGCGCTCAAGCCCGTGCTGACGAAGCCTATCGTAAGGCTGACGACGCTCTGGCCGCCGCTCAGAAGGCTCAGCAGACCGCTGACGAAGCCAACGAGCGCGCTCTGCGTATGCTGGACAAAGCCAGCCGCAAGTAATAGTCCTCACGGATTATTGAGAAGCCGACCCATTCGTGGGTCGGCTTTTTTATGCGCGTCCATCCGCCGACACAGAAGCTCAGGATGAAGAAAGCACGCCATGAGGCGGGCCTGGCTAGACATCGCTACGGCTACTGAATCTCGGGCGGAATTTCGGACACCATCGAGGTGCCACCCTGGCCCGTGCCGGGTACAGCGATCTCGACAGGGATACCATCTTCGGCGGCGACCACGTCGCGCACCATGTCCCAGTTCATGCGCAGATTGTTGGCGAGATCTTCGCGCTTGAGCAATGCATTGATGACAGCCGTGTGCTTGTCCACGACCGAAGGATTGCCCTGCTCGTCCAAGGGCGTATGCGCCTCCAGGTACACCTTACCGCCGCTCACGCCGAACTTGTAGGGTTCGTTGATGATGCGCACCGGCGTGCCCACAGGGACCATCTCCGAGAGCGAGACCACATTGTTGTTGAGCATGCGGAAGCAGCCATGACTGGTGCGCATACCGATGCCGAACTTCTTGTTCGACCCATGAATCAGATAGCCCGGCAGGCCCAGGGTGAATTTGAAGGGCCCCAGTGGGTTGTCGGGGCCGGCCGGCACTACGGCGGGCAAGATATCCCCGTCAGCGGCGTGCTCGGCACGGATGGAGGCTGGCGGGGTCCAGGTAGGGTTGGGCGTCTTGGCGGTAATCTTGGTATTGGCCACTGGCGAGCCCCAGCCCTCACGACCGATACCCAGCGGGAAGGTGTACACCACATTCTGCCCTTTAGGGTAGTAATAAAGGCGGTACTCGGCCAGATTGATGACGATCCCTTCGCGCGGCCCCGGTGGCAGGATATAGCGCGTCGGCAGGATGATCTCTGTACCGGCACCCGGCAGCCAGGGATCGACACCGGGGTTGGCCGCGATCATTTCCAGGTAGCCCAGGTCGTTGGCGGTGCCGATGTCGGCGAAGGTATCCTCGTACTTGGCCTTGATCGTGCGCACCTGGCCGACGACATCTTCTCCGGGCGGTGGCAGTGGCAGCTCCAGCGCGACGGCGGGACCGGCCATCAGCAGGGCAGCCAGGGACAGGCAACGGGTGATGGCGGTAAAGCGCGGCAGCATCCGGTAAATCCTTCGACAGAGGGTTCAAGAGGTTCGATTGTACACTCGGCTGTTGCCGAGGGGAGGCATCGGCCGGGTACGCAAGAATGACAAATGATGAAAGGCGTGCTCAGAGCTCGGGCCACACCGGCCGGGTGCCCCGCCGCTGGGCATCGAGGATTGCGCGGCACAAAGGGCAAAGGCGCTCATCGCGATAGACCGTACGCTGCACCGAAGACCAGCGCGGCTGCGCTGGCAGCAATCCGCCACACAAGGTGCGGTCGGCTGGAGCACCCAGTTCGAGTTGACGCGCGGCGAGATGAACACGCACCTCCTGACACGCGAACAGATCCAATTGCTCGTCGGGCTCGATCAGTTGATAGGCGTACAGGGACCAGGCGGGGCGGGGCATCGCGGGCACTCGAAACGGGGGCGCAACATTAGCCGAAAGCGTTCCCCGTTGAAAGCGTCAGAGCATGGGTTTTATCGTCGGCCATGCATTGTCCAGCAGGCGCTGCTGGGCGCCTTCGGCCGGATGGATACCGTCGGCCTGCATCAACGTCGGGACGCCACCGACGCCCTCGAGGAAAAACGGCACCAAGGGCACCTTCTTGTCGCTAGCCAACTGCTCATAGACCTGAGCGAATGCGGAGGTATAGCGCACACCATAATTGGGTGGCAGACGCATGCCCAGCAATACCACCTTGGCACCCGCGGCCCGCGAGCGATCGATCATTGATGCAAGATTTTGTTGCAATTGCTGCGGCGGCTGTCCCCGCAGCCCATCGTTACCGCCCAACTCGAGCACCACCAGATCCGGCTTGTGCGCCGCAAGCAGCGCCGGTAGCCGCGCCTGCCCCCCGGCACTGGTGTCACCACTGATCGACGCGTTGACCACTTGATCAGCGAATCCCTCGTCATGCAGGCGCTGCTGCAGCAGCGTGACCCAGCCCTGGCGGGTATCCAGGCCAAAACCTGCGCTGATACTATCGCCGACAATCAGCACCGTCCCCGCCGTCGCGCCTTGAGCCAGACCGCACAGGGCCAGACCGGCGCTCAACCACCACATTCGCATTGGATTCTCCATGAGCCCCAGCATTCTCGTTGCGCAGAACCTTAGCAAAGTGGTCTCGAGCACGGAAGGCGACCTTACCATCCTCCACCCCCTGTCGCTGGATCTCAGCCAAGGGACAGCCTGGCGATCGTTGGCGCGTCCGGCTCCGGCAAGTCGACCCTGCTCGGACTGCTCGCCGGTCTTGATCGGCCCAGCGGGGGCAATGTACTGCTGGCCGGCCACGACCTCGGCGCACTGGACGAGGACCAGTGCGCCCAGGTGCGCGCCGAGCATGTCGGCTTCGTGTTCCAGTCATTTCAGCTTCTGGACAGCCTCAACGCCCTGGAAAACGTGATGCTACCCCTGGAGCTCGACGGTCGTCGCGACGCACGGGAACAAGCGGGCGCCCTGCTTGATCGGGTCGGCCTGGGCCACCGAATGAGTCATACACCTCGGCAACTGTCCGGCGGCGAACAACAACGGGTGGCGATTGCACGGGCTTTTGCTGCACATCCGGCGGTACTGTTCGCTGACGAGCCCACCGGAAACCTCGATAGCCAGACCGGCGAGCGCATCAGTGATCTGCTGTTCGAGCTGAACCGCGAGCGTGGTACCACCCTGGTCCTGGTGACCCATGACGAGCGCCTGGCCAAGCGGTGCCGCCGCCTGATCCACCTCGAGGCCGGTCGCCTCGTCGTGCCGCAGGCGCCTCAATGACCCGCCTGTCGGTCAAGCACTTGTGCACGCTGGCCCTGCGCCAACTGCTGCGCGATGCGCGCGCGAGCGAAGTGCGAGTGCTGTTCTTGGCGGTGCTGGTGGCAGTAGCAGCCAGCACCGCCATCGCTTACTTCGGCGCTCGCCTCAACAGCGCCATGCAACTGCGGGCCAGCGAATTCCTCGCAGCCGACCTGGTGCTGCAGGGCTCCTCCCCCATCCGAATCGAGCAACTCGACGCGGGTACATCACGCGGTCTTCAGCACGCCCGCGTGGTTGAGTTCAGCAGTGTGGTGGCCGCCGAAGCAGGCATCCAGCTCTCCAGCATCAAGGCTGTCGACTCGGCCTACCCCTTGCGCGGCGAGCTGCGCAGCGCAGCCACGTCTTACGGCAGCGAAAGCCCAGGAGGTAGCCCTGCGCCGGGTGAGGCGTGGGTAGAAGCGCGCCTGTTGACGGCGCTCGGGCTGTCACTCGGCGATAGCATCGACGTGGGCATGAAACCCCTGCGCATGACCCGTGTGCTCACGTACGAGCCGGATCGTGCCGGCAATTTCTACAGCCTTACCCCGCGCGTGCTGATGAACATGGCCGATCTGGAGGCCACTGGAGTGATCCAACCGGGCAGCCGGGTTACCTATCGCGACCTCTGGCGCGGCGAGCCCCAAGCGCTGGAAAGCTATCGCCAGGCAATTGAGCAGCAGTTAGCCGCCAACCAGCGATTGCTCGATACCCGTGATGGCAATCGTCAGATCGGTGGTGCTCTTGGTCGCGCCGAGCGTTACTTGAACATGGCCAGCCTGGTGGCGGTGTTGTTGGCCGGCGTGGCAGTGGCGCTGTCAGCCAGCCGCTACGCCGCTCGCCGTCTCGATACCAGCGCCCTGCTTCGCTGCCTGGGCTTGTCACGCCACCAGGCACTGGGCCTTTTTTCACTGCAGTTGGCCGTGTTGGGCCTGGTCGCATCGCTGAGCGGTGCATGGGTGGGCTGGCTGGCACAACTTGGGCTGTTCGCGTTGCTGCAAGGGCTACTGCCCAGTGCGGTCCCTTCCGGCAATCTTGCGCCGGCGCTGGCTGGCATCGGCACCGGACTGGTCGCGCTGGCCGGCTTCGCTCTGCCACCTTTGGCCGCGCTGGGACGGGTCCCGCCCCTACGCGTCCTTCGCCGCGACCTGCTACCCACCCCGCCCAGCAGTTGGCTGGTGTACGGCGCCGCACTGTTTGCTCTGGGGCTGATCATGTGGCGGCTGAGCCTCGACCTGATCCTGACATTCGCCCTGCTCGGCGGCGGGATCGTGGCCGCAGCCCTGCTCGCCGGCCTTTTGCTGCTGGCCCTGCGCAGCCTGAGGCGAATGCTGTCCGCCGCCCCGCTTGCCTGGCGACTGGGCCTGGGTCAACTGCTGCGTCACCCGCTGGCCGCCGCCGGACAGGCACTCGCCTTCGGCCTGATACTGTTGGCCATGGCGCTGATCGCACTGCTGCGCGCGGAGCTCCTCGACAACTGGCAGGCCCAGTTGCCCGAAGACGCGCCCAATCACTTCGCCCTCAACATTCTGCCGGACGACTGCGAGCCGTTTACTCAGCGGTTACGCGAACTCAACGCCACATCCGCCCCGTTGTATCCCGTCATGCCAGGCCGGCTCACGCAGATCAACGGGCAATCGGTCCAGCAACGGGTGAGCAAGGACTCTGCTGGGGAGCGGGCCGTACAGCGTGATCTGAGCTTGACTTGGGCCGCCAATCTGCCCCAGGGCAATGCCATAGTCGACGGCACTTGGTGGCAATCATCACCCCCCGATAACAGGCCTCCCGGCGTGTCGGTCGAAGCCGATCTGGCTGCCAGCCTGGGCCTGGAACTTAACGACCTGTTGACCTTCGATATCGGGGCGAGCAACGTCAGGCACAGGTCACCAGCCTGCGGACCGTACATTGGGACAGCTTCCAGCCCAATTTCTACATGATCTTCCAGCCGGGTACGCTGCAAGGACTGCCAGCCACCTACCTGACCAGCTTCTACCTCGCGCCAGGCCACGATGCTGAAGTGGTCGCACTGTCACGCGCCTTCCCGGCCGTGACCCTGCTGCAGGTCGATGCACTGCTGGGGCAACTGCGCAGCATCCTGGCCCAGGTCACCCTGGCTGTAGAGTACGTTCTGCTGTTCGTATTGGCGGCGGGTGTGACGGTACTGCTCGCTGGATTACAGGCCACTCTGGACGAGCGCATTCGCCAAGGCGCCCTGCTGCGCGCACTCGGTGCCGGACGCGCCCTACTGGTCAAGGCCCGGCGCATCGAGTTCGGCCTGCTCGGCGCGGCCAGCGGTGTATTGGCAGCACTGGGCTGCGAGCTGATCAGTTGGGGGCTGTACCGCTACGCCTTTAACCTGCAATGGGCACCGCATCCGTGGCTACTGGTGCTGCCACTGATCGGCGCACTGCTGGTGGGCGCCGCCGGCGTCTTCGGCACCCGGCGTGCGCTCAATGCATCACCCTTGAGCGTGTTGCGAGACACCTGACCACCCTCCGCCATGGCGTGCTCAGGTCGCGCCATAGTGGATGCGATTGATGTACCAGGTCGCATCACCGGTTGGGGTACGCACTCGCACCTCGTCGCCCTCCTCCTTTTTAAGCAAAGCACGGGCCATGGGCGAATCGATGGAAATATAGTCGTTGCGGCCATGGATCTCGTCGTAGCCGACGATACGAAACGCCAGGGTCTGCCCCTCGTCATTCTCGATCTCGACCCAGGCGCCAAAGAACACGCGCCCCTCCTGTTGTGGCGAATAACTCACCACTTTGACGTCCTCGAGACGTTTGCGCAGATAGCGGACCCGACGATCAATCTCGCGCAGCAGCTTCTTGTTGTACTGATATTAGGGCCCCAGGTGCAAACATACTATTTCTGGTGTGTCGTCTTGCTTAGCACACACGTCGTAGACACGGCGATGCCTAGGCCAAGGCGATTCACTCGTGGAAAGAGAGAGGCGTCGTAGAGCTGCCACTGCTGGTGAAATCTGAGCTTTCTGTGAAGGTGACAGGCCAATGCCTGCCGCCAATCAGAATCAGGCGCGGCTTGGCTTAGAGCAAAAGCTGACAACATACCCCCATGGCAGAAGTCCCAGTATCTGACAGGAATTGATGCAGAAGTCTGGAACGCCGGTCGACGTTAGCTGCGCTACACAAAAGGTTGGTCTTGGCCGGAAGCAGCCCCTCGCTACTGACTACTTTCGACCAAAAGCTTTCGCTAGCTACGGGGCTCAATCGAGTAGACGCAGCCACCCGCGCCGCAATTAGAGTCGATATGGCACCGTCTGTTATCGCCGCCGCTGTGCACTGAACGCTGAGACGGCGGCAAATCAGACAAAGAACACGCCGCTCTGCAGGCTTTCTTCATAAGCGTCATGCGGGTAGTTCCGGTGAAGCAGGCGAACCTGCCAGAGATAGAACGATCGAGCAACCTGTCCTTTGGCGGCCGGAAACTCACGATAGGTCGTTCCGCGCGACACCAAGGCTGCACCGCAGGCTCCACTCAGCGCTCCAGGTCGAACAGGACCCCAGCCCGCATTCCAGTGAACATAGTCAGCCATCACTTGTTCATTTTTGAGGAATTCAAGCAAGCTGCCCACTTGACGCATCTCGGCTTGAACAGCCCCATGGAGTGTCGGCACGAAGACTTTAGATGGATAGAAGTTCAGTTGCAGATACCCCATGCGATCAAGATCAATCCGCCCGGCCAAAGGTAACGACGCTGACGGATCGTCCAGCAACTGATCAACAGTAACGGGCCCCAACCAGGTCTTCCTGTCGAGTGGTTTCGTGGTCAAGCTCGGCACCACCGGCATGTCGCGCCAGAAGTAATCAAGATGTACAGCCAGATCTGGGTCCGCCACCTCACTATCTCCGGCCTGCATCCAGCGCACCAATGACACTTCTACGCAGCGCTCCATCGTCATCTCGACGGGAGTGCTCAACGCAATCAGCTCATCGCCGGGGCGCTCGGCCGCGACGCGATCGACGATATTTCGCAGACATCCTTCGATCGCTTTGGTGGATCCGCTGAAGTCCCTCTGTACTGGCACCCATGCTGGACGCGACGACCTTAGTGCAGCGAGCGTTGGATTAATGGGCAACGCCAGCAGCGAGTGATGACGCACAACGGCAGACGGCAATCCCCACAACCGTTCCGCTACCGCCAATGTGCGTAGATAGGCTGAGATTGCCCGAAGGGCGGCGCGGGAGGAGTAAGGACCAACGAAACCGTCGCCCAGCGCCCGAGCAAAGTGCCAAAGGTCTGCCTGCAGGGGAGAGTCAGGATAGGTCGCCTGATTTTGAGCCCACTCGAACGCCATCTGCCGAATTAGTGGGAGTTTGGTCCGAAACTCAAGCCTGGCCAGTGTGTTCCGGAAAATACTGGCCAGATCCACACCCTGCACACCTTCGAAATCAACTGGAGTTTCGAAGTCATTAGGCGCCACTTTGAGGTCCATATCGAGCGCCTGCGCCGCGAAACCGAGCGTCTCGATAAATAAATTGGACAGAAGTGACGGCTTCGGCGCGTGCGCTGGTAGCTCGACATTCGGAGCGTAGCCATTCGCGCCTGCAGCCGTCCAAAATATGCACAGCACCTCCACGACTTCCGCCTCAAGTTTGCGCGAATGCAGCAATGGCAGTAGCGCGGCCTCGGTCTCAGCCGTAGTCGCAGGGTCGCCCAGCCTAGTCGCTAGCTCCTGAATGGTCCACCACCGGACAGCCGGTATGGGCCATCCGAGACGAGCAATGAGTAATCGAAGCTCATCCATCTCCCCCTGAGCGCCTGCCGCAGCCAGTTCGCCCCCCCAGCGCGGAATATTTAACGGGAGGGTTCGGGTGTCTTCGAGCACACAGTCGACCATGACTTGGGCGAACGCGACTGCCTCATCAATGCGACCCTGCTTCACGTAGAAGTAGACCATGGCCTCGCCCGGCGCGAAACGCGGTCGCTCTGGCTCACCGAACATGGCATATGCTGTATCAATCACGAACTCGTCACACCGACTCGGATAGTACTTGGCCACAAGGTCCAGTCGGGCGAACGTCTTCTCCTCGCGCTCCATGTATCCAATCCAGGCGCCGCTGTTGATCTGCGCGCTAACGAGGTACTTCCAGGCTGCATTCGGCCCGCTTAGCTTGCGGCGGGTATGGAAGGCGTGACCGGAGAGGTCAAGCAGGCCACCTCCTCGACCTTGGCCGGACAAGAGCGAGTCATCGAGCGCTTCGAGTAACCGCTTCCCCTGGCCTTTAGCCTCCCAGTGCCTGTACCAAGCCACAAGTGCCGCATCCTTATCGAAGGAACCGCCCGATAACTTATCAAGCAAGGCCTTCAGCTGTTCAGGCTCAAACGCCGAGACATCACCATCGAAGGGCTTGCGATTCATACTCGAACCCGCATGCTCCTCGCGACACAGCACGCCGACATCCCACCCTGCATGAGCATTGATTACCTGTAAACGCTCTGTGGCACCAGTAACTCCCTTCTCGGCAAGACGATGCAGCACAGCGCTAATCTTCGGGTGCAAGCCAGTGCGCATCAGCGCATCAAGCGGCCATCCAGCTTTCACACCCTGCTCTATATAGGCACCCAGACAGTTTTCAGCTTCAAACCATTCCCCAGCATTTACATGTTCTTCGTACTTAGCCACTAGCGCGGCCGGCGCTAGCTTGCCCAGCAGCGCATCAGCTTTGGTAAGCACATGCCGGGTGCCACTGCCATCGGTGTAGTCCAGCACCGACTGGACTTGGGAGGAGATTTGCGCCAGCAGACGACGCGCCTCATTAGGTGAGACTTCAACCAGGTATCCAATCGCATCGAGGGTGTTATTCAGCGTAGGATCCTTGCGATGCGAGAAGCCCGATGCCAGCTCCCAGGTCTGCCGGCATAATTTGCGCGCTGGATCCACCAAACCGTGGGCGACTGCGATTCCACACAACTGCAGTGGCTTCTGCAAATGCACACTGGTCTCTTGGCGGACCTCCGCGTCGAACAGCTCGTGTTGCGATCGCACAAAGGTCAATGCGGCCTCATCGGACATCTTCGTCAGTAGCCCAGCGACGTATTGCTCACAGAAGGATGCGGCGTCAAACCATTTGAAAGTACCCGCCGCGGTCACCGTTACTTCCGTCAGCTCAGCCTCTACTGGATGACCCAACAGGATGCTGCCCAGCTGAACATCACAGGCCACGCGATGCAAAGATGCCCGGAAGTCGTCGGCCGCCGATTGCCAGTCATGGCTTTGTCGAAAATGTCGGAATTCCACGGAGTCCATCAGTTCGTAAAGCTCATGGAAGTCCACGAACTCACCACGCCACCAGTGAAGAGCCACTTGAGCGGCGACGCCCGAGAGCCCGTTCAAGAAGGTCGTGACGTTCTCTCGGTCGGCATAGACAGGTGCCCGTGCAAAACTGAACTGGGTCTGCCCATCCGCGGCCATGCACAAAGCCAAATGCACAGTGCTGAAGAACCAGTGGTGCACCAGCCTTGCAAGGTCCAGCTTGCGCTCGCGGTAGTCGAGCCCCAGCCAATCGATTGGGATCGCTGCGCCTAAGGTCGTCGCGGTCCGCGTGTGAGCCGCCTCCATGGCAGCTACGAACGATGTTGTGGCAAGTGTATTGAAGTCGGGGCGCTCAACGATGCTTACATTGACCTGAGCTGCGGCCCGGAGGCAGGCATCGCTGACCACGGACTTGCTCCGGCCGTCACCCATAGAAGCAGCGAGCGACATCAGCTCGTCCACTAACCCATCCCTAGCCATCAACCGTACGCGCGGCAACCACGCCTCTGGGTGCACTCGTGTCACGAGCTGCTCGAGTTCTTCCTGTGTCGCCCCAACCGCGCCTAAACGCGCAAATGCATCCGCCAAGAATCTGAAAGCATCCAAGCCGTTGCCCGTGGCGTATTCATTCGAGAACCGACTCGCCCCGCGAAAGCGCCGTAAGCTTTCCTCGCCACAGACCTGAGCCACGATATGGTCACCGCGTGCTCGCAGCGCCAGCCCCAGTGCCGCCACAAGTTTGATATCTGTCTCGTGCCTAGAAGCAATAGCCTCGCGGAGCACCCCGTCGTCCGGCGCCAGTGCCCACGTGTAAGAAACCAACCGGGCCATGTCTTCATCCTGCATTTGGTACTGACTGCCCTCAACCATGCGGGCCCTCAAGTGCTGGAGTCGATATGCCTGCCCAAACTCAGCCCGGTTTAGCGCTGCAACCAAGGCGTCAGTGATTAGCGTGTCAAACAGAGATTGCGGATAGCCCTCTTCCAGCCGCAGTAGCACCCAGTCTCGCGTCAGGCCAGCGATCAGCTGGGTTGGATCACCGAGCTGCGCCTGCACCGTCCAAAGCCAGTTGACCCGCAATGCCTTGGGCGCAGAGATATCAAGCCAACGCGCGACCTCTGGCCGCAACTCCACAATGCGATCGACGTAACCATCAGTTGACCGCACGTACACAGCCAGACTCTCATGGAAAACCTTCAGACCCGCGGCCGACGAGTGAAGCAAATGCTCCACTTTTTGGATCTCGGGCACAGCCAGCTTCATTGCGGTCGCGATCTCGCCGAACGCAGCCCGCGGCCAGAAGAACGGGAAGGCGCACATCAGTCGCAGCGCATCTTTCAGGCTGGGTGATAGTCGCTCCCAAAGTGACCCGTAGTAAAACTTCACGTCCTGACTCAGGTCTCCGGCGAGCTGTTCGACGTCCCACCGTGTTGCCTTGCCACCAGCAAGCACCAAGGCGGAGGTAGCGTAGATGATGTGCAGTGGGTGGCCGTTGGTTCTAATGCGAAGAGCGGCCGCAGCCCTCTGCAGCTCCGCTTCTGCAACAGAATGGTGCGCGGCAGCACCCTCACACACCTCAACAACCTCCAATCCATCGATTTCTGCTGGCTCGAAACCCGTGCTCAGCCGACCGGCCTTCACTGCCTGCCACAGGTAGGAAAGGACAGCGTCGCTGGACATAACGGGAAGCGTCTTCCAGCTTGCCTTTGGAGCCACAATAAGAAGGTCTGTCGGCAGTTGAGCGTCATCTACCGACTGAGTGCCAACGAGCAGCACAAGATTCTCGGGGCATGGCACCAACTGCGCAAACAGGTCATCAAGGGGCTGTTTGTCCTCGGCGTTAATGCGCCAAACGTGGTCTAGGCCATCCAAGATCAGAACGAAGGGCTTTTCGAGAGCCTTATAGTGCGCAGCGGTGGATTCCAAAAGCGCGCGTAGACCAGCCGGTCGGGGGGCTTCAGGATGAAATCGTTCGATCTGGGATCGAATAGACTCCTCCACGATGTAGCTGTGAATGCGATCCCGCCCACGCTCCGTTGTCGATAGAAAATAGTGGTGGCGGATCGTTGGAACGTCCATATCTGCGAGGGTGTCGCACAGGGCGCTGAGGTATGTGCTTTTACCGCGACCAGGCGGACCAGTCAGGACGATCGCCTTGCCTGCTGAATGCAGCGTGTCGTCAACGAAAGCGGCGTGGAAATCCGCGTCGGGAACCTCATAGCCCCTAGGAACCGCGAAGTCCTCTGGCAGTGGTGCCGGCGGCGTTGCCTGGAGAATCGCGTAAAGGTCCGGCAATGTGATCCAACCTGCCGGTGGCGGAGAATTTTTCTGCACGGCCCAGTTCAGGGCGACATTCTTGAGGACGGCGATACCCTCGGGCGTACCATGCGCGCGCAACCGAGAGTCAATCTCATGTTCAAGGGTCTTGTAGCCCTTGTCGCTGTGTATGATCAGCAGCCGGCCGAAAAACTCCTCGCAGCTTTTGTCGCCGCCTAATTCAGTAATTAGCGCTGCGCACCTCTGTTTAGCAACCTTGGAAAAATCAATCTTCCCCTTGGCGAGACAAGCTTCGATCTCGGCATCCGGCCGCCGGTTGGTTAGCAGCGAGAGCTCGCCAATGCGTGAAGGATCTAGCGACCTATACGCGTCAAACCACTTCCTCAACATCGACCGGGATCGCTCCGTCTTACCGGATTTCTCAAGCAGCCAATCCCAGGAGAGCGCATGTGCATCAGGGTTTGGCGTGAACTTGACCTGCATGAGATCTTGCAGTCCATCCGTGCGCTCGATCACGATGTCGTCCAAAGCAGACGGCGCATCCGCCCCAACGTCACACTCGAACTTAATCTTTACGTAGCGATTCGGTGCATCCAGCCAATCGCACAACACCCGCAGCCCTTGCCGGTTCTGATAGATGTAGCCTGAGGCTGGGATTGCTGTTTTCTTGATGTTCTCAGTCATCTTTCGCGGGTCCTTTGCGCCGCGAAATCCGCGATGCGGTTAAAAGCAATGGGAATTATTGGTCACGACAAGAGCGCTTGTCTCGCGAGAAGCGCGCATCGACTTCTGGCAGGTAACCGCTCAATTGTCGGTGCAGCTCATTCCTGGCTCACATTATGTCAGCTCCACAACTGACCAGCAGCCCACTTGACTACTGCATTCATGCCAATGGTGAGTGTCGTACTGAAAGGTTCAGCTGCGCCTCAGGCATCCCCCGCCGGGCCACCTCTGCTATTATGCCTCCATGCCTCCATGCCTCCGCCAATAGGGTCGGCGATGGTGTCCCGGGAAGTGGTGTAACTGAACCAGCCGAAGGCGCCCTGCGGGCGAAAGAGGATGGTCATCGTGGTTCTTGGCTAACGTTGAGTTTGCGGACTTAACCTTCACCAGAGAAACCACGATGACCAAGCCCACTATCGCATTGACCGAGTTGGTTGAGAAAGGGGCAGATGCTGATCTGCTCAAGCAAATGATCCAGTTCGTTGCCCAGCGCATGATGGAGTTCGATGTCGAAGGCCTGTGCGGCGCCGGCTTCGATGTCAAAAGCCCTGACCGTACTAACAGCCGAAACGGCTACCGGGATCGCCTCTGGCAAACCCGCGCTGGCGATGTTGACCTGAAGATTCCCAAGCTGCGCCAAGGCAGCTACTTTCCAGGCTTCCTTGAGCCTCGACGCACTGCCGAGAAAGCGATGGCAGCGGTGATCCAGGAAGCCTATATCCAGGGCGTTTCGACGCGCTCTGTGGACGAATTGGTCAAGGCCATGGGCATGACCGGCAACTTCAAGAGCCAAGTATCACGGTTGGCCGGCGAAATTGATGAGCGCGTCCACGCCTTCCTTGATCGCCCACTTGAAGGCGATTGGCCTTACCTCTGGATTGACGCCACGTACGTCAAGGTGCGGGAGGCCGGGCGCATCGTCTCGGTCTCCGTAATAATCGCCGTGGCTGTGAACACCGATGGTGGCCGCGAGGTCTTGGGCATGCGGGTTGGCCCTTCAGAAGCAGAACCGTTCTGGACGGATTTTCCGCGAAGCCTGATGCGGCGCGGCCTGCGTGGCGTAAAGCTGGTCATCTCCGATGCTCACGAAGGCCTCAAGGCGGCGGTGTCCAAGGTCTTTAACGCGACCTGGCAGCGCTGCCGCGTGCATTTTATGCGCAACGCCATGGCCCATGTCGGCAAGGGCCAGCGCACCATGGTGGCGGCGCTTCTGCGCACGGTTTTCGCCCAGGACAGCCGTGCCGAATGTCATCAGCAGTGGCGCCTGGTCGCCGATCAACTGCGTGAAAAATATCCCAAGATCGCGACGCTCATGGACGGCTGCGAGGATGAAGTGCTGGAGCACATGGCGTTTCCCAAAGCGCACCGACAGCAGCTGCACAGCACGAACCCACTGGAACGGCTCAACGCTGAGATCAAGCGCCGCACCGATGTCGTGGGTATCTTCCCCAACGATCCAGCGATCACGCGGCTGGTAGGCGCGATGCTGCTGGAGCAGAACGACGAGTGGTGCCTGCAACGGCGCAATATGCAGTTGGAGACCTTCGAGGCCGTCAGCGATAATCCACAGGCCAAGCTGTCGGCTGTGATCAACTAAACGGCAAACTCAGTGGCCAGAGCCATGATGAGTTACACCACTTCCTGGGACAGGATCAGTTTAACACCTCGTGAGCAACATCTACTGTCTTCGCCTGCAGTACCAATTATCGAACCAAGCGGACGCTCATCATTCTATGGAGAGTTGCAAATTAATTCATAACAACGCAAAAACTTTCCGCGCACAGAGACCTTGACCCTTACACAAACGCAGCCGTTTACATCAATTCTAGATGAGACGAGAATCAACGATAAACTAGCGCCTGGGCCCAAAATGCACGCTCCACCATTTGGATTGAAAAGTGCACGATAGGCTTAAGACACTACGTGTCCTCTCCCGGACATAAACCAAGAATCAACACTGGGCATCTTGGACTCTTCGGTCTCGTAATTGGAGGCCCTGCACAACTGGGCCGCCGTGGTAGCCAGAATTAACCTCACGCACAGTAATGCACAAATCTCCCCTAATCAGTGACAGCATTGCGACATCGCGCCACAATCGTTGGCGCCTGAATTGAGGAGGTCTAGGGTGTCAGGTAGAGAATTAAGCGTAGTGGATGTATTTCATGGCGAATTGTTTCAGGCGTGCCGGCGCAACAATTCCGTTGAACTCAAAATTTCGCTCAATGGCGCCGACCGCGTCTTTAACGCTGATGCAATGTTTTCCAGCAACGATCGATTTTTCTTAATCGAATTCAAATCAAGTTTAGGTGATTTGAAAAGTGAAGACCGCAAGCCAGCTGCATGTATCTTATGCGAGGGCCTGTTCAAACACTCTGAGATCCTTCAGGTACACCAGCAATGCCACTACGCAATGTGGGGTAAGAAACAGTATAATGGTAATTTAGAGACTAAATATGGAGTTTATGAGGATTTAGTATGCCGCAGCCAAACTCTCCCGTTGTGTGAGGCCGTATGGCATGCACCCAATCACCGTAAATCTGTGCTGGACGCTCCGAAACATTGGAAAGGTACAGACTTAGCCTTCAACGCAACACAGAACAAAGCTGGATTGGGTCGCGATGAGTTTCTTCCTTATCTAGAGTGGTTACTATGGACCAGAACGAGTGGGGGCGGATCAACAGGTAGAGGAACGCTTCCGATTATGCTCTTTGGCACCTCACTATTGGGGGATGTCAATGGACAGCCGTTCGAGAACTTTCAAAGCTTGGAAGCGTGGGCGCAACCCTTCATTGACGAGCGCAATCGAAATCGACCTGCAACTGCATCCAACGCAACTCCAGCCCCACACAACCCTTCCACATTAAGCGCTGGTGATGACAGCGATTCAAAACGTGAAGGAAGCTCATCTAAGAATCGCCCAGGTCCCCGATAGATAGACGCTATTCGAGAGGATGGGCATGAGCTCCATCCTCTATTTGTTTGTAACCATGAGCTACGGACATGTAAGTATGACTCGCGTGAAGGCGCTATTTGATCGCGATCAGGTCAGCTACGACTGGCAACACTACATCCCCCTCATTGAACGTAAACCGGAAGCCCTACGCAATGGTGACCCGTTTGCCGATCTGCCCAAGCCCCTACGCCTGCTCAGACGCGGGCTGCGGCGGCATTTACAGGGTGATCGGGTCATGACCCAGGTGTTGGCCGCCGTGCCCATCGCGGGCCTGGATGCCGTCCTCGTGGCGGTTGAGCTGGTTTTGGAATCTGGCAGCCTGAGCGCTGACCACATCCTCAATATCGTGGCCCGTCTGACCGCCCGTGAAGCACCACCCTCGGTCGAAACCAACGTAACCGCTCCATGAACCCCACATTCAAAGCGCGAAGTTGATCCCCAATGCTGTGCTCCCGATCTCTTTCTGGAGCCAGCCCCGTCATGATGCGACCCGACGCCAAAGTCGAAAAAGTCTATCTCTACCCCAAGCCCGTCGACTTCCGAAAGTCGATTGACGGCCTGGCCGCTCTGGTCGAACTGGATATCAAAGTGGCGGTGTTTGACCCCGTGCTTTTCGTGTTTCTCAACAAGCCGCGCAACCGCGTGAAGATCCTCTACTGGGAACGAAACGGCTTCTGCCTTTGGCTCAAGCGCCTCGAATCCGAGCGTTTCAAAACATCGCCTGACGCCACCGACGAGGCGATCATTCTGACCGTCCAGGAACTCAACTGGCTGCTCGACGGTTTTGACCTCTGGCGTAATCGTCCTCATCAGGTTTTGACGCCGCGCTACGTGGCGTAACCCGGTATAATCCGGGCCATGATTTCTCTGCCCGATGACCTTCCTGATGATCCTGTTTTGCTTAAGCAACTGTTGCTTGAGGCCCTCAATCGTCAGGAGGAAACCACTCAGGCTTATCAGACTCACATCGTCGACCTGAAAGAACAGATCAAGCTGTTGCGTGACCGTTTGTTTGGACGCAAGTCCGAGCAATCCGTGGAACCCAACACGCCACAGTTGGCCTTGTTCAATGAGCCTGAAAGCGAGCCAATGCCGTTGGTTGGCGACGTCGATGAAGAAGTTGTCGCACCGACACCACGCCGTGGCAAACGCAAGCCGTTGGCGGCCGATCTGCCGCGTATCGAAGTCATCCACGAACTGCCCGAACACGAACTGACCTGTGCTTGCGGTTGCCGCAAACATGCCATCGGGGAAGAAACCAGTGAGCAACTGGATATCGTGCCGATGCAGATCCGGGTCATCAAATATATCCGCAAGATCTACGCTTGCCGTGGCTGTGAAGCCGCACCGGTCACCGCCGACAAGCCTGCCCAGTTGATCGAGAAAAGCATGGCCAGCCCCAGCGTGCTGGCCATGCTACTGACCACCAAGTATGTCGACGGTTTACCGTTGCATCGGTTTGAAACGGTACTTAGCCGCCACGGTATCGATATCCCTCGGCAAACGCTGGCACGCTGGGTGATCCAGTGCAGCGAGCATTTCCAGCCACTGCTTAATTTGATGCGTGATCGGTTGCTGGAAAGCCCAGTGATTCACTGCGATGAAACCCGTGTACAGGTGTTGAAAGAACCGGATCGAGATCCGACCAGCCAATCCTGGATGTGGGTGCAAGCCAGTGGCCCACCGGATCGAAAAGTTGTGCTGTTTGATTACACGTCCAGCCGTGCGCAGGAGGTGCCGTTGCGCTTGCTGGAAAGTTACCGTGGCTATGTCATGACTGATGATTACGCCGGCTATAACGCGTTGGCGTTGCAGCCGGGCGTGGAGCGACTGGCGTGCATGGCCCATGCGCGACGCAAGTTCGTGGACGCGCAAAAAGTGCAGCCCAAAGGTAAAACCGGACGGGCTGATATCGCGCTGGCGATGATCAACAAGCTGTACGGCATCGAGCGCGAGTTCAAAGACGTCAGTGATGAACAGCGGTTTGCTGGTCGACAGGAGAAAAGCCTGCCGATCCTGACACAACTGAAAAGCTGGCTGGATAAAACCCAGTCGCAGGTGACCGCACAAAGTGCGTTGGGCAAGGCAGTGCATTACCTGGCGAACAACTGGAGTCGACTGGAGCGCTATGTCGAAGCGGGTTACTTGCCCATCGATAACAATACGGCCGAAAGAGCGATCAAGCCGTTTGTCATAGGGCGCAAGGCCTGGCTGTTCAGCGACACCGTCAACGGCGCCAGTGCCAGCGCGAAGATCTACAGCCTGATCGAGACCGCCAAGGTCAACGGCCAAGAGCCTTATACGTGGCTGCGCCACGTACTAGAGCGGCTACCGCACGCCTCGTCGGTAGCAGACTACGAAGCGCTGCTACCGTGGAACTGCTCGCCAGAGATGCCACGGTAACCCGTTCCCCCACTGTTGGGCAGGTGGGGTTTATGGATCGCGTACAAACCAACCTGCAACTGAAGGTGTCCCCTGTTGCCAATACCGCGCGCTATGACCGGCTGCGCAGCACGGATGAGGAGGTGCGGAATGCGTGATCTCACAGAGGAATTCAAAGACTCACGCCTGCACGGCATGGCCGATGCCTGGGCAGAGCTGGCCGCACAAGGCGAATCTTCCACTGCGTCATCGAGATGGCTGATCGAGCATCTCCGTGATCAGGAGCGAGCCGACTGGGCAGTGCGCTCGGTACTGCCCAACTGAAAAATCTCAATCTCGTATCGCACCATATTGCTTTGCAATACATATCCTAACCTTACCATATGGAAAGTTTTTGTACTCTTGCAGCTCAAATTCTAGATGATCATTCAACGTGAGCGGAAAATCCAACGCCGCATCAAGCATAGATTGACGCGCAGCGTAGCCTTTCATTTTTCTTGCGAGATAAAATGCTTGACCAGAATAATCCTGGTAACGACTTTTTAACTGAAAAGTCCTAATAGAAGCATTAGATGCTGCGTGATTTTTTTTGACCTCGACAGTCAAGCGATAGCTGGTAGATGGCAGCTCTAAAGCAAGAGCTTTAGCAATCTCCTCATCTGCCACTGGTAAAGGATGAAGCTCAAACTCGATTGACTCATCATCGACCAACGGATTTAGATGAATAGTTTTCGCAAAATCAACCGCATGCTTCATTTGACTACCATTACATTTTTCACAACAAAGTATGAAATTTGAAATAGTTAGAGCCAGAAAGGGATAATCAGACTTAGTGTAATAATGATCAATCGGCGGCCTGTATCCCTTCAGCTCCTCATCAGGGAGGGAAGTTCCCGTTCCCACCATATGACAATAACAGCATGTCTTATATTTTGCCCGGAGACAAAGGTGATAGGCAGTCCAAGGCTTCGATGATTTTTTTGAGAATTCCGAAAAGTCAAAAATTTTCTTGAGCTTTTCATCGACACATTCGCGCATGAAACCACCATCGAAGCGACGCTTATAATCCTCAATGCACACTGACAGTTCTAATGGTGCCCCATACACTATTATCTTTCTATTGAACTCCAAAAACTCACGAACAGCAATATCAATAAATGAGTCGGTTAACTCTTGTACTCCCTTATCAATTTCTGCATTGAGGTATACAGCGTGATCGGCAGCGGCGCTATCCCAGATATCAGAAATATTTATGATCACTTTCAAAAGCTCCGCTTCAAAGCAGATCTAATAGCTACATCTCCAATAATCTCAACCATATTACGATCTTCGCTAGTAAGTCTTTGCTCTTTCGCCCGCTTGTAAATTTCATTGATTTTGTCAGCAGCAAACGCACCTAGAGAATTAGAGCCAAATGCCCCAGCAATTACCTCCTCCAAAGGCGCTGCAAATGAGTTTATAGCGGCGCTGGAGTCAAGGCTAGTAACAAGCTCGCCAGGAATATCCGCCGCTAACAACGGAGAGTGTGTCGCCATAATCAACTGCAAGTTTTTTATGCTGTGCTTCCGCTTAAGACCGCCAAGGAACTTATTCAGCATAGAAAAATACTTGCGCTGCCAATCCAAGTGCAAATAAGCATCACCCTCATCAATTAATAGCAAAATAGATAGACGCCCCTGCGCAGCGGCTTTACCTATTGCTTCGTCGAGCAATGAAAATTGTTCCACTAAAGCGTGTAATCCTGAGCTCAAATTCGACCATTCTATTCTTATAGGAGTTTCATAACGACGAACCATTTCCGACTGGGCAATGCCATCGATTTGAAACCCTTGAACTCTTTGAGACCAGTCAAAGTCATTCTTAAAAGCATAATTCTCCAGGACGGCCCGAGTATTTTCTACTATTTCTTCCAACATTTTAAAGGCCGATATTTTAGTGGGCGCTGAAACCAAACCTATGTGACCAAAAAATGCGAGCGCCGCTGAGTTTTCGTCATAACGTTTCCCTTTTGATCGCATATACTCCAACGCAGCTAAAAACAAACACCGGTCAGTTCTCCCAATCCTGGCCTCTATCTCCCACTCCAAAACCTCCTCGATCTTCCTTAACAGATACTCTCTTTCAATATCCAGGGATTTATAGCTATCTATTCCCGCGGAAATTATTCTACCTTCCAAGCCATTAAGATCATTAATTGCACGCTCTAGATCTGATGAATTAATCTCCTTAGAATCCTTCAGAACACGAACAAGCACGGCCCGGAATATAGTTCTAGAATATCCGAAAACACCCACCAGCCGAGTATCGACATTTAATACTTTTGCAACTTGGCCAAGCTGCTCTATCCGCCGACTATCAGTATATGTCTTAATGGTAGGAGACGCATTTATAACACCTGGCCTCCTTACAAGTCTCCGCCTGTAAGGCAAGGCCGAGAAATAAATAGCGCAAACATCTTCACTGTACGGAGGGGGCGGCTCATAGTTTCCATTAGGAGTGTTTTGGAAGTAAAACTGGACGGAGTCATCTTGAGAAGTACCAACAGCATTCGCGAGCGACATCAACATCCGGGTTTTACCCGAGCCATTAGTCCCCAACAGTAAATTTACGCTATCAACCTCAAATAACTTACCAAGCCTACTTATACCTACCGGCAGCAGCTCAACTAGCCGCTCCTCAACTCTCACTGCTTGAATTCTTGACACAACACTGCTCCAATCAGTTTTGGCGTTCGTTTTTGATTATGAGCCTACAACTATAATCTAAAAGAACCCAGCCATTGTTAACTACATTTTAGCTGATAGACAAACCCCGCCAAAAACCCACCGACAACAAACACCCCACTAGACATGACAAGTCCACTCCCATCGTTTTTTACCCATGTTCATCTCCTTAATAATTCGCGACTGTTTAGACCGATAGCGACAACGCATGACTATCTCACCGGCACATGCCTTTCGACTCCAATTATGGTGAGCGACTTCGTCCCACGCGTCATGGCAACATATAGGTCTTTAGCATCAAGTGAGTCCGCATCCAGGATAACAGCATGATCGAACTCCAATCCCTTAACCAACAATGTGGTCCCGATAAGCTTTTTGTGCTTGGTAGGTCGTCCCAAATGTCGCATGTCTCGTTGATAGCTCTTCCCTGCCTCAATAAGCGTCATCCCGTAGTTTTCACTATGCAGCTTCAGAATCTGCAGAAGCCGGTTCAACAGATCCCGTCGATAGGCTCCGGTTGCTGGGTTGACCTTCAACTCCACGAAGAACTTCAACAGATTCGAGCTAGTGGGATCTTCAAGGTAAGCATTTGCTGCCAATAGAAGCGATGGGTACTTGGTACCTTTACGCAGCACCGCAAACTCGCCGCGCTTGGTGCCCGCCGTAAGCACGTTGCTGACTCCAGTGAAACACTTCTTCGCAAACTCCACTGCGAGTAGAAAGCTTTTCTGGGTGGTTTTCGCACCGTGCATCTGTTTGAGAAACGTATGAAGCCCTTTACCCTCGATCTCCTCGATTGACGAAAACTTACCAGCCATTTTTCGGGCCAAGAGGTGTGTCTTGTTCTTCGATTGTTGATCCCCACCGAGCAATGCAATGACGCTTTCGTTGTGGTTTAGCAGCCCGTAAAGCGATGAATATTGCTTCTTTTCCAAGTTGTCGGGCTCGATGCGGTACCGAATGACACAAGGCGGTCGATTGTTTAGCAAGTCAATCCTCTGCCCAGCCTGGATTTTGTTGCGCACATCTCTGAGCCAGGCGCCGAGCCTTGGATTCTCAATCCAGCGCCAAGGGATGTCCAGCTCACCTAAGCATTCAAACGTGGGATAAACGCTCGTTTCCCAATCCACTGGCTTGGCATCATCGAAATCAAAAATCGACTGCATGGGATCGCCGAGCACCCGGCAAGGTAGAAACTCCGCCAGATTGTACACAAGTGAATGCTGAAGTTCTGAGCAATCCTGATATTCGTCGACGTATAGACCTGCATAGGTACTAGCAACGGCACGACGGATGAACGACCTTCTAAGGAGTTCGGAGCAGCTCGCGTAAAGCTGATTCCACTGATCATCTGCTGGGCTATCTGTACACCATCCAGAGGTCTTCGGATAAGCCAAGCACAGACGCAATGACCAACTAGCGATCGTATCCACCTGGTACATTGAGGACGGCACACCCAGTGCGGTCATTTTGGTTTTGATCGAGTTCACACCTGCGAACGTGTGGGTCAGAACCAGTTGCCTACCGCTCGCAGCACGCACTGCCAATGCGATGAGATGGGTCTTTCCATAGCCGGCTGGCGCGATCACGTACCCCTTGGAGCTACACCCGCTCAACTTGAGGGCCAGTTCTTCAGACATTCTCGATCCACGCCCACAGTTGATTGAGCTGGATGGCAAGGTTCGTTTTAGCGAACTCTTTGTCCGCGAAGGCAGGCCGGATGGCCCTGAACCAGCGATCTCCACGTGTGATGTCTTTAAACCAGCCGGATTTTTTGGCTGTAATGCCGATAGCCCTTCTCAGTTCTGGGCTGTCTTTCCAGGCACCAAGATCGCTATCCAGCTTATTGCCCAGCTTGGATGCAACCTGGTCGCTAACTGAGTAGCCGAAGCTGTCCCGAGCAAGCTGTACGCTCACGACTACATCGGCCCAAGGGAGATCTTGAAAAGCCCGCTCTTCCAACGAGAGCTTGTCACTCCACATAAACACCGGGATGCCCAACTTGTTGAGCTCTTGCGCATCATCCGCAGAAAATTGGTCATCAGCATCGGCGTCAGCAAAAGCCGCGACGTTGTAATGGAGCGCCTTGAAGGCCTTGGCTATCGCCTTCACCTTCGAACCTCCAAGCACGTCCAGCAAAGCGACGCCATGGAAGGACAACGGATCTTTTTCGTTCCCGACCTGATGATCGTCGAAGCCGCGGAGGAAGCCGACTTCTGTCGCACCTTCGCACACGACAACTTTTCTTGCGAGAAAAGCATCAGAACTCGACCGCACCTTTCCTTGCAATCCGTGTTCTTCAAGGCCTTTCCCAGCTGCTGGAATGACCTGCACGACGCCATCTGCGCGGTGAACGACGTAGAGCTCTTCAACTGTAAGTTCGCGCAGGACCGTTGGTGAATGGGTCGTCAGGAAATATTGGCCACGATCGTCCTCTCTGATGTGCTTGATTAACCGAGTGATTCGGTGTGGTTCCAAACCAAATTCCACCTCATCAAACAGGGTAATATGGCCCTCATCGAGTCCCACCTTTTGAATCCCACACAACAGCATACGCCTTGATCCAAGCCCCAACTGACGCAGCGGAATTTCACCGTCATGCAGCACCAGTCCACCAACCTTCAGGTTGATTGAGGTCAGGTCGAGGTGTGCCTTGTATGCATCGATAACCGGCACCCCCAGAAGCTTAGCAATGTGCTGAGACTTCATTGCTGCAGCGTCGAAATTCTTCAGCGTCTCCGCCCGATCAACGTCTAGTGACGATCGAGCAGTCCTGGAGGCGTCTGCCAACAATTCATTCAGGCTCTGTGCCTCCGTCAGCTTCGACAAGGCGGTACCAGTAGCCCAGGAGAGTTGCCGTTCACTGAAAGCCCCGATCAAGCCCACGCTGACCTTGTTTCTGTCAGCCTGCTTGAATTGAATTCCTTCTGGATTTCGTTCGCAAGTCACGACCCACTGAGGCTCAAGGTCCTTGCTGACTGTGAGCCTAACCGTTAGGACATTTTCCAGATGGTCATCCGGCTCGTCGACAATCCCAAGCGTTTCGTTGTCCCAACCCCGTAGGTGATGACCGTACTTCTTGAGCGAACAGAAATCATCAATCAGATCGCCGATGGTCGCCTCGATGACAATGGGGTCGTTGATGTTGCCCTTATGGAAGTCGGAGTCACTGAGCGTGAGGTTCCACTGGGGGTAGAACACATACCGTATCGCCTCCAGAATGGTAGATTTAGCAGAGTCGCCCTTGCCAATCAGGCAAAAAATGTGCCCCTTCGGCAAGCTCCATTCCAGCTCGCTGACACCTCGAAAGTTTTTGATCTTCAGTCTTCTAATTTTCACCGACCAGCACCTCCTTGAACCTCACCTACTGAAGCACGGCCAGCTATGCCGCGCTTCCACTTGGTTTCCCAAACGCTGCCGATCATTGCCGCCAACCCTTGGTGCCTTAAGCCGGTCAATGGATGCCGGCACAATGATGGCCACCAAGATAAGCACGAAACTGATGAAACAGCCACTAGGAGACACCCTGGTCGATGAGGTAAGCGGCACTTAAAGGCGTTACGTATCGCAGGATTAGGTTCGGGGCAATAAATTCCCATGAAGTGACTCCGCAGAGGAGCGCCAGGACCATGTCGTGCTCTACTCCTGAAACAGAATCACCAAGCTGCGACGGTTTAAAAAACCGCGACTCGGAGCAACGCGTGAATTACGCTCCCTTCAACTCGCATCAGAATTATGCGATTTGCCCCGCCTAATCCTAAGCCGCCAAGACTCACCTGAATTCCGGTAGCCCTGACCGTGACAATCGTATCTGAATAGCTGCTGCGATCCTGAATAATAGCGGTGTTAGCTTAGATATTTAGCCAAGCTCCACCAACCTCTGCGAGTAGATTTGCTATATTTCAGGATCATTTGAACGAAACAATTGTAGCCAACAGCAATTCGAGCTCCTTCACCCAGCTTGGACTTTGCAAAGCCGTGATAACCATAGACAGAACGGCAACCAATAGAGCCAAAACGGTCAGTACTTGTGTTTTCTGTTGCGCTTGCACGCTCTCACGGATGCTTATGATATTTGCTACTTGGTCAAAATGTTCTCGAAGAGAATGCTCCTCTACAAGAATTGTATCGCTATAATGGTCCGTGGCCTGAGTAAAAAAATGCCGCAGCGATCGCAATTCATTTTTAGACCCTAGGCCCGGCGCACTGTAATCGCCATAGCGGTAAAGAAAATTTGAAGAATGACTTGCGCGCCTCTTCAATTCTGATGCGATTACTGGCGCCCCTAGAGATTGATCGAAGAATTTTTGAATATCCTCAAGCAATCTCAACTGCTTTACCTTACCGATCTTCGAAAGCCGTAGAGAACTGCGGCTGAGCTTGAGCGCTTTTAGATTTTCAGTGAGATATCCAACCACACTGTAGTTAGCCAAAACATCTGAAAACACCTCAACAGCGTAATTTACATACTTGCGCTCCCCCTCACCATAATGCTTAAAGTCTTGAGATTCAGCTTCCGACTCGCAGACCGAGGAAATTAGATGTACTCCTTCGCGCCGAATCCCACTTTGACCCAAAGTAAATTTCAGACCACCTTTAGAATGTTTAGACCAAACCTCAGTAGGACGAACATTGAATACCAAGTCTTGCCATGACTCAAAGGGAGCACCGCGCCCCAAAAAGAGCGGCTCTAGTTTTGTAACCACAAGCTCTGCGGTAGGCATCGCATTTGCAGATACCCCGCAAAAGTACCCAGGCATATTCTTGCCGAACCACACCTTCGCCATTTCTTTAAATTTCGACCTAGCCCCCTCAACAGCCTCACGTTTCAAATCTAGAGGGCCGCGACGAGAAATCACCCTACGCCCCCTAAAGAAGCGACCTTTATAATCTTTCTTCAGCCCACGAAAATAGACATCCTTAAACTCTGATTCAAAACAAAGGCAACCACTACACAGGTTATTGCCGGAGTAAATTGATGAATATCAACCTTCAGAAATTTCACTTCCTTCGGAAGATCCATTTTATTATGTGTCAGAACAAATTCACGGCTGTCTTTAGAGTCAGCTACAACCCCAATATTGTACCAAGCGTTGCCGCTGCCATACTCTCGCTGCCTGCGAACCCAATCAGCCGCCGACTCGCGTCTTGGAAAGCCAAGACCTGCGCTCCACTGGAGCTTATCTAAACTCTCACATAAAGCATCCGCCTCACTAGGACCGTAAAATTCGGCAGCCCAAAATACCTCAACACGAGCTTCTTCATCCTGGCCAGGGAGAGACTCAGCATTTTCCGCTCGATCCAACAAAGAATAGCTTTCTCTATCTGAAGTAAAACGAGATACAAGATTCGGAAAGCACCACCTTGCTCGCCAGCTCAGATGATTTCTAAAGCGCTGAACAGCTGATAAAATATTGAAGTCATTCCCCATCTACTGGATTTCCATTTCCGCGCATAAATTTTCCGATTATTGCGAAGCATAGCATTAGGACATTAGGGTGCCGCGATGCCCCCTCCAAAAGAGCCAAATATCGCACGAACAATTACCGAACCAAAACTGAAACAAATAAAAGAGATATAAGATTACGAGTAGACACCGTGCTCAATCCGTAACAAGAGATTTTGCACCCGTTCGAATCCAGAATGATTAGTAATTAGAATGCAAGGCATACTCCTGCCAAGTCCATACGCCGGATCGGATACCCAACGCATCGCAAGAACCCGCTGCCCAAACACCCGTTGAGCCTCAGATAGGATTCTGTACTTTCGCCATTCGTAACAGCGCTGATTTGTGGACCAGCATCCCACTGGGACAGCCTCGCAAGGGCCAATGAGACGAACGGGTTTCATATCGAAGCTCCTGCAGCCTAGACCGAGAAACCTCAGAAGTAACATGTTACCTCGGATTCTGCCACAGCTAGAGGGCTGAGCCGATACTCTGCGTAGGAGTGGTCGCGCATACAAGATTTAGTAGGAAGCGGGAGCCACTCGATCCAATTAGACCCACCTAGCATAGCCCGTGTTAGTCGCGCAGATCTGTTGGCAATAGCGATTGCGGGGAGCATTCCAGCTCGTTCGCAATGCGATAGAGCTTCTCAATCGTAAGATTCACTTCCCCTCTCTCGATCCGCCCTATGTAGCTCCGGTCCATCTGGCAGGCGAATGCTAAGGCGTCTTGCGAAATTCCGACCACCAGTCTTTGCTCTCGGACTTTGCGTCCAAGAGCCCTTGCCAGCTTTTGCATATCCGCCTCGGTGTACATGAGGCGGGACTATCATCGTTTGCGGGGTGATCGGCGACGGATTATAATCCGCAATTGACGCATTTTTGCCACCCAGGTGCCTGTATGAAACCGGCTTCATTCGCTCTCGACAGGCACGTCTACGAGCTCTTGCAAAGCGGTAAGCTAGACAGCTTCACACCGCGTAGCCTTCGAGACGCCTACGCCCAGTCATACGGTGTAGCGCGCGAGCAAGCCTCTGATCTGCGACGGTATGTTTTCAGGCAGATTCTCCGCCTCGAAAGGATCGGATGGGTCGTGCGGGCCTCAGAAAAGCGTAGCCGCGATCAGCTGTATCACCTCCAGGACCTACCAGTGTCAGTCAGTCTTCGCTTGGTTGAGGATGGTTTTCAGTCCGTCGCAGCTTTCGCCACGCCTTCTGCAGAAAATGCCGATAAGTGTGCCTCGACTACCGATCACACTGCTCGACGGCTGCGAGCCATGGTCAAAGAAACCCGACTGGACTTCCTCACCTCGATGGGCGAAGCGGAACGATACAAACAGCTACTGGATGACCTGCCACACCTCCACTCAAAACTGGAAAGCGATTACTTGGAAGCGAGAGATCGTAGCTCTCGCCTGCTAGGTCACCTTAAAGCGGTTGAAAAAACCCTAAAAATATTGGGTATTGAATGAGCATGGTCCTACGAGAGTGGCAGAAAGCGTGTATAGAAAAAGCACTGCGACACTTCCAGCACAGTAGACATTTCTTTTGCCAAGCAACGCCAGGGGCCGGCAAGACAAGAATGGCTGCTCAATTGGCAAAAGAGATGCTCGAAAAAAAATGTATAGATCTCGTCCTTTGTTTCGCGCCCTCCTGTCAAGTAGTGGACGGCTTCAGAGTAGTATTTTCGAAAGTACTTGGACGTCGAATGGATGGATATGTGGGAGCAATTGGTGACGCTTCTACTTACCAGGGCATGGACACCAAGGGCGAAGAATTCTGGGATCTATTCCAACAGTATCGCGTTCTCGCCGTATTTGACGAAATCCACCATTGTGCAGGCTATAACATCGAATCCAGTAATACTTGGGGATCTACCATTATATCTAGGATTCAAAACCAAGCAGCTTACACACTAGCTCTGTCGGGCACACCCTGGAGGTCAGATGACAAGGCTATCGCGCTTGGACGCTACTCAGCAGTAGAAGGGACGTTAGCTTGTGATTATCGGTATGGACTCCAACAAGCCATTGAAGATAACGTTTGTAGATCCCCTAGAATCACCTTGATCGACAACCACCATTTACAGTTAACTGAAAAATCTGAACAGAACCACCTGACATCTCATTACGAAAATTTTGGACACTTGCTTGAAAGCTCACCGCTATGTTTCGAAGACATCCTTAGAAATGAAGAGATACTAGATCACATACTCGACTTAGGCTGCAAAAAATTAACTCAAGTAAGGAAAAGAAATCCAACTGCTGCCGGACTTGTCGTAGCAACCGACACAAAACATGCCCAGATGATCGCTAAGAAGCTCCAAAGCCGTGGCGAAAACTGTCGCGTTGTAACAACAAAAACTGGTGGCGCACAAGATAGCATCAATGAGTTCAGATCCGGAATTGGTTGCTGGATTATAGCGGTCGGAATGATTAGCGAGGGGACTGATATTCCAAGATTACAGGTATGCTGCTATCTCAGCCGCATTCGCACAGAACTGCACTACCGTCAGGTTTTGGGTAGGATTCTCAGGCGTACCGGAACAAGCGATGATCAAGCTTGGTTGTTTGTCGTAGCCGAGCCATCCCTCATCGAGTTCTCCCGACGCATTTCTGAGGACCTACCCCAGGACTTAGCAGTTGTCAAAATGCATGTAGGATCTCGACCGGAGAAAGAGGATTCTATAAATCACTCAAGTGACACATATATTGACACACTCCACCTTCACTCGACCTATGATGAGCTACCCGATGGAAGTAACTACCTTGCGACGGCACGAATTAGGGAACCTTACACAACATACGAACTGGGAGTGTCATCACTATTTCGTTTAGAACTGCTGGAAATCTTATAGCCACAAATAAACGCTTATCTCGATGGTTGAGTTGGCGCTGCGACTTGCGCTTTTGCATGATTGCACTAAAATATCAGCACCATTCTTTCCATGCCAAACACAAATTCTCATTAAGCCTCGATAGCAGCAATGAGAACTTTCCCTAATTCGGACAACCCTACCCAGGTTCTAGCAATGGCTTATATTATTAAAGTCAAAGCTCGCTACCAAAATGACGACACCGGACGTTCCATAAAACTTCCCGCCCTATTGACGGAGAGTGGGCTACTTATTTCTCACCTGCGCTACCTGGCTCACAACAACACAAAAAGCTCATCTTGGAAAGAAAAATCCACACAAGCTGTCAAGCTTTTAGTAGAGTACATCAATGCAAACGTAGGTCTTTTTAACCAAACAACCAAGCTCCTCGCATCTTTTGTCAGGGCATTAACAGAAGGCACTATTGATCCCAGAGTGCTAAAAGACCCTACGAACCTTTTCTGGTTGCCAAGATCTAGCGAGCACTGCTCCGACCTTCTTTTCTTGATAACGGACTATACTGATTGGCTTGCCCGTCAAAGTGATTTCAAAATAAAACGTGCTAATCCCTTCAGGCAAGCAACCTCTACAGAGCAGAGGATGAACTGGTGTGCGTTCCACAACAAAAGAAATAGAGTTTTCTTAAACCACCTCATGGACCCTGACAAATACAGTGAAGCGTTATGCACTGCGCGCGAAGTTAAGGGCCCACAACGACCTCCCGAAAACATTGCACCTGCAAAAAAATTCCCCGAAGACAAAATTGATCTTTTGATTTATCAAGGTTTTATCATGCCGGAATTCAATCATGCCAACGTACCTCAGCCTGACTATAAAGGACAGGCTTTGACTCTTCTCATGCATTATGGCGGCCTGCGCAAGTCAGAAGCCCTACACCTTTATTTATCGGACATTATACTGGACGATAAAAATAATGAAGCCATCGTCAGAGTTCACCACCCAGCCAATGGAAAATCTCCTGACGAGCAATACTTAACACGCAAACAATTTCTTGCGATACATTACGGTCTAATACCTCGCACCGAACACCTTAAAACAGAACGACTGCATTTAGGGTGGAAAAATCCAGTGCTTGACCACAAAGATGGCTATTTTGCAGTAAAGTTTTTCCCCGGTCACAAAGCGCAAGAGTTTTTGAATGTATGGATTAAATACCTCAAATTCCAGCGAGTTGACCCAGATCCAGAATACGATCATCCATACGCATTCACAAATTCAAAAGGCGAACCTGAAACGCTCAAAAATGCTCAACGTCTACATAAACTAGCAGTAGAACGAATTGGGTTGCTGCATCGCAAAATAGTTGGCACGAGCGAGCACGGACATAGACATAGCTACGGATATAGACTTCGGGAAAATGGATTCAATCAGATTGATATTCAAAAATCCATGCATCATCGAAGCCCTGACTCATGTTTAGTTTATATTCAGCCCACAGATGAAGAAATACGACAAAAAATGGCGGCTAGCCACGAAAGCTGGTCTACACTCAATGGTTAGTAGCTCCACACCGAAAGTGAATCTCAATGTCGGACAAAAGAAAAAAATCCGCAGAGTGCCCTGAAAAAATTTATGCGCACGAGTGGGCTTCGTGCTATGAGCTTTTGGAAAATGAAGAATTATTTGATAAATACTCACCCCCACTCCAGCTAAAGTCACGCGCTTGCAAAATCAGTATGATTAACAGTACAGATTGCAATTCTCAACGACTTATTACTCCACCGTTTCCAAGCTCTCCCTACCAAGCGTATTCTAACGATTGGATTTCATGGTATGACTTATGTCCAAAAAAAACTGAGAAGTATTTAACATTACTTGAAGCTCAAGCCTCAGCAAGGCAACTCGGCATAAAAAGCAGTTCTGAATATAAACGCCACTACCGAACTGACCCTAAGCTACCCGCTTGTCCCGATGTAGAATATGCGAACGCATGGCAGTCGTGGTACGACTTTTGCGGAACAAAAAGGCCAGCGAAGAAATATGCCAAGTTGATCCAAGCGAAATCCGCGGTCAGAAAGCTAGGCATAAATACCAGTAGAGCTTACAGACTTCGTTGGCAGGAAGACCCAAGACTTCCTGCTAACCCATACATTGATTACGCCAATGATTGGATTTCATGGTACGACTTTTGCGGCAGTGAAAAGCCAATTGAAAAGTACCTTACGCTTAGTGAGGCACGTTCAGCTGTAGCTCGTCTTGGCATATCGACCGTCGCTCACTACAACACTGATCACCATAAAGATCCTAAATTGCCTGGTGATCTCCGCTTTTACCCTGAATTCACTAACTGGTTAGATTTCATTGGGAAAAGCAAATATAAAAACTTTTACCAATCCATTAGCGAAGCCAGTAGAGCTGCTCTAGCAATCGGCATCGATAGCCGCTTTCAGTATGTTGAATTAAAAAGATACAAAGATGATCCAAAACTTCCTGCCAACCCTTTTTATTATTATCCGGAATGGAAGGGTTGGAGTCATTTTTTGGGCACCGATAACTGCACTCCATCGTATGAAACGTATGAATTAGCTTCCACAGCCGCTATATCATTAGGAATCAGGTATGGCAGTGAATACTTTACTCGTCGCGACGAGGACCCAAAACTACCAGCTCATCCCGAGACCAAGTATAAAGACCAATGGAAAGGCTGGGTTAAATTTCTCCATCCCGGAAAAACCAAGGATGTTTATGAAACATTTGAGGAAGCTAGGTCTGTAGCTAGAAGCATGGATTGTAAGTCCCGAAAAGATTATTATCTGAGATTTAAAGACGATTGGCGTCTGCGTAGAGATCCAACGTGTATTTACCCAGACCACTGGACTTCATGGGAGGATTATCTCAACCTAACTGAGCGATATGACACGTTAGATGCGGTCCGCGAAGCCGCTCAAAGGCTGGGAATCACCACAAAGCGTCAATATGAACAGAATTATCATAAGGACCCAAGACTGCCTGGATGTCCGGACCAGTTTAAAAGCGACTGGAAGTCATGGATACATTTCTTTTTACCTGTCAAATACACTTGCCTAGAGGATATCAGAATAGCAGTCAATCGACTTGACATAAAAGACAGCCAAGACTACCGAAAACGCTATAAAGACTACCCACCCTTACCGGCCCATCCTGAACGTGTGTTTCGAGATGAGTGGACAAGCTGGTATGACTTGTGCTCCATTAGAGACTTCTACACTTTCGATGAAGTTTTGAGGATCATCCACCCCCTCAACTTGACTTCCATGAAGGAATACAAAGACTATGTAAAGTCTTCGAAAGACGAAAGACTGCCGTCTACTCCAGACAAAGTATATTACAAAGAGTGGACCAACTGGTATGCATTTCTTGGGAAGCCGGAGCCATTCACGGAAGTGTCCATCAATGCTGCCCATTCGAAGTGGCTAGAGGACTTACAACGTTTTATGAAAGAGGCTCGCGGCGGAAGAAGCAAACAGCTTTCAATCTGCCGTTTTTTGGCAACTTATGTACAGCCAAATGGATTTGGCGCCAACCCAGCTGAATTTCTCTCAAACAAACTTATAGACTTACAACACTTCAACAGCTATGTAACCGCCACTATCCCAGAGAACATGAAGCGCAGTTTCGTAATGGCCATCAACGAATTCATGCGCTTCATAATTCGTGAGGATTTTACGCTTGAAGATGACGATACTGGCGAATTGATCATCGCAGAGGGTATCAGCAATCCATTACGTGGCAGTGAATTAGATTACTCGGGCCCTACAAATAATAGCGGTCTAGGTGAATCATCGAAGCCTGCGCTGGCCTATCAGTACGTTGCTGCGATGCAAAAGTGGATAATCCCCCAAGGCGCAACCAATTTTTCGGACTTAACCCACCTTCATGACTTTGATGCTGATTGGGTTGAGATTGATGTTAATATTTTTACTGAGAACCAGAACGACCCAGACCTTGTCACTCGATGGATTGGTGCAAAATTCAAAGCGTGGTTCCCCATGTATTGGATGAAAGTTCTCACTCTCGTTTCAGTACCGGCCAGAGGCAGGCAAATCGCCTACTGCGATTCCGGTGAAGGCGATGAGTACATTCCGATTTATCGTGATGGCAACGTGGTCTGGATTAAAAATGAGTCTCAGCTTGCCGGAACAACCAAAGATCAGAGTTTTATAAAACGCTACCCGGGCGACCACTGCGGCATGCACATTACGAGCAATAAAACCAGCATTGGCTATAAGGGTTACAGCGTACCATGGATCCCCCCTCACTTAGTCCCTTGGATAATCAAACTTCGTCAATGGCAGGAAAAATATAATCCTATAACGCGCCCAATGCCATGGATTGAATGTATTCGCACCAATTTAAATGAAAGTCAGCGCCTTGCAAAAGGTGCAAACTGTTTCTTATTCCGGCTATTCGGTGCTGAAGAGCCAGGTTTGTCAACCAATATCCTCACGCCTCGGCTCGCAGCAGCCCTTTGTCACTCACAGCCTCGCGACCTATCTTTAGCACTGCTAACAGGCCCTAAAGAAAAATTGCACTGCTATTCGTCCATGTACACGCCTCACAGCATGAGGGTCAGCCTCATCACAGCATATGCCCACGAGTTCGGATTACCTATCGAAATCACAATGAAGATTGCCGGCCACACTTCAATCGTCATGAATTTATACTATGTAAAGATATGTAGCATTGAACTCCAACGTAAATTTTCAGAAGGCGAGAAGCGCGCACTACAGAACCAAGCTTTTGTCGCACAAAGTATGATTGAACAGGGTAGGATCGACAATATCAACGGTCAACTTGTTGCAAACAGCCAAGAAGCGCTTGATCTGATCTATAGAGAGAAGTCTCCCGGCAGCTATTTATTTCGAGACTATGGTTTTTGTCCATATGCTGGGCCAGATGTAATGACGGAGGGTCTCTTGGGAAAGGCGATATCTGGCTGCCAGTCCCTGGCGGTTACTTAGGCAGTCAAAATTGCATAAGATGTCGTCACTTTGTAACAGGCCCAGCATTCATAGGGGGTCTACTAGCTTTGGGAAATGAAATATCCCTAGAAGCTAACCTTCAATTTGCAAAATACGACGAGCTTCAAGCTAAAGCTGAAGAACTGAGAGCAGATATCGATGATTGCGACGAACGCGAATATGAATTAAGCAAATTGGGCGAAATCTTTGAAAGCCGAGACCATAGCTTGGAAGTTAAGCATCGTAAACTTTTAGCTGAAGCCGAGAGTGCTGCCAAAAAGCTTGATGTCTTGATGTGCGATGTACAGGCTAGCGCTAGCCTTATAAAACAAATCGAACAGGTCACGCTAACGAAATCTGAACCCAAGCCCCAAGAGTCGCTCATGCTTATCGTGCAAGAAGGTCACGAACTCAGACTCGCCCTGGAAGAAACCACCCACTTCCATCAGCTAAGCGAGGTGTGTGAAAACGCCGAGATTTATGAGTGCGCCTCCGCCAACTCCGCTTTGGCCGCTAGATCTCAGTTGTTGGACAAGATGCTAGAAGACAACGCTTCCCCACAAAGAATGTTCAGACTAAACAAAGAGCAGCAGCTGTTAGTCGGAAATCAAATTGCTAGACTATTGATGTCTAGACTGAGAAGCTGGGAACGAGTTGACTCACTTATTAGCGGAAAAATAAGACTTGGTGAGTTGGTTGGACTCGAGAGCATTTCACTAAAAGAGCTTAGTGAAGTTTTCACAAATAACACAAAAAGCCTACCTCGGGCCTAAGATCATGACACCATCTGAAACATTAGAGAGCCTTAAGCAGAATTGCAGCATAAAAAACAGCGCACGCTTGATGCGGTCTTCGAAGTATGCAACGAGCTGCTAGCGAACGAAGAAAAAAACTTTTCGTTCGCAACCATTGCGCGTCTTGGAATTGATCGCGGAGTTCCAAATGCCCAAAGCATGAGAAATAGGTCTGGACAAATATATCGCGTACTTATTCAAGCATTTAAAGAAGCCTCGGGTCCAGCTGAACGTGCGCGAGCCACGTCAGATTGGATTGATGCCATTAAAGATACAAAGGTTAGATTTCTGGCGCGCGCACAAGAAGCAGAGAATCACCGTCTTCGGAGTCTACTTAGAGAAATTACACCTCCTAATCTTGAGATTAGGGTTGACGACCGCACCCCTTTTTCAGTCGAAAATAAATTAACAGAAATAGAACGTAGGGCTCTTCTGTATTTGATCTCGGAAGAGTTCAGGCTACAATGGGGCTACACCTTGGGAAAGCATGGCGACCTGATGGACAAAAATGGCGTGAAAGTTTTTCGCCCAGGAACATTTGATGCAATAGAGAAAGTTCTCAAAGCATTGTAACCAGAGACTGATTCGAAAGCAGGCAAAGAATGGCTACCAATTTAATTACTGAAGCTGGCTATCAGTCTTTAAAAGATGAACTGGATTGGCTTTGGCGCGAAGAGAGACCAGAAATTACAAGAAAAGTCACTTGGGCTGCGTCACTGGGCGATCGAAGTGAAAATGCGGACTATCAATATAACAAAAAAAGACTGAGGGAAATAGATCGCCGCGTTAGGTATCTCCGAAAGCGGATCGAAGATCTGCGAGTAGTCCCTTACTCCCCCGCTCAAGAAGGTAAAGTTTTCTTTGGGGCTTGGGTAACTATTGTCAACGACGACGATGAGATAAAGAAGTTTCGCATTGTGGGCGGCGATGAGATCTATGACAAAAAGGTTTTATCTCTATCGACTCCCCGATGGCACGTGCGTGCATTGGTAAGAATGTAGGGATGAGATTGTAGTACGTACACCAACTGGCGATGCCTATTGGGAAGTTTCAGAAATTGAATACAGCACGGTGGAAGTTGAACCCCGATTTTCCAAGCCCTGAAACACACGCAAACCGGCCACCGCTGCTCCTAGGACTAGATAGCAGCGATGGTTGGGATGAATAGTATGGCCTAGCAGTACTATACTATTATAAAAAACCATTAAATTCAGTAATTTAGCTTAAATAGTATGAAGCCGAGGGGTACTTCCTTCCAGTCAGCGTTCTCGCTGCGATCGCCCAAAGACGCCGCCCACGTCACCTTCTGCGTGATCTCCGGACGGTAGACGCGCCACAAATGATCCAGCTCCTTCTTGAGCGCCTCATGGCCTTCGATGGTGATGATATTGGTGCTCAAACCGCTCGCTCTCCTCACGACTACCTGCGCAGGCGACATCGGCCTGGCGGGGCTGGGAGCTTAACGAAAAAACACAGCGCACGACATCTGCCAGAGAATCAGCCGCGCGTAATCAATCCCTGGCGAGCAATACGGGTAAGGTGACCGATGATTTCGCCAGCCTGTTCGCCCGTCGGTGCCTGGATGACTGCCAGATCGAAGCGGTCACTGGCGTACCGGGCAAGGTCGCAGGCGTTTTCGGCGAACTGGATGAGGAAGGCGCGGGCTTGACCCTTGCGGCGGGAAAATCCATCGAGATTGCGCAGCAGTGTGGGTTGGTGCTGACCACCTAAAAGGATGCGAGGCGTGCGTGCGGCCTGATCGGCTGGCAGTGGAGTCAAGCAGACGCTGGTACGTGGGCAACTCATGGAGTATCTCTCCGCCTCGCAGATCCCGCTGGGCAGCGGTGGGAGGCGTCACCGAACCAGCGCTTTAGCGGTATTTCGGATGGCCTTGCAGACCTTTCCTGCGCCCCGCAAGTAGCTGTTTAAATCGGCGCAAGCGTTATCCTAGAGCGTCTGATGGCAAGCTGCAAGTGGCTGCTCACTTGCAGTTTGCCGCCAACGGGTTGCAGGCATATGTCAGCGGGCTATCAGGCGATCCAACGACACCCGACCGGCGCCTTCTAGGAGAATGGCGAGGGTGCCGGCCATCAACGCAAGCGCGAACTCATAGCCATTGTTGGCCATAAACAAGCCGTTGCTAATGTGCACAGTGAAAATTGCCACCACCAACGTTGCACTCAGCACCAGCGCCGCGGGACGCGCCAGCAGCCCGAGCAGTAAAGCCAGCCCGCCGAAGAACTCGGCACTGCCGGAAAGCACGGCCATCAGATAACCAGGTGCCAGTCCGATGCTTTCCATCCACTGGCCGGTCCCCTCAAGGCCGTAGCCGCCGAACCAACCAAAGAGCTTTTGTGCGCCGTGCGCCATGAATATGAAACCAATCAGAACACGCAACAAGCTGACGCCAAAACCGGCGCGGGTGGAAAGGAGGGCTTTGATGGTAGGGCTCATCTTGCAATTTCCTTAAACGGATGTGGGGAATGAGCGCCATATTAATCGATTTTAAAGATACGAAAATCGCAAATAACCGAACCAACCTATCGATTAATTAGAACCTATTGCCGCCCTATCCCCTGTTCAAGTCCTGATCGCTCACGGTTGAATGCCAGGAAGTACTTGTTGACGCTGTTGACGAAGTTGACTGTTCCCATCCCCACCTGCTCCATCGCGATTCGCTCAGTCTGAAAGAACCACTGATTGGCGTTCAGCCCGCGCCGACGCGCCTGCGCCCGCATGGCCTGAACCCGCTCGGGACCAAGGTTGTAAGCCGCGAGTACAAAGGCCATGCGCTCACGCTCATTGAGTTGGGGGCTGGAAAAGAACTTGCGACGAATCATGGCCAGATAGCGCGCGCTGGCCTGAACATTGCCATCGACCGTCGAGGTATCGTTCACGCCCACTCGCTGAGCAGCAGAGGGAGTGATTTGCATCAGGCCGTGAGCACCACCCACGCCACGCGCCTTGGGGTCAAGGCTCGACTCCTTGAAGGCCAGGGCGGCCAGGTTGAGCCAATCGATCTGTTGCTCGGCCGCATGCTTCTGCAATACCGCACGCACCGATACCAAGCGCCGGCGATCTTGCCGAGCCAGTGGATCATTGACGCGGTACTGACGTCGATAGATGCGCTCAAACGCGGCATCCTGGTTATCTGGGGCACGGTAGCTCGCCAGAAAGCGGTCGATGCTGCTGAGCAACTGCGTGGCATCCTTGCGCACATACCAACGCATGGCCTGTGGCTGGCCAAGGTGCAAGCGCGTGTCCAGCCGCAGTTTGGACATCACACGCGCCCAACGTTGGGCAATGGGACGCTCTACCACGGTCAGGCGATAGATACCGGCCTGAACCATTTCCAGCACATCCTCCACCGCCAGGGTCGGGTCTACCCACTCGATCCTCACCGGCGCACGCTTGCGCAGCGCCAGTTGCTGATTGATCTGCTCGATCACCGGTCCCGCCGCACTGGCCGTGGTCAACGCAATCGTGCGTCCAGACAACTGTTCTATTCGACTGAAAGACCGATCACCTTTGCGCCCGACCAGCACGAGTGCGACCTGATCGACCACGGGTGCACTGACGCCCACTTCATGGACCAGCGCCGCATCGAGCAACTCACCAGGCGCTGCCAAATCGCCTTCGCCGCGACGCAATGCGCCAATGAGCTGCTCCTTGGCTCTGGGAACGACCTTGAAGGTTATTCGCTGTCCTTCATCCATCCGTGCGTTGAGTGCATGCTCCAGTGCTCGCAAGCGGTAGTACTCGACGCCGACCGGCTCACCCTTGACCTCACCTGAGCTGTTACGGCTCTGATTGACCAGCACCCTCAGCACCTTGCTGGCGCGGATCTGCGGTAGATCACGGACCTGAGAAGCTGGCGCGTGCTGCACCGGACCGGCTTCACGCGCGAAGGCAGGCATCATGTTGAGCAATCCGAGCAACAGCAGAGTCGTCAGCAACAATCGCAGCATGGGAAGTGCATCCGGGAACGGTCAAGAGATGATGGCAAAAGACCACCGATCTTGTGCGAAGTTCTTGGTTTTCCCGCGAAATGGCGGACTTTGCTATCGTGGCCGTCCCGCAGCATGAGACAGCACCATGCAACTGATCGATATCGGCGTCAATCTGACCAACAGCAGCTTCCATCAACATGAAGCGGCAATCATCGAACGCGCCCGTGAGGCCGGCGTGGCGCAGATGGTGGTTACCGGCACCAACCTGGACGTGAGCGAGCAAGCACTTGAGCTGTGTCAGCAACTCGATGCGCAGGGTCAGTGCCTGTTCGCCACGGCCGGCGTCCACCCCCATGAGGCCAGCACCTGGAGTGGAGAAAGCGAGCGCCGTCTGCGCGAACTGCTGAAAGCGCCACGCGTGCGAGCGGTGGGTGAATGCGGATTGGATTTCAACCGCGACTTCTCTCCTCGTCCCCTGCAGGAAAGTGCCCTGCACGCGCAGTTAGCGCTGGCAGCTGAACTGCAGTTGCCGGTGTTTCTGCACGAACGTGACGCCAGTCAACGTCTACTAGCCATTCTCAAGGACTACCGCGACCATCTGAGCGCTGCAGTGGTGCACTGCTTTACCGGAGAACGCGACGCCTTGTTCGCCTATCTGGACATGGACCTGCATATCGGCATCACAGGTTGGATCTGCGACGAACGCCGTGGTACGCATTTGCATCCGCTGGTCGGCGACATTGCCCAGGGCCGACTGATGCTGGAAACCGACGCGCCCTATCTTCTCCCACGCAGCCTGCGCCCCAAGCCCAAAAGTGGACGCAACGAACCCGCCTACCTACCCTACGTACTGCGCGAGGTCGCCATGCACCGTGACGAGAGCGTCGAGCAGTGCGCTGAACACACGACGGCGACGGCGAAGGCTTTTTTCAAACTCCTTTGATGCACATCATGACAGTCGACTCATCGAGCGCGCACAATGATGGCACCTTGCCAATAATGTTTCCGCTCAACTCAGAGAAGACCTTCCATGGGTGCCTGGCTTAGCAATATTTCCCTGAAGTACAAGTTTTGGGCCGTCAATGCGGTGGCCTTTGTCACGACCTTGCTGCTGGTACTTTACGCCGTCAATCTCGAGCAACAGGCCCGTGCCGAGGCGGCGCACGCGCAGGCCCTGGCTCAGGCTGAGGCGCTGGCCAGATGGCCCGCCAACCAGCCCCTTCCTCCCCTGGCTCAGATCATCACCTGGCAAACAGGCCAAACCCCTACGTTCGCAGGGCAGTCTCTCGAGTCACTGCGCGAGGCCCAAGGCTGGGTCGATCTACCGGCAGCTTGGTTGCTCGGCACCGATCCCCTGCGCGGCGCCCAGGTACTACGCCTGGGCGACCAGCACATTGCCGTGCTGGCGCAGTCACCCAGCCTGCGCCAGGTATTTTTTGACCGCTTCACCCAATATGCGCTGTGCGTGCTGATCCTCATGCTGGCGATGCTCTGCGCCTCGCAATTGCTCATCCGCTTCCTGCTGAGCCAGCTCAACATGCTCAAGGACGTGATGCTGCATGTCGAACGTACCGGCGACCTGTCGGCCCGGGTGCCGCTGGCCTGCGGCGACGAGGTGGGCCAGATGGCCGGTGCCTTCAATGCCATGCAGACCACTTACCACCGCGTGGTGAGTACCGTGGCGCGAACGGCAGCACAGCTCGACGCAGGTGCCGCACGCTTGGCGACCAGCATGAACGAAGTGCGCCACGGCATGATCGGCCAACAGAGCGAGACCGACCAGGCTGCCACCGCCATCAACGAGATGTCCGCCACGGTCCACCACATTGCCCAGCATGCAGGTGCTACTCGCGATCTATCGCAGAGCGCCGATACCCTCGCCGGCAGTGGACAGGCAGTGGTGACCCGCGTCCAGGACTCCATCTCTGGCCTGTCCAGCGGCGTACAGCAGACTGCCGAGATGATTCGCCAACTGGCCGACGACAGCCAGAAGATCAACAGTGTGGTCAGCGTGATCCACAGCATTGCCGAACAGACCAACCTGCTGGCACTCAACGCGGCTATCGAAGCAGCGCGGGCGGGCGACTTGGGTCGGGGCTTCGCGGTGGTCGCCGATGAGGTGCGCAACCTGGCCAAGCGGGTACAAAGTTCCACAGACGAGATCACCACCATGGTCTCGGCACTGCAGGATGGGACCCGCGATGCAGTGGACTTCATGCAGGAAAGTTCCTTCAAAGCCGACGATTGCGTGCAGCAGGCACGTGAAGCGGGTGACGCCCTCGCCGAGATCACCCAGGCAGTGGCTCAAATGCGCGAAAGCAACACCCAAATCGCGGTGGCTGCAGAGCAGCAGAGTCAAGTGGCCGAAGAGATGAACCGGGCGGTGGTCAGCATCCGCGACGTCACCGAGCAAACCGTACAGCAGACCGTGGGTTCGGCTACCACCAGCAACGAGCTGGCAACGCTGGCCGGCGAGCTGAACAAAGCCATCGGCCAGCTCAAGCTATAGCCCCCATAAAGGGCATCGATTGGCCCCGATCCAGGGGCCGCACTAAGCTTTGGACATGACCGAGAGGAGATGTCCATGAGCAAGCGTCTACCCAACCTGCCCGCCTGGCAATGGCGCGGCTATCATCATCACCACCGCCATCCGGCCAATCTGGTGCTGCACTTGATCGCCGTCCCTCTGTTCATCCTGGCGTTTCTACTGCTGCTTTCGGGCCTGTTCGCGATGGACCTCACTCAATTGGCGGTGGGCGCTCTTGCGCTGATCGCAGCGCTTGGCATGCAACGTCAGGGTCATCGACTGGAGGCTGAGCAGCCCGAACCGTTCAGCGATCGAAGCGATGCTTTCAGACGTCTGCTGACCGAACAGTTCGTGACCTTTCCGCGCTTTGTGCTTTCAGGTGGATGGTTGCGCGCCTGGCGTGAGCGCCACAGACACCGGCGCTGACCTGGCCCGTTCAGGCGAAGACGGTCACCGTTTGACGACTCAGCGCGAGTAATCTGCCGTCAGCCGAGGATAACCTGGCGGCAGCGTGGCCATAGCCGTCTTTGGCATGCTCGGTCTCGACTCGGTACTGGCACCAATCCGAAGTGCTGACCTCGGGTATCGGCTGAACGAATTCAATGGTCCATGACAACGTGCTACCGGCAGCCGGCTTGCTCAGTATTGGCAGCACGCTGGGCGGCCAGGCGTCTACCAGCGCCAACAGGTGTCCGACGCTCAGAGGCGCCTTCGCCACATCGCGCAAGCGCACCCAGCCGCCCATTTCTCGTGAGTCATTACCGCTGAATGGCAGACCTCCCAGTGCCCAACGCAACGAAACGTGGCGCATGAACGCCGGAGTGACGCCAGCGATGTAGGGTAACTCTGGCGTCGCTTCTGCGAGAGGCTTGATAGGCGCCGCCGGGCCGGCCCCCACCTGCACCTCAGACGCACGGCTTTCACCGAAACTGCCTTGCACTAACGTCACCACCTGACCCGCCTGAACGGCCCTGCCCAGGACGGTGGTCACGGCCTTGCCCTCTCGCAGCACCTCGGCGTCGAAGCGAATCGGCATCTCGGGCACCGCAGGGCCCACGAACGTGATGGCCAGCGACCGTACCGGTCGGTCACCGCCGACTTTCAAACATATCGTTTCATGCACCAGAGCCGCCATCAGACCACCAAAACACGCGCGGCCTTGGCCCCAACTGGCTGGAATGCTCAGGTTCTCGGGGTGGTTACGCACGGCAACCAGCAGTTCATCTAGATTCATGGCGCTCACAGCCCTGTTCGTAGTGCAACCAGGCTGCAGAGTACCCAGCGCACAGATCTGTGACAGCCTACATATCGGTCATTTACAGGGACTATCGGTGTGACAGCGCCTTGCGCAGCGACTTGAGCGTGACATCGCAATGACGCTCGGCTTGCTGCAACTGCAGCGCCCACATTTCGGCGCAGGGCGCCAGATCGGCATGCTCACGTACCTGCAGCAGCCACTGGAGACGATCATGCCAGTCGCCAAGATCCGTCTGTGCCTGCTTGAGCAGGCGCTGCAGCGGCTTCTTCGCATGGCGCAACTGCGGATAAGCCTCATCGCCGTAGCGCACCCGCTTGATCAACAGACGCAGGCGATGACGGTCGTGCGCCGGGTCGTCAATACCGGCCTGGAGTTTGCGCCATTGCTTGCCTAGCCGCTTATCGACCCGGGTACGCAGTTCGTGCGCCAAACCTTCGCGATCGGCGGCGCGCAGGAACAGCGGGAATGTATCGAGAATGGCCAGGACACGCCTTAATTGTGCGCTGGCAGCAACGCTGGCAAAGGTGGCCGCCCTGCCCTGCAGTCGCCGCTGGCCAGCCTCGGGGTGTCCACTGGCGATCAACTGCGCAGCAAGCACTTCGCGGTCTCGCAAGGGCGTGGTCAACGTGCCCAGGGACCGTGCCGCGTCTTCGAGCTGCTCGATCCCTGGCAGGCCACGCAGGGGCCGCAGCAGGCTGCGCAGGCGTCGCAGACTGGTGCGCAGGTCATGCAGTGCCTCGCTGTCGGTATCAGCAGCCAGGCGCTCGCGACAAGCGAGCAGACGGACGTGCAGGGCCAGCACCTGGGCAACCACATGATCCATCATCGCGGACATTTCCACTCTCCTCGGTCATCGACCGGCACGGGACTCACGGATGTAGAAGCGCGCACGCTCGGCTTTGGTGCTGCACCCTTCGAACGCTTCGAACTGCTGCTGGGTTTTGGCTCCAGTCAGAAGGGACAGCGCCTTGGAGTAGCTGACGGTGCCGGCGAACCCCTCGGCCTTGGCTAGATCGAGCTCTTTCCAGGCAGCATCGAGTTGCGTCGCGCAACTGTCGCGGTAAGCCGTTTTGCCTGCACAACCGGCTACCGCCAGCGCCATCAAGGGAACGAAGATCCACGCTTTCATCGGGTGATACCTCAAGAAGGGACAACAGTCGCTGTTTCGACGGTCGGCACGGTGAAAAGTGCCCGTCGCGCCTGACATAGCGCACAGCACCATTGAAGCCCGAGCGCCAAAGCGTGCATTGTGGCGATCATTGCCGACTCTCGCGGGGAAAACTATGAGCAAACGTGTCGCATTGGTACTTGGCTCGGGCGGCGCCCGAGGGTACGCGCACATTGGTGTGATCGAGGAAATCGAACGCCGCGGCTATGAGATCGCCTGTATCGCCGGCTGCTCGATGGGCGCAGTGGTGGGCGGTATCTACGCTGCTGGCAAACTCGATGAGTATCGGCGCTGGATCGAGAGCCTCGACTATCTGGATGTGCTGCGCCTGGTCGACGTGAGCTTTCGCCTGGGGCCATCCGCGGTGACAAGGTATTCGGACAAATCCGCAAGATCGTGGGGGAAATGAACATTGAGCAACTTCGTATCCCCTACACTGCTGTGGCAGCCGATCTGACAAACCAGCAGGAAATCTGGTTTCAGGAGGGATGCCTGCATCAGGCCATGCGTGCGTCCGCAGCGATCCCCAGCCTATTCACCCCAGTGATGCAGGGCAATCGCATGCTGGTCGATGGCGGCATCTTGAACCCACTGCCGATCGTGCCTGTGGTTTCCAGTCACTGCGACCTGATCATCGCGGTCAACCTCAACGCTACCAATCAGAAACAGTATCAGTTGCCGGTCGTCGAACGCCCGGCGGCTTTTCGGATGCGTTTCGAATCAGTGATCAGTTCGCTGGGTTCGCGCATTCCATTCAGGCGCAAGCCTGCGGAGCAGTTGATGCGCATCGAGCAGGAAATCGTCGCCGAGCGCATGAGCCAGAGCAACCCATGGTTGAGCGACCCGACCGACCAACAGGGGCAGCCGGCCGCAGCGCCAGAGCGTGAAGGGGCGCCCAAGTCGGCGACCGGGTCGTTCATCATCGACAACGTCGGACCTGCTTCCCTACTCGATCTGATCAACCAAAGCTTCGAGGTCATGCAAACCTCATTAGCCCAGTACAAGATTGCAGGTTATCCACCAGACGTGCTGATCAACGTGCCCAAGCGGGTATGCCGTTTTTTCGAGTTTTACAAGGCGCCCGAACTCATCGCGCTGGGGCGGGAAATCGCGCGCGATACACTCGACGGACACGAAGCACAGAAACGCTGAACGAGCGTTGCTCAACGGCCCGCACAATGACTGATCTGCCGGTAGGGCGCTGCGAACACGTGTGTGTATTGAAATGAAACAGGCCGCTTAAGCGGCCTGTTTCAATAGCAAGGCGTCCCTCAGTAGCGAGTGATGTCTGCCGTGTCTTCCAGGTGTTTCAGATAAGCCGCGAAGTCTGCCTGCCCCGTACGCGAGGCCAGGTATTGACGAATTTGCTGCTTCTCCAGTTCGGACGCTGCTGCACCCTCGTTGACGCCCTTGAGTTGCAACACCGCAAGGCTGCCATCCTTGAGCACCACGCTGGCGTAGACGGACTTGTCCTTGGACTCAGGCTTGGCCATGCGGAAGGCCGCCTGCAACTCGGTAGGATCTACGCCTTCCTGGTCGCGAGTCACCGCCTCAAGGACCTTCCATTGCTGACCCTCCTGCGCGGTGCCCGGCACGATGGAGCCGTCGCGCAGCCCGGCGATCAGCTTGTCGGCTTTGACCTTGAGCTCTGCGGTGGCTTTTTCCTTGGCCAGATGCTCACGGATGGTGGACGACACCGCTTCCAAGGCCAGTTGTTCAGGTTTGCGGTGCTCTTTGACCCGTACGACCACCACGGTCTCCGGATCGAGTTCCAAGCCATTGCTATTGGCGCCTTCATTCAGCACTTCTTCGCTGAAGGCTGCCTGGATGACCGCGCGATTGGCAGTGATACCTTCCCCACCCTCACGACCGAACGGCGCCGAGGTATGCACTTTCAGGCCCAGTTCCTGTGCAGGCTGGGCGAGGTCCGAGGCTTCGAAGGCAGAGTCCTCCAACTGCTTGGTGACTTCGACGAACTTCTGCTCCACCTGCTGAGTTTTCAGCTCGTGGGTCAGCTTGTCCTTGAGGCTGGCAAAGGTCGGAACCTGAGGCGCCTCGATGCCGAGCAGCTTGATCAGGTGATAGCCGTATTCGGTACGAACCGGAGCGGATACCTGATCTTTGTTCAGCTTGTACAGCGCCGCTTCGAATGCTGGGTCATACACACCGGGGCCGGCCAGCCCCAGATCGCCACCATTGGCGGCAGACCCTGGATCCTGAGAGAACTCCTTGGCTAGCTTGGCGAAATCTTCACCTTTAGCCAGGCGTTGTTGGATCTCTTCGATTCGAGCCTTGGCCTGAGCGTCGTCAGTCTTATCGTTGACTTCGATCAGAATATGCGCAGCATCGCGCTGCTCGGCAAGATTAGCGATTTCCTTCTGGTATTCAGCCTGGAGTTGATCGTCGCTGACCGATACTTGGTCGAAGAAGGTTGCTTTCTTCAGCTCGATGTAATCGATGACCACCTGATCGGGCGTCATGAATTCCTTTGCGTGCTGATCATAGTGAGCCTTGATCTCTGCATCGCTCACCTGCACCGCTGCCGGGTTGGCCTTGAAGGTCATGGTGGCAATGTCGCGGGTCTGATTTTCCAGACGAGCGAAGGCATCGACCTGCTGATCTGTCACGAAGCTGCTACCGCCGATGCCGTTACGCAGTTGATTGATCAGCATGTCCTGGCTGAGCGCCTCGCGGAACTGCATCCGGTTATAGCCCAACTGACGAATTTCGCCGTCGAAACGCTCGGCACTGAAGGCGCCAGCAACCTGGAACTGTGGCATCTGCAGGATAAGCTGATCCAGCGCGGTTTCCGGGAAGGCGAACTTGGCATCCTCGGCACCCTGCAGCAACAGCTTGCGGTCTATCAGCTGCTTCAGTGCAGCCTCGCGCAGCACTTTTTCGTCCAGCCTTGCCGGGTCGAAGTCCTTGCCCATCCGTTGCATGATTTGACGGCGGCCCATGTCCACTGCCTGGCTCAGTTCGGCCTGACTGATGGTTTGACCGTTGATCTTGGCAGCGTCCTGGCTATGACTGGCAGCCTGGAAGATGGCCTCAAAACCGGTAAGTGCCATAAGCACAACGATGAGACCGATGATGGTCTTGGCAATCCAACCCTGTGAATTGTCCCTGATATTCTGCAGCATGCGTCCCCCAAAAACGGTCGTACCACTGCATCGACAACCGCGGAGAGTGGGTAGAATCCTGATAAAAGAAAGGCGCATCCGAGGATGCGCCTTTTCTTAGCAAACGTGGCGGCGGGAACGTTTGCGGCCCCCGCCGCGACGTGCTCGGAACCGACTTGGCCGGATCCGGCTGAAGAGACGACTTAGTTGACGGCGTCTTTCAGGCCTTTGCCAGCTTTGAAGCCTGGCGTCTTGGCAGCTGCGATCTTGATCGGCTTACCGGTTTGCGGGTTGCGGCCAGTGCGCTCGGCGCGCTCTTTGACAGCGAAGGTGCCGAAGCCAACCAGGACCACACTGTCACCTTCTTTCAGAGCATTGGTGACGGACTCGATTACTGCGTCCAGAGCACGGCCAGCAACAGCTTTCGGGATATCAGCAGAAGCAGCAACAGCGTCAATCAGTTCCGACTTGTTCACTCTAAGTCCCCTTATCTCTCTAATGAGTATGTTTCTAAGTATGTAATAAACCGCATGAAACGATCATTGGGTGGCTCGGTGACACTGGCGCTGCGCTTCAGCGCGAGGCGACGAAAGCGTGTCGATCGCCCCCCAATGAGATACGAACTAGTGCGTGCTCATTCTTTCCTTGGCATCGCTGTCGCGCTTCTCTTCTTTCGCGACAATCTCCGGAGCCACATCTGGCAAGGGTTCCGGGGCGTATTGCAGCGCAATTTGCAGGACCTCGTCAATCCATTTAACCGGTTTGATCTGCAGATCCTGTTTGATATTTTCCGGAATCTCCTTGAGATCGCGCACATTCTCTTCGGGAATGATCACGGTCTTGATCCCACCGCGATGCGCCGCCAGCAGTTTTTCCTTCAATCCACCGATGGCAAGCACCTGCCCACGCAAGGTGATCTCGCCAGTCATGGCGACATCGGCACGCACTGGAATCTGGGTCAGCGCCGAAACCAACGCGGTGCACATGCCGATACCGGCACTAGGACCGTCCTTGGGCGTAGCGCCCTCGGGCATGTGAATGTGCACATCGTGCTTCTCGTGAAAATCGGCAGCGATGCCGAGGCTGCGTGCACGGCTGCGAACCACGGTCTGCGCGGCGGTGATCGACTCGACCATGACATCGCCAAGCGAGCCGGTCTTGATCAGTTGGCCTTTGCCCGGAATGACCACAGCCTCGATGGTCAGCAACTCGCCACCGACCTGAGTCCAGGCAAGGCCGGTGACCTGGCCGATCTGATCCTGGGTTTCGGCCAAGCCGTAGCGGAACTTGCGCACACCGAGCAGATGCTCCAGTTGATCGCCTGTGACCTTGACTTTCACCTGCTTCTGGCCAGTGTGCTCCTTGACCACCTTGCGGCACACCTTGGCGATTTGACGCTCCAGCCCGCGCACCCCGGCTTCGCGGGTGTAGTAGCGGATGATGTCGCGAATCGCCGAAACATCGACCTCAAGTTCGTCCTTCTTCAAACCATTGGCCTTGACCTGCTTGGGCACCAGGTACTTGACCGCGATGTTGATCTTCTCGTCCTCGGTGTAGCCGGGCAGACGGATGATTTCCATCCGGTCGAGCAGCGCCGGCGGGATGTTCATTGAGTTCGAGGTGCACAGGAACATCACATCCGAGAGATCGTAATCGACTTCCAGATAGTGATCGTTGAAATTGTGGTTCTGCTCGGGGTCGAGCACTTCGAGCAGCGCGGAAGCAGGATCGCCGCGCATGTCGCTACCCATTTTGTCGATTTCGTCGAGCAGGAACAGTGGGTTGCGCACGCCCACCTTGGTCATTTTCTGAATCAGACGACCCGGCATCGAGCCAATGTAGGTGCGGCGGTGTCCGCGAATCTCAGCTTCGTCACGTACGCCACCCAGCGCCATGCGCACAAACTTGCGGTTGGTGGCAGCGGCGATCGACTCAGCCAGCGAGGTTTTGCCCACCCCAGGCGGGCCGACCAGGCACAGCACCGGACCGCGAATTTTCTTCACCCGCTTCTGCACAGCGAGGTATTCGAGAATACGCTCCTTGACCTCTTCCAGACCGTAATGGTCGGCGTCCAGAATCTCCTCGGCCTTGGTCAGGTCCAGCCGCACTTTGCTCTGGGCTTTCCACGGCACCTGGACCAGCCAGTCGAGGTATGAGCGCACAACGGTGGCCTCGGCAGACATCGGGGACATCTGCTTGAGCTTGTTCAGCTCGGCTTGAGCCTTGGTGAATGCATCTTTGGGAAGACCCGCAGCATCGATGCGCTTCTTCAGCTCCTCGATTTCATTGTGACCTTCATCGCCGTCGCCAAGCTCCTTCTGAATGGCTTTCATCTGCTCATTCAAGTAGTACTCGCGCTGACTGCGCTCCATCTGTTTTTTGACCCGGCCGCGAATACGCTTTTCGACCTGCAACAGGTCGATTTCGGCATCCAGCAGCGCCAGTACATGCTCGACACGCGCCGACAACTCGATGATCTCGAGGATTTCCTGCTTCTGCTCGATCTTCAGTGCCATGTGGGCCGCCATGGTATCGACCAGGCGTCCAGGCTCTTCGATGCTGTTGAGCGACGACAACACTTCTGCCGGCACTTTCTTGCCCAACTGCACGTACTGCTCGAACTGCGACAGCAGCGTACGTACGAAGACTTCAGACTCACGCTCCGCCGTCTCGACTTCGTCGATCAGGCTGACCTCGGCACGAATATGCCCATCGATCTCGCTGAAGCGTTCGACCGCACCCCGCTGCTCACCCTCGACCAGCACCTTGACGGTGCCATCGGGCAGTTTGAGCAATTGCAGGACAGTGGCGACCGTGCCGACACGGTACAAGGCATCTTCACCCGGGTCGTCATCGGCTGGGTTTTTCTGGGCGAGCAGGAGAATCTGCTTTTCACCCATCATCGCAGCCTCAAGTGCTTCGATGGACTTCTCGCGTCCCACGAACAGCGGGATAACCATATGCGGATAAACAACGACATCGCGCAATGGCAAAAGAGGCAAGTCGAGAGTGGTCTTCATGATTTCGCCTCTACAGCGGCCTGTCGGCCGGAAACCGGTGGAAATAGTGCTTGGGGCTAATGTGGGGGTAGGTAGGCAAAAATACAAGCGCTGGCGCCAGAAAAGCAGAAAGGGCCCGTAGGCCCCTTCAGACTTCACTCACGCCGCGTCCGACTCAGGCGTCAGGTGCGGCTTTGGCTTGCGGCTCACTGTTCTCGTAGATGAGCAGCGGCTGCGAGGTACCTTCGATGACACTCTCGTCGATGACCACCTTGCTGACTTCCTTCTGCGAAGGAATCTCGTACATGGTGTCGAGCAGAACGCCTTCGAGGATCGAACGTAAACCGCGCGCACCAGTCTTGCGCTCCAGCGCCTTGCGGGCAACGGCCTTGAGCGCGTCGCTGCGGAATTCCAGATCCACGCTTTCCATCTCGAACAGCTTGGCGTACTGCTTGGTCAAGGCGTTCTTAGGCTCGGTGAGGATCTGCATCAGTGCAGCCTCATCCAGTTCGTCGAGCGTCGCCAAAACCGGCAGACGACCCACGAACTCAGGGATCAGGCCGAACTTGACCAAATCGTCCGGCTCGACCTCGCGCAGCGACTCACCCACCTTCTTGCCTTCCTGCTGGCTGCGCACTTGCGCGCTAAAGCCGATGCCGCCCTTGGTGGAGCGATTCTGGATGACCTTCTCCAGGCCCGAGAATGCCCCGCCGCAAATGAACAGGATGTTGCGGGTATCGACCTGCAGGAACTCCTGCTGCGGGTGCTTGCGACCGCCCTGCGGCGGTACGGAGGCGACGGTGCCTTCGATCAGCTTCAAAAGCGCCTGCTGCACACCCTCGCCCGAAACGTCACGGGTGATGGACGGGTTGTCCGACTTGCGCGAAATCTTGTCGATCTCGTCGATGTAGACGATACCCATCTGGGCCTTGTCCACATCGTAGTCGCACTTCTGCAGCAGTTTCTGAATGATGTTCTCGACGTCCTCACCGACATAACCGGCTTCGGTCAGGGTGGTGGCGTCAGCGATGGTGAAGGGTACGTTCAGCAGGCGAGCGAGGGTTTCGGCGAGCAGGGTCTTACCCGAGCCAGTCGGCCCGATCAGCAGGATGTTGCTCTTGCCCAGCTCGACTTCGTCGCCTTTCTTGTCACGCTGATTGAGGCGCTTGTAGTGGTTGTACACCGCTACGGCAAGCACCTTCTTGGCACGTTCCTGACCAATCACATACTGGTCAAGAATGCCGCTGATTTCTTTCGGCGAAGGCAATTTGTGCGCGCTGCTTTCGGCCTGGGCTTCCTGCACCTCCTCGCGGATGATGTCATTGCACAGGTCGACGCACTCGTCGCAGATAAATACCGAGGGCCCGGCAATCAATTTGCGCACTTCGTGCTGGCTTTTGCCGCAGAAGGAGCAATAGAGCAATTTGCCGTTGTCCTCGCCGTTACGGGTGTCAGTCATTCGATCGATCCAATCCGGTAGGCTTGCAACACAAGATGAAGGCAATTGCGGGCTTTTTCAAGTCCGCAGGCAGGCGCCTTGGGCGCCCGCCCGCTCTGGCGCCTGGGCTCAGGACACCAGTTGCCGCTTGTCGTAGACCGAGTCGACCAAACCGTACTCGGCCGCGCGCGAGGCGCTCATGAAGTTGTCGCGCTCGGTATCGCGCTTGATGGTTTCCAGATCCTGGCCGGTGTGGAAAGCCAACAGCTCGTTCAAGCGGGCTTTGATGCTGAGAATTTCCTGGGCATGAATCTCGATATCGGTCGCCTGGCCTTGGAAGCCGCCCAGCGGCTGGTGAATCATCACTCGCGAGTTGGGCAGGCAATGACGCTTGCCCGCGGCACCGGCAGCCAGCAGGAACGCACCCATGCTGCAGGCCTGGCCGATGCAGATGGTGGAAACGTCGGGCTTGATGAACTGCATGGTGTCGTAGATCGACATGCCAGCGGTCACCGAACCGCCCGGCGAGTTGATGTAGAGATGGATATCCTTGTCGGGGTTTTCCGCCTCAAGGAACAGCAGCTGCGCCACGACCAGGTTGGCCATGTAGTCTTCTACAGGCCCGACCAGGAAGATCACACGCTCCTTCAACAGGCGCGAGTAGATGTCGTAGGCACGTTCGCCACGGGCGGACTGCTCGATAACCATCGGGACCAGACCGCCTGCGGCCTGGATGTCAGAGCTCTGCTGAATATAAGAATTGCGGGACATGTCCTGCACTCACTCCCAAATAGTCATGGCTTTAATAACGCACAAGCCAGCCCGAAGGCTGGCTTGTGGGGTTTCCTACAAAGTAGCAAATCACTCAGCTTCGGCAGAGGCCTGTGCTGGCTTGACAGCCTCTTCGTACGAGACCGACTTGTCGGTCACAGTCGCTTTCTGCAGGACAGTATCTACAACTTGCTCTTCCAGCACAACCGAACGCACTTCGTTCATTTGCTGGTCATTCTTGTAGTACCAAGCGATGACCTGTTCAGGCTCCTGGTAAGCGGACGCCATCTCCTCGATCATCTCGCGAACCTTGGCGTCGTCCGGCTTGAGGTCGAACTGCTTGACTACCTCGGCAACGATCAGGCCCAGCACCACGCGACGCTTGGCTTGCTCTTCGAACAGCTCGGCTGGCAGTTGATCAGGCTTGATGTTGCCGCCGAACTGCTGAACAGCCTGGACGCGCAGACGATTGACTTCATTTTCCAGCAGCGCCTTCGGCACGTCGACCGGGTTGGCGGCCAGCAGACCATCCATGACCTGATTCTTGACCTTGGTCTTGATGGCCTGGCGCAGTTCGCGCTCCATGTTCTTGCGAACTTCGGTGCGGAAACCTTCCAGGGACGATTCCTTGATACCGAACTGGGCGAAGAACGCTTCGTTCAGCTCAGGCAGCACCGGCGCAGAAACGCTGTTCACGGTGATGGTGAACTCGGCAGCCTTGTTGGCCAGGTCCAGGTTCTGATAATCCTCTGGGAAGGTCACGTTGACCACGCGCTCTTCGCCAGCCTTGGCGCCGACCAGGCCGTCTTCGAAGCCCGGAATCATACGACCGGAGCCCAATACCAACGGGGTGTTCTGGGCCGAGCCGCCCGCGAAGGCTTCGCCATCGATCTTACCGACGAAGTCGATGTTGACCTGATCGTCTTTCTCGGCCGCGCGCTCGACGGCTTCGTAACGCACGTTTTGCTTGCGCAGCACTTCGAGCATGGTGTCCAGATCGGCATCCGCCACTTCGGCGTTCAGGCGCTCGACGTTGATCGATTCGAAACCGGCGACGGTGAACTCGGGGAATACTTCGAAGATGGCAACGAACTCGAGATCCTTGCCTTTTTCGAACGACTTCGGCTCGACGGCCGGCGAACCCGCAGGGTTGAGCTTCTGCTCGACCACGGCTTCGTAGAAGGAGGCCTGCACCAGGTCACCGAAGGCTTCCTGACGGGCCGCGTCTTCGTAACGCTGACGGATAACGCTCATCGGGACCTTGCCTGGACGGAAGCCCGGGACCTTGGCACGACGGGCAGTCTGTTGCAGACGCTTGTTGACTTCGTTCTCGACGCGCTCGGCCGGAACGGCGATGGTCATGCGGCGCTCGAGAGCGGAAGTGTTTTCAACAGAAACTTGCATGGATATTCCTCGTTGCACAGACGTTAGCCGGCGATAGCCCGACTCCAGAATCAAGGGCGAATATTCTAGTGATTCAGACACCAGAAGTCACCCCACCCAGAATACCGAACGCTACGACGGTCGTTTTCCTTGATAAACCTGCACCGAAACGCTTGAGGCCTCATTAATTGCGGCCTGGAGGGTGATCACCCAGGAACCCTGGAACTCACTCGCTCAATGCTTGCCGCAAAGCCGCTCAAGACGGCTCGATGTCATTGAAACCGCAGTATTCTTGCCACGACATACCCAGCGCATCTGCGACCTCTCGATGGGTCTCCAGGCGCATGACCTGCAACTGCTCCGGCGTTTCTGCAATCAGTTGCAACGCCAACTCCCAAGGCTCGATACCCTGCTCCTGAGCCGCGTCCTCGAACGCCCATTCGATTTGCTGCGCCTGCTCGCGCGGCTCAAGCTCACGAATCTCGTCGAGCAGTTGCGGATGGCTTTGGCAGAAGCGCTGCAATGCCAAAGCCTGACGTGCTTCTTTTGCAATCATCGGTAAGCCCTCCACCGGCCACGACCCGCTTCTCAACCGGTTGAAATCTATCAGCTTCCAGGCTCGCGCCACCAGTAGACTCGCGCGAGCGGCAAAACAGACACGCCTCACGCAGCGCAACAGCCCGAGCAGAAACAACAAAGGCGCCCGATCGCAAGATCAAGGCGCCCTCGAATGAAAATGGGGTGGACGATGGGAATCGAACCCACGACAACTGGAATCACAATCCAGCGCTCTACCAACTGAGCTACGCCCACCAGAATGCAGTGTTACCATACAACTTAGAGAAACATGGTGCGGACGAAGAGACTCGAACTCTTACAGCTTGCGCCGCTGGAACCTAAATCCAGTGTGTCTACCAATTTCACCACGTCCGCATGACGCTCAAGACAAAGGCGCCGGATTTACCATCAAGGCGCCTTCGCAAAATATGGGGTGGACGATGGGAATCGAACCCACGACAACTGGAATCACAATCCAGCGCTCTACCAACTGAGCTACGCCCACCATATCGCTTTACAGACCGACTTGCTTGCCCAAGCTGCCTAATGGCGCACCCGGCAGGACTCGAACCTGCGACCATCCGCTTAGAAGGCGGATGCTCTATCCAGCTGAGCTACGGGCGCAAGAGCTGATGCCAAACCGAACAAGTGATCAGAAAACCACCCATTCTGCCCGACTTCACCAACCAGTGCTAGGCTGTGCCCGACAAGTGCGGCGAATCTTAATAGGCACCTTGTATTAGCGTCAACACCTTTCTCAAAAAAATTTAAATTATTGAAGGGCTTAGAAGATTTGCCCGACCACGCGCCTTTGCCCTCGGCTGCGGTCGTGCGAGAATACGCCCTCTTTATTGTTCCCTTCTCGATGGTTAATCACGCGTCTATGACTGCACACCTTATCGATGGCAAGGCGATCGCTGCCAACCTGCGCCAGCAGATCGCCCAACGTGTCGCGCAACGCCGCCAGCAGGGTCTGCGTACCCCGGGCCTGGCGGTGATCCTGGTCGGCACCGATCCAGCCTCCCAAGTCTACGTTTCGCACAAGCGCAAAGACTGTGAAGAAGTCGGTTTCATCTCCCAGGCGTTCGACCTGCCCAGCGATACCACGCAGCAAGCCCTATCCGATCTGATCGACCGCCTCAACGACGACCCAGCCGTCGACGGCATCCTGCTGCAACTGCCACTGCCTGCCCACCTGGACGCTTCGCTGCTGCTCGAGCGCATTCGTCCAGACAAGGATGTCGACGGTTTCCACCCCTATAACGTCGGCCGTCTGGCCCAGCGCATTCCACTGCTGCGCCCCTGCACCCCGAAAGGCATCATGACCCTGCTGCACAGCACCGGTCAGGAGCTTTACGGCATGAACGCCGTGATCGTGGGTGCCTCCAACATCGTTGGCCGCCCCATGGCCATGGAATTGCTCCTGGCTGGCTGCACCGTGACCGTCTGCCACCGCTTCACGCAGGATCTGGCAGGCCATGTCGGCCGCGCCGATCTGGTCGTGGTGGCGGCGGGCAAGCCCGGCTTGGTGAAGGGGGAATGGATAAAGGAAGGCGCCATCGTCATTGACGTCGGCATCAATCGTCAGGACGACGGCAAGCTGGTCGGCGATGTCGTGTACGAAACCGCCCTGCCGCGTGCAGGATGGATCACGCCAGTTCCAGGCGGCGTCGGCCCCATGACCCGCGCCTGTCTGCTGGAGAACACCCTCTACGCAGCAGAAGAGCTGCACGGCTGAGGGCACCCTATAAAGAAAGGCACCTGCAAAGGTGCCTTTCTTCTAAGCCAGCGCCCAACTGAACAGACGGCTGCTCACTCAGTCCGAGGCGACCGCCGCCTGTACCGCACGCGCGAAGCGCTCGGCGACCTCATCGATCTGCTCGGCACTGATGATCAGTGGTGGCAGGAACCGCACCACCGCACCATGCCGACCGCCGAGCTCAAGAATCAGCCCGCGCCTCAGGCATTCGCGCTGCACCTTGGGCGCCAGCTCCGGCGAGGCGAGCGGATGACCGAGCGCATCCCGCGCACCCTGCGGATCGACCAATTCCACACCTAGCATCAAACCCCGCCCGCGGATATCGCCCAACTGCGGATAATCACGCTGCAGGTGCTGCAAATGGCCGCACAGCCGCTGCCCCATGGCATGCGCATGTTCGTCCAAGCGGTGTTCCACCAGATAGTCGATCACCGCGGAGCCTGCCGCCATGGCCATCTGATTACCGCGGAAGGTGCCCGCGTGAGCGCCCGGGGCCCAGGTATCCAGCCAATCACGGTAGACCACCACGGCAAGCGGCAGGCTGCCACCAATGGCCTTGGACAGGGTGACCACGTCAGGCACGATGCCGGCATGTTCGAAGGCGAACATCCGCCCTGTGCGGGCAAAGCCGCTCTGGATTTCATCGACGATCAACGCCACTCCGGCTTTATCGGTGATTCGGCGCACACCACGCAACCACTCGATGTCCGCTGGAATGACGCCGCCCTCACCTTGCACCACCTCCAGGATGACCGCAGCAGGCAACTGCACACCCGCCTCGGGGTCGAGCAAGAGATTTTCCAGATAATGCAGGTTGGCCCGCACGCCAGCCTCGCCGCCGAGGCCGAACGGGCATCGGTAATCATACGGATAAGGCATGAACTGCACGCCGCTGCCCAGTAGCGCCCCCAGTGCTTTCTTCGGCCCCAGGCTGCCCATCAGGCTCAACGCGCCCTGAGTCATGCCATGGTAGCCACCCTGGAAAGCGAGCACAGTGCTGCGCCCGGTGGCCGTGCGCACAAGCTTCAGTGCAGCTTCCACCGCGTCGGTGCCCGTTGGCCCGCAGAACTGGATCTTCGCATCCCGCCGAAAGGACTCCGGCAGCACGGCGAACAAGTCCTGAACGAATTGATCCTTGACCGGCGTAGTCAGGTCGAGGGTGTGCAGCGGTAACTCGTCGGCCAACACGCGCTGGATCGCTTCCACCACAACCGGATGGTTATGCCCCAATGCCAGAGTGCCCGCTCCAGCCAGGCAGTCGATGAACTGTCGCCCCTCGACGTCTTCCACATGAATGCCACGGGCGCGCTTGAGTACCAGCGGAATACGCCGCGGATAGCTGCGCGCATTGGACTCCTGCTGCTGTTGACGCAATAGCAGGGGTGACTCACGAAACGTATACAGGGTCTCTGGCACGCAGGCAGGCAGCGCCTGGGCGAGACGGGAAACGGTCGACATCGGCGAACCCTCGCAAGCAAGTAGAGACGCCCGTCACGCGCCTGTCAGCGCAGAGAGTGCCGGGAAGTCATTGCTTGTGAAACGCTTGAGCCAGGCGGGGATTTAGCCCGCTTCTTACTTCAAGTCAGCTCGCGCACCGGCACCTGCAGGCACACCCGCAGACCATCGCTGCGACTGTCGAATTTCAAGCTGCCGGCGCAACGCTGCACGATCGCCTGCACGATCGCCAAGCCCAGCCCGCTGCCCAGACTCTTGCTGTTGCGCCAGAACCGCTCGGTCAAATGCTCCAGATCTTCATCGGCGATACCCGGACCGTGGTCGCGCACCACGAACCCCACCTGCCCTTCGGCCATCTGCACCTCCAGCTCCACCGCCTCGCTGCCACCGTGGCGCAGCGCGTTATCCAGCAGATTGCGCAATGCCGCTACTGCCAGTGGCGCCGGCATGCCCAGGTAAACGCGCGCCGCTTCCTGCGACAAATGCAGCGCGATGCGCCGGTTATCTCCACCACTGGCATCCTGCATCGCCAGGCGTGCGACCTGCTCGGCGCTGCACTGCACCCCATCGTCGAACGACAAGCTGCCCTCGACCCGCGCCAGCATCAGCAACTGCTCCAAGGTGCGGTGCATGCGATCGGTGCCTTGCTCGGCATGCTCCAGCGCCTGCTCGCGTACCTGGCCGTCGGTCATGCGCGCCACCTGCAGATGGGTCTTGATCGCGGTCAGGGGCTGCGCAGCTCGTGCGCGGCATCGTCGGTCAGACGCCGCTCGCGCTCCAGGGTCTGAGCGATGCGCAGGAACAACTGGTTCTGGGTTTCCAGCAGCGGCTGCAACTCGCTGGGCATACCCGACACCTGCAGCGGCTCGACGCTGTCGGCGCGACGCCGACGCAGGGCATCGCGCATGCGGTTGAGCGGCTCCAGGCCCTTGCCCAGACCGATCCAGAGTAGCCCCAGACTACCGAGCAGGGCCATCAACACCGGCGCCGAGGCCGCCAGCAGAATCGAGCGATTGAGCGCCTCACGCTCCTGATGCCTGTCGGCCGTGGTAATGCGCACATCCCCGTGGTTATAGGTAAAGGTACGCCAGGCACTGCCATCGATGGTCTGATCGCGAAAGCCGCTGCGCTGGTCGTCCATGCTGCCGTCGTGCTTATGGTTGCTGGCCAGAATCTCACCACGCAGGGAGCTGACCTGGCAGGCCATGCCGTCTGGAACGCTGAACTGGTCGGCGGCAAAGTGCGCTTCACGGTCCTTGCCGGTCAGCGGCTGAGGCAGTTGATCGACAAGTCCCGCCACCATGCGCGCGGAGGCCACTAGGCGCTGGTCGAGGGAAAACATCATTTGTTGGCGCAAATCGCGCAGCATCCAGGCCGCCGCCAGAATCCAGATCAGGATGAAGGCACTGCCGAGAATCAGTGACAGGCGCACGCGCAGGCTCATGGCGCGCGCTCCTCGTTGACCTGCGCAGGACCGAGACGGTAGCCCAGGCCACGCACGGTCTCGACGATGCTGTTGCCGAGCTTGCGCCGCAGGTGATGGATATGGACGTTGAGAGCGTTGCTTTCGACCTCGTCGCTGAAGCCGTATACGCAATCCTTGAGCTGCTCGCCGGACAGCACCCGACCAGGATTCTGCAGAAACGCCTGGAGCAGCGCCTGTTCGCGCCGCGACAGATCCACGGGCCGCCCAGCCAGCGTCGCTTCGCAGCTGCTGGGGTTGTAGCACAAAGGGCCATGCTCGATGACATTGACCGCACGCCCGGCCACGCGCCGCAGCAGGGTGTGCAGACGCGCCGCGAGCTCGCGCAGGTCGAACGGTTTGAGCAGGTAATCATCGGCGCCCGCCTGAAGCCCCTCGACACGATCAGTGACGGCGTCGCGGGCCGTCAGCACCAGCACCGGCAGCAATTCGCCCTGCTGACGTAGACGACGCAGCAGTTTGAGACCGTCTTCGTCAGGCAGCCCCAGATCGAGAATCATCACATCGAACTGCGCTGCCTGCAGCAATGCCCGCGCCGCCGAGGCGCTGGCCACCCGATCGATCGTCAGCCCCTGAGCCGCCAGTCCGGCGCAGATGCCGCTGGCGATCAGATCGTCATCCTCGCAGAGCAGAACATGCATTTAAGGGAATCTCCGGGTATGGGACGCGCAGTGCAACAGGGTGCGATTAAGGGCCGATTATGGCGCGACAAGCGCCTGCCGTCGCCTCCCCCAAGCTGCTACTCCAACACCTCCACCGGCATGCCCACCTCGAGACGTCCGCGGCCATCGACGGCCAGGTTCTGCCCGAACAGCACATCGCCGTCGCGCTCGCGGAATGTCTTCAACGTGGTCAACGGCTCCCGATCGGCGCTGCGTTCGCCAGTGTCCGGGTCAAGGGTGGTGAGGATGCAGCGCACGCTCGGTTTGAGTACGCGAAAGGTCAGTTCACCGATACGGATACGCTTCCAACCATCCTCGGCAAAGGGCTCGGCGCCTTCGACCACCAGGTTAGGGCGAAAACGCAACATCTGCAGAGGGCGACCGATGCGTCGATTGAGCTCATCGAGCGACGACTGACCGATCAACAAAAAGGGAAAACCGTCGGGAAAGGCAGCCCGATCGGTGTCCAGCCCATAGCCGCTGGGCAAGTAGCGTGCACGCTGGCGTGGGCAATGCACGAGGCGCACGGGCTTGTCCAGCAGTTGGCTGAGCCACTGTGCGGCGGCCTCTCCAGCGTCGGGCACGCGCAAGGTGTCGCGCCACAGAGTGACCCCTCGCAGGTTTTCGTCGGCTTCCGGCACCCGCACCTGCAACGGCGACTGCCCCGGCGCCTCCAGCAACAAAGCGCCGTCTTCACCGGGGCAGGCCTTGAGCCGCCCAAGCTGCGGCCAGGCGCGCTGGGTCAGAAAGCGACCCGTGTCTTGCTCGACCACCATCCAGCGTCGGTCGCCGTCCAGGCCAAGAGCGTCGAGCGCCGATTCGGCCAGGCACTGCGCCTGGCCTGATTTCACCGGATACCGGTACAACGCACTCAGAAACATGCCAACCGCCTCACGCTCGTCAAAGCCCAAGCTTATACCCGCTGCACGTCGCGTGCAGGGCTCAGACCGCAGCGTGATCGAGCGACAGGCGCTCGCGCACCACTTCCACCAACCGGTCTGGCTGGAACTTGGAAAGGAAGTTGTCGCAACCTACTTTCTTCACCATGGATTCGTTGAAACTACCCGACAATGAAGTGTGCAGTACGACGTACAGCCCACGCAGCCGAGGATCGTTGCGGATCTCGGTGGTCAGGCGATAACCATCCATCTCGGGCATCTCCGCATCGGTGAAGATCATCAGCAATTTCTCGCAGACATCCTCCCCAGCATCGGCCCAGCTTTTGAGCAGGCGCAGCGCTTTGAGACCGTCGCTGGCGACGTGCAGCTTCATCCCCAGTTGCGACAGGGTGTCGCGCAGTTGCGCCAGGGCCACGCTGGAGTCGTCGACCAGCAGCACTTCGCGACCACGAGCACGGGCCAGTACCGGATCTTCGAGTTTGTCGCGCGAGACCTTGGCGCTATACGGCACGATCTCGGCCAAGACCTTTTCCACGTCGATGATCTCGACCAGCTTGTCATCGACCTTGGTGATGGCTGTCAGGTAATGCTGGCGGCCGGCGCTGGTGGGCGGCGGCATGATGGACTCCCAGTTCATGTTGACGATGCGGTCCACGCCGCCGACCAGAAACGCCTGCACCGAGCGGTTGTACTCGGTGACGATGATGGTGCTGTCAGGCCCCGGTTGCAGGGGACGCATGCCGATCGCCTGGGACAGGTCGATCACCGGCAGGGTCTGCCCACGCAGGTTGACCACGCCGCACACGAAGGTGTGGCGCTGCGGCATGAGCGTCAGCTTGGGCAGTTGCAGCACCTCCTGGACCTTGAACACGTTGATCGCGAACAACTGTCGACCAGCCAGGTGAAACATGAGGATTTCCAGGCGGTTCTCGCCCACCAATTGCGTGCGTTGATCTACCGTGTCGAGAATGCCAGCCATTGCACAACCCCCAGGCTTTGAAGCGAAAATATTGGATGCATCTGACCTGTATCGGCACAATTGGCCAGAGCTTGATGCACACGACAAAATCCCCGAACGGCGATTGATATCACTTTACCATCATGCTTAACTGCTGCCACCTACTTCAAAGCCCTAGCGCCGCCTCGCAAACACCTCATCAGGGAAACCCTTAGGTTCAATCGGGAGCAACCTGATATTCGCGATATCCTTTAGCCATTAATGTGACGCCATTCTCAGTGCATGGACGGAGTCAGGCTTTTGTCAGCGAACATCTGGATGTGGTTACCCCCTGCTTGCTCGTCGTGCAGCGGAGGCTGACGATGGAACGCGGGCCCTCTAACTCCGACGTGTTGCGGGAATTTCTGCCAGATGCGCAAGCCTTGCTCAAACGCGCCCAAGAGTGCTTGCAGCATCTGGCACTGATCGGCAACGACCCCGACGCCTGCCGCTGCCTGGACGAATGTCTGCACACGCTGGCCCAAGGCGCGAGCGCATCGGGGATGCGCGAAATATCCTGTTACTCAACCGTGCTGCGGCAGTTACTCCAGCCCAGCTGCGAGGGTTGTCGGTTACCGTCTGGCGCGCTTTCGGCGCTGGCGGAGTGTCTTGATCTGCTGGATTGGCAACTGGAGTTGGTCGATCCACACACAGGCCAACTGCACTTGGACGGCACGGAGCAGCAATTGCTCGTCGGCGCCTTGGCCAGTGCCCTTGACCAACCTTGCCCCTCCCCCGCGTCGGCAACGCGTTCCCTGAATGAGTGAAGAGACCATTCCCGCTAACGAGTCAAAGTGTTGCCCCATCAACACTCGATAACTTGTTAGATAGGTCAAGTTATGTCAGGGCCGTGATAGCGCATTAGCTTAGTTATTCAAGAAGTTTCTGATTCTGTGGAGATAATAGCGCATGGCCATTTTCTCCAGGGTTCACTTACACCTCTGCGCGCCCCGTATTAACTCGGCTCAGAGCAACTAAGCAGCCGCGACCAAATCGATTCGAAGTGATACCATGCGCACTAAACAACACCCACCACACGCGGGTTCCACACTAATCAGCGTGTTCATTGTTGATTGAATAAGCAGGTCATTCACAGCGCCAAGGCGTGTTTCGCGACCTGCGCCGGCAATTATCCAGTGGCTTTCCAATCTATGCTTTCACGCTTGAAGATTCCTCTGCATTGCCGCCCGCGCGTCACCTGGCTGCCTGCGGCGACTGCGGTGCTCTGTGCGGCCTCCTTGATCGCCAGCGTGGTCGCCTATGCCAGCGCTCAACGCTTGTCGACAGCGGCGCTCATCCTGCAATTGATCGCCCTGCTCGCCGTCGCGTGGCAGCTGTGCCGCTGCAGGGGCGCGATTCATCTGCAGCCCGAGGAACTGGCAGAGCGCATGCTCGAAGTCCAGGAGGGCGAACGCCAGCGCCTGAGCCGCGAACTGCACGACGACATCGGACAGTCGCTCACCGCCGCGAAGCTCCAGCTCGACTGGCTACGGCGTCGGATGCCGACCACGCTGCACCCGCACTGCGACATCCTGCGCGACACGCTCGACACCACCTTGGACAGCGTGCGCGATGTGTCCGCGCTGCTCAATCCGCGACAACTGAGCAGTCAGGGCCTGGAGGCGAGCTTGCGGGCTCACCTACTGCGAGCGCTGGAAAACAGCGACGTGCATTGGAGCCTGGAATGCCAGCAGCGCCTGGGCGGTATCGGCGAAGCGGTGACCATGGCAGCTTTTCGCATCACCCAGGAGGCAGTCACCAACGTGCTGCGCCACGCCCGTGCACACAACCTGTTGATTCGCCTAAAGCGCATGCCGGAAGGTCTGCGCCTGTCCATCAAGGACGATGGCATCGGCTTCGAACCGACCCACGTCGCAGGGCTGCGCGGCCACGGCGGCATTGCCGGCATGCAGGAGCGGATAGCCGCGCTGCAAGGCCGCCTGGAGGTGATCAGCCAGCCCGGTCAAGGTACCCGCATCGAAGTCTTGTTCCCTTGGCCTGCACGCCGCGAAGAACGAGCCAGCACGGCACATTGCGATGACTAGGCTGCTGCTGATCGATGATCATTCACTGATTCGAGCCGGCGTGCGTGCGCTGGTCACCGACCTCGTCGGGTATGAAGTGGTGGGCGAAGCCGATGACGGCCAGCACCTGATGGAGATGGTACAAAGCTTGAGCCCGGACATCGTCCTGCTGGACATTTCCATGCGCTCGACCAACGGCCTGGATGCCTTGACCCAACTGCGCGACAGCGGCTGCGCGTGCAAAGTACTGATCCTGTCGATGCACACCGAGCCGGACTTGATCATGCGCGCGCTGGAAAGCGGCGCACACGGCTATCTGCTGAAAGACACCAGCGCCAGCGAACTGGAGCACGCCCTAGGTGCCTTGTGCAGCGGCGAACGTTACCTGAGCCCAGCCATCGCCCACACGGTGATCAATCAAGCCCTGCTGCGCGCCCAGAGCAGCAGGCCGTCTTCCAGCGACCGACATCACCTGACGGCCCGGCAATTGGAAATCCTGCGCCTGATCGTGCGCGGCAAATCCACCCGGGAGATCGCTAATGGGTTGGGATTATCGATAAAGACCGTCGAGACCCACCGCTCGCAGATCATGAAGCGCCTGCAGATCTACGATGTGGCGGGCCTGGTGCTGTTTGCCGTGCGCGAAGGCATCATCAGCCTGGATGACTGAGCAAGGGTGAGTCGCTGGGCAGGTGCACCCGCACTGCCCCCGGCACGGCCTCGAAGCGCAGACCGCCCTCTTTCAACGGTTCGCCGTCGAGATTCAGCGCCAGTCCTTCAGCCTGGCCGATCTCCACCCAAGGCAACCGCGCCCGAACGAACAGTTCCTCACCGCTCAGCAAGTCGCGCAGTGCCCCAACCATGGCTTGAGGCGCGGGCAGAATGGCGACATCCAGCAGTCCATCGTCAGCCAGGGCCTCAGGACACAGCACATGACCTCCGCCCGCCTGACGACCATTGCCAACAGCCAGCGCCAACAACTCGCCCTGCCATTGAAAGTCCGGGCCGTGCAAGGTGGCCGAAGCCACCTGCAGCTCGCTGAAACGTGACAAACCGGTGAACAGATAGGCCGCCCCGCCGAGCACTTTCTTCAGATCCTCCGAGGTGCTGGCCGTCACTTGACTGCCGAAGCCACCGGTAGCCATGTTCAGGAACATCTGCTCGCCGACGCGCCCAAGGTCCACTGCCCGCGCGGGCACCTGGAGCAATGCCAATGCAGCTGCCGGCTCCAGCGGAACCCCGGCCGCGCGGGCGAAATCGTTGGCGGTGCCAAGCGGTAGCAGCACCAGGCTGGCTTGACCATCGGATTGGGCAATGGCCTCGGCGATATCGCGCAAGGTGCCGTCCCCGCCTCCCGCCACGATTTGCGTGTAGCCGGCGCTCAGCGCCTCCTCCACCAGTCGCCGGGCATCGCCCGCTTCCCAGGTCAAGCGCACGTCCAGATGCTGGCCACGTTCGCGCACGGCCCCTACCGCCTCGCGTACCTCTTCGTTCAGCGCCTGCTTGCCGTGCAGGATCAACATCGCCTTGTGCCCGTGCATCCGAAACTCTCCTGATAGACACCCATAGCAATCTCGACCACCGCAGATCGACGAATGCTGCACACCGTCGATCGAATCTGCGCGAATCCCTGACGGATGGATTTAGTTGTTTGAGGTCGGACGCTAATCGAGCAATTCGCTGAAAGGGATGAAAGGGACACTGTCGCCCATGGCCACGGTGCGACCTTCGTGCACCTCGACCAGCCCTTGTGCCCAGACTGCACTGCGCAGCACGCCAGAGCTCTGGTTGGGATAAAGGCGCACCTGGCCGTCCTCGATGCGTGCCCGTAGATACTCGCGGCGACTGCCAGGCTTTGGCCAGTCGAAGCCTGCCGGGACCGAGAAGCGCAGCGGTGCGACCTCGCTGACGCCAAGCCGACGCAGCAGGTAAGGTCGCGCCAGCAAGGCGAAGGTGACCAAGGTGGAGGCCGGGTTGCCAGGCAGTCCGATTACCGGCACACCCCGCCATTGCCCGCAAGTCAGCGGCTTGCCGGGCTTGATTGCAAGCTTCCAGAGTGCCAACTCGCCCGCCTCGCGCAACGCCATGCCCAAGTAGTCGGCCTCACCCACGGAAACCCCGCCGGTGGAGAGGATCAAATCGACTTCGCCCAGATGCTCCAGGCATTGGCGGGTCAGCGTCAGATCGTCGGCGAGGATCCCGGCGTCGATCACTTGGCAGCCCATGCGCTGCAACCAACCGACCAGCAGTCTACGATTGCTGTTATAGATCTGTCCGGGCCCCAGGGGCAGTCCGGGCTCGACCAGTTCGTCGCCGGTCGACAACACCGCGACGCGCGGGCGTCGACGCACCTGAACCGTGGCATGCCCCAGGGTCGCAGCCAGACCCAGCTCGATCGGCCCCAAACGGGTGCCCGCGGCCATGATCTGTTCGCCGGCACGGGTTTCCTGACCTTGGGGCCGCACGTTCTGCTGGGCGGTAAGCGGGTGCAGGAAACGCACCCGGCCGTCTGCGAGCACCTCGGTGTTTTCCTGCATCTCTACGCAGTCGGCGCCTTCGGGCAGCGGTGCCCCGGTGAAGATCCGCGCACAGGTGCCCGCTTGCAAAGCCGCCGGCGCATGGCCGGCGAAGATGCGTTGGCTGACCGCCAGAGGCTGATCGTGCAGGTCCTCCAGGCGCACGGCGTAGCCGTCCATGGCGCTGTTCGGCCAAGGCGGCAAGTCGAGGTTGGCAACCAGCGCCTGGGCCAGCACGCGCCCCTCGGCATCGCCCAGGGCGACCTCCTCGACGTCCTCGATAGGCGCCGCCTCGGCCAGCGCCAGCAGGCGCTCCAAGGCCTGCTCCACCGGCATCAAGGGCCGGCTAGCAGCCGCCTCAGCCACGACTTTCACAGGCCGGTGCCTGCTTCAAGTGAGCGACGAAATTGCACGGACGATGACGTGCGTCGAGTTGCTCGGCGAGAATGCCGTCCCAACCCGTACGCACCGCGTTGGTCGAACCGGGCAGGCAGCACACCAGGGTACCGTTGGCCAAACCTGCCAGCGCACGGGACTGCACGGTGGACGTGCCGATATCCGGCACCGATATCTGGCGGAACAGCTCGCCGAAGCCATCGACCTGCTTGTCCAGCAGGCACGCGACGGCTTCCGGGGTACTGTCGCGACCGGTGAAGCCGGTTCCGCCGGTGATCAGTACGACCTGCACAAGGTCATCGGCAATCCAGGTGGCGACCTGGGCGCGAATCTTGTACAGGTCGTCCTTGAGCAGCACGCGCTCAGCCAGCCGGTGCCCGGCAGCGGTGAGCCGGTCGACGAACAGTTGGCCAGAAGTGTCGGTGTCGAACGCACGGGTGTCACTGACCGTCAGCACAGCGATGTTCAGCGGCACGAAGGGAGTATCTGCCTTGGCTTTCATGGGAATCCGTCATGCGGGAAGTAAAGCGCCCGTTATAGCACAAGGCCGCCTCCGTCCTGGATCGGTATCCACGCGATTGTCCTTGCACTGCACGCCACGAGGAACTTTGCATGCTCAGGTAGCGTCAGAGGCACATCATGCACCATCGAAATGGAGACACACGATGATCCAACGGACCCTCCCCGCCTTCCTGCTTGCCCTGGGCCTGGCTGCCGTCGCCGGTTGCGCATCGCCCACCGTCATCACGCTGAACGATGGCCGCGAGATTCAAGCCGTGGACAAACCTTCCTACGACGAAGACTCCGGCTTCTACGAATTCGAGCAGCTCGACGGCAAGCGTGCACGCATCAACAAAGACCAGGTGCGGACTGTCAAAGAGCTCTGATTCGCGCCGTGTTTGAGGCAAAGGCCCTTTACACAACAAGGGCTTGCGTTGAAAAATGCGATGCAGTAGGATTTTGCCCATCGGAGTGTAGCGCAGCCAGGTAGCGCGTCTCGTTCGGGACGAGAAGGCCGCAGGTTCGAATCCTGTCTCTCCGACCAAATCCTTCGAAAAGCCCGCCTCGTGCGGGTTTTTTGTTGCCTGTGGAAAGCATGAAACACCGCTTGTTCATCCTGTTGGAACTCTCGAAGGGTCAGCGCGATCGCATGCCGAGTGAGCACAGTGCCTATAGCTCATCGATCTAAATGGGGCACTGGAGCTTTCTCATGCTTTCTGTTGGACTGTACGTGTCGTGATACCGAGGGAACTGTCACAGGTCAGTCACGGCGAGCGTTTAGTCTGAGCTTGCAACCTGAAGAGGAGACAGGAAATGAGCTTGCAACATAGCAGCGACACCGTTAAGAACGCCCAGCACACTCAACATCAGGTGTGCGGCTCGATCATCGATGCCCAAGGCCGCGAAATTCCGATCACCGAGCAGATGATCCAGAAGGCCTGCAAGGAGCTGGAGGAAAGCCGAGTGGAAAAGATCCGCCAGGCTTGAGCCTCACCGAATTGCTTACACCCGGCGCCCGCGCCGGGTTTTTCATTTCTGGCGGGCCGGAAACGCTCTCAGAACAATCGAGGACATTTTTGTACACGAAATACCCCTAAAGCTTTGCCAGGTACGCGCCGAAACAGGGTAGATAGCCTGTGGCCAGTTTTACGGCGGGCCACGCCCTGCGTGTTTTCCCACGAATGGTTCGTCCTGATGAAGATAAAAAATAAGCTGGTGATTGCGTTCGTTCTGGTGGCATTTATCCCGGTGGCCTTGGTCGGCGCCATCTCCGTGCTGAACATTCGCACCGAGGCCGTCGATCAGTTCATCGATGGCAGCACCCGTGAGATTCGTCAGATCGACGGCAACATGCGCCAGTTCTTCGACGGGACCCTGCAGAACGTCGAGCAGATGGCGACCGACCCCTTCTACACCTCGGTCAGCACCCTGAAGGACTACACCGCGGCCGACGCCGCCAGCCGCCCACTCCTCGCCTCCGCTCAACAGGTCATCGACGCCTTCTCCCGCTACGGCACCACCCATCCGGCCGCCGCGATCCTCTCCATCGGCCTGGAAGACGGCACCTACGCCAAATGGCCAGACGACCCCAAGCTCGCCAGCTATGACCCACGTACCCGCCCCTGGTACAAGGCCGCCATGGCTGCACCGGGCAAAACCGTGCGCACGGCGGCGTACTACTACGACAAAGATGACGTCGCCCTGGTCGGCACGGCCCGCACCCTCAACGACGCTGCCGGCAAGCCTAAGGGCGTGTTCGTGGTCAGCGTGTCACTGAAGAATCTCACCGAGCTGATCAAGAGCATCAAGCTGGGCGACAGCGGCTATGTGATGCTGATCGAGAACGGTACGGTGCTGGTCGATCCGCGCGATGCCAGCCACGGTTTCAAGCAGCTCAAGGACCTCGGTGCACCTTATGCGCAACTGGCGGCCACCGATCAGGGCTCGACCGAGGTGGTGATCGACGGGGTGCGCTACATGGCCAACGTCTGGACCTCGCCGGTGCTCGGCTGGCGCTTCGTCGGCCTGATCGAATATAGCGAAGTGATGGGCGCCGCCACCTCCATGACCTACCTCACGATCGTCATCGTGCTGGTATTGGCGCTGGTCTTCGCATTGATCGCCGCTGCGTTCTCGCGAGTCATCGTCAAACCCATCGGCCAAGTGAGTACCGGCCTGCAGCAAATAGCCCAAGGTGAGGGCGACCTGCGCCGCGACCTGGTGGTGCAAGGCAAGGACGAAACCGCCGAGTTGGCCGGCTGGTTCAACAAGTTCCTCGCCGCGATCCGCCAGCTGATCCAGCATATCGGCGCCGCGTCCGGTAACTTGCATGAAGCCTCTCGCGCCAACAGCGAGCTGGCCGGCAGCATGAATGAAGCCGCCGGTCGCCAGCGCGAAGCCGTGGAACTGGTCTCCACCGCCTTCAACGAAATGGTCGCCACCGCCAACGAAGTGGCCCGCTCGTGCAGCAGTGCGGCGGGCGCTGCAGAGAACGGACATCGTCGGGTGGCCGAGGGCAAGCAGCAGATCGAACAGACCACCGACAACGTCAACCGCCTGGGCACGCGCCTGAGCGAATCGTCGCAGGCGATGGTCGAACTCGAAGAAGGCAGCCGCAACATCAACCAGATTCTCGGCACCATCCGCGCCATCGCCGAACAGACCAACCTGCTGGCGTTGAACGCAGCGATCGAGGCCGCCCGCGCTGGCGATCAGGGCCGTGGCTTCGCGGTGGTCGCCGACGAAGTGCGGGCACTGGCCAAACGCACCGCCGACTCCACGGGTGAAATCGATCAGTTGCTCAACGCGCTGGGCAACAAGACTCAAGAAGTGTCGCAGAAGATGGACAGTTGCCTGGACCTGTCGCGCGCCAGCGTGTCATCGATCGAAAGCGCGCGCGACAGCTTCGAGGGCATCCAATTGTCGGTCAACGAGATCCGCGACCAGAACCTGCAGATTTCCGCCGCAGCCGAGGAGCAGCACAGCGTGGCCGAGGAGATCAACCGGCATATCCAGCAGATCTACGACGAGGCGCACCTGGTCGAGGGTCTGGCCAGCTCGGCGCAATCGGACTCCGGGCGGTTGTCGCAGTTGTCGGAAGAGCTCAACGGCCTGGTCGGACGCTTCAAGTCCTGACCCCGACTCAGTAGCCCACAGCGCGCTCTTCGACACACAGAGGAGCGCGCAGACCGTAGACGGCACCGGTCACGGCGCCCACAACGCCCATGATCAGGCAGAAGCCTACGCACACCCAGGGGCTCCACGGCATCAGGGCGATCAACGCCAAGGGCGTGGTACTGGCCCACAGCGCATAGGCCAGGTTGTAGGTGAAGGAGATCCCGGACACGCGGATCTGCGCCGGGAACAGCCCGACCATCACCGACGGCACCACCCCCACCACGCCGCAGCTCAGACCCGCCAGCGCATAGGCCAGCCAACTCCAGCCCCACTGCCCCATGAGGCTCGCATACAAGAGGCCAATGCCCAGCGGCAGGACCAGGCTGTAGAGCATCAGCGCGCGCCAAGCACCGATGCGGTCGACCAGCAGTCCGGCCAGCACGCAGCCGATATTGAGAAAGACGATCCCGACGCTGCTCAAGGCGAAAGTTCGCCCGGCATCGATGCCAAAGCGTTGCTGCATCACGGTGGGGGTAATCACCACCAGCACCACCACCGCCGAGGTCAGCACGCAGGTCAGCAGCGCCGCTGGGATCAGCGAACGTCGGTGCTCGGTCAACACGCTGCGCAGCGGGAACGCCACGGGCGGCGTCTGGCGTTCGCGCAGGGCCAGGAAGACCGGCGTCTCGCTCAACCAGCGGCGCAACCATACGCCGAGCACGCCGAACACGCCGCCAAGCACGAAGGGATAGCGCCAGGCGAATTCGAGGATTTCCTGCGGGCTATAGAGTCGGGCCAAGAGCGTGGCGACCAACGCCCCGAGCAGGTAGCCGAAGGTCAGGCCTGCCTGGAGAAAGCCCAATGCATAGCCACGTCGACCCGGTGGCGCATGTTCGGCGACGAAAGCCCAGGCGCTGGGCACCTCGCCACCGACGGCGGCGCCCTGCAGGATGCGCAGGGCCAGCAGCAGCAGCGGCGCAGCGTAGCCGATGTCGGCGTAGGTGGGCATCACGCCGATCAGCAGGCACGGCAGCGCCATCATCAGAATGCTTAGGCTGAAAACGCGCTTGCGGCCCAGGTGGTCGGCGAAATGGGCCATGAGAATGCCGCCCAACGGGCGCGCCAGATAACCGGTGACGAAGATCCCGAAGCTCTGCAATAGCCTTAGCCACTCGGGCATCTGCGGCGGGAAGAACAGTTGGCTCAGGGTCAGGGCGAAGAAAACGAAAATGATGAAATCGTAGATTTCCAGCGCCCCGCCTAGGGCTGCCAGGCCCAGGGTCTTGTGGTCCCTGCGGCTGAAACGGGGGGCTCTAGGGGGGGCGATGGGGGTCATTGGGATCTGCTGAGCTGGTGTTTGGGGGGCACAGGATAGCAAAAGCTGAAAAACGGGGGTTTTTGGGGGCTGGTTGTCTTGGGGTGAATATTCGTTGGCTTTGGTGGGGCTTAGTCACCTTTTCGCCTTTACGGCGACCCCCTTTTTTTCTTGGAAAAAAGGGGGGCAAAAACCGCTTGCTCCCGCATCCGGCCCCTGCGCTATGCGCAGGGGTTCCCTCGCGCCGGCGTCACTCCGGGAGGACCGCGCTTAGGGGCCTTCCTGGCCCCAAGCGCTTGACGGGCATCCATGCCCGTCACCTCCCTGCGCAACGCCTATGCTCGGCCTCCTGAGGTCGCGGTTGGCGGTGTTTGAGCTACCGCGCACTAAGATCAATAGCAACGGCAACGGCAACGGCGATTCGATCGCGCAGCGCTCCGATAAATCTGCCCCACCGCCCTGCTTCTAAGCGCGCGCCAGTTCAGACGCCGCCACTCGCGACCTCAGGAGGCCGAGCAGAGGTGGCATGGAGGGGGTTGACGGGCATGGATGCCCGTCAAGCGCTTGGGGCCATGGATGGCCCCTAAGCGCGGTACCCCCGGAATGCCACCGGCGCGAGGGAACCCCGCAGCGCAGCGAAGGGGCCGGATGCGGGAGCAAGCGGTTTTTGCCCCCTTTTTTCCAAGAAAAAAAGGGGGTCGCCGTAAGGGCGAAAAGGTGACTAAGCCCCACCAAAGCCAACGGATAAGCCCCCCGCCAGGGAAAATCACCGATCCCACCCCAGAATCCGCCCCCGACAATGCTTCATGGCATTAACGATATGCTTCTCGACCATCCCCTGCGATATCCCAAGCCGCGCCGCGATCTCCCCATGCGACAACCCCTCTAGCTTACGAAGCAAAAAGCATTCCCGGCACGTCCCGCTCAGTTCATCCAGCGCCCGCCGCACCATCGCCAATCGCTGCTCAAGATGCAGTTGCTGCGAAGGCGCCGGACTGTGCCAGCGCTCATCGTCCTCCAGCACTTCCAGCGGCTCGACCTGCCGCACCAACTGCCGCCGATGCCTGTCGATGACCAAATTCAGCGCCGTACGATAGAGGAAGGGGCGAGGCCGTTCGATCGGCGGCTGACCGCTGCGCTCGAGTAACCGAACCCAAACGTCGTGCGCCACATCCTCGGCCGCATGCCGGCTGCCCAGCCGCGCGCAGAGAAAGCTCAACAGTTCGCGATAGTAATGTTCCACCACGGCCTTCGCTTCTCCTCCAGGCAACACCGATAAAGTTGAGAATGCGCATCGGTGATATCAGTGTGACATATTACAAATTACACCCATTCTCAGCAACGCAGCCCACCCGGTCCGCTAAATCCCGGTGCACAAGGTTCGTCTATCGGTGACGTTCGTATGTGCCTGCACGCCATGCCACGCCTCATACCTCCGCCTGGAAGTCTGCAATGAGACGCACCTCCCCGCTCCCCCGTCGGCTGCTGCTCGGCGCCCTGAGCCTGCTGGCACTGGGTACCCTGCTGGCCTGGAAAACCCTGCCCCTGGGCGCACCATCGCTGAGCACCGTGCCCGTCACCCGCGCCGACATCGAAAGCAGCGTCACCGCACTGGGCACCCTGCAGCCGCGTCGCTACGTCGATGTCGGCGCCCAGGCCTCCGGGCAAATCCGCACGCTGCACGTCGAAGCCGGCGACCAGGTGAAAAAGGGCCAACTGCTGGTGGAAATCGACCCGTCCACCCAACAGGCGCGCCTGGATGCCGGACGCTACTCGATCGAGAACCTCAAGGCCCAACTGGCCGAGCAGCGCGCACAGCACCTCTTGGCCCAGCAACAGGTCAAGCGCCAGCAAGATCTGGCCCGCGCCGGTGCCACGCGCGAAGAGGACGTGCAGCGCGCTCAGGCGGAGTTGAAAGTGACCCAGGCCCGGATCGACATGTACCAGGCGCAGATCCTCCAGGCCCAGGCCAGCCTGCGCAGCGACGAAGCCGAGCTTGGCTACACACGCATCTACGCGCCGATGGATGGCACCGTGGTGGCAGTCGATGCCCGTGAAGGCCAGACGCTCAACGCCCAGCAGCAGACGCCGTTGATCCTGCGCATCGCCCGGCTGTCGCCGATGACCGTCTGGGCCCAGGTTTCGGAGGCGGACATCGGCCAGGTCAAACCGGGCATGACCGCCTACTTCACCACCCTGGCCGGTGGCAAGCGACGCTGGACCAGCACCGTGCGGCAAATCCTGCCGATCCCGCCCAAGCCACTCGACCAGACCAGTCAGGGCGGCGGCAGCCCGACCAGCGCCAGCAGCAGCACGGGCAGCAAAGTGGTGCAGTACACCGTTTTGCTCGACGTGGAGAATCCCGATGGCGCGCTCATGGCCGAGATGACCACCCAGGTGTTCTTCGTCGCCGGTCAAGCCCGCCAAGTACTCACCGCGCCGCTGGCCGCGCTGGACGATGCACCTGACGACAGCCTGCGCCTGGCCCAGGTGCTCAACCCGGACGGCAAGGTCGAACAGCGCCAGGTGCGCACCGGGCTCAGCGACCGCCTTCGGGTGCAGATTCTCGACGGGCTGCGCGAAGGCGAGCACCTGATCATCGGCGCGCCGCGCGCCAGTGGAGGCTGAATGAGTGCAGCGCTGATCGAGCTCGACGACATCCACAAAGTCTACGGCGGCATCGACTCCCCCGAGGTTCAGGTCCTGCGCGGCATCAGCCTGAGCATCCAGCCTGGAGAATTCGTCGCCATCGTCGGCGCCTCTGGCTCGGGCAAGTCCACCCTGATGAACATCCTCGGCTGCCTCGATCGCCCTTCCAGCGGCCGTTATCGCTTCGCTGGGCGCGATGTCGCCGAACTGGACAGCGACGAGCTGGCCTGGCTGCGCCGCGAAGCCTTCGGCTTCGTGTTCCAGGGCTATCACCTGATTCCCTCAGGCTCAGCCCAGGAAAACGTCGAGATGCCAGCCATCTACGCCGGTACGCCTGCCGACCAGCGCCATGCCCGCGCCGCCGCCCTGCTCGAACGGCTGGGCCTGGCCAGCCGTACCGGCAACCGACCGCATCAGTTGTCCGGCGGTCAACAGCAACGGGTGTCGATTGCCCGCGCGCTGATGAACGGCGGCCATATCATCCTCGCCGACGAACCCACCGGAGCCCTCGACAGCCACAGTGGCGCCGAGGTGATGACCCTGCTCGACGAACTGGCGAGCCAGGGCCACGTGATCATTCTCATCACCCACGACCGAGAAGTGGCGGCGCGGGCGCGACGTATCATCGAGATTCGCGACGGCGAGATCGTCAGCGACTCGGCCAGCGCCGAGCCACCTACCGTGTCCGGCGTGCAGGCCGATGAGTTGCGCCGACGTCTGGACCGCGGTGCAAGCCTGCGCGGCGCTTGGAAAGGCGAGCTGATCGAGTCGTTGCAAGCGGCTTGGCGGGTGATGTGGATCAACCGCTTCCGCACCGCCCTGACCCTGCTCGGCATCGTCATCGGCGTGGCCTCGGTGGTGGTGATGCTGGCGGTCGGCGAAGGCAGCAAGCGCCAGGTGATGGCGCAGATGGCCGCCTTCGGCTCCAACATCCTCTACATCAGCGCCAAGCACGCCACCTCACGCGAAGCGGCCGGCCAGATCACCCTCGACGATGTCGCCGCCATCGGCGGCCTGCCCCAGGTGCACCGCATCATGCCAGTGATCGGCGGCGAGCTGATGGTGCGCCACGGCAACAACAACCAGACGTTCTACGTGGGCGGCAACAACACCGAATTTCCACAAATCCTCAACTGGCCGGTCGTTCAGGGCAGCCTGTTCACCGAAGCCGATGAACAGCGCGGCGCGGCCGTGGCAGTGATTGGCCAGAAAGTCCGCGACAAGCTGCTGGCACCGGGCAGCGACCCGCTGGGCCAGTACCTGCTGATCGAAAATGTGCCATTCCAGGTGGTCGGCGTGCTCGCTGCCAAGGGCGCCAGCTCCGGCAATCAGGACAGCGACGAGCGCATCGTGGTGCCCTACTCGGCCGCTGCGACCCGCTTGTTCGGCTCGCGCGACCCCGAATACGTGATCATGACCGCCGCCGACTCGAGCCGGGTGTCGGAAACCGAGGCCGCCATCGACCAACTGATGCGCAAGCGACGCCAAGGCAAGCGCGATTTCGACCTGACCAACGACGCTGCACTGATCCAGGCCGAGGCGCGCACCCAGAACAGCCTGTCGCTGATGCTCGGCGCGATTGCCGCCATCTCGCTGCTGGTCGGCGGCATCGGCGTGATGAACATCATGCTGATGACCGTGCGCGAACGCACCCGCGAGATCGGCATCCGCATGGCCACCGGTGCCCGTCAGCGTGACATCCTGCGCCAGTTCCTCACCGAAGCGGTGATGCTGTCGATGGTCGGCGGCGTCACTGGCATCGCCTTGGCCCTGGGTATCGGCGGCGCGCTGCTGCTGGCCGATATCGCCGTGGCCTTCGCCCTGCCCGCCATCCTCGGCGCCTTCGCATGCGCCGTGATCACCGGTGTCGTGTTCGGCTTCATGCCAGCGCGCAAAGCCGCCCGACTCGACCCGGTCAAAGCCCTTACCAGCGTGTAGCCCATGACATTGCCAAGCCGCATCAGCCTGCTGACCCTGAGCCTCTGCCTCGCCGCCTGCGCCACTGCGCCTGCGCCGCAGACGCCGATAGAACTGCCGAGCACCTGGCAAGGGGCTGCCAATCCGACAGCCGCGCTGCCGGATCAAGCGTGGTGGCAAGCGTTCTCCAGCCAGGAACTGGACCGTTTGATCCTACGTGCCCGCGAAAACAGCCATGACCTGGCCGCCGCCGCTGCGCGCGTGCGCCAGGCCCAGGCCAGCACCGTGATCGCGGGAGCGCCGTTGTTGCCGCAGGTGCAATTCGGGGTGGACGGTAGCCGTCAGCGCCTGCTGCGTGGCGAAGGCAGCGATCGGCTCGATGCCTCGAGCAGCGAGCGCACCAGCACCGCCTTCAGCACGCGCCTGACCACCCGTTATGAAATCGACTTCTGGGGCGGGCTGCGCGGCGCACGTGACAGCGCCTTGAACACACTCCAGGCCAGCCGCTTCGACCGTCAGACCGTAGAGCTGACCTTGACCAGTGCTGTCGCCGACAGCTACCTGCAAGGCCTGGCCCTTGAGGAGCAATTGCGCATCGCCCGCCTCAACCTGGCCAATGCCCGCGACGTATTGAACCTGGTCGAAGCACGCGAGCGTACCGGCGCGTCCACGCGCCTGGAACTGGCTCAGCAGCGCAGCCTGGTAGCGTCCCAGGAGCGGCAGGTGCCGCTGCTCGAGCAGCGCTGGAAGGACAACCGAGTGGCCCTGGCCACGTTGCTCGGCGAGCCGGTACAGCGCTTGCGCACCGGCAGCGAATCGCTCGCCCAACTGAGCTGGCCGGCGATCGGCAGTGGCGTGCCCAGCGAGCTGCTCAGCCGTCGTCCCGACATCGCCGCTGCCGAAGCTCGCCTGGCAGCGGCCCGTGCTGACGTGCAAGTGGCCAGGGCGGCGCTGTTGCCGCGCGTGGTGCTCGGTGCCGAACTGGGCAGCGGCGCGCGAACCTTCGCCGACGTCCTTGACAGTCCGTTCTACACCCTGACCACCGCGCTCACCGCGCCGATCTTCGACCATGGGCGGCGCAGTGCCGAGCGCGACCGGGCCACGGCACGCCAGCAGGAGCTGCTGGAAACCTATCGCCAACAGATCATCGCGGGCTTCGGCGACGTGGAGAAAGCACTGAACGCCATCGACGGCGTCGAGCGCCAACGCCAGTGGCAGGACCAAGAGGTGGAGCAGGCGCGCATCGCCTTCAGCCTGGCCGAGCAGCGCTACGCCGCCGGCGCCGAGACGCTGCTGACGGTACTGGAAACCCAGCGCACCCTGTACCAGGCCGAGGATCAGCAGGCCCAACTGCGCCTGGCTCGCCTGCAGGGCAGCGTGGCACTGTACAAGGCCTTGGGCGGCGGCTGGAGGCTTTGAGGCAATGGACGCCGCCTGCAGGAGTGCGGGCGGCAAACACAGGGCGACACCCGCCGCTCAGGACAGGATGTTCCTCATCGACAGGTGCCGCGCATACCAAGGCCGACGCGGCACCCGGCGCAGCCACTGATCGAGCGAGTCCGGCTCACCGAAGGTGATGCGCAGTGCCAGCTTCATCACCTCAGGGTCCATTTCGACGCTCTTGCCGGGACGAATGCCTGGCAGGGTGCTGCAGCCATGGGTATCCGGGCCGAGCCAGGGATCGGCCACCTCGACCCAGGGCCCCGGCGCGAACCATTGCACGCCATTGACCTCCAGGCGGCGGACCTGGCCGGGATGGTGTCGCTCGTGGGCGCGATACCAGTCCTCGATGCGGTCGTCGATCCACCCATGAAAACCCCAGAACACCGGGTGCACATGGGATGAAAACGGGTCGCCGAGAAAATCGTTCTCGCGCGCGAACCAGCGTCCGGCGAAGTCGTCCTGCTCACGCGCGAACGGCACCGGCACACCATTGGACGGATCGCGCGGCACCGACGCCCAGCACATGTGCAGCCAATCGTGCAGGTTCATCTCCAACTCGGAACCGAAGGCGCCCAGGCTCAACTTGGACAGGTACAGCGGGTCCTGGTACTGCGACTCCCACACCTGGAAGTTGCTGGTGAAGGTCTCGCCGGCCTTGATCGCCGACACCCACTGCCCATAGTCGTCGTCGCCTGGCGCTCGCCAGGGCGGCGGCACGCGGCAACCGTCGTGGTTGTCGAAGTAACGGGCAAAGCCTTGGCGATCGAACTCGACGCTGGGCTGCGGCAGCGGAAACTGCTGCCAGGACGGCAGATCCTGCAACGCTCGGGCGGTGCCGAGCATGTGCCGGTGCATGAAGAGAAAGTCTACGCCCGAGCCATTACGGTGTTTGCGCGGCCCTCGGGCATCACGTTCGCGATCGCGCGGCCCCGGTTGCCAACCCAGGCCCCTGAGCGCGTTGCGTTTTTCGTCGGACATCTTGTGCCATTGGTCGCGACTGGCGTGCCAAAGCTGATGGAACAAGCGGTGCTCGGGACTGATCACCCAGGCTTGCATGGCCGCGTTGTAGGGCAGGCGTTCGCGGGCTTCGGGAAACAGGCGCTTGACGGCCACGAATCGGCTGTCCGGCACCAGCAAGGTCAACGGGCGGTCCAGGCGCTGCAAGCGCCCGCTGAGCGTGCCACTGCCGGCGTTGGCGAATGCGCCCCAGACCTCGTCGAGGCTGGCCACGCACTCATAGCTCGGTCCGCCGCGCTGTCCGATGAGACGCCAGCGCACCTGGGCCGACGATGCGCCGACCAGGTCGCCCAACACCCGGTAGGCGGCAGGGCCTACGCCACGCAGGCGCTCGCCGGTGTCGACGAAGCCGCGCAGGCCGCGCCCCTTGGTAGCGATGTCGAAAAACACCTCGACGCCCGCGCCCGGTAAACCCTCCAGGCCACCGTCGCGGCCCTCGAAACGAATGTCCCAGATCCCGCGCAGTTGGTCGGCCAGCCATTGCCCGGCCAGGTCGGCGAGCTCGACGCTGGCCTCGCCCGGGGTGACGACATCGTCCTGCGGATCGTGGGTCAGCACCTTGTGTGCATGATAGGCCGCGCCCCCCGCGGCCCCGCCACTGCCAGGCCTGCGATGAATCCTCGTCGGGAAATGGTCATTGCGTCTCTGTCCGTTGCAGCCATGCTGCGGCCTCTATCCAAGCTAGAACGTACCCTGCGCCAGAAAATTTACCGGGGTCGGCAGGTGGTAATCGGCTACGGCCCGGCCGCTGACGCCGCCGCCTAGCATCGCAGCCTCATCCCCACAGGAGCAGTGCCGATGCCAGCCCCTCACCCTCCCCGACCCTTGATTTCATCCATGCCCGCCTGCCTGCATGGATGCACAGCGCCACACCGGGGCAACGCGACCTGCTGCAACGGCGCGTGCAAGACAGCGTCAACGCTGCCCGGAGGGTGCGCGAGGTGCTCGCCCAGGTGCAGGATGTCGACAGCTTCTGCCGCCCGTTGCTGATCGAGGCGCTCGCCAGTTGGTATCCAGACACACCGCTGCCTGCGCCTGAGCAAGGCATCGTGCGACGCCGCGACCCTGTGCGTGAAAGCACCTGGCTGGAAGCGGCCCTGCAGAATTTCGATGCGAACGAGCCGATCTCGCTGCATGTCTCGGCCCAAGACCTGCGTCCGCTGTCACTGGACAGCGCGCGGTTCGTCAAAGGCGTGCGCAACCTGGACCTGGGATGGCGCTACCAGAATCATCTGCGCGAGCATCTGGATAACGACGACTACCGTGGACGGCTGCTGCAGCAAGACCGAAGTGCATTCGCCGCCGAGCTACTGCTCGCCGTACTGGAGCGGCGCATCGACAGCCGCGGCCAGATGCTGGGCGACGCCGTGCTGTCTGGACAATTCGACTTGCCGATGGCCGATGGCCAAAGCAGACGGCTGCAGTGTGCGTATTTGAGCGTGTTCGGCATCCCGCTGCACGGCCCGCTGCTGATTCGCCTGGAACCCCGCGACGCGACCGAACCCTGCTTGCTCTATCTGCCGGGGGCGCCAGGCGAATCCCTGCACCAGTACCCGTCGATGCAGGCGCTGGGCAGCGCGCTGACCCGCAAGCTCTGGAAAGCGGACGTTCGTCGCTACTTCGCCGGTTTCGTCAGCCATAAGCAGTTCACCCTGTTCGCCACGCGCCTGCGCCAGGCGCTGTATCCGCTCTACCCCTACAGCACGGTGCAGCACGACCCGGTCCTGGAGAAGGGCCAGGCGATCAGTTGGCTGGAGCGTGCGTTTCCCTCGCCGCACAGTATCTGGCAGCCGACACTGGACAAGAATGCGCGATTGCCCTGGACCTGCGGGCTGTGGCCCGGCGACCCGTTCGCTGCGCGTGCGCGGCAGAACGTCGTCCGCGCGTTGACGGATGCAGCCACCCTGGCCGTCCCCGTTGCCGAGCGTAACGCCGCCGCTCAGCGCGAGCGCCTGGAGGGGTGGTTGCAGTTGGGTATCAATGTCGCCAGCCTGGCCGGGTTGTTCGTTCCGGCCCTGGGCACGGTGATGATGGTCGTCGGAGCTGCACAGGTGGTGGACGAGTTCCTCGATGGCGTTCACGCGCTCAATGAAGGCGACAGCGATGCCGCCATCGCGCACCTGTTCGGCGTATTCGACAGTCTGATCACCTTCGCCGCTCTGGGCGCTGCGGCCCGCTACGTCGAGGTCGAAGGTCCGTTGCAGGATTGGCACTTGCTGGAACACCAGGGTAGGCAACGCCTGTGGAACGGCGACACGACATTGTTCGCGGCTAATCGCCCTTGGCCGTCAGGGACCAACGTCTCTGCCGATGGTTTGCTGCACTGGCAAGGCCGACAATGGCTGGAGATCGACGCCAAGGCTTATGCGCTGGGCCGTGACACCGATGCGCGCTGGCGTTTGAACAATCCTGCCGGGGCCCACACCGTCGCACCCGCGTTGAGAGGACATAGTGCGAGCGTGCCGGTCTTCGAACACGAAAATCCCTTGGCCTGGGATCGACAGACCTTGCTCAGGCGTCTGACACCGATCAGCACGGGGCTCGACGACGCCAACCTGGAACGGGCGCTGCGTTGCAGCGGTTACAGCGAAGCCGAAGTAAGACAACGGGTGGTCGATCATCAGCCGCTGCCCGCCCTGCTTCTGGACAGCCTGCAAATCCACGGCGCCAGCGGCTTGAGTGACGCTGTACCGCTCGGGTCTGAGGCCGAGGTGCTGGCCCGGCATTTTCCGTCGCTCAGCGAGCGAGTCCGCAGCGAGTTGCTGGCCAGCGCCCAGCACGACGACCTGCGCCAACTACAACGCAGCCAGCGGCTGCCGCTGGCGATTGGCGAATCGGCTCGGCTGTACCTGCGCAATGCCCGCCTCAACCGCGCCTTGAGCGCCTTTCAACTCGATACGGGCGCGTACGCTGACCGCGACCTGATCGTCCTGCACCAGTTGCAACGCTTACCAGGCTGGAGCGGGAACACCCGGGTAGAACTGCGCGAGCAGCGCCTCGCCGGTCGCCTGCTGGCGGCCGCCGGCCCGCAGGAAGGGGCCTGCAAAGTGATCGTGCGCGATGGCAGTCGCTACCGCCCCTTCGATGAAACCGGCCTCACCCTCGGCAACGACACCGACCTATTCCAGGCCTTGCTGCAGGCGCTGCCGGACGCCGAGCGCGTCACTCTGTCCATCGACATCCACCAGCCACAGCGCCTGAGCGATGTCCTGTTCGACTTGGCCGCCAACGACCGCGAGGGCTGCGCCCAAGCGCTGGGCATGCAGCCCATCCGTCCTTTGCTGCGCCTGCCGATGCGTCAACCCGGCGATCCACGCCTGGGCTACCGCCTCAGCGGTCGCGGCCGAGGTTGGGTCGACCCCGATGCGCTGTTCGACGAGCTGTATCCCAGTACGCCTGGAGACGACCGCCAGGGCCTTCGTAACCACCTGCGCCAGCAGGCGGGCGCCGCGCCCCATGCCTTCTCGCGCCTGCTGCTGGAACTGCGCGAGGATTACCGGCGTCTGAACAGCGCATTGGAATTGTGGGTGGAGGAACCGCACACCCCGCCACTGGAAAACCCCGAGGCTCGGCGCACGGCGCGCATCGCTTTCGCCCAGAGCATACGCCAGGCCTGGCGGCGCGAAGCGCCCATGCATGGATTGGGCGGTTTCGACCGGTTGGTGCTGCATCTGAACGCCAGCCGCGTGGGCAGACTGCCGAACTTGCCAGGCCCTCTGACCCAGGTTCGATCATTAAGCCTGGTCAATCTGGACGGTGGCCAAACCTCGAACCTGGGTGGTTTTCTCGAGGCGTTCCGCGCCGTACGCCACCTGGACCTCTCATCCTGCCTGCTGGGGCGTCTGCCTGCGCAGCTCGGCAGGCTGAGGGCGTTGGAGAGTCTGGTGCTGGCGGAGAATCTCATCGATCTACAGATCGCGGAGAACGTCGAGGTCATTGCCCGGCTGACCCGGCTGCGCCAACTCAATCTGACGGACGCAATCTCCCACCTGCCGGTCACGGCCCTGCAACGCTGGGCGCAACTGCCGCGTCTGGAAGCGCTGCAAATCGAATCCAACAACCTCAATCTCGACGTGGCCCAACTGCAGGCACTGGAACAGTGGCCGGCACTACGGGCGCTCAGCCTGCGAGACAACAGCATCCACCTGACCGTGCAGAGCCGCGATGCGCTGGCGCGACTCAACCGCCTCGAACAGCTCTATCTGAGCGACAACCCTCTGGAACTGTCGCCCGTTTTCACCGGCTGGACGCGCCTGGAATTGCTGGACCTGCAGGACACTTCAATCTTCGAATGGCCGGTGGGCCTCACGGCACTGCTCGACCAACGTCCCTTGCGCCTTCGCCAAATCGACCTAAGTGACAATCTGCTGACCCAAATCCCCCCCTGGCGGACACCCAGTTCGCCCAGGCGGTCGCCGCAGAGGAAGGCACGCTCTACAACTTCGACAGCAATCCGCTGGATGAGCAAAGCCTGCAACACCTGAGCGATGCCGGTCTGTCCGCCTCGCCGGACTACCCGATGCAAAATGGCTGGTATTTCGACTGGCCGATGGATCTGCTCGACCACATCTCCGACACCGCTGAACACCCCCAGTGGCAGCCGCTCTACGCGCTGTTCGCACGGATGCCCGACACCGCCGAGTACCAGCAGCATCCGGCGCAGGTGATCCCGCGCATGCAGCAGGTGGTGCGCTTGCTCAGCGAGCCTGTCCAGCCGGGCGCCGAGGGTGGCTGGGGGCGGGCCGAGCTCTTGCAGCAGATCAGCACACGCCTGGAAGATGCGGCACAGACCTGTGTCGATCAGGCCAGCCTGTTGTTTCAGCAGACAGAAACCGATGTATTGATGTGGCATATGTTCTCGCACGCCGGCCCGTCGGCAGACGATGCCCAGGCCCTGCTCGGCAGTGCGCTTGGCGTGTTGCGCCAGCACCTGCTGGATGAGCGTATCGCCCGCCTCTACGACGCTCGAGTCGCCCGTAGACGGGCCCTGGCCGAGGCTCGTGACACGGGGCGGGCCACTCAACCTCCGCCTCTGCATCCCGATGACGACCTGGACGACGCCAGTTTGGGGGCAGCCAATTTCCTGATCGATGAGATCGAAATCCAACTCGATGCCAGACGCCGCCTGCAGGCACGCCTGGGACTGCCGCCGCAGCCGCAGGCGATCGCATTCGGGTATCTGGCGCAGCTGAGCGAGGCGACCGTCGAGCGGCTGGGGGCTGCGGTACTGGCGGAGGTCGATGCCCAGCGCTTCAGCGATTGGGCGGTGCAGCAGCCGCTGTGGCGCGACTGGATCCAGCGTCTGCATCAGCCTGTCTTTCAGGCCCAGGAGCAGGCCTGGGAGGGCGCTGTTGACTATCACTCCAGCCTTAGCGAGGCCACTGAGCAGGTGGGGGCCTATGAAGGCGCGGTGGTCGCCGAGCCCTACCTGGTCGCGCTCGAACAGCACCTGGGGATATTCCGGGATTGCGGTGGCGGGTGGATGGGGTGGTGCAGAGGGTTGATCTGGTGTCTGGGCGGTATGCCAATGAGGGGGAGGTGTATCGGCGGGCCAGTGAATTGTTGGTGAGTAGCCGGGCGATTGCGTTGGATGGGCTGGTTCGGGAGATTACATGGGCTATGGTTGATAGGGGGTGATTTGGTTTGTTTGCTTTGGCGAGGGGGTGGTTTCTGGGGCGAATATTCGGATTTTGGGGTGAATATCCGGACTCTGGAGTGAATATCCGGATTCTGGAGTGAATATCCGGATTCTGGAGTGAATATCCGGATTCTGGGGTGAGGCTGAGTCACCTTTTCGCCTTTACGGCGACCCCCTTTTTCTCTTGGGAAAAAGGGGGCAAAAACCGCTTGCTCCCGCATACGGCCCCTGCGCTATGCGCAGGGGTTCCCTCGCGCCGGCGTCGCTCCGGGAGGATCGCGCTTAGGGGCCGTCCTGGCCCCAAGCGCTTGACGGGCATCCATGCCCGTCACCTCCCTGCGCAACGCCTATGCTCGGCCTCCTGAGGTCGCGGTTGGCGGTGTTCGAGCTACCGCGCACTAAGAGCAAGATCAACGGCAACGGCAACGGCAACGGCAACGACAACGGCGATGGCGATGGCGATGGCGATTCGATCGCGCAGCGCTCCAGAACATTTGCCCCCACCGCCGTGCTTCTAAGCGCGCTTCAGTTCAGACGCCGCCCATCGCGACCTCAGGAGGCCGAGCAGAGGTGGCATGGAGGGGGTTGACGGGCACGGATGCCCGTCAAGCGCTTGGGGCCAGGACGGCCCCTAAGCGCGGTACCCCGGAGCGACACCGGCGCGAGGGAACCCCGCAGCGCAGCGAAGGGGCCGGATGCGGGAGCAAGCGGTTTTTGCGAGAGTGTCAGATTTTTTGTGTGCGGGCCGATAACGGCCTGCCGTCAGGCTGGCCATGCTTTTACCAGGTCGGCCTGATAAATCGATCTCCGTACAGCATCGCGAATTGATTCATCGCATTTTTCCAGTCATGGGCCGCTGAGCCCCAGTTTGCCGTGATGTTCCGCAGCCCCAGCCAGATCAGCTTGGTGGCGGCCTCATCCGTTGGGAAGTGACCACGCGTTTTGATGATCTTGCGTAGCTGGGCGTTGATGCTTTCGATCGCGTTGGTCGTATAGATCACTTTTCGAATGCCCGACGGGAAGACAAAGAATGGAATCACTCGATCCCAGGCTCTTCTCCATGCCGCAACTACCGTTGGGTACTGTTTGCCCCAAGGGCCGTTTTCAAAGGCATCCAGTGCCTGCTCAGCCGCCTCGGCGTTGATGGCCTGATAGATCGGCTTGAGCGCTTTGGCCAGATCACGACGCTTATCCCACGCTGCATAATCGAGACTGTTGCGGATCAAGTGGACAATACATGTTTGCAGCGTGGTGGCCGGAAACACGGCGCTTAGCGCATCTGGCATCCCTTTGAGGCCGTCGGTTACGGCGATCAGCACATCCTCAACGCCGCGCGTCTTAAGGTCATTGAAGACCTTCATCCAGAACTTCGCACCTTCGGTATTTTCGATCCAGATCCCGAGAATATCGCGCGTCCCATCGGGTAGAACGCCCAGCGCCAAGTAAATCGCTTTGTTGCGCACAAGCCCTTCTTCGCGAATCTTGACTCGCAGCGCATCAAAGAAAATGACCGGGTACATCGGCTCCAGCGGCCGCTGTTGCCACGCGCCGATTTCCTCCATCACCTCGGCCGTGACCGAACTGATGAAGTCGTGCGAAACATCCGTTCCGTACTGTTCAGAGATGAATGCGCGAATTTCCCGAACGGTCATGCCTCGGGCATACATGGCGATGATCTTGTCATCGAAGCCGGTGTAACGGCGTTCATGCTTGGGAATCAGGATGGGCGCAAAACTACCGTCTCGATCACGGGGATATCCAGCCGCAGCGGCCCCTCTCCAGTCAGAACCGTCTTGCCAGTCCTGCCATTGCGCTGATTGGTTTCATCCTCTGGACGCTGCGCGCCCGGCAGATACCCCAGATGGTGACTGAGCTCGGCGTTCAAGGCCCGTTCGATCAGCGCCTTCTTGAATGCCGCAGAGGCATCTTCGATAGCCTCCGCAGTCATCAGGCCCTCACCGAACTGCTCAAGCAGCTCCTTGGGGATTTTTGGTAGGTCACGCAGGGGTTTCTTCTTGGTTGGCATACATGCACCTCTTGCTCATGTTATGCCCGAACACAAAATTTCTGACATACCCGTTTTTGCCCCCCTTTTTTTCCAAGAAAAAAAGGGGGTCGCCGTAAGGGCGAAAAGGTGAATCAGCCTCACCCAAGCCAACGGATATTCACCCCAAAAGAACTAGCCCCCCAAACAAGCCCCATCAAAAAATTCATCAGCCAACACCCCCGCACTAGAGCCCTCCCCATGAAACATCCCGCAACTGGTCAGACCGGTCAAACCAAAACCTCTTGCCACCCCCACCCACCAGCGCTACATTCGACCCCGCACTGGACAAACCGGTAAGACCACAATAATTAAGTCCCGCGCTCTTTCGCCCGCACTCCCCTGGGGGCATCGAAGCAGGGACACCGAATCAGAGATCCCTCCCATGCTCAAATGGTGCTCGCGTTCGATCTTCCTCCAAGTTGTCCTGGGCCTGGCCCTCGGCATTGTCTGCGGTCTGAGCTTCCCTGACCTCTCCCTGCAACTCAAACCCCTCGGTGACGGCTTCATCAAGCTGATCAAGATGCTCATCGGCATCATCGTGTTCTGCGTGGTGGTGACGGGCATCTCAGGCGCAGGCGACCTGAAGAAGGTCGGCCGCATCGGCCTGAAGTCGGTGATCTATTTCGAGATCCTCACCACCATCGCCTTGGTCATCGGGCTGGTGCTGGCCTTCTCCACCGGCATCGGCCAAGGCGCCAACATCCACCTCGACCAGCTCTCCAGCGCCGATGCCGGAGCCCTCGCTGACCGCGGCGCACACCTACATGGGGCCACAGCGTTCTTCATGGACCTGATCCCCACCTCAGTGATCGGCGCCTTCGCCGACAACAACATCCTCCAAGTCCTGCTGTTCGCCGTGCTGTTCGGCAGCGCCCTGAACCTGGTCGGTGAATCCGCCTCGGGCATTTCCCGACTGATCAACGAACTCAGCCACGTGATCTTCCGCATCATGGGCATGATCGTGCGCCTGGCGCCGATCGGCGTGTTCGGCGCCATCGCCTTCACCACCAGCAAATACGGCCTGGAATCGCTGCAGCATTTGGGCGGGCTGGTCGCGCTGTTCTACATCACCTGCGCAGGCTTCGTCCTGCTGGTGCTGGGCACCGTGATGCGCGTGTCGGGCCTGAAGATGATTCCCTTCCTCAAGTACCTGCGCGAAGAGCTGACCATCGTGCTGGGAACCGCGTCCTCCGATGCCGTGCTGCCCCAGGTCATGCGCAAACTCGAGCACCTGGGTATCGGCAGTTCCACCGTCGGACTGGTGATCCCCACCGGCTACTCGTTCAACCTCGACGGCTTCTCGATCTACCTGACCCTGGCCATCGTCTTCATTGCCAACGCCACCGGTACGCCGCTGGCCATGACCGACCTGCTGACCATCCTGCTGGTGTCACTGGTGACCTCCAAAGGCGCCCACGGCATTCCCGGCTCCGCGCTGGTGATCCTGGCGGCGACCCTCACCGCCGTACCGGCGATCCCAGTGGTGGGCCTGGTGCTGGTACTGGCGGTGGACTGGTTCATGGGCATCGGCCGCGCGCTGACCAACCTGGTCGGCAACTGCGTCGCCACCGTGGCCATCGCCCGCTGGGAGAAGGACATCGACATGGAGCGGGCCAACAACGTGCTGTCCGGCAAGCCGGGTTTCGCGCCGCTGCCCCGTAAACCAGGCCAGGCCCATCAGCAGGAGTTCTGAGCAGGCCGGGGCCGACGCCCGACGTCGGCCCGCAGGCAGCAAGACTCAAGCCTCAATCGGGGAAAGCACCGTGATCAGTTCATCGACCGTCGTCACCGCCGTGGTGGAAAAACTGCGCAGCGCCCTGGCCCGTGGCCAATGGCGCAGCGGTCAAATGCTGCCCGGTCAGCGCGAGCTGGCCGAGCAATTGGGTATCAGCCGCCCGAGCCTGCGTGAAGCTCTGACTGTGCTGGAAACCCTCGGGCTGGTGCGGGCCATGCCGGGCAAGGGCGTGCTGGTGCTAGACGCCGACCTTGCTCTGGTCTCGGTCAGCGACAGCGTCGCCGCCGCCAGCCTGGCCGACGTGCTGGAGCTGCGCTATACCCTCGAGCCCTTCATCGCCGGGCTGGTTGCGCAAGCGGCCGGCAGCCAGGACATCGGCCAGTTGCGTTTGACCCTGATGGACCTGCGCGAGGCGGTGGACGCCAGCGATAGCGAGGCCGGCGTAGTGGCCTACATCGCGTTGCACGAAGCGCTGTTCGCGCTGACCACCAACCCAATCTTCCAGAGCGTGGTGCAGCAGACCAGCAATGCCCTCAAGCAGAGCGCGGCGATGCTGCGCGACTCGCCCGAACACTTCGCCGCGCGGCTGGAAGAAAACGAAGCGGTGGTGCGTGCGATCCGTGCGCGCAACAGCGCCGAGGCCAGCGCCCAGATGCGCCGGCACATCCTCGCCGAAGGCCTGCGCATGGGCATCGAGCTGAACATTCCGGACGAGCATCCGGCCCCGGACCATTGACCCAGGAGAGCGACCATGACTGCCTTGGCCCATCCATCGCGCTTGCCCCAGTTGATCAAGACCGGCGAAGGCCGACTGGGTGCCGAACAGATCTATCCGCGACTGTTCGACGCCATCCTCGAACAGCGCCTGCCGCCGGGCAGCGCTTTGCCCGAACAGGCCCTGGGCAATGCGTTCGGCGTCAGTCGCACCGTCATCCGCCGCGTCCTCGGTCGCCTGGCCGACCAGCAGGTGGTGGTCCAACGGCCCAGTCACACCGCGCACCTGGCCGCGCCCGATCCGCAGCAGGCGCGCCAGGTGCTCAGCGCCCGGCGCCTGGCCGAAACCACCTTGATCGGCCTGGCCACCCAGCGTGCGCGTCCTAACCAGATCCGTCAGTTGCGTCAGTTGGTGGAGCGTGAACGGCTGCACCACGAACGCGGCGAGCGCTGCACGGCCATCCGTCTGGGCGGCGAATTCCACCTAAAGCTCGCGCAAATGGCCAACAACGCCCCGCTGGCGCGGTTTCTCAATGGCCTGATACCGATGACCTCGCTGATCATCGCTCGCTATGAAGCGCCCTGCTGTGAGCACTGCGCCTGGGAAGAGCACGAGGCCATTATCGACGCAGTGGAAGGTGGCGATGCCACGTCGGCGCTCCTGCTGATGCATCAGCACCTGGATCGGCTGGAAGCCAAGCTCGACCTTGATGACGCTGACTGAGCGCGGCTCACACCGTCGCCAACGCCGAGGTCGGCAACCCGAAGATCCGATCGAACGCCCAGTTGTAAACAAAGGTGTAGCACGGTACCAACACGATGAACGCCAGGTCCACCACGAACGCCTCCCACAGGCTCATGTCCAGCCACCAGGCGATCAGCGGGATGAGGTACACCACCAGGGTCAACTGAAAGCCCACCGCGTGCCCTACCCGCCTGGCCAAGCCGCGCCCGCGCTTGGCCTGGCGACTTTCCCAGCGCTCGAACAGGGTGTTGTAGATCAGGTTCCAGACCATGGCGATGGTGGTGATCATCACCGCCAGCGGGCCGGTGTGCGTGGCTTGGGTGTCTGACAGGTACGCCAGTCCCAGGGTCGACATGCACAACCCAATCAGTTCATAGAAGGTCACGTAGACCAGTTTGCGTTTGGCGCCTTGCACAGTCGTTGTCGCTCCACGGGCGTTGATGAGGGCGCCAAGACTGAATCAATTCTGTTGACAGAAAAAGTCAGCTCCTTTCAGATCTACTGACAGGAGGCGCCATGAACTTTTCCAGTGACAACATCCAGCTGTTTCTCGCCGTGCTCGATGGCGGTTCGTTCTCCGCGGCGGCACGACTGCTCGGCCGCGTACCCTCGGCGGTGAGCATGGCCGTGGGCAATCTTGAAGCCGAACTGGGCTACCCGCTGTTCGAGCGGGGCTCGCGCGAGGTGCGCGCCACCGATCGCGCTCGCGCCCTGGAACCCCATGCCCGGCTGATCGCCGAACAACTGGGCTTGCTGCAGGTGCATGCACTGGAGCTGTCGCGCGGCCTGGAGAGCAGTCTGTCCATCGCCGTAGTGACCGATATCGATCCAGCTGCGTTGCTGGCAGCCATCGCCCGACTGGGCGAGCGCTACCCATTGCTCGACATCGAATTGCTCAGCGCGCCCCAGGACGATGCCCTGCAGTTGCTCGACAGCGGCCGCGTCGGGCTGTGCCTGGCCTTCGCCGAACTGCAGGTGGATCCGCAGCGCAGCTTCCAGCACCTGGGCAGCGAGGCGCTGGTGGCGGTGCTGTCGCCGCATCACCCGGCCTTTCGCGAAGGACGCATTCGCGACCTCGAAGACCTGGTGAACATCCGCCAGATTCTAGTACACAGCCGCCACCTGCCGCTGGGCGATACCCGCTCGCTGATCGGAACCGCCCATTGGCGTACCGACAGCGTCGACCTGGCCGTGCAGATGGTCGAAGCGGGTCTGGGTTGGGGCGATCTACCCTGCGCGCGTATCGCCCCGCGGGTGCAGGCGGGACGCTTGGTGCGACTGGCGTTTCGCAACACGCGCAATGAACTGCAGTTGCCGGTGCATGCGCTGTGGCGCAAAAGCCAACCGCTGGGTCAGGCGGCGCGAGCGCTGGTGGGCATGCTGACCAGCCGCTGAGCCTTCACCATCCGTCGGATGCCCCAGCAACGCCCTCAACCTTTCGTCAAGCACGCCGATATCGACTCCGACAGGCACCGCCAGCCCGCGACGAGCGGGCGGCCGCCATCTCCGATTTCGGCTCAAGGTCTCGAAACATGAACCTGAAGTTTCGCCACAAGATCCTCCTCAGTGCCTGCGGTGTCGTGGTACTGGCATTCGCACTGTTCACCCTCTACAACGACTACCTGCAGCGCAAGACCATCGCCCAGAACATCGAGTCGTCTGTGCAGCAGGCGGGCGCCCTGACCGCCAGCAGCGTGCAGAACTGGATGAGCGGACGCATCCTGGTACTGGAGAATCTGGCCCAGGACATCGCCCAGCAAGGCACCGGCAGTCAAGTGGCCGGGCTGGTGGATCAGCCCTCCTACACCAGCAACTTCCAGTTCACCTACTTTGGCCAGAACAATGGCGCCTTCACCCAGCGCCCTGACGCGCAGATGCCCGACGGCTATGATCCGCGCAAGCGTCCGTGGTACAGCGCCGCCGTCAGCGCCAACCAGACCCTGCTGACCCCGCCTTACCAAGCCTCGGTGGGCGGTCTGGTGGTGACCATCGCCATCCCGGTCAAGGCGCGCGGCAACGGCGAACTGCTCGGTGTGGTCGGTGGCGACCTGAGTCTGGACAGCCTGGTCGACATCATCAACGCCGTGGATTTCGGCGGCATCGGCCATGCGTTCCTGGTCGACCGTGAAGGCCAGGTGATCGTCAGCCCCGACAAGAACCAGCTGATGAAGAATCTCAAGGACCTCTACCCCAACAGCGGCCTGCGCGTCGAACCCGGCATGCAGGACGTGACCCTCGCGGGCTCCGAGCGCATCGTCTCCTTCACGCCGGTCAACGGTCTGCCTTCGGCGCAGTGGTACATCGGCCTGTCGATTGATAAAGACAAAGCCTACGCCGCTCTGGGCCAGTTCCGCAGCTCGGCCATCATCGCCATGCTCATCGCTGTGGTCGCCATCGCCGCTGTGCTGGGTCTGCTGATTCCCGTGCTGATGCGTCCGCTGACCACCATGGGCCGCGCCATGCACGATATCGCTGAAGGTGAAGGCGACCTCACCCGCCGCCTGCAGGTGCAGAACAAGGATGAGTTCGGCGAGCTGGCAGCCGCTTTCAACCGCTTCGTCGAGCGTATCCATGCCTCGATCAGCGAAGTGGCCTCGGCCACGCGGCTGGTGCACGATCTGTCCGAGCAGGTCATGAGCGCATCCAATGCCTCGATCAATGGCTCGGAGGAGCAGAGCCTGCGAACCAACAGCGTGGCGGCGGCGATCAACCAGTTGGGCGCCGCTACCCAGGAAATCGCCCGCAATGCCGCCGATGCTTCGCAGCATGCCAGCGGCGCCAGCGACCAGGCCAACGATGGACGCCAGGTGGTCGATGATGCGATCAGCGCCATGACTGCGCTGTCGCAGAAGATCAGCGAGTCGTGCCAGCAGATCGAAACGCTCAACGCCAGCACCGACGAAATCGGCAAGATCCTCGATGTGATCAAAGGCATTTCCCAGCAGACCAACTTGCTGGCGCTCAACGCCGCCATCGAGGCCGCTCGTGCCGGCGAGGCTGGGCGCGGCTTCGCCGTGGTGGCTGACGAGGTGCGCAACCTGGCGCACCGCACCCAGGAGTCGGCCGAAGAGATTCACCGCATGATCACCGGCCTGCAGGTCGGCTCGCGCGAAGCCGTGCACACCATGAACGCCAGCCAGGTGTCCAGCGAACAGACCGTGCAGGTGGCCAACCGCGCGGGCGAACGACTGGCCAGCGTGACGTCGCGCATCGGCGAGATCGATGGCATGAACCAGTCGGTGGCCACGGCCACCGAGGAACAGAGCGCGGTGGTCGAGAGCTTGAACCTGGACATCACCCAGATCAACGCACTCAACCAGCAAGGCGTACAGAACCTCAACGAGACCTTGCGCCACTGCGACGCCCTGACTCAACAGGCGGGTCGTCTGAAGCAACTGGTGGGCAGCTTCAGGATCTGAAGTTGCCCAGCACGCAGTCACCCCCGCCGACTGGCCAGCGGGGATGACTGCGGCGCGTTATAACCTCATAACGAAGAATTCTATTTGGCTATAACGAACAATCTATATGCTGCGCAGCATCCGACCACGGGCTAGCAGGCAGATTGAGTAGCGTATGGATGTAGGTTCTTTCGGTTTCACCATTGCCGGGCTGGTAGTGGGTTTCATCGTCGGCATGACCGGCGTCGGCGGCGGTTCGCTGATGACACCCATTCTGCTTTGGTTCGGTATCAACCCTGCCACTGCTGTGGGCACCGACCTGCTCTATGCCGCCATCACCAAGGCCAGTGGTGTCTGGGTGCACGCGCGCAACAAGAACATCGACTGGAAGATCACGGGCTGGCTGAGCCTGGGCAGCGTACCGGCAGCGGCCCTGACCCTGTGGTTCCTCAGCACGCTGCACACCGACACCTCGGCGCTCAACGCCATCATCAAGCAGGGCCTGGCCGTGGTGTTGATCCTCACCGCACTGGCCATCCTGTTCAAATCCCGTCTGCAGGCCTTCGCCAGCCGCCATGCGGGCGACCATTATCACCTCAGTGCCCGCAGCCTGAACGTGCTCACGGTGACCACCGGCATTGTGCTGGGGGTCATGGTTACCCTGACCTCCATCGGCGCCGGGGCATTGGGGACGGTGGCGCTATTCCTGCTCTATCCGTTCCTGGTCACCCGACGCCTGGTCGGCACCGAGATCGCCCACGCCGTGCCGCTGACACTGGTGGCTGGCTTGGGCCATGCCGGCATGGGCAATATGGACTGGTCGCTGCTCGGCTACCTGCTGCTGGGCTCGCTGCCCGGCATCTACCTGGGCAGCCACCTCACCGGGCGCATTTCCGACCGCGTGCTGCGCCCGTGCCTGGCGGGGATGCTGCTGCTGATCGGCTACAAACTGGCGTTCTGACGTTTCACTTAGCCCGGCAGTAGTCGTAGGCGCCAGCGCTCGGTACGGCTCAACTCAATCCGCGCGCACGGCAGCACGTCGATCGCCTGGCACGTGCCCAGCGACGCGTCCAGGACTTCAGCCAGTGCAGCGCGTATCACCAGCGGGTGAGTGACCGCCAGCCAGTCCCCTGGCGCAGCGAAGGATTCCAGCCAAACGGCGACCCGCCTATGCAGCGCCGCGAACGACTCGCCGCCATGGGGCGTCGCCTGTACATCCACCCCCCACCACGCCAGCGCGTGCGTTTCCTCTCGCTGAACCTGCTTGAGGCTCAGGCCTTGCCAACGGCCCATGTGGCAATCGGCCAAGGCGGGTTCGAGCTGCACTTCGGCGCCCAACCAGGCCGCCGTCTGCCGCGCGCGCCGCTCGGGCGCGCTTATCAGATGCGTACCGGGAGGTGCGCTGGCAAGAAGAGGCGTTTGCGCCAAGACAGGCTCTTCAGGATGCGAAAAGCAGCCAGTCTGCTGGGAACGGGTCTGGGCATGGCAGATCAGGGTCAGGCGGACGGGTTTCACCGTTGGAATCTCTGGCCGGGGGAATTAGGGCATCAATGAACGCTGCGATAGGATGGCCAGTCTAACCCAGGCAATCTCCATCCGAGTCGATTCAATGCCAGACACCCCGCGCCCGCCCTCTAGCCCGTTGCTGCTCGCCCTGCGTCAGGGCACCCATGCGTGTCACAAAACGCTGGAAACACGCCTGCCATTTTTCAGCGACGCCTTCGATCTGCACGCCTATCGCCGCTTGGTTGCCGCCTACCATGGCTTTCATGCGCCGCTAGAGGCGCGGCTGTCGGATTACCAGGACGACGAGCGACACAAGGCGCCCACGCTGCGCCGCGATCTGCAGGCGCTCGGCCTGACTGTGGCACAGATCGACGCCCTGCCGCTGTGCCGCGACCTGCCGATCATCACTGACCACGCCCATGCGCTGGGGGTGATGTACGTACTGGAAGGCTCGACCTTGGGCGGTCAGGTGCTCAAGCGTGCCATGGCTCAACGCCTGGGTATCGATGCCGACAGCGGCGGCGGTTTTCTCGATGTGTATGGCAGCGCCACCGCCAGCCGTTGGCGTAGCTTCCTGCAACGGCTGGAGCAGGCGCCAACGTCGCCTGCCGCCGTTGCCGATAGCGTGGCCTGCGCCGTAGCGACGTTCGAATGCTTCGCGCACTGGCTCGATGCCTGCCAGGTGCTGCTACCGTGCGATGAGCGCGCGCCCATCAGCGTCTAATTGCCACCATTCATTTGCCGACGCGCGCTTCGTCTTCCCAGGTAGCCCATCAGCACAAGGAAGTCGAAGCATGTTCGAGCTGTCACGTCGTTCCCTGGTCGGCCTCGGCCTGGCTCTACCCGCCCTGGGTGCCCTGCGCATGACGCAGGCGGCACCGGTCTATTCCGGGCAGGTGCCACTCAATTACAACGAAAGCCCCTGGGGTCCGAGCGCAGCGGCGCGCCAGGCGATGGCCGAGGGCATCGGCGCTTGTGGGCGCTATCCCTACAAGGCCCAGTATCGATTGGTCGACCTGTTCGCCTCGCAGCACGGCCTGCAAGCCGATCAGGTCCAGGTGTTCTGCGGCTCCAAGCTGGCCCTGCAACATGCGGTGATGGCCTTCACCCAGCGCGGCAGCCTGGTGCTGGCCGACCCTTCGTACGAGGCCCCCGTGGAAGCTGCCCGAGCACGCGGCACGGCGGTGCACGCCGTGGCATTGGACGCGGACCACGCGCATGACGTCGATGCCATGCTCGCCGCGGACCCGGCGCCGGGCATGATCTACCTGTGTAACCCCAACAACCCCACGGGCACGCTCACACCGCGCCGCGCCATTGAGCGGCTGCTCGCCCGCTCTGGGGCGAACACCACTGTGGTGGTCGACGAAGCCTATATCCACTTCAGCGACGCACCGAGTTGCATCGATCTGGTGCACGACTACCCGCAGTTGCTGGTCTTGCAGACCTTTTCCAAGCTCTACGGCATGGCCGGGGCGCGCCTGGGCCTGGCGATCGGCCAAGCGCCACTGCTGCAACGCCTGGAGGTGTACGACGGCGAGAATGTGGCCGCTGCACCGACCTTGCTGGGCGGACTCGCCAGTTTGAACGATGCGCAGTTGGTGCCCAACCGCAAGGCCGCCAACGCGCGCCTGCGCGACACCACGCTGGCCTGGCTCACCGAGCGCGGCTGGCGCTGCACCGCGAGCCAGACCAATTGCTTCATGATCGACCTGCGCACAGCCGCGCAGCCGGTGATAGAGCGCCTGGCCGAGCACGGGGTGCTGGTCGGGCGCGTGTGGCAAAGCTGGCCGAACTGGATGCGGGTCAGCGTGGGCAGCGAAAGCGACATGCAGCGTTTTCGCCAGGCCTTTGCCCAGGTGATGCAGGGTTGAACGCTGCCGTCAGACCAGTGCCGCCCCCAGCGCATTGACCAGTTGCACCAGCCGCGGCGCCCCTTCCGGCACCCGCACCCGCAGCCCTTCGATCTCGCGACGCGCCGGGTAATGCTTGCGCAGCAGGTCGAAGGCCGCGCGTTGGGCCTCTGCGTCATCGCTCAAGCTGCGTCGGAAGTCCGCATCGTCGCGGCGCGGGTCGTAGACCGCCCGGCACAGGGTCGCCAAGGCCCAGGTCGGATCGGCACTGGCATCGAGCGCCACGCTCGCCAGCGGCTGCGGCGGCAGCAGGTCGGCCAGACGCACCGTTTCAGGCAGGCCCTGAGCCCGGCAGAAGGCTTGATAGACCTGCGCGGTGCCGCGCTGTTTGCCGTCCAGGCTATAGCCGGCGATGTGCGGGGTGGCCAGGGTGCACAGGTCGGCCAGCGCCAGGTCGACCTGTGGCTCGCCCTCCCAGACGTCGAGCACCGCGTGCACGTCGTCACGCTCGAGCAGCAGCGCACGCAGGGCGGCGTTGTCCACCACCGGGCCACGGCTGGCGTTGATCAACCAGGCGCCAGGGCGCAGGCGGGCGAGCGCGGAGGCGTCGAGCAGATGCCAAGTGGGGTGCTCGCCGTCGCGTTGCAGCGGCGTATGCAGGCTGATGGCATCGCAGCGCTCCAGCACCGTCTCCAGGCTGACGAACTCGCCCTCCTCGCACGCCGCGCGCAGCGGATCGCACACCAGCACCTGCCAGCCCAGCCCCGCAGTACCCGCACCAGGCGGCCACCGACTTCGCCGGCGCCGACCACCCCGTAGACCCGTTCGCCGAGCGCCACGCCATCGAGTTCGGCCAGCGTCAACAGGCTGCCCAGCACATAGTCCACCACGCCCCGGGCATTGCAGCCTGGGGCGCTGCTCCACTGGATACCGGCCTGGGCGAAGTGCTCCAGGTCCAGGTGATCGGTGCCGATGGTGCAGGTGCCGACGAAGCGCACCCGACTGCCCTCGAGCAGTTGTCGATCGACACGGGTCACCGAGCGCACCAGCAACACATCGGCGTCCCTGACGCAGGCCGCGTCGATGGCCCGCCCTGGGTAGCGGCGGATTTCACCGAACCCGGCGAAGAAGGCATCGAGCAGCGGGATATTTTCGTCGGCAACGATCAGCATGGGCGCTCTCCTGTGGGGGAGCGCAGTGTAGGCGCTGCACGCCGGGCGATCCAGCCTGGGTCAGTCGACTTTCTTGCGGATCCAGTACAGGTAGGTGCCGTCCTCTTCGTGCTGCTGCACCAGTTCGTGGCCGAGGAAGGTACAGAACTTGGGGATGTCACGCCGGGTCGAGGGATCGGTGGCGATGACCTTCAGCAAGCCGCCGGCGTTCAGGTTGCGCACGTGCTGGTGCAACATCATCACCGGTTCCGGGCAGTTGAGGCCGGTGGCATCGAGGGTCGCGTCTGGGGTCAGGTCGGTCATGCTGGGCTCCGCAAATGGGGTGGATATCGCGCCGGACGGGCTCAGCGCGGCTTCAGGTCGAGCCTGCGCAGGTGGCAAGTCACTTCCTCGCGGTCGTGGTAGAGCTGCTTGCAGGCGATCGACACCTTGATCTTGCGCGCCTTGAACGCCGCCTCCATACGTTCGAGCAGCTTGTGCACCTCGGCGTACCGCTGCTTCATCGGCAGCTTGAGGTTGACCACCGCTTCGCGGCACAGGCCCTCGCCCAGCCAGGTTTCGATCAGCGAGGCGGTACGCGCCGGCTTCTCGACGATGTCGCAGACCATCCAGTCCACGGTCTGCCGGGGCTTCCAGGTGAAGCCGTCGGCCATCAGGTGCTGCACCAGACCCGTGTCCATCAGGCTCTCGGCCATGGGGCCGTTGTCGATGGCGGTGACCAGCATGCCGCGCTTGACCAGTTGGTAGGTCCAGCCGCCTGGCGAAGCGCCGAGATCGACCCCGGTCATGTCGTCGTTCAGGCGCTGCTCCCACTGCTCGCGCGGGATGAACTGATGCCAGGCTTCTTCGAGCTTGAGCGTCGAGCGGCTCGGCGCCTCGCGCGGGAACTTCAGGCGCGGGATGCCCATGGGCCAAAGCGCCGAGTTGTCGGCTTCAGCCACGCCGACGAATACCCGCCGACCGCTGATGAACGTCAGCAGCAGACGCGGCGCGGTGGGATCGTCAATCAAACGGCCCGCCTTCTCCAGCGCTTTGCGCAGTGGCCCTTCGAACTTGCGGCAGAAGGTCGACAATTCTTTGCCATCGTTGCTGTCGAGCACCTCCAGCCACAGGCTGCCGCACACCGGCAGTTGTGCCAGGTGCGCCAGCAATACGCTGATGCGGTCGGTTTCCGGCAGATCGAGGTAGTCGCCACGCGCCCACTGACGCGGAAAAATCAGGCGATCGAAGCGGCGCTCACGCATCAGCCGTTCGGCGCCGCCCTCATCCAGGCAGACGAACTCGGCGCTGGCGCTGTGCGGCTTGCCCTTGGCGTAGCCGGCGACGCCCAGGTGTGCGGCATGCTCGCTGATTTCGGCGCAGACTTCGCCCTCGAAGCCGGGGCGGCAATGCATGAACAGGGTAGTCATCTCTCACTCCACATCACTGGCGCAGACAGCGCCAGGGCGGCGAATGATAAAGGAAGTTCGGAACCTGCGACACGCCCCGCAGGTCCAGAACAGGGTCAGTACCGCCAAAGCGGTCTACCCTGATCGATCAGCCAGGCCCGTGCCGTGCGGGCCGACACAGAGCGGTGACACCGGCATCGACGAGTGCCGGGCACCGGCGCAGAAGGAGTTGGCAATGCCCTCGCTCGATAGCCTGAACACCCTCAAGACCCTCCAGGTGGGCCAACGCGCCTACCACTACTTCAGCCTCCCAGAAGCCGCCCGCCAATTGGGCGACCTCGATCGCCTGCCCATGTCGCTCAAGGTGCTGCTGGAGAACCTGCTGCGCTGGGAGGACGGCAAGACCGTCAGCGGCGAGGACCTGCACGCCCTGGCCGACTGGCTCAAGGATCGCCGTTCCAACCGAGAGATCCAGTACCGCCCGGCGCGGGTGCTGATGCAGGACTTCACCGGCGTGCCCGCCGTGGTCGACCTGGCGGCCATGCGCGCCGCCATGGCCAAGGCCGGCGGCGACCCGCAGCGGATCAACCCGCTGTCGCCGGTGGATCTGGTGATCGACCATTCGGTGATGGTCGATCACTATGCCAGCCAGGCCGCCTTTGCCGAGAACGTCGACATCGAGATGCAGCGCAATGGCGAGCGCTACGCGTTCCTGCGCTGGGGCCAGAGCGCCTTCGACAATTTCCGCGTGGTGCCGCCGGGCACCGGCATCTGCCACCAGGTGAATCTGGAGTACCTGGGTCGCACCGTCTGGACCCGGGAAGAAGACGGCCGCACCTACGCCTTCCCCGACACTTTGGTCGGCACCGACTCGCACACCACCATGATCAACGGCCTGGGCGTACTCGGCTGGGGCGTCGGCGGCATCGAAGCCGAGGCCGCCATGCTCGGTCAACCGGTGTCGATGCTGATTCCAGAGGTGATCGGTTTCAAGCTGACCGGCAAGCTGCGCGAAGGCATCACCGCCACCGACCTGGTGCTGACCGTCACGCAGATGCTGCGCAAGAAAGGCGTGGTGGGCAAGTTCGTCGAGTTCTACGGCGACGGCCTGGCCGAGCTGCCTTTGGCCGACCGCGCCACTTTGGCCAACATGGCCCCCGAATACGGGGCCACCTGTGGTTTCTTCCCGGTCGATGAGGTGACCCTCGACTACCTGCGCTTGTCAGGCCGTCCGGATGAGACGGTCGAACTCGTCGAGGCCTACTGCAAGGCCCAGGGCCTGTGGCGAAATCCGGGTCAAGAGCCGTTGTTCAGCGACAGCCTGGCGCTGGACATGCATGAGGTTCAAGCCAGCCTGGCCGGCCCCAAGCGGCCTCAGGACCGGGTGGCGCTGTCCGATGTCAGCCAGGCGTTCGACGGCTTCGTCGAATTGCAGCCCAAGCCGCCGGCCAAGGAGGTCGGTCGACTGGAAAGCGAGGGTGGCGGCGGCGTGGCGGTCGGCAATGCCGACCAGGCTGGCGAGATCGCCTACACGCACGACGGCCAAACCCACACGCTGCGTGACGGCGCGGTGGTGATCGCCGCCATCACCTCTTGCACCAACACCTCCAACCCCAGCGTGATGATGGCTGCCGGACTGGTGGCCAAGAAAGCCGTTGAGAAAGGCCTGGTCCGCAAACCTTGGGTCAAGAGCTCACTGGCTCCAGGGTCGAAGGTGGTGACCGACTACTTCCAGGCCGCAGGCCTGACGCAGTACTTGGACGAACTAGGATTCGACCTGGTGGGCTATGGCTGCACCACCTGCATCGGCAACTCCGGGCCACTGGACGAGGCCATCGAAAAAGCCATCACCCGCGCCGACCTCACCGTCGCCTCAGTGCTTTCGGGCAACCGCAACTTCGAGGGCCGCGTGCATCCACTGGTCAAGACCAACTGGCTGGCCTCGCCCCCATTGGTGGTGGCCTATGCCCTGGCCGGCAGCGTGCGCATCGACCTGACCCGCGATGCACTGGGCACGGGCAAGGATGGCCAACCGGTATACCTGCAGGACATCTGGCCGAGCCAACGGGAAATTGCCGACGCAGTGGCCAAGGTGGATACCGCGATGTTCCACAAGGAATACGCCGAGGTCTTCGCCGGCGATGCCCAGTGGCAGGCCATCGAAGTGCCACAAGCTGCGACCTACGTGTGGCAGGACGATTCCACCTACATTCAGCATCCACCCTTCTTCGAGGACATCGCCGGACCTCTGCCGGAAATCACCGACATCCGCGGCGCTAGAATCCTGGCACTGCTCGGCGATTCGGTGACCACCGACCACATCTCACCCGCTGGCAATATCAAGACCGATAGCCCCGCCGGTCGCTACCTGCGCAGCAAAGGTGTCGAACCGCGCGACTTCAACTCCTACGGTTCTCGCCGGGGTAACCACGAAGTGATGATGCGCGGTACGTTCGCCAACATCCGAATCCGCAACGAGATGCTCGGCGGCGAAGAAGGCGGCAATACCCTGTTCGTGCCCAGCGGCGAGAAACTGTCGATCTACGATGCGGCCATGCGCTATCAGCAGGAAGGTACACCTCTGGTGGTGATCGCCGGCCAGGAGTACGGCACGGGGTCCAGCCGTGACTGGGCGGCCAAGGGCACCAATCTGCTGGGGGTCAAGGCCGTGCTGGCCGAGAGCTTCGAGCGCATCCACCGCTCCAACCTGGTAGGCATGGGCGTACTGCCGTTGCAGTTCAAGGCCGGCGAGGATCGCAAGCGCCTGGGCCTGACCGGCAAGGAGCGGATTGATGTGCTGGGCCTGGAGGGTACGCAGATTCGCCCCGGCATGAGCCTGCCCCTGCGCATCACCGCTGAGGACGGTCAGCAGCGGGACATCGAAGTGCTATGCCGCATCGACACCCTCAACGAAGTGGAGTACTTCAAGTCCGGCGGCATCCTGCACTACGTGCTGCGTCAATTGATCGCAGGTTGAGCCAGATCGGGTGAATACACTGTGCAGAGGCAGTCGGTTACAAACCGTTGCCTCTGCACAGGCCATCCTGCAATTCAGCCGATGACATCTGTGACCAATCCGTCACAAAACCGCCTAAAAAATGCAATAATGCCGCTAATTCCCGCGAAAAATCGACTTTCGTAACCGATAGCGAACGCTCACTCCTTGCTCTGGATCAAGCTGGACAAATATTGGCTCAATAAATTACCTGACGTGCCGATACTTGGGGAAAGCCACGCGGATCGAGCAACCCATGCGCAACAACCAGCCGATTACACAGAGAGAACGGACTTTCCCTGCTCAGCAGCGGTTGATTTCCACCACCAACGCCAAGGGGGTGATTACCTACTGTAACGATGCCTTCATCGAGATCAGTGGTTTTTCGCGCGAGGAATTGATGGGCGCGCCGCACAATCTGGTGCGCCACCCGGATGTGCCGGCAGCGGTCTTCGCCCATATGTGGCAGACCCTCAAGCAAGGGCAGCCCTGGATGGGGATCGTCAAAAACCGCTGCAAGTCCGGCGACCATTATTGGGTCAATGCTTACGTCACGCCGTTCTTCGACAACGACCAGGTGGTCGGCTTCGAGTCGGTGCGGGTCAAGCCCAGTGCCGAACAGATCCGCAGGGCCGAGGCGCTGTATCAGCGCATCAACCAAGGCAAGAAGGCGATACCGCGCCGCGACAAATGGCTGCCGGTGCTGCAGGACTGGCTGCCATTCATCCTCATCAGCCAGATCGGCTTCCTGATCGGCAACTGGTTTGGCCATTCCTGGGGCTTCGCACTGGCTGCGGCGGTTTCCGTGCCATTGGGCCTGCTCGGACTGAGCTGGCAGCAACGGGGCCTCAAGCGCCTGTTGCGCCTGGCCGAACAGACCACCTCCGATCCGCTGATCGCCCAAATGTATACCGATAGCCGGGGCGTTCAGGCACGTTTGGAAATGGCCATGCTCAGTCAGGAATCGCGCCTGAAGACGTGCCTGACCCGCCTTCAGGACAGCGCTGAGCACCTCAGCGAGCAGGCCCGACAGTCCGATGAACTGGCGCACAAGAGCTCGTCGGGCCTGGAGCGACAGCGGGTAGAGACCGAGCAGGTCGCGGCTGCCGTCAACCAGATGGCGGCCACCACCCAGGAAGTGGCGACCCACGTGCAACGTGCGGCCGACGCCACACAGCAAGCCAACCGCCTGACCAGCGAAGGTCGGCAGATCGCCGGAGAAACCCGCGACGCCATCCAGCGCCTGTCGGTAGCCGTCGGCGAAACAGGTCAGACCGTTACCCAACTGGCCAAGGACAGTGACGAAATCGGCGGCGTGGTGGACGTGATCAAAGGTATCGCCGACCAGACCAACCTGCTGGCACTCAACGCGGCCATCGAGGCGGCGCGGGCAGGAGAAATGGGTCGCGGCTTCGCCGTGGTTGCTGACGAGGTCCGTCAGTTGGCGCAGCGTACTGCCGAATCCACCGGGCAAATCCATGGCTTGATCGCCAAGCTGCAACAAACCGCCAGCAATGCGGTGCAGACCATGGAGACCGGCCATCGCCAGGCCGAAGAAGGGGTCGAACGCGTGCTGCAGGCCGATCAGGCGCTGGTGGGCATCAGCGAGGCGGTGGCCAATATCACCGATATGGCGACCCAGATCGCGGCGGCCACCGAAGAGCAATCGGCGGTGGCCGAGGAAATCAGTCGCAACATCAGCACCATCGCCGACCTGGCCGACCAGACCGCCGAACAGGCCCAGCATTCGGCGTCGCTCAGCGAGGAACTGACCAGCACGGCAGGTACCCAGTACTCGCTGGTGGAGCGCTTCAACCGCTGAACCGGCCGTGGGCCAGGGCGAAGTGGTCGCCCTGACCCACGCCTGATCACCAGGCCAGGGTCAGGCGACTCTCGAACTCGCGCGTCTCTCCGGTCAGCGGGTCTTCGAAGCGAAGGCTGTGGGCCAGCAACTGCAAAGGTTTCTGGTAGTCGTCGGCGTCCGGCTGCAGATCGGGATAGAACGGATCGTTGCAGATCGCCGCTCCCAACGCGGCCATATGCACCCGCAGTTGGTGGGTCTTGCCGGTGACCGGCGACAAGCCATATAGCCAACGCTCTGCGTCACGCTTCAACACCTCGGCCAGCGTCTCGCTATTCGCCACACCCGGCACTTCCTGCATGCGAAAAAACGGCTGACCATGCTCGAGACGGCTGCGATGCACCAAGGGAAAGCTGCGCTGCGGCAGAGGGGCGGCGATGGCCTGATAGCGCTTGTCGATGCGGCGCTGTGGGAACAACTGCTGATACGCGGTGCGCGACTGCGGGTTGGCCGAAAACAGCACCAGCCCTGCCGTGTGTCGATCGATACGGTGCAAGGGCACCAGGTGCGGATTGTCCAGACGGCGGATCAGGCGACGCAGCAAGGTCTGTTCGACATACTCGCCGGTGGGGGTGACTGGCAGGAAATGCGGCTTGTCGACCACCACCAGATGCTCGTCGCAATGCAGGAGGGTTTCCTGAAACGGGATGGGGCGCTCGTTAGGCACTTCACGAAAGTAATGCAGGCGCAAGCCACGGCGGTAAGGCAGATCGGCAGCGACAGGCTGACCGTTGGCATCGAGTACACGGCCACGGGCGAAGCGATCGAGCCACTGCTCGCGGGCGATCGCCTTGAAGTGATCGCAGAGGCAGTCGAGCACGGTGGCCCAATGCCCAGGAGGAAGGCAAACCGTGCTGGCTTGCTGACGTGCAGGGTCGAACGGGCTGGACATGGCGTGCTCGGCAGTCAGGGGCAGGCATTATCCCCAATGGCCACATGATCAACCAGCTTCGTGGGCCAGTTCGCAACGCGACTTGAGCCAACGCAACACCTGCACGGCTTCCCAGCGCCCGGCGTCGTAGAGGGCATAAACCATGCCTTCGTAGCCCACCACATCCAACGGCCGGTGGAAACCAGCGCGCTGAAAAAGCGCCTCGATTTCAGCGAAACAGGTGTTGAAATGCACCTTGCCGAACGGCGTGCGATCGTCGGTGACCACGCCTTCCATGCGCAGTTCGAGCACGGCATCGCAGACGGTGTCGGGAGACATGCGATTGACGCTGTACTTCAGTTGCTCGACGTTATGCATGACCTTATCCCGGATACTGTATCTTTATACAGCATACGAACCCTGCACCGTCTCGTCAATTCACCCAAGGCCGCCCTCGCCTTCTCCGATGGACGGCACTCGCGGGCGACCACAAAGGCGGTCAGCGTAGAAACGCGACGACCTGCTCAGCTTCGAACGGCCAGAGCAATTCGGCACCGTTGTCACAACGCCGCAACAGCGGAATGACCAGCCCGTATTGCTCGAACAGCGCTGGGTCATCGGCGATGTCCACCAACTCCACCAGCAGCCCGTGCTCGACGAACGGCATGAGCACCGCTTCGGCCACTTCGCACAGATGGCACCCCAAGGTGCCGAGCAATTGGCATTCAGGCAGCATGGTCAGTTCCCGAGCGTGGTGAAAAGAAGGCTATTCTAGGCCCGTTGGTCGCGCGCTGCATCTGCCCAGCAGTCCTCGCCTGTGCGGGTGCCAACCCATTGGCGCTGCGCGCAAAGGGGCGCAGCGACGACAGCGGCTGAACCTTCGGCCACACTCATCACTCGAAAGACCCACAGACATCAACAGGGAGAGGCCCATGGCCAGCAAATCGGCAAAGACTGCACAAGACATCTTGATGGCTGACTTCCAAGCGCTGGTGCGCGACACCGAGAAGCTGCTCGCCGACACCGCCAACCTGGCCGGCGATCAGGCTGACGAACTGCGCGGCCAGATCCACGAGCGCCTACAGCAGGCCCGTGACAGCTTGCAGGAAACCCGGGAATCGGTGCGCGAGCGCGGCCAGGCCGCTCTGGGGACTGCCGAAGAATACGTGCAGGAAAATCCTTGGCAGGCCATCGGCATCGCAGCGGGTGTCGGCCTGCTGATCGGCCTGCTTGCCAGCCGCCGCTGAGGAGGACGCATGGACAATGACGCCATCGGCACCGGCGCCACCGGCAGACGCCTCGGCGCGGCCATACTGGGCCTGCTGCACAGTCATATCGAACTGTTCGGCATCGAGTTGCAGGAGCAAAAGGGTCGTACGCTGCGTCTGCTGCTGTTCGCGGGCCTGGCACTGGTGTTCGCACTGCTGTTGCTGACCGCACTCTCGGGGCTGTTGCTCGTGCTGCTGTGGGACAGCTATCGGCTGGCCGGTATCATCGGCCTCTGCGTGTTCTACGGCCTTGCTGCAGTGTTCTGTGGCGTGCGTCTGAAAGCGGCAGTATTCGATGAGTCTTCACCGTTCCACAGCACCCTCGAAGAACTTGCCAAGGACCGGGAGCGCCTGTTGCCATGAGCCTGCCTGAACTGCCCACCAGCCGTAACCCGCGCGAACTGCGCAAGGCCTTGCTGCGTCTGCGCATGGAAATGCATCGCCAGGAAATTCGCCACGAATCCGGGCAACTGCTCGAACCGGTCCGACGCCTGCGTGGCATGGGCGCTTCGGTTCAGGACGGACTCGGCATCAAGCACGCGCCGCTCTGGGGCATCGGCGCCGTCGTCGCGATGGGCTTTCTGACCGGTAAAGGCGTGCGCAACGGCACGCTGGCACGCCTGCTGCGTCTGGGCGGCAGCCTGGCGCCGCTGGTGCGCCTGTACCTGAAGAACGGTCGTCGCGGCTGAAGCCCGGCGCCCGACGCTTGCGCGGGCGCCTGCTAATCGGGAAGCTATGGCCACCCCCTGACGGAGATCACGCCTTGGACTGGCACACCCTGCTCAACCGCGAACGCCTCGGCAAGGCCCTGTACAGCCCCGAGGAACTCGGGCGTAGCCCGTTTCACAAAGATCACGACCGCATCATCTTCTCCGGCGCCTTCCGCCGCCTGGGCCGCAAGACTCAGGTTCATCCGGTGTCCAGCAACGACCATATCCATACCCGCCTGACCCACTCACTGGAAGTCAGTTGCGTCGGCCGCTCGCTCGCGATGCGGGTCGGCCAGACCCTGCGCGAGGCATTGCCCGAATGGTGCGATCCCAGCGACCTGGGCATGATCGTGCAATCGGCCTGCCTGGCCCACGACATTGGCAATCCGCCCTTCGGCCACTCCGGCGAAGATGCGATCCGCCACTGGTTCCAGCAAGCTGCCGGGCGCGGCTGGCTGGATGACATGAACGACGATCAGCGCGCTGACTTTCTCAATTTCGAAGGCAACGCCCAAGGTTTTCGGGTACTCACGCAACTGGAATACCATCAGTTCGACGGCGGCACCCGGCTCACCTACGCCACCCTCGGCACCTACCTGAAGTACCCCTGGAGCGCTCGACACGCCGATGCACTCGGGTACAAGAAACACAAGTTCGGTTGCTACCAGAGCGAACTGCCGCTCCTGCAGCAGATCACCCAGAAACTCGGCCTGCCGCAACTGGAAGAGCAGCGCTGGGCGCGTCATCCCTTGGTGTATCTGATGGAGGCGGCGGACGACATCTGCTATGCCCTTATCGATCTGGAAGACGGCGTGGAGATGGAGCTGCTGCAATACGCGGAAGTCGAGGCGCTGCTGCTGGACCTGGTGGGTGACGACCTACCGGACACCTATCGCCAGTTGGGGCCCGACGATTCACGACGGCGCAAGCTGGCCATCCTGCGCGGCAAGGCCATCGAACATCTGACCAATGCCGCAGCCCAGGCATTCGTCGAACAGCAACCGGCCCTGCTCGCAGGCGTGCTCGGTGGCGATCTGGTCGAGCACATGCATGGTCCGGCCAAACACTGCGTGCTCCAGGCCAAGGAAATCGCCCGCAAGAAAATTTTCCAGGACAAACGCAAGACCCTTCACGAGATCGGTGCCTACACCACGCTGGAAATCCTGCTGAACGCCTTCTGCGGCGCCGCACTGGAACAACACGGCGGTCGTACGCCATCGTTCAAGAGCCGACGCGTACTGGACCTGATCGGTAATCACGCACCGGATCCGCACGGCTCGCTGCACAATGCGTTCTTGCGGATGATCGACTTCATCGCCGGCATGACCGACAGCTACGCCAGTGAAATGGCTGGCGAGATGACCGGACGGTCCATCCCCCACTAATCTCGATAGGCGCGAGGTTAAGGCCTCGCGCCTGTCAAAGGCAAGTTCCTACACAAGCACCTTCCGTCTAAACGACTACAAACAAATAGTGACGGATGGAGGCTGCCTACCAATTTCTACCCGTGAGTTGTAAATACTCGAAACAACTGTAGTACATCGCTGTAGGTTTTTTCCCATAGTTACACTGTGCTGCACGCTCATACGCTCGATGTCTGTCAACTGCGATAAGGTCTCGCTCGTCTTTGCCACTCATCGCCCGGGAAGTTGATATGAGCACGATCTTCATCGTTGATGACCACCCTGTCATTCGTCTTGCCGTACGCCTGTTGCTGGAAAACCAGGATTACACGGTCATCGGCGAATCCGACAATGGCGTCGATGCCATGCAGATGATCCGTGAAACCCTGCCGGACCTGGTTATCCTGGACATCAGCATCCCCCGTCTCGACGGCTTGGAGGTACTGTCGCGTTTCCAGGCCATTGGACTTCCACCTAAAGTGCTAGTGCTCACCGCACAATCGCCAGCCTTGTTCGCCATCCGTTGCATGCATTCAGGCGCCGCTGGCTTCGTGTGCAAACAGGAAGATCTGAGCGAGCTGCTCAGTGCCGTCAAGGCCGTGCTCTGCGGATACAACTACTTCCCCAGTCAGGCAATAAAAAACGGAACTGAGTCATCCGCTCAGGAATTGGAAATGTTCCGACAGATCAACGACAGAGAGTTGATGGTCCTTCAGCTGTTTGCCATGGGGCGTAGCAACAAGGACATCGCCAAAGGCATGTTTCTCAGCAACAAAACGGTCAGCACCTACAAGAAACGTCTGATGCAGAAACTGCAGGTTTCAACACTGGTCGAGTTGATAGAAGCGGCCAAGCGCAACGCGTTGGTGTGAGGTGAGGCACGTCATGCCAAGGTACTTCACCTGCCTGCTGCTGATCCTGATGAGCCTGGGGGTTCAAGCCCAAGCGCAGCCAAGCGCCCCCAAGCCTTTGAACCTGCTCGCGCGTTCGAGCGCCGAGGCCGTCAAACCGCCGTTTTCCCCGGCGCAGCGCCAATGGCTGCGGGGCCGCAAGCATTTGCTTCTGGGAACCTCTGCGCCGGACAACCCGCCCTTCGACGTGGCCAGCAACAGCGAATATCAGGGCATTACCGCCGAGTATGCTTCCCTGATCGGACGCGCGCTGGGCGTATCGGTGCAGGTGCTGCGCTTTACCAGCCGCCAGGAAGCCGTACAAGCCTTGAAATCCGGGCGAATCGACATGCTCGGCAGCGCCAATGGCTATGAGGCCGCAGTCGCCGACATCGCGCTGTCACGCCCCTACGCAGTCGACCAGCCCGTGCTGGTGACCCGAGAAGACGACACGCGCCCGCTGGACACGGGGCTGGCGGGCCTGCGGCTGAGCATGCTTTACCACTATCTGCCTTTGAAGGAAGTGCGCGCACTCTACCCACAGGCCAGGCTGCAGACGTTCGCCTCCACCACTGAAGCGCTCAACGCCGTAGCGTTCGGTCAAGCTGACGTGTTTCTCGGCGACACCATCTCGACCCACTTCCAGCTCAACCGCGGCCATCTGCCGAGCCTGCGCATGGCTAATTTCGGCAAGCATGAAGCCACCGGCTTCAGCTTCGCCCTGCGGCGCGAAGACAGCGTGCTGATGAGTCTGATCAACGTCACCCTGGACACCCAACCTGCTAGCGTGACCAGTTCGATTTTCAAGCGCTGGAGCGCAGGCAGCGACCTGCTGCTGACCGACCGACGACTACAACTTACCCCGCGTGAAGAACACTGGCTGGCAGAGCACCCCAGCATGAGAGTCGTGGTGACCGATACCTCTGCACCACTGTCGTTCTTCGACAGCAACGGTCATTTTCGCGGTATCACCGCCGATCTACTTGAGCTGATTCGTCTACGCACGGGGCTGAAGTTCAAGATCCAGCGCGCCAGCGGCATCGGTGAAATGATCGAACAGGTCCAGGCAGGCAACGCCGACCTGATCGCGGCCATTACCCTCGGCGGCGCCGATGGAACAGGCCTCAAGCCTAGCCGCACGTATCTGGAAAGTCCTTACGTCATCGTCACTCGCAGCGGCAGACTGTTCGCATCGCTTGAGCAGTTGAAGGGCCGCCGCGTGGCAGTAACCCGCCATACGCCGGCTGCTGCCATTCTGGCAGCGCGTCATCCACAGATACGCCGCATCGAAACCGAGAGCACCTTCTACTCATTGGCGCTGCTGAGCAGCGGGGCGGTGGATGCGACCATCACCACGCTACTCGATGCCAACCATGCCATTGCCGCCAACAGCAATCTAGTGATCCGTTCCAGCTTCGGCAGCGAACCGGCCACCTTTTCCATGGCCAATGCCAAGGATCAAACCGTTCTGGCCTCGATTCTGGACAAGGCGCTGCTGAGCATCACTCCGGAAGAATTAGGTGTCATCAACAGCCGCTGGCGCGGCTACGCCCTGCATGACGGCGGCCAGTGGCGCGAGTATCAACGGCTGGTGATTCAGGTGGTACTCGGCATCGGCATTCTGCTGCTCATGGCGCTGGCATGGAATGCGTACCTGCGACATCAGATCGGACAACGCCGCCAGGCCGAACGGGCTTTGAACGACCAGCTCGAATTCATGCGCGCACTGCTCAACGGCACGCCCCACCCGATGTATGTGCGCGACCGAGAAGGACGTCTGCAAAGCTGCAACGACAGCTATCTGGAAGCGGTTGACGCTACCGCCGAAGAGGTCATGGGCAAGCGCCTGCAAGAGAGTTTGTTCAGTAACTGCGACTACACCCGACAGATACACTCCGATTACCTACAGGTGATGGCGGCAGGCACGCCGCTAATCATCGACCGTCCGCTGCGCTTGAAGGACCGCGAGCTAACCATCTATCACTGGATCCTGCCTTATCGCGATTCACTCGGTGAAGTCCAAGGTATCATCGGCGGCTGGATCGACATCAGCGAACGCCGCGAACTAATCCAGGATCTGCGCCTGGCCAAGCAACAAGCCGACGACGCCAACCGTGCCAAGAGTACGTTCCTAGCCACCATCAGCCACGAGATCCGCACGCCAATGAACGCCGTGATCGGCATGTTGGAACTGGCGGTAAAACGCGCCGATCATGGCCAGCTGGACAAACCTTCAATCGAAGTCGCCTACCACTCAGCCAAGGATTTGCTTGGTTTGATCGGCGACATCCTCGACATCGTCCGGATAGAATCCGGGCACGTGTCCCTGGCGCCAGAGCCTGTCGATCTGGCAGTGCTGATCGACTCGGTCAGACGGGTGTTCGAAGGACAGGCGCGGGAAAAAGGGCTAATGCTGGAAGTCAGTATCGAGCCGTCCGCTCGCTGCCACGCGTTGCTCGATCCGCTGCGTTTCAAGCAGATCCTGTCCAATTTGGTAAGCAACGCCATCAAGTTCACCCATGAAGGCCATGTACGGATCAAAGCCTCGGTGCAGAATGGTGAACGCCCCCGGCTCGAACTCGAGGTGCGCGACAGTGGCATCGGCATCCATGACGATGACCTACGACGGCTGTTCAATCCCTTCGTCCAGATCAACCCGCAAAGCGAAAACGCCCGTACCGGGACCGGCCTGGGGCTGGCGATCTGCCGAACACTGTGCGACATGATGGGGGGGCATCTGGCTATCAAGAGCTTGCAGGGCGTGGGTACCCAAGTACGACTGCTGATGCCGCTGCATTGTATCGAGCCATTTCCGGTCAGCATCGAGCAGGAACCGCGCCTCTACAAGCCGAACCTGAACCTGCGCGTGCTGGTGATCGACGACCACCCCGCCAACCTCTTGCTCATGGCCCAACAGTTGGCGTTCCTGGGACTTAAACCGGAAAGCGCCCGTGACGGCCGCGAAGGTCTGGAGAAATGGCGCTGCGGCCAGTTCGACGTGCTGATACTCGATTGCAACATGCCACGCATGAACGGCTATCAACTGGCCGAGGCCGTTCGCAGTGAAGAACATCGGCAGGGCCTGGGGCCTTGCACTATTTTGGGCTACACCGCCAATGCCCAGCCTGAGGTACGCCAGCGTTGCCTGGATGCTGGCATGGATGACTGCCTGCTCAAGCCTATCAGCCTGCACACGCTGAGCAGGCATTTGTGTACCGTGCAACCGACGCCCGAACGTGCTGCTCGGACGCCCCTCGACCTGATCGGGCTCGACAACCTGATCGGCCATCGCAGCGAAGATAGAGCGCGAATGCTCACCACCCTGCAGATGAGCCTGGCAGACGACCTAACACTGCTGATGTCCCTGGATGCGGAACACGAACAGCAGGCCATCATCGATCAGGCGCACAAGATACTAGGCGTCGCACGCATGCTGGACGCGAGGGCGTTGATGAACAGTTGCGAGGCGCTGGAAGAGAAAGGCGTGTCGCTGTCCCAGCTGAAACTGCGTCGCCAGGCGTTGGCGCGCCACCTGCGACGGGTGCAGAGAGCCCTGTCCGGCCAGCGTGAGCGGCCGATCAGGACTCCTTGAAGGGACGCGGGATCAGGACGCCGAGTTGATCGGCTTGTCAGGATACCAAGCGTCCAGCAGCGGGCTGACTTCGATTTTGGTCAGTTCGCTGCGACCTTTGAGCCAGGATTCGACGGTGGCGCGCTGCTCTTCGCTGACCGAGCCACGCTTGGCCAGGCAGACCAGACCGAAATCATCGCCGCCGACATAGTCCAGACCATTGGCATCCATGGCCTCTGCCAGGAAGGCGTCGAGGAAAGCGTCGATGGCTTCGTCGGACAGGTCTTCCTTGAAATCCAGGTTCAGTTCGAAACCCAGCTCCTGGAATTCATCCACGCACAGCTTCTTGCGCAGACGACGGGAACGGTTGGTAGCCATTGAAACAATCCTCTTGAGTAATTACGCGCGGCACTTTACCAGTTTCCGTCACGCAAAGGCGCTTTTGTCTTGAACATGCCCACAAACTGTACGCTTGGGGCATAATGCCGTCTTGATTTCGTCAAGGGGCCATCATCTTTTACAGCCCCGTTTTCTTTTCCCTCGTCCGCAGGGTCACCTATGATCAAGACGCTTCGCCCACTGTTTCTGGCCGGCCTGCTGCTCCCCATCGCCCTTCCCGTCTCGGCCGCCGCTGTCAACACCACCCTGCCGCCCAAGGTGCAGCAGGCCCTCAAGGCCAACAAGCTGCAGGACAACGCCTTGTCGCTGGTGATGCTCCCCCTCAACGGCCCCGGTAACCCGACCATCTTCAATGCCGACATTTCGGTGAATCCGGCCTCGACCATGAAGCTGGTGACCACCTACGCAGCCCTGGAATTGCTCGGCCCCACCTTCCAGTGGAAGACCGAGTTCTATACCGATGGCACGTTGAGCAACGGCGTGCTCAACGGCAACCTGTACCTTAAAGGTGGCGGCGATCCCAAGCTGAACATGGAAAAACTCTGGCTGCTGATGCGCGACCTGCGTGCCAATGGCGTGCGCACCGTCACCGGCGACCTGGTACTCGACCGCAGCCACTTCGTCCAGCCCAACCTGCCACATTTCGACGATGACGGCGGCGATGTGAACAAGCCGTTCCTGGTCAAACCCGACTCGCTGCTGGTCAACCTCAAGGCCCTGCGCTTCGTGGCACGCAACGACGGTGGCAAGGTCGTGGTGTCGGTCGAGCCTCCGATCGCCAGCATCCGCATCGACAATCAGGTCAAGCCGGTGGCGTCCAAGCAATGCACCGGCGATGTGCGCTACAACCCCGTGGTGCAGCCAGACGGCGTCAGTGTCACGGTCAGCGGCCAACTCGGCGACGGCTGCAACTCACAGACTTACCTCGCTCTGCTCGACCACCCCGCCTACGCCGCCGGTGCGGTGCGCGCCATCTGGAACGAGCTGGGCGGCAGCATCCAGGGCCGCGATCGCATAGAAAATGTTCCCAAGAGCGCTCGTCTGCTGGCCCGGGCCTTCTCGCCAGACTTGGTCGAAGTGATCCGTGACATCAACAAGTACAGCAACAACACCATGGCTCAGCAGTTGTTCCTCAGCCTCGGCGCACAGTTCCGCACAGATGCCGATGGTGACGACGCCCGCGCCGCGCAGCGCGTGGTGCGCCAATGGCTCGCCAAGAAAGGCATCACGGCGCCGCATTTGGTGATGGAAAATGGCTCCGGCTTGTCGCGCGCCGAGCGGGTCAGCACCCGCGAGATGGCGGCGATGCTGCAAGCAGCCTGGAAAAGCCCCTACGCCGCCGAATTCATCAGCTCCATGCCATTGGTGGGTATGGACGGCACCATGCGTAAACGTCTGAAACGCACCGCCATGACCGGTGAGGGCCACATCAAGACCGGTACCCTGAACACGGTTCGCGCGATCGCCGGTTTCAGTCGCGACAGCAATGGCCATACCTGGGCCGTCTCGGCCATCCTCAACGACCCTAAACCCTGGGGCGCCTCGCAGGTACTGGACCAGGTGCTGCTGGACCTGTACCGCCAGCCCTAGGGAAGGGCCGACGTCAGGCAAGAAACGCAGACGGGGCGGTGCGCCGAACAGGTCGGCACCCCGCCCGTGGCGCTTCAGCGCAACTGCAGACGCCAGGCCCGGTGGATGCGGTTGTTGCGAGCGAAGTCCGGATCCAGGGTCTGGGTGCTTATTTCCTCCACCGCATAACGCTCCAGCAGGTGCTCGTCGAGCTGGAACTTGCGGAAGTTGTTGGAGAAGTACAGCACACCACCCGGCGCCAGCCGGGCCATTGCCAGGTCGAGCAGGCGCACATGGTCGCGCTGCACGTCGAACACCCCTTCCATACGCTTGGAGTTGGAGAAAGTCGGTGGGTCGATGAAGATCAGGTCGTAGCTGTCCTGCGCACTTTCCAGCCAGGCCATGACATCGCTCTGCTCCAGACGGTTGCGCTCGGAGAAGCCATTGAGCGAAAGGTTGCGCCGTGCCCAATCCAGATAGGTCTTCGACAGGTCGACGCTGGTGGTGCCGCGCGCGCCGCCCTTGGCCGCATGCACGGTCGCGGTCGCGGTGTAGCAGAACAGGTTGAGGAAGCGCTTGCCGGCCGCCTCACGCTGAATGCGCAGACGAATGGGCCGGTGATCGAGAAACAGGCCTGTATCGAGGTAGTCGGTGAGGTTGACCAGCAACTTCACGCCGCCCTCATTCACCTCCTGGAAGCGCCCCTCCGTCGCCTGGCGCTCGTACTGACGGGTCCCGCCCTGGCGCTCGCGACGCTTGAGTACCACCCGATGCGGATCGATGCCCAACGCCTGGGGAATCGCTGCCAACGCGTCGAGCAGACGGCCCTGGGCTTTTTCCGGATCGACCGAACGTGGCGCCGCATATTCCTGCACATGCACCCAGTCTTGGTACAGGTCGACCGCCAGCGCGTACTCAGGCATGTCGGCATCGTACAGGCGGTAGCAGTCGATTTGCTCGCGCCGGGCCCACTTGCCCAGTTGCTTGAGATTCTTCTGCAGGCGATTGGCGAACATCTGCGCGCCTTCGGACAGACGCGCCGTTTCGGAGCTTAGCGCTGGTGCGGTGTGCGCGGCGCCGCCCGATTGTTCGGCCGGGCGGCGCTCGGAGGTGACGAACTGGTCGGGTTGGACCCTGAACAGCAGCAGTTTGCACGGCAGCGCGCCGTTCCAGAACGCGTATTGCTTGTGGCTGCGAATGCCCATGCGCTTGCCCAGCTCAGGCGCGCCGGTGAATACGGCAGCCTCCCAGCCCAGGCAAGCCTGGCGCAGGCGCTCACCCAGATTCTGATAGAGATACAGCAGGCTCGCTTCGTCGCCCAGGCGCTCACCATACGGCGGGTTACTGATCACCAGGCCTTTCTGGTTCTGATCCGGCCGAGGCTCGAAGCTGGCCACCTCACCCTGATAGATCTTCACCCAGTCGCCCAGACCGGCTCGCTCGACGTTGTTGCGCCCAGGCTGAATAAGCCGCGGATCGGCTTCATAGCCGCGAATCCACAGCGGTGGCTTGCCGAGCCCGGCCTCGGCGCGGGCCTGGGCCTCGTCATGCACTTTGCGCCACAGTGCCGGTACATGGCCCTGCCAGGCGCTGAAACCCCAGCGCTCACGCTTGAGGTTCGGCGCGATGTCGGCGGCGATCATCGCCGCCTCGACCAGGAAGGTACCGACACCGCACATGGGGTCGGCCAGCGCACCACCCTCAGCGGCAATACGTGGCCAGCCGGCGCGGATCAACACGGCCGCCGCCAGGTTCTCCTTGAGCGGCGCTGCGCCTTGCTGCAAGCGATAGCCACGCTGGTGCAGGCTGTGGCCGGAAAGGTCGATCGAAAGGATGGCCTCGCCGCGATCAAGGCGCAGGTGTACCCGCAGATCCGGGTCGATCTTGTCCACCGAAGGACGCTGCCCGTCGCGGTTGCGCAGTTTGTCGACGATGGCGTCCTTGACCTTGAGCGCGCCGAAGTGGGTGTTGTCGATGCCGGAGCCATGGCCGCTGAACTCGACGGCCAGTGTGCCGTCGGCGGCCAGATGCTCCTGCCAGTCAACGGCATTGACACCATCGTACAGGTCGTCAGCGTTCTTCATGGCGAAGCGCTTGACCACCAAGAGCACCCGGTTGGCCAGGCGCGACCAAAGACAGAGACGATAGGCAGTTTCCATATCGGCCGCGCCCCGGATCGCCGAGGTGTGCTCCCGCACCTCGACCAGGCCCAGCCCGCGGGCTTCTTCGGCTAGCAGGCCTTCCAGGCCTTTGGGACAGGTGAGATAGAGTTCGATTGAGTCCGACATGTGCAGTGCAGTGCCTCTGGCTGTGTGCTGGCAAGACGACGCATCGTCATTGCCTCTGTTTGCCCGAATACCTTTTCATCAGATATCCAGGTGGCGCCTCGATAACGAGACGCCGGGCCGCCCGTTCGTTCCCATCCGCCAAAACGCGAGAAGAAATTTGATCGTCGGGCAGTATGAAAATTTCGTAGGACTCAGGCCAAGCGTGACCCTTCGTCGCATTGCTGAATATTACGTCAGATCGCTGGCGCCAATGGCCAAATGATTTCAACCCCTGGCAAACCCCAACCAATGCAGGTGTTTTCTGAAACAAGGTTGAGTCGCATTTACTTACTTATCCTTTCATCGGCTGAAAGGTTACGTCCTTATGACAAATCGATCATTCACAGTGTGACTCGCATTGGTTAGAACTGACCTCAGGTCGCCTTGCAACGGGGCGACACTTCCAGCTCGCCACGCCGGCAGCGAGCGCAAACCGGCAGAAAGACTCTGCCCGGCCTCAGAGAGGCCGACGGGACATTACAGTCAACAAGTGAGGGCAATACCCTATGAGAAGACTTAAGCGTGATCCGTTGGAAAGAGCATATTCACGTGGCTACCAGTATGGAGTCACCGGAAAATCCCGCGAACTTTGCCCCTTCAGCCTGCCTTCGGTTCGCCAGGCCTGGATCAACGGCTGGCGTGAGGGTCGCGGCGACAACTGGGACGGCATGACCGGCACTGCTGGTATCCACAGACTCAACGAAAATCACGCCGTTGGCTGAACGAGGTTACTGAATTCGATTCACCATGAACGTCCCACTCGGACGACGGGCTAGTGCCCAAGGGCCCCTTCACGGGGCCCATCTTTCATGGAAAGGCGCTTAGCGGGGCATTGCCGCAATGGCATCGACCGCTTCGCGAATCAGCGCAGGGCCTTTATAGATGAAGCCCGAATAGATCTGCACCAAGCTGGCTCCAGCGGCTATTTTCTGCGCTGCATGACGGCCCTCGGTGATGCCACCCGCGGCAATGATTGGCAACTTGCCACCCAGTTCCCCAGCCAGCACCTTGACGATATGTGTGCTCTTTTCCAGCACGGGTGCTCCGGACAACCCTCCGGCCTCCCCCCGAATGGCAACCCCTCCACCCCTTCCCGGCTGAGCGTGGTGTTGGTGGCAATCACCGCATCCATGCCCGACTCGATCAGCGCAGCGGCCACCAGTGCGGTTTCTTCATCGCTCATGTCTGGTGCGATCTTGATCGCCAACGGCACACGCTTGCCCTGCTCGGCCGCCAGTCGCTCACGACGCTCAGCCAATGCATCGAGCAGCTGCTTGAGTGAGTCGCCGAACTGCAGGGTGCGCAGGCCTGGGGTGTTGGGTGAGCTGACGTTGACGGTGATGTAGCTGGCGTGTGAGTAGACCTTCTCCAGGCAGATCAGGTAGTCGTCCTGGGCGCGCTCGACTGGCGTGTCGAAGTTCTTGCCTATATTGATACCCAAAACACCCTCATAGCGCGCTGCGCGCACCCGCGATAGCAGATGATCTACCCCCAGGTTGTTGAAACCCATGCGGTTGATGATGGCCGTGGCTTCGGGCAGACGGAACAACCGCGGCTTTGGGTTACCTGGCTGAGGACGCGGGGTTACGGTACCGATTTCGACGAAGCCGAAACCCAACTGCGCAAAACCATCGATAGCCGTGCCGTTCTTGTCCAGCCCTGCTGCCAACCCCACCGGGTTGGCGAAGTTCAAGCCCATGACGGTCACCGGCAGCGATGCCGGACGCTTGCACAGCACACCGTTGAGGCCAAGACGCCCCCTGCACCGATCAGGTCCAGAGACAGGTCATGGGAGGATTCCGGGGAGAGCTTGAACAGCAACTGGCGGGCCAGGGTATACATGGGCGGGCAAAACTCGGGGATGAGTGAGTCGGCAATTATAGCTACCGGGTCGCCTGCGCAACAGGCCTTTGCAACGCTGCGCGGACCAAGAATCACAAGCAAAGAAAAACCCGGCCTAAGCCGGGTTTTTCAGGAAGCATCAGACCAATTACTTGGCTTGGGCTTCTACTTGAGCTTCAACGCGACGGTTGATAGCGCGACCAGCTTCGGTGGCGTTGTCGGCAACCGGACGGGTCTCACCGTAGCCAACCGAGTCAACACGGTTGGATTCGATGCCGTACTGCTGGGTCAGAACTTGCTTGACAGCATTGGCGCGACGCTCGGACAGCTTCTGGTTGTAAGCGTCTGGACCTACGGAGTCAGTGTGACCTTCAACCACGGTGGTGGTTTGTGGGTACTGCTTCATGAAGTCAGCCAGGTTCTTGATGTCGCCGTAGCTGTTAGGCTTGACGACCGACTTGTCGAAGTCGAACTTCACGTCCAGCTCAACGCGGACGTTTTCAGCGGCAGCCGGGCAGCCATCAGCGTCAACGGTGACGTTGGCCGGGGTGTCTGGGCACTTGTCGACGTTGTCGCAGACGCCGTCGTTGTCGCTGTCGGTGCAGACTTCAGCAACTGGAGCAGGCGCAGGGGCTGCGGTCTGCTTCGGGCTACCGCCGAAGTTCAGGCCAACACCAACGCTTGGTGCCCACTCGGTGTCACCTTTGTCGATGTTGTACTGGGCTTCAACGCCAGCGCGGGCGTAGAACATGTCGGTGATGTACCACTTGGCGCCAGCGCCGATGTTGGCGAAGGTGGAGTGGTCACGACCGCCACGGAAGCTCTGGCCGATCGACTGGTGGGAGAAACCAGCCGAGACGTACGGACGGATGGCGTCGTACGGGTTGTTGAAGTGGTAAACGGCGTCAAGAGCGGTGTTCGAGCCCTTGATGTTCTTGCCGTCGTCGCCACGAGCGTTGTGAACTTCGTCGTAGCCCAGACGCAGTTCAACGTCGTCGGTCAGGAAGTAACCGATCGAACCGCCGAACAGGTTGCCGTCGTTTTTGTAGTCGCGCTGGCTGTCGAAGAACTCCTTCTTGTAGAAGATCTCGGTTTCGACGGCGCCTTGGCCTTGTGCCATAGCGCCAATCGAGGTAGCGGCTACGAGCGAACCAATGGCCAAGCCCAAGGTGTTTTTCAATTTCATCCGTTAAATCCCCATCTAGTGATAGTTAAGCCGTCCCACCAATAGCCGCGGGACAACTCGACGGCAAGTCTAGCAGACCTTGCCGATTCGTTTGAGCCATTTGCGTAGGACTAAGTTTCAGCCGAGTCTGCAAATTTCTCACGAAGCTTGTCGAGCGCACGCTTATAGCGCATTTTCGTGGCGCTCAGGCCCATGTGCATGATGTCTGCGATCTCCTGGAACTCCAGTTCAGCCACGAAGCGCAGCACCAGAATTTCCCGATCGATCGGGTTCACATGCACCAGCCACTTATCCAAACCACCCTTTTCTTCCGCTTTCGGTGCCTTGTCCTCGGACGCCTCTTCAATGGGGTCCAGGCTCAAGGCATCCATCAATCGGCGCTTGCGTCGCTCCTTGCGGTACTGGGTGATGCATTCGTTGTACGTGATGCTGTACAGCCAAGTCTTGAACTTGGACTTGCCCTCGAAATTCTTCAGGCCGTACAGCACCTTCAGCATGACTTCCTGACAGACATCGTCGGCATCGCGGTCGTTCCCCAGATAACGCGAACAGACGTTGAACAGGGTCCGCTGGTAGCGCCGCATGAGTTCCTCATAGGCGCGGGTAACGTGAAACAATTCTTCATGCGAACGCGCTACCAGTTCCTCGTCAGTGAGGTCGCGGGGGTCGTAACGCATGGGCGGCGTGTGCACTGTATTCAAAACGGATCTGGCCGACAGTCAGGTCAATGTCGCCGCAAGGCCCGGAGGCGGATTTCAGCGGCGGCATACATTAACAGCTTTTGTGCCGTTAGCGGCTACTGACGCGCTGCTCGAGCAGTTCTCGGTTCGACAGCGACACCCATTCACCCTCATCGGTCATCAGTGTGGTCTTGACTGTTCCGATGGCCTCGATGTGGCCTTCGACCTCGCCAACACGCACGTGCTGGCCCACTTGGTAGAGTTCGCGTACATAAATGCCGGCCAGAATCTGCCCGGCGATTTCGCGGCTGCCCAGGCCCATTGCCAATGCAACGGCCAGACCAACGGTAATCAAGCCGATCACGATCACATGATTGAGCAGGTCGGTCTTGACCTCCAACTGGCTGATAGCCACCGAAATCGAGATGATGATGACCAGTCCCTGGGCGATGCGTCCGACACCCGCCGCGTACTCCAGCCCGATGCCTTCGGCCGCGCCGCGGACCAGGCCATTGACCAGTTGCGCCAGCAGCACCCCGGCCAGTAGCACTAGCGCCGCGCCGAAGACCTTCGGCAGGTAGAGGGCGAGCATGTCGAGGGTGGCCGACACCCGCTCGAGGCCGAGCGATTCGGCGGCCGACACCAGGAAAATCAGCAGGATGAACCAATAGACGATCTTGCCGATGAGGGTCGAGATCGGCACCTGAATGCCGACTCGGCTGAGCATCTTGGTCAGGCCAGTGCCGCTCATCAAGCGGTCCAGCCCGAACTTGGCGAGCAGTTTGGACAGCAAGGTGTCGAGCAGCTTGGCTACCACGAAGCCCAGCAGCACCACCACCAGCGCACCGAACAAGTTGGGGATGAAGTTCGCCACCTTGGTCCATAGTGCAGTCATGGCGGTAACCAGGCTCTGGGTCCAGAGATCGAGTTCCATAATCATTCGGCCTTATCAGCTTGCGGTCTGCCAGCGGCAGAGGTACGGCGCACCGGCGCCACATGCGCCGAGCCATTGTTGACAGCGATCAGCAGCGCCTGGCTCCACCGGCCCAGCAAGCTGAACAGATCGCCCGCGCCCACCTGGCGGTTGGCGGTCTTGAGCACCCGACCCAGGCAGGCATCGTCGTCGCGATCCTGGCCGGACGGCGACGCCTTGAGCAGGTCGCGCAGGGATTCTTCAAACGGATCGTGCATGGGCACCTCGCGTGATGTCAGTCAAAGACGAGGGCTCTGCTGCGCAGGTCACACCGAAAGGTGGCACGACTGTTTCAAAATAAGAGAGCAGTAGCATGGATCGCCTCACACCCAGCGCAAGCGCCTGAACAACCACCATTGCCCCACGGCCAGCGCCAGCACCACCAGACAGGCCACCAAGAACCCATAGGGGTTGCTTGCCCCCGGGATGCCGCCGACGTTGATACCGAGCAGGCCGGTGATGAAGCTCATGGGCAGGAAGATGCAGGTGATGATGCCGAAGCGGTACATGGTTCGGTTCATCAGTTCGCTGCGCCGCCGGTCCTCGCCCTCGAGCACCAGCGCCGCGCGCTCGCGGGCCAGCTCCAGTTCCTCCAGGTAGCGAATCAGGCTGTTGTTGAGCTCGTTCCAGTAGTCGGAATCGACTTCGGCGAACCAACTCCACTTATGCCGCGACAGCTGGGCATAGATGTCTCGCTGGGGCGCGAGAAAACGCCGCAGGCCAGCGGCACGGCGGCGGATCTGCTGGAGACTGCCCTGCGCTGGGCTGTACCGTTCGTCGGATTCCACCTTCTCTTCTTCGAGATCGACTGCTTCCGACAAGTCGCTGACCAGCGCCTGGACCTTTTCCGTCAGCAACTCGCCCATCAGCAGCAGCAGCTCCGACGCCGACTTCGGTCCTCGGCCCTCGCCCAGTTGCTGCAGGATCTCGTCGCTGGCCCGTAGCGGCCGCAGGCGCAGCGAAATGATGCGCCGGGCTTCGGCGAAGATACGCACCGACACCATGTCTTCCGGCTCGGCCCCCGGATTGAGATTGACCCCGCGCAGAAACAGCAACATCTGCTCATTGGCCAGCGGCAGCAGGCGCGGACGGGTGTTTTCCTCCAGCAGCAGCTCGCAGGCAAACTCGCTCAGGCCGCTGTCGTGCAGCAGCCAGGTGCGGGTCTGCGGGTGACTGCGATCCCAGTGCAACCAAAGGCTTTCATGATCCTGCAACTGCAGGCTGTCCAACTCGGTACGAGCGATCGCACGGGCGCCGCCCTTGCCGTCGAGCACCAGGGCATGCACCAGGCCCCACTGCGCGTTGTCTTCCTCGAACATCGATGCTCCATCAGCGCCCGCGGCGCGTCACTGCGGTTGGCTCAGCGGGGTGGGCGAGACGATCACGCCATTATTGTCGGCGTAGACGTATTCGCCGGGACGGAAGGTGACACCGGCGAAGGTGACCGGGACGTTCAGGTCGCCGATACCGCGCTTGTCGGTCTTCATCGGATGACTGGCCAGGGCCTGCACGCCGACGTTGGTCTGCGCCAAAACATCGACGTCACGCACGCATCCGTAGATCACCAGCCCTTCCCAACCGTGCTTGGCGGCTTTTTCGGCGAGCATGTCGCCGAGCAAGGCGCGGCGCAGCGAACCACCGCCGTCGACCACCAGCACTTTGCCGATGCCGTCGAGCTCGACCTGCTCGCGGACCAGGGAATTGTCCTCGAAGCACTTGATGGTGACGATCTGCCCACCGAACGAGTCGCGGCCACCGAAGTTGCTGAACATCGGCTCGAGCACTTGGACCCGGTCTGCATAGGCATCGCACAGGTCGGGGGTTACGTAATGCTGCATGGGAAACTCCTGTCAGTCACAACGAAGGCGGGTGTCGGGCAAGGCTACACCCTCCGAGGCCGTGCAGTCATCCGAGACTGGGTAGTCAGTCGCCGCGGCGTGTGGCGTGCTCTGCGCCTGCGCCAGCCAGCGCTCGACCTGCGGCCACACCTGGTCCTGAGCGGCTTTGCTCACCAGCATGTCCACATGCCCGAACGCCTCGAAGCCGTCCTCGCGCCCCAGGCGCAGGAATCGCTTGCGCGCATCGCCCCACTGCTCGAACAGCGCGCGACAGGCCCACAGCGGATCCTGGGTATCGGCCACCGCTGCCACGGCCAATAGCGGTACTCGCACCTCGGCCAGCCCTGCCCACCAGTCACGGTCCTTGACCCCGAAGCGGCCGAACAACCCCTGCCAACGCAACCACTCCAAGGCCAGGCCGATCGGCTCGTCCTCCGGGCCACGCTTGAGCCTGGTCCCGGACAGTTGGGCAAAGCGCTTGAGCAGCAGGCGCGCGCCCCACACCACCGGCGGCAACTTCAGAGGCCAGTAGCGGCGAGTGACCTGGGTCCCGAACAGCGCCACGCTGGCGACGCTATTCGGGTCCAGGTAGCCACCGCCCAGGGAGGCAACCAGCGTGGTGCCGCCCAGGGAATGCCCGACCCAGTGCGGCGCCTGTCCCGTCATTTCCCGTACGAACGTGCCGATCACCGGCAGATCGAAACGCGCGTAGTCGGCCACGCAGTTGGCGCGCCATTGACGATTGCGCGGCGACAGGCCATGGCCGCGCATCTCCGGAATCCATACGTCGAAGCCCGCCCGCGCCAGGAACGCCCCCAGGCCAATGCCTTTTGGGGAATACCAGAAACGGCGGTTGGAAAAGCTGCCATGCAGGAGGATCACCGGCACCGCTCGCTCAGTGGGCTGATCGGCCAGACCCAGACGGGTCACGGCCAGCTCCACGCTGGGGTCCGGGCTGTTGCCGGCTTTTATTCGGTAGACGTCTTCGCTGAGGTCGCCACGGCGCTCGGCACTGAGCAGGGCCACGGGAAAAAGAGTACTGCTGCTTTGCATGAATTCACGGCAATGAGAAAGGAATACGGAATGGGCGGGCGCTGGCCACGCTGAACGTCGGCTCCAGCGTAGTCGCGGGTAAATCGCTGCGGCGAACGGCCGCTCTCACTAGAAGAGGCGGCGGCTCGCCGCAGCGATTTACCCGCGAAGAAAACACGAACGCGAGGCGCATCGACGTGCACCCCGCATTGAACGCATCAGGCGGCGCCCTGGCCCTCGGCCAGGAAGAACCAGGTTTCGAGCACCGAGTCCGGGTTCAGCGACACGCTTTCGATGCCTTGCTGCATCAGCCACTTGGCCAGATCCGGGTGGTCCGAAGGGCCCTGGCCGCAGATGCCGATGTACTTGCCGGCCTTGTTGCAGGCGGCAATGGCATTGGCCAGCAGCTTCTTGACCGCCGGATTACGCTCGTCGAACAGGTGGGCGATGATGCCGGAGTCGCGATCCAGGCCCAAGGTGAGCTGGGTCAGGTCGTTGGAGCCAATCGAGAAGCCGTCGAAGTATTCGAGGAACTCCTCGGCGAGAATGGCGTTGGACGGCAGCTCGCACATCATGATCACGCGCAGGCCATTGTCGCCACGGGCCAGGCCATTCTCGGCCAGCAGGTCTACCACCTGGCTGGCCTCGCCGAGGGTACGTACGAACGGCACCATGATCTCGACGTTGGTCAGGCCCATCTCGTTGCGCACGCGCTTCAGGGCACGGCATTCGAGCTCGAAGCAGTCACGGAACGACTCGCTGATGTAACGCGACGCCCCGCGGAAGCCCAGCATCGGGTTCTCTTCTTCCGGCTCGTACAGCTTGCCGCCGATCAGGTTGGCGTATTCGTTGGACTTGAAGTCCGACAGACGCACGATGACCTTTTTCGGCGAGAAGGCTGCCGCCAGGGTGCTGATGCCTTCGACCAGCTTCTCGACATAGAACTCGACCGGGTCGTTGTAGCCGGCGATGCGCTTGTCGACGCTATCCTTGAGCTCCGGCGGCAAGCCGGCATAGTTCAGCAGCGCCTTGGGGTGCACGCCGATCATGCGGTTGATGATGAATTCCAGGCGCGCCAGGCCGACACCGGCGTTGGGCAGCTGGGCGAAGTCGAAGGCACGGTCAGGGTTGCCGACGTTCATCATGATCTTGAACGGCAGTTCCGGCATGGCGTCCACAGAATTCTGCTTGACGTCGAAGCCCAGTTCGCCTTCGAAAATGAAGCCGGTGTCGCCCTCGGCGCAGGACACGGTCACGCCCTGACCGTCCTTGAGCAGTTGCGTCGCATTGCCGCAACCGACCACGGCCGGAATGCCCAGCTCACGGGCGATGATCGCGGCGTGGCAGGTACGACCGCCACGGTTGGTGACGATGGCGCTGGCGCGCTTCATCACCGGCTCCCAGTCCGGGTCGGTCATGTCCGAGACCAGCACGTCACCAGGCTGAACCTTGTCCATCTCCGACACATCACGGATCACGCGCACCTTGCCGGCGCCGATGCGCTGGCCGATGGCGCGGCCTTCGACCAACACCGTGCCCTTTTCCTTGAGCAGGTAGCGTTCCATGACATTGGCGCTGGCGCGGCTCTTCACCGTTTCCGGGCGGGCCTGGACGATGTACAGCTTGCCGTCGTCACCGTCCTTGGCCCACTCGATGTCCATCGGGCGCTGGTAGTGCTGCTCGATGATCATGGCCTGCTTGGCCAGCTCGTTGACTTCGTCGTCGCTCAGGCAGAAGCGCGCACGCTCGGCGCGATCGACCTCGACCGTCTTGACCGAGCGACCGGCCTTGGCTTCGTCGCCATAGACCATCTTGATCGCCTTGCTGCCCAGGTTGCGGCGCAGAATGGCCGGGCGGCCAGCCTGCAAGGTGTTCTTGTGCACGTAGAATTCGTCAGGGTTGACCGCGCCCTGCACCACGGTTTCGCCCAGGCCGTAGGCGCCGGTGATGAACACCACGTCGCGGAAGCCCGATTCGGTGTCCAGGGTGAACATCACGCCAGCGGTGCCGGTTTCCGATCGCACCATGCGCTGCACGCCGGCCGACAGAGCCACCAGCTTGTGGTCGAAACCCTGGTGTACGCGATAGGCGATGGCGCGGTCGTTGAACAGCGAGGCGAACACTTCCTTGGCCGCGCGGATCACGTTGTCGACGCCACGAATGTTGAGGAAGGTTTCCTGCTGACCGGCGAACGAAGCGTCCGGGAGGTCTTCGGCCGTGGCCGAGGACCGCACGGCGACGGCCATGTTGTCGTTGCCGGCAGCCATTTCGGCGAAGGCCGTACGAATTTCGGCATCCAGGCGCGCCGGGAACTGCGCGTCCATCACCCACTGACGGATCTGCGCACCGGTCTTGGCCAGGGCGTTGACGTCGTCCACGTCCAAGGCATCGAGCGCGGCATGGATGCGCTCGTTCAGGCCACTTTGCTCGAGAAAATCACGGTACGCCTGAGCCGTAGTGGCAAAGCCGCCCGGCACCGAAACGCCGGCACCTGCAAGATTACTGATCATCTCGCCTAGGGATGCGTTCTTGCCCCCCACATGCTCCACATCATGGACGCCGAGCTTATCGAGGGAAACTACGTACTCTACCAAGGTGATCTCTCCACTGACTGTGTTGGAAAAGCTCAAGGGCGCCCGCCTGTCGGGGTTGCGGCTGGGCCGGGACGCTTGTGGCCTGGACCTGGAAAATAAGTGAGAATGCCGAACGTCCGCGTTCGGCAAACCGAACCTATCATATCCAGAAACATTCGGCAGCTTAAGGCCCTTGGCGCAAATGAAACGATCCGCGTTCTTCATCTCCGACGGTACCGGCATCACGGCCGAAACACTGGGCCAAAGTCTGCTAGCGCAGTTCGATACCATCCCTTCGCCAAATTCACCCGTCCCTACATCGATACGCTCGACAAGGCCCACGCCATGGTCCAGCAGATCAATGCAGCGGCCGAGCGCGACGGCGTCCGTCCGATCATCTTCGACACCATCGTCAACCAGGACATCCGCGAAGTCATGGCCACCTCCAATGGCTTCATGATCGACATCTTCTCCACCTTCCTGTCGCCGCTGGAACAGGAGTTGACCGCCCACTCGTCTTATTCGGTGGGCAAGTCGCATTCCATTGGCGGCAACTCCAACTACATGGAGCGGATCGAGGCGGTGAACTTCGCCCTGGACAACGACGACGGCGCGCGCACCCATTATTACGACAAAGCCGACCTGATATTGGTGGGCGTGTCGCGATGTGGCAAAACGCCGACGTGTTTGTACATGGCCATGCAGTTCGGCATTCGCGCCGCCAACTACCCGTTGACCGAAGACGACATGGAACGTCTGCAACTGCCACCGGTGCTGAAAAAGCACCATAACAAGCTGTTCGGCCTGACCATCGACGCCGACCGCCTCACCGCCATCCGCCATGAGCGCAAACCCAACAGCCGTTATTCGAGCTTTGCCCAGTGCGAGTTCGAGGTGCGCGAAGTGGAGAACCTGTTCCGCCGCGAGAACATCCCCCACATCAATTCCACGCATTTCTCGGTGGAAGAGATTTCGGCGAAGATCCTGGTGGAGAAAGGGGTGGAAAGACGGTTCAAGTAACACCGTAACGGCCCACCACCAGACCGTCGAAGACAGACAAAAAAGCCCCGGTATCGCTACCGGGGCTTTTCATTTAAGCGCAAGACTCAGGAAGGAATCACCACCGCCTGCCCGCTCAGCGCCAGGTCGACCAGCTCGCGGTTGGCCACCGCGTACATCGCATAGTCGGTGCCGCTGGCGTTGCGCAGGTCGTCGAGCATGGCGCGCCAGCGCTCGACCATCACCCGGTGCTGCTCGGCCCACAGGGCCACGCGGGCATCCATGTCGTCCGGGGCATCGGCCATCTGCAGCACGGAAATGGTGATCGCGCGCTGCTGCAGGTCGATGTCGTCGCGGAACGCCTCGCGGGCCAGTGCCTGCCAGTTGTTCTCCACCGGCAGGTTGCTGATCTCCTGCAAGTACCAGGTCAGGTCCAGCGCGCTGCCCACGGCGAAGAACGCCTTGGCCACCTGGGCCGGTTCGTGGCCGGTGACGTCCGAGGCCTCGATGATCGGCAGCAGGGTGTACAGGTGCGTGGTGCCGGCCACCATGCGCGCCAGCAACTCCGGCACGCCCGCTTCGACGAAGCTCTGGTAGCGCGTCTGCCAGCGCTCGCGGGTCGGACCTTCCAGCAGTTCGTCGAGCTTGAGCCCCAACTGCGCGATCTTCGGCCCGAAGTGCGCCGTGTCGCGGCCGGCGTCCTGCTCGTTGCGGCGGCTGCGCAGGAACCAGCGGGTGGCGCGACGGCCCAGACGCATCAGCTCATCCATCAGGGTCAGCTGGATGTCGGCCGGGACCTGGTAATCCAGTGCCTCGATCTGACGGAACCAGTGCGGCAGGTGGAAGATGTCGCGCACGATCACGTAGGCACCGGCGACATTGGCCGGGCTCATGCCGGTGGACTCCTTGAGGCGCTGCACGAAGGTGATGCCCATGTTGTTGACCAGGTCGTTGGCGATCTGGTTGCTGACGATCTCGCGCTTGAGGCGGTGACGGCGCATGGCCTCGGCGAATTTGCTAACCAGCGACGGCGGGAACGCGGTTTCCATGTCGCGGGTCAGGTACTCGTCGTCCGGCACCTCGGACTTGAGCAGTTGCTCCTTGAGGTCGATCTTGCTGTAGGAGATCAGCACCGACAGCTCGGCACGGGTCAGGCCGTGGCCGGCGGCCAGACGCTCGGCCAGCAGGTCTTCGCTGGGCAGGAACTCGATGGCGCGATCGAGCTTGCCACGCGATTCCAGATCGGCCATCAGGCGTTTGTACTCGGCGATCCGCTCGCGGGCGCGACGGGCGGCGAGCGACAGCGCCTGGGTCTGCTTGTAGTTGTTGCCCAGCACCAGGGCCGAGACTTCCTCGGTCATGCTGCCCAGCAGCTGGTTGCGCTGCTTCTCGGTCATGTCGCCGGCCTGCACCACTTCGTTGAGCAGGATTTTGATGTTGACCTCGTGGTCGGAGCAGTCCACGCCACCGGCGTTGTCGATGAAGTCGGTGTTGGTGGCGCCGCCGTGCAGGCCGAATTCGACGCGGCCGAGCTGGGTCATGCCCAGGTTGCCGCCCTCGCCCACCACCTTGCAGCGCAGCTCGTTGCCGTTCACCCGCAGAGCATCGTTGGCCTTGTCGCCGACGTCGGCGTGGCTTTCGCTGCTGGCCTTGACGTAGGTGCCAATACCCCCGTTCCACAGCAAATCGACCGGGGCCTGCAGCAGCGCGTGCAGCAGTTCGGTCGGAGTCAGGCGGTCGGCTTCGATGGCGAAGCGGGCCTTCATCTGTGGGCTGATGGCGATGCTCTTGGCACTACGCGGGAAGATACCGCCGCCTTCGGACATCAGCGTGGTGTCGTAGTCGGTCCAGGCCGAACGCGGCAGTTCGAACAGGCGCTTGCGCTCGGCGAAGCTGCTGGCCGGATCCGGATTCGGATCGACGAAGATGTGCAGGTGGTTGAACGCGGCCACCAGTTGCAGCTTGTCCGACATCAGCAGGCCGTTGCCGAACACGTCGCCGGCCATGTCGCCGATGCCGACCACGGTGATCGGGTCTTCCTGCACATTGATGCCGCGCTCGCGGAAGTGGCGCTGCACGCCGACCCAGGCGCCACGTGCGGTGATGCCCATGCCTTTGTGGTCGTAGCCCGCCGAGCCTCCGGAGGCGAAGGCATCGCCCAGCCAGAAGCCATAGTCGTTGGCGATGCCGTTGGCGATGTCGGAGAAGGTCGCGGTGCCTTTGTCCGCTGCCACCACCAGGTAGGGGTCGTCCTCATCGTGGCGCACCACGTTGACCGGCGGCACCACGCCGCCGTCCTTGAGGTTGTCGGTGATGTCGAGCAGGCCGCTGATGAAGATGCGGTAGCAGGCGATGCCCTCGGCGGCGATCTCGTCGCGCCCGCCGCCCAAGGGCAGGCGACGCGGCAGGAAGCCGCCCTTGGCGCCGACCGGCACGATCACCGAGTTCTTCACCTGCTGGGCCTTGACCAGGCCGAGCACTTCGGTGCGGTAGTCTTCCTCGCGGTCCGACCAGCGCAGGCCGCCGCGGGCGACGTTGCCGAAGCGCAGGTGCACGCCTTCGACCCGTGGCGAGTACACGAAGATCTCGAACTTGGGCACTGGCTTGGGCAGCTCGGGGATCAGCCGTGGGTTGAACTTGAAGCTGAAGTAGCCCTTGCTCTGACCGTTGCTGTCGGTCTGGTAGAAGTTGGTGCGCAAGGTGGCCTTGATCAGGTCCAGGTAGCGACGCAGGATGCGGTCTTCGTTGAGCACCTGAACGTCGTCCAGCGCGTTGAGAATCGCTTGCTCCAGGCGCTGCTGCTTGTCGTCCAGGTCATCCTGGCCGAGCTTGCGCGCCAGGTAGAAGCGGGTCTTGAACAGCCGGGTGAGCTCGCGGGCGATGTCGGTGTGGTTGTTCAGGGTGCTGGCGATGTAGCCCAGGTCGAAGCCCAGACGGATCTGCTTCATGTAGCGGGCATACGCGCGCAGCAGCGCCACGTCGCGCCACGGCAGGCCAGCGGTGAGCACCAGGCGGTTGAACGCGTCGTTCTCGGCTTCGCCCTGGACGATATGGATGAAGGCGTCCTGCAGGGTGTCGTTGAGCTGCTGCAGGTCCAGGCTCAGCCCTTCGCTGTAGGTGAAGGCGAAGTCGTGAATCCAGAACTCGCGGCCATTGGCATGACGCAGCCGATACGGGAACTCGCCGAGCACGCGCAGGCCCAGGTTCTCCAGGATCGGCAGCACGTCGGACAGCGCCAGCGGCGTGTCGGCGTGGTACAGCTTGCAGTGCAACTGACGCTCGCCGATCTGGGTGAGCGGCTGGTAGAAGCTCATGGCCAGGGGCTTGGCCTCGGACAACGCCAGCACATGCTGCATGTCGACCACCGCCGAGTGCGCGGCGAAGCGCTCGCGGTAACCGGCCGGGAAGCCTTTGGGGAAATCGGCCAGGATGTTGGTGCCCTGGGCTTCGCCGAAGTTGTCCACCACCAGCGCCGAATAGTCGTCCTGCCACGAGCGGCAGGCCTGGATCACTTCGTTTTCCAGTTGCTGCGGATCGATGTCGATGCGGTTTTTCGGATCGACCCGCAGAATCAGTTGCACCCGCGCCAGCACCGATTCGGAGAAGAAGGTCCAGAACTCGCAGTCCGAGGCCTTCAGGCGCTCCATCAGCACCTGCTGGATCTTCTGGCGCACTTCGGTGGAATAGACCTCACGCGGCACGTAGGCCAGGCAGTAGCAGAAGCGGCCGTAGGGGTCTTTGCGCAGGAACACGCGGATCTTGTTGCGCTCCTGGATCTGCACGATCGACATCGCGGTGCTGAACAGCTCGTCGATCGGGGTCTGGAACAGGTCGTCGCGCGGCAGCACTTCCAGGACCTGGGTCAGCTCCTTGCCCAGGTGCGCCTTGGGGTCGAAGTGCGAGCGGCGCTCCACTTCGGCGACCTTTTCGCGAATGTACGGAATGGTATAGACGCTCTCGCCGTACACCGTGGAGGTGTACAGGCCCATGAAGCGGCATTCCTTGAGGACCTTGCCGTCGGCATCGATCTGACGGATCGACACGTAGTCCGGGTAGGCCGGGCGGTGTACGCGGCTCGGCTGCGAGGCCTTGGCGAACGACAGCAGGCGCGGCTCGCGCAGGTAGCTGACGGCGTAGTCCTCGATGCGCAGGTCGTCGCTGCTCAGGCCAGTGCGCAGCACGCGCGGCAGGCCGAGGAACGAGGATTCGTCATACGCCAGGCTGCCGCCGGCGGCGTCGGTCTCGACCACGAATTCCTCATAGCCGAGGAAGGTGAAGTGGTTGTCCAGCAGCCAGGTGAGGAAGCTCTGCACCTCGGCCTTGTCATGCTGCGCCGGCCCGAAGGCGTTCTCGCCCACCAGCGCCAGCAGGTCGCGGACCTTGGCCTTCATCGGCTCGAAGTCAGCCACCACCACGCGCACATCGGCCAGTACCAGCTCCAGCTCGCGGGTCAGGCTGGTCAGCTCGGCAGCGTTGGCGCAGCGGTCGATCTCCAGGTACATCAGCGATTCGTGATTGACGCCTTCACCCTGGGTGCCCTTGGGCAGCAGTTCGAGCAGTTCGCCCTTGGCCCCACGCCGGGTGCTGAGCACGGTGGTCTGCAGGGTGTGGATGCTGTAGCCGCGGCGGTTGAGCTCGGTACGCACCGAGTCGACCAGAAATGGCAGGTCGTCATGCAGGACTTCGACCACGGTGTGCGTGGACTGCCAGCCATGGCGCTCGTAGTCCGGGTTGTAGACCCGCACCAGCGGGGTGGCCGAGTCGAAGCGCTCGATGGTGCGCCAGGCAGAAAGGGTGCAGCCGGCCAGGTCGGACAGCCGACGCTGGGTGAGTTCGTCCAGAGAGATGATGCCGAAGAACTGCTCAGCGAACAGCGCCACTTGTGGCAGGGACTGTTCGCTGATGTGCTGCGCCAGGGCCGCTTGCAGTTGATGCTGGAAGTCGGCCTTGCTGGCTGCGGTGAAAAACGCCATCTGTGGTACTCCGCTTGGGCTTTTTTTTGGTGAAGCGTCGTGTACGTGTACGTCCGCCGTTCAGGATCAACCATAGCCAACCCATGGCGACAGAACGATGGAATCAAGGCGTCGGACAGGTCCCGCGCGTCGGCGTTCCGGGCCACCCGCCAAGGATGAGCACCTCAAAGACGACTGCCGGGGCTGTGGCCTTACGGCTGCCCATCGACTGGGCAGCTTAACGACTGAGCGGTCACCGCGGCTTGCAGCGCTGCGACATATTCGGTCAAGCGGCGGTAACTGTGCATTTATGCGCAGTGCCAAGGCTGGCACAATCGCGTTTCACTTCCTTAAACCGAGCCGCCCATGCAACTGAAAACCGCCCTGCTCTTCGCCACCCCGTGCGACGACGAAGAAGACGACATGGCGACCCTGTGCTGCCACAGCGACAAGGGCCAGATGTTCCTGCTCACCCGCTACCCCGACGAAGACACCGTCGACCTGACCCTGGACGACGAGCCTTCGACGCTGGATGGGTTGACCGTGACGTTGAGCGCCGAACGCCTGCTGATCGAGGTGGCCCCCGGTGATCGCGATGCCCTCAAGGGCGACGCGCAACTGGAAATCCTGCTGACCTCGGCCGGTAGCGACCTGGACGAGGTGGCGCTGACCTTGCGCAATATTCTCGACGGCACCGGCACCTTCGTCTCCGAGCTCTGACGGCCGCGGGCACGATTGACAGATCGCCAGGCCCTAGGCATTGTCTGACAACCTGACCACTAGGCAATCCTTCCATGCTTGAGCTCCAGCGCCCCGACACCCTCGTCGACCGAGTGGTCAGCGCCATCCGCGCCGAGATCGACGCCGGCCGACTGGCCGCTGAATCGCGCCTGCCCACCGAACAGCAACTGGCCGAGCAGCTCAACGTCAGCCGCTCCGTGGTGCGCGAGGCGGTGGCGCAGCTCAAGGCCGACGGCGTGCTTATAGCCCGACGCGGACTGGGCTCCTACATTTCCCAGACCCCCGGCGGCACCGTGTTCCGCTTCCCCGGCAGCAGCGGACGCGCGCCCGACCTGGTGCAGATGTTCGAGATGCGCCTGTGGATCGAAACCCAGGCCGCCGCCATCGCTGCGCGTCGGCGTGATGCCGCCGACCTGACGCGCATGGCCGATGCTCTGCAGATCATGCTCGACTCCGGCAGCGACCTGACTCGCGCCGCAGCCGCCGACGTGGCCTTTCACCGCGCCATCGCCGAAGCCAGCAAGAACGATTACTTCGTCGCCTTCCACGATTTCCTCGGCGGTCAGTTGGCCAGCGCCCGCCGTACCGCCTGGGAAAACTCCGCCCGCCCAGCGATCGGCGGGTCGGCCGACGCCAGCCGCGAGCACCAGGCGCTGTACCAAGCCATTGCCGACGGCGACCGCCACGCCGCCGCCGGGTGCGCCGAAGCGCACCTGCGCGCCTCGGCCAAACGCCTGAAGATCGACCTGCCCGCACTCGACTGAAGCCCATGACGCTCCGGGGCAGAGGCCCCGGATTTTTAACGCACTACTTTGTCTGACAACCTGATAATCAGATTCAAAGACACGCACTCAAGGTAATCCGCATGACCCACGACTATTGCATCATCGGCGGCGGCATCGTCGGCCTTGCCACCGCGATGGCCCTGCTGGAACAGCGCCCCGGCGCCTCGCTGTTGCTCCTGGACAAGGAAGACCAATTGGGTCGCCATCAGACCGGCCACAACAGCGGCGTGATCCACGCCGGCATCTACTACGCACCCGGCAGCCTCAAGGCCGAACTGTGCAAACGCGGCGCCCAGGCCACCAAGGACTTCTGCCACGAGCACGGCATCGCCTTCGAGGTGTGCGGCAAGCTGCTGGTGGCCTCCAACGACCTGGAGATGCAGCGCATGCAGGCGCTGTACCAGCGCTCGCAGCAGAACGGCCTCAAGGTTGAGCGACTGGACGCGGACGCCCTGCGCCATCGCGAGCCGAACATCGTCGGCCAGGGCGCGCTGTTCCTCGATGCCACCGGCATCGTCGACTACAAGGAAGTGTGCAAGGCCATGGCGCGGGTGATCGAGCGCGCCGGCGGCGAGGTGCGCCTGTGTACCACGGTGCGCGCGATCCAGGAACACACCGACCACGTCACCATCACCAGCGACGCCAACACCTGGCGTGCACGGCAACTGGTGGCCTGCGCCGGCCTGCAATCCGACCGCCTGGCGCGCTTGGCCGGGGTCAGCATCGATCACCAGATCATCCCTTTCCGCGGCGAGTACTACCGCCTGCCGCCGAGCAAGAACGGCATCGTCAACCACCTGATCTACCCCATCCCCGACCCCGACCTGCCCTTTCTCGGCGTGCACCTGACGCGAATGATCGACGGCAGCGTGACCGTCGGCCCGAATGCCGTGCTCGGCCTGGGCCGCGAAAACTACCGCAAAGGTTCGGTGAACTGGCGCGACGTGGCCGAGTACGCCCGCTTTCCCGGGTTCTGGAAAACCCTCTGGAACAACCTGGGCTCCGGCACCACGGAAATGAAGAACTCGGTGTTCAAGCGCGGCTACCTGGAGCAGTGCCGCAAGTACTGCCCGTCGCTGGAAATCGACGACCTGCTGCCGCATGAAGCTGGCATCCGCGCCCAGGCAGTAATGCGCGACGGCACCCTGGTGCATGACTTCCTGTTCGCCGAGACGCCGCGCATGGTGCATGTCTGCAACGCCCCCTCGCCGGCCGCCACCTCGGCCATTCCCATCGGCCAGATGATCGCCCAGCGCATCCTCAAGGCCCGCTGAATTCTGCTGCACCTTCCACTACAAAGACAATAAGGAATAACCCATGTCGGCACATGAAACGGCCCCGTCCGCGACGGAAACCCCCGACCAGCAACGCAAGCGCCTGCGCAAGGTCGCGGCGGCGACCATCTTCGGCTCGATGCTGGAGTGGTATGACTTCTACCTCTACGCGACCATGGCCGCGATCGTGTTCTCGAAGATCTTCTTCGACGCCAGCAACCCGGCGGTGGCCTCCCTGCTGGCCTTCTCCACCTTCGCCATCGGCTTCATCGCCCGCCCGTTCGGCGGCATCCTGTTCGGCTACCTGGGCGACCGCTTCGGCCGCAAGCACGTGCTGGTGATCACCTTCTGCCTGATGGGTGTATGCACCACGCTGATCGGCCTGATCCCCGGCTACGCCACCCTCGGCATCTGGGCGCCGATCCTGCTGGTGGTGATCCGCATCATCCAAGGCCTGGGCGCCGGCGCCGAACTGTCCGGCGCAGCGGTCACCTCTTACGAGCACGCCAGCGAAGGCAAGCGCGGCAGTCAAGGCGCCTGGCCAGCGCTGGGCCTGAACCTGGGCCTGCTGCTGTCGTCGCTGACCGTGTACCTGCTGACCATGAACGGCAACGACTTCCTGCTGGCCGGTGGCTGGCGCATCCCCTTCATCGCCAGCATCGCACTGGTGGCGGTGGGCCTGTGGGTGCGCAAGAGCATCCCGGAAACCCCGGACTTCAAAGCCCTGGACACGGCCGAGGACACCCCCAAGGTCTCGCCACTCAAGTTGCTGCTGCGCAATGACCGCAAAGGACTGGCCGTGGTGTTCTTCGTGGCCGTCGGCTACAACGCCCTGAGCTACATCTTCAAGACCTTCTCCCTGGCCTACCTGACCCAGTTCAAAGGCGTCGAGGCCCACGTCACCTCCCTGTCGGTGACCATCGCCAGCCTGGTGGCGATCTTCGCCGTGCCCTTCTTCGGCTGGCTGTGCGACCGCTGGAGCAGCAAGACCGTACTGATGCTCGGCGGCCTGCTATCGGTGCTGTTCGCCTACCCCTTCCTGCGCCTGCTGAGCACCGGCGAGCCGACGCTGATCTATGTAGCGATCGCCCTCGGCACCGGCATCCTGGCGCCCATGATGTTCGCCCCACAGGGCTCGTTCCTGAGCCGACAGTTCCCCACCCAGACCCGCGCCTCAGGCTTCGGCACCGGCCGCGAAATCGGCACGGCGGTGGCAGGCGGCATGGCGCCTCTGGGCGGGCTGGCATTGGTGGCAGGCTCGGCGACGCACTCCACCGATGGCGTCGCGCTCATCCTGGCGGTGGCTGGGGTGTTGGTGGTGGTGTTCGCCCTGCTCGACCAAGGACGCAAGTATTCCAGCGCCAAGAACTGAGGCGGCGGGGATTTGCGACGTTACGCCACACTGGCGCGTTCGACGGGGCTGATCTTTACTGCTCCGGGTCCGGCCCTCGCTGGCCTGTCTGGCGATGTGCCGCGACCGGGCGAACGGACCTTCCGGGCGAGTGTGGTGTGCCCGCCAGTGTCCGGGATGACCGACCGTACCCTCACTATGGATAGAACGCGTGGGTTTACCCACTCAGGAGCTTGCGAATGAAGAACGTACTGTTGGCGGTGTTTCTGCTCTGTGGTTTCTCCCTGACTGCCCAAGCGGCGTGCCCGGTGTTCGGCCCGTCGAAAGACCCTTGCAGCGGGCCGGTGTTTGGGCCTTCGACTTGTCAGTGTCCTTGAGGTAGGAGCGGTGTGGCGGGCTCGGGGGATTGGGCCCGCTATGGAAAACTCCGAACAAGTTGCCATCAGCTCGAAATGGACGGCTCGGGCACGTCGAATAGCCCGATTTTCAGCCGCTGGCTATTGGATAACCAAAACGCAGCCTTGATTTCCTGCCCTCACGGACGCACCTCTCCAGCGGCCGGTAATAATTGCCGGTGTACCATCCACAGATTGTAACCGCTCCATGAACCCCACATTCAAAGCGCGAAGTTGATCCCCAATGCTGTGCTCCCGATCTCTTTCTGGAGCCAGCCCCGTCATGATGCGACCCGACGCCAAAGTCGAAAAAGTCTATCTCTACCCCAAGCCCGTCGACTTCCGAAAGTCGATTGACGGCCTGGCCGCTCTGGTCGAACTGGATATCAAAGTGGCGGTGTTTGACCCCGTGCTTTTCGTGTTTCTCAACAAGCCGCGCAACCGCGTGAAGATCCTCTACTGGGAACGAAACGGCTTCTGCCTTTGGCTCAAGCGCCTCGAATCCGAGCGTTTCAAAACATCGCCTGACGCCACCGACGAGGCGATCATTCTGACCGTCCAGGAACTCAACTGGCTGCTCGACGGTTTTGACCTCTGGCGTAATCGTCCTCATCAGGTTTTGACGCCGCGCTACGTGGCGTAACCCGGTATAATCCGGGCCATGATTTCTCTGCCCGATGACCTTCCTGATGATCCTGTTTTGCTTAAGCAACTGTTGCTTGAGGCCCTCAATCGTCAGGAGGAAACCACTCAGGCTTATCAGACTCACATCGTCGACCTGAAAGAACAGATCAAGCTGTTGCGTGACCGTTTGTTTGGACGCAAGTCCGAGCAATCCGTGGAACCCAACACGCCACAGTTGGCCTTGTTCAATGAGCCTGAAAGCGAGCCAATGCCGTTGGTTGGCGACGTCGATGAAGAAGTTGTCGCACCGACACCACGCCGTGGCAAACGCAAGCCGTTGGCGGCCGATCTGCCGCGTATCGAAGTCATCCACGAACTGCCCGAACACGAACTGACCTGTGCTTGCGGTTGCCGCAAACATGCCATCGGGGAAGAAACCAGTGAGCAACTGGATATCGTGCCGATGCAGATCCGGGTCATCAAATATATCCGCAAGATCTACGCTTGCCGTGGCTGTGAAGCCGCACCGGTCACCGCCGACAAGCCTGCCCAGTTGATCGAGAAAAGCATGGCCAGCCCCAGCGTGCTGGCCATGCTACTGACCACCAAGTATGTCGACGGTTTACCGTTGCATCGGTTTGAAACGGTACTTAGCCGCCACGGTATCGATATCCCTCGGCAAACGCTGGCACGCTGGGTGATCCAGTGCAGCGAGCATTTCCAGCCACTGCTTAATTTGATGCGTGATCGGTTGCTGGAAAGCCCAGTGATTCACTGCGATGAAACCCGTGTACAGGTGTTGAAAGAACCGGATCGAGATCCGACCAGCCAATCCTGGATGTGGGTGCAAGCCAGTGGCCCACCGGATCGAAAAGTTGTGCTGTTTGATTACACGTCCAGCCGTGCGCAGGAGGTGCCGTTGCGCTTGCTGGAAAGTTACCGTGGCTATGTCATGACTGATGATTACGCCGGCTATAACGCGTTGGCGTTGCAGCCGGGCGTGGAGCGACTGGCGTGCATGGCCCATGCGCGACGCAAGTTCGTGGACGCGCAAAAAGTGCAGCCCAAAGGTAAAACCGGACGGGCTGATATCGCGCTGGCGATGATCAACAAGCTGTACGGCATCGAGCGCGAGTTCAAAGACGTCAGTGATGAACAGCGGTTTGCTGGTCGACAGGAGAAAAGCCTGCCGATCCTGACACAACTGAAAAGCTGGCTGGATAAAACCCAGTCGCAGGTGACCGCACAAAGTGCGTTGGGCAAGGCAGTGCATTACCTGGCGAACAACTGGAGTCGACTGGAGCGCTATGTCGAAGCGGGTTACTTGCCCATCGATAACAATACGGCCGAAAGAGCGATCAAGCCGTTTGTCATAGGGCGCAAGGCCTGGCTGTTCAGCGACACCGTCAACGGCGCCAGTGCCAGCGCGAAGATCTACAGCCTGATCGAGACCGCCAAGGTCAACGGCCAAGAGCCTTATACGTGGCTGCGCCACGTACTAGAGCGGCTACCGCACGCCTCGTCGGTAGCAGACTACGAAGCGCTGCTACCGTGGAACTGCTCGCCAGAGATGCCACGGTAACCCGTTCCCCCACTGTTGGGCAGGTGGGGTTTATGGATCGCGTACGATATTCTCGGGATCTGGATCGAAAATACCGAAGGTGCGAAGTTCTGGATGAAGGTCTTCAATGACCTCAAGACGCGCGGCGTTGAGGATGTGCTGATCGCCGTCACCGACGGCCTCAAAGGGATGCCAGAGGCGCTAAGCGCCGTGTTTCCGGCCACCACGCTGCAAACATGCATCGTCCACTTGATCCGCAACAGTCTCGATTATGCAGCGTGGGAGAAGCGTCGTGATCTGGCCAAAGCGCTCAAGCCGATCTATCAGGCCATCAACGCCGAGGCGGCTGAGCAGGCACTGGATGCGTTTGAAAACGGCCCTTGGGGCAAACAGTACCCAACGGTAGTTGCGGCATGGAGAAGAGCCTGGGATCGAGTGATTCCATTCTTTGTCTTCCCGTCGGGCATTCGAAAAGTGATCTATACGACCAACGCGATCGAAAGCATCAACGCCCAGCTACGCAAGATCATCAAAACGCGTGGTCACTTCCCAACGGATGAGGCCGCCACCAAGCTGATCTGGCTGGGGCTGCGGAACATCACGGCAAACTGGGGCTCAGCGGCCCATGACTGGAAAAATGCGATGAATCAATTCGCGATGCTGTACGGAGATCGATTTATCAGGCCGACCTGGTAAAAGCATGGCCAGCCTGAAGGCAGGCCGTTATCGGCCCGCACACAAAAAATCTGACACTCTCCGCCTCTTCCATGGCTGGGTCGCTCAACGAGAACCAGTTCTGCAGCAGGTGAACACGCAGCATGGTTTCCAGTGGGTACGGCTTGCGACCACCGCCGGCCTTTGGGTAGTGCGGCTCGATCAATGCCACCAAACCGCTCCACGGCACCACCTGTTCCATCTCGGCCAGGAAACGCTCGCGACGGGTTTGCTTGCGCTTACCGGCGTACTCGAAATCGGAAAAGCTCATCTGACTCATGGAATGGCGGGCTTGTAGAGGGCAGTTGGACGCAGGGCTATTTCAGCACAGGTCGAGAGTGTCAGATTTTTTGTGTGCGGGCCGATAACGGCCTGCCGTCAGGCTGGCCATGCTTTTACCAGGTCGGCCTGATAAATCGATCTCCGTACAGCATCGCGAATTGATTCATCGCATTTTTCCAGTCATGGGCCGCTGAGCCCCAGTTTGCCGTGATGTTCCGCAGCCCCAGCCAGATCAGCTTGGTGGCGGCCTCATCCGTTGGGAAGTGACCACGCGTTTTGATGATCTTGCGTAGCTGGGCGTTGATGCTTTCGATCGCGTTGGTCGTATAGATCACTTTTCGAATGCCCGACGGGAAGACAAAGAATGGAATCACTCGATCCCAGGCTCTTCTCCATGCCGCAACTACCGTTGGGTACTGTTTGCCCCAAGGGCCGTTTTCAAAGGCATCCAGTGCCTGCTCAGCCGCCTCGGCGTTGATGGCCTGATAGATCGGCTTGAGCGCTTTGGCCAGATCACGACGCTTATCCCACGCTGCATAATCGAGACTGTTGCGGATCAAGTGGACAATACATGTTTGCAGCGTGGTGGCCGGAAACACGGCGCTTAGCGCATCTGGCATCCCTTTGAGGCCGTCGGTTACGGCGATCAGCACATCCTCAACGCCGCGCGTCTTAAGGTCATTGAAGACCTTCATCCAGAACTTCGCACCTTCGGTATTTTCGATCCAGATCCCGAGAATATCGCGCGTCCCATCGGGTAGAACGCCCAGCGCCAAGTAAATCGCTTTGTTGCGCACAAGCCCTTCTTCGCGAATCTTGACTCGCAGCGCATCAAAGAAAATGACCGGGTACATCGGCTCCAGCGGCCGCTGTTGCCACGCGCCGATTTCCTCCATCACCTCGGCCGTGACCGAACTGATGAAGTCGTGCGAAACATCCGTTCCGTACTGTTCAGAGATGAATGCGCGAATTTCCCGAACGGTCATGCCTCGGGCATACATGGCGATGATCTTGTCATCGAAGCCGGTGTAACGGCGTTCATGCTTGGGAATCAGGATGGGCGCAAAACTACCGTCTCGATCACGGGGGATATCCAGCCGCAGCGGCCCCTCTCCAGTCAGAACCGTCTTGCCAGTCCTGCCATTGCGCTGATTGGTTTCATCCTCTGGACGCTGCGCGCCCGGCAGATACCCCAGATGGTGACTGAGCTCGGCGTTCAAGGCCCGTTCGATCAGCGCCTTCTTGAATGCCGCAGAGGCATCTTCGATAGCCTCCGCAGTCATCAGGCCCTCACCGAACTGCTCAAGCAGCTCCTTGGGGATTTTTGGTAGGTCACGCAGGGGTTTCTTCTTGGTTGGCATACATGCACCTCTTGCTCATGTTATGCCCGAACACAAAATTTCTGACATACCCCACAGGTCAGATGGCCGGTGCTGACTTGATCGGAGATTCCTTAAGGACAAGATATTTCTCTTCTAGAGAAAGCAAAATGTTCATGACCTGCTCATCACAAGCACAGTCATAAATATCAGTACCCATCCAGCCTTCAGATCAAAACTCTACAGTCGCCAGCTTATTCAAGCCTTCCAGTTCTATCCGTTCAAGGTCACCAAAATTCTCGTTGCCGACTATTGAATACTCTACAAAGCAGTCTTTCAATAGAGATTTAACTTATTTATTAAACCACCCCGCCCCTCTCACTTGCCATGTAACACAGTAATATTTTTACCTTAGAGTGATGCTCTCCACCCTTCTCAGCAGCACCAACCCCTTATGGGTCATTAGTCTTCAATGCGCCTTAAGAACTCCACCATTGCAAGTGGATCACCGCCCACAAGCTCTTCAATCAAATCTTCTGCGGCCCAATGCAAAATCATATCACTCCCATCCCCATCCTTACAGAGAATGAATTCGCTTGATAAAGAAGAGTCAATCATAACGACCTCTCGATCACTGAGCGCCATTAAGCCACTATAACCTTTATAAGGAATGACCCAGTAGAAGCGTTCGTTACCTACCCAGTAAATCCCAAACACCTGCACAGGGTTTTCTCGCCCAATTTCTCGAACAATCATATACACATCACTCAATGGTCCTTCCGGGCTGCAGCACAGGTGGCAACTGTTGCGGCGTGGTGATTTTCATATCGTATGCTTTGTCTGTAACGGAGTTGTACTGATAGTGAACTGTTATGTTGTCTCCGCTAGGCAAACGGTGACTTACTTCCATTTTTCTCCACCCCTCACTCCTCGGGAAGTCTTTATCGCCCGCTAGTTTTGTATCACGGCCCGCAGAGGGGTTTTCTATCACTCTATTCCACAGCATCTGCTCATTCAAATCTCGTGGTGCCGCTGACTGATAGCTCTTCGCTGTTGAATGTGTGGAATAGTTTGGAAGACCAGCAGAAAAATCATCAGCAGAATTTTCTTGACCATAATAATCTCTATTGACTTTAGATCTATCAGAAACAGCCTTCGGGTTATACGGATCATTCGAAACAGCTGGTTTCCCCCCACTGAAACCATCCCGAACTCCATCTTTCGGATCACTACCCGATACATTTTGCCTTGTAACACTACCAGTCTCCGCGCGATCCGACTCGCCTGTCGAGTTAGAATTTTTTGACGTGTCGCCACTGGTAGAAGCCTTCGGCTTACCTCCAGCCTGTCCAACAGCACCACCTACGGTTCCACGGCCAGTGATGATGCCCATACCAGCCATAGAAGTAAGCTCAACAAGCCTACTCGCCTTCTCCTCGACCGACAATTGTTTGCCGGCCAGTCGATTCAGCCACTCAGTTTCCCTATCCCACTTCTCCAATCCCCCATGCTCAGCAGGCGTCAACCAGCCTTCCGATATATATTTCGCCTGAATCAGGTCCTTGTCGGATACGAATAAGCCTCCCCACTTATCGACCCCAAGAGAAGGCATTGCGACGTTGCTCGGATCACCTTGTAGTAAGCCCGGGACGTCATACGCCACCGTCCGCCTGAACATACCCAACAGTTCCTGCGCAACGGGGTCGTTCATAGCGATAGTGTTGGCCTGGATAGCCTCTACACAGGCCCTGGACTCGCAGCCCTGGATCGCTTTGGACCGGTCCGCAGAAAGCTTTTCATAGCGACCGACAATGCCTTCCACTTGTGCTCTGCCGCACGCCCCGCTGGCTTTGCAGCCCTTCAACTCATCCAGCAACTTCTCGGCGGTCGGATGATCCAGGCTGTTGTACTTGGTCGCTTGCGAAGCCACCCAACCAGCGACAGCTTGATCCTTGCTCGACCCGCCTGCCGCCGCTGCCACCGTGAGACCGATCAGTTGCGAGGTCATGGCCAGCAGTTGATCGTGCATGCCGTTGTCGAAGATCTTGTCGCCAACCGACGCGACGAATGCCTCGTTCGCGCCTGCCGCCAATGCACCAGTCTTGAAATCACCTCCAGCCAATTCGCTGATCAAGCCACCGACCAGGGCATGAGCGCCCATTTTTGCCGGGAGCCCGGAGAACTCCAACTTCGTACCCAAACGGTTGTAGATCCCTGCCGAGATCACATCCGCTGCCGAGCTGACGGCTGCGTGAGCCAGATTGTCGCCTAGGCTGCCACCCTTGATGGCCGTGTTGGCGACCGCTCCAAAGCCACTTTCAGCGAAGGTATAACCCGCAAATTTGCTGGCGCCACTCACGGTGCCCAACTCGAAACCATGTGTGGCTTTGGTAACGTCCGCTTTCTCCACCCCAAACGTTTTATCGAGAACACCCGCCGCAAATCCGGCAGCCAGCCCGCTGACGAGATAGCTCTGCATGCTGTCTTTAGAGGTGACGTCTTTTAGCGCTGCCCCGATGTTTCCCTTGTTGTTAATCACGCTGACCGCGGATTGAGACACTGCCGCAGAGAAGGCCGCAACCGCTGCTGCGTTGGCCGCTGTTGCGATAGTTGCTGCTGTCGTCGCGGACATTCCGGCTGCCACTGCTGCGCCTTGTGCTGCGCTACCAGCAGCAGTGCCCAGGGCAGCTGCAGTTCCGCTTCCCGCCGTTAGCACCGTGACGACGATGACGATCGCCAGCATGGCGCCCTGACCCAGCCCAGAGTGACTGTATTTGTAGGCATCGTGAGTTTCCTTCACGAGCTTCCAATCCACATCGCCTCGCGCCTCGGCTTCCTTGAGCCATGCCAGTTGTGGATCGGCTGCAACCATAGCGTCGATGGTCTGGCTCACGGTGTGCTGATCGATCTGCCGCACATCGATCTTCAAACCTTCCGCAGCTTTGATTGCAAGTTCGCCCTGTGCAACCAATTGACTCTGGCGCAAAGTTTCGTCCGTGTTGCCTCTGCCCTTTGCACTGTTCCACGCCAGATCCGACTTGCTCTTCTCGTGACTCTCCTGATGCAGATCCTTCACGCCTTCAAACGCGATCCCTCCGCCACTCTCCAGCGTCAGATCCTTCCCACTCTCAAGCGTGGCCGCCTGATACCGCTGATCCCCGCCACTCGCGAGGGTCACATCGCCCCGGCCGATACCGCGCTGCCGACATACTTCACATCGGTCACTTCATCGCGCTTAGTTTTCTTGCTACCGAAACTCCCTTTACTCTTCTTGTCATACAGCGAGTAGTCACTGTCAGCCTCAGCCAGCAGCTCCAACCGACCACCGGCCACCAGATACGCTTCATCCCCCGCCGACACCCGGCTGGCCGTCATCGCCAGGTCCTGTCCAGCGCGCAGGCTCACGTCGCCGCCCGCCGTCACCGCCGTGCCGACCTGGCTCACATGGTCTTCCTGACCCTTGGCCTTCTTCGTCTTGAACGCCGAATGCTGTTCATCCGCCGCTGAGCTCAGGCTGAGGTTTTCGGTCGCCGCCATGGCCACATCGCGCTTGGCGTCGATCTGGCTAGCGATGGCGGTGAGGTCGCGTCCGGCCAACGCTGACAAATCCCGTCCTGCGGTCACCGTCGAGCCGTTCTGCTTCACGCTGCTGTTGCTGTTGGTGTAACGCTTACCACGGCTGTCGCGGCTCTCCACCTGCTCCACGGCGCCGAAGCTCACATCGCGGCCCGCCTGAATCGTCAGGTCACGCCCGCTTTGCAGCACGCTGCCCTGGTTCGAGACGTCGCGACCTGCGCCGATGCTCAGGTCATTGGCCGCTTCGATGCGCGCAGCGCTGTCGAGGAAGTCACGGCGTTCGCTTGTGCGCCCGTCGCTGCTGGCGTGGGTAGTGGCGGTGCGTTCGTTGATCACATCGCCCTTGAGGGCTGTGAGGGTCACGTCGCGGCCGGCGATGATGCCGCCGGCTTTATTGACGATGTTGTTGCCGGCCAGCAGGTCCAGGCGATTGCCTGCCTCGATCAGGCCGCCGTTGATGATGTCGTTGCCGGCCTGGGCGGACAGGTTGTTGCTGGCGCGCAAGGTGCCGACGTTAGTGAGGTTCTGGCCGGCGATGAGGGTGACGTCGCTGCCTGCTATCAGCGCGCCGTTGGGGGCCAGGCGATTGTTGGCGTTGGCCAGGTACAGCACCGGCACCAACACTTCCTCGCCGTTCACCACATGGGTTTCCAGCCAGACGATGTCGTGGGTCAGCGCTGCGACCTGCTCTGAGGTGAGGGTTACGCCTACGGCCAGGTTCAGCGTTTGACGGCTGGCGATGGCGTTATCCATCAGGTGCTTGAACAGCTTTTCGTCGGTGGTTTGGCCGTCGATGAAGCGTTGGCCAGTGCGGGCCACCACGGCTTGCTGGATCAGGCGCTGTTCGTAAAGGCCGTCGCCCAGGCGCTTGGCGCTTTCGTCCGGGTTGTAGCCCAGGCCCGAAAGCAGGTAGTCCGAGCTCATGAATTGCTTCATGTCGGTGAGCACGGGATTGGTTTCGATCAGGTACTTGTGCGGCTGGGAGACCGGACGCTTTTCGGGAAGGCCCTGGACTCGCTCAAGGGTTTGGCTGGCGACCGGCGTCGGGTTCGCGGCGACCTGCTCGACCGTGACGGCGGCCGGGCGGGTGGCGGTGCTGTCCACGACAGGCTGCTCGGCGGGGCTGACGGCGGGCAGGAACTCGCGGGAGGTCGGCACCACTGTCGCCACGGTCGAAGGCTGCTGCCGCTCCACGGACACCTGGGTCGCAGAGGCCAGCGGCGTGACGCCGGGCACGCTGAGGTCTGGGCGGGCGCTGTCCGGTGCGACGGTGACCACGCGGGTGTCGCGCTCGGCGGTGGACAGGCCGGGGACGTTCAAGGTCGGACGGCTGCTGTCGGAAACCGGTTGATCGGGCGTGGTCAGCACGATGCGGGCATCGCGCTCGGCGGGGGTCAGGCCGGACAGGTCGATGTCCGGGCGGGACAGGTCGACGGCCGGGCGCGAGCCATCGACCGGGTTCTGCGCGGTGATGCCATCCACTGGGGTGATGGTGCCGCCGCCGCTGCGGCCAGGTTGCAGCGTGCCGACGTCGGCATCGCTCACACCGCCCACATTGATCGCGCTGACGCTGGCCTGGATGCCGCTGGCCTCACGGGCCGTGACCGACACCTGGCGGCTGCTGGCAGACACCTGGGCGACGTCGTCGAGTTGAATTGTCCGGCCTTGGGTTTCGGGCAGGCGTTGCTGGCGTTGTTCCAGGCCGACGCTGGCAGCGCCCAGGGTCCAACTGGCAGGCCCGGCGGAACCTCGAGCCACCTGCCCGCTGTTGCCGCCCTGCCCGCTCAGACGGAACAGGCCGTTTTGGCCGGTGGGTAGGCTGAAGCCGGGCAGCGCGAGCGGGTTGACCTGCTGCTGGGCCAGGTCAGGCGGCAACTGGGCGTTGATGGACACCGCCGTCGAATAGCGACTACCTGCGCCTGTATCGGTCGTGTTGCGGCCTGCCGCGACGTAGGCGTAGTAGGGACGCACCACGCTGTTGTTGATGTTCTGCGAAGCGCTCAGGGTGACATTGCCGCCCGCCTGGATGACGGCATCGTAAGACTGGCCATCGCTGTTGAGGATGGTCGTGTTTTCCGACAGCTTGCCGCCGCCCATGAGACTGATGAAATAGGCAAGATCCGCTTCCACCGTCTCTGACGGTTTGGGGCTGTTCTTCGCGTTGAAGTCGGCAGCTGCCTGTGTCGCACCGAAGATTTGCTTTACGAAGTTCCAGTAGGTCCGGGTGGTCTTGATCTCCTGGGCTTGCAGACCCTGGTTCGTGATGGTGGTCGCGTTGGCGGTGAGGTTGCCGGTCGCGGCGATGGTGCTGCTGTAATTGTTGAGGGTCTGGGCGTTGACCAGCAGGTCTGCGCCACTACTCAGCGCCGAGGCTACCGAGCTGCGCGTGACCTCCAACCGGTCGATTTCATCGATCTGCCACAAGCCGTTGCGACGGCCCTTCTTGCGGAAGTCGCATCCCGGCCCCGGAATCAGGCTGCAATCGAGTTCGGTGATCTTGGCATAGCTTTTTCCATGCGCCGAGTACTCCAGCACATCACGCACGTTATTGACGGTCATGGCGTTGATCGTCAGGTTCTTCGCGCTTTCGAGGGTGCTGGAGCGGTTGTCCAGCAACTCGGCTTTGGTCTGGCTGGCATCCTTGCCGATCAGCACGTTGCCCAGGCTGTACACATCGGCGAACGAGTTGGTGAAGCGGTTGGCCAGCAACTGCATGTCGCCGCCGCTGGTGATCAGGCCTTTGTCGTTGAGCAGGGTGTTGGCGCTGAGGGTCAGGTTGGCGCCGCTGGCCAGGGTGCCGGTGTTGCCGATGCCGACGCTGCCGAGGGTCAGGTTGCCAGCGGCGGTCAGGCGCCCGGCGTTGTTGAGCTGGCCGCCCACGCGCAGGGTGCTGTCCTGCCCGCTGGCGATGGACGCCGTACTGTTCAGGTCTACCTGGGCGGCGCTCAAGCCGAGTTGGCCGAGGCTGCTGTAGCGGCCGTTGCTGCTGTAGCGGCCGGTCAGCGTCAGTTGCGCGGTGCCATCGCTGGCGATCAGGCCGTCGTTGCTCCAGTTGGCGCCCGTGCCGACCAGGCTGTCGGAGGCCAGCAACTGGCCGCTAGCGGTCTGGTTCAGGGTGTTGACGTTGAGGTTCAGGCGCCCGGCCTGGAGCACGCTGCTGTTGGTCCAGGTGTCGGCAGCCAGGGTCAGGCCGCCTCGGGTCACCAGGGTGCCGCCGGCGTCGATGAGGTTGCTGGTAGCGATCTCAAAAGTGCCGCTGCCGCTGTGCAGCAGGCTACCGCCCTGGTTCTGCAAGCCAGTGGCGTTGAGGGTTAGGTCGCTGTTGCGGGTTTCGAGTCGGCCATTGCGGTTGTCGAATCCGCCGAGCAGTTGGAAGTCGGTCTTGCCGGTGCTGCCCAGGGCACGCAACTGCCCGCCTTGGTTATCGACGGCGCTGGCGCGCACGTGGAGCACGCTGTCGCTTTCGATGATCCCGCCACGGTTGCCCAGCTGGCCGTCGAGCCCCAGGTCCACGCGATTGGCCGCCATTTGACCGGTACTGTTGTCGAGCGCGGCGCCCACCACCTGGAGCAGGTGCTTGGCATACAGGCCGCCCTGGGCGTTGGCGAAGGAACGGGCGTTGATCAGCGCGTCGCCGTTTTGCGCGGCGATGCGGCCGCGCTGGTTGTCGACGCTGGCGGCGATCAGGTTCAAGCGCTGTCCCTGGATCACGCCCGCCTTGTTGGCGGCGTTGACGCCGTTGAGCAGTTGGCCGCCAATGCGGGCATCGAGCGCCCCGGCCACGCTGGCCAGCGTACCGCCCTGGTTGTTCAGGGTGCTGGCGGCGGCGCTCAGGTCGCCGCTCTGGGCCAGCAGCGTGCCGCCTTCGTTGTCCAGGTCGCCCGTGAGGCTCAGGCCCAGGCCCTGCTGGCCCTGCACCACGCCAGCGCGGTTGCTGAGGCTGGCCGCGCTGATGTGCACGTCCGCGCCCTGGCTGTAGATCAAGCCATCTGCATCGTTCTGCAGCACGCCGGTGCTGGTGATCGCCACCCGCTCCTTGCCGGCGAGGGTGCCGCGCTGGCGGTTGTCGATGCCGCCGGCCAGCAGCGTCAGCACGCCCTGGCTGGCGATCTGGCCGCCCTGGTTGTCCACCTGCGTGGCGCGCTGCAACAGCAACGTTCCGGCGCTGGCGAGCTTGCCCTGGTTGTTGACCAGGCGACCCAGCAGGTCGAGGGTCAGGCGGCCATTGCTGACCAGGGTGCCGTTCTGGTTGCCCAGGTCGGTGGCGGTGACGGCCAGCGCCTGCTGGGCGGTGACGGTGCCGGCGGTGTTGTTCAGGCTGGCCGCCTGTACATCGAGCTCGGCGCCGCTGTCGATCAGGCCGCCGCTGGCGTTGTCGAGCGTGCCGCCGACCACCAGGGTTTGCCCTGCGCCACTGGAGAGGATGCCGCCGGTGTTGTCCAGGCTGGCAGCGCTGACGGTCAGCGCGCCCTGGCTGACCAGGGCGCCGGCTCCGGCATTGAGCAGTTCGCCGGAGAGCCGCACATCGACCGCGCCGCTGCGGCTGGACAGGGTGCCGTTGTTGCGGTTGTCGAGGCTGCCGCCGCCGACGCTCAGCCCTTGCCAGCCGGATACCAGGCCGTTCTGGTTGATCAGCCTGGCGGCCTGGACCGTCAGCACCTCGCTGCTGATCAGCTTGCCGCCGCTGTTGTCCAGGGTGCCGGTGCTCAGGGTCAGGCTGCGCTGGCTGGACAGTTCGCCGTTCTGGTTGTTGAAGCTGCGCAGGCGCTTGAGGGTCAGCGGCCCCTTGGCCAGGATCTGGCCATTGCGGTTGTCCAGGTCGCTGTCGTTGAGGTCGAGGGTCACGCCCTGCTCGCCCATCACCCGACCGCCCGCCAGCGCCAGGGCGCTCAGCTTCAGGCCCATCGCGCCCCGGGCGGACACTTCACCGCCGCTGCCGGTGTTCAGGCTGGCGGCGCTCAGGTCCAGGGTGCCCTGGCTGTTGATCAGGCCACCGCCGCTGTTGTCCAGGGCCATGGCGGTGAGCGTCACGCCCGCCGCGCCGAGCAGGCTGCCGGTGAGGTTGTTGAGGTTGCCGGTATTGAGGGTCAGCGTCTGGCTGGCGCTGATCAGGCCCTGCTCCTGGTTGTCGAGCAGGCCATCGCTGGTCAGTTGCAGGTCGCTGCGACTGCTCAGGGTGCCGCCGCGGTTGTCCACGGCGCCGGCGTGCGCGTCCAGGCGGGCGGCGCCGATCAGGCCTTTGACGTTGGCCAGCACTTGGCCGACGCGCACGACCAGGGCCTGGTTGCTGAGTAGTTTGCCGTTGCCGTTGTCCAGGCTCTGAGCGGCCAGGGTGAAGGCTTGGGCACTGGAGATTTCACCGTTCTGGTTATTGACTGCCGCGAGGTTGCTCAACAGCAGTGGGCCTGTGGCGTTGATCAAACCGTTCTGGTTGCTCAACGCGCCGTTGTTCAGGTCCAGGCTCAGGCCGCTGTGGCTGAAGAGCGTACCGCCCTGCTGGTCGAACCCGCTGACACTCGCGGTCAGGGCCTTGGCGCTGCCGATGCTGCCGCCGTTGTTCAATTGCCCGCTGGTCAACTGCAAGGTCTCGCCGCTGTTGAGGCGACCGCCCTGGTTGTCCAGCGTACCGGCGCTCACCGTCACCGCGCCTTTGGCGCTGATGCTGCCGTGCTGGTTGGCCAGCGCGGTGCTGCTCAGCACCAGGGCGCCGTCGCTGACCAACTGGCCGCTCTGGTTGTTCAACTGACCATTGAGGGCCACGTTCAAGGCGTGCGCGCTGGACAGGCTGCCGTGGCTGTTGTTCAGGCTGCCGGCCTCGATGTCGAGAGTGTCTTCACTGCTCAGCAGGCCCCAACTGTTGTCCAGCTCGCCGCTCACCTGCAGGCGCAACGGCTGCTGGCTGAGCAGCGTGCCGCCGGTGTTGTCCAGGCGGCTGCCGGTCAGCGCCAGGCGCTGGGCGCTGAGCGAACCGCCCTGGCGGTTGAGCACCTGCTCGACGTTCAGCGTCAGGCCCTCGGCGGCGAACACCTGGCCCGCGTCGCTGTTGTCCAGGTGCTGACCGGTGATGCTCACGCCGGCGTTGCTGGTCAGCTCGCCGGCCCGGTTATCCACGGCACCGACGTCGAGTTTCAGCGCTTTTGTGGCGCCGACCAGACCGCCCCGGTTGTCGAGGCTGGCGCCACTGACCTGCACGGCCTGGGTGCCGATCAACTGGCCGCTGCGGTTGTCCAGGCGCGCGGCATTGACGCTCAGGTCGGCCTTGCCGGCGATCTCGCCGCCACGGTTGTCCAACTGGGCGCTGGTCAGCAGCAATTGGCCGTCGGCGATCAAGGTGCCGCGCTGGTTGTCGAGCGTTTCGCGGGCGACGATGTCCAGGCCACTGCGGCTGCTGAGCAGACCGTCACTGTTGTCCAGGCGTGCGCTGCGGGTGTCGAGGCGTGCGGCGCTGATGTGGCCCTTGGCGTTGGCCAGGGCCTGTTCGATGCGCAGCACCAGTGCCTGGTTGCTGATCAGCTTGCCCTGGCTGTTGTCCAGGCTGCGGGCGGCCAGGGTGATGGCGTTCTGGCTGGAGAGCTCGCCGTGGCGGTTGTCGAGGTTGCCGAGGTTTTTCAGGACCAGGATCGGTGCGTTGATCACGCCGCTGTTGGTGGCGTCACCGCCGTTCAGGTCGAGGATCAGTTGGCTGTTGCTGAACAGCTCGCCGCCTTGTTGCGTGAGGCCGGTGAGGCTGGCGTTGAGGGTGCCGGCGCTGGCGACACGGCCGCCATTGCTGAGCTGCGTCGCGGTGAGATCGAGCGGCCCGGAACCGATCAGGCGCCCGCCCTGGGTGTTGTCGAACTGGCCGGTGGTCAGGCGCGCGGCGCCTTGGCTCTTGAGCAGGCCCTGCTGGCTGTTGTCCAGGCTGGCGCTGTTGAGCGTCAGGCTCTGCGCGGTTTCCACCACCCCGCCCTGGTTGATCAGCGCAGCGGTGCTGTCGAGGGTCAGCGTGTCGGCACTGGTGATACGGCCAGCGGTGTTGTCGATCCGCTCGCCGGTCAGTTGCAGCGTGCCTTCGCTGCTGAGTGTGCCTTGGGTGTTGTCCAGCGCGGCGGTCAGCTCCAGCGCCAGCGAACGCTGGCCGGCGAAGGTGCCTTGGGCGTTGTCCAGGCTCGCGCCGGTCAAGCGCGTGTCCTGGGCGAACACCAAGCCCTTGGCCTGGTTGATGACCTGAGCCACGGCCAGTTGCAGCGCGGTGGCGGCGAGCAGCTTGCCGCCACTGTTGTCCAGGCGCTGGCCGCTGAACTCGGCAGCGGCCTGGCTGGACAGCTCCCCGGCGCGGTTATCGACCGCGTCCACCTTGAGTTTCAGCGCTTTTGTGGCGCCCACCAGACCGCCGTTGCGGTTATCGAGGGCGCTGCCGGTGAGGGTCAGTTCTCCCTGGGCCACCAGCTCGCCGCCCTGTTGATTGAGCACGCCAACGCTGGCGTCCAGGTCGCGCTGGCTGGCGATGCGGCCGGTGCCGTTTTCCACACGCTGCGCGGTCAGGCGCACCGGGCCTGCGGCGCTGATCAGCCCGGCCTGGTTGCTCAGCGTCTGGCTGACGATCACCAAGGCCTGCTTGCTGTTGAGCACGCCTGCGCGGTTGTCCACCTCGCCGATGGCCAGGTCGAGCGCCTGATTGGCGCGCACCGCGCCGCCACGGTTGTCCAGGCGATCACCGCTCAGGGTCAGCAGATCCTGCCCGGACACCCGCCCGCCCCGGTTGTCCAGCGCACCGGCCTGCACCGCCATGGCGCCTTTGGCCATGACCCGGCCTTGGTCCTGGTTGTCGAGCAGGCCATCGACCTTCGCGGTCAGGCTGCCGTCACTCACCAGGCTGCCGGACTGGCTGTTGTCCAGGCTCGCCGCCGTCACCTGCAAGCGCTCGGCGGCGCCCAGGGTGCCGCCCTGGTTGAGCAGCGCGCCTCGGGTCGTCAGCACCAGGCTGACGTCGCCCATCACCTGCCCGTTGCGGTTGTTCAGGGTCTGCGCATCGACCACGCTGGCGCCGGCGCTGGACAGCTCGCCGTCGACGTTGAGCAATGCGTCGCTGACCGACAGGGCCAGGTCTTCTTCGCTGCTGAACACGCCTTCGCTGTTGTCCAGACGGCCCGCCTGGGCCTTGAGTCCGGCGGCCGTGATCTGTCCTCTGACGTTGAGCAGCGCCCGCTCGACCGTCAGGCTCAGCCCGTGGTCGCTCAGCAGTTTGCCGTCGGTGTTGTCCAGGCTCTGCGCCGCCAGGGCGAAGGCTTGCTGGCTGGAGATTTCGCCGCCCTGGTTGATGACCTGCGCGAGGTTGCGCAGTACCAGCGGGCCGGGCGCATTGATCAAGCCACCGGCGTTGTTCAACGTGCCCTGGTTCAAGTCCAGAGTCAGGGCGCGGGTGCTGTACAGCTTGCCGCCGCCGCGCTGGTCGAGACCGGTGAGGCTGGCCGTGAGTGCGTGGGCGCTGGCGATGCGACCGGCGGCGCGGTTGTCCACCTGCCCGGCCACCAGGTCGAGGCGGTCGGCGCTGGTGAGGCGTCCACCTTGCTGATTGTTCAGGGCGCCGGTGGTGACCTGCACGGCCCCGTCGCCGATGAGCGTGCCGCTCTGGTTGTCGAGGCTGGCGCTGGTCAGGCTCAGGGTCGAGGCGCTGAGCACCTCGCCGTTGCGGTTACCCAGCGCGCCGGTGCTGACCAAAACCAGCGGTGCGGCGCTGCTGATGCGCCCGCTGCCGTTGTCGAGGCTGTCGGCGTGCAGGTTCAGGCCCGCATCGCTGCGCAGCGCGCCTTGCTGGTTGAGCACCTGGCCGCTGGCGAGCAGGGACAGGTTGCCCTTGGCATACACGCTGCCCTGCCCGCTGTTGTCCAGCAGCGCCGTGTTCAACTCGACGGAGCGCTGCCCGGAGATGATGCCCTTGAGCTGGTTGTTCAGGCGCTGCACGGTCACCTGCAGGGCGTCATTGGCCAGCAGCCGCGCACCAGTGCTGTTGTCGAGCTCGCGGGCCGCGAGGGTCAGGCCACCGACGCTGGAGACCTCACCGGCACGGTTGTCCAGGCTGTCGAGGGCCAGGGTCATGCCCTGACCCGCATTGAGCAGGCCACCGTCGCGGTTATCCAGCGACGTGCCCTTGAACTGCAATTGGTTCACTGCGGCGACGTTGCCGCCACGGTTGTCGAATTGGCCGACGGTCAGGCTCAGGTCGCGCTTGCCCAGCAGGCGGCCCTTGGCCTGGTTGTCGAAGCTGCCTGCGGTCAGTTGCAGTTGCGCGCTGGCGCCGATCAGGCCGGCCTGGTTGAGCAACTGGCCGCTGATCAGGGCGTCGAGCGTTCCGTCGCTGGTGAGCGTGCCTTGGGTGTTGTCGAGGCGGGCGGCGTTCAGGTCGAAGCGTTGGCCTGTGACGAGCCGGCCATTGCGGTTACCGACCGCTTGCCAGTCCGCGAGGGTGAGCCGCTGGTCGCCCTGAATCAGGCCGGAGCGGTTGTCCAGCGTGGTGCCGGCTAGGCGAGTCGTGGCGCCGAGAATCTCGCCCTGACCGTTATCGAGTGTCGCCTCGACCTGGGCGGTCAGGTCGTCGCCGGCGCTCAGCGTACCGGCCGTATTGATCAGCGTGTTGGCCCGCAGATCCAGCGCAGTCGCGCGCACCAGGCCCTGGGCATTGTCCAGCGCCTTGGCGATGCGCACGCTCAGCCCTTGCTCGCTGAGCAGCTTGCCGCGGCGGTTGTCCAGGCTCTGGGCGTCGAAGCTCAGCGCCTGGGCACTGGAGATTTCCCCGGCGCGGTTGTCCACCTCGGCCAGGTGGCTCAGCAGCAGCGCGCCGGGCGCGTGGATCAAGCCACCCTGGTTGTTCAGCAGGCCGTGATTCAGGTCCAGGCTGACACCGGCCTGGCCATACAGGCGACCGCCATCGTGCTGGTCAAGGCCGGTGACGGAGGCCGTGAGTTGCTGCTGGCTGCTGATGCGTCCTGCGCGGCTGTTGTCCACTTGGCCCGCCGTGAGTACCAGCGTGCTGTCGCTATCGAGCACGCCTTGGGCGTTGTTCAAGGCGCCGCCCACGGTGAGCGCCAGCGGCCCCTTGGCGTGCAGGCTGCCTTTGGCGCTGTTGTCCAGGCTGGCGGCGATCAGGTGCAGGTCGCTGCCCGCGCTGAACAGGCCAGCCTGGTTGAGCAACTGACCGGCGAGGGTCGCGGTCAAGCGCCCATCGCTGGTCAGCTTGCCGGTGCTGTTGTCCAGGCTGGCGGCGTCGAGGTCGAAGGCCTGGGCGGCGAACAGCGTGCCCTGGCGGTTATCCACGGCGCCAAGGCTGGTGAGGTCGAGCAGGCTGTCGCTCTGCAGCAGGCCCAGGCGATTGTCCAGAGCGCCCACCTTCACCGAGGCGCTGCGGGCCAGTACCCGACCGCTGCGGTTGTCCAGCGTCGCGCCGACCTGCACTGCCAGGTCGTGGTTGGCGCTGAGCAGGCCGCTCTGGTTGTCCAGGCTGCCAGCCTGCAGGGTCAACGCCTTGGCTGAAACCAAGCCTTGGGTGTTGTCCAGTGCACGGGCGATGCGCAGGATCAGGGCCTGTTCACTGAGCACCTTGGCACCACGGTTGTCCAGGGTGTCGGCAGCCAGGGTGAAGGCCTGGCTGCTGGAGATTTCCCCGCCCTGGTTATCGACGCTGGCGAGGTGGCTCAACAGCAACTGACCCGGTGCGGTCAAGGTGCCGCCCTGGTTGTTCAGGTGGCCGCGATTGAGGTCGAGGCTGACGTCGCCCTGGCCTGACAGCCGACCGTCGTTGTGCTGGTCCAGCCCGGTGACGCTGGCGATCAACGTCTGCCCGGCACTGATGCGCCCGCCTTCGCTGTTGTCTACCGGGCCGGCGCGCAGATTCAGTTGGGCGTCACCGCGCAGGGTGCCGTGTTGGCTGTTGTTCAGGTCTGCACCCAACGCCAGGTCCAGGCGCTGCTGGGCGTAGACATTGCCCTGGCGGTTATCCAGGCGCGTCGCATCGAGCTTGAGCACACCGACCGCCGCCAGGCTGCCGTTGCGGTTGTCGAGCGAGGTGCCGGCCAGGTTCAGGTCGGCCTGGCTGCTGACGCGCCCTTGGCGCTGGTTGTCGAGGCTGCCCAGGGTCAGGTCGAGGTTGGCAGTGGCTGCCAGCAGGCCGGCCTGGTTGAGCACGGCTGCGGCGATGATGGCGGTCAGGGCGCCGTCACTGGTGAGGGTGCCCTCGGTATTGTCCAGGCTGGCAGCGCTGAGACTGACGGTGTTGGCCGAGACCAGGCGGCCGCGCTGGTTGATCAGCGCCCCGCTGGCGACGGTCAGGCGCGTGTCGCCTTGCGCTTGGCCGTCGCTGTTATCGAGCGTACCTGCGGTCAGCGACAGGTCACGGCCCAGGAGCTTGCCACTGCGGTTGTCCAGCAGGCCCTCGACGTTCAGGATCACGCCGTCACGCGCACTCAGGGTGCCGTTCTGGTTGCCTAGGCTGGCGCTGCGCGCGTCCAGGCTTGAGGCCGAAATCAGGCCTTTGGCGTTTTCGAGCGCACGGGCGATGCGCAGGGTGAGCGCTTGCTCGCTCACCACCTTGCCCGCGCGGTTGTCCAGGCTGTCCGCTTGCAGGCTGAAGCCTCGGGCGCTGGAGATTTCGCCGCCTTGGTTATCGACGGTCGCCAGTTGGGTCAGCCGCAACGCGCCCGGCGCGCTGATCACACCCCCCTGGTTATTCAACAAGCCGCGAGCGAGGTCCAGGCTCAAGTCGCCCTGGCTGTACAAACGCCCGTCGCCGCGCTGGTCCAGGCCCGTCACCTGGGCGCTGAGGGTGTTGCCGGTGATACGGCCACCGGCGCTGTTGTCCAGTTGCGCGGTGCGCAGGCGCAGGGCGTGGGCGGCACTGATCTGGCCGGCCTGGTTGTTCAGGTCGGCGCTGCTCAGTTGCAGGTCCGCGCTTGCGCTGATCAGCCCGCTCTGGTTGAGCAGATTGCCGGAGATGGCGGCGGTCAGCGCCGCCGCACTGGTCACCTTGCCGGAGGTGTTGTCCAGGGCGCTGGCGGTCAGCGCCAGGGTCTGGCCGCTGGCGAGCGTGCCGGCGCGATTGCCAAGGGCGCCGCTGTCGATCGTCAACGACTGGTCGGCCTGCACCTGGCCCTGGGTGTTATCCAACGAGCCGGCTGTTAGCCGCACGTCACGGGCCAGCACCTCGCCACTGTGGTTGAGCAATGCGCCCGCGACGTCCAGGCTCAAACCGTCGTTGGCCAGCAAGTGACCGCTGCCGTTGTCGAGGCTGTCGGCGTTCAGCCGCAGCGACGCACCCGATAGACGACCCGCCGCGCTGTTCACCACCTGCGCAGCCGCCACGCTTAGCGACTGGTCGCTCTGCACCTTACCGCCCCGGTTATCCAGCGCATCGGCCAGCAAGGAGAATGCGCTGCTGCTGGAGACGGCGCCGTTGCGGTTATCGACCGTGGTCAGGTTGTTCAGCAGCAGTGTGCCAGGCGCACTGATCACCCCGGACTGGTTGTCCAGATGACCGCGATTGAGGTCCAGGCTCAAGCCGGAATGGCTGGATACCCGGCCGCCCGCGTTGTTCAGGCTGCCGACGCTGAGCTGGCTGGCGGCGGCGCTGGTCAGGCTGCCGCTGCGGTTGTCGAACAGTCCCGCGACACGCGCGTCCAGCGCCGCGCGACTGTGCACGGTGCCTTGTTGGTCATTGATCAGGCTGGCGGCACCGATCTGCAGGCCGCTGGCGGCGATCAGTCCGGCGCCGTTGTTCAAGGTCTGGACGATGCTGAGGATCAAGCCTTGGTCGCTGAGCAGCTTGCCCGCCGTGTTGTCGAGGGTGCGCGCCGTGACCGAATAGCTACGAGCACTGGAGATTTCGCCCTGGCGGTTGTCGACGCTGTCGAGGTGGTCGAAGGTCAACTGCCCGGCGGCATTGATCAGGGCACTGCGGTTATCCAGTTGGCCCTCGTTTAGGTTCAGGTACAGGTCGCCATTGCTGTAGAAGCGGCCGCCGTCGTGCTGATCGAGGCGGCCCAGGTTGGCGTTCGTGCCTTGTGCGCTGGCGATCTCGCCACCGACGCTGTTGTTCACCGCGCCTGCCGTGAGGTTCAGGGTCTGGCCGCTGAGCTTGCCGCCCTGCTGGTTGTCCAGCGCCGCGGCCTTGATCGTCGCCCCCGCCGTGGACTCGATGCGCCCCTGCTGTTGGTTGGCCAGGGCGCCACTCACCTCGACGCCGAGCGCGCCTTGGCTGGTCAGCACACCGCGCTGGCTGTTGTTCAGCGAGGCGGCATTGACCTGCACGGCCTGCTGCGCGGCGATGCGTCCGCCCTGGTTGTCGATGGCGCCTTGCGCACTCAGGCTCAAGGTTTGTCCGGCCGACACCAGCCCGGCGACGTTATCCAGCGACGCCACCTGCAGGCTGGCCTGGCCGAGGCTCGACAGCTCGCCCTGACGGTTGATCAACTGGCCGACGTTCGCCGTCAGCAGGCCGGAGGCGGTGACCAGTCCAGCCTGGCTGTTGAGCAACTGATCGGCGCTGATGCCGAGATTGCCGGCGCTGAGCACGCGGCCCTGGTTCTGATTGTCCAGGGTGGTCGCGGCCAGTTGGGCGCTGCGCGCAGCGCTGAGGGTGCCGCGCTGGTTGATCAGTTCACCGGTTTGCACGCGCAGGTCGCGACTGGCGATGACGCTCTTACCGGTGTTATCGAAGGCCTGCGTCTTGAGCTGCACATCGCCTTGGCTGTTGCGGCTGTTGTCCGCGTTGACGCCAGCCTCGATGATGCCGCGGTTAGTCAGGCGGCCGCCGGCGTCCAAGGTGACGCTGTTCCTGGCTGCCAAGGTGCCCTGGTTGGTCAATGCGCCCTGGGTGGTCAGCGCCAGATCACTGCCGGCATATACGGCGCCCTGAACGTCGAGGCTCTGGGCTTTGACGTTGACCGTGGTGGCTGCCGAGGTCTGGCCCATCAGCAGTTGCCCTGCCGCATCGATCTGGATATCGCCACCGGACATCATGTCGCCGGCCATGCGCACACCGACCCCGGCCTCGGTACCGACCAGCTTGACCGCGCCCACGTACATGCCGCCCAGCGCCGAGGAGTCGATGGCCAGGTCCGGCGCCTGGCTGCCGTCGGCAGCGCGCGCGGTGGCGTTGAGGGTGCCGGCCTCGACATCGTTGCGCCCGGCGACGATGGTCAGCTTGTTCGCCTGGATCTGCGCATTGAGGCGGGCAGCGCGGGTGATGACTTCGAAGCGGTCGACGTTGCTGGCGTTCAGGCCCGCGCCTTCGATGGCGACGCTGCCCTGGTCGACCTGGTAGCGGGTGAGCTGGCCGTTTTCGATCACCGGCCTGCCGGTGGTCAAGGTCGCCTGCGGCGTGTTGATGAAGCCGCAGCCGTCGCAGGTGATGCCGTGCGGGTTGGCGACGATCACATGGGCCGACTGCCCGGCCACTTCGGTGTAGCCGCGCAGTTGGCTGGCGTTGGCGCCATTGACTTCGTTGAGGATGATCTGCGCGGCCGTGCCCTGGAAGTTGGGGTTGCCGACGATGATGCCGCCCAGTTGGGTGTCCTGGGTACGGCCGGTGGCGTTGTTGAGAATGACCCCGTTGGCGCCGACGTTGTAGTCCTGAAACTGGTTGTGCGACAGGCCGCTGCCGTTGGGCGCGGCGATGTTGACGATCGGCACGCCATTGCCCGCTTGCCCGAGCGTGGTGCCCTGCCCGCTGACCGCGATGCCCTCGGCCTGGACCAGCAGCGGCTGCCAGAACATGGCGTTGGCCAGGATGAACGCCAGACCCCGCTTGGGCATCCCCAGGAAGTGGGAACGGCTTTTGAGGGCAGCCGAAGGCTGACGCACGAGAAAGGCGAACTGACGAACGTCCATGTGAAATCCCGATGCCCGAGGGCGGTGAAAAAATTAGAGAAAGAAGTCCAGGCGTAAACGCACCGGCGCTGCCCGATCGGTGGCGGGGGCCGGTGGTTTCAGAAAACGGGGGTAGTGGGCGGTGCGTGGCTCGATCAGGGCGACGCGCGCCGACACGACAGTGTCCGGGTCAGTGAAGGTGGGCGGCAACGAATGCGCGGCCCGGCGTTCCAAACGCCACATCGGTTAGGTCCTTTTGTATGGCGTTGTGCCAATAACCGGCGCGGATGATAAGGTGGCAAAATAGTGGCGTCAAATAAATGATGGCCTTGCAGCCTCGTAGCGTATCCATGCGCTGCTGCTATCGATGGGTTGGCATGGCTCACGCGAGCAAGCCGCTCGCAGAAGCTGGACGCTGCCCGGGCTGGAAGCGCAGCAATCAACTGACCACTGATTCCAATCACACGGACATCTGGAGATCTTGAATAGTGATCACCTGGCCCAACCCTCTCACCACTCTCTTTAACGTAGTTATATCGCCGTCGAGAAGATGATCAAAACGTAGACTGTGCTGCCGATGGACAGGTCGCGACCGGCGTCCAGCCTGGTATCACCACCCGCTTTGAGTACCCCGCCCACGCTGTCGATGTCCCGTCCGGCCGTGATCGTCAGGTCGTTCGCCGCCTCGATGCGCGCAGCGGTGTCGACCAGGTCCTTGGTCACCTGCTCGCCACCGGCTTGACCTGCATGATTACCTGATCCCTTCGACCCCATAGGGACCAAAATTAGAGTAGTAAAACTAGATCCACCCAACGTTTAGCCCCTTTCATGCTTTTCATGTCCAATATCAATAGTAAATCAGCTGGTCATTTGCCACTTAAATGGCATAATCTTAAGAATCGTTGACGATAACCTCACCCGTTTAATTCAGCTAGAACAGCCCACATGCAGCCAGTCATACAACACCCTTGGGATATAACCCCAAGCGAGGCTATCGATCTACAGATACGACTATCTGAACGTGTAATCAAGCAAGATCAGCTTGGGCCTATTTCAAGTATCGCAGGCATCGATGTCGCCTACCACAAAGAAAACGATACACTCATAGCCTCTATTGTTGTGGTTGACGCAAAAAGCCTGGAAATCATCGAAGAGCATGCGTGGTCGGATACTACTTCGTTTCCCTATATGCCTGGTCTTTTTTCGTTTCGAGAACTGCCTTCTATCGTAAAGCTCTTATCAACTATAACCCACCGACCTGACCTGATCATCTGCGACGGGCAAGGTATAGCTCACCCTCGTCGGTTTGGCTTGGCATCGCACTTGGGGGTACTTTATGACGTTCCCACTATTGGATGCGGGAAAAGTCGCTTCATTGGTGAATACGCACCTCCGCTTAATGAAAGGGGATGCCAATCAGGCCTGTTCGACGGCGACGAGCTAATCGGGGCCGCGCTCAGGACTCAAAAAAATGTAAAACCCGTGTTCGTTTCAATCGGCCACCGAATCTCCCTTGAAACTGCCTGTCACTGGGTATTAAATGCAACACGCCACTATCGACTACCAGAAACGACCCGGCTTGCAGATCGATATGGAAGGCAATTCTACGAACAAAACAAACACCCCATCACCCCTCCAAACTAACCTTCCGATTATTTAAATATACTTCACATCCGGGATGAAGTACCTGAAACTGGACGCAGCCTTCACGCCACCAGTCTACGCAATCCTTAGCAGCCACAACTTTCAATACACTCAACTGCTGATAATTTTTCAAACACTGCAGAATTTCCGGTGTACCATTGACACCATCCAGCTCTAACTCTCTGATACAGCGTTCCTTTTTCCCCATAAAAATGTAGTCAACCACAGCCTTGTCAATACCATCTCCAATGAGTGAAACCCGGGCCGCATACTTAAGAGAGGAGAGCTCCGCTTTATCACGCAACACAGGAAATCTTATGCACCCGATCACTTGCGGTAGCTTAGAAAAATAGTCACCCAACAGAGTCAACCGCGTCAGACCTTCCAATGAAAATTTTAAGGAAAACATGAAAATATTATTCTGGTGAACCGTCATCGCTTTCAGGCCACCGCCTTCGAACCACTCATAGCTCTGTGGAACATCCTCCCCGACCTCGACAGTTCGCAACTGTCCATCTGGGAAATATGTTACTTCCTCTATCACCCAGCCATATTCATACAAGCGCTCGCTGACACATACATTCCCACTGAACTCATAGGAAAATCCGTTGTAGACACTGCCTCCCAAATAAAACTGCTCCCCCGTATAGTCTCGCTCCATTTCAATACCATTACGCACCTCCCCAATAATAAACTCGCTGCGGTAGACATCAACATAGCGGCCATCTTCATACATACCTCCTCCAACCACATGACCATTCGAGAATTCCAACGCCCCCCCGGTGTAGGGTACGCCCCGAAAAGTCCACAATCCGCCCTGGTTGCTTAACGCATTTCTTTTGATAATCATCAGTGCTTCCTTCCGGTAATCACATCGGCATCCTTCAGTACACCGCTACAGTTCGAGCACGCCTCGAATTTATCCCCCTGACCCTGCTTCGGTGCCAGCTTGTAGGTGGCCACTTTCACATCATCAATTGATACCTTGGGGTACCGAGTAAGCGCGCTATTCACCGCTCTGACCTCGGCATGCAGCCCAGGAACACCATTCTGGACATCAAATCTCTTTCCATTGCTGACAAGGTTTTCAATCATCCCTTTAACCTGAGGTGTCAGCGGCGTTCCTGTGTCAGCATACAGCTGCTCTACCTTTCGCATGAACGCCCCCTGATCGACCACTGTGAAATACTCTTTGGCCTCGCCAAACCGCTCTATCCCAGGGAATTTCGGCACCTTCGCACTTATATTGGTGAACGCCTCGCTCACATAATCCCGCCCCGGTACACCTGCCCTCGACAACGCGACACCGGCAGTATCTCCTGCTTTAATCAGCGCTTCAGCTTCTGAACCGACCTTTTGGAAGAGCAGACGGTCAAACTCAGCACTGTTCAGCGGGTCGAGATGGCCAAACTCCCCATCTACCCATGCCTTTGGATAGGAGATCCTATATCAACTTCCTTGCCCAATGTATCTAGACACCATACGCAAGAGTTGTGTCCGCAACTAGGCAAGGCCCTTGGTTCACAACCAACCGATCGCCACTTCTCGGAATCGATGAATTTCCTGGAGATACGACAACAAGTCTCCCAGCAGTTTTCGCTCCCTTTGCACCACTAAATCAGGCCAAACTCTCGCAACTGCGCTCCACTCGCAAACTCTAAACCACCACTCTCAACCCGAGATCCATCTGAATAATGGGAATACCCGCAAACATTGCACTGATAAGCCAACAATCCATTATGCTTACCTATAAAAACGCGCATTCCTTCAGATTCACACTTGGGACATTGCTCATCAAATTCAACAGCTGCCAACTCCTCAACTGTATCGCGTAAAAATCTAGCTATCGCGTCTACATCTCTAGCCTGACGCTTCAAAATAACACCTTTGAAATTAATTAAATCACTAACTTTAAAGGAAGAGAACTCAACTGGAGCCCCCCTCTCATCTACCTTTGCCAAGTCTTCAAACCCATAGACCGAAAATGGCTCACCGGCCAGATGCTTATAGTTACTCCTTATCCAAAATAGTATTACCTCAAGAACCTCCCTCGAAGGTGCCTCATCACTCAGAGTCGCCACTGCCGACTGGAATTCATTCCATATTTTTACGGGGAGAGTACGCATCAGCTTCCCACCTTAACTGGAAAAGTTGTAATTAAGTTTCCTGCTTTATCGGTGAATACCTTTATCACAGAAGTAGGAACACCACCATCCTTCAATGTAGTAGTGCCAATAGCCCGACCAACATCAACCGTTCTTACAAATTGGCCATCTGGCAGCGCAACAACCGGAGACTTCACAACAGTACTACTCTGCAGGATCCCTTTCAGCTCATCCGGAGCAATAGTAAACACCGAGCGCGAGTTGGAGATTTCTCTATTGAAATGCCCATCTAGAACGTGGTCGAAACCCGCAGATACGGGATTGCCGTTATCACGAAGAGGGGTCGTTTCCGTACGACCATTGGCAATGTTCACACGAGACTGCACTCGGCCTGGGATCTGAGCAGCTTCGCCTGTCGCTTTTGTACCAGAGCTTACCGAGCCCTCCGGCATAACACCACTCAGCCCACCACCAGTACCCTTCCCTGCCGACGCCCCCCCAGCATCAACCAGCCCCTCCTTCCCAGCCGCTCCTCCCACCTCAGCCATGGCCGCACTAATGCGCTTGGCCAGCAACGCACGCATTACAGCAGGCACGCCCGTCATCGCCAACGCGATATCCAGATCCACCGTTACATCCTGCACACCACCTGTGGCGATGACCGAGATGCGCTCCGCGAGGTCCTTCATTTCAGCCGGGCTACTCGATACCTGCCCAATCTCACGCATGTAGATTGCGGCATTCTTCTCGCCAAACTGCCGCTTCCATGCCTCGGGCACCATATCAACATCGCCCGCCCAGCTGTTGCCTGATGCCTGCGTCCATTTCGAATCGGTATTGAACAATCCGTGATCCTGGAACTGCTTTCCTGTGGACTGGAACGCCTTGACCTCATCCCCATCGGCCGTGATGGGGCTGCCGTCTTTCCAGGTCAGGACAATGTCCTGCGCCGCTAATCTGGAGATGCTCTGTCGGGCGATCTTCAGACTTTCAACAAAATGCTGCCCTTCAGGTTTTGTTGGGTCATACATTTTCAGAAGCAGCAACAGCCGCTTACTCTCCGTCTCATCCACTTGAGCGTTGGCAGCCACCAACAACAAGTCTTCCCAAGAAAGATCCGTCCCTGGTTTACCCAGCCGCTTCTGCAACTCCGCAGCCTCGGTCGTGAGGGCCTTTTTCTCAGCGTCATGCAAGAGACGGTTGTAGGAAGTCGCACTGCCCGCAACCCAAGATCCAGTTTGAAGATCCTTGGCGTCTCCCCCGGCAGCGGCAGCGGTCAAAACACCGATGAGCTGCGAGTTCATCACCAACAGCCGGTTCTTATCCTCTTTCGGGATCTTGGTGTACTGATCAGCCAGTAGCCCCACCACAGCTTCGTTCACACCCGCTGACAGCGCACCCATTCTGAAGTCTCCACCGGAGGCTTCCGCTGCAAGACCGCCCATGAGGGCATGCAAAGCAACCTTGGGGATTCCGCCGTCCTTCAGATCAAGCTTGTTCTCCGCACTGATGTCGCCAACCCACTTGAAGCCTGCCGCCGCAAATGTGTTGACCAAGCTATTACGCAGTGCCTCGCTGAATGAGCTGTTACCGCCGAGTGCTCGATCCAGCACTGCAGATGTCCCGTTCTGCAGCATCTGGTTGCCAGCAAACCGGCCAATTCCCCCCACGCTGGATAGCCCGCCTGGTGGCAAAACCGTTGTGGTATTGACCACGGCCCCGGTCGCACCGCCAGCGCCAGCAACGTCTGTCTCCGTTCCTGTCCAGCCTTCGAACAATCCTGTTGTCAAACCAGCGGTGATGCCCGACACCGCATACCCACGCAGCGCATCCTTGGAGGTCACGTCCTTGAGTACCAGGCTCAGGTTGCCCTTGTTGTTGATGGTGCTGATGGCGGCATTGCTGGTCATCCCCATCACACCTGCGGTTACCGCTGCGTTGGCCCAGCCAATACCCTGCAAGGATGCACCGGCCCCAGCTGCCCACATGCCTCCGGCCGAGGTGGCCACCGTAGAAGCGCCGGCGGTCGACGCTCCGCTGGCCACCAATCCACTGGCCGCACCTGCAGTGAAATAGGCAATCAGGATCGCGATAACCATCTGCGCGCCTGCGCCTAGTCCGGAATGGCTGTACTTGAAGGAGTCATGCACCTCCTTCACTTGCCGCCAGTCCACATCTCCGCGCTTTTCGACCTCTTTCAGCCACGCCAACTGCGGATCAGCCGCCACCATGGCATCGATGCTCTGGCTGATGCTGGCCTGATCGATATGCTTGACGTCGACCTTCAAGCCATCAACCGCCTTGATCAGCACGTCACCGTTGGCCGTCAACTGGCTCTGACGCACAGTCTCGTCGGTGTTGCCCTTGCCCTTCATGCTGGTCCAGGCCAGGTCACCCTTGCTCTTCTCGTGACTCTCCTGATGCAGGTCCTTGACCGCCTCGAACGTCACCGCGCCGCCACTATCGATGGTCAGGTCATTACCCGAGGCGAGCTTCGCCCCCTGGTACAACTGATCGCCACCGCTCTTGAGCATCAGGTCACCACCGCTGCTGACTTCGCTGCCCACCGCCTTGACGTCGGTGACTTCGTCGCGCTGGGTCTGCTTGCTGCCCCAGCCGCCTTTCTTGCTCATGTCGTACAGCGAGTACTGGCTGTCGTTGGCCGCCAGCAGTTCCAGCTTGTCACCCGCCACCAGGTAGGCTTCCTCGCCGGCGCTGACTTTGCTCGCCACCAGGCGCAGGTCACGCCCGGCGTCGATGGCCAGGTCGCCGCCGGCCTTCACCACGGCAGACTGCTGCTCGACGTCATCCTCCTGCCGCTCGTACTTGGTCTTGCCCTTCTTGCCCTTGGCGTAGCTGTGCTCCTCGTTCGCCGCAGCAGCCAGGGTCACGTCGCGGCCGGCCTGCAGGGCCAGGTCGCGGCGTGCCTCGACTTCGCTGGCGACGATGCTCAGGTCCTGGCCGGCCGTGGCGGTGAGGTTGCCGCCTGCGCTGATCTCGCTGCCGTACTGGGTGATGCTGGTGTCGTGGCCGCTGACACGGCGGCGTTGATATTCGTGGCTGTCGACGCCTTCCTGGCTGACGATGGACAGGTCGCGACCGGCATCCAGCCTGATATCGCCACCCGCCTTGACCACCCCGCCCACGCTGCCGATATCCCGCCCGGCGGTGATGGTCAGGTCGTTCGCCGCCTCGATGCGTGCAGCGCTGTCGACCAGGTCCTTGGTCACCTGCTCGCCACCGGCCCGGCCTTCCAGGCGGGTGACGCTGCGTTCGTTGATCACGTCGCCGGTCAGCGCGGTCAGGCTCACTTCACGACCGGCGATGATCCCGCCCTGGGCGTTGCGGATCGAGTCGGTGGCCAGCATGTCCAGGCGCCCGCCCGCTTCGATCAGCCCGCTGTTGCTGATGTTGGTGGCGCTGGCGGCGAGGTGGTTGGTGGCACGCAGGGTGCCGACGTTGACCAGGTCGCCGCCGCTGATCAGGTTGACGTCACGGCCTTGAATCAGCGCGCCGTTGGGGGCGACGCGGCCGTTGGCGTGGGCCAGGTACAGCACCGGGGCCAGCACCTTCTCGCCGTTGACTTCGACCTGCTCCATCCAGACGATGTCGTGGGTCAGGGCGGCGACCTGCTCGGCGCTGAGCGACACGCCTACGCTCAGCGACAGCTTGTCCTTGCTGGCGATGGCGTTGTCCATCAGGTAGCGGAACAACGTCTCGTCGCTGGTCATGCCGTCGATGTAGCGCTGGCCGGTGCGAGCTACTACGGCTTCGCGGATCAGGCGTTGTTCGTAGAGGCCGTCGCCCAGGCGCTTGATGGCCTGGTCGGGATTGACGTCGAGCTGGCCGAGCAGGTAGTCGGAGCTCAGGAACTGCTTGAGATCGGTCAGGGCCGGGTTGGTCTCCACCAGGTACTTGTGCGAGGTGCTCGGCACGCTGCGCTCAGGGACGCCCTGGACCAGTCGAACACCCGCTGCCAGGCCATCCAGTGCTACACCGGCGCCGCTGACGGCGCCTTGGGCAGCAGCCGAGCCTTGGGCGGACAGCGTCTGCGCCGCACGGTTGTCGGCATTGGTGGTGCTGGCCAGCGGCGAGATGAAGGTGCCACTGCCTGCTTGGGTATGGTCGGCGCTGGCGCCCAGGGCATCGCCGCTGATTGCCGCCCGGCCGGTCTGGGTGCTGATGCGGAACAGGCCGTTGCTGCCTTGCGGCAGGCTGAAGCTGGGCAGCGTGACCGGATTGACCTGGCGCTGGTCGAGGTCGGGCGGCAACTGCGGGTTGAGCGCACGTACCTGGGTCTGGACCTGGCGCGGATCGGCCGTGGCATCGCCTCGGGCCGCGATGGCGCCGGCGCCGACCTGATTGACCCGCACCACGCTGTTGTCGATGCGCTGGGTGGCGTTGATGGTCACGGCGCCAGCCGACTGCACGACCGCCGGGGCAACCACGGCGCCAGCGATCGGCGTCCTGTTGTCGATGACGTCGTAGATGCTGTACTGCGGATACCCCGCAGCGGCCATGACCTGGTCGAGGGTCAGCGAGCCGGGGTTCTGGTTGAACTGGTTCTTGGCCTGGATGAACGCGTTGTACTGGCCGCGATCACGGGTATACATACTCGCGGTGAGGTTGCGCTGCTCGCCTCCACCGGCACCCTTGTTCTCGAACACCGCCGTGTTGATGGCGATATCACCCGCCGCCGAAACACTGCTGTAGTGGTTGCGGAATGCGTCACCGGCGAAGGTCAGCTTGCTACCAGTGGTGATGAAGGCGGTGGGGGTATCGCGGTCGATGACGTCTTCCCAGCTTTCGGTTGCCGAGAAGTACAGCTCGCAGCCCTTGCCCTTGCAGCGGTCGTCGGAATAGACGTTGACGTTGCCGGCGACCAGTTTCTTGGTCGAACTCAGGAATTCCTTGCGGTTGAGCAGCGTGTCCACCGCCAGGGTCATGTTGCCGGCGCTTTCCACGCTGCCGGAGATGTTGTCCAGCAGCACCGCGCGGGCAGCGGCGTTGCCGGCAAGGTCGAGGCCACCAAGGCTGTAGATATCGCCGTAATAGTTGCTCAGGCTGCCGACGCGCAAGGTCAGGTCGTTGCCGCTGAACACCAGGCCGCGCTGGTTGCTCAGGCTGTTGGCGGCCAGCTTCACCGCCGCAGCGCCACCCAGGGTGCCGCGGTTTTCGAGGCTGGCGGCCGTCACCGTCAGGCCGCCCAGGGCGGTCAGGCGACCGTCGTTGCTCAGCAGGTTGCGCGCGGTCACCACGGTGTCGGCGCCACCGGCGAGGCTGGCGGTACTGGACAGGCGGATATCGTTGGCGCCCAGCGTCAGTGCGCCAAGGCTGCTCAGGCGGCCATTGCCGTCATAGTTGCCGGTCAGATCCAGTTGCAGGCTGCCATCGCTGGCCAGCAGGCCATGGTTGGTCCAGTCGCCGCCTCGGCCCTTGAGGCTCTCGACGGCCAGCAGCTTGCCGCTGGCGGTCTGGACGAAACGACCGATGTCCAGCTCCAGACGCCGGGCCTGCAGCACGCTGCTGTTGGTCCAGCTGGCAGCAGCGATGCTCAGCAGGCCATCGGTATGCAGCACGCCGCCAGCCTGGGTGACCTTGTCGGAGGCCAGGCCGAAGCTGCCCTGGCCGGTGTGCAGCAGTTGCCCGCCGCTGTTGCTCAGGCCACCGATCTGCAGGTCGAGGTCCTGGTTGGCGGTGGCCAGCACACCGTTGTCGTTGAGCAGGTTGCCCGCCACGATCAATCGACTGGTGCCGGTCTTGCCCAGGGCGCGCAGGTTGCCGGTGCGGTTGTCGAGTTCGCTGGCACGCAGTTGCAGCTCGCTCTCGCTTTCCAACTGGCCGAGGCTGTTGTAAAGCGCGCCGCTCAGGCCAAAGTCGATGCGTCCGGCGCCGATCTTGCCGCTCTGGTTGAACAGTTGCTGGCCCTGCACCTGCAGCAATCCGGCGGCGTACAGCCCGCCGCCGCGGTTGTCGAGCTCAGCCGTGACGATCTTGCCGTCACCGCCCTGGGCCGAAAGGTAGCCGCCCTGGTTGTTCACCTTGGCATCGGCTGCGATGTCCACGGACTGCGCCTGCGTGGTACCGCCAGCGTTGTCGAACAGGTCGCTGAAGACACCCTTGAACAGGCCTTTGGCCGCGCTGAGCATGCCATTGCCGCTGTTGTCGAGGCTCGCCGCGTGCAGCTCGAGGTTACCCGCCTGGCTCTCCAGGCGACCGCCGCGGTTGTCCAGGCGCTTGTCCAGACGCACGTCGATATCGCCCTGGCTCTTGAGCGTGCCGGCCTGGTTGTCGAGAGCTACGGCATGGATATCGAGCTTGCCGTGCTCGCTGAACAACAGGCCATCGTTGCCGTTGAGCAGATCGCCGCTCAGGCGCAGCACCAGGTTCTGCTGGCTGGCGAGGTTGCCGCCGTGGCTGTTGTCCAGCGTGCCCGAATCGACATGCAGCAACCCATGACTGATCAGCTTGCCGCCTTGGTTGTCGACACGCGCGGCCTTGAGCAGCAGGTCGGCGCCACTGACCAGGCGCGCACCGTCCGTATTGAGCAGCGCATCGGTCAAGGTCAGGTCGAGCGCCGCGCGGCTGATGAGCTGGCCCTTGGCGTTTTCCAGACGCTGGCCTGCGATGCTGATCGCCTGGCCGTTGATCTGCCCGCCCTGGTTGTCGATGACGGTGCTGTCCTGATCGAGCGTCAGGTCACCCGTGGCGTAAATGAGGCCGCCGCTGTTGTCGAGCCGGTCGCCGACGCTGAGGGTGATCGCCTGTTCGGAGGAGACGATGCCCTTGCGGTTGTCCAGGCTGGCCGCCGTGATCTGCTGGCTGCCCTTGCTGACCAAAGCACCCTGGTCACGGTTGTCGAGGGTTCCGGCCAGCGTCACGGTAAGGTCGCCGTCCTTGCTGGACAACGTGCCTTCGCTGCTGTTGTTCAGGTCGCTGCCCGTGACCAGCAGGCCCTGCACGCCAGAAATCAGGCCCTTGGTGCTGTTGTCCAACTGCGCCGCCTCGACGCTCAGTCGGCCGTCGCTGAGAATGCGGCCCTGCTGGTTGTCGATGCGCTTGGCCAGCAGGCTGAAGGACTGCTGGCTGGTGATTTCGCCAGCGCTGTTGTCGAGCTTGCCCAGGCGCTGGATGTTCAGCGGGCCATTGGCGCTGATCAGGCCGCCCTGGTTGGTCAGGTCGCCGCCCTTCAGGTCGAGGTCGAGCTTCTGTTCACCGATCAGACGCCCCTGGCGCTGGATCAACGCACTCACCCGCAGCAGCAGATCGCCCTTGGCGGAGATCTCGCCGCCGCTGGAATCGACCTGCCCGGCCACCAGCGTCAACGCGGCATCGCTGTGGATGCGACCAGCACGCTGCAGGGCATCGGCGCCGTTGCGCACGTCGCCCGTGGTCAGCGTCATGGCCTGCTTGCTGCTCAAGGTGCCGCCACGGTTGTCGAGGCCATCGCTGGTGACGGTCATCGCCGCCTGGCTGATGAGCTGGCCGCCTTGGTGGTTGTCCAATTGTCCGGTCGTGACGGTCAGGCCGGTGTTGCCCGACAGCAGGCCACGCTCGCTGTTGAGCAGGCCGGCACTGGTGACGGTCAACGCTGCGGCGGCGGAGAGGATGCCCTGGTCGTGGTTGTCGAGTTGGCCGTCGATCACGGCCTTGAGGGCCTTGCCGCTGGCCAGGGTGCCGCCACTGAAGTTATCGAGGCTGGCGGCCTCGATGTCGAGATCGTGGCTAGCCGACAACACGCCCTTGAGGCTGTTGTCCAGAATACCGGCGATGCGCAGGGTCAGGTCCTGGGCGCTGATCAGGCGTCCGCCACGGTTGTCGAGGCGGTCAGCGACCAGGCTGAAGCCGTGGTCGCTGGAAATCTCTGCGCCGTTGCGGTTGTCCACCGCGCCGATCTGGCGCAACAGCAGGCTGCCTGGCGAGCGCAGCAAGCCACCGTCGCGGTTCACCAGCTGGCCGTGCTGCAGGTCGAGATCGATGCCGGTCCCGCTGACCAGTTGCCCGTGGTCATGCTGGTCGAGGCCAGTCAGCGTCGCATCGATCTGGCCGGAAGCACTGATGCGGCCGCGGGCGCTGTTGTCGAGCTGGGTGGCGGTCAGCAGCAGGCTGCCGGCACCGATGTTGCCCTGGGCGCTGTTGTCGATGGCGCCGCTGCGCAACTGGGCATGGCCAGCTGCGCTGATGGCGCCGCCCTGGCTGTTGTCCAGGCGGGCGGCGTTAAGCACCAGCCCGGCATCGGTCACCAGAATGCCGCCCTGGTTATCCAGCAGCCCTTGGCTGGTCAGGCCCATGGCAGCGATTGCCGAAACCTTGCCGCCCTGGCGGTTATGCAGCGTCCCGGCGTTCAGCGTGAGGGTGCCGTCACTGACGATGAGCCCGGCGTCGCTGTTGTCCAACTGGCCGTCCAGGGCCAGCTCGATATGCGTGTGGCTGCTCAACCGGCCGCCGTTGTTGAGCAGTTCGGTGCCTTTCAGGCTCAGGCTGTCGTAGCCGCTGAGCAGGCCCTTGTTCTGGTTCAGCAGGCGCTCGACGGTCAGGGTCAGGCCACGGTCGCCAATGACCTTGCCCGCCTGGTTGTCCAGCAGCTCGCTGGCGTCGAGCACGACCTTGCCCGCGCTGGAGATCTCACCCTGCTGGTTGAGCACGCGCGCAGCGCGGATGTCGACCAGGCTGGTCGCGCCGATCCCGCCGCCGTTCTGGTTGTCGATGGTATTGGCGGTGAGCAGCAAGCTACCCAGACTGGTCAGCCTGCCGCCCTGCTGGTTCAAGGTGCCCAGGTGGGCTTCGAGATCGCCTTTGGCGGTGATGTTGCCCAGGCGTTGATTGTCGACCTCATCGGCGATCAGCTCGAGGCGGCCATCGCTCTGCAGGTGGCCGGCATCGCTGTTGGCGAGGCTGGCAACTTCGATGTGGGCCTTGCCCTTGGTGGTGGCTACGCCCTTGTCGCGGTTGTCGAAGTGCCCGCCGGTGACGGTCAACGAGCGGTCAGCAAGCACCAGGCCGCCACGGTTGTCGAGGCGTTCGCCATGCAGTGAGAGGTCGCCGACGCTCGACAGCATGCCGTTGTCGCGGTTGTTCAGGGTGGCCACGTTGACGGCCAGGGTGCCGTCGCTGAGCAGGTTGCCCTTGCCGCTGTTGTCCAGGCGCACGCCCTTGAGGTCGAGCAGGCGCTTGGCCGAGATCAGGCCGAGGCGGTTGTCGATGTCAGCGCTGGCGGCGATCAGCACGTCGCCGCCCAGCAACTGCCCGCCGCTGTTGAGCAGCCCGGCGGTGGTAATGTCGAGGCGATCGGCCTTGAGCTTGCCGCCGTTCTGGTTGTCCAGCAGCGCGCGAGTGGTCAGCCTGGCCTGCTTGTCACTGCCGATCAGGCCGTTGGCGCGGTTGTCCACCTGGGCGGCGGTGACCTGCAGATCCCCCTGGCCGACCACGCGGCCGCCACGGTTGTCGAGGTTGCCGGTGATATCCACCACGGCCTGGCCCTTGCCTTGCAGCAGGCCTTGCTCACGGTTGTCGATCGCACCGCCGGTGGCTTTCAGGGTGTCGTCGGCCAGCGCCTGGCCTTTGCGGTTGTCCAGCAGGGCTGCGGTCAGCGTGGTGTTGCGGCCCTTGAGGCTGCCACCCTGGTTGTCGAGCGTGGCGCTGCTGTCGATCTCGAGGTTGCGGCTGGCGACCACGCTACCGCGGTTGCTCAGGGTCTGGCCCTTGAGGCTCACGTCGCCCTGGACGTTGCGGCTGTTGTCTGGCTCCACGCCGGCTTCGATGATGCCCTGGTTGTCGATCCGCGCGCCTTGCACGCTGATGCTGCCCTTGGCGGCGAGGCTCTGACCAACGCTCACATCGTCGCGCACACGCACGGTGGCGCTGCCGGCGGTGTAGGTCTTGCCGGTCAGCTCGGCGCTTTGTGCGGCAATCTTCAGGTCGCCGGCGCTGGAGGTCTGCGCAAGCGTCACCTTGCCGTTGGCATCCACCTGGATATCGCCGGTGGTGGCGGCCATGTTGCCGGCCAGCTTGACGCCCACGCCCTGCTCGGTGCCGACCAGGCGGATGGTGTTGGCGTACATGCCGCCCAGCGCCGAGCTGTCGATGGCCAGCAGGGGCTTTTCGCTGCCGTCGTCGGCACGCGGGGTGGCTTGCAGGGTGTCGGCCTGGACGTCGTTGCGCCCGGTGACGATGTTCAGTTGCTTGGCATGCAGCTCGGTATTGAGCTTGGCACTGCGGGTGATCAGGTCGAACTGGTCGAGATTGGTGGCGTTGAGGGCATCGCCCTCGATGGCGATGTCGCCGCCATCGACCTGGAAGCGGTCCAGGCGCTCGCCGTCCATGATCGGCTTGCCGGTGGTGAGAGTCGCCCGTGGCGTGTTGATGAAGCCGCAGCCATTGCAGGTGATGCCGTGGGGGTTGGCGACGATGACCCGTGCCGACTGCCCGGCCACCTCGGTGTAGCCCTGCAGGTTACTGCGGTTGCCGCCAGTGACCTGGTTGAGGATCACCTGGGCCGCCTGCCCCCTGAGATTGGGGTTGCCGACGATGATGCCGCCCAGTTGAGTCGACTGGGTCTTGTCGGTGGCGTTGTTGAGGATCAACCCGTTGCTGCCGACGTTGTAGTCGCGGAAGGTGTTGCTCGACAGGCCGCTGCCGTTGGGGGTGGCGATATTGACGATCGGCACCCCGTTGCCGGCCTGGTTGATGCTGGTGTTGGCATTGGCCGCTGCATCGACGGTCAGCTGTGCAGCCGTGCTGACGATGGGGTTGAGGAACATCACGCCAGCGACGATCAGGGCGATGCACTGGTTCAGTGGGGTGCGGATATCCATGTCGAACAAACTCCAGTCGCAGCTCAGGCCAGTTGCCGGGCGGCCCCGCAAGGGGCAGCGATGTCACGGGTAATGGGTAGGGCCGACGCTCAGAAGAAGGCGTCGACGCGGAAATAGATCGGGTGCTCGCGGCGGGTCACCGCATCGGGCCGCTCCAGCGAACGGGCAAAGGTTGCGCTGGCGGCGAAGTACTGGCCGCGGACGTTGAATTCCAGGGCATTGCCACTCAGGCGCCCATGGTCCTTGCCGTTGCCATGCTGGCCCTTGATCACACCGGCATCGTAGGCGAACGCCATGCCGTATTCGCGCAACCAGGGCTGCAGGGCTGCCCAGGTGACCGGCCGACGCCAGCGCAAATGGTTGCGCCAGTAGCCGCCGCTGTCGCCGGTGAGGGTCTGATCCTTGAAGCCACGCACCGAGGTCAGCCCGCCGACACTGATGCGCTGCGCACTGTAGAGCGCGTCCTCGCTGCGCTGGCCGGTAGCCAGGCTGTCGAAGCTGAACTGTTCGCCCCACAGCTGGAACGGCTGCAGGTAGCTCAGGGTCAGGGTGTACTTGTTGTAGCGCGACACCGGTTCGTTGCCGTGGGGGTCGCCTGCGCCCTGGGCGTCGAGCGCGCCGATGCCCTGCTGCCAGCCGGCATCGAGGTTGACGAAGGCGTTGCCGATGCGTCGGCCGTGGTTGACGCCAAGCTGACGCTCGGTGATGCGGGTGCTGGAGACATCGATCAGGGTGTCGTCAAGGTAGTTGCGCGCGCGCAGGTGGCTCACGCCGATGTTCACCGCCGTCTTGCTCAGGCTGTCGCGGTGGATCACACGTTCGGCCTGGAACTGGTGCACGCTGTTGTCGCCGTCGAGCTTGAAGGGAAAGCCGCTGGAGGTGTCGCGGGTGCGGTAGTAGTTGTGGTTGTAGCTGTAGTTGAAGGTCCACCAGCCCCACGGCAGGCTGTAGTTCAGGCCATGGCTGTCGGAATGGCGCCAGTGGTCGCTGACCACATCACGCCCGCCCCTGAGGCTCAGCTGATCGGCCAGGCCCAACGGGCTGTCCCACTCCAGGCCCAGGTTCATCTGTTGCTCGCCGCTGCTGGCATCACCATTGTTGTGGCGGCTGGCCGAGACCCGCCAGGGCTTGTCACGCTGGCCCTTGAGCTGCACGCGGCTACCGCCGACTTCCTGGCCTGGCACCAGCTCGACTTGGACCTGACGCGACGGCAAGCGACCAAGCTGGTCGACCATCTGCTCCATGTCGCGCAGGTTGAGCACTTCGGAGACGTGGCCGGGGAAGGTCATGGCCATTTCCCGTGGGCTGGCGAGCGCCGAGCTGTCCAGGCCTTCCAGGCGCCCTTCGACGATGATGATCTGCAGGATGCCCGAACCCAGGTCCTGCTGCGGCAGGTAGGCACGGGTGGTCAGGTAGCCGCGGTCGATGTAGTGGTCGGTGATGCGCTTGAGCAGGCCGTTGAGCTCGCCGACCTGCAGGCACTTGCCTTCATAGCCCTCGACCAGTGCCTGGCGCTGCCGCTCGCTGAGCAGGGTCGCACCTTGCAGCTCGACGCTGCGGATCTGGAAGCAGCGCCCTTGCTCCGAGGGCGCCACAGGAGCCTGAGGGGCCTGCTTGCCGGGCAATTGCTGCAGTTCCTCAAGGCGCTTGCGCTGCTCTTGCAGAAGGTTTTCCTGACGTTCACGAATCAGGTCGCGGTCGCCGGGTGACTGGAAGGGCGCAGCACTGGCCCATAGCGGTAGGCACGCAAGGCCGGTAGCCAGCGCACGGAAAAAAAGGGACATGCAAGTAATCCATCACTTGAGAACTGATCGCATCAATGCGAGAAGGAGCGAAGGATACAAGAGCAGGCACAGGTCTTCAATTCGCCATGCACTGCTTTGGGGCGAACGCTGATAGGCCTTCGTGTGCGCACACCGAAAGGAAACGGGACAGGGGGTTTTGACGACGCTTCGGGCAATGGCTACAACATGAAAAAAGCCCGCCAGTGTGAGAGCGGGCAAGGACCTACGAAGATTCTTCAGCGACCCACTAGCTGCCTCGATAGGTCGAATAGCTGTAAGGCGAGATCAACAGCGGCACGTGGTAGTGCTCCTGAGCTTCCTCGATGCCGAAGCGCAGCACCACGACATCGAGAAACGCGGTGTCCGGCAGCGCCACGCCACGCGCCCGGTAGTAGTCGCCGGCACTGAACTGCAACTGATAAACACCGGTGCGGTACGCATCGCCTTCGAGCAACGGTGCATCGACCCGACCATCGCTGTTGGTCAGCGCGCTGTTGACCAGCGTCAGTTGCTGGCCCTCGACGCGGTACAGCTCGACTCGGATCGAGCTTCCCGGACAGCCGTGGGCGGCGTCCAGCACATGTGTAGTCAAACGTCCCATCTGCGTATCGCCTCTTGTCATTGGCCTGGGCAAAAGATAGACGGCATGCACCTGCGCGGGGCAAGCGCTTGCCGGAGCGGAGCCAATTAAGACACTCGAATCGCAGATTGTACACAATTTTGTAAGCCACTCTCTCCATCTGCGCCGCTGCATCTGGATCTGCCGGCGTCAGGCGGAAAACTCAAGGCCGGTACACGGCTCGTCGGATTACCTGACCAATTAGGCAAGTTTCTTGCAAGGTATTGAGCAGATATTCAAGGACGACAAAAACGAAGAATTGCGGCAAATCGGGCTTACAAATGGCCGAACAAGTTGTATACAATCGTCCCACTCCGGTGCCTGCGACAACCCGCCGCGGTCAGCACCTAGCCTCTACGTTCATAAGGAAGACTGCATGAGCGCTGACTACCCTCGCGACATGATCGGCTACGGCAACACGCCTCCTCACCCACACTGGCCGGGCAACGCCCGCATCGCCTTGTCCTTCGTGCTCAACTACGAAGAAGGTGGCGAGCGCTGCATCCTGCATGGCGACAAGGAGTCCGAAGCCTTCCTCTCCGAGATGGTAGCGGCGCAACCGCTGCAAGGCGTACGCAACCAGAGCATGGAGTCGCTCTACGAATACGGCAGCCGGGCCGGCGTCTGGCGCCTGCTGCGGCTGTTCAAGGACAGCGGCGTACCGCTGACCATCTTCGCCGTGGCCATGGCCGCCCAGCGCCACCCGGACGTGATTCGCGCCATGGTCGAGGCCGGCCACGAGATCTGCAGCCACGGCTATCGCTGGATCGACTACCAGTACATGGACGAGGCCCAGGAGCGCGAGCACATGCTCGAAGCCATCCGCATCCTCACCGAGATCACCGGCGAACGCCCGCTGGGCTGGTACACCGGCCGGACCGGCCCCAACACCCGGCGCCTGGTGATGGAGGAAGGCGGCTTCCTCTACGACAGCGACACCTACGACGACGACCTGCCCTACTGGGAAAAGAACACCCCCACCGACAAGCCGCACCTGGTGATCCCCTACACCCTGGACACCAACGACATGCGCTTCACCCAGGTGCAGGGCTTCAACTGCGGCGAGCAGTTCTTCCAGTACCTCAAGGACGCGTTCGACGTGCTCTACGCCGAGGGCGCCGAGGCGCCGAAGATGCTCTCCATCGGCCTGCATTGCCGCCTGGTCGGCCGTCCGGCGCGCCTGGCTGCGCTCAAGCGCTTCGTCGACTACGCGAAAAGCCACGAGCAAGTCTGGTTCGCCCGGCGCGTGGATATCGCCCGTCACTGGCACGCCACCCACCCCTACACGCCCGAGAACGCCCGATGAGCGCCTTCACCACCGTCACCCCTTCGACCCTGAGCCGCGACGCGTTCGTCGCCGCCTTCGCCGACATCTACGAGCACTCGCCGTGGGTGGCCGAGCGGGCCTTCGACCAGGGCGAGCGCAGTGCGTTGGACCAGGTCGAGGCCCTGCACCAGCGCATGAGCGCGGTGCTGCTGGCCGCCAGCCACGCCGAGCAACTGGCGCTGATCAATGCGCACCCGGACCTGGCCGGCAAAGCGGCGGTGCGTGGCGAGCTGACCGAGTCGAGCACCCACGAGCAGGCCGGCGCCGGCATTCACCTGTGCACGGCCGAGGAATTCGCCCGTTTCACCGAGCTCAATCACGCCTACAAGGCAAAATTCCAGTTTCCGTTCATCATGGCGGTCAAAGGCAGCGACCGGCACCAGATCCTCGCCGCCTTCGAGCAGCGCATCCATAACGATGCCGACGCCGAGTTCCGCGAGGCGCTGGCGCAGATCAACCAGATCGCCCTGTTCCGTCTGCAGCAATTGTGAGACCTGGCCGAACACGGCCTCGCCCCTTGACCGATAACGACTACAAGAGAAAACCGCATGCGTACCCTGATGATCGAGCCGCTGACCAAAGAAGCCTTCGCCCCCTTCGGTGACGTGATCGAAACCGACGGCAGCGACCACTTCATGATCAACAACGGCTCGACCATGCGCTTCCACAAGCTCGCCACGGTGCAAACCGCCGAGCCGGAAGACCGGGCGATCATCAGCATCTTCCGCGCCGATGCCCTGGAGATGCCATTGACCATCCGCATGCTGGAGCGCCATCCGCTGGGCAGCCAGGCCTTCGTGCCGCTGCTGGGCAACCCCTTTCTGATCGTGGTCGCGCCACTTGGCGATGCACCTGTATCAGGTCTGGTCCGCGCCTTCCGTAGCAACGGCAGGCAGGGCGTCAATTACCATCGCGGCGTCTGGCACCACCCGGTGCTGACGATCGAAAAGCGGGATGACTTCCTGGTGGTTGATCGCAGTGGTTCCGGCAACAACTGCGACGAGCATTACTTCCCCGAGGAGCAGATGTTGATCCTCGATCCCCACCAATAAGAGAAGGTCGGTCATCACAGGTCCACGGCCTGCCGGTGACCGGCAGAGGTACATACTGTGGAAGCACATCTTCACGAATGGCTGAACCTGAGCATTCGCTGGGTTCACATGATCACCGGCGTGGCCTGGATCGGTGCATCGTTCTACTTCGTCTGGCTGGAGAACAACCTCAACCGCAGCAACCCGCGCGACGGCCTGTCGGGCGACTTGTGGGCCATCCACGGCGGCGGCATCTACCACCTGGAGAAGTACAAGCTCGCACCGCCGAAAATGCCCGATGACCTGCACTGGTTCAAATGGGAGGCGTATTTCACCTGGATGTCGGGCATCGCTTTGCTCTGCGTGGTGTTCTACTGGAACCCGACCCTCTACCTGCTCGCCCCCGGCAGCAGCCTGAGCGGCGCCGAGGGCGTGGCCATCGGCATCGGCTCGCTGGTGGCGGGCTGGTTCGTTTACGACTTCCTCTGCGATTCGCCCTTGGGCAAGCGCCCTGCCCTGCTCGGCGGCGTGCTGTTCGTGCTGATCATCGCCGCCTGCTGGGGCTTCAGCCTGGTGTTCAGCGGACGCGGCGCCTACCTGCACACCGGGGCGATCATCGGCACCATCATGGTCGGCAACGTGTTCCGCATCATCATGCCGGCCCAGCGCCAGTTGGTCGCGGCGATCGCTGCCAACCAGACGCCTGATCCCTTGCTGCCCGCCAAGGGCCTGCTGCGTTCGCGGCACAACAACTACTTCACCCTGCCGGTGCTGTTCATCATGATCAGCAACCATTTTCCGAGCACCTACGGCAGCCAGTACAACTGGTTGATCCTGGCCGGGATCGCGGTGGCAGCGGTGCTGGTACGGCATTACTTCAACACCCGCCATGCCAGCAACCAGTACGCCTGGACCCTGCCAGCCGGCGCTCTGGCGATGATCTGCCTGGCCTACGTGACCGCGCCCAAGCCCCTGCCGGCCAGCCCCGAGCAGGCCGCCGCGCCGATCCAGTACCAGCCGCTGCCGGCCAGTGCCGTGGGCGGCAAGACCGCCGCCGAGCACCGCGCTGAGGCCGCAGCCAAGGCGGCCGCAGCCCCCGCCGCCCCGGCCCAGGCCACTGCCCAGGCTGAGCCCGGCAACTTCGAGGCGATCCATCACGTGATCCAGGAACGCTGCACCGTGTGCCATTCGTCCAAACCCACCAGCCCGCTGTTCAGCACGGCTCCGGCCGGGGTGATGTTCGACACGCCACAGCAGATCCAGACCCAGGCCGCGCGCATCCAGGCACAGGCCGTGGCCAGCCAGATCATGCCGCTGGGCAACATCACCCAGATGACCGTGGAGGAGCGCAAGCTGGTCGGCGACTGGATCGCCAAGGGTGCACCGGTCAACTAGCGGCTGGCGCAGGCCCGTCGCGATAGCCGACCGGCCTGCGCTGCACCACAGACACAAAAGCAAGCATCGAGCGTTCGGCTCCCCCGGCACATTCAGGCCTTCATGCGAAGCGCCTGGCGCCGGGCGCCGCCCGCTTGGATCCGAGAATAAGAACAACACTCGAGGTGCTGCATGTCCACGTCACCGCAGGCGTCCATTCCCGTCGCGCCGCCACGACAACCCCTGCCCCTGGCCCAGCTCATCCTGGTGGCCCTGCAACATGTGCTGCTGATGTACGGCGGCGCCATCGCCGTGCCGCTGATCATCGGCCCGGCCGCAGGTCTGTCGCGCGAGGAAATCGCCTTCCTGATCAACGCCGACCTGCTCGTGGCCGGGGTCGCGACCGTCATCCAGTCGCTGGGCATCGGCCCGGTCGGCATCCGCATGCCGGTGATGATGGGTGCCAGCTTCGCCGCCGTCGGCAGCATGGTGGCCATGGCCGGCATGCCCGGCGTGGGCCTGCAGGGCATCTTCGGCGCGACCATCGCCGCCGGGCTGTTCGGGCTGCTCATCGCGCCGTTCATGTCCAGGGTGGTGCGGTTCTTCCCGCCGCTGGTCACCGGCACGGTGATCACCGCCATTGGCCTGTCGCTGTTCCCGGTGGCGGTCAACTGGGCCGGTGGTGGTCAGCAGGCGGACAGCTTCGGCGCGCCCATCTACCTCATGGTCGCCGGCCTGGTGCTCGCGGTGATCCTGCTGATCAACCGCTTCATGCGCGGCTTCTGGGTCAACGTCTCGGTGCTGGTCGGCATGGGCCTGGGCTACGTGCTGGCCGGCTGCATCGGCATGGTCGATCTGTCGGGCCTGGCCCAGGCGCCATGGTTGCAGGTGGTCACGCCGCTGCACTTCGGCCTGCCGACCTTCAGCCTGGCACCGATCCTGTCGATGTGCCTGGTGGTGGTGATCATCTTCGTCGAGTCCACCGGCATGTTCCTGGCCCTGGGCAAGGTCACCGATCGGCCGGTCACGCCCGGCATGCTGCGGCGCGGCCTGTTGTGCGATGCCGGCGCTTCGTTCGTGGCCGGTTTCTTCAACACCTTCACCCATTCTTCCTTCGCCCAGAACATCGGCCTGGTGCAGATGACCGGCGTGCGCTGCCGCTCGGTCACGGCGGTCGCCGGTGTCTTGCTGATGCTGCTCAGCTTGCTGCCCAAGGCGGCGTTCCTGATTGCGTCGATCCCACCGGCGGTACTGGGCGGTGCATCGATTGCCATGTTCGGCATGGTCACGGCCACGGGCATCAAGATTCTGCAGGAAGCGGACATCAGCGACCGTCGCAATCAACTGCTGGTGGCGGTGAGCATAGGCTTGGGCCTGATACCGGTGGTGCGTCCGGAATTCTTCGCGCAGATGCCGACTTGGATGGAGCCGATCACCCACAGTGGCATCGCCATGGCCACCCTCAGCGCGTTGATGTTGAACCTGCTGTTCAACATTCTTGGCGGTGCCGAGCGAGCCGCCCACACCAGGGTGTGTCACCGGCACTGAAGCAGCGCCGACCCCGTCGATCCGGGGCGCTCGGCACAGGCGATGGCGCGTCACGCCTGACAACCTGACCGAACGCCCAGTTTTGCGACAGCACGCTCCAGGAAGGAGCACTTGAGGCCCGGCGCGCAAGCCAGTAATCTGCGCGCCCCCTCGCTCAGGGCAGGTCGGATCCTGCCCGCGTTTACTGACCGCTCAGTCAATGAATTCGGGCGGTTGGTCGATGTCGTGCCAGCCAGCAGCACCCTTTTTCATCCGTTCAGAACGCCGTCGAGCAGGATGGCTGCGACCGACCCGCAAAAGTTGGCGCAGCACTTGCCAGGGAGCTGTGGCCCACGTTTCAAACCTGACCAAATAGACAGAAAAAAGCGCCGACACGAGCGCTGACACACATCCACTCAAGGGAGCGACCTCAACCATGCGGATTCTCAACAGCCTGATCCTCGCCGGCGGCCTGCTGGCCTGCGCCACCAGCCACGCCGGTGACCTGCTGAACTGGCAGAACAACAGCCTGACCTACCTGTGGGGCAAGAACTTCAAGGTCAACCCTGAAACCCAGCAGACCCTGACCTTCGAGCACGCCGACTCCTGGAAGTACGGCGACAACTTCCTGTTCGTCGACAAGATCTTCTACCAGGGCAAGAAAGACGGGAACAACGGCGCCAACACCTATTACGGTGAGATCTCCCCGCGCCTGTCGTTCGGCAAGATCTTCGATCAGAAGCTGGCCTTCGGTCCGGTGACCGACGTGCTCTTGGCCATGACCTACGAGTTCGGCGAAGGCGATACCGAGTCGTACCTGATCGGCCCCGGCTTCGACCTGGCCGTACCGGGCTTCGACTACTTCCAGCTCAACTTCTACCACCGCACCACCGACGGCAGCCGCCCGGGCGATCATGTCTGGCAGATCACCCCGGTGTGGGGCTACACCCTGCCGGTGGGCGCCTCCGACGTGCTGATCGACGGCTTCATGGACTGGGTGGTGGACAACGACCGCAATGGGCGCGGCAGCTACCACGCCAACCTGCACTTCAACCCGCAGGTGAAGTACGACCTGGGCAAGGCGCTGCACATGGGTGAAAAACAGTTGTACGTGGGTATCGAGTACGACTACTGGAGCAACAAGTACGGCATCAAGGACAGCGATGCCTTCACCACCGACCAGAACACCATGAGCCTGCTGGTCAAGGTGCACTTCTGAGGGTGGCGCGGGCTGCTGGCTAGCCCGCGTCCAGCGCCGGACGGTTTACGCCGCCTGGCGCTGGCGAAGTTTCGAAAAGCCGCCGACGATCAGCGCCGTGATGAAGCCGGCCACCGCACCGACCACGCCGAACAGGGCATATTTGACCACCGGCCCCCAGGCGCCGCTGGCCGCCACGAGCGACTCCAGGGCCTGCTCCAACGGGTGAATGCCTTCGGCGATGAACGTGCCGCCCACCAGGAACATGGCCACCGTGCCGATCCAGGACAGCGCCTTCATCAGCATCGGCGCGGCGGCCACCAGGCCCCGCCCCACGCTTTTCACGCACCGCCCCCACAGCCCCTGGGCCTTGGACTTGGCCAGGGCGAAGCCAGCGTCATCCAGCCGCACGATGCCGGCGACCAGGCCGTAGACACCGACCGTCATCAACAGGGCGATGATCACCAGCGTGAGAATCTGCTGGTACAACGGCGCCTCGGCCACTACGTTCAAGGTGATGACGATGATTTCGGCGCTGAGGATGAAGTCGGTCTTGATCGCCCCCTTGATCTTGCGCTGTTCGTACTCGGCAAGCGCCTCGGCGCTGCGCGGCACCGATTTGCTGGCCTGCGCCTCATCGCCGGGCTTGTCGCGAGACAGCTTATCCTTGATCGCCTCAAAGCCCTCGTAGCACAGGTACAGGCCGCCAGCCATGAGCAGCCATTTGACCGCCGCTGGCAGCACGGCGCTGAGTATCAGCGCGCACGGCACCAGAATAGCCTTGTTCCTCAGCGAGCCCTTGAACACTGCCCACACCACCGGCAATTCCCGGTCCGCCTTCATGCCGGTGACCTGCTCGGCATTGACCGCCAGGTCGTCGCTGAGCACGCTGGCGGACTTCTTCGCCGCCACCTTGCTCATCAGCGAAATATCGTCCAGAAGGGCCGCGATATCATCCAACAACGCGAAAAAACTGCTGCCTGCCATTGCTTTTACCCTTGATAGATTCGTGCCGTGCCAGCACCCCGGCGAGCCCATCCGACCGGCCTGCCGAGTGCATGATACGCGACGGAGACCGCCCAGGCCGTTACCTTGAGCGGTTCTGCGGCACGGTGCTACCATGCCTGCTCGCTCTTAGGCTTTGTTTGAAAAGTCTTGAGACGAAGGTCAGGCAAGGCGAAAACCGCCGAGGAACGGTCGGAGTCGCGCTCGACTTTACAGGTTGTAAATGAGCATTCCGACCGGGCTGGCGATCCAGGCGGTTTTCAACGCAGCATCACCGAGTATCAAGGCTTTTCAGACAAAGCCTAGAGGCGGCCAGTCATAGGAAGTTCCACAGACCATGAGCACGATTCGCGAGCGCAACAAGGAACTGATCCTGCGCGCGGCCAGCGAGGAATTCGCCGACAAGGGCTTCGCGGCGACCAAGACCAGCGACATCGCGGCCAAGGCCGGGCTGCCCAAGCCGAATGTCTACTACTACTTCAAGTCCAAGGAAAACCTCTACCGCGAGGTGCTGGAAAGCATCATCGCACCGATCATGCAGGCCTCCACGCCGTTCAATGCCGAGGGCGATCCGCAGGAAGTGCTCAGCCACTACATCCGCTCGAAGATCCGCATCTCCCGCGACCTGCCCATGCGTCCAAGGTGTTCGCCAGCGAGATCATGCACGGCGCCCCGCACCTGTCGCCGTCGCAGGTGGAGCAACTCAACGAGCAGGCCCGGCACAACATCGAGTGCATCCAGCGCTGGATCGAACGCGGGCAGATCGCTGCGGTCGATCCGCACCACCTGATGTTCAGCATCTGGGCCGCGACCCAGACCTACGCGGACTTCGACTGGCAGATCGCCGTGGTCACCGGCAAGGCGAAACTCAGCGACAGCGACTACGACGCGGCCGCCGACACCATCATCCGCCTGGTGCTCAAGGGTTGCGAGCCGGAGCCTGCGTGAACATCCCTCGGGCCTTCACCTGCCAAGGGCCCGACACTGCCCGCCGGCTCACACCGCCGCGCCCGCATCTGCCCGCAAGCCCAGCGACTCGATCGCACTGATCGCGCACTGCTCGTCGACATCCGAGGTATCGCCACTGATGCCCAGCGCGCCCAGCACCGTGCCGGCCTGATCACGAATCAGCACGCCTCCCGGCGCCGGTACCACGGCGCCGTCACCCAGTCCGTTGAGCGCGGCGAAGAACGCCGGGCGCTGCTGCGCGTCCAGCGCCAGCAGGCGCGAACCCTTGCCCAGCGCCACCGCGCCCCAGGCCTTGGCCGTGGCCAGTTGCGGACGCAACAGGCTGGCCCGTCCTCGCGCTGCAAGGCCAGCAGATGCCCACCGGCGTCCAGCACGGCCACGGTGAGAGGGGCCGCGTCGATCCGGCGTCCAGCGCACAGCGCGGCGTGGACCAGGGTGTTGGCGACGTTGAGGGTGAGTGCAGTCATGGGAGCTCCTTTTATTGTTGTGTGGGGCCAGAATGCAGGCGAATCAATAGAACACAGAATAATAGATATTTGTATACAATAATTTCGATCAATTAGGCTGGCGCTCCGGCACGTTCACACTGCGTCATGCCGCTCTTGCAGCCCGCAGCCGTCCGCGAAAATTGCCCGAAAACCTGAGCTCACACGGTAGATAAGGGAGCGGTCTGGTGTCGCGACAGGGCTGCAAAGCAGCACCAATCAAGCGCTACGCCCACTCATCGATTCGATCTGCTGAGCATCCGATGAAAACCCATTGACCTTGAACTCAGACCATGAATACACTCGTCTGCAAGTCGCGTTGTATACAATTACAAAATAAATGAGGCACAAGACATGAGCAAAATGAGAGCAATCGATGCCGCCGTACTGGTCATGCGCCGGGAAGGCGTAGACACCGCCTTCGGCATTCCCGGCGCGGCGATCAACCCGCTGTACTCGGCCCTGAAGAAGGTTGGCGGCATCGATCACGTCCTCGCGCGCCATGTCGAAGGGGCCTCGCACATGGCTGAAGGCTATACCCGCGCCAACCCCGGCAACATCGGGGTGTGCATCGGCACCTCCGGTCCTGCCGGCACCGACATGGTCACCGGCCTGTACAGTGCCTCGGCCGACTCCATCCCCATCCTCTGCATCACCGGCCAGGCGCCGCGCTCGCGCCTGCACAAGGAAGACTTCCAGGCGGTGGACATCACCAGCATCGTCAAGCCGGTGACCAAGTGGGCGACCACCGTGCTGGAGCCAGGCCAGGTGCCCTACGCCTTCCAGAAAGCCTTCCACGAAATGCGCAGCGGCCGCCCCGGCCCGGTGCTGATCGATTTGCCGTTCGACGTACAGATGGCCGAGATCGAGTTCGACATCGAGGCCTACGAACCGCTGCCGGTACACAAGCCCTCGGCCACGCGCATCCAGGCGGAAAAGGCCCTGGCACTACTCAACGACGCTGAACGCCCGCTGCTGGTGGCCGGTGGCGGCATCATCAATGCCGATGCCAGCGACAAGCTGGTGGCATTCGCCGAACTGACCGGCGTGCCGGTGATTCCGACCTTGATGGGCTGGGGCTGCCTGCCCGACGATCACCCGCAGATGGTCGGCATGGTCGGGCTGCAAACCTCGCACCGCTACGGCAATGCCACCTTGCTCAAGTCCGACCTGGTGTTCGGCATCGGCAACCGCTGGGCCAACCGCCATACCGGCTCCGTGGAGGTCTACACCGAGGGCCGCCGCTTCATTCACGTGGACATCGAGCCCACCCAGATCGGCCGGGTGTTCACCCCAGACCTGGGGATCGTCTCCGATGCCGGCGCGGCGCTCGATGCATTCATCGAGGTGGCCCGCGAGTGGCAGGCGGCCGGCAAGCTCAAGTGCCGCAAGGACTGGTTGCAGGACTGCCAGCAGCGCAAGGCCAGCCTGCAACGCAAGACCCACTTCGACCAGGTGCCGGTCAAGCCGCAGCGGGTGTACCAGGAGATGAACCAGGTGTTCGGCAAGGACACCTGCTATGTCAGCACCATCGGCCTGTCGCAGATCGCTGGCGCGCAGTTCCTGCATGTGTACAAGCCACGGCACTGGATCAACTGCGGCCAGGCCGGCCCGCTGGGCTGGACCATCCCCGCCGCCCTCGGCGTGGTCAAGGCCGATCCTGCGCGCCAGGTGGTGGCGCTGTCGGGCGACTACGATTTCCAGTTCATGATCGAGGAACTGGCCGTGGGCGCGCAGTTCAACCTGCCCTATGTCCACGTGCTGGTGAACAACGCCTACCTCGGCCTGATCCGCCAGGCCCAGCGTGGCTTCGACATGGACTACTGTGTTCAACTCGCCTTCGAGAACATCAACGCCACCGAGGCCGGCAACTACGGCGTGGACCACGTCGCGGTGGTCGAGGGCCTGGGCTGCAAGGCACTGCGGGTGTTCGAGCCGAACGACATCGCCCCGGCCCTGCGCAAGGCGCAGGAAATGGCCCAGCAGTTGCGCGTACCGGTGGTGGTCGAGGTGATACTCGAGCGCGTGACCAATATTTCCATGGGCACCGAGATCAATGCGGTCAACGAATTCGAAGACCTGGCGCTGGTCGGCAACGACGCGCCGACCGCCCTCTCGCTGCTCGACTGACTGCCCACGCCCCGCCCAGGCGGGGCCTGCCCACGCAAGGAGACTCCCATGCCGCGCTTTGCCGCCAACCTGTCCATGCTGTTCACCGAACAGGACTTCCTGGCCCGCTTCAAGGCCGCCGCCGACGCGGGCTTCAGCGGTGTCGAATACCTGTTCCCCTACGACTTCAGCGCCCACGACATCCAGCGTGAGCTGCAGGCCCATGGCCTGACCCAGGTGCTGTTCAACCTGCCCGCCGGCGACTGGGCCAGCGGCGAGCGCGGCATCGCCTGTCACCCGGACCGGGTCGAGGAATTCCGCGCCGGCGTCGACAAGGCCATCGACTACGCCAAGGTGCTGGGCAATACCCAGGTCAACGCCCTGGCCGGCATCCGTCCGCCTGCGGCGAACGAGGCCAGCGTGCGCCAGACCTTCGTCGCCAACCTCCAGTACGCTGCCGACAAACTCCAGGCCGCCGGTATCCGTCTGGTCATGGAGATGATCAACACCCGTGACATCCCCGGCTTCTACCTGAACACCACGGCGCAGGCCCTGGAGATCCAGGCCGAAGTCGGCAGTGCCAACCTGTACCTGCAATACGACATCTACCACATGCAGATCATGGAAGGCGACCTGGCGCGCACGCTGCAAGCCAACCTGGCGCTGATCAACCACGTGCAACTGGCCGACAACCCCGGTCGCCACGAGCCCGGCACCGGCGAGATCAACTACCGCTTCCTGTTCGAGCACCTGGACCGTATCGGTTACCAGGGGTGGGTGGGCGCTGAGTACAAACCGCTGACCACGACCGAAGCAGGCCTGGGCTGGCTTAAGACCCAGGTGGGCGCGGGCATGTTCCGCGAAAGCGCCCGCACAGACACCTCCATCGCCTGACCGAACGCATTCGCGGGGCAAGCCCGTTCCCACAGGGTTTCGTGGCAGCCCCGCGATCAGCTACCCACAACGCCAATAAAAAGAGGCACATTCTCATGGCCAAGATCGGCTTCATCGGCACCGGCATCATGGGCAAGCCCATGGCCCAGAACCTGCAAAAGGCAGGTCACAGCCTGTTCGTCTCCACCCACCACTCAGCGGCCCCGCCGACCTGATCGCCGCCGGCGCGGTGGCCCTGGCCAACCCCAGGGAAGTGGCCCAGGAGGCCGAGTTCATCATCGTCATGGTGCCCGACACGCCGCAGGTCGAGGGGGTACTGTTCGGCGAGCAGGGCGTCGCCGAGGGCGTCGGCCCGAACAAGGTGGTGATCGACATGAGCTCGATTTCGCCCACCGCCACCAAGGCTTTCGCCGAGAAGATCGAGCGCAGCGGCGCAGCCTACCTGGACGCGCCGGTCTCAGGCGGCGAGGTCGGTGCCAAGGCCGCGACCCTGAGCATCATGGTCGGGGGTTGCGAAAAGGCCTTCGAGCGCGCCCTGCCGCTGTTCCAGGCCATGGGCAAGAACATCACCCGCGTCGGCGGCAGCGGCGACGGCCAGACCGCCAAGGTGGCCAACCAGATCATCGTCGCCCTGAATATCCAGGCGGTGGCCGAAGCCTTGTTGTTCGCAGCCAGGAACGGCGCCGACCCGGCCAAGGTGCGCGAGGCGCTGATGGGCGGCTTCGCCTCCTCGAAGATTCTCGAGGTGCACGCCGAGCGCATGATCAAGGGCACCTTCGATCCAGGTTTCCGCATCAACCTGCACCAGAAAGACCTCAACCTGGCCCTGCAGGGCGCCAAGGAGCTGGGCATCAACCTGCCCAACACCGCCAACGCCCAGCAGGTGTTCAACACCTGCCAGGCCCTGGACGGCGGCAACTGGGACCACTCGGCGCTGATCAAAGGCCTCGAGCACATGGCCAACTTTTCCATTCGCGACTAGCCGCAGCGGCGAGCTGCAAGCGGCAAGCTACAAGCTACAAGCCGATCTGCTTCATCTTGCCGCTTGCCGCTTGCCGCTCAGGAGAGTGCCATGTTGGTCGATGCACAGAAACGTCTACTCGAATTGTTTGAAACGGCCATTGCGGCTGCACATCCTCATCAGGTCCTAGAGGGCCATCTGCCGGCCGATCGCAGCGGGCGGGTCATCGTCATCGGCGCGGGCAAGGCTGCGGCGGCCATGGCCGAAGTGGTCGAGCAGTGCTGGCAGGGTGAGGTCAGCGGACTGGTGGTCACCCGCTACGGGCACGGCGCACGCTGCCAGAAAATCGAAGTGGTCGAAGCAGCCCATCCGGTGCCCGACGCGGCCGGGCTGGCCGTGGCCACGCGGGTGCTGGCGCTGGTGAGCGACCTCACTGAAAAAGACCGGGTCATCTTTCTGTTGTCCGGTGGCGGCTCCGCGCTGTTGGCGCTGCCCGCCGCGGGACTGAGCCTGGCGGACAAGCAGCAGGTGAACAAGGCGCTGCTCAAGTCCGGCGCCACCATCGGCGAGATGAACTGCGTGCGCAAGCACCTCTCGGCGATCAAGGGTGGGCGTCTGGCCAAGGCCTGCTGGCCCGCCAGTGTCTACACCTACGCCATTTCCGATGTGCCGGGCGACCTGGCCACGGTCATCGCCTCCGGGCCGACCGTGGCCGATCCCAGCACCTCGGCCGACGCCTTGGCGATTCTCAAGCGCTACGCCATCGACGCGCCGCAGGCCGTGATCGACTGGCTGCACGATCCCGCGTCGGAAACCGTCAAGCCAGGCGACCCGGCGCTCAGCCGCAGCCATTTCCAACTGATCGCCAAGCCCCAGCAATCCCTGGAAGCCGCCGCAGTCAGCGCCCGCCGGGCCGGCTTCAGCCCGCTGATCCTCGGCGACCTGGAGGGCGAGGCGCGCGAGGTGGCCAAGGTGCATGCCGGCATCGCCCGCCAGATCGTCCTGCATGGCCAGCCGCTCAAGCCGCCCTGCGTGATTCTGTCCGGCGGCGAGACCACCGTCACCGTGCGCGGCACCGGCCGCGGCGGGCGCAATGCCGAATTCCTGCTGAGCCTCACCGACAGCCTCAAGGGACTGCCCGGCGTCTATGCCCTGGCCGGCGACACCGACGGTATCGACGGTTCGGAAGACAACGCCGGCGCCTTGATGACCCCGGACACCTACGCCCGCGCCCAGGCCCTGGGCCTGTCGAGCAGCGCCGCGCTGGATGACAACGACGGCTACGGCTACTTCGCCGCACTCGACGCCCTGGTCGTCACCGAACCGACCCGCACCAACGTCAACGACTTCCGCGCCATTCTGATCCTCGAGGCCCCGCATCCATGACGCTCGACAAGAAAGTGAAGATCCTCGCGACCCTGGGGCCTACCATCGGCAGCCGCGACGCGGTGCGCCAACTGGTCGAGGCCGGGGTCAACCTGTTTCGCCTCAACTTCAGCCACGGCGAGCACGCCGACCACGCCCTGCGCTACCAGTGGATCCGCGAGGTCGAGCAGCAGATGAACCGGCCGCTGGGCATCCTCATGGACTTGCAAGGGCCGAAGCTGCGCGTCGGGCGCTTCGCCGAAGGCCAGGTGCACTTGCAGCGCGGCCAGCACCTGCGCCTGGATCTGGACGAGACACCGGGCGACAGCCAGCGGGTCAACCTGCCGCACCCGGCGATCATCGCGGCGTTGCAGCCGGGCATGGACCTGCTGCTGGACGACGGCAAGCTGCGCCTGCGGGTTGTCGCCAAGCACGCCGAGGCCATCGACACCGAGGTGCTGGTCGGGGGCGAGTTGTCCGACCGCAAGGGTGTCAATGTGCCCCAGGCGCTGCTCGACCTCTCGCCACTCACCGACAAGGACCGCCGCGACCTGGCCTTCGGCCTGGAGCTGGGGTGGACTGGGTGGCGTTGTCGTTCGTGCAGCGCCCGGAGGATATCGTCGAGGCCCGGCAACTGATCGGCGAGCGTGCCTACCTGATGGCCAAGATCGAGAAGCCTTCGGCGGTGGAGCACCTGCAGGCCATCGCCGAACTGGCCGATGCGATCATGATCGCCCGTGGCGACCTGGGTGTGGAGGTGCCGGCCGAGCAGGTGCCGCAGATACAGAAACGCATCATCGGCACCTGCCGCCAGTTGGGCAAGCCAGTGGTGGTGGCCACGCAGATGCTCGAGTCCATGCGTTTTTCTCCGGCGCCGACCCGCGCCGAGGTCACCGATGTGGCCAATGCCGTGGCCGAAGGCGCCGATGCGGTGATGCTGTCGGCCGAGACGGCGTCCGGCGACTACCCGGTGGAGGCGGTGCAGATGATGAGCAAGATCATTCGCCAAGTGGAGAACGGCCCGGACTACCAGGCCCAGCTCGACGTCGCCCGGCCCAAGGCCGAGGCCACGGTGTCGGACGCCATCAGCTGCGCCATCCGCCGTATCAGCGCCATTCTGCCGGTGGCGGTGCTGGTCAACTACAGCGAGTCGGGCGCCTCGACCCTGCGCGCCGCGCGCGAACGGCCGACGGCGCCGATCCTCAACCTGACGCCCAACCTGCGCACCGCTCGACGCCTGAGCCTGACCTGGGGCGTGCATTCGGTGGTCAACGACCGCCTGCATCAGGTCGACGAAATCTGCTCGACGGCGCTGGAGATCGCCCAGGCCCAAGGTATGGCCTGTCGCGGCGATACCTTGCTGATTACCGCCGGGGTGCCCTTCGGCAAACCGGGCACCACCAACACCTTGAGGATCGAGACCCTGATCTGACTGCCGGGGCGGCTACCCGCCGCCGCGCAGCGCACCACGACACGGCGCAAAACCGAGGCCCGAAGAGGCCCAGCGCCTTCCTGCCACCTTCACTGACTGCCCCATGTACACCAAGAACTTCGTCAACCCGTGCCCCGACTGGGCCACGGCCCTGCTCAACGGCTTCAGCCAGGTCCTGCTGCTGCGCAATCCCCTGTGCGGCGTGTGCTGCCTACTGGCCATCCTGCTCACGGCGCCGGCCCTGGTCGGCGGCGCCCTGCTCGGCGCGCTTGCCGGGCTGCTCACGGCACAACGCCGAGGCTACGAGCGCGCCGACCGCCAGGCCGGGCTGTACAGCTACAACGGCGTGCTGATCGGCCTGCTGATCAGCGCCGTACTGCCGTGGTCGGCCATCCTGCCGCCCTTGATTCTCGCTGCCGGGGGCCTGTCGAGCATGCTCACGCACCAATGGCGCAAGCGCGGCGGGCCCTTGCTGACGGCCTACACGGCACCCTTCGTACTCCTGGGCTGGGCGGCCCTGGCGCTCGCCGAGCCCGCCGCATCCGTGGTGGTGGCGGGCGAACCCGTGCAAGGCGTGCTGCGCGGGCTGGGCCAGGTGTTCCTGCTGGACGCGCCGCTGGCCGGGCTGTTGATCGTACTCGGCCTGCTGATCGCCCATCCCTACGCGGCGCTCTGGGCCGTGCTCGGCTCGACGCTCGGCGGTGGTGCGGCCCTGCTGGCTGACCAGCCCCAGGCCGCGGCGCTGGGGCTGTACGGTTTCAACACCGCCCTGGCGGCGCAGGCGTTCAGCCGGCACGGTGAGCGTCCTTGGGTCACCCTGCTGGCCATCGCCCTGGCCCTGCTGGTGCAGGCCCTGTTCGCGCATGCCGCGCTGCCCTCGCTCACCGCACCCTTCGTCATCGCCTGCTGGCTGATGCACCTGGGCGGCCATCTCGCCGGGCTCGCGCGGCGGCGCAACGTGCAACGCTTGCACGGCTGAGAGCCAGGCCATAGGCTCAGCCGCTACGCCCTATGGAACGCCTCAGATGGACACACCTGCGAGCCTGCGCGAGCGGCTCTACGTCATTGTCTTCCAGTCCGACACGGTGGCTGGCCGACGCTTCGACAAAACCCTGCTGCTGATCATCCTCGCCAGCCTGGTCACGGTCATTCTCGACAGCATCGACGGGGTGCACCGCAGTTACTCAGGCCTGCTGGCGGGCATCGAGTGGGGCTTCACGGCGATCTTCCTCGCCGAATACCTGACGCGCCTGTACTGCTCGCCCAAGCCGCTGCGCTACGCCTTCAGCTTCTACGGGCTGGTCGACCTGCTGGCCATCGTGCCGGGGATCATCGCCCTGTACTACAGCGACGCCCAGTACCTGCTGATCGTGCGGGTCATCCGCATGCTGCGCATTTTCCGCGTGCTCAAGCTCGGCCCCTACCTCAAGCAGGCGCACTACCTGCTCGATGCACTGCGCGGCAGCAAGCAGAAGATCATCGTGTTCCTGGTCAGCGTCTCGACCCTGGTGACGGTGTTCGGCACCCTGATGTACGTGATCGAAGGCCCCGAACATGGCTTCACCAGCATTCCCAAGGGTATCTACTGGGCCATCGTCACCCTGACCACCGTAGGCTTCGGCGACATCGTGCCCAGGACGCCGCTTGGCCAGGTGGTGTCCTCGATGGTGATGATCATTGGTTACTCGATCATCGCAGTGCCCACCGGCATCTTCACCGCCGAGCTGGCCAACGCCATGCGCGGCGAGCAGTTGCGCCACGACTGCCCCACCTGTGCCAAGAACACCCACGAGCCGGCGGCGGCATTCTGCTCGCGCTGCGGCAACCCGTTGTTTCCCAAGGCCGGGCAGGCATAAGCAAAGTCCGTTTCGGTCTTTAAAGGCGCAAGAACCCACGGTTATAGTTGCTGGCAAATTGCCAAACTTCACTCACAACAAGGATCGCCCGCTGTGAAAAAACTCTTCAGTGCCTCGCTGCTCATCGCCGGGCTTACGCTGGGCACGCTGGCCCAGGCTGCACCGAAGCTGCTGAACGTGTCCTACGACGTGATGCGCGACTTCTACAAGGACTACAACCCGGCATTCCAGAAGCACTGGGAGCAAGAGCACCAGGAGAAGGTCAATGTGCAGATGTCCTTCGGCGGTTCGAGCAAACAGGCGCGCGCGGTGATCGACGGCCTGCCGGCCGATGTGATCACCATGAACATGGCCACCGACATCAACGCGCTGGTCGACAACGGCAAGCTGCTCCCGGACAACTGGGTCAGCCGTCTGCCGAACAACAGTGCGCCCTTCACCTCGGCCACTGTGTTCATCGTGCGCAAGGGCAACCCCAAGGCCCTGAAAGACTGGCCGGACCTGCTCAAGGACGGCGTCCAAGTGATCGTGCCCAACCCCAAGACCTCGGGCAACGGCCGCTACACCTACCTCTCGGCCTGGGGCTATGTGCTCAAGCAGGGCGGTGACGAGGCCAAGGCGCGCGAGTTCGTCGGCAAGCTGTTCAAGCAGGCGCCGGTGCTCGACACCGGGGGTCGCGCCGCCACCACCACGTTCATGAACAACCAGATCGGCGACGTGTTGGTGACCTTCGAGAACGAGGCGGAGATGATCGCCCGTGAATTTGGCCGCGATCAATTCGAGGTGGTCTACCCGAGCGTGTCGGCCGAGGCCGAGCCGCCGGTCAGCGTGGTCGACAAGGTGGTGGCCAAGAAGGGCACCCAGGCCGTGGCCGAGGAATACCTGAAATACCTGTGGTCGCCGGCGGCCCAAGAGATCGCCGCTCAGAACTACCTGCGCCCGCGCGATGCCACGGTTCTGGCCAAGTACACCGACCGCTTCCCGAAAGTCGATTTCCTCTCGGTGGAGAAGACCTTCGGCGACTGGCGCACCGTGCAGAAGACCCACTTCAACGACGGTGGCGTGTTCGACCAGATCTACACCGGCCAGTAAACAGGCCGCCGGCTCTGTGGCGGCAGCGCCTGGCTGCCGCGACGGCGCTGCTTGACGCTAGAGCGAAATCGGTCGGCGGCCCGCGAAAGCATGCGCCAGCGTGCCGCCATCGACCAGTTCCAACTCGCCACCCAGCGGCACGCCGTGGGCGATGCGCGAAGCGGTCAGGCCCTTCTCGGCCAGCAACTGGGCGATGTAGTGCGCGGTGGCCTCGCCCTCCACGGTCGGGTTGGTCGCCAGGATCACCTCGGTGAAGGTGCCCTGCTCTTCTATGCGCGCCATCAACTGTGGAATGCCGATGGCCTCGGGGCCGAGGCCGTCGAGCGGCGACAGGTGCCCCTTGAGCACGAAGTAGCGGCCGCGATAGCCGGTCTGTTCCACCGCATAGACGTCCATCGGCCCTTCCACCACGCACAGCTGGGTGTCGTCGCGCCGTGGGTCGGCGCATTGCGGGCACAGTTCCTGCTCGGTGAGGGTGCGGCACTGGCGACAGTGGCCAACGCCCTCCATGGCCTGGCCAAGGGCCTGGGCCAGGCGCGTGCCGCCGCTGCGGTCGCGTTCGAGCAACTGCAGGGCCATGCGCTGGGCGGTTTTCTGGCCGACGCCGGGGAGCACGCGCAGGGCGTCGATCAGTTGGCGGATCAAAGGGCTGAAGCTCATGGGGACAGGCCTGTCAGTGGTGCAGAATGAAGAAGGGAGCAGCGGTCAGAGGACCGTGCTCCCTGTCGGTGTCCGAGAACCCCTCAGAACGGCATCTTGAAGCCCGGCGGCAGTTGCATGCCAGCGGTCATGTTGCCCATCTTGTCCTGGCTGTTCTGCTCGATCTTGCGCACGGCGTCGTTCAGCGCCGCAGCGATCAGGTCCTCGAGCACTTCCTTGTCGTCCGGGTCGGTGGTCATCAGGCTGGCGTCGATATTGACCCGCTTGACGTCGTGACGACCGGTCATCACCACGCTGACCAGGCCGGCGCCGGACTGACCGGTGACTTCCGCATTGGCCAGTTCTTCCTGCATCTTGGCCATTTTTTCCTGCATCTGCTGGGCCTGCTTCATCAGGCCGGCCATGCCACCTTTCATCATGGGGAAATCCTCGATTGGGTCATGTGTGCACCCGGCTCTGGGTCGGGTGCAGGGTGTTCGTTCACTGCCCAGGACTGGCCTGGGCGGTCTCCACGGGTTCGATTGTATCGTGGCGCACGCGTGCGCCGAACCGCTGGATCATCTGCTGGACCAGCGGGTCTTGCTCGATCGACACCTCGGCGTCGTGCTGACGTTCGGCGCGCTTGCGCGCGGCGGCCTGGGCCGGGGTTTCCTGCTCGGGGCGAATCAGCTCGATCTGCAGGCGCAGGCTGCGCCCCAGGTGCTGGTTGAGCGCTTCGTTCAGGCGCCGTTGCTGGGTACTGTTGAACAGCGCGCCCTGCCCCGGGTCCAGGTGCAGCAGCCAGTCGTCGCCTTCGGCGCGGATCAGCGTGCAGTTCGCGGCGATGTTGCCTGTCATACCCGAGACCGGCAAGTGCGGGAATAATTCCAGCCACTGCAGGGCCAGCCCGGTGGCCGGCTGGGCCGCTGGCTGCGGCTCGGGCGGGGTGAGCGGTTCGGCTTCGTGCACGTGCTCGGCCAGCTCGTCCAGGTAGGTGAAGCTGGCCGGGTCGGCTTCAGGTGCGTAGTAGTCGTCATCCGGGCCGTCGTCGTCGCGTTCCATTCCGACCGACGCATAGGCGCCTGGATCGAAGGGCGGCTCGTCGTAATCAGGCTGGCCACGCGGCGGTTGGACCGGGGCGGGAGCCGCGACAGGCGCAGGCGCTTGGGGCTCAGGCGCCACGGCCGCTTCCCACGGCAGGTCGATCACCTCCTCGACAGCGTGTTCAGCGGCGGGCTCGACGTCAGGTTCGTCCTGGGCGACGGGTTCGGGTTCGGCTTGTACCGGTACCGCAGGCTCGGCGGGCAGCGGCGCTTCGACGGCCGGCGCCGGGGCCGCCTCGACGACCGGCGCAGGCGCCTTGGCAACCGCCACCGTCGCCACCGGCTGGGCGGGATCAGCTGTGGCCTGGCTGATCCCCACCGGCTTTAGCACCGGTTTCGGGGCGTCGTCGGCATCGGCCGGACGGAACGCCAACATGCGCAGCAGGACCATCTCGAAGCCGCCGCGCGGCTCCGGTGCAAGGGGCAGGTCACGTCGGCCGATCAGGCCCATCTGGTAATAGAACTGCACGTCCTCGGCCGGCAGCGCGGCGGCCAGGGCCAGCACCTTGTCACGGTCGCCCTGGCCATTGTCCACCGCCTCGGGCAGCGCCTGGGCGATGGCCACCCGGTGCAGCACATTGAGCATCTCGGCCAGCACGCCGCTCCAGTCCGGACCCTGCTCAGCCAGCTCGCGCACCGCTTCCAGCAGCGCGCGGGCATCGCCTTCGAGCAGCGCCTGGAGCACGCCGTAGACCTGACCATGATCCAGCGTGCCCAGCATCGCCCGCACGTCGGCGGCCAGCACCTTGCCCTCGCCGAAGGCGATGGCCTGGTCGGTCAGGCTCATGGCATCGCGCATCGAACCGTCGGCGGCGCGGCCGAGCAGCCACAAGGCGTCCTGCTCGAACGGCACGTTCTCGGCCTCGAGCACGTGGCTCAAGTGCTCGACCACCCGCTCCGGGCTCATGTTCTTCAGCGAGAACTGCAAGCAGCGCGACAGGATGGTCGCCGGCAGCTTTTGCGGATCGGTGGTGGCGAGGATGAACTTGACGTAGGGCGGCGGCTCCTCCAGCGTCTTGAGCAAGGCGTTGAAGGAATGGCTGGAGAGCATGTGCACTTCGTCGATCAGGTAGACCTTGAAGCGCCCGCGGCTCGGTGCGTACTGCACGTTGTCGAGCAGTTCGCGGGTATCCTCGACCTTGGTGCGGCTGGCGGCGTCGATCTCGATCAGATCGACGAAGCGGCCCTCGTCGATTTCGCGACACACCGAACAGGTGCCGCAGGGGGTGGAGGTGATGCCGGTTTCGCAGTTCAGGCACTTGGCGATGATGCGCGCGATGGTGGTCTTGCCCACGCCGCGCGTGCCGGTGAACAGATAGGCGTGGTGCAGGCGCTGGTTGTCCAGGGCGTTGATCAATGCCTTGAGCACATGGGTCTGCCCGACCATCTCGCGGAACGAGCGCGGCCGCCATTTACGTGCAAGAACCTGATAACTCATCGAAAAACCATCGCAGCCAGAACAAGCGGAAGATCGCCAATGCTAGCGGAGCGGGGGCAAAATTGCACCCTGCGCCGCACGCCTGCGGTACGCGCCGCTGAAATCGTGAATGAACCTGGAGGGTAGACGTGCGCCGATTTCTCGCCATCCTGTCCGTGTGCAGCGCCAGCGCGCTGGCCGAGCCGTCGGTGATGCGCTTTTCCATCGCCGAAAGCTGGAGCATGCCCTTGATTCGCCTGGAGGATCAGGTGCCGGTCCAGGGCATTCTCTTCGACCTGATGCAGGCGGTGGCCCGCGAAGCCGAGATCACCCCGCAGTACCATGTGCTGGCGCGCCTGCGCCTGGAACAGGCGATGCTCGACGGCGACATCGATGTGCGCTGCTACGTGGCCAGCGACTGGCTCAATAAGCGCCCGGGCAATTTCATCTGGAGCGTGCCCTTGATCCGCCAGCGCGACCTGCTGGTGGGGCGTGCCGGCGACACCCTGCCCGGTGGGCTGGCGCAGTTGCCGGCTCAAGCCATCGGCACCGTGCTCGGCTACACCTACCCTGCCCTCCAGCCGCTGTTCGCCCAGCACCTGCTACAGCGCGAAGACAGCCGCAACCAAGACCTGGCCCTGCAAAAACTGCAGGCCGGCCGCTACCGCTACGCGGTGAGCAACCAGTTGTCACTGCAGTGGTTCAATCGTCAGCAACCGGCCGAGCAGCGTCTGCGTCCGTTGTTGCTGCTCGAGGAACAGGACCTGGGCTGCATGGTGCGCAACGATCCGAACATCCCGGCCCAGCGCGTGCTGCGCGCCATGGTCCGGCTCAAGCAGTCCGGCGAAGTGGAGCGTATCGTCCAGCGCTACACCCAGGCGGCGGAACTGCAGAGCGCCGATCAATAGCCATGCGTCTGCCGGAACGTGCGGCCTTTGTGATAGGCCACCCACTCTTCCACGTCATAGGGCAGATAGAGGTGGCGGCGCGCCCGTGACAGGGCGATGTACACCGCGCACAGGCGGCTGTCGAAGGCGTAGGCGTCCTGGAACGGGTTGAGCGCCATCAATTCCTGGGTCAGCAGCACGCGGTCGAATTCCTGACCGCCGGCCTCCTGCGCCGGCATCAGCAGCAGGCTGCCGGGGTCATGACTGAAGCGCGTGGCCAGGGCGTTGAGCTCGGCGATGCGAAAACCGGCCTGCAAGCGCGCCTCGACCCACAGGAACGACTCGTCGTAGCGGTGCTCGTCCTGCACCTGCCGCCAGTTCAACGCATGGGCGAACGCCGGGTGAGTCTGCTCGCCCTCGCTGCCTGCGCCATACAGGTCGGCGCGGAACAACTGCACGGCGCTGTGCATGAAGCGCTTCATCGCCGGGTTGTCGGCGAAACCGACCTGGCACTGGTTGTCGGCCAATTGCAGGGCCCACTTCATCGAGTCCCACAGCGAAGCGGTCAGCACCACGCAACCGGGCGGCGGTACGAAATCCAGCGGATAGTACTCGATGCCCACCTCGACGCTACCAGCGCCCTCGAAAGCCAGCTTGGACTTGTTCGAGTGCATGCCGATCAGCGGATTGATCAACTTCTCGACTTTTTGCCCGCAGCGCACCGAGAAGGCAATGTCGCGCTGGCGCACCTGGCGACCGCGGCGCAGCCCTGGGCCGTCGGCACGCTGGTACTCGTCGCCCAGGGTGATCAGCACCTGACGACCGCGCTCGATGATCTGCAGCAGCGGGCCGGGCATGTCCTGGCTTTCGTCAACGATCACATGGCTGTAGCGGCTCGGCACGCTATGGCCGGACAGGCTGGCCCGCTTGAGCAGCAGCAGCGTGGCGAAACCGGTCTGACGGTCCCAGGCGGGATGATCCTGCACGTAAAGCCACAGGCGACTGGCGTACTCGAGCAGCACCTGGGCGTCGGCGCGGCTCAACGCCTGGGCGAAGTGCGGCAGGTGCTGGGCGCTGAGGCTGTGCTCGCGCGATTCGCAGTAGCGCTTGAGCACTTCCAGCGCGATATCCAGGGTCTTCTCGCCGTCGTACTGACGAAAGCCCATGATCGCCAGGCGTTCGGCGACCGCACGCTTGCTCGGCAACCGCGCTGGCGAGCGCGGCGCATAGCCGCCGGGGCCGCTGATCAGGGCCTGGGCGAACTCGGCGAAGGTCTTGCCGGCGCGCGAGCCGCTACCGATGCGACGGCGCAGGGCGTCGAGCTTGTTCGGTGTGCGCGCCAGGGCCAGCACCCGGCCTCTGGGCAGACAGTCGATCAGCGCACCGAGCAGGTAGCTTTTGCCGATCCCGGCGTAGCCCTGCACATGCAGGTCCTCGTCAGGATTGGCGCGCAGCACACGCAGCAGCTTGTCCTGCTCGGTGGTGAGCCAGCGCTCCTTGTTGAAGCCGGTGATGGCCTGCTGGCTGAACGGGTTGTGGGCCTGGTGACGCTGCGCGCGAAAGCGCGTGTCCCACGTGCCGTCGGACAGCAGGTAAGCGCGCTCGGCCACCTCCTCGGCGTCCATCAGGTGCAGGCGCGAGCCTTTGAGCAGTTCCAGGCCGAAATACAGCTTGTGGGCGTCGAACAGGCGCTGCGCCTCGGACGTCAGGGTCACCCCTGCCGAATGCGGACCATGGACCGACCAGTGCAACAGCTTGACCAGCACCCGCTCGGCCGCGGTCGGATCGAGCACCTGCTCGCGCGCCTGCGCCAGGTTCTGGATCACCAGCAGCGCAGCCAGCTCCGGGTCGCTCAGACCGTCCAGGGCACTGGCGTCGTCGAGCAGGGCCTGGCACACCTCCAGACTGACCGGCAAAAAGGCGGCGGTGGCGAAATCGTAATGTTCAGGTTGCATGCGCGCAGGTCATTCAGCGGAATCGGGGTGGGGTGTGGCTTGGAGGTCATAGGCATAAGTGCCCAACGAGCCGGACATGCCGCCCGGATACCGGCGAAGGCTGTCAGCCGACGCGGCCGCCTGGGCAGCCAACGCACCGTCGAGCTCATGCAGCGCCAGTTCCAGCAGCTTGCGCAAGTCGGCTGCGCTGCGCGCCGAGACGCTCAGGCGCAACGCCAGGCCCGGCGCCGGTTCAGCCTCTTCCGGGGTTTCAGGCTGGGTAGCCAGCGGCGTGGCCTCGCCGAGAATGCGCGCGTGCTCGTCTTCCATTTGATCGAGCAGCGTCGACAGTTCGAGGGTGCGCTCAGGATGGCTGGCCATCTCATCCTTGATCTGCAGACGGCGGGCTTGCCAGTCACGAATGCGCTGGCGGGTCAGATCGTCAACCTGATCCATACTGATGACCTCTCTCAGGAATGGGTGGGCTGCGAGAGGCGCATCATAAGCCTGTTTGGCGATAAAAGCAGGTGCCGCGACACGCCTCAAGGCTTGGGTGGCACCAGACGGCTGTACTGCTCCTGGCTGATCCAGCCGCTGAACGAGCGGTCGTTGTCATTGATGAACTCGACCTTGGCCCAACCGTCCTTGAACGCCAGCACACCGACCACGTCGTCTTTGACGATGTAGGGGCGCTTGCTGGTGCTGCCGCGCGCCTGCTTGCGCAGATAAGCCTTGTCGGCGCTGATCTTGAGCAGGCCGATCCAGGGCTTTTCAGCGTAACGGCTCAGGTCCAGCCCGGTGGCGATCTGCGGCATCATCACACTGGCGCAACCCGAGTGTTCCCGGCCCTTCTCGATGGTGAGGCTAACCCCGTCGGCGGTGGCCTTCAGGCTGCCGGGGAAGCTGTCGTACTCCCAGGTGTTCAGCGGCACGGCGCCGTCGCCGTTGATCGGCCCTTTGAGGTAGAACGAACAGGTGCGGGTGACGCCTTGACCGAGGGTTTCGGAATAGTAGCCCTCGACCTGGTGGTCAGGGGTGACCGCCAGCATCAGCGCGTCGTATTGACCGGCCTTGATCTCGGCGGCGCTGGCCTGCACGGCGCAGGACAGTCCCAGCAGCAGCGCCGCACCGGTGTGCAGCGCGCGGGAAAACAGGTGGTTCATGTCATTTCTTCCCTTCGAGTGCTTCGTAGGCTTTTTTGATACGCACGTCGTAGTCGCCATAATCCGGGCCGTTGTAACTGGTGGCCATGCCGACATAATCCTTGTTCTTGGCGGCCTTGATGAAGGCTGGGCGTTTTGCACAGAAGCCGAGGAAGCCATCGAGTTGCTTGCCGGCGTTGAGTTTCATGGCCGCGACGAATTCGAACACATTGGCATGACCGCAATCGGCGAAGTTGAACCCCATCATCTGGAACATGCCCCAGGAGGCCGACTGCAAGGCGGCATCCTGGTCCAGCCCGAAGGCTGTGGCCATGGTTTCCCAGGCCTTGGTCTGGTCCTTGTTGTTGACCTGCCATTGCGGTCCTGCCTTTCTCACATACTTGTACGACAGCAGCGGGTGGGTCTGGTCGTACTTGTGCTTGGTCAGCCGTTGAAAGATATGGCCTTCAAAAGCGATCACTGGCAACCGAGCCGGACCGAAGCCTGATCGCCCACCGGATTCCACGGTGGCGAAGGCCTTGATCAGGTTGGCCGAAATTCCGTTACCCAATTGCTTGGCGGCATTCTGGAAGTCGGTGTCGCTGAGGCTGGTATTACCGTCGCAGGTGACCTGCAGCACCATCTCCCGATTGCGCCGCTCGGCCTCGATCATCGCCCGCACCCGGTCCAGGTAATGATTGACCGTGCCCTGCACCTGGGCATTGCCGTTGTTGGCGAAGGCATTGACGAAGGTGGGCAGGCGCAGCGCCGGGCTGAGCTTGACCGGCACCCGCACGGCCTGTTCGATGAGGCTGTTGAAGGTACGCCCCCGGGGGTCTACCACCCCATCGGGGTGCGCGTACTTGAGTTGGCGGAACTGGTATTGGCTGATGCGCTGCACCAATTGGTTATCGCAGCGGCCATTTTCCGGCAGCGGAAAACCCAACTGCGTGCCGATCAGGTTGAAGAGGTATTGAATGCACTGGACATCGGCTGGCAAGTTGCGCGCCTTGCCGGGCGTACCCACCGACGCGCTGATGAGACTGGGGAGGCCTTGCAAGCTTTTCATGGGGTTGCGTCCTTGCCGAGTGGGTGAAGTGATAGCACTTCAATGTCATTTTCGCGCCGGAGTTACACGTTGAAACATATGGCTCGGGGAAACTAGCAAGGGCGTTTTGAGTTGTCCAGTTGCGGCAGTTGGAGTTGAGAGGGGGTGCACGAAATCGCATGCGGCGGGTGGCATGGAGGTGCGAAGGAGGTGGTGAGGGATTTTGCTGCTACAGAAAGGTGGCGGCCCCACCAGCCACACCCCGGCACTCGATGTTCCCGCTGTGGCTGCTCCCTTCCGGGCCTGACCAGGTTAACGGGTAATCAATGCGGGGGGACCGGTGGGGCCACCATAACGCAGCTCATCAGGTGATGAGCCGCGCCATTGTACCGCTACGTGAGGAAGTTACAACCGTTGCGGATGAAAAAACCCATCATTTCTCAATGACTTGTCGATTCGAGCAAGGACCGCGCAGGCGTGCGTCATCCTCATACCGCGATGCCCTGCTCCGCCAGGAAGGCCACGAAGGCGTCCTCGTCCAGCACCTTGACTCCCAGCTCGCTGGCCTTGGCCAGCTTCGAACCGGCGCCGGGGCCGGCGACCACGCAGTGGGTCTTGCCGGACACCGACCCGGCCACCTTGGCGCCGAGGCTTTCCAGCTTCTCCTTGGCGATGTCGCGGCTCATGCGCTCCAGCGTGCCGGTGAGTACCCAGGTCTGGCCGGCCAGGGGCAGGCCGTCGGCGGTCTTCTTCTCGCTGTGCCAGTGCATGCCGAAGTCCTCGAGCTGTGCCTCGATGGCGCGGGCGAGCTGCTGGTTGGCCTCGACCTTGAAGAACTCACGCACGGCGTCGGCCTGCTTGGTAGTGAGCGCCTGGCGCAGGTCGATACCGTCGGCGGCGATGATCTTGTCGAGGGTGCCGAGCTTGTCCACCAGCTTCTCGGCGCCGGTCGGGCCGACCGAGGGGATGTCGAGTTTGGCGATCATGCCCGCCAGCGTGGTACTGGCGGCGAACTCGGCCGCCAGCTCGCCCTGGTCCTGCAACTGCATGCCGCTGGCGAGCAACTGCTCGATGACGTCACGGTTGTGCGCGTCCTCGAAGAAATTGTGAATCTCGTAGGCGACTTCCAGGCCGATGTCCGGCAGATAGGTCAGCACCTGCGGCAACGCCACCTTCACCCGCTCCAGGCTGCCCAGCGAGCGGGCCAGCACCTTGGCGGTTTCCTCGCCCACATCGGGAATGCCCAGCGCGAAGATGAAACGCGCGAGGGTCGGGCGCTTGCTCGCCTCGATGGCCTCGACCAGCTTGCGGCTGGACACTTCGGCGAAGCCTTCGAGCTCGAAGACTTGCTCGGGCTTGAGCGCGTACAGGTCCGCCGGCGAGCGAATCAGCCCCTCATCGACCAGTTGTTCGACGCTTTTCTCGCCAAGACCGTCGATGTCCATCGCCCGGCGCGACACGTAGTGAATGATCGCCTGCTTGAGCTGGGCGCCACAGGCCAGCCGCCCGACACAGCGGTACACCGCGCCCTCGCTGGTGGTTTCGCGGCCTTTGCTGCGCTTGACCAGTTGCGTGCGCTCCACCTGCGAACCGCACACCGGGCAGGCGCTGGGCACCTCCACCGCACGGGCGTCGTCGGGACGGCGGTCGAGCACCACTTGCATGACCTGGGGGATCACGTCGCCGGCGCGGCGGATGATGACCGTGTCGCCGATGCGCAGGCCCAGGCGGGCGATTTCATCCATGTTGTGCAGGGTCGCGTTGGACACGGTAACGCCTGCGACCTTGACCGGTTTGAGCCGCGCGACCGGCGTCACCGCGCCGGTACGACCGACCTGGAACTCGACGTCCAGCACCTCGGTGAGCTCTTCCATGGCGGGGAATTTGTGGGCGATGGCCCAACGCGGTTCGCGGGCGCGAAAGCCCAGCTCCTGCTGGGCAGCCAGGCTGTTGACCTTGAACACCACGCCATCGATCTCGTAGGCCAGGCTGTTACGCCGTGCGCCGATGTCCTGGTAATAGGCCAGGCACTGCTCGATGCCTTCGGCATGCTTGAGCTCGGGGCTGATGGGCAGCCCCCATATCTTGAGCTGTTCGAGCGTGGCGATGTGGCTGTCACCGACGCGGGCCGAGGTCTGTCCCACGCCATAGCAGCAGAATTCCAGCGGCCGGCTGGCGGTGATCTTCGAGTCGAGCTGGCGCAGGCTGCCGGCCGCCGCGTTGCGCGGATTGGCGAAGGTCTTGCCACCGACCTCGGCCTGAGCGGCGTTCAGGCGCTCGAAACCGGCCTTGCTCATGTACACCTCGCCGCGGACTTCCAGCACCTCAGGCCAGCCCTTGCCGTGCAGTTTGAGCGGCACGTTGCGGATGGTGCGCACGTTGGTGCTGATGTCCTCGCCGGTGGTGCCGTCGCCACGGGTGGCGCCCTGTACCAACTGGCCGTTGCGGTACAAAAGGCTCACCGCCAGGCCATCGAGCTTGGGCTCGCAGCTGTAATCGACCGCCTCACCCTGGTCGAGGCCCTCGACCACGCGCCGACCGAACTCGCGCAGGTCGGTTTCCTCGAAGGCGTTACCCAGGCTGAGCATGGGGATCTCGTGGCGGACCTGGCTGAACGCAGCCAACGCCGTGCCGCCGACCCGTTGGGTGGGCGAGTCCGGCGTGACCAAGTGCGGGTGCTCGGCCTCCAGGGCCTTGAGCTCGTTGAACAGCCGGTCGTATTCGGCGTCAGGCACGCTGGGCTCGTCGAGCACGTAGTAACGGTAGTTGTGCTGGTCGAGCTCGGCGCGAAGTGCGTGGATTCGGTTTTCGGCGTTCATGGGTCAGGTCTCTGGAAAAGCAAAAGAGCAGCCTGGGTCATGTGGGGGTCGGGAGACGTGGTGTCTCCCGAACCGACCCGCAATCCCCATGGGCTGCTCTTGAGTCTGGGTGTTTCAGCGTTTCTGGGTCAGCGCGCGGCGCTCGAACTCGACGATGCGCTGACGGTAGTGCTCGATGGTCTGCGCCGTCAGCACGCTGCGTTGATCGTCCTTGAGCTCGCCGTCCAGTTCGTGAGCCAGCTTGCGTGCGGCAGCGACCATCACGTCGAACGCCTGCTTCGGATGGCGTGGGCCTGGCAGACCGAGGAAGAAGCTCACCGCACGGGTGCTGAAATGGTCGATGTCGTCCAGGTCGAAAATGCCCGGCTTGACCGCGTTGGCCATGGAGAACAGCACTTCGCCGTGACCGGCCATGCTTTCGTGGCGGTGGAAGATGTCCATTTCGCCGAAGCGCAAGCCGCTTTCGAGGATGTTCTGCAGCAGCGCAGGGCCTTTGAAACCGCCTTCGTCACGGGAAATGACGCTGATCACCAGCACTTCCTCGACCGGTGGCAGCTCCTTGGCCGCATTGTTGCTGGTGGCGAATCCGCTGTTGCGACGGGTATCGGCGCTGTAGTCGTCGCCCTCGTCGGCGAACAGGTCGGGTTCACGCGGCTCGGCGGAGAGCTTCAGGTCGGCGGCAGGCGCGTCGCTGGCGGCGCGCTTGCCGCGCTTGGCGGCCTTGGCCGGCTTGGCTTCACGCTCGCGCTCACGGGACGGCGCGCTCATCGACGGCAGGTCGGTCTCGTCCAGTTCAGGTTCTTTGTGCGTATCCAGGACGCGCGCAGGGCCCAGCACCTCGGCGCTGCCCTCGTCGTCCGCGACGTTGGAATAGCTGCGATCCAGACGGAACTTCAACTTGCCCTTGCCGCCGCGCATGCGGCGCCAGCCGTCGAAAAGAATACCGGCGATGACAATGATGCCGATGAGGATCAGCCACTCGCGCAGACCGATTTCCATGTAATCCCGTGCCTCTATAGAAATATGCTTGAAAACAAAGGCTTGAAAGCCCTTTAACACGTGGCGCCAACTCTATGTTCTGACAGGCGTTTTACCCACGCGCAAAACGAGTGACGTTAAGCTAGCACGACCACCGGCAACTTTACACCGTCTGTCGCACCTGTAAGGCGCATTTCCCTACGAATACCGGCCAGTCTTCGCGCATTACGCGTCAACCATGGCCATTGCCTCCTCCACATCAACTGCAACAAGACGTGAACAACCAGGCTCATGCATGGTGACCCCCATCAGTTGATCGGCCATCTCCATGGCGATCTTGTTATGCGTAATGTAGATGAACTGCACCGTCTCGCTCATTTCCTTGACCAAGCGGGCGTAGCGTCCAACGTTGGCATCGTCCAGCGGCGCATCGACTTCGTCGAGCATGCAGAACGGTGCCGGATTGAGCTTGAAGATGGCAAATACCAGCGCCAGGGCGGTCAGTGCTTTCTCGCCGCCGGACAGCAAATGGATGGTGCTGTTCTTCTTGCCCGGGGGACGCGCCATGATCGTCACCCCTGTATCGAGTAAATCTTCGCCCGTCAGTTCCAGATAAGCGCTGCCACCACCGAAAACTTTTGGAAAAAGTGCCTGTAATCCGTCATTTATCTGATCAAAGGTCTCTTTGAAGCGGCTGCGGGTTTCCTTGTCGATCTTGCGAATCACCGTCTCCAGCGTGTCCAGCGCCTCGACCAGGTCGGCGTTCTGCGCGTCGAGGTAACGCTTGCGCTCGGACTGCTGCTCGTATTCTTCGATGGCCGCCAGGTTGATCGCTCCCAGGCGCTGGATACGCGCCTCGGTCTGCTCCAGTTCTTGTTCGGTGCCCTGCTCGCTGGCCTCGGCCTCCAAGGTGGCGAGCACCCCGTTCAGGTCGTAGCCGTCGGCGAGCAACTGTTCCTGCAAGGTCTTGCGGCGCACGTCCAGGCCTTGCGACTCCAGACGCGACTGTTCCAGTTGCCCGCGCAGCAACTGCGCCTGCTGCTCGGCCTGGGTTCGACGCTTCTCGACCTCGCGCAGTTCCCGGTCGGCTTCGTCCATGTGCAGGCGGGCCTGACGCATTTCTTCATCCACGCCCATGCGCCGCTCGAGCAACTCTTCCAGTTTCAGGCGCAGCTCTTCCAGCGGTGCCTCGCCCTCCTCCAGGTTCAGGCTCAATTGCTCCTGACGCTCATGCAGGCGCGCCGCCTGCTGCTCCAGACGCTCAAGGGCCTGGCGGGTGGAGTCGTGCTGGGCGCGCAGCGAGCCCAAGCGCACGGCCAGCTGATGGGCATGGTCCTTGTGCTGCCGGGCTTCCTGGCGCACGCGATCGAGACCTTCGCGCAAGGTGTCGCGCCGGGCCAGCAACTGCTCGCGCTGTTCGGTGTCCTGGGCCATGAGGTCCAGTGCGTCCTGCAGCACCAGCCGCGCCTCACCCAACTGTTCGAGCTCCAGCGCACGCTGCTCCTGAAGTTCGGCCAGTTCTTCCTGCAGACGACGGCGGCGCAGCTCCAACTGCTCGGCGCGTGCCCGGCCTGCCGAGAGGCGCGCCTTGGCCTCGCCGAGCGCACGGCTTTCATCCTGGCTGCGACGGCGCAATTGCTCGCGCTGCTCTTCCTGGCTGCGCTGGCGCTCGCGTAGCGCTTGCAGTTGCGCCTCCAGCTCAGCGAGCGCGTCCTGCAACGCCTGCTGTTCCTGACCGAGCCGCTCGATTTCCTGACCGCGGGCCAGTACTCCGCCGGCGGCATCGCCACCGCGACTGACCCGCAGAAAATGCCGACCCACCCAGTAGCCATCGCGACTGATCAGGCTCTGGCCGTCGCCGAGGGTCGCGCGACGCGCCAGGGCCTGCTCGAGCGTTTCGACCGGGGTGATCTGGCCGAGCCAGGGCGTCAGGTCGCTGCGGCCCTCGACCTTGTCCAGCAAGCTCCCGGGCACAGCCTGCGCACGACCGCCCTGACCCGCAACCAGCAAGCGCAGGTCACCCTGCTCCAAGGCAGCAAAATCCAGCTCGGCCAAATCGTCCACCAACACCGCCTGCAAATCGGCGCCCAACACGGTTTCCACCGCCAGCTCCCAGCCCGGCTGCACCCGCAGACCTTCGGCCAACCGCGGCCGCTCGCCCAGCCCTGGCGCTGCAACCACTCGCCCGCCCCAGCGCCTGGCTCCAGCGCCGCTTGCTGCAAGGCCTCCAGCGACGCCAGCCGACCGCCCAGGCGCTGCAACTCGCCCTGGCGTTGCTGCTGATTCTGGCTCAGGTGCTGCAAGGTTTCGCGCTGCGCCTCCAGGCTTTCGACCACCTGCCGCTCCTGCGCTTGCAGCTCCTCGAGCAGTTGCTCGCCGTCAGCCACCTGCTCGGCCACTTCAAGGAGCGCGGCATCCTGTGGATCGGCGCCGAGCTGTTCGCCCTCTTCGCTGAGTTTGCGCTGACGTTCGGCCAGCCGCTCGAGGCTGCCTTCCAACTGTTGCAGCTTCGACTGCTGCACCTCGGCCTGGCGCCGAGGCTCGGCGGAGCGGGTGTTGAAATCGTCCCACTGGGCCTGCCAGCCGTGCATGCCAAGCTCGGCTTCCTCGAGCGTGGCCGCCGATTCCTCGGCCGCCGCCAGGGTCATCTCCTGCTCGGGTTCGAGCATGGCCAGCTCTTCGCCGAGCGTGGCCAGCAAGGTGCGGTCGTGGCCCAGGTGCGACTCGGTTTCCAGGCGCGTACGCTCGGCTTCCTTGAGATCATCCTGCAACTGGCGCAGGCGCTGCTGACCATGCTGAATGCTCTGCTCGACGCGGGCGATATCGCCGGCCACCGAGTAGAAACGCCCCTGCACCTGGTTGAAGCGCTCGGAGAGTTCATGGTGACCGTCGCGCAGGCGCTCGATGCTGGCATCGGCGTTGCGCTGCTCGGCCACCAGCGCCTCGAAAGCCACTTCCTGGTCGCCGATGAGGCTTTCGCGCTGGCGCACGCGTTCATCCAGCGCCCGCCAGCGCAAGGCCGACAGACGCGCCTTGAGCTGGCGTTCCTGGGCTTTGTATTCACGGTACTTCTCGGCCGCCTGGGCCTGGCGGTGCAGGCGTTCGAGCTGCCGTTCGAGCTCTTCGCGCAAGTCGGTCAGGCGCGCCAGGTTTTCCTGGGTACGGCGGATGCGGTTCTCGGTTTCGCGGCGACGCTCCTTGTACTTGGAGATGCCCGCCGCCTCTTCGATGAAGTTGCGCAGTTCCTCGGGCTTGGCCTCGATCAGCTTGGAAATCATGCCCTGCTCGATGATCGAGTAGCTGCGCGAACCCAGACCGGTGCCGAGGAAGATGTCGGTGATGTCGCGGCGTCGGCACTTGGTGCCGTTGAGGTAGTAGGTGTTCTGCGCGTCGCGGGTGACCTTGCGGCGAATGGAAATCTCGGCGTAGGCGGCGTACTCGCCCACCAGGGTGCTGTCGCTGTTGTCGAACACCAGTTCGATGCTGGCCTGGCTGACCGGCTTGCGGCCGGAAGAGCCATTGAAGATGACGTCGGTCATCGATTCGCCGCGCAGATTCTTCGCCGAACTCTCGCCCATCACCCAGCGCACCGCATCGATGATGTTGGACTTGCCGCAGCCGTTAGGCCCGACCACCGCCGCCATGTTGCTGGGGAAGTTGACGGTGGTGGGGTCGACGAAGGACTTGAAGCCGGCCAGGCGGATGCACTTCAGGCGCATCGGTCAGACCCGCGCCAGCGCAGCCAGCACCAGCTCGCAGCTGCGCTGACAGTAGGCGACCAGCACCTCGCGGATGCGCGGCATGTCACGCAGCAGCACCGCGTCGAGCAGGCGGGCGAACAGTTCGAGGTAGTCGTCCATGTTGGCCTGGCGCTGGTCCAGGGCCAGGTAGTAGGCGCGGCTCATGGCCGGCTGCAGGTTTTCCACGGTTTCCTGCAGGTAGGGGTTGGCGGCGAAGGGGTAGGCCGCGCGCATCACCGCGAAACTGTCGGCGACGAACGACTCGATGTCCTGGGCCGCGCGGGCCTGGTGCAGGCGCTGCTGGATCTCCAGGAACGGCAGCAGGTCGCTCTCGCTGCGCCACTGCTGGGCCACGGCGTAGCCGAGCAGGATGTACAGCTCGCCCATCAGCGCGCACAGGCTGCACACGCTGCGCTCGTCCAGTTCGGTGACGTGGGCGCCGCGTCGCGGCAGGATCGCCACCAGATGGCGACGTTCGAGAATCAGCAGGGCCTCGCGCACCGAGCCGCGGCTGACGTTCAGCGCCTGGGTAACCTTCTGCTCCTGGATGCGCTCACCGGGTGCGAGCTCGCCACGGATGATCCGCTCGGCCAGGTAGTGAGCGATCTGCTCGCAGAGGCTGTCAGGCGCCTTGAACGTCATGATGTTCCTTGGAAGTCGAAAACAGTGCACAAGGGCGCGATTGTAGCGCACTCATTGGGCAACCGCGCAGCGCCACACACGGCTTTGTGCGACCTGGCGGTCACCCGGCCGAGCCGGCGCGATCTATGCTTGTCAGAAGGTCAGCGTTGGGTGGCTGGACGCAGGTGCGGGCAAAATCCTGACCTTTGGGTCAGAAAATTATTGACCCCGAGGTCAGCGCTTGCTTAGAGTCCGCCCAACAACAATAAAACGCTACGAGGCATTCCTCCGTGATCCAGTTTCTCGTTAACCAGGCGCTGCACAGCGAGCACGCGCTGGACCCGAACATGACGGTGCTGCAGTACCTGCGCGAGCACCTGGGCAAGACCGGCACCAAGGAAGGCTGCGCCAGTGGCGACTGTGGCGCCTGCACCGTGGTGGTCGGTGAATTGACCCAGGACGCGCACGGCGCCGACACCCTGCGCTACCGCAGCCTCAATTCATGCCTGACCTTCGTCTCGGCGCTGCACGGCAAGCAGTTGATCAGCGTCGAAGCGCTCAAGCACCAGGGCCAGTTGCACAGCGTGCAGCGGGCCATGGCCGAGTGTCATGGCTCGCAATGCGGCTTCTGCACCCCTGGTTTCGTCATGTCGCTGTTCGCCTTGCAGAAGAACAGCAGCGGTTCCGACCCGCACCAGGCCCATGAAGCCCTGGCCGGCAACCTGTGCCGCTGCACCGGCTACCGGCCGATTCTCGAGGCCGCCGAGCGCAGTTGCACCCAGCCCTGCCCCGATCAGTTCGACGCTGGACAGGCGCAGACCGTCGCCCTGCTGAAGGCCATCGCCCCGCAACAGACCGGTGAGCTCAACAGCGGCGACAAACGTTGCCTGGTGCCACTGACCGTCGCCGACCTGGCCGAGCTCTACGGCTCGCACCCCGAGGCGCGCCTGCTGGCCGGCGGCACCGACTTGGCGCTGGAAGTCACGCAGATGCACAAGACCCTGCCGGTGATGATCCATGTCGGTCACGTGGCCGAGCTCAAGCGCATCGACCTCACCGCCACGCATTTGGAAATCGGCGCCGCCGTCACCCTCACCGACTGCTACGCCGCGCTGGCGAGCGAGTACCCGGACTTCGGCGCCCTGCTGCAGCGCTTCGCCTCGCTGCAGATCCGCAACCAGGGCACCCTGGGCGGCAACATCGGCAACGCCTCGCCCATCGGCGACTCGCCCCCGCTGCTGATCGCCCTGAATGCAGAGATCGTGCTGCGCCAGGGCGAGCGCCAGCGCACTCTGGCGCTGGAAGACTACTTCATCGACTACCGCATCACCGCCCGCCAGGACAGCGAATTCATCGAGACGATTCGAGTGCCGCGCGCCAGCGCCGACTGGACCTTGCGTGCCTACAAGGTTTCCAAGCGCCTGGACGACGATATCTCGGCGGTGTGCGCGGCCTTCAACCTGAGCCTGGACGACGGCACGGTGGCCGGCGCCCGTATCGCCTTCGGCGGCATGGCGGCGATCCCCAAGCGCGCCCGCGCCTGCGAGGCCGCCTTGCTGGGCAAGCCGTGGAATTCGGCCACGCTAGAGCGCGCCTGCCAGGCGCTGGCCGAGGACTTCAGCCCACTGAGCGACTTTCGCGCGAGCCAGGCCTATCGCCTGCTGACCGCGCAGAACCTGCTGCGCAAGTACTTCATCGAACAGCAATCGCCGTCCTTCGCGACCCGGGTGACCGACCATGTCTAACCATCACACCGTCAAGAGCCAGGCCGAGATGGCCGAACTGTTCAGCCAGGACTTGAGTACCGGCGTCGGTCGCAGCGTGCGTCACGAAAGCGCCGACAAGCACGTGTCCGGCGAGGCCGTGTACATCGACGACCGCCTGGAGTTTCCGAACCAGTTGCACGTCTATGCACGTACGGCAGACCGCGCCCACGCGCGCATCCTGCGCATCGATACCACGCCGTGCTACCAGTTCGAAGGCGTGCGCATCGTCATCACCCACGAAGACATTCCCGGCCTCAAGGACATCGGCCCGATAATGCCCGGCGACCCCTTGCTGGCCATCGACAAGGTCGAATACTTCGGCCAACCGGTGCTGGCCGTGGCCGCCCACGACCTGGCCACCGCGCGCCGCGCCGCGCAGGCGGCGATCGTCGAATACGAAGACCTGGAGCCGGTGCTGGACGTGGTCCAGGCCCTGCGCCAGAAGCACTTCGTGCTCGACAGCCACACCCATCAGCGTGGCGATTCGAGCGCCGCCCTGGCCAGCGCCCCGCACCGCCTGCAAGGCACCCTGCACATCGGCGGCCAGGAGCATTTCTACCTGGAGACGCAGGTGTCGTCGGTCATGCCCACCGAGGACGGCGGCATGCTGGTGTACTGCTCGACGCAGAACCCCACCGAAGTGCAGAAGCTGGTGGCCGAGGTACTGGACGTGCCGATGAACAAGGTGGTGCTGGACATGCGTCGCATGGGCGGCGGTTTCGGCGGCAAGGAGACCCAGGCCGCGAGCCCCGCGTGCCTGTGCGCGGTGATCGCGCGCCTGACCGGGCAACCGACCAAGATGCGCCTGCCACGGGTCGAGGACATGACCATGACCGGCAAGCGTCATCCGTTCTATGTCGAGTACGACGTTGGCTTCGACGACAGCGGCCGCCTGCACGGCATCGCCATGGACCTGGCTGGCAACTGCGGCTATTCCCCCGACCTGTCCGGCTCGATCGTCGACCGCGCCATGTTCCACGCCGACAACGCCTATTACCTGGGCGATGCCACGGTCAACGGCCACCGCTGCAAGACCCACACTGCCTCCAACACGGCCTACCGCGGCTTCGGCGGCCCCCAGGGCATGGTCGCCATCGAACAGGTGATGGACCACATCGCCCGGCATCTGGGCCTCGATCCACTGGCGGTGCGCAAGGCCAACTACTACGGCAAGCAGACACGCAACGTCACCCACTACTACCAGACCGTCGAGCACAACCTGCTCGAGGAAATGACCGCCGAGCTGGAAGTCAGCAGCCAGTACGCCGAACGCCGCGAAGCCATCCGCCAGTTCAATGCCGCCAACCCCGTCCTGAAGAAGGGCCTGGCCCTGACGCCGGTGAAGTTCGGCATCTCCTTCACCGCCACCTTCCTCAACCAGGCCGGTGCGCTGATCCACCTCTACACCGACGGCAGCATTCACCTGAACCACGGCGGCACCGAGATGGGCCAGGGCCTGAACACCAAGGTCGCCCAGGTGGTGGCACAGGTGTTCCAGGTCGACATCGAGCGCATCCAGATCACCGCCACCAACACCGACAAAGTGCCCAATACCTCGCCCACCGCGGCCTCCAGCGGCGCCGACCTGAACGGCAAAGCCGCCCAGAACGCCGCCGAGATTCTCAAGCGGCGCCTGACCGAGTTCGCCGCCCGGCACTACCAGGTCAGCGAAGAAGACGTCGAATTCCGCAACGGCCACGTGCGCGTGCGCGAACAACTGCTGAGCTTCGAACAACTGGTGCAACAGGCCTACTTCGGTCAGGTCTCGCTGTCGAGCACCGGCTTCTACCGCACGCCGAAGATCTACTACGACCGCAGCCAGGCCCGCGGCCGGCCGTTCTACTACTACGCCTTCGGTGCCGCCTGCGTGGAAGTGCTCATCGACACCCTCACCGGCGAATACAAGATGCTGCGCGCCGACATCCTGCATGACGTCGGCGACTCGTTGAACCCGGCCATCGACATCGGCCAGGTCGAAGGCGGGTTCATCCAGGGCGTGGGCTGGCTGACCACCGAAGAGCTGGTGTGGAACGCCAAGGGCAAGCTGGTGACCAACGGCCCGGCCAGCTACAAGATCCCGGCGGTGGCCGACATGCCGCCGGACCTGCGGGTGAAGCTGGTGGAGAACCGCAAGAACCCCGAGGACACGGTGTTCCATTCCAAGGCCGTCGGCGAGCCGCCGTTCATGCTCGGCATCGCCGCCTGGTGCGCGCTCAAAGACGCCGTGGCGAGCCTGGCCGACTATCGCGTGCAGCCGCAGATCGACGCGCCCGCCACACCCGAACGCGTACTCTGGGGCTGCGAACAGATGCGCCAGGCGCGCATGCAGCCACTCGCCACCCAGCCCGTGGCGGAAACCGTCGCCCCCTGACGACACCGGCCTCACCGAGGATTCAGCACATGCACGAATGGATCACTGCCCTCGCCGATCATCAGGCCCGTGGCGAACCCTGTGTACTGGTGACCATCATCGAGGAGCGCGGCTCGACGCCGCGCAATGCCGGCTCGAAGATGGTGGTCAGCGCCAGCCAGCTGTTCGACACCATCGGCGGCGGGCACCTGGAGTTCAAGGCCCTGCACATTGCCCGGCAGATGCTCGCCGAGCAGCGCAGCACACCGCATCTGGAGCGCTTCAGCCTGGGCGCCAGCCTGGGCCAGTGCTGTGGCGGCGTGACGGTGCTGCTGTTCGAACCCATGGCCCCGTGCAGGCGCAGATCGCCGTGTTCGGCGCGGGCCATGTCGGACGGGCTCTGGTACCCTTGCTCGCCGCGCTGCCTTGCCGGGTGCGCTGGATCGACTCGCGCCCGGACGAGTTCCCGCCGTCGATACCCCACGGGGTGACCCAGGTGCTCAGCGAAGAGCCGGTCGACGAAGTGGCCGAGCTGCCAGTGGGCAGCTACTGCATCGTCATGACCCACAACCATCAGCTGGACCTGGAACTGACCGCCGCCATTCTCGCGCGCAACGACTTCACCTGGTTCGGCCTGATCGGCTCGAAAACCAAACGGGTCAAGTTCGAACACCGCCTGCGCGAGCGCGGCTACGACGACGCGGTGGTGGCACGCATGCGCTGTCCCATGGGGCTGGCGCAGGTCAAAGGCAAGCTGCCCATCGAGATCGCCGTGTCCATCGCCGGCGAGATCATCGCCACCTACAACGCCTGTTTCGGCCAGCACGACGCTGGTGCCAATGCAGGCCCCATTGCCCAGTTGCTGCCGCCCTCCCGGCGCAGCCACGCCATTTGAAGAGCGTTTCATGACTGCCACTCGCAAAGCCTACCGAGCCGCCATCCTGCACAGCATCGCCGACCCCGCCGAGGTCGGCCTGCAGGCCTCCCACGAGTATTTCGAAGACGGTCTGCTGGTGGTCGACCAGGGCCGTATCAGCGCCGTGGGCCACGCCGCCGACCTGCTGCCGACCCTCGATGCCGACATCGAGGTGGTGCACCACCAGGACGCGCTGATCACGCCGGGCTTCATCGACACCCACATCCATTTCCCGCAGACCGGCATGATCGGCTCCTACGGCGAACAGTTGCTGGACTGGCTCAACACCTACACCTTCCCCTGCGAACGGCAATTTGCCGACAAGGCCCATGCCGATGAGGTGGCCAAGCGGTTTCTCGCCGAACTGCTGCGCAACGGCACCACCACCGCCCTGGTGTTCGGCAGTGTGCACCCCGAATCGGTCAATGCGCTGTTCGAGCACGCCGAGCGCCTGGACCTGCGCCTGATCGCCGGCAAGGTGATGATGGACCGCAACGCCCCCGACTACCTCACCGACAGCGCCGAATCCAGCTACACCGACAGCAAGGCGCTGATCCAGCGCTGGCACGGCAAGGGCCGCCTGCACTACGCCGTGACCCCACGTTTCGCCCCCACCAGCACCCCCGAGCAACTGGCCATGGCCGGTCGCTTGCTCAAGGAGCATCCCGGCGTCTATCTGCACACTCACCTGTCGGAGAACCTCAAGGAAATCGAGTGGGTCAAGGCGCTGTTCCCCGAGCGCAGCGGCTACCTGGATGTCTACGATCACTTCGAACTGCTCGGCGAGCGCTCGATCTTCGCCCACGGCGTGCACCTGTGCGACAAGGAATGCCAGCGCCTGGCCGACACGGGCTCGGCCGTGGCCTTCTGCCCCACCTCGAACCTGTTCCTGGGCAGCGGTCTGTTCAACCTGCCCCAGGCCGAGCGCTTCAAGGTCAACGTGGGCCTGGGCACGGACGTCGGCGCCGGCACCAGCTTCTCGCTGCTCAACACCCTGAACGAGGCTTACAAAGTGATGCAGTTGCAGGACGTGCGCCTGCACCCATTCAAGTCGCTGTACCTGGCGACTCTGGGGGGCGCCCGCGCGTTGCGCCTGGACGACCGCATCGGCAGCCTGCGCCCCGGCAACGACGCCGACTTCGTGGTACTCGACTACAAGGCCACGCCACTGCTGGACTACCGCATCCAGCAGTCGCGCAGCATCGAGGAAACCTTGTTCGTGCTGACCACCCTGGGCGACGATCGCACCGTGCGCGAGACCTTCGCCGCCGGGCGTTCGGTCCATCGGCGCGGATGAAAAAAAACCGCTGCCCAGCCCGGCCAGGGGCTGTGCAGCGGTCCTCGATCAGCGCGGCAGACGATCAGCCCTTGGACTTGTTCAGCAAGTGCGAGAACACCGCGTGCAGATCGTCCGAGGCGCTGTCTTCATCGAGATTGAGCTTGCTGTCGATGTGATCCATGTGGTGCATCATCAAGCTCACTGCCTGACTGGCATCGCGCGCCTCGATGGCATCGATCAGTTGCATGTGCTCGTCGTAGGAGCAGTGGGAACGGTTGCCGCTTTCATATTGGGCGATGATCAGCGAGGTCTGCGACACCAGGCTGCGCTGGAAGCTGACCAGTGGCGCGTTGCCTGCTGCCTCGGCCAACTTGAGGTGAAACTCGCCGGAGAGGCGGATGCCGGCACCGCGGTCGCCGCGCGAGAAACTGTCGCGCTCCTCACGCACCATCTGGCGCAGTTCGTTGAGCTGTTCGACGCTGGCGTGCTGAACGGCCAGTTCGGTGATGGCGCGCTCGACCATACGCCGTGAGAAGAACACCTGGCGCGCCTCCTCCACCGTCGGGCTGGCGACCACCGCGCCGCGGTTGGGCCGCAGCAGCACCACACTTTCATGGGCCAGGCGCGACAGCGCGCGGCGGATGATGGTGCGGCTGACGCCGAAGATTTCGCCCAGCGCTTCCTCGCTCAACTTGGTACCCGGCGCCAACCGCTGTTCGAGGATGGCCTCGAAGATGTGCGCATAGACGATGTCGTCCTGGGTGCCGCTGCGACCGGCCTTGGGGGCGCGCGCAGGCTTCTTCAGAGGTTGCAGCTGTTCGTTCATGGGCACTCGAGCACAAGGGGTCGGCCAGTGGAGCCTCGACTGTAATACCTGTCGCAGGGTGGCTGGCAAGTCCTGGGGTGAAAAAAGGGGGTCAAGGTATCGGCGCATTGTACACAGGCTGAGGCGTTTCTGCAGAGGCCCAATGCCCTTATAGCCCGCTGAACGCCACCTGTGGGCACGAAAGATAAAACATTATTTGCTTTCTTTGTACACAAAAGCATAATCCCACGAGCAAGTTCCTGACCTTTCAGTCAGGAAAACCTGCCATCTGCCCTACCCTCACGGAGCCGCCCAGCGCATGCGCAGGACCAGGGCTCCAGAACAACAAGAACGACTTGAGGAGTACTCGCTGTGGAAAGCCGCAAATCCGAAGCCACGTCGCTGGACCTCGCCACCCCGCCCAAGCCCGACTGGCTGGAGCGCCTTTTCAAGCTCAAGCACCATGGCACCACGGTCAGGACCGAGCTGATCGCCGGGGTGACCACCTTCATCACCATGGCCTACATCATCTTCGTCAACCCCAACATCATGGCCGACGCCGGCATCGATCACGGCGCCGCCTTCGTCGCCACCTGCATCGCCGCCGCCCTCGGCTGCCTGCTGATGGGCCTGTACGCCAACTGGCCGGTGGGCCTGGCTCCCGGCATGGGCCTGAACGCCTTCTTTACCTACACCGTGGTCGGCACCCTGGGCTACAGCTGGCAGACCGCCCTCGGCGCGGTGTTCGTCTCCGGCGTGCTGTTCATGCTGCTGACCCTGTCGCGGGTGCGCGAATGGCTGCTCAACAGCATTCCCCTGAGCTTGCGCCACGCCATGGGCGCCGGGGTAGGCTTGTTCCTCGGACTGATCGGCCTGAAGACCGCCGGCATCATCGTCGACAGCCCGGCGACCCTGATCAGGCTGGGCTCGCTTCACGAACCCGCGCCCCTGCTGGCGGCACTGTGCTTCCTGCTGATCGCGGTGCTGAGCTACCACCGCGTGTTCGGCGCCATCCTCATCAGCATCATCGCCGTGACCCTGGCCGGCTGGGGCTTGGGCCTGGTGCAGTACGGCGGAGTGTTCTCGCTGCCGCCGAGCCTGGCGCCGACCTGGATGGCCATGGACCTGGCCGGTGTGTTCAACGTCAGCATGATCAGCGTGGTGCTGGCCTTTCTTTTCGTGCACATGTTCGACACCGCCGGCACCCTGATGGGCGTCGCCCAGCGCGCCAACCTGGTGGCCGCCAACGGCCGCATCGAGAACCTGTCGCGGGCGCTCAAGGCCGACAGCGCCTCCAGCGTGTTCGGCGCCGCTGTGGGCGTGCCGCCGGTGACCAGCTACGTGGAAAGCGCCGCCGGCGTGGCGGCGGGCGGGCGCACCGGGCTGACCGCCGTGGTGGTCGGCGTGCTGTTCGTCGCCGCGATGTTCTTCGCCCCGCTGGCAGGCATGATCCCCGCCTACGCCACCTCAGGCGCGCTGATCTACGTGGCGATGCTGATGATGGGCAGCCTGGCCCACATCGAATGGGACGAGGCCACCGACAGCATCCCAGCGATCGTCACCGCGATCATGATGCCGCTGACGTTCTCGGTCGCCGACGGTATCGCCCTGGGCTTTATCACCTACGTGGTGCTCAAGGCCGGCACCGGCAAATTCAAGGAGATTTCGGCCAGCCTGTGGGTGCTGTGCCTGATCTTCATCGCTAAGTTCGTGTTCCTGTAGGACTCGACTGGGCACGGCGCAGGTATTTTTCCGGCGGCCATTGGTCGCCAGCCCCCTGGATGGATTAAAGTATGTGCCCCTGCCCGGCACCCCGCCTTCAGCCAAGCGCCCGGCCCATTTCCAGGAACCGTCGCCGATGGAACACCGTGAAGCGCTGATCGCGCTGCGCACCTTTCTCTCCTCCCAGATCCTGGGCCAGGAGAAGCTGGTCGATCGCCTGCTGATCGTACTGCTCGCCGACGGCCACATGCTGGTCGAAGGCGCGCCGGGCCTGGCCAAGACCAAGGCCATCAAGGAACTGGCCGAAGGCATCGAGGCGCAGTTCCACCGTATCCAGTTCACCCCCGACCTGCTACCGGCCGACATCACCGGCACCGAAATCTATCGCCCGGAAACCGGCAGCTTCGTGTTCCAGCAAGGGCCGATTTTCCACAACCTGGTGCTGGCCGACGAAATCAACCGGGCACCGGCCAAGGTCCAGTCGGCGTTGCTCGAAGCCATGGCCGAGCGCCAGGTCAGCGTTGGCCGCAGCACCTACGAGCTGTCGCCGCTGTTCCTGGTGATGGCCACGCAGAACCCCATCGAGCAGGAAGGCACCTACCCGCTGCCCGAAGCCCAGCTCGACCGCTTCCTCATGCACGTCAAGATCGGCTTCCCGGATGCCGCCGTCGAGCGGCGCATTCTCCAGCAGGCCCGCGGCGAGGCGCTGGGCGGCGAGGTCAAGCCCGAACGCCAGGTGAGCCAGCAGGCGATCTTCGCTGCGCGCCGGGAAATCCTCGGCCTGTACATGGCCGATGCGGTGGAGGAATACCTGGTGCAACTGGTGATGGCCACTCGTACACCCGCCAAGTTCGACGCCGAGCTGGCCGACTGGATCGCCTATGGCGCCAGCCCGCGCGGCTCCATCGCCCTGGACCGCTGCGCGCGCGCACATGCCTGGCTGGCCGGACGCGACTTCGTCAGCCCCGAGGACATTCAGGCGGTGCTGTTCGACGTGTTGCGCCACCGCGTCATCCTGTCCTTCGAGGCCGAAGCGGCCGGTGTCGACCAGGACCGCGTGGTGCAGCGCATCCTCGACGTCGTCGCCGTCGCCTGACGCGCATGCCCGCCGCCCACCTGAGCGAACCCGGCATCCGCATCGGCCTAGCCGAGCTGATCGACATGCGCCACCGCGTGCGCGAAATCCAGCTGTTTTCCCGACCCGGCCAGCGCAGCCCGCTGGTGGGCCTGCACCACTCCAAGCTGCGCGGACGCGGCGTGGATTTCGACCAGGTTCGCGTCTACCAGGCCGGCGACGATGTGCGCAACATCGACTGGCGCGTCACCGCCCGCACCCAGGAGCCGCACACCAAGCTGTTCCATGAAGAGCGCGAGCGGCCGATCTTCATCCTGGTCGAGCAAAGCCAGCGCCTGTTCTTCGGCTCGGGCCTGATGTTCAAGTCGGTGCTCGCCGCGCAGGCGGCCGCGCTGTTCGGCTGGGCCGCCCTGGGCCACAACGACCGCATCGGCGGCCTGGTGTTCGGCGACCACGAGCACCACGAGATCAAACCACGTCGCAGCAAACAGAGCCTGCTGCAGTTGCTCAATCGCCTGGCGCGCATCAACCAGGCGCTGCACACCGAAGCCGTGTCGCAAGCGGACAGCCTGGGCCTGGCCCTGCGCCGTGCGCGCGAGGTGCTGCGCCCCGGCAGCCTGGCCATCGTCATCTGCGACGAACGCGCGCTCACTCCGGCGGTGGAACAGCACCTGGCGATGCTCTCGCGCCATTGCGACCTGCTGCTGCTGCCGATCAGCGACCCGCTCGACCATGCCCTGCCCGCCGCCGGCCTGCTGCGCTTCGCCCAGCGCGGCGCGCAACTGGAACTCGATACCCTGGACGCCAACCTGCGCCTGCTCTACCGCCAGCAGGCCGAAGCGCGCATCGAGCGCTGGGAGTTGCTGGCGCAGAAACTGCGCGTGGTGCTGATTCCGCTGAGCACCCAGAGCGAAATGATCGAGCAGTTGCGCGAGTCCCTCAACCAGCGCCCTGGAAGCAGCCAATGAACCCGCTGGATCAGTTGCAACCGCTGATCGCGCCAGCGCCGATCGGTATCTGGCCGCCGGCACCGGGCTGGTGGCTGTTGCTGGCCGTGCTGCCGCTGTTGGGCTGGGGCCTGTGGCGCCTGCTGCGCTGGCGCCCGGTCCCGCGCAAGGTGGTGCGCGCCGAGCAGCCGCTCGATCCGGTGCGGGTCGAGGCGCTGGCCGAACTGGCCCGCCTACCGCGCCCCTATGACGGTGCACCGGCCGGCGCCTGGCTGCAGCAGATCAACGCCCTGCTCAAGCGCCTGTGCCGCAACCACTATCCCGGTGCCCACAGCCATACCCTCAACGGCCGCCAATGGCTGGCCTTTCTCGACAACCGCTGCCCGGCCGCCGGCTTGACGCGCTGGATGGTGCTGGTCGAAGGCGCCTACAAGCCCGAGTGCAAGCTCGACGACAAGGCCATCGCCGGGCTTGCCCAGGCGGTCGAGACCTGGATTCGCAAACATGTTTGACCTGGCCTGGCCGTGGATCTTCGCGCTGCTGCCGCTGCCTTGGCTGATGCGCCTGCTGCTGCCCACCGCCGACAGCGGCGAGCCGGTACTCAAGGTGGGTTTTCTCGACGAACTGGAAAGCCTGGCCGGGCGCCGCGCGCGCCTGAACCTGCCGACCTGGCGCCAGCAGGCGCCGTTCCTGGTGATCTGGCTGCTGTTGCTGCTGGCCGCCGCGCGCCCACAATGGCTGGGCGAACCCATGCCGATCGCCGCCAGCGGCCGCGACCTGCTGGTCGCGGTGGACGTATCGGGCTCGATGGATTTCCCTGACATGCACTGGAAAGGCGAAGACATCAGTCGCCTGGACCTGGTCAAGGCACTGCTTGGCGACTTCCTCCAGGACCGCGAAGGCGACCGGGTCGGCCTGATCCTGTTCGGCAGCCAAGCCTACCTGCAAGCGCCGCTGACCTTCGACCGGCGCACCGTGCGCACCTTCCTCGACGAAGCGCAGATCGGCATCGCCGGCAAGAACACCGCCATCGGCGACGCCATCGGCCTGGCAGTCAAGCGCCTGCGCCAGCGACCGGCACAGAGCCGGGTGCTGGTGCTGGTCACCGATGGCGCCAACAACGGCGGGCAGATCCACCCGTTGACCGCCGCGCGCCTGGCCGCTCAGGAAGGCGTGCGCATCTATGCCATCGGCATCGGCGCCGATCCCGACGCCAACGGCACACCGGGCCTGCTCGGCCTGAATCCAAGCCTGGACCTGGACGAAGCCTCGCTCAAGGAAATCGCCAGCCTGACCCAGGGCGCCTACTTCCGCGCCCACGACGGTGCCGAACTGGACGCCATCGGTGATACCCTCGACCGCCTCGAACCGGTGGCCCAGCAACCCACTCAAGCGCGCACCGCCCATGAGCTCTATGCCTGGCCACTGGCCCTGGCGCTGCTGCTCAGCGTACTGCTGGTGATCGCCGCGCAGTGGCCCGACCACCTTCTGCAGCGCCTGCTGCGTCGTCCGCGTTTCCTGCAGCCCCATCCGCAATGGCGTCAGCGCCTCGAACGCCTGCGCCTGAGGAGGCGGCGATGATCGAACTCTGGCCACACTGGCTACGCCCGCTCTGGCTGCTGAGCGTGCCCGTGCTCGCCTGGCTGTTGTTCAAGCTCTGGCATCGGCGTCAGCGCGCCGGACGCTGGCAGATGATCCTGCCGCCGCAGTTCCACGCCGTGCTGCTCGGTGGCGGCAGCGGCAGCAGCAGCAAACTGCCCTGGATCGCCCTGGGCCTGGCCTGGCTGCTGCTGGTACTGGCCTTGCTCGGACCGAGCTGGCAGCGCCTGGAAGAAACCCGTCAGCGCCCCGCCGATCCGCTGGTGATCCTGCTCGAACTCACCCCGCAGATGCTCGCCGAGGACGTCCAGCCCAACCGCCTGGAGCAAGCTCGACGCAAGATCCTCGACCTGCTCGAACACCGCCGCGACAGCCAGACCGCACTGATCGTCTACGCCGGCAGCGCACACACGCTGGTACCGCTGTCCGACGATATGGGCACCACCCGCAACCTGCTCGAAGCGGTCGATCCGGCGATCATGCCGCAGCCGGGCCAGCGCGCCGACCTGGCGCTGCACAAGGGCTTGGCGCTGCTGGCCCAGAGCGGCCTGGGCGAAGGCCGGGTGCTGCTGATCGGTTCCTCGCTCAGTGCCCAGGAGCGCCAGGGCATCCGTCAGGCCCTCGGCCGTCAAGGGCCTTCGCTGCTGATGCTCGGCGTCGGCACCGCCGAAGGCGCGCCCGTGCGCCAAGCCAACGGCGAATACCTCAAGGACGCCCAGGGCGGCATTCTCGTGCCGCACCTGGACAGCCCCGAGCTCAAGCGCTTCGTCACCGGCAGCGGCGGTCGCTACCGCCACGCCCGCGTCGACGACCTGGACCTGCGCGGCCTGGGCCTGTTCGACAATCCGCGCGCCCTGCGCGACGACGGCCAGACCCTGCACCTGGACAGCTGGGCCGACCAGGGTTACTGGCTACTGCTGCCGCTGCTGCTGCTGGCCGCCTGCGCCGGGCGGCGCGGCTGGCTGTTCTGCCTGCCGCTGTTGCTGGCCCTGCCCCAGCCCAGCCAGGCCTTCGAATTCCAGGACCTGTGGCGACGCCCCGATCAACAGGGCCAGCACCTGCTGCAACACCAGCGCCCCGCCGAGGCCGCCGAACGCTTCGAGGATCCGCAGTGGCGTGGCATGGCGCTGTATCAGGCCGGTGACTACAGCGGCGCGGCCCAGGCCTTCGCCCAGAGCAACAGCGCGGCCGCCCACTACAACCGCGGCAACGCGCTGGCCCAGGCCGGCGAGCTGGAGGCCGCGCTCGACGCCTACGAGCAGGCCCTGGAGCGTCAACCCGACCTGCAACCGGCGCTGGACAACCAGGCGCTGGTCGAGCAATTGTTGCAGCAACGCCAAGGCAAGGCCGAGGCGCAAAGCGACAGCGACCAGGCCGAACAGAGCCCGAGTCGCGACACCGACGGCAACAGCAGTTCCCCAACAGCAGCGCCCAAGGCACGCCCGGCAACGACGAGCAGAGTCCGGCCCAGGACAGCCGCGACGCCCGCAATGCCCCAATGACGACGATGCGACCGGCTCCAGCAGCCCCGGCGACGATGACGACAGCGTCACCCAACCGCCGCAACGACCGGCCGCCACCAGCCTGGACGCCGAACAGCGCCAGGCCCTGGAACAGTGGTTGCGGGAAATCCCCGACAACCCGGCGCAGTTGCTGCGGCGCAAGTTCTGGTACGAACAGCAATTGCATCAGGAACCCAAACGATGAGTCGCCTCGGCGTCTTTGTACTCGGCCTGCTCTGGCTCACCCTCACCCAGGCCCAACCGGCGCTGCAGGCCAGCGTCGACCGTACCCGCGTGGAGGCCGGCGAAACCCTGGAACTGACCCTGGAAAGCCAGGACGTCACCCAGTTCGGCAAACCCGACCTGCGCGCCCTGGAGGGCGATTTCGAGGTGCGCGGCACCCGCCAGCTCAACAGCCTGCGCACCCTGGATGGCGAAACCCGGGCCAGCACCCGCTGGATCGTCACCCTGCTGCCCAAGCGCAGCGGCAGCCTGCAGATCCCGGCGCTGCAACTGGGAGAGTCCCGCAGCGAGCCGATCGAGTTGCACGTGGTGCAAGCCGATCCCAACCGCCCCGACAGCGCCTCGCAGGTGTTCATCGAGACCAGCCTGGACAGCCCCGAGGTCTATGTTCAGGCCCAGGCCGTGCTGACCGTGCGCATCTATCACTCGGTGTCGCTGTACGACGATAGCAGCCTCAGCCCGTTGCGCCTGGACGAGGTCAAGGTCGAGCCACTGGGCGAGTCGCGCACCTACGAGAAGGACATCAACGGCGTGCGCCACGGCGTGATCGAAACCCGCTATGCCCTCTACCCGCAGCGCAGCGGCCCGCTGCAACTGCCGCCGCTGACCTTCACCGCCACGGCCGCCGACAGCGGCCAGCAGCCCGGCAACAGCGGGCGCCAAGTGCAAGTCAGCTCGCTGCCGCTGAGCCTGCAGGTCAAACCGATCCCCGCCGCCTGGCCCGCCGGGCTGACCTGGCTGCCGGCGCGCAGCCTGACCCTGGAAGAGCGCTGGAACCCCGACCCCAGCCAACAACCCACGCAAATCGGCGACTCCTTGACCCGCAACATCACCCTGCGCGCCGAGGGCCTGTCCAGCACCCAACTGCCGCCGCTGCCGGCGACCGAAGCACCCGGCCTGCGCCGCTACCCCGACCAGCCCTTGCTGCGCAACGAGATAAACGAACGCGGCATGACCGCCAACCGCGAAGAGCGCGAAGCCCTGGTCCCCACCCGCAGCGGCCACCTGCAGTTGCCGGCGCTGGAAGTCACCTGGTGGAACACCCTGGAGGACCATCTGGAACACAGCAGCCTGCCGGCCCGTGGTCTGCAGATCGACGACAACCCGGCCCTGAGCACCGACACGCCTGCCGCCGACGGCGCGGGCGGTAGCCGCCTGCTGTGGCCCTGGCAACTGGCAACGCTGATCCTGGCGCTGACCACGCTGCTGGGCTTCGGCCTGTGGTGGCGCGCCCGCTCGCAGCCGGCAGTGCTGCGCACGGCGCAGAATGGACCGAGCCCACGCACATTGCTCGACGATCTCAAGCGCGCCTGCCAGGCCAACGATCCGCATGCCACCCGCCCGGCGCTCGATGCCTGGGCCCGTCAGCAGCCCGAGACGCTGGCCGAAATGGCCGCACGCTTCGTACCCTTGTCCGATGCCCTGGATGGACTCAATGGGGCGCTTTACAGCGAGAGCGGCCAGAACTGGCATGGCGACGAGTTGTGGCGCGCGATCGGCAGCATCCCGCCTGGCCAGCCTGCCGTCGCGCCCGGTGGCGACAGCGGTAACCTGCCGCCGCTGTACCCCAAGTGAAGACCGCCCGCCGGGGCGGTCCTGAGCATCGGCAGAACCGATCGCGGACGAGTTGAGTTACCATGGCGGCCCTTCCGAGCGCCCCTTCAAGCGCGACCCGCGTTCGCTCGACTCGACATCAACAGGTCCCCCATGCGTCTGTTTCACACCTCCGACTGGCACCTGGGCCAGAGTCTCCACGGCCAGGAACGCGACTTCGAACACGCCTGCTTCCTCGACTGGTTGCTGGGCCAGTTGCGCCTGCGCCAGCCCGACGCGCTGCTGATCGCCGGCGATATCTTCGACACCGTCAACCCGCCGGTCAAAGCCCAGGAACGCCTCTACGACTTCATCGTCCAGGCCCACGAGCAGCAGCCGAAGCTGGACATCGTGATGATCGCCGGCAACCACGATTCCGGCTCGCGCATCGAGCTGCCTGCACCGCTGATGCGGCGCCTGCGCACCCATGCCCTGGGCCGCGTGCACTGGATGGACGATGGCCAGCTCGACGCCGAGCGCCTGTTGATTCCGCTGACCAACGCCCGCGGCAAGGTCTGCGCCTGGTGCCTGGCCCTGCCCTTCCTGCGTCCAGCCGAAGTCACCGGCCCGCAACTGGGCGACGACTACCTGCAAGGCATTCATCAGGTGCACCAGCAACTGATCGGCGCTGCGCTGGGCAAACGCCGCAAGGACCAGGCGCTGATCGCCATCAGCCATGCGCACATGGCCGGCGGCTCGATCAGCGAAGACTCCGAACGCAGCCTGATCATCGGCAACGCCGAAGCGCTGCCGGCGCGGCTGTTCGACCCGGCCATCGCCTATGTTGCCCTGGGCCACCTGCACAAGCCGCAGAAGGTCAACCGCGAGCAACGCATCCGCTACAGCGGCGCGCCTATTCCGTTGTCGTTCGCCGAGATCAACTACCCGCACCAGGTGCTGGAGATTGAGCTGGACGGCGCCGCGCTGGTGAGCGTCGAGCCGCGCCTGGTGCCGCGCGCCGTGGCCTTGCAGCGCATGGGGCCGGCGCCGTTGAGCGAGCTGCTCGAGCAACTGGCCGAATTGCCGGTGATCGATCTGCTGGACGATCCCAACCGTCAGCCCTGGCTGGAAGTGCGCGTGCGCCTGGACGAGCCTCAGCCGGACCTGCGCCAGCGCATCGAGGCCGCTCTGCACGGCAAGGCCGTGCGCCTGGTGCGCATCAGCGCCGAATACGCCGGGCGCGACGCCCATGACGACGACGGCCAGGCGTTCGTCGAGCTGTCGCAGCTCACGCCGCAGGATCTGTTCGGCCGCGCCTGGGAGCAGGCCTACGGCAGCCCCGTCGACGAGCAGACCCTGAATGACTTCGCCCTGCTGCTGCAGGACGTGCAACTGGAGGCGTCGCAGCCATGAAGATCCTGGCCATCCGCCTGAAGAACCTGGCCTCCCTGGCCGGCCCCGTGGACATCGACTTCACCGCCGAGCCCCTGGCCAGCGCTGGCCTGTTCGCCATCACCGGGCCGACCGGCGCCGGCAAGAGCACCTTGCTCGATGCCCTGTGCCTGGCGCTGTTCGGCACGGTGCCGCGGCTCGAACCGATCGGTCGCGAAGCCAAGGTGCCCGACGCCGACGGCGAGATTCCCACGTCCGACCCGCGCAACCTGCTGCGGCGTGGCACCGGCAGCGGCTTTGCCGAGGTCGATTTCGTCGGCATCGACGGCCAGCGCTACCGCGCCCGCTGGGAGGCCAACCGCGCCCGCGACAAGGCCACCGGCAAACTGCAGCAGAGCCGCCAGAGCCTCTATGACCTGGACGGCGAGCAACTGCTGGCCAGCGGCAAGCAGGAATTCAAGTCGCTGGTCGAGGCGCGCCTGGGGCTGAACTTCGAACAGTTCACCCGCGCGGTGATGCTGGCCCAGAGCGAATTCGGCGCCTTCCTCAAGGCCGACGACCGTGAGCGCAGCGAGCTGCTGGAAAAACTCACCAACACGGCGATCTACACCCGCCTCGGCCAGCGCGCCTTCAGCCGCACCCGCGAAGCGGCCGACGCACTCAAGACCCTGGAAGACCAGGCCAGCCATCTGCTACCGCTGGCGGCCGACGCACGCGCCGAGCTGGATCGACAACTCGAACAGGCTTTGCTGCAGTTCAAGGCTGAGCAAGCCAACGAACGGCAGTTGGAGCAGCAATGCGCCTGGCTGGCCGAGCAGCAGCGCTTACAGGCGCAACGCCAGGACGTGGTCGAAGCACTCCAGGCCGCCGAGCAGGCCAGCGAGCAGTTGGGCGAACAGCGTCTGGACCTGCAGCGCCTCGAGCGTCTGGCGCCGCAGCGTCATCAGTTCCAGCGTCAGCACGCCCTGGGCGCCCAGCTCGCGCCGCTGGCGGCAGAGATGGCCGAGCAGACGCGTCAGCAGGCCGACCTGCACGCCCGCCTCGGCGAGCATGAGCAGGCTCAGCTCGCGGCCCGCGAAGCCCTCGCGCAACAGCAAGCGCAGCAGGCCGAACAGGCCCCGCGCCTGCGTCAGGCGTTCGCCGCCCAGCACGAACTGGCGCGCCTGGACCAGGACCTGGAGAAGCAGCAGTCGCTCTGCCAGGACGCCGAACAGCGTCTGGTCGAGGGCCAGCAACACCTTGAGCAGGTGCAAGAACACCAGCAGCGCAGCCTGGCGCAGTTGGCGCTGATCGACACCAGACTGGCCGAGAGCCAGCATTTGTCCGGGCTGGCCGACGCCTGGCAGGCGTACCTGCCGCAAGTGCGTCAGGTGGTGCAGATCGGCGCCCGCCTGGCCCAGGGCCGCGAAGAGTTGCCCGGTCTTCAGGCCCAGGCCAGCCAGGCCACTGCGCAGGTACAGAGCCAGCGCGACAGCCTCGAGCTGCTGTTCCGCGAAGCCAAGGCCGAGCCCGAGGCACTGGCCGAGCAGATCGATCTGCTCGGCGGCATGCTTCAGGACAATCGCAAACAGCAGCGTGCCGTGGAGGAACTGTCGCGCCTGCACGGCCGCAAACGCGAGTTGAGCCAGCAACGCGATGGGCTGCGCGAACGCCAGCAGCAGGCCATGCAGCAGCGCCAGCAGTTGATCGCCCAGGGCACCGCCGCCAAAGCCGAACTGGACGCCGCCGAGCAGGCCTTGGCGCTGACCCGGCAATTGCTGGAGCGCCAGCGTCAGGCGCGCCACAGCAGTGTCGAAGCGCTGCGCAGTCAGTTGCGCGAGGGCCAAGCCTGTCCGGTCTGCGGCAGCGCCGAGCATCCGTTTCACCAGCCCGAGGCGCTGTTGCATAGCCTCGGTCAGCACGACCAGGTCGAAGAAGAGACGGCGCAGCAGCAGGTCGCGACGCTCACCCAGCAACTGGTGGAGTTGCGCACCCAGCTCGGCGTAGTCAACGCTCAGCTCAAGGACCTCCAGCAGCAACACCTGCACCTGGACGAACAGTTGCAACCGCTGGCGGCCCAGTTGCAGGCCCACAGTCTGTGGCCAGCGCTGGCGCCCCAGGACGACCCGGCCCGCAGCGCCTGGCTCGACAGCCAATTGCGCCGGCTGGAGACGGAAATCGGCAGGGACGAGCAGCGCCAGAGCGCCCTGCTCACGCTGCACAAAGACGCGGCGCGCCTGACCCAGCAGATGCAGGCGGCGCAACAGGCCCAGCAGCAAGCCCAGCGCCATCTGGAACAGCAGCACCAGGCCCTGGATAACGACGAGCAACAATTGCGGCAAGGCCTGACGGACTTGGCCAGCGTGCTGCCCGAAGACGTGCTCAAAGCCCTCAGCGATGACCCCGCCCACGCCTTCGTCGCGCTCGACCAGCAGATCAGCCTGCGCCTGCAACAGCAGACCCAGCGCCAGGAAGAACAGCAGGAGCAGCAGGCCCGCCAAACGCAACTGGACAAGTTGCACGATCACCACCAAACCCAGGCCCAGGCGCTGGAACAGTTGCAGCAGCAACGCGCAGCGCTCGATGCCCAGCGTCAGCAGGCGCACGCCGAGCTGTCCGAACTGCTTGGCGAGCAGCCCAGCGCCGAAGCCTGGCAGCAGCATGGCGACACGCAGCTCGAACAGGCCCGGGCACTCGACAGCGAGACGGCGCAGCAGCTTCAGGCGCTGCGTACCCAGGACGTGCAACTGGCCGGCGAACTCAAGGCCAACACCGCCCGTCAGCAGGCGCTGGAGCAGGAACGGCACGCCTTGGACAGCCAGATCGCCGACTGGCGCGCCGAGCATCCGCAACTCGACGACGCTGGGTTGCAACGCTTGCTGGCCATCGACGACGCCGAGGTCAGCGCGCTGCGTCAGCGCCTGCAGCAGGCCGACAAAGCGGTCGAACAGGCCCGGGTGCTGTTGCAGGAGCGCGAACAGGGCCTGCAACAGCACAACGCCGCGGGTGCGGTCCAGGCGTCGATCGACGACCTGCAACAACGCCTAGTCGTGCTGCGTGAACACCTCAACGCCCAGGAACAGCAGTGCGCCGAACTGCGCGCCCGTCAGGCCGACGACCAACGCCGCCAGCAGGCGCATCAGGCCTTGGCCGACGCCATCGAGCAGGCCCGCCACGAATGGCAACGCTGGGCGCGCCTGAACGCACTGATCGGCTCGGCCTCCGGCGATGTGTTCCGCAAGATCGCCCAGGGCTACAACCTCGACCTGCTGCTGCACCACGCCAACCAGCAGTTGCGCCAACTGGCCCGGCGCTACCGCCTCAAGCGCGGCGGCAGCGCCCTCGGCCTGTTGGTGCTGGACACGGAAATGGGCGACGAACTGCGCTCGGTGCATTCGCTGTCCGGCGGCGAGACCTTCCTGGTGTCGCTGGCCCTGGCCCTGGGCCTGGCGTCCATGGCCTCGAGCACCCTGCGCATCGAGTCGCTGTTCATCGACGAAGGCTTCGGCAGCCTCGACCCGGAATCGCTGCAATTGGCCATGGACGCACTGGACGGCTTGCAGGCCCAGGGCCGCAAGGTCGCGGTGATTTCCCACGTGCAGGAGATGCACGAGCGAATTCCCGTGCAGATCCAGGTGCGCCGCCAAGGCAACGGCTTGAGCGATGTCGAGGTCTGCGGGTGATCCTCTACTCGTTCCGGCGCTGCCCTTGGGCCATGCGGGCGCGCCTGGCGCTGCGCTATGCCGGCTGCGACGTGGAGATCCGCGAAGTGTCGCTGAAGCACAAGCCCGCCGAACTGCTGGCCTTGTCGCCCAAGGGCACGGTGCCGGTGCTCGATACCGGCACCGGGGTGCTGGAGGAAAGCCTGGACATCATGCGCTGGGCTCTGGACCGGCATGACCCGCAAGACTGGCGCTTGCTCGACGACCCGCCCGCCGCAGCCCGCGCCGAGGTGCTCATTGCCCGCAACGACACGGACTTCAAGGCCCAGGTGAACCGCTACAAGTACGCCGAACGTTACCCCGAGCATTCGCGTGAACACTACCGCCGGCAGGCTGAAACCTGGCTGGCCGAACTGGAAGGATTGCTGGCGCAGCGGCTCTTCCTGCTGGCCGATCATCCAAGCCTGGCCGATGCCGCGTTGATGCCCTTGCTGCGCCAGTTCGCCGGGGTCGAACCGCAATGGTTCGCCGAGGCCGCTTATCCGCGCCTGCGCCGATGGTTACAAGGATGGCTGGCGTCGGAGCTGTTCACGGCGATCATGGCCAAGCAGCCCTGAGCGCCAATCACTCGAACAGCTTCAGGTCCGAGGGCGCGTCCTGAGCCAGGGTCTGCACCGTGTCGCCGAGCCTGCCGCTGCGCGGGTCTCGATGCATCACCACGATCTGGTTGCTCTTCTGGTTGGCCACCAGCAGGAACTTGCCACTGGGGTCCAAGGCGAATTCCCGGGGATGATCGCCTTCCACCGAGCGACGCTGCACCAGGGTCAGGTGGCCATCCTCGGGATCGACGGCATAGACCACGATCTGGTTGGCGGTGCCACGGTTGCTGACGTAGAGAAACCGCCCATCGTCCGACAGGTGCAGCCCTGCAGCGGCCTTCGCCGCCGGGTCGGCGCTGTCGGTGAGGGGCAGGCGCTGGCGTTCGATCAACTCGACCTGACGGACATCGAACATCACCACTTCGGCGCTCATTTCCAGGGTGAGGTAGGCATGCCGGCCCTTGGCATCGAACAGCAGGTGACGCGGCCCGCTGCCCGGCGGCAGCGTGACCGATGCCGGAGTGGCTGGGGTCAATGGCTGATCGCTGCTGGCGCCGTCGTAGCGATAGATGAACACCTTGTCGGCACCCAGGTCACTGGCATACAGATGGCTGCCATCGGGGGAGCGCACCACCGAATGCACATGGCCACCGCGCTGGCGCTCGGCATTGACCTGGCTCGGCGCATGCCGCAATTGCTGTTGCACCTTGCCCAGCTTGCCGTCGCGATCCACCGCAATCACCACCAGGCTGCCACCGGGGTCGGGGGCCACGGCGTAGTTGGCCACGAACAGGTAGCGTTCATCCTGGCTCAGGCTGGCGTGGGTCGGCTCATCTCCGTGGCTGGGCACCTGTCCGAGCGGTTCGAGCTCGCCGTCGCTGCCCACCGCATAGCTGCTGACATGACCTGCACGCGTCTCGTTGACGGTGAACAGCTGCTTGTGGTCTTCGGACAGCACCAGCCAAGACGGGCTGTCGGCCTCGATCACTTGCAGCGGCTGCGGTTCGATGCGCCCGGTGTCGGTGTCGAAGGCATAGCGATACAGGCCCTTGCTGGCGCCGTCGGTGTAGCTGCCCACCAGCAACGTGGCAGCCTGTGCGTTGACGCCCAGACCCATGAGACTAACGATCAGCAGGCGCTTCCAGTTCCGGTTCATCTTCGTCCTCATCGGGGGCGCGAAAGGCACTCATCAACACCAGGCGGTGTTCAGCTTCGGCATCGGCCAGCAACCAATCGTTCCCCTCGGCGCGGGCGGCGGCGACCTGCTCGGCACTGAAAGTCCAGCGACGCAGTTGGCGACCGTCCATGCACTCGACCACCAGGCCGGTGTCGTCGCAGGTGAAGTCGAAGGCATGCAGGCCGTCGATCAGCAGCATGTCGCAGGATTCGAGGGCAGTAGCGAGAGCGGGCATGGGAACCACCTAGGGCGAAAAAAGGCGGCCAGTATATCGCCCTGGCCGCCTGCCCGCCCCTGGCTCAGTGGGCGAAGATCGAGCCGCCCGGCTTGCCCACCATCTTCTGCGGCTTGATCAGGAAGCGCGCCAGTGCCGGCAGCAGCCACAGCGCCCCGAACATGTTCCACAGCAGCATGAAGGTGAGCATCAGGCCCATGTCGGCCTGGAACTTGATTGCCGAGAAGATCCAGGTGCACACGCCGATGGCCAGGCACAGACCGGTGAACAGCACGGCCTTGCCGGTGGAGCGCAGGGTTTCGTAATAGGCCTCCTGCAACGGCAACCCCGCGCGCAGGAAGCTTTCCAGGCGGCTGTAGATGTAGATGCCGTAGTCCACCCCGATGCCCACGCCCAGGGCCACCACCGGCAGCGTCGCCACTTTCACGCCGATACCCATGAAGGCCATCAGGGCGTTGCCCAGCACCGAGGTCAGCACCAGCGGCAGGACGATGCACAGGGTCGCGGCGAAGGAGCGGAAGGTGATCAGGCACATCACCGCCACACACAGGTACACCAGGATCAGGATGGTCAGCTCGGCCGACTTGATCACCTCGTTGGTGGCCGCCTCGATGCCGGCGTTGCCGGCCGCGAGCAGGAACTGCAAGCCGTCACGATCATGCGCCTCGGCAAAGGCCTTGGCGGCGGCGGTGACCCGTTCGAGGGTCTCGGCCTTGTGGTCGTTGAGGAACACCAGCACCGGGGCCAGCGAGCAGTTGGCGTTGTACAGCCCGTCGGCACGGGCGATGGAGTTGTTGAGGATGTCCGGGTTGCGCGACAGCGTCTCCCACTTCAGGCTGCCTTCGTTCATCCCCTTGATCACCTGCTTGGACACGGTCACCAGGGAGATGGTCGACTGCACGCCGGGGGTGTTGTCCATCGTCCACATCAACTCGTCGATGGGCGCCATCGTGTCGTGCACCGAACAGCGCTCGGCGGCGGTCTTGACCATGATCACCAACACATCGGAACTGGTGGAGTAGTTGCCGATCATGAAGCGGTTGTCCAGGTTGTAGCGTGAGTCGGGACGCAACTCCGGTGCGCCCTGATCGAGGTCGCCGATCTTCAGGTTCTGGCTGTACCAGAGCCCACCCGCAAAGGCCAACAGCGCCAACCCGATGGACACTGGCGCCACCTTGGGGCTGGCGAAGTTCGACAGCAGGCGCCAGAACGGGTGCTCGCAGACCGCATCCTGCTTGCTGCGGGCGATGGCCTTCTGGCTGATACCGACGTAGCTGATGGCCACCGGCAGCAGGATCAGGTTGGTGAAGACGATCACCGCCACGCCGATCGAGGCGCCAATGGCCAATTCGCGGATCACGCCGATGTCGATGATCAGCAGGGTGATGAAGCCCACGGCGTCGGCGAGGATGGCGATCATCCCCGGCAGGAACAGTTGGCGGAAGGTGCGTCGGGCGGCGGTCAGGGCGTTATCGGCGTCGCTGGACTGCAGGGCGATGCCATTGATCTTCTGCACACCGTGGGAAATGCCGATGGCGAAGATCAGGAACGGCACCAGCATCGAATACGGATCCAGGCCGAAGCCTACCGCATGCATCAGCCCCAGTTGCCAGACCACCGCCACCAAGGTGGTGATGAGCACGGCGATGGTGCTGCGGATGCACCAGGTAAACCAGTACAGCAGTGCCCAGGTGATCAGCAAGGCGATGCCGAAGAACATCGCAACCATCACCAGGCCGTCGATCAGATCGCCGACCTTCTTGGCGAAGCCGACGATATGGATTTTCACGTTGGGGTTCTGTGCCTGGAACTTGTCGCGGATTTTCTCTTCCAGTTGATGCGAGAACTTCTGGTAGTCCAGCCGGGTGAGCGTGCCGGGGTGCTGCGGGTCGGGGAAAGTCTCCAGCAGCGGGATGTCGATGATGCTCGACTTGAAATTGTTGGCCACCAACCGGCCGACCTGCCCGGACTTGAGCACGTTGTCGCGCAGGGTGTCGAGGCTGTCCGGCGAGCCATCGTAGGTGTTGGGGATCACCTCTCCGCCAGAGAAGCCTTCCTCGGTCACTTCGCTCCAGCGCACGCTGGGGCTCCACAGCGACTTGAGCCCGGCGCGGTCGACGCCGGGCAGGTAGAACACCTCGTCGTTGATCTGACGCAGGGTCTCCATGTAGTCCTTGTCGAAGATGTCACCGTTGACGGCCTCCACCGAGATGCGCACGGTGTTGCCGAGATTGGCCAGGTCGTCGCGGTGCTCCAGCATCTGTTCGATGAAGGGGTGCTGCAGCGGGATCATCTTCTCGAAGCTGGTGGACGGGCGGATCTGCGTGGCCTGCCAGAACAGGAACATGCTGACCACCACGCACAGTGCGATGACCACCGGGCGATTGTTGAAGATCAGTCGCTCGAGCAGGGTGGCCTTGTCGTTATGGTGCATGTCGAGCTTCTCCGGACGGTTCATGGCTGCACCTCATCGGCACCCTCGGCACTGGCCAGATGCACCCCGCCCTGCCCACCAGCAGCAGGCGGTCGTTGCTCAGGCCACTGACACCGGCCAGAGCCAGACGGTCGGCGCGGTTGTAGAGGCTGAAGGTCTGGCCGTCGTCGCGGCTGCGCAATACGCTGCCGCCGTTGCCCACCACCACCAGGCTGCCGTCGCCCAGCAACGTGGCGTTAGCCAGGCCGAATTCCAGCGGCCCGCGTGGGGTCTGCACGTCGATGGCGTGCCAACTGTCGCCGAAGTCGGTGGAGCGCAGCAGGTTGCCCCGCAGCCCGAAGGCCAGCAGGGTGTGCGGCTGGGCAGTGCCGATCACACCGAACAGCGAACCTTCATAGGGGCTTTGCACCGGCGTCCAGGTCAGGCCGTCGTCACTTGAGCGGAACATGCTGCCTTGCTCGCCGACGATGAACAGGCCAGCGTCCTTGACCTGGGTGATGGCATTGAGGTGCATCTGCTCGGGGTTGTCCAAGCGCTCGCCCACATCCTGCCAGTGCTGGCCGCCGTCGGTGGTTTCCAGCAGCGCACCGTAGGCGCCGACGGCGAAGCCATGCAGGGCGTCGATGAAGCGCACATCCAGCAGCGGCGCTTCGCGGGCGAGGTCCTCGAACTGCTTGTTCCAGGTCGCGCCGCCATCGGTGGTGGCAAGGATCTGCGCATCATGCCCCACCGCCCAGCCGCGCTTGTCATCGAGGAAGAACACGGCGGTGAGCAGTTGCCGAGTGGGCACCCGGGCCTGGCTCCAGGTCTTGCCCTGGTCATCGGAAAACAGGATATGACCGCGATCGCCGACCACCACCAGACGCGGCCCGGCATGGGCAGCGTCGATCAGCAGACTGCGGCTGGCCTTGGTCGACTCCACCGAGTATTCGGCGGCGGCGGCCGCCTGCGCGGTGTCTGTCCAGGTGCCCAGCGCCACTAGTGCGCTGGCCGTCAACGCCAAGGCTGCGCGCCTGACATCCACCCTCAGCCATTCCCTCATCACCGCCCCTGTTGTGTTCTTGTAGTGGGTCAATGCCTTGCAGGTCCTGCGAAAACCCTTGATCCAGAGCCCTGCGATAGCGTGGGGCGATCCTATCGGGGAACTTCGCGCGAACACAACGGGCGGGACGTTATGTTTTGTTAACCGCCCCTCACTGCACGGGATACTCGGAATCTGATCCCGCGAACGCGTACTGTGCGGTGCCCAGCGCGCCGCTATGCGTCTGGGAAACCTCCCACAACGCTAAAGGAAGCCACTGGCAAGACGCTAATTCCCCATCGCATTACGGTCTTTTTTGACTGCCTCCGAACGTATGCCCCGTTCACAGAGGCAGGCAGAACCCGACAAGGACCGTTTATGCCAAGCCAATCCGACTTGCGCTTCACCTTCACGCCCCTGGCAGGCAGCGGTGAATTCGAGGTGGTGTCGTTCACGCTCGATGAAGCCGTCAGCACGCCCTTTCAGTTGACACTCGATCTGGTCAGCCACGACAACGACATCGACTTCGGCCATCTACTCGATAAACCTGCAGTGTTCACCCTCTGGCAAGGCGCACGACCGGTACGCCATGTCCACGGCCTGGTCAGCAGCTTCAGTCAGGGTGAAAGCGGCTTTCAGCGCACCTTCTATCACGCCCGGGTAGAGCCCCAGCTGGCCCGCGCAAGGCTGCGCTCGAACTGGCGCATCTTCCAGCACAAGACGGTCCCGCAGATTCTCCAACTGATGCTCGAACGCCAAGGCATCACGCGGTTCGAAATCAGCACCGTGCTCGACCACCAGGTCCGTGAGTTCTGTGTACAGGCCGGGGAGACGGACCTCGATTTCATGGCTCGCCTCGCGGCCGAAGAGGGTTTGGTCTACCGCTTCGCTCACAGCGCCAAGCACCACACGTTGCTCATCACTGATCGTCTGCTGTCGATGGGGACGCTCACCGGCAGCGCCATCCAGGCCGATGACCAGGATCCCTTCGATGACGACACGCCCGGCCCCTCCTACACCGTGCTCTATCAGTGCACTGGCGGTGGCGATCCGCAACGACCCTGCCTGCGCACGCTTCGCTACAGCGAGCAGGTCCGTACCGCGCAGCAGGTGCAGCGCGACCATACCTTCACACACCCGGCCTACCGTCAGGAGCACAGGGCGTGCGCGCCCGCCAGCCATCTGGCCCACCAATCGTCGAACTACGAACGCTTCGACTACCCCGGCCGCTACAAGCGTGACGAGGTCGGCAAGCCGTTCACCGAAACACGCATCAGCGCCCTACGCCATGACGCCCGCATCGCCGAAGTCGAAGGTGACGACATACGCCTGCAACCGGGCCTGAGCTTCACGCTCACCGATCATCCGCGAAGCGACTTCAACGTCCACTGGCGCGTCATCGGCCAGACCCACACGGGCAAGCAGTTCACCAGCCTGCAGGAGGAAGCCTGCCGCGCGGACCCGGGCACGCAGTACCAGTACAGCGCAGTGCTGGTCCCGGGACTGGACGAGTGGCGCCCTGCCTTGCTGGACAAACCTCGCGTCGACGGCCCGCACATGGCCACCGTCGTCGGACCACCTGGGGAGGAGATCTATTGCGACCCATGGGGGCGCGTCAAAGTCAGCTTCCCGTGGGACCGTGAAAGCCACGAAAACGAGTTCAGTTCCTGCTGGGTGCGGGTATCGCAAGGGTGGGCCGGGGCAGTTGGGGATCGATGGCCATCCCGCGCATCGGCAATGACGTGATCATCCACTACGTCAATGGCGACCCCGACCAGCCCATGATCACCGGCCGTACCTACTGCGGCACTCAATTGCCGCCCTACGACCTGCCCGACCACAAGACGCGCATGACCATCAAGAGCCAGACCCACAAAGGCGACGGCTTCAATGAACTGCGTTTCGAGGATGAACTGGGCTGCGAAGAAGTGTTCATTCATGCCCAGAGGAACATGAACACCAAGGTGCTTCATGACGACCAGCGCATCGTCGGCAACGACCAGACCACCACGACGGGTCGTGATGCGCGGTCCAGCATTGCCCGGGACGAGACGACCAGCACAGGGCGCGACCGCCGCGATCATGTGCATCAAGACAGTTTCACCACCATCGACCGCAACGCGGTACGCGACATCGGCAATGCCAGCCAGGAAACCGTCGGCACGGACCAGCACTTCACAGTAGGCCGGAACCAGACACTCATCGTCGAAGGGACGCGCACCCTCGAGGTCCGCACCGGTCAACGCTTACTGCCCCCTCCTACATGCTCCAGGGCACCGAGCGCATCCATATTCGTGGCCCCAGCGGCAAGATCGTCTTCGATGCCGACGGCATCACGATCGAAGCGACGAATATTCGTTTCAACGGCAACGTCACCTACCAGACGCCAGCAACCGCCCAGACCGACGCGATCGAAGCAGCGATCCGCGAGGGTTCGCCACTGATCGAGGAATGCCCCTTCAGCGACAAGGGGGACGCATGAGTTTCATTGCGCAGTTGCGCGACTACGGGCTCGGGACAGCGCCTGCCAGCGGCCATCTGTACCTGCTTGCGCAAGCCTCCGCCCACCCAGGATTGATAGGGCACCTGGAGTTTCAGGGCGCAAGCCACCAGTGCCTCTGGCACCTGGAGCCGGGAAGCGGGCTGGAACACCATGCCCCGTGGCTGTTCCAGCTTGCCCCCGACAGCGCCCTTGAGACCTGGCTGGGTTCCCTGCACGACGGCCTGGGCTGCACCGTGATCGAGACCGATGCGGCGATTGCAGCACTGGCACGGCACCTGCGCCGGTTCAGCAAGGTCCAGCAGGGCAAAACACGCTATTTCTTGCGTCTGGGTGACCCCAGGTCACTGAGCGTCTATGTCGCGTCACTGGCCAGGCAGCCGAGTGCACTCGCACAGTTGTTCGATCATGGGCGTCTGCGCACGCTCTATTTCCATGACCCGAAAACCGATCTGGCAATGGCTGTGCAACCGTTGTTCGAGCAAGCAGCGGGCACGTGCGAGCAGATGAGCTGCTTGGCCTGGCGGTTTCCTCGCCCCAAGGGCACACCATGAAGCTGCCGCCCCTGGACCTCGAGGCTATGCGCAAGGCCATGCTGCAGGCCAACAACCGCGGCCTCTCTCGCAGCCTGCTGGCGTCGCTGGGGCCTTCGCTGGCCACCCTGCATACCCGTCCCGAACGCGTGCCGCTGCTGGTCGCCTGCGTCACCGAGCTACTCGAGCACACCGAGGCCTACCACCCGGGTGACTACAGCCTCCTGGTCCTGCCTCATTTGCTCCTGGGGGTGGGGTGGTGGAAAGACCCGGCCTGCGGGCTGCTGACACAGGTCGATCAAGCCCCCGGCCTGCGCCAGCAGGAGCGCCTGGCCCTGTTGGCCGAGCACACGATCACCCATCGCCAGCAGTTGGAAAAACAGCTATCGCGCATGCATGACATCACCCTGTCCATGCTCGAGGCCCCAGCGCAACGCGAAAATCCCAACCAGCTCTGGCACGCCCTCGCGCAATTGATGACGCTGCGCGGTATCGCAGGCGAAACGCACCAGGACAGTTATCGCCAATACGAAGCCGATGCCTTCGACAGGTACGGACTGGCCCTCACCTCGCACCAGGCGCTCAGCGGCAACCAACTACTGGCCTACCAGCATTACGGCATGCGGATTCCGCAGCCGTCCGACGACCTGCGACAGCTTGACCCCCTCTCACGCCACCGCGTGTTGATGCACATCGCGCTAGCGATCACGTTCGGGCGTTTTTTCAACCACAACCCGTTGTTCAGCCCATGGGTCCAGCCGCTGGAAGAACTGCAATGCCCACGTGAAAGAGGCCGGCAGTTGGCCCGGGAACTGAACGCTCACCAGCACGCCCTCAAGGACGCCCTCTCGCATGCCTGAAGATCTCCCGAACGCTGGCCTGGAGCGGTTGCGCCAGGACGTGCGCAACGGCGCCCTGCCCGCGCCAGCCAGTGTGTGCATTCCCTGCTCGCTCCCCGGCGCCTTGTTTTCGCTCGATGGCATGGACGGTTGCGACTCGCTGCTGGGCATCCCCTCCCGCGATGGCGTCGGCCCAAGCTGGTTCCGCAACAACCCGTGGATCCGCGACCAGGCTCGCAACCACCGCGATACGTTCCTGCAACACGTGCTGGAACACGCCGGCTTGACCCTGGGCGATGCCTGGCTCGCCGAGTTCCTTGCCTTCGTCAGCCGCGAAAAAATCGAACTGCTGTGCGTGGACGAGCAGATCCGGGAAGACGACCTGGCGCCGCCGGTGCTCGACCATATGGGTGTCCGGACCCATGACGGGCTCGGCTTCGAACTGCGGCACAACTTCCTGTTCCTGGCCGGCAAGCTCTATTTCGCCACATTCACCCACGCCAGTTGGTCTGAAGCTGCGCGCGAGGAATACCTCGACGACAACGGCGAGCGTCGGATCAGCCCGCCGTACACCTGGCACAGCCCCACCGGCCTGTACCCCATCGCCGACGCCTGCGAGCAGTTGGCACGGCATTTCATCGAGGCCAAGGCCAGCGCGCGCTTTTGGGCAGGCGCAGCAGGCGCTGGCGAAGCCGCCCTCGGCGTGTTGGCGATGATACCGGTAATCCGTGGCATCACCGGGGGTGTCACCGTGGGCCGTTATGCCTTCGCCGCCATCGAAGCCGCATTGGCCGCCGATGCCATCGTCGATGGCAGCAGCCGCATGATCACCGGCGAGGGCTTGAGCATCGGCGAGCGATTCTTCACCGACCTGGCTCGCCTGGCCAACCCCGATACCGCCGAAGCCCGCGGCAAGCAGGTATTCATGGCCATCAACCTCGCCCTGTTGCTGCCTGCGGCCTACGGTGGTGCCCGTTGGCTGATGCACAAGGTCCGCCCCGGCAGCGTGACCACCGTGCGCCTGGACGAGAGCGCCTTGAGCGAAGAGGCAGTGCGACGGCTGGGTAGGCGGACAGCGGGCGAAATCAACGTACTGGAAACCCAAATCGAGCGACGCGTGGTCGACGGCGGCCTGCCCGTGCGCGCCAGCGAGCTGCATTCGGTGGAGCGCAACGCCAGCCTGGTAGGGCTGGAGGTCACCGGCGGCAAGGCCGACTACCAGTACATGGCCACCACCCTGCGCGACCGCCTGGTGGCATTGATCCAGCACAGTGTTGGGCCGGTACGTATGGGCGGCAGCCTGACCCGCGTGGTCGCCGACGCGGGCGAAGAAGCCCTGGCGGCGGCGTTGGTCAGTCACTGGAAGGTCAAGCCCGAGAACATCCTCGGGCTCAGTACCCAGCCCGGCAAGGCCAGCCAGTTCGGGTTGAAGAACAGGAGCGACCAAGGCATCGACATGCTGGTGTACGTGCCGCCACCCCCGTCGATGACCGTGAGAAACCCGACTACTGGGGCCATGCGTCATCACATCGATGGGATCAAAGGGACATCACCGGTGGAAGAGTTGAAGTTCGAGGAAGGGACGTTGTTGGTGATCGAGGTGAAGACGACGCTGGGGAAGAGTAGGACGCCTGGGTTTTTGAAGACGCAGGCTGTAGGTGGTGAAGTTGATACAGCACGTATACAGAATCTTATTCTCAGGCAGAGGAAAGGGTGGAACCCAAAAAACTAAGCGAGGCTAACCCACAATTTGAGGATATAGCTAATGCCCTTTTTAAAGCCGTTGAAAGCGGAAAAGCATCGTACATTCACGCCCAGGTTTTTTTTGACTCTACCGGAAAACTCAGCAACATAGCCGGACCGACAGCTGGTGTTCAACTAAACAGATGGGACTAAAAAATGACACCCAACAAACGATTACTGAAGAGCTTACGAGACATTCAGAGCTGGGCCTGCGGGGGCATGAGACCTCGGGTAGCCGAGATAAATGATTTCATTGGCGGGAACGGGCGGATTGGAGTAGCCAGCATCCAGATGTTTCTAGAAGGTATGCAAAATATTGGAGGCAGCCTGCAACAGGCAGGCCACAAAGTTAGCACGGAACCTCAGAAAAAGTTAGCTATGGGGAATCTAAAAATCTTAACCGCAAACAGCGTCACTATTCTCGCACTGAAGGAGACCCTGAAAACCGGCATTGACGATCTTGATGGTCTTACCCAAGTTATGATGTGCGGCTTGGCAACTGGCCAACTGGGACTCATAGAACCTTTCCACCAAACTGTTTTTGCAGGCTTGAACGGTGGTTACGGCGTTCGCGACGGCCACAATCGTCCGATCGGCACCACCCTACGCTATGCCGCCTTCGGCCTCACCATCATCGGTGATTGGCTCGGCAAACCTCTGGACCTCGACAAGCACGCTCTCCCCCGCGACCCCGCCTGGGGCCAACTGGTTGCACACTGGCGCGAACCCGATCCCCAAAAGCTTCTCCCAATCCTGCTCGACGCCTGCGATACCCACGTCGAACGCATTGCCTTGACCTCTCGCGAACTCGACTCCGGCAATTTCGAATTCGGCTCACCCTTCGAGGCCGTCTACCCCGCCGAAATCCTCGCCATCAAAAACCTGCGCCTCTCGCTCGGCCTGCAGACGCCTTTCATCGATCACCCGTTGATGAAAAGCCCCTACGCGATGCTGACCCTGCCGCCACACACCCCATTGGAGCGCGACGAACTGCTGGAGCAATTCTTGAAAGCGGCCTGCCGCTACAACCCCGAAGCCGTCCCTGAGGGGCTGTATGAAGCTGTGCGCGAAACGGGCGCGATAAGTTGACACAGGCTGGGTCTGGAGCAGCGGCATCGCTCTCGGTGCTGCCGAGGATGCGAACATCAAGGGCAACGGCCCAGCCGCGTTTGCACCTGGGGATAACACGATGCGAGCAAACATGTTGGAAAAACCAAGAGGATCTCAAGCATGAGCAGACGCGGTGCCATTCGCATGGATGACGTCCACTCCGGAGGAGGCAGCATGATCGAGGCCAGCGGTATGCGGATCAACGGTCGTGCACAGTGTGTGCTCGGGGATCGAGCAGAATGCCCACTGCACAGCGGGGTATTCGCACTGGTTTCGGGCGGGGACGACAGCATCGAGTCAAATGGCAGACCCTTGGTGTTCGAGCCAGCCAAGCTGGGCTGTGGCTGCCAGGTCAGGTCCAGTTGCTCGGTGGGATATGCCAGGCGCTGAACGGAGCAATGGCTCGCGTGTTCGCCTCATCGCCGACCTACCTGCTCGCCTGGGCTCAGGTTGGTCGACGATAAGGTCAACGTGATCAGGCCAGGCTCTTGCTCACCACCTCATACACATCGCTGGACAGCTCACCGGAAGCGAGAATCCGCTCCAGCTCGCCCTTCATCAGCGCCTGACGCGCGGCATCGTACTTGCGCCAGCGGGTCAGGGGCGAGAGTTGACGCGAGGCGATCTGCGGGTTGAGGGCGTTGAGCTCGATCACCAAGTCCGCCAGGAAGCGGTAGCCCGAACCGTCGGCGGCGTGGAAGTTGACCAGGTTCTGCCCGGCGAAGGCACCGACCACTGCACGCACCTTGTTCGGGTTCTTCAAGGTGAAGGCTGGGTGCTGCATCAACGCCTTGACCCGTGCCAGCGCGCCCGGAAGGCTGCTTGCCGCCTGTACGCTGAACCACTGGTCCATGACCAGCGGGTTGTCCTTGAAGTGCTCGGCGAAGGCCTCCAGCGCCTTGGCGCGCTCGGCTTCGAACGGCGAGTTGACCAGTACCGCCAGGGCGGTCAGGCGTTCGGTCATGTTGTCGGCGTGCTCGAACTGCTCGAGGGTCGCTTCCAGCACCTGCGCCTTGCCAGTGAGCATCAGGTACGACAGCGCGATGTTCTGCAGGCTGCGGCGGGCGAAGTGCTCGGCCTCGGCCACATAGGCGGTGTTGCGCGACACCTCGCGGTGCGCTTGATAGCGCGCCCAGAGCGCATCGAACAGTTGCTCGGCGATCTGCCTGCGGGCGAACTCGCGGGCCGCATGAATCGCGTCGACATCCGCCACCTGGCTGATTTCGGTCAGGTACGCCTCGCCCGGCAGCGACAGCATCTCGGCGACCATGGCCGGATCCAGCGACTCGTTGCCCAGTACCGTACCCAGGGCGGTCATCAGCCGAGGGTCGAGTTTCAGCGCTTCGCCGCGCTGATGCTGACCGATCAGCTCCTGCAACACCTGCACGGCCAACTGCTGTCCCGCCTCCCAGCGGTTGAAACCGTCGCTGTCGTGCTGCATCAGGAACATCAGCTGGTCGCGGTCGTAGGGGAAGCTCAGCTTCACCGGCGCGCTGAAACCGCGCAGCAGCGAAGGCAGCGGCCTGACAGCGATGCCCTGGAAGGTGAAGGTCTGCTCGGCTTCGGTCACCGCCAGCACGCGGTGGGTGCCAGTGGGCTGCGCCTCGCCGAGCACTTGCAGCGGCAGGTCGTTGCCTTGCGCATCGAGCAGACCGAGCGCCACGGGGATCACGAACGGTCGTTTCTCGGCCTTGTCCGGGGTCGCCGGGCAGCTCTGGCGGAAGGTCAGGCTGTAGGTCTGGGCGCCAGCGTCATAGGCCTCGCTGACCTCCAGGCGCGGCGTTCCCGCCTGGCTGTACCAGCGTTTGAACTGGGTCAGGTCGACGCCGTTGGCATCTTCCATGGCCTTGATGAAATCGTCGGTGGTCACGGCCTGGCCGTCATGACGGTCGAAATACAGGTCGCTGCCTTTGCGGAAACCCTCGGCGCCCAGCAGGGTGCGGACCATGCCGACCACCTCGGCCCCCTTCTCGTAGACGGTCAGGGTGTAGAAGTTGGAGATTTCGATGAAGCTGTCCGGACGCACCGGGTGGGCCATGGGGCCGGCGTCTTCGGCGAACTGGTGGGTGCGCAGGTAGGCGACGTCTTCGATGCGCTTGACCGTGCGCGAATTCATGTCGGCACTGAACTCGGCATCGCGGAACACCGTGAAGCCTTCCTTGAGCGACAGTTGGAACCAGTCGCGGCAGGTCACGCGGTTGCCCGACCAGTTGTGGAAGTACTCGTGGGCCACCACCCCCTCCACACGCTGGTGAGCGGCGTCGGTGGCCGTCTCGGCGCGCGCCAGCACGCAGCTGGAGTTGAAGATGTTCAGGCCCTTGTTTTCCATGGCGCCCATGTTGAAGTCGTTGACTGCGACGATCATGAAGATGTCCAGGTCGTACTCGCGGCCATACACCTCTTCGTCCCAGCGCATGGACTTCTTCAGGCTGACCATGGCGTGCTGGCACTTGTCGATGTTCTCGGGTTCGACGTAGATGCGCAGCGTCACGTCGCGACCGGACTGACGGCTGAAGCTGTCCTCGACGCACCACAAGTCGCCCGCTACCAGAGCGAACAGGTAGGCGGGCTTTCTGAACGGGTCTTCCCAGGTGGCCCAGTGGCGCCCGTCTTCGGCCGGACCGCTGTCGACCGGGTTGCCGTTGGACAGCAGCACCGGGTAGCGATGCTGTTCGGCGATCACCGTGGTGGTGAAGGTGCTCATCACATCCGGGCGGTCGAGGTAATAGGTGATCTTGCGAAAGCCCTCGGCTTCGCACTGGGTGCAGAACATGCTGCCGGACTTGTACAGCCCCTCCAGCGCAGTGTTGCTTTCCGGGTGGATCTTGACGCTGGTGTCGAGGGTGAAGCGCTCGGCTTTGGGCTGCAGGGTCAGGCTGTCGTCATCGAGTTGATATTCGCCGGCGTGCAGTTCCTGATCGTCCAGCGCGGCGCGCAGCAACTCCAGGTGCTGGCCGTCGAGCACCAGCGGCGGCAGGCCGGCGCCGCGCTCAGGGTTGCGTCGCATGACCAGTTGCGCGTGCACCAGGCTGTGGTCTTCGAACAGCTCGAAGGTCAGGTGCGTCTCGTCGATCAGGTACTCGGGGCCTGATAGTCCTTGAGGTAGATCACTTGCGGTTGTTCGGTGCGCATGCGGACGATCCTTTTACTGGAGCACGGCCAGCTGATAAGCCGTGTACTTGCGAATGTTGATCACGCCGGTGTCGAAGATCAGGTATTGACCCTTGATGCCCAGCAACGTGCCCTCGACCACCGGATCCTTGTCCAGGTTGAAGCTGACGATCTTCTTCGGGTAGGTCTGGACCGGATAGCGCATCTGCACCACCTCGGCATCGGCCAGCGGTTGGATCGCCTGCAGGCCGAACCGTGCCTGCAGCCCGCGCAGGCCCTCGGCGCAGGCATCGAAGATCTGCTCGCGCACGGCCGGCAAATCGAGTACCTCGGCATCGCCCTTGAGCAGGGTGCGCCAATTGGTGCGGTCCGGCACCTGGCTGCGCAGCAGGTCTTCGACCAGCCCGGACTGCTGGCGCGTGGCAACGCGCAGGATCGGCAACGCCTGGCTGGCGCCCTGGTCGAGCCAGCGGGTGGGCAGTTGGGTGGCGCGGGTGATGCCGACCTTGATGCCCGACGAGTTGGCCAGGTAGACGATGTGGTCGGTCATGCAGAACTGCTCGCCCCACGACGGTTCGCGGCAGGTGCCGGCGTCGTAGTGGCAGCGCTCCGGCGCCATGATGCAGAGGTCGCACTGCGCCAGCTTGGTCATGCAGGGGTAGCAATAGCCCTGGCTGAAGCTGGTCTTGGTGCGTTTACCGCAATGACTGCAATGAATCGCGCCCAGGTATTCCAGGCGCAGGGTCTGGCCGATCAGCGGATTGACCGGCACCTGCTGTTCGCCAAGGCGAAAGCTGTACTGCACCACCGGTGCGTCCAGGCGCACCGCCATCTTGCTCAAAGAGCCGCGAGCGAGTTCGATCAATGTACCGAGTCCGACTTGAACAGAATGTTGGGGATCGGCGCAGACTTGGACGCGCATTCCTGGGCGCCCATGTAGCCGGTGCGCTGCTCCTCGGGCAGGTTGCTGGCCTCCCAGGCGATCATGGCCTGCAACGACAGCTCTTTCTGCTCGGCGGTAAGCTTGCGGCCATCGGACCATTTGCCGATCTCCACGGCCGTCTTCAGGCTCTGGTAGATCTCGGGTGTGATGTTTTCGATCATTTGCGCGAAAGTGGACATGAACGTCTCCTGAATCAAGCCGACAGTTTACGCCGGGCCAGCAGCCCACCCAAGAGGCCGCTCAGGCAACCGATGAGCAGGCCGCCGACATGGGCAGCATTGGCGATCTGGCCGAAACCGAGCTGACCGACGACGCCGCTCAGGCAGACCACCAGCCAGATCAGCATCATTGCCAGGACGCCGCGAGGCAGTTCGAACAGCGGGTGCGGCGCCAGGCGCTGGTACAGCCAGAGGTAGCCGAGCAGGCCGTAGAGCACACCGGAAAGCCCGCCGAACAGGTTCGGGCCGCCGATGACATGCTGGGCCAGGTTCGACACCCCGCCGAACACCAGCGTCAGGGCCAGCAGCGTCCATGGGCCTTGGCGCAGCTCGATGCGCCGCCCCAGTTCCCAGTACCACATGCCGTTCATCAGCAGGTGCAGCACGCCGAAGTGCACGAAGATGGGCGAAATCAGCCGCCACCACTGCCCCTCGCCGAGGCTCTGGGCCAGGGGCACGAAGTACAGGTAATCGCCCTGCACCTGGTAGTCCTGAAAGGTGAACCCGCTCAAGGTGGCGAGGTTGTCGCCAAGGCCGGTCAGGCCCGCCACCACCAAGCACAGCAGCAGCACGGCGACGGTGACCTTGCAGGCGCGGGCCTGAGCCTTGAGCGAGGGCGCTGCGTTGTCCTGGGCCGGACGTTCGGGCGTGGCCAGTGCATGCAGGTCGGCGTCGCCTTCGCGATAGCGGCGGTACAGGTCCAGCACCTGCTCAGCCAGTTCCGGCGGTGCCCACAGCACTTGATCGCTGCCCGCTTCCACCACCCGGTGCGGCACCTGCAACTGCTGGAGCAAGGTCACGAAGCCGCCCAGGTCGACCGACAAGGGCAGGCGCAGCACTTCGACCACGTTCATTGGCCGGCCTGCGGACGGTCGACATCGACCCAGACGAACTTGTGCGGGTCGATGCGGGTTTCCGCATCCAGCCGGTAGGCCACCAACTTGCCGTAAAGCACTGCGCTGTAGTCCAGGCAGGCCAGGTTGGGGCGGATCGGCGCGGGATGACCGCTGCGCCAGTAGTGGCCGACGAACAGCAAGGGCTCGTCTTCGGCGTACCTCAGCAAGGCATTCTTCTGGCTGTGACTGAGCGGCGCGCGGGCCACTTCTTCGGGCAGAGCGTCAGGCTGGAACACGATGTCACCATAGGTCTGCGGGTCTTCCTCCCAGAACTTGGTGCGGAAGAACGCGCGGGTCAGGCCGTCGCCACCGGTCAGGGTCAGACCGCCGGGTAGGCGCATGTCGGTGCCGCGCAGCAAGCGGTTACAGGCGGTCGCGGCGAAGCTGCCGGACACCGCCGAGGCCTGCACGAAGTGCGGGTCGATACGTCCGTCCGGATGCTGGGCGCGCAATTGCGCGATCAGTGAGTGGTCCCAGCAGGCATGCACCAGCCGAAAGCGCTCGGCATCGATGAACAACGGCAAGGTGTAGAACCAGCGCAGGAAGTCGTGCCAGTCGCCCGGATGCTGGGCGAACTGCTCCAGGGTCTCGTCGATCAGGCGCGCGTGGCGCGGCGTGTGCTCGCGTACGAAGGTCTTGCCGCTGCCCGGCAGTGCCGGGGTTTCCCAGGCCAGGGCGTTGTACTCATGGTTGCCCATGATGCAGTGCGCCTGCCCCGCTTCGACCATGTCGTGGACGATGTGCAACGCCTCGCGAATGCGCGGACCGCGGTCGACGATGTCGCCGAGGAACAGCGCCTGGCGCCGTGGGTGACGCCACACGCCACCCACGCGGTGGTAGCCGAGGGCGTCGAGCAGGCGTTCGAGGGTCTGCGCGCAACCGTGGACGTCACCGATGATGTCGAAACTGCGAGCCGGATCGAGCATCAGTCGTCCCTGCCGCCCAGACGGCTGCCCCAGCCGAGCTTGGTCCGGCAGACCTCGTAGTAGTTGTGCCCCAGCGGATGGATCAGGCGCAGCTTCTGCGACTTCTTGCTCACGGTGATGGTGTCGCCCGGTGCGCAGGTGAAATGGTTCTGACCGTCACAGGACACCTGCGGGTAGATCTGCAGGTCCTTGGCCACCACGATCTTCAGCTCGCTGTTGCCGTCGACCACGATCGGCCGCCCGGACAAGGTATGCGGGTACATCGGCACGATGACGATGGCGTCGAGCTTGGGGTGCATGATCGGCCCGCCCGCCGACAGCGCGTAGGCGGTGGAGCCGGTGGGCGTGGCCACGATCAGGCCGTCGGCCTTCTGGCTGCAGACGAACTGGCCGTCGATGTAGATCTCGAACTCGATCATCCGCGTCGACTTGCCCGGATGCAGCACCACATCGTTGAGCGCATCGCCCTGGCCGATGGCCTCGTGGTGACGGCGCACCTCGGCCTGCAGCAGGAAACGGTTCTCGACCAGGTAGTGACCGTCGAGCACCTCGGCGACCTTGGTCTCCAGTTCGTCGGGGCGAATGTCGGTGAGAAAGCCCAGGTTGCCGCGGTTGATGCCCAGCACCGGGATGTTATGGCGGGCCAGTGCGCGCGCAGCACCGAGCAGGCTGCCATCGCCGCCGACCACGATGACCAGGTCGCAGACCTCGCCCAGCAGCTTGCGCGACGAGGTCTGCAGGCCATGACCGGGCAGCACTTCGGCGATGGTGTCCTCGAGAATCACGTGCAGGTGGCGCTCGAGCAGGAATTTCTTCAGTCGGCGAATGGTGTCGAGCACCTGCGAGCTACCGAGGCGACCGATGATACCGATATTGCGAAATTGCTCCATGGGGCTCCTGCAAGGCTCTGCGGCGGGTGACGATGGCGCGATTATGGGCGAAACCCCTGGCCAGCAGCAAACGGCCATCGCCCCGGCATACAGGGCGTGGGTCAGCATGAGTGGCGCCGATCGAAGAAACTCACCGCTAGGATCAACGAAAAACTATCATCCGACGCGCTACAGTCCACAGCAGGCGCCGGCAAGAGCGCCTCACTGACCTGATGACGAGGATCGACCATGCTTTCATCCACCCCGACGCCGCACTACGCGCGCCTATCCATCATCCTGCACTGGCTGATGCTGGTGCTGCTCGCCGCGGTGTACGCCTGTATAGAGTTTCGCGGTCTGTTCCCCCGGGACAGCGCCGAACGCGACCTGATCAAGAGCCTGCACTTCATGCTCGGCCTGACCGTGTTCGTGCTGGTCTGGCTGCGCCTGGCCATGCGCGTGATGCGTCCGACGCCGCCGATCCTGCCCCGGCCACCGGCCTGGCAGACCGGCCTGGCGCACCTGATGCACGCATTGCTGTATCTGCTGATGATCGGCATGCCGGTCGCCGGCTGGCTGATCCTCAGTGCAGCGGGCAAGCCTATCCCCTTCTATGGACTGGAGTTGCCCGCGCTGATCGGCAAGGACCCGGACCTGGCCAAGTTCATCAAGGGCTGGCACGAGCAGGTCGGCACTTGGGGCTACTGGTTGATCGGCCTGCATGCGCTGGCCGGCCTCTACCACCACTACGTGCGCCGCGACAACACGCTGCTGCGCATGCTGCCCTACAAGTAACCGCGGCGCCCCTGCAGGCCGCCGGTGTGAACGAAGATCAGGCGAGTGCCACGGGCAAAGCGCCCAGCCTCGACCTGCTCGCGCAGCGCCAGCAGCGCCTTACCGGTATACAGCGCCTCCAGGGGCACCTCGCTGTGGCGCTCGCTGGCGGCGATGAAGTCCAGCAATGCTTCGTCGATCCGGGCGAAGCCCCCGCGGCAAGCGGCGTGCAGGTGATAGCCCGAAGCGCCGACCAGCGCCGCGACGTTCTGCGCCGCGCCGTGGTCTTCGGGGACCGCCAGCGCACCGTGCACGGGATGCGCGCCCTGCTCGGCCTGCACCAGGCCAGCCAAGGTGGTGCCGGTGCCCACCGCCAGCCACCAGGCGTGATAGTCCGCCCAACCGAGTGCACCCAGCCCAGCACGGGCCTGCTCGACGATCTGCGCACACCCCACCAACCCGTCCTCGCCGGCGCCGCCTTCGGCGATGCAGTGCCAGCCCGGGTAGCGGGCCTGCCAGGGCCGCCAGAAGTCTTGGTGGTGCCGCGCCCGATAACCGGCATAACCCAGCCAATGCAGCTGCATGCCGAACGCCTCCAAATCGCGAACCGTGGGCGTGTCCTGGCGATGACCACGCAGCAGCCCGGCGGTAGCGAAGCCAAAGCGGCGACCCGCGACCGCGAGGGCGTGCAGGTGATTGGAGTGGTTGCCACCCAGGCTGATCAGGCCAGGCGCACCGGCCTGACGTGCGCGTTGCAAAGGCCGCTGCAGCTTGAACCCTTTGTTGCCGCTGATCAGCGGGTCGATCAGGTCCAAGCGCAGGATCGCGCACTCGACGCCCGCCTGCGCCAGCCAGGGCAGGCGCAGCGGGTGCAGCGGCGCGGAGGGAAGGTCTGCGAACATCGGGCGTCTCGTCGAACAGCGGCAAGGCGCCCAAGATTAACAGCTCAACGCCGGGTGGTTCGCCAACTGTGCGCATTGCCCACATCGATGAAGCGCTCCAGCGTCGGGTGCAGCACCTCGGCGGTTTCGATCCACTGCATCACCTCGCGCTCGGCCAACACGCCTTGCCCGATCAGATCGAAAACATAGCCTTTGGCTGCGTCCACGGCAGCGATCTCGGCATCGGCCAGATGGCGCATGTCGTTGAACAACCGTGGACCGCTGATCGCGGAAATCTCCCGCATGTACGCGGTGAAGCCGGGCTGATCGTGCAGTGGACGCTGTTCGGGCAACCGTGCCTGATCGAAACGCCGAACGATTTCGGCCTGCATCGCGTCGAGCAACGGATTCCCTGCCAGGCTGGCGAAGTGGCTGTTGTTCGGCCCTTTGAGCATGAGCAGATAGTTTTCCACCACCGCGCCAACGGCCAACTGTCCCGGCCGCAAGCTGATCGTTTCGAGCGGCTTGAGCAGGCGGTCGTCCATGTCCAGGTACACCCCGCCCAGTTCGAACAGCAAGCGGTAGCGCAACACGTCGCTGGCTGCGGCGTAATTACGCCACTGTGGTTGCAGAAAAGCGTCGAACACTCGCCCCTGAGCGCTGGCTTTGAACGGGGTATAGAACGCTTCGCCGGCCAGGTTGACGAATGTCGCGCCGGGGTAACGCAGACGCAGGCGGGTCAATTGCGTCAAGGTCCGCAGCCGCCCCCCCTCACCCAGAAAATGCACCTGTAGGCTGTAGCCGCTTTGTCGGGCCAACGCCACATTGGATTTGAGCGTGGCATCGTGGGCAGCGATCAGCGCAGCGGCGCTACCGATCCATATCTGATGAATGGCCTTGGGCACTGCCTCGCCCAGCGCCGCCGACTTGAGTATCGGCAACACCGGGCGATCGACGCACTCCAACTCGTAACGTGCCTGCTGGCGTTCGAGTTCACTGGGCAGGCGCGTGGGCCTGGTAACGCTGCGATGACGGGCGGCTAACGCATCGTATTCATAGAACAATCGGTTGTCAGCCGAATACCAGCGACAGGTATCCAGGTCGAAATACACCAATTGACTGCGCTGACCATCGTGCAGACGATGCTCGACACCATCGCGCACCTGACTGCTGTTGATCCCACGTAGATGCAGCAGTGCCGGTGCCCGCCCTACCGGCACCATCGGCATGCCGGCGCGCAGTTGCAGCTTCGGCATGACGTGCCAACGCGGCGAGCCAGCAATGCGCTCGACACGCGTATCAGGATTGGAAAACAGCGAACGGGCCAGCGGACCCTGACCGTCGCCCAGGTAGAAACGCGAGATGCCCTCCAGGCTGTCGTGTACCTCATAGACCCGGTAGTAGCGGCCGTCCAGCCGGACGTGGAGCTTGCCGTCGGCGGCAAACAGGCCTTCGCGCACCCCTGTTTCGATCCGCACCAGCCCGGACATGGCCGGTGAGCTCGGCACCGGCGTCAAGCTCAGACGCGCGCCCACCGACTGCAGACGTACCGGAGCCTGAGCGCGCGCTGCCGGGATCAGCGTGGGAAAACGGGCATTGGTCAGCCCGGTGATGCTGGTCAGGGCCTGTATCACGTACTCGCCTGCCTCCTGACGCTGGCCTTGAGCGTAGGCGGCATAGCCGTTGAACAGGTAGTAGCCTAACTCGGCCAGGTCCAATACCGTCATCACGCGCGCCGGAAACACCACGCTGAGCAGACGAAAAATCGCCACGGCGATTTCCAAGCCACGCTCAAGTGCCAGTTCTGCGTCGGATAAGGCCAAGCTGTCGGCTTCGGCAGCCAGGAAGGCGAGCCGGTAATCGAAGACCTGCTGCGCGAGTGGCTTGTCGATCACGACCGTGGCGATCTGCGCTCCGCCCTTGCCTTCGGCGATTAGCCGCAACAGGGGATAGACGGCAGCCTGCTGATGCTTGCCGAAACGCGACAGCCAGTACCGCAGCGTTGCCTGCCAGGCTGATAGCATGCCGATTCCCGCCAGTTCCTGGCGCAGTATTGCGACCAGCGCGCTGCGCGACTGGCAGCGCCTGAATGGCTGCCCAGACGGGTGATCCGGAAAATAGCAGAGGATGGAAGACTCACCACGACTGGAGAAGATCAGCACGTCCCGCAGCGAGTTACCACCGATCGCCAGGCCCTCCGCCCGCACGCCATTGCGTGGCGACTCGGAGGGCGCAAGCACCTCGAGCACCAGACTATGCCCCGAGTCGTCGAGCACGCCACAGGCGTTGGCCAGCAGCGCATCCAGGCGTAACCGCGTTTCGAACTGCGACAGCGCGGCGGTGCGGCTCGCCTCGAACCCCGCCTGCGTGGTCGGCCGCATCGCATCGGTGAGCAACTGCGCATAGCGCCCAGGCAAATCGAGTTGCTGCCCTAACTTCTCCAGATAGGACCCGTTCAGGCGTGTGGCCTGGATGACCGTAAGGCCCTCGAACTGGACCTGCCAGGTGGCATCGGCACGTGCATGCATGCGCATCGCCAGGTATTCCACCAGCGTGCACTCGACCACGCTGGGTTGGACATGCCCCCGCTCGAGCTCGACGCCCGGCGCAAGCTCCGAGCCGATCGTCTCTGCTGAGAATTGCGTGATGGTGATCATCACCTTGACCTGCGCCGGGTCGATGGCCAAGCCGCGTGCGGCCAAGGCATCAGCAATGCGTTGGCGGGCGAAGCTCTCGAAAGACGGCAGTGCCAGCCAAAAGCGCTCGGCCTGGGCCTGCTGTTCCAGTAGCGACAGGATCAAGGTGTCCAACTGCGCCTGACGCGTGGTAGTGAGCTGGCGCAGCCCCATCGGCAACTGAGCACGTAACGCCTGTCGATGTGCAACGAAGGCCTGCAGGTCGTGCAGTGCACGCGGGGGTGATGCATCCAGCCCCAGTTGCGGGTTCCACAGCGAACGTCCATTCGCCATTACATTGCTGCGCCAGGCGGCGATCTGCTGCTCGGCCAGGGCTTCGAACGGGTTGTCGTCGATAGGCCGAGCGAACAGCTCGAAGCCACCGCCCAAGCGGGCACGCTCGCCAAGGATCCGCGCTTGATCGACAGCGCCCAATCGACGCAGCAGCGCCTGCAACCAGGGCCCCGGCCCCGCCAATGCCATCGCTATCCCATGCAACGCCTCCTGCAAGTGCGCATGGGCTCGCACGAAACCGAAATAGCCGGTGCAATAGAGCACCGTAGTACCGGTCAGGGTCTGCCGTTCGGTCACTCGACCGAGCGCTGGCTGATAGCCCGCAGGCTCGGTGCACACCGCCATCACACCAGGCAAAAGCACCTCTTGGCCATCGCCCCAAGTCCGCGCGACCAGTGCGTAGACACCGCGTCGGGTGCTGCGATCAACCAAACGCGGGTGCGCGACGATGTCCTCGACCAACGTCATAGCCTCAGGCACGATCCACCCAGCCGCTGCGAAGGATTCCACGGTCTCGCGCAGGCTTTGGCGCACCTGAATCTGCAAGGCCAAGCGCCGACTGTTCTCGGACACGCGTTGCGGCACGTCCCAATAGGTCGATGCGTCAGCCGCCCAGTGCGCCGCGACACGCTGCACATCGATCTGCTGCAACGCCTCACGCAGTTGCTTAAGGGTCAGGTCAGGCATCGTCTCTGGCAACTGCACGGTATCGGCACGCAACGACAGCGCCGCGTCAGCCGGCTCGAAGTCGCCTGGCGCCGCCGGCTGCCCCTGACGAGCCTGTTGCAGCAACTCGAACAACGAACGGGCCGCGAGCACTGCGCGTTGCCCCGATTCATCGGCAGGGCCTAGCTGCAGCAGGTAGAGATCGAGGTCGAGCACGCCGGGCAGGCGGGCTTCGAACAAGGCACGGGCCGCCGTGTCGAGCGACGGCAGACTGTGGACGTCGGGCAGGCCCTCTGGCAGTTGCGCCAGCAGCGCGGCGGACAGATCGAGCGAGGACATGAGGCACTCTCCAAGCGAAAAGCCTGGAGCTTGCCGAGGGCCCAACCGCCGCCGGTGCTAACTATGTAGAGCCCTCACAAGGCGGCGGCCAGCCGCGAACCTTGGTCAATGGCGCGCTTGGCGTCGAGTTCGGCGGCCACATCGGCGCCGCCGATCAGGTGTACCGATTGGCCCCTGGCCAGCAACCCGTCATGCAGTTCGCGCAAGGGCTCCTGGCCGGCGCAGACGACCACATTGTCCACCGCCAGCACCTGTGGTTCGCCGTCAGCAATGCGTACGTGCAGGCCTTCGTCGTCGATCTTCAGGTAGTCCACGGCGTTGAGCATCTGCACCTGCTTGTTCTTCAGGCCGGTGCGATGAATCCAGCCAGTGGTCTTGCCCAGGCCGTCGCCGACCTTGCTCTTCTTGCGTTGCAGCAAGTAGACCTGCCGTGCCGGCGCCTGCGGCTCGGGGTGGATCCCCGCTACACCACCACGGGCGCGCAGATCGGTGTCGATGCCCCATTCGCGCCAGAACGCCTCTCGGTCGAGGCTGGTGGCGGTGCCAGCGTGCACCAGGTACTCGGACACATCGAAACCGATGCCGCCTGCGCCAATCACCGCCACGCGCTCACCCACCGGCTTGCGCTCAAGCAGCACGTCCAGGTAGCTCAGCACCTTGGCATGCTCGACTCCGGGGATGGCCGGGGTGCGCGGAGTAATACCGGTGGCCAGGATCACCTCGTCGAAACCGCCTGCCACCAGGTCATCGACACCCACCCGCGTGTTCAAGCGCAGATGCACACCGGTCTGAGTCAGTTGGTTGGCGAAATAGCGCAGGGTTTCGTTGAACTCCTCTTTGCCCGGCACACGCTTGGCGACGTTGAACTGGCCACCGATCTCAGCTGCCGCGTCGAACAAGGTCACCTGATGACCGCGTTGGGCCGCCACGCTGGCCGCTGCCATCCCAGCGGGACCGGCGCCCACCACGGCGATGCGCTTGGCCACGGCCGCCGGCAGGTAGTTCAGCTCGGTCTCGTGGCAGGCGCGTGGGTTGACCAGGCAACTGGTGAGCTTGCCACCGAAGGTGTGATCCAGGCAGGCCTGGTTGCAGCCGATGCAGGTGTTGATCGCTGCCGCGCGCCCCTGCGCGGCCTTGTTGACGAATTCGGGATCGGCCAGGAAAGGCCTGGCCATGGACACCATGTCGGCGTCGCCCTCGGCCAGTACCCGCTCGGCCACCTCCGGGGTGTTGATGCGATTGGTGGTGATCAACGGGATGCCCACCGTGCCGCGCAGCTTGGCAGTGACCTTGCTGAACGCCGCCCGCGGCACCTTGGTGGCGATGGTCGGGATCCGTGCCTCGTGCCAGCCGATACCGGTGTTGATCAGCGTTGCACCCGCCTGCTCGATGGCCTTGGCCAGCTGCTCGATTTCCGCCCAGTCGCTGCCACCTTCGATCAGGTCGAGCATCGACAGGCGGAAGATGATGATGAATTCGCGGCCCACCGCTTCGCGCACCCGGCGCACGATCTCCACCGCCAGGCGCATGCGGTTCTCATAGCTGCCACCCCAGCGGTCGGTACGCTGGTTGGTGTGGGCGGCGAGGAACTGATTGATGAAGTAGCCTTCCGAGCCCATCACCTCGACCCCGTCGTAACCTGCGGACTGGGCCAGGCGCGCGCAGTTGACGAAATCGCCTATCTGCTTCTCGATGCCCTCTTCGTCCAGCGCCTTGGGCTTGAACGGGTTGATCGGCGCCTGGATCGCACTCGGGGCGACCTGACGGGGACTGTAGGCGTAGCGTCCGGCGTGCAGGATCTGCAAGCAGATCTTGCCGCCTGCGGCATGCACCGCGTCAGTGACCAGACGATGCTGTTCGGCCTCCTGTTCGGTGCTGAGCTTGGCGGCACCGGCGTACACACCGCCTTCGTCATTCGGTGCGATGCCGCCGGTCACCATCAGGCCGACGCCGCCGCGCGCACGCTCGGCAAAATAGGCGGCCATGCGCTCGAAGCCGCCGGGACGCTCTTCCAGACCGGTGTGCATGGAGCCCATCAGGGTGCGGTTGCGCAGAACAGTGAAGCCCAGGTCGAGAGGGGCCAGCAGGTGGGGATAGTGTTGAGCGGCCATGGAGGTCTCCACAGAGGGCATGATCACGGAATGCGGGCGCCTCGTCCGGGCCCCGTCGGTTGTCTGGCAGTGACATTAAACAGGCGTTTGAACGGGCTCAATGATCGAAACTGACAATTCGTTGATCCTGACGTGCAGCGCGACTACCCTAGGACACCGTCCTTTCAAGGTGCCGTATCGCTTCATGCGCAAACTTCTGGCAAGCGCCTTGGCGCTGGTGATGATCGCCGCCCTGTGCGGCTACGCGTTCTGGACCCAGCAGCGCCCGGAAGGCCACTACCTCTCCGACCTGCGCATCGAGCGGGTGCTCGACCAAGGCGTGCCTGGCGATCGTGGCAATCTGCTGGGGATCGAGCCGCTGCTCTACCCTAGCGACTACCAAAACCTCGAACGCCTGCACCGCAAGCTCTCGGCTTACCTGAGTCAAGCCCGTGATCAGGGCCTGGTCAGCTCGCGCACGGTGGTGGTGCTGCCCGAGCACATCGGCACCTGGCTGTGGGCGCGCGGCGAGAAGAACGAGCTGTACCAGGTCACTCGCTTGCGCGACGCCTGGCAGTGGCTGGAATTGAGCAACCCCTTGCACTACGGCCTGGCCATGCTGGCCGCGACCGGCGACGACCGTCGCTCAGACGCGCATCTGCGCATGAAGGCGCGGCAGATGGCGGCCGACTATCAACAGCTCTTCGGCGGTCTGGCCCGCGAGTTCGGCGTCACCCTGGTGGCCGGTTCCATCGTGCTGCCAGCGCCCTACGTCGAAGAAGGCCGACTCAAGGTCGGCAGCGGCCCGCTGTACAACAGCAGCCTGGTGTTCGCCAGTGACGGCGCGCCGCTTGGGCAACCGCAGTTGCAGCAGTATGTCGACAGTGAAGCACGGCGTTACATCGACGATGGCCAGTCACGCCCATTGCACGTGCTGCAGACCCCGGCCGGGCGCCTGGGGGTGCTGGTCGGCAGCGACAGTTGGTACCCGCGCAACCACGAACAATTGGTGCGCCAATCGGCACAATTGATCGCCAACCCCGTATTTCTCAGCGGCAAGGGCAGTTGGCAACAACCGTGGCGGGGCAATCGCCATCAAGCTGCGGCGGCTGAGTTGCCGCTGGCCAAGGGCCAGACCAGCGAAGAGAGGGCGTGGCACCAGTTGACCCGAGCGGCCAACCCTGGCCTGCCCAGCCTCAGCGTGTTCATGCGAGGACAGTTCTGGGAGCTGGGCAGCGACGGCCAGGGTTTCGCCAACCAGGCAGGCGAGCAGTTGATGGGCCGACCGAGCCCGGGCGCGCGCCTGCTGAACCTGTGGCTGTAGATTGATGCGCGAGCGCGTGCGCCTGGGTGATCTGTCAGTCGGATTCGTCCAGCCTTTGACCCAAGCCATGCGTGAACTGGGCCATGATCCGGCACCCTTGCTACAGCGCTACGGCCTGGATGCACCGCGCCTGGATGAGGCCGGGGCACGCCTGTCGATCCCGCGCTACATGCACCTGGGTCATGCGGCCATCGAGCTGTGTGGCGAGCCGGCGCTGGGTCTGCACATGGGCCGCCTCAGCCGGCTGGCGCAGGCAGGCCTGGCCGGCGTGACCGCCGCGCAGGCACCGACCGTGCGCGAAGCAGCGCACACACTGCTGCGTTTCGAGCCACTGTATGCCGCCAACTACCGGGGCAGCTCTGCGTTCATCGAAGACCCACAGGGCGCCTGGCTGCGGTTCTACTCGATCAGCCCCTACAACGCCTATAACCGCTTCGTCGTCGACTCGGTGCTTTCCGGGTGGCTGGCGCAACTGTCAGCCGTGACGGGCACACCCGCCATCGCTGACCGTTTGGACATCGAGTTCGAAGCGCCTGCGTACTGCGCCCAGTATCAAAGCCTGTGCAGTGCGCCCGTGCAGTTCGCTGCCGGCTGCAATCAACTGCACCTTGCCCACGAGGTGCTCGATGCGCGCAATCCGCAGCACTGCCCCAGCACCTGGCGACATTTGCTGCAACTGTGCGAGGCCGAGTGGGTACAGCGTACCCGAGTGCGCAGCCTGAGCGAGCGCATCATTCATCTGCTGGGCCCCTTGCTCAGCGGTGGACGCGAGCCTGACTTGGAGCAGGTGTCGCAACAGTTGCACATGCCCAGTTGGACCTTGCGGCGCAAGCTCGCTGAAGAGGGCACGAGTTTCCGTAGCTTGCTCAACGACACACGGCGCGACCTCGCGCAGACCTACATCCGCGATACCGCGCTGGCCTTCGGGGAGATCTCCTATCTGTTGGGGTTCGCTTCGGCAGAGGCCTTCCAGCGCGCATTCAAGCGCTGGACGGGCCTGACGCCGGGGGAGTTTCGCCGCCAGCAGCGGCGAATGGGTTAAAGCTCGGTGGCGTCTTCTGCCTGCTCGGGGATGTCCAGTTCGTACGCCTGGAACTCGAGCAACTCTTCCTGATAATCGTCCATGGGCCTGCGTCCTCTCGCTCATCTTCTCGTCTGTGGCCGTCACGCTAAGCGGGCCAGGTTAAAACATCATGACAAGCGTATGAGCGAGGACATCGGCGAGAGGTTCACTCGCTCTGTTGCAGCGGTGCGGTCTGCTCGTCGCTGGCGGGCGCTGGAGACTGCACCTGGAGGGGCGCGGGATCGGCCGGCGGCGCCACGGGCTGGGAACCTTGACTGTCGTCGAGGGCTGGGGCTGCCGAGGTCTGATTCGCCGTAGGCACCGGTGCAGGCTCGACTGGACTTTGCGGGACCGCCTGGACGGGGCTGACCGGTGCCGCCGCCGCTGCCGGAGGATTGGCCGGCGTCAGCCCCGCGGGCTCCGGCAGTCCCAACGCCTGCGCAGGTTGTTGCGCCTTTGGTGCTTCGGCCTGCGGCTCGAGCCTGCTCGACGTGCGCGGCTTGGGCAGGTAGTTCTCCACCAACGCGAAATAGCGGTCGTAGAACTGCGGCGAGGACACGGTTTCGCTGGCGACCTTGACCATGGAATCGTCGGTGGAGCCGATAGGCATCGACAACGAGCCCAGCACGCCCACACCGACACTGGCCGAGGTGTTGGATTTCTTCAGGGCGTAGCGGTCCTGCAAGGCGTTGGCGAAGATGGTCGAGCGCTGCTCGTCGTTGCTGTCCGGCACGCAGGTGATGTTGAAGCTGATCTGCAGATGGTTCTCGGCGTTCTGCTGGAAACTCTTGTTGCCTGCCACCTGATTGGCATCGCTGCTGGTGATGATGTAGCCCTGACTCAGCAAGGCTCGGCGCGCTGCCTCGCATGAACCGGCCTCCCCCACCGCGAAGGTGCGCGAGAAGGTGCCTGAGTCGGCGAAGTTTTCATGCTCGTAGACCGCTGCCTTCTTCGTGGCGCAGCCGGCGAGGCCCGCCAGCGTCAGGGCCAGCCCGAGCGCTGCGCAGACGTTAGATCTGGACATTGTCGATTCCGGGTAAACGAATGGGGCGTATTGTGCAACACATCCCTCGATGGCAGGAACCGCCGGTCGATGAAGATGCGTTCAGCATCGCACCTGCAAGGTTTTGGCCAGGCCTCTAATGGCAGGCATAAAAAAAGCGACCCTCAGGTCGCTTGATTTGAGCTTCGAGGCGTTCAGTGACCTCGAGGCGAATATGGCGCAGCGGACGGGACTCGAACCCGCGACCCCCGGCGTGACAGGCCGGTATTCTAACCGACTGAACTACCGCTGCGTATCGCTCAGGCCATGGCCTGTTTGAAACTGGGATCTGCTCGCCGGCGCAAGACGCTGGCGTTGCAGGCACAAAAAAGGCGACTCGTTTCATCGCCTTGATTGCCGCCTCGAAGAGTTCTAGGGCTTCGAAGCATAAGATGGCGCAGCGGACGGGACTCGAACCCGCGACCCCCGGCGTGACAGGCCGGTATTCTAACCGACTGAACTACCGCTGCGTATCTCACAGGCCGAGGCCTGCTTGAAACTAGGATCTGGCCTTAAGGATTTGCCTTATGACCACGGACCGGTGAATCTCACCCATCCGTTGAAGAAGTGGCGCAGCGGACGGGACTCGAACCCGCGACCCCCGGCGTGACAGGCCGGTATTCTAACCGACTGAACTACCGCTGCGCATAGTGGACTTGCGTCCTGTTCCTCTCTGCTGGAAAGCTTCGTTGGAAGCGTTCCGGTCCAGGAACTCTCAGGAAGTGGTGGGTGATGACGGGATCGAACCGCCGACCCTCTGCTTGTAAGGCAGATGCTCTCCCGGCTGAGCTAATCACCCCCGCGATGTTGCTTGTTGCGTTTGCTTCGCTGAGGCCGCGAAATTTACGCAGGTGCCGAAGCTAAGTCAATAGCCCTGTTGAGTTTTTTTTCAAAAACAGCGGAAAGCTTCAAGCCGCAAGTGGCGAGAAAAAGCCTGATCGCATGTGAACGCGCCGGCAGGCTCGACAGCGCTCCTACTTGTAGCTTGCCGCTTAAAACTTGCCGTTCAGTTGTAGATCATCTTGCGGGTCATGCCGCCGTCGACCACGAACTCCTGGCCGGTGACGAAGCTGGCCTGACGCGACAGCAACCAGGCCACCAGCGCAGCCACATCCTCCACAGTCCCTACCCGACCTGCCGGGTGCTGGGCGTGGTCGGCGTCGCTCAAAGGCTCGGCGCGGCGCTGCGACGGGTCGCGTGCGTCGATCCAGCCGGGGCTCACCGCGTTGACGCGAATCTCCGGCGCCAGGCTGATGGCCAAGGCATGGGTCAGGGCAACCAGGCCACCCTTGCTCGCGGCATAGGCCTCGGTATCCGGTTCAGACTGACGGGCGCGGGTCGACGCCAGGTTGACGATCGAACCGCCGTGGGCACGCAGGTACGGCGCACAATGCTTGGCCAGCAGCATCGCACCGCTGAGGTTGACTGCCAGCACCCGGTTCCACTGCACAAGGCTGAGGCTTTCCAGGGTGTGGTTGTGGGGATTGGCGATGGCCGCGTTGCACACCAGCGCATCCAGACGACCGAACTGGCCGAGCACCTCGGCGACGCCCGCGATGACCTGGGCCTCGTCGGCCACGTCCATGGCGATGAACCAGGCATTGCTGCCCAGTGCCTTGGCCACCTTGGCGCCGCGTGGGCGATCCAGGTCGGTGAGCACCACTTGCCAGCCTTCGCAGATCAGCCAGGCGGCGATGCCCAGACCAATGCCGCGCGCGGCACCGGTCACCAAGGCGACCCGACCGTTGTGGTCGGGCGCCTCACCTGGCCAGTCGATCACAGCGCGGCCAGGCCGCGGGCGAGATCGGCCTGCAGATCGGCCACGTCTTCCAGCCCCACGGCCACGCGAATGAGGCTGTCACGAATACCGGCAGCTTCGCGCTCCTGTGGCGTCAGGCGACCATGGGAAGTGGTTGCCGGATGGGCAATGGTGGTCTTGCTGTCACCCAGGTTGGTGGTGATGGAGATCACCCGAGTGGCGTCGATGAAGCGCCAGGCGCCCTCTTTGCCACCCTTGACCTCGAAGCTGACGACCGCGCCGAAGCCACTCATCTGCCGTTTGGCCAACTCATGCTGGGGATGGCTGGGCAGACCCGCGTAATGCACTTTCTCGATACCGTCCTGGCGCTCCAGCCATTCGGCCAAGGCCTGAGCGCTCTCGCAGTGCGCACGCATGCGCAGCTTGAGCGTCTCCAGGCCCTTGGTGAAAATCCACGCATTGAAGGGGCTGAGCGTCGGGCCTGCGGTGCGCAGGAAACCCACCACTTCCTTCATCTGCTCGGCACGCCCGGCTACCGCACCGCCCATGCAACGGCCCTGGCCGTCGATGAACTTGGTCGCGGAATGGAAGACGATGTCGGCGCCCAGTTTCAGAGGCTGCTGCAGCGCTGGCGTGCTGAAGCAGTTGTCCACCACCAGCATCGCATCACCGGCGTGGGCGATATCGGCCAGCGCGCGGATATCCACCAGCTCGGCCAGTGGATTGGACGGCGACTCGACGATCAACAGTTTGGTGTTGGTCTTCAGCGCACTCTTCCAGGCACCCAGGTCGACCAGCGGCACGTAGTCCACCTGCAGGCCGAAACGCTTGAGATACTTCTCGAACAAGCTGATGGTCGAGCCAAAGACACTCTGCGACACCAGCACATGATCGCCAGCGCTGCACAGCGACATGACCACGGCCAGAATCGACGCCATGCCCGTGGAGGTGGCCACGGCCTGCTCGGCCCCCTCCATCGCCGCCAGGCGCTCCTCGAAGGCGCGCACCGTCGGGTTCGTGTAGCGCGAATAGACGTTACCTGGCGTTTCACCAGCAAACCGCGCAGCCGCATCGGCTGCGGTACGGAACACATAGCTGGAGGTCAGGAACAGCGCTTCGCTGTGCTCGGCCTCAGGCGTCCGGTGCTGGCCGGCGCGCACTGCCAGGGTGTCGAAACCGACCCCCTCCAAGTCGCTGTCCAGCCGTCCGGCCTCCCATTGATCCGTCATGCCGTACTCCTCACAAAGTGCAGATCAGTTGTTGTACAGGTCGATGATCGCGCTGACGGCCTGGGTCTTGACCTTGGCAGCGTCATTGCGCGCCTGTTCGATCCGCTCCAGGTAGACGTCGTCGATGTCGCCGGTGACGTACTCACCGTTGAACACCGCGCAATCGAAATGCTCGATCTTGATCTTGCCGCCACCGACCGAGTCGATCAGGTCCGGGAGGTCCTGATAGATCAGCCAGTCGGCGCCGATCAACTCGGCCACCTGTTCAGTGGTACGGTTGTGGGCGATCAGCTCGTGAGCGCTCGGCATGTCGATGCCGTAGACGTTGGGGTAGCGTACAGCGGGCGCTGCGGAGCAGAAGTAGACATTCTTCGCCCCGGCCTCGCGGGCCATCTGGATGATCTGTTTGCAGGTGGTGCCGCGCACGATCGAGTCGTCCACCAGCATCACGTTCTTGCCACGGAATTCCAATTCGATGGCATTGAGCTTCTGCCGTACCGACTTCTTGCGTGCCGCCTGGCCAGGCATGATGAAGGTGCGGCCGATGTAACGGTTCTTGACGAAGCCTTCACGGAATTTCACGCCCAGGTGGTTGGCCAGTTCCAGGGCTGCGGTGCGGCTGGTGTCCGGAATCGGGATGACGACGTCGATGTCGTGCTCGGGGCGCTCGCGACGGATCTTGTCGGCCAGCTTCTCACCCATGCGCAGACGCGCCTTGTACACCGACACGCCATCCATGATGGAGTCGGGGCGGGCCAGGTAGACGTGCTCGAAGATGCACGGTTGCAACATGGGGGCATCAGCGCACTGCTTGGTGTGCATCTGTCCGTCTTCGGTGATGTACACCGCTTCGCCCGGCGCCAGGTCGCGGATCAGGGTAAAGCCCAGCACGTCCAGGGCCACGCTTTCGGAGGCAATCATGTACTCGACGCCTTCGTCGGTGTGGCGCTGGCCGAAGACCACCGGACGAATGCCGTTGGGATCACGGAAACCGACGATACCGTAGCCGGTGATCATCGCCACCACGGCGTAGCCACCGACACAGCGGCTGTGCACATGGGAAACCGCCGCGAACACATCGTCCTCGGTCGGCTGCAGCTTGCCGCGTACGGCCAGCTCGTGGGCAAACACGTTGAGCAGCACTTCCGAGTCGGAGTTGGTGTTGACGTGGCGCAGGTCGGACTCGTAGATCTCCTTGGCCAACTGCTCGACGTTGGTCAAGTTGCCGTTGTGCGCCAAGGTGATGCCGTACGGCGAGTTGACATAGAACGGCTGGGCCTCGGCCGACGTCGAGCTGCCCGCCGTGGGGTAGCGCACGTGGCCGATGCCCATGTGACCGACCAGGCGCTGCATATGGCGCTGCTGGAATACATCGCGCACCAGGCCATTATCCTTGCGCAGGAACAACCGGCCATCATGGCTGGTCACGATACCGGCAGCGTCCTGGCCGCGGTGCTGGAGGACCGTTAGCGCGTCATACAGCGCCTGATTGACGTTCGACTTACCGACGATACCGACGATGCCACACATGCGACGCAACCCCTACTTTGATGAAACGGAGTGAAAAGCGCTCAGGACCGGGAAGGTCCGAGCAACTGTTCCTTGAACGGAAGATCAACCGGTGAGCTGATCCCATTGGACATCCACTGACCCGCGAAGCCCAGGATCAGGTTCTTCGACCAGTCGGCGACCAATAGAAACTGTGGTATCAGGCGTGATTCCTGCCACCACGAATCCTGTTGTACCGGCCCCAGGCTGAGCAGCCCGACGGCCACCACCACCAGCAAGCCTCCGCGCGCAGCGCCGAAGGCCATGCCGAGAAAGCGATCGGTGCCGGACAGCCCGGTCACGCGGATCAGCTCGCCGATGAGGAAATTGATCATCGCCCCCACCAGCAGCGTGGCGATGAAGAGAATGGTGCAGCCTGCGATGACCCGTGCCGAAGGCGTCTGGATATAGCTTTCCAGGTACTGCGACAGAGACCCGCCGAACATCCACGCCACCGCGCCGGCAACGATCCAGATGAGCAGGGACAAGGCTTCCTTGACGAAACCGCGCTTGAGACTGATCAGTGAGGAAATGGCGATGATCGCGATGATCGCCCAATCAACCCAGGTAAATGCCACGGTACGGCCTGCAGACGTTTGAGGCGGCGCATTTTAGCAGAGCAAAGGGCGTGGGGTAAGCGGAAAGTCACGCCGTTGCAGGCTTGCAGCTTGACTCCCAAGACAACTTGACAAGCCTCGGCACCCCACCCGCGCGCACAAAAAGGCCCTGTTCGGCCGACGCTTGAGCGCAGGCGGAACAGGGCCGCATGGACTCAACCGCGCTCAGGCTGGAAGCGCACAACGATGCCCTTGAGGTTCTGCTGGCGGTTGATCGTATCGCGTAGACGCTCGGCTTCGGCACGGTCAATGATCGGGCCGACGAATACCCGATTCAGTCCACCGCTGGAGCGGATGTAGGCGTTGTAGCCTTGGCTGCGCAGGGTTTTCTGCAGAGTGTCGGCGCCTGCACGATTGGACAGGCTGGCCAATTGGATCGACCAACTCACCGGCAAACCATTGGCATCGACCTTGGAAGCCGCCGCCGGCTTGCTGGCCGTTGCACTGACCGCAGGGGCTGGGCAGCCGGTTGTGCAGCACGACTTTCGACCTTGGCCTCGGCAACGGGCGCCTGAGGCTTGGCGGCGGCGGGCTGGGCGTTCTGCGACGGCGACGGCGTGATCGGCTGGCTGGGAGCGCTGGGAGGCGCTGTGGACTCATCGACCACCACCGGCGCCTGCTCGGAAAGATCGGGCAGCGGCTGAGGCTCAGGCACTTGGACCGGCTCGACCTTGACCTCGGACGGGCTTGGCATCGCCGGGGCTTGAGGCACTTCGACATGCACTTGGCGCATCTCGTCCTCACGGGTGAACAGCATGGGCAGGAAGATCACCGCCAGCGCCACCAGCACCAGCGCACCCACCATGCGCTGCTTCATTCCCTTATCCAGCACTGCCATCTACTCCATCCTCCAGGGCCTGCCGCTCAAGCCATTCGAGGGCCTGGCCGACGCAGAAAAACGAACCGAACAGCAGGATCTGGTCATCTGCCGTTGCCTGCGCACATTGCCCTTCGAGGGCAGCGGCGACACTGGCATATGACTTCACCGTCGCGCCGTGGTTCGTCAAGGCCATGGCAAGCTCCTGCCCGGTGCGACTGCGCGGCGTCTCAAGCGGCGCCACCGCCCAGGAATCGACCAGCGGCAGTAACGGTGCGACCACGCCCTCGAGATCTTTGTCCGCCAGCAGCCCGAACACCGCCAGGCGGCGCCCGGAGACAGGCCAGGTGGCCAAGCGGCGTGCCAGGTACTCGGCAGCATGGGGTTGTGGCCGACATCCAGGAGCAATTCCAATCGTTGGCCGCGCCACGTCACCGTGCGACGGTCGAGGCGGCCGGTCATGCGAGTACCCAGCAGCGCCTGGGGGATATCCGACGCAACCCAGGGCAGATCCATTAGCAGGTACGCCTGAACTGCCAGGGCTGCGTTCTCCATCGGCAAGTCGAGCTGGGGCAGATCGACCAACTCCACCGCCTCACCCTTGAGCGTGGTACCACGCCATTGCCAATGTGCGTCAGTGCTCGCCAGGTCGAAATCGCGCCCGCGCAAGAAGAACGGGCAAGCCAATTCGGACACTTTGTCCAGCAGCGGCTGGGGCGGGTCGAGATCGCCGCACAAGGCTGGCGTGCCTTGGCGGAAGATACCGGCCTTCTCGAAGGCCACCTGCTCCCGGGTATCGCCCAGATAGTCGACATGGTCCACGCCGATGCTGGTCACCAGCGACAGGTCGGCATCGATCAGGTTGACGGCGTCCAGACGCCCGCCCAGCCCCACTTCAAGCACCACGGCATCCAAGGACGACTGACTGAACAACCAGAAGGCCGCCAGGGTACCCATCTCGAAATAGGTCAGGGAGATTTCGCCACGCGCGGCCTCTACGGCAGCGAAGGCCCGACACAGGTCACGGTCGCTGGCCTCGTTGCCATCGATCTGTACCCGCTCGTTGTAGCGCACCAGGTGCGGCGAGCTGTAGACGCCCACCTTGAGCCCCTGGGCGCGCAACAGCGCGGCGACGAAGGCACAGGTCGAGCCTTTGCCATTGGTGCCGGTTACCGTCACCACTCGCGCAGCCAGGCGCCCCAGGTCGAGGCGCGCCAGCACCTGCCGGCATCGCTCGAGGCCCATGTCGATCGCCGAGGGATGCAGTTGTTCCAGGTAAGCGAGCCACTCGCCCAGGGTACGCTCGCTCATCACGCGACGACGGCGGCTTCTTGGGCCTGCTCAGGCGTGGCCTGGCCGGTCATTTGCGCCAGCAGTCGGGCCAGGCGCGGACGCAGTTCCTGACGCGAAATGATCAGGTCGATGGCGCCGTGCTCCAGCAGGAATTCGCTGCGCTGGAAGCCCTCGGGAAGCTTCTCGCGCACGGTCTGCTCGATCACGCGCGGGCCGGCAAAGCCGATCAGCGCCTTGGGCTCGCCGACGATGACGTCACCGAGCATGGCCAGACTGGCCGATACACCGCCGTAGACCGGATCGGTCAGCACCGAAATGAACGGAATGCCTTCTTCACGCAGACGTGCCAGCACCGCAGAGGTCTTGGCCATCTGCATCAGCGAGATCAGCGCTTCCTGCATGCGCGCACCACCCGAGGCGGAGAAGCAGATCATCGGGCAACGGTGTTCCAGCGCATAGTTGGCAGCGCGGACGAACCGTTCACCGACGATGGCGCCCATGGAACCGCCCATGAACGAGAACTCGAAGGCACTGACGACAACCGGCAGACCCATCAGCGTTCCACTCACCGACACCAGGGCATCTTTTTCGCCCGTCTGCTTCTGAGCAGCAGTCAGGCGGTCCTTGTACTTCTTGCCATCACGGAATTTCAGACGGTCGACCGGCTCCAGGTCGGCACCCAATTCGGCACGCCCTTCGGCATCAAGGAAGATATCGATACGCTCACGGGCACCGATGCGCATGTGATGATTGCACTTGGGGCAGACGTCGAGGGTTTTTTCCAGCTCCGGACGATACAGCACGGCTTCGCAGGATGGGCACTTGTGCCACAGGCCTTCCGGTACCGAGCTCTTCTTCACCTCGGAACGCATGATCGAAGGGATCAGTTTGTCTACCAACCAGTTGCTCATGCTCTATTTCTCCCGTTTCGGCCGGTGGCGGGCTGACTGTCGCCTGCCCTGCCCCGACCCTTGAGCTCAAAATCGTGTTCAAAACGATGATGGACCGGCCAACGGGACCACCCGTTGCACCACTCCACCTTCAACCTGTACGCCGACGCCCGCGGCGCCGCGTGTTCTGAGGGCCCGCCCCGCAGGGCCGGCCGGGCAGCATCGCGCTGCGATAGCTATGGACGATGGCGCACGGCCAACCGTCACATCCAAGCTCATGCCAGCTTGACCGCCTCGAGGAAGGCATCGATCTTGCCCGCATCCTTGATGCCCTTGGCCTGTTCGACCCCGCCACTGACATCGACCGCATAGGGTCGAACCTGGCGAATCGCCTGAGCGACGTTACCCGCCGACAATCCTCCGGCCAGAATGATGGGCTTGCTCAGGCCTGCCGGCACCAGCGACCAGTCGAACGCTTCACCCGTACCGCCCGGCACACCCGGCACGTAGGTATCGAGCAGAATGCCGCGGGCGCCATGGTAGTGCTCGCAAGCCGCCTGCAGATCGTCGCCCGGGCGCACGCGCAGCGCTTTGATCCACGGACGATGGTACCCCTCGCAATCGGCCGGTGTTTCATCGCCGTGGAACTGTAGCAGGTCCAGCGGGACCACTTCGAGGATCTCGCTCAGTTCGCAACGCGAAGCATTGACGAACAGGCCCACGGTGGTGACGAAAGGCGGCAGCGCGGCGATGATGGCCCGGGCCTGGCGTACATCCACCGCGCGCGGGCTCTTGGCATAGAACACGAAGCCGATGGCGTCGGCTCCCGCTTCGGCAGCCGCCAGGGCATCCTCGATGCGGGTGATGCCACAGATCTTGGTGCGCACGATGCTCATAGACGACAACCCTGGGTGATCGGTGAAGGGCCGGATGTTAGCAAATGACGTATCGCCCGTCAGTCGGACAGCGACTCGTAGCCGGTGAGAAAGTGTGGACCGATGTAACGCTGCGGTAGCGCGAACTCGTCCGGGTACTCCACCTGCACCAGATAAAGGCCGTAGGGGTGGGCAGTGACACCGCCTTCGCGCCGATTGCGCCCCTCCAGCACCTGCCGCGCCCACTCCACCGGCCGCTCGCCGGCGCCGATGGTCATCAGCACGCCGGCGATGTTGCGCACCATGTGATGCAGGAAAGCGGTGGCACGTACATCCAGCACGATCATGCGACCGTGGCGCGTCACACGCAGGTGATGGATGTGCTTGATCGGCGACTTCGCCTGACACTGGCTGGCGCGAAACGCGCTGAAGTCATGAGTACCGAGCAGGTACTCGGCCGCCTGGGCCATCGCGGCGATGTCCAGCGGGCGATGATTCCAGGTCACTTCCTCGGCGAGGTGCGCCGGACGGATCGGATCGTTGTAGATCACGTACCGGTAGCGCCGAGCGGTAGCCTTGAATCGTGCGTGAAAGTGCGCAGGCATTGGCCGCGCCCAGACCACACTGATGTCGTGGGGCAGGTTGAAATTGCTGCCCAAGGTCCAGGCGCGCTCGTCGCGCACCGCGCACGTGTCGAAATGCACCACTTGACCACAACCGTGCACACCGGCATCGGTGCGCCCGGCGCACACCACGCTGATCGGCGCGTCGGCGACCTTCGACAACGCCTGCTCCAGCGCCTGCTGGACACTGGGCACGCCGCTGGCCTGACGCTGCCAGCCGCGATAGCGCGACCCTTTGTATTCCACGCCCAGGGCGATGCGCGAGTAGCCTTCAGCGGCCGACTCGGCCGCCTCGATGTCGTTGATGTCCAAGAAAGCCAAACCTGTGGAGCTGATCGAAAGGCGGCCATTATAAAGAAAACGGCAGCCCACTGGGCTGCCGTCATCCACCTCAAGCACGCTGCCTGTCAGACCAGACGCGAGAGCATGTCCTCGGCTTCCTGACGCTGGGTATCGTCACCATCCTTGACCACTTCATCGAGGATGTCACGGGCCCCCTGATGGTCCCCCATATCGATGTAGGCACGCGCCAGGTCCAGCTTGGTCGCCACCTCATCGGTCCCGGAGAAAAAATCGAAATCCAGGTCGTCCAGGGCTTCGGGCTCGAGCGCCGCATCCTCGGCGGTGAAATGCGGTTCCAGCGAAGGCGACGCCAGACTCTGCGAAAGCTTGTCCAGTTCGGCGTTGACATCATCGAGCTCAGACGCGAAATGCTTGTCGGCAGGTGTTTCGTCATCCAGCGACAACGACAGGTCGAAGTCCTCCGGCAGTTCCAGTTCGGAAATCGGATCGAACTCAGGAATCTCGTCGAACGCTGCAAGCTCGGCAGCGACATCAACGGGCGTCTCGCTGTCTGCGGCTGGCGTGGCAGCAGCAGGCTCACCGACATCCAGGTCGAAGTCCGCCAGATCATCCAGTGGCTGGGACTGCGCCTGAGCCTGCGCCAGCAGCGCCTCGAAATCGTCGTCTGCGCCGCTCTGCATCTCGTCGACCTGCGGTGCTTCTGGGGCGTCGAGCACCGGCGCATTGAGCGGCTCGTCCAACAGCAGGTCGTCATCCAGGCTCAGGTCGAAGTCGTCGCCCAAATCCGGCGTGGCCGTGATGGATTCGACGTCAGCTTCGCTCGCGTCCTGCGGCTCGGGCTCGACGGCTTGCACGGGCTCAGGCTGCGCCTCGACTAGCGGCTCTGGGTCCTGCAACAGCTCCTGGACGTATTGCTCATCCTGCTCTGCTGCCAAAGCGGCGGCGCCGAGCCCGACGGCTGCCGCCGAAGCCACGACGGCAACCATGGCCGGGTAACGCTGCTTGATGCCTTCGACTTCACCCTGATTCTCCGGGGTGTCGGCCAATTGGTGCTCCTGCTCGGCAAAGGCGTGTTGATCGCCTTGACGCGCATAGACCTCCATCAACTTCAGGCGCAGGTCGCTGCGCTGCGGCTCAGCAGCCACAACAGGTTCAAGCAGGCTAGCGGCGTGGTTCAGACGCCCCTTGGCGACACTGTCATCGACCTCGGCCAACAGTGCCGCATAGCGATCGGCAACCACAGGCGCACTGGCAGCGACCGGCTTCTCAGCCGCGGCGGCGGCCGCTGCAGAGGCCGCCACCACCGCCGGCGACAGGGTCACCGTGGGGGCAGACACGTCCAGGCCATCGAAGCTACCTGGCGGCAAGTCTGGGTCCGGCCCGCGCTCGTCGTCCTCGGCCAGCGCCCGCGCCATGCGCAGATGTTTTTCCGCCTCTTGCTGCGCCTTGCGCTTGCGCGCCAGAAGCAGCAACAGCAGCAGCAGGACCAGGAACGCCGAACCGGCCAACAGTCCCAGCAACAACGGATTACCCAGCAGATCGTCGAGCATGCTCGGTTCGGTCTGGGGCTGAGCAGCGGTCTCTGGCTCCGGCACCGGCGCGGTATCGACCGCAGCCGGAGGGGGTACGACCCCAGGTTCGGCAGGCGTCAGTTGGGCATTCACCGCAGGCTCGACCGGCGGCGGCGCTACCGTAGCGGCCGGCGCCGCGTCACCTTGAGCCTGCAGACGCGCCAGTTGATCATTCTTCAGTTCGATCAGGCGCTGCAGCTTGTCCAACTGGCTTTGCAGATCGGTCATTCGACTCTGCAGTTCTTCGTTGTCACGGCGACTGGTATCCAGGCTCTCCTGAGCGACCGCCAATTTGTCGCTGAGGGCCTTGGCGTCATTCGCCGCACCTTGGTTATTCGGTGAGACCAGGCGCAGGTTATCGCCTTGGGCAATCCGTGCCGGGGCAGCATCGGCGGCGCCACGACGGGTCGCGTCCAATTGCCGAGCGCGAGGCCCCAGGCGCCGTCCTTCGCGCCAGGCAGCGTACTGTTCGGCCACCTCACGAATCGCTTCGCCCTGGGGGATGGCGCGGATCTGCTGCTGATCCGGCAGGCGCAGCACCTGTCCGGTCTTGAGCTGATTGATGTTGTTACCGATGAAGGCGTCAGGATTCAAAGCCTGGATCGCCAGCATGGTTTGTTGAATCGAGCCGCCCTGGGTATTGCGCGCAGCGATTTGCCAGAGCGTGTCACGCTGACGGGTGGTGTAGCTGCCCGCAGTGGTCGCCGGGTTGACGGTTCCCTGCGCTGGCGCGGCAGTGGCAGCTTGCGGCGCATCGAGCGCAACGCTGTAGTCACGCAGCAGGCGCCCTTGCGGCCACATCACTTGCACCAGAAACTTGATGACAGGCTCAGGCAGCGGCTTGCTGGAGGTGACACGCAGCACGCTGCGGCCGTTGGGGTTGATCACCGGGGTGAAGCTCAGGTCCTGCAGATAGGCCGGTAGCGTCACGCCAGCCTTGGCGAACTCCTCGGCGGGCGCCAGGCTAGGCGCCACCTCCGCAGGGGTCAGGTCGCGTACATCGAGCAGCTCGATCTCGGCGTCCAGCGGCTGGTTCTGCGCCGACTTGAGGGTCAGCTCGCCAAGACCGAGTGCATTGGCCATGCCGGACGACAGCGCCGAAGCGGCCGCGATAGCCAGAACCAATTTGCGAATTCGAAGCATGGACCTGTTCCCTTGTATGAATCGTCCCCAATACCTGCCAGGCGTAGGACAAATGTGCTGGCCAGTATCTTTTACGCCATTTTTTTAATCAACAATTGCGCCAATTGTACGGCGTTGAGGGCCGCGCCCTTGCGCACGTTGTCGGTCGTCAACCACAGATCGAGTTGGTGATCCGCGTCGATTCCCTGGCGTACACGACCAACATAGACCACGTCCTGCCCCACTGCGTCACCCACTGGCGTCGGATAATCGTCATTCTCCACGCGTTCGACGCTGGCAGCGCCATCCAGCGCCAGCTTGACCGCCTGCACATCCACGGGAATTCGGCTTTGTACGGACACACTGAAGCTATCGCCGAAAAACACTGGGACTTGAACGCAGCTCACAGAAATCTTCAGTTCAGGCAGCCCCAACAGCACGCGACTCTCATTGACCAAGCGCCGCTCCAGGGTGCCGTGCCCCTGCTCATCGGTAGCGCCCACTTGCGCCAGCAGGTTGAACGCCACCTGCCGATCGAAGAAGCGCGGCTCTAGAGGGCGTGCGTTGAGCAACTCGGCAGTCTGTCTGGCCAGTTCGTTCACGGCCTCGCGTCCCTGCGACGACACGGCCAGGCAGGCCATGACCTGAATTCGCTCGATATCGAGCACACCTCGAAGCGGTGCCAGCGCCACCGCCAAGGCGATCGCACCGCTGCTCGGGCTCGACACCAACACTGGCAGTTTTAGCCCGTCCAGCGCCTCAGGGTTGGCCTCCGGTACGATGCTCAACGCCTCTTCGAGCCCGCCAGAGAGGTCGATCACCGAACACCCAGCCTCACGCGCCTTGCTCGCAAAACTGCGGCTCACCGCCGCACCAGCGGCGAAGAACGCCAGCTTGACCTGAGCAAAATCGAAACTGTCGACTTCGCGCACACGGACCTTCTTGCCGGCGAACATCACACTGCTGCCCGCTGACTCCATGCTCGCCAACAAATGCAGGGTTGCCACTGGAAACTGAAGCTCCTCGAGGATCTGCACCAGGGCTTCACCGACACTGCCGGTGGCGCCGACGACGGCGATATCTAAGGCTTGGCTCATGCTTTGAATCCTTGTACGGGAACGGCGGGAGCGGCACTGTACTTGATTGACAGACAAACAAAAAACCCGTGCGGTTGCCCGGCACGGGTTTTTCGACACGCCGAAGCGATCAACGCTCCAGAAGAATCCGCAGCATGCGGCGCAGCGGTTCGGCTGCGCCCCACAGCAGTTGGTCGCCGACTGTGAATGCCCCAAGGTACTGCGAGCCCATGTTCAGCTTGCGCAGACGGCCAACCGGAACGTTCAGGGTGCCAGTGACCTGAGTCGGACTCAGTTCCTGCATGCTGATCTCGCGCTGGTTGGGTACCAACTTAACCCACGGATTGTGCTGGCTGATCATGCCTTCGATATCGGCCAGCGGCACATCCTTGTTCAGCTTGATGGTCAGTGCCTGGCTGTGGCAACGCATGGCGCCGATCCGCACGCAGATGCCGTCGACCGGAATCGGGCTTTTGAAGCGACCGAGAATCTTGTTGGTTTCGGCCTGGGCCTTCCATTCCTCACGGCTCTGACCGTTGGGCAATTCCTTGTCGATCCACGGAATCAGGCTACCGGCCAGCGGCACACCGAAGTTTTCGGTGGGGAAGCCATCACCGCGCATGGTCTCGGCGACCTTGCGGTCGATGTCGAGAATGGCACTGGCGGGATTGGCCAGTTCGTCCGCTACCGCGGCATGGATACCGCCCATCTGCCGGATCAGCTCACGCATGTTCTGCGCGCCTGCACCGGAGGCCGCCTGGTAGGTCATGGCGCTCATCCACTCCACCAGACCGGCTTCGAACAGCCCGCCCAAGCCCATCAGCATCAGACTGACGGTGCAGTTGCCGCCGATGTAGTTCTTGGTGCCAGCGTCCAGTTGATGGTCGATGACCTTGCGGTTGACCGGATCGAGAATGATGACTGCATCGTCCTGCATGCGCAGGGACGACGCGGCGTCGATCCAGTAGCCTTGCCAGCCTGCTTCGCGCAGCTTGGGGAAGACTTCGTTGGTGTAGTCGCCGCCCTGGCAGGTCAGGATCACGTCGAGGGTCTTGAGCTCTTCGATCGAATAGGCGTCCTTGAGCGGCGCCGTATCCTTGCCCACGTTCGGGCCCTGGCCGCCGACATTGGAGGTGGTGAAGAACACCGGCTCGATAAGGTCGAAGTCCTGCTCTTCCAGCATCCGCTGCATGAGCACGGAACCGACCATACCGCGCCAACCGATCAGACCTACACGTTTCATCGCAACTACACCTTTGCTAAAAAGTGGGCCACCGTCGAGGGGAAACGACGGCGGGCCAGAGAGATTACAGATTCTGCAGAGCCGCGACTACTGCGTCGCCCATTTCCTGGGTACCGACCTTGGTGCAACCGGCCGACCAGATGTCGCCGGTGCGCAGCCCTTGGTCGAGCACCAGGCTGACGGCACGCTCGATGGCCTCGGCGGCCACCTGCTGGTTGAAGCTGTAGCGCAGCATCATGGACACCGAAAGAATGGTCGCCAGTGGGTTGGCGATGCCTTGCCCGGCGATGTCCGGCGCCGAGCCATGGCACGGCTCGTACATGCCCTTGTTGTCGGCGTCCAGCGACGCGGACGGCAACATGCCGATGGAGCCGGTCAGCATGGAAGCTTCGTCCGAAAGGATGTCTCCGAACATGTTGTCGGTGACCACCACATCGAACTGCTTGGGTGCGCGGACCAGCTGCATGGCGGCGTTGTCTACGTACATATGGCTGAGCTCGACGTCCGGATAGTCCTTGGCCACCTCTTCGACCACTTCACGCCAGAGCTGGCTGGATGCCAGGACGTTGGCCTTGTCGACCGAGCACAGCTTCTTGCCGCGCACGCGGGCCATGTCGAAGCCGACACGGGCGATGCGACGCACTTCGCTCTCGCTGTACGGCAAGGTGTCGTAGGCCTGACGCTCGCCGCCCTGCAACTCGCGCTGACCACGAGGTGCGCCGAAGTAGATACCGCCGGTCAACTCGCGGACGATGAGGATGTCCAGACCGGACACGATCTCCGGCTTGAGCGAAGAAGCCTGCGCCAGTTGCGGGTAGAGGATCGCCGGACGCAGGTTGGCGAACAGGCCCAGTTGTGCGCGGATCTTCAGCAGGCCACGCTCGGGACGGATGTCACGCTCGATCTTGTCCCACTTCGGTCCACCGACAGCGCCCAGCAGCACAGCATCGGCGTTGCGCGCGCGCTCCAGCGTTTCATCGGCCAACGGCACGCCGTGTTTGTCGATGGCCGCGCCGCCGATCACATCGTGCGCCAGGCTGAAACCCAGGCCAAACTTTTCGTTGGCCAGGTTCAGCACCTTGACGGCCTCGGCCATGATTTCCGGGCCGATGCCATCACCTGGGAGAATCAGAATCTGTTTGCTCATGCTTTCCTCTATTCGTTCAAGCGGCGCGGCTGGATGCGCCGCGCCGAAATGCTAGCGCTCGGCCCACAGCACAATGACATCCGTGCTGAAGGAGCCGTCGGCTTGGATCTGATAATACTGCCGCACTTCCTCTCCCATGGCCCGCTGCAGCTGGCGGATGGCCACGCGCATGGGCTCGGGTGTGCGCATGCGCTCGACCCAGGAGGCGAATTCCAAGTGCAAACGCTGGCGGCTGTGGCTGCGGGTGAACAGCCCCACATCACTGACCTGGCGCAGCCACTGGTCGGCAGAGTAATCGCGCACATGACTGGTGTCGCGCAGGACTTCGACGCTTTGCAGGTAGGTGTCGAGCAGCGGGCTGCCCGGCGACATGACGTCGATGAAAGCAGCCACGCCACCGGGCTTGAGTACCCGGCGCACTTCCCGCAGGGCCAGGCCCAGGTCGCTCCAGTGATGCGCCGAATAACGACTGATGACGTACTCGAAAGAGGCATCGGGGAATGGCAGACGCTCGGCCGCGCCGCGCTCGGTGACGATAGTGTTCAACCCACGCGCCGCCGCCGTACTGGCAACCACATCGAGCATCGACTGCGAGAGATCGTAGGCCACCACCTCGGCCACCAAGGGCGCCACCTGGAAGCTGACATGGCCGGCACCACACCCAAGGTCCAGCACCCGCGCAGCGCCTTGGCCTTGCAGCTCAGCCTGCAGCAGAGCGAACTCGGTGCCCTGGGCATGTACGGGGCTGCTGAGATAAGCGCTGGCCTGTTCGCCGAACTGGCGCTGAACCACATCGGCGTGGGTGCTGCTGGTCATGGTGTCGATCCTCATGGGTCGTTTCAAGATGCGGTGCGTCCGGCACGCTCACTCAAGCGTCGCGAAACAACCACGGCTGCGCAGCGCGGTGCCCAATTTCGAAGTCCTTGATGGCGTCGCCATCCTGCAAGGTCAGGCCAATATCATCCAGGCCATTGAGCAGGCAGTGCTTGCGGAAGGCGTCGATCTCGAAATGCAGGACCTTGCCGTCCGGGCGAGTGACGGCCTGGGCCTGCAGGTCGATAGTGAGTTGATACCCCGGATTGGCCTCGACCTGCTTGAACAATTCGTCCACTTCTTCGTCGGCCAGGATGATCGGCAGCAAGCCGTTCTTGAAACTGTTGTTGAAGAAGATGTCGGCGAAGCTCGGCGCGATGACACTGCGAAAGCCGTACTCATCCAGCGCCCAAGGCGCATGCTCGCGGCTCGAACCGCAGCCGAAGTTCTCCCGTGCCAGCAGCACGCTGGCGCCTTGATAGCGGGCGTGGTTGAGCACGAACTCCTGGTTCAGCGGGCGCTTGCTGTTGTCCTGGTAGGGCTGACCTACATCCAGATAACGCCACTCATCGAACAGGTTGGGGCCGAAGCCGGTGCGCTTGATCGACTTGAGAAACTGCTTGGGAATGATCTGGTCGGTATCGACGTTGGCCCGATCCAACGGCGCCACGAGACCGGTGTGCTGGGTGAAGGCTTTCATGCTGCGCTCCCTTGGATCAACTCGCGGACATCGATGAAGTGGCCAGTCACCGCCGCAGCGGCGGCCATGGCCGGGCTGACCAAATGGGTACGCCCACCTGCGCCCTGACGCCCCTCGAAGTTACGGTTGGAGGTAGAGGCACAATGCTCGCCGCTTTCCAGGCGGTCCGGATTCATCGCCAGGCACATCGAGCAACCTGGCTCACGCCATTCGAAGCCCGCTTCGAGGAAGATCTTGTCCAGCCCCTCGCGCTCGGCCTGGGCCTTGACCAGCCCCGATCCCGGCACCACCAACGCCTGCTTGACGTTCGCCGCCACCTTGCGGCCCTTGGCGATCTCGGCCGCTGCGCGCAAGTCTTCGATGCGCGAGTTGGTGCACGATCCGATGAACACGCGGTCGAGCTTGATATCGGTAATGGCCTGATTGGCTGCCAGCCCCATGTACTTGAGGGCGCGCTCGATCGAGCCGCGCTTGATCAGGTCTGGCTCGGCCGCCGGATCCGGAACACGTTGATCGACCGCCAGCACCATTTCGGGCGACGTGCCCCAGCTCACTTGCGGCTTGATCTGGGCGGCATCCAGCTCGACAACAGTGTCGAACACGGCATCCGCGTCGGATACCAGCCCCTTCCAGACCTGGACCGCCTGCGGCCACTGCTCGTCATTGGGCGCATAGGGGCGTCCTTGGACGTAGGCAATCGTGGTGTCGTCCACGGCGACCAGGCCGACGCGGGCACCGGCCTCGATGGACATGTTGCAGATGGTCATGCGGCCTTCCATGGACAATGCGCGGATAGCGCTGCCGGCGAACTCCATGGCATGACCGTTGCCACCAGCGGTACCGATCTTGCCGATGACCGCCAGCACGATGTCCTTGGCGGTAACGCCGGCAGGCAACTGCCCCTCGACCCGCACCAGCATGTTCTTCATTTTCTTGGCGACCAGGCACTGCGTGGCGAGCACATGCTCGACTTCCGACGTACCGATGCCATGGGCCAACGCGCCGAAAGCGCCGTGCGTGGAGGTGTGCGAATCGCCGCAGACCACGGTCATGCCCGGCAATGTCGCGCCTTGTTCGGGGCTGATCACGTGCACGATACCTTGGCGCTCGTCGTTCATCTTGAATTCGACGATGCCATATTCGTCGCAGTTCTCGTCGAGCGTCTGCACCTGCAAGCGCGAGACCTGGTCGGCGATGGCCTCGATACCGCCCTTGCGCTCAGGCGTGGTCGGCACGTTGTGGTCAGGGGTGGCGATGTTGGCGTCGATACGCCATGGCTGGCGGTTGGCCAGGCGCAGGCCTTCGAAGGCCTGGGGCGAAGTCACTTCGTGGATGATGTGACGGTCGATGTAGATCAAGGACGAACCATCGTCGCGTCGCTTGACTTCGTGCGCATCCCAGAGTTTGTCGTAAAGCGTTTTGCCAGCCATCAGACTGTTCCTCATCAGCGTATTTCTATGCCAATAACCCCTTGGCTTGTACGGTCGATGCTAAAGGGCTAGATTGAATAACTCAAATTCATAATTTTTATGCTTTGGATAACCAAAAGGAATTCGAAAGCGTGGATCTGGCAAACCTCAGTGCCTTCATTGCGATTGCTGAAACCGGCAGCTTCTCGAGTGCCGCTGAGCGCCTGTATTTGACCCAACCGGCGGTCAGCAAACGCATCGCGGGCCTGGAGCAGCAACTGGGCGTGCGCCTTTTCGATCGACTCGGCCGCGAGGTGAGCCTGACCGAGGCCGGGCGAGCCCTGCTCCCGCGTGCTTACCAGATCGTCAATGTACTGGACGACACACGGCGTGCACTGACCAATTTGACAGGAGAAGTGACCGGCCGCCTGACTCTGGCCACCAGCCACCATATCGGCCTACACCGCCTGCCCCCGGTCCTGCGGGCGTTCACCCGGGAATACCCTGGCGTGGCGCTGGATATCCAGTTTCTCGATTCAGAAGCGGCCTACGACGAAGTTCTCCACGGCCGCGCAGAAATTGCCGTGATCACCCTGGCCCCCGAGCCTCATCACCTGATTCGCGCCATTCCCGTATGGGACGACGCACTGGACTTCGTCGCCGCCCCGGAGCATCCACTGGCACGCGACAGCCATGTCCGACTGGCCGATGTCGCACGCCATCCCGCCGTGTTTCCCGGCGGTAATACGTTCACCCATCACATCGTGCAACGCCTGTTCGAGAGCCAGGGATTGACGCCAAACATCGCCATGAGCACCAACTATCTGGAGACTATCAAGATGATGGTGTCCATTGGTCTGGCCTGGAGCGTTCTACCGCGCACCATGCTCGATGGGCAGGTCGCATCCATCGCTTTGCCCGGCATATGCCTGTCTCGCCAGCTAGGCTACATCCTGCATACGGAACGAACGCTGTCCAATGCGGCCAGGGCGTTCATGGCCTTGCTCGACAGCCAGCGCGAGCCTGCCTGACTGCATCGCGGTACGGCGTGTGATCCATAGCGAGCTTCATCTGCCGATGGTCTGCGAGCCATGCCCAAACCAGACAAAACCTACCCGCGCCTGCCTCATATTCCTGCAGTCGACCCATTGGAATCGGAGCAGGCGTAGCAGAACGCTCCGCAGTTGCTCACTGCACTCAACGGTGCGCGCCTCGGCGCGTGGCTGTGGGATATCGAAACAGGCCGGGTCAGCTGGTCGCGCGGCACCCAGGCGCTATTCGGCTTCGATCCGCAGCACCCACTGGCAGAAGGTATCGATTACCTGGATTTGCTCCCTGAAGAAGACCGTGCGCGAACCCGCCAGTTGTTCCAGGCGGTGGTCGATGGCGAACCGGCGGATCAAGCCATGCGCCATCGCATCCGCTGGCCCGACGGCAGCCTGCACTGGCTGGAAATAAACGGCAGCCTGACGCACGACCACAATGGTCGCCGCCAGATGATCGGGGTGATTCGCGAAATCACCCGCCAGCGCGATCGAGAGGCCGCGCTGGTCAACTCGGAAAAGCGCTTTGCCACCCTTTTCCACCTCAGTCCCAATGCGATCCTGCTGACCCGTCGCCACGACGGCATGATCTTCGAGGTCAACCAGCACTTCGAGGCCATGTTCGGCTGGCCCGGCGCGCTGGTGATCGGCAAGAGCAGTGTCGAACTGGGTATGTGGGTCCACGCCGAACAACGCCAGCAAATGCTCGACGCCACCCGCAACAGCGGCAAGCCGGTGACCATGGAAGTGCAGTTCCGCACCGCGACGGGCCGGGTCCAGGACGGCATTCTGTGCACCCAGGGCATTGAACTCGAAGGTATTACTTATCTGGTCAGCACCTTTGTCGACACCACTGAGCGCAAGCGCGCCGAGCGCCTAATCGCGCCCTGCTGACCGATCGGCTGAGCCAGCAGATCGCCCTGCTCAAACGCCATGATCTGCGCGGCGCCCTGCTCTTTCTGGACCTGGATCATTTCAAGCATATCAACGATTCACTCGGCCACCCGGTCGGCGATACCGTGCTCAAGATCATCACCGCACGCCTCGAAGCCAGCGTACGCCTGGAGGACACGGTGGCGCGGCTGGGCGGCGACGAGTTCGTGGTGCTGCTCAGCGGCCTGGCCGGCAGCCGCGAACGGGTCGAGGCCCAAGTACGCGAACTGGCCGACACCTTACGCGAGTTGCTGGCCGCACCGATGTCGCTGGATGGTCAGCGCCTGCAGGTGACGCCGAGCATTGGCGTAGCGCTGATTCCGGATCATGGCTCCACCCCGGCCGACCTGCTCAAACGTGCCGACATCGCCCTGTACCGGGCCAAGGACTCGGGACGCAACACCACGCAACTGTTTCACACCACCATTCAGGAAGCCGCCAGCGAACGGCTGCGCATGGAAAACGACCTGCGCTTGGCGCTGTCGCGTGACGAACTGGCGTTGCACTTCCAGCCCCAGGTTGACGCGCGCGCCAATCGCATCGTCGGCGTAGAGGTCTTGCTGCGCTGGCATCACCCACAATTGGGGCAGCAATCCCCTGCGCTGTTCATACAGGTGCTGGAGGAAAGCGGACTGATACTCGAGGTGGGCAGTTGGATCCTCGACCTGGCCTGCGAGGCCTGCGCGCGCCTGCTGGATGAGGGGTTGATCGATACTGGTGAGTTCAGCCTGTGCGTGAACATCAGCCCCAAACAATTTCGCCGGAATGATTTCGTCGAAAGGGTTTTGCGCAGCCTGGACGAGCATCATCTGCCCCGCTACATGCTCAAGCTAGAAATCACCGAGGGGATCGTGATCCAGAACCTGGAGGACACCATCGGCAAGATGCGCGAGCTCAAGCGTCACGGCGTGACCTTCGCCATGGACGATTTCGGCACGGGCTATTCCTCGCTGACCTACCTCAAGCGGTTGCCCGTCGATGCACTGAAGATCGATCAGACCTTCGTGCGCGATGCACCCAACGATTCGAACGATGCGGAAATCGTTCGCGCCATCGTCGCCATGGCACACAGCCTCGGGCTGACGGTAATCGCCGAAGGTGTCGAGTTGACTGAACAACTGACGTTCCTCCAGCGCCAAGGCTGTCATCTCTATCAGGGTTATCTGTTCAGCCGACCACTGGCTCTGGCTGAGTTTCGCCGTCTATTGGCTGAGACAAGCGGTCGCACATGACTGGTTGGCGAGAGAAATCAGGTAGAACGATGCGCAACGCAAACAAGATCGGAGCCGCAAAGCGGCCCCGATCGATGCTCACCGAGCAGTTTCAAGGTATCAATTGAGCGCTGGCTTATCGCCATTGATTGGGATGCGCTTGGCCTTGGCTTCTTCCGGCACGACACGTAGGAGGTCGATGCTCAGCAGCCCGTTGGCCAGGTCGGCGGCCTTGACCTCGATGTGATCGGCCAGACGGAACGACAGCTTGAACGCGCGCTGGGCAATACCTTGATGCAGATAGGTGACCTCGGTGGCGGCCTTGTCACGCTTGCCACCCGAGACCGTCAGTACACCCTTCTCGACCTGAAGATCAAGGTCCTGCTCCTGAAGGCCGGCGGCGGCAATAACGATGCGGTACTGGTCATCACCATGCTTTTCAACGTTGTAGGGCGGGTAGCTGCTACCAGCCTCGTTACGTGCCGCAGACTCGAACAAGTCATTGAAACGGTCGAAGCCAACGGAGTGGCGGAACAGTGGAGCGAGGGAGAAAGCGGTAGTCATAGTCATTAACTCCTGAGATTCAGCAAGTAAGTCACTTCGCGACCCGACTTCGGCATCGCGTACTCAAGAGATAAGGTCTTCAACAACGGTTTCAAGGGACATCGGCAAAAAATTCGTGTGCCCTTCAGGCAACATCCAGTTCAACGCCTTGCCCGGTGAATACTCCAACGCCCAGCAACTGACTGATCCGCTGGCAGTCGTCTTCACGGCGCAATTGGGCGAACAGTGCCACGGCCTCTGGATAGCTGCGAGTCAACATGGCCAGCCACTGCTTCATCCGTCCTGGCGCATAGCGTGGCGACAGCTTGGCCTGGGCCTGACGCCAGAATTCGCGCAACAGCGGCAACAGTTCGCACCAGGCCAAAGGTCGGTAGTCGCGCCCCTCGTGTGCTGCTGCGATCTGCAGTGCCAAGTCGGGCCGAGACACCAGACCACGCCCCAACATGATGTGTTCGGCACCGCTGACCTCGCGGCAGCGTCGCCAGTCCTCGACCGTCCAGATTTCGCCGTTGGCGAACACCGGTACCTGAACCACGTCCTGCACCCGCGCCACCCATTCCCAATGGGCTGGCGGCTTGTAACCTTCGACCTTGGTTCGCGCATGCACCACCAGGTGCGCTGCCCCGCCTTCGGCCAGCGCCGTACCGCATTCCAGCGCACCGTCTGGACTGTCGAAGCCCAGACGCATCTTGGCGGTTACAGGGATGTGCGCAGGCACGGCGCGGCGAACTTCATGGACGATGGCGTGCAGCAGTTCAGGCTCCTTGAGCAGCACGGCGCCACCGCGGGATTTATTGACGGTCTTGGCCGGACAACCGAAGTTCAGGTCGATAACCGGCGCACCCAGCTCGCAAGCCAACGCGGCATTCTCTGCCAGGCATACGGGGTCCGAGCCCAGCAACTGCACACGCATGGGCACACCTGCCGCTGTTTGGGCCCCATGGCGCAGCTCAGGCGCCAACTTGTCGAATGACGAGGGCGGCAGCAGGCGATCGCAGACGCGGATGAACTCGGTGACACACCAGTCGATGCCACCGACACGGGTCAGCACGTCGCGCAGGATGTTGTCGACCAGACCCTCCATGGGGGCCAGGGCAATTTGCATGTTGGGGTCTCGAGAAAAAGCGGGAGTCTAGCAAAAAGACGGGACCATCAGGCACCGAGTAGTGCCGGACCATAGCCTTCGATAAACTCGGCAGGCATGCGCCGAGGCTTGCCGCTGGACAGCTCGATGCAGGCGAAGGTGGTCTGCGCACGAAGCAGCGTGACGCCGTCGCTTGGACGCCTGAGCTGGAAACGACGAGTCATGCGCAGACGCTGGTCCCATTCGACGATCCACGTGCCTAGTTGCAGCTCGTCGTCCTCATAGCCGGCCGCCAGATAGTCGATTTCATGACGAACAACGGCCATGGCCCGGTCCAGCCGACGGTATTCGGCCAAGTCCAGGCCCAGGCGCTGCGAATGACGCCAGGCACATCGCTCCAGCCACGTCACGTAAACCGCATTGTTGGCGTGGCCAAGGCCGTCGATGTCTTCGCTGCCGACCCGAAGGTCGATGATGAACGGCGCTGCCAGATCCCAGCTCATGCCTGCTCCCCAATGAGTGAAGAGACAGAGTGTAACCAATGCCGAGAAGTAGAAAAACAAAAGGCCCATTCAATAATCGAATGAGCCTTTGAAGTCCCGCAAAACGCGGGTAAAAGTGGCGTCCCCTAGGGGACTCGAACCCCTGTTACCGCCGTGAAAGGGCGGTGTCCTAGGCCACTAGACGAAGGGGACGTGAAACCTTCGTGCAGACTCGTTTTCACGAATCCTGGCAGATTTGGTGGAGCTAAGCGGGATCGAACCGCTGACCTCCTGCATGCCATGCAGGCGCTCTCCCAGCTGAGCTATAGCCCCGAAACAAAACAAAAAGCCCATCCAACAACCGAATGAGCCTTTCAATCCCGCAATACGCGGGAAGAAGTGGCGTCCCCTAGGGGACTCGAACCCCTGTTACCGCCGTGAAAGGGCGGTGTCCTAGGCCACTAGACGAAGGGGACGTTGACCTTCGTGCCGACCCGTTTTCACGAGCCGCGGCAAAATTGGTGGAGCTAAGCGGGATCGAACCGCTGACCTCCTGCATGCCATGCAGGCGCTCTCCCAGCTGAGCTATAGCCCCAGATTTCTAGCCTCGCGGCCCAGCGACCCTTGCAGCATCGCTTGTGTGAAACTGGCGTCCCCTAGGGGACTCGAACCCCTGTTACCGCCGTGAAAGGGCGGTGTCCTAGGCCACTAGACGAAGGGGACGAACCTTCTTGCCTTCAAGACCGTGTACTAGACCCGATCTTGCTTCATGTTGCTGGACATGAAGCGGAATGTGGTGGAGCTAAGCGGGATCGAACCGCTGACCTCCTGCATGCCATGCAGGCGCTCTCCCAGCTGAGCTATAGCCCCACAATGTCGCAGTGAACCGAAGCATTGACTGGGCGCCAAATGTTTCGTTCTCGTTCATCGCTGTGGACGGGGCGCATATTAAGAGTGGATTGCAGGGCTGTCAAACGAATTCGTGAAAAAACTCAAAATTTTTTTCACAGATAACAATCACTTACCGCCCTGCCCTGGCGGCCCTAGAAGTGCTGCCCACGGCAGTGAAGGCTTGCTCCACCGCCGCCGCCCAGGCGATGACCATTCACAAACGATCAGGCGATACTGGCGAGGAGCTTTTCCCACTCCTTGTTTTCTTTCTTGGACACGCCCCCCAGCAACTCCAGTGCCTGCCGCAAGCGATAGCGCGTGAGGTCAGGGCCAAGAATCTCCATGGCATCAAGTACTGACACCGAACTGGCCTGACCGGAAATCGAAGCGAACATCAGCGGCATGGCGTCACGCAACTTCAAGCCAAGCGCGTCGACTACTGCCTGGATACAGCCAGTGATGCGCTCTTTTTCCCACTGACGCAAACTTTCGAGTTTCCACAAGATCAACTGCATCACCTGCCGGACCTGCTCAGGCGTCAGCTTCTTGTGCTCGAACAGCTTGGCATCGAGCTTGAGCGCACCTTCAAAGAAGAAACCGGCCAACGGCGCAATCTGACTGAACGTTTCCACCCGACCTTGAACGTGCGGGGCGATTTTCATCATGTAGTCGGAGTTGAACGCCCACTGTCGCACACGCGTAGCGAAGTCTTCGACCGGCAGATCACGCAGCCACTGGCCATTGAGCCAGGACAGCTTCTCGATATCGAAGATCGGTCCACCCAGCGAGATGCGCGACAGATCGAAGTGCTCGACCATTTCCGCCAGGGAGAACTTCTCGCGCTCGTCGGGCATCGACCAACCCATGCGCCCCAAGTAATTGAGCATCGCCTCGGGCATGAAGCCCATGCGCTCGTAAAAGGTGACGGAGGTCGGATTCTTGCGCTTGGACAGCTTGGATTTGTCTGGATTACGCAGCAGCGGCATGTAACACAGCTTGGGCTGTTCCCAACCGAAATACTCGTAGAGTTTGATCAGCTTCGGCGCCGAAGGCAGCCATTCCTCACCGCGCAAGACGTGGGTGATCCCCATCAGGTGATCATCGACCACATTGGCCAGGAAGTAGGTGGGCAGACCGTCGTTCTTCATCAGCACCTGCATGTCCATGCGGTCCCACGGAATCTCGACATCGCCACGCAGCATGTCCGGCACCACGCAGATACCTTCGCTGGGCACCTTCATGCGGATCACATGAGGCTCGCCTGCCGCCAGACGGCGCTGGACCTCTTCATCACTGAGCTTGAGCGCACGCCCGTCATAGCGGGGCGTCTCGCCACGGGCCATCTGTTCGGCGCGCATCTGATCCAGCTCTTGCGCCGTGCAAAAGCAATAGAAAGCGTGACCGGCATCGACCAATTCCTTGGCATAGCGCGCGTAGATTTCGCCACGCTCGCTCTGCCGATATGGGCCATGCGGACCACCGACATCCGGACCTTCGTTCCACTCGATTCCCAGCCAGCGCAGGGCATCGAAGATCTGCTGCTCGGACTCACGGGTCGAACGCAACTGATCGGTGTCTTCGATACGCAGAATGAATTCGCCGCCGTGCTGCTTGGCGAAGCAGTAGTTGAACAGAGCGATGTAGGCGGTGCCAACATGGGGGTCGCCGGTAGGCGATGGCGCGATGCGCGTGCGAACGGTGGTCATGGACAGTCTCGGACGAAGGATGAAACAAAGACGGAATGTTAGCAGGGAGCAGGCTGCGGGCTCCAGCAAAGGCGTTTGCAACATCGGATCGGAGGTGCTCGCGCGCTGGGCCCGTACGCCAGGTGAGCGATTGAGCGATCAGTGACTCAACTGCTGATCAACCGTGCACGCAGCTGTCCAATCTCGTCGCGCAACTGTGCGGCGGCTTCGAATTCGAGGTCGCGCGCCATCTGGAACATCTTCTCTTCCAGCACCTTGATGCGCTTGGTGATTTCGCCAGGCGTCTTGAGTTCGGCCTCGTAACGCGCAGCCTCCTCCGCCGCCTTGGCCATTCCTTTGCGCTTCTTGCTGCGCGCGCCCGGTACCGTGGCGCCCTCAAGGATGTCAGTGATGTCTTTGACCACACCCTTGGGCACGATGCCGTTGGCTTCGTTGAAGGCCACCTGCTTTGTACGGCGCCGCTCGGTCTCGTCGATCGCCCGCTGCATGGATCCGGTGATCTGATCGGCGTACAGGATGGCCTTGCCGTTCAGGTTTCGCGCCGCACGGCCAATGGTCTGGATGAGTGAACGCTCGGAGCGCAGGAAGCCCTCCTTGTCGGCGTCGAGGATCGCCACCAGCGATACCTCGGGCATGTCCAGACCTTCGCGCAGCAGGTTGATGCCCACCAGCACATCGAAGGTTCCAAGACGCAGATCGCGGATGATTTCGACGCGTTCCACGGTGTCGATGTCCGAGTGCAGATAGCGAACGCGCACGCCGTGATCGGCCAGATAGTCACTCAGGTCTTCGGCCATGCGCTTGGTCAAGGTCGTCGCGAGCACTCGCTCACCTGCCGCCACACGCTTGCCGATCTCGGACAACAGGTCGTCGACCTGAGTCAAGGCCGGCCGAATCTCGACCTCGGGGTCGACCAGGCCGGTCGGGCGCACCACCTGCTCGACCACTCGGCCGGCGTGCGCCTCTTCGTAGGGCCCGGGTGTCGCAGAAACGAATATGGTCTGCGGGCTGACCGACTCCCACTCGTCGAAACGCATAGGTCGGTTGTCCAGCGCGGAAGGCAGCCGAAAACCGTACTCGACCAGGGTTTCCTTGCGCGAACGGTCGCCTTTGTACATGGCCCCGACCTGGGGCACGCTAACGTGGGATTCGTCGATGACCAACAGAGCATCGGCCGGCAGATAGTCATAAAGCGTGGGCGGCGGAGCCCCCGATGGGCGACCGGAGAGGTAGCGGGAGTAGTTCTCGATACCGTTGCAATAGCCCAGCTCGAGAATCATCTCCAGGTCGAAGCGAGTGCGCTGTTCGAGGCGCTGTGACTCCACCAGCTTGTTGGCCTTGTTCAGATACTCCAGGCGCTCGCCGAGCTCCTGCTTGATGCCATCGACCGCGTCGAGCAATGTTTCCCGAGGGGTCACATAATGGCTCTTGGGATAGAACGTGAAACGCGGCAGCTTGCGAATGACCTCGCCGGTGAGCGGATCGAAAGCGGCGATGTTCTCCACCTCGTCATCGAACAGCTCGATGCGAATGGCTTCGAGGTCCGATTCAGCCGGGAAAATGTCGATCACATCACCCCGGACACGGAACGTCGCACGGGCAAAATCCATCTCGTTGCGGGTGTACTGCAGGTCAGCCAGCCGGCGTAGCAACGCGCGCTGATCGAGCTTGTCGCCGCGGTCGATGTGCAGCACCATCTTCAGGTAGGTTTCCGGGCTGCCCAGACCATAGATGCAGGACACCGTGGTAACGATGATCGCGTCGCGTCGCTCGAGCAGGGCCTTGGTCGCCGACAGACGCATCTGTTCGATGTGGTCGTTGATCGACGCATCTTTCTCGATGAAGGTGTCCGAAGACGGCACATAGGCTTCGGGCTGGTAGTAGTCGTAATAAGAAACGAAGTATTCGACCGCGTTGTTCGGGAAAAAAGCCTTGAACTCACCATACAGCTGGGCTGCCAGCGTTTTATTGGGCGCCAGGACCATGGTTGGACGCTGCACCTGCTGGATGACGTTGGCGATGCTGAAGGTCTTGCCAGAGCCGGTGACGCCGAGCAGCGTCTGGTGCGATAGCCCCGCCTCCAGCCCCTCGACCATCAGACGAATGGCCTCGGGCTGATCACCGGCCGGCTGGAAGCGCGTGACGAGCTGGAACTCGGACATGAATGACCTCGTGGAAATCGCGGCAACTGTAAATTTAGCCAGTAGTCTATACGCAAAAACGCGCATCGGGCGAATCTGCCCGTCCCTACCTGTGAACACTCATTGCAGTGGACCGGGCAATTGACCCAAGGGTCGAAAAATATTTGCGCCAACTGTGGCAAAAACCTGCGCCAGACTGTCGCGGTCACCCAGCGGTATCTCTATACTGACTCCCCGTTTGCACCGCTTCAGTGCACTGGGCTGGAGCGTGCATTTCCCATCACTCTCCACTTCAGAGCCAAGGTAACAATGAGCCTGTTTTCCGCTGTCGAGCTGGCACCCCGCGATCCCATTCTGGGCCTCAACGAAGCCTTCAATGCCGACCCACGCACCCACAAGGTGAATCTGGGCGTTGGTGTTTACTGCAACGAGGAAGGTCGCATCCCGCTACTGCGTGCGGTGATCGAGGCTGAAACCCAGCGTGCAGCCCAACGGGCCTCGCGCGGCTACCTGCCGATCGACGGTATCGCCAGCTACGACCAAGCCGTGCAGAAGCTGCTGTTCGGTGCAGAATCCCCGTTACTCGCTGCCGGCCGCGTGGTCACCGTACAGGCCGTCGGCGGTACCGGCGCCCTGAAGATCGGCGCCGACTTCCTCAAGCGCCTGTCGCCCACCGCCACCGTCGCCATCAGTGATCCGAGCTGGGAAAACCACCGCGCCCTGTTCGAGTCGGCCGGTTTTGCTGTGCAGAACTACCGCTACTACGACGCTGCGAATAACGACGTCAATCGCGTCGGCATGCTCGAAGACCTGAACAGCCTGCCCTCGGGCTCGATCATCGTCCTGCACGCCTGCTGCCATAACCCAACGGGTGTCGACCTGTCGCTCGACGACTGGAAGAACGTGCTGGAAGTGGTCAAAGCCAAAAACCATATCCCGTTCCTCGACATGGCCTACCAGGGCTTCGGCGACGGCATCGCCGAAGACGCGCTCGCGGTGCGTCTTTTCGCCGAATCGGGTCTGGACTTCTTCGTCTCCAGTTCGTTCTCCAAGTCGTTCTCGCTGTACGGCGAGCGTGTAGGCGCCCTGTCGATCGTCACCGGCTCCAAGGACGAAAGCACCCGCGTGCTGTCGCAGGTCAAGCGTGTGATCCGCACCACCTACTCCAACCCACCGACCCATGGCGCTACCATCGTCGCCACCGTACTCAACAACGCCGAACTGCGGCAGATGTGGAAAACCGAGCTAGGCGAGATGCGCGAACGCATCCATGGCATGCGCAAGCAGATGGTCGAATTGCTCGCCCAGTATGGCGCCAAGCGCGACTTCAGCTTTGTCGGCCGTCAGGTCGGGATGTTCTCCTACTCCGGATTGACCGTCGAGCAAGTGGCACGCCTGAAGACCGAGTTCGGCATCTATGCGCTGGACACCGGACGCATCGCTGTGGCCGCGCTGAATCAGAGCAACATCCGCGTGGTGACCAAAGCTATCGTCGAGGTGCTGTAAGCGCTTGATTTGCCAAGGGGCGGGTTGACTTCCCCTTGGCATTCATTAAGATACGCGCAGATTCCGCGATAGCTCAGTCGGTAGAGCAAATGACTGTTAATCATTGGGTCCCTGGTTCGAGTCCAGGTCGCGGAGCCACACATTGAAAACCTCCAGATGCGCAAGCACTGGAGGTTTTTCGTTTTCGGGCGCACGCTTTCTCTCTGCAGCCCCGACTCAGTCGGCTCGCCCCAACGGGTAGAATTGACCGTGACTCCACACGCCAAGCCAAGACTGGCCCTCTATCATCCGCGGCACTGCAAGGTCCACCAATTGGTAGAACACGTTGCGGTGGATCAGTGCCTCCAGATTGCTGCGCATCAGCAGATAAGGCGCTGGCTCGCCCGTGTCAGCGCAGGTGTGCACGCGCAAAGGATGTTCTGGGCCGGCTTCGGCTTGGTCGTCGACATTGCTGATAAAACGCAATACCTGACCCTCGCCTTCACCCTCGACCTGCATCGAGACAGCCACGAACGGCGCGTCGTCGACACGAATGCCGACCTTCTCGACCGGCGTCACCAGGAAGTAATCGTCCCCATCACGTCGCAGGATGGTGGAAAACAGCCGAACCATGGGCTTGCGCCCGATGGGGGTACCCAAGTAGTACCACGTACCGTCACGGGCGATGCGCATGTCGATATCGCCGCAGAAATCAGGGTTCCAGAGATGCACGGGCGGCAGCCCTTTTTCCTTGGGAATTTGCCCGAGGATGTCACTGGCCTTGCCCTCACCCGTCATCGCGTACTCCTTAACGACTCATCCCAAGAAGACTGCGAGCGTACTCGCGCATCGGCTCAGCGAGCAAATCCTGGGGCGTATTGTCGTGGAACGTCAACAAACCGCCGCGACTCTTGATCCGCGCAGTGTCGATCAGATATCGAGTGCTGGTTTCGATCAGCATCATCTGCACGACGCCAGTGTCCCAGCCAAGACGATCTACAGCCTGCTCGTCATACCATTCGTCACCGTTGCCGATGCGATCATCCGTACGGGCGAACCGGGTGTAGAGCACATAATGGGCACCGACCGAACGAGCTTCGGCAATGGCTTCTTCCAGGCCCAGGGGAGCCTTTGCGCGACGTACCAGCGGAAAGTACTCGACAAAGCTCTTGAACGCCTCTTCAGCGACGGCGTTCTGTCTGGGTACCGGGCCTTTACCCGGCGGAACGAATGCGCCTTGGCCAATGAAGATGAAAGAGTCAGGCTGCAGACGGACCGACAGGGTGCGCGTCGTGTCACTGTGGTCGAGCAGACCCGCATCGCTCAACTGATAGCGCACCCCCTCCCCCATGTCGCTGACTTTCATGCAGCCGCCCAACGCCATCAGCGCCAGCAGCAAGACCAGGCTACGCATCTTTCCTCCAGTGACCGGTGACGAAAAACCGGCGAATAGCCGCGTGATGCAGCTTTTACGCCAGTTCGCTGATCACTGCCCCGGTTGAACGACTTGCGCATGCATTCATCACAACCCGCCGGGAACAGGGTGATTAGGTGGCGGGGTCCGGATCACGCTTGCGCTTGTTGCCCATGCGTACACCGATATCCATCAAGAACTGGAAGAAACCCTCTTGGTCTTCCAGCACGTTGCTCCAGAACGGCGAGTGATACAGGGCGACCGCCCCGTGCACCAGCGCCCAGGCTGCACAGTAATGGAAATACGGAGGAACGTCCTCGAGCTTGCCCTCGCTGATCCGTCCCTTGATCAACTGGGTAAGACGCTCGAAATTCGAGGCACGGATGCTGTGCAACTGCTCGACCATCTCCGGCACCTGATTGCCCTTGACCACTTTCTCTTCAAGCCGGTCGAACAAACGGTAGCGCTGGGGATCACGCATGCGGAACTCGAAGTAGGCGCGCGACAGGGCTTCCTTGTCGCGGTCGACATCGCTCGAATGCAGCAGCGCATTCAGATCGCGCTCGTAGTCGAGCATCAAGCGCAGATAAATTTCTGCCTTGGATTTGAAGTGCTTGTAGATCGTGCCTTTGCCGATGCCGACCGCGTCGGCAATCATCTCGACGGTGACGCTGTCTTCACCCTGTTCGAGAAACAGCTTGAGCGCCGTGTCGAGGATCTCTTGTTCGCGACGGCGAAACTCACGGACCTTACGAGGTTCTTTCTGCATAGGAAGGACTGGGATGACAATCGAAGCGGATTATTATGCCTAAGTGCTGCCAAATTGCACGGTTCTTCCGCTGACGTGAGTGTTTCATCGTGAGTGTGCGTGCGGTGGGTACTGAAAACGGCAGTTCCGCCCTCGACTCATGCGGTCGAGGCATGTCGCATCGAGAACGTATGCCAAATCTGTTTAAAAAACCATCAATCGACGCTGGCACAGCGCCAAGACTGACCAATACTAGATGTGTCGATGCTGAGCTTCCCCCCCAAGCGAAGCATTGATGAAGGCACCTAGGGACCGCGTGCCTGTGTATTACTCCTAATGGTCTTGACCCGGATTCCTCCCCCAGAAGCCGGGTTTTTTTTGCCGTTTGCAGCGATCGATCGGTCGCTCGCTGCAGACCTTGATCAGGCGACGCGTGCCAGCGGGAACAGTCGTTTGAAGTTGGCGGTGGTCTGATCGGCCAACTGGGTGTAGCTCACCCCGCGTAACGACGCTACGTACTCGGCAACCTCACGCACGTATTGCGGGAGGTTGGGCTTGCCGCGATAAGGAATCGGCGCCAGGTAAGGCGAGTCGGTTTCGACCAGCAAGCGGTCGTGCGGAACCTGGCGCGCCACCTCGCGCAAGGCATCGGCGTTGCGGAAGGTGACGATCCCGGAAAGTGAGATGTAATAGCCCAGATCCAGTGCCGCCCGCGCCATGTCCCAGTCTTCGGTAAAACAATGCAACACGCCGGCCTGTGGCAGGTTGGCCTCGCGCAGCAACGCGAGGGTGTCGGCCCGCGCGGCACGGGTATGCACGATCACCGGCTTGCCGGTCTGTCGCGACGCTTCCAGATGCAGGCGGAACGACGCCTGCTGAAGTGTCGCAGCTTCGGGCTCGTAGTGGTAATCCAGACCCGTTTCGCCGATTGCGACCACATGAGGGTGGGCCAGCTCGCGCAGGAGCCATTCGAGCGCCGGCGTCTCGCCCGGCGCCAGATCGAGCGGATGCACGCCAACCGAGCAGTCGACATCGCCATACTGCTCGCTCAGGGCTTTGACTGCTCCAGCATTCTCGGCGCTCACGCCAATGCATAGAAAATGCCCGACCCCGCGCTGGCGAGCCGCCTGCAAGGCAGCGTCGAGCGAACCTGCGTGGGCGCTCAGGTCAAGACGGTCTAGGTGGCAATGGGAATCTACAAGCATGGGATTGGCACATATCTGAAAAAAGCGGTGGAAGAATCAGCGCGCACCCGGCAACTGCAGCCAATGGGCAAGCAGCGCTTCGAGCAGCAGCACACGGTTGAGGTTGGCCTTGCCCATGACTTTCTGACGCTGCTCCAGAATCCAGGCCTGCATCTCCAGCACGCGACTCTGACGACTTTTCTGCGCAAGGTACTGCAGCACTTTGCGCATGTCGGCCAAGCCCAGCCCATCCTCGTCCTGGGTCAGTTGATAGCGCAGTATCAGGTGCGACCAGTCGCAGAACCAGTCGAACAGCACCAGCAGCGGCACTGCATTCCAGGCTTCGGCCAATTGCGTAGGTGACTGCTGTTGCTTGAGCAGTTTCTTGATGCCCTCGGTGACCAATGCGCGTTGCTCACGCACACCCTGGACTTGCAAGCTGAGCGCCATCAATGGCGAGCCGGCAGCCAGGCTCAGCAACTCATCACGTTCGCCCTGATCGATGTCCGGCAATGCCTCAGCCAACCATTCCTGGCTCTGCGCAGGCGTAGGTTGCGGGCACGCAATCTGCTGACAGCGACTCTTGATGGTCGGCAGCAGGCGACTGGGCTGATGGCTCACCAGCAGCAGCACCGTGTCTCCCGAGGGCTCCTCCAGGCTCTTGAGCAACGCATTCGAGGCATTGACGTTCATCGCCTCGACCGGCTCGATCAGCACCACCTTGCGTCCGCCTTGCTGGGCGGTCTGAACCACGAAAGCAACCAGATCACGCACCTGATCGACCTTGATCGGCTTGTCGGCCTCTTCCGGCTCGAGCACAAAGTTGTCGGGATGGCTGCCGGCCTTGAGCAGCAGGCAGGATTTACACTGGCCGCACGCTTGCGAAGCGTGCGGTTTCTGGCATAGCAGCAGCGCCATCAGCCCTTCGGCCAAGGCGCGCTTGCCGATACCCTGTGGCCCATGGAACAGGTAGGCATGGGCATGCTGCCGACGCCCGGCCACCTGCTGCCAGAGCGCCTGTTGCCAGGGAAACACCTCAGCCACGGCTGCGCTCCAGGATGTCGGGCAGCAACGTGTCGATGGCTTGCTGCACCGCAGCCAGTGGCTGCGCCGCATTCAGTAGATGGTAGCGTTGGGGGGCCGCAGCAGCGCGTTGCAGGTAGGCCTGACGCACCGCCTCGAAGAACGCTTGGCCCTCCTGCTCGAAGCGATCCAGACGCCCACGAGCCGCTGCGCGGGCAAGGCCGATCTCTACGGGCAGGTCGAAGACCAGCGTCAGGTCGGGACGCAACTGGCCCTGAACGAAGTGTTCCAGCGTGGCGATGCGCTCGATGGGCAGACCGCGACCGCCGCCCTGGTATGCGTAAGTGGCGTCGGTGAAACGATCGCACAGCACCACAGCACCACGCGCCAGAGCAGGACGAATGACCCTGGCCAGATGCTGAGCGCGGGCGGCGAACATCAGCAACAGCTCGGTATCGACCGCCATCGTTTCATCGCTAGGGTCCAGCAGCAACTCGCGAATGCGTTCGGCCAGCGGCGTGCCGCCGGGTTCGCGAGTCATCACGACATTTATGCCGTGCTCGCGCAGGCGCTGCGCCAGATACTCGCGATTGGTGCTTTTGCCCGCGCCTTCGGGGCCTTCCAAGGTGATGAACAGACCGCTCACAGGCATTCCTTGATGTGCTTAGTGGGTTGCCGGCGCATCGCCCGACACGGAGGATTCGGAGGTTTCGCCCGGAGCACTGTCCGGCACCTCGCTCGAGGGTGACGAGCTGCCGGCAGGAAGCTCGGCGTCCTGGGCCTGCGGCGACGCTCCGGCCGGCGCACGCGGCGCGGGGCTGGAGCGGTAGTCGGCCCGGCGCTTGAGCTGATACTCACGGACTGCGGAGTTGTGATCGTTCAGATCGTCGGAGAACACATGACTGCCATCGCCACGGGCAACGAAGTACAGGCTGGTGCCCGCAGATGGATTCAACGCAGCATGAATCGCCTCGCGTCCGACCATGGCGATCGGCGTCGGTGGCAGTCCGGTATTGGTGTAGGTGTTGTAGGGCGTTGGCGCACGCAGGTCGGCACGGGTGATCTTGCCGTTATAGCGTTCACCCATTCCGTAAATCACTGTCGGATCGGTCTGCAGCATCATGTTCAGGCGCAGCCGACGCACGAATACGCCAGCGATCTCCCCGCGCTCCTGGGCAATGCCGGTTTCCTTCTCCACCAGAGAGGCCATGATCAGGGCTTGATACGGGTCGCTGTAGGGCAGATCACCGGCGCGTTGCGCCCATTCCTTGGCCAACACCTCATCCAGGCGCAGATAGGCCTGCTGCAACAGCTCGACATCGCTCATCCCGCGCACGAAGCGATAGGTATCGGGAAAGAATCGACCTTCGGGAAAAACACCCTCGTGACCGAGCCTCTCCATCACTTCGCTGTCAGACAAGCCCTCGAGGGTATGCTTGATCTTGTCATGCTTGGCCAGCGCGGCACGCAACTGCCGGAAAGTCCAGCCCTCGACGAGCGTCAGGTTGTACTGCACCACGTCGCCACGGCGCCAGGCGTCGATCAGGCCTTCCACCGTCATCCCCGGTGTCAGGCGGTATTCGCCAGTGTGCAGAGCGGTGCCAGCCATATTGAAGCGCCAGTACAGGCGCAGCCACAGCGCATCGTCGATCAAGCCCTCGCTCTGCATGCGATAGAACATACGGTTGGGGTTGGTGCCGGTGGGCACGTCGATCAGTCGCTCCTCAGCGATGTGCAGCGGTTGCTGCAAGGCCGAATGAACCTTCCAGGCCGACCAGCCCAGCGCCAGACCAGCGAGTACCAGGCCCATCTCCAGCAGCAGCAGGAATTTACGTCTCACGAATCAGGTATCCAGTAACGTACGGGCGACGGCCTGCAGTTTACGGGTGAGCGGCCCGGCCGGCCAGTCAAGCTTGAGCGCCGGAACGCTGCGCACTGGCCAGATACCGTAGACGCTGTTGCAGGTGAACACTTCATCGGCCTGCTGCAGATCGGCTTGTGCAAGCTCGGCGGTGCATGCCTTGATGCCAAGCGCACGAGCCTGATCCAAGAGTTCGCCGCGCATGACCCCGGCTACCCCGCAGTGACTCAGCTCAGGCGTGGTCAACACGCCATCGCGCACCAGGAACAGGTTGCTGTAGACACCTTCGATCAACAGACCTTGGGCATCGCGCATCAAGCCTTCGGCGTAGGCGGGATCCTGCCACTCGGCACGCGCCAGCACCTGCTCCAGGCGGTTGAGGTGTTTCAGCCCGGCCAGCAGGGGTTGCCGAGCCAAGCGCGTTTGACAGTCGAACAGCGAGATGCCTTGCTCGGCATGCGCTGCCGGATAGGCCGGGAGCGGGCTGTTCTGCAGGATTCGTCGGGCCGGGGCTCCGGGCGCGGGCGCATAACCGCGTGGGCTATCACCGCGAGTGACCATCAGTTTGACGACACCCTCACCCAGTTGCGCCGCGTAGGCCAGCAATTCTTCGCGAGCGAGCGGCACATCGAGATCGATCGCCAGGCGCCGACACCCCATCGCCAGCCGATCCAGGTGACGCTGCAGCAGGCTAGGCCTGCCGCCGCGCACGGCGATGGTCTCGAACAGACCATCGCCGTAAGCCAGCCCGCGATTCTGCAGGTTGACCGCAGATCCAGGCTGGCCGTCGATCCAGCTGTGCATCAGTCGGCGAACCGACGGAATACCAGAGAACCGTTGGTCCCGCCGAAACCGAAGGAGTTGGACAGCACCACATCGATCGGCATGCTGCGCGCCTGATGCGGCACGAAGTCCAGATCGCAGCCTTCGTCCGGCTCATCCAGGTTGATGGTCGGAGGCGCCATCTGACTGTTGATCGCCAGCACACTGAAGATCGCCTCGACGGCACCCGCGGCGCCGAGCAAGTGACCGGTCATCGACTTGGTCGAGCTGACCGCCAGCTTATAGGCATGCTCGCCGAACACGTGCTTGATAGCAGCGACTTCAGCGATGTCGCCAGCAGGGGTCGAGGTACCGTGGGCATTGATGTAGCTGACCTGCGATGGTGCTACACCCGCGTCGCGCAAGGCGTTGATCATGCACCGTGCAGCCCCTTCTCCGGTGTCCGGTGGCGAGGTCATGTGATAGGCGTCACCACTCATGCCAAAGCCAACCAATTCCGCGTAGATGGTCGCCCCGCGCGCCTTGGCGTGCTCAAGCTCCTCGAGCACCAGCGCGCCTGCACCGTCGGAGAGTACGAAACCATCACGCCCCTTGTCCCAGGGACGACTGGCGCGGGCCGGCTCGTCATTTCGGGTCGACAGTGCACGCGAAGCACCGAAACCGCCCATGCCCAGACCGCAGGCAGCCATCTCGGCACCGCCGGCAATCATCACGTCCGCCTCGCCATAGGCAATGTTGCGCGCGGCCATGCCGATGCAGTGGGTGCCCGTGGTGCAGGCGGTGGAGATGGCGTAGTTCGGACCTTGCAGCCCCAAGTGGATCGACAGGAAACCGGAGATCATGTTGATGATCGAGCCTGGCACGAAGAACGGTGAGATCCTCCGCGGCCCCTGCTCGTGCAAGGTCCGGCTGGTGTCTTCGATATTGGTCAGGCCACCGATGCCCGAACCCATGGCCACGCCGATACGCTCGCGATTGGCGTCAGTGACCTCCAGGCCGGCGTTGCGCACCGCCTGGAAACCGGCCGCCAGGCCGTACTGAATGAACAGGTCAAGCTTGCGAGCTTCCTTGGCCGACAGGTACTGCTCGACCTCGAACCCCTTCACCGAGCCGCCAAAACGGGTGGAGTAGGCACTCAGGTCCGTGTGTTCGATCGGACCGATGCCACTGCGGCCAGCCAGAATGCCCTGCCAGGTGCTCGGTACGTCAGTACCCAGTGGCGACAGCATACCCATACCGGTGACCACGACGCGTCTACGCGACACAGCACTCTCCTTTTCTAATAACAGAGTCTCTTGCCATTGCATTCATCCATCCGGAATGAAATGGCAACAGGCTCTCGGTTGCTCGATTATCGACTGCAGGGTTCGCAAAGAAAAACCGCACGCCGAAGGCAGTGCGGTTTTTCCCGACAAGAAGCGTCGACTACAACGTCTTAGGCCTTGTGGCTGTTGACGTAGTCGATGGCGGCTTGAACGGTAGTGATCTTCTCGGCTTCTTCGTCAGGGATTTCGGTCTCGAATTCCTCTTCCAGAGCCATTACCAGCTCAACGGTGTCAAGCGAATCGGCACCCAGGTCATCGACGAAGGACTTGTTGTTGGCCACTTCTTCTTCCTTCACGCCCAGTTGCTCGGCGACGATTTTCTTGACGCGTTCTTCGATGGTGCTCATACCTAGTTTTCACTCCTAGTGGATATATGTCAGGCAGCTGGCCGGTGCCCAAGTTTATAGGAAGACGCCTGCTTTTCAAGCGTAACGCGCCTTCACGAGAGTCGCCCGGCCTGCCGCCTGGAATCTGGTTGCAGCTTTATAACGGATTTTAGACACGCAGTATGACTGTTTTTTTAAGCAATCCGTCACATTGAGTTGCGGCTGTTACATGTACATCCCGCCGTTCACCGGCACTGTAGCGCCGGTGACATAGGCCGCGCCATCAGATGCCAGGAAGGAAACCACCTTGGCAATTTCCTCGGCCTGACCCAGGCGACCCAGCGGAATTTGCGTCTGCAGCGCTTCGCGTTGTGCTTCTGGCAGCTCGCGGGTCATGTCGGTATCGATGAAACCCGGCGTCACCGAGTTCACCGTGATACCGCGCGATCCCACTTCACGCGCCAAGGCACGACTGAAGCCTTCCAGACCTGCCTTGGCAGCGGCATAGTTGGCCTGACCTGCGTTACCCATCGCACCGACCACCGAGCCGATGCTGATGATACGACCCCAGCGGGCCTTGGTCATGCCGCGCAGCACGCCCTTGGACAGACGGTAAAGGCTGTTGAGGTTGGTGTCGATGACATCGAACCATTCTTCATCTTTCATCCGCAACATCAGGTTGTCACGCGTGATCCCGGCGTTGTTGACCAGAATCGTCGGCGCGCCGAACTGCTCCTGGATAGACGTCAGGACGCCAGTCACGGATGCCTCGTTGGTGACATTGAGCTCAAGGCCGGTACCGGTGATACCGTGTTCCTTGAGTGTCTCAGCGATGCGCTGAGCGCCAGAGGCGGAAGTGGCGGTGCCGATCACGGTCGCGCCTTGGCGACCCAGCTCGAGGGCGATAGCCTGGCCAATGCCACGGCTGGCACCTGTAACCAGTGCAACTTTACCTTGCAGGCTCATGCAAGCTTCTCCAGATGTCAGACCAGCGCCGCGCGGGCGGCGGCGATGGCGTCAGGGGTATTGAGGTTGTAAGTGGTGACGCCCTCGGCGCACCGCTTGTTCAGGCCGGCCAGCACCTTGCCAGGGCCGCACTCCACCAAACTGACCGCACCGTTGGCAGCCAGGGTCTGCACGCACTCGACCCAACGCACTGGTTGGTACAACTGTGCCAGCAGGTCACGCTTGAGGGCTTCCAGATCGGCAGGTACGGCGGCAGAGACGTTCTGCACCACCGGGATTTGCGGAGCCTGCCACTCGACGGCACTGACCGCCTCGGCGAAGCGCTCGGCGGCTGGCTTCATCAAGGCGCAGTGCGACGGCACGCTGACCGGCAGAAGCAATGCACGCTTGGCGCCTTTGGCCTTGCACAGCTCGATGGCACGCTCGACTGCAGCCTTGTTGCCAGCGATGACCACTTGGCCAGGCGAATTGAAATTGACCGCACTGACCACGTCATCTTCGGCCGCCTGCGCACAGACATCCACCACCACGGCGTCGTCCAGCCCCAGGATGGCAGCCATGGCGCCATGACCGGCCGGCACCGCTTCCTGCATCAGTTGGCCGCGGCGCTCGACCAGACGCACGGCGTCCTTGAGCGACAAGCTACCCGCGGCGACCAGGGCGCTGTACTCACCCAGGCTGTGACCGCAAACGTATGCCGGACGCGCGCCGCCCTGCTCCAGCCACAGGCGCCACAGCGCGATGGAGGCCGTCAGGATAGCTGGCTGCGTCTTGTCGGTTTGATTGAGTTGTTCCTCGGGACCTTCCTGCACCAGTTTCCACAGGTCATAGCCCAGAGCCTCGGAAGCTTCCTTGAAGGTCTCGATGATCAGCGGCTGAACGGCACCGAGCTCAGCGAGCATGCCCAGTGACTGGGAACCTTGGCCAGGAAAGACGAATGCGAGGGATGCAGACATTGAACAAGCCCTTATGATCTTGTCGTCGAATGGGGTGCACCCTGCCATCGGCAGGGCACGGAATCTGAAAACTTGGATGGAAACGCAGACCAAGCGGTCACATTTAACTACTTCATGGCCGATACACCTAAGGCAACAGGTCTTCCAGGCGGCCATGCAAACGCTGCGGTAGATTTTCCTGAATCTCGATCAGCGCCCGCTGGATAGCACTCTGCAGGCCTTGCACACCCGCCGACCCGTGGCTTTTCACGACGATACCCTGCAACCCCAGAAAGCTTGCGCCGTTGTGCCGCGCCGGAGCCAGGTCCGATTGCAGGCGCCGCAACAAAGGCCTGGCCAAAGCACCCGCAACACGGGCGAACAAACCGGTCTTGAACAACGCTTCCAGACGCTCGCCGATCATGGTTGCCAGCCCTTCGCTGGATTTGAGCAGGATATTGCCCACGAAGCCGTCGCACACCACCACATCGGCCTCGCCGCGATACAGCCCGTCACCTTCAATAAAACCGACATAGTTAAGGCCACGGGCGTTCTTCAGCAAACTGGCAGCCAGCTTGACCTGCTGATTGCCCTTGATGTCTTCGGTCCCGATGTTCAGCAGAGCTACTCGTGGGCGGCGCACGCCCAGCGCCTGCGCCGCCACCGACCCCATCACAGCAAACTGGTAGAGGTGATCGGCGCTGCAGTCGACGTTCGCACCCAGGTCGAGCAACTGGCAGTAACCTTGCCGTGTAGGAATGGCCGCCACCATGGCTGGACGATCGATACCCGGCAAGGTTTTGAGCACGAAACGCGACAAGGCCATCAAAGCGCCCGTATTGCCGGCGCTTACGCACGCCTGCGCTTTGCCATCACGGACCAGCTCGAGCGCGACACGCATCGAAGAGTCAGGCTTGCCGCGCAAGGCCTGCGAGGGCCGCTCATCCATACCAATCACTTCGCTGGCATCCACGATCCGCAGGCGCGCGCGATCGATGGCTGCAAGGCCACTGACGAGTTCTTCGAGAAGGGAGGTTTGACCGACGAGGGTCAGATGGAGCGAGGGGGTAGCCGAAAGGCAAGCGATACTGGCCTCAACAATGCTGCGGGGACCGAAGTCCCCGCCCATTGCGTCGATCGCGATGATCTGAGCGGACAAGGATTACTCGTCAGCGCCCTTGTCGATCACTTTGCGACCGCGGTATACGCCTTCTGGCGACACGTGGTGGCGCAGGTGAACTTCACCGGTGCTCTTTTCTACGGACAGAGCGTTTTCCGACAGGGCATCGTGCGAACGACGCATGTCACGGGCAGAGCGGGATTTTTTGTTCTGCTGAACAGCCATAATTGATTAACTCCTAAACGTTTGGGTCACGCTTTAACTGCGCCAAGACACTGAACGGGTTGGACCGCGATACCTCGTCCTTGCTCGATTCGGGCTCGTCTGCGCCCGCCGGCTGCTGGCATTCTTCCGGATGATGAGCAGGCACGATAGGAAGTGCGAGCAAAAGCTCTTCCTCGATCAGCGCCTGCAGATCCAAAGGATCTTCGCCCAGTTCCAGCACGTCATAGCCTTTCGGCAACGACTGGGTATTCGCACCCTCCTTCACCACAGCGTACGTACATTCGCTATGGATCGGCAGGGTGACCAGCTCAAGACAACGCTGGCAAACCATTTTGACTTCGACATTCAAATCGCTGTGGATAACCACAACGTGCTGTTCGTCTCGTTCAAAATCGAACTTCGCCTGCACCGTACCGACAGTGTCGGAAAGCGGGTCGCAGAGTCTTTCCAAATCAGCGAGTTGCAGCGAACCCTCGAGGGTTACGCCACGATCGGCTAATTTGCGCGGGTCAACGTGAGGTGGAATCGGGTCATTCAACATAGGCGCAGCATTCTAGGGATGCCCCCCGCCTCTGTCAAAGGAAATTCGGCAGCTTGACGCATGTTAGAATCACGGCAACTGCCAAGGAGTCCACCATGCTTCCTCTGCTGCTCGCCTCGAGCTCCCCTACCGGCGCGAACTGCTCCAGCGCCTGCACCTGCCCTTCACCTGGGCGAGTCCCGACATAGACGAAGCGCGCCAAGGCGACGAGACCGCTGCTGAACTGGTCCGCAGACTCGCTCGGCTCAAGGCCCAAGCCCTGGCCGAACATCACCCACAGCACCTGATCATCGGCTCGGACCAGGTCGCCGTGCTCGGCGAACGTATCCTCGGCAAACCACACAGCGCCGAGCGCGCCTGTGAGCAACTGCTGGCCGCCAGCGGACAATCCGTCACTTTCCTGACGGGCCTGGCCCTGCTCAACAGCGCCACAGGCCACTGCCAGGTTGACTGCATCCCCTTCACCGTGACGTTGCGCGAACTGGACCGCCAGCGCGTGGAGCGCTACGTACAGACCGAGCAACCACTGGATTGCGCCGGCAGCTTCAAGGCCGAGGGATTGGGCGTTTCGCTCTTTCAGAGCACACACGGCAGCGACGCGACGAGCGTGATCGGCCTGCCCCTCATACGCCTGGTGGACATGTTGCTCAAGGAGGGCGTGCAAGTACCCTGAAACCGGCGGGGCCGTCGAGCAGCCCCGCTAGCGCGCATTAACGCAATGAAGGCCCTTGAAGCCCCATGTACAGCGCAAGACGCTCAGCCACGCTGGCACCCATGCGCTTGGAGAAGCGATCGAAAGGCGATTCCTGCACGGTGAAGTCGACCAACTCTTTCTCGCCGACGACATCACGCGCCACATAGCTGGCGCTGCCCAGGCCATCGACCAACCCCAAAGCCTTGGCCTGCTCGCCAGACCAGACCAAACCACTGAACAGCTCAGGGTGTTCTTTATCCTTCAGGCGATCGCCACGACCTTGCTTGACCATCGCGATGAACTGATTGTGCGTGGTATCCAGCACACCTTGCCAGAACGCTGTTTCATCCGGCTTCTGCGGCGAGAACGGATCGAGGAACGCCTTGTGCTCGCCCGAGGTGTAAGCGCGACGCTCCACTCCCAGCTTCTCCATCGCCCCGACAAACCCGTAGCCTGCCGCCGTCACGCCGATCGAGCCCACCAGACTGGCCTTGTCGGCATAGATCTCATCAGCCGCACTGGCAATGTAGTACGCCCCAGAGGCCCCTAGATCCGTGATCACCGCATACAGCTTGATCGCGGGGTACTCGGCGCGCAGGCGACGTATCTCGTCGTAGACATACCCTGCCTGCACCGGACTACCGCCCGGGCTGTTGATGCGCATCACCACCGCTTTGGTCTTGGCATCCTTGAATGCTTCCCGCAGGCTCTTGATGATGTTGTCGGCACTGGCAGCTTCCTGATCCGCGATGACCCCACGCACCTCGACCAGCGCCGTATGACTGGCACTGCGCGAGGCCGCGGACTCCATGTCCATGAAGGGCGAGAACAGGAAAAGGATGCCGAACAGATAGATGAACGTCAGCAACTTGAAGAAGATCCCCCAACGCCGCGCACGCCGCTGCTCTTGAACACTGGCCAGGAGCGTCTTCTCCAGCAGCTTCCAGCTCTTGCGCTCTTCCTTGCCCTCGACTGCATCTTCGGATGCAGGCGCCTTCCACTCGTCAGCCATGCTCACCTACCTTGGAATTGGAGCGCGCAGCGCCAGCCAGCCACTCGCGCAATTGTGAAAAATGCTCGATACACACCTGCGGCCCAAACTCGGCGAGCGCCTCAAGCGACATCGCGCCGTAGCCCACGGCCACCGAGTGCATGCCAGCATTGCTGGCCATCTGCAAATCGAATGCCGAATCCCCAACCATCAACGCCTCGCCCGCCTCGACCCGGCAATGCGCGAGAATTTCCTGAAGCATCAGCGGATGAGGCTTGCCACGGGTCTCGTCGGCAGCACGGGTGATATCGAAAAAGTCCTCCCAGCCATTGGCCTTGAGCACCCTATCCAGTCCTCGCCGCGCCTTGCCTGTGGCCACCGCCAGGCGATAACCCTGCGCCCGAAAGACCTCCAGCGATTGCGCCACACCCTCGAACAACGGCGAAGGCTGCCGGTCGAGATCGGTATAGATATCGGCGTAATGCCGTCGAAAACGCGCCACTTCATTCGCGTCAAGGTGCGGATAGAGCACCGAGATCGCCTCATCCAGCGCCAGACCGATGATTCCCTTCACGGCAGCCTCGGCACTGGGGAGCTCACCCGCACGCTCAGCGGCGACATTCATCGAATCGACAATACGGCCTATGGAGTCGGCCAGGGTGCCATCCCAGTCGAAGATCAGCAGTTCATAGGGTTTGCGCATGGCCGCTCAGCTTGCCCCCAGGCGTTCGACTGTCTTGGCCCACGCCTCATCGACGGGAGCCTCGAGCTTGAGCTCGCCGCCATCGGGCAGCGGCACCGTCAGCGCATAGGCGTGCAGGAACAGGCGCTTGCCGCCCAGGTCACGAATTTCGCGGGTGAAATCTTCATCACCATATTTACTGTCGCCCGCGATCATGTGCCCGGCATGCAGGGTGTGCACACGAATCTGGTGCGTGCGCCCGGTGATCGGACGGGCCTCGACCAGCGTGGCGAACTCGCCGAAGCGACGTAATACACGGAACAGCGTCAGCGCCTCCTTGCCCTCGTCATTCACTTCGACCATGCGCTCGCCGGAACGCAGGTTGCTCTTCTGCAGAGGCGCATTGACCTGCTTCTTCGAGGTCGGCCAATGACCCCGCACCAAGGCCATGTAGCGCTTGTCCACGCCATCGCCGCGCAGCGCGGCATGCAGGTGGCGCAGCATGCTGCGCTTCTTGGCGATCATCAGCAGGCCTGAGGTATCGCGATCCAGACGGTGCACCAACTCCAGCTCCTTGGCGTCGGGGCGTAGCTGGCGCAACGCCTCGATGACACCGAAGCTCAGACCGCTGCCGCCGTGCACGGCGATGCCAGCCGGCTTGTTCATCACGATCAGGGCCTTGTCTTCATAGACGATCGCCGCCTCCAGGCGCTGCAACAGCCCTGGCGCCACCGGCGCCGGCTCGTCGCGCTCGGGCAGACGCACGGGCGGCACGCGCACGATATCGCCGGCCTGGAGCTTGTACTCGGGCTTGATGCGCCCTTTGTTCACGCGCACCTCACCCTTGCGCAGGATGCGATAGACAAGGGTCTTGGGCACGCCTTTGAGTGCGGTGATGAGGAAGTTGTCGATACGCTGGCCGGCAAGTTCCGGCGCGACTTCGATCAGCTGAACGCCGGAAGTCGGGGGATTATTGGTCGTCATCGCAGGATCATAACAATTTTTATGGAATTGAAGCACTTAATCATTGCTGCTATAGTCGCGAACGCCGCCCAAAGCGGTAGGCCAGTAACGCACGGTTTCGCACCGTCTCTGGCCAACGCAATTCTCGAGGACGCGAGGCCGTCCGACGGGGTGTGTGCCAGTTTACCGAGATGCCTGGAATCGCCACCAGCGCCGAGCAGAGAAGAACGAAAAAAACGACAAGTGCGGTGTTCCATCTCCCTCCTGTTCTTTTTCGCATGCCCCTGCCCCGCCTTGTCGCTTCCGTGCAGCGCCTGGCGAACACTTCGGAAACACCAGCCTTGGACATGAATGGCGTCAGCGCAGATACGGCGCTGGCGAAAAATGCAACCCGTTGCGGATTCAGCGCGCGGCAGCACCCGAATTATCAGGGATACGTGCAGGGTGGAGATGTACAGCCCGGACCGTGAAGCACGGCCGGCATCGGCCGACTGTATTGGCCCGGCGAGCGGAACCGGTGTTTGCAGACGCCCCAGAGGCGTCCACGGCCCTCGGCTGATTCCTCCTCCTGACTGAGTGCGATAGGCACCGCAGCAAACAGGACGCGTCGTCGCGACAACGGCAGGCTGGGCAACCGGCTGGTGCCGAACGTCGCTGGACACGGGGGTGGCATGCCACCCTTTGCGCACCTTGGCACCGACCATGAGACGTCGTGTGTGCCGAACGCCGTTTCCGGCAGCCCGGAAACCGACGGTACAACATGAAAAGAATGCTGATTAACGCGACTCAACCCGAAGAGTTGCGTGTAGCACTGGTGGATGGCCAACGCCTCTACGACCTGGACATCGAGTCCGGTGCCCGCGAGCAGAAAAAGGCCAACATCTACAAGGGCAAGATCACTCGCATCGAACCCAGCCTCGAAGCCGCTTTCGTCGACTTCGGCTCCGAACGTCACGGCTTCCTGCCGCTGAAGGAAATCTCCCGCGAGTACTTCAAGAAGACCCCTGAAGGCCGTGTCAACATCAAGGAAGTCCTGAGCGAAGGCCAGGAAGTCATCGTCCAGGTCGAAAAAGAAGAGCGTGGCAACAAGGGTGCAGCCCTGACCACCTTCATCAGCCTCGCCGGCCGCTACCTGGTGCTGATGCCCAACAATCCACGCGCTGGCGGTATTTCTCGTCGCATCGAAGGCGAAGAACGCAACGAACTGCGCGAAGCCCTCAACGGCCTGACCGTACCGGGCGACATGGGCCTGATCGTGCGCACCGCTGGCCTTGGCCGCAGCAGCGAAGAAATGCAGTGGGACCTTGATTACCTGCTGCAGCTGTGGACCGCCATCAAGGAAGCCTCCCTTGACCGCGCCGCGCCCTTCCTGATCTACCAGGAAAGCAACGTGATCATCCGCGCCATCCGCGATTACCTGCGCCAGGACATCGGTGAGGTACTGATCGATAGCATCGATGCCCAGGAAGAAGCACTGACCTTCATCCGCCAGGTCATGCCGCAGTACGCCAGCAAGGTCAAGCTGTACGAAGACAGCGTCCCGCTGTTCAATCGCTTCCAGATCGAAAGCCAAATCGAAACTGCCTTCCAACGTGTGGTTGACCTGCCATCCGGCGGTTCCATCGTCATCGATCCGACCGAAGCACTGGTCTCGATCGACATCAACTCGGCGCGCGCCACCAAAGGCAGCGACATCGAGGAAACCGCCCTGCAGACCAACCTGGAAGCGGCCGAAGAAATCGCCCGCCAACTGCGTCTGCGTGACATCGGCGGCCTGATCGTCATCGACTTCATCGACATGACGCCAGCCAAGAATCAGCGCGCCGTCGAAGAACGTGTTCGCGAATGCCTGGAAGCCGATCGCGCCCGTGTACAGGTCGGCCGCATCTCGCGCTTCGGTCTGCTGGAGATGTCTCGCCAGCGCCTGCGCCCATCGCTGGGCGAGAGCAGCGGCATCGTCTGCCCCCGCTGCTCGGGCACCGGCATCATCCGCGACGTCGAATCCCTGTCGCTGGCCATCCTGCGCCTAATCGAGGAAGAAGCACTGAAGGACCGTACCGCCGAGGTGCGTGCCCAGGTGCCGATTCCGGTTGCCGCGTTCCTGCTCAACGAGAAGCGTAACTCGATCACCAAGATCGAACTGCGCACCCGTGCGCGCATCATCATCCTGCCCAACGATCATCTGGAAACCCCTCACTTCGAAGTCCAGCGCCTGCGCGACGACAACCCGGACGTGCTGACCAACCAATCTAGCTACGAGATCGCCACCAGCGAGACCGAAGAAGCGCCGCAACCCACCGCCACCCGTACACTGGTTCGCCAGGAAGCCGCCGTGAAGACTGCGCCGGCCCGCACCAACGCACCGACGCCGACCGTTAGCGAAGAGCAGCCAAGCACGCCGACGCCTGCTCCAGCACCCGTCGCCGTCCCGGAGCCGAGCCTGTTCAAGGGGTTGGTCAAGTCGCTGGTCAGCCTGTTCGCCGGGAAGGAAGAGCCCGTCGTCGCACCGGCCGCCACTGTGCAGAAACCTGCCACCGAGCGCACCGCGCGCAACGAAGAGCGCCGCAACGGTCGTCAGCAGAGCCGCAATCGTAACGGCCGTCGCGACGAAGAACGCAAGCCGCGTGAAGAGCGCAGCGAGCGCACCTCTCGTGAAGAGCGTCAGCCGCGCGAAGAGCGTGCCCCTCGTGAAGAACGCGCCCCTCGCGAAGAGCGCCAGTCGCGCCAACCGCGTGAAGATCGCCGTGGCAACCGCGAAGAGCGCGTGCGCGAACTGCGCGAGCCGCTGGATGCCACCCCTGCGGTGGCCCGCGAAGAGCGCGCCCCTCGTGAGGAGCGTGTGGCCCGTGAAGAGCGTGCGCCACGTGAAGAACGCGCATCACGTGAAGAACGTGCCCCTCGCGAAGAACGCACACCGCGCGAAGAACGTGCCCCTCGCGAAGAGCGTGTAACCCGTGAAGAGCGTGCTCCGCGAGAAGAGCACGCTGCTGTGCGCGAAGAGCGTCCGGCCCGCGAAGAGCAGGCCGCACGTGAGGAGCGCCCAGCTCGCGAAGAGCGCGCACCGCGCGAGGAACGCCAACCACGCCAGCCGCGCGAAGAGCGTCAGCCACGCACTGCCGAACAAGCCGCCGAGACCAGCGAAGAGCAACTGCCTGACGAAGAGCACCTGCAGGACGATCAGGAAAGCACCGATGGCGAGCGCCCACGTCGTCGTTCGCGCGGTCAACGTCGTCGCAGCAATCGCCGCGAGCGCCAGCGCAACGCCAATGGCGAGTTGATCGAAGGCAGCGAGGAAGAAGGCAGCGAAGACCAGCCAGTTCAGCAGCACAAGGCCACAGAACTGGGCGCCGAACTGGCTGCAGGCCTGGCGGTAACTGCCGCTGTGGCTACCAGCGCTGTCAGCGCCAATGCCGAAGCCCAGGCCAATGAGCAAGCAGAGCGCGCGACTGCCGCTGTCGCCGAGAACGAGCAGCACGAAGCAGCTCAACCCGTCGAGCAGACTCAGATGCAGCCGCAACCGGCTGAGGTCAAGGCTGAGGACGTTACTATTGCGCCAGTCGTTGAACAGCCGTTCAGCGAGCCTGTCGCAGAGGTTGAGCCGAGCGTCGAGCCAGTTGTCGAGGTCGTCCCTGAACCGGTAGCACACCTCGCTGCCAGCGAGCCGGAAACGGCTGCTGAGACGCCAGCCCTTGAAGCACCGGCCGTGGAAGTGGTCGCCGCTGAGAAGGCCCCGGTCGTCGAAAGCAAGGAAGTGCCCGCGTCCTCCGTCGAGGCTGCAACGGTCGAACCGGTTGCGGTCGAGCCCGAAGTCGAGACTTCCGCTGCTATCCCTGCCGCGCCTGCAGTTGCCGAAGAGCCCGCTCCTGCCGTAGCCGAAACGGCAGTGGTCGAAGAACCAGCCGTGGCGACAGCCTCGACTGTCATGCTGTCGAACGGTCGTGCACCGAACGATCCGCGTGAGGTACGTCGCCGCAAACGCGAGGCTGAAGCCGCTGCGGCCGCCGCTGCACCCGCACTGGAAACCTCCGACAATGAGCACAAGCCTCACCACGGTTGATTCAGTCGGCTGAATGAAAAGGCCCCGCCAGTGCGAACTGGCGGGGCCTTTTCTTATTCAACGTTCCAGCACGAGAGGTAGCCGTGGCTTAGTAGACGTTGGGTTCCATTTCCAGCGCCACGCCGAAGCGCTCGAGGATATCAGCCTGGATTCGCTGGGCCAGATCCTGCATCTGAGCGCCCGAGGCCAGACCGTGATTGACCAGCACCAGCGATTGCAAACGGTGCACGCCTGCGTCACCTTCGCGATGGCCTTTCCATCCCGCTTGCTCAATCAACCAGCCCGCCGCCAGTTTCACCCCACCGTCAGCCTGTGGATAAGCCACAAGGTTCGGATAATGCGTGCGAATCTGCTCAGCCAAGGCAACTGAAACGACAGGATTTTTGAAAAAGCTGCCGGCATTGCCCAACACAGCAGGGTCCGGCAGCTTCTCACGGCGAATGCTGCTGATCGCATCGCTGATAGCCTGCGCCGTCACCGCTTCGATGCCCTGCTCCTGCAGCCGCTGGCGCACCGGCCCGTAATCCAGGTGCGCGATCAGCGTGCGACTGAGCAGAAAACGAACACGCAGAATCAACCAGCGGCCTGGGTTACGCTTGAACACACTGTCCCGATAGCCGAACGCACATTGTTCGAGCGTGAACTCACACAACTCGCCGGTCTGTCGATCCAGGGCCGTCAAACCGGCGAAGACGTCCTTGATCTCCACCCCATAGGCGCCAACGTTCTGCATGGGAGCAGCACCAACCGTACCCGGAATCAGGCTCAGGTTTTCCAGACCGCATAGCCCTTGGGCCAAGCTCCACTGGACGAATGGATGCCAAGGCTCACCGGCCTCGGCCTCGACGACGACCCGTTCGCCATCGTCGCTACAGATCCGTCGACCACGGCTGGCCATGTGCAGCACCAAGGCGTCGACGTCGCGAGTGAACAGCATGTTGCTGCCACCGCCGATGACCAGCACCGAGATCTGTCGCTGGATAGCACTCTCCAAGGCCGAACGCACCTGCGCGTCGTTGTGGGCCTGTGCCAGCCACCGCGCCTTGACGTCGATGCCAAAGGTATTGAACGGCTTGAGCGACGCATGCTCCTGCCACTGCATCGTCATATCCGCCCCTTGATATCCACCACCAGTTCACGGCACGCGGCCTCGATCAAGTCGAGGACCTGCTCGAAACCCTCGGCGCCGCGGTAATAGGGGTCCGGCACTTCATCCAGCGCAGCGCCGTAGCGGCGCAGAAAGAGATCGAGCTCACCCCTCGCACCGCTCGGACGCAGGGCCTGCAAGTCGCGCAGGTTGCTCTCGTCCATGGCCAGGATCAGGTCGTATTCACTGAAATGGGAGGCCTTGACCTGCTGAGCGCGCTGCGCACTGAGATCATAGCCGCGCGCCCGGGCAGCTGCGCAGGTGCGGCTGTCGGGGGGGTTACCCACGTGCCAGTCGCCGGTGCCGGCCGAGGCCACTTGCACGCGGTCGGCAAGCCCGGCAGCCTGCAACTGCTGGCGCAGCACGCCCTCAGCGGTCGGCGACCGGCAGATATTGCCCAGGCAGACGAACAGGATACGCATCATGCCTCCAGCAAGCGCCGCACGCGCTCAAGGTCTTCGGCGGTATCGACACCGACGGCCGGGGCCTCCAGCGCATCGGCCACGTGGATACGCACCCCATGCCAAAGCGCACGCAGTTGCTCCAGCGATTCAGTCTGCTCGAGCCAGCAAGGCCCCAGCCGACGAAATCCTGAAGGAAGCTCACCCGATAGGCATACATGCCGATGTGTCGGCGATAGGGCACGTCATGGGGCAATTGCTCACGATCACGGGCGAACGCTTCGCGCGCCCAGGGCAGTGGTGCCCGGCTGAACGTCAGGGCCAGCCCGTGCTTGTCGCTGACCACCTTGACAGCGTTGGGGTTGAACACGGTCTGCGGCTCGTCGATCGGCTCGGCGAGGGTTGCGATGCCCGCTTCCGGATGAGCTGCCAGATTGACCGCCACCTGGTCGATGATCGAAGGCGGAATCAACGGCTCGTCACCCTGCACATTGACCACAATGGCTTCTGCGGGCAATCCCAAATGGGCGGCGACCTCAGCCAGTCGGTCGGTACCGGACTCATGGTCGGCGCGGGTCAGCAGCACTTCAGCGCCAAACGCCTGGCACGCCTGGACGATACTGGTGTCGTCAGTCGCAATCACCACACGGCTGGCGCTGCTCTTGCAGGCCTGCTCCCAGACATGCTGCACCATCGGTTTACCGGCAATCGGCAGCAGTGGCTTGCCAGGCAGACGGGTGGAGTGCAGTCGCGCGGGAATAACGACCGTGAACGTCACACTCATTTGTCCAGACGCTCATCGTCAGTCAAAGTGCGCGCTTCACTTTCCAACATCACCGGGATGCCCTCGCGGATCGGATAGGCCAGGCCAGCAGCCTTGCTGATCAGTTCGGTCTTGTCGGCACTGAGCTTGAGCGGACTCTTGGTGATCGGGCAGGCCAGGATATCTAGCAGTTTGGTGTCCATGAGGGTGTCCTAGAGGCCGGAGGCCGAAAGAATGAAAGGGGTCAAGGCAACAGGCGGTCGAGTTGCCGATCGAACCAAGCGACGAACGCGCGAGAAGGTTCGGCATCGACAGCCAGATACCACCAGTCGTCACTTGCGAAATCTCGACATTTCACCGCATCCTTTTCTGTCATGACCAACGGCAACGCGGGCGTGAACCTGAGGTTCTGCGCGCTGAACTGAGCATGATCGGCAAATGGATGAGGTACGGGCTGCCAGTCTAGTCCCAGCAGCGTATTGAAGAAACGTTGGGGATTACCGATGCCGGCCACGGCGTGGACAGCTTGCCCGGGAGGGAAGTAATCGAGCGCGCGCCGCTCACCGCTGCGCAGATTGACCAGGGCGCTGGGGCGCAAGGCAAAGGCGAAACCACCTTCGGGATCGGACGAAGCACCGTTGTGCAGCACCGCATCGACCTGCGCCAGACGCTCAACAGGCTCACGCAAGGGGCCGGCCGGCAGGCAACGACCATTGCCCAAGCCGCGTACTGCATCGATCAGCACCAGTTCCAGGTCACGCGCCAGCCGGTAGTGCTGCATGCCATCATCGCAGAGCACCACATCCAATGTCTCGCAGGCCAGCAGCGCCTGCACAGCGCGCGAACGGTCTGGGTCGATCATCAGCGGCACGCCTGTGCGCTGCACGATCAGCAGCGGTTCGTCTCCGGCCTGCGAGGCGTGTTGATCGGGCGTGACCTGCCACGGCAAGCTGGGCGGCGTGGCGCCATAGCCTCGACTGACCACACCGACCTTGAGCCCCTGGCGCCGACAATGCTCGATCAGCCACAGGATCATAGGCGTCTTGCCGGTACCGCCGACGGTGATGTTACCGACCACGATCACTGGCACCGGTGCACGGTAGCTGGGGCTTTGCCCTTGGAGAAAGCGCACACGCTTGCGGGTGACGACACACCGGTACAGCGCTTCGAGCGGGCGCAGCAGCGCCAACGCCGGATGCCCTTCGTACCAGGCGGCAAGCAAACGATCGGCGATGCTCATCAGGGTGTCCCCTGGGCCGCCTCGACGGTGGTCATGCGCAGATGGCTGAAGCCGAGCTTGCCGGCAGCGTCCATCGCCGTGATCACGGCCTGGTGCGGGGTCTTGCCATCCGCGCTGATGGCCAGTGGCAGGGTGTTGTCCCCGCCAGATTCGCGCTCGAGCGCCTCGGTCAAAGTGCCCAGATCGCTCTTGGGCAGCAGATGGTTATTCACTGAATACACCCCATCGGCGCTGATGGTCACCTCAACCAGCTTGGCGTCATCGGCAACCGCCGGCGCGCCGCTGGCCGCTTCGGGCAGTTCCACGCGCAATTGCGTCTCGCGGGTGAAGGTAGTGGTGACTACGAAGAACAGCAGCAGGACGAACACCACATCGATCAGCGACGCCAGGTTGATGTCGACGTTTTCGCGCTGTCGATTACGCCGAAACTTCACGCATCGCCTCCGGCCACCTCGACCTCGCGGTCGCCCTGCAGCACTTCGACCAGTTTGATCGCTTCCTGCTCCATGCCGACGACCAGCTCATCGATGCGGCGCAACAGGAAACGATGGAAGAACACCGCGGGGATGCCCACCATCAGACCGGCTGCGGTGGTCACCAAGGCTTTGGAAATACCCCCAGCGAGCACGGCGGCATTGGCGGTCATCTGCGAGCCCATGAAGGCGCTGAAGATGTCGATCATGCCCAGCACTGTGCCAAGTAGACCGAGCAGAGGCGCCATGGCGGCGATGGTGCCCAGCGTGCTGATATAGCGCTCGAGCTCATGGATGACACGGGAAGCGGCCTCTTCGATGCATTCCTTCATGATCTCTCGGCCATGGCGGGAGTTGGCCAGACCTGCCGCAAGAATCTCGCCCAGTGGAGAATCGGCACGCAGCGCCTTGAGCTTGTCGCTGGTCAACTGCTTGTCCTTGATCCACATCCACACCTGCCCCAGCAAATGGGGGGCGCGACGCGGCTGGCACGCAGGGTCCACAGGCGCTCGACCACGATCGCCATGGCAGCGACGGAGCTCAGAATGATCGGCAGCATCATCCAGCCGCCAGACTTGACCAGTTCCCACACAGTAAGCATTCCCCCTGAAAATGGTCGCCACTCTACCATAGGCGCGCCAGACGCTCATCTGCCGGAGGTCAGGGCTTCCTCAGGTTGATTGAGCCAGTGCCGTTAAGGCAGGTTCAGGACGGTGGCCCGCGCCAGAAACGCCTTTGCAGACCAAGCCCCTCGACGTCGCCATGGGCACCCAGCGACAGGCGCAACGCGCCATGCAGAGCCGTATCATGCACGGTCAGACCATGCCGTCGATAGCGTTCGATCACTTGGGGATGAGGGTGACCGAACATGTTGTGTCGCCCTCGGGAAATCAATACGCCACGTGGCGCCGTTGCGCGTATGAACGGCTCGGTGGAGGAACTGCGGCTGCCGTGATGCGGTGACTGCAGCCAGTCGATGCGTGGCGATACGTTTTCTTTCAGCCAGGCGCGCTCGGCGGCCGTCTCCATATCGCCAGCGAGCAGTAAGCGCTCGCCCTGAGCCTCGACCAACAATACACAGGAGCGGTCGTTGCTGCTCTTGCCCTGCGGCCAGTGCCACAGCGAGAAATGCACGCCGTCCCATTCCCAGCGCTCGCCGCTGGCGCACGCTTGCGCCTGCAGCGAGGCTGGCAGCGCCAGCGGCTCGCCTGCCAGCACGCGCACGATCGGCAGTCCTCGATACACCGCCGCAGCACCGCCCGCGTGGTCGGCATGGGCATGACTGATCAACATCACATTGAGCTGATCGACACCGAGCTTGCGCAACGTTGGCAGTACCACGCTTTCCCCAAGATCACTGAAACGGGTGGCTGGCCCGGCGTCGTAGAGCAGGCTGTGATGCCGCGTACGCAGCAGTACCGCCAGGCCTTGGCCGACGTCCAACTGCCAAATCTCTGCCTGTCCATGCGGGATGTGATCGCGGGGCGTCCATAGCGCCAGGAGCATCACCGCCCCCAGCCCCTTGAGCGGCGCGCCGCGCGGTGACAGCAGCAGCAGCGCACCGACACACACCAGACTCCAACGCCACAGCGGCAAGGGACGAGGCAGCCACGCTGGTTGCCATTCGGCCAACAGGCCGAGCGTGCGGAACATGATGTCGATCAACCCGCCGGCCACCCATAACAAACTCTCGCCGACGCCCGTCAGCGGTAACAAGGCCGTGCCGAGCAACGCCAGAGGTAAAACAGCCAGGCTGATCCAGGGCACGGCCAGCAGATTGACCAACGGTGCGCTGAGGCTGATCGGCAGGCCCAGCGCCAGCAATGCAGGCAGCAAACCGATCGCGATCACCCATTGCGCGCGACTCCAGGCTTGCCAAGGACGCCAGCGGCCCAGACGTCCACTGAAACAGTAGATCAAGGTGGCCACGGCAGTGAAGGACAACCAGAAACCTGGCAGCAGGCTTGCAAGCGGCTCAAGCAGCAGCACACCGGTCAGCGCCAGCAATAGCGGAAAGAAGGCGCCCAAGTGGCGAAAGCGCAGACGCCAGAGCAGCACCGTAGCCAGCATCAGGCAGGCACGCTGCACGGGCACCTGGAATCCAGCCAGCGCCCCGTAGCCCAGCGCCGAAGCCATCGCCAGACCACACGCCCAAGGTAGCCACGGCCAGCGCCCAGGCCACACACCTAGACGAGCCAAGCCGGCAATTACGCCGTATATCAGCCCTGCCAGCAGACCGATGTGTTGTCCGGAAATAACCAGCAAATGCACGGTGCCAGTGGCCTGCAAAGTTTGCCAGTCCGTCCGCGTCAGGCCCGAGCCATCCCCCAGCAGCAAAGCCGCCAGCACCGATTCACGTCCGTGCGCATCCACTGCCAGCAGCCGCTGACGCAAGCGATCCCGCCAGCCGCCTCGGACCGGCTCCAGCCTCTCGCCGGCCTTGACTGTTCCGGTGGCACCGATGCGACGAGCCAGAAACATCGCTTCGCGATCCGCACCATGGGGGTTAAGCAGACCGCTCGGCTGCCTGAGTGTCACCGCCAGTCGCCAGCGTTCACCCGCCCTGATCGTCGGGCCGCCGAACCAACTCAACTGGACGTGCCGAGGCAGCGCACCACGCCGCGACTGCGCATCCTCAAGGTCGAAGCGCACAGTGCCGCCGGAGTGTGCCGGAAGCCCCACCACCCTGCCCTCCAACCACAAGGTGCGGCCATCCAGACCGCTGGCCAGGCGATCGTCCAGGGCCTGCTGCGCCGACCAGCAGGCCCAACACACGCCCAGCAACAGCCAGCCCAGCGGCCAGGCGCGGCTGCGCAGGCACAACAGCGCCAACAACGACAGAAGGAAAAGCCACCCGACCGATGGCAAGGCAGGCCACAAACCCAGGCTCAACAACCCGAGCACCAGCGCAAACATCCCTGTGCGCATAGAAATAGAGCTCCGCAAGCATCAACGCCCCTGCAGCCTAGGCGCCAATGCCCTCAGAGCTCACTCAATAATTGTCACAAACTCTGAACGAGATTGCGCTGAAATCGCGGCATACTCGCCCTACTCCAGCCCCGGGGCCTACATGCCGCGCCGATTATTCAAACGCTACATGCCGGATCCGACCAGCATCAGGGAACACAAATCCTTACGCTTCTTCGGCCGATTACTCCATGACCCCAACCTCTGGCACCTGAACCGCCATTCGGTGGCTCGTGCCATGGGTGTCGGACTGTTCGCGGCGCTGATCCCCATTCCCATGCAAATGCTGCTGGCTGCAGCCTTGGCCATTCCCGTACGGGGCAACCTGCCCATTGCCGTGAGCTTGGTGTGGCTGACCAACCCGCTGACCATGCCACCGGTGTTCTTCGTCACTTACATGACCGGGGCCTGGCTGATGCAAGTGCCACCGCGCACGCTGCCAGACGAGCTGACCTTTCAGTGGATCACCGACCAGCTCTCCACCGTATGGCAGCCCTTCCTGCTGGGGTCGGTGGTATGCGGCGTACTTCTGGGCATCGCCGCCTACTTCACCACACTGTTCTACTGGCGCTGGTGGGTCGGTCGCCAGTGGCGTCGGCGCAAGCTCAGAAGCTCACGCCCGCATGCCACGCCCACTGACCAGGAGTCGGATGCACAGTGCGTAGAGCAGTGCAGTGGCCACCACCATGAAGGTGATCGCGGTGCCAATGCTGATATCCGACACCCCTAGAATGCCGTAGCGGAACGAATTGACCATGTGCAACACCGGGTTGGCCAGCGACACGGTCTGCCAGAACGGCGGCAACAGGTTGATCGAATAGAACACCCCGCCCAAGTAGGTCAGCGGTGTCAGCACAAAGGTCGGGATGATCGAAATGTCATCGAAATTCCGTGCAAAAACCGCGTTGACGAAGCCCAGCAGCGAAAAGATCGTCGCGGTGAACAGCACCACCACGACCGTCACGCCCAGATGGTGAACCTGCAGATGGGTGAAGAACATCGACAGGATCGTCACGATCACGCCCACTGCCAGACCACGCAACACGCCACCCAGCACATAGCCCACCAGGATGGTATGCGGCGACACCGGCGAGACCATCAGCTCTTCGATGGAGCGTTGAAACTTACTGCCGAAGAAGCTCGACACCACGTTGCCATAAGAGTTGGTGATCACCGACATCATGATCAGCCCCGGCACGATGTACTCCATGTAGGTGAAGCCGCCCATGTCGCCGATCTGCCGGCCGATCAGGTTTCCGAAGATGACGAAGTACAAGACCATGGTGATGGCTGGCGGCAGCAGTGTTTGCGGCCAGATGCGCAGGAAACGACGTACCTCACGGTAGACGATGGTGTTGAGGGCGACCCAATTGGTCCGCAATTCGATACTCATACCGCCACCTTCGAGAGGTTTTTTTCAACCAGGGACACGAACAACTCCTCGAGACGATTGGTCTTGTTACGCAAGCTTTGCACTTCGATGCTCTGCAACGCCAACTGACCGAAAAGCGCAGTGATACCAATGTCCTTGTCCACCTGCACTTCCAGCGTGTGTGGCGTGATCAGCCGGCACGGGTAACCTTGCAGGACCGGCGCGGCGATCAGATCCTGACGCAGGTCGAGCACGAAGGTTTCGACGTGCAGCTTGCCCAGCAACTGGCGCATGCTGGTGTTCTCGACGATGGTGCCGTGGTCGATGATGCCGATGTTGCGGCACAACTGCTCAGCCTCCTCCAGATAATGCGTGGTGAGGATGATGGTGATGCCTTTCTGGTTCAGTTCGGTGAGGAAGCTCCACATCGAGCGGCGCAACTCGATATCCACACCCGCAGTGGGCTCGTCGAGGATCAACAGGCGCGGCTCGTGGATCAATGCACGGGCGATCATCAGCCGGCGCTTCATGCCGCCGGACAGCGAACGCGACTGCACATCACGCTTGTCCCACAGCCCCAACTGAGTGAGGTACTGCTCGGCCCGCTCCTTGGCCAGCTTCGGCGGGATGCCGTAGTAACCGGCCTGGGTCACGACAATGTCGAAGGTCTTCTCGAACTGGTTGAAGTTGAACTCCTGAGGCACAACACCGATGCTGCGCTTGAGCGCGGCAGGCTGGCGGTCCAGATCGTGGCCGAAGACATTCACTGTGCCGCTGGTCTTGTTAACCAGCGTCGAGAGAATGCCGATCGTAGTAGATTTTCCGGCACCGTTGGGGCCGAGCAAGGCGAAGAAGTCGCCTTCGGCAACTTCCAGATCGATGCCCTTGAGGGCCTGGAAGCCGTTGCCGTAGGTCTTGGTCAACTGTCGGATGGACAGAGCAGAACTCATAGCAGATCACGTACCGAAAAAAGGGTTCGGAACACGCCGACTTGAAGCGCCAGCGCAGTAGAGGGTGCGGCCATGGTGCAAGGCCTGACCGCACAAGTACAGTCATGCGTATCGATAGTGACTATCGAAACACTTGGAGTGTTCGATCAGGTCAAGGCCGTCATAACAGCTGTCTGGTAAGACGGCCGCACTTTCAACCGTTCGTACCAGGCCTCAAGGTGAGGCATCTCTGGACGTTCGATGGGCAACTCGAACCAGGCGTAGGCGAAACTGCCCAAGGGACATCGCCCATACCGATGTGCTCACCGGTCAAATAGGGTTGCGTCGCCAGAGCCTGGTCAGCAATGGACAGCAACTGTGTGCAGTGCTTGTGCGCCGCGTTGATGGCGGCCCAGTCGCGTTGCTCTTCGGGGGTCCGTAGCAACCCCCAGAACAGAGGTCTGAATGGCGCAGCGAGGGATGAAGTGGTCCAATCCATCCATTTGTCTGCCTGAGCGCGTTGACGCGGCTGATCCAAATACCAACCCTGCTTGCTGCCATATTCAGCACAGAGATAACGCACGATGGCGTTGGACTCCCAAAGTATCAGTTCATCGTCTTCGAGCATTGGCACCAGGCCGTTAGGGTTACGCTGGCGATAATAGGGTTCGTCGACTATGCCAAACGCGCCGCCAGCGTCGATCGAATCGAACAACAGGCCCAGTTCGTGCGCGATCCACAATACCTTGCGCACGTTGCTGGAATTCTTGCGACCCCAGATCTTGATCATCACCACGTCCTCAGGAAGGCAGAGCCGACCAGTCTACTCCTTGTGCCTGACCTCTGTACCGACAGCGGGCTCTTCTGAAACTCCTGTAGCCATACCCTGTCACTGTTCAGAGCGAGTCATCCTGCGTAGCGCGTCTATGCTTGCGGGGATACCTCGAGCCCTAGCTTCCAAGGAGGAAGGTCTATGTTGCTGTTGTGGTTGGTGGTGCTAGTGATCGGCGCCGCGTATCTCACTCATCGGCGTCTGGCGCCACTGCACATCATCGGTGCCATCGCGGTCTACGTGCTGCTGATGGGCGTCTTCGCCGATGCCCCAGGATGGTTGTTGACGCTGATCTGGCTGGTGCTGGCAGCCAAGGTTGCCTTGCTGGTGCTGCCCGAGTGGCGGCGCCGGTTGTTCACCGCCCCGGTGTTCAACTGGTTCCAGCGCACGTTGCCGCCCATGTCGCAGACTGAACGCGAAGCGATCGACGCAGGCACCGTCTGGTGGGACGGCCAGCTGTTCAGCGGCCAGCCCGACTGGAATACCCTCCTCGACTACCCTGCTGCCCAACTCACCGCCGAGGAACAGGCCTTCATTGACGGGCCGACCGAGGAACTTTGTGCACTGGTCAGCGACTGGCAGATCGGCCAGGACCTGGATCTTCCACCGGCTGCCTGGGAACACATCAAAACGCACGGCTTCTTCGCCCTGATCATTCCGAAGGAATACGGCGGCAAAGGCTTTTCGGCCTACGCTCACTCGCAGGTGGCGATGAAACTGGCTACCCGCAGCGGCGACCTGGCCTCAACGGTGATGGTACCCAACTCGCTCGGCCCCGCCGAATTGCTCCTGCATTACGGCACCGATGAGCAACGCAACCATTATCTGCCGCGCCTGGCGCGGGGCGATGAGATCCCTTGTTTCGCCCTCACGGGACCGCTGGCCGGGTCGGATGCCGGCGCGATGCCCGACACCGGTATCGTCTGCAAGGGCCAATGGAACGGCGAAGAAGTCATCGGTTTGCGCTTGAATTGGGAGAAACGCTACATCACCCTCGGCCCAGTCGCCACGCTCCTGGGCCTGGCGTTCAAGGCTTACGACCCCGACCATCTGCTCGGCGAGGAAGAATCACTGGGCATCAGCCTGGCGCTAATCCCCACTGACACCCCCGGTGTACAGATCGGCCAGCGCCACCTGCCCTTGGGCGCAGCTTTCATGAACGGTCCAAACAGCGGAACGGACGTGTTCGTGCCACTGGACTTCCTCATCGGTGGCCAGGACATGCTCGGCAAGGGCTGGATGATGCTGATGAACTGCCTGTCGGTGGGTCGCTCCATCTCGCTGCCCGCCGTCGGCACCGGCGCCGCAAAGTACACCAGCCTGGTGACCGGACAATACGCGCGCATTCGCGAGCAGTTCAATGTGCCGCTGGCCGCATTCGAGGGTATCCAGGAATCGCTCGCGCAGATTGGCGGCAATGCCTGGCTGATGGACAGTGCGCGCCTGCTCACCGCCAAGGCGGTAGACCTCGGTGAAAAACCCTCTGTCCTGTCGGCGATTCTCAAGTATCACCTCACCGAGCGCGGTCGAGCGTGCATCCAGCACGCCATGGATGTGCATGGCGGCAAAGGCATCATCATGGGCCCCAACAACTACCTGGGCCGCAATTGGCAAGGCGCGCCGATTTTCATCACGGTCGAGGGGGCGAACATCCTCTCGCGCAACCTGATGATCTTCGGCCAAGGGGCGATCCGTTGCCATCCGTTCGTCCTCAAGGAGATGGCGCTGGCAGGCCGTGAGGACCGCGATCAGGCACTGAAAGAGTTCGATGATTTGCTGATGAAGCACATCATGTTCGCCACCCGCAATGCGTCGAGTACTTTTGTATTGGGGTTAGGTCTTGGACACTTCGACAAGGTGCCGGGCGATGCCCTCAGCCAGGGCTACTTCCGTGCACTGAACCGGCAGGCAGCAGCCTTCGCGCTGCTGGCAGACCTGTCCATGATGCTCCTGGGCGGCGCCTTGAAGCGTCGCGAGCGCCTCAGTGCACGACTGGGCGACGTGCTGAGTTACCTGTACCTCTCGTCCGCCGCACTCAAGCGCTACCATGATCTCGGCGCGCCCGACTACATGCAGCCTTTGCTGCGCTGGGCGCTGGAAGAGAGCCTGGGACAGGCAGAAACGGCCCTGGATCGATTGCTCGACAACTTCCCCAATCGCTTCGTCGGCGGCGCCCTGCGGGTACTGGTGTTCCCCTTCGGTCGGCGGCATACCGGCCCCAGCGATGAACTGGACGCTGAAGTGGCTGCACTGATCGGCCGGCAAAAAGGTGACCCCGCTCTGGAAGAACTGCTCGCAGGGTGCTTCCGTCCTCAGGCGGATGGCGATCCGGTAGCAGCGCTGCAACAGGCTCGCGATCTACTGGACGACACCGAGCCGCTGCAAAAGGCTGTTCACCAAGCGCTCAAGGATGGCAAGTTGCATCCTGCGCCCGGCCAGTCCTTGATCGATGCGGCAGTGCAATCAGGTGTGCTGCAGAGCGCCGAGGCCGAGCGGCTACGAGCGGCGGAGGCTGCACGCCGTGTCGTGATCGATGTGGATGCGTTCGACAAAGAGCAGCTCTTACCCACAGAAGGCAAGATTCGCTAAAGTGAATCTCTGACTCGATTGCCGACCGCCCTGCCGGTCGGTGATCGACGCCAATCGCCCACCCTGCCCCCGCGAATAAAACCTGCGTATACTCCGGCCCCCGTTTCAATACCCGAGGACAGCCCCATGGCCAATTCCCACCTGGAGTATCACCTGCAACTGCTTCGACATCTGCGCACCATCCTGGTGGCCCTGGGCGAAGCCGAGCAGGTACCGGAAGAAAGCCATCTGCTGTTCCTGGAACGCTTCGACGAACTGTTGAGCCTACTGCCGCAGGATCCACTGGAAAGCCAGTACCTGGGCCAGGACATCATCTGCCAAGTCATCACCCGCTACCCGCAGATCGCACACTTGGTGCCGCGTGATCTGCTCTGGTTCTTCGGTGGCGACTGCCTTCACTACATGCCGGATGACGAACTGGATCTTTATCAGACCCTGGAAGAGCGGCGTTATGAGGCCGAACAGCAGGGCGAGCCGTTTGACTGGAATTTGGAGAAACAACTGTTAAGCGCCCCGGATCAGGGCGAGCGCCACTAGGCCTGAGTAGCCCGCTGCTTGAGTTGCTAAGCGCCACTGCAATGACGTGGCGCTTTTCTTGAATCAGAGCATGACCGTTGGCTTGGCCCAAGGCGTGTTGAAGGCTCGTTGATGGGGTGACCAACGATAAGGGCCAGTCGAGAACATCTGGCTGCGGAAAACGCAGGAACGAAAAAAGACGCCGAAGCGTCTTTTTTGTGATTCAACAACATTTGAAAACGTTGAAGATCAAGATATGGAGCGGGAAACGAGACTCGAACTCGCGACCCCGACCTTGGCAAGGTCGTGCTCTACCAACTGAGCTATTCCCGCAATGTAAACCAACCACTTGAGGCTTGAAGTGACCTGAGCCCTTCAACACCGCTGTACCGTCATGAACGCCACAGAATTAACTGGAGCGGGAAACGAGACTCGAACTCGCGACCCCGACCTTGGCAAGGTCGTGCTCTACCAACTGAGCTATTCCCGCAAATGGCGTCCCCTAGGGGACTCGAACCCCTGTTACCGCCGTGAAAGGGCGGTGTCCTAGGCCACTAGACGAAGGGGACATACCCAACGCTTTTCAGCGCACCAGGTGTAAAGCCTCGCGGCTGACCCTGGATTTCTTTTCCAACCCTGCCAGACGGCAGCGTCGTGAAACTGGAGCGGGAAACGAGACTCGAACTCGCGACCCCGACCTTGGCAAGGTCGTGCTCTACCAACTGAGCTATTCCCGCAATGGCGTCCCCTAGGGGACTCGAACCCCTGTTACCGCCGTGAAAGGGCGGTGTCCTAGGCCACTAGACGAAGGGGACACACTAGATCTTTTCACTGCCTGCGGCGCTTGGCGAAGAGCTTTACGCTGCAAGTGGCGCGCATTCTAGGGATGCACTCGGAAGCCGTCAACCCCTTTATGGAAATTTATTTAAATCAATGACTTCCGTAATTCCCTAGTGTGCCCGCACGGGTGCCCGGGGATTGACGTTGCTTTTCTGGCGGCGGCCCGGCAAGCTCGCCGCAAAGCGCCAGCACTGTAGTTTTACGCGCCCGTGCCGACAACGCTATGGGCGCTTGAATGCGCTGCCCGCCAGGCTGCACTGTTCGCGCCCCCGCGGACTCACTACACTCAATGATGCAAAACTTCTTCATGAGGCGTTAACGGTGACACCACTTCTGATCACCCTGCTCATCGTGGCGGGTATCGCGTTGCTGATCGTGATCGGCTACCTCAACAATGTCGTGGAAAACGCCAAGCTCGAACGCACGCGCTTGAAAATCGAGCTCACCGATCGTTTGCGCCGGTGCGGTGAGATCACCGAGACCTTTCCCGGCCAGTTGATGACCCCGGCGCTCAAGCTGCTGCTCACGCGCCTGGAGTTGAACATCAATCAGCGGCAGTTGGCGCTGGACAAGCAAAACAGCGATATAAAGGCGCGAATCGGCGAACTGGAAGCCTTGATCGCCTTGGGCGACAAGCTGCCGGTGAACAATCCGCCCAGCCCGATCCAGACCGAGGTCAAGGCCAAGGACGTGCGGTTTCTGCTTGAATCGCTGCACAACCAGATCGTCCGGGCGACCCAGGAGAACTTCCTGCAGTCCAATGAAGGCAAGTACTGGGTCAAGGAAATCCGCCACATCCTCGTGCTGCTGCACATCGAGTTCTTCAATAACCTGGGACAACAGGCTTTGCAGCAGGGCCAACCCGGGCAAGCCCGACTGGCGTTCGAGCGCGGCGTGCAGTATCTGCGTAAGCAACCTGAGCCCAAGCAGTACGAAGAACAGTTGATCTACCTGGAGAAGCTGCTGGCACGGGCCAACGCCCAGGTACTCGACCAGATGGAGCCGACCGAGGACGAACAGAACGCCTTGACCGAAGGCCTCAAGACCGATGAAGACGAAACCTGGAAAAAGCGCGTGATCTACGATTGATCCGCGAATTCACTTGAGGAAGGGCCGCGCTGCGGCCCTTCTGTCTTTCAGCAGTCGCTCAAGCTGAGGAAGATCGAGGCCAAGTGCTCAAGCCCGCGCTGGTCTGCCTCGCTGAAGCGCGCCAAGGTTGGGCTGTCCAGATCCAGCACGCCGATCAACCTGCCCTCTTTCACCAGCGGTATCACCAGCTCGCTATTGGACGCGCTATCGCACGCGATGTGGCCGGGGAATGCATGCACGTCCTCGACCCGCTGGGTCTGCCCGGTCGCTGCCGCAGCGCCGCACACGCCCTTGCCGAAAGGAATGCGCACGCAGGCCACCTGCCCTTGGAACGGGCCGAGCACCAGTTGCTCGTCGCGATTGAGGTAGAAGCCCGCCCAGTTCAGGTCTGCCACTTGGTGATAGATAAACGCCGAGAACTGCGCGGCATTGGCGATGAAATCACGCTCGTCGGCGAACAGCGCCTGGACTTGCGCCGCCAGAAGTTCGTAGCCATCCAGGCCTTTGCCACTGGCATTGAGGTCGATCATTGATTCTGCTCCAGCAATTGCAGTCCGACCCAATAGCGGGCGAACTGATAGGCACAACGGCCATTACGGTTGCCCCGGCCGGTCGCCCAGCGCGTGGCGAGGATGTCGAGCGCTTCGTTGCGCTGCCATGTCAGCCCGGCGGTCGTGGCAAGCTGACCGATCCAGTGCTCGACCACATCGAGGAAGTGTTCCTGGGTGAATGGATAGAACGACAACCACAGGCCGAAGCGGTCGGACAGTGCAATCTTGTCCTCCACCGCTTCGTTGGGATGAAGTTCCCCATCGACCATTTTCCAGTTCTCGTTATCGCTCTGTTTCTCCGGCACCAAATGTCGACGGTTAGACGTGGCATACAGCAGCACGTTGTCCGGCGCCTGTTCGAGGGAGCCGTCCAGTACGCTCTTGAGCACCCGGTAATCACCCTCGCCCGCCTCGAACGACAGGTCGTCACAAAACAGGATGAAACGCTGGTCTAAACCCTGCAACTGTTCGACCACCCGCGGCAGGTCGGCCAGATGATCGCGTTCGATCTCGATCAGGCGCAGCCCCTGACCGGCGTGCTCGGCCAGTAACGCCCGCACCAGCGACGATTTACCGGTGCCACGCGAACCCCACAGTAGCGCGTGGTTGGCCGGCATGCCCTGAATGAACTGGTGCGTGTTGCGACCCAATTGCTCGCGCTGCTGATCGACGCCGATCAGATCGCTCAGGCGCATATCCAGGCTCACCTGCAACGGCATCAAATAGCCGCTGCGGCCATCACGCTGCCAACGCGCGGCCAGCGTTTCGCTCCAGTCTATAGTCGGCCGTTGGGCCGGAAGCAGCGGCTCAAGGCGCGCCAGCACCGATTCGGCGCGCTCCAGAAATGCGGTCAAGCGGGCGTCCATGATGGCTCCTACGATTTTCAGTGAGGCATGCCCGACGACGGCACACCAGGGAATCAACTGAAATGAACAGACAGACCCGCCAGCAGCCGAGGTTGATCGGCTATGCTTGCGCAGCGCAAAGGGCGTAGAGCCGGCTCGGGAAGCATGGATATCAAGTTCACCAATCGCCTGTCATACAAGCAAGCCCGGTTGACAGTCCTGGTCGGCTTCATCCTGGGGACATTGCTCAGTCTCATCCAGATCGGCATCGATTATGCCAGCGAAGACGCGTCCATCAACCGCGAAGTGCAGGCGCTGCTGCAAATAAGCCACGACCCGGCATCACGCATCGCCTACAACATCGACGCCGAACTGGCTCAGGAACTGACTCGGGGTCTGCTGCAGTCACCCGCCATCGTGCGTGCTCGGCTGATCGACAACAACGATACCGTGCTGGCCGATGTCAGCCGTCTGCGCCAGGAAAACAGCTACCGGCCGCTAAGCGACTTTCTATTCGGCGAGCAGCGCCAATTCAAAGACCCGCTGTATCTGGCGCACATGCCCAAGGACTACCTGGGCACGTTGTACCTGGACGTCGACACTTACGCCTTCGGCAGTCGTTTCCTCGAACGCGCCGGCATCACCTTGCTCAATGGTTTTGCCCGCAGCCTGGTGCTGACGGTGATCCTGCTGGGGCTGTTCTACGTCATGTTGACCAAGCCGCTGGTCACGGTCATCAGCGCGCTGAGCAGCCGCGATCCGCGCCAACCCGGACAGGCGCGCCTGGACTACCCCAAAGGCCACGAGCACGATGAGATCGGCGTACTGGTCAAGGTCGCCAACCAACAATTCATCAGCATGGCCACCGAGATTCAGCAGCGGCGCAACGCCGAAAATCGCCTGACTCAATACCTGAACGAACTGGAAGACATCGTCTCGGCCCGTACCGACGAACTCAAAGCCAGCAACAGCCGCTTGAGTCAGTCCAATCAGGAACTGGAGGATGCCCGTCGCCGCGCCCTGGATATGGCCCAGGCACGCGCGGCCTTTCTGGCCAACATGAGCCACGAGATCCGCACACCGCTCAACGGCATGCTCGGCATGCTTTCCCTGGCGATGGACAGCGGCCTGAGCGGCGAGCAACGCCAGCAACTGTCGATCGCCCACGATTCGGGCAAGGTGCTGGTGGAACTGCTCAACGATATTCTCGACCTGTCCAAGTTCGATGCCGGGCAACTGGAGTTGGAACGCATTCCATTCGACCTCGGCACCTTGCTCGAGGACACCGCCAGCCTGCTGTCACAGAATGCCGCGGCCAACGTCGAGCTGACCTGCCTGATCGCCTCGGATTTTCCGGCGAGTGTGCTGGGCGACCCAACCCGCGTGCGGCAGATCGTCAGCAATCTGTTGGCTAATGCGTTGAAGTTCACGCGCTTCGGGCGGGTCGATGTGCGCCTCTCGAGCATCGTCGGCGGCATTCGTCTGGAGGTGTCGGACACCGGCATCGGCATCCCCGAAGATGCCCAGGCGCGCATTTTCCAACCCTTTACCCAGGCCGGTGCAGGTATCACCCGCCAATACGGCGGTACCGGTCTGGGTCTGACCCTGACCCGCAACTTGTGCAAGGCCATGCACGGGCACCTGACCATTCAGTCGCAGACCGGATTCGGCAGCCGCTTCAGTGCCGACCTGCCCTTGCCCGCCCACCTGGAGGCGGTCCCCCCGCCTGCGCTGCATGGACGGATCGTGGCCCTGACCAATGCCGCCAGCGGTCTGGCCGAACTGCTCGATCGCCTGCTACCGAACTGGGGCTTGGACTACGGGCGCTGCGAGCACACCGAGGAGCTCGACAATGCTGCCCTGGACCTGTTGATCTGCGACGATGCCGAGCAACTACCTGACCTGCGCAAGCGAACACACGCACCGATCCTGCTGATCACCGCGTATGGCAATTTCCTGGCCGCCGAGCAGGCGCTGCGTCTGGCGCCCTTGCATCAGCTCGCGCGCCCGCTGGCACGCAATACGCTCTATCAACTGCTGCGCCGAACGCTCCAAGGGGAAAACGGTAACCCACTGCCGGCAGGTACAGCGCTATTGGCCGAGCGGCGGGCGCACATCCTGCTGGTCGAAGACAATCCGGTGAACCAGCTGGTGGCCATCGGCATGCTGGGAAAACTCGGCTGCCAAGTGCAAGTGGCCGCCCACGGCGCCGAAGCGCTGCAAATGCTAGAACACGACCGCTTCGACCTAGTGCTGATGGACTGCAACATGCCAGTGATGGACGGTTACGAAGCCAGTAGACGCATTCGTCAGGATGGTCGCTGGAGCCAATTGCCGGTCGTGGCCCTGACCGCTAACGCCATGCCCGACGAGCGCGAGCGCTGTCGCGCAGCAGGCATGGACGACTATCTGGCCAAGCCGTTCCGCCGCGAAGAACTGCTGGCACTCATCGACCATTGGGTACCGTTCAACGGCTGAGCAGCTGCTCGATGTCGGCCTCGAGTGCCTGGGGCTTGGTGGTGGGTGCGTAGCGGGTGACCTTGCCGGTAGAGGGATCGAACAGAAACTTGGTGAAGTTCCACTTGATCTTCTGGGTGCCGAGTACGCCGGGGGCACGGCGCTTGAGCTCGGCGAACAGCGGATGGGTACCGGGTCCGTTGACCTCGATCTTGCGGAACAACGGGAAACTCACACCGAAATTCAACTCGCAGAACTGCGCGATCTCGTGCGCATCCCCCGGCTCCTGCTTGCCGAACTGGTTGCAAGGAAAGCCCAGCACCACCAGGCCGCGACCGGCGTAGGCCTGCCACAGTTTCTCCAACCCTTTGTACTGCGGGGTAAAGCCGCACTGACTGGCGGTGTTGACCACCAGCAGCGCTTTACCGGCAAAGTCGTCCAAGGTTTTCTGCTCTCCGCCGAGGGTGAGGCAGGGAATGTCCAGCAGCGCATCGGTCATTGGGGCTCTCCGTTCAATCACGCAGTTGGAAATCCAGGCACACAGAGTTGATGCAGTAACGCAGCCCGGTCGGCGGTGGACCGTCCGGGAACACATGGCCCAGGTGCGCATCGCACTGAGCGCAGGTAACCTCGGTGCGAATCATGCCGTGGGAGGTGTCGCGAATCTCGATCATCGCGCTGTCTTCGATCGGGGCGTAGAAACTCGGCCAGCCGCAGCCGGAGTCGAACTTGGTCTGCGAATCGAACAGCGGCAGACCGCAGCAAATGCACGAATAGGTGCCCGCGCGCTTTTCGCTGTTGTACTTACCGGTGAAGGGCCGCTCGGTGCCTTTCAGGCGGCACACTTGATATTGCGCGGGATCGAGCATTTCGCGCCATTCTTCCAGGGTTTTGTCGATCTTTTGCATGGCTGGACCTCGGCAGGCTGAATTTCACCCTGCGCCGTCTTTTCCCTGGCGCGGGTGGCACGTATATTAGTCTGCTTGTGTGCAGACGGTCAGTCTGGCACCCGCGCCGCGTCCTTTTCAAATCTTTAGACGCCCGCGCCCCGCGACTTATCCATTCGGGATCACATCATGCAGTTCAGCAAATCGAACAAGCTCGCCAATGTCTGCTACGACATTCGCGGCCCGGTGCTCAAGCACGCCAAACGCCTGGAAGAGGAAGGCCAACGCATCCTCAAGCTGAACATCGGCAACCCGGCACCTTTTGGTTTCGAGGCGCCGGACGAAATTCTCCAGGATGTGATCCGCAACCTCCCGACGGCCCAGGGCTACAGCGACTCCAAAGGCCTGTTCAGCGCCCGTAAAGCGGTCATGCAGTATTGCCAGCAAAAGCAGATCGACGGTGTCGGCATCGAGGATATCTACCTGGGCAACGGCGTCTCGGAACTGATCGTGATGTCGATGCAGGCGTTGCTCAACAACCATGATGAAGTGCTGATCCCCGCGCCTGACTACCCGCTGTGGACGGCAGCCGTCAGCCTGGCCGGCGGCAAGCCAGTGCATTACCTGTGCGACGAGCAGGCCGACTGGTTCCCCGACCTGGACGACATCAAGGCCAAGATCACCCCAATACCAAGGCGCTGGTGATCATCAACCCCAACAACCCGACGGGTGCGGTGTACTCGAAGGAATTGCTGCTGGGCATGTTGGAACTGGCTCGCCAGCACAACCTGGTGGTGTTCTCCGACGAAATCTACGACAAGATTCTCTATGACGAGGCCGTGCACATCAGTACCGCTTCGCTCGCGCCCGACCTGCTGTGCCTGACCTTCAACGGCCTGTCCAAGTCGTACCGCGTCGCCGGCTTCCGCTCCGGTTGGCTGATCATTTCCGGACCCAAGCACAACGCACGCAGCTACATCGAAGGCATCGACATGCTGGCCAACATGCGCCTGTGCGCCAACGTGCCGGCCCAGCACGCGATCCAGACCGCCCTGGGCGGGTACCAGAGCATCAATGACCTGGTACTGCCGCCGGGCCGCTTGCTCGAACAGCGCAACCGTACCTACGAACTGCTCAACGACATTCCCGGCGTGAGCTGCGTCAAGCCCATGGGCGCGCTGTATGCCTTCCCGAAAATCGACCCCAAGGTCTGTCCGATCCATAACGACGAGAAGTTCGTACTTGATCTGCTGCTGTCAGAAAAACTGCTGATCGTGCAGGGGACTGCGTTCAACTGGCCATGGCCGGACCACTTCCGCGTCGTCACCCTGCCACGAGTAGATGACCTCGAACAGGCCATCGGCCGTATCGGCAACTTCCTGCGCACCTATTCGCAGTAAGCTTTCTGACGCCTGCGGCACCTTTATCCAAGGTGCCGCAGGAATAGGCGCCCTCCCCCTCGGATGAATTCTTACATCCTGCAACGGTCTATCCACCGGCGCGCCTTTGCGCCTCTGGCATACTGCCGGGTACACAGTTTGAAATAGTCGGCCGGTTGAATCGCCCAGGCCACCCCTTATATACCCCGCAGTAGAGCGACATTTTCATCCGTCAGGAGAACGTAACAACCATGATGCGCATTCTGTTGTTTGTGGCCACCAACCTTGCGGTGGTGCTGGTTGCAAGCATTACCCTCAGCCTGTTCGGCTTCAACGGGTTCATGGCCGCCAACGGCGTCGACCTCGACCTGAGCCGTCTGCTGGTCTTCTGCGCCGTGTTCGGTTTCGCCGGCTCGCTGGTCTCGCTGTTCATCTCCAAGTGGATGGCGAAGATGACCACAGGTACGCAGATCATCACCCAGCCGCGCACCCATCACGAACAGTGGCTGCTGCAGACGGTCGAGGAGCTGTCCCGCGAGGCGGGCATCAAGATGCCCGAGGTGGGCGTGTTCCCCGCCTATGAGGCCAACGCCTTCGCCACTGGCTGGAACCGCAACGATGCCTTGGTCGCGGTATCTCAAGGTCTGCTCGAGCGTTTTTCGCGTGACGAGGTGCGTGCCGTGCTGGCCCACGAGATTGGTCACGTGGCCAATGGCGACATGGTCACCCTGGCGCTGGTGCAAGGCGTGGTGAACACCTTCGTGATGTTCTTTGCGCGAATCATCGGCAACTTCGTCGACAAAGTGGTGTTCAAGAACGAGGAAGGCCAAGGCATTGCCTACTATGTTGCCACCATCGTCGCCGAACTGATCCTGGGCATCCTGGCCAGCATCATCGTCATGTGGTTCTCGCGCCGTCGCGAATACCGCGCGGACGAAGCCGGTGCGCAACTGGCAGGCACCGGGGCGATGATCGCGGCACTGCAACGCCTGCGCTCGGAGCAGGGCATGCCGGTGCATATGCCCGATACGCTAAAGGCCTTCGGCATCAACGGCGGCCTGAAGCAAGGCCTGGCGGGCCTGCTGATGAGCCACCCGCCGCTGGAAGACCGTATCGACGCGCTGCGTCGCCGCGGCTGAGTCAATCGGTAGTGCAAAAAAGGGCGACTTCGGTCGCCCTTTTCATGTTTCATTCTTCAATGAAGTGCACGCTCAGCGCCGCACTGCGTAGACCCTCTCCAGCAGGCTAGTGACACCCGCCGCCTGGAATTTGGGGCTGCTGGCGATGACCTGAGGCGTCTGCAACTCCGTCACCTGCCATCCGCCGAGCCCTTGCCTCACCTGCGCTTGCGGCACTGAAAACGGCGGCCCCTCTATGAGCGATTGATCGTACTCCAGCGTCACCAACAGGCCTTCGCAGCGATCTGGCAAGCAGCGGGACAGGTGATCCAGATAGCGCTCACGCATGCTCGAGGGGAACGCGATCAGCGCGGCTCGGTCGTACATCGCCGCGCAGTCTGCCAGGTCCGACGCACGCAGTGCGAAGAAGTCCCCACACCACAACTCGAAATCCGCGCTGCGCCATACTTCGAACGCTCCCTGCTGCTCGACTTCGGCGGCAAGCCCCTGCTCGACGAAGAAGTCTTCGACTGCACGCCGCGACAGCTCCACGCCGAGCACCCGATAGCCCTGCTCCGCCAACCAGACCATATCCAGACTTTTGCCGCACAAAGGTACGAATACCCGACTGCCTGGCGCCAACGCCGGCCAATGGCCCTGCAGATAGGTATTCACCTGAGGCTGATGAAAACCGATCTGGTTATCCGCCCATCGCTTGTGCCAAAACGCCGGCTCCATGATTTCTCCAGTATTTTCGATTGATTTACCGCAAATCTTATATTGGATATCGATCTTTGCCTGACCGAAGATGGCAGCATCTTAACGCCCCAGGACACCGCTATGTTGCCCAGCCTGTTCATTTCCCACGGCTCCCCCATGCTTGCCCTTGAGCCGGGTGCAAGCGGTACGGCGCTTGCCGGATTGGCTGCCGGCCTGCCGCGGCCGAAAGCGATCGTGGTGGTATCGGCGCACTGGGAAAGCCGTGAGCTGATGCTTACCAGCGCCGCTCGTCCCGAGACCTGGCACGACTTTCGCGGTTTTCCAGCGGCGCTGTACGCGGTGCAGTACCCGGCGCCCGGCGCGCCGGATCTGGCCAGGCAGATCGTCGAACAGCTCGGTCAGGCCGGCTTGATTGCGCACCTCGACGCCCACCGGCCGTTCGACCATGGCGCCTGGGTACCGCTGTCCTTGATGTACCCAGAAGCCGACATTCCGCTGCTCCAGCTTTCGCTGCCCAGCCATCGCCCTCCCGCGTTGCATGTGCAGATTGGCCAGGCGTTGGCCGGCTTGCGCGACCAGGGCGTTCTGCTGGTGGGGTCGGGCAGTATCACCCACAACCTGGGCGAACTGGATTGGCAGGCAGGCCCGGAGGTCATCGAACCCTGGGCGCGCAGTTTCCGCGATTGGATCGTCCAGCGACTGGTCGACGGCGACACCGCGGCTCTTCAGGACTATCGCCAGCAGGCCCCCTTTGCGGTGCGCAACCACCCCAGCGACGAGCACTTGTTGCCGCTGTTCTTCGCCATGGGCGCAGGCCAGCGTTTTGGCATCGTGCATCAGGGATTCACGCTGGGTGCGCTGGGCATGGACATCTATCGGTTCGACTGAGACCGCCTTGCGCGTGATCGCACGGACAAAAAAATCCCCAGCCTGAGCTGGGGATTTTTCATGACCGCAGGACTCAGTCCTCGCGATAGCGACGCAGCTTGAGCTGCTTGCCGGCTACGCGGGTGTCCTTGAGTTTGGTCAGCAGACGCTCCAGACCCTCCTCAGGCAGCTCGACCAGACTGAAGCTGTCGCGCACCTGGATGCGGCCGATGGCGTCGCGGGCCAGACCGCCTTCGTTGAGGATCGCACCCAACAGGTTCTTGGCGGCGATGCCGTCACGTGCACCCAGGGCAGTCCGGCAACGCACGCGGCCTTCAGCCAGTGGCATCGGTGCACGACGCTCGCGGTCGCCGCGCTCAGCGCGCTCGCCACGGTCACTGCGCTCGCCGCTACGCTCGCGCGGCGTGTGGGTCGGCACCAGCGGCTGCTCGCGCTCGACGGCGGCCAAGTCCAGCGACTGACCGTTGGTCGCCTTGCGCAGCAGGGCGGCGGACAGCGCACGGGCCGAGCAGCCCAAGTCGGCAGTCAGGCGGTCGAACAGCTCGCCGTGGGTCGCTTCGGCCTCGGCCACCAACGGTGCCAGGCTGGCGGTCAGCTTCTTGATGCGCGCATCCAGCACGGCTTGCGGGCCAGGCAGACGGGCTTCGGCGACCTTCTGCCCAGTGACGCGCTCGATCACCTGCAGCATGCGACGCTCACGCGGGGTCACCAACAGCAGGGCGCGACCTTCACGACCGGCACGGCCAGTACGACCGATACGGTGCACGTAGGATTCAGGATCGTACGGCATGTCCACGTTGAACACGTGGGTGATGCGCGGGACGTCCAGACCACGGGCAGCGACGTCGGTCGCGACGACGATGTCCAGACGACCGTCCTTGAGCGAGTCGATGACGCGCTCGCGCTGGTTCTGGGCGATGTCGCCGTTCAGCGCAGCGGCCTTGTAACCCTTGGCTTCCAGCGCAGCAGCCAGATCCAGGGTGGCCTGCTTGGTACGCACGAAGGCGATCAGCGCGTCGAATTCCTCGACTTCCAGCAGACGCAGTACGGCCGGGATCTTCTGGTCGGCATGGACCATCAGGTGCGCCTGGTCGATGGCGGTGACGGTCTGGGTCTTGCTCTGGATCTTGACGTGCTTGGGCTCGCGCAGATGACGCTCGGCGATCGAGCGGATCGACGACGGCAGGGTCGCGGAGAACAGCACGGTCTGACGGGTCGCTGGGATCGCGTCGAAGATTACTTCGAGGTCGTCCATGAAGCCCAGCTTGAGCATCTCGTCGGCTTCGTCGAGTACCAGGTACTGAACGGTGGAAAGCACTTTCTCGTCACGGCGCAGGTGATCGCAGAGACGGCCTGGGGTGGCGACCACGATCTGGGCGCCATTGCGGATGGCGCGCAACTGTGGACCCATCGGGGCACCACCGTACACGGCCACGACATTCACGCCCGGCATCTGCTTGGCGTAGGTTTCGAAAGCGGTAGCTACTTGCAGCGCCAACTCACGGGTTGGCGCCAGGATCAGGGCTTGCGGTTCGCGCTTGCTCACGTCGATCTTGTTGAGGATCGGCAGGGCGAAGGCAGCGGTCTTGCCGGTGCCAGTCTGCGCCTGGCCGATCATGTCGTGACCGGCGAGGATGATCGGGATCGACTGTTGCTGGATGGCCGATGGCTCTTCATAGCCTGTAGCCAATACGGCAGCAACGATGTTCGGATGAAGATCGAGAGCGGCGAATCCGCCGGTTTCCTGGGTCATGGGTCTGCCTCTATGTGCATCCGCAAAGACCCATGCTCCAAAGCTGCACATGCCTTGAAAGACCCGAAGGTCACCCAGGCAGCTTTGGCGGCGGGGATTTGCGAAAACGATTGAAAAAGAATTACTTGGGAAGGTCCGCCTAGCGGACGTGCAGCCGAAGCTGGACTCGGAGGATTTGCACCGCCTGATTTTGAGGTCCGCTAAAAGACCGGCGCGTACTATATACGAATTCGTGTAGCACCGTGAGAAAAATTTCTACGGGAACCCGCAGTCGGGTACGAGACGGACGTCGCAGACTGAAACGTTTACGTTTCGCTCAACTGGCGGGCCTGATCGCCTTGATCAGATACTCCAGCGAATAGCCCAGACGCGTCGCCAGCGCTGCCGCCCGGTCACCCACCGCGTCCTGATCCAGGCTCTGCTCGAGGTCCGCAGGCACCAGCAGGATCACATTGCCTTCCTTGACCGGCAGCTCCCAGTAATGGCGGTGATACAAGCCGCGCAACAGCGCCGCCCCCAATGGCCGACCGTCATCGGCGGCCCATTGGTTGATCACCAGCCAGCCCCCGGATTGAGCTGCTGCTGGCATTTTTCCAGAAAGCCCCACGCCAGGTGGCCAACGCCCGGCCCGTAGTCGGTATACAGGTCGACGAAGATCAGGTCAGCCTTTTCCGCCGTAGGCAGCAGTTCGAGTGCATCGCCGATGCGCACGTACAGGCGCGGATCGTCGTCCAGGCCCAGGTACTCCATGGCCAGACGCGGCACATCCGCGCGCAGTTCGATGGCTTCGACGTCTTCCAGCGGCAGGAATTTCAGACAGGCCTGGGTCAGGGTGCCGGCGCCCAGCCCGAGAAACAGCGCGCTTTCCGGGTGTGGGTGGCACAGCGCGCCGACCAGCATCGCCCGAGTGTAGTCGTACTCCAGCCAACTCGGATCGGCGGTGAAGGTGCAGCTTTGCTCGATGGCGTCACCGAACTCGAGGAAACGGTAGTCTTCGACCTCGTAAACGCTGATGACCCCGTAGGCATCCTCAACCCGGGCCAGCCGCCGCTCTTCCCGATCCATCGCCATCGCCGCCACCTGCCCGCGCAAAACCGGCATTGTCCGCCAATGCCTGCAGTGCAACAAGCCGGCGGGCAACTGTTACCATGGCCAGGCATGCCCGAACCGACCTGACCGAGCCGATGATGAACCGACCCTGGACCCCCGACAGCTGGCGCGCCCTGCCGATCCAGCAGCAGCCGATCTACCCCAATGCCGCACACCTGCACAAGGTCTAGCAGACCCTGGCCAGCTATCCGCCGCTGGTGTTCGCCGGCGAAGCCCGCGAACTGCGTCGCCAGTTCGCCGAGGTCACCCAGGGCCGCGCGTTTCTGCTGCAAGGCGGCGACTGCGCCGAGAGCTTCGCCGAATTCTCCGCGGCGAAGATCCGCGACACCTTCAAGGTGCTGCTGCAGATGGCGATCGTTATGACCTTCGCCGCCGGCTGTCCGGTGGTGAAGGTCGGGCGCATGGCCGGGCAGTTCGCCAAACCGCGCTCGGCCAACGACGAAACCCTGGGCCAGGTCACCCTGCCCGCCTATCGCGGCGACATCGTCAACGGCATCGGCTTCGACTCGGCCAGTCGCATTCCCGACCCCGAGCGCCTGCTGCAGGCCTACCATCAGTCCACAGCCAGCCTCAACCTGCTGCGCGCCTTCGCCCAGGGCGGCTTCGCCGACCTGCACCAAGTGCACAAGTGGAACCTGGACTTCATCGCCAACTCGGCGCTGGCCGAGAAGTATCATCAACTCGCCGACCGCATCGACGAGACCCTGGCCTTCATGCGCGCCTGCGGCTTGGACAGCGCGCCGCAACTGCGCGAAACCAGCTTCTTCACCGCCCATGAGGCGCTGCTGCTCAATTACGAAGAAGCGTTCGTGCGCCGTGACAGCCTGACCGGCGACGCCTACGACTGCTCGGCGCACATGCTGTGGATCGGCGACCGCACCCGCCAGCTCGACGGCGCTCACGTCGAGTTCCTGCGCGGGGTGCACAACCCGATCGGGGTCAAAGTCGGCCCCAGCATGAACCCTGAAGAATTGATCCGCCTGATCGACGTGCTCAACCCGGACAACGACCCCGGTCGTTTGAACCTGATCGTGCGCATGGGCGCGAACAAAGTCGGCGACCACCTGCCACCGCTCATTCGTCATGTCGAGCGCGAGGGGCGCCAGGTGCTGTGGAGCTCCGACCCGATGCACGGCAATACCATCAAGGCCAGCAGCGGCTACAAAACGCGCGACTTCGCGCAGATCCTCGACGAGGTGCGGCAGTTCTTCCAGGTGCACCAGGCCGAAGGCAGCCACGCCGGCGGCATCCATATCGAGATGACGGGTCAGAACGTCACCGAGTGCATCGGCGGCGCGCGCCCGATCACCGAAGACGGCTTGTCGGACCGCTACCACACCCACTGCGACCCGCGGCTCAATGCCGACCAGTCGCTGGAGCTGGCGTTCCTGATCGCCGAAACCCTCAAGCAGGTGCGTCGCTGAACACAGCCCAAACCGGTTCGATCCGGGCGCCAGCCGTGATCGACGTCGAGGGCGGTCTTTACCGAGCCTTTACCCTGACCTGACCGCGCTTGACCTTGCGCACCCTAGACTGGGCTCATCCGGTAATCACCGGCCTGAAAAGGAGAAACACCCATGCGCAAGACCCTGACCGCACTGATGTTCGCTGCCGCCCTGCCGACCCTCGCCATGGCCATGCCTGAACCCGGCCCGCACGGCGAAGGCCCTCATCACCGTGGCCCTGCGGCTTTCGCCCAGCTCGACCTGACCCCGGAGCAGCGCCAGCAGATCGGCCGGCTGATGGGCGAGCAGATGAAACAGCGCCGCGAGATCACCGAGCGCTACCTGGACAAGCTGCCGGCCCCTGAACAGAAGGCCATGAAGGACGAGATCAAGGCCGGTCACGACAAGACCCAGACCCAGATCCGCGCCCTGCTCAAGCCCGACCAGCAGAAGCAATTCGACGAACTGCAAAGCAAACGCGCGGCCGACAAGGCCGAGTGGGAGCAGTTCCAGGCCTGGAAAGCTGAAAAAGCCGCCAAGGCCCAGTAAGCTGCACGTTCGACGCCCGGCCCGCACTCCAGCGGGCCGGGCCTTTTCATGCCTGGGAGGTACTCGTCTTGCGCTCACTGTTCTGGCGCATCCTGGCCAGCTTCTGGCTGGCCATCGCCCTGGTCGCCGGCCTGTCGATCCTACTTGGCCACATGCTCAATCAGGATGCCTGGATCCTCAGTCGTCACCCGGGCCTCAACACCCTCGCCAGCCGCTGGGTCCAGCACTACGAGCAGGAAGGCCTGCAAGCCTCGCAACGTTTCCTGGAACGGCGTAAACAGCGCTACAAGATCGACGTCCAGGTGCTCGACGACAGTGGAGATGCCGTGGTGCCCGGTACCTTCCCGCGGCGCGCCGAAGACTTCGAGCGCCGTCAGCACAATGACGAGCGCCTGCCCTGGCGTCGCCTCACCGAGGAGTACACCAGCCCCACCACCGGCCAGACCTACCTGCTGATCTACCGCATTCCTCATCCGGAACTGATGGCTTGGCACCGCGAGAGCCTGATCTGGCCGCTGAGCGCCCTGGGCATCGCCCTGGTGGTGCTGACGTTGTTCAGTTTGCTGGTCACCCTGTCCATCACCCGTCCACTGAGCCGTCTGCGCGGCGCGGTGCACGACCTGGGGCAAACCACTTATCAGCAGAACAGCCTGGCGCAGTTGTCGGTCAGACGCGACGAGTTCGGCGTACTGGCCAACGACTTCAACAAGATGGGCGCGCGCCTGCAAAGCCTGATTTCCAGCCAGCGCCAATTGCTGCGCGACGTGTCCCATGAGTTGCGCTCGCCGCTGGCACGCCTGCGCATCGCCCTGGCCCTGGCCGAGCGGGCCGAGCCCGAGCAGCGCCAGGCGCTCTGGCCACGACTGACCCGCGAGTGCGATCGCCTGGAAGACCTGATCAGCGAGATTCTGGTGCTGGCCCGGGTCGATGCCGAGCAGGCGCACCCGGAGCCGGTGGACGTCAACGCACTGCTGGGCAGTGTGCGCCGGGACGCTAAGCTCAGCGAAGCGGAGCAGGAGGTGCGCCTGGAAGCAGAACCCGGCTTGACCTTGCAGGGCTGGCCGACCTTGCTCGAACGGGCGCTGGACAACCTGGTACGCAATGCCCTGCGGTTCAACCCGGCGGGCCAGCCCATCGAAATCCATGCCCGCCGCGAGCACGAGCAGGTGCTGCTGAGCGTGCGCGACCATGGCCCTGGGGTCGCGCCGGAACACTTGCTGCACCTGGGCGAGCCGTTCTTCCGCGCGCCGGGGCAGCAGGCGGCGGGGCATGGGCTGGGCTTGGCAATCGCCCGCCGCGCCGCCGAGCGTCATGGCGGAACGCTGGTGCTGGAGAACCACCCACAAGGCGGGTTCGAGGCCCGGCTGGCGCTGCCGGTGACTCAGGCGCCCGTTTAAGGGCGCACGCCATCAGGCCTTGGTCACTCGCCCCAGGCGGTGACGAAGTCGGCGGTGTCCAGTACCGGCGGTGTGCGCGGCTCGCTAGTCGGGGTGCCCAGGTACAGATAGCCGATCAGCTCTTCATTGTCGGCCAGCCCCAGCCCCTTGTGCACATGGCTGTCGAAGGCCATGTCGCCGGTGCGCCACACCGCACCGATGCCTTGGGCATGGGCGGCGATCAGGATGCCGTGGGCCGCGCAACCGGCCGCCAGGCGCTGTTCGGACGCCGGCACCTTGGGATGCGCCTGCAAACGTGCGATCACCACCACCAGCAACGGCGCACGCAGCGGCATGGCCCGGGCCTTGTCCAGCGCAGCCTGGCTGGCATCGCCTTGGGCCTGAATCGCCTCGGCGAACAGCTCGCCCAACGCTTCGCGCGCCGCCCCCTCGATGGTCAGGAATCGCCACGGTCGCAACTGTCCGTGATCCGGTGCACGCAGCGCCGCCTGAAACAACCCTTCACGCTGGGCCGCATTGGGCGCGGGATCGGTCAGGCGCGGCACGGAAACACGGTTGAGCAAAGCGTCGAGAGCCTCCACGGGCTACCCTCCTGGCAAATTGAAAGTGCCGCCATTCTCAGGTGCCCAGCCGCAAGCTTCAAGCTGCAAGCTGTCAGCCAACGCCGGCTCGCTTCAACTTGCCGCTTGCAGCTTGAGGCTCGCCGCTTAAAATGTCGCCCTTTCCCGTTTCGAGTCAGATCACATGGCGTTGCCGACCTTAAGGATCATCGCGTTCATCATCGGCATCTTCCTGATCACCCTGGCCGTGAGCATGGTCGTGCCCATGGCCACGCTGATGATCTTCGAACGCACGGCCGATCTGCCCTCGTTCCTGTGGTCGAGCCTGATCACCTTCATCGCCGGCCTGGCCATGGTGCTGCAGGGGCGACCGGAGCACGTGCACCTGCGCCCGCGCGACATGTACCTGCTGACCGTCAGCAGTTGGGTCGTGGTCTGCGTGTTCGCCGCCCTGCCCCTGCTGCTGACCCAGCACATCAGCTACACCGACGCCTTCTTCGAAAGCATGTCAGGCATCACCGCCACCGGCTCGACAGTGCTCAGTGGCCTGGACAGCGTGTCGCCGGGCATTCTCATCTGGCGCTCGATGCTGCACTGGCTCGGCGGCATCGGCTTCATCGGTATGGCGGTCGCGATCCTGCCGCTGCTGCGCATCGGCGGCATGCGCCTGTTCCAGACCGAATCGTCGGACCGTTCGGAAAAGGTCATGCCGCGTTCGCACATGGTGGCCAAATACATCGTCGCGGTGTACGTGGGCATCACCGTGCTCGGCAGCCTGGCGTTCTGGTGGGCCGGCATGAGCCTGTTCGATGCCATCAACCATGCCATGTCGGCGATCTCGACCGGCGGTTTCTCCACCTCCGATCTGTCCCTGGCGAAATGGGACATGCCGGCCGTGCACTGGGTGGCGGTGGTGGTGATGGTCCTCGGCAGCGTGCCGTTCACGCTGTACGTGGCGACCCTGCGCGGCAACCACCGCGCGCTGTGGCGCGACCAACAGGTGCAGGGCCTGCTCGGTCTGCTGGTGGCCACCTGGATAGTGCTCGGCACCTGGTACTGGGCCACCACCGACCTGCACTGGCTGGACGCCTTCCGCCACGTGGCGCTGAACGTCACCTCGGTGGTCACTACCACCGGCTTCGCCCTGGGCGACTACAGCCTGTGGGGCAACTTCTCGCTGATGCTGTTCTTCTACCTGGGCTTCATCGGCGGCTGCTCCGGCTCGACCGCCGGCGGTATCAAGATCTTCCGCTTCCAGGTGGCCTACATCCTGCTCAAGGCCAGCCTCAACCAACTGATCCACCCGCGCGCGGTGATCAAGCAGAAGTACAACGGTCACCGCCTCGACGAAGAAATCGTGCGCTCGATCCTGACCTTCTCGTTCTTCTTCGCCGTGACCATCTGCGTCATCGCCTTGCTGCTGTCGCTGCTGGGCGTGGACTGGATGACCGCGCTGACCGGTGCCGCCAGTACCGTCTCCGGCGTGGGCCCAGGATTGGGCGAGGTGATCGGCCCGGCCGGCAACTTCGCCAGCCTGCCGGATGCGGCAAAGTGGATCCTGGCCGGCGGCATGCTGCTCGGTCGCCTGGAGATCATCACCGTGCTGGTGTTGTGCATGCCGGCGTTCTGGCGCCATTGAGCGACGCCTCCAGGCGCGCCCGGTACTCGCTGGGCGTGGCGTCGAACCAGCGACGGAAGGCCCGGTAGAAATTGCTCGGGTCGGCAAAACCCAGCAGGTAGGCGGTTTCCAGCAAGGTCATGCCAGGCTGCGCCAGGTACTGCTCGGCCAATTCCCGACGGGTGTCGTCGAGCAGGGTCTGGAAGCTGGTGCCCTCCTCCTGCAACCGGCGCTGCAGGGTGCGCTGCGACAGGTGCAGGGCCTGGGCCACGGTATCGCGCTTGGGTTCGCCTTGCGGCAGGATGCGGCACAGGGTCTGGCGCACCCGATGGGTCACGCGGCTTTCGGAAAAGCGTGCCAGGTACTCGCCCGCGAAGCGGTCGTGCAGTATGGCCATCGCCTCGTTGGCGGTGGGCAGCGGCGCCTCCATGTCCGCGCGTTCCAAGACCAGCGCATCGTGCCGTGCGCCGAACTCCACAGGCGCACGGAAGGCCTGTCGGTAGGGTTCGATGTCCCTGGGCTGCGCACCTTGGATCAGCACCCGCCGCGGCTGCACCGGGCGGCCGCTGAGCCAGGCGCACAACGACAGCGCACAGGCCAGCGACGCCTCGGCGCTGTGGCGGGTCGGCGGCAGGTGATCGCCATGCACGGTGAGGATCAGCGAGTAGCCTTCAGGGCCGAGGGTGAAGCTCAGGTCGGAGCTCTCGGCGATGATGCGCTGATAGCGCACCAGGCGCTCGAAGCCTTCTGCCAGGGTACGACTGGACATCAGCGCATAACCCACCACATGGAACGACGCCGGGCGTACCACCCGCGCCATGTTCAGGCCGATGGCCTGGTTCCCGGACAGCTCGACCGCCAGCAACCACAGACGGGTCATGTCATCCTGGGGAAAGCGTGCATCCGGGTCGTCCAGCGCCGCGAAGTCCAGGCCCAACTGCTTGAACATGGCCCGGCAATCGAGTCCTTCGAGCTCGAGCGCTTTGACGATCCCTGAGGCCCAGCTGGCCGACGTGGTTCTTTCGCTCATGACAGGCTTCTTGTGCTGACCGCTCCTGCGGTGAATCGAAAGGATACTCAAATGGCGCCAATTGTCACTGGTGGGCGCTTCCAGTGACTCTAGACTCGAAACAGGCTCCACGCCGTATACCCCGAACAAAAACACAGCGGCGAGAACCCCGCCATGAACAGCACGACGCCGTTTCGCAGTTTCGCCGAGTTCTATCCCTACTACCTCGGCGAGCATGCCAACCCCACCTGCCGACGCCTGCACTTCGTCGGCACCAGCCTGGTCATCGCGCTGTTGGCGTATGCCATCGGCAGCGGTCAGTGGCTATTGCTGCTGGCCATGCCGGTGGCCGGCTATGGCTTCGCCTGGGCCGGGCACTTCTTTTTCGAGAAGAATCGGCCGGCCACTTTCACCTATCCCCTCTATAGCCTGATCGGCGACTTCGCCATGTTCCGCGACATCCTGCGCGGCAAGATCAGCCTCTGAGCACGGGTCTCAGACCAGCTCGCGCAGCGCCGCCAGGCGCTCGCTTTCCTGGGCTTGCGCCTCGGCCAACCGATACAACTCGATATGACCGTCCCAGTGCTCGATGAGCGCGGTGCACGACTCGACCCAGTCGCCGCAGTTGAGGTATTGCACATCGCCCACCTGACGAATCTCGGCGTGATGGATATGCCCACAGACCACGCCTTGAAAGCCGCGCCGTGTGCATTCGTGGGCAATCGCATCCTCGAAATCGCTGATGAAGTTCACCGCGCCCTTGACCTTGTGCTTGAAGTACGCCGACAGCGACCAGTAGCCATAGCCGTAACGGGCGCGCCAGTGGTTGAGCCAGCGGTTGAGCACCAGGGTGAATTCATAGGCGCGGTCGCCGAGAAAGGCCAGCCAGCGGTGGTAGCGGGTGATCACGTCGAATTGATCGCCATGCACCACCAGCAGGCGACGGCCGTCAGCCGTGAGATGTTCGGCCTCGTCTACCAGCTGGATGTTGCCCAGGATCAGCCGTGAGTAACGGCGCAGGAATTCGTCGTGGTTGCCGGTGACGTAGATCACCTCGGTACCGCGTTTGCTCATGGTCAGCAAGCGGCGGATCACATTGGTGTGAGCCTGCGGCCAGTAGACGCCGCTGCGCAGCTTCCAGCCGTCGATGATGTCGCCGACCAGATAGATGCGATCGGCCTGATATCCCTTGAGGAACTGCGACAGGTGCTCGGCCTGGCAGTCACGAGTACCCAGGTGCACATCGGAGATCCACAGGGTTCGCACGCGTTGCTTGCGTGACGGGCGGAGCAGTTCGGCGTGTGTCATCGGGCGGCCTCCGGCGTTGTTTGCAGGAGACTGGCAGGTGCGGATGACAGGTTGGTGGCAGTCGTGTGACGAGTCACGCGCTGCCCACCGACACACCCTCAGCGGTCGTTGTGGCCCAGGTCGCGCTGCGGGTCGATGCAATCGCGCACCCGCTGCTTGAGCACCTTGGCTTCGGGGAAGCCGCCATCGGCCTTGCGTTCCCAGAGCTGTCGCTCGTTGCAGGTGATGCGGAACACACCGCCGCTGCCCGGCTGCAGCGTGACCCGGCCCAGGTCGTCAGCGAAGGTGCTGAGCAATTCCTGCGCCAACCAGGCGGCGCGCAGCAGCCACTGACACTGGGTGCAATACTCGATGACGATTTCGGGCTTGGCATCGGCCATGGTCAAACGTCTCCTGCTGAAATGGGCCGCTTATACTAGCGGTCTTTGCCCACGGTTTTGAGACTCACGATGCGCCGTCTGCTGTTATGCCTGTTGCTGACCCTCACCCCGCTTGTCCTGCACGCGGCCGACGCGGCCCGGCCCAAGGTCGGCCTGGTACTGTCCGGCGGCGCCGCCCGAGGCCTGGCCCACATCGGCGTGCTCAAGGCCCTGGAAGAACAGGGCGTACGCATCGACGCCATCGCCGGCACCAGCATGGGAGCGGTGGTCGGCGGGCTGTACGCCTCGGGCTACAGCATCGAGGAACTCGAACACCTGGCGCTGACCCTCGACTGGCAGCAGGCGCTGTCCGATGCGCCACCGCGCAAGGACGTGCCGTTCAGGCGCAAGCAGGACGACCGCGACTTCCTGGTCAAGCAGAAGCTCAGCTTTCGCGACGACGGCAGCCTGGGTCTGCCGCTGGGGGTGATCCAGGGCCAGAACCTGTCGCTGCTGCTGGAAAGCAAGCTGGCCCACACCGCCGACATCCGCGACTTCGACAAACTGCCCATTCCGTTCCGCGCCGTCGCCACCGATATCGCCAGTGGCGAAAAGGTGGTGTTCCGCCGTGGCCACCTGCCGCAGGTGGTGCGGGCCAGCATGTCGATTCCAGCGGTGTTCGCGCCGGTGGAGCTGGACGGCCGCCTGCTGGTCGACGGCGGCATGGTCGACAACATTCCGCTGGATGTCGTGCGGGAAATGGGCGTCGACCTGGCCATCGTGGTAGACATCGGCACCCCGCTGCGCTCGCGCAAGCAACTGGCCACTGTGGTGGACGTGCTCAATCAGTCGATCACCCTGATGACCCGGCGCAACTCCGAAGAACAGCTGGCCAGCCTGGGCCGCGAAGACATTCTTGTGCAACCACCGCTGAGCGCCTTCGGCGTCACCGATTTCGGCCGCGCCCAGGACATGATCGACGCGGGCTACCGTGCCACCCGCGCCCTCGACGCGCGCCTGGCCGGGCTGCGCCAGGCCGGTGACGCCGAACTGGCCGTGGCCCGCTCACCGCGCCAGCGCACGCCGGTGATCACGGCGATCAAGGTCGAGAACGATTCGAAGGTCAGCGACGAGGTGATCCGCTACTACATCCGCCAGCCCATCGGCGAGCCGCTGGCGCTGGATCGCCTGCAAACCGACATGGGCACCCTGTACGGGCTGGACTACTTCGACCGCGTGCAGTACCGCGTGGTACACAAGGGCGACGACAATACCCTGGTGATCAATGCCCGTGGCCGGCGTGGTGGCACCGACTACCTGCGTCTGGGCCTGAACCTCTCGGACGACATGCGCGGCGACAGCGCCTTCAACCTCGGTGCCAGCTACCGCGTCAATGGCATCAACCGGCTGGGCGCCGAATGGCTCACGCGCGCGCAGATCGGCGACCAGCAGGAGCTGTACAGCGAGTTCTACCAACCGCTGGACGTGGGCTCGCGCTACTTCGTCGCCCCCTACCTGTCCCTGGGTTCGCAGAACATCGAAGCCACCCTGGACAACGATCCGGTCGCCGAATACCGCCTGGAACGCTACGGGTTCGGCCTCAACCTGGGTCGACAGATCGGCACCTACGGCGAAGTGCGACTCGGGGTCGGCAAGGCCTGGGGCGAGGCTGAGGTGCGCATTGGCGATCAGAGCCTGCCCAAAGTCAGCTTCAACGAGGGCTTCTACGAACTGAAGTACTCCTTCGACACCTTCGACAACGTCTACTTCCCCCACAGCGGCGAAGACATCGGCCTGAGCCTGCGCAAGTTCGACCGCTCGCTGGACTCGGACAGCGACTACCGCCAATGGCAGTTCCATCTGGACAAAGCCTTGAGTTACGGCGCCAATACCTGGGTGCTGGGTGGCCGCTACGGGCGCACCCTGGACGATACCGAGGTGGTGACTTCCAGCTTCGTGCTCGGTGGAGCCAGGCAACTGTCGGGGTTCCGCCAGGATTCGCTGTCAGGCCAGAACATCAGCCTGATGCGCATGGTGTATTACCGCCGGCTGACGCCTCGGGCCTATGTGCCGTTGGATCTGCCTTTGTATCTGGGCGGGTCGCTGGAGCGTGGCCGCGCGTGGAACAACGACAACGACTTCGACAGCGGCTACATCAACGCGGCCAGCGTATTCCTGGGACTGGAGACACCCCTGGGGCCTTTGAACATCAGCTACGGAATCAACACCGAGCATCAGAAGGCGGTGTACTTGAATTTGGGCAGCAGCTTCTGAGTGTCGGCGGGCCCGGCCAAAGAAATGGAAAAAGCGGATGGGGCCGCCATCCGCTTTTGCGTGTACGCGCGGGTGCGCCGTTGAACCTCAAGGCTTCTCCAGGTTGCCGAGAATCTTCGCATGCACCCGCATGCACACGTCCAGGTCCGCCTCGTCGACGCCGGTGAACAGCTCCGCGCGCAAGGCGTTGGCGATGGTCTCGATCTGGTCGATCAGCGGCTTGGCCGGCGGACACAGCAGGATTTTCTTGGCGCGGCGGTCTTCCATGACGGCCTGGCGACGGACCAGCCCCTGGTTTTCCAGGCTGTCGAGCAATCGCGCCAGGGTCGGACCCTCGACGCCGACGCTCTGCGCCAGCTCGCGCTGGGTGGGTGCTTCGCTGAACCGGGCCAGGTGCAGCAACACCAGCCACCGCGCCTGGGACAGATTGAGCCCGGCCAGACGACGGTCCAGTTCGGCACGCCAGCCTCGGGACATCTGTGCCAGTTGCATGCCGAAGCGGTGTTGATTGTCGGTGAGGGGCATAGGCAACTCTGTGGAGGGAAACTAATAGTTAGTCAGCTAATCATGCCCCACAGGATCAGGCAAGGCTCAGCCTGTGGGAATGCGCCGAAAATCGACGCAGAGCATGACGCCGGTCAGCTCAGAGCTCGAACTCGGCCGCCAGTGCTGCGCGTACGCAGTACAGCACGCCTTCTGGCACCCGCTGCGCGAACTGTGGCAACAGGGCCGACACTGGTGGCAGCTCGCCTTCGCCGTCGAGGAAGGCGTCCTGAATTTCCATCATCAGCTCCTCGGGCAGGTCCAGCGCCTGCTCCAGGCTCAGTTCCTGACGACCGATGGCCTCGGCCAGCAGGCTGTACACGTTCTTCTCGCTGCACGCCAGTTGCCCGGCGATCTGCGCCGGCGTCATCCCCGCACGGGCCAGACTGACCAACTCGTGGCGCAGGTCGAGCACCACCTTGGGCGCCTCCTCGGTGCCACCGACGCCATTGAGCACCTCGAGGAAGGCCTGGCCATAGCGCTCCAGCTTGCGTGCACCGACGCCGCTGACCTGGGCCATGTCGCTGAGGCTGGTGGGCTGGCTGCGCAACATCTCCAGCAAGGTGGAGTCGGGGAAGATGACGTACGGCGGCACGCTGTGCTCCTCGGCCAACTTGCGCCGCAGGGTGCGCAGCGCCTCCCACAGCTCGCGCTCCTCGGCACGCACCAATTGGCTGGCCGGGCTGCCGCCACCGCTCGAGGACTTGGCCACGGTTTGCGGCTTGAGGTCGCGGCGCAGTTGCAGGTTGACCTCGCCGCGCAGCAGCGGCCGGCACGTGTCGGAAAGCCGCAGCCCGCCGTAGCCTTCCAGATCGATGTCCACCAACCCGCGCGCCACCAACTGGCGGAACAGCGAGCGCCATTCGTGTTCGCCCAAGGCCTTGCCGACGCCGAACACCGAGAGCTTCTCGTGACCGAAACTGCGCACCTTCTCGTTGTCCTTGCCCAGCAACACATCGACCAGATGCCCGACACCATAGCGCTGTCCGGTGCGGAATACCGCCGACAGGGCCTGGCGGGCGGGCTCGGTGGCATCCCAGGTCTGCACCTGGTCGACGCAGTTGTCGCAATGGCCACAAGGCTGCTCCAGCACTTCGTCGAAGTACGCCAGCAGCGCCTGACGGCGGCAGCGGGTTTCCTCGCACAGCGCCAGCATGGCATCGAGCTTGTGCTGCTCGACACGCTTGTGGCGCTCGTCGCCTTCGGAGTTCTGCAGCATCTGCTTGAGCATCACCATGTCCTGCAGCCCATAGGCCATCCAGGCATCGGAGGGCAGGCCGTCACGGCCGGCACGGCCGGTTTCCTGGTAATAGGCCTCGAGCGACTTGGGCAGGTCGAGGTGGGCGACGAAGCGCACGTTGGGCTTGTCGATGCCCATGCCGAAGGCGATGGTCGCGACCATGATCAGCCCCTCCTCGTTGAGGAACCGGTGCTGGTTGGCCGAACGGGTCTCGGCGGGTAGGCCGGCATGGTACGGCAGCGCCGGGAAGCCTTGCTCGCAGAGGAAGGCCGCCGTCTCGTCGACCTTCTTGCGCGACAGGCAATAGACGATACCGGCGTTACCCCGACGCTCGGCGAGGAAGGCCATCAATTGCTTGCGTGGCGATTCCTTGGGCACGATGCGGTAGAAGATGTTGGGCCGGTCGAAACTCGACAGGAACCGCTCGGCGCCCTGCAGGTGCAGGCGCTGGACGATTTCCTCGCGGGTCCGCATGTCGGCGGTGGCGGTCAGGGCGATACGCGGCACATGGGGGAACAACTCGGCGAGCTGACCCAGTTGCAGGTACTCGGGACGGAAGTCGTGCCCCCACTGCGACACGCAGTGCGCTTCATCGATCGCGAACAGGGCGATGTCCAGGTCGCGCAGGAAGTCCAGCATGCGCGGCTGCACCAGGCGCTCAGGCGCCAGGTAAAGCATCTTCACTTCGCCGCGGCGCAGGCGCGCGGCCAGGTCGCGCTGCTGCTCGACACTCAAGGTGGAGTTCAGCGCCGCCGCCGCCACGCCGAGTTCGTCGAGGGTGGCGACCTGGTCGTCCATCAGCGCGATCAGCGGCGACACCACCACGGTCAGGCCGTTGCGCAACAGGCCGGGCACCTGGAAGCACAGCGATTTTCCACCGCCGGTGGGCATCAGCACCAGCGCATCGCCACCGTTGGCCACGCATTCGATGATCGCCGCCTGGCGACCCCGGAAGCTGTCGTAGCCGAAGATGTCCTTGAGGACGCGCTGAGCCTGTTCGAGCATTTGCCACTCCACGATCGTCGTACCATCCCGCAGACAGGCTGGACGATAAATCCGCTGCGCACACGCCGGATGCGTAAGCGTTTTTTGCCGAATGACGCCAAGGCGCCACCTGGCTCGAAAACGGCGAAGTATACCCCACTGCCCTGCCCTGCGGCAGGCTGGGATGACAGACGTTCCCTTTGCCCCGCCATCGCTGCAAGGTGCTAGAATTCAGCATCGTTTATTCCCCAAGGTAGCCCTGTAATGTCCTTCGCCGAGCAACTGACCCGCCTGCAAGCCTTCCTCGACGCCGACGAGCTGCACGAAGAGGCGCTGGACTACGTCGCCGCACACGGCTACCTGACCGCCCTGTCGATCTGCTCGGAGGAGGTGCCCGAACGTGAATGGATCGACGCGCTGTTCGCCGAGGAGCCGCATTACGCCAGCGAAGCCCAGCACGTCGAAATCGAGGCCACCTTGGTCGCGCTCAAAGGCCACATCGCCCGCCAACTGGCCAGCGACGAGGAATTCGACCTGCCCTGCGAGCTCGACCTGACCGACGAGCCGGACGATTCCGAACTGCGAGGCTGGTGCATCGGGTTCATGGAAGGCGTGTTCCTGCGCGAAGAAGCCTGGTTCGAGAATGCCGAAGAGGAAGTCAGCGAAATGCTGCTGCCGATCATGGTCGGCTCGGGCCTGTTCGACGAACAGCCGGAGTTCGCCGACATCGCCAGCAACGCCAACTTGCAGGACGACATGATCGTGCAGATTCCCGAGGCCCTCAGCGCCTTGTTCCTGCTGCTGCACGCCCCGGAAGAGAAGCCGGCACTGCTCAAGCCACGCCACCACTGATCGGCGGTGGCGCGCTATCTGCTGCTGGCCATTGGCTGGCTCAGTGTCGCGCTGGGGGTGATCGGCATCTTCCTGCCGGTCTTGCCGACCACCCCGTTCCTGCTGCTGGCAGCCGCCTGTTTCGCCCGCAGCTCCCCGCGTTTTCACGCGTGGTTGGTCGAGCATCCCCGGCTCGGCCCCTGGATCCGCGACTACCTCGATGGACAGGGCATTCCACTCAAGGGCAAGGTGTACGCCATCGGCCTGATGTGGGCCAGCATCGGCCTGTCGTGCTACCTGGTGCCATTGTTCTGGGCACGGGCCTTCATGCTCACCAGCGCCGTGCTGGTCAGCCTCTACATCCTCAAGCAGAAGACCCTGCACCGGCCCTGAACAGACCGGCGCAGCCGCCTGGCAATCAGACCGCATCCACCTTCAACGAATGATCGTTGAGCATGCCGTTGATCAGCGCCGCCGTGTCGTAGCCGGCAGCGATCAAGCCGCCAGCGCCCGGGGTCACCCCGTAGTGCTGCGCCAGGTCGACACCCGCCAGGTCGATGGTCTGGGTCGGCGCCGCACCCGCCACGCTGCTCACTTCCAGAGTCGATACCACCCCGGCACCACTGCCGCTGATCGTGAAATGCAGGTAGTCGTCCAGTGACGCCGCCGTGGCGTTCTCGCCCTGCAGCAGTTGCGACAGGTCGAGCGTGTCGCTGCCTGGGGTGAAGTCGGTGACGCGGTCGTGCCCGCTGTCGCCCTGCTGCCAGACGAAGATGTCGTTGCCGCTGCCCCCCGTCAGGGTATCGTTGCCTGGCCCGCCGATCAGGGTATCGTTACCCGCGCCGCCGACCAGCAGATCGTCGCCCTTGCCGCCATTGAGCACATTGTCGCCGTCGTTGCCGAACAGCCGATCGTCATGGTCAGAACCGATCAGGTTCTCGATGCTGACCAGGGTATCGAGCCCCGCACCCACGGTATTCTGTTGCCCGACATGGGCCAGATCGACGGTCACGCCCGTGCCAGCGCTGGCGTAGCTGGCGGTGTCATTGCCCGGGCCGCCGTCGAGCAGGTCGTCGCCTGGCCCGCCGATCAGCAGGTCGTTGCCCTCCCCACCGTACAACCGGTCGTTGCCCTCTCCCCCCACCAGCACATCGTGCCCGGCGCCACCGATCAAGGTGTCGTCGCCGTTACCCGCCAACAGCACATCGTCGCCCGCACTCCCCACCAAGGTGGTCCCCGCCTGATAGGTGATGTCCACAGCGCCAGTGGCGACGCCGCCATGGTTGTCGCTGAGGGTATAACTGTCGTGCCGGACTTCGTTCTCGGCCTGGCTGTAATCGATCACCAGGCTCAATTTGTAACTCTCGGCCGCCTTGCTGTTGCCTTGCGCATTCTCAGTGTTGATCACATGCAGGCTGTACACCCCGTCATGGCTGGCGGTGAAGCGGCCACCCTCGTCGATAGCCTGATAATTGCCCGTGGCATCCTTCCACTGCATCTGCAGATTGCCGGCCGGACGGTCGTGGTCCAAGGTCAGGCTCTCACCCTTGCGCAAGCTGACCGTCAGCGTGTCTTCGTCGTTGGCATTGCTGGTGCTGATGGCGCCCAGGTAGCCCGCGACCACCAGCGCGGCGGTCATGCTGCCCGACACCGCCGTGAAGTCGCTGCGCAGCAGTTCCTTGAATTGGTTCGCCGTGGTGTTGGCCGTACCGTCGAAGCGCAGGGTCTGTACCTGACCGGCGGCGGCGAAGCCGGCCCCCTTGTCGGCGAAGCCGGTGGTGAAGGTGGTCGGCGCGGCGCTCAGGCGATCATGGTCAGCATCGCTGTCGTTGGCCAACAGGGCCTGCATCGGCACGCTGATGCTGGCCCCCGTGATGTTGGTGATGATGTGGTCGGCCCCGGCGACCGGCGCGCTGTTGCTGTTGAGCTGCACCACCAGGCTGGCGCTGCTGGTATCGCCGTCGTTGTCGCTGACGGTGAAGCCGAAGCGCTCCACGTGGCGACTGCCATCGTCCTTGGGCGGTGCGTAGGTGAACTCGCCGGTGTCCATGTCCACCAGCAGCGTACCGCCGAGTGCGGTCTTGACTGCCAAGGTATTGCCCTGCGTGTCGAAGCTGGCCTTGTCCGGTCCGCCCGACACGCTGTAGCCACCCTGCCCGCCGTTGGCGTTGGGATCGAAGGTGTAGGTGGTGCCATCGACCAGCAATGCCTTGATGAAACCGCCGTCGGCACCGAAGTGCCCGCCACTCATCAGGCTGCCGGTGATCGGCGCGCCCTGCACGGTGCCGGTGAGTACCGCGCTGAGCTGACTGAGGTCGGTGACCACCACCGAGCCGGTGTCGACATGGCTGCTGCCGTCGTAGGCCAAGGGATCGAGATTGGCCTGATTGACCCCGGTGCCCATACCGATTGCGTAGGACTTGATGCCCTGGTCGTCGAGGAACCGCTCCCAAGCGGCCTCGCGCACCGACGTCATCGCGTGCCCATTGGTCGGTACGCCATCGGAGAAGAAATAGCTGACGTTCTGCGCCCCGGCGATCTTGCCGCTGCTGAGGAAGGCTTCTTGGGCCTTGCTCACCGCCGAGTCGTAATAGGTGGAACCGTCGGCGGTCAGCCCTGCGACCACGCTCTTGGCCTCGGCGATCGACACCCAGACCGGCGTCTTGACCCAGGCGCCGGTAGCAAAGGTCACCACCTGCACCTTGATGTCACCCATCTCGTCGTAGCGCTCGAGCAACGCGTTGATCGACTGCTTGGCCAGGTCCAGTCGGCTCAGCCCTTGAACACCGGAGGCAAAGTTCATGCTGCCGGACACGTCGATCACCAGCAGGATGTTGGAGTCCAACTGGCCCGGCGTGATGCTGCGCTCGGCGCACACGGCTTTGGGTACGTCATCGACGATGGAAATGGCGATGGTGCTGGTCACGCTGTTGCCCAGCGAATCGGTGGCTTTGTAGGTGAATTGCTCGATGACCCGGTTGGTACCGTCATCGGCACCACTCGGCGTCTTCGGCGCCGAGGTGAGGGTGTAGGTGTAGGTGCCGTCCGCATTGACCTGAATCTGGCCGAACTGACCGACCGTACTACCGACCAGGCTATAGGTCACGGCACCCACGCCACCGCCGACCGAGCCCGCCAGGTTGCCAGTGGCCGTTTCGCCGGTGGACTGCGGATCGCTGCCGATGACCGTACCCGCGGCCAGATCGTGGCCGTCCTTGACCAGATCCAGCGCCTTTTCGTACACCGTCACATCGCTGTTCTCACAGGCCAGCAAGCGGCTGTCCTGCACGTTGATGGTCAGAGTCGTGCTGCTTTCATCGCCATCGGCATCACGGATGGTGTAGACGAACACGTCGGTGGCACCGGCCTTGGATACGCTGTTCGGATTGGCGTGATAGGTGGCGTTGCCTTGGGCGTCGAGGGTCAGATAACCGTACTGGCCAGCCACCTGCACACCGAGCTGGCCAATCGCCGATGTCGAGGTATCCGACCCGGCGCGCACGCCCACGACATACTGGCCGTCGGCCCGCACGTCGGCGCCGACGATGTCATTGTCCAGCACATTGCCGCTCACCACGCCGCCTTCGGTCACGCTGGCGACGTCGCAGTGCGCCTTCGGCACGTCATCGACGATGCTGATGACCACGCTGCCCGTGGTCGAGTTACCCAGCGAATCCTTCACCTGATAGGTGAACGACTCGGTCAGCGTATTCGCCCCGTCATTGAGGTTATCCGGCGACTTCGGCGCCGAAGTGAGCGTGTAGGTGTAGGAACCGTCGGCGTTGAGCTGGATCTGGCCGTATTGGCCTACAGCGTTGCCCACCAGCGCGAAAGTCATTGCACCGATGCCGCCGCTGACCAACCCGGCCAGTGAGCCAGAGGCAGTTTCCGCAGTGGAATGCGGATCGCTGCCGGTGACCGTGCCCGGCGCCAGATCATTGCCGTCCTTGACCAGATCGAGGGCCTTTTCGTACACCGTCACGCCACCGCCTGGCGCAACCACCAGCGAACAGTCGTGGATATCAATGGTGATCGTGGTGGTGCTTTCGTCGCCGTCGGCATCGCGGATGGTGTAGACGAACACGTCGGTGGCACCGGCCGGCGTCACGCCATCCGGCCTGGCGTGATAGGTGGCGTTGCCCTGGGCGTCGAGGGTCAGGTAACCGTATTGGCCGACCACCTGCACGCCAAGCTGGCCAATGGCCGAGGTGGAGGTGTCGGCGCCCGCGCGCACGCCCACGACATACTGGCCGTCGGCCCGTACATCGGCACCGATCACATCGTTGACCAGCACATTGCCGCTGACGCTGCCGCCCTCGTAGACGTTGACGAAATCGCTGTCCGCCTTCGGCACGTCATCGACGATGCTGATGACCACAGTGCCCGTGGTCGAGTTACCCAGCGAATCCTTCACCTGATAGGTGAACGACTCGGTCAGCGTATTCGCCCCGTCATTGAGGTTGTCCGGCGACTTCGGCGCCGAGGTGAGCGTGTAGGTGTAGGAACCGTCGGCGTTGAGCTGGATCTGGCCGTACTGGCCGACAGCGTTGCCCACCAGCGCGAAGGTCAAGGCCCCCACGCCGCCACTGACCGTTCCGGCCAACGTTCCGGACGCGGTTTCCGCGTTCGACTGCGGGTCGCTGCCCACCACCGTGCCCGGCGCCAGGTCGTTGCCGTCCTTGATCAGATCAAGCGCCTTCTCGTACACCGTCACCCCATCGTTGGGACCAACGATCAGTGCACAGTCGCGGACATCGATGGTCAAGGTGGTGGTGCTCTCGTCGCCGTCTCCGTCGCGCAGGGTGTAGACGAAGACATCGACCGCACCGGAGGGCGGTGCGACATTGGGATTGGCGTGGTAGACCGCATTACCGGCGCCATCGAGGGTCAGGGTGCCATACAGGCCCACCACGGCAGTTCCCAGGTTGCCGCTGGCCGACGTCGAGGTGTCGGCGCCCGCGCGCACGCCCACCACATACTGGCCGTCGGCCCGAACATCGGCGCCGATCACATCGTTGACCAACACGTTGGCGCTGACGGTGCCGCCCTCGTAGACCGTAGCGGCGTCGCTAGACGCCTGGGGCACGTCGTCGACAATGTTGACGTCCAGGCTGGCCGTGGCGCGGCTGCCGTCCGTGTCCTGGGCGATCACACTGAAATGCTCGCTCAGGCTGTTCGCCCCCTGGCCGGCAGGGTGGCCTTCGTTACCGCGCAAGGTGTAGCTGTAGCTCACCACGCCGGTGGCCGGATCGTAGCCGAGCAGGGTCAAGGTGTTGCCCAGGGCCGTGACGATCGACTGCGGCAAGCCCGCGACCACGCCACCACTGACCACGGCGATGCCACCGACGCTCAGGCTCTGCAGGCCGTCTGCCGCGCTGACCGTGAAGCTGCCCTGCTGGGTCAACGCCGCCGGATCGGGGGAGGTGCCCGTGCTCAGGTTCTTCTCGTAGACCGTCAGCTCACCGCCGTCCACGTCCAGGCCACGGAGGATCACCGGATCGTCCAGATTGATGACGTTCAGGGTCAGGGTCGCGCTGCTGGTATCGCCGTCAGCGTCGCGCAAGGTGTAGGTGAAGGTCTCGGTGCCGCGCCCGCCTCCGTGGAGGTTCTTGAAGTCCGCAGCGTCGGGGTTGAGGGTGTATGTGTAGGAACCGTCGGCCGCCAATTGCAGGGTGCCGTAGGTGCCGGCATAGGTGCCGGCGACCACCGGGCCGCTGGCGATGCGGTCGGCGCCCTGGATGTCGTTGTCCAGCACGTTGCCGGTCAACTGCACCGACTGTTCGTTGGCGCTGAGCGGATTGCTGTCGTTGACCGCCGTGGGCACGTCGTCGCGGATGATCACATCCAGCGAGCCGCTGGCGGTATCGCCGTCGGTGTCGCTGGCCAGCACCGAGAAGTGCTCGCCCAGCAGGTTGGCGCCGTCGCCTGCGGGGTGCTGCTCGGCGCCAGTGAGGGTGTAGCTGTAGCTGACCCGGCCGTTGGCCGCGTCATAGCCGGTGATGGTCAGTAGGTTGCCAAGGCCGGTGGTGATCGACTGGCCGACACCGGTCACCACGCCGGCGGTGACCACGTTGATGCCGCCGACGCTGAGGTTGAACAGCCCGTCGAGCGCGACCACGGTGAAACTGCCGGTTTGCGTCAGGGCCTGGGGGTTCGGCGCCGAGCCTTGTGGCAGATTGGCTTCGTTCAGGCTCAGCTCTGCGGGATTCAGGTCGAGACCGCCCAGGGTGACAGGGTGGTCTGGGGGCGTAACCGGCGGAGTGACAGGCGGATTCACCGGAGGCGTCACCGGCGGTGTAACAGGTGGAGTGACCGGTGGAGTCACAGGCGGCGTGACAGGTGGCGGATTGGTCGCGGGGCCCGCGCCTGGGGGATTACCGCTCGGGTCGAGTCCGCCGAGGTCACGATTGGCCAACTCGGGCGTGCCATTGAAACCGGCGGTGGGGAAACCGACCGTAGGGTCGACTCGCCCGGCGACCTCGGTCAGAAGCACGAAGCTGTGTCCACCGCCCAACGCACCCGGTGCGCCATTGGCACCGGGACCGGCGGCAGGCGCTTCGCCTTCCTGGGTCGGGTCACCGCCCGCGGCGATGGCCTGCTGCAAGCGCTCGACGTCGCTGAGCTGGGCCTGGGTGGGCGTCGGATCGGGCGCCTGGACGTGGGGCGCATGATTGGCCAGCAGGTCCGGCGTGAGCGTCAGGCTGCTGCCTCGCCCGAGGGTCAGCTCGGCACCGTTGGCTAAACGAACTGCCACGGCACCACCTAGGCCCGTGTCCAGTTGCTCCCCAGCGAACAGCCGATCGCCCTCCACCAGCAAGCGCCGGGCACCATCACTGGCGACCGCGAACACCTGACCGATCACCTTGCTCACCACCCCGATTGAACCCGCCATGAACATACGCCTCCGATGCTGGTGCTCGTTACAGGCGATTCCGGAAACCGCGCGACGCGATCAGGTTCAACCACTTCACCTGTCAGATCCGTGAGAAATCCCGCTCACTTTGGACCTAATACGCAGGGACTAATACCAAGTAGCCATCAATTAATCGCCAATATTTTGGCGACTAAATACGCCTAAATTTTGCTTTCCGGCGCCCGCACTGCAAACAAATGTGGAACTTTCAGTAAAGCCCGGAAATCAGGTACTTCAGCCAATTCACCGAGCGACTGTGTAGAACAATGTCTCGGTTTTCTTAGAGCTCATAAGTTTTTTTTCGCATAGAACTTATGAAGAAATCTTCTTAGCTTTGCCACGAAATGTTCTTAGCTCTGTTGTTACAAACCTGAAACGGTTTTAACATGCATTTCCGTCATTTTTTTGGCGAGTGCAGCACCTTATTCGATCAGGGAGAAGTACCCGATGCGCGTTCCAACCCCCATCACCAGTGCCATCTTGTTGGCCATGGTCTGTGCCAACGCACAGGCGATGTCGATCACCGAGGCCGTCCAGAGTGCCGTGGACTACCACCCTCAGATCAGTTCCAACCGCAACAGCAAGCTCTCGGCCGATGAGGATGTGAAGTTCGCGCGCGGCGGCTACTTCCCCACCGTCGACCTGGTCGCCGGCTACGGGCGCCAGCGCTCGGACAACCAGAACACCCGTGGCGTGAACCCTGATGGCACGCGCAACCACGACAAGGCGACCCTGAACTACACACAGTCCGAACTGCGCCTGCGGCAGATGATCTTCGACGGTTTCAACACCTCCAACGAAGTCGGTCGCACGCAATCGGTGGCCACCTCGCGCGCCTACTACACCCAGGCCGTGGCCCAGGACGTGGCGCTGCGCGCCATCGAGGTGTACCTGGAGGTGCTCAAGCGCCGCGAACTGGTGACCCTGGCTCGTAACAACCTGCAAGCGCACCTGCGCGTGAACGATCAGATCGGCCTGCGTAGTGAGCGCGGCGTAGGCAGCACCGCCGACCTCGACCAGTCCCGCGCCCGTCGCGCGCTGGCGGAAAACAACCTGGACACCGCCGAAGTGGACCTGGCCGACGCCGAGGCCAACTTCTACAGCGTCGTCGGCCGTCAGCCGGACGAGCTGGAAGCACCGAGCAGCATCAAGATCCAGATGCCCAACACCCTGGACGAAGCCCGCCAGGGCATGCGCGAGAACAACCCGTACCTGAAATCGGCACAAGCCGACGTGAATGCTGCCGAGAAGCAGTACGAAGTGGCCAAGTCGCCCTTCTACCCGCGCCTGGATGCGGTGCTGGCCACCGGCGCCAACAACAACACCGGCGGTGAGCGCGGTCACAGCAACAACGACTGGCAAGCCGGCGTCGAGCTCAGCTACAACCTGTTCCGTGGCGGCAGCGACAAGGCGCGCCTGGAGTCTGATTCGTACAAGATCAACCAGGCCATGGACATCCGCAACAACGCCCTGCGCGAGCTCACCGAGAACCTGAGCCTGGCGTGGAACGCCATGAACAATGCGCGCAAGCAGACCCCGAGCGCCCGCGAATACGCCGAGACCACCACGCGGGTGCGCGCGGCGTACCAGGACCAGTTCGGCCTGGGCCAACGCACCCTGCTCGACGTGCTCGACAGCGAAAACGAGCTGTACAACGCCAACCGCCGCTACACCGAAGTGCGCTACACCGAGGAATACTCGATGTACCGCGTGCTGGCGACCATGGGCGAGTTGCTGACCAAGCAGCGCATCACCCTGCCGCCGGAAGCCATTGCCACCACCGAAGTCCGTACTCAGGCGCAATTGCCCGAAATGCGTTAAGCCCTGCGACGCGGTCGGGGCTCAGCCCTGGCCGTGATTGCGCTCGAAGGTCTCGGCACCCATGGCTTTGATCTGCCCTTCGATCAGCGCCTCGAACGGTCGCAGCAGCGCATCGAACCGGACCGGCGCCTCCAGGACGTCGAGCGCCTGCACCACCGCCTCGATCGTCGACAGCGCCCCTGGCTGCGGCGCCTTGCGCAGGCGATAACGCGACGGCGGCACCTGGCCAAGGGTCAGGCGTGGCAGCGCGTCGAGCAGTGGGTTGAGGTACAGCAGCTTGCGCGCCTTGCGCCAGGTACCGTCGGGCACGATCAGCAACAGCGGCAACGCGTCGTGCTCGGCGTAGGGCTGCACGATCTCTGCCTGCTCGCCAGGGAACAGCAGCGCCGGGCGATAACCTGGCGTGGCCAACAACGCGGGCAGTTCGTCGAACACCTCGCCGCTCAGCAGCTCGGCATTGCGCAGGCCCAAGGCGGCCAGTCGCGCGGTGTTCAGCGCATGGGGGTCTCGCTGGCGTGCTGCAGCAGGACCACGCGGGTACGGCTGGGCAGCGATGGGATCAGCGCGCAGAGGCAGTGGGCAAGTGGACGCTGGCAGCGTGTGCAGCGGGGTCTGGACATGGGCTCTCCTCAAGGCGCGCAGTGTGCCACACCGGCCTGCGGTGTGGCTGCTGGTCGCCGCGATGACGCCCTCTTCGCGCTTACCGGCTGAAGCGCTCCGCCAAGCTGTGCAGGTACTCGGCCATGCGCTCCAGGTCCTGGCTGATCTCGGCGCCCTGCTTGGCCTGCCCGGCGCTCTCGTCGCACAACTGGGCGATGCGCACGATCTGCTGGTTGATGTCCTCGGCCACATGGCTCTGCTGCTCGGAGGCCGTCGCCATCTGCTGGCTCATGCCGGTAATGCGGCTGACGGCCTGGACGATGCCGGTCAGCGCCGTCTGCACCGCCTCGACGCTGTGCATGCTGTCGCGGGAAATCTGCTCGCCGCGCCCGGCGCTGGTCACGGCACGTTCGGCGCCGGCACGCAGCGTATCGATGATCTGGTGAATTTCCTCGGTGGAGGAGCGGGTGCGCTGCGCCAGCGAACGCACCTCATCGGCCACCACCGCGAAACCGCGTCCCTGCTCGCCCGCACGCGCGGCTTCGATGGCGGCGTTGAGCGCCAGCAGGTTGGTCTGTTCGGCGATGGCGGTGATCACGTCCACTACGCTGCCGATGCTCATGGTCTGCTCGGCCAGGGCGTCCACCGCCTGGCTGATGTCGCCGACCGCCTCGCTCATGCTGCCCATGGCGCGCAGGCTCTGGCGCGCCAGTTCGCTGCCCTGCTGCGCCAACTGGTCAGCATCGCCGGCAGCATGGGCGGTGCTCTGCACATTCTGGGTGACCTCCTGGATGGTCGCGGCCATCTCGGCGATGGCGGTGGCCGACTGGTCGGTTTCGCTACGCTGACGGTCGAGCATCCGCGCCTGGGCGTCGGACAGCTCAGCCGACTGCGCAGCCCGCGACTTGACCCCGACGCCCGCGTCCACCAGGCGAGTCAGGGCCGTCTGTAGCCGCGCCTCTTCGCTGATGATGGCCAGGTCGAGCTGACCGCGCAGACCCGGGTTGTCGCTGTAGGTCAGCGCCACCAGCGGGCTGGTGAAAGCCTTTGGGTGATCGGCGAGGGTGCGGCGGATGGCCCGGTTCTGGCGGTGCTCGATCAGCCAGCCGGCGCCGAGCAGGCTGGCCAGCAGCACGCCGAGGGCGCCCGGCAGCGGCAGCCACAGCATGCCCGCGGCGGCGATCGCTGCCGCGACCAGCAGGGGTCCACCGGTGCCGAGCCACCGGGTCAGGCGCGCCACCTTCGGCACCGCTGAACGTCCGGCATTGAGCCGCGCATAGAGCGCCTCGGCGCGGCGAATCTGTTCGCGGCTGGGCACCGAGCGCACCGACTCGTAGCCGCTGAGCCGACCGTTCTCGTAGACCGCCGTGACATAGGCGCTGACCCAGTAGTAGTCACCGTTCTTGGCCCGGTTCTTCACCACCCCCATCCAGGCTTTGCCTTGCTTGATGGTGTCCCACATGTGACCGAATACCGCCGGTGGCATGTCGGGGTGGCGCACCAGATTGTGCGGCTGGCCCACCAGTTCCTCGTAGGTGAAACCGCTGATGGCCACGAAGGCCTCGTTGCAATAGGTGATCCGACTGTCCAGGTCGGTGGTGGAGATCAGCCGCTGCTCACTGGGGAAAGTTCTTTCTTGCTCGGTCACGGGCAAATTCGTGCGCATCGCGGGCGGTCCTTGCTGGTTCGGGTGTAGGAATTGAACAAAACGTTTACAGGTTTAGCAGAGCGCGTCAGTGCCGGATGACGCCATTCGACGAACAGCCATCGACGCGACGACGCGGTGATAGGAAAAGGCCGATCAGGCCCAGGATGGCGCCGGCCATCAACCGACGTTCAACTGCGACTTGAGCAAGTCACGAAAAGTCTGGATCAGCGGTTCGCGACTGCGGCCCCGGCGAATGATCAGAGAAAACGGCGCCTGGTAGCCGAAGGTCGCGGGCGACAGCACACGCAGGTCGCCTTTGTCGGCCCAGGCCTGGGCGTAATGCTCGGGCAGGTAGCCGATGTAGGCGCCGGAGAGGATCAGGATCAACTGCGCCTCCATGCTCTCCACCGTGGCCGCGCTGTGCTTGAAGCCATGCCGGGCCAGTTCCGCCTGGCTCCAGTAGCCGCGCCCGACCATGCGCTGCTGGGTGATGACCTGGGCGGGGATGCGCCGCTCGGCGTACAGCGGATGACGGTTGCTGCAGTACAGCCAGTGCTGCTCGCGGTACAGCGGTTGGTACAGCAACCCGCTCATGCGCGAGGAAAAGGCGCCGATGGCCAGGTCCAGGCGGTTGTCCTGCACCCCCAGTTGCAGCTCGTAGGGGCTGGACACCGACAGGTGCAGGTGCACCGCCGGGTGCTCCTGGCTATAGGCACCGATCGCCTCGGCCAGCGGCAGGGCGCGGTCGCCCACGGTGGAGTCGATCACGCCGAGGTTGAGGGTGCCGCGCAGTTCGCCCTTGAGCGCGGCGGCGTACTGCTCGAAACCGTCCAGCTCGCCAAGCAGGCGCAAGGTCTCCTGGTGGAACAGCTCGCCCTTGCTGGTCAGGCTGAAACCGCCACGGCCGCGGTGGCACAGCACCAGGCCGAGGCTGCTTTCCAACTGGCTCATGTAGGTGCTGATGGCCGACGTGGACAGGTTGAGGTCGCGCTGGGCATTGGCGAAGCCCTGGTGACGCACCACGCTGGCAAAGATGCGCAGCAGCTTCAGGTCGGGCAGCGTTGAGGCCATGACACACCGGTCCACTCGGAAAATTCCGACAGAGTCTACCGCGCCTGGAGAGTGATAGTTTAGAAATTCCTGAAGTAAGTATTTGTCGGTAGCGATTCTTCCACGCCACTACCTCTCGCACACTCGGCCGAAATGTCCCTGGTCGCCGGCCCCGTGCCTGGCTCGAGCGCGCCGCGACACAGGTTCGAACAAACACAACAATCGACCGACTGATGAGGCCCACCGTGGACAAGATTCTCCACCAACCACTGGGCGGCAACGAAATGCCGCGTTTCGGCGGCATCGCCACCATGCTGCGTCTTCCCCACCTGCAGAGCGCCGAAGGCCTGGACGCGGCCTTCATCGGCGTGCCGCTGGACATCGGCACCTCGCTGCGCGCCGGCACCCGCTTCGGCCCTCGGCAGATCCGCGCCGAATCGGTGATGATCCGCCCCTACAACATGGCCACCGGCGCCGCCCCGTTCGACTCGCTGTCGGTGGCCGACATCGGCGACGTGGCGATCAACACCTTCAACCTGCTCGACGCCGTGCGCATCATCGAAGAAGCCTACGACCAGATCCTCGAACACAACATCATCCCGCTGACCCTGGGCGGCGATCACACCATCACCCTGCCGATCCTGCGCGCCCTGCACAAGAAACACGGCAAGATCGGCCTGGTGCACATCGACGCCCACGCTGACGTCAACGATCATATGTTCGGCGAGAAGATCGCCCACGGCACCACCTTCCGCCGCGCCGTCGAAGAAGGCCTGCTGGACTGCGAGCGCGTGGTGCAGATCGGCCTGCGCGCCCAGGGCTATACCGCCGACGACTTCAACTGGAGCCGCCGCCAAGGCTTTCGCGTGGTGCAGGCCGAGGAGTGCTGGCACCAATCCCTGGCACCGCTCATGGCCGAAGTGCGCGAGAAGGTCGGCGGTGGCCCGGTGTACCTGTCGTTCGACATCGACGGCATCGATCCGGCCTGGGCGCCCGGCACCGGCACCCCGGAGATCGGTGGCCTGACCACCATCCAGGCCATGGAGATCATCCGTGGCTGCCAGGGCCTGGATTTGATCGGCTGCGACCTGGTGGAGGTCTCGCCGCCCTACGACACCACTGGCAACACCTCGCTGCTGGGCGCGAACCTGCTGTTCGAAATGCTCTGCGTGCTGCCGGGCGTGGTGCACCGCTAGGCCCGAATCCATGCGACACCCGGGCAGGAGCCGTGGGACAGGGCCATAGAGGCCCGCCAACACTCGATGAGGAGCACCGGGCGCGGTCAGCGTGCCCGGATCGATCTCGCATAATAAAGATAATCGGAGACCCCCATGGCCTTGGACATCATCGTTGTACTGATCTACGCCGTCGGCATGCTGGGATTGGGCTGGTACGGCATGCGGCGGGCGAAAACCCACGAAGACTACCTGGTGGCCGGACGCAACCTGGGGCCCACGCTGTACATGGGCACCATGGCCACCACCGTGCTGGGCGGCGCCTCGACCGTCGGCACCGTGCGCCTGGGCTACGTGCACGGCATTTCCGGCTTCTGGCTGTGCGCAGCCCTGGGCCTGGGCATCGTCGCCCTCAACCTGTTCCTGGCCAAACCGCTGCTGCGCCTGCGCATCTTCACCGTGACCCAGGTGCTGGAGCGCCGCTACAACCCCATGGCGCGCCAGGCCAGCGCGGTGATCATGCTGGTCTATGCATTGATGATCGCGGTGGTCTCGACGCTGGCCATGGGTACCGTGCTGCAGGTGCTGCTCGATGTACCGTTCTGGATGGCGCTGCTGTTCGGCGGTGGCGTGGTGGTGGTGTACTCGACCATCGGCGGCATGTGGTCGCTGACCCTCACCGACATCGTCCAGTTCGTCATCAAGACCGTGGGCCTGATGTTCATCCTGCTGCCGGTGTGCGTGTTCAAGGTCGGCGGCTGGGACAGCCTGGTGGCCAAGCTGCCAGCGGCGAGTTTCCAGCTCACCACCATCGGCTGGGACACCATCGTCACCTACTTCCTGATCTACTTCTTCGGCATCCTCATCGGCCAGGACATCTGGCAGCGAGTGTTCACCGCCCGTGACGCCAAGGTGTGCCAGCGCGCCGGCACCGCGGCCGGTGTGTACTGCGTGATCTACGGCCTGGCCTGCGCGCTGATCGGGATGGCCGCCCATGTGTTACTGCCGGACCTGGCCAATCCCAACAACGCCTTCGCCGAGATGATCAAGACCACCCTGCCCGACGGCATCCGTGGCCTGCTGATGGCCGCTGCCCTGGCGGCGATGATGTCCACCGCCAGCGCCTGCCTGCTGGCCGCCTCGACCACCCTCACCGAGGACCTGCTGCCACGGCTGCGCGGCGGCAAGCAGTCGAGCCTGAACGTCAATCGGCTGTTCACCCTGCTGACCGGCCTGGCGATGCTGGCCATCGCCCTGGTGGTGGACGATGTGATCGCCGCACTGACCCTGGCCTACAACCTGCTGGTGGGCGGCATGCTGATCCCGCTGATCGGAGCGATCTTCTGGAAACGCGCGACCACAGCCGGCGCCATCGCCAGCATGTCGCTGGGCTTCGCTACGGCACTGTTGTTCATGGTCAAAGATGGCCTGGAAGCCAACTCGCCGATCTACTACAGCCTGGCGGTCGGTCTGGTGAGCTTCATCGTGGTCAGCCTGCTGTCGCGCAAGCCGATGGCAGCGGTCAACCTGGCCTGATCCACGACAGGAGTCTTCGCCCGCAACGCAAAAGGCCGCCGCCTCCTGCTCAAGGAGGCGGCGGCCTTTTTCCTGTCGCGGTCAGCGCCGACGGGGCTGGCGCTTGCGCTGTTCTGCGTCGCTGGGAATCGGCACCGGCTGCAGCGGTGGCGGAATCAGACCCAAGGCGACGCCGAGGTCATGGAGCCAGTTGGTCATTGGTTTATTCATCATTGCCCCCTTTACGGGTCAGCCTCACGGCGAAGCGGTTCTGCGGTGCGTCAAACAGATCATAGTCGGATGTTCTGATTATCGCCTGCGTCTAATCCTGCACATAGGGCCGATTCTGCCGCAGATCAAGCGCGAAAGGCGCCAGCCGACGGTCGGTTAACTGTTTCACCTTGTTGCCGATGGCGATACCTACACCGCTCCGGGGGTGATTTGCGGTTTGGCCGACACCTTGTCGAAGGTGGCGGCGTCCAAGGCATCGCTCTCCTGATCGAGGCGCAGGCGCGGGCTGTCGGCGCCCGGAATGGCACTGTCGATCAGGCTGAGCAGGCGCGAGCCACGTTCGGTCAGCACGAAATTCTCGCCATTACCGCCCTCCTCTTCAGGGCGCGGGGCGATGAAGCCACGGTCGAGCAGCAGCTTTTTGTATTCGCAAGCGCGGGTCTTGAGCCGGTCCACATCGCCCACTGGCTCACCGGCACTGGCCAGCGCTGCCGCGTGCTGTTCGGCGTAGGGGCGCGGGGTGAAATGTTCACCTGCGCCGTTCTGCACTTCGTGCAGCAGGCGTTCGATCAGATCCCAGTCGTAGGTGCTCGTGCTCATGGCGGTGGCCTCGTTCAATGGGCGAAGGGCTGTACAGAGGGTGGGACCGGCGGCGTGTCGCTGGCGTTCAAAACGTCTGCTGGTCAATGACCTTGTGCGTTCAGGCGGGGCACCGCTCGGTCGATAGCGGTAGGAGGCAAAGCGCTTGTCAGTCCAATGCCTTGAGCACTGATGCCTTGAGCACGGGGGGTGCAAAGGCGACAATTCCTACGCCAAAAAAAGGAAAAGACAAAAAGGAACTCGAGTTTGAACAAGAAACAGCGTGACGAAATAAGCAAATTCCTGAGCTATGTACTGCGCCATGAACCTCACGCCATCGGCCTGACGTTGGACCGCGATGGCTGGGCCGAAGTGGATACCCTGCTGCAAAACGCCGCCCAACACGGGCGCAACTTCGACCTCGCTGCGCTGCGCGAGGTGGTCGATACCAACGACAAGAAGCGCTTCACCCTTTCGCAGGACGCCCGCTACATCCGCGCCGCCCAAGGCCACAGCACCGATCAGGTGGATGTTCAGCATGTTGAGAAAACGCCTCCGGCCCTGCTCTATCACGGCACCGCGAGCCGCTTCATGGCCTCCATCGAACGCCAGGGGCTGCTAGCCGGCACACGTCACCATGTGCACCTCAGCGAAGATCCGCAGATTGCCCTGAGCGTGGGCAAACGCTACGGGGAGCCCGTGTTGCTGGAAATCGATGCGGCGAAGATGCGCGACGCTGGCGCGAAGTTCTATCAAGCGGACAATGGTGTGTGGCTGGTGGATCACGTACCGGTGGGCTTCTGGAGTCGGTCACAGCGGGCGTGCTGACTGGCTGCCCTGCCATCACACCCCAAGCTTGAAACACACCAACACAGCGCGATCCTCGCCGCCTTCGGCGCAGGTCGCAAAGACGCAACGCTGCTCAGGGCAGACCCTCAAGATCTCGAATCCCCGAGGCACACGTCCTCAGGCGATGACCCTTTCGCGAAGAAGGGACAAGGCGTATCGACTCGACCGTCAGATGAAGAAGTCGAGCCGGAAGTAAACCGGGCGCTCTTTGTCGGGCACGGCGTCCGGTCGCTCCAGGCTCTGGGCGAAGGTGACGCTGGCAGCCAGGTGCCGGCCCCGGGCGAACAACTCCAGCGAGTGGCTACTGGCGCGGCCGTGACGGTCGCCGTTGTAGCGGTCGTTGCGGATCACGCCCAGGTCATAGCCCAGGCCCATCCCGTACTCGGCGATCACCGGCTGCAACACCGGCCAGGTCACCGGTCGGGTCCAGCGCAGGTCGTTGCGCCAGTAGGCGCCGCTGTCCCCGGACAGCGACTGATCCTTCAAGCCACGCACCGACGACAGCCCGCCGAGGCTGATGCGCTGCGGGCTGAACAGTACGTCCTCGCTGCGCTGGGCGGTGGCCAGGCTGGAGAAGGACAGGTTCTCGCCAAGCACCTGGAAGCCCTGCACGTAGCTCAGCGTGGCGGTGTACTTGCGGTAGCGCGCCACTGGCTCGCCAGGCTGGGGATGGCCGTTGCTCTGGGCGTCGAAGGCGCCGATGCCCGACTGAGTGCCAAGGTCAAGGTTGACGAAGGCGGTGCCGATACGCCGGCCGTGGTTGATGCCGAACTGCGCTTCGCTGAGGCGGTTGCTGCTGGCTTGCAGACGGCTGTCTTCGATGTAGTTGTTGGTGCGCAGGTGCGCCAGGCCGACGTTCACCGAAGTCTTGCTGGTGGCATCGCGGTGCAGCACACGGTCGGCGCGCAGTTGGTGGTTCTGGCTGTCGCCGGTCTGCTTGAACGTGAAGCCGTTGGCCTGGGCTTCGGAGCGGTAATCGGACTCGCTGTAGCTGTAGCTGAAGTTCCACCACCCCCAGGGCAGGTTGTACGCCAGCGTGCCGTTCTTCGACCCTTGCGTGTGGTCGCTGACCACATCGTGACCGCCGCGCAGGCTCAGTTGGTCGGCCAGGCCCAGGGGGCTGTCCCATTCGAAACCCAGGTTGACCTGCTGCTCGCCGGTGCTGCGCTGGCCTTCGTTGTTGCGCGACAGCGAGGCGCGCCAGGGCTTGTCGGGCTGGCCTTTGACCTGCACCACACTGGCGCCGACGGCGTCACCGGGCAGCAGCTCCATTTGCGCACGGGTCGAGGGCAGGCGATTGAGCTGATCGACCATCTGCTCGATCTCGCGCAGGTTGAGCACCTCGCCTTCACGGCCGGGGAAAGTCATGGCGATCTCACGCGGCGACAGACCGCTGGCCGGGTCAGCCCGCAGACCTTGCACACGCCCTTCGACCACCAGCACCTGCAGGTGACCGCTGGACAGGTCCTGCTGCGGCAGATAAGCGCGGCTGGTGACCAAGCCACGGTCCAGGTACAGGTCGGTGATGGCCTTGAGCAGGACATTGAGTTGACTGACGCCCAGGCATTGGCCGATGAAGGGCTTGGTCAGACGCTCGCGGTCGGCGGCGCTGAGGCTGTCGGCCCCCTTGATTTCGAGGGTGCGGATGGTGAAGCAGCGGGTGTCTTCGGGCAGCGGCTGGGTACTGGGCGCCGGCGTGTTACCCGGCAGGTCGCGCAGCTCATCGAGGCGCCGCTGCTGTTCTTGCAGCAGGCGGTCCTGACGATCGCGGATGAGGTCTTGCTCCAGCGGCGTGGCGGCCAGGGCGTCGGCGCCGGAGAAACCAACAGTCAGCAGCAGGAGCGCGTGAGCGGCGCGCGTGCGAAACCATGTCGCCATGTTCCAGTCCCTGGACGGTAAAAACGGGGGGCGAAGCATAACCTCATGGCTTTTTGACGTCAATTTGCCATCAGCCGTACTGACAAGCCCTCTGGGTCATTGACCTGAACCTTTGCCGCCAGGCGCCACTCCACCCTGTGACTGCACAAGGAGGAAACGACCATGAACGTTCTGTGCCGCATGACCCTGTTCGCCAGCCTGTCCTGCGCCCTACCCGCCTGGGCCTGCACGCCCGACGAGGCGACGCAAAAACGAGAGGAACTGGCAGGGCTGGTGACGCAACTCACCGAGCAGAACCCGCAGAAGGCCAAGGAAATCAACGAAGAACTCCAGGGCATGGAGCTGGGCACGGCGAGCAAGGACCTGCCGGATAAATGCCAGTTGATCGACAAGCGGATTCAGGAGTTGAAGGAAGCGGAGCGCAAGGCAGGATAACGATGGGCTATGCCTGTGCAGGAGCGACCTCGCGCCGCTCCTGCACCGTTCTGTAATTACTCGGCCTTCGGCGCGCGCTTTTTCAGCGGCGCCAGGCCATCAGCACTGGTCAGTGGAGCATTCGGACGCGGCTTGGCGCTCGGCTTGCGCTTGGCCACTGCCTTCTTGTCTGCGGCCTTCTTGTCGGTCTTTTTCTTCTTCACGCCCGCCGCCTTGCCCGACGCCTTGACCTTCTTCGGCCCGCTGTAGGTGCCCTTGACCTCCTTGATCACCCGGCGCTCGAACTGCTGCTTGAGGTAGCGCTCGATGCTCGACATCAGGTTCCAGTCGTTGTGGGTGATCAGCGAGATCGCCAGACCTTCGCCACCGGCACGCCCGGTGCGGCCCACCCGGTGCACGTACTCGTCACCGCTGCGCGGCATGTCGAAGTTGATCACCAGGTCCAGGCCATCGATGTCCAGGCCGCGTGCGGCCACATCGGTGGCCACCAGCACCTTGGAGCTGCCCTGCTTGAAGCGCTCGATGGCCAGCTTGCGGTCCTTCTGGTCCTTCTCGCCATGCAGCACGAAGACCTTGACGTCCTTGGCCACCAGGTGACCGTAGATGCGGTCGGCCAGGGCCCGGGTGTTGGTGAAGATGATCGCCTTGTCGAAGGTCTCGTTGGCCAGCAGCCACTGCACGATCTGCTCTTTGTGCTGGTCGTGGTCGGCGGTGATGATCTGTTGGCGGGTGCCTTCGGCCAGTTGGGACACGCTGTTGAGCATCAGGTGCTCAGGATCCTTCAGCACCTTGCCAATGATGTCGCGCAGCGCCGCGCCGCCAGTGGTGGCGGAAAACAGCAGGGTCTGCTCGCGCTGCTCGCACTCTTTGCACAGGCGCTCCATGTCTTCGGCGAAGCCCATGTCGAGCATGCGGTCAGCTTCGTCGAGGATCAGCACCTGCACCTGGGACAGGTCGAGGTTGCCGGCGTTGAGGTGCTCGAGCAGGCGGCCCGGCGTGCCGATCAGCACGTCCGGCACCTTGCGCAGCATCGCCGCTTGTTCCTTGAAGTCTTCACCGCCAGTGATCAGGCCAGACTTGATGTAGGTGAACTGCGAGAACAGTTGCACCTGCTTGAGGGTCTGCTGGGCCAGCTCGCGGGTCGGCAGCAGGATCAACGCACGGATTTCCACGCGCGGACCGCTGAGGTCGACCAGGCGGTTGAGCAGCGGCAGCACGAAGGCGGCGGTCTTGCCGCTGCCAGTCTGCGCCGTCACGCGCAGGTCGCGCCCTTGCAGGGCCAGGGGGATGGCCGCCGCCTGCACCGGGGTCGGCTCGACAAATTTCAGCTCGGCCACGGCTTTGAGCAGGCGTTCGTGCAGGGCGAATTGGGAAAACACGGGTGTACCTCAGGTAGATGCGGACAATTCGGCTGCATAGGTTAACGTTTTCCGCTGCCGACGCCGAATTTCTTTTGGCACCCTGCCCCGCTTCCGCGCTCTAATTGCGCCTCGTCAGGCAATTGCAGACCGTTTTTCGCTATGGATATCCAACGACTCTGGGTCGACGCTCTGGACCTCTGGGGCACCCTCGACCAGCACCCTTTATTGCACGCGACCCTGGGCCTGGGCGTGCTGCTGCTGATCTCGCTGGTGCTGGGGCGCATCGCGCGCTTTCTGGTGCTGCACGCCAGCCGTCTGCTGGCGCGCCAACCGGCGCTGCGCTGGGTCGAAGACCTGCGCCATAACAAGGTGCTGCAGCGCCTGGCACAAACCACTCCGTCGCTGGTGATGCAATTCGGTCTGCGTCTGGTGCCGGAACTGTCCGACACGGCGCAGCATTTCCTCGGCAACCTGGCCCTGGCCTTCACCCTGCTGTTCCTGAGCATGGCCCTGTCGTGCCTGCTCGACGCGCTGCTGGACATCTACGCCCGCACCGAGCACGCCCGCACCCGCTCGATCAAGGGCTACGTGCAGTTGGCGAAGATGGTGCTGTGGGTGTTCAGCACCATCGTCATCGTCGCCACCCTCATCGATCGCTCGCCGCTGCTGCTACTCTCGGGCCTGGGTGCGATGTCGGCGGTGCTGCTGTTGGTGTACAAGGACACCCTGCTGTCGTTCGTGGCCAGCGTGCAGCTCACCAGCAACGACATGCTGCACGTCGGCGACTGGATCGAGATGCCCCAGGTGGGCGCAGACGGCGATGTGATCGATATCACCCTGCACACAGTGAAGGTGCAGAACTTCGACAAGACCATCGTCTCCATCCCCACCTGGCGCCTGATGAGCGAGTCGTTCCGCAACTACCGCGGCATGCAGCAGTCGGGCGGACGCCGCATCAAGCGCAGCCTGTTCATCGACGCCACCGGCGTGCGCTTTCTCACCGTGCAGGAAGAGCAGCGCCTGTCCGGCGTGCGCCTGCTGGGCGACTACCTGGCCACCAAGCGCAAGGAGTTGCACGACTGGAACGAAGCCCAGGGCCTGGTCGAAGAGCTGGCCGCCAACCGCCGCAAGCTCACCAACATCGGCACCTTCCGCGCCTTCGCCCTCGCCTATCTGAAGAACCACCCTGATGTACACCCGAACATGACCTGCATGGTCCGCCAGATGCAGACCAGCGCCGAAGGTGTGCCGCTGGAGGTGTACTGCTTTACCCGCACCACCGCCTGGGCCGACTACGAACGGATTCAAGGGGATATCTTCGATTACCTGCTGGCGGTGCTGCCAGAGTTTGGGTTGAGCGTGTATCAGCAGCCGAGCGGGAGTGATATGCGCTCAGGGCTGGCGGCGCGGGTCGAGCGGATGAGCGAGGCCTGAAAGTGGCGCTGCGGGTCGGCGTCCCGACTTATGCCGCGCAAGGGCCGCAAAGCGGCCCCTGCAATGAAAAGCCAAGCATCACTCGCCAGGATGCCCCGCCAATTCAATTGCCCTCCCACACTCCTCCGCCGTCAACCGACTGATGATGCGGATCGCCTGATGAATCCCCGCTGCACCTCGAACTCCCATGTGCGGGTTGTGCTCGCATTCCAGCAGCGCATCCTGCTGAGCCAGGGCCTCGCCCAGTAACTCCAGGGTCCACGCGTAAGATTGGATTGAGGAAAGCCGTTCATGGTCAGTCATGGGACACCTGCTTCGGTTTGCGGGTGAACGGGCTGTGAGGGCGGTAGAAACGCTGGGCTCGCGGTACCGGAACCGGGAAACGGGGGCGGAGCGCGAATGCGAGGATCCTCGACGGATGTGCAGTGGTCATGCATGAGTTCCTTTCGTTGTGGAACTGCCACCGCTTGCGGCCAAGCAAGTTGAGGTGGCAGCAGTACGCGGGTTGGCCGACCGGGACGAAAGGAGCCCGGCACACCCGAAGGTGTCCCGCGCACCACTGCCATGACTCGACATCACGGGCACAAAAAAGCGCCTGCGATGACGATTTGGCGCTGATGCGCCTTTCGATTCCGACCGGCCAAGGTCGTATCGCCGATGCATCGGCGACTGGGAGAATTTAGCTGGGTGTGGGGGATGGCGCAAGTTGGGAAAGGTGAGGGTGAGATGCGTATCGATACGAAAGTGATTGTGTAGTGGTCTACTAACCCCGGACACCTTTGTAGGCGAGAATGCTCGCCATACAGAGGTGTTCGATGTTAGTAGACAACGACGTACCTTCACCCCAACTTTCAAGCGTGAGGCTGCCAGCCTAGGGAAGCGCAGTGTACTGGAGTACATGAGCACTCCGACCGGGCTGGCGCTTCAGGCTGTTTTCAACGCAGCATCAACGAGTCTCAAGGCTTTTCAGGCAGAGCCTAAGGGATAGTGTTCAACACGGCACTCATGGGGATGGCCATCGCCTTTACAGGTCCCATCCAGATATCGATAGTTGATGTGTATCGTCTGGCCTTTTTTGGGCCACTGCCGGCGCGGGAGCGTGCTTTGATAATCAGCGGCTTCCGGTACGAATGTTAGAGTCGCCCCCTTTTCCGGGCATTCTGCCGTGGTCGATGCCGGGCTTACCTTCACGACTTGGGCCTGTAGTGCTGGGTGGGGATGCTTCAACACATCAGTGATATGTAGCTCCATACGGCAAATTTGCCACGTCGATGCTTGTACTGGTTGGCACATTATGAAAACGGAAAAGACAAATAAGGCGTAGCGAGTTGCACGGGAGTCCATGTTTGGCCCTGCCTTGAATAGTGGTATCCGAGGCATTATCAGATGTGGACTCACCGAATCATAGGGCGATCCTGCCTCGCCCACCTTCAGCCAAGTCGATGGGCGCCCAAGCCGTGCAAAGTGACTTCAACGAACGCTTACGGTCATCGTGGAATTCTTGATGAGCGCGTACTAAAGCCGTACACCTTGGCGAAGTACGCCGCGGCCTTCTTCAAGATGTCTCGCTCTTGCGTCACCCGCTTGAGTGCTGCGCGCAGTGTGTGCCGTTCGGCCTGCTTAACATCGTCTTGCTGACGCTGCGCTTGGGGCTTGCTGTAGACCTTGATCCGGCATACAGGCCGTACTCGGACGTCGCCAGGCGCTGGGCGATATCGGCAGCAGGTTTGCCTTTTTGATCACTTGCTTGACCGCTTCGATCTTGAATTCTTCGAGGTGGCGCTGACAACTCATGGCCCCTCCTGTTTGGGCCTCGTTGTGAGGCTTGGAGGTGTCCAGGCTCTGTCTGAAAAGCCTTGATACTCAGTGATGTTGCGTCGAAAACCGACTGGATCGAGAGTGTCAGATTTTTTGTGTGCGGGCCGATAACGGCCTGCCGTCAGGCTGGCCATGCTTTTACCAGGTCGGCCTGATAAATCGATCTCCGTACAGCATCGCGAATTGATTCATCGCATTTTTCCAGTCATGGGCCGCTGAGCCCCAGTTTGCCGTGATGTTCCGCAGCCCCAGCCAGATCAGCTTGGTGGCGGCCTCATCCGTTGGGAAGTGACCACGCGTTTTGATGATCTTGCGTAGCTGGGCGTTGATGCTTTCGATCGCGTTGGTCGTATAGATCACTTTTCGAATGCCTGACGGGAAGACAAAGAATGGAATCACTCGATCCCAGGCTCTTCTCCATGCCGCAACTACCGTTGGGTACTGTTTGCCCCAAGGGCCGTTTTCAAAGGCATCCAGTGCCTGCTCAGCCGCCTCGGCGTTGATGGCCTGATAGATCGGCTTGAGCGCTTTGGCCAGATCACGACGCTTATCCCACGCTGCATAATCGAGACTGTTGCGGATCAAGTGGACGATGCATGTTTGCAGCGTGGTGGCCGGAAACACGGCGCTTAGCGCCTCTGGCATCCCTTTGAGGCCGTCGGTGACGGCGATCAGCACATCCTCAACGCCGCGCGTCTTGAGGTCATTGAAGACCTTCATCCAGAACTTCGCACCTTCGGTATTTTCGATCCAGATCCCGAGAATATCGCGCGTCCCATCGGGTAGAACGCCCAGCGCCAAGTAAATCGCTTTGTTGCGCACAAGGCCTTCTTCGCGAATCTTGACTCGTAGTGCATCAAAGAAAATGACCGGGTACATCGGCTCCAGCGGCCGCTGTTGCCACGCGCCGATTTCCTCCATCACCTCGGCCGTGACCGAACTGATGAAGTCATGCGAAACATCCGTTCCATACTGCTCGGAGAGGAATGCGCGAATTTCCCGAACGGTCATGCCTCGGGCATACATGGCGATGATCTTGTCATCGAAACCGGTATAACGGCGCTCGTGCTTGGGAATCAGGATGGGCGCAAAACTACCGTCTCGATCACGGGGATATCCAGCCGCAGCGGCCCCTCTCCAGTCAGAACCGTCTTGCCAGTCCTGCCATTGCGCTGATTGGTTTCATCCTCTGGGCGCTGCGCGCCCGGCAGATACCCCAGGTGGTGACTGAGCTCGGCGTTCAAGGCCCGTTCGATCAACGCCTTCTTGAATGCCGCAGAGGCATCTTCGATAGCCTCCGCAGTCATCAGGCCCTCACCGAACTGCTCGAGCAGCTCCTTGGGGATTTTTGGTAGGTCACGCAGGGGTTTCTTCTTGGTTGGCATACATGCACCTCTTGCTCATGTTATGCCCGAACACAAAATTTCTGACATACCCACTGGATCGCCAGCCCATTCGGACTGCTCATCTACAACCCGTAAAGTCGAGCGGGACTTCGACCGTCCCTCCACGGTTTCGCCCTCCATCACCTTCTTCTCAAAATTTTTCTAACAGAGCCTAGGCAACCAGAGGTGATTCAAGCAGCTGCTTCGTCAGGCTCTTTCTCATTTTGGAGCAACACCGTCAGCTCTGAGCGCTCAGAGCACCTCATTTCAATCTCATGGGCAGGCGCGTTTCCATAGTCGGCCTTCATCCATCGCAGAAGGCCGTACATTTTGACCACCAGCACCGCCAGGAACGGAATCGCCGCAACCGTCACCACCGTCTTGAGTGCGTGTAACGGGGCTCCAATGTAGAGCATCGCCAGTGGAATGGCTGCCAACATCAGACACCAGAAGAGCCTAAGCGTGGTCGAAGGCTCATCACCTTCTTTCAGGTTCCTGGTGCTGGTAGCTGCAACCGCAAACGACACGGCATCCAGGTGCGAGGCAAGGAAGACCAGCATCAATAAGTAGTACCCAACCGCGAGGATCTTGCCGAAAGGCAAGCTGAAGAGCAGCCGTGAGACCACTTCCTCACCTCCAACGCTGTTAATGAGGGTCGGTGCGTCCACTACGCCTGAGATGAACTGATGCATGGCAAAACTCTGCAGACTACCGAAGAAAAACCAGCACCCCCCGCAGCCGCCCAAAATCATCGCGGCAACCACCTCTTTGATCTTGCGCCCACGCGACACGCGGGTCACAAAGAGTGCAACCCCTGGCGTGTAGGTGATCCAGTACAACCAGTAGAACACCGTCCAGCCCCGTGCGAACTCCCCATTGCCTGCAGGGTCAGTGGAAAGGCTCATACGCACAAAATTCTGCAGCATCAGGCCAACACCATTGGCGGTGTTACTGAGCGTGAACCCGGTGGGCCCGAGCACCAGTACGATGACTGCATAAAGAACGGTCAAGCCGCAGGCGGCATGCGCAAGCTTTTGCATCCCTTTGCCGATACCCACATAGGAGCTCAGCGAGAATACCAACGTCACCGCCAGTACCAGAGACGCCTTCAGTGCATACCCATCATCGATACCAAACAGCATGGCTATGCCTTTACCCACTGTCGAGGCCGACAGTGTGATGGTGAGCACCAGCCCACCAAATGTCGACAGCAAGAACACCACATCCACGAAACGCCCAACAACACCTGTCGCGTTCAGCCCCGTGATAGCCTCAATAGCAGCAGACAGACTCAGACCTGTATTTTTTCGCACGTGGAAATGATAGGCCATGGCCAGCGAAGCAACACCGTAAATCGCCCAAGGCGTAACACCCCAATGAAAAAATGAGTAAGCAATACTGTATTCAAGCGCTTCCTTACTGAGCGGCGCAACACCTAAGCCAGGCGTAGAGTAATAATACACCCACTCCATAAACGCCCAGTACATGGTGGCAGATCCAAGCCCTGCACAAATAAACATGAACACCCAGCTGGCATTCCCGTAAGCTGGCTTGCCTTCGCCTAGTTTGATATTGCCGTATTTGCTAAGCGCAACCCACACCACAAAAACCACACAGACGAATCCAATAATTTGAACACTGGCGCCAAACAACTTCGTCGCCGCGTCAAACACAACACCCGAGAGCTTCAACGACTGATCTGGATAGCGTGTCAACCCTGCCACGCTGAAGCCAATGGCAACCAGACTTATCACCATCAGAGGCAGATCAATCTTGGTCTTGATATTTTTTGAGGAGGCATTATTGGGGTTCATCATCGCAACCTTACATTTTTTGTTATCGGGCGATTGGGGACAGGCAAGCAAACGCCGAGGTGGGATGCCCCACCTCGGCTCTTTGGGTTACTTCATTGTCGGCATGGAGAACTCAATGCCTTCTCGAAGGCCTGAGGAAGGCCAGCGCTGTGTCACCGTTTTCCGACGCGTGTAGAAACGAACCCCGTCTGGCCCGTAGGCATGAAGGTCGCCAAACAAAGAACGCTTCCAACCGCCAAAGCTGTGGTACGCCACAGGTACTGGCAGAGGAACGTTGATCCCAACCATGCCCACCTTGATGTTGTCGGAGAAATAGCGTGCTGCTTCGCCGTCACGGGTGAAGATGCAGGTGCCGTTGCCGTACTCGTGCTTATCGATCAGCGCCATGGCTTCCTTCATGCTGTTGACGCGCACGACCTGAAGAACGGGGCCGAAAATCTCTTCCTTATAGCTCTGCATCTGCGCAGTGACGTGATCGATTAAAGTGCCCCCGACGAAGAAGCCTTCCTCGTAGCCAGCAACGTTTGGCTGACGCCCGTCGACAACCACTGTAGCGCCCTGCTCTTCAGCACTGTTGATGTACCCAACGACCTTTTCCTGGTGCTGGCGGGTTATCACCGGGCCGAAGTCATTTTTGCTGTCGGTGTAAGCACCCACCTTCAGGTTCTTCATGGCTTCTTTCATTGTGGCGATCAGCGCATCGGCTGTCGCGTCACCCACAGCAACCGCTACGGACAGCGCCATGCAACGCTCACCAGACGAGCCAAAGGCAGCGCCCAGGAGTTGGTTCACCGCATTGTCGATATCGGCGTCAGGCATGACGATGGCATGGTTCTTCGCGCCACCCAGTGCCTGGCAGCGTTTGCCGTGGGCAGTGGCAGTGGCGTAGATGTACTCGGCAACCGGCGTCGAGCCCACGAAGCTGACCGCCTGAACGCGTGCGTCACGCAGTAGGATATCTACCGCTTCCTTGTCGCCGTTCACCACGTTCAGCACACCATTGGGCAGGCCTGCTTCCTGCAGCAGTTGGGCAATGAACAGCGTAGAGCTGGGGTCGCGCTCAGAAGGTTTGAGAATGAAGCAGTTGCCCGCCGCAATAGCCACCGGAATCATCCAAAGCGGAACCATCACGGGGAAGTTGAACGGTGTGATGCCAGCCACCACACCCAGCGGCTGGAACTCACTCCAGGCATCGATGTTCGGGCCAACGTTTTTGCTGTGCTCACCTTTGAGAAGCTCGGCGATCCCACAGGCATACTCGACGTTCTCGATACCACGCTGCAGTTCGCCTGCCGCATCATGGGAAATTTTCCCGTGCTCTTCGCCGATCAGTTTGCAGATCGCGTCAGCATTCTGCTCCAGGAGTTCTTTGAAGCGGAACATGACGCGGGCCCGCTTGATCGGCGGAGTATCACGCCAGGCCGGGAAAGCAGCCTCAGCAGTGGCAATGGCGTGCTCCACCGTCTGACTCGATGCCAACGCAACTTGGCGAGCCACCTGGCCAGTAGCGGGGTTGAAGACATCTTGGGTGCGCGTTGATTCGAGAACGACTTCGCCGTTAATCAGATGGCCGACAGTATTCATGTGAAACTCCACTGTTGTTATTCAAATATTGGTTGGGTGTTCGATTACCAAAGGCTGCGGTAAAGCTCGACCATCTCTGCCTCAGTAGGCACACGAGGATTATTGCCAGGCGAGCCGGAAGCCAGCGCTTGAGCAGCCATGGTTGGCATCATCTCGAAGAATTTTTCACGGTCGATCCCAAACTGGGCTGGCGTGGGAACATTCATCTCATCGTTGATTGCCACCAACTCTTCTAGGAGCTTTTCCACTGCTGACTGATCCGTGTCGCTTTCAGTAGCGACCCCCATTGCACGTGCGCAATCAGCGTACCGATCACGTGCAGCCGGGATGGAAAATGCCGTCACTTCAGGCAGCAGCATGGCGTTCGACAGCCCGTGTGGGACGTGGAATGCGGCGCCAATCGGGCGGCTCATGCCATGCACCAGAGCAACCGATGAGGCCGAGAACGCCAAGCCAGCCAGGGTCGATCCGAGCATGACGGCCTCCCGAGCAACGCGGTCAGAGCCATCGCGATAGACCTTGCGAAGGTTTGGGCCGATCAAGCGCACGGCGGCCAGCGCCTGGGCATCGCTGAAGAGGTTTGCTTTCTTGCTGACGTAAGCCTCGATAGCGTGAGTCAGCGCGTCGATACCGGTATCCGCCGTGACACGGGCCGGCAACGAGAGCGTCAGTTCATAATCAACCAGCGCGGCAACGGGCATGAAGCCTGCGCCGACGCAGAGCATTTTCTCGTCAGTCGACTCATCGGTGATGATGGTGAACCGGGTCACCTCGGAGCCGGTGCCGGAAGTTGTTGGAATGGCAATGATCGGCAAGCCCATCTCGGTGACGTTGCGCGGGAACTTGTAATCGCGCATGACGCCGCCGAACTTGGCCAGGATGCCAATCGCTTTAGCACTGTCGATTGGGCTTCCCCCACCCAAGGCGATGATGCTGTCATAACCCCCTTCCCGGGCCTTCGACACGCCGGCTTGGATCGAAGCAACTGTGGGCTCTGGCACGGTATCGGAAAACACGTCAACTTCAATGCCGTGCTCGGCCAGTACGGCGCTGATACGACCTGAGTAACCCAGCTCGACCATCATTCGGTCGGTGATGATGAGTGGTTTGCTGCAGCCGAGGCTGGCCAGAACGTGGTGAATTTGCTGGCTAGCACCGGCACCGGTTTGCAGGATGCGTGGGAGAATGCTGTTGTAAGTCATGGCTCTATCTCATTTCCTGGGCATGAACGCGCCCGCGAGCTGCCTTGGGCTCGTGTTCGCTTGATCGGTGAATCGAGGTGCAAGGGGTGACGCTGAGAAGGTCTCCCCTTGACGTATCCTCAGCAGCTAGCTCGGCAGGTATTCCTCACTCCAGGACTCGCCGATTGCACCGGCATCCAGGAGCGATTGAATCTGCATATCGGTATAGCCGTAGCGCCCGAGTACCTTACGAGTGGAAGCGCCAAACTTCTCAGCGGGTGGCAACGCTCGAATTCGCGATACGCGTGGGCGAATGGCGTAGGGATCCAGCTGCGTCACCCGATGACCACTCGGATGGTCGCTATAGATGCTGAAGGAGTAGCTTCCATTCTCGGTGCCTGGCAGGCCATCAGCGGATCGGCTGTATTGGCTGCGCAGGTGATCAATGTTGTCCGGCACCGCTGCAGCAATGTTGGCAGCCTGGAAACGCTCTTGAAGAACCGAGCTGCTCATGCGGCCAATGGCAGTGCTCAGATAGGCAGCGCGATCATTTGCGGATGCCAACTCGGATAGCTCAGAAATTGCCGCAAACTTGTGCAGCTCTGACTCGGAGGCATCCAGGTAGATCCAACCATCCGCGGTCTTGTAGAACCGAGAAAGGTCGCTGTAGCCAAAGACGTCACGCCCGGATGGCTCGTTGAATGGTGCTCTGCCGGAATAGTCGTAGCAGAACGGGATCTGTACCAGATTCCCTAATGATGCGAGCGAGGTGCGGGCCCGGTGAGCCTCGCCGGAGTGATGCTTGCGATACAGGGCAGTAGCCACGCCCAGAGCAGCAGCAAACCCGCACATAACATCAATAGTGCCGACGTGGGCATGTTCTTCTGGAGTATCCATCCCGCCACCAAAGCGCAGCATGATCCCGGTGGTGGCCTGGATCAGGTCGTCATACCCCAGATAATCTGTACGAGGGCCGCGACGTGGCCCGCCGAAGCAGTCCAACTGGCAGAAGATCACCCCAGGATTCACTGCCTGGAGGCTCGCCTCATTCAGGCCAAGCGGTGCCAACTGGCGATCAGGTGCGTTCATGACGATCACGTCGACCTCCCGCACAAGGCGATTGAATACGTCTCGGCCTTCGGACTTGTTCAGATCAACCAGAACACTTTCCTTGCCGCGTGCCGAAGACATGCCGAAGACCACGGTATTCCAGGGATCATAATTGGGCATGACCGGGTCGAGCTTGATGACGTCAGCACCGAAGCGACCCAAGAACGATGTCGAGTGCGGCCCTGCGATAACGTTGGTCAGATCGAGTATCCTGACACCCTCCAGCCAACCGGCTGGCTTATCGAGTTTGGCAGGAGGCAATGCACGCGCAGGACTCTCAGACAGCGTTGCCAACGCTTCTTCGAAGCTCACATCGCGACGCGAAAGCGGCTTGAGCATTGGCTCGGAACAGCCCTCCAACCATGCGATTGGGCCAGGCTGCTTCATGAGTCCAAACTCGCGATCATTAACCTCAACGATCAACCCAGCAGTATTGGAGTGCTCATCATGGAGCCACTCTTGGGTAGACCTGTGCGGCGCACCAGGGAAACGCCCCTCACCGAAGATGACTTCCCATTCGGCGGCTGTTTTGGTCAGGAATACTTCTTTCATCCTGGCCGAGATACGCGCAGCCCAATCAGCAGGCAACGGGTAAACGCCCAGCGATGCATTTCCTTCCCACCGGGCAATCGGGAGGTAGGGGTCATCTACTTTCGGCAAGCCGGCAGCAACCATTTCTTCGTAGATGCCCATTGCCTGCAGGCAGCGCTTGGCATGCTCACGGTGCGAGGGGCACACGGCGTAGAACTTACGGCCATCAGCACATTCATAGGTGCGGTAGAACGGATCGAGGAACTCCTGCAGATCCTGGTAGCTCAGGTTCATCGGCAGGTTTTCGGCCCGGCGACGCTCGCTCTCCTTTTCACGCAGAGTTTTGTAGCGCAGCGGATAGCCGTCGATCTTGATCGAGTTGTACGAGAGTCCTTCCATGACCGCTGATGCCAACGGGACTTCGATCTGATCGCCAACGCCATTCTTTTCACGTGCCTGCAATGCAAGCACCACAGAAGACACTGCCAGCATGGTTCCATACGCGGACGCCAAAGGAAGCGGCGAGAAGCTGGGGTTGATGCCCATCAAAACACGGTTCTGACCCATGTCCGTGAACACTCCGGAGGCCGAAGCGATAACGGCTTCGGTAGCCCGCCATTGCGCACGCAGCTCGTCATCACTGGCAAACCCTGGGATCGACAACGTGATCAGCTCGGGACGTGCATGCCGAAGCTCTCCTAAATCGAGGCCCAGCCTGGACATGACGCCAGGGCGGAAGTTCTCGATGACGATATCGGCACGCGTGATGAGCTGGCGAGCTTGCTGCAGCCCTTCAGGCGTTTTCAGATCCAGGCGCATGCAAAGCTTGTTGCGGTTCAGCGTGGCATTCGCTGGGCTATCCCAGAGAGGCCCCCCAGCGGGTCGATATGAACAACGGTAGCACCCAGATCAGCGAGAATCATCGCGACTGCAGGGCCTGCGATGTACTGTCCGAAATCGATGACATTGACGCCTTGCAAAGGCAATTGCTTGGAATGTCCCATGACGAAAATCCTACGTAGCCTGGAGCCAGCTTGGTTTGCCGGCGCGGTTATTGTTGTTGTTGAGACTTCGCATCTACCGATACCTGGGCGACGACATCTCTCCAGGCCCTGCGATCTGGCGACTACTTTCAGAAATTTGTTGGCGTCGTAAAAGCAATAAAAAAAGGCCCTGAGGGGCCATTTTTTTTATTGCTTGTTTTTTACCATCCATCGCTAACTCAACGTTCTATGATTAGACGAACCTGAATACATTCGCCTCCTCACATAACCAATGTGCGAAAGCAATCGCATTCGGATTGGCCATGCCATGGGCCGAGTACGTCAAGTAGAACGCCTCTTTGGTCGGAGTGCTGTCGCCCAAGGGCGCTATGAGCCTACCCTCATCCAACAAATGCTTGACCAGCGAAGACCTAGCCAACGCAACGCCCTGGCCCAACTCGGCAATCGCCAAGGTCGAAATCAGAGTGTCGAATTGAAGTCCCTGCGAACAATCGACGGCTTCGGCGTTATTTTTCTGTAGCCAGTATCCCCACCCTTCTTCGTATCCAAGGACATGGAGCAGTTGGTGTTTCGCAAGGTCTTGAGCGCAGTTCAGCGGACGCTCATCCGTGATCAAGGCACGGGAGCAAACCGGGACTAACGTGTCCCATGTCAGGCGCTCGGATTTCATACCTGGCCACCGTCCTTGACCATACCTGATCTCCAGGTGGGCATCGAACTGTGAGTCTTCTTCCCAGATACTGCTCGCGACGCGCAAATTGATGGTGGGGTGAAGGGCCTGAAAGCGAGGCAGCCGAGGCGCTATCCAGTGTGTGAAGAAAACCAGACTACTTCGGATGATCAATACCCTTCGGTGGCCTTGCCCAAAAATTTCATCTGTGGAGGCAGCTAGGCGTTCGACCGACTCTCTCACCACAGGGAAGTATGATTTCCCTGCCTCGGTGAGCTCAAGTCCTCGTGCGAGGCGCTTGAAAAGAGCAACCCCCAACTGAGACTCCAGACTCTTCACCTGTTGACTGATTGCCGCCTGCGTGAGGTTGAGCTCTTCAGCTGCCTGGGTGAAATTCAGCAGCCGAGCAGACGCCTCAAAGGCCCGGAGCCAGTTCAAGGGGGGTAGACGCTTCTTCATCACGTATCCAGCGCTCAGTGGGTCGAGGATCGAATTATTGGCGGGTTGACATTAAAGACGATTGGTCTAAATTACAACGCATGAATAGCTCTACACCTGTTTCTCGAAGAGGCCGGCCCCCAAAAGTCCCGCGTGAGCATGGCGAAACGCTGGAGCTGCTCCTGCGCTGCGGCATGGAAATCCTCACTGAGCAAGGCTTTACTGCCACCGGCATCGACACCGTACTCAAGCGCGTCCAAGTACCCAAAGGCTCGTTCTATCACTACTTTGAAAGTAAAGAAGCTTTCGGCCAAGCCGTGCTGGAGCGCTATGCAGACTACTTTGCTCAGAAGCTGGATCGCTGTTTCAGCGACCTAAGCGTGCCTCCACTACGAAGGCTGTCCAACTTCGTTGAAGAGGCAAAACTAGGAATGGCTAGGCACCAGTTCCGAAGAGGCTGCCTTGTGGGAAATCTTGGGCAAGAGGTACAGGTACTGCCAGACAGCTTCCGTGAACAGCTGGAGCTGATTCTGCAGGATTGGGAGCAGCGCTTATCTATCTGCCTGACGGAGGCGGTCAAGGTGGGAGACCTATCTTGCGAGCATGACTGCGGGGCCCTTGCAGCCTTCTTCTGGGTTGGGTGGGAGGGCGCCGTCCTTCGAGCGCGTCTTGTGCAACACGTCCGTCCCCTCGACGTTTTTTTCCAAGGATTTCTGGCGGGAATCACCAAGTGATTCCTTACGACGATTTAAAGACAATCGGTCTAAATGAGGGTTGGTAATGTTCAAAGGCATTCTGATTGAGAAGCAGGAAGACCAGTATTCGGCGCGGCTCACTGAGCTGAATGCTGACCAGTTGCCAAGCGGAAGCGTGACGGTAAAAGTCGCCTACAGCACCTTGAACTACAAGGATGCTCTGGCTATCACCGGCAGAGGGCCGGTTGTTCGCAGCTTCCCTATGGTGCCGGGCATCGACCTTGCTGGCACCGTCGAGTCAAGCGATGATCCGCGCTATAAGCCAGGCGACCGCGTACTTTTGAATGGCTGGGGCGTGGGTGAAAGCCATTGGGGCGGGCTAGCACAGAAAGCCAGGTTGAACGGCGACTGGCTGATCCCCCACCCCGAGCGCTTGAGCGAACGTCAAACCATGGCAGTCGGCACTGCCGGATACACCGCCATGCTTTGCCTGATGGCGTTGGAACGCCATGGACTGAAGCCCGCCAGTGGCCCCGTGCTGGTAACGGGCGCCACAGGTGGTGTCGGCAGCTTCGCAATCAGCCTTCTGGCAGGTGCTGGGTACACCGTCACTGCAGCTACCGGAAAATCCAGCGAGGAAGCGTATCTGAAGAGCCTGGGGGCGACGACGATCATTGATCGTGCCGAGCTGTCTGCCCCTGGACGCCCACTGGCAAAAGAGAAATGGGCTGCTGTAATCGACTCAGTCGGTAGCCACACCTTGGCCAATGCCTGCGCAAGCACGATGTCAGAAGGCTTGGTGGCCGCATGTGGATTGGCTCAGGGAATGGACTTTCTTGCAACCGTTGCCCCTTTCATTCTGCGAGGGGTGAGCCTGCTTGGCATCAACAGTGTTACTCAACCATTTGAGCGACGAGTCGAAGCTTGGGAACGACTGGCTGATCAACTCAACCTGGATGCCTTATCATTGATGACCGAGGACATTAGCCTTGAGTCTGCTCTTTCAGCCGCCGTTGACTTGATGGACGGGAAGATCCGTGGCCGATTGATTGTCGACGTCAATCGCTGAGGAAACTCCGAACAAGTTGCTCATCAGCCGGAAGTAGGCGGTTGAGGGATGCTGAAAAGACCGATGTTCAGTCGCTGATTATTGGAAAACCAAGGCAAAGCCTTGGTTTTCTGCCCTCACAGGCGCCCCTCTCCCGCAGCAGGCAATAATTGCCGGTGCTCCATCCATAGATTCGACAGGGCAAACAGCGTGGTCAGTTGCGCCGTGTTCTTGGCCAAGCCACAGAAGCGGGTTTTCACATAGCCGAACTGACGCTTGATCACACGAAATGGATGTTCGACCTGCGCTCCGAGCTTGCGTCTGGTTTTGTAGAGCGCGCTTCGTGTGCTCACGTATTTATAGGTGCTTCGACGAGCCACAATCTGCCAGATCGCCGGCCTTCTTTCATGCTACGGCCGCTTTTAAACGCCGGTATAACCCGCGTCGGCACAGTTAACATTACCATCGCCAAGCAACAGGTGAGCGGCTTCCGTTACAGCGACCTTCACTGATACTGACAAGCGCTTTTACACACATGACATCAGGGAGTTGGAGCGGTACAGAGCATTGAACGTTCCTGATGGAGTGGAGCCTGAGGATGATGGCATTATATGGAAAAATACGCATACGGCCACCTTGGAAGACTTTAAGCCAAGTAGCGAACCCTCTTGACCAACACACCAGAAGCATTAAATTCTGCCAATTAATAAATTTGAGGCTATGATTGTGATTGATTTTAAAACGATGTTTGAGAACGAAACAACCAGCGATATAGTTTTATTCTTATCAGGGCGAGGGGAAAATGGGATATCCCACCCCCAACTGGACGGAGACTGCACTACATATGCTGGAAAAAAATATCGAATACTGAACTAATATCACTGGTTAAAGAAATGAGAAAAAATAAAATATATCATTCGATGAAAAAGGGGGTTACAAAAAGGGCCCAACCTGGAAAGAACCTAAATTTGTAACGAAAAAAATACGGGATCTCCTAATTTTCATTGAATCCACACCCCTGTATAAGTTTTGATTTCGTTGGAGAGAGCCGAGCTTGAGCTGGGCTTTCTCTGTTTCTTAATGTTAATAGTCTGTCATACCGCCAACGTGATCCGGAGCTGGTCATCTGCGGAACCGCTTACTGATCACAACCTAGGCCATGGATTTACTCTCCTCATGACCTCAACAGGCGAGGCTTGAAAGCATTGATCCTATGGGCGATGCGGTCGCGTGATCGATCAAGTAGCGCGACACATAACGCGCCGCACTGGAATCGATCAAATTTTTCGAGGAACAAACTTCAGCACCAGGAGTGCACCGACGAGACAAACAGGGGCAATACTGAGCATACCCAAATACTTGTTGTCGGACAGTTCGTTGATAAAGCCAATGGCAGAAGGTGCCACGATCCCACTCAACTGCCCCAGGGAATTGATCGCCGCGATTGCAGCCGCAATAGCAAGGCCATTGAATTTAGTCTGAGGAATAGCCCAGAACACAGGAATCGCAACAAACGAACCCGCCGTTGCCAAGATCAGCGCACTCATGAATAACGCTGGGTATTCGGGATAGGTACACGCCAGAAAGTAGCCGACACTTGCAACGGTCAAGGAAACCCATAGAGGCGTACGACGGTTACCCTTCCGATCAGAATATCGTGTCACAATCAGCATTCCGACAAAGGCGAATGCGTAGGGGATTCCGGTCAGTAAACCGATCGTCGTCAAGTCTTCAACGCCAGAACGGCGGATGAGATCTGGCATCCAGAAATTGATACCGTATGCTGAAACCTTGACAACAAAATAAATCAAGCCAAGTGCAAGCACCTCCCAGCTCATGAGCACTTTCAGAACAGAGCCGTGCGCTGGCTTAGCCGCTGCTTTAGCATCGCCGAGTTGCTCAATAAGATAGGCCTTTTCCTCTGCAGCAAGCCAACGGGCTGAGCTGATATCTCGATCCAGCTTCCAGACGGTGACGAGGCCGAGCAATACACAAGGGAGACCCGACATCAAGAAGAGCCAATGCCAGCCAGCAAGACCCATGACGCCATCCATATGCGAGAGAATGAAACCGGCGACAGGCGCACCGAGCGCACCTGAAATCGGCCCGGAAAGGAAAAACAGCCCGTTAATGGAAGCCATCTTTCTACGCGGGAACCAGCACGCCAAGTAGAAAAGAATCGCTGGACCGAATCCAGCCTCCATGACGCCAATCAGGAACCTGAGGAGATAAAGTACATACTCACTTGAGGCAAACATCAGCGCCGCTGTCGCCAAACCCCACGAGATCATGATGCGGCAAATCCAGCTCGGGGCTCCATATTTTCTCAAGCCTATCGTGCTAGGCACTTCAAATAACACATAACCAACGAAGAAAATGCTTGCTGCAATACCATACGCCGCATCGCTGAGACCTAAGTCCGCCTGCATTTGAGCTTTTGCAAAACTGATATTGATACGATCAAAATAGGAGAAAAAATAACACACCACGGTTAAAGGCAAGATCCGCCAGGCCACACGGCGATAGAGCTTCAATTCATCGAGACGTTCCTGACCCGGTGCTGCAATTGCGCTTGAGATACCCATCGAAGACTCCAGCTTTTATTGTTTTAACTTGATCCCGCCTATGAGGCCAACGTATTACCCATACGCTGCCATGCAATAAATCGAACTGCGCTTCGTCGCAGTTTTTATAAAAAAGATGATTGTTTACCAAGAGGATGGCTATTCGAGTCTATGAACCGACCCATCCGCTGTAAATTAAAAAAACAACATAAGTTATGAGAAAAATCCATATCCGTCATCCGACCGATACGGCCGCGAACTGACATGCAACCCATCCGTGTCGTACATGGTACCCGAGCGCCTTGTATCAAAGCGCATGGCTTTATGGCCACCGTGAATGCGCTGTTCATGGCTCGCTGACCACCCTGACCCGATGACAGTCTTCCGGCCCAAGCACCTCTCCGCTCACCGAGCACACCGCCATCCTCATCACCGGCTCGCCCGATGCGTTATCCAGCAACACCGAGCGGGTCTCATGCGGCTCGAACTCGAACCGCTCGCCCCACTGCCGCAGGGCGACCACAATCGGAAAGATCTCGCGTCCTTTCTCCGTCAGTACGTACTCCCTGTAGGCACTGCCGTCCGAAGCCGGACGGATGTCGAACACACCCACCTCCACCAATGCCTTGAGCCGCGATGCCAGGATGTTCTTGGCAACGCCCAGGCTTTTCTGGAATTCACTGAACCGACGGACATCGTCGAATGCATCACGAACGATCATCAGCGACCAGCGATCTCCGATCGCCTCGAGCGACCGGGCGACAGGGCATTCCCGAGGATCGGGCGAAGATATCTCAGCCATTTCTTACCTTCTGAAATAGGGGACTTTTCAGGTCACGTGACTTCGTCCCACAAAAATCTGGTTGCAATTTGAAACAGGAATAAACCATGATTCCAAATGGTTTCAGTTTGCAACCAGACTACCCGGATGGAATGCGTTATGACAGCCGAATTTAAGCCCTCACAGGGTCGCCTACCGCAACCCCAACGATCACGGATGCCATCAAGCACCGATCAACGTCATGACAAGCGCCCCTCTGGCCTGCACCCTTCACTCACGCTGCTGCTATCGGTGACCTGCGGTTTGGCCGTCGCCAACGTCTACTTCGCCCAACCCCTGCTCGCCTCGATGGCTCGAAGCCTGGACGTCGCACCTGGGCTGATCGGTAGCGTGGTCACGATGACGCAAGTCGGCTACGCGCTGGGGCTGCTGCTGCTCGTTCCTTTGGGCGATCGGGTCGATCGCAAGCGGCTCGTACTCACCCAGACAGCACTCTGCGCCCTCGCGCTCGCGGCGATCGGCGCGTCGCAGACCTGGATGATGCTGCTGGGCGCCATGGTGGTCGTCGGTCTGATGGCGGTGGTCGCTCAAGTGCTGATGGCCTACACCGCGGTGCTGGCGACGCCGTCAGAACGCGGACAGGCGGTCGGCACCGTCACCAGCGGCATCGTGCTGGGGATTCTCCTGGCGCGCTTTACCTCAGGGCTGATCGCTGACCTGGCCGACTGGCGGGCAGTTTACGGCCTCTCCTCAGGCTTGATGCTGATACTCACCCTGGTGCTGTCCAAGTACTTGCCCGACGCCCCGCCGCAGCGACGTGGGAGCACCTATGGTGCGCTGCTCCGCTCCGTGTTCACGCTGCTACTGACCGAACCGGTATTGCAGATTCGGGGATTGCTGGCGCTGCTCGTCTTCGCCGCCTTCTCCGTGTTGTGGACGGCGATGGTGCTACCGCTGAGCGCCCCGCCGCTGTCTTTGTCCCACACATCCATCGGCCTGTTCGGCTTGGCAGGTGTTGCTGGCGCATTGGCCGCCAGGCGGGCCGGCATCTGGGCAGATCGGGGCCTGGGCCAACGGGTCAGCGCTATCGCCCTGGTCTTGCTGACGCTTTCCTGGCTGCCCATCGGCTTCGCCCAGCATTCTCTGATCGCCCTGGTATGCGGTGTGGTGGTGCTCGACTTCGCCGTCCAGGCCGTCCACGTCACCAACCAGAGCCTGATTTTCGCCGCACGACCGGATGCCCAGAGCCGCATGGTCGGCGCCTACATGCTGTTCTACGCCATCGGCAGCGCACTCGGCGCGGCCGTGGCGACCCAGGTCTACGTGCACTGGGGATGGCCTGCCGTATGCCTGCTGGGCGCCACGATCAGCGCTGCCGCGTTGATCCTGTGGTGCTTGACCGTCCGCAGCTCAACCGCCCGCCCAGGAAGCTCGCAATGAAATTCCGACACCTGCTGCTCGCCATCTCCATCACCGCCATCTGGGGTCTGAATTTCTCGGTGATCAAGCTGGGACTTGCCAGCGTCGATCCCTTCATCCTGGCCGGCCTTCGCTTCACCCTCTGCGCGCTTCCCACCATCCTGTTCATCCCCAAGCCCGATGTGCCCTGGCGCTACCTGGTGGGGTATGGACTAGCGTTCGGCGTTGGCTTGTGGGGGATGGTCAATCTAAGCATCCAGTCGGGACTGTCGGCGGGCATCGCGTCGCTGGTACTGCAGTTCAGCGCGTTTTTCACCCTTGTGCTGGGCGCCAAGGTCTTCAACGAACAGGTGTCGCGCTACCAGGTGGCCGGAATGATCATCGCCCTGTGCGGGTTGCTCAGCATCGCCTCCATCGTCGACGGCAGCGTGACGATGGCAGGCCTGGCGCTGGTGCTGCTGGGCGCATTGGCGTGGAGCGTGACGAATGTCATCAACAAGAAAGCGCAGACCACCCAAGTGTTTGCGTTTCTGGTGTGGTCCAGCGCGTTCTCTCCCCTTGCGCTGTTCGCGCTCGTCTATGCCGTGAACGGCACCCGCGGGTATCGCGCCCTGCTCACCCACCTGGACTCGAGCGCCGTGCTATCCATTCTGTTTCAGGTCTACCCCAATACCCTGTTCGGCTACTGGGTGTGGAATTCGCTGATGAAGCGCTACCCCGTCTCGACCATCGCACCGTTATCACTGCTGGTACCGGTGTTCGGTATGGTGGGTTCGGTGATGGTCTTTGGTGAGGCGCTTTCATTCAGCAAGATCGTTGCGGTGGTGCTGATCGTGTCGGGGCTGGCGGTTGGGCTTTATGGGAAGCGGATCGTGGATGGGCTGAGGTAGAAGGCTGTTGCGGCACGCCAAATAAGGCTCGAGCGCCACACACTGGATAGGCGTGGCGCTCGATAAAGCGGCCGCGTGCCTAGTTCGCGGGCAGGAGAATCACGAAGTTCTTTTTCATGTCTTCCAGCACGGTCCACTTGCCCTTGGCGCCCGGCTCGATGATGAACGTGTCGCCAGCGGCCAGTGTGACGGGGGCGCCACCCTCGAGTTCGATGACGCAGCGTCCACTCAGGACATGGCAGAACTCCCAGACTTTATAGTCGATGCGCCACGCACCGGTGCTGGCTTCCCACTCCCCGGAAATGCGACCTTGCTGTTCGTCGTGATAGTACTTGGACGTCAGTGTATGAGGATCGCCTTCCACGACTTCTTCAAAAAAAGGAAGGTCGCGCACCGGCTGGATATCGAGTTCGCGGAACACGGTCAGTGTCTTGTTCATGGTTTGTTCTCGATCAGGTTGTGGTTGGGGCGATACATCAAATAGGCCTCACCGGTTACGCCCAGCATCGGGTGCGGCACGATCTGGCAGGTTTTAACGATCTGAAAACCGTGGCGCTCGTAGAAGCGGCGTGCGCCGTGGTTTTCTGCATAGTCGATCAGGCACAGTCCCTTCAGGGCAGCGTCCTCGGCACGCTGCTGGGCATGGCGAAGAAACTCAACGCCCAACCCCTGGCTGCGCCAGGCTTCATCCAAGGCCAGGCTGGATATGTACAACGTGTCGGGTATTTCCATGTCGGCATAGGGCGCCAACACCGGGTCTGTTTCGGCAGGCCTGTCAGGGATTTCATGCAGGGCATAGCTATGCATCATGCCGATGACGCGCCCTTCGGAAGTGGCCATCAAGCAGTTTTTATAGGAGAAGTCGCCTTGCTCCCTGGCATAGCGCGACGCACCCACACTCAGCAGTGTTTCTCCAGGCGCGGCGAGCTTGCTCCAGATGTAGTCGGCCATGCCCTCCGATGTCAGTTGAAAGAAACGCGCGATATCGGGTGCGTCCGAGGCTTGAGCGGGTCTGAATTCGATGGACATGTGCAGTGCTCGCAGGGATCGGATGGGAGTTTTCGGGAGTTACGCCTGTGATGGGGTGGCAGGATAGGTGGGCTCAACGGCTTGCATCATGCTCGGGGCGAACACTGTCGGTATGGCGTGCGACGTTGGTCGATGGTCGACGGTAAGTGATCGGCTGATGGCTCAGGTTTTGGGGGGGCAGAAGGTGGTGAGGATAAAAGCCTGCGGACGGAACTTCGATGGCGGCATAGCCGGAATAAGACTGAGGCCTCCGTATGGAGATGAGTATTAAGAGCGGCGGGTACCGACCCCAAGCGGTCATTCAGCGTCTGAAAGACAATGCCTATATACGTCTACCTTAGCGAGGGAGAAACTCTTGGACCTTCATGAACAGTTGGCCGAGGTCATGGACGCGACGACCTTCTTGGCTTTCGTCCACGCCCTAGCGGCTGATAAGCGCGCAAACAACGATTGGGAGAATATCAGCGTTGAAGCCTTCCTGGATGCCGCAATATCTTGGGCAGAAGACAGTGAATTTGGTATTCGCCAAGGGCTTCCACCTTCCAACCTGTGGGCGCAGTTCGCGACATTTCTTTACTGCGGAAAAATTTACGAGTAACTGAAGAGCAATTAGGCTTCTGTTGTGGGTTTGCGAGTGGCCTGGCGCCAGAACGCCTTGAAAGCTCTCAGGTAGGCTTCAAAGCTTTGATTAAAGGAGCCAGTATGCGTATCACCCAAGATTTACGTGCAAACGAAATCCTCAGGCTTGAGCATCTCTTGGAGGGTTTCAACTATTCGGTCTGGATCAACACCTATGGGCCCTTTGACCTGGATAGAACGCTTGAAGAGCAACTCGCTTTTTCCACCGGTAACGAAGTGATCATCGGCGGGCAGTCCTGCGTGACCGCAAGCGGGGCTCGCATTGAGGTTACCGAGCAACTGCTGCACGCGGGGGATGGCGGTTACGGCCCACTGGATCTGGATGCAAAACGCTCCGAAATCCTGAGTCTTCTCGAGGACCTATTCACGCATTAGCGCCTAGACCAGGCCAGCACCCTAACTTCATTTTGGCTAACCAAGGGCCATCCGGCATACCCAGTGTTCTGGGACTTCGCTTTCGATATTCAGCAGGGTGGTAAAAGATGGATTTTGATGGGCAGTAGCAGCGATTAGGCTGGGATGGCTAAGCTTTCTGAAGACTTGGCCAAGCCTGCAGCTATGACCGCTTTGGGTCGAAAGCAGCCGGACGCGAATAAACGCTTCCGCTCCTCAGAGAGTGAGGGTGCCTCTCATGGCACAGATTACGACCGGATAGCAGTCAATATCGGGTCAAACACATCTTGCACTCCCACAGGAACCGTTCCACTATCGATAACAATTCCCATTAGCAAAGTATCGCCCGCACGTGACGCCCTCTTCGCCCAGACTGCAATCTCCCGCAGCCAAATCCCCGCAGATACTTCGAACATCTACCATCAGAACCACCAAATGCATCACGCCGTCTGCAGCATTCGGGGACAAATAAAAAGTTAAGGCTAGTAGCGATCGACCAGAAGGTCGCAAAGTCGTCTACGTCGCTCTGGCTTTTCGGCCCGCCCAGGTCCTGGTCGTCCATCACCGCGCCGATGGCGATGCGCTCGTTGCGCGAGAAGCGCTGCATCAGCGACAGCGCACCAGCACGCCTGCGATGTTCGTGGCCTCTATCAGGCCGGCGGCGCGGGCGCAGCCGCCCACATGCACGGCCAACTTCGACGCCAGCTCGGTGAACTGAGTGGCGATGCTGATGTACGGGATACGGTGGCGCATCGCGTACTTCGCCGGATGTGTCGACAGATCGGTGTGTCAGCACGGCAATCTTGCTGATCTGCTGATCGGGCGGCAGGCTCAGGTCACCCTATATGGCTGCAGTACCCCAGCGCGTCTCAATAGTCGTTGAGGCTCAGGCCAGCAACCGGTCGATCAACGCCTGCTCGTAATCGTTGAGAGGCTGATCCTCGTAGAGCTTGTCGGAGGCCGTGATCAGCGCCTGGCCCTCGACCTCACGCCCACTGTCGCCATAAACATGCCCAAGATTCTCCAGCGACTGCAGGTTGCCGTGCAGAGAGAAGGAGATCAGGTACCAGCGCTCGGCCTCCTCGAGCTCGCCCAGGCGGTGATAGGCCACAGCCAGGTTGTGCTGGGCGTAGACGTGGTCGGATTGTAGGGCCTGCAACAACGCCTGCTTGGCCTGCTGATAGTCTTCGAGCTGCAAGTAAAGAAGGCCAAGATTGTTGTAGCCATCGACATTGCCCAACTCGGCCGCGCGCCGGTAGGCCTGCTCAGCCTGCGGATAGCGCTCGGCATGCAGATGGACGTCGCCAAGCAGGTTCAGCGCCTCAGGATGATCGTGGCGCACGGCGTTATTGAGGTGCTCGACGGCGGCATCGTGATCGCCATCCTGGTGGGCCATGCTGCCAAGGTAGAAGTGGCTGCGGGGACAATCGTACTCGGCGGCTTGCTGGAAGTATTGGCGGGCGGTGTCGTGATCACCTTCCTGGAAGGCCATGCTGCCGAGGTTGTAGTGGCTGCCCGGATAATTGTGCTCGGCAGCCCTCTGGAAGTGTCGGCGGGCGACGTCGTGATCACCGTCCTGGTAGGCCATGATGCCGAGGTTGTAGTGGCTGCCGGGATAATCACGATCGGCGGCCATCTGGAAGTGTCGATGGGCATCGGCGCGATCGTCACGTGCCAGGCTCACCGCGCCAACGCCATTCATCCAGCGTGCGTCGGCGGGACACGCCTTGGCAAGGATCTGGAAGCACTCCTGCGCAGTGTCCAGATCCTGCTCGCGAAACGCCGCCCAGGCCTGCTCATGGAGCGCAGTCGCTTGCTCGTCACTGAGCGTTTTTTTACTCATGAACCACATGGTATTTCCTGCCTTGCGAGGGCCGACCATTCTAAAGGCGTGTATGGAAGCCAACAAGGCAATGGCTCTGCTGGGCAGGTTCGAGCCTTACTAGCCACACCCAGGTAGCAGCGGCATGACGCACTGGCGCGTGCCCTGAGCATCAGCGGTGTGGCTGCGCAGCGGACGCAGCAGCATCGCGGGTGGATGAAAAGAGCGCCAGCCACGCCACCCGCGACACCACCACCCGATACCCATCCCCATCGGCAAAGGTCGCCCCGTTCTCCCGCCAATACGGATTGAACGGCGCCACGCGCTCGAACCCACTCCCGGTCAATCGCAGGCAAAACGCCTCGAACGCCTCCAGCCCGTCGACATAGATCACCAGCAAATCTTCCACTGTGTGCCGGGGCTCGACCTTCTGCCGCCGACAATGGGTGAACTCCAGGTGCCAATGCCGCGCGGGATCGCCCAGCATCACGCCATCGAACCCCGCGTGATCCTCAAACCCGCCCAGCACTTCGAGCCCCAGCCCGTCGCGGTACATCGCGACCGCGCGCTGCAGATCGGACACCGGGCGGGCGATACGTAGATGGCTGATGGATACCGACATGACTGCCTCCTGATCGCTACGGCGCGAAGCACTCCGACTCGGAGCGCAGCGAACGCCAGTTGATTTTCACATCCTCCCCCACCGCCTCGGCGGTCACCAGGCGCAACCCTGCCGGTGCCGTTAGCGAGCTGGCGAAATCGCCCACCAGCAATGGCCGCGCCCCATTGCCGAGCAGCTTCGGCGCCACGTACAGCACCAGGTCGTCCACCAGGCCCTCCTGGATCAACGCACCGGCCAGCGTGGCGCCCGCCTCCACCAGCACGCTGTGCACGCCGCGGTCGTTCAGGGCGGTGAGGCAATCGAGCAGGTCCAGCCGCCCACCTTGGCTGGCGACCTGGATACCTTCAGCGCCCCGGGGCGCCTGGCCACCGGTCACACCATGAAGAATAAACGTGGGCACGGCGCCATCGACCAGCTGGGCCGTATGCGGCGTGCGCAGGGCACTGTCCAGCACCACGCGCCACGGCGGCACGAAGGCTTGCGGGTCATCGAGCCGTACCGTGAGGGCGGGGTCGTCCGCCAGCACCGTGCCGATGCCGGTCAGGATCGCGCAGTGCTCGCGCCGCAGCCGATGCACATCGGCGCGGGCGGCCGCGCCGGTGATCCATTGCGATTGGCCATCGGCCAGGGCGGTTCGACCATCCAGGCTCATGCCCAGCTTGAGCGTTACCCATGGCCTGCCGCGCCGTGCACTGCTGATGAAGCCTTTGTTCAGGGCCTGCGTTTGGCTGCGCAGCACACCGACGTGCACGTCGATGCCCGCCTCGCGCAGGCCGGCGATGCCTCGGCCCGCGACCTTGTGGAACGGGTCTTCGCACGCCACCACCACCCGCGCCACGCCGGCGCCGATGAGCGCCTGGTAGCACGGCGGGGTGCGGCCATGGTGGGCGCAGGGTTCCAGGGTCACGTAGGCCGTCGCGCCCTGTGCCTTGGCGCCGGCATGGCGCAGGGCATGGACTTCGGCATGCGCCTGGCCGGCGCGCACATGCCAGCCCTCGCCCACCACCACGTCGTCCTTGACGATGACGCAGCCGACCATGGGGTTGGGACGGGTGGTGAAGCTGCCGCGCCGCGCCAGGTCCAGCGCCTGCTGCATGTAACGGTGATCCGCGTGTTCGGTCATGAAGCCCCCAGACGGAAAAACCCGCGCCGCCGTGCAGGCCGGCGCGGGTGCGCATCAAGCGCTGACGGAGATGGGGTACAACTGCCCATCGTAGGAACTGGCCAGGAACAGGCCGTCCTGCGGGGAGTAGGTGATGCAGGAAATGCCGCTGGTGGTGGGCTTGACCCGGTGCGTCCAGCGTCGCTGCTGAAGGTCGAACAGCGCCACGGTGCCGCCATAGCTGCCGGTGGCGATCACCTGCTGGTCGGCCGAAGCGGCGATGCACTTGACCGAGTGCACATGCGGTGTCTCGTACACTTGCGAGGCGTCACCGGACCAGATACGCAGCTTGAGGTCGCGACCGATGCTGGCGAAGCCGCCTTGCACCGTGGCGCAGCCGTTGGAAATGCGCTCGTGCGCCTGTTCCACATGCCGGGCCAGGGAGAAGTCGTCTACCCGGTGGAAGGCGGCAGCGGCCGTGGCGCATACGCTGAACAGGTACTCCTCGTCGGCGGAAATGCCTTTGATGGCGTTGTCATGCATCGACAGTTCGCAGACGAACTCGGCCTGCCCCTGGGCATCGCGTTTGAAGATCAGCGCCTCGCCGGTGTAGGTGCCCACCGCCGCGTGGGCCACGCCGTGCCGGGTGAACGCCGTGGCGCAATTGAGCGGCGAGCGATGCTGGTGGATCAACCGGCCAGTCACTGCGTCATAGACCTGCCCCATTTGCCCGCCAGTGAGCATTTCCTCGCCGAAGGGCAGCAGGAAGTTGCACAGGCTGCCGATCAGGGTGCTGGGCTGACCATCGATCAGCAGCTTGCCGGCATCGCCGATGGCATAGGTGTGGCCGTTGTGAATGGAGACCGCGTTGAGGCTGATGGCGTGGTCGATGCCCTCCAGGTCCCAGGTGTCGGTCGTGTGATCCCAGACCGCATAGGTGGAGCCGAAGGTGACGAAGGCGATGCGCTCATCGCCCAGGAACGCGCAACTGCGCGGCCAGATGATGCTCGGCAGGGAACTGTGCGCCAGGCGCGTCAGGGTGCCAGCCTCGTAGCGCCACAGCACCACCGAGCGGTCGTAGCTCAGGCTGATCAGCCAACCCTTGCGCTGGTCCCACACCACCCGTTTCACCCCAGCGGCATGGGCCTGCAGGCGGGTGGTGCCGCTGGCGTCGATGACGGTCAGGCGGCCTTCGTCGTCGCCGGCGAAGATGGTGCCGTCGCTGGCCAGGGCAATGGTGTCGGTTTCCACGCCGCCCAGGTCGATGCGCTCCACTTGCTCGCCGGTCTGCACGTTCCAGCGGCGAATGGTGCCGTCGTCGCTGCTGGATACCAGTTGCTGGCCGTCGGCACTCCAACTGATGGAAATCACGTCGGCGCTGTGGCCTTCGAGGGTGCGCAGGCAGGCACCGGTTTCAGCCTCGAACAGGCGAATGGTGTGATCCCGCGAGCAGGTGGCGATGCGGTCGCCGGCCGGGTTGAAGGCGGCCATCTCGACGTCGTCGCGGTGACCGACCAGCGCCGCCTTCAGGCGCATCGACGGCACTTCCCAGACGCGCGCGGTGTAGTCGCTGCTGGCGGTGACCAGGCGCGTACCGCTGGCGTTGAAGGCGCATTGATTGGCCAGGTGATCGTGAAACACCCGGTGCAAGGCTTGTTTACGCGGCGCATCCCAGAGGATGACCTGATTGTCGTAACCGGCAGTGGCAACGTATTGCTCGGCAAAACTGGCGATGCCGCTGATGGGGGCAAAATGTTTCATCGCAACTTTTCCTTAAGCTGAACGATCCAGACCCAAATTGATGTCGTGGTTCTTCTTGGCGATTTTCGCGGCCAGGTAATGGCGGTTGTGCTCGGTCAGGAACACGCCGGTGGAAATCACCTCGTCCACCTGGATGCCGTGCTTTCTGAGGGTGGAGACCTTGTCGGGGTTGTTGGTCATCAGCCGGCAACGGGTGATGCCCAGGCCGCGTAGCATGCCGGCGGCGATGGCGAAGTCGCGGCCATCCTCGGGCAGGTCGAGGCGGCGATTGGCCTCGAAGGTGTCCAGTCCGGTGTCCTGCAGGCGGTAGGCGGCCAGCTTGGCGTACAAGCCGATGCCGCGTCCTTCCTGGCGCAGGTACAGCAGCACGCCGCCTTCGTCGGCCATGCGCTCGAGCGCTTCGTTCAATTGCGCGCCGCAGTCGCAGCGGTGCGAACCGAAAATATCGCCGGTCAGGCACTCGGAGTGAATCCGCACCAGCGGCGCTTGCTGGGTGACGTCACCGACCACGATGGCGATGTGTTCTTCGCTGGGCGAAAACCCTTCGAAGGACACGAAACTACCGACCTTGCCCCCCTGGAGGATGGGGATGTCCACGGTATTTTTAACTTTATAGATTGGCATACGAGCAACCCTCTTCTGATCACACTGCATGACGGGTCCTTGTCACTACACGCTTTCAGCGAGACGAAAACCCATGACGTAGATATCCCTTGGAAACTTTCCATGGCGCCGGGTGGTGCGGGCCAGATCGCGAAACCGCGAGTAGCTGCCGCCGCGGGCGACTCGATGGGTGCCGACGGCCGTCACCAGGTCGTCTTCGATGGCCGCACCGCCGGGATAGGCGTGGTAGTCATCGGCGACGAACTCTTCGACGTTGCCTGCCATGTCCAGGCAGCCAAATGGCGAAGCGCCATTGGCGAACAGACCCACCGGGGTGGTGGTGAACACGCCGAGTTCAGCGGTGTTGGCGTGATCGGGCAGGAAGTCTTCGCCCCAGGGGTACTGAAGGCCCTGCGGCCCTGCTGCGGCGTACTCCCATTGCGCTTCGCTGGGCAGATGAAACGCGCGCCCGGTCTTGGCCGACAGCCACTCGATGTAGCACTGCGCGTCTTCGACGCTGATGCCGGACACCGGATGGTTGGCGCGTTCGAGCGGGTAGCGCCCGAGGAACCAGTCGGTCGGGATACGCGGCGCTTGGGAATCGAGCAGAAACGCTTTGTATTCCAGGTTGGTGACCGGGTAACGACCGATCTTGTAGGCGGGCAAGTCGACCGCGTGCCGAGGGGTTTCCTTGGCGATCCAGTCCGGGTCCAGGTTCAGGTCGGCCAACGACTGCATCACCGCCGGCAACCGTTCGCAGGCCAGGCCGATCTGCGCTGTGGCTTCAGGCACCAGCACCATGTTCGGGGCCAGCGGATTGAGGCGCGGATCGCCCACACTGGCGAGGATCTGTCCGGCCGTGTAGCGATAGGCGAGCGCGCAGTCCTGGCTTTCCAGCGAATCGACCCAGTGCGCCACCCCACCGGCAACCAGTGCGCCGAAACTGTCCGCCGACAGGTTCAGCGTGCGGTTGGGGGTGAAGGACGCTGGCAGGCCAAGCAATTCGCGATCCGACAACTGTGGATTGGCTCGACGCAACGTCTCGGGAGAATGAAAACTCATGAGTCCCATGGAGCTACTCCGTTTCTTGTTATAGGCGCGCGTTACAGCGTGCACACCAGCCCGGTCTGCAAACAGTTGTCTTTGAACACGTCCCAGAAGCCGGGCGTGTACTTGTGCTCGTCCGCCTTGAGCAACAGTGGCTTCTGCCACCGCAAGTAACTGAACCCGGCGTTCTTCGCCGCGCGTTCATAGTCGGCACGTCCCCAGCGATAAAAGGTGAATGGACTCGGCGGCTGGGTAACGAACTCGGCCTGGTGGCGATAACCGGGTCCCCAGGGTTCTTCGGTGCGGACATTCACGCCGTAGGACGTGAAGTTGCCCAGGCCCAGTTCGAAGTCGGGCTCCACGGTATAAGCCACTAAAGTGCCACCGGTCGAAAGATTGGCGGCGACGCACTTGAACATCTTCTCCAAGTCGTCGAGGGACGAGGCGTAGTTGAACAGCCACGCCGCCACCACCATGTCGAAGTTGCCGAGCTTTTCCATCTTCGAGGCATCGCGAACATGGAATTCGAGGTCGTCGCCAGTGCGCGCGGACTCTTCCCTGGCGAGGTCGATCATCTTTTGCGAGATGTCCACCCCGACCACCTTCCGCGCCCCGCGCTGGCGCAGTTGACGGCCGAAATAGCCGAAGCCGCAGGCCACGTCGAGGATCGACTTGCCGTGCACGTCCCCGACCATATGAAGAATCGTGCGAACTTCCACCTCGCGCTGGGCGGCGGTATCGGTAAAGCTCTCGAACAGCCCGCCAATCACATTGTATTCGGCGCTTTCCAGTGTCATTTCACTCTCCTTAGTGGTTGGAAAACAGTGTTCTATGCACCCTGTTAGTTCCAGCACCTGTGCAAGACAATAAAAACCATAAGTGCCGCGAATAGGGTTATCCGCAGGCGGTACGAATGCCAATTCTTTGTTCGCATCCAGACTATTCGCGCGACGAATAACGCACTTGGAAAGTTCCTGTTCCTTTAGGATTATGAATAAAAAAAGGCGCACTTCGAACGAAGGCGCCAAGCGCATTGACGTGGGCAAAAAGCTGAATGTAGAGCGAGCCTGTCGGATTGGGTTAGTTGTAAAGATAAAAACCGCTGACGCTGAATTGATTCACGCCGGGTTCATTGCTCATTCGCCACGCGCATGATCATCTGGCGCAACCACGTATGCGCCGTGTCGGATTCGCGGCGCGGGTGCCAGATCATCTTGAAGTCGAACTGGGGAATGTCGAACGGGGGTTCGAACAGGCGCAGCCGACCGTCGCGCTCGACAATGTCCAGGCTTCGCCGCGCCACGGTCAGAATCAGGTCGGTGCCGGCGATCAGGTCGCTGGCCACGCTCCAGTGCGGCAACGCCACGCTGATCTGGCGTTGCACGCCCAACTTGCTCAGGGCGCGGTCGACCTCGTTGTCGTTGCCGGCGCGCATGGCCACCAGCACATGGGGCCGTTTCAGCCAACCGTCGAGGTCGGCGATGCCCTTCTCGGGGATGCTGGAGGAGTCCGCCACGCAGACGAAGCTTTCGGAAAACAAGGTGTGCTGGCGCAATTCGTCCGACTGTTTACCAGGGAATACCCCCAGCGCCAGATCCACTTCGCTCTCTCGCACATCGGCCAGCATCGATTCCCGACTGGCCTGACTGACCAGCAATTCCACGCCCGGCGCCATGGCCCTGAACGCCCGGGTCAGCCCCGGCAACAGCACACGCGAGCCGTAATCGGACATGGCCAGGCGGAACACGCGCTTGGCTTTGGTCGGGTCGAATTGCGGCGGCTCGAACAGCGTGCCGATCTGTCCCAGCGCGTCGTTCAGCGGATGCAGCAGTTCGGTCGCCCTGGCCGTCAACTCCAGGTGCCCGCCGCGGCGGATCAGCAACGGGTCATCGAACAGTCGGCGCAAGTGCGCCAAGGCATGGCTCACGGCAGGTTGGCTTTTATGCAAACGGGAGGCAGCGCGGGTGATGTGCTTTTCGACCAACAGTGCCTGCAAGGTCACCAGAAGATTGAGGTCGATACTTCGAAGATTATTCATCCGTTGAATACCATCCGTTGGTTATACGAATTTCCATTCCCTCTATTCATATTTCAAAATCAAGTCCGAAACAACCACTGATGAAGCGATAGCCAATGACCACTCCTCTTTCGATGTCTACCGCGATGCTTGTCGGCGCAGCCATAGCCGCAGGCGCAGTCGTGCCGTTCCAGGCCGCAGCCAATGCGGCGTTGGGGCGCGCCGTCGGTCATCCCTTATGGGCCACGGTGGTGTCGCTGATCATCAGTTTGATAGCCATTGCGCCGGTACTGCTGGCGCTGCGTGCACCCGCACCTCAACTCGGTGCCGCCACCAGCCTGCCGTTGTGGGCCTGGGTGGGGGGGATTGCCGGGGTGATCTACATCACCGCCGCGTTGTTGTTATCGCCGCGCATGGGCACGACCAGTTTCATGGCCTGCGTCATTGGCGGCCAATTGCTCACCTCGCTCATCATCGACCATTTCGGCTTGATGGGGATGCCGACAAAACAGGTCACGCTGTACCGAATACTGGGTGTGGCAATGATTTTCATCGGGGTGTTGTTGATTCAATTGTCCAGCGAAAGTGTGATCAAGGAATGATCTGCCCATGCGCAAGAAACTTGCTCTATTCGTCAGCCTAGTGCTGGTCATCGTTATCGCGGTGTACGCCATGCCAAACACCACGACGGCGCAGCAGGCCAGCGGCGAAGCGCCGGCGCCCACCAACGTGCAAACCGTCCAGGCAAAGACCCAGTCGCTACCCCGTTATTTCGACAGCATCGGCAGCCTGGAAGCGGGCGAACAAGTGCTGGTCAGCGCGGAAGTGGGCGGCAAAGTCGAGGCGCTGAGTTTCGATTCCGGCCAGAGGGTTCAGAAAGGCCAGCGGCTGGTGACCCTCAACAGCGCGCCGGAGCGGGCCGAAGCCGATCATCAGCGGGCACTGGCCGCCAGGGCGCAAAAGCGTCTGCAACGCATCCGCCAACTGATCCCGGCAGGTGCAGTGGCCAAGGAAGACCTGGACAACGCCCAGGCCGACCTGGACGCGGCCAAGGCCATGCTGGCCAAAGTCGAGGCGGTGATCGCGCAGAAGACCATCACCGCGCCCTTCGCCGGCCAGCTCGGCATTCGCAAAGTGCATGTGGGCCAGTACGTGAACCCGGGAGACACCCTCGCCAGCCTGATCGACCTCAGCGAACTGCGGGTGAATTTCTCCCTCGATGAACACGCCAGCGCCCAGGTCCATCAGGGCCAGGCGGTGCTGCTGAGTTTCAGCGCCCTGCCCGATAAGACCTACTCCGCGCGCATCACCACCCTCGATCCGTTGCTCGACAGCACACGCATGACCCGCGTGCAGGCGATCCTGACCGAGGCGCCCCCCGCGCTCAGGCCCGGCATGTCGGCGGATGTGCGCGTGGTGCGCGCCTCTGCCGCGCCCACCCTGGTGGTGCCGACCACCGCCATCGTCAGCAGCGCCTACGGCGATGTGGTGTACCGCATTACCCGCCACGAGCAGCGCGCTCAGGTGCATCGGGTCGCCGTGAAGACCGGTGCCCGCAGCGAGGGTTGGCGGGTGATCGCCGAAGGCCTCGAGCCCGGTGACGAAGTGGTGGAGGTCGGGCAGAACCGCCTGAGCGACGGGCAGGACGTCCAACCCGTGCCCAGCCCTGCCCCGGCTCAAGCAGCCCGGCAAGGAGCGGCCCATGCACTTCACTGATCTGTTTTTGCGCCGGCCGATCCTCGCCCTGGTGGTCAATGCCTTCCTGGTCCTCGCCGGCCTGCTGGCCCTCAACAACCTGCCGGTGCGTCAGTACCCGCTGCTCGACAGCGTCACGGTGACGGTGACCACCGAATACCCCGGCGCCTCCGCCGAGCTGATGCAAGGTTTCGTCACCCAGCCGATCGCCCAGGCCAGCGCCACCATCGAGGGCGCCGACTACATCAGCTCCTCCACCAAGCAGGGCCTGAGCACGGTGCAGGTGCGGCTCAAGCTCGGCGCGGACACCACCAAAGCGCTGTCCGACGTGATCGCCAAGGTCAGCCAGGTCAAGTACAAGCTGCCGGAGAAAGCCTATGACCCGGTCATCGAACAGTCGGCTGGCGACTCCACGGCGGTCGCCTACGTAGGCTTTTCCACCACCACCCTGTCGCTGGCGCAGTTGACCGACTACCTGTCCCGGGAAGTGATTCCCAGCCTGTCCGGCATCGACGGCGTGGCCAAGATCCAGACCTTCGGCGGCCAGCAGTTGGCGATGCGCCTGTGGCTGGATCCGTCGCGCCTGGCCGCGCGCAACATCACCGCCGCAGAGGTGGCCCAGGCCCTGCGCGCGGAAAACGTGCAGACCGCCCCCGGCAACCTCAAGGATGACCTGACAGTCACCAACATCCAGGTCGACACCGACCTCAAGAGCATCGCGCAATTCCAGGACATGACCCTGCGCAGCGCCGGCAACGAACTGATCAAGGTCAAGGACATCGGCACCGTCGAGTTGGCCGCCGCCAGCCGCGAAACCAGCGCGCTGATGGACGGCAAACCGGCCGTGCACCTGGGCCTGTTCGCCGCGCCCGCCGGCAACCCGCTGACCATCGTCGAGCAGATCAACAACTTGCTGCCGGCGATCAAGAAGACCCTGCCGCCCGGCGTCGAGGCGGACATCGCCTTCGAGACCGCGTTGTTCATCAAGGCCTCGATCGACGAGGTCACCCGCACCCTGGTGGAAGCCTCGCTGATCGTCGCGGTGGTGATCCTCCTGTGCCTGGGCTCGCTGCGCACGGTGATCATCCCGCTGGTCACCATTCCGCTGTCGCTGCTGGGCGCGGCGGCGCTGATGTTCGCCTTCGGCTTCAGCCTCAACCTGCTGACATTGCTGGCCATGGTCCTAGCCATCGGCCTGGTGGTAGACGACGCCATCGTGGTGGTGGAGAACGTGCACCGGCACATCGACGACGGAGCCTCGCCCTGGCAGGCGGCGCTGCTCGGCGCCCGGGAAATCGCCGTGCCGGTGATCACCATGACCCTGACCCTGGCGGCGGTGTATTCGCCCATCGCCTTCATCGGTGGGCTGACCGGCGCGCTGTTCAAAGAGTTCGCGCTGAGCCTGGCGGGCGCGGTGATCATCTCTGGCGTGGTGGCGTTGACCCTGTCACCGGTGCTGGCCGCGACGCTGATGAAAGCTCATTCGCCCAGCCGCACCGCCGCCTTTTCCGACGCCCTGTTCAGCAAAGCGCAGCAATACTACGCGCGGGTGCTGGTCCAGGTGCAGCGCCTGCGCTGGGCCGTGGTGCTGGGCAGTGTGCTGATTCTGCTGGCGTTGCCGCTGCTGTACCTGCACGCGCAGCACGAACTGGCGCCGTCCGAAGACCAGGCCTCGATCCTCACGGTGATCAAGGCGCCGCAGTACGCCAACCTGGCGTACAGCGAGCGCTATGCCGCCGAACTGGACGACGCATTCAAGGACATCCCCGAGGTGATCAGCCGCTGGATCATCAACGGCACCGACGGTCCGGCCAACGGCTTCGCCGGTGTCAACCTGAGCCGGTGGGATGAGCGCTCACGCACGGCGGCCACGATCCAGGGCGATTTGCAAGCGCGTGTCGGCGACATCCAGGGCACCAGCCTCTTCGCCTTTCAACTGCCCCCCCTGCCCGGCTCCACCGGCGGCCTGCCGGTGCAGATGATCCTGCGCGCCAGCGCCGATTTCGAGGATGTGTACAGCGCCATGGACAGCCTCAAGCGCAAGGCCCGGGACAGTGGCCTGTTCGCCACCCTGGACAGCGACATCGAGTTCGACAGCCCCAACGTCGATCTGCATGTCGACCGCGACCGGGCCAATGCCCTGGGCATCTCCATGCAGGCCATCGGCGATTCACTGGAAACCTTCCTGGCCGAGGGCTACACCACCCGCTTCGCGTTGCAGGGCCGCTCCTACGACGTGATTGCCCAGAGCACCCAGGGCGCCCGCTCGACGATCGAGGCGCTGGGCCAACAGTACGTGCGCAGCCGCAGTGGCGAGCTGGTGCCGCTGTCGGCCGTGGTGCGCGCCGAGACCACCACCAAACCGAACACCCTCAAGCAGTTCAACCAGCAGAATGCGATCACCCTGCAAGCCGTCCCGGCGGCCGGCGTGAGCCTGGGCGACTGCATCGCCTTCCTGCAACGCGAAGCGGCGAGCCTGCCGGACGGCTACAGCATCGACTGGTCCGGTGAAAGCCGCCAGTACGTGCAGGAAGGCAGTTCGCTGGCGCTGGCCTTCGTCATGGCGATCATCGTGATCTACCTGCTGCTGGCCGCGCAGTTCGAGAGCATGCTCGACCCGCTGATCATCCTGGTGACCGTGCCGCTGTCCTTGCTCGGCGCGCTGATCCCGCTGGCGATGGGCTTCGCCACGGTCAACATCTACACGCAGATCGGGCTGGTGACCTTGATCGGACTGATCAGCAAACACGGCATCCTGATGATCGAATTCGCCAACGAACTGCAGGTGCGCGAGCGTCTGGACCGGATCAGCGCCATCGAAACCGCGGCGAAGATCCGCCTGCGGCCGATCATCATGACCACCGCCGCCATGGTCTTCGGTTCGCTGCCGCTGCTGCTGGCCAGCGGTGCCGGTGCCAACAGCCGGCATTCGCTGGGCATGGTGATGGTCTGGGGCATGCTCATCGGCACGCTGTTCACCCTGTTCGTGCTGCCGGCGCTCTATGCCTTGCTGCCGGCGCGCCGGGTGAAGGCTCAGCCCGCGCTCGCCGCGCCTAGGCTCTGTCTGAAAAGCCCTGATACTTGGTGATCCTGCGTTGAAAACAGCCTGGATCGCCAGCCCGGTCGGAATGCTCATTTACAACCAGTAAAGTCGAGCGCGACTCCGACCGTTCCTCGGCTGTTTTCGCCTTGTCTCCCCGGCGTTTCAGAACTTTTCAGTCAGAGCCTAGCCCTTGCCCGCCAGCGACGGGGCACGGCGCTCGCCCAGGCGACTGAGCCACACCGACGCCAGGATCACCGCGCCGCCGATGAACAAGCGCCCCAGCGGTTCGTGCTGGTTCCAGATCAGCAGGTTCAGCAGCAGCCCCACCGGCACGTGCAGGTTGTTCATCACCGCCAGGGTGCCACCGGAGACCAGGCACGCGCCCTTGTTCCACCAGTACAGCCCCAGCGCCGTGGGGCACAGGCCGAGGAACAGCAGCACCAGCCATTGCACGTCGGTGCTCGGCAGGCGCTGGGTATTGCCGAACGCCAGGAACGCCGGCAGCACCACCATCAGCGCACCGAGGTAGAAATAGCCGAAGCGTTGGTAGTGCGGCAGATCGCTCGGGTGCCGGGCGATCAGGTGGCGGTACAGCACCTGGCCAGCGGCGTAGGTGAAGTTGGCCAGTTGCAGCAGCAGGAAGCCGCCGAAGAACTCGCCGCTGATGCGGTCGAAGCGGATCACCGCCGCACCGGCCACGGCCACCAGCGCCGCGAGCAGTGCCCAGGCGTTGAAGCGGCGGTTCAAGGCGTCTTCGATCAGGGTCACGTGCAGCGGCGTGAGGATGGTGAACAGCAGCACCTCCGGCACGCTCAAAACACGGAAACTCAGGTACAGGCAGACGTAGGTGATGCCGTATTGCAGTGCGCCGATCAGCAGCATCGAACGCAGGAAACGCGGCTCGACCTGGCGCCAGCGGGTCAGTGGCAGGAACACCAGACCGGCCAGCAGCACGCGCGCCAGCACGGCGAAGTAGCTGTCGACATGCCCGGCCAGGTACTCGCCGATCAGGCTGAAGGAAAACGCCTGGATCAGCGCGACGATAATCAGGTAGCCCATGGTTGCCTCTCGTGAATCAAGGCGGCGACCTTAGCCGTTAGTGTCGGCGCGGGCAACCGTCGCGCAGGGCCGCAGCGCATAGGAATCTAGCGCTTGCGCATAGGCGCACCGATGCAAATGATTCTCGATAGCGAGCTACAATGCCGTCCGTCGCGCGCCCGTTCGGGGTGCGTCTTGCAGGCACGGGGAGCAGAGATGACGAGGGGATGGCTGGGGGGCGTGTTCGGCGGGCTGGTGGCCGCAGGCGGAGCGATGCCGGCAAGCGCGCTCGAACGGGTGATGCTGGAAGACACCGTGGTGGTCAGCGACAAACTGGAACAGTCGCGCGAGCGCCTGCCGGCCAGCCTCTCGGTGATCGACGCCACGACGCTGCAGAGCACGCCGGTGCAGTCGCTCGAACAACTGGTGCGGCGCACACCCGGCTTCACCTTCCAGCCGTTCGGCCAGTCCGGCACCCAGTTGCCGGTGGTGCGCGGCCTCACCTCGAACGCCACGGCCTTTTCCAACTCGCTGCTGATGCTGGTGGACGGCGTACCGGTGTTGCGCGGGCAAGGCTTCGACAACGACCTGGTCGGCGTCGAGCGCGTGGAGATCCTGCGCGGACCGCAGTCGGCGCTGTACGGACGCAACGCCGAAGCCGGGGTGCTCAGCGTGTTCACCCGCCAGCCGGACGCCGCCGACTACGCGCGACTGGACACCACCCTGGGCAGCCGCGACAAGCGCACCGTCAGCGCCGACCTGAGCACGGCGCTGATCGAGGGCACGCTGTATGGCGGCGTGGCCGGCCAGTGGAAGCGCCAGGACGGCTACCTGGACGACGATTTCGCCGGCGGCAAGGCCGACGACCGCGAGCGCCAGAGCGGGCGTCTGACCCTACGCTGGACGCCGGATGAATTCACCGACGCGACCCTGCGCTACAGCGCCCTGAAATACCGTGACGAGGCCTCGCAGTGGGGCAGCCGCCAGGGTCGCGACCGGGCGGTGAATGCCGGGCTGGCCGGACGCAACCACTCCAGCGGCGACACCTGGTCGCTGGACCTGCGCCGCGCCCTGTCCGACACGGTCGAGCTGCGTTCGATCACCGCGCGCAGCGTGTTCGACGACCGCCTGCGCCAGGACACCGACTTCCAGCCCCGCGACCTCATGCACCTGGCCCGCGACTACCACTTCGAGACCCTCAGCCAGGAACTGCGCCTGAGCGGCGAGCAGGGCCAAAGCCGCTGGCTGCTGGGGCTGTATGCCGACCGCGAGGATCACAGCCTGGACTACCAGCAGAAACTGCCGATGGCGCTGGCCCGCACCCAGGCCGACCTGGGCGGCAACACCGCCGCCGTCTTCGGGCAGTGGCTGCAGCCGCTGTCCGAGGCGTGGTCGCTGACCTTGGGTGGGCGCTACGAATACGCCCGCGCCTGGATCGATCCAGCCAGCAACCGCAACCAGTCGGACAGCTGGCAACACTTCACGCCCAAGGTCGCGCTGCAATACGCCCTGAGCGACGACGCCCAGGTGTACCTGAGCTACACCCAGGGCATGCGCGCCGGCGGCTTCAACGCCTTCGCCAGCAACGCCGGCAACCCTGCCTACGACCCGGAGCGGGTCAACAGCTACGAAATCGGCGTCAAAGGCCTGAGCGTCGATCAGCGCCTGCGCTACTCGGCAGCGCTGTACCACATGCAGGTGCGCGACATGCAAGTGCAGCAGTTGGTGCAACAGGGGCTGGTGTACATCACCAACGCGGCGTCGGCCACCTCCACCGGGCTGGACCTGGACCTGGAATACCTGCTTGGCGAGCGCTGGACGCTGACCGCCGCGCTGGGCCTGAACCGCACGCGCTTCGAGCGTTTCAGCGAGGGGCTCAACGACTACAAGGACCACCGCAACCCCTTCGCCCCGGACCTCACCGGCCACCTGGGCTTGCGCTACGACGCCGATGGCGGCTGGTACGTGCAAGGTGGCCTGAGCGCCGTGGGCAAGATCTACCTGGATGCAGCCAATCGCTACCAGCGGCCCGGTTACGGGCTGGTGGACGTGAGCGGTGGGTATCGGTTTGGCCAGTACACGGTCAGCGCCTATGTCGACAACCTGATGGACAAGCGCTATGACGCGCAGGGCCTGCTCAACGGCGCGGTAACCGTCTACAGCCCGCCGCGCGAAGTGGGCGTGAGGCTCAGCTTCGAGTTGTAGAGCCCGTGACTCCCCCCGCACCGCGCCCACAAAAGCCTGAGCTGCGCCCCAAAAGTGGACGGGTGTCCAACATTTGGGTCGCAGCTCAAATCTCGGTAGGAGTGGCCTTGTGTCGCGATTGGACCGCACAGCGGTCCCGGCCAGGGCGGCGGCGAAGCTGAATAGCTCGGACCGCTGCCCGCCGATCCCTCAGCGCTTCTTGCCGAAAATCGACTTTGGCGAGCGCCCGAAATAGCGCGTGAACGCCACGGTGAAATTGTTCGGGTACTTGTACCCTACCTGCCACGCCGCCTGCGCCACCTGCTGCCCGGCTTCCAGCAGGGTCATGGCCTTGCGCATGCGCAGCTCCAGCAGCATACGCGCCGGGGTGGTATCGAACAGGTAGCGGAAGCCTTCCTTGAGCTTGTGCTCGTTCATGCCAACCGCCGTGGCCAGGTAATCCACGGTCAGCGGCTTGTCCAGTTGCTCGCACAGCAGGTTGCGTGCGCGCTCGATGCGCTGGATGTCACACGTGCTCAGCGCCGACGTGCTGCTCTGCTGCGGTGCCAGCAGGTTGAACTGCTCGGCCAGCAGGCTGAGGGTGTGGATGTGCAGGTCCAGGCGATGGGCCGGGTCCAGCCCGCCCGGTTGCAGGTAGCGCACCAGCGCAGCGGCATGGGCCTGGGCGGCCTGGGAGCTGCGGCGAAAGTCCAGGCGGTGCAGGCGACCGCTGCCCAGCACCTCGGTCGCCCGCGCCTCGCCGACGTACTTGCACAACGTGGCATGGTCGATCACCACGCGCAGTTGCGAAGCGGTCTCGTTGGCCTGGTAGCGCCGCTCGCCCGGCGCGGCCCGAAAGGCGGTGATGGTGGTGTGCCCGGCCTCGAAGGCCAGGGTGCTGCCGTCCTGGCCGATAAAGCCGGATTTTCCCTGCAAGCCCACGGTGACCACCATCACATGGCCGTCGTGCGGACCACAGGTCTCTTCTACCAGCGTGCGCGTGGGGTGGTAGTGCAGTCGGCCCAGGGACAGCCCCTGCTCCAGTTGCAGCAGGTCGGTGTGGCACTGCCCGTAGGTCTCGTCCAGTTGCAGGCGCAGACGCCCGTCGCTGCTCACCGAACGGCGGCGGGGTTGATCCAGGCCCAGGCGGGAAACGGCATTGGTCGTGTTCATCAAGACATCCCTGAGGGTCGGCGGCCATCGCACCGCATAGAAACGGCTCCGGCTCGCATACTTTGCGTGAATGATTCTCATTTAATATATACCACCCTTTCCGCTGATTCGGCCATGCCCCGTTTCGTTTCAGACCCGTGACCTGCCCAAAGGCGCGGGTCAGCCCACGACAGGACGTTAACGTGACCCGACACGCCCCCCGCCCGCACCCGGCGCCCCTGGACCTCACCACCGCCCATCCGCTGCAGCCCAGTTGGGACCTGCAACTGGGTGGACTGGGCGCCGATGCCCTGCACCTGGCCCTGGAACACGGCCTGTTCGACCACCTGCAACAGTTCAAGCCCGCCACCCAGTTGGCACAGCACCTGGACTGGCACGCCGACAGCACCGGCTACTTCCTCGAACTGCTGTGGAGCCAAGGCCTGCTCGAGCGCGATACCCAGCACCCAGCGCACTACCGCAACCGCCCGCTGGCCGACCGTCACCTGCGCAGCGACGGCGCCAGCTACTGCGGCGATGCGCTGATGTTCCGCCACCGCGTGCTGCGCGAGACCGGCGCGCAACTCGACGACTACCTGCGCAATGGCCTGCCCCGGCGCACGCCGACCAGCGTCCAGCTCGACCAGGCCTGGGCCAATGCCGCCCGCCTGCAGATCGCCCAGGAGCAGCGCGCGGTCACCTGCGACAGCGCCTGCACGTTGCTGGCCAGCCTGCCGGAATACCCGCGCCTGCGCCGCTTGCTCGACCTCGGCGGCGGTCCCGGCCTGGTGGCCATCGCCCTGGCCCGGCAGTTGCCGGCGCTCAGCGGCACCGTGTTCGAGTACCCGCAAACGGCCGCGGTGGCCGCGCACAACATCGACGCAGCGGGCCTCAGCGCTCGCCTGCATGCGCAGGGCGGCGACCTCGACAGCGACGACATCGGCTGCGGCTACGACCTGATCTGGTGTTCCTCGGTGCTGCACTTCGTCCGCGACCTGCCGGCCACCTTGCAGCGCCTGCACGCCGCCCTGGCCCCCGGCGGGCTGCTGGTGTGCTGCCAGGCCGAAGTGCCCCAGGCCCGCGCGGCCGCCGCGCAGGTGCTGCCGTACTACCTGCACATGCGCCTGCAGGGCCGCCACGTGCTGGCTGAAGGCGAACTGGCGGGCCAGCTCCGGGACAACGGTTGGTGCGGCGTGGAGCAGATCGACGGGGTCCGCTACCCGGTCACGCCGGTCACCGCCGTGATCGCCCGCAAGGCCAAGGAGTGATGCCATGACCCGCGCCCGCCTCACTGCGCTGCAACTGCTGTTCGGCTGGCTCAACCTGGCCCTGGCGGTGCCGAGCATCTACCTGATGTTCGGCCTGCCACTGGTGATGCGCCAATACGGCTGGAGCGGCACCGAGATCGGGCTGTTCCAACTGGCCGGGCTGCCAGCGGTGTTCAAGTTCCTGCTGGCGGTGCCGGTCCAGCGCGTGCGCCTGGGCCGTGCCCCCCTGCAACGCTGGTGTTTGGCCCTGAGCGTGGCGCTGATCGGGCTGTACGCGCTGATCGCCCGCGACAACCTCATCGACCAGCGCCTGGCACTGTTCGCCATGACGTTCGCCATCAGCCTCATCGCCACCTGGATGGACATCCCGCTCAATGCCCTGGCCGTGCACTGGCTGCCGCGCCGCGAGCAGGTGCGCGCCGGCAGCATTCGCGCTGCCGCGCTGTTCGTCGGTGCCATCGTCGGCGGCGGCGCGATGCTGCTGGTGCAGGCGCGCCTGGGCTGGCAGGCGCCTTTCGCGATCATGGGCACGGCGCTGGCGCTCGGCGTGCTGGTGCTGCTATGGGTCGGACGACGCTTGCCCAGCGCGCCCGCGCAGCCCTCGGCGGCGCCCGGGGTGATGGCCGACTGGGCGAGTTTCTTCAGCCAACCGGCCGCGCGCCAGTGGACCTGGCTGCTGCTCAGCGCATTTCCGTTCATCGGCGCGGCTTGGCTGTACCTCAAGCCACTGCTGCTCGACCAAGGCCTGGCCCTGGAACAGGTGGCCTGGGTGGTCGGCATCGCCGGTGGCGCCCTCGGTGCGCTGGCCAGCCTGCTCGGCGGTCGGCTGATCGGCGTGCTGGGCACCGCGCGGGCCATCGTCCTGTACCTGTCGAGCGCCCTGCTCGCCCTGCTGGTGCTGGGCCTGGCGGTATGGCTGCGGCTGGGTACGGCGTGGCTGATCGCCGGCGCACTGCTGCTGGCCGTGGGCATGGGCGCCGTGTCGGCCTTGATGTTCGGCCTGACCCTGTTCTACAGCCGCCAGCAGCGCAGCGCCAGCGACTACGGCCTGCAATCGAGCCTGTTCGTCATCACCCGCCTGGCAGCGCCGGTGCTCGCCGGCCTGCTGCTCGACCGCCTGGGCTACGGCGGCCTGCTCGCCAGCCTGTGCGGCGGATTGCTGCTGGCCCTGCTGCTGGCCTGGCGGGTGCGCCACAGCATCGCCCGCAGCACCGACGCCTTGCTGCACACCCCCGATGACGCCGCCCCCGGTGTCACCGCCATCGCTCTGGAGGGCAAACCATGAAGCCACACCGCTACGGCATCTGCCTGATCAGCCGCGACCCCGCGCTGCGGGCCGATGTCAGCGCCGTGCTCGACCGGCTCAACCACTGGTTGGGCCATGAGACCCCGTTGGCCAGCCAGCATTGGCCGGACGCGCACCTGGACAGCCTGTACCGCCAGGTGGCGGGCCAGGCCGAGGCGTACCTGCGCCAGCAGGCCGGCGAAGGCGCCCTGGCGCTGGAACTGCTGGCCTTCGACGACCTCGCCCAGGCCCACGCCGCGCTGCCCTCGGCCTGCCCATGCGACCACGTGCTGCTGGACACCCGCCATCTGCCCCAGCAACCCGCACACGATCCGCTGCACGCGCTGCTCGACGCCCAACCCGAGGCCCGGCGCTCGCCCAGCAGCGCCGTGCTGTTGTGCGACCCGCAGCACCTGCAGCATTGGCTCGAACGGCTGGGTGGCAACCGCCTGCTGCGCGTGCCCCACCCCGACCCGGCCCTGCGCCGCGCCGACCTGCTGCGCCTGTTCGTCGACCACCTGGAACACGCCTACTGCAACCGCCTGCTGGCCCGCACCACACTGCAGACCAGCGAGCCGGTGGCGCTGGCCCGCGACATCCAGCAGCGCATGACCCAACGCTGGGGCCAGGCCTGGGACTGCCATTTCTTCACCGGCTCCATGGTCGCCGGCTTTCTCGACTCGCTCGGCGAGCTGCTGCGGCCCACCGCCTGCGGTTTCCACAGCGCCTGCAACGAGCACGCCCTGGCGGTCAGCGCCCTGGCCGGCTGGCAGTTATACCAGCGCGCCTATGTGATCGTGATGACCTCGGGGATGCTCGACGAGATGCGCGGCACCCTGGCCAATCTCAAGCGCGCCGGTGCGCCGGGCCTGGTGATCTGCGCCGACTCGCCCGAATCGGTGTGGTTCGCCTTCCAGGGCAGCCTGGACGCGGACAACGACGGCCACCAGGTGATCGCCGCCCGTGGCCTGTGGCAGCGCTTCATACGCCGTCCCGACGAAGCCCCGGCCTGTGTCGAACAGGCCTTCGAGGCCCTGGCGCAGCGCCCGGCACCGACCTTTCTGTTCGCCACCCAAGCGGTGCTGGAGTCCCGCGCGGCGGTGGATCAGCCCGCGCCACCCGCGCCCACCGAACCCGCCGCCCATGACCTGAGTGCGCAGCAGCAGGCCAGCCTCGAACAACTGCTGGAGGTGCTCAACCACGCCCCTTCGCGCGTGCTCTGGCAATGTGGCCGGCTCGACGCCCGCGAGCGCCAGCGCGTGGTCGAGCTGGCCCGGCGCAGCGGCATCGCCCTGGCGGACAGCCTCGTCGCCCCCGGCAGCGTGTGCGCCTACCAGGACCAGGAACCGGTGGCCAACTACCTCGGTCCGCTGTCGATGTACGGCTTCAGCCGCCGTGTGCACGCCTTTCTGGAACAGCCCGAAGACACGCCGGACAAGCCCTGGCTGGTGTTCGTCAAAAGCAAGATCGACCAGTCGGCCACGCCCTACTCCGAAGGCCGTCTGCAACGCCTGTTCCACATCGTGCAGATCAACCGCCAAGCCGAGCACATCGCGCCGTTCTGCGAGTTGCCGGTCACCCTCGACCTGGACACCGTGCTCGACTACCTCGAACCGCGCCTGGCCGTCCCGCCGACGCTGCTCAAGGCGCGCCGCGAACGCTTGCAGCGCCTGCAACGCACCCGCGAAGTGCTGCCCAGCGATCAGATCGAAACCCTGCCGATGACGCCCAACTTCTTCTTTCACCGTCTCGGCCAACTGCTCGGCGAGATGATCGAGCGCGACGGCTACCGTTATACCGGCGTCTTCGACGTCGGCCGCTGCAGCCTCTCGGCGCTGCGCAACCTGCCGCGTACCGACGCCGGTTTTTCCGGCTGGTACGGCCGGGCACTGATGGGCGATGCGCTGGTGTCGCTGCCGTACATCGCCCGCAACGACGGCCGGCATGTGCTGGCCTTCATCGGCGACGGCGCCCGCGCGCTGGTGCCGGACATCGAGCAGCGCCTGGCCATGAGCCTGGCCAGCGCCGCCGATGGCGCCCAGCGCAACGTCACGGTGATGTACCTGGCCAACGGTGTGCTGTCGATGATCCAGACCTACCTGGACAAGCGCTACGCCTGCCACGGCGCCAGCCAGGTCAACGTGCCCCTGGCCGACGGGCCGCTGTGGCAGGAGCGCGCCTTCGGCCCGATCAGCATCTGCCGCGCACGCCTGCTGCACTTCTGCCCCGACACCCTGCGCCAGGCGCTGAGCGCGCCGGGACGCCTCAACTTCTTCGACGTCTGGCTCGGCCACAACTCCGAGGGCGATGGCTTGAGCCTGGTCTCGGAAACGGCCTGGAGCCGCCTGAACATGGAAAACTGCTGATGAAATTCGGATTCATTGCCCACCCCACCTCCACCGGCCTGCTGCATCAGGTCAAGCTGGTCGACCTGCTCGACCGCACCTTGGAAGAACAGGCCTGGGGCTACCAGCGCGAACGCTGGCAGCGCCGCAACCTGGTGCCGTTCATCGACTTCGGCCGCATCGTCAGCGCCTGTGGCGCCGAGTGCTCGGGGATGCTGCAGTTCATGCCGCTGACCGCCGAGCAGATGCTGCGCCAGCCACGGGCCATCGCCGAGCGCGTGCTCCAGGGCGTGGCCGCGCTCAAGGCCGAAGGCGCCGAACTGGTGGGCCTGGGCGGCTTCACCGCGATCGTCGGCAACCGTGGCGTGGCCACCCTGGAGCAGGCTGACGTGGCCGTGACCACCGGCAACTCGCTGACCGCCTTCGCCGCCTATGCCAACCTGATGGACAGCCTCAGGTTGCTGGGCATCGCCGCCCAGGACGCCGAGGTGGCCGTGCTCGGCTATCCCGGCTCCATCGCCCTGGCGGTGGCGCGCTTGCTGGTCGAACAGGGCTGCCGCTTGCGCCTGGTGCACCGCGGCAATGCCCAGCAAGCCCAGGCGCACCTGGAGTACCTGCCCAGCCAGTACCACGCCCAGGTCAGCCTGCACGACAACCTCGAAGACTGTTACGCCCAGGTGCGCTTCTACGTCGCCGCCACCTCCAGCGGCGGCCTGATCGATCCGCGTCGCTTGCTGCCGGGCTCGGTGGTGCTGGACGCCGCGTTGCCCAAGGACGTGATGGCCGTGGACCACCAGCGCCGCGACATCCTGCTGGTGGACGCCGGCCTGGTCTCGGCCAGCCCCGCCGTGCACCTGGGCCTGCGCAGCCTGGGCCTGGAGCCCAAGCGCAGCCTCAACGGCTGCCTGGCCGAAACCATGATCCTGGCCCTGGAAGGCCGCGCCGAGCCGTTCTCCCTGGGCCGCGAGCTGCCGGTGGACAAGGTGCTGGAGATCGGCCGCATCGCCGAGCGCCATGGTTTCAGCCCCTCGCCGATGACCTGCGAAGGCGAGGTGCTCGGCAGCGAGGCGTTCGACCGCCTGCACCGCCACCACCACCCGCGTCGCACCTTGCAAGCCCGCGATGCGCACGAGGAACCGCTGGCCCTGCGCCGCGAAGTGCTGAACAGCTTCGCCGATCACATCAACCCGGTGCTGCGCGAGTTCTACCAGTTCAACCATATCGAGCGGGTGTTCAGCCATGGGGAGGGCTGCTGGCTCACCGACCTGGACGGGCGACGGTTCCTGGATTTCGTCGCCGGCTACGGCTGCCTCAACACCGGGCACAACCACCCGGCCATCAGCCAGGCCCTGCAAGGCTACCTGCAGGCGCAGTTCCCCACCTTCATCCAGTACCTGTCGGCGCCGCTGCATGCCAGCCTGTTGGCCAAGCGCCTCGCGGCCCTGGCGCCGGGCGAGCTGAATCGGGTGTTCTTCAGCAACTCCGGCACCGAAGCGGTGGAGGCCGCGCTCAAGCTGGCGCTGGCGGCCAGCGACAAACGCTGCGTGCTGTACTGCGACAACGGCTACCACGGCAAGACCCTCGGCGCGCTGTCAGTGACCGGCCGGGCCAAGCACCGTACGCCGTTCGAGCCGCTGCTGCCGCGCTGTGAAAGCCTGCCGTTCGGCGACCTCCAGGCGCTGCGCACACGCCTGGAACGCGGCGATGTGGCCGCCTTCATCGTCGAGCCGATCCAGGGCGAAGGCGGCGTGATCCTGCCCCCGCCGGGCTACCTGGCCGGGGTCCGCGCGCTGTGCGACGAGTTCGACTGCCTGTGGATCCTCGACGAGATCCAGACCGGCCTGGGCCGTACCGGCAAGCTGTTCGCCTGCCAGTGGGACGACACCGCGCCGGACATCCTGGTGCTGTCCAAGTCGCTGTCCGGCGGGCTGGTGCCGATTGGCGCCACGCTGTCGCGCGAGGCGGTGTGGCAGCGGGCCTATGGCGACATCGACCGCTTCGCCCTGCACACCTCGACCTTCGGCGGCGGCAACTTCGCCGCCGCCGCCGCCCTGGCCGCGCTGGACGTGCTGGAGCAGGACGACCTGACCGCCAATGCCGCCGAGATCGGCGCGCACCTGCAGGCCGGCTTGCAGCACCTGGTGGAGCGCTATCCGTTCCTGGTGGCGGTGCGTGGCCGCGGGCTGATGCTGGCCATCGAGTTCCAGCAGGATCTGCAGGGCGGCGTGCAGGCGTTGGTCAAGGAACTGGCCGGGCGCATCCCCGGCCAGGCCATGGCCACCTACCGCATGCTCTCCGGCGCTGCCCGCGCGCATCTCGAAGCGGCCGCCGAGGCGGTGGAGCAGAGCCTGGAGGACATGTTCGTGCTGCGCTTCATGACCAAGCTATCCCAGGAGCACGGCGTGCTCACCTTCGTCACCGCCAACAACAACCGGGTGATGCGCATCCAGCCCCCGCTGGTGCTCAGCCGCGAGGAGGCCGACCACTTCCTCGCCGCGTTCGCCGCCGTGTGCGAGGACTTGGCGACGTTCCAGTCGTAAGGCCTTGGGTGAGGCATTCGGGGCTGCGCAGCAGCCCCCAACGCTACCCAGCAGCACCGCCCACCGAACCCCATAGTTTTCCCGCGCTTTGCCATACGAATCGGCCCCACCAACGGATTGAATCGACGGTCGCCGCAATTGAAAATGGTTCCAGTTCGTATCTACTGAATGGAAGAAAGCGATATGACCCTACCGCCTCTGGTCGAGCCCGCTGCCGAGCTCAGCCGCGAAGAAGTGAACCGCTACAGCCGCCACCTGCTGATTCCCGACATCGGCGTCAACGGCCAGCGTCGTCTGAAGAACGCCAAGGTGCTGGTCATCGGTGCCGGCGGCCTGGGCTCGCCGACCCTGCTCTACCTCGCCGCGGCTGGCATTGGCACATTGGGCGTGATCGACTTCGACCGGGTCGATGTGTCCAACCTGCAACGCCAGGTGATCCACACCGTCGACACCCTGGGCGAGCTCAAGGTGGAAAGCGCACGCCAGGCCATCGCCCGCCTCAACCCACTGGTGAAGGTGCGCACCCACACCGAGCGTCTGGAAGCGGACATGGCCGTGGAGCTGTTCAGCGGCTACGACCTGATCCTCGACGGCACCGATAACTTCGCCACCCGCTACCTGGTCAACGACGCCTGCATCCTGGCCGACAAGCCCTATGTCTGGGGCTCGATCTTCCGCTTCGAAGGCCAGGCCTCGGTGTTCTGGGAAAACGCACCCGACGGTCGCGGCCTCAACTACCGCGACCTGTACCCCGAGCCGCCACCGCCGGAACTGGCCCCCTCGTGCGCCGAAGGCGGCGTGCTCGGCGTGCTCTGCGCGGCCATCGCCTCGATCATGGCCACCGAGGCGATCAAGCTGCTGACCGGCATCGGCGAGCCGCTGCTTGGCCGCCTGATGGTCTACGACGCGCTGCAGATGAGCTATCGCCAACTGCCCCTGCGGCGCCTGCCGCAACGCCGGGCGGTCACCGCCCTGGGCGACTACCAGGCGCTGTGCGGCCTGAACCGGCCGGCGGCCAGCGACGCACCGCAGGTGCCGGCGATCAGCGCGGTGCAGCTCAAGTCGCTGCAGGATGCCGGGCGCGCGCCGGTGATCATCGATGTCCGCGAGCCGACCGAATGGGACATCGTGCGCATCGACGGCGCCGTGCTCATGCCCAAGTCCGAGCAGGTGGCGGCGCAGATCGTCGAGCGCTACGGCCACGACACCGACCTGGTGATCACCTGCAAGTCAGGCATGCGCTCGCGCGCGGTGGCCGGCGACCTGCAACGCCTGGGCCACGGCAAGGTGCGCGACCTGGAAGGCGGCGTGCTGGCCTGGGTGCGTGACGTCGAGCCGGCCCTGCCGAGCTATTGAGGACAGCCACATGGTTCTGCGCATCAGCGCCCAGGCGCTGGCCGAGGTTCAGCGCCTGGCCCGCGCCGCGCATCCAATCGAAGCCTGCGGCCTGATCGCCGCCGCCAGCGGCCAGGCCTTGGCCCGGCGCGTGGTGCCGCTGCGCAACCAGGCGGCCAGCCCGACCTGGTTCAGCTTCGACCCGCGCGAGCAACTGCAGGTCTGGCGCGAGCTGGACCAGCGCGACGAGGACTGCCGGGTGATCTACCACTCGCACACCGCCAGCGAAGCCTGGCCCAGCCGCGAGGACATCGCCCATGCCAGCGACGGCCAGGTGCATTACCTGATCGTCTCGACCTGGGCCGAGGCCCGGCATGCGGCGCGCAGCTTTCGCATCATCGACGGGCGGGTGTTCGAGGAACCGCTGTCCGTCCAGCCATGAACCGGCCGCCACGGCGGCCCCACACGCAAAGAAGGAGATTCGCATGTCGGTTTCAGTGATGGTTCCCACCCTGCTGCGCCCGCTCACCGAAGGGCAGAAACAGGTTCAGGCCGAGGGCGACACGGTGCGCCACATCATCGAGCACCTGGACAGCCGCTTCCCCGGCATCAAGGCGCGGCTGGTCAACGATGACCAGGTGCACCGCTTCGTCAACATCTACGTCAACGATGACGACATCCGCTTCGCCGACGGGCTGGCCACGCCGACCCGTCCGGGCGATCAGTTGACCGTACTGCCGGCCGTCGCTGGCGGCTGAAGCCCCTCCAGCCCTTCGCGGGTACGCCCGCGAAGCCTGCTCGCCCGTCCCCTGTCCGCGAGATCCGCCCATGCCCCGTATCCTCGATGACGCCAGCCTGCGCTGGCGCAGCGGCCCCTCCCTGCCTGCCTGGCAGGGCCTGAGCCGCGCCCTGCAGCAGCACGGCGAGTGCCTTGGCCTGCGTTCGCTCGACGGCCTGGCCGAAGGGCCGGCACTGCACCTGCTGCACCCCGACCTGCAACCGCTGCACACGCACTTGGCGATGCCGACTGCACTGCCCTTGGAACTGACCAGCGAATTCACCCTGCAGGCCGCCTGCGGCCTGATGTCGGTGCATGGTCGCGCCAGTGGCCGAGCGCAGGCACTGGGGGTGAACTACCTGGCCAGCCTGAACGCAGCGCTGGCCTGGCAAGCCACGCTGGCCGCCGCCGTCGGCCAACTGCGCGGCGGCCGCTTCCACAGCGTCACCCTGGACCCTGCGCGCGGCGCGCTGTTGAGCATCGGCCAGTACCTGGCGGGCGCCACCGCGCCGGAGGACGCGGAGCGCTTGCTGCCCGGCCAGGACGATGCCTTCGCCCGGCCGCCGTTCGTGTCGCTGGAGGGCACGGCCTTCGAACTGGAAACCCTCGACAGCCAACCGTGGCGGCACTTCTGGCGCGCGCTCGGTATCAGCGACAGCCTTGCAGGCAAAGCCTGGCAGCACTTTCTGCTGCGCTATGCCAGGGCCGTGGCAGCGATGCCCGCCGAGTGCCTGGACGCACTGGCCGCCCTGCCATTGGCGCGGATCCAGGCCCAGGCGCAGGCCAGCGGTGTGGCGCTGGTGCCCCTGCGCAGCCCGGCGCAGCGCCAAGCCGACGCCGACTACCGTGCCAGCCTGTCCAGCCCCTGGCGCCTGACGCCCGGGCCGCAAGCGCTGGCATGGTCCACCAGCGTGCCCGGCGCGCTGCCGTTACAGGGCATTCGCGTCCTGGAGTCGTGCCGGCGCATCCAAGGCCCGCTGGCCGGCCACCTGCTGGCGCTGCTCGGCGCCGAGGTCATTCGCCTGGAGCCGCCGGGCGGGGATCCGCTACGCAATATGCCGCCGTGCGCCGACGGCTGCTCGGTGCGCTTCGATGCGCTCAATCACTTGAAGTCGGTACGCGAGGTGGACATCAAGTCCGCCGCCGGCCGCGCCGAAATCGACGCGCTGTGCGCCGAGGCCGACGTGTTCCTGCATAACTGGGCGCCGGGCAAGGCCGCCGAGCTCGGCCTGGACGCCGCCGACCTGCACGCGCGGCACCCGTCGCTGGTGCATGCCTATGCCGGCGGCTGGGGCGACGCTGCCGTGCAGGCGCCGGGCACCGACTTCACCGTACAGGCCTGGTCTGGCGTGGCCGAACGCATCGCCCGCGCCAGTGGCACACGCGGCGGCACCTTGTTCACCGCACTCGATGTGCTGGGCGGGGTAATCAGCGCCCAAGGCGTCTGCGCCGCCCTGCTCGACCGCTGCCTGCACGCACGCGGCAGCCAGGTGCAGAGCACCCTGCTCGGCGCCGCCGACCTGCTGCTGGCCAGCGACAGCGCCAACCCACCCAGCCTGCTGCAAGGCGTGTTCGAGACCGGCCACGGCCTGCTGGCGGTGGACTGCCAGACCCGCGCCCAGCGACGCGCCCTCGACCAGTTGCTCGGCGCCCCCTGCGAGGCCCAGGACCTGCCCCGGCGCCTGGCCAGCGCCGATGCCGAACACTGGCAACGACGCTGCCAACAGGCCGGGATTCCGGCCAGCCGCGTGCATCAAGACCTGGCCGCGTTGGCCAACGACCCTTGCCTGGCCGACTGCTTCGGCCAGCGCACCTACCGATCCGTTCAATCACCGTGGAGTTTCACATGAACACCGCCGGCATCATTGACCTGGTACCCCAGAACGCCCGTCGTCGTTGGCGCGAAGACGGCAGCTACCCGAACCGCGATGTGTTCGACCTGTTCCGCGAGCGCGCCGGCGAGACGCCGGACAAACCTGCGGTGCTGTCGCCGGAGGGCCACGTCAGCTACGCCGAACTGCTCGGCGCGGCCCTGCGCCTGGCCGGCAGCCTGCGCCAGTCGGGAATCGTCGCGGGCGACGTGGTGGCCTATCAGTTGAGCAACAGTTGGCGCTGCTGCGCCATCGACCTGGCGGTGGCCGCGCTGGGCGCCATCGTCGCGCCCTTCCCGCCGGGGCGCGGCAAACTGGACATCCAGGCCTTGGTGCGCCGCTGCGATGCGCGGGCGGTGATCGTGCCGGCGCAGTACGCCGACATCGACCTGTGCGAGGTGATCGAGTCGCTGCGCCCGACCCTGTTGTCGCTGCGCTTTCTGATCGTCGACGGCGCGCCACGCGCGGGCTGGTCGACCCTCGACGCGCTGTTCGAGCACACGCCCATCGACAGCACCAGCCTGCCTCGGGTGTGCCCGGATTCGCCGGTGCGCCTGCTGGTGTCCTCGGGCACCGAGTCGGAGCCTAAATTGGTGGCCTACTCGCACAACGCGCTGATCGGCGGACGCGGCCGTTTCCTGCAACGCATCAGCGACGACGGCGCCGAGTTCCGGGGCCTGTACCTGGTGCCGCTGGGCTCTTCGTTCGGCTCCACGGCCACCTTCGGCGTGCTCAGCTGGTTGGGCGGCTCGCTGGTGGTGCTGCCGCGCTTCGAGGTGAGCGAGGCGATCAAGGCCATCGAACGCCTGCGCCCGAGCTTCATCCTCGGCGTGCCGACCATGCTCCAGCGCATCGCCGCCGACCCGGCCCTGGCCGAGATCGACAGGTCCAGCCTGCGCGGGCTGATCTGCGGCGGTTCGGTGATCGACGAAGCCACCGTGCTGCGCTGCACCGAGGCCTTCGGCTGCGGCTTCATCAGCCTCTACGGCTCGGCCGACGGGGTGAACTGCCACAACACCCTGGACGACCCGCTGGAGGTGGTGCTGGGCAGCGTCGGCAAGCCCAACCCGGCGGTGTGCGAGATCCGCATCGTCGATGACCTGGGCCGCGAGGTGCCGCCTGGCAGCGTCGGCGAGATCACCGCGCGCGGGCCACTGAGCCCCATGCAGTACGTCAACGCGCCGGAGCTGGACGAGCGCTACCGCGACGCCGAGGGCTGGGTGCGCACGGGCGACCTGGGCTTCATCGATCCGGCGGGCTACCTGAAACTGGCCGGGCGCAAGAAAGACATCATCATTCGCGGCGGCGCCAACATCAGCCCGGTGCAGATCGAAGGGCTGGCCATGGCGCACCCGGACGTGGTCAGCGTGGCCTGCGTGCCGGTGCCCGACCCGGACCTGGGCCAGCGCGTGTGCCTGTGCGTGACCCTGCGCGAAGGCGCGCAGCGCTTCGCCTTGCAGGACATCACCGGGTTCCTGCGCGAACAGGGCCTGGAGGTGAACAAGCTGCCGGAGTACCTGCGCTTCTACCGCCACCTGCCGCTGACGCCGGCCGGCAAGGTCGACAAACGTGCCCTGGCCGCCGACGCTGCCGGCCTGGCCGAGCCCGTGCGGCAGGTGGGCTGAGCCATGGCCTGCGAGAATGTCTCCCACCTGGCGCAGCGGGTGCGCCACTTCGTCGAGCAGCAGGTGCTGCCGCGCGAGGCCGAGCTGGGCCGCTGCGATGCGGCAGCGGCGCGGTTGACGGCCCAGTTGCAGGCTCAGGCCAAGGCCGAGGGCGTGTTCGGCAATTTCTATCCCGTGGCCGACGGCGGCCGGGTCGCCAGCCTGGTGGACTACCTGACCGTGGCCGCCGAGGAAGGACGCAGCGAATTCGCCCCGGCGCTGCTGGGCTGCGACGCCACGCTGGACTGCCATATGCTCGCCCGCCACGCCAACCCGAGCCTGCGCGAGCGCTTCTACCTGCCGCTGGTGCGCGGCGAACAGGTGCCGTGCTATGCGATGTCCGAGCCGGACAGCATCGGCTCGATCCCCGCCACGCTGAACAGCCAGGCGCGCTGGCAAGGCGACCACTGGCAACTGACGGCGCGCAAGTGGTTCATCTGCCGCGCCGAGCGCGCCGACTTCGCCACCGTGATCGCCCGCACCGACGACGGTCCGTTGCAGTCGGCGCTGTCGATGCTGGTGGTGCCCTGCGACAGTCCAGGGTTTCGCTTCGTCCGGCCGCTGGCGCTGCTCGGTCGCCAGCAGGGTCAGGGCGAGCTGCACCTGGAAGCGGTGCGGGTGCAGCCCGACCAGGTGCTGGGCGCACCGGGCCAGGGCCTGGCGCTGATGCAGCAGCGCCTGGGGTTGGGCCGCCTGCTGCGCGCGGCGCACTGGCTGGGCCTGGCCCAGCGCTGCTTCGACGCGCTGTGCGCACGGGTGCACTCGCCGCGCGGCGCCCAGGCACGGCTGGCCGACAAGCAACTGGTGCGCGCCCGGGTGTACCGCAGCTTTCGTGAAATCGCCAGCGCACGCGGCCTGCTGCAGGATGCAGCGGCCAAGTTCGACCGTGGCCAGGCCAACGCCATCGAGGTCAACCTGGCCAAGCTGGCGGCCAGCGAGGCGCTGTCGCTGGCGGTGGACTCGGCGATCCAGGTGATGGGCGCCGAGGGCCTGAGCGAGCTGTCGCCGCTGTCGGGCATCTATCGCGGCGCGCGCACCACGCACATCCTCGACGGCACCGACGATGCATTGATCAGCACCCTGGGCCGCGATCTGCTGGAGGCCACGCAACCCGGGGCGGCCTTCGATGCCTTGGCGCCCTCCATGCACCTGCACGGCAAGGGGGCGCCATGAACCGACACGTGCCGCTGGCGGCCCTGCTCACTTGCGCCATGGGCCTGCCGATGATGGTGTTCTATGCCCTCGGCGTGCTCGGCCCGCAACTGATCGCCGACCTGGGCATCGACCGCCAGCAACTGGGCTGGCTGACCACCAGCGCCTTCGGCCTGGCCGCGCTGCTGTCGCCGTGGGCCGGGGCGCTGGTGCAGCGCATCGGCTCGCGCAACGGGCTGCGCGCGCTGTTCGTGCTGGTGGCGTTGTCGTTCAGCCTGGTGCTGGTGCTGCCGGGATTCGTCGGCCTGGTGGTGGCCCTGCTGTTCTGTGGCGCGGCGCAGGCCTTGGCCAACCCGGCTACCAATCAGGCCATCGCGCAGACCCCCGATGCGCCACGGGCCAGCCTGGTCGGTATCAAACAGGCCGGGGTGCAGGCGTCGGCGCTGCTGGCAGGCATTGCCTTGCCGGCGCTCAGCGAAGCGCTGGGCTGGCGCCTGGCGCTGGCCTGCTGGGCACCGCTGGCGCTGCTGCTGGCGCTGTGGGTGGGCAGGCAGATCGCCGCACCGGCCACACCGGCCAAGACCGCGCTGCGCGTGCAGCGGCCCAATGGCTGGCTGCTGCGGCTGATGGCGATCCAGGGCTGCGCGGGGCTGTGCCTGTCAGCGTTCATCACCTTCTTTGGCGTGTATGCCAGCAGTCTTGGCGTCGCCTCGGCCACCATTGGCCTGATGATCAGCGGCTTCGGCATCACCGGCATCCTCTCGCGCCTGCTGTTGACCCCGTTGGGCGCGGCGCTGCGCGATGAAACCGCACTGCTCGGCGGGTTGTTCCTGTTCGCCCTGGTCACCGTGCTGCTGTTGCAGCAGGCGGCGCCGGGCCGGCTCTGGCCGCTGTGGGGCGCCGTGCTGGGCATGGGATTGAGCCTGGTGGCAAGCAATGCGGTGGCGATGAGCATGCTGCTGCGCGAGCCGCGCTTCGGTGGCGTGGCCGGCAGCGCCGGGCTGCTGTCGCTGGGTTTCTTCGGCGGCATCGCGCTCGGACCGCCGCTGTTCGCCGCGCTGCTGCGCCAGCCCGGTGGTTTCACGGCAGGCTGGACACTGCTGATGGCGGCGCTGTGCGTGGGCGCCGGACTGTGCCGCAGCCTGTACCGGGCGCGGCGCACGCAGGAGGGCTGCAGCGATGCCGGAACAGCGTAAGCGTCAGGCGGTCATCGAGGCTTTGCTGGCGCCGCTGGGGCGGGTCTCGCAGCAGTGCGACGGGCAGTTCCCGCTGTATCGCCTGGCCCCCGACACGCCGTGGAAGCTGTCGCGGCGTGGCTCCTGGCTGGGCGGTTTCTGGGCTGCCCTGTGGTGGCGCCGCGCCGGGCTCAGCGGGCAGGCCACTGACCTGGCCGAAGCCCAGGCCTGGAGCGAGCGCCTGCACGGGCAACTGGCCGAACCCAGCCTCAACCGCAGCTTCGTGTTCTGGTACGGCGCCGGCCTGGCCGCCCGCCATCCGGATGGCGCACAGGCGCGGCAGTTGGCCGAGCGCGCCGCCGCTGCCCTGGCCGCCGACTTCGATCCTGGCTTGGGCGGTTGGTGGCTGGGCACCGGCCTGGGCGCAGGCGAGCCAGGGGCGGCCACCCTCGATGTCGATGCCCTGGCCCCGACTCTGGCGCTGCTGCACAGCAGCCCCGTGGCGAGCCACGCGGACCTGGCGCGCCGCCACCTGCAACGCTGCCTGCACAGCCTGGCCGAGCCCTCAGGCGCCTGGGCCGCCCAGGCCGTGCGCCACGCCGACGGGCACTGGCAGCGCAGCGCGCCCGGACACTGGGCGCGCGGTCAGGCCTGGGCGATGCTGGGCCTGGCCGAGGCCGTGGGCCGGTACGGCGGCGAATACGCCGAGGCCGCCGCGCGGGCGTGCGAGTACTGGACCCAGCGCTGGGGCGCCCAGGCCGCCGCCGGGCGCCTGCGCGCCAACGAGGCGGACCCCTGCGCCATCGCCATCGCCTCGCTGGCGCTGCTACGCCTGTGGCAATGCCTGCCAGGGCGCAATGCCTGGTGCGAACTGGCCTGTCGGCAGATCGGCGGGTTGCTGTCGCCCGAGGTCAAGCGCGGCCGCTTCGTGGGCCACAGCTACTGCATCGGCCCACAGCAGACCCAATTGGTGGAGACGCCCTGCGCGACGTTCTTCCTGATCGAGGCACTGCGGGCCCAGGGCCAGGTGATGGCGGGCGACGGCGGCGTGGCCGGTTGGTAGGTGCGCGCGGCGATTCACAAAGCGCTATAAAAAAAGCCCGGCCATGTGCATGGCCGGGCTGACACACCCAAAGGAGCAACAGGTGTCAGGGGTTGGGAATGGATTCGCCCCAGCGTCTCAGGCAACCGCGGCCAGTTTCGCCTTGGCCTGGTTCAGGCCCTGCTCGTGGAAATCGCCGCTCATGTTCAGGCCTTCGGCGTGGATGAAGGTCACGTCGTGGATGCCGATGAACGCCATCACCTGGCGCAGGTAGGGCTCCTGGTGGTCGCTGCTGGCGCCGGCATGAATGCCGCCGCGAGCGGTCAGCACGATGGCGCGCTTGCCGCTGAGCAGACCTTGCGGCCCGGTGGGGGTGTACTTGAAGGTGATGCCGGCGCGCAGCACATGGTCGAGCCAGGCCTTCAACGTGCTGGGGATGGTGAAGTTGTACATGGGCGCGGCCAGCACCAGCACGTCGGCAGCCAGCAACTCGTCGGTCAGTTCATTGGAGCGCAGCAGCGCCTGCACCTCGGCGGCGCTGCGTTGCGCCTCGGGTTTCATCCAGCCGCCGAGCAGGTCGGCGTCCAGGTGCGGCACCGGGTTCAGCGCCAGGTCGCGTAGGGCCAGGGTGTCAGCCGGGTGCGCGGCCTGCCACTGCTGGGTGAATTCGCGGGTCAACTGGCGAGACACGGAATCCTGCTGGCGGGCGCTGCTTTCGATGATCAGTACGCGGGACATGGCTGCCTCCATCGGCAAAAACGGGTGCGATTCGATGGAGGTGAGACTAATGCTTGACCTATCGATAAAAAAGCGTAAAAAATCGCTGCAATCTATCGACTAATCCGTTCATTCCGCCTGACAGTTGACGTTGATGCGCAGCTTGATGATCTGCCGATTGAATTTCGCCGTCACGTCCACGCTTCGCCCGGCGGGCACATTTATCCGGCGCACACGGGGCGCTTCGGGGCCGTTCCTGAAGGTCACCTTGCAGGCGGCAGGCACCTGGCCATAGTTGTTCAGGGCGATGCTGCCGATGTCAGGGGCGGTGTCGTAGGCGGTGTAGTCGAGCTTCACGCCGTCCACCTGCTTCTGCACCTCGATCGGATAGGCCAGCGCCGTGATCGGCAGCAACGACATCAGTATCGCCAGGCATTTTTTCATCGTGCGCGCTCCTTGAAAGTGCGCAGCTTAGGACAACAGGAGCCGAACATGAAAGCGCCGCGCGTGACCCTGGATCAGTGGCGAACCCTGCAGGCGGTGGTCGACCACGGCGGCTTCGCCCAGGCCGCCGAGGCCCTGCACCGCTCGCAGTCGTCGGTGAGCTACACCGTGGCGCGCATGCAGGAGCAACTTGGCGTGCCGCTGCTGCGCATCGATGGGCGCAAGGCAGTGCTCACCGAGGCCGGCGACGTGCTGTTGCGCCGCTCGCGGCAACTGGTCAAGCAGGCCAGCCAACTCGAGGACCTGGCCCACCACATGGAACAGGGCTGGGAGGCCGAAGTGCGCCTGGTGGTCGATGCCGCCTACCCCAGCGCCCGCCTGGTGCGTGCCCTGAGCGCCTTCATGCCGCAGAGCCGGGGCTGCCGTGTACGGCTGCGCGAAGAAGTGCTGTCGGGCGTCGAGGAGGTGCTGCACGACGGCATCGCCGACCTTGCCATCAGCAGCTTCAACATTCCCGGCTACCTGGGCGCCGAGTTGAGCACGGTGGAGTTCATCGCCGTCGCCCACCCCGAGCACAGCCTGCACCGGCTCAACCGCCAACTCACCTTCCAGGACCTGGAAAGCCAGTTGCAGGTGGTGATCCGCGATTCCGGGCGCAGCCAGCCGCGCGACGTCGGCTGGCTGGGCGCCGAACAGCGCTGGACGGTGGGCAGCCTGGGCACGGCGGCGACCTTCGTCGGCAGCGGTCTGGGCTTTGCCTGGCTGCCGCGGCACATGATCGAGCGCGAACTCGAGGACGGTCTGCTCAAGCCGCTGCCGCTGGATCAGGGTGGCAGTCGTCATCCGCTGTTCTACCTTTACGCGAGCAAGGAAAAGGCCCTGGGCCCGGCTACGCAGATCCTCATCGAGTTGCTGCGCAACTTCGACACCGCGCCGCTGGACGTGCCCTTCGCCGCCCCGCACAAGCCTGAGAGGACCTCGGCCATGGCCCGTTTCGAACACGCTGGATGCCGTCTGCACTACGAGGTGCACGGCCAGGGCGAACCGCTGGTGCTGCTGCACGGGCTCGGTTCGAGCAGCGAGGATTGGGAGCGGCAGGTGCCGGTGCTGAGCCGGCACTACCAGGTGATCCTGATGGACCTGCGCGGCCACGGGCAGTCGGCCAAACCCCGCAGCGGCTACCGCATCGCCACCTTCAGCGACGACCTGCTGGCGCTGCTCCAGCACCTGGGCTGTGGCCCGGTGCATGTCGTCGGCCTGTCGATGGGCGGCATGGTCGGCTTCCAGTTCGCCGTCGATCATCGGCAATGGCTGCGCAGCCTGTGCATCGTCAACAGCGCGCCCGAGGTCAAGCGGCGCAGCCTGGAGCACTGGCTGTGGTGGGCCAAGCGCTGGAGCCTGGCGCGCCTGCTCAGTGTCGAGACGGTCGGCCAGGGCCTGGCCGCGCGCCTGTTTCCCAAGCCTGAACAGGCCGCGCTGCGCCGCAGCATGGCCCAACGCTGGGCGCGCAACGACAAGCGCGCCTACCTCAAGAGTTTCGACGCCATCGTCGGCTGGGGCGTGCAGGAACGCATCGGCGCCATCGAGTGTCCGACCCTGGTGATCGCCGCCGACCACGACTACACCCCGGTGCAGCACAAGCAACGCTACGTCGCCCTGATGCCCCATGCGACGCTGGCGGTCATCGAGGATTCGCGGCACGCTACGCCGCTGGATCAACCCGAGGTCTTCAACCAGACCCTGCTGCGCTTTCTCGCAGCCCATTTTCCCCCTCAAGGAACATCGCGCCCATGCTGAAGAAACTCCTGCTCACCGCCTGCTCGGTCGCCTTCGCCACCAGCGTCATGGCGTCCGACACCCCCCTCACGTGCTCCTGGACACCAGCCTTGGCCCGGTCACGATCGAACTGAACGCGGAAAAAGCGCCCGTCAGTACCAAGAACTTCCTGAGCTACGTGGACAACGGTTTCTACAACAACACGATCTTCCACCGCGTGATTCCGGGCTTCATGGTCCAAGGCGGCGGCTTCACCGAACAGATGGTGCAGAAGGACACCCAGGATCCGATCAAGAACGAAGCCAGCAACGGCCTGAAGAACACTCGCGGCACCCTGTCGATGGCGCGCACCTCGAATCCGAACTCGGCCACCAGCCAATTCTTCATAAACGTCGCCGACAATGACTTCCTCAACCCAGGCCGCGATGCGGGCTATGCCGTATTCGGCAAGGTCACCCGGGGCATGGATGTGATCGACCAGATCGTCAACTCGCCGACCACCGTGAAGAAAGGCATGCGCGACGTGCCTGCCAATCCGGTCTTCATCAAGTCGGCCAAACGTATCGATTGATCGCAGGTCTCACGGGAGGTGACGCCCTCTGTGCGCGAGACCGACAGGAGTACCCATGCTGTACCGCCGTTTCGAGCAACTGATCGACATCTTCCGTGAGGCGCCCAGCGAGGCGCCGCCAAGCACGGTCTGGCCGTTCTACCTGTACTACCTGCGTCAGGTATGGCCGAGCTTCCTCGCCCTGCTGGTGGTCGGCCTCATCGCCTCGCTGATCGAGGTGGCGCTGTTCAGCTACCTGAGCCGCATCATCGACCTGGCCCAGGGCACGCCCAACGTCCACTTCTTCAGTGACCACAGCGGCGAGCTGATCTGGATGCTGGTGGTGGTGCTGGTGCTGCGGCCGGTGTTCTTCGGCCTGCACGACCTGCTGGTGCACCAGACCATCAACCCGGGGATGACCAGCCTGATCCGCTGGCAGAACCACAGCTACGTGCTCAAGCAGAGCCTGAACTTCTTCCAGAGCGACTTCGCCGGGCGCATCGCCCAGCGCATCATGCAGACCGGCAACTCGCTGCGCGATTCGGCGGTGCAGGCGGTGGATGCGCTGTGGCACGTGCTGATCTACGCGGTCAGTTCGCTGGTGCTGTTCGCCGAGGCCGACTGGCGGCTGATGATTCCGCTGCTGGCGTGGATCTTCGGCTACATCGCCGCACTGTGGTACTACGTGCCGCGGGTGAAAGAGCGCTCGGTGGTGTCCTCCGACGCGCGCTCCAAGCTGATGGGGCGCATCGTCGATGGCTACACCAACATCGCCACCCTCAAGCTGTTCGCCCATACCGACCACGAACAGCAGTACGCCCGCGAGGCGATCTCCGAGCAGACCGAGAAGACCCAACTGGCGTCGCGGGTGATCACCAGCATGGACGTGGTGATCACCACGCTGAACGGCCTCCTGGTGGTGGCCACCACCGGCCTGGCGCTGTGGCTGTGGAGCCAGTCGCTGATCAGCGTCGGCGCCATCGCCCTGGCCACTGGCCTGGTGATCCGCATCGTCAATATGTCCGGCTGGATCATGTGGGTGGTCAACGGCATCTTCGAGAACATCGGCATGGTTCAGGACGGTCTGCAGACCATCGCCCAGCCGGTGACCGTCACCGACGCGCCGAACGCCCCGGCGCTGAAGGTCGAGCGCGGCGCCGTACGTTTCGACAACGTGGACTTCCATTACGGCAAGGGCAGTAAGGTGCTCGAAGGCCTGACCCTGGACATTCGTCCGGGCGAGAAGATCGGTCTGATCGGGCCGTCCGGGGCGGGCAAATCCACCTTGGTGAACCTGCTGCTGCGCCTGTACGACGTGCAGGGCGGACGCATTCTGATCGACGGCCAGGACATCGCCCAGGTCAACCAGGCCAGCCTGCGGGCGCAGATCGGCATGATCACCCAGGACACCTCGCTGCTGCACCGCTCGATCCGCGAGAACCTGCTATACGGGCGACCGGAGGCGAGCGAGGAAGAGGTCTGGGAGGCGGTGCGCGGCGCCCGTGCCGACGCGTTCATCCCGCAATTGTCCGATGCCCAGGGCCGTACCGGCTTCGATGCTCATGTGGGCGAGCGCGGGGTCAAGCTGTCCGGCGGCCAGCGTCAGCGCATCGCCATTGCGCGGGTGCTGCTGAAGAACGCGCCGATCCTGATCATGGACGAAGCTACCTCGGCGCTGGACTCGGAGGTGGAGGCGGCGATCCAGGAAAGCCTGGAGACGCTGATGCAGGGCAAGACGGTCATCGCCATCGCCCACCGCCTGTCGACCATCGCGCGCATGGACCGGCTGGTGGTGCTGGAGCAAGGGCGCATCGTCGAAAGCGGCAGCCATGCCGAGTTGCTGGCGCAGCGGGGTCTGTATGCGCGGCTGTGGCATCACCAGACAGGTGGGTTCGTCGGCGTGGATTGAGGGGTTCTAACCGGCCCTATCGCGGGACAAGCCCGCTCCCACAGGTACCGCGCTGTCCGTCAGTGCAATGCGGTACCTGTGGGAGACAGGCGGGTTCGTCGGCGTGGATTGAGGGGTTCTAACCGGCCCTATCGCGGGGCAAGCCCGCTCCCACAGGTACCGCGCTGTCCGTCAGTGCAATGCGGTACCTGTGGGAGACAGGCGGGTTCGTCGGCGTGGGTTGAGGGGTTCTAACCGGCCCTATCGCGGGGCAAGCCCGCTTGTATGGTGATACTCGAAGGGGTGGTGGGACGAAAAGGCCGAATCTGACTGTCCACAAACAGTACAGACCGTGGGAGACCTCGCCCCACCCCTTCACCAAAGCGCCGATAAAGAATGCATCGTTTGCAAGCGACGATAGAAGCAAGCCAGCGCCTCTTGGTGAACCCCCTCCGAGCCCAAAAACCATACCGTGGGAGTTCAGGTCATGGCAATGCGAGTCGAGAAGTTCATCATTGGCGTCGATGTCGCCAAGGTCGAACTGGTCAGTTACTGCGAGGACACTGCTCAACAACACGCGTTTAAGAATACCAAGCCTGAGATCCGCAAATGGCTAGCACTTCAGCCTGCCAATACGGCCATCTGTGTTGAAGCCACCAACGTTTATCACCTGGACTTGGTGGAGATGGCTTACGAAGTGGGTTTTGCCGTCTATGTCGTCGATGGGTTCCAGCTGAGCAACTACCGAAAAGGAATTGGCGGGCGTGTCAAAACCGATGCGTCTGATGCCTGTCTACTCGCCCGTTTCCTTAATCGTGAGGGCAGTGCGCTTCGTCCTTGGACGCCCCCTCCAGCCGTCTACAGCAAGCTCCAGAGCCTTCTGCGACGCCGAGCAGCACTGGTGTCGGCACGCACCAGCCTGACCCAGAGCTGGGGAAACGAAGTGTCCCTCAAAGAAGCCTTCAAAAGTTTTGCCAAGCACTTTGCATCGCTTGATCTGCTGATTCAAAAGCGTTTGAAGACATTAGTGAGAGAGGCAGGGCTGAGCGAGCAGGTTGCCCGCTGCCAAGCAGTTGAAGGCATTGGTTTTCTAACGGCTGTCGCTTTGGTCACTGCCTTCATCCGTGGCGACTTTAAGCGAAGCGACTCCTTCATCGCTTTTCTGGGTATGGATCTGGAAGTTTCCGAATCAGGCCAGAAATGCGGACGCAGACGCTTGACCAAGCGCGGCTGCTCAGAAGTGCGCCGACTCTTGCACAACGCCGCCATGTCCGCTAGCAAGACCGAGGCCTGGAAGGAGGTCTATGAACATTATCGGAGTACAGGTAAGGCAACCACTCAGGCACTGGTCATCCTGGCGCGAAAGCTGGCCAGAATTGCATTCGCCTTGATGAAGACTCAAGGCGAATACGTGAGCAAAGGCGGCAAAAAGCATTGCCCACAACCATAGAATCTCCCACAGGTACCGCGCTGTCCGTCAGTGCAACGCGGTACCTGTGGGAGCGGGCTTGCCCCGCGATAGGGCCGGCACAATCCCCACTCAACCCCGCCGATACGGCAGCATCTCGCGTGCCTGCTCGGCATACGCCCTCACCCCGTCTCGTTCCTGGGCCAGGAACTCATCCACCGCTCGGCGCAGGCCGGGGTGACGCAGGTAATGCCAGGAGCGTGTCAGTACCGGCTCGAAGCCTCGGATCAGCTTGTGTTCGCCCTGGGCGCCGGCGTCGAAACGTTGCAGACCGTGGGCGATGGCGTAGTCCATGCCTTGATAGAAACAGGTTTCGAAGTGCAGCCGGTCGAACTCATCCAGGCAGCCCCAGTAGCGACCATACAGGCTGTCGCCGCCCACCAGACTCAAGGCCATGGCCACGTCGCGCCCGTTCTGCCGGGCGATCACCACCCGCAGCGCCTCGGGCATGCGCTCGGCCAGCAGGCTGAAGAATTCACGGGTCAGGTAGGGTGCGCGGCGGCGCACCGCGTAGGTGTTGGCGTAGCAGCGATAGACGAAGTCCCAGCGCACCGGGTCCAGTGCATCGCCGCGCAGCCAGTGGAAGTCGATGCCCTGCCCGGCCACCTGCTCGCGCTCCTTGCGCATCTGCTTGCGCTTGCGCGAGGCCAGGGTGTCGAGGAAGTCCTGGAAATCGCGGTAGCCCCGGTTGCGCCAATGGAACTGGCAACCCAGGCGCTCCATCCACCCTGGCTGCCCCATCATCTGCTGGTCCAGTGCGCTGTCGGTGAAATTGATATGCGCCCCGGACAGTTCGCCCTTCACCAAGTACTCGGGCAAGGCCTGCAACAGCAGCGAAGCATCGGCCGGCTCGGCACTGAGCAAACGCGGCCCACTCACCGGGCTGAACGGCACCGCGCCGAGCAGCTTGGGGTAATAGGCGATGCCGGCGCGCTCGCAGGCCTCTGCCCAGCCATGATCGAACACGTACTCACCGAACGAATGCCATTTGCGGTACGCCGGCAGCACGGCGCGCACCTGACCGTCGCGCTCCAGCACCAGGTGCTCGGCGGCCCAGCCGGTCTGCGGGCTGACGCTGCCGCTGTCTTCGAGGGCGCTGAGAAACGCATGGCGCAGAAAGGGCTGGCCGGCAGGCACCAGCGCGTCCCACTGCGGCGCCGCAAGGTCGCGCAGGTGGGCAAGACTGTAGAGGCTGGTCACGACGTCGACTCCCTGGACACAAGCGGCCAGTATCGCCAAAGACGTCGACTCGCTCAAATTGTGACGATTTCGCTTATAGCCAAAGGTTAGCTGACTTAACCGCAGCGCCATCAAAAAGACATTATTCTGTCATCCGCCCCCGCAATACTTGCGCCTGTTTTCGGAAAGCCAAGAACCTGTCTAGCCAGGCACTTTCCGTCGACATGCCAACTCGGGGCGAGGCGTACACGGGCCTCCCCACACCTTTTCAACAGGGAGAACCTTATGCGTCTTGTTTCTACACTTACCGGAGTTAGCCTCACCGGCATGATGCTGGCACTGAGCGCCCCGGCCAGTGCTGCAGTCGACGCCAAGCTGCTCGAAATGCTCCGCGCCAATGGCTCGATCAACCAGGCGCAGTACAGCGAACTGCAGGCCGACCTGGCAAAAGAAACCAAGGAAAAGGTCGACCAGAAAGCCCAGGCCGATCGCCTGAGCTCCTTCGAACAGAAAGTCGCCTGGGCCGCCAAGACCCAGATCAAGGGCGATGTGCGCCTGCGCTACGAAGACGTCAACGTCGACAACCCACGCAGCGGCAGTGGCAACCAGGACCGTGAACGCGTTCGCGCCCGTGTCGGTTTCTACAGCGAGATCAACCCGCAGGTCGACGCTGGCGTGCGTATCGCCACCGGCAGCAGCGCCGACGGCCGCTCCACCAACCAGAGCCTGGACAACTACTTCGAGAAGAAATCCCTGTGGGTCGACCTGGCCTACCTCGACTGGCACCCCACCGCCATCCCCAACCTGCACCTGATCGGCGGCAAAATGCAGCAGCCGTGGGTGAGCATGGGCGACATCATCTGGGACAGCGACCTGAACCCCGAAGGCGTGGCCGTCACCTACAAGACCGATCTGGGCGGCACCGAACTGTTCGGCAGCGCCGGTCACTACATGCTCAAGGACAACGTCGACGGCGACGGCGTGCAGTTCAAGCACGACGCTCAGCTGTACCACGGTCAGTTGGGTGCTCGCTTCGCGCCAGCCGATACCCTCAAGCTCACCGTCGGCGGCAGCGTCTACGGCTATGACAACGACAAGGAATCGGCGGCCCTGCGCCAGTTCGGCAACACCACCAACGAGTTCAACCTGGTCGAAGGCTTCGGTCAGATCGACTTCACCGGCTTCGCCATCCCGTTGGCCGCCTACGGTCAGTTCGTCAAGAACACCGAAAGTACCGACGGCGAAGACAAAGGTTGGTTGGCCGGTCTGAAGACCAAGGTCGGTGCCTGGAGCATGGACTACAACTACCGCGACGTGCAGCGTAACGCCGTGGTCAGCGCCTTCACCGATTCGGACTTCGGCAACGGCTTCACCGGTGCCCGCGGTCACAAGTTCAAGGTCGGCTACGAGATCGACAAGAACTTCGCCGTCGGCGCAGCCTATCTGATGGCCAAGACCGACCGTTCGCAACTGCCGAACACCGATGCAGACGTCGATACCCTGCAGGTCGACCTGGAAGCCAAGTTCTAACCGAACGCTCCCCTGCGTAGCTCAGCGGGAAGTGCCGAACCCCATCCGGCGCTTTCCGCTTTTTTTCGTCTGCTGCACAGGCGGGCGGCGATCAACGCCGCCGCGATCAACGCTTGCGCAGAATCACGCTGCCGATCGAATAGCCCGCGCCGAACGAGCTCAGCACCGCCACCGAACCCGGCGCCAGGTCATCCTGATACAGGTGGAAGGCGATCACCGAACCGGCCGAACTGGTGTTGGCATAGCGGTCGAGGATCACCGGCGCTTCCTGCTCGCTCACTTCGCGCCCCAGCAGCTTCTTGACGATCAGGTGGTTCATGCTGAGGTTGGCCTGGTGCAGCCAGAAGCGCTTGACGTCGGCAGGCTGTAGTTGATTGTCGGCCAGGTGCTTGCCGATCAGCTCGGCGACCATCGGGCAGACTTCCTTGAACACCTTGCGGCCTTCCTGCACGAACAGTTTGTCCGTGCTGCCCTCGCCCTCTTCAGCCGCGCGGTTGAGGAAACCGAAGTTGTTGCGGATGTTGTTGGAGAAGGTGGTCAGCAGCTTGGTGCTGACGACGTCGAACTGGTGCGCCGAGGTGGCCTGGTCGGCCCGCTCGAGCAGCACCGCAGTGGCCGCGTCGCCGAAGATGAAGTGGCTGTCGCGATCACGGAAATTCAAATGCCCGGTGCAGATCTCTGGGTTGACCACCAGGATCGCCCGGGCCTGGCCGAGTTGAATGGCGTTGGCGGCGTTCTGGATGCCGAAGGTGGCCGAGGAACAGGCCACGTTCATGTCGAAGCCGAAGCCCTGGATACCCAGCGCCTGCTGCACTTCGATGGCGATGGCCGGGTAGGCGCGCTGCAGGTTGGAGCAGGCGACGATCACCCCATCGACATCGGCGGCGCTGCGCCCGGCACGTTCCAGCGCCTGGCGGGCGGCGGCCACGGCCATTTCGCAGAGAATCGACGGCTCGTCGTTGGCGCGCTCCGGCAGGCGTGGCTTCATGCGCTGCGGGTCGAGGATGCCGGCCTTGTCCATGACGAAGCGGCTCTTGATGCCCGAGGCTTTCTCGATGAACGCCGCGTCGGACAGCGGCGCGGCCTCCAGTTCGCCACGCTCGATGGCTTCGGCGTTGTCATAGTTGAACTGTTGCGACCAGGTGTTGAAAGACTCCACCAGTTCTTCGTTGGAAATGCTCTGGGCCGGGGTAAACAGGCCGGTGCCGCTGATCACGACGTTGTGCACGGTCGTTCCTCTGGTCTGTGGCACGTCAGTGCCAATTCGTAGTCGGATGGACAGCTTGCAGCAGGATCGCGACCGAACCCGCCGCCCGCAGGCGCGGGTTCAACCGCGACGAGGCCCGCATCGCCGGACCAAAATTGCGCCAAGTGTGCCACAAATCGGCGCAGTTTAACCCTCCACCAGCGCCCATTGCTTGCCCAGACGTTTGTCTGAAATCGCCACCTTGGTCCCCAGTTGCTGGGCGAACAGCGACACCCGGTACTCCTCCAGCAGCCAGCGATAGAGCGTGAGTTCCGGATCGCGCTTGCCCTCCTGGGCGTGCTTGTCGGCACGGGCTTTGTACTGGGTCCACAGGGTGCCCAGCTCGCCGCTCCACACCCGGTCCTTCTGCACCTGCGCCCCCAGCTTCTCCAGCCGCAGTTCGACGGCCTTGAGGTAGCGCGGCAGCTCCTTGAACCACTGCGTCGGGGTTTCGCGCACGAAGCCTGGGTAGACCAGGTTGGCTAACTGCTGCTTGATGTCGTTCAAGGCCACGGCCTGGCTCAGGTCGATCTTGCCCTTGAAGCGCTTCTGCAGCCCGTGCCAGAGCTTGAGCACCTCCAGCGTCTGGCGCGCCAGGCGCTCGGCATGTTCGGTCCAGTCACCGCGCTTGCGCTCGGCCAGCGAAGCGAGCGCGGCGCCGTCTCGCGGCAACGTGGTTTCGCCTTCCAGCACGCAACTGTCGAGGCTGGCCAGCAGGATATCTTCGACCAGCGCGTCGATGCGGCCCAGCTCGCGGTACAGCAGCCCCAGTTCGGTCAGCCCCGGCAGCTTGCCGCGCAGGAACTTGGCGGGCTCGGCCAATTGCTGCAGCAACAGGCGCTGCAGGGCACGGCGGTGCTGGAATTGGGCTTCGGCCTGGGTCGAGAAGCGCCCCTCGCGCACACGCCCCGCGTCTTCAACCAAGGCCGGGTACACGGTCAGCGACAGGCCGGCGATCTTCTGCTGGGCGGTCTGCGCCACTTCGGAGAAGGCCTTGGCCTGCACCGGCTGCTCGGTCTTTTCAGTGCGTGGCAGGGCAAGCGCCGCTTGGCTGGCGGCGGCGAAGCGGGCGGTGAGCTCGGCCAGGTCGCGGCCCTCGCCGAGAAACTTGCCCTGGCCATCGACCACTTCGACATTCATGCGCAGGTGCCCTTCGACCTGCCCGGCCGCTTCTGCCCAGGCTTCGTCGGACACGCGGGCGCCGGTCATGCGCAACAGCTCGTGACCCAGCGCCTGGGGCAGCGCACCCTGGCCGAAGCTCAGTCGCGCCAGCGCGGCCTTGACGAAGTCCGGCACCGGCACGAAGTTCTTGCGCAACGCCTTGGGCAGGTTACGCACCAACGCCACGCACTTGGCCTCCAGCAGCCCCGGCACCAGCCACTCCAGGCGCTCGCCCGGCAAGGTCGGCAGCAACGGCGCCGGCACCCGCACGGTGACCCCGTCGCGCGGGTGATTGGGTTCGAAGTGGTAACTCAGCGGCAGGCGCAGATCGCCCACCTGCAGGTGATCCGGGTACTGCGCGGCGGTGACTTCACTGGCGTCGCGGGCCAGCACGTCTTCCTCGCGCATGATCAGCAGGTCGGCGTCCTTCTGGCTGTTCATCCGGTACCAACTGTCGAAGGTCGCGCTCTGGTGGATCTCCTGTGGCAGGCGCGCCTCGTAGAAGGCGTAGAGGGTTTCCTCGTCGGCCAGGATGTCGCGTCGGCGCGCCTTGGCTTCCAGTTCGTCGAGTTGTTCGAGCAGGCGCTTGTTGGCCGCCAGGCACTTGGCCCTGGACTGGATTTCGCCGCCCACCAACCCTTCGCGGATGAACAGCTCGCGTGAGGTCGCCGGATCGATCGGCCCGAAATGCACCGGGCGACGGCCGACGATGATCAGCCCGTACAGGGTGATCTGCTCGTAGGCCACCACCTGGCCACGCTTCTTCTCCCAGTGCGGCTCGAAGTGGTTCTTCTTGATCAGGTGGCCGGCCAGCGGTTCGATCCAGTCCGGCTCGATCTTGGCCACCATGCGCGCGTACAGCTTAGTGGTCTCGACCAATTCCGCCGCCATCAGCCATTGCGGGCGCTTGCGGCCGATGCCGGAGGACGGATGGACCCAGAAGCGGCGCTGACGCGCGCCCTGGTAGTCGCCCTCTTCGGCCTTGTGGCCGATCTGGCTGAGCAGGCCGCTGAGGATCGCCTTGTGCAGGCGCGGGTAGTCGCACGGCTCCTTGTTCACCGTCAGTTGCAAGTCGCGGCAGATCAGCGACAACTGCCGGTGGGCATCGCGCCACTCGCGCAGGCGCAGGTAGTTGAGGAACTGCTTGCGGCACCAGTTGCGCAGCGGATTGGCGGTGAGCGCCTGGCGCTGCTCCTCAAAGCCGCGCCACAGGTTGACCAGCGCAGCGAAGTCCGAATCGACGTCCTTCCACTGGGCATGGGCCTGGTCGGCGGCCTGCTGGCGCTCCGGCGGACGTTCGCGCGGGTCTTGCACCGACAGCGCACTGGCGACGATCAGCACTTCCTGCAAGCTGCCCTGGCGGGCGCCTTCGAGCAGCATGCGGCCCAGGCGTGGGTCGATCGGCAGGCGCGCGAGCTGGCGACCCAGCGGAGTCAACTGGTTCTCGCGGTTGACCGCGGACAGCTCCTGCAACAGGTTGAATCCGTCGCTGATGGCCTTGCCATCCGGCGGTTCGATGAACGGGAAGGCGTCGATGGCGCCCAGGCGCAGGTGCAGCATCTGCAGGATCACCGCCGCCAGGTTGGTGCGCAGGATCTCGGGATCGGTGAACGCCGGGCGGCCGTTGAAATCCTCTTCGCTGTACAGGCGGATGCAGATCCCCGGCTCGACCCGTCCGCAGCGCCCTTTACGCTGGTTGGCGCTGGCTTGCGACACGGCCTCGATGGGCAGACGCTGGACTTTGGCGCGGTAGCTGTAGCGGCTGATACGGGCGGTGCCGCTGTCGATCACGTAGCGGATGCCGGGCACCGTCAGCGAGGTTTCGGCGACGTTGGTGGCCAGCACCACGCGTCGGCCGCTGTGGGACTGGAAGATCTTCTGCTGTTCGGCCGGGGTGAGCCGCGCGTACAGCGGCAGGATCTCGGTATGGCGCAACTGCGCCTTGCGCAGGATCTCGGCGGCGTCGCGAATCTCGCGCTCGCCGGGCAGGAACACCAGCACATCGCCTGGGCCCTTGCCCTGGCTGCGCTCGTGCGCGGCAATTTCGTCCAGCGTGGCGAGGATCGCCTGATCGACGCTGAGGTCGTCCTCGACCACGTTGCCTTCCTCGTCCTGCTCGCTGGTCAGTGGGCGATACCAGGTATCCACCGGATAGGTGCGCCCGGACACCTCGATGATCGGCGCGCCGTCGAAGTGCTGGGAGAAGCGCTCCAGGTCGATGGTCGCCGAGGTGATGATCAGCTTGAGGTCGGGACGGCGCGGCAGCAGGGTCTTGAGGTAGCCGAGCAGGAAGTCGATGTTCAGGCTGCGCTCGTGGGCTTCGTCGACGATGATCGTGTCGTAGCGTTCGAGGAAGCGGTCGTGCTGGGTTTCGGCCAGCAGGATACCGTCGGTCATCAGCTTGACCAGGGTGTTGGCATCGCTTTGGTCTTCGAAGCGCACCTGGTAGCCGACCAGCGCCCCCAAGGGCGTGCCCAGTTCCTCCGCCACCCGCGTGGCGACGCTGCGCGCGGCAATTCGCCGTGGCTGGGTGTGGGCGATCAGGCCATGGCTGCCACGGCCCAGCTCCAGGCAGATCTTCGGCAACTGGGTGGTCTTGCCCGAGCCGGTCTCGCCGGCGATCACCAGCACCTGGTGTTCGGCCAGGGCTTTCTTGATCTCGTCGCGCTTGGCGGCGATAGGCAGGTTGTCGTCGTAGCGGATGCTCGGCACGCTCTGCTGGCGCGCGGTGACCTGGGCGCAGGAGGCCTGGACCTTCTGCGCCCACTGCGCCAGCTTGGCCTCGTCGGGGCGCTTGCGCAGCTCGTGCAATTGCCGCCGCAGGCGGTGGCGGTCGGCGAGCATGGCGTGGTCGAGGGTGTGCAGCAGTGTGTCGATGGCGTGGTCAGTCATGGGGCTTCTGGGTGATGCAGGTGGCCCTGCTTTCTCATGATCGGCATTCGGAAGGTGGGCGATTGTCGCAGATTTGCCGGGGCTTTGCTGGATTGGGTGGCTGAGCCGGGGCTGTTGCAGCGCTGCGGGCTTGGACGTCAGGGGCGACGACGCTCGAACACCGCCGAACGCTCGAACAGCAGTCGCGTGCCGATCAGGGTGAAGAAAATGGTCCAGTCCAGACCGTCCAGCCACAGGATTTCGCGCTCGCCCAACTGCGTGCAACTGGTGATGCTGGCCACCATGAACAGCAGACACACCGCATCGCGCAGGCGCGCCGATCGGCACAGCCAGTCCAGCACGCAGCCGGCGACCAGGATGAAGGCCAGGGTGGAAAGGGTGGACATGGAAGCTCCTGCATTGACGATGTCGGCGTCGCGGCGTGCATCGGGAGTGAAACCTTCACCCGATCATGCGACGCGGCCTACCCGACAAATCCGAACAGGGCAGCGCAAAGACTTCCCTATTGGTAGGACAGATTCCGAATGTTTAGTGATAACAGGAGTGAACGTCGCCACTCACCGCTTTAATCACCCTTCCAGCGCATGTGAGTATCCAACCCATGACCCCCGAGCCGATCACCCCGCCCCCGCCTTCACGTCCTTCGCTAGCGAAGGCCAGGGCGCGTGCCGGTGAGAATCCGCTGGTGCACGTCATCCTGGCCTTCTGGGCGCTGTGGCACTGCCGCCATGCACGCCCGCCGGACACCTCGCTCGCCTTTCCCTGACGCCCACCGCAGCCCTGTGGCTGCCTGACTTCGTCCGACGCACCGCGCCTGTTTCGCGGTGGTCCCGTGCGCACCCTTACCCAGGGCGCGCGAGCGAGCGCTTACATGCATTTTGCCGATCCCAATCACGCCCGCCAGTTTCTGGCGAGCAACCCCGATATCGAGTTGTTCGAGCTGTTCATCCTCGACGCCAACGGTGTACCACGCGGCAAGCTGCTGCACCGCGACGAGCTGTTGGCGGTGTATGAACAGGGCCGACCGTTGCCCAGCACCATCCTCGGCCTGACTATCCAGGGTGACGACGTGGAAAACTCCGGCCTGGTGTGGGACGTCGGCGACATCGACTGCCGCGCCTACCCACTTGAAGGCAGCCTGGTACGTCTGCCCTGGCGCAGGGTGCCCACTGCCGCCGTGCAGGTCAGCATGCATCCCAGCGAAGGCCTGCCGGCCAGTGTCGCCGACCCCCGGCATGTGCTGCTGCACACCCTCCAGGCCCTGAAAGCCGACGGCTACCACCCGGTGATGGCCTGCGAGCTGGAGTTCTACCTGCTCGATCAGCAGCGCGATGCCCAGGGCCAACCGCAGCCGGCATTGGACCGCGATGGCGGCCGACCGCGTGCCACTCAAGTGTATGGCTTGCGCGAACTGGAGCAGATCGAGCCCTTCCTCGCCGACCTCTACGCCGCCTGCAAGGCCCAGGGGATACCGGCGCGCACGGCGATTTCCGAGTATGCCCCCGGGCAAGTAGAAATTACCCTGGAGCATGGCGATGCGCTGACGGCGATGGACCAGGCCGTGCGCTACAAGCGCCTGGTCAAAGGCGTGGCCCACGCCCATGGCATGCAGGCGTGCTTCATGGCCAAACCCTTCGCCCACCTCGCCGGCACCGGCATGCACATGCACCTGAGCCTGGCCGATGCGGCCGGTCGCAACCTGTTCGCCAGCGACGATGCGGCCGGTACGCCGCTGCTGCGCCAGGCGGTGGCCGGGATGCTGCGTCACCTGCGCGAATCGCTGCTGCTGTTCTGCCCCACCGCCAACGCCTACCGGCGCTTCCAGGCCAACAGCTATGCACCGCTGGCGCCGACCTGGGGCGTCGACAACCGCACCGTGAGCCTGCGCGTGCCGGGCGGACCGGCGGCCAGTCGGCATATCGAGCATCGCGTCTGTGGCGCCGATGCCAATCCCTACCTGGCCGCCGCTGCGATGCTCGCCGCCAGCCACGCCGGCATCCGCCAGCAGCTCGATCCGGGCGCACCCGTGCAGGGCAACGGCTACGCCCAGGCCCAGGAACACCTGCCCACCGACTGGCTGACCGCTCTTGAAGCCCTGGAGGGCTCGCAGTGGGCACGCGACGCCTTGGGCGACGCTTTTCTCGGCGTGTACCTGAAGGTCAAGCGCGCCGAATACCGCCAGTTCATGGCCGAAGTGGGCGAACAGGACTGGCGTTGGTATTTGCACCAGGCCTGATACCCCGAACGACAAGGAATTTCTCATGCATGCAGCAGTGAACGGCGCCCCGGCGCAACGTGCCCTCTCCTACTACAGCGCCACGCTCAACGACCCCGTCGAGTACCCTCGCCTCGAGGGCACGGTCGAGGTCGATGTGGCGATCATCGGCGGCGGTTTCACCGGCGTCGCCACAGCGCTGGAGCTGGCCGAGCGCGGCCTGAAAGTGGCTATCGTCGAAACCCACCGCATCGGCTGGGGCGCCAGCGGGCGCAATGGCGGTCAGGTCACCGGCAGCCTGTCGGGCGACGAGGCGATGCGTACGCAGATGCGCCGGCGCCTAGGCGCCGAAGTGGACGACTTCATCTGGCAACTGCGTTGGCGCGGGCATCAGATCATCGAGCAACGCGTGGCACGCTACGGCATTCAGTGCGACCTCAAGCACGGCCACCTGCACGCGGCCATGAAGCCCTCGCACCTGGATGAACTGCGCGCCTTCGAAGCCGAGGCCCAGCGCCGCGGCATGGGCGATCAGGTGCAGTTGCTCGACCGTCGCGGCGTCTCCCAGCACCTGCAGAGCCCGCTGTACCTGGGCGCGCTGAAGAACAACTGCAACCTGCACCTGCACCCGCTCAACCTGTGCCTGGGCGAGGCCCGTGCCGCCGGCCAACTGGGCGCGTTGATCTTCGAGCAGTCCGAGGTGCTGGAGATCGTCCACGGTGCGCGTCCGGCGGTGATCACGGCCCACGGGCGCATCGACGCGCGCCAGGTGCTGCTGGCCGGCGACGTCTATCACAAGCTCGAGCAGCGTCAGCTCAAGGGCAAGATTTTCCCGGCCATGGGCGGGATCGTCACCACCGCTGCGCTGGGCGAGCTGGCCGAGCAGATCAATCCCCACGACCTGGCGGTGTACGACTGCCGCTTCGTCCTCGACTACTACCGCCTGACGGCCGACAAGCGCCTGCTGTTCGGCGGCGGCGCCCACTATTCCGGACGCGATTCACGGGACATCGAGGCCGAGCTGCGGCCATGCATCGAGCGCACCTTTCCCGCGCTCAAAGGCGTGCCGATCGAGTTCAAGTGGAGTTGCGCGATGGGGATCGTGGTCAACCGAATTCCGCAGTTGGGCAAGCTGTCGGACAACGTCTGGTATTGCCAGGGCTACTCCGGGCACGGCATCGCCACCAGCCACATCATGGGCGAAATCATGGCCGAAGCGTTGACCGGCACCCTGGAGCGCTTCGACACCTTCGCCCAATGCCGGCACATCAAGGTGCCGATGGGCGACCTGCTGGGCAACCCGTTGTTGTCGGTCGGGATGTGGTACTACCAGATGCTGGAAAAACTGCGCTGACCTGCGGGCACCCGCCCCTGCGGTAGGCGCGGGCTTGCGCCGCCTCTACTGCAGGGGTTGCCAGGGCTCAGGCGGTCTTTTTCAGGCCCAGCTTCTTCAGCTCTTCATCGCGCAGTTCGCGGCGCAGGATCTTGCCGACGTTGGTGGTCGGCAACGCATCGCGGAACTCGATGGCCTTGGGCACCTTGTAACCGGTGACGTTGGCACGCATGTGGGTCATCACCTGCTCCTTGGTGAGGGTCACGCCGGGCTTGGCGACGATGAACATCTTGATCACCTCGCCCGACTTCTCGTCCGGTACACCGATGGCTGCGCACTGCAACACGCCGGGCAGCGTGACCAGCACATCTTCCAGCTCGTTGGGGTACACGTTGAAACCCGAGACCAGGATCATGTCCTTCTTGCGGTCGACGATACGCATGTAACCATCCGGCTGGATCACCGCGATGTCACCGGTCTTCAGCCAGCCGTCGCCGTCGAGGATCTCGGCGGTGGCGTCTTCGCGCTGCCAATAGCCCTTCATCACCTGCGGCCCCTTGATGCACAACTCGCCGATCTCGCCCAACGGCAATTCCTGGCCGTTGTCGTCGATGACCTTGCACAGGGTGGACGGCACCGGAATACCAATGGTGCCCACCTGGTTGGCTTCCGACGGGTTGACCGCCGCCACCGGGCTGGTCTCGGTCATGCCGTAGCCTTCGCAGATGGCGCAGCCGGTGACCGCCTTCCAGCGCTCGGCCACGCTCAATTGCAGGGCCATGCCGCCGGACAGGGTGACCTTCAGAGCGGAGAAATCCAGGCTGCGGAAGGTGTCGTTGTTGCAGAGCGCGACGAACAAGGTGTTGAGCCCGACGAAGCCGCTGAACTTCCACTTGCTCAGTTCCTTGACCATGGCGGGCAGGTCACGCGGGTTGCTGATCAGCACGTTGTGGTTGCCGATCAGCATCATCGCCATGCAATGGAAGGTGAAGGCGTAGATGTGGTAAAGCGGCAGCGGCGTGATGATGATTTCCGAGCCTTCCTGCAGGTTCGAGCCCATCAGTGCGCGGCACTGCAGCATGTTGGCGACCAGGTTACGGTGGGTCAGCATCGCCCCCTTGGCCACGCCCGTGGTGCCGCCGGTGTATTGCAGCACGGCCACGTCGTTGGCCTCGGGGCTGGCTTCGGTCACCGGCTGGCCCTTGCCCTTGGCCAAGGCCTCGTTGAAGCGCACCGCCTGCGGCAGGTGGTAGGCCGGCACCATCTTCTTCACGTACTTGATGACGCTGTTGATCAGCACGCGCTTGAGCGGCGGCAGCAAGTCGGCCACCTCGGTGACGATCACGTGCTTGACCTGGGTCTTGGGCAGCACCTTCTCGACCAGGTGGGCCATGTTCGCCAGGCACACCACCGCCTTGGCCCCGGAGTCGGTGAACTGGTGTTCCAATTCGCGGGCGGTGTACAGCGGGTTGGTGTTGACCACGACCAGACCGGCGCGCATGGCGCCGAATACCGCGACGGGGTATTGCAGGACGTTGGGCAGTTGCACGGCGATACGATCGCCGGGCTTGAGATCGGTGTGCTGCTGCAGCCATGCGGCGAAGGCGCCGGACAGGGTGTACAGCTCACCGTAGGTGAGGGTCTTGCCGAGGTTGCTGAACGCCGGCTTGTCGGCAAAGCGCTGGCAGGATTGCTTCAATACGGCCTGAATGTTGGGAAATTCGTCAGGATTGATTTCCGCCGTAATTCCGGCTGGGTACTTATCCTTCCAAAAATGTTCGATCATGGAAGCCCACTCCTTTAGCAACAGCGAATGCTCTACGCGTCGATGCGCTTATTATTGATATGGGATGAGGGCTCAGTGCAAACCGCATCATCCGAAGCGCGCCGAGAGTAGCAGCTTTGCCGGGGGCCGCCTAGGGCCGTGGCGGCCCACACAGTCACAAAAATGACCTTAAGTTAGGTTGTGGTCACATTTTGAATTTCGCCATCCTGCGTCGAACAAGCACTGAACCTCTCCGACTGCGCGGTGGCAGCAGCGACCCATCCCCGCTGCTGCCATCGGCACCTCAGGCAATGTCGCGCAATTCGCGGCGCAGGATCTTGCCCACCGGGGTCATGGGCAGCGAGTCGCGCAGCACGATGTGCTTGGGGACTTTGTAGCCGGTGAGGTTGGCCTTACAGAAGGTTTTCAGTTCCTCGACGCTGACCCCGCCCGCCCGCGGCACCACGAACAACTTCACCGCCTCGCCGGAGCGCTCGTCCGGCACGCCGATCACCGCACAACTGGCCACCTGCGGGTGGCCCATGAGCACATCTTCGACCTCATTGGGGTACACGTTGAAGCCCGAGACGATGATCATGTCCTTCTTGCGGTCGACGATACGGGTGAAGCCTTCGGCATCGATCACCGCGATGTCACCGGTCTTGAACCAGCCCTCGGCATCCAGCGCCTCGGCCGTGGCCTCGGGTTGTTGCCAGTAGCCCTTCATCACCTGCGGTCCCTGGATGCACAGCTCGCCGCGCTCGCCCAGCGGCAGCTCCTGACCCTGGTCATCGATGACCTTGAACGCCGTGCCCACCACCGGAATACCCACAGTACCCAATCGCGCCAACGTGCCGTAGGGATTGGTGCTGGCCACCGGCGAGGTTTCGGTGAGGCCGTACCCTTCGACGATGCGACAGCCCGTGAGCGTTTCCCAGCGCTCGGCCGTGGCCTTGACCAGTGCCGTGCCCCCCGAATTGGTGACCTTCAGCGACGAGAAGTCCAGCGACGCGAAGCCTGGGTGGTCCATCAGCGCGACGAACAACGTGTTGAGCCCCAGCAACGCCGAGAAACGCCACTTGCCCAACTCCTTGATGAAACCAGGAATGTCGCGGGGATTGGTGATTAGCACGTTGTGGTTGCCGGTGGCGGTCATGCACATGCAGTTCGCGGTGAAGGCATAGATGTGATAAAGCGGCAGCGGCGCGATCATCACCTCCTGCCCTTCTTTGATCAACGGCTGGCCGTCAGGGCCATGCTGGGAAAAGCAGGCCAGCACCTGCTGCATGTTGGCCACCAGGTTGCGGTGGGTCAGCATCGCGCCTTTGGCCAGGCCTGTGGTGCCGCCGGTGTACTGCAGCACGGCGACGTCATCGAGCGTGCGCGATACCGGGGTGCGGCGAAGGTCGCGGCCCTGGCGCAGCACCTGCTTGAACGACAGCGCCTGGGGCAGACGATAGGCCGGCACCATCTTCTTCAATTTGTCGACGACGGTGTTGATCAGCCAGCCCTTGGCGGCAGGCAGCAGGTCGCCCATCTTCGCCTCGATCAGGTACTCGATGCCGGTGTCCGGCAGCACGTTCTGCACGCGCTGGCCGAACATGTTCAAGTACACCAGCGCTCGGGCCCCGGAGTCCTTGAACTGGTGACGCATCTCGCGTTCGGTGTACAGCGGGTTGGTATTGACCACGATGAGCCCGGCGCGCATGGCGCCGAACACGGCGATCGGGTACTGCAGTACATTGGGCATCTGCACGGCGATGCGCTCGCCAGGCGCCAGATCGGTATGGTGCTGCAACCAGGCGGCGAAGGCGCCCGAGTGGCGATCCAGGTCGGCATAGGTCAGGGTGACGCCCAGGTTGCTGAACGCCGGGCGCTCGGCGAAGCGCTTGCAGGCGCGCTCGAAAACCTCGACGACCGACGCATAGTCGCCCATGTCGAGGATGGAGGGCACGCCCGCCGGGCGTTTGTCGTTCCAGAAGTCGGCTTGCATTTATTGTTGTTCCTCAGCCTGAACCGTCCATGCCCTGATTGCCCTTGGCAAACAGGCGTTCAGCCGACGTTAGCAGGTAAGCCTGAGCGGACAAACACAGGAAGGGCTGCCATTAACATCGTGAATCTTATTTGTGCCCTCCCTGCAATTCTGGTCATTGTGCATACACTGATCTGAGGCCCGTGAGCAAAGGATCGGTCATGTCTCCCAACGCCTTCTGGCTACCCGCCGGCGAGCGGTGCAGCCTGTATGTCCACCAGTGGTTGCCGCTCACCCCGGTCAAGGCCGTCGTGCTGCTGGTCCACGGCATGGCCGAGCATGGCGGACGCTATGGACGACTGGGCCAAGCGCTGAACCAGGCCGGTTTCGCCCTGTTCGCACCCGACCTGCGCGGTCACGGCCGCACCGCCGCGCCGGCCGATCGGGGCCTGTTCGCCGAGCGCAATGGCTGGAGCACGGTGCTCGATGACCTGGGCTTGCTCAGCCAATACATCGGCCAGCAGTTTCCCGGCACGCCGCTGTTTCTGTTCGGCCACAGCATGGGCAGCTACCTCGCCCAGGCCTATTTGCTGCACCACAGCGCCAGCCTGCAAGGCACCGTGCTCAGCGGCTCGAACAGCCGGCCGGCGGCGCTGTACCGTGCGGCGCGGCTGATCGCCCGCCTGGAAACCTGGCGCCAGGGACCGCGCGGGCGCAGCGGCGTGATCGACTGGCTGTCGTTCGGCGCCTTCAACAAGGCATTCAAGCCCAACCGCACCGCCTTCGACTGGCTCAGCCGCGATGCGCAGGAGGTGGACGCCTACCTCAACGACCCGCTGTGCGGCTTTCGCTGCTGCAACCAGCTATGGCTCGACCTGCTGCAAGGCCTGGTGCAGATCAGCCAGCCCCGCCACCTGGCGCAGATCGACCCGGACCTGCCGCTGCTGGTGATCGGCGGCGAATGTGATCCGGTCAGTGCCGGCGGACGTCTCACCCATCTGGCCGACGCGCTGCGCGCCACCGGTAACCGCCATGTACAATTGCGCGTCTACCCCGATGCCCGGCACGAAGTGCTCAATGAAACCCATCGCGACGAGGTTACCCGCGACATCATCGTCTGGCTGGAACAGGCCCTGGCCCTGAACCGTCCAGCCCGTAGCGAATGAACACCCGCCTCGTCCCTCTCAAGGAAGCCCTGATGACCCAGGTCAGCAACACGCCCTACGAAGCCCTCGAAGTCGGCCAGACGGCCAGTTACGAAAAAGCGGTGGAAGAACGCGACATCCAGTTGTTCGCTGCGATGTCCGGCGATCACAACCCGGTGCACCTGGATGCCGAGTTCGCCGCTAAGAGCATGTTCCGCGAGCGCATCGCCCACGGCATGTTCAGCGGCGCACTGATCAGTGCTGCGGTGGCCTGCACCCTGCCAGGGCCGGGCACCATCTACCTGGGTCAGCAAATGAGCTTCCAGAAGCCGGTGAAGATCGGCGACACCCTGACCGTGCGCCTGGAAATTCTCGAGAAGCTGCCCAAGTTCAAAGTGCGCATCGCCACCAACGTCTACAACCAGAACGACGAACTGGTGGTGGCCGGCGAGGCCGAGATTCTCGCCCCGCGCAAGCAGCAGACCGTCGAACTGGTGTCGCCGCCAAACTTCGTCGCCAGCTGAGGGCTCAGCCTGCTAGGACCTGCGCGTAGCGCGCACGGTCCACATTCGCGCCGCTCAATACCACCGCCACACGCCTGCCGGCCTGGCGTTCGCGCTCCTGCAGCAGCGCCGCCAACGCCGCAGCACCGGCGCCTTCGGCGGTGTTGTGGGTGGTTTCGTGGTACAGGCGCATGGCCTGGGCGATCTCGTCGTCGCTCACCCGCACGATCCGCGCCGCGTGCTCTCGCACCAGGGCGAAGGCCTCGGGGTTGGGCACGCGGCAGGCCATGCCGTCGGCGAAGGTGTTCGCGCTGGCGGTGGTGACGATACGCCCCGATTCGAAGCTGCGCGCATAGGCATCCGCCGCGCTGGAGACCACGCCGACGATCTCGGTGCGCAGCCCCAGCAGGTTCCGCGCCTGGATCAACCCACAGATGCCCGAGCCCATGCCGATCGGCACGTAGACGGTGTCAAGACCGGTCACCGCCTCGAACAGCTCCAGGGCGTAAGTCGCCACGCCGCGTACCAGTTGCGCATGGAACGACGGCACCATCAGATAGCCACGGGCCTGGGCCAGTCGTGCCGCGTGCTCGCGGGCCACGTCGAAATCGACGCCATGCTCGATCAGTTCCGCCCCCAGCGCGCGCATGGCCGCGTTCTTTTCTAGCGAATTGCCTTCAGGCACCACGATCACCAGCGGCAGGCCCGCTTGCCGCGCCGCCAGCGCCATGCTCTGCCCGTGATTGCCGCGGGTCGCGGTCACCAGGCCCGCGGGCACCTCGCCGCTGTCGAGCAGTGAACGCACGTAGACCAGTCCGCCGCGCACCTTGAAGGCGCCGGTGGGGGCATGGTTTTCGTGCTTGACCCATACCTGGCATCCAGTCCGCTCGGCCAGCAGCGGCCAGGCCAACTGAGGCGTCGGCGGCACATGCTGATGAACGAAATCGGCGGCTTCGCGCAAGGCGGTGAGGTCGAACATGGCGGTCATCCTTATCGGTTGCAGTTGCCTCGATCCTGAGTGCCCGGCATTGTATGGGTCAAACCTTATATTGCATGGGCCGCAATTTCGTGTGGACACCTCACCTGGTCTATGATGACCAACCCCGCTACCTGGCGCTGGTCGATGCCATCGCCATGGCCATCGAGCGCGGTGAACTGACAGTCGGCGAGCGCCTTCCCCCGCAGCGGCGCCTGGCGTGGAAGCTGGGGCTCAATCCGAGCACCACGCAGCAGGCCTACCGCGAAGCGGCCGCCCGCCACCTGGTGGCCGGCGAAGTCGGGCGCGGCACCTATGTGCTGGCGGGGAGCAAGGAAGCGACGCTGTTTCGCCTCAAGCAGCACGACCGCCATCCGACACTGATCGACCTGTCGACCAACGTGCCAGTGGCCGACCTGGCCCCACAGGATCTGCAACAGAGTCTGCAATCGTTGCTGCAGGCAGGCGACTTCAACCTGCTGGATCACTACCTGGACCATGATCGACTGCTGCTGGGCCGCCTGCAGGGCGCCCATTGGCTCAGCCTGCGCGGCATCACCGTGGATGCCGACGACCTGCTGCTGTGCGGCGGCGCGCAACAGGCACTGACCTGCGTGTTGCAGTCGCTGTGCCAGCCCGGTGAGCCGGTAATGGTCGAAGCGCTGAGCGCGCCCGGCATCAAGGCGGCCTGTCGACAGCTGCGCCTTCCCGTGCAGGGCGTGGCCCTGGACGGTCAAGGCTTGCGCCCCGAGGCGCTGGAGCGGGTGGCGAGGGCCAGCGGCGCGCGGGTACTGGTGACCACGCCGACGCTGCACAACCCCACCGGAGCGTGCATGGACGATGCCCGTCGCCAGGCCATCGCCGACGTGGTCCGACGCAATGAGCTGTGGGTGATCGAGGACGATATCTACGGTGCGTTCAGCGAACGGCCACCGTTGTATCCACTGCTCGATGGCCGTGGCGTGCTGGTCAGCAGCCTGTCGAAAACCGTGGCCGCCGGGCTGCGGGTGGGCTGGATCGCGGCGTCGCCGGACCTGCTCGAACGCATCGACCCCCACACCCGCGCCACCCACTGGTCGGTATCACCGCTGAATCTGCAGATCGCCTGCCAGTGGATCGGCGAGGGGACGGCAGCACGCCGGTTGGCCCAGCAGCGCGAGGAAGTCGAGCAACGCTGGCGTCTGGCCCGACGGTGGTTGGGCGAGGCCTTGCTCACCCGCGAGGCGCCGTCCCCGCATATCTGGGTGCGCACACCCACCTGCGCCGAAACCTTGGCGGCAGCGTGTCGGCAACGAGGCGTGGAAGTGGTGCCAGCCAGCGTGTTCGCGGTGGGCGGCGAGGCAGTGAAAGCCGTGCGCATCAGCCTGTCGGCTGCCGTCAGCCGCGCGCAGCTCACACAGGGGCTGGAGATCGTGCGCGCACTGCTGGACGACGGCAGTGACTGAGGCACCTAGCCCTGCTGGCAACCCTCGCCCATGGCGCGGTATTGAAGGATGTGCACCTGCCCCTGGTGATCTTCGTAAGTCATGGTCGCGGGTACCACCTCGCAGACATTGGGCAGGGTCGACAGATGAATGACCCGCTTGATATCGAGGTGGGTCGAGTAGTCGTATTGCACCGGGGGTTGGGCCTGGGCCGTCTTGACCTCATCCGCCAGGGCGAACGAAGACATCCCGACCAATGCGAGGATCAGTAATGGTTTCATGATTCAAGACCTTGAAGACAATCGGCTAGATCGACTTCTTGTGCCGTCACTGGCGTGGAGAAGTTGTCACCGAAGCGGTGACACGAAGCACGAATCCCGCTTCGGACAGTGCGAAAGGGATAGCTGAAATTTTACGCCCGCCACGCAATACGTGAACCCGGCAGTCGGAGTTTCACCCTTGCTCCAAATGCAACAATCTGCGACAAAGCTGCCCATGACTCCGCCTGACTATCAACGGCTATGCCACTCACAGCGCCGCTTGCTCGATCATTTCTATCGCCAGCAGGGCTCGCGCATGCGCGCCAGTGGTGACGGGGAGTCATGGGTAGCACGGGCTAACGGCTTGATCGGCGCGCTGAGCCTGACGCCGCTTGCCGGGGGTCAGTGGTTGACGGGATTGTTCGTCGCCGAACCCTGGCGCAGGAAAGGCATCGCGGCGGGATTGATCGAGGCGTCATTGGCAGCACGTCCTGGCCCGACCTGGCTGTTCTGCCACCCCGACCTGCAGACCTTCTACGCTCGGCTGGGTTTCGACTTAACCCCCACCCTGCCCGCCGAACTGGCTTCTCGGTTGGCCCGCTACCAGCGCAGCAAGTCACTGGTGGCGCTGGTGCGGGCGGGGTTCACGCCAGGCTGAATCGCGCTTCAGGCATTAGGCTGGCGCGGGTGCGACTCGGCCGATACCGGCTGCTCGTGGCCAAGCACGGTGATGGTTTCCTTGGGTTTCTCGCCGTCGAAGTCCTTCTCCCCAGGATCCTTGCCCTCGGCCGACATGTGCTCGATCACCGCATTCATCTCGGCGCCCAGCAGCAGCACCGCAGAGGAAATGTAGAAATACAGCAGCAGTACGATGATCGCCCCGATGCTGCCGTACATGGCGTTGTAGTCGGCGAAGGTTTTCACGTAATAGGCAAAGCCCAGTGAAGCCAGGATCCACACGACCACCGCCAGCACAGACCCCGGCGTGATGAAGCGGAATTTCTGTTTCACATCCGGCATGACGTAATACATCAACGCCACCGCGACCATCATAAGCAGGATGATGACCGGCCAACGGAGCACCGTCCAAACGGTGACGATCACCTCTTGCAGGCCGACCTGGGCGGCGATCCACTCCATCACCTGCGGGCCAAGTACCATCAGTGCCGCCGCCATCAGCAGCATGCCGGCGATACCAATGGTGTAGAAGATCGACAGGGGAATGCGCTTCCACACCGGACGGCCTTCGGGCACGTCATAAGCGGCGTTCATTGCGCTCATCATCAGGCGCACACCGGCCGAGGCGGTCCACAGGGCGATGACGATACCCACCGACACCAGCCCACCCTTGGACTGCTGCAACTGGTCGATCACCGGATTGACCTGCTCCAGCGCCTGGGGCGGCAACACCAATTCGGTTTGCAGGCGCAGCCAGGAGAAGAAGTCGGGAAGGTGCAGGAAACCGATCAGGGCGATCAGGAACAGGATGAAGGGGAACAGCGAAAACAGCATCTGGTAGGCCAGTGCCGAGGCGTAGGTGGACATCTCGTCGTCAAGGAACTCCTGGACGGTGCGCACCATCACGCGGTGCAGAGGCAGCCCCTGCAAGGCGGGAAAAATCATAGCGTCTCCTTTCGCCGCTCGATCGTCGTGGTTGTCACAAGGCGGTCAAGTCTAATAGACCACGCGGCTGGTGTACTGCTCCCTGCCTGTTTCAGGAAAAAACCTACTCAGGTTGCGACAACCCACAGTAAAGGCCGCCGTGTGAAGGAGCGTAGTCGCTCATCCACTAGGCGGCCTTGAGCGTTACAGGCAGTTACTTATCGAGCTTGTCCTTGACCTTGCCGACTTTCTGCTGCGCTTCACCCTTCAGTTCCTGGGCTTTACCTTCGGCCTTCAGCTTGTCGCTGTCGGTGACCTTGCCAACACCTTGCTTGACGTTGCCGATGGCTTCGTTCGCCAGGCCCTTCGCTTTGTCTTTAGTGCCGCTCATGGTGAATCTCCTGATAGAGACACGTGAACCGTGCCGACAAAAGGTTGACCGCTGGGCTTGTCGGGGAGTTTCAAACTTTTTCGCCTCGCCGAGCCCGGCGGCAAACAACGGGCGAATACCGCACCGAATCGACCTTCGCTCACTGCAAGGGCCTGACCCGCGCCTCTAGAATCGGCCGCTCATAACAACAACAGTTTGCGGACCTACCTGCCCATGCGTCTGATCACCTTGCTCGCAGCCGCCCTGCCGCTGCTGCCCCTGCCTGCCCTGGCGGCAGACCCGACCACCCCTGAAATCCTGCGCGTCGATCGTTACAGCGACGATGGCCAGCCCGGCACCCTGCGCTGGGCGCTGGAAACCAGCAATGCAGCCCCTGGCCGTTATCGCATCGACATCGTGCCCGTGGGCGAGCCGCCTTATGTCATCCGCCCCAACCGGGCGCTGCCGGAGATCAAGGGGCCGCTGCGCATCACCGGGCTGTCCTGGGCGCGTGACGGTCAATACATCGCCATCGACGGCTCCGGCTACATCCGCGACCAGGGCGTGCGGACCTGCCCCGGCGCCCTGCCCGGCCAGTTCGGCACCAACGTGCGCACGATAAGCTACCCCGGCCTGGTGCTGCGCGACACCCAGGGCGTGCACGTGAGCGGTTTGGAGGTACGCAATTTCTGCATCGGCATCCTGGTCAACCGCGCCAGCGGCAACGTGATAGAGGACAACCGCATCGTCGCCAACAAGGGCGGTGCCGGCATCATGCTCACCGGCGACGACGGCGCCGGTAATCCGACCGCCACCACCACGATCAACAACAAGGTGTTGCGCAATCAACTGATCGACAACGGCGACGGTCTGGAACTGACCCGTGGCGCGGCCTTCAACCTGGTGGCCGACAACCTGTTCCGCTCCACCGACGCCAATCCCGAGCCGTCCCAAGGCATCGAAATCCTGCTGGGCAACGACAACACCGTGGTGCGCAACCGCTTCGAGCACTACTCCGACGGTCTGCAGATCAACTGGGGCAAGCGCAACTACCTGGGCGCCAACACCTTCACCGGCAACTCCATCGGCGTCAGCGTCACGGGCGAAGACAACGTGCTCGACGGCAACCTGATCCACGGCAACCGCATCGGTGTGGCCCTGCGTCCAGAGCCACAAGTGACTGCCACGCGCCTGACCGCCAACCGCATCTGGGGCAACGGCCTGGACATCCGTCGCTGCCAGGCGGGCGGCTCGTGCGTGCCGAACCAGCGTACCGGGGCCATCGTCTTCGGCGTGCCGGCCCAGGCGCATGCGCTGTACGTCGGCTCACGCGGCGTCGGAGCGGAGTTGGCGAAGCAGGACCAGGCGATCATCTGCGACGCCAACGGCCGGCCCCAGCCGTGCCAGCCGCTGCCCAACCATAATCAACCCGCGCCACGACTGTTGGCGTTGGACGGCGCGTTGCTCAGAGGAGAGGTGCAGGGACCGGCCTCGAGCCGGCTGCGTATCGAAGTGTTCGGCAACTCCACGGCCGATGGCCAGGAGGCCGAACACTATCTGGGCGAGGTGCTGGCCAACAGTGATGCTCAGGGCCGCGCACGCTTCGAGATGACGTTGAACGACATCGACGCACTGCACAGTTTCACCGCCACGGTGACGACCGCCGATGGCGCGACCTCGGAGTTGAGCCCGCCATTACGGCGATGAGCCGGGCCATGGCAGCGACGGCTAGTATGCCGTAGCTGCCGTGAGCCTTGCAGACCTTGCCGCGCCCCGCGCCGCCTTGCACAATGTCAGGCCTTTCAAGCGTCAACCCGCAGGAACCTGCATGAAACTCGACAAACCCACCGCCATTGCCCGGCGCAACGAAGCGCTGGCCCGGCCGGTGCTCGACCGCGACAACACCCTGTTCGCCATCCTCGACAAGAAACGCAACCTGTGGTGGTTCGAGGTGCCGGTGGGCTTGCTGCGCAAAGGCCAGCCCGACTGGGTCAACCTGCTGCTGCACACCCCCGATACCGACACGCTGCAACACTTGAAGGTGCCGGTGAACTTCTTGCGCGCGCATCAGGAACAGATGGAAATCCGCAACCCCGGCAAGCGCCGCTCGACCATCAGCCTGGCGCTCAGCGCCGACCGCGACTCGCTGCTGCGCGACACCCGCCCGGGCGGTGAGCAGTTGGACTTCAGCCCCTTCGTGCAGGGCTGATCAGGCGCGCTCGATGCGATCGTCATGGATGACGATCAGCCCCTGCCTGAACAAGCCGCCGATCGCTTTCTTGAAGTTGCCCTTGCTGACGTTGAACAGCTTGGCGATGACGTCCGGCGAGCTCTTGTCGCACACCGGCAACACCCCACCGGCCTCCTCCAGGCGCTTGAGGATCTGCGCCTGCAGGTCGTCGGCCAGCGCCGCGCCCACTGGTTGCAGGCTCAGGGCAATCTTGCCGTCGTGGCGCACTTCCTTGATGAAGCCCTGTTCGTGCATCCCCGAACGCAGGAACTTGAACACCTCGTTCTTGTGGATCAGGCCCCAGTGGCGACTGTTGATGATGGCCTTGAAGCCCATCGGCGTCTCGCCAGCCACCAGCAGTTCCACCGGCTGACCAGGCGAATAGTCGGCCGGGGTGCGATCGAGGTAGCGGTCCAGGCGCGCGGTGGCGGTGATGCGCCGGGTGCGCTTGTCGAGGTAGGCGTGGACCACGCAGTAGTCGCCGATCTTCAGCGGCTGCACTTCTTCGGAGTAGGGCATCAGCAGGTCCTTGGACAGCCCCCAGTCGAGGAAGATACCGGCGCCGTTGATGTCCTTGACCTTGAGACTGGCGAAGCCACCGACCTGGATCTTGGGCTTTTCGGTGGTGGCGATCAGCTGATCTTCGCTGTCCAGGTAGATGAACACGTTGAGCCAGTCGTCCAGCTCCAGCTCAGCGTCTTTGGGGAAGTAGCGCCTGGGCAGGAGGATCTCGCCGTCGGCGCCGCCGTCCAGGTAGAGACCGAACTCCACGTGTTTCACGATTTGCAAACTGTTGTAACGCCCAAGCAGAGCCATTTCCGATGTTCCTCCAGACAAGGCGGCTATTCTACACCCGATGCGCCCAGGCTGCCGATCCGCTGGAACCGCCGAGCGTACCGCCGCGTCTACTCCCTGGTCCGTCACCTGCAAGGATTCGCGCATGCCTGCCCAGCTCATCCGCACCCTGGTGCTCATCGTCGGCCTGGCCCTGACGCTGGGGGCCTGCACGCGTATCGACCTCGCCTACCGCAACCTCGACCGCCTGGTGCCCTGGTCGCTGGGCGACTACCTGGACATGAACCGCCAGCAGAAGGCGCTGCTCGACGAACGGCTCAAGGATCACTTGGCCTGGCACTGCAAAACGCAGTTGCCGGGCTATCTCGACTGGCTCGACAAGGTCCGGCAGATGGTCGCCGACAAGGCGGTCACCGACCAGGCCTTGCAACAGCGCACCGCCGAGGCGCGCCTGGCCATCGGGCGGGTGGCCGAGGCGATCACCCCGTCGGCCGCCGAGCTGTTGCGCGACATGAGCGATGCCCAGGTGGCCGAGATGCGCAAGGCGTTCAGCGACGACATCGCCGAGCGCCAGAAAGAATACGTCGACACCCCGCTGCCCAGGCAGATAGAAGAGCGCGCCACGCGTATGCACAAGCGCCTCAAGCCCTGGCTGGGCGAGCTCAGCGCCGTCCAGCGTCAGCGGGTGATGAGCTGGTCCCAGGCGCTGGGCGATCAGAACCGCGAGTGGATCGCCAACCGCCAGGCCTGGCAGCAGCAGTTGCTGCTGGCCATGGACCAGCGCCAAACCCCGGCCTTCGAGCCGCGCCTGGCGCAGTTGCTACAAGACAAGCAGAGCCTGTGGTCGCCGGCCTACCGCGCTGCCTTCGACAACACCGAGCGCCAGGCCCGCAGCCTGTTGGTCGACTTGCTGCAGCAGAGCAGCACGGCGCAGCGCCAGTTGCTGATCGAGCGGCTGGGCAAGGTGCGCCAGGACTTCAGCCAGTTGAAGTGCCTCAAGGGCTGACCGGTTCACATCGCAAGAAACGACAGGAAAGCCCCTCCCCGCTCACGTACACTCGCGCCCCTGTCCCGTCCACCGGAGATGTCCGTGAGCCCCATCGCCCTCGCCCGCCTGCTGATCCTCGCCGCCGTCTGGGGCGCGAGCTTCCTGTTCATGCGCATCATCGCGCCAGAGCTGGGCGCGCTGCCCACCGCCTTTTTCCGCGTGTCCATCGCCTGCCTCGGGCTGATCGCCATCCTCGCCGCCGGGCGCGTGCGCTGGGACTTTCAGGGCAAGCTCGGCGCCTGTCTGGTGCTGGGCATGATCAACTCGGGCATTCCGGCGACCTTCTATTCGGTGGCCGCGCAAGTGCTGCCCGCCGGCTACTCGGCGATCTTCAACGCCACCACGCCGCTGATGGGCGTGCTGATCGGCGCGCTGTTCTTCCATGAGGCCATGACCCTGCCCAAGCTGTGCGGGATTTTCCTGGGGCTGTTCGGCGTGGCCATCCTCAGCGGTGCCGGCCCGGTCGCGCTGGACCTGGCGCTGCTGCAAGGCGCGCTGGCGTGCCTGGCCGCGACCACCTGCTATGGCTTCGCCGGCTTTCTCGCACGGCGCTGGATCAGCGGGCTGGACAGTCGGCTATCGGCCCTGGGCAGCATGCTCGGTGCCACCTTGCTGCTGGCCCCGCTGTTCGCCTGGAGCGCCTTGACCCAGCCGCCGCCCAGTTGGGGCGGCTGGTCGGTGTGGGGCTCGTTGCTGGGACTGGGGCTGGTGTGCACGGCGTTCGCCTACATCCTGTACTTCCGCCTGCTGGACGAGATCGGGCCGGTCAAGGCCACCACGGTGACCTTTCTGATTCCGGTATTCGGCGTGCTCTGGGGGGCGTGGCTGTTGGGCGAGCCGCTGTCGCTGGCGCACCTGTATGGCGGGGTGATGATCGGCGCGGCCTTGTGGCTGGTGCTGCGACCGGCGCGCCGCTGAGGGAAGGCCCCGGCGTCGTCGACGACGCCGGGACAGGCAGATCAGAACAACCAGCGATACAACAGGTAGGCCACCAATACGGCCAGCACCGGTCGCAGCACACGGTAGGCCTTGGGGTTGGCCCGCTTGAACTGTTTCACATGGGTACTGATGCGGTTGCTGAAGCGCTTGCTCCAGGCGTAGGCCTGGTTGATGCCCCCCACGCGCTCGTCGTCGGTGTTCTGCGGCGCGGTGGCGCGGCCGAGGAACGCGCTGACCTTGCGGTTGATGCGGGTCATCAGCGGGCTGTTCAGCGGACGCTCGACGTCGCAGAACAGGATCACCCGGGTCACGTCGGTTTCATTCTTCACCCAGTGCACGTAGGTTTCGTCGAACATCACGTCCTCGCCGTCACGCCAGGCGTAGACCTGGCCGTCGACGTAGATGCGGCAGTCGTCGGAGTTCGGCGTGGACAGCCCCAGGTGATAGCGCAGGGAGCCGGCGAACGGATCGCGGTGCGGATTGAGGTGGCTACCGCCGGGCAGCAGGGCGAACATCGCACCCTTGACGTTGGGGATGCTGTTGACCAGTTCCACGGTGCGTGGGCACAGCGCCTCGGCCGAAGGCAGGGCCTTGTCGTACCACTTCAGGTAAAAACGCTTCCAGCCCTTCTTGAAGAACGAACCGAAGCCGGCATCGTTGTCCTTTTCCGCAGCGCGAATGTAACCCTCGTCGAACAGGCGCATGGCCTCTTCGCGAATTTCCTGCCAGTTGTTCTTCAGTACATCCAGCTCGGGAAAGCGCTGACGGTCCAGGTACGGCTTGGACGGCACCCCGGAGAACAGGTACATCAGGCTGTTATAGGGCGCGAACAGCGCCGAATGGTTGACGAACTGGCGCAGCACCGGCAAGCGCGCCTTGCCCCGCAGGTGCACGAACAGCACACTGCCGAAGAACACCAGCAGGACACCCGCCTTGGCGAGGAAGGAAAAGGTCATGCAACACTCCTTTGGGGGAATCAGGCCGTCCCCGAATAGCCGGACATGATAAACCCATCCCAGACAGCTGCAACCTGATCCCGATCAAGCCTTTTTTTGGAGCTACAAGTGGCGAGCTTCAAGCGGCAAGCTGATCGGTGGCGTTCCACGGTGCAGCTTGCAGCTTGCAGCTTGTAGCTTGTTGGCGCTTGGCCCTGAGCGCCTGCGCTCAGGGCTGGAGTTCCTGGTCGGTGAACAGGTCGCTGAAGAGCATGCTCGACAGGTAGCGCTCGCCGGAGTCAGGGAGAATCACCACCAGCGTCTTGCCTTGCATTTCCGGCTTTTCTGCCAGGCGGACGGCAGCGGCCATGGCGGCGCCGCAGGAGATGCCGCAGAGGATGCCCTCTTCCTGCATCAGACGGATGGCCATGGCCTTGGCTTCTTCGTCGGTGACCAACTCCACCTGGTCGACGATCGACAGGTCCAGGTTCTTCGGGATGAAACCGGCACCGATGCCCTGGATCTTGTGCGGGCTTGGCTTGAGCGCCTCACCGGCCAGGGCCTGGGTGATCAGCGGCGAGGCCGCCGGCTCTACCGCCACCGACAGGATCGACTTGCCCTGGGTGTGCTTTAGGTAGCGTGATACGCCGGTAATGGTGCCGCCGGTGCCCACGCCCGCCACCAGCACATCGACCGCGCCGTCGGTGTCGTTCCAGATTTCCGGGCCGGTGGTCTTCTCGTGGATGGCCGGGTTGGCCGGGTTCTCGAACTGGCCTGGCAGGAAGTAACGCGCAGGGTCGGAGGCGACGATCTCGTCGGCCTTCTCGATCGCGCCCTTCATGCCCTTGGCCGGATCGGTCAACACCAGCTCGGCGCCCAGCGCCTTGAGCACCTTGCGCCGCTCCAGGCTCATGGACGCCGGCATGGTCAGGATCAGCTTGTAGCCACGCGCAGCCGCGACGAAGGCCAGGCCGATGCCGGTGTTGCCCGAGGTCGGTTCGACCAAGGTCATGCCCGGCTTGAGCTTGCCGCTGCCTTCGGCGTCCCAGACCATGTTGGCACCGATGCGGCACTTGACCGAATAGCCTGGGTTGCGTCCTTCGATCTTGGCCAGGATGGTCACCCCACGCGGGGCGATGCGATTGATCTGCACCAGCGGCGTGTTGCCGATGGAATGGGCGTTGTCGGCGTAGATACGGCTCATGGCTGCAGTCCTTGAATCGTGGGAAACAGACGGAAAACCTCAAGGGTAAGCCTGCCCCCAGCACGGCGTAAAGCCCGGTCGAACCAAGCCGGGCAACGGGCGGTCAACCGCACAACCTGACCTGGAGACCCTGGGATGAAAGCTCGCTATCGCTGGCCGCTGCTCGGCCTGGCTGGCCTGGTCGTGCTGTTGGTGGCCCTGCATCTGGCCCTGCCCTACCTGGTGCGCGACTACCTCAACGACAAGCTGGCCGACATGGGCGACTACCGCGGCCAGGTCAACGACGTGGACCTGGCCTGGTGGCGCGGGGCCTACCAGATCAACGGGCTGAAGATCGTCAAGACCAGCGGCAAGGTGCCGGTGCCGCTGCTCGATGCACCGCTGATCGACCTGTCGGTGAGCTGGCATGCACTGTGGTACGACCAGGCGGTAGTGGCCGAAGTGGCCTTCGTGCACCCGGAACTGAACTTCGTCGACGGCGGCAGCAACCAGAACTCCCAGACCGGTCAGGGCACCGACTGGCGCGCGCAATTGGAAAAGCTGTTGCCGATCACCCTGAACGAGGTGCGCATCGACGACGGCACCCTGACCTTCCGAAACTTCAATTCCAAGCCCCCGGTCAATCTCAAGGCCACTCGACTGCAGGCCAGCATCCGTAACTTGACCAACGTGCGCGACGAGGCTGGCCGTCGCGATGCCAGCTTCCAGGCCACAGCCTTGATCGCCGGCGACGCCAAGGTGGAAAGCCGCGCCACCTTCGATCCGTTCAGCGACTTCGACGACTTCGAGTTCCGCCTGCGGGCCACGGGTATCGAACTGCGCCGCCTCAACGACTTCGCCAGCGCCTACGGCAAGTTCGATTTCAATGCCGGTAATGGCGATGTGGTGATCGAGGCCCAGGCCGAGAACGGCCGGCTCAAAGGCTACATCAAGCCGCTGTTGCGCGACGTGGACGTGTTCGACTGGCAGCAGGACGTGGAGAACAAGAACAAGGGCGTGTTCCGCTCGATCTGGGAAGCGCTGGTCGGGGCCAGCGAAACCGTGCTCAAGAACCAGCCGAAGAACCAATTCGCCACCCGCGTCGAGCTCAGCGGCAGCGTTCACCAGCAGGACATCAGCGCTTTCGAGGCATTCCTGCAGATCCTGCGCAATGGCTTCGTCCAGGCCTTCAATGCCCGCTACGAACAGCCCGCGCCGACCTCGAATTGAGCGTTGCCTGACGGGGCATTCAGCCAGTGAATATCGGGTCTGCATTTTCGCTCGCCGAGGTGCAGGTTATAGTCGCGGGCACATCACCGACACGCGTCGTCAATGGTGCAGCCTTCGCGGATGAACCCGCTCCCCCAAGGCTACCGCTGACACCTCATAAAGGAACGGTTTCATGAAATTCGAAGGCACCCGCAACTACGTCGCCACCGACGACCTGAAGCTGGCGGTCAATGCGGCCATCACCCTCGAACGCCCGCTACTGGTCAAGGGCGAGCCCGGCACCGGCAAGACCCTGCTCGCCGAACAACTGGCCGAGGCCCTGGGCGCGCGCCTGATCACCTGGCACATCAAATCCACCACCAAGGCCCAGCAGGGCCTGTACGAGTACGATGCCGTCAGCCGTTTGCGCGACTCGCAGTTGGGCGTGGACAAGGTCCACGACGTGCGCAACTACCTGAAGAAAGGCAAGCTCTGGGAAGCCTTCGAGGCCCAGGAACGGGTCATCCTGCTGATCGACGAAATCGACAAGGCTGACATCGAATTCCCCAACGACCTGTTGCAGGAACTCGACCGCATGGAGTTCTACGTCTACGAGACCGACGAAACCATCAAGGCCGCCCAGCGCCCGATCATCATCATCACCTCCAACAACGAGAAGGAACTGCCCGACGCGTTCCTGCGCCGCTGCTTCTTCCACTACATCGCTTTCCCCGACCGCGACACCCTGCAGCGCATCGTCGATGTGCATTACCCGAACATCAAGGCCTCACTGGTCAGCGAAGCGCTGGATGTGTTCTTCGACGTGCGCAAGGTGCCGGGCCTGAAGAAAAAGCCTTCCACTTCCGAGCTGGTCGACTGGCTCAAGCTGCTGATGGCCGACGACATCGGCGAAGCGGTGCTGCGCGAGCGCGATCCCACCAAAGCCATTCCACCGCTGGCCGGCGCGCTGGTGAAGAACGAGCAGGACGTGCAACTGCTCGAACGCCTGGCCTTCATGAGCCGTCGCGGCAACCGCTGAGGGCCTGGCCATGCTGCTCAACCTGTTCAACGAACTGCGCGCAGCCAAGGTGCCGGTGTCGCTGCGCGAACTGCTCGACCTGCTCGACGCCCTGCAGCAGCGTGTGGTCTTCGCCGACATGGACGCGTTCTACTACTTGGCCAGGGCCATTCTGGTCAAGGACGAACGGCATTTCGACAAGTTCGACCGCGCCTTTTCCGCCTATTTCAACGGTCTGGAACGCCTCGACCATCACCTCGAGGCGCTGATCCCCGAAGACTGGCTGCGCAAGGAGTTCGAGCGTTCGCTCAGCGCCGAAGAGCGTGCGCAGATCCAGTCCCTGGGCGGGCTGGACAAGCTGATCGAAGCCTTCAAGCAGCGCCTGCAAGAGCAAAAGGAACGTCACGCCGGCGGCAACAAATGGATCGGCACCGGCGGCACCAGCCCGTTCGGCTCGGGCGGTTTCAACCCCGAGGGCATTCGCGTGGGCGATGCCGGGCAGCGCCAGGGCAAGGCGGTCAAGGTGTGGGATCAGCGTGAGTACAAGAACCTCGACGACCAAGTCGAACTGGGCACACGCACCATCAAGATGGCCCTGCGCCGCTTGCGCAAGTTCGCCCGTGAAGGCGCCGCCGAGGAACTCGACATCGACGGCACCATCGACCATACCGCCCGCGATGCCGGGCTGCTGAACATCCAGATGCGTCCGCAGCGACGCAACACCGTCAAGCTGCTGTTGCTGTTCGACATCGGCGGCTCGATGGACGCCCACGTCAAGGTCTGCGAGGAGCTGTTCTCGGCCTGCAAGACCGAGTTCAAGCACCTGGAGTACTACTACTTCCACAACTTCGTCTACGAGACGGTGTGGAAGAACAACCTGCGCCGCAACGCCGAACGCTTCGCCACGTTCGACCTGCTGCACAAGTACGGCGACGACTACAAGGTGGTGTTCGTCGGCGACGCCGCCATGGCGCCGTATGAAATCACCCAGCCGGGCGGCAGTGTCGAGCACTGGAACGAAGAAGCGGGTTATGTGTGGATGCAGCGCTTCAGGGAGAAATTTCGCAAGATCGTGTGGATCAACCCCTATCCCCGGCAGACCTGGGACTACACCGCGTCCACGCACCTGGTGCGTGAACTGATGGAAGACCGCATGTACCCGCTGACCTTGCAGGGCCTGGAAGAGGCGATGCGCTACCTGTCGAAATAGCGCGGCCACTGACCGGCGATAGCCTTACCGCCAACGTTGCAGATACGCCTGCTGCTCGCGCCATGCAGTGTCCTGCACCACCGCCCTGAAGCGCACCACCGCCCCCGGCATGCACTGCGCCAACTGCGCCAGCGCCAGGGGCGTGAGTGCCCCGAGTCGCGGATAGCCGCCGATGGTCTGGCGGTCGTTGAGCAGCACGATCGGCTGCCCATCCGGCGGCACCTGCACGGCGCCCAGGGGAATGCCTTCGGAAATCATCGGCGGTCCTTGGTACACCAAGGGCGGCCCCAGCAGACGGCTGCCCATGCGGTCCGCTCGGCTGTCCAGGGTCCAGTCGCGGTTGAACGCCTCGAACAGGCTGAGGCCGCTGAACGCGCCGATCTGCGCGCCCATCACCAGGTCCAGTTGTGGCTTGGCCGAAGCGGTCGGGCGCAGGGCGGCAGGCACCTCACGCACCGCTGGCATGCCCTCGCCGAAGCGCAACGTCTGCCCTTTGGCCAATGGCCCGCCGCAGCCGTCCAGGCCGCCGAGTTGCTCACGTGCCACGGTGGCGCAACTGCCCAGCACCGCCGCCCCGTGAAAACCGCCGGGCGCAGCCACGTAGGCGCGCACGCCCTGACGGGGCTGCCTGAGGGTCAGGCACTGGCCTTTACCCAAGGCCAGGCTGCGCCAAGGGGCAACTGGCTGGTCATCGACGCGCGCGTCCAGGTCGGCGCCGGCCAGGGCCACCACGCAGTCCTGCTCGGCCAGCACCGTGAAACCGCCCAGCGCCACCTCCAGCACCGGGGCGTCCAGGGCATTGCCCAGCAGCCAGTTGGCCCAGTACATCGCCACCCAGTCCAGCGCGCCACCCTGGGTCACGCCCAAATGCCGCACACCCAGGCGCCCGCCATCCTGCAACTGGCACAGGGCGGTGCTGGCCTCGATCGTCAACTGCTTCATGCGTAGGCCTCCTGCGGGCGATCGTCGCCGCCCAAGGCGATGAACTCGGCGTGCGACACAGCCACGAAACGCACCCGGTCACCCGGCTGCAACAGGCTGTAGCCGTCACGGTCACGGTCGAACAGGCGCACCGGGGTGCGCCCGAGCAGGTTCCAGCCGCCCGGCGACACCGCCGGATAGGCCGCCGTCTGCCGCTCCGCGATCCCCACGCTGCCAGCGGCTACGCGCTTGCGTGGCGTACTCAGGCGCGGCGTGGCCAGGCGCTCGTCCACCAGGCCCATGAAGCCGAAACCCGGCGCGAAGCCCAGGGCGAACACCGGGTATTCGCGCTCGCTGTGCAGTTGCACGACCTCCTGCTCGCTCAGGCCACTGCGTGCGGCCAGCAAGGGCAGCTCGGGACCGACGCTGGGGTGGTACCACACCGGGATCTCATGGCGGCGTCCGCTGCTGCCTGCGTCAGGCGCAAGCCCCGTCAGCGCCTGCTCGATGCGCGCCCGCGCCGAGGCCGGGGCCAGGTCGGACTGCAGCATCAGCGTGGTGTAGGACGGCACCAGGTCGATCAGGTGCGCGCCGAACGCCGCGCGCAGGCGCTGGCCGGCGGCGAGGATCCACGGCATGTTGGCCTCGTCGATGGCGTCGAACAGCCGCACCATCAGGCTGTCGATGGCCACCACTTCGATACGCGGGTTCATCGCGGCGCCCTCATGCCTGCAACGCATCCAAGGCCTCGCGGATCTGCCGAACGGCCGCCACCGAGCTTTCGTTGTCACCATGCACGCACAGGGTGGCGGCGTTGAGCCGCAGCGCGCTGCCGTCGTCGGCCACCAGCGCCTCACCGCGCGCCAGGCGGACAGCCTGCTCCACGACCAGTGCCGGATCGTGATGCACGGCGCCGGGCAGGCGTCGCGACACCAGGTGACCGCTGGCGGTGTAGGCGCGGTCGGCGAAGGCCTCGAACCACAGCGGCACGCCGACCTCCTCGCCCAAGGCCTGCGCGGCGCTGTCGTCGGCGGTGGCCATCAGCATCAGCGGCAGACCGGCCTCGTACGCCGCCACCGCTTCGAGCACGGTCCGCAACTGACGTGGGTCGGCCATCATGTCGTTGTACAGCGCGCCATGGGGCTTGACGTAGGCCACGCGCCCGCCGAGCACCTTGCAGATACCGTCCAGCGCGCCGATCTGGTAATGCAGCAGGTCACGGATCTCCTCGCTGCTGCAGGCCATGGAGCGGCGACCGAAGCCGTTGAGGTCGGGGTACGCCGGGTGTGCGCCGATGCTGACGCCATGCTCCAGCGCCAGGGCGACGGTGCGGCGCATGGTGCCGGGATCGCCGGCATGGTAGCCGCAGGCGATATTGGCGCAGTCGACGAAGGGCATCACCTCGGCGTCCAGGCCGGTGCGCCAGTTGCCGAAACTTTCGCCCATGTCGCAGTTGAGCAGCAGGCGTTGGCGGTGTGTCGAGGGGTTCATCAGGGCCTCGTCTTGTTGGTATGGTTCGGGGCGAGCCGCGCTGCGGCGTGTGCGTCATTGTCGGAACGCCGCGCAACCGGCGTCCAATGAGAAAAACCTGCGGTCTGGAACAAGAAAAACCGATCGCCCAGCCTTGCGAGCCCTCCATGAACCTGCGCTTTCTCGAAACTTTCGTCTGGGTCGCCCGGCTCAAGAGCTTTCGCCTGACGGCCGAGAAGCTGTTCACCACCCAGGCCTCGGTGTCCAGCCGCATTGCCGCGCTGGAGGCCGACCTGGGCGTGAAGCTGCTGCTGCGCGACTCGCGCGGGGTGAGCCTGACGCCCGAAGGCAGCCGCGTGCTGGAATACGCCGAACGCATGCTCGACACCGCCCAGGCGATGAAGCAGTCGTTGGGCGCCGAGCGCACGCGGGTGGGCCGAGTGCGCCTGGGCATCATGGACACGGTGATCCACACCTGGATGAGCGCGCTGGTGGCCGAGCTGACCGCGCGCTATCCGCAGGTGGAGATCGAACTGGTCGCCGACACCGCGCTGAACCTGCGCGAGCACCTGCACAAGGGCTTCGTCGATGTAATCCTGCAGACCGACCTGCTGCGTGAAGAACGCATTCGCAGCCTGGACCTGGCGCGCTATCCCATGGGCTGGATCGTCGCCAGCGGCTCGGCCCTGCACCGCGAGTACGCCGACCTGGCCGAGCTGGCACGCGAGCGAATCCTCACCTTTTCACGCAACTCGCGTCCACATCAGGACGTCGCCAGCCTGCTGCAGGCGGCGGGCGCGCACAGGTTGCGGCTCAATTGCGTGAATTCGGTGTCGGCGATCACCCGACTGCTGCGCGACGGCTTCGGCGTCGCTGCACTGCCCCCGGCGCTGGTGGCCAGCGAGCTGGCACGGGGCGAATTGGCCTTGCTCGACGGCCTGCTGGCGCCGCCGAGCCTGGAACTGGTGGCGTCCTGGCAGACCGGCGTGGACCTGGTGGAGGAAGTGGTGGGTGTGTGCCGGCAGGTGCTGGCGCGCTACGCGCAGGAGGCGGGCGAGCGCAGGATCGTGCTGGTGCAGGCAAGTAGAGCCTAGCGCCAGCTCTCCTTCACCGCGCCCCGCCGACCACCGAGGATCACCCAACCGATGCCCAGCAAAAGGCTCTCGACCAGCAGCGCCAGCAGGAACCCGCAACCGATGCCCCAGCCGATCGCCTCGGGCACCAGCAGGATCTGGTAGCTGTAGCCCTTGAGCGTTTCCTCGCGAAGCTGCGGATCGGCCTGCGCCACGACATGCCAGGTACGGCTGACCCAGTTGCCCTGCAACGCCTGCCACTCGCTCTCCAGCAACTGGTTACGGGTCATCAGGCTTTCGATGCTGTTGGCATCGCTGTTGAACACCGGGTCGTCGCTGCTGCGGTAGTGCCGCAGCAACGCTTGCAGATCGCCGTTGAAGAAGCGCTCGGCGGTTTCCTGGAAGCCCGCCAGGGCCTCGCGCGACTCGAGCATGTGCGCTTCGACGCGCTGACTGTAGTCCTTGACCAACCCCGGCACCTGGATGCCGGCCAGCAGGCCGACGGTGAACAGCAGCAACCGCAGGTAACTTCTGAACATGCTCGCTCCTCAGCCGTTGGCGACGCACTCGCCATGGCGCCACAGGGCCCACTGGCCAGGGGTATAGCGCTGCCAGGTTTCGTTTTCGGTGAGCGCCTCGGTGGCGATCACCGTGACCACGTCGTTGGGGGTGGTTTGCGACTGGAAGTCGACGATCAGGTCGACATCCTTCAGGCGCGCGGCGCCGAACGGGGCGCGCCGGGTGATGTGTACCAGTTTGGTGGAGCAGTAGCAGAACAGCCAGTCGCCGTCGCTGAGCAGGCAGTTGAACACGCCTTTGTCACGGTAACCGGCGCACGCCTCGACCAGCACCGGCAGCAACGCCTCGGCTTCGACCGGCTCGGGGAAGGCCTCGCGCACGCGGTTGAGCAAGTCGCAGAAGGCTGCTTCGCTGTCGGTGTCGCCCACGGGGCGGTAAAAGGTCTTCTCGCCGACGAAGCCTGCCAATTGACCGTTGTGCGCGAAGCACCAGTTACGCCCCCACAACTCGCGAACGAACGGGTGGGTGTTGGACAGGCAGACCTTGCCGACGTTGGCCTGGCGGATGTGGCCGATGACCACCTCGCTCTTGATCGGGTAGCGCTGCACCAGGTTGGCCACCTCCGATTCGCTGCTGGCGGTCGGGTCCTGGAACAGGCGCAGGCCACGCCCCTCGTAGAAGGCGATGCCCCAGCCGTCGCGGTGCGGGCCGGTGCGCCCGCCGCGCTGCATCAGGCCGGTGAAGCTGAAAACGATATCGGTCGGGACGTTGGCGCTCATGCCCAGCAATTCACACATCGACCAGCGCTCCGTGTCAGATCCGGGGTTCGACGCGACCGCCGCCATTGGCGGGACGGCGCGGTGCCGGGGCGGGCGGCTCGCTGCGGTAGCGGTCGCGCGGGTCGACCTGCGGGGCATCGTCGACCATCGCCTCGTCTTCGGCGGCGCGTCGGCTGGCAGCGGCCTCGGCCCGCGCCTTGCGCTCGCGAGCACGCTTTTCCAGCGGCCAGCGCACCAGCACGAACAGCAGGTACAGGGCGAAGGCGATCATGCCGTACATGGCCAGGTCCGACGCCGCGCGCCAGGCGTTGTTGCCCACCTTGAACGCCAGGTCCAAGGCGGTGATGGCAATGGCCGGGGCGAAGCTGTCCTTGACCGGATCGACGATGGTGGGGCTGAACAGCAGCACGGCCACCAAGACCCGCAGCGGCTCGCGCAGCCAGCGCCACATCCAGCCGGTGAGCTTGAAGGCCACCAGCAGGCAGCCCACGGCGGCGACGGCGTAGAGGCCCCAGGCCAGTGTGTAGTCTTGTTCGATCATGGTGTCCGTGCAAGGCAAGCGAAGAGGCGCCTATGATAAACACTTTTAGGGGCACAGGTGCCCTTTCCATCTCGGGACATTTCATGCCTATCAGACCCCAGCCCCCCATCGCCCGCCAAGCCCCCGGCCGCGATCCCTACGCCTGGTTGCAGGAACGCGACAACGCCGAGGTACTGGCCTACCTGGAGCAGGAAAACGCCTACCAGCAGGCGTGCCTGGCCGACCAGGCCGAAATGCGCGAGCAGCTATTCGAGCAGATCAAGGGCCGCATTCTGGAAACCGACCTGTCGCTGCCCTCGCCCTGGGGCCCTTTCCTCTACTACACCCGCACCACCGCCGGCGACGAGTATCCACGTCACTACCGCTGCCCGCGTCCGGCCGACGACAGCCTGCAGGTCGACGAAAGCGCCGAGCAGTTGCTGCTCGACCCCAATGCCCTGGCCGAGGGCGGCTTCCTGGCCCTGGGCGCGTTCAACGTCAGCCCCGACCATCGCCTGCTGGCCTACAGCCTGGACACCCGTGGCGATGAAATCTACACGCTGTACGTCAAGGATCTGGACACCGGCGCCCTCACCGCCCTGCCCTTCGACGACTGCGACGGCAGCCTGACCTGGGCCAACGACAGCCGCACCCTGTTCTTCGCCGAACTGGACGAGACCCACCGGCCCTGGCGCCTGCTTCGCCACACCTTGGGCGAGGCCGACGCGACGCAGGTCTTCGAAGAAGCGGACGGACGCTTTTTCCTGCACTGCTACCGCAGCAGCTCGGAGCGTCAGTTGGTGCTGCTGCTCAACAGCAAGACCACCAGCGAGGCCTGGGTACTCGATGCCCAGACGCCCAAGGCGCCCTTCACCTGCCTGGCGCCACGGGTCGAAGGCCACGAATACTTCCCCGACCACGGCCAACTCGACGGCCAATGGCGCTGGTTCATCCGCAGCAACCAGGATGGCATCAACTTCGCCCTGTTCCATGCGCCCGCCGACCGAGTTCCCACCCACGCCCAGTGGCAGGTGCTGGTGCCGCACCGCAACGAGATCATGCTCGAAGGCCTTAGCCTGAATGCCAGCGCGCTGACGCTGAGCCTGCGCGAAGGCGGTCTGCCAATCATCGAGGTGCATCCCCAGGGTCTGCCGGCCTACCGCGTCGAACTGCCGGACGCGGCCTACAGCCTGTACGTGCAGGACAGCCTGGAGTTCGCCAGCGCGTCTATCCGCCTGCGCTACGAGGCCCTCAACCGCCCCGCCCAGGCGCGCCAGTTGACCCTGGCCAACGGCGCGCAGCAGGTGCTCAAGCAAACGCCAGTGCTGGGCCCATTCGATGCCGACGACTACGTCAGCCAGCGCCTGTGGGCCACCGCGGCGGACGGCACGCAGGTGCCGATCAGCCTGGTGCGCCGACGTCAGGACCTGGGCCGCAGCGTGCCACTGTACCTGTATGGCTACGGCGCCTACGGCGAAAGCCTGGACCCCTGGTTCTCCCACGCTCGCCTGAGCCTGCTCGAGCGCGGCGTGGCCTTCGCCATCGCCCACGTGCGCGGCGGCGGTGAGCTGGGCGAAGCCTGGTATCGCGCCGGCAAGCAGGCGCACAAGCAGAACAGTTTCGACGACTTCATCGCCTGCGCCGAACACTTGATCGCCCAAGGCGTGACCCGCTCCGAGCAGTTGGCGATCAGCGGCGGCAGCGCCGGTGGCCTGCTGATCGGCGCCGTGCTCAACCAGCGTCCCGAGCTGTTCCGTTGCGCCATTGCCGAAGTGCCCTTCGTCGATGTGCTCAACACCATGCTCGACCCCGAGCTGCCGTTGACCGTCACCGAGTACGACGAGTGGGGCAACCCCGAAGAGCCCGAGGTGTACGCGCGCATCCAGGCCTATGCGCCCTACGAGAACGTCAAGGCCCAGGCCTACCCGGCGATGCTGGTGGTGGCTGGCTACAACGACAGCCGTGTGCAGTACTGGGAAGCGGCCAAGTGGGTGGCCCGGCTGCGCACCCGCAAGACCGACGACAACCTGCTGCTGCTCAAGACCGAAATGGGCGCCGGCCACGGCGGCATGAGCGGGCGCTACCAGGGCTTGCGCGACGTGGCCCTGGAGTACGCCTTCGTGCTCGATGAGCTGGGCGTTACGCGCTAGCGTCAGTCGCTTTTGACCGGCGGCGCGGGCGACAGGCCCGGCAGGGGCTGATCCTTCGGCGGCCCTGGCTTGGGCATGGGCGGCAACAGCGGCCCGCCGACCTCGCTGCCGCCGGCCTTAGGCGGCACGCTCGGGGTGATCTGTGGATAGGGCGTGGGCGTGGGCGTACCCGGCGCACCGGGCACCGGGGCCAAACCGCCCGAAGGCTGGCCGGCAAGCGCGGCGCACGGCGCGGCGAGCAGCCACACACTGGCAAGCAGTACAGGCAACATCGATCACCTCCCGTCCGGAACCTGCCTACAGGCTACGCCCAATCGCGCGCGTTTGCCTGTGCGCTACACCGCAGTCGCGCTAGACTCAGCGCAACCACCGTCATAGCCCTGATAACGATAAAGGTAACACCATGAGCTCGGCCTCCACCTCCGCCGCCACCGCCCGTCTCGACCGCATCCTCGCCGACGCCAAGCGCGACAAGGAAATGGGCTACCGCGACAAGGCGCTGAAGATGTACCCGCACGTCTGCGGACGCTGTGCCCGTGAATTCGCCGGCAAGCGTCTGTCGGAACTCACCGTGCACCACCGCGACCACAACCACGACAACAATCCCCAGGACGGCTCGAACTGGGAACTGTTGTGCCTGTATTGCCACGACAACGAACACTCGCGCTACACCGACCAGCAATACTTCGGCGAAGGGTCGCTGAGCACGCCCAAGACCAACGTGGCCACGCACAACCCCTTCGCCGGCCTCGCCGCGCTGATGAACAAGGACTGACCGTCCAATCGCGCCCACACGACGTCGGCGAGCCCGTATAATCGCGCTCTTTTTTGCGAAGGGCCCCGACTCGTGGCGAACAAACGGTACAGCTGCATCGGCCTGTTCAACCCCAAATCCGCGGAAAACGTCGGCTCGGTGATGCGCGCCGCAGGCTGCTACGGGGTCAACTCGGTGTTCTACACCGGCAAGCGCTACGAGCGCGCCCGCGACTTCGTCACCGACACCAAGCGCGTGCACTACGACATCCCGCTGATCGGCATCGACGATCTGCAGCGCATCATCCCGCTGGGCTGCACGCCGGTGGCGGTGGAGTTGGTCGAGGGCGCCCGGCCGCTGCCGGAATACACCCACCCCGACCGGGCGATCTACATCTTCGGCCCCGAAGACGGCAGCCTGGACGACAGCGTGCGCGCCTGGTGCGAGGAAACCATCTACATCCCCACCCACGGCTGCATGAACCTGGCCGCGACGGTCAACGTGGTGCTCTACGACCGCCTGGCCAAGGGCCTGAACACCCGCTCGGGGCCGAAGTTCAAGTAGTGGCGCCTCTCGATCGATTGCACTGAACGACGCCGCCACTACCACGGTCACCTGATGAACCCATCCTCAGGAGACCGTCCCATGCTCGATATCCATTCGCTCACCGATAGCCAAGACCACAACGTTACCGGCTGGGAACGCGTCAGCTCGCTGGCCGGTGGTGCACTGATGGTCAGCAAAGGCATGCGCCGTGGTGGCCTGATCGGCCTGCTGCAGGTGACGGTTGGCGGCCTCGCGCTGGCCCGTGGGCTCAAAGGCCAGTGCCAGGCCAAGGCGTGGCTGCAGAAACAGCGCGCGGACTACCGTCGCCTGAACGCCGAAATCGATCGCGGCGCCGCCGAGCTCAGGGCACTCAAGGACAGCGCCGAATCGGCCACGCGCACAGTGACCGTGACCGGCAAGGATCCACTCAGCGAGGTCTGAGGGCGGCCTCTCAGCGCAGCAGTTTGCTCTGCAGGACGTCGGACTGGCGCCCCAGCACACGCTCGCTGATCTGCACGAATTCCTCCGTGCTCACGCTGGGCAGACGCATCAGGGCACGGGTGACGTCGTCCAGCGAGCGCTGGTCGTGGGTGTGCAGACGAATCTCGCGATCCAGCGCCTGTAGCAGCAACACGCCGCGGGCCACCTGTGCCGCGTCGGCCTGATCGCCGCGCAGTGTGCCTACCTGGGCGCTGTCGTTCTGCAAGCGTGCTTGCACGACGTGGTAGCGGTCATCGCTGAGTCCGCCAGCGCGGCGCAGCAGTTCGGTGGAGTAGTAGTCGGTGAGGCTCTCGCTCAACCAGTCGCTGCGCTCGCGGTCCTTGATCTGCGCGAACACCTGCACCAGTTCGCGCAGCATCGCACTGCTACCGTTCTCGCCAATCAATGCGCGGCCGCTGTGCAGGTACAGCGAGTTGTAAGAGGCCCGAGCGCCACGCATCACGTCGTCACGCGCGCCGACCACCAGCAGCTTGGCCGGCGTTCGCGGGAACACCGCCTGCACTTGCGGCCACACGAACGTGAGCAATGTCAGGGTGTCCATGCGTCGCATGCCCTGCCCTTGCGGCGCGGCCACCGTCACTTCGGTATCGCCCAGGCGGGCGCGTCGACTGCCCAGGTTGCCCGCCAGCATCCAGCCAGTGGGCCGGTCGAACAGCCGCGAGACGTCATCGATACGGAACCTGCGCTTGCCGATGCGCGGCCAGGCCGTCTCCACGCTTTGCCAGCCCGACGGCAGCTCGAAACTCAGGCGCGCCACCAGCTCGGTGCCGTCCTGCTGATCCAGGCGTGCAGCCGGCACCAGTTGCTCACCGCGCCACAATGCCCAGTGTGGCGTGATCCGCGATTCGTGGGCGCTGTTCGCCGGTTTGACGTCCAACTGCACCCGGTAGCTGAGACGGGTCTTGCCGGGGCCGGGTTGCCAGACGCCACGACCGTCGTGCGCCTGCCACTGGCCGTCGGCCTGGAAATCGCTGTAGACGCCCTGACGCCCGAGATCGAAGTCCAGGCTGCGCACGGCGCTGCCATCGGCCAGGGTCACACGCACCTCAGCCTGGCCGCTTTTGGGCAACAGGCGCACCTGATAATCCAGATCGACCTTCTTCGCCCAGGCCGGCACGCTGACCAGCAGACCTAGCAGCAACAACCACAGGCGCATATTCAGGTTCCTCGTTCGGCAACAGGACAGACGCCGGGACTCAGCCGGCACGAAAGATCAGATGGTCTTCCCAATCGTCTTCGTCGACATCGTTCTCGCTGAACATGCGTCCGGATTGGGAAATGCGCTGCTCATGGACTTGCTCACGATCGCCGCACACCAGGTGATGCCAGGCCGGCAGGTCCTTGCCCTCACTGACCAGACGATAGCCACAGGTGGTCGGCAGCCACTTGAACTGGTCGGCCTTGCCCGGCGTGAGCTGGATGCAATCGGGCACCTGGGCGAAGCGCCCGGGGTAGTCGCTGCACTGGCAGGATTTCAGGTCCAGCAGTTTGCAGGCGATACGCGTGTAATAAATGCTGTTGTCGTCCTCGTCTTCGAGCTTCTGCAGACAGCACAGCCCGCAGCCGTCGCAGAGCGATTCCCACTCGTGCGCATCGAGCTGGTCGAGGGTCTTGCGCCGCCAGAACGGCGCGGTGTCGGCGATCATCAGACAGGTTCCTGCAGTCACGGAAAAGGCCGCGGCGCGCGGCGGCGCCAGTCTAGAGCCTGTCCCGGCGCAATGCCAGACCGCCGGTCAGCGCCCAGACCCTGCGCTGGCCTGGGGCGACGGGTTAATAGCCTCGGGCGAAATCCACTTCGCCGCGCACAGGCTGCCCCGCCGTGTAGGCCCGCAGGTTGTCGATGAACAGTCGCACCATGGCCTCGGGCGAGGTCGGTGCCGAGCTGTGCCCGGTCAGCAGCAAGCCCCAGGCGGTCCAGAACGGATGGCGCTGCGGCAGCGGCTCCTGCCGGCACACGTCGATCACCGCACCGGCCAGGTGACCGTTCTTGAGCGCCTCGACCAGGTCGGCATCGACCACCGCCACCCCGCGTCCGGCATTGATGAACAGCGCCGTGGGCTTGAAGCGCTGGAACAGCGCGGCATCGTACAGGTCGTGGGTGGCCGGGGTGTCGGGCAGCAGGTTGAGCACGTAGTCGACCTCTGCCACCCGCCGCGGCAGCGCCTCCAGCCCGGCCACTTCGACGAACGGCGCCTGCTCGCGCGGTGTACTGGCGATGCCGTACAGTGTCACGCCGAACGGCAGCAGGAACTCGGCGACGCGCTGGCCGATGTCGCCGGTGCCGACGATCAGCACCTTGCGCCCTTGCAGGCTGTTTCCCGGGCGGCCGTCCCAGCGCCGCTCCACCTGGCTGACCAGGCGCGCCAGCACGTCACGCTCGTGAATCAGCATGTAGGTGAGCATGTATTCGGCCATGACCTGGCCGAAAATGCCCACGGCGCGGCTCAGCCGATAGTCGCGCGGCAGGCCCTCGGCCAGCAGCGGGGTGATACCGGCCCAGGTGGACTGCAGCCAGGCCGGGACGTGCCCCTGGCGCAGCAGGCTGGCGACCAGGTGCGGCTCGCCCAGCCATACCGGGCACTGCGGCGCCTGACGCGCCAGCTCGGCGGAATCGCCACTGGTCAGGACCTCCAGGTCCGGTGCCAGCTCGCCCAGCAGGCGAGCGTAAAGGGCATGATCCTGTTCAGCGATCAAAACGCGCATTTCTAGAAAACCTTGACGTACGACGCAGGCGGTCCGTCAGCGACCGCCTGGATGGGGGTGATCGAACCCGGCTCAGGCCGGATCGTTACGGCGCAGCAATTCTTCGGGCAGGTGCTCGATGTACTCGTCCTGGGGCGGTGGCATCTGCAAGTGATAGCCCTGGCTTTCGAGGTTTTCCAGCACCTTGGCGATGTCCTCGCGGGCCAAGGTGCGCTCGGGGGACAGCACCAGGTCGAAGGCATGCACCGGGGCGCCGAAGAACGGCAGCAGCGCCTCGGGCACGCGCGCCAAGCCATCGGCCTTGAGCACGTAGAGGTACATTTCCTGCTTGCGCGGGCTCTTGTAGATCGAACAGATACGTTTCATGGCGTCTCTCCGGCACCTGCCAGGTCAGCCAGCAGGGCCTGGCCCATGCGTTCGCGGCGCCAGCCGCGCAGCGATTCGGGCAGTTGGTAGGGGCCGTTGGGATAGCCGCTCTTGAGCAGGGCTTCCAGGGATTTCTTGCGCAGCATCAGTTCCGGCGCGATGCCCAGGCGTTCACCTTCGGCCTGGCCGATGGCGCGCAGGCGCTTGATCAGGCCGGCGGCCTCGATGGGCAGAGGCTCGGCCAGCACCGCCGGCCATTGCTCGGGCGGTTGGCTGGCGGCGTCCTTGATCAGCTTGAGCAGCGTTTCGCCGTCCTGGCGGATGGTACGCGGATGCATGTCCTCGATCTTGGCCAGAGCCGAGAGGTTGTCCGGCTGCCCTTTGGCCATGGGCCACAGCGCGTGCTCCTTGAGGATGCGATTGCGCGGTACGTCGCGGCTGCGGGCTTCGCGCTCGCGCCAGGCACACAGCTCGCGCAGCACGGCGAGCTGCTGCGGACCCAGCTTCCAGGCCAGCTTGACCTCGCGGTAGAGCGTCTGCGGATCGACCTCGCGGCGCATCTGCGCCACCAGCTCGGCACCGTCTTCCAGCACCCAAGCGTACTTGTCGTCGGACAACCGCGGGCGCAGGGCTTCGAACAGCTCGGCCAGGTGCACGGCATCTTCGGCGGCGTAGCTCACCTGGGTGTCGGACAACGGTCGCTGCAACCAGTCGGAGCGGGTCTCGCCCTTGGGCAGCTCGATACCGAGCACGTCCTGGACCAGGCGCGAATAGCCCATGGAAAAGCCGATATTCAGGTAGCCGCCCGCCAACTGGGTGTCGAACAGCGGCTGCGGCAGTTTGCCGGTCAGGCGCAACAGCACCTCGAGGTCTTCGCTGCAGGCGTGCAGCACCTTGACCACCGTGCTGTCTTCGAGCAACTCGCCCAGCGGCTGCCAGTCGCGGATTGCCAGCGGATCGATGAGGTAGGCCCGTTGACCGTCGCCGACCTGAACCAGGCCGGCCTTGGGATAGAAGGTGTCGACCCGCATGAACTCGGTGTCGACGGCCACGAAAGGCAGTTCGCGCCAGGCCCGGCAGCGTTCGGCCAGGGTCTGGTCGTCACGGATCCAGTGTATTTCGATGGCCACGAGGCTCTCCCACAAACATTGGCGCGCAGTATATACGGCGCGGGCGCTGCTGGTGAAACCCGGGCCATCCGTGGTGGCGATCAGCGGTCGCGAGCGCGACCCTCAGCTTTTCGCCGTCAACCAGGGCCGACAGCCGGCGAACAGGTCCAGCGACTGCTGGTAGACCTGGGTGTGCACCTGCAACAGGCCGAGCATCGAATGGAACAGGTTGTCCTGGCTCAGCGGCGCATCGCGCAGCTTGGCCAGGCAGTCGGTGTCCACCGCGAAGTCCTGCTGGTAGCTGTCGGAGAACCAGGCTAGCAGCGGGATGTGCTTCTGCTGGTCCGGCGCCAGCATATACGGCGTACCGTGCAGGAACACGTTGTATTCACCCAGCGATTCGCCGTGGTCGGAGAGATAGACCATGGCCGTGTCGACTTTGTCCTGGTGCTTGCGCAGGGTATCGATCAGCGAGGCCAGCACCGCGTCAGTGTAGGTCAGGGTGTTGTCGTAGCTATTGACGATCGCCTCGCGGCTGCATTGGTTCAGGGCGTTGCTGCGGCACACTGGCGTGAAGTGCTCGAAGCCCTCGGGGTAGCGCTTGTAGTAGTCGGGGCCGTGGCTGCCCATCTGGTGCAGGACCAGCACAGTGTCCTGGTCGAGGTTATCGAGCAAGGCATCGAGGTTCTGCAGCAGGATCTGGTCATGGCACTCGCCGCCAGCGCACAGCACCGGGTCCTTCGCCGTGGTCAGGTTGACGTAGTCGAAGCGCGAGCAGGTGCCTTTGCAACCTGACTGGTTGTCACGCCATTTCACCTGCAGGCCGGCGCGGCCGAGAATGTCCAGCAGCCCCTCGCGACGGCTGGCCAGGCTGGGGTCGTAGTCCTTGCGGGTCATGCCGGAGAACATGCACGGCACCGACACCGCAGTTTCGGTGCCGCACGAGTGCACATCGGTAAAGCCCAGCAGGCCAGGCTCCTTGGCCAGGCGCGGGGTGGTGTCGCGGGCATAGCCCAGCACCCCGAAGTTCTCGGCGCGAGCACTTTCACCGACCACCAGCACGGTCAGCGACTTGCGCGCATGCTGCTGCCAGGCGGCGTCGCGGCGGGCATCCTCACCGTACTTTTGGAAAGGCCGTGCAGCACTGCCGAGTTTCTCGCTGGCGTAGGTCAAAGAGGCGCCGACGATGTTGCTCGGGGTGAGCATGAGGCGGATCTCGTGGTGGTTGCGAAACAGCGACGACAGGCCCTGGTAATTGATCAGCGCCACCGAAGCCAGCGCGGTCACGCAGGCCCCGCTGACCACCAGCTTGCCCAGCAGCTCACGGTGCCAGGGGCGATAGGCGACTGGCGTCTTCCAGAGCAACAAGGAAGGCAACACACCGAGCCCGAGCATATACAAGGCAAACTTCAGCGAGAGTAAGTCGCGTACTTCTTCGATGTTGGTTTCCACGACATTGCGGAACATGCCGACATCAATAAGAACGCCATATTGATTCATGAAATAGGCGACCGCCCCGCCGGCCATGAACAGCACGATCAATACCGGTTTCAATACATATTTGAAGGCCAGCAAGGTCAGCAGCAAATTGAAGGCGAACAACATCAGCAAGGCAAACGCCAGGCTCAACCAAAGCCCCACCAAACCGGGGGGTACGATGCTCTCCAGGTGTTTCCAGAGAAACAGATTGAGGCCGATCAGCAGGTACAGGCTGGCCAGCAGCGTGACCCATTCGGTCCGCAGGGATCTGATTTTTATCATGGCGTTCGCCGCTAAAGTTGAGAAACGACCAGGCGCGACCGATCGGGCACCTTGGCTGGATGGCCGCACTCTAGGGAAGTTACCATCAATTTTTCGTGAAAACTTCAGGATTATTAAGTTATGAAGTGTATTTCATGATTAACAAAGTTTCACATCTTCACGCTTGGCAACGGCATAAAAGATGAATTGCACCTCTGGCCCCAGCGGCGGTCCATTTACACGGCTATCCTGAAGCAGCAGGATCTTTCCGCAATCCCTGAAATCGAGGTGAAAAGATGCCCGTACCGCATGATCTGCTAGCCGACCTGCACACCAGCGCAGACGCTTTCCAGGCCCTGGTCGACAACAACCACGACCTGCACCGGTTGCACAAGGAATACAACGCCAAGGACAAGGAGGTGGTGGCCGCCGAGGGCAACGGCACCAACGACGAGGCGGTCAACCGCCTGCGTCGCGAGCGCCTGCTGATCAAGGACAAGATCGAACGGATCGTCCATCCGCCCAAGGCCTGATCCCTCGCTGGATGACCGTCTGATCGCGGCATCCCCCGCCGCGATCAGTCCTCTCCTGTCACGCCCCGGCCGCCGCCTGCAAGCCCGCCTCCAGATCCTCGATCAGGTCGCGGCAGTCCTCGATGCCGATCGACAAGCGCACCAGGTTTTCGCTGATCCCCATTGTCGCCTTCTGCTGCGGGCTGAGCGAGTTGTGCGACATGCTCCAGGAGTGGTTGATCATGCTCTCCACACCGCCCAGCGAATCGGCCAGCACGAAGATCGACAATGCCTCCACCAGTCGGTTGACCGCCGCCCGGTCGCCCTTGACCCGCAGCGCCACCACGGCGCCGCCGCTGCGCATCTGGCGCTGACACAGGGCGTGCTGGGGATGGCTTTGCAACCCTGGGTAGAACACCTGCTCGACCTGCGGGTGACGCTCCAGGTGCTGCGCCACGCGCAAGGCATTGGCGCACTGGCGCTCCATGCGCACGTCGAGGGTTTTCAGGCCGCGCAGCGCCAGGTAGCAGTCGAACGGGCCCTGGATCGCGCCCACCGCCATGCTGATCTTGCGCAGTCGCGTCAGCAACTCGGGGTTGCCAGCCACCACCACACCGCCGGTGAGGTCGGAATGGCCACCGATGTACTTGCTCGCCGAGTGCATCACCAGGTCCACGCCAAGGGTGATCGGCCGCTGGTTCCAGGGCGAGCAGAACGTGTTGTCGATACAGGTCAGGATGCCGCGCGCCTGGGCCAGTTCGCTCAATGCGGCAATGTCCACCACGTGCAGCAGCGGGTTGGTGGGTGACTCCAGCCAGATCATCTGCGTGTTCGGACGGATCGCGGCCGCCACCGCGTCGAGGTCGTTGAGGTCGACATAGGTGGTGGTCAGGCCACTGGTGTGGGCACGGTAGTCCTCCATCAGGCGGAAGGTACCGCCGTAGACCCCATTCATCACCACCACATGGGCATCCTTGGGCAACAGTTCGAGCACGGTGGCAGTGGCGCTCACGCCCGAGGCACAGGCCACCGCGCCCACGCCTTCTTCGAGCGCCGCAACGCAGGTCTCGTAGGCATGGCGGGTGGGGTTGGCGACGCGGCTGTAGGCGTACTCGGGATGGTCGTCCAGACCTCGCTTGATGAACGAACTGGAGGTGACGATGGCCGGGAAGATGGCGTTGTCGGCGACGCTGGACTGCTCGCCGGCATGGAGGGTTCGGGTGGCGAAACTGCGCGGTTTTTCAGCCATGATCGGGTCCGTCTGCACTGGGGGGCGGGGAAAAGTGCCACTATGGCATATCCGGCCCTGACTCGCCGCAGCGACAGGCCCGTGGCCAGCCGTTCCCCGAGTGCGCTAGGCTGCGCACTTCTTGTTCCGCACACACCGGCACGCACGCAATGGCAATGGACAGTTTCGACCAGCACATTCTCACCCTGCTCCAACGCGACGCCTCGCTGTCGCTCAAGGACCTGGCCGAAGCCGTCAACCTCACCACCACGCCGTGCTGGAAGCGGGTCAAGCGCCTGGAAGACGAAGGGTATATCCGCGGCCGCGTGGCCTTGCTCGATCCACAGCGCTTGAACCTGGGCCTGAGCGTGTTCGTCCAGCTCAAGACCCAGCGCCATGACAGCGCCTGGCTGGAGGACTTCGCCCGTACCGTCACCGCGTTCGAGGAGGTGATGGAGTTCTACCGCATGTCCGGTGATTGGGACTACATGCTGCGCGTAGTGGTCAGCGACATCGCTGCCTACGACCGCTTCTACAAGCGGCTGATCACCTGTACCGAAGGGTTGTCGAACATCACCTCCAGCTTCGCCATGGAGCAGATCAAGTACACCACCGCGTTTCCGGTGTCACGCTGACTGCCGGGCCTGGAGCGTGATAGAGCCCACCTATCGCCTGGTCGGCCAAAGCGATTTGACGTACCTGCCCACAGGTTATAGCGTGGACCCCATGCGCGGCGACAACGCCGCCCCCTCCTTTCGAGCGCAAACGTGGAACAGAACCCGCCGGCCCTGATCGACGATTTCAACCGAAAAATCGACTACCTGCGGATGTCGGTCACCGACCGTTGCGACTTCCGTTGCGTCTACTGCATGGCCGAAGACATGCAGTTCCTGCCGCGCCAGCAAATCCTCAGCCTCGAAGAGCTGTACCAGGTGGCCGAGCGCTTCGTCGCCATGGGCACACGCAAGATCCGCCTGACCGGCGGTGAACCCTTGGTGCGCCAGGGCATCGTCGAGCTGTGCGGGCGCATCGCCGCCCTGCCCGGCCTGCGCGAACTGTGCCTGACCAGCAATGGCTCGCAGCTCGGTCGCCTGGCCCAACCGTTGTTCGACGCCGGCGTGACGCGCTTGAACATCAGCCTGGACAGCCTCGACGCCCAGCGCTTCAAGGCCCTGACCCGCACCGGCGACCTTGCCCAGGTGATCGCAGGCATCGACGCTGCGCGCCGTGCCGGCTTTCGCCGCACCAAGCTCAATTGCGTGGTGCTCAAGGGCCGCAACGACCACGAACTGGTCGACCTGGTGCGTTTCGCCATCGATCGCGAACTGGATATCACCTTCATCGAGGAGATGCCCCTGGGGGTGATCGACGAGCACGAGCGCGGCGAGTCGTTCTATTCCAGCGACGCGGTGCGCGAACGCCTGGCCGAGCATTTCAGCCTGATCGAGTCGGCCGAGTCCTCCCAAGGCCCGGCCCGCTACTGGCGCCTGACCGAGGCCCCGCAGACGCGGGTCGGCTTCATCTCGCCGCACAGCCACAACTTCTGCGCCACCTGCAACCGAGTGCGCCTGACCGTCGAAGGCCGGCTGCTGTTGTGCCTGGGCAACGAACACTCGCTGGACCTCAAGCAGGTACTGCGCAGCCACCCTGGCGACAGCGCCCGTCTGGACCAGGCGATCCGCGATGCCTTGCACCTCAAGCCCTACCGCCATCATTTCGAGGTGGGTGGCGAGGTGCAGATCCTGCGCTTCATGAACATGACCGGCGGCTGATCGGCCGTCTCTGGAACTGCCTTGATCGTCCACGCTCACACCGACCTGCTGCGCATGTTGTTCACCTTGCGCGGTTCAGTGGTCAAGCGCATCGCCGTGCGCTGCCTGATGGTGACCCTGCTGGCCGCACTGATCGTGTTGGTCGAACGGCACTACCCGGCGTTCTTCTACCCGGTCAGCGCTACGCCTTTCACACTGCTCGGGCTGTCGCTGTCGATCTTCATGAGTTTTCGCAACACCGCCTGCTACGACCGCTGGTGGGAGGGCCGCAAGGCCTGGGGACGGATGATCATCGAGGTGCGCTCGTTCGTGCGCGAAAGCGCAGTGATCGACGATCCAACCCAGCGTGCGCGGTTGCTGCGCAGCCTGTGCGCCTTTGCCCATGGCTTGAATGCGCGCCTGCGCAACGAGGATGACCTGCACGCCGCGACGCCATGGCTGCCCAAGGACGCGGACATCTCGGCGCACAACGTTTGCGATGGCATTCTGCGCGACCTTGGCGAGCGCTGTTCGCGTCTGGCCAGCGAAGGACGGATCAGCGAGTTTCGCTACATGACGCTGGAGCAACGCCTGGTCGGGCTGTCGGAGGTGCAGGCCACGTGCGAGCGCATCAAAGGCACGCCGCTGCCCTTCCCCTACACCCTGCTGCTGCACCGCACCATCTATATCTTCTGCCTGCTGCTGCCGTTCGCCCTGGCCGAGCCACTGGGCTGGCTGGCACCGTTGTTCACCACAATCGTCAGCTACACGTTCCTGGGCCTGGACGCCATCGGCAATGAGCTGGAAGACCCCTTCGGCCGTGACGAAAACGACTTGCCCACCGACTCGCTGGTGCGCCTGCTCGAACGTGACGTGCTGTCGGCGCTCGGCGAGCCGATGCCGCCGCTGCTCGAACCGGTGGAGCATGTGCTGAGCTGAGTCGAACAGCGCCCAGGCGCTTCACCACCGATTTGTCTCTGCAGGCCTTTTGCGTCACCCTGGCGCTGGCGGCACGCGCGTCCCTTCAATACGACGCCCCGTCCGATCCCCTTTCTTGCCAGGCCGGACCATGGACATCAAGCAGCTCAAGTTCCTCATCGCCCTCGACCAGACCCGTCATTTCGGCCAGGCCGCCGAGCTGTGCCACATTTCCCAGCCGACCCTATCGATGCGTCTGCGCAACCTGGAAGAAGAACTGGAGCTGGTGCTGGTCGAGCGCGGCCAGCGTTTCGAAGGCTTCACCGAAGCCGGCGAGCGCATCCTGGCCTGGGCCAAGACCCTGCTCGCCGCCCACGACGGTCTGCAGGCCGAAGCCGCCAGTTGCCGCGGCCAACTGGTCGGCAACCTGCGCCTGGGCAGCGTGCCGCTGGCCAGCTTCAATCCGATGGCACTGCTGCTGCCGCTGCGCGAGAAATACCCCGAACTGCACCTGCAATTGAGCTCGCTGAGCTCGCAGCAGGTGGTCGATGGCCTGAGTCGCAATCAGCTGGACCTGGGTATCTGCTACCTGGATCAGGTCGACCTCAGCTTCTTCGAAGTGATCGAACTGGGCACCACCACCATGGGCCTGCTGCACGACATCCGGCATTTCCAGTTCCCAGACGCGCAATTGCAGTGGCAAGCGCTGGCGGGGGTTCCGCTCGGCCTGCTGAGCAAAGGCATGCATTACCGCCAGTCCCTGGACTTGAGCTTCCGCAGTCGCGGCCTGGCGCCCCAGGCAGTGCTGGAAAGCGACTCCACCTTCCAACTGATCCAGGCAGTGAACGCTGGCATCTGCTGCGCGGTGATGCCGCTGGACTGCGGCCTTGAAGCGCTGAACGAGCACCTGCGCATCGTCCCGGTGGCCGACGCCAGCATCCACAGCCCCGTCGGCCTGCTGCTGCGCCGCAGCGAGCCGCGCCCGGCGATTGCCGAACAGTGCTTCGAACACGCGCGGGCGTTGTTCGGAGGCCACTGATCGATCAAGCCCCGTGATGCCTGCGGGGAAGGCGGCTCGCCGCGATTGACTCGCCATCCAAACGCTGCATTCCCCCCAGACACAAAAAAGCCACGAGCCCGCCTGTGGCGATCCTCGTGGCTTTTCGGGTGAAGGCCCGCCTGCTGACAAGCCTTCGCCAGACGGCTTACAGCGCCATGTCGTTGGCAGCCTTGCTTTCGACCGGTGCGCTCTGCGCATCGCCAGTGCTGGTGCCGACGCTCTGGTCGATCACTGGCGGCTTGTCCAGTTGCAGCACTTCGGCGGTGTAGTTCCACTCTTTCTGCACGGCGGCAGGCGAGTCGTTCAGCTTGGTGCCGTAGCTCGGTACGATTTCGTGCAGACGCGCCTGCCACTCAGGCGTGGCGACCTTGTCCTTGAACACGTTTTCCAGCACACCCATCATGATCGGTGCGGCGGTCGAGGCGCCCGGCGAGGCGCCCAGCAGTGCGGCCAGGGTGCGGTCGTCGGACGTCACCACTTCGGTGCCCAGCTTCAGCACGCCGCCCTTCTCCGGGTCCTTCTTGATGATCTGCACGCGCTGACCGGCTTGCCACAGGCGCCAGTCTTCCTTCTTGGCGTGTGGGAAGTAGGTGCGCAGGGCGTCCATGCGCTCGTCGTCGGAGAGCATCAGCTGGCCGGCGAGGTACTCCACCAGCGGGTACTCGTCGATGCCGACGCGGGTCATCGGCCACACGTTATGCACGGTGGTGCTGCTCAGCAGGTCCATGTACGAACCGTTCTTGAGGAACTTCGGCGAGAAGGTGGCGAATGGCCCGAACAGGATCACGCGCTTGCCGTCCAGCACGCGGGTATCGAGGTGCGGAACCGACATGGGCGGTGCACCAGTGGAGGCAACGCCGTAGGCCTTGGCCATGTGCTGCATGGCGATCGTCGGGTTTTCCGTGACCAGGAACGAGCCGCCCACCGGGAAGCCGCCGTAGTTTTCGGCCTGCGGGATGCCCGACTTCTGCAGCAGCTTCAGCGCGCCGCCGCCGGCACCGATGAACAGGAACTTGGCGTCGGTGGCTGAGGTGTCACCGGTCTTCAGGTTCTTGTACTCGACGTGCCAGGAGCCGTCCTTGTTACGGGTGATGTCGCGCACTTCGCTGGACAGCTTCAGCTTGAAGTTGTCGCGGGTCTGCAGGTGGCTGACGTACTGACGGGTCACTTCACCCCAGTTGACGTCGGTGCCGATCGGCGTCCAGGTGACCGCCAGCTTCTGGTTCGGGTCACGGCCTTCCATCATCAGCGGAACCCACTTGGCGATCTGCGCGTGGTCCTCGGAGTACTGCATCGGGCGGAACAGCGGGCTGGCCTGCAGCGCTTCGTAGCGCTTCTTCAGGTAGCTGATGTTGTCGTCGCCCCAGACGAAGCTCATGTGCGGGGTGCTGTTGATGAACGAGTGCGGGTTCTTCAGCACGCCCTGACGCACTTGCCAGGCGAGGAATTGACGGGTCACCTGGAAGGCTTCGTTGATTTCAACGGCCTTGGCGATACTGACGTTGCCGTCTTTATCGATCGGGGTGTAGTTCATCTCGGCCAGGCCGGAGTGGCCGGTGCCGGCGTTGTTCCAGCCATTGGAGCTCTCTTCGGCGACGCCATCGAGGCGCTCGACCATCTCCATCGACCAGCTCGGCTCCAGCTCGTTAAGCCAGACGCCCAGGGTTGCGCTCATGATGCCGCCGCCGATCAGCAGCACATCGACTTTCTTGGTGTCTTCGGCGTGCGCCTGCATGAAGGACGCCGCGACAGCCAGACTCAGCAAGGTCTTGCCAGCTTTCTTGAACATTGATCACTTCCAGTCAGTAGAACGGAGGGCCTGTGGCTGGCCCGGGTGTTTCTTGTTCTTCAGCGCAGGCTTTTTGTGATCATTATTCGGCAGCCAGAGAACCCTTAGAGCGCGACAGCCTTTGGTCTGATTGACGCGGGTGGGCTGAAACGGTTGCGGATTGTAACTGAAATGCCAGCACAAACAAATTGCCGATGCGCCCGTCAAGGTGGCGCTTTGTCCCAGGGGCGAGTGTCGCCCGGCAAGCAGGCCGGGCGCGCAGACGGCTAGAGTTGCGGGTCGATGTCCGCGCCATACATGTCCGACTCTTTATAGAGGTCGTGGGCGTGGCGCAGCAGCACCATGATCACCGCCGCCACCGGTAGCGCCAGCAGCACGCCGGTGAAGCCGAACAGCTCGCCGCCGGCGAGGATGGCGAAGATCACGGCCACAGGATGCAGGCCGATGCGATCGCCCACCAGCAGCGGCGTCAGCACCATGCCTTCCAAGGCTTGGCCGACCATGAACACCGCGACGATACCCAGCATCGGGTACAGGTCGCCGCCGAACTGGAACAGCCCGGCGATCAGCGCCGCGCCAATCCCCACGATGAAGCCCATGTACGGCACGATGGCCGCCAGCCCTGCCAGCAGGCCGATCAACAGCCCCAGCTCCAGCCCCAGCAACGACAGACCTGCGGCGTAGATCACGCCCAGGGCCAGCATCACCAGCAACTGACCCCGAACGAAGGCGCCCAGCACTTCATGGCATTCGCCCGCCAGCCCGACCACCTGCTCTTCGCGCTGGCGCGGCAACAGGCTGCGCAACTTGGCCATCATCAGGTCCCAGTCGCGCAGCAGGTAGAAGCCCACCACCGGGATCAGCACCAGGTTGGCCAGCCAGGCGATCAGCGCCAGGCTCGAGGCGGTGGCCCGAGACAGCACGACGCCGACGATATCGGTGGTCTGCCCCATGTGCTCGCCGATGGCGGCTTTGATCTTGTCGAACTTCCAGAATCCATCGGCCAGGCCCAAACGACTCTGCACCCAGGGCAGCGCCACATGCTGCAGCCAGTCGAGCATCTGCGGGGTCAGCTCGTAGAGGCGCACCAACTGCTTGGCCAGCATCGGTACGAGCACCAGCAACAATGCCAGGAAGATGAGGGTAAACAGGCCGAACACCACCACCACGCCCCAGGTGCGCGACAGCCCCAGTCGTTCGAGGCGGTCGACCAGCGGGTCGGCCAGGTACGCCAGCAGGATGCCGATGAGGAATGGCGAGAGGATGTTATGCAACAGGAACAACAACAGGGCGATCAACAAGGCCACGCCCAGCCAGGCCCAACGGCGCATATCGGTCATCGTCGACACTCCTTACCAGCGAAAACGTAGGCCATCGAACGCAGCCGGCGCAACCGGCTGCGCTGCGCCTGGCTGACCGGACGCGGTTTGCGGCGCAGGCGTCGGCGCGACAGGCGCGATCTGCTCGGCAGGCACCTCTTGAAGGTGCGCCAGACCCAATTGGGCACGCAACTGCTCGCGATTGCCGCTGACGGCGTAGGTGAGTGTGTCGCCCTCGGCTGCCTGCAGTCGCGGACCGTAAGGCTCGAGCACCCGTCCCAGTTCGGCGTAACGCTGCAGGTTCATGCCCTGTACCTGCACCTGCAGTTCGCTACTCGTCCCGGGCCGCACGACATAGCGCGGCGCCAAGCGGGTGCTGATCGCCAGCATCACGGCGTCGGCCAACGCTGCCTGATCGGCGCCCTCGGCGCTGCCCTGCTCGCGCTGGTCGCCCAACCACAACTGCCACTTGCCCTGCCACTTGCCGTCGGTTTCCTGGGCGTGCACAGCCAGTAAGGCATCGGCGTTGTAGCGCTCGGAGACCTCGCGCAGCGGCGCCGGATCCTTGCCTTCGAGCTGCTTGGCATTGGCCACCAGTTGCTCCTGCAGGTCGGCCAACGGCAGGCGCAACGGCAGGCCACGATGCTGGGCGGCCTGGCGCAGCGGTTCGGCACTGGTCTGGCCATCGCCCACCAGACTGCTGCCCTCGACGGTGTCGTTCAACCACCACCCGAGGATCGACGGCCGATTGCTGCCCCACAGTGCCAGACCGCCCTGGCGCAAGGCGCGCTCGGTGCTGCCGGGATCGAATTCGACCACCACCGCCTCGGGCGGGCCGGCCTCGTTGCCGACCTGGTTGATGATCTGCCGCGGATCCTTGCGCAGTGCGGCCACGGCTGGATTCTGAATTGCCTTCGGGTCGCCGGTCAGGCGCAGTACCAGAGTATCCAGTGCCTTGCTGGTGGCCTGGGTACGGGCCTCGCTGCCCTGGCCCTCGACAGGCTCACGAACCTGATACAGGCCCGAAACGGTCTCGGCCTGCGCCGTCGCGGCGATCAGGCCCGCACAGGCCACTGCCAGGTAATGAAAAAAACGCATGAAGAATTCCTGTCCAGGTGACGTTCCTCGCAGAAGCTACAAGCTGCGAGCGGTCAGCGGCAAGCGAAAGCGCACGGCGATACCGCCTGTCTTTTCTTATAGCTCGCCGCCTGGCGGTTGCCACCGGCCGCTCAATGGAGGATGGCCGCTGCCGGGCAACCCTGATAAAATCGCGCGCCTTCGCAGACCAGTCACGTACAGGCAGCCGCCGCCCTCGAAGCCGGCCTTGGCCGCGCTGGTCGTTTTCCTGAATCCCTCCCTCTAAAGGCCTGGATCAATGAGCAAGCAACCCTCCCTGAGCTACAAGGACGCCGGTGTAGACATCGACGCCGGCGAAGCACTGGTCGAACGCATCAAGGGCGTGGCCAAGCGCACCGCACGCCCTGAAGTCATGGGTGGCCTGGGCGGCTTCGGCGCCCTCTGCGAGATCCCGGCCGGCTACAAGCAGCCCGTGCTGGTGTCCGGCACCGACGGCGTCGGCACCAAGCTGCGCCTGGCGCTGAACCTGAACAAACACGACAGCATCGGTCAGGACCTGGTCGCCATGTGCGTCAACGACCTGGTGGTGTGCGGCGCCGAGCCGCTGTTCTTCCTCGACTACTACGCCACTGGCAAGCTCAACGTCGACGTCGCCGCCACCGTGGTCACCGGCATCGGTGCCGGCTGCGAACTGGCCGGCTGCTCGCTGGTCGGTGGCGAGACCGCCGAAATGCCCGGCATGTACGAAGGCGAAGACTACGACCTGGCCGGTTTCTGCGTCGGCGTGGTGGAAAAATCGGAAATCATCGACGGTTCGAAAGTGGTCACCGGCGACGCCCTGATCGCCCTGCCCTCCTCCGGCCCGCACTCCAATGGCTACTCGCTGATCCGCAAGATCCTCGAAGTGTCCAACACCGACATCGACAACACCCAGCTCGACGGCAAGCCGCTGGCCGACCTGCTGATGGCGCCGACGCGCATCTACGTCAAGCCGCTGCTGGAACTGATCAAGAAGACCGGCGCGGTCAAGGCCATGGCCCACATCACCGGCGGTGGCCTGCTCGACAACATCCCGCGCGTGCTGCCAAAAGGCGCCCAGGCCGTGGTCGATGTGGCCAGCTGGCAGCGTCCGGCAGTCTTCGATTTCCTTCAGGAAAAAGGCAATGTCGACGAGCATGAAATGCACCGCGTGCTGAACTGCGGCGTAGGCATGGTCATCTGCGTGGCCCAGGACCAGGTCGAGGGCGCCCTGGCCGTGCTGCGCCAGGCCGGCGAGCAGCCTTGGGTGATCGGTCGCATCGACGTGGCCGCCGAAGGCGCCGCGCAGGTCGAGCTGCACAACCTCAAGGCACACTGATGCCGAGCAAGTCCTGCAATGTGGTCGTCCTGCTGTCGGGGTCCGGCAGCAATCTGCAAGCGCTGATCGACAGCAACCGCGCCGAGGGCAGCCCGGCGCGAATTGGCGCGGTGATCGCCAACCGCGCCGACGCCTATGGGCTGGAACGTGCCCGCGCCGCCGGGATCGACACCGCCGTGCTCGAGCACGGCGGCTTCGCCGGGCGTGAAGCGTACGATACGGCGCTGATGCACGTGGTCGACAGCTATGCTCCCGACCTTGTGGTACTCGCCGGTTTCATGCGCATCCTCAGTGGCGGCTTCGTGCGCCACTACCACGGCCGCCTGCTCAACATCCACCCCTCGCTGCTGCCCAAGTACAAGGGGCTGCATACCCATCAGCGGGCGCTGGAGGCCGGCGACACGGAACACGGTTGCAGTGTTCATTTCGTCACCGAGGAACTCGACGGCGGGCCCTTGGTCGTACAGGCTGTGGTAGCGGTCGCGCCAGGCGACGATGCGCAGAGCCTGGCACAACGGGTCCACCGACAGGAACATCAGATTTATCCGCTGGCAGTGCGCTGGTTCGCTGAAGGACGCTTGCGCCTGGGCGATCACGGTGCACTACTGGATGGCCAGCCGCTGGCGGCCAGCGGCCACTTGATTCGACCCTAGGAGAATGTATGCGTCGCGCCCTGTTTTTGGCTCTCGCCGTGCTTGCCCTGCCGCTCCAGGCAGCTGACCTGAAGCCCTTCTCGGCCAGCTACACCGCCGACTGGAAACAACTGCCCATGAGCGGTACCGCCGAGCGCAGCCTGGTCAAGAATGCCAACGGCACCTGGGACCTCAATTTCAAAGCGTCCATGATGATCGCCAGCCTCACCGAGCAGAGCACGGTGCGCATGGAAAACGACACCCTGCTGCCGCAGAAGTATCACTTCGAGCGCGGCGGCCTGGGCAAGGCCAAGAAAGTCGACCTGGATTTCGACTGGAGCAGCAAGAAAGTCACCGGTAGCGACCGTGGTGTTGCCATCAGCCTGCCGCTCAACCGTGGCGTGCTGGACAAATCGTCCTACCAGTTGGCGCTGCAACATGACGTGGCCGCTGGCAAGAAGAGCATGACCTACCAAGTGGTCGACGGTGACGAGATCGACACCTACGACTTCCGCGTGCTGGGCACCGAGAAGGTCGCCACCAAGACCGGTCAGGTCGATGCCGTGAAAGTGGAGCGCGTCCGCGATCCAAGCCAGAGCAAACGTATCACCGAGCTGTGGTTCGCCAAGGATTGGGACTACCTGCTGGTGCAACTGCGCCAGTTGGAGACCGATGGCAAGGAATACGTGATCGTGCTGCAGGACGGCACGGTCGACGGCAAATCGGTAAAAGGCAGCTGATCGCCTCTGTGCTGTTTCTCAAGCCCCGCCCTGTGCGGGGCTTTGTTTTGTTCCCCGCACATTGATGAACATTGTTTCATCGTCGTTTTATTTACTTAGCCTGCTAACAAACTCTATAAAGGAGGTGTGCGACACAGTGTCGCAGACCAACGAAAGTGGAGTTTACCGATGACTGTCCAAGTAACCGAACGCGACGAATCGAAAATGTCCCACGAAGGCCTGGCCGCTGGCGTGCGGATCTGGGATGTGCACCAGCAGGGCCAACTGGTCGGCATGTTCCATGACGAGCACCAAGCCCATCAGTACCGCCAGGAGCTCGAGACCCTCGAGAACCAGCGCCGCACGCAGTAAGTGCCCATTCACGAAAAACCCCGCCTCGGCATAATGCGGTTCACTTAAGATCTGTATTGCTGGAATTGGGGCTGCTGCGCAGCCCATCGCGGCACAAGGCCGCTCCCACAGGGTTCGTACAGCCCCCTGTTTCAGGGTTTGCGCGGACTTTGTGGGAGCGGCCTTGTGCCGCGAAAGGGCCGCGAAGCGGCCCCAGCATTCTTTAAGTGAACAGCATTACCGCCTCGGCGGGGTTTTCGTCATTTACCACATAAGATCGTCAGGGATCTTGTAGGCCGCGTACGGATCGTCCTCGTCAGCTTCCTCGACATGGGTGTTGAGCAGCAGGATGCGCTGTGGCGCACGCTCCTGGACCTTCACTGCGGCTTCGCGAGGAATCACTTCATAGCTGCCGCCATGGGCAACGATCGCCAACGAGCCATTGCTCAGCTTGCTGCGCATCAGGGCATTGACGGCGATGCGCTTGACCTTCTTGTCGTCGACGAAGTTGAAGTAGTCCTCGGTATTGAGCTTGGGCAGCCGGGTGGCCTCGATCAGTTGCTTGACCTGGGCGGCACGCGCTTTCTGCTCGGCCTTCTCCTGCAACTGACGGTTCAGTTCCTGGTCTTTCCTGGCCTTCTCGGCCATGGCTTCCTTGGCCTGGCGCTGCTGGCTGTCATCGACCTCCAACTGGCCTTTGTGCTGCAGGCGTTTCTGTTTCTTCTCGGCTTTGTTGGTCTGGGAGACCTGCTTCTGGTTGACCAGACCGGCCTTGAGCAATTGATCGCGAAGGGAAAGGCTCATGGGTGTTCACTCACTTATGCATCGGCTCAGCCGCAGCTGGGCAGGTTCTTTTCCTGACGCTTGGCTTCGCCCCAGAGGGCGTCCAGCTCGTCAAGGCTACAGGCTTCGATCGGGCGGCTGGCGTCGCGCAGTGCCTGCTCGATGAAGCGAAAACGTCGTTCGAATTTACGGTTGGCGCCACGCAGGGCGTTCTCCGGGTCCAGCTTGAGATGGCGAGCCAGGTTCACGGCAGCGAACAGCAGGTCGCCGACTTCATCTTCCAGCGCCAGGGCATCGCCCTCGGCCATGGCTTGCAGCACCTCGTCGAGCTCTTCACGGACCTTGTCCAGTACCGGCAGCGCCGCGGGCCAGTCGAAACCGACGGTGGCGGCGCGCTTCTGCAGTTTGGCCGCACGCGATAGCGCCGGCAAGGCGGCCGGCACATCGTCGAGCAACGACAACTGCTCAGGCGTGCTCTTCTCGGCGCGCTCCTCGGCCTTGATCTGCTCCCAGCGCGCCTTGACCTGCGCTTCGCTCAGGCGCGGGGTATCGACGGGTGCGTACAGGTCGCCCGTTGGAAACACGTGGGGATGACGACGGATCAGCTTGCGGGTGATCGAATCGACCACGTCAGCAAAATCGAACCGCCCGTCCTCGCGCGCCAATTGGCTGTAGTAGACCACCTGGAACAGCAGGTCGCCGAGCTCGCCCTGCAACTGGACCAGATCGCCCTGCTCGATGGCATCGGCCACCTCGTAGGCTTCCTCGAGGGTGTGCTTGACGATGCTGGCGTAGTCCTGCTCCACATCCCACGGGCAACCGAACTGCGGGTCGCGCAGACGGGCCATGAGGTGCAGCAGGTCGTCCAGGGCGTAAGTCATGGGGGCAAGTCCTTCGGTGGCGGTTTCATCGCGGCTGACTCCGCGCCCACTGGGGCGGGGTCAGCCTGACAAGGGGGTACGGTCTCAGGGCGTGCGGTTACGCCGCGTCTCGATGATGTTCGGCAGTTGCGAGATGCGCCCGAGCAGGCGCCCCAATGCATCCAGGCCGGGAATCTCGATGGTCAGCGACATGAGCGCGGTGTTGTCTTCCTTGTTTGACCGGGTGTTGACCGCCAGCACGTTGATCTTTTCGTTGAGCAGCACCTGCGACACATCGCGCAGCAGTCCCGGCCGGTCGTAGGCGCGGATGACGATGTCGACCGGATAGGTCTGCACCGGAATCGGCCCCCAGCTCACCTGAATGATGCGCTCGGGTTCCTTGCCGGCCAATTGCAGCACCGAGGCGCAATCCTGGCGGTGGATACTCACCCCCCGCCCCTGGGTGATATAACCGACGATGGCATCGCCCGGCAGCGGCTGGCAGCAGCCCGCCATCTGCGTGAGCAGGTTGCCGACCCCCTGGATCTGGATGTCGCTGCGCTTGCCGGCACGGGTGCCACGCGCCGCGCGCGGAATCAACTCGACCTGCTCGATGCGCTCCGGCTCGATCAACTGCTGGGCGGCGTTGACCAAATGAGCCAGGCGCAGGTCGCCAGCCCCGAGGGCCGCGAACAGGTCTTCGGCAGTCTTGACGTTGGCCTTTTCCGCCAGGCGTTCGAAGTCGACCTGCGGCAGCCCCAAGCGGCTGAGCTCGCGCTCGAGCAGGGTCTTGCCGGCCGCGACGTTCTGGTCGCGCGCCTGCAACTTGAACCAGTGGACGATCTTGGCCCGCGCCCGCGAGGTGGTGACGTAGCCCAGGTTGGAGTTCAGCCAGTCACGGCTCGGGCTGCCGTGCTTGCTGGTGATGATCTCCACCTGCTCGCCGGTCTGCAGGCTGTAGTTCAGCGGCACGATGCGCCCGTTGATCTTGGCGCCTCGGCAGTTATGGCCGATCTCGGTGTGCACGCGGTAGGCGAAGTCCAGCGGCGTCGCGCCCTTGGGCAGGTCGATGGCGTGGCCATCGGGGGTGAACACGTAGACCCGGTCCGGCTCGATGTCGACCCGCAGTTGCTCGGCCAGGCCACCGATGTCGCCGAGTTCCTCGTGCCACTCCAGCACCTGGCGCAACCAGGAAATTTTCTCTTCGTAATGGTTGGAGCTGGACTTGACGTCGGTGCCCTTGTACTTCCAGTGCGCACAGACGCCCAGCTCGGCTTCTTCGTGCATGCCGTGGGTGCGGATCTGCACTTCGAGCACCTTGCCCTCGGGGCCGATCACCGCCGTGTGCAACGAGCGGTAGCCGTTTTCCTTGGGGTTGGCGACGTAGTCGTCGAATTCCTTGGGAATGTGCCGCCACAAGGTGTGGACGATACCCAGCGCGGTGTAGCAGTCGCGGATTTCCGGGACCAGCACGCGCACCGCACGCACGTCGTAGATCTGGCTGAATTCCAGACCTTTGCGCTGCATTTTGCGCCAGATCGAATAGATATGTTTGGCCCGGCCGCTGATGTCGGCCTTGACGCCGGTGGCCAGCAGTTCGTTCTGCAACTGGTTCATCACATCGGAGATGAACCGCTCGCGGTCCAGCCGTCGCTCGTGCAGCAGCTTGGCGATCTGCTTGTACTGGTCGGGCTCCAGGTAGCGGAACGAAAGGTCTTCGAGTTCCCACTTGATGTGGCCGATACCCAGGCGGTGGGCCAGTGGTGCATAGATGTCGAACACCTCGCGGGCCACGCGCAGACGCTTTTCGTCATCGGCAGACTTCACCGCACGGATGGCGCAGGTGCGCTCGGCCAGCTTGATCAGCGCCACACGCACGTCATCGACCATCGCCACCAGCATCTTGCGCAGGTTTTCCACCTGGGCCTGGGAGCCGAGCACCAGTGACTGTCGCGGACTGAGGCTGGCACTGATGGCCGCCATGCGCAGCACCCCGTCGACCAGCTTGGACACCACGGGCCCGAAGCGTTGACCGACCTCGGCCAAGGTCACCTTGCCCTCGCGCACCGAGCGATAGATTACGGCGGCGACCAGCGAATCCTGGTCGAGCTTGAGGTCGGCGAGGATCTCGGCGATTTCCAGGCCCGCCTGGAAACTCGAGGTGCCGTCGGCCCAGGAGTGCTTGGCGGGGTTGCCCTTCTTCTCGACGTCCTGGGCAAAATCGCAGGCCTCCTTGAGGGCCGTGCGATCGAGCGCCGAATCGACGCTCACCACATGATCGAGCCATGCATCGAGGTTGATACTGCCGTCGGTGTTGACCGGCTGGTGCACTCTCACCTGTACCATGTTTCGTTTACCTTTCCATACAGCACGCCCAACGGACGCACTGGCAATCAACCGTACCGCTTCCATTCCGTGGAAGCGCTACCAAGGGCCAGCCGTTACTGGTCCGCTTCGAATAACGCCATGGCCTCGACATGGGCCGTCTGAGGAAACATGTCGAGAATCCCGGCCCTTTTTAACCGGTACCCCTGGCCGACCAGCACCTGCGCATCTCGCGCCAGCGTCGCGGGGTTGCACGATACATACACCAATCGCCGGGCCTTGAGCCGGGCGATGCCTTGCACCACCTCGTGGGCACCGTCGCGAGGTGGGTCCAAGAGTACCGCAGAAAAGCCCTCGGCGGCCCACTCGGCAGCAGCCAGCGACTGCGATAAATCGGCCTGAAAAAACTGCACGTTATGCACATCGTTGGCCTGCGCGTTGGCGGCGGCGCGGTCAACCATGGTTTGCACGCCCTCCACCGCGACCACTTCGCGCGCCTGACGTGCCAGCGGCAGGGCAAAGTTGCCCAGGCCGCAGAACAGGTCCAGCACCCGCTCGTCCTGCTGCACGTTCAACCAGGCCAGCGCCTGCTCGATCATCTGCGTGTTGACCTGCGCATTGACCTGGACGAAGTCGCCCGGCCGCCAGGCCAGTTCCAGCCCCCAGGGTGCCAGGCTGAAACCCAGCTTAGAGGTGGGATCGCAGGGCGCAGGCTCGCCCTCGCCCTGCAGCCAGAGCTGCGCCCCGGCTTCCTGGCAGAACGCCTGCAACCGCGCCACATCCCGTTCGGGCAACGCGGACACATGACGCACCAGCACCGAGTCGGCGCTGCCGCTGAACAGCTCGACATGCCCCAGGGCCTGCGGCGTGCTCAGGCTGCGCAGCACGGTCGGCAAATGGCGCAGGATCACCTGCAAGGGCTGTACCAGCACTGGGCAATCGTCGATGGCGATGATGTCCTGGCTGGCCTCGGCACGAAAACCGACCTGCAGCTCGCGGGCCTTGGCGTCCCAGCGCACGGCAAGGCGTGCGCGGCGGCGGTAGCCGAACTCCGGCCCGGCCAATGGCGCGGCCCACACCTCTGGCTGGACACCCGCCAGCCGTTGCAACTGCTCGGCCAACTGACGCTGCTTGAACACAAGCTGCGCGGCATGCGGCAGGTGCTGCACGGTGCAGCCACCGCAACGGGCGTAGTGTCGGCACGGCGCTTCGCGACGTTCAGGGCTGCCTTGCAGCACCCGCTCCAGGCGCGCTTCGACGATCTTGCCGCGGGCACTGAGCACCCGCGCCTCGACCGCCTCGCCCGCCAAGGCGCCGCTGACGAACCAGGTGCGCCCCTCGACGAAGGCGATGCCACGACCGTCCCCGGCCAGGCGCTCGATGTCCAGGCGCTGTTTCTTGCCCACGGGCACCTGCGCGCGGCGATCGCCGCCGGCAGGCTGGAAGCGCAGGTTGCTGCTGTTGCTTTTCTTTCTGGACATCAGGTCGCGTCGAACAGGCCGGTGGACAGGTAGCGGTCGCCGCGGTCGCAGATGATCGCGACCATCACGGCATTTTCCACTTCTCGGGACAGACGCAGCATCGCCGCCACCGCACCGCCGGAGGACACGCCACAGAAAATGCCCTCTTCGCGGGCAAGCCGGCGCATGGTCGCTTCGGCTTCTTCCTGGGACATGTCGACCACTCGATCTACCCGCGTGGCGTCGAAGATCTTCGGCAGGTACTGCTCGGGCCAGCGGCGAATACCGGGGATGGCCGAACCTTCCATCGGTTGCAGACCGACGATCTGCACCGCCGGGTTCTGCTCCTTGAGGTACTGCGAACAGCCCATGATGGTGCCGGTGGTGCCCATGGAACTGATGAAATGGGTCACGCCGCCCTGGGTCTGCTGCCAGATCTCCGGGCCGGTGCTGGTGTAGTGCGCGATGGGATTGTCGCCATTGGCGAACTGATCGAGCACCAGGCCGCGGCCTTCGGCCTGCAGTTTGTCGGCCAGGTCGCGCGCGCCTTCCATGCCCTCTTCCTTGGACACCAGGATCAGCTCGGCGCCGTAGGCGGTCATGGCGGCCTTGCGCTCGGCGGTGGAGTTGTCCGGCATGATCAGGATCATCTTGTAACCCTTGATCGCTGCAGCCATGGCCAGGGCGATACCGGTATTGCCGGAGGTGGCCTCGATCAGCGTGTCGCCGGGCTTGATCTGGTTGCGCAGTTCGGCTCGGGCGATCATCGACAGCGCCGGACGATCCTTGACCGAACCGGCAGGGTTGTTGCCTTCGAGCTTGAGCAGCAAAGTGTTGCTGGTGTGCCCGGCCATGCGCTGCAGGCGCACCAGCGGGGTGTTGCCGACGCAATCGGCGATGGTTGGGTACTGCAGGGTCATGGGCGTGTTTCGCAATCAGGACGGCAGGGGCGACTATCATACCGGCAAAGCCGGTTTGGCCATATCACGCAATCGTTGGGGTCTATAGCATTCAGCTATATCGCTCCAGCGCGTTCTTGCGTGATCCCGCTCAACACCGAGGTGCACAAACCCAGTGCATTGGGGCCGAACGCGGAGTAACGTTCAGCCTGCTCGCCGTCCTGCGTGGACGGCCCGCCCGCACATGACAGGAGACCAGTGTGCTCGATCGTTTGGGAATCAGAAGCCGCGTCCTGCTGCTGGCCCTCCTGCCCGCCGGGCTGATGGCGCTGGTGCTGGGCAGTTATTTCACCTGGCTGCAGCAGAACGAACTGCGCAGCCAACTGCTGCAACGCGGCAAGATGATAGCCGAGCAACTGGCCCCGCTGGCCGCACCAGCCCTGGCGCAGAACACGCCGGCGCAGTTGGAGCGGATCGCCGCCGAGGCGCTGGAACAGGCCGATGTGCGCGCGGTGGCCTTCCTCGCCCCGAACCGCTCGCGCCTGGCCCACGCGGGTCCGAGCATGCTCAACCCACCGCCCAGCGGCGGCACCGGCACGCAACTGCTGCAACGCAGCGGCAACGACGCCACGCGCTACCTGATGCCGGTGTTCGGTCATCACCGCGACCTGGCCACCGCGGCCGTGCCGGACGAGCGCGAACGCCTGCTGGGCTGGGTCGAGATCGAACTGTCCCACGACGGCACCCTGCTGCGCGGCTACCGCAACCTATTCACCAGCCTGCTGCTGATCCTTGCCTGCCTGAGCCTCAACGCCCTGCTGGCGCTGCGCATGAGCCGGGCGATCAACGGCCCGATCGGGCGCATCAAGCATGCCGTCACCCAGCTCAAGGAAGGCCACCTCGAAGAACGCCTGCCACCGATGGGCAGCGTCGAGCTGGACGAGTTGGCTGCCGGCATCAACCGCATGGCCGAGACCCTGCACAATGCCCACGAGGAATTGCAGCACAGCATCGACCAGGCCACCGAGGACGTGCGCCAGAACCTGGAAACCATCGAGATCCAGAACATCGAGCTGGACATGGCGCGCAAGGAAGCGTTGGAGGCCAGCCGCATCAAGTCCGAATTCCTCGCCAACATGAGCCACGAAATCCGCACCCCGCTCAACGGTATCCTCGGCTTCACCCACCTGCTGCAAAAGAGCGAGCTCACGCCGCGACAGCTCGACTACCTGGGCACCATCGAGAAATCGGCCGACAACCTGCTGGGCATCATCAACGAGATTCTCGACTTCTCCAAGATCGAAGCCGGCAAGCTGGTGCTCGACAGCATTCCGTTCAACCTGCGCGACCTGATCCAGGACACCCTGACCATCCTGGCGCCCGCCGCCCACGCCAAGCAGTTGGAACTGGTCAGCCTGGTCTACCGTGACACGCCGTTGTCGCTGATCGGCGATCCATTGCGACTCAAGCAGATCCTCACCAACCTGGTGAGCAATGCCATCAAGTTCACCCGCGAAGGCACCATCGTCGTGCGCGCCATGGTCGAGGACGAACACGAGGACACCGCACAGTTGCGCATCAGCGTGCAGGACACCGGCATCGGTCTGTCACCGCAGGACGTGCGCGCGCTGTTCCAGGCCTTCAGCCAGGCCGACAACTCGCTGTCTCGCCAGCCCGGCGGCACCGGCTTGGGACTGGTGATCTCCAAGCGCCTGATCGAGCAGATGGGCGGCGAAATCGGCGTCGACAGCACGCCCGGCGAAGGCTCGCAGTTCTGGATCAACCTCAACTTGCCCAAGGCCCATGACGATACCGACGCCTTGCCGCTGCAGGCCCTGATCGGTCGCCGCGCCGCGATCGTCGATGGGCACGAACTGGCGCGCCAGGCGTTGCAGCATCAGTTGGAGGATTGCGGCCTGAGTGTCAGTCTGTTCGGCTCGTTCGACCAACTGCTGCAAGGGGTACAGGCGGCCAGTCAGGCCGGTCAACCGTTCGAACTGGCGGTGCTTGGCGCCCACCTCGGCATCCTCGCGCCGGAACGCCTCGGGCAGTACCACCAGCAGCTCGAGCGTCTGGGCTGCCAATGCGTGGTGCTGTGCCCGACCACCGAGCAGGCGCAGTACCACCCGTTCCTGCCCAATGGCCACGGCCAACTGCTGTCCAAGCCCACCTGCACCCGCAAGCTGCGGCGCCTGCTATTGGAGCTGATGCAACCGAGTCGCCCCAACGTCGATGTGCGCCAGGGCATCGGCACGCGCCTGCCGCGCATCCTGTGCGTCGACGACAACCCGGCCAACCTGCTGCTGGTGCAAACCCTGCTCGAGGACATGGGCGCCCAAGTGGTCGCGGTGGACAGCGGCTTCGCGGCGGTGGAGGCAGTCCAGGCTGCGCCCTTCGACCTGGTGCTGATGGACGTGCAGATGCCGGGCATGGACGGCTGCGCCTGCACCGAACAGATCCGCGACTGGGAAACGCGCCAGAACGATCCGCCGTTGCCCATCGTCGCCCTCACCGCGCACGCCATGGCCAATGAAAAGCGCGCCTTGTTGCACAGCGGCATGGATGATTATCTGACCAAGCCGATCAGCGAGCGCCAACTGGCTCAGGTGGTGATGAAATGGACCGGGCTGAACCTCGGCACGCCGCCGCCGGAGCGCGCCAGCGAACGCCTGCCCGACAGCAGCGAACTGCTGGTGCTGGATCACGAGGAAGGCCTGCGCCTGGCAGCCGGCAAAGCGGACCTGGCTGCCGACATGCTGGCCATGCTGCTGGCGTCGCTGGAGGGCGACCGTCAGGCCATCGCCAGCGCGCGCGAGCTGGGTGACCGCGCGGCGATGATCGAGCGCGTGCATCGCCTCAACGGGGCTTCGCGCTATTGCGGGGTGCCGCAACTGCGTGCGGCCTGCCAGCGCGCCGAGACCTTGCTCAAGCAAGACAGCCCCCAGACCACCCAGGCGCTCGACGAGTTAGACCTGGCCATCGAGCGTCTGGCGCAACAGGCGCACTTTTCCGCCTGACAACCGATTGCCGAAGGAGTATCGCGCATGCGCATCCTGTTGTTCAGCAGCCAACACTACGACCAGGAAAGCTTCAGCCAGGCCGCCCTCGACAGCGGCCTGGAACTGCACTTTCAACCCGCTCGCCTGACCCTGGACACGGCACCGCTGGCGCAGGGTTTCGCCGTGGTATGCGCCTTCATCAATGACGAGCTGGACGCCGAGGTCCTGAAATGCCTGGCCAGCGGCGGCACCCGCCTGATCGCCCTGCGTTCGGCCGGCTACAACCATGTGGACCTGGCCGCAGCGGCGCGCCTGGGGCTGACCGTGGTGCGGGTGCCAGCCTACTCACCACACGCCGTGGCCGAGCACGCGGTCGCGCTGATCCTGGCGCTCAACCGTCGCCTGCACCGCGCCTACAACCGCACCCGCGACGGCGACTTCACCCTGCACGGGCTGACCGGCTTCGACCTGCATGGCAAGACCGTGGGCGTGGTCGGCACTGGACAGATCGGCACGACCTTCGCCCGCATCATGGCCGGCTTCGGCTGTCGCTTGCTGGCCTACGACCCGCAGCCCAACCCCGAGTTGCTGGCACTGGGGGCCCGCTACCTGGAGCTGCCCGAGCTGCTCAGCGAGTCGCGCATCATCAGCCTGCACTGCCCGCTGACCGACGCCACCCGTCACCTGATCAACGCCCGCAGCCTGGCCAGCCTGCAGCCAGGCGCCATGCTGATCAACACCGGACGCGGCGCGCTGGTCGACACACCGGCGCTGATCGACGCGCTCAAGAACGGTCAACTCGGCTACCTGGGCCTGGATGTCTACGAGGAAGAAGCGCAGCTGTTCTTCGAGGACCGCTCCGACCAGCCGCTGCAGGACGACGTGCTGGCGCGCCTGCTGACCTTCCCCAACGTCATCGTCACAGCCCACCAGGCCTTCCTCACCCAGGAAGCCTTGGCGGCGATCGCTGCCACCACGCTGGACAACGTGCTCCACTGGGCGGCAGGCGATGCGCGCAACACCGTCACGGGTTAGGATACGCGGCATTTCTGGAGGACCCATGGTCGAGCACGATTTCCGCTACACCCTTTTCAACCCGCAACACACCCTGATCGAATGCCGCGCCCTGGTGCCAGGTCGCTACCAGGTGACCGGCAACGGCGGCTCGATGCACAAGGGCGACGCCCTGCTGGTCACCCTCAAGGGCAGCAAGGACCTGTCCATGCGCCTGACCGTCGAAAGCGTGCGCCACCTGATCAACCCGCGCGGCCAGTGGGTTGCCGTGGCCAGCGGCCCGGTGTTCAACGAGCTGGAAATCCTCACCTGGCAGGTCAAGTGCGACCAGTGCGAAGCCGTGCTCGACTTCGAGTTCGCCGTCGACGCCAAACTGGGCAAGAAGGCCCGCCAGCCGGCCGCCAGCGCCCGCATCGCCGAACTGGGCTGGCGCAGCGAAGGCGAGCGTCACCTGTGCCGTCAGTGCCAGGCAGGCGCCCAATGAAGCATCTGTTGACCTGCGCGGCGCTGCTCGGTGGTCTGCTCGGCTGCGCCGCCGAGCCTTCGAAGCTGCAGCACGAGCGCAGCTATGTCCTGGAATGGATCGGCGAACGCCCACTGATCGACAACAGTCACCTGACCCTGACCCTGGCTGACGATGGTCGCGCCTATGGCACCGCCGGCTGCAACCACTGGTTCGCCAGCTACACGCAGAACGGCGAGCGGCTCAGCTTCGGCCAGGTAGGCAAGACCCGCAAGCTGTGCGCCCCGGCACTGATGGAGCAGGAAGAACGCTATCTGAAAGCGCTGCAGAGCGTGCAGCGCTGGGATGTCTCGAGCATCGAGCAGATCCGCCTGTGGCCTGCCGAAGGCAAGCCCCTGCGCTTCTGGGCTGAAGAAGACTGAGGTCATTCAGGGCTGCCAAGCACGCCATCGCCGGTCGACCCGCGATGGGCTGCGCCGCAGCCCTGATAACCGTCAGGCTCCCTTCAATGCCTTGATCTTGGCCTGGAGCCCTTCGAGCGTCTGCTCGCCGAGCAACTGCTCGCGTACCTTGCCTTTGTCATCGATGATGTAGGTCACCGGCAGCGCCTCGCTGCGCGGCAACTCGTAGTGCTCTGCAGGATCCTGCGCCAGCACGGTGAATTCGATGCCGAGCGCCTGGGCCGCTTGCTTGAGATCGTCGCCCTGCAGGCCATCGAAGTTCACCCCCACTACCTTGATGCCCTGCGCCTGCCACTGCTGGGCCGCGCTGTTCAGTTCCGGGATTTCCGTGCGGCACGGACCGCACCACTCGGCCCAGTAGTTGAGCACCAGCCAGTGCCCGTCGAGCTGCTCGGCCTTTACCGTGTTGCCGTGTTGGTCCACGCCGTAGTCTGCACCGCAGCCGCCGAGCAACAGGCTCGCGGTGATCGCCAGTGCAGCCGCCAAACGCCTTGCCATGGGTCAATCCTTCTCGAAGTTTTAAAGCATGAAATGTCGGACGCAGCGGGTAGAATAGCCGCCACACCCAGCTGGATGCGACCCGTCATGCCCGAACTGACCCTCTACCATAACCCACGCTGCTCGAAATCCCGTGGCGCCCTGGAACTGCTGGAAGCCCGCGGCTTGGCACCGACCATCGTGCGCTACCTGGAAACCCCGCCCGATACGGCCACCCTGCACGCGCTGCTCGGCAAGCTTGGCATCGGCGCGCGCCAGTTGCTGCGCAGCGGCGAAGACGAATTCAAGACCCTGGACCTGGCCAACCCCGCCCTCAGCGATGCACAACTGATCGAGGCCATGGTCCAGCACCCGAAACTGATCGAACGCCCGATCCTCGTCGTCGACGACAAGGCCGTGATCGGCCGTCCTCCGGAAAACGTCCTGGAGCTCTTGCCATGAGCGAACCCTACATCCTGGTGCTGTATTACAGCCGCCACGGCTCCACCAGCGAGATGGCCCGGCATATCGCCCGCGGCGTCGAAATGGCCGGGCTGGAAGCGCGGCTGCGCACCGTGCCGGCCATTTCCACCGAGTGCGAAGCCGTGGCGCCGGACATCCCCGCCAGCGGCGCGCTCTACGCCAACCTGGACGACCTGCGCCAGTGCGCGGGCCTGGCCTTGGGCAGCCCGACCCGCTTCGGCAACATGGCAGCGCCGCTGAAGTACTTCCTCGACGGCACCAGCAGCCTGTGGCTGGGCGGCGAACTGGTGGGCAAGCCTGCGGCCGTGTTCACCTCCACCGCCAGCCTGCACGGCGGCCAGGAGACCACCCTGCTGTCGATGCTGCTACCGCTGATGCACCACGGCATGCTGGTCACCGGCCTGCCCTACAGCGAGTCCGCCTTGCTGGAAACCCGTGGCGGCGGCACGCCCTATGGCGCCAGTCACCATGCCGGCGCCGATGGCAAGCGCGAGCTGGACGAGCACGAAATCGCCCTGTGCCGCGCCCTGGGCCAACGCTTGGCGAGCACGGCCAAGGCGCTGAGTCACGCACGTGGCTAAAAAACCCAAGGTACTGCCGACACTCGACTGGCTGGCTCCCCGCCTGCGCCTGACCCGCGCACTGGCGCTGGCCTGCTTCTGTGGGCTGATCGCCCTGCTGGTGGTGAACGATGTGTGGTTCGCCGACCTGCACGGCGCCCGCGTCGCGGTGATCCTGGCCATCGAGCTGGTGCCGCTGCTGCTGTTGCTGCCCGGCATGCTGATCGGCAGCGCCCGGGCACATGCCTGGACCTGCTTCGTGGTGAACCTCTATTTCATCAAGGGCGTGCTGGCGGCCTTCGACCCGGCCAGGGCGCTGTTCGGCTGGCTCGAAGTGCTGGTGAGCCTGGCGCTGTTCATCAGCGCCTTGCTGTTCGTACGCTGGAAGTTCCAGTTCGAACGGCGTATGGCGGGCGAAGGTCAGTAGGCGCCCGCCTCGCTATCTCAGTGATTGACGGTATGGGCCAGCATCACCGACAACTGACACAGCGGCCGCCCGCTTTCTTCGTGCCAGCGATTGAACACCTCCTGCACCAACGCCAGGTCGCGCTGGCTGGTCGGCGCCTTGTCGATCACCTTTTGGGCGATCAGCGCGGCGGCCATGTCTTCGGTGGGCACGAAAGTATCCTTGCCGACCATACGCAGAAAGCGCGGTGCCGACAGCCCACCGAGCTGGTTGCCATGCTTGGCCAGGTACTTCCACAGGCCGACAATGTCATTCTCGGGCCAGTCGGCGATGAACGCGCCGAAACTGCCCTTTTCCTTGGCCACGTCGAGGATCATCTGCGCGTTGCGCGGCACACTCTTGAGCTTGCCCAAGTGACGGATGATGCGGGTGTCCTGCATCAACCGCTCCAGGTGCTCGGCGCTCATCAGCACCACCTTTTCCGGGTCGAAGCCGAAGAACACCTGCTCGAACGCGGGCCACTTGGCGTCCACCAGACTGTGCTTGAGCCCGGCGCGAAAGACCCGCAGCGCCAGGGTCGACAGGTAGCGATCATCCGGCAGGGCGCGCAACTGGGCGGCCGAGCGCGGTTGCGGTAGGAAGGCTTCGAGCGCCTTGGCCGAGCCGAAGCGGTTCAGGCAGTACGTATGCAGCCACTGATAGTCGCGCATCGGATCAGACGTTCAGCACATCGAGAAAGCGCGGCGTGGCGCTTTCGTCGATCTTCAGGCCCGTGAAGTCGAACAGGTTGCGGTCGGCCAGTTGCGACGGCGCGACGTTCTGCAGCGCGCGGAAGATGCTGTCGGTACGTCCCGGGTGCTTGCGCTCCCACTCCACCAGCATGTCCTTGACCACCTGGCGCTGCAGGTTTTCCTGAGAGCCGCACAGGTTGCACGGGATGATCGGGAATTCCTTCATGTCCGAGTAAGCCTGGATGTCCTTCTCGCTGCAGTAGGCCAGCGGACGGATCACCACGTTGCGACCGTCGTCGGCGCGCAGCTTCGGCGGCATGCCCTTGAGCGCGCCGTTGAAGAACATGTTGAGGAAGAAGGTCTCGACGATGTCGTCGCGGTGATGACCGAGCGCCATCTTGGTCGCGCCGATTTCATCGGCAAAGGTGTACAGGGTGCCCCGGCGTAGGCGCGAGCACAGCGAGCAGGTGGTCTTGCCCTCGGGGATCAGTTCCTTGACCACCGAATAGGTGTCTTTCTCGACGATGTGATACTCGACGCCCAAGGTCTTCAGGTAGGCCGGCAACACATGCTCGGGAAAGCCCGGCTGCTTCTGGTCCATGTTCACCGCGACGATCTGGAAGCTGATCGGCGCCACCTTCTGCAGGTGCAGCAGAACGTCGAGCATGGTGTAGCTGTCCTTGCCCCCGGACAGGCAGACCATGACCTTGTCGCCATCCTCGATCATGTTGTAGTCGGTGATCGCTTCGCCAGCGAGACGACGCAGGCGTTTTTGCAGTTTGTTCTGGTTGACCGAGAGGGTGCCCATAGCGCTTGGATCCGCGAGGTGTGACAAAAGCCGAACATTTTACCTGCAAACCGAGTCCAGGCGTAGGGCCTTCTGATCAGCAGCGCCATGCCGAGGCTGACCGGCGGCTCGTCGGCCGCCGATGGCTTGCGGCATAATGGCGAGCCAGGAGAATTGCCCCGCCATGCCCGAGCTGCTCACGCAACGCGTCGAAGCCTGTTACCAGCAAGCCGAAACCTTCTTCAAACGCACCTTCCCGCGCCCGCAGGTCAGCTTCAAGCTGCGCGGGCAGAAGGCCGGCGTCGCCCATCTGCATGAAAACCTGCTGCGCTTCAACCTGCAGTTGTACCGCGAGAACCACGACGACTTCCTGCGCCAGACCGTGGCCCATGAAGTGGCGCACCTGATCGCTCACCAGCTGTTCGGCGACCGCATCCAGGCCCACGGCGAGGAATGGCAGTTGATCATGCGCGGAGTCTACGAGCTGCCGCCCGATCGCTGCCACCGCTACGAAGTGCAGCGTCGCGTGGCCACGCGCTACATCTATCGCTGCCCCTGCCCGGACAGCGACTTCGCCTTCACCGCCCAGCGCCACACACTGGTACGCCAGGGGCGCCGCTACCTGTGTCGGCGCTGTCGGCAAGTGCTGGTCTTCAGCGGACAGACCCGGGTCGAGTAAGCATCTGCCGCGCTGGACATGAAAAAGGCGACCCGAGGGTCGCCTTCCTTTATCGCACTACCACCACGATCAACGCACGGCCGGACCTTCGGCAACGCCCAAGTCGTCGGTCGGACGGGTCTCGACCAACGGCGAACCACCGGAGGCCAGCTCGGACTGCAGCTTGTCGGTATCCAGCTCCTTGACCCACTTGGCGACCACTACGGTGGCAACGGCGTTACCGACCAGGTTGGTCAGCGCACGGGCTTCGGACATGAAGCGGTCGATCCCGAGGATCAGCGCCAGGCCGGCAACCGGCAGGTGACCGACCGCCGACAGGGTGGCGGCCAGGACGATGAAGCCCGAACCGGTGACACCCGCAGCCCCTTTGGAGGCGACCAGCAGCACCAGCAGCAGGGTGATCTGGTGAGTGATGTCCATGGTGGTGTCGGTGGCCTGGGCGATGAATACCGCAGCCATGGTCAGGTAGATCGAGGTGCCGTCCAGGTTGAACGAGTAGCCGGTCGGGATCACCAGGCCAACAACGGATTTCTTCGCGCCCAAGCGCTCCATCTTGGTCAGCATGCGTGGCAGGGCCGACTCCGACGAAGAAGTACCCAGCACGATCAGCAGTTCCTCACGGATGTAGCGGATCAGCTTGAGGACGCTGAAGCCGTGGGCGCGGCAGATGGCGCCCAGCACCACCAGCACGAACAACAGGCACGTGACGTAGAAGCAGGCCATCAGGTAGCCCAGTTGCACCAGCGAACCGACACCATACTGGCCGATGGTGAAGGCCATGGCACCGAAGGCACCGACCGGCGCCAGCTTCATGATCATGTTGATGATGTTGAACATGACGTGGGCGAAGCGATCGATCATCTCCAGCAGCGGTTTGCCGTAGCTGCCCAGACGGTGCAGGGCGAAGCCGAACAGCACCGAGAACATCAGCACTTGCAGGATGTCGCCGTTGGCGAAGGCACCGACCACGGTGGCCGGGATCACGTTGAGCAGGAAGCCGACGGTGGTCTGCTGCGCACCGGCCGAGGCGTAGGCCGCGACGCTGCTGGCGTTCAGGGTACTGACGTCGACGTGCATACCGGCGCCAGGCTGGACCACGTTGACCACGATCAGGCCGATGATCAGGGCGATGGTGGAAACGATTTCGAAGTACAGGAGTGCGTAGCCACCGGTCTTGCCAACCGACTTCATGCTCTGCATGCCGGCGATGCCGCTGACCACGGTACAGAAGATGATCGGAGCGATGACCATCTTGATCAGTTTGACGAAGCCGTCACCCAGCGGTTTGAGGGCGACGCCGGTTTCCGGATAGAAATGGCCGAGCAGAATACCGATGGTGATGGCAACGATCACCTGGAAATACAGGGATTTGTACAGCGGCTGACGTTTCGTCATGGCGTGATCTTCCTCAAGTGTGCCGATTCACCCTTCCCAGAGCGAGGCACCTAAAGCGCGAACCCTCCTGCACCTGGAGGGATTTGTCATTGTGTTAGAGCTGCCTGGGCAGATCTCTGACAAAGCTTTAGCAAGGCTGATGCCAAAATGCCCGATCCGGGTGCAACACGAGTGTTTACGGGAAGTTTCTGCCCAAGGACAGGGCAACGAGACGTGTAGGATATGGCGGAATTCCGCCCTGTGGCGAAATTCGTACACCCTGAGTGGCGGGAATCCGCCCAAGGCCGGCGCAACCTGGGCAGATCATCCCTGGTTGAAGGTGATCCTGAACGCAGCGCCGCCGAGCGGCGAATCCTCGAGCGTCAGGCGCCCGTCGAAGCTGTCGATGATGTCTTTGACCACCGCCAGGCCGATGCCCTGACCTGGATGCTGGCGATCCAGGCGCTCACCGCGCTGCAGAATCCGCTCACGTTGATCGGCCGGGACACCGGGGCCGTCGTCTTCGATGCACAGCACCTGTTGACCCGGCAACGTCTCGAAGCTCACCCGCACCTGCTCCAGGCACAGGCGATAGGCGTTCTCCAGCAAGTTGCCGAGCAGTTCGAGCAAGGCGCCCTCCTCGATCGGCACGCGCGCCTGCGGAGCAACGTTCAGTGTCACCGCCACGCGCTTGTCGCGATACACCTTGTCCAAGGTGCTGCACAAGCTGTCGAGCACCGGCGCCAGGCGCACCTGGTGTCGCACCAGGCCACTCTTGCGCAGGCTGGCGCGCTGCAATTGGTAGTCGATCTGCTGACTCATGCGTTCGATCTGGCTCTGCAGCACGCGCGCCTGTTCACGCTCGCCACTGCCGCGCCCCATGCTCTCGCCCACGCCTTGCAACACCGCCAGCGGCGTCTTCAAGCTGTGCGCCAGGTCGTCCAGCGAATCGCGGTAGCGCTGGCGTTGTTCGCGCTCGCTGTGCAGTAGCCGGTTGAGCGAGCCGGTCAGGCGCAGCAGTTCGCGCGGATGCTCGCGACTCAGGCCCTCGCGGGCGCCGCTCTCCACCTCGTCCAGTTCGTGGCTGAGCCTGCGCAGTGAACGCAGCCCCCAGGTCAGGCCGGCCCACAGCAACACCATCAGCGCCAGCAAGGCCGCGCCAAAGCCCAAGTAGAGCTTTTCGCGCAGGCCGTCGAGGGTATGCTGGTACTCGCGCACCGGTTGCAGGGCGACGATGCTGAATGCTGCGCTGCGACCACCGAGCAGCTTGACTTCCACGTCATAGACGAAAAATTCGTCGCCATTATCCTGGCGGATTCGGGCGAACTCGTTGCCATGGCCGTCATAGCGGGGCTGGTAGTTGATGTGTCGATCGGTGGTGGCACGCGAACGCCACACCAGACGCCCTTCTCGGTCGAAGATGTAACCGAGCAGGCCGACGCTGGGCAGGTTGTAGCGCTCGTCAGGCAGAAGATCGGGCATCTGCAAATGGCCGTGTTCGACGCGCGCGGCAGAAATCAGCGTGGTGATGTCCGAGGCCAGGCGCTGCTCGATCGACTCCTGCAAGGCCAGGCTGAAGGCCTTCTGCAAGGCCGGCAGCAGCGCCAGCATGAACAGCAGCGCCAGCACGGCGGCGGCCAGCATCAGGCGCACGCGCAGCGAACGAATCATCGGCAGCGCTCGGTGAACAGGTAGCCCAGGCCGCGAACGGTGTCGATCGGTTTGAAGCCGTTGTCGCCCTCGAGCTTGCGGCGCAGCCGGCCGACCAGCACCTCGATGACGTTCGGATCACGCTCCTCGTCGTCCGGGTAAAGCTGTTCCATCAGACGATCCTTGGCCACCACCTGCTGGTGATGACGCATGAGGTATTCAAGGATGCGATATTCGTAGGCAGTCAGCGCCAGCGGCTGCTCGTCGAGGGTGGCCTGCTTGCGATTGAGGTCCAGCACCAAAGGCCCGGCGGCGATGGTCGACTGGGTGAAACCGCTGGAGCGGCGCAGCAGCGCGTTCAGGCGGGCTTCCAGCTCCTCGAACTGGAAAGGCTTGACCACGTAGTCGTCGGCACCCGCGGCCAGCCCTTCGACCTTGTCTTGCCAATTACCGCGGGCAGTGAGAATCAGGATGGGAAAAGTCTTGTCCTGGCTGCGCAGTTGGCGGATCAGGTCCAGGCCGCTCATGCCCGGCAGCCCAAGGTCGATGACGGCGAGATCGTGGTTGTACTGGCCGGCCTGGTACAGCGCCTCCTCTGCATCGCCGACCGCTTGGACCACGTGTCCGCTTTCGCCCAGGCGCGTGTACAGGTGGTGACGCAGCAGCGCTTCATCCTCGACCACCAGCAACTTCATGTCATTCTCCTTTTTCTCGCACCGCCTGAACAAAGGCGGGCTGGCACAGCATAACAGCGAACCGGCAGGGGGAGCCCCGGCCGGTTCTTCGAGCCTGTCGCGTTAGAACTTGTAGGTGGCGGCCAGGTAGGTTTGAGCGCTGCTGGTCAGGCGTAGAGCACCTTGCTTGTAACCGCCATGGGGCGAAAGTTCGGTGGAGGCGTTGGTGCGCAGGTAGCGGTAGCCCAGCTCCACCGAGGCGTTGTCGGTCACTTGTTGGATCACACCGGCCTGCAGCCCGGCGGCGTAGCCGTAGTTGGTGTCGCGACTGTAGCCGGACGAGGTCTGAGTCATCTTGGTCATGCCCAGGCTGGCACCACCGAACAGTTTGGCGGTATCAGTGATCGGCAGGAACAGGTCGTAGCTGCCGAGCAGGTTTTCCTGGCGCAGCTTGATGCCGCTGTGGCTGTCGGAGACATTGTCGTAGGTGAGGTAGTAGCGGCCCTGGTCGTTCATCTGTCCTACCCGCAGGCCCCAGGTGCCGTCCTTGTTGATGATGCCATCAGTGTTCAGGTGATCGGTGTTGCGTTGCAGCAGGCCGGACTTGCGAATCTTGTCGCTGGTCTGGCCGTAGGTGACGCTGGCGAACGTGTCGTCGGCCTGGGAGGTAGCGGTGAAGCCGGAGGCGCAGACAGCCATGGCGACCATCAGGGTATTGAGTGCTTTCATGCTTTGTTTCTCCAGTGAGGTGCGCTGTGTGGGTGTGAGGGCTAGAGTAAGCAGGGCAGCCTGAACCGCCCCTGAACCCCGACTGAACCTCGGCTGAACGAACCGAACGTGAACAGCACCCGCACCTGGAGATCCCCCATGCGTTTCCTGCTTGCCCTGGCCCTGACATGCAGCGCCGCCCTCGCCCAGGCGGCGGTACAGACCCGCGAGATTCGCTACCAGGACGCCGACGGCACACCCCTGATCGGCTACTACGCCTATGACGACGCCCTCGATGGCAAGCGCCCCGGCATCGTCGTGGTGCACGAATGGTGGGGGCTGAACGATTACGCCAAGCGCCGCGCCCGCGACCTTGCCGCGTTGGGCTACAACGCCCTGGCCATCGACATGTATGGCGACGGCAAGCACACCGAGCACCCACAGGACGCCCAGGCCTTCATGGCCGCCGCGCTGAAGGACCCGGCTGCGGCCGCGCGGCGCTTCGACGCGGGCCTGGCGCTGCTCAAGCTGCAACCCAACACCAACAAACATGAGCTGGGCGCGGTGGGCTATTGCTTCGGCGGCAAGGTGGTGCTCGATGCCGCTCGCCGTGGCGAGAAGCTCGATGGCGTGGTGAGCTTCCATGGCGCGCTGGTCACCCAGACACCCGCTCAGCCAGGCGTGGTCAGGGCCAAGATTCTGGTCGAGCATGGCGAAGCCGACAGCATGGTCACGCCGCAGCAGGTGGAGGCTTTCAAGCAGGAAATGGCCGCTGCCGGTGCCGACATGACGTTCGTCGGCATTCCCGGTGCCAAGCACGGCTTCACCAACCCCGACGCCGACCGCCTGAGCCATGGCGAGCATGGCGGGCCGGACATCGGCTATGACAAGGCTGCTGATGAAAGCTCCTGGCGGGACATGCAGGCGTTCTTCAAACAGGCCTTCAAGTAGGCGGTCAGCCCGGCGTGCGGGGCGGGCCCGGCAGATGGCACAATAGCGCCCATGAACAGACTGCCTACCTGCTGCGCCCCGCTCCAGCACCACTGGCCCCTGCCCCAGCCCGTGCCCGGCGCGGTGCTGGTCAGTTGCGCCTTCGATCCCCAACGCCTGGCCGCCGACGACTTCCAGCGCGCCGGCATCGACCAGAGCACCAGCCTGCAACGCTCGGTGGCCAAGCGCCAGGCCGAGTACCTGGCCGGGCGCGTCTGTGCGCGTGCGGCTCTTCAGCACCTCGACGGTCGCGATCACGTGCCCGGCACCCATGAGGACCGCTCGCCCATATGGCCTGCGGACATCCGTGGTTCCATCACCCACGGCCAGGGCTGGGCCGCCGCCGTAGTCGCGCCCGCCACGGCCTGCCAGGGCATCGGCATCGATCAGGAAAGCCTGCTCGACGACGCGCGCGCCGAGCGCCTGGCCGCTGAAATCCTCACCCCCAGCGAATTGCAGCGCCTGGATCCGGCGCAGATTGGCCTAAGCGTGACGCTGACCTTTTCGCTCAAGGAAAGCTTGTTCAAAGCGCTCTATCCGCTGACGCTCAAGCGCTTTTACTTCGAGCACGCCGAGCTGCTCGAATGGAGCGCCGACGGCCACGCGCGCTTGCGCCTGCTCACCGATCTGTCGGCCGAATGGCGCAGCGGCCGCGAGCTGGCGGGTCAGTACTGCGTGCAGGACGGCCATCTGCTCAGTCTGGTCAGCGCCTGACCCTCAGTGGCGCGGCTGCCGGGCAGGCCAGCTCAAGCTGAAGCAGGCGCCGCCCAGGCCTTCGCTGCGCCCAACCAGTGCCCGCCCACCATGCCAATAGATGATCCGCCGCACGATCGACAGCCCCAGACCGTGACCGCCCGAGGCGCGGGTGCGGCTGTCGTCCAGGCGCGTGAACGGCGTGAAGATGCGGTCCCAGAACCCCTCCGGAATGCCCGGCCCGTCGTCTTCCACGTCGATGCGACAGCGCTGCGCGTCGAGCTGGTAACTCAAGCGCACCTGCGACTCGGCGTGGCGCAACGCATTGCCCACCAGATTCTGCAACGCGCGGTGCAGATAACGCGGCTCGGCTTCGACCCAACGTGGCGCGCCGTCACGGTCTGGATCCTCAGCTTGCGTCACCCGGATATCCGCGCGCAACGGGGCCAGCTCGGCCACGATCCTGTCCAGCAATTGCCGTACATCGACGCGTTCGAAATGAAGGGCCGGGGCGCCTTGTTCCAGGCGGGCATAGGTGAGCATCTCGTCGACCAGCCGGTCCAAGTCCTGGATGTCGCTGTCCATCCCCGCCAGGTGCTTGGCCCGCGCCTGTTCGGTGTCGGCCTCCTCGATCATCTCCAAGCCGAAACGCAGGCGTGCCACCGGCGTGCGCAATTCGTGTGACACCGCACGCACCAGCTCGCGCTGCATGCTCAGCGAGCGCTGCAGGTGCTCGGCCATGCGGTTGAACGCTGCGGCCAGGCGTCCGACCGAGTCGGCATCGCCGGCCGGCACCCGCGTCTGCAGGCTGCCCTGGGCGATGTGCGAGGCCGCCAGTTCGAGACCCGAGACGCGGCGCTCGAGCTGACGCACCAGCAGGTAGACCACCAAACCGATCAAGCACAAACCCACTGCCGCGATCAACACCAGCAATGCCGGTGGATAGGGTTTGAACGAGTAGAGTGGTCCAATCTCCAGCACCCAGGGCGAGCCGGACAGTCCAGAGAACACGCGGATGGCGTCCCCGTCGCGGCTCAACGCCATCACCGTGTCGCCCTCCTCCACCCGCCGTCGCTGATCGTCGTCCAGATCCGCGCGCTCGATGCGCTGCAAGCCGATGTCGAAACCAAATCCTTTGCTCTGACGGATCTGCGCCAAGCGCTGTGGCTGCTCGGTCACCGGGTAGCGCACCAGCTCGTCGGCCAGCAGGTACAACGTCGCGCGGGCGAGTTGCTCGCTGATCTGCTTGACCTGCGCCGCCAGCACCTGGTCCTCCTGGGCCAACTGGCGCAGTACCTTGGCCGCGTGCGGCCCAGTCTTTTCGACCACCACCAGACCACGCGCCAGACGGCTGCGCTGGCCGGCATCCAGGGGTTGCGCGGACAGCGCCAGCAAATCCAGTGGCACGCCGAGCAGCCGCTCCCAGATCACCAGCGATCGCTTGCGCTCGACCTCGCTCTGCAGCGCCAGGTTGTCCGCCATCAGACTGAAGGTGCCTTGCGCCAGATCCTCACGGTACTGCGCGGCACGCACATGGTTGACCAGCTGCAGGCTCAGGATCCCGAGCACGGCGACCAATACCAGCACCGCCAACATGCCGCCATAGATGCGCAGAAAGATCGAATTCATGGCCCGAGATCGCCGACGAACAGATAACCCTTGCTGCGTAGCGTCTTGATCAGACGCGGCTGTACAGGATCGTCGCCGATCTTCGGGCGAATCTTGGAGATGCGGATATCGATGGAGCGGTCCTGGCCGTCATAACCGACGCCGCGCAGCGACGTGCAGATCTGCTCGCGCGACAGCACCCGACCGGCATGGCTGGCCAGCAACCAGAGCAGGTCAAACTCCGCGCCGGTCAGCTCGATGGCCTGCTCGCCCAGCCAGGCCTCGCGCGCCCGGTTGTCGATGCGCAGCGCACCGAAGCACAGGCTGTGGGCCTTGCCCAGAGGCGCGTCGCTACGTCGCAGCAGCGCATTGATGCGCGCCAGCAGCAGACGCGGGCGCACGGGCTTGCACACGTAATCGTCGGCGCCCAGGTCCAGGCCCTGGACCTGATCGAGTTCGTCACTGCGCGCGGTCAGCATGAGGATGGGATTGGCGAACTGGCCACGGACCTTTCGGCAAATGCTCAAACCGTCTTCGCCAGGCAGCATCAGGTCGAGCACCACGAGATCGGGCTGGCTGTCGAGGATACGCCGCACGGCCCGCGCGCCATCATGCTCGACCGACACCTCGAAACCATTACCCTGCAAGTACTCGGCAGTGAGGTCGGCCAGACGCTGATCGTCCTCGACGATGAGGATGCGCTGGAGGGGCTGATCCATCGCCTTCTCCCTTCTTGTTGTGGTGGGCAGGGGCGTCCTGACGTATCGACAGAGGGTCATGTTGCCCTCGGATACTACGTCCAGCCGTGGGGACTGCCAACCACTCGGCAGCTTCTTGCACAGGCCCGGAAAGCGCAAAAAAACGTCCGGACCTGTAGCGACTAGGCCTACAGCGGCGGTGGGCTATTCACTCACAAAGTACCCACAAGATATCCACAGCCCGCTGCCTTGCAATACCCCCCATACCGCATTATCTTGTATCCCCAGCGTGGCGAACCACTACATGTTGTGGCTTCGACCTTGAGCACAACCATAAGTCAACGCAGAAACTCAAGCGATTTTTCTGCCGGAACTTACGCTGATTTCAGCAGCCAAACCGCTCCTGCACAGGCGCGACCGAGGCAAGCCCCCGTGGCCTTGTTCGGGTATGGGTGTTGCAGGCATGGCCTGACACCCGACAGCAACAGTTCCTGGGCTCGCCCAGGATCTTTGACTTCGGCCAGGGAGCGGCAAGCGATTGCCCTTATTCCTGAGTCTGTCCCGAAGTCGGTAAGCCCGAGCGGCCGACGCACCTTCGCGTGCCGTCCGCCCACGGGCCGAGCTAACTGACTGGATGGAACGGTGGGCGCCCCCAAGGCGCCCGAACACTATAGAAACTGTGGAGACACCCACCCATGCACACCGACACAACTCGCGAGAACCCGCAGGCCAAGGCGCCGCAGGCCACCGATTCGAATCAGGATCTGGCTGCGACCGCTCCGGGCCAACTGCGCGTGATCAAGCGTAACGGCACTGTCGTGGCCTACACCGACGACAAGATCACCGTTGCCATCACCAAGGCGTTCCTCGCAGTTGAAGGCGGCACCGCCGCCGCTTCGTCGCGTATCCACGACACCGTCGCGCGCCTGACCGAACAGGTCACCGCCACGTTCAAGCGTCGCATGCCGTCGGGTGGCACCATCCACATCGAAGAAATCCAGGATCAGGTCGAACTGGCCCTGATGCGCGCCGGCGAGCAGAAAGTCGCCCGCGACTACGTGATCTACCGTGACCAGCGCGCCAAAGAACGTGCCACTCGCGCCAATACCGATTCGGTGGTCGAGCCGCACCCGAGCATCCGCATCACCCTGGCCGACGGCAGCCTGGCGCCGCTGGACATGGCGCGCCTGAACACCATTATCAGCGAAGCCTGCGAAGGCCTGGCCGAAGTCGATGGCGAACTGATCCAGCGCGACACCCTGAAGAACCTCTACGACGGCGTGGCCCTCAAGGACGTCAACACCGCCCTGGTGATGACCGCCCGTACCCTGGTCGAGCGCGAGCCGAACTACTCGTTCGTCACCGCCCGCCTGCTGATGGACACCCTGCGCGCCGAAGGCCTGGGCTTCCTCGGCGTGGCCGACAGCGCCACCCACCACGAGATGGCCGAGCTGTATGCCAAGGCCCTGCCAGCCTACGTCGCGAAAGGCGTCGAGTTCGAGCTGCTCGACCCGGCTCTCAAGGGCTACGACCTGGAGCGCCTGGGCAAGGCCATCAACCACGAGCGTGACCAGCAGTTCACCTACCTGGGCCTGCAGACCCTCTACGACCGTTACTTCATCCACAAGGATGGCGTGCGTTTCGAACTGCCGCAGGTGTTCTTCATGCGCGTGGCCATGGGCCTGGCGCTGCAGGAAAAAGACCGCGAAGCCCGTGCCATCGAGTTCTACAACCTGTTGTCGTCGTTCGACTACATGGCCTCGACCCCAACCCTGTTCAACGCCGGTACCCTGCGTCCGCAGCTGTCGAGCTGCTACCTGACCACCGTTCCGGACGACCTGTCGGGCATCTACAAGGCCATCCACGACAACGCCATGCTGTCCAAATTCGCCGGTGGCCTGGGCAACGACTGGACCCCGGTGCGTGCTTTGGGTTCGTACATCAAGGGCACCAACGGCAAGTCGCAGGGCGTCGTGCCCTTCCTCAAGGTGGTCAACGACACCGCCGTGGCCGTCAACCAGGGTGGCAAGCGCAAGGGCGCGGTCTGCGCCTACCTGGAAACCTGGCACCTGGATATCGAGGAATTCCTCGAGCTGCGCAAGAACACCGGTGACGACCGTCGTCGTACCCACGACATGAACACCGCCAACTGGATTCCGGACCTGTTCATGAAGCGTGTCTTCGACGACGGCAAATGGACCCTGTTCTCGCCTTCGGAAGTGCCGGACCTGCACGACCTGACCGGCAAGGCCTTCGAAGAACGCTACGAGTACTACGAAGCCCTGACCGAGTACAACAAGATCAAGGTGTTCAAAACCGTCCAGGCCAAAGACCTGTGGCGCAAGATGCTGTCGATGCTGTTCGAGACCGGCCACCCTTGGCTGACCTTCAAGGACCCGTGCAACCTGCGCTCGCCGCAGCAGCACGTGGGCGTGGTGCACAGCTCGAACCTGTGCACCGAGATCACCCTGAACACCAACGCCGACGAAATCGCCGTGTGCAACCTGGGTTCTATCAACCTGCCGAACCACATCGCCGACGGCAAGCTGGACACCGCGAAACTGGCGCGTACCGTCAAGACCGCCGTGCGCATGCTCGACAACGTGATCGACATCAACTACTACTCGGTGCCCCAGGCGCAGAACTCGAACTTCAAGCACCGTCCGGTCGGCCTGGGCATCATGGGCTTCCAGGACGCGCTGTACCTGCAGCACATCCCGTACGGCTCGGACGCGGCCGTCGAGTTCGCCGACAAGTCCATGGAGGCAGTCAGCTACTACGCCATCCAGGCCTCGTGTGACCTGGCCGACGAGCGCGGCGCCTACCAGACCTTCGACGGTTCCCTGTGGTCCCAAGGTATCCTGCCGCTGGACTCGCAGCAGATCCTGATCGAGGCCCGTGGCGCCAAGTACATCGACGTCAACCTGGAAGAGTCCCTGGACTGGGCTCCGGTGCGCGATCGGGTCAAGAAAGGCATCCGCAACTCGAACATCATGGCCATTGCACCGACCGCGACCATCGCCAACATCACCGGCGTATCGCAGTCGATCGAACCGACCTACCAGAACCTGTACGTCAAGTCGAACCTGTCGGGCGAGTTCACCGTGATCAACCCGTACCTGGTCCGCGACCTGAAAGCCCGCGACCTGTGGGACTCGGTGATGATCAACGACCTGAAGTACTACGACGGTTCGGTGCAGCAGATCGAGCGTATCCCGCAGGAGCTCAAAGACCTGTACGCCACGGCCTTCGAAGTCGACACCAAGTGGATCGTCGATGCCGCCTCGCGTCGCCAGAAGTGGATCGACCAGGCCCAGTCGCTGAACCTGTACATCGCCGGCGCCTCGGGCAAGAAGCTGGACGTGACCTACCGCATGGCCTGGTACCGTGGTCTGAAGACCACCTACTACCTCCGTGCCCTGGCCGCCACCAGCACCGAGAAATCGACCATCAACACCGGCAAGCTCAACGCCGTTTCCAGCGGCGGAGACAGCGCCCCGGTCCAGGCCGCAGGCCCTGCGCCAGTGCCGAAGGCCTGCGCCATCGACGAGCCGGATTGCGAAGCCTGCCAGTAAGGCGTGGCTGAGGCTTCCCCCGGGAAGCCTCTTTTTCCATGTCACCACACGGAACCCTGTGGCAGCGGGTTTACCCGCGACGAGGCCGGCATTGCCGTCGCCTGCCGCACAGCCAAACACAATAAGCCTGGGCGCCATTGCCTGGGCCAGCCCCGCAAAGGGCAATCAGATTTGCGTGCACGGTAGTACCCCTTCGGGACCAAAGCAGCGCAACCAAGATCCACCGGCCATACTCCAAAGATGGCCCTCAAGCAGGAGCACTTAGCATGCTGAGCTGGGACGAATTCGACAAAGAAGATGACGGCGAAGTCGCCGCCAAAGGCAACACCCCCGCACAGGCCCACGCCGCCGCGACCCTGGACAAGCTGGACAGCGCCGGTGGTGCCGCCGCCCTGGAAGCCCGTGCCGCCACCGCTGCCGATTCCGAGGCCGTGAAGCGCGCCAAGGCCGCCCTCGACGCCCTCGACATCGCCGAGGGCCTGGCTGAGCTGGAAGGCTCGTCGGCCCGCGTCGCCGTTGACGAGAAGCGCATGATCAACTGCCGCGCCGACCTCAACCAACTCGTGCCTTTCAAGTACGACTGGGCCTGGCAGAAGTACCTCGATGGCTGCGCCAACCACTGGATGCCGCAAGAGGTCAACATGACCGCCGACATCGCACTGTGGAAGAGCATGGACGGCCTGACCGAAGACGAGCGCCGCATCGTCATGCGCAACCTCGGCTTCTTCTCCACCGCCGACTCGCTGGTCGCCAACAACCTGGCCCTGGCCGTCTACCGCCTGATCACCAACCCCGAATGCCGCCAGTACATCCTGCGCCAGGCCTTCGAAGAGGCGATCCACACCCATGCCTACCAGTACTGCATCGAGTCGCTGGGCATGGATGAAGGCGAGATCTTCAACATGTACCACGAGATTCCGTCGGTGGCGAAAAAAGCCGCCTGGGGCCTGAAGTACACCCGCGCCATTTCCGATCCGGAATTCAACACCGGCACCGTCGAAACCGACAAGGAACTGCTGCGCAACCTGATCGCCTATTACTGCGTCCTGGAAGGCATCTTCTTCTACTGCGGCTTCACCCAGATCCTCTCCATGGGTCGCCGCAACAAGATGACTGGCGTCGCCGAGCAGTTCCAGTACATCCTGCGCGACGAGTCGATGCACCTGAACTTCGGTATCGACGTGATCAACCAGATCAAGATCGAGAACCCGCACCTGTGGGATGCGGCAATGAAGGAAGAAGCGACCCAGATGATCCTGCAAGGGACTCAGCTGGAGATCGAATATGCCCGCGACACCATGCCACGCGGTGTGCTGGGCATGAACGCGGCAATGATGGAGGACTACCTCAAGTTCATTGCCAACCGTCGTCTGACTCAAATCGGTCTTAAAGAAGAGTACCCAGGGACCACCAACCCGTTCCCATGGATGAGCGAGATCATGGACTTGAAGAAGGAGAAGAACTTCTTCGAGACGCGCGTGATCGAGTATCAGACCGGCGGGGCGTTGAGCTGGGATTGATGAAGAAGCCACCGAAAGGTGGCTTTTTTGTACCTGTGATTGGTATCGAAGGGTCTAGTACATCCTCAAGGCTGTGGGGCATCTGCTTCGACCCGCTCCACTACCACTTCCTGCTGCGTCAGCAGATCCGTCAGAATGATATCGCGCTCATTCAAATCGGGCGTGATCATCACCGAACGAATGAGGCGAATCGTTTCCCCGTCACGAGCTTGAGTATTCTCGAACGTCACGACGATCGACTTGTTGCGCCAGTGGGCGATATCGAAGCCGCCTGCTGCCAGAAATACCTCGATATTGCGCTCGTCGTTGAATGCCTTGGCCGGTAGCACCAGCGGCCGGTCGTTGAGGAATACTTGATAATACTGATGGGTGCTCGCAGGAAAGTTGTGCTGGACCACATGTTCGATTCGCCAGTGGTAAACGGTGTTCTCGTATACCACGTGACGCTCTGTCTGGTGGCCGCTGCAGGCGGCGAGCAGCGGCATGGCCAGCAGACCGAGTCTATTTCGGAGAGTACGCAGAATCATCGTGTAGGTTCGCTGTAGTTCATCATTACCGGGGCTATAGCCTACGCATCCTGAAGGCCGGCGCGCAATGCGGCGAAGACGCTGGCGCTTGCTTCGACGGCCTGCACCAATGTGACTTTGTTCGTCCACAGCGAGTCGACGACACCCTCGGAAAAGATCTCCAGAACGTAGTTGCCGTGGTAACCGCAGGCGCTCAGCCTCTGCAGCAGCGGACAAACGGTAGGTCGCGCCTCAGCGCGCGGCGATCATGCAGCGAGCGCGGACGACGCCAGTCGGCCAGTTGCACCCGAAACAGCCCTTGAGCACTGATGCTCTCAAGCAGCCCGACATCTTGCCAGCTGTTGTACAAGTCCAGACACCTGCGTCCTCTTGCAAGGTCAATGGTGCGGTGGTGATCTGGCTAATGGCCAGGTTGCGCAGAGTACCTCCAGGATGGTGTAGATGAGCGAGGTGATGACCCCATCTTTCACAGGTAGCCAAATAGGCTCACGGGTTCAGATAACCCTCAATGCTCGATCAGATGCCGGTGGCTGCGCAGGTAAGTCACTAGACGATCAATGAGGCTCCGCATCTCGGCCGAGCCATATATGCTCTCCCGCTGTGATACAGGATTGGACCAGAGTGACTCTTCGAATACCCTCAGCACGCCATACCGTTAGGCTGATCCTGCGCACAATTAACTGGCGCGAGAATGTCTGCGGAAAACAATTGCTCGTTTGGCCTGAAGAAATGGTTATGTTGGTCTACGCCGCTTTATTCAATGCATGGGCCGATGATGGTAACGATAAAGCGCTCGGATGGCCTCAAGCAACTGCGGCACGCAGGCTTGACGATCCGCGGCGCTCATTGTATCGAGCAGTTCGACGTTGTCTTCAAGACCGTGCAGGGAAATCGCCTTTAGCAAAGCGTCCTGTTCGCGGGGCAGGGTCGGCCATTGAGTGACTTGAGTGCCACGCATGTAACCGAAGCACCATTCCTCCAGCACGATGACCGTGCCCTCCTCGGTCTCGCTCTCTTCCAACAGCGGTTGGAATCGATCAAGGTCATCGGCCAACTCCTCGGCGACCTGACTGGCGTAGCGCAACATCAGCGCGGTATAGGCTTCTTCATGGGCGGGCTTCTTGAATTTTGGCACCTTGCCGCCTGCGACGGCCGGAAGCCAATGTTCAGGCGTGACCTTGACTGGCGAACTGGCCAAGGCGGTAAAGAAGCCGTTGAGTTCAGCAAGGTTGATCACTGAGTATTCATTACCGTAGCTGATCAACAGATCTTCAAGACGATTGAGTTCTTTTTCACTCAGAGTGGGCAGCATGGGACAGTCCTGGATAAGGGAAGATGCACCCTAGCACAGGCACGGCGAAGGAAGGATTTTGCTGAAAGGGGCATGCTGGCTAGTGGTGGCCAAGCCAGCCCACATTCGAGGTCGATGGTCAGTTGGAAGAAGCCGCCTGCACTAGCCAGAGGTAGTACAGGCGGGGGCGTCGCTGGGTCAAACAGCTAGTGCGCGCTCACGCAGCTCGCTATTCAAGATCCGGTCGTTCTCGCTGTAATCGACCGGGCAATCGATGACGTGCACGCCTGGCGTCTTGATGCAGTGCTCCAGCAGCGGCAGCAGCCCTTCGGCGCTTTCCACGCGGTGACCATTGGCGCCATAGGCTTCGGCGTATTTGACGAAGTCGGGGTTACCGTAGTCCAGGCCGAAATCGGTGAAGCCCATGTTGGCCTGCTTCCAGCGGATCATGCCGTAGCCGTCGTCGCGCAGGATCACCACGGTGATGTGCATGCCCAGACGCACAGCCGTTTCCAGCTCCTGACTGTTCATCATGAAGCCGCCATCGCCGCACACCGAGATCACCGGGCGGTCCGGGTACACCAAGTGCGATGCCATGGCCGACGGCAAGCCGGCGCCCATCGTCGCCAAGGCGTTGTCCAGTAGCACGGTGTTGGGTTTGTGCGCTTTGTAGTTGCGGGCGAACCAGATCTTGTAGATGCCGTTGTCGAGGGCGACGATGCCTTCGGACGGCAGCACGCGACGGATGTCGGCCACCAGACGCTGCGGGTAGACCGGGAAGCGGTCGTCGTCGGCGCCTTCGACGATCTGCGCTTCGTTGGCTTCACGGATGGCCATCAGGCGGGTGAAGTCCCAATGCGAGGTGTCGCCCAACGCTTCGCTGATCTGCCACACGGCGTTGGCGATATCGCCAATCACTTCGACCTGCGGGAAGTACACCGCATCCACTTCCGCCGAACGGAAGCTGATGTGGATGACTTCGGTACCGCCGCGGACCATGAAGAACGGCGGCTTCTCGATCACGTCGTGGCCGATGTTGATGATCAGGTCGGCCGCTTCGACAGCGCGGTGCACGAAATCACCAGACGACAGCGCAGCGTTGCCCAGGAAACGCGGGTGACGCTCGTCGACCACACCCTTGCCCATCTGCGTGGTGATGAACGGGATGCCGGTCTTGTCGATGAGCTGCTTGAGCACCTTGGCGGTCATCTTGCGGTTGGCACCGGCGCCGATCACCAGGATCGGATTGCGTGCGTTCTGCAGTTTCTGCACGGCAGCGTCGATGGCCACGTGCTCGGCCAGCGGACGGCGGTGAAGGCTGCGCGGAATCGGCAAGGCATCGGTCTGCTCGGCGGCGATGTCTTCAGGCAACTCCAGGTGCACCGCGCCGGGTTTCTCTTCTTCGGCCAGGCGGAAGGCTTCGCGCATACGGGCCGGAATGTTGTCGGCCGAAGCGAACTGGTGGGTGTACTTGGTGATGGGGTCCATCATGCCGCACACGTCGATGATCTGGAATCGACCCTGCTTGGACTTCTTGATCGGCTTCTGGCCGGTGATCATCATCATCGGCATGCCGCCCAGATAGGCGTAGGCGCTGGCGGTGACCAAGTTGGTCGCGCCGGGACCCAGGGTCGACAGGCTGACGCCGGTCTTGCCGGTCAGGCGTCCATAGGTTGCAGCCATGAAGCCTGCGGATTGTTCGTGGCGGGTCAGTACCAGCTTGATCTTCGACTTGCGCAGGGATTCGAGCAGGTCGAGGTTCTCCTCGCCGGGGATGCCGAACACATACTCGACACCTTCGTTTTCCAGGCATTGCACAACGACATCGGCGGCCTTGGCCATCTTGCTTCTAACCTCAAGTAATAGGACGGTGAAAGTCCAGAAATGCGCAGCGCGCTGCGCTGGCATCGCTCGGTCCAGGTGCCAGGATTGCCCCGAACCTAAGTCTTGACGCAGGGTAGGTACGGGGAAGTCACGTATTGTGACAGCAACATTGTCGCACCAATGAGGAGACTTGCGTGGCGGCCGGAGGGCAAAGATTTTGAGCGTCGTGAAAAGACAAAACCCCTACCTGCTCACGCAGATAGGGGTTTTGCGAAATGAATCTTGACGATGACCTACTCTCACATGGGGAAACCCCACACTACCATCGGCGATGCATCGTTTCACTGCTGAGTTCGGGATGGGATCAGGTGGTTCCAATGCTCTATGGTCGTCAAGAAATTCGGTTGCCAGTGCGCCCTTACGGACACCCCAGCCTATTCGGATATGTGATTCTGTGGTTCGTCGCGAACTTTCGGTTCTCTCGTCTTCACCACCACAATTCGGCGCTCACGCTCAAATTGCTTGGGTGTTATATGGTCAAGCCTCACGGGCAATTAGTATGGGTTAGCTCAACGCCTCACAGCGCTTACACACCCCACCTATCAACGTCGTAGTCTTCGACGGCCCTTCAGGGGATTCTAGATCCCAGTGAGATCTCATCTTGAGGCAAGTTTCCCGCTTAGATGCTTTCAGCGGTTATCTCTTCCGAACATAGCTACCCGGCAATGCCACTGGCGTGACAACCGGAACACCAGAGGTTCGTCCACTCCGGTCCTCTCGTACTAGGAGCAGCCCCTCTCAAATCTCAAACGTCCACGGCAGATAGGGACCGAACTGTCTCACGACGTTCTAAACCCAGCTCGCGTACCACTTTAAATGGCGAACAGCCATACCCTTGGGACCGGCTTCAGCCCCAGGATGTGATGAGCCGACATCGAGGTGCCAAACACCGCCGTCGATATGAACTCTTGGGCGGTATCAGCCTGTTATCCCCGGAGTACCTTTTATCCGTTGAGCGATGGCCCTTCCATACAGAACCACCGGATCACTAAGACCTACTTTCGTACCTGCTCGACGTGTCTGTCTCGCAGTCAAGCGCGCTTTTGCCTTTATACTCTACGACCGATTTCCGACCGGTCTGAGCGCACCTTCGTACTCCTCCGTTACTCTTTGGGAGGAGACCGCCCCAGTCAAACTACCCACCATACACTGTCCTCGATCCGGATCACGGACCTGAGTTAGAACCTCAAGGTTGCCAGGGTGGTATTTCAAGGATGGCTCCATGAGAACTGGCGTCCCCACTTCAAAGCCTCCCACCTATCCTACACAAGCAAGCTCAAAGTCCAGTGCAAAGCTATAGTAAAGGTTCACGGGGTCTTTCCGTCTAGCCGCGGATACACTGCATCTTCACAGCGATTTCAATTTCACTGAGTCTCGGGTGGAGACAGCGCCGCCATCGTTACGCCATTCGTGCAGGTCGGAACTTACCCGACAAGGAATTTCGCTACCTTAGGACCGTTATAGTTACGGCCGCCGTTTACCGGGGCTTCGATCAAGAGCTTCGCTTGCGCTAACCCCATCAATTAACCTTCCGGCACCGGGCAGGCGTCACACCCTATACGTCCACTTTCGTGTTTGCAGAGTGCTGTGTTTTTAATAAACAGTCGCAGCGGCCTGGTATCTTCGACCGGCATGGGCTTACGGAGCAAGTCCTTCACCCTCGCCGGCGCACCTTCTCCCGAAGTTACGGTGCCATTTTGCCTAGTTCCTTCACCCGAGTTCTCTCAAGCGCCTTGGTATTCTCTACCTAACCACCTGTGTCGGTTTGGGGTACGGTTCCCAGTTATCTGAAGCTTAGGAGCTTTTCTTGGAAGCATGGCATCAACCACTTCGTCGCCTAAAGGCAACTCGTCATCAGCTCTCGGCCTTGAAATCCCGGATTTGCCTAAGATTTCAGCCTACCACCTTAAACCTGGACAACCAACGCCAGGCTGGCCTAGCCTTCTCCGTCCCTCCATCGCAATAACTGCAAGTACAGGAATATTAACCTGTTTTCCATCGACTACGCTTTTCAGCCTCGCCTTAGGGACCGACTAACCCTGCGTCGATTAACGTTGCGCAGGAAACCTTGGTCTTTCGGCGTGCGAGTTTTTCACTCGCATTGTCGTTACTCATGTCAGCATTCGCACTTCTGATACCTCCAGCAAGCTTCTCAACTCACCTTCACAGGCTTACAGAACGCTCCTCTACCGCATCACCAAAGGTGATACCCGTAGCTTCGGTGCATGGTTTGAGCCCCGTTACATCTTCCGCGCAGGCCGACTCGACTAGTGAGCTATTACGCTTTCTTTAAAGGATGGCTGCTTCTAAGCCAACCTCCTAGCTGTCTAAGCCTTCCCACATCGTTTCCCACTTAACCATGACTTTGGGACCTTAGCTGACGGTCTGGGTTGTTTCCCTTTTCACGACGGACGTTAGCACCCGCCGTGTGTCTCCCATGCTCGGCACTTGCTGGTATTCGGAGTTTGCATCGGTTTGGTAAGTCGGGATGACCCCTAGCCGAAACAGTGCTCTACCCCCAGCAGTGATACATGAGGCGCTACCTAAATAGCTTTCGAGGAGAACCAGCTATCTCCGAGCTTGATTAGCCTTTCACTCCGATCCACAGGTCATCCGCTAACTTTTCAACGGTAGTCGGTTCGGTCCTCCAGTCAGTGTTACCTAACCTTCAACCTGCCCATGGATAGATCGCCCGGTTTCGGGTCTATACCCAGCGACTAAGCGCCCTATTAAGACTCGCTTTCGCTACGCCTCCCCTATTCGGTTAAGCTCGCCACTGAATATAAGTCGCTGACCCATTATACAAAAGGTACGCAGTCACCTAACAAAGTAGGCTCCCACTGCTTGTACGCATACGGTTTCAGGTTCTATTTCACTCCCCTCTCCGGGGTTCTTTTCGCCTTTCCCTCACGGTACTGGTTCACTATCGGTCAGTCAGTAGTATTTAGCCTTGGAGGATGGTCCCCCCATGTTCAGACAAAGTTTCTCGTGCTCCGTCCTACTCGATTTCATTGAAAAGAGACTTTCGTGTACGGGGCTATCACCCACTATGGCCGCACTTTCCAGAGCGTTCCACTAATCTCAAATCAACTTAAGGGCTGGTCCCCGTTCGCTCGCCACTACTAAGGGAATCTCGGTTGATTTCTATTCCTCAGGGTACTTAGATGTTTCAGTTCCCCTGGTTCGCCTCTTGCACCTATGGATTCAGTACAAGATACCTAGGTTATCCTAGGTGGGTTCCCCCATTCAGAGATCTCTGGATCACAGTCTGTTTGCCGACTCCCCAAAGCTTATCGCAGGCTACCACGTCTTTCATCGCCTCTGACTGCCAAGGCATCCACCGTATGCGCTTCTTCACTTGACCATATAACCCCAAGCAATCTGGTTATACTGTGAAGACGACATTCGCCGAAAATTCGCACGTCGCTCTTTCGAGCAGAACTCACAAATTTTACCTCAGCCTGATGTCCAGCAGTGAAACTGGTCATCAGTCTGTATCTATCACATATCCGAATTTTTAAAGAACGATCTGGCAAAAGCCAGAAATCAACATTCCAACGCGGCGTCAACACGACGCGCGAATGCTCATTTCTGAGTTCTAACAGTGCTGTACAAAGGTGGTGGAGCCAAGCGGGATCGAACCGCTGACCTCCTGCGTGCAAGGCAGGCGCTCTCCCAGCTGAGCTATGGCCCCGTGTATCTGCTACATCTCGTAGGCCGCACCAAGTAATTGGTAGGTCTGGGCAGATTTGAACTGCCGACCTCACCCTTATCAGGGGTGCGCTCTAACCAACTGAGCTACAGACCTATAACAGGGTCGCGTTACAGCATCGTCTTTTCACAATGAATCAAGCAATTCGTGTGGGAGCTCATCAGCAGGCTGATGTCTTCGATTAAGGAGGTGATCCAGCCGCAGGTTCCCCTACGGCTACCTTGTTACGACTTCACCCCAGTCATGAATCACACCGTGGTAACCGTCCCCCGAAGGTTAGACTAGCTACTTCTGGTGCAACCCACTCCCATGGTGTGACGGGCGGTGTGTACAAGGCCCGGGAACGTATTCACCGCGACATTCTGATTCGCGATTACTAGCGATTCCGACTTCACGCAGTCGAGTTGCAGACTGCGATCCGGACTACGATCGGTTTTGTGAGATTAGCTCCACCTCGCGGCTTGGCAACCCTCTGTACCGACCATTGTAGCACGTGTGTAGCCCAGGCCGTAAGGGCCATGATGACTTGACGTCATCCCCACCTTCCTCCGGTTTGTCACCGGCAGTCTCCTTAGAGTGCCCACCATAACGTGCTGGTAACTAAGGACAAGGGTTGCGCTCGTTACGGGACTTAACCCAACATCTCACGACACGAGCTGACGACAGCCATGCAGCACCTGTGTCAGAGTTCCCGAAGGCACCAATCCATCTCTAGAAAGTTCTCTGCATGTCAAGGCCTGGTAAGGTTCTTCGCGTTGCTTCGAATTAAACCACATGCTCCACCGCTTGTGCGGGCCCCCGTCAATTCATTTGAGTTTTAACCTTGCGGCCGTACTCCCCAGGCGGTCAACTTAATGCGTTAGCTGCGCCACTAAAATCTCAAGGATTCCAACGGCTAGTTGACATCGTTTACGGCGTGGACTACCAGGGTATCTAATCCTGTTTGCTCCCCACGCTTTCGCACCTCAGTGTCAGTATCAGTCCAGGTGGTCGCCTTCGCCACTGGTGTTCCTTCCTATATCTACGCATTTCACCGCTACACAGGAAATTCCACCACCCTCTACCGTACTCTAGCTTGCCAGTTTTGGATGCAGTTCCCAGGTTGAGCCCGGGGCTTTCACATCCAACTTAACAAACCACCTACGCGCGCTTTACGCCCAGTAATTCCGATTAACGCTTGCACCCTCTGTATTACCGCGGCTGCTGGCACAGAGTTAGCCGGTGCTTATTCTGTCGGTAACGTCAAAATTGCAGAGTATTAATCTACAACCCTTCCTCCCAACTTAAAGTGCTTTACAATCCGAAGACCTTCTTCACACACGCGGCATGGCTGGATCAGGCTTTCGCCCATTGTCCAATATTCCCCACTGCTGCCTCCCGTAGGAGTCTGGACCGTGTCTCAGTTCCAGTGTGACTGATCATCCTCTCAGACCAGTTACGGATCGTCGCCTTGGTGAGCCATTACCTCACCAACTAGCTAATCCGACCTAGGCTCATCTGATAGCGCAAGGCCCGAAGGTCCCCTGCTTTCTCCCGTAGGACGTATGCGGTATTAGCGTTCCTTTCGAAACGTTGTCCCCCACTACCAGGCAGATTCCTAGGCATTACTCACCCGTCCGCCGCTGAATCGAGAAGCAAGCTCCTCTCATCCGCTCGACTTGCATGTGTTAGGCCTGCCGCCAGCGTTCAATCTGAGCCATGATCAAACTCTTCAGTTCAATACTGCTTGGGTTTTTAAGAAACCCTAAACTTGGCTCAGCAATCTCAAATGACTATGTGATTTCTCGCATGGCCACTTGTGATGCTGATAATCTAGGCGACGATCAGTCCATACTCACAAGCACCCACACGAATTGCTTGATTCGATTTGTTAAAGAGCGTTTGGCCAAGAGCGTTTCGTCTCAACCGAGGCCGCGCATTCTACAGCAGCCTTACTTCGTGTCAAGCGTTTTTTTGAAGTTTTTTGAAGCGCTTTCACTCGAAAGCTTTCAACCTCAAAAACTTACCGCCTGTCTCGCTGCGTGCATCGCTGCGAGGAGGCGAATAATACGCGCTTTGAAATCAGAGTCAACACCTTGATCCAAAAAGTTTTATCGGCCTCCATCAGGCTTCCAGCAACTAATTGCAGCGCAGTCGATCTGTAGAGAAACATCCTTGGAGCAGGCGCATCATGAGCGAGGCGGAAAACGAGAAGACCCCAGGATTGTCGGCAGACGAAGAACAGGAGGTCAGCCACAACCAGCCCCCAGGCCTGCGGTATTGCACGAAATCATCCGCTTCCAGGGCGATCATGAATTGGAGCGTACCTTGGCGGCGCTCTGGTGGTCGGCCTTGGCGGCGGGCTTGACCATGGGCTTGTCGCTAATGGCGATGGGCTTACTCTATTCACGCTTGCCGGACAGTGAAAGCAGCCAGGTGATTGCCAGTCTCGGTTACAGCGCGGGCTTTCTGGCCGTGATCCTGGCACGCCAGCAACTGTTCACTGAAAACACACTCACCGCAGTGCTGCCGGTAATGACCGCCCCTACCCTGGGCAACTTCGGCCGTTTGTTCCGCCTGTGGTCGGTGGTGCTGCTCGGCAACCTGGCTGGCACCTTGCTGGTAGCCTGGGTGATGCTCGAGCTGCCGATCTTCGACACCAAGACGGACATGGCCTTCCTGGAAGTCGGGCGCAAGGTCATGCACAACGACCTGGGTCAGATGTTCGCCAAGGGCATCGTCTCAGGCTGGATGATCGCCACCATGGTGTGGATGATTCCGTCGATGGAACACGCCAAGATCTGGATCATCCTGATGATCACCTATCTGATGGCCCTGGGGGACTTCACCCACATCGTCGTCGGCTCCGTGGAAGTGTCCTACTTGGTATGGGCCGGCGAAGAAAGCTGGCGCACGTTCTGGCTGGACTTCGCACTGCCGACACTGGCCGGCAACATCATCGGTGGCAGTTTCATCTTTGCTCTGATCAGCCACGCGCAGGTGCGTAGCGACAGTGGCAAGGCCCCTCGAAGTTGCTGAAGGACGAAGAACAGGAAGAGGCCAAGCAACGTAGCCATGACTGACGCTTAACGGGCAGGCGTAGTCTGTTGCCACCACGCCTGCCCGCGGTGCGGGGTGTCGAGGCAGACCCGCTCGCCCATCTGCGGTGTACTCAGGTCGACCCCGGCAGCGGCTGCCAGCGCGACGATACGCTCGAAAGGCTCCTGCCAACTGTGCATGGCGAGGTCGAAGGTGCCATTGTGGATCGGCAGCATCCAGCGTCCACGCACATCCAGATGAGCCTGCAGGCTCTGTTCAGGCTGCATATGCACATTCGGCCACGCCACGTTATAGGCGCCGGTCTCCATCAACGTCAGGTCGAATGGACCATAGCGCTCGCCGATAGCGCTAAAGCCTTCGAAATAACCTGTGTCTCCACTGAAGAACACGCGGCGCTCGCCATCGATCATGACCCACGAAGCCCACAGGGTGCTGTTGCTGTCGAACAGACCGCGACCTGAAAAATGCTGAGCAGGGGTAGCGATGAAACGCACGCCGTCTACCTCAGCCTCTTGCCACCAGCCAAGCTCACACACCTTGTTGTGCGGCACGCCCCATTGGATGAGACGCTGACCGACACCCAACGGCGCCAGAAACCGTCCGGTGCGCGGCGCCAGCCGACGCACAGCAGACTCGTCCAAGTGATCGAAATGGTCATGGGAAAGAATCACGGCTGCCAGCGGCGGCACTTGCTCCAGTGGCAGCGGCGCGGGATGAAAGCGCAGCGGCCCCGCCCATTGCACCGGTGAAGCACGCTCAGCGAAGACCGGATCGGTGATGAAGTAGCGTCCGCGCAGCTTGAGCAATACGGTGGAGTGACCAAGCCGCCACAGGCTGCGGTCGGGGGCATCCAGCACCTGTTGGCGAGTCATCGGTCGCAGGTCGGGCATGACCGCCGGACGCGTGTGCGCCGGCTTGCGTCGCAGCAGATACTTCAAGCCGATGCGCAACTTCTTGCCCACGCCGTCCTTGGGCAACTCGGCACTATTATGAAAACGCCCCTCGCTGAAGCGTGCCGACGGACCTGTCGGAGGATCGATCGCGCTCATGAAAACAGACCCTCTACAAAGAAACACAAGGGAGTCATCCTAACTCACGGTGATCCGCGTAACCGTGAATTGGCTTGTAAGGTCATTTTTCATGAATGAATCATTGTCCGACAATCTTCATGCAACTTATGCGATAAACGCCGCCTGTATAAAAGAACGACAGACATGATAGACAACAGAAGTGGCAAAGGACTCTCCTTCGTCAGGCGCATCTACGTGCCACGCATCATCGGCATGGGTATTGGCCTGTTCAGTGTCATGGCGGCGATGGCACCGCTGCATCCAGCGCCTTGGGTATGGCTGGTGATGCTGTTCAACGGCCTGGTGTGGCCACACCTGGCGTATCAGTGGGCCATACACTCGCCAGCACCGTATCGCGCCGAGCAGCGCAACCTGCTGCTCGACTCGCTGGGTGGAGGCTTCTGGGCGGCAGCCTTTCACTTCAATCCGCTGCCCACCGTGACCATTCTATCGATGATGACCATGAACAACGTGTCGGCCGGAGGCAAGCGGCTACTGCTGCGAGGTGTACTTGCGCAAGTAGTCGGCATGCTGCTCGCCTTGGCGCTGTTCGGCCCAGGCCTGCAATTGCAGGCGACCTCGCTGCAGGTCTACGCCTGCCTGCCGATGTTGACCTTGTACCCGGTCGCGCTGGGTTGGGTCTGCTACCGTCTGGCGATCAAGCTGGCCGAGCACAAGGGACGGCTCAGCGCACTGAGCCGCACCGACAGTCTTACTGGACTGCTCAACCATGGGTCATGGAAGGACCTGCTGCTGCTCAGGTTCCAGATGTGCCAGCAGCAACGGACGCCTGCGGTCATCGCACTGATCGACGTCGATCATTTCAAGGCCATCAACGACACATTCGGTCATGTGGTGGGCGACTGCGTGCTGCGCCAGCTGAGCCTGGAGATTCGTCACCTGCTGCGCGCCGACGACCTGGCTGGACGCTACGGCGGCGACGAATTCTGTCTGATCCTGCCCGATACCGACCAGCACCAGGCCGGCCTGGCCATGGAGCGCCTGCGCCAGCAAGTCAGTGCCTATCGCAACCCGCAGCTACCGGAACTGCGTATCAGTCTGAGCATCGGCCTCTCGGTCTATCACGAAAGCTTGAAAACGCCGGAGCAGTGGCTGGAGGATGCCGACAAGGCGCTTTATGCAGCCAAGCACCAAGGCCGCAATCAGGTGAACTTCGCCCACCGCGAGGTGGTGCCGCTCAGGCTGGCCTGACGCGCCCCTTACTGCGCCAGGCTGCGCTCGGCGACAATTTCCGGTAGGTCGGTGCGACGCAGGTAAATACGCAATGGCTCGCCGATGTTCAATCGATCGTCCACATGCTGCGCCAACAGCAGCGCCAGACGCTCTCGACACAGTGTCATGCGCTGACCTGATGCCGGTTGCCAGACGAATTCGGCGCACGTGACGATACTGTCGTCGGCGACGTCCATCCCAAAGGCATCTTCGCTGAAACGCACGATATACGCCCCTCGCTTGCGGTGAAAGCCGACAAAACCCTTGAGTTGATCAGCAGCGCTGCAAATATCTTGTGAAGTGATGGCCATGACGTTACCTCGCAAAGGAACTGGAAGGAACGCACGCAGGCAAACGGTTGCCTCTGACGGGCAACGCGCAGGTGTTTTCCTGCGCAGCCTACCGCAACCCGCGCTACCCGTGCCAAGGTTTTACATCGCGCCCCCAAAGGCGCGCTAGACTGATGATCGCCAGCTTGCAAGACCACTCCCGAGGACATCAGCAAAGCACTATGACCGACGTGACTTCCGACCTTGCCACTATTGCGCGGATCAATGCTGTGCCCGCGATTCTTCAGGTGATCTGCGAGACCAGTGGGCTGCGATTCGCGGCTGTGGCACGGGTAACGGACGACAGCTGGACGGCCTGCGCCGTCCTCGATAACCTGGGCTTCGGCCTCAAGGTCGGGGGTGAGTTGGACGTCGCCAGCACCCTCTGCCATGAAATCCATAACACCCGGCAGACCATCGTCATCGACAAGGCCAGCGAAGACTCCGTTTACTGCAACCATCCGACACGACGCAAATACCGTTTTGAAAGCTACATCTCGGTACCGGTCATTCGGGCCGATGGCAGCTTCTTCGGCACCATCTGTGCACTCGACCCCAAGCCGGCCCGCCTGAAGGGCACGGCCATAGAACCGATGATGGCGTCTTTCGCGCGCCTGTTGTCGATACAGATCGAAAGCGAGGAAAGCGTCCAGCGCACCGAACTTGCCTTGCGTGAGGAGCGCGCCATGGCCGAGGTGCGCGAGCAGTTCATTGCCGTGCTCGGGCATGACCTGCGCAATCCGCTGTTCGCCATCACCGCAGGCGCCGAACTGCTTGCCCAGCGCCTGAGCGACGAGAAAAGCCGGGCCATTGCCCGGCACATTCTGACCTGCGGCCGACGGGCCGCGCACTTGGTGCGCGATGTGCTGGACTTCGCCCGCGGACGTCTCGGCGCTGGCATACCCTTGAATCTGCAATCTTGCCCAGACCTTGCTCAAGCCCTGAGTCATGTAGCGTCTGAACTGCAGCGAGTGCATCCGCAGCGCCGGATCCTGCTGGATATCGGACCGATCGAAGGCCTGCGCTGCGACCGCGAACGGGTGACCCAGCTACTCTCCAACCTGATCGCCAATGCCCTGGAGCATGGCGACCCCTACGGGCCGGTGTGGGTCTGCGCCAGCCTTCAGCCCGATGCCTTCGTGCTGAGCGTGCGCAATACCGGAGAGCCCATCGCGCCGCAGGCCATGGGACAACTGTTCCAGCCCTTCACCCGTCAGGTCAGTACGGCCCCTCAGCAAGGACTCGGTCTAGGCCTGTACATCGCCAACCAGATCGCCCTGGCCCACGGGGGTTCCATGGAAGTGTCGTCCAGTGCCGAGCACGGCACGCTATTCAGCTTCCGCCTGCCACTGGCACCCACGCAAGCCAACCCCTGCTAAAGCACAGACACCGGCACGCTGCCTAGGCGGTTCAGCGCTGGATCTCGTCCTCATGCACCTGCACGCTTGCGGTCATGCCAGCGCTGAGGGTTACACCTGCCGGCAACTCGTCCAGAACGATGCGTACAGGGATACGCTGGGCCAATCTCACCCAGTTGAACGTAGGTTCCACCTCCGGCAGCAGTTGGCCGTCTGGCGTCGAGTTGCGGTCCGTGATGCCTCGACTGATGCTCTGCACATGGCCGCGCATGGCCTCCCCTGCTCCCATCAGCCAGACCTTCACCGGATCACCGACCTTGATCCGCGGCAGTTTGGTTTCTTCGAAATACGCCTGTATGTAGAACGTCGAGTCGTCGACCAAGGCCATCACCGATTGACCGGCATTGACGTAGTTGCCTTGGGCCAAGCGCAGATTGGTGATATGGCCGCTGCGCGGTGCGCGGACTTCGCTGCGGGCCAGATTGATTTTCGCCACCTGCAGCTGTGCCTGAGCTTCGTGCAACTCGCCGCGGGCGATGGCGGCATTGATCTGTGCATTCTCGCGCAACTCGGCGCTGATCGCTTCTGGCCCCAGCGCCACGCGCCGCGCTGCCTCACGCTCGCGCAGGCGCAATTGCTGGGCACGGGTGTCGGTGACCGCGCTGGCCTGGTCGAACGCGGCCTGGAAACGTTCGCGGTCGATGGACATCAGCAGCTCACCGGCCTCGACCGGCTGGTTGTCCCTTACCTTCAACTCGCGCACCCAACCGGATACATCCGGGGCAATCACCACGACGTCGGCTCTGACCCGCGCATCGCGGGTCCAGGGTGTGAGCATGTAGTACTGCCAGAGCCGATAACCGGCGAACACCGCGATGGCCACCACGCACAGGGTGACCAAGGTACGTACCGCTGCACGCATGGATTGACTCCTTACAAAGGTCCTAACAGATGTACCAGCAACGACAGCACGCAGACGAACAGTGCCGCATCGAACAATGCTTCATGCCAGATCCAACGCCCCAGCGAGGTGACCTGAACCAGCAGGCGCAGTGCGCCGGTAAGCGCCAGCGCCAGCAACACGTAGATCAGAAACGGACTGAGCAGCACGCCACCCAACGCCCATTCACGCAAGCCCATGAATCTCCTCCTGCCAGCGGCACCACTGGTGCCAGCTCTTCTGCAATTGCGCCACTGCCCCGATAGCTAGGCGCAAGGGATCACTCGACGGTTGGCCACGCAAGGCTTCGATGAAGACCTCGCTAGGCGCATCCAGGCGCTGCCCACGACCCGGTGCCGGACCACTGGCCAGCACCGCCTCCAACTGCTGCAAATACTGGCGCTCGGCGCCGGCCAAGGGTGCCTGGGCCACCGCCAGGCACATGCGCAGGTGCACCAGTTCATCGCCGATATCCAGCCCCAGCAGGCCATCGTCCCAGCGCTTGCGCTCGACCTCCGGCAGCTCACTGGCATGACGCGCCAGTTGCATCAGACGATCGGCCATGCGTCCGCCGAACCAACTGTCGGCGCCGCGCAGGTCACGGTGGGTCAAGCGCACCAGATCGCTCTGGGTAGCAGAACGCAACCGCCGCCCCAACCACTTCGGATGACGCAGCACCACCAGACGAAAGGCCAGCACCGCCGCCGACACACCGACCAGCATGGCCAGGGCACTGTTGAGCAACGTCGCCACGTCGTAATGCATGACGTTGGCAGGCCCGACCAGCACGATGAAATGCAGGCAGAACGCGGTGGCCGTGGGTCCGGTGCGCGGATGTGCCATACCCAGCGCAGCGAAGAACAGCGGCACGCCCATGGCCAGGGCCAGCAGGGCAAAACTGCTCCATTGCGGCAACAGGATCTGCCCGACGAAAAATGCCGTGGGAATCGCCAGCAGAATGCCGCGCAGGAAACTCAGGCCAATCTGAGCACCGTTCTCACGACTGGCGAACAAGCTGCAGACCACACAGGTCAGCACCAGACCACCCGGCGCGGAAGGCCAGGCCGTTGCCAGCCAGAAGCTGCTCATCACCAGAAAGGCCAGCGCACTGCGTGAGCCAAAAAGCAGCGCCAGGGTCAGGTCACGGTGAACGGCGAGCCCCTGGGAGACATCCTTGGGCGTGCGCCCTTGTTCCATATCCAATAAGGCTTGGGTGGCAGCCATGGCGAAGTCCAGCAGCAGGGCCAGGCGCGCCAGGCAGAAGTGTTCCGCCGAGCTGATCGCTTCGTCCTGGGCCGCATCCCAAATGCGCTGGCGCAACAGCAGCAGACTGGCCAGCTCCGGACTCGCCAGCTGCCTGCGCACCTCCTCTAGCCAGGGCGCCAATCGTGCAGCCTGCTGCGAATCGAGCTGGCGCCACTGACGGCGGACCGAACGCGAGAGGCGAAGCAACACCATCAGTTTCTGGCTCAAGCCACGGATCGCCTTGGCGCGCTGCCGTCCTCGTGCGCCTTCGAACCATGCATGCTCGCGCTGCGCATCGATCGCCACCACCCGACCGAGGATGTCCAGCAAGCCTTTGCGTGCTTCATCCTCGCCGCCCAACATGGCGCTGGCGGTCTGCAATCCACTGCGCCACGCCTGCCGTGCCTGGTCGCCCAACTGCTGTTCGACACGCAGCGGCCAGACCAGCGCACTGCTGAGTGTGGCGCAGACGATGCCCAGGCAGATCTCGGTGCAGCGCGCCACGGCCTGGTCGAACACCTGAAGGGGATGATCGATCGCTGGGAGGGCAATGATCGCCACGGTGTATCCGGCCAGCACAAAAGCATACGCCCAGGCGCTGCGTAGTTGGGTCGAGGCGGCGGTGCACAACGCCAGCCACAGGGCCAAGGCCATCAGGAATAGCCATGGCGTCTGAGCGAACAGCCCTATGAACACCACTGACATGAAGGTACCGACCAGCGTGCCAGCCAGTCGCGCCAGACCCTTCTGCACCACCATGCCCGACAGCGGCTGGGCGACGATAAATGCCGTCATCAACGCCCACGCGGGTTGCTCTAGCCCCAGCGCAGCGCCAGCCACAGCGCCAGCCCTCCTCCCAGGAGGGTCTTGACGGCAAACTTCAGCGCCAGGCCGGTGGGCGCGAACAGGGCCTGAAAGGTGATGGGCACGAAGCGGACCTTGCACAGACTGTTGAGTGAACGATAGACAACAGCGGCAAGAATAAAGTGTAACCAAACAATTAGCTAGCTAAGCATCTAAGCAACGGACAAAAAAATGGGCGACCGAAGTCGCCCTAAATGCCTTGCGTGCTCGTAGATCGGGAAGGATCAGCGCTACCTGCGCTTGTTCGCATCCTTCCAGATGAAAATCCCTAGACCGGCAAAGAACACCACCATCAATCCGACCGTCACCACACCGGCGATCACCACATTGTCGAAAAACATGTCGGCCTCCCTGCCCGTTGCCGTTGTCCGATGTAGCCAAGGTAACCAAAGCGACGGCAGGGAAAATTGATCGGGGTCAATGCTGCCCGGGACCGGGCACAAGAGGGGGGCAGGGTTGACCTGCATCAGTTTTCAGCGCTTCTTGGGCTTGCCTTTGCTTTTCTTCTTTTTGGTCGGAGCCAGGGGCATGGCCTGCTCGAAGGCCTGGCGCATGTCGTCCAGGCGCTTGTCTTTGATGTCGTGAATGCGTTTGGCGCGCTCGGCGCCGAAGTCGATGAGGTTGTCTTGGCTCATGGGCAGGCTCGGATGACAGCGGATGTGTCCATGATGGGGGCTGCAAGCAGCGGGTTTCAAGACAGACACTACACACAGGTGTCGTCAGATCTCGATATCCACCAGCAGGCCTTGCCGGGGGCGCTCACCCAGCGGCGCGACCGGCACGGTATTGTCGGCGTTGAGTTCATCGCCTGGCATGGGGCTGTAGAGATCGGTCTGGTCGTCCTGGCGGCGCTGCTCACGACGCTGCTGCTGACGGCGCTGTTCTTCGCGCAGCAGGTAGGCCTGCTCCTCGGGATCGCGCTGATGCCGCAGGTCGATGGTGCCATCACTGGAGGCAGGCTGAGCCGGCACCACCGGAGGAATGTCCGGCGTCGGCTTGACCGGGTCGTGTTGCGAGGTCACGGGGGCAGCACTGAGCGGTACGATAGGCAGCAGCATGGGTCGGTTCTCCTGTAGCCCCTTTATCGGCCAACTGGCAATCGCCTTGAGCGCAGCTAAACGGGTTTGTGCGGCCTGTCACAGGTAGCGTGTGGAGTGTAGACCGCGCTCACTCGCTTTCGTCATCGGAATCGTCGTCGACCGGGCCGCCAGCGTCGCTCCAAGGACGTTTATAGACCTGCTGCCAGACCGCATCCAGGTGCTCACGCAGCACGGGCGGCGCATCCTTGAGCGAGGCACTGTCTTCGCGCTCGCCGCCGATCGGCTCCTCGCCTGCGGGGCTGATCAGCGACTGACCGTGGATACCGTAGACCGCCTGGCCCTGATGCATCTCGATGGTAATGTCGTGCGGGTCGATGCCACCGCCGCAGAACGCGTGGCTGGCCACGGTGACTTCGGCGATACCGTTGTTGTCCAGGTCCGTGACATCGCTGACATCGGTGTAGAAGTCGACATCCAGGTCGAGCCCCGGACAGGTGGTCTGCTGATCGATCTGCCAACGCGGCTTGAACGCCTCACGGTCGTTGTCACGGCCATACAGCGTGGCCTTGAGCACCACCTTGTCCACTTCTTGCTCGCTGCCCGGCTCGACGGCCTGACCATCGAGCCGACTCAGTACCAGCAGCCCCTCGCCCTCACGATCGCGGAAATGAACGCTCTTGAGCGGCGACTGCACGTCCAGCGCCTGGAGCTGCTCGACCGGCAACGGGGCCAGGATTTCGAAACTCTTCTTCTGCTCGCAGGCAGCGACCAGGGCCAGGCTGCCCAGGGCCAGGGAAAGATTCAACCAGCGGTGGGTGACAGGCATGTTGGCGCACGGCCCTCGTCGGCAAGACAGGATTCGTCGATGAAGTGGCTGAACGCTTTGGTCCGCCCGGGCGATCCGTTAAGATGGGCCGTTTTTTTCATCGCGGGAGTTCGGCAGTATGGCGCAGCAGTATCAACCGGGGCAACGCTGGATCAGCGACAGCGAAGCGGAGCTCGGCCTGGGAACCATCCTGGCGCAGGATGGCCGCCTGCTGACCGTGCTTTATCCGGCCACGGGCGATACCCGTCAGTACGCCCTGCGCAACGCACCGTTGACCCGCGTGCGCTTCTCGCCGGGTGACCAGATCACCCATTTCGACGGCTGGAAGCTCACCGTACAAGAGGTCGATGATGTCGATGGCCTGCTGGTGTATCACGGTCTGGACGCGCAGAACCAGCCCCGTACCTTGCCGGAAACGCAACTGTCGAACTTCATTCAGTTCCGTCTGGCCAGCGACCGCTTGTTCGCCGGCCAGATCGACCCGCTGTCGTGGTTCTCGCTGCGTTACAACACCCTGCAGCACAACAGCAAGCAGTTGCTCTCCCCGCTCTGGGGCCTGGGCGGCTGCCGCGCCCAGCCGATCGCCCACCAATTGCATATCGCCCGCGAAGTGGCCGACCGTATCGCACCGCGTGTGTTGCTGGCCGACGAAGTCGGTCTGGGCAAGACCATCGAAGCCGGCCTGGTGATCCATCGCCAACTGCTGTCCGGCCGAGCCAGCCGCGTGCTGATCCTGGTGCCGGAGAACCTGCAGCACCAGTGGCTGGTGGAAATGCGCCGACGCTTCAACTTGCAGGTGGCGCTGTTCGATGCCGAGCGTTTCATCGAAAGCGATGCCAGCAACCCGTTCGAAGACGCCCAGCTTGCGCTGGTGGCACTGGAGTGGCTGGTCGACGACGAGAAGGCTCAGGATGCGCTGTTCGCGGCGGGCTGGGACCTGATGGTGGTCGACGAAGCCCACCACCTGGTGTGGCACGAGGAGCAGGCCAGCGCCGAGTATGCGCTGGTCGAGCAACTGGCCGAAGTCATTCCCGGCGTATTGCTGCTCACCGCCACTCCCGAGCAACTGGGTCAGGACAGCCATTTCGCGCGTCTGCGCCTGCTCGATCCCAACCGCTTCCACGACTTGGCCGCGTTCCGCGCCGAGAGCGAACATTACCGTCCAGTGGCCGAGGCGGTTCAGGAACTGCTCGACGAAGGCCGCCTGTCGCCCAAGGCCCATGCCACCATCCACAATTTCCTCGGTGCCGAAGGCGAAGCTCTGCTGGCAGCCGTGGCCGATGGCGACACCCAGGCCAGCGCGCGGCTGATCCGCGAACTGCTCGACCGTCACGGCACCGGTCGCGTGTTGTTCCGCAACACCCGCGCAGCGATCCAAGGCTTCCCCGAGCGCCAACTGCACCCCTACCCGCTGGCTAATCCCCCACAGTACAGCGAGCTGCCGGCCGGCGAGCGCGCCGAGCTGTACCCGGAAGTGGCGTTCCAGGCCCAAGGCGAGGGTGGTGAGGACGAGCGCTGGTGGCGTTTCGATCCGCGAGTCGACTGGTTGATCGACACCCTGAAAATGCTCAAGCGTACCAAGGTGCTGGTGATCTGCGCCCATGCCGAAACCGCCATGGACCTGGAAGACGCCCTGCGCGTGCGCTCCGGTATTCCGGCCACGGTGTTCCACGAAGGCATGAGCATTCTCGAGCGCGACCGCGCAGCGGCCTATTTCGCCGACGAGGAATTCGGTGCCCAAGTGTTGATCTGCTCGGAAATCGGCAGTGAGGGCCGCAACTTCCAGTTCGCCCACCACTTGGTGATGTTCGACCTGCCAGCCCACCCGGACCTGCTCGAACAACGCATTGGCCGCCTGGACCGGATCGGTCAACTGCACACCATCCAATTGCACATCCCGTACCTGCAGGACAGTCCTCAGGAACGCCTCTTCCAGTGGTACCAGGAAGGCCTGAACGCCTTCCTCAATACCTGTCCGACCGGCAACGCCTTGCAGCACCAGTTCGGCCCGCGCCTGTTGACGTTACTGGCCGCCAATGACAGCAGCGCCTGGAACGCCTTGGTCGCTGAGGCCCGCGCCGAGCGCGAGCGCCTGGAAGCCGAGCTGCACACGGGGCGCGACCGCCTGCTGGAGCTCAACTCCGGTGGCGCCGGCGAAGGCGAGGCACTGGTCGAAGCCATTCTCGAGCAGGACGACCAGTTCGCCCTGCCCATCTACATGGAAACCTTGTTCGACGCTTTCGGCATCGACAGCGAGGACCATTCCGAGAACGCGTTGGTCCTCAAGCCCAGCGAAAAGATGCTCGATGCCAGCTTCCCACTGGGCGACGACGAAGGGGTGACCATCACCTACGACCGCGGCCAGGCACTGTCGCGCGAGGACATGCAGTTCCTCACCTGGGAGCACCCCATGGTACAGGGCGGCATGGACCTGGTGCTGTCCGGCTCGATGGGCAACACCGCGGTAGCGCTGATCAAGAACAAGGCGCTCAAGCCCGGTACTGTGCTGCTCGAACTGCTGTACGTCAGCGAGGTGGTGGCGCCACGCAGCCTGCAGTTGGGCCGCTACTTGCCTTCGGCGGCGCTGCGCTGTCTGCTCGATGCCAACGGCAATGACCTGGCGGCGCGGGTGGCCTTCGAAACACTCAACGACCAGCTCGAAAGCGTGCCCAGGGCCAGCGCCAACAAGTTCATCCAGGCCCAGCGCGAGGTGCTGGCCAAGCGCATCGCCGCTGGCGAAGCCAAGGTACTGCCGGTCCATGATGAGCGCGTCGCCGAAGCGCAACGCCGCCTGAGTGCCGAGGCCGACGAGGAACTGGCACGCCTGACCGCGCTCAAGGCGGTCAACCCGAGCGTGCGTGACAGCGAGATCGACGCGCTGCGCCTGCAGCGCGAGCAGGGTCTGGCAATGCTCGACAAGGCCGCTCTGCGCCTGGAAGCGATTCGCGTGCTGGTCGCCGGCTGACATCCGTACCGCGCTCCCCTCGGCCAAGCTGGCGAGGGGACGCCTCGCCGCCCGTCCTCGTGGAATGAGAATGTTCAGGACCTTTGCCAAACTGTTGGTCATTGCAGCGCTACTGGCCATTGGCTGCCTGGTAGCGGGGTACTACGGCCTGTTCCAGGAAGAACGGGTATTGCGCAACTACCAACTGGCCGTGGAGATGGGCGGCAAGCGTTATTCGCCTCTGTGGCTGAGCGCAGGGCGTACGGCTATCAGCGAAAAAACAGGACACTTTTTCTGCCAAGCCGAAGACCTGAAGTATCTGATCGCCCTCGCCAAGGGTGAAGTGACGTTCAACGACAGCCGCGACAACCCCTACCTCGACGGCACGGTCGACTACTCCTCGAACAAGGCTTACGTACTCACCTCCAGGCACTACCTCAACGCGGTAGACAGCGTCACGCGCTACGACATTATCGGTCACGACGCTGAAGTGGCTCATCGCTACGTCCCAGATACCGATGACCCTTACGCACGAGTGCTGATCAATGTGGGCATGACGCGCAGTTCCGCCGGTCGTGGCAGTTCCGTGGTCAAGGATGAGTACCTCGACGCCACGCGCCTTCTGCACGACGTATACGGCGTGAGCGTGCGGTTCGACAAGGATGATGAGGCCAGGTTGGTCACCTTGCATTTCGACCGTTCCTCCACGATCGACCGATAGCCTGGGATCGTCTCCAGCCTGCTGCTTGGGCTGACATATAGCCATCGGCTATATGGCAAATGCCCAAATAATTGAAATCAAATCGCCGTCAATCAGGAACGCGGTCAGCACCTTTCCTATACTCACGGCTCGATGGTCTTCTCCATGAGCGCAGAGGACCCCTGCGTACTCGACGAAGAGACAGGCAATGGAGTGGCTGGGACTTCAACTATTCGCCGAGCTGCCGGCGCACGGACAGGTTGTCCTCGACTGTCATCACAACCCTTTCCTTGTCGTGCTTGCCTATGTGGTCGCCGGCGCAGCCTGTTTCGCCACCCTGGACATGGCTGATCGACAGATCCACAGCGAGGAGCCACGCGCGCGTCGCCAATGGAAAGGCCTGGGCGCCTGCTGTCTGGCCAGCGGCATATGGGCCATGCACTTCATCAGCCTGCTGGCCTACCAGCCACCGCTGGAAGTGCATTACGACATGACGTTGACAGCGCTTTCCTTGTTCATAGCTTTGATCGCCGCCTGGTTGGCAATGAACCAGCTGGATAGGTTGCACATGCAACCGCGCCATTACCTCCAGGCGGCATTGGCCATTGGTTTGGGTATCGGCGTCATGCATTACGTCGGCATGGCGGCCCTGCAGACCAGCGCTCGACAGTACTATCAGACCCCGCTGGTGGTGGCCTCGCTGGGTATTGCCGTGGTCACCAGCCTGGTGGCGGTGTGGGTCACTCGCTACCTGGGCAGCGGCAGTGGTACGCGGCACTTGGCGATGAAGTATGGGGCAGCCCTGATCATGGCGGCAGGCATCGTCTTCACCCACTACACGGGAATGGCCGCACTGTCGCTGGTGATTGCCGAGGGCGACCCTGCACAACTGCCCTCCGCCGACAACAGCTTGCAACTGGGCCTGAGCATCGGTTTCATCACCCTGCTGATCAGCGCCAGCAGCATCAGCGCAGCACTGGCCGACAAGAAGCTGCAGAGCAAGGAGCACGACCTGCGCAGGGTGAATGTGCTGCTCAGTCAACTCGACCAGGCCCGGGTTTCGCTGCAGCAAGCCGCTCATTACGACGCCTTGACCAATCTGGTCAATCGCAGGGGCTTCAACCAGGTCTTTGCCGAGCGCCTGGCCGAGCACGCGGTCACAGAAAGCCTGCTGGCGGTGATGTTTCTCGACATCGATCACTTCAAGCGCATCAACGACAGCCTCGGCCACGCCGCCGGCGATGAGTTGCTCAAAGTGATCGCCGCCCATATTCGGGCAGCGACCCGCAGTCAGGACTTGGTGGCACGCTTTGGCGGCGACGAGTTCTGCATCGTCACCAGCCTGCACAACCGTGACGAAGCGCGCAAACTCGGCCAGCGGATCATGCAGCGCATGAAGGAGCCCATCGACCTGGGTGGGCGGCGCATGGTCATGACTACCAGCATCGGCATCAGCATTTTCCCGGATGATGGCCGCAGTGCTGAGGAACTGCTGAAAAATGCCGATCTGGCGCTTTATCAATCCAAGGATGGCGGGCGCAACAACCTGAACTTCTTCAACAGCAGCTTGAAGACCCGGGCCACTCTCGAACTGCAGCTTGAGGAAGAACTGCGCGTGGCATTGCTCGAGGAACGCGGGCTGTGCGTGTACTACCAGCCGATCTTCGATCTGCACGACGCCCGCGTGGCCAAGCTCGAAGCACTGGTGCGCTGGCACCATCCGCAACAGGGCCTGATCGGCCCTGACCGTTTCATCGCCATCGCCGAGGCCAACGGACTGATCGCCGAGCTCGACCAGTGGGTGCTGCAGCGCGCCTGCCAGGACCTGGCCGACCTCACTCGGCGTGGCTATGGACATCTGAAGGTCACGGTCAATTGCTCGGCAGTCACCCTTGGCCGTGAGGAACTGGCCAGCGATGTCGAGATGGCCTTGCTGCAGGCCGGCCTGGCTGCCCGCCAACTGGAATTGGAGGTCACGGAAAATGCGCTGATGGGCGACATCCACCGCACCATCAATCTGCTCAAGCGCATCCGTGGCCAGGGCGTGGGGCTGTCGATCGACGATTTCGGCACCGGCTATTCGTCGCTCGCCTACCTCAAGCGCCTACCGCTGGATGTGTTGAAGATCGATCGTTCGTTCATCCAGGACGTACCGGGTAGCCAGCAGGACCGCGAGATCGTCCAGGCGATTCTGATCATGGCGCACACCCTGCACTTGCAGGTGGTGACCGAGGGCGTGGAGACCGATGAGCAACTGGCCTTCCTGGCGACCCAGGGCTGCGACTTCGCTCAGGGCTTCCTGCTCAGTCGCCCCGTGGCACTGAGCGAGTTACCGGCCGTGCTGGAGCGGCTGGATCGCATGGACAGTACGGTCATGGGCGAGTGCGAAACAGCTCGACCAGGGTCGCAGGGTCGTCCTGCAGATGTCCCTGGCCGCCGTGCAGGCGCATCAATTGCGCGGCGAGGCCGGTAATCGGCGTCGCCGAGCCTTGTTCGCGGGACAGCTTCACTGCCGTATCAAGATCCTTGAGCAAGGTGCGTACATGCCACTTGACGGGCGAATACGGGCTCTGCGCCATTTGTGGCGCGAGTATCTGCAAGGGTCGCGAATCGGCAAAACCGCCGGCCAAGGCTTGGGCGATGAGGCTGGCATCGACCCCGGAGCGTTCAGCCAGCGCCACCACCTCAGCGATCACCAGCGCATTGCAGGCGACGATCATCTGATTGCAGGCCTTGGTCACCTGGCCGGCCCCCACGCCGCCCATGTGCGTGACGCGTTGGCCGAGGGTGAGCAGCACTGCGCGCACGCGCGCCAAGTCGGCCGCCTCGCCACCGACCATGATCGCCAAGGTTCCGGCTTGTGCACCCGCAGTGCCGCCGGACACTGGAGCGTCAAGCCAGGACATGCCACAACGCGCCGCCAGTGCGGCGGCCATTTCACGGGTGGCGCCGGGCTCCAGGCTGGACAAATCGACCAGCAACTGACCTGGCTTTGCACCGCAGGCCACACCCTGCTCTGCGAATACGACTTCGCGCACAACCGCCGTGTCGGCCAGACACAGCATCACCACATCGCTGTCACGGCACAGTGCTGCCGGACTTTCGGCCAGTCGTGCTCCTGCAGCGACCAACTCCGCGCACTTGTGCGCGCTGCGATTCCATACCGTCAGCGAATAGCCTGCGGCGAGTAGCCGGTGGCACATCGGCAGTCCCATCAAGCCGATTCCGGCAAATCCGAGGGTTGGCTTGGCTGTGCTCATGGACGACTCCAGACATATTCCATATAGACGAAAGGCCGTGCCGGCATTACGCATGGCGTAAACTGTTACCGCAACGACGCCGTCGAACCTCTTTTGTTACCTACAGCTACTGTAACGCAACCCGCTCAAGCACCATAAAGGTGCCGATTTACATCCAGCCGCACCAGAATAGATCAATCGTTTTTCACTGATTTCACTTGGATAAGGATGAACGGTGAGACCACCACGGCCCAGATCTGCGGATTGCGCGTCTGCATGTCTAGCGCCTGCTCTGCATCGACCGCCGCGACAGCGCCCTGCTCACGCCACCCAGCAACGAGATCACTGCGGTTTTCTGCCATGGCCTGGGCCACGGCGATCAAGTCCAGGGTAGGGTCGACCCAAATCAGGTCACCCTTGGCCCAAAAACGCTCCAAGGCGCTCCATTCGATAATCGCCGTCTCGCCGAGCAATTTGGCATAGAGGGTGCTTGTGTGATCAGTCATGGGTATTCCTGCTAATGGCATGGCCAACTAAAAAGCCCGCATTTTTGCAGAAAAACCCAGTTTCAAATAAGTAATTTGCTCGACAGGTAGTGGTCTCCTCCAGAAAACCAGAAAATACAGGCATTTTGATGGCGCTTATCTGTATTTTCATGTCGAGCATGCGACAACCCGCAGAACAGGGACTTTTCGCCCGCTTTTCAAGCGCTCAGAGAGCGCTCTACACTGTACCGGTACAGTTCCGGGACCTGTTCCGGGGAAGGTGGGCTCGCGACATGGCACGAGCGTGCCGCGAATCTCGCCCGGTCTGTAGCCCTGGCCGCCAGGACTCCAAGAATTACAACAGAATGAGTGGAGCACTATGATCAAGATTTCCAAGCTGTTCGCCGCAATGGTTCTGGCCGGGGTAGCCAGCCATTCGATGGCCGCCGATACCATCAAGATCGGTATCGCCGGTCCCAAGACGGGCGCTGTGACCCAGTACGGCGACATGCAGTTCATCGGCGCCAACCAGGCTATCAAGGACATCAACGCCAAGGGTGGCGTCGATGGCAAGATGCTTGAGGCCAAGGAATACGACGACGCGTGCGACCCTAAACAGGCCGTGGCCGTCGCCAACAAAGTGGTCAACGACGGCGTCAAGTTCGTCATCGGCCACCTGTGCTCCAGCTCCACTCAGCCCGCGTCGGACATCTACGAAGACGAAGGCGTGATCATGATCACCCCTGCTGCCACGTCTCCGGAGATCACCGCCCGCGGTTACAAGCTGATCTTCCGTACCATCGGTCTGGACAGCGCCCAGGGTCCAGCGGCCGGCAACTACATCGCCGATCACGTCAAGCCCAAGGTCGTTGCAGTGCTGCACGACAAGCAACAGTACGGTGAGGGCATCGCCACCGCGGTCAAACAGACCCTCGAGAAGAAAGGCGTCAAGGTCGCCGTCTTCGAAGGCCTCAACGCGGGCGACAAAGACTTCTCCTCGATCATTCAGAAGCTCAAGCAGAACAACGTCGACTTCGTCTACTACGGTGGCTACCACCCAGAACTGGGTCTGATCCTGCGCCAAGCTCAGGAAAAAGGCTTGAAAGCCAAGTTCATGGGGCCGGAAGGTGTCGGCAACGACTCCATCTCGCAGATCGCCCAAGGCGCTTCCGAAGGCCTGCTGGTGACCCTGCCGAAGTCGTTCGACGCCGATCCAGAGAACAAGGCCATCGTCGACGCCATCAAGGCCGACGGCAAGGACCCGAGCGGTCCGTTCGTGTTCCCGGCCTACTCGGCCGTCGAATTGATCGCCGAAGGCATCAAGGCTGCCAAGTCCGAAGACACTAAAAAGGTGGCTGAGGCGCTCCACAAAGGTTCCTTCAAGACGCCAACCGGCACCCTGTCCTTCGATGACAAGGGCGACCTGGAAGACTTCAAGTTCGTGGTCTACGAATGGCACTTCGGCAAGCCGAAGACCGAAGTCTCCCCTCAGTAATACGCGTGACTAAATAGCTGACCGTAGAAGCCCACTGTGCGAGCAGTGGGCTTTGTTTTACGAGGTTCATGGGCCCGACTCCCGCGATCCGGGGGCGGACTCACCTGAAAATCTTAAAACCGTCACCCGCGGTTTCCTGGCCGTTACCCCAGCCAGCGAAATGCACATCAGGTTTTTAGGAGCGCTGTAATGCCTGAGATCTACCATTTCTTCCAACAACTGGTTAATGGATTGACCATCGGCAGCACCTATGCCTTGATCGCCATCGGTTACACGATGGTGTACGGCATCATCGGGATGATCAACTTCGCCCACGGCGAGGTCTACATGATCGGATCCTACGTGGCCTTCATCGCCCTTGCCGGGCTGGCCATGATGGGCATTCACTCGCTGCCGATCCTGATGACCGTGGCCTTCGTCGCCACCATCTGCGTCACCAGCGCCTATGGCTACAGCATCGAGCGGGTGGCGTACCGTCCGCTGCGCAACAGCAATCGCCTGATCCCGCTGATTTCCGCGATCGGCATGTCGATCTTCCTGCAGAACACCGTGCTCCTGTCGCAGGACTCCAAGGACAAATCCATCCCCAACCTGATTCCGGGAGCCTTCTCCTTCGGTCCGGGCGGCGCGGAAGAAGTGCTGGTGTCCTACATGCAGATCCTGGTGTTCGTGGTTACCTTGGTGGCGATGACCTGCCTGACGCTGTTCATCTCCCGCTCCCGCCTGGGCCGCGCCTGTCGCGCCTGCGCCGAGGACATCAAGATGGCCAACCTGCTGGGCATCAACACCAACAACATCATCGCCCTGACCTTCGTCATCGGCGCCGCACTGGCGGCGGTGGCAGCCGTGCTGCTGAGCATGCAGTACGGCGTGATCAACCCCAACGCCGGCTTCCTCGTGGGGCTGAAGGCGTTCACCGCAGCAGTACTGGGCGGCATCGGCAGCATCCCGGGGGCCATGCTCGGCGGGTTGGTGCTGGGTGTGGCCGAAGCGTTCGGCGCAGACATCTTCGGCGACCAATACAAGGACGTCGTAGCGTTCGGCTTGTTGGTTCTTGTCCTGTTGTTCCGGCCGACCGGCATCCTGGGCCGTCCGGAGGTTGAAAAAGTATGAACAAAAATCTCAAACAGGCGCTGTTCAGCGCCTTGCTGGTCTGGGCCGTGGCCTTCCCGGTGCTGGGCCTGAAACTGAGCATCGACGGCATCAACCTGGTCGTGCACAGCCAGGGCGAATTCACCCTCGCCGTGATCGCCGCGTGCTCGCTGCTGATGTTCCTGCGTGTGCTGTTCGACCGGCAGTGGAGCGCGGTCATGGGTAGCCGCACCGAACGCAAACTGATTCCGCCTTCGGTGAGCAACTTCATGACCCTGCCCAAGACTCAGCGCTGGGTCATCCTCGGCCTGATCGCGGTTGCACTGGTATGGCCGTTCTTCGGCTCACGCGGGGCAGTCGATATCGCCACGTTGATCCTGATCTACGTTCTGCTGGGCTTGGGGCTGAACATCGTGGTGGGCCTGGCCGGTCTGCTCGACCTGGGTTACGTCGGTTTCTATGCCGTCGGCGCCTATAGCTACGCCATGCTCTCGCATTACTTGGGCTGGAGCTTCTGGGTGTGCCTGCCGATCGCCGGCCTGATGGCCGCGACTTTTGGTTTCCTGCTCGGTTTCCCGGTACTGCGCCTGCGCGGCGACTACCTGGCGATCGTCACGCTGGGCTTCGGCGAGATCATTCGCCTGTTCCTGCGCAACCTCACCGACTGGACCGGCGGGCCCAACGGCATCAGCGGCATCGAAAAGCCGACCTTCTTCGGTCTGACCTTCGAGCGCCGCGCCGCCGAGGGAATGCAGACCTTCCACGAGTACTTCGGCCTGGAATACAACTCGATCAACAAGGTCATCTTCCTCTATCTGGTAGCGCTGGTATTGGCATTGCTCGCATTGTTCGTGATCAACCGCCTGCTGCGCATGCCCATCGGACGAGCATGGGAAGCGCTACGCGAAGATGAGATCGCCTGCCGTGCGCTTGGCCTGAACCCGACCGTAATCAAGCTCTCCGCCTTCACTCTGGGCGCCAGCTTCGCCGGTTTCGCCGGCAGTTTCTTCGCCGCGCGCCAGGGTCTGGTGACACCGGAGTCATTCACCTTCATCGAGTCAGCGATCATCCTGGCCATCGTCGTGCTCGGCGGCATGGGCTCTCAGTTGGGCGTAATTCTTGCGGCCATCGTGATGATCCTGTTGCCTGAGTTGATGCGCGACTTCAGCGAGTATCGGATGCTGATGTTCGGTGCGCTGATGGTGTTGATGATGATCTGGCGTCCCCAGGGCTTGCTGCCCATGCAACGTCCCCATATGGAGCTGCGTCGATGAGCCGCGAAATTCTGCAAGTCAGCGGCCTGAGCATGCGCTTCGGCGGCTTATTGGCGGTCAATGGCGTGGGCCTGACCGTCAAGGAAAAACAGGTGGTGGCCTTGATCGGTCCGAATGGTGCTGGCAAGACCACCGTATTCAACTGCCTGACCGGCTTCTACAAGCCCAGCGGCGGCACTATCCTGCTCGATGGCCAGCCCATTCAGGGCTTGGCCGGACATCAGATCGCCCGCAAAGGCGTGGTGCGCACTTTCCAGAACGTTCGCCTGTTCAAGGAAATGACCGCGCTGGAAAACCTGCTGATCGCCCAGCACCGCCACCTGAACACCAACTTCTTCGCCGGGCTGTTCAAGACGCCAGGTTTCCGCCGCAGCGAGAAGGAAGCCCTGGAGCGCGCCCAGTACTGGCTGGACAAGGTCAACCTGACCGAGTTCGCCAACCGCACCGCAGGCACGTTGGCCTATGGTCAGCAGCGCCGCCTGGAGATCGCCCGCTGCATGATGACCCGGCCGCGTATCATCATGCTCGATGAACCGGCCGCGGGCCTGAACCCTAAGGAAACCGAAGACCTCAAAGCCTTGATCGGGTACCTGCGCGAATCCCATGACGTGACCGTGCTGCTGATCGAGCACGACATGAAGCTGGTGATGAGCATTTCCGACCATATTGTGGTGATCAACCAGGGTACGCCCCTGGCCGATGGCACGCCGGAGCAGATCCGTGCCAACCCTGATGTGATCAAGGCCTACCTGGGGGAAGCGTAAATGCTGAAATTCGAGAACGTTTCCACCTTCTACGGCAAGGTCCAGGCGCTGCACAGCGTCAATGTGGAGATCAATCAGGGTGAGATCGTCACCCTGATCGGTGCCAACGGCGCGGGCAAGTCGACGTTGCTGATGACCCTGTGCGGCTCGCCGCAGGCGCATAGCGGCAGTATCCGCTACCTGGGCGAAGAACTGGTGGGCCAGCCCTCCTCGCACATCATGCGCAAGAGCATCGCGGTCGTACCCGAAGGCCGCCGCGTGTTCGCCCGTCTGACGGTCGAGGAAAACCTGGCCATGGGCGGTTTCTTCACCGACAAGGGCGACTATCAAGCCCAGATGGACAAGGTCCTGGCCCTTTTTCCGCGTCTGAAGGAGCGCTTCAACCAGCGTGGCGGCACCATGTCCGGCGGCGAGCAGCAGATGCTCGCCATCGGTCGGGCGCTGATGAGCAAGCCCAAGCTGCTGCTGCTCGATGAGCCGTCGCTGGGCCTGGCGCCGATCATCATCCAGCAGATCTTCGACATCATCGAGCAACTGCGCCGTGATGGCGTAACGGTGTTCCTGGTAGAGCAGAATGCCAATCAGGCACTGAAGATCGCCGACCGCGCCTATGTGCTGGAAAACGGCAAGGTTGTGATGCAAGGCGCAGGCCAAGCCTTGTTGACCGATCCGAAAGTACGCGACGCCTACCTCGGCGGCTGATGCTCGCGCGACAGGAGTGGCGCTTCGTCGCTCCTGTCCCCCTCTTGTGGACCGGACCTACGCTGGGTAACGTGAGCTCCCTCGACCCACGCGACCCCGGAGTCCACCCGATGCGCTTCACCTCTTCTCTTCTGCTCGCTGCCATGCTGCCGCTGTTCGCCGGCTGCCAGATGTTCGCCGAGCAACCGAGCGATCCCAACGTCGGCAGCACACGCTTGCAGGGCGAATTGAGCGCGGCCGACGGTCAACTGCTGTTCAAACCCTGCAGCGAAGCGCGCCACTTCGTGGTCAAGGACGCGGCCGGCACCGGCATTCTTCAGGAGGCGGCCAACCTGGCAGGCGGGCCAAAAGCCACCTTGTTCGCCGATGTTCGCGGGCGTCTGGCCGGCAGTCGCGCTGCCAACAGCGATGGGCAGTTGGAGGTGACTCGGCTGTACCGCGTAGAAGCGTCGGCCAACGCCTGCGAAGACCCGAACTTCAAGCAATTGACGCTACGCGCCGGCGGGCATGAGCCCGACTGGGACATCAAGGCCAGCGGCAAAGGTATGGTGATCAACCGCGCAGGCAAGGATCCGCTGCCATTGCCGTTCCTCGAAGAGCAGATGCCTGGCGGTGGCTTGAGCCTGTCCAGCGAAGCCAACGGTCAGCGTGTCGAACTGTGGGTGGCGCCGCAACGCTGCGTCGAGCGCGGTACGGGCGACATGCGTCACCTGCGCGCCGAACTGCGCATCGACGGCCAGAGCCTGCAAGGCTGCGCCTACTACGGTGGTGCGCGGGACAAGTGATCGCCGGACACTTTTATCCTGCCAGTCGAGGCGGCTAACAGCTTATACTTGGCGGTTTGTTTAAAGCCGCCGGCCGCCCATGGCCGCGATACTGGACGTGCCATGCTACGAATCACCGAACTGAAGCTGCCCTTGGACCATCCCGACGAGGCCCTGCGCGAGGCCATCGTCCAGCGCCTGGGCATCCGTGACGATCAACTGCTGAGCTTCAACCTGTTCAAGCGCAGCTACGATGCGCGCAAGAAGAACAGCGAGCTGCTGTTCATCTATACCATCGACCTGGAAACCAACAACGAAGACGAAGTGCTGCGCCGCTTCGTCGACGATCGCAATGTCGGTGTGGCGCCGGATGTCACCTACAAATTCGTCGGCCATGCACCTGCCGAACTGGCCGAGCGTCCGCTGGTAGTCGGCTTCGGCCCCTGCGGTATCTTCGCTGGCCTGCTGCTGGCGCAGATGGGCTTCAGGCCGATCGTGCTGGAACGCGGCAAGGAGGTGCGCCAACGCACCAAGGACACCTGGGGCCTGTGGCGCAAAAGCGTGCTCAACCCCGAGTCCAACGTGCAGTTCGGCGAAGGCGGCGCCGGTACGTTCTCCGATGGCAAGCTGTACAGCCAGATCAAGGATCCCCAGCATCACGGCCGCAAGGTGCTCAACGAATTCGTCAAGGCCGGCGCGCCGGAGGAAATCCTCTACATCAACAAGCCGCACATCGGTACGTTCCGTCTGACCAGCATGGTCGAAAAGATGCGAGAGGAAATCATTGCCCTGGGCGGTGAGATCCGTTTCCAGGAAAAAGTCACTGACCTGTTGACCGAGGGCGAGCAACTCACGGGGGTCGTGCTGGAAAGCGGCGAGCAACTGCAATCGCGACATGTGGTGCTGGCGTTGGGGCATAGCGCCCGCGACACCTTCCGCATGCTGCACGCCAGGGGCGTGTTCATGGAAGCCAAGCCGTTCTCGGTGGGCTTTCGCATCGAGCATCCACAATCGCTGATCGACAAAGCGCGCTTGGGCAAGTATGCCGGACACCCGAAACTGGGCGCGGCGGATTACAAACTGGTCTACCACGCCAGCAACGGCCGGTCGGTGTACAGCTTCTGCATGTGCCCGGGAGGCACGGTAGTGGCCGCCACCAGCGAGCCAGGCCGGGTGGTCACCAATGGCATGAGCCAGTATTCGCGCAACGAGCGTAACGCCAACTCGGGCATCGTCGTGGGCATCGATCCGGAGCGGGACTACCCAGGCGGTCCACTGGCCGGTATCGAGTTGCAGGAGCGTCTGGAGGCACACGCCTACGTGCTGGGCGGCAGCAACTACCAGGCGCCTGCGCAACTGGTGGGCGACTTCGTCGCCGGGCGTGCGTCCACTGCCTTGGGTAGCGTCGAGCCTTCCTACAAACCGGGCGTCACCCTCGGCGATCTGGCGCCTAGCCTACCCGCGTTCGCTATCGAAGCGATCCGCGAGGCACTGCCAGCGTTCGACCGCCAGATCAAAGGCTACAACCTGCACGACGCGGTGCTGACCGGTATCGAAACGCGCACATCCTCGCCACTGCGCATTACCCGCGGGCAGGACTACCAGAGCCTGAACCTCAAAGGGCTGTTCCCTGCCGGTGAGGGCGCAGGCTATGCCGGCGGTATTCTTTCGGCCGGCGTGGACGGCATTCGCATTGCCGAAGCGGTGGCCAGAAGCATGCTGGGTATCGACGCCTGATCGCGCTGTCCTGGGGGCAACGTCGCCCCCGGGGCTGTACCCATTTTTCGGAATTTTCGACGCCACGCAGAGACTTTTCGCTCAGCACTCAGCCTTTAAGACCTCTAGCCTTCCCCTACCCAAACGGCAACACGTTATAACAAAAAAGAATATAGTTTTTATTCTAAAGCATAACGCTGCACGCTAGGGTATATCCCCTGTTCGCCCAAGTCGTGGAGCCGCCCATCCGTGCGCAGTCTTATCAATCGCTTCCTTCAGCTGGAATCCGCCAGCGGCCTGCTGCTGATCACTGCAGCGGTCATTGCCCTGATCATCAACAACTCTTCCCTTTCGCACTGGTACGTCAGTTTCCTCGACGTACCGGTGGCCGTGCAGATCAGCGACCTGCATATCGCCAAGCCCCTGCTGCTGTGGATCAACGATGGCCTCATGGCACTGTTCTTCCTGCTGATCGGCCTTGAGGTCAAGCGAGAAGTCTTCCAGGGTCAGCTGTCCAAGCCATCGCAAATCATTCTTCCAGCGACCGCAGCCGTCGGCGGTATGCTGGTGCCCGCCTTGATCTACTGGTTCATCAACCGCGACAACCCGGCCACATTGGCGGGTTGGGCAATCCCCACGGCGACCGATATCGCCTTCGCCCTCGGCGTGCTGGCACTGCTCGGCAAGCGCGTACCAGTGTCGCTGAAACTGTTCCTGATGACGCTGGCAATCATCGATGACCTGGGCGCGATCATCATCATCGCCCTGTTCTATTCGGGTGCCCTTTCGAGTCTGGCGCTGAGCCTGGCAGGCGCGTGTCTGCTAGTACTGCTGGGGATGAATCGGCTGGGGGTCAAACGCTTGGCACCCTACCTGATCGTCGGCCTGGTGCTGTGGGTCTGCGTGCTGAAAAGCGGCATCCATGCCACGCTTGCAGGCGTCATGTTGGCGATGTTCATCCCGCTGCGGGGCCACGACGACAAAACCGCCTCGCCGCTGATCACGTTGGAGCATGCGCTGCACCCTTGGGTGGCCTATGCGATCCTTCCCTTGTTCGCCTTCGCCAACGCCGGGGTTTCGCTGGTCGGTGTCACGGCTCAGAGCTTCATCCACTCCGTGCCGCTGGGCGTAGCCATCGGCCTGGTGCTGGGCAAAACGGTCGGTGTGTTCGGCCTGACTTGGGTCGCCATAAAGCTGCGCCTGGCTTCGCTGCCAGCAGGCGCCAATTGGGGCCAGGTTTTCGGTGTAGCCATCTTGTGCGGGATCGGATTCACAATGAGCCTGTTCGTCGGATCCCTGGCCTTCCCTTCAGGGGTGAGCGAATATGCGGGCGAGGATCGAATGGGCATTCTGACCGGCTCGTTCTTCGCGGCGTTGATCGGCTACGCCGTCACGGCGGCAGCCAGTCGCCAGCGCGATCCTGCAATGGCCACGCCCTGATCGCCAAGCGCAAAAAAACCCGACCGGCCGTGCCGAGTCGGGTTTTTTATATTGAGCAATCAGTGGGTAACGCGACTGGTGCCATCGACCGTCATGATGCGCACGCGCTCGCCAACGCGGAAGATCTCGTTCTGCTGCACTTGCTGCACATAGGCTCGCATGCTGCCATCGTCTTCACGCACGGTGATTTCGACACCTTGAGTGCGGGTCAAGCCCTCTTCGGCGGCAGAACCCGCCAGGCCACCGGCCACTGCACCAATCACCGCAGCGACGATGCTGCCACGACCGCCGCCGACTGCGCTGCCTGCAACACCACCGACGATGGCACCTGCGCCACCACCGATCGGCGTCTTGCTGCCTTCGATCTTCACCGGACGCAGGGATTCGATGGTGCCCATGCGCACGGTTTGCACACGGCGGGCCTCGTCACGGGAATAGCTGTCGCCGGTCAGGCTCGACTGGCAACCGCCGAGCAGCAGCGCCATGGTGGTGAAGCTGGCCATCAGCAGAACGGATTTACGCATGGGAAATCTCCATAAGTCAGGTGTCCATTAGACTCCGCGTATTGATGGGTGTCACGACACCCAGGCTATTAAATTGTTTTCATTCAGTTCAGGTACAGGCAATAGCCCATCGCCGCGCTTGAATACTGAGACCAATGATAGCCATGGATTACTTCATCGTCGCGGTGACCACCGCCGCCGGCCTGTACTTTCACGGCTGGCTGTACCTGCGTATGCGGCGCTGGATGGACCGTGACCTGGCGCTATCACTGGCGGGCCAGGACGTCGCAAAAGGTGCCTACATGCTGCAACGATCGGTACAGGCGCGAGATCAGAAGATCGCTCGAGGGCAACTAGCGGACTGGTTGAAGCGTGAGGCCGATGCCTACGCGAAGGAAGCTGCGTGAAAACGAGAACCTGAACGGCCCTCACCGATTAAGGCGCCAGGCGCTCCCGCTGCCACACACCGTCGATCCAGCGATAATTCAGACGATCGTGCAAACGGCTCGAACGGCCTTGCCAGAATTCGATGCGCTCAGGCAGCAAACGATAGCCGCCCCAATGTTCCGGACAGTGCGGCTGAGTGTCGGAGAACCGCGCTTCGGTAGCCTTGACCAGGCCTTCGAGCTCGGCACGGTCAGCGATCACCCGGCTTTGCGGCGACGCCCAGGCACCTAGGCGACTACCCAGAGGACGCACCTGATAGTAATCGTCCGACTCCTTCGCCGAGACCTTTTCCACTCGTCCCTCGATGCGCACCTGACGCTCCAGCGCAGGCCAGAAAAAGGTCATGGCCGCAAAAGGACTGACCAGCAGTTGCTGGCCCTTGGCGCTCTCGTAGTTGGTGAAAAAAGTGAACCCGCGCTCATCGAGCCCTTTGAGCAGCAGCACCCGGCAATGCGGGCGCCCCTGACCATCGACCGTGGCCAGCGTCATGGCGTTGGCCTCCACTGGCGGCTGCTCGGTCTTCACCGCATCGCCGAACCAGTGGTGGAACAAGGCGAAGGGCTCGGCCGGGCCTGGTCTTCGGCCAGGCCATCACGGGTGTAGTCGCGCCGCATATCGGCCAGGGATTGGGTCATTGCTGCGTTTCCTTGACGATCAGTTGGTCTTCGCAGGGCTATTGGCGGCGACTTTCTTGTCCGTGGTGGTGGTCGCCTTTTTCGCGGCGGGTTTTGCAGCCGCCTTCTTAGCTGCAGGCTTGGCGGCAGCCTTGCTCGCGGTCTTCTTCGCAGCAGGCTTGGCGGCGGCCTTGGTCGCAGGTTTGGCGGCTGGCTTGGCCGCAGCGGCCTTGACTGGCGCTTTGGCATCCTGCGTAGCAACCATGGCCGCCGGAGCAGCCATAGGCGCTGGGGCTGCCTGCTGATACTTGGCGAGCAGCGCCAGCATGGTGTTCTGCGGGGTCAGCAGCATCTCGACACGGCGGTTCAGCGCCCGGCCCTCGACACTGTCATTGGCTGCACGCGGCATGACCGCACCCATGCCCTTGAGGTTGAGGCGATCACGCTGCAGGCCGCTCAAACGGAAAATAGCCGATACCGAGGCCGCGCGTTCCAGGCTGAGTTTCTGATTGGCGACGGCAACACCGCTGGTATCGGCGTGGCCGAGCACCAGCACTGCGGTTTTGGGATCGCCTTCGACAACCTTGGCCACACGGGTGATGGGGCCGAGCGTGACGGGAAGCAGCATATTGGGTCGATCTGGGTTGTACGAACCGTCGACCGGCAGGATCACGACCAGTACATCTTCACGACGCTCCACCTCCAGCTTGCTGTCCTTGGCGGCTTCGCGCAGCTTGGGTTCGTACGCATCCAGCCAGGCCTGGGTGGCCTTCTGGTCGATCTTCGGTACGACTGGCGCTTCAGCCTGCTTCTCGCTCGAGCCAAACGGCCACCACCAATGACTGCCGCCCTCGGACTTGGCGTCAGCTTTCGCAACCTTTTCGGTGACCGCCGCTTTCACTTCCTGGTCAGCGACCTTGTCCGAACCGAACGGCCACCAGCTCAGGGCCGCGCTCTTGGAGCCATCCGGGGTTTGGCTGGCGCAGCCGGTCATGGCCAGGCACAGGGCGAGTGCTAAGGTTTTGTGTGAAGACATCGGCGATACACCATGAATTAGAAGAAGATTTTGCCCACCCGTGGTGGCGTTGGCATTGAGGATAGTCAAAGGAATCGGGCATTACCCGCATTACCCGATCAAAGGCAATTGGACAGTACCCGCACCAGTTTCTGCGCCCGCGGATCCATCAGCACGTAAGGCCCGAGGGTGTTGGTGACAAAGCCGAACGCCACGTCGTACTCCGGGTCGGCAAAACCGACCGAACCACCTGCGCCGGGATGACCGAACGCCCGTGCGCCCAGCCCGAACGTGGCGTTGGCGACCTGGGGCTGGTCGAGCATGCAGCCCAGGCCGAAGCAGGTCTGGGTCAGCAGCGTCCGGTCCTGGCCAAGGCTGTGTTCGCGGGTCAACTCATCGAGCAGTTCCGATTCCAGCAGACTGCCATCGAGCAGACCGGCGTAGAAACCAGCCAGGCTGCGCGCAGTGCCGTGGCCATTGGCAGCCGGTTGCTGCATGCGGCGCCACTCGGGCTTGTTGGTGCTGGTGAGAATCGCCGGGGGATTGGTGAAAGCGCGGGTGGACAGCGCCTGCGGCTCACGCATCGTCACCTGCAGCAAGCGCTGGGCAGCGGCGTCTCCGGGGTTGCCCTTGCCGCGAGCGATATGCGCGACACGGTGAAATTCGGCATCGTCCAAGCCCACATGGAAATCCAGGCCCAGAGGACGCGCTGTGCGGGCCACAATCGAGTCGCCCGGGCCGCGACCGTCGGCGCGCCGGATCAGCTCGCCGATCAGCCAGCCGTAGGTGATGGCGGCATAGCCATGCTCAGTGCCCGGTGTCCACCAAGGCGCCTCGGCCGCCAGGGTATCGACCATGAACGACCAGTCGTAGAGCGCCTCGGCCGGCAGCAGATGACGGATGGCTGGCAGGCCGGCACGGTGACTGAGCAGATGGCGCAGCGTGATGCCTTCCTTGCCAGCCTGGGCAAACTCGGGCCAGTAACGGGCCACAGGGCATCCAGTGCCAGCTTGCCCTCGCCGACCAACTGCAGCGCGGTTACTGCGGTGAAGGTCTTGGTACAGGAAAACAGGTTAGCAAGGGTGTCACTGTGCCAAGCCTGCTGCCCATCCTTGTCGGCTGTGCCCGCCCACAGGTCGATGACGGTCTCGCCGCCCACCTGAATGCACAGCGCCGCACCACGCTCCTGGGAATCCTCGAACAAGGCGGCAAAGGCGTCGCGCACTGCCTCGAACTTCAGCTCAAAGTGACCCTGAATGTGCACCCGCCCGCTCTCCGTACCACTTGCCAGTCAAAGGCGGGCATTGTTTCAGTAGTTGGCGGTTTTGCCTACTGAATGTGGCCGGAAGGTTGTCGGAAAAAGCCCAAGTTCCCCAACGATGCTCAGGGCGTCTTGGACTCCAGCATTCGACGCACCTCCTCGAGGGTTTCCCGATTGCTCTTGCGCACCGCTTCGACGAAGCCCGGATAGGCGACATCGGTGATGGCCACCAGCCCGAGATGGCCGTTCTCACCATCGAGCAGCCGGCCACTGGCGGGCTGATCCAGGTACTGGAACCAATGCGCCCCGACGATCATTGGCTGGGCCAGCGCGGCCTTGAGGAAATTGCCGTAGGCCGGACCTCGATCCTCTTCCCGCTCCACTTCCAGCGGCCCAGGCCAGAACGGACCACGGTCGCGCGAGCCGAACTGGAATTCCGAGACCAGTACCGGCTTGTCCAACTCGGCCAGACGCGCGAAGTCGTAGCCGTCCTGGGGCTTGAGGGTATAGAAGTTGAAACTGATGACATCGCAGAACTCGGCGCATGCCTGGACCGCTTCCGGTGTGCTGATCGCATAGCGCCCACCCAGCAGCAGGTGATTGGGTGCATGCCACTTCAGGGCATCGGAGATGGTCTTGAAGTAGGTCTGGGCGAACACCTGCTGGAAGTACTGATAGTCACGCTCGATCTCCGGATGCTCGGCATTGGGCAACGGCGCCTCGAAGCCTGGGTCTTCCATCAGTTCCCAGGCCTTGAGCTCGATGCCCCAGGCTTTCGACAGACCCTCCTGGTTGCGGTACTTGTCGCGCAACTGCTTGAGGAACGCGCGCTTGGCGGGCACATCGGTGGTCAGCCGAAGCGTACCGAAGGCCAGGCCATAACGCGCCTTGGGATCGTCGCCAGGCGCTGCCCAGGCCAGCTCGTTGTCGGCGAAATAGCCGATCAGCCAAGGATCGTCGCGGTGGTCGCGGGTCGCGATGGCCACCGCCCGCTCGGTAGCCATGGCAAAGCGCGGGTCGAACGGATCGGGCATGCGGCCCCACCAGTCCATGCCCGTACTAATGCTGGCGTAATCACCGACAATCGACAGTGGCAGGGTGTAAGGCACCCTCTGCGCCTCACCCAACGCTGGATCGCTCCAATTACCCAAGGTATTGAAACCCCAGGCCAGCAACCGGTCGAGGCTATGGGTTTGCCAGCGCGTCGCATCGAGGGTCGCAGCCGCACAGTCGGCAGGCCCTTGGCTCTCGGCGACCGGCGTGCAGGGCTTGGCGTAGGTGCGCTGCAGGTTGGCCGCGTAGAAGTCGAACCAGCGGCCTTGCTTGAAGCCGCGCCCCTGGGAAGACGCGTTGCCATCGTCATTGTTGCCTTCACCATAGAATGCCGAGAGTGCCTCGCCCTGCGCCGGCAGGCCCTTGAACATCGTTTCCCGTCCAGCGACGTAGGTGCGCCCACCGTCCGCAGCCACGGCATTGACGCCCAGGGAATAGAACGCATGGCCTTGCGGCGTGACCAGATACCAGCGCCCATCGCGCTTTTCGGTTCTGAAGAAGCCCTGGGCCTCGAAGGCCGGACCGGCGATCACGCCGCCATAAAGGTCGAGCGACTGTTGCTCGCGCTCGCCCAGCCAACGTTTGAGTTGCTGCTGTTCGCGGACATCGGCTGCCTTGAGTTGCTCGTCGCTGGCGATCTTTTCTGGCCAGCGACTGCGAGTGGACTGACCATAGGCATCGATCAACTCGCTGTAGACCGCACGCACCACGCGGTCGTCGCTCTCCAGGCCGAGCTTTTCCACCAGCAGGTTCTGCGCGACCTTGGGCTGGGGAATGCTCAAGCTGACCGACGCCACCTGTTTGAGGTCCAGCTCGCCGCTGCTACTGGTCAACAGCAGACGTTGGCCGTCGTAACTCCAGGGCATCGGCGGGCCGGCGCGCATGCCCTGGCTGAGCGGCGAACTGGCCTTGAGCGGCACCATCACCGTTTGCGCCGGGCCTGCCGGCAGATCGATACGGCTGACCAGGCTGCGGCCGTCACCGCCCGTGACCGTCACATCCACGGTCAGCGCCCAGTCCTGGGCACTCTGCAGGCGCAGCGTCAGGAACTGCCCAGCCGACCAGTCCCACACGCCAGTCTGAGGACTCAGGCGCAGGGTAGGATGCGCCACCGGGTTGAACACCACGCGTCGAAGCACCTCGCCCTCGGCCGTCTGTTCCGCATTGTATTGCGGCATGCCGGTATCTTCAGTGGTGACCGTCACCATCGAGGTCGGACGCACGAAGCTGAACAGCGTCTGCTGCCCAGCCAGCACGCCAGTGCTGCACAACAGGGTAAGGACAACGGGCAGGGTGCGGCGGATCATGTGGACGGGGCTCTCCTTCAAGGCCCTCATGGGCCCGTATCGAGTCATGGACAACAGGCCGGAGCATCGTGCTCCAGCCGTTTACTGAATCTCCCGCCGGAAGGGCGGCAGTGCATTGAGGATAGCCTTGCCGTAGCGCTGGGTGACCAGACGCCGGTCGAGCAAGGTGATGACGCCGCGGTCCTGCTCGGTACGCAGCAGGCGACCGCACGCCTGGATCAGACGCAGCGAGGCATCGGGCACGGCAATTTCCATGAACGGATTGCCGCCACGGGCCTCGATCCATTCGGCGAGCGCAGCTTCAACCGGGTCGTCGGGCACCGCAAATGGGATCTTGGCGATGACCACGTGCTCGCAGTAGGCACCTGGCAGGTCGACCCCTTCGGCAAAGCTGGCGAGGCCGAACAGGACACTGTGCTGGCCGTCGTCGACCCGCGCCTTGTGCTTGTTCAGGGTTTCCTGCTTGGACAGGTTGCCCTGGATCAGCACCAGCTTGCGCCAGTCGCGGTCCAGGCCGTCGAACACATCCTGCATCTGCTTGCGCGACGAGAACAGCACCAGCGCACCGCGCGCGTCTTCGACGATCGCTGGCAGTTCGCGGATGATGGCTGCGGTATGCCCGGCGGCATCGCGCGGGTCGGCGCCCAGGTCCGGTACGCGCAGCAGACCGGCATCGCCGTGCACGAAGGGACTGGGCACCACGCAGGTGACGGCATCGCGGGGCAGCCCCGAGCGCATGCGGAACCGGTCGAACTTGCCGAGCGCCGTCAACGTCGCCGAGGTGACCAAGGCACCGTAGGCGACATGCCAGAGATTGCGCCGCAGCATCTCGGCGGCAAGGATCGGGCTGGCATTGACTTCGATGTCGAACAGCGCGCCGCTTTCGGCGAGGGTCAACCAGCGCGCCATGGGCGGACTGTCCTGCGGATCTTCGGCAGTGAACGCCGTCCACAGCTCCCAATTACCCTGGGCGCGAGTCACCAGGCTGCCGAACAGCGGGTACCACTCTTCGGCCTGATGACTGGCGATGCCGATGTTGACCTCACCATCCATGCCTTCCTTGAGCAGGTCGGCCAAGCGGGTGAACAGGTCATTGAGCCGGGCGAAGCCTTTCTTGAGCTCGATGCCCACCTCGCGGATCTGCTCGGGCACCACACCCCCCTCGAAGCGATAGCGCGGGCGGTCACGGCCCTCCATGTCTTCGCCCACGCGGAAGTCGGCTACCTGTTCGCACAGGGTGAACATGAACTGCTGCTGGGTGCGGATTTCCCGCGCCAACTCCGGCACCTGCTCGATCAGCCGGCCAAGGTCGCCTGGCAGCGGGTGCTGGGCCAGCAGCTTGGCCAGGTTCTTGGCGGTCTGCTCCAGCCAGTCGGCGGTGGAGCGCAGACGCGAATAGTGGGCGAAATGGCCGATAGCCTTGTCCGGCAGGTGGTGGCCTTCGTCGAACACGTACATCGTGTCGCGTGGGTCGGGCAGCACTGCACCGCCACCGAGCGCTAGGTCGGCAAGCACCATGTCATGGTTGGTGACGATGACGTCGACCTTACCCATGCCTTCGCGAGCTTTATAGAAGACACACTGCTGAAAATTCGGGCAATGCCGGCCAGTGCACTGGCTGTGGTCGGTGGTCAGGCGCGCCCAGTCCTGGTCCTCGAGGGTTTCGGGCCAACTGTCGCGGTCGCCATCCCAGCGGTTGCCGGCAAGCTTCTCGATCATGCTGTTGAACAGCTTCTGGCTGCGCTCATCCACCTCGATGTGGAAACCTTCCTCTTCGAACAACTGAGCGGTGGCCGACTGCGCGTGGCCTTCCTGCAGCAGCACGTCGAGTTTGGACAGGCACAGGTAGCGGCCCCGCCCTTTGGCCAGCGCGAAGCTGAAATTCAGGCCGCTGTTGCGCATCAGGTCGGGAAGATCCTTGAAGACGATCTGCTCCTGCAAGGCGACGGTGGCGGTGGCAATCACCAGACGCTTGCCCGCAGCCTTGGCAGCGGGGATCGCGGCGAGGCTGTAGGCGACCGTCTTGCCGGTACCGGTGCCGGCCTCGACCGCCACCACGGCGGGTTCACCAGATCGACGACCTTCCTCGTCACAAGCGATATCGCCGAGCACCTTGGCCACTTCGGCGATCATCAGGCGCTGGCCGTAGCGAGGCTTGAGGCTCTTGGCTTCGAGAAAACGCGAGTAGGCGCCCTGGATGGTGGCTTTTAGTTCATTGCTGATCATGGTCTAGGCGCGCCCGACGGGCTGGATATATTTTCAGTGTTTTGCATGGGGCGGCTATCATACCCCGTCATTGCCCTCGATGCCCCATGGAGATCCGGATGCTTGCCTTTGCCCTGCCCTACACACTGCACGTTCTGGCCGCGTTGGTCTGGGTCGGCGGCATGCTCTTCGCCTGGCTGATACTGCGCCCGGCGGCAGTCGTAGCGCTGGAGGGGCCAGCGCGCCTGCGGCTGTGGCTGGAAGTTTTCCGACGTTTCTTCGGATGGGTCTGGCTGGCCGTGGCGGTGCTGGCGATCAGTGGTATCGGCATGTTGCACCTGCGCTTCGGCGGCTTCGATGCCGCGCCACGCCACGTTCAGGTGATGATCGGCGGCGGCATCGCGATGTTCGCGCTGTTCATGCGCGTGCAGGCGCTGCTGCTCCCGGAGTTGCGCACCGCCGTGCAGGCCGAGGACTGGGCCTCGGGCGCTGCGGTGCTGGGCAGGATCCGACGGATGGTCGGCATCAATCTGTTGCTGGGCGTCGCCGTGGTGGCCGTCGCCAGTTCGCGCCTGCCCCTCTGACAGATCGAGCAGGGCTGCAGTGCAGCCCCAAAGCACCGAACTAACGGATCGTCTGCAGAATCAACTCCCCCGCCGCCCCGGCCAGCCCGGGCTGGCCTGGCAAGCCCGCTCGCCCCGCGCTGCCCGCTGCGGTGCGATACACCAGACAGCCTTTGCTGGCTCCGCCCTGCCCCGCTTTGCCCGCCGCGCCAGGTTGACCCGGAGCGCCGCCTTCGACGCGGACCTGAATGCGCTCCGCCGGGAAGTCACCGGGGACGGCCAGACGCACCCGTCCGCCCGCAGCGCCATCGTGGCCATCACCGCCATTGTCACCATTCGCGCCGCGGCTGGCAGTGCCCCAGGTGCAGCCCCCGGCGCTGCCAGTACCGCCGTCGAGACCGGCAAAGCCAGGCGCTCCGGCCCCACCCCTGGCATCGATCATCAGTTGCTCGGCCTCCAGCGTCTGCAAGCGCAGGTCCAGGTCGCGCCCCGGGCGTGCAGGGCGCTGATAGGTTCCGGCGGCGCCAGGCGCGCTGATCTCGCTACCAGGACCGAGCACTGCGGTACCGGCCTCGATGCTCAGCGCGCTCGGCGCCGGCGCGATGGCGATACGTGCGTCGCGGCCCATGACCAAGTGGTCGATCTTCAGCGCGGTCAGCGTGGCCGGCAGCAGCAGCGTCGCCGAGTCGGCCACCTCGACACGCTCCAGGTGCACGCTGGACGACTTGCTCGGCAACCGCAGCATGGAATGGGCACCCACCTCAAGGCTCTCGGCCTGCGCCAGCGGAGCGGCCAACGCGGCCAACAACATCAACTTACGCATGGCGCGGAGCCTCCAGCGGACGGGGAATGGACATGACGTGAAAGATGCCGGTCAACAGGATTTGCAGGCGATCGAACCAGCGGTGACTGCGCCCGCGAAGACTGGCATTGAACATCAGCACCTCAAGCAGGTGCAGGGCCAGCAAAAACGCACCGGCTGCATTGATCAACAGATTCAATGGCAATGGCTGCGGCTGGGTCAGATTGACCAGCACCACCCACCAGAACACCACCGTCAGGGCCTTGCCCAGACCCAAGATGAATTTCATACCTCGCCCCCGACTGTCTTGTTGTTGGCTTGCGGCCCGTTCGAGCGGACGCTGCGGCCAACAGTAACGCCGTGCCGGGCCGTGCGCCAGGGGCCGGCGACACGGCTTCGCAGCACAAGCCCACGCCCCGACCGGCGACGTGGACGCGGCCCATCAACGCTGGATCTTGATCTCGGTGCGACGGTTCAGGGCGCGGCCCTCGGCCGTGGCGTTGTCGGCCACTGGCTGACGCTCGCCCGCGCCGACCACCGACACGAAGCGGTCACGCGGTATACCGCTGCCGATCAGGTAGTCGGTCACCGAATGGGCACGACGCTCGGAAAGTTTCTGATTGTAGCCATCGGCGCCGACACTGTCGGTGTACCCGGTGACGCTCAGGCGGGCGCTGGGCGCCTCTTGCTTCAAGCGGGTGGCCACGCTGTTCAGGCGCTCTTTGTCGGCGGCGGTCAGCCGCGCCGAGTCGAACTCGAAGTGCACGTCGCGGATGACGATGACCTCTTCCTTCTCGACCACCACCACCTCCTCGACCACCCGCTCCTCGACTACCGGCTGCAGTGGGCAACCGTTGGCGTCGACCTGGACCCCACGCGGCGTACCGGGGCACTTGTCGCGGCTGTCCGGCACGCCATCGCCGTCTTCGTCACCGTCGCCATGGGACCAGCAGTAACCGGCTGCCAGGCCACCGCCGAGCAAAGCGCCCCAGCCGGCCCAGCTCGAACTTTCGATGGCGCCCAGGGCCGCGCCCCCTACACCACCGACCGCTGCGCATTTCGGCCAGTCGGTTTTCTGCAGGCCTGCACACCCGGTCAACACACCGGTGATCAGAACCAGGGGTATCGCAGTGCGTACTATGCTCATTTTTGTCGTCTCTCCTGAGGGAATCGGTGCACGACCGATGCTCAGGGAGTAAAGACCGCCCGTGGCCGCTCTGCCAGCAATGGGCCATGACTGCACCACAACCCGCTTTGCCCGCAAAGCCAGGCCCGCTAGTCTAGAGCGACCTGAACGAGGATTGGCAATGACCGACGGTTTTTCCCAGCGCACTCCGCAACAGGCCCTGGCGGCCCTGCTCGAGCGCTTCGCACCCGCCCGCCTGCTGCTGGTGGGCTCGCGTTTCCCGGCCCTGGACGCCTTTGCCGCCGCACACCCGGCGACCCAGGTGCAGGTAACCGCGCCGGGGCCGCTGCCCGCCGACTTGGCCGCGCAGCGTTTCGACCTGGCCGTGCTGGTGGACTGCCTGGAGCACCTGCCCAAACGCAGCGGTCTGGAACTGTTGGGCGGCATCCGCAATCTCAACGCCAGCAAGGTGGCCGTGTTGGCCGACCTGGCCGCCTGCGGCTGGCACGACACCGACTTCTTCGCCCTGGCGATGTCGGCGAGTGAAAAGTTTCGCCGCCAGGAGCAGGTGCTGAGCCTGTTCACCTATGATCTGCATGACTACAAGCAGGTGCCGGACTGGCTCAATGCCAAGTTCTGGGCCAATCCGCAAAACTTCGGCAAGTACTGGTGGTGACTTCATGAGCGTTACGGTCTGTCCCTGCGGCAGCGGCAATCTTCTCGACGCCTGCTGCGGGCGCCTTCATGCCGGCACGCCGGCAGCCGATGCCCAGGCCTTGATGCGCTCGCGCTACAGCGCCTATGTACTGGGCCTGGTGGACTACCTGGTGGCAACCACGCTGCCCGCCCAGCAAGCCGATCTGGACCGCGCCGCCATGGCCACCTGGAGCGCCCAGAGCACCTGGCTGGGCCTTGACGTCGAAAGCAGCGAAGTGCTCGGCGGACAGCCTGAGCATGCATTCGTCACCTTCACCGCGCGCTGGCACGATCAACAAGGCGACCATCAGCACCGCGAACGCTCGGCCTTCGTGCAGCATGGCGGACACTGGTATTTCATCGACCCCACCGTGGCAATGCGCGCCGGGCGCAACGGTCCCTGCCCCTGCGCCAGCGGGCAGAAGTTCAAGAAATGCTGCGCCAGCTACGTCGGCCACTGACCATGAACTTCATCGGGCGGCTCTGCCTGCTAACTGTCACCTCACTCTGGCTGGGCGGTTGCGCGGGCTGGGACGCCAGCGAGCGGGCCCGGCCCGAGGTTCATTTGCTGCGCGTGGAAACGGTCAAGGCGCGCCTGCACCAGCAGCACTTCGTCTTGCATGTGCGCATCGACAACCCGACCGACAGTCGTCTGTTCATCCGCACCCTTGCCTATACGGTACGCCTGGGCGACCTGCTGCTGGTGCAGGACGAGGCCAGCCTGTGGCGCAGCGTCGGCGCCCATTCGCGGCGGACCTTCAAGATCGATGTGCGCACCAACCTCTGGCAGCACCTCAAACCGCTGGCCAAGCTGCTCAGAAGTGGCAACCCCCTGAACTACAGCTTGCAGGCCGAGCTCGCCACCGGGCTGATCGTGCACAGGGACCTGCACTTGTCGCGCAGTGGTGAGATAATCCGCGGCGATCTCAAACCGGAGTAGCCCGCAATGACCCAACAACCCCATGTCCATGGCCCCGACTGCGACCACGGTCACGACCACCACCACGACCACGGCCATGTGCACGGCCCCCACTGCAACCACGGCCATCAGGAGCCGGTGCGCAATGCGCTGAAAGACGTCGGCCGCAACGACCCTTGCCCCTGCGGCAGCGAAAAGAAATTCAAGAAGTGCCACGGCGCTTGAATTAGCCGCGAGCGGCAAGTTGGAGTGCGGGCATGCCGAGGCGCCGCCCCTCGAAGTCGCTCGCGATGCGTGGGCTCACGCGCCTTTACTTGCAACTTGCCGCTTGCAACTTACCGCTTGAAACTTACCCGCTTGAAACTAGCCGACTTCCCCTCTTCAGGAGCCTTTGCAATGGCTGCCCCCGTGTTTCCTCCTTTGCGTTTCCGGTTCGGCTCTGGCGCCGTGCTGCTCGGCCTGCTCGGGCTTGCCGGCTGTCAGGTGGGCGGCCATCAGGACAGTGTGCCGCCGAGCACCGGCGTGCAGCCGCTCAAAGGGCTGGCGCAGAACGTCTCGGTAAGGCGTAACGCCATGGGCGCGCCGCTGATCGAGAGCAGCAGCTTTCACGATGCACTGTTCAGTCTGGGCTATGTGCATGCTGGCGACCGCATCGAACAGATGATCGCCATGCGCTTGCTGGCCCAGGGGCGCCTGTCCGAAATCGCCGGGGCCGAGGCGCTCGATATCGACCGCCTGATGCGCGCGGCCAATCTCAAGCAAAGCGCCGCCCAGCAATATGCCGATGCCTCACCGCGGCTCAAGCGCTTCTTCGAAGTCTACGCCCGAGGCGTCAACGCCTACCTGTTCCGCTACCGCGACAAACTGCCCAGCGACCTCGCCGGCAGCGGCTATCGCCCTGAGTACTGGAAAGCCGAGGACTCGGCGCTGATTTTCAGTCTGTATGCCTTCAGCCAGTCGGTGAACCTGCAGGAAGAGCTGTCCGCGCTCACCCTGGCGCAGAAAGTCGGCAGTGACAAGCTGGCCTGGCTGCTGCCCAGCGCCCCTGACGAGGCGTTGGCCAATGGCGAGGCCGACAAGCTCAAGGGCATCGATCTGACGCGCATCTCTGGCCTGGGCGACGTCACTGCGGCCAGCCAGAAGCTCACCGAGCTGGGCCTGCTGGGCAGCGCCGGCTCGTCCAACCTCGCGCTGGGTCCGCTGCGCAGCCGCAACGGCAAGAGCCTGCTGGCCAGCGACAGCCGCGCCACCTGGGCCTTGAGCCCGGTGCAGATCCACACCAGCAAGTATCAGGTCGCCGGTCTGTCGCTGCCCGGTTTGCCCATCGTACTGGCCGGCTACAACGGCAAGTTGGCGTGGAGCGCCAGCGCGGTCATGGCCGATAACCAGGACCTGTTCCTCGAACAACTGCGCCGCCAGGGCAACCAGCTCACTTACTTGGCCGACGGTAAGTGGCAGGCTGCGCGTGGGCGCAACGAGACCTTCTTCGTGCGCGGTCAGCGCCCCGTGCGCGAAGTGCTGTACGACACCCGCCACGGCACCCTGCTCGGCCAGCCCGGCAACGGCTACGGCCTTGCCCTGCACTTGCCGCAGCTCAAGGACGACCGCAGCCTGGACGCGCTGTTCGACCTGACCCGCGCCAGCACGCTGGAACGCGCCTTCGACAGCACCCGCGAAGTCGGCGCCGCGGCCTTGAACTTCGTTTTCGCCGAACCCGAGCATATCGGTTGGCAGGTCAGCGGGCGCTACCCGAACCGTCGTGAAGGCCAGGGCCTGCTGCCCTCCCCTGGCTGGGACGGGCGTTATGACTGGGACGGTTTCGCCGACGCCATGCTTCACCCCTACGACCAGGATCCGCCCAGTGGCTGGATCGGCCACGCCAACCAGCGCAGCCTGCCCAAAGGCTACGGCATGCAGTTGTCGAGTACCTGGTACTACCCGAACGCGCCGAGCGTCTGGGCCAACTGGCGGGCAACGGTCGCCACGACAGCCGCAGCCTGATGGCCCTGCAGAACGACCAGGTGACCCTGCTCGCCGACAAGCTCAAGCGCATGTTCGAGGCGCCCGGCATGGCCCAGCCGCTCAAGCAGGCCATCGACGCATTGCCTGCCATAGAGCGCGACAAGGCCCGCGAAACCCTGACTAGGCTGAAAGCCTTCGACGGTCGCCTCAGTCCGGTCTCGGCCGACGCCGCGCTCTATGAACTGTTCCTGCAGACTGTCGTGCGTCAGACCTTCCTCGACGAACTCGGCCCTGAGTCCAGTGCCGCCTGGCAAGCTTTCGTGAGCAATGCCGAGCTGTCTTATTCGGCCCAGGCCGATCACCTGCTCGGCCGTGAAGACAGTCCGTTCTGGGACGACCGCAGCACGCAGCAGAAGGAAGACAAACCGACCATTCTCGCCCGTAGCCTCGCGGCGGCCATGGACGAAGGCATCGCCAAATTCGGCGCCGACCGCAAGGCCTGGCAATGGGGCAAGCTGCACCAATACCACTGGCCTGCGCCGAACGTACATAGCCTGGGCGACGCCCTGAACCAGGCACCGATGGCAGCCGGTGGCGACTTCAGCACCCTGGCCCTGACGCCCTACGCCTGGGGCCGTGACTTCGATACCAGGCTGCCGGCCTCGGCGCGGATGATCGTCGACTTCGGCCAGGCCGAACCGCTGCAAGTGCTGACCAGCAGCGGTCAGTCCGGCAACGCTGCCAGCGCCCACTACGCCGACGGCCTGGACGCCTGGTTCAAGGGCCGTTTCACGACCCTGCCGCTGCAGCCGCAGAACTTCGCCCGCGCCTACGGCAGCCAGCGCCTGACCCTCACCCCGGGCAAGTAGCCCTATTGCCGAGCGGCCCGCCAGGGTCGCTCGGCGTGCTTCGATCCAGCCGAACTTCCACGCCGACGTCGCGCTCCTAAGCAATAACCCCAGCCAGCGCGAATGCCCATGGATCTCGTGATCGCCCGTCCCGAAGGCCTGTATTGCCCACCCGGAGATTTCTACATCGATCCATGGCGGCCAGTGGAGCGCGCGGTGATCACCCACGGCCACGGCGACCATGCCCGCACCGGCAACGGACACTACCTGTGCGCAGCCCCCGGCGCCGGTATTCTGCGCAGCCGGCTGGGCCAGGACATCGACCTGCAGACCCTGCCGTACGGCGAGCGTCTGGTGCACCACGGCGTGACCTTGAGCTTCCATCCTGCCGGGCATGTCCTCGGCTCGGCGCAGGTACGGCTGGAGTACGAGGGCGAGGTGTGGGTGGCGTCGGGCGACTACAAGGTCGAGCCCGACGGCACCTGCGCGCCGTTCGAGCCGGTGCGTTGTCACACCTTCATCACCGAATCCACCTTCGGTCTGCCGATCTATCGCTGGCCCTCCCAGGCCGAGGTGTTCGCCGACATCAACGCCTGGTGGCGCAGCAACCGCGACCAGGGCAAGGCCAGCGTGCTGTTCTGCTATGCCTTCGGCAAGGCCCAGCGCATCCTCCATGGGCTGGACGCCAGCCTCGGGCCGATTCTGGTGCATGGCGCCGTGGAGCCACTGAACCGGGTCTACCGCGAAGCCGGTATCGCGCTGCCGGAAACCCGCTATGCCGGTGATATCCCGCGCAATGATCCGCTGATGCGCCAGGCCTTGGTGCTGGCACCGCCATCGGCTGGCGGCAGCAGTTGGATACGCCGTTTCGGCGACTACAGCGACGCCTTCGCCAGCGGCTGGATGTTATTGCGAGGAACCCGTCGGCGGCGTGGCGTGGACCGCGGCTTCGTGCTCTCCGACCATGCCGACTGGCCCGGCCTGCTATGGGCCATCGGCCAAACCGGTGCCGAGCGGGTGATGGTCACCCACGGCTCGGTCGGCGTGCTGGTGCGCTACCTGTGCGAACAGGGCCTGGACGCCCGCGCCTTCGTCACCGAATACGGCGATGAGGATGACGCCCCCGCTGCGGAGCCTGCACCATGAAGGATTTCGCCGAGCTGTACCTGCGCCTGGACGCAACCACTTCGAGCAATGCCAAGCTACAGGCCCTGCGCGACTACTTCGCCGAAGCGCCGGCCGCCGACGCGGCCTGGGCCGTCTATTTCCTGGCCGGCGGTCGCCCACGGCAACTGGTACCCACCCGCTTGCTCCGCGAGTTGGCCACGGCCATGGCGGGCTTGCCGGACTGGTTGTTCGAGGAGAGCTACCAGTCGGTCGGCGACCTGGCCGAAACCATTTCCCTGCTACTGCCACAGCACGATCACGACAGCGATGAAGGACTGGCGCAGTGGGTCGAGCAGCACCTGCTGCCCCTGCGTGGGCAACCCGCCGAGGTGATTGGCGAACGGTTACCGCAACTGTGGCTGCGTCTGGACCGTCCCAGCCTCATGCTGTGCCTGAAGTTGATCACCGGCAGTTTCCGAGTCGGGGTGTCGAAACTGCTGGTCACTCGCGCACTGGCCCAATTGTGCGACCTGGACCCCAAGCGTGTGGCGCAACGGTTGGTCGGCTACACCGACCTCAGCCATCGACCGACGCCCGACAGCTACCTGAAACTGATTGCCCCGGAATCGGACGACGAACACGCCCAACGCGGCGGACAGCCCTACCCATTCTTCCTGGCCCATGCCCTACAAGCGCCGGTGGAAGACTTCGCCACGTTGATCGGCCCGGTCGAAGACTGGCAAGTGGAATGGAAGTGGGACGGTATCCGTGCCCAGGTGGTCAAGCGCGAGGGCCAATTGTGGATCTGGTCGCGCGGCGAAGAATTGGTCACGGAGCGTTTTCCCGAACTGCACAGCCTGGCCGAAACCCTGCCGGACGGCGTGGTACTCGATGGCGAAATCCTGGTGTGGAAACCTGGCACCACGCAAGACGCACCCGCGGTGCAGCCTTTTGCCTTGTTGCAGCAGCGCCTGGGTCGCAAGATCCTCGGCAAGAAGCTGCTCGCCGATGCTCCGGTGGTGTTGCAGGCCTACGACCTGCTCGAGTACGAGGGAGAAGACTGGCGCAGCCGTGCGCAACACGAGCGGCGCAGCGGGCTGGAACGTCTGCTGAACGAACACCCGCTGGCGCCGGTACTGCTGTCCCCTCTGCTGCAGGCAGACGACTGGGCGGGCCTGGCCGAACAGCGCGAGCAGTCGCGCAGCCTTGGCGTCGAAGGATTGATGCTCAAGCGGCGCGATGCACTGTATGGCGTCGGTCGCACCAAGGATCTGGGCGTGTGGTGGAAGTGGAAGATCGACCCCTTCAGCGTCGATGCGGTGCTGATCTACGCCCAGCGCGGCCATGGCCGCCGCGCCAGCCTTTACAGCGACTACACCTTCGCCGTCTGGGATGCCCCGGCCGGTGCTGCGCAACGCACGCTTGTGCCCTTCGCCAAGGCCTATTCGGGGCTCAGCGACGAAGAAATGCGCAAGGTCGATGCGATCATCCGCAAGACCACCGTGGAGACTTTCGGCCCGGTGCGCAGCGTCAAGCCGACCCTGGTGTTCGAGCTCGGTTTCGAGGGTATCGCCCTGTCCAAACGTCACAAGAGCGGGATCGCCGTGCGCTTTCCACGGATGCTGCGCTGGCGCCTGGACAAGCCCGTGGAAGAGGCCGACGACTTGGCCACCTTGCAGAGTCTGCTCGGTCCGACCTGACGCGTTTGCCGGTGTCCGGTGCTCACGTGCATAGGCACGCAGGCTCAGTTTGTGCTTCTATTTCCAGTCGCCACGATCAACGCCCGCGCAGCCCAGGACTCCCATGCATCACTTGACCCACGACTTGCTCTCTCCGGTTCCCGGTGTCACCCGTCAGTTGCACAGCTTCCACTTCGGCCCGCGAGGCCAAGGCAAAGTCTATATCCAGGCCTCGCTGCACGCCGATGAGTTGCCCGGCATGCTGGTCGCCTGGCACCTCAAGCAGCGTCTGCGGGACTTGCACCAGCAGGGCCTGCTACAGCGCGAGGTGGTGCTGGTGCCCGTGGCCAACCCGGTGGGTCTGGAGCAGGTGCTGCTGGATGCGCCGCTGGGACGTTTCGAATTGCACAGTGGCGAGAACTTCAACCGCAAATTCGTCGACCTGTCGGACAGCATCGGCGATCAGATCGAACCACGGCTGAGCGGCGATCCTGAACATAACCTCGCCTTGATCCGCAAATACCTGCGTCGCGGGCTGGAGGCCCACCCGGCGGTGACGCCGCTGCAGGCCCAGCGCCTGACCTTGCAGCGCCTGGCCTGCGACGCTGAGCTGGTGCTCGACCTGCACTGCGACTTCGAGGCCGTCGAACACCTCTACACCACTCCCGAAGCCTGGCCGCAGGTCGAGCCGCTGGCGCGCTATCTCGGCGCCCAGGCCAGCCTGCTGGCCACCGACTCGGGCGGGCAGTCGTTCGACGAATGCTTCAGCCTGGTCTGGTGGCAACTTCAGCAGCGTTTCGCCAAGCGCTTCCCGATTCCCCTGGGCTGCGTGGCGGTCACCGTCGAGCTGCGCGGCCAGGCCGACGTCAACCATGAACTGGCCCGCCAGGATTGCCAGGCGATCCTCGATTTCCTCGTGCACCGGGGCGTGATCGCGGGCCAGGCGAGCCCCCTGCCCCGCTTCGGTATCCTGCCACGCCGCTGGCAGCGGTCGAGCCGCTGGCGGCGCCACGTGGTGGCCTGTTGGTGTTCCACGCCAAGCCAGGACAGTACCTGGAGCCAGGACAGCAGGTCGCTGAGATCATCGACCCGCTCAACGACCAGGTGACCCCGGTGAGCACTGCACACGGCGGCCTGCTCTATGCACGCAGCGTGCGCCGCATGGCGACGACCGGTATGGTCATCGCCCATGTCGCGGGCGAACAGGTGTGCCGTAGCGGCTATCTCCTGGCCAACTGACGCGAATCAAACCAAAGCGCACGCTAGCGGGTCTGTAGAAGCACAGCCTTCGACGAGACCGGCCACTGATGCCCACCTCACCCGACCTCGCCAACGCCTGGTTCAGCAGCCGACGCTGGAAGCCCTTCGCCTTCCAGCGCACCGTGTGGGCAGCGATTGAGCGCGGCGAATCGGGCCTGCTGCATGCCAGTACCGGCAGCGGCAAGACCTACGCCGTCTGGCTGGGTGCCCTGCGAGCCTTCGCCCGTCCTGTGAGTGGACGTCATCCGGCGCCGCTGCAGGTGTTATGGATCACGCCCATGCGTGCGCTGGCCAGTGATACCGCCCGCGCCTTGCAGGCACCGGTCGATGAGCTGGGGCTGCCTTGGAGCATCGGCGTGCGCAGCGGCGACACGTCCAGCGCCGAGCGCGCACGGCAGACTCGACGCCTGCCCAGTGCGCTGGTGACGACCCCGGAAAGCCTGACCTTGCTGCTCACCCGTGAACACGCCGAGCGCGACTTTGCCGAACTGCGCATGATCGTGGTGGATGAGTGGCATGAACTGCTGGGCAACAAGCGTGGCGTGCAGTTGCAACTGGCCCTGGCTCGCCTGCGGCGCTGGCAGCCACAGTTGGTGGTCTGGGGCCTGTCGGCCACTTTGGGCAACCTGCCGCACGCGCTGGAGGTGCTGCTGCCTGGCGGCGGACGCCTGGTGCAAGGGCGCCAGGACAAACGCATCCAGGTCGATACCTTGCTGCCGGACGAAATCGAGCGATTCCCTTGGGCTGGGCACATGGGGCTGAAGATGCTGACCAAGGTCAGCGCCGAGCTCGAGGCCAGCGCCAGCAGCCTGGTGTTCACCAACACCCGCGCCCAGGCCGAATTGTGGTACCAGGCGCTGCTCGATGCCCGCCCCGACTGGGCAGGCCTGATCGCGCTGCACCACGCGTCGCTGGCCCGGCACACCCGCGACTGGGTAGAGCGCAGCCTCAAGCAGGGGACGCTGAAAGCAGTGATCTGCACCTCGAGCCTGGATTTGGGGGTGGATTTCCTGCCAGTCGAACGGGTGCTGCAGATCGGTTCGGCCAAAGGCATCGCGCGCCTGCTGCAACGTGCCGGGCGTTCGGGACACGCGCCAGGCAGGACGTCCCGCATCACCTTGGTACCGACCCACAGCCTGGAACTGGTGGAGGCCGCCGCGGCTCGACAGGCCTTGGCGGCCGGGCACATCGAGGCGCGTCGCTCGCCGCGGCTGAGCATGGACGTGCTGGTCCAGCACATGGTCAGCATGGCGCTGGGCAGCGGGTTCCGGCCTGAGCAGTTACTCGAAGAGGTGCGCAGCACCTGGGCCTTTCAACACTTGCAGGACGCCCAGTGGCAGTGGGCACTGGCCTTCGTGCGCCATGGCGGCAGCTCGCTGACGGCCTACCCGGATTACCAACGCGTCGAAGCTCACCCCGATGGCCTCTGGCGCGTGGCCAGCGAGCGTCTGGCACGCCGCCATCGCTTAGGCATCGGCACCATCGTCAGCGATGCCAGCCTGCAACTGAAATACTGGAGCAAAGGCGGAGGCGGCAAGTCGCTGGGCAGCGTCGAAGAATCGTTCATCGCCCGTCTCAAGCCTGGCGATACCCTGCTGTTCGGCGGGCGCATCCTGGAGCTGGTACGGGTGGAAAACATGACCGCCTACGTGCGTCGCAGCACGGCACGCAAAGCGGCGGTGGCACGCTGGAATGGCGGGCGCATGCCGCTGTCCAGCGAGCTGGCCGATGCCCTGGTCGAGCGCCTGGATGCCGCGGCCCATGGCCATTACGAGGGCCCGGAAATGCGCGCGGTGCGTCCCCTGCTGGCGCTTCAGGCCAGTTGGTCGGCGCTGCCCACGCAACGCACCTTGCTGGCCGAGACGCTGCATACGCGCCAGGGCTGGCACTTGTTCGTCTATCCCTTCGCCGGGCGCATGGCCAACCTGGGACTGGCCAATCTGCTCGCTTGGCGGGTCAGCCGGCAGCAGCCGCTGTCGGTCTCGATCGCCGTCAACGACTATGGCTTCGAATTGCTGGCCGCCAGCGCGGTGGACTGGGCAGCGTATCTGCCCGCCGCGCTGACGGTCGACGATCTGCTCGAGGATGTGCTTGCCAGCTTGAATGCGGGGGAGATGGCGCTGCGGCGTTTTCGAGAAATCGCCCAGATCGCCGGCCTGGTCTTTGGCGGCTACCCGGCAGCGCAGAAAAGTACCCGTCAGATCCAAGCGTCCAGCGGTCTGTTCTACGAAGTGTTCCGCAAGCATGATGCGGATAACCTGCTGCTGGGCCAGGCGCGTGACGAGGTGTTGATGGAAGAACTGGAAATCGAGCGGCTGAGTCACCAATTGCAGAAACTGGCAGGCCTGAGCCTGGACCTGCATGCATTGCAACGGCCCAGTCCACTGGCTTTCGCACTGCTGATCGAAGGCATGCGCGAGACCCTGAGCACCGAAAAGCTCGCCGATCGCATCGCGCGGATGGTGGCCGACCTGGAGAAGGCGGCGAGCCGACCGTGAATCCCCCACACCCTGTCGAGGAGGCCTCGCTGAACGTGCAACATATGGTCATTGAGCACTGCGGCGAAACCCTCTGGCTATTACCGGACAAGGCGCTTTACTGGCCGGCGCAACGGGCGTTGCTGGTGGCCGATGTGCACATCGGCAAGGCGGCCAGCTACCGTGCCCTGCACCAGCCAGTGCCCCGAGGCACCACCAGCGCGACGCTGGAGCGCCTGGACCGGCTGCTGGAACATTACGATTGCCAACAACTGATCGTACTGGGCGACTTTCTCCATGCGCGCAGCGCCCGAGCACCGGCCACGCTCGCCAGGCTGGCGCTGTGGCGCGACAGACATCCGCAATTGAAGATGATTCTGGTGCGTGGTAACCATGATCGCCATGCAGGCGACCCGCCGCACACGCTGGGGATCGAGGTGGTGGAGGAACCTTGGGTGATGGGCGGTCTTGCGCTGGCACACGAGCCCAAAGCCCACGCGACGCTGCCAGTGATCGCGGGACACGTTCACCCGGCCTGCGTGCTCAAAGGTCGCGGGAGGCAACGCCTGAGGCTGCCATGCTTTGTCTTCGAGAAAGCGGTCAGCCTGTTGCCAGCCTTCGGCGAGTTCACCGGAGGCTGGACTGTGGACCCTTCTCCAGGCACCCGCCTGTTCGTGGCGGGTGGGGATCGTGTATGGGCCTTACCCAGGTGATCAGGCCATCGGGGTCGGCGGTGGCTGGTCCGGTATGGTGGGTTCGCCGGGCTCCGTGGGCGCTGGATCGGGATCCGGCTGGTGTGGTACACCGCCGGCATGCAAGTGCACCGGAGGGTGTGCAAGGAGGCTCCACGCCAGCATGCCGATCTGGTTCGGCTGCAGGCCAGCCAGTTTGGCACTGATTGCAGGGTCGAGTTTCATGGGCTGCTCCAGACAAGGCCGGCGCGCGTTATGCACGCCGGGGAGTTACCTCGTAGGAGTGTCAAAAGGGAAACTAATTCCCCCGGTTCGTCGGTTCATGTGCGCGGCAGGGTCACGCCACGTTGGCCCTGGTACTTGCCGCCACGGTCGCGGTACGACACTTCGCAGGCCTCATCGGACTGCAGGAACAGCATTTGCGCCACGCCTTCGTTGGCATAGATCTTCGCCGGCAGGGTCGTGGTGTTGGAGAACTCAAGGGTCACGTGACCCTCCCACTCAGGCTCCAGCGGCGTGACGTTGACGATGATCCCGCAGCGGGCGTAGGTGCTCTTGCCCAGACAGATGGTCAGCACGTCACGGGGAATGCGGAAATACTCGACGGTGCGCGCCAGGGCGAAGGAGTTCGGCGGAATGATGCAGACATCGCTCTTGATGTCGACGAAGCTGCCTTCGTCGAAATTCTTCGGATCGACGGTCGCCGAGTTGATGTTGGTGAAGACCTTGAACTCGTCGGCGCAGCGCACATCGTAGCCGTAGCTGGACACCCCGAAGGAAATCACCCGGCTGTCCTGTTCGCCGCGCACCTGGCGTTCGACGAAGGGTTCGATCATGCCGTGTTCCTGCGCCATGCGGCGAATCCACTTGTCCGATTTGATGCTCATGGCGGGTTGTCCTGAGAGGTCGAGATTGAAAACGAGATGCGCATCTTACCGGTCCTGGCCGGCACGATAAAGTTCCCTGCCCTATCCCGCGCCCGGCACGGGCTCGCGCTTGGCCGAGACGAATTTCATCAAAGCCGCTGTTGGCCATTGGCAGGTTGCGGAAAGTGGGGTAAGGTGACGCCACTGTGCTGCACGTGACACCGAGAATCTGTTAGATGCACGATCCTGATCGGCCCATCGCTGAATTTTCCGCTCTCTTTGCACTCAGTCCCGGCCAGGGCGTTTCCTGAGCCGAAATCTACTTTGTCCAAGGAGACAGACACATGTCCAACCGCCAATCCGGTACCGTCAAGTGGTTCAACGATGAGAAAGGCTACGGCTTCATCACTCCTCAGTCGGGTGACGACCTGTTCGTACACTTCAAAGCCATCCAGGCTGAAGGCTTCAAAACCCTGAAAGAAGGCCAGGCTGTTACCTTCGTCGCTACCCGCGGCCAGAAAGGTATGCAGGCTGAAGAAGTTCAAATCGCCTAAGTCGATTTAGCTTCCTCGCTTTCAAAAAAACCCGCCTTATGGCGGGTTTTTTTATGGCTGCGAATAGGTCAGCGCTGGATGCATCGCGGGCAAGCCCGCCATGCAATCCTCAGTGCCGGATCAGTCCTCGCTGATGGTAATGCTCGGCATCGCCGGTGCTGCGGCCTCTTGCAGCACGATGCGCGCACCGACCTGACGCGCCAGTTCCTGATAGATCATGGCGATCTGGCTATCCGGCTCGGCGATAGCTGTAGGCTTGCCACTGTCAGCCTGCTCACGGATGACCATGGACAGTGGCAGCGACGCCAGCAACTCGACCCCGTACTGGCTCGCCAGCTTCTCTCCACCGCCCTCGCCGAACAGGTGCTCGGCATGGCCGCAATTCGAGCAAATGTGCACCGCCATGTTCTCCACCACACCCAGCACCGGGATGTTGACCTTGCGGAACATCTCGACGCCCTTCTTGGCATCGAGCAACGCCAAGTCCTGAGGCGTGGTCACTACCACAGAACCGACCACCGGCACTTTCTGCGCCAGGGTCAACTGGATGTCGCCAGTGCCCGGCGGCATGTCGATCACCAGATAGTCGAGATCGTCCCAGGCGGTCTGGGCCACTAGTTGCTGCAAAGCGCCGGAGACCATCGGCCCGCGCCAGACCATCGGCGTCTTGTCGTCAGTGAGGAACGCCATGGACATCACCTCGACGCCATGAGCCTTGATCGGCACGAACCACTTCTGATCACGGATCTGCGGCCGCGTACCCTCCGGGATGCCGAACATCACGCCCTGGCTCGGCCCATAGATATCGGCATCGAGAATGCCCACCCGCGCCCCCTCGCGCGCCAAGGCCAGGGCGAGGTTGGCGGCAGTGGTCGATTTGCCCACGCCCCCCTTGCCCGAGGCCACCGCGATGACGTTCTTCACATTGGCCAGCGCCGGCACCTGGGCTTGAGCCTTGTGCGCAACGATCTGCGTGTCGATGCGCACCTGCGCCGACGTCACGCCATCGAGGTTCTCGATGGCCGTCTGCAGCACCTGAGCCCAGCCGTTGGTGAACAAGCCCGCGGCGTAACCCAACTGCAAGCGCACACTGACCTGACCGTCTTGAACGTCGATGGCGCGCACGCAGCCGGCGCTGACCGGATCCTGGTTCAGGTACGGGTCGGTGTACTGGCGAAGCACGCCTTCGATGGCGGCGGGTGTGACGGCACTCATGGAGACTCCCGTGGCATTTTTCGGAAAAGTGGAACAGGCGCCTATGCTAACCCGCAAGCGCGCACAGATGCGTCTGCGGGGTGAAATATCTGCGCCAGCCCTTTATAGTGGCCGATCATCCTCATTTTTACCCGTCGCCAGATAAGTAGCCGAGCCACCATGTCCGAGCCACGTCAGATTCTCGTCACCAGCGCCCTGCCCTATGCCAATGGATCGATTCACCTTGGCCACATGCTGGAATACATCCAGACGGACATGTGGGTGCGCTTCCAGAAGCTGCGCGGCAATCAGTGCATCTATGTGTGCGCTGACGATGCCCACGGTTCGGCGATCATGCTGCGCGCGGAGAAGGAAGGCATCACCCCGAGCAGTTGATCGCCAACGTGCAGGCCGAGCACAGCAGCGACTTCGCAGACTTCCTGGTCGACTTCGACAACTTCCACTCGACCCACAGCGAAGAAAACCGTGAGCTGTCGAGCCTGATCTACACCCGCCTGCGCGAAGCCGGGCACATCGCCAATCGGTCGGTGACCCAGTATTTCGATCCGGAAAAGGGTATGTTCCTGGCCGATCGCTTCATCAAGGGCACCTGCCCGAAGTGCGCCGCCGAGGACCAGTACGGTGACAACTGCGAAAAATGCGGTGCCACCTACGCGCCAACCGAACTGAAGAACCCCAAGTCGGCCATCTCCGGCGCCACTCCGGTGCTGCGCGACTCCCAGCATTTCTTCTTCAAGCTGCCAGATTTCCAGGCCATGCTGCAGCAGTGGACCCGCAGTGGCACCCTGCAGGAAGCCGTGGCCAACAAGCTGGCCGAGTGGTTGGACGCGGGCCTTCAGGAGTGGGACATCTCCCGTGACGCCCCCTACTTCGGCTTCGAGATTCCAGGTGAGCCCGGCAAGTACTTCTATGTCTGGCTGGACGCTCCGATCGGCTACATGGCCAGTTTCAAGAACCTGTGCGCTCGCCGTCCGGAGCTGGACTTCGACGCGTTCTGGAACGAAGGCTCGCAAACCGAGCTGTACCACTTCATCGGCAAGGACATCGTCAACTTCCACGCGCTGTTCTGGCCCGCGATGCTCGAAGGCGCCGGCTTCCGCAAGCCGACCGCGGTGAACGTGCACGGCTACCTCACCGTCAACGGCGCGAAGATGTCCAAATCCCGCGGCACCTTCATCAAGGCCCGCACCTACTTGGATCACCTGCAGCCCGAATACCTGCGTTACTACTACGCGGCCAAGCTCGGACGCGGTGTAGACGACCTCGACCTGAACCTCGACGACTTCGTGCAGAAGGTCAACTCGGACCTGGTCGGCAAAGTGGTGAACATCGCCAGCCGCTGCGCAGGCTTCATCCATAAGGGCAACCAGGGCGTGATGGTAGCTGGCGACGCGGCACCGGAGCTCACCGAAGCGTTCCTCGCCGCAGCCCCGTCGATCGCGGACGCCTATGAAGCCCGCGACTTCGGCCGCGCCATGCGCGAGATCATGGCCCTGGCCGACCGTGCCAATGCGTGGATCGCCGATAAAGCCCCTTGGTCCCTGGCCAAGCAGGAAGGCAAGCAGGACGAGGTCCAAGCCATCTGCGCCCAGGGCATCAACCTGTTCAGGCAACTGGTGATCTTCCTCAAACCCGTGCTGCCGCTGCTGGCCGCCGATGCCGAGGCCTTCCTGAACGTCGCACCGCTGACGTGGAACGACCACCTGTCGCGCCTGGAAAACCATACCCTGAACCCGTTCAAGGCGTTGATGAGCCGCATCGAGCCAGCCAAGGTCGAGGCCATGATCGCCGCCAGCAAGGAAGATTTGCTGAGCGCCGACGCTCAGGCACCGGCGGGCAATGGCGAATTGGGCAAAGACCCGCTGTCGGCCGAGATCGAGTTCGACACCTTCGCTGCCGTCGATCTGCGTGTCGCGTTGATCGTCAAAGCCGAGGCGGTGGCCGGAGCCGACAAGCTGCTGCAACTGACCCTGGACATTGGCGATGAACGGCGCACCGTGTTCTCCGGCATCAAGTCGGCCTATCCTGACCCTTCGAAGCTCGAAGGCCGATTGACGATGATGGTCGCGAACCTCAAGCCGCGCAAAATGCGCTTCGGCGTCTCCGAAGGCATGGTCATGGCGGCTGGCCCCGGCGGCGAGGAAATCTACCTGCTCAGCCCCGACAGCGGTGCCAAGCCAGGCCAACGCATCAAGTGAACCGGCCCCCGGCCTGGGGCGTCTTCCGACGCCCCAGGCTGCAGCGCTGACTCTCCCCTTTCCGTCGCCGAGGAATGCGTGGTCTCATGAATGCCGCCAAACGCCTGGAGATCTTTCGCAGGCTGCACGAAGACAACCCCGATCCAAAAACCGAACTGGCCTACACCACCCCCTTCGAACTGCTGATCGCGGTGATTCTGTCCGCGCAAGCGACCGATGTGGGTGTGAACAAGGCTACCGCCCGGCTGTATCCGGTGGCCAATACCCCTGAGGCCATCTTCGCCCTGGGCGTGGCGGGGTTGAGCGAATACATCAAGACCATCGGCCTGTATAACAGCAAGGCCAAGAACGTCATCGAAACGTGCCGCCTGCTCATCGAGCAGCACGGTAGCGAGGTGCCGCAGACGCGCGAAGCGCTGGAGGCCCTGCCCGGTGTGGGACGCAAGACAGCCAACGTGGTCCTCAATACGGCCTTTCGGCAGTTGGCGATGGCAGTGGATACCCACATTTTCAGGGTCAGCAACCGCACAGGGGTTGCGCCAGGCAAGACCGTCCTGGAGGTGGAGAAGAAGCTGCTGAAGTTCGTGCCGAAGGATTACCTGCTCGACGCCCACCACTGGCTGATCCTCCACGGCCGTTACGTCTGCCAGGCACGCAAGCCCCGCTGCGGCAGTTGCCGGATCGAGGACTTGTGCGAGTATCGACACAAGACCTCGGACGATTAACGCTTTAGCAAAAAATCATGATGTCCGATTGAAAAAATCTTTTTTACCGGTTCTGCGATTCTCGCTATAAGGACGGCCAATGGCCCCTTGGCTTGGAGCGATGCATGAGCACCGATAAAGACGAATTGATCGACGAGGACTTCGTCGCGGACGACGACGCAGAACCGCAGGTGGAACCTGCCAAAACCAACCTGAGCAAACGCCGCACTATCGACAACTTGCTCGAAGAACGGCGCTTGCAGCGGCAATTGGCCGACTTCGATTACGACCTGTAGCCCGCGGCACGCAGACCTCCTGCCCTAGAGGCCCCAAGTGTTTCAGGCCAGGCCATGGCGCTGCGCGAGCTCGATCAGGTCCACCAGCGATCGCGCATTGAGCTTGAGCAGCAGCCGGGTCTTGTAGGTGCTCACCGTCTTGTTGCTGAGAAACATGCTATCGGCAATTTCCTTGTTGGTTCGTCCTCTGGCCAACTGCTGCAGCACCATCATTTCGCGCCCTGACAGGCGCTCGACCATCTCGCTCTCGCTGCCGCCACTGACGCCGCTGCGAGTCTTGTGCAGCGCCTGATTGGGGAAGTAGCTATACCCCGAGAGCACGGCCTTGATCGCGCTGAGCAGTTCGGTCAGTTCCTGCTGCTTGCACACGTAACCGGCCGCGCCGGCCTGCATGCAGCGCATGGAGAAGTGCCCCGGGGCCTGGGAGGTCAGCACCAGCACCTTGCTCCCAGGACTCGCCGTCGTCATGCGCGCGATCACCTCCAACCCGTCGAGCTTGGGTATGCCAATGTCGAGTACGACGATATCGGGCAGATAGTCCCGGGTCATCTGCAGCGCATCTACACCGTTATCGGTCTCCGCCACTACTTCATATCCATGACGCTCCATCAACATACGTACGGCCAAGCGAATGACCGGATGATCATCCACGATAAGTACTTTATTCATGGGATATCCATTGATCCGTTCTAAGTTCTGACGCGCCACGATAACCGAGCCATCGCTGTTGTGGCGCGGTGATTCATCAGTAGGACGCAGTCAAAGATGAAACTTACACTGCTAATAGAAACGTCCTACATTTGGGCGACAGATCCGTTCGATATCCATCACCTGAATGGGCAACCAAGTGAAAGTCCAATGGCCGCAAAAATGCAAAGTGCGGATAGCACGACCAAGAAGTGAGATCTTTCAATCTTTTGGGAGCGAATAGTTATACCGGGCCCATGACAACCGGTAATTTTTTCCTTGAGGGGAAACAGCAAGCGTTTTTCTCGGCGAGGCGACAGGGTACAGATGGACAAAGCCCGAAGGAGGCCCTCGCCATGAACAGCACCGAACAGATGAGTCCCTTGACGATCATTGCCATTTTCTCCGGCATCATCGAGGCGTCGGCGCTTGCTTCGTTGCCGTTCCTGAGCGAGAGCAGTCAATCGATCTACACCTGGTTTCTGGTGGGCTTCCCGTTTTTCCTCACCGTGCTGTTCTTTTTGACGCTGAACTTCAACCACGAGTCGCTCTACACCCCGGACAAGCGCGCTGTGGACGATGAGGAGCCGCTCTACGCCGATACCCAGGCGCCCATGACCATCGCCCTGTCAGGGCCCGGTGCACACAAGAACATCGAGACTCACGTGCTCAATGCACTCAATCGCCCCCCCGGCAGGGAGTGCCGCTGGATCTTCTACAACCTGGAGTGCCGATCACGCATCTTGCTGTCGATTCGAGCGTTGGAGAAAGGCGACAAAATCGACTTGTAGGCGGGCCGGAGCACTACCTGCAGATACAAAAAACCCGGTCGTTGCGACCGGGCTTTGTTCACTGCAACAACAATCAGAGCAGCGAGCGACCCTTGTTCGCAGCGATACGCATGCGCAGGGCGTTGAGCTTGATGAAGCCTGCCGCGTCGGCCTGATTGTAGGCGCCGCCATCTTCCTCGAAGGTAGCGATGTTGGCATCGAACAGCGAGTCGTCCGACTTGCGACCGACGACGGTGACGTTGCCCTTGTACAGCTTCAGGCGCACGACACCGTTCACGTTGACCTGGGAAGCGTCAATCATCTGCTGCAGCATCACCCGCTCCGGGCTCCACCAGTAGCCGGTGTAGATCAGGCTGGCGTACTTGGGCATCAGCTCATCCTTGAGGTGAGCGACTTCGCGGTCCAGCGTGATCGACTCGATGGCACGGTGCGCCTTGAGCATGATGGTACCGCCAGGCGTCTCGTAGCAGCCGCGCGACTTCATGCCCACGTAGCGGTTTTCGACGATGTCCAGGCGACCGATGCCGTTGGCGCCGCCAATGCGGTTCAGATCGGCCAGCACAGTGGCCGGCGTCTTCTCGACGCCGTCAATGGCTACGATGTCACCGTTGCGGTAGGTCAGCTCGAGATAAGTCGCCTGGTCCGGGGCATTCTCCGGGGAGACGCTCCAGCGCCACATGTCTTCTTCGTGCTCGGTCCAGGTATCTTCCAGAACGCCGCCTTCGTAGGAGATGTGCAACAGGTTGGCGTCCATCGAGTATGGCGATTTCTTCTTGCCATGACGCTCGATCGGAATACCGTGTTTCTCGGCGTAGTCCATCAGCTTTTCACGGGACAGCAAGTCCCATTCACGCCACGGGGCGATGACCTTGACGCCCGGCTTGAGCGCATAGGCGCCCAGTTCGAAGCGCACCTGGTCGTTGCCTTTGCCGGTGGCGCCATGGGAGATCGCGTCGGCACCGGTTTCGTTGGCGATTTCGATCAGACGCTTGGCGATCAACGGACGGGCGATGGAGGTACCCAGCAGGTACTCGCCTTCGTAGACGGTATTGGCACGGAACATCGGGAAGACGAAATCGCGGACGAACTCTTCGCGCAGGTCGTCGATGTAGATTTCCTTGACGCCCATGGCCTGCGCCTTGGCACGGGCCGGTTCGACCTCTTCGCCCTGGCCCAGGTCAGCGGTGAAGGTCACCACTTCGCAGTTGTAGGTGTCTTGCAGCCACTTGAGAATCACCGAAGTATCAAGGCCGCCGGAATACGCCAGTACGACCTTCTTTACGTCCGCCATGCCATCACTCCACGGGGTTGTACGGAAAACCCGCGATTCTACCGATCTCGTTGAGGAATTTACAGTGGCGCGACAGCTTCTGATGCCAAAGCGACAGGAAGTGTCGCGGGCGCGACCTTCCGTCGAAATCAGATTTTCTTGGCCGAGGCCGCCGCAGCGGTGGCTGCTGGCGCAGCGGTCGCGGCAGGTGCCGCAGCGGGCTGGGCGGGCGTGGCAGGCGCCGCGTCGTGGGGCTTCTCAACCGGTTTCTCGACCGGCGTGACACGGTCGAGCTGAATGTTCACACGCCGATTGCGCGCGCGATTGGCGGGGGTGTTGTTCTTGACCAGCGGATAACGCTCACCGTGGAAACGTACGACGATCTGCGCCTCCGGCACGCCGTGGGCTTGCAGGTACTCGGCCACGGCCATGGCACGACGCCGCGACGCGTCGCGGTTGGCCAGGCGATTGCCGCTGTTGTCGGAGTGGCCGTCGAGCTCGATATGGTTGACCGTCGGATCGGCCTTTATGTAGTCGAGGATCACGTCCAGACGCGCCCGTGCCGAGCTGTCCAGCTCGAAACCGGTGCCGGGGAACGGTATCTGGGTCTGACGAATCTGATCGTAATTCATCGGCAACAGCTTGGCGGCGCAGACCTGATAGTCGCTGTAGGCCTTGGCGAAGCTGACCGGCAACACATGCACTTCCATGGGACGGCCGCCCTCGCCGGTATAGTTGCGCACCACGGTACTGCGGCCGTCGAGCAACCCGTTGATCAACCGGCTGGCCTGTCCCTGGGAGGTGCTGAACAGCACGCCGGAGCGGCTTAGACGCACGGCCCCCAGGTTGACGTCGCCACGTCCGGGTTGCCATGGCGCGGCAGCCGCCAACAGGGTGGCCGAGCCCGCGCCCAGCGCGTTGCTGTCAGAACGCAACTGGAACACCGGCTGCTCTCCGGCACGGCGCACGAACTGGCCGCTGCCGAAGCCCTCGATGGGCTGAATCAGCCGACACTCGAACTGATCGCCTTCGACCTTCCACGCGATGTTCTCCATGCGGGTCTGGAAGGTCATTGCACCGGCCGGCAGGCTGGCGCACAGGCTGAGCAGGAGTAGGTAACGCTGGCGCACAGGCGGCTCCACAAATTCTGACGTCTTACCTGCAGGCTATCGGACGCCTGCTGGAAAACTTGATAGCCGTGCCGCTCTCAGGGTTTTCCGGTAGCATTGGCGGCTGAGTTCGAACCGCCTGGAAACCCCAATGTCCGATCGCCTGACCCTCCTGCGTCCCGACGACTGGCACATCCATCTGCGCGATGGAGCTGTGCTGCGACATACCGTCGGCGACGTGGCGCGTACCTTCGCCCGCGCCATCATCATGCCCAATCTGGTTCCGCCGGTACGTACCGCCCATGAAGCCGAAGCCTACCGCGAGCGCATCCTCGCGGCGCGTCCTGCCGGCAGCCGTTTCGAGCCCCTGATGGTGCTGTACCTCACCGACCGCACCCGCCGCGAAGACATCCATGCGGCCAAGGCCAGCGGCATCGTGTTCGCTGCCAAGCTCTATCCGGCCGGCGCCACGACCAACTCCGACTCGGGCGTCACCAGCATCGACAACATCTTCCCGGCGATCGAAGCGCTGGCCGAAACCGGGCTGCCGCTGTTGGTGCATGGTGAAGTGACGCGCGCGGACATCGACGTGTTCGACCGCGAAAAACGCTTCATCGATGAGCATATGCGTCGCCTGGTCGAGCGCTTCCCGACGCTCAAGGTGGTGTTCGAGCACATCACCACCGCCGATGCCGCGCAATTCGTCAGCGAGGCCCCGGCCAACGTCGCGGCGACCATCACCGCGCAGCACCTGCTTTACAACCGCAACCACATGCTGGTCGGCGGCATTCGTCCACACTTCTATTGCCTGCCGATCCTCAAGCGCAATACGCACCAAGTGGCCCTGCTGGATGCGGCCACCAGCGGTAATCCGAAGTTCTTCCTCGGCACCGATTCGGCGCCACATGCCCAGCATGCCAAAGAAGCGGCCTGCGGTTGCGCCGGTTGCTACACCGCCTACGCGGCCATCGAGCTGTATGCCGAAGCCTTCGAGCAACGCAACGCCTTGGACAAGCTGGAGGGCTTCGCCAGCCTGCACGGTCCAGCGTTCTATGGCCTGCCGGCGAACACCGACCGCATCACGCTCATCCGTGAAGACTGGACCGCACCGACCAGCCTGCCGTTCGGCGATACCCAGGTGGTGCCGCTGCGTGCGGGTGAAACCCTGCGCTGGCGCCTGCTGGAGGACAACGTATGAGCGAAGACCTCTACGAAGACGATCAAGACTTGCCGTCCGGTGGCGGTTCGCGCCATCCCATGGCCGAGCGTTTTCGCGGCTACCTGCCGGTGGTGGTGGATGTCGAGACCGGCGGTTTCAACAGCGCCACCGACGCGCTGCTGGAAATTGCCGCCGTCACCATCGGCATGGACGAAAAGGGCTTCCTGTTCCCGGAACACACCTACTTCTTCCGTGTCGAGCCGTTCGAAGGCGCCAATATCGAGCCTGCTGCGCTGGAGTTCACCGGCATCAAGCTGGATCACCCGCTGCGCATGGCCGTGAGCGAGGAAAGCGCACTCACCGACATCTTCCGTGGTGTGCGCAAAGCGCTGAAGGCCAATGGCTGCAAGCGGGCGATCCTGGTCGGCCACAACAGCAGCTTCGACCTGGGCTTCCTCAACGCTGCGGTGGCGCGCAACGACCTCAAGCGCAACCCCTTCCACCCCTTCTCCAGCTTCGACACCGCCACGCTGGCCGGCTTGGCCTACGGTCAGACGGTACTGGCCAGAGCGTGCCAGAGCGCAGACATCGACTTCGACGGCCGCGAGGCGCACTCGGCGCGCTACGACACGGAGAAAACCGCTGAGCTGTTCTGCGGCATCGTCAACCGCTGGAAGGACATGGGCGGCTGGCGCGGCTGAGCAAGCGGCACGCGTGGACACCGCAGTGCTGGCTTTCCTTGCCGCTTGTCGCTAAAAACTCGACGCTCAAAAAAACCGGCCAGGAGGCCGGTTTTTTTTTGCATCACGCCGTATTACAGCTTGCCGGCGTTCTCGCTCAGGTAGGCCGCAACGCCTTCCGGCGAAGCGTTCATGCCTTTGTCGCCTTTCTTCCAGTTGGCCGGGCAGACTTCGCCGTGCTCTTCGTGGAATTGCAGGGCGTCGACCAGGCGCAGCAGCTCGTCCATGTTACGGCCCAGCGGCAGGTCGTTGACGATCTGCGAACGCACCACGCCGTTCTTGTCGATCAGGAACGCACCACGGAAGGCCACGCCGCCTTCGGACTCGACGTCATAGGCCTTGCAGATTTCGTGAGTGATGTCGGCAGCCAGGGTGTACTTCACTTGGCCGATGCCGCCGTTGTTGACCGGGGTGTTACGCCAGGCGTTGTGGGTGAAGTGCGAGTCGATCGACACGCCGATCACTTCTACGCCGCGGGCTTCGAAATCGGGAATGCGGTGGTCCAGGGCAATCAGCTCGGACGGGCAGACGAAGGTGAAGTCCAGCGGGTAGAAGAACACCAGGCCATACTTGCCTTTGATCGCCGAAGCCAGGTTGAAGCTGTCGACGATCTCGCCGTTGCCCAGCACGGCTGGAACGGTGAAGTCCGGGGCTTGTTTACCAACGAGTACGCTCATTCGTCATCTCCTGATGGGGGTGAAAACCGTTGCCCAGGCGAGTCGACTCGCCCGGCATCCTGCAAAGACCGACCATCATACACGGGATATCATGACAGGCCGAATCGAACCGCCGGTCGCGCGAAGATGAATCATTCTTCAAGTGCTTTGACAAGCATTCTCATTACCATTAGTCTCCAACGCATCGACTCACCCAGCGATGGTCAGACCCTATGTACGTATGTCTCTGCGTCGGCGTCACCGATGGACAGATCCGCGATGCGATCTACGAAGGATGCTGCAGCTACAAGGAAGTCCGTACCGCCACCAACGTGGCCAGCCAATGTGGTAAATGCGCCTGCCTGGCCAAGCAGGTGGTTCGTGAGACCCTCACCGAACTTCAGCTCGCCCAGCAGCCTGCACTGCCCTACCCCGTCGAATTCACCGCCGCTTAAAACGCCCCCTTCAAAGAACCGGACCTCGTGTCCGGTTTTTTTATGCCTGTAATTCAATAAGTTAGCCACCAACGCGGTTCACAAACATTCTTATTCCTATTAATTTTCACTTATTATTCAACAACTTAGGTTTGACATAGAAAGTTGTCAGGCTCAGACTTCGCCTATTGGCTCACTTCTCAGGGCAGGAACCCGGACATGAAAGGCGACGTAAGCGTCATCCAGCATCTCAACAAGATCCTCGGAAACGAGCTGGTCGCGATCAACCAGTACTTCCTGCACGCGCGTATGTATGAAGACTGGGGCCTGAACGCGCTCGGCAAGCACGAGTACAAAGAATCCATCGACGAGATGAAGCACGCTGATAAATTGATCAAGCGTATTCTCTTCCTCGAAGGCATTCCCAACGTTCAGGACCTGGGCAAACTGCTCATCGGCGAGCACACCCGTGAAATGCTTGAGTGCGACCTGAAGATCGAAAACAAAGGCCTGATCGATCTGAAAGCCGCCATCGCCCACTGCGAAACCGCTGGTGACTTTGGCTCGCGCGACCTGCTCGAAGACATCCTCGAAGCCGAGGAAGAGCACATCGACTGGCTGGAAACCCAGTTGGGCCTGATCGACAAGATCGGCATCGAAAACTACCTGCAGTCGCAGATGGGCGAAGAGTAAGTTTCGCCTCTACCGCCCACCAAAAAGCCCCGCCTAGGCGGGGCTTTTTCATGAGCGTGCCAAAGATGCCATCAGGCCTCGGAGGCCTTGGCCTTGGCGGCCGCGTCCTTGATCAGGGTCTGCAGTTCACCCTTTTCGAACATTTCCAGCACGATGTCGCTGCCACCGACCAGTTCGCCGCCCACCCACAGTTGCGGGAAGGTCGGCCAGTTGGCGTACTTGGGCAGGTTGGCGCGGATTTCCGGATTCTGCAGGATGTCGACGTAGGCGAACTTCTCGCCGCACCCCATCACCGCCTGCGAAGCACGGGCCGAGAAGCCGCACTGCGGGGCATTCGGCGAGCCTTTCATGTAAAGCAGAATGGTGTTGTTGGCAATCTGCTCTTTGATTGTTTCGATGATATCCATGGAGCACCTCGGCTGAACTTTCCGACACGGTCGTCGGCACGGTCGGGCATTGTATCGGAAAGCCGAGTGCCGTGCTCGGCCATGGCCCTCGGCTCACGATCGAATCAAGCCGCCTCTACCTGCACCGGTACGCCATTGAGCGCCGCGTTGCCCGACAGTGCATCGCGCAGGGTTTCGTCGGTCAGGTCATTGGCACTCACCCCCGGCTGCACCTGGGCGATCTGCAATTGGACGCCCTGGCGTGCGTGCCCCCACCCATGGGGCAGGCTGACCACACCCGGCATCACCTCGTCACTGGCCAACACCTGGACTTCCAGGCTGCCGGTGCGCGAACGCACGCGTACCCACTGGCCATCTTCGAGCTGCCGCTGCTGCAGATCCTGCGGATGCATGAGCAGTTGATGGCGCGGCTTGCCTTTGATCAGGCGATGATAGTTGTGCATCCAGGAATTATTGCTGCGGACATGACGCCGGCCGATGAGCAACAGTTGGTCAGGCGCCATGGGCACCTGGCGTGCCAGACGTTGCAAGTCGTCGAGCAGCACCTGCGGCGCGGCCTGCACCGCCTGCGCGGGAGTGCGCAGACGTGCGGCGAGGTTCGCCTGCAACGGCCCCAGGTCCAGGCCATGCGGATGTGCGTCCAGCGCCTGTAACGACAGGTTCCAGGGCGAGGCTTCGCCACGGGGTCCTGTGCGCAAGGCCAGGTCGATCATCTGCGCCGGCGGCAAGGTCGGCTTGAGTTCCAGGGCCGCCCGCTCGGCGAAGGCGCGTGCCAGACCGACGAAGATCTCCCAGTCGTGCAGTGCGCCCTGCGGCTTGGCCAGGATCGCCCGGTTGAAACGGGTGACATTGCGCACCGCCAGCAGGTTGAAGGTGCTGTCGTAATGGTCGTTTTCCAGCGCCGAGGTGGACGGCAGGATCAGGTCGGCGTGGCGCGTGGTCTCGTTGATGTACAGGTCGATGCTGAGCATGAACTCCAGCCCCGCCAGGGCGCCGTCCAATTGGCGGCCATTGGGGGTGGACAGCACCGGATTGCCGGCCACCGTGACCAAGGCTCTGATTTGGCCTTCGCCAGGCGTCAGCATTTCTTCGGCCAGCGCCGCCACCGGCAGCTCGCCGCCGTACTCCGGCAAGCCGGAAACGCGACTGCGCCATTGGTCGAAGTGGCCCCCGAGGTACTGGCGACCAGATCCACCGCCGGGTCGGTGCACAGCGCGCCGCCCACCCGGTCAAGGTTGCCGGTGACCAGGTTGATCAGTTGTACCAGCCAATGGCACAGGGTGCCGAAGGTCTGGGTCGAGACTCCCATGCGCCCGTAACACACCGCGCGCTCCGCCGCCGCGAAATCGCGGGCCAGCTGGCGGATCTGTTCGGCCTCTATGCCGCACAGCGCACTCATGGCCTGGGCCGTGAACGGCGCAATGGCTTCGTGCACCTGTTGCAGCCCTTGCACCGGCAAGTGCGAGCCGCGCGCGAGGTCTTCACTGAACAGGGTGTTGAGCAGCCCGCAGAGCAACGCCGCGTCACCACCGGGGCGGATGAACAGGTGCTGATCGGCCATGGCTGCCGTTTCGCTGCGACGGGGGTCGATCACCACCAGGCGACCACCGCGGGCACGCAGCGCTTTCAGGCGTTTTTCCACATCCGGCACAGTCATGATGCTGCCGTTGGAGGCCAGCGGGTTGCCGCCGAGGATCAGCATGAAGTCGGTGTGGTCGATGTCCGGTATCGGCAGCAGCAGGCCATGGCCGTACATCAGGTGGCTGGTCAGGTGCTGGGGCAACTGGTCGACCGAGGTGGCGGAAAAACGGTTGCGGGTCTTGAGCAGGCCGAGAAAGTAGTTGCTGTGGGTCATCAGCCCATAGTTGTGCACGCTGGGATTGCCCTGGTACACCGCCACGGCGTTGCGCCCATGATGCTGCTGGATCTGCCACAGCCGCTCGGCGGCCAGGGCGAAGGCTTCGTCCCAGCCGATCGGCTGCCAGTGATCGCCGACCCGCCGATGGGGCTGACGCAGGCGATCCGGGTCGTCCTGGATGTCCTGCAGGGCCACGGCCTTGGGGCAGATGTGGCCACGGCTGAACGGGTCTTCGCGGTCGCCCTTGATGGAATCGATCGAAGCCAGCCCATCCGGTCCGTGGCTGACTTCGATGGCCAGGCCACAGATGGCTTCGCACAGATGACACGCACGGTAATGCAGGGTCTTGGTCATGGCCGCCTCTGCCTTGTTGTTCTGGAGAGCACAGACTATGCCCGCGCGCCTCCCGCCGCCACGGCGCTAAGCGCTGTGAATCGAGCGTCATCAGGCACACGATTCGCGACACGGGGTTTGCAAACGCCCCGATGGCCCGTGTAAAACCCTGTAGAAAATAAAAAACAGTCGCTTCACAACGATATTACGACACGCCTTGATACAGGCGACCTGTTTCACCTCTTGGTTTCAGGCGACATTTAATTATAGTATTGCGCCTTTCCCCATTCCGTCCGCCCCGCGCGGCTTACGCCGCAGGTCACCGCCGTTGTCAAAAAAAACCTACGGCCGGCCTGCAAAACGTTGCAGATAAGGTAGTCATCTCATGAGCACCAGGCACTTTCTCTCCCTGCTGGATTTCACCGCTGACGAACTGCTCGGCGTGATCCGTCGAGGCATCGAGCTGAAGGGCCTGCGCAAGCGCGGCGTGCTCCATGAGCCTTTGAAGAACCGCGTACTGGGGATGATCTTCGAGAAGTCCTCGACCCGTACGCGGGTGTCGTTCGAAGCCGGCATGATCCAGCTCGGCGGCCAGGCGATATTCCTGTCCCCGCGCGACACCCAACTGGGCCGTGGCGAACCGATTGGCGACAGCGCCATCGTGCTCTCGAGCATGGTCGATGTGGTGATGATCCGTACCCACGCCCACAGCACCCTCACCGAGTTCGCCGCCCATTCGAAAGTCCCGTTGATCAACGGCTTGTCCGATGAATCGCACCCCTGCCAACTGCTCGCCGACATGCAGACCTTCGTCGAGCACCGCGGCTCGATCCAGGGCAAGACCGTGGCCTGGATCGGTGATGGCTTCAACATGTGCAACTCGTACATCGAAGCCGCCCGCCAGTTCGACTTCCAACTGCGCATCGCCTGCCCCGAAGGCTACGAACCCGATCCGCGCTTCCTGGCGTTGGGCGGCGATCGCGTGCAGATCATCCGCGACCCGCAGCAAGCGGTGCGCGGCGCGCATCTGGTTACCACCGATGTCTGGACTTCCATGGGCCAGGAAGAGGAAACTGCCAGGCGTCTGGCGCACTTCGCGCCTTACCAGGTCACCCGCGAACTGCTCGACCTGGCGGCACCCGATGCCCTGTTCATGCACTGCCTGCCCGCCCACCGTGGCGAGGAAATCAGCCAGGACCTGCTCGACGACCCCCGGTCGGTCGCCTGGGACCAGGCCGAGAACCGTCTGCATGCACAGAAGGCCCTTCTTGAATTCCTTGTAGAACCGGCTTACCACACCGCATGAGTCAACCCCTGCTGCTCAACCTGCGCAACCTCGCCTGTGGCTACGGCGAGCAGCGCATCGTCCAGAACCTCAACCTGCACCTGAACGCCGGCGACATCGGTTGCCTGCTCGGCTCCTCCGGTTGCGGCAAGACCACCACCCTGCGCGCCATCGCCGGCTTCGAGCCGGTGCATGACGGCGAGATCCAGTTGGCCGGCGAGGTCATCTCGCGCGCCGGCTTCACCCTCGCACCGGAAAAGCGCCGCATCGGCATGGTGTTCCAGGATTACGCGCTGTTCCCGCACCTTACGGTGGCGCAGAACATCGCCTTCGGCATCGCCAAGCACCCACGCCAGGCCCAGGTGGTCGAAGACATGCTCGAACTGGTCAAGCTCGGCGGCCTGGGTGGGCGTTACCCGCACGAGTTGTCCGGCGGCCAGCAGCAACGCGTCGCACTGGCCCGCGCGCTGGCGCCAGAGCCGCAACTGCTGCTGCTCGACGAGCCCTTTTCCAACCTCGACGTCGAGCTGCGCAAGCGCCTGAGCCACGAGGTGCGCGACATTCTCAAGAGCCGCGGCACCAGTGCGATTCTGGTCACCCATGACCAGGAAGAAGCCTTCGCCGTCAGCGACCATGTCGGTGTGTTCAAGGAAGGTCGCCTGGAGCAATGGGACACGCCCTACAACCTGTACCACGAACCGCAGACGCCGTTCGTCGCCAGCTTCATCGGCCAGGGTTACTTCATCCGTGGGCAAATGAGCAGCCCCGAGGCCGTCACCACGGAGCTGGGCGAGCTGCGCGGCAACCGTGCCTATGCGATGCCCGCGGGCAGCGCAGTGGACGTGCTGTTGCGACCCGACGACATCGTGCATGCCCCGGACAGCGCATTGCGCGCGCGCATCCACGGCAAGAGCTTCCTCGGCGCCTCAACCCTCTATCGCCTGCGACTGCCGACCGGTAGCCAACTGGAGGCGATCTTCCCCAGTCATGTCGATCATCAGATCGGTCAGGACGTGGGCATTGCCGTAGCGGCCGATCATCTGGTGCTGTTCGCCGTGCCCGGCAGCGTAGCCGCGCACCTCACCACGCAGGACAACGGCGTGCGCCGCCACAGTCCAGCCCATTGATCACTGCGGCCGGGCTGTGACGCTCGTCTCAGCCCCGGCCGATGCTGGCGAACACACCCTTGGTATGCTCGGCCAGCACCGCAGCGGCCAGTTCCACCTCCAGGCCGCGCCGTCCGGCACTGACATGAATACTGTCGAACTGCTGAGCTGATGCATCGATGAAGGTGCGCAAGCGCTTCTTCTGCCCCAGCGGACTGATGCCGCCTACCAAATAGCCGGTGGCACGCTGCGCGGCGGCAGGGTCGGCCATCTCGCACTTTTTCACCCCGGCGGCATGGGCCAACGCCTTCAGATCGAGCGTGCCGACCACCGGCACCACCGCAACCAGCAACTCTCCCTTCTCGCTGCACGCCAGCAGTGTCTTGAACACCTGCTGCGGATCCAGCCCGAGTTTCTCGGCAGCCTCCAGGCCATAGGACGCGGACTTTGGGTCGTGTTCGTAGCTGAGCACGCGATGTTCGGCGCGCGCGTTCTTCAACAGGTCGAGGGCGGGGGTCATGCACAGCTCCAGTCAGGATCGGCTCGGCGGCTACTGTAGGCCAATTGCCCGGGGCCAGCCAGTGGCCTTCTGCCGCCTGCACCAGCAGTGCGCAAACGACTGCGCGGTCGTGAGTCGAAATGTGGCTGATCGTTCACTTTCGACCTTTGACATCAGCGTTTCTTGTCTATATTTTTTCGTTTTTGAAGAAAACACGCACAGAAAAAGTGCACATTCGTACACTCGCTGATGATTCATGGGGATGGATTACCGGCGAGAACCGCTGAGCGCTCAGCGTCTCACAACAACAAGAACCGAGGTTCATCCATGACCACAGCTCTACGACAACCGACGCTTGGCGGCCAATGCATGGCCGAATTCCTGGGTACGGCACTGCTGATCTTTTTCGGCACCGGCTGCGTCGCTGCGCTCAAGGTCGCCGGCGCCAGCTTCGGCCTGTGGGAAATCAGCATCATCTGGGGGGTTGGCGTCAGCATGGCGATCTACCTCAGTGCCGGGGTATCGGGCGCTCACCTGAATCCGGCGGTCAGCATCGCGCTGACGCTGTTCGCCGGTTTCGAGAAGCGCAAACTCCCGTTCTACGTGATCGCTCAGGTAGCCGGTGCGTTCTGTGGCGCTGCGTTGGTGTATTGCCTGTACAGCACGCTGTTCTTCGATTTCGAACAGGCCCACGGCATGCTGCGTGGCAGTCCGGCGAGCCTGGAGCTGGCCTCGGTGTTCTCCACTTACCCGCATCCCTCGCTGTCCACCGCCCAGGCGGCGTTGGTGGAAGTGATCATCACCGCCATCCTCATGGCCGTGATCATGGCCCTGACCGATGACAACAACGGCCTGCCGCGCGGCGCCACCGCGCCGTTGCTGATCGGCCTGCTGATCGCGGTGATCGGCAGCGCCATGGGCCCACTGACCGGCTTCGCCATGAATCCGGCCCGAGATTTCGGTCCCAAACTGATGACCTTCTTTGCCGGCTGGGGCGATATTGCCTTCACCGGCGGACGCGACATCCCGTACTTCCTGGTCCCGCTGCTGGCACCGATTCTCGGTGCTTGCCTGGGGGCCGCAGGCTACCGCGTACTCATCGCCCGCAGCCTGCCGACGGCCGAAGCCGACCAACCGCAGACAGCGGCCGTCAACCAGGGCGATACTCAGGCCTCCTGACATCGGCACTGAGCCCTCTGGCCCCTTGAAGCCCTGACCCTACCCATTTCGTGCAAGGCAACGACCATGACAGACACCCAGGATAAGCACTACATCATCGCCCTGGACCAGGGCACCACCAGTTCGCGGGCGATCATCTTCGACCGCGACGCCAACGTGGTCGGCACCTCCCAGCGCGAGTTCGTCCAGCACTACCCGCAGGCCGGCTGGGTTGAGCATGATCCCATGGAAATCTTCGCCACCCAGAGCGCAACCATGGTCGAAGCCCTGGCACAGGCCGGCCTGAGCCACGCCCAGGTGGCCGCGATCGGCATCACCAACCAGCGCGAAACCACCGTGGTGTGGGACAAGGAAACCGGGCGCCCGGTGTACAACGCCATCGTCTGGCAGTGCCGACGCAGCACCGAGATCTGCGCCCAGCTCAAGCGTGACGGTCACGAACAGTACATTCGCCAAGCCACGGGACTGGTCACCGACCCCTACTTCTCCGGCACCAAGCTGAAGTGGATCCTGGACAACGTCGAGGGCGTGCGCGAGCGCGCCGAGCGCGGCGAACTGCTGTTCGGCACCGTCGACAGCTGGCTGATCTGGAAATTCTCCGGCGGCAAGGTGCATGTCACCGACTACACCAATGCCTCGCGCACGCTGATGTTCAACATCCATAGCCTGCAGTGGGACGACAAACTGCTGGAGATTCTCGGCATTCCGCGGCAGATGCTGCCTGAGGTGCGCCCCTCGTCCGAAGTCTACGGCCACACCAAGAGCGGCATCGCCATCGCCGGCATCGCGGGCGATCAGCAGTCGGCGCTGTTCGGCCAGATGTGCGTGGAACCTGGCCAGGCCAAGAACACCTATGGCACCGGCTGCTTCCTGCTGATGAACACCGGCGACAAGGCCGTGACCTCGTCCCACGGCTTGCTCACCACCATCGCTTGCGGACCGCGCGGCGAGGTGGCTTACGCCCTGGAGGGCGCAGTGTTCAACGGCGGCTCCACCGTGCAGTGGCTGCGCGACGAACTGAAGATCGTCAACGACGCACTGGACACCGAGTACTTCGCCAGCAAGGTCAAGGACAGTAACGGCGTCTACCTGGTCCCAGCCTTCACCGGCCTGGGCGCGCCCTACTGGGATCCCTACGCACGCGGCGCGCTGTTCGGCCTGACCCGTGGGGTGAAAGTCGATCACATCATCCGCGCGGCGCTGGAGTCGATCGCCTACCAGACCCGCGACGTGCTCGACGCCATGCAGCAGGACTGCGGCCAGCGCCTGTCCGAACTGCGCGTGGACGGCGGTGCGGTAGCCAACAACTTCCTCATGCAGTTCCAGGCCGACATTCTCGGTACCTGTGTCGAGCGGCCGAAGATGCGCGAGACCACCGCCCTGGGCGCTGCCTACCTGGCGGGCCTGGCCTGCGGGTTCTGGGGCAGCCTGGACGAGTTGCGCGACAAGGCAATCATCGAGCGTGAGTTCAGCCCACAACTGGACGACGCGCAGAAAGAAAAGCTGTATGCCGGCTGGAAGAAAGCCGTCGAGCGCACCCGTGACTGGGAAGATCACACCGACTGAAGCCTGCTGCACCCTGTAGGCGCGATGCTTCGCCGCGCCTACAGGGCCAGGACGCAGCGGTGGGATACGCCACTGGCCGACATCCCCGTCCTACGGCATCATTGCAGCATTTGTCCGGCAGCCCCAAAGGACCGCCCATGAATCTGCCCCCCCGCCAACAACAAATTCTCGAACTGGTGCGCGAACGCGGCTACGTCAGTATCGAGGAAATGGCCCAACTATTCGTCGTCACCCCCCAGACCATCCGCCGCGACATCAACCAACTGGCCGAAGCCAACCTGCTGCGCCGCTATCACGGTGGCGCCGCCTACGACTCGAGTGTCGAGAACACCGCCTACGCCATGCGCGCCGACCAGATGCGCGACGAAAAGCAGCGCATCGCCGACGCCGTGGCCCGGCAGATTCCCGATCACGCCTCGCTGTTCATCAATATCGGCACCACGACCGAATCCATCGCCCGCGCCCTGCTCAACCACAACCACCTCAAGGTGATCACAAACAACCTGCACGTGGCCTCGATCCTTGCCGCCAAGGACGACTTCGAGGTACTGGTGGCCGGCGGCACCGTGCGCCGTGACGGCGGTGTGGTCGGCCAGGCCAGCGTCGACTTCATCAGCCAGTTCAAGGTGGACTTCGCCGTGGTCGGCATCAGCGGGATCGACGAAGACGGCAGCCTGCTGGATTTCGACTATCAGGAAGTGCGCGTCTCCCAGGCGATCATCGCCAACGCTCGACAAGTGCTGCTCGCGGCCGACTCCAGTAAATTCGGGCGCAACGCCATGGTGCGACTGGGTTCGATCAACCTGATCGACTGCCTGGTCACCGACAAGACGCCGACCCCGGCGCTTTCGCAGTTGCTGAACCAGTACAAGGTGCGCCTCGAGGTCGTCTGAGCCTTCCTGGACGGCGCCCGCCGGGGACGACCCGGCGCGGCCGTCATCTCATGTTCATAAATGTTCATTTGTTCCGTAAGCGATCAGTATTTTCTATTGATCGCGACTGGAAAGGGCCGTTTTGTTGCGCTAGTATTTTCGCAAACGAACATCGATGTTCACATTCGCTGTGAGCCGTGCCCAGGAGGCCTTGCCCGTGTCCCAGTCCCCACAGACCCCATCGACCCCCGCAGATTGCTATGACCTTGCCGTGATCGGCGGCGGCATCAATGGCGTCGGCATCGCGGCAGACGCTGCCGGGCGTGGCCTGAAGGTGTTTCTCTGCGAGCGCGACGACCTGGCTCAGCACACCTCCTCGGCCAGCAGCAAGCTCATTCACGGTGGCCTGCGCTACCTGGAACACTACGAATTCCGTCTGGTACGCGAAGCCTTGGCCGAGCGCGAAGTGTTGCTAGGCAAGGCGCCGCATATCGTCAAGCCCATGCGCTTCGTCCTGCCCCACCGCCCGCACCTGCGCCCGGCCTGGATGATTCGCGCCGGCCTGTTCCTCTACGATCACCTGGGCAAGCGCAAACGTCTAGGCGCCTCGCGCAGCCTGCGCTTCGGCCCGGGCTACCCGCTCAAGCCCGAGATCAGCCGCGGTTTCGAATATGCCGACTGCTGGGTCGACGATGCTCGCCTGGTGGTGCTCAACGCCATGGCCGCCCGTGAGCAAGGAGCGACTATCCAGACCCGCAGCCGCTGCCTGCGCGCCGAGCGCGTCGATGGCGTGTGGCAGGTGGAGTTGCAGCATGCCGACGGTCGTCTGCAGAGCGTTCGGGCCCGTGCGCTGGTCAATGCCGCTGGGCCTTGGGTGGCCAGCTTCATCAAGGACGATCTGAAACTCGACGCGCCCTACGGCATTCGCCTGATCCAGGGTAGCCACCTGATCGTGCCGCGCTTGTACGAAGGTGAGCAGGCCTACATCCTGCAAAACGAAGATCAGCGTATCGTCTTCTGCATCCCCTATCTGGACCGTTTCACCCTGATCGGCACCACCGACCGCGAATACAGCGGCGATCCGGCGCAGGTCGCAATCACCGATGCCGAGACCGATTACCTGCTGAAGGTGGTCAATGCCCACTTCAATCATCAGCTATCGCGTGCCGACATCCAGCACACCTACTCTGGTGTGCGCCCGCTGTGCAACGACGAGTCCGACAACCCCTCGGCAGTCACCCGTGACTACACCTTGGCGCTGTCACGCCACGCCGACCAGGCGCCTCTGCTGTCGGTGTTCGGCGGCAAGCTGACCACCTACCGCAAGCTGGCCGAGTCGGCGATGGCCGAACTCAAGCCGTTCTTCCCCCAGATGCGCAGCAGTTGGACCGCCACCTCGGCGCTGCCCGGCGGTGAGGACATGACCAGCGTGCACGCCTTGGTGCAAGCCCTGTTGGCGGCCCACGGCTGGCTGGCACAGGACATCGCCAAGCGCTGGGCGGTCACCTATGGCAACCGTGTCTGGCGATTGCTGGAAGGCGTGCAAGGGCCCGACGATCTTGGCCAGGCCATCGGCGGCGGTCTGTTCGCCCGTGAGGTGGATTACCTGTGCAAGGAAGAATGGGCGGTGTCGGCCGACGACATTCTCTGGCGCCGCACCAAGTTGGGCTTGTTCACCAACGCCGCCGAGCAGCAGGCGCTGGCTGACTACCTGAAACAGGTGCACCGACTGGCAGCCGCCTGAGTGCCATTGCCCGGGGCGCTACTGCGGCCCCGGCCTTCAGACATTAGCTGGTACGGCGCAACGCCTCTTCGGCCAGGGTGCGCAGCAGGCGGTGCTCGGCGATCTCGTACTCATATTTGAGGCCGCGGCTGCGTACCTCGTATGTCCACTCATCGATCGTCTGTCGCTCGACCTGAGACTGCAGCGCCTCCAGACGGCCGTGGAACTGCTCGGCCAGATTGTCGAAACGGATACTGTGCAATTCCCGCGCATGCTTGGCCCAGAACGGTCGCTGAGCGATCGAGTCAGCCAATACGCTCGGAGTCTCCACCGCCAGCACTTCGCGTTGCGCCGCCGCCAGTTGACTGGTGGAGACGTGGGCAAAGCTGTCGTAATGCATCTCGTCATCAGCGATGGGCAGCTCCAGCGGCCGCATCAGCCTGAGTCGGTAAAACAACCGGACCTCGATGTCATCCACCAGCGGCATCGCCTGCTCACGCATCTGGGCGATGTGCCGGGAAGCGATGCGGTCGACTTCGTCGAGTCGAAAAAGGCCGCGACCGAGTTCGACCAGACTTGCTTCGGACCTGGACCCAGGCCCTTGCGCGAGTGCCCGCTCGGCCAGCACGGCCACCTCCATCTGTTCGAGCACCAGCAGCAGCCGATCCTCACAGGTGCCAGGCCCCGCCGCCTCCATGAACAGCCGCTGGCGAAGATCGGCGTGTTGCTCGCACGCCTCGAGAATGCGCCAGACGCGCTTGCGGTAAAACTGTGGGTGGGCATCCATGTCTTCGGTATCCAGGAAGTCGGCGAGGAACCTGAACAGGTCCAATGATCCCGGTTCGTCTTGCAGCGCTGCCCAGATGCCACGACGACGTTCGCGCAGTTGCGTGCTGACATTACCCACCCAGGCATCTCTCAGAGAGATATCGACGACCGAATGCCGGAATGTGGGACTGCCACGCCCGCCAGAGACGTGCCCAGAGGCGCTGTCGGCCAGCGCCTCGCTGGCCTCGTCCAAGGGGTTGTCATGCAAGGCCACCTGCTCCATTTGCTCGCGCAGGTTGATCAGGTCCTGGCGCAATTGGCGAATCCGATTGTCACGCACGTCCACGGTGCCGCGCCAACTGATCCCATCGGGCAAGGACTCCAGTCCGGTATTGCGCAGGCGCACATCGCGCAATCGTCGCAAGTGGGTCAACACCGGGGCCCTCCCCAGCGGATTGTGGCTCAGGTCGAGAAATTCCAGCCCCCGTAGCGCACCCAGAATACGCTCGCTGGCAGCGGTCAGGGTGATCTGGTTGTTGGCCAGACGCAGTACACGCAGGTGCGTCATTTGCCCGATAACCTGCGCAACGGTGTCCAGCCGATTACCGCTGAGGTCCAACTCCACCAGGTTTTCGAAACGCTGGAGAAAGTCATTGTCGATCATCTCGAGCCGCATGTTGCGCAGGCACAGGCGACGGACGTGGGCGAAGCTGATGTCGTCGGGCAGGCTGGGCAGGCTGCCGACCGATTCGCCATCGATGAGCAGGACGAAATCGTCCGACCGATCGGTGACCTTGCGCCGCCAACTGCGCCGAATCGCGTTCGCCACGCGACGACGGCGCAGCGCATCGAGGGGGTTCGACCAGTTTCGCTGCCAGTTCGCCAGCGACTGACGCAGGCGACTCAATTGGTCCTGCAACTGGGTGTAGTGCTCCCACAAACCGATTCCCCGCTGACTAAGAGACTCCAGATACGCATTCAACTGGCTGTCGCTCAGGGTCGGATAGATCTGATGAATGCCACGGCGCAGGGCTTGGCGCTCTCCCCCGCCACGCCCACTGAGCGCATAACCCAAGCGGCCATCGGCAAATCGGCGCGGAGGTGCGAACGCAGGTTGGCGTCCAGTCATGCCCAACAACGAAGCGGCCAGATCGCGATCGATAGTGCTGGCCACTTTCGCCAGCAGTGCGGCCTCGCTCGCCGCACTCTGGCCCAGAATGAGCTTCTGCGGGTCGCTGAGGCAGTGCTGCAATGCACCGATCAGGTGCGGCGACGCGGCATCCACACTACTCGACCGGTATCCGTCGACAGACCGTATGATTGCGCGCACGTCGCGGGCTTCCAAGCGGCCATGACTGGCCAGCAACCGCCCATCGCCGGCTGACTCGCGCACCTCCAGGCGCACCGAATCAGGCCAGGGCGCCAAGCTGTCCAACAAGCCAAGCGCCAGTTGCTCGCTGTCTGGGCCGGCGAGCCACGGCCAGCGCAGGCCGGCACAGGCACGGTCCAAGCGACGCTCACGCAAGGCCCAGCGGGCATGCTCGGCAATGGACAGCGGCACCCGTTGGCGGCGGGTCAGATGTTCGATATCTGCCGTAGCGGCATGCTCCAGCAACTGCCGAGCGGTGCGCAATGTCAGCCCCGGGAAACTGCCCATCAACACGCGCTCGTTAGCGGCGGCTGAGCCCTGACGCAGTCGTTGTTGCTCCTCCAAGGCCGCAGCCTCCAACCCCGGCTGCGCCTCGTGCAGACGATACAGATCCACCAGATCGGCCAGCCGAGCGGGTGCCGCAGCGTTTTCCAGGTGCAAGCGCCGCAACTGGTCCTCGCTCAGGCCGGTGACCTGCAACAGATCCTCGGCAACCCGGTCGGGAAGGTCGGCAAAGCCATCGCCGAATCTGCGCAACAACTGGCGCGGGCCTTGCCAGCACTGCGGCCGTTCAAGCTCATGACGCCAGCCAGACGTGCCATTGTCCTCAACCCGCGGGCTGTAGGCCTCAACGCGTGACGGATGCAGCAGGCGCGCGGAGCCGTCGAGGCTGTCACCGCTCATCACGTAGCGGGTGTGCGCCATGACGATCCCGTCTGCCGCATCGGGCTGGGCGTAGCCGCTCAGTTGCGGATCCATCAGCCGCAGTTCGCCGTTGTCGAGACGAACCGGTGCCAGCGCGTCGACGAAGTCCAGACGTGGCAGCCGTTTGGCGAGCGCGGCGCCGCCCACCGATACGGCCGCACCGAGCGTCAACTGCTCGGCAATGTTCAGGACGTGACCGATAGCGCCCTGCCGATCACCGATCTGCCAGTCCTCGAACCCTTCGAAGACTTCTTTGGCAATCTGCACCACGCCAATGGCCAGCAAGGTCTGGCCCAACAGCGGCACGAACAGCCCGGCCATGCCGAGTACATCCATACCCAGTGACAGGTAATTGTCCAGACGCTCACGTCGATCGTCTTCGTCTTCATCACCAGTGGGTACCGCCAGTATTCGCGCATCATCGAACAGCGTGTCGATGTGCTGCTGGCGCAGGTAAGCGAAGAGTTCGTCCTTGATCGGCAGCGCACGGCCATCCAGCTCCACAGGGTCAGCAGCCGATGACGCAGCTAAACGCGTGCGCAGCGCACCGGCGAACACGGGCCGGTCGCGCTGGCTGACGAATCGCAAGAAGAACGTTTGGTAGCTGTCGTCGCGCAGACTCGCGGCTTGCGCCCGATAGAACGCCTCCCAGGACGCGTGACGCTGCAACGGCCGTGCAGGGTCGCCGGGAATCCACAGCAACACGGCCGCGACATCGGAGCCCCCCGGCTCGCGTACTTCGAACCCGACCACACCGCGCAGGCGCTTGCCGAGCAGATAGGGCTGGCACGGCAGCAGCGTCGCCGCCACGGGGGGCACCACGGGCTTGTGGGCGAACACGGGCAGCAACTGCAGATAACTGGTCTCATCCAGGTCGTCCTTGAGCCTGGAGGCGCGAACATCCACCTCCAGGTTCGACCGCAGACTGTCTTCGAACAGGCGGTTCACCGCCTGGCACCCGACACCGGGCGATCGATCGTCGCCCTGATCAGGACGCAGACGCTGTTGCAGCAGCGACTGATACGCCTTGCCCACATCCAACTGACGACACAACCCTGCGAACGCTTCGAAGCCCATCGGCAACGCCTTGCCCTGCGCATCGCGCAACAGCCCCGAACGCAGGAAGCTCGGCCGCGTCTCGGCGACATGAAAGTTGTGCAGTAGCGCCCCTAGCAGTGACTGGCGCGAGACATGCGGATAGAACGGGCCTGGCAAACTGTTGCCGACTGACGGCGCCTTCAACTGTCGAGTGATGCGCAGCGTGGCGCGGCGCACATCCAGGCTGGGCACGCCTCTGGACGCGAGGGCCTGCACCAGGCGCTGCTCGGCGAAGGCATCGAGCGCAGGGATCGAGCGAAGCAGGACCTTCAGCCGTTCGGCATGCAACTGCTGACTGCGCAGAGCGCGGCGAAACGCTGTGAGATGCTCCACACTGGCGCCCATAAGCCAGGGGGCATGCGCGAGGCGATGAGGGTGTCGATGGACTGAGGTTCTAGGGCGAATGTCATGGGGGTGGCTCGCTGGTGGAAACCTGCAGCACACCCCAATCGCTGGAAAGCAAGGTGGTATCGGGATGGTGCCAGCCACCGGAAAACCGTGGAGCCTCGGTCGGCTTTCCGAACGCGAACCCACATAGCAATCGGAATCCCGTACGCGCCCGCACCAAAGTGATCGTCAGAAAAGACTAATTCCAAGCAAATTCGAGGCGTTATGATCGATATCAGAGTTTGGCACGAGTCATGCTCTACACTTGGAAGCCGAACGCATACCACACTGGTGTGTTCGTTGAACGAAGAGTCCGCCAACGGCTCCATAAGAAAAACAAACGTCGAGGAAAATTTGATGCGTATCGTTCGTCAATTGCTGGGCGCTGCAATCGCCGCCGCCGTCATCGCTTCGCCGGTCATGGCCGAAGAGCTGACCGGCACGCTCAAGAAGATCAAGGATTCCGGCACCATCAGCCTGGGTCATCGCGACTCTTCCATTCCCTTCTCGTACCTAACGGGCGGCAAAGTTCCTCAGGGTTACTCCCATGATGTCCAACTGGCCGTGGTCGAGGCGCTGAAAAAGCAGCTTGGCACCGATATCAAGGTCGATTACAAGCTCGTCACTTCCCAGAACCGCATCCCGCTGGTGCAGAACGGCACCGTTGACCTGGAGTGCGGCTCCACCACCAACAACGTCGAACGCCAGCAACAAGTTGGCTTTACCGTGGGCATCTTCGAAGTCGGCACTCGCTTGCTGACCAAGGCCAAGGACGGTCAGCCGGCGTACAAAGACTTCCCGGACCTGGCGGGCAAGAACGTCGTCACCACCGCGGGCACCACCTCTGAGCGTCTGCTCAAAGCGATGAACGCCGAGAAAAACATGAAGATGAACGTGGTCTCCGCCAAGGACCACGGTGAAGCCTTCAAAATGCTCGAAAGCGGTCGTGCCGTCGCCTTCATGATGGACGACGCCCTGCTGGCCGGTGAAATGGCCAAGGCCAAGAAGCCATCCGATTGGACGATCACCGGCACGCCACAGTCGTACGAAATCTATGGCTGCATGGTGCGCAAGGACGATGCCCAGTTCAAGAAAGCAGTGGATGACGCCATCATCGCCTACTTCAAATCCGGTGACGTCGATAAGAGCTTCAAAAAATGGTTCGAGGAGCCGATTCCGCCGAAGGGTCTGAATATGCAATTCCCAATGAGCGACGAACTGAAAAAGCTGATTGCCGAGCCTACCGACAAGGCTGCGGACGAAAAGAAGTCCTGACCTCCAGTAGCTAGTGGCCTGGTGCTCCAACGCACCGCAATCGATCCGACAGGCCACTCATTAGTGTCTAACCTTTACTTCCAAGGGCGCCTGCGCCCTTGGAAGTTCAAAGGTGCCCGTGAAACAACCGTCTGAGGGGAAATCCCGATGAATTACAACTGGGACTGGGGCGTTTTCTTCAAGTCCACCGGCGTGGGCGACGAAATCTACCTGGACTGGTACATCACCGGTCTGGGCTGGACCATTGCCATCGCCGTTTCAGCCTGGATCATCGCCTTGCTGCTGGGATCGCTGCTGGGCGTGATGCGTACCGTGCCGAATCGCCTCGTATCGGGCATCGCCACCGCTTATGTGGAACTGTTCCGCAACGTACCGCTGCTGGTGCAGTTGTTCATCTGGTACTTCCTAGTACCGGACCTGCTGCCCGAAGGCCTGCAGGAATGGTTCAAGCAGGATCTCAACCCGGCCACCTCGGCACTGATCAGCGTAGTCATCTGCCTGGGCCTGTTCACCGCCGCGCGCGTGTGCGAGCAGGTACGCACCGGCATCCAGGCCCTGCCCCGCGGACAGGAATCGGCCGGGCGGGCGATGGGCTTCAGCCTGACGCAGATCTACATGAACGTGCTGCTGCCGCAAGCCTATCGGATCATCATCCCGCCGCTCACTTCCGAATTCCTCAACGTGTTCAAGAATTCGTCGGTAGCGTCGTTGATCGGCCTGATGGAGTTGCTGGCACAGACCAAGCAAACCGCCGAGTTCTCCGCCAACCTGTTCGAGGCCTTTACCCTGGCCACGCTGATCTACTTCACCTTGAACATGAGCTTGATGCTGCTCATGCGCTTGATCGAGAGGAAAGTCGCCGTGCCGGGCCTGATTTCCGTGGGAGGTAAATGATGGACCTGGATTTCAGTGAAATCATCCCCGCACTGCCAGCCTTGTGGGATGGCATGCTGATCACCCTGCAACTGATGGTCATGGGCGTGGTCGGCGGTATCGTGCTGGGCACCTTGCTGGCGCTGATGCGCCTGTCCTCGAGCAAGCTGATGGCCAACCTGGCAGGGGCCTATGTCAACTACTTCCGCTCGATCCCACTGCTGCTGGTAATCACCTGGTTCTACCTGGCCGTGCCCTTCGTGTTGCGCTGGATCACCGGTGAAGACACCCCGATCGGCGCCTTCACCTCCTGCGTCGTGGCCTTCATGATGTTCGAGGCTGCCTACTTCTGCGAAATCGTGCGCGCCGGTGTGCAGTCGATCTCCAAAGGCCAGATGGGCGCCGCCCAAGCCCTGGGGATGACCTACGGACAGTGCATGCGCCTGATCATCCTGCCCCAGGCATTTCGCAAGATGACGCCGTTGCTGCTGCAGCAGAGCATTATCCTGTTCCAAGACACCTCACTGGTGTACACCGTGGGGCTGATCGACTTCCTCAACTCGGCACGCGCCAACGGCGACATCATCGGGCGCTCCCACGAGTTCCTGATCTTTGCCGGTGTCGTGTACTTCATCATCAGTTTCTCCGCCTCCTGGTTGGTCAAGCGCCTGCAAAAAAGGATCACCGTATGATTTCCATCAAGAACGTCAACAAGTGGTACGGGACTTCCAGGTACTGACCGACTGCACCACCGAAGTCAAGAAAGGCGAAGTGGTGGTGGTCTGCGGCCCGTCCGGCTCGGGCAAGTCCACCCTGATCAAGTGCGTCAACGCGCTGGAGCCCTTCCAGAAGGGCGACATCGTGGTCGACGGCACCTCGATCGCCGACCCGAAGACCAACCTGCCGAAGCTGCGCTCGCGGGTCGGCATGGTGTTCCAGCACTTCGAGCTGTTCCCGCACCTGTCGATCACCGAGAACCTGACCATCGCCCAGCGTAAGGTGCTCGGGCGCAGCGAAGCCGAAGCCACCAAGAAAGGCTTGGCCCTGCTCGACCGCGTGGGCCTGGGCGCCCACGCCAAGAAGCACCCCGGTCAGCTTTCCGGCGGTCAGCAACAGCGCGTGGCGATTGCCCGGGCGCTGTCGATGGACCCGATCGTCATGCTGTTCGACGAACCGACCTCGGCGCTGGACCCGGAAATGGTCAACGAGGTGCTGGACGTGATGGTCGAGTTGGCCCATGAGGGCATGACCATGATGTGCGTCACCCATGAAATGGGCTTCGCACGCAAGGTCGCCAACCGGGTCATTTTCATGGACAAGGGCCACATCATCGAGGACTGCCAGAAGGAAGACTTCTTCGGTAAACCCGAAGCGCGCCATGAACGCACCCAGCACTTCCTCAGCAAGATCCTGCAGCACTGATGCGCCAGGCGTGCGCCGTCCGCCAAGGCGGCGCACGCTGGTGGTGACAAGGCCACTGTGATGAAATGCGATCCCTCGCTTCTTCGCCCTGCACAGCCTGCCGTGAAATCCCGCCTGATCCGCCAACTGTTTCTACCGCCTCTGATCATCCTGCTGATGGTCGGCCTAGGGTCGGTCGGCTACATGATCAGCGAGAGCAACGGCATCCGCGCCCTCAGCGAGAACGGCGAACGCCAGCTCGAGCTGCATGCGCGCACGGTCGAGAGCGAAATCAGCAAGTACACCTACTTGCCCAGCCTGCTGGAACTCGAAGACAGCGTTTCGCAATTGCTCGCCGACCCCGACGGCGGTCCACGCCAGGCGGTCAACGAATACCTCGAAGGCCTGAACCGGCGCAGCCGCAGCCGGGCCATCTATGTGCTGGACACCAACGGCCGGGTCCAGGCCACCAGCAACTGGCGCGACCCCGACTCCTTCTTGGGTGAAGACCTGGCCTTCCGCGCCTATTTCCAAGATGCCGTGCGCGGCCAACCAGGGCGCTTCTACGGCATCGGCAGCACCACTGGCGAGGCCGGCTATTACCTGGCCCACGGCCTGGAGGAGCACGGTCGGATCATCGGTGTGGCGGTGATCAAGGTGCGCCTGGACACGCTGGAGGAGCGCTGGCAGCGCGCGCGCCTGGAAGCCTTCGTCAGCGACGAGAACGGCATCATCATTCTTTCCAGCGATCCGGCGCGCCGGCTCAAATCGGTCCGCCCGCTGACCCCTCAGGTCAAGGAGGACCTGGCGCGCAGCCTGCAGTACTACTGGTGGCCGCTCAACGAGCTGCACCCTCTGGCGCGCGAAGCCCTGGGCGATGGCGTGGAGAAGCTCACCTTCCCGGTCAGCCGCGACAGCGGCCAGGACGCCAGCCACGAAGTCACCTACCTGGCACAGACCCGACGTCTGGCCGATACGCCATGGCACTTCACCCTGCTCACCCCGTTGCAGGACTTGCACCGCGAGTCGATGATCCAGGGCATCCTGGTAGGCGTCGCCTTCGCCCTGCTGGCGATCCTCGGCATCGCCTGGAACGAGCGGCGCAAGGTGATCGCCACCCGCCTGGCAGCCCGCGAAGCACTGGAAGAAGCCAACAGCCAGTTGGAACGGCGGATCGCCGAGCGTACCGCCGACCTGCGCGCCAGCAACGAGCGGCTCAAAGGTCAGATCCGCGAACGCCGTCATGCCGAACAAACCTTGCGTCACGCCCAGGACGAGTTGGTCCAGGCCGGCAAGCTGGCCGCCATTGGACAGATGTCCACCAGCATCGCCCACGAGCTCAACCAGCCACTGGCGGCGCTGCGCACGCTCTCGGGCAATACCGTGCGCTTCCTCGAACGCGGCGCCCTGGACACCGCCAGCACCAATCTGCGCACCATGAACGACCTGATCGACCGCATGGGCCGGATCACCGCGAGTCTGCGCTCCTTCGCCCGCCGCGGCGAAGACAGCGGCCTGGCGTCGCTCGATAGCGCGGTGGAGGCCACCTTGCAGGTGCTGGCCAACCGTATCGGTGCCTGCGGCCTGCAATTGCACCGCGATTTCGACGACCAGGCACTGGCCATCGACCAGACCCGGCTGGAACAGATCCTGGTCAACCTGATCGGCAACGCGCTGGACGCCATGACTGCCCAAGCCCACCCGCAACTGTGGCTGGAGGGCGAACTGGCCGGCGACCGCTACCGCCTGCGGGTACGCGACAATGGCCACGGCATCGACCATGAAGCGCGCAAACACCTGTTCGAACCCTTCTTCACCACCAAACCGGGCGAGCACGGCCTGGGCCTGGGGCTGACGCTGTCGGCCAGCCTGGCCGCTGCGGCCAAAGGCGCCCTGAGCGTCGAACACCCTGCCGGCGGCGGCACCGCGTTCGTCCTCAGCCTGCCGCTGGCAACGCCCGCCACCGACTCGGCCGATACACCATGAATGAAGAGTCCCCATGACCCCAGCTCCCCTGACCGTCCTGATCGTCGAAGACGACCCCCACGTGCTGCTCGGCTGCCAGCAAGCGCTGGCGCTGGAGGACATCGCCTGCGAAGGCGTGGGCAGCGCCGAACAGGCGCTGGAACGTATCGGCGACGATTTCGCCGGTATCGTCGTCAGCGACATCCGTCTACCCGGCATCGATGGCCTGGAGCTGCTCAACCGTCTCAAGGCCCGCGACCGCAGCCTGCCGGTAGTGCTGATCACCGGCCACGGCGATATCGACATGGCGGTCGGTGCGATGCGCAACGGTGCCTACGACTTCATGGAAAAGCCGTTCTCGCCGGAGCGGCTGGTAGACGTGGTGCGCCGCGCGCTGGAGCAGCGCGGGCTGTCACGCGAAGTGGTGGCCTTGCGTAAGCAGTTGGCGGGCCAGGGCTCGCTGGAGGCGCGCATCATCGGCCGCTCGCCGGCCATGCAGGCGCTGCGCGAGCTGATCGCCAACGTCGCCGATACCTCGGCCAACGTACTGATCGAGGGCGAGACCGGCACCGGCAAGGAATTGGTCGCGCGTTGCCTGCACGATTTCAGCCGCCGTCAGAGCGCGCCGTTCGTGGCCCTGAACTGCGGCGGTCTGCCGGAGAACCTGTTCGAGAGCGAAATTTTCGGCCACGAAGCCAACGCCTTCACCGGCGCCGGCAAGCGGCGCATCGGCAAGATCGAGCACGCCAATGGCGGCACGCTGTTTCTCGACGAGGTCGAGAGCATGCCCGTCAACCTGCAGATCAAGCTACTGCGCGTACTACAGGAGCGCACGCTCGAACGGCTGGGCTCGAACCAGAGCATCCCGGTGGACTGCCGGATAATTGCCGCCACCAAGTCTGACCTCGACGCGCTGGGCTCCACGGGGCAGTTCCGCAGCGACCTGTACTACCGCCTCAACGTGGTTACGCTCGAGCTGCCGCCACTGCGCGAACGCCGCGAAGACGTCCTCCAGTTGTTCGAACATTTCCTCCAGCAGTCAGCGCTGCGCTTCGATCGTGAAGCGCCGCAATTGGACAGCCAGACCCTGTCGCGGCTAATGGCCCACGACTGGCCAGGCAATGTGCGCGAGCTGCGCAACGTCGCCGAGCGTTACGCGCTGGGACTGCCAGCGTTCAAGAAACCCGGCGCCGGCGGCAGCCAGGGCCTGGGCTTTGCCGAGGCAGTCGAAGCCTTCGAGCGCAATCTGCTCAGCGATGCCTTGCAGCGCACCGGGGGTAACCTCAGCCAGGCCAGCCAGGAGCTGGGCATGGCCAAGACCACGTTGTTCGACAAGGTGAAGAAATACGGTCTGGGCTGAGCGCATCTCACCGACGGCGCGGCCCCAGGCCTAGACGCCAGCCCGCTCAAAGCCCGGCGATGTGCGCCGTTTCCTGGCGATGCGACTTCAGATACGGCAGTACCGCCGCCAGCAGCGGCGCCTTGAACGGCTCCTGGAATCGGTGCGCCAAGCCCGGAATCAAGCGCAGTTGACTGCCCTGGATGTGCGCGGCCAAGTGCACGCCGTGCATCACCGGCAGCAACGGATCGGCCGTGCCATGCACCACCAGCGTCGGCACCCGCAGGCGGTTGAGCAGTTGTACCCGGCTCGGCTCGGCCAGAATCGCCATGATCTGGCGCTTGACCCCCTCCGGATTGAACGCCCGGTCGTAAGCCTGCGCGGCCTGCTGCAACAACACCGCGCGGTCATCGTGTACCGCTGGGCTGCCCAGTGCCGCCAACAAGTCGGCCTGCTGCTCCAGCGCGACCTCGCGGCTCGGTGCGCTGCGCCGGGCGAGCAATTGCACCAACGCCGCGCTCGGCGCCGGCAGGCCCTGGGCGCCGGAGCTGGACATGATCAAGGTCAGGCTACGTACCCGTTGCGGCGCCATGGCCGCCAGATGCTGGGCGATCATGCCGCCCATGCTCACACCCAGCACATGGAACTGCTCGATACCCAGCGCATCCATCAGCCCGAGGCCGTCACCGGCCATGTCAGTCAGGCTATAAGGCGCAGCCACTGGCAGCCCCAGCTTGTAGCGCAGCAGTTCGACGGTGAGGTTGGCCGAGGCCGGCGGCTGGTTCCAGCGCGACAGACCGACATCGCGGTTGTCGTAGCGAATCACCCGAAAGCCCTGGCGGCACAACGCCTCGACCACGTCGTCCGGCCAGTGGATCAGTTGCCCGCCCAGGCCCATCACCAGCAGCAGTGCCGGATCGCCCGGCGTACCGACGCTCTGGTAGACCAGGCTCACCCCCCCAGCTCGGCGCGCTGCACCGGCACCTGGGCATCGCAACGCCCTGCAGCGAAACCGGCCGGCCCCCCGCACAGCAGCAGAACAATAATCAGAAAGTACCGCATGGACAGAAACACCAGAATGCAAATCCCCAGTAGAGCGCGAGTCTGATGAAATCCGTTAAAGCGCGCTGCCACAGTTGCGTGACAGTTTGATTAAGGTCGCTGAACGGTCATGAATCCTGCAGTCGACACACCGCGCAACATGAGGGAAACTCAACCCCATCTGATTTTCCTCAAAATTTGCTCACGGAGCTGCACGTGCTGGAAATCCGTCACCTGAAAACCCTTCATGCCTTGCGCGAGGCCGACAGCCTTGTGGAGGCTGCCGAGCGCCTGCACCTGACCCAGTCGGCGCTGTCGCATCAGTTCAAAGAACTGGAAGAACGTCTTGGCATGCAACTGTTCGTGCGCAAGACCAAACCGATCCGCTTCACCAGCGCCGGCCTGCGCCTGCTGCAACTGGCCGACGCCACGCTGCCGCTGCTGCGCGGTGCCGAACGCGACATCGCGCGCCTGGCCGGCGGCACCGCCGGTCGCCTGCACATGGCCATCGAGTGCCACAGTTGCTTCCAGTGGCTGATGCCGACCATCGATCAATTCCGCGACGCCTGGCCGGAGGTGGAGCTGGACCTGGCTTCGGGTTTCGCTTTCGCTCCGCTGCCGGCGCTGGCCCGTGGCGACCTCGACCTGGTGGTGACTTCCGACCCGCTGGACCTGGCCGGCATCACCTACGTGCCGCTGTTCACCTACGAGGCCATGCTCGCGGTGGCCAATCAGCACGCGCTGGCGACCAAGCCCTACATCGTGCCGGAAGACTTGGTCGACCAGACACTCATCACCTACCCGGTGGAACGCGATCGGCTGGACATCTTCACCCGCTTCCTGGAGCCGGCGGACATCGAACCGGCCGCCGTGCGCACTTCGGAACTGACCGTGATGATGATGCAACTGGTGGCCAGCGGCCGTGGCGTGTGCGGCATGCCCCACTGGGCCTTGCACGAGTACAGTTCGCGCGGCTACGTGAAGGGCAAGCGCCTGGGCGACAAGGGCCTGTTCGCCACGCTCTATGCTGCCGTGCGCACCGACATGCTCGATGCGCCGTACATGCGCGACTTTCTGCTGACGGCCAAGGACACCTCGTTCGCCACCCTCGATGGGGTCAGCGCGGTGCGTTGAGGGCGTCGCGCCACAGCGGCAGAATCAGGTCGCGGGTCAAGGGCGCGAGGGTCAGGGCGCTGGCCTGGTCGGCGGCCAGCCACTGCACTTCCTCGATTTCCGCCGCAGGCGTCACCGCCTCGGCGCAGTGAACGCGAAACAGCTCGGCCTGGACCTCGAAACCCGGCTCATTGGCCGCTGGCGCGCTGAAACGGCCCAGGTGCACCGCCTGCTCGGGATCGATGTGCAGGCCCAGTTCTTCGTGCAGTTCGCGCGCCAAGGCCTGCACCGCCGTTTCGCCCGCGTCGATCTTGCCACCGGGTTGCATGAAGGCCTGGGTGCCGCGTTTGCGCACCAGCAAGGTCCGGCCGGCCGGATCGATGAGCAGGGCAGCGGCGATAGGGATGATCTGGGACATGGGCAGGGCTTCCTCAACGACGGGGCGGGGAGGATACCCGAAAAGGCCCCGTACGCTTCAAGCCAGACGAACGGCCCCTTGCCAAGCGGGCGTTCAGTCGCCATAAACGGGGCATGAACCTGCCCGAATCGCACCACCCGGCGCTCGACCTGTTCCACCCCGCGGTGGCCCAGTGGTTCGGGCAACGCTTCGCCACGGTCACCGCTGCCCAGGCCCGCGCCTGGCCGTTGATCCACGCCGGGCAGTCGATGCTGCTGGCCGCCCCCACCGGCTCGGGCAAGACCCTCAGCGCCTTTCTCGCCGTGCTCGACGAACTGTTCCGCCAAGGCCTGGCGCTCGGCGGCGAGTTGCCCGCGCACACCCAAGTCGTCTACCTCTCGCCGCTCAAGGCGCTGTCCAACGATATCCGCCTGAACCTGCAGGCGCCGCTGGAAGGCATTGCCCAGACGCTCGCCGACCTGGGGTTGCACGCGCCGCAGATCACCACCGCCGTGCGCACCGGCGACACCCCTCAGAAAGACCGCGCCGCCATGCGCCGGCGCGCGCCGCACATCCTGGTGACCACGCCCGAGTCGCTCTACGTGCTGCTTGGCTCGGCGTCCGGGCGCGCCGGGCTGACCCAGGTGCACACGGTGATCGTCGACGAGATCCATGCCCTGGCCGGCAATAAGCGCGGCTGCCACCTGGCGCTGAGCCTGGAGCGTCTGCAAGCCCTGAGCGGACGGGCGCTGCGGCGAATAGGATTGTCGGCCACGCAACGTCCCATCGAGCGGGTCGCGCAGTTCCTGGTCGGGCATGAACGACCCTGCGCCATCGTCGACGTCGGCCATACCCGTGCGCGCGACCTGGCCATCGAGGTGCCGCCGGTGCCGCTGGGTGCGGTAATGGCCAACGATGTCTGGGACCTGGTCTACGACCGCCTCGCCACCTTGGCCCGCGAGCACCGCACCACGCTGGTGTTCGTCAACACCCGACGGCTGGCCGAGCGCCTGACCCGCCACCTGAGCGAGCGCCTCGGCCAGGACCAGGTGGCCGCCCACCACGGCAGCTTGGCCAAGGAGCACCGGCTGGCGGCAGAACAGCGATTGAAAGCCGGCGAGTTGCGGTTGTTGGTGGCCACCGCCTCGCTGGAGCTGGGTATCGATATCGGCGAGGTCGACCTGGTGTGTCAGATCGCCTCGCCCGGCTCCATCGCTGCTTTCCTGCAACGCGTGGGCCGCTCGGGGCATCAGGTCGATGGCACTCCCAAGGGCCGACTGTTCGCGACCTCCCGCGACGACCTGATCGAATGTGCGGCCCTGCTCGACTGCGTACAGCGTGGCGAGCTCGATGCCCTGCACCTGCCAGAAGCCCCGCTGGATGTCCTGGCCCAACAGATCATCGCCGAAGTCAGCAACCAGCCGTGGCCCGAGCAGGCGCTGCTGGACTGCCTGCGCGCAGCCACGCCGTACGCCGCGCTCAGCGATGAACGCTACCAGGCGGTGCTGCGCATGCTCGCCGAGGGCTACAACAGCCGCCAGGGTGTGCGCAGCGCGTACCTGCACCGCGACGCCGTCAGCGGCACCTTGCGCGGTCGGCGTGGCAGCCAGCTGGTCGCTCTGACCAGCGGCGGCACCATTGCGCAGACCGCCGACTACGCCGTGCTGCTCGAGCCCCAGGCGCTGAACATCGGCAGCGTCAACGAGGATTTCGCGGTGGAGAGCCTCGCCGGCGACATCTTCCAGTTGGGCAACGCCTCCTACCGCATTCTGCGGATCGAGCCAGGCCGCGTGCGGGTCGAAGACGCCCAGGGGCTGGCGCCGAACATCCCGTTCTGGATCGGCGAAGCGCCGGGACGCAGCGACGAGCTGTCGGCGGCGGTGGCACGTCTGCAACAGGGCCTGGATGCGCAGTTGCAACGCCAGGCCGACGACCCCGACGCCGCCCTGAACTGGCTCATGACGCATTACGCATTGGGCGAGGACAGCGCCCGTCAGTTGCTCGACTACCTGGGGCGGACCTGGCACGTGCTCGGCGCCCTGCCCTCGCAGCAGACGCTGGTGATGGAGCGCTTCTTCGATGAATCCGGCGGCACCCAACTGATCATTCACGCCCCCTTCGGCAGCCGCATCAATCGCGCCTGGGGCCTGGCCCTGCGCAAGCGCTTCTGCCGCACCTTCAACTTCGAGCTGCAAGCGGCGGCCAGCGAAGATGCCCTCGTGCTGTCGTTGTCCACCAGCCATAGCTTCGAACTGGACGAGGTGTGGCGCTACCTCTCCAGCCGCAGCGCCGAGTCGATCCTGATCCAGGCGCTGCTCGACGCGCCGCTGTTCGGTGTGCGCTGGCGCTGGAACGCTGCCACGGCGATGGCGCTGCCGCGCTACGTCGGCGGGCGCAAAGTGGCCCCGCAGATCCAGCGGATGAAGAGTGAAGACCTGGTGGCGTCGGTCTTTCCCGACCAGATCGCCTGCGTGGAAAACCTGGTCGGCGAACGCCAGGTGCCGGACCATCCTCTGGTGCAGCAGACGCTGGACGACTGCCTGCACGACGCCATGGACAGCGAGGGCTGGCTGGCCTTGCTGCGGCGCATGGAGCGCGGCGAAGTGCGCTTGCTCGCCCGTGATCTGCCAGCCCCGTCGCCCCTGGCCTCGGCCATCCTCAACGCGCGGCCCTATGCCTTTCTCGACGACGCGCCGCTGGAAGAACGGCGCACCCAGGCGGTGCTCAATCGACGCTGGAGCGACGTGCACAGCGCCGATGACTTGGGCGCCCTGGATGCCGAGGCGATTCACGCCGTCGCAATCGAGGCCTGGCCGCAGCCGCGTGACGCCGATGAACTGCACGAAGCGCTGATGAGCCTGGGCGTGCTCACCACCGACGAGGTGCAGGCCAACCCAGGCTGGGACGCCCTGCTTGCGGACTTGACCCACGGGGGGCGTGCCTGTCGCCTGGAGACGGCCGACCTAGAACTGTGGCTGCCCCGTGAGCGACTCAAGGCGCTGACGACCTTGTACCCCGGCGCCGTCCTGACGCCTGCGGTGCAGGCCCTGCCGGGCTTCGACCAGCCTGTCGCTGCCGACGACGCCCTGTGCGAGTTGCTGCGCGCCCGCCTCAGTGGCTTCGGCCCACAGACGCTGGCGCAGATCGCCGAGCCCTTGGGTCTGCGCGAAACCCAAGTGGAACAGGGCCTGGCACGACTGGAAGGCGAAGGCTATCTGCTGCGCGGACACTTCAGCCCCGCGCAACCGGCCTTGCAGTGGTGCGAACGGCATCTGCTGGCGCGGATTCATCGTTATACGGTCAAGCGTCTGCGTCGGGAGATCGAGCCGGTCAGCCTGCAGGACTTCATGCGTTTTCTGTTCGACTGGCAGCACCTGAGCGTCGACGAACGCTTGCGCGGTCCCCAGGCCGTGACCGTGGTACTGGCGCAACTCGAAGGCTTCCCTTGCGCGGCCGGGGCCTGGGAAGCGGACGTGCTGCCCACCCGTATCGGCGACTACAGCCCACATTGGCTGGATGACGCCTGCCGCAGCGGTCAGTGGGCCTGGACCCGGCTCACCGGTAGCGTGTCGAGCAGCACGCTGTCGAGCACGCCGCTGGTGTTGCTGCCACGCGAACGCCTGGGCCTGTGGCGCAGCCTGACCTGCGGCGCCGATCCCGACACGCTGGGGCCGCGGGCGCAGCGCGTGCACCAGGCCTTGCAGGCGCACGGCGCCTTGTTCTTCGACGAACTCGTCGATGAGGCGCGCCTGTTGCCCAGCGAATTGGAGACGGCGCTGCAGGAACTGGTCGGCTCAGGACTGGCCGCAGCCGACGGCTTCAGCGGCTTGCGCAGCCTGATCACGCCCGTGGGCAGGCGCACCGCGCGGCATGGCCGGCGCAGCCATGCGTCCTTCGCCAGCCCCATGCTCCAGGCCGGGCGCTGGTCATTGCTGCGCCGTGGCAGCCTCGAACAGGACAACGACGAGCGCCTTGAGTACATCGCCCGCGTGTTGCTGCGCCGCTATGGCGTGATCTGCTGGCGCCTGCTGGAGCGTGAAAGCGAACTGCTGCCGCCCTGGCGCGATCTGCTGCGCTGCTATCACCGACTGGAAGCGCGCGGGGAAATCCGTGGCGGTCGCTTCATCGCCGGGCTCGCTGGCGAGCAATTCGCCCTGCCCGAAGCCGTGGCCTCGTTGCGCCAGGTACGCCGGCGCGAGGCGAAGGGTGAGGGGGTGATGGTCAGCGGCAGCGACCCGTTGAATCTGCTCGGCACGTTACTGCCGGGCACCAAGCTGCCAGCGCTGAGCGCCAATCGCCTGCTCTACCGCGACGGCGTACCGGTGGCGGTGCGAGCAGGCGGTACGTTCCGCTGCCTGGTCGAGGCCACCGGCGAGGAGCAAAACGCGTGGCGCCAGCACGTGCTGCGCGGCGCCCCGATACGCAATCCCTGACCGGCTCGACGCGGCGGCGGGTGCGCGCTTATTTCGCCTGCCCGGCAAACCCGGCAAAGCGCTTGTTGAACCCGGCCACACGCCCCTCGACCGTGGTCTTACGCTGCTGGCCGGTGTACACCGGGTGCGATGCGCTGGACACATCCAGCGCCACGTAGGGGTAGGTCTGGCCATCGGTGTGCCGATGCGTGCGGTCGGTCTCGACCGTCGAGCCAATCAGGAAGAATGCGTCCGCTGCCGTGTCGTGGAACAGCACGGGCGGTAATCGGGATGGATGCCTGCTTTCATGGAAGTAACCCTCGGATAGAAAGAGATACTTTATAACATAATATTTTGAGAATGATTTTTGATACCGAAGATTTCATTTGCTCGTGCTACCTCAGACTGGCCAATGCTTGCCGCGGCGGGCTAAGGTCGAGGTTCGACCGAAGCATTCGCAAGGGAATTTCGCATGAGTCTGTCACTTCTGAGCCGTTACGCTGTGTTCGCCGGGTGCGTGCTGTTCACCCTGGCCAGCCTGCCCTTCCTGCATCACGAATGGTTGTGGCCCTTCACCCTGACCACCGCCGTGCTCAGCCTGCTTGGCCTGTTCGACCTGCTGCAGACGCGCCACGCGGTGCGCCGCAATTACCCGATCCTTGGCAACATCCGTTACCTGGTCGAGGGCATCCGCCCCGAGATCCGCCAGTACCTGCTGGAATCGGACAGCGACGCGCTGCCCTTCTCCCGCGCCCAGCGTTCGCTGGTCTACGCCCGGGCCAAGAACGAGGCCTCGGACAAACCCTTCGGCACGCTCATCGATGTCTACGAGTCCGGCTTCGAGTTCATCGGCCACTCGATGCGTCCGGCACCGTTGGCCGATCCGGCGAGCTTTCGCATCGACATCGGCGGGCCGCAGTGCAGCCAACCCTACTCGGCGTCGATCTTCAACATCTCGGCGATGAGCTTCGGCTCACTGAGCGCCAACGCGATCCGCGCCCTCAACCAAGGCGCGCACCTGGGCAACTTCGCCCATGACACCGGCGAGGGCAGCATCAGCCCCTACCACCGCGAACACGGCGGCGACCTGGTCTGGGAACTGGGCAGCGGCTACTTCGGCTGCCGCAGCGCCGACGGTCAGTTCGATCCGGCGCGCTTCGCCGAACAGGCGGCCAACCCACAGGTGCGCATGATCGAAATCAAGATGAGCCAGGGCGCCAAGCCCGGTCACGGCGGCATCCTGCCCAAGCACAAGGTCACCCAGGAAATTGCCGACACGCGCGGCATCGCCATGGGCGAGGACTGCATCTCGCCCTCGCGCCACAGCGCCTTTTCCACGCCCATCGAGATGATGCAGTTCATCGCCACGCTGCGCGAGCTGTCGGGCGGCAAGCCGGTCGGGTTCAAGTTCTGCCTGGGCCATCCGTGGGAATTCATGGGCATCGCCAAGGCCATGCTGGAGACCGGCATCCTGCCCGACTTCATCGTCGTCGACGGCAAGGAAGGTGGCACCGGTGCAGCGCCGGTGGAATTCACCGACCACATCGGCGTGCCGTTGCGCGAGGGGCTGCTGTTCGTGCACAACACCCTGGTGGGCCTGAACCTGCGTGACAAGATCAAGCTCGGTGCCAGCGGCAAGATCGTCAGCGCCTTCGATATCGCCAGCGTGCTGGCCATTGGCGCCGACTGGGCCAACTCGGCACGCGGCTTCATGTTCGCCATCGGCTGCATTCAGTCGCAGAGCTGCCACACCAACAAATGCCCCACCGGCGTCGCCACCCAGGACACCCTGCGCCAACGCGCGCTGGTGGTGCCGGACAAAGCCCAGCGTGTGCTCAATTTCCACCACAACACCCTGCGCACGCTGGCCGAAATGCTGGCCGCCGCCGGCCTCGAGCATCCGGCGCAATTGGAGGCCAAGCATTTGGTACGGCGTATCAGCGCAACCGAGATCAAGCTGTTCTCGCAGATGCACGTGTTCCTCAAGCCCGGCGAGTTGCTGACCGGCGAAGTGGACGGCCAGTTCTACTCGCGGATGTGGCAGCTCGCCCGTGCCGACAGCTTCGAGCCGCACAGCGAAATCGCCGCCTGAGGCATACCCGTCCCACACCCCATGACAAATTTTTCACCAAACCCGGTCAGCGTCTAAGCTTCAGACAAGCAAGACGAAACTACCTGGCCGGACTGGAACACTATGGGCGTACTGTGGCACTCGGAACAGAGCAGCACCCAAGCGACCGAACCACCTCTGGCCGATGCCCCACAGCCGAAGACGCCTCGTCAACGCCGCCTGTGGTGGCGCCTGATCGTTCTGATCGTGCTGGTGGCCTTGGTGGCAGCGGGCTTGGCCGTGCGTGAAGAGGTGCAGACTTCGCAACTGCAATCGCGCGAGTTCAGCGCGCTGGCCAGTACCCTCACCTATTCGCTCGAGCGCGGCCCGAGCGACGCCATCGTCTACCCAGGCGACGGCCCGTTCGACAAGCGCCTGGGCTACAGTGCCCTGGGCCAGTTCCTGCCAAGGTTGCTCAAGCGCGACTACCTGATCAGCGAACAGGTGCGCTTCTCCCCGGCGCTGATGCGCTATGTCGATCACGGCCTGTTCGTCCCTTACGTGGAAAAGGACCAGGCCGGATTGTCGATCACCGACTGCCGTGGCGATGCCCTCTACCAGTACCGTTATCCCCAGTACCTGTACGATCGCTTCACGGACATACCGCCGGTGATCGTCAACAGCCTGCTGTTCATCGAGAACCGTGACCTGCTCGACCCCAGCAACCCGCGCAGCAACCCGGCGGTGGACTGGCCGCGTTTCGCCAAGGCCGCCTACAGCCAGGTGGCCAAGCACCTGGCCCTGCCGGGGCAGTCGGCCGGTGGCAGCACCTTGGCCACGCAGTTGGAAAAGTACCGCCACTCGCCGGACGGTCTGACGGTCAGCGGGGCGGAAAAATCCGCCAGATGATTTCCGCCAGCGTGCGCGCTTATCAGGGCGGTACGGACACCACCGTGGCGCGCCAGCGCATCGTGCGCGACTACCTCAACAGCGTGCCGCTGTCGGCAGTGCCTGGGCACGGCGAGGTGCATGGTCTGGCCGAAGGACTGCGGGTCTGGTACGGCGCCGATTTCGCCGAGGTGAACCAGGCACTGGCCGCCAGCGCCACGGACGCGCAGAGCCTGGCTGCACGCGGCCTGGCCTTGCGCGAGGTGCTGTCGCTGATGATCGCCCAGCGCCGGCCCTCCCATTACCTGTCCAAGGGTCGAGAAGAACTGGCCGAACTGACCGATGCGCACATCCGTGTGCTCGCCGCCAACGCCATCGTCGACCGCCCGCTGGCCGAGGCCGCGCTGGCGAGCAAGGCGGTCTACCGCGACTGGGTGGCGCAGCCGACCATCGTGCCAATCGTCACCAACAAGGGCATCAGTCTGGCCCGTAACCGCCTGGCAGCCATGCTCGATCGGCCGCTGTACGACCTCGACCGCCTCGACCTGTCGGCCACCAGCACCCTGCAGGCCGAGCTGCAGACCCAGGTCAGCCAGTACCTGAAGAACCTCGCCGACCCCGCGTTCGCGGCGCAGATGGGCCTGATCGGCGAGCGCCTGCTGACCAGTCGCACCACCGACCAGGTCAGCTACAGCTTCACCCTGTTCGAGCGCACCGCCGATGGCTCGCGGGTCAGGGTGCAGACCGACAGCACCAACCAGCCGTTCGACATCAACGAGGGCAGCAAGCTGGAACTGGGTTCCACCGCCAAGTTGCGGGTACTGACCACCTATCTGGAAATCATCGCTGAGCTGCACGACCAGTACGCCGGCAAGTCAGTGGCCGATCTGCGCAAAGTGCCGGTGGCCGATCTGGACCGCATCAGCCAGTGGTCGCTGCAGTGGTTGATGCAGAACAACAAGGATCAGAACCTCGACGCCATGCTCGATGCGGCGCTGGAGCGCACCTATTCGGCCAACACCGGCGAAGCCTTCTTCACTGGCGGCGGTCTGCACCGCTTCAACAACTTTCGCCGCGAGGACAACGGTCGCAACCCCAGCCTCAAGGACGCCTTGCGCGAGTCGATCAACCTGCCCTTCATCCGCCTGATGCGCGACCTGGTGCGTTACGTCACCTACCAGCAGCCCTACAACCGCGAGCCGCTGCTCAAGGATGATGCCGATCCACGTCGCCAGGAATACCTGGCACGTTTCGCCGACCGGGAAGGCACCAACTACCTGATGCGTTTCTGGCGCAAGTACCAGCGCAAGACCTCCCAGCAGCGCCTGGACACCTTCCTCGATAGCATGCGCGTGACCCCGCAGCGCCTGGCCGCAGTGCATCGCTACCTGTTCCCCGACGCCAGCCAGGACACCTTCAACGCCTTCGTGCGCGCCCATGCCGCCAAGGACAAGGCCGCCATGGCCAGGCTCAACGACGGACGCCTGGCCGAGATGTACGCGGCCTACGGTCCCGGCAAGTTCGACCTGCCCGACCAAGGTTTCATTGCCAAGGTGCACCCACTGGACCTGTGGCTGCTGGGCTATCTGCTGCGCAACCCAGGTGCGAGCGCCGCCGACATGGTCAAGGCCAGCCGCTTCGAGCGCCAGGAGGTTTACAGTTGGCTGTTCAAGAGTCGCCATCAGGGCGCACGGGACAGCCGCATCCGCACCATGGTCGAGATCGAGGCATTCCTCGACATCCATCAACGCTGGAAACGCGTCGGCTACCCGTTCGATCATCTGGTGCCGTCGCTGGCCACGGCCATCGGCAGCTCGGGCGACCGGCCTGCCGCGCTCTCGGAGTTGGTGGGGATCATCCAGAACGATGGCGTGCGCCTGCCGACCCTGCGTATCGACACCCTGCATTTCGCCGCCGACACCCCCTACGAAACCCAGCTCGTCAGCGACCCAGACCGGGGCCGGCGCATTCTCAAGGTGGAGGTAGCGCGCGCCCTCAAAGGCGCCATGTCGCAAGTGGTCGATGCCGGTACCGCGCGGCGCATCTCCGGCAGCTTCAAGCTGCAAGACGGCACCTCGCTGGTGATGGGCGGCAAGACCGGCACCGGCGACAACCGTCTGCAAAGCTACGGCGCGGGCGGGCGACTGATCGCCTCGCGCTCGCTCAACCGCACCGCCACGTTCGTGTTCTTCCTCGGCGATAACCACTTCGGTACGCTCACGGCCTTCGTTCCCGGCCCCAGCGCCGAAGCCTTCACGTTCACCTCGGCCTTGCCGGTACAGGTGCTCAAGGGCATGGCACCAATCCTCATGCCTTATCTGGAGCCGGGAAACCCCAATGAATGCAAGGCGCCGCGGTTGGCCCTGCGCTGAACGGTCTTACGCATCGAAAAAACAGATGATAATCATCCGCATTTGAGGCTTGAGCCTGGATATCGGTGGCGTAAGCTGTCGCGACGTCTCTCCACCCAGGGTCGTTGTCAACGGGCGTGAACCCCACGATCTTTTCAGCGCCGCTGAGCTGGGGGGGCGCCGAGAGCGACCGGAACGCCGAGGTCCCCATGAGCGATACCATCCACCGCGTCAACCACGAAATCCGCCAACGCCACCTGCACGTGCTGCGGGTTACCGACCTGACTCCGCGCATGCGCCGCATCACCCTCGGTGGCCCGGAACTGGCTGGTTTCACCAGCCTGGGCAGTGACGACCACGTCAAGGTGCTGTTCGGCTGCACCCCGAGCAACAGCAGGCGATCGACACCCGCAGCCTGGGCCGCGACGGCAGCGTGCGGCCGACCATGCGCGAGTACACCCCGCGGCGCATCGACCTCCAGGCCCTGGAGCTGGACATCGATTTCGTCCTGCACGGCGACGGCCCCGCCTCCACCTGGGCCGCCCAAGCTGCACCCGGCCAGACCCTCGACATCGCTGGGCCGCGCGCGTCGATGGTGGTGCCTGACATCTTCGACAGCTACCTGCTGATCGGCGACGAGACCGCGATTCCCGCCATCGCCAGGCGCCTGGAAACCCTGCCGGCCGGGCGTCGGGTACTGGCGGTGATAGAAATCGAGGATGAACAGGAGCGCCAGGCGCTGCCGAGCCAGGCCCAGGTAGAGGTGATTTGGCTGCGGCGCCAGGCAGAAAACGTGGCTGATTTCGTCGAGCATCTGGCACTGCCGCAAGGCCGGCTGTATGCCTGGGTGGCACTGGAGAAAACGCTGACCCGCCAGGTCAAGGCGCTGTTGCTGGACAAAGGGGTTGCAGAAGACGCGTTGAAAGCGGCCGCCTACTGGCGAGCGGATGGCGCGGCGGATGATGAATGAGGCGGCTGATCAGGCGTGTCGCCGTGCCCACAGGCGGTCCACGCCCAGTACCGCCAGGCCGATCGCCCAGAACCCTGCCAGCACGCCCGACGCGTTGAGCATCACCTGGGCGTAACCGAGACTGGCGACGTCGACGAAAGGATAGGGATAGACCCCGATCTCATGCCCGCGCCACAGGATGAACAGGAAATACAGCAGCGGGTAAAGCGTCCAGGCGCCCAAGTGCCAGAGCCGCAAGTGCCCCTTGGGCACCGCCAGGCACCAGTACAACGCGAACACCCCTGGCATCACATCGTGCAGCAACTCGTCGGCCAGGCGCTGCCAGCCTTGCGGGTGCCAGAGGTTACGCAATAGCAGGCTGTAGGCCAACGCCACCAGCACGATACTCACCAGCACACCGGCACTGACGGCCGGGCGCAGGAACCAACGCCGCGCCGCCGACTCGCGGCCAAAGGCGGCATAGCTCAACACCGTCGCCACCAAGGTGTTGCTCAGCACGGTAAAGAAACCGAACAGGTTGATCAGGCCGCCGATCAAGCTGGCCTGCTCCTGCCAGCGCGACCACAGCACCAGATACAACTGCACCGCCAACCCTGTCCAACCCAGCCAGGCCGCCACGCTCAGCCAAGGATGCGGCCACCTCAACTGCGGCGCTGCAGCGTGACGTACAACTGCTCGACCTTTTCCCGCGCCCACGGCGTCTTGCGCAGAAACGTCAGGCTCGACTTGATGCTCGGATCGCTCTTGAAGCAGCGGATATCCACACGCTCGGCCAGGCCCTGCCATTGGTAATGGGCCACCAGTTCGGTGAGGATCTGCTCCAGTGTCTTGCCGTGCAACGCAGTGTGTTGGGCCGTGCTCATGCAGCGCTCCTGTCCAAAGATGCGCACCTTACACCAGTGTAGGCGGCCGGTGGCGGTCGATTCGGCGCCCAACGCCCGCGCGCCGGCACTTTCATACACGCCTTGACGAAGGCGTACACAAATTCCTGGCCAGAGACAATAGGGTCGTGATGAAATGGCAATGTTATATTGTATCAATACATATCCTCTGCCAAGGAACGTCACTTCACCATGCTGTCCAAACCTCTGCACCTTTCCCCTCTCGCCATCGCCCTGTGGCTGGCTTCATCGCCTGGCCAGGCGGTGGAACTCGCTCCCCAGGTGATCACCGCCAACCCGCTGGGCAACAGTCAGCTCGCCGCCCCAGCACCGTGCTCGAAGGCGACACCCTGCTGCAGCAACAGCAAGGCAGCCTGGGCGAAACCCTGAACAAGCAGCCTGGCGTCGCCTCCACCTGGTTCGGTCCGGGCGCCAGCCGTCCGGTGATCCGCGGTCTTGACGGCGACCGCATTCGCATCCTGCGCAATGGCGTCGGCGCGCTGGACGCTTCGTCGCTGTCCTACGACCATGCCGTGCCGTTGGACCCGGTGAACGTCGAGCGCATCGAGATCGTCCGTGGCCCCGCGGCACTGCTGTATGGCGGCAACGCCATCGGCGGGGTAATCAATACGTTCGACAACCGCATTCCCGACTCGCCCATCGACGGCATCCACGGCGCAGGCGAACTGCGCTATGGCGGCGCCGACACCACGCGCAGCAGCGCCGGCAAACTGGAAGCGGGTGATGGCACCTTCGCCTTGCACCTGGATGCCAACAGCCGCCAGTTCAACGACCTGCGCATTCCCGGCTACGCGCGCAGCAGCAAGGTGCGCGACGCCGACGACCCCGGTTCCAAACACCGTCTGGAGAACAGTGACGGTCGTCAGGACGGCGGTGCCATCGGCGGTTCTTACCAGTGGGATCATGGCTATGCCGGCCTGTCCTACAGCCGCTATGACGGCAACTACGGCTCGGTGGCCGAGCCCGGCGTGCGTCTGGACATGGAGCAGGACCACTATGCCTTCGCCTCCGAACTGCGCGACCTGCAAGGGCCGTTCAGCTCGGTCAAGGTCGACGCGGGATACACCGAGTACCAGCACCGCGAGATCGAGGACGGCGAAGTCGGCACCACCTTCAAGAACAAAGGCTACGAGGCCCGCATCGAAGCGCGTCATCAGCCGCTGGGGCCGGTCGAAGGCGTGATCGGTGCCCAAGTCAGCCGTAACGAATTCTCGGCCCTGGGTGAAGAGGCGTTCGTACCGCAGACCGATACCGACAGTTTGGCCGTGTTCATGCTCGAACAGTGGCAGGCCACCGAACGCCTGAACCTGAGCCTGGGCGCACGCCTGGAACACACCCGGGTGGATCCGGACGGCAAGGGCAACGAGCGTTTCGTCGATGCCGACAGCACCAACAGTTTCAATGCGGCGAGCTTGTCCTCCGGCGCGGTCTACCAGCTCGATCCGGTCTGGGCGCTGGCCGCCAGCCTGGGCTACACCGAACGCGCACCGACCTTCTACGAGCTGTACGCCAACGGTGCCCATGTGGCGACCGGCACCTATGAAGTCGGCGACCCCAACCTGAATAAGGAAAAAGCCATTTCCAGCGATTTGGCCCTGCGCTTCGACAACGGCACCCATAAAGGCAGCGTCGGAGTGTTCTACAGTCACTTCCGCAACTACATCGGCTTGATAGCCAGCGGTATCCAGCGCGAAGGCGAGGACGACGAGACCATTCCCGAATACCTCTATTCGGGCGTGCGCGCACGCTTCTACGGCGTCGAAGCCCAGGACCACTGGAAGCTGCTGGAGAACCGCTACGGCAGCTTCGCCCTGGAACTGTCCGGCGACTATACCCGCGCCAAGAACCTCGACACTGGCGAGCCGCTGCCACGCATCGCGCCGCTGCGGGTCAACAGCGGGCTGCTGTGGGCGTTGGACCGCTGGCAAGCGCGTGTGGATGTGCAGCATGCCGCCGCGCAGCACCGTAAACCGGCCAATGAAACCAGCACCGACGGCTACACCACCCTCGGCGCCAGCGTGGGTTACCACTTCGATATCGGTCAAAGCCAATGGCTGGCCTTCGTGCGCGGTGAAAACCTGACCAACCAGACCGTGCGCTACGCCAGCTCGATCCTGCGTGACATCGCCCCGGCACCTGGGCGCAGCGTCGAAGTGGGCCTGACCACACGTTTCTGAGACCCGGGCATTCGGCACGCCAATCCCTGTTCCTGCCCCGTGGCGGGAACAGGTCCCCCTTTCAGTCGACTGTTACACGGGTCACAACAATCCCCTGCGACATTTTGTCTTTTTTTCCGCTCGCTTCCTCTATATCCTCCCCGCCGCACGCTGAAACGCTTCACTCATCACTCCTTGCAGCCATCAACATCGAAGAGAGCAACTCTTTGATGCGCTTGCGTTTTTTCGATAATCAATAAGACAGCGCTATCTCATGCTCCAACTGCCGAAATACCGACTCCCCGGCACCGCCCTGGCGGTCCTGCTGACCAGCTTCGCCACGCCTGCCAGCGCCCAGGCGCCGTTCTCCGCCGACTCGCCCTGGATGCTCGGCGACTGGGGCGGCGCGCGCCAGCGACTGCAGCAACAAGGCTACGACTTCACCCTCGGCTACACCGGCGAGATGGGCAGCAACCTGCATGGCGGTTTCGATCATGACCGCACCGCGCGCTACAGCGACCAATTCACCCTGGGCACCCACTTCGACCTGCAGAAACTGCTCGGCTGGCAAGCCAGCGAGTTCCAGCTCACCGTCACCGAGCGCAGTGGCCGCAACATCAGCAACGACCGCATCAACGACCCGCGCGTCGGCGGCTTCACCTCCGCCCAGGAAGTCTGGGGCCGTGGCCAGACCTGGCGGCTGACGCAGATGTGGTTCAAGCAGAAGTACTTCGACGGTGCGCTGGACATCAAGGTCGGCCGCTTCGGCGAAGGCGAGGACTTCAACAGCTTCCCCTGCGACTTCCAGAACCTGGCGTTCTGCGGCTCGCAGGTGGGCAACTGGGTCGGTGGCATCTGGTACAACTGGCCGGTCAGTCAATGGGCCTTGCGTGTCAGATACAACCTACACGAGGACCTCTACGCCCAAGTCGGCGTGTTCGAGCAGAACCCCTCCAACCTGGACACCGGCAACGGCTTCAAGCTCAGCGGCAGCGGTACGCAAGGCGCGCTGATGCCGATAGAACTGGTGTGGAGCCCGCAGGTCAATGGCTTGAAAGGGGAATATCGCGCCGGCTACTACTACAGTAATGCCAAGGCACAGGATGTTTACCGAGACCGCAACGGCCAGCCCGCTGCCCTCAGTGGCCAGGCCTACCGCAGCAGCGCCAGCAAGCATGGCCTGTGGCTCGGTGCCCAACAGCAGGTGACCTCGCTCGCCTCCGACGCCTCGCGCGGCCTGAGCCTGTTCGCCAACGCGACGATGCACGACAAGAAGACCAATGTCATCGACAACTATGTTCAGGCGGGTGTGGTGTACAAGGGACCGTTCGACGTCCGTGCCAAGGACGACATCGGCTTCGCCCTGGCGCGCGTGCACGTCAACCCCGCCTACCGCAAGAACGCCCGCCTGGCCAACCAGGTCAACGCCGTGGACGACTATGACAATCCTGGCTTCCTACCTGTCCAGGACACCGAATACAGCGCCGAACTCTACTACGGCATCCATCTGGCCGACTGGCTCACCGTGCGCCCGAACCTGCAGTACATCCGCCATCCGGGCGGGGTGTCGCGGGTCGACGATGCACTGGTCGGCGGCGTGAAGATCCAAAGCAGTTTCTGAACCTCACCTTGAATGAACGGAGAAGCTACGATGAGCACTGACGGTGCTACCTCTGGAACCCGCTGGCTACCGCGCCTGATCGGCGTATTGCTGCTGTTGATGGGCCTCGCCCTGATCGCCGGCGGCGTCAAGCTCAGCCAGTTGGGCGGATCGCTGTATTATCTGATCGGCGGTATCGGCTTCGCCCTCTCGGGCGTGTTGCTGATCGCGCTGCGTCGCATCGGCCTGGGCCTGTACGGCGCCGTGCTGCTGGCCAGTACGGCCTGGGCACTGTGGGAAGTGGGCCTGGACTGGTGGCAACTGGTGCCGCGCCTGGCGCTGTGGTTCGCCTTGGGCGTGATCCTGCTGCTGCCATGGGCACGTCGTTCCCTGCGCGGCCCGGCGTCGACAGTCAACGGCGCCTTGCTCGGCGTGGCGGTGGTCGCCGCCGGCGCCAGCGCCCTGGCCAGCCAATTCACCCATCCCGGGGAAATTGCCGGGGAACTGGGGCGCGACAGCAGCGAAATGGCCAGTGCTGCGCCTTCGATGCCCGATGGCGACTGGCAGGCCTACGGTCGTACCGAGTTCGGCGACCGCTACTCGCCGCTGCGTCAGATCACTGCGCAGAACGTCCATCGGCTGGAGGAAGCCTGGCGCATCCGCACCGGCGATCTGCCGAGCGACAACGACCCGGTCGAGCTGACCAATGAAAACACCCCGCTGAAGGTCAACGGCATGCTCTATGCCTGTACCGCGCACAGCAAGGTGTTGGCCCTGGACCCGGACACCGGTGCCGAAATCTGGCGCTTCGATCCGCAGATCAAGAGCTCGGTGGGCACCTTCAAGGGCTTCGCCCATATGACCTGCCGCGGCGTGTCGTACTACGACGAAAACCGCTACGTCAGCCGTGACGGCAGCCCCGTGCCGGCCATTTCCGCCGCCGGCCAGGCCGTGGCGCAAGCCTGCCCGCGCCGCCTGTACCTGCCCACTGCCGACGCCCGCCTGATCGCCATCAACGCCGACAACGGCAAAGTCTGCGAAGGCTTCGCCAACCAGGGCGCCATCGACCTGACCCAAGGCATCGGTCCGTTCACCGCCGGCGGTTACTACTCCACCTCGCCGGTGGCCGTGACCCGCGACCTGGTGATCATCGGCGGTCATGTCACCGACAACGAGTCGACCAACGAGCCGTCCGGGGTGATTCGCGCCTACGACGTGCACGACGGTCACCTGGTGTGGAACTGGGACAGCAACAACCCCGACGACACCCAACCGCTGGCGCCTGGAAAGACCTACAGCCGCAACTCAGCCAACATGTGGTCGCTGGCCAGCGTCGACGAAGAGCTGGGCATGGTCTACCTGCCGCTGGGCAACCAGATGCCTGACCAGTACGGTGCCGACCGCACGCCAGGCGCCGAGAAGTACAGCGCGGGTATCGTCGCCCTCGACCTGGCCACCGGCAAGGCCCGCTGGAACTACCAGTTCACTCACCACGACCTGTGGGACATGGATGTCGGCAGCCAGCCGACCCTGGTCCACCTGAAGACCGACGACGGCGTCAAGCCGGCCGTGATCGTGCCGACCAAACAGGGCAGCCTGTACGTGCTCGACCGCCGCAACGGTACGCCGATCGTGCCGATCCGCGAGATTCCGGTGCCGCAGGGTGCCGTCAAAGGCGACTTCACCGCACCGACCCAGGCCCGTTCCGACCTCAACCTGCTCGGCCCTGAACTGACCGAGCAGGCCATGTGGGGCGCCACGCCGTTCGACCAGATGCTGTGCCGCATCCAGTTCCGCGAGCTGCGCTACGAGGGTCAGTACACCCCGCCGTCCGAGCAGGGCACGCTGGTGTATCCGGGCAACGTGGGAGTGTTCAACTGGGGCGGCGTGTCGGTCGATCCGGTACGTCAACTGCTGTTCACCTCGCCGAACTACATGGCGTTCGTGTCGAAGATGATCCCGCGCGACCAGGTCGCCGCCGACAGCAAGCGTGAAAGCGAAACCAGCGGTATCCAGCCGAACACGGGTGCGCCTTACGCGGTGACCATGCATCCGTTCATGTCGCCGCTGGGCGTACCGTGCCAGGCTCCGGCCTGGGGCTATGTGGCCGCCATCGACCTGTTCACCCACAAGGTGGTGTGGAAGCACAAGAACGGCACCACCCGTGACAGCACCCCGGTGCCGATCGGCCTGCCGGTGGGCGTGCCGAGCATGGGCGGTTCGATCGTCACTGCCGGTGGCGTGGGCTTCCTCAGCGGCACGCTGGACCAGTACCTGCGCGCCTATGACGTGAACGACGGCAAGCAGCTGTGGAGCGCCCGCCTGCCGGCCGGCGGCCAAGCGACACCGATGACCTACACCGGCAAGGATGGCGAGCAGTATGTGCTGATCGTCGCCGGCGGCCACGGCTCGCTGGGCACGCGGATGGGCGACTACATCATCGCTTACAAGCTCGCGCACTAGCGCGCGGGCTTGTAAGCGAGCGGCAAGCTGCAAGCTGGATAGCAAAAGCGGGGCCTGCGCGGTCCCGCTTTTTCTTGCCGCTTGGCGCTTGCAGCTTGAAGCTCGCAGCGAGCTGCGAGCGGCTCGGTGCGCGCCGGGTATGTCAGAAATTTTGTGTTCGGGCATAACATGAGCAAGAGGTGCATGTATGCCAACCAAGAAGAAACCCCTGCGTGACCTACCAAAAATCCCCAAGGAGCTGCTCGAGCAGTTCGGTGAGGGCCTGATGACTGCGGAGGCTATCGAAGATGCCTCTGCGGCATTCAAGAAGGCGTTGATCGAACGGGCCTTGAACGCCGAGCTCAGTCACCACCTGGGGTATCTGCCGGGCGCGCAGCGCCCAGAGGATGAAACCAATCAGCGCAATGGCAGGACTGGCAAGACGGTTCTGACTGGAGAGGGGCCGCTGCGGCTGGATATCCCCCGTGATCGAGACGGTAGTTTTGCGCCCATCCTGATTCCCAAGCACGAGCGCCGTTATACCGGTTTCGATGACAAGATCATCGCCATGTATGCCCGAGGCATGACCGTTCGGGAAATTCGCGCATTCCTCTCCGAGCAGTATGGAACGGATGTTTCGCATGACTTCATCAGTTCGGTCACGGCCGAGGTGATGGAGGAAATCGGCGCGTGGCAACAGCGGCCGCTGGAGCCGATGTACCCGGTCATTTTCTTTGATGCACTACGAGTCAAGATTCGCGAAGAAGGCCTTGTGCGCAACAAAGCGATTTACTTGGCGCTGGGCGTTCTACCCGATGGGACGCGCGATATTCTCGGGATCTGGATCGAAAATACCGAAGGTGCGAAGTTCTGGATGAAGGTCTTCAATGACCTCAAGACGCGCGGCGTTGAGGATGTGCTGATCGCCGTCACCGACGGCCTCAAAGGGATGCCAGAGGCGCTAAGCGCCGTGTTTCCGGCCACCACGCTGCAAACATGCATCGTCCACTTGATCCGCAACAGTCTCGATTATGCAGCGTGGGATAAGCGTCGTGATCTGGCCAAAGCGCTCAAGCCGATCTATCAGGCCATCAACGCCGAGGCGGCTGAGCAGGCACTGGATGCCTTTGAAAACGGCCCTTGGGGCAAACAGTACCCAACGGTAGTTGCGGCATGGAGAAGAGCCTGGGATCGAGTGATTCCATTCTTTGTCTTCCCGTCAGGCATTCGAAAAGTGATCTATACGACCAACGCGATCGAAAGCATCAACGCCCAGCTACGCAAGATCATCAAAACGCGTGGTCACTTCCCAACGGATGAGGCCGCCACCAAGCTGATCTGGCTGGGGCTGCGGAACATCACGGCAAACTGGGGCTCAGCGGCCCATGACTGGAAAAATGCGATGAATCAATTCGCGATGCTGTACGGAGATCGATTTATCAGGCCGACCTGGTAAAAGCATGGCCAGCCTGACGGCAGGCCGTTATCGGCCCGCACACAAAAAATCTGACACTCTCTGCGCGCCAAGCGCGCACCGCTTGAAACCCAGGACCATTCGCCCCATCTAAGCACCATAGCCATTCACGCAGGTGCCCCATGAGCGACCAGCAGGATTTTCCTGATCACCCCGACGAGCACGACGAAGTCGAGCATATCGACGCCAAGTCCAGTACCAGCCATGCCCTCGCCCTGCCCGGCCAGCAACTGCCGGACAAAGTCTATGTGATCCCCATTCACAATCGCCCGTTCTTCCCCGCGCAGGTGCTGCCGGTGATCGTCAACGAAGAGCCCTGGGCGGAAACCCTCGACCTCGTCGCCAAGACCGATCATCACACCCTCGCGCTGTTCTTCATGGACACCCCAGCCGAAGACCACCGGCACTTCGACACCAAGGCGCTGCCCGAGTACGGCACCCTGGTGAAGGTCCACCATGCCAGTCGCGAGGGCGGCAAGCTGCAGTTCGTCGCTCAGGGACTGACCCGTGTGCGCATTCGCACTTGGCTCAAGCATCACCGCCCGCCCTATCTCGTGGAAGTCGAGTACCCGCGTCAGCCCACCGAGCCCAACGACGAAGTCAAGGCCTACGGCATGGCGCTGATCAACGCCATCAAGGAACTGCTGCCGCTCAATCCGCTGTACAGCGAAGAGCTGAAGAACTACCTCAACCGCTTCAGTCCCAACGACCCTTCGCCGTTGACCGACTTCGCCGCGGCCCTCACCTCGGCCACCGGCAATCAGTTGCAGGAAGTGCTCGATTGCGTGCCCATGCTCAAACGCATGGAAAAAGTCCTGCCGATGCTGCGCAAGGAAGTGGAGGTCGCGCGCCTGCAGAACGAAATCTCCGCCGAGGTAAACCGGCAGATCGGCGAGCACCAGCGCGAGTTCTTCCTCAAGGAGCAGCTCAAGGTCATCCAGCAGGAACTGGGGCTGACCAAGGACGACCGCAGCGCCGACCTCGAACAGTTCGAGCAGCGCCTGGAAGGCAAGACCCTGCCCGATCAGGCGAAAAAACGCATCGACGAGGAAATGGGCAAGCTGGCCATTCTCGAGACGGGCTCGCCTGAGTATGCCGTCACCCGCAATTACCTGGACTGGGCCACCGCGTTGCCGTGGGCCTCTATGGCCAGGACAAGCTCGACCTCAAGCACGCGCGCAAAGTGCTCGACCAACACCACGCCGGTCTCGACGACATCAAGGAGCGCATTCTCGAGTTCCTCGCCGTCGGCGCTTGGAAAGGTGAAATCAGCGGTTCCATCGTGCTGCTGGTCGGCCCACCCGGCGTGGGCAAGACCAGCATTGGCAAGTCCATTGCCGAATCCCTGGGCCGGCCGTTCTACCGCTTCAGCGTCGGCGGCATGCGCGACGAGGCCGAGATCAAGGGCCACCGCCGCACCTACATCGGCGCCCAGCCCGGCAAACTGGTGCAGGCGCTGAAGGACGTCGAAGTGATGAACCCGGTCATCATGCTCGACGAGATCGACAAGATGGGCCAGAGCTACCAGGGCGACCCCGCCTCGGCGCTGCTGGAAACCCTCGATCCAGAGCAGAACGTCGACTTCCTCGACCATTACCTGGACCTGCGCCTGGACCTGTCCAAGGTGCTGTTCGTCTGCACCGCCAACACCCTCGACTCGATCCCCGGCCCGCTGCTCGACCGCATGGAAGTGATCCGCCTCTCCGGTTACATCACCGAAGAGAAGGTGGCCATCGCCAAGCGCCATCTGTGGCCCAAGCAACTGAACAAAGCGGGCGTGGCCAAGACCAGCCTGAGCATCTCAGACAGCGCACTGCGCTTGGTGATCGAGGGCTATGCCCGCGAGGCCGGCGTGCGTCAGTTGGAAAAACAGCTAGGCAAACTGGTGCGCAAGTCCGTGGTCAAGTTGCTGGACAATCCTGACGCCAAACTCAAGATCGGTCCCAAGGAACTGGAACCGGCACTGGGCATGCCGGTATTCCGCAGCGAACAGGTGCTGTCGGGCAAAGGCGTGATCACAGGCCTGGCCTGGACCAGCATGGGCGGGGCCACACTGCCGATCGAGGCGACGCGCGTGCACACCCTCAATCGCGGCTTCAAGCTCACCGGCAAGCTGGGAGATGTGATGAAAGAGTCCGCCGAAATCGCCTATAGCTATGTCAGCTCTAACCTCAAGCAATACGGTGGCGATTCGGGCTTCTTCAATGAGGCCTTCATTCACCTGCACGTACCCGAGGGGCTACGCCGAAAGATGGGCCGAGCGCAGGCGTGACCATGGCCAGTGCACTGCTGTCGCTGGCCCGCGATCAGGCGCCGAAAAAGGGCGTGGCCATGACCGGCGAGCTGACCCTCACCGGCCAGGTGCTGCCCATCGGCGGCGTGCGCGAGAAGGTGATCGCTGCACGGCGGCAGAAAATCCACGAGTTGATCCTGCCCGAGGCCAACCGGGGCGACTTCGAGGAACTGCCGGCGTACCTGCGCGAGGGGTTGACGGTGCATTTCGCCAAACGCTTCGCCGACGTGGCGAAAGTGCTGTTCTGATCGGCCGGGGCCGCGCGCCGGCCCCACAGGCCCACACGCTTCGGTTATCCTCAGGCCATCGTCGCCTGAGGAGACACCATGACCCTCCCCCGCCTATTGCTTCCCATGAGCCTTGCATTGCTGACCGCCTGCGCCCAGCAGTCCCGGCAGACCGTCGAACTGGACGCCGAGAGCGAATGCCCCAAGCGCTTGGCGCCAGGCCAGAACCTGACCCTCACCCTGACCAGCAATCCGACTACCGGATACCGCTGGCAGGTCAAGGATCCCGCTTCGAGCGTGCTGCGCAGCCTCGGTCCAGAGGTGTACAGCAGCCCTGAAGAAAGCGGTCTGGTCGGCGTTGCCGGGACATCCACCTGGCGTTTCCAGGCCAGCGCGCCGGGAGATGGCAACCTGGTATTGGTCTATCAACAACCGTGGGCGCCTGAAGTGCAACCGGTGCAGACGTTCGAGTGCGCGATCAGGGTCAGATGACCCGCATCAAACCGCCTCAAAAGCTCTACGCACTGCCAGCAGGTAGTCACGTGCCTGCCCAAGCGCCGCCAACAAGCGGGTGCCCTCATGTGAGTTGCGCAGCGTGTTGTCGGTGCTGCTCCAGCCTTGCGTGAAGAGTGCTGCCTGTCCCAACCATTGCTGGCGTAGCCCTAGCAACTCCTGCGCCCGCTGATACTGATCGATGGTTTCGTTCTTCTGCTGCAATTGCTTCTCGAGCGCACGCAGGTTCTGCTTTTCCCGTTCCAGGTCAGCAGCGATGCGATCCCTGGCCTTGAGCACGTTGGCGAAATCACGACCTTGAGCAAGCAGGTCGAGATTCTTGTTCAGCTTTGCGAGGGCGGCTTTGATCAGATCCGGCGACAGGCTTGGATTCTTGATCTGCGACACGACCGTATCGATATCCTGTTCCTCCGGGATCATGTTCCTCAGTGCCTGACTGATAGAAGGCGCCTTCAAGGCTGCCAGACTGGTATCGATCTCGGCCAGATTGTCCTCTTGGCTCTTGATGGTCTGCTGAATCTGCTTGAGCGCTGTATCCCCCTGTGCCCAGTCGGCCTGCGCACCCTGTTGCAAGCCTGCAAGTTCCGGGACCGAGATACGGCGGAATGTTTCGAAGTGTTCGATGACCTGCGCGATCTCAGCTTGAAGTTCGCTGCGCGTGTTCACCAGTTCATGCTCATCGAGTTCTGCTGCCGTTTGCTGATTGAATCCCTCCAGATCGAGATTCAACGTCACCAGGCTTTGTGTCACCTGCGCACGGAACTTATCGTTCGCGTTCTGGATGCCGTCGGCTACAGTCTGCAAGCGTTCGCGCACGGCTGGCAGCAAACGGGTCGTTTCGCTGTGGTAAATCTTGATGACCCGAGTTTCCACGGCCAACATGTCCTTGACATCGGGCAGCGACGGGTTTCTTTGTATACCTGGCATCACGAAACTCCTTGTTTTTCGGCATCGAGAACATCATTGAAGAGTGCCGACAGTTGCTTGGAAATGTCCGATATCTTTTCCCAAGGTGACACCACACGTTCGAACTGCACGATAAATTTCTTCAAGGCGATATCACTGGAAATTAACTTCGCTTTCTTGATCGATGCGGAGGTATAGGACTCCAGCAGCACCCACACATCTTCCAGATTCTTGGTCGCGGCGCGGACCTCAACTAACCTGAAATTGATGTCCGAGACCATCGTGTTGACACCCAAAAAGTTATCGATTTCGGCTGTTAGAACTTCTTGACGTTCGGCAAGCGTGTTGCGCTTTTCGATCAACTCATTCTTCTCGGCGCGAACGGCCTCTGCCTGAGCACCGTAGATGCCTCCGGTAATGGCCAAGCCCAAAGGACCGAAGGCGATGCCGAAGAATGCCGTGCCGACGAGTGCATCATATTCCCCCGTTTTCTTCTCGATACACTCATTAAGTTCGATCAATTCCTTGCCGATCAATGCAATCTTTCCATCGACTTTTTCCTTTTCCAGCGATACCAACAAACCCATGGCTTTCGGTTGCAATGTCTTGTCGATCTGTTCACTGAAGCTGGCCACCAACTTCTTGACTTGGCGAATCCCCTTCAGGAGTTCTTCGATATCGGCATGGATCGTCGTGAGATACAGATCGACCGCCTCCTTAAGGGAAGTGCTGTCTTTTTCCGATAGCGGCAGGCCCGGTAGCTCAGCGGAAGGAAGGTCGGTCAGTCGGCTGCCGTATGCTTGGGTCTCACGGAGTTGCTTGATGAAGGCGCCACCTTCCTTGACGAAATTTTCGGCGAAGACTTGCAATTCACCGCCCAAGGTCTTGCAGCCATCTTCCACGCCGTCCCAGGCGTCGGCATGCTGGCGCAGGTCTTCATGAAATGACCAAAACGCCTCTAGGTCCAGGCCAAGCATCCCGAAATTGGCTCTTGCGGCCAGTGCGCTGCGCTCCTTGGGCAACAGCCGCACCGCCTTTTGATAGCGTTTGATGGTCCGCAAGTTGTCCTGGCTGAATAAAAAGGCAGGCGCTTTCTTTTTGAAGTCGAAGATCTGCTGAGGAATGAGTTCAACGCGCTCGTGCTCAGACAACTCCCCATACGGTTTGCCATCAGTTGCGGCCTGATCGTTGGCGACCTGCTGTGCAGGTATTTCAGTGTCCATTGTCACCGTCCCCTTGTTTCCCGCTCTTCCTGAACTCAGGAAGAATCGCCGAGCGGTTAATCTAAGGGTCAGCGATGCGTCGAGAAGTCAGCCGTTCACGCCCTGGCAGGCAGGAAAACGCACACGCCATTGCCAGATGATTGATGAATGGAAACGCTACCAAGCTCCGAGATCCGGGCCAATCGACGCAGACGGCATCAGGGAGTTTTCGCTAGAATGTGCGCCTTTTCATCCACTGCACGAGCCCGCTGTGAGCCACCCCTCAGACCGCCTATTCGCCCAGCCTCTGGAACAGGTACCCGACTTCGTCTTCAACGAAGACGTCGTGCGCGTGTTCCCGGACATGATCAAGCGCTCGGTGCCCGGCTATCCGACCATCGTCGAGAACATCGGTGTGCTGGGTGCGCGCTTTGCCCAACCGCATAGCGTCTTGTATGACCTGGGCGCTTCGCTGGGCGCCGTGACCCAGTCGCTGCGTCGCCATGTGCGCGCTGACGGCTGCCGGGTCATGGCGGTGGACAACTCGGCAGCGATGGTCGAGCGCTGCCGCCAGTACCTCACCGCCCAGGACTCCATGTTCCAGGAACTGCTGCCGGTGCAGGTGCTGGAGGCCGACATCCTGGCGCTATCGCTGGAGCCGGCGTCGTTCGTCGCAATGAACTTCACCCTGCAATTCATCGCGCTAGACCAACGCCTCGACCTGCTGGCCCGCATCCGCCAGGCGCTGCTCCCCGGTGGCGCGCTGGTGCTCTCGGAAAAGCTGCGCTTCGACGACGCGCAGACCCACGATCTGCTCAACGAACTGCACCTGGACTTCAAGCGTGCCAATGGCTACAGCGAACTGGAAATTGCCCAGAAACGCAGCGCCATCGAGCACGTCATGAAGCCTGACACTCTGGAGACCCACGAGCAGCGCCTGCGCGCCGCCGGTTTCTCCAAGGTGGTGCCCTGGTTCCAATGCCTCAACTTCGCCTCGCTGATAGCCCTGCCATGATCGATCTGTCTCCCCTCGTCCGCCGTCTGGCGGGCACCCCACTGGCTCGCTGGTCCCAAGGTCTGCAAGCGCAACTGGATGCCAAGCTGGAAAAAGGCCACGGCGACCTAGAACGCTGGCGTGGCGCACTGGACGCGCTGCCCGCCTTGACGCCGAGCACCGTCGACCTGGTCGACGGCCTGCGCCTGGACAGCGACTGCGATGCCGCCAGCCGTGCGCAGATGCATCAAGCGCTGATGGGGCTGTCGCCCTGGCGCAAGGGGCCGTTCGAACTGTTCGGCGTGCACGTGGACACCGAATGGCGCTCGGACTGGAAGTGGTCGCGGGTCAGCCCGCACCTGAACCTCAGCGGCAAACGTGTGCTGGATGTCGGCTGTGGCAACGGCTACTACCAGTGGCGCATGCTCGGCGCCGGCGCCGACCTGGTGGTCGGGGTAGACCCGAACTGGCTGTTCTTCTGCCAGTTCCAGGCTGTCAGTAAATACCTCCCGCATCTTCCGGCCTGGCACCTGCCGTTCGCCCTGGAAGAACTGCCGGCCAATCTGGAAGGGTTCGACACCGTGTTCTCGATGGGCGTGTTCTACCACCGTCGCTCGCCAATCGAGCACCTGCTGGCGCTGAAGGACTGCCTGGTCAAAGGCGGCGAGCTGGTGCTGGAAACGCTGGTGATCGAAGGTGACGCGCAACAAATGCTGGTGCCCGAAGACCGTTACGCGCAGATGCGCAACGTCTGGTTCCTGCCGTCGGTGCCGGCCCTGGAGCGCCTGCTGCGCCGGGCAGGTTTCAGCGATGTGCGCTGCGTGGATGTCAGCGTCACCAGCGTCGAGGAACAGCGCAGCACCGATTGGATGCGCTACCAGTCGCTCAGCGACTTCCTCGACCCTGCCGACCACAGCAAGACCATCGAAGGCCTGCCAGCGCCGCGCCGAGCCACGTTGCTGGCGCGCAAATAGAGAGCCGCAAGTGCCCCAAGGGGCACTGCATTCAGTTGCGGCGCGGCGCCGCAGCGAGCATCAGCGCTTTCATCTCGGCAACGGCGGCCGGGAAACCGACGAACAGTGCGTGCGCCACCAGCGCATGGCCGATGTTCAGCTCATTGATGCCTTCAATGGCCGCCACGGCTTCGACGTTGTGGTAATGCAGGCCATGGCCGGCATTGACGATCAGACCCTGAGCCAAACCGAAAGCGACGCCCTGAACGATACGTTCGAGCTCTTCGGCCACGTCCTTTGGGGTCTGGGCATCGGCGTAGCGCCCGGTGTGCAGTTCGATGGCCGGCGCACCGACCCGCCGCGACGCCTCGATCTGACGCTCATCGGCATCGATGAACAAGGACACTTCGGCGCCGGTGCGCGACAAGCGCTCCACAGCGGCCTTGATCCGCTGCTCTTGGCCGGCCACGTCCAGCCCGCCCTCGGTGGTCAGTTCCTGGCGCGTTTCAGGCACCAGGCAGATGTGCGCCGGGCGAATCTTCTCGGCAAAGGCCATCATCTCTTCAGTGACGCCCATTTCGAAGTTCATGCGTGTCTGCAAGACATCCTTGAGCAGCAGCACGTCGCGCTCCTGGATATGCCGACGGTCTTCGCGCAGGTGCACGGTGATACCGTCGGCCCCCGCCTGCTCGGCGTCCAGCGCTGCCTTGACCGGATCCGGATAGCGAGTGCCGCGGGCCTGGCGCAAGGTCGCCACATGGTCGATATTGACGCCGAGAAGGATGCGGTTGCTCTGAGTCACGAAAGGCTCTCCTGAAGATTGAGCCCCACAGCATACGTCGTGCTCAGCGCTTGCGAAACAGTTCGCGGCTGACCAGTGGCTTGGCCCCCAGGTGGACCGCCAATGCCTGGCGCATCAGGCGCTTGGCGGCCAACAGGGCGCCCGGCGCTTCCCACTCGGCCTCGGACAGCGCCAGTAACTCCGCGCCATTGAACAGTCCGGGCTGGAACAGCTCGACACGCTCAAGCCCGGCATCCACCTGCAGGCGATACAGTCCTTCGGCAACCACTGGGGCCTGGTCGACATCTTCGGTCAGGGAAAACGCGTAGCCCAGCTCATCGAGCAGGCGCCACTCGAACGCACGCAGCAGCGGCTCGAGGGGACGACCCGCCGCCAGCGCTTGCAGGGTAAGACCGTAGTGTTCGAACAAGGCGGGATAAGGGGCTTCGGCAGGAAGCAGGCGCATCAGCAGCTCATTGAGGTACAAGCCGCTGAACAACGCATCGCCGTTGAGCCAACCGGCGAGGCCGACGGTGTCCATGCGCCCCACATTCTTCAGCTCGCCGCGCCCGCGCAGTTCCAACTCCAGCGGCACGAACGGCCGCATGGAACTGCCGCCCTTGCCCCGTGCCCGGCGCAAGACGGCACGCACACGGCCCTGGGGCGTGAAAAAATCCACCAGCGCACTGGTTTCCTTGTAGGCGCGGCTGTGCAGGACGTAGGCGAGTTGTGGTGTGGGTTGGTCCATGGCGATCTCACGCAGCGAAGATACCGGGAGGCGCGGGTGACCCCATGGAAACGGCAGCGACAGCGCCGCTTTCCCAGGTCAATCGCAGCGCCTGCCTACGCGCTCATAGAAAGCCGCGCCGTCGCGAGCCGATTAGAGGTCGCCGTAACCCAGCGAGCGCAGCGCCCGCTCGTCATCGGACCAGCCGCCCTTGACCTTGACCCAGAGGTTGAGCATGACCTTGGCGTCGAACAGCACTTCCATGTCCTTGCGCGCATCGGAGCCGATGCGTTTGATGCGCTCGCCCTTGTCGCCAATGATGATCTTCTTCTGGCCGTCACGCTCGACCAGGATCAGGGCGTGAATGTGCAGCACATGCCCCTGCTGCTTGAACTCTTCGATTTCCACGGTGATCTGGTACGGCAGCTCGGCACCGAGCTGACGCATGATCTTTTCACGGACCAGTTCGGCGGCGAGGAAACGGCTGCTGCGGTCGGTGATCTGGTCTTCCGGGAAGAAATGCTCGTTCTCGGGCAGGTGCTTGGCGATCAGTGCCTCGAGAGACTCCAGGTTATGCCCCTGCTGCGCCGAGATCGGCACGATTTCGGCCTTCGGCAGTTGCGCCTGAAGCCATTGCAGGTGTGGGATCAACTCGGCTTTCTCGTCCATGCGGTCGGTCTTGTTGACCGCCAGGATCAGCGGGCCTTCCACGTACTGGACACGCTCGAGCACCAGTTGGTCCTCATCGGTCCAACGGGTACGGTCGACCACGAAGATCACCACATCGACGTCCTTCAAGGCCGCCGATGCGTTACGGTTCATGTAGCGGTTCAGGGCCTTGTCGTTGGCCTTGTGCATGCCGGGGGTGTCGACGTAGATCGCCTGCACATCGCCCTCGGTCTTGATGCCGAGCATGTTGTGGCGCGTGGTCTGCGGCTTGCGCGACGTGATCGCCAGCTTCTGCCCGAGGATATGGTTGAGCAGCGTGGACTTGCCCACGTTGGGACGGCCGACGATGGCCACATAGCCGCAACGGGTCGGGGTGTTCTCAGTCATTGCCATTCTCCACGCCCAGGGCGATCAGTGCGGCGGCGGCAGCGACTTGCTCGGCGATACGCCGGCTAACGCCCTGTCCACGGCTCTTGTTGTTCAGCAGCACCACTTCGCATTCGACGAAGAACGTACGGCAGTGCGGTTCGCCCTGGATGTCCACCACTTCGTAGCGCGGCAACTCGCAGGCACGCGACTGCAGGAACTCCTGCAGGCGGGTCTTGGGATCTTTGTTGGTATCGACCAGGGTCAGGCCGTCGAACTCGCCCGCCAGCCAGGCGAGGATTCGCTCGCGGGCGGTCTGCATGTCGGCGTCCAGGTAGATGGCGCCGATCAGGGCTTCGAGGGCGTCGGCCAGGATCGACTCACGCCGGAAGCCGCCGCTCTTGAGCTCGCCCGAACCCAGGCGCAGGTACTCGCCCAGGTCGAAGCCGCGTGCCAGACGGGCCAGTGTTTCACCCTTGACCAGGCGAGCGCGCAGACGCGAAAGCTGGCCTTCTCGCGCTTGGGGGAAACGCTCGAACAGCGCTTCGCCAGCCACGAAGTTGAGAATGGCATCGCCAAGAAACTCCAGGCGCTCGTTGTTGCGCCCGGCATAGCTGCGGTGTGTCAGCGCCAGGAGCATCTGCTCCCGGTCCCTGAAGGTGTAGCCGAGCTTGCGCTCGAGGCGCTCGAGGGAAGCGCTCATGCGGCCACCCCATCGTTGTTAAACGCGTTCAAATCAACATCCTGAAAGACTGTTTGGCCGTGTCGCACCACAACGTGGCGCTGGATTGATTCATCCCTGAGAACACAGCCTATGTCAGAAATGCATTCGGCGCCGTCCGTGGACAGCGCCGAGGGGTATCAATGGATCAGACCCACCCGCGACAGGTTCGGCAAGTGGCTGAGCTTGGGCTCTGGCCAGCTCATCCAGACCGCGAAGGCCTTGCCGACGATGTTGCGGTCCGGGACCATGCCATGCAGCTCGCGAGGGATGTTCGGGTCGTCCCAGAAGCGGCTGTCATTGGAGTTGTCGCGGTTATCGCCCATCATGAAGTAGTGCCCGGCCGGTACGGTCCATTGCTGGTCCGGCGGCATGCGGTAGCGGCTCATTTCCTTGCGGATCAGATGCTCGGTTTCGCCGAGTTTTTCCTTGTACAGCTCGGCGCTACCCAGCGAGCCAGCTTCGCTGCCGACCAACTGCTCGGCGACCAACTGGTCGTTGACGTACAGGCGCTTGTCGTTGGTGTAGCGGATCCGGTCGCCCGGCAGGCCGACCACACGCTTGATGTAGTTGACGTTCGGATCGCTCGGATAGCGGAACACCATGACGTCCCCGCGTTGCGGATTACCCACCTCGATGACCTTCTTGTCGATCACGGGTAGACGGATACCGTAGGAGAACTTGTTCACCAGGATGAAGTCGCCCACTTCCAGGGTCGGCTTCATCGACCCCGAAGGAATCTGGAAGGGCTCGACCAGAAACGAGCGCAACACCAGCACGATGAACAGCACCGGGAAGAAGGACTTGCCGTATTCGACCAGCAACGGCTCCTTGTTCAGGCGCTCGACGACGGCCACTTCGGGCTGGCTGACGCTGCCCTGGTAGTTGGCGATCGCCGCTCGCCGGCGCGGCGCCAGGAACAGCAGATCGATCAGACCCAACAGACCGCAGACGGCTACGGCAATGACGAGCAACAGCGGGAAATTTAGCGACATAGGACCTAGCTATCCAACCTGAGCACGGCAAGGAAGGCTTCCTGTGGAATTTCCACGTTGCCCACCTGCTTCATGCGTTTCTTACCGGCCTTCTGCTTCTCCAGCAGTTTTTTCTTACGGCTCACATCGCCGCCGTAACACTTGGCCAGTACGTTCTTTCTGAGCGCCTTGACAGTGGTCCGCGCAATGATCTGACCGCCAATGGCTGCCTGGATCGCCACATCGAACATCTGCCGAGGAATCAGTTCCTTCATCTTCTCGGTCAACGCACGGCCTTTGTAGGCCGCGTTGTCGCGGTGCACGATCAATGCCAGGGCATCGACCTTGTCGCCGTTGATCAGCACGTCCAGCTTGACCAGGTTGGCCGACTGGTAGCGATCGAAATGATAGTCCAGCGAGGCGTAACCACGGCTGGTGGATTTGAGCCGGTCGAAGAAGTCCAGCACCACCTCGTTCATCGGCATGTCGTAGCGCACCTGCACCTGGCTGCCGAGGAACTGCATGTCGCGCTGCACGCCACGCTTCTCGATACACAGGGTGATCACGTTGCCCAGGTGTTCCTGGGGAACGAGGATGGTTGCGGTGACGATCGGTTCGCGGAAGTCGGTGACCGCCGAGACGTCCGGAAGCTTGGAGGGGTTGTCGACGACAATGGTTTCACCCGTCTTCAATTCCAGCTCGTAGATCACGCTTGGCGCGGTGGTGATCAGGTCCAGGTCGTATTCGCGCTCCAGGCGCTCCTGAATGATCTCCATGTGCAGCATGCCGAGGAAGCCGCAACGGAAGCCGAAGCCCAGGGCGTCGGAGCTTTCCGGCATGTACTGCAGCGAAGAGTCGTTGAGCGTCAGCTTCTGCAGGGCATCGCGGAAGTCCTCGAAGTCGTCGGAACTGACCGGGAACAGACCCGCGTAGACCTGCGGCTGAATCTTCTTGAAGCCTGGCAGCACCTGGACTTCAGGCGTCGAGGAGAGGGTCAGGGTGTCACCCACCGGGGCCCCGTGAATGTCCTTGATGCTGGCAATGATGAAGCCCACCTCGCCAGCTTTCAGGTCAGCGGTGGCCGTGTGTTTCGGGGTGAAGACACCGACGCTGTCGACCAAGTGCACCTTGCCGGTGGACTTGACCAGGATCTTGTCGCCCTTCTTGACGCGACCCTGGCGCACACGCACCAGCGAGACGACACCCAGGTAGTTGTCGAACCAGGAATCGATGATCAGCGCCTGCAACGGCGCCTCGATGTCGCCGACCGGCGCCGGGATGGTCTGCACCAGGCGCTCGAGCACCTCGTCCACGCCCATGCCGCTCTTGGCGCTGCACGCCACGGCGTCGGTGGCGTCGATGCCGATGATCTTCTCGATCTCGTCCTTGACGCGGTCCGGATCCGCCTGGGGCAGGTCCATCTTGTTGAGCACCGGCATCACTTCCAGGCCCTGCTCGATGGCGGTGTAGCAGTTGGCGACCGACTGTGCCTCGACGCCCTGACCCGCATCGACTACCAGCAGCGCGCCTTCGCACGCCGCCAGCGAACGCGAAACTTCATAGGTGAAGTCGACGTGGCCGGGGGTGTCGATGAAGTTCAACTGGTAGGTTTTGCCGTCCTGCGCCTTGTAGTGCAGGGTAACGCTGTGGGCTTTGATGGTGATACCGCGTTCACGCTCAAGGTCCATGGAGTCGAGGACCTGTGCTTCCATTTCGCGCGAGGTCAGGCCGCCGCACATCTGGATGAAACGGTCGGCCAGCGTCGACTTGCCATGGTCGATGTGGGCGATGATGGAGAAATTGCGGATATGACTCAAATCACTCACAGGTCAACACTCGATAAGGCTGCGAGCCGGACGCCCGCCGAAAAATAGCCGGGCATTGTAACGCAAGCCGACGGGATATGGGAGGTTCCTGTATCGCCGCTGACCCGCTCGGTGCATTGGGGTTTTCAGGTCAAACCAGGTCCACTCGTGAAAAAGGGCAGCCGCAGCTGCCCTTCTCTCAGACTGAATCGATCACTCGGCCAGTTTGAAGGTGATGAAGCTGGCACGGCCTTGACGCAGCACGCGCATCGACACCGAGCGATTCTTCGGCAGTTCCTTGGCAATTTCAGTGAACTGCTTGGCCGAGCCGATCGCCTGGTTGTTCAGGTGACTGATGACATCGCCTGGGCGCAGGCCGATCAGCGCCGCCGGACCGTCTTGCACTTCCTTGATGACCACCCCGCCCTTGAGTTCGAGCGACTTCTTCTGCTCATCGCTCAGGTCGGCCACCGATACGCCGAGACGGTTGCTGTTGCGCTCGGCGCCCGCCTGGCCACCCGTGCCGATGTCGGCATCGTCCTCGGGCAACGCACCGATGGTCACGTCCAGGGTCTGGCGCTTGCCTTCGCGAATAATCTCCAGCTTGGCTTTCTGACCGTCCTTCAGACCTCCGATCAGATGCGGCAGGTCGGCGGACATGACGATCGGCTGGCCGTTCATGCTCAGGATGACGTCACCCACCTGCAGACCGCCCTTGGCCGCCGGACCGTTATCGAGCACCTGCACCACCAACGCACCGGCGGGCTTGTCCAACCCGAAGGACTCAGCCAGATCCTTGTTGACCTCCTGAATGACCACACCCAGCCAGCCCCGGCTGACCTTGCCGTCTTTCTTCAACTGGTTGGACACGTCCAGCGCTACGTCGATCGGGATGGCGAACGACAGGCCCATGAAACCACCGGAACGGGTAAAGATCTGCGAGTTGATACCCACCACCTCGCCCTTCATGTTGAACAGGGGGCCGCCGGAGTTGCCTGGGTTGATCGCCACATCGGTCTGGATGAACGGCACGTAGGTGTCGTTGGGCAGGGTACGCCCCTTGGCGCTGACGATACCTTTGGTCACCGAATGGTCGAAGCCGAACGGCGAGCCGATGGCCAGCACCCACTCACCGACCTTGAGCTTTTCCGAATCGCCCAGCTTCACGGTCGGCAGATTCTTGCCATCGACCTTGAGCAGCGCCACGTCGGTACGCGGATCGGTGCCCACCAGCTTGGCCTGCAGCTCACTGCGATCGGAGAGACGCACGATGATCTCGTCGGCATCAGCGACCACATGGTTGTTGGTCAGCACATAGCCATCCGGGGAAATGATGAAGCCCGAGCCCAGCGACTGCGCCTCGCGCTGACGATCACCGCGCGGCGAGCGCGGCTGCTGCGGCATGTTGCGCTCGAAGAACTCGCGGAACATCGGCGGCAGACCTTCCAGATCCGGCATCTGACCAGCAGCCACGCGACGATCGGGCAGCTTTTGCTTGGTACTGATGTTGACCACCGCCGGCGAGGCTTGCTCGACCAATGTGGTGAAGTCTGGCAGGGCCTCCTCCGCCTGGGCGGTGAGCACCTGGCCGAGCATCAGCACGGCGGCGAACATCGATAGGTAGGATTTCATGCGTGGTATTGACATACGGCTCCCGTCACAACGAGCGTAATTAGCAGAACGGCCTCTGCAGATACAGGAAAGGCCAGACCCCGGAGAGTCTGACCTATAGAAAATTTACCGGTCGATTGCAAATGACAATGCCTTAATTTGATGTCAGACGCACGCTGGACTAGCCGTACGAAACGTCCTCGCCAATTATTGCCGTGCCTGGATATCCTGTGGCCGCATCGACAATGCCACACGCTCGGCAGTACCGAGGGGAATTTCACCGACCACCGTTACCATGACCTTGCCCGAAGGCGTGTTGAGGTGTCGCGAAACGGCTGCCGTTGGGCCGAGCTGCACACGCGTGTCGGTGCCCTTGTCGTCGATAGGTTCGAGAAACACCGAGAAGCGGGTGAGCCCGTCATCGTACATGAGGCTGCTGATCGAGCGCTTATCCGCAGAGTCGGTGCGCACTGCGCTGTTGATCAGCTCGAAGCCCGGGGGCAGCCAGTCGGAGCGCCAGCCAGCGACCGACTCGGACTTGGCTCCCGGCTCCGGCGCCACCGGCTTGCAGTCGGCACTGGGTTGCAGGTCGCGGTCACTGGGCAGGTTCGCGGTGTCCAGTCGAGTCATCTGGAAGCGTTCCAGCAATTGACCCTTGTCGTTGAGCATCAACGAGCGCAGGGGCAAGCCGGTTTCACGGTCCAGATGCAATTCGAAGGCATAACGATGTTGATCGCGAGGCGTCAAGGTGACGATTACGGCATCTCGACCGGCCACGCGGGACGTGCCCGCCATGCTCAGGGCGTACCAGCTCATCAGTTTGAGCGGATCGAGGACACGCGCAGCCGCGTCGGGTGGTGCGCCGACACCGTCGGCGAGTGCACCGCTGACGCACTGCACCTTGCCGTCGACGCGCACAATTTCCTGGGAAGCGCCATCGAGCTGCAGTAGCCGCTCGCTGACCTTGCCCGACTGGACGCGATGCCAGATATCGTGGGAAGAAAAACTGCCGTTACGCTCGTAGACGAAGGCGCCCTGGTAGCTCTGCTTCTGCTCGGCCTGTGCCAGCTTGGACAGCCATTCACCCGCCTCTGGCGAGGAATTGGCCGCCAACACCGGCACCGACATGCATCCGCCGAACAGCAGCGCCAGGAGAGGTAGCGCGCGCATGATCCTCCTTACTTGGCAGGTTCCAGGCTAGCGGCGCGAGCGTAAGGAAGAGCGTTTTCAGCGCCCTTCAGCGCAGACTCCTGAGCGTGCTGGCGCAGGTAACCTGGCAGACGCTGATCCCAACCGGCTTGGTTCTGCAACACGCCGTTAGCCATCGGGCCGGTCGGCTGATCGCTGCTCTCGGTGTAACCCGCCAGTACAGCCGGACCTTGCACCTGTGGCAAGCTGACACCCTGCTGCACAGCCTGTTGCGAGGCAAGCTGGGCACCGGTGATCTCGTCCTGGTTGTACAGGCGTACACCGGCCAGGACGGCAACGGTCACCGAGGCAGCTACGGCCAGACGACCGACACTGCGCCATGCTCCACGCTTGGCCTGCACCGGCGCAGCTTCATCAGCCAGCGCGGCCGACACGGCCGAAGCGATGTCGAGGTTGGGCAGCAGCAGCTCCTTGTGCATGGCTGCCCGAGCCACTTGGTAACGCGACCAGGTGGCACGGGTTTCGGCATCGTCGGCGGCGTTCAGCACGCGACGTAATTCCAGTTGGTCCGCTTCGTTATCCATTACCGCGGACAGCGATTCCTGCAAAGCTTCACGACTCATGGCGGTTCCTCTCTTGGCTGTCGCCGCTGTCTCAGGTTTCCTGCAACAGGGGCTGCAGGGCTTTGTCAATGGCCTCCCGAGCGCGGAAGATTCGAGAGCGCACGGTACCCACCGGACATTGCATGACACTGGCAATGTCTTCATAACTCAGGCCATCGAACTCACGCAGGGTTAATGCCGTACGCAAGTCTTCCGGTAGTTGCTGGATGGTGCGATGGACAGTGCCCTCGATTTCATCCCGCAACAACGAGCGCTCTGGTGACTCGAGATCCTTGAGGCCATGATCGCCGTCGTAGAACTCCGCATCCTCGGAGCTGACATCACTGTCTGGCGGCCGTCTTCCACGGGACACCAGGTAGTTCTTCGCCGTGTTGATGGCGATGCGGTACAGCCACGTGTAAAACGCACTGTCACCGCGGAAATTGCCTAGCGCTCTGTAGGCCTTGATGAAGGCTTCCTGCGCCACGTCTTGCGCTTCATGGGTGTCGTGAACAAAACGCACGATCAACCCGAGAATCTTGTGCTGATACTTCAGCACCAACAGATCGAACGCTCGCCTGTCACCACGCTGCACGCGCTCGACAAGCTGCTGATCCTCTTCCTGGGTTAGCATGAACACTCCTCAGTGAACTCAAAGGAGCGTTGCGAAAGCCATCGTTCAGGCTTGCAACCATAGACTCGGCCTTTGCGCAAAAGTTCTCCCCTCCAAGCAAGTTTCCTGCGGCCTCTGGTCGGCTCGCACGAAAAAGGCACAGCGCGGTCGCAGCCGGCTGCGTCGATAATCGGTGTTTCAGATACACAGGTGGCAGCCTGGATAGCGCCGCCGTCCTGCATCGCTTTGGCATTGGTGAAAGACGGGCAGCCTGCTTAAGATTTCCCGTGGTGCCGGAAAGTTCCCACAGCCGGGCTGTACATGCAGTCCCGCCATTGGAAATCTGGCGCTGGAGACTGCTATAAAGACAGCCCGACCGGATTCACGATAGTTTCACAATGCCATACGCGCATGACTATTGTGCCGCCCCCCATCCCCAGTTACTAGTGTCCCGACATGAGCCAACAATTCCAACATGATGTCCTGGTGATCGGCAGCGGCGCCGCCGGTCTCAGCCTGGCACTGAACCTCCCGGCTCATCTGCGCATCGCCGTGCTGAGCAAGGGCGAGCTGGCAAACGGCTCGACCTACTGGGCACAAGGCGGGGTCGCCGCCGTGCTCGATGACAGCGATACCGTGCAGTCTCACGTTGAAGACACCCTCGACGCCGGCGGCGGCCTGTGCCACGAAGCCGCGGTGCGCTTCACTGTGGAGCACAGCCGCGAGGCCATCGAGTGGCTCATCGAGCAGGGCGTGCCCTTCACCCGTGACGAGCAGCACGGCGTGGATGATGGCGGTTTCGAGTTCCATCTCACCCGCGAAGGCGGTCACAGCCACCGCCGCATCATCCATGCCGCCGACGCCACCGGGGCGGCGATCTTCACGACGCTGCTGGCGCAGGCGCGGCAACGTCCGAACATCGAGTTGCTCGAGCAACGCGTGGCCGTCGACCTGATCACCGAGCGGCGCCTGGGCCTGAGCGGCGACCGTTGCCTGGGTGCCTATGTGCTGAACCGCCACAGTGGCGAAGTGGACACCTTCGGCGCACGCTTCACCGTGCTGGCCACCGGCGGCGCCGCCAAGGTCTACCTCTACACCAGCAACCCCGATGGCGCCTGCGGCGATGGCATCGCCATGGCCTGGCGCGCCGGTTGCCGGGTGGCCAACCTGGAGTTCAACCAGTTTCATCCCACCTGCCTCTATCACCCCCAAGCCAAGAGCTTCCTCATTACCGAAGCCCTGCGCGGTGAGGGCGCGCTGTTGCGCCTGCCCAACGGGGAGCGTTTCATGCCGCGCTTCGACCGCCGCGAAGAACTGGCGCCACGGGACATCGTCGCGCGTGCCATCGACCATGAAATGAAACGCCTGGGCGTGGATTGCGTGTATCTGGACATCACCCACAAACCTGCCGACTTCATCAAGAGTCACTTCCCCACCGTCTACGAGCGCTGCCTGACCTTTGGCATCGACATCACCCGCCAGCCCATACCCGTGGTACCCGCGGCGCACTACACCTGTGGCGGCGTAGTGGTCGACGAACGCGGTCGCACCGACGTCCCGGGCCTGTATGCCATCGGCGAAACCAGCTTCACCGGGCTGCACGGCGCCAACCGCATGGCCAGCAACTCGCTGCTCGAATGTTTCGTCTATGGCCGCGCAGCGGCTGCGCACATCCAGGCGCACCTGGAGCAGGTGCCGTCCCCGACCGCCCTGCCCTGCTGGGATGCCAGCCAGGTCACCGACTCGGACGAGGACGTGATCATCGCGCACAACTGGGACGAGCTGCGACGCTTCATGTGGGACTACGTGGGGATCGTGCGTACCAGCAAGCGCCTGCAACGCGCCGAACATCGCGTGCGGCTGCTGCTCGATGAGATCGATGAGTTCTACAGCAACTACAAGGTCAGCCGTGACCTGATCGAGTTGCGCAACCTGGCGCAGGTGGCCGAACTGATGATCCGCTGCGCCATGCAGCGCAAGGAAAGTCGCGGCCTGCACTACACCCTCGACTACCCCGCACTGCTGGAAACCGCCAAGGACACCGTGCTCAGCCCGTGCTGAGCCGAGCCCAGCGCCGCCGACTAAATTTCAGACGCACCCGCAGCCGGCGATGCTCCTCGCCGGGCAGCGCATCGAAAGGAATGCATTGGCTTTCACTCAGGCGTCGGCCCTGACGAACGAAGCGCAGGACGATCACCGCAGGCAGCGCCAGGCTGTCGCGGCGCAACTCGACCCGCTGCCAGCCATGGGCACGGCTGAACAACTGCCAGCCGCTCGCGTCGCGACGCAGGCCGCTGATGGCATCGGGATGGGTCAGCAGGATACGCCGAGGGATCGTCCAGTAGGCGTGAGCCATGCAGAGGGAGTGCAGGCTGATGGACAACCACCAGGGCAGCGCACTCCACCACAAGGTGAGGAACACAAACCCCTGGGCTGAAAGATAGGCCGTCAGCAGCAGGCGCGAGCCTTGCCAACGGCACTCGAACCGCTCACTTGGGCTGGACACGGTCCAGAATGATGCGAACCATGCGCTGCAGCTCCGCGTCTTCCGACTCGGTGCGCTCCATGAACCAACCGAACATGTCCTGATCTTCGCAGGTCAACAGGCGGCGATACAGTTCGCGATCCGCTTCGCTCAGGCTCGGGTAGACCTCTTGAGTGAAGGGGACGAGCAGTACATCCAGCTCCAGCATGCCACGCCGGCTATGCCAGAAAAGCCGATTGAGTTCAGTTTGTTCGACCATGGGGCCCTCCTCGAATGGTCGCGCAGTATAGCGCGCCGCAACCGCAGCGGCACGGGGCATTGGTCTGCTCACCTACCTATTTTGTTACTGCCGTTCTATGATGGCCGCCAGTCTTTCTAGCGACCGCGATGACCCATGGCCGACTCCGCTTTTTTCTGCCCCCTGTCCCACGAGGGCATTCTCGCCGTACGCGGCTCCGACGCCGGTAAGTTCCTGCAAGGCCAACTGACCTGCAACCTCGACTATCTCAGCCTTGAGCATGCCAGCCTGGGGGCTCGGTGCATGGTCAAAGGCCGCATGCAATCGAGTTTCCGCATCCTGCCCGAAGGCGACGGTTTCCTGCTGGCCATGACCCGCGAACTGCTCGAGCCGCAATTGGCAGACCTGAAGAAATACGCGGTGTTCTCCAAGGCCAAGCTGACCGACGAAAGCGACGCCTGGGCCCGCTTCGGGCTGCAGCACGCGGGCGCTGCGCTGCAGGCACTGGGGCTGGAGGAGCCTCAGGGCGCCGGCACCACCCTGCGCAACGAGGGATTGATGGTCATTGCCGTCTCGCCAGGACGCGCAGAACTCTGGGTGCCCGCCGAGCGCGCCGCCCAGGTGAGCGCAACGCTCGCCGAGGCCGTGCCCGAAGCGCCGCTGGCGGCCTGGCTGCTCGGCCAGATCCGTGCGGGCATCGGCCAGGTGATGGAGCAAACCCGTGAGCTGTTCATCCCGCAGATGATCAACCTGCAGGCCGTCGATGGCGTGAGCTTCAAAAAGGCTGCTACACCGGCCAGGAAATCGTCGCGCGCATGCAGTACCTGGGCAAGCTCAAACGTCGCCAGTATCGGCTAGCCCTGGACGAGGAACAGGCCCCTGTTCCTGGCAGCGAAATCTTCTCCCCTACCCATGGTTCATCCGTCGGCGAAGTGGTGATCGCCGCCCCTGCCGAACATGGCGTGGAACTGCTGGCGGTGCTTACTGCCGAAGCAGTGGCGGACGACAACCTGCACCTGGGCAGTCTCGAAGGCCCGCGCCTGAGGGTGCTGGACCTGCCTTACGAACTGGACCGCGACCGGGAAATTCAGCGCTGACCAGCCGGCCCCGCCGCCGTGCGGGGCAGCCCCACCACTGCGGTAGAGATGTTCATGAACAAGCTGGCCGAGATGGTTCAAGCGCAATTACTGGCGGCCATCGAGAACGACGACCTGGTGCTGCCCACACTGCCTGAAGTGGCCCTGAGCATCCGTGAAGCGGCTGAAGACAGCGAGATCAGCGTGGCCGCCCTGAGCCGCGTGATCGGACGCGACGCTGCGCTGTCGGCGCGCCTGATCAAGGTAGTCAACAGCCCGCTGCTGCGGGCGCTGGTCGAGGTCACCGACCTGCATACCGCAATCACCCGCCTGGGCGTCAACTACAGCTGCAACCTGGCTATCGGCCTGGTGATCGAGCAGATCTTCCACGCGCGCGCCCCTGCCGTGGAGCAAACCCTGCGCACCATCTGGGAGACCAGCCTGGAAGTGGCCGGGGTGAGTTACGAGATCTGCCGCCGTCACACCCATCTCAAGCCGGATCAGGCCGCACTCGGCGGCCTGGTGCACCAGATCGGCGCCCTGCCCGTGCTGATCTATGCCCAAGAGCACAACGAACTGCTGTCCGACCCGGTGTGCCTGCAGTTCGTCATCGAGCAGATCCAGCCCGTGCTGGGCGACAAGATTCTCAGCGCCTGGGACTTTCCCGAGCAACTGGTGCGCCTGCCCAGCCAGGTCCAAGACCTGACGCGTCAGAGCGACAAGATCGACTACATCGGTATCGTGCAGATCGCCCGCGCCCTGTGCCTGCGCGATCAGGACCAGGCACCGCAAGCGCTGGCCGCCTACCGTCACCTGCGCTTGCCTGAAGGCAAGGACCTGGACCTGAGCGAGCTGCTCGACGCCCGTGACATGCTGCGCTGAGCGCCCAGCCGCCCTTTTCAGTCGGCGATGAAGCTCACCCGCACTTTAAGACCGCCGTTGTCGCCATCATGCAGACTGATCTGCGCCAGGTGCGCCCGGCAAATTTCGCCGACAATGGCCAGCCCCAACCCACTGCCCTGCGCGCTGCGCCGATAGAAGCGCTCGAACACCCGCTCGCGGTCATCCTCAGGGATACCCGGACCATCGTCCTCCACCTCCAGCACCGCAGGCGCCAGTACCCGCAAGATCACATTGCCGCCAGAGGGTGTGTGGGCCAGGGCATTGTCCACCAGATTGCTCAGCAGTTCGTTGAGCAAGGTGGGCTCGCCCTTGAGCCACACCGGCGCTTCGGCTTCCAACGCCAGAGCGACCCCGTGTGCATGGGCCAGCGGCGCCATGGCCATGCCCAGTTCGCGCGCCAACTGACTGAGATCCAGGCGCTGAGCGCCCCCCTCGGCGATGGCCCGAGCACCGTTTTCCACCCGCGCCAGCGACAGCAACTGATTGGCCAGGTGGGTCAGGCGATCGGTGCCCTGCGCCGCCGCCTCCAGCGTCTGGTGCCACTGCTGCGGCTCTCGCGAGCGCAACCCTAATTCGACACGCGCCTTGAGCGCCGCCAAGGGCGTGCGTAACTCGTGGGCAGCGTCGGCGATGAATTGCGCCTGGCGCTGGAACTGACCGCGCAAGCGCTCGGTGAAATGATTCAAGGCGCCCACCAGCGGCATCAGCTCATGCTGCACCTGCACCACCGGCAGGGCACGCAAATCGTCGGGCTGACGCTCCTCCACCGCCGTGCGCAACCGCTCCAGCGGGCGTAAGGCGGCACTGACCGCGAACCACACCAGCACCAGCGCACCCAGCGCCAGCATGCCCAGACGCAGCAGGGTATCGGCCATCAGGCTGCGCGCCATGCTGACCCGCGCCTCCTCGGTCTCGGCCACGCGAATCTCGGCCATACCGTTCATGTTCGGCTCGCTGACCGCCTTGAGCAGGCTGACCACGCGCACGTCCTGGCCCAGATAAGTCGCGTTGTAGAAGCGGGCCAGCGCCGGGTAATCGTCGGTGCGCGGCGTACCCGGCGGCGGCGGCGGCAGCTTTTCATAGCCGGAGATCAGCTTCTGGTCGATGTCCAGGACCTGGTAGTAAATGCGTCCGGCACTGTCGTAAGCGAAGGTGTCCAGTGCCACGTAGGGTACGTCGGCGCTGAGCGTGCCGTCGCGCTGCGAAAGCCCGGCAGCGATGGTCCGCGCCGACGCCAGCAAGGTACGGTCATAGGCCGTGTCGGCCGCTTCGCGGCCATTCCAGTAAGCGCTCAGACCACTGGCCAGCATCAACACCACCAGCAGCAGCGCAAGGTTGCCCAGCAAGCGCCCACGCAAGCTGCCGGCGTCACGCATCGCGGTGCTCGAGCAGGTAGCCCAGCCCACGGAACGTCACGATGGCTACCGAATGGCCGTCGAGTTTCTTGCGCAATCGGTGGATATAGATCTCGATGGCGTCGGGACTGGCCTCCTCGTCCAGACCGAAAACCTGGGCGGCCAGTTGCTCCTTGCTCATCACCCGTCCGGGACGAGCGATCAACGCTTCGAGCACGCTCTGCTCGCGAGAGGTCAGGGTCAGCGCGTCGTCACCCAGGGTAAAGCGTCGAGTGTCGAGGTCGTAGACCAGCGGCCCACAACGCTGCTGACGCTCGCCGCCGAGCACGCTGCGCCGCAGCAAGGCTTTGACCCGCGCTTCGAGCTCGGTCAGTTCGAACGGTTTGGCCAGGTAATCGTCGGCCCCCAGGTTCAAGCCATGGACCCGATCCTTGACATCGCTGCGTGCGGTCAGCATCAACACCGGCAGGGTCTTGCCACGGCCGCGCAGGCGCGCCAGCACCTCGAAGCCGTCCAGGCGCGGCAGGCCGACATCGAGTACGGCCACGGCGTAATCCTCGCTGGCCAGGGCCAGGTCGGCCGCCACGCCGTCATGCAGCACGTCCACGGTCAGGCCGTGACTCTTGAGCGCCTGGGCCACGCTGTCGGCCAGCGGCAGGTGATCTTCGACCAGCAGCACACGCATCGGTTTATTCCTGCTCGGATTGGACAGTGGCCCGGAGTGTACCGCTGTCGCCAAGCCTGTGAAGCCCCTGGGTCACAAACCTTTCACGTTGAAAGGTTGGCGAAAGGTTCGTTACCTAGCATCGCACCAAGGTCGCTCCACGCGCCCAATAAAGCACCAGCAAGGTGCAACGAATAAGAACAATAAACGGAGTCAGACAACGATGCCGTCTCTGCATCCCAACCGGTTCCTGTCCGGTCGCACCCCGAGGCTCGCCCAGCGCGCCCGCTCGAACACAGCCCTCAGCACTCCCCTGCAAGTACCGCGACCTGACCGTTGGCGATGAAGTGCGCCTGCCGATCAGCACACGCCTGACCCTGTGACCCCCCATAACAACAACGTTCACGGAGACCTATCATGACCCCTTCACTGCGCCGACTCGTCCTGGCCACCGGTTGCCTGCTGCTGGCGGGCAACGCCCTGGCCGCCGAACCCAAACGCCCGGAATGCATCGCCCCGGCCTCGCCCGGTGGCGGCTTCGACCTGACCTGCAAACTGGCGCAGAGCGCTCTGGTGCAGGAGAAGATCCTCAGTAAGCCGATGCGCGTGACCTACATGCCCGGCGGCGTCGGCGCAGTGGCTTACAACGCCGTGGTCGCCCAGCGCCCGGCGGATGCCGGCACCCTGGTGGCCTGGTCCAGTGGCTCGTTGTTGAACCTGGCCCAGGGCAAGTTCGGCCGCTTCGACGAGAACGCCGTGAAATGGCTGGCTGCCGTCGGCACCAGCTACGGCGCCATCGCGGTCAAGAACGACTCGCCCTACAAGACCTTGGATGACCTGGTCAAAGCACTGAAGAAGGACCCAGGCAGCGTGGTGATCGGCTCCGGTGGCACGGTCGGTAGCCAGGACTGGATGCAGACCGCGCTGATTGCCAAGGCTGCCGGCATCAACCCGCGCGACCTGCGTTACGTAGCCCTGGAAGGCGGCGGCGAAATCGCCACGGCACTGCTCGGCGGCCATATCCAGGTCGGTTCCACCGATATTTCCGACTCCATGCCGCACATCCAGAGCGGCAACATGCGCATCCTCGCGGTGTTCTCGGAAAACCGCCTGGACGAGCCGGAGATGAAGGACATTCCGACCGCCCGTGAACAGGGCTACGACATCGTCTGGCCGGTGGTGCGCGGCTTCTACCTCGGGCCGAAGGTGACCGATGAAGAATACGACTGGTGGAAAGCGTCGTTCGACAAGCTGCTGGCCTCGGAAGACTTCGCCAAGCTGCGTGACCAGCGCGAACTGTTCCCCTTCGCCATGACCGGCGAAGAGCTGGACGCCTACGTCAAGAAGCAAGTGGCCGACTACAAGACCCTGGCCAAGGAATTCGGCCTGATCCAGTAAGCCACCACGACCTTTCAGCGCTTCCTGTGGCCGCGGCGATCCTTCGCTGCGGCCACAGGCTCCGCGTTCACTGAGGACTCAGCAATGATCCTGCAACGCCTCTTCGCCCTGGCCATGCTCGCGGTCTGCGCGGCCCTGGCCGTGATGGCCTGGCCCTATCAGGCCGCTTTCTCCTACGAACCTGTCGGCCCACGGGCCTACCCGCTGCTGATGCTCGGTCTGATGGGGCTTGGCCTGTTGTACCTGGCCATCCGCCCCACGCCCATCGTGCGCAAGGACGATGAACCGGCCCTGGATCGCGAAACCCTGACCAAGATCGTCGCCTGCATCGGCCTGCTGATCCTGTTCGCCGCAACCTTCGAATCGCTCGGTTTCATCCTCAGCGCCGTGCTCGTCGGCGTGCCCATGGCGCGCCTGTACGGTGGCAATTCGCTGCACAGCGCCGTCGTGGTGGTCGCCATGAGCCTGCTGCTGTACTGGTTGTTCGACCGCATGATGGACGTGCCCCTGCCCCTGGGTCTGCTGAGCGTACTGGAGAACTGACACATGGATACTTTGAGCTACCTGGGCCAGGGCTTCGGCGTCGCGCTGAGCCCGTACAACCTGGTCACTGCCTTGTGCGGTACGCTGATCGGCACCGTGGTCGGCCTGCTGCCGGGCCTGGGCCCGATCAACGGCGTGGCCCTGCTGATCCCCATCGCCTTCGCCCTCGGTCTACCGCCGGAATCGGCACTGATTCTGCTGGCGGCGGTATACCTGGGCTGCGAATACGGTGGACGGATCAGCTCGATCCTGCTGAACATCCCCGGCGAAGCCTCGACCGTGATGACCACCCTCGACGGCTACCCCATGGCACGCCAGGGCCTGGCCGGTGTGGCCTTGTCGCTGTCGGCCTGGAGTTCGTTCATCGGCGCCTTCATCGCCACCTGCGGCATGGTGCTGTTCGCACCGCTGCTGGCGAAATGGGCGATCGCCTTCGGACCGGCGGAGTACTTCGTGCTGATGGTGTTCGCCATCGTCTGCCTGGGCGGGATGGCCGGTGACAAGCCCCTGAAGACCTTCATCGCCGCCTTGATCGGCCTGTTCCTGTCAGCGGTCGGCATCGATGCCAACAGCGGTGTATACCGCTTCACCGGCGACAGCGTGCACCTGGCCGATGGCATCCAGTTCGTGGTGCTGGTGCTGGGCCTGTTCTCCATCAGCGAAATTCTTCTGCTGCTGGAAAAGACCCACCACGGCCACGAAGCGGTCAAGGCCACCGGACGCATGCTGTTCAACATGAAGGAAGCGGCCTCGGTGTTCGTGGTGAACATTCGCTGTGGTCTGCTGGGCTTCATCATGGGCGTGTTGCCCGGCGCGGGCGCGACCCTGGCCAGTGCCGTGGCCTACATGACCGAGAAACGCATCGCTGGCACCAGCGGCAAATTCGGCAAAGGCGACGCCCGTGGCCTGGCCGCACCCGAAACCGCGATCGGCGCCTCGTGCTGCGGCGCGCTGGTGCCCATGCTGACCCTCGGCGTGCCAGGCTCGGGCACCACTGCCGTGATGATCGGTGCGCTGACCCTGTACAACATCACGCCAGGTCCGATGCTGTTCGAACAGCAGCCGGACATTGTCTGGGGCCTGATTGCCTCGCTGTTCATCGCCAACATCATGCTGGTGATCCTGAACATCCCGATGATCCGCATCTTCACCCGTATCCTCGCCGTGCCGAACTGGGCGCTGGTGCCGGTGATCGCGATCATCACCGCGATTGGCGTGTACGCCGTGCATGCCACCACCTTCGACCTGTTCCTGATGGTCGGCATCGGCATCATGGGCTACATCCTGCGCAAGCTCGATTTCCCACTGTCGCCGATCCTGTTGGGCTTCATCCTCGGCGGCTTGATGGAGCAGAACCTGCGCCGGGCGCTGTCGATCTCCAACGGTGAACTGGGCATTCTCTGGTCGAGCCCGATCAGCCTGGGCGTGTGGGCATTGACCCTGTGCATGATGAGCCTGCCGCTGCTGCGCATCTGGCGCCGCCGCAGTCTGCAACGCCGGGCCATGGCCGATGCCTGATCGGTCGTTGCCGCTGTTCTGGGCAACCGGGCTGGTCGGCCTGACGGGCGGTTTCATCGCCAGTCAGGTCGGCTGGCCTTTGCCGTGGATGGTCGGCTCGCTACTGGCGATCATCGCCGTGCGCTGCCTGACACCCTGGCAACTGTCGGAAATTCCCAATGGCCGCAAATGCGGACAATGGGTCATTGGTATCGGCATCGGCCTGCACTTCACCCCTGAGGTGATCGAGCAGGTCGCCGGCCATTTCGGCCTGATCTTTTTCGGCGCCCTGCTGACCACCCTGTCCAGCGTGGTCGGCGTCTGGCTGCTGCGCCGCGCCGGCGAAGACCGCGCCACGGCATTCTTCGCCAGCATGCCCGGCGGCTCGGGCGAGATGGTCAACCTTGGTGCGCGCAATGGCGCGCTGCTCAGCCAGGTGGCCGCCGCCCAGAGCCTGCGGGTGCTGGCCGTGGTGCTGTGCGTGCCGGCACTGTTCAAGCTGCTGCTGGGTAACGGTGTGGCGCTCGATCACGCCGGCAGCGTCAGTTGGGGCTGGTTGGCGCTGATCGCGCCGCTGAGCATCGGCGTGGCGTTGCTCTGGCAACGTCTGCGCCAGCCCAACCCCTGGTTGTTCGGCCCGTTGCTGGTGGCCGCCAGCATCAGCCTGGCGGGCGATCTGCGCATCGGCCTGCCCAATGGCGCTAGTCAGATCGGCCAGTGGCTGATCGGCAGCGGCCTGGCCTGCCATTTCAACCGGGCCTTCTTCCGTCGCGCCCCGGCCTTCCTTGTCCGCACCCTGGTGGCCACGGCCTTGTGCATGCTGATCGCCGGTGGCGCGGCCTGGGTGCTGAGCCTGTTCAGCCACTTGGACCTGCGTTCGCTGACCTTGGGCATGATGCCTGGCGGCATCGCCGAGATGAGCCTGACCGCAGAGACCTTGCAGTTGTCGGTGCCGTTGGTGACTGCACTACAGGTGATGCGTTTGCTGTTCGTCCTGTTCCTGGCGGAGCCGATGTTCCGTTACTGGGTGCGCAGACGCGAGTGAACCCCGCGCGCCTCACAGCGGCGGCAAGGCCCAGTCGATGGGGGTCAGCCCGCGCTGCTCGAGGAAGCTGTTGGCGCGGCTGAAATGCCCGCAGCCGAAGAAGCCGCGGTACGCCGACAGCGGCGAAGGGTGCACCGACTTGAGCACCAGGTGACGGGTGCCGTCGATCAGCTTCTGCTTGCTCTGCGCGTGCGAGCCCCAGAGCAGGAACACCACGCTTTCGCACTGCTCGCTGACCACCTCGATGATACGGTCGGTGAAGTGCTCCCAGCCCTTCTTGGCGTGCGAGGCAGCGTTGGCGCGCTCGACGGTCATGGTGGTGTTGAGCAGCAGCACGCCCTGTTCGGCCCAGCTTTGCAGGTAGCCATGCGTGGGGATCGGCAGATTCAGGTCGCGTTGCAGTTCCTTGTAGATGTTCACCAGCGACGGCGGCGTCGGCACCCCGGGCTGCACCGAGAAGCACAGGCCATGGGCCTGGCCGGGACCGTGATAAGGGTCCTGGCCGAGGATCACCACCTTGACCTGCTCCAGCGGCGTGCTGTTGAGGGCATTGAAGATCAGCGGACCGGGCGGATAGATCTGCTTGCCGGCAGCGTATTCGCCGCGCAGAAATTCGCGCAACTGATGCATGTAGGGCTTGTCGAACTCGGCGCGCAGCGCAGCCTTCCAGCTGGGTTCGAGCTTGATGCGATCGTCGTCGGTCATGGTGCCATCCTGAATCGGTGAGGCGCGACACTAGGAAAGCCGTGCCGGCTTGTCAATCGCGCCGACCGATGACCGGCAGGATCGGCAAGGCGAGCCATACTTGAGCGACGATTCGCGCGAGGTGGTTCATGTCGATTCACTGCGAGCTACTCACCGGCGCCGATGGCGCCCGTCTCGGCATCGCCACACTGGATGCCGCCAAGACCCTCAACGCCCTCACCCTGCCCATGATCGAGGCGCTCGACACGCGCCTGCGCGAGTGGGCGAACGATCCGGGGGTGGTCTGCGTGCTGCTGCGCGGCAACGGTGCCAAGGCCTTCTGTGCCGGCGGCGACGTCCGCGCCCTGGCCCAGGCCTGCCGCGAATCGCCCGGCGGCGTGCCGCCGCTGGCCGCGACCTTCTTTGAACGCGAGTACCGTCTCGATCATCTGCTGCACACCTACCCCAAGCCGCTGCTGTGCTGGGGGCACGGCCATGTGCTGGGGGCGGCATGGGCCTGTTGCAGGGCGCCAACCTGCGCATCGTCACGCCCAGTACGCGCCTGGCGATGCCGGAGGTGAGCATTGGCCTGTACCCGGATGTCGGGGCCAGTGGGTTCCTCAGTCGACTGCCGGGCAAGCTGGGACTGTTTCTGGGCCTGACCGGCTCGCCGATCAACGCCCGCGACGCCCTCGACCTGGGCCTGGCCGACCGCTTTCTCGGCGAAGGGCAGCAGGACGCGCTGATCGACGAGCTGCTGCAACTGAACTGGCAGGAACAGACCGAACTGCAACTGTGCAGCCTGCTGCGGGCCGAGCAGCACCGGGCCCGCGCTGAGCTGCCCGAGCCGCAGTGGTTGCCGCGTCGGGCGCAGATCGACGCCTTGCTCGATGTCTGCGATCCGGTGGCGGCCTGGCGTGCAGTGTGCGGCTTGCAGGGCCACGCCGATCCGCTGCTGGCGGCCGCGGGCGAACGCGTGCAGCAGGGCTGCCCGTTGACCGGCCATCTGCTCTGGGAGCAACTGCGGCGCGCCCGCACCTTGTCGCTGGCCCAGGTGTTCCAGATGGAGTACGCCATGAGCTTGAACTGCTGCCGGCACCCGGAATTCAGCGAAGGCGTGCGTGCGCGCTTGATCGACAAGGACCAGCAGCCGCGCTGGCATTGGCCGGACGTCGGCCAGGTGCCGGGGGCGGTCGTCCAGGCGCACTTCAGTCCCGTGTGGGAGGGCGCACATCCGCTGGCCGACCTGGAGCAACCGTCCGGCCTGTGAGCCAGCCCCTGAAGCATGACGCCACTGCGAGGCACGGCCTGTAGCCGCTATACTGCGCGCCTGCCTGCCCCCAGACACGATTTTGCGGACCCGCTCATGCACGACCCTCAACGCTGCCCCGCCTGTGGCGCCGCCAACCAGTGCGCACTGGCCGACCCCCGCAGCGCCACCCAGGCCTGCTGGTGCTACAGCGTCAGCATCGATCCTGCGCTGCTCCAAGCCCTGCCCGCCGAGCTGCGCAACCGATCCTGCCTGTGCCCGCGCTGCGCTGCGGTGGATGAGCAACTCAAGGCCGCCGCCACGCGGCAACACGACTGAGCGCCCGCCATGCGCGTGGACCGGTTTCTGGCCAACTTTCCCCAGTACAACCGCCAACAGGTGCGTGTCCTGCTGGCGCAGCGCAGCGTGCGCGTGGACGGACTGACGGTCACCGATCCGCGCCATGAAGTGCGCGAATTCAGCCAGGTCGAAGTGGCCGAGCAGGTTTTGCAGGCGGGACGCGCAGCGCGTTACCTGATGCTCAACAAGCCCGCCGGGTGCGTCAGCGCCACACGCGATCCGCAACACCCCACCGTGCTGGAGTTACTGCCCCCGCAACTGCGTGACGACCTGCACATCGCCGGGCGCCTGGACTACAACACCACCGGCCTGATGCTGTTGACCAACGACGGCCAGTGGTCGCGACGCCTGACCCAACCGCAGACCAAGCTGCCCAAGGTCTACCACGTGCAGACCGAAGACGAGATCGGCGCGCACTACATCGAGACTTTCCGCGCCGGCCTGTACTTCGCGTTCGAAGACCTCACCACCCTGCCCGCCCAGCTCGAGATCCTCGGCCCGCGCAGCGCACGACTGGCGATCGTCGAAGGACGCTATCACCAGGTCAAGCGCATGTTCGGCCACTTCGACAACAAGGTGATCGCCCTGCACCGAGAGCGCATGGGCCCGATCACGCTGGACCCGGACCTGGCGCCTGGTGCTTTCAGACTGCTGACCGCCGATGAGATCGCGGCGGTGTGAGCCGACTGCATCGATCCCCTTCAAGCGGCATCACGCTCAGTCGCCTTTCTTGACCCTGAACCACGCGGCATACAGCGCCGGAAGGAACAGCAGCGTCAGCGCCGTGGCGACGATCAGCCCGCCCATGATCGCCACGGCCATCGGCCCGTAGAACACGCTGCGCGACAGCGGGATCATCGCCAGCACTGCGGCCAGCGCCGTCAGCACGATGGGCCGGAACCGACGGACGGTGGCTTCGATGATCGCCTGCCAGCGGTCCAGGCCGGCGGCGATGTCCTGCTCGATCTGGTCCACCAGGATCACCGAGTTGCGCATGATCATGCCGGCCAGCGCGATGGTGCCGAGCATCGCCACGAAGCCGAACGGCTGGCGGAACACCAGCAGGAACAGGGTCACGCCGATCAGCCCCAAGGGCGCGGTGAGGAACACCATCAGCGTGCGCGAGAAACTGCGCAGCTGGACCATCAGCAGGGTCAGCACCACCACGATGAACAACGGCATGCCGGCATTCACCGAACGCTGGCCACGCTCGGCGTCCTCGACCGTGCCGCCGACCTCCAGCAGGTAGCCGTCCGGCAGGTGCTCACGTACTGACTGCAAGGTCGGTAGAATCTGCCGGACCAGGCTGTCGGGCTGCTCCTTACCATAGATATCACCGCGCACGGTGACCGTCGGCAGGCGATTGCGGTGCCAGATCACGCCCTCTTCGAAGCCATATTCCAAGGTGGCGATCTGTGACAGCGCCACGCTGCGGCCGTTGTCGGTAGGCACCGCGAGGCTGGACAGGCTGCCCAGGTCGCGACGCGTCTCGGCGGTGCCGCGCACCAAGATCTCGATCAGTTCGTTGTCTTCGCGGTACTGGCTCACCGTGCTGCCGCTCAAGGCGCTCTGCAGGAAGCTGGACAATTGCGCGGTGCTCACGCCCAGGGCGCGGGCGCGGTCCTGGTCGATCGCCAGGAACACCGCTTTGCTCGGCTCCTCCCAGTCCAGGTGCACGTTGACCAGGTGCGGGTTATCGCGCACCTTGACCGCCACTTCGCGGGCCAGGGCGCGCACCTGGTCGATGTGCTCGCCGGTCACCCGGAACTGCACCGGGTAGCCCACCGGCGGGCCGTTCTCCAGCCGCGTGACGCGCCAGCGCAACTGCGGAAACTCGTCGTCCAGGGTGGCGATGGCCCAGCGGCGCAGAACCTCGCGGTCCTCCAGCGACTTGGCCAGCACCACGAACTGGGCAAAGCTGGTGGCCGGCAATTGCTGGTCCAGCGGCAGGTAGTAGCGCGGCGAGCCGGTACCGACGTAGGCCACGTAGTTGTCGATGCCCGGCTGCTGCTTGAGCAGCGCCTCCAGGCGCTCGACCTGTTCGGTGGTGTTGGCCAGCGAAGCGCCTTCGGCCAGCTTCAGGTCGATCATCAGCTCCGGGCGCGCGGAGGCAGGGAAGAACTGCTGCGGCACGAAGCGGAACAACAGCAGGCTCCCGACGAACGCCGCCAGGGTCAGCAGGATCACCGTCTTGCGCCGGCGTACGCACCACTGCACCACCGCCCGTACGCGCCGATAGAACGGTGTGGCATAGGGGTCGGGACCGTGCTGAGCGCCCTGCGCGGCATGCCGCTTGGCCAGGTCCGGCAGCAGCCGGTCACCCAGGTAGGGCACGAACAGCACGGCGACGATCCATGAAGTCAGCAGTGCGATGGTCACGACCTGAAAGATCGAACGGGTGTACTCGCCGGTGCTCGAAGCTGCGGTGGCGATGGGCAAGAACCCTGCTGCGGTGATCAGGGTGCCGGTGAGCATCGGGAAGGCCGTGCTGGACCACGCGTAGCTGGCCGCCTTGAGCCGGTCGAAGCCCTGCTCCATCTTGATCGCCATCATTTCCACCGCGATGATCGCGTCGTCCACCAGCAGGCCCAAAGCCAGCACCAGCGCGCCCAGGGATATCTTGTGCAAGCCGATGCCGAGGTAGTGCATGGTGGCGAAGGTCATCGCCAGCACCAGCGGAATGGCCAGTGCCACCACCAGGCCGGTGCGCAGGCCCAGGGAGAAGAAGCTGACCAGCAGGACGATGACCAACGCCTCGACCAGCACTTGGACGAATTCGCCGACCCCGGCCTTGACCGCTGCGGGCTGGTCCGAGACCTTGCGCAACGCCATGCCCAGCGGCAGGTTCTGCGCCAGCCGGGTGAACTCGGCCTGCAACGCCTTGCCCAGCACCAAAATGTCGCCGCCGTCTTTCATCGACACGGCCAGGCCGATAGCATTCTCGCCCATGAAACGCATGCGCGGTGCGGGCGGGTCGTTGAATCCCCGGTGCACGTCGGCCACGTCGCCGATGCGCAGCGTGCGCTCGCCCACCCGCAGGGGGAACTGGCGGATCTGCTCGACACTGTCGAAGCGCCCGCTGACCCGCAGTTGCAGGCGCTCGCTGGGCGTTTCGAAGAAGCCTGCGGTGCTCACCGCGTTCTGCTCCTGAAGTGCCTGTTGCACGGCAGCCAGCGACAGGCCCAGAGTGGCCAGCTTGGTGTTGGACAGTTCGATCCAGATCTTTTCGTCCTGCAAGCCGAGCAATTCGACCTTGCCCACGTCCTTGACCCGCTGCAACTGGATCTGGATGCGATCGGCATAGTCCTTGAGCACGGCGTAATCGAAGCCCTCGCCACTGAGCGCATAGATGTTGCCGAAGGTGGTACCGAACTCGTCGTTGAAGAACGGCCCCTGAACCTCGGGCGGCAAGGTGTAGCGGATGTCCGCGATCTTCTTGCGGACCTGGTACCACAGCGCCGGGATGTCGGCCGAATGCAGCGAATCACGGGCCATGAAGGTGACCAGGGATTCACCGGGGCGCGAGGACGAGATGATTTTGTCGTACTCGCCGGTCTCCATCAGCTTCTTCTCGATGCGCTCGGTGACCTGTCGGGCCACTTCTTCGGCGGTAGCGCCCGGCCAGAGGGTGCGAATGACCATGGCCTTGAAGGTGAAGGGCGGATCCTCGCTCTGTCCCAGCTTGGTGTAGGACACAGCACCGATGGCCGCGAGCAGAATCATCAGGAACAGGACGATCTGGCGATTGCGCAACGCCCACGCGGAAAGATTGAACCCCATCGCGACTTACTCCTTGGCCGCCAGGTCTACCCCTCGGTTGCTGCGATCCACCGGCCTCACCTCCTGGCCCTCGCGCAACACATGACCGCCAGCGGCAACCACCCAGTCACCCGCGTCGAGCCCGGCCAGCACCGGCACGCTCTCGGCGCCATAAGGCCCGATGCGCACCGGCGCGCGTTGCACCCGATGGTCGCGACCGACCCGCCAGACATAAGCCTGCCCCTGCTCGGCAGTGACGGCCGAGAGCGGCACCGACAGCGGCGAGCGCTCGGCGCCGGCGATGTACACCTTGGCGCTCTGCCCCAACTGCGCGGGGATCGAGGTGGAGGCGAACGCCACCCGCGCGGCGAATGTACGCGAGCGTGGATCGGCCGCTGGCGACAGCTCGCGAATGCGGCCAACGAAGCGTTGGCCGGGCTGCGACCACAGCTCGACGCTGACCGGCTGGCCGACGGCGAAACGGGCGAACTGCTGCTCCGGCAAGCCGATGGCCACTTCGCGCTCGCCATCGGCAGCCAGGGTGAAGACCGTCTGCCCCGGCGCCACCACCTGGCCGACCTCGACCAGACGCTGGGCGATCACCCCGTCCTGCGGCGCACGCAGCACTGCGTAGGCGGCCTGGTTACCGGCCACATCGACCTCGGCCTTGGCCTGCTTCAGGCGAGCGAGCCCGGCCCGGTAGAGGTTCTCGGCGTTGTCGTACTGGGAGCGGCTGACCATCTGCCTGTCGATCAGGCGCTGATAGCGATCGCGCTCGGCACGGACCAGCGCCAGGTTGGCCTCGGCCGCTGCCAACTGGGCACGACTCGCATCCAGTTGCAGGCGCACGTCTTGGGGGTCCAACTCAGCCAGTGGCTGGTCGGCCTTGACCCGCTGCCCCTCCTCCACCAGGCGCTTGCTCACCTTGCCAGCAATGCGAAACGCCAGCGCCGGTTCGAAGCGGGCGCGCACTTCTCCTGGGTAGCTGTCGGCAGCGGCGACGGCAGGCTGGGGCTGAATCACCAGCGCCGGACGCGGGGCGACGGGCGTCGCGACCTCCGCGCCACAGGCAGTGAGCAGCAGGACACAAGCGAGCGACAACAGAGGCGAGGCGTGACGCAACATGATGACGGACCTTCCTGGCAGGGGACGCTTCTAATAATTGAACTGGCGGGTATATTAAGTCAGGGAACCGAACCGGGGAAGCCGTTGCCCTAGAGAAAAATCGTATTGGCCGCATGACCCGGTAAGATGAGCGCCACCTCGGACAAACAAGGACTGCAATGCCCATCGACGCACCCACAGGCCCTGGCCGGCCCAAGGATCTCGCCAAACGCGACGCTATCCTCGAAGCCGCCAAGTCGCTGTTTCTCAGCCTTGGCTACGCCAACACCAGCATGGATGCGGTCGCTGCGGCGGCAGGTGTTTCAAAACTCACGGTCTACAGCCACTTCAACGACAAACAGACGCTGTTCGGCACGGCGGTCATGGCGACTTGCCAGACGCAACTGCCTGACCTGATCTTCGAACTGCCTGAGGGCGCCTCCCTCGAAGACGTCCTGCTGAGCATAGCCCGTGGTTTCCAGGCGCTGATCAGTAATGACGAGTCGGTCAAGCTGACACGGCTGATCATGGCCTTGGGTAATCAAGACCCTCGACTGGGGCAGTTTTTCTACGAGGCGGGACCCAGGCGGGTACTGGCTGGCATGGAAGGGTTGCTACGGGAGGTCGATGCACGGTCGATGCTGGCCATCGACCGCCCCGACAGGGCGGCGGAGCACTTCTTCTGCCTGGTCAAAGGGGCGCCGGATTACCGCTTGCTGCTCGGTTGCGCGCCGCCCTTGGCCGGCGAAGAGGCCGAGGTGCATCTGCGCGAGGTGGTGGCGCTGTTCATGCGTGCGTACCGGCGCGAGTCCTGAACGGTTCGCGCCCTGCTTCACGGTCGAATCAAGCCTGGGGCTTGAGCGCCTTCTTGGGGTAGATGTCATAGCGGCTGGACTTGCCTTCCAGGCTGTGGCTCGGCTTGGGCCCGTCGATGATCGGCGCCTTGCGCGGACGCTTGACCACCACGCGATGGCTCGCCAGTGCAAGGGCCGCTTCGAGCAGCGCCGGAGCGTCCAGGTCGTCGCCGACCAAGGGACGGAACACGCGCATTTCCTTCTTCACCAAGGCGCTCTTGTCGCGATGAGGGAACATCGGGTCGAGGTAGATCACCTGCGGCGCCTCGCCCTGCCATCCGCGCATGTGCGCGATGGCGTTACCCGTCAGCAGGTGCATGCGCTGGACGATCGACGCCACTTCAGCGTCCGAACGCCCTCGCGCCAGACCATCTTCGAGCAACGCTGCGATCAGCGGCTGGCGCTCGATCAGGGTCATCTGGCAGCCCAGGCTGGCCAGCACGAAGGCATCCTTGCCCAAACCGGCCGTGGCATCCAGCACCCGCGGCCGCACACCCTGAGCGATGCCCACCGCCTTGGCGATCATTTGCCCGCTGCCACCGCCGAACAGCCGGCGGTGGGCTGCCTGACCTTCGACGAAGTCCACGCGCACCGCGCCCGGTGCCTGCGGCCCTAATTGCTGCAACTGCAGCCCCTCGGCACCGACCTGCAGGGCGAACGCCGCCGCGTCATCCACCAACGGCAGGCCCAGGCGCTGCGACCACGCCTGCGCCTGACTGTGAAACGGCGCCGACATTGCCTCGACCCTGATACCTGCGCCCTGCCCTTGCTCTGCCATGCGACCTGCACTCGAAAAAATTAATGAAACCCCGGCCACGGCCGATAGAAGCTCTATCCGCTATTCTGCCAGAGCACAACGCGCGCGACTTGCCATGTCAGAAACTCTTCCCATCGGTTTGACCTACTTGTCGCCTGTCGGCAACTACGGTCGGCAGAATTCCCAAGCCCTGGGCGGCGTCAGCCACCTGTGGCAGGACTTCTTCGCCCGCGCCATGGCCGAGCGCTCCGAGGAAGAGCAGGACAGCTTCAGCCAGGCGCTGACCCGCCAGTACGATCACGATAGCGGCGAACCCCTGGGCGGTGCCAAGGCCCTGGCCTTGATCGAAATCCAGCGTGCGCTGCCCGTGCAGAACCACGAAGTGCGTCCGCCCGAGCCGCTGTTCCTGCCCAAGGCGGAGCTGGAGGCCAACCTGCTGCCGCCTGCGCCGGAGCCGTTCAGCGCCAGCGAACTGATCGAGCAGCAGCGCCAGCTCGACCTCGACGGCAGTTGGCTGCGGCCACGGGTGATGAGCCAGGGCCATCCCCTTCCCGCCCCAGGCCCTGCGCCCTCACCGCGCCCGCTGCACCTGCCGATCGCCGAGCTGGAGCCACAGTTGCTCGAGCCCGCAGCAGAACCCTTCGACGCGTCCACCCTGGCCCAGCAGCAGAACGCGCTGGAATTCGATACCCACTGGGCGCGACCGGTGGTGCTGAACAACGTGCGCGCCTACGCCTGAATCAGCGACAGACCTGCCAGCGTCCCATGTCCACATGGAAGTGATTGGCGTGGGCGGCGTTGTAGTCCGGCCCTAGTACGCCACTGAAACTGGCGCACGCCGCATCGCGCACCTCGCGCAGAAACTGCGCCTTGGCTCCGCCCGCTTGCCAGTCGCGCGCCAGCACGATGCGCTGGCCATCTTTCAAACGAAAGCCGCTGATGTCCAGGGCGTTTGCCGTGGCGTGCTGACTGAGCCTGCCTTGTGCCCGGTGGTACACATTGCGGCAGGCGAAACTGCCCAGGTGGTCCACCTGCGTGACCGGCTGCCCGAACACCCGCTGCGCGGCCGGCTGCAGACCGTGGATCTCGAACAGCGCATAGGCCACTGCCAGCGGGCAACTGGCGATGAAACTGCTGCTCAAGCGTGCCTCACCGCTTTCCACACGCCAGACATTGCGCAAAGGACAACCGGCTGAGGCCGGGCTGTCGGCCTGTGCCCGATAACGCAGCGCAGAGGTTTCCAGCGCCTGACGGCATAGTGCCGGGTCGTCGCGCAGACGCGAGAGTTTCCAGGCGGTCAGCAAGTTCGGCGGCTGCCGCACATCCAGCGGCGCCCAGGGATTCCACTGCGCCGGTGGCCGCCAGCCCAGATACCAAGCCTGCGCGCCGACCAGCAACAGGGCGCCGAGCAGCAGCGCGATCAGACGCACGCGAGTCAGCGGCGCAGCAAGTCGTTGAGCGCATCGAACGGCATCGCCTGGTCGGCGTAGCTGAACGTGCCCTGATCACGAATCTCCAGCGCCGCCCGCTGGAAGGCGCCCAGCGCCGCACGCGCCAGCGACGAACCGACGCTGATGCGACGCACGCCCAGGTCCTGCAACTGATTGACGCCCAGCGGTACTCCCGCCAGCCCCATGAGTACGTTCACCGGCGTCGGCGCGACTGCCTGCACCACCGCACGGATTTCCTCGACGCTGCGCAGTCCCGGTGCATACACCACATCGGCCCCGGCCTCGGCGTACGCCTGCAGGCGGCCAATGGTGTCGTCGAGGTCCATGCGCCCGTGCAGCAGGTTCTCGGCGCGGGCACATAGCGTGAAAGGAAACGGCAAGCTGCGCGCTGCCTGAACCGCCGCGCGCACCCGCTCCAACGACACAGCGAACTCGTAGATCGGCGCGTCGACCCGGCCGCTGGCGTCTTCGATCGAAGCGCCCACCAGGCCCACTTCAGCGGCGCGCAGAATGGCGTTGGCGCAGTCCTGCGGCGCGTCGCCAAAGCCCTTCTCCAGGTCGGCGGAGACGGGCAGCGCGGTGGCGTCGACGATACCCCTGGCGTTGTCGAGCACTTCGTCCAGGCCTAGGGCACCTTCGGCATCCGGCCGCCCCAGGCTGAAGGCCAGCCCCGCACTGGTGGTGGCCAGGGCTTCGAAGCCGAGCGCCGCCAGCATCCGTGCCGAGCCCGCATCCCAGGGGTTGGCGATGACGAAAGCGCCATCGCGCGCATGCAGCGCCTTGAAGGCTTCGGCTCGCAGGGTTTGCACATCCATGATCACGTCTCCGGGAGGGTCAAAAGGGGTGTCAGAGCAGTCCCAATTGTTCGACCTCAGGCGCACGAGGCAATTCCGGTAATGCGGCCAGGCCCGGCAGGCGCATCATCAAACGCTGGTGAAAACGCTGCGCCAGGGCGGCGGCCAGGCGGTTGTCGGCAGTGTGCAGGAACATGTACGGGCAGCGCCCTTGCTCGATCCATTCGGCGATCTTGTCCACCCAAGGCGTGAGGAATGGATCGTTGGCGTCCAGTTCGGGATGGCCAATGAAGCGCACCTGCGGATGCTGACTGAACGCTGCGGGCCGAGGCGGCACCTTGGGTTTCTTCGACTGCGCGTGCAGCACCTCGGGCGAGCGCGACGTGCAACTGAACAATGCCCGCGGATCCAGGCAGATACGCTCCACCCCGCGCGCGTGCAACAGCCGGTTGAGCAGCCGTTCTTCGTCGCCTCGGGCGAAAAACGCATCGTTGCGCACCTCCACCGCCACGGGCACGCCGATGTCGTCGAGGAACTGGCTCAGTTCGGCCAGACGTCCCGGCCCGAAGGATGCCGGCAGTTGCAGCCAGTAAGGCGATACCCGTTCGCCCAGCGGCGCCAACAGGCGAGTGAAGTCGGCGGCCGAGTCCAGTTGCTGACGCAGATCGTCGCAGTGGCTGACCTCGCGGGGAAACTTGGCGGTGAAGCGGAAGCCGGCAGGCATCGACTGCGCCCAGCGCTCGACCGTGGCGGGTGTAGGGCGGGCATAGAAGGTGGTGTTACCCTCGACAGCGTTGAACACCTGGCAGTACAGCCCGAGAAACTGCGGGGATCGCGAATCGACGGGGTAGAGGTACTCGCGCCAGGCGTTTTCGCTCCAGGACGGGCATCCGAGGTGGTAAGGCAGTGGCGATGGGCTCATCGCTCAAATGTACAGGTCGAGCCCCAGCACTTCCATCTCCCAGTCGCTGAAGCCGGCGGTGCTCAGGTAGCTGGCCAAGGCGGTCGCCGTGCGACGATCACGCGCCCGAGGGAAGATCATGTCCTGCTGGCGGGCCGGCAGGCCAGCGCTGCGGCGCTGGGCGCGGGCGACCTGCACCGCTTCATCGTCGTCCTCGACGAGCTGCGCGTCTTCGATCGACTCGTCGCGCACCGGTCCCTTGCGCGGGGGGCGCTTGACCGGGTACGGCTGTGAGGAGAATCCGTCGATGCGCATGAGGGCATACTCAGAAACAGTAATGGCAATTTAGCAGCATCCGGCATCCATCACCAACGCGGCCGTGATAACTGGACCACAGTTTTTGCCAAATGTTTATCTCGAACCGCAATAGCCGACGAACTGCACTCAGCGCGCCTTTGGTGTGGCCACGTTGTCGCGCAGATACACCGGCTGCGCCTGGTCGGCGGCCACCGCTTCGCCGCGAGCCCAGGCATGCGCGGCGAGGCTGAGGACATCCTGGGCATGGGGCAAGGCCTGGGCGTCGTGGCTGGCCACCTGAACCGCCAGTCGCTCGCCGTAGCCCCAGCCGGTGCCTGCGCCAAACCACTGACCGCCCTGAGGCAACACCACCTGTTCAGGGGCAATCACGCGTTCCGGTGCCAGCAGACGCATTTCGTCGCCCTGGGCCTGGTAGCAGCCCCAGTACACCTCGTCCATACGCGCATCGATGGCCGCCGCCACCTGCTGCACGCCGTGCTGACGCAACGCGCCCTGGGCCAGCGCCGCCAGGTTGGACACCGGCAGCACCGGACGCTGCAGGGCGAATGCCAGGCCTTGGACCACGCCAATGGCGATGCGCACGCCGGTGAAGGCGCCCGGCCCGCGACCGAAGGCGATGGCGTCCACCGCGTTCAGGGCCACCCCGGCGTCAGCCAACAATTGCTTGATCATCGGCAGCAGTTTCTGCGCATGCTGGCGCGGAATCACCTCGTAGTGGCTGGTCACCTGGCCGTCATGCAGCAGGGCGACGGAACAGGCTTCGGTGGCGGTATCCAGGGCCAGCAGGGTGGTCATCGAACGTGTATCCAAAGGCGAAAGGGAAAAGGCCGGCAGTATAAACGACTACGGCCCGCAAGCGGGCCGTGGTGCACTGCAAGGGACGATCAGCTCAGGGCTTGCAGTACCTTGGCGGTGATCGACTCGACCGAGCCGACACCTGCGATATGGGCGTACTTGGGCTTGCCGTCATTCGCGGCGGACAGCTTCTGATAGAAGTCCACCAGCGGTTTGGTCTGGGTGTGATAGACCGACAGGCGATGACGCACGGTCTCTTCCTTATCGTCGTCGCGCTGGATCAGCTCCTCGCCAGTGACGTCGTCCTTGCCCTCGACCTTCGGCGGGTTGTACTGGATGTGGTAGGTGCGACCCGAGGCCAGGTGAACGCGGCGACCGGCCATGCGCCCGACGATCTCTTCGTCGTCCACGGCGATTTCTACCACGGCATCGATGTCCACGCCTGCCGCGACCATGGCTTCAGCCTGCGGGATGGTCCGTGGGAAGCCATCGAACAGGCAGCCATTTTTGCAATCTGGCTGAGCGATGCGCTCCTTGACCAGACCGATGATGAGTTCGTCGGAGACCAGTTGACCGGCATCCATAACTTTCTTCAACTCCAGGCCCAGCGGGGTACCGGCCTTGACCGCGGCACGCAGCATGTCGCCCGTGGAGATTTGCGGAATACCGAACTTTTCGGTGATGAACTTTGCCTGAGTACCTTTACCGGCCCCGGGAGCTCCCAGCAGAATTACGCGCATCATGTGCTCCTCATATTTTTTTATAGCAAAACAGTGGATTCGGCGGTTCAGGGCCAAGTCCGGAAAATCGGATAGACCGGAAAATCGGTCAAAAGGCTGCTCAAGATACACAGCGCCCGTCAGCCAGACAAGCGTGCGAAAGTGGCACGGACCGGCGTGCCGCGCCCCTTTTCAGTGCGGGTTGCGCCCCTCGCAACCGCACCCCGCACCGCCTTGCAAGACACCGTCGCTTGCGCGCATTCGACGGTGCCTCGGCACCTCAGCCGGTGTTGCGCAAACCCGCCGCAATGCCGGCCACGGTGACCAGCAGGGCCTGCTCCAACGGGCTATCCAGAGCGGCTTCGCGCACCCGCGAGCGGGCCAGCAGTTCCGCCTGCAGGCGATGCAGCGGGTCCAGGTAGGTGTTGCGCAGGCTGATGAATTCCAGGGTCTCGGGACTGTGGGCCAGTAGCACCGGCTGGCCGGTCAGGCTCAGCACCACCTGGCACGACTGCGACAATAGGTCGCGCAGATGCGACCCCAACGCCAGCAGTTGCGGTTGCACCAGACGTTCGTCGTAGGCTTTGGCGATTTCCGCATCGGCCTTGGCCAAGACCATCTCCAGCATGTCGATACGCGTGCGGAAGAATGGCCACTGCCCACGCATCTGCGTCAGCAGGTCACCCTGCCCCCGGGCCAGTGCGTTGCTCAATGCGGTTTCCCAGCCCAGCCAGGCCGGCAGCATCAGCCGTGTCTGGGTCCAGCCGAAGATCCACGGAATCGCTCGCAGACTCTCGATGCCCCCGGCGCGGCGCTTGGCAGGCCGGCTACCCAACGGCAGACGTCCCAGTTCCTGCTCGGGCGTGGACTGCCGGAAATACTCGACGAAATCCGGGTTCTCGCGCACCACCGCGCGGTAGGCCTGGACGCCGTCGGCGGCCATCTGGTCCATCACCTCGCGCCAGGCGGGCTCCGGCGGCGGAGGCGGCAGCAAGGTCGCCTCCAGCACCGCCGCCAGATACAGGTTGAGGTTCTGTTCGGCGATGCCCGGCAGGCCGAACTTGAAGCGGATCATTTCGCCCTGCTCGGTGGTCCGGAAGCGTCCGGCCACCGAGCCCGGGGGCTGCGACAGGATCGCCGCGTGGGCAGGACCACCGCCACGCCCGACGGTGCCGCCGCGGCCATGGAACAGCAGCAATTCGACCTCATGTTCACGACAGATCCGCACCAGGTTTTCCTGTGCGCGGTACTGCGCCCAGGCCGCCGCCGTGGTGCCGGCGTCCTTGGCCGAGTCGGAATAGCCGATCATCACTTCCTGCGGACCGTGCAGCGTGTCGCGATAACCGGGCAAACCGAGCAGGCGCTCCATCACCGGGCCGGCGTTGTCCAGATCGGCCAGGGTCTCGAACAGCGGCACCACCCGCATCGGCCGGGTCAGCCCGGCTTCCTTCAACAGCAATTGCACTGCCAACACATCGGAGGCCGCGCCGGCCATGGAAATCACGTAGGAGCCCAGCGAGGCAGCGGGCGCCGCCGCGATCTCGCGACAGGTCGCCAGCACCTCGGCGGTGTCCGCCTCGGGCTGGAAATAGCCAGGCAGCAGGGGTCGACGATTGGCCAGTTCGGCTTGCAGGAAGGCGATGCGCTGCTCTTCGTCCCAGTCGGCGTAGCGTCCCAGCCCCAGGTAGTCGGTGATTTCCGACAATGCATCGCGGTGCCGGGCTGCGTCCTGGCGCACGTCCAGGCGCACCAGGAACAGGCCAAAGGTCACGGCCCGGCGCAGACAGTCGAGCAGCGGGCCGTCGGCGATCACGCCCATGCCGCAGTCATGCAGCGACTGATGGCATCGCTCAAGGGGCTCGATCAGTTCGCGGTTGTTGACCAGCACCTGCGCCGAAGCAGGCTGTGGCCCGGCCAAGGAGGCATGGGCCCAGGCGCGGGTGGCGCGCAGGCGATCGCGCAGTTGCTTGAGCACCGCGCGATAGGGCTCGGCGCTGTCACCGACCACTTCACGCAGCGCGGCGCTGGCCTGCTGCATGGACAAATCCGCCGCCAGCGCATCGATGTCGCGCAGGAACAGGTCAGCCGCCATCCAGCGCGCCAACAGCAGTACCTCACGGGTTACAGGCGCGGTGACGTTGGGGTTGCCGTCACGGTCACCGCCCATCCATGAGGCGAAGCGAATCGGCGCGGCGCTCAGCGGCAGCCGCTGGCCGGTGGCGTCGAACAAGGCCTGGTCGACCTTGCGCAGGTGGTTGGGAATGGCCTGCCACAGTGAGTGCTCGATCACTGCAAAGCCCCACTTGGCTTCATCCACCGGGGTGGGCCGGGTACGACGGATTTCCTCGGTATGCCAGGCCTCGGCGATAAGACGGCGCAGCCGCTCACGAATCTGCTGGCGCTCGGCTGGCGTGAGGTCGCGATGGTCCTGGGCGGCGAGTTGGGCGGCGATCGCATCGTACTTCTGGATCAAGGTGCGCCGCGCCACTTCGGTGGGGTGCGCCGTCAGCACCAACTGGATGTCCAGTTCGGCCAACTGCCGGGCCAGGCTCTGATCGTCATGTCCAGCCTGGCGCAGCCGTGCCAGCAGTTCCGGCAAGGCGCGGTCCTCGAACGGCGCCTGCTGCTCGGCACCGCGTCGATGGATCAACTGGTACTGCTCGGCGATGTTGGCCAGGTTGAGAAACTGGTTGAACGCGCGGGCCACCGGCAACAGGTCGTCATCGGCCAGATCGGCAAGGGTCGAACTCAACTGCTCGCCCGCACCGCGGCGATCGGCCTTGGCACTGTGGCGAATGTCCTCGATCTTCTGCAAAAAACCTTCGCCATGCTGCTGGCGAATGGTTTCCCCGAGCAGCTCACCTAGCAGGTGGACATCTTCACGCAAGCGCACATCGATATCGGTCATTGGCTCTCCTTAGATCGCGCGGTCAACCCGCGCCAGCATCCCGGTCGATCCGCCAAGAGTGCCCACGACAGCCCGTCAAAACAAGCGACGCCACGCCAATGCAACTATTGCAACCTGCTGCGGTTCTCAACACAGACCGCGCCGTGGCACGTGCGATGGGCTTGAGTCACCGGCCTGTGCGCACTGACCGATCAGTCAGAAAAAGTTGCGTTGCCTAGCTAAGTTTTTTCTGAACTATTCTTGAATCGCTCAAGTCGGAGCCAATAGCCATCACGCAAAAACCCTGCGCCCATGGTGTTTGGTGCACCGGCACAAGCCTATGTGATGTCAGGGAGCGATGGACTGTCACGGACATCGTTATCAGGAGTGTTCCAATGGAGTTGACCACCATGAAGACCCGCACCGCAAACTTCCCGTCCAACTCACTGCGCGGGCTGAAATTGGCCGCGCTGGCCCTGGGCAGCAGCCTGGTCCTGGCCGGCTGTGCTGGCAATCCGCCGACCGAACAGTACGCCGTGACCCAGTCCGCCGTGAATTCTGCGGTCAGCGCCGGCGGCACCGAGTACGCCGCAGTCGAGATGAAATCTGCGCAGGACAAGTTCAAGCAGGCCGAAATCGCCATGCATGACAAGAAGTACGACGAAGCCAAGCGCCTGGCCGAACAGGCCGAGTGGGACGCCCGCGTCGCCGAGCGCAAGGCCCAGGCAGCCAAGGCCCAGAAGGCCGTGCAGGATGCCCGCCAAGGCGTCAATGACGTGCGTGAGGAAGGCCTGCGCAGCGCCCAGTAAGGCCTGCCTGACCGCCCACCTGCCTTCGTTATCGATCAAAGGATGAACACTATGCGCAACTACGTAATGATCCCCGCCCTTCTGGCCCTGAGCGTTGGCCTGGCTGCGTGCTCGCACGACCCGAACGCCAACCTGGAATCGGCCCGCACCAACTTCTCGTCGCTGCAGAGCGATCCGCAAGCGAGCAAAGTCGCGGCGCTGGAAACTAAGGACGCCCAGGACTGGCTGAACAAGGCCGACAAGGCCTACATGGACCGCGAAGACGAGAAGAAGGTCGACCAACTGGCCTATCTGACCAACCAGCGCGTCGAAGTGGCCAAGCAGACCATCGCCCTGCGCACCGCCGAAGCTGACCTTAAGAACGCCGCCGCCCAGCGCGCCCAGGCCAAGCTGGACGCCCGCGACGCGCAGATCAAAGCCCTGCAGGACAAGCTCAACGCCAAGCAGACCGACCGCGGCACCCTGGTGACCTTCGGCGACGTGCTGTTCGACTTCAACAAGGCTGAGCTCAAGAGCAGTGCCCTGCCGAACATCACCACCCTGGCCACTTTCCTCCAGGAAAATCCAGAGCGTAAGGTGATCGTCGAAGGCTACACCGACAGCGTCGGTTCGCAGAGCTACAACAAGAGCCTGTCCGAGCGTCGCGCCAACAGCGTGCGCATGGCCCTGGTACGTGCCGGTATCGACCCAGCGCGCATCGTCGCCCAGGGTTATGGCAAGGAGTATCCGGTTGCGGACAACTCCAGCAATTCTGGCCGTGCCCAGAACCGTCGCGTGGAAGTCACCATCTCCAACGACAACCAACCGGTAGCGCCGCGTTCGACCATCCGTTGATAGCGTCTGCTCGGTAATATGAAAAAACCCGCCTCGATGGCGGGTTTTTTCATGCCTGCAGGTTTTATTGCACCTGTTGCGGCGTGTCCTGACCCATGCAGCGGATCGCCCGCTTGCGGTTGTCCACCAGCACGCCCGTCAGGCCCTTCTGCTGGGTATCGAACAGCACCAGCACGCCGTCGACGCACTGCGCCAATTGCGGCGAGGGCTCCAGCGATACCTTGTAGTCTTCGCCCGGAATGGTCTTGAGCATGGTGTAGTCCTGCAGCAGCAGCGCGTCTTCAGGCTTGGCGAAGTGCAGGTAACCGTAGTACCACAAGGCCCCCACGGTGACGATGATGGTGCCTACACCGGTCAGAATCAGCCGGATGGCGTTGCGTTCTTCACTCATTGCGGGTGGTTCTCGTCAGGGTAGTTCGGCACTTCCGCCAATCGGCGCAGGCAGTTGAAATGGCTGGGATCGTCGAGAAAACGCAGCATCACCTGACGCCAGGTCGGGTCGGCGAAGGTCTGCACATGATCGCCCCGGGTCAGTTGCAGCACGCGTGGCGGCGGTGCGTGCTGGTACAGGCGGATGCCGTTGGCCATCGGCACCAGGTTGTCGTCGATGCTGTGGAAGAACAGCTTCGGCGGGCTGTCCAGACGCTCGATGGAGCGGATCGCGCTGTCGCCGTCGGGTACCAGCCAGGACAGCGGCACCTGCAGCGGCCAGGTCATCCACGAGGTGCTCAAGGCAAAGCGCCCGACGTCGCGGTAGCTGGCTGGTACGCCGTCGAACACAAGGGCGCTGAAGCGCTGGCGTTGCTGGGGGTGTTCGGCCAGATAGTGGATGGCCATGGCCCCTCCCAGGCTCTGGCCCAGCAATACTAGCGGCTTGCCTTGGACCTCGGGCGCCTGCCCCAGCCAATCCAAAGCGGCTTCGATGTCCTGGTACACCGCCGGCAGCGTAGGCTTGCCGGCAGAGAGGCCATAGCCCCGGTAGTCGAGCATCAGCACCTGATAGCCCTGCTCAGGCAGCCAGTAGCTACCGCCCAGGTGCCAGGCCAGGTTGCCGCCATTGCCATGCAGGTGCAGCACCGTACCCTTCACCGCGACGCCGGCTTTGGCCGGTAACCACCAGCCATGCAAGCGCGTGCCATCGCGCGCCGTCAGCGTCACGTCGCGGTACGGCAACTGCGCACGCTCTGGCGTGAACGGCTGACCGGGCTCGGGGTAGAACAGCAGACTGCTGCAACCGGCCAGGCACACCAGCCCGAGCCCCAGCAACAGCGTACGGCAGCGCTCAGAGAATGTTGGCGTAGTCGGCTTCAATGCGATCGAGGCTCAGGTGGTTGAGGAAGTTGGAGAAACACATCCAGGCCGACAGCGCGTTGAGGTCGCGGAACTGCTCGGGAAGGTACTTCGGTGGCGCCACCAGGCCCTCTTCGACCAATTGACGCAACGTGCGCATGTCTTCCAGCGTGGTCTTGCCGCAGAACAGCAGCGGGATCTGCTCCAGCTTGCCCTTCCTCACGGCCAACTGAATGTAGTTGTAGACCATGATGAAGCCCTTGAGATAGGACAAGTCTTTGGTGAATGGCAGGCCATTGGGCACGGAGCCGCGGAACACGCGACTGGCATTGCCGTAGCTGTCGGCCATTTCGAAGCCCTGGTCGCGGAAGAAGGCGTAGACCTGCATGAAGTCGGCGCCCTGCTCCACCATGTGGATGGCGCGGGTACGGTTGGTCAGTTTGCGCAAGCGACTGGGGTAGGAGGCGAACGCGATCACCTCCATGAGAATGGCCAGGCCCTCCTGGGTCACGGTGGACGATGGCGGGCCTTTGGAGAGGAAGGTGCAGATGGGCTGGTTGAGGCCATTGAGGGTGGTGCCGACATGCACCAGCCCTTCATGCACCTCCAGCGCCCGCACGTCCCGGCTGTTGAACAGGGCGTCGCTGCGCACCTTGATGTAGTCGGCACCGGCCGCGGCATCGGCGACGATACCGTCGGACTCGAACACGCGGATGGTTTCTTCCGCCTCGCCGAACACCTTGTTCAGGCGACGCTGGAGAATTTCCACCGCTTCCTTGGCCGTGAGGTTCTTCGGCTCGTCCTTGAGGTCGCCGCGCCCGTCGATGTTGTTCAGGTAATCCGACAGCATCAGCCCCAGGTCGGCCAGGGTCGGGTCACCCGCGTGGAAGGCATCGGACGCGGCGCCGTACAGCTCCTGGGAGATCAGGCCGAAGTCCTCGGTGCCGCGCGCTTCGAGCATGCGCACCACCATGCGGTACTCCTTGCACATGCGTCGCATGATCTGCCCGACTGGGTTGAACTGGCCGAGCTGGCGGGTGATGTCGCGCTCGATACTCTGGAATTCGGCTTTCACCGCGCTGGAGTCGAACGACAGCGGCCGGCTTTGATAGTAGGCGCGATCCACCGCCGGCGGTTCCTTGCCCTTGGTCTTGTAGAAGCCCTGACGGATGCCGTCGTCCCACTTCACCGCATCCAGCACCCGTATCGGGGTCTGGGCGGCGACGATACGGTCGGACAGCGCGCGGATGGTCTGTTGGTAATCGTCCACCGGGAACTCCTTTCTGAAAAACGCTGGCCGTGCCGGGCTATAGCGTTGAGGCCAATAGCGAACGCTTCAGCCGCAAAGCGTCCGGCAGGTTTATTTGCTGGCCCGCTGGAACCGCGCCGCTTCCACGAACAGGTCGGAGTTGGCCGGGTCGTCCAGGTATGCCAGAACGCGTTCGGCCGAGCTGTCGATCAACACGCCCGCGCCGTTGTCTTGCGGCACCTCGGTGCGGCGACCACTGAGTTCCTGCTTGTCCACGGCCTGCTGCATCTGTTCCACGTCCAGGTTGTAGACCACCAACTGTTTGCCATCGATCAGTTCGAAGCCGCCGATCACATAGTGGCCACCCAAGGACTTGGGCACCGCCGCCGACAGATACCAGCGGTTGCCATGGCGCGACACGGTGAAGTCGTAGGACTGTGGCGCCTTGCCCTGGGTGCGGGCCACCGCCTTGTAGGTGTCGCCAACCGTGCGGCTGATGGTCAACTGCAGCGGCTGGCCCCAGGCATCCTTGCTGCTCCAGTGACCCACCAGGCCCTTGGGCGCCGCCTGGTGCGCCGCCAGCGGTTCGTCGAACGTCACCAGACATCCGCCCAGCAGCAGGAACGACAAGGTCAGCAACAGCACACGCCAGGCTTTCATCGGGTTCTCCTTGAAGAAATCGGCTATGCCTTAAACCGCAGCCAGCACCAAGTGCAGATAGCGGGTCAGGATAGCGAGCATCTGTTCGTCGGCCTGGGCATCGGGCGCATCGAGCAGGCCCTGATATTCCATCTGCTCGATGATGGCCGTCAACACCAGGGCGTCCTGTTGCGGCTGACGCGAGCCGACCACCTCGAGCATCTGCCGCGCACCATGCAGCAGGATCTGCTCATGGGCGCGCACCAGTTCGGCCAAACGCGGACACAGCAGCGCCTCCTGGCGAAACGCCTGTTCGGCCAGCAGGAAGTCGCGGCGGTTGAGCAATTGGCGGCTCACATAGTCAGCGGTCATGCGCGCCACTTCGTCGGCCAGACGCGCCCGCGACAAGGCGCTGCAATCGCCCTGGGCGAGCAGATGACGCAACACCCCTTCGGTGTTGGCCCACAGCTTGGCCATGTAGGCGGCGCTGCGCTCGACGTACTGGGCGAAGCTGTCGGTGAGCAGGTCTTCGATGTCCTTGAAGTAATAGGTAGTGGCCGACAGGGGCACACCAGCCTCGGCGGCCACGGCGCGATGCCGCACGCCGCGCACGCCGTCACGCACGACGATGCGCATGGCGGCGTCGAGGATCTGCTGGCGGCGCTGCTCGCTGCCCTGGCGACTGGCCTTGCGGCCTTGATACTGGACGCTCTCGGCGACGGCATTGGCCACGCCGGCAGCCCCTTGCGGGGCAGTTGCGGGTGTCACGGGAAGTACCTCACGAAATGCAAGAAAAAGCCGCCTCGGGAGGCGGCTTGGTCAGTGGGCTCAGGCCTGCGGGCGCATGTGCGGGAAGAGGATCACATCGCGAATCGACGGCGAGTTGGTCAGCAGCATCACCAGGCGGTCGATGCCGATGCCCTCACCGGCGGTCGGCGGCATGCCGTACTCCAGGGCGCGCACGAAGTCGGCGTCGTAGTGCATGGCTTCGTCGTCACCTGCATCCTTCTCGGCCACCTGGGCCAGGAAGCGCTCGGCCTGGTCCTCGGCGTCATTGAGCTCGGAGTAGGCGTTGGCGATTTCGCGGCCGCCGATGAACAGCTCGAAACGGTCGGTGACGGCCGGATTGTCGTCGTTGCGGCGAGCCAGTGGCGAGACCTCGAACGGGTACTCGGTGATGAAGTGCGGTTGCTCCAGCTTGTGCTCGACCAGCTCTTCGAAAATCATCACCTGCAGCTTGCCCAGGCCCTCGTGGCCGAGCACCTTGGCGCCGGCCTTCTTGGCGATGTCACGGGCCTTGTCGACATCCTGCAGGTCGGCCGCGGTCAGCTCCGGGTTGTACTTGAGGATCGAGTCGAACACGCTCAGGCGAGCGAACGGCTCACCGAAGTGGAACACCTTATCGCCATAGGGCACGTCGGTGCTGCCCAGGACCAACTGGGCCAGCTCGCGGAACAGCTCTTCGGTCAGGTCCATGTTGTCGCGGTAATCGGCATAGGCCTGATAGAACTCGAGCATGGTGAACTCGGGGTTGTGCCGGGTCGAGACGCCTTCGTTGCGGAAGTTGCGGTTGATCTCGAAGACTTTCTCGAAGCCGCCGACCACCAGACGCTTGAGGTACAGCTCAGGCGCGATACGCAGGAACATGGCCATGTCCAGCGCATTGTGGTGAGTTTCGAAAGGCTTGGCGGCGGCGCCACCGGGAATGGTCTGCAGCATCGGCGTTTCGACTTCGAGGAAGTCGCGCTCGGCGAGGAACTTGCGGATGTGCGAGATCACCTGGGAGCGCACACGGAAGGTGTGGCGCGTGTCCTCGTTGACCATCAGGTCGACGTAGCGCTGACGATAGCGCTGCTCGGTGTCGGTCAGGCCATGGTGCTTGTCCGGCAGCGGACGCAGCGACTTGGTCAGCAGGCGCACGTCGGTCATCTCGACGTACAGGTCGCCCTTGCCGGAACGCGCCAGGGTCCCTTCAGCGCTGATGATGTCGCCCAGGTCCCAGGTCTTGACCGCTGCAAGGGTCTGCTCGGGGAGGGTCTTGCGGTTGACGTAGACCTGGATGCGCCCGGTCATGTCCTGGATGACCATGAACGCGCCACGGTTGAGCATGATGCGGCCGGCGACCTTGACCGGAATCGCGGCTGCTTCCAGTTCTTCCTTGGTCTTGTCCACGTACTGCTTCTGCAGGTCGTTGCAGTAGCTGTCGCGACGGAAGTCATTGGGGAAGGCATTACCCTTGGCCCGCTCGGCGGCAAGTTTGTCCTTGCGCAGGCCGATCAGGGTGTTTTCTTCCTGTTGCAGGTCTTGCGATTCGGTCTTCAGGTCGCTCATGTCGTCATTGGTTCCATCAGGTGTTCGTTGCCCCTGTCGGGCAGGCCACGCGATACCGGCCCCAGGCCAGGTATCGCGGCGGTGGTGTGCGGTTTACAGGCCCTGCTTGAGGCTCGCTTCGAGGTACTGGTCGAGGTCGCCGTCGAGGACTTTCTGGCAATCGCTGCGCTCGACGCCGGTGCGCAGGTCTTTGATCCGCGAGTCGTCAAGCACGTAGGAGCGGATCTGGTGACCCCAGCCGATGTCCGACTTGCTATCTTCCAGCGCCTGGGAAGCGGCATTGCGCTTCTGCATTTCCAGCTCGTACAACTTGGCCCGCAGCATTTTCATGGCGGTGTCCTTGTTGGCGTGCTGGGAGCGTTCGTTCTGGCACGCCACCACGGTATTGGTCGGCACGTGGGTGATACGCACCGCCGAATCGGTGGTGTTGACGTGCTGACCGCCCGCACCGGAGGAGCGGTAGGTGTCGACGCGCAGGTCGGACGGGTTGATCTCGATCTCGACCTTGTCGTCGATTTCCGGCGAGACGAACACCGCCGAGAACGAGGTGTGGCGACGGGCGCCGGAGTCGAACGGGCTCTTGCGTACCAGACGGTGCACACCGATCTCGGTGCGCAACCAGCCGAAAGCATATTCGCCCTTGATGTGCACGGTGGCGCCTTTGATGCCGGCGACCTCGCCTTCGGACAGCTCGATGATGGTGGCATCGAAACCGCGCTTGTCGGCCCAGCGCAGGTACATGCGCAGCAGGATGTTGGCCCAGTCCTGCGCCTCGGTGCCGCCGGAACCTGCCTGGATGTCGAGGTAGGCGTTGTTCATGTCCATCTCGCCGCTGAACATGCGGCGGAACTCCAGTTGGGCGAGGGATTCCTCGAGCCCTTCGAGTTCGCCGATCACATCATTCACGGCTGCGTCGTCACCCTCTTCCACGGCCATGTCGAGCAAATCCTTGCAATCGGCCAGGCCGCCGGACAGCTTGTCCAGGGTCTCGACCACCTGCGCCAGCATGGACCGCTCGCGGCCCAGGCCCTGGGCATACTCAGGCTTGTTCCAGACGGCCGGGTCTTCCAGTTCGCGGTTGACTTCGATCAGACGATCACTTTTGTGATCGTAGTCAAAGATACCCCCGAATTGACTGGGAACGCTCGGTAAGGTCCTTGATGGTATTGAGGATCGGTTGGATTTCCATGGGCGGGCAGCTCTCGCGCGAATTCGGTGAAAAGCCCGCGAGTATATCGCAGTCTGCCGCGTGACGGCAGGCCCACGCAATCGTGTGTTTTTGCTGAATCCAGGTGTGATTCAAAGGGGCTTGCAAAGCTGTCTTGATTGATACGGATTCAAGACAGCCTTGCAACCAAATGAGGTGCCTGCTCAAACCTGCAGCCTGAGCCGACGCTCAGGGGAGCACTGCTTGATCTTCCTCGAGATAGCTCATAGGCGTAGAGGTGGATAGCCGGCGCAAATCCACTTTGACGACCGGCAACCAACCGTCGGTGCTCTGCTTGAACTTGCGCTGGAAGTTCATCGCCGCTTCTCGCCCTTGGCTACTGGTATAAAAGAACGCCTCCATCGGGAGTTGATCGGGAATATCCTGCGGCCATGTGGCTACCAGCACTTCATTGTAGGTATCGACGATATTGGGCGGACGCTTGTCCCTGACCTTGTACGCCACCGCAAACTGACCGGCATCGCGAGTACTGAGTGAGCACTGATACTTGGAGTTTTCGATGGTGCTGGTGAACGCGTACCAGCCCGTCACAGTCGTTGCTTGCTGGCTGGCGCAAGTGCTTAGATCCAAATCAGCGGCAGACTGATTCGACGGCTGTAGTCCGCAACCATTGGCTGGGCGCCCTTCAAGTGCTGTCCAGGCGTCGTAGGCATAGACGCAAAGGTAGCGCAGGTCGAAGCCCTTCTCGATGGCCAGTTGCTGGGGCAGAAATATGAAACCGCTGGCGGTATGCAGACGCGTGACATGAGTACCCCGCCGTAGCCAGGACAACGACACCGCACCCAGTTTCTCAGCCCTCGGGCTTGGGTTCCACGGCATGAAATCGCCATCATCTATAGCCCGTATCAGCAGACCATTACAGTAATACGCGGGCGTTCCAGCTCGGCAGCTATCACGGGTGTCGACGAAACGTTGGTTGAGCGCCTGAGCTACATCTCGACCTGTCCTGGCCTTCTTGACCGCCAATCGGGCAGAAGGGGACACAATCACCCGTTCATCGGGCCAGCGGGTAACACTGGCAGTGACGAGCACGTGCCCATCCAGAGCGGCACGCGCCACGTCGTTTGGCACCGCGAAGGACAAGCCCCGGTGGTCTTTACCGACAACCTTCGACTCGGTCCAGGACTTCTGCGCATTGGACCACTGAAGCGTGATGCGATGACCTTCTGCCATACCCGGGTAGTCGACGTAAACATCGACGGGCTGCATCCCCAGCGAGGAGAGCTCCAGCACGCCACTGCTGCCTACGCCTTTGATCTCAGGCGCCGGCACCTGAGCTACACGTTGATCCTCAACGTGATAACTGAACGGAGATTGTTCGAGGCGATCCAGGTCGAAGGCAACGACCGGTACCCACAGGCCCGTACGGGCATGGAACTTGTACTGGAAGGTCCTGGCATCCTCCAGCGAACGCACATCGCGCGCACGGTAGTAAAAGGCCTCGATCGGCAAATGCGCCCCGTGGCCCTGGGGCCAGAGCTCGACCATAAGCTCGTTCCAGGCGGCGTTCATGTTATCGGGCTTGTTGGCACGCACCTGGTAGCTGACAGCAAACTGATCAGCCTGACGCGTGCTCAAAGAACACTGATAGTCACGGTGAGCCAGGCTCTTAGTGAAGGCGTACCAGCCTTCGACGGTAGTGGCATTCTTGCCAGCGCACGTGCTGAGATCGTCGTCCGAAACGCGCTCTTGCTTGAGCCCACAGCCTTTGTCGGGACGTGTACCCACCAGGGTGCCGGCATCATAGGCATAAATGCACAGGTAGTTGACAGCTTTCCCCTGAGCAATGGCCTCCGATTGCGGCAGAAAGATGAATCCACTCTTTCTGTACAGGTTATCGGTATGGGTGTCGACGCGGAAGTACGAAAACGATATCGCCCCCAGCCGCTCGCCGGAAGGACTGGGATCCCAGGGGTCGAAGTCGCCGTTATCTACCGAACGCACGATGATGCCGTTGCAGTAGTAGGCCGGAAGGTTGCCAGGACAGGCATTCTCGGTCGCGTTGAAACGTGCGTTGAGCCGCTGCGCAATACCGTCTCCCGTGGAACTACCCTCCCTGCCCACCGTGACGTTAAAAGCAGGCGAGGTCACTTCGGGTTGAGAGCCTGCTTTGACGCTGGCCGTTACGACCGCCCCGCCGCCATCGTCACCTGCGACCACAGAGGACGGAATCTGAAAGGCCATGGGTACACCAGGCACGGCCACCACCAGCTCCGGCGCCTGGTAGTCGGACGTCCCCTTCCAATTCAGCGTGACGACATCACCAACCGTCATAGGCTTGTACAAAAAAGTGATCACGACTGATTCGCCGATCTGGTCAAGGTTGACATGCGTGGCGGCAGAGTCGGGGAATCTCGGCCTGTACAATTCAAGCGCCAGACCTGCAGTGACTGACGAAGAAGGCGCCGTCACTGCATTTGATTCGGACCAAGCGGGATTCGGGAACAGCGCTGAAAGAAGCAGAACCAGCGCGTACGAAACGAAGGAGGAGCTGACAACCGTTGGTATATGCATGATGCCACCTAAGCACTTGAATGCCACAATCCTGGCGATAGTGGCTATTGAAATGCCTGAAGACAAAGCGCGGTACTGACAAAAATATCAGTGACACTCCCCCTTGACGATCATAAGTGCACAGTCCTGACAAGGCCGGCACTCAACACATCGCCATACGGGGTGTGATCGGTAGCACCTGCCTCTTACAATGCGCGGCCTGGTAGTCTCAAGCGATACCGACCTGATTGCGACCGCTGTTCTTGGCCTGGTACAGGCCTTTGTCCGCCGCCGAGATCAGTTGCCGGCAATGGCTGCCGATCGCCGGGGTCTGGGTGGCCAGGCCGATGCTCACGGTCAGGCTCGAGTCCGCCTGCGGTGCGCTGTGGGGAATCTTCAGCGCCAGGACGGTCTGGCGCAGCTTTTCCGCGATCAGGCGCGCGCCACCCGGTGAGGTGTTGGGCAGCACCAGGGCGAACTCCTCGCCGCCGTAGCGCGCCGGCAGGTCGCTGGGCCGCGAACAGGAACCGCGAATGGCCTCGGCCACCTGGCGCAAGGCCTCGTCGCCGGCCAGATGGCCAAAGCTGTCGTTGTAGGCCTTGAAGTAGTCCACGTCGATCATCAGCAACGACAATTGCTGCTGCTCGCGCATGGCCCGGCGCCACTCGAGCTCCAAATACTCGTCGAAGTGGCGGCGGTTCGACAGCCCGGTCAGGCCATCGGAGTTCATCAGCCGCTGCAGCATCAGATTGGTGTCGAGCAACTGCTGCTGGCTCACTCGCAAGGCCCGGTAGGCCTCGTCGCGCTGCAACAGGGTCAGGTAGGAACGCGAGTGATAGCGGATGCGCGCCACCAACTCGATGGTGTCCGGCAGCTTGACCAGGTAATCGTTGGCTCCGGCGGCGAAGGCGGCGCTCTTGACCAGCGGATCCTCCTTGGTCGAGAGGACGATGATCGGAATGTCCTGGGTGGCGGGGTTGTTACGGTATTCGCGCACCAGGGTCAGACCGTCCAGGCCCGGCATGATCAAGTCCTGCAGGATCACCGTGGGCTTGATGCGCATCGCCTGGGCCACCGCCTGATGCGGGTCGGCGCAGAAGTGGAAGTCGATGTTCTCTTCATGGGACAGCCCGCGACGCACCGCCTCACCGATCATCGCTTGGTCATCGACCAGCAGGACCATGGCGGCACCTTCGTTGATCGTCGTGAAACCTTCGATCGGTAGATCATTCATCTGTATTCACCAGATCACCACCGACCACTCGGCGTGACTCAACACATGTCGTCATTTCGGAAAGATTTCCACTAGTCGCCCGGCAATCCGTTCCAGCGGCCGAATCTCGACGGCCGCCTGGATCGCTGCGGCCGCTTTGGGCATGCCATATACCGCACTGCTCTGCTGGTCCTGGGCAATGGTCAGAAAGCCCTGCTCGCGCATCAGCTTCAAACCCTGGGCGCCGTCACGGCCCATGCCGGTGAGCAGCAACCCCACCGCCTCGCTGCGCCAGAAGCGCGCCACACTTTCGAAGAACACGTCGATCGAGGGTCGATAGATTTCGTTGACCGGCTCGGCGGTGTACGCCAATTGGCCGTTCTGCAACAGCCGGATATGGTGGTTGGTGCCGGCCAGCAGCACCTGGCCCGGCTGCGGCGGCTCGCCCTCGCGCGCCAGGCGCACCGGCAGCCCGGACACCCCGCTGAGCCACTCGGCCATCCCGGCGGCGAACACCTGATCGACATGCTGGACCAGCACGATGGCGGCGGGAAAATCCCGCGGCAACGCCTTGAGCAGCACTTCCAGAGCCGCCGGACCACCGGCTGAGGAGCCGATGGCCACCAACGCACAGCGCGACGCCGGCGTACGCGCCGATGCATCCAGCGAACGTGCCGCACTGGAGCGTTGCTGACCGATCAGCCAGCCGATATTGAGGATCTTGCGCAGCAACGGCGCGGCAGCCTCACGGGCATCGCCCGCGCCCAGCGCCGGCGTATCGACCACATCGAGCGCGCCGTGGCCCATGGCCTCGAACACGCGGTGCACGTTCTGCTTGCGATCCACCGTGACGATGACGATCGCGCAGGGCGTCTCGGCCATGATGCGTCGCGTCGCCTCGACGCCGTCCATCACCGGCATGATCAGGTCCATGAGGATCAGGTCGGGCGTGAGCTCGGCGCACTTGCGCACGGCCTCCTCACCGTTACCCGCGACCCACACCACTTCATGGGCAGGCTCGAAGGCCAGCGCACGACGCAGGGCTTCCACGGCCATGGGCATGTCATTGACGATGGCGATTTTCATCCTTGTGCCCCTCCGATCAGCTCCACCACGGCGTCCAGCAACGCATCGTCATGGAAGCTGGCCTTGGCCAGATAATAGTCGGCACCGGCGTCCAGACCACGTCGTCGGTCTTCTTCCCGGTCTTTGTATGACACCACCATCACCGGTAATGACTGCAATCGATTGTCGCGGCGAACCAAAGTCACCAGTTCGATGCCATCCATGCGCGGCATGTCGATGTCGGTGATCAACAGGTCGAAATCCTCGCCCCGAAGCGCGTTCCAGCCATCCATGCCATCGACCGCCACGGCCACCTCGTAGCCGCGCGTGCTGAGCAGCTTGCGCTGCAATTCGCGCACGGTGAGCGAATCGTCGACCACCAGCACGCGCTTGCGCGGTACGCCTCGACCAGCGCCCGCGCTGCGCTCGATGCGCTCCAGGCGACCGGTGCTGAGCAGCTTGTCCACCGAGCGCAGCAAGTCTTCGACATCGATGATCAGCACCACCGAGCCGTCGTCGAGCAACGCCCCGGAAGAAATGTCCTGCACCTTGCCTAGGCGCGGATCCAGCGGCATCACCACCAGCACCCGCTCGCCGATCAGGCGCTCGACCGCCACCCCATAGAGCTGCTCGCGCTCTCGGATGACCACTACGCGCAGACTGTCCGCATCACCCTGCGCGGGCGGACGATTGAGCAACTGGCTGGCGGCGACCAGGCCGATATGGCGGTCTTCGTGCCAAAAGTGCTGGCGCCCCTCGATCTGCACGATGGACTGCGCGGGCACGTCGAGGGTGCGCTCGATGTGCGCCAGCGGGAAGGCGTAGGCTTCGCTTCCGACCTCGACCACCAGGCTGCGCACCACCGACAGGGTCAGCGGTACTTCCATGTGGAAGCAACAGCCGTGGCCTGGCGACTGGGTCAACTCGATCGAGCCGCGTAATTCGCGAACCATGTGCTGCACAGCATCCAGGCCCACCCCGCGTCCTGACACCTCGGTGACCTGCTCGCGCAGGCTGAAACCCGGCAGGAACAGGAAGGTGAGCAGTTCTGCTTCGCTCATCTGTGCGACGGTTTCGGCCGGCGACAAGGCGCGCTCGACGATGCTGCGGCGCAGGCGCTCCAGGTCGATACCGGCGCCATCGTCGGTCAGCTCCAGGATCAACAAGCCGGCCTGATGGGACGCGCGCAAGCGCAAGGTGCCGTCGGCCGGCTTGCCCGCCAGCAAGCGCTGTTCCGGCGACTCGATGCCGTGGTCGACGGCGTTGCGCAGCAAATGGGTGAGCGGTGCATCCAGGCGCTCCAGCACATCACGGTCGACCTGCGTCTTGTCGCCCTCGATCAGCAACTGCACCTGCTTGCCGAGCGACCGACCGAGGTCGCGGACCATGCGGCTCTGCCCGGTGAGTACATCGGCGAACGGCCGCATGCGGCACGCCAGCGCCGTGTCATACAGCAATTGAGCGCGTTGACTGGCCTGCCAGCCGAACTCGTCGAGGTCGGCGGCCTGCTGCTGGAGGATCTGCTGGGTTTCGGCCAGCAGGCGCTGGGTCTGGGCCAAGGCCTCGAGCACCTCGACGTTCTGAGCGCTGCCCTCGAGCTGGCCCCTGAGCCCGTCCAGCGCACGCATGCCCTGGCCATGCATGCGCTTGAGGCGCTGCAGGGTGGCCAGGTAAGGCTTCAGACGTTGGGTTTCCACCAGGGATTTGCTCGACAGGTCAAGCAAGCTGTTCAAGCGATCGGCGGTGACCCGCAATACCCGCTCGCCGCCCTCACCGCCTCGCCTGCTGGTCTTGGTAACCGTCGCCGCTTCGGATTCGGGTTCGCGCTCGACCGAGGCCACCGACAATGCCGGCGGGTACGCTGGGGGCGGGGCGGGCGCAGGCTCGGCGGGCAGGCTCGGGCGCGGCACGATGGGCGCGGTGGGATCGAGCAGCGCCGCCATCTGCAGCAGGAACGCCGGCACCGCTGCCTCACCTTGCAGATCGCCTGGGGTGGCGATTCGCATGAGCAGATCGGTGCCCTGCAACAAGGCGTCGATGTGCTCCGGGCGCAGCAGCAGTCGCTGTTCCTGAGCGGCCACCAGACAGTCTTCCATGACATGGGCCACGCTGACGCCCGCATCGATCCCGACGATTCGCGCGGCGCCCTTGAGCGAGTGCGCGGCACGCATGCAGGCCTCGAGCTGATCGGCCTGGGCCGGATTGCGCTCCAATGCCAGCAGGCCGGCACTGAGCACCTGCGTCTGGGCCTCGGCCTCCAGGCTGAACAGCTCGAGCAGCGAAGCGTCGCGCATTTGCTCCGGGGTCATGACAGGCTCCGCTTCACGGCAGACAGAAGTTGGCGCTCATCCAGCACGCGTACGCTGCGGGCACGCCACTGCAGTACCGCCAGGGTGAAGGTCGCGGCGTCGCGCTCGTCCTGCGCCTGCGCGAGGTCCAGGCGATGGATGCCGTCGACCTCGTCCACCGGCAACACCACCGGCCCGCCCTCGGCGGCAAGGATCAGCATGCGCGGCATGATTCGGCCCGGGCGCTCAGCGCCTGAGACTGCAGCCACGCCCAGCAGGTCGGCGAAGGACAGGCACGGCACCAGCGCACCGCGCACGTTGGCCACCCCTGCAGGACTCGCGAGCGTTGGTGCGGCAGCGAATGTACCGGCAGCAGCGGTTCGATCTCCGCCAGGCAGGCTGTGGCCAACGCCAGCCACTCCTCGCCCAGCCGGAACAGCAGCATGGAGCGTCCCGCAGCCCTCGGCTCGACGCTGACGGCCTCGACCTGCTCGTCCTGTTGCAGCGCGTAGCGGTCCAGCAGTCGGGTGGCCGCAGCGGCGTGCATTTCGCAGTTGCGACAGTGGATATGCCGTTCAAGCAACGGGCATTGCTTGTCGCCGTGAACACCGATGCGGTTCCAGCAGTCATCGATATCGTCGTCGGCCCGGGCGATCAGTGGTAGGCCCTGTTGCTCACTCATCGTTCAGACTCCCGGTCCGCCTTAGCCGCACGCGCCTGCAGGCGCCGTGCGCCGGCACTGTCGCCCTGGGAGGCCAACAACGCGGCCAGGTGCATCAGTGCCTCGGCATGCTGCGGCTCCAGATACAGTGCCTTGCGGTAATGCTTGAGCGCCTCGCCGGCGTCGCCCTGGGTATCGCTGAGCAAGCCCAGCCAGTAATACACCTGGGCCTTGGGCGCGAACTGGCGCAAGTAACGCTCGCAACTGGCGCGGGCCTGATCGCTGGCACCGCTGTTGGCCAAGCGCGCAATGCTCGCCAGCAGTTCGGGCTCACTCTCGCTCGCCGCCGGTTCTGGCAGCGGCCTGATCGGCGCTGGCGGAGTGCGGGTAGCCTGCAGCGCATTCGGCGCCCAGGCAGTCGCTCGCGGTGGCGGTGCGGGCGTCGCCGCCACACGCACGACCGGTGCGGGACTGGGCGGCGCAGTGACGCTGGCGGGATCCTGGCGTACATAGGCGAACGACTGCGCGATACCGACCGGGCGCATGCCCAGGCGTGCCAGCAGGCTGCCCTCGGCCGGACCGATGAACAATACGCCGTCGTCGTGCAGCAACCGCTTCAATACCTCGAACACGCGCTGCTGAGTCGGGATGTCGAAATAGATCAGCAGGTTGCGGCAGAACACGATGTCATAGAGTCCACTGCGCGCGCGCAACCCCGGGTCGAGCACGTTGGCCGCTTCCAGGCTGACCTGCCGGCGGACCCGCTCGGACAACTGGTAGCTGTCGTTGACGCCTTCGAAGTGCCGGTCACGGAAGGCCAGATCGCTGCCGCGAAACGAATTGCGTCCATACACCGCCAGTTCGGCGCGCGCGATGGAGCTGGGGCTGATGTCCATGGCGTCGACGCGGAAAGCACAGGGCGCAAAGCCCGCGTCGAGCAACGCCATGGAAATCGAATAGGGCTCTTCGCCGGTCGAGCACGGCAGGCTGAGCAGGCGCAAGGGCCGGGCACCGGCCAGTTCGGCCAGGCGCTTACGGGCCAAGGTGGCCAGCGCGGTGAACGACTCGGGGTATCGGAAAAACCAGGTCTCCGGCACGATCACCGCCTCGATCAGCGCCTGCTGCTCGACGGTCGATTGCTGCAGGCACAGCCAATAGTGGTCGAGGTCGCCGGCCGCCGACGCCGCACAGCGTTGGCGCAAGGCGCGCTCCACCATCGAGGCGCCCACCGACTCCACGTCCAGCCCGATGCGCTCCTGGAGGAAGCGGAAAAAGCGCTGCTCGCTCATTCAGCCTCCGCTTCAGAGACTTCGGGGAACAGCAGCCGGCGCACATCCTCGTCGAGCAAATCATTGACCTGAATGCGCTGCAGCAGGCCATGTTCGTCCTGTCGTACCGGGCCGAGGTAGCGTGCTTCGCGGTTATCCACGCCATACGGCAGGAACTCATCGGGTTGGCAGCGCAGGGTGTGGGTGGCCTGTTCCAGCACCAGGCCCAGGCGGAGCGGCGCGCGCAGGGGATCGCCCTGATAGTGCACCAACACCAGACGCGTGCTGGTGCGGCGCGGCGCAGGTGTGCCGAAGCTCAGCGCCGACAGGTCGATGACCGGCACCAGCGTACCGCGATGACCAAGAATTCCGGCCACCCAATGCGGTGCCTGGGCGATGGGCTTGAGCGGGCGCAGCGGCAGCACCTCGATCACCTCGCGCACGTCCAGGGCGAAGCGCTGCTGGCCAATGCAGAACTGCAGGTACAACACGCCCTTGTTCGCGGTCTGGCGCTGCTCGTGCGATTGCGGCTCGGCCATCGTCGTCAGACTTTGAAGCGCGAGACGCCGCCGCGCAGTCCGGTTGCCACCTGACTCAATTCGTCGATGGCGAAGCTGGCCTGACGCAGCGACTCGACCGTTTGCGTGCTGGCATCGCTCAACTGAGCCAGCGCCTGGTTGATCTGCTCGGCACCGGTGGCTTGCGCCTGCATGCCTTCGTTGACCATCAGCACGCGCGGCGCCAGGGCCTGCACTTGATGGATGATCTGGGTGAGCTGCTCGCCGACCTGCTGCACCTCGAACATGCCGCGGCGCACTTCTTCGGAGAACTTGTCCATGCCCATGACCCCAGCCGACACCGCAGACTGGATCTCGCGCACCATCTGCTCGATGTCGTAAGTGGCCACCGCGGTCTGATCGGCCAGACGACGCACCTCAGTGGCCACCACGGCGAAGCCGCGGCCATACTCACCGGCCTTCTCGGCTTCGATGGCGGCGTTGAGCGACAGCAGGTTGGTCTGGTCGGCCACCTTGACGATGGTCACCACCACCTGATTGATGTTGCCGGCCTTCTCGTTGAGGATGCCCAGCTTGGCGTTGACCAGGTCGGCCGCGCCCATCACCTGGTGCATGGTTTCCTCCATGCGCGCCAGACCTTGCTGACCGGAGCCGGCCAGGCTGGAGGCCTGATCGGCGGCGCTGGTGACCTCGGTCATGGTGCGCACCAGGTCGCGAGAGGTCGCGGCGATCTCGCGCGAGGTCGCGCCGATTTCAGTGGTGGTGGCCGCGGTTTCGGTGGCGGTGGCCTGTTGCTGCTTGGAGGTAGCAGCAATCTCGGTGACCGAAGTCGTAACCTGGACCGACGAGCGCTGGGCCTGGGCGACCAGGTTGGCCAATGCCTCGGCCATGTCGTTGAAGCCGGTCTCGATGGCGCCGAACTCATCCTTGCGCGCCATGCTCAGGCGCACGCTGAGGTCGCCCGAACTGAGTTTGTCCAGGGCCTGCACGATGCTGCGCATGGGCGCGCTGATGACCCGCATCAGCAACAGACCGCAGATGCCGGCGGCGAGAATCGCCAGGATCAGCGACACCACCATGCTCACCTTGGCCGTGGCCACCGCATCGACGATGTCCCGCGTAGCGGCGTTGGCTGCTTCGGTGTTGCGGTCGATGACCGTGTTCAGGTGCTTGCGGCCAGCGGTCCAGGCCGGCGTGAGCACGTTGATGATCAGGCGCTCGGCTTCGGCATAGTTCCCTGCTCGATAGGCACCCAGCACCTGATCGATGGCCTTCTCGTACGCTTGTTCAAGCCCCACGAAGGTGTCGAAGGCGGCTTGATCCTGGGCATCCTGGATTGTGCGCTGGTAGTTGGCCATCTGTTCTTTGAGCCGGTCGTGGAAGCCCTTGAACAGCTCGGCATCAGCCGAGCTCAGCTCGCGGTGCTCGGACAGGCCGACCAACTGCTGGGTCGCGACGTAGCTGTCGACCCAGGCGCTGCGGATCATCGAACTGTAGTAGATGCCGGGAATGCTGTCGGTCCCCACCGCTTGCTCGCTGGACTCGATGGTCACCAAACGCGAGTAGGCGGCCACGATCATCAACAGCATGATGGCGATGATCACGGCAAAGCTTGCCAGGATCCGTTGGCGCAAGGTCCAGTTCTTCACAATCAGCCCTCAGGAAAGCTTCACGAGCGGGAAAATCGTCGAAGTATAGCCCAGGCGCCTGACGCTTTATCGGGAGAATTGAAGGCTTATCGGGCTTCCATGCCCGATGGATAGCTCAAAGCCATCTCAGGGTGTCGATGCCTGCCTGACCTGCAGTTCAAGTTCCTCGCGTAGTGCGGGTTCCAGGCGCAGTTGGCGAGCCAATTCGTCGAGGTAAGCACGTTCCATGAAGTGCTCCTGATCGACCATCATCACGCTGGCCAGGTACATCTCGGCGGCCATCTCCGGCGTTTGCGCCGCACGCGCCACTTCTGCCGGATCGAGCGGCTTGTTCAGTTCGCCCTGCAACCAGCGCTGCAGCTCTGGGTCGCTGTCCAGGCGCGTGAACTCGCCCTCGATCAGCTCACGCTCACGCGCATCGATATGGCCATCGGACTTGGCGGCGGCCACCAGGGCCTTGAGTACGGCTTGGCTGTGCTGCTCGGCCTGGGCTGGCGGCAGTCGGTCGAGCGTCTGCGGCTCGCCAGCGTCGCCCTGCCCCTGGCGCGCCTGCCAGTTGCCGTAGGCCTTGTAGGCCAGCACGCCCAGTGCGGCGAGGCCACCGTAGGTCAGCACCTTGCCACCGACCTTGCGCACCTTCTTGTTGCCCATCAGCAGGCCCATGGCGCCGGCCGCCAAGGCGCCGCCACCGGCGCCGGAAACCAGGCCTCCCAGGCCGCCGGCCTTGCCGCCGAGCAGATCGCCGAGCCCCGCCACCTTGCCGGTACCGGGCTTGCCCGACGAATTCTGCAGCAGCGATTGACCGGATTTGAGCAATTGATCGAGCAGACCACGGGTATTCATCTGGCGAACCCTCAAGGACAGGAAAGCGCCAGATTACGACCGCAGTCTGAATCCAGGCTTAATCGCGCAAATCCGACTCGTGAATCGGGTTGGCGCGATGAGTGGCGCGCTGGTACTGGGCAGGCCAGGTCGCCTTGTTGCCACCCAAGTCATCGTCGGCATGCAGCGGCCAGTAAGGGTCGCGCAGCAGCTCGCGGGCCAGGAAGATCAGGTCGGCCTGACCGGTGCGCAGGATGTGCTCGGCCTGGGCCGGTTCGGTGATCATGCCGACGGTGCCGGTGGCGATTTCCGACTCCTTGCGCACCCGTTCGGCGAAGCGCGTCTGATAACCGGGCCCGGTGGGAATCTCGGCGTTGACCGAGGTACCGCCAGAGGACACATCGATCAGGTCCACGCCTAGCGACCGCAGCCGGCGCGCCAGCTCCACCGTCTCGTCAGGGTTCCAGCCATCCTCGACCCAATCGGTGGCCGACACCCGTACGAACAGCGGCAGTTCCTTGGGCCAGACCTCGCGTACCGCTTCGGTCACCTGCAAGGTCAGACGGATGCGGTTGTCGAAGGAACTGCCATAGTCGTCACAGCGCTGATTGCTCAATGGCGAGAGGAATTGATGCAGCAGGTAGCCGTGGGCGGCGTGCAATTCCACCACTTTGAAGCCCGCGGTCAGGGCGCGCCGCGCGGCCTCCACGAACGCCTCGACGACCTCCTGGATGTCATCGTGGCTCAGTTCGCGCGGTGCGGTGTGCTGGGGGTCGAAGGCGATCTTCGACGGCCCCACCGGCTGCCATCCACCCTCCTGCGGCGCGACGCTGCCGTGCTTGCCGAGCCAGGGCCGATGGGTACTGGCCTTGCGCCCGGCGTGGGCCAACTGGATACCCGGAACCGCGCCCTGGGCCGTGATGAAACGGGTGATGCGTTGCAGCGGGGCGATCTGTTCGTCGTTCCACAACCCAAGGTCTTCTGCGGTGATGCGCCCGTCGGCGGTCACAGCGACGGCTTCTGTTATCACCAGGCCAGCGCCGCCGACAGCGCGACTGCCCAGGTGGACCAGGTGCCAGTCGTTGGCCAGGCCATCGACGCTCGAGTACTGGCACATCGGTGAAACGGCGATGCGATTGGGCAACGTCAGCTGACGCAGGGTGTAGGGCTCAAGCAGCATGCTCATGGGAGGGCCTCCGAAGGTCTGCAATGACGGTCCGACCCAGGCGCTGTGGTGCGATCCTGGACCGTTACCGGCGTTCCTTGAGACTAGACCAGATTACCCTGGGGATCGGTTCCCGAAAATTCAGGCCATGGCACCTGCACGGTCATCGGTCGCGGCCTGGCGCCGCCATCCCGAGCGAATGCGCCGAGCCCTCAGCGCGGCTCCATATGCGCAATCATCAACTGCACACTTTCGTTGCCGCGAAACTCGTTCACATCCAGTTTGTAGGCCAGCTCCACCCAGCGCACCGTCGGGTTGGGCCATACCTCGCGATCGACGCTGAAAGCGATGCCGTCAAGACGCAGCGAACCGCACTCGCTCTTGAGCACCACTTTCAGATGGCGCTCGCCGACCACCCGTTGCTCCACCAACTCGAACACGCCGTGGAACAACGGCTCGGGAAAATGCTGCCCCCAGGGGCCGGCATTACGCAGGGCACGGGCAAGGTCGAGGTGGAATTCCTCGACCGCCAGGCTGCCGTCGGACAGCAACCGACCGGTCAGATCGTCCTCATCCAATTGGCGTCGCACCTCCTGGTCGAACGCCTCGGCGAATACCGGGAAGTGCTCAGCCGGCAGCGACAAGCCTGCCGCCATGGCATGCCCGCCGAACTTGCTGATCAACTGGGGGTGGCGCGCCGCCACCGCATCCAGGGCATCGCGAATGTGAAACCCCGGTACCGAGCGCGCCGAGCCCTTGAGCATGCCTTCGCCGGCGTCGGCGAAGGCGATGGTCGGACGGTGATAGCGCTCCTTCAAGCGCGAAGCGAGGATGCCGATCACGCCCTGATGCCATTCGGCGTCGAACAGGCACAGCCCATAGGGCATGGCGTCGAGCGGCAGGTCCTTGAGCTGGGCCAACGCTTCGCGCTGCATGCCTTGTTCGATGGACTTGCGGTCCTGGTTGAGCCCATCCAGTTGCGCTGCCATGTCCAACGCCGTGGCGGGGTCTTCGCAGAGCAGGCATTCGATGCCCAGGCTCATGTCGTCCAGACGCCCTGCTGCATTGAGCCGAGGCCCGAGAATGAAGCCCAGGTCGGTTGAGGTGATGCGCCGATGATCGCGCCGCGCGACCTCAAGGATGGCCTTCAGGCCTGGCCGGGCACGGCCCGCACGGATGCGCTCGAGCCCCTGATGAACCAGGATGCGGTTGTTGGCATCCAGCGGCACCACATCGGCGACGCTGCCCAGGGCCACCAGATCGAGCAACTCCCCGATGTTCGGTTGCGCCTGGGTCTCGTAGCGGCCCAGGCTGCGCAAGCGCGCGCGCAGCGCCATGAGCACGTAGAAGATCACCCCCACCCCGGCCAGCGATTTGCTGGGGAAGGTGCAACCGGGCTGGTTCGGGTTGACGATGGCATCGGCCTGCGGCAACTGCTCGCCCGGCAAGTGGTGGTCGGTGACCAGCACCTTGAGCCCGGCCGCCTTCGCCGCAGCGACGCCTTCGACGCTGGAGATCCCGTTGTCCACCGTCACCAGCAGGTGCGGCTCGCGCTGCAGCGCCACCTCGACGATTTCCGGCGTCAGGCCGTAACCGTACTCGAAGCGATTAGGCACCAGGTAATCGACCTGGGCTGCACCGAGCAGACGCAGGCCGAGCACGCCGACGGTGCTGGCTGTAGCGCCATCAGCGTCGAAGTCGCCGACGATGAGGATGCGCTGGCGCCGGTCCAGGGCCTCCACCAGCAGGTCCACGGCAGCGTCGATGCCCTTGAGCTGCTGATAGGGCAGCAAGCGCGCCAGGCTCTTGTCCAACTCCAGTTCACTCTGCACACCACGGGCGGCGTACAGACGGGTCAGCAGGGGCGGCAGTTGGCCGAGAAATGGCAGGGTTGCAGGCAGGGGCGGGGCTCGATGCGCATGGGGCTCTTCAGTCAGGTCGAATCAGGTCAGCCGCGCTCGCCGAGCAGCCACTGCAGTTGGACTTCGTGCTGACCCCGGTCGTCGGTCACGAAGAGCGTGCCTTCGCTGATCATCACGTCCCACTTGATGGTGCGCGGCATGTCGGTGGCCAGCACATCCAGCACCTCTTGCGGCACCGCTGCGATGCTCAGGTTCTTCAGGCCCTTGACCGCCGGCACCACCTTGCCCTCCCACACCCGCAGGCTGCCGTAGGCCAGCAGACTGGTGCGCTCGGTGCGACGCGAGCACCAGGTCAGGCGATCGGCATCGGGCTGGCCCACTTCGATCCAATGCAGGATCCGATCATCCAGGCTCTTCTCCCACACCGCAGCCTCATCGACGTCCGACAGACCGCGCCCGAAGGCCAACTGTTCGTTGTACCAGAGCGCGTAGGCCAGCAAGCGGACAGCCATGCGCTCCTCGGTCTCGGACGGATGACGGGCGATGGTCCGGCGTACGTTTTCGTACACGCCACGGTCGAGGTCGGTGAGATTGAGTTCGAACTTGTAGGTGGTGGACGGCTGGGCCATGGGGCAGAGGCTTCTTCGAAGAAAGTCGGAGAGTTTACCCGATCCACGTGCGCAGAGGGGCTCGTGTCGTCCGTCATTGCGCACAGGCACGCAACCGCTGTCGCGAGCCATTACCTGCATCGAGCCAGCTGTGATAAAACCAAGCCCTCTTTTCAGCCGTCACGGATCCACCATGTCCAGTCCTGCCAAACCCCTCGCCGGCCTCAAGGTGATCGAGCTCGGTACCCTGATCGCCGGACCCTTCGCCTCGCGCATCTGCGCCGAGTTCGGTGCCGAGGTGATCAAGGTCGAATCGCCGGACGGCGGCGATCCGCTGCGCAAGTGGCGCAAGCTCTACGAGGGCACGTCGTTGTGGTGGTTCGTGCAGGCGCGCAACAAACAGTCGCTCACCCTGAATCTCAAAGACCCGGAGGGTCGCGAGGTGCTCAAGCGACTGCTGGCCGAGGCCGACATCCTGATCGAGAACTTCCGCCCCGGCGTGCTGGAAAAGCTCGGCCTGGGCTGGGACGTGCTGCACGCCCTCAACCCGCGGCTGGTGATGGTCCGCCTTTCCGGTTTCGGCCAGAGCGGGCCGATGAAGGACCAGCCCGGCTTCGGTGCGGTCGGCGAGTCCATGGGCGGCCTGCGCTACATCACCGGCTTCGACGACCGGCCACCGGTGCGTACGGGCATCTCCATCGGCGACTCGATCGCCGCCTTATGGGGCGTGATCGGTGCGCTGATGGCCTTGCGTCATCGGGAGGTCAACGGTGGCCAGGGACAGGTGGTGGACGTGGCCTTGTACGAAGCGATCTTCGCCATGATGGAAAGCATGGTGCCGGAATTCGACGTGTTCGGTTTCATCCGCGAACGCACCGGCAACATCATGCCGGGCATTACCCCGTCGTGTATCCACACCAGTGCCGACGGCCGCCATGTGCAGATCGGCGCCAATGGCGATGCGATCTTCAAGCGCTTCATGCAGGCCATCGGCCGCAACGATCTTGCCGACGACCCCACTCTTTCCAGCAATGACGGTCGCGACCTGCGCCGCGACGAGTTGTATGGCGTGATCGACCGTTGGGTCAACGGTTTGCCGCTCGATCAGGTGATGCAGGTGCTGAACGACGCCGGTGTGCCCGCCAGTCGCATCTATTCAGCCGAAGACATGTTCCACGACCCACAGTTTCTCGCTCGGGAAATGTTCATCCAGGCTCGGCTGCCAGACGGCAAACCGTTCAAGATGCCGGGCATCGTTCCCAAGCTTTCGGACACGCCCGGCTCTACCGAATGGGTGGGGCCGGCCCTTGGCGAGCACACCGTCACATTGCTGACCCGCCTGGGCTACAGCGAGGCCGACATTGCCCGACTGCGCGAACAGGGGGCCATCTGATTCAACTTCAAAGGGCCGCGCAGCGCCTGCTGCTGTGCATCCTGCCGCTACTGGCGCTGCAACCCGCGAAGGCGGGTGAGCGCCTGACTTGGCTGGTACGTGACCTGCCGCCGTTCACCATTTACGAAGGCACGGAAAAAGGTCAGGGTGTGATCGACAGCCTGCTACCCCAGTTGATCGAGCAGTTGCCGGAGTACCAACACAGCATCGTGCGCGTCAACCGCCCGCGTGGCATCCAGATGCTGCAGGACCCTACCCTCACCTGTGATCCGACGCTGCTGTGGACGCCGGAGCGGGCCAGCTTCGCGAAATTTTCCCAGCCTTTGCTACCGATCGTGAGCAGTGGCGTGATCGTACGCAGACAGGACCTGGCAGCACTGAACCTGTCCGCAGGCCAGACCTCCGTGGACCTCACGCAATTGCTCGGCACGCCGGGTCTGAAACTGGGCGTCGTCGCCGGCCGCAGTTACGGGCAAGAAACCGATAAGATCCTCAGCCAGTTGCCTGACTCGGCGTTGAGTCGGCACTACAGCAACGATGCCACCGCCAATCTATTGCAGATGCAGCAGTTGGGCCGGTTGCACGTGGTATTGGGTTACTGGCCTGAAGCACGCTATCTGCTTCAACAGCAAGGCAACGCGTTGGACGCGTATGCGTTTCTCTCGATCAAGGGCGCCAAACGCTATCAACTGGTCCACGTCGGTTGCTCCGACACCCCGGCAGGTCGAGAGGCCATCGCCAAGATCGACCGACTTCTTCCCCATCTACGCTCAGCGGAGCTGCTTGAGCGCTATGCCCGATGGCTGGATCCCGAACTGCGCGAACACTACCTGAAACAGGCGCAGCGGCTGTTGCAAGCAGAGCAGCCACCGAACGCCCCCCTCAGCGCTGATCGCTAAATCGCTAAAAAGAAACCCCGCAGGCTGTCGCACAGCCAACGGGGTCAAGCAAAGGCCTTGCAGGCCTTGCGCCCTGGGTCGATACCACCGGAGCAAAGCAGTATCACCACAGGGTCAAGAAATGTGACGGGGCGCCTACGCGAAGGTTCCCTGAGTTTGCACAGGCTGCCGCAGCGCCGCGATCACGCACGGCTGCAAGCGGCCCTCGACGATCTGCAGGTCGCGGTGCAGACCGTCCACCAGATCCACCAGCAGCCGCTGATCCTGCAACTGCAACAGGCTGACCGAGCGCCGCAGCACGGATGTGCCGCGCATATCGACGACGCTCAACTGGCGGTAGCCTCTGGCGTCCACGTCATCGAGCTGGACCTGATAGGGGACAGGGCATCATTGAGCAGGGTGCAGATTCTTTCCATCCGGCGTACTCGCTTTGTCGGTAACCTAACGAAACTGACCGCCAAGCGAAGCGGAAAGTTCGCTTGACGGTCGCCGCGTCATCGAGCATGGAGGCTGGAGGTGACAGTTTCGATATCCCGCGTCTGCAACCCACCGATCGCCGGACGCAAGCGCAACAGCGCAGCGTGCAAGGCCGGCATCGAGAGCGGCCAGGAAAGGTTGGCGACCACCCATAACCCTCTGCGCCAGGCTTCCACGGACAGGTTCGGTGCCCCCGCCGGTGGCGCGCCGATGAACAGCACCGCACGCACTTGCCCTTGACGCACGATGCTTTTCAATAGCGCCTGCACGGCCAGGGTGGGCATGCCATGATCGATGAGCACCGCATCCGGCGCTTGGGCCAGACTCGCCTTGGCGTTGTGCAGGTCGTTGACCACCCGCACCTTGAACACGCCCAGCGCGTTGCAGGCTTGGTGGAGGGTGATCTGGTGAGAGGGACGGGACTGGACGACGAGAAGATCGAGGCGCTGCATGAGCCGCTCCTGAGGGCTGCTGGCCCTGGTGGACAGGGCGCCCACTCTAGAAAGGCGATACAGAAACTCCTATAGGAAGAAACTGATAGTGCAGGATGAATCTTCGTAGAAACCCTTCGCTCGAACGAAAACGGGGCAAGCCGGATGACCGACTTGCCCCGCTTGGCCTCGCGACCAGAACGCCTTACAGCGGCTTGCCGCGATTACCGTGCTGGCTGACGAACGCCTGGACCGCTTTCAGATCGTTGGCCAGCACCGTGCAACGCTCCTCACGGCTGAACAGGTCGCTCAGGTGCACCGGCAATTCCAGCGCCTTGCCGACGCCCGCCTGCTCGACCGCCTCGGGGAATTTCACCGGGTGTGCAGTGCCCAGCACCACCATCGGCGTATCCAGGCTACGGCGGCACTCGCGAGCAGCCTTGACACCGATTGCCGTGTGCGGATCGAGCACCTCGCCGGTGGCCTTGAACACCTCGGCAATGGTGTCGCACGTCTGCTCGTCGCTCACCGCCAGTGAGTCGAACAGCTTGCGCGCCTCGGTCCAGCGGTCCTGCTCGACGCTGAAACCGCCGCCTTGTTTGAAGTTGGCCATCAACTCGGCAATCGCCGCGCCATTGCGACCGTGCAGGTCGAACAGCAGGCGCTCGAAGTTCGACGAGACCATGATGTCCATCGACGGCGACAGAGTCGGGTGCAGGGCGTCCTTGACGTACTGATTGCCGCTCATGAAGCGGTGCAGGATGTCATTGCGGTTGGTCGCCACGACCAACTGGCTGATCGGCAGGCCCATGTTGCGCGCCAGGTAACCGGCGAAGATGTCGCCGAAGTTGCCGGTCGGCACCGAGAACGCCACGGAACGGGCCGGGCCACCCAACTGCAGCGCCGCATGGAAGTAGTAGACGATCTGAGCCATGATCCGCGCCCAGTTGATCGAATTGACCGCCACCAGCCGGGTGCCTTTGAGGAAGGACTGGTCGGCGAAACTCGCCTTGACCATCTCCTGGCAGTCGTCGAAGTTGCCCTCGATGGCGATGTTGTGGATGTTGTCGCCCAGGATGGTGGTCATCTGGCGGCGCTGTACTTCCGACACACGCTGGTGCGGGTGCAGGATGAAGATATCGATATTGTCGCAGCGGCGGCAGCCTTCGATGGCAGCCGAGCCGGTGTCGCCGCTGGTGGCGCCGACGATCACCACACGCTCGCCACGCTTGAGCAAGACGTGGTCGAGCAGACGACCCAGCAATTGCAGGGCGAAATCCTTGAACGCCAGGGTCGGGCCGTGGAACAGCTCCATGACCCACTCATTGCCATCGAGCTGGCGCAGCGGCGCCACCGCAGCGTGGGCGAAGACGCCGTAGGTTTCCTCGAGAATCTTCTTGAAATCGGCATCGGCGATGCTGCCCGCCACGAAGGGGCGCATCACGCGGAACGCCAACTCGTGATACGGCAGGCCGGCCCAGGAGGCGATCTCTTCCTGGGTGAAGCGCGGCAGGTTTTCCGGTACGTACAGGCCGCCGTCGCTGGCGAGGCCCGCCAGCAGAACATCTTCGAAATTCAACGCCGGAGCTTGGCCCCGAGTACTGATATAGCGCATGGGTGCAAACCTTTCATTTGAGCTGCAAGCTGTAAGCGTCAAGCCACGAGAAAAAGCCGATTGGCGTTGCTCTCGCGCCGTGCTTCTCACCTTTGCCGCGAATTGACTCTATCGAAAGCCTCAACACCGCGCCGCTTTTACTGGCAGCTCGCAGCGTGAGGCTTACCACTTAATTGAGCTGTTCGACGCGGATGCGTACCACGCTGCCGACCACGTCCTGCAGCGCTTCCAAGGCGACGATGGCGTCGTCGATGCGCTGTTCGATGACCCGGTGAGTGAGCAGGATCATTGGCACCAGGCCATCCTGCTCCTCGGCTTCCTTCTGCATGATCGACTCTATGTTGATGCCACGCTCGGAAAGGATGCTCGCCACCTGGGCCAACACGCCCGGGTGATCCTTGGCCTGGATGCGCAGGTAGTAGGCGCTTTCGCAGGCCTCGATCGGCAGGATCGGATGCGCCGACAGCGAGTCGGGCTGGAACGCCAGGTGCGGGACGCGGTTCTCCGGGTCGGCGGTCATGGCGCGCACCACATCGACCAGGTCGGCGACCACCGAAGAGGCGGTCGGCTCCATGCCGGCACCGGCGCCGTAGTACAAGGTCGAGCCGGCGGCATCGCCGTTGACCATCACCGCGTTCATCACGCCGTTGACGTTGGCGATCAGTCGATCGCTGGGAATCAGGGTCGGATGGACGCGCAGCTCGATGCCATCGACGGTACGGCGCGCCACGCCCAGATGCTTGATGCGATAGCCCAGGGCCTCGGCATAGTTGACGTCGGCCGTGGTCAGACGGGTTATGCCTTCGGTATAGGCCTTGTCGAACTGCAGCGGAATGCCAAAGGCGATGGACGCCAGGATGGTCAGTTTGTGCGCAGCATCGATACCCTCGACATCGAAGGTCGGATCGGCCTCGGCATAGCCCAGCGCCTGGGCCTCGGCCAGCACATCAGGGAAGGCACGGCCCTTCTCGCGCATTTCGGTGAGGATGAAGTTGCCGGTGCCGTTGATGATGCCGGCCAGCCAATTGATACGGTTGGCCGACAGCCCCTCGCGAATGGCCTTGATCACCGGAATGCCACCAGCGACTGCGGCTTCGAAGGCGACGATCACGCCCTTTTCGCGGGCTTTGGCGAAGATCTCGTTGCCGTGGACGGCAATCAGCGCCTTGTTGGCCGTGACCACATGCTTGCCGTTTTCGATGGCCTTGAGCACCAGATCGCGGGCAATGGTATAGCCACCGATCAGTTCGATGACGATGTCGATCTCGGGGTTGGTCGCAACGTCGAACACATCAGCGGTAATGGGGGTACCGGTAATCTGGCAGTTCGGGTTCTGCGAGCGCATGGCGATCTGGGCCACCTCAATGCCGCGCCCGGCACGGCGGGCGATCTCCTCGGCGTTGCGCTGAAGCACATTGAAGGTACCGCCACCGACGGTCCCCAACCCACAGATGCCTACTTTGACCGGTTTCACTGTGAACTCCCCATAGAACGACCGGCACAATGCCGACCGTGAAACATGCCGTCACCCCATGACGACGGCGTACTGAATGAATTACTTGGCCGCTTGCGCCTGGCCGGCCAACGCCAGCTTGGCCACTTGCGGTGCCGGCTGGTAGCCCGGAATCACCTGACCGCTTTCGAGCACGATCGCTGGCGTACCGTTGACGCCGATCGACTGGCCGAGGTGGAACTGTTTGCTGACCGGGTTGGCGCATTTGGCCGCCTTGATTTCCTTGCCATCGACCATCTTGTCCATCGCCGCGACGCGATCGCTGGAGCACCAGACGGCCTGCAACTGCTCGTCACCCGGCGAGCCCAGGCCTTGGCGCGGGAAGGCCACGTACCGCACCTCGATACCGCGCTTGTTCAGCTCCGGTACTTCAGCATGCAGCTTGTGGCAGTACGGGCACGTGGTATCGGTGAATACGGTGATGTGCGAGCGGGTTTCGCCCTTGGCCGGGTAAACGACCATTTCAGCCTTGGGAATGCCGTTGATCAGCTTGGCGATGCCTTGGCGCTCGGTCTTCTCGGTGAGATTGACCGGCTTGCCGTCCTGCAGTTGATACAGGTAACCCTGCATGACGTACTGGCCGTCACCGCTGGCGTAGAGCACACGACCGCCTTGCAGCTTGACTTCGTACAGACCACCGACCGGGCTGTTGGAGACGCTCTCGATCGGCACTTCCAGTTCAAGGGTCTTGAGCGTGTTGCGAATGGCCTGCTCGGCGCCTGCGTTGGCACCGGCACTGGCCTCGGTGGCCGCGGCGGCGGCAAAGGTACTGGCCAACGCCAGAGCGGCGGCGGCAAAAATCTGGGTCACGCGCATGGGGTACTCCTGAAGACGGACGGGGACCGGAGGACATCGCCTGCGGGAAAAGCGCGGCGACTAGAGCGGTCCCTGATGCAAACCGCCCAAGACTACCACATCAGGCGGGGACGAAATCAGTGTCTGGAAAGCCACCGAGCGGAACATGAGGATCATTCATCCACGCGGGTGGTGCTGGGCGTGCAACTGCTGCAAGCGCGCCTTGGCCACATAGGTGTAGATCTGCGTGGTGGACAGGTCGCTGTGGCCCAGCAGCATTTGCACTACGCGCAGGTCGGCGCCGTGGTTGAGCAAATGCGTGGCGAAGGCATGGCGCAAAGTGTGCGGCGACAACGGCTTGTCGATCCCGGCCACGCGCGCATGGTGCTTGATACGGTGCCAGAAGGTCTGCCGGGTCATTTCCTCCCCGCGCAGGCTGGGAAACAGCACGTCGCTGGGACGACCGTTGAGCAGATCGGCGCGGCCACCGCGCAGGTAGCGCTCGATCCACAGCACCGCTTCCTCGCCCATCGGCACCAGGCGCTCCTTGCTGCCCTTGCCCATCACCCGCAAGACGCCTTGCCTCAGGTTGACCTGGTCCAGGGTCAGGCTGACCAACTCAGTCACCCGAAGGCCGCAGGCATACAGCACCTCGAGCATGGCGCGATCACGCTGGCCGATGGCCTCACCCAGATCCGGCGCCTTGAGCAGGGCCTCGACATCCGCTTCCGACAGCGACTTGGGCAACGGGCGGCCCAGTTGCGGCATGTCCACCTGCAAGGTGGGATCGAGGGCAATCAGCTTCTCGCGCAGCAGATAGCGATAGAAACCCCGCACTCCGGACAGAAAGCGGGCGGTGGAGCGTGGCTTGTAACCCTGGTCCAGACGCCAGGCAAGGTGATCGAGGATGGCGGCGCGGCCCGCCTCGGGCAAGGCCAGGCCCTGCTCCTGCAGCCAACCGTTGAACAGGGCCAGATCGCTGCGATAGGAAACACGGGTATTGTCCGACAGCCCCTTTTCCAGCCAGAGGGCATCGAGGAACTGGTCGATCAGCGGATGGTCCAGAGCAGGCATTTAACGGGTCTGTGGCGAAAAAGTGCGCCTAGTCTTCCACACGGGACAACGCTTGTCTGCAACGGCCTGGCGACGCCTCTTCTCACGGACGCAGAACGCAAAAAAGCAGCCCGAAGGCTGCTCTTTCTCTCGCAAGGTGGCCGAGGCCACCGGTCAAACTGCACTCAGGACAGTTTTTCCTTGATGCGAGCGGCTTTGCCGGACAGGTCGCGCAGGTAGTACAGCTTGGCTTTACGCACGTCACCACGACGTTTCACGGCCAGGCTGTCGATCTGCGGGCTGTAGGTCTGGAAGGTACGCTCGACGCCAACGCCGCTGGAGATCTTGCGCACGGTGAAGGCGCTGTTCAGACCGCGGTTACGCTTGGCGATGACGACGCCTTCGAACGCCTGCAGACGGGAACGCTCACCTTCCTTCACTTTGACCTGGACGACAATGGTGTCGCCGGGTGCGAAGGCTGGGATTTCCTTGCTCATCTGCTCGGCTTCGAGCTGCTGGATGATCTTGTTGGTCATGCTGTGCTCCTAAGATGGATACGCGATCCACCATCGATACGTTTAACTATCGTCCCGCTCGCGGAGGTATTCCTCGAGCAGCTTCTTCTCTTCTCCAGAAAGCGAGCGACTTTCCAGAAGATCGGCGCGTCGTTCGAAGGTCCTACCAAGGGACTGCTTCATTCTCCAACGCCGGATGTGTGCATGGTTGCCACTGAGCAACACGTCGGGTACACGCTGATCCGCATACACCTCAGGTCGGGTGTAGTGCGGGCAATCGAGCAGACCGTCGGTGAAGGAGTCTTCCTCCGCCGAGTCCACATGCCCTAAAGCTCCGGGCAGCAGCCGTGTAACCGCATCGATCAACACCATGGCCGGCAGCTCGCCACCGGAAAGCACATAGTCGCCAATCGACCACTCCTCATCGACATGAGCCTCGATAAAGCGCTCGTCGATGCCTTCGTAACGGCCCGCGATCAGGATCAACGATTCCTGTTCGGCCAGACCTTTGACCGCCTGCTGAGTCAGCTTGCGGCCTTGTGGCGAGAGGTAGATCACCTTCGCCGCTGCTCCGGTCGCTTGCCTGGCACTGGCCAGGGCGTCTTCCAGAGGCTTGATTTTCATCACCATGCCCGGACCACCGCCAAAAGGCCGATCATCCACCGTATGGTGACGATCCGTGGTGTAGTCCCGCGGATTCCAGCAGGTCACCTGAAGCAACCCCTGTTTCACCGCGCGGCTGGTAATGCCGTACTCCGTGATGGCCGAGAACATCTCCGGGAACAACGTGACGACTTCTACGCGAAGGTTACCCATCGTCTAGAAATCCGCGTCCCATTCGACTCGCATCACGCCTGCTTCCAGGTCGATGGCCAGCACGCATTGCGCCGTATAGGGCAACAAACGCTCGCGATCGTCCAGGCTGCCAGCGCAAGGCTTGACCACCATGACATCGTTCGCACCGGTCTCCAACAGGTGATCGACCTTGCCGAACAGCTGTTCGTCCTGGTTGATGACCTTCAGACCTACCAACTGGTACCAGTAGTACTCGTCAGCAGCCAGGTTGGGCAAAAGGCTCCGCGGTATGCAGATTTCGTAACCGCTCAGAAGACGGGCTTCATCGCGATCCTCGAGACCTTTCAACTTCACGACCAGGCCCTTCTGGGAGCCACGACCGTTGACCAGCTCGACCTGTTTTACCTTGCCTTCGTGCCTGAGCGTCCAGCGCGGATAATCCAACAGGTTTTCAATCGGATCGGTAAAGGAATACACCTTCACCTCGCCGCGAACGCCGTGAACCGAAAAAATCTTGCCGACGACGATGAGATCGTCAGGCTTTTCTGGCGTCGCGTTCATACTGCTCAGGCGGCGGCCTTGGCAGCGTCCTTCAGCAGCTGAGCAACACGCTCAGACGGCTGCGCGCCCTGGCTCAGCCAGTAGGTGACGCGTTCCTGGTTGACCGACAGCTTGACTTCGGCGCCCGATGCGATCGGGTTGAAGAAGCCTACGCGCTCAACGAAACGGCCGTCACGGGCGTTACGCGAGTTGGTCACGGTCAGGTGGTAGAAGGGGCGCTTTTTCGAGCCGCCACGGGCCAGACGAATGGTTACCATGTGAACATCGTTCCTATAGTCGGTACTGCAGTCGGTGCTGCAAATCTGAATGCCAAATAGGCACACGGGTGCCCAAAAGGCCGCATATTCTCGGGGAATACACGGACATTTGCAAATGGCTTTTTCGCAAAAGCCTTGCAATGCCGGCCAGACCTGCCGGTTAAGCCGCGCTGAGGCGGCCGGTTTTCCCGCCGAAGCGGGGTCGGATCGGCTGCCTCGCGAGGCGATACAGCCGATCGGATTCCTTACAGTTTCGGCATGCCGCCACCGGGCAGCATCCCGCCCAGGCCGCGCATCATCTTGGCCATGCCGCCTTTGGCGGAGAATTTCTTCATCATCTTCTGCATCTGCTTGTGCTGCTTGATCAGCCGACCGATGTCCTGCACCTGGGTGCCGGAACCCATGGCGATGCGGCGCTTGCGCGACCCGCTGATCAGGTCGGGATCGCGGCGCTCGGCCGGGGTCATGGAATTGATGATCGCTTCCATCTGCTTGAACTGCTTCTCGGCCGCGCCCTGAGCATTGCCCATCTGCGACAGATTGACCCCGCCGATGCTCGGCAGCTTGTCCATCAAGCCGCCCAGGCCGCCCATGTTCTTCATCTGCTGCAGCTGGTCGCGGAAGTCTTCGAGGTCGAAGCCCTTGCCCTTCTTCAGCTTCTTGGCAAGTTTGTCGGCTTTGGCCTTGTCGATGTTCTGCTCGGCCTGCTCGATCAGGCTGAGCACATCGCCCATACCGAGGATGCGCGAAGCGATGCGGTCGGGGTGGAACGGCTCGAGCGCCTCGCTCTTCTCGCCCATGCCGATGAACTTGATCGGCTTGCCGGTAATGGCACGCACCGACAGCGCGGCACCGCCGCGGGCGTCACCGTCGACCTTGGTCAGCACCACGCCGGTCAGCGGCAGCGCTTCGCCGAACACCTTGGCGGTGTTGGCGGCGTCCTGGCCAGTCATGGCGTCGACCACGAACAGGGTTTCCACCGGCTTGACCGCGGCATGCAGGACCTTGATCTCGTCCATCATGTCGGCGTCGATGTGCAGACGACCGGCGGTGTCGAGAATGACCACGTCGATGAACTTGATCTTGGCTTCGCGAATCGCCGCCTCGGCGATATCCACCGGCTTCTGGCTGATATCGGACGGGAAGAAGGTCACGCCGATGTCGTTGGCCAGGGTTTCGAGCTGCTTGATCGCCGCGGGACGGTAGACGTCGGCGGACACCACCATCACGCTCTTCTTCTTGCGCTCCTTGAGAAAGCGCGCCAGCTTGCCGGCAGTGGTGGTCTTGCCCGCACCTTGCAGACCGGCCATCAGCACCACGGCCGGCGGGGCTGCATTGAGGGCCAGGTCTTCGTTGGCCGCGCCCATCAGGCTTTCGAGCTCGGCCTGGACGATCTTCACGAAAGCCTGGCCCGGGGTGAGGCTGCGCGACACTTCGGTGCCGACTGCACGTTCCTTGATGCTGTTGACGAAGTCCTTGACCACCGGCAGGGCGACATCGGCCTCGAGCAGGGCCATGCGCACTTCGCGCAGGGTGTCCTTGATGTTCTCTTCGGTCAGCTTGGCCTTGCCGGTGACATGGCGCAGCGTCTGTGACAGACGGTCGGTCAGGTTTTCGAACATGGTGATCCTTTCAGGCCCAGTAAAGCCGAGGTTGTTCAGGCGCCCCGGCAAACATCGCACGCCGAGGGCACAGCAAGCCGGGCAGTATAACGGAGAGCGACGAAGGCGCGAAGCGGCAAGCGGCAAGCGGCAAGCGGCAAGCGAGTTTGGCGCGATCCGCTCCTGCTTGCCGCTCCAAGCTCGAAGCCCGCGGCTTCTTGAAGCTTGCAGCTTGCAGCTTGACGGTGCGAAACTCCCCTCCTTTAAGGGCTCGCCTCCCAGGACCTATGCTCTCCTCACCCAGCCTCATCCCCAACCTGATCGCAGCCATTCTCTACATCGCCGCGACCGTCCATCAGGGCACGCGCCTGGCACAGGGCAACAAAGCGGACAAACGGCTGCTCGGCTTGCTGGGCGTGGTCGCCGTGCTTGCCCAAGGCAGCGCCTTGTTCTTCCAGTTGCTCACCCCGCTGGGGCTGAGCCTCGACTTCTTCAGTGCGGCCAGCCTGATCGCCACGGCGGTCATCGCACTCACCTTGCTGGCTTGCCTGAGCATTCCGGTGGAGAACCTGCTGGTCCTACTGTTCCCGCTCGGCGCCATCACTGCGTTGCTGTCGCAGTTCGCGCCGGCCGGTACGGTGCCACTGGTCAACGAAGAGCCCGGCATCCTTGCGCACATCCTGTTGTCGATCCTCGCCTACGGCCTGTTCACCATCGCCGTGGTGCAGTCGCTGCTGTTGCTGTTGCAGGATCACCAGCTCAAGCACAAGCACCCTTCCGGACTGATCCGTAACTTCCCGCCGCTGCAGACCATGGAAAGCCTGCTGTTCGGCTTCCTCTGGGCCGGGTGGATCTTGCTGTCGCTGTCGCTGATTTCCGGCTGGCTGTTCCTGGACAACCTGTTCGCCCAGCACCTGGTGCACAAGACCTCGTTGTCGTGCCTGGCGTGGATCGTGTTCAGCGTGCTGCTGTGGGGACGCACCCGCCTGGGCTGGCGCGGACACAAGGCAATCCGCTGGACACTGGCCGGTTTCTGCCTGCTGATGCTGGCCTATTTCGGCAGCAAGCTGGTTCGCGAATTCATCCTGCACATCTGACGAGCGGTCATGAACACTCTGCCGTATGCCCCTCTGCTCGGCACCCTGACACTGGCGCTGCTGTGGTCGGCGCTGTTCAGCGCTGTCGACGCCGCCCGCCAGTACCTGCTTGGCCAGCCCCGCCACAACGACATGCCAGCCCCTGCCCTGCCCGCCCAGGCCTTGGTGCTATGCGCCAGCCTGGGCCGATTGCTGGTCCTGGGCCTGGCCTGCCTGATCGGCCAGCGCCATAGTGGCGAACACGGGTTTTGGCTGGGCGGACTCGGCGCCACGCTGGCGCTGCTGGTGCTGGCCGAGTACCTGCCGCGCCGCCTGGCCCGACGTAACCCCCAAGCCTTCGTCAGCCTCGGGGCCAGCCTGCTGAAACTGCCACTGACGCTGCTGCAGCCACTGGCCTGCCTCCTAGACGGGATGGCCAAGCTCATTTTGCGCCCGTTCCGTGTACAGCCTGCCGCCGTCGCCCTGCACCCACAGGACGAGGAGCGTTTCGACGAACACGAGCCCCACGAAGCCCCTCGCCAGGGCCTGGCCGAGGGCTTGCAAGCGTTGGACAAGATCACTGTCAACGACATCCTGGTGCCACGCAACGAAGTCGATGGCATCAACCTCGACGACCCGCTCGAACAGATCGTCCGGCAATTGATTGTCAGCCGCCATACGCGGCTGCCGGTCTATCACAACGACATCAATCAGGTCGAAGCCATCCTCAACACCAAGCTCATCAGTCACTTGCTGGCCAGCGCCGAGCTGACCCTGGAGAGCCTGAAGAGCGCCTGCTACGACCCCTATTTCGTCCCCGAAAGCACGCCCCTGCATCTGCAATTGCTGAATTTCCACAAGCAGCAGCGGCGCATGGGTGTGGTGGTGGACGAATATGGCGAGGTGCTGGGCCTGGTGACGCTCGAAGACATCCTCGAAGAAATCGTCGGCGAGTTCGAGGAAGAGCAGGGCCTGGACAATCCGCACATTCACCCGCAGGTCGATGGCCGCTTCGTCATCGATGGCACCGCTTCGTTGCGCGAGCTCAACCGCAGTCTCGGCTGGCACCTGCCCTGCGACGGCGGCCCGAAAACCCTCAACGGCCTGGTCACCGAAGCCCTGGAAAGCATTCCCCCCAGCGCGGTCTGCCTGAAGATCGGTCGCTATCGCCTGGAGATCCTCGAAATCGAAGACAACTGTGCGAGCAAGGTGCTGGTCTGGGCCGTCACTCGCTAGCTATACTCGGCCCACGCTTACCCAGCCCTGCCGTCCCGCCCGCTATCCGCATCGGCGGCTCACGGCCAGTCCGCTGCTGACGAACCTGCGGTCCTGCCATCTACCCCGAACAGCATCCGCACCCTGCCATCCCTGGGTCTTCGTCAGCCTGGCGAACCACAATAATACGCGGTGGCCTGCGCATGCAGCCTCGCGAACGACTGCTCAGGGACTTTCGCATGACAACCAGCAGCACCTACGCCGAGCCTGCCTCGGCGACTCCGGTCAACTCACCTGCCCGCGTGGCGACCGCCAGCTTCATCGGCACCGCCATCGAGTTCTACGATTTCTACGTCTATGCGACTGCCGCGGCACTGGTCATCGGCCCGGTATTCTTCCCCTCAGGCTCAGGCACCGCGCAGATGCTGGCGGCCTTTCTCACCTTCGGCATCGCCTTTCTCGCCCGCCCGCTGGGCTCGGCCCTGTTCGGCCACTTCGGCGACCGTATCGGGCGCAAGTCGACGCTGGTGGCCTCGCTGCTGCTGATGGGCGTATCGACCACCCTGATCGGCGTGCTGCCCGGCTACGACAGCATCGGCGTGTGGGCACCGATCATCCTCTGTGTACTGCGCTTCGGCCAAGGCCTGGGGCTGGGCGGGGAATGGGGCGGCGCGGCGCTGCTGGCCACCGAGAATGCGCCTGAAGGCAAGCGCGCCTGGTTCGGCATGTTTCCCCAGCTCGGGCCGTCGATTGGTTTTCTGGCCGCCAATGGCCTGTTCCTGACACTGGCCTTGCTGCTCAGCGACGAGCAGTTCCGTGAGTGGGGCTGGCGCATTCCCTTCCTGCTCAGCGCGGCGCTGGTGCTGGTCGGTCTCTATGTGCGGCTCAAGCTCGAGGAAAGCCCGGTGTTCGCCAAGGCCGTGGCGCGTCACGAGCGGGTGAAGATGCCGGTGGTCGACCTGTTCGCCCACCACTGGCGCCCCACCCTGCTCGGCGCGGCGGCGATGGTGGTGTGCTACGCACTGTTCTACATCTCCACGGTGTTCTCGCTCAGCTATGGCGTCTCGACGCTGGGCTACAGCCGCGAAACCTTCCTCGGCCTGCTGTGCTTCGCCGTGGTGTTCATGGCCCTGGCCACACCGCTGTCGGCCTGGCTCAGTGACCGCTACGGGCGCAAGCCGGTGCTGGTGGTCGGCGGACTGCTGGCGACCGCGTCGGGTTTCACCATGGAGCCGCTGCTGACCTCTGGCTCCACGACCGGCGTGGCGCTGTTCCTGGCCCTCGAGCTGTTCCTGATGGGCGTGACCTTCGCGCCGATGGGGGCCTTGCTGCCAGAGCTGTTCCCCACCCACGTGCGCTACACCGGCGCCTCGGCGGCCTACAACCTGGGCGGCATCGTCGGCGCCTCGGCCGCGCCATTCTTCGCCCAGAAGCTGGTGAGCCTGGGTGGATTGAGTTGGGTAGGCGGCTATGTATCGGCAGCCGCGCTCATCAGCGTGATCGCGGTGTTGTGCCTGAAGGAGACCCGGCAGACGCAGCTTTAAGCCTGGGCCTGCGGCCAGTTGCAAGCGGCAAGCAGCAAGCAGCAAGCTGCAAGCTGCAAGCTGCAAGCTGCAAGCTGCAAGCTGCAAGAGGATCCGCACCTGCCGCGGATCGCTCCTTCTTGCCGCTTGTAGCTTGCCGCTTGCCGCTCGTGGTTTAAAAGTCGACGTGGACTGCCTGGGCGGCGCGGGTGGCCTTGGCGCGGGCGGCTTCGATCGACTCGTCGCGTGCCAGGCACACGCCCATGCGTCGGGTGCCGTTGATTTCCGGCTTGCCGAACAGGCGAATGGCGGTGTCGGGCTCGCTCAGCGCGGCGCCGAGGTTGGCGAACGCGGTCTGCTGCGACTGACCTTCCGGCAGGATCACCGCCGAGGCCGACGGGCCGAACTGGCGGACCACCGGAATTGGCAGGCCCAGGATAGCCCGGGCATGCAGGGCGAACTGCGACAGGTCCTGGGAAATCAGGGTGACGAGGCCGGTGTCGTGAGGGCGCGGCGACACTTCGCTGAACCACACCTGGTCGCCCTTGACGAACAGCTCGACCCCGAACAGACCACGACCGCCCAGGGCATCGGTGACCGCCTGCGCTACGCGCTGCGACTCGGCCAAGGCCTTCGGGCTCATGGCCTGGGGCTGCCAGGACTCCTGATAGTCGCCCTTCTCCTGACGGTGGCCGACCGGCGCGAGGAACGTGGTCCCGCCGACGTGTCGGACAGTCAGCAGGGTAATTTCATACTCGAAATCGATGAAGCCCTCGACGATCACTCGGCCCTTGCCGGCACGGCCGCCCTCCTGGGCATAGTCCCAAGCTTTCTGCAGGTCGGCATCGCTGCGCAGCAAGCTCTGGCCTTTGCCCGACGAGCTCATGACCGGCTTGACCACGCACGGATAGCCCACATCGGCCACGCCCTTGGCGAAGTCTTCATAGGTATCGGCGAAGTGATACGGCGAGGTCGGCAACTCCAGCTCTTCGGCGGCCAGGCGGCGGATGCCTTCGCGGTTCATGGTCAACTGGGTGGCGCGGGCCGTCGGCACCACGTTGAAGCCTTCGTTTTCCAGCTCCACCAGCGTGGCCGTGGCGATGGCTTCGATCTCCGGCACGATGTAATGCGGTTTTTCCGCTTCGATCACAGCGCGCAGGGCGACGCCATCGAGCATGTTGATCACGTGGCTACGGTGGGCCACCTGCATGGCCGGCGCATTGGCGTAACGGTCCACGGCAATCACTTCGACGCCCAGGCGCTGCAGCTCGATCACCACTTCCTTGCCCAGCTCGCCGCAGCCACACAGCAGTACGCGGGTCGCGGTGGGCGACAATGGGGTTCCGATACGGGTCATTTCAGGTCCTCGTAGGCGTCCGGGGCGCGCCGGCAGGGGCTGCCCGCTGAAAAAGGACCGGTATTCTACATCAATCGCGTGCGCTTCAACCTGCTGCCAGCAAGCGGCGAGCACGCCAGGCCATGATCAGCCAGACTGCGGTCACCCCGGCGAACTTGGAGGCCATGGCCGTGCCGATCACCGCTGGAGTGAGTGCGCCGATCATGCCGAAGAAGATGAACGTGTCCACCGGAATGCTCAGGGCCGAGCTCAGCCAGAGGCGATCGCGCAGGGGCCTGCGGGTGATGCTGAACACCAGCCAGTCGATCAGCTCGGACACGAAGAACGCCGTGGCACTGGCCAGGGCGATGGCCGGTTCGGAGGTGGCGTAGGACAGCACCAGCGCGACCAGCATGGCGATCAGGGCGCCATGGCCGAAGCGGGTCTGGACCATGTCGCGCAGGATGAACACCAGCCCGCCCCAGGCGGACCAGATCACGTCCAGGTGCGGCGCACTGGAGAAGGCGTAGTTGATCAGCACCACGCTGCTGATATAGGCGATGAGATAGAACATGATTGGAGATTCTGTGGGCAAGCCGGACAGATTAGCGGGGAGTGATTCGCCGGTAAACCCGCTGCTGCGCAACCCAGCCCGCAGACACGCTCAACCGATGACCAGGCCCGCCGCCAGCGCCCGCTCGTGACAACGCACCAGCACTGCCCGGCGCTGGTCGTTGTCCAGGCGTGTCCACTGGCTGATTTCCTCCACGGTACGCTGGCAACCCGTGCAAATGTCCTGCTCGTCCAGGGCGCAGACGTTAACGCAGGGTGAGCCGACCGGCCGCTCGTCAGTCTTCATCGAGCACCAACTCGCGCCCATAACGCTCGGCGTTGTGCACGTAATGCGCAGCGCTGGCCTCGAGCATGCGCTTCTGCTGCTCGGTGAGCTCGCGCACCACCTTGCCCGGCGAGCCCATCACCAGCGAGCCGTCGGGAATTTCCTTGCCCTCCGGGATGAGCGCATTGGCGCCGATGATGCAGTGTCGACCGATGCGCGCGCCGTTAAGAATTACCGCGTTGATGCCGATCAGGCTGTAGTCGCCGACGCTGCAGCCATGCAGCATGGCGTTATGGCCGATGGTCACGCCCTTGCCCAGGGTCAGCGGCGAGCCCATGTCGGTGTGCATCACCGTACCGTCCTGGACGTTGCTGTCCTCGCCGATGTCGATCAGCTCGTTGTCGCCACGCAGCACGGCGCCGAACCAGACACTGGCCCGCGCCTGCAGGCGCACCTTGCCGATCAACGTGGCGGTGGGCGCGGCCCAACTGCTGGGATGGGCTTCGACGCGCAGGTCGCCCAGGCGGTATTTCATATGTGCTTCCTCACGGTTGGCTGCGGTTGGCGGGTGGACCCCGCTCAGTGCTCGATGAAACGCTCGGGCGGCCGGTGCAAGCTGATGCCGGCGTCGAACAGCAGGTTGACCAGCTCGACGATCATGATCGCCGACAAGCCCCAGATCTTGTAGTCGCCATAGCGGTAGCTGGGCACGTACCAACTGCGGCCCTGGTAGTCGATACGGTGGGTGTGATCGCGAGGGTCCTGGCGAAAGAACGACAGCGGCACCGTGAACACCGCAGCAATTTCGGCATCGTTGGCGCGGTACTCGACGTAATCCGGAATCACGCCGACGAACGGCGTTACCTTCAAGCCATGCAGGGAAACCAGCGGGCTCAGCGGACCGAGCACTTCCACCAAGCCGGGCGGCAGGCCGATTTCTTCTTCGGCCTCACGCAAGGCGGTGAAGACCAGGTCAGGGTCCTCGGGGTCGCGCCTTCCACCCGGAAAAGCCACTTCGCCGCCATGGGTCGACAGGCCCTGGGCGCGCAAGGTCAGGACCAGCTCGGGCTCTTCGCTGCGGGTGATGGGCAACAGCACCGCCGCCTCCGGAAAACGGCGGTCCGCCTCCAGGGGCACGGGGATATGGTTGCTCATACGGCGAAGAAGCTCGTCCAGCATCGCGCACTCTCGATTCCAAAGCCTGCCCTGCATGATGCACCAAAAGCCCGAGAGCACCCAAGCCCTGGCCGCTTGCGGCAACCCACCGGGCCGCGCCAAGATAGCCACCCACACAGGACGATCAGCATGAAATTCTGCAGTGCGTGCGGCAACCCGGTCATTCAACAGATTCCCGAAGGCGACAGCCGGCTGCGCTATGTTTGCCCGGCCTGCCAGACTATTCATTACCAGAACCCCAACATCGTCGCCGGGGTGCTGCCGACCTGTGGCACGCAGGTGCTGCTGTGCCGCCGCGCCATCGAACCGCGTCGCGGCTTCTGGACCTTGCCGGCCGGCTTCATGGAAAACGGCGAGACGCTTGATCAGGCCGCCCGTCGCGAAACCGTCGAGGAAGCCTGCGCGCGGGTCGGCCCGACTACCCTCTATCAGTTGTTCGACTTGCCGCACATCAACCAGGTGCATGTGTTCTTCCGCGCCGAACTGGCCGACCTGGATTTCGCCGTCGGCGTCGAGAGCCTGGAGGTGCGACTGTTCGAGGAACACGAAATCCCCTGGGACGCGCTGGCTTTTCGCACCGTGAGCAGGACACTAGAATGCTACTATCGCGACCGCATCAGGCAGCATTTCCCCTTGGGGCATGAATCGCTGCCGCCGATGCAGGTGTCGTCGTCCAACTAGCTCTTTCAGGATACGTGTGATGCGTTGCTTGCTTGCCCTCTTCTGCCTGTGCGTGGCCTCGGTATCGCAGGCTGCGTTCACCGAAACCATCATCCGCAAGCCCGCGTCCGCGAACACGCCGCCGGTTGCGCAGCCACAGGTCTTGCCGCCGCGCAGTGCGAGCCAGCCGTTGATCGACAAGGTGCTGGTGCTCAAGTCCGAACGTCGCCTGCAACTGATCAGCCGCGGCGAGCCGCTCAAGACCTACCGCATCTCCCTGGGCAAGCAGCCCAAGGGCGCCAAGGAGCGCGAGGGCGACAAGCGCACCCCCGAAGGTTTCTACTGGCTCGACTGGCGCAAGGCCAGTGATCGTTACAACCTGGCGATGCACATTTCCTACCCGAACATCAGCGATGCCGCCAAGGCACGCCGTGACGGGGTGAACGCCGGCAGCATGATCATGATCCACGGTACGCCGATCAACGAAGAGTACCCGGAGTGGTACTTCCATACCCTGGACTGGACCGAGGGCTGCATCGCCATGCGCAACGCCGACATGCGCGAAGTGTGGAGCATGGTCAAGGACGGCACCATGATCGAGATCCGTCCCTGACGGCCACCCGCGTCAGCCCTTGGCCCGCCGGGCCTTGAAGAATTCGCTGAGGATCGCCCCGCACGCCTCGGCCAGCACCCCGCCCTCGAACAGCACCCGGTGGTTGAGAAAACTCTGGGTGAAGAACTGGCCCTGGCTCTGCACCACGCCAGCCTTGGGTTCGAGCGCGCCGAACACCACCCGCTCGATGCGCGAATGGACGATCAGCCCAGCGCACATGCTGCACGGTTCGAGGGTCACATACAGGGTGCTGCCCGGCAGCCGGTAGTTGTTCGCCGCCTGCGCCGCCGCGCGGATGGCGATCATCTCGGCATGGGCACTGGGATCGCTGTCGATGATCGGGCGATTGAAGCCCTGGCCCAACACCTCGCCGTGCTGCACCAGCACCGCCCCCACCGGCACCTCGCCCAGTGCCGCGCCCTGGGCCGCGAGCGTCAGCGCCAGGCGCATGAATTCCTCGTCGCGGCTGCGATCGATGATCCGCGGGCGCATCACAGCACCGCGATCGCGGCCATCAGGCCGGTTTCCATGTGGTCGATCACATGGCAATGGAACATCCAGGTGCCGGGGTTATCCGCCACCAAGGCCACTTGTGCACGTTCGTTGCGGCCCAGCAGGTAGGTATCGGTGAACCAGGGCTCGGTGATCTTGTGCCGATTGGAGGCGATCACCTTGAAGCTCATGCCGTGCAGATGGATCGGGTGCTGGTACTGGGTCATGTTCTTCAGCTCGAAGATGTAGCTCTTGCCCTTTTTCAGCGTGGCGATGGGACGGTCGGCGCAGGTCTTGTCGGTGATGTCCCAGGCCTGCCCGTTGATCTGCCACAGGCTCGGTGGCCTGCCGTTGTCGGTGTCCACCGAGACCTTGCCTGCCCACTCGAAATTGAAGTTGAGCTTCTCGGCGTTTTCCAGATCCGGCTCGGCGATGGGATTGGGCGGCAGGGCTTCGGGCCAGTTGCCTGGGGCCTCACTGCTGGCCACCGAACGCAGCGTACCGAGACGCACGAAGCCATCACGCAACGAGATCTCCTCGCCCGCCTCGGGAATGCGAATGGCCAGGCAGATGCGCATGCCGGGGCCGAGCCAGTACTCGTCCTCCAGCGGCCTCGGCGTGACCGGGTTGCCATCGAGGGCGTAGACCTTGGCCTCGCAATTACCCTTGAGGTTGATGCGATAGGTCCAGGTGTTGTCCAGATTGAGCAGCCGCACGCGCACTACTTGCCCGGCCGGCAGCTCGGTGACCGCCTCGGCCTGGCCGTTGATGGTGATCAGCCGCCCGGCCGTGCCATTGCGCGCCGCCTCGCGCGGTACGCTGAAGGGCATGAAGGCGCCCTGCTCGTCCACGTGCCAGGTCTTCAAGCTCAGCGTGCGCTCGTGAAGAAAGCCGGTGGGCTCGCGCTCCTCGACGATCAACGGCCCCACCAGGCCGCGGCCCAGCTCTTCGGAACTGCTGACATGCGGGTGATACCAGTAGCTGCCGGCATCCGGCACGCGGAACTTGTAGTCGAAGAACTCACCCGGCTTGACCGGCAGTTGCGACACGTAGGGCACGCCATCCATTTCCAGCGGCAGACGAATACCGTGCCAATGGATGGTGGTTTCCACCGGCAGGTGATTGATGAAGCGCACCCGCAGCCAGGTTCCCTGGCGCACCCGCAGTTCGGTGCCCGGCGCCGAAGGCCCGAAGGCCCAGGCTTCGGTCTTGAAGCCCGGCACCAGTTCAACGTCCAGCGGGGCGGCGATCAGCTCGTAGTCGTGCCCGGCGTTTTCGTCCTCGACCTTGCCCAGCCAGTAACGCGCCGCACCTCCGGCGCCCAGGCCAACCACCACGAGACCGGTCAGGCCTTTGAGCATTTGTCGACGGGTAAAGGACATCGGTGCAGGTACCTCGTAGGCGCAATCAAATGGCCATTATCGGCCAGTGACGTAAGGGCGAATACGATACACCTGCAACTGAGAAAGATTAAGTGCGCGATTGTCGCGCGGTAGCAGAGTCGAACGCGCCTGGCGCCCCATCTCAGTCGGACTTGGCCTGCTCCTGAACGATGGCGATGGTGAGGAACTCGGCCGGCCTCATCACCGCGACCTGGACGCTGATACGCAGGTAGCCGTCGAGCAAGTCTTCCGGGGTCATGGTCGACCCCAGCCCGACGCTCACGTGGAACGCCTCATCAGGGGTCGCCCCCTGCAGGCCACCCGCCTTCCAGAGATCGGTGAGGAAGCTGGTGATCATGGCCTTCACGGCGCCCCAAGTGTCGACGGTGTTTGGCTGGAACACATAGGGCTGCGCGGCCAGCTTGATCGACTGCTCAAGAAAGATCATGGTCCGGCGCACCGGGATATAGCGCCAGTCCTGGCTGTTGCCGTCGAGGGTACGTGTCCCCCAGATCAAAATGCCCGCGCCTTTGAAAGAGCGGATGGCGTTGACCGACTTGCCCGAATCGGCATCGATGTTGAGACCATCCTGCTGGGCGTCGGACAGCTGAATCGGCAAGCTGACGGCACCGACGATGCCCCTGTTGGCCGGGGCACTCCACACCCCTTCTAAGTTGTCGTTTGCCGCGTAGACCCCCGCCATCGCGCCGCTGGGGGCAGCATATTGGCGCATTCGAGCACTTTTTCGATGATTATTCGGTAGCTCTGACTGGCGTTGAGCAGCCCGGCCTGCAACTGGCTGTTGCTCATCGCCTGGGCCGGCGGCGTCTGGATCATGTCCAGCAGTGCCGCGACCGCCACATTCGGTGCAGCCGACGGATTGATCAACGCCGCCAGTTGCGCGGTATCGCCCCCGAACAGCTGGGTGAAATCCATCTCGGCCGGCTGCATCACGTGGGTGCCGATGAACGGGTAATAGCAGGCGCCATAGCTCAGCCCATTTTGACCGACGTTGCCACGGAAGGTCTGAATGTCCTGGGTGTAGTGGACCGGATCAGGTTTGTCTGCGCCAATGATGTCGAACACGCAGAACGCAGTCCCCATCTGCTCGGCCTGCTCCAGCATCCCCCGCATCAGTGTGCCGTTGTCGGCCACCGTCAGCAGGGTGGCCTCTGGACAGATGTACAAGGTCGGCTCCGCCTCCTTGAGCAGCACACTCAAACCCCGTTGCAGATCGACCAAGTGCACGTTGGGGTTGACTACAGGTGCCGACGCATCGCTGGCCGGCCTGTGGCTGGGAGCACCATAGGTGCCGACCGCAACGACGTAGGCATCGCCGCCGCCGTTCTGATAGAACAGGCGAATGCTGTTGTAGAGGTAATAGACGGTGCTGGGGTCGGGCACTATCGAATAGTACGTGCCGCCGATCAGCACGAACTGACCCGAGTCAGGTTGCGCGCTCTGCGCTACCAGGTAGTACGCAGGACTGTATTGGCGCGCCGGCTCCGCCGGCGGCGGCGGATTGTCCAGCAGGAAGTAGGCCTGGAACTCGGCGAACGAGGTGATCTTCACGGCCTTGTTGTAGTAGGACGTGCCTCGATAATCGGCGCGCGGCGTATAGCCGATGAACGCGGGCACAGCGGTCGCGATGGGCGCGACTGAGTTGGGAAACGCATTGAGCTCGGTGATGTACACGCCGGGCGTCTTGAGAGTGGAGATCATGGCGTGTCCTCGTGATGTGGGAGTGGGAAGTGAATCGACCGCCATCCAGAGAGCGAATGCGCCCCGTTGAACCAGAAATACGGGTAGGACTGACGCTAGCACGATAGCGGCTTTTAGCCACTAACCGTTCGAATTGCTGCCAACCCTATCGACGCATTTCAGCCAATCCTCACATTTGCTGTCGCGCGATGGGCCGCCCACGTCTCGTCGCTGCTGGGCTATGTCATCGCTGAAGTCGCTCGAACGATTTCCGAATAAACCTTAGAGAAAGTCCAGACCTGAGAGACACCTGTCGCATTTCTGAAATATCTAGCCGCACGCTGAATGGATAGTGGTGAATTGCCATCTTCATTCGTGTAAATTCACGCGCGCTTGACTCAGCACTCCACTGAAAAGCTGGCAGGGATGCCGACAACAGACGCCAAAGCGGGTTGTTCCCTTTCAGTCTCTGCCCTGTAAGGATACTGCTTTGACTATTTCCCCTCTGCGCCGCTCACTGTTGGCGCTCTGCGTGGCGGCTGTCGTTGCCCCACTCCAGGCTGCACCCCTGAACAATCTGAATCACGATCTGAGTACTGGGGGCTACCTTAGCACCGGTGAAGTTTTCAATAATGCCACCTTCACCGGCACCTCCCAGAACGCAGGGGTTAGGTTCAATGACGTCACCCTGGCAGGTAACGTGATAAACCGAGGCACAATCAACCGAGCAGATAGCTCAAAAGGATTCACAGCAGGCATCACGATCGACGGCTTGTACGCCAACATCGCTGGCGATGTGATCAACCAGGGTGACATCACGGTGAGCGGTGATCTCGGCGGCGGTCTGCAAATGTACATGACCAAGATCGCAGGCGAGGTGAATAACTCCGGCAACATCACCGTCACGGGTGAAGAGGCCGAAGGCATGTGGATCAGCTCGACTCAAGCGCGCATCAACAACACCGGCACCATAACGGCACGTGGCACCGACGCTGAGGGCATCGTGCTCGAGAAAGCCCAATTCACCGGTAACATGCCGGGCTCTCCTTATCAGTCCGACGTCAACAACAGTGGGACCATTTCAGCCGACGGTGTAGGTATCCACGTCATCGATGCCAGCACACCGGGGAACCTGCTCAGCATCACCCAGACCAGCGGCCTGATCGAAGGCGGCGTCGCAGCGATTCTGGCCGACGACGATGCACCTAATACCTACTTCTACTGGCGCGGCGGCCAAGTGAAAGGTGACCTGCAGGGCCTGGGCGGTGTCCTGGTCAAAGGCGATGTACAGTTCGATGGCTCGACCATTCGCAGCGGCTTCGTCGATATCGACGGGGGCCGCCTGACGCTGCTGCGCCCACAGACCACGATCGTCGGCGACCTCGACCTGGACAGCGACACCGCACGCCTGCGCCTGTTGCTGGACAACGACACACAGCCCAACACGCCGATCCTGAAAGTCACCGGCAATACCTACTTCTCCAAAGGCAGCCAGGTCGAACTGCAAGCGCGCTCCGACGACTTCCGCACCTCCGCCCAAGGCACACGCTACACACTGATCAATTCCGGCACTTGGGAGGAACAACAGAACCTCTCCGTGGTGTCGTCGTCGGCCCTGCTCGAAGTCAAGAACTTCGGTATCGAAGGCCAGGACGTCAAAGCTTTGGTGACCACCCGCAGCGATGAGGAGGTCGCGCAGAACGTGGTGGAGGCCAGCGGTTCGGACAACGCGGTCAACGCCGTGAATCCGCTGAAGAACACGATCATGGGCCAGATCGCCGAAAGCGACCCGGTCTTCCAGCGTTTCGCCAGCGCCGCCAGCAACGCCGAACTCGCCAAACTGGCCGAAACCCTGACGCCGGACGTCAGCCGTGGCGTGATCAATGCCGCCACCGACAGTCAGAACCTGGTGGCCAATGCCATTCACGCGCGCGCCAGCAAAGCGCGTAGCGGCCTGTCTTCCGGTGACGCACTGGCAGAGCAAGGCGTCTGGCTGCAAGCGCTGTCCAGCGATGCCAACCAGGACAACCGCCACGGCGTCCAAGGCTACGACGCCAAGACCAAGGGCATCTCCCTGGGTGCCGATGGCAAGCTCAATGCCGACACCACCCTGGGCCTGGCTTACAGCTACCTGGCCAGCGACGTCAAATCCGACCTGGGCCACAAAACCGATGTCAGCGGCCATGCCCTGACCCTGTACGGCAACTGGACGCGCGGCAACGTTTTCGTCGATACCTCGCTGATGTATGGCTGGAACGACAACGAATCCAAACGCTACATTGCTGGCACCCGCGCCAAAGCCGACTACGACAGCGAGATCTTCGGCGTCAATGCATTGGCCGGCTACCGCTTCCAACTCGACAAGCAATGGCTTGTGGAACCGCAGGTCGGGGCACGCTATGCCAATGTGTCGATCGATTCGTACCGGGAAAAAAGCAGCTCGGCCGCCCTCAAAGTCGGCAGCCAACGCTATGAAATCGGCGAAATGGGCCTGGGCGCTCGCCTGGCAGCGGCCTTCGACGTGGGCGTGGGCAGTCTGGAGCCGGAGGCCAAATTGATGGCTTGGCACGACTTCATCGGCGACAAGGCCAGCACCACCTCGACCTTCGTGCTCGGCGGCAACGCGTTCACCACCACCGGCGCCACACCGGCGCGCGACAGCTACGAGCTGGGACTGGGCGCGACCTATCGCATGGGCGCATGGAGCGTGGGTGGAAGTTACAACTATTTGGCCCGCAGTGGTTTCGATGCAAACAGTTTCATGGCCAATGTGCGTTATGACTTCTGATTGAACGTCTTTGCCTGAAACAACAAATCCCGTATTTACGGTAATGCTGTTCACTCAAAGAATGCTGGGGCCGCTTCGCGGCCCTTTCGCGGCACAAGGCCGCTCCCACCACGTCCGCGTGCAACCCGAAACATGGGGCTCAGCTCACTTCTAAAACAGGGCATAAAAAGCGAATGACGCTAGCCCACTAGCATGGCGCTACGGGTGCTTGCATTGTTCTTTTCTTGAATGCAATAACCCAGAGCATGATGAAAGCGGCTGGAGGTATCACAGCGGTCAAACACCACCATCCGCTGTAGCCAGACTTCTTGAGAATGACAAAGATTGAAAAGATCGGCATCACAAGGTGGAGCAGGACCAACGTGACGTTTTGAGGAACGGCCAGGAAGTACCTGTTGGGTAATTCATTCCTGGCAGGCCATGCCCTGAGGGCGAGAATCGGAAAGCCAATCCATGCGCCCAACGGTATACCGAATGGGACAATCATGAATATCAACGACCAATACGGAGAGAGCCCAGCCTTTTTAAGTAAAAAGGCATAGGGAATACCAAGCAAAACAAACACCAGCACAGCATCCTGCACGTAAAACATGTTAGGCATCCTTATACATCATCATGAGTACATCCCAGGCTGCGAGCACTGGCCGGACAAGCGTAGTGTAAGTGACCTAAGGCTATCCGTATCTAGGGTGAGGCCGTTGAGCCATTCGCGGAAACTGCATGCGTGATAGTAAATACGGTCAGGAATTCTACAACGCACCAAAAACACTGCAAAGTTCTATCTAATCTCAACTTCCAAAAAACCGAAAGCCCGCAATTATGCGGGCTTTCGGTTTTTGCCACTTACTGCCGGTCTATGCCGAACGCAATGTCATTCCCACTCAATCGTCGCCGGCGGTTTGCTCGACACGTCGTAGGTCACCCGCGAGATGCCTTCGATCTCGTTGATGATGCGCCCGCTGACGGTCTCCAGCAGCTCGTAAGGCAGGTGCGCCCAGCGTGCGGTCATGAAGTCCACGGTCTCCACGGCGCGCAGGGCAACGACCCAGGCGTAGCGGCGGCCGTCGCCGACGACGCCTACCGACTTCACCGGCTGGAATACGACGAAGGCCTGGCTGGTCTTGTGGTACCAGTCAGCCTTGCGCAGTTCTTCGATGAAGATGTGATCGGCGCGGCGCAGGATGTCGGCGTAGTCCTTCTTCACTTCGCCGAGGATACGCACACCCAGGCCCGGACCTGGGAACGGGTGGCGGTAGACCATGTCGTACGGCAGGCCCAACTCCAGGCCGATCTTGCGCACTTCGTCCTTGAACAGTTCGCGCAGCGGCTCGACCAGCTTGAGGTTCATTTCCTCCGGCAGGCCGCCGACGTTGTGGTGCGACTTGATCACGTGGGCCTTGCCGCTCTTGGCGCCGGCCGACTCGATCACGTCGGGGTAGATGGTGCCTTGGGCGAGGAACTGGATGTTGGGCAGCTTGCTGGCCTCGGCATCGAACACGTCGATGAAGGTGCGGCCGATGATCTTGCGCTTCTTCTCCGGATCGGCTTCGCCGGCCAGGTTGTCCAGGAACTGCTGCTCAGCGTCGGCGCGGATCACCTTGACGCCCATGTTCTCCTTGAACATGGCCATCACCTGGTCGCCCTCGTGCAGGCGCAGCAGGCCGTTGTCGACGAACACGCACGTCAGTTGGTCGCCGATGGCGCGGTGCAGCAGCGCCGCGACCACCGAGCTGTCGACACCGCCGGACAGGCCCAGCAGGACGTTGGCCGAACCCACTTGCTCGCGCACTTGAGCGATGGCGTCTTCGACGATGTTGGAGGGCGTCCACAGGGCTTCGCAGCCGCAGATGTCCTGGACGAAACGCGACAGGATGCGACCGCCCTGCTTGGTGTGGGTCACTTCCGGGTGGAACTGCACGCCGTAGTAGCCGCGCGCGTCGTCGAACATGCCAGCAATCGGGCAGCTCGGGGTGCTGGCCAGCACGTGGAAGTCGGCCGGCATCTGGGTGACCTTGTCGCCGTGGCTCATCCACACGTCCAGCCCCAGCACGCCATCGGCATCGACATGGTCTTCGATGCCGTCGAGCAGGCGGCTCTTGCCGACCACATCGACTCGGGCATAACCGAACTCACGCAGCTCGGAGCCGGCGACCTTGCCGCCCATCTGCTCGGCCATGGTCTGCATGCCGTAGCAGATGCCAAGCACCGGCACCTTCAGGTCGAACACGGCCTGCGGCGCGCGTGGGCTGTTGGATTCGTGAACCGACTCGGGACCACCGGCGAGGATGATGCCGCGTGGGTTGAATTCGCGAATCGCCTCATCGTCCATGTCGAACGGGTGCAGTTCGCAATACACGCCGATCTCGCGCACACGGCGGGCGATCAACTGGGTGTACTGGGAACCGAAATCGAGGATCAGGATGCGGTGAGCGTGAATGTCGAGGGCCATGGGGGGAATCTCTGATTCAGCTGCGAGCTTGAAGCTGCAAGCTGCAAGTTGATCGGGGGGAAAACACGATGGCTGCATCGACGCAGCCATCGTTTGTCACGTGTGGCGAAGCCGCTCGGCGCGGCTTCAGGGGTCAGCCGACCCGGTAGTTCGGCGCTTCTTTGGTGATCTGCACGTCGTGCACGTGGGACTCGGCCATGCCAGCGCCGGTGATGCGCACGAACTCAGGCTTGGTGCGCATCTCTTCGATGGTCGCGCTGCCGGTGTAGCCCATGGACGAACGCAGGCCGCCCATCAGTTGGTGAATGATCGCGGCCAGGGCGCCCTTGTACGGTACGCGGCCTTCGATACCTTCCGGCACCAGCTTCTCGGCGCCGGCCGAGGAGTCCTGGAAGTAGCGGTCGGACGAGCCTTGCGCCTGCGCCATGGCACCCAGTGAGCCCATGCCGCGGTAGGCCTTGTAGGAACGGCCCTGGAACAGCTCGACTTCGCCTGGAGCCTCTTCGGTACCGGCGAACATCGAACCCATCATGACGCAGGAAGCACCGGCAACGATGGCCTTGGACAGGTCACCGGAGAAGCGGATACCGCCGTCGGCGATCAGCGGCACGCCTGTGCCTTCCAGCGCAGCGGCAACGTTGGCGATGGCGCTGATCTGCGGCACGCCGACACCGGCGACGATACGGGTCGTGCAGATCGAGCCTGGGCCGATACCGACCTTGACCGCATCGGCGCCCGCTTCGGCCAGGGCCTTGGCGGCGGCGCCGGTGGCGATGTTGCCGCCGATCACCTGCACCTGCGGGTAGGTTTGCTTGACCCAGCGAACGCGTTCGATCACCCCCTTGGAGTGGCCGTGGGCGGTGTCGACCACCACCACGTCGACGCCAGCGGCCACCAGCGCAGCGACACGCTCGCCGGTGTCCTTACCGGTGCCGACCGCCGCGCCGACGCGCAGGCGACCCTGGTCGTCCTTGCTGGCCAGCGGGTAGGCCTTGGCTTTTTCGATGTCCTTGACAGTCATCATGCCCTTGAGGGCGAACTTGTCGTCGACGATCAGGACTTTTTCCAGACGATGCTTGTGCAGCAGCTCGCGGACTTCGTTCTTGTCGGCGCCTTCACGCACGGTGACCAAACGCTCTTTGGGCGTCATCACGTCGCGTACCTTGGCGTCCAGACGCGATTCGAAGCGCACGTCGCGGGAGGTGACGATACCCACCAGATCACCGTTTTCCAGCACCGGAACACCGGAGATGTTGTTCAGACGGGTGAGGTCGAACAGGTCGCGCACGGTGGCGTCGGCCTCGATGGTGATCGGATCCTTGACCACGCCAGCCTCGAACTTCTTGACCTTGCGCACTTCGCCGGCCTGCTGCTCGATGGTCATGTTCTTGTGGATGATGCCGATGCCGCCTTCCTGGGCCATGGCGATGGCCAGGCGCGCTTCGGTGACGGTGTCCATGGCAGCGGACACCAGCGGGATGTTCAGCTCGATGCCGCGGGTCAATCGGGTCTTGAGGCTGACTTCATTGGGCAGTACCTCGGAATAACCGGGTACAAGGAGAATGTCGTCGAAGGTCAGGGCTTCTTGGCTGATACGCAGCATCGCGGGGGCTCCCGGGCGGGAAAAATGGAAGCGCGCCATTATACTCATGCAGGGCCCGGGGCTCAATGGGCAGCAGGCCTCACCGCTCAGCCCACCCTGACCACCGCCACCGGTTGATCCAGCCAGTCGGCGAAGTTGTCGAGAAAAGCCTGGGTGAACCCGGCCTCGCCCCAGTTGTTGAAGATGAAGCCCAGATTGGAGAACGCGCACGGCTGCAGATACAGGAAGCCGTTGATGTCGTCCTCGAAGCCGCACAGCGGGCAGGTGAAGTTGTCACTCACCGCTGGCATCCACTCCTCCAGGCTTTCGAACAGCGGTTCGCCCACTTCGCGGCGACACTCAGGGCAGCCGGCTTCCTCCAGAAAGCCGTCAGTCGGGGTATAGATGCAGCGCTTGAGCATCACTTCCAGACCATTGACCGGCTCGCCGAACGGCAGACGCTCCGGGTGCAGGGCCACCTTGCGTGCCCCCTCGGCCAATGCATGGCCCATGCGGTTGCCGGTGCGCCCGCAGGTGCTCAGGTGTTCCTCGACGATTTTCTCGCGTACCAGCCAGCGCACGATGGCCCGGGCGCGGGCCTCGTGCGCGGGTACGGTGGACAGTTTGGGGACAATGATGCTGTGGATGTTCATGAAGGGTCAGGCCTGAAACTGTAGCGATCGCGCAAGTCTACGCCCTGCTCAGCCCGTGAGGTAGCGACCGATCAGCGCCAGCCCACTGGCCAGCACCAACCAGGTGACCAGACGCACGAAGGCCTCGCGGGACAGGCGCAGGCTCAGGCGCCGCCCCAGCCACAAGCCGATCGCCATCACCGGCAGCAAGCACACCGCCAGCCACAGCAAGCGACTGTCGGCATACACCCCGGCCACCAGGAACAGCGCCAGGCGCACCAGGGTGCTGCAACTGATCAATGCGCTCTGCGTCGCCCGCACGTGCTCCTTGGCCGTCAGCCGCGCACTGAGGTAGATCGCATAGAGAAAGCCGCCACTGCCGAACAATGCCCCGAACAGCCCACCCACCGTCCCCATGGGCACCGCCCAGGCGGCGGCCAGACGCTGCGGGCGAGCCTTCACGCAGAGGCTGTAGAGCGCGTAAGCGGTGACGAACAGCCCCATGAGCAAGAGCAGCAGGTCCGATTTCAGGTGCAGCAGGAACGCCACGCCCAAGGTGCAGCCCAGCGCCATGCACGGCAGCAGGCGCAGCAGTTCGCTGCGCACCACATCACGTCGCGACGGCAGCAGGTTGCCGAAAGCGGCGACGAAATCGAGCAACACCAGCAGCGGAATGATCCGCGACAACGGCATGAAATGGATCAACACCGGCCCGGCAATCAACGCGGTGCCGAAGCCGGCAATGCCAAAGACGACGTAAGCGGCAGCAATGCCTAATAGGATCGGCAGCCACTCCAAGCCTGTAAAAGGAAGCGCAATGACCATGTGCAGGTTTCCTGGAAAGACAGCACAAGGTTAGCCAGCCATGAGCCATGCCGACTAATATGCCTTGACCAGCAGACCCATCTCGAAAAGGCATATCAAGGATGACCTCGCTTCGCCAACTGCGCTACTTCGTGGAAATCGCCGACAGCGGCAGCTTCACGGCGGCGGCCGAGCGGCTGTACGTCGCCCAATCGGCCTTGAGCCGCCAGATCAAGGAACTGGAGCAGCATCTCGGTACACCGCTGTTCGAGCGCACCGCACGCCAGCCTCGATTGACTCCGGCCGGCGAAGCGTTTCTCGGTCGGGCTCGGCAACTCCTGGCAGACCTGGACAGCGCACAGCGCCTGGCGCTGGAGGTCGGACAAGGTCTGCGCGGCAGCCTGCAGTTGAGTCATTCCAGCACCGTCCCCCTCACGGGCGAGCTGCTGACGCGCCTGAGCAGCTATCTGCGAAACCATCCAGAGGTCAACCTGGAAATCGCCCAGCAGTCATCGGAGGCGCAACTGCTGGACATCGCCGAAGGACGCCTGGACATCGGCTTGCTGCGCCTGCCCGTGCTGCGCCAGCACGAAGGCGTCGAACTGCACGAGCTGTTCAGCGAACCGCTGCTGCTGGCCGTCGCGGCCGAGCACCCGCTGGCTGGCGTGTCTGAAGTCGCGCTGGAGCGCTTGAAGGACGAACGCTTCGTGTCCGTCCCCCACCGGCATCGAGGCGGACTGAGTTACTTGTCGGCTTCGCTGTGCCTGGACGCAGGATTCTTTCCCAAGGCCGCCCAGGTGGTGTCACGCAAGACCACCCAGCTTCAATTGATCGAGGCCGATTTGGGCGTGGCGCTGTTGCCGGCCTGCATGCGCGACATTGCCCCGGTTTCGCTGAAGTTCATCACACTGAAACCACGCTGTGACAGCACGGTGGCCTTGGCCTGTCGCGCTGACGCGAGCGTGCTGGTGAGGCAGTTCGTGGCGGCGATGACGGCGTGAGGTCGGCTGATGGGGGGCCCACCCCTGTGTACCCCTCGCTGCCACCCAAGGAGCGGACACAGACAATCGCAAGCGTTGTCCTTTATGATGCCCGCCATGATCAGAGATCCTTTCGAACGACTCGGCCTGGACCGCGAGGTCCTCACCGTCACCCAGCTCAACGGGCGCGCCCGCGTGCTGCTCGAGGACGTGTTCCGCAGCGTCTGGGTGCAAGGCGAGATATCCAACCTCGCCCGCCCAGCCTCCGGCCACCTCTACTTCACCCTCAAAGACAGTGGTGCCCAGGTGCGCTGCGCGCTGTTCCGGCAGAACGCTGCGCGGGTTCGCCAGGCCCTGCGTGACGGTCTGGCGGTGAAGGTACGCGGCAAGGTGTCGCTGTTCGAGGGCCGTGGCGACTACCAGTTGATCGTCGACAGCGTCGAGCCGGCGGGCGATGGCGCCCTGCGCCTGGCCTTCGAAGCCCTGAAGGAAAAACTGGGCGAACAGGGCCTGTTCGCCGCCGAGCGCAAACAGCCGCTGCCGGCGCATCCGCGGCGCATCGGCATCGTCACCTCGCCCACCGGCGCGGTGATCCGCGACATCATCAGCGTCTTCGCTCGCCGCGCACCGCAGGTGGAACTCAACCTGATCCCCACGGCGGTGCAGGGGCGCGAAGCCGTCGGGCAGATCGTGCGCGCGCTGCAGCGGGCCGACAGCCTTGGCTTCGACGCGCTGATTCTGGCCCGTGGCGGTGGCTCGCTGGAAGACTTGTGGTGCTTCAACGAAGAACCGGTGGCGCGCGCCATCGCGGCCTGCGTCACGCCGATCGTCAGCGCGGTAGGGCATGAGACCGATGTGTCGATCAGCGACTTCGTCGCCGATGTGCGGGCCCCCACGCCCTCGGCGGCCGCCGAATTGCTGGCGCCCGACAGCAGCGGTCTGCTGCAACGCCTGGACAGCCTGCAACGCCGTCTGCTGTTGCGCATGAATGCCCGCTTGAGCCACGACCGTCTGCGCCTCGACGGCCTGGCCCGACGCCTGCGCCATCCACGCGAGCGACTGCGCCAGCAGGCCCAGCGCCTGGACGACCTGGACATGCGCCTGCGCCGCGCCTTCATGCTCGACCTGAACCAGCGTCAGCAGCGCCTGGGCCGTCTCGACACGCGCCTGGCCGCGCAGCATCCCGGGCGCACCCTGGCCCTGCTGGGACAGCGCCTGGACAGCCTGGGCGAACGTTTGCCCAGGGCCATGCAGGCAGTGCTTCGTGACCGTCGCCAGCGCTTCCAGGCGCAGTTGCAAACGTTGCAGATCGTCAGCCCCCTGGCCACCCTGGCGCGCGGCTACAGCATCCTGCTCGACGACCGTGGCCAAGCGATCCGCAGCGCTGCCCAGACTCACAACGGCCAACGCCTGACCGCACGCCTGGATCAGGGCGAGTTGCAGGTGCGGGTCGAAGACAACCATCAGACCCCGGTCACCCTCTCGCTTCTGGACTGACACATGCCCCGTCTGCTCGCCATTTGCGTCCTGCTGCTGACCGCTACGGCCCAAGCCAGCTACATCACCCGCACCTTGAACAAACCCGTGCCTGGCGGCGTTGCGGTGGTCGATCTGGGCCCAGCCGCCAGCGCCCCGAGCGCTCGCTTCGAGGGCAAGCCGGTGCTGGTGGTCAAAGAGCAAGACCGTTGGCTGGCCATCGTCGGCCTCCCTCTCACCCAGAAGCCCGGTCCTGCCAGCCTCACCCAGGGCACGCGCACCTTGCCCTTCAGCGTCGGCAGCAAGAAATACCCGGAGCAACGCATCACCTTGAAGAACACGCGCCAGGTCAATCCTGAGCCGGACGACCTCAAGCGTATCGACCGCGAATTGGCCGAACAGATCAAGGCGTACCGCAGCTTCAGCCCAGGCGTGCCCAGCAACCTGATCCTCGACAAGCCAGTCAATGGTCCCCTGTCGAGCAAGTTTGGTGTGCGCCGCTTCTTCAACGGCGAGGAGCGCAATCCCCACGCGGGTCTGGACTTCGCCGTGCCCGCCGGCACGCCGATCAAGACCCCAGCCAACGGCAAGGTGATTCTGGTGGGCGATTATTTCTTCAATGGCCGCACGGTGTTCGTCGACCATGGCCAGGGCTTCATCAGCATGTTCTGTCACATGTCCAAGGTGGACGTGCAGCCGGGGCAGGTATTGCGCCGTGGCGACGTCGTCGGGCGGGTGGGCTCTACAGGACGGGCCACCGGGCCGCACATGCATTGGAACGTCAGCCTGAACGATGCGCGGGTGGACCCGGCGATTTTCATCGGTGCGTTTCAGCCTTGAGTGCAGTGGCGGCCGTTCACAGTTGAATCCGCGAAAGGCCGCCCGCTCAGGGTATGTCAGAAATTTTGTGTTCGGGCATAACATGAGCAAGAGGTGCATGTATGCCAACCAAGAAGAAACCCCTGCGTGACCTACCAAAAATCCCCAAGGAGCTGCTTGAGCAGTTCGGTGAGGGCCTGATGACTGCGGAGGCTATCGAAGATGCCTCTGCGGCATTCAAGAAGGCGCTGATCGAACGGGCCTTGAACGCCGAGCTCAGTCACCATCTGGGGTATCTGCCGGGCGCGCAGCGTCCAGAGGATGAAACCAATCAGCGCAATGGCAGGACTGGCAAGACGGTTCTGACTGGAGAGGGGCCGCTGCGGCTGGATATCCCCCGTGATCGAGACGGTAGTTTTGCGCCCATCCTGATTCCCAAACATGAGCGCCGTTACACCGGCTTCGATGACAAGATCATCGCCATGTATGCCCGAGGCATGACCGTTCGGGAAATTCGCGCATTCATCTCTGAACAGTACGGAACGGATGTTTCGCACGACTTCATCAGTTCGGTCACGGCCGAGGTGATGGAGGAAATCGGCGCGTGGCAACAGCGGCCGCTGGAGCCGATGTACCCGGTCATTTTCTTTGATGCGCTGCGAGTCAAGATTCGCGAAGAAGGGCTTGTGCGCAACAAAGCGATTTACTTGGCGCTGGGCGTTCTACCCGATGGGACGCGCGATATTCTCGGGATCTGGATCGAAAATACCGAAGGTGCGAAGTTCTGGATGAAGGTCTTCAATGACCTTAAGACGCGCGGCGTTGAGGATGTGCTGATCGCCGTCACCGACGGCCTCAAAGGGATGCCAGATGCGCTAAGCGCCGTGTTTCCGGCCACCACGCTGCAAACATGCATCGTCCACTTGATCCGCAACAGTCTCGATTATGCAGCGTGGGATAAGCGTCGTGATCTGGCCAAAGCGCTCAAGCCGATCTATCAGGCCATCAACGCCGAGGCGGCTGAGCAGGCACTGGATGCCTTTGAAAACGGCCCTTGGGGCAAACAGTACCCAACGGTAGTTGCGGCATGGAGAAGAGCCTGGGATCGAGTGATTCCATTCTTTGTCTTCCCGTCGGGCATTCGAAAAGTGATCTATACGACCAACGCGATCGAAAGCATCAACGCCCAGCTACGCAAGATCATCAAAACGCGTGGTCACTTCCCAACGGATGAGGCCGCCACCAAGCTGATCTGGCTGGGGCTGCGGAACATCACGGCAAACTGGGGCTCAGCGGCCCATGACTGGAAAAATGCGATGAATCAATTCGCGATGCTGTACGGAGATCGATTTATCAGGCCGACCTGGTAAAAGCATGGCCAGCCTGACGGCAGGCCGTTATCGGCCCGCACACAAAAAATCTGACACTCTCCCCGCTCAACAAAACCGAGTTGCGCCATCCAAAAATACTGCGCAACAATCAAAAAGTCTTTATTACAATTCAGCTATTGAATCTCGCAAGAAGGGTTTTTTTAAGCATTCCTCTCAATTTTTTCCCGCCGCTTGCCAACCCCCATGCCACTGGTTAGGGTTGAGGGCATGAAAACCGCCAACACCCTCATTCTGCTCCGCCAACACCGCAGCCTTTGCCTGGTCAGTGCACGACTACCTGGCTAAACCGCATCGCCCCGCCGCGTCATCTCGTCACCGCTTGGCAGGCCCGATCAGGCCGCACATTTAAAGGATTGCTCCAATGACCATGCTCAAAGACCCTTCCAAGAAGTACCGCGCCTTCCCCACCATCGACCTGCCCGACCGCACCTGGCCTTCGCAAACCCTCACCCAGGCGCCAATCTGGTGCAGCTCCGACCTGCGTGACGGCAACCAGTCGCTGATCGAACCGATGGATGCGGAAAAGAAGCTGCGCTTCTGGAAGACCTTGGTGCAGGTCGGTGTGAAAGAAATCGAAGCGGCCTTCCCCTCGGCCTCGCAGACCGATTTCGACTTCGTGCGCACCCTGATCGAAGATGGCCACATCCCCGACGACACCACCATCCAGGTGCTCACCCAGGCCCGCGAAGACCTGATCGCACGTACCTTCGAGTCCCTGCGCGGGGCCAAGAAAGCCATTGTTCACCTGTATAACGCCACTTGTCCGTCATTCCGCCGCATCGTCTTCAACCAGGACAAGCAAGGCGTGAAGGACATCGCGGTGAACGCCGCCAAGCTGTTCGTCAAGTACGCCGCCCAGCAGCCAGACACCCAGTGGACCTTCCAGTATTCCCCGGAAACCTTCAGCGCCACTGAAATGGCGTTCGCCAAGGAAGTGTGCGATGCGGTGATCGAGGTGTGGAACCCGACGCCGGAACACAAGATCATCCTCAACCTGCCAGCCACCGTCGAAGTGGCCACGCCGAACGTCTACGCCGACCAGATCGAATGGTTCTGCCGCCACGTCAACCGTCGCGACAGCGTCATCATCAGCCTGCACACCCATAACGACCGTGGCACCGGCATCGCCGCCACCGAGCTGGGCTTGATGGCCGGCGCCGACCGCGCCGAGGGCTGCCTGTTCGGCAACGGCGAGCGCACCGGCAACGTCGACTTGGTTACCCTGGCGCTGAACCTGTACACCCAGGGCATCGACCCGAAACTGGACTTCTCCGACATCGACGGCGTGCGCAAGGTCGTCGAAGAGTGCAACCAACTGCCCGTGCACCCACGTCATCCGTATGTGGGCGACCTCGTGCACACCGCCTTCTCCGGCTCCCACCAGGACGCCATCCGCAAAGGCTTCACCCAGCAGAAGGACGGTGAGTTGTGGGAAGTGCCGTACCTGCCGATCGACCCGGCCGACATCGGCCGCAGCTACGAGGCGGTGATCCGCGTCAACAGCCAGTCCGGCAAAGGCGGCATCACTTACCTGCTGGAGCAGGAATACGGCATCAGCCTGCCGCGTCGCATGCAGATCGAATTCAGCCAAGTGGTGCAAGGCGAGACCGATCGCCTGGGCCTGGAAATGACCGCTCAGCAGATCTACAGCCTGCTGCACAAAGAGTACCTGCAAGCCAACGCACCCTACGCGCTGGTCAGCCATCGCCTGCAGGAAGAGAACGGCAGCAGCGCCGTGGAAGTGGAAGTGGCCGGTGAGGGCGAAACCACCCTGCACTGGCGCGGCAAGGGCAACGGCGCCCTGGAAGCCTTGGTCGCCGGCCTGCCGGTCGCGGTCGAGATCATGGACTACAACGAGCACGCCATCGGTGCCGGCACCAACGCCAAGGCCGCAGCCTACATCGAACTGCGCGTGGCCGGCGGTCGTCCGGTGCATGGCGTGGGTATCGACGAGAACATCACCACGGCCAGCTTCAAGGCCCTGTTCAGCGCCCTGAACCGCTCACTGAGCCAGCAGTCTGCCAAAGCGGCCTGATTGCCAGCGCTCTACCCGAAGAGCCCGCCTCGCAAGACGCGGGCTTTTTGTTGTGCGCAGGACAGTCGCTCGTGCGCAGCAGACCGCCTCCCCCAGCAGAAACTGGCGTCATAGGTCTGAGCACGACAGCGGCTGGTCTCGCAATTCAAGGTCGCCTGATCGTCGAATCACAGGCAAAAAAAAGGGGCGCCGACCAAGCGCCCCACAAGCCGTACAGCACACAACGAAATTCGTATCAGCCCAGCAACGCCATGGCCTCGGCGCTGCACGCCTCGATCCGCGCCCAGTCGCCGCTCTTGACCCAACTGCTGTCGAGCATCCAGGTGCCGCCAACGCACATCACGTTCGGCAAGGCCATGTAGCTGCGGGCATTGGCCGGATTGACGCCGCCGGTAGGGCAAAAACGGATGTCGCCGAACGGGCCGCCATAGGCCTTGATCGCGGCGACGCCACCGACTACTTCTGCCGGGAACAGTTTGAAGCGGCGATAGCCCAGCGCGTAACCGGCCATGATTTCCGATGGCGTGCTGATGCCTGGCAGCAGCGGGATGTCGCTGCGAACACCGGCCTCGAGCACCTCAGCCGTGATGCCCGGCGTCACCACGAACTGCGCGCCCGCGGCTTCGACGGCGGCGAACATCGCCGGGTCGAGCACGGTGCCAGCACCGATACACAGCTCGGGGCGCTGTTCGCGCAGCACGCGGATGGCCTTCAAGCCGTGCTCGGAGCGCAAGGTCACCTCCAAGGTGCGAATGCCACCGGCGGCCAGCGCGTCGGCCAACGGCAGGATGTCCTGCTCGCGGGCGATGGTGATCACCGGCAGGATGCGCGCCTGGGCGCAGATCTGGTCGATGCGGGCGGCTTTTTCGGCCATCGAGCGCAGCGGTTGGGGGCGTTCAAGGGTGGTCATGACAGTGGATCCTTGGCTCATGGGCACCAGTAGATGTCCAGGGGGTCGTGAAGAAAGGCGCGAATCGGCATCTGCGCGGCATCATTGGCGGCCAATGCAGCGCGTAGGGCGGCGAGCTTACCCGGGCCTTGCACCGACAAGGCAGTGAATGCGGCGCTGGACAGCAGCACGCGGGTCATCGACAGGCGCTGGTGCGGCACGCTTGGCGCCAGCATCGGCAGGCAGCGACGGCTGGCGCCAGGGTCCAGGCCCTCGGCCAGGTGCGGACTGTCCGGGAACAGCGAAGCGGTATGGCCATCATCGCCCATGCCCAGGATCAGCACGTCGATGGGCGGCAACTCGGCCAATGCCTGGTCCGCCGCTTCTGCTGCGGCCTCAAGGTTGTCGCCGCGCTGGTAAAGGCCGAGGAAACGAGCCTTGGCCGCCGCGCCCTTGAACAGGTGACGGGCCAGCAGCCCGGCATTGCTGTCGGCATGCTCGACCGGCACCCAGCGCTCGTCGGCCAGCGATACCGTGACCTTCGACCAATCCAGCGAGGTGCTGGAAAGCTGCTCCAGGAACGCTACGGGGCTGCGCCCACCGGACACCACCAGGCACGCCTGGCCCTTGGCGGCCACGGCCGAAGACAGCCGCTCGGCCACATCGGCGGCCAACGCCGCCGCCAGCCGCTTGCTGTCGGCCAGTTCATGGACCTTCACGTTGCTCGGCAGTCGCAGTTCAGATATCGCCATACCAGGCTCTCCCATCGCGAGTGATCAGTGCAATCGAGCTCATCGGGCCCCAGGACCCTGCCGCATAAGGCTTGGGCGCATCGCCAGCGTTCTTCCAGCCGGCGATCAACTGGTCGCACCAGGTCCAGGCGTACTCGATCTCGTCCTTGCGCACGAACAGGTTCTGGTTGCCGCGCATCACTTCGAGCAACAAACGCTCGTAGGCATCCGGAATCCGCGCGCTGCGCCAGGTGTCGGAAAAATTCAGTTGAAGTGGGCCACTGCGCAGGTGCATGCCCTTGTCCAGCCCCTGCTCCTTGGTCATCACCCGCAGCGAGATGCCTTCGTCCGGTTGCAAGCGGATGATCAGCTTGTTGCCGATCTGCAGACGCTGCTCCGGCGCGAAGATGTAGTGCGGGGTTTCCTTGAAGTGGATGACGATCTGCGACAGTTTCTGCGGCATGCGCTTGCCGGTACGCAGATAGAACGGCACGCCGGACCAGCGCCAGTTGCGGATATCGGCACGCAGGGCGACGAAGGTTTCAGTGTCGCTCTGGGCATTGGCATTGTCTTCTTCCAGGTAACCAGGCACCGGCTTGCCGTCGCTGTAGCCGGCAATGTACTGGCCGCGCACCACCCGGGTGCTCAGCCCGTCGCCGGTGATCGGCGCCAGCGCCTTGAGCACCTTGACCTTCTCGTCGCGGATGCTGTCGGCCGACAGGTCGCTGGGCGGGTCCATGGCGATCAGGCACAGCAGTTGCAAAAGGTGATTCTGGATCATGTCGCGCAACTGGCCAGCCTTGTCGAAGTAGCCCCAGCGGCCTTCGATACCGACTTTCTCGGCCACGGTGATCTCCACGTGGGAGATGGAATTCTGGTTCCACTGGGTTTCGAACAGACTGTTGGCAAAACGCAGGGCGATCAGGTTCTGGACCGTTTCCTTGCCCAGGTAATGGTCGATGCGATAGACCCGGCTCTCGGGGAAGAAGCGCGCCACGGCGTCGTTGACCCGGCGCGAGGACTCCAGGTCATGGCCGATGGGTTTTTCCAGCACCACGCGGGTGCGCTCGGCCAAGCCGACCTTGTCGAGGTTTTCGCAGATGGCGCCATACACCGCTGCGGCCGTGGCGAAATAGGCGATCAGCGGCAGGCCCTCGCCGGCCTGCTCGGCCAGCGCGGTATAGCCCTCGGCCTGGACGAAATCCAGGTGCAGGTAACTCAGGCGCGCGATGAAGCGCTGCAAGGTCTGGGGGTCGATATCGGCATCCGGCACGAAGCGCCGCAACTGGGCTTCGATGGTCGCCAGGTGATCGTCGGCGCTGCCCGGCTCACGGGCCAAGGCCAGCAGGCGCGTGTCGGCGTGCAGCAGGCCGGCGCGGTCGAGCTGATAGAGGGCAGGAAACAGCTTGCGCAACGCCAGGTCGCCGAGGGCGCCGAATAGAGCGAAAGTGCAAGGTTCTACGCTAATGGCCGCCATGATGTTGGTTCTTTTATTAAAGTGGACGTAGGAATACCGTTTTCAGGCGTACTTTTCAAGAAGGATGTAGTAAAAACAACAACATTACCCCTAAGTGGTACAGACGTGTGGTATGACACACCCACCCTCAGTACGATAGACAACCCTGCAACATGCCGGCAGTTCCCGTAGCCGGCCGCGTTTCCGACCCAAGGACAACCCATGGACCGTGTGCGAAACCTCCTGGAGCAGATCCAGGGACGCCTCGACGAGCTGAATAAGGCCGAACGCAAAGTCGCCGAGGTCATCCTCCTCAACCCGCAGCAGGCCACGCGCTTCAGCATCGCCGCCCTGGCCCAGGCGGCCAAGGTCAGCGAACCGACCGTCAACCGTTTCTGCCGCTCCTTCGGCGTCAGCGGCTATCCCGAACTCAAGCTGCAACTGGCACAGAGCCTGGCCAGCGGCGCGGCTTACGTGAGCCGCGCGGTGGAAGCCGACGACGACCCGGCCGCCTACACCCAGAAGATCTTCGCCAGCGCCATCGCCTCGCTCGACAGCGCGTGCCAGCAGATCGATCCGCAGCAGGTCAGCCGCGCCGTGGACATGATGATCCAGGCGCGCCAGATCCACTTCTTCGGCCTCGGCGCCTCGGCCCCGGTGGCCATGGACGCGCAGCACAAATTCTTCCGCTTCAACCTGGCCGTGTCGGCCCACCCCGATGTGCTGATGCAGCGCATGCTGGCATCGGTCGCGCACACCGGTGACCTGTTCGTGATCATCTCCTACACCGGACGCACCCGCGAGCTGGTGGAAGTAGCCCGCCAGGCTCGGGAAAACGGCGCCTCGGTACTGGGCATCACCGCCGCCGGTTCGCCGCTGGCCAGCGCCTGCAGCCTGAGCCTGCACTTGCCGCTGCCGGAAGACACCGACATCTATATGCCCATGACTTCACGCATCATCCAGCTGACCGTGCTCGACGTCCTGGCCACCGGCATGACCCTGCGCCGGGGCTCGGACTTCCAGCCGCACCTGCGCAAGATCAAGGAAAGCCTCAACGCCAGCCGCTACCCCGCCGAGGACAACGAGCTCAACTGAGCCGATGGGCCTGCAGCGTCAACTGTGCGCGCTGCCCGGGCGCCAGTCTCAGCCCCTCAGCGCTGCCGCTGGCGGCCTCGACGCAGACGAAACCCTGGCTCTCGCGACCGCTAACCCCCATCAGCGGCCGATTGCCGGGATGCCAGACCACGGTGTCGTCGCTGTCGCTGGTGTCGATGTACAGCTCGCGCTCCCAGGCCGGGTCGTGCAACTGCACCTTCGGCGTGCCCGGATACACCTTCTGGCAGCCCCCGTTGAGGGTCAGCGCGCCTTCTTCGCGGCAGGCCTGACGGTTGAGCCGGTCATAGCCGTCGATGTCCTCAAGACCCGACAAGGCGATCTGCGACACGTCGCTGATGCGCCAGAACGCCAGCAGGGCATGGCTCAACTGGCACGGCTCGCTGTCCTGGTGCTCGGTGCTCAAGCGCAGTTCCATGCTCGCACCCAGCCGCGCATGCAGGTCCACCTGCCAGTCGCACAGGTCCAGACGCCAGGTGAGACTCACCCCCTGCTCGTCCTCGCAACTGTCCAGCAGCTTCCAGTCCAGCAGCCGCCCCCAGCCGTGGGCCGGCCACAAGTCCTCGCTGGGATGACGGCCATACCACGGCCAGCACACCGGTACCCCGCCCCGAATCGCACCCACCTGCGGCCACTGCTCGGCGCACCACAACCACGGCTTCTCACCGGTCGGCTGGAAGTGCAACAACTGCGCCCCCTGGCGACTGAACACTGCCTGGCAGCGAGGATGATCGATGATCAAGACATCGCGCTGCTGGTGACGCTCCCACTCGAAAACCGGTCTCGGCCGTTGCGAGGTGAAGAAGCGCTGGAGCGGATGTTCGGACATTTCAGAGACACTCTTGTTGTTGAGACAGCGCTATCTCAGCCCTGGAAAAAACATCCACTGCCAGGCAGTGGATGTCGGGATGAGAGGCGATGGCGTAAATTTACAACAATCGGTCTCAGAATGACGACTGAATCTTCAGGCCGGCAACCAGTGCGTTGTCGACTTCGTCCACGCCGCCCGGACGCTTGATGTACTGCAGGTTCGGGCGCACGGTCAGCCAGTTGGTGACGTGGAAGCCGTAGTACAACTCAGCGTTGTACTCGGTGCGCTGCAGCGGCAGGAAGGCCGGGTTGTCATAATCGTCGATGCCGTTGAAGGCATTGATCTGCTCGGCGCGCTTCTTCACATCGTCGTTGACATGGATGCGGGCGATGCCGAAGCCGATGTCATCCTTGGGCCGTGCATCGAAGGCGCCTTTGTAGACCATGCCCACTTGTTGGTAGTTGTCGACCACGTTGGTGGCCTTGTCGTGCACGGTGAAGTTGGCGAACAGGTTCAGGCCGCGACTGGCGTCGCCGTTGTGCGCGGTGACCTGCTGCTGGGCCACCACCCACCAGCCATGCTTGCTGGAATGCGACTTGAAGTCGGTGCCCGAGATGCCCTGCGGGTTGCCATTGATGTCCTTGTACACGTCGGTGGCGTCGGCGGTGCTGTAGTAGTAGCCCAGGCGGTACTCGCCCGGCAGGCCGTTGACCTTCGGCGACCAGACCATCTCCACCGGCAGGATCGCGCCCTTGGTGCCACTGCCGCTGAGCTTGAAGCCGTTGCCGGTCTCCAGGTTCGAAGGGTTCTGCTCGAAGGCGCCGACCTGAACGAAGAACTCTGGGGTGATGTTGTACTTCACGCGCAGGGCCCACTGGCTTACCGGCCAGTTGTACCAGATGCCGCCCACCCAGTTGCCTACCTGCGAGCCGCAGAACGCCAGGTTCTGGAAGTCGCAGGGGAAACTGTTGAAGTCCTCGCCCGGACCGTAGCGGCCGAATTTGACGTCCAGCGCGCCATCGAAGTACTTCTGCTTGACCCACATCTGGGTCAGGCGCCAGGTCTGGCCACGGCCCCAGACTTCCTGCACCGAGCTGAACTGCCCGGCGCGTGGATCGCTGATGCGGTCGTTGGACAGATTGCGCCCGCTGCGCTCGGTGATCGCCAGCTTGAACTCGGCGTCGTGCCAGCCCAGGATCTTCTGCAGGTCCAGGTGCGCGCCGAGGGCGAACTGGTCGCTGTAGCGCGCGGTCTTGTCGTGGTTGTAGCCACCGCGCAGGTTGCCGGCCACCTCGCCGACATAATCCACGCTGAAGTCATAGCCTTTTTCCAGCAACTCGGTGCGCGTGCCGCCCCAGTCGCCGGTCATCCATTTCGAGTCGCTGGAAAACGCCTCGGCGGCGTGCGCGCCGGTGCTGCCGAACAGGGCAAGCAGGGTCAGCGATCCCAGGGCCTTGATACGTTTGCGATGTTCCATCCGTTGGTTCCTCTTTTCTTGTTATCGATGGGGGTGTACTTCAGCGGCCTTTGAAACGCGCGACGTTGTCCTTGATCGTCGCGTCGGTCGCCGGCAGATCCAGGCGCTCACCGGTGCCTGCGTCGAACAGCAGGACCCGCGCCGGGTCGAACTGCAGGTTGAGGCTGTCACCGACACGGCAGGCGACATCCGGCGCCAGTCGGCAGCAGACCTTGGTCTGGTTGAGGGTGACGAACACCAGCAGGTCCGGGCCGGTGGGCTCGAGTACCTGCACCTCGGCGCGCACGGCCGGCAGGCCATTGCCCTCGGAGGCGCCCAAGGCGATCTGTTCAGGTCGTACGCCGAGAATCACCTCGCGTCCTTCCAGCCCATCGCCGTGCACGCCCAACGGCAGTTCGCAGCGGGCCTGGCCGCTGTCGAGCTGGGCGAACAAGCGACCGTCCTGGCGGCTCAGATGCACCGGAATGAAGTTCATCGGCGGCGAACCGATGAAACTGGCGACGAACAGGTTCGCCGGATCGTTGTAGATCTGCTGCGGGGTGCCGAATTGCTGGATGATGCCGTCCTTCATCACCGCCACCTTGTCGCCCAGGGTCATGGCCTCGATCTGGTCGTGGGTCACGTACACCGTGGTGGTCTTCAGGCGCTGGTGCATCAGTTTCATTTCGGTGCGCATCTCGACCCGCAGCTTGGCGTCGAGGTTGGACAGCGGCTCGTCGAACAGGTAGATCTTCGGTCGCCGCGCCAGCGCCCGGCCCATGGCCACGCGTTGCTGCTGACCACCGGACAACTGGCTCGGCTTGCGCGTGAGCAGGTGCTCGATCTGCAGCAGCTTGGCCACCCGCGCCACCTCTTCGTCGATGGCGGCCTGGGGCATCTTGCGAATCTTCAGGCCGAACTCGATGTTCTCGCGCACGCTCATGGTCGGGTACAGCGCATAGGACTGAAACACCATGGCAATGTCCCGGTCCTTGGGACTCATGCCACTGACGTCCTCGCCATCGATCAGGATCGCACCGCCGGTGATCTGCTCGAGCCCGGCGATGCAGTTCATCAGCGTCGACTTGCCGCAGCCGGAAGGGCCGACCAGGATCAGGAACTCTCCGTCGCCGATGGCGAGTTGGATGTCCTTGAGGGTATCCGGCAGGCCGCTGCCGTAGGTCTTGTTTACATTGCGAAGTTCGAGCGTTGCCATGACTTACCCCTTGACTGCGCCGGCGGTCAGGCCGCGCACGAAATACTTACCCGCCACCACGTAGACCAGCAGCGTCGGCAGCGCGGCGATCATCGCGGCGGCCATGTCGACGTTGTATTCCTTGGCGCCGGTGCTGGTGTTGACCAGGTTGTTCAAGGCCACGGTGATCGGCTGCGAGTCGCCGCTGGAGAACACCACGCCGAACAGGAAATCGTTCCAGATCTGGGTGAACTGCCAGATCAGGCAGACCATGATGATCGGCGTCGACATCGGCAGGATGATGCGCCGGAAAATGGTGAAGAACCCGGCGCCATCCAGGCGCGCCGCCTTGACCAGCGCCTCGGGAATGCTCACGTAGTAGTTGCGGAAGAACAGTGTGGTGAAGGCCAGTCCGTAAACCACATGCACCAGCACCAGACCTGACGTGGTGCTGGCCAGGCCTAGCTTGCCGAGGGTGAACGAGGCTGGCAGCAGCACGGTCTGGAACGGCAGGAAGCAGCCGAACAGCAGCAGACCGAAGAACAGCTGCGAGCCGCGAAAGCGCCACATCGACAGCACGTAGCCGTTCAGCGCGCCGATGGTGGTGGAAATCAGCACGGCCGGCACGGTGATCAGGATCGAGTTGAGAAAGTAGCCATTGACCGTGGCCCAGGCCTTGGTCCAGCCAATGGCCGTGAACATCTGCGGCCAGCTCAACAGGTTGCCGGTGCTGATGTCTTCCGGGGTCTTGAAGCTGGTCAACAGCATGACCACCAGCGGCACCAGGTACAGCAGCACGGCCACCAGCAGCACCGCGTGGATGGCCACGCGCCCCAGGCTCAGGCCGGGTTTGGCGACGACGTCAGTCATGGCGTTTGCTCCGCAGCTCGGAATACAGGTAAGGCACGAGGATCGCGAGGATCGCCCCGAGCATCAGGATCGCGCTGGCCGAGCCCATGCCCATCTGCCCACGGCTGAAGGTGAACGAGTACATGAACATCGCCGGCAGGTCGGAGGAGTAGCCCGGACCGCCAGCGGTCATGGCCGCCACCAGGTCGAAACTCTTGATGGCGATGTGCGAGAGGATCATCAGCGAGCTGAAGAACACCGGGCGCAGACTCGGCAGCACCACGGACCAATAGATGCGCGGCAGGCTCGCGCCATCGATCTGCGCGGCGCGGATGATCGAGGGGTCGACGCCGCGCAGGCCAGCGAGAAACATCGCCATGATGAAGCCCGACGCTTGCCATACCGCCGCGATCACCAGGCAGTACACCACCCGGTCAGGGTCGATCAGCCAGTCGAAGCGGAAACCGTCCCAGCCCCAGTCGCGCAGCAGCTTGTCCAGGCCCATGCCTGGGTTGAGCAGCCATTTCCAGGCGGTGCCGGTGACGATCATCGACAGCGCCATGGGATACAGGTAGATGGTGCGGATCATGCCCTCGCGGCGGATGCGCTGGTCGAGAAATACCGCCAGCAGCACACCGATCACCAGGGTGACGCCGATGAACAGGCCACCGAACACCAGCAGGTTCTTGCTCGCCACCCACCAGCGGTCGTTGTCGAACAGCCGCATGTACTGGGCCAGGCCCGCCCATTTGTAGGTGGGCAGGAAGGTCGAGGTGGTGAACGAGAGAACGAAGGTCCACAGGATGTAGCCGTAGAAACCCACCAGCACGATGAACATGCTCGGCGCCAGCACCAGCTTGGGTAGCCAGCGCTGCAACGCGTCCAGGGGTGAGGCCCGCAGGCGGGCGGTGGTCGTGGTCATGGAAGGGATACCCCGATGGAAGAAAGCACACACGCTGCAGGCGCGGCGGCTGGCCGCGCCTGCACAGCCTCAGCTATTGGGCAGACTTGATCGCTGCCGCCAGCTTCTTCGCCGCGTCGGCCGGCTCGGCTTTCGGGTCGTTCATGTAGTTGGTGATGACATCGAAGAAGGCGCCCTGCACGGCGAGCGTGGTCGCCATGTTGTGCGCCATGCTCGGCTGCAGTCCACCGGACTTGGCATCGGCCAGGAAGTCCTTGGCAGCGGTCTGCGCGCAGCTGTCGAAGCCGAACGTGTCCATGTGCTCGAGCATGTCGTTACGCACGGGGATCGAGCCCTTGTTGATGCTGAAGGTCTTCTGGAAGTCCTCGCCCAGCACCTTGCGCGCGATGTCTTTCTGGCCCTCGGCGGTGCCTTTGTCCTTCTGCTTGAACACCGCCAGCGAGTCGATGTTGTACAGGAAACCATTGCCAGTACCGGGGAAAGGCACGCACTGGTAGTCCTTGCCCGCGACCTTCTTGGCCAGGGTCCACTCGCTTTTGGCCCAATCGCCCATCATCTGCATGCCGGCCTTGCCGTTGATGACCTTGGCCGCTTCCAGGTTCCAGTCCTGGCCCTTGCCGTCCGGGTCCATGTAGCTGGCGACTTTCTTGAGTTCGGTGAGCGCCTTGATCATCTCAGGGCCGGTGAGGGTCTTCTCGTCGAGGTCGACCATCGCCTTCTTGTAGCCGTCCGCGCCCATCACGGCGAACACGACGGTCTCGAACACGGTGCTGTCCTGCCACGGCTGGCCACCGTGGGCCAGGGGAATGAAGCCTGCGGCCTTGAGCTTGTCGGCGGCGGCGTAGAACTCTTCGAGGGTCTTGGGCGGCTGTTCGATGCCGGCCTTCTTGAACACTTCGGGGTTGATCCACAGCCAGTTGATGCGGTGGATGTTGACCGGAACGGCCACGTAGTCACCGTCGTACTTGACGGTGTCGGCGACCTTCTTGTCGAGCAGGCTGTCCCACTTTTCTTCCTTGGCCACATCCTTGAGCACGTCGGTGTCGAGCAGACCCGTAGACGCCCATTCCTGGATGTCGGGGCCTTTGATCTGGGCGACGCCGGGCGGATTGCCGGCCATGGCGCGGCTCTTGAGCACGGTCATGGCCGTGGCGCCACCGCCACCGGCGACCGCGCCGTCCTTCCAGGTGAAACCGTCCTGCTCGACCTGGGCCTTGAGGACATCGACGGCGGCCTTTTCACCGCCCGACGTCCACCAGTGAACCACCTCCACACTCCCTTTGGAGTCGGCGGCCTGGGCACTGAGCGGCAGAAGCGAGGCGAGGGAAATAGCGGCGGCGAGACAGAGCTTGGAATTCATTGGAGTACCTTTCTTCTTGTTATGCAGTGCAAGACTGGCGCTTGCGTTGCATCGATTCTAGAGAGCGAGGCCGCCCCGTCAGGTAACGAAGCGATGCCTGAATGTCATCGTTTGGTGACATTCGCCTGGGCCAGGGCTGTGGCCAGGCTTGGCGCCAGGGCCAGGCGCGGCAGCAGCACGGCCTGATAGGCATGGTACAGGTCCGGTTTTCCGCCCCAGATGCTTGCGCCAGGGCGGTTCTGCGGATCCAGCTCATGGTGCCAGCTTCCGTGGACCAGATCGATGAAATGCATCGCGATGAAATCCCAGAAGCGGCGATACCACTGCTCATAGTCGGTTTGTCCGGTACGGCGCAGCAGCGCGGCGGCGGTGGCGCAGGCTTCGGCGTGCACCCAGTGCAGACGCGCGCGCACCACCGGGCGATTGTGCCAGTCGAGGGTGTAGACCAGCCCTGGCGCACCATCGACGTTCCAGGCGTGGCGGCAGGCCCCGGCGAACAGTGACCGGGCAGCCTCGCACAGCCAGGCCGGCACTTGCAGCCCGGCCCGCTGGCGCGATGCCTCCAGGTGCAGCAGCAGGCGTGCCCATTCGAAGGCATGGCCCGGCGTGCTGCCGAAGGGCCGGAAGCCGTCGGCGGGGTTTTCGCGGTTGTAGTCCGGCAGCGGCTGCCAGTGGGCATCGAAGTGCTCGACCACCACGAAGTCGTGAGCCGCGGCGTGATGCTGGATCAGCCGCTCGGCGATGCGCAGGGCGCGATCCAGCCAGCGGGTCTGGCCGGTGACATCGGCCAGGGCGAGAAACGCTTCGGTGGCGTGCATGTTGCTGTTGGCGCCCCGATACGCCTCGGCCTGCGACCAGTCCTCGGCGAAGGATTCGCACAGTGCGCCCTCCTCCTCGCGCCAGAAGTGCGCCTCGATCACCGCGATGGCATCGTCCAGCAAGGGCCGGGCACCGGCAGCACCGGCCACCACCGCCGAACTGGCGGCCAAGGCGACGAAGGCGTGCAGGTAGGCGGTCTTGCTGCGCTCGCCCTGCTCCCGCGCATCGATGTACCAGCCGTCATGGCGCGCATCGCGCAGCGGGCCATCGAGCAACTCGGCCACGCCGTGGGCGACCAGCGGCAGGCAACCGGGAATGCCCTGCACGTGGGCCATGGCGAAGCAGTGGATCATGCGGGTGGTGTTCAGGGTATCGGCCATCGCTGCGCCGGGCAGCGCACCGCGGGCATCGAGGCCGGCGAAGCCACCGGGCAGGCGCGAGGCCTTGGCGAAGCTTACCAGACGCTGGCCTTCGCCCAGCAGCCAAGCCTGGTGGGCCGGCGAATCGAGCCAGCGGCCGGTGGGAAAATCGAGGCTGTCCATCAGCGGCGTGGTCCTTGCCAAGGACAGGCCGGGTGCCTGTCGTCAGCGGATTCTAGCCAGCCCTCTGCGCGAGCATGTCACGAAGGCCAGCGCGAATGTCACCAAGTCGTGACATCCACGCCTGGCCCCTCTCAGCTCACTCCATCAGCCGCGGCAGGCACAGCGTCACCCGCAGCCCGCCTTCGCGCAGGTTCAGCAGGCTCACCTCGCCGCCGTGGCTGTGGGCGATGTTGCGGGCGATGCCCAGGCCCAGGCCATAGCCCTGCTGCTGCGCCGCCAGGCGAAAGTGCGGCTCGAATACCTGTTCCAGGCGCTGCTCCGGCACGCCCGGGCCCTGGTCGTCGACCTGCAACACGAAAGCCTCCGGGCCGTCGATGATCCGCAGGTGCGCGCGCTCGCCGTACTTGATGGCGTTATCGATGAGGTTGCCGATGCAGCGGCGCAGCGCCAGTGGCTTGCCCTGATAGGGCGCCAGCACTTTTCCCTCGACGGTGACGCGTCCGTCGCGCAGGTAGGGTTCGGCAAGAATCTCCAGCACCTGGTTGAGGTCGACCGGCTCGATGTTCTCGTGAATGTCGGTGTCCTTGACGCACTGCAGCGCCCCCTTGACCAGCAGCTCCAGCTCGTCGAGGTCACGGCTGAACTTGGCCTGCAACGCCTCGTCCTCGAGCAGCTCGACACGCAGGCGTAGGCGGGTAATTGGCGTACGCAGGTCGTGGGAGATGGCGCTGAACAACTGCGAGCGTTCGGTCAGGTAACGGCTGATGCGCTCGCGCATGGCGTTGAACGCCCGCCCCACTTCCACCACTTCGCTGCCTCCCGCCTCGGCCACCGGCGGCACGTCGGCGCCCAGCGACATCTCCCGGGCGGTACGTGCCAGGCGCTTGAGCGGCAGGCTCTGCCAGTGCACCAGCAAGCCGATGAACAGCAGCAGCAAGGCGGTGGTCAGGACGATGAAACCGATCTGCTGACGCGGCAGGCCCTGGGGTTCGAGCCCCGTGTAGGGCTCGGGCAGCAACGAGGCGATGTACAGCCACTCGCCCTCGTCCAGGCGAATCTGGGTCACCAGCACCGGTGGATTCAGCGGTTCCAGGGTCAAGGCGTAGTGCGCCCAGGAGCGCGGCAGCTCATCGAGCTTCAGACCGCTGTTGAAGATGCGCAGGTCATCGGGGCTGACGAATTCGACGGAGATTTCCATGCCCTGGCCCAGGCGCTCATGCAGCACCTCGCTCACCACTTCGATCACCGCCTGCTTGCGCGAGGTGACGGGCAGCACCGACATGTCCAGCGGTTTGTCGTTGAGCGAAACGAAGAAACGCGTGCCGCCCATGCTGCGCAGTTGATCGAGCACCATCGGCCGGTAGGCCACCGGCAAGGAGCGGAAATAGCTGACGCTGGCGCTCATGGAATGGGCCAGGCTGTTGGCGCTGGCGCGCAGCCCCTGCACCTGGCTGGCGCGCAGTTGGGCCAGCCAGATCAGGCTCGACAGGCCTTGGGCGATCAGTACCACCAGCAAGGTGAGCAGCAGCATGCGTCCCAGCAACGAGCGCGGCAGCAGGCGCCAGCGGCGCTCGACGCCCTGTTCAGCCGGCACAGCAGACATTCGCCGCGAGCAGGTAGCCACTGCCGCGTACGGTGCGAATCAGCCGTGGCGGTTTGTCGGTGTCGCGCAGCCGTTGGCGCAGGCGGCTCACTGCCATGTCGACGATGCGGTCCAAGGGCATCGGTTCACGGCCACGGGTGGCATTGCCGATGGTGTCGCGGTCGAGGATCTGCTGGGGATGATCGAGAAACAGCTTGAGCAGGGCGAAGTCGGCACCGGAGAGAATCACCTCCTCGCCGTCTCGGTGGAACAGCCGGTGACTGACCGTGTCCAGGCGCCAGTCGTCGAAGGCCAGCACTGCGCTGGCGGGGCTCGCCGTGGTGAAGTCGCAGCGGCGCAGCAAGGCCTTGATCCGCGCTTGCAGCTCGCGCGGGCTGAACGGCTTGCCTAGGTAGTCGTCGGCGCCGAGCTCCAGGCCGATGATGCGGTCGGCCTCATCGGAACTGGCGGTCAGCATGATGATCGGCACCCGCGACTGGCGTGGATGCTGACGCACCCAGCGGCACAGGCTGAAGCCGTCTTCGTCGGGCAGCATCACGTCGAGGATCAGCAGGTCGTAGTTCCCGGCCTCCAAGGCACGGCGAAAACCCTGTCCGTCGGGTTCGGCCTGCACCTGCAAGCCGCAGCGGCTGAGGTAGGTTTGCAACAGCTCGCGAATATCCTGGTCGTCGTCGACCATGAGGATGGTCTTACCGGCAGTGCTCACAATGGAATCCCTTTGGTGGGGGCAGGTCTTGGTGCCTGCTGGGGGCATTGTATAAGCGCTGAAGCGGGCGCGGGGCAAGTCCATGCGGTGTTGCGCCGCCAAGGACCGCCCCGCGCGATGGGGTTCACGGCATCAGTGGGCGAGCACCTGCTGCAACGCGACGCCGGCGCCGAGAAGCCCCGAGAACTCGGCTGTCACCAGCCACACCGGTACGCCGGGGAAGTAGCCGCTCATGCAGCCTTTGTCGGCGAAACTGGTGGCGAAGCCGCTGCGCAGGAACAGCTCGACGAAGCGCGGGATCACGCCGCCGACGATGTACACGCCGCCCCGCGCGCCCAGGGTCAGCACATTGTTGCCAGCCACCCGGCCGAGGAAGCGCGAAAACTGCTCGATCACCGCCAGCGCACGCGGCTCGCCGCCCAGCGCCGCCTCGGTGATCTGCGCCGGGGTCTTGTGCTGCGCCGCGGCGCCGTCCAGCGCGCAGATCGCCTGGTACAGGCGCACCAGCCCGCCACCGCTGAGCACGGTTTCGGCACTGACGTGACCGATCTGACCCTGGATGTGCTGGTGGATCGCAGCCTCACGGGCGTTGCCCACCGGCAGGTCGACGTGGCCGCCCTCGCCCGGCAACGCCATCCAGTGCTTGTTCAGGTTGAGCAAGGTGCCCACCCCCAGGCCAGTGCCCGGTCCGATGATGAGCGCCGGACGCGCCTGATCGGCCTGGCCCGGACACACCTCGACGAACTCGCCCGGTTTGAGCCGGGTCATGCCCAGGGCCATGGCGGAAAAGTCGTTGAGCAGCAGCAGGCGCTGAACCTGCAGGGTGTTGCAGAACGCCGTGCGGTTCAGCCGCCAATGGTTGTTGGTGAAGCGAAAGTCGTCGCCGTCCACCGGCCCAGCCACCGACAGGCAGACATCCGACACGCCGCCACAGGCGATGCCCTGCTCGTGCAGATAGGCCTCGATAGCCTGCTCGGGGCTGGAATAATCCGCCGTGGCCAACACCTGCACCGCGTGCAGGCCGTTGTCGCGCCACAGGGCAAAGCGTGCGTTGGTCCCACCAATGTCGCCGACCAGCAAGGCCTTCATTTGAATCGCTCCAAAGCCGAGGTAAAGGCGCTGGCGCCCTGCTCTGCCGGGCTGAATGCCATGCGCATGAAGCCGAACAGCTCGCGGCCGCAGCCCAGGTCATTGCCCTGGGGTGCTTCAGGCTGATCGCGCCCGGCCAGTTCTTCGGCCGAGATCATCAGTTGCAGCGTACCTTCGACACCGTCGACGCGCACGATATCACCGTCGCGCACCTTTGCCAGCGGGCCGCCATCGAAGGCTTCCGGGCAGACGTGGATCGCTGCCGGGATCTTGCCTGAGGCGCCGGACATGCGCCCGTCGGTGACCAGCGCGACCTTGTAGCCACGGTCCTGCAGCACCCCGAGGAACGGCGTGAGCTTGTGCAGCTCGGGCATGCCATTGCAGCGCGGGCCCTGGAAGCGCACCACGGCGACGAAATCACGCTCCAGTTCGCCGGCCTTGAAGGCATCGGCCAGCGACTGCTGGTCGTGGAAAATGCGCGCGGGCGCTTCGACCACCTGGTGCTCCGGGGCAACGGCGGAGACTTTCATCACGCCACGGCCAAGGTTGCCCTCCATGACCCGCAGCCCGCCCTCGGCCGAGAACGGCCGTGCCACCGGGCGCAGGATGCTTTCATCCAAACTCTGCAACGGACCCTCGCGCCAGACCAGCTTGCCGTCCTCCAGGAACGGCTCCTGGGTGTAGCGACGCAGACCATGTCCGGCCACGGTATTGACGTCCTCGTGCAGCAGCCCGGCATCGAGCAACTCGCGGATCAGCAAGCTCATGCCGCCGGCCGCCTGGAAGTGGTTGATGTCGGCCTTGCCGTTGGGGTACACGTGCGACAGGGTCGGCACCACCTCGGACAGGTCGGCCATGTCCTGCCAGGTGAGCTGGATACCCGCGGCCTGGGCGATAGCTGGAATGTGCAGGGTGTGGTTGGTCGACCCCCGGTGGCATGCAGCGCGACGATGGAATTGACCAGCGCCTTCTCGTCGACGATTTCGCCCAAGGGCATGAAGTTGCCGCTGGCCTTGGTCATGCGCGTGACCTGCTGCGCCGCCTCGGCGGTGAGGGCATCGCGCAGCGGCGTGTAGGGGTTCACGAACGAGGCGCCCGGCAGGTGCAGGCCCATCACCTCCATGACCAGTTGGTTGGTGTTGGCGGTGCCGTAGAAGGTGCAGGTGCCGGGACTGTGGTAGGACTTCATCTCCGATTCCAGCAGTTCTTCGCGGCTGGCCTTGCCCTCGGCATAGCGCTGGCGCACGTCGGCCTTTTCCTTGTTGGAAATGCCCGAGGGCATCGGCCCGCCTGGCACGAAGACGGTCGGCAGATGACCGAAGCGCAGCGCGCCCATCATCAGCCCAGGCACGATCTTGTCGCAGATGCCGAGCATCAGCGCGGCATCGAACATGTTGTGGGAAAGGGCGATGGCCGTGGACATGGCGATCACTTCGCGGCTGGCGATCGCCAGCTCCATGCCTGGCTCGCCCTGGGTGACGCCGTCGCACATGGCCGGAACGCCACCGGCGAACTGACCGACCGAGCCGATTTCGCGCAGGGCCTGTTTGATCTGTTCAGGGAAATGCTGGTAGGGCTGGTGCGCCGAGAGCATGTCGTTGTAGGCCGAGACGATGGCGACGTTGGCCGCGTTCATCATCTTCAGACTCTGCTTGTCCTGACTGCCGCAGCCGGCCACGCCGTGGGCGAAGTTGGCGCATTGCAGGCTGGCGCGCATCGGTCCTTCGCTGGCCGCGCCGCGAATGAGCTGAAGGTAGCGTTCACGGGTGGCACGGCTGCGTTCGGTCAGCCGGGCGGTGACCTCGAGGATGCGCGGATGCATGTACTGAACTCCAGGCTAGGGTAAGGGCGATCTGAACCGATCTCGGCGCTGGCGGCCATTGCCACCTAGGCTCAAGGCAGGGGCGAAAGGCTCGCCGGGACGCCCGGCTCGATCACTCGTTGTAGATTTACAAAAATATTGCCACTAAAAATGCTTGTTTTCTATCAGGGAGTGAATAATCTTGTAATTCCTATAACAAAACCGTTTCAGTGAGGCTGTCGCGTCTTTGTGCCACAAGCTTCACCCGAACTGCCAGAGGTAATGCCATGACCCTTCGCATCGCGATCAACGGATTCGGCCGCATCGGACGCAACGTCCTTCGCGCACTCTATACCCAAGGCTACCGCCAGGACCTGCAGGTCGTCGCCATCAACGACCTGGGCGACAGCGCCATGAACGCCCACCTGCTCAAGTACGACAGCGTTCACGGCACCTTCGACGCCAGTGTCGAGGCCGACCACGAAAGCATCACGGTCAACGGCGACCGCATCAGCGTGAGCGCCATCCGCAACCCTGCCGAACTGCCCTGGAAGGCCGAAGCCATCGACGTCGTGTTCGAATGCACGGGGCTGTTCACCGAACGCGAAAAAGCCGCTGCGCACCTGAGCGCAGGCGCCGGCAAGGTCATCATCTCGGCACCGGCCAAGGGCGTGGATGCCACCGTGGTGTATGGCGTCAACCACGACGTGTTGCGCGCCTCGCACCAGATCATCTCCAACGCGTCGTGCACCACCAACTGCCTGGCGCCGATCGCCCAGGTGCTGCAGCGTGAGTTCGGCATCGAACAGGGCTTGATGACCACTATCCACGCCTACACCAACGATCAGGTACTCACCGACGTTTACCACAGCGATCCGTACCGCGCGCGTTCGGCCACCCAATCGATGATTCCGAGCAAGACCGGCGCCGCCGAGGCCGTGGGCCTGGTGCTGCCGGAGCTGGCAGGCAAGCTCACCGGCATGGCCGTGCGGGTGCCGGTGATCAACGTGTCGCTGGTGGACCTGACCGTCAACCTCAAGCGCGAGGTCTCGGCCGACGACGTCAACGCGCTGTTCCTGGAAGCCAGTCGCCATTCGCGGGTGCTGGGTTACAACAACCTGCCGCTGGTGTCGTGCGACTTCAACCACAACCCGCTGTCGTCGATCTTCGACGCCAACCACACTCGCGCCAACGGGCGCATGCTCAAGGTGCTGGCTTGGTACGACAACGAATGGGGCTTCTCCAACCGCATGCTCGACAACTGCCTGGCACTGTTCAACGCGCGCTGAGCCGCATCACGGGCTGGCACTCAGGCTGTTAGACGCGTCCAAGGCTGGCTCGCGGTCGAGCAGCTTGCTGCGCCAGGCGGGAATGGCGGCATCGTCCACATCCAGGCGTTTCAGCCATTGGTCAGCGGCCCAGCCCACCAGCCGCAATTCGCCATCGTGGGAGCCGCCGTGCAGCGGGCCGACGGTTTCACAGCGGATGCTTTTCAACAGGTGGTTGAGCAAGACGTAAGGCGCCGGGCGCGGGTCTTCGGCGTCGCCGGCCAGGTAGGGGTAGGCGCCGGATTGGATGATCGATCCGGCACCGTAGTCATAGAAGGCGAAGTGACTCGGCGGCAATTGCGCGCGCAGCGCCGAGACGCCTCCGGCGCGCTCCAGACGTGCATGGTCGAGCACGGTTAGCCAACTGACGGTTTTGATGCTGACCGGCTCGAACCCTGGGGTCGTCGTCAACAGAGCGGCCGTGCCGGCGTCCAGCCCCGGCATACGTTCGGCCATGAACGCTTCGGTGGGTTGATTGGCGTCGCGGCGCGTTGGGGAAAGGTTGTAGGCGTGTCCTGCGTGGCCGTGTTCGGGTGCGAGTCGACGGCAGAAAGAAAGGAATAAATCCAAAAATACCAGGGGATGATATTCCTGGAAAAGTAATGGAACAGAGAACTCTAAAACACTGAGATCGTCCCCCATCTTCGCTTGCCAACCACGCTTTCCAAATATCTTGAAAAGCCACGAGCCTGCATCAACTTCCCTGACGCCGCTGGTGTAGCAAAAACTGAGATGGTCATCCTCATCCATCACGCTCATCATCTCCCTTAGAGACACAGAGTTAGCATAGGGGGTCAAAGACTCCCCGCTCGCCACTCCCTCCCGCCACAACCAATTCACGTGCAGCTCGGCATACTTTCTGAAGGCGTCGAAACATTGACAAATTGCTTCACGCACAATGATCGTATGTGCCTGTTTAAAATAAAGAGTGCCTCGCAAGCAAAGTACAGCGCCCACATAGTCTTGACGACCATGCCCCATCAACAAATGGCCTGGTATTTCCAGTAGATGGGAGTGTTTTACGAGTTGCTCAGCGAGCTTGAAGTCTGACTTCACCAGTGTCACCTTAGTCAGTATGCGGGCATGGGAGGGCGAGGCACGCGACCACGGGTAAGAATGAATAACAGGCCACTGGCTATACCTGCGGCCCAGCCCAACTCTTGGATGGGTATCTCGGACACCTGTACGTGCCGATTACAATCACACTCATCGGAACTCATTTGAACCACCTTTCTTTCATCCCCTGTGATTTGCGCGTAAGTCCGCGCCTGCTCTTCATTAATCGGATCAGGTGGAAATTTCATCTCCAGGACCTGTTTAATATTGTCCTGAGTGGGTGGATTTCTTGTATTCCTGACAATTACCACGTCAGGACGACGAATCATTCCTTTGCCGGGTCTGAAGGGCGGATGCTCCGGATCTTCATCCCAATACTTGCGAATCCATCCCGGAATCCAGCCATGGGGAAGTTGCCCCGTCTGGCTGTCGAGAATCGGCTGCGGTGGCTGCTTGGTCATGTCGTAACTGACCTCGGGCTTGTAGGGGCTGCGCTGTTGCAGCACATCGTCCAGCGCCCGCAGGTGCTGCGCCACGCACACTTGCTTGAGGTTGCGACCGTCACGGCTGATGGCGGGCGCCGCCGAGCAATGACAGACCGCCGAACACAGTACGGTTTTGTCGTTCTGATCGAGCTGAGGCGCTTGCAGGCGAACAGGATTGACGCGCTCGCCCACCGCCGTACCGCCCTGGTCGAGACTGGGCCTGTCGCTCATGCCTCGTCGTCTCGCAGCAGAGCGATGTAGAGCGTCTCGGGGCGGCGGTGAACGCGCGAAACCGTACAACCTTCTGCATCGGTGGTGTCGACTAGGTCCCACCCATCGTCCGACAACAGCCTGACCCTGCGCCCGGCAATGGGCTTACCCGTCATCTGGTCTATCAGCTGAAAGTGCCCGCGATAGCAGTCAGGCGAGTCGTCAGAAGCCGCAGGTAAGGCTTTTGCCGCTCCGCCGATATTGACGTTCCCGGATCCGCCAATCACTAGGCCACCATGACCGCCGCCACTGCCCTGTAACGCAGCCGGTTTGCCATTGATGAACACGGAGGTGGAAAAGCCGGTGCTCAGGGTGTCGCCACAAGGGCACTCATCGCCTTCGCGAGCGGCGGGACGACCGTTGATCAAGACGTTGGAGGAACCGGAAACAAGCGTGCTGTCGCCATGCACCGGGCACTTGATCGCATCTCCTTTGCGGGCGGCTGGCTTGCCAGTCATGACAGTCCTCCTCGCTCAGCGCTCGGTCCCAAACGCTCGATGAGCACCGCAAATTCGGCGAAGTGAATGGGCGAAATGCTCCGAGCCGCCTGATGGGCCATGGTGTCTCCCGATCGTCATCGCGTGAGGTTGGAGCCACAAAACTAGGCACCTCCGTCCGGCAAGACAACGCTTGATCGAGAAACCAGAAAATCCCTACTTATAGAAACAATTAGAAACTCAATAGCTGATTATCAACGTAGATTTCTCACATTGAAAATCATCCTCGCCCCATAGAGCATGGCGCCATGACATTTCCCAGCTTGACCTTTAGCGCGAATGATACGCATCATCAAAAATCCCATTCGGTCAGGTTTTCTCGTGAGTCAGTCCCGCTTCACTGCCCTGTTTCTCAACCAGCGCCTGAGCCTGCTGCGCACGCTCCAGCGCATGGTCGGCAACCCGAGCACGGCTGAAGACCTGGTGCAGGAAACCTACCTGCGGGTCACTCGCGCATTGGGCGAGCGTCCCGTGGAACACCTCGAACCTTTCGTCTTCCAGACCGCGCGCAACCTGGCGCTCGACCACCTGCGCGCACGTCGCGTCCAGGCGCGCACGCTGGTGGACGACGTCTGCGAGCAGGTTCTGCACAATGTCGCCGCGCCGCTGAGCAGCCGCGAAGATGCCCTGCACGCCGAACAACTGCTGGAGCGTCTGAGCCTGAGCCTCGGCCAGCTCAGCGAGCGGCAACAACGCATCTTCATCCTCAGCCGCTTGCAGGGCGCCAGCTACCAGGAAATCGCCGAGCAATTGCAGGTCTCGGCCAGCACGGTGCAGAAGGAACTGAAACTGATCATGGCGATCTGCTTAAGCGTGGCCGAGCGCCTCGCCTGAGCGCTTGCCAGCCCTGGCGCCAGCACCGATCATCTGCAGCAGCCATCGCCCAAGGACATGCCGTGACCGACTCCGCCTCTCGCCCATCGCTCGCCGCGCCAGACGCACGCGCCCGTGCCCTGGACGAGGCCCAGGACTGGCTGATCCGTCTGCAATGCCCTAACGCCGAAGACACCGAACACTTCCAGGCCTGGCTGAGCGCCAACAAACATAACGCCCTCGCCTATGTGGAGGCCGAAGCGCTATGGAACGGCGCGCAGGTGCGCCGACTCGCTGGCGATCTGCACCAGCGCCGCCGCGCGTCCCTGCGCGGTCGCCTCCGTCGCCACTGGAAACCGCTGGCCACGGCTGCGTTGCTGTTGGTGGGGCTGTTCACCTTCGGCAATCTGCCGGTGCGCCTGCAAGCCGACCACCTGACCCAGGTCGGCGAACGCCAGCGCTTGCAACTGGACGGTGGCGCCCACGTGCTGCTGAACACCGATTCGGCATTCGCCAGTCACGCGCGCGACGGCCAACAAGTCGCACGCCTGCTACAAGGCGAGGCCTACTTCGAAGTGCCCGGCGGCGACCAGCCGGCGCTGGAGGTCCAGGCTGGTCCGCTGCGTGCGCAGGCACGCGATACCCACTTCGCCGTGCGCTACCTCGACGGCCAGGCGCAGGTGCGGGTACAGCGCGGTGATGTCGACCTGCAGGCCGCCAGCGACCAGCGCATTCGTCTGCGTGCCGGCGACAGCATCGCGGTCGGCCCCGAAGGCTTCGGCCAGCGCCAGCGGGTCGATCCGCAGAAGGACCTGGCCTGGGTCGAGGGTCGCCTGGTCTTCGAGAATTGCCCCATGAGCCAGGTGCTCGACGAGTTGCGCCGCTACTACCCCGGCTGGATCATCAATCGCAACCCGCGCCTGGAAACCGTGGCGGTGACTGGCAACTACCGGCTGGACCAGCCGCTGGAGGCGCTGCGGGCGCTGGCGCACATCACTTCGGCGCACGTGCATGAGTACCCGAAGGTGGTGATCCTCAACTGATCGCCGCGCTCTCGCGCAGTCCATCCCACTATTTTTTACGCAATCGCGATCCTGGCACGTCTCGTTATAGCCAATGCAACTGATTCTTGTTAAGAAACAAGAACTGCACTCACTCATAACGGTTCGCGCGACAGGGAGCGCTTTCGATGTCCTCAGGTCCAACCCGTCTTCATTCCTCCCCCAACGCCGGGGGCAGTTGTCCCTCTTGACCTTGGCCTTGATCGCCAGTGGCGTCGGCTGCCTGCCTGCGCTGGCCGCCGCGCCCGCCCAGGTCAGCAGCCCGCGTAGCGGCGAATACCGCTTCGCCATCGCCCAGCAGCCACTGGTCTCAGCCATCAATGCCTTCAGCCAGACCACCGGCTGGCAGGTCGGCTTTTCCGCCGAACTGGCCCAGGATGTGGCCTCCCCCGGCGCCCAAGGCGCGCTGTCGCCTGAGGCCGCGTTGCGCCAGTTGCTCGCCAATACCGGTCTGGACTTTCGCATCCTCGGCCCCGGCAACGTGGTGCTCGAACGTCAGCGCGCCGGCACGGTGATCGCCTTGCAGCAGATGACCGTCAGCGCCACCCGCAGCGCCCAGGATGCCAGCCAGGTGCCCAGCAGCGTCAGCGTACATACCCGCGAACAACTGGACCGGCAGAACATCGGCGACATCAAACAACTGGTGCGCTACGAGCCCGGCGTGTCGGTGGGCGGCACCGGCCAACGCAGCGGCCTGAACGGTTTCAACATCCGCGGCATCGACGGCGAGCGCATCCTCACCCAGATCGATGGTGTGTCGATCCCCGACAGCTTCTTCTACGGCCCCTACGCCCAGACCCAGCGCAACTACGTCGACCCTGAAATCGTCAAGCGCGTGGAGATCCTGCGTGGCCCGGCCTCGGTGCTCTACGGCAGCAATGCCATCGGCGGCGCGGTGAGCTACTACACCCTGGACGCGGACGACATCATCAAGCCCGGCAAGGACATCGGCGCGCGCCTGAAGACGGGCTACAGCTCCGCCGACGAGAGCTGGCTGACCTCCGCCACCGTCGCCGGCCGCCAGGGCGACGTCGACGGCTTGCTGCACCTGAGTCAGCGCAACGGCCACGAGACCGAGTCCTACGGCAGCCACGGCGGTACGGGCCTGGCCCGGACCGAGGCCAACCCCGAAGACGTGCGCACCACCAACGTGCTGGCCAAGCTGGGCTGGAACTACGCCGACGACGCGCGCCTGGGCCTGACCTACGAGCACTACAAGGACGACCGCGATCAGAACATCCGCAGCGCCGTGGGTGGGCCGTTCATCCCAGGCTTCGGCGCCATGAACAGCTACCGCCTGCGCCAAGGCAACGACACCGTCACCCGCGAACGCGTGGGCATCAACCATGAATTCGGCCTCGACAGCCTGCTGGCAGATCACGTCAAGTGGAGCCTGAACTACCAGATCGCCAAGACCGACCAGCGCACCGATGAGCTGTATTTCGCGTCAGGGCGCCAAGTGGCGCGCGATCGCCAGACCACCTACAAGGACCGCCAGTGGGTGCTCGACGCGCAATTGGACAAGGCCTTCAGCCTCGGCGAGACCGAGCACCTGCTGACCTACGGCACCACCTTCAAGCATGAGAAAGTCACCGGCTCACGCAGCGGTAGCGGCGTCTGCCTGAATGTCGGCGGCACCTGCCGCGCCATCGGCCAGGTCAGCACGAACGACGGTCAGGCACGGGTCAGTGACTTCCCCGACCCCACCGTCGACACCTACAGCCTGTTCGCCCAGGATGAGATCCGCTGGAACGACTGGACCTTCCTGCCCGGCGCCCGCTACGACTACACCCGCCTGTCGCCGAAGATGACCGACGAATTCCTGCGCGGCATCCAGGGCAACGGCGCGGCGGCCGCCGGTATCGACGACAGCGACAAAAAGTGGCATCGGGTCTCGCCCAAGTTCGGCATCACCTATGCCTTCGACGATCACTACACCTGGTACGGCCAGTACGCCGAGGGCTTCCGCACACCGACCGCCAAGGCCATGTATGGCCGCTTCGACAACCCGACATTGGGCTATCGGGTCGAGCCCAACCCGAACCTGGAACCGGAAAAGAGCAAGAGCTACGAGACGGGCCTGCGCGGCCAGTTCGAGGCCGGCCAGTTCGATGTCGCGGTGTTCTACAACAAGTACCGCGACTTCATCAACGAAGACGCTGTGCAGTCGGCCAACCTCGGCTCGACCTTCCAGGCCAACAACATCCGTCACGCCACCATCAGGGGTGCCGAACTCAAGGGCCGTCTGAACCTGGACAGCTTCGGCGCCAGCCAGGGCCTCTACACCCAGGGTTCGCTGGCCTATGCCCATGGCCGCAATGACGACAATGGCCAGCCGCTGAACAGCGTCAACCCGCTCACCGCCGTACTGGGCCTGGGCTACGAGCAGCCGCAGTACGGTGGCCTGCTGAGCTGGACGCTGGTCAAGCGCAAGACCCGGGTCGACGACAGCACCTTCTTCGCCCCGGACGGTACCAGCTCGCAGTTCCGCACCCCAGGCTACGGCGTGCTCGACTTGACCGGCTTCTACAAGGTCACCGACGACGTGACCGTCAACGCAGGCCTGTACAACCTCACCGACAAGAAATACTGGCAGTGGGATGACGTGCGCGGCTACGACGGCCTGGGCGAAGCGGCCGTGACCCAGCCGGCCAACCTCGACCGCCTGACAATGCCCGGGCGCAACTTCGCCATCAATGTGGTGTGGGATATCTGATTCGGGGATGTTCACCGTGAGCCCTGCGCGCGCAGTGGCTCACCCGCCCATTTGACCCTCAATGCGAATACGTCCTGACCGCAGGTGAGGTTTTTTTACTGCCCTGCGTCTTCTCTTTCGTCTTTTACCTAGGGTCTGTTTGAAAAGTCTTGAGACGAAGGTCAGGCAAGGCGAAAACCGCCGAGGAAGCGGAGTTTACGAGCTGTAAATGAGCATTCCGAGGCGGTTTTCAACGCAGCATCACCGAGTATCAAGGCTTTTCAGACAGAGCCTAGACAGCCCCATTTCCCAAGGATGCCTCCATGACCCAAGCCCCTTCCGAGCGCCCTGCCCTGCGCTCGCAGCGCCTGAACCAGGTGACCCACGCCCCGCATACCGAGCTCGATGCCTTGGTCAAGTCGCATGCGCCGTTCGACAGCCGCGACAGCTTCGCCCGCTTCGTCGTCGCCCAGTATCTGTTCCAGTCCGAACTGCAGGCGCTGTACAACGACCCGGCGCTGATCTCGCTCTTCCCGGACCTCGCCGCCCGCTGCCGGGCCGAACAGGCACGGCTGGATCTGGCAGACTTGAATACCGCTATGCCGTCACCTGTTCCCGGCGCCGTGACCGCGCCGACGCTGGGCCAGGCGCTGGGCTGGATCTTCGTCTCCGAAGGCTCCAAACTGGGCGCCGCGTTCCTGATCAAGCGCGCGCAGGCGTTGGGCCTGTCCGACAGCTTTGGTGCCCGCCATCTGGGCGAGCCTGAAGGTGGCCGGGCCGAGGGCTGGAAACAGTTCACCCGCACGCTGGACGGCTTGCAGTTGTCGCCAGAACAGGACGCCGCCGCCGAGCGCGCCGCCGTGGCAGCCTTCGAGCGCTTTACCGAGCTGCTCAGGCACGCCTATGCCACCGATGCCGCGCTGGCTTGAAATGCCTTTGCCGGCCACCCTCCCGGTGGCCGTATCGCCTTGCAGTGAGACCATGACGACCCGACTTGCCCGCTCCCGAGTGTCACGCCTGCTGTATGCGCTTTTGGCCTATGTCAGCCTCGGGATAGGCCTGGTCGCCATCGTGATACCTGGCCTGCCCACCACCGAGTTCATCCTCCTCGCCGCCTGGGCCGCGACCCGCAGCTCGCCCCGCTTGGCAGCGTGGCTGGACAACCATCGGCTGTTCGGACCGATCCTGTGGAACTGGCGCAATGGCAAGGTCATCCAGCGCCGCGCCAAGATCAGCGCCACCCTGAGCATGCTGTTGTGCGCCAGCCTGATGCTGATCGTGCTCGAACACCGCTGGCCGGTGTTCCTGGCCATCGCCGGCATGACCCTGGGCAACCTGTGGATCTGGTCGCGTCCAGAGCATCCCACTGCGCCACTTCCCGCCGAACTGCAACGCTGACATTGCATCGACGCGCCGGATGTACTGCAATGGCTCCCAGCACGGAGGATCCTGCATGCATCAGATGCTCGACACCATCGCCCAAGCACTCGACCTGGACAGCAGCGCCCTGCGTTGGCACGGCATCGGCGCGCTGCCCTCGACCTTCGCCGTCACCGACCTGGCCGCCGCCAGTGTGGCAGCCGCTGGTCTGGCCCTGGCCAGGCTGCTGCAACAACAGACCGACCAATGCCCGTTGGTCAGCGTCGATCGGCGCCTGGCTTCGTTCTGGTTCGCCACCAGCCTGCGTCCCCACGACTGGCAGACACCGCCGTTGTGGGACGCCATCGCGGGCGACTACCCCACCCGTGACGGCTGGATTCGCCTGCACACCAACGCCGTCCATCACCGTCAGGCGGCATTGGCTGTGCTGGGTACCCCCGCCGAACGCCAGGCCGTCGCCGCCGAGGTCGCGCGCTGGGATGCCGAAGCGCTGGAAAGCGCCGTGGTCCAGGCCGGCGGCTGCGCGGCGAAGATGCGCAGTTGGGCGCAGTGGTGCGCGCATCCCCAGGGCCTGGCCGTCAACCAGGAGCCGCTGGTGCTGCGCGAAGGCTTCGAAGCCGGCCCGATCCTGACCTGGCAGGGCACACCGACGCGTCCATTGGCAGGACTGAAGGTACTCGACCTGACCCGCATCATCGCCGGCCCCACGGCCAGCCGCCTGCTGGCCGGCTTCGGCGCCCAGGTCCTGCGTATCGACCCGCCAGGCTGGGAAGAGCCCTCGCTGGTCGCTGAGGTCACCCTCGGCAAGCGCTGCGCGCGTCTGGACTTGCACGCCCCCGCAGACCGCGAGACGTTCGCTGCCCTGCTTGCCGACGCCGACGTCCTGCTGCACGGCTATCGCGCCGATGCTCTGGAGCGTCTGGGCTTCGGCGCGCGGTATCGGCGCCAGCTCAACCCCGGCCTGATCGACGTCAGCCTCAATGCCTACGGCTGGAGCGGGCCGTGGCAGGATCGCCGGGGTTTCGACAGCCTGGTGCAAATGAGTAGCGGTATCGCCCGTGAAGGCATGCGCTGGCAGCAGGCGGAAAGCCCATACCGCTGCCAGTGCAGGCGCTCGACCACGCCACCGGTTACCTGATGGCCGCCGAAGCGATTCGGGCCTGCAGCAGCGCCTGCACAGCGGCGCCGGTTGCCGCGCGCGCCTGTCGTTGGCACGCACCGCCGCCTTGCTGGTCGAGCACGGCACGGTCGGCGAAGACCTGCCGCTGGCCGAAGAAAGCCCCGACGATCTCGACCCCCACCTGGAGCAAACGCCCTGGGGCGTGGCGCAGCGGCTCAAGGGTCCGTTGAGAGTAGGCTGCGCGCAGTTGGAGTGGGCACTGGGCGCCAGCGAGCTGGGTTCGGCCCGCCCGGCCTGGTGACCGTCACAGGGCGGGACGCTAAAGACTCAGCAGCCCCACGGAAAGCGCCCAGGCCCCCACCCCGGCGCCCAGCAGCACCACGGCGAAGATCAGCGCTTCCCATCGGCTGAACAGCGCCCGGCCCTGCTCTCGGCGAGCCCGTGCGAACAGGATTGCCCCAGGGGCATACAGCAGCGCCGAGAGCAGCAGGTACTTGGCGCCACCGGCGTACAGCAGCCACAGCGCATACACCAGGGCCAGCAGACCTATCATCAAGTCCTTGCGCCGCGCGGCCGACTGCCCGGCATAACCCTCGCCGCACCAGGCCAACTTCACGGCATAGGCGGCCGACCAGAAGTACGGCATCAGGATCATCGACGAGGCGAGGTAGATCAGGCTGGTGTAGGTGCCGGCAGAAAACAGCGTGATCAACAGGAAACCCTGGATCATGCCATTGGTCAGCCACAGCGCATTGGCCGGCACCTGGTTGGCGTTCTCCTTGGCGAGAAAACGCGGCATCGTGCCGTCACGGGCCGTGGCAAACAGGATCTCGGCACAGAGCAACGCCCACGACAGCAAGGCGCCGAGCAGCGACACCGCCAGGCCGACGCTGATCAGCAGCGCGCCCCAGGGGCCTACCAGGTGCTCCAGTACCGAAGCCAACGATGGGTTCGGCAATCCTGCCAACTGGCCACGACTCATCACCCCAAGCGACAGCACATTGACCAGCACCAACAGCGCCAACACGCCGAGAAAACCGATCAACGTCGCCCTGCCGACATCCGAGCGACGCCGCGCGCGCCCGGAATAGACGCTGGCGCCCTCGATGCCGATGAACACGAACACCGTCACCAGCATCATGCTGCGCACCTGCTCCAGCACGCTGCCCAACTGCGGCGTATCCAGGCCCCAGACATCGCGGGTGAAGACATCGGCGCGAAAAGCGCAAGCGGCGATGACGATGAAGATCAGCAGCGGCACGACCTTCGCCACGGTCGTGACCAGGTTGATGAACGCCGCCTCCTTGATGCCGCGCAGCACCAAGAGGTGCACGCTCCAGAGCAACAGTGAGGCACAGCCAATGGCCAGGGGCGTATTGCCCTCGCCGAACAACGGAACGTAGAACCCCAGCGTGCTGAACAGCAGGACGAAATAGCCGACATTGCCCATCCAGGCACTGATCCAGTACCCCCAAGCCGAGCAGAAGCCCAGATAGTCGCCGAACCCGGCCTTGGCGTAGGCATACACGCCCGAGTCGAGTGTCGGCTTGCGATTGGCCAGGGTCTGGAACACGAACGCGAGCGCCAGCATGCCCACGGCGGTGATCGACCAACCAATCAGTACCGCGCCCACTTCGGCACGGGCGGCCATGTTCTGCGGCAGCGAAAAGATACCGCCGCCGATCATCGACCCCACGACCAAGGCGACGAGCGCGCCCAGGCCCAGTTTGTGTCCTTGCTCGCCCATCAAGGAGCACCCTCACCGTGCGCACGGCAGTTGAACGGTCGAATTGAAGCGTGAGATTTCATGACAGTCATATCAACTAAAACCATTAAATTTAAATGACTCATAACGGATCTGTCTATCGGTGAGCGCTTATTCAGAAGCCGAGTGCCAAACGTTTCACATCCTGAGCACTTATCGCCTTTGAAGACGAGAAAAATGGGCGAAGCCCCAGGAAACGACCAGGTTGAAAGTTCGCTTGGCAAACGCGGTGTTTTTCTGGCGGCCTACCTCAAAGCCTTGTGGCACATGGCCTTCATGCAGAGGGATGGATCGCTTTCGTCTTCAATTTCGAACTAGCGAGCGGGAAGTTTCTGACGACGAATCCTCAACGACTGATCCAAATCAGCGAATGTCGAACGCGTCGGATTTATTCTTTCAGCAACTTCCTCCTGACGTGGAGTCGTTAAATGTCTGATGCTCCCGGAAAACTCAAACTTGGTGCATTAGTTGCCCTGGTAGTGGGTTCGATGATCGGCGGCGGTATCTTCTCGCTGCCGCAGAACATGGCCGCCAGCGCCGGGGTCGGCGCGGTGCTGATCGGCTGGGCAATCACCGCCGTGGGCATGCTCACCCTCGCCTTCGTGTTCCAGACCCTGGCCAACCGCAAGCCCGACCTGGACGGCGGCGTCTACGCCTACGCCAAGGCCGGGTTCGGCAACTACATGGGCTTCTCTTCGGCCGGGGGCTACTGGATCAGCGCCTGGCTGGGCAATGTCGGCTATTTCGTCCTGCTGTTCAGCACCCTGGGCTATTTCTTCCCGATCTTCGGCCAGGGCAACACGCCAGCGGCCATCGTCGGCGCCTCGCTGTTGTTGTGGGGCGTGCACTTTCTGGTGCTGCGCGGCATCAAGGAGGCGGCGTTCATCAACTTGGTCACCACGGTGGCCAAGGTGGTGCCGTTGCTGCTGTTCGCCTTGATCTGTCTGTTCGCCTTCAAGCTCGACGTGTTCACCGCCGACATCTGGGGACTGGGCTCACCCGACCTGGGCGGGGTGATGAGCCAGGTGCGCAACATGATGCTGGTGACCGTATGGGTGTTCATCGGCATCGAAGGCGCGAGCATCTTTTCTTCACGGGCGCAAAAACGCGCCGACGTGGGCAAGGCCACGGTCATCGGCTTCGTCACCGTGCTGCTGTTCCTGGTACTGGTGAACGTTCTGTCGATGGGCGTGATGACCCAGCCGGAACTGGCCACATTGCAAAACCCATCGATGGCCGCCGTGCTCGAACACGTCGTCGGTCACTGGGGGGCGCTGTTGATCAGTGTCGGCCTGATCATTTCGCTGCTGGGAGCGCTGCTGTCGTGGGTGCTGCTGTGTGCGGAAATCATGTTCGCGGCCGCCAAGGACCACACCATGCCGGCGTTCCTGCGCCGTGAGAACGCCAACCATGTGCCGGCCAATGCCCTGTGGCTGACCAACGCCATGGTGCAGATCTTCCTGGTCATCACCCTGTTTTCCAACAGCACCTACCTGTCGCTGATCTACCTCGCCACCTCGATGATCCTGGTGCCCTACCTGTGGTCGGCGGCCTATGCGGTGCTGCTGGCGGTGCGCGGGGAAACCTACGCGCAGGCCCTCGCCGAACGGCGCAAGGACCTGGCCATCGGCGCCATCGCCCTGCTCTACGCCATCTGGCTGCTGTACGCCGGCGGCGTGAAGTACCTGCTGCTGTCGGCATTGCTCTACGCACCGGGCGCGATCCTGTTCGCCAAGGCCCGGCACGAAGTGGGCCAACCCATTTTCAGCCGCCTGGAAAAACTGATCTTCGCCGCCGTGGTCCTGGGCGCCCTGCTGGCAGCCTACGGCCTGTACGACGGCTTCCTGACCCTGTGAATCACCTCTTGCTGGAGGAACACCTCATGTCCGCGGACAAAGCGAAATACGGCGTCCATTCAGAAGCCGGCAAACTGCGCAAAGTGATGGTCTGTGCACCGGGGCTGGCGCACAAGCGTCTGACCCCAAGCAACTGCGACGAACTGCTGTTCGACGATGTGATCTGGGTCGACCAGGCCAAGCGCGACCATTTCGACTTCGTCACCAAGATGCGCGAGCGCGGCGTCGAGGTGCTGGAGATGCACAACCTGTTGACCGACATCGTGCAGGACAAGGCGGCGCTGGCCTGGATCCTCGACCGCAAGATTTCGCCGGACACCGTCGGCGTCGGCCTCACCAACGAAGTGCGCAGTTGGCTGGAGGGCCTGGAGCCGCGCCACCTGGCCGAATTCCTGATCGGCGGCGTGGCCGGCCAGGACCTGCCGCAGAGCGAAGGCGCGGCAGTGGTGAAGATGTACAACGACTACCTGGGCCATTCCAGCTTCATCCTGCCGCCGCTGCCCAACACCCAGTTCACCCGCGACACCACCTGCTGGATCTACGGCGGCGTCACGCTCAACCCCATGTACTGGCCGGCGCGCCGCCAGGAAACCCTGCTGGCCACGGCCATCTACCGCTTCCACCCGCAGTTCACCCAGGCTGACTTCCAGGTCTGGTACGGCGACCCTGACAAGGAGCATGGCCAGTCCACCCTCGAGGGCGGCGACGTGATGCCGATCGGCAACGGCGTCGTGCTGATCGGCATGGGCGAGCGCACTTCGCGCCAGGCCATCGGCAAGTTGGCGCAGAGCTTGTTCGCCAAGGGCGCGGTGGAAAAAGTCATCGTCGCCGGCCTGCCCAAGTCGCGCGCAGCGATGCACCTGGACACGGTGTTCAGCTTCTGCGACCGCGACCTGGTCACGGTCTTCCCGGAGGTGGTCAGCGAAATCGTGCCGTTCATCATTCGCCCCGACGAGAGCAAGCCCTACGGCATGGACGTACGCCGGGAACATAAATCGTTCATCGACGTGGTCGGCGAACACCTGGGGGTGAAACTGCGAGTCGTGGAAACCGGTGGCAACAGCTTCGCCGCCGAGCGCGAGCAGTGGGACGACGGCAACAACGTGGTGGCCCTGGAGCCCGGCGTGGTCATCGGCTACGACCGCAACACCTACACCAACACCTTGCTGCGCAAGGCCGGCGTGGAAGTGATCACCATCAGCGCCGGCGAACTGGGCCGGGGTCGCGGCGGCGGCCACTGCATGACCTGCCCGATCGTGCGCGACCCGATCGACTACTGAGAGCCGTCATTCCCGGCCACACGAGCCTACCGAACCCAAGGAGACACCGTCATGGCGTTCAACATGCGTAACCGCAACCTGCTCAGCCTCGAACACCACAGCACCCGCGAACTCAACTACCTGCTGGACCTGTCGCGCGACCTCAAGCGTGCCAAGTACACCGGCACCGAGCAGCAACACCTGAAGGGCCGCAACATCGCGCTGATCTTCGAGAAGACCTCCACCCGTACCCGCTGCGCCTTCGAGGTCGCCGCCTATGACCAAGGCGCCAACGTCACCTACATCGATCCCAATTCCTCGCAGATCGGCCACAAGGAAAGCATGAAGGACACCGCCCGCGTGCTCGGGCGCATGTACCACGCCATCGAGTATCGCGGCTTCAAGCAGGAGATCGTCGAGGAGCTGGCCACATTCGCCGGCGTGCCGGTGTTCAACGGCCTGACCGACGAGTACCACCCCACGCAGATGATCGCCGACGTGCTGACCATGCGCGAGCACAGCGACAAGCCGTTGCACGACATCAGCTATGCCTACCTGGGCGATGCGCGCAACAACATGGGCAACTCGCTGCTGCTGATCGGCGCCAAGCTCGGCATGGATGTGCGCATCGCCGCACCCAAGGACCTCTGGCCCCACGACGATCTGGTGCAACGCTGCAAGCAGTACGCCGAAGAAAGCGGCGCACGCCTCACCCTGACCGAAGATCCGCGCGCGGCCGTCAAGGGCGTGGACTTCATCCACACCGACGTGTGGGTGTCGATGGGCGAGCCGATCGAAGCCTGGGGCGAGCGCATCACGCTGCTCAAGCCTTATCAGGTCAACGCTGCGCTGATGCGGGCCAGCGGCAACCCGCGGACCAAATTCATGCACTGCCTGCCCGCCTTCCACAACTGTGAGACCAAGGTCGGCAAGCAGATCGCCGCGCAGTACCCGGAGTTGACCAACGGCATCGAGGTCACCGACGACGTGTTCGAGTCCCCGGCCTGCATCGCCTTCGAACAGGCCGAGAACCGCATGCACACGATCAAAGCGATCCTGGTCTCGACCCTCGCCGATCTTTGAGCGTCAAGCGGCGAGCCTCTGCCCGACCGCACGTCTACTGGCCGCTCGGCGCTCACCGCTCGCAGTGGCTTCCCAAAGGAGATTCCCCATGCTTATCGTGGTTGCACTGGGCGGCAACGCCCTGCTTCGCCGCGGCGAACCGATGACCGCCGACAATCAGCGCGCCAACATTCGTACCGCTGCCGAGCGTATCGCCCGCATCCATCCGGGCAACGAGCTGGTCATCGCCCACGGCAACGGCCCGCAGGTTGGCCTGCTGTCGCTCCAGGGCCAGGCCTACAAGCCTGACGAGGCCTATCCGCTGGACGTGCTGGGCGCCGAGACCGAAGGCATGATCGGCTACATGATCGAACAGGAACTGGGCAACCTGCTCGACTTCGAGGTGCCCTTCGCCACCCTGCTCACCCAGGTCGAAGTCGATGCCGACGATCCGGCCTTCAAGGACCCGACCAAGTTCATCGGACCGGTCTACGAGCGGCAGGAAGCCGAGCGCCTGGCACAGGAAAAGGGCTGGGTGGTCAAGGCCGATGGCGACAAGTACCGCCGCGTGGTCGCCAGCCCCAAACCCAAGCGTATCTTCGAGATCCGCCCGATCAAATGGCTGCTGGAAAAGCGCACACTGGTGATCTGTGCCGGGGGTGGCGGCATTCCGACGATGTACGATGCCCATGGACGACTCAAAGGCATCGAGGCGGTGATCGACAAGGACCTGTGTTCCGCGCTGCTGGCCGAGCAGCTCGACGCCGACCTGTTGATCATCGCCACCGACGTCGATGCCGCTTATGTGGACTTCGGCAAGCCGACGCAAACCGCCATCGCCCAGGCGCACCCGGACGCGCTGGACACGCTCGGTTTCGCCGCCGGCTCCATGGGCCCCAAGGTCCAAGCCGCCTGCGAGTTCGCCCGCAATACCGGCAAGGTCGCAGTCATCAGCTCGCTGGAGAACATCGAGGACATCGTCAAAGGCACCGCCGGTACACGCATATCGACCGGCCTGCCCGGGATCAGCTACCGTTGAACGCAGTTGGCCGGTGCGCCCCACCGGCCGTTTTCGATTTACAGGAGGACGTCCCATGGCCCAGTTCCATCCTGGTCACGTGCACATCGAGCGTGTCGCGCTCAACAGCCACGACCACAGCTACGACCTCGCCATCGAGTACGAGGCCACCCAGGATCCCAAGGAAGGGCACGGCATCCAGTTCCACATGCATGGCAGCATCGAAGGCAAACCGGTGGACGAACGCTTCTTCCTGGCCAAGGATCAGGTCCTGCCGAGCTTTCTCATGCAACTCACGCGCAGGGCGCAAGCACACCTTCCGGCGCCGAAGAAGTTCGAGAGCCTGAACTCGCCGCACAAACTCTACGACCACATGTTCGAAGACATCCGCCAGACGCTGGCGGTGAAGTCCGGCGATCCGATCAAGCCTGAACATTTGCAGTGACCCCGGCGCCGACCATGCACCGTTCGTGTGGGCGCGCCAGGCATCTCGAGGCATACTGCTGCCTCTCGTCCCAAGACCGCTCGCCCCCATGCGCATCCACGTCAGCTTCATCGACCGCGTCGGCATCACCCAGGAAGTCCTGGCCCTGCTCGGTGCCCGTCACCTCAACCTCGATGCGGTGGAGATGGTTCCGCCCAACGTCTACATCGACGCACCGACCCTGAGCCCTGCCGTGCTCGAAGAACTGCACGATGCGCTGTTCGAGGTGCACGGCGTGCAGGCGGTGGAGGTAGTGGACATCTTGCCCGGCCAGCGCCGTCACCTGCAGCTCGACGCCCTGCTGGCGGCCATGAGTGATCCGGTGCTGGCCGTGGACAGCGCCGGAAAGGTGCTGCTGGCCAACCCGGCACTGATCGCCCTGTGCGGGCGCGAATCGGCCGGCCGCTCGGTGGGCGAGCTGTTCGGCGACGACAACCTGCTCAAGGCCCTGCTGGACAACAACTTCCACCTGCCCATGCGCGAAATGCAGCTCAATGGCCAGAGCCTGCTGCTCGACGCCACACCGATCACCCAGGCCGGTGGCCTGCTCACGCTGTATCCGCCGAACCGCATGGGTGAGCGCCTGTCGGCGCTGCGGCACGACCGCGCCGAAGGCTTCGATGCACTGCTCGGCGAGTCGCCGGTCATCCGCACCCTCAAGGCCCGCGGCCTACGCGTGGCGACCTTGGATGCGCCGCTGCTGGTGCATGGCGAAACCGGCACCGGCAAGGAACTGGTGGCCCGCGCCTGCCATGCGTTGAGCAGCCGCCAGGCCGCGCCATTCCTGGCACTCAACTGCGCCGCGCTGCCCGAGAGTCTGGCCGAGAGCGAGCTGTTCGGCTATGCCCCCGGCGCCTTCACCGGCGCCCAGCGCGGCGGCAAGCCCGGTCTGATGGAGCTGGCCAACAAAGGCACGGTGTTCCTCGACGAGATCGGCGAAATGTCGCCGTACCTGCAAGCCAAGCTGCTGCGTTTTCTCAGTGACGGCAGCTTCCGCCGGGTTGGCGGCGACCGTGAGGTCAAGGTCGACGTGCGCATCATCAGCGCCACCCACCGCGACCTGGAGCGCATGGTCGCTGAAGGCAGCTTCCGCGAAGACCTGTTCTATCGGCTGAACGTGCTCAACCTGCAAGTGCCGCCCTTGCGCGACCGCGGGCAGGACATCCTGATGCTGGCCCACTACTTCATGCAGCAGGCTTGCACCCAGATCCAGCGCCCGCCCTGCCGCCTGGCGCCCGCCACCCACCAGGCGCTGCTGGCCAACCCCTGGCCGGGCAACGTGCGCCAGTTGCAGAACGTGATTTTCCGCGCCGCCGCCATTTGCGAAAGCCACTTGGTGGACATTGGCGATCTGGACATTGCTGGCACGTCGGTCGCGCGCGGGCAGGACGGCGAAGTGGCTAGCCTGGAACAGGCCGTCGGCGATTTCGAGCGCAGTTTGCTGCAACGGCTCTATGCCAGCTACCCCTCGACGCGCCAACTCGCCGCGCGGCTGCATACCTCGCATACCGCCATTGCGCAGCGCTTGCGCAAGTACGGCATCTCTGGGAAGTCCTGAGGCCGACCACATCCGTACTGATTTCAATACACCGTAATGAAATCAGTACAAACCCTGTTGCGCTTGTCTTTGCAAAGGTTTGATTGGTCGATCTTTTGTTCCCACTTTTGCGCCGTAGCGTTTTCATTCCATCTCCACGCTCACCCGCACCCACAAAAAGCCCCCAACCCATTGAATTGAAGGGCTTCCATTCGAGTGGCCGCATTATTGCTAGGTGAAATCCCATCTCAAGAGCGCGGAACCACCGCGCCCATCGACCCCTGCGTTACGAGGATTTCCCATGAGCGAGTTGCGTTTCACCGAAGATCACGAATGGCTGCGCGTCGAAGCGGACGGCAGCGTCACCGTCGGCATTACCGCCTACGCCCAGAACGCCTTGGGCGATGTGGTCTTCGTGCAACTGCCGGAGCTGCAGCACTACGACAAAGGTGCCGAAGCCGCCACCGTCGAATCGGTCAAAGCCGCCAGCGGTGTGTACATGCCGCTCACTGGCGCAGTGGTCGCCGTCAACGAAGACCTCAACGACAGCCCGGAACAGGTCAACGAAGACCCACTGGGCCAAGGCTGGTTCTTCCGCTTCGTGCCCGCCGACATGGCTGAAGTGGCCGCCCTGCTCGACCAGGATGCCTACGACCGCCTGCTCAACGCCAACGCCCACGCCTGAGGATCACCACCATGACCAGCAACCTCGGCACCGCCAACGAATTCATCGCCCGCCACATCGGCCCGAATAGCGCCGACGAACAGGGCATGCTGCACACCCTGGGCTTCGATTCGCTCGAAGCCATGACCGCTGCGGTCATTCCCGAAAGCATCAAGGGCACCAGCGTGCTCGGTCATGCCGATGGCCAAAGCGAAGCCGACGCGCTCGCGGCCCTCAAGACCATCGCTGCACGCAATGTGCTGTTCAAGAGCTTCATCGGCCAGGGCTACTACGGCACCCACACGCCGGCGCCGATCCTGCGCAACTTGCTGGAAAACCCGGCCTGGTACACCGCCTACACCCCCTATCAGCCGGAAATTTCCCAGGGTCGCCTGGAGGCGCTGCTGAACTTCCAGACGCTGATCAGCGACCTCACCGGTTTGCCGATCGCCAACGCCTCGCTGCTCGACGAAGCCACCGCTGCGGCCGAGGCCATGACCTTCTGCAAGCGGCTGTCGAAGAACAAGGCCAGCAATGCCTTCTTCGCCTCCGTGCATTGCCATCCGCAGACCCTCGATGTGCTGCGCACCCGCGCAGAGCCGCTGAGCATCGAAGTGGTGGTGGGCGATGAGTTCGCGCTGCAGGACACCAGCGCCTACTTCGGTGCGCTGCTGCAGTACCCGGCCAGCCATGGTGCAGTGTTCGACTACCGCGAAGTGGTCCAACGCCTGCACGACGGCAACGCGTTGGTGGCGGTAGCCGCCGACCTGCTGGCCCTGACCCTGCTCACCCCGCCGGGCGACTTCGGTGCCGACGTGGCCATCGGCAGCGCCCAGCGCTTCGGCGTGCCGCTGGGCTTTGGCGGTCCCCACGCGGCGTACTTCGCCACTCGCGACGCATTCAAGCGCGACATGCCGGGCCGCCTGGTCGGCGTGTCGATCGACCGCTTCGGCAAGACCGCCCTGCGCCTGGCCATGCAGACCCGCGAGCAGCACATCCGTCGCGAGAAGGCCACCAGCAACATCTGCACCGCCCAGGTGCTGTTGGCCAACATCGCCAGCATGTACGCCGTCTATCACGGCCCCGCCGGCCTCAAGCGCATCGCCGAACGCACACACACGCTGACGGCCGTGCTCGCTGCCGGCCTCGACAGCCTCGGCGTCTCAGTGCTCAACAGCACCTGCTTCGACACCCTGACCCTGAACACCGGCGCCGCCACCGCCACGCTTCACGAAAAAGCCCGGGCACAGCACTTCAACCTGCGCCAGATCGACGCCACGCACGTGGGCCTGTCGCTGGACGAAACCAGCACCCAAGCCGATGTCGAAGCGCTGTGGGGGCTGTTCGCCGAAGGCCGTCGCCTGCCCGACTTCAACGCCCTGGCCGCAGCCCCCGTCTCGCGCCTGCCGCAGGCCCTGCTGCGCCGCTCGGGCTACCTCGAACACCCGGTATTCAACCGCTACCACAGCGAAACCGAGTTGATGCGCTACCTGCGCCGCCTGGCCGACAAGGACCTGGCCCTGGACCGCAGCATGATCCCGCTGGGCTCGTGCACCATGAAACTCAACGCGGCCAGCGAAATGATGCCGGTGACCTGGGCCGAATTCGGCAACCTGCACCCGTTCGCCCCGGCCAGCCAAAGCCAGGGTTACCAGCAACTGACCGATGAATTGCAGGCCATGCTCTGCGCTGCCACCGGCTACGACGCGGTGTCGCTACAGCCCAATGCCGGCTCGCAAGGCGAGTATGCCGGCCTGCTGGCGATCCGCGCCTATCACCGAAGCCGCGGCGACAGCCACCGCGACATCTGCCTGATCCCCTCCTCGGCCCACGGCACCAACCCGGCCACGGCCCACATGGCCGGCATGCGCGTGGTGGTGACTGCCTGCGACGCGCGCGGCAACGTCGATGTCGACGATCTGCGGGCCAAGGCCAGCCAGCACCGCGAGCACCTCGCCGCACTGATGATCACCTACCCGTCGACCCACGGCGTGTTCGAAGAAGCCATCGGTGAGATCTGCGCGCTGATCCACGACAACGGTGGCCAGGTGTACATCGATGGCGCCAACATGAATGCCATGGTCGGGCTGTGCGCCCCAGGCAAGTTCGGCGGCGATGTCTCGCACCTGAACCTGCACAAGACCTTCTGCATCCCCCACGGCGGTGGCGGGCCGGGCGTCGGGCCGATCGGCGTCAAATCCCACCTGGCACCGTTCCTGCCCGGCCATGCGGCGCTGGAGAACACCACTGGGGCGGTCTGCGCTGCACCGTTCGGCAGCGCCAGCATCCTGCCCATCACCTGGATGTACATCCGCATGATGGGCGGGGCGGGGCTCAAGCGCGCTTCGCAGATGGCCATTCTCAACGCCAACTACATCGCCCGCCGCCTGGAAGAGCACTATCCGGTGCTGTACAGCGGCAGCAATGGCCTGGTGGCCCACGAATGCATCCTCGACCTGCGCCCGCTCAAGGACTCCAGCGGCATCAGCGTCGATGATGTGGCCAAGCGCCTGATCGACTTCGGTTTCCATGCCCCGACCATGTCCTTCCCGGTGGCCGGCACGCTGATGATCGAGCCGACCGAGAGCGAGTCGCGCCAGGAACTGGACCGCTTCTGCGAAGCGATGATCCAGATCCGCGAAGAGATTCGCGCGGTAGAGAACGGCAGCCTGGACAGGGACGACAACCCGCTGAAGAACGCCCCGCACACCGCAGCCGAGTTGGTCGGGGACTGGGCACACGGCTACAGCCGCGAGCAAGCGGTGTATCCGGTGGCCAGCCTGATGGACAACAAGTACTGGCCGCCGGTGGGTCGCGTCGACAACGTGTACGGCGACCGCAACCTGGTCTGCGCCTGCCCGTCGGTCGAAAGCTATCAGGACGTCTGAGGCCGCGAACGTCGCAGCCTCAGCAAGGCCTGCGCGCGAATGCCACTTACCGCTCGCGCGCAGGGCTGGACCACATTCCAAGGAGTCATCGATGTCCGCCACACTGCTCAAGACCCCGCTGCACGCCCTTCACCTGGAACTGGGCGCACGCATGGTGCCATTCGCCGGCTACGACATGCCCGTGCAGTACCCGCTGGGCGTACTCAAGGAACACCTGCACACCCGCAGCCAGGCGGGATTGTTCGACGTCTCGCACATGGGCCAGATCCTGCTGCACGGGCCTGAAGCGGCGACCGCCCTGGAAAGCCTGGTGCCGGTGGATATCGTCGACCTGCCGGTAGGCACCCAGCGCTATGCGCTGTTCACCGACGAACAGGGCGGCATCCTCGATGACCTGATGGTCGCTAATCTCGGCGACGACACGCTCTTTCTGGTGGTCAACGCCGCCTGCAAGGAGCAGGACCTGGCCCATCTGCGCGACCATCTGGGCGCCCGCTGCGAGGTGCAACCGCTGTTCGAGACGCGCGCCCTTCTGGCACTGCAAGGCCCGGCAGCGGCCTCGGTGCTGCAGCGCCTGGCACCTGAAGTGGCGCAGATGACCTTCATGCAGGTGCGGCGCGTGACGCTGCTCGAGGCGGATTGCCTGATCAGTCGCTCTGGCTACACCGGCGAAGACGGCTACGAGATCTCGGTACCCGCGGAGCACGCCGAAGCCTTGGCGCGGCGCCTGCTGGCCGAACCCGAGGTACAACCCATCGGCCTCGGCGCCCGCGACTCGCTGCGCCTGGAAGCCGGGCTGTGCCTGTATGGACACGACATGGACCCTGACACCACCGCAGTACAAGCCAGCTTGTGGTGGGCCGTGTCCAAGGCCCGTCGCGCCGACGGCGCGCGTGCGGGCGGTTTCCCAGGTGCAGAGCGGGTGTTCGAGCAGCAGCGTGGGGGCGTGGCCCGCAAGCGCGTCGGCCTGCTGCCACAGGAGCGCACGCCGGTTCGAGAAGGTGCCGACATCGTCGATGGCACCGGCAAGACGGTCGGAAGGGTGTCCAGTGGCGGCTTCGGACCGACATTGAATGCGCCTGTGGCGATGGGCTATGTCGATAGCGAACACAGTGCATTGGAAACGCCGCTGTTCGCCATGGTGCGGGGCAAGCAAGTTGCCTTGAAGGTCAGCAAAATGCCTTTCGTTGTACCGCGTTACTACCGAGGTTGAAGGTAATTCATTAAGCGCTCGCTTATTCGATTGCGAACCCATTTAATAACTTTCGAACATGGCGCCAGCCCAGGCGCCATGCTGTTTGCGACCATTGTGTCGGTAATTGGCAAAAGCCTGATCTGGAGGCGATTCGGGGCTTGTTTTTGTCGCGAGAGTTGGCGTAGAGTCGGCTCACTGTGTTTGCATGGGTCGCAACAGTTCGTGACCTGGGCCAGTAGCCGAATTTTGCTACAACCCGTCTGACGTCTCTTACTTTCCTGCAACCCAGCCCAGTACTCTTTCGTCCTTCCAAAACGAAAGAAACTGAAATCACTATCTAAAGATTCATAGGAAGCAAGAAAATGGCTGAGCGTCAGAACGGTACCGTCAAGTGGTTCAATGACGAGAAAGGTTACGGCTTCATTACCCCCGAAAGCGGTGCGGATCTGTTCGTTCACTTCCGCGCGATCGAAGGCAATGGCTTCAAGAGCCTGAAAGAAGGCCAGAAGGTCACCTTCGAAGCCGTGCAAGGCCAGAAGGGCATGCAAGCTGACAAGGTTCAGGTTGCAGAGTAAGCCGATCCGGCTTCGAAAAAGCCCCTGCCAAGTGCAGGGGCTTTTTTTTAACCGTAGAATGGCGGCTTCGTCTTTCGGAGCCACCGTGCATGACCAAGCCCTTGCTCACTCCACAGGGTGAATTCCCGCCTGTCGGCCTTGGCCGACGCCTGGCAGCGATGTTCTACGACTTCCTGCTCTGCACGGCCCTGCTAATCGTGACGGCGGGCGCCTACAAGCTGATCCAGATGTCGATCATCGGCGAGGCTCGCATGCGATCGCTCACCGAGGCGGGCGCGCTGGATGGCGATCCCCTGCTGTCCACGGTGCTGCTGTTCGCCCTGTTCGGCTTCTTCGCCAAGTTCTGGACCCACGGCGGCCAGACGCTGGGCATGCAAGTCTGGGGAGTGCGCGTGCAGAATGCCGACGGTAGCGCCATCACGTTGTGGCAGGCTTTACTGCGCTTCATGGTCTCGATCGCGTCCTGGCTGTGCCTGGGCCTGGGGTTCATCTGGTCGTTGATCGACAAGCAAAAACGCAGTTGGCATGACATCTACTCCGAAACCCGGCTAGTACGCGTTCCAAAGTCGAAGAAATGACGGCGGCCAGGCTCTGCGCAGCGGCCAGCAAAAAGCCGACCCTAGGGTCGGCTTTTTCGTTTACGCCAAGGCTAGGCTCATCCCGCCCTTCGTAGCAGCCATACCCCTGCAAGGGCGCAGACCCCTGCCGGTATCACCACCGCCAGCAATGGCGGGAAGCCGAACACTTGGCTCGAGGGGCCGAGCAAATCCTGGGCGATGCGGAACACGAAGCCCACCAGCACCCCGGTGAACACGCGCTGACCCAAGGTCACCGAGCGCAGCGGACCGAAGATGAAGGAGATCGCCATCAGCACCAATGCGGCGGTCACCACCGGCTGCAGAATCTTGCTCCAGAACGCCAGCCAGTAGCGGGCATTGTTCAGACCCTGATCGGCCAGGTAATGGATGTACTCCCACAGCCCAGTCATCGACAGCGATTCGGGCGGCAGCACCACGGTATTGAGCAGTTCCGGCGTCACCGAAACATCCCAGAGTTCTTCCGGCACCTGCACCACTTCGGTGTGATCGCCCTTGAAGAACGTGGTGTTGACGTCATGCAGCACCCAGCGCTCGTCCTTGTACAGGGCACGACGGGCGAAGCTGGAACTGAGAATCTTGCGCTCGTCGTCGAAACGGTAGCGAGTCACGCCCAGCAGCAGGCCGTTGGGCTGCACCGAGTTGATGTGCACGAACTCGTCGCCCTGGCGGTGCCACATGCCTCGCTTGGAGCTCTGCGCCTCGCCACCGCCCTGGGCCAACGAACGCTCGGCCTGGGCCTTGTTCTCGGTGACCGGGGCGACGTATTCGCCGATCAGCAGGCCGACCAGCATCAGCACCAGCATCGGCTTCATTACCGCCCAGACGATGCGGCCGATGGACACGCCAGCAGCACGCATGATGGTCAATTCGCTGCTGCTGGCCAGGCTGCCCAGGCCAATCAGGCAACCGATCAGTGCGGCCATCGGCAGCATGTCGTAGAGGCGGCGCGGCGCGGTGAGCAGCACATAGCTGCTGGCATCGAGCAGGCTGTAGGTGTCGCTCAGGTCACCCATCTCGTCGATGAAGGCGAACAGCGAGGCCAGGCCGAGGATGATCCCCAGCACGGCGAGAATGGCCAGCAGTACGCTCTTGCCAATGTAGCGGTCGAGTTTAACCACGGCTCACCCCCGCACGGCGCGAGGCCATCTTCAAGCGCAGCGGCTCCCAGTACATCAGCGCAAGACCGATGAGCAGGAACAGCGTGTGTACCCACCAGAAGCCAAGGGAAATTGGCAGCTTGCCTTTCTCCAGGGCACCGCGAACGGAAATCAGCATCGTCAGGTAGGCCATGTACAGAAGAATCGCCGGCAGCAGCTTGAGGAAGCGGCCCTGGCGTGGATTGACCCTAGCCAGCGGCACCGCCAGCAGTGTCACGATGAAGACCAGCAGCGGCAGCGACAGCCGCCACTGCAGCTCGGCGCGCTCGCGCAGACCGTCGTGCCCGATCAAGTCGGAGGTCGGGATGGCTTCGCGCTCGGTGACCTCCTGGCTGACTTCCGGCTTGGGCAATTGCACACCATAGGTCTCGTACTTGATCGCACGATAACCGGCCTCGCCTGGGTTGCCATCGTAGCGATAGCCGTTTTCCAGGATCAGGTAGCGGTTACCATCGGCCTGGACTTCCTGGTGGCCCTTTTCGGCGACCAGTACCGAAGGCGCACGGTCCTTGGTCTTGTCTTGGTTGAAGCGCTTCTCGGAGATGAACACGCCACCGAGATTGACCCGATCGTCGGACATCGTTTCGGCATAGGTGACACGGGTGCCGTCACGCAGGCTCTGGAAGCGACCGGGCACCAGGGTATCGAACTCGGTCAAGGCATCTTGCTGGGCCACGATCTTCTGCACCTGGGCAACGCCCAACGGCGCCAGGCTCAGGCTCAACCACGCCACCAACAGCGCGACCAGCGCAGCCGGCGCCATGGTCAGCGTCAGCAGGCGCTGCTGGCTCATGCCGGTGGCCGAAAGCACAGTCATCTCGCTTTCCAGGTAGAGCCGGCCGTAGGCCAGCAGGATGCCGAGGAACAACCCCAGCGGCAGGATCAGTTGCAGAAAGCCCGGCAGGCGGAAGCCCATGATCAAAAACAGCACACCCGGATCGAGTGCACCCTGGGCCGCCTGGGCCAGGTACTTGATGAAGCGCCCGCTCATGATGATCACCAACAGCACGGCGCTGACGGCGCTCAAGGTGACCAGGACCTCGCGGGACAGATAACGAAAGACGATCAAACCAGACACTCCTGGGTTGTCAGGGGCGGATTGCCAGGACACTGACTGAAAGGACAATCAGGACCCGCGCCGGTTCGCCAGCAGCGAACCTCCATTCAAAAGTGCGCGCATTATCCTGTGATTGGGGGCGCCTGTCACTTGGCGGCGCATCACAGCGAATGTCCTGACTGGCGAAAGCCGGATGCCCCCTGCAAAAGCGGGCTCCGGGGTTGTCAGCGAGGCGCCGGCAGGCTCAAACTGGCAGCTTTTCCACTGGCCCGCGACAGCGCCGCCAGGCCGGGCGCGTCGCTTGCGCGGCCGTCGCCACTCTACAGATCATTCGGGACCCTCACATGCAACTGGTTGTAAAGACCGTAGCCGCAGCATCCGTGAAAACCGCCACTCTGGTCGTTCCGGTCGGTGAAGGCCGTCAGCTTGGCGCCGTCGCCAAGGCCATCGACCTGGCGACAGAAGGCGCCCTGGCAGCCATCCTCAAGCGCGGCGATCTGGTCGGCAAGCCGGGTCAGACCCTGTTGCTGCACAACCTGCCGGGTCTCAAGGCCGAGCGCGTACTGCTGGTCGGCTGCGGCAAGGAAGAGGCTTTGGGCGACCGCACCTGGCGCAAGCTGGTCGCCAGCGTCGCCGGGGCTCTGCGCAACCTGGCCGGCACCGACGCCGTGCTGGCCTTGGACGACATCGCCGTGACCAATCGTGACGGTCATTACGGCAAATACCGCCTGCTGGCAGAAACCCTGCTCGACGGCACCTACGTGTTCGACCGTTTCAAGAGTCAGAAAGCCGAACCGCGCGCCCTGAAGAAGGTCACCCTGCTCGCCGACAAGGCCGGCCTGTCCGAGGTCGAGCGCGCGGTCAAGCACGCCACCGCCATCACCAGCGGCATGGCGCTGACCCGCGACCTGGGCAACCTGCCACCGAACATCTGTCACCCCAGCTTCCTCGCCGAGCAGGCCAAGGATCTGGGCAAGGCGCACAAGGGCCTGAAGGTCGAAGTGCTCGACGAGAAGAAGATCAAGGACCTGGGCATGGGCGCGTTCTACGCCGTCGGCCAGGGCAGCGATCAGCCGCCACGACTGATCGTCATGCAGTACCAGGGCGCCAAGAAGACCGACAAGCCGTTCGTGCTGGTCGGCAAGGGCATCACCTTCGACACCGGCGGCATCAGCCTCAAGCCGGGCGCCGGCATGGATGAAATGAAATACGACATGGGTGGTGCGGCCAGCGTGTTCGGCACCCTGCGCGCGGTGCTCGAACTGCAACTGCCGATCAACCTGGTGTGCCTGCTGGCCTGCGCCGAGAACATGCCCAGTGGCGGCGCGACCCGACCTGGCGACATCGTCACCACCATGAGCGGGCAGACCGTGGAAATCCTCAACACCGATGCCGAGGGCCGTCTGGTGCTGTGCGATACCCTGACCTACGCCGAGCGCTTCAAGCCGCAGGCCGTGATCGATATCGCCACCCTCACCGGTGCCTGCATCGTCGCCCTGGGCAGCCACACCTCCGGCCTGATGGGTAACAACGACGATCTGGTCGGTCAACTGCTCGACGCCGGCAAGCGCGCCGACGACCGCGCCTGGCAACTGCCGCTGTTCGAGGAGTACCAGGAACAACTGGACAGCCCGTTCGCCGACATCGCCAACATCGGCGGCCCGAAGGCGGGCAGCATCACCGCCGGCTGCTTCCTGTCGCGCTTCGCCAAGAACTACAGCTGGGCGCACCTGGACATCGCCGGCACCGCCTGGACCAGCGGCGGCAAGGACAAAGGCGCCACCGGGCGTCCGGTGCCCCTGCTGACCCAGTACTTGCTGGACCGCGCGGGCGTTTGATGGCAGCGAGGTGATGGCGTTGCCGTCGCCTCGTGGCTGACGACCTGACCGACCATGAGCAAAGTCGACTTCTACATTCTGCCCACCGACTCGCTGTCGGCGCGCCTGGACTTCGCCTGCAAGCTGTGCGAGAAGGCCTGGCGCCTGGGCCATCGGGTCTACCTGCATTGCCAGGACGACGCTCAGCGCGTGGATCTGGACGAACGCCTGTGGCGCTTCAAGGGCGAGGCGTTCGTCCCCCACGACCTGGCCGAGCAGCACCCTGAAGCCCAGGTGGCCTTGGGCATCGACGCCAGTGCAGGCGAACATCGCGACCTGCTGATCAACCTCGGCGCCAGTGTGCCGGCCTTCGTCGGCCAGTTCGAGCGGGTGGCGGAAATCGTCGTCGAGGACGCAGCCATCCGCCAGTCGGCCCGAGACCGATTCCGTTTCTACCGTGAACAGGGCTATGCTCTGCAAGATCACCGCTTACAGCGACTTTGACGACGATGGACAAACCCACTTCCCAGACCCCATCCGCCCACCTGCTCGACGACCTCGAGTCGATTCGCCAGCTGTTGGGCGACGACGACCTGCAGCCGCCGCTGCTCACCGAAACCGTCGAGCAGATGCCCCTGCACCTCGACGAGCCGTTGCCCGCTTCCGAGACAAGCGCCGAACCGGCACCGGCGCCAGCCGAAGACTCGCAAACCCGCCGCCAGGACACCCTGTTGCACCTGGACGCCGAGTTGCGCGCCGCCGCGCAATCGATCATGCAAGACGTGATCAACGACTACACCCCGCACATCGAAGCCGAAATCAAGCGTCGCCTCGAGGCGCGCATGGAACGCCTGATCAAGCGTTCGGAGTAAGCCGCCGCGCTCTGCGCGTTGCGCTCATCGTGGTCCAGCTTCGATGAGCCTGACGCGCGCCCTCCTTGTCGCTTGCAGCTCGCAGCTTGGTTATACTTCCCGGCTTTCCCGAATTAATGCCTAAGGGTCCCGCCGCGCATGGATAAGACCTACCAGCCGCACGCCATCGAAACTTCCTGGTACAACACCTGGGAGTCGGAAAACTATTTCGCTCCGCAAGGTGCAGGCGAGTCCTACACCATCATGATCCCGCCGCCGAACGTCACCGGCAGCCTGCACATGGGCCACGGCTTCAACAATGCGATCATGGACGCCCTGATTCGCTTCCGCCGCATGCAGGGCCGCGACACGCTGTGGCAGCCGGGCACCGACCATGCCGGCATCGCGACGCAGATGCTCGTCGAACGCCAGCTCGAAGCCAAAGGCCAGAATCGTCACGACTTGGGCCGCGAGCAGTTCCTGGAAAAAGTCTGGGAGTGGAAAGACCAGTCCGGCGGCAACATCAGCCGTCAGATTCGTCGCCTGGGTTCGTCGGTCGATTGGAGCCGTGAGCGCTTCACCATGGACGACGGCCTGTCCGAAGCAGTGAAAGAAGCGTTCGTGCGCCTGCATGAAGACGGTCTGATCTACCGCGGCAAGCGCCTGGTCAACTGGGACACGAAGCTGCACACCGCCATTTCCGACCTCGAAGTGGAAAGCCACGACGAAAAGGGCCATCTGTGGAACCTGCGCTACCCGCTGGCCGATGGCGCTACCACGGCCGAAGGCAAGGACCACCTGGTGGTGGCCACTACCCGTCCGGAAACCCTGCTGGGCGACGTCGCCGTTGCGGTCAACCCGAACGATGAGCGCTATCAGGCCCTGATCGGCCAATTCGTCGAGCTGCCGCTGGTCGGTCGCCGCATCCCGATCATCGCTGACGATTACTGCGACCCTGAATTCGGCACCGGCTGCGTGAAGATCACCCCAGCCCACGATTTCAACGACTACGAAGTCGGCAAGCGCCACGACCTGCCGCTGCTGAACATCTTCGATAAGAACGCCAGCGTGCTCGCCGCCGTGCAGGCCTTCAACCTCGATGGCAGCGTCAACGAGCGCGTCGATACGTCCCTGCCGGCCCAGTACGCCGGGCTCGACCGTTTCGTCGCGCGCAAGCAGATGGTGGCCGACCTGGATGCCCAGGGCCTGCTGGTGAGTGTCGACGACCATGCCTTAAAGGTGCCCAAGGGTGACCGCTCCGGCACCATCATCGAACCCTGGCTGACCGACCAGTGGTACGTCTCCACCAAGCCCCTGGCCGAGCCTGCCATCGCTGCCGTGGAAGATGGCCGGATCCAGTTCGTGCCCAAGCAGTACGAGAACATGTACTTCTCCTGGATGCGCGACATCCAGGACTGGTGCATCAGCCGTCAGCTGTGGTGGGGCCACCGCATCCCAGCCTGGTATGACGAGGCCGGCCAGGTGTATGTCGGGCGCAACGAACAGGAAGTGCGCAGCAAGCACAACCTGGGTGCCGACGTGGCCCTGCGCCAGGACGACGATGTCCTGGACACCTGGTTCAGCTCGGGGCTGTGGACCTTCTCCACCCTGGGCTGGCCGGAACAGACCGAGTTCCTGAAGAAATTCCACTCCACCGACGTGCTGGTCACAGGCTTCGACATCATCTTCTTCTGGGTCGCCCGGATGATCATGCTGACCATGCACCTGATCAAGAACGAAGACGGCACCCCCAAGTGCCGTTCAAGACCGTGTACGTGCACGGCTTGGTGCGTGACGGTCAGGGACAGAAAATGTCCAAGTCCAAGGGCAACGTGCTCGACCCGCTGGACATCGTCGACGGCATCACCCTCGAGGCGCTGCTGGAGAAACGCACCAGCGGCATGATGCAGCCCAAGCTGGCCGAGAAGATCGCCAAGCAGACCAAGGCTGAATTCCCCGAGGGCATCGCCAGCTACGGCACCGACGCCCTGCGCTTCACCTTCTGCTCCCTGGCCTCCACCGGTCGCGACATCAAGTTCGACATGGGCCGTGTCGAAGGCTATCGCAACTTCTGCAACAAGATCTGGAACGCCGCCCGCTACGTGCTGGACAAGGGCGAAGATTGCGGCCAGAACGGCGAAGCCTGTGAGCTGTCGCTGGCCGATCGCTGGATCATCTCGCAGTTGCAACGCACCGAAGCCGAGGTGACCCGCCAGCTCGAGCAGTTCCGTTTCGACCTGGCCAGCCAGGCGCTCTACGAGTTCGTCTGGAACCAGTACTGCGACTGGTACCTGGAGCTGTCCAAGCCGGTGCTGTGGGACGAGAACGCGCCAATCGAGCGTGCTCGCGGCACGCGTCGCACGCTGGTGCGCGTGCTGGAAGTGGTGCTGCGCCTGGCCCATCCGTTCATGCCCTTCATCACCGAAGAAATCTGGCAGCGCATCGCGCCGCTGGCCGGTGTCCAGGGCAAGACCATCATGCTGCAGTCGTGGCCGGTGGCCAACGAAAGCCGCATCGATACGGCCGCAGAGGGCGATATCGAGTGGCTCAAAGAATTGATGGTGGGCCTGCGCAACATTCGCGCCGAAATGAACATTGGCCCAGGCAAGCCGCTGCCGCTGTTCCTGAAGAACGCCAACGCCGACGACCAGCGTCGCCTGCAGGACAACGAAGCCCTGCTCAAGAAGCTGGCCAAGGTCGAGTCCTTCACCGTGCTCACCGAGCAGGACGAAGCGCCGTTGTCGGCCACCGCCCTGGTAGGCGATCTGCAGGTGCTGGTGCCCATGGCTGGCCTGATCGACAAGGATGCCGAGCTGGCCCGCCTGAACAAGGAAATCCAGCGCCTGCAGGGCGAAGTCCAGCGGGTCGGTGGCAAGCTGTCCAACGCCGCCTTCGTCGACAAGGCACCGCCGGCGGTGATCGAGAAGGAGCGCGCCAAGCTGGCTGAGTCCGAACAGGCACTGGCCAACTTCACCGAGCAACACGCGCGGATCGCTGCGCTGTAATCAACACACCGTTGGGGCCGCTTGGCGGCCCTGTCGCGGCACGAGGCCGCTCCTGCACGCCACCAGGCGCTTGCCGGAGCGGCCTCGCCGCGACAGGGCCGCGAAAGGTTCGCAACACCGGATGCGACCATGATCGACAAACCTACCCTGCACCCACGCAACCGCCATCAGGGCCGCTACGACTTTCCCCGGCTGATCGAGGCACACCCCGATCTGGCCCGCTTCACCCTCACCAATCCCCATGGCAAACCCAGCATCGACTTCGCCAATCCCGAAGCCGTGCGCGTGTTCAACCGCGCGTTACTCAAGGCCCAATACGGCATCCAGCACTGGGACATTCCCGCCGATTACCTCTGCCCGCCCATCCCAGGCCGCGCCGATTACATTCATGTGCTGGCCGATCTGCTCGCCGAAGACAGCAGCGGACAGGTTCCACGCGGCCCGAAAGTGCGCGCACTGGACATCGGCGTCGGCGCCAACTGCATCTACCCACTGATCGGGCACAGTGACTACCGCTGGTCATTCCTGGGCTCTGACATCGATCAAGTGGCACTGGCCTCGGCCAAGACCATCGTCCAGGCCAATGGCCTGAGCAAGGCCATCACGCTGCGCCAGCAACCTGAGCGCACCCGTATCCTCAGCGGCCTGCTGCAGGCCAGCGAACGCTTCGACCTGACCCTGTGCAATCCGCCCTTCCACGCCTCGCGCGAAGAAGCCACGCGCGGCAGCCAGCGCAAATGGAAGAACCTCGGCAAGCAGGACCCCAAGCGCCGGTTGCCGGTGCTCAACTTCGGTGGGCAGAACAATGAGCTGTGGTGCGAAGGGGGCGAGATTCGCTTCGTCAGCCAGCTGATCAGCGAAAGCGTGCAGTACGCCAGCCAAGTGCTGTGGTTCACCAGTCTGGTGTCCAAAGTCGGCAACCTGCCCGGGATCGAAGCAGCACTGAAGCAAGCAGGCGTCAGTGACCAACGCGTGGTCGCGATGGGCCAAGGACAGAAGCAAAGCCGCATGGTCGCCTGGAGCTTCCACGACGACAGCGCCCGAGCTGCCTGGTCCAGCGGTCGAGACAAAACGCAGGCATGAAAAAACCGCGCCCGGACAGGCCGGGCGCGGTTTCAACGAAGCATCGACAATTACTTGTTGACGGCGTCGGTCAGCACTTTTGCAGGTACGAACTTGACGACTTTCTTGGCCGCGATTTCGATGGCAGCGCCAGTCGAAGGGTTACGGCCGGTACGGGCAGGACGCTCGGAGACTTTCAGCTTGCCGATGCCCGGCAGAGTGATTTCAGCGCCGTTTTCCAGTTGGTCGGCAACGATCTGGCCCAGTTGCTCCAGGGCGTTGCGCGCGGTGGTCTTCGGCGCATCGATGGCTTCGGCGATGTCGGCAATCAGTTGGTCTTTGGTCAATGCCATGGTGGTGTTCCTTCCCTATCAAATCAGAGGTATGCAGCGTGCTTCATCGTTATCGGGCCTGCACGGAAGTCCCGGCTAGCCTCGCCAATCGCGAATGTAGATGCGCAAATCGACGTTTGGTTCGACACGAGGCAAGCGAGCTGCCAGCAATGCGCCACCCCAAGGGGCGCAAGACGGCGCAAAACTAACACAGGCCTGCGGAAATATCCGCTGCCGACACTGTTTTTATTCAGGTTTTTCGGGGGTTTTGCCGAAAAAACCGACTTTTGATCAAAAAACATACAACACCGTGTATCTGCCACAATCTGACCACTGCCTCACCCCCGCCCTGCGGTAAACTGCGAGACTTTGCAGCGCGGCGTTCCAACGCCCCTTTTTCAGAGAATTCCATGCCAATCCGTCATTGCATCGTTCACCTGATCGACAAGAAGCCCGATGGCAGCCCCGCCGTGCTCCATGCACGAGACACCGAACTGGCTGCATCGGATGCCCTCGAAAATCTTCTGGCTGACCTCAACGACAGCTACAACGCCAAACAGGGCAAAGCCTGGGGCTTCTTCCATGGCGAGTCCGGCGCCTATCCGCTCAGCGGCTGGCTCAAGCAGTACCAGGAGCAGGAAAAAGACTTCGCCACCTTCAGCCGCGTGGCGGTCGAGCACCTGCAGAAGCTGATGGAGGAGTCCAACCTGTCCACGGGTGGTCATGTGCTGTTCGCCCATTACCAGCAAGGCATGACCGAGTACCTGGTCATCGCCTTGCTGCACCATAGCGAAGGCGTGGCAGTGAACGCCGAACTGGACGTCACGCCATCGCGTCACCTGGACCTGGGGCAACTGCATCTGGCGGCGCGTATAAATCTGTCCGAATGGAACAACAACACGCACTCACGCCAGTACATTTCCTTCATCAAGGGCAAGAACGGCAAGAAGGTTTCGGACTACTTCCGTGATTTCATCGGGTGCCAGGAAGGCGTCGACGGCCCTGGCGAAACCCGTACCTTGCTCAAGGCCTTCAGCGACTTCGTCGAGAGCGAGGATCTGCCTGAAGAAGCGGCGCGGGAAAAGACCCAGACCCTGGTCGACTACGCCACCAGTCAAAGCAAGCAGGGCGAGCCGATCACCCTGGAAGAACTGTCGAGCCTGATCGACGAGGACCGCCCCAAGGCGTTCTTCGACCATATCCGCAACAAGGACTACGGCCTATCGCCGGAAATTCCAGCGGATAAGCGCACCCTCAACCAGTTCCGTCGCTTCACCGGCCGGGCCGAGGGCTTGTCGATCAGCTTCGAAGCGCACCTGCTGGGCTCGAAGATCGAGTATGACGAAGCGGCCGGCACGCTGGTGATCAAGGGCCTGCCCACGCAGTTGGTCGATCAGCTCAAACGTCGCAAGGACTGAGTTCGGTTGCGACCTGCTCACTGACATAGGAGGCCACCAGGGCCTCCTTGGCGCACTTGCGCAGCTTCTTCACCAGCCGCTCCTGTTGCAGCGCCTGGCGCCTGTCGGGCCACTGCTCCACATACACCAGCGCCTGCGCAGGGCTGGTCTTGAAATAGCGCGCACCCTGCCCGCTGCGGTGCTTGAGAAAGCGCCGCTGGGGATCGTCGCTGATACCGCAGTACAGCGAGCCATTGGCCGCCCGGACCAGATAGACGAACCAAGGCTTGCCTGGCGCCTCGGCTATCGATTCACCTTCCACGACGCTGCGCCTTAGCGCGCCTGGAACGCGCGCAGGCCATTCAACGCCTGCTGACGCACCTTGTTGCGCAGCATCGGACTCCAGCCCAACAGCAGGCCTGGCGTACCCAGTGCCTGACGCGACCAGCGCCACACATCGAAGCTGTCGTCATGCTGGCAGATCAAGCCGTCGCGAATCACGAAGCAGGCCTGGATATCGTTGACCACCGTACGGCCGGTCTGGCCAAACACGTAGGTGGCGACCCAATGCGCGCTGCCGCCGCGCGTGTCGGCGCGCACATGGTCGAAGGTCAGGGAGAAATCCTTGGCGCGGCTGATCAACATTCGCCACATATCGCCTGCATCCTTGCCCCTCAGGGTACCGAAGGCCGGATCGCTGAAGACGATGTCGTCGCTGTAGCAGGCCACCATGGCCTCGGCGTCCAGGCGCTGGAAGGCCTGGTAGAAACGGGTGATCAAGGCGCTGTTGGCGTCGCTCATGGGGCAGATCCGAGAAAGGGATTGAAGGCTGCACGATAATCCGCGCAACCTGCGGGCGCCATGCCCATCAGTGCGGTGAACAAGCCAATGAGCGGGCGTTCAGCGCTGCACACGCTCGCTGACCACCTGCACATGCAGGGCCCGCCCGGCACCCAGCCCGAAGACGATGGCGCCCAGGCCCAGCACGCCGAAGATCCAGCCCACCGCAGCCCAGCCGCCTGTGAGGTCGTGCACCAGACCGACGGCGAACGGCCCCATCGATGCCAGGGTGTAGCCCACGCCTTGAGCCATGCTCGACAGGTTGGCGGCGACGTGGGCGTCCTTCGAACGCAATACGATCAGGGTCAAGGCCAAGGCAAAGGTGCCGCCCTGCCCCAGCCCCAACAACACGGCCCAGCCCCAGAGCCCGGAAACCGGGGCGTACAGACAGCCGAACAACCCGCACAGGGTAATCAGCATGACCAGCACGATCGCCAGCCGCTGATCCTTGCCTCGGGTGGCCAGCCACGGGGCGCTGAGCGAGCTGATCAGTTGCACCAGCACCGATCCGGACAGCACCAGCCCAGCTTCGGTCGGGCTCAGGCCACGGCCGATGAGGATGGAGGGCAACCAGCCGAACACGATATAGGCCAGCGACGACTGCAGGCCCATGTACAAGGTCACCTGCCAGGCCAGCGGATCGCGCCAGAGGCCCCGTACCCGGTAGGCGACCTTATGGGCGCCGTGCCCCTGGCGAGCCTGCGGCATCCACACCAGCATCGCCAGCAGCGCAGGCACGGCCCAGAAGCCCAGGCCCAGCGCCCAACGGTCGTCGAAGACATGACTGAGCGGCACGGTACTGCCCGCCGCCATGGCCGCGCCCAGGCACAAGGCCATGGTGTAGACCCCAGTCAGCGTGCCGGCATGGGCGGGGAAATCCCGTTTGACGATGCCTGGCAGCAACACGCCGATGATGCCGATACTGGCACCGGCGATGAGACTGCCGATGAAGACTCCAGCGATACCCAACGCACTGCGCACCACGATACCCAGGGCCAGCATCAGCAAAATGCCGAGAATCACCCGTTCGCTGCCCAGGCGCCGCGCCAGCACGGGTGCCAACGGCGCGAAAAGCCCCAGGCACAACACGGGCAGGGTGGTCAGCAGACCTGCCGCCGAAGCGCTCAAGCCCAGGCTATCGGACACCTGCCCCAGCACCGGCGCCATGCTCGACAGCGCCGGGCGCAGGTTCAGAGCGACCAGCACCAGGCCCAGCAACAGCAGCCAGGGGCGCTGCAGCGTCACCGGCTGCTGCTGGACCTGCTCGTCATCGGCCTCGGCATCGATCAGCCACTCGTCGGCTTCGTGCTGTTCGGGCTCGGCCCCGTTAACCCGCTTCAAGCGGGCAACGCGTCGAGCAGCGCCTGGTTCATCTCCGGCGTGCCGATGGTGATGCGCAGGAACTGGTCGATGCGGGTCTGCTTGAAGTGACGCACGATCACCCCGTGTTCACGTAGACGCGCCGCCAGTTGTGCAGCGTCCTGTTGCCGATGGCGAGCGAAGATGAAGTTGGCCGCCGAGGGCAGCACCTCGAAGCCGCGCGCGGTCAGTTGCTCGACCAGTGCCTCGCGGCTGTCGATGACCTTTTGGCAAGTCTGTGCGAAATAGGCCTCGTCCTCGAACGCTGCAGCCGCGCCGGCAATGGCCATGCGGTCCAGCGGGTAGGAGTTGAAGCTGTTCTTGATCCGCTCCAGGGCTTCGATCAGATCGGGATGCCCGACGGCCAGACCGACCCGCAGCCCAGCCAGCGAACGCGACTTGGACAAGGTCTGGGTCACCAGCAGGTTGTCGTAGCGCGCGACCAGGCTGATCGCCGTCTCGCCGCCGAAGTCGATATAGGCTTCGTCCACCACTACCACCGAGTCGCGATTGGCCTGCAGCAGTTGCTCGATGGCCTGCAATGGCAGCAGACAACCCGTGGGCGCGTTGGGATTGGGGAAGATGATGCCGGCATTGGGGCGCTGATAGTCCTCGATGCGGATCTGGAACGCCTCGTCCAGCGCCACGGTTTGGTACGCAATGCCGTACAGACCGCAGTACACCGGATAGAAGCTGTAGCTGATGTCCGGGAACAGCAGCGGCCCCGGGTGCTGGAACAGTCCGTGGAAGATGTGTGCCAGCACCTCGTCCGAGCCATTGCCGACGAACACCTGCTGCGTGCTGACGCCATAGTACTGAGCGACTGCCTGCTTGAGCCGATCACCGTTGGGGTCCGGGTACAGGCGCAGGTCATCGTTCAACTGCTCGCGCATGGCCTGCAAAGCCTTGGGCGATGGGCCGTAGGGGTTTTCATTGGTGTTGAGCTTCACCAACCGCGCGAGCTTGGGTTGCTCGCCTGGGACATAGGGCACCAGATCCTTGACGAAGGGGCTCCAGAATTTACTCATGTTCAGTTCCCCTCGTTGTCGAGAATACGGAATTCGGCGCTACGCGCGTGGGCGGTCAACGACTCGCCACGGGCCAGTACGGATGCGGTATGCCCCAACTGCGAGGCACCCTGCTCGGAGCAGAAAATGATCGAGGAGCGCTTCTGGAAGTCGTAGACGCCCAGCGGTGAGGAGAATCGCGCCGTGCCGGAGGTAGGCAACACGTGATTGGGGCCAGCGCAGTAGTCACCCAGCGCTTCGCTGGTGTGACGTCCCATGAAGATCGCTCCGGCATGGCGGATCTGCCCCAGCCAGGCCTGCGGGTCGGCCACCGAAAGCTCCAGGTGTTCGGGCGCGATGCGATTGGCCACCTCGATGGCCTGCTGCATGTCGCGCACCTGGATCAGCGCACCCCGACCATTGATCGATTTCTCGATGATGTCGGCGCGCTCCATGGTCGGCAGCAGCTTTTCGATGCTGGCGGCGACGCGGTCGAGGAAATCGGCATCCGGGCTGACCAGGATCGCCTGGGCATCTTCGTCGTGCTCGGCCTGGGAGAACAGGTCCATGGCGATCCAGTCCGGATCGGTGTGACCATCGCAGACCACGAGGATCTCCGAAGGGCCGGCGATCATGTCGATGCCGACCTGACCGAACACATGGCGCTTGGCAGTGGCCACGTAGATGTTGCCCGGGCCGACGATCTTGTCCACCTGCGGGACGCTTTCGGTGCCGTAGGCCAACGCTGCGACTGCCTGTGCACCGCCAACGGTGAACACCCGATCGACCCCGGCGATGCAGGCCGCGGCCAGCACCAGTTCGTTCAACTCGCCCCGTGGCGTGGGCACCACCATGACCACTTCGCCAACCCCGGCAACCTTGGCGGGAATGGCGTTCATCAGTACCGACGAAGGGTAGGACGCCTTGCCGCCCGGCACGTACAGCCCGGCGCGGTCCAGCGGAGTGACTTTCTGGCCCAGCACCGTGCCATCGGCCTCGGTGTATTGCCAGGAGTCCTGTTTCTGCCGCTCGTGGTAGCTGCGTACCCGATTGGCAGCGGTTTCCAACGCCTCGCGCTGCGCTGGAGTGATGCGCGTGAGCGCCAGTTCCAGGCGCTCGCGGTCGAGGATCAGGTCAGCGATGCTACTGGCCTGAACGCCATCGAAGCGCTGGGTGAACTCCACCAGCGCGGCGTCGCCTCGCTCACGCACGGCCTTGATGATGTCGAGCACCCGCTGATTGACCGCGTCGTCGGACACGCTCTCCCAGCTCAGCAGATGATCCAGATGGCGTGCGAAATCCGGATCGGCAGCATTGAGACGGGCGATTGCAGTGGACAGCGTCATGACGAGGGCCTCGTTTTAGTGGCGAATGCTCAGGCGCCCTAGGCTACCAGTCGATCCGCGCGGGCACCCGAGAAAAGTGGCAATGACGCGGATCGACGGGCGCGACAGCGAAGGTCGCGCGCAGAGGTCAACCGCGGTGTCGCGACTCGACAGCCTTGCGCAAGGTGTCGATGAGGGTCTGGATGCGGGCGTACTGCATCTTCATGGAGGCCTTGTTCACCACCAGTCGCGAGCTGATCGTGGCGATCAGTTCCTGGGGTTCGAGACCGTTGGCGCGCAAGGTGTTGCCGGTGTCCACCACGTCGATGATCTTGTCGGCGAGGTTGATCAACGGTGCCAGTTCCATGGAGCCGTACAGCTTGATGATGTCGACCTGACGGCCCTGCTCGGCGTAGTAACGCTTGGCGACATTGACGAACTTGGTGGCTACGCGCAGACGCCCCTTGGGCTCCGGCGCACCCACCACACCGGCGGTCATCAGCTTGCATTGGGCGATCTGCAGGTCCAGCGGCTCGTAGAGCCCCTGGCCGCCGTATTCCATCAGCACGTCCTTGCCAGCCACGCCCAGGTCGGCAGCGCCGTGCTCGACATAGGTCGGCACATCGGTGGCACGCACGATCAGCAGGCGCACGTCGTCCTGCGTGGTGGGGATGATCAGCTTGCGGCTCTTGTCCGGATTCTCGGTCGGCACGATACCGGCCTCGGCCAGCAACGGCAGGGTATCGTCGAGAATACGGCCCTTGGAAAGCGCGATGGTCAACATTGCAACGTCGGTCCTTAAGCAGCTACGGCCGGCCGGGTCCTGGACCCGACCGCGTTCGATTCGGCTGGCACGTCCTTGTGCCGATCACAGGCAGAAGCCGGATTAACCCGGTACGCGACGGATCTTCGCGCCCAGCATCTGCAGTTTTTCTTCGATGCACTCGTAGCCACGGTCGATGTGGTAGATGCGATCGATCAAGGTATCGCCTTCAGCCACCAGCGCAGACAGCACCAGGCTGGCCGAGGCGCGCAGGTCGGTGGCCATGACCGGAGCACCCTTGAGCGCAGTGACGCCGGTGACGATGGCGGTGTTACCTTCGACCTGAATCTGCGCGCCCATGCGGTGCATCTCGTACACGTGCATGAAGCGGTTTTCGAAGATGGTCTCGATCACTGCACCGGTGCCTTCGGCGATGGCGTTCAGGGAAATGAACTGCGCCTGCATGTCGGTGGGGAACGCCGGGTACGGGGCGGTACGCAGGTTGACGGCCTTGGGCCGCTTGCCGTGCATGTCCAGCTCGATCCAGTCTTCGCCGGTGGTGATCTCGGCGCCGGCTTCCTTGAGTTTCTCCAGGACCGCTTCGAGGATGGTCGGATCGGTGTCCTTGACCTTGACCCGACCACCGGTGACGGCGGCGGCGACCAGGTAGGTGCCGGTCTCGATACGGTCGGGCATCACCCGGTACGTGGCCGAGTGCAGGCGCTCGACGCCATCGATGGTGATAGTGTCGGTGCCCGCGCCCTGGATCTTGGCGCCCATGGCGATCAGGAAGTTGGCCAGGTCGACCACCTCAGGCTCGCGCGCAGCGTTCTGCAGCACGCTGCGACCCTTGGCCAGCGCTGCGGCCATCATGATGTTCTCGGTACCGGTCACACTGACGGTATCGAAGAAGAAGTGCGCACCGCGCAGGCCGCCTTCAGGCGCCTTGGCCTTGATGTAGCCGCCTTCGACCTCGATCTTCGCGCCCATGGCTTCCAGGCCACGGATGTGCAGGTCGACCGGACGCGAACCAATGGCGCAACCGCCTGGCAGGGCCACTTCAGCCTCACCGAAGCGAGCGACCATCGGGCCGAGCACCAGGATCGAGGCGCGCATGGTCTTGACCAGCTCATACGGCGCGACCAGGGTCTTGATGGTGCGCGGGTCGATTTCCACGGCCAGCTTCTCGTCGATCACAGGCTCAATGCCCATGCGCCCGAACAGCTCGATCATGGTGGTGATGTCGTGCAGGTGCGGCAGGTTGCCGACGGTAACCGGGCCATCGGCCAGCAGTGTCGCCGAAAGAATCGGCAGTGCCGCGTTCTTGGCCCCGGAAATGCGGATTTCGCCGTCGAGACGTGCGCCACCCGTGATAATCAGTTTGTCCATTTCAATCTCGCCGCCAACTGTTGGCTCAGGTGCGCTCAGCCCAGGCTGCGCTGCTGAAAAATTTCATGGTTACCGCATGGATGCTGCCGTCGGCGATCCACGGATTCAGGTGAGCATAGATCGCCTGCTGGCGCTTGACCGGGCTCTGGCCGGCCAGCTCGTCGCTGATCACGTTCAACTGGAAGTTGCAGCCTTCGCCCTCAACTTCGACCCGGGTTCCCGGCAGTTTTTCTTCAAGGAAGCTCTTAACTTCTACGGCCTGCATGCTCAACCTCAATCGGCGCCCAGTGCGCGCGGGTCGGCCATCATACAAAAAAGCCCCTCGCCTGCGAAGCCCAATAGCTGGACGCGCTGACCGAGGGGCGTTTTCAGCAAGACGGGCTATCAGCCCGCCAATACCTCGTCGAGACCATAGACCTCGGCGATTTCCCGCATATCAGCGGGCATGTTCCGGACTTCGCACGCCTTGCCGAGGCCTTGCCCATCACGGATGAACGCCAACAGCAAAGACAGCCCCACGCTACTGGATTTGCTCACCGCCGCGCAATCGAGCACCAGCCGCGGCTCACGGCTGGCGGCGATCAGCGCCTTGCCCTGCTTGCGCAAGACGGGCCCGCTGCGATAGTCCAGCACGCCGGCCAGGCTCAGCACGCCCGGCTCGGCCATGCTTACCCCAGACTCGCTCATTTGACCGCCTTCTCGGGCGAGTTGTCGGCGGTTTCCTTGGCCTTGGCCACTTCGCCAGCCCAGCCGTCGATGGTCTTGTCCAAGTCGTTACGGTTGCGATTCATGGCATCGGCGAACTGGTCTCGGAACAGTTTGCCGATATTGATACCGTTGACGATGACGTTACGCACCTTCCACTCGCCACCCAGGTTTTCCAAGGTGTAGGACACCGGATAGATAGCCCCGTTGTTGCCGGAAACCTTCATGCCGACCGTTGCGCGATTATCTTTAATGGAACTGCCCGGATCGACGGTAATGCCCTGATTGTCGTAATCGAGCAGCGCATTGCCGTAGAACTGGAACAGGCTGCGACGGAAGTTATCCTGGAAGCGCTGCATTTGCTCAGGCGATGCCTTGCGCGAGTACTTGACCGTCATGATGCTTCTGGAGATGCCGTCGGCATCGACCACAGGGCCAAGGATGCGGTTGAGCGCCTCATAAAACGCCGTGGGGTTGGAGCGGTACTGTGCTTTATTGGCCTTTAGGTCGGACAGCAGCTCATTCGTGGTGCTTTGCACCACATCGCGCGGGGACTGCCCGGGAGCCGCCAAGGCCATCAAAGGGAGAGTCGCCAGCAACACCAGCAGACCACGTCGCAGGATCGAAATCATGGAAATTCCTCAATTAGCTGGTTGGGCGTCTTTGGGTTCCTTGCCAACGGAGTTGAGCAGGAACTTGCCAATCAGATCTTCCAGCACCAGGGCCGACTGGGTGTCGTGAATCGTGCTGCCCTCTTTGAGCACAGCTTCCTCGCCGCCCACGCTGATACCGATGTATTTCTCGCCGAGCAACCCAGCGGTCAGGATCGACGCCGTGGAATCGGTCGGCAGGTTATTGACCGACTTGTCCAACTGCAGCGTGACCCGACCGGTGAAGGAGTCGCGATCCAGATCGATGGCGGTGACCTTGCCAATGGTCACACCGGCCATGGTCACCTTCGCTCTGACAGTCAAACCGGCGATATTGTCGAAGTAGGCATAAACTTTATAGGTGTCGGTGCTCGGGCTGGCCGACAGCCCGCTGACGCGCAGGGCCAGCAGCAACAGCGCCAGGATCCCGGCCAGGAGGAACAGGCCGACACCGATTTCCAGGGTGCGGTTTTGCATCAGAAATCTCCAAACATCAAGGCGGTCAGAATAAAGTCCAGACCCAGGACGGCCAGCGAGGCATAGACCACGGTCCTGGTGGTGGCACGGCTGATCCCTTCTGAGGTGGGTTCGCAGTCATACCCTTGGAATACGGCAATCCAGGTGACGACGAAGGCGAACACCAGGCTCTTGATCAGCCCGTTGATCACGTCGTCGCTGAACGACACGCTGTTCTGCATGTTGGCCCAGAACGAGCCTTCGTAGACGCCCAGCCAGTCGACGGCCACCCAGGAGCCACCCCAGATACCGACCACACTGAAGATCAGGGCCAGCAGCGGCAACGAGATGAAGCCAGCCCACAGACGCGGCGCCACGATGTACTTGAGCGGATCGACGCCGATCATCTCCAGGCTGGAGAGCTGCTCGGTCGACTTCATGTTGCCGATTTCGGCAGTAAGCGCGGAGCCTGCACGGCCGGCGAACAGCAACGCGGTGACGACCGGACCCAGTTCACGCAGCAGCGTAAGCGCGACCATCTGGCCCACGGCCTGTTCCGAGCCGTACTTGGTGAGAATGCTGTAGCCCTGCAGAGCCAGCACCATGCCGATGAACATGCCGGAAACGACGATGATCGCCAACGACAGCACACCGACCGAGTACAACTGCCGGGTGAGCAGTTGGAAGCCGCCGCCGATACCGCCACGCCCGACCAGGGCGTGGAAGAGGAACAGGCAGGAGCGCCCGAGCACGGCCAGCACGTCGATAGCCGCGCGACCGAACAGGCGAATGCGTTCGAGTATGGATTTTCTGCGCATCAACGCGCTCCCAGCAGGTCGGCGCGGTAGTCTGGCGCGGGGAAATGAAAGGGTACCGGCCCGTCCGGATCGCCCTTCATGAATTGGCGAATGCGTGGGTTGTCCGAGCCCATCAGTTCGTCGGGCGTGCCCTGCCCCAGCACCTGACCGTCACCCACGACATAGAGATAGTCGGCGATGCTCGCCGTCTCGGCCAGGTCGTGGGACACCACGATACTGGTGATACCCAAGGCATCGTTGAGCAAGCGGATCAGTCGTACCAGGACGCCCATGGCGATGGGGTCCTGACCGACGAAAGGTTCGTCGTACATCAGTATCTGCGGATCGAGCGCGATGGCACGGGCCAGCGCGACACGGCGCTTCATGCCGCCGGAAAGCTCGTCGGGCATCAGGTCGATGGCGCCGCGCAGGCCCACGGCCTGCAGCTTCATCAGCACGATGTCGCGGATCATCTCGTCGGGCAGTTCGGTGTGTACCCGCAGTGGGAATGCCACGTTCTCGAAGACGTCCAGATCGGTGAACAACGCACCGCTCTGGAACAATACGCCCATCTGCTTGCGGGCATCGAACAGATCGCTGCGCGACAGCGCAGGCAGGTTCTGACCGGCGACCCAGACCTCGCCGCTGGACGGACGCAACTGCGCGCCCATCAGGCGCAGCAGCGTGGTCTTGCCGGACCCGGAAGGCCCCATGATGCCAGTGACCTTGCCATGGGGGATACGGATGTCGACGTTGTTGAAAATGCTGCGCGAACCGCGTTTGAAGGTCACACCCTTCAACTCGACCGCGTAGGCGCTATCCGAACTCATCTAGACTCCTTGCTAGGTGGCCTCGTCAACAGGGACGCCGCTCCTCATGAGGAAGACACGTGCGTCCCGGCGGGCCAAACAGCGGCGAACTATAGCACTGCGTACAAGGCTCCCCAAGGTACTTTCCCAGGGTCGTTCAGGCGCCATACAGCAATCCGCGCGTGTTCCTACGACAACTCGAAGGTGAGGGTTTCTCACATTGTCGCTATAATCGGCGCCTTTTCATCAGGCATTGCTTTTTCGACATGAGCCAATCCAGCGAGCTGATCCACTCCGCCCAGCGTACCCTGAGCCTGGAACTCGAGGCCGTACAAGGCCTGCGGGCGCGTATCGACGACAACTTCGTCAAGGCTTGCGAGCTGATTCTGGGCAGCAAGGGGCGCGTCGTGGTGGTCGGCATGGGCAAGTCCGGCCATATCGGCAACAAGATCGCCGCCACGCTGGCCAGTACCGGGACACCCTCGTTCTTCGTGCACCCGGCCGAGGCCAGCCACGGCGACATGGGCATGATCACCCGCGACGACATCATCCTGGCCCTGTCCAATTCCGGCAGTACTGCCGAAATCGTGACCTTGCTGCCGTTGATCAAGCGTCTGGGTATCTGCCTGATCAGCCTGACTGGCAAGGCAGACTCGCCGCTGGCCCAGGCCGCCGAAGTGAATCTGGACGCCAGCGTCGCCCAGGAAGCCTGCCCGTTGAACCTGGCCCCGACGTCGTCAACCACCGCGGCCCTGGTGCTGGGCGACGCGCTGGCCATCGCCTTGCTCGAGGCCCGCGGCTTCACTGCCGAGGACTTCGCCTTCTCCCATCCGGGGGGGCACTGGGACGTCGCTTGCTGCTCAAGGTCGAGCACGTCATGCATGCCGGTGACGAATTGCCGCAGGTACAACGGGGCACCCTGCTCAAGGACGCACTGCTGGAAATGTCGCGCAAGGGCCTGGGCATGACGGTGGTGATGGAACCCGACGGCCGGCTGGCCGGCGTCTTCACTGACGGTGACCTGCGCCGCAGCCTGGATCGCAACATCGACGTGCATCGCACGCTGATCGACGAAGTGATGACTGTCCATGGCAAGACCGCCCGCGCCGAAATGCTCGCCGCCGAGGCCCTCAAGATCATGGAAGACCACAAGATCAGCGCACTGGTGGTGGTCGACGATCAGGATCGCCCGACCGGCGCGCTGAACATGCACGACCTGCTGCGTGCTGGAGTGATGTGAAATGAACCAAGACCTGATGCAACGGGCCAAAGCCGTCAAACTGGCCGTTTTCGATGTCGATGGCGTGCTGACCGACGGCCGCCTGTATTTCCTGGAAGACGGTAGCGAGTTCAAGACCTTCAACACCCTGGATGGCCACGGCATCAAGATGCTCATGGCTTCTGGCGTTACCACCGCTATCATCAGTGGACGCAAAACCCCGGTGGTCGAGCGCCGCGCCCGCAATCTCGGCATCCCGCACTTGTTCCAGGGACGCGAGGACAAACTGGTGGTGCTCGATGGCCTGCTCGCCGAACTGGGGCTGCGCCACGACCAGGTGGCGTACCTGGGCGACGACCTTCCCGACCTGCCGGTGATTCGCCGGGTTGGCCTGGGGATCGCCGTGGCCAACGCCGCGGCCTTTGTGCGCGAACATGCCCATGGCGTCACCCAGGCCCGCGGCGGCGAAGGCGCCGCCCGCGAGTTCTGTGAACTGATCATGCAGGCCCAGGGCACCCTGGACGCTGCCAACGCCCATTACCTGTAGGCCACACGCCATGTTCAGCAAGAAAATTCGCAATGCTCTGCTGTTGACGGCCATCGCCGCCGTCCTGGTCGCAGTCGGCTACTGGAACATCAGCCCGGAGAGCTTCCTCGACGAGCCTACGGCCCAGGTCGACGAGAGCGCCATCGACTACTATGCGATCAACGCACACAGCGTCCAGTTCTTGCCCGATGGCAAGCTGCAGTACGAAATGACCGCCGACAAGGTCGAACACCTCAAAGCCAGCGAAATCACGCTGGTGACCACGCCAGACATGCATATTTTCCGCGGCACCGCTTACCCCTGGCATGTCCAGAGCGTGCGCGCAGAGGTCAATCCGGACGGCAGCGAAGTTGAACTGATCGACAACGTACGTATTGCCCGCACCGACGAGAAGCAGCGTGACACCCTGATTACCAGCAGCCGCATGACGGTGTTCCCGCAGAAGCAATATGCGCAGACCGATCAAGCCGTTAGAATCGACGGCGCCGGTGGCACGACCACGGGCGTAGGAATGAAAGCGTACTTGGAAGACGGCAGGATGGACCTGCTGTCCAACGTAAGAGGACAGTATGAGGCTCGTTAAAACCCTCCCCCTTTTGCTCAGCCTGAGCGCAGCACTGGGAAGCGCGAGCGCCTTGGCCCTGCCGAACGACCGTGATCAGCCGATCCGCATCCAGGCTGACAACGCGCACCTGGACGACAAGCAGGGCGTAGCCACCTACACCGGCGATGTCATCATCACCCAAGGCTCGATGGTGATCAAAGGCAACACCGTGACCATGACCCGTGCGCCCTCCGGCGATATCGACGTGGTGACCTCGGTGGGCAACCTGGCCTACTTCGAGCAACAGCAATCGGCCGCCAAGCCCGACAAGATGAAAGGCTGGGCAGTGACCATCCAGTACCAGGCGCAGAAGGACATGGTCATCCTCACCGACCGCGCCAAGGTCGAGAACGAAGGCAACACCACCGAAGGCGAGAAAATCGTCTACAACACCAAGACCCAGGTGGCAACCGCCGGTCGTGGTGGCAAGGTGACACAACCTCGTCAGCGCATCGACATGGTTATCCAACCGAAGAAAAAGGCCGAATAACAGATGGCAACCCTCAAAGCTCAGCACCTGGCCAAGAGCTACAAGGGCCGCCAGGTCGTACGCGATGTCAGCCTGTCCATCGACAGCGGCCAGATCGTCGGCCTGCTCGGCCCCAACGGCGCCGGCAAAACCACCTGTTTCTACATGATCGTGGGCCTGGTGCAGGCCGACCAGGGCCGCGTGCTCATCGACAGCCTTGATGTCAGCCACCAGCCCATGCATGGTCGTGCGCAGGCAGGCATCGGCTACCTGCCGCAGGAAGCCTCGATCTTCCGCAAGCTGTCGGTGGCCGACAACATCATGGCCATCCTCGAGACCCGCAAGGACATCGACCGCGACGGTCGTCGCAAGGAGCTGGAAAGCCTGCTGCAGGAATTCCACATCAGCCACATTCGCGACAACCTTGGCATGAGCCTGTCCGGCGGCGAACGACGCCGGGTCGAGATTGCCCGCGCTCTGGCCACTTCGCCGAAGTTCATCCTGCTGGACGAACCCTTCGCCGGCGTCGACCCGATTTCAGTGGGTGACATCAAGCAGATCATCCACCACCTCAAGGCCAAAGGCATTGGCGTCCTGATCACCGATCACAACGTGCGTGAAACGCTCGACATCTGCGAGACCGCCTACATCGTCAATGACGGTCAACTGATCGCTGAGGGCGACGCAGAGACCATCCTGGCCAACCAGTTGGTCAAGGAAGTTTACCTGGGTCATGAGTTCCGCCTCTGACAGCCAGGTAACGGCCTGGAGCGCTGTTAAAACCTGTTGAAACGGGCTTAAGTGTTACAGCGCTCTAGGCAAACGCTACAATTTCAGGCATATAACTTGCTTAAGATTTGGCGCTCCGGCGCCCTGTAGTGGATGGCGCATGCGCGCCGGCGAACAAGGTATTAAGCCCCAGCCATGAAACCATCGCTCGTCCTAAAAATGGGCCAGCAACTGACGATGACCCCTCAGTTGCAACAGGCCATTCGTCTGCTCCAGCTTTCCACCTTGGACCTCCAGCAGGAAATCCAGGAAGCGCTGGAATCCAATCCGATGCTCGAACGCCAGGAAGAAGGCGACGACTTCGACAACAGCGACCCGATGGCAGAAAACGGCGAGAGCAAACCGGTCGCCGAAGCCCAGGACAGCAGCTTTCAGGAAAGCAGTGGCAATGCCGATTCCACCGATGAAGGCGAGTGGAGCGAACGCATTCCCAACGAACTGCCAGTAGACACGGCCTGGGAAGACATCTACCAGACCAGCGCCAGCAGCCTGCCGAGCAACGATGACGACGAATGGGACTTCACGACCCGCACGTCCGTAGGCGAGAGCTTGCAAAGCCACCTGCTGTGGCAACTCAACCTGGCCCCGATGTCGGACACCGACCGACTCATCGCCGTCACCCTGATCGACAGCATCAACGCCCAGGGCTATCTCGAAGACAGCCTTGAGGAGATCTGCGCCGGTTTCGATCCTGAGCTCGACATCGAGCTGGATGAGGTCGAAGCGGTTCTGCATCGCATCCAGCAGTTCGAACCTGCCGGCATCGGTGCCCGTACACTCAGCGAATGCTTACTGCTGCAACTGCGCCAACTGCCTGCCGGCACGCCGTGGATGGCCGAAGCGCAGCGCTTGGTCAGCGATTACATCGACCTGCTCGGCAGCCGTGACTACAGCCAACTGATGCGCCGCATGAAGCTCAAGGAAGACGAGCTGCGCCAGGTCATCGAGCTGGTACAGAGCCTCAATCCACGTCCCGGCTCGCAGATCGAGTCCAGCGAGCCGGAGTATGTCGTTCCCGACGTCATCGTGCGCAAGGACAGCGATCGCTGGCTGGTCGAGCTGAATCAGGAAGCGGTGCCGCGGTTGCGGGTGAACCCGCAGTACGCCGGCTTCGTGCGCCGCGCGGATACCAGTGCCGACAACACCTTCATGCGCAACCAGTTACAAGAGGCTCGGTGGTTCATCAAGAGCCTGCAGAGTCGCAACGAGACGCTGATGAAGGTGGCCACGCAGATCGTCGAGCACCAACGTGGGTTCCTCGACTATGGCGACGAGGCCATGAAGCCGCTGGTACTGCACGATATCGCCGAAGCGGTTGGTATGCATGAGTCGACCATTTCACGGGTCACTACGCAGAAGTACATGCATACGCCGCGCGGCATCTATGAGTTGAAATACTTTTTCTCCAGCCACGTCAGCACTGCCGAAGGCGGCGAGTGCTCGTCCACGGCAATCCGCGCGATCATCAAGAAACTGGTTGCTGCGGAAAATCAGAAAAAGCCATTGAGTGACAGCAAGATCGCTGGTTTACTGGAGGCACAAGGCATCCAGGTAGCCCGTCGCACGGTCGCCAAGTACCGCGAGTCGCTCGGCATTGCACCTTCCAGCGAACGCAAGCGACTGATGTAACGCCCGGATGTGCCACGGCGTTTCAGTGGCAGGTGCAACACCTGCCTCTTACATGCACGGCAACAAAAGGAGAAGCTGTATGCAAGTCAACATCAGTGGACACCATGTAGAAGTCACCAAGCCCCTGCACGACTATGTACTCGATAAACTTGCCCGGTTGGAGAATCACTTCGACAAGATCACCAACGTGCAGGTCATCCTGAAAGTCGAGAAGCTGCAGCAGAAGGTCGAAGCCACCCTGCAGATTCCGGGCGGTGAAGTGGTTGCCAACGCAGAGCACGAAGACATGTATGCAGCCATCGACGCCCTGGCCGACAAGCTCGACCGCCAATTGAAAAAACACAAGGAAAAACAGCAAAGCCTGCTGCAAGGTGCAGCCGCACGCTGATACCCCTCATCCATGACCCGACTTGAATCCATCCTGCCCCCGGCTGTTCCTTGGTGAACGTGCCGGGCGGCAGTAAGAAGAGCGCCCTGGAAAAGGTCGCCAATCTGATTGCCCAGCAAGTACCCGAGCTGAAGATGAAGGACGTCTTCGAGAGCCTTCTTGCCCGCGAGAAGCTGGGTTCCACGGGGTTCGGCAACGGCATTGCCATCCCCCACTGCCGCCTGAAAGGTTGCAGCGCTCCCGTAAGCGCATTGCTGCATTTGGATGCGCCCATCGACTATGACGCGATCGACGGAGCGCCAGTCGACCTGCTCTTCGTGCTACTGGTACCAGAAGCCGCCACTGATGCGCATCTCGAATTGCTGCGCCAGATCGCCAGCATGCTCGACCGCAAAGATGTTCGTGACCGTCTGCGTGCCGCCGACAGCAACGAAGCGCTTTATCAGGTCGTCTTGAACGTCCAGAACGAGCTCTGAACATGCGCCTGATCATCGTCAGCGGCCGATCCGGCTCCGGCAAGAGCACCGCGCTCGATGTGTTGGAAGACAACGGCTACTACTGCATCGACAACCTGCCCGCCGGGTTGCTGCCACAACTGGCCGAAAGCGCACTGATCAACACCGAGCTGTCGCAGCCCAAAGTCGCCGTCTCAATCGATGCGCGAAACCTGCCCAGCCATCTGTCCCGTTTCCCCGAGTTACTCGAGGATGCCCGCGCGCGACACATCCAGTGCGACGTGGTCTACCTCGATGCCGACGAAGATACGCTGCTCAAGCGCTTCTCGGAGACCCGCCGGCGCCACCCTCTGACCAACGCCAACCGTTCACTTGCCGAAGCGATTCGTGTCGAGACCGAACTGCTCGGGCCGATCGCCGACCTCGCCGACCTCAAGATCGACACTACCAGTCTGAACCTTTATCAACTGCGTGATTCGATCAAGCTTCGCCTACTCAACCAGCCCGAACCCGGCACCGCGTTCCTCGTCGAATCCTTCGGTTTCAAACGTGGCATGCCAGTGGACGCGGACCTGGTATTCGACGTACGCTGCCTGCCCAATCCATACTGGAAGCCCGAATTGCGTGAGCATTCTGGGCTCGAGCAGCCGGTCATCGATTACCTGGCGGCCCAGCCAGATGTCGAGGAGATGTACCAAGACATCTCCAGCTATCTGCTCAAATGGCTACCGCGTTTTGCGGCCAGTAACCGCGCTTACGTGACCATCGCCATCGGCTGCACCGGCGGACATCACCGTTCGGTGTACATCACCGAGCGGCTGGGGCAATTGCTACAGCGCACCCTGAAAAACGTCCAGGTTCGCCATCGCGACCTCTAATACAGGATCCACCCGACAATGCCGGCCCGCGAAATCACCATCATCAACAAGCTGGGCCTGCATGCACGCGCGGCAGCCAAGTTCGTCGGCGTGGCCGGGAAGTTTCCCTGTCAGGTACGTGTCGGGCGCGCCCCAGACAAGCTGGTGGACGGAAAAAGCATCATGGCAGTGATGATGCTGGCAGCCGGCAAGGGCACCCCGGTGCACCTGCACACCGAGGGAGAGCAGGACGAAGAAGCCCTGCAAGCCTTGGTGGCGCTGATCAACAACTATTTCGACGAGGGCGAATGAACCCAAGCCTGGCGCAAACCAGGCTCAGGACATCGCCGTATCCATCACCATCATCAGGCAGAAGCCGATACACAGGCCCAGGCTGGCCAATCGGTGATGACCATTGCTGCGCGACTCCGGAATGATTTCCTGAGTCACTACCAGTAACATCGCCCCTGCCGCACAGGCCAGACCAAGCGGCAGCAGCAACTGTGCGACATTGACCAGCCAGGCGCAGATCAGCGCCGCCACCGGCTCCACCAGCCCTGACGCCGCACCGATCAAGAATGCCTTGAACCGGTGCATGCCAGCCCCCGCCAAGACCAGCGCAATGACCAGTCCCTCCGGCACATCCTGCAAAGCGATGCCCATCGCCAGGCTGTCGGCATCGGGCATGCCTCCTCCAGCGGAGACGCCTATCGCCATGCCTTCAGGAATGTTGTGGGCGACGATAGCGGCCACGAACAACCAGACCCGCGCCGCGATCACTGGCTGATGCCCCTGCCCTGCCAGGGACCCGGGCGAAACCCGAGCGATACGCAGGTCGATCAGGAACAGGCACAGGGCCCCGGCAAGCAAGCCGGCACTGACCAGCGCCCCGGCGCCCCAGGGATCGAAACCGATGGCCCGCGCGGCTTCCAGGCCAGGCATGATCAGCGAAAACGCGGTTGCAGCCAGCATCACCCCGGCACCGAAACCCAGCAACGTATCAGCGATGGCCACCGGCATCTTGCGGATCACCAGGACCGGCACCGCGCCCAATGCCGTGCCCAAGGCGCACAAGGCACCACCCTGTAGCGCACGCAACATCCGCGGCTCCAGTTCCAACCAGGCGATGCCTCGTGCCATCAGCAGCGCAGTGCCGGCCAAGAGCAGCAAGGTCCCAAGCGCCATGCGGAACAGGCGCACACCCCCGACAGACATCACGTCAGTGCGCATCGCGGATCGACTCACTTGAGGGCTTCGAGATAACGACGTTCTACGTCCGCCCAGTCGATGACGTTATAGAAGGCGCCAATGTACTCCGGTCGGCGATTCTGGTACTTCAGGTAATAGGCATGCTCCCAAACATCCAGCCCCAGGATTGGCGTATTGCCGTGCATCAGCGGGCTGTCCTGATTGCCGCTGCTTTCCACCACCAGACGCTTGTCCGGCGTGACGCTGAGCCAGGCCCAGCCGCTGCCGAAGCGCGTCAACGCGGCCTTGGTGAACGCCTCCTTGAAGGCATCGAAACCACCCAGTTCGCGCTCGATGGCCTGCGCCACCTGCCCTGATGGCTGACCGCCGCCCTGCGGCGACATTACGGTCCAGAACAGGCTGTGGTTGGCATGCCCCCCGCCTTGGTTGATCACCGCGCCTTGCAGCTTCTCGGGCAGTTGCTTGACCGCCCCGACCAAACGCTCCACCGGCCAGTCGGCCCACTCGGTGCCTTCAAGAGCAACATTGAGATTGTTGATGTAGGTCTGGTGGTGCTTGCTGTGGTGGATCTCCATGGTCTGGGCGTCGATGTGCGGCTCCAGGGCATCGTAGGCGTAGGGCAAGGCAGGCAAGGTGTGGGGCATATCAGTGGATTCCGTAGGCAGATGGACGGGAGAAGGTGTCTGGTCGAGTCGTCAGCGCGCTCGCTTCGGCAGCTTGGCGGTGGAGCAGGCGCTCGGTGCGGGGGTATTGGCCGTATTCGCCGATGAAATTCAGCAGCTCGGTGTAAGTGCGCCCACTGTGCCGCAGCGCGGCCTCTCGCAGCGCTGCGGGCAGACGCTGCTCCTGACTGGCCTGGAGCAAGCGCTGATGCGCCGCACACAGGTAGTCGGCGCTTTCATGGGGTTGGTTCAGACGTACGTGCAGGTCAGCCAGGTTGTGATGAGCGATGACGAATGCCGCCACCGCCTGATCGACGTCATGCCAGCGCTCGAACAGCACCTGCGCCAGGGCCAGCGCTTGCAGGTAGTGCTCTCGGGCGTCTATCAGCTCGCCCTGTGCGAACAGCCGATTGGCGATGTCCGTGGTGCGTTTCCAGTGTTGCATGACATGTCTCCTGATGAAGAACGCGAGTCAGATACCGCCCGCAGTGAGCTTCTCCGGATCCAGCAAGGCCTCCAGTTGATTGCGTGAAAGATCGGTGTACTCCAAGGCCACATCGACGATCGGTCGTCCCTGCTTGTAGGCCGTCTTGGCGATGTCGGCCGCCTTCAGATAGCCGATGATCGGGTTCAAGGCGGTGACCAGGATCGGGTTGCGCGACAGGGCCTCCTTGAGCTTGGGCTCGTTGACCTTGAAGCTGGCGATGGCTTTGTCCGCCAGCAATCGACTGACGTTGGCCATCAGTTCGATGCTCTCGAGCAGGTTGCGGGCGATCACCGGCAGCATCACGTTGAGCTCGAAGTTGCCCGACTGACCCGCGATGGCGATGGTGGCGTCATTGCCTATCACCTGCGCGGCGACCATGGCGGTGGCCTCGGGAATCACCGGATTGACCTTACCGGGCATGATCGAGGAGCCCGGTTGCAGGCCTTCCAGTTCGATCTCGCCAAGCCCGGCCAGAGGGCCAGAGTTCATCCAGCGCAGATCGTTGGCGATCTTCATCAGCGCCACGGCGGTGGTCTTGAGCTGCCCGGACAGCGCAACGGCCGTGTCCTGAGAGCCGATCAGCGCGAACAGGTTTTCGCCTGGCGTGAACGGGATGCCGGTCAACTCGCTCAATTCACGGGCAAAACCGGCTGCGAACTGTGGATGGGCGTTGATTCCTGTGCCGACGGCGGTGCCGCCCAGAGCCAGCGCTTGCAGCGCGGGCAGGCTGGCTTGCAGGTGCGCCTGTGCGCCCTTGATCTGCGCGGCCCAGCCGTCGAGCACCTGACTCATGCGCACCGGCATGGCGTCCATCAGGTGAGTGCGGCCCGTCTTGACGAAGCGATGCACCTCCAGCGATTTTTTCTCGATCACTTGCACCAGATGCGTCAACGCCGGCAGCAGTTGCTCATGCAGGGCCAAGGCTGCGCTGACATGGATCGTGGTGGGGATGATGTCATTGCTGCTCTGCCCGCAGTTGACATGGTCGTTTGCATTGACCTGATCGCCCAGCACGCAACTGGCGAGCGTAGCGATCACCTCGTTGGCATTCATGTTGGAACTGGTGCCGGAGCCGGTCTGGAAAACGTCGACCGGGAAGTGCTGGATGAAGTCTTCACCCAACAGTTGCTCCACCGCACGGATGATCGCCTCGCCCTGCTGCGCGCTCAATTGGCCCAGTTCGATGTTGGCCTTCGCAGCCGCCGCCTTGGCCAGCAGCAAGGCACGGATGAACTGCAGCGGCATGCGCTGGCCGCTGACCGGAAAGTTATCGACCGCACGCTGGGTCTGCGCGCCGTACAGGGCCTGGGTCGGGACCTGCAACTCGCCCATGCTGTCACGCTCGATACGGGTATCACTCATCATCGAATCCTTGCATCAGTTCATCGGGAGAAATCGAAGGCAGTAGCACACAATTGGCCAACTGCAGGGCATAGGGCTGCCAACGCTGGTTGCCGTCGCGGCGATCGAGATTGCGCAGGTCGAGCAACGGACGCCATGCCTGGTCCAGGCAGTGGCAGCGCCAGTGCCACGGCAGCATGCGGTCGCAAGCGGTATCGAGCAGAAGGCGCAGGGAAGTCAGGGCCACGGTCCAGGCCGAAGTGTCGGTGCAGCACACCAGGTAGCGCCCCTCGGCGAGGTAGTGTTCGACCAGACGCGGCTCGTCGGGATCGAGCGCGCAACGAATACGCCGGCTCAGCCAGCGCCAGTTTTCCAGGTAGGGCAGTTCGTGGAGAACGGTTTTCATGAACATCATCGCCGGAGTTGCCGTTTAATGATATTCATTATTAATTGATAAATAGAATCACTTCAAGCTCGAAAGCGGACGTAAAAAACCCGGCGCTTCGTCCGGGTTTTGTACACCATCGCTTCACTTCAGACAGTCAACTGCCCGCGACGGTCATGCGCTCGATCAGCACGGAACCCGTGTGAATGTTGCTTCTGGTCTCAAGATCGCTACCGATGGCAACAATTTGCTGGAACATGTCCTTCATGTTTCCGGCGATGGTCACCTCCTGCACAGGGAACTGGATTTCGCCGTTCTCCACCCAGTAACCCGCCGCGCCGCGGGAATAGTCACCGGTGACCATGTTCAGCCCGTGCCCCATCAGTTCGGTCACCAGCAGACCACGGCCCATGCGTCGGATCAACGCAGCCTGGTCTTCCGAACCATGGGTCACGAACAGGTTGTGCACGCCCCCGGCATTGGCGGTGCTCGGCAGTTTCAGCTTGCGACCGGAGTAGGTGCCGAGGATGTACGACACCAGCTCACCTTTATCGACGAACGGTTTGGCATAGGTGGCCAGCCCGTCGCCATCGAATGCGGCGCTGCCCAGCGCCCGTGGAATATGCGGGCGCTCGTCCAGCGTCAGCCAGGTGGGGAACAACTGCTGACCGAGCGTGCCCTCGAGGAAGGACGACTTCCGATACAAACTGCCGCCGGAGATAGCCGAAAGAAAGCTGCCGAACAGTCCACCGGCCAGCTCTGCGGCGAACAGCACGGGCACTTCGCAGGTAGGCACCGGACGCGCGCCCAGTCGGCTGGCGGCCCGCTGTGCCGCACGCCGACCAATGTTTCGTGGATCGTCGAGCAGTGGGCCTTGGCGGCTGACGTCGTACCAGTAATCACGCTGCATCTGCCCTTCGCCCTCGGCGATCATCACGCAACTCAGGCTGTGCCGGGTCGAGGCGTAACCCCCACGAAGCCATGGCTATTGCCATACACGCGCACGCCCTGGTGGGTATTGAGGGTGGTGCCATCGGCGTTGAGGATACGCGGGTCGGCATCGAAGGCCGCCGCCTCGCACTCCAGGGCCATCTCGATGGCCCGTTCCGGCTCGATATTCCAATCGTGGTAGAGGTCCAGATCAGGTAGCTCACGTGCCATCAAGGCCGCATCGGCAAGGCCCGAGCATTCGTCTTCGGACGTGTGCTTGGCGATCGCCAGGGCAGCGGCCACGGTCTCGCGGATGGCCTCGGCGCCGCTGGCCGAGGTGCTCGCCGAGCCCTTGCGCTGACCGACATAGAGGGTAATGCCGAAGCCCTGGTCGCGGTTGAATTCGACCGTTTCCACTTCGCGCTGGCGCACACTGGTCGACAGACCCTGCTCCAGCGAAACCGCCACCTCGCAGGCGCTGGCGCCCTGGCGTCGTGCTTCGGCGACGATCGCTTCGACCTGCTCCTGCAACGCCGGCAGGTCCTTGGGGCCTATGCTCTGGACTGCACTCATGGTGTTCTCCACTCAAATTCTGCGTTCGGCGAGGGTCGTTGTGCGACCGGGCCGGACAAAGCGGCCCCCGACTGGTTATCATGGCGGCGATTTCCTGCGGACTGCCACCATGGTTGATTCATACGACGACGCCTTCGACGGCGAAAAAAGCAAGACCCAGATCAAGCGCGAGCTGCATGCACTGGTCGAACTCGGCGAGCGCCTCACCACGCTCAAGCCCGACACCCTCGCGCGCCTGCCGCTCACCGACGAGCTGCGCAAGGCCCTGGAGGAAGCCTCCCGGCACACTGCCCACGGCGCTCGCAAACGCCACATGTCGTTCGTCGGCAAGCTGATGCGCGTGCAGGATGTGGACGCCATCCAGGCGCTGCTGGAACAGATCGACAGCTCCACACGCCAGTACAACGAACGCTTCCATGGCCTGGAACGCTGGCGCGACCGGCTGATCGACGGCAACGACGAAGACCTTGAGCGTTTCGTCAGCGAATTCCCCGAAACCGATCGCCAGCACCTGCGCTCGCTGATTCGCCATGCTCAGCACGAAAAAGCACGGAACAAGCCGCCCGCCGCAGCGCGCAAGGTATTCAAGTACATTCGCGACCTCGACGAACTGCAACGCGGCCTGCGCTGAGCGCACGCGCAGGTCGCGACACCGCGCCGCGCCTGCACCGCGCCCAGAATACGTCAAGCCCCGGTCCCACCTACGGTAATCGCATCGAGCTTGAGGGTCGGTTGGCCTACGCCCACCGGCACCGACTGCCCGTCCTTGCCGCAGGTGCCCACGCCACTGTCCAGCGCCAGGTCGTTGCCGACCATTGACACCCGGCTCATCGCCTCCGGACCATTGCCGATCAGCGTCGCGCCCTTGACCGGTGCGGTGATCTTGCCGTCTTCGATCAGGTAGGCCTCGCTGGTGGAAAACACGAACTTGCCACTGGTGATGTCCACCTGTCCGCCACCCAGGTTGGCGCAGTAGATGCCCTTCTTGACCGAGGCGATGATCTCCTGCGGATCGCTCTGGCCAGCGCGCATGTAGGTATTGGTCATGCGCGGCATGGGCAGGTGCGCATAGGATTCGCGTCGGCCGTTGCCGGTCACCGCCATGCCCATGAGGCGAGCGTTGAGCTTGTCCTGCATGTAGCCTTTGAGGATGCCGTTCTCGATCAGCGTGGTGCACTCGGTGGGCGTGCCTTCGTCGTCGACGCTCAGCGAGCCGCGACGATCCTTGAGCGTGCCATCGTCGACGATGGTGCACAACTTCGACGCCACGGCTTCGCCGATGCGACCGCTGTAGGCCGAACTGCCCTTGCGGTTGAAGTCGCCCTCGAGACCGTGCCCAACCGCCTCGTGCAGCAGCACACCTGACCAGCCTGGACCGAGCACCACCGGCAGGGAGCCAGCCGGCGCCGGTCGGGCATCGAGATTGACCAGCGCCTGACGCAACGCCTCGCGCGCATAGTCCATCACGCGCGCCTCGGTGAAGTAGCGGTAGTCGGTGCGCCCGCCCCCGCCGTGACCACCGCGCTCGCGGCGACCGTTGTGCTCGACGATGACACTGACGTTGAAGCGCACCAAGGGCCGCACATCCGCCGCCAGACTGCCATCGGCCGCCGCCACCAAAATACGCTCCCAGACGCCCGCCATGCTGACGCTGACCTGCTGGATACGCGGATCGAGGGCACGGGTGGCGGCATCGACGCGCTTGAGCAACTCGACTTTGTCGGCGCGGCTCAGCACGTCAAGTGGGTTGTTCGGCGCATACAACGCGGCCACGTCCTGGCTGCGGAACGCCTGAACCTTGCCGTTCTGGCCGGCGCGCGAGATCGACCGGGCGGCACGGGCGGCCGAGGTCAGCGCTTCAAGGTTGATCGCATTGCTATAGGCGAAGCCTGTCTTCTCGCCGGACAGCGCACGCACACCCACGCCTTGGTCGAGGTTGAAACTGCCTTCCTTGACGATGCCGTCCTCCAGCGCCCAGGTTTCCGAGATCTGTCCCTGGAAATACAGGTCGGCCGCGTCGATGCCGGGCCCGGCCAACTCACCCAACACAGCTTGCAGGCTGTCGAGGGTCAGTCCGCCCGGTGCCAGGAGCTGATCGCTGACGGTCGATAACATCTGGCTCATAATCACTCCACGGTGAACGCAGGCCGCAAGGCGTCCTGCGAGAAAAAGCGCCGGTGCGAAGTCACCGGCATGCGCGCCCGAATGGACGCTTGTTCGTCGATATCGCGCGCAGCGAGCAGCACACCTTCGCCGCGCGCCTGTTCGGCCACGATCCGCCCCCAGGGGTCGACGATCGCCGCTTGACCATGGGTCTGGCGCCCTCCGGGATGAGTCCCGCCCTGGGCGGCTGCCAGCACGTAGCACTGCGTTTCGATGGCCCGGGCACGGATCAGCACTTCCCAGTGCGCCGCACCGGTCACGGCGGTGAACGCCGCAGGTGCGCTGATCAGCTCCGCTCCTGCCTCGCGCAGGGCGCTGTAGAGCTCGGGAAAGCGCAGGTCGTAACACACCGACAGGCCCAGTTTGCCGACCGGAGTATCGGCCACCACCACGCGCGCACCCGGCGCATAGTCGTCTGACTCCCGGTAGCGTCCGCGATTGTCAGCCACGTCCACATCGAACAGATGCAGCTTGTCGTAGCGGGCAACGATTTCACCCTGCTCGTCGACCAGCAACGAACAGGCGTGGGCCTTGGCCTCGGGCGAAGCGACCGGTGGCAGCGGCAACGTGCCCGCCACTACCCATAACTTGAGGTCGCGGGCGGCACGTTTCAACCAGGGCATTATCGGCCCCTGGCCCAGGGCCTCGGCACGGCCGATGGCGGCGGCATCGTGCCGACCCATGGCCGCGAAGTTTTCCGGCAACACAGCCAAGCGAGCGCCGTCGGCGGCAGCCTGCTCCAGCAGCGCGTGCGCCCGCTGCAGGTTGGCCAGGACATCATTCTGACTGACCATCTGGATCACCGCTGACTTCATGACTGCTCCCGAAGCTATTTGTCGAAGGGTTTCACAAATGTGATCTTAGGCTCTTTGACCGGACCTTGAATCCGATAATGCACGCTGGCGAAGCGCGCAACGCGATCGCCGATCAGACGATCGACCAGGAACAATGCCCCACCCACCGCCGGAGCACCGACGATCAACGCGGCCAGTGGCAGGTTGTTGGTAACCGGCAGGGTCACCTGCAGATTGGCGTCGATGCGGTCACGGACCAGATCGAGCGTACCGTCGAGTTCGAAATTGCTCGAAGGTCCGGTCACCGCGATCGGCTTGCGGGTCACATAGACGCCTTCGCTGGCCACCAGCAAGCCCTTGACCCGATCATAGGCCAGGCCCTGACCGAACAGATCGGTGAAGTCCAGGCGCAGACGGCGACCGATCGAGTTGAAATTCAACAGGCCGAATACGCGAAGAGCTTGGGCACCGCCCTCGACCTCGACGAACTGCCCGGTGCGCAGTGCAGCATCGAGGCTTCCCGAGAAGCGCTTGAGACTGACCCAGGCTGGCGAGCCTGGCCAGCGACCGTCGACGTCCATGCGGAAGCTGCGGCTGGTGACGGTCGGCGCAAAGCCCCAGGCCTTGAGCACATCACCGAGATTCGCGCCCTGCACGCGGCCTTTGTACCAGCTGGCGCTGCTGTCGGGCGTGCCCTCCCAGCCCGCGCTGCCATCGACACGCAGGCCCTTCAGATCGAGGTTGATGTCATTCACCGAAACGCCGCGTGCCGTTGGGCGTAGCTTGACCGCCGCGCTGCCGAACAGATCGTCGCCGCGGTAGAGCTTGTCGATGCTCAGGTCGAGCATGGGCGCCTTGCGTGGATCGAAGGAGGCCAGCGGGTCCGGCGCATCGTCGGCCGCTTCCTGCTGCGGATCGGCCGGAGGCAGACGCAGGGTCTGCAGCGTGACCACCATCGGCGCTGCCTTGGCGTCAGGCAGGCGGGCGTTGCCCATCACTTCGCGGCTGTCCACCCGCAGGTCCCAGGCGCTGGCCACCCGCGCCAGTCGCACCACGGCCTGATTGAGTTCGGTGCCGAAAGCACTCAGCCGGCCGATGCTCAAATCGACGCTCTGCAAGGTCTGGCGCGCGCTGCCGTCAGGCTCCTGCCCGGCATATTTGCTCATCTGCTGCTGCCAGGGCTCCAGGTCCAGCGTCTCCAGCCGGCCCCGCACTCGCAGGCCTTGAGCACCGGGTACGCTGGCCGACCCACCGCCGAGCACCAACTCGCCGCGGCCCTGTTCGGGCTTGTCCAAGGTGGTGGCATAGGCCAACTGCGCCAGGTCGGCATACCGCGCATCGAAGCGTCGCTCGGCGCCTTGCAGGGTCATGCCGAAGCTGCTGTCGCGCACCGTGGTCATGGCCTTGCCGAACGGCGGCGGCAAGTCGATGATCAGCCCCTTGAGCGACGAGTTGATGTCCAGACGGTTGTCACGACTGCCAAGGCTGAGTTGCAGTTGGTAGGGCAGATCGCCCGAAGCCGGCAATGGTTGCTTGAACTGCAGCCACTCGGTCAACGCCTTGAGTGCCACCTGACCGCTGGCCTGGATACGGGTCTGGATCTGGCCGCCCTGCCCTTCGGCGAAAATCTGCGCCGAAACCGGTTTGCCGAAGGCCTGCAGGCTGATGTCCTTACCGCTCAAACCCTTGTCCAGATCGAAGCTGAAGTCGCCCTTGAGGCGGCTCAACTCAAGCGCAGGCGGCTCCACTTTCAGTCGCGCATCTTGGGTGGCGAAATCGACGTTCACCTTGGGCTGCATGCCGTGCTCCAAGGGAATGTCCAGCTTGACCTTGCCCCGCAGCGGACCCTCGCCCTCCCAGCCGGCGAAGATCTCGCCAGTGCCGATGGGCGCCTGCTTGAGGATCTTCAGACCGTCGCCCAGGCTGCCGTCGAACTTGCCGTCCAGATACAGGTGGCTGTGCTGGTCGCCCTCGACGTGAGGAATATCGACGCGCACATCGCTGACCTTGGTATCGAGCAACAGGCCCTGGTTGGCCTGGATATGCACGCCGCTGTCCTGAATGCGCACCTTGCCGTCCACCTGCCGCACCTGCGGCCAGCCGGGCTGGAAATCGAGGGTGGCGTCGTGGACGTCGAAGAACAGGCTGATGCTGCGCGAATGGTCCGGCGCATCGTGGTTCAACGAACCCTGGTACTGGAAATAACCCTCGTCGACCGCGCCTTTGACGATGGCGCTGCGCAACCACTGGTCCAGCGCCGGGCTGAGCACCTGCGGCAGGTACTTGGCCGTGTAGCGCCCGTCGCCGTCGGTCAGACCGACGCGCAGGTCCATGTAGTCGGCCTGTTGCTCGTGGAAACGGAAGCGAATGAGGAAGTCAGCGGCGATCTTGCCTTCATCGCCGAGCACTTTGATGTAGGGCGCGATCAGGGTGAAACCGTCGTCGTCCAGCGCCCAGGTCAGCCGAGCATTGGCTTTCTGGTAGTGCCAGGGCTTGGCGAAGATCGGGTAGAGGTGAAGCATGAAGGCATCGCTGTCCAGGCGCAGCTCGCCCTGGCCCAGGTCGCCGCTGATGCTGCCGCTGACATTGCCGGCCGCCGGAGCGCCGTGGTAGGCGTCGAAACCGACATTGTCGAGGTTGGCGGCGAACGCCAGGCGTTGGTCGCCTTCGGCCTGGGGGCGGATGTCGAGCCGCACGTTGCGCAGGGCACCGGTAACTTTCAGCGCATCGACTACGGTCATCAGTTTGTCGGGCAGTGGCGCCAGTGCGTCGATCAACGGGGTGATCGGCGTCAGGTCGAGGCGGTCGGCCTGAACGTGCCAAGTGTCGCCTGAGTCATCCGTAGCGGGTGCTTGCTGCGCCTGCAGGTGGCTCTCCCAGCGAGTGTCGCCGATGTTCGCCGCCAGCGAATCGACCACCGCCTCGTACCCTTCTCGCCCTTGGCGAACCCAGGCCGACAGGGCCAGATTGTCCAGGGTGATCATCTTGCGGTCCGCGTAGGCACCTCGCAATGTCGGTGCGTTGAGCCGAACGACGCCGCGCTGCAAGCGCCCTTCGCGCCAGTCGACCCAGAACTCGCCGCCTGCACGCAGGGTCTTGGCCCGCCATTGGCCCAGCACACTGGGCGGCAGCCAGCGCGCCCAGTCGCTCTGCGGCAGGCTCAGATAGGCTTGGTAGTCGCCTTCGCGCCAGGCCTCGGGTCTGGCGCGACTGCGCAGGTTGAGCGCCAGAGGCTGGCCGTCCGGCAGCGTTGCCTGCAGTTCCAGAGACTGCCGCGCGGGACTAGCCTGCAGACCCAGGCTGACATAGGTCAGGGTGAGAGGGTCGCGTCCAAACGGCTGGAGGGTAACCTGACTGTCGAACACATCGACCCGCCCCAATTGACGCAGGCGCTGCAGCACCTGGGCGGCATCGAACGGTTCGTCATCCTTTTTCGGCAGCCCTTCCAAACTCCACTCGCCCTGAGGATTCTCGCGCAGGATCACTTGCAGGCCGCCAAGCTGAATGTGCGCCAGACGCACTTCGCGGGCCTTGAGGCTGGCCCACAAGTCGGGTACCAGCTTGACCTCGTCCAGGCGCAGCGCCGACGCCCCCTCACCCAACTGCAGATCGCTGACCCGCAGCACCGGTGCCAGGCCGCTCCAGCGTCCCTCCAGGGCGCCGATATGCACGGGCATGCCCAGCGCCTGCTCGGCCTTGTCCTGCAGCTCGTTACGGTATTCGGCCACCAGCGGCGTCAATTGTCGGCCGAGACTCACATACAGCGCGAGCAACACGACCAGCAGTGCGCAGAGGCCAAGGCCCCACCGGGTCATCGCGCCCAGGACGCGGTTCAGACGTCCCATGGCCAAGGCCCTCCGAGTCGTCCATCAACTATGGCCGCACCCGCAGATTTCGCCACAGCACGGAGGTATTCAGCGCGAGTCAGAGCAGCACCACATCATATTGTTCCTGGGAATACATGGACTCGACCTGGAAGCGAATGGTTCGCCCGATGAACGCTTCCAGTTCGGCGACGTTACCCGACTCCTCATCCAGCAGCCGATCGACCACCTTCTGATTGGCCAGCACCCGATAGCCCTCGGCCTGGTAGGCGCGGGCCTCACGCAGAATCTCGCGAAAGATCTCGTAGCAAATGGTTTCCGGGGTTTTCAGCTTGCCGCGCCCCTGGCACGCCTGGCAGGGCTCGCAGAGCACCTGCTCGAGGCTCTCGCGGGTGCGCTTGCGGGTCATCTGCACCAGGCCCAGCTCGGTGATGCCGATGATGTTGGTCTTGGCGTGATCGCGCTCGAGCTGCTTCTCCAGCGTGCGCAGCACCTGGCGGCGGTGCTCCTCATCTTCCATGTCGATGAAGTCGATGATGATGATGCCGCCGATATTGCGCAGGCGCAGTTGTCGGGCAATGGCCGTGGCCGCTTCCAGATTGGTCTTGAAGATCGTCTCTTCGAGGTTGCGATGGCCGACGAAGGCGCCTGTGTTGACGTCGATGGTGGTCATGGCCTCCGCCGGGTCGACCACCAGATAACCACCGGACTTCAGCGGCACCTTGCGCTCCAGCGCGCGCTGGATCTCGTCTTCGACACCGTAGAGGTCGAAAATCGGCCGCTCGCCCGGATAGTGCTCGAGGCGGTCGGCGATCTCAGGCATCAGCTCGCCGACGAACTGCGTGGTTTTCTGGAAGGTTTCCCGGGAATCGATACGGATCTTCTCGATCTTCGGGTGGACCAGGTCTCGCAAGGTGCGCAGTGCCAGGCCCAGGTCTTCGTAGATGACGGTGGGCGCGCCGCAGGTCTGGATCTGGCTGGCGATCTGCTCCCAGAGGCGGCGCAGATAGCGGATGTCCTGCAGGATATCCTCGGCCCGCGCGCCTTCCGCAGCGGTGCGCAGGATGAAACCGCCGGCGTCCTTGAGGTTTTCCTGGGTCATGGAGTCGCTGACTACCTGTTTGAGGCGGTCACGCTCGGCTTCGTCTTCGATCTTCAGCGAGATGCCGACATGGCTGCTGCGCGGCATGTACACCAGGTAACGCGAGGGAATCGACAACTGGGTGGTCAGGCGCGCGCCCTTGGTGCCGATCGGATCCTTGGTCACCTGCACCACCAGGGCCTGGCCCTCGTGCACCAGGGCGGTGATGGTCTCGACCGCCGAGCCTTCGCGTTGGGAGATTTCCGAAGCATGGATGAACGCTGCGCGCTCCAGACCGATGTCGACGAAAGCCGCCTGCATACCCGGCAACACCCGCACCACCTTGCCCTTGTAGATATTGCCGACGATACCGCGGCGCTGGGTGCGCTCGACATGCACTTCCTGCAATACGCCGTTTTCCACCACTGCCACGCGTGATTCCATCGGGGTGATGTTGATCAGGATCTCTTCGCTCATGGCAGCTCTCGTCAAAGGTCTTCGGTAATCATGGATGGCGGGCGCACGTCTGGCCAGCGTTAAGCGGTTTCCTCATGCTGCCAGCAGGGAATGGCGAACTGTTCGAGCAGCTCGGCGGTTTCGCTCAGGGGCAGGCCGACCACGGCCGAGTAGCTGCCGGCGATGGCGCTGACGAATACCGCGCCAAGGCCTTGGATGGCGTAACCACCGGCCTTGTCCACAGGCTCGCCGCTGGCCCAGTAGCGCCAGGCTTCGTCGAAGGAGATGGCGCGAAAACGCACCTGAGTGGCCACGCACAGGCTCAGCGAGCGTTGGCCATCGGTGAGCGCCACGGCCGTGAGCACCTGGTGCTCACGGCCGGACAGATCGCCGAGCATGGCCAGCGCATGCTCGCGATCGTCCGGCTTGCCGAGGATCACGCCGTCGAGCACCACGGCAGTGTCGGCCCCGAGCACCACGCCGGGCGCCGACAGCGTGGCGAAACCGGCTGCGGCCTTGGCCCGTGCCAGACGCTCGACATAGGCCTGGGGCGCTTCGGCGGGCAACGGCGTTTCATCGATGGGGGCGTGGACCCGAGTGAACGGCACGCCGATCTGGGCCAGCAGCTCGCGCCGACGCGGCGAGCCGGAGGCCAGGTACAGTTGGGTCATGTGGACATCTCCCTGTCAGTGACGACGCGTCAGTGGATGTGCAGGCGTCGGCGCAGGCCACGCAGGGCGAAGCTGATCCAGGGCCAGAGCAAGGCACTGATCACCGCCGACCAGACCAGCGCCAGGGTCGGCAGGCGGTTACCGGTCAGGGCGCTGAGCCACAGCTGGATCAACTGGGCGATGCCGAACACCACCAGGATCACCAGGCTTTGCTGCCACATGGGGAACATGCGCAGGCGCTGCTGCAAGGACAGCACCAGGAACGTGATCAACGTGAGAATCAGCGCGTTCTGCCCCAACAGGGTGCCATACAGCACGTCTTCGGCCAGCCCCAGGACGAACGCGGTGGTCATGCCAACCTTGCTCGGCACCGCCAGTGTCCAGAACGCCAGCAACAAAGCGAGCCACATGGGGCGAAACACTTCCATGAATTGCGGCATCGGCGTGACGCTGAGCAACAAGCCGATGACGAAGGTCAGCCAGATCGCCCAGCCATTTCTGCTACGGGTACTGACCATCATTCACTCCGCGGCTGGGCCGGCGCTGCTGGCGTGGCGGCCGGATGAGAGGTGGACGAGCCGTGCGCCGGCGCCGAGGAACCAGACGCGGCTGGAGCATGGCCCTGCGCGTCGCCGGTCGAGGCCGGCGCTTGGCCGGTCGCCGCGCCCGGATGAGCGTCCTTGGCGCCCTGGCGATCGGCCTCCTCCTGTGCCATGGCCGCGTCCGTGGCGCGTTGCTCAGGCGTGCGCCGATCGCTGAACACCAGCAGCATGTAGCGACTGCGATTGAGCGCGGCGGTGGGGATGGCACGAACGATGGCGAAGGGCTGCCCGGAGTCGTGGATCACTTCGTTGACCGTGGCCACCGGATAACCGGCCGGGAAACGCTGCCCCATGCCGGAGCTCACCAGCAGATCGCCTTCCTTGATGTCGGCGGTGTCAGCCACATGGCGCAGCTCCAGACGCTCCGGATTGCCCGTGCCGCTGGCGATGGCGCGCAGGCCATTGCGATTGACCTGGACAGGGATGCTGTGGGTGGTGTCGGTGAGCAGCAGCACCCGCGAGGTGTAAGGCATCAGCTCGACCACCTGGCCCATCAGGCCGCGCGCATCGAGCACCGGCTGACCGAGGAACACGCCGTCGCGCTCGCCCTTGTTGATCAGGATGCGATGGGTAAACGGATTGGGGTCGACGCCGATCAATTCGGCCACCTCGACCTTCTCGTTGACCAGCGCGGACGAATTGAGCAGTTCGCGCAGGCGCACGTTCTGTTCGGTGAGTGCAGCCAACTTCTGCAAACGCCCCTGCAACAGCAGCGCTTCGGTCTTGAGTTTCTCGTTCTCGGCAATCAGTTCGGTGCGGCTGCCGAACTGCCCGGCCACGCCTTGCCACAGACGCTGCGGCAAATCGGTGACCCAATAGGACTCCATCAGCACCAGCCCCATCTGACTGCGCACCGGTTTGAGCACGTCGAAGCGCGAGTCGACCACCATCAGCGCGACCGACATCACCACCAGCACGAGCAGACGAACGCCCAGTGAAGGGCCCTTGGAGAAAAGCGGTTTAATGGGCCGTTCCTCGTGGACGACGATTCAGGCGGTCATTGCACAGGGTCAATGCAACCACCTGCCTGCGGGTTGACGGAAACGACGCCCAACGGACGCCAGCCCAGCGCATACAGGTAGCACTGTGTGTGCCACCTGTAAACGGGGGGATTTCAGCGAACAGCGAACGGCACGCGACTCACTCGCTGGAGAGCAGGTCCATGGCGTGCTTGTCCATCATCTCCAGCGCACGACCACCGCCGCGCGCGACGCAGGTCAGCGGGTCTTCGGCGACGATCACCGGCAGACCGGTTTCCTGGGCCAGCAGCTTGTCGAGGTCGCGCAGCAGGGCACCACCACCGGTCAGCACCAGACCGCGCTCGGCGATGTCCGAGGCCAGTTCCGGCGGCGACTGCTCCAAGGCGCTCTTGACCGCCTGAACGATGGTCGCCAGGGACTCCTGCAGCGCTTCGAGCACTTCGTTGGAATTCAGCGTGAAGGCACGCGGCACGCCTTCGGCCAGGTTACGGCCGCGCACATCGACTTCGCGGATTTCGCCACCTGGATAGGCGGTGCCGATTTCCTGCTTGATGCGCTCGGCGGTGGATTCGCCGATCAGGCTGCCGTAGTTGCGACGTACGTAGGTGACGATGGCTTCGTCGAAGCGGTCGCCGCCGACGCGAACGGACTCGGCGTAGACCACACCGTTGAGCGAGATCAACGCGATCTCGGTGGTACCACCGCCGATATCCACGACCATCGAGCCGCGCGCTTCCTCGACCGGCAAGCCGGCGCCGATGGCGGCGGCCATGGGTTCTTCGATCAGGAACACTTCGCGGGCACCGGCGCCCAGCGCCGATTCACGGATGGCGCGGCGTTCGACCTGGGTCGATTTGCACGGGACGCAGATCAGCACACGAGGGCTGGGCTGCAGGAAGCTGTTTTCGTGAACCTTGTTGATGAAGTACTGCAGCATCTTTTCGCAGACGCTGAAGTCGGCGATCACGCCGTCCTTCATCGGACGAATGGCGGCAATGTTGCCAGGTGTACGGCCGAGCATGCGCTTGGCTTCGGTGCCGACGGCCACGACGCTTTTCTGGTTGCCGTGGGTACGGATGGCAACGACCGAGGGCTCATTCAGGACAATACCGCGCTCACGCACGTAAATAAGGGTGTTGGCAGTACCCAGGTCGATGGACAGATCGCTGGAAAACATGCCACGCAGTTTCTTGAACATGGGAAAGTGACCCTGGGGAAAGCGTGGGTAAAAAAGTGCGGCAAACTCTAACAATGGCAGGGATTTTGGGCAAGGAGCCAATATGGTAAATTGGCAGTTTTTCCGAGCACGCCAGCCGATGATCGCGGCCGTATGACCGCCAGAATCCTGGCATGTTCCTCAATACGGAAGCATTCTGTTTCTGTTTTTCCTGGAGATCCCCATGGCGCTTGAACGCTGTGACGTGGAAAAGATCGCCCATCTGGCCCGCCTGGGTCTCAATGAAGGCGAACTGCCACGTATTACCGATGCCCTGAACAGTATTCTCGGGCTGGTCGACCAGATGCAAGCCGTCGACACCACCGGCATAGAGCCGCTGGCCCACCCGCTCGAAGCCACCCAGCGCCTGCGTCCCGACCAGGTGACCGAAAGCAACCAGCGTGATCGCTACCAAGCGGTGGCACCCTCGACCGAGAACGGTCTGTACCTGGTTCCGAAAGTCATCGAGTAAGGGATAGAACCTGCCATGCATCAACTCACTCTGGCCGAGATCGCCCGCGCCCTCGCCGACAAGTCGTTTTCCTCCGAAGAGCTGACCCGCACGCTGCTGGCGCGCATCCAGCAGCTCGACCCCCAGCTCAACAGCTTCATCAGCATCACCGAAGAACAAGCCCTGCAACAGGCCCGCGCCGCCGACCAGCGGCGCGCCCAGGGCGAGACCGGTGCGCTGCTGGGCGCTCCCATCGCCCACAAGGACCTGTTCTGCACCCAGGGCGTGCGCACCAGCTGTGGCTCGAAGATGCTCGACAGCTTCACCGCGCCCTATGATGCCACCGTGGTCGCACGCCTGGCCCAGGCCGGCATGGTCAGCCTCGGCAAGACCAACATGGACGAATTCGCCATGGGCTCGGCCAACGAGTCCAGCCACTATGGCGCAGTGAAAAACCCGTGGAATCTCGAACACGTGCCTGGCGGTTCCTCTGGCGGTTCGGCCGCCGCGGTGGCCGCTCGCCTGCTGCCTGCTGCCACCGGCACCGACACCGGCGGTTCGATCCGCCAACCGGCGGCCCTGACCAGTCTCACCGGTCTCAAGCCTACCTATGGCCGGGTTTCGCGCTGGGGCATGATCGCCTACGCCTCGAGCCTCGACCAGGGCGGCCCGATGGCCCGCACCGCCGAAGACTGCGCGCTGTTGCTGCAAGCCATGGCCGGCTTCGACCCGAACGACTCCACCAGCGTCGACGAGCCGGTACCCGACTACAGCGCCAACCTGAACGCCCCGCTCGAGGGCCTGCGCATCGGCCTGCCGAAGGAGTACTTCGGTGCCGGCCTCGACCCGCGCATCGGCGAATTGGTGCACAACAGCGTCAAGGCGCTGGAAAAGCTCGGCGCGGTGGTCAAGGAAATCAGCCTGCCGAACATGCAGCATGCCATCCCGGCCTACTACGTGATCGCCCCGGCCGAAGCCTCCTCCAACCTGTCACGCTTCGACGGCGTGCGCTTCGGCCACCGCTGCGAAAACCCCAAAGACCTCACCGACCTGTACAAGCGCTCGCGCGGCGAGGGTTTCGGCCCTGAAGTGCAGCGCCGGATCATGGTCGGCACCTACGCCCTGTCGGCTGGCTACTACGATGCCTACTACGTCAAGGCCCAGCAAATCCGCCGCCTGATCAAGAACGACTTCATGACGGCCTTCGAGCAGGTCGACGTGATCCTCGGCCCGACCACGCCGAACCTGGCCTGGAAACTCGGGGCCAAGAGCAGCGATCCGGTCGCCGCTTACCTCGAGGACGTCTACACCATCACCGCCAACCTGGCGGGCCTGCCGGGCCTGTCGATGCCGGCCGGCTTCGTCGATGGCCTGCCGGTGGGCGTGCAACTGCTGGCCCCGTATTTCCAGGAAGGCCGCCTGCTCAACGTCGCGCACCGTTACCAGCAAGTCACCGACTGGCACACCCGCGCCCCCAACGGCTTCTGAGGAATTCACACATGCAATGGGAAGTTGTGATCGGGCTGGAGATTCATACCCAGCTCGCCACCCAGTCGAAGATTTTCTCCGGCAGCGCCACCACCTTCGGCTCCGAGCCGAACACCCAGGCCAGCCTGGTCGACCTCGGCATGCCGGGTGTGTTGCCGGTGCTGAACCAGGAGGCAGTGCGCATGGCGTGCATGTTCGGCCTGGCCATCGATGCCCAGATCGGACCGCGCAACGTGTTCGCGCGCAAGAACTACTTCTACCCCGACCTGCCCAAGGGCTACCAGATCAGTCAGATGGAGCTGCCGATCGTCGGCAAGGGCCACCTGGACATCGCCCTGGAAGACGGCACGCTCAAGCGCATTGGCGTCACCCGCGCTCACCTTGAAGAGGATGCGGGCAAGAGCCTGCACGAAGACTTCAACGGCGCCACCGGCATCGACCTCAACCGCGCCGGCACGCCGCTGCTGGAGATCGTCTCCGAGCCGGACATGCGCAGCGCCAAGGAGGCGGTGGCCTACGTCAAGGCCATCCATGCGCTGGTGCGCTACCTGGGCATCTGCGACGGCAACATGGCCGAAGGTTCGCTGCGCTGCGACTGCAACGTGTCGATTCGCCCGAAAGGCCAGGCCGAGTTCGGCACTCGCTGCGAGATCAAGAACGTCAACTCCTTCCGCTTCATCGAACGGGCGATCAACAGCGAGATCCAGCGCCAGATCGACCTGATCGAGGACGGCGGCAAGGTAGTCCAGGAAACCCGCCTATACGATCCGAACAAGGACGAGACGCGCTCCATGCGCAGCAAGGAGGAAGCCAACGACTACCGTTACTTCCCCGATCCGGACCTGCTGCCAGTGGTCATCGAGCCGAGCTTCCTCGACACCGTTCGCGCCTCGCTACCGGAGCTGCCGACGCAAAAGGTCGAGCGCTTCCAGAACCAGTACGGCCTGTCGCCGTACGACGCCAATGTGCTGGCCAGCAGCCGCGAACAGGCCGACTACTTCGAGCAGGTGGCCAAGATCGGCGGTGACGCCAAGCTGGCGGCCAACTGGGTGATGGTCGAGCTGGGCAGCCTGCTGAACAAGCTGGGCGTCGAGATCGACCAGTCGCCGGTCAGCGCCGAACAGCTCGGCGGCATGCTGCTGCGCATTCGCGACAACACCATCAGCGGCAAGATCGCCAAGACCGTGTTCGAGGCCATGGCTGCAGGTGAAGGCGATGCCGACGGCATCATCGAAAGCAAAGGCCTTAAACAGGTCACCGATACCGGTGCCATCGACAAGATGCTCGAAGACGTGCTGGCCGCCAACGCCGAACAGGTCGAGCAGTACCGCGCCGCCGATGAGGCCAAGCGCGGCAAGATGTTCGGCTTCTTCGTCGGCCAGGCCATGAAGGCCTCCAAGGGCAAGGCCAACCCAGGGCAGGTGAACCAACTGCTCAAGGCCAAGCTCGAAGGGTGACCTTCGCAGGAGCGGCCTCGCGCCGCTCCTGCAGGTTCTGCGCCTCACCTGCCAGCACCGGAGCACCCGATCTACCCATGTGTTCGATCATCCGTTTTCTACCCCTCGCGGTGCTCGCCGTCCTCGGCGGCTGCGCCAACCACGCCGTCGATCCGCGCGGCTACGACGAAACCGGCACGGCCTCGTACTACGGTGCACGCCACCACGGCAACCGCACCGCCAGCGGCGAACCCTTCAACCAGCATGGCCTGACCGCCGCCCATCGCTCCCTGGCGTTCGGCAGCCGGGTGCTGGTGACCAACCTGTCCAACCAACGCAGCGTCGTGGTGCGTATTAACGATCGCGGCCCGCACACCCGCGGCCGGCTCATCGACCTATCCCGGGCTGCCGCTGAAAAAATCGGCATGCTGCGTAGCGGAACGGCGCGCGTGCGGGTACAAGGATTGAGCGACTGACCTGACGGGAGCTGTACCATTTTCGACCTAGCCACCCTTCCCACCTTCAGCCTCCTGCAATTGGGCCTGGGCCTCGTGCTGCTGGTGCTCGGCGCCGAGCTGCTGGTACGCGCCGCCTTGCGCCTGGCGGTGCGCCTGCACGTCAGGCCACTGATCATCGGCCTGAGCCTGGTCGCCTTCGGCAGCACCGCGCCACAACTGACCGTCAGCCTGCAAGCCGCCTACCAGGGCGCGCCTGACGTGGCGATCGGCAGCGTGATCGGCAGCAACATCTTCAATGTCCTGGTGATCCTCGGCCTGGCCGCACTGATCATCCCGCTGCGCGTTTCGCGGCAACTGGTGCGCCTGGACATTCCGCTGATGATCGCCGCCAGTGCGCTGGTGTACCTGCTGGCCGCCAACGCAGAGCTGGGCCGTTTCGAAGGCCTGTTGCTGCTGTTGGGATTGCTCGGCTACCTGGGCATGCTGTGGCATCAGTCACGCCACTACGCGCGCACCTATCCGGCCCCGGACACAGCCCATCGCAGCGCCGCACGCTTCTGGAGCTTGGCGCTGTTGCAGGTGATCGGTGGGCTGGTATTGCTGAGTCTGGGCGGGCATCTGTTGTTGCAGGCGGCAGTCGAGGTCGCCACCGACCTGGGACTGTCGGAGCGCGTCATCGGCCTGACCGTGGTCGCGGTCTGCACCTCATTGCCGGAACTGGCGGCGGCGTTGATCGCCGCCTTGCGCGGGGAGCGCGAGATCGCGGTGGGCACCGTGATCGGCAGCAATCTGTTCAACCTGCTGGGCGTGTTGGGCCTGACGGCGCTGATCACGCCCGAGCCGCTGTCGATCTCGCCCAATGCCCTGGACTTCGACTTGCCAGTCATGCTCGGCGTCGCGGCGCTGAGCCTGCCGGTGTTCTATTCCGGCTATCGCATCACCCGCGCCGAGGGCCTGGTGTTCCTAGCGCTGTACCTGGCCTACGGCCTGCACGTGGTGGCCTTCACCACAGGCCTGCCGCTGGCCGAACGCCTGGAACGACTGATGCTGCTGTATGTGCTGCCGGTGCTCGGTGCCGTGCTGCTCTACACCACCGTTCGCGCCTGGCGCCGACAGCACTGAGCAGCCCGCTCGGCAGGATCAGGCGCCGCTCTGACGGCGCTTCTTCAAGCGAAACGCTACCCACAGTGCGGCAATCCACAAGGGAATCAACAGCACCGAAATGCGCACCGGCGGCGTCAGGTACATCACCACGAGGATCAACACGATGAAGGCCAGGCACAGGTAGTTGGTCAACGGGTGTCCCAGGCTGCGGTAGAACGGCACGATGCCCGCCGCCTGCTTGGCCTTGCGGAACTTCAGGTGGGTGATGCTGATGCTCGCCCAGTTGATCACCAGCGCCGACACCGCCAGGGCCATCAGCAAGCCGAACGCTTCGCCCGGCATCACATAGTTGATGACCACGCACAGGCCAGTGGCCAGCGCCGAAACGCCCAGCGCCACCAGCGGCACGCCGCGTCGATTGACGGTGAGCAGTTGACGCGGCGCGTCGCCTTGGCTGGCCAGGCCAAACAGCATGCGGCTGTTGGCGTAGACGCAACTGTTGTACACCGACAGCGCCGCGGTGAGCACCACGACGTTGAGCACGGTCGCCACCACATCGCTGTCCAGCGCGTGGAAGATCATCACGAACGGGCTACCGCCCTGCACCACCTTCTGCCACGGGTACAGCGCCAGCAGCACGGCCAGGGCACCGATGTAGAAGATCAGGATGCGGTAGACCACCTGATTGGTGGCCTTGGGAATGCTGCGCCGCGGGTCGTCCGCTTCGGCAGCGGTGATGCCGACCAGCTCCAGGCCGCCGAAGGAAAACATGATCACCGCCAGCGCCATCACCAATCCGGTGATGCCGTTGGGAAAGAACCCGCCGTACTGCCACAGGTTGGCCACGCTGGCATCCGGGCCGCCATGCCCGGTACTCAGCAACCAGGCACCGAAGCCGATCATGCTGACGATGGCCACGACTTTGACCAGCGCGAACCAGAACTCCATCTCGCCATAGACCTTCACCTGGGTCAGGTTGATGGCGTTGATCACCACGAAGAAGATCGCCGCCGTGGCCCAGGTCGGAAACGTGGGCCACCAGTACTGCACGTAGATGCCCACCGCCGTCAGTTCGGCCATGCCGACCAGCACGTAGACCACCCAGTAGTTCCATCCGGAGACGAAACCTGCGAACTCGCTCCAGTAGCGATGGGCGAAGTGGCTGAAGCTCCCGGCCACCGGTTCCTCGACCACCATTTCGCCGAGCTGGCGCATGATCAGGAAGGCCATCAGCCCGGCGATCGCATAACCCAGCAGCACCGAAGGGCCAGCCAACTGGATGGTCTGGGCGATACCCAGGAACAGGCCGGTACCGATGGCACCGCCCAACGCGATCAGCTGGATATGGCGGTTCTTCAGCCCGCGTTGCAACCCCTCGGGCGTGCTCTGGTCTTGCATGAAGTGTCCTTTGATGGCGAAGTTCTTGTGATTGAGGCTAGGGTGCCGACGGCTAGATCCATCCGCCCCACTGCAGGATGAAGATGCCGATATTGGTGGTGATCGCCGCCATCAACGTGGTGATGACGATGATCGAGGCGGCCAGTTCATGGTTGCCGCCGGCCGCACGGGCCATGACGTAGCTGGCCGCAGCGGTCGGGCTGCCAATGTAGAGGAACAGGATGCCCAACTCGGCCCCGCGGAATCCGCAGAGCCAGGCACCGAGCGTACCGAACAGCGGCAGCCAGACCATCTTCACCAGGCTGGCATCCACCGCCAGCTTGCCGCTGTCGCGCAGCGCCGCTAGCGACAAGGTGCCGCCAATGCAGATCAGCGCCAGTGGCAGGGTCATCTGCGCCAGGTAGTCGCCGGAGGTGAGCAGCCAGTTCGGCAGCGGCACCTGAGCGTAGGCCATGGGCGTGGCCAGCAGCACGCTGAGGATCAACGGGTTGCTGAAGATGCTCTTGCACAGGCTCCACGGATCGGACTTGAGGCTCGGGCTGTACACCGCCAGCACCACGGTCGACAGCGAGTTGTACATCAGGATCACCAGCCCGGCCAGCACCGCGCCGAGGGAGATACCGTAGTCGCCATACAGGCTGGCGGCCAGCGCCAGGCCGATCACCCCGTTGTTACCGCGAAAGGCGCCCTGGGTATAGATGCCACGATCCGCAGGCGGGCTGCGCCAGATCGCCAGTCCCCAGGACAGGCCGAAGCCGAGCAAGGTGGCGACGATGAAGTAAAGGATGACGCCGGGCTTGACCGCCGAAGACAGGTCGGCGTGATAGATGCCCAGGAACAACAGCGCCGGCATGCAGGCATTGAACACCAGCGATGAGGCGACTTTGATGAAGTCGTCGTCGATCAGGTGAATGCGTCTGAGCAGCACGCCCAGGAACAGCATGGCGAAGACCGGTGCCGTGATGTTCAGCGTCTGGATGAGAAGGGCGAGCATTGCCACGATCCTGGAAGGGGTTTGCCGTTTAGGGCGCTGATGATACGCCAACGGCCGGTATTTGCGGGGATCGCGGGGCTGTAGGAGAGAAACTTCTGTCAGATTGGCAGATCTGACCTGCGCAGAATGGGCCCGGTTGGCGCAGTCCTGGCGGGCTGCACCCACCGGGCCAGTAGGCCGCCTCAGCGGCGCACAGGGCGCTTCTGCAACTTGCGCTGCAAGGTGCGTCGGTGCATGCCCAGCGCCCGCGCCGTCGCCGAGATGTTGCCCTCGTGCTCGGCCAGCACGCGCTGGATGTGCTCCCACTGCAGGCGATCAACCGACATCGGGTTTTCCGGCACCAAGGTGTCCAGGTCGGCATGCTCGGACAGCAGCGCCGCCAACACATCGTCGGCGTCGGCCGGCTTGCACAGGTAATTGCAGGCACCGCGCTTGATCGCTTCCACCGCCGTGGCGATGCTGGAATAACCGGTCAGGATCAGCACGCGCATTTCCGGGTCCAGCTCCAGCAACTTGGGCAGCAGCACCAGGCCCGAATCGCCGTCCATTTTCAGGTCCAGCGTGGCGTAGTCGGGCAGGTCCTGCAGGGCCAGTTCCAACCCGGCCTCGGCACTGGACGCTGTGCTCACGCGAAAGCCGCGGCGGCTCATGGCGCGCGCCATGACGCGGGTGAAAGTGGCGTCGTCATCCACCAGCAGCAGGTGCGGCAGCTCTTCGCTTTCGATCTGGTTCTCGTCGCTCATCGTTCATCTCCTCGCGTGCCATGGGGCAGGCGCAGCTCGGTCAGGGTGCCGCCCTCTTCATGACTGTAGAGTTTCACCGAGCCCCCCGCGCGGGTCACGCTGGCCTTGCTCAGGAACAGGCCCAGGCCGAAGCCTTTGCCCTTGGTGGTAAAGAAGGGTTTGCCAATCGCCTCGGCAATGGCCACCGGCACGCCGGGGCCATGGTCGCGAATGCTGATCAGGATGTCCTGGGCGTCCCAGTCCAGGCGCACTTCCAGATCGTCCGGGCAGGCATCGGCGGCGTTGTTCAACAGGTTGAGCAGCGCCTGGGTCAAGTCCGGAGGCGGCGTCAGCGATGGCACCTGACCGTCGCGCAGGCGCTGGAAGCGGTAGCTGGCCTCAGGACGCATCAGGTGCCAGCGGTTGAGCGCCTCGTCGAGCCAGGCCGTGACCTCCTGCTCGGGCACGTTCATGCGCCGATTGGCTTCAGCGGCGCGCACCAATTGCTGCAGGGTCTGCTTGCACAGCTTGACCTGGTCCTGGAGCACAGCGAGGTCTTCCTGCAACTGCGCATCGCTGTGGTCCTGGCGCATCTCGTTGATCAGCACGCTCATGGTCGCCAACGGCGTACCCAGCTCATGGGCAGCGCCGGCCGCCTGGGTGGCCACGGCCAGCAACTGCTCGTCGCGCAGGCTGTCTTCGCGGCGCTCGGCACGCAATTGCTCCTGTCGACGCAACTCCTCGGCCATGCGTGCGGCAAAGAAGGTGATCACCGCAGCCGCCAGGGCAATGCTCAGCCACATGCCGTAGACCTGCATGGTGTCGCGCGCCAGCGGCAGCGTTTCCAGTGGATAGAACTGCACCAGCAGCAGACTGTAGGCGACCAGCGCGATGCCCGACAGCAGCAGCGAATAGATCCACGGCAGGGTCACCGCCGCGATCGCCAACGGCACCAGGTAATAGGACACGAAGGGGTTGGTCGAGCCACCGGAGTAGTACAGCAGGGCGCTGTGGATGAGCAGGTCGCAGGCCAATTGCAGGGCATACTCGAGCTCGGTCACCGGTAAGGTCAGGCGCAGGCGCAGGGCGGTGAAGGCACACAGCAGGGACGACAAGGCCAGGGTGGCGGCCAGTGAGAACCACGGCAGCGGCAGCAGCTCGGTCCAGTAGGCGACGCCCACGGAACCTGCCTGGGCAGCCAGAACCAGAATGCGGATGATGGTCAGGCGCCAGAGGTTCTGACGCGTGGCGGACATCGGATGTGCGGGGGCGAGCATGAGCTCTCCTGATGAGTGCTCCAGGACAATCGGCTGGAGTATACCGAAGCCAGGCGCTGGCCTGCAGCCATGCGGCAAACCGCCACAGGTTTCGCGCGTGCCATACTCTGTCACAAAGTCGTGATGGCATCGTTGAACCCACGGCCCGCTTTTCCAGTCTGAACGGCCATGCGGGACGCGACTGTTCCCCGCGCCTTCCATCCAAGGAGTGATACATGCAGATTTCCCGTTGCAGCGCCGCGTTCGCCCTGTCCTGTGGCCTGTTCGCCAGCCTGCCGGCCTTCGCCGCCGACGAGCCGCGTTACAACCAGGTCTCGCTGCGCGCCGAAGTCAGCAAGGAAGTGGCCCGCGATCTGATGGTCGTCACCCTCTACAGCGAAGCGCAGGACAACGATCCGGGCAAGCTCGCCAAGCAGATCACCGAAACCATGAACAAGGCCGTGCAGCAGGCGCGCGACGTCAAAGAGGTGAAGATCAGCCAGGGCAGCCGCAACAGCTATCCGATCTACGACAACAAGGGCCAGAAGATCACCGGCTGGCGCGAGCGTGCCGAGCTGCGCCTGGAAAGCGCCGACTTCCCGGCCCTGTCCAAGCTCACCGGCGATCTGCTGCAAACCCTGAAAATGGGTGGCATGGACTTCTCCATCGCCCCGGCTACGCGCAAGGCCAGCGAAGACGACCTGCTCAAGGAAGCGGTCAACGCCTTCAAGGCCCGCGCCCAGTTGGCCACCGAAGCGCTCGGCGGCAGCGGCTACAAGGTGGTCAACCTCAACCTCAACAGCAGTGGCTACCCGCGCCCCTACCTGCGCAGCGCGCCGATGGCAATGAAGGCCATGGCCGCCGACGAGGCCGCCCCTTCGCCTGACGTCGAGGCGGGCACCAGCGAAGTCAGCATGAATGCCGATGGCCTGATCGAAGTGCAAATGCCCTGATCTGGGCGTGCACTCAACGCAACCTCGGGGCCGCATTGCGGCCCCGATCGTTTGACGCCCACAGCCAACATCAACCTGCCTTACCCCGCCCCATCACTACCCATCCGAATGCCCCTACGCACTTAGAGCGCGCATCCTACATCCCCATTCCCGCCGAAACATGTCGCAAAATGCCGGTTTTTTTGTTGCGCAAACGTTCAACCACGGCAAAAGTTACAACAATGCGACATCCATGTACGCGCGTGCCACCTTTCCGGGACCGGCCATCCTGTTGAGTGTTGCAATGGGTATAGCCCCTGCATAAGTATCCGCAGGTCGGCTCACGAGGCCGCCTCAACTCAAAAAATGACAACAATGAGGCCACCATGCTCAAACACGCAGTCATTCCGTTTCTGGTAGGCGCAGGCCTGCTGGCTGGTGCAGCGCCCACCGCGCTCGCCGCATCCAACCTGGTGTTCTGCTCCGAAGGCAGTCCCGCCGGCTTCGACCCCGGCCAGTACACCACCGGAACCGACTTCGACGCCTCGGCCGAACCGCTGTTCAACCGCCTGACCCAGTTCGAGCGTGGCGGCACCGCCGTCATTCCAGGCCTGGCCACCACTTGGGACGTTTCCGAAGACGGCAAGACCTACACCTTCCACCTGCGCGAAGGGGTCAAGTTCCACACCACCGACTACTTCAAGCCCAGCCGTGAATTCAACGCCGACGACGTGCTGTTCACCTTCAACCGCATGCTCGACAAGGACATGCCGTTCCGCAAGGCGTACCCCACCGAGTTCCCGTACTTCACCGACATGGGCATGGACAAGAACATCGCCAAGCTGGAGAAGCTCGACGACCATACCGTGCGCTTCACCCTGAACACAGTGGACGCCGCCTTCATCCAGAACCTGGCCATGAGCTTCGCCTCGATCCAGTCCGCCGAATACGCCGAGCAGTTGCTCAAGCAAGGCAAAGCGCCCGACATCAACCAAAAGCCGATCGGCACCGGGCCGTTCGTGTTCAGCAAGTACCAGAAAGACGCGCAGATCCGCTACAAGGGCAACAAGGACTACTGGAAGCCCGAGGACGTGAAGGTCGACAACCTGATCTTCGCCATCACCACCGACGCCTCGGTGCGCATGCAGAAGCTCAAGAAGAACGAGTGCCAGGTCACCCTGTTCCCGCGCCCAGCCGACATCCAGCCGCTCAAGGCCGACAAGAACCTGAAGATGCCCGAGCAGGCCGGCTTCAACCTCGGTTACATCGCCTACAACGTGATGGACAAGATCAAGGGCAGCAACGAGCCCAATCCCATGGCCCAGCTCAAGGTTCGCCAGGCCCTGGACATGGCGGTGAACAAGGCGCAGATCATCGAGTCGGTGTATCAGGGCGCCGGGCAACTGGCGGTCAATGCCATGCCGCCGACGCAATGGTCCTACGACACCACCATCAAGGACGCCCCCTACGACCCGGAAAAGGCTCGGCAACTGCTCAAGGAAGCCGGAGTCAAGGAAGGCACCGAAATCACGCTCTGGGCCATGCCGGTGCAACGCCCCTACAACCCCAATGCCAAGCTGATGGCCGAGATGCTGCAATCGGACTGGGCCAAGATCGGCATCAAGGCCAAGATCTTCACCTACGAGTGGGGCGAGTACATCAAGCGCTCCAAGGGCGGCGAAAACGGCGCCATGCTGATCGGCTGGAGCGGCGACAACGGTGACCCGGACAACTGGCTCGGCACCCTGTTCGGCTGCGACGCCCTGGAAGGCAACAACTTCTCCAAGTGGTGCTACAAGCCCTACGACGACCTCATCAAGCAAGCCAAGGCCACCTCCGACCAGGCCAAGCGCACCGAGCTGTACAAGCAGGCGCAGCACATCCTCAAGGAACAGGTGCCGTACACGCCCATCGCCCACTCCACCGTCTATCAACCCATGAGCATCAAGGTGCAGGACTTCAAGATCAGTCCATTCGCCCTGAACGCGTTCTATGGGGTGAGCGTGGAGAAGTGAGGCAGCGCCAGCCCTCTGTGCGCAGAGGGCTGGCGTATTCCAGGCAGTGCGACGGCCACGCCCGGCCATCTGCCTGAAGCCACACCGCACCGTCAGCGATACCACACCCGTGATTCGTTTTCCTGCTACCGCGAGGGCCAGGAACGGAATTCTGTTGCCGCACGTCCGGCGCACGGCAACGCACTGATGAGGATGTACCGATGAGCAAAAGGATTGCCCTACGCCGTACCACACTGCTGGGCGCCGCACTGGGCCTGGGCCTGATGAGCCAGGTCAGCGCCGCCGCCAGCAACCTGGTGTTCTGCTCCGAAGGCAGTCCGGCGGGCTTCGACACCGCGCAGTTCACCTCGGCCACCGACAACGATGCCGCCGAGCCGATCTACAACCGCCTGGTGGAGTTCGAGCGCGGAGGCACCGCCGTGCAGCCGGGCCTGGCCACCGACTGGCAGGTATCCGACGACGGCCTGACCTACACCTTCCACCTGCGCCCCGGGGTCAAGTTCCACAGCAACAAGGCGTTCACACCAACCCGCGACTTCAACGCCGATGACGTGCTGTTCACCTTCCAGCGCATGCTCGACCGCGATCATCCGTTCCGTAAGGCCTACCCCACCGAGTTCCCCTACTTTGTCAGCATGGGCCTGGACAAGAACATCGCCAAGGTCGAGAAGCGCGACCCGATGACCGTGGTGTTCACCCTGAACACGGTCGATGCGGCGTTCATCCAGAACATCGCCATGGCCTTCGCCTCGATCCTGTCCGCCGAATACGCCGACCACCTGCTGGCCAGCGGCAAGGCCAGCGACATCAACCAGCAACCCATCGGCACCGGCCCGTTCGTGTTCCAGCGCTACCAGAAGGATGCGCAGATTCGCTACAAGGGCAACAAGGACTACTGGGCGCCGGACCGGGTCAAGCTGGACAACCTGGTGTTCTCGATCAACATCGACCCGTCCGTGCGCATCCAGAAACTGCGCCGCGGCGAATGCCAGATCACCCTGCACCCCCGCCCGGCCGACCTGCCGGCGCTCAAGCAGGACGCCAAGCTGAAAGTGCTCTCGCAACCGGGCTTCAACCTCGGCTACATCGCCTACAACATCAAGCACCCACCCTTCGACCGACTGGAAGTCCGCCAGGCACTGGACATGGCGGTGAACAAGGCGGCGATCATCGATGCGGTGTACCAGGACGCTGGCCAAGCGGCCGTCAACGCCATGCCGCCCACCCAGTGGTCCTACGACAGCAGCATCAAGGACGCCCCCTTCGATCCGGCCAAGGCCAAGCAACTGCTGGAGCAGGCCGGGGTCAAGCCGGGGACCGAAATCACCCTGTGGGCCATGCCGGTACAACGCCCCTACAACCCCAACGCCAAGCTCATGGCGCAGATGCTCCAGGCCGACTGGGGCGCGCTTGGTTTCAAGGTCCGCATCGTCAGCTACGAATGGGGCGAGTACCTCAAGCGCATGAAGAATGGCGAACACGACATCGCCCTGATCGGCTGGACCGGCGACAACGGCGATCCGGACAACTGGCTCGGCACCCTGTTCAGTTGCGACGCCATCGGCAGCAACAACTACTCGCAGTGGTGCGACCAGCCCTACGACGCGCTGGTCAAGAAAGCCAAGCAGGTCACCGACCGCGCCCAGCGCACCGAGCTGTACCAGCAGGCCCAGCGCCGCCTCAAGGCCCAGGTGCCGATCACGCCCGTGGCGCATTCCACGGTCAACCAGCCGCTGAGCCTGCGCGTCAAGGACTTCAAGGTCAGCCCCTTCGGCCGCAACGTCTTCTCCGACGTCGGCATCGATTGACGCCATCACGGATCCGGGCGTGCCACGCACGTCCGCGAACCCGTGCAGCCCGAATTTGCCCGGCGACCCCAGGCAGATACCCGCAACACCGTGACAACACTGGCCCCTGAGGCCGGCTGATAACTAGAAAAGAGAAAGGGAGCTTTCATGTCGATACGAACCAGAACCACTGCACTGGCCTTGTCCGTCGGCGCCTTCTGCGCCTTCGCCCAGGCCGAACCCGCCAGCCAGGACTACATGCCCATCACGCTCAAGTCCGCCAGCGACCAGGCGCAGGCCACCGGCTTCTTCGAAGGCCAGAGCCTGAGCGGCAGCACGCGCAACTGGTACGCACGCGAACACGCCGCGCGCGGCCCGCTGTGGCGCTACTACAAGAGCGACGGCACCCGCCACGACACCCACAGCCGCGAGAACTGGGTGCAGGGCACCATCCTCAACTACAGCTCCGGCTTCACCCAGGGCACCATCGGCTTCGCCACCGAAGTGGCGGCCTACAACGCCGTCGCCCTGCTGCGCGACCGCGAATCCATCGCCGGGCCGAACAACCGCACCCTGACCCACAGCGACGGCGATCCGGTCGACCAGTGGAGCAAGGCGAGCCTGGCCAACGTCAAGGCGCGTATCTCCAACACCACCCTGACCGTTGGCCGCCAGTCACTGGACACGCCGATGATCGCCTACATCGGCAACCGCGCCCTGCCCTCCAGCTTCCAGGGCGTGGCCCTGCACAGCGCCGAGTTCGACAACCTGACCTTCGACCTGGGCACCTTCGACCGCGTCTCGCCGCGTACCGAACAGAGCCTGAGCAAGTTCCGCAGCGAATACGGCGCCCTGGGCGTGGAAACCGACCGCGCCAGCACCGCGGGCCTGAGCTACCAGCCGTTCAAGAGCCTGACCACCAGCCTGTACGCCACGCGCGTGGACGACTTCTGGAACCAGTATTACTTCGGCGCCAGCCACGTGCTGGGCGACAGTTCGGTGCTGAGCCTGAACACCGGCCTGAACTACTACAAGACGGTGGACACCGGCAGCAAGAAAATGGGCGAGATCGACAACGACACCTACAGCCTGTCGCTCGGCCTCACCCACCAGGCCCACACCCTGACCGCGTCCTGGCAGCAGGTCAACGGCAACGAGTACTTCGACTACCTGCACGAAACCAACGGCATCTACCTGGCCAACTCGCTGCTGTCGGACTTCAACGGCCCGAACGAGAAATCGCTGCAGATCGCCTATGTGCTGAACATGGCGCAATACGGCGTGCCGGGCTTGAAATTCAACCTGTACAACGCGCGCGGCTGGGGCATCGACGGCACCCACTACCGTGGCACCGCCTATGACGTGCGCGGCATGGACGGCGAAACCCACTACGAGTGGGGCTTCGGTACCAGCTACGCGGTGCAGAGCGGCCCGCTGAAGGACACCAGCATCCGCGCCACCTACACCGCGCACCGGGCGAGCCAAGCCCAGGCCGACGGCAGCCTGGACGAGTTCCGCGTGGTGACCACCATTCCATTCAACATTCTCTGAACCGCACCCCATGCCCCGGACCCGCGGGGCCATGGGGTCTACGCTGAAGACATACGCAGGGAGGTTCCATGCATTCGCTACCGCTACGCGCTGCCCTGGCAGCGATCATTCTCGGCGCCGCCGGTCAGCTCGCGGCCAAGCCGCTGGTGGTGTGCACCGAGGCGAGCCCGGAAGGGTTCGACATCGTCCAGTACACCACGGCGGTCACCGCCGACGCCTCGGCCGAGACGGTGTTCAACCGCCTGGTCGATTTCAAGCCCGGCACCACCGATATCGAACCGGCCCTGGCCGAACGCTGGGAGATCAGTGACGACGGCCTGACCTACACCTTCCACCTGCGCCAGGGCGTGAAGTTCCACACCACCGACTATTTCACCCCTACCCGTGAATTCAATGCCGACGACGTGCTCTGGAGCCTGAACCGCCAGCTCGATCCCGCGCACCCGTGGCACGACAAGACCAGCGTCGGCTACCCCTATTTCGAGAGCATGGCCTTCAAGGACCTGCTCAAGTCGGTGACCAAGACCGACGACCACACCGTGGTCATCACCCTCACCCGTCCCGAAGCGCCATTCCTGCGCGACATGGCCATGGCCTTCACCTCGATCTACTCGGCCGAGTACGGCGACCAACTGCTCAAGGCCGGCAAGACCGGCGAGCTCAACAGCAAGCCGATCGGCACCGGCCCGTTCGTCTTCCAGCGCTACAACAAGGACGCCCAGGTCCGCTACAAGGCCAACCCGGACTACTTCCGCGGCAAACCGCCGAGCGAAACCCTGGTGTTCGCCATCGCCACCGACAACAACGTGCGCCTGCAAAAACTGCGCGCCAACGAGTGTCAGATCGCCCTGTACCCCAAACCTGACGACGTACCCGGCATCAAGACCGATTCCAGGCTGAAAGTGGCCGAGATCGAAGCCCTGGTGACCGGCTACATCGCCCTCAATACCGAGCACAAGTACCTGAACGACGTACGCGTGCGCCAGGCGATCAACATCGCCTTCGACCGCCAGACCCATGTCGATCAACTGTTCGGCAAGGGCAATGCGCTGGTGGCGGTCAATCCTTACCCGCCGACCCTGATCGGCTACAACACCGACAACCGCAATCCGCCCCGCGACCTGGACAAGGCCCGCGCCTTGCTCAAGGAAGCCGGCGTGCCCGAAGGCACCACCTTCACCCTGTTCACCCGCAACGGCGGCGGGCCGACCAACCCCAACCCGCGCCTGTCGGCGGAAATGCTCCAGGCGGACCTGGCCAGCATCGGCCTGAAGCTCGACATCCGCGTGATGGAGTGGGCCGAGATGCTGCGCCGCGCGAAAAAAGGCGAAGCGGACCTGGTGTCCGCCGGCTGGGCCGGCGACAACGGCGACCCGGACAACTTCCTCGGCCCCATGCTCAGTTGCGAGGCGGCCAAGAGCGGAGAGAACTATGCGCGCTGGTGCAACCCTAAGTTCCAGGAACTGATCACCCAAGCCCGTCTGATCATCGACAATGAGCAGCGTGCAGCGCTCTATCGCCAGGCCCTGGCGGTGTACGATGCCGACCTGCCGTGGATCGCCATGGCCCACCCGAAGATGTTCACGGCCCTGCGCCAGAACGTGGAGGGCTATGTCATCAGTCCCCTGACCAATAACAACTTCGCCACCACCCAGGTGAAGTAGAAGAAACGACCGCCGCCGACCTGCTCGCGCAGCCGGCGGCCGCCTTGACCGGCCCGATGAGGTACCTCCGACGATGTTGAGTTTTATTGCCCGGCGCCTGGGTCTGCTGATTCCGACCTTTTTCGGTATCACCTTGCTGACCTTCGCGCTCATACGCCTGATCCCCGGCGACCCGGTGGAAGTGATGATGGGCGAGCGCAGGGTCGACCCCGAGATGCACGCCCAGGCCATGGAGCGCCTGGGCCTGAACAAGCCGCTGCCTGCCCAGTACCTGGACTACATCGGCAAGCTCGCCCAGGGTGACCTGGGCGAATCGCTGCGCACCCGCGAGAGCGTGTGGAACGAGTTCACCACGCTGTTCCCCGCCACGCTCGAACTGGCCGTGTGCGCCCTGCTGTTCGCCGGTGTGTTCGGCCTGCTCGCCGGGGTGATCGCCGCGCTCAAGCGCGGCTCGCTGTTCGACCATGGGGTGATGGGCATTTCCCTGGCCGGCTACTCCATGCCGATCTTCTGGTGGGGCCTGATCCTGATCATGTTCTTCTCCGTGAGCCTGGGCTGGACACCGGTATCCGGGCGCATCGACCTGCTCTACGACATCGAGCCGAAGACCGGCTTCATGCTCATCGACACCCTGCTCAGCGATGAAGAAGGTGCGTTCAAGGACGCGCTGATGCACCTGATCCTGCCGTCCATCGTGCTCGGCACCATCCCGCTGGCGGTGATCGCGCGCATGACCCGCTCTTCGATGCTCGAAGTGCTGCGCGAGGACTACATCCGCACCGCCCGCGCCAAGGGCCTGTCGCCGTCCCGCGTGGTGTTCATCCACGGCCTGCGCAACGCGCTGATCCCGGTGCTGACCGTGTTCGGCCTGCAGGTCGGCACCTTGCTGGCTGGAGCGGTGCTCACCGAGACCATCTTCTCCTGGCCGGGCATCGGCAAATGGCTGATCGAAGCCATCGGCGCCCGCGACTACCCCGTGGTGCAGAACGGTATCCTGCTCATCGCCTGCCTGGTGATCCTGGTCAACTTCGTGGTGGACATCCTCTACGGCCTGGCCAACCCCCGTATCCGTCATCAGCGCTGAGGACCTCGTCATGTCTCATCCGATTTCCGACGCTGCGACGCCGGCTACCGCCGCCGACCACAGCGCACTCTACCCCTCCCCCTACAAGGAGTTCTGGCAAGCCTTCTCGCGCAACAAAGGCGCAGTGGCAGGCCTGGCCTTCATGTGCCTGATCGTGTTCTGCGCGCTGTTCGCCCCCTGGGTCGCGCCGCACAATCCCAGCGAGCAGTACCGCGACTTCCTGCTGACGCCGCCGGTGTGGCTCGAAGGCGGCACCTGGCAGTTCGTGCTGGGCACCGACGAGTTGGGACGCGACCTGCTCTCGCGGCTGATCCAGGGCGCCAGGCTGTCGCTGCTGATCGGCCTGTCGTCGGTGGTGATGTCGCTGATTCCAGGCATCCTGCTGGGCCTGTTCGCCGGCTTCTTCCCGCGTCTTCTTGGGCCTTCGATCATGCGCCTGATGGACGTGATGCTGGCGCTGCCATCGCTGCTGCTGGCCGTGGCGATCGTCGCCATCCTCGGCCCTGGCCTGATCAACACCGTGATCGCCATCGCCGTGGTCTCGCTGCCGTCCTACGTGCGCCTGACCCGCGCCGCCGTGATGGGTGAGCTGAACCGCGACTACGTCACCGCCGCGCGCCTGGCCGGCGCCAGCCTGCCGCGCCTGATGTTCGTCACCGTGCTGCCCAACTGCATGGCGCCGCTGATCGTGCAGGCGACCCTGAGCTTCTCCTCGGCGATCCTCGACGCGGCGGCCCTGGGCTTCCTCGGCCTGGGCGTACAACCGCCTACGCCGGAATGGGGGACCATGCTGGCGTCGGCGCGCGACTACATCGAGCGCGCCTGGTGGGTGGTGAGCCTGCCCGGCCTGACGATCCTGCTCAGCGTCTTGGCAATCAACCTGATGGGCGACGGCCTGCGCGATGCGCTGGACCCGAAACTCAAGAACGCCACCTGAGGAGAACGCCATGTCACTGTTGCAGATCAACAACCTCAACGTGCGCTTCGGCGACGCCGATGCCGTCCCCGTGGTCGACGGCCTGGACCTGGTGGTGGATGCCGGCGAGATTCTCGCCATCGTCGGCGAGTCCGGCTCGGGCAAGTCGGTGACCATGATGGCCCTGATGGGGCTGATCGAAGCGCCCGGCCGCATCACCGCCGACTCGCTCACCTTCGACGGCACCGACATGCTCAGGCTCAGCGCCCGGCAGCGGCGCAAGGTGGTGGGCAAGGACATCGCCATGGTCTTCCAGGACCCGATGACCGCACTGAATCCCAGCTACACCGTGGGCTACCAGATCGAAGAAGTGCTGCGCCAGCACCTGGGCCTGAAGGGCAAAGCGGCCCGCCAGCGCGCCCTGGAGCTGTTGCAGAAGGTCGAGATTCCGGCGCCCGAAAGCCGCCTGGACGCTTACCCGCACCAACTCTCCGGCGGCATGAGCCAGCGCGTGGCGATCGCCATGGCGATTGCCGGCGAGCCCAAGCTGCTGATCGCCGACGAACCGACCACCGCGCTGGATGTGACCATCCAGGCGCAGATCATGGAACTGCTGGTCAACCTGCAGCGCGAGCGCAACATGGCGCTGATTCTGATCACCCACGACCTGGCGGTGGTCGCCGAGACCGCCAAGCGCGTCTGCGTGATGTACGCCGGCCAAGCGGTGGAGGTAGGTCAGGTGCCGGAACTGTTCGACCTGCCCGCCCACCCCTACAGCGAAGCGCTGCTGGCGGCGATTCCCGAGCACAGCCTGGGCGCCGAGCGCCTGGCGACGCTGCCGGGCATCGTGCCCGGTCGCTACGACCGGCCGCAGGGCTGCCTGCTGTCGCCGCGCTGCCCTTACGTGCGTGACAATTGCCGGGCCCAGCGTCCGGCCCTCGATCCCCAGGCCCACAGCCTGGCACGTTGCTTCTATCCGCTGAACCAGGAGGTGGCGTGATGAGCGTCGTGCTGTCTGCCCGTGAACTGACCCGTCATTACGAAGTGTCCCGTGGCCTGTTCAAAGGCCATGCCCTGGTGCGTGCGCTCAATGGCGTATCGTTCGAACTGGAGGCTGGCAAGACGCTGGCCGTGGTCGGCGAGTCCGGGTGCGGCAAGTCCACCCTGGCGCGCGCCCTGACCCTGATCGAAGAGCCGTCCTCCGGCTCGCTGCAGATCGCCGGCACCGAAGTCGCCGGCGCCAACAAGGCCCAGCGCCGGCAATTGCGCCGGGACGTGCAAATGGTCTTCCAGAGCCCCTATGCCTCGCTCAACCCTCGGCAGAAGATCGGCGACCAGTTGGCCGAGCCGCTGTTGATCAACACCTCCCTCAGCCGCGCCGAGCGCCGCGAGCGGGTGCAGCAGATGATGCAGCAGGTGGGGCTGCGCCCCGAGCATTATCAACGCTACCCGCACATGTTCTCTGGCGGCCAGCGCCAGCGCATCGCCCTGGCCCGGGCGATGATGCTGCAACCCAAGGTGTTGGTGGCGGACGAGCCCACGTCGGCGCTGGACGTGTCGATCCAGGCGCAGGTGCTGAACCTGTTCATGGACCTGCAGCAGGAGTTCAACACCGCCTATGTGTTCATTTCGCACAACCTGGCGGTGGTGCGGCACGTGGCCGATCAGGTGCTGGTGATGTACCTGGGGCGACCGGCGGAGATGGGACCGAAGGCCGATATCTACGACAAACCCCTGCATCCCTATACCCAGGCACTGCTGTCGGCGACGCCGGCGATTCATCCCGATCCGCTCAAACCGAAGATTCGCATCGCCGGCGAGTTGCCCAATCCGCTGAATCCGCCGGATGGCTGCGCGTTTCACAAACGCTGTCCGTATGCGACGGAGCGGTGTGCCAAGGAGGTGCCGGCGTTCAGGCACGTCAGCACCAGGCAGGTGGCCTGCCATTATGCGGAACAGTTTCTCTAACGGTTGGAAAACTGGGCGGCCCTCGCTGCGAAAAGCAGCCGTAGAGTACGCTGCCCAGTGACGACTCCTGACGAAAGACAAGCGCCCCCGGATCGCCGCCAGTGCTGCGATCATTGTCGAACAGAACGTTCAGGACTTCGATAACTCAGAGACGGCCAACAGGCCGATGCGAATCTCACCGCCCCTCGATAACGCTCCGACCACCTCAGTCCAGGCCATGTGCTCGATGCTGAGGTGTTGGGAGCAGTCTCTATCTTGAGCCAAAAAAGCTTACACCGATGACGCCGCATTGAAGAATGCCTGGAGAAGCACTGGCATAACTATGGCGTCTCGATCCAGACGCTGGGTTTTGCGTAAGTCGAACGAGAGCGTGGTTGAGATAAAACGAATCTACAGTTTGGTTTTTCAATACTTTCCTTCTGGAAACATCTTCAATACGCTCTTCAAGATGAAACAGTCATGACTGGTCGGCAGTTCATCAATGTATGTACTCATCCGAAGTCTCGCAGTTGCGCATCTGGCCGACAATGTCGCGTCTTTACGTTACAAGAAGGCCTGCCCGCAAAGCCCGCCTCCCGCCCCCTAAAGGTATGATGATGAAAGGCTACACAGTTCATGCAAACGGCATACGGCAGTTCGTTGTGGAAGAGGGCGAAGGCGCCCCGTGGTTCTGCTTCACGGGTTTCCGGAAACCCATTACGCCTGGCGATACCAGATTCCCGCCCTGTCCAAACATTTTCGTGTGATTGCGCCTGACCTTCGAGGTTATGGAGAGACAGATAAACCAGCCTCCGGCTATGACAAGCGAAACATGGCGCTCGACATTCGAGCATTGCTTCATGCACTCGACATTCCGAAAGTCGCCTTGGTGGGTCATGACCGCGGCGCACGTGTCGCCACTCGGTTCGCCAAGGATTATCCTGATTTGATTGACCGTTTGGTGGTCATGGATAACGTGCCGACACGCATCGTGGCACGCGATCTCAACGCCTCAATCGCCAAGGCGTACTGGTTCTTCTTGTTCCACCTCGTACCCGATCTACCGGAGACGCTCATCAGTGGGCGCGAGGCGGTCTGGCTCAGGCACTTTTTCTCGGACTGGACGTACGATCCATCGTGCATCAGTGGTGAAGCGTTTGACACCTACGTGCGTGCTTACCAGGCGCCAGGGGCAGTGCGTGGTGCCATGGCAGACTATCGTGCGAACGCCCAGGATGTTGAGCAGGACTTGGCCGACGCCGACGTGAAAATCAGTTGCCCGGTGATGTCGCTATGGGGGGCGGATTTTCATGCGGTTGGCAAGCTGTTCGACATGAAAAAGGTATGGGCGGAAATGGCCGACGACCTTCAGACACACGCCATTGAACAGTGTGGTCACCTCCCACAAGAAGAGCAGCCAGAGACCGTCAATAAACTGCTGCTCGATTTTCTGGAATCCTGGCGTGGCTGAGAGTGCTTCAGTCATGAGTGGGTGCTGACCAGCCTCAGCGAAACCACGCCGGCTCACGTGTTTTTCAAGCAACTCAGCAGCAGAAAAAAACCTCTGCAATCGTCAGCCTACATTCGCACTTTGATAAGGCTCGAACTTGGATCGTCAACTACACAGGGCGAGACAGGCTGTCCTTTGATCTTTAGGAGCAAGACAATGAGATACCCAACTTTTAACAAGGCTGCACTTTGGCCCCTCGTCTTTATACTTTCCCTCTCGGGAGGGGTGTCTGCTGCCACACCTCCAGCAGCTCCTGCGAGTTACACCATGCACGTCGGCAAACTGAAAGTGGTCGCTTTAAATGACGGTTATTTACCAGCGGACATGATGAAGATTCTGGAAGGCGGTGATGGAAAGCGGATCACTGCGCTACTGAAAGAAGCAAATCTGGATAAAGATGCCGGAATATCCGTCAACGTTTATCTGGTGGATACGGGTGACAAAAAGATACTCGTGGATACGGGCGGCGGTACGCTCACCGGCAAAACGGCGGGCCATTTGCAGGACAGTCTGAGGGTCGCCGGTTACACACCCGAGCAGATTGATGTGGTGTTAATGACTCATCTGCATGCAGATCATATTGGCGGCCTTCTGAATGGAGAGCAGCGGGCATTCAAGAACGCCGTAGTGAAAGTCAACGATCAGGAGTTGACCTACTGGATGTCGGACGCATCCGCTGCCTTGGGCAAAGAGGACAAGCCCAGCGCATTCTCTGCTGTCAAACACTACTTGAAGCCTTACCAGGACGCTGGCCGTGTTTCCACATTCAAGTGGGGGGACAACGTCATGCCGGGAATCGAGGCTGTGGATCTGCGAGGCCATACGCCGGGGCACACCGGTTTCAAGATCGGAGCGCAGGGCGACCAACTACTCTTCTGGGGTGATGTTATCCATGTAGAACCCGTGCAATTTCCTGAGCCTGAAGTCACCGTCATTTACGACACCACTCCAAGCCAAGCAGTGAAAACCCGAAAAGCCGCCTTGGAGATGGCTCCCAAGGCAGGCTATTGGGTAGCGGACGCCCATATTGACTTCCCAGGTATTGGCAAGGTCGAAACTCACGATGGCAACTACATCTGGAAGCCCATCGAGAAATAGCAGTTCAGAGCGATGATGGGGCACACCCGGACTGAGTCGGAAGATGCAGATGACGCGGGAATGGACATTCGCTCATCGGTACCAGCGTCTGAGAGGACAGGCGTGGGGCATTCATTGACATGAACGCCCCCAGCATGCGTTTGAAACACGATGGATCTGCTTTTGCAGCTCCATTGGTTACATCAGTGCATGAAGATAGCGATCAAGATGATCACTGGAATTGGGACGCCGAGCATCCAGAGCAGAATCGAGCGCATGATGAGTTCTCCAGTAGTGAATGCGGATTAGCGCACGACGGTGGTCGAGGCGTGAACGTGGCGGTCTTCTTCGATCCAGCGTGCGCGGTCACGCAGACGACCGCCGAACAACGCGGCGAAGCTGGCGAAGAAGGCGCCACACAGCAGGGAGATGAAGGTCCAGATGGCGGTCCAGGCGGCTACTTTGGCTGCAGTGTCGGCAGCTTGCTGAGCGGCCTGCTTGGCCTGGGCGGCATCCTGACGCGCTTCCTCATAGACCTGCTCGACGCGCGATTGCGCTTCGGCCTGGGTCAGACGAGTGCGCTGGGCAACCATCTGCGCCAAGTAGGTACGATCTTCGGCGGACATGCCATTGTCGGCAGCCAGGCCGCGCAGCAGGATGCGGCTGGCGACGCCGTTGGCAGCATCTTCGCTCACACCCACCGGGCCTTCGCTGCGGAACAACCGATCGACGTAGTAGCCCATCGGGTCGGCGGCGCCGGACGGCTTGCTCTTGTCATCGCTCATCGACACGCTGGCCACGGCGCCCGAAGCAGCGGCGGCACCGGCCGACGCGCCCGCACTGGCCAGACCGCCTGCCGAGGACACCACCAGCACGGCAGTGACCAGGGTCGCGACAGCCCAGGACAGGAACCCATGCGCCGTGTCGCGGAAATACACTTCGTCACCATGCAAGTTGGCCCACTTCACGCGTAGACGACCGGCCATGTAGCCACCCAGGCCAGAGGCCAGGATCTGAGTGATCAGCAGCCAGACGATGGTGGAAATGCCCAATGCCTTGGCGCTGGCCCCCTCGTTCGCCCACGGCGAGGAGGCCGCGAAGCCCAGGCCTGCGCCCAGAATGATGAGGATCAGTGACAAGGCAGCCGCAGCAGCGGCACCGGCGAAGATGGCGGCCCAGGAAACGCCCGAGCGATTCGGGGCCTCGGAGACAGCGGTTGGCAGATCGGCAGTGGTTATCATGATTCGGCGCCTTATGAAGGTGAGCAAAACTTCCGTTGGTTTGCACGAGGGTCGGTGCACTGCCCGTGCCAGATGTGCCAAAAAATAACCTCGTCATAAATCAACGACTTGCAGAATCGACGAATCTTAGGATCGTGCGAAACGCCCGAAGTCCGATAAAACAGGTGGGCGTTATGCAGTGCCATGCGCTCAAGCCCGGCCACCGGGCTTGCCCGTCGAACTGCGACGATGCACTATCGCGCCATGACCGCGCCCACGCTGATAGACGGCCCCGAACAGACTCCGCTGACTGCGCAGATCGTCTTGCGCTACCACCTGTGCTGGAAGCATCGCGACCTGGACGGAGTGATGGCGCTCTACCACCCGCAGGTGCGTTACCACGACTTCTTCCAGAACCGCGTGCTCGGCTACGCCGAACTGCGCGAGTACGTGGCCGCCTGCCTGCCCCACCAGCAGGGCGAAGATATCGTTCACAGCGACCGCATTCGCGTCGATGGCTGCACGGCGTTCATCCAATACCAGGTGACGGTCCAGGGCGGTGAGGGGCTGGTGGCCTTTCAGTCCAGCGAAGCGATCACCGTGCGCGACGGGCTGATCTGGCAGGTCAACGAATATGCCACGCTGGTGCGCCAGGACGCGCGCGTGGGCAACGGTGGGCGGACGCGTCCGGCCACTAGCCGGCTCGGTTTGTCGCCGCGTCAGTTGAGCACCATGGCGCAGGATCTGGAGCACTACTTCCAGCAGCGCCGGCCGTATCTGGATCCGCAGCTCAACCTGCAACAGGTCGCACAGCACAGTGGCTACAGCCGTAACCAGATCTCCTACCTGTTCAATCAGGTGCTGGGACAGAGCTTCTATCGCTACGTCAATCAGGCGCGGCTCCAGCACCTGCTGGCTCAGCTCAGCGATACCGACCTCCAGACGCCGGTCGACGAACTGGCGTTCAGTGCCGGCTTCAACTCGCTCTCGGCCTTCTACAAATGCTTTCGCGAACAGACCGGCCTGTCTCCCAAGGCGTACGTGAAGCAGATTTCTCTGCGTGCACGCACGTAAGACAGTGGAGCGGACCTGCCACTAGCATCGAGCACAACCCAACCTTTTTTCCGGGAGCCGTACTCGATGCAAGCCTGGCGCACGATCAGCCTGTGGATGGACCAGCTCGACGAGCCGCTGGACGCGCGACCGTCCCTCGCCCACGACATCGATGTCGACGTATGCATCATCGGCGCCGGCTACACCGGGCTGTGGACAGCCTATTACCTCAAGCGCCAGGCCCCGCACCTGCGCATCGCCATCCTTGAAGCCCACACGGCCGGTTTCGGTGCATCCGGTCGTAACGGCGGTTGGCTGATGGGCAACCTGCTGGGTGAGGATCGCCTGCTCGCCACACTGTCACCGCTACAGCGCCGCGACAGCATCGACCTGCTGCACGACATTCCCGACGAAGTGCAGCGTATGTTGCAGCGCGAAGGCATCGACTGCGATTACCGCAAGGGTGGGGTCATCTACTGCGCGGCCCGTTACCCGGAGCAGGAGCGTAGCCTGCGTGCCTACCTGGACGATCTGTACCGCCAAGGCATGAACGAGGACGACTACCGCTGGCTCACACCCGAGGCACTGGCCGGACAACTGCGGGTCAGCAATGCCTACGGCGCAATCTTCAGCCCGCATGTGGCGACCATTCAGCCGGCCAAGCTGGTGCGGGGCCTGGCACGGGTGGTGGAGGGCCTGGGCGTGGCGATCTACGAAAACACCCCGGCCCTCGATTGGCAGAGTGGCGAGGTGCGTTGCGCCCAGGCCAAGGTGCGCTGCCAGTGGGTGGTGCCTGCGGTGGAAGGCTACGCAGCCAGCTTGCCACCGCTGGGGCGGCATCAACTGCCCGTGCAGAGTCTGCTGGTGGCCACTGAGCCGCTGCCCGACTCCGCCTGGGAGCAGATCGGCCTCAGCCAGGGCCAGGCCTTCAGCGAAGGCAGCCGTCAGGTCACCTACGGCCAGCGCACCCTCGACAACCGCCTGGTATTCGGCGCTCGCGGCGGCTACCGCTTCGGCGGTCGCCTGCGCGAAGACTTCAATCTCACCGACGCCGAAATCGAGCTGCGCCGCTACCTGTTCGGCGAACTGTTCCCGCACCTGAAGCACGTGCGCATCACCCACTCCTGGGGCGGCAACCTGGGCATGGCGCGGCGTTTCCGCCCGCATATGCTGTGTGACCGTCAACGCGGCCTGGCGCTATCGGGCGGCTATGGCGGCGAAGGCGTCGGCGCCACCAATCTCGGCGGACGCACGCTGGCCGCCTTGATCCTCGGCCAGCAGAACGTGCTGACCGCCCAGCCCTGGGTGCACGACAACCGGCCGCTGTCGAGCCTGGCCAGTTGGCCGCCCGAGCCCTGCCGCTGGCTGGGCTACAACGCCATCATTCGCAGTTTCGTCCATGAAGACCGCGTTCTCGCCGACCCGGCCAGCCCGGCCTGGCGACGCAACCTGGCCAGTGGCCTGGCCGACTTCATGGAAGGTTTCATGCACTGAGTTTCACCCACTCCCACACGAGAATCCGCCGTCATGAGCATCACCCAGTTCAAAGACACAGAACGCGCCGTCCTGGAGACTTCCAACCCGGTCGCCGTGCCCCTTGGCGAACCCGTTGCCGTGACCTCGGTGACCTGCGTCGAGCGCAGCGACGGCGTCGAAACCGGCATCTGGGAATGCACCCCAGGCCGCTGGCGCCGGCAGATCGTGCAACAGGAGTTCTGCCACTTCATCAAGGGTCGCTGCACCTTCACGCCAGACGGCGGCGAGCCGCTGCTCATCGAAGCCGGAGACGCCCTGATGCTACCGGCCAACAGCACTGGTACCTGGGACATCCAGGAAACCGTGCGCAAGACCTATGTGTTGATTTTCTGATCCGCTGATCGCCTGCCGCTCCTCGACAACAACAAACTCAGCAAGGTAAACCGGACATGCGCACACTTCTCATCGCTCCCCTGATACTGGCGGCCGGCGTGGCCAGCGCCGCCGACTCGGTGAAGATCTACAACTGGTCGAGCTACGTCGCGCCCGACACGCTGAAGAATTTCCAGAAGGCCACCGGCATCGCCCCCACCTACGACGTCTACGACAGCAACGAGACCCTCGATGGCAAGCTGATGACCGGCAACTCCGGTTACGACGTGGTGTTTCCCTCCAACCACTTCATGGCGCGGCAGATCCAGGGCAAGGCGCTGAAGAAGCTCGACAAAAGCCAGTTGCCGAACTGGCAGAACCTCGACCCGCGCCTGCTCAAGGTGCTCGAGGTGAACGATCCGGGTAACCAGTATGGTTTCCCCTATCTGTGGGGCAGCACTGGCATCGGTTACAACATCGACAAGGTCAAGGCCGCGCTGGGCGCCGACGCGCCGGTGGATTCCTGGGACCTGATCTTCAAGCCCGAGTACCTGAGCAAGCTCAAGAGCTGCGGCGTGGCGGTGCTGGACAATGGTCCGGAACTGCTGCCCATCGCCCTGAACTACCTGGGCCTGCCGCACCACAGCCAGAAACCCGAGGATTACGAGAAAGCCAAGGCGCTGCTGATGAAGGCTCGTCCGTACATCAGTTACTTCCATTCGTCCAAGTACACAGGCGACCTGGCCAATGGCGATGTGTGCGTGGTGGTGGGTTTCTCGGGCGATGTATTGCAGGCCAAGAACCGCGCCGAGGAAGCGAAGAATGGGGTCAAGGTGGGCTATTCGATCCCGAAGGAAGGTGCGCCGCTGTGGTTCGACATGGTCGCCATGCCTGCCGACGCCCCGGACGAGAAGGCCGGCTACGCCTACATGAACTATCTGCTCGAGCCTGAGGTGATGGCCAACATCAGTAACTACGTGCAGTACGCCAACGGCAATGCCAAGGCCGACGCCTTGGTCGATCCGGCGCTCAAGCACAACACCATGATCTACCCCAGCGACGATGTGATGAACAAACTGTTCGCCCTGGAAGCGATGCCCGCCAAGATCGATCGCCTGCGCACCCGCATCTGGACCAGCGTAAAGGCAGGCAACTAGCGGCTTGCCGCTAGTTGCAAGCGGCAAGCGGCAAGCGGCAAGCGGCAAGCTGCAAGCTGCAAGCTGCAAGCAAGAGCAAGAGCAAGAGCAAGAGCAAGAGCAAGAGCAAGAGCCCTACGCGATCTGCTTTTCTCTTGCCGCTTGGAGCTTGCCGCTTGCAGCTTTTTGTTTGCCGCTTGTTGCTCTGAGTCGCCGGGGCCTACGGCCCCGGCGACTCAGTGGTGCTCACGCGTAGCGCGGAACTGGATGTCTGGCCAGCGCTCTTCCATCAGCGCCAGATTGACTCGGGTGGGCGCCAGGTAGGTCAGGTGGCCGCCACCGTCGATGGCCAGGTTTTCCACGGCCTTGTTCTGGAATTCCTCGAGCTTCTTCTTGTCGTCGCAGGCGATCCAGCGGGCCGACCACACGGTGATCGGCTCATAGGCGCACTCCACCTTGTATTCCTCCTTCAGGCGGCTGGCGACCACATCGAACTGCAGCACACCCACGGCGCCCAGAATGATGTCGTTGCTGCGCTCGGGGAAGAACACCTGGGTCGCGCCCTCTTCGGCCAACTGCTGCAGGCCCTGACGCAGTTGCTTGGACTTCAGCGGATCTTTCAGGCGCACACGACGGAACAGTTCCGGCGCGAAGTGCGGAATGCCGGTGAAACCGAGCACCTCACCCTCACTGAAGGTGTCGCCGATCTGGATGGTGCCGTGGTTGTGCAGACCGATGATGTCGCCGGCGTAGGCTTCTTCCAGTTGCTCGCGCTCGGAGGAGAAGAAGGTCAGTGCATCGCCGATGCGCAAATCCTTGCCCAGACGCACATGACGCATCTTCATGCCCTTCTCGTACTTGCCCGAGCAAATGCGCATGAACGCGATACGGTCGCGGTGCTTGGGGTCCATGTTCGCCTGGATCTTGAACACGAAGCCGGTGAACTTCTCCTCCACCGGCTCCACGGTGCGCTCGTGGGCGACCCGTGCCAGTGGACGTGGCGCCCAGTCGACCACGGCGTCGAGCACGTGATCGACGCCAAAGTTACCCAGCGCGGTGCCGAAGAACACCGGGGTGAGTTGGCCGTTGATGAACTCGTCCTGGTTGAACTCGTGGCAGGCGCCCTGCACCAGCTCCAGTTGCTCCACGAACGAATCGTACTGATCGCCCAGGTGGGCGCGGGCTTCGTCCGAGTCCAGCTTCTCGATGATCTTGGCCTCGGTGCGCTCATGACCGTGCCCGGGGGTGTAGACCACGATGTAGTCGCCGGTCAGGTGATACACGCCTTTGAAATCGCGGTAGCAGCCAATCGGCCAGGTGATGGGCGCCGCCTTGATCTTCAGCACGGCCTCGATCTCGTCGAGCAGTTCGATCGGATCGCGGATGTCGCGATCGAGTTTGTTGATGAAGCTGACGATGGGCGTGTCGCGCAGACGGCAGACGTCCATCAGGGCGATGGTCCGCGGCTCGACGCCCTTACCACCGTCGAGCACCATCAGCGCCGAGTCCACCGCCGTCAGGGTGCGGTAGGTGTCTTCGGAGAAGTCTTCGTGGCCGGGGGTGTCGAGCAGGTTGACCATGTGCTCGCGGTACGGGAACTGCATCACCGAGGTGGTGATAGAGATGCCGCGCTGCTTCTCCATTTCCATCCAGTCGGAGGTGGCGTGGCGGTCGGACTTGCGCGACTTCACGGTACCGGCGACGGAAATGGCCTTGCCCATCAACAACAGCTTCTCGGTGATGGTGGTCTTACCGGCGTCGGGGTGGGAAATGATTGCGAAAGTGCGGCGCTTCGCGACTTCGGCGGCCTGATGGGTCATGGGAAATCGCCTGAATGGGGATCGAAAAAGGGGCGATATCATACCTGAAGTCGCACGCCAGACCAAAGTGCGCTCGGCCGCAGGTCGCTGGAATGGTCCCGTATCGCTAAGAGATCAAAGGCGTGACGCCCAATCGCCCGCCAACCCGTCGATCGTAACTGGCGCGCGCCCCGGCAGATGTGCGACCAACTCCAGCCTGCCGCCCATGGCTTCCAGATAGGCGCGCAGGGTAGCGATCAGCATGGAGAGACTGCCGCTGCAACTCGTTGCCCGACAGCAGGTAAATCAACGCCTTTCAGCAGGAAATCCACTGTTCTCCTGAAGGAAAAATCGACTAGACCAGTGATGAACACTGGCCAAACGCCTCCACCCATGGGAACCTTTGTCCCCTCGGAGACGTCCACTCCCCTGCAACCCGCTTCGGTTCCAGGGCTGGTTACACCAGCATCCACGAGCCTGACGGGGCTCGACTCATGGCGTGAACGCCCTGCTTGGCAGGCGCCGCGCTGCTACTCGCGAACACACCACCGCCACCCGCTCGGGTCGGCCAAGAAGAAGTGTGCTCGCCGACGACAAAAAAGGAGTCCACCTGTGGCAAAACGCTACGGAACTGGGCTGTTGGGATGGGCCGCCGTGCTCGTCATCCTGGCCCTGCTGATCCACTGGATCGGCCTCGACACAATCGCGCGTTATCGCGACGATCTGACGTTCTACCTGCAAGCGCACCTGGTGTTGGTGCTGGCTTCGATGGCGGCGGCACTGGCCGTGGGCATCCCCGCCGGCATTGCCTTGAGTCGACCGCACCGGGTCGACAAAGCCGAGCGCTTCATGCAGTTCTTCAATATTGGCAACACCATCCCTCCCCTGGCCGTACTGGCCATCGCCCTCAGCGTTCTGGGCATCGGCGCAGGCCCTGCGATCTTCGCCCTGTTCCTCGCCTCCCTCCTGCCGATCGTGCGCAACACCTACGAAGGCCTCAAGAACGTCCCCGCCTCGCTCAAGGAAGCCGCCACCGGCATCGGTATGACCCCACGCCAGCAACTGTGGCAGGTCGAGTTGCCCAACGCCGTGCCGATCATCGTCGGCGGCGTACGCGTGGCCCTGGCGCTCAATGTCGGCACCGCGCCACTGGCCTTCCTGATCGGCGCCAACAGCCTGGGCAGCCTGATCTTCCCCGGCATCGCCCTGAACAATCAGCCACAGCTACTGCTCGGCGCGGCCTGCACGGCCTTGCTGGCACTGCTGCTCGACGCGCTGGTGAGTGCCTCCAGCAAACGCTGGCTGGAACGCGGCCTGGCCCATTAAGAAGAGGCAATCCATGAAGAAAGCTATCGCCTTGCTCCTGGGCGCGGGCCTGCTGTTGGCAGGTGTTGCCCAGGCGGCGGAAAAACCCCTGATCCGCATCGGTGCGCGGGTCTTCACCGAGCAGACCGTGCTCGCCGAAATCACTGCCCAGTACCTGCGTGCCAACGGCTTTGATGTGCGCGTCACTGGCGGTCTGGGCAGCAGCCTGGCGCGCCAGGCCCAGGAAACCGGCCAACTGGACCTGATGTGGGAATACACCGGCGTGTCGTTGGTCTCCTACAACCACATTCAGGAACGCATGCCCAGCGCCGAGGCCACCTACGCCAAGGTCAAGGAACTGGACGCGAAGAAAGGCCTGGTCTGGCTCAAACCGTCCAAGTTCAGCAACACCTATGCCCTGGCCTTGCCCAGCGCGGTGGCCAAGGCCTACCCGCAGGTGCGCACCATCAGTCAGTTGAATCAGGTGCTGCAGGATGAACAGGCGCGCAAGCACCTGGTCGCCCTCGACACCGAGTTCGCCAATCGCCCGGATGGCCTGGACGGCCTCCAGCAGCGCTACGGCATGCAACTGGGCCGCGCCAACATCCGCCAGATGGACGCCGGGCTGGTGTACACCGCTCTGCGCAACGACCAGGTGTTCGCCGGCCTGGTCTACACCACCGACGGTCGCCTCAACGCCTTCGAGCTGACGCTGCTGGAGGACGACAAGCACTACTTCCCGGACTACACCGCCGGCCCGGTGGTCCGCAAGGCTGTGCTCGACGCCCATCCGCAACTGGCCGAGCTGCTCGCGCCGCTGGCCGATGCGCTTGACGACGAAACCATGCGCCAGCTCAATGCCAAGGTCGATGTCCAGCACCAGAGCCCGTCCTCGGTCGCAGCCACCTTTCTGCGTGATCATGACCTGCACGAGGTGACCCCATGAGCCTGCTCGACACCTTCGCCCACCTCGACTGGGCATTGGTCCTGCAACTGACCTGGCAGCACATCATGCTGGTGGGCATCGCCGTGGGCCTGGCCATCGTCATCGGCGTGCCGCTGGGCGTCCTGATGACCCGCTTTCCGGTCCTGGCCGGGCCGCTGCAAGCCAGCGCCACGGTGCTGCTGACCATCCCCTCCATCGCCCTGTTCGGCCTGCTGCTGCCGTTCTACTCCACATTCGGCCAGGGCCTGGGGCCGCTGCCGGCGATCACCGCCGTGTTCCTCTATTCGCTGCTGCCGATCCTGCGCAACACCTACCTGGCCCTGACCAACGTGGAACCCGGCATCCGCGAGGCCGCGCGCGGCATCGGCATGACCTTCGGCCAGCGCCTGCGCATGGTCGAATTGCCCATCGCCGTGCCGGTGATTCTCGCCGGCGTGCGTACCGCCGTAGTGATGAACATCGGCGTGATGACCATCGCCGCCACCATCGGTGCGGGTGGCCTGGGCGTACTCATCCTGACCTCCATCAGCCGCAGCGACATGTCGATGCTGCTGGTCGGCGCCGTGCTGGTCAGCCTGCTGGCGATCGTCGCCGACCTGCTTCTGCAAACCCTGCAACGTGCCCTGACTCCAGAAGGACTGCGCCCATGATCGAATTGAAGAACCTCAGCAAGACCTTCGACGTCAACGGCAAGGACGTCAAAGCCGTGGACTCGGTCAGCCTGACCGTCAACGAAGGCGAGATCTGCGTCTTCCTCGGCCCCTCGGGCTGCGGCAAGAGCACCACCTTGAAAATGATCAATCGCCTGATCACCCCGACCTCCGGCCAGGTGTTCATCAACGGGGAGGACACCAGCGGCCTCGACGAGGTCACCCTGCGCCGCCACATCGGTTATGTGATCCAGCAGATCGGCCTGTTCCCCAACATGACCATCGAGGAAAACATCACCGTGGTGCCGCGTCTGCTCGGCTGGGACAAGCAACGTTGCCACGACCGGGCGCGTGAGCTGATGAGCATGATCAAGCTCGAACCCAAGCAGTACCTGCAGCGCTACCCACGCGAGCTGTCCGGCGGGCAGCAGCAGCGGATCGGCGTGATCCGCGCCCTGGCGGCCGATGCGCCGGTGCTGTTGATGGACGAGCCGTTCGGTGCGGTCGACCCGATCAACCGCGAGATGATCCAGAACGAATTCTTCGAGATGCAGCGGGCGCTGAACAAGACCGTGATCATGGTCAGCCACGACATCGACGAAGCCATCAAGCTGGCCGACAAAATCGCCATCTTCCGCGCGGGCAAGCTGCTGCAACTGGACCATCCGGACACCCTGCTGGCGCATCCGGTAGACGACTTCGTCAGCAGCTTCGTCGGCCAGGACAGCACACTCAAGCGCCTGTTGCTGGTGCGCGCCGAGGATGCCGCGGACAACGCACCGTCGGTCAGCCCCGAGACGCCGGTGGCCGAAGCGCTGGAGTTGCTCGACGAGCACGACCGCCGCTATGTGGTGGTGACCGACGCGACGAACAAGGCCCTGGGCTATGTGCGCCGCCGCGACATGCACCGCCAGCAGGGCACGTGCGCCGACTTCCTGCGTCAGTTCAACGCCACCGCCGCCCATGACGAGCACCTGCGCATCCTGCTGTCGCGCATGTACGAGTTCAACCGCGCCTGGCTGCCGGTGCTCGATGCCGAGCAGGTGTTCCTCGGCGAGGTTACCCAGGAGTCGATCGCGGCCTACCTGAGCTCGGGTCGCTCACGCGGTGCCAAGACCAGCATCGTCTCACCGGCCGAGGTTGTCGCCTCCTGAGCGGCAGCCGAGTCGATTTTCACCTCGGTAACAAAAAATTTATGGTCCCGGACGGGTACGGCCGTACCTGTTCCGGGTGGCCATAAATATGAACACTCGTACCCGCTTGTCAGCGGACCGAGTGCCCTGTCCAACCCCGCCATGCCTGTAAGCAGGGCATCACCTGCAAAGGTGCCGACCTACTCCATTCCACAATTTTTTACGCCTGGATCGTCCACGGGAACATCAACCGGCCACAAGGGTCGTTAATTCCACGGGTTGCGCGTCGAACGGTGACGAACAGGCGCGGATCGCGGGTTGATTCCACCTTTCTCACGCCCTACAGTGCGCGCCGAACGTCCATGCTGGAAACGATCCATCCGGCTCAAGTACTGAGTAGGCGAACCAAAGTGGGGATACGGAGGACGTTCAGTTTGCAGCCACTTATTCTTTCAGTTTGCCCATGGAGTCCCTGAGTATGTCGATCCAGGTCGAAGACTATTTCGCACGCGACACCTTCCAGAAAATGAAGGCGTTCGCCGACAAGCAGGAAACCCCGTTCGTCCTCATCGATACACAGATGATCAGCCAGGCCTATGACGACCTGCGCGCGGGCTTCGAATTCGCCAAGGTCTACTACGCAGTCAAGGCCAACCCGGCCGTCGAGATCATCGACCTGCTCAAGGACAAGGGTTCGAACTTCGACATCGCCTCGATCTACGAACTGGACAAGGTGATGGAGCGCGGCGTCAGCGCCGATCGCATCAGCTACGGCAACACCATCAAGAAGTCCAAGGACATCCGCTATTTCTTTGAAAAGGGCGTGCGCCTCTACGCCACCGACTCCGAAGCCGACCTGCGCAACATCGCCAAGGCCGCGCCCGGCTCTAAGGTGTACGTGCGTATTCTCACCGAAGGCTCGACCACCGCCGACTGGCCGCTGTCGCGCAAGTTCGGCTGCCAGACCGACATGGCCATGGACCTGCTGATCCTGGCCCGCGACCTGGGCCTGGTGCCCTACGGCATCTCCTTCCACGTCGGCTCCCAGCAGCGCGACATCAGCGTGTGGGACGCGGCCATCGCCAAGGTCAAGGTGATCTTCGAACGCCTGAAAGAAGAAGACGGCATCGAACTGAAGCTGATCAACATGGGCGGCGGCTTCCCGGCCAACTACATCACCCGCACCAACAGCCTGGAAACCTACGCCGAGGAAATCATCCGCTTCCTCAAGGAAGACTTCGGTGACGACCTACCGGAAATCATCCTCGAGCCGGGCCGCTCGCTGATCGCCAACGCCGGCATCCTGGTCAGCGAAGTGGTGCTGGTGGCGCGCAAGTCGCGTACCGCCGTGGAGCGCTGGATCTACACCGACGTGGGCAAGTTCTCCGGCTTGATCGAAACCATGGACGAAGCCATCAAGTTCCCGATCTGGACCGAGAAGAAAGGCGAGACCGAGGAAGTGGTGATCGCCGGCCCGACCTGCGACAGCGCCGACATCATGTACGAGAACTACAAGTACGGCCTGCCGCTGAACCTGGCCATCGGCGACCGCCTGTACTGGCTGTCCACAGGCGCCTACACCACCAGCTACAGCGCAGTTGAATTCAACGGTTTCCCACCGCTGAAGGCGTACTACCTGTAATCAGGTCCGGGGCCGCCTGGCGGCCCCGATCTCACCCCTCGCAGCGCTCGATCGCCTCGGCGTAGCGCGCCGCAAAGCTGGTCAGTGTCGGCCCCGCGTCCTGCAAGGTCGCCAGCGCACTGCGCAGGAAGTCCACGGGCCCCTGCTGTCGCGCCTGCTCGAACCACTGCGCCGCCTCGCCCATCTGCCCGCGTGACGCCAACACCAGCGCCAGACTGAACATGCCGCGAAAATCTCCCGCTTCGGCCGCCCGCCGATACCAGCGCGCCGCCCGCAACGGACTCGCCGTGGTCGCGATGCCCTGTTCCAGATAACGCCCGTACAGGTTCATCGACTTGGCATGGCCCATCTGCGCGGCCTTCTCATAGCAGGTCAGTGCCAGCCCCTGATCGGCGGGCAAGCCACGTCCGGTCGCCAACAGATTGCCCAAGTTGTACAGGCCCAGCCTGAGCCCGCATCGGCGGCCTGGGCATAGTGGATCGCGGCCTGGCTCAGCGCCACCTCGCCGCCCCAGCCATGCTCCAGGCAGCGGCCCAGCAGGTTGTGCGCCTTGGCATTGCCGGCCTGGGCTGCCACCGCCAGCCAATGGCGGGCCAGACGCTCGTCCTGCTCGATGCCGCGCCCGTCCAGCAGGATCTGCCCCAGCAGCGCCTGCGCCTCGACCACGCCCTGCCCGGCGGCGGCGAGAATCGCCTTGGCGGCTTGGCCAGGTTGATGGTCGAGCATCGACGCCAACTGATCGGCATCGAAGCGTTCCGAGGTGGAGGCAGACATGGGACGGTGACCTGTGAAATCGCAAAAGGCCCCCATCATAGGGAGTCGGTTTCAGTGCGGGCAAGGATGGCGGGACCAGCGCACGGTTGGATCACGCGCAAAAGACAGGCGTACCGACTCGCAAATGCTAACCAGTCTCAATTGTTACTCTCCCTTGCTTGCATTAGAATCCCAGCGCCGCGCTGGCAGCCCTGACCTAAACACCTCCACCACTAAGCGCCACCCTCTGGAATTCAAGGTAATCGAAGTGCTGAAGAAGTCGCTGTTCCAATTGCACTGGTTCTTCGGCATCAGTGCCGGCCTGGTCCTGGCGCTGATGGGCATCACCGGGGCGATCTGGTCGTTCCAGGAAGAACTGCTGCGCTTTTTCAACCCTGAGGTGTTGAAGGTCGAAGTGCGCCGCGAAGGCGTGCTGCCACTGCCGGAACTGGTGCGCCGCGCCGAGGCCGCCCAGCACGACAAGGTGGCCATGCTCTGGGTCGACACCCGCAGCGACGAGGCCGCCCGGCTGTTCTTCACGCCGCCCCCAGGCGAGCGCCGCGGCGAACTGCGCTATGCCGATCCCTACACCGGCGAACTGCTCGGCGCCGTGGCCGGTCAGGACTTCTTCAACCTCATGCTGCAACTGCACCGGTTCCTGGCCATGGGCGACAGCGGCCGACAGATCACCGGCGCCTGCACCCTGCTGCTGATCTTCTTCTGCCTGTCCGGCCTGTACCTGCGCTGGCCACGGCGGGCACGGGATTGGCGGGTGTGGCTGACCTTCGACTGGGCGCGCAAAGGGCGGGCGTTCAACTGGGATCTGCACGCCGTCGCCGGCACCTGGTGCCTGCTGTTCTATCTGCTGTTCGCCCTGACCGGCCTGTTCTGGTCCTACGAGTGGTACCGCGAGGGGCTGAACAGGCTGTTGGCCGACCCGCCTGCTGCCGGGCAGTCGACACTGTCGCGCAGCGAGCGCCGCGCACGGGCCATGGCACCGCCCGACAAGGACGCAGCGCCTTTGGTGGTGGATTATCCGGCCCTGTGGTCTGCCCTTCAGGTCGCGGCCGGACCGGGTCTGGTCTCCTACAACCTGCGCCTGCCCGCCACCGGTGGCCAACCCGCCAACGTGTTCTACATGCTGGACGACGCCGCACATCCGCGCGCCTACAACACGCTGACGCTGGATCCGGCCACCGGCGAGGTGAGCAGCCACGAGCGCTACACCGACAAGTCGTTCAAGGCACAACTGCTGCAGAGCGTCTATGCCCTGCATGTGGGTGAATACTTCGGCCTGACCGGACGCATCCTGCTCACCCTCGCCAGCTTGAGCATGCCGCTGTTCTTCGTCACCGGCTGGCTGCTGTATCTGGATCGACGCCGCAAACAGCGTCAGGTGCGTGCCGCTCGGGGCTCGGTGGACCACGTCAGCGACGGCGAAGGCGGTTGGCTGATCGCCTTCGCCAGCCAGAGCGGCCTGGCCGAACAACTGGCCTGGCAAAGCGCCGGGCAATTGCAGGCCGCGGGCGTGGCGGTTCAGGTGCGCAGCCTCGCCCAGCTCGACCAGGCGCAACTGAGCCAATCCTTGCGCGTGCTGTTCGTGGTCAGCACCTTCGGCGAAGGCCAGGCACCGGACAGCGCCCGTGGCTTCGAGCGCAACGTGCTGGGTCAGGCCCTGGACCTGAGCCACCTCAGCTACGCCGTGCTGGCGCTGGGCGATCGTCAGTACCCGCATTTCTGTGGTTTCGCCCGACGCCTGCACGCCTGGTTGGGTGAGCGCGGGGCGACTTCAGCGTTCAGCCCGGTGGAAGTCGATAACGCCGACGCCGGTGCGTTGCAGCACTGGCAACAGGCGCTGAGCGCGCTGACCGGTGCCGCGGCCGTCACCCCCTGGCAGGCGCCGGACTATGGCAACTGGCGCCTGATCCGACGACAGTTGCTCAATTCCGGCAGCCAGGGTGCACCGGTGTTCCTGCTGGGCCTGAGCGCCGAACGACCGAGCACGTGGGAGGCCGGCGATCTGGTGGAGATACTGCCTCGTCATGGCCAGGTACGGATCGACGCGTTCTTGGCGGGCCTGGGCCTGGATGCCGCGCAGCCGGTGCACCTCGACGGACTGTCGCAGCCACTGGGACAAGCGCTGGCCAGTCGTCAGTTGCCGGCCAGCCGCGAACACCTGGTCGGGCTGCATGCCCAGGCGCTGGTCGATGCACTGATCCCGCTCGACACACGCGAGTACTCCATCGCCTCCATCGCCAGCGACGGCGTGCTGGACTTGATCGTGCGCCAGGAACGGCATCCCGACGGCAGCCTGGGGCTGGGCTCCGGCTGGCTGACCGAGTACCTGCCACTGGACGGCCATGTGCGTCTGCGGGTACGCCGCAACAGCAGCTTCCACTTGCCTGCGGGGCCGGCACCGCTGGTGCTGATCGGCAACGGTACTGGCCTGGCGGGCCTGCGCAGCTTGCTCAAGGCGCGCATCGCCGCCGGGGAGCGGCACAACTGGCTGTTTTTCGGCGAGCGTAATCGAGCCTGCGACCTGCTCTGCGGCGAGCAGTTGCACGCTTGGCTGGACAGCGGCGATCTGGCTCGGCTGGACCTGGCCTTTTCACGGGATCAGGCGGAAAAGATCTACGTGCAGGATGTACTGCTGCAGCAGGCCGAGACGCTGCGCCGTTGGGTCGATGACGGTGCGAGCCTGTACGTGTGCGGCAGCCTTCAGGGCATGGCGGCGGGCGTGGATGCGGCGCTCAGGGGGATTTTCGGTGAGGATGGGGTGGAGCACCTGATCGAAGAGGGCCGCTACCGGCGGGACGTATATTGACCTTCCATCGGTGGCGGCCAGACCCTCTGGCTGCATGGCTCAGTGGATATCGAAGGTGTCGGCATCCAGGTTCGCCGGGAACCGCGCACGGTAGGCGGCCAGGTCCACGGCATTGAGCGCCACATGGAAGACACCGTCGGCTTCGGCTGCGCCCAGCAGGCTCTCGCCCTGGAAATCCAGCACCTGACTGTCCCCGAATAGGCAAAGCCCTTGCCGTCGGTGCCCACCCGATTCACCGCCGCCACATAGCACAGGTTCTCGATCGCCCGCGCGGGCAGCAGACGGTTCCAGTGCTGGCGGCGCGCTGCCGGCCAGTTGGCGGTGTACAACAGCAGGTCGGTGTCGTGCGGGTCGCGGCTCCACACCGGGAAGCGCAGGTCGTAGCAAATCAGCGGACGCACGCGCCAACCCTTGAGCTCGAACTGCACCTGCCGCTCGCCCGGCGTGTAGTGCTGGTGCTCGCCAGCCATGCGGAACAGGTGACGCTTGTCGTAGTGCAGCACCTCGCCATCGGGGCGCGCCCACAGCAGGCGGTTGCGGTGGCTGCCGTCAGCCGCACGAATGATCACGCTGCCGGTGATCACCGCGTCGAGCTTCTTCGCCTGGGCCTTGAGCCATTTACAGGTGGGCCCCTGCTCCGGCTCGGCGAGGCGCTCGGAATCCATGGTGAAACCGGTGGTGAACATCTCCGGCAGAATCACCAGGTCCGCCCCTCGGGCTTGCTCCAGCAGCACCTCGAAATGTGCATGGTTGCCTTCGCGGTCATGCCAGGCCAGGTGAGTCTGCACCAGGGCCAGGTTCAGGTTGGGCAGTTGGCTCAGATCGCGCATAGCTTTTCCGCTGCCTGACGCAGCGTCTCCTCACGTTTGGCGAAGCACAGGCGCACCAGGCGCTGCGCGGGGATGGGTTGCTGGTAGAACACCGACACCGGAATGCTCGCCACGCCGTGCTCGCGGGTCAGCCACAGCGCCATCTGCACGTCATCGAGGTCGGGACGGATCGCCGAGTAGTCCACCAGTTGGAAATAGGTGCCCGCCGCGCGGGTGAACCTGAAGCGCGAGGTGTGCAACAGGTCGCAGAACAGATCGCGTTTGGCCTGGTAGAAACCCGGCAGTTCGTCCACATGGGCCGGGTGTTCGGCCATGAAGTCGGCCAGCGCCCACTGCAGGGGCGTCACGCCACAGAAGTTGACGTACTGGTGCACCTTGCGCAGCTCCGCGCTCAGTGCTGGCGGCGCGACCACATAGCCGGTTTTCCAACCCGTAACGTGATAGGTCTTGCCGAACGAGCTGACCACGAAGGCCCGCGCGTACAACGCCTCGTGGGCCAGCACGCTGGCATGCTGCACCCCGTCATAGACCAGGTGCTCGTAGACTTCGTCGCTGAGCAGGTACAGATCGCGCCCGGCGATCAGCGCCGCCAACTGGTCGAGGTCTTCGCGGGTAATCAGCGCGCCGCTGGGGTTATGCGGGGAGTTGAGCACCACCAGGCGCGTGCGGGGTGTCAATGCATCGCTGAACGCTTGCCAGTCGATACGAAAATCGCCATCGCTCAGTTGCAGATGCACGCAGCGACCGCCAGCCAGTGCCACGGCGGGTGCGTAGCTGTCGTAGCAGGGATCGAAGACGATTACCTCGTCACCGGGCTGAATCACTGCCTGGATGGCGCAGAAGAGCGCCTCGGTGGCGCCGGGGGTAATGGTGATTTCCTGCTCGGCGTCCACCTGAACGCCATACAGGCGGGCAATCTTCGCCGCGACCTGTTCGCGCAGCACTGGCAGGCCGGTCATGGGTGCGTATTGGTTGTGGCCGGCGCTCACATGTCGCGAGACCGCTTCGAGCAGCGCGGGCGGTGCGTCGAAGTCGGGAAAACCCTGGGAAAGGTTGAGCGCGCCGGTCTGGGCGGCGAGCTGGGACATGCGGGTAAAGATGGTCGTGCCGACGTTCGGCAGTTTGCTGCGGATCATGGAGCCCTCTTTCCTGCGGACTGAGGGGGGATAAGCTACAAGCTCAGAACGGCAAGCGACAAGTCAGAAGGAGCGACGGTTCGCCGCTCCTTCTTGGGATCAGCGCTTGTCTTTGCGCTTCTTCTCGGCCTTCTTGTGGTGCGACATCAGGCGGCGCTTCTTGTTGACCTGACGGTCGGTGAGGGTGTTCTTGTTGCCCTCGTAGGGGTTTTCGCCGCCTTTGTACTCGATACGGATCGGCGTGCCGACCAGCTTGAGGACACGGCGGTAGGTGTTTTCCAGATAACGCGAGTAGGAACGCGGAATCTTGTCGGTCTGGTTGCCATGGATCACGATCAACGGCGGGTTGGCGCCACCGAGGTGGGCATAGCGCAGCTTGATGCGGCGACCGTTGACCAGCGGCGGCTGGTGCTCGCTGACGGCGTCCTCGAGAATCTGCGTCAGGCGGCTGGTCGGCCAGCGGGTGACGGCCGACTTGAACGCGGCCTGCACCGACTTGTACAGGTTGCCAACGCCCGTGCCGTGCAGCGCGGAGATGAAGTGGATATCGGCGAAATCGACGAAGAACAACCGGCGCTCCAGCTCGGTCTTCACGTAGTCGCGCTCGCCCGACTCCATGCCATCCCACTTGTTCAGGGCGATGACGATGGCCCGGCCGGCTTCGAGGGCGAAGCCCAGCAGGTTGAGGTCGTGGTCGACCACACCTTCACGGGCGTCCATGACGAACACCACCACGTTGGCGTCCTTGATCGCCTGCAGCGTCTTGACCACCGAGAACTTCTCGACTTCCTCGTGGATCTTGCCGCGCTTGCGCACACCCGCGGTGTCGATGAAGGTGTACTTCTCGCCATCGCGCTCGAACGGAATGTAGATGCTGTCGCGCGTGGTGCCCGGCTGGTCGTACACCACCACACGCTCTTCACCGAGCATGCGGTTGACCAGCGTGGACTTGCCGACGTTGGGACGGCCGATGATGGCGATCTTGATACCATCCTTCTCGCTCGGCCCAGGAATGCGCACCGCTTCCTCGCCCTCGGCGACCTCAGCGTCCAGCGCTTCTTCGACCTGGTCGCGCGGGATGTGGCCCAGCACAGCTTCCATCAGGCCATTGATGCCGCGGCCTTGGGAGCCGGCCACCGGGATGGCGTTGCCCATGCCCAGCGGCGAGAACTCGGCGCGGGCGACGTCGGCGTCGATGTTGTCGATCTTGTTGGCGACCAGGATCGCTTCCTTGTTCCGCTTGCGCAGATGCTCGGCGATCATCTGGTCGGCAGCGGTCATGCCGGCACGGGCATCGACCAGGAACAGGACATAGTCGGCTTCTTCGATGGCCATCAGCGATTGCGCGGCCATTTTCTCGTCCATGCCCACTTCGTCGCCGGTGATACCGCCGGTGTCGATGAGGATGTAGGAGCGACCCTGCCAGCTGGCGTCGCCGTACTGGCGGTCACGGGTCAGGCCCGAGAGGTCGCCGACGATGGCATCGCGGGTCTTGGTCAGGCGGTTGAACAGGGTGGATTTGCCGACGTTCGGCCGTCCCACCAGGGCGATTACGGGAACCATGCGGCTCTCCACTCTGAATTCTTGAAAATGCAAAGGCCGCTGCAAGGCAGCGGCCGGAGTTCGGGCGGCGCGTCCTGCGCCGCAGCCTGAAACCGAGGTCGGTTTCAAGCATAGCTTCAGCGGATGGTCAGTGCCTCGAGCTTGCCGCTGTTGCCATAGACGTAGATGGTGTTGCCCACCACCAGCGGACGGGCACGCAGGCCGTCGCTGTCGATGCGCTCACGGCTGACGAAGCGACCGTCGACCTGGCTGAGCAGGTGCAGGTAACCCTCGAAGTCGCCCACCGCCACATAGCTGGAGAACACCTCTGGCGCGGACAGTTGGCGACGGGCCAGGGAGTCGTTGCTCCACAGGGCCGACGACGAGCGCTCGTCGATGCTCTCGACGGTGCCGGACGCCTCGCTGACGTACACGTTGCCCAGGCCCTGGGCGACGCCCACGTAGCTGGAGGCATCGCGCTGCCACAAGACACGACCGCTTTCCAGGTCCAGGCCAGCGACGCGGCCCTGGTAGCTGCTGACGTAGAGCACACCGCCGGACAGCTGCAGACCGCCGTCGATGTCCACCACGCGCTCCAGTTCCGAACGACCTTGCGGGACGGCGACGCGCGCCTCCCACACCGGTACGCCGTTCTGGGTATCGACTGCGACCACCTTGCCAGTGGACAGACCTGCCACGGCCATGCGATTGGTCACGATCGGCGCGCCGGTGCCACGCAACGTCAGCACCGCAGGCGAGCTTTCGTAGATCCAGCGACGGTCGCCGGTGTTGAAGTCCAGGCCGACCAGACGATCATCCTGGGTCTGCACCACCACCACGTCACCGTTGGTGGCCGGCGGAGCCAGCACCTCGCTGGTCACGCGCGAGCGCCAGCGCTCTTCGCCGGTGCTGGCATCCAGAGCGATGACTTCACCTTTGAGGGTGCCCATCATCACCAGGCCGTAGCCCACGCCGACAGCACCGGACACTGGCACTTCCAGGTCCTTGTCCCAGATCACGTCACCGTTGAGGCGGTTAAGTGCGTAGACCTTGCCATTGACGTCGGCCGCGTAGATACGGTCGTTCTCGATGGCCGGCACCAGGAGGTTGTACTTTTCCCCCTGACCGTCACCGATCGAACGGCTCCACTGCTTGGTCAGCACCACCTCTTCGGTGAACTTGGTCAGTTCGGCCGGGGGCAGTTCCTTCTTGCTGTTGCTGCTGCAACCCGCGGCCAGGACGGCCAGGGCGAGCACTGCTGCTTGTTTCCAACCGGTCACTTCACGCGTCCCCTTTGGCCAGGTCATCGAGCTTCAGTTGCAAACCACCGATCGCGGCGTCGTCAGACAGCGCGGCCTTGGCTTTTTCGTAGGCACCATGGGCATCGTCGGTACGGCCCAATTGCACCAGCAGATCGCCTTTGAGCTCCTCGCGACTGGCCTGGTAGGCCTTCTCGGCGTTGCCGTCGAGCAACTTGAGTGCCTCTTCGGCTTTGTTCTGCGCCGCGAGCACGCGCGCCAGACGCTGACGGGCGAGCTCGCCCAGGGTCGCGTCGGCGGGTTTATCCACCACGCCCTTGAGTTCTGCGGCAGCGTCGTCGAGCTTGCCGCTCTCCACGGCCACTTTCGCCACGAACAGGCTGCCATACTGGGCGTAGGCGGTGCCGCCGTACTCGCTCTTGAGCTTGCCGGACAACTCGGCCACCTTGGTCGCATCCGGCTTGCCGTCAGCCGACAGGGCCGTTTCGATCAACGCCTGATAGACCATCGAAGCGCCCTGCGACTGGTTGTTCTGGTACTTGTGCCAGGCCTGCCAGCCCATCACCACCGCTGCGGCGAGCAAAGCACCGGTCAGCAGCGGCTTGCCGTTGCGGTTCCACCAGTCCTTGGCTGCGACCAGGCCTTCATCATCGGTACTCGACACCCCAATACTCCTTTTCAGCAATTCGGCTGTATGACCGCTTCACGCCTGCGCGAGAGCAGCTTGCAGGTGCTCGGCCAGAGCATCCCAGGCAATGTTCTGTTGTTCGCCCTGGCCACGCAGGGGTTTGAAACCTACCACTTGTTGCGCCAGTTCGTCGTCCCCCAGGATCAGGGCGAACAGCGCCCCGCTGCGGTCGGCCTTCTTGAACTGGTTCTTGAAATTGCCACCGCCGGCGTTGACGGCAAGGCGCAGCGCCGGCAAGCGGTCGCGCAGTTGCTCGCTGAGCGCCAGCCCCGCCAGCTCGGCCTGCTCGCCGAAAGCGCACAGGTAGACATCCAGCGTGCGCGCAATCGACTCGGGCACCTGACCCAAGGTTTCGATCAGCAGCAGCAGGCGTTCGATGCCCATGGCGAAACCCACGCCAGCGGTAGGCTTGCCGCCCATCTGCTCGACCAGGCCATCGTAACGGCCACCCGCGCAGACCGTGCCCTGGGCGCCGAGCTTGTCGGTGACCCACTCGAAGACGGTCTTGCTGTAGTAATCCAGGCCACGCACCAGCTTGGTGTTGATCACGAACGGGATACCGGCGGCGTTCAGGCGCGCCTTCACGCCGTCGAAATGCACGCGCGACTCTTCGTCCAGGTAATCCTCCAGCTTCGGCGCACCGACCAGCGCAGCCTTGGTGCCCTCGTGCTTGCTGTCGAGGATACGCAACGGATTACTCTTGAGGCGGCGCTGGCTGTCTTCGTCCAACTGGTCGAGGCGCTCGGAGAGGAACTCGACCAGTGCCTCGCGATAGCGCCCGCGCGCTTCGCTGGTGCCCAGGCTGTTGAGTTCGAGGGTGACGGCATCCTGAATGCCCAGGCGCGCCCACAGACGCCAGGTCAGCATGATCAGCTCGGCATCGATGTCGGGACCGGCCAGGTTGAACACCTCGACGCCGATCTGGTGGAACTGGCGATAGCGCCCCAGTTGCGGGCGCTCGTGGCGGAACATGGGCCCGACATACCAGAGTTTCTGAACCTGGCCGTTGCCGATGATGCCGTGCTCGAGCACGGCACGCACGCACGCGGCAGTGCCTTCCGGACGCAAGGTCAGCGAGTCCTTGTTGTCCTGGAAGGTGTACATTTCCTTTTCGACGATATCGGTGACTTCGCCGATCGAACGCTTGAACAGTTCGGTGAACTCGACGATCGGCGTGCGGATCTGGCTGTAGCCGTAGGTGTCCAGCAAGCTGGCCACGGTGCCTTCGAAGTAGCGCCACAGCGGCGATTGCTCGGGCAGGATGTCGTTCATGCCACGAATGGCTTGCAGCGATTTGCTCACGAAAAGTCCTTACGAATCTGTATATCAGCCGCGGGCGATCAGCGCCGCGTCGGCCTCGACCTTTTCGGCCGCTTTCTGGCGGATGAGCTTTTCCAGCTCATCGACCAGGTTGTCGTTGGTCAGCTTCTGTGCCGGCTTGCCATCGATGTACACCAGGTTGGGCGTGCCACCGGTCAGGCCGACATGGGATTCCTTGGCTTCGCCCGGTCCGTTGACCACACAGCCGATCACCGCGACGTCCAGCGGCACCAGCAGGTCTTCCAGGCGCCCTTCCAACTCGTTCATGGTCTTGACCACATCGAAATTCTGCCGCGAGCAGCTCGGGCAGGCGATGAAGTTGATGCCACGCGAGCGCAGGTGCAGCGACTTCAGGATGTCGTAGCCGACCTTCACTTCCTCGACCGGATCGGCCGCCAGCGAAATGCGGATGGTATCGCCGATGCCTTCGGCGAGCAGCATACCGAGGCCGACGGCGGATTTCACCGTTCCGGAACGCAGTCCTCCCGCTTCGGTGATGCCCAGGTGCAGGGGCTGCACGATCTGCTTGGCCAGCAGGCGATAGGCTTCGACGGCCATGAACACGTCGGAGGCCTTCACGCTGACCTTGAAGTCATGGAAATCCAGGCGGTCGAGGTGCTCGACATGGCGCAGCGCCGACTCGACCAGCGCGGCCGGGGTCGGCTCGCCGTACTTCTTCTGCAGGTCTTTTTCCAGGGAGCCGGCGTTGACGCCGATGCGGATCGGAATGCCACGATCGCGAGCAGCATCGACCACCGCGCGCACTCGGTCTTCACGGCCGATGTTGCCCGGGTTGATGCGCAGGCAGTCGACGCCGAGCTCGGCGACGCGCAGCGCGATCTTGTAGTCAAAGTGGATATCGGCGACCAGCGGGACGCTGACCTGCTGCTTGATCTTGCCGAAGGCTTCGGCGGCGTCCATGTCGGGCACCGACACGCGGACGATATCGACACCGGCATCCACCAAACGCTGGATCTGCGCCACGGTGGCGGCCACATCGTTGGTGTCGGTGTTGGTCATGCTCTGTACCGCGATGGGAGCATCGCCGCCCACCGGCACATTGCCGACCCAGATTTTGCGGGATTCGCGACGTTTGATCGGGGATTCACCGTGCATGACTTACTGTCCCAACTTCAGGCGAGCGGTCTCGCCACTGGTGAACGGGGCGACATCGACGGGCTGGCCGTTGTAGCTGACCTGGGCGCCACGGGCAAAGCCCAGGCGCACGGCGAACGGCGGCTTGCCTGCCAGTTCGAGGCTATCGCCCTTGCGCTTGATGGCGCTAAATAGCACCTTGCCATTTCCGTCGGTGACCTGGGTCCAGCAGTCGGCGACGAACTGGATGGCGACCTTGCCCTCCCCTGCGCTCGGCGCGGCAGGCTCGCTGACGGCGGGCGCAGCAGGGGTGGTCGAAGGCGCGGTGGTGGTCGTGGCAGCCGGCGCATGCGGCGGGGCTGGGTTCTGCGCAACCGGCGCAGTAGGCGCGACCGCGGACGCGGACTGTTCAGGTGCCTGGGCGGCGGTTTCGTCTTCGCCCTGCGCTGCCGTGTCCTGCCCCAGCGGCAGCGGCGCGCTTTCGGGCTGCTGGCCAGCGCTCACGGCCTGGTCTTCGGGCTCGTCGAGGGTGTGGATCTGGGTGGTGCCGTCGGCGCTTTCGACCTCGACATGCTCCAGGGCGATCTTGCTCAGGTCCTTGCCATGCTGGCCGCTCTGGTCCTGCCACCAGAAGAAGCCACCGCCGACCACCACCACTAGCAGCAGCAGGCTGACGCCGCGCAGAATGTTGTGCGACAAGCGTACCGGCTCCTCGATACGGCCCAGCGAATGCACTTCGCTGCCTTTGGCATGGGTGCCGGTCACACGATCGAAGGCCTCGACCAACGGGGCCTGATCCATGTCCATGAGTTTGGCGTAGGCGCGAATGTAGCCGCGGGCGAAGGTATGGCCGGGAAGCTTGTCGAAGGCACCGGTTTCCAGGTAGTTCAGCGAGGTGACGGTCAGGTTCAGCCTACGGGCGACCTCGGCTTGCGACCAGTTCCGGTGCTCGCGCGCCTGGCGCAGGACGTCACCGGGATGCTGCTCAAGCGCTGCTGCTGATTCGGGGTGCGCGGCGTTCATCGTTGCTCCGACAGGTATTGCTGATATTCCGGCGTACCGGGATAAAGTCGTTGTAGTGTGCGGCCCAGTTCGTCAGCGGTACCGTGCTCTTCGACGATTCGCGCCAGACGACTGCCCAACAGCAGGCTGCGGGCATCATGCTGGCCCTGCTGGCTGAAACGTTCGTAGTAATCCCAGGCCGGCACATAATGCCTGTTTTCGTAGGACAACTCAGCCATTTCCAGTAGCGCCCGCGGTTGTCGCTGATCGAGGCGCAGGGCTTTTTCCAGATAGGCCTGTGCTTGCTCGGCACGGCCTTGCCTGAGCGCGGTCAGGCCCAGGTTCTCGTACACGCGCGAGCGCTCAGGATACAGGGTATCGGCGGCGGCTTGGCGAAACATCTGCTCGGCCTGGCGAAAATGCCCTTGAGCATAGAGGAAACTGCCGTAGTTGTTGCGAATGCGCGCATCGTTCGAGCGCTGCGCCAGGGCGTGACGAAAATGCTCATCCGCCAGTTCCGGCTCGCCTTGAGCCTGGAACACCAGTGCCAAGGCCGCATGGGCATCGGCGTCACGCGGGTCCAACTCGAGCGCGCGCGCCAACGGCACCTTGGCCTGCTCGCTCATGCCCTGCTGCAGATAGCCCAGGCCCAACTGCACGTAGGCACGCCCCGCCTCTGCCCGACCCTGCTCGCTGGACAGCGGATGGCCGCTGCCGCCGGACACGCAGCCAGCCAGCAACAGCAGTGACAGGATCGACAGCGCGGCGCGCAGGGTCATGGGCGGCGGTGTCCGTCAGAGGCGCACGGCGCTGTCTGCCGACTCGCTACCGTCGGCGTTGAGCTGGCGCACGGCAATGTAGCGCTCACTGCGGCGGGTGCGGTCCATGACCTGACCGACCAACTGGCCGCAGGCCGCGACGATGTCTTCACCACGGGTGGTCCGTGTGGTGACGTTGAAGCCACCGTGGTGCAGCAGGTCCTGGAAGCGACGGATCGCATTGTTGCTGGGCCGCTCGTAGCCGGAGTGCGGGAACGGATTGAACGGGATCAGGTTGATCTTGCACGGCACGTCGCGCAGCAGCTCGATCATCTGCGCGGCGTGTTCGGGCTGGTCGTTGACATCCTTGAGCAGGGTGTACTCGACCGTCAGCACGCGTTTGCCGCCGAGCGTGGCCATGTAGCCCAGGCAAGACTCGAGCAGCACCTTGAGCGGGTACTTCTTGTTGATCGGCACCAGCTTGTTGCGCAGTTCGTCGTTCGGCGCGTGCAGCGACAGCGCCAGCGACACGTCGATGTGCTTGGCCAGTTCGTCGATCATCGGCACCACGCCCGAGGTGGACAGGGTGACGCGACGCTTGGAAATGCCATAGCCCAGATCGTCCATCATGATCTTCATGGCGGCGATGACATTGTCGAAATTGAGTAGCGGCTCGCCCATGCCCATCATCACCACGTTGGTGATGGCGCGGTCGATCTTGGCCGGGACGGTGCCGAAGGATTTGTTCGCAAGCCATACCTGGCCGATGACTTCGGCGGCGGTCAGGTTGCTGTTGAAGCCTTGCTTGCCGGTGGAGCAGAAACTGCAGTCCAGGGCGCAGCCGGCTTGCGACGAGACGCAGAGCGTGCCGCGGTCGTCGGTGGGAATGTAGACGGTCTCGACGCAGCTGCCGGAGGCAACGCGCACGACCCATTTGCGGGTCCCGTCGGCGGAAATGTCTTCACTGACCACTTCCGGAGGTCGAATCTCGGCAATGGCCTCGAGCTTTTCGCGCAAGGCCTTGCCGACGTTGGTCATGTCCGCGAAATCGGACACGCCAAAATGGTGAATCCATTTCATCACCTGACCGGCACGGAAGCGCTTCTCCCCGATCGAGTCGAAGAACTGTTCCATTTCCGGCAGGGTCAGCCCCAACAGGTTGATTTTGCCAGTAGATGTCGTCATGGATTCACCCTCACTCGAAAGCGTTCGCTTAGCGAGTGGTTACCTCGGTAGCTGCGAAGAAGTAGGCGATTTCGCGAGCGGCAGCGGCTTCGGAGTCCGAACCGTGAACGGCGTTGGCGTCGATCGACTCGGCGAAGTCGGCACGGATGGTGCCGGCAGCGGCTTCTTTAGGGTTGGTAGCGCCCATCAGCTCACGGTTCAGAGCGATGGCGTTTTCGCCTTCCAGCACTTGGACAACGACCGGGCCGGAAGTCATGAAGGCAACCAGTTCGCCGAAGAAGCCACGCGCGCTGTGCTCGGCGTAGAAGCCTTCGGCTTCGGCCTTGGACAGTTGCTTGATTTTCGAGGCGACGACTTTCAGGCCGGCTTTTTCGAAACGAGTGGTGATCTCACCGATGACGTTTTTGGCGACGGCGTCAGGCTTGATGATGGAGAAAGTACGTTGAACAGCCATGGAAAACTCCAGAATATTGAGTGTTGCGAAAAATTAAACCCGCGAATTATACGCGGGTTCGAGGGCATTGCCTAACCTGCGGGTGTCACTCAGTCGGCTTCTTCGATCCAGGCCGCCTGGATGGCCTCCAGAACCTTTTCGCCGCCGCGCGCCGGATCGTCACTGAAGTCGGGCAATTCCATCACCCAACTCCGCAGATTGACGAAATTCACATAACGAGGATCGACGTCCGGCTTGCTTTCTGCAAGCTGAATGGCGATTTCAAGTACATCAACCCATTTCAGACTCATTCCGTGATCCTCAATGCGGCGCTTCGGCAGCGTGGTTGAGCGAATACTTAGGGATTTCGATGGTCAGGTCCTGGTCGGCGACCACCACCTGACAGCCGAGACGCGACTGCGCCTCCAGACCCCAGGCCTTGTCCAGCATGTCCTCTTCCAACTCGTCGGCTTCCTCGAGGGATTCGAGGCCCTTGCGCACGATGCAATGGCACGTGGTGCACGCCTTCACGCCGCCACAGGCACTTTCCATTTCGATATGGTGCTCATGGGCCAGCTCCAGGATGTTGGTGCCGCACGCGACCTCGACGGTCAGCCCCTCGGGGCAGAATTTCTCATGCGGCAGGAATGTCACCAGCGGCATCGATTACTCCTCGATCTCATTCAGGTTGCGCCCGGCCAGTGCGGCTTTGACCGTCGAATCAAGGCGACGGGCGGCAAAAGCATCGGTCACTTGCGATAGACGCTTGGTCTGCTGCTCGATGGCCGGGCCATCGGTGCCGTTGAGCAAATCACGCAATTCTTGCATCTGGAACTCGATGGCCTCGCGCTCCTCGCCACTGAGCAGGCGCTCGCCGTCCGCCTCGAGGGCACCCTGTACCGCTTCGAGCAGGCGTTCGCCATCGACCTGGTGCTCGCGCAGCTGGCGCGCCTGCTTGTCGGTACCGGCGTGTTCGAAGGAGTCCTTGAGCATGCGGGCGATCTCGCCGTCGGTCAGGCCGTAGGAAGGCTTCACCTGAATGCTCGACTCCACACCCGAGCCCAGCTCGCGCGCGGCCACGCTCAGCAGCCCATCCGCATCCACCTGGAACGTAACGCGGATCTTCGCCGCGCCGGCGACCATGGCCGGAATGCCACGCAACTCGAAGCGCGCCAGCGACCGGCAGTCGCTGATCAGCTCGCGCTCGCCCTGCAGGACGTGGATCATCATGGCCGACTGGCCGTCTTTGTAGGTGGTGAACTCCTGGGCGCGCGCCACCGGAATGGTGGTATTGCGCGGGATCACCTTCTCCATCAACCCGCCCATGGTCTCCAGGCCGAGCGACAGAGGGATGACGTCCAACAACAACAATTCACCGCCTTCGCGACGATTGCCAGCCAAGGTATCGGCTTGAATCGCCGCGCCGATGGCCACCACTTGATCGGGATCGATCGAGGTCAGCGGCGCACGACCGAACAACGTGCCGACCGCGTCGCGCACACGCGGCACACGGGTCGATCCACCCACCATGACCACAGCCCCCACCTCTTCCAGCTCGACACCACTGTCGCGCACGGCGCGGCGGCAGGCCTTGAGGCTACGAGCGATCAACGGCTCGATCATGCCGTCGAAATCGGCACGTCTGAGCTCACCGCTCCAGCCGCCGTGGCTCACGCGAACGCTATCGGCATCGGTCAAGGCTTCTTTAGCGGCGCACGCCGCCTGCAACAACTGGCGCTGAGTAGCAGGGTCGAGGTCAGCGGACAGGCCCGCCTGTTCAATGATCCAGCCCGCGATGGCGTGATCGAAATCATCCCCGCCCAGGGCCGTGTCGCCGCCGGTGGCCAGCACTTCGAACACGCCGGCCGTAAGGCGCAGAATGGAAATGTCGAAGGTGCCACCGCCCAGGTCGAAGATCGCCACCACGCCTTCGGCGTTCTGGTCCAAACCATAGGCCACCGCCGCTGCGGTGGGCTCGTTGAGCAGGCGCAGCACGTTCAGCCCGGCCAGACGCGCAGCGTCCTTGGTGGCCTGACGCTGAGCGTCGTCGAAATAGGCCGGCACGGTGATCACCGCGCCCACCAGTTCGCCACCCAAGGATTCCTCGGCACGCTGACGCAGCACCTTGAGAATGTCGGCCGACACCTGCACCGGGCTCTTGGGCCCCTGAACGGTGTCGATGAACGGCATGTGCGACTCGCCGCCAACGAACCGGTATGGCAGCTGTTCACCCAACTGTTTGACGTCGGACAGGCCTCGTCCCATCAGGCGCTTGACCGACAGGACGCTGTTGAACGGGTCGCTGGAGGCCGCATCGCGTGCAGCCTGACCGACCTCGCAGCGGTCCTCCAGGTAGCGCACCGCGGACGGCAGGATGAGGTTGCCCTGGGCATCGGGCAGCGGCTCGCTGCGGCCGCTGCGTACCGCGGCGACGAGCGAGTTGGTGGTCCCCAGGTCGATGCCCACCGCCAGGCGGCGCTGGTGCGGCTGGGGGCTCTGACCGGGTTCGGCGATCTGCAGTAGGGCCATGCTTATCTTGATACCTTGGGCGCCGTCACGGCGGCGCCGGGGTTAATCGTCGAGGCGCTCTTCGAGTTGGCGCACTTCCTGGGCGAGCTTGTCGAGGAACTGCATGCGGCGCATCAGGCGCTCGGCCCTGACGCGCTCGGCAGCTTGATCCCAGCAAGCGCCAAATTCCTCATCGAGAGTGCTCTGGGCACCCTTCAGGCGCTGCTTGAACACGGCAACGCCGTCGAGGTCGGCTTCGTCCTGCAGTTCCTCGAGTTCTTCGCGCCACTGCATCTGCTGCAACAGGAAGTCGGGGTCGTGGACCGTGACTTCCTGAGGCACCTCCTGGCCGCTGATGGCCAGCAGGTAACGCGCGCGACGCGGCGCACTGCGCAGCGTCTGGTAGGCGTCGTTGAGGGCTGCGGAGTTTTCCAGGGCCACGCGCTGCTCACGCTCGGAGGCGTCGGCGAAGCGGTCGGGATGGACCTCGCGGGCAAGCTCGCGATAACGCGTGGCCAGCTTGTCGAGGTCCAGGCGGAAGCTCGGTTGCAGGTCGAACAGAGCGAAATGGCAAGGGCTACCCACGTCAGGCCTCAGACATTGAAGCTTTCGCCGCAGCCACATTCACCGCGCACGTTGGGGTTGTTGAACTTGAAGCCTTCGTTCAACCCTTCCTTGACGAAGTCCAATTCGGTGCCATCGAGGTACACCAGGCTCTTCGGGTCGATGATGACCTTCACGCCGTGGTTCTCGAACACCTGGTCTTCGCTCGCCAGCTCATCGACGAACTCCAGCACGTAGGCCAGGCCCGAGCAGCCGGTGGTACGCACGCCCAGGCGAATGCCTTCACCTTTACCGCGCCCGTCGAGGGAGCGGCGAATGTGGTTGGCGGCGGCTTCTGTCATGCTGATAGCCATCGGAACTCCTTCGCGTGGGCGACTTAGATCAAGCCTTTCTTCTGCTTGTAATCGCGTACGGCTGCCTTGATGGCATCCTCAGCGAGCACCGAGCAGTGGATCTTGACCGGCGGCAATGCCAGCTCTTCGGCCAGCTGGGTGTTCTTGATGGTCTCGGCTTCGTCCAGGGTCTTGCCCTTCATCCACTCGGTGGCCAGGGAGCTGGAGGCGATGGCCGAACCGCAGCCGTAGGTCTTGAACTTGGCGTCTTCGATCACGCCTTGTTCGTTGACCTTGATCTGCAGGCGCATCACGTCGCCGCAGGCCGGAGCCCCGACCATGCCGGTGCCGACGTCTGGGTCTTCCGCGTTCATCTTGCCGACGTTGCGCGGGTTCTCGTAGTGGTCGATGACCTTTTCACTGTATGCCATGGTGCAATTCCTTCCTCGTCAGGGAGCCGCTCTTGCTGGCGACTGCTTAGTGGGCGGCCCACTCGATCTTGGAGATGTCGACGCCGTCCTTGTACATATCCCACAGCGGCGACAATTCACGCAGTTTGTTCACGGCCTTGCAGACTTCCTGCGCGGCGTAGTCGACCTCTTCCTCGGTGGTGAAACGACCGAAGGAGAAGCGGATCGAGCTGTGCGCCAGCTCGTCGTTGCGGCCCAGAGCGCGCAGCACGTAGGACGGCTCGAGCGACGCGGAGGTGCACGCCGAGCCGGACGATACCGCGATGTCCTTGAGCGACATCAGCAGCGACTCGCCTTCCACGTAGTTGAAGCTCAGGTTCAGGTTGTGCGGTACGCGCTGGGTCTGGCTGCCGTTGACGTACAGTTCTTCGAGGTCCGAGACCTGCTTGAAGAAGCGGTCGCTCAGGGCCTTGATGCGCACGTTTTCGGCGGCCATTTCCTGCTTGGCGATGGCAAATGCCTCGCCCATGCCGACGATCTGGTGAGTCGGCAGGGTGCCAGAGCGCATGCCACGCTCGTGACCGCCGCCGTGAATGATGGCCTCCAGACGTACCCGCGGCTTGCGGCTGACGTACAGCGCGCCGATGCCTTTAGGCCCGTAGGCCTTGTGCGCGGAGAACGACATCAGGTCGACCTTGAGCGTCTGCAGGTCGATCTCGACCTTGCCGGCGGACTGCGCGGCATCGACGTGGAACAGCACACCGCGAGCACGGGTGAGTTCACCGATGGCAGCGATGTCGTTGATCGAGCCGACTTCGTTGTTCACGTGCATCAGCGAGACCAGGATGGTGTCGTCACGCAGCACCGCCTCGACCATCGCCGGGGTGATGATGCCGTCTTCACCGGGTTCCAGGTAGGTGACTTCGAAACCTTCGCGCTCGAGCTGGCGAGCGGTATCCAGGACCGCCTTGTGCTCGATCTTGGAGGTGATGATGTGCTTGCCCTTGGTCTGATAGAAGTGCGCGACACCTTTGATGGCCAGGTTGTCGGACTCTGTGGCACCGCTGGTCCAGACGATCTCGCGCGGGTCGGCATTGATCAGTTCAGCGACCTGGCGACGGCCGTTCTCGACGGCTTCCTCGGCACGCCAGCCGAACACGTGGGAACGCGAGGCCGGGTTACCGAAGTTTCCGTCGACCAGCAGGCAGTCGGCCATTTTCTGCGCGACACGGGGATCGACCGGCGTGGTCGCGGAGTAATCGAGGTAGATCGGCAACTTCATTGAATATCTCCTATCAGGCGTTGGCGTCGCTCGTCGCATCAGTCGACGGCGGACGTCTCAATCTTGTCCAGCTGGGCAACGCGACCGGCGACACGGCGCAGGTCCTGGCGCTGGGCGACTTCCTGCACCTCACGGCGCATGACGAGGTCGGCCAGACTGATGCCGCTGAGGAATTCATGGATCTGCTGGCTGAGGTCGCACCACAGATGGTGGGTCAGGCAGGTGTCACCGGAGTGGCAGTCGCCGAGGCCTTGGCAGCGGGTCGCATCGACCGACTCGTTGACCGCGTCGATCACCTGAACCACCTGGATGGTTTCCATGGTCCTGGATAACTGGTAGCCACCGCCGGGACCGCGCACGCTGGAGACCAGACTGCTGCGGCGCAGCTTGGCGAACAGCTGCTCCAGATAAGAAAGGGAAATGCCCTGACGCTCGGAAATGTCGGCCAGGGATACCGGTCCATGCTGCGCGTGCAACGCCAGGTCGAGCATGGCGGTGACGGCGTATCGGCCTTTGGTAGTCAATCGCATGGCTATGGGTACCACGGGAGTTACAGGATGTGTGCGAGTATGCGATTCCCGAGCATTTAAGTCAACTATAAGACCTAGTGCTTTAGTCGGGTTTGAATGCGGGAGGCGGCGCGATGATAGCAGACACGGGCCGGCAGCACACGCCCCTGGCCAACGCGCCGACCTGTGTTGACGGAATCAGTGCGCCGCCGCGTCGCTCTGGATCGCCGGCTTGACCTCGGCAAAGTCCTCCTCGGGCAGTGCCGGCAGCGCCTTGGCGCTGTAGTCGCTGCCCAACTGAGTGAGCGCACCGCACATGCCTTCGAGGCGCTCGTCGACCGCCTGCAGGTGATCGAGCATCTGGTCGATGGCGCGGGCCACCGGGTCGGGCATGTCGGCGCTGACGCCGTAGGCATCGAAGCCGATCTTCTCGGCCATGGCCTTGCGCCGCGCACCCGCCTCATCGTCCTGCTGCCTGACGATGATGCGCCCGGGAATGCCCACGGCGGTCGCCCCCGCCGGCACCGCCTTGGTGACCACGGCATTGGAGCCGATCTTGGCTCCAGCGCCAACAGTGAATGGGCCGAGCACCTTGGCGCCGGCCCCGACCACCACCCCGTTTTCCAGCGTGGGGTGGCGCTTGCCTTTATTCCAACTGGTGCCGCCGAGCGTCACCCCTTGGTACAAGGTGACGTCGTCGCCGATTTCGGCGGTCTCGCCGATGACGATACCCATGCCGTGATCGATGAAGAAGCGTCGGCCGATGGTTGCACCTGGGTGGATCTCGATCCCGGTGAGCCAGCGCCCGAAGTTCGACACCAGCCGCGCCAGCCACTTGAAGTCGCGGCGCCACAGGGCGTTGCCCAGGCGATGCAACCAGATGGCATGCATACCGGGATAGCAGGTCAGCACCTCGAAGGCGTTGCGCGCGGCCGGGTCGCGGTGGAATACGCTTTGGATGTCTTCACGCAGACGGTCGAACATGGGGTCTAGTCCTTGCGCTTGTGCGCGTCACCCCGGACGACCTTCTGGGTCTCGGTGAGGATGCCACGCAAGATGCTCATTTCCGAACGATTGACCGAGCTGCGCCCATACAACCGGCGCAGACGCGGCATCAGGTGCTTGGGCTTCGCCGGGTCGAGGAAGCCGATGTCCACCAGGGTCTTTTCCAGGTGTTCGTAGAACCGCTCCATCTCGTCCATGGTGGCCAGGTCGTCGCTGGGCGGCGAGCCAGCCTCCAACACCGCGACCGCCGAAGGCGCTTGCTGAGCGGCCAGCCAGGCCATGCGCACTTCGTAGGAAAGCACCTGAACGGCCGCCGCCAGGTTCAGCGAGCTGAAATCGGGGTTCGAGGCGATGTGCACATGGAAGTGACATCGCTGCAACTCGTCGTTAGTGAGCCCGGCATGCTCGCGCCCGAACACCAGAGCGATCTCCTCGCCGCCGGCGGCATGCGCCACTGCCTTGGCACCGCACTCGCGGGGATCGATCAACGGCCAGGGAATGCTGCGCTCACGGGCGCTGGTGCCCATGACCAGGGTACAGCCGGTCAGGGCTTCTTCGAGGCTGTCGACCACCTGCGTGCTCGCCAGCACATCGTCGGCCCCGGAGGCCCGCGCCGCAGCCTCATCGGACGGAAACACCTTCGGCTGCACCAGTACCAGCCGCGACAGGCCCATGTTCTTCATGGCACGCGCAGCGCCGCCGATGTTGCCGGGGTGGCTGGTATTGACCAGAACGACACGAATATTCTGCAGCACGGTGACACGCTCACGAAGGCACACGACAAGGCCCGCGATGTTACCTAAGCGAGGGGCGTAACGCCACGAAAGTGCATGTCACCCTTCTGCCGGAACAGTTTTCTGATAGACTATGCGGCTTTCTTCTTTAACATCTCCAGGTGAAACGCCCATGCAGCCTATGCTGAATATCGCCCTGCGCGCCGCTCGCAGCGCCAGTGAACTGATTTTCCGCTCCATCGAACGCCTGGATAGCATCAAGGTCGACGAGAAAGAGGCCAAGGATTACGTCTCCGAGGTCGATCGCGCCGCCGAGCAGACCATCGTCAACGCCCTGCGCAAGGCTTATCCGAACCACTCGATCCAAGGCGAAGAAACCGGCCTGCATGCCGGCACCGGCGAGGAAGGCAAGGACTACCTGTGGATCATCGATCCGCTGGACGGCACCACCAACTTCCTGCGTGGCGTTCCCCACTTCTCGGTCAGCATCGCCTGCCGCTACCGCGGTCGCCTCGAGCACGCGGTCATCGTCGATCCTGTGCGCCAGGAAGAATTCACCGCCAGCCGCGGTCGCGGCGCCCAGCTCAATGGCCGTCGCCTGCGCGTCAGCTCCCGCACCAGCCTGGAAGGCGCCCTGCTCGGCACCGGCTTCCCGTTCCGTGACAACCAGATGGCCGACCTGGACAACTACCTGGGCATGTTCCGCGCCCTCACCGGCCAGACCGCCGGCATCCGCCGCGCCGGTTCCGCTGCGCTGGACCTGGCCTACGTAGCGGCCGGTCGTTTCGACGCCTTCTGGGAGTCGGGCCTGTCGGAATGGGACATGGCAGCCGGCGTGCTGCTGATCCAGGAAGCGGGCGGCCTGGTCAGCGACTTCAATGGCGGCCACGACTTCCTCGAGAAAGGCCACATCGTTGCCGGCAACATCAAGTGCTTCAAGGCGGTGCTGACGGCGATCCAACCGCACCTGCCGGAAAGCCTGAAGCGCTGAGGCGATCTCGGCGGCACAAAAAAAGCACCTCTCGAGGTGCTTTTTTTTATTCAACTGCGCCTGAAAAGAACGCGATCCGCCTTCACTGCCCACGCTGCTCCTGACTCAACACCAGCTTGCCATTCTTGTCCAGCGGGATGGTCGAACCGGGCTCGTGATCCATCTTCACCACACCTGCCTGATCACCGATGGTGTACTTGACCGTATAGCCCACCACCTTGTCGCTGAGGTCATTGACCGTGTTGCAGCGGGTCTGCGTGGTGGTGTAGGTGTCACGCTGCTGCATGCCTTCCTGCACCTTGTTGCCGGCATAGCCGCCGCCCACCGCACCGGCCACGGTGGCCAGCTTCTTGCCGTTGCCGCCGCCGATCTGGTTACCCAGCAGGCCACCCGCCAACGCACCCACCACCGTACCGGCGATCTGGTGCTGGTCCTGCACCGGACGCTGCCGGGTCACGGTCACGTCCTTGCACACTTCGCGCGGCGTCTTCACCTGTTGCTTGATCGGCTGCACATCGGTGACCTGGGCGTATTCAGGCCCTTTGTTCACCAAGCTGTAGGTCGCCACAGCACCTCCGGCAGTGACACCGACAGCACCCAGAACCGCACCCACCAGCATTGATTTGTTCACGTGGACTCTCCTGATCATACTCACGGGGCTACGCCCACCTTCTCCCTGCCTTGGAGCAAAAAAAAAGGCGCGAGTTCAACACTCGCGCCTCTTGTTACGCCAAACGGCGCAGGAGATTACTTACGGTCGGTCGTCCGCACCCTCGGCCTTGACCGGCGGGATCAGGTCTTCGCTGTTCAGATTCAGCCAGATCAGCACCACGTTGGCGATGTAGATCGACGAGTAGGTACCGGCCATGACGCCGATGAACAGCGCCAGGGAGAAGCCGAACAGGTTGTCGCCGCCGAAGAACAGCAAGGCGGCGATGGCCAGCAGGGTCGACACCGAGGTGGCGATGGTGCGCAGCAGAGTCTGGGTGGTCGAGACGTTGATGTTCTCGATCAACGAAGCCTTGCGCATCACCCGGAAGTTCTCGCGCACCCGGTCGAACACGACGATGGTGTCGTTGAGCGAGTAGCCGATGATCGCCAGCACCGCTGCCAGCACCGTCAGGTCGAAGGTGATCTGGAAGAACGACAGGATGCCCAGGGTCACCACCACGTCGTGGATCAGCGAAACGATGGCGCCCACGGCGAACTTCCATTGGAAGCGGAACGCCAGGTAGATGAGGATACCGCCCAGGGCCAGAAGCATGCCGAGGCCGCCCTGGTCGCGCAGCTCTTCACCCACCTGCGGGCCGACGAACTCGACGCGCTTGACGGTCGCCGGGTTGTCGCCGCCCAGTTTCTGCAGGGCACTGGCCACGCGATTACCCAGTTGTGGGTCGTCGCCAGGCATACGCACCAGCAGGTCGGTGGTGGCGCCGAAACTCTGCACCACGGCCTCATGGAAACCGGACTCGACCAGCTCGGCACGTACTGCCTTGAGGTCAGCCGGGCGTTCGTAGGTCAGCTCGATCAGCGTGCCGCCGGTGAAGTCCAGGCCGAAGTTCAGGCCCTTCTGCCACCAGCTGAACAGCGCCAGCACGGTGAGGAGCATGGTGATGGCGAACGCGACATTGCGCACGCCCATGAAGTTGATGGTTTTCATCGCAGCTCCCTCAAACCCACAGCTTCTTGATGTCACGCCCGCCGCAGGTCAGGTTGACCATTGCGCGGGTCACCATGACGGCGGTGAACATCGAGGTGAAAATCCCGAGGGACATGGTGACCGCGAAGCCTTTGACCGGGCCGGTACCCATGGCGAACAGGATGCCGCCGACCAGCAGGCTGGTCAGGTTGGCGTCGATGATCGCGGTATAGGCGCGGTTGAAACCTTCATGGATGGCGCGCTGCACCGACATGCCGGCTTTGAGCTCCTCGCGGATACGCGAGAAGATCAGCACGTTGGCGTCCACCGCCATACCCATGGTCAACACGATACCGGCGATACCCGGCAGCGTCAGGGTGGCCCCAGCAGCGACATTAAGGCCAGCAGCAGCACCATGTTGCCCGCCAGGGCGACGGTGGCGATCACGCCGAAACCGCGGTAGATGGCGATGATGAACAGCGAGACGAACAGCATGCCCCACAGCGACGCATCGACACCCTTGGTGATGTTGTCGGCCCCCAGGCTCGGACCGATGGTCCGCTCTTCGGCGAAGTACATCGGAGCGGCCAGGCCACCGGCACGCAGCAGCAGCGCCAGCTCGGACGACTCGCCCTGACCGTTCAGGCCGGTGATGCGGAACTGGCTGCCCAGCGGCGACTGGATGGTCGCCAGGCTGATGATCTTCTTCTCTTCCTTGAAGGTCTGGATGGGTACGTCTTTCTCGACGCCATCGATCACCTGCTTCTCGTAGCGGGTCATCGGACGCTGCTCGATGAAGATCACCGCCATGCTGCGACCGACGTTGCTGCGCGTGGCGCGGCTCATCAGCTCGCCACCGTGACCGTCGAGGCGGATGTTGACCTGTGGACGACCGTGCTCGTCGAAGCTGGCCTGGGCGTCGGTGACCTGGTCGCCGGTGATGATCAGGCCGCGCTCGACCGCCGCCGAACGATTGCCGTCGCGGAACTCGAACACCTCGGTAGTGGCTTTCGAAGCGCCGGGCTCGGCGCCGAAGCGGAACTCCAGGTTGGCGGTCTTGCCGAGGATACGCTTGGCTTCGGCAGTGTCCTGCACGCCTGGCAGTTCGACCACGATGCGGTTGCCGCCCTGACGCTGGACCAGCGGCTCGGCCACACCCAGCTCGTTGACCCGGTTGCGCACGGTGGTGAGGTTCTGCTTGACCGAGTACTCGCGGATTTCCGCGACCTTGGCCGGCGTCAGCGCCAGGCGCAGGACCGACAGCTCGTTGCGCTCGGTGGTGGTGATGTCGAAATCACTGAAATTCTTGCGGACCAGGGCACGGGCCTGTTCGCGGGTGGCGTCGTCGGAGAAGCCGAGCAGAATGGCACCGTCCTGCTGAGGCAGGCTGCGGTAGCGCACACGCTCCTTGCGCAGTAGGGTCTTGACCTCGCCGTCGTAGACCTTCATCCGGGCGCTCATGGCCTTGTCCATGTCCACTTCGAGCAGGAAGTGCACACCACCGGAGAGGTCCAGGCCCAGCTTCATCGGGCTGGCGCCCAGGTTGCGCAGCCATTGCGGGGTGGTCTGGGCCAGGTTCAGCGCAACGACGTAGTCGTCACCCAATGCCTTGCGCACCACGTCCTTGGCCGGCAGTTGATCTTCCTGGTTGGTCAGGCGCACCAGCGCACTGCCCTTCTCGCCCAGGCTGCCGCCCTTGACCGCGATACCGGCATCGGTCAGCGCCTTGGTGGCGCGGTCGAGGTCGGCCTGGCTCACGTGCAGGGCCGAGCTTGCGCCGCTGATCTGCACCGCCGGATCGTCCGGGTAGAGGTTGGGAGCGGAATAAATAAAGCCGACCGCCAGTACCACCAGGATCAGCAGGTATTTCCACAGAGGGTATTTGTTCAGCATCACGCCGCCCGTTCAAGACGCGGGGCGCGTTGCGCGCCCCGACTGGAAAAAATGAAACCGGTAACTCAGATAGCCTTGAGCGTACCTTTCGGCAGGGTCGCGGCGATGGCGCCCTTCTGGAACTTCAGCTCGACGGTGTCGGACACTTCCAGCACCACGAAATCATCCGATACTTTGACGATCTTGCCGGCGATACCGCCGTTGGTGACCACTTCGTCGCCTTTCTGCAGCGCATTGAGCAGGTTCTTCTGCTCCTTGGCGCGCTTGGCCTGAGGACGCCAGATCATCAGGTAGAAGATGACCAGGAAGCCGACCAGGAAGATCCACTCGAAGCCGGTACCGGCGGGGCCGGCGGCCGGGGCTGCAGCGTCCGCGTAAGCGGCGGGAATCAGAAAGCTCATGTAGCACTCCAGTTGCTTAATTTAGTGTTGTGTACGAACAGTCAATCCAAAGGCGGTACGGGAAGTCCGCGCTTGGCATAGAAGGCGTCGACAAAGGCGGCCAATTTACCCTGTTGAATAGCCTCGCGTAAACCGGCCATCAAGCGCTGGTAATGGCGCAAGTTGTGGATGGTATTGAGCATACTGCTCAGCATTTCGCCGCACTTGTCCAGGTGATGCAGATAGGCGCGGGAGAAGTTGCTGCAGGTGTAGCAGTCACAGGTCGGATCCAGCGGCGAATCATCGTGGCGATGGAACGCATTGCGGATCTTGATCACCCCTGTATCGACGAACAGATGACCGTTGCGCGCGTTGCGCGTGGGCATCACGCAGTCGAACATGTCGACGCCGCGGCGCACACCCTCAACCAGATCTTCCGGTTTGCCTACCCCCATAAGGTAACGAGGTTTGTCAGCAGGCATCTGCGCCGGCAGGTAGTCCAGCACCTTGATCATCTCGTGCTTGGGCTCACCCACCGACAGGCCACCAATGGCCAAGCCGTCGAAGTCGATGTTGACCAGCGCTTCCAGCGAACGCATGCGCAGGTCCTGGTACATGCCACCCTGAACGATGCCGAACAGCGCGGCGGTATTGTCGCCGTGGGCGTTTTTCGAACGCTGGGCCCAGCGCAGCGACAACTCCATGGAGGTGCGCGCCACGTCATGCTCGGCCGGGTACGGCGTGCACTCGTCGAAGATCATCACGATGTCCGAGCCCAGGTCGCGCTGCACCTGCATCGACTCTTCCGGGCCCATGAACACCTTGGAACCGTCCACCGGCGAGGCGAAGGTCACGCCCTCTTCCTTGATCTTGCGCATCGCACCCAGGCTGAACACCTGGAAGCCGCCGGAGTCGGTGAGAATCGGGCCTTTCCACTGCATGAAATCGTGCAGGCCGTTGTGCTTCTTGATCACCTCGGTGCCCGGACGCAGCCAGAGGTGGAAGGTGTTGCCCAGGATGATCTCGGCACCGATGGCCTCGATGTCACGCGGCAGCATGCCCTTGACCGTGCCGTAGGTGCCCACCGGCATGAACGCCGGGGTTTCCACGGTGCCACGGGGGAAGGTCAGCCGACCACGACGGGCCTTGCCGTCGGTGGCCAGCAGTTCGAAGGACATACGACAGGTGCGACTCATGCTTGATCCTCGGGGCCGCGCGGCGCCGGATTGCGGGTGATGAACATGGCATCACCGTAACTGAAGAAGCGATACCCCTGCTCGACCGCCGCCGCGTAGGCGGCCATGGTCTCGGGGTATCCGGCGAAGGCCGAGACCAGCATCAGCAGCGTGGACTCGGGCAAATGGAAGTTGGTGACCAGCGCATCGACCACATGGAACGGCCGACCAGGGTAGATGAAGATGTCGGTATCGCCACTGAAGGCCTTGAGCACGCCATCGCGCGCCGCGCTTTCCAGCGACCGCACGCTGGTAGTCCCCACCGCGATCACCCGCCCGCCCCTGGCGCGGCAGGCGTCGATGGCATCGACCACGTCCTGACTCACCTCCAGCCACTCTTTATGCATATGGTGGTCTTCGATCTTGTCGACCCGCACCGGCTGGAAGGTGCCGGCGCCCACATGCAAGGTGACGAACGCGCGCCCAACGCCCTTGGCGGCGATCTGCGCCAGCAACGCCTCGTCGAAGTGCAGCCCGGCAGTGGGCGCTGCCACCGCCCCGGCGCGCTCGGCGTAGACGGTCTGGTAACGCTCGCGGTCGGCGCCCTCGTCGGGACGGTCGATGTACGGCGGCAACGGCATGTGCCCGACGCGGTCGAGCAGCGGCAGCACCTCTTCGCTGAAGCGCAATTCGAACAGCGTCTCGTGGCGCGCCACCATCTCGGCCGCGCCCCCGCCATCGATCAGCACCGTGGCCCCGACCTTCAGCGCCTTACTGGCGCGCACATGGGCCAGCACCCGGTGGCTGTCGAGCACGCGCTCGATCAGCATTTCCAGCTTGCCGCCGGAGGCTTTCTGGCCGAACAGCCGCGCCGGAATGACCCGGGTGTTGTTGAACACCATCAGGTCGCCCGGGCGCAGGTACTCGAGCAAGTCGGTGAAACGCCGGTGCGCCAATTCGCCGCTCGGCCCGTCGAGGACCAGCAGACGACTGCCATGGCGCTCGGCCAGGGGATGACGGGCGATGAGGGAATCGGGGAGTTCGAAGGAAAAATCGGCGACGCGCATGATCGTGTTCGGTTTGGCAGGGCCGGGAAGTTTAGCCCAATGCATGAAAATTGACCATGAAAGCCGATTGACCGACTCGAAGACCCTCACTATACTGCGGCGCCACAAGCCCTGATGGCGGAATTGGTAGACGCGGCGGATTCAAAATCCGTTTTCGAAAGGAGTGGGAGTTCGAGTCTCCCTCGGGGCACCATGATTGAACAGGAAACCGACCTTAGGGTCGGTTTTTTTGTGGGCGGGTTTTCGGTTTTTAATGGCCAAACCAGAGAGGGCCTGCGAGACGGTATGGCACTGCCTGTGCGACGCCGAGCCGGACATTGCGGATTCTCATGCTGTTGGGTAAGGCACCTCAGTTCACGGACGCTTTCAGGGCTGGAACCATGCCAACACCTGAACTGAACACCGCGTAGTCCAGCCCCCAGAGACTCAGCTCTTGATCTTCGTCGAGCGGGTCGTCATCGCCTAAGAACATCGCCAGCCGCTTTTCATAGTCGAACTGCGCGTACTCAACGCCCCCCGTAGACAGGCGTGACGATCCTGCACAGCCTGCCAAACTGATAAAGAACAACGCGGTGGACATTATGAGTAAGGCGCGCAGTGTTTTTCTCATCATCGAGGCCTCACCCGCTGAAACCGTCTACGGATTGCTCGCTGCTTGCCGCCATTTCTGCCTGGTCGGCCCTGATGATTACAGCCCGCTGCCTTTCGTAGGCATCCAGAGATAGCCCTTGACGCTGCAGCGCTTCCAGCCGCAACTGGCGCACTTCCTGCGCAGTATAGGGACGTAGTTCGGGATGGGTGGCACAGCCTGCAAGAAGACTGAGACCAACAGCCGTGATGACAACCAGAAGAGGACGGACAATGGCGTTCATGGTGCAGCATCCTGTGCCTGACATTCGAGGGTTTCGAATCGATGGATCAAGCTTATGAGGCGCCGCACAAGGTGAAAAATCGTCCCGCTTGATAGTTGGTATCACTGATTCGAACTGTTCTGTGAGGCGGCCTGGGATTGATTTATGGGCTGCCTACACGGCAGTGAACCATGGCGCGCTCGGCTCTCCGCTGGCGGATAGTTTCTGAGCTGCCGTGTAGGCAGCTCAGAAAAGCTTGAACTCACCGAGCAGCAGGGCCTTGGCGTTCACTGCCGTGTAGGCAGCTCAGAAAGTTGACCTACTGATCCTGGACGAAGTGGGCGTGTTCACTGCCGTGTAGGCAGCTCAGAAAAGCACGGCGGTGCGAGGCGAGCGCGAGACACGGGTTCACTGCCGTGTAGGCAGCTCAGAAACCGCTGTAACCCCTCTCCCCTCTATTCACTGCGTTCACTGCCGTGTAGGCAGCTCAGAAATGCGCAAGGTCCGGCCAATCGACCAGCCATTGGTTCACTGCCGTGTAGGCAGCTCAGAAATACCCCGACTCGAAAATCGGCTACACCGCCACGTTCACTGCCGTGTAGGCAGCTCAGAAAGGGATACTCCGCCGCGCCGAGGCCAGGGGCAAGATTACCCCCGTGTAGGCAGCCCAGAAATTATCCAGCCCCAAATCCAGCGCCGTTCTGGAGCTCCCTGCCATGAGCCAGTTCAGAAACGACGGTAGCAGCCGATAGGCTTGAGGCACCTGTTCACTGCTGACCCGACAACTCAGAAAGCCGTCAAACGCGGGGCCAAGGACGTACAAGCCTTCACTGCCGCATACACAGCTCAGAAAGACTCATAATCTTCAGACCGTAGTTTCAACTCATCACCTGCCGAATAGGCAGCGTAAAAATCGATACATCAGCCACACAAGCCGCCCGCCCGTACCCGGTAACCCACCGTGAAACAGGCTGGGCACATCCTTGCCTCACAGCTCCGGCACCGTCGTCCCCTGCCCAAACACCCCTGCCATCGCCTCAACCACCACCCTCACCCGCGCCGTATGCGCCAGATCCTGATGCAACACCAGCCACGCTTCATAAGGCGTGGCACGCCGGCGCTGCGGCCATAGCCGCGTCAACTGAGGATCGCGCGCCGCCAGATAGTCAGGTAGTTCACCCAAGGCCAACCCTGCCCGCACGAATGTAGCCAACATCAAGCTGGAGTCCAGCTCGGCCACCACCCGCCCCTGCTTGATGGGCACGCCCACCAGCGTCCCGTCCTGGCGCTCGGTCACCCCGGCCTGGTACAGGGCAATGTCGTGTCCGGCGAATTGGTCCTGTGGCTCTGGCGTGCCATAGCGTTCGAGATAGCCGCGAGTGGCATACAGCCCCACGTCCCAACTGGCCAGCCGCCGCACGATCAGATCCGGCTGCTCTGGACGCACAGTGCGCACGGCGATGTCGGCCTCCCGGCGCGCCAGATCCAGCAGTCGGGTGGTGGTGGTCAGGATCACGCGAATGTCGGGGTGGCTCGCGCGCAAGCGCTCGATCGCCGGGACCAGGAAATCGACGGCCAGCGCGTCGGTGGTGGTGACCCTCACCTCGCCCTCGGCGCGTGCATCGGCGCCCTCGCCTCGGCGCTCGAACGACACGGCCATGCGCTCCATGTCCTGCGCCTTGAGCAGCACATCGCGGCCGGTCACGGTCAGCGTCAGGCCGCTGTTGCTGCGCAGGAACAGCCGACTGCCGAGTGTGCGCTCCAGCCCGGCCAGGCGCCGGCTCACGGTGGTCTGGTCGATCCCCAACTGCTGCGCCGCGCCGGTCAGGGTGCTCGCACGGTGGACGGCTAAAAAGATACGTATGTCATCCCAGTTCATGATTGCCTGCTACGCACCTGCAAAAATGCAGCCAATGGCTGCGTTAGCGTGCATTTTCACATGAACCCAGCCTGCCTAGCATGTGCCGCTTCCACTCAACTCACTACGACAGCCAGCCTGTCACCCGGGAGCCTCATGCCTCGTCCCTCATTCATCCTCGTCGTCGCGATGCTCAGCGCCTTCGGCCTGATCGCCTCGGACGTCTACTTGCCCGCCATGCCCAGCATGACCCACGCCTTCGGCATCGCCGACTGGCAGATGCCGCAGACCGTGTCGTTCTACCTGCTGGCGCTGGCGGTATCGCAATTGGTGTACGGCCCACTCTCCGACCGCTATGGCCGCAAACCGGTATTGATGGGCGCCGGCCTGCTGTACCTGGTGGGCTCGCTGGGCTGTGCGGCGGCGGGCAGCTACTCGGAATTCCTGGCATGGCGCATGATCGAGGCGATGGGCGCCGCTGCCGGGCTGGTCATCGGCCGCGCGCTGATCGCCGATACCTGTGACAAGCGAACCTCGGCCAAGGTCTATGCGGTCGTCTACCCGCTGGTGTCACTCTCCCCCGCGCTGGCGCCGGTGATTGGCGGACACCTGGCCGCCCAGTTCGGCTGGCGCGCAGATTTTCTTTTCGTCGCGGGATTCGGGGCTGTTGCACTGCTCTTGGCCTTTATACGACTCCCTGAAACGCTACCGGCAGCCGCGCGTGTACGGACCAACCCCTTTAACGGTTTCAGCCAGGTACTACGCGACCGTGGCTTTCGCCGCTACACCCTGGTGGTCTGCGCGATCTACTGCGCGTGGTTCGTCTACCTCACGCAGTCACCCTTTCTGCTGACACGCGCTGGGCTGAGCGAAGAACAGATCGGCTGGATGTACCTGCCGCTGACAGCGGGCATCATCGGCGCGAATTGGCTGACGAAACGCGGGTTGGAATACTGGCCCTATGACCGGCTGGTGGCCGCCGGGGTGATCTGCTTCGTGCTTGGCGGTGTGGTCTTTCTGGGGGTTGCAGCGATGGACTGGCGAAGTGCGGCCGGGGTGGTGCTGCCGATGTGCCTGGTGAGCCTGGCCAATGGCTCATCATTGTCACTGTCCGTGTCGGGAGCCATCGCCGCAGAGCACGGCCATGCCGCCACCGCCTCTGGGCTGGTAGGTTTCTGTCAGATTGGCAGTGCCGCGCTGATGGCCATGGCGATCAGCGCAGTGTTCGGGACCAGCCTGGCTGTGCTGGCGGGGGCCGTTGCGATGTTCAGCCTGATCGCGCTTGGCGCGTGCCTAGGGGGCTGCTTGCATCATGGGCGCGACTGAGTGGTTCGCCACGCCTTACTCAACACCGCATACTGATAAGTATTCTCGTACACCGGCACCCCGTTATCGTCCTTCATGAACGACACGAACTCCATGAACAGCCCCTCCCGGCGCATGCCGAGCTTTTCGCAGAGTCGCTGGGACGGCAGGTTGGTGTCCTCAACGTAGGCATACAACCGTCGCAGGCCCCGTTCGTTGAACAAATAGTCCACCAACGCTACCGCCGCCTCGTGCGCGTAGCCCTGCCCGGCGAAGCGGGGATTGAAATTCCAGCCGATGGAAAACGTGTCCGGCTGGTCCTTTTCCGGGTGAGCGAAGACATCGCCGACCAACGCGCCGTCGTGCTTGAGACACACGGCAAAGTACTCGTTGTCGATACCGCGCTGCTTCGCTTCTTGCGCGGCGGCGGCCATGTCGGACAACGCCAGTGAGAAAAAGCAACTAGCGGTCGGTCGATGCAGGTAGTCGAACAGCGCGGCGGCATCACCCTCGCAGAAGCTACGCACGATCAGTCGGTCGGTTTCATACAAGGTTGCGGGGGTATTCACAGAAAACTCCTTAACGGCGGCTCAACGCCAGCCGGGCAGCGAATAGGATGAACAGCACGCCGGTGGTGCGATCCATCCATGAGACCACCGAGCCCTTGCGCAGCACACCGGACAACGAGCGGGTGGCGCCGATCAATGCCGCGGCCCAGAGCAGGCCGAGCACCACATGAATGGCTACCAGGCCAAAGGTCCAGGTGATCAGCGGTGCCCCCTGGGGGATGAACTGGGGCAAGAACGACACATAGAAGATGCCGATCTTCGGATTGAGCAGATTGCCGAGCATGCCCCTGAGGAACCAGTTCCGCGTGGGCCGTGCGTCCTGCTCGGCCGGGGCCAACGACTGTCGGGGGCGCAGCAGCATGTTCAGACCCAACCATGCCAGATAGGCCGCGCCGCAGTACTTGAGTATGTCGTAGGCCAGTTCCGACACGGCGATCAAGGCGCCGAGACCAAAGGCCACCGCCGCGCCCCAGATGAAGCAGCCGGCGTTGATACCCAGCGCGGCGCGCAACCCCTGCGCGCGGCCTTCGACGGCCGATGTTCTGAGGATCAGGGCCGTGTCCAGGCCTGGGGTGATGGTCAACACTGTGGCGGCGAGGGTAAAGGCAAGCAGGTTATCGGCGAGGATCATGGCGAGTCGGCCTTGTGGACAGTTGGCCTAGCGTAGCCTTTGGGAAGGGTTTTCCGTAGTCCGGGCGCGGGTAAATTTCAGTATTTTCTTCATCGCCTGTAGGCCATCTTTTGTCTAACGGAAAGTCGCGCTCGTCGGCGATCACAGGCCGCTGCCAGGCAGCGTCTGAAATGGCTGGCTCAAGCCGCCGCCGGCGCGTCGGCTACCTCATTGCTCTGGCTACGCAGCAGCAGCAACAAACTCCAGACCTTCACCACCTCGGCGACGAGGCTGAGGAAGAACACCAGCCATCCCGCCGTCTCGATCAGCGGATCGGGCCAGAACAGCGCAACCGGGATCGAGGGCACCAGAATCACCCGAAACGGCGCCTGCGCTAGCCCGAGATAAGCCGCCATGCGCGCGCCTTTCAGAAAGAGACAGCCGCTGATGAACACCGTCAGATAGACCGCCAAGCTGGCGAAGCCAATGGCGTAGGCGAGTTCCGCATGTTCTGACGCCAACGCCAGAATGCTGTGCAGGTCGGTCCAGAACGGGATGTCACCGCGACGCAGGCTGTCGACCACATAGACCAGGACGATGAGCATATCCATCGCCCCCCAGCCCAGCTGAGTGAACCGCTGAAATCGCTTGTCGGTCAGGCTCAAAGGTGCATCTCCTTTCGTGTCCATGAAGGCTGTCCGCGAAAGCGCGAACCGCCGTGCCGCTGCATTTAACGGCGACTCAGCGGTCAACGCATGAGGATCCGGGAGAGATAACCTGTGGGATGTATCTGTGTGTGTTGTCGGTATGCCCATGGTCACAAAAAGAAAGAGGATCCATCGCCCAGGTCCTATCAAGCGGCCGACGGTTGGCTGCGCGCCACCACGACCCGGTTGCGCCCGGCGCTCTTGGCTTGGTACAGCGCCATGTCCGCTTCATGCAGCCAGCCATCGGCACTGAGCTGGTGCGCGCCGTAGGCGGCGATGCCGATGCTCAGGCTCAGCCGCTGCTCCGGCAGGTCGGGATGCCGATAGCACTCCACCGCCTGGCGCAATCGTTCGAGGATTTCCTCGGCCTGGGCCAGGCCAGCGCCGGGCAACATCACGCAGAACTCGTCTCCGCCATAACGGGCCACCAGGTCGGTCTTGCGCAGTTGCGTAGGCAGCAGCGCGCTCAGGGTACGCAGGATGTCGTCGCCCATCAGGTGGCCATGGACGTCGTTGATCTGCTTGAAGTGATCGATGTCGATCAACGCCAGCACACTGGCCTGGTCGGCGCGGCGGCAGCGCTGGAACTCGCGCGTCAGCAGGTCTTTCCAGGCGCCGTGGTTGATCAGTCCGGTCAGGCTGTCGGTCTGGCTCAGGCGCGCCAGGGCGCGTTTGTGCTGGCCCAGTTGAACCGTGACCTGGTAACAGATCAGGCCGATGGCCATGGGGTAGATCAGCAGGATCGGCAGGCAGGCCAGCATCTGCGCCTGGGTGGTGGGCGGAAACAGTGGCGGCGCGTACAGCCACAGACCCAGCGCGATACCCAGCACCTGGGCGATGACGGTCTTGACCAGCATGTGCCAGCCACCGGCGGCGATCTTGTCCATGGCAATCATCGACAGAATGATCACGCTAGGCAGCGGGTTGAGCCCCATCGCCCCGGCCCAGCAGCCGCCGGCGAAGCCGTCGAACACCAGGTTGCGCTGCTCGGCGACGAAAGGCTGCCGGGAGCGTCGAGCGATCTGGTACGCCAGATGTGGCCAAACGAAGCCATGCAGCCCGAGCAGCGTCCAGACCCACCAGGCCGGATGCAGGGGCCACAGGCCCATAAGCACGCAGAAGAAACCCAGACCGGTGCCGATGGCACGTGGCGGGTACATGCGCTTAGCAAAAGAAAGGCCCTTGTCCGTTCGCTGGTTCATCGGGAATCACCGAAAAAAAACTGTCCTGGGTTGCACCGGACAGGCAACCAGGCTGGCGACAGGCCCTGGGGTTCGGCGTTTTGGCATTGTGCCACTACTGAAAAGGGGAGTTCAAACGGGTGGGGTCGAATCCTACGCATTTCATCAGCCTTCGGAAACTGAACCGTTTAACGTTCCCATCCCTCTGCGCGAACCTTACCCCGCCCCCGACGTCCGATCCTTCATCCGCTCCATGAAGAGATCCCTGCGTGAAAAACTACCTCGTGCGCAAATACCGCCTGGTGTTCAAGACCTTCAACTACATTGGCTGGTCGCTGCTGTGGCTGCTGCTCTGGGACATCCTGGTGACCCTGGACTTCATGCTGTTCCTCGACAGCAAGTTCAGCCTGCCGCTGATCCCGCTGACCCTGCTCGGCTCGGCACTGGTGGTGCTGGTGAGTTTTCGCAACAGCAGCGCCTACAACCGCTGGTGGGAAGCGCGAACGCTGTGGGGGGCGATGGTCAACAGTTCGCGCAGCTTCGCGCGGCAGGTGCTGACGCTGGTGGACGACACCGACGACGGGCTCAATCCGGTGAAAGCCACGCTGCTGCGCCGTCACGTGGCCTATGTGAACTGCCTGGCCGCGCACCTCAAGGGCGAGCCGTGCCCGGCCGAACTGATGGCGTTCATCCCGCAGCACGAATTCGAGCGACGCAATGGCTCGAACAATTTCGCCAACGACATCCTCGCAGGCTCCGCCGCCTTGCTCTCTCGCGAGTACAAGGCTGGGCGGCTGGACAGCATTCGCCTGGCACGGCTGGAGTCGACCCTGGTGGACCTGTCCAATGCCCAAGGTGGCATGGAGCGGATCGCCAATACCCCGCTGCCCTACCCCTACGTGTACTTCCCACGGCTGTTCATCACGCTGTTCTGCGTGATCGTGCCGATCGGTCTGGTGGAATCGCTGGAATGGTTCACGCCGCTGGCCTCGACCGTGGTCGGCTTCATGCTGCTGGCGATCGAACGCATCGGCACCGACCTGCAGAGCCCGTTCCGCCGCAGCGAGCACCAGATCACCATGGACACCATCTGCGAGACCATCGAGCGCAACCTGGAGTCGATGCAGCGCGAAGCGCAGTGCGGCGAGTGGGCGCCGTGACGAGCGTCTACGGCTCGCGCCAGTTTGCGGCTGAAGACCGGCAGGATCAGGCGCGTACGTAGCGCTGGCGCAGCATGTCGCTCAAGGCATCCACCAGCAACACCAGCACCAGCATGCCGATGATCACGGTGCTGGCCTGCGCCTCCTGGAACAGGCTGAGGGTGGTGTAGAGCATCTGCCCCAGCCCGCCCGCGCCGACGAAACCGAGCACGCTGGCCATGCGGATGTTGTTTTCCCAGCGGTACAGGCTGTAGGCGAGCCACTGCGGCCACAGGTTGGGCAAGGTGCCGAAGCAGAACGCCGCCACCTGCCCACCGCCCTGCAGGCGGATGGCCTGCGCAGGCTCGGGCGGTGCGTTTTCCAGCGCCTCGGCGAACAACCGGCCCAGCACCCCGGCCGTGTGCAACGCCAGGGCCAGGGTGCCGGCGTTCGGGCCAAGCCCGGCCGCCAGCACCGTCAAGGCCGCCCAGACCAGTTCCGGAATTGCCCGCAGCGCATTGAGCAGCAGCCGCGCTGCGCCTTGCAGCGGCCAGCCGAAGCGCCCCGCCGCCGGCAACGCCAGCAGCAACCCCAAGAGCATCGCCAGCAACGTACCCAGGCCGGACATGGCCAGGGTTTCCAGTGCGCCATGGCCCACCGCGCGCAAGTGCTCGGTCGAGAGGTCAGGGCTGAGGAAGCGCGCCGCATAGTCAGCCATCTGCGCCGAGCCGCCGTTGCCCAGCACCGAGGCCAGGTCCAGTTGCAGGTAGGCGAACGACGCCACCACGGCGGCCAGCAGTGCCAGCAGCACCAGCCAATTGATCACCCGCTTCACGCCAGCCTCCCGCGCAGCAGGCGGCTCAGGCCATCAGCCAGGGTCACCAACAGCAGGAACGCCAGCAGCATGCTCGCCACCTCGGCGCCGGCGAACATGCGCATCGACAGGTCGATCTGCTGACCGAGCCCGCCAGCGCCGACGAAGCCCATCACCACCGACGCGCGCACCGCACACTCCCAACGGTAGACGCTGTAGGACACCACCTCGGCCGCCGCCAGCGGCAGGATGCCGTAGGCGAAGGCCGCCAATCGCCCGCTGCCACCCTGCATCAGGGCATGCGCCGGACGCTGGTCGACCGACTCGAAGATCTCGGCATAGACCTTGCCGAGCATGCCGCTGTAGGTGATGGCGATGGCCAGCACCCCCGCCGTCGGTCCCAACCCGACCGCCCTGACAAACAGCAGCGCCCAGACGATTTCCGGCACGCTGCGCAGGAACACCAACAGCCCGCGCACCGGTAAGCGCGCCAGTTGCGACCATGGCCCCGGCCGGCCACCGCGCGATGCGGCACGCAACGACAGCGCGCGACTGGCGAGCAGGCTGGCGGGCACGGCCAACAGCAACGCCAGGGCCATCCCGGCCGTGGCCACGGCCAGCGTCTGCACCGTCGCCTCCAGCAGCAAGGCGAGGAAATCGCGATCATGGGCCGGTGGCCAGAACGCGCCGAGAAAGCTGGCCATCTGCTGCCGGTTCTCGGCCTGCAGCAGCACCCCGGGGTTCAGCTCGCTCAGTCGCACGCCCGGCCACAGCACCGCCAGGCACACCACGGCCAGCAGCAGACGCGGCCAGGCCGCCGGATCGCGGGCATCGGCCTTCAGCATCGTGGCATCTGCACCGTCAGGGTCGGCGCTACGGTCACTGGCGCCGGCAGGTGCTCGTTGGCATAGAGCTCGTCGAGCATGCTCTGCGCGACCGCCGCTGCCGCACAATCGAACGCCACCTGGCCGTCACGAATGCCGATGATGCGCGGGAAATGCGCCAGCGCCAGGTCCACCGCGTGCAGGCTGGCGACCAGGGTCACGCCCCGCTCGCGTGCATGGCGGTTGAGCAGGCCCAAACTATGCTCGGCCAGTACCGGGTCCATCGCCGAGACCGGCTCGTCGGCCAGCAGCACCTCAGCCTGTTGGTACAACGCGCGGGCGATGCCGACGCGCTGCAACTGACCACCGGACAACTGCCCGCACTGGACGAACACCTTGTCGGCCAGCCCCAGCTCGGCCAGCACTTGGCGGGCGCCGGGTACATCGGTGGGGTGCAGCAGGTTGAGCAACCCGCGCAGGGTGCCCCACTGCCCCAAACGTCCGGCCAGCACGGCGGTGACCACCCGTTGGCGCGGCGGCAAGGGCGGCGCCTGGTGCACCAGCGCAACCCGCGTGCGCAAACGCTGGCGAGCGCGGGCCGACAGTGCCCAGGGCTGTTCGCCGAGCAGGTGCAGGCGCCCGCTGCTCGGCTGCACGGCGGTGGCCAACAGGTGCAGCAAGCTGGACTTGCCCGCGCCGGACGGGCCGATCACCGCCACCCGCTCGCCGGCGTCGATACGCAGGTTGACGTGGTCCAGGGCGCGAACCTGGCCGTGGCGCAGCCCCGCGCCCTGCAGTTCGATACTCACTTGAGCAAGCCGGCCTCACGGGCAGCCTGCTCGGTGCCGACGTAGTTCTCCGGCTGGGTTTCGATGAAGCGGCTGGCCGCCTGCAGATCGAGGATCGCCTTCTGCTCAGGCTTGGCGGGATCCAGGGCGAGGAAGGCTTGCTTGATCTTCTCCTTGAGCGCCGGGTCCATGCTGCCGCGCACCGTCCAGTTGTAGTCGTAGTAGGTCGGCGTGGTCGCAAAGACGCGCACCTTGGTGGTATCGACCTTGCCGGCATCGACCAGCTTCTGCCAGACGCTGGCGTTGAGCACGCCGGCATCGACCTTGCCGGCCTGCACCCAGGCGACGGTGGCGTCGTGGGCACCGGAGTAGGCGACCCGGCTGAAGTAGCTTTCCGGCTTGATGTTGTCCTGCTTGAGCATGAAGTAGCGTGGCATCAAGCTGCCGGACGTCGAAGAGATCGAGCCGAAGGCGAAGGTCTTGCCCTTCAGATCGGCCAGGCTCTTGACCTCGGGGTTGGCGGTGATGAACTTGCTGGTGAACTGGGCATCCTGCTCGCGCTGTACCAGCGGCGTAGCGGTGGGATCTTTCAGGTGCACCTGAACGAAGGTGAAGCCGCCCAGCCAGGCCAGGTCGAGGCGGTCGCTGGCCAGCGACTCGACCACCGCCGGATAATCGGCCACCGGCACGAACTGCACCTTCATGCCCAGTTGCTGCTCAAGGTACTCGCCCAGCGGCTTGAACTTGCGCAGCAACTCGGTCGGCGCTTCATCGGGAATGGCGCTGACGCGCAAGGTCTCGGCAGCCTGAGCCACCACGGCACAACAAGACAGGACGAAACCGGCGGCCAGCGCCAGGGGACGTTTCAGCACGGGAGGGGTCTCCTTTGGAGACAGCTGCGAGCGGTGAGCTGCAAGCTGCAAATGAACGCGGATCGCGGTTGGGTGTAGGTGGGCATTCTAGCCGCAAGCACGCACGACTGCTTCATCTTGCCGCTCGAAGCTTGAAGCTCGAAGCTGCTCTATTGCTACACTCGCGCATTCATTCGATTGCGAGGTGCCCATGAGCGAGCCGATTCGCCTGACCCAGTACAGCCACGGCGCAGGTTGTGGCTGCAAGATCTCTCCCAAGGTGCTCGACGTCATTCTGGCCGACAGCGGCAGCCAGGCGCTGGACCCCAAGCTGTGGGTCGGCAACGCTTCGCGTGACGACGCCGCCGTGTATGCGCTGGACGACGAGCGTGGCGTGGTCTCGACCACCGACTTCTTCATGCCCATCGTCGACGACCCCTACGATTTCGGCCGCATCGCGGCCACCAACGCCATCAGCGACATCTACGCCATGGGCGGCGATCCGCTGATGGCGATCGCCATTCTCGGTTGGCCGATCAACGTGCTGCCGCCTGAGGTCGCCCGCGAAGTGATCCGGGGTGGTCGCGCGGTGTGCGCCGAGGCCGGTATTCCGCTGGCCGGCGGGCACTCGATCGACGCGCCCGAGCCGATCTTCGGCCTGGCGGTGACCGGTGTGGTCGGCAAGCGCCAGCTCAAGCGCAACGACACCGCCACCGCAGGCTGCACGCTGTACCTCACCAAGCCGCTGGGCATCGGCATCCTCACCACCGCCGAGAAAAAGGCCAAGCTGCGTGTCCAGGACCAGGGCCTGGCGCGCGACTGGATGTGCACCTTGAACACCCCCGGCAGCCGCTTCGGCAAGCTCGACGGGGTCAAAGCCATGACCGACGTCACCGGCTTCGGCCTGCTTGGTCACCTGGTCGAAGTGGCCGAAGGCAGCGGCCTCACCGCGCGTCTGCAATTCGACGCCGTGCCGCGCCTGCCGGGTGTCGAGCACTACCTGGCCGAGGGCTGCATTCCCGGCGGCACGCTGCGCAACCACGAGAGCTACGGTCACAAGATCGCCGCCTTGACCGATGAACAGAAACACCTGCTGTGCGACCCGCAGACCAGCGGCGGCCTGCTGGTAGCCGTCAGCCCCGAGGGCCAGGCGCAGTTCCTCGCGGTGGCCGCCGAACTGGGCCTGGACCTGGCGCCGATCGGCACCCTGGTCGAGCGACAGACCTACGCAGTCGAGGTGATCTGATGCGCCCCGACTGCACCGACTTCCACCCGCTGTTCCTCGATGACGTGCCGATGATGGACATGCGTGCGCCCATCGAGTTTGCCAAAGGCGCCTTCCCCGGCGTGGTCAACCTGCCGCTGATGAACGACGCGGAGCGGCACAAGGTCGGCACCTGCTTCAAGCAGCAGGGCCAGGGCGCGGCCATCGCCCTGGGCCATCAATTGGTCAATGGCGCAGTCAAGCAGGCGCGCCTGGAGGCCTGGGCGGCCTTTGCCAGCGCCAACCCGCAGGGCTACCTGTACTGCTTTCGCGGCGGCCTGCGCTCGCAGATCGTCCAAGGCTGGCTGAGAGAGGCCGGTATCGACTACCCGCGCATCAGCGGCGGCTACAAGGCCCTGCGCAACTATCTGCTGGATACCACGGCACAGGCGGTGGCGCAGTGCGACTTCGTGCTCATGGGCGGGCTCACCGGCACAGGCAAGACCGACGTCCTGCTGCAACTGGATAACGCGCTGGACCTGGAAGGCCACGCCAACCATCGCGGCTCCAGCTTCGGCAAACGCGCCACCGCGCAGCCAGCGCAGATCGACTTCGAAAACCAGTTGGCGATCGACGTGCTGAAGAAACGGGCGCGTGGCGTGCAGCAATTCGTGCTCGAAGACGAGGGGCGCATCGTCGGCAGTTGCGCGGTGCCGCTGCCGCTCTACCAGGGCATGCAGCGCTATCCGCTGGTGTGGCTGGAGGATAGCTTCGCCCAGCGTGTCGAGCGGATCCTGCGCGATTACGTGATCAACCTGTGCGCCGAGTTCGTCGCCTTGCACGGCGAGGATGAGGGTCGCCAGTTGTTCGCTGAACGTCTGCGCCACAGCCTGGGCAACATTCGCAAGCGCCTGGGCGGCGAACGTCTCCAGCGCCTGCAGGCGCTGCTGGACCAGGCCTTGGACGAACAGTTGCGCAGCGGTGAGGTGGACCTGCACCGGGGCTGGATCGAAGGCTTGCTAAAGGAGTATTACGACCCGATGTACGCCTATCAGCGCGAGGCCAAGGCGCACCGCATCGAGTTCGCGGGCGATGGCGTGGAGGTGCGCGAGTATCTCAAGGCACGGGCGCAGCGCGAGCGGCCACCGGCACGCTGACAGCGTCTCGGCGCCGCGACCGCAGACGTCCCGGCGCCACGCCTCGAAGCATTACTGCTCCGGCTTGAGCAGACGCTCCAGCTCCGCCGCACGCTCCTGGGTCATGTCCATCACGCAGATGCCTTGCTCGACGCTGGCCATGCTGCCGCCGCTCAGTTGCGCGTGGAAGCCGCAGTTCTTGTCGCGAAAGGCGATCCAGTCGCGCTGCACCTCACGCAGGCGCTTGACCTGAGCGATCTCCAGCTTGCGGATCAACTGCTTGTAGGCGGTGTTCAGGCGTTGGTCCTGCACGCGGGTTTCGTCGGCGACGCAGACAGTCATCGCCAAGGTGCTGGCGGCCTTGTCCATGCACTGGACATAGCTCGGGGAATTGTCGTCGGCCTGGGCCGATGTGGCGAAAGCCAGCGCGGCATACAGCGTGGCAAAAGCATAGCGAGTCATCGAAGCGGGTCCGTTGCGTGAAGAGGATGCTGAGCCTAGCAGTGTCAGAGACTTTGCGCAGGCTCCGGCGGCATCAGCACCTGATCCACCTCGAAGCGCAGCGACGGCAGTTGTGTGGCGACATACAGCGTAAGCGCCAGGGCCGCAATCACCACCACGTCCAGCCAGTTCCAGCCCGGCACCTCATCGGCGCGGCGGGCCTTGAAGCACCACCAAAGCTGGCCGGCGCAGAACACCAGCATCGACCCCAGCCACAGGTAGAACCCGAGGCCGAAACCGGTGATGTCGTGGAAAGCGTAGCTGCGGTTGTCCGGCAGACGCTCGATGGTCAAGCTGCCGATTGCCAGGTACAGCGCCGCAGCGCCGACCAGCAACGCCAAACGCCGAAAGCGCCGATGGGCGAGCACCGCCAGCGCCAGCAACGGGTTGGCGAACCAGGCGTACACACCGAAGGCCACGCCCCAGGGGCCGTAGAGCAGCATCTGCAAGGCCGGCATCTGGCGCCCGACATCCATCAGCGCGCCGTCGAAGAACAGACTGGAGAGGTACAGCAACAGGCTGAGACTGAGGTAATAAGCGGGCAACCGGACACTCCACGGGCTTGAAAGCGAACGCCGACCTTACCGCACCCACGCCTCAGGCGACAGGCGGTTCCAGCAGCAGGCCGTAGAGGCCCGAGTCGGACAGCTCTCCAGCCACGCACCAACGCGCACGCAAGGTGCCTTCCAGCACGAAGCCCTGACGCTCCAGGGTGCGCGCCGAGCCTTGGTTGCGCGGGTCGATCTCCGCTTCCAGACGGCGCATGTGCAGGGTGTGGGCCAGGTAGTCGATGAAGCAGGTCAGCGCCTCGTCCATGTAGCCCCGGCCCTGCACGGCGCGGGCCAGGCAGTAGCCGATCTCGCCCCGGCGCGAATCGTGATCGATGTTGAACATCTGCACCATGCCGATCAGCTCGCCGTTGTCGCGCCGGTACATGCCCAGCTTGAGCAGCGTGCCCGCCGCATAGGCTTCGCGGTCGGCGGCCAGGGCGCTTTCGGCCTCGGCCAGTTCGGTCCAGGGCGCGTGATACCAGTAACGCATCACCTCGGGGTCGGCCATGATCGTCAACCAGCGCGCCGCATCGGCGTGGCGCATGGGCCGCAACTGCAAGCGCGGACTGTCCAGGCACAGGTCACTGGGGAAACTGCGGAGGTGGATCACGCCGAACTCCTGTCCAAAGCTGGGAAGATGACAGTCTAGCGTCAGTGGCGTGATGAAAGTAAGTCGATGTAACCGTGGGCGCGGCCTCCTCGTTGACCGGGTCCCGGAGTCTTGCACGACCGCTTCCACACACCAACACCACCACTGCCCTAGCTCTGCCAGGCGCAACGACACCCCGTTCAGAAGCCCATGCTGAAACTCACCACCACACCGTGGTCGCGGCCCTGATTGGACAATTGCCCCGAATACCCCACGCCCAACTTGCCGCTCTCGCCCACAGCCACGTCAAGGCCAGCCTCCACCACCGCCGCGTTGCGCGCGATCACCACGCCTTCACTGCCGAAACTCGCACCCCCGCCGATGAAGCGCGACTTAGCCTCGGGCTGGGTATCACCGAAGGCATGTCGCCAGCCGACCGAAAGCCGTGGGGTGATCTCACTGCCGTTGTCCAACGTGATGCGCTTGCCGACGCGCACACCCACCGTGGAGAAGGTCACGTCCTGATCCACCTTGGCTTTCAAACGCCCCGCCCCGCCCTTCTCCCGCGCACTGTCGCTGTCGTGGTTGACATAGGCCAGTCCGGCGAATGGCTCTACCGCGACACCGCCCGCGTCCAGGGCGTAGCCCACCTCGCCGAACACCTGCGCGGTGCGCGCCTTGTACTTCGCCTTCAGGCGATCGTCGTAAGCGCCCGCCTGCACATCGCGCTTGGTATCGATTTCATGCCAGGTGTAGCTGGCCCCCAGGCGCGCAGCGAAGGCGTCCATCTGGTAACCCAGGTAGGTCGCCAGGTGATAGCTGTCGACGCTGGCGTCCGAACGGCGGCGCTGTGCATCGATGCTGCTGCGGGTGTAGCCCGCCGCGATGCCCACCTTCCACTGATCGTCCAGGGCGCGATCGACACCGAGCATGAAACCGGACAGGTCGCGGTCGACGCTGGCATGGTTGGCGCTACCGTCGTAGTCGCCCCAGGCGACAATGGCGCGAATCCAGCCAACCGGCTGACCCTGGCAACCTTCGCTGGTCAATTGCTGATTGGCGGTCGGGGCCAGGGTGCGACGTGGATCCTCGGCACGGCTGCAATCGGCCTGGCGCATCCGGTCGTTGAGCGCCTCGCGCACGTGGCGGGTGTCCTCGATCAACACCGTGGCGGTGCTGGCGTGGATCTCGCCGGACAGGCTGTCGAACGCCGCCTGTGCCGAAGGCCGGTCCAGCGGCAGGATTTCATCGCGCAGCACGTTCGGCACCCCAGCGCTCTCCAGCGCAGTGGCCACGCCGCGCTGGTTGCCGGACACCGCAACCTCGGCGAGCGAGGTGTCGTTGCGGCTCACCGACAGGGTCACCTGGTTGGCGCCGTAGTCCAGCGCACTGGTGAGGAACGCCGAGTTCATCAGGTTGTTGCTGGCGAACACGCCATTGATACCGCCGTCGGCAGACAGCAGCGTGTAACGACCATTGCCACCGGACAAATTGGCCACGGTGAGGCTGCCACCCAAGTTGGCGGTGCCGCCCACGTTGAGGTAGTTCACCGGTGCAGTCCCCAGGTCGATGACCAGGTTGCCATCGCTGGCATTGGTGAAGTCGCCGCTGACATTCAGATTGCCCGCCGGCCCCGGCAGTACCGTGCCGTGGTTGATCAGGCTGCCTAGCGTGCCATTGCCGGTCAGGCCGGCACCGTTGGCCACGTTCACACGCGCGGCCAGTAGACTGCGCGGGTTGGCGGCATCGCCCACTTGCAGCGTGCCCTGATCGACGTTGAACAGCCCGCTGAAGGGATGATTGCCCAGCAGCAACAGACGACCGAAGCCACGCTTGATGGTGGTGCCGGTGCCGCGCAACACGCCGTTGAAGGTGCCGTCGTTGGCTTGCGCGAACACCAGGTTGGCGTTGTTGGTCAGCGTGCCCTGCAGGCTGCTGGTGTTGCCTACCAGCGTGCCGCCACTGACCAGGGTGCCGCCGGTGTAGCGGTTGGCGCCACTGAGCACCAAGGTGCCGGCATCGAGCTTCTCGATACCGCCGCGGCCCACCAGTGGCACACTGATCTCGGCGCTGGCACCGGCATCGACGCGCACTGGCGCCAGGCTGCCGTCGGCGCCATTGACCGGCGTCAGGCTGCCCTCGGCACCCGGCACCAGTTGGTAGCCATCGCTGAGGAATTGCAGGCCGCTGAACGACGGGTTGCCGACCACGGTGACGGTGCCGGGCTGACCACCGAACACGGCGTAGGCATCGCTCCAGGTTTCACCTGCGGTGCCGTTGGCATTGGTCCAGTTGCTGTTCGGCCCCCAGGTGCCACTGCCACCGCCGATGCTGCCGTCGGGGTTGGTCTGGTTGCCGTTCCAGAACTGCACCGGATCGCCCGCACGCTGCACCACCAGGTTGATCTGCCGGGCGATGGCGGTCTGCAACGCCAGATCGCCCAGGGCCACGCTGCCCGGCACGGCGCCGAGGGCCAGGCCATTGTCGGTCAGCGCCCCGTCGTAGCTGAACAGCCGATAGACGCCGGTTGAGAATCCACCGACATCGGTGACATTCAAGGTGCCGTCGAGCACCAGGTTGCCTTCGACCTTGACCACCGTGCTGGCCGCATCCGGGGCGCCCAAGGCGAAGTCCAGGGTGCTGCCGGACGCCAGTTCGAGACCGCCCAAGGTCAGCGGCGTGCTGCTCTGTCCGGCCACCAGGCTGGCGCCGTCGGCGAGCAGCACCTGCCCGGCGTAGACGCCGCTGCCGCCCAGCCGCGCGCCGCGGGCGACCTGCACCCTGGCGCTGTCCAGGCGACCGTCGACACGCAGGCTGCCGGCATTCACCGAAGTAGTGCCGGTCAGGCCATTGTTGCCGGTGAGCAGCAGCTCGCCGCTGCCGTTCTTGCTCAAGGTGCCGCTGCCAGTGAGATTGCCGGTGTAGCGACCGTCGGCTGCCTGCTCGAAGGTCAACGCGGCATTGTTGAGGATGGCGCCTTGCAGGCTGTTGCTGTTGCCGATCAGGCTGCCGCCGTTGATCTGGGTGCCGCCGCTGTAGAGGTTGCTGCCGGTGAGAGTGAGTGGCGCAGCGCCGTTCTTGATCAGGCCGCCCTCGCCGCTGACGCTACCCGCCAAGGTCAGCGCCGCGCTGCCACCGAGTGTCAAGGCGCCTTCGAGCAGCACGGCATTGGCCAGGCTGACCGCCGTGTTGCTGTCCAGCAGGGTGCCCGCTGCGGCGGTGAGCAGGCCGCTGCCCAGGGCGCCGTCATTGCCCACCACCAAAGCGCCGCGATTGAGCGCGGTGCCGCCGCTGTAGCCGTTGGCCGTATTGAGCACCAGCGTGCCGCCATCCTGCTTGGCCAGAAAACCGGTGCCGTTGATCGGCACGCCGACCGTGGCGGTGGCGCCGCTGTCGACGCGCACGTTGGTGGTGCCGCTGGTCAGCAGTTCACCCGTGCCCGCGCTCTGCAGCGAATAGCCGTCGGTCATGAACTGCAGGCCGGTGATCGCCTGGCTGCCATCGAGGGTGACGGTGCCCGCCGGGCCTTGGAACACGGCGAAAGTGCTGTTCCAGGCGCTGTTGACCGCGCCGTTGGCATCGGTCCAGTTGCGGCTGGCGGCGTCCCAGGTGCCGTTGCCGCCGTCGATCTGGCCATTGCCGCTGGTGTCGCTGCCATCCCAGAACAGCACGTTGCTGGCCCCACCCACCACCAGGTTGACCTGGTTGGGCACGGTCGCTTGCAGCGCTACTTCGACATCGGGCAGCGGCGTGCTGCCGACGCTGATGCCGTTGTCGGTGAAGGCGCCGCCGTACAGGAACAGGCGGTGCACGCCGGCGCCGAAGCCGCCAATATCGACCACGTTCAGCGTGCCATGCAGGGTGAGGTCGTTGGCCACCTGGACCAGCGGCTGACCGTCAGGGTCCGGTGCCCCGAGCTGCGCCGTCACCACCGCATCAGGCTCCAGGTTCAGGCTACCCACTTGCAAGGTCGAGCCGGTCACGGTGGCCAGCGTCGCTCCATTGCTCACCGACACTGCGCCACCGAGGTTGCCGCTGCCCGACAGGGTCGCGCCGCTGGCCACGGTCACGTTGCCGCTGTCCAGCGAGCCGTCCACTTGCAGTTCGCCGGCTTGCACATGGGTATCGCCCACATGGGTGTTGACGCGGGTGAGTGCCAGGCGACGCACGCTCAGTTTGTTCAGGGTGCCGGTGCCGCTGATCTGGCCATCGAATACACCGCCCTGCACGTTCAGGCTGTTGCCCTGGGCGATCTGGATCGCCCCGGTGCCGCCGATGTCGCCCAGGGTAGTGCTGCCGTCGAGGTTGAGCCGGGCGCCGCTGCTGACATTGAGCGCGCTCTGGGTGCCGAGGGCAGTGGTGCCCAGAGTGCTGAGGCTGCCGGAGAGGATGTTGAGGATACCGCTGAAGGTGTTGTTGCCCGACAGGGTCAGGTCGGCGGCGCCGTTCTTGTTCAGCACACCGTTGCCGCTGAGCACGCCGGCCAGTTGCAGATCGTTGTTGCCTTCGACGTCGAGCGTACCGCTGACGTTGACCGGATTGGCCAGTCTGACCGCTTGGCTGCTGTCCAGGCTGGCCGCACCGGTGACGTCCAGTGAGCCGGTACCGAGGGCGGCATCGTTACCCACCACCAGGGTGCCGCCGCGCAGTTCGGTGCCGCCGCTGAAGCGGTTGGCGCCCAGCAGGCTGAAGCGCGCGAAGCCGGCCTTGAACAGACGCCCCGCGCCGCTGACCGGACCGCCCAGGGCCAGCTCGTTGCCGCCGAGCACCGTGAGGTCGCCGGCCAGGTTGACGGCGTTGGCCAGCGTGACCGCCTGGCTGCTGTCCAGGCTCGTGCCGTCAGCCGCGCTCAGCACGCCGCTGCCCAGCGCAGTGTCGGCGCCCACCACCAAGGTGCCGCCCTGCAGCGAGGTGCCACCGGCATAGCGGTTGTCGCCGGAGAGCGCCAGCGCCGCATCGCCCGCCTTGACCAGGCTGCCGGCCCCGGCGACGGTGCCGCTCAGGGTCAGGTCATTGCTGCCGGCCACGGTGAGTGGCCCGGTCAGGTTGATTGCGTTGCCGATGCTCACCGCTTGATTGGCATCCAGCGTGGTACCGGCGACGGTATCCAGCGCACCGCTGCCCAATGCCGAGTCGCTGCCCAGCACCAGCGTGCCGCCACCGAGCTGGGTGCCGCCGCTGTAGCGGTTGCTGCCACCGAGCACCAGGGTGCCGCTGTCGAGTTTGGTCAGCCTGCCGCTGCCCACCAGCGGCAGGTCGAGCGTCGCCGTCACGCCGCGATCCACCCGCACCGGCGTGTCACCGCGTTCGCCGTCGATCAGCTCCAACTGACCGGCGCTGCCGTCGATCACGCGGTAACCGTCGGCGGCGAACTGCAGGCCGGTGACGCGCTGGTTGCCTTCGACACTGACATCGCCCGGCGTGCCCTGGAACACCGCGAAGGTGTCGCCCCAGGTGCTGTTGACGGTGCCGTCGAAGTCGGTCCAGTTGGTCGTGCTCGCGTTCCACACCCCGGCCCCGCCTTCGATTTGGCCGCTGGCTTGGGTCTGGCTGCCGTTCCAGAACAGGATGTTCAAGCCGCTGCCGCTGACCAGCAGGTTGACCTGATTGACCAGCGCGGTCTGTAGCGCCAGGTTACCCAGCGCCACGCCCAGCGGCAGGTTGCCGAAGGCCAGGCCGTTGTCGGTGAGCACGCCGCCGTAGTCGAACAGCCGGTACACACCGTTGCCGAAGCCGCCGATGTCGCTGATGTTCAGCGTACCGCCCAAGGTCAGGTCACCGCCCACGGCGAACAGCGCCGCGCTGTTGATGCTCGGCGGGGCCAGCCCGACATCGACGTTGGCCGCGTTGTCCAGCACCAGTGAGCCAAGGCGCAGGGTGCTGCCGCTGTTGCCGATCAAGCGCCCGCCCGCACCGATGCCGACCGGCGCCGCAACCGTACCGCTGCCGCTCAAGCTGGCGCCGCTGACAACGTTCAGCCCGGCGCTGGAAAGCGTGCCATCGACCTGCAAGGTGCCGCCATTGACCTGGGTGTTGCCGCCCAAGGCGCTGACGCCGCTCAGGATCAGCCGCCCATTACCGACCTTGGCCAGGCTGCCGAGCCCGTTCAGCGCCCCGGCGAACGCCGTGTCGAGATCATTGCTGCCAAGGCTCAGGGTGGCGCCGCTGCCGAGGTTGGCCTGACCGCTGCCACTCAGCGCGCCGAGGCTGGCGTCGCCATTGAGGTTCAACTGCCCACCGGCAGCGAGGTCCAGAGTGCCGACATTGGCCAACACGCCGTTGCCCTGTGTGGTGAGCGAACCGGCCTGCACGGCGACGTTGCCGGTGAACGTCTTGCCGCCCACCAGGGTCACGTCATCGGCGCCGGTCTTGATCAGGTTGCCGGTGCCGCTCAAGTCGCCCGTGAGGACCAGCGCGTTGTCGGCATCGAGCGTGAGCGTGGCGCCATTGCTCAGGGCGACAAGACTGCCTAGTGTCAGCGGCGCGGCACTGCCGAGCGTGGCATCACCGGTCACGGTCAGAGGCCCACTGCCCAGCGCACCACCATTGCCGAGGGTCAGGCGCCCGGCTTCGAGCTGAGTGCCGCCTTGGTAGCCATTGCTGGCGGAGAGGGTCAGGTTGCCGTCGCCTTGCTTGACCAGGGCGCCGGCGCCGTTTACCACGCCATTCAAGGTCAGGTCGTTGCTGCCCACGACGCTCAGGTCGGCATCGAGTGCCACATCGTTGGCCAATGTAGTGGCGGCGCTGCCACTGCTCAAGGTCGAAGCCCCGGCGACGGTGAGACCGCCCAGGCCCAAGGCACTGTCGTCGCCGACCACCAACTGGCCGGCGCCCAGCGTGGTGCCCCCCAGATAAGTATTGGCGCCGTTGAGGATCAGGGTGCTGGGCCCGGACTTGTTCAGGCCGCCGGGACCGTCGATCACACCGTTCAAGGTGAAGTCGGCAGAGCCTGGCAGGGTGAGTACGCCACCCACTGTCAGGTTGTTGGCCAGACGAGTGTCGGTGTTGGCATCGAGCGCGGTGCCGTCGGCCGCGATCAGCGATCCGCTGCCCAGGGCACTGTCGTTGCCGACGATCAGCGTGCCGCCGTTGAGTTGGGTGGCACCAGCGAAGGTGTTGGCGCCTGCGAGGGTCAGGCTGGCGCCGCCATTCTTGACCAGCGCACCGCCACCTGCGATCACGCCGTCGAGCACCAGATCCTGCGCGCCACCGAGGGTCAGGTTACCGCTGGTCAGGTTGATCGCATTGCTCACCGTCAGTGCCTGGGTGATGTCCAGCAAGGCATCGTTGATCACGCTCAACGCACCGCTGCCCAAGGCATTGGCGGTGCCCAGCAACAGGCTGCCGGCTTGCAGCAGCGTGCCGCCAGTGAAGCGGTTATTGCCCGCGAGTTGCAGTTGCCCGCCGCCCTGCTTGGTGAGGGTGCCGTCACCGCTGATCGCGCCCGACAGGGCCAGGTCCTGGCCGACGTCGAGGGTCAGGTTGGCACCACCGGCCAGGCCGATGGCATTGGCAATTTGCAGCGCGGTGGTGCCGGACAGCGTGCCGTCGCCGATGACCGACAACGCACCGTTGCCCAACGCTGCATCGTCGCCCAGCGTCAGGCTGCCCGCGCCGAGGACCACGCCACCGTCGAAGGCGTTGGCGCCCGCGAGCGTGAGGTTGCCCGGTCCGGCCTTGCTCAGGCCGCCGAGGCCCGTGATCGGCCCGGAGAGACTGAGGTCGTTGCTGCCGAGGATCGCCAGCGTGCCCGCAAGATTGACAGCGTTGCCGAGGTTGACTGCCACGCGGCTGTCGAGCTGAGTGCCGTCGGCGGTGTTCAGTGCACCCAGGCCGAGCGCCGTGTCGCTCTCCAGCAGCAGGGTGCCGCCGGCCAGGATGGTGCCGCCTTGATAGGTGTTGCTGCCGCCCAGGCTCAAGGTGCCGCTTCCGGTCTTGGTCAGGCCGCCTGCGCCGCCGATGCTACCGTTGAGCGCCAGGTCCTGCGCGCTGGCCAAGGTCAGATCGCCCAGCAGTTCGAGGGTGTTGGCGAGGTTAACTTGGGCAACTGCCGACAGGGTGGTGCCCGCTGCAGCCGTGAGCGTACCGCTGCCCAGCGCGGCGTCACTGCCGACCTGCAGCGTGCCCGCGTCCAGACGCGTGCCGCCCTGATAGCTGTTGCTCCCGGAGAGGACGAGCGAGCCGCTGCCATTCTTGATCAGCCCAGCGCTGCCACTGAGCGTGCCATCCAGACGCAGGTCGCCCGTACCGGGCAGGGTCAGGTTGGCGTTGAGGGTCACTGCGTTGGCCAGCGCGATCTGGCCAGGCGCCACGAGGCTGGACGCACCGCCGACGGTCAGGCTACCGCTGCCCAGCGCCAGATCGCTGCCCACGACGAGGCTACCGGCATTCAAGGTGATGCCGCCGCTGTAGCGGTTGGCGTTGCCGAGGGTCAGCGTGCCAGCGCCATTCTTGACCAGGCTGCCGGCGCCCTCGATCACGCCGACCAGGCCAAGGTCGGCGCTGCCGTCCAAGGTCAGCGCGCCGCCGAGGGCGAAGTCGTTGCCAAGGATGACCGCCGTGCGGCTGTCCAGCGCCGTGCCGCCTGCGGTCGTGACCGCGCCGACACCGAGCGCGCGGTCGTTGCCGAGCACGATCCGGCCGCCTTGCAGCAGGGTGCCACCGGTGTAGCTGTTGACCCCGCCGAGCACCAGCGTGCCGCGGTCGAGCTTGGCCAGTCGGCCGCTGCCCGAAAAATCGACTTCCAGGGTGGCATTCACGCCGGGGTCGACCCGCACGGCGAACGCGCCGTTGGCGGCGTTGACCAGCTCCAGCCCGCCGCTGCCGATCAGGCGGTAGCCATCGGTGAGGAACTGCATGCCGCTGGCCGTTTGGGTACCGATCAGGGTGACGTCGCCCGCTGCGCCCTGGAACACCGCGAACTCGCCGCCCCAGGCGCTGTTGAGCGTACCGGCGAGGTTGGTCCAGTTGCCGGTGCTGGCGTCCCAGGTGCCGCTGCCGCCGTCGATGGAACCGTTGGCCAGCGTCTCGAGACCGTCCCAGAACTGCACGCCACCGGCCGCGCCGCCGACCAACAGGTTGACTTGCGCGCCGACCGACGTCTGCACTTGCAGGTCGCTCGGCATCACGCTGCCGGGCACGCTGCCCAAGGCCAGGCCATTGTCGAGCAGTGCGCCGGTGTAGTCGAACAGGCGGTAGATACCGGTGCCGAACCCGCCAAGGTCGGTGACGTTGAGGGTGCCGTCTAGGGTGAGGTTGCCGTTGACGCTGACCAGTGCGTTGCTGCCGCTGACCGGCGCGCCGAGGCCGAAATCGAGGATCGAACCGCTGTGCAGGGTCAGCGCGCCGGTGCTCAGGGTGCTGCCGCTGTTGGCCAGCAGGTGCGCGCCATCGGCGATATCCACCGCGCCCGGCAGGCTGCCGCCACCACCGAGGCTGGCGCCCGCATTGACCTGCACGGAGACGCTGGTCAGCGAGCCGGTGACCTCAAGCAGCCCGGCGTTGACCGTGGTGGCGCCGGTCAGCCCGTTGCTGCCGGTGAGTTGCAGGGTGCCGGGGCCTTGCTTGATCAGCCCGCCGCCGCCGCTCAAAGTGCCGCTGAAGAGGCTGTCCAGGCCATTGCCACCGACGCTCAGGTCGCTGCCCGCACCGAGGTTGACTGCTCCCGCTCCGTTGAGCCCACCCACGGCCGTGCTGGCACCGAGCGCGAGATTGGCGCCGGCACCGACGTTCACCGCCGAGGCGTTGCCCAGAGCCGTCGCCGTTGCGCTGGTGAGGGTGCCGCCGAGCAGATCGATCACGCCAGTGAAGCTGTTGTTGCCGCTGAGGGTGAGGTTGGCTGGGCCATTCTTGACCAGACCGCCGCTGCCCCTGATGGCGCCTGCCAGGCCAAGGTCGTTGCTGCCGCCCAGGGTCAGGTCGGCATTCAGCGTTATGGTGTTGCCCAATGTGAGCGCCGTGCTGTTGTCCAGGCGCGTCACACCGGCAACGTTGAGCGCACCGCTGCCCAAGGCGGCGCCGTTGCCCACCACCAGAGCACCGGCATTGAGCGTGGTGCCGCCCGCGTAGCTGTTCGCGCCGTTCACGGTGAGCGTGGTCGCGCCGTTCTTGACCAACTGCCCTGCCCCGCTGATCACACCGGACAGGTCAAGGGCATTGCTGCCAGCGAGGGTGAGGTCGGCATTCAGCGCGATGTCGTTGCCCAGGTTGAGCGCCGCAGCGGTATCCAGCGTAGCCGTGCCGCCGACGTTCAATGCGCCGCTGCCCAAGGCACTGGCGCTGTCCAGGAGCAAGGTTCCGGCATTGAGCAGCGTGCCGCCGATGAAGGTGTTCGATGCGCCGAGCGCGAGGGTACCGACACCGTTCTTGATCAAGCGACCGGTACCGTCAATCACACCGTCCAGACGCAGGTCGTTGCTGCCGAGCAGGGTCAGGTCGGCGTCGAGGGTGACAGCGTTGGCGACCGACAGCGCCACCGTGTTATCCAGGCTTCCAGCCCCGGTGACGGCCAAATTGCCGAGCCCCAGCGCATCGCCATTGCCCAGCACCAAGCCACCCGCTGCGAGGGTGGTGCCGCCCAGGTAAACGTTGGGGCCGGACAGGGTCAAGGTCGCGGCGCCCTGCTTGAGCAGCCTGCCGGCGCCACTGACCAGGCCGCCAAAGCCGAGGTCGGCGCTGCCATCGACGGTCAGGGCTCCGCCGAGGTTGACGGCATTGCCGAGGTTGACCGCCGTGCTGGTATCCAGGTGAGTGCCCGCGGCGGTATTGAGCACACCGCTGCCCAACGCGGCATCGTTGCCAAGCACGAGGCGCCCGGCATTGAGGTTGGTGGCGCCGATCTGGGTGTTGGCACCGTTGAGGGTCAGGGTGCTGGCACCATTTTTGGTCAAGCCGCCCGCGCCGCTCAGGGGGCCGTTCAGGACCAGGTCGTTGCGGCCGGTCAGGTTCAGGTTGCCGCCCAGGTTCAACGAATTGCTGAGGTTCAGCCCGGCCACCGTGCTATCCAAAGTAGTGCCGGAGGCGGCGTTGAGGGCGCCGCTGCCCAGGGCGGCGGCACTGCCGAGCACCAGGGTGCCGGTGTTGAGCGTGGTGGCGCCGGTGTGGGCATTGACGCCACTGAGGGTAAGGGCACCGGCGCCGTTCTTGACCAGGCCGCCGGCCCCGCTCAGGGTGCCGGCCAAGGTCAGGTCGTTGCTGCCGGTCAAGGCCAGGTTGGCGCCGAGGTTGACGTTGTTGCTCACGCTCAGCGCGGTGCTGTTGGCCAGGGTGGCGGCGCCGCCGACGATGAGCGCGCCGCTGCCCAGGGCGGCGGCGCTGGCCAGGGTCAGGGTGCCGGTGTTGAGCGTCAGACCGCCGCTGAAGGTGTTGCTGCCGCCGAGGGTAAGGTTGGCGGCGCCATTCTTGATCAACGCCCCGGTGCCGGCGATCGTCCCGCCCAGGCGCAGATCGTTGCTGCCCGCCACGCTCAGGGTGTTGCCGCCCAGGTCGATGGCGTTGCCCAGGCTGAGCGCCGTACTTGCCACGAGACCGGCGTTGGCACCGAGGGTCAGCGCCCCCGTGCCCAGCGCATTGTTGTTGCCCAACGTCAGCACACCGGCGTTGAGCGTGGTGCCACCGCTGTAGCTGTTGTTGCCGTTGAGCGTCAGGCCGGCCGCGCCATTCTTGACCAGCGCCCCGCTGCCGCCGATGGCGCCACCGAGGGTGACAGCGTTGCTGCCGACGAGCGCGAGCGTGTTGCTCCCGAGGTTGATCGCATTGCTCAGGTTCAGTGCAGCGCTGGTGTCGAGCTGCGTGCTGGCGCCGAGGTTGAGCGCGCCGCTGCCCAGCGCAGTGCTGTTGCCCAGAATCAACGCGCCGCCATTGACGCTGGTGCCGCCGCTGAAGCTGTTGTTGCCGTTGAGGGTCAGGTTGGCCGCACCGTTTTTCACCAACGCGCCCGTGCCGCTGATCACGCCGCCCAAGGTGGTGGCGCTGGAACCGGCGAGCGCGAGTGTGCTGGCGCCGAGGTTGATGGCGTTGGCCAGGCTCACCGCCGCACCGGCGTCGAGCACCAGGCTCGCCCCCAGGTTCAGGGCGCCGCTGCCCAAGGCACTGCCGTTGCCCAGAATCAACGCGCCGCCATTGACGGTGGTGCCGCCGCTGAAGCTGTTGCTGCCGTTGAGGGTCAGCGTCGCTGCGCCGTTCTTGACCAGGCGCCCGGCTCCACTGATCGCGCCAGTGAGGGTCATGGCGTTGCTGCCAGGCAGGGTCAGGGTGTTGCCGGCCAGGTTGATCGCGGAGCCGAGGCTGATGGCAGTGCTGGCATCCAACGCCGCATTACCGGTCAGGCCCAACGCACCACTGCCCAAGGCACCTGCGTTGCCCAACACCAGCGTGCCTGCGCCGAGGGTGGTGCCACCGGTGTAAGTGTTGCTGGCGTTGAGGGTCAGGCTGGCGCTGCCGCTTTTGACCAGCGCTCCCGTTCCGCTTACCGTGCCACCCAAGGTGACGGCGTTGGCGCCGGTCACGTTGAGTGCGGCGCCGTTGAGTTGCACGGCATTGGCCAGCACCAGCGGCGCGCTGCCCTGCAATCGGGACGCGCCGGTCACATTCAGCGCACCGCCGCCCAGGCTCGCCGCGCTGCCCAGTTCGAGGCCTCCAGCGGCCAGATTGATGCCGCCGCTGAAGGTGTTGTTGCCGCTCAGCGTCAGCAGGCTGGCACCGCTCTTGATCAGCGCACCGCTACCTGACAGGACGCCGTTGAGACCCAGGGGGTTGCTGCCGGAAACCGTCAGGCCATTGCTGCCCAGAATCAGCGCGTTGCTCAGGTTCACGCCAGCGCCGCCGCTTTGCAGTGCCCCGCCGTTGGCGGTGATCGCGCCGGAACCGAAGGCCGCGGAGTCGTCGACGCTGACCAGCCCGCCGTTGAGCGTGGTCGAACTGCTGCCGGTCAGCAGCGGCCCACCGAGGGTCCAGGTGCCGCTGTCGACGATCAGGCGGTTGAAGTTGACGTAGGTGCCCGCCGCGACCGTGCCACTACCCGCCGTGCCGCTGCCACCGCCCACGGCGTTCTGCAACGCCAGGGTGTTGTTGCCGCCGGCGCCGCCATCGACCGTGCCGGTGGCGGCGAACGACAGATTCGGATTGCTGACTACCAGCAATTGCAGGCCGGCGCCGCCGCCTTTGTTGACGCTGGAGCCGGTGATGGCGTTGAAACGGTTGGTCGAGCCGGCACCCATCGACAGGCTGCCGTTAAGCGTGCCGACGTTGGTGAAGGTGTTACCGCTGCTGGAAGCCTGGAACGCCGCGCGACCGGTGATGGTGCCGGTGTTGGTCATGTTCACCGTGCTGCCGCCGCTGACGGCGACCACGGGCGTGTCTTCGCTGAGCACGCTGACGCTGAGTGCCGAAGAGCCGATGATCCCCGCGTTGCTGATCACGGTGCTCCCGCCTGCACCGTTGGTGACCTCCAGCGCCGCGCCGTTGAGGTTGGCCAGGTTGACGTCGAGAACGCCCCCGGTGCCTCTTAGCACGCCGGTGGCCAGGTTGTTGATCACCAGGGTGCTGGGGTTGGCATTGCCGATGCGCGTGCTGGTGCTCAGCAGGCTGACTGCGCCCAGTAGCGAAGGGTCAATCGTGCCGGCGTTGTTCAGCGTGATGTTGCTGCCGGACAGATTCAACGCCGTGCCGAGCAGGCCAAGCGCAACACCCAGGCTGGCGCCCTGCTGAACGTTGACCGTGAGATTGTTCGCGCTGCTGGCATAGGCCGGCGCCAGTGGACTGAGCGCGCCGGTACAGGTGACCACGCCCCCACTCAGGCTACAAGCGGCCAGTGCCGGCTGGCTGCCCAGACCGAACAGCAATCCGCCGACGGCGAGGCTTACGGCCAATGACAGGTGCGAGAGACGAGCGGGCGAAACGGCGATGAGACTTCTGTCCACGGAGAGCTCCTTCGTGGATCAGCTGATTCAGTCCTTGAATGCGTGCACAGCGCTGTTGCCGGTTGATTTCACACGCGCGACGAAGCACCTGACCCTGGCGACAAATTTCCTTATTGGGGAATGTGTAGTCGCAGAACAGGCAGTCAGGCGCGGCGCAGGGGCGGTCAAATCGGGTTAATACTTTGTCTAGGCAGCCCGGATTACGCGGGCTGCAGCGACTTCAAAAGTGGATCCAAGCGACGAACGGTGGTGTTCCGAGAGCGGATCAGGCCACCTCGGCCCCTCGTCCGGCCAGTGCGGCTCGTTGGCGCCGGGCGGCGTCAGCGGTGGCAGACCGTAGGCGGCACGGGCCGCGTCGCAGCTCGGATTGTGCGTGCCATGTTCCCAGGACGCCTCGAATTCGCGGCACGGGCTGGAGCGTTGTTCGTAGAGCGTGCAGCCCACTGTGTTGCCGATTTCCCCTTCAAGACCGATACAGCGACAGGGTTTGGCATCGGTGCCGATCATCGCCACGCGGGTGGGGTTGATTTGCACCACCAGATCGTCGGGCACCGACCCGCCCGAGGATTGGCATTCACCCCAGAAGAAGGACACACGAAAGTAGCCGCAGCAGGCGCCGCAGGTCAGGCAAGGATTCTGTTCGGACATGATGGCCAGAAAGGGAGGTTATGGGGAGCGAGCGGACGCCCGCGCCGCCATTTGTAATCCAACCCCACGCCCCTGAACAGAGGCCCACGCAAAAAAAGGCAGCCGCTGGTCGCGCCAGGCGCCAGGCGCCAGCTACAAGCTACAAGCTACAAGCTACAAGCTAGATCGCGGTGGCACTGACAACGCAGTTCTATCTTGCAGCTTGCCGCTTGCAGCTTGCGGCTGCGGCTGCGGCTTGCCGCGTGCCGCGTGCCGCTTACTTCCCGGCGCGGAACATGTGGCGGATGCCGCGGATGGCCTGGCGGATGCGGTCTTGGTTCTCGATCAGGGCAAAACGTACATGATCGTCGCCATACTCCCCGAAACCGATACCAGGGGACACGCAGACCTTGGCCTCGGCCAGCAGCTTCTTGGCGAATTCCAGCGAGCCCAGGTGTGCGTAGGCTTCCGGGATCTTGGCCCAGACGTACATCGAAGCCTTGGGGTTTTCCACCATCCAGCCCAGCTCATGCAGGCCCTTGACCAGCAGGTTGCGACGCTGGCGGTACTGCTCGGCGATGTCGCGCACGCATTGCTGATCGCCTTCCAGGGCAGCGATCGCCGCCACTTGCAGCGGTGTGAAGGTGCCATAGTCGTGGTAACTCTTGATGCGCGCCAGGGCATTGACCAGCTCGGGATTACCCACCATGAAGCCGATCCGCCAGCCGGCCATGTTGTAGCTCTTGGACAGGGTGAAGAACTCAACCGCAATGTCCTTGGCCCCGGGGACCTGCATGATCGACGGCGCCTTCCAGCCGTCGTAGACGATGTCGGCGTAGGCCAGGTCGTGAACCACCAGCACGTCGTACTGCTTGGCCAGGGCCACCACACGCTCGAAGAAGTCCAGCTCCACGCACTGCGCGGTGGGATTGGACGGGAAGCCCAGGATCATCATCTTCGGCTTGGGGATCGATTCGCGAATCGCCCGCTCCAGCTCATTGAAGAAGTCCACGCCCGGCACCAGCGGCACCGAACGCACCTGGGCGCCGGCAATCACGGCACCGTAGATGTGGATCGGGTAGCTGGGGTTGGGGACCAGCACCGTGTCGCCCTGGTCGAGGGTGGCGAGCATCAGGTGCGCCAGGCCCTCTTTCGAGCCGATGGTGACGATGGCTTCGCTGTCCGGATCGATCTCGACCTCGTAGCGTTCGCGGTACCAGTTGGAAATGGCCCGGCGCAGGCGCGGAATGCCGCGTGAGGTGGAGTAACCGTGGGTGTCTTCGCGCTGGGCGACCTGTACCAGCTTCTGCACGATGTGCGGCGGGGTGGCGCCGTCGGGGTTGCCCATGCTCAGGTCGATGATGTCCTCGCCACGGCGACGGGCAGCCATCTTGAGTTCGGCAGTGATGTTGAAGACGTAGGGGGGTAGACGATCGATGCGCGCAAAGCGGCGCGGCGAACCGGAGTTGGCCATGATTTCCTCGAAGACGTAAGCGCCCGGAACCGTCCGAGCGACGTTGGCCACTGCGGTGGCCGAGGCAGACGATAAGCGCAGCGGTAATGTTTTGTAAAGTGAGGGCTGCCGAGGGCAACCCTCCCGCCCGATGATTCAGTGCAGCGACTGGTAGCTGTCGCAGGTCAGTTGCCGCAGGCCCAACCCTTCCTTGGTCTGCATGCCCTCGTTGGCCACCTTGCTGAACGCGGTCGGGTTCAGGCCATGATGAACGAGGCGCTCCTGCTGGCTGCCTTCGGTGATTGCCGTGTAGGACTGTTTACGCAGCGCCAGGTACTGGCTGTCGGCAGCGGCCATGGCCTGGTGGCAGGTCTCCAGCGCCTGGTCATCGAGCGCCAGGCATTTGTCCAACGCGGTGCCCCAGCGCGTGAGGCAGGTTTCGGCGAAATGCCGGACGATCATGCCCGGCTCCGCCAGCACCTTGCCGGCACTGGCGCCGTCGGCGGAGGCATTGCCCACCAAGGTGGCATGCCGGCCGGGGACCGGGAAGAGACTCATGCGCGTGCCGAACGCGGTGACCGGCACCACGCAGGCGAAGCCCTTGGAGCGTTCGTCACGGGCGTAGAAACCGACATACTCCTTCACGTTCGCGCCCAACTGCACGCGATCAGCTTGGATGTTCCCCACACCCGGTACGGGATCTATGGCGAAGATGTTGACCGGCACGTCGCGCAGCTGCGGATCTGCAACCATGGCATTGGCCAGCATATGGCAACTGATCCCGCCACGGCTCCAGCCCACCAGATTGACCACACTGGGAATCAATGGCTTGCGCATCTGCTTGATCAACTGTTCCTGCAACGCCTGCGGGGTCACGGCACGCTCACCGTAATCGTAGGTGCGCCAGAACCACGAACCGGCGGCTGAGGCGTCGGGAATCGGAACACCGGCCTGCTTGAGATGCTCGTATTGCTGCTCGGTCAGTTGGGTCCGTGCCCAGTTGCTCTTGCCCTTGATGACCTGCAACGCATGTTGCACATTTTCGTTCCAGCCTTTGCCGAACAGGGTGCCGGTCACCTTGAGGTGGTCGCCGTCATCGACGAACAAGGCATCGTCCTGCAGATTGCCACTGCCCGGACCATCGACCGCGATCCAGTCGACGAACTCTCTGCCGCCGGTATGGCTGGCCAGGGTGGCGATCAGTTCGCCGTTCCAGAAATTGGGATTACGGTCATCGAAGCGATGGGAGCCGGTGCCGCAGAAGTACACGGTGAACGCACTCATCTCGGTGCCTCCAGAAGGTTGGGGCATCGAAACTATGCTGTGCGATCGTCGGCCAGCAGCCGGAAAATCTGCCGGGTTTCGGGCGCACCATGAAAAAACCCGGCGCTAGGCCGGGTTTTCAGTGAAGCGTGAAGCGGTTTCAGCGAGCGTAGGTCATCAGCACATCGGTCGCGGTCTGGCTGTCCACCGACATCATCAGGCTCAAGGCCATGACGGTGAGGATGGAGAAGCCGAACACTTTGCGCGCCCACTTGCTGTCGTCTTCGGCCTTGTAACCACCCCAGGCCATGTACAGCCAGTACAGGCCCATGGCAGCGGCGACGGCCAGGTAAGCCAGGCCAGCATAGCCACCGAGGGTGAGCATGACGGTGGCGAGTACGAAGGCCAGCACGTACAGCACGATCTGCTTCTTCGCCGCCAGAATACCGCGGGCCACCGGCAGGACCGGAATGTTGGCCGCGCTGTAGTCCTTGAAGCGGAAGATGGCGATGGCGAAGCTGTGCGGCATCTGCCACAGGCTGAACATCACCAGCAGCGTGACCGCTGCCAGGTCGAAGCTGTTGCTCACGGCGCAATAGCCGATCACCGGAGGCATGGCACCGGACAGGCTGCCAACCAAGGTGCCGTGCACCGATTTACGCTTGAGCCACAGGCTGTAGAAGCCCACGTAGACCACGAAGCCGATCAGCGCGCAGTACGCCGACAGCGGGTTGGCCTGGACGTACAGCAGGCTAAAACCCGCCACCCCGAGCAGGGTGGCGTAGATCAGCGCGAGGGGCAGCGACATGCCGCCCTGGACCATGACGCGGTTCTTGGTACGTTCCATCTTCTGGTCGATGTCACGGTCGATGCAGTTGTTGAACACGCAACCGGATGCGACCACCAGCGAAGTACCGACCACCACGGCCAGGAACAGGGCGAAGTCCACATGGCCCTTCGCGGCAAGGAAGAAACCGCCCGCCACGGAAAGCACGTTACCGAAAATGATCCCCGGTTTGGTGATTTGGATAAAGTGCTTCACGGACATGCAGTCTTACCTCACTTGGCCAGCATTTCGAAGTGGATGCTGAACATGATCCACAGCGACAGGCCGACCAGCAGTGCGATCACCAGGGTGGTGAACAGGAACGTCGACACGTTGGAGCTCTGCTCTTTCGAGCGATCCATGTGCAGGAAGTACACCAGGTGGACGACCACCTGGATAACGGCCATGGCGACGATGACCAGCACGGTCAGGTTCTTCGGCAGCATCGGCGACATCGCCAGCGCGAACGGAATCGCGGTGAGGATGATCGAGAGGACGAAGCCGATCATGTACGACTTCACGCTGCCGTGGTTGCCTTCGTGATGAGTGTCGTGTGCATTAGCCATTACAGAACCCCCAGCAGGTAGACGACGGTGAATACGCAGATCCAGACCACGTCCAGGAAGTGCCAGAACAGGCTCAGGCAGCTCATGCGGGTCTTGGCGGTCGGCGTGATGCCCTTGGTCTGGATCTGGTACATCAGGATCGCCATCCAGATCAGGCCCGAGGTCACGTGCAGACCGTGGGTGCCGACCAGGGCGAAGAAGCCCGAGAGGAAACCACTGCGCTGCGGGCCGTAGCCCTCCATGATCAGGTGATGGAACTCATAGATTTCCATCGCGATGAAGCCTGCACCGAACAGGAAGGTCACTGCCAACCAGCCCAGTACACCTGCCTTGTTGCCGGCGAACATCTTCAGCATGGCGAAGCCGAAGGTGATCGAGGACAGCAGCAGGAACGCCGTTTCGACCAGCACGAAGTCGAGCTGGAAGATGTCATGACCCGACGGGCCGCCGGCAAAACTGCCGGACAGCACCGCGTAGGTGGCGAAGAGCGACGCAAACAGGATGCAGTCGGTCATCAGGTACAGCCAGAAACCGAAGACGGTCATCTGGCCCGAGTCGTGGTGGTGATCGTCGTGCCCATGGTCATGGCCATGGGCGTCACCGTGAATTACTTGACTGGACATTGATTACACCCGTTCAAACGTTTTCGACACGTGCGCCACCGGTAGGCACACCGGCAAGCTGCAGGGCCCGTTGGCGTTCACCTTCGATGCGCGCCACTTCTTCGGCAGGCACCATGTAGCCCTGGTCGTCACGCGCAGCGTGGCGAACGAAGACCGCGATGGTCGCTACCAGGCTCAGGCCTACCAGCCACCAGATGTGCCAGATGAAGGCGAAGCCGAACACGGTCAGGAACATACCCATGAACAGACCGGTAGAGGTGTTGCTCGGCATGTGGATCGCTTCGTACTTGGCTGGCGCCTTGTAAGCGACACCGGCGTCCTTGGCTTCTTGCCAGGCATCCAGACCGACTTTCTCGGGCATGTGGGCGAAGTTGTAGAACGGTGGTGGCGACGAAGTCGACCATTCCAGGGTACGGCCGCCCCATGGGTCGCCGGTCACGTCCATGTTCTGCTTGCGATCGCGGATCGACACGTAGAGCTGGATCAGCTGGCAGGCAATACCGAACAGGATCAGCACGGCACCGACCACGGCGACGTACAGGTAGGGTTCCCACAGCGGGTTGTCGGAATGGTTCAGACGACGGGTCATACCCATGAAGCCCAGGGCGTACAGCGGCATGAAGGCGACGTAGAAGCCCGAGATCCAGAACCAGAAGGCTGCCTTGCCCCACTTCTCGTTGAGGGTGAAGCCGAAGGCTTTCGGGAACCAGAAGGCGAAGCCGGCGATGTAGCCGAACACCGCACCACCGATGATCACGTTGTGGAAGTGGGCGATCACGAACAGGCTGTTGTGCAGCACGAAGTCAGCACCCGGAACGGCCAGCAGAACGCCGGTCATGCCACCGATGGAGAAGGTGACCATGAAGCCCAGGGTCCAGAGAATCGGCGGGGTGAAGCGCAGACGGCCCTGGTAGATGGTGAACAGCCAGTTGAACAGCTTCACACCGGTCGGGATGGAGATCAGCATCGTCGCCAGGCCGAAGAAGGTGTTGACGCTGGCGCCGGCACCCATGGTGAAGAAGTGGTGCAGCCAGACCGCGAAGCCCAGGATGGCGATCGCACCCGATGCGTAGATCATCGCGTGGTGGCCGAACAGGCGCTTGCTGGCGAAGGTCGAGGTCACTTCCGAGAACACGCCGAAGGCCGGCAGGATCAGGATGTACACCTCGGGGTGACCCCAGGCCCAGAACAGGTTGACGTACATCATCGGGTTCCCACCAAGCTCGTTGGTGAAGATGTGGAAGTCCAGATAACGGTCAACGGTCAGCAGGGCCAGTGCAGCGGTCAGGATCGGGAAAGAAGCGACGATCAGCACGTTGGCCCAGGTGCAGGTCCAGGTGAAGATCGGCATGTCCATCAGCTTCATGCCAGGTGCGCGCATCTTCAGGACGGTGACCAGGAAGTTCACGCCCGTCAATGTCGTGCCTAGACCTGATAGCTGCAGCGCCCAGATATAGTAATCGACCCCCACGCCAGGGCTGTACTGGATACCCGCAAGCGGCGGATAGGCCACCCAACCGGTCTTGGCGAATTCGCCGACGCCCAGCGAGATGTTCACCAGCAGCACGCCTGCCAGCAGCAGGTAGAAGCTCAGGGAGTTCAGGAACGGGAAGGCAACGTCACGTGCACCGATCTGCAGAGGCAGGGCCAGGTTCATCAGGCCGGTGAAGAACGGCATCGCCATGAAGATGATCATGATCACACCGTGGGCGGTGAAGATCTGGTCATAGTGTTCAGGCGGCAGGTAGCCTTCGGAGCCGCCGGTGGCGACGGCCAGCTGGGTACGCATCATGATGGCGTCGGCAAAGCCGCGCAGCAGCATGACCATCGCGACGATGATGTACATCACCCCGATCTTCTTGTGGTCGACCGTGGTCAGCCACTCGGTCCACAGGTAGGACCACTTGCGGAAATAGGTGATGGCACCAACGACGGCGATACCACCGAGCGCGATCATGGCAAGCGTCACCATGACTATCGGCTCGTGATAGGGTATCGCCTCCAGGCTTAATTTACCGAACATCTCTTACTCCTCTGCACCGGCAGCTGGTTGCATACTCGATTCCACACCCTTGGTAGTGGCCAGGTCTTTGCTGCCTGCTTCTTCATGGCTCGGACGACCGCGGTTCATGCCTTCGTACTTGTCGACGATGAGCTGGAACGTGTCAGGCGAAGCCTCGCTGTACAGCGCGACTGGGTTGTTTTCGCTTGGTTTGGCCAAGGCGTCGTATTCGGCCTTGTCCAGCTTCTTCGGCGACGCCTTCACTTGCGCGACCCAGGCATCGAAGTCGGCTTGCGAGGTGGCGGTTGCCTTGAATTTCATACCGGTGAAGCCCGCACCGCTGTAGTTCGCCGAGATACCGTCGAACTCGCCATTTTCGTTGGCGATCAGGTGCAGCTTGGTGGTCATGCCGGCCATCGCGTAGATCTGGCCGCCCAGGCCAGGGATGAAGAACGAGTTCATCACGGCGTCGGAGGTCACGCGGAAGTTGACCGGGGTGTTGGCCGGGAAGACGATCTTGTTGACCGTGGCGATGCCTTGCTCCGGATAGATGAACAGCCACTTCCAGTCCAGGGCCACCACGTCGATCTGCACCGGTTTCACATCGGAATCCAGTGGACGGTAGGGGTCCAGTTTATGGGTGGACTTGTAGGTGACGTAGCCCAGCACGATGATGATCAGGATCGGGATGATCCACACCGCCGCCTCGATCTTGGTCGAGTGCGACCAGTCAGGCGTGTAGGTGGCCGCCGTGTTGGAAGCACGGTACTTCCAGGCGAAGACCAAGGTCATGATGATGACCGGGATCACCACCAGCAGCATCAGGCCGATCGCGATCAGGATCAGGTTCTTTTGCTCAATGCCGACCTGGCCCTTGGGGTCGAGCAGGGTCCAGTTGCACCCACTGAGTAAAAGCATGCCTAAAAAGGGCAATATGCCAAACAGTCTGGGGTAACGCTTTTTACTCATCTCACGACCTCTAGATCAGCTTGCTTCAATGCAATGTGTTTTGTTCGCCAACACTTCGTCCTGCCCAGCGTTAGCATTTTTAAGCCCGAACTCCCTCCGGCCTGTGATCCGACTGCAGGATCTGGGCGTTGGAAGTATGGTCGAGCTTGGGGTTTTTTGTAGGCTAAAGGCCTGTACTTCAGACCAAGTCCATTTGGTGCGGAAAACGCGGAGGGGTGTCCGCCCGGATCGCCGTTGGGCGAAACTTGTCGAAGTCAGCAAAAGGAGCGCTGGGGCTTCCTTCAATCCTGCGACTTGCAAGCAGTGCCGAACGGAAATTGGGGGCGATTGTAGATAGGTAGCCCCCCTTTACTATGACTTATTGAGCAACAGTCCTTTACCGAATCAGTAACAATCAGCGCTTAAAAATCAACTTCGCGACAGTTTGTCGCACCCTCGGCTGTAGACCCGAAACCCGCATGCTGCAAGGGCTGGAACTTGATCTACATCAGCCGATGACGGGTTTTCGATATCGATCGAGTTGCGCAATGGGCCTGCGTCATGCAAGGACTTTTGTCTAAGCCCGGCGGCGATTTCGGTAGATCCCCAGTGGCACCAGGAGGGCGGTGAGGACGAAGGCCACCAGCGCCCATTGCGCCAGCGACAGCCCCAGGATCGGCGGGTAGGGCGTGGTGCAGAAACCATCGACCTGGAACGCCAGCGGCCAGACCTGCGCCAGTGGCAGGTCGTCGACGATCGGTTGCAGCACATCGATGCCACAGCTGACGGCGGGGTTGGCGAGTATATACACATGGTTGCCGGCCGCAACGATTCCGCCGATGGCGCTGAGTACCACCAACGCTTCGAAGAAGGTCAGGCTGCGCCGCCCCGGCATGGCGGCTGCGATGAACGCGAACAGGGCAATCAACAGCAAGGCGTAGCGCTGCAGGATGCACAGCGGGCACGGTGCTTCGCCCAGCACCACCTGCATATAAAGAGCGCCGCCGATCAACGACAGGCAGATCAGCCCCAGCAGCACCAGAAAGCGCCGTTCCCGATTCAGGCGCAGGTTGTGTTCGTTCATGACCGGTTCCTTCGTTGGAGAGTTGCAGGCCTGCTGCCCTATGGCCCATGCCCAAAGCCCGCCAGTCTACACGGCGCGGGCACCCGGCGATGGATGAAAAGGCGACAGTGCGGTGCGGCCCGGGCTTTCCATGGGAAGCTCAGACCGACAGTCTGCAGGTCGGTTCACCCGTCCGATGACAAAGACGTGGGTGAGCGAAAGTGAAGGATACGGCGATTAACAGTGGGTTAAAGACACTGCACTACTTATAGAGAAACCGGGCCGAGCGTGGCCCGCCCCGATCTCTTGCCCCGCTATTCCAAGGCCGCAGCCGGTCCGAAGAACTCAAAGTGACTCTGCGTTGGCGGCACGCCCAAATGGTTCAAGGACCGCCGGATCGCCGCCATGAAGCCCTTGGGCCCGAGGAAGTAGACGTCCATGTCGCGCTCACGGGGCAACCACTCGGCCAGCAAGTCCTCACTCAGCAGACCCACGGCATCGACGGACCGACTGCCGTCGTGCTCGTCGTAGCAGTAGAAGCGCTGCAGTTGCGGGTGCCGCTCGGCCAACTCATCGACCCATTCGCGAAACGCATGCACCGCGCCATTGCGTGCGCAGTGGATGAAGCGTATCGGACGCTGGGTCTGCAGCGCTGCTTCGAGCATGGCCAGGGTCGGGGTGATCCCTACCCCGCCGCTGATCAGCACCAAGGGCTTGTCGCTGGCCTGCAACGTGAAATCGCCCGCAGGCGGAAACAGTGTGACGGTGTTGCCGACTTGCAAATGATCGTGCAGGTAATTGGAGACCACACCCCCCTCCTCGCGCTTGACGCTGATACGGTACCTGCGGCCATCGCTGAGCGACGACAGCGAATAGTTGCGGCGCAGCTCGCGCCCCTCGATGAACAATTGCACACCGATGTACTGCCCAGGCTCAGCCTTGAGCACCGCCGCGCCATCGACCGGCTCGAAGTAGAACGAGACGATTTCCGCGCTCTCTTGCTCGCGGCGCACCAGACGGAACGCCCGCCCGCCCCGCCAGCCGCCCTCGGCTTGCTCCTTGGCCTGGTACAACTGCTCTTCGGCGCCGATGAGAATCTCGGCCAATTGCCCGTAAGCCGCCGCCCAGGCTTCGATCACCGCCGGCGTGGCGATCTCGCTGCCCAGCACCTCTTCGATGGCACGCAGCAGGCAGCGGCCGACGATGGGATAGTGCTCGGGCAGAATCTGCAGGGCCACGTGCTTGTTGATGATCTGTCCTACTAGAGCGCCCAAGGCGTCGAGCCGGTCGATGTGCTTGGCGTACATCAGCACGCCGTTGGCCAGCGCGCGCGGTTGGTCGCCGCTGGCCTGGTGCGCCTGGTTGAACAGCGGACGCACTTCGGGGTACTCGCTGAGCATCATCTTGTAGAAATGGGTGGTCAGTGCCTCGCCCCCGCTTTCGAGCAGGGGGACGGTGGCCTTGATGATTGCACGGTGTTCGGCATTGAGCATTGCTGCGACTCCTGAGCCTTGGGCTTCGAATGATTACACCGGTCATTTCACCAATCGTGCCAACTGGCAGGCCCAGCAAAATCAAGCCCTGGAGCGGATGCATGTCATATTGACTAGTGCCCGCGTATAGTCAGGATGACCAACAGGAGTCCAAATGACTGCAAAACCCCTGCTCACCGCCCTCCTCCCTTTGGTCAGCGATCTGTCGCGCGACCTGCCCGATCAAGAGCGCTATCGGCGCCTGCTGCAAGCCCTGCGCACGCTGCTGCCCTGCGATGCCGCCGCGCTGCTGCGCCTGGAGGGCGACTGGCTGGTGCCGCTGGCGATCGATGGGTTGGCCACCGACACCCTCGGCCGGCGCTTCAAGGTCAGTGATCATCCGCGTTTCCAGGTGCTGCTCAGCCGCCCGCAACCGACCCGCTTCGCCAGCGACTCCCCATTGCCCGATCCGTACGACGGCCTGGTCGAAGCCATCGACGTCGATCTGCATGTGCACGACTGCATGGGCTGTCCTTTGATGGTCGAAGAGCGTCCGTGGGGACTGCTGACCCTCGATGCGCTGACCCCCGGGCAGTTCCAGAGCCTGGAACTCGACGCGCTGGAGGCCTTCGCCAGCCTTGCCGCAGCCACCGTCACCGTGGCCGAACGCATCGACCAGTTGGCGCTGCGCGTGCAGGACGAGCAACGTCGGGCCGACCTTTTCCGCCAGGCTACCGACCGCAGCCAGGAGTTGATCGGCCAGAGTCCGGCGCACAAGCGCCTGCTCGAGGAGTTGCGTCTGGTCGCCGGTAGCGATCTCACCGTCTTGATCACGGGCGAGACCGGGGTGGGCAAGGAGTTGGTCGCCCAAGCCCTGCACCAGGCCAGCCACCGCGCCGACAAACCGATGATCAGCCTCAACTGTGCCGCCCTGCCCGACACCCTGGTGGAAAGCGAGCTGTTCGGGCATGTGCGTGGTGCGTTCACCGGTGCCCACGGCGAACGGCGCGGCAAGTTCGAGCTGGCCGACGGCGGCACGCTGTTTCTCGATGAAGTGGGTGAATTACCGTTGGCCGTACAGGCCAAACTGCTGCGCGTGTTGCAGAGTGGGCAACTGCAGCGCTTGGGTTCGGACCGGGAACACCGGGTGGATGTGCGGCTGATCGCCGCCACCAACCGCGACCTGGCCGCCAGCGTGCGCGCTGGTCAATTCCGTGCCGATCTTTATCACCGTTTGAGCGTCTATCCGCTGCCGGTGCCTGCGCTGCGCGAGCGGGGTCGCGACGTGCTGCTGCTTGCGGGGTTTTTTCTCGAGCAGAATCGATCGCGCCTGGGGCTCGACAGCTTGCGCTTGACCAAGGCGGCCGAAGCGGCGCTGTTAGCTTACGACTGGCCAGGTAACGTGCGCGAGCTCGAGCACCTCATAGGCCGCTGCGCCCTCAAGGCCTTGGGCCGAGGCGCGCATCGGTCGCGGATGCTGGCATTGGACGCGCTCGACCTTGGCCTGAGCAACGCCACCATAGCCCCGCAGGCGCACATCAGTACGGCGCCCGTTCAAGCGGCGTCGCTAGAAAGAGTAGGTTTGCGGACGGCTTTGGACGATTATCAGCGCCAGCTGATCGAACAATGCCTGATTCGCCATGAGCACAATTGGGCGGCCGCCGCGCGAGAGTTGGGCATCGACCGTGCCAACCTCAGTCGCCTGGCGCGTCGGTTAGCTATCCATTGAGCACGACAGACCGACAATTGATCGTCGTATGCTCGAGCCACCGCTATCACCCTGTCCGGTGTTGCTCACCCACCTCGTGCGCCTTCACCCTAAAGCCAGGCACAGAGAGGCCGATAAACGAATACCTTCTCCCGTTTCGATACTCCCAAAGGTTGCCCATGGCCACGCCCAATGCCCGCGCGGACGCATTGTCCCTGCTGCTGTTCACCCTGCGCAGCGGCAAGCTGATGGCGATCAATCTGCTCAAAGTGAGCGAAATCATCCCCTGCCCGTCGCTGACCAAGCTTCCCGAATCCCACCCCCACGTCAAAGGTGTGGCCACCCTGCGCGGACAGTCGCTGTCGGTGATCGACCTGTCCCGGGCCATCGGCGAGCAACCGCTGGCCGACCCGGACGGCGGCTGCCTGATCGTCACCGACATCAGCCGCTCGCGCCAGGGGCTGCACGTCCAGGCGGTAAGCCGCATCGTGCATTGCCTGAGCACCGACATCAAACCGCCACCTTATGGTTCCGGCAACCGTTCCTACATCACCGGCGTCACCCGCGTGGACAATGCGCTGGTGCAGGTGCTGGATATCGAAAAGGTCATCCACGGCATCGCGCCACCGCCGCCCGAAGCCCCTTCCGGGCAGCTCGCCGAGGAAGATGCCAGCCTGCTCGCGGCGGCCAACATCCTGGTGGTGGACGACAGCCAGGTGGCCCTGCAACAGTCGGTGCACACCCTGCGTCACCTGGGGCTGGAGTGCCACACTGCGCGCAGCGCCAAGGACGCGATCAACGTGTTGCTGGAACAGCAGGGCACCGGGCAGGAAATCAACATCGTGGTGTCCGACATCGAGATGTCGGAAATGGATGGCTACGCCTTTACCCGGACGCTACGCGAGACACCTGACTTCCAGCACCTCTATATTTTGCTGCACACCTCGCTGGACAGCGCCATGAGCGCCGAAAAGGCCAAGCTCGCCGGTGCCAATGCAATCCTCACCAAGTTTTCCTCCCCCGAACTGACCGACTGCCTGGTGGTGGCGGCGCGCGCGGTGCATGCGGAAAAACGCTGATACAGTTGGCGGCCTAGTGCCTTCACTTGATGAAGGGTAGGACTCGGGCATACTTCCTACCCTTCCGAGTCTATTTGTCGGTATCGCCATGACACTTCTTCGTACTGCCCTGATCGCGCTGGCCATGACCGCCGGCGCGGCCCATGCCTCCAGTTCCGACGCCTGGAACGCGTATCGCCAGCAGATGGTCAAGAGTTGCCTGGCCGCCAGCCAGTTCAAGGATGCCCATGCCCTGGGCAAGCCTGCCGAGTTCGACGACCGCACCGCCTACAGCGCACTGCTGATCGAAGGCGTCTACAAACCCAAGCACATGAAAAACCAGACCGGCACCGAGCTGTGCCTATACGACCGCGCCCGGCAGCAGGCCTACGTCACCGAATGGAAACCGGGCGCCAAGTGAGCGATAGCCTGCGCTTCGCCTGCACCGGCTGTGGCAAGTGCTGCAGCGGTCACCACGTGCCGCTGACATTTGCCGAAGCACACCAGTGGGCCCGTGATGGTGGCCAAGTGGTGGTGCTGATCGAAGGGTTCGTCGCCGACGGCCCCGGCATGCCGCCCGAACAGCGCGACCACGTGCTACGCCGCTCGCTGGCCGTGCCCTGCGGCAATGCCCAGCTGCACGTCTCGGTCACCTTCGCCGCCTTCAACCCCGGCCGCTGCCGCCATCTTGATGCCGACAACCTGTGCGGCATCTATGAAACTCGGCCGTTGGTGTGCCGTATCTACCCGGCGGAAATCAATCCGCACCTGCCGCTGCGTCCAGACGCCAAGGACTGCCCGCCCGAAGCTTGGCATCAAGGTCCGCAACTGATCGTCGGCAATCGCCCTGCCGATCCACACCTCGCCGCCCTGATCGGCGCATCGCGCCAGGCCGACCGCGACGACATCGCCGCCAAGGTCGCGGTCTGTCAGGCGCTGGGCATGACCACCAGTGCGCTAAAAGGCAATGGCTTCACCGCCTGGCTACCGGACATGCAGGCCTTCATGACGGCGCTGGAAAGCAGGCAGCAGGCACACGCCGCCTCGTGGTCGGTGCACCTGCAAGACCCCGATCTGACGCAAGATCTGCAACAGCACGGGGTGCTGACCACGGACCAAGCGCCGGTGTACTACGCCTTCATCGGGTTCTGACACACCCACCCTGAGGGATCTTCAGCGGCTGCGGCGCCAGAACTCGTCGGCCAGCCGCCGCAGTTCCTGGGCCAGCGCGGCCACATCAGCGGCGCTACCGTGGCTGCGTTGACCCACCGTCACGGTCGCTTCGCTGGCTTGGCGGATGCTGACGATGTTGCGGTTGATGGCCTCGCTCACCTGGCTCTGCTGCTCCACCGCAGCCGCGATCTGCAGGCTCATCTCGTTGATCTGGTTGACCCGCAGGCTGATGCCGTCCAGCGCATCGCTGGCCAGGCGCGCCTGCTCGACGCTGTGCCCGGCATGCGCGCTGCTCTGGCGCATCACCTGCACTGCCGCGCGAGTACCACCCTGCACGGCGCCGATCATGCGCTGAATCTCGTGGGTCGACTGAGCGGTGCACTGGGCCAGCCCCGCACCTCATCGGCCACTACTGCGAAACCGCGGCCCTGCTCACCGGCGCGGGCGGCCTCGATGGCGGCATTGAGCGCCAGCAGGTTGGTCTGCTCGGCGATGCCGCGAATCACATCGAGCACACTGGAGATCTCGCCGCTGTCGCTCTCCAGGCGCTGGATCACCTCGCTCGCCTCCACCAGCGAGCCGGCCAGGTCCTGGATCGCGCAGCGATTGCGCTCGACCATACGATGCCCGGACTGGGTCTCGTCCTCGGCCTGATCGGCCGCCAGCGCCGCCATCTGCGCACTGCTGGCCACCTGGGCGACGCTGGCGCTCATCTGGTGGATGGCGGTCGCGACCTGGTCCGCCTGGCTCTGCTGTTCAAGACTGTTGGCGTGGCTCGCCTCGGTGGCCTCGACCAACGAACCAGAGTGCCCGGCCAGGCGCGTCGACGTATCGCCAATGCGCCCAACCACCGCGCCCAGTTGTGCCTTAAGCATGCACAGGGCGAAGTCGATTTGACCGATGTCGTCGCGCCGACCGGTGTACAACTGCTGGCTCAAGGGGTTGTCGGCCAGCGCCCGCGCTTGACTGCGCAGACGCTCGAAAGGACGCAGCAGTGCCCAGGTCGCCAGGCTGGCCAACGCGATGGCCGCAGTCCATTGGAACAGCGCCTCGTACCAACGCAGTGACGTCCAGCCCTGGCCGACGCCCATCACCAGCGCCAGCACCATCGCCATGCTCAGCGACAGGCGCGCATGCAGCCCTGGCATCGGCAAGCGCTCCCACCAGCGCTGCCGCCCCTTGCGCAGACGCGCATAGCAGAGCTCGGCGGCCGCGATCTGTTCGTCGGTGGGGCGTGTGCGTACCGACTGGTACTCGACCGTGCTTCCCGCGCTGCTGATCGGCGTGACGAAGGCACTGACCCAGTAATGGTCGCCATTACGGCAGCGGTTCTTCACCAAGCCCATCCACGAACGTCCCGACTTCAGGGCTCGCCACATCTGCTCGAACGCCAGCGCCGGCATGTCGGGATGGCGCACGACGTGATGCGGTTGTCCCAGCAGTTCGTCGCGGGAAAAACCGCTGATCCGCACGAAGTCGTCATTAGCGTAGGTAATGACGCTGTCCAGGTCGGTGGTCGAAAGAATGTTGGCATCGGCCGGATAATCCACGGCTCGACCGGTTATGGGCACATTGCACTTCATTGCAGGCTCTCAGCATCGTCGGGACAATCGGCAAAGTGCTCGACTCTAGGGGCAACCGCTGCGGGAACATTGATCCACGGCAACCAACTGGCAGGTGGCCACCCATGGCATTGGCGCCCACGCGCCGGGAAATGAAGGCAGGCGCCCAACCAAGACGTTTTCAGCGATTTTGGCGAAGTTTTAGCGACTTATAGTTACGTTTAATACAAGAGTGATTCCCTTGTTGAGCGCTGTTTCAACGGCCTTCACAGGACTAACTTAGCGCTGTCCCAATTAACACTTGCCACGCAAGAAGGTTGTTCAAATGTCCAAGAGTATGGGTATTGCCAGCGTCTTCGTTCTGTCGTCCCTGTTGTTGTCGCCCCTGGCCATGGCGGAGGAATCACCGGCCTTCGTTGCCCGCAATGCAGAGATCGCGACGAGCCTGCAGCAGTCGCAGGACGGCTACGCCGCGCAGCAGCAGAATGCCGGAAAAGATGCACAGCAGACGGCCGCGAAGGTCATCGAAAACGGCCGGGCCGACAGCTGACGTGTCACCGCGTGCGCACCCGCGCGTTCACGGCCGGGCCTCAAGCAGCCCCCACACGGCCCGGCCGGCTGCCGTTTAGCCGTTGCCTAGCAGCGGCATGTCCACGTGCTGGAAATTTCCTTCAGGTTGTCGAGCCCTTTCCTCGGAACTTTCGAATTGAATAGTGAGAGACTGCCCGCCGTTCGAGCAAAGGAGCAGTCATCAATGCCTTTCACTTTCCGTCTGACGCCTCTATTCATTGCACTTTGCGCAATGATTTCGCACCACAGTCATGCCGAAGAACACGTCGCGGGTTTCGTCGAGGGCTCATCGCTGAACCTGCATTTTCGCAATGCCTATTACCACCGCAACCAGCTCGACCGTGGCGTGCGGGACAATCGCGAATGGGCACAAGGGGCGATTGCCCGCTTTGAGTCGGGTTATACGCCCGGACTCATTGGTGTGGGCGTCGACGCCTACGGCATGCTCGGTGTGAAACTCGACGGCGGCGGCGGACATGCCGGCACCGATCTGCTGCCTACGCGGCAAAAGAACGAAGACGCGTTGGGTGCCGCGCCAGCCCACTTCTCAAGTGCGGGCGCAGCAGTGAAGCTCACAGGGTTCGATACCGAACTCAAGGCAGGCGACCTGTTTATCTCAAACCCGGTGATTGCGGGTGGCGAAAGTTACCTGCTGGCGCAGACCTTCCGCGGCGTGACGCTACGTAACACCAGCCTCGACGGGCTGCTGCTCGAAGGCGGGCGAGTCAGTTTCACCAAGCCGTACAACCAGAGCGGCCATCGACGTATCGACACCAACTACAGCCAGCGTGCGGACGATCAGCATAGCCAGTACCTGTCTTGGGCTGGCGCTGCCTGGAGCGACAGCCCGCACCTCACCGCCAACCTCTATGCCGCCGAACTCAAGGACATCTGGCACCAGTACTACGCCGACTTGGACTACACCTATGTGGTTAACGACAGCCTCAGCCTGAACCCCGGCGTGCACCTCTATCGCACCCAGGACACCGGTCAGGCCAAATTGGGCAAGATCAACAACACGACCTACAGCCTGCATTTCACCGTGGCAAGCGGATACCACAGCGTCACCACGGCCTACCAGCAGGTCAACGGCAACACGCCCTTCGACTACATCAACCAAGGCGACAGCATCTTCCTGGATAACTCGCGCATGTATTCGGACTTCAATGGGCCGGGCGAGCGTTCATGGAAACTGCAATATGACTATGATTTTGCCGGGCTCGGACTGCCAGGGCTCAGCGCTTCGCTGTCGTATTCGCGAGGCAAACTGGACCTCACTCGGGCCAATCCGGAGAGCGTCGGCTACGGCCAGTGGTACAACGCCGAGGGCAAGGATGCACGTCACTGGGAGCGCGATCTGGACGTTAAATACGTATTCCAGGAAGGCCAGTTCAAGGACCTCTCGCTACTGCTGCGCTATGCCAGCCACCGGGGCAGCCGAGGCTACTCGGCGGTGGACAACGACAACGACGAGATCCGTCTGATCGTCGACTACCCGCTCGCCGTGTTCTAGGACTGTCTAACGGGCAAACGGGCAAACGGGCGGACACCTCATCCGGTTCGCCCAGCGCGACTCGCCTGGCGCGCATGAAGCGCGCATTTGCGACAGACTGTCTTGTCCGACAATAGCCACTTGCCTACACTGTCGCCGCCGCTTGATAGCCCGACCCTCACGGCAAGAGGGGCTTATGCAGTCGCGAGCCTGATGTCGCACACTCGAATCCCGCGCCCCACCCTCTCCAGGCCTCACCCCGAGCTGATCCTCAATCTGGGCAGTTGCCTCGCCGTGCTCGCGATAGTCGGCATCGTCAGTTACTTGCTGGGCCGTGAACGGGACAGCGTCGAGCAATCGTCGATCCGCGCGTCGAGCAACATCGTCCAGTTGATCGAGAGCGATATCCTTAATAACGCGGAGCTCTACGACCAGTCGCTCAAGGAGCTCATCTGGGCGGTGGGACGCAAGGATCTGGCGCAAGTGCCGAGTACCATGCGGCATCGGCTGCTGTTCAACCCGGCGCTGGTCGATCAGAGCCGTGGCGATGTGCTGTGGCTGGACGAGCAAGGCAATGTGGTCGGAGACTCCACCAGCCTGGTCCCGCGCAAAGCCAATTTCGCTGATACCGGCGTGTTCAAGGCGCATCGCGACTACCCCAACCTCGGGCTGCTCATCGGGCCGCCGTTCAAGGCCAGGCTGGGCGATCTGGATTGGTGCATCAGTTTCAGCCGACGCATTTCAGGCGCCAATGGCGAGTTCGCGGGCCTGGCGACCGGCGCTCTGCGCCTGTCGTACTTCAGCGAATTGTTCCAGCGCCTGGACATCGGCGAGCACAGCAGCATCAACCTGCTCAACACCAGCGGGCACTTGCTTGCACGAGAGCCCCTGGGGCCTGGACAACCGGCCATCGGCGGCGACTTCAGCCAGCAACCGAATTTCCAGCGCATCCTGCAAGAGCACAGCGGCAGCTTCAGCGCCCATTCGGCATTGTTCGACGAACAGCGCATGTACACCTTCGCCCGTGTAGGCGATCTGCCCTTGATCGTACTGGTGGCGCACTCCTCCAGCGAAGTCTTCCAGGCTTGGCGGCGTACGGCGATCATCGTCGGCTTGGCCACCGGCGTGCTGTGCCTGGGCATTCTCTGGCTCACGCTGCTGCTAGGACGCGAATTGCGCCGCCGCCATCATGCCGAGCAAGGCCTTGCCACCCTGGCCGCCACCGATAGCTTGACCGGCCTGGCCAACCGCAGGCGGCTGGATCAGGTGCTGCGTCAGGAATGGGCTCGTGCCCAGCGCAACCGCACGCCGTTGGCGGTGCTGATGGTCGATGTGGATCATTTCAAGGCGTTCAACCAGCGCCATGGTCACGCCGGTGGCGACCATGCCCTGCGTGAGGTGGCGCGCACTATAGAGTTGAGCATCCGCCGTCCGGCAGACCTGGCAGCGCGGTATGGGGGTGAGGAGTTTCAGGTGGTGTTGCCAGAAACTGAATTGGCCGGTGCGCGGCTGTTGGCTGAACGTATCCGCCTGAGCGTGGAGGCGTTGCCCCCTTTCGGCGGCGACGAGCGACCGATCACCGTGAGTATCGGCATCGGCCTACATGAAGCCGGCACCCAGCACGACCTGACCAGGGTGCTGGGTGCCGCCGATGAAGCGCTCTACCGGGCCAAAGCCAATGGCCGCAACCGGGTAGAGGGACCCGCTATTTAAGACTTGGCGCGGGCAGCATTGCGCAAAGTCTTGACTTGGTCGTGATTACGCTGCACGCCTTGCAACTGGCCATCCACCAAATTCCGCGCTTTCAGTGCGTCGGGAGTGTTGATTTTGGCCAATTTCTCGCGAGCCTTTTTATAAGCCTTCAGCGCATGATCTTCGCCGTCTTCAACGGTGTTCAGTACCGCCTCTTCGTCTTTGCCGGTGAACATCGATTTCATGTTCAGCCAACCACGGTGAAGGTCGCCGCTGAAGCTGGTGGAGGTTTCCGGATCCCCGCCCAGGTGACGCACCTCGGCTTGCAGCTCGCGTGCAGCCTGGGCGCAGTCCGTTTCGCGTTGTTTGAAGAATGCCTTCAGTTGAGGATTTTTGACATCATCGGCCGATTCCTTGAAACCCTTCTCGCCGTCTTTGCTGTACTCGATCAGGTCGTTCAGTACGTCGATCACGTCTTTGTTCGGGTTGCTCATGGCGTAACTCCTTGGCAGGTGATAGTCCCCCAAGAAGAGAGCAGCCTTCGTGCCAAGTCGAACGATAAAAATAAATCCTTTAATTTCAATAAGTTGAAATTAAAGGCTGATTTCGCGACTGCAGCGTTCTGCATGATCGCCGCTTAGGGGCTCGTGCAGATTGCAGGGTGAATCAACTGCTGTATGGTCAGCTTTCCACACAAAGGACCGTAAGAAAGATGAACCCCGAACTCTTGCAACTACTGATCACTCGCTCGATGCCATTCGGCAAGTATCAAGGCCGACTCATCGCCGACCTGCCAGGTGACTACCTGGCCTGGTTCGCCCGCAAAGGCTTCCCGCCCGGGGAACTGGGCGGGCTGCTGGCCTTGATGCACGAGATCGACCACAACGGTCTGGGCGATCTCTTGACGCCGTTGCGCGCCAAACGGCGCGGTTGAATGTCGGTCAGTTGACCGACGCAGGCGCCACCACCAACTCCGCTTGTTCACGCTTCTTGAGCAGCGCATAGACCACGGCCGTCACCACACTGCCGGCCACGATCGCCAGCAGGTACAGCAGGGCATGGTTGATCGCGTTGGGAATCAGCAGCACGAACAACCCGCCGTGCGGCGCCATGAGCTTGCAGCCGAAGTACATCGACAGCGCACCGGTCAGCGCGCCGCCGGCGATGCTCGCCGGGATCACCCGCAACGGGTCTTTGGCCGCGAACGGGATCGCCCCTTCGGAAATGAAGCACAACCCCAGAACCAACGCCGCCTTGCCCGCCTCGCGCTCGCTCTGGGCGAACTTGCGACGCGCCAGGAAGGTCGCCAGGCCCAGGCCGATCGGCGGCACCATGCCCGCCGCCATGGTCGCGGCCATTGGCGCGTAGCTGGACGAGGCCAGCAGCCCGACCGAGAAGGCATAGGCCGCTTTGTTGATCGGCCCGCCCAAGTCCACGCACATCATGCCGCCCAGCAGCAGGCCGAGCAGGATGGCGTTGGTGGTGCCCATGCTGTCGAGAAAGCGCGTCAGCCCTTCGAGCATTGCCGCCACCGGATGACCGACCACGTAGATCATCACCAGGCCTGTGAACAGGCTGGCCAGCAACGGAATGATCAGAATCGGTTTGAGCGCTTCCAGGCTGCTGGGCAGGCGCGCCCAGCGACTGATCGCCTTGGCGCTGTAACCGGCCAGGAAGCCGGCGACGATACCGCCGATGAAGCCGGCCCCCAGGGTGCTAGCCAGCAGCCCACCGATCATGCCCGGCGCCAGGCCCGGACGGTCGGCGATGGACCAGGCAATGTAGCCGGCCAGCATCGGCACCATCAGCTTGAACGCCGCTTCGCCGCCGATCTGCATCAGCGCGGCAGGCAAGGTGCCTGCCTCTTTGTAGGCTTCGATGCCGAAGACGAACGACAAGGCGATCAACAGACCACCGGCCACCACCATCGGCAGCATGAACGACACGCCCGTCAGCAAATGCTTGTACACCCCAGCCTTCTCGCCCTTGGCCGGCGCCTGGGCGCTGGCGGCGTCGGCCGTCTCGACACGCCCCTCGGCCAACGCCTTGTCCAACGTGGTGCGTGACTGCTTCAAGGCGATACCGGTGCCGCAGCGATAGATGCGCTTGCCGGCAAAGCGCGCGGTGGGCACTTCGATGTCGGCGGCCAACAGCACCACGTCGGCCTGTGCGATGGCCTCGGCCGACAGCGGATTGCGTGCACCGACCGAGCCTTGGGTCTCGACATTGAAGTCGTAGCCCAGGTCGCGCGCCGCTTGCTGCAGCGCTTCGGCAGCCATGAAGGTGTGCGCCACGCCAGTCGGGCAGGCGGTGACGGCGACGATACGCGGCGCGGCATGGACGTGCGCAGGCTCGGCAGCGACGCTGTGCTCCAGCACCTGGGCCTTGGCCGCCGCGTCGTCGAGGAAGTTTTCCCGGTCTGCCAGGGCCTGGGCCGGCGTGCTCTGGAACAGGCGCTTGCCGACGAAGCGGCTCAGGTCCACGGTCCCGGTGCTGACCACCAGCACCCAGTCAGCCTCGGCGATCTGCGCCGCACTCAGGCGTCGCTCGGGATGGTCGGCATCCCACACCTCGACGCTGGTGCTCCAGCCTCGACGCTGCGCTGCCGCCGCCAGCAGGCGCGCACTCAATACACTCGACACCTGGCCATTCGGGCAGGCGGTGACGATCGCGATGTTCATCGGCGAGCCTCTTGTTGTTGTTCGGTCAGTTGCACGGCGGCCTCCAACTGCGCGAGTTGCTCGCGATCAGTGATCCCGAAGCCAACCTGGGTCACCGCCTGGGCGGCGATGGCGGTGGCGCGGCACAGGGTCTGGCCGGCGTCTTCGCCCAGTAGCAGCCCGTGCACCATACCGGCGACCAGCGAGTCGCCCGCGCCCACGGTACTGGCGACGCTGACCTTGGGCGGCTGGGCATGCAGGGTGCGCTCGGCGCTGAACCAGTTCACGCCTTGGGCGCCCTGGGACACCACCACGTGGCCGACGCCGCTGTCGAGCAGACGCTGGGCCGCCGTCTGCTGAGCGATGAAGTCTTCGACGCCACTGCCCGTCAGTTCAGCCAACTCGTCGGTGTTGGGTTTGATCAGCCAGGGCGCTGCCTGAAGACCGGCACGCAGAGCCTCGCCGCTGGTGTCCAGCACCACCTTCAGCCCTTGCGACTTCAGTTGCTCCAGCAGGTGAGTGAACCACTGCGGGCTGATACCCCGCGGCAGACTGCCAGCCACCACCACCAGCGCATGTTCGCCCGCCAGCGCAGCCAGGCGTTCGAGCAACTCGGCCTGGGCAGTTGCATCCACCTGCGGTCCTTGCCCATTGACGTCGGTGACTTGCCCGTGCGCTTCGACCAACTTGAGGTTGGTGCGGGTTTCACCGTCCACGCGTACAAACGCGTCGACAAAACCGCGCTGGGCGATCAGCGCCTCGAAAGGCTGCGGATTGTCGCGCCCAAGAAAGCCGGCGACGGTGATCTGGTGGCCGAGATCAGCCAGCACCTGGGCCACGTTCAGGCCCTTGCCAGCAGCGTGGCAACGCTGCTCCGTGGCGCGATTGACCGCACCGATGCGCAGGCGCTCGACGCTGACGGTGAGGTCCAGCGCCGGGTTGAGGGTCAGGGTGAGAATCTTGGCCATTCAATAACGCTCCACCAGCGCCCGTACTGCCTCGGCGCTGTCTTGTTGCAAGGCCTCGCGCGCCAGGGCGCAGGCCGTCGAGTAATCGGCCTGGCGGACCAAGGCCTTGACTTCGGCGATGCTGCGCGGCGAAACGCTGAGTTCATCGACCGCCAGCCCCAGCAGCACCGACACCGCTTGCGGGTCGGCGGCCAGCTCGCCGCACACGCCCACCCACTTGCCTTCGGCATGGGCGGCGCGCACGGTCATGTCGATCAGTTGCAGCACGGCCGGGTGCAGGCCATCAGCCTGGGCCGACAGGCTCGAATGGCCTCGGTCGATGGCCAGGGTGTACTGGGTCAGGTCGTTGGTGCCGATGCTGAAGAAATCCACTTCGCGAGCCAGTTGCGGGGCCAGCAGCGCCGCCGAGGGCACTTCGATCATGATGCCCACCTGCAGGTCGGCCACTGGGATGTCCTGGCGCAGGCGCTCGACCATGGCCTTGGCCGCTCGCCATTCGTGCATCTGCCCGACCATCGGGAACATGATGCGCAGCGGTCGGTCGTCAGCGGCCTGCAGCAGTGCGCGCAACTGGTCTTCCATCACCTGCGGACGCTGCAGGGTCAAGCGCACCCCGCGCACGCCTAGAAACGGATTGTCCTCGGCGGCGATGGGCCAGTACGGCAGCGGCTTGTCGCCCCCCACATCGAGGGTGCGCACCACCAGGGGACGCCCTTGCAGGCCATCGAGCACACGGCGGTACTCGGCTTCCTGGGTGGCCACGTCCGGTACTTGCGGATGGGCCATGAAGATCAGTTCGGTGCGCAGCAGACCGACGCCTTCGGCGCCCTGTTCGACCACTTTGTCGATGCTGCTGCTGTCGCCGATGTTGGCGAACACTTCGAGGGCATGGCCGTCACGGGTCACTGCCGGCGCGTGCCGCTGACTCCAGGCCGCCTGCAAGCGTTGTTCGCGCTGGTCGCGCTCGGCCAGCGCACGCTGCAACTCGTCGGCCGGCGGCGCCACGCTGACCTTGCCGCGCTGGCCATCGAGGAGCAATGCCGTGCCGGGCTCGAGCAACAGGATCGCTGCGCCCGCACCGACCACGGCAGGAATGCCCAGGGCGCGGGCGACAATGGCGCTGTGGGCGGTAGCGCCGCCATGGGCGGTGACGATACCGGCGACCCGCTGCGGGTCCAGGCGCGCCACGTCGGACGGCCCGACTTCGGCCATGACCAGCACGTAGGGCTGCTGCGGCTCGGCCTGCTCGGTCACGCCGCACAACTGGGCCAGCACCCGCCGACCGACATCGCGCAGGTCGGCGGCGCGCTCGGCCAGCAACGCATCGCGCAGGGCTTCCTGCTGACTGGCGGCAACCTCGATCACCGTCATCCAGGCCGCTGCGGCGCTTTCACCCTGGGTCAGGCGCTGGTCCACTTCGTCGGTCAGGGCCGGATCGGCGAGCATTTCCTGGTGGGTGACGAAAATCTCCGCGATGGCCTTGTCGCTGCGCTGTACCAGCGCCTGCAACTCATCGTTAACCGCAGCCAAGGCAGCGCGCAGACGCGCGCGCTCCTGGGCGCAGGATTCGCCGCGCAGTGGGTAGTCGATCTCGCGTTCGACGCGCACGTGGGCCGGGCCACTGGCGATACCCGGCGCCGCACCGACACCCTGCACTTGAGTGCCCGGCAGCGGCGCCTGGAGGGTTTCAGGTACGGGCTGCTGGGCAAGCTCAGGCGTGCTCGGCAGCGGCTCGACGTCCTCGCCCAGGCCTTGCTTGATGGCCGCCAGCAGCACCGGCAGCGCGTCGGCGGCGATGCTCGGCTCGGCGATCAGCTCCAGTTCCTGTCCCCGGCGGGCGCCCAGGGACAACAGGCGGCTCAGGCTCTTGACCGAAACGCCAGCCTGACCGCTGTCGGTGACACGGATACGGATCTCGCCGTCGAACCCTTTGGCCAACTGCGCCAGTACCTTGGCGGGGCGCGCATGCAAACCGTGAGGGTTGGCCAGCATCACCCGGACACTGGGCCAATCGGCTGGCACCTCGCCGCCCAGGACCTGAAGCACATCACGGCTGCTGGTGGCCTGGTAGAGGGTCTGACCCCGACCTTCGATGAGCACCTGGCACAGGCGCTCGAGCAACGCCTGGTGTGCAGCGCCCAGGCTGGCCAGGCAGAACAGGCCATTGAGCGGTTGGTCGCGGTGGCGCAAGGGCTGCTGCGGGGTCACGAAGGCCAACCCCGGTTGCAGCACCTCGCGCTCGCTGTGCAACCACCACAAGCCCTCGCCCAGCGGCAGCGGCTCGGCCTGTTGCAGCAGGGCGGCAAAGCCACTGTCCACACACCCTGCGCGTTGTAGCAGGCGAGCGCCGCGCCAGGCCAGTTCGTCAAAGTCGTCGGCGGGCAGGTTCAGGCTGATCAGTTGGGCGTCTAGTTCCAGTTCGCGTGGTGCGCCCTGCAACAGCTTGAGCAGCGCGTCGGCGGAACTGGCGCGTCGCAGCGCCTCGGCCAGGTCGGTTTCACCCAGGGCACGGGTGAGCAGTTGCAGCAGGCGCAGGTGCTCGTCCGAGCGCGCGGCGATGCCGATGGCAAGGTAGACGATCTGACCGTCGCCCCAGTCGACGCCGTCGGGAAACTGCAAGAGACGTACACCGGTGGCGAACACCAGGTCGCGGGTCTGCGGCGTGCCATGGGGAATGGCGATGCCCTGACCGAGAAAGGTGGAACCTTGCGCCTCGCGGGCCTGCAACCCGTCGAGGTATCCCTCGGCGACCAGACCATCGGCGACCAACCGGTCCGCGAGCAGGCGCAGCGCCGACGCTTTGTCGACGGCCACCTGGCCCATGGCTATCTGCTCATTGGCGAGCTCGAGCATGACCCTCTCCTTTTGCAGTACCCGCAGTCGGGAACTGAGGTTATTGTTGTGGGATTCAACGTATTTTTCATCCTAGGGCTTTCAGGGCAGACCCCAATTAATGGATGCTGAAACGTTTAATCTGACCAGGCCGCCACGTTACTCGATAATCTGCGTGGGAAAAAGCCCCAGTTTGTCGGAACAATTGCGACAATGGTCGCCTGCACTTGGACACAATTGCGGGTAAGACTACCTCACCACGCGTCTCCGACTGCCTCGGTAATAACAAGGAAAATGCGGTGAAACTCAGCGATATCGCACGTCTGGCCGGTGTCTCCGTGACCACTGCCAGCTATGTCATCAACGGCAAGGCCGAACAGCAGCGCATCAGCAGCGCCACCGTCGAGCGGGTGCGCGCCGTCGTCGCAGCCCATGACTTCACACCCAATCCCCAGGCTGCCGGCCTGCGCAGCCGTCACACGCGGACCCTCGGCTTCATCTTGCCGGACCTGGAAAACCCCAGCTATGCGCGCATCGCCAAGCAACTGGAGCAAGGCGCGCGTGCCCGTGGCTATCAGTTGCTGATTGCCAGCAGCGACGATCAGCCCGAGAGCGAACGTCAGTTGCAGCAGTTGTTCCGCGCCCGCCGCTGCGACGCGCTGTTCGTCGCCAGTTGCCTGCCGGCCGAGGACGACAGCTACCGCGAGATGCAGGCCAAGGGCCTGCCGGTGATCGCCATCGACCGCTGCCTGGACCCCGAGCATTTCTGCTCGGTGATCAGCGACGACCACAATGCAAGCCGCCAGCTCACCGACAGCTTGCTGCTCACCGCGCCGCGCAGCATCGCGCTGATCGGCGCACGCCCGGAACTGTCGGTGAGTCAGGCCCGTGCGGCGGGCTTCGACGACGCCTTGCTGGGCTTCGCGGGCGAGGTGCGACGCCAAGAGGGCGAGGCGTTCAGCCGCGCCTGCGGTCAGCGACTGATGCAGGCGCTGCTGGACGAATTGGGCGGCCTGCCCGACGCCTTGATCACCACCTCGTACGTGCTGCTGCAGGGCGTATTCGATGCCCTTCAGGCACGCGGCAGCGAAGCCCGGCAATTGCAGTTGGGCACCTTTGGCGACAACCAGCTGCTGGACTTCCTGCCGCTGCCGGTCAACGCCATGGCGCAGCAGCACGGGCAGATCGCCGCCACTGCCCTGGAACTGGCGCTGGCCGCCATCGAGCAGAAGCGCTATGCGCCAGGGGTGCACGCGGTGGCGCGGACCTTCAAGCAACGCATTGCGGTCTGAGCATGCGCCTGATCGACACCCACACCCACCTGGACTTTCCCGACTTCGACGCCGACCGCGAGCGCCTGCTGGCCACCGCGACGGCGCGCGGCATCGAGCGCATGGTGGTACTGGGGGTTGATCAGCAAAACTGGCAACGGGTGTGGAACCTGGCCTGCCATGACACGCGCCTGCCCGCGGCGCTGGGTCTGCATCCGGTGTACCTCGCCCAGCATCGCCCGGAACACCTGACGCAATTGCGCCAATGGCTGGAGCGCCTGCACGGCGATCCGCGCCTGTGCGCCGTCGGCGAATTCGGGCTGGACTATTATCTTCCAGCGCTGGACAAGGCGCGCCAGCAGTCGCTGTTCGAAGCGCAGTTGCAGATGGCCTGCGATTTCGACCTGCCCGCCTTGCTGCACGTGCGCCGCAGCCACGCCCAGGTGATCGCCACCCTCAAACGCTACAGACCGTCACGCGCGGGCATCGTCCATGCCTTCGCCGGCAGCGCCGAGGAGGCGCGTGAGTACATCAAGCTCGGCTTCAAGCTGGGCCTCGGCGGCGCCGCCACCTGGCCCCAGGCGCTGCGCTTGCGCAAGACATTGCCGCGTCTGCCGCTGGAGAGTCTGGTCCTGGAAACGGACGCGCCGGACATGGCACCGGTCATGCACCCAGGCGTGCGCAACAGCCCCGAGCACCTGCCGGACATCGCCCGCGCCCTGGCCGACATCATGGGCGTCGAGGCGCAGGTGCTGGCCGACGCTACCCGCCGCAACACCTGCGAGCTGTTCGGCTGGCCGCACGACGACTGACCGGCGTCGCCCCAGTGCTCACAGCAGCACCGTCCACAAGGCGAACCCGGCATACCACAACACCGCACTGCGCAGCAGCAGCTCCCACAGACTGTCCAGACGCGCCAGTGCGCTCTGCGCCTCTTCCTGCTCAGGAATATCGTCGGCCACCCTGCCTACGCGAGCGATCAGTTGCCCGGCACTGAGGTGCCAGTTGAGCAACTCGTGCAGCATCACCCGGGTCACCGCTACGAAGTTGCCGACCAGCGCGAAACTCAGCGCCAGCACCCGCACTGGTAGCCAGTCCATGAGGTGACGCAATTGCACCGCACGCGCCTTGAGCGCGGGCTGATGAGCGTGGGCGGCGCTCAGGGCGAGCAACCGGTAGCCAAGCGCCGCGGCCGGCCCCAGCAGGACATACCAGAAAATCACCGCGAAAAAGCTCTGGTAGGCCTGCCACAGCAGGTTGCCTTGCACCCGGACCAGAAGGTCGCGCGGGTCGTCTGCGGCCAGGCCCAGGTCGCGCTCGGCCACATGCAGGGCGGCCTGTTCGTCGCCGCGACGCCAGGCATCGCGAAACGGTCCGAGGGCCGCCTTGGTATCGCCGCGGCCGAGACTGTAGAGCAGGACCAGCAGGTGCACCGGCAGCGCCAGCAAGCCATAGGCCACTGGCTGCAGCACATACAGCAGCAATGCCAGCAGCAGCACGGGCGCCAGCACCAGCAGCACCAGGCTCCAGTCGGCCGACACGCGTCCTCGGCGCTCCAGGCGCGCCAGCTCGGCGAGGAAAAAGCCGTCTCGCTGCAGACGATGGCGCCAGGCCGAGAACTGCTCGACCCAGAGGATCAGGACCAACACCAGAAAACTCATACCGCATCCTCGTTCAGCGCGGCGCGGTAACGCCGCCAGTCGAAAGCCGGGCCGGGATCGGTCTTGCGCCCCGGCGCAATGTCGCTGTGACCCTGAATGCGCTCCAGATCGATCGCCGGCCATTGCTGACGGATCTGTCGCGAGAGCTGGACCAGAGCGTCGTACTGGGCATCGGTGTAGGCCAGCGCATCGGTGCCCTCCAGCTCGATGCCGATGGAAAAGTCGTTGCAGCCTTCACGGCCGTCGAAACGTGACACACCAGCATGCCAGGCGCGGTCGAGCAGCGACACGAACTGGGTCACAGCGCCGTCGCGTTCGACGAACAGGTGTGCCGATACGGTCAGGTGCGCGATGCTGTCGAAATAAGGATGCTCGGCCGGATCGAGGCGGTTCTGAAAGAACTGTTGGACTTTGCCGGTGCCGAAACAGGCTGGCGGCAAGCTGATGTTGTGAATCACCAGCAGGGAGATCGCCTCGCCGAGGGACGGGCGTTGAAATTGGGCGAGGGGCAGTGAGTGACACCGCTGAACCAGCCGCTGGCGCGGTCCAATTGCATGAGGCAGATCCTGAAAGACGCCGGGAACAAGGCATCAGTATGCCCCGGCCAGATGACGCGTGCATGTGAAGATAGCCCCGGCTCAACGCACTTCGGCTGAACGCAGCTCTTCCAGCACGGCCTCCAAGGCGCGCTCGAACAGCAAGCCGTCATCCAGCACCCGCGCCTCGCCTCGGCGCAGCGCCAGGGCCAGGCCAGCACTGCTCCATTCGCGCACTTTCATGCCGGTGCGATTGGCGAAGACCAGCCGATCGCTCCCTTCGACGCGTGCCACCAACTTGCAGCGCAGCGGCTCATCTTCGTCATGCAACTCGACCCACGTGCCCAGGCGCAGGCGCCTGACCTGCTGCAACTGCAGGCTGTGCGCCGCCAACGGCGGTACGCAACTGCCGGCCGGCTCCTCAGCGATGGCCAGGATGATCGGCTCACGTATCCGGACCTCGTCGATCTCGCCCTGCCATTGACCGGGCTCGGCGCAAGCGCGCAGGTGCAGACGCTCCAACTCCATGAAGAACGCCCGTTGTACGGCCGAGTCCAGCACCACCCCGGCCAGGCCATCGCGCAAGGCCTTGAGCAGGCCGGGCAACTGCTCGATCAAACGTTGGCGCGCCAGGGGCTGGGGCCGCACGGTGATGCTCTCGAGCAAGGCGTCCAGTGTCGTCAGACCGTGCTCCCAGGCTTGCGAACCCTCGCCATGCTTGAGCCAGGCGAGCAACAACACCTGACTCCAGCACTCCATCAGCATGGTCTGCACCACGCGTGGCACCAGGCGCCCGCGCAAGCGGCGGTCGAGTTCCAACTGGACCTGTCGACGCGCCTGCAACGCACGCGCCCGCCCCTGTTCGGCATCACGGGTGCGCTGTTCCAGCAACTCGCTGCGCCGACGCTCTTCTGCGCTGAACTGCAGGAACTCCTCGAGCACATCGTTAACTACCTGCAGGTCGTCGTCGAAATCGCTGAGCAGGCGCTGGATGACACGTTCCATCCGCGCCTGCAGCGCCTCGCCGGCGCCCTCCCAGTCGATGGCCATGGCGGCTATTTCGTTGAGCAGCCGACGCGCGGGATGACTGGTGCGGCTGAACAGACTTTTGTCCAGCAAGGCCACCTTGAGCAGGGGAAGGTGCAGACGGACCAGCAGCACCCGCAGGGCTTCGGGCAGGTTGTCGTCGCGACGGATATGACCGAACAACAGTCCGATGAGGTTGATCAAGTCTTCATCGTCCGTGGCCAGGCGCCGCCGGGTGCCACTGCGTACGCCAATGCGCAGCAGCAGTTGCTCCAGTTGCTGGCCGAGGTCGAAATCGTCGGCCTCGACCGGTTCCGGCAGGTAGTGCTGCAAGTGCGTGAGCAGGCGCAACAGGTCCGCAGTACCGATCGCCTGTGCCGCCGCCACGCTCTGTACGCGTGGGGCGAGGCGACCGCGACGGGGCGCCAGCAGGTCCTGCAGCGATGCAAAGAAAGTCTGTCCGGCGCTGTCGGCATCCAGGTCAGGCCCGCCAATCAAAGAGGTCGGACCGCAGCGTTCGACCCGCGCCCGATCCTCGACGCGCCGACGCGGCCCCGGCGCCAGATGCCCAAGCACGCCGGCGGCGGCCAGCAATTGGTTGGCCTGGGCGTACAGCACATCGACATCGCGCAGCACGTAGCGCTCGAACAGTTGCAGCAGGATCAGTTTGACCCGCAGGCCCACGCCCAGCTCGCGGCCCGCATCGAGAAAATAGCGACACAGGCAGGCAGGCCCGAGGGGATTGCCGTGCACCTGCACGGGCCGGTCGAGCAGCGCGGTGAAACGCTGGCTCAGTTGTTCCAAGGCAAACCCATCGCGCGCCAGCACGCGCTCGACCATCGCCCCCACTGCCAAGGTGCGCTCGCGCGAAGGTTTGCCGATGGCCAGGTCGAAGTTTCCCAGCGGGTCGATCTGACCGAGTTGCAGGAAGGTGTCGTGAAGGGTGTCGAGAAAGGCGCGCTCGATACTTTTACGCTTGAGCCGCAGATCGCGCATGGCTTCGAAATACAGGTGCTGCGGATCGCCACCGCCGGCCTTGTCGGCCATCTCGAAGAGGGTGTCGTCGGCGTTGTCGAACAACGCCTGGAGCCCCTGGCGCAAGTGCAACGCGGCTTTGTCACGCACTTGCAGGAGGACCATGGGAAGGCCAGGCAAGGGCGCTGGCCGCCTGCTGTCGAGGGTCACCCCGAAGGGGCCCACCCTGCCTTCATCGCGCATCCCGAACTCCTTGCTGGGTATTGATCGACAGTCGAATTCGATTCGTCAAAGCGATGACGTCAAATACAAGGCGTCATTATTGATGAAAAAGATGACAGCTGCCAACACGCCCTGCCGAGTACGCGACCCGGTGCACAGTGATCGACATCGGCTTGCACGGCTGTAAAGCGTGGTCCCCTGCCCTATAATCGGCGCCACTTTGCTTGTGGAGCCGACCATGCCGAACCTACGTCTCGCCGACCTCACCGCCGAAATCGAAGCCAACGTGCGCCGTGCACTGCTCGAAGACGTCGGCAGCGGCGACATCACCGCCCAGCTGATCCCTGCCGAGCGGTTGGCCAAGGCCACCGTCATCACCCGCGAGCGCTGCGTGATCGCCGGTACCGCCTGGGTCGACGCGGTGTTCCGCCAGCTCGATCCGCGCGTAGCCGTGCACTGGCGCGTGGTCGACGGTGAGCAGGCTGAAGCCGACCAGGCGCTGTTTCACCTCGAAGGACCGGCGCGCTCGCTGCTCACTGGCGAGCGCTCGGCGTTGAATTTCCTGCAAATGCTCTCAGGCGTGGCGACCCGCGCACGCTTTCTGGCCAACCTGGTCGAAGGCACCCAGGTGCGGCTGCTCGATACCCGCAAGACCCTGCCCGGCCTGCGCCTGGCACAGAAGTACGCCGTGACCTGCGGCGGTTGCGACAACCACCGCATCGGCCTGTTCGACGCCTTTCTGATCAAGGAGAACCACATTGCAGCCTGTGGCGGCGTGGCCGAAGCCGTTGCAGCCGCACGGCGCATTGCGCCCGGCAAGCCGGTGGAAATCGAGGTGGAAAGCCTGGACGAACTGCATCAGGCGCTGGCAGCGGGCGCAGATATCGTGATGCTCGACGAGCTGAGCCTGGACGAAATGCGTGAAGCCGTTCGCCTGAACGCAGGCAAAGCCAAGCTGGAGGCCAGCGGCGGGGTCAACGAAAGTACACTGCGGGTGATCGCTGAAACCGGCGTGGACTACATCTCCATCGGCGCGATGACCAAGGATGTGAAGGCGGTGGATCTGTCGATGCGATTGAGCCTGTAACTGCGGCCCGTTCCGGTGGATCGCCGGGCTGCTGTCGTGGCCCAGCGATCGCAAACGCGGCGCGTTGCGCGCCGCGCCTTCTATCAGAACGACGCGTTGGCCAGGCCGTCCAGATAACGCTCCACATCCAGCGCGGCCATGCAGCCGGCGCCCGCCGACGTGATGGCCTGACGGTACACATGGTCAGCCACGTCGCCCGCCGCGAACACACCGGCGACATTGGTGGCGGTGGCATTGCCTTCGCGACCGCCGCTGACCACCAGGTAACCATCCTTGAGCGTCAGTTGCCCTTCGAACAGCGAGGTGTTCGGGGTATGACCGATGGCGATGAACACGCCATCGACCTTGATCTCGTCGCTGCTGCCATCGTTGTTCTTCAGGCGCGCGCCGGTCACGCCCATGTTGTCGCCGAGCACTTCGTCCAGGGTGGCGTTGAGCTTGAGTTCGATCTTGCCCTCGGCCACACGAGCGTGCAGCTTGTCGATCAGGATCTTCTCGGCGCGGAAGGTATCGCGGCGGTGCACCAGGGTCACTTTGCTGGCGATGTTGGCCAGGTACAGTGCCTCTTCCACCGCGGTGTTGCCGCCACCGACCACGGCGACCGGCTTGTTGCGATAGAAGAAACCGTCGCAGGTCGCGCAGGCCGACACGCCCTTGCCCATGAAGGTTTCTTCCGACGGCAGGCCCAGGTAGCGCGCGCTGGCGCCGGTGGCGACGATCAGCGCATCGCACGTGTAGGTGCCGCTGTCACCGCGCAGGGTGAACGGCTTGTTGGCCAGGTCGACGGCATTGATGTGATCGAAAACGATCTCGGTCTCGAAACGCTCCGCGTGCTCCTGCATGCGCTGCATCAGCGCAGGGCCGGTCAGGCCATGGGGGTCGCCCGGCCAGTTGTCGACTTCGGTGGTGGTGGTCAGCTGGCCGCCGGCCTGCATGCCGGTGATCAGCAGCGGCTTGAGGTTGGCACGGGCCGCGTACACCGCAGCACTGTAACCGGCAGGACCGGAACCGAGGATGATGACGCGGGAATGACGAACTTCGGACATGGCGTGCTCCTGTCGAGCCGGCCTGAACAGGCCGACACCGCTGTGCCGGCAAAGCCGGCTGGAAATGAAAAAGGACCTGCGCAGCACTTGGGGAAGGCTACTACGCGCAGGTCCGAAAACCTGGGGGCCACCTCCCACAGAGGGCTCGCGGCGTTTCGTGGCGTAAAGAAAGTGAACGCACTGTAGCGAGGTGGCAAAGAGTAAGGAAATATCCTTCGACAATCCACCTCATAGGCAGGCTCTATGCGCACGCGCCGTCGTTGCCGGTACTGTCGCTCAGCTTTGTTACAGAGAGTGTCGCGTCTTTCGCCGACGCCGCAAACTCGGTAAGGTCAGCGCGTTTTCCCTTCCGTGGAGCCTTTCGATGCAAGCCCCCGTCCTGTCCGGCCCGCAGTACCTGCGCGAAGGCCTGAAGCTGGTCCTGAGCCCCAGCCTGCGCCTGTTCGTGCTGCTGCCGCTGGCGATCAACATCCTGCTGTTCGGCGGCCTGATCTACTTCGCCGGCCATCAGTTCAGCCTGTGGGTCGACACACTGATGCCGACCCTGCCCAGTTGGCTGAGCTTTCTCACCTACATTCTCTGGCCACTGTTCGTCGTGCTGGTGGTCCTGATGGTGTTCTTCACCTTCACCCTGCTGGCCAACATCATCGCTGCACCGTTCAACGGCTTCCTGGCCGAGAAGGTGGAAGTGGTGGTACGCGGCGAAGACCACTTTCCGGCGTTCAGTTGGGGCGAGCTAATGGCCATGGTGCCGCGCACGCTTGGCCGCGAGATGCGCAAGCTCGGCTACTTCCTGCCACGGGCCATCGGACTGTTCATCCTGTCGCTGATTCCAGTGGTGAACGTGGTCGCCGCGCCGCTGTGGCTGGTATTCGGTGTGTGGATGATGGCCATCCAGTACATCGACTACCCGGCCGACAACAACAAGATGAGCTGGCAGGACATGCTCGCCTGGCTGCGCCAGAAGCGCTGGCAGAGCCTGGGTTTTGGCGGCATCACCTACCTGGCGCTGTTGGTTCCGGGCGTGAACGTCTTGATGATGCCGGCGGCAGTAGCGGGGGCGACGGTGTTTTGGGTGCGCGAGCGCGATCGCCCACGCTGATCCGTCGCCCGCTCACCAGGGGTGGTGCGGTCAGTGGGTCAACTGATTGGAAAACTGCCCCACCGCGCTGACCACTTGCCGCGCCCCATCCTGAATCTCCACGATCACCTGGCCGGTCTCATCGGCCAGTGTCAGGCCTTGCTCGGCCTGACGCTTGCTGGTGTCGATGATGTCCACCGCCGCCTGGGCCAACTGCTCGTTCTGCTGCACCACGCGGGCGATTTCCTCGGTGGCGCTGCTGGTACGCGAGGCCAGTTGGCGGACCTCGTCGGCGACCACGGCAAAGCCCCTGCCCTGCTCGCCAGCGCGCGCTGCTTCGATTGCCGCGTTGAGCGCCAGCAGGTTGGTCTGCCCGGCGATGTCGCTGATGGTCTTGATGATCGAACCGATCACCTTCGACTGCTTGTCCAGCGCCTGAATGCCTTCGGCCGCCTCCTGCATGGAGCGCTCCAGGCCACGCATCACCTCGACGGTCTGGGTCACCACCTCGGTCGCCTTGCGCGCGGCGGCATCGGTGTCCTGGGAGGTGCCGTAGGCCATGTCGGCGGCCCGCGCCACGGCCATCTCCTGATTCACCTGATCGGTGATCACGGTGGCGAACTTGACCACCTTGTACAGCACATCATGGGCATCGATGATCGGGTTGTAAGACGCCTCCAGCCAGACCACCCGCCCGTGGGCGTCGATGCGCTTGAAGCGCTCGACCACGAATTCACCGCGGCGCAGCTTGTCCCAGAATTGCTGGTAGGCCGCCGAATTGGCTTCCTCGGGTTCGCAGAACAAGCGGTGATGCTTGCCGCGGATCTGCTCGAGGCTGTAGCCCATCGCGTGCAGGAAACGGTCGTTGGCAGTGAGCACGATGCCGTCGAGATTGAACTCGATCACTGCCGTGGAGCGCATCAATGCCTTGATCAGGCTTTCGTGCTCACGCGACGTCTTGATGGTACGCGTCAGGTCGCTCGAATGCAGGCTGAAGCACTGGATGCGCCCGTCGGTGCCCTTGACCGGTTGCAGGATCGAGCGCAGCCAAGCCTCCTCACCGTTGCCACGCAGCAGGCGGAAGGCGCCGTTCAGGTGCTCGCCACGGGTGATGGCCGTCTTCATGCGCTGATAGAAATCCAGCGACTTCACATGCTCGGGAACGATGTCCTCGATATTGCGGCCGATCAGGCGATCGCGGGTGTAGAGCATCTCCTTCTCGAAATTACCGTTGGCCGACTCGATGCGCCCTTTGGGGTCGAGTTGCAGCACGAGCATTTCGCTGTCGAGGCTGTTCTTGATCTGCTCGATGGATTGCAGCTCCTCGCGCAGTTGCTGGATTTCTTGCTTCAGTTTGCTATTGAACATCACCGCTCTCCCCGAGCGTGCCCACCCGTCAATGGCATCTTCATCGGCTGAAACCAGACAGTCTTGATCCGCCCAAAAATAAATAATGGTGAACGGAAAAAGTGCCGGAAAACAGGCGTCATAAGGCCATCATTTTTGTGTCACATGACGGCAATCAAGCAGGCGGAAAATTTTTCACATGAATACACCGCCGCTACGCGTCACCCTGGTCAGCGAGACCTTTCCACCCGAGATAAACGGCGTGGCCAATACCCTGGGCCGGCTCAGCGATGGCCTGCGTCTGCGCGGGCATCTGGTCGAGGTGGTGCGTCCGCGCCAGGCCGGCGAAGTGGCCACCAACGCCGACGATAGCCTGCTGCTGTGCCGTGGCTGGCCGCTGCCGGGCTACCCGGGACTGCAATGGGGCGAAGTGTCGATGCACAAACTGTGGCGGCGCTGGCGGCGGCAGCGTCCGGACGTGCTGTACATCGCCACCGAAGGCCCACTGGGCCTTAGCGCCCTGCGTGCGGCCCGACGCCTGGGCATCGCCGTGGTCAGCGGCTTCCACACCAATTTCCCGCAGTATTCCGGGCAATACGGCCTGGGCCTGCTGGCCCGCCTGCTCACGCATTACCTGCGCGGGTTCCATCGGCGCACGGCCACCACCCTGGTGCCCAGCGCCAGCCAGCGCCTGGAACTGGAGCGGCGCGGCTTCGAGCGTCTGGCATTGATGGCTCGCGGCGTCGATGGGCAATTGTTCAATCCGGCAAAGCGCGACCAAGCGCTGCGCGATCGCTGGGGGTTGGCGGCGGACGATATCGCGGTGCTGCATGTCGGGCGGCTGGCGGCGGAAAAGAACCTGGCCCTGCTGCAACCCTGCCTGCGCGCCCTGCAACAGGCCCATCCACAGCGACGCCTGCGCCTGATCGTGGTGGGCGACGGGCCGCAGCGTGCGCAGTTGCAACAGCAGATGCCCGAGGCGGTCTTCTGCGGGGCGCAACGCGGCGAATTGCTGGCTCAGCATTACGCCAGTGGCGACCTGTTCCTGTTTCCCAGCCTGACTGAAACCTTCGGCAACGTGGTGCTCGAAGCGCTGGCCTCGGGCCTGGCGGTGGTCGCCTATGATGAAGCCGCTGCGGCCCAGCATATTCGACATGGTCATAGCGGCGCGCTGGCCATGCCGGGCGATCAACCGGCGTTCATCGACGCCGCCTGCTGGCTTCTCGAGGACGACGAAACCCTTCGACGCGTGCGCCTCAATGCGCGCCAGCACGCCAGCCGCCAAGGGTGGCAGACGATCGTCGAGCAATTCGAAGGTCATCTGTATGCCGCCTGCGCGGCGAGCACCACCCATGATGCCCGAGCAATCAAGCCGCTGGCGATAAAGCCCGGCTCGACTGCCTCGAACAACTGAGCGTCAGCCTGGTCGGCGCGCGATCAGCCCAGCGCCTTCTCGATCGCCTGCAGCACGCTCGGCTCGTCCGGCGCGATGCGCGGGGCGAAACGCGCCAGCACACGGCCGTCCTTGCCGACCAGAAACTTCTCGAAATTCCAGGTGATGTCCCCCGGAAACTCGGCGCCCTCGCCCGCCAGTAGCCGGTACAGCGGGTGACGCTCGGGCCCATTGACCTCAAGCTTGGCACTGAGCGGGAAACTGACCCCGTAGTTCAGGCTGCAGAACGCCAGGATCTCCTGCGCCGACCCTGGCTCCTGTCCGGCAAACTGGTTGCAAGGCAAGCCGAGCACAGCAAAGCCTCGGTCCTTGAACTGCTGGTACAGCTTCTCCAGTGTCGCGTACTGGGGCGTCAGGCCGCACTTGGAGGCGACGTTCACCACCAGCACGACCTGCCCCTTGAACGGCGCCAGAGGCAAGTCCTCGCCGTCGAGCAACTTCAGCGTCAGGCCGTGAAATGCACTCATGTTGATTTCCCTCTCAGGTGACCGATGGCCGTTGGGGCGAATGGGGCCCACTAAAAAGGCGCTCGATCAAGCCGTATACCCTCCCGTAGGGGCGGGTCGGCTTGTCCGAGCGCCTGACGACTCTCAGAGCTTAGCTGAGAAATCAGTGCTGATGGCCACCCTCGCCGTGCACGTGGCCATGGGCGAGTTCTTCCTCGCTGGCATCACGCACATTGACCACCTTGACCTTGAAGTTCAGCCGCTGGCCGGCCAGCGGGTGGTTGCCATCGACGGTGACGTCGTCGCCGTCGAGGTCACGGATGGTGACGATCTGCATCTGGCCGTCCGGCGCCGAAGCGTGGAACTGCATGCCAACTTCCAGTTCGTCGACGCCTTCGAACATGCTGCGGTTCAGGGTGCTGACCAGCTCGGCCATGTACTCGCCGTAGGCCTCTTCCGGCTCGATGGCAACGGTGAGTTCATCACCAGCCTGCTTGCCTTCCAGCGCCTTTTCCAGGCCCGGAATGATGTTGGCGGCACCGTGCAGGTAGACCAGCGGCGCGCCACCGGCGGAGCTGTCGATGGTCTCCCCGGCGTCGTTGGTCAGGGTATAGTCGATGGAGACTGCCTTGTTGGCGGCGATCAGCATGGGGCAAGACCTTTTGCAAAAGAATGTAGAGCGCGCAAGTGTAACGAAGGGTTCGCCCGAATGCGAACGCGTAGCCGAGGGGGAACGCCCCATCAGTCGGATCGTCGACTTCCAGCAAGACGAGAACGGCCATTGGGTGGTCGCACTGTCCTGCGGCCATACCCAGCACTTGCGCCATCAGCCGCCCTGGCAGAACCGAGCCTGGGTGCTCGACCCAGAGCAACGCGCCGCCCGTGTCGGCCAGGTCTTCACCTGCGGCTGGTGCGCGAGAGGGGCTGATGGCGCTACCCTTGACCGTTGATTCCTTGCACCGCTCATTCGAGACGCCACGCATGCAGACATTTTTCATCGCGCCGACCGACTTCGGGGTCGGCCTGACCTCCATCAGCCTGGGCCTGGTGCGCACGCTCGAGCGCGGCGGGCTCAAGGTCGGGTTCTTCAAGCCGATCGCCCAGCCCCACCCTGGGGACACTGGCCCGGAACGCTCCACCGAACTGGTTGCCCGCACCCACGGCATCAAGCCACCGACGCCGCTGAGCTTGGCTCAGGTCGAGCGCATGCTCGGCGACGGCCAGCTCGACGAACTGCTCGAGCAGATTATCCGCCTGTACCAGCAGGCCTGCGTCGGCAACGACGTGGTGGTGGTAGAAGGCATGGTGCCGACTCGCCACGCCAGCTATGCGGCGCGGGTCAACCTGCACTTGGCCAAGAGCCTGGACGCTGAGGTGATCCTGGTATCGGCTCCGGAAAACGAAGTGCTCAGCGAGCTCTCGGGGCGGGTCGAATTGCAGGCGCAGATGTACGGCGGCCCGCGCGACCCGAAAGTGCTCGGGGTCATTCTCAACAAGGTGCGCACCGACGAGAGCATGACCGACTTTGCCACTCGCCTGCGCGAGCATTCGCCGCTGCTGCGCGGCGACGACTTCCGCCTGCTCGGCTGCATTCCCTATCAACCCGAGTTGAACGCGCCACGTACCCGTGACGTGGCCGAATTGCTGGGTGCCCAGGTGCTCAATGCAGGCGACTACGAACAGCGGCGCATGAACAAGATCATCCTCTGCGCGCGTACGGTGGCCAATACCGTGCCGCTGCTGACGTCCGGCACCTTGGTGGTGACCCCGGGCGATCGCGACGACATCATCCTCGCGGTGAGCCTGGCGGCGATCAATGGCGTGCCGCTGGCCGGGCTGCTGCTGACCAGCGACAGCAAACCGGACGCGCGCATTCTCGGCCTGTGCCGCGGTGCGCTGCAGGCCGGCCTGCCGATTCTGTCGGTGAGCACCGGCTCCTACGACACCGCCAACCTGCTGAACTCGCTGAACCGGGAAATCCCGGTGGACGATCGCGACCGCGCCGAGTTCATCACCGACTTCGTCGCCAGCCGCCTGGACGCCGCCTGGCTGCACCAGCGCTGCGGCACGCCCCGTGAACTGCGTCTGTCGCCGGCGGTATTCCGCTATCAGTTGGTCCAGCGCGCACAGCAAGCCAACAAACGCATCGTCCTGCCCGAAGGCGCCGAACCGTTGCTGGTGCAGGCTGCGGCCATCTGCCAGGCCCGTGGCATCGCCCGCTGCGTCCTGCTGGCCAAGCCCGAAGACGTCGAGGCCGTAGCCCGCGCGCAAGGCATCAGCCTGCCGGCAGACCTGGAAATACTCGATCCCGAGCTGATTCGCGCGCGCTACGTGCAGCCGATGGTCGACCTGCGCAAAAGCAAGAACCTCAATGCGCCGATGGCCGAGCAACAACTGGAAGACCCGGTGGTGATCGGCACCATGATGCTCGCCCTGGACGAGGTCGATGGCCTGGTTTCGGGCCTGGTGCACTCCACGGCCAACACCATTCGTCCGGCCCTGCAACTGATCAAGACCGCGCCCGGCGCCAGCCTGGTGTCCTCGGTGTTCTTCATGCTGTTTCCCGAGCAGGTGCTGGTGTACGGCGACTGCGTGATGAACCCGCACCCCAACGCCAGCGAGCTGGCCGAGATTGCCCGGCAGAGCGCTGAATCGGCGCAGGCCTTCGGCATCGCTCCACGGGTGGCGATGATCAGCTATTCGAGCGATTCGGCGAGCGATGAGGAAGTGGAGAAAGTGCGGGAGGCCACGCGCCTGGCCCAGGATACCGAACAGGGGCTGCTGATCGACGGCCCTCTGCAATACGACGCAGCGGCCAACCCGCAGGTCGCCCGCCAGCTCGCGCCCAACAGCGCGGTGGCCGGGCGCGCGACGGTATTCGTGTTCCCCGACCTGAACACCGGCAACACCACCCACAAAGCCGTGCAGCGCAGCACGGATGGAGTCAGCCTGGGGCCCATGCTGCAGGGGTTGCGCAAGCCGGTGAACGATTTGCCGCGCGGCGCACAGGTGGATGACATCGTACACACCATCGCCCTGACCGCCATCCAGGCCAGTCAGGTGCGGTGATCAGGCATCGGGGCCGCAGTGCGGCCCCTTCCTGGGATCAGGGATACTGCTGGACAGTGCCCTGCTGGCCGGCGCCCTGTTGGTCATACTGCTGACCCGGAATCGGCTTGAGGTTGACCTCGACGCGACGGTTCTGCGCACGGCCATTGGCGTCGGCGTTGCTGGCAATCGGCTGGTCCGGGCCCATGCCACGCACGCTCACGCGCGAAGCATCGACGCCTTGGGACTTCAGGTAGGTGCTGACCGCTTGGGCACGACGCTGGGACAGGTCCATGTTGTGCTGGCGGCTGCCGGTGCTGTCGGTGAAGCCGACCACTTCGATGGTGTTCTGGTTGAACTGCTTGAACGAGTTGGCGAGGTTGTTCAGCGGGGTGTAGAAGCTGGAGGCGATGTTCGCCGAGTCGGTGGCGAAGGTGATGTTACCCGGCATGATCAGCTTGATCTGGTCGCCCTGGCGCTGCACCTCAACGCCCGTATTGGCCATCTGCGCGCGCAGCTCGGCTTCCTGCTTGTCGGCATAGTAGCCATAGCCGGCAGCGGCGGCGCCCACGGCGGCAGCACCGATCAGCGCGCCCTTGCCACGGTGGTTGTGGTCGATGGCGGCACCGGCCAGCGCACCGGCCAAGGCGCCCAGACCACCATACTTGGCGGTCTTGCTCATCCCGGAACCGTCACCCTGGGCCTGCCCCTGGTTGTCGTAGGGGTTCTGCCCGGCACAGCCGGTCATCAGGGCAGCGGTAGTAGCGACGATAATCAGACGGCGCATGTTGAACATGGACAAGCTCCTGGTGAAGTTCGGAAAGTGCGGCGGATCGCAGGCAGGTCTCTGCCGGAATTGGATCACAGCGAAGCGCAAAGATTCCATGAAATGCCGTTCATAGAGCGGGCGCGACCGGATCTTCGGAGCACGCCTACCTTCATTCAGGAAAGCACACTCACCGCAACAGACCACTCAGGGCAAGTACAAGCGGAACAAACCACCACCCAATGCACCGCCATTGGCTAACTCGATCCGCCCGCGCACGCCGTCACGCTCATGCAGCGCGGCGATCCTGGCGGCGAAGTACAGGCCCAGTCCAGTGCTGCCGCTGCGCCCATCGATGCCCTGGATGTAATCGTGCTGACGTTCGAGCATGTAGGGCGGGTATCCGGCGCCGTCGTCGTTGACGCTGATCACCAGTTGTTCGCCCTGCTGCTCGACGCCGATCAGCAAGGCATGCCCGGCATGGCGAATGGCGTTGGTCAGCACATTGCCCACCACCGAGGCGACCAGTTCGCGGTCGAAGAAACCCAGCGGGCTTTCGCTGTCGATGCGCCAGGTGGCCAGCAGGTCGCGATGGCGAATGACCTCCTGCTGCTGCGCCAACTGTGCTTCGACGAAGTCCTCGAGCTCGTGATAGTCGGGACAGATCGGCAATTGGTTGATGCCCAATTTGTACAGCCCCAGCATCTGCACCAGCATGCCGTTCAGATGGCGGAACTCATGCTCGATCACCCCTTGTTCGCCACCGCTGCGCGCCTCTTCGGGCAGGCGCGCCAGCCACTGGTCATGGGCCTGGATCAGCGCCGACAGCGAGTTCTTCATGTCATGGACGGTGGAGGCGATCACCGTGGAAAAGTCCAGCCCCTGTTCATCCTGGCTCATGCCCCGAACACCCGTACATGCAGTTTGCGGTAGCGATCGAAGCGGTTGTCGCTGGCCGGAATGCCGGCCACGCTGTTCAGGCAGTTGCGGCATTCCTGCATGATCGCCTCCGGCGGGCTTTCACCGCCCACGCGCAGCAGCGCCTGGGCGGTGTTGAGGGCGATACTGATGTTTTTCGGCTGCAGCGAGAGTGCCTTGCGGAACATCTCCAGGGCCTCGTTCAATTGACCGCCCTGGTAGCTGCGCACCCCTTGGCGGTTGAGATCGACGGCTTCGGTCACAGCGCCGAGCACGGTGGGGTCGTCAGTGACCTTGGCCACGCTCTGCATCACCTTCGGATCGTCACCATAGGTTTCCACGCAGCCCTTGAGAATGGAGGTGCCGGCCGACGCCTGGCCCAGCGCATTGAGCTGGCTGGCCACGGTCAGCGCCGCATCGACCGAGAAGAATTGGTCCATCTTCTCCAGCCGCTGCATGGCCTGCTCGGTCAGCTTGGCGGCGGTCTGCGCATCGCCCGCCTGCTGCAGGCTGGCGGCCTTCATCAGGCGCGCCCGCACCTGCAGGCCCTGGTCCTCGGTATTCTCTTTGGCCACTTCGCTGAGCACGCTGTTGATTTCCACGCGGGTACGCGCATCCAGGCCATTACCGACGTTCTTGTTCATCAGCGCCTGGGCCAGGCCGAGGTTGCTCTCGGCATCCTTGTAGCGCGAGCTCTGCCCCTGACTGACCGCATGTCGGTAAGCCTTGGAGGCGCCTTCGAAGTCCTCGTTGTCCAGCGCCAGCTTGCCCAGCGCCGCCTGACGCCGAACAGCCAAGGGCGACAGGCGCACGGCTTCTTCAAGCATGTTCTGGGCACGCTTGGTCTCGCCCTTGGCCACCAGCACCTCGGCCATGCCGTCGTACAAGGCAGGCATGATCGGGAAGGCTTTCAGGGCCTGCTCGTACACGCCCTGGGCCTGGTCCTGCTGACCGCGCTTGTGCAGCAGACTGCCCAGGGCGGCATAGGCCCAGGGCTGCGGGCGACTGGCCAGGATACTGGTGAGGAACTTCTCCAATTCTTCGAAGCGGTTGAGCTCGCGCAGCGCGTCTGCCCGATAGCGCAGGCACAGCGGGGCGAAGCGCGGATCCTGCTTGCACAACTGCGCACAGGCGGCCAGCACTTCGGCCGGCCGTCCCCGGTCCAGGGCCTGGAGGATCGGCTTGAGCAGCGTCTTGCGCTGCGTCAGTTTCTCCAGACGCTGGGCCAGCCCCACACGGTTGAACGGTTTGGTCAGGTAAGCATCGGGTTCGTGCTCCAGCGCACTGAGCACAATGGACTGACTGCTCTCGGCCGTGACCATGATGAACACGCACTCATGGCTGATGAGCTTGTCCAGCAGCAGGTCTTCGAGCACTTGCTGGCCATTCTTCTTGCCATCGCCCAGGTGGAAGTCCTGGAGGACGAAGTCGTAGCGCTTCTGCGCGCACATGCGCAGGGCCTGCTCGCCACTGTCGGCGGTGTCCACGTCGCGCACGCCAAGTTCGCGCAGCATCGAGCGCGTGGAGGTACGAAAGTCGGTGTAGTCGTCGACGATCAGAAAGCTTTTTTGCCCGTACTGCAGCATCGACACGACCTGTATTGGGGAATGGGAAATTCACTGCGGCGCTTTGCTGTATCGGCCGTGCGTCGGAAAAGATGAGGCGAGCATGAAGGCAGCAAAATAGCCAATAGCCATCACTTTAACGGGCTGCGCGCACCTAGGCCAGCAAGCCCAGCGATTTGGCCCTGGCCACCGCCTGGGTACGCCGCTCAACGCCCAACTTACTGTTAATGTGACTGGCGTGGGTTTTGACCGTGTGCAAGGAAATGAATAGGCGCTCGCTGATCTGCTGGTTGGAACAGCCCTGGGCGATCAGTTCCAGAACCGCCAATTCGCGACCGCTGAGGGTCTCGCTGGCGACCGCACCCAGAACAGGCGCCTGCGGCAGGCGCGCCAACAGTCCTCGCTGAACGGGGCATGCCGGCAGTTTATCGAGCAGCTCGCGCAGCCAGGCCGGGTGCTCGTCGAGCAGCGCCTGAAAGGGATAGAGCGCACCGCCGCGGGCCGCCAGCAGGGCGTGACCGGCCACCTCGGACGCCTCCTGCCCACGTCCTTGCCCCAATAACACGCTGATCAACTGGCACGCGGCACTGAGCACCAGCATCAAGCCGCCGGTGTCCTGACCTTGTCTCATCAGCGACCGCAGGCGTTGCTCCGCCACATCGGTACGCCCAAGGGTGGCGTCGAGCAACGCCTGTTGCAGGTCGATGTGCAGCGCCAGCAAGGGGTGAAATTCCGGCGCTGCCGCCGCCTGTTCGCCGCCGTAGGTCTGCCCCAGGCGTTGCAGCCAGGACTCGGCCAGGTCGGTGCGGCCCTGGGCCTGCCACAGCTCGCATTTGATCAGGGTGATCATCGCCAGGTAGAAGATCGGTGGGACGTCCCAGATATGCATCAGCCGCTCGGCCTCAGCCAGCTCGGCAAAGGCCTCGGTGAATCGACCCTCCCGCCCCTCCAGCGAAGCGATCATGCAATGGCCGATCAACACGCTGATATCGCGACAGGCGCGCGCCTCGGCGATCCCGGCGCGCAAGCGCACACGGCCCTGCTCAGGCTGCAGCCGTGAAGCCTGCAGATAGCCTTCGTAGAGCACCAGTCGAGCACGCACCGCATACAGACGCTGGCTCGACAACCCCTGCAGTCGCTTCAAGCCGCTTTGCACCTCGTCCAACGCCCGCAGCACCTGGCCACGGGCATGCAGCACACGGGCGCGGTCGTAGTGCGCCAGCGCTTCGAACAAGGGATTGCCGACGCGCTGAGCCAGCTCCAACGCCTCACGGTTCCAGCCCCGCGCCCGCCAGAAGTCGCCATCGGCAATGGCCAGGTTGGACAACGTCGACAGGCACACCAGGCGCTGCCCATAGCGTTTGCACGGCAGGCTGTGCAGCGCTTCTTCACAGTACGCCAGCGTGCGCTGACGATCTCCGCGACCACGCGCGATGACACCGCTGAGCGCCAGCCACTGGGCGAGCATGGACCGTTGTGCAGTGGCTGACGGCGCCGGCAGAAAACGACTGAGATGGGCCGCCAGCTCCTCGGCGGCATCGAGCTGGCAAGCCAGACCCAGCGCCCAGCTGTACAGCACGATCAGCCGCGGCGTGCTGATCAGCAGGCTGTCGGGCAGGTCCATCTTCCAGCGCAGCAACATACCGACGTTCTGCTCGGCCAGCAGTTGCTCCTCGGAAAGGCTCTGCACCAGCTCGGCGGCGGCTTCCAGCGACCCCGCACGCAGCGCTTGCTCCACGGCTTCGTCGAGCAGCCCCTGGCGCTCGAACCAGCGACAGGCGCGCAGGTGCGAGGCGCTCGAAGGGTCGCTGACCTGCCGGCTGCGCAGCAGGTCGGAGAACAGGTGATGGTAGCGAAACCAGCGTCCGTGCTCATCCAATGGCACCAGAAATACCTGGTGGGCCTGGAGGTAGCTGAGGATCTGGGCGCTGTCCTGGCGCTCGCGCAGGGCATCGCACAGGTCGCTGCAAAAGCGCTCCTGACACGCGGTGTCGTAGAGAAAGGCCTGAACCTGCGCAGGCAGAATCTCGATCACCTCCTCTAGCAGGTAGTCGCGAATCAGGCCCTGGGCGCCATGCAAGGCCTGGGGCAGCACCTGTTCCTCGCCGGCCTCGCTGGCCGCCAGTTGCCAGAAGCGCAGGCCGGCGACCCAGCCATCGCTGCGCTGGATCAGGTTGTCCAAGGCTTGCCCGCGCAGACCGGTGGGCTGCCGTCCAATCACCGCCAGGGCTTCGTCAGGGGTCAGGCGCAGGTCCTGTTCGTTGAGTTCGACCAACTGCCGCGACAGGCGCAGCCGGGCCAGATGCCAATCCGGCCGCTGACGGCTGGTGACCAGCAGCGTCAAGCCCGACGGCAGATGATTGAGCAGAAATTGCAGGCAGCGGTCGAGCACAGGCCCTTGTGCCAGGTGATAGTCATCCAGCACCAGCAGCAACGGCGTCTCGGCATCGAGCTGCAGGGCCAGTTCGTCAAGCAGGCCGTCCAGCCACGCTTCATAGGCAAACGGCTGATGGCGCTGGCGCATGCGCAGCAGACCCATGGCCTGACCGCCGACCGCCGGACAGCACTGCTGCAGGCCTTCGAGCAGGCGCTCGAGAAACCGGCCAGGCTCGGCATCGCGCGCACTCAGACCCAGCCATAGACTGCGCCAGCGCTGCGGCAGGCGCTCGCAGAATTCGATCGCCAACGAGCTCTTGCCAAAACCTGCCGGCGCATTCACCAGCAGCAGACGCCCCTGCAACCCGGCCTGCAACCGCTGGCACAGACGGCCACGCAGCACATGCCCCTCCGGTAGCGGTGGGCGAAAGAAACGCCCATCCCGCAGACCCTGGGCCTCGCTGGCGACTCCATGCATGCGGGACAGATCTGTCATGGCCGACTCGTTCGAACAGGAAGGTAACGGCGCGGATGTGCTGCGAGACTAGCGACAATTCCCCCGCGTTTGAAGCAGATGAACGCGCTTGCTGGGAAAAAGACTACGACAAAAAGCAACAAGACTCACAGGCATCAGTGAGATCTATGGCGAGTCATAGAACAGCGGGTGCATTACCCAAGGCAGTCAGCGAGCAGCCAACCAGACCAACGAAGCGAAACGCCCGCCTTGAGGGGTACGGCGATAGGAGAAGAAGCGGGGGTCGTTAACCGTGCAGAAACCACCGCCATATACGGCAGTGACGCCGCAGGCGGCCAAGCGAATGCGCGCCAGCGCGTAGATATCTGCCATCAGTTTGTCTGGGCGCTGGCCTGGCACGAAGGCACTGGCCGCGTGCGGATGGAGGTCGGTAAACGCATCGCGCACCTCCAGACCGACTTCGAAGGCGTGTGGACCGATTGCCGGCCCGAGCCACACCAGCACTTCCTCAGGCGCCAACCCCAGGCGCTCGAGGGTGGCTTCCAGCACGCCGCCAGCCAAGCCACGCCAGCCGGCGTGGGCGGCGGCGACACGGGTACCGGCACGGTCGCAGAACAGCACCGGCAGGCAGTCGGCAGTCATCACGCAACAGGCGATGCCCGGCCGATCGGTCCAACTGGCATCGGCCTGCGCCACGTGAGCGGGGTCGGCGTCGGCCACGTGCGTACCGTGCACTTGCTGGAGCCAGACGGGTTGGGTATCCAGCGTGTCGCGCAGACGCCGACGGTTTTCGGCAACCGCTGCCGGATCGTCACCGACGTGATCGCCCAGATTGAAGGTGGCATAGGGCGGCAGACTGACGCCGCCATCGCGGGTAGTGACACAAGCGCGAACCGAGGCCGGGGCCGGCCAGTCGGGATTGATCAGCGAGTGCGTCAGCTCACTCATCCGATGAAGCTCTCGCGGTCCTGGTCCAGCAGCGACAGCAGCCACATGAAGTCATCCGGCAGTGGCGACTTCCACTCCATGCGCTCACCCGTGGCCGGATGGTCCAGCGCCAGGAAGCGCGCATGCAGGGCCTGGCGAGGGAAATGCTTGACCGCCTCGACCATCGCCACACTGGCCGCCGGCGGGATGCGGAAGCGACCGCCGTAAGTCTGGTCGCCCACCAACGGGAAACCGACATGGGCCATGTGCACGCGGATCTGGTGGGTACGCCCGGTTTCCAGCTTGACCCGCACATGGGTGTGCGAGCGGAAGCGCTTGAGCACACGATAGTGGCTGACCGCCGGTTTGCCACCGTCGGTGACCGCCATGCGCTGGCGCATGCCGCCATGACGACCGATGGGGGCGTCGATCTTGCCGCCGGCGGTGACCACGCCGACCACGATGCATTCGTAGATGCGGCTCACCGAGCGCTTCTGCAACTGATCGACCAGGTTGGTCTGCGCCTGCAGGGTCTTGGCCACCACCATCAGGCCGGTGGTGTCCTTGTCCAGACGATGAACGATGCCGGCGCGCGGCACGTTGACGATGTCCGGCACGTGGTGCAGCAAGGCGTTGAGCAAGGTGCCACTGGCATGCCCGGCGGCCGGATGAACCACCAGCCCGGCCGGTTTGTTGATCACCAGGATCTGATCGTCTTCATAGACGATGTCCAGCGCGATGTCCTCGGCCTCCCACTCGCCCTGGGCTTCCTGTTCAGCCTCGAGCGCCAGGACCGAGCCACTGTGGACGGTGTCGCGCGGGCGCAGTACCGCACCATCGACGGTCAAGCGACCTTCCTTGATCCACGAAGTCAGGCGCGAACGCGAGTACTCGTCGAACAATTGGGCGGCGACTTGGTCGAGGCGTTGCCCCCCCAGTTCGGACGGGACCTCTGCACTTAATTGAATGATCTCGGACATGCTCGAATCGATGGGCTTACAGCCTTTGGTTTCGGCTGCGTGCTTGTGGTTAAATACGGCTTCTTTTGCCCCGGGGTTCGCCGGGGGCGCTCATCATAACAGGACGGCACCGCCCAAGACAGCGGCCGTCAAAGGACGCAAGCCGCCATGCAAGTGAAACACCTGCTGCTGATCGCCATCCTCGGGCTCACCGCTGCCTGTTCCTCGAACAAGGAAGTCATTGACGAGAACCTCAGCGAAGCCGAGTTGTACCAGCAGGCGCAGGCCGACCTGGACAACCACAGCTTCACCAGCGCCGTGAACAAGCTCAAGGCCCTGGAATCGCGCTACCCGTTCGGCCGTTACGCCGACCAGGCCCAGCTCGAGCTGATCTACGCCAACTACAAGAACACCGAGCCGGAAGCCGCCAAGTCGGCTGCCGAGCGCTTCATTCGCCTGCACCCCCAGCACCCGAACGTCGACTACGCCTACTACCTCAAGGGCCTGACCTCGTTCGACCAGGATCGTGGCCTGCTGGCGCGCTTCCTGCCGCTGGACATGACCAAGCGTGACCCGGGCGCGGCCCGCGACTCCTACAACGAGTTCGCCCAACTCACCAGCCGTTTCCCCAACAGCCGCTACGCCCCGGACGCCAAGCAGCGCATGATCTACCTGCGCAACCTGCTGGCCTCCTACGAGATCCATGTCGCCGACTACTACCTGAGCCGCGAGGCCTACGTCGCTGCCGCCAACCGTGGCCGCTACGTGGTGGAAAACTTCCAGGAAACCCCTTCCGTGGGCGATGGTCTGGCCGTGATGACCGAGGCCTACCAGAAGATGCACCTGGACGAGTTGGCTGCCACCAGCCTGGAAACCCTCAAGCTCAACTACCCGAATCACCCGAGCCTGGTCGATGGCCAGTTCGTGCCGCAGCAAAAAGACGATGACGACCGCTCCTGGCTGTCCAAGGCCACCCTGGGCTTGATCGAGACCGACACCCCGCTGCCACCGGGCGAAACCCGCGCCAACCAGGATGTGGTGCGTCAGTTCAAGGACGCCCGTTCGGAAATGCCAGCCGAACTGCTGCCCAAGGACGAGAACGGCGACCCGATCCTGCCAGCAGGTCCGAAGGATGCCGACGAAGATCGCTCCTGGTTCAGTTATCTGACCTTCGGTCTGTTCGACTGACCGCTCGCGTAACGACAGAAAGGGAGACCCGCAGGTCTCCCTTTTTTCATGGCCGCAGCCTAGACTGTGGCCTCTTCAATTCACGACAAGCTGGACACCATGGTTCGTCTACTCTTCTGGATCGCCCTGATCGCCGCCGCGTTCTGGCTGTGGCGCAAATTCAAGATCAGCCAGCAATCGCGCCCAGAGCAACGCCTCGAAGATCCCCTGACCATGGTGCGCTGCGCCCATTGCGGCGTGCACTTGCCCAACGACCGGGCGCTGCGCCTGGGCAGTGACTGGTACTGCAGCCAGGCGCATCTGGAGCAGGGGCCTGGTCGACAAGGCTGACCTCGATCGTCATCGACCCCATTGCGCTGACGAAACGTTCAATCGACCCGTCCTGCTGGCGCATAGGGAGCAGGATCAATGAGCGGCCTGGCGCCGCTCATCAGGTTGACCAACAGCTTGCACGAGGCCGGGGCAAGCACCAGTCCATTGCGATAATGGCCACAGTTCAGCCATAGCCCTGCATGCCCCGGCACCGGTCCTATGTAGGGAACGCCTTCTGGCGACCCAGGCCGCAGTCCCGCCCAATGCGCCACCACTGGCGCCTGCGCCAACTGCGGCAACAACTCGATCGCCGATGCCCGCAGACTGTTCAGCGCCACCTCGGTCGGGGTCTTGTCGTAGCCTTCGTGCTCCAGGGTGCTGCCCACCAGAATGTGCCCATCCCGACGCGGAATCGCATACCGCCCTTTGGCCAGCACCATACTCGGCAGAAAATCGGCGGCGCACTTGAACAGGATCATCTGCCCTTTAACCGGCTCGACTGGCAGCTCCAGACCCAGCGTGCGCAACAAGTCGCCGCTCCAGGCGCCAGCGCTGAGTACGACCTCGTCGGCACTGAGCACCCCCTCCTGCGTGACCACACCGCTGATCCGCTCGTGCGTGCGCACAAAGCCGCTGATCTGGCAGTGCTCGCGCAAGCTCACATTCGGCAGCGCCAGCAATGCTGCTTTCAGCGACTTCACCAAGCGGGGATTACGCACATTGGCCACCCCAGGCATATACAGGGCTCGCTCATAGCCAGAACCCAGCGCCGACACCGCCGCATAAGCGGCCGAAATGGCCACCTCACTCAGCGGCCGCTGCTCACGTGCTGCCCAGGCCAAGGCCTGATCCTGGTCCTCCAGGTCGAGCCAGTACAATCCAGTGGTGTGAACCTGCGGGTCGATACCCGTACGGGCGAACAGATGGTCGCCCAACTGTGGATAGAAATCCTGCGACCAGTGCGCCAGCGCAGTCACTGCCGGGCTGTAGCGCCACGGGTACAACGGCGAGACGATGCCCCCTCCTGCCCAGGACGACTCACGCCCCACGGCCCCCTGATCGCACACCACCACCTGCTCGACGTTCGCCGCCAAGTTGTAGGCCGTCAGCAGGCCGATCACGCCACCACCGACAATTACTACGCGCTTGCTCATCTGTCGTTCCACTGCCTGAAGGGAAATGCCTCACCAGCACGCTGTCGCGTCCTGAGCACCGGGGTTGTCGCGCACGCCTGCCTGATCGAGAAGATAATCACCGCAACGATCATCGGCCATCAGTCCACCGGGTAGACGTACAGCCAGCAAACGATAGCGATCCGCCTCTCGCCAGGCGTGCAGGCGATAGAACCGGCTGCCTTCTGGCAACGTCGTGTGCAACGGGTCGTTGTCGGCATACTGGCCGGTGCGCGCATGATGATACTCCAGGCGCTGGGCGGCATCGTGCAACAGACCGACCACCTCACTACGAGCTGCGCGCCGCAAGGAGTCGCTGTAGCTGGGATAGGCGACGCCCGCCAGGATGCCGAGCACCGCCAGCACAAGCAACAGCTCCACTAGACTAAGGCCGCGCTGCATCGCTGCGCTCCCTGAACCGCTGGCGCCAGAGGATGCGCTGTGGCGGGTGGGCCTCTACGCTGTCCTGCGCATAGATCGCCTCGATCACTTGACGCGCACGCGCCTCGCGACTCACGGCGGTGACACGGTACAGCGTCACAGGCGTACCCTGCGGCACGTGTACCGCTCGGGTCGTGACGCCAAGACGCTGCACGAGAAAGAAGCCGTGCTCGCTGGCTTGCCAATCCCCCTGATCAGCGATCAGATTGTGAGGATCGGCAGGCGGCACACAGACGCTGCACGCTTGCAGCGGTGTGTGTGCAAGCGCTTGGGCACCGGCCAGCAGACTCGCCTCCGCCTGCTCCAGCGCGCGGACGGACGCCAGCACATTGCCGGCCAACGTGGACTGCAGCAAGGCTTCTCGCAGTGCTGAGGTTGCGAACAGTCCAAGCAACAGGCTCGACATCAGCGCCAGCAGCAGCACCATGCCTCGCTGACGACTCATGACGGGGGCAACCGATTGCGCAGGGCCACACTCAGGGCATAGGTGCGCTCCACCTGCCCCTCCAGGTCGCCCAGGATCAGCTGTAAATCGAGCCGTGTGCCCTGCTCGGCCTCAACGCGCATCACCCGGAAATCACGCACGTTGTCGATCAGCGACGCATTGAATCCGCCGCTGGCAAGCATCAGGCTGCCGCCCTGGAGCCTATAGGTATGGCGGCGCAAGCCAATCGACAGCGGTGCACCAGGGAGCGAGTGACGCTTTCCATGCACTTGCGCCCATTCCAGGCAGTCGGTGTGCAAGGTCCAGTCCGGTGAGCCCGCCGTACCAGACAGCTCGGCCGTGACGAGACTGAGCCTGGCCAGGCGGCCATCGCTGAGGTGCTCGATGTGCAAGGGGTGGGCGAACGCCTGCCGCGCGCCGGCATCGTGGAACTCGACGGCCTCCGGGACAGACAGCCAAAGCTTGCAGTCATGCGAATGTCCAGAGCCAGCCGTTGCAGCACCAGCATGGCATCCTCCTGCAGGCGCGCCAGAGCGCCTTGCACCCGCCACAACTGCTGGCCCGAGAACAGCACCTGGCCCGCTGCGGCCAGTACCATCAAACCCAACGCCAGTGCCAGCAGAGCCTCCATGAGCCCGAAGCCGCGCTGCCGGGCGCTCATGGCAAGACCCAACCCTGCAACTGGATGGTCTGAGGCTGGGCACCGCGCGCATCCTGCCAGCAGGTTTCCAGACGCAGCCACTGACCCGCTACCACCGCCTGCCCCCGACCGGAACTCCCCAACAGCGCCTCCAGGCGCGCTCGCCAGTCATGCAACGCGCCGGGCTGAAACCGCCCGGCACTACGCGTCTGCTCGATGAGGCTCTGCCCCAATTGCACCACCTGGGCATCACGCCGTGCGCCCTCGGCCGCGTGCAGCGCGCGCATCTGCAGCGACGCCGAGGTGAACAGCCCCACCCCCAGTACCAGTACCGCCACCACCACCTCCAGCAAGGTCATGCCCTGCTCCCTGAGCTTCATCATTCGCCTCCTGCGAAATTTCCCGCCTGACGTGATCGGTTCGGCCGACTGGACCTCCTGGCCCCAGACCTCGAAGCTACAGAGAAGCACTTCCAGGGAGGAATGCACGATGCGGCAACAGGGAGTAACACTGATGCAACTGCTGGGCGTCCTGGCCCTGCTCGGTGTTCTGACACAAATCGGCGCGCCGGCCTACGCAGACTGGCGCGAAAGCGTCTATCAGGCTGCCGTCGCACGGGAGTTGGCACAGAGCCTGCGCAGCGCCCGCAGCCAGGCACTGCTGCACAGCCAGGCCATGGTTGTGCGACCTATCAAGCAAGAGTGGGGTCGGGGGTGGCGCGCAGTGCTGGAAGCCAGCGGGCAGGTGGTGCGTGAACACCGATTGCAGCGTCAGTCGAGCATCGCCGCCAACCTGGCCGAAGTGAGGTTCGATGCCCTGGGGATACCGAGGCGCGACAACGGCGCTTTCGTCGGGGGAACGTTGCAGATCTGCACAGAGGCTCGAGGCCTCAGCCAGCACCGTGTGGTACTGGCGCCCAGCGGGCGTGTCAGTGTGCGCAGCGAGGCAATGCAGACACCCCGCTGCGCAGAGCCCTGATCAGATCAGAGTACGCACGCGCAGCTCTTTGGGCATGGAGAAGGTGATGTTCTCCTCGCGCCCATCGAGTTCCTCGGCGCCACTCGCGCCCCAGGCCCTGAGCTGATCGATCACGCCACGCACCAGCACTTCGGGCGCCGATGCACCAGCGGTGATGCCGATTCGCTGAACACCGTCGAACCAGCTGCGCTGCAGGTCCTCGGCGCCGTCGATCAGATAGGCTGGCGTGCTCATGCGCTCGGCCAGCTCACGCAGGCGATTGGAGTTGGAACTGTTCGGGCTGCCGACCACCAGCACCACATCGCACTCGTCGGCCAGTTGCTTGACGGCATCCTGGCGATTCTGGGTGGCATAGCAGATATCGTCCTTGCGCGGCCCGCCGATGTTCGGAAAGCGCGCTCGTAGGGCGTCGATGACGCGACTGGTGTCATCCATCGACAAGGTGGTCTGGGTGACGAACGCCAGATGTTCCGGGTCGCGCACCTGCAAGGTGGCGACATCCTTCTCGTCCTCGACCAGGTAGATCGCACCGCCATTGCTGGCATCGTACTGACCCATGGTGCCTTCGACTTCCGGGTGCCCGGCATGGCCGATGAGAATGCACTCACGGCCATCACGGCTGTACTTGGCCACCTCGATGTGCACCTTGGTCACCAACGGACAAGTGGCATCGAATACCTTCAGTCCGCGCCCCGCCGCTTCTTGACGCACAGCCTGGGACACGCCATGGGCGCTGAAGATGACGATGACATCGTCTGGCACCTGGTCCAGTTCTTCGACGAACACCGCACCACGGTTACGCAGGTCTTCCACCACGAACTTGTTGTGCACCACTTCATGACGCACATAGATCGGCGGACCGAAGACTTCCAGCGCACGGTTGACGATCTCGATCGCCCGGTCAACGCCCGCGCAAAAGCCGCGCGGGTTGGCGAGTTTGATTTGCATGCTCGGCTCCAGACTCACAGGGCCTTCACGTCGAGGATCTTGACCTCGAAGCTCAAGGTCTTGCCAGCCAGCGGATGGTTGAAATCGATGGTCACCTGGTTATCGTCGAAGGCTTTGACCACGCCCGGAAGCTCGGTGTTGGCAGCATCGTTGAAAATCACCAGCAGACCGTCGGACAGTTCCATACCTTCGAATTGCGTACGCGGCATCACCTGGACGTTCTGTGGATTCGGCTGACCGAAGGCGTTTTCCGGGGCAATGCTCAAGGTGCGCTCGTCGCCGGCCTTGAAGCCGAACAGCGCATTCTCGAAGCCCGGCAACAGGTTGCCATCACCTACCTTGAACGTGGCCGGCGCCTTGTCGAACGTACTGTCGACAGTGTCGCCGTTTTCCAGATGCAACGCGAAGTGCAGGGTGACTTCGGTGTTCTGGCCGATACGGATGTCAGTCATGCACGGCCTCCTCGGACTTCTTGCTCTTGAACATGTCCAGCGCCAACATCACCGCACCCACCGTAATTGCGCTGTCGGCCAGGTTGAAGGCGGGGAAATAGTGTGTATTGCGCCAGTGGACCAGAATGAAGTCGACCACATGGCCAAGCACTACCCGGTCCCACAGGTTGCCGATGGCGCCGCCCAGTACCAAGGCCAGCGCGACAGCCAGCCAGGTCTCGTTGCGCCCCAGGCGCTTGAGCCAGACCACCAGCGCGGCGCTGACCACGACCGCGATCAACGCGAACAGCCAGCGCTGCCAGCCAGAGCTATCGGCCAGGAAACTGAAGGCCGCGCCTGTGTTGTAGGCCAGCGTCCAGCTGAAGTAGTCGGGAATCACCACGATCTGCTGGTACATGGTCAGGGCGTTGTCGAAGTACAGCTTGGTGGCCTGGTCGAGGACCAGGACCAGCAAGCTCAGCCACAGCCAGGCCAGCCGGCCAAAGCGCCCTGCGGCAGGATTAGGCATAGTGGCGCACCTCGCCCTTGCCGCTGATGTTGTCGACGCAACGCCCGCAGATCTCCGGGTGCTCCGGATGGCTGCCGACGTCAGCGCGGAAGTGCCAGCAACGACCGCACTTGGCGTGACCGGACTTGACCACCTTGAGCTTCAGGCCCTCCACCTCGGTTGCCACCGCCTCGGCCGGGGCCTGGGCGAATGGGGCCAAACTGGCGGCCGACGTGATGAGCACGAAGCGCAGTTCATCGCCCAGCTTGGCCAGGTCGGCGCTCAGGCCATCTTCAGCGAACAGGCTCACTTCGGCCTGCAGGTTGCCGCCGATGACCTTGGCCGTGCGTTGATTCTCCAGCTCTTTGTTTACCGCTGCCTTGACCGCCATGATGCGGTCCCAGTACGCGCGATCCAGCTCACTGTCCTGCGGCAACTCGGTCAGGCCCTGATACCACTCGTTGAGCATCACCGATTCATTGCGCTCACCGGGCAGGTACTGCCAGATCTCGTCGGCGGTGAAGGACAGGATTGGCGCGATCCAGCGCACCAGGGCCTCGCTGATGTGGTACAGCGCGGTCTGGCAGGAGCGGCGGGCGACGCTGTTGGCGCCAGTGGTGTACTGACGGTCCTTGATGATGTCGAGGTAGAAGCCGCCCAACTCCTGCACGCAGAAGTTGTGCACCTTGGAATAGACGTTCCAGAAGCGATACTCGCCGTAGTGCTCCTGCAGCTCGCGTTGCAGCAGCAACGTGCGGTCGACCGCCCAGCGGTCGAGCGCCAGCATGTCTTCGGCCGGCAGCAGATCGCGGGCCGGGTCGAAACCGGACAGGTTGGAAAGCAGGAAGCGTGCAGTGTTGCGGATGCGCCGGTAGGCATCGGCGCTGCGCTGCAGGATCTGCTCGGAAACGGCCATCTCGCCAGAGTAGTCGGTCGCGGCCACCCAAAGACGCAGGATATCGGCGCCCAGGGAGTTGTTGACCTTTTCAGGCTCGATGGTGTTGCCCAGCGACTTGGACATCTTGCGACCGTTCTCGTCGACGGTGAAGCCGTGGGTCAGCAGCTCGCGGTAGGGGGCATGACCATCGATGGCGCAGCCGGTGAGCAACGAGGAATGGAACCAGCCGCGGTGCTGGTCGGAGCCTTCCAGGTACAGGTCGGCGCGAGGCCCCGTGGCATGACCGATGTCATGCGAGCCGCGCAGCACGTGCCAATGAGTGGTGCCAGAGTCGAACCAGACGTCCAGGGTGTCGGCGATCTTCTCGTACTGCGCGGCCTCATCACCCAGCAGTTCGGCAGCGTCGAGCTTGAACCAGGCTTCGATACCCTGCTGCTCGACGCGTTTGGCTACCGCCTCCATCAATTCGACGGTGCGCGGGTGTAATTCACCGGTCTGTTTGTCGAGGAAGAACGGGATTGGCACGCCCCAGTTGCGTTGACGCGAGATGCACCAGTCCGGACGGGTGGCGATCATCGCATGCAGGCGCGCCTGGCCCCACGCTGGGACGAACTGGGTGTCCTCGATGGCCTTGAGCGCGCGCTCACGCAGGTTCTCACCGCTGGCAGGCTGCTTGTCCATGCCGACGAACCATTGCGCCGTGGCGCGATAGATCAGCGGGGACTTGTGGCGCCAGCAATGCATGTAGCTGTGGGTGATGGTTTCTGTGTGCAGCAGCGCGTCGACTTCCTGCAGCTTCTCGACGATGGCCGGATTGGCCTTCCAGATGAACTGGCCACCGAAGAATTCCAGTGAAGGCGCGTACACGCCGTTGCTTTGCACAGGCGTGAGAATTTCATCGTTTTGCATGCCGTAGCGCTTGCAGGTGATGAAGTCGTCCTCACCATAGGACGGCGCAGTATGGACGATACCAGTGCCTGCGCTGAGCTCGACGTAGTCGGCCAGATAGATCGGCGAGTTACGGTCGTAGAAGGGATGACGGAAGTTGATCAGTTCCAGGGCCGCACCCGGCGTACGCGCGATGATCTGACCCTCACGGCCGTAACGATCGAGACAGGCAGCCACCAGCTCCTCAGCCAGCACGAGCAGGCGGTCGCCCACATCCACCAAGGCGTAGCTGAAATCGGCATGGACACTCAACGCCTGGTTGGCAGGAATCGTCCAGGCAGTAGTGGTCCAGATCACGATGGAAGCAGGCTTGGGCAGCGTGTCCATGCCGAACGCTGCAGCCAGCTTGCCGGTGTCGGAAGGGCTGATGGGGAAAGCGACGTCCAGCGTCTGGGATTTTTTGTCCGCATACTCGACCTCGGCCTCAGCCAATGCCGAGCCGCAATCGAAGCACCAGTTCACTGGCTTGAGGCCCTTGAAGACGAACCCTTGCTTGACCATCTCGGCCAGCGCGCGGATTTCACCGGCCTCGTTGGCGAAGTCCATGGTCTTGTAGGGATTGTCCCAGTCGCCCAGCACACCCAGGCGAATGAATTCGGCCTTCTGCCCTTCGATCTGCTCGGCCGCGTAGGCGCGGCACAATTCGCGGGTCTGGTCGGGGCTCAGGTGCTTGCCGTGGGTGACCTCGATCTTGTGCTCAATCGGCAGGCCGTGGCAGTCCCAGCCCGGAACATACGGCGCGTCGAAGCCGGACAGGGTCTTCGAACGCACGATCATGTCCTTCAGGATCTTGTTCAGTGCATGACCGATGTGGATCTTGCCGTTGGCATAGGGCGGGCCGTCGTGCAGGACGAACTTCGGACGGTCCTTGCCAATCTCGCGCAACTTCCGGTACAGGCCAATGCTGTCCCAGCGCTGCAGGATCTGCGGTTCGCGCTGAGGCAGGCCGGCCTTCATGGGGAAGGCGGTGTCCGGGAGGTTAAGCGTGGCTTTGTAGTCGGTCATTTCAGGCTCTTGGTTAGCGGTTGAGCGTGCCAGTGGGCACGTGCGGCGGCGATGTCCGCGTCGATCGCCGACTTCAGCGCCTCCAGGGAGGCGAATCGCTGCTCCTCGCGCAGCTTGTGGTGGAATTCTACCGTCAGGCGCCGGCCATACAGATCGCCGGCGTAATCCAGCAGATGAATCTCCAGGTGGGCACGGCCGTCACCGGCGACGGTGGGTCGAACCCCGATATTGGCGATGCCTGGCCAAACCTTGCCGTCGATCTCGGCGCTGGTCAGGTACACGCCGGACAACGGTATGCGGCGACGCTTGAGCTGGACGTTGGCGGTCGGCGTGCCTAGCTGGCGAGCCAGTTTCTGGCCGTGCAGGACGCGTCCGCTGATGGTGTAGGGACGGCCCAGCAGGTGCGCAGCCAAGGCGAAGTCAGCATTGGCCAAGGCCGTGCGCACTTGCGTGCTGCTGACCCGCAGACCGTCCTGAACAACGGTTTGCGCGGCCTCGACGGTAAATCCATGGCGCTTGCCAGCCTCGACCAGAAAGGCGAAGTCGCCGGCGCGATCGCAGCCGAAGCGGAAATCGTCGCCCACTTCGAGATGACGCACACCCAGGCCGTCGACCAGGATCGTCTCGACGAACTGCTCGGCACTCAGCTCGCTCAAGCGCTGGTTGAAGGCCATGCACAGCACTCGGTCGATGCCCTCGGCGGCCAGCAACTCGACCTTGTCGCGCAGACGCGCCAGGCGGGCCGGCGCAGTATCCGGCGCGAAGTACTCGCGCGGCTGGGGCTCGAAGATCACCACGCACGTCGGCAGCCCGAGCGCTTGTCCACGCTCGCGCAGGCGCGCCAGGATGGCCTGGTGGCCCCGGTGCACTCCGTCGAAGTTGCCAATGGTGGCGACACAGCCCCGGTACTCGGGGCGCAGGTTGTGAAGACCTCGAACCAACTGCATAACGCGCTTCTTGCTCATAAAGTGGTCGATTATAACCACACCAGGGCGCTGGTGACAGGCAGCAACGCCTTGGCGGGCCATGGAGTTGGAAAAATCGACGCCAGGGCGACGGAGGGCCTCAGTGCAGCGCCTTGCGGGCAAAATGCCGTGGCCGGAAGCCGCACAGCAGCAGGCAGCCGAAGTAAGTCACCACGCCAGCGACGATCAACGCCCCCAGGCGCAGGAAGCGCGCGAGCATGTTGCCCTGCTCCCAGGCCGGCATAACGTGCATGCCCAGCAACAGTACCGCCGACATCAGCGTCACCGCCAGCACCAGTTTGCCGAGGAACAGCATCCAGCCAGGCTGTGGCTGGAACAACTGATGGCTGCGCAGCTTCCAGAACAGCAGTCCGGCATTCAGGCACGCACCCAGGCTGATGGCCAGGGCCAGGCCCGCATGCTGCAGCGGACCGACCAGCGCCAGGTTGAACAACTGGGTGCAGACCAGCGTGAAGATCGCGATCCTGACCGGGGTACGAATGTTCTGCTGGGCATAGAAGCCTGGAGCCAGCACCTTGACCAGAATGATCGCCAGCAGTCCCACGGAGTAGGCGATCAGTGCTCTCTGGGTCATCGCGGCATCGGTCGCGGTGAACTTGCCATACTGGAACAGCGCTACCGTCAGGGGTTCGGCGAGGATCGCCAGGGCCAAGGTGCAGGGCAATACCAGCAGGAAGCACAGGCGCAGGCCCCAGTCGAGAATTCGCGAGTACTCTTCACGATCCCGATTGGCGTAGGTCTTGGCCAGCGTAGGCAACAGAATGGTTCCCAGCGCCACGCCCAGCACCCCGAGGGTAACTCCATGAGACGGTCGGCGTAGTACATCCAGGACACCGACCCGGCGACCAGGAACGAGGCGAAGATGGTGTTGATGATCAAAGAAATCTGGCTCACCGACACCCCGAGGATTGCTGGCAGCATCTGCTTGAGCACGCGCCATACACCTGTATCGCGCAAATTCAGGCGCGGGAGTACGAGCATGCCGATTTTCTTCAACGCGGGCAGTTGGTAGAGCAACTGCGCAAGGCCGCCGGCCAGCACACCCCAGGCCAACGCCATGATCGGCGGGTCGAAATAAGGCGTGAGAAACACGGCGAAGCCGATCATCGCCACGTTCAACAGCGTGGGCGTGAACGCCGGTACCGTGAAGCGGTTCCAGGTGTTGAGAATCGCTCCTACCAGCGACGACAGCGAGATCAGCAATATATAAGGAAAGGTCACTCGCAGCAGCGCAGTGGTGAGCGCGTACTTCTCGGCGCTGTCGACGAAACCTGGCGCGGTGACCCACACCACCCAGGGCGCAGCCAGTATCCCCAGTGCCGTGACCAATGCCAACACCAGTGTGAGCAGGCCGCTGACGTAAGCGATGAAAGTTCGCGTCGCCTCCTCGCCTTGTTGGGATTTGTACTCGGCCAGAATAGGCACGAATGCCTGGGAAAACGCGCCTTCGGCAAAAATACGTCGCAACAGATTGGGCAGTTTGAAGGCGATGAAGAAGGCGTCGGTGGCCACGCCAGCGCCGAAAATGCGCGCCAGTATGGTGTCGCGCACAAAGCCGAGCACCCGGGAAATCATGGTGATCGAACTGACTGCAGCCAGGGATTTGAGCAGGTTCATCGAAAAGTTTTACGCCTGAGACTTGAGAGCGCTGCCAGATGGCGCTGGAGTATGCGATAATCCCGCTTCTCTGCAGGGGTGCAATAAACTTCCGAGTTTACAGGTCGTTGCGCAGAAAGGAATCTCTCCTTCCGCGCTCGCATGCCACTCGGCAGATCCTTGCAACTGGCCTTGACATCCGTCCGAGTCATCGGCATGATTCGCGGCCTTATTTGTTTGCTATTTACCCAAAAGTCTTTCGAGGAGCTCGACGGTGGCCAACACACCTTCCGCCAAGAAACGTGCAAAACAGGCTGAGAAGCGTCGCAGCCACAACGCCAGCCTGCGTTCCATGGTCCGTACCTACATCAAGAACGTAGTCAAGGCCATCGACGCTAAAGACGCCGAAAAAGCGCAAGCTGCCTACACTCTGGCTGTGCCTGTCATCGACCGTATGGCCGACAAAGGCATCATCCACAAGAACAAGGCTGCTCGCCACAAAGGCCGTCTGAATGGCCACATCAAGGCGCTGAAAGAAGCTGCAGTTGCCTAAGCGACGCGCTTGAACAAAAAAACCGACCTTAGGGTCGGTTTTTTGTTGCCTGAAATTTGAGCATGCTTTGTAGTCAACGTGCGTTCACAAGAACGGGCTGCGCTTGGCAGCCCGGCAGTTGTTCTATTTGCCCAGCGGAATCTTGGGCGCCCACACTAACCAGGCGTCGTCTGGCTTGTCGAACAGCGGGAAAGTCTGCTGCGCACGTGCAGGATTGCCCATCTGCTCCCCGTCTGGCGTCGCGAAGGCGATACCACCGTCAATGAGAGTTTCCAACGATTCGGTACGCACTGTGGCGCCCTTGAACAGGCCCCAGTCGAAACCAAAGCCGCTGCTGTTCCAGAAACGACTACCGCCGCGCACCAAGGCCGCATAACGAGGCTCGATGAGTATGTGGATCAACACACGATCGGCACTCTGGCCCAGCTCATAGCCGGTGACCTTGCCTACTTGCACCTCTCGATAAGTGACCGGTACGCCAGGCTTGATGGAGCCGCGCCTCGATGCGCTGAGTGTCAGCGGCAGGCCAAGTTCAGGACCTTTCACTTCAGGGGCCTCGCTCAAGGCGATGAAATCGCGCTGCGGCCCTCGATTGTTCGAGGCAGGCTGCACCTCCAGGTACTGCCCACTGACCAAGGTATCCAGGTTCTCGGTGCGAACCAGCCCGAGCGCCGGCTTCACCACCCAGAATTGAGTCCCTACACGAGCGATACGGTCTGCCGACTCGGTAATCCGCGCACGCAGCAGCACAGCCTGCAGGTCGGCAGTGAGGTCGACGCTTTCGAGGCTGCCGACTTCAAGACCACGGAAGCGGATCGGCGTACCGGGCTTCAGACCATCGGCGCGATCCACGCGAATGGTAATCAGGCTGCCAGCTCGATTGGCGGCCTCCTCGTTCTCCAGCAGGCGGAAGCGCGGGATATGCCGTTTCAAAGGCACGTTTGGCTGCGGCGTATCGAATGCGATCCCGCCAGCCATCAGCGTTTGCAGCGACTCACTCTTGATCTTGATACCCGATAGACCGCCGGTGAGCGTGATGCCGCTGGCATTCCAGAAACGTGTAGAACCATTGACCAGATTGGCGTACTCCTTCTCGATATGAACGCCAATCAGAATACGCTTGCTGTTGCGAGCGAACTGATAGCTCTGCACGCTGCCGACCCGGACCTGGCGGTAGGTCACCGGACTGCCCACCTCCAGCGAACCTAGCGTATCGGCGAACAGCACCAAGTGCAGGCCGGGTGCCCTGAGATCGAGTGGCGGCGCCTTGGGGCGGGCTTCAAACTCGCGCTGCGGACGCGCCCCTTTCTCGCCCGGCCGAATGGCGATGTAGTTACCTTTGACCAGCGCCTCGATACCGGTGATACCGGCCAGGGAAATGGACGGTTTGACTACCCAGAACTGCGTACCCTCGACCAGGTAGTCCTCGGCCAGCGGATCGAGCGTCAGTTCTGCCATTGCACCGGTGAGGTCGTCGTCGATCTTCAGGGTCTTCATCGAGCCGACCTGAATCCCCTTGTACATCACAGGCGTACGGCCAGCCTGCAAACCGTCATAGTCGGTCAGGTGCACCTTGACCCGGATACCGGCTTGAGCAGCATCGAAATCTTCGTACAGCCGGAACGGGAGATTCGGGTCGGTGGGCGGGCTGTCCTTGCGATGCTCAGGCGTGGCGAAGGCGATACCGCCCGCGATGATGCTCGACAGCGACTCACTGCGCACCTTCACGCCGGACAGGTTGGCGTCGATGCTGATACCGCTGGCATTCCAGAAGCGCGTATGTTTGCGCACCAGGTTCGCGTATTCAGGTTCGATGAACAGCTTGATCTCGACCGTATCGTGATCATCGGACAGTTTGTAGCTCTTCACCTTGCCGACTTGGATCTGTTTATAGAACACCGGACTGTCACGGTTCAGCGACCCCAGACGGTCAGCCTTGAGGGTCAGGTGCAAGCCTGGCTCCTTATCGGACAGCGGCGGCGCCTCGGCCAAGGCCTTGAACCGCTTGGTAGGCTCACCCTGTCCCGGATCGACTGCAATGTAGTTGCCGGAGACCAGCGTTTCGAGTCCCGATATGCCAGCAAGGCTCACGCTCGGTTTGACCAGCCAAAAGCGTGTGCCTGTGGTCAGGTGTACTTCGGCTGCCTTATTCATCTCGATGGTCGCGATCACGCCTTTATTGCTGCCTTCGGCATCCAGCACCAATGACTTGACCTTACCGACCGACATCCCTTTGAAGATGACCTCAGTCTTGTTGGCGACGATCCCCTCACCCGTTTCGAAGCGCACCTGGATCTCCACACCCGCATCACGATAAGCCTGCCAGGCAAGCCAACCGCCGATAAGTAGCGCAATCAAGGGAAGGATCCAGATGGCCGACCAATTGGAAGCTGGGCGGGTTTTTGCCGTTGGCAGATCACTCATGGTCGTCATCCGACTCCGTGTTGTCCCAGATCAGTCGGGGATCGAAAGTTAAGGCAGCAAGCATCGTCAAAATCACCACGGCAGCGAAAGCAACGGCGCCGAGATTGGGTTCGACACTGGCAATACGGCCGAATTTCACCACGGCCACCAAGATGGCGATGACGAAGATATCCAGCATCGACCAGCGACCGATGAACTCAATGAACCGGTACATCAAAATCCGCTGCCGTGCGGAAAGAGGCTGGTGGCGCTGAACCGAGTACAGCAACAGCCCTATACCGATCAGCTTGAAGGTAGGCACCAGAATACTGGCGGTGAAGACCACGGCGGCAATCGGCAACATGCCATGCTTCATCAATGTAATGACCCCGGACATGATGGTGTCCGGACTGCCCTGCCCCAGTGTGCTGACGGTCATGATCGGCAGCAGATTGGCCGGAATGTAGAGAATCATCGCCGTGATGAGCAAAGCCCAGGTGTAGACGATGCTATTAGGGCGCCGGGCATGCACCACAGCGCCACAACGGCTACAGGTCTGCGAGTCGTGGCCATGACGCTGACGGTTTAACGCATGACATTCGTTGCACACCAGAATACCGGCATCAATGGCCCGCATGGGTGTCCTCCCCCGACAGCGCGACCCAGATCTGATGCGGGGACATCACCACCTCGAGCCAGACTTGGACCAGCAACAGGCTGATAAAGCAAAACAGCCCCAGTCCCAGCGTCAATTGCGCAAGATCGACCAGTTTGACGATCGCCACCAGTACGCCCATGAAATAGACCTCAAGCATGCCCCACTCACGCAGGTGGTGATAAATGCGATAGACCAGCAAGCCATGACTGCGACCGACATTCAGGCGAATACTCAACAGTACCAGCAACTGACATAGCAGCTTGAGCAGCGGAATAGCCATGCTGCAGAGGAACACCACCACGGCGACTCCTCGCATATCGGAATGATACAGGCCTAGCACGCCGCTCCAGACGGTGTCGTCGGAGGTCTGGCCGAACAAGTGAAGCTGCATGATAGGTAGGAAGTTGGCCGGAACGTAGAGCAACAGGGCGGTCAGGACCAATGCCAGACTTCGATTGACCACATTATGTCGATGCGCGTAGAGCTCATAGCCGCAACGCGGGCATAGGGCTTTCTCATCGTTTTTCAAAACGGGTCTGCGTAGCAGCAGGTCGCACTCATGACAAGCCACGAGGTCATCCAGCGGCAGATCGGCCAGCGCTTCAGGGTCGGCGACGTTAGGCATAGGGGGGTCTGGTAGGAAAGTCGGCTCTATTCTAGTGTTCCGACCGAAAATGTGGGAGATGGTGCGTTACAGGCACAGTTACCATTGATTGCAGAGGACAGGCACGTCTGAGCTCGTCGTGAGAACCGTCCTCGATCCTATCCTGTCGGAAATTATCACCCACCAGAAAAGACAAAACCCCTACCTGCTCACGCAGATAGGGGTTTTGCGAAATGAATCTTGACGATGACCTACTCTCACATGGGGAAACCCCACACTACCATCGGCGATGCATCGTTTCACTGCTGAGTTCGGGATGGGATCAGGTGGTTCCAATGCTCTATGGTCGTCAAGAAATTCGGTTGCCAGTGCGCCCCTGCGGACACCCCAGCCTATTCGGATATGTGATTCTGTGATTCGTCGCGAACTTTCGGTTCTTTCGTCTTCACCACCACAATTCGGCGCTCACGCTCAAATTGCTTGGGTGTTATATGGTCAAGCCTCACGGGCAATTAGTATGGGTTAGCTCAACGCCTCACAGCGCTTACACACCCCACCTATCAACGTCGTAGTCTTCGACGGCCCTTCAGGGGATTCTAGATCCCAGTGAGATCTCATCTTGAGGCAAGTTTCCCGCTTAGATGCTTTCAGCGGTTATCTCTTCCGAACATAGCTACCCGGCAATGCCACTGGCGTGACAACCGGAACACCAGAGGTTCGTCCACTCCGGTCCTCTCGTACTAGGAGCAGCCCCTCTCAAATCTCAAACGTCCACGGCAGATAGGGACCGAACTGTCTCACGACGTTCTAAACCCAGCTCGCGTACCACTTTAAATGGCGAACAGCCATACCCTTGGGACCGGCTTCAGCCCCAGGATGTGATGAGCCGACATCGAGGTGCCAAACACCGCCGTCGATATGAACTCTTGGGCGGTATCAGCCTGTTATCCCCGGAGTACCTTTTATCCGTTGAGCGATGGCCCTTCCATACAGAACCACCGGATCACTAAGACCTACTTTCGTACCTGCTCGACGTGTCTGTCTCGCAGTCAAGCGCGCTTTTGCCTTTATACTCTACGACCGATTTCCGACCGGTCTGAGCGCACCTTCGTACTCCTCCGTTACTCTTTGGGAGGAGACCGCCCCAGTCAAACTACCCACCATACACTGTCCTCGATCCGGATCACGGACCTGAGTTAGAACCTCAAGGTTGCCAGGGTGGTATTTCAAGGATGGCTCCATGAGAACTGGCGTCCCCACTTCAAAGCCTCCCACCTATCCTACACAAGCAAGCTCAAAGTCCAGTGCAAAGCTATAGTAAAGGTTCACGGGGTCTTTCCGTCTAGCCGCGGATACACTGCATCTTCACAGCGATTTCAATTTCACTGAGTCTCGGGTGGAGACAGCGCCGCCATCGTTACGCCATTCGTGCAGGTCGGAACTTACCCGACAAGGAATTTCGCTACCTTAGGACCGTTATAGTTACGGCCGCCGTTTACCGGGGCTTCGATCAAGAGCTTCGCTTGCGCTAACCCCATCAATTAACCTTCCGGCACCGGGCAGGCGTCACACCCTATACGTCCACTTTCGTGTTTGCAGAGTGCTGTGTTTTTAATAAACAGTCGCAGCGGCCTGGTATCTTCGACCGGCATGGGCTTACGGAGCAAGTCCTTCACCCTCGCCGGCGCACCTTCTCCCGAAGTTACGGTGCCATTTTGCCTAGTTCCTTCACCCGAGTTCTCTCAAGCGCCTTGGTATTCTCTACCTAACCACCTGTGTCGGTTTGGGGTACGGTTCCCAGTTATCTGAAGCTTAGGAGCTTTTCTTGGAAGCATGGCATCAACCACTTCGTCGCCTAAAGGCAACTCGTCATCAGCTCTCGGCCTTGAAATCCCGGATTTGCCTAAGATTTCAGCCTACCACCTTAAACCTGGACAACCAACGCCAGGCTGGCCTAGCCTTCTCCGTCCCTCCATCGCAATAACTGCAAGTACAGGAATATTAACCTGTTTTCCATCGACTACGCTTTTCAGCCTCGCCTTAGGGACCGACTAACCCTGCGTCGATTAACGTTGCGCAGGAAACCTTGGTCTTTCGGCGTGCGAGTTTTTCACTCGCATTGTCGTTACTCATGTCAGCATTCGCACTTCTGATACCTCCAGCAAGCTTCTCAACTCACCTTCACAGGCTTACAGAACGCTCCTCTACCGCATCACCAAAGGTGATACCCGTAGCTTCGGTGCATGGTTTGAGCCCCGTTACATCTTCCGCGCAGGCCGACTCGACTAGTGAGCTATTACGCTTTCTTTAAAGGATGGCTGCTTCTAAGCCAACCTCCTAGCTGTCTAAGCCTTCCCACATCGTTTCCCACTTAACCATGACTTTGGGACCTTAGCTGACGGTCTGGGTTGTTTCCCTTTTCACGACGGACGTTAGCACCCGCCGTGTGTCTCCCATGCTCGGCACTTGCTGGTATTCGGAGTTTGCATCGGTTTGGTAAGTCGGGATGACCCCCTAGCCGAAACAGTGCTCTACCCCCAGCAGTGATACATGAGGCGCTACCTAAATAGCTTTCGAGGAGAACCAGCTATCTCCGAGCTTGATTAGCCTTTCACTCCGATCCACAGGTCATCCGCTAACTTTTCAACGGTAGTCGGTTCGGTCCTCCAGTCAGTGTTACCTAACCTTCAACCTGCCCATGGATAGATCGCCCGGTTTCGGGTCTATACCCAGCGACTAAGCGCCCTATTAAGACTCGCTTTCGCTACGCCTCCCCTATTCGGTTAAGCTCGCCACTGAATATAAGTCGCTGACCCATTATACAAAAGGTACGCAGTCACCTAACAAAGTAGGCTCCCACTGCTTGTACGCATACGGTTTCAGGTTCTATTTCACTCCCCTCTCCGGGGTTCTTTTCGCCTTTCCCTCACGGTACTGGTTCACTATCGGTCAGTCAGTAGTATTTAGCCTTGGAGGATGGTCCCCCCATGTTCAGACAAAGTTTCTCGTGCTCCGTCCTACTCGATTTCATTGAAAAGAGACTTTCGTGTACGGGGCTATCACCCACTATGGCCGCACTTTCCAGAGCGTTCCACTAATCTCAAATCAACTTAAGGGCTGGTCCCCGTTCGCTCGCCACTACTAAGGGAATCTCGGTTGATTTCTATTCCTCAGGGTACTTAGATGTTTCAGTTCCCCTGGTTCGCCTCTTGCACCTATGGATTCAGTACAAGATACCTAGGTTATCCTAGGTGGGTTCCCCCATTCAGAGATCTCTGGATCACAGTCTGTTTGCCGACTCCCCAAAGCTTATCGCAGGCTACCACGTCTTTCATCGCCTCTGACTGCCAAGGCATCCACCGTATGCGCTTCTTCACTTGACCATATAACCCAAGCAATCTGGTTATACTGTGAAGACGACATTCGCCGAAAATTCGCACGTCGCTCTTTCGAGCAGAACTCACAAATTTTACCTCAGCCTGATGTCCAGCAGTGAAACTGGTCATCAGTCTGTATCTATCACATATCCGAATTTTTAAAGAACGATCTGGCAAAAGCCAGAAATCAACATTCCAACGCGGCGTCAACACGACGCGCGAATGCTCATTTCTGAGTTCTAACAGTGCTGTACAAAGGTGGTGGAGCCAAGCGGGATCGAACCGCTGACCTCCTGCGTGCAAGGCAGGCGCTCTCCCAGCTGAGCTATGGCCCGTGTATCTGCTACATCTCGTAGGCCGCACCAAGTAATTGGTAGGTCTGGGCAGATTTGAACTGCCGACCTCACCCTTATCAGGGGTGCGCTCTAACCAACTGAGCTACAGACCTATAACAGGGTCGCGTTACAGCATCGTCTTTTCACAATGAATCAAGCAATTCGTGTGGGAGCTCATCAGCAGGCTGATGTCTTCGATTAAGGAGGTGATCCAGCCGCAGGTTCCCCTACGGCTACCTTGTTACGACTTCACCCCAGTCATGAATCACACCGTGGTAACCGTCCCCCGAAGGTTAGACTAGCTACTTCTGGTGCAACCCACTCCCATGGTGTGACGGGCGGTGTGTACAAGGCCCGGGAACGTATTCACCGCGACATTCTGATTCGCGATTACTAGCGATTCCGACTTCACGCAGTCGAGTTGCAGACTGCGATCCGGACTACGATCGGTTTTGTGAGATTAGCTCCACCTCGCGGCTTGGCAACCCTCTGTACCGACCATTGTAGCACGTGTGTAGCCCAGGCCGTAAGGGCCATGATGACTTGACGTCATCCCCACCTTCCTCCGGTTTGTCACCGGCAGTCTCCTTAGAGTGCCCACCATAACGTGCTGGTAACTAAGGACAAGGGTTGCGCTCGTTACGGGACTTAACCCAACATCTCACGACACGAGCTGACGACAGCCATGCAGCACCTGTGTCAGAGTTCCCGAAGGCACCAATCCATCTCTAGAAAGTTCTCTGCATGTCAAGGCCTGGTAAGGTTCTTCGCGTTGCTTCGAATTAAACCACATGCTCCACCGCTTGTGCGGGCCCCCGTCAATTCATTTGAGTTTTAACCTTGCGGCCGTACTCCCCAGGCGGTCAACTTAATGCGTTAGCTGCGCCACTAAAATCTCAAGGATTCCAACGGCTAGTTGACATCGTTTACGGCGTGGACTACCAGGGTATCTAATCCTGTTTGCTCCCCACGCTTTCGCACCTCAGTGTCAGTATCAGTCCAGGTGGTCGCCTTCGCCACTGGTGTTCCTTCCTATATCTACGCATTTCACCGCTACACAGGAAATTCCACCACCCTCTACCGTACTCTAGCTTGCCAGTTTTGGATGCAGTTCCCAGGTTGAGCCCGGGGCTTTCACATCCAACTTAACAAACCACCTACGCGCGCTTTACGCCCAGTAATTCCGATTAACGCTTGCACCCTCTGTATTACCGCGGCTGCTGGCACAGAGTTAGCCGGTGCTTATTCTGTCGGTAACGTCAAAATTGCAGAGTATTAATCTACAACCCTTCCTCCCAACTTAAAGTGCTTTACAATCCGAAGACCTTCTTCACACACGCGGCATGGCTGGATCAGGCTTTCGCCCATTGTCCAATATTCCCCACTGCTGCCTCCCGTAGGAGTCTGGACCGTGTCTCAGTTCCAGTGTGACTGATCATCCTCTCAGACCAGTTACGGATCGTCGCCTTGGTGAGCCATTACCTCACCAACTAGCTAATCCGACCTAGGCTCATCTGATAGCGCAAGGCCCGAAGGTCCCCTGCTTTCTCCCGTAGGACGTATGCGGTATTAGCGTTCCTTTCGAAACGTTGTCCCCACTACCAGGCAGATTCCTAGGCATTACTCACCCGTCCGCCGCTGAATCGAGAAGCAAGCTCCTCTCATCCGCTCGACTTGCATGTGTTAGGCCTGCCGCCAGCGTTCAATCTGAGCCATGATCAAACTCTTCAGTTCAATACTGCTTGGGTTTTTAAGAAACCCTAAACTTGACTCAGCAATCTCAAATGACTATGTGATTTCTCGCATGGCCACTTGTGATGCTGATAATCTAGGCGACGATCAGTCCATACTCACAAGCACCCACACGAATTGCTTGATTCGATTTGTTAAAGAGCGTTTGGCTAAGAGCGCTTCGTCTCAACCGAGGCCGCGCATTCTACAGCAGCCTTACTTCGTGTCAAGCGTTTATTTTGAAGTTCTTTCCGAGAAACTCGTTTAGCTTCAAACACTTGACTCGCTGCGATCTCTCGTAGCGGGAGGCGAATCATACAGCACCATTCGATGCTGTCAACTGCCTTTTTCACCGCTTTCAACCCGAGGATCGAAGCCCTTCGCACCGCAACGAACTCGCTTAACTCGTTGATTCTCAAGGAGTTTCGCGTTCCGTTTGCTGCGGAAGTGGGGCGCATTATAAGGGGATCTGAACGGCGGTCAAGGCTTAATTTCAAATAAATTCAAATAGTTGAAACAAGTTGGTCGCTAAGGCGATTGAGCCCCCTACCCCGCGTCGTCGCCTCATGCGTACTTACCGTGCATTTATCCGCCTGCGACCTACCCGCCCCAAACCCCGAGCCACCACCGGAACTCGCAGCACCAACAAAAGCACCCCAAGGGCCGCATAGAACGCCCATTCTTCCAGGTCCGAGCGAACAATCCACAGGTAATGCAGCAACCCAAGGGCCAACACGCCATACACCAGACGGTGCAACTTCTTCCACCGCGCCCCCAGTCGCCGCTGACTGTAGCGATTCGAGGTGACAGCCAACACCAGCAACCCAAGCAAGCCCAACGCCCCCACAATGATATAAGGCCGCTTACGCAACTCGATCGCCAACTGCCCCCAATCCAGCCCCAGAATAAAGAACAGGTAGGCCAGGACGTGAAGCACGATGTAAGCAAACGCCCACAGCCCCAACTGGCGTCGAACCACGATCCAGCCAGGCCATCCCGTCAGCTTCTGAAAAGGCGTCATGCACAAGCTGATCAGCAGGAAAATCAGCGCGCCAAGCCCCAGACGGTCCATCATGACCTTCCCCGGATCAGGCCCCAACAGACTCACGGCCGCTTCATACAGCCACCAAAGCGGGAACGAGCAACCGATGAGAAAAATCGCCAGGCGAAACCAGGGATAGCGCATCAATAGTTTTTCCTCAGATCGAGGCCGCTATAGAGCGATGCGACTTCTTCTTCATAACCATTGAACATCTGGGTGGCACGCACGTTAGGGCTGAACAGGCCACTGGGCAGACGCCGCTCACGCGCCTGGCTCCAACGCGGATGATCGACCTGCGGATTGACGTTGGCATAGAAGCCGTACTCACTGGGCGCCAAGCCCTGCCAAGTCGTGTGGGGCTGCTCACTCACCAGGCTCATCCGCACGATCGACTTGATGCTCTTGAAGCCATACTTCCACGGCACCACCAAGCGCAGCGGAGCCCCATTCTGGTTAGCCAGCTCGCGCCCGTACATGCCCACCGCCAATATCGCCAGCGGATTCATCGCCTCATCCAGACGCAGCCCTTCCACGTAAGGCCAGTCGATCAAGGCGAAGCCGGAACGTTGCCCTGGCATGCTCTGGGGATCCTGCAGCGTTTCGAAGCGGACGTAGCGAGCCTTGGTGGTGGGCTCAACCTGCTTGAGCACATCGGCCAATGGAAACCCCAGCCAAGGGATCACCATCGACCAGGCCTCGACGCAACGCAGCCGATAGATCCGTTCCTCCAAATGCAGTGGCTTGACGAAGTCTTCCAGCGCATAGCGTCCCGGCTTACCGACCTCACCATCGACGACCAAGCTCCAGGGCTCGGTTTTCAGACTGCCTGCATTGGTAGCAGGATCCCTTTGTCAGGCCCGAACTCATAGAAATTGTTGTAGTGGGTAGCGTCCTTGAAAGGCGTGACGGGTTCGTCCTTAACCGTCACTGCCTGCCAGCGTGCATGCTCAAGCTTGTCCTTAAGCCATGCGGGCGCGGCGCCATCATCGACATCGGCATAACGCGAGACCTGTGCAGCCTGGCCGAGCCGCGGCAACGCCGACAACGCCAAACCGGCCATCGAGCCCCCTAACAGGGAGCGGCGTGAGACGTAGAGGCTTTCAGGGGTGACCTCCGATTCGTGGCAATCGGACGATCTAGGCAGCTTGATGAGCATGACGGCTCCAAAGCACTGGTGAGGGATGTACCAGTAAGACTCTGGAGCCGGGAGGTTATTCCAGCATTAACTATTTTTCAGTTCTTGCGCCGACGGGTGCGCAGCAAGTACTGCACGGGACCGGAGATCGCATAACCGAGGAAGATCAGCAGCAGGATGCGTGGCGGATCACTGAATACCACGGCGAACACCAACACCACGGCCAGGATGGCAACGAACGGCACACGGCCTTTCAGGTCGAGTTCCTTGAAGCTGTTGTACTTGATGTTGCTGACCATCAGCATGCCGGCGGCCGCAACCAGCAGCGCGACCAGGAAGGACAATTTCGAACCCTGGATGCCGTAATCGCTGAAAGCCCAGACAGTACCGGCCACCACGCCTGCCGCTGCCGGACTGGCCAGGCCGATGAAGTAGCGCTTGTCGGCCGTGCCAACCTGAGTATTGAAACGGGCCAGACGCAGTGCGGCGCCCGCCACATAGATGAAGGCAACCATCCAGCCGACCTTGCCCATGTCACCCAGTGCCCAGCCGAAGGCCAGCAAGGCGGGCGCCACACCAAAGGCGACCATGTCGGAAAGCGAGTCATACTCGGCGCCGAAGGCGCTCTGGGTGTTGGTCATGCGTGCCACGCGGCCATCGAGGCTGTCGAGCACCATGGCAACGAAGATGGCGATGGCCGCGAAAGCGAAATACTTGCTCGCTTCGCGCGGATCGCCCGCGCTCAAAGCGCTTTGCGCGCTGATGGAGTTGATGATCGAGTAGAAACCGGCGAACAGGTTGGCGGTGGTGAACAGGTTGGGCAACAGGTAGATACCGCGGTGCCGGACCTTGCGCCCTTCGGCATCGTGACCTTCTTCGACATGCTCATCGACAGGTAGCAGGCTTTCGGCGTCGGAGGGCTTGTTCGGCTCTTCGGGACGTTCGGTCATGAAAAGTACCTTGCAACGGGGTGGAATAGATTCGACATGGGCCGGCGAAACAGGTTCTGACAGCCGACCTCTGGTCGCTTTATACCAGATGCGGGCGGCCTAAACGAAAAAACGCGGCCGAAGCCGCGTTTTCATCTATTCGAGCAAGACTCAGTTCTTGGTCTTGTCGACGATCTTGTTGGCCGCGATCCAAGGCATCATCGAGCGCAGTTGCTCGCCGATCACTTCGATACCGTGGGCTGCGTTGTTGCGACGCTTGGCGGTCATCGACGGATAGTTGGTAGCACCTTCGCTGATGAACATCTTCGCGTACTCGCCGTCCTGGATGCGCTTGAGGGCATTGCGCATGGCCTTGCGGGATTCTTCGTTGATGACTTCAGGGCCGGTGACGTACTCACCGTACTCGGCGTTGTTGGAGATCGAGTAGTTCATGTTGGCGATGCCGCCTTCGTACATGAGGTCGACGATCAGCTTCAGCTCGTGCAAGCACTCGAAGTAGGCCATTTCCGGCGCATAACCGGCTTCGACCAACGTCTCGAAACCGGCCTTGACCAGCTCAACGGTGCCGCCGCACAGAACGGCCTGCTCGCCGAACAGGTCGGTTTCGGTCTCGTCCTTGAAGGTGGTTTCGATGATGCCGGTACGGCCGCCACCGACACCTGCGGCGTAGGACAGCGCGACGTTCTTGGCGTTGCCCGAGGCGTCCTGGTAAACAGCGATCAGGTCAGGAATACCGCCGCCTTTGACGAACTCGGAGCGAACGGTGTGACCCGGCGCTTTCGGCGCGATCATGATCACGTCGAGGTCGGCACGCGGAACGACCTGGTTGTAGTGGATGGCGAAGCCGTGGGAGAAGGCCAGGGTAGCGCCTTTCTTGATGTTCGGCTCGATCTCGGTTTTGTACAGGGTGCCCTGGAATTCGTCCGGGGTCAGGATCATGACCAGGTCGGCAGCGGCGACGGCCGAGGCCACGTCAGCCACTTTCAGGCCGTGGGCTTCTGCCTTGGCGACGGTGGCCGAACCTTTACGCAGACCGACGGTGACGTCTACACCGGAGTCCTTCAGGTTGCACGCCTGGGCGTGACCTTGGGAGCCGTAACCGATGATGGCGACTTTCTTGCCCTGGATGATGGAGAGGTCGCAGTCTTTGTCGTAGAACACTTTCATGGAAATACCCCTGGTTATATCTCGGCCCCGCAGGGCCATCGCTAATTGGATGAAGTTAGATGCTGAGGACTTTGTCGCCACGGGCAATGCCGGTGACGCCACTGCGCACGGTTTCGAGAATCGATGCGGTGCCGATCGCCTGAATGAAGCTGTCCAGCTTGTCGCTGGTTCCGCTCAGTTGCACGGTATACACGCTGGCGGTGACGTCCACGATCTGGCCACGGAAAATGTCCGTGGTGCGCTTGATCTCGGCACGCTGGGCGCCGGTGGCCTTGACCTTGACCAACATCAGTTCGCGCTCGATGTGGGCGCTCTCCGAGAGGTCGACCAGCTTGACCACTTCCACCAGCTTGTTCAGGTTCTTGGTGATCTGCTCGATCACTTCGTCATGGCCCACGGTGGTCAAGGTGAGGCGCGACAACGTCGGGTCCTCGGTCGGTGCCACGGTCAGGCTTTCGATGTTGTAGTTGCGCTGGGAGAACAGACCAACCACGCGCGACAAGGCACCGGGTTCGTTTTCCAGCAGCAGGGAAATGATGTGCCGCATATCAGGTACGCTCCGTCTTGCTCAGCCACATGTCACGCATCGAGCCATCCTTGATCTGCATGGGATAGACGTGCTCGGACCGGTCCACCGCGATGTCGATGAACACCAGGCGGTCCTTCATCGCGAAGGCCTCTTCCAGCTTCGGCTTGAGATCTTCCAGGCGGGTGATGCGAATACCCACATGGCCATAAGCCTCGGCCAGCTTGATGAAGTCAGGCAGCGACTCGACGTAGGAGTGGGAGTGACGGCCGTTGTAGGCCATATCCTGCCACTGGCGAACCATGCCCAGCACGCCGTTGTTCAGGTTGACGATCTTCACCGGCAGGCCGTACTGCATGCAGGTGGACAGTTCCTGAATGTTCATCTGGATGCTGCCTTCACCCGTCACGCAGGCCACGTCCTGATCCGGGAAGTTGAGCTTGATACCCATGGCGGCCGGGAAACCGAAGCCCATCGTGCCCAGGCCACCGGAGTTGATCCAGCGATTGGGTTTGTTGAACCGGTAGTACTGCGCTGCGAACATCTGGTGCTGGCCCACGTCGGACGTGACGAAGGCATCGCCTCGGGTCACTTCGCACAGCGTCTCGATTACCTGCTGGGGCTTGATCACGCTGCCGTCACCCTTGTCGTAAGGGAACAGACCGCGATCACCGCGCCATTCGTCGATCTGCTTCCACCAGGCCTCCAGCGCGCCCTTCTCAGGCTTCTCGCCGATTTCCTTGAGGATCGTCAGCATCTCGCTGAGCACGCTGTCGACTGGGCCGACAATCGGCACATCGGCCTTGATCATCTTGGAAATCGACGCCGGGTCGATGTCGATGTGGATGATCTTGGCATTCGGACAGAACTTGGCCGGTCCATTGACCACACGGTCGTCGAAGCGCGCGCCGACCGCAAGGATGACATCGGCATTGTGCATCGCCTGGTTGGCGGTGTAGCTGCCGTGCATGCCGAGCATGCCGAGGAACTGGCGATCAGTGCCCGGGAAGCCGCCCAATCCCATCAGGGTATTGGTCACCGGCAGGTTCAGTGACTTGGCGATTTCGGTCAGCGCCGCAGAACCGCCACCCAGAATCACGCCGCCACCGGAATAGATGATGGGGCGCTTGGCGGCCACGAGCATCTCGGCCGCCTTGCGGATCTGCCCGGAGTGACCACGTACGGCTGGGCTGTAGGAGCGCAGCTTGACCTTTTTCGGGTAGACGTATTCGAATTTCTCGGCCGGGTTGGTCATGTCCTTCGGAATGTCGACCACAACGGGGCCCGGACGGCCGGATTGAGCCAGATAGAAGGCTTTCTTCAGCGTCTCGGCGATCTCGGTCGGGTGCTTGATCATGAAGCTGTGCTTCACGATCGGCCGCGAGATCCCGATCATGTCGGTTTCCTGGAAGGCATCGGTGCCGACCATGGTGCTCGGCACCTGGCCCGACAGGATGACCATCGGTATCGAGTCCATATAGGCGGTGGCGATGCCGGTGATGGCATTGGTCGCCCCGGGACCAGAGGTCACCAGCACCACACCCGCCTTGCCGGTGGCACGGGCGTAGCCGTCGGCCATGTGGGTGGCCGCCTGTTCATGACGAACCAGGATGTGTTCGACTTCCGGTTCCTTGAACAGGGCATCGTAAACATGCAGGAGAGCACCGCCAGGGTACCCGTAGATGTGCTTAACGCCTTCGTCACGCAAGAAGCGGACGACCATCTCAGCGCCAGATAAAAGCTCCACGTTGTTCACCTCTAAAACGCCAGAATACCGCCCCATCCGGGCGGGTCTTAATAGGTTTACTGCCAAGCAGAGCATGAGCGAACGTCAGCACTGACTGAGCAAGTATTGGGAGCGCCCCAGAGTGTTGCGGGGTTTTCCCACCCAGCGCGAGGTAACGCGTTGCGGGGTGTAGCGAGTCGGCGCGGGTGTGCGCCTCATGATCTGCCTAGCGGGTCTGCTTCTGGCAGTCCCCCTACAGCGGAAACTGGATTCTTCTGATTCAGCGCGTGCAAGTCAAGAAAAATTATTGCCAGTTTTTCCAAGAGTTCAATTTCATCCACCACTAAAAAGCAGTGACGCAGCAGGAAAATAAAGATTTCCATAAAAAAGGGCCACAATCTGCGGCCCCGGAAGCAAAAACAGAGAAAATCAGGCAGATGGCGTGATCAATTCGTCGAATGCGGCCAGCAGCCGCCGAAGCTCACGACTTTCTTCAGGGCGATGAGCAAACACGGTTTCGGCCATGACCAGAATCCCCGACGCGTTGGGCAGGGGATGCCCATGCTCGAGAATCAACTTCATGCGTGGCAGGAAAATCCATTGCAGCCATTGCTCGAACGTTAGGCTGTCGACTGCGAAGGGGACGTTGCTGGCAAGTGACTCAGGGCTGGGCGGATGCTCATCCCACCAACCCTGGATCTGCAGCTCCCGCTCGATCAGCAGCAGATGATCGGCGATTTCGAGGATACGCTGCTCCATCACGACGCGGTCCGCGCCTTCTGACGGGCCGACGCCGCGCCAGCACTGTCACCTTGCTTGTCACGGGCCTGGGCGATGACGTTCCACAACTCGGCTTGCAGATCAGGACGGCCGTTGGCATAGGTCAACGCCCGGCGAGCCAGTTGCTCGGCCTGCGCGGCATCACCCTGGGACAGTCGCACCTGGGCCAGGCGGAACAGCACCTGTGGCTCACGCGGGGCGATACGTTGGGCACGTTCGAGGCTCGACGCGGCGCCATTGAAATCGCCGCCGCCCTGCTGCTGCTGGGCAGTGGTGAGCAAGGCGAGTACCGGCCCATCGAGCTGCTCGTCCGCCGACAGCCCACCGGCACTGCTGCGCGGGATGCCGGTCGGCGCATTGCTGGCCGCTGGCGCATTGTTCATGGCGGCGATATCGAACGGCTCATCACCGGCCGGGTTAGGGCTGGTGGTGATCGGGCCGGTGCTCAAGGGCGCAGCACCGGTCTGTGCCGGGTAGGTCTGGATCGGCGCCGAGCCCGCGCCTTGCGGGATCATCACGGTGACGCCCGAGTCTTCAGGCAGCGACTGAGCCTGGGACGTGCCGCCGCTCGGTGCCCGCACCGGCGCACCCCGATTGGCGGTCACGCGCTCGCTGTTCGAGACCCGGGTGCTCGAATCCACCACCGGTATGGCGCCACGCGGGACGCTGGCGCAACCGTGCAACACGGCCAGCGCGGTCAAGGCAGGAAACCACCACTTGTTCACGTCATACCCTCTTCAATACAGCCACTCAATTCATCCAGCCCTTGACCCAATCCATGACCGACTCGGCAGGATTCTGCTCGCCGCCACAGGCCGTGCCGGGCGCTGGTTCGCTGCCGCGAATATACGGCATCTGCACCGCTCCCGGACAGCTGGCATCCGAGCCCTGGCCGCTGTGCGGGTCGATCCAGGCCAGGACCACGTTGTCCGGCTGCGGCATGTCCAACGGCAGCGGATCGGCCTTGCGCATGAAGCTGGTCCACACCTGCAGCGCACCGGTAGCACCCGTAAAGGGCGTCTTGCCGTTGTCGTCGCGGCCAAGCCAGACCACCGCCAGCAGATCCTGGCTGAACCCGGAGAACCAACTGTCGCGCGAATCGTTGCTGGTGCCGGTCTTACCTGCCAAGGTCAGGTTATTCGGCAGCACGTTGTACACCGAGCGTCCGGTGCCCTCGCGCATCACCCGCTGCATGGCGTTCTGCACCAGGTAAATGGCGCCGGGGTCGAAGGTCTGCTGGATCTGGAACGGGTAGCGCTTGAGCGGCTCGCCCTCGGCGGTCAGCACACTGCGAATACCGCGCATCGGCGTATTGAAGCCGCCATTGGCAATGGTCTGGTACATGGTCGCAACCTGCATCGGCGACATGCCACCGGCCCCCAGCAGCATCGAGGGGAATGCAGGCCAGTCCACCTGCACACCGAGGCGGCCGATGGTCTTGAGTACGTTGGGCACCCCCACCTCCAGGCCGAGTTTGGCCGTGGACAGGTTGAGGGAGTTGGCCAAGCCCTGATAGAGGTAGATGGTGCCGTGCGGGCGACGGTCGTAGTTCTGCGGACGCCAGACCTGACCATCGGCGCCCTTGACCGAGAACGGTTCGTCCTGCACCCAACTGGTCAGGGTGTACTTGTTCGGTTGTTCGAGCGCGGTCAGGTAAACCGCGGGCTTGACCAGGGAACCGATCGGGCGCACGGCATCGATGGCCCGATTGAAGCCAGCGAAGCCCGATTGCCGACTGCCGATCAGCGCCTGCACTTCGCCGGTTTCCGGGTTGGTCACCACCATCGCCGACTCGACCTCATCAGCGCCTTTGCGGCCGGCCAAACGCTTGAAGGTGTCGGTCATGGCCGTTTCAGCCTTCATTTGCAGGATCGGATCGAAACTGGTGAAAATCCGCAGGCCTTCCTCGGTCAAGTCTTCGTCGCGATAGTCCTGGCGCAGTTGACGCTTGACCAGGTCGAGGAACGCCGGGAAGGAGCTGTCTGCAAGGCTGCCGCGCTTGGTGACACCCAACGGCATCTTCTTCGCGGCATCGACGACCTCCTGACTGGCCACACCTTGCTGGGCCAGCAGGTCGAGCACCAGGTTGCGACGCTGCAATGCGCGCTCCGGATATCGCCGAGGATTGTAATAGGACGGCCCCTTGACCATGCCCACCAGCAGCGCGATCTGGTGCAGCTTCAGTTCGGACAGCGGCTGGCTGAAGAAGAACTGGCTGGCAAGACCGAATCCGTGTACCGCACGCTGACCATCCTGACCGACGAACACTTCGTTCAAATAGGCTTCGAGGATCTCGCGCTTGTCGTAGTGCAGTTCCAGCAGCAAGGCCATCATCGCTTCGGTCAGCTTGCGGCTAAGGCTGCGCTCGTTGGTCAGGAAGAAGTTCTTCACCAACTGCTGAGTCAAGGTGCTGCCGCCTTGGCGCATGGCGCCGGACGAAGTATTGACCCACATGGCCCGTGCAATCGACTTGGGCGACACACCATGGTGACTGTAGAAATCGCGGTCTTCGGTCGCGATCAGGGTTTCCAGCAAGTACGGCGGCACCTGATCGATATTGATCAGAATGCGGTCTTCGAGATTTTTCGGGTAGATGCCGCCAATCATCAGCGGCTCCAGCCGCACCACATCGAGCTTGGCGCCGTTGGCGCCCGCCAGCCCGGCCACATAATCGCCGGAGAAGCGCACGCGCACGAACTGCGCAGGCTCCATGCCTTCGTAGAACTGGAAGCCACGGGTGTTGAGGTCCACCGTGCCACCGTTGATCGACGCTTCACCAGGACCATTGACGGCGGTTTCACGGCGATAGCCCAGGGCATCGAGTTCGGTGAGGAAGTCGTCCTTGCTCAGCTTCTGGCCTGTGAAGAGCTCCAGCGGCCGAGCATAGACCTTGGCCGGGATGGTCCAGCGCTTGCCGGAGAACTTCTCCTGGACGACAGCGTCGAGATACACCGCAAAGCCGGCGATCACCACCAGGCCGACCAGGCTGAGCTTCAGCGCCCAGCCCAGCCAGACGCGGGAGCGGCTGGGCGGACGTTTTTTCGGAGTTCGGGGATTTCGAGTTCGAGTCATGGCGGCGGATTATACGCACTTTGCGAAGGCTGGGGTCGGCCTGCGGCGGTAGGCAGGGGCGGCTGCATTGACCATAATGTGAGCTTCGAATTCCCTGACCCCCGGAAGGATCTCCGTGAGCCAAGCCCTGATCAGCGCGCTGCAGAACCCCGCCCTCTACCCTCACGCCGTCGAGGGTTTCGAGCTCATCGAGACGCACATCTCCTGGGTGCTGCTCACGGGCGAATATGCCTACAAGATCAAGAAACCGATGAACTTCGGGTTTCTGGATTTCACCACGCTGGAGCAACGCCAGCATTTCTGTAACGAAGAGTTGCGCCTGAATCAGCGCCTGACCGACGGCCTCTACCTGGAAGTGCTGCCGATCACGGGCAGCGCCGATGCGCCACAGATCGGCGGCACGGGCAAGGCGATCGAATACGCCCTGAAAATGCGCCAGTTCCCCCAAGGCCAGATGCTCGGCACGCTGCAGGCCAACGGTGAACTGAACGCCGGACATATCGACCAGATGGCCCGGCAGATCGCCGAATTCCATCTGCAGGCGCCGCAGGTGCCGGTCGAGCACCCCCTGGGCACACCCGAATCAGTGATGGCGCCGGTCGAGCAGAATTTCGAGCAGATCCGCCCTTTCCTCACCGACAAGGCCGACCTGCAGCAGCTCGATGCCCTGCAAGCCTGGGCGCGCAGCAGCTTCGAGCGGCTGCACGGCCTACTGCAAGCGCGCAAACGCGACGGCTTCATTCGTGAATGCCACGGTGACATCCACTTGGGCAATGCCACCGTGATCGACGGCAAGGTGGTGATCTTCGACTGCATCGAGTTCAACGAGCCGTTTCGCCTCACCGACGTCTACGCCGACGTCGGATTCCTGGCCATGGACCTGGAAGACCGTGGCCTCAAGTGTCTGGCTCGCCGCTTCATCAGTCAGTACCTGGAGCTGACCGGCGATTACCAGGGCCTGGAGTTGCTGAACTTCTACAAGGCCTACCGGGCCCTGGTGCGGGCCAAGGTCGCCTTGTTCAGCATGGCGCCTGACGCCGACGGCATGCAACGCGCCACCACCCTGCGCACCTACCGCAAGTACGCCGATCTGGCTGAAAGCTACAGCGCCATTCCTTCGCGCCTGTTGGCCATTACCCATGGCGTCTCGGCGGTGGGCAAGAGCCACGTGGCCATGCGCTTGGTGGAATCGCTGGGAGCGATTCGCGTACGCTCGGATGTGGAGCGCAAGCGTCTATTCGGTGAACAGCCCGTACACAGTACCGGCGAGCTGCAAGCCGGGATCTACGACCAGGAAGCAAGTACAGCGACCTACCAGCGCCTGAACGCTCTGGCAGACACCATCCTGCGCGCCGGTTTCCCCGTCGTGCTAGACGCCACCTACCTCAAGCGCGAACAGCGCAAGGCCGTAGCGAATGTGGCCAGTAGCACAGGCGTGCCTTTCCTGATCCTCGACTGCCAAGCCCCCGAGGCGGTCATCATCAGTTGGCTTGAGCAGCGTCAGACGGAAAATGTCGATCCATCCGACGCCACGCTGGAGGTCGTCAAGGCCCAGCAAGCCAGTCGCGAGCCACTGGACGACGAGGAGGCGGTACACGGCAAGCGTGTCGATACCCATGAAAGCGCCAGCATGGACCAGTTGATCGAGCAGATCCGCCAGCGCCTGCCGGGTTTGTGACAAGCGCGGGGTGATCGAAGTGGCACATGGGCAGTCCGTCGTCATCCGATGGCGAAAGGCCGCGCCTGTGCCAAGCCCCGCTACACTCCAGTCTGACCGTTCGCGATTTATCCACAGAACCGATCGGCCAGCGCAAGGAGGCTCGATGAATGATGAGTTGCAGCATCTGAAGAATCTGGGCAAGACCTCTGCGCAGTGGTTGCATGCCTCCGGCATCCACAGCGTATCCGACCTGCGCCGCCTGGGTGCGGTCGGCGCGTACCAGGCAGTCAAGACCCGAGGGTTCCGTGCCTCGAAGGTATTGCTGTACGCCATAGAAGCCGCACTGCTGGACATGCATTGGAATGACCTGCCGGCCGAGCGCAAACAAGCGCTGAACCAGCAGTTGGATGCCAAGACAGTCCCGCAAAAAAAATCGTGATGAGTGTAAAAAAGAGGTTGACCACGAAATGAGAATCGTTATGATTATCACAACTGGTCGCGAGACTGGTTGGATAAACTGAAAGCCCCTGGTTCGGACTCTCAGATTATCTCCTCATCAGGCTAATCACGGTTATTGACCCGGCAATTTGCCGGGTCTTTTTTTGCCTGGACAACGCTCGTTGATCGAACACACCCGTGCTAACATCGTCAACGGGCGATGATCAGCGGATGTCCCAATTCTGGATGCGCCTGCACCAGCATATCGATGCCAAATACCGACTTCAGCGCCTGGGGTGTGAGCACCTCGGTCGGCGCTCCGTAGGCATGGGTCCTGCCCTGCTCAAGCAACAGGATATGGTCGCAGTAGCGCGCTGCCAGATTCAGATCGTGCAGAATCAGCAAAACGGACGCTCCGCAATCCGCGAATCGCCGCACCGTTTGCAGGGTCGTATGCTGATGCAGCGGATCCAGCGCCGAGGTGGGTTCGTCGAGCAGTAGAATCGCGCCTTCGTTACCGGGCCACAACTGGGCCAGTACCCGCGCCAGGTGCACGCGCTGGCGCTCGCCACCAGACAGTGCCAAGTAGTTGCGCGCGCTCAGATGCAAGACATCGGCGGCCTCCAGCGCCGCGTCGATGATCTGCCGGTCAGACTGTTGCCCGCTGTCGTGAGGTAAGCGCCCCATGCCCACCACCTCTTCGACGCTGAAAGCGAATCCGAGACTGGACGCTTGCGGCAACACCGCCAGGCGCCGAGCACGCTCTGGGCCCGACCACTGCGCGAGGTCCCTCCCATGCAGCCTGACCTGACCCTGACTGGGCGCTAGCTCACCGCTCAAGGCCCCTAGCAGGCTGCTTTTGCCTGCACCATTGGGTCCCAGGACGCCCAACACCTTCCCTGCGCGCAACTGCAGGTTGATATCCCGCAGGACTTCGGCACCGCCTCGACTGAGCGACAAACCCTCGACTTCGAGCATCAGCGGTTCCTCCTGACCAATAGGAACAGAAAGAAGGGTGCACCGATGAATGCCGTGACGATACCGATGGGCAACTCGGCAGGCGCCAGCGCCAGCCGCGCCACCAAGTCGGCGAACAGCAGCAGCGCGCCGCCAGCCAGCAACGAGGCTGGCAGCAGTACCCGGTGATCCGGCCCTGCGAGCAGTCGCACCAAGTGCGGCACCACCAGTCCGACAAATCCGATCAACCCCGCCGCGGCAACCGCCGCACCCACGCCCAGCGCCGTGCAGAACACCAGTTCACGCTTGAGTGTCTCGACTTCGATACCCAGATGACGAGCCTCCGACTCACCCAGCAACAAGGCATTGAGCGCCCGCGCCCTACGCGGCAGCCACAGACTCACGCCCAGGGCCACGAGCAGCAGCGGCCACAGGCGCTGATAGCTGGCGCCGTTGAGACTGCCCAGGTTCCAGAAGGTCAAGGTCCGCAAAGTGGCGTCATCCGCCAGATAAGTGAACAGCCCGACTGCCGATCCACCCAGCGCGGTCATGGCAATACCGGCCAACAGCATGGTGGCGACGTCCGTCTGCCCGTCACGTCGGCCCAGGCGATAGACCAACGCAGTGACGCCGAGCCCACCTATGAACGCACAGAACGATAGCAAGTAGGGCGCCAGGAGGTCGGGTAAGCCACCCACCCAGCTTCCACCGACAATGGCGACGGCGGCACCGAACGCCGCGCCACTGGCGACACCGACCAAGCCGGGGTCGGCCAGCGGATTGCGAAACAGCCCCTGCATGGCCACACCGGACAGTGCCAGCACGGCACCAACCGCCAGTCCCAACAACGTGCGCGGCAGGCGAATCTGACCGAGAATCAACTCGGCCTGCTCAAGCCCCGCGCCTTGGAGCGGCAACCCCAGCAATCGTGCGCCTGCGCGCAGGACGTCGAGCAACGGCAGGCTAACCGGCCCCAGCGCCAGCGACAACCACACCGCCAGCACGCACAGGAGGGTAAGACCGATGAACAGCGCGCGCGGGCGGACGCGTTGCCTCATGGGGCAAGGCTGGCCTTGTCTGCCGGATAGAACGCCGCTGCCAGCTCATGCAGTGTGGCTGGGAGGCGTGGCCCTAAACCACCGACAAGCAAGGTGGGATCCAGCGACAACAGGCGCTTGTCGCGTGCCGCACGCGACGCAGCAAGCCCCGGATTCTCCTTGAGCAAAGCAGCGAGCGCCTGGTCACCCGCCAGCGCACGGTCAGAGAACACCACCACATCCGGGTCCAGCCCAGCCAGCGCTTCGACGGAAAAATTCTTGTAGCCCTGATGATCGGCCAGGTTGCGCGCACCCGCTTGACGCAATAGCCAATCGCCTGCCGTGCCCTGCCCCGCAATCAGCGGCTTGGCGCCGGCATGCCCGACCAGCAGCAGTACGCCTGGCGCGCGCTGGTGAGCCTGGGCCTGTTCGATCTTGGTGCTCAGTGCCTCGAGCTCACGATGGTAGCGGGTCGTCAGCTCGCGGGCTTGTTGCTGGGCTCCGAGCAACACACCCAGGTGCGCAAGATTCTGGTCCACTGCTACCAGATCGGCTGCGCTGGAAAATAATTCGACACGCACGCCCGCCGCACGGACCTGCGCCAACACCGGCGGCGGCCCCATTTCTTCAGTGCCCACCAGCACATCGGGACGCAGGCTCAGAATGCCTTCGGCCGACAGTTGGCGTTGATAGCCAATGCTCGGCAAGGCCTTGAGCGACGGCGGATGCTGGCTAGTGGTGTCGACGCCGACCAGACGCGGCTCCCCCCCAGGGCACTGATCCATTCGCTCAGCGCACCACCCGCGCTGACCCAGCGCTGGGCGGGAGCGTCAGCCAACGCCTGGGTCGAAAGCGTAAAGCTGGCCAAGAGGACGAATAGAGCAGCCGTACGACGCATCATCGGGTTACCTCGCAGAAGACAGCCGAGCACCTTGAGGCCCTCGGCAGAACTACGCACCATAGGAAGGCTGACGCAGTGAATACGATCAATTTGATAATTATTCGCATTGATGCGTCAAGCGACTACCGCTTTCGAGAGTGACGCCTACCATGCATTTCCTCTGCCCCACCGAATCACTAGCCGAGGGCAGCAGCCGCGCCTTCAGCGTAGCCGGTCAATCGCTGTTCGGCGTGCGCCGTCAGGGTCGTGTCTATCTCTACCGAAACCGCTGTCCACACCGCGGCATCGCGCTGAATTGGGATGAGCAGGCCTTTCTCGACGACAGCGCCAGCCTGATCCACTGTGCCCATCATGGGGCACTGTTCCTGATCGAATCCGGCGAGTGCATCGCCGGGCCTTGCGAAGGCGAAGCCCTGCACGCACTGGACTGTCATGAGGACAGCAGCGGCATCTGGCTCAAGGATTGAGCAGCACCGGCAAGCGACGTTCGAGCACGATCTGCTCGGCATCCAGGCGCGCGCCATAAGCCAATACTTCGATGCCGTCAGCCACCGCAGCGCGCAACGCCTTGGCGTAGGCCGCATCGATTTCCTCGGCCGGGCGTACCGCCTCTATCCCTGTGAGATTGACGCAATACAGTTGCACCGCGCGAATGCCCTGGCGCGCCAATGCCGCCAACTCGCGCAAGTGCTTGGCGCCGCGCTGGGTCACGGCATCCGGAAAGGCAGCCACCGTGCTGTCGGGATAGCCCAGGGTGACGCTCTTGACTTCGACGTAGGCCGGGCCCTCGGCGAATTCGAGCCGAAAATCGATGCGACTGCCCTCCTCGCCATACGCCACTTCGCGCCGCAGCGCGGTGAAGCCGGCCAGTTCGGCGATGACGCCAGCGCGCAGGGCCTCGTCGACCAAGGCGTTGGCCCGACCGGTGTTGACGCAGGCCAGGCGCCCCTGCGGCGTCTCGCTGATCTCCCAGGTGCCGGGCAGCTTGCGCTTCGGGTCGTTGGAGCGGCTGAACCATACCTGTCCCCCTCACGCATGCAGTTGAGCATGGAGCCGGTGTTCGGGCAGTGAATGGTCAAGTGCTCGCCACTGTCCAGTTCGATATCGGCAAGGAAGCGCTTATAGCGGCGCAGCAGGCGCGCCCGTTCGAGTGGAGGATCGAAGCGCATCAGCCTTGCCAGCTCCGCAGACCGCGCTCGATGCGCTGCACCGCCTGCTCAAGACGCGGCAGGCTCTGGGTGTAGGCAAAGCGCACATGGTGGCCGGCTTGGTGGCGACCGAAATCCAGGCCGGGCGTGAAGGCCAGATGCTCTGTTTCGAGGAAATGCCGGCAGAACGCGAAGGCATCGCCGCCAAAGGCGCTGATGTCGGCATATAGATAGAAAGCGCCTTGCGGCTCTACGGCGATTCCGAAGCCCAGCCCGCGCAGGGCAGGTAGCAGATAATCACGGCGGCGGGCGAACGCCGCACGGCGCTCTTCGAGAATCGCCAGGGTGTCGGGCTGGAAACAGGCGAGCGCCGCATGCTGGGCCATGCTCGGGGCGCTGATGTAGAGGTTCTGGCCCAGTTTCTCCAAATCGGCCACCGCCGAGGGCGGCGCGACCAGCCAGCCGAGGCGCCAACCGGTCATGCCGAAATACTTGGAAAAACTATTCAGCACGAAGGCTTCGTCATCGACCTCCAGCACGCTGGGCGCTTGCATGCCGTAGGTCAGGCCATGATAGATCTCGTCCACCACCAGATGCCCATGGCGCTCGCGCGTGGCCTGAGACAGGCTGGCCAAGTCGTTGCGATCCAGCACCGTGCCGGTCGGATTGGCAGGTGAGGCCACCAAGGCACCGACGGTGTCCTGGTCCCAGTGGCGCTGCACCAGGTCGGCGTTGAGCTGGTAATTCACTTCCGGCCCCACCGGTACCAGTTGCGCGCCGCCCTCCACCAAACGCAGGAAATGGCGATTGCACGGATATCCAGGGTCGGCCAACAGCCAATGCTTGCCTGGGTCCACCAGCAGACTGCTGGCCAGCAGCAGTGCACCGGAGCCTCCGGGGGTGATCAGGACACGCTCGGGATCGACCGACACGCCGTAGCGTTGGCCATAGAAGCCGGCGATCGCCTCGCGCAACGCCGGCAGACCGCGGGCGGCGGTGTAGCGGGTGTGGCCTGCGGCCAGCGCGGCCTGACCGGCCTCGACGATCGGCGCGGCGGTGGTGAAGTCCGGCTCGCCGATCTCAAGATGAATCACATCATGACCTGCCGCTTGCAGCTCATTGGCCCGTGCCAGCAGGGCCATGACATGGAAGGGTTCGATGGCGCGACTGCGCGCGCTGTAGGGATAGGCCATGACCTTCTCTCGTTTGGGACTAGACTGATGATTCTACTGTCGACCGACACAGAACGGACGCGGCGGGCCGTTGTCAATACCTCGGATCGGGCGGGCTAGCGCAACCCCCGACCTATCTGGTAAGTTCGGCGGCTCGCAGTCGCAGGGCCGGCGGTCGCCGGAAATGGAGCATCCTGCGCATTGGATCAGATGAGTGAGAGGCGGTCTATTCATGTCCACCGTAGAAAAGCAAAAAACCGGTCAGACCATGTACGGTGTCGAGCCCTATGTCGAAACCAAGGGTGAGGAATACATGGGCGCTCCCATGCGCGCGCACTTCACCAAGCTGCTCAGTGCCTGGAAAGGCGAGCTCATGATCAGTGTGGACCGCACTGTGGACCACATGAAGGACGAAGCGGCGAATTTCCCGGACCCGGCAGACCGTGCGAGCCAGGAAGAAGAATTCGCGCTTGAACTGCGCAACCGCGATCGCGAACGCAAGTTGATCAAGAAGATCGACAAGACCCTGCAGAAGATTCAGGACACAGAGCAAGACTACGGCTGGTGCGACACCTGCGGTATCGAGATCGGCCTGCGCCGGCTGGAAGCTCGCCCAACAGCCGACCTGTGCTTCGACTGCAAGGAAATTGCCGAGAAGAAGGAAAAAGCAGCCGGAAAAGGCTGATCCTGACTTCATCCGAATGGGGCGCATTTAGCGCCCCATTTCATTTATATGCCTGACATGCCCATGAAAGACTCCCGCTACATAGGCCGCTTCGCCCCCACTCCCAGCGGTTTCCTGCACTTCGGCTCACTGGTCGCTGCCCTGGCCTCCTGGCTCGACGCACGCGCCGCAGGCGGCCGATGGTTGCTTCGCATGGAAGACACCGACCCGCCCCGTGAGATGCCTGGCGCGCGCGACGCCATTCTGCAGACGCTGGAGCGCTACGGCCTGCACTGGGACGGCGAGGTGGTCTTCCAGAGTCAGCGCCACGACGCTTATGCCGTCGTGGTCGATCGGCTGTTCAGCATGGGCCTGGCCTACGCCTGTACCTGCTCGCGCAAGCAGCTCGAGGAGCATGGCGGCCTCTATCCCGGCTTTTGTCGCAACGCGGGCCATGCTCGCGAAAACGCGGCCATCCGCATCCGGGTCCCTGAACTGATCTACCGCTTCGACGACCGCGTGCAAGGTCGCTTCGAGCAGCATCTGGGCCGCGAGGTGGGCGATTTCGTCATCCAGCGTCGCGACGGACTGTACGCCTATCAACTGGCGGTGGTCCTGGACGATGCCTGGCAGGGAGTCACCGACATCGTGCGTGGCGCCGACCTGCTCGACAACACGCCGCGCCAGCTGTACCTCCAGGAATTGCTCGGCTTCTCGCAGCCGCGCTACCTGCACATCCCGTTGATCACCCAACCTGACGGGCACAAACTGGGCAAGACCTACCGCTCGCCGCCGCTGCCGGCCGAACAGGCCACACCGCTGCTGCTACGAGCACTTCGAGCGCTGGGTCAGCAGGCACCGGCAACGCTGTCGAGCGCGCCCCCCAGTGAGGTGCTGGCCCAGGCGATCGCGCAATGGCGCCCCGACGCGATCCCGGCGCGGCCCTCGTTACCCGAGGCCGAACTGAGCTGAGGCCACGGCGCACCCGCCGGCCACCGCGCCTTTCTGGGTGATAAAAAGCCCAGCCAATTCAAATCCTTGGCGAACGAGTGCGAATCCCGCTAGCATCGCCCCGGACATTTGCGCCAATAATAAGAAGCTCACTTGCGCAGCACCTTGCTATCGAGGCCCGCATGTATATCTATCGCTTGGTCCTGCTTCTGGTCGTGGGGATCTACCTGTTCTCCCCGGCCATCATGGACTGGTGGATCGAACCGACCGGAGCCTGGTATCGCCCTTACCTGCTCTGGCTGATCCTGATCGTCGTCACCTTCATCCTGCAGAGCCAACGAGATGCCGATGAGCTTTAGCCTGACCCAGATGATCCTGATCAGCGCCGCCTACCTGCTGGTGCTGTTCGGCGTGGCCTGGATCAGCGAGCGCGGGCTGATCCCGCGCTCGGTCATCCGCCATCCCCTGACCTACACGTTGTCCTTGGGCGTCTACGCCAGCGCCTGGGCCTTCTACGGCTCGGTAGGTCTAGCCTACCAATACGGCTATGGTTTCCTTGCCTGCTACCTGGGCGTGTCCGGCGCCTTTCTGTTGGCCCCAGTACTGCTCTATCCGATCCTCAAGATCACCCGCACCTACCAGCTCTCTTCGCTGGCCGACCTGCTGGCCTTTCGCTTTCGCAGCACCTGGGCCGGCGCCCTGACCACGGTGATCATGCTGATCGGCGTGCTGCCGCTGCTGGCCCTGCAGATACAGGCGGTGGCCGACTCCATCAGCATCCTCACCGGCGAGCCGGTCAAGGCACGGGTCGCCTTCGCCTTCTGTGTGCTGATCGTGCTGTTCACCATCTTCTTCGGCTCGCGGCACATCGCTACCCGCGAAAAACACGAAGGCCTGGTGTTCGCTATCGCCTTCGAGTCGGTGATCAAGCTGCTGGCACTGGGCGGCATCGGCCTGTATGCGCTGTACGGCGTGTTCGGAGGCCCGCACGAGTTGGAAGTCTGGCTGCTGCAGAACCAGACCGCACTGGCAGCCTTGCATACCCCGCTGCAGGAAGGCCCATGGCGCACCTTGTTGCTGGTGTTCTTCGCCTCGGCCATCGTCATGCCGCACATGTACCACATGGCCTTCACCGAGAACCTCAGCCCCCGCGCCCTGGTCAGTGCCAGTTGGGGCCTGCCGCTGTTCCTGCTGCTGATGAGCCTGGCGGTGCCGCTGGTGCTGTGGGCTGGTCTGCGCCTGGGCGCGAGCACCAATCCAGAGTACTTCACACTGGGCCTGGGCATCGCCGCCAATAACGAAGCGCTGGCCTTGCTGGCCTATGTCGGCGGGCTTTCCGCCGCCAGCGGCCTGATCATCGTCACCACCCTGGCGCTGTCGGGCATGGCGCTCAATCACCTGGTGCTGCCGCTGTACCAGCCACCGGCCGAGGGCAATATCTACCGCTGGCTGAAGTGGACCCGTCGCGCCCTGATCGTGGCGATCATCACCGCGGGCTTCGTCTTCTACCTGACCCAGAATACCCACCAGAGCCTGGCCAACCTAGGTATCGTCGCCTTCGTCGCCACCCTGCAGTTCCTGCCCGGCGTGCTCTCGGTGCTGTACTGGCCGACCGCCAACCGCCGCGGCTTCATCGCGGGCCTGCTGGCTGGCACCCTGGTCTGGCTGGTGACCATGCTGCTGCCACTGCTGGGCAACGTGCAAGGCTTCTACATTCCCTTGCTGGACATGATCTACGTACTGGACGACACCAGTTGGCACATGGCAGCCATCGCTTCGCTGGCCGCCAACGTCCTGCTGTTTACCTTGATATCGCTGTTCACCAATGCCAGCAGCGAGGAAGTCAGCGCCGCCGAGGCCTGTGCCGTGGACAACGTGCGCCGCCCACAGCGTCGCGAACTGCACGCTGCCTCACCCCAGGAGTTCGCCACCCAACTGGCCAAGCCGCTGGGGGCCAAGGCCGCACAGAAAGAGGTCGAGCAGGCCCTGCGCGATCTCTACCTGCCGTTCGACGAGCGCCGTCCCTACGCCCTGCGTCGACTACGTGATCGCATCGAAGCCAACCTTTCGGGACTCATGGGTCCCAGCGTGGCCCAAGACATGGTCGAGACCTTCTTGCCCTACAAGTCCGGGAACGAGAACTACGTCACCGAAGACATCCACTTCATCGAAAGCCGGCTGGAAGACTACCACTCGCGCTTGACCGGCCTTGCCGCCGAGCTCGACGCCCTGCGCCGCTATCACCGCCAGACGCTTCAGGAACTGCCCATGGGCGTCTGCTCGCTGGCCAAGGATCAAGAGATCCTGATGTGGAACAAGGCCATGGAGGAACTGACCGGAATCGCCGCCAAGCATGTGGTGGGGTCGCGCCTGATCACCATCGCTGAACCCTGGCGCGGTTTGCTCGAAGGCTTCATCAACCTGCCTGACGAGCACCTGCACAAACAACGCTTGGCGCTCGACGGCCAGCCGCGCTGGCTGAACCTGCACAAGGCGGCGATCGACGAACCGCTGGCTCCGGGCAACAGCGGCCTGGTGCTGCTGGTCGAAGACCTCACCGAAAACCAGGCGCTGGAGGAGAAGCTGGTGCACTCCGAACGCCTGGCCAGCATCGGTCGCCTGGCGGCGGGCGTGGCCCACGAAATCGGCAACCCGATCACCGGCATCGCCTGCCTGGCGCAGAACCTGCGCGAGGAACGCGAAGACGACGGTGAGATCATCGAGCTGTCCAGCCAGATCCTTGAGCAGACCAAGCGCGTGTCACGCATTGTCCAGTCACTGATGAGCTTCGCCCACGCCGGTGGCAGCCATCAGAACAACGAAGAACCGGTGGCCCTGGCCGAGGTGGCGCAGGATGCGATCGGGCTGCTGGCCCTGAACCGGCGCAATTTCGAGGTGCAGTTCTTCAACCTGTGTGACCCCGACCATTGGGCCGAAGGCGATCCGCAGCGCCTGGCCCAGGTACTGATCAACCTGCTGTCCAACGCCCGCGATGCCTCGCCACCGGGCAGTGCGGTGCGTGTGCGTAGCGAAGCGAGCGAACACACCGTGGACCTGATCGTCGAAGACGAAGGCAGCGGCATTCCGAAAAACATCATGGATCGCCTGTTCGAGCCGTTCTTCACCACCAAGGATCCAGGCGAAGGAACCGGACTGGGGCTTGCGCTGGTCTATTCCATCGTGGAAGAGCATTATGGGCAAATCACCATCGACAGCCCGGCCGATCCTGATCGGCAATGTGGCACACGGATCCGCGTGACCCTGCCCCGGCATGTCGTAGCGACGTCCCCTGACATTCGAGACCGTCGAGAGAATTGAATCAATGCCGCATATTCTGATCGTCGAAGACGAAACCATCATTCGCTCGGCCCTACGCCGACTGCTGGAACGCAACCAGTATCAGGTCAGCGAAGCCGGCTCGGTACAGGAAGCCCAGGAGCGCTTCAGCATTGCCTCCTTCGATTTGATCGTCAGCGACCTGCGCCTGCCCGGCGCTCCCGGGACCGAACTGATCAAGCTCGGAGAAGGCAAGCCGGTATTGATCATGACCAGCTATGCCAGCCTGCGCTCGGCAGTCGATTCGATGAAGATGGGCGCGGTGGACTACATCGCCAAACCGTTCGACCACGATGAAATGCTGCAAGCCGTCGCCCGGATTCTACGCGACCGCCAAAGTGCTTTCGCCAGCGCCACGCCTGCCGCCGAACCAAGCCGCGCCAGCAAGGGTGGGGCAGCCGAAAAGCCCATGAATGCCCCGGCCAATGGCGAGATCGGCATCATCGGCGCCTGTGCGCCCATGCAGGACCTGTTCAGTAAAATCCGCAAAGTCGCGCCCACCGACTCCAATGTGCTGATCCAGGGCGAGTCCGGCACCGGCAAGGAGCTGGTGGCGCGCGCGCTGCATAACCTCTCGCGCCGCGCCAAGGCGCCGATGATTTCCGTCAACTGCGCGGCGATCCCGGAGACCCTGATCGAGTCCGAGCTGTTCGGCCACGAAAAAGGCGCCTTCACCGGTGCCAGCGCCGGCCGCGCCGGCCTGGTGGAGGCGGCAGACGGTGGCACTCTGTTCCTCGACGAAATCGGCGAGTTGCCGCTAGAGGCCCAGGCTCGCCTGTTGCGTGTGCTTCAGGAGGGCGAGATCCGCCGGGTCGGATCGGTGCAGTCGCAGAAGGTCGATGTGCGCCTGATCGCCGCTACCCACCGTGACCTGAAGAACCTAGCCAAAGCAGGACAGTTCCGCGAAGACCTCTACTACCGCCTGCATGTCATCGCCCTCAAGTTGCCGGCCCTGCGCGAGCGCGGGAGCGATGTCAACCAGATCGCCGATGCTTTCCTCGCTCGCCAGAGCGCACGCATCGGCCGCGACGACCTGCATTTCGCGGCCGATGCCGAGCAGGCCATTCGTCATTACCATTGGCCCGGGAACGTGCGTGAACTGGAAAACGCGGTCGAGCGGGCAGTCATCCTCAGCGAAAGTCCGGAAATATCGGCCGATCTGTTGGGCATCGATATCGAGTTGGCCGACCTGGACGACGACATGCTCGAAGGTCTTCACGCAGCAGGTGGCGTCAGCACCAGCAACGCCAGCCACGAACCTACCGAGGACCTGTCGCTGGAAGACTATTTCCAGCATTTCGTACTCGAGCATCAGGACCACATGACCGAAACCGAACTGGCACGAAAACTCGGCGTCAGTCGCAAATGCTTGTGGGAACGGCGCCAGCGCCTGGGCATCCCGCGACGTAAGAGTAACGTGGCCAGCGAAAACTGATCATTCGCGACGCGGGACACGCCCAACGTGTAGCACCGGACGTGTCCCGCAGAGCCCCCGCCTTCACCGTGCCATCCAGTAGCGCCCCTCCGACGTGAAAAATCTGTTACCTCGTCCGCCCCTGGCGTAACAAACCGAGGCATACGGTAACGAAATCTCATCATTTCGCCGACAAGCTTCACGCCTAAAATCGCCCAAACCCCCGATTTCACTGGACCTCACAGAGTTGGCACGGCACCTGCTATATCTTTCGTACAAGAACAATAACAAGCACGGCAATTCAGAATAAGAACAAGACGAAACGACTCACGCATAACAAGAACAAGACGGCGGAGGCGCAGCTAACTGATTCTTTTGGAGAGGCGTTGTGTTTGGGCTTGCCCCACAACCAGGCTGAGAATAACAACACTGCACTAAAGCAGCGCCTGAACTGGTTGGATCGAATGATCAGCATGACTCAGCGACCAAAGCAATCCGTTTGCTCTTCACCCCGAACATGGGGTCGTCCACAGCGTAAATATCGGTGGACAGAGCACTCAACAAAAACAAGAAGCCCGATAAAAAAACAATAAGAGCACGCAACGACTTGAAGGGGAGCTTAGGCTCCCCTTGTCGTTTCTACCCCCATCAGAATCCCTTCGCGGCACCGCCTACACCATCCCGACAGTAAATGCTAGAATCCCCCGCCATCATGCGGCCATTCTCCTAGTCTTGGCCGAACATTCCTTCATACAGTGCATCCCATGCTGAAGAAGCTGTTCCAGTCGTTCCGTCCTCCCCTCCGTGGTCAGCACAGGCGCACCACGCCTGAGGTGATCAATCAGAGCCAGCACTCGCTCCAGCGCAGCCAGTTCAGCCGCCACGCCGTGAGCATCGTCGAGCGCCTGCAGAGCGCTGGGTACCAGGCCTATCTGGTCGGCGGCTGCGTGCGTGACCTGCTGTTGGGCATCGCCCCCAAAGATTTCGATGTCGCCACCAGCGCCACACCCGAGCAGGTCCGCGCCGAGTTTCGCAATGCGCGGATCATCGGTCGCCGGTTCAAGCTGGTGCATATCCATTTCGGCCGCGAAATCATCGAGGTTGCCACCTTCCGTGCCCACCACAGCGAGGAAGACCAAGGCGACACCCACCGTTCGTCGCACAACTCCAGCGGACGCATTCTGCGCGACAACGTCTACGGCACGCTCGAAGACGATGCCCAGCGCCGCGACTTCACCATCAACGCGCTGTACTACGATCCGGTCAGCGAGCGCATCCTGGACTACGCCAATGGCGTGCACGACATCCGCAACCGTTTACTGCGCCTGATCGGCGATCCCACCCATCGCTATCAGGAAGATCCCGTCCGTATGCTGCGGGCGGTGCGTTTCGCCGCCAAGCTGGATTTCGGCATCGAAAAACATACCGTTCAGCCCATCCGCGACCTGGCCAAGCTGTTGCGCGAGATCCCGCCAGCACGCCTTTTCGAGGAAGTGTTGAAGCTGTTCCTGTCCGGCCACGGGGCGATTGCCTTCGAGATGCTGGTCGATTTGCAGTTGTTCGAGCCGCTGTTCCCAGCCAGCGCCCAAGCGCTGGACGAACGCCCGAGCTACACCCACACCTTGATCAGCCAGGCGTTGAGCAACACCGACCTGCGCGTCAAGCAAGGCAAGCCGGTCACCCCAGCCTTCCTGTTCGCTGCTCTGCTCTGGCCTGCCCTCCCGGCGCGCTCGCTGTTCCTGCAGAGTCAGGGAGTGCCGCCGATCCCGGCGATGAACGAAGCCGCCCACGACCTGATCGCCGAGCAGTGCCAGCGCATCGCGATTCCCAAGCGCTTCACCCTGCCGATCCGCGAGATCTGGGACATGCAGGAGCGCCTGCCACGGCGCAGTGGTAAACGCGCCGACATGCTGCTGGAGAACCCTCGATTCCGGGCCGGTTACGATTTCCTGCTGCTGCGCGAAAGCGCCGGCGAGGAAACCGACGACCTTGGCCAGTGGTGGACCGACTACCAGGATGCCCACGACAGCGAACGCCGCGACATGATTCGCGAACTGGGCAGCCGCGATGACGGCGCCTCGACCACGCGCAAGCGCAAGCGCAGTGGCAGCAAGCGCAAGTCCGGTGGCGAAGGCAGCTTCGACTGAGCATGACCGTTCGCGCCTACATCGGCCTGGGCAGCAACCTGGACGCCCCCGACGAGCAATTGCGCAGTGCGCTCCAGGCCGTGGACCGCATCCCCGCGACACGCCTGGTCGCAGCCTCGGGCCTGTATGGCAGTGAATCCTTGCTGCCCGGCCAGCCCCGCTACACCAATGCCGTCGCGGCACTCGACACCCGCCTGGCGCCGCTAGCGCTGCTCGACGCCTTGCAAGGTATAGAGAACGACCATGGCCGAGTGCGCAAGGAGCGCTGGGGACCGCGCACGCTCGACCTGGACATACTCCTGTTCGGCGACGACGTCATCGATATCCCCCGGCTAAAAGTGCCTCATTACCATATGCACGCCCGCCCGTTCGTGCTCTACCCGCTGGCCGAACTGGTACCCGCCGACTTCACCCTGGCCGACGGTCGTCGCCTCGCGCAACTGCTTCAGGCCTGCCCCTTCGTGGGGCTGGAGCGCCTGTAATCCGGGCACTTCTGCCATCGGTAACGGCAGTAACACTCAGGGCGTAACAATGCGGTAACAGGGTCATTGACTTCCCCCACCTCGCTCACGACTATAGGCGTCCCGCGGCGCCCGTCAGCCGCTCTCTACCCATTTAGGCCCGGACAGCCCTGTGACCCGAACATCACGCACGATGATGTGCCGCTCCGGAAGATGAATACACGCGTTGTACGCAGTCGTTTTTCACAGCGCCTGAACGAGGATCTCGCTACATGCCTGAAGTTACCCTCACCACCCTGCATAGCCTGAAGGCCAAGGGTGAGAAAATCACCATGCTGACCTGTTACGACGCTACCTTCGCCAAGGCCGCAAGCCAGGCCGGCGTCGAAGTACTGCTGGTCGGCGACTCGCTGGGCATGGTCCTGCAAGGCCATGACAGCACACTGCCAGTCACCACCGCCGAGATGGCCTACCACACCGCCTGTGTCAAACGCGGCAACCAGGGTGCGCTGATCCTCGCCGATCTGCCGTTCATGGCCCACGCCACCCTCGAACAATCGTTCAGCAACTGCGCCACGCTGATGCGTGCGGGGGCGCACATGATCAAGGTCGAGGGCGCCGCTTGGCTGGGTGACACTATCCGCTTGCTGGCCGACCGTGGCGTTCCGGTCTGTGCGCACATGGGCCTGACACCGCAGACAGTCAATGTACTGGGCGGCTACAAGGTCCAAGGCCGCGAAGAGGCCCAGGCGCAGCAGATGCGCGCCGATGCCCTCGCCCTGCAACAGGCAGGCGCGGCCATGCTATTGCTCGAATGCGTACCCAGCGCGCTGGCTACGGACATCGCCCAGGCTGTGAGCATTCCAGTGATCGGCATCGGTGCCGGCAGCGGGACCGATGGCCAGGTGCTGGTCCTGCACGACATGCTCGGCCTGTCCCTCAGCGGTCGCGTGCCGAAGTTCGTGAAGAACTTCATGGCGGGTCAGCCCAGCATCGACAGCGCCCTGGCGGCCTACGTCAAGGCGGTCAAGGACATCTCCTTCCCGGCACCTGAACATGGGTTCAGCGCATGAATACCGTCAAGACCGTCCGTGAACTACGCGCTGCAGTAGCGCGCGCGCGCGGCGAAGGCAAGCGTATCGCCTTCGTCCCGACCATGGGCAACCTGCACAGCGGCCATGCCGCTCTGGTCGTCAAGGCGGCCCAGCGCGCCGACTTCGTGGTTGCCAGCATCTTCGTCAACCCGCTGCAGTTCGGCGCCGGCGAAGATCTGGACAAGTACCCGCGCACCCTGGTCGCCGATCAGGCAACGCTGCTGCAGGCAGGCTGTAACCTGCTGTTCGCGCCAGCGGTCGAGGAGATGTATCCCGATGGCATGGGCGTGCAGACCCGAGTCAGCGTGCCACATCTGTCAGAGGGACTGTGCGGCGCCAGCCGCCCGGGCCACTTCGAAGGTGTAGCGACCGTGGTGAGCAAACTGTTCAACATGGTTCAGCCGGATCTAGCGGTGTTCGGAGAGAAGGACTACCAGCAACTGGCAGTCATTCGCGCCATGGTGCGCGACCTGAACATGCCGATCCAGATCATCGGCGAGCCGACCGTGCGTGCCGAGGACGGCTTGGCGCTGTCCTCGCGCAACGGCTACCTGAGTCCGGACCAGCGCGCTACGGCGCCGGTGCTGTATCAGGTCCTGCGAGCGCTGGCCGAAGGACTGGGTCGCGGTCGGCGCGATTTCTCGACGCTGCTCGCCGAAGGTCAGGCGCACCTGATCAATGCGGGACTGCGCCCGGACTATCTGGAAATCCGCCATGCGCTGACGCTCAAGCCAGCCGTGATCGACGACCGAGACCTGGTCATTCTCGCGGCGGCTTATCTGGGCACTACGCGGTTGATCGACAACCTCTACCTGCACCTTGAAGAGCCTGCTGCATAAGACCTTGCAGGCTCTGCGCAGACAAACGCGCAGAGCCTGCTCGCAGCACCTTGCCGCATTTCTCGCAAAAATTTCATCCCCCGCAGCACCGCTCCCATTCCCGCCATCGGACCAATGCCTATAATGGCCTTTTCTTGCAACTGGCAATGACTGCCAGTGTCCAAGCCAGACCATGCCCCAAGGAAACCACCCGCAATGGCGTATTACCGCACTCCCCACGACGTGACGGCCCTGCCCGCCTGGCAAGCGCTCAAACAGCACCGCGACGCCATGCAGGGGTTCAGCATGCGAGAAGCCTTCGCCGCCGACCCCAAGCGCTTCGAGCAGTTCTCGCTCAGCAGCTGCGGCCTGTTCCTGGACTATTCGAAGAACCTGATTACCGAGCAGACCCGCGACCTGCTGGTCGACCTGGCGCGGGAAGTGGGCCTTGAAGAGGCAATCAAGGCCATGTTCAGCGGTGAGATCATCAACGGCTCCGAAGGCCGTCCTGTGCTGCACACCGCCCTGCGCCGCCCGGTCGGCGACAAGCTCAATGTCGGCGGCGTCAACGTGATGCCGGAAGTGCACAAGGTGCTCAACCAGATCACCGAACTGGTAGGACGCATCCATGACGGACTGTGGCGCGGCTACAGCGAGAAGCCGATCACCGACGTGGTGAACATCGGTATCGGCGGCTCCTTCCTGGGCCCGGAGTTGGTCTCCGAGGCGCTGCTGCCGTACGCCCAGCGCGGCGTGCGCTGCCATTACCTGGCCAATATCGACGGCAGCGAATTCCATGAGTTGTCGGCCAAGCTGCGCGCCGAGACCACCTTGTTCATCGTTTCTTCGAAATCGTTCAACACCCTCGAAACGCTGAAGAATGCCCAGGCTGCTCGCACCTGGTACCTGGCCCAGGGCGGTTCTGAAGCCGAGCTCTACCGTCACTTCATTGCTGTCTCCAGCAACAAGACTGCGGCCGTGGCGTTTGGTATCCGCGAAGAGAACATCTTCCCGATGTGGGACTGGGTCGGCGGGCGCTATTCGCTGTGGTCGGCCATCGGTCTGCCGATTGCCCTGGCCATCGGTACCGCCAACTTCAAGGAACTGCTGTCCGGGGCCTATACCATGGACCAGCATTTCCAGACGGCACCGTTCGAGAAGAACATGCCGGTGCTGCTCGCCCTGCTGGGCGTCTGGTACGGCAACTTCTGGAACGCCAGTAGCCACGCCATCCTGCCCTACGATCACTACCTGCGTAACATCACCAAGCACCTGCAACAGTTGGACATGGAGTCCAACGGCAAAAGCGTGCTGACCGATGGCTCGCCGGTGAAGACCGAGACCGGCCCGGTGATCTGGGGCGGCGTGGGCTGCAATGGTCAGCACGCCTATCACCAGTTGCTCCACCAAGGCACCCAGATGATCCCGGCCGACTTCATCGTGCCGGTGGTCAGCTTCAACCCAGTGGCCGACCACCACCAGTGGCTCTACGCCAACTGCCTGTCGCAAAGCCAGGCCCTGATGCTCGGCAAGACGCGCGAAGAAGCAGAAACCGAGTTGCGCGCCAAGGGGCTCAACGAGGCGGACGTGGAAACGCTTGCGCCGCACAAGGTCATCCCGGGCAACCGTCCGAGCAACACGTTGGTGGTCGAGCGCATCAGCCCGCGGCGCCTGGGCGCGCTGGTGGCGATGTACGAACACAAGGTCTTCGTGCAGAGCGTGATCTGGGGCATCAACGCCTTCGACCAGTGGGGCGTCGAACTGGGCAAGGAGCTAGGCAAAGGCGTGTACCAGCGTCTGGTGGGCAGCCTTGAGGACAGCGCAGAGGATGGCTCGACCCAAGGTCTGATCAACTACTTCCGCGGACGTCACCGCGGTTGATCCACACGCCCGTGGAAGCACTGCGTCGCCGTATCGAAACTCAGCTGATGAGCATGACCGGGCTTGCGCTCGGTCAACTCGACCTGGAGTCGCCCAAGGGCGATCCGGGCCTGTTTGGCCCACACAGCGTGAGCTGGCGGGTCCATGGCGACTTTCCCAGCATGCTGATCGGCGGCATCAGTGCGCTGATGCTGCAACTGCTCCACCCCTGGCGCTGGCCGGGGTGTGGGACCATTCCAACTTTCGTGAAGATTTGCTCGGACGCCTGCGTCGGACCAGCCAATTCATCTCCGGCACGACCTTCGGCTCGACCCAGGATGCGCAGTGGCTGATCGAAAAAGTCCGCAAGATTCACCTTCAGGTCGTCGGCATCGCGCCCGATGGACGCCCCTACGCAGCCAGCGACCCAAACCTGCTCACCTGGGTGCACGTCGCCGAGGTGAGCAGCTTCCTCGCCGCACATCTTCGCTACCGCAACCCGCAGATGTCCGCTGACGACCAGGACGCCTACTACGCGGAAATCGCCCTCGTCGCCGAGCGACTAGGTGCGCGCGATGTGCCGCGCTCCTGCAGGCAAGTGCAAGACTATCTGCAAGGCATGCGCCCGCAATTGTGCTGTGATGACCGTAGCTTGGAAGTCGTGCACATCCTGCTCGCTGCGCCGGCGCCCAGCCGGGTGGCGCAACCGGTTGGCACACTCATGCTGCAGGCGGGCATCGACCTGCTGCCTTTATGGGCCAACGACCTCCTCGGGCAACATCAGAGTCCGCTCAAGCGCCATTTGGTACGTCTCGGGGTGAAGCAGATCGCGCCGATACTGCGCTGGGCCATGCGCAATGGCTCGGCTCAGCGTGCCCGCAGGCGAATGGACCTGATCTAGGGTTTGTCCGATGTTTCGGAACCGATCAGCCGTGCCATACTCCAAGGCACCTCCGTTCGCGACAGACGACGCCGCACATGCCCAAAGGATTGATCCGCGCCATCGGCGCCCTGCTAGCCATCGTGGCCCTCTACAGCCTCATGGGTTTCTTCATCCTCCCCGGCGTCGCTCTGCGCATCGCCAACCAGCAGTTGGCCCACTACGCCACCGTGTCGGCACACCTGCAGCGCATCGAGTTCAATCCTTTCACCCTCGAATTGACCCTGTGGGGCCTGCAGGTGGGCGAGCCAGGGAAGGAGCAGGTCGGGTTCGAGCGCCTCTATGCCAATCTTTCACTCGACAGTCTGTGGACCGGAGCCCTGCATCTGGACGCCATCGAGCTGGACAAGCCGCGCACCGAACTGCTGTTCGCCAAGGATGGCAGCCTCAACCTCTCACACCTGTTCACGCTGCCGCCAAGCGAGCCCAAGGCGGACGAAACGCCAAGCGCCCCCTTCCCACTGCGCATCGCCCGCATCAAGCTCAACGAAGGCTACCTGCACTTCCAGGATCTGCGCCCGAGCGAGCCCATCGAGTTTCTCTACAACTCGATGAACCTGGAGCTTAAGAACCTCAGCACCCTGCCCGACGACAGCGCGGATATGACACTGGTGGCCAACGGCCCCAATGGCGGTCGGATCGACTGGAGTGGCAACCTCAGCCTGTCCCCGATCGCCTCCGAAGGCACCCTGAAAATCACCGACGGCAAAATGAAGCTGTTCTGGCCTTATGTGCGAGACGCCGTGCCGCTGGTGCTCGAGGACGGCAAGCTCAGCCTCGACACGCATTACAAGCTCAACCTGTCCAAACAGACCGAACTGTTACTGGACAACGCCTGGTTGCGCATCGCACCGTTCGCCATTAAGGCGCCGGATGGCCGTAAACTGGCCCGTCTGGCGAAGCTGGAAATCAGCGACACCTCGGTCGATCTCGCCAAGCAACGGATCAGCATTGGCAAGGTCCGCAGCCAAAAGCTCGAAACCTGGGCGGCGCTTGAGCGCGACGGTCAGCTCGACTGGCAGAAACTGTTCGCCAGCCAGCCGGCCAAGGTCACACCCAAGCAAAAGGCCGAGCCAGCCACCGCCGAGCCCGTTGCCCGCGAACAAGCCGCAACGGCGCCAAGCAAGCCCTGGCAGGTACTGCTCAAGGACGTGCAGGCACGCGATTACTTGATCCATCTGGCAGATCGCAGCCAACAGGACCCCGTAGAGCTCGATGTAGGCCCGCTGAATCTCGACCTCAAAGGCTTCGACAGCCTGAACAAGTCGCCTTTCACCTTGAAACTGGACACCGGTGTCGGCCGTCAGGGCAAGCTGCAGGCCGCGGGTCAAGTCAACCTCGCGCCAGTCACGGCCAAGCTGAACGTCAGTACCCGCGACATCGACCTGCGCGTGGCCCAGGCCTACATCAGTCCCTTCATTCGCCTGGAACTGCGCAGCGGCATGCTCGCCAGCGATCTCGACGTCGACCTCAAGGGTACAGAGCCACTGGCCTTCAGCGTCACCGGCAAGGCGCAGGTCAATCAGTTGCACACCCTCGACACCATCAAGGGCCGAGACTTCGTCAAGTGGCAGCAGGTCAACGTCGATGGCTTGTCCTACGTGCATGGCAATGCCCTGTCGATCGACAAAGTCACCCTGCAGCAACCCTACGCGCGCTTCATCATCAACGAAGACCGCACCACCAGCATCGACGACCTGCTGATCCCGCAAACCAGCCCAAGCTCGTCCAGCGGCGAGCGCAAACCGGCTACCGCCAGCACTGAAAAACCGCTGGGCATCCGCATTGGCCAGATAGACATCAACGACGGTGCGGCCAACTTCGCCGACCTGACCTTGACACCCAATTTCGCGACGGCCGTTCAGCAGCTCAACGGCCAGATCGGCACCATCGACAATCGCCAGTCGCAGCCAGCCAAAGTCGATGTCCAAGGCAAGGTCGACCGCTATGCGCCAGTCACCATCAAAGGCGCGTTGAATCCGTTCGATCCGATGGCCAGTCTGGACATCGCCACGCGCTTCCGGCGCGTCGAACTCACCACGCTGACGCCGTACTCGGGAAAATTCGCCGGCTACCGTATCCGCAAAGGGCGCCTGGACCTCGACCTGCACTACGTGATCACCAAGGGCCAACTCAAGGCCGAGAACAAGGTGGTGGTCGAACAGTTGCAACTGGGCGAGCGCGTCGACAGCCCTGATGCCGTGGACCTGCCGATTCGCCTGGCGGTGGCATTGCTCAAGGACACCCAGGGCCGCATCTCAATCGAGCTGCCCGTCTCCGGCGACCTGAACAACCCTCAGTTCAGTGTCATGCCGATTGTCTGGCAAACGATGCGCAATCTGGTGCTTCGCGCAGCGCAGGCGCCGTTCAAGTTCATCGGTGGACTGATCGCTGGCGGCGGCTCGCAGGACTTGGGCACGGTAGCCTTCGCGCCTGGCTCCAGTGATCTGAGCACCACTGCCAAGGGCGATCTGGACAAGCTGGCCGCTGCATTGAAGCAGAGGCCCGAGCTACGCTTGGAAATCGAGGGCACCAGCGCGCAGACCAGCGATGGCCCGTTGATTGCCCAGCAGCGCCTGGAGCGCGAATACCAGAGTATCTGGTACAAGATCCTCCAGCGCCGCGGCGACAAGGTTCCAGCCAACGCCTCGATGCTGGTGGTCGACGACAGCGACAAACCGGCAATGCTCGAGGGCATCTATCGCACTCGCCTCAAACAGCAACCGCCGGCCGAGTGGGAGAAGCTGAGTCGCGACGAGCGCACGACCAAGCTGCGCGAGGCGGTTATCAGGTCTTGGGCAGAAAGCGCCGCCCTGTTGCGCACCCTGGCACAGGAACGCGCTAGCAGCATCAAGGACTACTTGGTGGATCAAGGTAAGCTCGAAGATGATCGGGTGTATTTCATCGATACCACACTCGGCAAAGCCGAAGCTGACGGACGCGTGATCACACCGATGCATCTGGATGCGGAGTGAATCCTGAACAGAGCCCCAAGCTTTGTACTCCACACAGCAAAAAGCCCCGGCCAATGGCCGGGGCTCTCGTTCTACTGGCCCGTTCCGTCGGGCCTAGCACAAAGACTTAATGTGTCTTCAGCGCTTCAGCGGTAACGCTCTTAACACCCTTGGCTTCCTTGGCGATCTTCACAGCGGTGTCTTTCTGAGCCGAAGTCAAGGTCACGCCATCCTTCGAGGACAGAGCGACTACACCGTCAGCGGTTTCAACTTTGATATCGGAGCCTGGAATGCCTTTCTCGGTCAGCAGATCAGCCTTCACCTTGGTGGTGATCCAGGTGTCGGAGGTTTCTTGCTTGGCATCAGCTACCGGCTGATTGGAAGCCAGCATTACTGGAGCCTGAGTAGCTTCTGCGGCGAATACACCGTTGGCCATGGACAGAGTCAGAGCAGTAGCAGTAGCGGCAGCAATGGCAAACTTCTTCATGTGGTTCACTCCTGTTTATCGAAAAATCTGCGCCGTGATTCCTGGCAGCAGGTGTAGAGGTAATTGCAGGGGTTGTGCCACATTTCAGAAACCTATTAAAACGTTTTAAATCAGCAACTTACGAAATAAAGACGCTTGTCTGACTCGTGCAATTTGCAAGCACCGTAAAAAAACTGCATGCAAGATGCAAGTACCGCCGTGCTCTTCACCGGCATAAAAAAAGGACCTCCGCAGAGGTCCTTTTTCAGTTAACGCCAATCAGGCTCAGACACCCGATGCCTTGGCGGCAGCGACGTCCTTGATCGACAGCTTGATCCGGCCGCGGTTGTCCACGTCCAGCACCAGCACTTCGACTTCCTGACCTTCCTTGAGCACGTCGGTAACCTTCTCCACACGCGCATCGCTAAGCATGGAGATGTGCACCAGACCGTCTTTGCCCGGCAGGATGTTGACGAAGGCACCAAAGTCGACGATACGCTCGACCTTGCCAACGTAGATCTTGCCAATCTCGGCCTCGGCGGTGATGCCCAGAACACGTTGCTTGGCCGCTTCGGCCGCTTCCTTGGTCTCGCCGAAGATCTTGATCGAACCGTCGTCTTCGATGTCGATCGACGCTTTGGTCTCTTCGCAGATGGCGCGAATGGTGGCGCCGCCCTTACCGATGACATCACGGATCTTGTCGGTGTCGATCTTCATCGCAATCATGGTCGGCGCATTGGCCGACAGCTCGGTACGCGACTGAGCGATGATCTGGTTCATCTGGCCGAGGATGTTCAGGCGCGCTTCCAGGGCCTGGCCCAGGGCGATCTCCATGATCTCTTCGGTGATCCCGTTGATCTTGATGTCCATCTGCAGCGCAGTGACGCCTTTGGCGGTACCCGCGACCTTGAAGTCCATATCGCCCAGGTGGTCTTCATCGCCGAGGATGTCGGTCAGGACCGCGAACTTGTCGCCTTCCTTGACCAGGCCCATGGCGATACCGGCCACTGGCGCTTTCATCGGTACACCGGCGTCCATCAGTGCCAGCGATGCACCGCACACCGACGCCATGGAGCTGGAGCCGTTGGATTCGGTGATTTCCGACACCACGCGGATGGTGTACGGGAACTCGCTGTCGCTCGGCAGCATGGCCTGCACGCCACGACGGGCCAGACGGCCGTGGCCGATTTCACGACGACCAGCGCCGCCCATGCGACCGCACTCACCGACCGAGAACGGCGGGAAGTTGTAGTGCAGCATGAAGGCGTCTTTCTTCTCGCCTTCGAGGGTATCGAGCAGCTGTGCGTCGCGCGCAGTACCCAAGGTCGCAACGACCAGGGCCTGGGTTTCACCACGGGTGAACAGCGCCGAACCGTGAGTCTTGGGCAGCACACCGACTTCGATATTCAGCGGACGCACAGTGCGGGTGTCACGACCGTCGATGCGCGGCTTGCCGTTGACGATGTTCTCGCGGACGGTGCGGTATTCCAGCTCGCCGAAGATTTCCTTGATCGCACCGGCAGTCGGGCCGGTTTCGTCGTTGGACAGACGGGCAATGGCCTCATCACGCAGTTGGCCCAGGCGGTTGTAGCGATCGGCTTTCTGAGTGATGGTGTAGGCCTGCGAAATGGCCTCGCCGAACTCGCCACGCACGCGGTCGAGCAACTCGGTGTTGGCAACGACCGGCTGCCAGTCCCACGTCGGCTTGCCCGCTTCGGCGGCCAGTTCCTTGACCGCTTTGATCACGGTCTGGAACTCGTCGTGGGCGAACAGCACAGCGCCCAACATCTGGTCTTCGGTCAGCTCTTTGGCCTCGGACTCGACCATCAGCACCGCAGTTTCGGTACCGGCCACGACCATGTCCAGGCTCGAAGCCTGTAGTTGCTCGTAGGTCGGGTTCAGCAGGTAACCGGTGCTCTCGTGGAAGGCTACGCGCGCAGCGCCGATCGGACCTTCGAACGGAATGCCGGAGATGGCCAGGGCAGCCGAGGTACCGATCATCGCCGCAACGTCCGGATCGGTCTTCTTGCTGGTGGAAACCACGGTGCAGACTACCTGCACTTCGTTCATGAACCCTTCGGGGAACAGAGGACGGATCGGACGGTCGATCAGACGCGAGGTCAGGGTTTCCTTCTCGGAAGGACGGCCTTCGCGCTTGAAGAAACCGCCTGGGATCTTACCGGCAGCGTAGGTCTTTTCCTGATAATGCACGGACAGCGGGAAGAAGCCCTTGCCTGGATCGGCCTGCTTGGCACCGACCACGGTCACCAGCACGGTGACATCGTTGTCGACGGTGACCAGCACGGCGCCGGTGGCCTGACGGGCGATGCGGCCCGTTTCGAGAGTGACGGTCGACTGACCGAACTGGAACGTCTTGATTACCGGGTTCACGGTTTCCTACCTTTTCAGTGGCTCTTGGGGGAACTTGGAAAACGGGGTCTTGCGAATGCTCGGGCGGCAGGGAGTATCGTCTCCTTCGACCGTCCAGATACAACACGAGGCTGGGAGCCTGAGCGTCGGGCGGATAATCCGCACGACGGCATCAGGCTGCCAACCTCGAAGATACGCCTGGCGTGTCCGGGGTTCGCGCTGCCAGGCAACGCTTCCCAAACTTGCGACACGCCACGCACACCACTGGCCGGGCCGCTATTAGCGACGCAGGCCCAGGCGACCGATCAGGGCGCTGTAACGGGTGGTGTCTTTGCCCTTCAGGTAATCCAGCAGCTTGCGACGCTGGTTGACCATACGGATCAGACCACGACGGGAGTGGTGGTCTTTTTCGTTGGCCTTGAAGTGGCCTTGCAGCTTGTTGATGTTGGCGGTCAGCAGAGCAACCTGCACTTCCGGGCTACCGGTATCGCCGGCGGCTTGCTGGTAATCGGCAACGATTTGAGCTTTTTCTTCGACGCTGAGGGCCATGTGGCTTCTCCTGATAAACGGATCCCGCAAGCGGGGTCCAATAGGCCAGGGCGTTAAATCCCTGTATGGATAAAAGAAGGTGTGACCGTGCCTACTGACAGCCACCCTCGTTCCCGCCCGACCTGACCGAAGTCCGTCCTGGCGGTATCGGTCATTCCGACCGAATCAGTCGACGCGGCGCAATACGCCCGTCTTCGCTCACTTCACCGATACCGATGAAGCGACCATTGTGATCTTGTACGCGCACCATGCCGAACTGCGGCGCATCCGGTGCACGTACTGCCTGGCCGTGCAGCCAATAGAACGCGCTGTGCTCGGACAACAGCACCAGCGGCCAGTCCTGCAACCCGCTGTCCGAGGGCAGCAGGAAGCGATCAAGCGCTTCGTTGCCACCTTCGGCATGAGCTTGCTCAAGTTCTTCGAGCGTCACGGTCTGTGCCAGCATGAACGGTCCGGCTTGGGTTCGCCGCAGTTCTGCGACATACGCCCCACAGCCCAACACCTCACCCATATCCTCCACCAGCGTGCGGATATAAGTGCCTTTGCTGCAACCGACCGACAAGCGCGCCCGCGTGCCTTCACACTCGAGCAGTTCCAAGCGGCCAATAGTAACAGAACGCGCCTCGCGCTCCACTACCTCTCCGGCGCGGGCAAGCTTGTACAACGGCTGACCATCACGCTTGAGCGCCGAATACATCGGCGGAATCTGGCGGATCTCGCCGCGAAATCGCGGTATCACAGCCTCGATGTCCGTGCGACCAACGGTCACCTCGCGTGTCTGCAGGACCTCGCCCTCAGCGTCGCCGGTGCTGGTAGTCTGCCCCATCTGCATGACCGTCTCGTAACCCTTGTCGGAGTCGAGCAGGTACTGGGAAAACTTCGTCGCCTCGCCGAAGCACAGCGGCAGCACGCCGGTGGCCAGCGGATCGAGGCTACCGGTATGGCCGGCCTTTTCCGCGTTGAGCAACCAACGCACTTTCTGCAGGGCCGCATTGGAGGTGAAGCCAAGTGGCTTGTCGAGCAGGATGATGCCGCTGACGTTGCGGCGGATGCGTTTGACCTGGGCCACCGCTTACTCCTTGGTGTCCGGCTCGTCGACATCCTGGTGCAGGCGGTCTTCGGCCACCGCACGCTCGATGAGTGCAGAGAGGTGAACACCTCGGCTGACACTTTCGTCGAAATGGAAATGCAGTTGCGGCACGCTGCGCAGTTGCATGGCTCGCCCCAGATGCAGCCGCAGGAAGCTGGCGGCACTGTTCAGGGCCTTGAGCGTCTGAGCCACGGCATCGCTGCCATCCTGGCCCATGACGGTGATGTAGACCTTGGCGTGACCGAGGTCACGGCTGACGTCGACGGCGGTGATGGTCACCAGGCCGACACGTGGATCCTTGACTTCACGGCGGATCAGATCGGCCAGCTCGCGCTGCATCTGATCACCGATACGTTGGGTACGGCTGTATTCTTTTGCCATTCTTGCTACCTGTATCTTGAAGCGGCAAACGCCCGGTCAGACGGTATGCCTGACCGGGCGCTGCCTGCAGAGGCCGGCCCTGCCGCAGAGCGGCGGGGCTTGGGCCAGACCCGCACCTTAAAGGGTTCGAGCAACCTGGACTTTCTCGAAGACTTCGATCTTGTCGCCGACCTTGACGTCGTTGTAGCTCTTCACGCCGATACCGCACTCCATGCCATTACGCACTTCGGAGGCATCGTCCTTGAAGCGACGCAGGGACTCCAGTTCGCCTTCGAAGATCACCACGTCCTCGCGCAGAACGCGGATAGGACGATTGCGGTACACGGTACCTTCGATGACCATACAGCCAGCGATGGCGCCGAACTTCGGCGAACGGAACACGTCACGGACCTCGGCAACGCCCAGGATATTCTCGCGAACATCGCTGCCCAGCATGCCGGTCAGGGCTTTCTTGACGTCTTCGATGATGTCGTAGATCACGTTGTAGTAACGCATATCCAGACCTTCCTGCTCGACGATCTTGCGAGCACCCGCATCGGCACGCACGTTGAAACCGAACAGTACTGCATTCGAAGCCAGCGCCAGGTTGGCATCGCTTTCGGTGATACCACCGACGCCGCCACCGATGACACGAACCTGAACCTCGTCGTTGCCCAGTCCACCCAGCGAGCCCTGGAGGGCTTCCAGCGAACCGCGTACGTCGGTCTTGAGCACGATGTTGAGGGTCTTCTTCTCTTCCTGACCCATGGTCTCGAAGATATTTTCCAGCTTGCCGGCGTGAGCACGGGCCAGCTTGACCTCACGGTACTTGCCTTGACGGAACAGGGCGACTTCGCGCGCCTTCTTCTCGTCAGCCACCACCGACAGTTCGTCACCGGCTTCCGGCGTACCGTCCAGACCGAGAATTTCGACCGGGATCGATGGACCGGCTTGCTTCACAGGCTTGCCGTTCTCGTCGAGCATGGCACGCACGCGGCCATAGTTGGAACCGACCAGGACCATGTCGCCCTGACGCAGCGTACCGTCCTGAACCAGGATGGTGGCCACCGGACCGCGACCCTTGTCCAGACGCGACTCGACGACGACGCCACGACCAGGTGCGGTCGGGGTGGCAGTCAGCTCGAGAATCTCGGCCTGCAGCAGGACGGCTTCGAGCAGTTCGTCGACACCGGTACCCATCTTCGCCGAAACCTTGACGAATGGCGTGTCACCACCCCAGTCCTCGGAGGTCACGCCTTCGACGGCCAGCTCGTTACGAATGCGATCGAGGTCGGCACCCGGCTTGTCGATCTTGTTCACCGCGACGACTAGCGGAACACCGGCGGCCTTGGCGTGCTGAACGGCTTCGCGGGTCTGCGGCATCACGCCGTCGTCCGCTGCCACCACCAGGATAACGATGTCGGTAGCCTTGGCACCGCGGGCACGCATCTGGGTGAACGCAGCGTGACCCGGGGTATCGAGGAAGGTGACCATACCGCGGTCGGTTTCCACGTGGTAGGCACCGATGTGCTGGGTGATACCACCCGCCTCGCCCGCCGCGACCTTGGCGCGACGAATGTAGTCGAGCAGCGAAGTCTTACCGTGGTCGACGTGACCCATGACGGTCACGACCGGCGCACGGGACTCGACTTCACCTTCGAATTTCAGCGATTCGGCCAGGGAGTCTTCCAGGGCAGTGTCGCTGACCAGCGTGACCTTGTGGCCCAGCTCTTCGGCGACCAGCTGCGCGGTTTCACGGTCGAGCACCTGGTTGATGGTGACCGGAGTGCCCAGCTTGAACATGAACTTGACCACTTCAGCGGCTTTCACCGACATCTGCTGCGCCAACTCGGAGACGGTGATGGTCTCGCCGATGCTGACGTCGCGGATGACCGGACCGGTCGGGCTCTGGAAGCCATGCTGGTTGCGCTTCTTCAGCTTGCCCTTGCCGCCACGGCCACGGCGTGCGCCATCGCTCTCTTCGTCCGTGGTGCGCGGGGCAGCACGTGGAGTCGGGGCTTTTTCCTTCTCCTTGACCTTGACCTTGATGGACACGCGAGGGGCCTCGCCACGACGCTCACCCGCACCGCTACGACGATCGTCGTCACGGCCACGGCTTTCGTTGCGGCGGTTTTCGTCTTTCTTGCGCTCGGCGGCGCGGGCAGCCGCGTCATCGGCCACCGGGGCGTCCGCGACCACTGGCTGAGCAGCGGCAGGTGTCGGCTCGGTGCGCGCAGCAGGTGCAGCAGCCGATGCCTCGGAGGTCTGGCGACGCGCCTGTTCCTCGTTACGCTGACGCGTCTCGGCCTCGACCTTCTCGCGTGCAGCATTCTCGGCGGCGCGGCGCTCATCGGCCTCGCGCTTCTGCTCGGCCTGGATTTCTTCCGGGCTGCGCTGCACGAATACTTTCTTCTTGCGTACTTCTACGCTAATGCTCTTGCTACCGGCGACACGCAGGGTGCTGGTGGTTTTGCGCTGCAAGGTAATCTTGCGCGGCTCTTCCGCCTTGCTCTTGTGGCTGCTTTTCAAATGAGTCAGCAGGGTCTGCTTCTCATTGTCGGTCACTACCTGACCGGCGTCGGTGTGCGGCAGACCTGCCTCACGCATCTGCTGCAGCAGGCGCTCTACCGGTGCCTCGACCTCTTGGGCCAGTTCTTTCACCGTGACTTGCGTCATGCACTTCTCTCCTCAGGCCGCGCCTAATTACTCGAACCAGTGGGCTCGGGCGGCCATGATCAACTTGCCGGCACGCTCTTCGTCGATGCCGTCGATGTCGAGCAGGTCGTCGATCGACTGCTCGGCCAGGTCTTCGCGGTTAACCACGCCGCGCACCGCCAGTTCCGCCGCCAGATCCTTGTCCATACCCTCGAGGGAGAGCAGGTCTTCGGCCGGATGGGCGTCTGCCAGTTTTTCTTCGGTAGCGATGGCCTTGGTCAACAAACGGTCCTTGGCACGAGCACGCAGCTCGTTGACGATATCCTCGTCGAAGCCATCGATGTTGAGCATTTCTTCCAACGGTACGTAAGCAATTTCTTCGAGGCTGGTAAAGCCTTCGTCGACCAGCACCTGTGCCAGTTCTTCGTCGACCTCCAGTTCCTCGATGAAGTTACGCAGGATGTCACCCGTTTCAGCTTGCTGCTTGGCCTGGATGTCCTTCTCGGTCATTACGTTCAGGGTCCAGGCCGTCAACTGACTGGCGAGGCGAACGTTCTGACCGCCACGACCGATGGCCTGGGCCAGGTTGTCCTCGGCGACGGCGATGTCCATGGCATGGGCATCTTCATCGACGATGATCGCAGCGACCTCGGCTGGCGACATGGCGTTGATGACGAATTGCGCCGGGTTCTCGTCCCACAGGACGATGTCCACGCGCTCGCCACCCAATTCACCGGAAACAGCCTGCACACGCGAACCGCGCATACCGATGCAGGCGCCTTGCGGATCGATGCGCTTGTCCTTGGAGCGCACGGCAATCTTGGCACGCGAACCCGGATCACGGGACGCCGCCATCACCTCGATCAACCCCTCGGCAATTTCCGGCACCTCGATGCGGAACAATTCGATCAGCATCTGCGGCGCAGTACGCGACAGGATCAGCTGCGGACCGCGGTTTTCGGTACGAATTTCCTTGAGCAGCGCACGCAAGCGCACGCCGACACGGAAGGTTTCCCGCGCAATGATGTCTTCACGCGCCAGCAGCGCCTCGGCATTGTTGCCCAGATCGACGATGACGTTGTCGCGGGTCACTTTCTTGACGGTGCCGGAAATGATCTCACCGACTCGCTCACGGTAAGCGTCGACCACCTGAGCGCGCTCGGCCTCGCGGACCTTCTGCACGATCACCTGCTTGGCGGTCTGGGCGGCGATGCGACCGAACTCGATCGACTCGATCTTTTCCTCGATCACGTCGCCGATCTTGGCTTCGGGATGCGTGTCCTTGATCTTGTCCAGCCAGGTCTCGATCGCCGGATCGTCCAGGTCATTTTCGTCGACCACGGTCCAACGGCGGAAGGTCTCGTAGCTACCGGTGTGGCGGTTGATTTCCACACGCAGATCGACTTCGTCTTCAAAACGTTTCTTGGTTGCAGTGGCCAGAGCCACTTCCAGCGCTTCGAAAATGACGCCGGGCGGTACACCCTTTTCGTTGGATACCGATTCAACAACCAGCAGTACTTCTTTGCTCATCGTACGCCTCGCCTTGCGCAAGCCATTAGGCCCGGAATGTCCACCGGCCCCGGCACGTCTCAGTCAAAACTGGGAATAATATTGGCCTTGTCGATCGAGTCGATCGGCAACAGGAATTCATTGGTATCCACCTGGACCACCACGTCCTGATCCTCGACACCGCGGAGAAGGCCCTGGAAGTTGCGACGCCCTTCGAAAGGCGTGCGCAGCTTGATCTTCACTTGTTCGCCGGCATGCAAAGCAAACTGTTCCAACGTGAACAGCGGGCGATCCATGCCTGGAGAGGAAACCTCAAGGGTGTATTCACTGCTGATCGGGTCTTCCACGTCGAGGATGGCACTGGCCTGACGGCTGACCGCTTCGCAGTCGTCCACCAGAATTCCTCCGTCCTTGTCGATATAGATGCGCAGTACCGAATGCTTGCCTTGGGAAACGTATTCGATCCCCCAGCACTGATAGCCCAGACCCTCGACAACCGGGGCCAACAAGGCCTGCAACTGTTCTAGCTTGCTCGACACCTGAACCCCCTCGTGCATGCTGTGCAAATAAAAAATGGGCAAAGCGCCCATCCCTGAAAGCGCCGTTGAACAACGACGCGAAGAACTGTTCAGCTAGCAAAAAGCCCCTGAAAAGGGGCTCCGCTGAAACTGGTTGCGGGGGCTGGATTTGAACCAACGACCTTCGGGTTATGAGCCCGACGAGCTACCAAGCTGCTCCACCCCGCGACAAAGCTGGGGCGGAAGTATAAGACCGAACCCTATGCTGGGTCAATCCGACCTCCACCTGCAAGAAAGCCCGCTCAAAGCGGGCTCTCATGCTTCAATTGGTACCGAGAAGGGGACTCGAACCCCTACACCCTATGGGCACAACCACCTCAAGGTTGCGTGTCTACCAATTCCACCACCTCGGCAATATTACAACTTGAAACCCGTCACTTCTGCTCTTCTGCTGGAGGAGGGACGTCACCTTTTGGGGCGGCTTCACTCTTCTGCTGCTGGAGCACCGGTACATCATCATTTACTGCCGGCTTTTGCTCTTTGACTTCCAGCACCGCTGGATCTGGCAAACCAGCTTGAGTCAGCTGGTGTGCCTGCTGCTTGGCGAAGTATCCTAACCCAAGTGCAGTCAAAAAGAAAGTGGCGGCAAGTATAGCAGTAAACTTACTCAGGAAGGTAGCAGAACCTTGGCTTCCGAACACAGTATTTGAAGCGCCTGCGCCGAAAGATGCACCTGCTTCCGCACCTTTACCCTGTTGCATCAGTACCAGCGCCACCAGCGCCAGCGCAGCCAACAGATGAAAAACAACTACGACTGTTTCCAGCATATGTTCAGTTTCCTGCGGCGCGACAAATTGCACCGAATTCGTCTGCGTTCAGGGATGCTCCACCAATGAGCCCCCATCAATATCCGGCATGCCGAACAGTTCGGCCGCATTGGCCGCCTTCACGCTACCGCCGTAGAGAAGCTGCATATTCGCTGCAACTTCGGCATCCAGCGACGCCAACTGAGCACGGATGGCGGCGTGCACATCCTGAGCCTGCTGCGGCGAAGCCGTCAAACCCGTGCCGATGGCCCATACAGGCTCATAGGCGATGACCGCATTGGCAAATACCGCAACACCCAAGGCATCGATGATACTACCTAGTTGCCGCCCTACAACTTCTAGTGTCTTGCCAGCCTCGCGCTCCGCGAGAGTTTCCCCTACACAAAGCACAGGTTTTAATCCACCTGCTTGAGCGGCTGCAAACTTGTGAATCAGGATTTCGTTCGTTTCGCCAATGATCTGACGACGCTCAGAGTGCCCAATCAACACCAACTTGCAACCCACTTCAGCCAACTGACTCGGCGCAACTTCACCGGTCAACGCACCCTGTTCGGGCTGTACTGCAGAATTCTGTGCTCCGACGATGATTTCCGTCTCGCTCAATTCATCGATGACCTGACCGATGAACAACGCCGGAGGAAACACCGCCACTTCGATACCGCTCGGAAGAACCAGATTCTTCAGGTTCAGGCTCAGCTCAGCGACGCTGGCGCGGGTACCGTGCATCTTCCAGTTACCAGCTACCATGGGGCGACGCATGCTCTACCTCGTCGGTCAAAGTGGGCGCAGATCTTACCCAACCAGAATCGCGCTGGCAAGCGTCTTTCAGGCACAAACTTCAGCGACGACCTTGGCCAAGGCCTCGGCGTGGCCACGCACCTGGTTTTCATCATCGCCCTCGACCATCACCCGCACCAGCGGCTCAGTCCCGGACTTGCGCAACAGCACGCGACCACGACCGGCCATCGCCTCGGTCACTTTGGCACTGGCCTCTTGCACCGCTGAGTTTTCCAGCGGATCGGCACCGCCTGCGCCATAGCGGACATTGATCAGCACTTGCGGACATTTGCGGATGGCCTGGCGTGCCTGGGCCAGGTTTTCACCACGACGCCTGAGTGCCATCAACACCTGCAGCGCAGCGATGATCGCATCGCCCGTGGTGGTATGGTTGCAGCACACCACGTGCCCCGAGTTCTCGCCGCCCAGTTGCCACTCACGCTCGATCAGTTCGGCCATGACGTAACGATCGCCGACCTTGGCACGGGCAAACGGAATATCCAGGTCCTTGAGCGCCAACTCCAGGCCGAGGTTGCTCATCAGCGTCCCTACCACACCGCCTTGCAACTTACCGCGCTCATGCAGATCGCGGGCAATGATGAACAACAACTCGTCGCCGTCGACGATGGCGCCGGTGTGATCGACCATCAGCACCCGATCTCCATCACCGTCGAAGGCGATACCCAAGTCCGCATGCCCCACCAGCACGGCAGCCTGCAGGGACTCGATGTGCGTGGAACCGCAGTTTTCATTGATGTTCAAGCCATCCGGCTGCGCGCTGAGCACCGTGACATCGGCACCCAACTCACGGAACACGTTGGGCGCCACTTTGTAAGTAGCGCCATGGGCGCAGTCGACGACCAACTTGAGCCCTGCGAAATCAGTGCTGCTGGGGACGCTGCTCTTGCAGAACTCGATATAGCGTCCAGCCGCATCGTTGATCCGCGACACCTTGCCCAACTTGCTCGACTCCACCACGTTCATTGGCTGGTCAAGCAACTCCTCGATCATGAGCTCCACTTCGTCTGGTAACTTCGTGCCGGAACCGGAGAAGAACTTGATGCCGTTGTCGTCATGCGGGTTGTGCGAGGCGCTGATGACGATGCCCGCCTCGGCATGGAAGGTGCGCGTCAGATAAGCGATCGCGGGGGTCGGCATCGGGCCAAGCAGCATGACGTCAGCACCGGCCGCCGACAAACCGGCCTCCAGGGCGGACTCGAACATGTAGCCGGAGATCCGGGTGTCCTTGCCCACCAGAACACGGCAGTGGCCGTGCTTGCGGAAAGCCATGCCTGCTGCCCAACCGAGCTTCAGCATGAAGTCGGGAGTGATGGGGTATTCGCCGACGCGGCCACGAATACCATCGGTACCAAAGTATTTCCTGCTCATAGTGTCTCCAAACGTTCTTATTCGGCGTTCTGCACCGCAGCGATCATGCGCACCACATCGACGGTCTCGGCCACATCATGAACACGCAGGATGCTTGTGCCCATGGTCATGGCCAACGCCGCCAGCGCCAGACTGCCGTAGAGACGCTCACCAACCGGACGGTCCAGCGCCAGGCCTATCATGCTTTTGCGCGAGACGCCCACCAGCAAGGGGCGACCCAGGCAATACAAAGCTTCCAGGTGCTTGAACAGGCTCAGGTTGTGCGCCAGGTTCTTGGCAAAACCAAAGCCTGGGTCGAGGATGACGCGCTCGGGAGCAATGCCCGCCGCCGCGCAGGCAGCGATGCGCTGCTCCAGATAACGCGCCACCTCGGCGGTGACATCGTCGTAGCGCGGATTGTCCTGCATGTTACCCGGCTCGCCACGCATGTGCATTAAGCACACGGGAAGGCCGGTACTGGCGGCCGCCTCCAGGGCACCCTCGCGCTCCAGAGCACGAACGTCGTTGATCAGCCCTGCGCCGAGTCGAGCCACTTCGCGCATCACTGTGGGCGTCGAAGTGTCGACCGAGATGATGACATCCAGACGCGCGCTGATCGCTTCGACGATGGGTGCGACTCGACCCAGCTCTTCGTCAGGCGATACCGCGCGAGCTCCAGGCCGAGTGGACTCACCGCCCACATCGATGAGCGACGCGCCGGCCTCAACCATCGCCTCGGCATGCCGAAGCGCCTCGTCGTGGCGGCTGAACCGGCCGCCATCAGAGAAGGAGTCCGGCGTGACATTGAGGATACCCATGACATGGGTGCGGGATAAATCAAGAACCCGGTTGCCGCAAGGCAACCGGGTTGGGTACTGCTGCAAGGTCATAGAAACCCTTAGAGTTGGGCCGCTGGACCACCGATCGGCGACTCGGGACGATCGCCCTGGGACGCTGGCGTGCCAGAGGTGCCGGCATCGTTGTCCCAATCACGCGGTTCGCGCGGAGCACGCCCGGACATGATGTCGTCGATTTGGTCGGCATCGATGGTTTCGTACTTCATCAATGCCTCGGCCATCGCGTCGAGCTTGTCGCGGTTTTCGGTAAGGATCTGCTTGGCGGTGGCATAGCAGTGATCGATGATGCTACGCACTTCAGAATCGATAAGCTTGGCGGTTTCACCCGACACACTGGCCTGCTGGCTGCCGGCACTGCGACCGAGGAAAACTTCGCCCTCCTCTTCGGCATACATCAGCGGGCCGAGTTTCTCGGACAACCCCCACTTGGTGACCATGTTCCGAGCGATCTGGCTGGCGCGCATGATGTCGTTCGACGCACCGGTGGTGACACCGTCGAAGCCCAGCGTCATCTCCTCGGCGATACGTCCACCGTAAAGCGAGCAGATCTGGCTGATCAGCGCACGCTTGGAGAGACTGTAGCGGTCCTCTTCGGGGAGGAACATTGTCACACCCAAAGCACGACCGCGCGGGATGATCGAAACCTTGTACACCGGATCATGCTCGGGAACGATACGACCGACGATGGCGTGGCCGGCTTCATGGTAGGCAGTATTCTGCTTTTCCTTTTCCGACATGACCATGGTCTTGCGTTCAGCGCCCATCATGATCTTGTCTTTGGCCAGCTCGAACTCTTTCATCTCGACCAGACGCTTGCCTGCGCGGGCGGCGAACAACGACGCCTCGTTGACCAGATTGGCCAGGTCGGCACCGGAGAAGCCGGGGGTGCCACGGGCGATGACGGCAGCGTTGACGTTCTCGCCGATTGGCACTTTGCGCATGTGCACCTTGAGGATCTGCTCGCGACCGCGGATGTCCGGCAGACCGACCACCACCTGACGGTCGAATCGGCCCGGGCGCAGCAGTGCGGGATCCAGCACGTCAGGGCGGTTGGTGGCGGCAATGACGATGATGCCATCGTTCATCTCGAAGCCGTCCATTTCTACCAGCAACTGGTTCAGCGTCTGTTCACGCTCGTCATGACCGCCGCCCATACCTGCGCCACGGTGGCGACCAACGGCGTCGATTTCGTCGATGAAGATGATGCAAGGCGCATGCTTTTTGGCCTGTTCGAACATGTCACGAACACGGCTGGCGCCCACACCGACGAACATTTCGACGAAGTCGGAACCGGAAATGGTGAAAAACGGTACCTTCGCTTCACCGGCGATGGCTTTGGCCAGCAAGGTCTTACCGGTACCGGGTGGGCCGACCATCAATACACCGCGAGGAATTCGGCCGCCCAGGCGCTGGAACTTGCCTGGGTCACGGAGGAACTCGACCAGTTCGCCGACTTCCTCTTTGGCCTCGTCGCAACCGGCAACGTCAGCCAGCGTAGTCTTGACCTGGTCTTCGGAAAGCAGGCGCGCCTTGCTCTTGCCGAAGCTCATCGGCCCGCCCTTGCCGCCAGCACCACCTTGCATCTGGCGCATGAAGAACATGAACACGGCAATGATGACCAGGATGGGGAAGCTCGCCACCAGCAACTGAGTCCAGATGCTCTGTTGCTCGGGCTGCTTGCCTTCGACCACGACGTGGTTGTCGACCAGATCGCCGATCAAACCGTTGTCGGCGATGGCCGGACGCACGGTCTTGAAGTTGTCGCCATCAGTACGCTTACCGGTGATGACGGCACCGTCGACGGTGACGCGCTCGACCTTGCCGTCCTTGACTTGCTGAATGAAGTCGGAATAGTTGAGGGTCTGCGGCTCGTTAGGGCTGGAGAAGTTGTTCATCACCGTCACAAGGACGGCGGCGATGATCAACCACAGGATCAGATTCTTTGCCATGTCGTTCAATTAGCTACCCTCTGAGGTCGGCGCACGACGCAGCCGTGCCTCGCATGATAATCACCGCCCTAACTTACTACATTACCTGCGCATCCGCAGGCACCGTCTGTAACCCTTTGTGAAACCTAGACTACACGAAGTTCGGACGTTGCTGATTTCATGGCCGATTGGAATTAACTATCGGCCATTGTGGCAATTCCTGCTCATACGCCTTTGTACCCCCTGGCCAGCAGATACTGCTCACGTGAGCGATCCCGAGACGACGAAGGCTTGCGCATCTGCACCTTTTCGAACTTGCTGCGCACCTCCTTGAGGTACACGTCGAAACCCTCTCCCTGGAAAATCTTGATCAGGAAGTCGCCACCCGGCTTGAGCACGCGAGCGGCCAGGTCCAGTGCCAGCTCGCAGAGGAACATGGCGCGCGGCATGTCCACGGCAGGCGTACCACTCATATTGGGGGCCATATCGGAAATCACAAGGTCGACGTGCGAATCGCCGACGGCCTGCAGGATCTGCTCGAGCACAGAATCCTGGGTGAAGTCGCCTTGGATGAAGGTGACATCGGGAATCGAATCCATTTCCAGAATATCGGAGGCGATCAACCGCCCTTGCCCGCCGATCAGACGACTGGTCACCTGTGACCAGCCACCCGGCGCGGCGCCCAGGTCGATCACGCTCATTCCGGGACGAATGAGTCGATCCTTTTCCTGTATCTCCAACAGTTTGTAGCTTGCGCGCGAACGGTAGCCATCCTTCTGCGCCTGCTTGACGAATGGATCGTTGAAATGCTCTCTCAGCCAGTTATGGCTACTTTTGGAACGCTGCGCCACGGGGCACCTCGATGATTAGCGTCGTGATTGACTGGGCGGAGCCACGGGCCCTCGGGTAAAATGGCCACCAATTTTACAGAATCAGACGAAAAGGGTCAGATTATGCCGCTCAATAACGAGCAGAAGAAACAGTACAAGTCCATTGGCCATGACCTGAAGCCGGTCCTGATCGTTGCCGGCAATGGGCTCAATGAAGGTGTGATCGCCGAGCTGGAGCGTGCGCTCGTCGATCATGAGCTGATCAAGATCGAGATTCGCTCGGAAGATCGCGAGGAGCGCGCCGCTGCCATCGCCGAACTGTGCAAGGCTGGCCGTGCCGAGCTGGTGCAGACCATCGGCAAGAAGGCGCTGATCTACCGCAAGAACCCGCAGCCGAACAAGCAACTGTCCAACATCCACCGCTACAAGTGACGGTGACGCCCGTCAGTGGCGCGCCTTGCGCGCCCTGACAGGAACCGGCTGGGCCACCAGCACGATGCCGGAAAAACCCAGCACCAGGAAACAGAACATCTGCCAGCGCTCACCAACCGATATCCCGTAGCGCAGTGTGTAGTACCCCACACAGGCGCCCAGGCCAAGCAGTAGCATTTGGCCACGGAACTGCCGCCACCACGCCGATAGACCCTCGACTCGCGCCAGCACGACCAGCTGAGTCAACAACCCAAGCAGCGCCACGCCAATCAACCAGCGGTCGATCTGCCCGGCGATGTCCTGCACCAGCAAAGGCGCCAGGCCACTGACCTTGAGCGCCGGTACCAGCCCCACATGAAATACCCACAGGCCGCCGACCCAGAACACCTGGGCCAGTTGCCAGAGGATCCCCTCCAGGGAGGGCGCGCGCTGACGCCGGTCAGATGTGCTTGACTTCGACAATCTCGTACTCGACGGTTCCGCTCGGGGTCTTGACCTCGACGGTATCACCCTCTTCCTTGCCAATGATGGCGCGGGCGATGGGTGCACTGCTCGACAGTTTGCCTTGCCTCACGTCAGCTTCGTCCTCGCCGACGATCTGGTAGGTCACCTCGTCATCGTTCTCGGTGTTGGCCAACACGACGGTGGTACCGAAGATGACCTTGCCGGTGTGAGCGATGGTGGTGACATCGATCACCACCGAGTTCTGCAACCGACCTTCGATATCGCGGATACGTGCTTCGACCATGCCCTGTTCCTCGCGGGCGGCATGGTACTCGGCATTCTCCTTGAGATCGCCCAGCTCACGCGCTTCACCGATCGCCTGGCTCAGGCGCGGGCGCTCGGTCTTGCTGAGGAAAAGCAGCTCTTCTTCCAGGGCGCGGGCGCCCTGGACGGTCATCGGATATTTGGTAATGCTCATGCTTTGAGTCCTGCATGCAGATCCTGCAGGCGACGAACGGTCTTCTCAGGACCGAATTTCAGCGCCTCGCAGATGGCTTCACCCGCCGCGATCGTAGTGGTGCAGTAGATCTTGTGCTGCAGCGCGTTACGGCGAATCGAGTAGGAATCGGCGATCGACTGGCGGCCTTCGGTGGTATTGATGATCAACGACACTTCGTCGTTCTTGATCATATCGACCACATGCGGGCGACCCTCGGTCACCTTGTTGACACGACGCACTTTCAGACCGGCAGCCTCGATTACCTTGGCAGTCCCGGCAGTAGCGACCACCTCGAAGCCCAGGGTGATCAAATCGCGGGCAACAGCAGCCACTTGCGGCTTGTCGTCGTCGCGCACACTGATGAATGCGGTGCCGCTGCTTGGCAACACTTCGCTAGCCCCCATCTGGGCTTTGGCGAAGGCTTCGCCGAAGCTGTCGCCCACACCCATGACCTCACCGGTGGATTTCATCTCAGGGCCGAGGATCGGGTCAACCCCAGGGAACTTGGCGAACGGGAAGACGGCTTCCTTGACGCTGTAGAAGTTCGGGATGATTTCCTCGGTGAAGCCCAGCTCCTTGAGCGACTTACCAGCCATCACGCGTGCAGCGATCATCGCCAGCGAAGTGCCGATGCACTTCGATACGAACGGTACGGTACGCGAGGCGCGCGGGTTGACCTCGATCACGTAGATCTTGTCGCCCTGCAGCGCCAACTGCACGTTCATCAGACCGACCACGCCCAACTCCAGTGCCATCTTGCGCACTTGCTCGCGCACTTCGTCCTGCACGCCTTTGCTCAGCGAGTAGGGCGGCAGCGAGCATGCGGAGTCGCCGGAGTGGACGCCGGCCTGCTCGATATGCTGCATGATCGCGCCGATGACCACGTCGGTACCGTCGCAGACGGCGTCCACGTCCATCTCGATGGCACAGTTGAGGAAGTGGTCGAGCAGCACCGGGCTGTCGTTGGACACTTGCACCGCTTCGCGCAGGTAGCGCTTGAGCTCGTCCAGCTCGTAGACGATCTCCATCGCACGGCCGCCCAGCACATAGGACGGACGCACCACCAGCGGGTAGCCGATATCACCGGCGGCACGGATGGCTTCCTCTTCGCTGCGCACAGTCGCATTCGGCGGCTGCAGCAGGTTCAGGCGCTGGACCATCTGCTGGAAGCGCTCACGGTCTTCGGCGCGGTCGATGGCGTCCGGGCTGGTGCCGATGATCGGTACGCCAGCCTCTTCAAGGGCACGGGCCAGTTTCAGCGGAGTCTGACCACCGTAGTGGACGATGACGCCTTTAGGCTTCTCGACGCGGCAGACTTCCAGTACGTCTTCCAGGGTCAGCGGTTCGAAGTACAGACGATCCGAGGTGTCGTAGTCGGTGGAGACGGTTTCAGGGTTGCAGTTGACCATGATGGTCTCGTACCCGTCTTCACGCAGCGCCAAAGCGGCGTGCACGCAGCAGTAGTCGAACTCGATACCTTGGCCGATACGGTTCGGGCCACCCCCGAGGATCATGATCTTGTCGCGGGTCGACGGATTGGCCTCGCACTCTTCTTCGTACGTGGAGTACAGGTAGGCGGTGTCGGTGGCGAATTCGGCGGCGCACGTGTCGACGCGCTTGTAGACCGGCAGCACGTCAAGCTTGTGGCGGTGACGACGCAGATTCTTGTCGGTCACGCCCAGCAGCTTGGCCAGGCGCTGGTCGGAGAAGCCCTTGCGCTTGAGGCGCAGCATCAGGGCCTTGTCGATGTCGGCCAGGCCGAGGGTCTTGACCTTCTCCTCTTCCTTGATCAGGTCTTCGAGCTGCACCAGGAACCAGTGGTCGATGCCGGTCAGGGCGAAGATTTCGTCGCGGCTCATGCCGGCGCGCAGGGCATCGGCCACATACCAGATGCGCTCGGCACCGGGCACGGTCAGCTCACGCTTGAGAATGCTCGACGCTTCGGAACTGGCCAGATCCACTTTCGGGTCCAGACCGCAGGCACCGACTTCCAGGCCGCGCAGGGCTTTCTGCAGGGACTCCTGGAAGGTGCGACCGATGGCCATGACTTCACCCACGGACTTCATCTGGGTGGTCAGGCGCGCGTCGGCCTTGGGGAATTTCTCGAAGGCGAAGCGGGGCAGCTTGGTGACGACATAGTCGATCGAAGGCTCGAAGGACGCCGGGGTGCGACCGCCGGTGATATCGTTCTGCAGCTCATCGAGGGTGTAGCCGACTGCCAACTTGGCCGCGATCTTGGCGATCGGGAAGCCGGTGGCCTTGGAGGCCAGGGCCGAGGAACGAGAAACCCGTGGGTTCATCTCGATCACGACCATACGGCCGGTGTTCGGGCAGATGCCGAACTGCACGTTGGAACCGCCGGTTTCGACGCCGATCTCACGCAGCACCGCCAGCGAGGCGTTGCGCATGATCTGGTATTCCTTGTCGGTAAGCGTCTGCGCCGGCGCGACGGTGATCGAGTCGCCGGTGTGTACGCCCATCGGGTCGAAGTTTTCGATGGAGCAGACGATGATGCAGTTGTCCTTCTTGTCGCGGACCACCTCCATCTCGTATTCCTTCCAGCCGATCAGCGACTCGTCGATCAGCAGTTCCTTGGTCGGCGACAGGTCCAGACCACGGGCGCAGATTTCTTCGAACTCTTCACGGTTGTAGGCGATGCCGCCACCGGTACCACCCATGGTGAAGGATGGGCGGATGATGCATGGGAAGCCCAGCTTTTCCAGGACCGCATTGGCCTCTTCCATGCTGTGGGCGATGCCCGAACGCGGGCATTCGAGGCCGATGTCCTTCATTGCCTTGTCGAAGCGCGAACGGTCCTCAGCCTTGTCGATGGTGTCGGCGTTGGCGCCGATCATCTCTACGCCGAACTTCTCCAGAACGCCATGGCGCTCCAGATCCAGGGCGCAGTTGAGCGCGGTCTGGCCGCCCATGGTCGGAAGCACCGCGTCTGGACGTTCTTTCTCGATGATCTTGGCCACCGACTGCCACTTGATCGGCTCGATGTAGGTGGCGTCGGCCATGGCCGGGTCGGTCATGATGGTGGCCGGGTTGGAGTTCACCAGGATGACGCGGAAACCTTCCTCGCGCAGGGCTTTGCAAGCCTGGGCGCCGGAATAGTCGAATTCACAGGCCTGGCCGATCACGATCGGGCCAGCGCCGAGAATCAGGATGCTTTTGATGTCTGTACGTTTTGGCATGGTTGTCACTCAAATCCGCGGGTCAGTCGGCAAGCCGTCTTGAACAATCTGGGTCAGGCGCTTCCGGACACGGCACAGGCCGGTCCGGGGCCTCGATGCAGGATGCTCAGCGGCGCTTGGCCATGGCATCGATGAAACGATCGAACAGTGGCGCGACGTCGGTCGGGCCGGGGCTCGCTTCAGGGTGGCCCTGGAAGCTGAACGCGCTCTTGTCAGTGCGCTCGATGCCCTGCAGGGTACCGTCGAACAGCGACTTGTGGATGGCGCGCACATTGCCTGGCAAGGTGGCTTCATCGACGGCGAAACCGTGGTTCTGACTGGTGATCATCACCACGCCGGTGTCCAGATCCTGGACCGGGTGGTTGGCGCCGTGGTGACCGTGGCCCATCTTCATGGTCTTGGCACCGGAGGCCAAGGCCAGCAGTTGGTGACCGAGGCAGATACCGAAGACCGGGATGTCGGTTTCGAGAATGGCCTTGATCGCCGCGATGGCGTAGTCGCACGGCTCGGGATCGCCCGGGCCGTTGGACAGGAATACGCCGTCGGGGTTGAGCGCGAGCACTTCGCTGGCCGGGGTTTGTGCTGGCACGACGGTCAGGCGGCAACCACGGGCGACCAGCATGCGCAGGATGTTCAACTTGACGCCGTAGTCGTAGGCGACCACGTGGTAAGGCAGCTCGGACGCTTCGCGGGTCGGGTGGCTGTCAGTTTTCAGCTCCCAGACGCTGGAGCGCCACTCATAACGCTCCTTGGTGCTGACTTCCTTGGCCAGGTCCATGCCCTTGAGGCCCGGGAAGCCACGGGCGGCGGCGATGGCGGCTTCTTCGCTGATGTCGTCGCCGGCCAGGATGCAACCGTTCTGGGCGCCCTTCTCACGCAGGATGCGGGTCAGACGACGGGTATCGATACCGGCGATGGCCACCACGTTGTTGGCCTTGAGGTACTCGGGCAGCGACTGGGTATTGCGCCAGTTGCTGGCCAGCAGCGGCAGGTCGCGGATCACCAGACCTGCCGACCAGACGCGGTCGGACTCGGCATCTTCGGCGGTAGTGCCGGTGTTGCCGATGTGCGGATAGGTCAGAGTGACGATCTGCTGGGCGTAGGAAGGGTCTGTAAGGATTTCCTGGTAGCCGGTCATAGCGGTGTTGAACACCACCTCACCAACGGTTTGCCCGTCGGCCCCAATGGCCTCACCGCGAAAAATGCTGCCATCAGCAAGGGCGAGTATGGCTGGCTTTGTCAAGAAGACCTCCCGTAAATGACGCATGAAGGGGCGATCGCAGGTTGCAAAAAAGCGGAGTGCCGTATGGATACGTCACCCCGCTTTTATGTGCTGAATTCAATTCTCTGCGCGCTTTTAGTGGATACACTAAAGCTGTAGTTTACAGAAAAGTGAGCTCTCGGTCTACCGCAGATGTGCCGTTTAGACACACGTATGCGACAGACCGATGCGTTCAATGCAGTTCCAGCACATCCTGCATGTCGTACAGCCCGGGCTCGCGCCCTTGCAGCCACAGCGCCGCGCGCACAGCCCCTTTGGCAAAGGTCATGCGGCTGGACGCTTTGTGGGTGATCTCCAGGCGTTCGCCTTCGGCCGCGAACAGCACCGTGTGGTCACCGACGACATCGCCCGCCCGCACGGTCGCAAAGCCAATGGTCTTGCGGTCACGGGCGCCAGTCTGCCCCTCGCGACCATACACCGCCACCTCCTGCAAATCGCGACTCAACGCCTGAGCGACCACCTCGCCCATGCGCAGGGCGGTACCCGAGGGTGCATCGACCTTGTGCCGGTGATGCGCCTCGATGATCTCGATATCGACATCGTCGCCCAACACACGCGCCGCCATGTCGAGCAACTTCAGGCTCAAGTTGACACCGACGCTGAAGTTGGCGGCGAAGACGATCGGAATGTCTTTCCCGGCTTCGGCCAGCAGACGCTTCTCGTCGACACTGAAGCCGGTGGTACCGATCACCATCGCCTTGCCATGCTTGCGGCAGAACGCCAGGTTCTTCAGCGTCACCGAGGGATGAGTGAAGTCGATCAATACATCGAAGTCGTCGGCGACCTTGACCAAGTCATCGGACAGCAGCACACCGATCCGACCGAGGGCCGCCAACTCACCCGCGTCCGCCCCGACCAGAGAGCTGTCGGGGCGATCGATCGCCGCCGTCAGCCCGGCTCCGGAGGTTTGCTGCACCGCTTCGACGAGGGTCTTGCCCATTCGCCCTGCTGCGCCCATTACCGCAATACGTCGCATAGCTTGTTCCTTGTCAGAGATCGCCGAAGAAGCGCTTCACACCCTCGAACCAGCCACTGGCCTTGGGCGAGTGGGAGCTGTCACCCTCGAGCGAATCGCGCAGCTCTTCAAGCAGCTCACGCTGGCGACGACTGAGATTGACCGGCGTTTCCACCGCGACCCGGCACAGCAGATCGCCCGCACCACCACCGCGCACGGGTGCCACACCCTTGCCGCGCAGACGGAATTGCTTGCCCGTCTGAGTACCCTCGGGGATTCGCAACTTTACACGCCCATCGAGAGTCGGTACTTCGAGCTCGCCACCCAGTGCGGCATCGGTGTAGCTGATCGGCACTTCGCAGTACAGGTGCTTGCCATCACGCTGGAAGATCGCATGCTCGCGCACGCTGATGACGACATAGAGATCGCCGGTCGGACCGCCATGGGCGCCCGCCTCGCCTTCGCCGGACAGGCGAATGCGATCGCCGGTGTCGACGCCGGCCGGCACTTTCACCGACAGGGTCTTGTACTCTTCGACACGGCCTTCGCCATGGCACGCCGAGCACGGATCGGTGATGATCTTGCCCTGACCATGACAGCGCGGGCAGGTCTGCTGAACAGAGAAGAAGCCCTGCTGCATACGGACTTGGCCGATGCCGCCGCAGGTCGGGCAGGTAGACGGGGTCGAGCCCTTCTTCGCACCCGTGCCGTCACAAAGCTGACAGTTGACCAGGGTCGGCACACGAATGCTGACCGTCGTCCCACGCACCGCCTCTTCCAGGTTCAACTCCAGGGTGTAGCGCAAATCGCTGCCGCGCTGGGCACCACCGCGACCACCGCCACGGCCACCGCCGAAGAAATCACTGAAGACATCGCCGAAGATATCGGAGAAGTTGGCGCCGCCAAAACCGGCACCGCCGCCGCCCATGCTTGGATCGACGCCGGCATGGCCGTACTGATCGTAGGCTGCGCGCTTGCTGGCGTCGGACAATACTTCGTAGGCCTCGTTGGCCTCCTTGAACTTGTCTTCCGACTCTTTATCGCCCGGGTTGCGGTCCGGATGGTATTTCATCGCCAGGCGGCGATAGGCCTTCTTGAGATCGTTTTCGCTGGCGCCACGCTCGACACCCAGGACCTCATAAAAATCACGCTTTGCCATAGGTCATTCGCACTCTTGAGGGCTTTCGGCATCTGTGCACCGTGCCGTCAGCACCTGCCGCAACACGCCTGATGCGCCCTGACAGATGCTGGAAATATTTCCCGTGTTCCAGACACGCCAACGCGGGAGCAAGCCCCCGCGCGGCGACATCCTACCAGCTCAGCGACCAATGCCGCTGAACCGGCCGACAACATGCAGAAATTACTGCTTGTTGTGGTCTTTCACCTCTTCGAACTCGGCGTCGACCACGTCGTCGTGCTTGGCTTCAGGTTCCGCCTGCTGGGCGCCGCCCTGAGGCTGTTCGCCCTGCTGCTCGGCATACATCTTCTGAGCGACTGGCGCGGACACCTTGGACAGCTCCTCGACCTTGGCGTCGATGGCCGCCTTGTCATCACCCTTCACCGCAGCTTCGAGCGCGACAACGGCTGCTTCGATCGCCGCCTTCTCGTCGGCAGTGACCTTGTCGCCTGCGTCGGCCACCATCTTGCGGGTCGAGTGAACCAGTGCGTCGCCCTGGTTACGGGCAGCGGCCAGCTCTTCGAACTTACGGTCTTCCTCGGCATTTGCCTCGGCATCACGCACCATGCGCTCGATTTCCTCGTCCGACAAACCGGAGTTGGCCTTGATCACGATCGACTGCGACTTGCCAGTAGCCTTGTCCTTCGCGCTGACGTGCAGGATGCCGTTGGCGTCGATGTCGAAGGTCACTTCGATCTGTGGCATGCCACGCGGCGCCGGCGGGATGTCGGCGAGGTCGAACTTGCCCAGCGACTTGTTCTGCGTGGCTTGCTTGCGCTCGCCCTGCAGCACATGGATGGTCACCGCAGCCTGGTTGTCGTCGGCAGTCGAGAACACCTGCGACTTCTTGGTCGGGATGGTGGTGTTCTTCTCGATCAGCGGCGTCATCACGCCGCCCATGGTTTCGATACCTAGGGTCAGCGGGCTGACGTCCAGCAGCAGCACGTCCTTGACGTCACCGGCCAGAACCGCGCCCTGAATGGCGGCGCCCATGGCGACAGCTTCGTCCGGGTTGACGTCCTTGCGCGCTTCCTTGCCGAAGAAGTCGGCAACGGCTTTCTGCACCATCGGCATACGGGTCTGGCCACCGACCAGGATCACGTCGTCGATCTTGCTGGCGTCGATACCGGCATCTTTCAGCGCGATACGGCAAGGCTCGATGGTGCGCTTGACCAGGTCTTCGACCAGCGATTCCAGCTTGGCGCGGGAGATCTTCACGTTCAAGTGCTTCGGACCGGTCGCATCGGCAGTGATGTACGGCAGGTTGACGTCGGTGGACTGGGCCGAGGACAGCTCGATCTTGGCTTTCTCAGCGGCTTCCTTCAGACGCTGCAACGCCAGCGGATCGTTCTTCAAGTCCATGCCGGACTCTTTCTTGAACTCATCGACGAGGTAGTCGATCAGGCGCATGTCGAAGTCTTCGCCACCGAGGAAGGTGTCACCGTTGGTGGCCAGTACTTCGAACTGGTGCTCGCCATCGACTTCGGCGATTTCGATGACCGACACGTCGAACGTACCACCACCCAGGTCATAGACGATCACGGTGTGGTCGCCCTTGGCCTTGTCCATGCCGTAGGCCAGTGCAGCGGCGGTCGGCTCGTTGATGATGCGCTTGACGTCCAGGCCGGCGATGCGACCGGCGTCCTTGGTGGCCTGACGCTGGCTGTCGTTGAAGTAGGCCGGAACGGTGATGACCGCTTCGGTGACCGGCTCGCCGAGGTAGTCTTCGGCGGTCTTCTTCATCTTTTTCAGGACTTCGGCGCTGATCTGCGGCGGAGCCATTTCCTTGCCAGCAGCCTCGACCCACGCGTCACCGTTGCCGGCCTTGACGATCTTGTAAGGCACCAGCTTGATGTCTTTCTGCACGACGTCTTCTTCGAAACGACGACCGATCAGACGCTTAACGGCGAACAGGGTGTTGTGCGGGTTGGTGACGGCCTGACGCTTGGCCGACTGACCGACCAGGATTTCGCCATCGTTGGCGTAGGCCACGATCGAAGGGGTGGTACGCGCACCTTCGACGTTCTCGATGACCTTGACGTTACCGTTTTCCAGAATGGAGACGCACGAGTTGGTGGTCCCCAGGTCGATACCGATGATCTTGCCCATGTTAACTCTCCCGAAACTTGAATGAGGTAGCAGCGACTGCTATTGGCCAACTGCGGAAATACTTGAAGGCTTGACACCTAGATGGGGATGCCCCGACGGATTTCAAGCCTTCTCATCGATCGACGGTTGAGGCGCTGCTGGCGCCTTGCTGACCACCACCATGGCGGGGCGCAGCAGGCGACCGTTGAGCAGATAGCCTTTCTGGAACACCTTGAGCACGCTGTTCGGCTCGACCTCGGCGCTTTCCTGCATGGCCATGGCCTGGTGGTGCTCGGCATTGAACGGCTCGCCGTGCGGATCGACCGATTCCAGGTTGTAGCGCTTGAGAGTGTCCTGGAACATCTTCAGGGTCAGCTCGATCCCTTCGCGCATCGGCTTGATGGCTTCGTCCTCGGCGCTGGACAGCTCGAGGCCGCGCTCCAGGCTGTCGATCACCGGCAGCAGGTCGCCGGCGAATTTCTCCAGGGCGAACTTGTGGGCCTTCTCGACATCCTGCTCGGCACGCCGACGAATGTTCTGCAGGTCTGCGGCAACGCGCAGCGATTGATCCTTGGCGGCGGCCAGCTGCTCCTCGAGCACCTGAACGCGGGCACCGAGGTCCTCGGAGCCGACTTCTTCGGCATTAAGGTTTTGTTCATCCAGCTGTTCGTCAGCCATCGGGGCTCTCCTCCGCATTTTCCGGTGTACAGGCCATGCCTGCCGTGTGTGGCGTTTATATGGGGTCGGAAAAATCAGCTTCAAGGGCTGGGTGATAATCCCTGTCGCCGAACGGCGCTTGGCAGGCTGGAAAAAACTACTGTATAAATAACCAGACATGACCCTCGGGAGCGGCCCTCATGCTGGTGCATCTGTCCATACACAACTACGCCATCGTCGAACACCTGGATCTCGAGCTTGCCCGCGGCATGTCGGTCATCACCGGCGAGACCGGCGCCGGCAAGTCGATCATGCTCGATGCGCTGGGCCTGGCCCTGGGCGACCGCGCCGACAGCGGCGTGGTCCGCCCGGGCGCCGACAAGGCCGACCTGCTCGCCACCTTCGATCTGGCGGACATTCCCGAAGCGCGGACCTGGCTCACCGAGCGCGACCTCGACCACGACGGGCCGTGCATCCTGCGCCGAGTCATCACTGCCGAGGGCCGCAGCCGCGGCTATATCAATGGCACACCCTGCCCGCTCGGCGACCTCAAGGCGCTCGGCGAGCTGCTCATCGATATCCACAGCCAGCACGAGCACCAATCGCTGCTCAAGACCGACACCCATCGGCGGCTGGTCGACGAGTACGCTGGCGCCGTCGACCTGGCGCGCCAAGTGCAATTGGCCGCCCAGCGCTGGCGTCAGACCCGACTGGAACTGGAGCGCCTGTCCAACTCCAGCGATGAGCAACGTGCGCGACATCAACTGCTGAGTTACCAGCTCGAAGAGCTGGAAAACCTGGGCTTGGGCGAAAACGAACTCGAACAACTGGAGCAGGAACACAAGAACCTGACCAATGCCGAGGCGCTGTTCGGCATCTGCCGCCAGGTGATCGACCAGTGCAGCGAGAGCGACTCCGGCAATGTGCTCAGCGCCCTGACCAGCAGCCTCAATCGCCTTTCCGCCGTCAGCGATGCGCCCAAGGCGCTGGGCGAAGCGGTGAACCTGATCGCCAGCGCACAGATCCAGGTCGAGGAAGCGGTCGGCGAACTCAATCGTTTCCTCGACCACTTCGACGCCGACCCGATGCGCCTGCAAGCCCTGGAGGAACGCCTCGACACGCTCTACACCCTGGCACGCAAGCACCGTGTTCATCCGTCCGAGCTGCCACAGTTGCAGCAGCGCTTGATGGACGAACTCGAAGGTCTCAACGCCAGCGACGAATCCGTCGAACGCCTGGGCGACGAGCTGGCGGCCTATGCCCAGCACTATAAAGAGAAGGCCAGCGAGCTCAGCGGGTTGCGCCGACAGGCAGCGGCGCAGTTGGCCGTGGCGGTGGAACAGGAAATCCAGCGCCTGGGCATGCCTGGCGGGCGCTTCTGCATCGAATTGAAACCACTGGAAGGCAGCGAGCTGTCACCGCATGGATCGGAGCAGGTCGAACTGCTGGTCAGCGCCAACCCTGGCCAACCACTCAAGGCCTTGGCCAAGGTGGCGTCGGGGGGCGAACTGTCGCGCATCAGCCTGGCGATCCAAGTCATCACCGCGCAGACCTCGCGCATTCCGACGCTGGTGTTCGACGAGGTGGACGTGGGTATTGGCGGACCGACCGCCGAGATCGTCGGCCAGTTGTTGCGCCGGCTGGGCGAGCGTGGCCAGGTACTGACCGTGACCCATCTGCCCCAGGTGGCTGCTCAAGGTCATCACCATCTGTTCGTGCACAAGGTGCGCAACAGCGAGACCACTCACACGGCAGTGGCCAACCTGGGCAAACGCGAGCGCGTCGAGGAAGTGGCGCGCATGCTCGGCGGCATCGACCTGACCAAGGAGTCACTGGCCCACGCCCGCAAGATGGTGGTCAGCGGCAAAGCCTGACGCCTCACGCTTCCACAAGCCCCTCAGAAAACACAAAGGCGACCCAAGGGTCGCCTTTGTCGTCAGTCACGATCAGAAATCGTTACTTCTTCTTGCGCACATAGAGGACCAGGTTGTGGTCCACCAACTCGTAACCGTGCTCGGCCACGATCTCCCTTTGGCGACGCTCGATTTCAGCATCCATGAATTCGATCACTTCGCTGGTTTCCACATTGACCATATGGTCGTGGTGACCTCCGTCGGCCAGCTCGAACACCGCGTGGCCGCCATCGAAGTTATGGCGAACCACCAGACCCGCTGCTTCGAATTGGGTCAGTACACGGTAGACGGTCGCCAGACCGACGTCCTCACCTGCTTCCATCAGCGCCTTGTAGACGTCCTCGGCACTCATGTGACGCTGCTCGGCAGAATCGAGCATTTGAAGGATCTTTACTCGAGGCAGTGTCACCTTGAGACCGGCTTTGCGCAATTCGCTATTTTCAACCATGGTCAGCTTTCTCGCCGATGCTGCTTCGCAGCTTCTCTTAATACGGGTATGATCGGGGTTTACGTTGTCCAGCCAAGATAGTGGAAGTCGCCCACCGATGCAAAACAACACCAAGCTCTTGCTAACCAGCCTCACCCTCGTGGGACTGCTCGCACTCGCCGGTTGCTCGTTTCCCGGGGTTTACAAAATCGACATCCAGCAGGGCAATGTCGTCACGCAGGACATGATAGACCAATTGCGTCCGGGAATGACCCGACGGCAGGTAAGGTTTATCATGGGCAACCCGCTCCTGCAGGACCCCTTCAATACCAATCGCTGGGATTACCTCTATAGCATTCAGCCAGGCGGCGGTAAGCGTCAGCAGGAACGCATGAGCGTGTTCTTCAATGAAGGCGACCAACTCGTGAGCCTGTCCGGCGACTTCATGCCAGGCGTCAGCCGCGACCAGGAAATCCTGGGTGGAAGCGGCGATACCACGGTCAGCCCGGCCAAGCAGCCGTCCGGCCAGCCTGAGACGCCTGCCAAACCCGGTTCGACCGAAGAGTCGATCCAGCGCGAAATCGATACCATCGAAACCACGCCGGTGCCGACACCCGCGCCGCTCGAGACCTCGCCCCAGTAAAGGCAGCGCTCATGAAAAAGCCCGGACATGTCCGGGCTTTTTGTTGGCCGTTGCAGCGATGAGCGTCCATGACCGCTCAGCCATGCAACTCCTTGGCGCGCTGGCAGAAGGCATCGACCAGGGTATTGGCCGCCTGATTGAACAATGGCCCAAGTGTGGCGCGAACCAACGGCCCGGCATAATCGAACGACAAGTCCAGACTGATCTTGCACGCCTTCTCACCCAGCGCCTTGAAGACCCATACCCCGTGCAACTGCGTGAACGGCCCTTCCTCCAGCGTCATCTCGATGGACTGCCCAGGCACCAGCACATTGCGCGTGACGAATTGCTGACTCATGCCACCTTTGGCCACCTCGAGCCTGGCACGCATGTGCGTGTCGCTCGACTCGATCACCGTCGAATCCGAGCACCAGGGGAGAAACTCAGGGTAACTGGCCACGTCGTTGACCAGGTCATAGAGCGCCTGGGCAGGGTATGGCAGCAGGGCGGAGCGTTGAATATGGGTAGTCATCCAGGCATCACTTCCAAGCTGGGCGGCAGCACCTCGCGGCGCTTCGGGACGTTTCCGTTCAAGGGAACTATTCCGGCATTGTCCGGGATTCATCCTGTCGGCTCAAGCACACCGAACCCCATAGCCAGAGGCCATGGCGACTGCCTATAATGCCGCCCCTATGGCTAAGCAAAAGAAACATCCGACCGGGACCATCGCGCAGAACAAGAAAGCGCGACACGATTACTTCATCGAACACAAGTTCGAGGCCGGACTGGTCCTGTCCGGTTGGGAAGTAAAAAGCCTGCGGGCCGGCAAAGCGCACCTGACCGACAGCTACGTGCTGCTCAAGGATGGCGAAGCCTGGCTGTTCGGCAGCCACATTGCCCCGCTGACCGCCGCCAGCACCCACGTCGTCGCCGACCCCATCCGTACGCGCAAGCTCCTGCTGAACAAGCGCGAGCTTGAGCGCGTGGAAGCGGCCGTGGCGCAAAAGGGTTACACCTGCGTGGCCTTGGCGCTGTACTGGAGCAAGCACCTGATCAAGTGCGAGATCGCACTCGGCAAGGGCAAGAAGGAGTTCGACAAGCGCGACACCCTGCGCGAACGCGACTCCAATCGCGAGCTGCAGCGCGCGGTGCGCAACAAGGGCAAGGAAGAATAACGCCCCGTGTCGGGCGACCCCGCTACCACGTCATCCGTGGCAGTGGGCTCGCCAGCACAACTCACCGCCCGCTGCGCCGCTGCGCCCGTGCCACACGCTGGGCTTCCTGACGTGCCTCCTCGAGCACTTCCTGTACATAGATGATGTGTCGACTCGACACCTCACGCGCCTCTTGCGCGCGCCCCTCGACGATCGCCTGGTACAGCTCGCGATGCTGCGCGATCAGCATGTCGCGCGTTTCCGGCCGCTGCTGGTACATGCCGCCGATATTGGTCACCACATTGCGCTTGAGTAAATCGAACAGCCCACGGATGGTGTGCAGCAGCACCGCGTTATGGCTGGCCTCGGCGATCGCCAGGTGAAAGCGCGCATCGGCTGCCCCCTCTTCTGCGCGGCTGACCTCATCGGCGCGGGCGTAGCAGTCCTGAAGCGTATCGAACGCGGCCTTGAGCCGCGCCCGATCAGGTTCGGTGGCACGCTGGGCAGCGTAGTAGGCGCATGACGCTTCCAAGGTGTGACGAAACTCCAGCAGGTCGCGCTGGGCCTCGGGATTGTCTTCGAGCAACAGCAGCAGCGGATCGCTGAAGGTCGAGCCCAGCGACTCGGCGACATAGTTGCCGCCGCCCTGACGGCTTATCAGCAATCCCTTGGCCACCAGCTTCTGGATCGCCTCGCGAAGCGACGGTCGCGAGACGCCGAACTGCTCGGCCAATGCGCGCTCAGCGGGCAGGCGCTGCCCAGCGCTCAGGGTGCCCTCGAGAATCATCGCTTCCAACCGATCGACGATATCGTCGGACAAGCGCCGCTGGCGCACCTGATCAAACACCATCACCTGCCTCTCCACTGACCCCGCTATCGATCGCGGGGCGCCCATTGTGCGCCTCTGCCGGGCGTTCAGCCACACCACCGGCCGCGCCCAATGGACGCTCCGCTCATCGGCCTGCGACCAAAGTTCTGCCTGGGACAAATTGACACACCCCTGATCGGGCTTTTAACCTAGCCACCAGTCATTGTAAATTGGTCTTACCAATTATCCAATGCCAGCGCTGACCAACAACAATTAGGGGTTACCCCATATGCAAACCTGGCAACAACTCTACGCCCCACTCGGGAGTCTCGGCCTGTCCGCACTGGCGGCAGTCATCCCCATCGTATTCTTCTTCCTGGCCTTGGCCGTGTTCCGACTCAAGGGGCATGTGGCGGGCAGCATCACCCTTGGCTTGTCGATTCTGGTGGCGATCTTCGCCTTCCACATGCCCGCCGACATGGCCCTCGCCGCGGCCGGCTACGGCTTCCTCTACGGCCTGTGGCCCATCGCCTGGATCATTGTCGCAGCCGTGTTCCTGTACAAACTGACGGTCAAGAGCGGCCAGTTCGAAGTGATCCGCAGCTCGGTGCTGTCGATCACCGACGACCAGCGCCTGCAAGTGCTGCTGATCGGCTTCTGCTTCGGCGCATTCCTCGAAGGTGCCGCAGGCTTCGGTGCCCCGGTGGCCATCACTGCCGCACTGCTGGTGGGCCTGGGCTTCAATCCACTGTACGCCGCTGGCCTGTGCCTGATCGCCAATACCGCGCCAGTGGCCTTCGGTGCGCTGGGCATCCCGATCATCGTCGCCGGCCAGGTGACTGGCATCGACGCCTTCCACATTGGCGCCATGACCGGCCGCCAACTGCCGCTGCTGTCGCTGTTCGTGCCGTTCTGGCTGGTGTTCATGATGGACGGCCTGCGCGGCGTGAAAGAAACCTGGCCAGCGGCGTTGGTTGCCGGCCTGAGCTTTGCCGTCACCCAGTACTTCACCTCCAACTTCATCGGCCCGGAACTGCCTGACATCACTTCGGCCCTGGCCAGCCTGATCGCCCTGACCCTGTTCCTGAAGGTCTGGCAGCCCAAGCGCGCGCTCACCCAGAGCCAGGACAGCACAGGCGCAGCGGTGGTCGCAGGCGTCGGCGGCCAGCCATCGCCCTATAGCTTCGGCGAGATCTTCAAAGCCTGGTCGCCTTTCCTGATCCTGACCGTGCTGGTGACCATCTGGACCCTCAAGCCCTTTAAGGCCGCTTTCGCGCCGGGCGGAGCGATGTACAACGTCGTGTTCAATTTTGCGATCCCGCACCTGGATCAACTGGTGATCAAGACCGCGCCGATCGTGACCGCGCCCCTGGCCATGCCGGCCGTGTTCAAGTTCGACCCGATCTCGGCCACCGGGACGGCGATCTTTCTCTCGGCACTGATCGCCATGGCCGTGCTGAAGATCAACGTCAAAACTGGTCTGACCACTTTCAAGGAAACCGTCTGGGAACTGCGCTGGCCGATTCTGTCGATCGGCATGGTGCTGGCCTTTGCCTTTGTCACCAATTATTCGGGCATGTCCTCGACCATGGCCCTGGTACTGGCCGGCACCGGGGCGGCATTCCCGTTCTTCTCGCCGTTCCTCGGCTGGCTGGGCGTGTTCCTGACCGGCTCCGACACCTCCTCCAACGCCCTGTTCAGCTCCTTGCAAGCCACTACGGCGCACCAGATCGGCGTCAGCGACACCCTGCTGGTCGCCGCCAACACCAGCGGCGGCGTGACCGGCAAGATGATCTCGCCGCAGTCGATCGCCGTGGCTTGCGCCGCCACCGGGCTGGTGGGCAAAGAGTCGGATCTGTTCCGCTTCACCTTAAAGCACAGCCTGTTCTTCGCCACGATCGTCGGCCTGATCACCTTGATTCAGGCCTATTGGCTGACCGGCATGCTGGTTACTCACTAAAGTGAAAGGGGCCGGGCGCCCAGGCGTCCGGCATCTCCTTCAACCCACGCTGCGAGATTCCATGATCATTTCCGCCTCCACCGACTACCGCGCCGCAGCCCAGCGCAAGCTGCCCCCCTTCCTGTTCCACTACGCCGACGGTGGCGCCTACGCCGAGCACACCCTGCGCCACAATGTCTCGGACCTGGCCAGCATCGCCCTGCGCCAACGCGTACTGAAGAACATGTCCGAACTGAGCCTCAAGACCGAGCTGTTCGGCGAGACCTTGAGTATGCCGGTGGCCCTGGCGCCGGTCGGTCTCACCGGCATGTACGCCCGCCGGGGCGAGGTACAGGCGGCGCGCGCGGCGGCCGAGCACGGCATCCCGTTCACGATGTCCACCGTGTCGGTCTGCCCGATCGAGGAAGTGGCCCCGGCCATCGACCGACCGATGTGGTTCCAGCTCTACGTGCTCAAGGACCGTGGCTTCATGCGCAATGCGCTGGAGCGGGCCAAGGCCGCTGGCGTGCGCACCCTGGTGTTCACCGTCGACATGCCCACCCCGGGCGCCCGCTACCGCGACGCCCACTCCGGCATGAGCGGCAGGAACGGCCCGCTGCGCCGCATGCTGCAGGCCATGACCCATCCGCAATGGGCGTGGGATGTCGGCGTCATGGGCCGTCCGCACGACTTGGGCAACATCTCCGCCTACCGCGGCAACCCGACGGGCCTGGCCGACTACATCGGCTGGCTGGCCGCCAACTTCGACCCGTCGATCTCCTGGAAGGACCTGGAGTGGATCCGCGAATTCTGGGACGGCCCGATGATCATCAAAGGCATCCTCGACGCCGACGATGCCCGCGATGCCGTGCGTTTCGGTGCCGACGGCATCGTCGTTTCCAACCACGGCGGTCGCCAACTCGACGGCGTGCTCTCCAGCGCCCGCGCCCTGCCGGCGATTGCCGACGCGGTAAAAGGCGATCTGAAGATCCTCGCCGACTCTGGCATTCGCAGCGGCCTGGACGTGGTGCGCATGATCGCCCTGGGCGCCGACACCGTGCTGATCGGTCGCGCGTTCCTCTGGGCCTTGGCCGTGCATGGCCAGGCCGGAGTGAAGAACCTGCTGGAATTGTTCGAGAAGGAAATGCGCGTGGCCATGGTGTTGACCGGCACCAAGACGATCGGCGAGATCACCCGCGACTCGCTGGTCCGCGAACTGGGCGCCTGAGCCCTGCGTAACCAAGCCTGATAGCCCGGGGCACGCCGCGCACCAGACGCGCCGGCCCCGTGAGGAGATTGCATGAGTCTGCCCGCTGCGTTCCTGCGCGATACCGAGCGCCTGATCCCCGCCGAACGCCGGTTCGACGACCCGACCTCGACCCTGGCCTTCGGTACCGACGCCAGCTTCTACCGCTTGATTCCCAAGCTGGTGGTGCGCGTGGAATCCGAGGACGAGGTGATCGGCCTGCTGCGCCTGGCCCAGCGCGAGCGCGTGCCGGTCACCTTCCGCGCCGCCGGCACCAGTTTGTCCGGCCAGGCCCTGAGCGATTCGGTGCTGATCGTGCTGGGCGAGCGCTGGAATGGCCGCGAGATCCGTAATCAGGGCGAACAGATTCGTCTGCAACCGGGAGTGATCGGCGCCCAGGCCAATACCTGGTTGGCGCCCTATGGGCGCAAGATCGGCCCGGATCCGGCGTCGATCAACGCCTGCAAAATCGGCGGTATCGTCGCCAACAACGCCAGCGGCATGTGCTGCGGCACCGCGCAGAACACCTATCACACCCTGGCCGGCCTGCGCCTGGTGCTGGCCGACGGCACCTGCCTGGACAGCGAGGACCCGGCCAGTGTGGCCGCCTTCGAACGCAGCCACGCCGATCTCCTGGACGCGTTGGCGCGCCTGGGCCGCGAGACCCGCGCCAACCTGCCCCTGGCCGAGCGCATCCGGCACAAGTACCGGCTGAAGAACACCACCGGCCTGTCGCTCAATGCACTGGTGGACTACGACGCGCCGCTGGACATCCTGCAGCACCTGCTGGTCGGCTCCGAAGGCACGTTGGGTTTCATCAGCGCCGTCACCTACCACACCGTGCCCGATCACCCGCACAAGGCCAGTGCGCTGCTGGTGTTTCCCAGCGTCGAGAGCTGCTGCCGCGCGGTCACCGTGCTCAAGCAGCAGCCGGTGTCCGCCGTGGAACTGCTCGACCGCCGCAGCCTGCGCTCGGTGCAGCAAATGCCAGGTATGCCGGACTGGGTCCGGGGACTTTCGGCCCACGCCTGTGCCCTGCTGATCGAGTCGCGCGCGGCCAGCCAAAGCCTGTTGCACGAACAACTGAACCAAGTGATGGCCTCCATCGCCGATTTCGCCCTGGAACAGCAGGTCGACTTCAGCGAAGACCCTGCCGTCTACAACCTGTTGTGGAAGATCCGCAAAGACACCTTCCCGGCGGTCGGTGCCGTGCGCCAGACCGGCACCACGGTGATCATCGAGGACGTGACCTTCCCGGTGGAACTGCTCGCCGAAGGCGTCAACCGACTGCTGCAGTTGTTCGACAAGCACCACTACGACGAGGCGATCATTTTCGGCCACGCCCTGGAAGGCAACCTGCATTTCGTCTTCACCCAGGGCTTCAACAGCGCCGAGGAAGTGGCGCGCTACCAGGCGTTCATGGACGATGTGGCGCAGTTGGTGGCCGTGGAATTCGGTGGTTCGCTAAAGGCCGAACATGGCACCGGACGCAACATGGCACCCTTCGTCGAACTGGAGTGGGGCCAGGACGCCTACCAATTGATGTGGCAGCTCAAACGGCTGCTCGATCCCAATGGCATCCTCAACCCGGACGTGGTGCTCAGCGACGACCCGGACATTCACCTGAAACACCTCAAGCCGCTACCGGCGGCCGACGAGATCGTCGACAAGTGCATCGAGTGCGGTTTCTGCGAGCCGGTGTGTCCGTCACGCGGACTGACCCTGAGCCCGCGCCAGCGCATCGTCATGTGGCGCGACATCCAGGCCAAGCGCCGCGCCGGCATCGACACCCGTGAGCTGCTGCAGACCTACCAGTACCAGGGCCTCGACACCTGCGCCGCCACCGGGCTGTGCGCCCAGCGTTGCCCGGTGGGCATCAATACCGGCGAGTTGGTGAAGAAGCTGCGCGGCCAGGCGGCGAGCCACCTTCAACGGGCCGATTGGCTCGCCGAACATTTCCACACCGTGCTGCGCGGTGCGCGCCTGACCCTGGCCGTGGCCAACGGTGCACGCAAGCTGCTGGGCGCGCCGCGCCTGGAGAGTTTGAGCAGCGGCTTGCGCAGGGCCAGCCGGGGTCGCCTGCCGCAGTGGACAGCGGCCATGCCGCAACCCATCGCGCCGATCAGCGTGATCCCGGTCAGCCAGGACGCACGTCCCCGGGTCGTCTACCTGGCCGCTTGCGTGTCGCGGGTGATGGGCCCGGCGTACACCGACGGCGAGCAGCGCTCGTTGCTGGACAAGACCCGTGCACTGCTGGAAAAAGCCGGTTATCAGGTGATCTTCCCCGAGCAGGCCGACAGCCTGTGCTGCGGGCAGCCGTTCGCCTCCAAGGGCTATGCCGAACAAGCCGAGCACAAGCGCCAGGAACTGATCGCTGCGCTGCTGCAGGCCAGTCGCGGCGGGCTCGACCCGATCTACTGCGACACCAGCCCCTGTACACTTCGCCTGGTGCAGGATCTGGGCAACTGCCGCCTCGACCTGTACGACCCCGTGCGCTTCATCCGTACCCACCTGCTCGACAAGCTGGAGTTCACCCCACAGGATGAACCGGTGGCCGTGCATGTCACCTGCAGCACCCAGCACCTGGGCGAGAGCCAGGCGCTCATCGACCTGGCGCGTCGCTGCAGCAAACAGGTCGTGATACCCGAGGGCATTCACTGCTGTGGTTTCGCCGGCGACAAAGGCTTCACCACACCGCAGCTCAATGCCCATGCACTGCGCACGCTCAAGGGTGCGGTGCAGCAGTGCAGCGAAGGGATCTCCACCAGTCGGACCTGTGAGATCGGGTTATCGACCCACAGTGGTATCGACTATCACGGACTGGTGTATCTGGTGGACCGGGTGACGCGGGCGCGCAGCCTCTGAGCCTGAACGCGGCGCCGCCTTCTGATGCGGGCGGTCGCCACAGACCGGCCTGCTCGCAACCATTTGTTACAACTAGATGCTACTCTGCAGCCCTCCCCTTGGCCGCCGTTGACCTCCGATGTCAGAGTCCGCACCGCTGCTGCTGCGTCACCACCGTCCTTTCATCGCCTTCTGGCTCGCCCGGGTGTTCACCGCCAGCGGCTTCCAGATGCTCACCGTGGCCATCGGCTGGCACCTCTATCAGCTCACCGGCAATGTGCTGGACCTGGGCCTGGTCGGCCTGGTGGAGTTCGCCCCGCGCGTGCTGTTCATGCTGCACACCGGGCATGTGGCCGACCGCTACGACCGGCGCAAGGTGGCGGCGCTGTGCCAAAGCCTGCAGGGGTTGATCGCCCTCGCGCTGGCGCTGGGCAGTGCCACCGACAACGTCAGCCGCGAACTGATCTTCCTGCTGGCGTTCCTGCTCGGCGCCACCCGCGCCTTCGAGATGCCCGCCACCCAAGCCCTGCTGCCGAACGTAGTGCCCGCAGGGCTGTTCCCGCGTGCCGTCGCCGCTTCGGCCTCCGCCACCCAGGCAGCGACCATCGTCGCCCCGGCGCTCGGCGGGCTGCTCTACGCCTTGGGCAGCGTCTGGGTGTATGGCCCGACCGTTGCGCTGTACGCCATCGCCTGCGCACTCACGCTCAGCCTCCAGGCCCGCCAGCAGACGCCGCAGCGCGGCCGAGCCACCGTGCAGTCGCTGCTGGCCGGCATCCATTTCATCCGCAGCCGCCCCGACATCCTCGGCGCCATCTCGCTGGACCTGTTCGCCGTGTTGCTGGGCGGCGCCACGGCATTGCTGCCGGTGTTCGCCCGCGACATTCTGCTCACCGGCCCGTGGGGCCTGGGCCTGCTGCGCTCGGCGCCGGCAGTGGGGGCGCTGTTGATGTCGTTGTGGCTGGCGCGCTTCCCGGTCGAGCGCAAAGTCGGTCGAACCATGTTCACCGCCGTGGGCGTGTTCGGCGTGGCGACCATCGCCTTCGGCCTGTCGACCTCGTTCTGGTTCTCCCTGGCGGTGCTGGTGGTGCTCGGCGCGGCGGACATGATCAGCATGGTCATCCGCAGTGCCTTCGTGCAGTTGGAAACGCCGGACGATATGCGCGGCCGGGTCAGTGCGGTGAACGGGCTGTTCATCGGTGCCTCGAATCAGCTCGGAGAATTCGAATCCGGCGTCACTGCGCACTGGTTTGGCACAGTGCCGGCCGTAGTGCTCGGTGGCGTGGGCACGCTGCTGGTCACCGGGGTGTGGATAAAGCTGTTCCCGACCCTGGCGCACCGCGACCGGATGCACAATCCCGAGTAGCCCTGGCCAAGCCGCTTCGCACCGCGCAGCGACCACCCGCGACAGCCATAGGCCCCGCCCACCATGCTGGTATGATGCGCGGCTTTTTTGCACCCCGCACAAATCCACGGCACCCGGTACGGTCTGTGCTTTGCTGTTGAGGTCCAACACATTCACGGCGCTGCGGCGTCATGGGAGCAGGCATGCTGGAAAGGCTGTTTCAACTCAAAGCACACAATACCAACGTGCGCACCGAGATCCTTGCGGGCGTCACCACCTTCCTGGCCATGGCCTACATCCTGTTCGTCAACCCGAGCATCCTGGGCGAGACCGGCATGGACAAGGGCGCGATCTTCGTCGCCACCTGCCTGGCCGCAGCCATCGGCTCGGTGACCATGGGCCTGATCGCCAACTACCCGATCGCCCTGGCGCCAGGCATGGGCCTGAACGCTTTCTTCACCTACACGGTGGTCCTGCACATGGGCCACACCTGGCAGGTGGCACTGGGCGCAGTGTTCCTCTCGGCGGTGCTGTTCTTCCTGCTGTCGATCTTCCGCATTCGCGAATGGATCGTGAACAGCATCCCGCTGCCTCTGCGGTCGGCCATCGCGGCGGGCATCGGTCTGTTCCTGGCGCTGATCGCCTTGCACAACGCTGGCATCGTCGTCGATAACCCGGCGACCTTGGTGGGCCTGGGCGACTTGCGCAATCCCGCCCCCATCCTTGCCACCCTCGGTTTCTTCCTGATCGTCGCCCTGGAGGCGTTGAAGGTCCGCGGGGCGGTGCTGATCGGCATTCTCGCAGTGACCGTAGTGTCGATCCTGATCGGCGCCAGCCCGTTCGCCGGCATCGTCTCGCTGCCGCCCTCACTCGCACCGACCTTCCTGCAACTGGACATCAAGGGCGCGCTGGACGTTGGCCTGATCAGCGTGATCTTCGCGTTCCTGTTCGTCGACCTGTTCGACAACTCCGGCACCCTCATCGGCGTGGCCAAGCGCGCCGGGTTGATGGGCAAGGACGGCCACATGCCGAAGATGGGCCGGGCACTGATCGCCGACAGCACCGCCGCCATGGCCGGTTCCTTGCTGGGCACCTCGACCACCACCAGCTACATCGAGTCGGCGGCCGGCGTCAGTGCCGGCGGGCGTACCGGCCTGACCGCCATCGTGGTCGCCGTGCTGTTCCTGCTGGCGCTGTTCTTCGCACCGCTGGCCGGCAGCGTGCCGGCCTTCGCCACCGCACCGGCATTGCTGTTCGTTGCCGTGTTGATGGCTTCGGGCCTGGCCGAAATCAACTGGGACGACGTCACTGAAGCGGCACCGGTGGTGGTCACGGCCCTGGCCATGCCACTGACCTACTCGATCGCCAACGGCATCGCCTTCGGCTTCATCGCCTGGACCGCCATCAAGCTGATTTCCGGTCGTCGCCACGACCTGAACCCGGCATTGGTGATCCTGTCCATCCTGTTCGTCATCAAGCTGGGCTGGTTCAACGCATGAGTGCTGCCTTCGACCCTTCGCAATACGCCACGCAACTGCAAGCCAAGGTCGAGCGCCTGAACGAGTTGCTGGCACCGTTCGATGCGCCGGCTCCATCGGTGTTCGAGTCGCCGCGCGAGCACTATCGCCTGCGCGCCGAGTTCCGCCTGTGGCGCGAGGAGGGCCAGCGCCACTACGCCATGTTCGCGCCGGGCGAGAAGCACAAGGCGATCCTCATCGACGACTTCCCCATCGCCAGCCAGCGCATCAATGTGCTGATGCCGCAGTTAAAAGCCGCCTGGCAGGGCAACGAAGACCTGAGCAACCGCCTGTTCCAAGTGGAGTTCCTCACCACCCTGGCGGGCGACGCGATGGTCACGCTGTGCTACCACCGCCCGTTGGACGCCGCCTGGGAAGCCGCCGCGCAACAGTTGGCCGCCGACCTTGAGGTCAGCGTGATCGGCCGCTCCAAGGGCAAGCGCGTGGTGATCGGCCGCGACTATGCGCTGGAGCAACTCGACATCGGTGGGCGAACCTTCAGTTATCGCCAACCCGAAGGCGCCTTCACCCAACCCAACGGCGCGGTGAACCAGAAGATGCTGGCCTGGGCCTGCGAAGCCATGGGCCGACGCGACGACGACCTGCTGGAACTGTACTGCGGCAACGGCAACTTCACCCTGCCGCTGGCCACCCGCGCACGCCAGGTGCTGGCCACCGAAATCAGCAAGACCTCGGTCAATGCCGCCCTGCACAACCTCGACGAGAACGGCATCGACAACGTACGCCTGGTGCGCCTGTCGGCCGAGGAACTGACCCAGGCCCTGAACGAAGTTCGCCCGTTCCGACGTCTGGAAGGCATCGACCTGAAAAGCTATGCCTTCGGCACCGTCTTCGTCGATCCGCCGCGCGCCGGTATGGACCCGGACACCTGCGAGCTGACCCGACGCTTCGAGCGTATCCTGTACATTTCCTGCAACCCCGAGACCCTGGCGCAGAACATCGCCCAGTTGCAGGATACCCACCGTATCGAACGTTGCGCGCTGTTCGACCAGTTCCCCTATACCCATCACATGGAAAGTGGAGTGCTGCTGGTCAGGCGCTGAGTTGTCCGCAGGCAGGGCCAGCGCGCCCTGCCTGCGCTCATCATCAGGAGCGGTCCATGGACCAGTTGAGCGCCATGCACACCTTCCGCCGGGTCGTCGACCTCGGCAGTTTCAGCGCCGCCGCCAGCCAGGCCGGCGTCTCCCACACCGTGCTGTCGCGCCAGGTGAAGAACCTGGAACGCGCCCTCGGCACGCAACTGCTCACGCGCACCACGCGCCGGCTGCATCCGACCGAAGCAGGCCTGCTGTTCTACCGTCACTGCGTACTGATCCTCGACCAGGTGCAGGCCATGACGCTGGAGCTGTCCGAGCACCAACTGCAACCCACCGGCACCTTGCGCCTGAGCGTGGGCTCGGCGTTCGGCGATCTGGAGCTGGGCCGCTGGTTGCCTGACTTCGTCGAGCAGTACCCGCACCTGCACGTGGAGCTGAACTGCACCGATCGCTTCGTCGATCTGCTGGAAGAGGAGGTCGATGTCTGCCTGCGCATCACCGATCATCTGCCCGATTCGAGCTTGGTCGCCCGGCTGCTGACCCCTAGCCCGGTACTGCTGGTGGCGGCACCGGGCTACCTCGAACGGCAGGGCTCTCCCAGCACGCCAGAAGGCTTGAGCACCCATCCGCTGCTCGGTTACAGCCGCCTGCAGCAACCCCAACGCCTGACGCTCAGCGCTGCCGATGGCAGCCGCCGCGACGTGCTGATGCCCAGGCGCCTGAGCGCCAATTCACCGATGGCCCTGCGCGCGGCAGCCATCGGCGGACTGGGTATCGCCAGCTTCGACCGTTTCATCGTCGACGACGCGTTGCGCGACGGGCGACTGGTGCCAGTGCTGAGCGGCTGGCATCTGCCGGGGCGAAACCTGTATGCGGTGTATCCGCACAGTCGTTATCTGGCGCCGAAGGTCCGCGCGCTGATCGATTACGCGCAGCGGTACTACGCGACAACGCGCTGGGGTTGCGATTAGTGCAGAAACTGCACAGGCGCTGGCACGTTTTGCCCGTATCTGGACATCGACACCCTGACTAACCTTCGCCTCCTCACTGAACAGGCGAAGGAGCCTCTGCATGAATACCCTGACTAAACTCTTGGCAGGTCTGACCGTGGGCGCTATGGCACTCACCGCCCACGCCGGCGATGGCACCTTGATTTCGGTGCCGAACAGCGCTGCGCTGAAATGGCAGGACGTACCGAACACCCAAGGCGCCGTCAGCTACGCCAACGTCGAGGGCGACATCTTCGGCAAAGGGCCTTATTCGGCCTACGTGAAGTTCAAGAAAGGCGTGGACAACGGCCTGCACCAGCACACTCAGGTGCTGCCGACAGTGGTACTGGCCGGCACCTTCTACGCGGTGATCGACGGCAAGCGCGTCGAGTACCCGGCAGGTGCTTACTACAAACTGCCAGCCGACCTGGTTCACGAAAGTGGCTGCACCGCCGAGGCTGACTGCCTGCTGTTCCAGTACCAGGCCGATGCCTTCGACCTGAAGCCGGTCAAAGGCTGATCAAACCGCCGGGGCGGCCTTACTCTGCCGCCCCATCCCGTCAGAAGTCGAAGAACACCGTCTCCCCTTCCCCCTGAATACGTATGTCGAACCGGTAGGCGGTCTTGCCGTCCACTTCGCAGCGCTTGGCGATCAGGGTTTCCCGGCGCTGCGGCTGCTCGATCAGGTTGAGCACCGGGCACTGCGCGTTGGCCTCGGCTTCGTCATCGAAATACAGCCGCGTGTGTAAGTGGATGTTGATGCCCCGGGCGAACAGGCTGATGTTGATGTGCGGCGCCATGGGCACCCCGGCAGCGTTGTTCACAACCCCCGGCTTCACCGTGTGCAGCGTCCACTCGCCCGCATCGAAGGTGGTGGCGGTACGACCGAAACTGTTGAAGGCATTTTCCAGGTTGAACTGATCCTGATATTGGCCGTTGGCATCGGCCTGCCACACCTCGAGGAAGGAGTCGCGCACCAGGTGACCATTGCCGTCGTAGACGTGGCCGAGCAGCAGAATATGCTCGCCAGGCGCCTCGGGGCGGGCGAGTCGGCTCCAGATCTCCTGATCACGGGTGGGGTTGCCCGCCGCTTCCAGGGCCAGGCCGATGTGCACATAAGGGCCGGCGGTCTGCGAAGGGGTTTCCGGCAGCAGTTCGATAGGCATGACGGCGCTCCTCAGCGGTTCTCGAAGTGGGTCTGGCGCTGGCCACGCAGCACGATGTCGAAGCGGTAGGCCAGGCAATCCATTGGATTGGCCTGGCTCATGTCCAGGCGCGCGATCAGGCTCTGCACCGCTTGTGGATTGGCGATCGACTTGACGATTGGGCACATCGGGATCAACGGGTCGCCTTCGAAGTACAGCTGGGTGATCAGCTTGGTGGCGATCGCCGGGCCGCTGATGGAAAAGTGAATGTGCGCCGGACGCCAGTCGTTCGGCCCGTTACGCCAAGGGTACGGACCCGGCTTGATGGTGCGGAAGCTGTAGTAGCCATCGCGGTCGGTCAGGCACCGACCGACGCCGCCGAAGTTCGGGTCCAGCGGCGCCAGGTAGCGGTCATTCTTGTGTCGGTAGCGGCCACCGGCGTTGGCCTGCCACATTTCCACCAGGGTGTTGGCCACCGGCTTGCCGTACTGGTCGACCACACGGCCGGCAACGATGATCCGCTCGCCGATGGGCAAGCCGCCGTTGTTGAAGTTCAGCAGCAGGTCATGGTCATGCTCGCCGAACCGCAGGTGGGAAAAGTCCGGGCCTGTGGTTTCGCTGATCGACTGGGGAATGCTCACCAGCGCCTGGCGTGGCGAGCGGGCAATGGAGGTCTTGTAGTCTGGGGTCAAGGCCTTGGGGTGCCAGTTGCGATCACGGATCGCGAAGCGGCGGTTATCCTGGGCAGGCATGCCGGTGTCCTCTCTTGGAATTGTGCGGGCCGCCTGTGCGTGGCAGGCGGACGCACAGTGTCCGGTAGGCACCGCGCCCGGCCTATTGAAAACTTGCTGGGCAGACATAACCATACGGTTATGCAACTTTCCGGTAGATGACCGGCTCTCAAGCGCAGGACTATCCTGCATGCACTGCCCCTTACAGCGGAGACACTCTATGGACTGGCGAAAAGGCCGACGCAGCGACAACGTGGTCGACGCACGCGGCTCAGGCGGGGGCGGCGGTATGCGCTTCGGAGGAGGTAAAGGCCTGGGCCTTGGCGCGGTGCTGTTGATCGTCGGCATCGGCTGGCTGACCGGCCAGGACCCGTTGCAGTTGCTCGGCCAGCTCTCCGGCCAGATGCAGCAGCAACAGCAGGCTGCACCAGGCACCACGGCCAGCAAAGCGCCGCCGGCCAATGACGAACAGGCGCAGTTCGTCGCCTCGATCCTCGGTGACACCGAAGACACCTGGAAGGCCCTGTTCGCCCAGGCCGGCAAGCAGTACCGCGATCCCAAGCTGGTGCTGTTCAGCGGTCAGGTCAATTCGGCGTGCGGCTTCGCGTCTTCGGCGGTCGGACCGTTCTACTGCCCAGCCGACCAGCGCGTGTACCTGGACATGTCGTTCTTCCGCGAAATGGAAACCCGCTTCGCCGCCGCTGGCGACTTCGCCCAGGCCTACGTGATCGCCCACGAGATCGGCCACCATGTGCAGACCTTGCTCGGCGTCTCGGCCAAGGTCGATGCCGCCCGTCGCAGCGGCCAACGCATGGAGGGCGACAACGGTCTGCTGGTACGCCAGGAGCTGCAGGCCGACTGCCTGGCCGGTGTCTGGGCCTACCAGGCACAGAAGCGCCTGAACTGGCTGGAACCCGGTGACGTGGAAGAAGCCCTGAACGCCGCCAACGCCATCGGCGACGACCGCCTGCAGCAGCAGGGCCAAGGCCGCGTGGTCCCGGACTCCTTCACCCACGGCACCTCGGCGCAACGCGTGCGCTGGTTCAAGACCGGCTTCGGCAGCGGCGACCTGACCCGCTGCGACACCTTCAATACCCGTAATCTGTAACGCCCTTCGGGGCGTTTCTTCGCTTCTCCAGATCGCAATACGACCAATGGGGCATTTTTCCGCTGAAAAACGTTTCAGCGACAGCGCTTGCTGCCGATAACCCCTGGATCCAAAGCTGGCCCTCTAAAACAACAACGCCCAGCGACGTGAATCCTTGCAACACACATTTTCTGGAGAGCGTGCATGAACAGATGGTTTGCCGATAAGAGCGTGAATCTCAAACTCGGACTGGGCTTCGGCCTTGTCCTGTTGTTGACCGGCCTGCTGGCCCTGGCCAGTTGGAGCAGCCTGGGCAGCATGATCAACCGCAGCAACTGGATGAGCGACATCACCCGGCTCAACATCGACCTCACCAACCTGCGCGTGGCGCGCCTGCAGTACATGATCGCCAATGGCGACGACGCCGCTGCCGCCACCACCCTGGCCAAGCTCGACACCTTCACCGCCCAGCAGCAGCGCCTGGAAAACACCTTCAAGAGCCCTGAGAACGTCAAGCTGCTGCGCGAGCTGGGCAAGACCATCGCCGACTATCGCGTCTCGCTCGACAAGATGCGCGCCGGCTACAAGGTCACCGCCGCGGCCCGGCAGACTCTCGACCAGAACGCGGCCAGCGCCGTGCAGGCGATCGAGGCCCTGAGCCAGACCGTGCTCAATCGCGACGAAAGCGACGCCGGCCGTTTGCAGCAGTACCTGGCGATCAGCAAGGCGCGTCAGCAACTCACGCAGTTGCGACTGACCATGCGCGATTACATCGCCGCTTCCAGCGCAGCCACCGAGCAAGCGATGCTGACTCAACTCGAGCAGACCCTCGGCGAAATCGACGGCCTCAAGCGCCAACTGACAGGCGATGCCGCAGGCATCCAGCCGTTCGAGACCGCCGTGCGCGGTTATGGCGAAGCCGTTCGCCAACTGCGCGATGCCACCGCGCAGATCGCCGTGGCCCGCCAGGAAATGACCGTGCAAGGCGCCGACATCGTCAAGGTCAGCGACGAGCTGTACAAGATCCAGCTCGAGCGCCGCGACATCGAAAGCGGCGATGCCCGTACCCTGCAGATCGGCGCCACCTTGCTGGCCCTGCTGTTCGGCGTGCTGGCTGCCGTGATCATCACCCGTCAGATCACCCGTCCTCTACGCGAAACCCTCGAGGTGGTGGAGCGCATTGCCGGCGGCGACTTGACGCAGAACCTGCAGGTCACCCGCCGCGACGAACTCGGCGTGCTGCAGCAAGGCATCGCACGCATGGGCACGACCTTGCGCGAGCTGATCGGCGGCATTCGCGACGGCGTGACCCAGATCGCCAGCGCGGCCGAAGAACTGTCGGCCGTGACCGAACAGACCAGCGCCGGCGCCAATAGCCAGAAGGTCGAAACCGACCAGGTGGCCACTGCCATGCATGAAATGGCGGCCACGGTGCAGGAGGTGGCGCGCAACGCCGAGCAGGCCTCGCATGCCGCGACCCAGGCCGACGACCAGGCCCGTGCTGGCGACAAGGTGGTGGGCGAGGCGATCAGCCAGATCGAACGCCTGGCCAGCGAAGTGCACCGCTCCACTGACGCGATGAACCTGCTGCAACAGGAAAGCCAGAAGATCGGCAGCGTCATGGACGTGATCAAGTCGGTGGCCGAGCAGACCAACCTGCTGGCCCTCAACGCCGCCATCGAAGCGGCCCGAGCCGGCGAAGCCGGACGCGGTTTCGCGGTGGTCGCCGATGAGGTGCGCGGCCTGGCCCAGCGCACGCAGAAGTCCACCGAGGAAATCGAAGAACTCATCGCCAGCTTGCAGAACGGCACCCAGCAGGTGGCCAACGCCATGCTCGGCAGCCAGACCTTGACCGACAGCAGCGTGGACCTGGCGCGCAAAGCGGGCGATTCACTGGCGAGCATCACCAGCACGGTGTCGGGCATCCAGTCGATGAACCAGCAGATCGCCGCAGCGGCCGAACAGCAAAGTGCAGTGGCTGAGGAGATCAGCCGCAGCATCCTCAACGTGCGCGACGTGTCGGAACAAACCGCCGCCGCCAGCGACGAGACCGCGGCGTCCACCGTGGAACTGGCGCGCTTGGGCGGGCAGTTGCAGACGCTGGTCAGCCATTTCCGCGTCTGACGCTGTACAGGACTGACGCCGCCCCTTGAGGGGCGGCGCTCAGCCGATCACTTGACGACCATGCCCACCCCACGCCCACGCGGATCGGACGCAGTCTCCAACGTCTGCCCGGTCACGCGGATCGCCTGCACGTCGCCCATCTCCCAGCCCTGGTCCTCCAGAACATAGCCCATCTTCTTCAGTTCGTCGGCCACCGGGCCGGTGAGCGGTGCATAGCTGTCGAAGTAAATCGTGTCCTTGGGCAGCAACTGGTGGTGCACACGCTGCGCGGCGACGGCTTTTTCCAATGGCATGCCGTAGTCGTACAGGTTGTTCATCACCTGGAAGATCGAGGTGAAGATCCGTGAACCACCCGGCGTCCCCAGCACCAGGGTGACCTTGCCGTCACGCGTGATCAGGCTCGGGCTCATGGATGAAAGCATGCGCTTGCCCGGTGCGATGGCGTTGGCGTCACCGCCGACCACGCCGAACACATTGGCCGCCCCCGGCTTGGCGCTGAAGTCGTCCATTTCGTCGTTGAGCAGAAAACCCGCGCCTTTGACCACCACGCCACTGCCATAGTCGAGGTTGAGGGTATAGGTGTTGCTCACCGCATTGCCCTGGCGGTCGACGATGGAGAAGTGCGTGGTCTGGTGCGGCTCCAGGCCCGGCTTGACCTGGTCGGTGGCGGAGATGGCCGTCGGATTGACCTGCGCGGCGCGCTTGGCCAGGTAGTCCTCGGCCATCAGTTGCTTGACCGGCACCTGGGTGAAGGCCGGATCGCCCAGGTAATCGGCGCGGTCGGCGAATACCCGTTTCTCGATCTCGGACAGCAGGTGAATGTACTTCGCCGAGTTGTGCGCCACGCCTTTGAAGTCCGCCGCACGGTCCTCCTTGATGCCCAGCAGTTGGCCTAGCGCGACACCACCGGAGCTCGGTGGCGGCGCCGTGTAGACCACGTTGCCGCGCCACTCGATGGCGATCGGATCGCGCCACAGCGCCTTGTAGTCCTTCAGATCGTCCTTGGTGATCAGGCCCTTGTCGGCCTGCATCTGCGCCACCAGCAGGTCGGCGGTCTTGCCCTGATAGAACTCGCTCACGCCCTTGTCGGCGATGCGCTCGAGGGTCTGGGCCAGTTCCGGCTGCTTGAACAGCTCGCCCACTTTCATGCTGCCGAAGTAGTCGTTGAAGTTGGTCGCGGTCTTGAACAAGCCTTGGGCGTCATCGCGGTACTGGTACTGCTTCTGGGCGATCTTGAAGCCGTTCTGCGCATAGCCGATGGCCGGCGTGAGCAGCTCGCTCCACGGCAGCTTGCCGAACTTCTGGTGCGCCTCCCACAGGCCCATGACCGTGCCTGGCACACCAGCGGCGCGAGCACCGACCAGGCTGAGGTTTTCGATCACCTCGCCTTTGTCGTTCAGGTACATGGTCTTGGTCGCGGCCTTCGGCGCCACTTCGCGGTAGTCGAGGAAATACGGCTTGCCGTCGACGAACAGGGTCATGAAACCGCCGCCACCGATGTTCCCGGCTTCCGGGTAGGTGACCGCCAGGGTGAACGCGGTGGCGACGGCGGCGTCCACCGCGTTGCCGCCCTTCTTGAGAATATCGGCGGCGACCTGGGCGCCGTACTGATCGGGCGCGGCGACCGCGCCGCCTTCGAGGGTCACGGCATAGGCCGAGGAACAGCTCAGGATCGCGGCCCCGAGGGCCAGGGACTGGAACATGACGATACGCATGACGCTTCCTTAGTCGTTCTTGTCGAACCTCCATTTAAGGCGCAGGCATCGGGTTCAGGCAAACGGCAAACGCTGAGGTGGACGTCTTTGGGCAACCGTGTCGCGTTCAGACAACTCAGCAGGCGTACGTCGACAGCTTGGCCTGGATGAAATCCAGGAAGCATTGAATACGCAGCGCCAGTTGCGTGTTGCGGTAATAGACCGCATGAATCGGCTGGCGATAGCCACTGCTGGCCTCGGCCAGCAGCACCTGCAGACGGCCCGTGCGGATGTCGTCATGGGTCATGAAGTGCGACAGGCACACGATCCCCTCACCCGCCAACGCCAACTGACGCAGGGTTTCGCCGCTGGAGGCCAGCAGCGCCGGACGGATCGCCCAGCGGTCGCCCTGGGCGTGACGCAGGGGCCAGTGGTTGAGACTTTCCGGCGCGCTGAATCCGAGCAGCCCATGCTGGCTCAGGTCCTCGACCGCGCGTGGCGTGCCATGGCGCTCCAGGTACTGCGGGCTGGCCAGGATCAGCAGCGGGCTGCACCCCAGCGAACGGGCGTGCAGGCTGGAGTCGGCCAGCTCGCCGATGCGGATGGCGACATCGGTGCTGTGCTCGAGCAGGTCGATGATCAAGTCGTCGCTGTTGAGTTCGAGCTCGATGCCGGGGTACTGGCGGCGGAACTCGCCGATCCACGGCAAGATCGCGTGGAGCATGAACGGTGCAGCGGCATTGATGCGCAGGCGGCCGGTCGGTGTCTGACGGTTGATCGACAGGCGCTCTTCCAGATCGTCCATCTGCGCGAGAATCTGCCGCGCGCGTTCGAGGAAGAAGCGGCCTTCCTCGGTGAGGTCCATGCGCCGGGTAGTGCGGTTGACCAAGGTGGTGCCCAGCTTGGCCTCCAGACGCGACAAGGTCCGACTCATGGCCGAGGGCGTCTGGCCCATCTGCTCGGCAGCAGCGGATATCGATCCGCAATCGATGACGGCCACGAATGCCTGAAGTTCTTCGGATCGAGTTTTCACGCGTGCGCCTTGGCGGGAGGAAGGAGTGATTGATAGCGGTTGATCGCTCACCGTGCAAGCACGCGCCCAGGCCATCACTCCCCGGCAGCGGACGAAAACAGCGCAGCCATCACTCGGCCTTGTCGAACAGCGCGCCCAAGTGCGCCTCGTATGCGGCCACCGCCGCTGGCACATCCGGACGTTTCATCACGTCGGTGGCCACGAAGCTGGGCAGGCCCGTCATGCCGAGGAACTGGTTGGCCTTGTGGAACGCGAAATACACCGCGTCCACACCTTTGCCTTCGAAGAAATCGGTCGGGTCGTCGAAGGCCTGCTGCGGCGCGTTCCAGGTGGCCGAGATCATGTAGCGCTTGCCCATGAGCAATCCGCCGCTGCCGTACTTCTGCGAAGCGTCGGTGCGGGTCCGGCCATCGTTGGCGTACAGACGACCATGGCCTGCGGTGAACACCTCATCGATGTATTGCTTCACCGTCCAGGGCGCGCCCATCCACCAACCCGGCATCTGGTAGATCACCACGTCGGCCCAGAGGAATTTGCGCACCTCTGCCTCGATAGCGTAGCCGCCGTCGATGAAGGTCTGCTGCACGTCGAAGCCCGCGTGGTCCAGGTAGGCCATGGCGGCTTCGTGCAAGGTGGTGTTCAGGCGGCCGTCGGAATGGGCGAAGTGCTTGCCGCCATTGAGCAAGAGGATATTTTTCATGGGAGGATCTCGTCGCAAGATTTGGGATGGCGGCAGGTTAGGCCGTCACGCAAGCTGTAAAAAGTCGGTCAGCGGCAAAAGGCTTTTGCCTGACAGTCACGAATCACGCACCGATTACTGCCATACCATCGCACTTCATCTTTCCTGAGGATCCCACCCATGAACGAACCGGTCGCCTTCATTCTCAAAGCCAAGACCCGCCCGGAACAGGCAGCGGCCTTCGAGGCGTTGTTCCGCGCCTATGTCGAGCCCAGTCGCCAGGAACCGGGCTGCATCGAATACCACATGCTGCGAGACAAGGAAGATCCCAGCCTCTTCGTGTTCTACGAAGTGTGGGCCGACCAGGCCGCGTTCGACGCCCACTGCGCATTGGCGCACATGACGAGCTTCTTCGAACGACGCATGGACTTCCTGGAGCGCGACTTCGATATCCAGCACGTCGACGTGCTCAGCCCTGACTTAGCGCGGCGCTGATCAGCGCCAGGCACGGGTATGCAGACTCCAGACACTGCCTGGTTCACAGGACCGCTACTTAGCGCTTGCCGCCCCGCGAACTCTTTACCCACAATCGGCTCCTATCTGCACCCGGATAGGGAGTCCCCCGTGCCATCCATCTACCAGCTCAAACCTCGCTTCCAGGCCCTGCTGCGCCCTACGGTGCAGCGTCTGCATGATCGCGGGGTGACCGCCAACCAAGTGACCGTCTTCGCGGCACTGGTGTCGGTGCTGCTCGGGCTGTTGCTGGCCGCCCTGCCCGACGTCACCGGGTTGTTCATTCTGCTGCCGGTGTGGATGCTGCTGCGCATGGCGCTCAATGCCGTAGACGGCATGCTGGCCCGGGAATTCGGCCAGCAGTCGACCCTCGGCGGCTACCTCAACGAACTCTGCGACGTGATCGCCGACGCCGCGCTGTACCTGCCCTTCGCGCTGCTGACCGGCGTCTGGCCGGTGCTCGTGGTGCTGGTGGTGATCCTGGCCATCGTCAGTGAATACGCCGGCGTGATGGGTCCTCTGGTCGGGGCTTCGCGGCGCTACGACGGACCGATGGGCAAGAGCGATCGGGCCTTCGCGTTCGGCGTGCTGGGCACCGGCGTCGCCTTCGGCCTGCTGCCGGCGAGCTGGATCAACGGCCTGCTGCTGGTCATCCTCGCGCTGTCGCTCTATACCCTCTACAACCGGGTGCGCCACGGGCTGGCCGAAACCCGCTGATTCCACTGCCGCAGGACAAGGACTTTCGCCATGCGCCAAGCGCAATCGCTGCACTTCCCGACCCACGATGGCGTCGAACTGCACTACCGGCACTGGCCGGCCACCCGCAACGCGTACCAGCCACGCCGGGCGCTGGTGATGTTCCACCGCGGCCACGAGCACGGTGCGCGCCTGGCGCACCTGGCCGACGAACTGAACCTGCCGGGCTACGACCTCTTCGCCTGGGACGCCCGCGGCCATGGTCTGTCACCCGGCGCGCGAGGCGACAGTCCGAGCTTCGCCACCAGCGTGCGCGACGTGCAGACTTTCATCGAGCATATCCAGTCCCGGCATGGCATCGCCGAGGCCGACATGGTGGTACTGGCGCAAAGCGTCGGCGCGGTGCTGGTCGCCACCTGGGCCCACGACTACGCCCCCAAGGTGCGCTGCCTGGTGCTCGCCTCGCCGGCGTTCAAGGTCAAGCTCTACGTGCCCTTCGCTCGCCCCGGCCTGAAGCTGCTCAAGGCCGTGCGTGGCAATTTCTTCGTCAACAGCTACGTCAAACCGCAACTGCTGACCCACGATCCCGACCGGGTCGCCTCCTATGCCGCCGACCCACTGATCAGCCGACCGATTTCGGTGACCGTGCTGCTGGGCCTGTACGAAGCCGCCGAACGTGTGGTGGCCGATGCCCAGGCGATCCAGGTGCCGACTCAACTGCTGGTGTCCGGTGCGGACTTCGTGGTCGAACGCGCGCCGCAGGAGCGCTTCTTCGAGCGCCTCGGCAGCGCGCGCAAGGAGCTGCACGTGTTGCCCGGTTTCTTCCATGACACCCTCGGCGAGCGTGATCGCGCCCACGCCCTGGCGCGCATCGAGCGCTTCATCGCCCATTGCTTCGACGCGCCGCTGGCGCCGCCCTCGCTGCTCGACGCCGACAGGACCGGCGCCAGTTGCGCCGAAGCCGAGGCACTGGCTGCCCCGCTGCCACGCCACTCGCCGCGCGCGCTGTACTGGCGCAGCTACCGCGCTGGGCTGCGCCTGGTCAAAGGCTTGTCCGATGGCGTCAAGCTGGGTTTCGACACCGGCTTCGACTCGGGCAGCACGCTGGACTACGTCTACCGCGACCAGGCCAGCGGCAAGGGTCGGCTGGGTCGCCTGATCGACCGCAACTACCTCGACGCCATCGGCTGGCGCGGCATTCGCCAGCGCAAGCTGCACGTCGAGGAACTGCTGCGCCTGGCCATCGAGCGGCTGCGCGAACAAGGCCGCGCGGTGCACATCGTCGATATCGCCGCCGGTCACGGCCGCTACATTCTCGACGCCTTGCAGACACACCGGCCGGACTCGATCCTGCTGCGCGACTACAGCGAGCTGAACGTGCAACAGGGCACTGCCCTGATCCAGGAAAAAGGCCTCGGCGAGATTGCGCGCTTCGTCCAAGGCGACGCCTTCGACCGCCAGAGCCTGGCCAGCCTCGACCCGCGCCCAACGCTGGCCGTGGTCTCCGGCCTCTACGAACTGTTCGCCAGCAATCAGTGGGTGGGCAACTCCCTGGCCGGTCTGGCCGACGCCGTGGAAGACGGCGGTTACCTGGTCTACACCGGCCAACCCTGGCACCCGCAACTGGAGATGATCGCCCGCGCCCTGACCAGCCACCGGGGTGGCGAAGCCTGGGTGATGCGCCGGCGTAGCCAGGCGGAAATGGACCAACTGGTGGAGGCGGCAGGCTTTCGCAAGATCACCCAGCGCATCGACCCCTGGGGCATCTTCAGCGTCAGCCTGGCCCAGCGGGTACGTTGATGGCCCGCGAGGCCGGTTTGATCCGGCGCGGGGTGCTGTGGCTGTTGCTGCTGGGGCCGCTGTTCTTCCTCAGCTATGGCCTGGCCAACAACTACACGGCAACGCGCGACGACGTCGGCAGCCTGGTGTTCGACTGGGAACGGCATATGCCGCTGTGGCCCTGGACCATCATTCCCTATTGGTCGATCGACCTGCTGTACGGGCTGTCCTTCCTGCTGCCGCGCAATCGCCGGGAAATGGATCGGCATGCCCTGGCGCTGCTGACGGCGCAACTGCTCAACGTCAGTTGTTTCCTGCTGTGGCCGCTGCGCTTCACCTTCGAGCGACCGGAGCTGGGCGGCCTGTTCGGCTGGCTGTTCGACGTGCTGATGGGCTTCGACAAACCGTTCAACCAGGCGCCGTCGCTGCATATCGCGCTGCTGGTGATCATCTGGACGATGTTCGCCCGCCACACCCGGCGCCCACTGCTGCGTGGGCTGGTGCACGGCTGGATGGCGCTGATCGGGGTGTCGGTGCTGACCACCTGGCAGCATCATTTCATCGACCTGCCCAGCGGCGCGTTGGTCGGCCTGTTGTGCGTCTGGTTGTGGCCCCATCGAGGGCCGCCGCCCCTGCACGCGGCGAGGCTTGCGCGCGAGCCGAAACGCTGGCGACTGGGCCTGCGCTACGGCCTCGGCGCCGGGCTGTGTGCCTGGCTGGGCGTGTCGCTCGGCGGGCTGTGGCTAGGCCTGCTGTGGCCGGCGCTGGCGTTGCTGATGGTGGCGCTGAACTACGTGCTGTTCGGTGCCGGTGGCTTCCAGAAGGATGCCACCGGACGCCTGTCGACGGCGGCAACCTGGCTGCTGGCACCGTACCTGATCGGCGCCTGGATCAACTCGCGCCTGTGGACCTGGCGACACCCTCACGCCGATGAAGTGTGTGACGGGGTCTACCTGGGGCGGATACCTGGTCGGGGTCAGGCGACTTCATTTGCCGGCGTGCTGGACCTGAGCGCCGAGTTGCCCTGCCGCTGCGATTTACCCGCGATGCAGCAGGAACAGCCGGCCTACCTCAACCTGCCCACCCTTGACCTCATTGCCCCCAGCCCCGCGCTGCTGAATCAAGCCGCCGAGGCCATCGAACGCCTGCGCCAGCACGGCAGCGTCCTGGTCTGCTGCGCCTTGGGCTACTCACGCAGCGCCAGTGCCGTGGCTGCCTGGCTGATCCACACCGGCCGCTGCGCCGATATCGAGGCGGCCCAAGCCCTGATCCGTAAGGCGCGCCCCGGCGTGGTGCTGCACCCAGGCCATCGCCAAGCCCTGCGGCACAAGGAGGTGCGTTGATGGACCTGCACCTGGTTGCCGCCCTGCTTGGCCGCGGCCGACAACTGGAGCGCCTGTCCGATGGCCTCACGTTGTTGGCCATCGGCTACGGCCTCACGCCCCTGCTCGGCCTGCACCTGCCTGCGCTGGCCAGTGCACTGTGCGCACTGCTGCTGATCCTCGGCCTTGCCCACAAATGCTGGGCGCTGCGCGTGGCCCTGGACGCCGAGCTGTTCACTCGCCTGGCCAGCAGCCCCCAGCTCGACGAAGACACCGGCGCGCTGGACCGGGCGCTGTTCGACCTCAAACTCAAGGCCAGTGCCGACGACCCGCGCCACTGGCCAGCCCGCAGCCAAGGCGCCCTGGCGCTGCTGCGGCGCCAGGCGCTGTGCCTGGCACTGCAACTGCTGCTGGCCTTGACGACCCTGCTGACGCTGCCTTTCACGGGATGAACCGCACCATGCTTCCAGCCCTCACCGCTTTTGCCATCACCTGCGCCGCGCGCCTGATCACCGGGGCGCGCGCCCTCTGGCTCGGCTGCACGCCACAGCCGATACAACGCCTGTATTTCGCCAACCACAGCAGCCATGGCGACTTCGTCCTGCTCTGGGCCTCGTTGCCCGAGCCGCTACGGCGGCGCACGCGGCCGGTAGCCGGCGCCGATTACTGGTGCCAGCCCGGCCTGCGCGATTTCATCATCCGCAAAGTGTTCAACGGTGTGCTCATCGACCGCCAGCGCAGCGATGCCCAGAGTAATCCGCTGCAACCGGTGCTCGACGCCCTGGCCCAGGGCGACTCGCTGATCTTCTTCCCCGAAGGCACGCGCAATCTGGGTGACGAGCCGCTGCTGCCGTTCAAGAGCGGGTTGTTCCACCTGGCCTCGGCCCAGCCGCAGATCGAAGTGGTGCCGGTGTGGATCGCCAACCTCAACCGCGTGATGCCCAAAGGCCGCGCCCTGCCGCTGCCGTTGCTGTGCACCCTGAGCTTCGGCGAGCCGTTGCACGTACAGCCTGATGAAGACAAGCAGGCGTTTCTCGAGCGGGCCCGGCAGGCCCTGCTGCACCTGGCCCCGAAGGAAGCCTGAAATGGAAGACAACACCCTGTCCCTGTTCATCGGCATCGGCGCCCTGCTGCTGCTCGCCAGCCTGATCGGTCGCCTGCTGAAATGGCGCGCCGGCCCCGGCCCGCATGCGGTGATCGACAACCTCAACGCCCGCATCAACGCCTGGTGGGTGATGGTGCTGGTGATCGGCCTGGCCTTCGTGTTCGGCAAGTACGGCGTGATCGTGCTGTTCTACTGCGTGTCGTTCTACGCGCTGCGCGAATTCATGACCCTCACTCCGACCCGGCGCAGCGATTACCCGGCGCTGGCGGCAGCCTTCTATGTGGCCTTGCCGGTGCAATACCTGCTGATCGGCATGGACTGGTACGGGCTGTTCAGCATCTTCATTCCGGTCTACCTGTTCCTGCTGCTGCCGATCCTGGCCAGCTTCGGCGGCGACACCACGCGCTTCCTGGAACGCGCCTCGAAAGTGCAGTGGGGGCTGATGATCGCGGTGTACTGCGTGTCGTCGGTACCCGCGCTGATGACCCTGGACATTCCGGGCTACGAGGGCCGCAACCTGTTGCTGATCGCCTGGCTGATCCTGGTGGTGCAGATCAGCGACGTGCTGCAGTACGTGTGCGGCAAGCTGTTCGGCAAGCGCAAGGTGGCGCCCAACCTGTCGCCCTCCAAGACCGTCGAAGGCCTGGCCGGCGGCGTGGCCCTGGCCACCTTGGTGGGGGCGCTGCTGTGCTGGATCACGCCGTTCAACTTCTGGCAGGCGGCGCTGATGGCGTTGACGGTCAACGCCATGGGTTTCTTCGGCGGCCTGGTGATGTCGGCGATCAAGCGCGACCGTGGGGTGAAGGACTGGGGCCACATGATCGAAGGCCACGGTGGCATGCTCGACCGCATGGACTCGGTGTGCTTCGCCGCCCCAGTGTTCTTCCACTTCGTTCGCTACTGGTGGGCCTGACCGAAGCGAGTCGAACAGCGCATCCAGACACATGAAGGTCGAGCCCAGGCAACCGCAGCCACCGTTCAGCCCCTATGGTGACGGGTCATTCAGCCCGTCATCAGGAGCTCTGCCATGTCCGACTTCATCACTGTCCTGCGCGAAACCTGCCCGACGCCGGTCGTCAACGCGACCAAGTGGAAACGCATCGGCGGCGATCCGCACACCGTCAACCTCAACGCCTACCTGTCGGCCGACGGCAGCAAGATCATGGGCACCTGGATCTGCACGCCCGGCAAGTTCGAGGTGAACTACGACAAGTGGGAGTTCTGCCACTTCCTCGAAGGCTATTGCATCATCACCCCGGAGGGCGAAGAGCCCAAGCACCTGAAGGGCGGTGACGTGTTCGTCATCGAGCCCGGCATGAAGGGCACCTGGGAAGTGGTGGAGACCGTGCGCAAGTACTTCGTGTTCGCCTGACGCCTGAAGGGCCGCCAAGCGGCCCATCGCGACGCAAGGCCTTTGTGCGTTCAGCTCAGTCGTCCTTCTTCCGATAGCCCTCGACGATCGCCGAGAAGTCCTTGCCGCCCTCGCCGCGCAAGCTCATGGCTTGGTACAACTGCTGCGCGACTGCACCGAGAATCACCGGCTGGTGCGCCTGGCGCGCGGCCTCGGTGGCCAGGCCCAGGTCCTTGAGCATCAGTTCGGCACCAAAGCCACCGGTGTAGCCGCGTGCAGCCGGCGCGGTGTCGATCACACCGGGCCAAGGGTTGTAGGTATCGGAGCTCCAGCAACGGCCGGTGGAGCTGTTGATGATCCCGGCCAGCACCTGGGTGTCGATGCCCAGCGCATTGCCCAGGGCCATGGCTTCGGACACGCCGATCATGGAGATGCCCAGCAGCAGGTTGTTGCAGATCTTGGCAATCTGCCCAGTGCCCACTGCACCGCAGTGCACGATGTCGCGGCCCATCTGTTCGAGCACCGGCTTGAGCGTGGCGAACAGCTCGGGGCTGGCGCCGACCATGAAGGTCAAGGTCCCCGCCGCAGCACCACCGGTGCCCCCCGACACCGGCGCGTCGCCCATGTCGATGCCCTTGGCCGCCGCGGCCTTGGACACGTCGCGGGCGGTCTGCGGATCGATGGTGCTGCAGTCCAACGTCGGTGTGCCGGGCTTGATGCCGGCGAGCACACCGTCGTCCTCGTTCAGGTACACCGAGCGCACGTGGGCAGCGGCCGGCAGCATGGTGATCACCAGCTCGCTGCGGGCAGCGGCGTCCTTCGGCGAGATGCTGACCTGGCCGCCCAGCTCGGCAAGCTCGGCCAGCACGGTTTTGTTGAGGTCGAACAGGTTCAGTGTGTGCCCGGCCTTGATCAGGTTGCGGGCCATGGGGGCGCCCATGTTGCCCAGACCGATGAATGCGATACGCATGACCAACTCCTTAGCGCAGGCTGATGGTGGTGTTCACGCCGTCGTTGACGCTGTCGTCGTCGAACCAGCGGGCCGTGACCGTCTTGGTCTGCGTGTAGAACTGCACCACCTGTTTGCCATAGGGGCCCAGATCGCCCAGCTTGGAGCCGCGCGAACCGGTGAAGCTGAAGAACGGCACCGGCACCGGGATCGGGATGTTGATGCCGACCTGGCCGACGTCGATCTCGCTCTGGAACTTGCGTGCCGCCGCGCCGCTCTGGGTGAACAAGCCGGTGCCGTTGCCGAACGGGTTGGCGTTGACCAGGGCGATGGCCTCATCGAGGGTGTCGACTTCCAGCGTGACCAACACCGGGCCGAAAATTTCCTGGGTGTAGATCTGCATGTCGGTGGTCACGCCGGAGAACAGGGTCGGGCCGACGAAGTTGCCGTGCTCGAAGCCCGGCACCTGTACGTCACGGCCGTCCAGCTCGAGCGTGGCGCCTTCCTTCACGCCGCTGTCGATCAGCCCCAGCACGCGCTCCTTGGCGCGCTTGGACACCACCGGACCGACGTCGGTCCCCGGCTCGCTGCCAGCGTTGACCTTGAGCCTGCTCGCCGCCGCCTTGATGTCCGGCAGCCACTCGCGGGCCTTGCCCACCAGCACCGCCACCGAGGTGGCCATGCAGCGCTGGCCGGCTGCACCGAAGGCCGCGCCGACCAGGGCATTGATGGTTTGGGTGCGGTTGGCGTCGGGCAGTACCACGGCGTGGTTCTTGGCGCCCATCATCGACTGCACGCGCTTGCCGTGCTGACTGGCAAGGTTGTACACGTGGGTGCCGACCTCGGTCGAGCCGACGAAGGAAACCGCCTTGATGTCCTGATGGGTGCACAGCGCATCGACCACCTGCTTGCCACCGTGCACCACGTTCAGCACGCCCGCCGGTACCCCGGCTTCCAGGGCCAGTTCGACCAGCATCAGCGTCGACAGCGGATCTTGCTCGGACGGCTTGAGCACGAAGGTGTTGCCGCAGACGATGGCCATGGGGAACATCCACAGCGGAATCATCGCCGGGAAGTTGAACGGGGTGATACCGGCGCACACGCCGATCGGCTGGCGCAAGGTGTAGGTGTCGACGCCACCGGCGACGTTCTCGGCGAACTCGCCCATCTGCAGGGTGCCGATGGACGCGGCGTGCTCCACCACTTCCAGACCGCGGAAGATGTCGCCCTCGGCATCGGCCAGGGTCTTGCCTTGCTCGGCGCTCAGGGTCGCGGCGATGCGCTTGCTGTGCTCGCGGATCAGCGCCTGCAACTTGAGCATGATGCGCATGCGCGCACCGATCGGTGTGTCACGCCAGGTCTTGAAGGCACGCTGGGCGGCAGCGATGGCGGCGTCGACTTCGGCGGCGGTGGCGAACGGCACGCGCGCCAGTACCTGCTGGGTGGCCGGATTGACCACGTCGCGCCATTCCTGAGTGGTCGACTCCACCCATTGCCCGTCGATCAACAACTTGGCCTGCTGCACGTGGGTCGTGGGGGTGTGGGGTGCGTTCATCTGCGCTCTCCTTGGAATTATTGTCGGAACGAAGACGCCTACGCCGCAGCGAACGGGGTGGCGTGCAGGGAGTGAGTTCGAGTATAGATGTGCAAACATCCAACAAGAATGCACAAAAAAACCGGATCAACATGCAAAAAGACCTGACCTCCCTTAGTGCGCTGAACTGGGACGACCTCAAGTTCTTCCTCGAAGTGGCGCGCACACGCAAGGCCAGCAGCGCCGCCAAACGCCTGTCGGTGGACTACACCACGGTGTCGCGACGCATCAGCTCACTGGAAGGTGCCATGGGCACGCTGTTGTTCGAGAAATCGCGCACCAACGGCTTCGTACTCACCGCCGAAGGTCAGCGCCTGCTGGGCTACGCCGAGTCGATCGAAAGTACCTTGCACATGGCCTGCGAACAGGTGTCCGGCTCCGGCGTGGCGTTGTCGGGGCATGTGCGCATGGGCTGCACCGAGGGCTTCGGCAGCTTCTTCGTCACCCCGCAACTGAGCCGCTTCGTCGACACCTGGCCAGCGATCTCGGTGGATATCCTGCCGCTGCCTCACTTCATCAGCCTGTCCAAGCGCGAGGCGGACATCGTCATCGCCCTGGAGCGCCCGGAGCACGGGCCGTATGTCTGCTGCAAGCTGTGCGACTACCGCCTGCGGCTGTATGCCACCCGGGAATACCTGGACAACCACGCGCCGATTGGCGAGGTGGCCGACCTGGCGCGGCACCCTTTCATCAGCTACGTCGACGACCTGGCCTTCAGTTCCGAGTTGCTGTACCTGGCGAACCTGATCCCCAACGCCCATGCCCACCTGCGCAGCACCAGCGTGATCGCCCAGTACACCGCCGCACTGCAAGGGCGTGGCCTGGCAATCCTGCCGTGCTTCCTGGCAGCGCAGGACGCGCGGCTGGTGACGGTACTGGAGGATGAGGTCGAGGTGACACGGCAGTTCTGGATGTATTGCCGGGAGGATCTGCGCAAGTTGAAGCGCATCACCCTGCTGTGGGACTACATCCGCGAGGTGACTGAGGCGAATGCGCCGTTGCTGATGGGCCAGACGCGCGAGATGGTGTTCGCGCAGGACTGAGGGCGACGGGCGTTAGCCGCACACTCGTCTTTCAATTGGCGCCCACCACGATCGACACCCGCCGGTTCTCGGTACGGCCGGCGCTGGTGCGGTTGTCGGCCACCGGCTGGCGGCTGCCCAACCCGCGCGTCTGGATATCGCCTGGCGGCATACCGATCCCCACCAGCGCCTGCGCCACGCTCTGCGCACGGCGCTCGGACAACTGCTGGTTGTACGCCGCCTTGCCCGAGGCATCGGCATGGCCATCGACGCGCACCCGCTGGATGCCCACCGACAGCAACGCGCGGCCAACGCGTTCGACGATCGCCTGGCTTTGCCCGTTGAGCCGGTCCAGATCGCTGCCGAACAGCACCTTGCCAGACAGATCGAACGCCCAGCCCTCTTCGCTGGGGGTAAAGCCCTCGCGCTGCAGCACAGCGATTTGCTCGGGACTCAGGCCGACGGGCGGCGCCGTCTTGCACGCACTCAACGCTGTCAGTGCCAGCAACAAAGCCAGCCAGGCGAGCGGCTGGCGGTAAAAGGGGTGTGTCACGGTTCAGCTCCTGTCATCGGGGTCCGTGGCCCAGTCACCACGCGCCGCTTGCCGGTGGCCGCGACGGCTGCGCTTGGTCTGGTACATCGCCGCATCGGCGGCATTGAGCAGACTGGCCGGGTCCTGGCCATCGTCCGGGTAGAAGGCGATACCGACACTCAACGCACTGGACACGCGGCGGCCATCGTCAAGCTGGATCGGCAAGCGCATGCTGGCGACGATCTTGTCGGCGATGCGCTCGGCGTCTTCACGTGAGTGCAGCGGGGTCAGCAGCACGGCGAATTCATCGCCTCCCAGGCGCGCCACCAGGTCGTGCTCGCGCAATTGCGCGCGTACGCGACTGGCGACGTTGATCAGCACCTCGTCGCCCACCGCATGGCCGAGGCTGTCGTTGATCTGCTTGAAGTGATCGCTGTCGAGAAACAGCACCGCCATGTGGTCTTGAAGGCGGGCGGCGTTGCGCAGGCTGCGGTTGAGACGTCCTTCGAAGAACGCGCGGTTGGGCAAACCGGTCAGGCTATCGTGGCTGGCCTGGTGAGCCAGGGTCGCGTTTTCGCTTTGCAGGTGGCTTTGCCAGACTTCCAGTTCGTCGAGCAGGGCATTGAAGTCGGTACCCAGTTCGTTGAGCTCGGCAATGCGTGCCTCGGGGACGCGTCGGTCGAAACTGCGCTCGCGGCGGGCGGCGTGGGCGACGCTGGCCAGGCTGCGCAGCGGTCGGACGATATCGCCGAACAGACGGCGCGACAGGTGCAGGGCGACCAGCGTGCTGAGCAGGATGCAGCAGAGAATGCCGAACAACCCACTGAGCAGGAAGCGCAGCAGGCTGCCGCCCTGCCCGGTCAGCTCGATATGCCCGACCGTGCGCTGCTGGTGGACGATGGGCCGATAGATGGGCTCGTCCAGCAAGGCCTTCGCCACCTGGCGCTCCAGCGGTGCAAGCAGCCCGGTGTCGTCGCGCTGCCAGCGCGCTAGCAGATCGCCGTCGAGGGCGAAGACCTTGGCGTCGGCGACCTCCTCGCTGCCTGCGATCACTGCCAGGGCCTCATTGGCGGCGGGGCTGTCGTCGAACACCACCGCGGCTTCCACGGTGTAGCTGATCGAGCGAGCGATCAGTTCCAGGTTGTGATTGGCATGCACACGCAGGGCGGCAACGCCGAGCAAGGTTCCGGAGATACCGGCCAGGCCGACCGCCAGCAGGGCGATGGCCAGATGGCCGCGGCCGAGTGCGGCGCGCAAGGTCGGCCGGCGTCTGCGCGTGAGGCGAGAGGTCATGGCTGCGCAGCCCGACGCCGCGACAATTGCAGCACGCTGGGATGAATACGCAAGCCGCTGCGCGCCACCGAGTCGAGGTTGACCGCGAAACTCACCTGCTCGTCCTCGACGCGCAGGCAGAACAGACTGCCGACCGTACACGGGTCGTCCGCCTCGCTGATGCTCAGCACCGGATGGCCGATCAGCGCGTTGAACAGCCGATCACGCTCACCCGCGTCGAGTCGACCGATATACACCGCATCGCAGGCTTCGGCGGTGCGGGGGTCGTCGGCCAGCAGACGACGCACCAGCAAGGGTTGCGATGCGGTCTGCAACTTGCCCTTGATCAGGTCATCGGCGTACTCGGTGGGACCGATCAGGCACAGGCGCAAGGGCGCGGGCTCCACCGGCCAACGGGCGTAGCTGAAGATTCCCAAGACCACTTGGGTCACTGCCTTGGCGCGCTGTTGCACCTGCACCGCAGTGGTCGGCGCATACGCCCGCGCAGGCTCGGCGAACGACGACAGGGCGACGATCAACAGCGACAACGCACAGTTCGCCACCCGCCACCGAGGCGAGACAACCACTGACATCTAGGAAACTTCTCAAGTTAAATTCAGATGTGTCGCACGATAGCACAAGGCCGCGATGCCAAGGTATTGACGAATGTCAGATATTTTCCAGCGCAAGGCCAGAAATCCGTCGCACCTTGCGCTTGACGGCCTCCTCGAACACGCCGGCTCGCGGCTCGATCAAGCTGAAGCAAGCTTTGGCACGGGTGATACCGGTATAGATCAGCTCTTTGGTGAGTACCGGATTCAGCGCATCGGGCAGCACCAGGGCAGTATGACTGAATTCCGAACCCTGGGACTTGTGTACCGTCATGGCGAAGACGGTTTCCACCTCGTTGAGCCGGCTGGGCAGCACGAAGCGTACGCCGCCTGAACCGTCGTTGCGGGCGAATGCCACACGCAGCGAGGTTTCACCCGTCTCGTCCGGCAGCCGCAGGGCAATGCCGATATCGCCGTTCATCAAGCCCAGGCCGTAATCGTTGCGGGTGACCAGCACGGGTCGCCCCTCGTACCACGGCAGGCGTGTATCGATCAGGCCGGCGCCGTGCAGCACCCGCGCTACGCGTTCGTTCAGACCCTCCACACCCCAGGCACCGCGGCGCACGGCACACAGCAACTGGAAACCCTCGAAGCTGCCCAGCACCCGCGCCGCCCAGTGCTCCCACTCGCTGGCGTCGGCCGGTGTACCCGGTGCCGGCCGATGGCGGCCTAGGGTGCGCAGGTAACTGCGGTAACCCTGGGGCCCCTCTTCGCCACGCCCCAGCCCCTCCAGCAACAGACGGTCGAAGGCCCGGTCGTGCTCGCCGCGCAGCGACAGGCTGAACACATCGTCCGGCGGCAGGCTGAGCAGCGCGCGCGCCTGCTCGGCCTGCTGCAGGTTGACCCACCGTGCCAGCCGACCAATACCGCTGCCTTCACCGAAGCGGCGGGAGTGACGCAGCATCACCACCTGCTGCGCCAGGGCATGCTGCTGCGCATCGCCGGACAGCAGCCCGCTGTCATGCAACGACTGGCCACCGACCTGCTCCAGCCAGGCCTGAGTCGCCGCCGTGTAGCGCCCCTCCTCGGCATAGCGACACAGATCGCCCAGCACCGCGCCGGCTTCCACCGACGCCAACTGGTCCTTGTCGCCGAGCAGCACCAGGCGCGCGCGGCTCGGCAAGGCGTCGAGCAGGTTGGCCATCATTTCCAGGTCGATCATCGACGCCTCATCCACCACCAGGACATCCAGCGGCAGCGGGTTACCGGCGTGGTGGCGGAAATGCCGCGAGCCGGGGCGACTGCCGAGCAGGCGGTGCACCGTGCTCACCTCGGTGGGAATCTGCGCACGCAGCGTAGCGTCCACCTGCAAGCGCTCGACTTGCTGACCGATGGACTCGGTCAGGCGCGCTGCCGCCTTGCCGGTGGGCGCCGCCAGGCGGATGCGCAAAGGCCTGCCCTGCTCCACTGCCGGGCCTTGGAGCAGGGCCAGCAAGCGCACCACGGTGGTGGTCTTGCCGGTCCCAGGGCCGCCGGTAACGATGCTGAAGGCGGCGCGGGTGGCCAGGGCGCAGGCGAGCTTCTGCCAGTCCACCTGGCCAGCCGGAGCGCCGCCTTCGAACAACTGCGCCAGACGCGCCGGCAGGTCGTGGGGAATCGCTTCGTGGGTCGCGATGCGCTGCTGCAGCGAGTGGTCGACACGCCGCTCATAGCGCCAGTAGCGGCGTAGATACAGGCGCTGAGCACTGAGCACCAGCGGCCGCGCCTCATGCCCGGCGCTATCGCCATCGGCCACCAGTCCACTCGCTGCGATACGCTGCCGCCAGAGGGCGGGGTCGAGGGCGGCGAGCAGTTGTGAGGGCAGCAGCAACGGTCCGGCCAGGGCGTCGCCCTCCGGCGGCAGCGACAGCGCGAAGTCAGGCTCGGCCAGCGTCTGCTCCAGGTCCAGGCACACATGCCCATGCCCCAACTGATGACTGGCCAACGCCGCCGCCAGCAGCACCAACGGATCGCCGCCCGGCTCACGCTCCGCGAGAAAGCTGACGAACGCGCGGTCCAGCGCACGCAACCAGCCGCGTTCGACCCACCGGTCCAACAGCGCAAGCAGATCGTGGCTGTCGGCAAGCGGCGCCAAGGCCGCCAGGTGCTCGGCCTGCAACGGGGTGGGCAGCAGGTCGTCGAGGGTGCGGCTCATGGTGTGGCTCCGGCAAACAGGTCCTGCTGTTCGGGCTGGAGATCGCCGCGAAACAGCGCATCGAGCTGTTCGATCAGCTCACGGGGTGGCCGCACCGCGTACAGGCCGCGACCGGCACTGCCGGTGCCGCGCAGGAAAATGAACAGCGCGCCGCCGACATGGCGGTCGTAGTCATAGTCGGGCAGGCGCGCGCGCAGTTGGCGGTGCAGGGCCAGCAGGTACAGCACGTACTGCAGGTCGTAGCGATGATCGAGAATCGCCTGCTCCATGGCCGGTGCGTTATAGGCGTTGCCGTCCGGGCCGAGCCAATTGGATTTGTAGTCGGCCACGTAGTAGCGACCGTCCAGTTCGAAGGCCAGGTCGATGAAGCCTTTGAACATGCCATTGAGCTGACTGGCCAGTGCCGCCGGGCGCGCGGCGCCGCTGTGGGTGTGGCGCACGACGAGTTGGTCGAGACGGCGCACATCGACCCGGTGGCTGGCAAACCAGAACTCCATCTCGATCTGGTACTGCTGCAGGTGCGCCAAGCGCAGCAGCGTGCCCTCGGGAGCTAGCGGTAATTCCTGAATGAGCAGGTGCTGCAACCATTGGCTGAGCGTGGGAATCCAGCCACTCCAGTCGCGACGATTGCAGCGCTGGCCCACGGTACGCTCGATCAACGCGGGCTGGCTGGCGATCTCGGCGAACCCCTCGCGGCCGGCCCATTCCAACAAGCCGTGGAGGAAGGTGCCGGGGTTCGGTCCGCGTGGGAAACGGTGGATATCACCGTTTTCCGGCGGCACCTCGCGCAGCAGTTGCGGATCGATGCTTTCGTCGTCGAGCAGTTGCTGGGCCTGGGAGCTGTCGGCCAACACGTTCTGGTCACCCACGCGCAACGCACTGTAGGACGCAATCCACCACTGCTCCGTCGCCGCCCGTCGCGGCTTGAGTGCAGCTCGCCATTGCGTACCGTGACGCGGGGCCTGGTAGACCTGGTCATCGACCTCGGGCAGCGCTGGGCAGGCAATCGCAGCGCTTTGCGCGCACAGCGTCTGCAACCAGTCGGCCAACTGAGCGGAGTCGGACAGCGGCTGTCCGCCACCGAGCAGGTAGCCCAGGGCCGAGCGGTGCAACTGCGAGCTTTTCTGGTTGCCGCGCTTGAGGTCGGCTATCCCCAGCCAGCAGGCATGCTGGGCACGGGTCAAAGCGACATAGAGCAGGCGCAGGTCTTCGGCCAGGCGTTCGTCATCGGCCAGGGCGATCTGTTCGGCTGTGGGGCTGAGGGTCAGCAATGGCTGACCGTCACGGTCGTGCCAGGTCAAGGGCAGGCGCTGACCGTCCACGGCCTTGCTGGTGCAGATGAACGGCAGGTAGACCAGCGGGTACTCCAGGCCTTTGGACTTGTGGATAGTCACCACCTTGACCAGTTGCTCGTCGCTTTCCAGACGCAGGATCTGCTGCTCGCCCGCCTGCGCGGCATTGGCCAGTTGCTCGCTCAAATGGCGAATCAGCGCCTGCTCGCCGTCCAGCTCGCCGGCCGCCTGCTGCAGCAGTTCGGCCAGGTGCAGCAAGTTGGTCAGCACGCGCTCGCCATCGCTACGACCGATCAGGCTGCGCGGCAACTGAAAGTCGTGCAGCAGGCGACGCAGCATGGGCAGCACACCCTGGCGCTGCCAGGTTTCGCGGTACAGGCGAAAGCGCATGACCCAGGCCTCCCAAACCCGCTCGTCTTGATTCAGACGCTCGAGCTCCATTAACGGCAGGTCCAGCGTCAGGCTGGCCAAGGCAGCCTTGAGCAGACGTTCGGCGTCGGGCTCGGCGCACGCCTTGAGCCAGGCCAGCAGGTCGTGAGCCTCTTGCGCGGCGAACACCGAATCCTTGTCGGACAGATAGACGCTGCGCACGCCGCGCGCAGTCAGCGCGCTGCGGATCATCTGCGCTTCGCGGCCATCGCGCACCAGAATGGCGATGTCCGACGGACGGCAGCCACGTAACGCACCCTGTTCATCAGCGAAGCCACTCACGCCGAGCTGGCCGCCCATGAGCAACGCCACGATATGGCTGGCGCAGCGCGCCGCCAATTGCTGACGGTACTGGCTGCTGGACAGAGGTTCGTCGCTGGGCAGGTGCCAGCACTGCAACGCGGCGCACGCTTGACCGTCGATCAGCAGGCGTTCGCTGCGGCCCTTGGCGTGCACTTCGACGAAGGGCAGCGGGTTGTCATCGGCCTCGCGGAACAGGAAGGCACCGCGCCCCTGCGCACGCCGCTCGGCCAACAGGAAGGTGCTGTTGACCGCCTCGACCATGGCCTGGCTGGAGCGGTAGTTGGTGTCCAGGCTGTGCAGGCGTCCGGCAGTGGCTCGCCGGGCGTCCAGGTAGGTGAAGATATCGGCGCCGCGGAAAGCGTAGATCGCCTGCTTGGGGTCGCCGATCATGAACAGGCCGGTCTCGCGACGATTCTCGGCAATGCGATAGATGCGCTCGAAGATGCCGTACTGCACCGGGTCGGTGTCCTGGAACTCATCGATCAGCGCCACCGGGAACTGCTCGCGAATCAGCCCGGCCAAACGTTCGCCGGCCTCGCCACGCAAGGCCTGTTCCAGGCGCAGGAGCATGTCGTCGAAGCCCATTTCCGCGCGTCGGCGTTTTTCCACCTCGAAGCGCGCCGCGACCCAGCCGGCGGCATGCCCAAGCACTGCCGCATCGGGGCCGGGTAACGCCTGCAATTGAGCGCGCAGCTCGGTCATGGCCTGCAGTGCCGGGTGCTCGGGCGGTTGGCCGGACTTCCAGGCTTCGGCCATCCCGTCCGGGGTCAAGCGGGTGAAGCCCGTGCCCAGGTCGAGCTCCATGAGCTGATCATCGCCGGCCCAGGTGCGCAGCTTGTCGAACCAGGGTTCGAAGAAGCGCGCCTGTAGCTTGCGCCCGTCAGCCTGCTTGGCGGCCACCGCCGCGCGACAGATCTCCTGCAACTCATCGGCCCATCGCGCCCAGGGCGCCTTGAGCGCCTGCAGTTGCTGCTGGCGTTGCGCCAGGGCGGCGTCGATCAGCGCTTGCGGCTCAGGGCCTTCGGCGTCAGCGGGAAAGCGCCCGAACAACGGGCGGATACGCGGCAGCAATGCATCCGGGCTGAGCCAATGGCTGCGCACCCAGGCCAGCGCCTCGCCGTGCATGCCATAGCAGAAGCGCCGCCAGTAATCGCGCATGACTTGACCGAGCAGTTCACTGTGATCGGTCTCCAGGCTCTGGGTGAACAGGCTGCCGCTGTCGAAGGCATGCTCGCGCAGCATGCGCTGACACCAGCCATGGATGGTCGAGACCGCCGCTTCGTCCATCCACTGCACCGCCACTTCCAGGCGACTGGCGCACCGTGGCCAGTGGTCGTGTGGATAGTCGTCGCGCAGTTGATACAGCAAGGGGTCGGCGCCGTCCAACTCTCCCCGGAAAAAGCGCGCCGCCTCGGCCAGGCGTGTGCGAATGCGCTCGCGCAGCTCTTTGGTGGCGGCATCGGTGAAGGTCACTACAAGGATCTGTGGAGGCAGCAATTCGCGGCCAAAGCCGTGTTCGCCGCCGTGGCCCAGAATCAGGCGCAGGTAGAGTGCGGAGATGGTGAAGGTCTTGCCGGTGCCGGCACTGGCTTCGATCAGTTGGCTGCCGTGCAGGGGAAAGCTCAGGGCCAGAGGCCGGGCCTGGGTCATGCGACGGTCTCCGGCGAGTCCTGGGTTTTCCAGGCGGCGGTGAACAGAGGTCGATACAGGGCTTCGCACCAGCCTTCGAAGGTTTCGTCGGCCGTGAGTGCGGCGAAGTCGCGGAACTGACGGATCAGCGCAAGGCTTTCGCTGCGCTCGCCGAAACTGTTCTGGCCATCGCCTTCGTAGGCCTTCGCCGCAGCGGCCTGGGCTTTGTCCGGGTCTGACTGAGCGAGCCAGGCGAAAGCGGTTTTCGGCGCCACCGGCAGGGGCGCATTCATGCCCGCTTGACGCGCGACCAGCAGGTCGGCGAGCAGATCGCTGGCCTGGGCGTTGGGCAGAGGCGCGAGCAGCAGGGTCTGGTCGCTGGCCACCAGCGCGGTATGCAGTGGATAACCCACGGCGCAGGCGGCAAGGTGCATGACCCACGCGGGGATCAAGCGATGCCACTTGAGGCTGTTGCGCCCGGCGCCGAGGCTGTTCGGGACGGTGGTAATGCTCAGCAAGTCCTCGCCATCGCCTTGATAGACACGGCCCAACCAACCTTCCAGGCGCAGGGCGCCACGCTCGAAACGAATCGGCAGCGCACCTTCGACCACGCGGGGCCAGCGCTGCAATAGTTGGCGGTGCCGTGTCAGCAAATCAGGCAATGGCTGGATCAGTTCAACCTGCAGCGACTCGCCAAAGCCTGCCAACGGCAGCAACCCACAGGCTTGCAAGCGCCGCGCCTGGCTTTGCAAGGCCTGCTCCGGGTCGTCAGTCGCGGTCAGTGCGGCATCGAGCAGGCGCTCGCTCAGGCTGTAGCGCTGCAGGGCATCCAGCACGAAGGGCTCTTCGTCGGGAGTGGGCGCTTGCAGGGCTTCGAAAAGCACTTTGAGCCGCTGACTGAAGAAATGTCTCACCGGATGACGGAGAAAGTCCTGCAACTGGGTCAGGGTCAGCGGCTCATCGCTCTCGTATGCTGGCAGTGCCAGGGTGTCCGGGATCGCTGTTTGATCAGGCTGATGCAACACCTGCCACTCGTGGGCATAGCTGAACAGCGGGCTGTCCTTCTGGAAGTAGCGCTGACTGAACGGCTGCAACGGATGTTCCTGGGTGAGCGCGTGCAGCAGTTGCTGACCAGAATCGTCGCGTTCGCCCTGCTCGGCACCGGCCAACTGCCAGCCGGCGGCGAGGTGATCGCGCAATTGACCGATCAATACCGACGCCGGGCGCTCGCTGTTGTCGCGGATACTGCGCCCGACCCAACTGACATACAGCTGATCGCGGGCCGAGAGCAGCGCTTCGAGCAGCAGGTAGCGGTCGTCCTCGCGCCGCGAGCGATCGCCGGGGCGGTAGTCGCTGGCCATCAGATCGAAATCCAACGGCGGCTGGGCGCGCGGGTAATCGCCGTCGTTCATGCCCAGCAGGCAGACGATACGGAAGGGAATGGCACGCATGGGCATCAGTGTGCAGAAATTCACCGAGCCGGCCAGGAAGCGTTGCGACAACTTGCCTTGATCGAGACCCGACAACCAGGCCTCGCGCACGACCGTGAGGGGCAGCTGCTCGTCCAAGCCGACCGTTTCGCAGGTTTCCAGCCAGGTGTCGCGCAGGTCCTGCAACTCGACCAGCAGCAGTTCGTCATGTTCTTCCTCGGCCAGGAAGAATACCTGCAGCAGGGCATGCAGGCGCGCGCCCCACTGCTGAACGCTGGCAGGTTCGGCGAGGTGCTGGCAGGCCACTTCCAACGCATCCAGCAAGGCGACCAGCGGACCGATCAGGGCGGCCTCGAGGCCGCCGATCTCATCGAACGGCTCAATGCCGTCGCAGCCTTCACCGACACCTACCGCATAGCCCAGCAACATACGCCGCAAGCCGAATCGCCAACTGTTCTGTTCCAGCCCCTCCGGCAGGCCGAGGCTGGCTCGCTGCTCGCCGCTCAGGCCCCAACGGATGCCTGCGCCTTCGATCCAGCGGTGCAAGGTCGGCAGATCGCTTTGCTTGATGCCGAAGCGTGCGCGCAGCGCGGGCACATCCAGCAGGTCGAGGATCTCGCTGACGGCAAAGCGGCTGTCGGGCAGCTTGAGCAGGTGCTCCAAGGCGATGAGCAGCGGATCGCGGCCACGCTGGCCCTGGTCGGTGAGGGTGAAGGGGATGTAGCGCGGGTCATGGCGGTCAAGTTGACCGAACACGGCGCGGATATGCGGGGCATAGTCGTCGATGGCCGGAAGCATGACGATGACATCGCGTGGGCGCAGCGTCGGGTCGTTGCTGAACCGAGCGAGCAGTTGATCGTGCAGGATCTCGACCTCGCGCTGCGGACTGTGCGCCACGTGAAAACGAATCGAGCGGTCGCTCGCGGCATTGACGGCAGGCCAGGTTTCGCGGGTTTCCGACAGCGGGCGCAACTCGAGAATGTCGTCCTGCAACTGATTGAGCAACGTCAGCGGCTGCGCCTCGCTGAACAAGTCGATACGACCGTCGCTGAAGACTCCACGGTAGCTGCCAGGGTCATCGTAGCTGTCGAGCAGGTTGATGTAGTCACGGCCTTGCTTGCCCCAGGCGGCCAACAGGGGATGGGCGTGCTGATGAAGCGCCTCGTCGTCCAGTTGCAGCGGCATGCTGTGTTTACGCTGCAGACGCTTGTACTGATGCCGGAGCAGGTCCTTGTCGGCGACGATGTCGCCCCAGTGGTGGCGGCAGGGATTGTGTACGCACAGCAGCACTTGGCTGAAGCGGGCCAGACCGGCCAGTGCTTCGAGGGTTTGGGCGGGCAGCGATGAGATACCGAACACCATCACCCGCGCAGGCAATCCCGGGGGCGCGTGCTCCAAGGCATCGACTCGCTCGATGAAGCGCTGATGCACACCGGCGCGGCTTTGCGCCATGCCCTCTGCCCCGACATCGTCCAGCAGCGCCCGCCACAATTCGGCCTGCCAGCGATTGCCGTCCACCAAAGGCTTGCGCTCGCCACGGGCGGTGTTGAGTACGTGGTGGCCTGAGGCCCAGTCTTTGAGCCAATCGGCGCGATAGACCTGGTATTGGTCGAACAGGTCGGCCAGACGTTCAGCCAACTGGTAGCGTTTGCGCAGGTCCGTGTCGTCAGTGAGGAAGCGTTTGAGCGGCTCGAAATGGGGGCGCTCGATCAGGGCCGGCAGCAGGCGCATCAGGCGCCAGGTCAATGGGGCTTTGTCGAGCAGCGAAACTTCTGGAATCTGATCACGGCCCAGCACGCGACGGTAGAGTTGCCACATGAAACTGCCGGGCAACTGCACATCGATGGCGGCCGCGATACCGCAGCCGCCCTGGTCATCGTCTTCAGGGTCTTCGGCCAATGCGAGCTTGAGCCATTGAGCGATGCCGTTGCTCTGCACCAGAGCGATTTCGTTTTCCAGTGGAGCCAACGGGTAATTACGCATGACGCTCACCACCAGGCTGCGCAACTCGTCGAGGCGGTTGCCCTGAACGATCATGAAGCCGGGTTGCAGTGAGGTGGTGGTGGCCATTGCGGGTTCTCTGGAAAACGGATTCGCTGACGGAACCATACTGGGTGGCGAGAGTGGCAGCAATGCGCCTCTTGGAATGGCCTTGTTTTGAGCGTCGTGAAAAGACAAAACCCCTACCTGCTCACGCAGATAGGGGTTTTGCGAAATGAATCTTGACGATGACCTACTCTCACATGGGGAAACCCCACACTACCATCGGCGATGCATCGTTTCACTGCTGAGTTCGGGATGGGATCAGGTGGTTCCAATGCTCTATGGTCGTCAAGAAATTCGGTTGCCAGTGCGCCCCTGCGGACACCCCAGCCTATTCGGATATGTGATTCTGTGATTCGTCGCGAACTTTCGGTTCTTTCGTCTTCACCACCACAATTCGGCGCTCACGCTCAAATTGCTTGGGTGTTATATGGTCAAGCCTCACGGGCAATTAGTATGGGTTAGCTCAACGCCTCACAGCGCTTACACACCCCACCTATCAACGTCGTAGTCTTCGACGGCCCTTCAGGGGATTCTAGATCCCAGTGAGATCTCATCTTGAGGCAAGTTTCCCGCTTAGATGCTTTCAGCGGTTATCTCTTCCGAACATAGCTACCCGGCAATGCCACTGGCGTGACAACCGGAACACCAGAGGTTCGTCCACTCCGGTCCTCTCGTACTAGGAGCAGCCCCTCTCAAATCTCAAACGTCCACGGCAGATAGGGACCGAACTGTCTCACGACGTTCTAAACCCAGCTCGCGTACCACTTTAAATGGCGAACAGCCATACCCTTGGGACCGGCTTCAGCCCCAGGATGTGATGAGCCGACATCGAGGTGCCAAACACCGCCGTCGATATGAACTCTTGGGCGGTATCAGCCTGTTATCCCCGGAGTACCTTTTATCCGTTGAGCGATGGCCCTTCCATACAGAACCACCGGATCACTAAGACCTACTTTCGTACCTGCTCGACGTGTCTGTCTCGCAGTCAAGCGCGCTTTTGCCTTTATACTCTACGACCGATTTCCGACCGGTCTGAGCGCACCTTCGTACTCCTCCGTTACTCTTTGGGAGGAGACCGCCCCAGTCAAACTACCCACCATACACTGTCCTCGATCCGGATCACGGACCTGAGTTAGAACCTCAAGGTTGCCAGGGTGGTATTTCAAGGATGGCTCCATGAGAACTGGCGTCCCCACTTCAAAGCCTCCCACCTATCCTACACAAGCAAGCTCAAAGTCCAGTGCAAAGCTATAGTAAAGGTTCACGGGGTCTTTCCGTCTAGCCGCGGATACACTGCATCTTCACAGCGATTTCAATTTCACTGAGTCTCGGGTGGAGACAGCGCCGCCATCGTTACGCCATTCGTGCAGGTCGGAACTTACCCGACAAGGAATTTCGCTACCTTAGGACCGTTATAGTTACGGCCGCCGTTTACCGGGGCTTCGATCAAGAGCTTCGCTTGCGCTAACCCCATCAATTAACCTTCCGGCACCGGGCAGGCGTCACACCCTATACGTCCACTTTCGTGTTTGCAGAGTGCTGTGTTTTTAATAAACAGTCGCAGCGGCCTGGTATCTTCGACCGGCATGGGCTTACGGAGCAAGTCCTTCACCCTCGCCGGCGCACCTTCTCCCGAAGTTACGGTGCCATTTTGCCTAGTTCCTTCACCCGAGTTCTCTCAAGCGCCTTGGTATTCTCTACCTAACCACCTGTGTCGGTTTGGGGTACGGTTCCCAGTTATCTGAAGCTTAGGAGCTTTTCTTGGAAGCATGGCATCAACCACTTCGTCGCCTAAAGGCAACTCGTCATCAGCTCTCGGCCTTGAAATCCCGGATTTGCCTAAGATTTCAGCCTACCACCTTAAACCTGGACAACCAACGCCAGGCTGGCCTAGCCTTCTCCGTCCCTCCATCGCAATAACTGCAAGTACAGGAATATTAACCTGTTTTCCATCGACTACGCTTTTCAGCCTCGCCTTAGGGACCGACTAACCCTGCGTCGATTAACGTTGCGCAGGAAACCTTGGTCTTTCGGCGTGCGAGTTTTTCACTCGCATTGTCGTTACTCATGTCAGCATTCGCACTTCTGATACCTCCAGCAAGCTTCTCAACTCACCTTCACAGGCTTACAGAACGCTCCTCTACCGCATCACCAAAGGTGATACCCGTAGCTTCGGTGCATGGTTTGAGCCCCGTTACATCTTCCGCGCAGGCCGACTCGACTAGTGAGCTATTACGCTTTCTTTAAAGGATGGCTGCTTCTAAGCCAACCTCCTAGCTGTCTAAGCCTTCCCACATCGTTTCCCACTTAACCATGACTTTGGGACCTTAGCTGACGGTCTGGGTTGTTTCCCTTTTCACGACGGACGTTAGCACCCGCCGTGTGTCTCCCATGCTCGGCACTTGCTGGTATTCGGAGTTTGCATCGGTTTGGTAAGTCGGGATGACCCCCTAGCCGAAACAGTGCTCTACCCCCAGCAGTGATACATGAGGCGCTACCTAAATAGCTTTCGAGGAGAACCAGCTATCTCCGAGCTTGATTAGCCTTTCACTCCGATCCACAGGTCATCCGCTAACTTTTCAACGGTAGTCGGTTCGGTCCTCCAGTCAGTGTTACCTAACCTTCAACCTGCCCATGGATAGATCGCCCGGTTTCGGGTCTATACCCAGCGACTAAGCGCCCTATTAAGACTCGCTTTCGCTACGCCTCCCCTATTCGGTTAAGCTCGCCACTGAATATAAGTCGCTGACCCATTATACAAAAGGTACGCAGTCACCTAACAAAGTAGGCTCCCACTGCTTGTACGCATACGGTTTCAGGTTCTATTTCACTCCCCTCTCCGGGGTTCTTTTCGCCTTTCCCTCACGGTACTGGTTCACTATCGGTCAGTCAGTAGTATTTAGCCTTGGAGGATGGTCCCCCATGTTCAGACAAAGTTTCTCGTGCTCCGTCCTACTCGATTTCATTGAAAAGAGACTTTCGTGTACGGGGCTATCACCCACTATGGCCGCACTTTCCAGAGCGTTCCACTAATCTCAAATCAACTTAAGGGCTGGTCCCCGTTCGCTCGCCACTACTAAGGGAATCTCGGTTGATTTCTATTCCTCAGGGTACTTAGATGTTTCAGTTCCCCTGGTTCGCCTCTTGCACCTATGGATTCAGTACAAGATACCTAGGTTATCCTAGGTGGGTTCCCCCATTCAGAGATCTCTGGATCACAGTCTGTTTGCCGACTCCCCAAAGCTTATCGCAGGCTACCACGTCTTTCATCGCCTCTGACTGCCAAGGCATCCACCGTATGCGCTTCTTCACTTGACCATATAACCCCAAGCAATCTGGTTATACTGTGAAGACGACATTCGCCGAAAATTCGCACGTCGCTCTTTCGAGCAGAACTCACAAATTTTACCTCAGCCTGATGTCCAGCAGTGAAACTGGTCATCAGTCTGTATCTATCACATATCCGAATTTTTAAAGAACGATCTGGCAAAAGCCAGAAATCAACATTCCAACGCGGCGTCAACGCGACGCGCGAATGCTCATTTCTGAGTTCTAACAGTGCTGTACAAAGGTGGTGGAGCCAAGCGGGATCGAACCGCTGACCTCCTGCGTGCAAGGCAGGCGCTCTCCCAGCTGAGCTATGGCCCCGTGTATCTGCTACATCTCGTAGGCCGCACCAAGTAATTGGTAGGTCTGGGCAGATTTGAACTGCCGACCTCACCCTTATCAGGGGTGCGCTCTAACCAACTGAGCTACAGACCTATAACAGGGTCGCGTTACAGCATCGTCTTTTCACAATGAATCAAGCAATTCGTGTGGGAGCTCATCAGCAGGCTGATGTCTTCGATTAAGGAGGTGATCCAGCCGCAGGTTCCCCTACGGCTACCTTGTTACGACTTCACCCCAGTCATGAATCACACCGTGGTAACCGTCCCCCCGAAGGTTAGACTAGCTACTTCTGGTGCAACCCACTCCCATGGTGTGACGGGCGGTGTGTACAAGGCCCGGGAACGTATTCACCGCGACATTCTGATTCGCGATTACTAGCGATTCCGACTTCACGCAGTCGAGTTGCAGACTGCGATCCGGACTACGATCGGTTTTGTGAGATTAGCTCCACCTCGCGGCTTGGCAACCCTCTGTACCGACCATTGTAGCACGTGTGTAGCCCAGGCCGTAAGGGCCATGATGACTTGACGTCATCCCCACCTTCCTCCGGTTTGTCACCGGCAGTCTCCTTAGAGTGCCCACCATAACGTGCTGGTAACTAAGGACAAGGGTTGCGCTCGTTACGGGACTTAACCCAACATCTCACGACACGAGCTGACGACAGCCATGCAGCACCTGTGTCAGAGTTCCCGAAGGCACCAATCCATCTCTAGAAAGTTCTCTGCATGTCAAGGCCTGGTAAGGTTCTTCGCGTTGCTTCGAATTAAACCACATGCTCCACCGCTTGTGCGGGCCCCCGTCAATTCATTTGAGTTTTAACCTTGCGGCCGTACTCCCCAGGCGGTCAACTTAATGCGTTAGCTGCGCCACTAAAATCTCAAGGATTCCAACGGCTAGTTGACATCGTTTACGGCGTGGACTACCAGGGTATCTAATCCTGTTTGCTCCCCACGCTTTCGCACCTCAGTGTCAGTATCAGTCCAGGTGGTCGCCTTCGCCACTGGTGTTCCTTCCTATATCTACGCATTTCACCGCTACACAGGAAATTCCACCACCCTCTACCGTACTCTAGCTTGCCAGTTTTGGATGCAGTTCCCAGGTTGAGCCCGGGGCTTTCACATCCAACTTAACAAACCACCTACGCGCGCTTTACGCCCAGTAATTCCGATTAACGCTTGCACCCTCTGTATTACCGCGGCTGCTGGCACAGAGTTAGCCGGTGCTTATTCTGTCGGTAACGTCAAAATTGCAGAGTATTAATCTACAACCCTTCCTCCCAACTTAAAGTGCTTTACAATCCGAAGACCTTCTTCACACACGCGGCATGGCTGGATCAGGCTTTCGCCCATTGTCCAATATTCCCCACTGCTGCCTCCCGTAGGAGTCTGGACCGTGTCTCAGTTCCAGTGTGACTGATCATCCTCTCAGACCAGTTACGGATCGTCGCCTTGGTGAGCCATTACCTCACCAACTAGCTAATCCGACCTAGGCTCATCTGATAGCGCAAGGCCCGAAGGTCCCCTGCTTTCTCCCGTAGGACGTATGCGGTATTAGCGTTCCTTTCGAAACGTTGTCCCCCACTACCAGGCAGATTCCTAGGCATTACTCACCCGTCCGCCGCTGAATCGAGAAGCAAGCTCCTCTCATCCGCTCGACTTGCATGTGTTAGGCCTGCCGCCAGCGTTCAATCTGAGCCATGATCAAACTCTTCAGTTCAATACTGCTTGGGTTTTTAAGAAACCCTAAACTTGGCTCAGCAATCTCAAATGACTATGTGATTTCTCGCATGGCCACTTGTGATGCTGATAATCTAGGCGACGATCAGTCCATACTCACAAGCACCCACACGAATTGCTTGATTCGATTTGTTAAAGAGCGTTTGGCTAAGAGCGCTTCGTCTCAACCGAGGCCGCGCATTCTACAGCAGCCTTACTTCGTGTCAAGCGTTTATTTTGAAGTTCTTTCCGAGAAACTCGTTTAGCTTCAAACACTTGACTCGCTGCGATCTCTCGTAGCGGGAGGCGAATCATACAGCACCATTCGATGCTGTCAACTGCCTTTTTCACCGCTTTCAACCCGAGGATCGAAGCCCTTCGCACCGCACCGAACTCGATTAACTCGTTGATTCTCAAGGAGTTTCGCGTTCCGTTTGCTGCGGAAGTGGGGCGCATTATAAGGGGATCTGAACAGCGGTCAAGGCTTAATTTCAAATAAATTCAAATAGTTGAAACAAAGCGGGGCAGCCTCTCGGCCGCCCCGCTATTCACCTGCAGTATTACAAGCTCGGAAACGCGAACTGCGAAGCCTCGTGGCTCTTGCGCTGTGGCCAACGCTGGGTGATGGCCTTACGACGGGTGTAGAAGCGCACGCCATCCGGCCCATAGGCATGCAAGTCACCGAACAGCGAGCGCTTCCAGCCGCCGAAACTGTGATAGCTCACCGGCACCGGCAGCGGCACGTTGACCCCGACCATCCCCACCTCGATCTCGTCGCAGAACAAGCGCGCCGCCTCACCGTCCCGGGTGAAGATGCAGGTGCCATTACCGTACTCATGCTCATTGATCAGTTGCATGGCCTCTTCCAGGCTGCTCACCCGCACCACGCACAGCACCGGCCCGAAGATCTCTTCCTTATAGATACGCATCTCGGGCGTGACGTGATCGAACAACGTACCGCCAACGAAGTAACCATCCTCGTTGCCAGACACCCGCAAGCCGCGACCGTCCACCACCAGCTTGGCGCCAGCCGCCAAGCCATCGTCGATGTAGCCCACGACTTTGTCGCGAGCCGCTGCGGTGACCAACGGCCCCATGTCCAGGCCACAGGAGGTACCGGCACCGATCTTCAGCGCCTTGATCTGCGGTTCGAGCTTGGCGATCAGTGCATCGGCGACCTGGTCACCCACGCACACGGCCACCGAAATCGCCATGCAGCGCTCGCCGCACGAACCATAGGCCGCGCCCATCAAGGCACTGACGGCGTTGTCCAGTTCAGCATCGGGCATCAGCACCGCATGGTTCTTCGCCCCGCCCAGGGCTTGCACACGCTTGCCGCGCTTGGTGCCTTCGGCATAGATGTACTCGGCGATCGGCGTCGAGCCCACGAAGCTCAGGGCCTTGACCTCTGGCGCCTCGATCAGCGCGTCCACCGCTTCCTTGTCACCGTGCACCACATTGAGGATGCCTTTGGGCAGCCCGGCTTCCTGCAGCAATTGCGCGATGTACAGCGTCGAGCTGGGATCACGCTCCGACGGTTTGAGGATGAACGCGTTGCCGCAGACGATGGCCAGCGGATACATCCACAGGGGCACCATGGCCGGGAAGTTGAACGGTGTGATACCCGCCACGATGCCCAACGGCTGGAAGTCAGACCATGCGTCGATGTTCGGGCCGACGTTACGGCTGTACTCGCCCTTGAGCAGCTCCGGCGCTGCACAGGCGAACTCGACGTTCTCGATACCGCGCTTGAGTTCGCCGGCCGCATCTTCCAGGGTCTTGCCGTGCTCTTCACTGATCATCTGCGAGATGCGGGCTTCGTTCTGCTCCAGCAACTGCTTGAAACGGAACATGACCTGGGCACGCTTGGCCGGCGGCGTGTTGCGCCAGGCCGGAAACGCGGCCTTGGCCGCGTCGATGGCATCCTGGATGGTCGCGCGACTGGCCAATTCGACCTTGCGCGTGGCCTGCCCTGTGGAGGGATTGAAGACGTCGGCGGTGCGGCCGCCTTTGGAAACCAGCTCACCGTTGATCAGGTGCTGAACGATGCTCATGCGAGACTCCAGATAAAGAAGGGAAAGACAGGCGCCCGAAGCGCGTGTCCTCAAAGTCGGAAAGATCAGTCGATCTGATTCAGCGTTTCACCTACCGCATCGAACAGACGGTCCAGTTCGTGTGGCTGAGTATTGAAGGTCGGCCCGAACTGCAAGGTGTCGCCGCCGAAGCGCACATAGAATCCAGCCTTCCACAGCTTCATGGCAGTCTCGTAGGGACGCACGATCGCATCGCCGTCGCGGGCAGCGATCTGAATCGCGCCAGCCAGGCCATAGTTGCGGATGTCCACCACGTTCTTGCTGCCTTTGAGCCCATGCAGCAACTGCTCGAAGTGCGGGGCGAGCTCGGCCGAGGCCTGCACCAGGTTTTCCTTCTGCAGCAGGTCCAGCGCCGCGATACCGGCCGCGCAAGCTACCGGGTGAGCGGAGTAGGTATAGCCGTGGGGGAATTCCACCGCATATTCCGGGGTCGGCTGATTCATGAAGGTCTGGTAGATCTCACTGCTGGCGACCACGGCGCCCATTGGAATCGCGCCGTTGGTGACCTGTTTGGCAATGCACATCAGGTCCGGGGTCACGCCAAACGCTTCAGCGCCTGTCATCGCCCCCATACGACCAAAGCCGGTGATCACTTCGTCGAAGATCAGCAGGATGTTGTGCTGGGTGCAGATTTCACGCAGACGCTTCAGATAACCCTTCGGCGGCGGCAGCACACCGGCAGAGCCGGCCAGCGGCTCGACGATCACGGCAGCGATGTTCGAGGCATCGTGCAGCTCGATCAGCTTGAGCATCTCGTCGGCCAGGGCAATACCCCCCTCTTCCGGCAGACCACGGGAGAAGGCATTGACCGGCAACACGGTGTGAGGCAAATGATCGACATCCAGCAACTGGCCGAACATCTTGCGGTTGCCGTTGACCCCGCCCAGGCTGGTACCGGCGATGTTGACGCCGTGGTAACCGCGGGCACGGCCGATGATCTTGGTCTTGCTGGCCTGGCCCTTCAGGCGCCAGTAGGCACGCACCATCTTCAGCGCCGTATCGGCACATTCGGAGCCGGAGTTGGTATAGAAGGTGTGGTTCAGATCGCCTGGCGTCAGCTCGGCGATCTTTTCCGCCAACTGGAACGACAGCGGATGACCGAACTGGAAGGCCGGTGAGTAGTCGAGCACGCTCATCTGGCGCGACACGGCGTCGGCGATTTCCTTGCGCGTGTGCCCTGCGCCACAGGTCCACAGGCCCGACAGTGCGTCGAAGATGCGCCGTCCCTTGTCGTCGACCAGATGATTGCCGTCAGCCGCGACGATCAGGCGCGGATCGCGATGGAAATTGCGGTTGGCGGTGTACGGCATCCAGTGGGCGTCCAGCTTGAGCTGGCTGGCCAGACCGGTGGGCGCGGCTTCAGGCATGTTCATCGGCGGTTCCTCGGCAAACGAATAGGCAACGATGGGTGTTGTTGCCGCTACATTGGCATGAGGATAAAGTCGGAAAAAGCCAACATTTCTAACCTTCAGTCAGACCCGGACTAAACAGATGAGCCGACGCCCCGATCCCCTCGCTCAAGTCAGCGACTTCGACATTCGCCTGCTGAAGATTTACCGCAGCGTGGTCGAGTGCGGTGGCTTCTCGGCCGCCGAAAACGTGTTGGGCATCGGTCGTTCGGCAATCAGCCAGCAAATGAACGACCTCGAGCAGCGCCTGGGCCTGCGCCTGTGCCAGCGCGGACGCGCCGGGTTTTCGCTGACCGAGGAAGGCCGCGAGGTGTACCACTCGGCGCTGCAACTGCTCAGCGCACTGGAAACATTCCGCACCGAAGTCAACGGCCTGCACCAGCACCTGCGCGGCGAGCTCAACATCGGTCTTACGGACAACCTGGTCACCCTCCCACACATGCGCATCACTCATGCCCTGGCCGAACTCAAGAATCGCGGTCCTGACGTGCGCATCCAGATCCGCATGATCGCGCCGAGCCAGGTGGAGCAAGGCGTATTGGACGGCAGCCTGCACGTCGGCGTGGTACCGCAGACCAGCCCGCTGTCCGGCCTGGAATATCAGCCGCTCTACAGCGAGCGCTCGCTGCTCTACTGCGCAGTGGGCCACCCCCTGTTCTATGCCGACGATCAGCAGATCGACGATCCACGGCTCAATGCCCAGGAAGCCATCGCGCCGACGTTCCGTCTGCCGGCCGACATCCAGGCGCACTACCAGGCGCTGACCTGCACCGCCAGCGCCTCGGATCGCGAAGGCATGGCCTTTCTCATCCTGACCGGACGCTACATTGGCTACCTGCCCGATCACTACGCCATGTTCTGGGTGCAGCAGGGGCGCTTGCGTGCGCTCAAGCCCACTCAGCGCTTCTACGACCTGAGCTTGAGTTGGGTCACCCGCAAGGGACGTCGACCCAACCTGGTATTGGAGAGCTTTCTCGAACGCCTGGCGACAACGCGCTAACGCTTGTCACTTCTGCACAGGCAGGTAATCTGTCCGACAGCCGTTGCCCACAGAACCTGTACGGAATCGTCCATGACACTTGAAGTCCCTGCGCACCGCCTCTCCGCCTCGGGCAAACCCGCCGGCCGCATTCGCCAGAAGAACGAACAGGCCATCATCCAGGCGGCCGAAGACGAGTTCGCCCGCCATGGTTTTAAGGGCACCAGCATGAACACCATCGCGCTGAAGGCCAACCTGCCCAAAGCCAACCTGCACTACTACTTCACTAACAAGCTCGGCCTGTACATCGCGGTGCTGAGCAATATCATCGAATTATGGGACAGCACCTTCAACGCCTTGAGCGTCGAGGACGATCCGGCCCAAGCGCTGGACCAGTACATCCGCACCAAGATGGAGTATTCGCGGCGCAATCCTCAGGCCTCGCGGATCTTCGCCATGGAAGTGATCAGCGGCGGACAATGCCTGACCGATTACTTCAGTGCCGACTACCGCGAATGGTTCCGCGGCCGCGCTGCCGTGTTCCAGGCCTGGATCGAGGCCGGCAAGATGGATCCGGTCGATCCGGTACACCTGATTTTCCTGCTCTGGAGCAGCACCCAGCACTATGCCGACTTCGCCACCCAGATCTGCCAGGTCACCGGGCGCAGCCGCCTGACCAAGCAGGACATGGAAGACGCCAGCAACAATCTTATCCACATCATTCTCAAAGGCTGCGGCATCACCACCGCGGCCGCCTGATCGCCACCTATGCCCTCAACTCTGCTCGACGTCTGCGAATTACGCGAAGACATCCGCAAAAGCCGCTTCGTGACCCTCGCCGGCCCGATCACCAGCGTGGCCGACGCCATGACCTTCATCGAGCGCCACAGTGACCCGACCGCAACGCATAACTGCTGGGCCTGGAAACTCGGCCCCCAGTACCGCAGCAGCGACGATGGCGAACCGGGCGGCACCGCTGGCCGGCCCATCCTTGCCGCCATCGAGGCCCAGGACTGCGATCAGGTCGTGGTGCTGGTGATCCGCTGGTACGGCGGCATTCAGCTCGGCACCGGTGGCCTGGCGCGTGCCTACGGCGGCGGTGCCAACAAGTGCCTGCAGCAGGCGCCGAAACGCGAATTGGTGCAGCGCAGCGAATTCAACTGCAGTTGCACGTTCAGCGAGCTAGCCCTGCTCAAACTGCGCCTGGGGGAGGTCGAGGGTCTGGTGCTGGACGAACAATTCACCGCCAATGGCGTCGATCTGCGCGTGGCGTTGGGCGAGGCGCACCTCAGCACCCTGGCTAGGCAACTGGCAGACCTGAGTCGGGGCCGAATCCGCCTGGAGCGCTGCTGAAAGCTGCCCACAAATACTGTTGGCCTGCCTGTGGATAAGCTTGGGGTACTTCACTGCAGACCTAGTCCTGCAATGGCTGTAGCTAACTGTACATATTTTGATCACGATTTGATGACAGTCACAAACCACTGAAACTTCTGTATTTATCCCCATGCCGCCCCATTGACCGAGCCATTCAACGCCACCCTGCTTTCACACAATAATTGTGGAGCAGCCTGTGGATAAGCGGTGCGCGAATAGCCTGCACCCCTTTGAACACAAGGCATGCGGGACTTCGATCATTTTTTGATCACTTGCCGTTGCTGCCCTGCGAGTGCTGGCCTGAGGTATCCTGCGCCCTTCGTTCAAACGATCTTGGAGCTCCTATGTCCACCAGCAAACATGCCCTCATCATCGGTGCGTCTCGCGGGCTGGGTCTTGGCCTGGTACAACGTCTGCGCGAGGACGGCTGGAATGTCACCGCCACCGTGCGTGACGCGCACAAACCTGGCGCTCTGGCCGACGTTGCGGGGGTGCGCATTGAGTCCTTGGAAATGAATGACACCACCCTGCTCGACGGCCTCACGCAGCGGCTGCAGGGCGACACGTTCGACCTGCTGTTCATCAACGCCGGCGTCATGGGCCCTCTGCCCCAGGATCTGGAAGCTGTTCAAAACGAAGACATTGGCGCCTTGTTCATGACCAATGCCGTCGCACCGATCCGCGTGGCCCGTCGCCTGGTCGGGCACATTCGGCAAGACACCGGCGTGCTGGCCTTCATGAGCTCAGGTCTGGGCAGCGTGGCCAGCCCGGACGGTAATGAAATCTGCCTGTACAAGGCGAGCAAGGCCGCCTTGAACTCGATGATCAACAGCTTCGTGGTGGAGCTGCAGCGCTCCGACTTGAGCGTGGTGGCCATGCATCCAGGTTGGGTGAAGACCGACATGGGCGGCGAGAACGCCGAAATAGACGTGTTCACCAGTACGCGCGGCATGCTTGATCAGATCAACGCACAGAGCGGCCACGGCGGCCTGCATTTCATCAACTACAAAGGCGACAGCCTGACCTGGTGAATTGAACGGCGCCGGGCGAGGCAGTAGACTCGATGCCTCGCCCTGCGGCGGACCTGGATCAGCAGACAGGACAACACTGAGCTGGCTAACCCTGAACCCATTTTCAGAGGAGCCGGCGTCATGCCTGCCACCCGTACCTGGTTGAAATCTCCCCTCGCCATTTTTACTGCCAACCACGCCGATGCCCGTGGCGGTCTGGTCATTGAAGGCGGTCGCATCAGCCAACTGCTGGCCTTGGGCGAACAGCCCGAACAGCCCTGCGAGCAGGTCTTCGATGCCCGCCAACACGTGGTGCTGCCAGGCCTGATCAATACCCACCATCACTTCTACCAGACCCTCACCCGCGCCTGGGCGCCGGTGGTCAACCAGCCGTTGTTTCCCTGGTTGCAAACCCTCTATCCGGTCTGGGCACGCCTGGCCCCAGCCAGCCTGTCATTAGCCAGCGAAGTCGCCTTGGCCGAACTGCTGCTTTCAGGCTGCACCACCGCTGCCGATCACCACTATCTGTTCCCCGACGGATTGGAGCACGCCATCGACATTCAGGTCGAGGTGGTACGCAAACTGGGCATGCGCGCCATGCTTACCCGCGGCTCGATGAGCCTGGGTCAGGCTGACGGCGGCCTGCCACCGCAGCAAACCGTACAGCAAGGCGAAACCATCCTGGCCGACAGCCAGCGACTTATCCACCGCTACCACGAGCGAGGTGACGGTGCGCGCATCCAGATCGCCCTGGCGCCGTGTTCACCGTTTTCCGTCACCCCGCAGATCATGCGCGCCAGCGCGGCCCTGGCCGAAGAACTAGACGTGCGCCTGCATACCCACCTGGCCGAAACCCTCGACGAGGAACACTTCTGCCTGCAACGCTTCGGGCTGCGCACAGTGGACTATCTGGACAGCGTCGGTTGGCTTGGCCCACGCACCTGGCTGGCCCACGGCATCCATTTCAACCCGGAGGAAATCTCTCGACTCGCAGACGCCGGCACCGGCGTATGCCATTGCCCGAGTTCGAACATGCGCTTGGCCTCGGGCATTTGCCCGACGGTGGACTTGGAGGCCGCTGGCGCGATCGTGGGCCTGGGCGTGGACGGCTCGGCCTCCAACGATGCCTCCAACATGCTCCTCGAAGCGCGCCAGGCCCTGTATCTGCAGCGCCTGCGCTACGGCGCCGAACAGATCACGCCGCAGCGGGCGCTGAACTGGGCCACCCGGGGCTCGGCACAATTGCTGGGCAGGGATGACATCGGTGAACTGGCCGTCGGCAAGCAGGCCGACCTGGCGCTGTTCAAACTCGACGAACTGCGTTTCTCCGGCAGCCATGACCCACTCTCGGCCTTGCTGCTGTGCGCGGCAGACCGAGCGGACCGGGTGATGGTGGCCGGGCAATGGCGGGTGATCGATGGCCAGATCGAAGGACTGGATGTACAGAAGCTGATCGCCGACCACCGCCAGGCCGCCGCCGCCTTGATCAACGGCTGAGCCTGGCCGGGGGTTGCCAGTCAGCCCCCGGCCTGTCGCAGCGCGTCCAGGCCTGTAGAATGTCGGCCAACCGTGACTGATTCGAGAGTTTTCCCATGTACAACTGGCTCAACGCCTTGCCCAAGGCCGAACTGCACATGCATCTGGAGGGTTCGCTGGAGCCCGAGTTGCTGTTCGCATTGGCTGCCCGCAACAAGATCGCGCTGCCGTGGACGGATGTGGAGGCGCTACGCAGTGCCTACGCCTTCAACAACCTGCAAGAGTTCCTCGACCTCTATTACCAAGGTGCGGACGTACTGCGTACCGAGCAGGATTTCTATGACCTGACCTGGGCCTACCTGCAACGCTGCAAAGCGCAGAATGTGATCCACACCGAACCGTTTTTCGACCCTCAGACCCATACCGACCGGGGCATTCCCTTCGAGGTCGTGCTCGGTGGTATCGGCCAGGCCCTCAAGGACGGCCGCGAGCAGTTGGGCGTCAGTAGCGGCCTGATCCTCAGCTTCCTGCGCCACCTGAGCGAAGACGAGGCGCACAAGACCCTCGACCAAGCATTGCCCTTCCGTGACGCATTCATCGCCGTCGGCCTGGACAGCTCGGAAAAAGGCCATCCTCCCAGTAAATTCCAGCGCGTATTCGACCGCGCCCGCAGCGAAGGCTTCGTGGCCGTGGCCCACGCCGGTGAAGAAGGCCCTCCTGAGTACATCTGGGAAGCCCTCGACCTGCTCAAGATCAAGCGCATCGACCATGGCGTGCGCGCCATCGAGGACGAGCGCCTGATGCAGCGAATCATCGACGAGCAGATCCCACTGACCGTCTGCCCGCTGTCCAATACCAAGCTGTGCGTGTTCGAGCACATGGGTCAGCACAACATCCTCGACATGCTCGAGCGCGGCGTGAAGGTCACCGTCAACTCGGACGACCCTGCCTATTTCGGGGGGTACGTCACCGAAAACTTCATGGCGCTGCACGAGCATCTAGGCATGACTCAGGACCAGGCACAGCGCCTGGCGCAGAACAGTCTGGACGCTCGTCTGGTCTGATTCGAACCTGGCCGCCTTGCAGTTCAACCCACCTGCAAGGCGGGACATTGGCGATGCGATTGATTTCCTGCACACCGAGTGTCGAGAGCTTCAGGGTGCGGGTGCCCTCCTGTTCGCGTATCCACCCCGACTGCAGGAACAGACTGAGCAGCGCCTGGCCGAGCGCGCCGCCCAAATGGGCGCTGCTGTCGCTCCATTCGCTGCAATGGCAGATTTCGCATCTGCCGCGTTGGCGCGGTGCCAGCGCATCGATGTAGACGCCGATCTGCGCCAGTTGCACACGTCCCTCGGCGCTGACGCTGGCCTGCAATTGACTGCCTTCCAACCACCCCGCACACGCCATGCGCCGGTACAGGTCAGCCGCCAGCTCGCCGCCCAGGTGATCGCCGCACCGACGCGCCCGGCGCAGTGACACTGGCACCTGCAGCGGCTTGATCGAGGCCAGGTTCTCTGCGCGACTGCCCAGTTGCACGCTGGCCAAAGCCTCGACCGCCGCTACCACCTCAGGCGTCGCCAGGCGGAAATAGCGCTTGCGCCCGCGCGCTTCCAGCCGCAACAGACCGGCAGACGACAATAGAGACAGGTGGGCACAAGCCGAGGAAGGTGTCACGCCTATCATCGAAGCCAACTCGTCTGCATGCCGGGCCGAGCCATCGATGAGGGCCCAGAGCATCGCACTGCGTTTGGGCTCGGCCATCAGGCCGGCGATCTGGCTGATACTGCTGACTGCTTTCATGCTCCATCCACTCCCTGCAAAGTCATGTTTCTTGTCCGATGGCCATCCATGGCACCCAGCATCGCCCGCAGTGGCGGCACATGGGACCGGTGAGTTCAGACGCAACGTTCGGCACTGCAGTCTGAGAGGGAAATCGCTCTGTCTGCATTGCCTGCGCGGGCAAGTATAAGCCGCCAGAACCCCTGCACTAGAGGGAGCCGGTGGCTATAGGGAAGCCCGGCGAACGAGGGTGGCAGTACCCTCTGCAAGGTAGGAAAAATAGAAAGAAGGTCGGAATTCGGGGCATTCGCTCTGCGTCAAAGGACACGCGCCTTCGCGGTCGTGCATCGGTTCGTAGACCAGGAACAATGCCGACAGTCGCCTTCCATAAGTAGTGCATACAAATGCGAAGGTTCATCGAGCTGCCAGACCATGACCATCGGTCAGCATTCGCGTGCCGCGCCTGGCGGTGCACCTCAGTCGGACTAAACTCATGTCCCGCCGTCACACCCACACGAGGACGCCGCCATGAAGATTGTCGTCTGTGCTTCGAATCACCATCGGACCTGCCCCTGGCAGGTTCAGCTCGATCAACAGGTGGTGGGATTCCGCAGCGAGGTGGAGGCGCGCGCCTTCGTCGCCTCGCTGCAGGCGCGTCTGAATGCACCCCACAATCTCATGCCGGCGCCTTTGCCTGGCGGCGTCGAGTCAGCAGCGCGACGCTGACCACCAGCAGGCCGCACAGACTGATCACTAGCGACATCGGCACGGCGCTGCCGTCATGCAGCACACCCACCAGCGCCGCAGCCATTGCCGCGACACTGAATTGCAGGCAGCCCAGCAAAGCCGAGGCGCTGCCTGCCCGGGCACCCTGCCCATTCATGGCGCAGGCCGAAGCATTGGGAATGATGCAGCCCAGGCTGGCGATACACACGAACAGCGGCAGCAACAGTGGCCAGAGTGCCGCCGGATGCAACGCCGACATCATCAGCAAAGCCAGCCCTGCCGACAGGTACACCCAGACCGCACGCACCAGCAGCCATCCCGGCGGGCGTCTGGACAGTAGGCGCGCATTGAACTGGGCGACCAGGATGAAGCCCGCCGCGTTGGTGCCGAACAGCCAGCCATAGTGCTCGGCGGGCACGCCATAAAGCTTGATGAACACGAACGGAGAACCGGCGATGTAGGCGAACATGCCGGCGATCGCGACCCCACCGGTCAGCGCATGACCGATGAACAGCGGATCGCGCGCCAGCCGCAGGTATTGGCGCAGCGCACCGGACAGCGGCTGACGCGGCACATGCGCCGGCAGGCTTTCCGGCAGTCCCAACACCACCGCCAGCAGCGCCGCTGCGCTGAACAGGCTCAACGACAGGAAGATCGACTGCCAGCCGGCGACGTTGACCAGCACACCGCCCAGCATGGGCGCCAGGATCGGCGCGAGGCCCATGACCAGCATGAGTTGCGAGAACACCCTGGCCGAGGCCACGGCATCGCACTTGTCACTGACGATGGCCCGCGACAGCACCATGCCCGCACAGCCACCAAGCGCCTGAACGAACCGCGCCATCACCAGGGTCTGAAGGTTGGGCGCGTAAGCGCAGGCCAGTGAAGCCAGCGTGAATAGCCCCACGCCGAACAACAGCGGCTTGCGCCGTCCGAAGCGATCCGCCGCGGGACCATAGGCCAACTGACCGATCGACAGCCCGAGGAAGTAGACGGCCAAGGTCGTCTGGATCTGCCGCTCGTCGGTCGCGAAGGCGTGTGCCATGGCCGGAAAAGCGGGCAGGTAAAAATCGATAGCCAGGGGCCCGAACGCACTGAGTGCGCCCAGAATCATCACCATTCGCAGGTTCATCAGGAATCCATAGCAGGCTAAGCAAACAGCTAGTCTACATTCACCGACTGCCCATGCCAGCAAAACCTGAAAAACCTCCAGACACTGAACTCACGTGCCACGCGCTCTGCGCCATACCATTCGGGCCTGAATCCGCACGGCACGGCCGCTGCATGGCGAACCGTCAGTACGACCGCACCCTGAACTATCAGGCCAACTGCGCCTGATAACCCTCTTCCATGATCGCCGCGACGATCCGTTCGGCAGGCGATTCGCTCTGCACCTTGACCTGACGGCCCGGCAGATCCACCTCCACCTGGGCTGCCGCATCCACCGTCTGAATCGCCTGGGTCACCGCCTTGACGCAGTGGCCGCAGGTCATGCCTTGAACATTGAACACATGCATGGTGCTACCTCCTGAGGATTTCGCCGCAGTCTCGACCTTGCCATGGTGGCAAGGTCAAGTGCCTCGATGACGGGTCGGGGTAGCAATCCTTGCCAACCTCGGCCAAGCTGCGCTTTTGCAGATCGTCAGCCAGCAGGAGACTCTTCATGTTCAGGGCAACAGCGGGCGTTGTCGGACTTTTGGGCGCGTTGGCCATGGTGCCGCCGGCCAGCGCCGAGGACAACGCGCAGTACAGCGTGCTGATCATTTCCCGGGAACGTCTGGAAGTGGCCACCAGCTGCGAAATCGGCGTGTACCTCAACGACCAACTGTCCGGGCGCGTCTTCCAGGAACAATCGACCTCCTTCAACCTACCGCCAGGACCGGTGGACGTGCGCCTGCGCCTGCTGCCCGGCCAAGCCCCCGGCTGCGGCGCGGGCGTGGAAGATCAGCGCAGCACTCGACTGATGCTGCAAGCCGGTCAGATCAACAAGTACCGCATTACCTTGAGCCAGAATGGACTGCAGCTCAAGCGAGCCGACCTGGGGTATTGACCTTCCCCGCATGGCAAGGTTGATGCTGCAGGCCTGATCAAGGAGAGAAGCCATGGCCGCAACCACCACCTTCGACCTGCCGATTGCCGGCATGACCTGTGCGAGCTGCGTCGGCCGCGTCGAACGCGCCCTGCAAAAGGTCGACGGCGCTGCACAGGTCAGTGTCAACCTGGCCACCGAACAGGCCCGCATCCAGGCCCCGGCCAGCAGCATGCCGGCGTTGATCGACGCCGTGCGTCAAGCCGGCTACCGCGTACCGACCCACACCCTGGAACTGCAGATCGGCGGCATGACCTGCGCCAGTTGCGCGGGCCGCGTCGAACGGGCACTGGCCAAACTGCCGGGTGTCGAACAGGTCAGCGTCAACCTGGCCAGCGAACGCGCTCACCTGCAAGTGCTGGCGGGCACGGCCGAGGCGGCGTTGATCGCCGCCGTCGAACAGGCCGGCTACAGCGCCAGCCTGCCGCGCGATGCCCACGACGACCGACACCAGGCTCAACGTCGCCTGCGCCGCGAGCGCCTGGCGGTGCTCGCCGCCGTGCTGCTGGCCCTGCCGCTGGTGCTGCCGATGCTGGTGCAACCGTTCGGCCTGCACTGGATGCTGCCGGCCTGGGCGCAGTTCGCGCTGGCCACGCCGGTGCAGTTCATCCTCGGCGCACGCTTCTACAAGGCCGCCTGGAAAGCCGTGCGCGCAGGCGCCGGCAACATGGACCTGCTGGTCGCGCTGGGCACCAGCGCCGGCTATGGCCTGAGCCTCTATCAATGGGCGCAGGCGCCGGCCGGAATGGAGCCGCATCTGTATTTCGAGGCCTCGGCGGTGGTGATCGCTCTGGTGCTGCTGGGCAAGTACCTGGAAAGCCGCGCCAAGCGTCAGACTGCCAGCGCCATCCGCGCCCTGGAAGCCCTGCGGCCGGAACGCGCGGTGCGGGTGATCGACGGCAGTGAAGAGGAGGTATCGATCAGTCAGTTGCGCCTGGGCGACCAGGTGCTGGTCAAGCCAGGCGAGCGCTTTCCGGTCGATGGCGAGGTGCTCGAAGGCAGCAGTCATGCCGACGAGGCGCTGATAAGCGGTGAAAGCCTGCCAGTGGCCAAAGCGCCTGGCGACAGCGTCACCGGTGGAGCGATCAACGGCGAAGGCCGCTTGCTGGTGCGCACCCAGGCGTTGGGCACGGAGACGGTACTGGCACGCATCATCCGCCTGGTCGAGGATGCCCAAGCGGCCAAGGCGCCGATCCAGAAGCTGGTGGATCGGGTCAGCCAGGTGTTCGTCCCGGCGGTACTGGTACTGGCGCTGATCACCCTGGTCGGCTGGTGGCTGGCCGGTGCGCCGCTGGAAAGCGCGCTGATCAACGCCGTCGCCGTGCTGGTGATCGCCTGCCCGTGCGCCCTGGGCCTGGCGACACCAGCGGCGATCATGGCCGGCACCGGCGTAGCCGCCCGCCACGGCATCCTGATCAAGGACGCTGAAGCCCTGGAGCGCGCCCATGCGGTGAACCGCGTGGTGTTCGACAAGACCGGCACCCTCACCTCCGGCAGCCCGCGCATAGTTCATTCGCAGGCGGCGGCAGGTGCCGACCATGACCTGCTGCGCCTGGCCGGTGCCCTGCAACGCGGCAGCGAGCACCCGCTGGCCAAGGCCGTCCTGGAGGCCGGACGCGAGGAAGGCTTGGACATTCCCCAGGTCAGTGACAGCCAGTCGCTGACCGGACGCGGTATCCAGGGCACGGTCGAAGGCCGGGTGCTGGCGCTGGGCAACCGCCGCCTGCTCGACGAGAGCGAATTGCAGCCGGGCCCCTTGCTGACCCCGGCAAACACCTGGGAAGCCGAGGGCCGCACGTTGTCGTGGCTGATCGCGTGTTCGCCGCAGCGCCAGGTGCTGGGCCTGTTTGCCTTCGGCGACAGCCTCAAGCCCGGCGCCGATCAGGCGATCGCCGCCTTGCATGCCCAAGGCATCAGCAGCCACCTGTTGACGGGCGACAACCGCGGCAGCGCCCGGGTGGTTGCCCAAGCATTGGGCATCGACGATGTACACGCCGAAGTGCTGCCGGCCGACAAGGCGGCCACCGTCAACGCATTGAAGCAGCAAGGCGTAGTGGCCATGGTCGGGGACGGCATCAACGACGCGCCCGCCCTGGCCGCCGCCGACATCGGCATCGCCATGGGCGGTGGCACCGATGTGGCCATGCAGGCCGCCGGTATCACCCTGATGCGCGGCGACCCGCGCCTGGTGCCGGCGGCGCTGGAAATCAGCCACAAGACCTACGCCAATATTCGTCAGAACCTGTTCTGGGCCTTCATCTATAACCTGGTTGGCATCCCCCTCGCCGCCTTCGGTTACCTCAACCCGGTGCTGGCCGGCGCCGCCATGGCCTTGTCCAGCGTCAGCGTGGTCAGCAACGCCCTCTGGCTCAAGACCTGGAAGCCGCGCGACATCGCCGCCAAGGAGACCCCATGAACATCGGCCAGGCCGCCCGGCGTACCGGACTCAGCGCCAAGATGATCCGCTACTACGAGTCCATTGGCCTGCTCAAGCCCGCGCTGCGCAGCGACAGCGGCTATCGCCTCTACCAGCAGGAGGACCTGCACAGCTTGAACTTCATCAAGCGCTCGCGCGACCTGGGCTTCTCCCTGGACGAGGTCGCGCGTCTGCTGGCGCTGTGGCAGGACCGCCAGCGCGCCAGCGCCGACGTGAAGGCGCTGGCGACCCAGCACATCGAGGACCTGAACCGTCGGATCGAGGAAATGGTGAGCCTGCGCGACACCCTCAGCGAGTTGGTCGCCCATTGCCATGGCGATGATCGACCTGACTGTCCGATCCTCCAGGGCCTGGCGGATGAAGGCAGTTGCTGCCAATGAGCGCCCTCAAGCACGTAACTTGGTATGCCATATTAGCCAGGTAAGACTGAAGCGGCCTCATCTGCCGCTTTCATCCCCTAAAACTGGGAGTTTTCCTACAGACTCCTTCAGAAACACCAGCGCCCTGCCGATGCCCTTGATACCAGTTCCATGCGTCTACAAGAAAAAATCCGGGAGCGCGAATGAACATCAAGCAGAAACTCACCTGGGCCTTCGCCGTCATTGCCGGCTTGCCCATCGTCATCGTTGCCGCCGTGGTGGTACTCAACCTGCGCGAAGACGCGCGGGACGATTTCCTGGACAGCAGCAGCCGGGAAATCCGCCAGGTCGCCAATGCGATGAACATGTTCTTCCAGGGCATCGACGAGAACGTCGACTACCTGGCCTCCCTGCCCCAGGTCGGCGCCGCAGGCAGCAACCTGAACAAGTTCATGAGCGCCAACCCGCCCACCGAACTGGGTGAGCAGGACAAACGGGTGCTCGCCGCCTTCACCCGTCTGGCTGAAACCCATCCGGCCTACGCCTATGTGTCCTACGGCGTCAGCGACGGCGGTTATGTCGGCTGGCCCGCTGGGCAGAAGTACACCAACTACGACCCACGCCAGCGCCCCTGGTATCAACTGGCGATGGCCAACCCCGGCAAGACCGTGCGCACCGGCGCCTATTATTGGGCTGCCGACGACCTGGCGCTGATCGGCACCGTACGCGCCGTCAACAACCAACTCGGCGCGCCTGGCGGCGTGGTCAATATCGACGTGTCGCTCAAGGGCCTCAGCGAAATCGTCAAGAAGATCAAGCTGGGTGAAAGCGGCTACCTGATGCTGGTGGAAAAGAACGGCAACGTGCTGGTCGACCCACGCGATCCCAACCATAACTTCAAGCAGTTGGAGAGCTTCGGCGGCGGCTACGCCGAGTTGGCCAAGGCCGACAAGGGTCTGGTGCAGGTGCGTATCGACGACCAACCGTACATGGCCAACGTCTACGTCGACGAGCAGTTGGGCTGGACCTTCATCGGCCTGATCCAGCAGGACGAGGTCATGCAGGCCGCCACCCGCCTGACCTGGCAGATCGGCGTCATCGCCCTGGTGCTCGCCGCGCTGTTCGCGGTGGCCGGCGCCACCTTCGCCAAGCTCATCGTGCGGCCGATCACCGGTGTCAGCAGTGGCCTGGAAGGCATCGCCCAGGGCGAAGGTGACCTGACCCGCAACCTCGACGTGCGCGGCAACGACGAAACCGCGCAGTTGGCCAGTTGGTTCAACCAGTTCCTCGGCGCGATCCGCAGCCTGATCCAGCACATCGGCGGCGCCGCCGGGAAGATTCTCGCCACCTCGGCCAGTTCTACCCGGGTGTCCGGCGACATGGCCGAGGCGGCCGGGCGCCAGCGCGAAGCGGTGGACATGGTCTCCACGGCCTTCCACGAAATGGTCGCCACCGCCAACGAAGTGGCGCGCTCGTGCAGCCAGGCTGCGCAATCGGCCGACAGCGGTCAGCAGCAGGCGCGTCAGGGTCAGCAGCAGATCGACGCGGCGGTGCAGAGCGTCGATCGCCTGAGCCATGAGATCGAACAGTCCGCCCAGTCGATGCAGCAACTGGAGCGTGACAGCAATTCGATCCAGTCGATTCTGGGCACCATCCGCTCGATCGCCGAGCAGACCAACCTGCTGGCGCTCAACGCCGCCATCGAAGCGGCCCGTGCCGGCGAACAGGGCCGCGGCTTCGCCGTGGTCGCCGACGAAGTGCGCGCCCTGGCCAAGCGCACCGCCGACTCCACCGCCGAGATCGACGGCTTGCTGGGCAACCTGGCCAGCCGTACGGCCCAGGTGGCTGCGCAGATGCATGCCAGCCTGGACGTGTCGCAGCAGTCGGTCAGCCGCATCGGCGAGGCACGTGACAGCTTCGGTCAGATCCGTGAGGCGGTGGACGTCATCCGCGACATGAATACGCAGATCGCCACCGCCGCTGAAGAGCAGCACCAGGTGGCCGAAGACATCAACCGCCACATCAGCCAGATCCATGGCGATGCGCAGTTGGTGGCCGAACTGGCGCAGGCGGCGCGGCAGGACTCGCAAAGCCTGGAAGGCCTGTCCAGCGAACTGGATGCGTTGGTGCGCCGGTTCAAGACCTGAAGATCAGAGGCGCAGTTCGCCTGGCGTGGCACCGAACAACTGCTTGAAGGCGGCAATGTAGGCCGAGGTGGAGTCGTAGCCACAGCCCAGCGCCGCCTCGGTGACGCTGTGCCCGGCTTCGAGCAGCGCCAGCGACGACAGCAGACGCATGCGCTGACGCCAGTTGCGAAAACTCAAGCCGGTCTCGCGCTGGAACAGGCGCATGAGTGTCTTGTCCGAGCACTCCAGTTGCAGCGCCCACTGCTGCAGGGTCTGCGCTCGATCAGGCGCGGCGATCAGCGCATTGCACAGCGCCAACAGGCCGGGATGGCGCGGCAGCGGCAGCGAGAAGCCGACGCGCGGCAGCGTCTGCAACTGGTCGAGCAGTACCGCCACCAGGCGGGCCTCGGCCGTGTCGCCTTCCGGATAGGCCGCCGGCAGTTGGCAGAATTGCTTGATCAGCTCGCGCGCCAAGGGCGTCACCTCCACCACCTGGCAGGCATCGGCGCCCCAGGTGCAGGCATCGCGACGCACATAAAGGCTGCGCATTTCCGCCTGCATCGAGGTCACCACCTCGTGCTCCAGACCCGCCGGAATCCACACCCCCCACTGCGGCGGAGCAAAGTAGCTGCCATCGCTGGTGTAGACGCCCAGCACGCCACTGATGGCGTAGGAGAACTGCGCCCAGTCATGTTGATGGCGCGGGGTCCAGGAGCCCGCGCCGAGGCTTTCGGCGCGCGCGTACAGCGGCCGCGGCAAGCGCTGCAGCGTGGGGATGGCACGGGGGCAGTGAGGGGACCTGGGGTCGGCATGGCGCGGCTTGTTGTCGTGGTTTGGCCAAAGGTTACCACCTCAGCGCTCGACGATCGCCGTCACCCCCTGCCCGCTCGCGGCGCAGATCGAGATCAGTCCGCGACCCTTGCCGGCCTTGGCCAGCAACTTGGCCATGTTCGCCAGAATCCGCCCACCGGTGGCGGCGAACGGATGGCCGGCAGCCAGCGAGCTGCCCTTGACGTTGAGCCGGCTGCGGTCGATGGCGCCCAGCGCCGCGTCGAGCCCCAGCACCTCACGACAGTAGCGCTCGTCCTCCCAGGCCTTGAGGGTGCACAGCACCTGGGCGGCGAAGGCTTCGTGGATTTCGTAGTAGTCGAAGTCCTGCAAGCTCAGGCCATTGCGCGCCAACAGGCGTGGCACCGCATGCACCGGCGCCATGAGCAGACCTTCGCGACCTTTGACGAAGTCCACGGCGGCCGCCTCGCCGTCCACCAGATAGGCCAGCACCGACAATCCCTGCTGCTCGGCCCAGGTCTCGCTGCCCAGCAGCACCAGCGAGGCGCCATCGGTGAGCGGGGTGGAGTTGCCAGCGGTCAAGGTGCCCTTGGGGCCTTTGTCGAACACTGGCTTGAGCTTGGCCAACTGCTCGGCGGTGAGGTCTGGCCGCAGGTTGTTGTCGCGGGTCAGCCCCAGGTAGGGCGTGAGCAGGTCATCGTGCCAACCCTGGTCATAAGCCTCGGCCATGTGCTGGTGACTGCGCAGCGCCAGTGCGTCCTGCTCGGCGCGCTCGATCTGCCAGGTCTGCGCCATGCGCTCGCAGTGCTCGCCCATCGACAGCCCGGTGCGCGGCTCGCCATTGCGCGGGAACTCGGGTTTGAGAAAGCTCGGCCGCAGCTTGAGAAACGGCTTCAGACGCTCGCTCAGTCGCCGACCGCGGTTGGCCTCCAGCAGCACCCGGCGCAGACCCTCGTTGAGGGCTATCGGTGCATCGGAAGTGGTGTCCACGCCGCCGGCGATGGCGCTGTCGATCTGCCCGAGGGCGATCTTGTTCGCCACCAGCAGCGCAGCCTCCAGCCCTGTACCACAGGCCTGCTGGATGTCGTAGGCGGGGGTCTGCGGCGACAGCCGCGAGCCGAGCACGCATTCGCGGGTCAGGCTCAGGTCGCGCGAGTGCTTGAGCACCGCGCCGGCCACCACTTCGCCCAGGCGCAGCCCGTGCAGCCGATAGCGCTCCACCAGACCTTCCAGCGTCGCAGTGAGCATCGCCTGGTTGCTGGCGGTGGCGTAGGCGCCATTGGAGCGGGCGAACGGAATACGGTTGCCGCCCAGGATCGCAACGCGACGAGGTGACTGCATGCTGATTTCTCCTGAAACAATTTGAGCCAATTTATCGAGTCGCGCATTCTGCCGCGCCACTGGGCAAAGCCTCAGCCTAGGCGCTTTTTCGAGGATTCGAACGACCTGCGCGCAATTAAGGTCCACACTTGCATGCTTGCCTTCAGGGAGACCCGCCTCATGAGCGATCGCTATATCGGCTTCGCCAACTCCACGCTCGGCCGCCGCCTGGTCGATGCCCTTGGCCTGCCCCGCCCGGCTGCACTGGAACGCTGGCAGGCCGGACGCCTGCGACCCATCGAGGGCGCCCTGGTACTCGGCGGAGGCCCCTTGGCGCGGCGCGTCGAGGCCCTGGCCCCGGCACTCACCGACGAGTGCTACCACTTCGAAGGTGTTGATCTGCAATCCCCCGCCTGGGTCGCTGGTCTGGGGCCGAAGATCAAGGCGGTGGTCTTCGATGCCAGTCATCTGTCCGACAGCGATGCGCTCGGGCAGTTGCGCGCGTTCTTTCAACCGCTGCTGCGCAGCCTCGCCCGTGCGCCAAGGTGGTGATTCTCGGGCGCGCCCCGGAGCAGCTCGACGACCCGCTGGCCCGTGTGGCCCAGCGCGCCCTGGAAGGGTTCAATCGCTCGCTGGCCAAGGAGCTGCGCAATGGTGGCACGGCACAGTTGCTGTACGTGGGCGCTGCGGCCGACGATCAGCTCGAAGGCGCGCTGCGCTTCTTCCTATCGCCCAAGAGCGCGTTCGTCTCCGGCCAGGTCCTGCGCCTGGAGGCCTGCGCTCGTCAGGTGCAGGACTGGACCCGGCCGCTGGCGGGCAAGCGCGCGCTGGTCACCGGCGCGGCACGCGGCATCGGCGCTGCCATTGCCGAGACCCTGGCCCGCGACGGTGCGCAGGTGATCCTGCTGGACGTGCCGCCGGCACAGAAAGACCTCGACGCCCTGGCCGCGCGCATCGGCGCGCAGGCGCTGGCCCTGGACATCTGTGCCAGCGACGCCGCGTCGCAGTTGCAGCAGGCCCTGCCCGACGGCCTGGACATCCTGGTGCACAACGCCGGCATCACCCGCGACAAGACCCTGGCCAACATGACCCCGACTACTGGGATGCGGTCATGGCCGTCAACCTCAAGGCTCCGCAGCAATTGACCCAGGCACTGCTCGACGGCGGCCAGTTGCACGACGATGCGCGCATCGTGCTGCTGGCCTCGGTCAGCGGCATCGCTGGCAATCGCGGCCAGGCCAACTATGCGGCGAGCAAGGCCGGCCTGATCGGCCTGGCCCAGGCCTGGGCCGCGCCCCTGGGCGAGCGCGGCATCAGCATCAACGCGGTGGCGCCCGGCTTCATCGAGACGCACATGACCGCCGCCATGCCCATGGGCTTGCGCGAGGCTGGCCGCAGGCTGAGCTCGCTCGGCCAGGGTGGCCGCCCGCAGGATGTTGCCGAGGCTGTCGCCTGGCTGGCGCAGCCGGACACCGGCGCGGTCAGTGGCCAGTACCTGCGGGTCTGCGGCCAAGCCTTGATAGGAGCGTGAACATGAAGCGATCCTGGCTCGACCTGCACAGCCCCGAGGCTCGCAGCCGCCTCTATCTGAGGGCACTGGGCAAGCGCAAGATCACGGGCACGCGCCTGCCCGAACGCGGCCTGCGCTGTTTTCTGCGCATCGACCCGCCCAACCTTCAGGCCTATCGGCGGCTGTGCCATTTCAGCGATGACCGCCGTTTACCGGCCACTTACCCGCATGTCATGGCCTTCACCCTGCAATTGCAACTGCTCACCGCCGCAGACTTTCCGTTTCCGCTGCTGGGGCTGGTGCACCTGCACAACGACATCGAAGTGCTGCGCCCCCTGGGCGGTCTCGAAGGCCTGCGTTTCGCGGTACACGCCGACAACCTGCAGGCCCATGCCAAGGGCGGCACCTTCGACCTGATCACCGAGGCCCACGATGGCCTGGGCGTGCTCTGGCGCGAGACCAGCCGCATGCTGGTCAAGGGCCTGAAGCTCGACGGCGTGGCGCACGAGCCGGCGGGCGAGCCATCGCTGGCGGGCTTGACGGACGTCACGCGCTGGTACGCCGACCGCGACATCGGCCGGCGCTATGCCAAGGTCTGCGGCGACTACAACCCCATCCACCTGAGCGCTGCCAGCGCCCGGCTGTTCGGTTTCCCCAAGGCGATCGCCCACGGCATGTGGAGCAAGGCCATGGCCCTGGCCGCCCTGCGCGGGCATCTGCCGGTGGCCGGCTACGGACTCGCCGTGGACTTCCACAAGCCGGTGCGCTTGCCTTCGCAAGTGTCCCTGAGCGCCAGCCAGGCGGCGCCAGACGGACGGCTGGCGCTGCACGGCCACGGCGAACTGCTGCACATGACCGGGGCCTGGCGAGCGCTGTAGCGCGCTCGCAATTCACTTGCTTTGCTTCCTGGCGCGTCCGAAGCTATGCGCCAGAAGGAGAGTCCCCGATGAATCTGCAAGAACTGACCGAGCGTCTGCACCGGATCCGCGACGACAACGACTGGCGCGGCTTCCACAGCCCGAAGAACCTGGCCATGGCCGCCAGCGTGGAGATGGCCGAGCTGGTGGAAATCTTCCAGTGGCTGAGCGAAGCGCAATCGCGCCAACTGTCCCCCGAGCAGCTCGCCCATGCCGGCCAGGAGGTCGGCGACGTGGTGCTGTACCTGCTGTTGCTGTGCAGCGAACTGGGGCTGGACATGGACGCGGTGGTGCGGGCCAAGCTCGCCGACAGCGAACGGCGCTTCGCCCCATGAACGACCGTCATTTCGATGAGCTGGCCAGCCGTTTCGCCGAGAAGATCTATGGCGGCGCCAAGGGCGCCATTCGCCTGGCGGTGTTGCAGGCCGACCTGGCCGAGCGCTTGCCCGACCGCCCGCTGCGCATCCTCGATGTCGGCGCCGGCCTCGGGCACATGGCATTGTGGCTGGCCCAACGCGGGCACCAGTTGACCCTCGCCGAGCCCGCTGCGCCGATGCTCGACGGCGCCCGTGAGCGCTTCGCCGAGGCGGGCCAGCGTGCCACGTTCATCCAGGCGCCCTGGCAGGACCTGCTCGGCCAACTCACCGAGCCGTTCGACGTGGTGCTGTGCCATGCGGTGCTCGAATGGCTGGCAGAGCCCCACAGTATCCTGCCTGTACTGCACCAGTTGACCGCGCCCGGCGGCTGGTTGTCGCTGGCCTTCTACAACCGCGATGCGCTGGTCTACCGCAACCTGCTCAAGGGGCACTTCCGCAAGCTGCGCAGCGACCGCCTGGCCGGCGAAAAGCAGAGCCTGACGCCGCAGATGCCCGTCGATCCCCGTGAGTTGCGGGCGCAACTCGAACCGTTGTGGCAGGTCGAAAGCGAAAGTGGCATCCGGGTGTTCCACGACTACATGCCCAAGGAGTTCCAGGACAAGGCCGAGCTGCTCGACCTGTTGGAAATGGAACTGGCCCACCGTCGTCATCCGAGCTTCGCCGGCCTTGGCCGTTACCTGCACTTGACCTGTCGCCCACGCTGACCCCGCCTGTCGGGAGGAACACATGCCGTACCGTCCGTTGTGTCTGGCCCTGCTGACCCTGGCCCTTGTCGGTTGCCAGGGCAGTAATCCGTATGTCGCCAGCTCGCTGCCCATGCCGCCGGCACCCCCCCAGGCAGCCAACACCTTCGACGCCAGCGCCTACCCGGCGGCGCCGCGCGACTACGGCCGCTACCAGAGTTGGAGCTGGCGCAACGGCCAGTTGCCCAGCGGCATGGCCAACGCCGATCCTGCGCAACTGGCCGGCGCCATCAGCGGCGTGCTCGACCAGCACGGCCTGCGTCCGGCTCGCGGCGGCCCCGGCGACCTGCTGGTCAGTGCCAACGTGCGTCTGGAAAAGCGCCTGCGCCAGGTCCGCGACTATGATTACGACCCCTACCCTTACGGCCCCTACGGCGGCGTCGGCTATGGCGGCTACCGCAACGGCTATGGCGCCTACGGCAGCGTGCCGATCGTGCGCACTTACCAAGTGGACGTGATGGTGGTGCGCATCGACCTGTTCGATGCCCGCAACGGCCAGGCGGTGTGGAGCGCCAGCGCTGAAAGCGGCAGCGACCAGGGCTCGCCCCGCGAACGTGAAGACGCCCTGCGCGAGGCCGTGCGCAAGGCCCTCAGCGGCTATCCTCCCCGTTAACCGATTGCAGGAGTCTCATCATGCTGCGCCTTCTCGTCGTGCTGTCATTCGCGCTGCTGGTCGCGGCCTGCACGAGCAACAACGTCACCCAGGATTTCGATGTCAGCCGCGACTTCGCGGCCTACCGCAGTTGGGCCTGGCAGGAGCCGGCGCTGCAATATCGCCCGGATGACCCCAGGATCAAGAGCGACCTGACCGAACAGCGCATTCGCCAGGCCGTGGCCGACCAGCTCGACCAGCGTGGCCTGCGGCCCGTGCAGGGCAACGCGCGAGCGGACGTGAAGGTGCGCGCGTACCTGATCGTCGAAGACCGCCAGCAGCAGGTCACCACCAATTATGGCGGCGGCTGGGGCGGCTATTGGGGAGGCTATTGGGGCGGACCGATGTACAACGAAACCCGCAGCGTCGACTACAAGGTGGCGACCATCCAGGTCGACCTGCTCGACGGGCGCGACGGCAAGCTGGTGTGGCGCGGCAGTGCCGAACAGGTGATGAACAGCTACCCGCCCAGCCCGCAGGAACGCAACGCGGCGATCCAGAAAACCGTGGCGCAAGTCATGGGCAACTACCCACCGCGCTGACCCGGCGTCGGGGTTCCAGGCCCGAGGGCGCACGCGCGCCCCAAGGCCAACCGGCTCGCCGCTCGCCTGCTCATACGGCAAGACGCCATCACCCTGACTACACTCACTGGACCGCACACGCCAAGCAAGGCGCGCCGCCTGCAAAGGAGTGCCCGTGCTGTCCACTTCCGCTGCGCGCCAACGCGGCGCGATCGGCCTGATGGCCGTCATCACCCTGGGTCTGGCCCTGCTGATGCTGTTGCTGGTCGTCGACAGCGGTCGTCTCTACCTGGAGCAACGCAAGTTGCAGCGCATCGCCGATATGGCGGCGCTCGAAGCCGCCGGGCAGTTCGCCGTGTGCACCGGCAGCGGTCCCTCGGCCAGCGCCATCGCGCGCAAGGCCGCCAGCCGCAACGGCCATGCGCCCGATGGCCCGTTACAGGCCACCTGCGGCTACGTCCTGAGCGCTGACGACCACCTGCGCCGCTTCACCCGTGACGACAACCGCCACGACGCCATCCGCGTGGAGGTGTCGCGCACCGTCGCCAGCAGCGTCGCAGGAGGCGTGCACGCGCTGCTGCAGGGCAATCGCCTGCCGCCGACTACCACCCTGCGCGCCCAGGCCGTGGCGGCGGCGCCCTCCCCGCCCCAGGCCATGCTCAGCCTGCGCACCACCCTGGCCACGGTCGACTCCCGGCAGTCGGCACTGCTCAACGGCCTGCTGGGCGCCCTGGGTGGCGGCACACAACTAGAGCTTGCCGGCTGGCGGGGCCTGGCCAACACCGACATCAAGCTGCTCGGCTACCTCGACCAACTGGCGCTGGACCTGGGCGTGAAGGTCGGCGACTACCAGCAGTTGCTCAATGCCAACGCCAGCGCCACGCAACTGTTGCAGGCCGCCGTCAAGGTGCTGCAACGCGGCGGCGCCGCGCTGGAGGTGGCCAGCAACCTGGGCAAGGTCGCCCTGGCCAGCGGCGACAGCACCTTGCTGCGCCTGGGCGATATCCTCGACATCCAGAACGGCACGACCCAGGCCGGGCTGGACGCCAACGTGCAACTGCTGCAACTGGTGCAAGGGGTGATCCAACTGGCGGCGCGCGAACGGGCGGTGAACGTCGACCTGCCACTCGACGTGCTGGGCCTGGTCAACGGCCGGGTCCGCCTGAACGTGATCGAGCCGCAGCAGATCTCGGCGGTCGGCGATCCTCGCCGCGACACCTTGCAGGTGCACACGGCCCAGGTCAGGGCGATGATCTCGCTCAACCTGCCCGTGCTCGACGGCGTGTTCGGCCTGGTCAACGCCGTGCTCGACCTGGCCGCGCCGCTGACCAACGTGGTCAACAATCTGCTCAGCCTCAACCTGGTCAGCACCGTGCAATCGGTGCTGTGCCTGATTGGCATTCCCTGCACCGTCAGCGACATCAAACTGGTGCCCGGCACGCTGCACCTGGACATCGGCCTGGAGGTCGCCGAGGCCAGCACCCGCTTCGCGCCCACTGCCGTGAACGCCTTCAGCTGTTTTCCCAAGCGCCTGTCCACCCGCAGCCAGACCTCGGCCGTGAAAATCGCGGTCGGCCAATTCGCCTCAGCCGATGCGTTCTTCAGCCAAGGCACCACTGCGATCAAGGCACTGGCGCTGATCGACATCGGCAGCAAGCGCTGTACACGGCTGCTGCTGCTGCCTTTGGGTGAGTGCGAGCCGCGGGTGCCCTTCGTCGGTGGCGGTATCGGCCTGCGGGTCGACAGCACCGTGCTCGGCAGCGGCGCGCAGGCGCGCACGCTGGTGTTCCAGGCGCCGGACAGCCTGCCGCCGAACATCGGTCAGCCGCCGGCCTACCTGATGCTGCAAAACGCCAACGACCGCGTGGTGAGCAGCCTGGCCGACACCCTGCAGGGCATCCAACTGCAGGCCTATAAGCCCACCGGCAACAGCGGCCTTGGCGAGCTGCTGGCCGGGGCGGCCAGCGTGCTCGGCGGCGTCAAGGCCATTGTCGAACCCTTGATCAGAGGCCTGCTCGGCCCATTGCTCGACCCACTGGTCAATGCGCTGCTCAAAGTGCTCGGCGTCGATCTGGTGGGCGCCGAAGTGGGTGCCAACCTCAGTTGCTCCAGCGGCCGCGCTCAACTGGTGCTGTAGAGGGGCAACACCACGCGAAAGCACGCCCCGTGCTCGGCATTTGCGACCTCCAGCGTGCCGCCCATGGCTTCGATGATGCCGTGGCTCACCGACAGCCCCAGGCCGGTGCCGACCCCCGCCGGCTTGGTGGTGAAGAACGGCTCGAAGATCCGCCCCAACAGACGCGGGTCGATGCCGCCGGCGTTGTCCTCGACCAGCAGGCACACACACCCGTCCACCCGCTGCTGCGCAAGCCGAATGCACGGTGCCGGCGTTCGACGTTCGAGCAACGCATCGCGGGCATTGACCATCAGGTTGATCAGCACCTGTTCCAACTGATCCGGGTGCCCCAGCACCTGCAACGCCGACGCGGGCGGCTCGACCTGCACCTTCACGCCCTTGCCGCGCAACCCTTCGCCCAGCAGCGCCAAGGCCCCGTCCACCGCCCGCCAGGCGACGAACGCCTGGCGCTCCAGCTCGGAGCGCCGGCCATACACGCGCATGTGCTCCACCAGCCGCACCGTACGCTCGACCTGGGTCTCGATACGCTGCAGTTTTTCGCTCAGGTAGGGCACATCCACCATGCCGCTGTGCAGGCGCTTGAGGCTGTTGGTCACGGCCATGCGTATCACGTTCAACGGTTGGTTGATCTCGTGCACCAGCCCGGTAGCCAGCTCGCCCAGCGTGGCCATCTTGGCGCCTTGCAACAACTGCCGCTGACTGCGCCGCACCTGGGTGTTGTCGCGTCCGACCGCCTGCACCTCGAGCAAGCGACCCTGCGCATCGAACAGTCCTCGGTCGGCCCACACCCACCAGGCCTGCTCGCGCCCAGGCAGTTGCAGGCAGATTTCAGCGCTGCTCAGCGGCTGCTCCGGGGTCAGGCTGGCCAAGCGCTGCACGAACGCCTCGCGATCGCCGTCGGACAACCACCGGCCCAGGTTCATCCCAGCGAGCTGGTCCGGCGCGCACTCCAGGTAGTCGGCCAACGGCCGGTTGCCGAACAGCACCTGCAGATCGGGCCGGTAGCGGCAGATCATCGCCGGCGAGTCATCGACCAGCACCCGGTAGCGCTCCTCGCTCTGGCGCACGCGCTCGGCGGCCTCGGTGGCGTCGCTGACGTCCAGCCACAAGCCCACCACTTCCAGTGGCTGCCCGAGGTCGTCGCGCAGCAGGCGCGCCTCGTCCAGGATCCAGTGATAGCCGCCAAGCTGATCGCGCAGGCGATAGCGGCAGCGCACCTGCCCTTCGCGCAGCAGCGTACGGGTGCGCTCCAGCCACTGCTCTCGGTCGTGCGGATGCACCGCCAGCCCCGGCTGGCGTACCTGCTCGCCGTCGCTGCGCCAGCCAAGCAGCGGCTCCAGGCTGGCGCTGAAGAACGCGCTGTGCAGCGCACCTTCGTCGTAGCGTTGCACGTAGATCACGGCGGGCGAACTGGCGATGAGGTTTTCCAGGCGCGCGCGAGCAGCACCGGCTTGCTGCTCCTGGGCCTTCAGCGCGCTGATGTCGAGCACTACGCCGCGCACTTGGCCGCCATGCAGCGCGCCGACCCAGTGCAGCCAGCGGGTATCGCCCTGGGCGTCGGCCTGGGACAAGCGCAGGTCCAGGCTCAGCGCCTGCCCCTCGCGCACCTGCTGCAACGCCAGCCGCGCCGCTTCGCGGTCCGCCGGATGCAGTTGCTCCAGCCAGTGCTCGATGCTGACGGCGCATGGCAGGCCAAGACGTTCGGCCAAGGCCGCTTCCAGCTCTAGCAGTCCGTCCGGCGACCAGCGCCAGCCACCGGCCCCGAGTTGACGCTGCAAGTCGTGCAAATGGTCGGTGCTGCGCTGCATTTGCTGCTGGCGCCAGCGCGCCAGGAACGGGTCGAGCAGTGCCTGCACCAGCGCCTCGCTGGCCGCCTGGGCGAACGGCGCCTCGGCCGCCACGCACAGCAGGCAGGCCTGGACCTGTCCGCCTTCTCGGTAAGGCAGCACTCGCAGCGGCAGGCCGCCACACAGCATCTGAAGTTCAGCCAGCGCGCGGTCATCGAGATCGCCCTGTTGCGCCAAGACATGCAGCCAAGGCCGCACCTGCGCTTGCGCTGCCCAGGGCCAGTGGTGATCGCTCGCGGCGTGGCTGTGCCAATCGCCCTGCTCATGGCACCACACCTGCACCGCGCGGGCCTGCCAGTGCTCGGCCAGGCGCTGCAACTGCTGGGCAATCACCGGCAGCAGACGCTCGCCCGTGCATTCGCGTACAGCACGGCCGATCTTGACGGCCAGCCGCTGGACGTCATCGCGCACGGCCTGATGCTGCTGCGCACCCAGCAGATCACCGATATCGAACAGCTGCAGCAACCAGCCTGCGCCCTGGCGTTGCAGCCAACCACGGGTGCGCAACGGCGCCCCCTGCACGGTCGGGAAATCCAGATCCAATGGCTGGCCTTGCCAGTCCTGAGGCGCGCCCTCGAGCACCACTGCGCTGTGCGGCAACAGCGCGTCCTGCACCCGAACCGCGCGTTGCGCCACAGGCGACAACTGTGCGCGCAACGGGCCGCCCAGGTGCTGCACGCCACCCTGCTCGTCCAGCCAGAATTGCAGGCCGACCGCCGGTACGCTCGCGCCCGCCAGCGGCTGGCCGCCGCCCAGCCAACGTTCGAAAGCGCCGCTCACAGTTGCACGCTCGCTTCGGCGTGCAGACGCTGGGGCAAGCGCGGCACCTCGCCGATCATCGGCAGCACCAGCAAGGGCAGCACGCGGGTCAGTTTGCGCTTCGGGTAGTCGATGACCACGGTCAGCACCTTGTCGGCACTCAAGGTCACCCGCACATCGCTGGCCGGCTGGAAATCCAGCGCTGCGGGCATCCAGCTCAACTGCCGGGCCACCACCTGGCGCGCCAGGGTCTGCACGTCGGCCGCATGGCTGCTGCTGGCCGGGTCCAAGGCCACGCAGCGACGCACCGCCTCACTGCTGGCGTGATGAAACGACTGCAGCATCAGCATCGGCAGCGCATAGCTGACCAAGCCGTAGAACACTGCGAAGAACAGCAGGAAGACTGCGACAAATTCGATGGCTGCCGCGCCTTTTTGCCGTCGTGCCGGGCTTGCCTGCATGATCGCGTCTACCCTGACTATGATTCCTGAATGACAGCATAGAACCCGTTCAACGAAGATGGATGGCCATTTGCCAAATGCACAGCATTGTTCTTCTGATGTGGCTTGCCTTGTGCACCGAACAAGATGTTCGCCAACGACAGATCTCCAACAGCCTGACCCTGGGTGTGGCCGCGTGTGCACTGGTGTGGCTGTTCGTGACCGGGCAGAGCTGGATCGGCGCAGAAGCCAGCGATGCCGGCTGGGCGTTGGCGATCGTGATGCTGCTGACCTTGCCCGGCTACTGGCTCGGCCGCTTCGGTGCCGCCGACGTCAAGTTGCTCGGTGCCCTGGCCCTGGCCACCAGCCAGCAGTACGTGCTCGGCACCTTCATCGGCGCTGGGGTCAGCGTCCTGGTGTGGTTGATCTGCCGTCGCCGGTTGTGGACGCTGGCCAATCCCAAGGTGAAAAAGCGCCTGCAGCACCTGGCCGAACAAATGGGTGACAAGCAACCCTTCGCGCCCTATGTGCTGGCGGGCTTTCTCCTGACATCTGTATGGATCCAATAAATGACCGTGCGGTCCAAACTCCTGCGGCGCGAAAATTGGCGTGTCTGCAAGGCATCACGCGTGTTGTCGGCCGGTATGGCCACGGAGCGGTATCCGTACCAACAGGGAGTTGAACGTGAACAAAGGCGCAAGTGAAGTGAAAGTGTTGGTGGTCGACGATCAACCGATGATCGTCGAGGAGTTGTGCGAGTACTTCGAGAGCGCAGGCTATGGATGCGTGCCAGCGAACTCCACCGCCCAAGCCCTTGAGCGCTACGCGGCCGATGAAGCCATTGGCCTCGTGGTGTGTGACCTGCACATGCCCGATCAGGACGGTGTGGAGCTGGTCCGAGCACTCAAACTCATTGCAGGCGAGCAGCGGACATTCGAAGCGATCATGCTGACCGGCCACGCCGACAAGCAGGATGTGATCCGCGCCCTGCGCGAGGGCTTCTCCGACTACTACCAGAAACCCATGGACATGGCCGAATTGCTCGAGGGCCTGCGACGCGGGGAACAGGCCTTGCTGGAGCGGCGCAGCAACGTCCAGCAGTTGGGCAATCTCAACCAGCGCCTGCAAGAACTCGCCGAGTCCATCGACACGCTGTACCAGGATCTGGAAAAGGCCCGTGGCCAGGGTGCCCACCGGCGTGCCGACGATGTCGAGGACGCGCCGGGCGAGTTGCCGCCGCTGTTCGAGAAGCTGTCACCGCGCCAGTTGGAGGTGGCCCTGTTGGTCAGCCAGGGCAAGACCAATTACCAGATCGCCTGCGAGCTGGGGATCACCGAAAACACGGTGAAACTCTACGTGTCGCAGGTGCTGCGTCTGACCCGGCTGCACAACCGTACGCAACTGGCGCTGGCCCTGGCGCCCAGTGCCTCACCGTTGCACCAGCGCTTCACCGCCCATTAGCCGGCGTCATCAGTTGTCCGCCGTCTTCGCACTGGGCCGGCGCAGGTACTGAGGAATGGGGTGCTTGTAGCTGTCCAACCAACGCTGCAGGGCGCGCTCGCGCTCCTGCGCGGTCTGCGCCTGGCCGCGCGGTGAAGCCTGCGTACCACTGGCCTGGACGCGCAGCCAGGCTTCGGCGGCGGTCTCGGTGGCAGGTGCTGGCGGCCGTTCCTGTGCCAGCGCCACGCCCAGACCGACACTGCCGATGAGCAGCACAAGGTATCTGATCATCCCGCCTCCTCGACCGCTCAGTTGACCACGTCAGCCGCGGTCTTGGCCGCGGCAAGCGAACCGCGCCCGCTCGACTTGACCTGCCGTGCCCTGGCCTGGGCCTCGGCAAACTGCTCCGGCCCCAGGCGCAGACGACTCACCAGGTCGCTGGCTTGCTGCCAGTCGTCCTGCACCAGCGCCAGCGTCACCAGGTTGATCGCCGGCAGGCGCTGGTCGTCTTGCAGTTCGAGGGCGGTGAGCAGTTCGAAGCGCGCCGGCTCGAAGCGTCCCAGGTTCATCAGCACCACGCCCAGGTCGTTGCGCACCCGCTCATCGGTCGGCGCCAGGCGCACGGCGCGCTGCAAATGCTGCAAGGCCAGCAGGTCATCGCCACGGGCCGCCGCCAACTGCCCCAGGCCGTGCTCGCCCTGGGCGGCCAGACAGCCGCCGAGCAGACTGCGGTACAAGGGCTCGGCCTCGCTGCGCCCGAGCAGCCGCGAGACCTGCGCCCTGCGCAGGCGAACCGGATCGAGGCGCTCGGGCAACTGCTCCAGGTGCGCCAGGCCGGCGTGGGGCCGTCCTTCGTTGAGCATCTCGTCGGCCAAGTTCAGCGCCAGTTGCTGGTCAGCGTCAGGTTTGGCGCATGCGCCAGCGCCGAACAACGTGCCCAGTCCTGGCGACGGTTGCGCCGCGCACCCGCCCAGCAGCACCAGGCAACTCCACACCAGCATCGCTTTCATCGCCTCTCCCTAAGCTTCGTCTGAAAAGCCTTGATACTCGGTGATGCTGCGTTGAAAACCGCCTGGATCGCCAGCCCGGTCGGAATGCTCATTTACAACTCGTAAAGTCGAGCGCGACTCCGACCGTTCCTCGGCGGTTTTCGCCTTGCCTGACCTTCGTCTCAAGACTTTTCAAACAAAGCTAGCTTCCCAAAGCCCGCGCCAACGCGGAAAAACCCGGCCCGGCCAGCACGATCAGCAAGGCCGGGAACAGGAACAGCATCATCACCGCCGACATTTTTGCCGACATCTTCGACACCCGCTCCTGCAAGCCCGTCAGGTGCCTGTCGTCGAGCAAGGTCTTGAGCGCCTGCAACGACTTCATCGCGCCACTGCCCTGCACCAGAAGTTGCTGGAGAATCACACAGGTATCGCTGAACTCGTCCACCGCCAGCAGTCGCGCGCTTTTGTCCAGTTCCGCGCCCAGCGCCATGCCGGAATCCACCCGTTGCAACAACTGCCGCAGTTCCTCGCTGAGTTCCGGAAGCAGGCCGCGTCCCTCTACGCTGAGCACACGCAGCGCCTGCTCCACGGCCAAGCCGGTCTCGAAGAGGATGCGCAGCAGCGCAATCATCTGGCTGACCTCCTCGGCGATGCGGCGCTGCCGCCGTGCAGCGGCCCACGCCAGCACCCGCTTGGGCAGCAGATAGCCCAGCACCAATGCACACAGCGGCAGCACCGGCCAGTGCGGGGTCTGCTCACCCAGCAGCGCGTGCTGCAGTAGCAAGGCCAGCCCCAGTGCCAGCAACGGCAGGCCCAACTGCGCGGCCGCGAACAGTGCACGCTGGCGACTGCGGCGCCAGCCGATGCGGTCGAGCAACCCTTGGCTTTCGCCATCCAGGCGTTGCAGGCGCTGACCAAGGCCACTGCTGCCCAGGGCGTGAAGCAGATCGCCCAGGCGCTGCTCGCGCCCCAGTCGCCCCTGCAGGCGGCGGCCTACCCGATGGCGCGCCCGCAATTGACGGCTGGCCTGCAGGCCCAGCAGCGCGGCGGCGATCAGCAGGCACAACGCGCAGATCAGCCAGGCCATGTCACAGGCTCCTCATCATGCGCCACAGCACCACACAACCCAGCGTCTGCAAGGCGAACGCCAGCAACAACATCATTTGCCCGCTGGCGTCCTGCCAGAGCTGCATCAAGTAAGCCGGGTTGACCATCAGGAAATAGCCGACCATGAACAGCGGCAGGGCACCGAGCACCCACGCCGTGACGCGGGTTTCGCCGGTCATCGCCTTGAGCTGGCGGATACCCTGCTCACGCTCGCGGATCATGCGGATCAGGTTCTCCATCAGCTCGCTGGCGTTGCCGCCATGGCGCTGGTTGATGCGCAGGCCCAGGGCGAACAGCCGCAACTCGTCCTGGTCGTACAGCTCGGCCAGCTCGCTCAGCGCATCGTCCAGCGGCACACCCAGTTGCACGCTGCGCCGGACTTTGCTCAGGGTCGAGTGCAGCGGTTCACGGGTGCCCTCGATGCCGCCGAGCACTGCATCGCTGAGGGTTCGCCCGGCCTTCAGGCTGCGGACGCTGGCATCGAGCAGGCCGGGTAGTTGCTCGATGAGCTGACGCATGCGCCGACGCGCGCGCCAGCACAGGTACAGATAACCGGCCAGGGGCAGCCCCAGCAACAGCAGCAGCGCGACCTGCCAGCCGATCATCAGCGCGGCCAGCAGGACCAATCCCAGCCACAGCAGCAGGACTCGCCGCAGGGGCCATTCGGCAGCGCCGAGCCCGGCGCGCTGCAGCATCGGCTCGAGCCAGTCGCGCCGCGTTGTGCCGCTCTGCGCTTGCCAGGCGCGTCCCAGGCGAAGCAGGGCGCGTTCTTCGCCACGTTTGTAGCGCACCTGGCGCAGCAACAGCACGGCGGCGCCGAGCAACGCCGGGGCCAGGGTCAGCAGCAGCGGGCCGATCACAGCGCGCCGTCCTGGCGCAACTTGCTGCCCGCCGGATTGAGGGCCTCGCGCAGGAAGCTGTCGGTGCCACGTCGGTCCAGGCGAAACAAGGTGTTGGTCACGTACACGTCTTCACGTACCCCGACCACTTCCAGCACCTCGCTGACGCAGCGTCGTCCATCGGGCAGGCGGGTCAGTTGGATGACCACGTCCAGGGCCGCGCAGATCATCTGGCGCAAGGTCTTTTCGGCGATCTGCCGACCACTCAGCCCCACCAGCGTCTCCAGGCGCAACAACGCATCCTGGGCATTGTTGGCGTGCACCGTGCTCATCGAACCGTCATGCCCGGTATTCATCGCCGTGAGCACATCGAGCACCTCGGCGCCGCGAATCTCGCCGAGGATGATGCGGTCCGGGCGCATGCGCAGGGCGTTGCGGATCAGTTCACTGGGCTTGATCTCGCCATGGCCTTCGGCATTCGGCGGACGGGTTTCCAGACGCACCACGTGGCCATGATTCAACTGCAGCTCGGCCACGTCTTCGATGGTCACCAGGCGCTCGCGCGGCGCGATCATCTGGCTGAGGATGTTCAGCAAGGTGGTCTTGCCGGTGCCGGTGCCGCCACTGACCAGAATGTTGCAGCGCCGCGCCACGGCGCGCTCGAAGAAATCGAAGATGGCCTGGTCGATGGCGCGGGTGGCCAGCAGGTCGGCGCTCTTGAGCATGTCCTGGCGGAATTTGCGGATCGACAGGCACGGGCCGTCCAAGGCCACGGGCGGGATGATCGCGTTGACCCGGCTGCCATCGGGCAGGCGCGCATCGACCATCGGCGAGGACTCGTCCAGACGCCGGCCCAGCGGCGCCAGGATGCGCTGCATGACCCGCTCGACATGGTGCGCGTCGATGAAGCGCAGGTCGGTTTCCTGCAACAGTCCCGCCCGCTCGACGAACACCCGGTGCGGCCCGTTGACCAGAATCTCGGTGACGCTGGGGTCGCGCAGCAGCACCTCCAGGGGACCGAAGCCGGTCAGTTCGTCCACCAGTTCCTCGGCCAGGCGCTCCATCTCGTAGCGCGACAGCGCCAGGCGCAGACGGCCGACGTAATCGGCCACCTGTTCGAGCACAAAAGGGGTCAGCGCGGGACGTGCGCCTTCGAGCAGGTTGCGGCCGCTGTCCTCGATGGCGTCGATGACGAAGCGGTGCAGCGCGCGCTTGAGCGCGTGTGGATCGGCGCCGGCCTGGCGTTGACCGCCAAAGGGCTGGTCGCCGTTCATCGGCTGCCCCACAGCCGGCGCAGCCAGAGCAGGCTCGGCGGCGCGAGGGTTTCCGAGCGCCGCGCCAGGCGCTCGCCGAGGCCGCGCAGCGCTTGGGTCAAGCTTTCCCGTGGGGCCAGCTCGAACAGGCTCAGGCCCTGATTCTTCACGTTCAGGCGCACCTCGGGGCTGTCGGGCATGACCTTGAGCAGCGGCAGGGCGTAGCGTCGGGCCAGTGCATCGGCGTCGGGCGCGACGTTGCGCAGGTAGCGATCGACCAGCAGGCTGGCGTGCTCCAGCTTGATGCCGCGCTCGCGCCAGGCGTCGAGCACGTCCAGGTTGCGACGGCAGTCGAGGATGTTCTGGTCGGTGTAGACGATCAGCTTGTCGCAGTGACTGACCAAGGTGCGCAGTGCCTCGCTGTCGGCCTGCCCGGTGAGGTTGACGACGATGTGCTGGAAGTGCTGGCGCAACGCACTGAGCAGCATGTACAGCTCGGCGGCGCTGGTCTGCGCCAGGGGCTCGTCGTGCTCGGCATGATCGAGCAGGCGCAGGCCGCCTTTGTCGCGGGTGAAGGCACTGTCGATCAGGGTGCTGTCGAGCCGGCGCAGGTGGCGCAACGCATCGCCGAAATGGAACGAGGCCTCCAGGCCGAGCAAGGCCAGGCTGTCACCGCGTGGCAGGCCGAGGTCGAGCAGCAGGGTCTGCTGGCCGCTGTCCTGCACCACCCGCGCCAGGTGGCTGGTCAGCAGCGCACCGTCGGCGCCGCGCTGGGCGCCGTAGAGCACGGTCAGGCCGCCCAGGGCCGGGCTGTTGGTGACCGTCGGCAGGCGTTTGCCGAGCCGACGCACCAGCCCGGCGACTTCGCTGGCCCGCGAGCCATAGGCGACGAAGTCGCGTGCCCCGGCGCGCATCGCGTGCAGCACCAACTGATTGTCCATGCCATCGCCCAGGACCACGATCGCCAGCATCGGCTTGGCTTCCAGCACGCCTTCGATCAAGGCGCACTGGGCGACCAACTGCTCGCGGTCCAGGCCGATGAACACCAGGTTGCTGAACGTGACATCGACCAGCGCCAGCAACTCGTCGAGGCTCCCGGCGCTGGCGCCGATCACCTGACCCTGGGGCGCCAGGGCATCCTGCAGCCAGTGCAGGTCGTCTTCGTTGCGGGTGATGGCCAGGTAGGTGGGATTGAGGCTGTCGTTCATCGGGATAACCCCCCTTGTCCTTGAAAGTCGCCTTTTTCCTGGAAAAACAAATGGCCCCAACTGGGGTCGTAGCGGCGCAGCGTCTCACCGGGCAACGCTGGCAGGCGTGCGTTGGCGGCCAACGGCTGGACCAGGTGCGGCGTGACGATCATCAGCAGTTCGGTGTCGTCGCGTTGCACGCTGGACTGGCGGAACAGCGCGCCGAGAATCGGCAAGTTGCCCAGGCCCGGCAACTTGTCCACCGAAGAGCGCGTGCTGTTGCTCACCAGGCCGCTGATGATGAAGCTCTCGCCATCGGCCAGTGAGATGCTGGTGTCGGTGCGGCGCACGCTGAGCGCTGGCACCTGGGTGCCGGCGATGACCACCGGGCGGGAGTAGTCCAGGTCACTGACCTCGGGGGCGACCTTGAGCAGAATGCGCTCGCGGCTGACCACGGTCGGCGTCAGCGACAGGCGCACGCCGAACTCCTTGTATTCGATCGATATGTTGTCGCTGCCGGCACTGGGCACCGGCACCGGAATCTCGCCACCGGCCAGGAAGCTGGCGGTCATGCCGCTGAGCACGGTCAGGCTGGGGCGCGCCAGGGTATAGGCGAAGCCGCTGTTTTCCAGGGCGTTGATCGCCGCGAGGATCTTGCTGCTGCCCCAGACGATGTTGAACACGCCATCGTCGAGCGGGATCGCCGGGCGGGCGATGGGCACCGCGCCAGGCGTCACCGCCGTGCCGGCAGGCGCGGTGCCGGGCGAGCCGAACAGGCTCTTGCTGGACCCATTCAGGAACAGCCGCGCGCCAGCTTCCTGGTACTTGTTGCGGCGCACCTCGACGAACCGAATGTCGGCCTGCACCTGGCTCGGCAACTGGGCATCCTGGGACGGCAGCACACTGGCCGGGTCCATGTCGCTGCTGGCGCGTCCTTTGACGAACAGCATCGCCCGGTGCGGTGCGGCCGCGCACGCGGTCCAGAGCATCAGGGTGGTGTTGCCCGCGCCGACGCCGGTCAGCAGCACCGCACGCTCGCCGCTGGCCTGCACATCGGCCACCGTCGGCTCGCCCACCGCGACCCGGCCGATGACCAGCGGCAGACGCAGCTCCTGCTGCTGGCCCTGTGCGATCTCGATCACCGTCGGTAACCGGTTGACCGCCTCGCAGCCCGACAGCGCGGCCTGGGCCGGTGGTGACAATGCCGCCAGCAACAGCAGCACAGTGCCGGCCTGTTTGAGACTGCGTTCGGAACATCGCATCGCTGCATCCTGCCTGGTCATGGCGTCTGGTTGGCGTGGGCGGTCTTCGCCCCGCGAATGATCTGCATGCCCTGGGCCACGGCGCGCGCTGTCGTGGCCGGCGCGGGGGTACGGGACAACTGGTCGAAACGCAGGGGCTCGGCGGACGGTGCGGGGGCGCTGGCGCGACATCGGCCCAGTAGTGCGCCAGGCGCTGCTCGTCGGCGCTGCGCACGGCCAGACGCAACGTGCCGACCTGGGCGGCAAGCATCAGTCGGCTGGCCTGGGCCTCGGGCACGGCCAGGGTCACGGTGCGCGTGCTGGCCGCACGTGGCGCTTGCTGTTCCCGTCGGGCCTGTTGCTGCTCGGCGCTCTGCGCGGGCTGACCGTCGTTGGCCAGGCCCACCTGCTCGTTGACGCTGAGCACGCGCAGTGCCGACAACACCACCTGCGCCGACGCTTGCGGGTTGCGGTTTTCCTCACGCAGGTACAACAGCACGTCCACGTAGTCGCCCGGGTCCAGTTGCCCAGCCGCGCCCACCACCTCGTCCACGCCGAGGGTCACGGCACGTTCGTGGCTGCGGATCATCCGCGCCAAGGGTCCACCGCGCTGAAAGCTCGACTCGGCCAACCAACTGCCAGCGGCCAGGGGCCGGTCGCTGCTGCGCCCGAGCACCTGGTCGAAACGTTCGAAGGCACCGGCGGGCACCACTTGGAGGTGCTCGAGCAGCACGTCGTCTTCGCTCAGGGGGGTATTGGCAGGCAGTGCTCTGCGCAGCACCACGATCGGCGATCCGGTGGGTTCGGGGGCTGAAGCGGACAGCGCCGAGACGATTTCAGCGGCTGGCGCTGAGGGTGTGATTTCGACCGGATCGGGCAGCTCGGCGGGACGACTGAGCATCAGGCCCCAGTATCCGGCCAGCAAGGCTGCGAGCAAAAACGCCAGAGCAAGGAACAGGGTCGTGCGACTGCTCATATCCGCCTCCGTGCGAGTTGACCCGTGCTAGCAAAAAGGAACTATTTCGCTATTGCACGGTAGCGCAGCGCTCATCAATCGCCATGAGCGGCGGTCGGATTTTTTTCGACTCACATTCATCTGCTTGCAAAACAGGCAGTTAGCCCACCCGAATGGGATTCAAACTTTAGTGCTAATACCTTCTTACATTTGCAGGCTGCGTCAGCTTGGCAATCCTGTGATGGCAAATGGACGTTATTCCGCCACGTCCTGACAGCAGCGCCGTGGGCGCAGGGAGCGATGCCATGCAATTGCCGCAGACCCTTCTACACTTGAAAAACTTCATCCGCCGCGAGGACGGTGCGTCGGGTATCGAATATGCGCTGATCGCCGCGATGGTCGCGGTGGTGCTGGTGCCGTTCGTACCGACCATCTCGACCAAGATCACAGCCCTGTTCACCTCCATCTCAGGAGCCCTGTGAGCGTGATCGACACCTTGCGACCTTCTCTACGGCAACCAGGAGTCCATCATGCCGAACGCTTCCTCACGCCAGCAGATTCTCTTGGTGGACGACGAGGAAGACGCCTTGCTGGAGCTGGCTGAGCTGCTGGAAAACGAGGGTTTCACCTGTCACACCGCAACCTCGGTGAAAGTCGCGTTGCAGCAGCTCACCCGCTACCCCGACGTGGGCCTGGTCATCACTGACCTGCGCATGCCCGAAGAAAGCGGCATCGCCTTGATCCAGCGTCTGCGCGATCACACCGCGCGCCAGCACCTGCCGGTGATCGTCATGTCCGGGCATGCCGACCTCAACGACGTCAGCGACCTGCTGCGCCTGCAAGTGCTCGACCTGTTCCGCAAGCCGATCTACTATGCCCGCTTGCTGGAAACGCTGGACAACCTGTTCCCCAAGGTCTCGGTACAGGCGCTCAGGCGCTGAGCGGCGCCAGGCACGGCCTCACTCGCCCACCTGAAACTCCACCCGCGCCGTCTCGCCGCTCTCGTCCAGGGCACTGAGCTCCATGCGCCCGCGCTGCTCCAGGTGCAGGGCCAGGCTGTCCTGACCCTCGGTCTCGCCCAGCGGCGTGCCATTGAGGAACCACCAGCGCCGCCCTGCTCCACCCAAGGCCGACACTTGCACCTGCAAGGGCTCGTGGCTGGTCAACGGTCGGCGCAAGTGATCGCCGCCGCGTACGCCGACGATCGACAACGGCGGCGCGCTGGGCGGTACTTGCGGCGGGCAGTTGGGGTCGATCGCCGGCAGTCGCGCGCTGCGCCGCTCCACACGTGGCAACCAAGGCTCCAGCGGCGCCGGCCACAGGGCGATGTCCTGCGCCTGCGCGCCTGTACAACGGGCATCGACGCGCAGGCCGCGCTCATTGACCCAGACCGTTTCGCGCAGGCCCAGGCCCAACGGCTGGTCGGCCGCCTGCAAGGTCGGCGGCGTGGTGCCGTCGAGGGTCCAGGCGAAGCGCTGGCGGCGGCACTGCGGATCCTGGCGCTTCATCGGCTGCCCCAGCGGCCAGCAGATCGCGGCCACCCCGACACTGGCGGGCACGTTCTCCACCGGCATCGCGATACCGCGCTGGCGGTCGCGGTTGCTCAGCAGGTCGTGCACCTGCAGCATCAACGGCGCCGCCGACGCCAGGCCGAACTGGCCCGGCACCGGCGTGCCATCGGGACGGCCGATCCACACACCGATCAGGTAGCGCGGGCCGACGCCAATCGACCAGGCGTCGCGAAAGCCATAGCTGGTGCCAGTCTTCCAGGCCAGTTGCGGGCGCTGCACCAGTTCGGCATGCGGATCGCGGTCTGGGCGCGCCTGACCGCTGAGGATGCGCCGCACGATCCAGGCCGCGCCTGGCGACAGCAGCGGCCGTTCCAACAGCGGGTCCTGCGGTTGCAGGCGGATCCGTGCACTGCGGCCCTGCCGGGCCAGCGCGGCGTAGCCACCGACCAAGTCCTCCAGGCGACTGCCCGCACCGCCGAGAATCAGCGACAGGTTCGGCTCGGCCAAGGGCGGCAGCACCAACGGCACGCCGCCAATACGCAGCTTCGCGGCGAAGCGCTTGGGCCCGTAGGCCTCGAGCAACTGCACGGCCGGCAGGTTGAGCGACAGCGCCAGCGCCGAGCTGGCCGACACCGGCCCGCTGAAGCCCATGGAGAAGTTGCCGGGTCGATAGTCGCCGTAGCGTCGCGGCACGTCTTGCAACAGCGACTCGGAGTGGATCAGGCCGTCGTCCATGGCCAGGCCATAGAGGAAGGGCTTGAGGGTGGAGCCGGGCGAGCGCAAGGCGTGGACCATGTCGACGTGACCGAAGCGCCGCTCGTCGCTCAGGTCGATGGAGCCGAGGTAGGCGCGCACCGCCATGGTCTGCGCCTCGACCACCAGTATCGCCGCCGAGGTGCGCTCGGGCAGACGCGCGCGCCAGCCCAGCAGCAGGTCTTCGAGGCGGCGTTGCAAGGTGGCGTCGAGGGTGGTGCGGATCAGCGGCGGGCTGTCTGGCGTGTTCAGCCGCCGCGCCAGCAACGGCGCCAGGGCCGGTTCCTGACGCGGCGCCAGCAGCAGCGGTTCCTCACGGGCCTCGGCGATGCGCTGCGCAGGCCACACCTGATAGTCGGCCAGGCGTTGCAGCACTTTGTCGCGGGCTTGCTGGGCACGCGCGGGATGGCGGTCCGGACGCAGGCGGCTGGGCGCTTGCGGCAGCACCGCCAAGAGCGCGGCTTCGGCGGGGGTCAGGTGCTTGGGCGACTTGCCCAGGTAGGCCCAACTGGCGGCAGCGACGCCTTGCAAGGTGCCACCGAACGGCGCTCGATCCAGATAGATCTGCAGGATCTCGCGCTTGGACAGGTGCCACTCCAACTGCGCCGTACGCCAGAGCTGGCGCAGCTTGCCGGGCAACGTGCGGTCGTGCGGATCGAGCAGGCGAGCCACCTGCATCGACAGGGTGCTACCCCCGGACACCACGCGCCCGCCGCGCAGGTTCAGCCAGGCGGCGCGGGCCAGGGCCAGCGGATTGACCCCCGGATGGTCGTAGAACCAGCGGTCCTCATAGGTCAGTAGCGCCTCCAGGTAAAGCGGCGAGACCTCCTCGGGGCTGACCGGGTAACGCCACACACCGTCGCTGTCGGCGAAGCGCCACAGCGGCGTGCCGTCCTCAGCGAGCACCACCCGCGCCAGGTCGTCGCCCGGCATGGGCAGCGGCCACAGACGGTCGGCCAGCCACAGCAGGGCGGCCATCAGCAGGCTGGCGATCAGCATCGCGCGCAGCACCTTGCCCGCGCGAGTGTGTCCGCGCACTATGCGTGCGCCTGGCATCGGGAACCGACGCGCTCGGGCGATGGCCAAAGGCTGGGAACGATCATCAGGAAGCAGCTATGCATGTAGAAGGGTTTTTCGAGTGGCTGGGCCAGGCGCTGGGCGCGGTGATCAAATTCATCGTCGATCTCATGAGTGGCCTGTTCAACCTGCTGGCCAATGCCGGCGGCAATTTCATCGACGGTCTCTCGCGCACCTTGGGGATGGACACTTCGCTGGTCAGCATCCTGGCCCTGGTGGTCGGGCTGATGCTGCTGTATTCGGCGATCCGTGCATTCCTGCGGGCGTCGATCGTGATGGGCATCATTTGGCTGGTGCTGGGGCTGTGGGTGTTGAGCTGGATCATTCATTGAGAGGGCATGCCATTCATCCGCGAGGGCATCGGCAATGCCGATGTTCGCGGATGAACCACAGCGCCTACAGCGCGGCCTGACGATACTGCGCAGGTCTCAACGACCGCGCACCACCAGCTCGCCCTGGCTCTCACCCACCGCCTGCAGGTTAGGCCGGTACATCGACTCCACCTGGGGTGGCGGGATGCGGTAGCTGCCCGGCGTCACCGCCCGCGCCAGATACAGCAGGTGAGTGGTGCCGTAGCCGTCGAGCTTGAGCGCCGCGACATAGCGGTCGTCGCGGTACTCCTGGTGCACCACGCTGGCGTTCTGCATCGACTCGCGCCATTCCTTCACCGCGCTGCTGGCGTTGTCCAGGCTGGCGGCGCTCTGCGCCAGGTTCTGGTTTTCCAGCTCCAGGCCCGCCGGCAGCAGGTCCACCACCAGCGCATCCGGCACCGACTCCTGGGCCTTGAGCGCCAGGTGCACCAGCACCAGGTCGCCACTGCGCAGGTTACGCAGGTCGACATTCTGGCCGTTCATACCCAGGTACTCGCGGCGGATCTGCAGACCGTTGCTGCTGGGTGCAGGCGCTTGACGCGGGTAACCGGACAGCGTCAGTTGCTGGTACAGCGTGTCGCTGCTCTGGTTCTGCACGGTCAGCGGCGAGGCCAGCAGCGGGCCGTCGAGCAGCATGCCCGAGTCGGCGTTGTCGAACTCGCGCACTTCTCCGGCGCTGTCCAGGCGCGCTTGCCACTTGCCTTCCGGCTTGCCCAATAGCCCGCGACCGGCGAGGAACAGCGCGTTGCGCTCCTGGGTCGACAACCAGCGGTTGGCGGCCAGTTCGTCGGACAGCGCGAACAGGCGCTGGTCGACCTGATCGGTCGCCAGGTTGTTCTCTTGCAACAAGGCGAGGATCAACGCCTGGTCGCGTACGGCGCTGCCGTAGTCGGCCAGCCAGCCCTTGCCGCGACCGATGGCCAGGCCCGCCTGCAAGGCTTGCTGGGCACGCGGTTTGTCGCCCATCTTGTCCAGCGCCACCGCCAGTTGCACCAGTGGCAGACCGGAGCGGGCATCGCTGCGGCGCTCGAACAGGCTGCGCAGCGCACCCAAGGGTGCCTGCTGGCTGCGCGCCAGGACCAGACCGGCATAGGCCTGCACGGCGAAGCGGGTGTGCTCGGCGTTCTGGCTGTAATCGACTTCGATTAGGTTGCGTTCCTGCAAGTAACGCAGCAGACGCTCATTGGCCTTCTTCAACGCCTCGGCGGGTACGCCGTAGCCCTGCTCGCGGGCGCGCAAGAGGAAGTCGGTGACGTACGCCGTCAGCCAGTACTCCTCCTCGCTGTCCGAACTCCATAGACCGAAGCTGCCGTTATAGCGCTGCATGCCGAGCAGGTGCTCGATGCCCATCTCGATCTTGCGCTTGCGCACATCGGCCGGCTCACCCTTGATGCCCAGGCGCTTGAGGCTGTCGGCATCGGCGTAGAGCGAGGGGTACAAACCGCTGGTGGTCTGCTCTAGGCAGCCATAGGGATAGGCTTCGAGGGCACGGATCTGCTCGGCAAGGTTCAGCGGCGGACGGCTGGACAGCGCCAGGGTCGCCTCCAGGCCCGACGACTCGAACTGGGCCAGGTCGTTGTCCGGCAGGGTCCAGGGCTGGTCCTTCAAGGCCACGCGGTAGTGCTTGAGCATCGCCGGATAGGCCGGACGCACACCCAGGGTCCATTCGCGCTCGAAGCCTTGGGCGTTTTCGCCCGGCAACTGCAGACCGTTGACGCGCACCTGCACCTTGCCCTGGCCCAGACCGCCACGGGCCTGCACCGGGATCATCAGCGTGGTGCGCTGGCCTTCGGCAAGGCTCAGGCTCTGTTGCGCGGGGCCGGTGAGGTCGAGCTGGCCGTCGGTGCTGACCTGCACGTCGAGCTGCTGGGCACGTCCGGACAGGTTGGCCAGGTCCAGCGCCAGGCGAGTCTGGTCGCCGCCGGCCAGGAAGCGCGGCGCCGACAGCTCGGCGATCAGCGGCGCGGCCACCACCGTCTTGCCCTCGGCCATGCCGAAGTGCTCGTCGGTCCAGGCCTGCGCCATCAGGCGCAGCTCGCCGTTGAAGTCGGGGATGTCGACCGTGGCCAGACCTTCGCCTTTGTCGTCCAGGGTCACCGGCAGGCTCTGTTGGGCGACGATGGTGACCGTGGTATTCGGGCGCTTGCCGCCCTTGGCCATGGCGGCGTCACCGCCGAACGCCAGGCTGGCCAGACGGCCCTGACCGGCTTCGATCAACTGGCCATAGATGTCCAGTTGGTCAGCGCCGTAGGCCTTGCGGCCGAACAGGCTGGCGAAGGGGTCGGGGGTCTTGAAGTCGGTGATGTTGAGAATGCCCACGTCCACCGCAGAGAGCAGCACATGCACCTGCTTGGGCACGCTGCCATCGGCGTTGACGGCTTTTATCTTCACGCTCAGCGGCTGCTTGGGACGCATCTTCTGCGGCGCCTGCAAGCTGACCGCCAGCTTGCGCTCGGCGCGGTCAAGCGGCAGGTGCAGCACGCCGACGGCGCGCTTGGGCGTGGCGTTGGCCTTGCGCTCGCCAGGGCGGATGACCAGGGCGCTGACGTACAGGTCGTGGCGTGCCCACTTTTTGTCCAGCTCGACCTCGAAGGTCTTGCCCTCGGCCGGCACGTCGATTTCCTGCCACCACAGTGGTCCGTCGCTGGATTCGATCATCAGGTAGCCGCTGCCCGCGGCCGGCGGCGTGACGGTGATCTTGGCCGTGGCGCCGTCGGCGTAGGACGGCTTGTCCAGCGCCAGCTTGACCTGGTCGGGACGTACCGCGCCGCCTTCGGCGTTGTCCTGGGCGCGGTAGCCGGCCCAGAAGCGCTCGCTGGATACCAGGCCGGTCTGCGGGTCTTCGACTTCGACGCGGTACGGGCCCCACTCGACCGGGAAGGTCAGCTTGGCGGTGGAACCGGCCTTGACGCTGACGGTTTCCTCGCTCTGGGTGAGGAATTTCTCGTTGTAGTTGTAGCTCCAGCCGTCGTCCTGGGAGTAGTTCCAGTAATAGTCGCGGCGCTCGCGGATCAGCCGCACCTTGAGGTCGTCGGCGGCCAGTTTCTTGCCGTCGCGGTCGGCGACCAGCACTTCGAACTGCACCGGGGCGTCACTGTCGGTTTCCTCGCCGTCGAACAGACCGCGCAGGCCCGGCAGGCGCTCGGCCGGCCAGATCGGCTGCTCCAGACGGCGGGTGATCGGGCGACCACCGGACTCCTGCAAGCTGGCCTGTACGGTCAATTGCAGCGGCGAACGGGCCTCGGCCCAGCGGCTTTCGATGTTCAGCGTGGCCTTGCCGGCCTGATCGAGGGTGACTTCGTCCAGCTCCAGGTCCTGGGTCAGCTCGTCTTCGGTCACCGAACCGAACTGATAGCCGGGCAGCGCCGGCACGGCCTCGCGCAGCGGGCGCAGGTAGGCCTGGCCGCTGAGGCGGTTGCCGGCAGCCGGCGCGCCGTAGAGGTAGCGGCCGTTGACCTGGATGCGGGCGGTCTCTTCGGGGCTCAGCGGTGTCTTGCTGCCCTTGAGCTCCAGCGCCAGGCGCTCGGGGAGGAAGTCCTCGACGAGGAACTCATAGACCTGCTGGCGTCCGCCGCCAAGGTCCAGCAACAGTTGCCAGCGGCCGGTCGGCGCCTCGGTCGCCAACTGCAGTTGGTACTGGAAAAGACCGCTCGAGTCGGCCTCCCAGACGAACTTGCGGCTGACCTGTTCGTCGGGACGGCGCACTTCGACCGTGATCGGCTGGGCCTTGACCGGCTTGCCGTCCTGATCGCGCAGCAGGCCATTGAGCAGCACGGTTTCACCCGGACGATAAAGGTCGCGCGGGCCGAAGATGAAGAATTGCAGGGGGTTGGCCTGTGGGCCGGTGATGTCGAACTCGGCCAGGTCCAGCGCGGCGGTGGTCAGGCGCAGCAACGTGGTGTGCACGCCCTGGGTGGCGATCAGGGTGTCGGCCTTGGCGGTGATCGGCAACTGCGCGTGGCCCTTGCCGTCGGTCTTGGCCTGGGCCAGCAGCTTGCCTTTCTCGTCGTGCAACTCCAGCGTTACGTCGCCCAGCGCCTTGCCCCCTTCCAGCGCCTGGGTGAAGACGTCCAGGCGATCACGGTAGCGGTGCGCGGAGAGGCCGATGTCGCTGAGGGTGAACAGCGTGGCGGGCTGCGAATAGTCGTAGGTGCCCGAGGCACGCATCACCGCCAGGTACACGCCCGGCTCTTGCAGCGGCTTGATGCCGGCGATGGGCAGCAGCACGGTTTCGCGGGTGTTACGCGCGGGATTGAGGTCGAAGCGGCCGCTGTAGACCAACTCGGCCATCTGCAGGGTTTCCTTGGACTGGTAGGCATACAGGCTGCTGTTGCGGCCCCAGTTGGCGAGGAAGCTGGAGAGTTGCTCGGGCTTGACGCGGAAGAACTCGACATCGACCTTGTCGACGTTCAGCGCGATCACCGGCAGGCCTTCGGCCAGGCGCGTGGGCAACAGCGAGCCGCGGCTGGCGAAGCCGACGGTGGGCTGCATGTCGCGGGTTTCCAAGCGGCTGACCGACTCGCTGGCCAGGGCCTTGCCGTTGACCGCCAGCAGGCCTTTATCCACCGTCAGCACCAGCTTGCGTTGCGGGTCCAAGTGGCGCAGGCGCAGCTCCATCTGGTTGTCCGAGAGTTCCCACGCGCCGTCGAGCTTGCCCTTGACGGTGTCGACCAGGTGCACCTTGGCGGCGAAGTCCTGGTTGGCATCCAACGGCACCGAGAAGCTGATCGACAAGGCGCTGGCGCCGTCGACCTGGACTTCGGAAACATCCAGCACCTCCAGCTCGCGATCAGCGTAGCGCTTGGCCAGCACTGCCGGGTCCTCACGCTTGGCCGCGCGGGGTTCGGCCGGAGCGGTCGCTGCCGGCTTCTCGGCTGGCACCGGGGTGTCCTTGGAAGAGGAATCACAGGCACTGAGCAAGGCCAGCGCGCACGCCAGCAACAATCCTTTGTTGAACATGGAAAGGGAACTCTTCGGCAGCGGGGTGATGAGGGCAGCAACTATAGCGCAACGTCGAGGCGTTGACCTCTCGACAAGTGGCAAGTGAGACCGCGGTCGCACGATTGGGTTGCCGGGCCGCTACAATGCGCCGGCCATACACCCAGGCGCCGCCAAGGCCCCACAGATCCGTAATGCGGTTCACGTAAGATCCGTATTGCTGGCATTGGGGCTGCTGCGCAGCCCATCGCGGCGCAAGACCGCTCCTACAGGGTCCGTACAGCCCCTGTTTCAGGGTTTGCGCGGACTTTGTGGGAGCGGCCTTGTGCCGCGAAAGGGCCGCGAAGCGGACCCAGCATTCTTCAAGTGGACAGCATGACCACAGATCCGGGAATCCCCATGTCGCAGTTGTCCACCGACTGGCAGCACCGCCTGACCCACCGCAAGGTCTGGGCCCTGGCCGCGCCGATGATCCTGTCGAACGTTTCGGTGCCACTGGTGGCGCTGGTCGACAGCACGGTCGTCGGCCACCTGCCCCACGCCCACCAGTTGGGCGCGGTCGCCGTCGGCGCCACGCTGTTCACCTTCATGGTCGGCCTGATGGGCTTTCTGCGCATGGGCTCGACCGGCTTCGCCGCACAGGCCGCCGGGCGCGCCGACGGTGCCGCGCTGCGCCAGGTGCTGGCGCAGGGCTTGCTACTGGCGTTGGCGCTGGCGTTGGTGGTCGGTTTGCTCGCCCTGCCCTTCAGCCAATTGGCGCTGCACGCGATGCAGCCCAGCCAGGCACTGGGCAGCGCCACCGAGACGTTCTTCCATACGCGCCTGCTCGGCCTGCCGGCGGCGCTGGCCAGCTACGCCCTGGTCGGCTGGTTCCTCGGTACCCAGAACGCGCGGGCGCCGCTGGCGATCCTGTTGACCACCAACGTGCTGAACATCGCCTTGAACCTGTGGTTCGTGCTCGGCCTGGACTGGGGCGTGCTGGGCTCGGCGCGGGCCTCGGTGATCGCCGAATGGAGCGCCGCCCTGCTCGGCCTGGCGCTGACCCGGCCGGCGCTGCGCGCGCATCCCGGACGGATCGTCTGGTCGGCGCTCACCCGCTGGCAGGCGTGGCGACCGCTGCTGTCGGTCAATCGCGATATCTTCCTGCGCAGCCTGGCGCTGCAACTGGTGTTCCTGCTGATCGCCGTGCAGGGCGCGCGCCTGGGCGAGGCGACGGTGGCCGCCAATGCCCTGCTGCTCAATGGTCTGCTCCTGACCGCCTATGCCCTCGACGGCCTGGCGCATGCCGTGGAAGCCCTGTGCGGCCACGCCATCGGCGCGCGCGAGCGCGACACCTTGCGCCGCTCGTTGGTGGTGGCCTGCGGCTGGTCGCTGATCGTCAGCCTGCTATTCGCCGCGGCGTTCCTGCTGGGCGGGCACCTGTTCATCGACCTGCAGACCAACATCGCCAGCGTGCGCGCAGCCGCTTACCCGTACCTGCCGTACCTGGCCCTGTTGCCGCTGGTGGCGGTGTGGAGTTACCTGCTCGACGGCCTGTTCATCGGCGCCACACGTGCCCGCGAGATGCGCAATGCGATGCTGGTATCGGTCGCGATCGCCCTGCCCGTGGCATTCGCCCTGCGCGGGCTCGGCAACCACGGGTTGTGGTTGGCGTTTCTCGGGTTCATGGGGTTGCGCGCGGTGACATTGGGGTGGGTGGGGTGGAGGTTGCAACGGCAACGGGGATGGGTTGGCTGATGCTGGACCCGCTGCACAGATCTTTCGCGGTACAAGGCTGCAACTGCAGTCCACAACTCGACTGGCGAGCTGTGCCAGCAACCTAGCGCGCACAACGGCTCCGAGACATAGATAGAACGGCTTCGGACCGGGAAGGGGCTGCACCGCAGCCCCACCTCACCTAGGCAATCAGGACGACAGATAAGACGAGCGAGTCAGCCCCAGACGCAAGGCGTCGAGGAACTGGGTGCGCTCACGTGCGCTGATCTTGGCGCTGGCCACCTTGTCGCGGTAATGGGTCATCAACTCCTCCGGCGACAGGTGCACGTAGCGCAGCATGTCTTCGATGGTGTCGTGGGTCTCGATACCGGCGTGGTACACGCTGCCGTCGGCGTTCTGGTAGATGTTCACCGAGTCGGTGTCGCCGAACAGGTTGTGCATGTCACCGAGGATCTCCTGGTAAGCGCCGACCAGGAACACGCCCAGCAGATAGTCTTCGCCTTCCTTGACCGCGTGCACCGGCATGCTGGTCTCGATGCTCTGCTCGTCGACGTACTGGTTGATCTTGCCGTCGGAGTCGCAGGTCAGGTCCTGCAGCACTGCACGGCGCATCGGCTCTTCGTCCAGGCGGTGCAGCGGGATGATCGGCAGGACCTGGCCGATGGCCCAGGTGTCGGGCAGGCTCTGGAACACCGAGAAGTTGCAGATGTACTTGTCGGCCAGCTTGTCGTTGAGTTCGTCCAGCACCTGGCGGTGCGAACGCTGGCGCGCCTTGAGCGAGTTGTGCAGGCGCCGGCACACGGCGAAGTAGCACTGCTCGGCCAGGGCTTTCTCGGCCAGGGTGAGCTTGCCGTCGGCGTACTGCGCCGCCACGTCGCCCATGTAGTGCGTGGCACGCCAGTAGGTCTCGGTGACCATCTCGATGTCGGTCGGACCGAGCAGGTCCACCAGCCACTGCACGGTCTCGGGCAGCGCAGCCTTGTTCTCGATGGTCGGCACTTCGTCGTTGTGGCTCTCCACGTCGGTGACCTGGATCACCAGCATGGCGTGGTGCGCAGTCAGCGAGCGGCCGCTCTCGGAGAAGATGTGCGGATGCGGCAGGCCCTGCGCGTCGCAGAACTCCTTGAGCATGCCCACCACCACGCCGGCATAGTCGTCCATGTCGTAGTTGATCGAGCTGGCGTTGCGCGAGTGGGTGCCGTCATAGTCGACGCCCAGGCCGCCGCCCACGTCGATGTGATCGACCGGCAAGCCCAACCCCCGCAGTTCGCCGTAGTAACGAATCGCTTCCTTGAAGCCGTGCTGGTAGTCGGCCAGGTTGGCGATCTGCGAGCCCATGTGGAAGTGCAGCAGGCGAATGCCCTGATCCAGCCCCGCCTCGCGGAAGCGCGCCACCACCGACAGCAACTGCGCAGCCGACAGCCCGAACTTGGACTTCTCCCCGCCGGTGTCGGCCCACTTGCTCGACGCCAGCGACGACAGGCGCACACGCAGCCCCACCTGCGGCTTGACCTTGAGCTCGGCGGCTTCCTCGATCACCAGGGCGACCTCGGACTCCTTCTCGATGACGATGAACACGTTGTGGCCCAGCTTCTGGCCCATCAGCGCCAGTCGGATGAACTCGCGGTCCTTGTAGCCGTTGCAGACGATGGTGCCGCCCTTGGGCGCCAGCGCCAGCACCGCCAGCAGCTCAGGCTTGGAGCCGGCTTCGAGGCCGATGGAGACGTTCTGGGTGGCGATGATGTTCTCCACCACCGCTTCCTGCTGGTTGACCTTGATCGGGTACAGCGCGGTGTACTGGCTCTGGTATTCCAGGCGCGCGATGTTGGCGTCGAAGGCACCGGTCAATTGGCGCACGCGGTCCTGCAGGATGTCCGGGAAACGCACCAGCAGCGGCAGCGACAGGCCGCTCTGACGCAGCTCCTCGACCTGTTCGAAGAGGTCGATCGGCGAGCTGTCCGGGCCGTTGGGGCGCACTTCGACGCGCCCGGCATCATTGATGGCGAAATAGCCAGCACCCCAGTGGCGGATCCCGTAAACACTGCGGCTGTCGGCCACGGTCCATTGGCTGCCATCGTCTTTGCGTGTGCGTCGTACGGACATTCAAGTCCCCTGTCGATAAGTTCTGGACACTGCCCCGCCTGGGAGGCGCGCGCAGTATGAAAGCTGATGATGACGATTCGTCCGTCTGCGGCGGTAGACCCTGACCACAGGAACGAGTTTAGAAAGCCACGGGCGAAAAATCCTCGGCGCGGGGTCAGCCGCCGGACTTCTTCGACTTGAAACCCTGCTTGAGCAATTCGCCGAGCAGCAGTTCGACATGATCGCCCTGGATCTCGATGACGCCGTCTTTCAGGGCGCCACCAGTGCCGCAGCGACGCTTGAGGGTGCTGGCCAGTTCCTTGAGCTGATCGAGCGGTAGCGGCACGCCGCTGATGGTGGTGACGGTCTTGCCGCCACGCCCTTTGCTTTCGCGGCGCACGCGGGCGATGCCATCGCCTTCGGGCACGGCCTGCTGCTTGCAGACACAGGCATCCACCGGCTGACTGCAGTCGGGGCAATGCCGACCGGCGTCGGTGGAAAACACGAGACCGCCGAGGGCGGAAAAGGAAGAAGCTTTCTTGGCCACTTTTGTTCCTCTTGCTGAGGACAAAAACTGGTCGGCTCGCAGCATCGCTGGACCGACCGCGAAGCCCCACTCTGGCAGGGGCGGCGCTACTGTCGCAGATGCGGCGACAGCCCGAAAAGGGCGCGCAGTGTAACGGTAAATCGATGGCTTGCTAAGTAGCGGATTGCGGCATTTTCCACGCGTTATGCGACGCGCTGTTCAGGGGCGGACGCCCCGCGCTGCCGATACCAGCGCTGTCACGAACTGGCCTTGAACCGCTGCAACGCCACCAGCGAATCCGGGCAGTAATCCTTCACTCGGCTTTCGGCCTCGGCCTGGGCCACGCTGATGAAGCGCGCCTCCATCACCTCTTCAGGCTGCAAGCGCAACGGCGCATCGGACACGGCCGAGTACACCGCGCACCACAGCCGGTTGCCCGGCTGGTCGAAGTAGAACTTCTTATGGAAGCGCAACGGCACATCCGCGATGCCCAATTCCTCACCAAGCTCTCGCGCTGCCGAGGCGTCGTAGCTTTCGCCCGCCCCCACCATGCCGCCGGCCGCCACATCCCAGAAGCCGGGATACAGCGCTTTGCTCAAGGTGCGCCGGTGCACGCACAGCTCGCCTCGGCTATTGAACAGCAGGATGAAGGTGCAGCGACCGATCAGCCCGCGCTCGCGCAACTCGGCCCGCGGCAGAGCGCCCAAGCAGCGGTCCTGGGCATCGACCCAGGCCACCGACTCGGCGTCCGAAGCCGCACGGTGTGCGGCTTCGTCAGGGCTCAGGGTCATCCTTGCGAGAGCAACTGGCGCAGGTCGATCACGGCGGCGTTGGCCCGGGAAATGTAGTTGGCCATCACCAGCGAGTGGTTGGCCCACATGCCGAAGCCGCTGCCGTTGAGCACCATCGGGCTCCACAGCGGTTCCTGCGACGCTTCCAGCTCGCGGATGATCTGCCGCACGCTGACCGTCGCGTTCTTCTTCGCCAGTACGTCGGCGAAGTCCACTTCGATGGCGCGCAGCAGGTGCGACAGCGCCCAGGCCTGGCCACGGGCTTCGTAGAACACGTTGTCGATCTGCAGCCATGGCGTCTCGACGATTTCCTCGTCGACCTGCGGCGCTTGGCCGGCCTGCACGGTTTCGGTCTTCAGGTTGCTGTTGAGCTTGACCCGGCCGACGCTGGCCGACAGACGCTGGGACAGCGAACCCAGGCGCGTGGCCACGTCGCCCAGCCAGTTGTTGAGGTTGTCGGCACGGGTGTAGAAGATCGCGCCCTTGTCGCCAGCGGCCAGGCGCGCCTGGTAGCGGCTGAGCGACTTGATGCCTTCCTCGAACTCCGATTCGCTGGACGGCAGGATCCAGCTCTTGTAGTCGAAGTTGAAGCGCGGTTCGGCCTTGGCCAGGTCGGCGTCTTCGGTGGATTGCGATTGCGAACGGGCGAAGTCCTTGCGCAGCGCGCGCGACAGGTCACGTACCTGGACCAGCACGCCGTATTCCCAACTCGGCATGTTGTCCATCCACAGGCCTGGCGGGAAGCGGTCGTTGGCGATGTAGCCACCGGGCTTGTCGAGCAGCGTGGCCGCGACGGTCTTCAGGGTTTCGGTGGTGGTGTAGCCGATCACCATCTGCTGGCCGTTGCGCTGGGCAGCGGCCTGGGCATTCTGCTGCACCGGGAACAGGGCCGGTTCCTGGCTCCAGTACCAGCCAAGACCGATGCACACCACCAGGTACACACCGATCAGGATAAGCAGGGCGCGGCTCCAGAGGCCGCCGAAGTAGCTACGGGTGGCGGCGCCACGGCCGTCGGCGCGCTCGCGCCGCTCGGCCTTGGCCTCGCGGTTTTTCCAGTCCAGCATGGCGTTGTCCTTAATCAAACATGAGGGTTCAGGGGCTTGGACCACAGGCCCGTGCCAGGGTGCCACGGCGAGCCTGCACCTGGGCACTATAAAGCAGACGCCGCCATGCGCATAAGCGACCCACGAGTCGCAAACTGAATGGACGGGCGTGAACGCTTTGTTGATCCGCGGCACTCACGGGTAGGATCAGAGCTGCTAGCATAGAGCCATCATTGAACCTGCATACCTCTTTCGAACAAGCAGACAGGACATGACCGGACACGCCGAGCCCAGCCACGAGCGCTTGCGTCAACACTTCGCCCAGCGGGTCATCCACCAGGCTCGACAGATGCTGGAGACCTGGCAACGCCTGCAGCGCGGCGAATGGTCGAGTGCCGGACTGGGCGAACTGAGCGATGCCAACCTGCGCCTGCAGCGCTACGCCGAGCGCTTCGAGCAGGCCGAACACATCGGCCTGGCGCAGGCCATCGGTCAGACCCTGGAGGCCATCGAAGCCAACAGCGCGCGCCTCAACTCGCAACTGATCGGTGAGCTCAACCGCCTGATGCAGCGCCTCTCGCGCACAGGCCTGCGCCAGGGCGACCAGCTCGACAGCGTGCACTTGCCGGCCGTGCGCAAGCCCGTGCATATCCTGCTGCAGGACGCCGAGCGCGCCGAGCGCCTGGCCCAGCAACTGGCGTTCTTCGGCCTGAGCGCACAAGCCCTGGACAGCGGCGAGGCCTTGCGCGCGGCGCTGAGCGAGCACCTGCCGGCGGCGATCGTCATGGACGTGGATTTCGCCGGACCCGGCGCCGGCCTGCGCCTGGCGGCCGACGCCCAACTCGGTCTGCAAACGCCCATCCCACTGTTGTTCTTCAGCCTGCACGAAGCCGACACCCCCACGCGCCTGGCAGCGGTGCGGGCTGGCGGCCAGGAGTTCCTCACCGGCACCCTGGAAGCGTCGAGCCTGCTGGAGAAAGTCGAACTGCTCACCAGCGCCACCCAGTACGAGCCGTTCCGCGTGCTGGTCATCGACGACTCGCGGGCCCAGGTGCTGAACACCGAGCGCCTGCTCAACGGCGCCGGCATCATCACCCGCACCCTCACCGAGCCGATGCGCGCCATGGCCGAACTGGCGGACTTTCAGCCCGACCTGATCATCCTGGATATGTACATGCCCGACTGTACCGGCGTGGAACTGGCCAAGGTGATCCGCCACAACGACCGCTACGTCAGCGTGCCGATCATCTACCTGTCGGCCGAAGACGACCTGGACAAGCAGCTCGAGGCCATGAGCGAGGGCGGCGACGACTTTCTCACCAAACCGATCCGCGCCCGCCACCTGATCACCACCGTGCGCAACCGCGCCGCCCGCGCCCGCCACCTCAAGGCGCGCATGGTCCGTGACAGCCTGACCGGGCTGTACAACCACACCCACATCCTGCAACTGCTCGAAGACTGCAGCTTCCGCGCCCGCCGCGAGCAACGGCCACTGAGCTTCGCCATGCTCGACATCGACCACTTCAAGAAGATCAACGATCGCCATGGCCATCCCATGGGCGACCGCGTGATCAAGAGCCTGGCGTTGTTTCTCAAGCAGCGCCTGCGCAAGACCGATTTCATCGGCCGCTACGGCGGCGAGGAATTCGCCATCGTGATGCCTGACACCGGGCTGGATGCCGCGCACAAGGTGCTCGACCAGATCCGCCAGCGCTTCGCCGAAATCCACTACCCCGCCCAGCCTCACGACCTGCAATGCACCTTCAGTGCCGGTGTGGTGCAGCTCGACGAGGCGCTCGATGCCCAGAGCATGGCCAGTGCTGCGGACGAGGCGCTGTACCGGGCCAAGCATGCCGGGCGCAATTGCGTGATGCGGGTCGAGCCGTAAGCGCCCACGGCGTTTCCTGCACGGCCATCGGCCACGACGCCAGCCATACCAGCAATGTGCCACTTTTTTAGGGCGCCAAGCCTCCGCCGTCATCACGGCGTCACAAAATCGCAATAACTTCAGCCACCTACCTCACCATTGCCCAGGAAGTTAGCGGCTATGCGCCTGAAGTGGCTGACCAATTTCAACACCCTTTTGCTGGTGGCCGTGTGCTTTGCCCTGGGCGCGACCCTGTGGTGGTCGCAGCGCGCACTGGAGCGCCCCTACCAACTGATGGAGCGCTACCTGAGCCTGTCTCAGCAGTTCCAGAACCAGGCCGCCGACAACATCCAGGCCTACCTGGCCAGTGGCGACGCCCTGCGCCATGCCGCCGCCACGGAGGCCACCCGCCACCTGCACGAGGCGCTGGCCCAGTGGCCGGAGGATCTGGCCGCGCAACTGCGGCCCAGCCTCGACGGCCTGCAGGCGTTCACCGCCAACGAACTGTTGGCCGCCGGCAAACTGGCCGGCGACCCGCAAGCCCTGCTGCTGCAAGCCGAGCGCGAGCTGGGGGCCAACTTCGAACAACTGGCCGGCTACGCCCGTGACAGCGGCAGCGCCGAGGCGCCGCGCTACCTGACGCCCCTGCTGGACGCCTCGCTGCACCTGGGCCGCCTGGCGCTGGCCCGCGACAAACTGGTCAGCAGCGGTCGCGCCGAGCTGGCCGACGAGGTGGAACGCGAGCTGCAGCAGATCCGCGCCCAGGCCCAGCTCATCGACGCCCTGCCGCTGCTGGGGGTGACCCGCGCCGCCGAGTCCGGCGCCGACGACTTCGCCGCGATGATGGGCCTGCAAAGCCAGGCCAACGAACGCCAGGAAGATGTCGCCGTCGGCCTCAAGCGCGAACTGCAAAGCCTGCTCGGCCGTTACCCCGCCGAGCTGCAGCGCACCCGCGAACAGATCGAGCGCCGCGCCGCGCTGGCCGCCAGTACCCGCGAACGTATCGATGCCGTGCAGCAGGCCATCGCCGCACTGGAGCCGCAGGTGCGTGGCCAGCACGCGAAGATCGCCGCCGAAGTGCGGCTCACCCAGGGCGTGATGATCGGCCTGATCCTGCTGATCGCACTGCTCATCGACACCCTGCAACGGCGCCTCACCCGCACCCTCACCAGCCTGGCACCGGCCCTGTCGCGCTGGGCCGAAGGCGACTTCGGCCAACCCGTGGAGCTGGGCCGTACCAACCTCGAACTGCACGAGATCCAGGCCTCGCTGAACCGCCTGCGCCAGTACTTGGTGACGCTGGTGGGCACCTTGCGCGACAACGCCGAACAGGTCGCCGGCAGCAGCCATGCCCTGGCCGGCATGAGCACGGCGCTGCACGACGGTGCCGAACGCCAGGCCGGCGACACCGCGCAGATCCGCGACGCCCTGGGCGAACTGGAAGCGACCATCCAGCAGGTGGCCGGCGACGCCAGCGCGGCCGCCGACGCCAGCCGTGACGCCGGTCGCGCCGTGGAGCACGGCCAGGCGGTGATCGGCGACAGCCTGTCGGGGCTGCGTGCGCTGGTCGACGAGGTGCAGGGCAATGCTCAACTGATCGAGCAACTGGCGGCCGAGTCGGCGACCATCGGCGGCGTGCTGACGGTGATCCGCGCCATCGCCGAGCAGACCAACCTGCTGGCGCTCAATGCCGCCATCGAGGCGGCCCGTGCCGGGGAGATGGGCCGCGGATTCGCCGTGGTGGCCGACGAGGTGCGCTCGCTGGCCCAGCGCACCACCGGCGCCACCGGCGAAATCCAGGTGCTGATCGACCGCCTGCAACAGGCCGCGCGCGAATCGGTCAGCGGCATGCGCACCCAGCTCGAACATGCCGAGGCCACCGCCAGCCAGGCGCAAATGGCCGACGGTGCGCTGGACGAGATCGTCAGCGCCATTCGCACCATCGCCGACACGGCGGTGCGCATCGCCGATGTGACCGCCCAGCAGAGCGGCGCGGTGAGCGAGATCCGTGACCACAGCGAGCGTATCCATGCCCTGGGCGAAGACAACCTGCAGCGTATCGGCGAAGGTCGCCAGCAGAGCGAGCAACTGCTGCAGCTCGGCGGCGAACTGAACCAGGCGGTCGGCGCGTTTCGCGTGTAAGCGCCCTGGGGTGCGGCGCTTCGCCGCCGCACCCAGCCCGATCGCCCCCAGCCGCTGCCAACTCCGCTATCATGCCGGCCACGTTCCACCTCGCGAGTCCGCCATGCGCCGCTTGTTTTTTCTGCTGTTCCTGCTGCTGGCCGGCCCCAGCTTCGCCTCGGGCCTGCTCGACAACCGTCCCAGCGCCACCCTGGGCGCCGCCTCGCTGTCCAACAGCGCCGACTTCCTGCCGGTCCACGAAGCCTTCAAGCTGGAACTGCTCCAGGCCGATGCGCAGTCGATCAAATTGCGCTTCGTCGCCACCGAGGGCTACTACCTCTATCGTCACCGCTTCCAGGTGCGCAGCGAGCCAGGCGACATCGCCCTGGGCAGCCCACGCATTCCCCAGGGGGAAGCCAAGCACGACGAGTTCTTCGGCGACGTCGAGGTGTACCACGGCATCGTCGACATCGAGGTGCCGCGCACCGACCCACGCGCCTTCACCTTGCTGGTGGGTTATCAAGGCTGCGCCGACAAAGGCCTGTGCTATCCCCCGGAAACCGCGCGCCTGAGCATTCCGGGAGAGGGCGCGGCGAACGCCGCCAGTGCCACCGAACGGCTCGATTGGCAGGCGCTGCTGCTGTTCTTCCTCGCCGGCCTCGGCTTGACCTTCACCCCCTGCGTGCTGCCGATGCTGCCGATTCTGTCCGGCGTGGTGCTGCGCGGCCAGGTGGGCGGTTGGCGTGGCTTGAGCCTGTCGCTGGCCTACGTGCTGCCGATGGCCGCCAGCTTCGCCGGACTCGGCGCGTTGATGGGGCTGTTCGGCGCTAGCCTGAACCTGCAAGCACGCCTGCAATCGGCCTGGGTGCTGGTGCCCTTTGCGTTGTTTTTCGCGGTGTTCGCCCTGGCCATGTTCGGTCTGTTCGAACTCAAGTTGCCGCACGCCCTGAGCCAGCGCCTGGACCGGGTGGCACGCGGCACGCGCGGCGGATCACTGCTGGGCGCTGCGGTGCTCGGGGTGCTCTCCAGCCTGCTGGTCTCGCCTTGCGTATCGGCGCCATTGGCGGGCGCCCTGCTGTACATCAGCGCCAGCGGCGATGCCGTCGGCGGCGCCCTGAAACTGTTCGCCCTGGGCTTGGGCATGGGCGCACCGCTGCTGCTGGTGGCGACCGGCGGCGCGGCCTGGCTGCCCAAGAGCGGGCCATGGCTGAACAGCGTGAAGAACATCATCGGCGTGCTGTTGCTGGGCGTGGCCATCGGCCTGCTCAGCCGCGTGCTGCCCGGGCCGCTGACGCTGCTGCTGGTCGGCCTGCTGGCCGCTGGCGTGGCACTGTTCCTCGGCGCGCTGGAGTTCGTGGTCAAGTCGCCGCGCCAGCGCCTGGCGCAGTTGCTCGGCCTGCTGTGCCTGGTCTACGCCCTGGCCTGCTGGTACGGCGCATTGGCCGGTCAAGGCGACCCACTGCGGCCGCTGCCGCCGCCCGCGTCTGCCGCCTCGGCGGCGCCTGCACAGGCCGATGCCTGGCAGACCCTCACCACCCCCGCCGCGCTGGACGCGGCCCTGGCCCAGGCCAAAGCGGCCGGCCAGCCGGTGCTGCTGGACTGGTACGCCGACTGGTGCATCAGTTGCAAAGTGATCGAGAAGGACGTGCTCGGCGCCGCCCAGGTCCAGCCGATGCTGTCCGGCTTCAAACGGCTGCGCTTCGATATCACCGCCAGCAGCGCCGAACAGCGCAGCCTGCTCGACCGTTACCGACTGTTCGGCCCACCGGCGATGCTGTTCTTTGCCGCGAACGGCGGCGAAATGACCACTGATCGGGTGATAGGCGAGGTGAATGCCGAGGAATTTGCGACGATTCTGACGCGCGTGCGCGGCAAGCTGGGGCTATAACGTCCCACTGCGGCGTTTTTATCCCACGAAAGTGACCAAACCCAGGCTTGCAGTCACATACTTTGCCCGAACCTCGGTCAACGTGCTGGCTATTGCGGGGAACTGGACACTGCCACCGACTTGCGGCATAGTCGCCGCGCTATGTCGAATTGCCCTACAAAACCAAGGAATACGCAGATGGCCACCCTACTGGTGCTGCACGGCCCTAACCTGAACCTGCTCGGCACCCGCGAGCCAGGCGTCTATGGCGCTGTCACCCTCGCCCAGATCAACCAGGACCTCGAGCAGCGCGCACGCGCCGCCGGCCACCATCTGCAGTACTTGCAGAGCAATGCCGAATACGAGCTGATCGACCGCATCCATGCGGCGCGCCAGGAAGGCGTGGATTTCATCCTGATCAATCCGGCAGCGTTCACCCACACCAGCGTCGCATTACGTGACGCATTGCTCGCAGTGAGCATCCCATTCATCGAAGTGCACCTCTCCAACGTGCACAAGCGTGAACCGTTCCGTCACCACTCCTACTTCTCCGACGTGGCTGTAGGTGTGATTTGCGGCCTGGGCGCCAGCGGCTACCGCCTGGCCCTGGAGTCGGCCCTGGAACATCTGGCTGCCAACGCACAGCCCCGATGACACGCGGTTCAGGTCGATGGACCTGGCCCTGAAAGCACTACGAAGAAACGTTTTCGACACGTTTTCACATTTTAAGTCCCCGACCGAATCCTGGGAGTTGCTGATTAATGGATATCCGTAAAGTCAAAAAGCTGATCGAACTGTTGGAAGAGTCCGGCATCGACGAACTGGAAATCAAGGAAGGCGAAGAGTCCGTTCGCATCAGCCGTAACAGCAAAACCCCTGCCGGCGCCCAATACTTCGCCGCGCCAGCGCCGATGGCCGCACCGGTTGCCGCCCCTGCCCCTGCCCCTGCCGCCGCCGCTGCACCGGCCGCCGAAGCCGCAGCGCCTGCCCTCAAAGGCACCGTGGTCCGCTCGCCGATGGTCGGCACCTTCTACCGCAAGCCTTCGCCGACCTCGCCGAACTTCGCTGAAGTGGGCCAGACCGTGAAAAAAGGCGACACCCTGTGCATCGTCGAAGCCATGAAGATGATGAACCACATCGAAGCCGAAATCGGCGGTGTCATCGACGCCATCCTGGTAGAAGACGGCCAGCCGGTTGAGTTCGACCAGCCGCTGTTCACCGTCGTTTGAATCGCGGAGAGCCAACGATGTCTGGGAAGCTCGAAAAAGTCCTGATCGCCAACCGTGGGGAAATTGCCCTGCGGATCCTGCGTGCCTGCAAAGAGCTGGGCATCAAAACCGTCGCGGTGCACTCCACCGCCGACCGTGAACTGATGCACCTGGGCCTGGCAGACGAGTCGGTCTGCATCGGCCCTGCATCGTCCAAGGATTCCTACCTGCATATTCCGGCGATCATCGCGGCGGCCGAAGTCACCGGCGCCACGGCGATCCACCCGGGCTACGGCTTCCTGGCTGAAAACGCTGATTTCGCCGAGCAGGTGGAAAAATCCGGGTTCGCCTTCATCGGCCCCAAAGCCGACACCATTCGCCTGATGGGCGACAAGGTGTCGGCCAAGGACGCCATGATCAAGACCGGCGTGCCTACCGTGCCGGGCTCCGACGGCCCGCTGCCGGAAGACGAAGAGACCGCACTGGCCATCGCCCGTGAAGTCGGCTATCCGGTGATCATCAAGGCCGCTGGCGGCGGCGGTGGTCGCGGCATGCGCGTGGTGCACAAGGAAGAGGACCTGATTGCCTCGGCCAAGCTCACCCGTACCGAAGCCGGTGCGGCCTTCGGCAACCCGATGGTGTACCTGGAGAAGTTCCTGACCAACCCACGCCACGTGGAAGTCCAGGTCCTGTCCGACGGCCAAGGCAACGCGATCCACCTGGGCGACCGTGACTGCTCGCTGCAGCGCCGTCACCAGAAGGTGCTGGAAGAAGCGCCAGCTCCCGGCATCGACGAGAACGCCCGCCAGGAAGTGTTCAAGCGCTGCGTGGACGCGTGCATCGAGATCGGCTACCGCGGTGCCGGTACTTTCGAGTTCCTGTACGAGAACGGCCGCTTCTACTTCATCGAGATGAACACCCGCGTCCAGGTCGAACACCCGGTCTCGGAAATGGTCACCGGTGTCGACATCGTCAAGGAGATGCTCAGCATCGCCGCAGGCAACAAGCTGTCGTTCCGCCAGGAAGATATCGTCGTCCACGGCCATTCGCTGGAATGCCGGATCAACGCCGAAGACCCGAAGAAGTTCATCCCGAGCCCAGGCACGGTGAAGCACTTCCACGCACCAGGCGGCAATGGCGTACGTGTCGATTCGCACCTGTACAGCGGCTATTCGGTCCCGCCGAACTACGACTCGCTGATCGGCAAGCTGATCACCTGGGGCAAGGACCGCGACGAGGCCATGGCCCGTATGCGCAATGCCCTGGACGAAATCGTCGTCGATGGCATCAAGACCAACATCCCGCTGCACCGCGACCTGGTGCGCGATGAAGGGTTCTGCAAAGGCGGCGTGAACATCCACTACCTCGAGCACAAACTGGCCAACCAGGAGTGATCGCGTTAGCGTGATGGACCCGAACCCCGGACGCGTTCCGTAATGCTGTTCACTTAATATCTGTATTGCTGGAATTAGGGCTGCTGCGCAGCCCATCGCGGCGCAAGGCCGCTCCCACAGGGTCCGTACAGCCCCATGTTTCAGGGTTTGCGCGGACTTTGTGGGAGCGGCCTTGTGCCGCGAAAGGGCCGCGAAGCGGACCCAGCATTCTTTAAGTGAACAGCATTACGGACGCGTTCCGGGGTTTTTCATGGGCGCTCGGTCGTCGGCGGGGCGCTCAGCCTTTCATGCGTGGCATCTCGATCCGATGCTCGTGCACCCGCCGATACAAAGTCGCCCGCGAAATACCCAGTGCACGCGCGGCGTCAGCCGGTTTCCAGCGATGGCGAATCAACGCGTCGAGCAACGCCTGTCGTGCCGGGCAGGACACCACGCCGTCGCCCGTCTCCGGCACCTCGCCGCGTACCTCGTGCGGTAGATCCCTGCATTGCACCTGCCCGCCTTCACTCACCGCGCACGCATAGCGCAGCACCTGGCGCAACTGGCGCAGGTTGCCAGGCCAGCGGTATTCCAGCAGCGCCTGCAACGCCGCATCGCTCAGCACCACGTCCACACCGCAGGCCGCGGCCTCTTCGGCGAGCAAGCGCTGGATCAGACCGAGCCTATCCTCGCGCGCGCGCAGCGGCGGCAGCGCGAAGCGGGCATTGGCCAGGCGGTAATACAGGTCTTCGCGAAACAGCCCCTGCGCCACCCGCGCGGCCAGATCGCGGTGCGTGGCGGCGATCACCTGAATGTCGACGCGCTCACGTCGCGCCGCGCCCAGCGGCGCCACCTCACCTTCGGCCAGCACCCGCAGCAGACGCGTCTGCAGGTTCAGCGGCATGTCGCCGATCTCGTCGAGGAACAGTGTGCCGCCGTGCGCCTGCTGCAACAGCCCCTGCATGCCCTTGCTCGACGCCCCGGTAAAAGCCCCGGCCACATAGCCGAACAGCTCGCTTTCGATGAGGCTTTCCGGAATGGCCGCACAGTTCAGCGTGATGAAGGGACCGGCGCTGCGCTGGCTCTGGTGGTGCACCTGGCGGGCGAACACCTCCTTGCCCGCCCCCGTCTCGCCCTCGACCAGCACCGCCAGGTTGCAGTCCTTGACCCGCGTCGCCAGGCGCAGATGCTGTGCGATACGCGAATCCTGCGCGCTGTGCAGCGGCGAGGCGGGGGTACGCTGGCGCGGCGCGCTGACCCGCCCATACAGGCCACCCAGCCCCGGCAGGCGCTGGGCCGAGGCGTTGCAGACCTGGCGCAACTGCGCCTGGTCGAACAGCTCGCCAATGTGCGCCGGCAGCCGCCCCAGCCGCTGCACCAGGCGCTGCCGGGCCAGGCTGTTGAGTGCTTGCAGGCGGCCCTCGGCATCCCAGGCCAACAGATAATCAGGCTGGCTCTCCACGTAGCCCGGCGTACCGTGCGCGCGCATCACCCAGTGCCTCTGGGTCTGGTGCATGAAGAAGGCGTTCTCGATCTCCCGCGCCGTGCGTTCGACCAGTTGGCGAATCAGGTGCTGGCTGCGCCGTTCATCGGGCGAGCGCAGCGCGGAAACGTCGATCACCCCCAGCAGGTCGCCCAGCGGGTCGAACACCGGCGCCGCCGTACAGGTCAGGCCGATGAACGCGGCGCGAAAGTGATCGCGCTTGTGCACTGTCACCGGCGCCTTGCTGGTCAGCACCGCCGCGACCCCACAGGTGCCCTCCTCGCCTTCGGACCAGCAGGCGCCCAGGTCCAGCCCGGCCTTGCGGCAGTCGCTGCGGATGTTCGTTTCGACCCGGTAATCGATGGTCTGCCCCTGGGCATCGGTGAGCAGCACGCAGTAGTCGGCGCCGCGCACCTGTTCATGCAGGCGCGCCACGGCATCGCCGGCGATGCGCAGGAACAGCTCGGCGCGTTCGCGGCATTCGTTGAGCAGGCGTTGTGAAAGGATGCGCGGGCCCTGCTGGGAGGCCGGGTCCAGACGGTACACCTCCATGGAGCGTCGCCAGGAGTCGAGGATCAGCGGCGGTACGGGCGCCTGGGGCAAGCGCTCGGCGTTTTTCACCACGCGACTGACGCAATCGACGTGGGCTCGGGAATGCGCGGCAAGCATGAGGCCTCCGGTTCCTGTGGTTCTTGTCGTTGTGCGGCCATTAAGCGCTCGCCGACAGGCATCGACAAGCCTCGTCTGATTATCGGCAGGCGTGAGACGCCGCGTCTCAGCAGCCCCCGCCGCGGGTGAGCCAAGCGACACGCCGCGTCTCAGCGAAGTCCCGGGCGCGCTCCGTCGAACTCTGCCCAGAGTGCTCTATTACGGCCCTCTCAGCACCAAACCCAAGAGCTGGCACTGCGCTTGCTCCTGCTCCGGGCAAGGCATAACAACAAGATGAGGTGCGCCATGACGCAGCCCGGCCCCACCCTCGGAATCATCGCCAACCCGGCCTCCGGTCGCGACCTGCGGCGCCTGACCAGCAGCGCCGGGCTGCACTCGAGCACCGACAAGGCCTCGGCCATCCAGCGCCTGCTCGCGGCCTTCGGCGCCACGGGCGTGGACAAGGTGCTGCTGCCCAGCGACATGACCGGGATCGCCGCTGCCGTACTCAAGGCCAGCCAAGGGCCGGGGGCGAGTCTGCAGCACTGGCCGGCCGTGGAAATCCTCGACCTGCCCCTGACCCAGACCGTCGCCGACACCCACCTGGCGGCCCGCCGCATGCGCGAGCGCGGCGTGGACCTGATCGCCGTGCTGGGCGGCGACGGTACCCACAAGGCGGTGGCGGCGCACGTGGGCGACATCCCGTTGCTGACCTTGTCCACCGGCACCAACAACGCCTTCCCACAACTGCGCGAAGCCACCAGCGCCGGACTCGCTGCCGGGCTGGTCGCTACGGGTCGGGTGCCCGCCAGCCTGGCGCTGCGGCGCAACAAGCGACTGCTGGTGAAAGTGCCCGAGCAGAGCCTGTGCGAATGGGCGCTGGTCGAAGTCGCGGTCTCGCCCCAGCGTTTCGTCGGCGCCCGCGCCCTCAGCCGGCGCGAGGATCTCGACGAAATCTTCGCCTGCTTCGCCGAGCCCCACGCCATCGGCCTGTCGGCCCTGTGCGGGCTGTGGCAGCCGGTGAGCCGCGAGGCGCCGCTGGGCAGTTGGGTGCGCCTGAGCCCCGGTGCCGAACAGGCGCTGATCGTGCCGCTGGCCCCCGGCCTGCTGCAAGGCTGCGGCATCAGCGCCAGCGGCACGCTGAGCCCGGATACTCCGCAGCGTCCGCACCTGCGTGCCGGCACCCTGGCGCTCGACGGCGAGCGCGAGATCGAATTCGCCGCCCACGACACCCCGACCATCACCCTAGACCTGCACGGACCGTTGACCGTCGAGGTCGAGGCCGTGCTCGCCCACGCCGCCCGTCATCGCCTGCTGGCCGTGGCCCACGGCCACCGACTGCACCCTGCAACCCCGTGTTGAGACAACCCCTGGAGAACAACAACATGTCCACTGAGCTCAGTTCAGCGCAATTGCTGCATGCCTATGAAGTGATGCGCACCATCCGCGCCTTCGAGGAACGCCTGCACGTGGAGTTCGCCACTGGCGAGATCCCCGGTTTCGTCCACCTGTATGCCGGCGAGGAAGCGTCGGCAGCCGGGGTCATGGCGCACCTGCGTGACAGCGACTGCATCGCGTCCACCCACCGCGGCCACGGCCATTGCATCGCCAAGGGCGTCGATGTGCACGGCATGATGGCCGAGATCTACGGCAAGCGCACCGGCGTGTGCGGCGGCAAGGGCGGCTCGATGCACATCGCCGACCTGGGCAAGGGCATGCTCGGCGCCAACGGCATCGTCGGGGCTGGCGCACCCTTGGTGGCCGGTGCGGCGCTGGCGGCCAAGCTCAAGGGCCGCGACGACGTGGCGGTGGCCTTCTTCGGCGACGGCGCCTCCAACGAAGGTGCAGTGTTCGAGGCGATGAACCTGGCCTCGATCATGAACCTGCCGTGCATCTTCGTCGCCGAGAACAACGGCTACGCCGAAGCCACTGCGTCCACCTGGTCGGTGGCCTGCGACCACATCGCCGACCGCGCCGCCGGGTTCGGCATGCCCGGAGTGACCATCGACGGCTTCGACTTCTTCGCCGTCTACGAAGCCGCCGCTGCCGCCATCGCGCGCGCCCGCGCCGGGCAAGGGCCGTCGCTGATCGAGGTCAAGCTCAGCCGCTACTACGGTCACTTCGAGGGCGACGCCCAGACCTACCGCGCCCCGGACGAGGTGAAGAACCTGCGCGAGCAGCGCGACTGCCTGCTGCAGTTCCGCGACAAGACCACCCGCGCCGGCCTGCTCGACGCCACCCAGCTCGACGCCATCGACGCCCGCGTCGCCGACCTGATCGAAGAGGCCGTGCTCCGCGCCAAGGCCGACCCCAAGCCACAACCGGCCGACCTGCTCACCGACGTCTACGTCGCCTATCCCTGAGCCGACCCGAAGAACGACAAGGAGAATCACCATGGCAAGAAAGATCAGCTACCAGCAGGCCATCAATGAGGCCCTGGCTCAGGAAATGCGCCGCGACAGCACGGTGTTCATCATTGGCGAGGACGTGGCCGGCGGCGCCGGTGCGCCCGGCGAGGACGACGCCTGGGGTGGCGTGCTCGGCGTGACCAAGGGCCTGTACCACCAGTTTCCCGGCCGCGTGCTGGATGCGCCGCTCTCGGAAATCGGCTACGTCGGCGCGGCGGTCGGCGCCGCGACCCAAGGGCTGCGCCCGGTCTGCGAACTGATGTTCGTCGACTTCGCCGGCTGCTGCCTGGACCAGATCCTCAACCAGGCCGCCAAGTTTCGCTACATGTTCGGCGGCAAGGCCGTGACCCCGCTGGTGATGCGCACCATGTACGGCGCTGGCCTGCGCGCCGCCGCCCAGCACTCGCAGATGCTCACCTCGCTGTGGACGCACATCCCCGGCCTGAAAGTGGTGTGCCCGGCCACGCCCTACGACGCCAAGGGCCTGCTGATCCAGGCGATCCGCGACAACGACCCGGTGATCTTCTGCGAGCACAAGCTGCTGTACGGCCTGCAGGGCGAGGTGCCGGAAGAGGTGTACACGGTGCCGTTCGGCGAGGCCAGCTACCTGCGCGACGGCGACGACGTGACCCTGGTGACCTACGGGCGCATGGTCCACGTCGCGCTGGAAGCGGCCGCCAACCTAGCCCGCCAGGGTATCGACTGCGAAGTGCTGGACCTGCGCACCACCAGCCCGCTGGATGAGGACAGCATTCTGGAGAGCGTGGAGAAGACCGGCCGACTGGTGGTGATCGATGAAGCCAACCCGCGCTGCTCGATGGCCACCGACATCAGCGCACTGGTGGCGCAGAAAGCCTTCTGCGCGCTCAAGGGCCCGATCGAGATGGTCACCGCGCCGCACACGCCGGTGCCGTTCTCCGACGCGCTGGAAGACCTTTACCTGCCGGACGCGGCGAAGATCGAAGCGGCCGTGCATAAAGTGATCGACGCTGCGAGGAATGCCGCATGAGCCAGATTCATACCCTGACCATGCCCAAGTGGGGCCTGTCGATGAGCGAAGGCCGGGTCGATACCTGGCTCAAGCAGGAAGGCGACAGGCTCACGGTCGGCGAAGAAGTGCTGGACGTCGAGACCGACAAGATCAACGGCAGCGTCGAGTCGCCGTTCACCGGCGTGCTGCGTCGCTGTGTCGCCCAGCCCGACGAAACCCTGCCGGTGGGGGCGCTGCTGGCTGTGGTGGTCGAGGGCGAAGCCGACGAGGCCGAGATCGACGCCGTGGTGCAGCGCTTCCAGGCCGAGTTCGTCGCCGCTGGCGGCAGCGAACAGACCCAGGGGCCGCTGCCGCAGAAGGCCGAGGTCGGTGGGCGCCTGCTGCGCTGGTTCGAGCTGGGCGAAGGCGACACGCCGCTGGTGCTGGTACACGGCTTTGCCGGCGACTTGAACAACTGGCTGTTCAACCACCCGGCCCTGGCCGCCGAACGTCGGGTGATCGCGCTCGACCTGCCCGGCCACGGCGAATCGGCCAAGGCCCTGCAGCGCGGAGACCTGGACGAACTGAGCGAGGCGGTGCTGGCCCTGCTCGATCACCTGGGCATTGCCCGCGCCCACCTGGCCGGTCACTCCATGGGCGGCGCGGTATGCCTGAATGCGGCGCGCCTGGCGCCGCAGCGAGTGGCCAGCCTGACCCTGGTCGCCAGCGCCGCACTGGGCGAGACCCTCAACGGCCAGTACCTGCACGACTTCATCGAGGCCGGCAGCCGCAATGCCCTGAAAGGACCGATGAGCCAGCTGTTCGCCGACGCCACGCAGGTGACTCGGCAAATGCTCGAGGACATGCTCAAGTTCAAGCGCCTGGAGGGCGTGGACGCCGCCTTGCGCCAACTGGCGGCGGCGCTGGCCGAGGGCGACCGGCAACGGCACGACCTGCGCAGCGTGACCGCCGAGCACCCGACGCTGCTGGTCTGGGGCGCCGAAGACGCGATCATCCCGGCGTCCCATGCCGACGGGCTGGGTGCCCAAGTGCAGGTGCTACCGGGTGTCGGGCACATGGTGCAGATGGAGGCTGCCGACGCGGTAAACGCTGCCGTACTGGCGTTCCTGCGCCACCCCTGAACGTGGCGCCCGCCTGGCCTGGGTCGCGCCTAACGCTGCGATCGAGGCCAGGCCTTCGGCTCTACAAACCCCGCGCACTCGCGTAAACTTGCACGCTTTCGCGCAGCCCCGTCGCTGCCCCTGCAGATTTACCAAAGGTGCCCGCCATGCCCTGGCTGCAAGTACGCCTGGCCATCAGCCCGGAACAAGCCGAAACCTACGAAGACGCGCTGCTGGAAGTCGGCGCCGTCTCGGTCACGTTCATGGACGCCGAAGATCAGCCGATCTTCGAGCCCGACCTCAACACCACGCCACTGTGGTCGCACACTCATCTGCTGGCGCTGTTCGAGGCCGACGCCGAGCCGGAGCAGGTGTTCGCCCACCTGCGCCTGCTGACCGGCGACGCGCTGCCGGAGCACCAGGCCGAGGTGATCGAGGACCAGGACTGGGAACGCAGCTGGATGGACAACTTCCAGCCCATGCGCTTCGGTCAGCGCCTGTGGATCGTGCCGAGCTGGCACCAGGCGCCGCAGCCCGAAGCGGTGAACCTGCTACTCGATCCGGGCCTGGCCTTCGGCACCGGCACCCACCCCACCACCGCCCTGTGCCTGGAATGGCTCGACGGTCAGGCGCTGGACGGCGTTCAGGTGCTGGACTTCGGCTGCGGCTCGGGCATCCTGGCCATCGCCGCGTTGCTGCTCGGCGCCCGCGAGGCGGTCGGCACCGACATCGACGTGCAGGCCCTGGAGGCCTCGCGTGACAACGCCGGACGCAACGGCATCGCCGAACAGCGCCTGGCGCTTTACCTGCCTGAGCAGTTGCCGGCCCTGCAAGCCGACGTGCTGGTCGCCAACATCCTCGCCGGGCCGCTGGTGTCGCTGGCGCCGCAGTTGTCCGGCCTGGTGCGCCCCGGTGGCTTGCTGGCGTTGTCGGGCATCCTCGCCGAACAGGGCGAAGAGGTGGCCAAGGCCTATGCTGACGATTTCGACCTGGACCCGATCGCCGAACGCGACGGCTGGGTGCGCATCAGTGGCCGTCGCCGCTAAACCTCTTGGACCCAACCCCTGCACAGCCCCCGGATCGCCGCATGACCGACAGTTTCGTCACTCAGTGCCCGCATTGCCAGACCCGCTTTCGCATCAACCATCAACAGTTGAGCGTGGCCCGTGGGGTGGTGCGGTGCGGGCAGTGCCTGCAGGTGTTCAACGCCGCTCGGCAGTTGCTCGAACAAAGCCAGATCAGCGCCGTGAAGCCGCTGACCGAGGCTGCGGCACAGCCGCCGCAGACAGCCCTGGCAGCCGCCCCGGTGGCCGCCGACCCCGTGGCGCCGCCGCCCACTCAGGGCGACTGGGCTGCCGACCTCGACGCCATGGACCTGGACCAGGCCCTCGCCCATCTGGAGCGCCGCGGTCCGGACGCGCAGCGTCAGCGCGCGCAGGGCGACGACTCGCTGCAGGCGCGACGCGACGATCCGCGTGCCGATGAGCTCGGCGAGCAGGCCTTCGGCACGGCCAACGACGAGCACCTCGAACCGCATCCCGAGCCCCCTCCGACGCCGATTCCGCTCGACACCCCGGCGCCGGACCTCGACGCCGAAGACAGCGCGCGCACCGAACCCTCGCTGGGCACGCGCCTGGACCTGGACGACGACGAACGCCCCACCGGGCTGCACGCCGAGCACGACGAACCCTTCGACGAGGCGCCGCCCCTGCGCGAGCCAGCGCTTGAGCGCAGCGGCCTGTCGGCATTGGACGACGAAGTTGCTGCCGTGCGGATCTCGGCCCGCGACCTCGAGCCCCCCGACGAAACCGGCGCCGACGAACGGCTGGAGCCGATGCTGTCGAGCACGCCGGGCCGGACCCGCAAGGCGCCGCTGGTGGAGGTGATCGACGATCCACTGCAACTGGGTTGGCACAAACCCGCGCCGAACTGGGGCAAGCGCCTGCTCTGGGGCGCGCTGGCGCTGATCGCCGCCGGCCTGCTGGTGTTCCAGTACGTCTACTACCATTTCGACGAAATGGCCCGCCACGACCGCTATCGCCCGCTGTTCCAGCAACTGTGCCCGACGCTCGGCTGCCAGGTGCCGACCCGTGTCGACATCAACCGCATCAAGAGCAGCAACCTGGTGGTGCGCAGCCACCCAGATTTCAAGGGCGCCTTGATCGTCGACGCGATCATCTACAACCGCGCCCCGTTCAGCCAGCCCTTCCCGCTGCTGGAACTGCGCTTCGCCGACCTCAACGGCCAGTTGATCGCCAGCCGTCGCTTCAAGCCCAGCGAGTACCTCTCGGGCGAGCTGGCCGGGCGCGGCGAAATGCCCAGCCAGACCCCCATCCACATCGCCCTCGACATCCTCGACCCCGGCCCCAAGGCGGTGAACTACAGCCTCAGCTTCCGCTCCCCGGATTGACGCAGCTGCAAGCGGCAAGCGGCAAGCGGCAAGCTGAAGCCGATCCGCGCTGGCTTGCAGCTTGCAGCTCATAGCTTGTCGCTTGGCGCCTGCGCCAAGCTGCTCACTTTTTATCCAGATCCATCTTTATCCGGTCACCGAGAGCGGGTATCATGCGATCCCTTTTTCGAACTCCAATTGATCCGGCCCCACAACAGGGAACACCTATGTCGGCGGTACGCATCGGCCCATACACACTGCACAACAACCTGATCCTCGCGCCCATGGCCGGGGTCACGGACCAGCCTTTTCGCACGCTCTGCAAACGCTTAGGGGCGGGCATGGTGGTGTCGGAGATGGTCAGCAGCGACATGAACCTGTGGAACAGCCGCAAGTCGCGTTTGCGCCGCATCCACGAAGGCGATCCCGAACCGCGCTCGGTGCAGATCGCCGGCGGCGATGCGCAGATGCTCGCGGCGGCGGCGCGGGCCAACGTCGAATCCGGGGCGCAGATCATCGACATCAACATGGGCTGCCCGGCGAAAAAAGTCTGCAACAAAGCGGCAGGCTCTGCTTTATTGAGAGATGAAGCGCTGGTCGCCGAGATCCTCGAGGCGGTGGTCGCGGCGGTCGATGTGCCGGTCACGCTGAAGATTCGCACCGGCTGGGACCGCTCGAACAAGAATGGCCTGACGGTGGCGAAGATCGCCGAACAGGCAGGTATCCAGGCGCTGGCCGTGCATGGCCGGACCCGCGCCGATCTGTACACCGGTGACGCCGAGTACGACACCATCGCCGCGATCAAGCAGGCGGTGTCGATTCCGGTGTTCGCCAACGGCGATATCACCTCTCCGGAGAAGGCCCGAGCGGTGCTGGCGGCCACGGGTGCCGACGGCCTGCTGATCGGCCGCGCCGCGCAAGGACGCCCGTGGATCTTCCGCGAGGTCGAGCATTACCTGCGCACCGGCGAGCAGCTTCCAGCCCCAGGGCTGGACGAAGTGGAACGCATTCTGCTGGAGCACTTGGCCGCATTGCACGCCTTCTACGGCGATGTGATGGGCGTTCGTATCGCCCGCAAGCATGTGGGCTGGTACCTGGCAACACGCAAGGGCGGCAGGGAGTTTCGCGCCCGGTTCAATGCCTTGGAAGATACCCAAGCGCAATGCGCCAACGTTCAGGCGTTCTTCGCCGAACGTCGACAGAGCCTTGAGACAGAGGACGGACAAGGGGTGGCCGCATGACGATGATGAGCGAGACATTAGTGAGTGGAACAACGCCTGTGAGCGACAACGCCAACCTCAAGCAGCACCTGAACACGCCGAGCGAAGAGGGGCAGACGCTCCGCGACAGCGTCGAGAAGGCACTGCACAACTACTTCGCCCACCTGGAAGGCGCCACCGTCACGGACGTGTACAACCTGGTGCTTTCGGAAGTCGAGGCACCCTTGCTCGAAAGCGTGATGAACCACGTCAAGGGCAACCAGACCAAGGCCAGCGAGATGCTCGGGCTCAACCGCGGCACCCTGCGCAAGAAGCTCAAGCAGTACGACCTGTTGTAAGCCAGAATCCCAATCAGAAAAGGCGGCTCCGTCGAAAGAGGCGCCTTTTTTGCTGACTCCACCGCGTTATGGAATCCGAAATGACCGACCAGACTACCCGCCTGCCGATCCGCCGCGCCCTGATCAGCGTCTCCGACAAGACCGGTATCCTCGAGTTCGCCCGCGAGCTGCAACAGCTCGGTGTCGAGATCCTGTCCACCGGCGGCACCTACAAGCTGCTCAAGGACAACGGCGTGAACGCGGTGGAAGTGGCTGACTACACCGGCTTCGCCGAAATGATGGACGGCCGGGTCAAGACCCTGCATCCGAAGATCCACGGCGGCATCCTCGGCCGTCGCGGCACCGACGACGCCATCATGGACGAACACGGCATCAAGCCGATCGACCTGGTCGCGGTGAACCTGTATCCGTTCCAGGCGACCATCGCCAAGCCGGGCTGCGATCTGCCGACCGCCATTGAGAACATCGACATTGGCGGCCCGACCATGGTCCGCTCGGCCGCGAAAAACCATAAAGACGTGGCCATCGTGGTCAACGCCAGCGACTACGCCCAAGTCCTGGAAAGCCTCAAGGCCGGCGGCCTGACCTACGCTCAGCGCTTCGACCTGATGCTCAAGGCCTTCGAACACACCGCCGCCTACGACGGCATGATCGCCAACTACATGGGCAGCATCGACCAGACCCAGGCGCAACTGTCCACCGAAGGCCGCAGCGAATTCCCGCGCACCTTCAATACTCAGTTCGTCAAGGCCCAGGAAATGCGCTACGGCGAAAACCCGCACCAGAGCGCGGCGTTCTATGTCGAGGCGAACAAGGGCGAGGCCAGCATCTCCACCGCCCTTCAGTTGCAAGGCAAGGAACTGTCGTTCAACAACGTGGCCGACACCGATGCCGCGCTCGAATGCGTGAAGAGCTTCGTCAAGCCGGCCTGCGTCATCGTCAAGCACGCCAACCCGTGCGGCGTGGCCGTGGTGCCGGAAGACCAAGGCGGCATCCGCCAGGCCTATGAACTGGCCTATGCCACCGACAGCGAGTCGGCGTTCGGCGGCATCATCGCCTTCAACCGCGAACTGGACGGCGAAACCGCCAAGGCCATCGTCGAGCGTCAGTTCGTCGAAGTGATCATCGCCCCGAGCATCTCCCAGGCCGCCCGCGAAGTGGTCGCAGCCAAGCAGAACGTGCGTCTGCTCGAGTGCGGCCAGTGGCCAGCCGAGCGCCCGATGGGCTGGGACTTCAAGCGCGTCAACGGTGGCCTGCTGGTGCAGAGCCGCGACATCGGCATGATCGGTGCCGAGGCGCTGAAGGTCGTGACCCAGCGCGCGCCAACCGAACAGGAACTGCATGACCTGGTGTTCGCCTGGAAAGTGGCCAAGTTCGTCAAGTCCAATGCCATCGTCTACGCCAAGAACCGTCAGACCATCGGCGTCGGCGCCGGGCAGATGAGCCGCGTCAACTCCGCGCGCATCGCTGCCATCAAAGCCGAGCATGCTGGCCTGCAGGTGCAAGGTGCAGTCATGGCCTCGGACGCGTTCTTCCCGTTCCGCGATGGCATCGACAACGCCGCCAAGGTCGGCATCAGCGCGGTGATCCAGCCGGGCGGCTCGATGCGCGATGCCGAAGTCATCGCCGCCGCCGACGAGGCCGGTATCGCGATGGTGTTTACCGGTATGCGTCACTTCCGCCACTAAACGGTAGCGGCAAGTTTCAAGCTACACGCTGCAAGCAAGAGCCCTGAGCGCTTGCCTGCAGCGGCAGCACCACACATCCCCTGGCTGCAGGGTTGGCAGAATCAGCGCATAGCGCTTTTCTTGCAGCTTGCAGCTTGCAGCTTCTCCGAAGGAGTCTGTAATGAAAGTTTTGATCATTGGCAGCGGCGGTCGTGAACACGCCCTGGCCTGGAAAGTCGCGCAGGATCCACGGGTCGAGAAAATCTTCGTCGCCCCCGGCAACGCGGGCACTGCCACCGAAGCCAAGTGCGAGAACGTCGCCATCGATGTCTGCGCCCTGGAGCAGTTGGCCGATTTCGCCGAGAAGAACGTCGACCTGACCATCGTTGGCCCGGAAGCGCCGCTGGTCATCGGCGTGGTCGACCTGTTCCGCAGCCGTGGCCTGGACTGCTTCGGGCCGACCCAGGGCGCGGCGCAACTGGAGGGCTCCAAGGCCTTCACCAAGGACTTCCTGGCTCGCCACAAGATCCCGACCGCCGACTACCAGAACTTCACCGAGATCGAACCGGCCCTGGCCTACCTGCGCGAGAAAGGCGCACCGATCGTCATCAAGGCCGACGGCCTGGCCGCGGGCAAGGGCGTGATCGTCGCCATGACCCTGCAGGAAGCCGAAGACGCCGTGCGCGACATGCTCGCCGGCAATGCCTTCGGTGATGCTGGTTCGCGCGTGGTGATCGAAGAGTTCCTCGACGGCGAGGAAGCCAGCTTCATCGTCATGGTCGACGGCCACAACGTGCTGCCCATGGCCACCAGCCAGGACCACAAGCGTGTCGGCGACCAGGACAGCGGCCCGAACACCGGCGGCATGGGCGCCTACTCGCCCGCGCCGGTGGTCACCGCCGAGGTGCACCAGCGCGTGATGGACCAGGTGATCTGGCCGACCGTGCGCGGCATGGCCGCCGAAGGCAACGTCTACACCGGCTTCCTCTATGCCGGCCTGATGATCGACAAGGCGGGCAATCCCAAGGTCATCGAATTCAACTGCCGCTTCGGCGACCCGGAAACCCAACCGGTGATGCTGCGCCTGGAGTCGAGCCTGGTGCTGCTGATCGAAGCGGCCTTCGCCAAGGCCCTGGACAAGGTCGAGGCGCAGTGGGATCCACGTCCGAGCCTGGGCGTGGTGCTGGCGGCCGGTGGCTACCCGGGCGACTACGCCAAGGGCGCGGCGATCAGCGGCCTGGACGCGGCCGCCGCGCTGGAAGGCAAGGTGTTCCATGCCGGTACTGCGCTCAAGGAGGGCCAAGTGGTCACCGCCGGCGGTCGCGTACTCTGCGCCACAGCCCTGGGCGACACCGTCCAGGCGGCCCAGCAACAGGCCTACCGCCTGGCTGAACAGATCAGCTGGGATGCCAGCTTCTACCGTACCGATATCGGCTATCGCGCCATCGCCCGCGAGCGCGGTGAATACCCACGCTAACGCCTGCCCCGCGCTCGTCGACAGGGCCCTTCGGGGCCTTGCCTTCGTCGCGCCCCGCCGCGCATAGTTGTCGCCCGGCCCCTCAGCCCAGAAAGGATCTCGTCGTGCGTCGGCTTCGGATTGCCACTGCCCTGCTGGTCAGCCTGCTGACCCTGCTCTGCCTGCTGCCGGCTTCGGCCGAACAAGGCTCGGGCTGGTCGGTGCTGCTCGACGAGCAGGCCAGCCTGCAACTGTCCGACATCCGCTCCGAACGCTACCGCAACCAGTTCAGCCCCCTCGAGCTGGACGCGTTGGACGCTGCCGGGCCTGACCAGGCCCTGTGGCTGCACTACCGCCTCGAGCCTGCCGACCAGGAACGCCTGCTGCGGATCTTCGCCCCCGACCTCTCGCGCCTGGACCTCTATGCCCTGGCCGACGGCAAGCTGCTGCGCCAGTTCCACCATGGTCGCGCGCCGAGCGATGGCAACCCGACCTTGCGTGGCAGCGACCATGTGCTGGCGTTACCCAATGCCACGCAAGCGCTGGACCTCTATGTGCGGCTGGTGTCCGAACACCAGTTGCGACCGGCGATCAGCCTGGAATCGGCGGCGCAGGCCGCCAGCGACCAACGTCAACCGCTGCTGTTCGGCCTGCTGTTCGGCGCCTTGGCGATGCTGATCCTGCACAACCTGATCCGCTTCTTCTACACCCGCTCCGGCACCACCCTGGTGCTGGCGCTGTACCACGCGCTGATGCTGCTCAGCGCGCTGATCCTGCTCAACCTCTGCGGCCCTTGGTGGCGCCTGTGGCACAGCGCGCAAACCCCGGCGGCCTACCTGATGCTGGTGTTGGCCGGGCTGGTCGGCCTGCACTTCACCCAACGCTTCTTCGCCCCCTGCGCTTCCCGCCGGCTGAACCGCCTGCTACAGGCGCAGATGCTCATCGGCGGGCTCTGCGGCCTGCTGCTGCTGTTCGTCGACACCCTGCCGCTGAACCTCACCACCTACGTCCTGCTCGCCCTCGGCAGCCTGAGCATGCTCCTGATCAGCACCTACTACTGGTATCAGGGCTACACGCCTGCGCGGCTGTTCGCCTCGGGCATGCTGGTGTTCAGCCTGGGCGGCCTGGTGCTGCTGCCCGCCCTGCTCGGCCTGACCCGCACCGCCACACCGTGGCTGCTGTGCATCCTGCTGGGATTGACGGTGGTCAGCGGCCTGCTGCTGAACCTGGCGGTCAGCGAGCGCCTGCGCAGAACCAACGACGAGCGCGTGCGCGCCAGCCGCGCGCTGGCTGCCAGCAATGCCGAGATCAATGCCAAGGCCGAGTTCCTGGCCAAGATCAGCCACGAGATCCGCACCCCGATGAACGGCGTGCTGGGCATGACCGAACTGCTGCTCGGCACGCCCCTGTCGGTGAAGCAACGCGACTACGTGCAGACCATTCACAGCGCCGGTAACGAGTTGCTCACCCTGATCAACGAGATCCTCGACATCTCCAAGCTCGAATCGCGGCAGATCGAGCTGGACGATGTGCAGTTCGACCTCAATGCCCTGATCGAAGACTGCCTGAACATCTTCCGGGCCAAGGCCGAGCAGCAGAACATCGAGCTGATCAGCTTCACCCAGCCGCAGGTGCCGCGGGTCATCAGCGGCGACCCGACACGCCTGCGCCAGGCGCTGTCCAGCCTGCTGGAAAGCGCCCTGAAGAACGGCGACCAAGGCGAAATCCTGCTGGTGGTGGCCCTCGATCAGCGCGGCGGCGCCACGCGCCTGCGCATCGCCGTGCAGGACAGCGGCGAGCCGATGCCCAGCGCCGAGCGCGAGGCGCTACTGCAAGCCGAGTTGCACAGCCACCATTTCCTCTCCAGCAACAAGCTCGGCGGCCACCTGGGCCTGGTGATCGCCAAGCAACTGATCGGCCTGATGCAGGGCGAGTTCGGCATCAAGACCAGCACCAGCCGTGGCAACACCTTGTGGCTCACCCTGCCGCTGGATCCGGTGCGCCTCGAACAGCCTAGCGCCGACCTCGACGGCTCGCTGCGCGACGCTCGGGTGCTGGTGGTGGACGACAACGACACCTGCCGCAAGGTGCTGGTGCAGCAGTGCAGCGCCTGGGGCATGAACGTCAGCGCAGTACCATCGGGCAAGGAAGCGCTGGCGCTGCTGCGCACCAAGGCGCACCTGCGCGACTACTTCGACGCCGTACTGCTGGACCAGAACATGCCCGGCATGACCGGTATGCAACTGGCGGCGAAGATCAAGGAAGACCCGAGCCTGAATCACGACATCCTGGTGATCATGCTCACGGGGATCAGCAATGCGCCGAGCAAGGTCATCGCCCGCAACGCCGGGATCAAACGCATCCTGGCCAAGCCGGTGGCCGGTTACACGCTCAAGACCACCCTCGCCGAGGAACTGGCCCAGCGCGGTCGCGAGACGGCCCTGGCCAGCGCCCTGGGCAACGCCCCGGCACCGCTGGAGTTGCCCACCGACTTCCGCATCCTGGTGGCCGAGGACAACAGCATTTCCACCAAAGTGATTCGCGGCATGCTCGGCAAGCTCAACCTCGAGCCCGATACGGCCAGCAATGGCGAAGAAGCGCTGATGGCGATGAAGACCCAGCGCTACGACCTGGTGCTGATGGACTGCGAGATGCCTGTGCTGGACGGGTTCTCCGCTACCGAACAGCTTCGCCAATGGGAACTGGCCAACCAGCGCCCGCGCACGCCGGTGGTGGCGCTGACCGCACACATTCTCGGCGAGCACAAGGAGCGCGCCTTGCAGGTCGGCATGGATGGACACATGGCCAAACCGGTGGAGCTGTCTCAGCTGCGCGAGCTGATCCAGTTCTGGGTCAGCCAGCGCCAGCAAGACTGAAAGCTGCAAGCTGCAAGCTGCAAGCTGCAAGCTGCAAGCTGCAAGCTGCAAGCAACTAGAGGTCGTAATCGAGGATGCGGTTGAGTGAAACCTCGACCACGCGTTGCTGCACCTTGGGCAGGTGACTGTGCTCGAAGGCCAGTAGGTTGAAGCGCACGAGTTCGGCGCGGATGTTTTTCAGGTTGCGCTGGCGTGTGAGAAAGCCAGCGCTCCAGACATCGCGGGTGTCGATCTCGTGGTACAGCACCATGTCCACGCGGTGCTCGCCGGCCGGAGCGCAGGGCAGTAGCTGGAAGTGCTGGCGCGCCTGGGCGTGGTGCTCGAGGCTGGCCAGTGGCTTGGGATTGCCCAGCAGCTTGGCCAGCGATAGTTGTACCGCATCGGCGAAATGGCCGCCGGCGGTCTTGGCGATCAGGCTCAGCACCTTGTCCACCTGCTCGGTTCGTGAATCGTCCGGCCAATGGATCTGCTCGGCGGTCACCGCATCCCAGCCCATGAACTTCAACTGGTTGCGGTAGTAGGCGAACCAGTCCTGCACCAGGCCCTCTTCGAACGCACCCTGGGTCGCGCGCTCGGCCAGCGCCAGCGCCAGTTTCACCTTGTCCATCTGCGCCAGCGACAGGCCCGGAAGGAACGACACCACACCGGCGCCGATCACGGCAGCATTGTGCTCACTCATGGCTCTTCACTCCCAGCTCCAGGCGCCGTGGCTGATCGCGCTCCTTCTGCTCGACCAGACCATGCAGGGCGGCGCGGCGTGACGCGAAGGCTTGGGTGTTCAGGTTCAATGACATCGCGCGCAGGCTCACCTCGACACTGGACGGCAGGTGGCGCAAGGCCGCTGCGAAAGTGTCGCGGGTCACCGGCTGCTCGCTGCGCCACGCTACGCTGCACAGGTCCAGGCTCGGACCACTGCCGAGCAGCGCGAACTCGACGCTCACGTCCGCACGGTCGGCCTGCTGGCGCACGGCAAAACGCAGGAGATGATCGAGGCCCGCCGCATGGTCGCAGACGCGGTCGGCGACCGTCTCTCTCAGTGCATCGAGCGCGATCTGACGCTGCTTGAACCAAGTGGCCAAGGGTGCGTCATCAGCGCCCAGACCGTCGGCGCCCAAGGTGAGCTGTTCGTGCAAGTTGACGGTGCGGATCCAGCTCAGCGCAGCGAACGCCTGGCGATAGGCCGCCGCCCAGGCGTCGGGATGGTCGAAGCGCTCGCCAGCTTGCTTGCTGGCCAGCAACTGACAATAGTGCAGTGAATCAAGGGCATCGGCGCGTGCCTGCGGCGCGCTGTCCGGCGGCATCAGCACGACGCTGTGGCCAACCAACAGCACGGTGTGATCGTGATAGGTCATGGCGGTAGTTCCCGTCTGGACGAACTCGGAAACGCGGCGCCCACGGACGCCGCGCCTGGATCAGATGTCGTACTGCAGCACGTTCTCGACACTGCGCACGCCGAGCTTTTCCTCGAGGGTGGCGCGCACCTTTTCGTAGACGAAGCTGTTGAGGGTCAGTACTGCCTGACCGGCGTAGTAATCCGACGTATCGAGCTTGAACTGCACACCCAGCACGTCATCGTCGATGTTCGGCGCGGTCGATTGCACGCAGCTCATGACCATGACCACATCGCCCTTGGCAGTTTCCACACACGCGGCCATGCCCACCACGCCGCGGTCCTTGCTCTTCTTCTTGTGGTAGACGATGCGAGTGTCGCTCTCCACCGTGGTGAGCTTGTCGAACGCCTTCTTCGCCAGCGCGCCCACTGCAGTGCCGCCGAGCAGTGCACTGCCGGCCGCGCCGATGACGCGCACGGCCACGGCGCCGAGGGTGACGCTGAGCTCGGTGGATGTTTCCATCTCGAAGCTGCGCTTGGGGGTGGTGAAACCGACGTCACGCATGGCGTCGAGGAACTTGTCGTACCACGCCTTGCCATCCTTTTCGATGTCCAGCACCTTGTCTGCGGCAAGGGTGGCGAAGTGGAAAGCGTTCTTCACATCCTGGCGGTGCTGATCGGACATGCCCGCACCGCAGGCCAACAGGTTGCCTTCGACCAGCAAGCCGGCATCGGCGCTGGTTTTATCGTCGCTCATTTGAAAACTCCTTGGGATGGTCCCTGCACATCAGGGACCACCACGTTAGCCAGGCGCCGCCTGGCGTGGCGCGCTGAAGGAGTTCCTCTGCGGTCAGCCGTGCGGGGGATACCAGCGCGGGGTGTACACCCATTGCACGCCGCCCGGATGCTGGAATACGCAGGTGGTGGACGAACCGACCAGCACCATGGTGCGCATGTCGACCATCTCCGGCAGCAGCTCGGCGAGCGTCACCACCTTCAGCGTCTGTCCCGGCCGGCCGATGTCACGCCCCAGCACCACCGGCGTGCGACCGTCGCGGTGACGGCGCACGACGTCCAGGGCCTGGCCCAGTTGCCAGGGGCGGGCCTTGGAGATGGGGTTGTAGAACGCCAGCACCAGATCGGCCCGAGCCGCCAGGTCCAGACGGGTTTCGATGATCGACCAGGGCTTGAGGTTGTCCGACAGCGACAGCACGCAGAAGTCGTGCCCCAGCGGCGCGCCTGCCTGAGCAGCGGTGGCCAGCGAGGCCGAGACACCGGGCAGGATCTGCAGGTCGACCCGGTGCCAGGCCGGATCGTCGGACTCATGCAGCGCTTCGAGCACGGCGGCGGCCATGGCGAAGACCCCCGGATCGCCCGACGACACCACCACCACCGAACGCCCCTGCGCCGCCAGCGCGAAGGCATGCCGTGCGCGCTGCATCTCTTCGCGGTTGTCGGTGCAGTGCAGCACTTGGTCGTCGCGGAAAGGACCGGCCATGCGCACATAGGTCTCGTAGCCCAGTACATCCTCGGCGCGGGCCAGCTCGGCCTTAACCGCCGGCACCATCAGCTCGGCCGCGCCGGGGCCCAGGCCGATCACCGCCAGACGACCACGGCCCCGGCCAATCTGCTGCGCATCGAACGGCGCGGCGGCCACGGCGATGGCCAGGCCGTCCTGCTCGATCACCTGCGCACCGGCCAGCGCTTGCTGCGCCCTCTCGCTGACGCTGACGCCTGCCGGGGCGAAGCGCAGGATCACGCCCAGTTCGCGGGCCGCCTCGTGCACGGCGGGTTCGGCCATCGCCGGTTCGCTCGCCAGCAGGCAGGCCAGCGACGCCTGGGCGATGTTCGCCGCCGCCAGCGCCTCACGCACGCGCCGCGCCAGTTCGGGCGGGGTCTCGTCCACCGCCACCAGCACCGAACGCGGGTGGATCAGCAGTTCATCGCGGCTGGCCGGGCGCGCCGTGCAGCCCACGTGCAAGGTCAGGCGTGCGTCGTCGGCCTGGATCAGTGGGGCCTGGGCCAGCCAAGGCGCCGCGCCTTCGATGCGCAGCGGCTCGCCGGCCAGCAGGTCGGAGACGAAACGCTTGCCCTGCTCCAGGTCGGCCAGGGCGTAACAGGGCGGCGGGTTGAGCAGGCAGGTGCCGAAGCGCAGTTCGCCGCTGGTGGTGATCGCCGCAGCCACTCCCAGCGCCTCGCCGAGCTCGCGGGCCAGCCCATTGACCCCGCTCAAGCCACCGAGCAGCGGCACCACTGCGCTGCCGTCCTCGGCCACCGCCAGCACCGGCGGCTCGCTGCCCTTTTCGTCGAGCACAGCGGCGAGGCTGCGAATGACGATGCCGGCCGCGCACAGGGCGATGATCGGCACGCCCGCGCGGTACAGCGCGCGCAGGGTGTCGCCGAACGAGGCATACAGGTGATCGACGCCTTCCACACGCCCACTCAGGCCATGAATGCGCGCCTGTGGATAACGCTGCTGCAGGCGCCGTGCGGTGGCCAGGCTGCCCAGGCCTAGCACGACGATGGCCATCGCCTGCGTGTTCATCCCTGCCATTTTTCCCCCGGCACCACGATCAGCGAGAAATACGGCGAGGACTGCGGATCGACCGCATCGAGCGCGACGATCTTCTGGTTGGCCATGGTCGCGCGCTCCACGTACAGGGCGCGGCCATCCAGGCCCAGCTCGGCGAGCACCTCGCGCACCTTGGGGAAGTTGCGGCCCAGCTTCATGATCACCGCCGCGTCGGCATCGGCCAGGCGCCGCTTGAGCTCGGCGTGGGGCAGCACGCCAGAGAGCACGGTCAGGGTCTGGTTGCGGTACACCAACGGCGCGCCCAGCACCGAGGCGCCGCCAAGCATCGAGCACACGCCTGGGATCACCTGGGCTTCGTAGCGCTGGGCGAGGCGGTCGTGCAAGTACATGTACGAGCCGTAGAAGAACGGATCGCCCTCGCAGATCACCGCCACGTCGCGGCCGGCCTCCAGGTGTTCGGCCACCTGCACGCTGGCTTCGTCGTAGAAGTCGCTGATCACCTGTTCGTACGACAACGGCGCCGGCAGCGCCTCGGTGGTCACCGGGTACACCAGCGGCAGCAGCGTCTGCTGCGCCTGCAAGTGCCCCTCGATGATGCCGAAGGCGTTGCCGCGCTTGCCCTTGGCCACGAAGTAGGCCACCACCTGCGCCTCACGCAGCAGGCGCAGCGCCTTGACCGTGATCAGCTCGGGATCGCCGGGGCCTACGCCCAGCCCGAGCAGACGTCCGCGTGCCTGCATCATTCCACCTCCGTGGCCAGTGCGTTGACGGCCGCTGCGGCCATGGCGCTGCCGCCCAGGCGGCCCTGCATGATCACGAAGGGCACGCCACGGCTGTCGGCGGCGAGCATGGCCTTGGACTCGGCAGCGCCGACGAAGCCCACCGGGAAGCCCAGGATCAGTGCGGGCTTGGGCGCCCCGGCATCGAGCATTTCCAGCAGGTAGAACAGTGCCGTGGGGGCATTGCCGATCACCACCACGCTGCCGGCCAGGTGCGGGCGCCACAGCTCCAGGGCCAGCGCGGAGCGGGTGTTGCCGGCCGCCTTGGCCATGTCCGGCACGCGCGGGTCGCGCAGGGTGCAGATCACCGGGTTGTTGGCCGGCAGGCGGGCGCGGGTGATGCCCTCGGCGACCATGTGCGCATCGCACAGGATCGGCGCGCCGTTGGCCAGGGCCTGGCGTCCGGCCAGACCCGCGCCGGCAGAAAACTGCAGGCCATCGATGGCCTCGACCATGCCGCAGGCATGGATCACGCGCACGGCGAGCTTTTCCAGGTCGGCGGGAATCCGCTCCAGGCGGGCCTCCTCGCGGATGATGCGGAAGGAATTGCGATAGATCTCCTGACCATCGCGGATGTAGTCAATCATCAAGGTGCTCCGTCGGCAGGTCGAGCATGGCGCCTGCTTCTTCTGGGGTAAGGTCGCAGGCGCGCAAGCGGCCGAAGCCGGGCAGGCGCGCGTCGCGCAGATAGAGGTCGTAGCGTCCGGGCGCGCGGGCCAGCAAGGTCGCCTGGGCCACGTGGGCCATGGCGCAGGAGCGCGGACAGCCGGTCAGGTGCACGCTGGCCGGGCCGCCGTGGTGCAACCGGCCGGCGAGCAGCCGGGCATCGGCCTTGGTGTCGGCCAGGCCGCGGGCACAGCCGCTGGAACCGGTGCAGGCCGCGAGGCGGGCCAGCGGCTGCTGCGCAGCGTCGATCAGGCCCAGCTCGGCCAGCGCCGCCTGGGCGTCGATGAGCTGCGTGGGGTCGAGGTTCGGCAGTACCAGGCTTTGCCAGGGGGTCAGGTGCAGGCTGCCGTCTCCGACCAGACGGGCGAAGTGTGCCGCGCCGCGCAGCATGTCTGGAGTCAGGCGTCCCAGCGGCGGCGCGACACCCAGGGCCACGCCGTGACGCTGGGCCAGCGCGCCGAGCCAGCGCGCCTGACTCGCCGGGCGGCGCCAGTTGAGTACGGCGCCATCGTGACGAATCGGCAAGCCCAGGCCGGCGACGAAGGTTTGCGCCGGACAGGTCTGCAGCAGGTGGCGCATGCGCGTCTGCTCAGGGCTGGCCAGGTCGAGAAAGCGTTCCAGTACGGCCTGCACCAGCGCCAACCCCTGGTCGAACGGCACGGCCCCCAGCGGCGGATCCTCGCCCGGACAGCCGGCCAGGCCGAAGGCCAGCCAGGGCTCGCCGTCGAGGGTGAGGGCCGACAGCCACAGATCATGGGGGTGAGCCAGCATCGCCAGGTCCTCGCCGCCGTCCAACTGCACGGCGAACTTGGCCGACAGCGCATGCAGGCGCGGGGTGGTTTCCAGCAGTTGCAAGAGTTGCGCGGCCAGCGGGCGAACATCCACGACGCTGGCCGGATCGAGGCCGGCCAGCGGGCTGAGCATCAGGTTGCGGACATCGTCGCCAGCGGCCTCGCGCGGCCCCAGCCCGGCAGCCAGCAGGTGCTCGATCAGCGCCGGGTGCTGCGCGCCGATGCCGCGGATTTGCAGGTTGGCGCGGTTAGTCGACTCGATCACGCCCGAGGCGTAGTGCTCGGCGGCGTCGGCCACGGCCTCGGCCTGGGCAGCCAGCAAACGCCCGCCGGGCAACTTGATCCGGCAGATACCGCCATCGCGCGCAGCGACGATGCGCCACAACCCCGGACAGGCCGAGGGACGTGGTGCTGCGCGGGGGTTGGGCTTGGCTTCAAGAGGGTGTCCGGCAATCGTCAAGGCGCGCTTGTGGAGGGAAGGCGCGGTATTATGCCTGCTTTGTCCAGCGGCATGAAAAGCCGGTGGTCGAGCCGGTCGTGGAAATCGCGCTGGCGCTGATCGTGCCCCTCAACCCAACGGAAGCATCACATGGCCCCCTGGCTGACAGTAGTAGGCATCGGCGAAGACGGTTTCAGCGGCCTGGGTAAACAGGCCCGGCGCGCACTGCTGGGCGCACCGACGATCTTCGGCAGCCCGCGCCAGTTGGCGTTGCTGCCACGCTGCGTGGTCGGCCAGCGCCAGCCCTGGCCCAGCCCGTTCTCCCTGGCACCGGTGCTGGCCCGGCGCGGCGAGCCGGTGTGCGTGCTGGCCAGCGGCGACCCAATGTTCTACGGCGTCGGCGCGAGCCTGGCGCGCCAGGTGCCGGCCGAGCAGATGCAGGTGCTGTCGATGCCCTCCTCCTGCGCTCTGGCCGCCGCGCGCCTGGGCTGGCCTTTGCAGGAGGTGCAGGTGGTCTCGGGTGTGGCGCGGCCACTGGCGGCGCTCAATGCCCATCTCTACAGCGGCGTGCGCCTGCTGGTGCTGAGCAATGACGGCGACAGCCCGACCGCCATCGCCCGGTTGCTCTGCGAACGCGGTTTCGGCCCCAGTCGCCTGCAGGTGTTCGAGCACTTAGGCGGGGCGGCCGAACGCTGCCTGAGCGGCACCGCCGACGCGTGGCCAGCGGGCAGCAGCGCCGCGCTCAACCTGGTCGCCATCGACTGCCAGGCCGCGCCCGACACGCCGCGCTTGTCACCGGTCAGCGGTCTGCCTGACAGTGCCTTTCGCCACGACGGTCAGTTGACCAAGCGTGACGTGCGCGCCATCACCCTGGCGCGTCTGGCGCCGCAGCCGGGTGAGCTGTTGTGGGATGTCGGTGCCGGCTGTGGCTCGATCGGCATCGAATGGATGCGCGCCCACCCCAGTTGCCGCGCCCTGGCCATCGAGGTCGACGAAGGCCGACAGGGCTTCATCGAATTCAACCGCGACCAGCTCGGCGTGCCGGGTCTGCAACTGATTCGTGGCAAGGCGCCGCAGGCCCTGGCCGCGCTGGAGCGCCCCGATGCCATCTTTATTGGCGGCGGTGTCACGGGCGAGGGCGTACTGCCGGTGTGCTGGGAGCGCCTGCGCCCCGGCGGGCGGCTGGTGGCCAATGCCGTGACCTTGCAGAGCGAGCTGGCCCTGGCGCAGTTCCGCGAAGCGCACGGCGGCGAGTTGACCCGCCTGCATGTGGCCCAGGCCCAGGCCCTGGGCAGCTTCGACACCTGGCGCCAAGCCCTGCCGATTACCCTGCTCGAGGTGGTCAAGCCCGTCGATGCGTGAAGAAACCCGTGAACAACCGGCGCCGCTGCGCAGCGGCCTGACCACCGGTAGCTGCGCCACGGCCACCAGCCTGGCGGCGGCGCGCCTGTTGCTGACCGGCCAGACCAGCGATGCGGTACAGATCACCCTGCCCAAGGGCAAGCAGGTGCAGATGCGCCTGGAGTTCTGCCGGCGCGATGCCGAGCGCGCCGAAGCCGGCACCCTGAAAGATGCCGGCGACGACCCGGACGTGACCCATGGCGCCCTGCTCTACAGCCAGGTGCGGCTGATCGAACAGCCCGGCGTGCGCTTCGTCGCCGGCGAGGGCGTGGGCACCGTCACCCGCCCCGGCCTGGTGCTGGCGGTGGGCGAGCCGGCGATCAACCCGGTGCCGCGGCGGATGATCGGCGAACACCTGCAGCAGTTGGCCGACGCCTGCGCCTATGTCGGTGGGTTCGAGGTCACGGTCAACGTGCAGGACGGCGCGGCGCTGGCGCTCAAGACCATGAACCCGCGCCTGGGCATCCTGGGCGGGCTGTCGATTCTGGGCACCAGCGGCATCGTCCGGCCGTTTTCCTGCGCGGCCTACATCGCCTCGATCCACCAGGGCATCGATGTCGCCCACAGCAATGGCTGCACGCACATCGCCGCATGCACGGGCAACGCCAGCGAGGACACCATGCGGCGGATCTACGGCCTGCCGGAAATGGCCTTGATCGAGATGGGCGACTTCGTCGGCGCGGTGCTCAAGCATGTGCGCAAAGTGCCAGTGGCACGCCTGACCCTGTGCGGCGGCTTCGGCAAGATCAGCAAGCTCGCCGCTGGGCACATGGACCTGCACAGCCGCCACTCGAGCATCGACCTGCCGCAGTTGGCCAGTTGGGCAGCGGACATCGGCGCGCCCGCCGCGCTGCAAGACGCCATCGTCGCCGCCAACACCAGCCAGCAGGCGCTGGCGCTGGCACATGCGGCGGGTGTCGCTCTAGGCGATGCGGTCTGCGCCCACGCCCTGGCATTCGCCCGCAGCGTGGTGCCAGCGCAGGTGCAGGTGGAGGTCTTCGCCATCGACCGCCAGGGCGGTGTGGTCGGCACCGCGGGTGTGCAATGAGCGAGCGCATTCTTTTGCTCGGCGGCATCACCGAGGCCCTGGCCATCGCCCGGCGCCTGGGCCCGCAGCACGTCTACAGCCTGGCCGGCATCGGTCGTGTGCCCGACGACCTGACCTGCCAGGTGCGCGTGGGCGGCTATGGCGGCGCCGAAGGGCTGGCGACGTACCTGAAAGCCGAACGTATCAGCCTGCTGATCGACGCCACCCACCCTTATGCCGCGCAGATCAGCGCCAACGCCGCCCGCGCCGCGCAGGCGGCCGGGGTGACCTGCTGGGCGCTGCGCCGGCCGGCGTGGCAGGCCCAGCCGGGAGACGACTGGCGCGAGGTGGCCGACTGGACAGCGCTGATCGACGCCCTGGCGCCGTTTCAGCGACCCCTGTTCACCCTCGGGCGCGAGCCGCTGCAACATTTGCAGGCCATCCCGCCGCAGCAGTTCTGGACCCTGCGCGCCCTGGAAGCCTGTCCGGGCAACGCGCGCTGCGAAGTGATCGGCGCACGCGGGCCGTTTCATCTGGAAGACGAGCGGGCGCTGTTCGCACGACGGCAGATCGACGTGCTGGTCAGCAAGAACAGCGGCAGCGCCGCCACCGAGCCGAAACTGCAAGTGGCCCGCGAGCGCGGGGTGCCGGTCCTGGTGCTCAAGCGCCCGCCGCTGCCGACAGTGGATCGACTGTTCGAGTCGGTGGCGACGCTGAGTGAGGCGTTGGGGTTGTGAAACCTGGGCCGGTGAGTACTGCCGGGCTCACAACCACACGCAATCCCAATGCGGATAATCACCCGCTTGCCTGACCAAACCTGCTCGGAGCGGGTTGGCAACGATGTAGCGAGCGACAGCCCTGAGGTCGTCTTCACGACGCAGCGCTCGATCATGGAAGCCTGGCTGCCAGATGGGCCTACGTGGGGCCCCTGCCCGATACAGTGCGCAACTGCTGCGGGACTTGAAGCGGCACATGAGTGTGTCGAGTTTCACATTGCCCAACTCGATCAACCAATGCAGGTGATCAGGCATCAGCACCCAGGCCAGCGATCGGCAGGCCTGCTCTTGGTCAGAATGTCTCAATTGAGAAATGACCGTCCGGGCGAGCGGGAACGCGTCGAAAAGAGCAAGGCGATTGCGGGTGGTGGTGGTCAGCAGATAGAAACGGCCTGGCTCGGAAAAGCGGCCTCGTCGTAACCGATGGGAACTGGGACGGTCCATGTCGCGCTCCTGTGGAAGGTGCGTTCGACGATAGACGCGGTGCGCCTGAGCGGTTGGATTGCAGTGTTGCTTCGTATGACAACCATGACCTGGTTGGACTGGGGGGTCTTTCACCTACCACCGACCCGTGGTTTTGCTCAACTTCATTGGAGTCTGCACGCCCTCGTGGGAGCGGCCTTGCGCCGCGATTGGGCCGCGTAGCGGTCCCAGGTTTTCAGCTTCGCCGCTGCCATTGCCGGGACCGCTGTGCGGTCCAATCGCGACACAAGGCCGCTCCCACAAAAAGACGCGCTGGATTCTGGAAATCATGCGCTGTAGATGAACAACAAACGCATGATTACCCGGTTCCGCATGCCGTGCCCCGGAAATAAAGCGAGCGCAATCTCGGTGGGGGCCAACTGTCTTTCACCTACCACCGACCCGTGGTCTTGCTCAACTTCTTGGAGTCTGCACGCCCTCGTGGGAGATTCTATGGTTGTGGGCAATGCTTTTTGCCGCCTTTGCTCACGTATTCGCCTTGAGTCTTCATCAAGGCGAATGCAATTCTGGCCAGCTTTTGCGCCAGGATGACCAGGGCCTGAGTGGTTGCCTTACCTGTACTCCGATAATGTTCATAGACCTCCTTCCAGGCCTCGGTCTTGCTAGCGGACATGGCGGCGTTGTGCAAGAGTCGGCGCACTTCTGAGCAGCCGCGCTTGGTCAAGCGTCTGCGTCCGCATTTCTGGCCTGATTCGGAAACTTCCAGATCCATACCCAGAAAAGCGATGAAGGAGTCGCTTCGCTTAAAGTCGCCACGGATGAAGGCAGTGACCAAAGCGACAGCCGTTAGAAAACCAATGCCTTCAACTGCTTGGCAGCGGGCAACCTGCTCGCTCAGCCCTGCCTCTCTCACTAATGTCTTCAAACGCTTTTGAATCAGCAGATCAAGCGATGCAAAGTGCTTGGCAAAACTTTTGAAGGCTTCTTTGAGGGACACTTCGTTTCCCCAGCTCTGGGTCAGGCTGGTGCGTGCCGACACCAGTGCTGCTCGGCGTCGCAGAAGGCTCTGGAGCTTGCTGTAGACGGCTGGAGGGGGCGTCCAAGGACGAAGCGCACTGCCCTCACGATTAAGGAAACGGGCGAGTAGACAGGCATCAGACGCATCGGTTTTGACACGCCCGCCAATTCCTTTTCGGTAGTTGCTCAGCTGGAACCCATCGACGACATAGACGGCAAAACCCACTTCGTAAGCCATCTCCACCAAGTCCAGGTGATAAACGTTGGTGGCTTCAACACAGATGGCCGTATTGGCAGGCTGAAGTGCCAGCCATTTGCGGATCTCAGGCTTGGTATTATTAAACGCGTGTTGTTGAGCAGTGTCCTCGCAGTAACTGACCAGTTCGACCTTGGCGACATCGACGCCAATGATGAACTTCTCGACTCGCATTGCCATGACCTGAACTCCCACGGTATGGTTTTTGGGCTCGGAGGGGGTTCACCAAGAGGCGCTGGCTTGCTTCTATCGTCGCTTGCAAACGATGCATTCTTTATCGGCGCTTTGGTGAAGGGGTGGGGCGAGGTCTCCCACGGTCTGTACTGTTTGTGGACAGTCAGATTCGGCCTTTTCGTCCCACCACCCCTTCGAGTATCACCATACAAGCGGCCTTGCGCCGCGATTGGGCCGCGTAGCGGTCCCAGGTTTTCAGCTTCGCCGCTGCCATTGCCGGGACCGCTGTGCGGTCCAATCGCGACACAAGGCCGCTCCCACAAAAAGACGCGCTGGATTCTAGAAGTCATGCGCTGTAGATGAACAACAAACGCATGATTACCCGGTTCCGCATGCCGTGCCCCGGAAATAAAGCGAGCGCAATCTCGGTGGGGGCCAACTGTCTTTCACCTACCACCGACCCGTGGTCTTGCTCAACTTCTTGGAGTCTGCACGCCCTCGTGGGAGCGGCCTTGCGTCGCGATTGGACCGCGTAGCGGCCCCATGATCCCGAGCGCTGCACATCTGCAGGACGCCAAACGGCGACCCCAACACGCCAGCTCACCGCCGCCCTCACCACTGCCAAAGCTCAGGCACAAGACAGTCGCGGCCCCCTGCCGTAAACTTCAGCCTCCCTCACCGCAAGGCCCTGCCCATATGGAAATGCAATGGTGGATCTGGCTCGTCTTCGGCATCGCGCTGATCCTGCTGGAACTGGTGCTGCCGACCTTCTTCATTCTCTGGTTCGGCATCGGCGCCGTGCTGGTGGCGTTGATCGCCCTGGTCGCGCCGGCCCTGCAACTGGACATGCAAGTGCTGCTGTGGGTGGCATTGTCCTCCGTCACCACGCTGCTGTGGTTCAAGGTGTTTCGCAACAAGAAGCCTGACCTGCGCTGGACCGCCGACAGCGTGATCGGCGAAGTCGGCCTGCTCACCGCCAGCGTGTCGCAGTTCCAGAAAGGCCGTGTGCGTTTTCAGAAGCCCGTGCTGGGCAACGAAGAATGGACCTGCATCGCCGACAGCGACATCGCCGCTGGCGAGCGTGTGCGCCTGAGCGCCATCGAAGGCAACATCGTTCGGGTGACCCGCCCCTGAACCTCTACTGAAAGGAAGCTAGCAATGACCAGCCTCATCGTCGTCGGTGCCATCGCGTTGTTCGTGTTGATCACCGTGTTCAAGGGCGTGCGCATCGTCCCCCAGGGCGAGGAGTGGATCGTCGAGCGCCTGGGTCGCTACCACAGCACCCTCAAGCCCGGCTTGAACATCCTCGTGCCGTACATGGACGTGGTCGCCTATCGCCTGCCGACCAAGGACATCATCCTCGACGTGCAGCAGCAGGAAATCATCACCCGCGACAACGCGGTGATCGTCGCCAATGCCCTGTGCTTCGCCAAAGTGGTGGACCCGCAGAAGGCCTCCTATGGCGTGCAGAATTTCTCCTTCGCCGTCACCAGCCTGACCATGACCTCGCTGCGCGCCATCGTCGGCGCCATGGACCTGGACGAAGCGCTGTCCAGCCGCGAGCAGATCAAGGCACGCCTGCGCGAGGCGATGTCCGAGCAGACCGAAGACTGGGGCGTGACCGTGCGCTCGGTGGAGATTCAGGACATCAAGCCGTCGGAGAACATGCAAAAGGCCATGGAACGCCAGGCCGCCGCTGAGCGTGAGCGCAAGGCCGACGTAACCCGCGCCGAAGGTGCCAAACAGGCGGCGATCCTCGAAGCCGAGGCCCGCCTGCAGGCCGCCCGCCTCGATGCCGAAGCACAGATCAGCCTGGCCGAAGCCTCGGCGCGGGCGATCTCGCTGGTGCGCGAGGCAGTAGGCAACGAAACCACGCCCGCCATGTACCTGCTGGGCGAGCGCTACATCGGCGCCATGGAGAACTTGGCCGGCAGCGACAATTCGAAGGTCGTGGTGCTACCGGCGGACCTGCAGGAAACCGTGCGCGGGCTGCTGGGGCGCGGCAAGGTTTGACGGGGCGACTCGCCTCTGCGGCAGATCACCGCACCGGGGCGTTTTTCCCTATACTGCGCCGTACAATAGCCACCTGATTCCTGACCGGATCTTTCCATGACCCCACGTCGGCACATTGCCTGGATAGCCTGCCTTGCAGTGCTGTTCAACCTGCTGGCCATGCCGCTGTCTTCGGCCGCGCCCAAGGGTGCGGCCGAGCAGTTGCTGTGGGGTGCCTTCTGCTCCAGCGGGGCGAGAAAGGCCACGTTCGACGTACAGTCCCTGGCCAAGATCGATCTCGGCCAGCAGGACCAACACGCCGGCATGCAACACTGCTGGTGCTGTTCCGGCAGCGCTCCGGCGCTCGCCCTCACCGGCCACGCGCCGCACCTGCACAGCCCGCCCGGGCGCAGCTTCGCCCAGTCACCGCCACTGCCCGCGCACCAGCCGACGCCGCGCCAACTGTGGCCAGCGCTCAATCCGCGCGCCTCTCCCCTGGTCTGAGTTCACGACGCCGTCCCTGAACCTCGACAGACCGGAGAACATTCAATGCTCAAGCATGCCCTCATCCTGGCCGCCCTGCTGCTGCCCGGCGCCTTCGCCAACGCCCACGAATACAGCGTGGGCGAACTGCATATCGCCCATCCCTGGTCGCTGCAACTACCGCCCAACGCCCCTAACGTCGCCGCCTACTTCGTCGTGCACAACAACGGCGCCAGCGACGATCGCCTGCTCGGCGCCGACAGCCCGATCAGCGACGACACCCAGTTGCACGAGCATGTGCAAACCACCACCGGCGCCATGAAGATGCAGCAGGTCAAGGGCGTCGAGGTGCCTGCGGGCAAGGACGTGGTGTTCGCCCCCAGCGCCTACCACGTCATGCTGATGCAGCCCAAGGACCGTAGCCTGCTCGACGACGGCAAGCGCTTTCCGCTGACCCTGCACTTCGAGAAGGCCGGCGACGTCACCGTCCAGGTGGTGGTGCAGAAACAGCCGCCCGCCGAACAGGCCGGACACGCCCACGCGCACTGACCGCTGATCGGCGCTGGCCATGAGCCTGTCGCGCACACGCACAGCCCGCAACACCCGCCCTGATCGCAGGCGCGTCGGTGGCGGCTGGCTGAGCCTGTTCGCCATGTGGATGATCTTCATCGGGCCGCTGGTTTCCCAGTCGCTGCCGATGGATCACCACGCCGGCACGGCGATGGACATGAGCATGCCCATGGCGCACGCCGAGCCGGCCGCGCAGGACCACTGCAACGACGGCCAGTTGCACGCCGACTGGGAACGCTGCGGTTATTGCAGCCTGCTGTTCAACTGCCCTGCCCTGCCCCAGACCCTCAGCCCACTCAGTGCCGGCCGCCTGGCGCCGCCCACCCTGGGCGCCATTCCCACCCGCCAGGGCCATGCCCTGCATGCCGTGTTTCCCGGCGCGCGCAGCCGTGCGCCGCCCCTGTCGATCGTCGTCTGAACCCCTCAATGCCCAAGGCCAGGTGGCCTTGCGCGTCTTCACGACTGATCGACTGGAATCATTATGTCCGGCTGCACCCGTATCCCTGCGCTACCGCGCACCCTCGCCCTGTTCTGCGGCTCGCTGCTCAGCCCTCTCGCGCTGGCCGTCGCCGCCGACCACTCGCACCCTGACGCACCCGAACTGAGCCCGACGGTGATCACTGCCGTGGCCCCCAGCTCGCCGCTGACCGTGGTCACCAACCCCAAGGATCCCCGCCAGCCGGTGCCGGCCAGCGACGGCGCCGACTACCTCAAAACCATCCCCGGCTTCTCCGCCATCCGCTCCGGCGGCACCAACGGCGATCCGGTGCTGCGCGGCATGTTCGGCTCGCGCCTGAACATCCTCACCAACGGCGGCGTGATGCTCGGCGCCTGCCCCAACCGCATGGACGCACCGACCTCCTACATCTCCCCGGAAACCTACGATCGCCTGACCGTGATCAAAGGCCCGCAGAGCGTGATCTGGGGGCCTGGCGGCTCGGCCGGGACCATCCTCTTCGAGCGCGAGCCGGAAAAGTTCGGCACCCTCGGCAGCCGCGTCAACGCCAGCCTGCTGACCGGCTCCAACGGCCGCTTCGACAAGGTGCTCGACGCCGCCGCCGGCAACGATCAGGGCTACGCCCGCTTCGTCGGCAACCAGTCGCGCGCCGACGACTACCACGATGGCCACGGCGACACGGTGCCGTCGCGCTGGGACAAGTGGAATGGCGACGTCACCCTGGGCTGGACCCCGGACGCCGATACCCTGCTCGAACTCACGGCTGGCAAGGGCGACGGCGAGGCGCGCTACGCCGGCCGGGGCATGGACGGCTCGCAATTCAAGCGCGAAAGCCTGGGCCTGCGTTTCGAGAAGTCCAACCTGGGCGAGGTGCTGGACACGGTCGAGGCGCAGGTCTACTACAACTACGCCGACCACGTGATGGACAACTACAGCCTGCGCACCCCGTCCGGGCGCGGCATGATGGGCATGCCCATGGTCAGCAACGTCGACCGCCGCACCCTCGGCGCGCGCCTCAAGGCCACCTGGCGCTGGGCCGACGTGCAATTGATCAGCGGCCTCGACGCGCAGACCAACGAGCACCGCAAGCGCGGCGGCATGGGCGTCGACGCCCACAAGGGCCAGCCCTGGACCAAGGACGCCGACTTCCACAACTACGGGGCGTTCAGCGAGCTGACCTGGTACGCCACCGGCGAAGACCGGCTGATCGCCGGCGCCCGCCTGGACCGTGCTTCGGCCCGTGATTTCCGCCAGACCAGCGCCACCGTCGGCGACACCCGCGCCGACACCCTGCCCAGCGGCTTCGTGCGCTACGAGCATGACCTCGCTGCAATCCCGGCCACCGCCTACATCGGCCTGGGCCACGCCCAGCGCTTCCCCGACTACTGGGAGCTGTTCTCGCCCAAGCAGGGGCCCAACGGCGCGGTGAATGCCTTCGACGCCATCAAGCCGGAGAAGACCACCCAGCTCGACGTCGGCCTCCAGTACAAGGATGAGCGCCTGGAGGCCTGGGCGTCGGGCTATGTCGGACAGATCCGCGACTACATCCTGTTCGACTACCGCACCGGCATGATGGGCATGAGCAGCACCCAGGCGCAGAACATCGATGCGCGCATCATGGGCGGCGAGCTGGGCGCGGCCTATGCGCTGACCGACAACTGGAAGGCCGATGCCACCCTGGCCTACGCCTGGGGCAAGAACAGCAGCGACGGCAAGGCGCTGCCGCAGATGCCACCGCTGGAAAGTCGCCTGGGCCTGACCTACAGTCGCGACGCCTGGAGCGTCGGCGGGCTGTGGCGGCTGGTGGCGGCGCAGAACCGCATCGCCCAGAACCAGGGCAACGTGGTCGGCAAGGACTACGAGAAGAGCGGCGGATTCGGCGTGTTCTCGCTTAACGGGGCCTACAAGGTCAACCGTAACCTCAAGCTCAGCGCCGGTGTCGACAACCTGTTCGACAAGACCTACGCCGAGCACCTGAACCTGGCCGGCAGCGCCGGGTTCGGCTATCCGGCCGCCGATCCGCAGCCTGTCAACGAGCCGGGCAGAACCTTCTGGACCAAGGTCGATTTCAGCTTCTGACATAACAACAACGACATCGACCCCGCGGACGCGGCCAACACCGCGCCCGCTGGGGCGAACGGGAGATACCGTGAAACAACCGAAGCCTTCCTTCTACAACCTGGCCTGGCGTTGGCACTTCTACGCCGGGCTGTTCGTCGCACCGTTCATGATCCTGCTGGCGCTCACTGGGATCGTCTACCTGTTCAAGCCGCAGCTCGACCCCTGGATGTACCGCGACCTGATGGTGGTCGAGGCCGGCGCGCAGCGCCAGAGCGCCGACACCCTGCTGGCCAAAGTGCAGCAGGCCTATCCCCAGGGCCACATCGGCCAGTACCTGCCGCCGCTGAACGCCGAGCGCAGTGCGCAGTTCGTGGTGCACGACGGCGGCCGTGAGCTGAACGTGTTCGTCGATCCCTACCGCGCCGAAGTGCTGGGCGTCCAGGACGGCAAGCGCAACCTGCAAGCCATCGCCCGCGCCCTGCACGGCGAACTGATGATCGGCACCCTGGGCGACCGTCTGGTGGAACTGGCGGCGGGTTGGGGCATCGTGCTGGTGGTGTCCGGGCTGTACTTGTGGTGGCCGCGTGGACGCAGCGGCGCCGGCGTGCTGTGGCCACGCCTGACGGCGCGCGGGCGCCTGCTGTGGCGCGACCTGCATGCGGTCGTCGGCTTCTGGGGATCGGCACTGCTGCTGTTCATGCTGCTCAGCGGCATGACCTGGACCGGCTTCTGGGGCAAGCAATACGCCGAGCTGTGGAACCGCTTTCCGGCGGCCATGTGGACTACGGTGCCCACCTCGAACCAACAGGCCGGTGCGCTCAACAACGCTCACCGCCAAACCGTGCCCTGGGCCCTGGAAAATACGCCGATGCCGGTGTCCGGTGCGCACGCCGAGCATAGGGGCCACCACACCGGCCACAGTGCCCCGGCGGCGCCGCAAATCGGTTTGCAGCAAGTCCAGGACCTGGCCGACGCGCGTGGCGTGACGCCCGGCTACAGCATCACTGCGCCGACCACCGCCGACGGCGTCTTCACCATCGCCGTATTCGCCGACGACCCGCGCCACGACGCCACCCTGCATGTGGACCAATACACCGGCCAGGTGCTGGCCGACGTGCGCTGGCAGGACTACGGCACGGCGGCGCGCGCCACTGAGCTGGGGGTGATGCTGCATGAGGGGCGGATGTTCGGCCCGGTGCACCAGGCGATCATCCTGCTGGTGTGCTTGATGATTCTGTTGGGCGCGGTCAGCGGGCTGGTCATGTGGTGGAAACGCCGCCCGTCTGGCGGACTTGGCGTCCCGCCGCTACGCCATAACCTGCCGCGCTGGAAGACCGCCGTGGGGGTGATGCTGGTGCTGGGCGTGGTCTTCCCATTGGTGGGAGTATCGATGCTGGTGATGTGGGCGCTCGACAGCCTGGTGATAGGGCGGAGTCGGGTCGTGTCTCAGGCGTGAGCAGCGATGTGTTTTCGCGGGTGCAGCGGTGCAGGCGGGTTTACCTGGGAAAAGGGCAACGCTTGATGCCGGTCAGGTGATCGTCCTGTCTGCGCCGTCAAGATCGTGCCGATCTGCCACACCCGCGATCGGAACGCGACGTGATAGCCTAGCCGGCTTTCGCGCACAAAAAGACTGACCCTCAATGGAATGCAGCCTATGACCCAAACCTCTCCCTCCCCGACAGATGACAAGCATCTGCAACGCAACCTGACCAACCGCCACATCCAGCTCATCGCCATCGGCGGCGCCATCGGCACCGGCCTGTTCATGGGCTCGGGCAAGACCATCAGCCTGGCCGGCCCGTCGATCATCTTCGTCTACATGATCATCGGCTTCATGCTGTTCTTCGTCATGCGCGCCATGGGTGAGCTGCTGCTGTCGAACCTGAACTACAAATCGTTCATCGACTTCTCCGCCGACCTGCTCGGCCCCTGGGCCGGCTACTTCACCGGCTGGACCTATTGGTTCTGCTGGGTGGTCACCGGCATCGCCGACGTGGTCGCCATCGCCGCCTACACGCAATTCTGGTTCCCGGAGCTTCCCCAGTGGATACCGGCACTGACCTGCGTGGCGGTGCTGCTGTCGCTGAACCTGGTCACGGTCAAGCTGTTCGGCGAGATGGAGTTCTGGTTCGCCCTGATCAAGATCATCGCCATCCTCGGCCTGGTCGCCACCGGCCTATACATGGTGGTCACCGGTTTCACCTCGCCGAGCGGGCGCACCGCGCAACTGGCCAACCTGTGGAACGACGCCGGCATGTTCCCGCATGGGGTCATGGGCTTCTTCGCCGGTTTCCAGATCGCCGTGTTCGCCTTCGTCGGCATCGAGCTGGTGGGCACCACCGCTGCCGAAGCGAAGAACCCCGAGCGCACCTTGCCCCGGGCGATCAACTCCATCCCGATCCGCATCATCGTGTTCTACGTGCTGGCACTGATCGCGATCATGGCCGTGACCCCATGGCGCGACGTGGTGCCGGGCAAGAGCCCGTTCGTCGAGCTGTTCGTGCTGGCCGGCCTGCCGGCAGCGGCGAGCATCATCAACTTCGTGGTACTGACCTCGGCGGCCTCCTCGGCCAACAGCGGTGTGTTCTCCACCAGCCGCATGCTCTTTGGCCTGGCCCAGGAAGGTGACGCGCCGAAGGCGTTCGAGAAACTGTCGCGCCGCGCCGTCCCGGCCAACGGCCTGTACTTCTCCTGCACCTGCCTGCTGCTGGGCGCGGTACTGATCTACCTGGTGCCGAACGTGATCGAAGCCTTCACCCTGGTGACCACGGTGTCGGCGGTGCTGTTCATGTTCGTCTGGACGCTGATCCTGCTGTCGTACCTGAGCTACCGCAAGCACCGTGAGCCCCTGCACCAGGCCTCGAAGTACAAGATGCCGGGCGGACGCTTCATGTGCTGCGTGTGCCTGGCGTTCTTCGCCTTCATCCTGGTGCTGCTGAGCCTGGAGGCCGATACCCGCTCGGCGCTGGTGGTCACGCCGCTGTGGTTCCTGATTCTGGCGGTGACTTACCAGTTCGTGCGCAGCAAGCGCCAGGCGCGCGGCGCCGTGCGTCGCGATTGACTGACGCGGGGCCGCCGTGCGGCCCCGATCACCCCGCCCCGGCCCCATCTCGGTGCAGCCCTCACCACCGAGCACCAACCTCGCCCCCGCCTACGCCCCGCCCCGAAGCACAGCCCGTCTGCCGCGTGCCTTTGCGCACCACGGCACAGCCTTTGCAGGCTCCCCTGCGCCAACACCACAACAACGCAGCGGAGAGAGCACATGAAGCGTCGTAGTCTGATCAAGGCCTTTACCCTCAGCGCATCGCTCGCGGCCATGGGCCTGAGCTGGAGCCTCCAGGCCGCCGAGACCATCAAGGTCGGCATCCTGCATTCGCTGTCCGGCACCATGGCCATCTCCGAGACGTCGCTCAAGGACATGGCGCTGATGACCATCGACGAGATCAACGCCAAGGGCGGGGTCAACGGCAAGATGCTCGAACCTGTGGTGGTAGACCCCGCGTCCAACTGGCCGCTGTTCGCCGAGAAGAGCCGCCAGTTGCTGACCCAGGACAAGGTCGCGGTGGTGTTCGGCTGCTGGACGTCGGTGTCGCGCAAGTCCGTGCTGCCGGTGTTCGAGGAACTCAACGGGCTGCTGTTCTACCCGGTGCAGTACGAGGGTGAAGAGATGTCGCCAAACGTCTTCTACACCGGTGCGGCGCCTAATCAGCAAGCGATCCCAGCGGTTGAGTATGTGATGAGCGAAGACGGCGGCAGCGCCAAGCGCTTCTTCCTGCTGGGCACCGACTACGTGTATCCGCGCACCACCAACAAGATCCTGCGCGCCTTCCTGCACAGCAAAGGCGTGGCCGACAAGGACATCGAAGAGGTGTACACCCCGTTCGGACACGCCGATTACCAGACCATCGTCGCCAACATCAAGAAGTTCTCCGCTGGCGGCAAGACGGCCGTGATCTCCACCGTCAATGGCGACTCCAACGTGCCCTTCTACAAGGAACTGGCCAACCAGGGCCTGAAGGCCACCGATGTGCCGGTGGTGGCGTTCTCGGTGGGTGAAGAAGAGCTACGCGGCATCGACACCAAGCCGCTGGTCGGTCACCTGGCGGCCTGGAACTATTTCGAGTCGGTGGATAACCCGGTCAACCAGAAGTTCGTCGCTGACTGGAAGGCCTATGCCAAGGCCAAAGGCCTGCCCGGCGCCGACAAGGCGGTGACCAACGATCCCATGGAAGCCACCTACGTGGGCATCCACATGTGGGCGCAGTCAGCGGAAAAAGCCAAGTCCACCGATGTGGACAAGGTGCGCGAAGCGCTGGCCGGGCAGACCTTCCAGGCGCCGTCGGGCTTCACCCTGACCATGGACAAGACCAACCACCACCTGCACAAGCCGGTGATGATCGGCGAGATCCAGGACGACGGGCAGTTCAGCGTGGTCTGGGAGACCGAACAGCCACTGCGCGCGCAGCCTTGGAGCCCGTTCATTCCGGGCAACGACAAGCGGCCTGACTATGCCGTGAAAGGCAACTGAGTGCAGGGGGCCGCGCTGCGGCCCAATCGCGGGACGAGCCCGCCCCCACAACAGCCGCGTGCCCCCATGAACATGGGGTTACACAGCCCCTGTGGGAGCGGGCTTGCCCCGCGATGAATCCACCTCCGATTTCCAGGACTGCCCACATGCTCAGACTGCTGCTGACGCTGTTACTGCTCCTGCCGCTGGCAGCCGAGGCCAGCGAGGGCGAATTCTTCCTCGCGGCCAAGCCTGCCGAGCAGGCCAATTTGCTCGAACGCTGGGCCGCGCAACCGGACCCTGCGCGCCTGGCGCTGCTAGAGAACCTGCGCGAAGGCCGCATCGCCGCCGATGACACGCGCAAGGTACGCCTGAACAACCGCTTGCGCGGCCTGATCGACAACGCCCTGGCCAGCCACCAATTGTCCGCAGGCGACAGCCGTGTGCGCCTGGGCGCGGCCCAGCAGTTGCAGAAGAGCGCGCAACCGGCGCAGATGGCAACGCTCGACCGCGCTTTCGCCCAGGAGTCCGACCCGGCGGTGCACGCCGCGCTGGGTCTGGCCTTGGCCAACCTGCAACTGGGCGCCAGCGAACCGCAGGTACGTCTGGCCGCCGTGCGCCTGCTTGGTGAGACAGGCGACCCGCTGGCCCGCACCCGCCTCGAAGCACTGCTGCAACCCGGTGCGGAAAGCGATTCGGGCGTGCGCACCGCCGCCGAGACCAGCCTGGCCCAGGTGCAACGCAAGCTGTTGATCGGCGAACTGCTCGGCCAGGCCTTCAGCGGCCTGTCGCTGGGCTCGATCCTGCTGCTGGCGGCGCTGGGCCTGGCCATCACCTTCGGCCTGCTCGGGGTGATCAACATGGCCCACGGCGAAATGCTCATGCTCGGCGCCTACAGCACCTACATGGTTCAGGTGCTGGTGCAGCGCTACGCCCCCGGCGCCCTGGAGTTCTATCCGCTGATCGCCCTGCCGGTGGCCTTCGCCATCAGCGCCGGGGTCGGCATGGCGCTGGAGCGCACGGTCATCCGCCACCTTTATGGCCGCCCCCTGGAAACCCTGCTGGCCACCTGGGGCATCAGCCTGATCCTGATCCAGGCGGTGCGCCTGCTGTTCGGCGCGCAGAACGTCGAAGTGAGCAATCCGGCCTGGCTGTCCGGCGGCGTGCAGGTGCTGCCGAACCTGGTGCTGCCGTACAACCGCCTGGTGATCATCGGCTTCGCCCTGGCCGTGGTGCTGCTCACCTGGCTGCTGCTCAACCGCACGCGGCTGGGGCTGAACGTGCGTGCCGTCACCCAGAACCGCAACATGGCGGCGTGCTGCGGGGTGTCCACCGGCCGCGTGGACATGCTCGCCTTCGGCCTCGGTTCGGGCATCGCCGGCCTCGGTGGCGTGGCCCTGAGCCAGGTCGGCAACGTCGGCCCGGACCTGGGCCAGAGCTACATCATCGACTCCTTCCTGGTGGTGGTGCTCGGTGGCGTCGGGCAACTGGCCGGCAGCCTCTGGGCGGCCTTCGGTCTGGGCATCGCCAACAAGCTGCTGGAACCGCAGATCGGTGCGGTGCTCGGCAAGATCCTCATCCTTGCGCTGATCATTCTGTTCATCCAGAAGCGCCCGCAAGGTCTGTTCGCCCTCAAGGGACGGGTAATCGACTGATGAACCAGCCACTGCTTGTCACCGCCGCGCAGAAGGCCGGGCCCCGGCTGTCATTGGCCCTCGGCACCCTGCTGACCCTGGTGCTGATCGCCCTGCCGCTGTTGTCGCTGTTGCCCGAGGGGCACGCCTTGCAGGTCTCGGCCTACACCCTGACGCTGGTCGGCAAGATCCTCTGCTACGCCATCCTCGCCCTGGCCCTGGACCTGGTCTGGGGCTACGCCGGGTTACTGTCGTTGGGCCACGGCCTGTTCTTCGCCTTGGGCGGCTACGCCATGGGCATGTACCTGATGCGCCAGGCCGCCGGCGACGGCCTGCCTGGCTTCATGACCTTTCTGTCGTGGAGCGAGCTGCCGTGGTACTGGGCCGGTACCCAGCATTTCGCCTGGGCACTGTGCCTGGTGGTGCTGGCGCCGGGGCTGCTGGCCCTGGTGTTCGGCTGGTTCGCCTTCCGCTCGCGGATCAAGGGCGTGTATTTCTCGATCATGACCCAGGCCCTGACCTTCGCCGGCATGCTGTTGTTCTTCCGCAACGAGACCGGCTTTGGCGGCAACAACGGCTTTACCAACTTCCGCACCATCGTCGGCTTCGACGTGGCCGCGCCAGGCACGCGGGCGGTGTTGTTCCTGCTGACCGTGGGCTTGCTGCTAAGCAGCCTGTACCTGTGCTGGCGGCTGACCCGCAGCAAGTTCGGCCGCCTGCTCACCGCCCTGCGCGACGCCGAGAACCGCCTGATGTTCTGCGGCTACGACCCGCGCGGCTTCAAGCTGCTGGTGTGGGTGCTCAGCGCCGTGCTGTGTGGCCTGGCCGGTGCTCTGTACGTGCCGCAGGTGGGCATCATCAACCCCAGCGAGATGTCGCCGACCAACTCCATCGAGGCCGCGGTGTGGGTGGCCCTGGGCGGACGCGGCACACTGATCGGCCCACTGCTCGGCGCGGGTCTGGTCAACGGGATGAAAAGCTGGTTCACCGTGGCCTTTCCGGAGTTCTGGCTGTTCTTCCTCGGCGCACTGTTCATTCTGGTCACCCTGTACCTGCCCAAGGGCGTGGTCGGGCTGTTGAAGAAAAGGAGCCAGCCATGAGAGGCCTGCCTGCGGTACACCCAGAGTTCATGCTCGAGCCGGTGTTCGATCAGCTCGGCAGCGGTCGCGATGCCATCGGCCTGGGCCAGCCCCGCAAGGCCGGACTCGACACCCGCCACGGCACCGTGCTGAGTCTGGAGGACATCAGCGTCAGCTTCGACGGCTTCAAGGCGCTCAACGCCTTGACCCTGTACATCGGCGTCGGTGAACTGCGCTGCGTCATCGGCCCGAACGGCGCCGGCAAGACCACGCTGATGGACGTGATCACCGGCAAGACCCGGCCGGACAGCGGCAGCGCCTTCTTCGGCGACACCCTCGACCTGACCCGCCTGAGCGAATACCAGATCGCCCAGGCCGGCATCGGCCGCAAATTCCAGAAGCCGACGGTGTTCGAGGCGCTGACGGTGTTCGAGAACCTCGAGCTGGCACTCAAGACCGACAAATCGGTGTGGGCCAGCCTGACCGCACGGCTGACCGACGCGCAGCGCGCGCGTATCGACCAGGTGCTGAGCACCGTGCGCCTGCACAGCCAGGCCTCGCGCCAGGCCGGGCTGTTGTCGCACGGCCAGAAGCAGTTCCTGGAGATCGCCATGCTGCTGGTGCAGGAGCCACAGTTGCTGCTGCTCGACGAGCCGGTGGCGGGCATGACCGACGCCGAGACCGAGTTCACCGCCGAGCTGTTCAAGGGGCTGGCGGGCAAGCACTCGCTGATGGTGGTGGAGCACGACATGGGCTTCGTCGGCAGCATCGCCGATCATGTCACCGTGCTGCACCACGGCAGCGTACTGGCGCAAGGATCGCTGGAACAGGTGCAGGCGGATGAGCGGGTGGTCGAGGTGTACCTCGGTCGCTAGGGAGAAGCTGAATCGGCGTGGGAGCGGGTATGCCCCGCGTCTAGACCTGCCCGGCCAACATCATTTGCAGGTCTGGCGCTAGCGCGGGGCGAGCCCGCGCCCACGACCTGAATCATCGGATGGCAGAACATGCTGAAAATCGACGCACTGCACCAATACTACGGCGGCAGCCACATCCTACGAGGCCTGTCGTTCGAGGCCAAGGTCGGCGAAGTGACCTGCCTGCTGGGCCGCAACGGCGTGGGCAAGACCACCCTGCTGCGCTGCCTGATGGGCCTGGTGCCCGCCCGCGAGGGCCGCATCGAATGGGAAGGCAAGCCGATCACCGCGCTCAAGCCCCAGCAGCGGGTGCACGCGGGCATCGCCTACGTGCCCCAAGGCCGGGAAATCTTCCCGCGCCTGACGGTGGAAGAGAATCTGCTGATGGGCCTGTCGCGTTTCAGCGCCCGCGAGGCGCGGCAGGTGCCGGCGTTTATCTATGAACTATTCCCGGTGCTCGAACAGATGAAGCAGCGCCGAGGTGGCGATCTGTCCGGCGGCCAGCAGCAGCAACTGGCGATCGGCCGTGCCCTGGCCAGCCGCCCGCGCCTGCTGATTCTCGACGAGCCCACCGAAGGCATCCAGCCTTCGGTGATCAAGGAAATCGGCGCGGTGATCCGCCGCCTGGCGCAGCGCGGCGACATGGCGATCCTGCTGGTGGAACAGTTCTACGACTTCGCCGAGGCGCTGGCCGACCAGTACCTGGTGATGGCCCGTGGCGAGATCGTGCAGCGCGGCCGTGGCGAAAACATGCAGGCCGAGGGTGTGCGCGGGCTGGTAACCATTTAATCTGCGGCCTCGACTTCGCGAGACACTGCCATGAGCGACTGCATCCGCGATGCCCGGCCCGACGACCTGGCCGGCATCCTCGACATCTACAACGACGCCGTGCGCAACACCACGGCGATCTGGAATGAAACCCCGGTGGACCTGGCCAACCGTCAGGCCTGGTTCGCCGCCCGGGCCGAGCAGGGCTACCCGATCCTGGTGGCGACCGACGACAGCGGTGTGCTCGGCTACGCCTCGTTCGGCGACTGGCGCCCGTTCGAAGGTTTCCGCCACACGGTGGAGCACTCGGTGTACGTGCGCGGCGACCAGCGTGGCAAAGGCCTGGGACCGCTGCTGATGCAGGCGCTGATCGAACGTGCCCGCCGCGGCGGCAAGCACGTCATGGTGGCGGCCATCGAAAGCGGCAATGCCGCCTCGATCCGCCTGCATGAGCGCCTGGGCTTCACCGTGACCGGGCAGATGCCGCAGGTGGGGGTGAAGTTCGGCCGGTGGCTGGATCTGACCTTCATGCAGCTAGGGCTGAACAGCTCAGAGCGTCCACCTGATCGACAGACGCCCTGATTAGCGCAGCACAATCGCTTACAGGTGGCGGTCCAGCAATACCTTGGGCCGCTCCACGTCGTAATAGCCGATCAGTTCCTCAACCTGCTCGCCTTCGGAAAAGATCAATAGCGTCGGAGCGGACTGAACGGCATAGCGCTCGGCGACGACAGGGTTATCGACCAGCGAAATACGCACAAAGTCTGCACGGGTTTCAGACGATGCCCAGTCATCCATCACCTTGCTCATGCGATTACTGGCGTTTTCCCGGCCGTCGGGGCGGTACTTGAAAAACTCAACCACGACCGGTTTCTTCGCTGACAGCACCTGTTCTTCGAATTGGGCTTCGTTAATCGTATGCACGCTCATCTCGACGCTCCTGAGTTGGAAGTTCTGCAATGCGTGGAGTCATCACGCTAGAACGCCCCACTAGTAGCGTCTACTGACATAAATGGCAGGTCAGGCCTGCACGAACCGCCCCAGACGCTGCCGCAACATGCTGTTCTCGCTGCGCAACTGCTGCACTTCCTCCAGCAGTTCCAGCGCCAGCGCCACCCCTTCCCATTCCAGCTCCAGCTCCTGGTGCAGCTTCACCGCGCGCCTGACGGTGACCGGCGCGCGGTCGTCGAACACCCAGTCGTCGGGCGTTCGCCCTGAGGGTTCAACGATGCCGTGCTCGACGATCTCGATCACGCAGTCGGCCGTGAGGTCGGCTTCCTGACAGAGGGTTCGCATGTCCAGTTGAACGATCAGGGTGCTGCTCATGGTCACTTACTCCATTGTGTCCTCGGGTTGAACGCGGCCTGCTCGGAGAGCTTGGTCCACAGTTCGCGGGTGGTCGCATCGGAGGTGCTGGGCATGACCACCTTGAGCTGGGCGTAGAGGTCGCCGCGCTCGCCCTGCTTGGTGGCCAGGCCCATGCCCTTGACCCGCAGGCGCTGGCCGCTCTGGCTGTCGGGGCGGATGGTCAGGTTGATCTTGCCGGTGAGCGTCGGCACCGCCACCTTGGTGCCCAGGGCGGCTTCCCACGGTGCCAGGGGCACGGTGATGATCAGGTCGTGGCCCTCGACGTCGAACAGCGGATGCGGCGCCATACGGATGGTCAGGAACAAGTCGCCGTTGGCGCCGCCGCCCGCACCCGGTGCGCCCTGACCCTTGAGGCGGATGCGCTCGCCGTCGGTGACCCCGGCCGGGATCTTCACGTTCAGGGTCTTGGTGGTGAAGCCGGTGCGTTGCCCGGCGGCGTTGGTCTGCGGCACCTGGAAACTGATCTGCTTGGATTCCTTGCTCAAGGTTTCTTCGAGAAACACCGCCAGTTCCAGTTCCACGTCCTGCCCTCGCCTGCCGGCACTGCGCTGCTGTTGCTGGCCGCGCGCGCCGCCAAAGGGATTGCCGCCACGGGCACCGAAGATCGAACTGAAGAAGTCGGAGAAATCGCCGCCCTCGAAACCACCGCCGCCACCGCCACGGCTTTCCCAGCCCGGCGGTGCCTGGAACGGCCGGCCGTGCTGGCCACCGTACTTGCGGATCTCGTCGTACTCGGCGCGCTTGGTGGCGTCGCCCAATACTTCGTAGGCCTCGTTGGCCTCCTTGAATTTGTCCTCGGCGTCGCGCTCCTTGCTGACGTCAGGGTGATACTTGCGCGCCAGCTTGCGGTAGGCCGCCTTGATCGCCTTCTCGTCCGCGCTGGGGTCAACGCCGAGTACCTTGTAATAGTCTTTGAAGTCCATCTAAGGATCACCAGTAGGAAATATCGTGCTGCTTGTGAAGATAGGGGTGAAGCATAGCCTTTCAAGGGCCGTTTGGCGTTGCACCATGACAGACGATCGGTCTTGATTCTGTCGGCCACTGGCATAAACTGCGCGGCCGTTTTGCCTCCGGAAGCTTTCCCCCATGTCTGACGTATCCCCGGCCCGCGCCCTCGGCATCGACTTCGGCACCTCCAACTCCACCGTGGGTTGGCACCGCCCGGGCGTCGAATCGCTGATCGCCCTGGAAGAGGGCAAGATCACCTTGCCGTCGGTGGTGTTCTTCAACATCGAGGAGCGTCGCCCGGTGTACGGCCGCCTGGCCCTGCACGAGTACCTCGAAGGCTACGAAGGCCGCTTGATGCGCTCGCTCAAGAGCCTGCTGGGCTCCAAGCTGATCAAGCACGACACCAGCGTGCTGGGCAGCGCGCTGCCCTTCAAGGACCTGCTGGGACTGTTCATCGGCGAACTGAAGAAGCGCGCCGAAGCCAGTGCCGGGCGCAGTTTCGAGCAGGTGGTGCTGGGCCGCCCGGTGTTCTTCGTCGACGACGATCCCGCCGCCGACCAGGAGGCCGAGGATACCCTGGCCGAGGTGGCGCGCAAGATCGGCTTCAAGGACGTGTCGTTCCAGTACGAACCCATCGCCGCCGCCTTCGACTACGAGTCGGGCATCGCCGCTGAAGAGCTGGTGCTGATCGTCGATATCGGCGGCGGTACCTCGGACTTCACCCTGATCCGCCTGTCACCCGAGCGTCATCGGCTGGACGCGCGCCAGGACGACATCCTCGCCACTGGCGGCGTGCACATCGGCGGTACCGACTTCGACAAGCAGCTCAGCCTGCAAGGCGTGATGCCGCTGTTCGGCTATGGCAGCCGAATGAAAAGCGGCGCGCTGATGCCCACCAGTTATCACCTGAACCTGGCCACCTGGCACACCATCAACGCCTTGTATGGCCAGAAATCGCAACTGGCCCTGGGCAACATGCGCTATGACATCGAGGACACCCTGGGCATCGACCGGCTGTTCAACCTGATCGAACAGCGCGCCGGGCACTGGCTGGCGATGGAAGTGGAGGCCAGCAAGATCGAGCTGACCGACCGCGACAGCCGCAGCATCGACCTGGGCCGGGTCGAGTCGGGGTTGGTGGCGCAGTTGAGCCGGGCCTTGTTCGAAGACGCCATCGACGGTTTGCTGCAACGGGTACGCGGCAGTGTCGACGAGCTGCTGGTCAAGGCCGGGGTAACGGCGGCGCAGGTCGACACGGTGTTCTTTACCGGCGGCTCCAGCGGCATCCCGGCGCTGCGCAACAGCGTCGCGGCGATGCTGCCCAACGCCCGGCACGTGGAAGGGAACATCTTCGGCAGCATCGGCAGCGGGCTGGCGATCGAAGCGCGCAAGCGCTACGGGGCGGTCTGAGATCGCGCGGGGGTTTATAGCCCCCGCTCGTTACAGGCTTTGCAGGTGAAACCCTTCAAACCAGCTCCATACGCCGCAACTCGCTCTTGAGGTAGGCGTAGTAGATCGGCCCCGCCACCACCCCCGGCAACCCGAACGCCGCTTCGAACACCAGCATCGCCAGCAGCAGTTCCCAGGACTTGGCGCGAATCTGCCCGCCGACGATACGCGCGTTGAGGAAATACTCGACCTTGTGGATCACGATCAGGTATCCCAGCGCGGCAGCCGCCACCCAGATCGACAGCGACAGCCCGACGATGGTGATCAGCGTGTTGGAGATCAGGTTGCCGATCACCGGTAGCAGACCCAGCAGGAAGGTCAGCACGATCAGGGTCTTGGTCAACGGCAGGTGCACGCCGAACAGCGGCAGCACCACGGCCAGGAAGATGCCGGTGAAGGTGGTGTTGAGCAGGGAAATCTTGATCTGCGCGAAGACGATGTTGCGAAACGCCTGAACCAGCAGGCTCAGGCGCTCGAACAGCGCGGCCGCCAGCGGCTTGCGTCGGGACAGGTCGGGTATGCGCTGCAAGGCGATGATGGCGCCGAGAATCATGCCGATCAGCAGGGTCACGAACATGTGTGCCATGCCCTTACCCACCAGTTGCAGATCGCTCAGGTGACTGCGTATCCAGTCGCCGATGGCCACCTTGAACTCGGCAGCGCTGGCGGGCAGGTAACCCTCGATGAACGGCGGCAACTGACCCCGCGCGCGCTCCACCAGGCCCATGAACTTGTCCAGCGAAGCGCCGGGGTTCTCGGCCTCGTGCAGCAGGAAGCTGAAGGCGCCGGCGATCAGCAACGCCAGGCTGGTGACCACCAAGGTGCCCAACAGTGCCACCGCCAGCCAACGGGCGCGCTGGCCGGCGATCAGCGGTTGCAGGCGCGGGGTGAGCATGTTCACCAGTTCGAACACCAGCAAACCGGCCAGCAGGCTGGGCAACAACTTCAGGGGCAACGCCAGGAGCAGGCCGGCAACCACGATGATGCAACTGGCCAGGGTGATCTGGCGGGGAGTGAAGGTCATACAGCCTCGGCGGCAGACAGCGGGAAGATCCGCAGTCTGCCAGCCTTCAGGCGACAGGCATAGGCACCGGTCACTTCTTCTTCAGACAGTCGCTCATGAACGCTTTTCGTGCGTCGCCCTTGAGCGACTGGCCGCTGGCGTCAGCGTTGCAGGTCTTCATTTTCTCCTGCTGGGTGGGGGGCGACTTCTTCAGGCAGGTGCTCATGAACGCCTTGCGCGCATCGCCCTTGAGCGACTGGCCCGTGGCTTCGGCGTTGCAGGTCTTCATCTTTTCCTGTTGCGCCGTGGCGGCGAATCCCTGCCCAGCGATCGACATGCCCAACACCAGCAATGATACGTGCAGCAGCTTCATGGAGTGGTCTCCTTGTCTGCGCGCTGGATGCGCGCTCGTCCCGCTGAGTGTAGACAAGAATTTTTACATCCTCGGCCAGCCTCCGTATCCCGGGCTTTTGCCGGTTCGCTTGATGAATCGAACTCCTGACGCGCCGTGCGGTTCCAAGCTTAACAGCCACCCGTAACGGACCTTTTGCAAGGAGCGTAATCATGAGCAAAGCGACCCTGGCCGTCCTGATCGCCAGCGCAGCCCTCGCCGCCTGCAGCAGCAACAGCCGCCCGGAAAATCCGGTCGACTACGTCACCTATCGCAACGAGCCGCTGGTCAAGCAGGTCGAGAACGGCATGACCACGCAGAAGGTCATCGCCATTGGCGGCAGCCCGTCGAACATGAGCGACCTGCCCAACGGGGGCATCTGCAACGACTACATCCTCAACAAGGATGGCAAGCAGCAGCCTTACTACGTGCGCTTCGACGCCAGCGGGCATGTCGACGCCAAAGGTTTCAAAACCTGCAAGCAACGAGAAGAGGACCGCAAGGCCGTGCCTGGCGCGTAAACCTCTCGAGACTCTGACCTGAAAAGCTGATTCGACTGGAGAATCCCATGAGCAACTCTGTACTGACCGATATCGAAACCCTGCGCCATCGTGCACGTGAGCACGTCGAGAACGGCGCCATCACCGAAGGCTACAAGGCCGACCGTGAAGAGATCATCCGCCTGCTCAACGAGTCGTTGGCCACCGAGCTGGTCTGCACCCTGCGCTACAAGCGCCACTACTTCATGGCCAGCGGCATCAAGGCCAGCGACGCCGCCGATGAATTTCTCGAGCACGCCATCCAGGAATCCGAGCACGCCGACAAGCTGGCCGAGCGTATCGTGCAACTCGGTGGCGAACCGGACTTCAACCCGGACAACCTGAGCAAGAACTCCCACGCCCAGTACGTGGCCGGTTCCAACCTCAAGGAGATGGTCCTCGAAGACTTGGTGGCCGAGCGCATCGCCATCGACAGCTACCGCGAGATCATCCAGTACATCGGCGACAAAGACCCGACCACTCGCCGCATCTTCGAAGACATCCTGGCCCAGGAAGAAGAGCACGCCGACGACATGTCGGACCTGCTCGAAGGCCTGTAAGTCAGGTATCGTCAGGGCCGCTTTGCGGCCCTTTCGCGGCACAAGGCCGCTCCCACAACGTCCGCGTAAACCCTGAAAACAGGGGCCTTGCCCGGATTTTGTGGGAGCGGCCTTGTGCCGCGATGGGCTGCGCAGCAGCCCCAATGCCCGCAATACAGATCTCAAGTGAACAGCGTTAGCACTGCAGCCTTCTTCAAGCGCATCACTTCTTCGACTTCACCGCAGCCGGCGCCTTGCCAGCCTTCATGCGCTCTAGCAGCGGTGTGCATGGATTGGAATCCCACAACGTCCGCGTAACGCCTGAAAACAGGGCCTTGCACGGATTTTTGTGGGAGAGGCCTTGTGCCGCGATGGGCTGCGCAGCAGCCCCAATGCCAGCAATACAGATCTCAAGTGAACAGCGTCAGCACTGCAGCCTTCTTCAAGCGCATCACTTCTTCGACTTCACCGCAGCCGGCGCCTTGCCAGCCTTCATGCGCTCTAGCAGCGGTGTGCACTGGTTAGGCTCGCCACCGCTGGGTGCGATCAACGCCAGCAGCCCCGCCGCCGGCCCCACCGCAACGCCCAATGCCACCATGCCTGCCCCGCGCAAGGCGAGGGGCACCGCTTGCACGCCGGCACTGGGCTTGGCGAACGCGCCGCGCACGTACAACGGCGACCGCAGCGAGAACAGGCGCAGGCCCTTAGATTCGGGGGTGACTTTCAAGTCCAGGCGTTCGGTGGCGAAGTTGGCAGTACCGTTGATGTAGATGATCGCGTTCTCGGTATCGAAGACGAACAGCCGGGTACTGGCCAAGCCATCCTTGATGCCGACGTCGGCCGCCGCGCAATTGATCTTCACGTCCTCGTCGCCGAACAACTTGTCCACCACATAGTTGCCGACGTTGAGCCCGGCGATTTCCATCAGGCTGCGGCTGATCGCGCCATCGTTGATCAACAGCCGCAGGTCACCATTGGAGGTGCCGAGCAGCGCCGCCACCGAGTTGCCGCGCCCGCTGATGTCGGCATCGCCATTGAGCTCGCCGAAACTGGTCTGCATGGGTGCGAAGGTGGGGAACAGCTCCTTGAGCTTGAAGCCGCGCGCGGTCAGGCGGGCGCGGCCCTGCATCGGCACCGAGCGGCCATCCAGACGGATGTTGGCATCAAGGTTGCCACCGGCCACGCCGAAGCGTAGCGGAGTCAGGCGCAGCAGACCGTCTTCCAGCACTACGTGGGCCGACAGGTCCTTGAACGGCAATTGCTCGCTGTGGACGATGCGCTTGCCGGCGAAGGAGACGTCGGCGTCCATGGCGCGCCAGCGGTCGGTGCGGAATTCCTCGACCGGCAACACCTTGTCGCCGGGTTGCTTGCTGGCACCGCCGCGGGCTTTCTGCTCGGCGTTGGAGTCGGCACCAATCAGCGGCGCCAAGTCCTTGAACAGCAACTGGTTGGAAACCAGCTTGCCGGACAGCTTGGGCCGTGGCTGGCTGGCAACGAAGGCCAGGTCGCCGTGGATGTCGCTGTCGCCGATCTTGCCGTTGAAGTCTTCGTAGCGGAAACGCGCGCCGCCGGCGTCGTGCAGGTTGGCGGTGAGGTGACCGTCGGTGGAATAGGCCGGGGTGTCGGGCAAGGTCACGCCCGTCAGGGGATAGAGGTTGCCCAGGCTGCTGCCGGAGAGTTTCAGGCGCAGGTCCAGGGCGCCGAGGTTGCGCGGGTCGGTCAGGGTGCCGGCGACGGCAGCGCGGGTATCGCCCACGCGCGCATCCACTTGCAGCGGGAACGGCTGGCGGCTGTCCTGCAGCGCCAACAGGCCACCGATCTTGCCGGTGGCGTTCACCGCCTGACCTTTGTAGCGACCTTGGGCCTTGAGGCCGAAGGCGTAGTCCTGCGCGCCGCCGGTCTCGTCGGCCTTGGCCTTGCCGACGATCTCGCTGAACGGAATCGGCTTGCCCAGTGGGTCGATCTGCACCTTCATCTGGGTCTTGAGGGTCTGGTCGTCGAAGCTGACATTGCCTTGGTCGAAACCGATGGCGCCGATGTCCAGCACCCACTTCGAGGGTTCGGCGTTCTCGTCCTTGGGCCCGAAATCGAAGTTCCAGTTGGCACGGCCATCGGCCAGGCGGGTCAGGCTGGCGGTGGGATGGGTGAGGTCGATGCGCGGAATGGAAATCGTCTGAACCAGCAACGGCAAGGGCGAGAGGCGGAACTCGACCCGCTCTAGACCGACCATCTGCGGCGCTTTGAGCCAGTCCGGGTTGCCTAGCGTCAGGTCTTCGGCGACGAAACGCGGCCACGGCACCCAGGCGCGCCACCCGCCCTCGTCGCGCTCGCGCTGCCAGTGCACGGCCAGGTTGCCATTGATGGCGAAGGGACGGTGCAAGGCTTCGGAGACTTTTTCGTTGAGCAGCGGCTTGATGCGGTTCCAGTCGAAGGTGGCGATCACCACCACCAGTATCACCAGCAGGGCTAGGAGGCTGGCGAGGATCCAGGTGAAGATTCTGGTGGGGCGCGTCATTGCGGGGCTCTCCTGACTGCATGACCTGAAGCGGTGCGGCGTTTGGCGTTCATTAGCTGGGACTGACGAAAGCCGGCAGGGTTTTATCGATGACGGTCATGATAGCGAAGTTTTTCTGACCCACTGCCCAGTTCCAGGGACAGATACACGCCACCCGCGACCTGATTGGCGCGCTGAACGACGCCCTGCAACACCCGCGCTAGAGCCTCGCGCGACGAACATCATTGGCGTTGATTGTTACCATCGACCGTATGAACTTCTCTGCTGAGTTACCGAGCGTAGCATTGCCCTCGTACCCACTTTTCGCATCCCACGAGGAGCACTGAATCATGAAACGCCCACTGTTGCTGAGCCTTGGTCTTTCCCTTCTGGCCGCCAATGCCTTCGCCCTGCCGGCCGCCGAACAACCCTTGAGCGGCGAAGCTCGCCCCACCTCGACGGTGATCGCGCAGCCCTTGAACCCCTTGCAGAGGGTGGCTCGGATCGCTTGATCGAACGTAACAACCGCGTGGCCGAAGGTGGCTCGGATCGCCTGATCGAACGCAACGACCGCGTGGCCGAAGGTGGCTCGGATCGTCTGATCGAACGCAACAACCGCGTGGCCGAAGGTGGCTCGGATCGCTTGATCGAACGTAACAACCGCGTGGCCGAAGGTGGCTCGGATCGCTTGATCGAACGTAACAACCGCGTGGCCGAAGGTGGCTCGGATCGCATCGCTTGATCGAACGTAACAACCGCGTGGCCGAAGGTGGCTCGGATCGCTTGATCGAACGCAACGACCGCGTGGCCGAAGGTGGCTCGGATCGTCTGATCGAACGCAACGACCGCGTGGCCGAAGGTGGCTCGGATCGTTTGATCGACAGCCGCCGGGTGAGCTGATGCGGTTGGCTGCCGAAGCGACACAGTCCCACGGCTTTGAGCCTACCCACGTTCTTCACGCCAGCATGCCGGGGTTGCCACGCAGCCCCGACTCCCCTCTCTAGACGACATCCCAGGCCATTGACCGCTCTTCGTTTTATTCACTAGAGTGCCCTGCCGTACAGCCTCAGAACTCACCGCCCATGCTGCCGCGCGCCGAACAGAAGCAACAGACCCGCCTGGCCCTGCTCGATGCGGTCTGTCAGCTCATGGAAAGTGGTCGTGGCTTCAGCAGCATCAGCCTGCGCGAAGTGGCCAAGGCCGCTGGCATCGTCCCCACCGGCTTCTACCGACACTTCCCCGACATGGACGCCCTGGGCCTGGCCTTGGTGGCCGAGGTCGACGCCACCTTCCGCCACACGATCCGCCTGGTGCGGCACAACGAATTCGAACTGGGCGGTATTACCGACGCTTCGGTGCGCATCTTCCTCGACGTGGTCGCGGCGCATCACGCCCAGTTCCTGTTCCTGGCCCGCGAGCAGTACGGCGGCTCGCAGCCAGTACGCCAAGCCATCGCCCGCCTGCGCGAGGACATCAGCTCGGACCTGGCCACGGATCTGGCACGCATGAAACGCTGGCAACACCTGGACAGCGCCGCCTTGACGGTGATGGCCGACCTGGTGGTCAAGACCGTGTTCGCGACGCTCCCCGAGCTGATCGACACCCCCGACCCGACCTGCCCGCAGGCGCTGACGCCCCAGGAAAAGATCACCCAGCAGTTGCGCTTCATCTTCGTCGGCGCACGCCACTGGCAAGGCCTGGGCAATCGGGGATAGGACAAGCGGCAAGCCGGCGAGTGCACGGCTTTTTCTTGTCGCTCGCAACTTGCCGCTTGCCGCTAGCTGTTAACATGGCGACCTGCCCGATTGTCACGAGCGTTGCCATGTCCAAGTCCCTTCCTGAACCGTCCGAGCTGACCAACCGCCTGGCCCAGGTCCGTGAGCATTTCGACTCGCGCATCGTGCCGCTGTGGCAAGGGCCGGGCTGGAACGCTGACATGGCCCTGCCCTTCGAGGCGCTCGATGCCGACCACCGTCCTCTGCCGGTGCAGCGCTATCGGGCCATGGCGTGCGCAAGGCAGTTGTACCTGTTCAGCAGCCGCATTGAGCAACCAGGGGCGGCCGAGCGTGCAGCGGCGTTGTTCCGCTCGCTGCAGCGGCACTTCCACGATGCCGAGCACGGTGGCTGGTTCTACAGCATCGCCGCCGACGGCACGCCGCTGGACCGGCGCAAAGACCTGTACACCCATGCCTTCATCGCCTTTGCCTGCGCGCATTACTGGGGGCAGGTGCGCGAGGGACTGGTCGAGTCGACCCTCAACGCTGCCCTGGCGGTGATTGCAGAACGCTTCGCCCGCGACGATGGACTCTACGAGGCGGTGCTGGGTGAGGACTGGTCGGATCTCTCAAGTGGGCCGCTGCAGAATCCGCAAATGCACCTGGCCGAAGCCTTTCTTCAAACCCTGGCAGTGCGCGAGGACACGGCGGTCGAGCAGGCCCTGGTGCAGTTATGCACAGCCCTGCACCGTGACTTCATCGATCCGGCGCATGGCGTGATGATGGAAAAGCCGCTGGCGGCTGTGGATAACTGGTTCGAGCCCGGCCATCAGTTCGAATGGTTGTTCTTGCTCGATACCTCACCGCTACTGCGCGACAGTGCCTTGCACACGGCCATCGAGCGCGCTTTCAGCTACGCCGAACAGCATGGCGTGCAAGGCAACGCGGTGGTGGCGACGCTGGACATCGACGGCCGCGTGCTCGACGCCACGCAGCGCATCTGGGCCAAAGCCGAGTACCTGCGCGCGCTGACGTTGCGGTCGAACGCCGAACCCCGCCTGGTGAAGCAATTGACCGCCCTGCAGGACGACTTCCTGTACCCCGCCGGTTGGCACGAGTGCCGCGACGCCAGCGGCGCGGTGAGCCGTCACGACATGCCCTCGACCACGCCCTATCACCTGGCCACCGCCTTGCACGGGCTGCTGCACATTGGGTGAATGGCAATGAACCCCTGCGTCCCAGTCCTGGCTTGGACCTGACATTTCTACCAGTTTTCGCCTGTGCAAGCGGGTGCTAGGGTCATCTCTCCAATGGAGAAACGATCATGGCTAAGCAGACGCTAGAGCAACACCTGCAAGATGAAATTGACGCCACCAGGAAGCAGCACGATGGCGCCAAGATGGAGAAAAACAAGGCGCTCCATGCGCTCAAGCTGAGCTACCTGGAGAGCCTGCAACGCTACATCAAAGGCGCCGCAACACGGGAGGACGCTGCCTTGGCCGATGTTCTCAACGATGTGCTTCAAAGCCAGGGCGTATTGCTCAGCAACCAGACCTTCCGCGACCTCAAGCCGGCTTCTTAGCGTAGCCGGTAATCGCCAGGAGATCACGGAGTCTGCTCCGCGCCCTGGGGTGGCTAGCCCTTGACGCTGCGGTCGATGGCGAAACCGGCCCAGTCCTGGCTCACCGGCATCAGTTCGAGGGTGTTGATGTTGACGTGGGCGGGCTGGTTGAGCACCCAGAAGACGGTCTCGGCAATGTCCTGCGGCTGGATTGGCTCGGCACCGGCATAGGTCGCGTCGTAGCGCGCCTGATCGCCACCGAAGCGCACCAGCGAGAACTCGCTTTCGCACAGCCCCGGCTCGATGGTGGTGACCCGCACCCCGGTGCCGCGCAGGTCGCAACGCAGGCTCAGAGAGAACTGGCCGACGAACGCCTTGGTGCCGCCATACACATGGCTGCCCGGATACGGATAATTGCCGGCGACTGAGCCGACATTGAGGATGCTTGCGCCACGGCCATGGGCGATCAGGCGGGGCAGCAGCAGTCGGGTGGTGTACATCAGACCTTTGATGTTGGTGTCGACCATGGTGTCCCAGTCATCCAGGTCGCACTGCGGTGCAGGGTCGGCACCGAGGGCCAGACCGGCGTTGTTGACCAGGGCCTGAAGCGTGTCGAAGCTTGGCGGCAGGCTGGCGATGGCCGCCTCCATGGCCTGGCGATCGCGCACATCGACCACCAGCCCCAGCACCTCGGTCTTCGCCGAAAGCTCGGCGCACAGCGCATCCAGGCGCTCCTTGCGCCGTCCGGTGAGCACCAGCTTCCAGCCGGCCTCGGCAAAGCGGCGAGCGGTGGCTTCGCCGAAACCGGAAGTAGCCCCGGTGATGAATACGGTGGACGTCATGCTGATCTCCTTTGCAGATGGGTCGTCACGGGAGTGGCAGCATGCCCTCAGCGTGGGCTGGCGACAAGCCACAGCGTCACTGGTCAAAATATGTTCAACAGCCTGTATGCCTTATGGCGCAAGGGCTGGCTCAGGCTATGCGCATGTTATCCACAGGGCTTTCCCCACGGATTGGGGGCAACTGTCGAAACCACGCTCGCCTCTCGGTCCGCCTGAGCAGCCGCACTGCGCGCTGACACGGGGGGCAAGGCTCACACCACGCTGGATGCAGCTGTCTGTCCAGTGGTTGCCCACAGAGTTATCCACAGCCTGGGCGAATGGATTGCGAACGGCTGAAGACGGCCCGCAGCAGCACCGCTCTGTGAATAAGACCTAATTGGTCAAATAATGAACACGTGCCGCAAACCCTTTATCCATAGGGCTTCTAGCGAGGTGCCACCACGTTTTCCACAGGCAGATCAACATTAATCGTGGAAAAGATCCCACCCGCGTAACGCTGGTTATGCAGGGCACCTTCAAGGCCCTTGAAAAAGCACGTGCGACAAGTTGTCCACATCGATGCCCGCCCCACGCAATAGGGCGGGATCCTGTTCAATGGCCGCCCAGATACGCGCTGCGCACCTCGTCGTTCACCAACAGCTCCTGCCCCGTACCGGTCATGCGAATTTGCCCGTTGACCATCACGTAGGCACGATCCGACAACTTCAGCGCATGGTTGGCGTTCTGCTCCACCAGAAAGATGGTCATGCCGGTCTGCGCCAGCTCGCGCAGGGTCGAGAAAATCTGCTTGACCACGATCGGTGCCAGCCCCAGCGACGGCTCATCCAGCAGCAGCAGCTTGGGCCGGCTCATCAGCGCCCGGGCGATGGCCAGCATCTGCTGCTCTCCACCGGACATGGTCATCGCCCGCTGGTTGCGCCGCTCCTTCAAACGCGGGAACAGCGCGTACATGCGCTGCATGTCCTCGTCGGCGTGCTTGTCGCCGATGGGGATGGTCCCCATCATCAGGTTTTCCTCGACCGTCATGTCGGGAAACACCCGCCGCCCCTCCGGCGACTGGGCGATGCCATTGGAGGCGATGTAGTGCGACGACTTGCGGGTGATGTCGGTGCCGCGATAGAGAATTTGCCCGGCGCTGGCGCGCGGTTGACCGAAGATCGACATCAGCAACGTGGACTTGCCCGCACCATTGGCACCGATCAGGCTGACCGTCTCGCCCTCCTCGATGTGCATCGAGACCTGCTTCAACGCCTGGATCGGGCCGTAGAACACGTCCAGGTCCTTGAGTTCGAGAATGGGTGCACTCATACCAGTTCCTCTTCGTCGGCACCCAGGTAGGCGGCGATCACCGTCGGGTTGTTGCGGATATCCTGCGGCGCCCCTTCGGCGATGACGTTGCCGTGGTCGAGGACGACGATGTGGTCGGAAATGCTCATGACCATGCCCATGTCGTGCTCGATCAGCACCACGGTGATGTCGTGCTCGTCGCGCAGTACACGGATCATGCGGCTCAGGGCCTCGGTCTCCTGCGGGTTGAGGCCGGCAGCCGGCTCGTCCAGGCAGATGATCTTGGGCCGTGTGCACATGGCGCGGGCGATTTCCAGACGGCGCTGCTGACCGTACGACAGCTCGCCGGCCAGGCGGTTGGCGCAATCGACCAGATCGACCACTTCCAGCCAGTAGAACGCATGGTCCAGGGCATCGCTTTCGGCCTGGCGGTAGGCCTTGGTGTTGAGCACGCCGGCCAGCAAGTTGCGGTTGACCCACATGTGCTGGGCCACCAGCAGGTTCTCCACCACCGACATCTCTTTGAACAGGCGAATGTTCTGGAAGGTACGCGCCAGGCCAGCACGGTTCACCAAGTGGGTGCCGCCGAACATCTTGTAGTACACGCGACTGGCGAAGCGCGGCAGGGAGAAGAAGTCCGCCGCCTCGAAGCGCTCGCCCAGCAGCTCGATGACATTGGTGCGGGTACCGCGTGCGTGGAGCTCGATGCGTCCGCCACTGGCTTTGTAGAAGCCGGTCAGGCAGTTGAAGACGGTGGTCTTGCCGGCACCATTGGGGCCGATCAGGGCGAAGATCTGGTTGCGGCGCACCTTGAGGCTCACATCGCTGAGCGCCTTGATGCCGCCGAACTGCATCATCAGGTTGTCCACCGAGAGAATGATGTCGTCGCTCATGGCGCCACTCCTTTACGCGGGACCACGCCGGTGCGGCTGATGCGGATCAGCCCGCGCGGTCGCCAGATCATCATCAGCACCATCAGCACGCCGAACAGCAGCACGCGGTATTCGGAGAAGCTGCGCAACAGCTCCGGCGCCACGGTCAGTACGAACGCGGCGATCACCACGCCCACGGTCGAGCCCATGCCGCCGAGCACGACGATGGCCAGGATCAGCGCCGACTCGAAGAAGGTGAACGAAGACGGGTTGACGAAGCCCTGGTAGGTGGCGAAGAACACCCCGGCCAGGCCCGCGGTGGACGCGCCCAAGGTGAAGGCCGAGAGCTTGACCAGGACATGGTTCAGGCCCATCGAGCGACAGGCGATCTCATCCTCGCGCAGCGCCTCCCAGGCGCGCCCCACCGGCATGCGGGTCAGCCGGTGCTTGATGTACAGCACCGCCAGCACCACCAGGAACAGCACGATGTAGATGAACAGGAACTTGTAGTTGGCGTTGTATTCCAGGCCGAAGAATTCGTGGAACGGCACCCCGCCGTCCTTGGCCCGGCGGCCGAACTCCAGGCCGAAGAAGGTCGGCGACGGTGCCGGCATGCCATTCGGACCGCCAGTGAACGACAGCCAGTTGTTCAGCACCAGGCGGATGATCTCGCCGAAGCCCAAGGTCACGATGGCCAGGTAGTCGCCATGCATGCGCAACACCGGGAAACCGAGGATGCAGCCGGCCAGGGCGGCGGCGATGGCCGCCAGCGGCAGCACGCTCCAGAAGCCCAGCCCCAGGTACTGGTAGCCCAGCGCCAGGCCATAGGCACCGATGGCGTAGAACGCCACGTAGCCCAGGTCGAGCAACCCGGCCAGGCCGACCACGATGTTCAGGCCCAAGCCCAGCAGCACGTAGATCAGCCCGAGGATGACCACGGTCAGCAGGTACTTGTTGGCGAAGATCGGAAAGACGATGGCGATCACGATCAGCGCCGGAATGATGTAGCGCAGACGCGATTTGTAGTTGGGCGCCAGCACGTGCACGCCGGAGCCGCCGTTGTCGAAGCCCTGCTGCAAGCGCTGGCCGGCGGCGCTCTGCAGGAACAGGCTGAGTAACAGGCGGCCAATCATCACGGTGCCGACCAACCAGGCCACGCGCCGAGGCTCGGCGTTGAAGCTGTAGCCGTCGAGGACCACGCCGACGACCGGGCCGAAGACGATGAGCGCCAGCAGACCGGCGACGAGGGTTTCCACGAGGCTGCGCTTGATGTCGAAGCCGTTGCGGATGGAGACAGGGGCAGTATGGGCAATGGACATGTTCACACCTTGGCCACGAGTGGGCGGCCCAACAGGCCTTGTGGACGGAAGATGAGGATCAGCACCAGCAGCGAGAAGCTGAACACATCCTTGTAGTCGGAGTTGATCAGCCCCGAGAACAGCGACTCGGAGATGCCCAGGATGATCCCGCCGAGCATGGCCCCGGCAGCGAGCCGATGCCACCAAGCACCGCGGCGGTAAAGGCCTTGATGCCGATGATGAAGCCGGCGTAGAAGTCGAAGGTGCCGTAGTTCAAGGTGATCAGCACACCGGCCAACGCGGCCATGACCGCGCCGATGACGAACACATAGGAGATCACCCGGTCGGTGTTGATACCCAGGATCGAGGCCATCTTGCGGTCCTGCTGGGTGGCCCGGCACATGCGCCCGAGCTTGGTGTACTTGATGATGTAGGTGAGCAGGGCCATGCCCGCGAACGCAGCGACCAGGATGAACACCTTGGTGTAGGTGAGCTGGACGAAGCCACTGCCGATGTCGACGCGCCAGGCGCCTTCGAGCAGGGTCGGCACGCCTTGCTGGCGGGCGCCCTGGCTGATCTGCGCGTAGTTCTGCAGGATCAGCGAAATGCCGATGGCACTGATCAGCGGCGCCAGGCGGGTGGAGTTGCGCAGCGGCTTGTAGGCGATGCGCTCGATGGTGAAGCCATAGACGCCGGTGACGACGATGGTGAACAACAGCGTGCCGAGCATGAGCAGCGGGAAGGACTCGATGCCGAAGTAGGCCAGCAATGCCAGGCTGATCGCCGCGAGGTACGCGGAGATCATGTACACCTCGCCGTGCGCGAAGTTGATCATGCCGATGATGCCATAGACCATTGTGTAGCCGATGGCGATCAGACCATAGACCGACCCGAGGGTCAGGCCGTTGATCAGTTGCTGCAGGAAAATCCCATCCATAACGCAATCTCACCTGTCGAGATTGCACGAGCGCCGACCACGGCGGGGGCAAGGGTGACACGACCCTCGCCGAGCAGGACTGTGCAGATCTACGGATAAAGTACGGACACCGCGCAGCCGGGCCCGGCGCCTTCAGGCGACCGAGCCACGGCCGTTGTTATTGTTGTTTTTCGAGCTGGTGGTACTTGCCGTTGGCATCCCACTGGTAGACCACGTAGTCGGAGACGGTCAGGTCACCCTTGGCATCCCACTTCTTCTCGCCCATGACGGTCTTGACCGGGTTGGCCTTGAGCCACTTGGCAGCGTCTTCGCCTTTGTTCGACTTGGCGCCGTTGAAGGCCGCAGCCAGTGCCTGCAGCGAAGCATAGGCGTAGAGGGTGTAGCCTTCAGGCTCGGTGCCGGCCTTGCGGAACTCCTCGACCACGGCCTTGCTGTCGGGCAGCAGGCGCGGGTCGGCGCCAAAGGTCATGTAGACGCCTTTGGTGTACTGGGCGCCGCCGGCGGTGGAGACCAGTTCGTCGGTGACGATGCCGTCGTCGGACATGAATGCCACTTTATCCAGCCCCTGCTCGCGCAGTTGGCGTACCAGAGGGCCGGCCTCCGGGTGCAGGCCGCCGAAATACACCACATCGACCTCGGCCGCGCGAATCTTGGTGACCACGGCGCTGAAGTCTTTCTCGCCACGGGTCAGGCCCTCGTAGAGCACCGGCTTGACACCGCGCTTCTCCAGTTGCGCCTTGGTCGCATCCGCCAGGCCCTGGCCATAGGTGTCCTTGTCGTGCAGCACGGCGACCTTCTTGCCCTTGAGCACATCGACGATGTAGTTGCCGGCGACGATGCCCTGCTGGTCGTCACGACCGCACATGCGGAACATCGCCGACAGGCCACGCTCGGTGACCTGCGGGTTGGTCGAACCTGGCGTGATGGCGATCACCCCGGCTTCGTCGTACACCTCGGAGGCAGGGATGGTGTTGGAGGAGCAGAAATGTCCGACCACACCGATTACCTTGTCCTGATCGACCAGACGGTTGGCCACGGCCACCGCCTGCTTCGGCTCGCACGCATCGTCGCCCTTGACCAGCACGATCTGCTCGCCATTGATGCCGCCGGCCTTGTTGATCACATCGGCCGCCGCTTGCGCACCTTTCATGTATTGCTCGCCAAACGCTGCGTTGGCCCCGGTCATCGGGCCAGCCACGCCGATCTTCACGTCGGCTTGTGCATACGAAGAAACACCCAGTGCTGTTGCCACGGCCAGTGCCAGGAAACCTTTCTTGTAAAACGTCTGCGACATGAGGTGGTGCTCCTAGAGTTTTTTTAGTTGGCACTTCAACTTCATCAACACGATGCTCCGAGCAAGGGCCGTGCCATCGGTTTTATCTGACGGAACAGGAGCTGCCTCAGACAACGCCCCACGCCCTGTAGGACGTTTCTTTATTGACCGTGCAACCGTCTAGCACCGGCGAAGCGCCACCTCCCTCGCCAGCCAGGCGCAACCCATGGGTGCCATCATTGCAACCAGCACAGGCATCAACTTGCAACCTGCGCGTAACGGTGCGACGTCACCGAAGTGCACACCGCTGGTGCACGAGTGCTACAGACAGGCACCGTTTCAAGGCTGTGACCCAACCCTCAACCTCTGCTTCCATTCCCGCGCAGTCGCCGAACCCTGGCACAATGAGCGCCAATCGCCGCCCTGGAGCCATTCAATGAGCGAGAGCGCATTCGCTGAGCGCATCGTGCACAACCTGCTCGACACCGATTTCTACAAGCTCACCATGATGCAGGCCGTGTTGCACAACTACCCGGACGCCGACGTGGAATGGGAATTCCGCTGCCGCAACGGCGAGGACCTGCGGCCTTACTTGAGCGAAATCCGCCAGCAGATCGAACAGTTGGCCGACCTGACCCTCGATGACGGCCAGATGCAGTTCCTGGAACGCATCAGCTTTCTCAAGCCCGACTTCCTGCGTTTCCTGCGCCTGTTCCGCTTCAACCTGCGCTACCTGCACCTGGGCATCGAGCATGACCAACTGTTCCTGCGCCTGCGTGGCCCCTGGCTGCATGTGATCCTGTTCGAAGTGCCGCTGCTGGCGATCATCAGCGAGATGCGCAACCGTCACCTGCACCCGCAAATGCCACTGAGTGCGGCGAGCGAGCAGTTGCAGCGCAAGTTCGACTGGCTGCGTAGCAATGCCAGCGAGGAGGAGTTGAGCCAATTGCAGGTCGCCGACTTCGGCACACGCCGGCGCTTCTCCAGCCGCGTGCAGGAGCAGGTGGTGCGCATGATGCGCGACGACTTCCCAGGGCGCTTCGTCGGCACCAGCAACGTCGATCTGGCCTGGAAGCTGGACATCAAGCCGCTGGGCACCATGGCCCATGAATGGATCATGGCCCACCAGCAGCTCGGTCCACGGCTGATCGACAGCCAGATCGCCGCGCTGGACTGCTGGGTTCGCGAGTACCGCGGGCTACTGGGCATCGCCCTGACCGATTGCATCACCATGGATGCGTTTCTCGGCGACTTCGACCTGTATTTCGCCAAGCTCTTCGACGGCCTGCGCCACGATTCCGGCGAGCCGGTGGCCTGGGCGGAAAAAGCCATCGCCCACTACAGCAAGCTGGGCATCGATCCGATGACCAAGACCCTGGTGTTCTCCGACGGCCTGGACCTGCCCCGCGCCCTGGGCATCTTCCGCGCCCTGCGCGGTCGGATCAACGTCAGCTTCGGCATCGGCACCAACCTGACCTGCGACATACCGGGCGTGGCGCCGATGAGCATCGTGCTTAAAATGACCGACTGCAACGGCTCGCCGGTGGCGAAGATCTCCGACGAGGCGGCCAAGACCCAATGCCGCGACGACAATTTCGTCGCTTACCTGCGTCACGTATTCAAAGTCCCCAGCAAGGAGTAACCCATGCAAGCCGTCCAGCAGGAAATTGCCCAGGCGCTCAAGGTGCAGCCGCCTTTCGCCGACGCCGCCGCGCTCGAGCAGGAAGTGGCCCGGCGCGTGGCCTTCATCAAGGACTGCCTGGCCAACGCCCGGCTCAAGACACTGGTGCTGGGCATCAGCGGCGGCGTCGATTCGCTGACCGCCGCCCTGCTCGCCCAGCGCGCCATCACCGAGCTGCGCAGTGAAACCGGTGACAAGGCCTACACCTTCATTGCCGTGCGCCTGCCCTACCAGGTGCAGCATGACGAGCACGACGCCCAGGCTTGCCTTGCGGTGATCAAGCCCGACGAAGTGCATACCGTCGATATCGCCCCGGCGGTGAAGGCCCTGGCCGCCGAAGTGGAAGAACTGAAGCACGGCTCGCCCACCCTGGTGGACTTCGTGGTCGGCAACGTCAAGGCGCGCACCCGCATGGTCGCCCAATACACCCTCGCCGGCGCCCGTGCGGGCCTGGTGATCGGCACTGACCACGCGGCCGAAGCGGTAATGGGCTTCTTCACCAAGTTCGGCGATGGCGCCTGCGACCTCACCCCACTGGCGGGACTCGTGAAAAACCAGGTGCGGGCGATCGCTCGCCACTTTGGCGCGCCGGAGTCGCTGGTGGAGAAGGTACCGACGGCCGACCTCGAAGACCTGGAGCCGGGCAAGCCCGACGAAGCGGCCCACGGCGTCACCTATCAAGAGATCGATGCCTTCCTGCAGGGCCAGCCGGTGCGACAGGAGGCGTTCGACATCATCGTCGCCACCTACCGCAAGACCCAGCACAAGCGCGAGCAGCCCTACGCACCCTGAGGCGCGCGACCGGCCAGCCTGCCCGTGGCGCTTGCCGTGAGCCGACTGGCCATTCAGTAGGTTCAGGCCGTTGTGCACAGCCCCGTAAAACAGCGGGGCCGCAGAGCGGCCCCGACGATTTCAACGGTACAGCGCGTGGCTTACTTCACCACCACCTTGCCCTTCATCATGGTCACGTGGCCTGGGAAGGTGCAGAAGAAGCTGTAGTCACCGCCCGCTTCCAGCTTGGAGGTGTCGAACTTCACCTCGGTCTCTTTTTCCGGCGCGCCGATCAGCTTGGTGTGGGCGATGATCGCGGCGTTGTCGGCCTTGATGTAGTCCTTGTCCAGGCCTTGGCTCATGCCTTCGGTGGCGATGGCCTGCATGTCGGCCGTCTTGCTGATCACCAGGTTGTGACCCATGACGTTCTTCGGCAGGCTGCCGGAGTGAGTCAGCTTGACGGTGAATTCCTTGCAGCTCTTGTCGACCGTGAGTTCCTTGGTGCTGTAGCTCATCTGGTCGGTGGAATCGACGGTAACCGAGCACTCGGCGGCGAAGACAGAGGCACTGGCGAGGGTCAGCAGGGATACCGCTACAGCTTTCGCAAACATCGTGAATCTCCTTGGCGAGGGTTATCCATTGCCAGACTGCCTGAAACCGACCAGGCCCTTGCTGACATGGGTCAAGGGCTATCAATAGGCCAGCCAGTAGCATTGTTCAATGGATTGTATACAAAATTTCTAAGAGCACATCATGCCTGCTTGATAGACGATGGGACAACCCATCATTTAGGAGCGAGTGCGATGAATTTAGGAAATTTCATGCGCGGCCTGTTGGCCGCCTATGCATGCGGGGCTACAGGCGCGGCGCTTTACGAGTTTGCCCGGCCGGAGTGATGCGCCGCCTTCACGGGAATCAAAAAGGGCTGCGAGGCAGCCCTTGGCAGGTGGATCAGCGCGGAATCACCGGCTGACGCGGCTTCTTGCCTTTGCCGCCCTTGCCGCCTTTGGCCGCTTCCTTGCGCTCCTTGGCCGCCTGTTGATTACGGGCGAACGCTTCGGCCTTGGCTTTCTCACGCTTGTCCCACGGCTTGCTGCCATCGCTAGCGCGCGGGGGCAGGCCGCTGTGCTGGGTCAGGATCTTCTGTTCCTTGGCCACCTTGTGACTGCCGGCAGGCGTGGAGTTCTTGCGCCGGGCGCTCTGGTAACTGTCGCTTTGCGGCTGGTGCAGCGGGATCAGCTGATGCTTGCCCGGACCGATCAGATCGGCGCGGCCCATGCGCGTCAGCGCTTCGCGCAACATCGGCCAGCCCTTGGGATCGTGATAACGCAGAAACGCCTTGTGCAGTCGGCGCTGCTCGTCGCTCTTGACGATCTCCACGCCTTCGCTCTTGTAGGTCACTTTGCGCAGCGGGTTCTTGCCCGAGTGGTACATGGCCGTGGCCGAGGCCATAGGCGATGGATAGAAAGCCTGCACCTGGTCGGCACGGAAGCCGTTGCCCTTGAGCCACAGGGCCAGGTTCATCATGTCTTCGTCGGTGGTACCCGGATGGGCTGCGATGAAGTACGGGATCAGGTACTGCTCTTTGCCCGCCTCCTTGGAGAACTTCTCGAACATGCGCTTGAAGCGGTCATAGGTGCCGATGCCCGGCTTCATCATCTTGTCCAACGGACCGCGCTCGGTGTGCTCCGGAGCGATCTTCAGGTAGCCGCCGACATGGTGGGTCACCAGTTCCTTCACGTACTCAGGCGACTCCACCGCCAGGTCGTAACGCAGGCCCGAGGCGATCAGAATTTTCTTCACCCCAGGCAACGCCCGTGCCTTGCGGTACAGCGAAATCAGCGAGCTGTGGTCGGTGTTGAGGTTCTCGCAGATGCCGGGGAACACGCACGACGGCTTGCGGCAGTGCTTCTCGATGTCGTGGCTCTTGCAGGCGATGCGGTACATGTTGGCGGTCGGGCCGCCGAGGTCGGAGACCACGCCGGTGAAGCCCGGCACCTTGTCACGCATCTCCTCGATCTCGTGCAGGATCGACTCGTGGGAGCGGTTCTGAATGATGCGGCCTTCGTGCTCGGTGATCGAGCAGAAGGTGCAGCCGCCGAAGCAGCCGCGCATGATGTTGACCGAGAAACGGATCATCTCGTAGGCCGGGATGCGCTCCTTGCCGTAGGCCGGATGCGGCACACGGGCGTAGGGCATGCCGAACACGTAGTCCATTTCCTCAGTGCTCATGGGAATGGGCGGCGGGTTGAACCAGACATCCACGTCGCCATGCTTCTGCACCAGGGCGCGGGCGTTGCCAGGGTTGGTTTCCAGGTGCAGCACACGGTTGGCGTGGGCGTAGAGCACCGGGTCGTTGCGCACCTTCTCGAACGACGGCAGGCGGATCACCGACTTCTCGCGGGTCACCCGCGGGCTGTCGAGAATCTGCACCACCTTGGCTTCGTTCGGATCTTCCACCTCGCCCTTGGCCTGCTCAATGGCACAGGCCTGGGTGTCCTGGGTGTTGACGTAGGGGTTGATGATCTTGTCGACCCGGCCCGGACGGTCGATGCGCGTGGAATCGATTTCGTACCAGCCCTCCGGCGTGTCGCGGCGCACGAAGGCGGTGCCGCGCACATCGGTGATCGACTCGATGGTCTCGCCACCGGACAGGCGCTGGGCCACTTCCACCACGGCGCGCTCGGCGTTGCCGAACAGCAGGATGTCGGCACAGGCGTCGATCAGGATCGAGTGGCGAACCTTGTCCTGCCAGTAATCGTAGTGGGCGATACGGCGCAGCGAGGCCTCGATGCCACCGAGCACGATCGGCACATGCTTGTAGGCCTCCTTGCAGCGCTGGCTGTAGACCAGGCTGGCGCGATCGGGACGGCTGCCGGCCAGACCGCCTGGGGTGTAGGCGTCGTCGGAGCGCACCTTCTTGTCGGCGGTGTAGCGGTTGATCATCGAATCCATGTTGCCGGCCGCGACACCGAAGAACAGGTTCGGCTCGCCGAGCTTCATGAAGTCGTCTTTGGACTGCCAGTTCGGCTGGGCGATGATGCCGACGCGAAAGCCCTGGGCTTCCAGCAGGCGACCAATGATGGCCATGCCGAACGACGGGTGGTCGACGTAGGCGTCGCCGGTCACGATGATGATGTCGCAGGAATCCCAGCCGAGCTGATCCATCTCCTCCCTGCTCATGGGCAGGAACGGCGCTGGCCCGAAGCATTCGGCCCAGTACTTGGGATAGTCGTAGAGTGGTTTGGCTGCTTGCATGTCAGTGACCGGTTCTAATGTGCAGGGAAATCGCGGGCGCGGAATATAGCACAAATTTTGATCAAATCCGACGATAGCGGTCGGATTCATGGCGATGAGGAAGTACCACTCGCCGGCGCGGGTTACTCGTCGTCGTCGAAGTTGTACATGCCCGGGGCGAGGTTCTCGAAGCGGGTGTACTTGCCGATGAAGGCCAGGCGCACGAAGCCGATGGGGCCGTTACGCTGCTTGCCGATGATGATCTCGGCGACCCCCTTGTGCTCGGTCTCGGGGTGATACACCTCGTCGCGGTAGACGAACATGATCACGTCGGCGTCCTGCTCGATCGCTCCGGATTCACGCAAGTCGGAGTTGACCGGGCGCTTGTTCGGGCGCTGCTCGAGGGAGCGGTTGAGCTGCGACAGGGCGATGACCGGGCAGTTGAATTCCTTGGCCAGGGCCTTGAGCGAGCGGGAGATCTCGGAGATCTCGTTGGTGCGGTTGTCGCCGGCCGAGCCCGGGATCTGCATGAGCTGCAGGTAGTCGACCATGATCAGCGCGATCTCGCCGTGCTCGCGGGCCAGGCGGCGGGTGCGCGCACGCATTTCCGAAGGGCTGATACCGGCGGTGTCGTCGATGAACAGCTTGCGGTCGTTGAGCAGGTTGACCGCCGAGGTGAGGCGCGGCCAGTCATCGTCGTCCAGTTGGCCGGAGCGCACCTTGGTCTGGTCGATGCGACCGAGCGAGGAAAGCATACGCATGATCAACGATTCACCGGGCATCTCCAGGGAGTACACCAGCACCGCCTTGTCGCTGCGCAGCACGGCGTTCTCCACCAGGTTCATGGCGAAGGTGGTCTTGCCCATCGAGGGACGGCCCGCGACGATCACCAGGTCGGCCGGCTGCAGGCCGCTGGTCTTTTCATCCAGGTCGGTGAAGCCGGTGGATACACCGGTGATGTCGCTGTCGGAGTTGAACAGGGTGTCGATACGGTCGATGGCCTTGGTCAACAGCTCATTGACGCCGACCGGACCACCGGTCTTGGGCCGCGCTTCGGCGATCTGGAAGATTTGCCGTTCGGCATCGTCGAGGATCTCTTCGGCGTTGCGCCCCTGGGGGTTGAAGGCGTTGTCGGCGATGTCGGTGCTGATGCTGATCAGTTGGCGCAGCGTGGCACGCTCGCGGATGATCGCCGCGTAGGCCTTGATGTTGGCCACCGACGGCGTGTTCTTGGCCAACTCCGCCAGGTAAGCCAGGCCGCCGACCTGAGTGGACAGGCCTTCCTTGTCCAACTGTTCGTGCAGGGTGACCACGTCGAACGGCTGGTTGGCATCGGCCAACTTGTGCACGGCGCGGAAGATCAGGCGATGGTCATGTCGATAGAAATCGCCATCGGACACTTGATCCAGCACCCGCTCCCAGGCGTTGTTGTCCAGCATCAGACCACCGAGCACGGCCTGTTCGGCCTCGATGGAGTGCGGCGGCACCTTCAGGGAAGCAGTCTGCAGGTCGAGCTGTTCGGGATGGGTAATCTCGTTCATGGCCACGCAAGAATTCTGAGGAATTTAAAAAGACAAAGGGCACGGCCTGTCAGACAGGACCGTGCCCGATGTTAACCGCCTGGCCCGCGAGGGGCCAGCCGATCAGCGCAGCTTAGGCCGCTACGACGACCACACGTACGGTGGCTTCGACGTCGCTGTGCAGGTGCACGGCTACATCGTATTCGCCAACCTGACGGATGGTGCCATTCGGCAGACGCACTTCAGCTTTGGCCACTTCAACGCCGGAGGCGGTCAGGGCATCAGCGATGTCGTGGGTGCCGATCGAACCGAACAGCTTGCCTTCGTCGCCAGCGGTGGCAGTGATGGTCACTTCCAGCTCGGCCAGTTGGGCAGCGCGGCTTTCAGCCGAAGCTTTCTTGTCGGCAGCGGCTTTTTCCAGCTCGGCACGACGCTCTTCGAATGCAGCCAGGTTGGCGGCGGTCGCAGCGGTAGCCTTGCCGAATGGCAGCAGGAAGTTGCGGCCGTAGCCAGCCTTGACATTTACTTTGTCGCCCAGGTTGCCCAGGTTGGCGACTTTTTCCAGCAGGATCAGTTCCATTTGGTAAAACCTCTTAACTTTTAACCTTCACCGTTCGCGGAATCATTCCCCTTCGGGGAGTGGCGACCGCGAAAATCAATCAGGCTGTCGACAATGGCCAGGACCACGAGCAACGGATAGGTCAGCTGCATGAACAGCACCAGCGTCACGTACAACCCCACCAGCCAAAACTTGGCCAGGCGTTTCTGGGCCACCAGCCCATGCAGCAGGGCGATGCCTGCGAACATGAGCGGCACACTGCACAGTGGCGTGAGCAGGGCGACGGCGGAACCGAAGTTCGGCCCGAACACCATGCACGCCAGCAGCACCAGTGCCGGCACCCGAGGTATGCGCACCGCGTGAAATTCGCGGCCGAACCCTCCAGGGTTGTACAACGCGGCCTGCCAGTACCGCCCCAACATCAGGGCCAGTACGCTGACGACCTGCAGCAACGCTGCAATCAGGCCATTGAGCACCGGTACGATGAGTGCTCCAAGGTGTGCCTGCTCCTCCACCGACAACTGCTGGTAGAGACCGTCGAGCATCTGCGGCAGGGCTTTTTCAAGCGCTCGCGCCAGAGCTTCGATCGGTTCGCGGAACACTGAACCGAGGATGACACCGCACAACAGGCCCAGGGCGATGCTGGACAACAGCACCCGGTTCCAGGAATGCCCGGCGCGCAACAGCGCGGCCAGCCCCAACGTCCCCAGCAGCACCATCAAGGTGCGCGGCTCGCCGAAGATCCACCAGGCCAGTGCGGGCAAGATGCCCCACACGATGACCGAAGATGCGTCCTTGAAACCACGCCGCAGTAACACCAGGCTCCCGGCGGCGGCACTCAACCAGAACAACAGCGGCATTGCCGCACAACCAGCCACCACGACAGTGGCCTGCACGCGACCGCGCATGATGAAATCAGCCAACGCTCGCATGCCTATCCCTTACTGCTTGTCGACGACCCGGTCTCAGCGGCCGTGGCTGTCGGTGTAAGGCAGCAGGGCCAGGAAGCGGGCGCGCTTGATAGCGGTAGCCAGCTGACGCTGATAACGAGCTTTGGTACCAGTGATACGGCTTGGAACGATCTTGCCGGTTTCGGATACGTAAGCTTTCAGGGTGTTGAGATCTTTGAAGTCGATCTCTTTCACGTCTTCAGCAGTGAAGCGGCAGAATTTACGACGACGGAAGAAACGTGCCATTTAATAGGCTCCTCTAAAGGTCCGTGGATTACTCGTCAGCGTTATCGCTGGAGTCGCTGTCATTGCTGTCGTCGCCGTCGGCGGAGTCAGCATGCTCAGGACGCTCGCGACGCTCACGGCGCTCGCTGCGGTTCTCTTCAGCCTTCAGCATCTCGGACTGGCCAGTAACGGCTTCGTCGCGACGGATGACCAGGTTACGGATCACGGCATCGTTGTAGCGGAAGTTGTCTTCCAGCTCGGCCAGGGCCTTGCCGGTGCACTCAACGTTCAGCATCACGTAGTGAGCCTTGTGAACATTGTTGATTGCGTAGGCCAGTTGACGACGGCCCCAGTCTTCCAGGCGGTGGATCTTGCCACCATCTTCTTCGATCAGCTTGGTGTAACGCTCGACCATGCCGCCGACTTGCTCGCTCTGGTCCGGGTGAACCAGGAAGATGATTTCGTAATGACGCATGAATGCTCCTTACGGGTTAGTAGTCTGCCAGCGAATCTGGTCAGACAAGGAGTGAATGACACTGTGTGTCTCGCCCTGAGGGGAGGCGCATGCGCACCTGCCAGCGTGGCAAGGGGCGCAATTGTAGAGAAGGCCGGTCGGACAAGCAAGGCGATTGGCGATTATTTGAACAATCGCAAACAGACCGCTTGAACGCTCAAGATCCGGGGCGCGATGCCCCCCTTATGCGGTACAAAGCCGCGCCCACAGTATCCGAAAACCTGTGGCGCGGCCGTGTGTCGCGACGGGCTGCCGGGCAGCCCATGGATTCAACGCTTGGCCTGACGCTGGCGCACTGCCTCGAACAGGCAAACCCCGGTGGCCACCGAGACGTTCAGGCTGCTGACGCTACCGGCCATGGGCAGCTTGACCAGGAAGTCGCAGTGCTCGCGGGTGAGGCGACGCATGCCCTTGCCCTCGGCGCCCATGATCATCACCAACGGGCCGGTCAGATCCTGCTGGTAGATCTCCTGCTCGGCCTCACCTGCCGTGCCGACCACCCATAGCCCCCGCTGCTGGAGCTTCTCCAGGGTACGCGCGAGGTTGGTGACCGCCACCAGTGGAATCACCTCGGCGGCGCCGCAGGCCACTTTGCGCACCACGGCCGTGAGGGTCGCCGACTTGTCCTTGGGAATCACCACGGCGGTGGCCCCTGCGGCATCGGCGGTGCGTAGGCAGGCGCCGAGGTTGTGCGGGTCGGTGACGCCGTCGAGCACCAGGATCAACGGCGCGGTCTCGCTACGCTCGAGCAATTCTTCGAGCATCGCCTCGCCCCATACCTGGCTCGGGCTGACCTCGGCGACCACGCCTTGGTGCACGCCTTCAACCCAGGCATCGAGCTCACGCCGCTCGGCCTGCCCTACCGCGACACGGTTCTCGGCAGCCAGGGCCAACAGCGCCTGCAGACGCGGCTCACTGCGTCCTTCGGACAACCAGATCTGCTTGACCCGCTTGGGATGGTGCTGCAGCAAGGCCTGCACCGCGTGCACGCCGTAGATCTTTTCCAACTGACTCATGACTTGCTGCTCTTGCCCTTGCGTGGCGCGCCGGACTTCGACGGCCCCTTGCGATGCTTGGTCTTGCCCGATGCCTTGTCGCCTTTCTCGGACTTGTGCGAGGCCTGGTTGCGGGCGTCGCCCATCAGCGCCTTCTTCATTTCACGACTCTTGCGCACTTCGGCGTTGCGCTGCACGGCATCCTTGGGGAAGTAGGCCTCGGCACTTTCGCTCTTGCGGCTGCGTGGCTTGGGCGAAATCCGCGCCTCGCTGGCCGGTGCGGCCTCGGCCTGAGCAGGCGCACTGGCCTTGGCACCGCTCGCGCCCTTGGCCGGGACATTGGCCTTGGCTTTGTCAGGCTCGCCAGACTCGCCACGACCTTTGCGACCGACCGGCGCCTTGATCGTCGCCTCGGACAGCTCGAAATCGATCTTGCGCTGTTCGAGGTCGACGCGCATGACCTTCACTTCGATGCTGTCGCCGAGACGGAAACTACGCCCGGTACGCTCACCGGCCAGCCGATGGTGCACGGCGTCGAAGTGGTAGTAGTCACCCGGCAGCGCGCTGACGTGGACCAGGCCTTCGACGTAGATGTCGGTCAGCTCGATGAACAGACCGAAACCGGTCACCGCCGTGATCACGCCCGGGAAGGTCTCGCCCACGCGGTCGCGCATGTACTCGCACTTGAGCCAGTTGACCACGTCGCGGGTGGCCTCGTCGGCGCGCCGCTCGGTCATCGAGCACTGTTCGCCCATCTGCTCCAGCGCCGTCTCGTCGTACGGATAGATGCGCGCCTTGGGAATGCTCATGGCACCGGCACGCTTGACGTGCGGGGTATCCATCTTCGAGCGGATCACGCTGCGGATGGCGCGGTGCACGAGCAGATCAGGGTAGCGGCGGATCGGCGAGGTGAAGTGGGTGTACGCCTCGTAGTTCAGGCCGAAGTGGCCGTTGTTCTCGACGCTGTACACCGCCTGGCTGAGCGAGCGCAGCATGACGGTCTGGATCAGGTGGAAGTCCGGACGACCGGCGATGCTCGCCAGCAACGCCTGGTAATCCTTGGGCGACGGTTCCTTGCCCTTGTGCAGCGACAGACCCAGCTCGCCCAGGAAGGCACGCAGTTTTTCCAGACGCTCCGGCGGCGGGCCGTCGTGCACGCGGTACAGCGACGGCACGTTGTGCTTCTGCATGAACTGGGCGGTGGCGACGTTGGCCGCCAGCATGCATTCTTCGATCAGCTTGTGGGCGTCGTTGCGCACGGTCGGACGAATTTCGTCGATCTTGCGGTCTTCACCGAAGATGATCCGGGTTTCCTGGGTTTCGAAGTCGATGGCGCCACGGGTATGACGGGCGTCGACCAGCACCTTGTACAACGCGTAGAGGTGCTTGAGGTCCGGCAGCACCGCGCTGTACTCCTCGCGCAGGGCCTTGCCTTCACGGGTGCGGGCATGCTCGAGCATGCTGCTGACCTTGTTGTAGGTCAGGCGCGCATGGGAATGAATGACGCCTTCGTAGAACTGGTAGTCGACCATTTGGCCGGCCTTGTTGATGGTCATCTCGCAGACCATGGCCAGGCGATCGACATGCGGGTTCAGCGAGCACAGGCCGTTGGACAGCTCCTCGGGGAGCATCGGCACCACGCGCTCGGGAAAATACACCGAGTTACCGCGCTGCTGAGCCTCGACGTCCAGGGCCGAGCCCAGGCGCACGTAACTCGAGACGTCGGCGATGGCCACATACAGGCGCCAGCCTCCGGAGAACAGGCGCAGCTTGCCCAGCGGCTCGCAGAACACGGCATCGTCGAAGTCGCGGGCGTCTTCGCCGTCGATGGTGACGAACGGCAGATGGCGCAGGTCGATGCGCTTTTCCTTGTCCTTCTCTTCGACTTCGGAGCGGAACTTGCGCGCTTCCTTGATCACGTCCTGCGGCCAGACGTGGGGAATGTCGTAGCTGCGCAGGGCGACATCGATCTCCATGCCCGGCGCCATGTAGTTGCCGATCACTTCCACCACGTCACCCTGCGGCTGGAAGCGCGGTGTGGGCCAGTGGGTGATCTTGATTTCCACGAACTGGCCGATCTTCGCCCCGCCGTTACGGCCGGCGGTCACCAGCACTTCCTGCTGGATTTTCGGATTGTCCGGGGTCACGTAACCGATGCCGCCTTCTTCGAAGTAGCGGCCGACGACGCTTTCGTGGGCGCGGGAGATGACTTCAACCAGCGCCCCCTCGCGGCGCCCGCGGCGGTCCACGCCACTGACCCGCGCCAGTGCACGGTCGCCGTCGAACACCAGGCGCATTTGCGCCGGGCTGAGGAACAGGTCCTCGCTGCCATCGTCGGGAATGAGGAAGCCGAAGCCGTCGCGGTGGCCGGAGACGCGGCCGCAGATCAGGTCGAGCTTGTCTACCGGGGCATAGGTGCCGCGCCGGGTATAGATGAGCTGGCCATCGCGCTCCATGGCGCGCAGTCGGCGACGCAGGGCTTCGATCTGGTCTTCTTCGTAAAGACCGAATTCGTTTGCCAGCTCCTCGCGAGCGGCAGGTTCGCCACGGTCGGCGAGGCGCTGAAGGATCAGCTCACGGCTGGGGATGGGATTTTCGTATTTTTCCGCTTCGCGAGCGGCCTCGGGATCGAGGGATTGCCAATCGGCCATCAGAAGGGGTTCACCTTGGGGTATATAGATAAGAATTCTGCCATGTGCGTATTGAAACCGGAAATGTCTGCCTTGGACAGCCCCCGGCAGATATCCTGCTGAGGGCAATAGGTCACTGGAATCAACGACTTGAAGATTTTGAAAAATTTTTCGATCCGGGGCTTTACAGCCTCAGGGACCGTCCGTATAGTGCGCACCACAACGACGGTCAGCCGACGTTGTAGTTGAGATGAAGCCTGATGTAAAGCATCATGTGACCTCGACAGAATGTGTGCCCAGGTGGCGGAATTGGTAGACGCGCTGGTTTCAGGTATCAGTGACTTAACGGTCGTGGAAGTTCGAGTCTTCTCCTGGGCACCAAATATTTCGAGTGATAGATAGCAGGTTTTTCTGTCATTCAGCAAGACGCTTGAAGTTTCATCGCTGTAGATGCAAAAGCTTTGCCCAGGTGGCGGAATTGGTAGACGCGCTGGTTTCAGGTATCAGTGACTTAACGGTCGTGGAAGTTCGAGTCTTCTCCTGGGCACCATATAAAAACCCACTAGCTTGCTAGTGGGTTTTTTCTTGCCTGAGTTTTTTGCATCGCCCGCCCTCACCTTCGCGCACCCAGCGAATTTCCCCCGCCACAGCCACATGAGAAACGATTTCGTTTACCATTGTTTCGAAATATGTAGCCGTAAGCGAGGAAGTACCCGCATGAGGATCCGCCCCACACCGCTGCTGCGCACCCTGACTGCCGCCGTCCTTGGCCTGGTGATCGGCGCGCCGGCAGCCCAGGCAGACGCACCGGTAACGCTGACGATGTACAACGGTCAGCACAAGGAAATCGGCGAAGCCATCGCCAAGGCCTACGAGGCCAAGACCGGCATCCACATCGATATCCGCAAAGGCAGCAGCAACCAGCTGGCCAGCCAGATCATCGAAGAGGGCGAGCGCTCCCCCGCCGACATCATCTACACCGAAGAATCTCCGCCACTGAACAACCTGGGCGAACTGGGCCTGCTGGCCAAGATCGACCAAAACACCCTGGACATGCTGCCCAAGGAATACGTGGCCGGTAACGGGACCTGGATGGGCGTGACCGCGCGTACCCGCGTGGTGGTGTACAACCCGAAGAAGATCGACGAGAACGACCTGCCCAAGACCGTGATGGACTTCGCCAACCCCGAATGGGACCGCAAAGTCGGCTTCGTTCCGACCAGCGGCGCATTCCAGGAGCAGGCCGTGGCCATCCTCAAGATGCACGGGCGCGAAGCCACCGAGGAATGGCTGACGGGCCTGAAGGCCTTCGGCAAGACCTACACCAACAACATGGTCGCGCTCAAAGCCGTCGAGAAAGGCGAAGTGGCAGCGGTGCTGGTGAACAACTACTACTGGTATGCCTTGGAGCGCGAGCGCGGCAAGCTCGACTCCAAGCTGTATTACCTGGCCGACGGCGATGCAGGCAACCTGGTGACCATCTCCGGCGCAGCCGCCGTCAAGGCCAGCAAGCACCCCAAGGAAGCTCAAGCCCTGCTCAACTGGATGGCCAGCGAAGAGGGCCAGCGCGTGATCACCCAGACCACTGCCGAGTACCCCCTGCACAAGGGCATGGTCTCGGACCGTGGCCTGAAGCCATTCGAGGACCTGCGCCCACCGAAGATCAGCCCGGCCGATCTGGGCAATGCCGAAGAAGCACTCGAACTGGAACGTGAGGTCGGCCTGCTCTGATGACTGCCGCCGTGCCCGAGTCGGCCCTGGTACGCTTCGTGCCGCGCCGCAAGCGCCCCTCCGTGTGGGTGGTGTTGCCCGTTCTGTGCCTGGTCGCGGCGAGCCTGCTGCCACTGGCCTATGTGGCCATCAAGGCCTGGGAAGCCGGCTGGCATGAAGCCCTGCGCCTGCTCTGGCGCCCTTTCGTCTGGGACCTGCTGCGCAACACACTGCTGCTGATGGCCGGGGTCACCCTCGCCTGCCTGGTGGTCGGCGTGGCGCTGGCCTGGCTGCTCGAACGCAGCGATTTGCGCGGACGACGTCTATGGGGCGTGGTGCTGTGCCTGCCGTTCGCCGTGCCGTCGTTCGTCAGCAGCTTCACCTGGGTGTCGCTGAGCTCTGACTTCGAAGGCCTCGGCGGGGCCGTCCTGGTCATGGCGCTGTCCAAGTACCCCTTGGTGTTCCTGCCCGTGGCGGCCACCCTGCGCAACCTCGATACCTCGCTGGAAGAGTCGGCGCGCACGCTGGGCTGTAGCCGCAGCGGCGTGTTCTTCAAAGTCACCCTGCCGCTGCTGTGGCCGAGCATGCTCGGCGGCGGTCTGTTGATCGCCCTGCACATGCTGGTGGAATTCGGCGCCCTGTCGATCCTCGGCCTGCAGACCTTCACCACGGCGATCTACCAGCAATTCGAGCTGGAGTTCAGCAATGCCAATGCGGCGATGCTCTCGGCCGTGCTGCTTGCACTGTGCCTGGCGATGCTCTGGTTGGAATTGCGCGTGCGTGGCAAGGCCCGCCACGTACGCATCGGCCAAGGCGTGGCCCGCCGTGCACAACCGTTGCGGCTCAAAGGCTGGACACTGCCGGCGCAGCTGTTCTGCCTGGGAATGGCCGTACTCGGCAGCGGCATCCCGCTGGCCATGCTCGGTTACTGGCTGAGCGTCGGCTCGTCTGCAGCCTTCCCGGTCGCGGCGATCGGCAAGGCGCTGCTCACCTCCCTGTCGGTTTCGCTCGGTGGTGCCGGTTTCTGCGTGGCGCTGGCGCTGCCGGTGAGCTTCCTGGTGGTGCGCTACAAAGGGCGCCTGGCGATCTGGGCCGAACGCTTGCCCTACCTGCTGCATGCCCTGCCCGGTTTGGTGATCGCCCTGACCCTGGTGTTCTTCGCCCTGCACTATGTGCCGGCGCTGTACCAGACCACCGCGCTGCTGGTCCTGGCCTATGCCCTGCTGTTCCTGCCACTGGCCCAGGCACCGGTGCGCACCGCGCTGAACAAGGCCTCGCCGACGCTCGAAGAAGCCGCCCGCACCCTGGGCGCCAGCAGCCTCGCCGCCTTCTGCCGGGTGACACTGCCGATCATCTTCCCAGCCTTGGCCGCCGCCTTTGCCCTGGTGTTCCTCGACGCCATGAAGGAACTGACCGCCACCCTGCTGCTCAGCCCGACCGGCATGACCACCCTGGCCACGGAGGTCTGGGCTCACACCGCCAATGTCGAGTTCGCAGCGGCAGCGCCCTACGCCGCCCTGCTGATTGTGGTTTCAGGATTGCCGGTGTATCTGCTGACCACGCGGATGTACCTGAACAGGGCGTGAACCTTACGCCCTGAACTGGCCAAGGCTTGCACGCAACTGCGTCGCCAGGTCGTCGAGCACCTTGCTGCTGGCGGTGGTCTGCATGACCACCTCGGCCGACCGCTCGGCCTGGGCATGGATGTTCTCTACCCGGCCCCGCACCGCCTGAGCACCGTTGGCCTGCTGTTCGGCCGCGCGCGTGGCCACACCGATGGCCGCATGCACCTGCTCGACCGCCGCCTGCACCGACTGCTGCCGGCGTTCGTTGTCACGCAGCACCAACAGCCCCTCGCTGGCCTGGCGCCCGGCCTGGCCGATGGTCGCGACGGCCTCCTTGGCGCCCTGCTGCAGCGCGACGATATGCGCCTGGATATCACCGGTAGAGCTCTGCGTCTTGCTGGCCAGTGCCCGCACTTCATCGGCGACCACCGCGAAGCCACGCCCCGTCTCACCCGCACGGGCCGCTTCGATCGCCGCGTTGAGCGCCAGCAGGTTGGTCTGCTCGGCGATACCGTGGATCACCGTCAGCACCACCTCGATCTGCTCGCTCTGCTTGGCCAGCCGCTCGATGACCTGAGCCCCGCTGTCCACTTCGCCGGCCAACTTCTCGATCAATTTAGCCAGTTGAGTGGAGGCCCGACTGTTCTCGTCGGTGGCCTGGCGGATGTCCACCACCTGCTGCAAGGCCGCCTGCATGGCATGACTCTCGGCCTGGGCTTCGTCGGCCATGCTCGACAAGTCGCGCAGACTGGCCGCCACTTCGTCACGCTGCAACGCCGCCGCCGCATCCGCACCAGCCGTGCGCTGCGCCATGCTGCCGATCTCGACGCCGGTTCGCTGCGCCACCTCGCCGGCCTCCCGCACGATGGGTTGCAACTTGTCGACGAAGCGGTTGACCGCTGAGGCCATGTCGCCAATTTCATCGCGGCTGTCGAGCGCCACCCGCTTGGTCAGATCGCCCTCGCCAGCCGCCAGGTCGTCCAAGGCGGCGATCAGCAGACGCAACTTGCTCACCACGCGCCGACCCAGCACCACCGCCACCAGCAACAGCACGCCCAGCCCAACCAGCGCCAGGCCCAGGCCGATGCGCCAACGCAGCTCCCCAGCCGCTTCGCGCACGGTCTGTGCGGTATTGGCCTGCATCGCGGTAGCACTGTGTTGCGCCGTTTCCAGGCGCGCCTGCAGGGCCTTGCCACTGTCGGCGGCAGCCGCGCCCAGGCTTTCGCCGACCAGTTGCTCGCTGCTGCTGATCAGGGCGGTAAAGCGCTGGTCGAGCGCGCTGAGCGTCTGGTCCACGGCCATGGTGGATACCCCCATCAGGACCTTGCCGATGGTGGCGCCGTTGGGGCTGATGGGCGCCTCGACGAAGTACACCGAAGGATCGTGGCGCGCCGCATCCAGCACCTTGTCCAACGCCCGCTCGCCCTGGCCTTTGTCCATGAGCGCCTGGTTGATCGGGTTCTGCCGATTCAGATAGCGCGTCAGGTGCTCGCCCTCGGCGTTGTCGTAGATGACGAACAACACGTTGGGATTGCGCTGGGCGCGTCGAGCGAAGTCGGAGAGCGTCGGCACGTCGTTATCCCAGATCGCCCTGGGTGCCACCGAGGCCAGCAGTTCGGCCATGTCGTTGGCCGAGTCCTTGAGACTTTGCTCCAAAGTAGTGCGCAATTGCTGCTGTTCGCTCTGCAATCGACTGGATAGACCAGCGCTCAAGCGCTGACGGGTGCTGGCAGAAAGGCTGTCGAGCCCTCCGCGTACATCCTGGCCCGCCTGGCCCAGTTCGTCGGCCAGCTTGCGGCTGTCACTGCCCAGGCGCTCGCCCAGATCCGCTTCGAGTGCAGAGATGGTGCTTCGAGTCAGCACCACGGCCACCAGCACCTGCACCAGCAGGGCGATACCGAGTGCAACAAACACAGGCCGCAGGAGGCGGCTTCGTAACAGAGAGAGGATGGCAGACACGTTTGAACCCCCGTGTTTCTGGCGCCATTACTTTGATGGCAGCTACAGACGCTTCTTACAGCAAGGGTTGTGCCTGGCGCAGCGGGGATATACGCCAAGGTCGAGCAATGCGACGGCCTGTCATCGACACAAACAAAAACGCCGCAGCCCTTTGCAGGACTACGGCGTCGAATCGACCTGGCGGTCGATCAGGCGAACGGGTGACGCAACACGATGGTTTCGTTGCGGTCCGGGCCGGTGGAGATGATGTCGATCGGCGCGCCGACCAGCTCTTCGATGCGCTTGATGTAGTTGCGCGCAGCCTGCGGCAGCTCCTCCAGGGCTTTCACGCCTAGGGTCGATTCGCTCCAGCCTGGCATCTCTTCGTACACCGGCTCCAGGCCGATGTAGCTGTCGGCATCGGACGGCGCGTCGATGACGGCACCGTGCTCGTTCTTGTAGCCGACGCAGATGTTGATGGTTTCCAGGCCATCGAGCACGTCGAGCTTGGTCAGGCAGATGCCCGAGATGCTGTTGACGTCGATGGCGCGGCGCAGGATCACGGCGTCGAACCAGCCGCAACGACGGGCGCGACCGGTGGTGGAGCCGAACTCATGGCCACGCTTGGCCAAGGTGGCGCCGGTCTCGTCGAACAGCTCGGTCGGGAATGGACCGGAACCGACGCGGGTGGTGTAGGCCTTGGTGATACCCAGGATGTAATCCAGGTACATCGGGCCGACGCCGGAGCCGGTGGAAATACCGCCTGCGGTGGTGTTCGAGCTGGTGACGTACGGATAGGTGCCGTGGTCGATGTCCAGCAGCGAACCCTGGGCGCCTTCGAACATGATGTCCTTGCCGGCGCGGCGCAGATTATGCAGCTCGGCGGTGACGTCGAGCATCATCGGCTTGAGCTGTTCGGCGTAAGCCATGCAGTCGTCCAGAGTCTGCTGGAAGTCGATGGCCGGCTCTTTGTAGTAATTGACCAATTGGAAGTTGTGGTAGTCCAGCAACTCGCCAAGCTTGGCGGCGAAGCGCTCGCGGTGGAACAGGTCACCGACGCGCAGGCCACGGCGCGCGACCTTGTCTTCGTAGGCCGGGCCGATACCGCGACCGGTGGTGCCGATCTTGGCTTCGCCACGGGCCTTCTCACGGGCCTGGTCCAGTGCCACGTGGTAGGACAGGATCAGCGGCGCCGCCGGGCTGATGCGCAGACGCTCGCGCACCGGCACGCCTTTTTCTTCCAGCTTGGTGATTTCGCGCATCAACGCATCGGGCGCGACCACCACGCCATTGCCGATCAGGCACTGCACGCCTTCGCGCAGGATGCCCGAGGGAATCAGGTGCAGAACGGTCTTCTCACCGTTGATCACCAAGGTGTGGCCCGCGTTGTGGCCACCTTGGTAACGCACGACGGCGGCAGCATGTTCGGTCAGCAGATCGACGATCTTGCCTTTGCCCTCATCACCCCACTGGGTGCCCAGGACGACGACATTCTTACCCATAACACTTGTCCTCATTCACGCAATCTTGGTTGCCGGCCCATTGCCGGCGAAGAATCTCAATGGGTCAGCGGCAGAACCTGCCAGCGCCCGTCCTGCTGAATCAATTGCCGATCACAATCCGCTTCGAAGGCAGCACTCAGCGGCTGCCCAGGCAGCGCCTGAACCACACGCTGGCCCTCGTTGCGCAACTGGCAGACCTGCTGCCAGAGGGCCGCGTCGCCGTTGTCAGGCATCCAGATGCCACCGCACGGCAATGCGACCTCCGCTCGCCCCAGTGTGACCAGGGTCTTCAAATCCGTGGAGAAACCGGTAGCCGGGCGCGCCCGGCCGAAGTCGGCGCCGATGTCGTCATAGCGCCCGCCCTGGGCGATCGATTGACCGACACCGGGGACGAAGACGGCGAACACCACGCCCGTGTGATAGTTGTAGCCGCGCAACTCGCCCAGGTCGAAGTACAGCGGCAGTTGCGGATAGCGTGCAGCCAGGCGATCGGCGATGGCCAGCAGATCGTCCAGCGCCGCCAGCACACTGGCAGGCGCACGGCCCAGGCGCACGCGGGCTTCGGCCAGCACCTCGCGGCCACCGCACAGCTCCACCAGGGCGCGCAGCATGTTGCCCAGGTCCTTCGGCAACTCCGCAGTCAGGGCGTGGACTTCGTCCACGGCCTTGCGCTGCAACGCATCGAACAACTGCTGTTCGACCGCGCCGCAGAGGCCGGCGGCGCGCGCCAGGCCGCGGTAGATACCGACGTGGCCCAGGTCCATGTGCACGTCAGCCACATCGGTGAGCTGCAGGGTGCTCAGCATCAGGCTGATCACCTCGACATCGCTGGTCGGGCTGGCATCGCCATACAGCTCGGCGCCCAGTTGGATGGGGCTGCGCGAGGTGGACAGCGCCCGCGGCTCGGCGTGCAGCACGCTGCCGGCATAGCACAGACGACTCGGGCCTTCGCGGCGCAGGGTGTGGGCATCGATGCGTGCCACCTGGGGGGTGAAGTCGGCACGGAAGCCCATCAAGCGGCCGGACTGCGGATCGACCACCTTGAAGGTACGCTGGTCCAGGTCCTGGCCTGCGCCGGTGAGCAGCGATTCCAGGTACTCGATATGCGGGGTGACGACCAGTTCGTAGCCCCAACTCTGGAACAGGTCCAACACCTGGCGACGCGCGATTTCGATGCGCGCCGCTTCAGGTGGCAGTACTTCCTCGATGCCATCTGGCAGCAGCCAGCGGTCTACCGTTGCCATTACGCCATTTCCCCTCTGGTCCGGGCGGCTGCCCTGCGGGTTAGCCGCCTGTAAAGCAGGCGTTGGCGCACAACAGCAGGCAGCACCGATCCCAGCGCCGCCGCCGTGCCAACACCCTCGAAATACCTGCGAGCTGACCAAGTCGTCGAAAAGCCTGGGGCCAATCAACCTTGCAGACGCAAAAAAGCCGGGAATTTCCCGGCTGACTCATCATACACCCCTTTTTCTTCGGGATGCACCCCACCGGACGTTTTAGCTGCCCGGCGGGGCGTCTTGCGCTTACGGCTTGCTCTTGTCGAGGAAACGGAAGAACTCGTTCTTCGGATCCAGGACCAGCACGTCGCTCTTGCTGGAGAAGCTCTCGCGGTAGGCCTGCAGACTGCGGTAGAACGCGTAGAAATCAGCGTCCTGGCCGTAGGCCTTGGCGTAGATGGAGGCCGACTGAGCGTCACCATCACCACGGGTCTCTTCCGCTTCGCGATAAGCTTCGGCCAGCAACACGCGGCGCTGACGGTCGGCATCGGCGCGAATACCTTCGGCCAGCTCGTTACCTTTGGCGCGGTGTTCGCGGGCTTCGCGCTCACGCTCGGTGCTCATGCGATCGAATACGCTGCGGTTGACTTCCTTGGGCAGGTCGATGGCCTTGACGCGAACGTCCACCACCTCGATACCCAGCTCCTTGTTGGCCATGCGGTTCAGCGAAGCGGTGATGTCAGCCATCAGCGCGTCACGTTCACCGGAGACCACTTCATGCAGGGTGCGCTTGCCGAACTGGTCGCGCAGGCCACTTTCCAGACGACGCGACAGGCGCTCGTCGGCGATCTGCTTCATGCCCGAGGTCGCGGTGTAGAAGCGCTCGGCATCTTTCACTCGCCACTTGGCATAGGCGTCGACCATGACCGCTTTCTTCTCCAGCGTGAGGAAGCGCTGGGTGGGAGCGTCCAGGGTCATCAGACGGGCGTCGAACTTGCGCACCTGGTTGACGTACGGCACCTTCACGTGCAGACCCGGCTGAACATCGGCCTGGACCACGCGACCGAACTGCAGCAATACCGCCCGCTCGGTCTGCGAGACGATGTAGAAGCAGTTCCAGGCGACGATCGCCAGCACCACGGCTGCGATGAGGGCGAACAGCGATTTATTGCTCATCAGCGGCTCTCCCTAGTGCGCAGCGGCTGTTGTTGCTGTTGCAGGTCGGGGGTCGAGCGAGCGGCGGCGTCGTTGACCGACGGCGACCCGCTGCTGGACGACGCTGCGTTGTTGCGGCTGCCTTCGACCATCTTGTCCAGTGGCAGGTAGAGCAGGTTGTTCTGCCCGTCCTTGGCGGTCACCAGCACCTTGCTGGTGTTGCTGTAGACTTCCTGCATGGTCTCCAGGTACAGACGCTGACGGGTGACGTCAGGCGCCTTGCGGTACTCGGCGACCAGCTTGGTGAAGCGGTCGGCCTCACCCTTGGCGCGGGCGATCACTTCGTCGCGGTAGCCGTTGGCATCCTCGATGATGCGCTGCGCTTGACCACGGGCTTCCGGCACCACGCCATTGGCATAGGACTCGGCCTGGTTGCGCGAACGCTGCTCGTCTTCGCGCGCACGGATCACGTCGTCGAAGGCTTCCTGCACTTCACGCGGGGCTGCCGCGCTCTGCACGTTGACCTGGGTGACGGTGATACCGGTGCGGTAGGTGTCGAGGAAACGCTGCAGGCGCTCGCGGATATCCACGGCCATCTGTTCACGGCCTTCGGTCAGCACCTGGTCCATCGAGGTGGAGCCCACCACGTGGCGCAGGGCGCTGTCGGTGGCGTGCTGCAGGCTGACTTCAGGCTGGTCGACGTTGAGCACGAAGTCCTGCAGATTGCTGATCTTGTACTGCACAGTCAGCGGCACCTCGACGATGTTCTCGTCTTCGGTGAGCATCTGGCCCTGCTTGGTGTACGCCCGCTCACGCGTGACGTTTTCCATGTACTTGCGGTCGATAGGCGGGAAATAGATATTCAGGCCTGGGCCCACGGTCTCGTAGTACTTGCCGAAGCGCAGCACCACGGCCTGCTCCTGCTCGTCGACCACGTAGACGGCGCTGTACAGCCAGATAGCCGCCAGCACCGCCAGGCCAATGCCCAGCAGGCCGAAGCCGCCGCCTTTGCCGACGTTGCGGTCACCACCACCGCCACCGCGTTTCTTCTTGCCGCCGAACATGCCGTTGAGGCTGTCCTGCAGCTTGCGGAAGGCCTCGTCGAGATCCGGTGGCCCCTTCTTGTCGCCACCACCGCCGCCACCGCGGCGGCCGCCCCAGGGATCCTGATTGTTCGAGTTGCCACCCGGCTCGTTCCAAGCCATAGCGCTCTCCATCTGATAAAGCAAAGACGCGCCCACGGCGCGCCGTCCAATGCTACAGAATGCCTGTCACGGCTGCCCGGCGACCTCGACGGGCATTTATTGCAAAGTGTGTTGCGCGATGAACGCGTCAGGCTCGAGGCCTTCGCGGCTGACCATACGGTTAAGTTCCACCCGCGGCAAACGCACGCTCAGCAGGCTGCTGCCTTCGTCGTCGTGCTCCTCGCTCTGTACGGCCCCCAACTCGAAGAACTGCGCACGCAGGCGCGCCAATCGCTGCTCCAATCGCAGGGTGCCGACGAACAGATCATTGCCCAGCAATTCGGCTATCGCCTGCCCGACGAGCTCAAGGCCACGCCCGTCGCGCGCCGAGACCCAGACCCGCTCTGGCTTGCCGTCGGCATTGCGCTGGATCTGCGGCTCGACGTCTTCGAGCAGGTCGAGTTTGTTATAGACCTCGAGGATGGGCAAGCCTTCGGCACCTATCTCGCCCAGAACGGCCAGTACCTGCTCGATCTGTTCCATGCGCTCGGGCTCGTGAGCATCGATCACGTGCAGCAGCAGGTCGGAGTTGCTCGATTCCTCGAGCGTGGCGCGAAACGCCTCGACCAGCTTGTGCGGCAAATGCCGGATGAAGCCCACGGTGTCGGCCAGCACGATCGGCCCCAGGTCATCCAGCTCCAGCCGGCGCAAGGTGGGGTCGAGGGTGGCGAATAGCTGGTCGGCGGCGTACACGTCGGAGCGTGTCAGGGCGTTGAACAGCGTGGACTTGCCGGCGTTGGTGTAGCCCACCAGCGACACCGACGGAATATCCGCACGACGACGCCCGCGCCGGGCTTGCTCGCGCTGGCTGCGGACCTTTTCCAGGCGCGCCTTGATCTGCCGCAGGCGTACCCGCAGCAGGCGGCGGTCGGTTTCCAACTGGGTTTCACCCGGACCGCGCAGGCCGATACCGCCTTTCTGCCGCTCCAGGTGAGTCCAGCCGCGCACCAGGCGCGTGCTCATATGCTCGAGCTGGGCCAGTTCGACCTGCAGCTTGCCTTCGTGGGTACGTGCGCGCTGGGCGAAAATGTCGAGAATCAGGCCGGTACGGTCGAGCACGCGACACTCGAAGACGCGCTCGAGGTTGCGTTCCTGACTGGGCGTGAGGGTGTGATTGAAGATGACCAGGTCGGCTTCTTCGGCCTTGACCAGGTCGCGCAGCTCCTCGACCTTGCCGCTGCCGATCAGGAACTTCGCTGTGGGCTGGTGCCGCGCAACCGTGGCCAGGTGGACGATGTCCGCCCCGGCCGACAGTGCCAGCTCCTGAAACTCCTGCGGGTCTTCGCGCGCCTCAGGGTTCTGACCTTCCAAGTGAACGAGCAAGGCCCGTTCACCACCACCGTGGCGCTCAAAGAACAATGCAGGCTCCTATCAGGCGTTGCCTGGCTCGCTGTCGCCGTGTTCGGAATCGGACGGGCTTGGCAGGCGAACCGGGCGGGCAGGTACGACAGTGGAGATGGCGTGCTTGTAGACCATCTGGCTGACGGTGTTCTTCAGCAGCACGACGAACTGGTCGAAGGATTCGATCTGGCCCTGCAGCTTGATCCCGTTGACCAGATAGATCGAAACCGGGACTTTTTCTTTTCTCAAGGTGTTCAAGTAAGGGTCTTGTAGCGAATGCCCTTTTGACATATGCCGCACTCCTGTAAGGATCAATAGTAAAAAGCTGAAGAATTCTTTCATTAACGCCGTCTGTTGCAAGAATAGACGGCAATTGCAGGGACTCAGCTCAATATGGAGGCCGATCCCAGGTATTTCAAGGTGCGGGACAGATTGTCGCAGGCCAGGCTGTCCAGCCAGTGCACATTGGACCAGCTGCGCAGCCAGGTGAATTGCCGCTTGGCCAACTGACGGGTGGCGATGATACCGCGTTCACGCATCTGTTCGGCTGTCAGTTGGCTGTCCAGATATTCCCAGACCTGCCTGTACCCCACTGCCCGTATAGACGGCAGCCCCACGTGCAAGTCACTTCTGGTCCGCAACTCTCGGACCTCGTCGACGAAGCCCTGTTCCAGCATCTGCGAAAATCGTAATGCAATTCGTTCATGCAGCACGTGACGATCCGCCGGCGCGATCGCCAGACGGGCCACAGTATAGGGCAAATGACCGCCCGCGCCCGCCTCTACACCGCTGCTTTCGGAGGATTGACGGGCCCGATGCGCGGTCATGCTCTGGCCGCTGACGCGGAACACCTCCAGCGCGCGGATCAACCGCTGCGGGTCATTGGGGTGAATGCGCGCGGCCGAGATCGGATCCACCTCGGCAAGCTGCCGATGGAGTTCGGCCAGGCCCTGCTCGCGGGCCTGTGCCTCGAGCTCGGCGCGCACCGCGGCATCGGCCGGCGGCATGTCGGCCAGGCCGTCGACCAGTGCTTTGTAATAGAGCATGGTGCCGCCGACCAGCAGCGGGATCTTGCCACGCGCGGTGATCTCGGCCATGGCCGCCAGCGCATCGGTGCAAAACTGCGCCGCCGAATAGCTCTGGGCGGGATCGAGAATGTCCACCAGCCGATGAGGATGCGCCACCAGCACCTCGGGCGAGGGTTTAGCGGTGCCGATGTCCATGCCGCGGTAGACCATGGCCGAATCGACGCTGACCAGTTCGCACGGCAAGGCTTGGGTGAGCGCGATGGCCAGGTCGGTCTTGCCGGCGGCCGTCGGGCCCATGAGAAAAATGGCAGGAGGGTGAAGACTCATTCATCGACCGCGCAGGAAAAGTTTGTCCAGATCGTCCAGGCCCATCTGGGTCCAGGTCGGTCGGCCGTGGTTGCACTGGCCGCTACGTTCGGTGTTTTCCATGTCGCGCAGCAGCGCATTCATCTCGGCAATCGCCAGACGCCGGTTGGCACGCACGGCGCCGTGGCAGGCCATGGTGCCGAGCAGCTCGTTGATGTGCGCCTGGACCCGGTCGCTGGTGCCGTACTCCATGAGGTCGGACAGCACGTCCTGAACCAGACGATTGGCCTCGGCCTGCTTGAGCAGCGCCGGAATCTGCCGGATCGCCAGGGTTTCCGGACCCAGGCGCTGCAGTTCGAAGCCCAGGCGCTGGAAAGTCTGCGCATGCTCTTCGGCGCAGTCGGCCTCACGCTGACTCACCGCCAGAGACTCGGGCACCAGCAACGGCTGGCCGCTCAGGCCTTCGCTGGCCATCGCCAGCTTGAGGCGCTCGTACATGATCCGCTCGTGGGCGGCGTGCATGTCCACCAGCACCAGGCCGACGGCGTTCTCGGCCAGGATGTAGATGCCTTTGAGCTGGGCCAGGGCATAGCCCAGCGGCGGGATATCGCCCTGACTGTCCGGCAATGCCGCTGGAGCAGGCGCCGCGCCGTCGAGCGGGGCGAAGAACTCTCGATACACCGCCTGGGCCTCGCCGGCCGACACGGGCGCCGCCGGGCGCGGCGAATACTGATACTGGTAGCCCGCCCCGGCGCCGCCATTGGAGAACGTCGGGCGCGACTCGGCCGCAGGCTGCTCGAGCACCGAGGCAGCCAGGCGCATTTCACCCTGCGGGCCGAACTCGCCGGCCTGCTGACCGGTGGGACGGACGATCTCGCTGCTGGCGGCCGGCGCTGCCAATTGATCTTCAGGGCGCACATCGGCCAGTGCCCGGTGCAAGGTGCCGTACAGGAAGTCGTGCACCATGCGCCCCTCACGGAAGCGCACTTCATGCTTGGTGGGATGGACGTTGACATCGACGCCGGTGGGGTCAAGCTCGAGGAACAGCACGAAGGTGGGGTGGCGACCGTTGAACAGCACGTCACGGTAGGCCTGGCGCACCGCGTGGGCGACCAGTTTGTCCCGCACCGCGCGGCCGTTGACGAAGAAGTACTGCAGATCGGCCTGGCTGCGCGAGAAGGTCGGCAGCCCGACCCAGCCCCACAGGCGCAGGCCATTGCGCTCGACTTCGGTCGGCAACGCCTGCTCGAGGAAGCCCGGACCGCAGATGGCCCCGACACGCCGCGCCCGCGCGACATCGTCTGGCGCTTCGTGCAGGCTGAGGATGCTCTTGCCGTTATGGCGCAGATGAAAGCCCACGTCGAATCGCGCCAGCGCCAGGCGTCGGATCACTTCCTGCAGGTGGTCGAACTCGGTCTTCTCGGCCTTGAGGAATTTACGTCGGGCCGGTGTGTTGAAGAACAGGTCGCGCACCTCTACCGACGTGCCGACCGGATGCGCCGCTGGCTGCACCCGTGGAAGCATGTCGCGGCCCTCGGTCTCCACCTGCCAGGCCTCGCCGGCATCAGCGGTGCGCGAGGTCAGGGTGAGGCGCGCCACCGAGCTGATCGAAGCCAGCGCCTCGCCGCGAAAACCCAGGCTCAGCACACCTTCGAGGTCTTCCAGTTCACGGATCTTGCTGGTGGCGTGACGGGCCAGGGCCAGCGGCAGGTCGTCCGAGGCGATGCCGCGTCCGTCATCACGCACCCGCAGCAGTTTGACCCCGCCCTGCTCCACCTCGATATCGATGCGCCGAGCGCCAGAGTCGAGGCTGTTTTCCAGCAGTTCCTTGACCACCGAAGCAGGACGCTCGACCACCTCGCCCGCGGCGATCTGGTTGGCCAGCCGCGGGCTGAGCAGCTGGATACGGACGCCGTCGCTCATTGCTGCGAAGCCAGGGTAGTAGCCGGGATATTGAGGTGCTGACCGACCTTGAGCTCCTCGCTCTTGAGGTTGTTGGCACTGCGCAGGCTGGCCACGCTGACCTGATAACGCACGGCGATCATCGCCAGCGTCTCACCGGGCCTCACACTGTGCTCACGCGGCCCCTGGGCAATCTTGCCGGAGTCGCGCAGCCAGGCGATGTAGGTGCCGGGCGGTGGGTTCTGCTGGAAGAACTGGCGCACGCCGCTGTGGATGGAACGTGCCAGTGCCTGCTGATGGCTGCGGGTGGCCAGTTTGTTGGCCTCGTTGGCATTGGAGATGAACCCGGTCTCGACCAGAATCGACGGGATATCAGGCGATTTCAGCACCATGAATCCGGCCTGTTCCACACGCTGCTTGTGCAGTGGCGTGATGCGACCCATGTTGCCCAGCACTTTCTGCCCGACATTGAGGCTGGAGCTGAGCGTGGCGGTCATCGACAGGTCCAGCAGTACGCCCGCCAGCATGCGGTCCTTGTCGTCGAGGCTGACGTTGCCAGCACCGCCGATCAGGTCGGAACGGTTTTCGCTGTCGGCCAGCCAACGCGCGGTTTCGGACGTGGCGCCCCGGTCGGACAGGGCGAACACCGAGGCGCCGAAGGCGGCCTTGGAGGGCGCTGCGTCGGCGTGGATGGAGATGAACAGGTCGGCGCCCTTCTTGCGGGCGATCTCGGTGCGCTTGCGCAGCGGAATGAAGTAGTCGCCCGTGCGGGTCAGTTCGGCGCGATAGCCCTTTTCGGTGTTGATCTGGCGCTGCAGTTCGCGGGCGATCTGCAACACGATGTCTTTTTCGTGCTGTCCGCGCGAGCCGGAGGCCCCGGGGTCTTCGCCGCCGTGACCGGCATCGATGGCAACCACGATGTCGCGCTTGCCGTTGGGCACCGGCGGCAGCTTGATCGCCGGTTGGGTCGGAGTGACCGGCACCGCAGGCGTGGTCGCCGGCGCGGTAGCGACCGGCGCAGGCGTCGGGTTGCTGGCGGCGATGGCGTCAGCCTCCTGGTCGTACAGATCCACCACCAGACGGTTGCCATACTGGGCGTTCGGCGCGAGGGTGAAGCTCTTCGGCGTGACGGCCTTCTTCAGGTCGACCACCACGCGCAGGTCGGTGGGGGTGCGCTGAGCCGAACGCACGCTGGTGATTGGCGTGTTCGAGGTGGAGACGTTCAGCGGCGAGGCCAGCGTCGCACCATTGATGTCGATGACCAGACGATCGGGCGCACTGAGCGTGAAGACGCTGTGCTGCACCGGTCCGGACAGGTCGAAGACCAGCCGTGTGTTGTCCGGCGCGCGCCACAGGCGCATGCTCTTGACTTGCGTGACGGCCAGAGCGTCGAGGGTCACTGCTGTCAACAGCAGGCCAACGATGGCGACCAGTGCGCGGATGCGCGGCATACCTTTCCCCACTTACTGTTTGAATTCGGCAGCCAGAGTGGCACACCAGGCTTCGCCGCGAGCCCCCTGCGGCGACAGATTCAGCGAGCGGCCGCCCGCCTGGGGGCTTATGGTAATGGTCAGGTCAGGCTTTGGCAAAACGCCCGCGCCCTTCTGCGGCCATTCGAAAAGACACAGGGGATCGCCTTCGAAATAGTCGCGAATGCCCATGAACTCAAGCTCCTCTGGATCGACCAGGCGATACAGGTCGAAATGAAAAGCGCGTATATCGCCGATCTCGTAGGGTTCGACCACGGTGAAGGTCGGACTTTTCACCGCGCCGGTGTGGCCCAACCCACGGATCAGACCGCGTGACAAGGTGGTCTTGCCAGCGCCCAGGTCGCCCTCCAGAAAGATCACGCCATGGCCGCCGGTGACCTGAGCCAGGGTCGCACCGAAGGCGACGGTGGCCGGTTCGTCGGCCAGAAACAGGGTTATGCCTGACACGCTGAATGCTCCTCCAACAATTCTCGAATGACCGGCGCCAGATCGCTGGCGGCCAAGCCTCTACCCCGGACGCCCAGGCGCTCGCCGGCACAGGCGTGCAGCCACACGCCCAGCCCCGCCGCCTGCCACGCGTCCAGGCCTTGGGCCAGCAGCGCGGCAAGCACGCCGCTGAGCACATCGCCCAGGCCCGCGCCAGCCATCGCCGGATGACCGCGCTCGCATACGCGCAACTGGCCGTGCGGGTCAGCGATCAACGTGCCGGCGCCCTTGAGCACGCACACGCTGTCATGACGGCGCGCCAGCTTGCGCGCCGCCCCCGCACGGTCGGCCTGCACCGCCTCGGTCGACAGCCCCAAAAGCCGCGCCGCCTCGCCAGGATGCGGGGTGAGGATGCTACCGGCCGGCAGCGCCAACGGCGCATGCGCCAGCACGTTGAGTGCGTCGGCGTCCCACACTTGCGGCAACCGCGCGTTGGCCACGGCCGACAGCAGGCTACGCCCCCAGGCGGCCTGGCCAAGGCCTGGCCCGACCACCAGCACCGAGGCGCGCTCGAGTACCGCCATCAGTTGATTGGCCGAACTCACGCCCAGGCACATGGTTTCCGGCAGACGGGCCAGGCTGGCGGCTACGTGCTCGGGCCGCGTCGCCACGCTGACCAGCCCGGCGCCACAGCGCAGTGCCGCTTCGGCACTGAGCAGCACCGCACCGCCAGTACCCAGGTCGCCGCCGATCACCAGCACATGACCGAAGTCGCCTTTGTGGGCGTCGGCGGGACGCGCGGGCAGGTGCGCGACGGTCAGGCTGCTGAGCGCGAGCGGGGCGTTGCCGGGGTGTTTGGTCTGAGGCATGGGGTCAAAGGCTCCGATGTCTGGCAGAATTATACGCACCTGAGCCTGTAATGCCTGTCCATCCATGTCCGCCTCTCTTCCAGACCTGCCTCTATTGGCCCAGTCCATCAAGGATTGGGGCCACGCACTCGGTTTTGCCCATGTGGGCATCGCCGATGTCGAGCTTGGCGAACACGAACAGCATCTGCAGCGCTGGCTGGACGCCGGGCACCACGGTGAGATGGACTATATGGCAGCGCATGGCACGAAACGTTCGCGCCCGGCCGAACTGATTCCCGGCACCTTGCGCGTGGTGTCGCTGCGGATGGACTACCTGCCCGGCGACACACGCATGGCCCAGCGCCTTGCCCAGCCTGAAAAAGCCTATGTCTCGCGTTACGCCTTGGGCCGCGACTACCACAAGCTGGTGCGCAAGCGCGTGCAGCACCTGGCCGACCGCATCCAGGAAGCCATCGGCCCGTTCGGCTACCGCGCTTTCGTCGACAGTGCCCCGGTGCTGGAAAAGGCCATCGCCCAACAGGCCGGGCTCGGCTGGATCGGCAAGAACACCCTGCTGCTCAACCGCAAGGCCGGCAGCTATTTCTTCCTCGCCGAACTGTTCGTCGACCTGCCACTGCCGGCGGACGAGGCCCAGACCAGCGAACACTGCGGACGCTGCCAGGCCTGCCTGGACCTGTGCCCGACCTCCGCCTTCGTCGGTCCCTACCAACTCGATGCCCGGCGCTGCATCTCGTACTTGACCATCGAACTGCGGGACGCCATTCCGGTGGAGCTCAGGCCATTGATCGGCAACCGGGTCTTCGGCTGCGACGATTGCCAGATCGTCTGCCCCTGGAACCGCTTCGCCAAGTCCACCGGTGAAGACGACTTCAAACCCCGCCACGGTTTGGACAACGCCGAACTGGCGGCGCTGTTCCTGTGGGACGAGAAGACCTTCCTCAGCCGCACCGAAGGCTCGCCGCTGCGCCGCGCCGGTTATGAGCGCTGGCTGCGCAACCTGGCGGTGGGCTTGGGCAATGCGCCTTCGACGATCGCCGTGATCGAAGCCTTGAAAGCACGGCGCGAGCACCCGTCGGCATTAGTCAGAGAGCATGTGCAGTGGGCGCTGGCGCGGCATCAGGTCGCGCTGGAGTAGCGTCTCGCAGGCGTCATCGCTCATCGTTGTAATGAAACTTGGGCATTTCCCAGTGAAAGCGGATCGCCAGTAGCCGCAACAGAAAACCGCCGAACAGCGTCAACAGCATCGCCTGCTCGGCCGGCACCTGAAAGTACACACAGCCCAAGTAGAACCAGGCCGCCGCGAACGACACGCTGGCGTACAACTCACGGCGAAACACCAGTGGGATGTCGTTGCAGAAGATGTCGCGCAAGATCCCACCGAACACCCCGGTAATCACCCCGCTGATCGACGCCACCAGCATGCCCTGGCCCATTTCCAGTGCCGTCATGCAGCCGATCAGGGTGAACGCCACCAACCCCAGCGCATCGAGCACCAGAAACAGCGTGCGCAGATGGCGCATCAACGGCGCGATGAAGATGGTCAGCAGGGCGGCGAAGCTGGTAAGCACCAGATACTCGGGGTGTTTCACCCACGTCAGCGGGTAGTGCCCGAGCAACACATCGCGCACCGACCCGCCACCCAGGGCGGTGATGCAGGCGATCAGCACCACGCCAAACCAGTCCATACCACGCCGTCCAGCGGACAGCGCACCGGTCATGGCCTCGGCCGTGATCGCGATCAGATAGAGCAACAACAGCATGATGCACCTGATAGGCAGTTTCGAATGGCAAGCGGCAAGCGACAAGCCTGTGCGGTGCACGGTTTGCCACAGGGCGCTTGCCGCTGATGACGTGAAGCTGCGGCGACAAGCCGCTGCTCGTCAAACCTTGATGAAGTGTTGGCGGTAATGGCGCAGCTCGGCGATCGACTCGCGGATGTCGTCCAGGGCCAGGTGCGTTCCGCCCTTCTGGAAGCTGTCGCGCACGTGTGGCGCCCAACGCGCGGCCAGCTCCTTGAGCGTGGAGACATCCAGGTTTCGGTAATGGAAGTAGCTTTCGAGCTCGGGCATGTGGCGATAGAGGAAGCGCCGGTCCTGGCAGATGCTGTTGCCACAGATCGGCGACTTGCCCTTGGGCACCCACTGCTCGAGGAACGCCAGGGTCTGCGCCTGGGCTTGGGCCATGTCGATGCGGCTCTCGCGCACGCGCTGGGTCAGGCCCGAGGCGCCGTGGGTGCGGGTGTTCCACTCGTCCATGCGCGCCAGCACCTCATCGCTGTGGTGGATGGCGATCACCGGGCCTTCGGCCAAGGTGTTCAGCTCGCTGTCGGTGACAATGGTGGCCATTTCGATGATGACATCGGTGTCCGGGTCCAGGCCGGTCATCTCCAGATCGATCCAGATCAGGTTCTGTGGATTGTGCATGCATGAGCTCCTCGAATAGGCCGCCATATTAGCCTAGTGGAGCGTGCTAAACTGCTTGCCGTTTTCTTTCTGCCCCGCCGACACGGAACCTTCATGGCCAAACGCCAGCTCAATCGCCGCCAGAACTGGCGCATCGAAAAGATCCAGGGTGAACGCGCCGCCCGCGCTGCCAAACGCGAGCAGCACGCGCTGCAGGAGCTCGAAGGTGGCGACCTGGGCCCCGAGCAGTTGGGCCTGGTGATCGCCCACTTCGGTGTCACGGTCGAGGTCGAAGCCCAGGACGGCGAGGCCGCCGGCCAGGTGTTCCGCTGCAACCTGCGCGCCAACCTGCCGGCGCTGGTCACCGGTGACAAGGTGGTCTGGCGTGCCGGCAACCAGGGCAACGGCGTGATCGTGGCGCAGCTTGCGCGCGGCACCGAGCTGTGCCGGCCCAACAACCACGGCCAACTCAAACCGGTGGCGGCCAACGTCGACCTGATCGTGATCGTCTTCGCCCCGGCGCCCGAGCCCCAGGCCAACCTCATCGACCGCTACCTGGTCGCCGCCGAACACGCCGGTATCCGCCCGCTGCTGCTGCTGAACAAAGCCGACCTGATCGACGCGCACAATGCCCCACGCTCAACGCGCTGCTGGCGGTGTACCGCGACCTGGGCTATCCGTTGCTGGAAGTGTCGGCCCACCACGGCGATGGCATGCAGCGCCTGCAACAGACGCTGGACACGCACATCAGTGTGTTCGTCGGGCAATCGGGGGTGGGCAAGTCGTCGCTGGTCAACAGCCTGCTGCCGCAGGCGCAGACGCGGGTGGGCGATTTGTCCGAGTGGTCCGGCCAGGGCACCCACACCACCACCACGGCGCGGCTCTATCACTTCCCCAATGGCGGCGACTTGATCGACTCGCCGGGTATCCGCGAATTCGGCCTGGCGCACGTCAGCCGCGACGATGTGGAAGCGGGCTTCATCGAGTTTCGCGACCTGCTGGGCAACTGCCGCTTCCGCGACTGCAAGCATGACCGCGAGCCGGGCTGCGCGTTGCTCAAGGCGCTGGAAGAGGGTCGTGTTTCAGCGCAGCGCATGCACAGCTATCGCTCGATCGTGGCCAGCCTGACCCAAGACACCTACTGACAGCCACGGCCCTTGCAGGGCCGTGGCAGCGCGTCAGTTTTCCTTGCTGTCGTCCATCTTCAAGGTGCCGTTCTCGAAGATGTTCAGCTTCTGGCGCAGCTCGCGCGGTTGCATCGGCTGCGCCGGCTCGGTGGTGGGCGCCGCCGCAGCGCCGGGTGCCGCAGGCGCGGCGTTGGCGGGCGGCGTGGTCGGGCTGGCCGGCGCATCGGGCTGGCTCTGCTCGCCTTCGATGTCGCGCTGGGCCTTCTTGGTCAGCACGATGATGTCGATGCGGCGGTTGACCGGGTTCTGCGGATGCTCGCGGTCGAACAGCGACGACGAAGCATAGCCCACCACCCGCGCCACCTGATCGTCCGGGTAACCACCCGCTATCAGCGCACGACGCGCGGCGTTGGCGCGGTTGGCCGACAGCTCCCAGTTGCCGAAGTCGCCGGTGCCGGCGTATGGCTTGGCATCGGTGTGGCCGCTGACGCTGATCTTGTTCGGCACCGCCTTGATGGTGTCGGCCATGGCCAGCAGGATGTCCTCGAAGTAGGGCTTGAGGCGCGCACTGCCCAAGTCGAACATCGGCCGGTTCTCGGCGTCCATGATCTGGATACGCAGGCCGTCCTGAGTGATTTCGAACAGGATCTGATCCTTGAACTTCTGCAGTTGCGGGTTTTCTTCGACCTTGTTCTGCAGTTCCTGCAGCAGCAGTTGCAGACGCTCCTGCTCGACCTGCTCGGCCATGGTCTCGACCTTGTCCTTGTCCAGTTGCAGGCTGGTGTCAGGCGTGGGCTCGGACTTCTCTTCCGGGTTGATGGTCTTTTCCGGCGCCAGTTGCGGCGAGCCACCCAGGTCGATGACGTAAGGCGTACCGCTCTCGGAAAAGCCGATCGGATCCTTGAAGTAACCGGCGATAGCGATCTTCTGCTCAGGGGTGGCCGTGGACAGCAGCCACAGCACGAGGAAGAACGCCATCATTGCCGTGGCGAAGTCGGCGAAGGCGATCTTCCAGGCACCGCCATGATGGCCGGCGCCGTAGCGCTTGATGCGCTTGACGATGATGGGCTGGTTGTTCTCCATGACTCAGCGACCGCGCACCGCTTGTTCCAGCTCGGCGAAGCTCGGGCGATGCTTCGGATACAGCACCTTGCGCCCGAACTCGACCGCCAGCGACGGCGGCATGCCGGAGGCCGAGGCCACCAGCGAGGCCTTGATCGCCTCGTAGACGTTCAGCTCTTCCTTGGCGTCGTGCTGCAGGCAGTTGGCCAGCGGGCCGAAGAAGCCATAAGCCGCCAGGATACCGAAGAAGGTACCGACCAGCGCCGCGCCCACGTGCATGCCGATCGCCTTCTGGTCGCCCTCGCCGAGCGAGGCCATGGTCACCACGATGCCCAGTACCGCCGCGACGATACCGAAGCCGGGCATGCCGTCGGCCACGCCAGTCACCGCGTGCGACGGGTGCTCGAGCTCTTCCTTCATGCTCAGCAGTTCCATGTCGAACAGGCCCTCGAGCTCGTGGGGTGCCATGTTGCCGGTGGACATGATACGCAGGTAGTCGCAGATGAACGCCGTCATGCGCTCGTCGCCGAGCACTGCCGGGTACTTGGCGAAGATCGGGCTGGCGGCGGCATCTTCAATGTCGCCCTCGATGGCCATCATGCCCTCGCGGCGGCTCTTGTTGAGAATCTCGTAGATCAGGCCCAGCACTTCCAGGTAGAAAGTGTGGGTGAAGCGGCTGCCGAACATCTTCAGCGACTTCTTGATCACGTGCAGGGTCATGTAGCCCGGGTTGGCCTGCAGGAAGGCACCAAAGGCTGCACCACCGATGATCAGCACTTCGAATGGCTGGATCAGCGCCGCGATCTTGCCGTGGGATAGGACGTACCCGCCGAGAACGCTCGCGAATACGACGATGATGCCGATAATTTTAGCCATAGATTGGAAGCACTTGCTGTCGTGGTCAGGTTCAGGGGCGGGAGCTTTGAAACTCTGCTTCTACTTATCGGCAGAACTGCGCCAGACTATAGCCACATAATGCGAAAAGCCAGTTCGGACTGATGTCAAAATGCCAATCGAAACCAAGCTGCCAGCGCAGGTCCCCTCCTCTCTCGAGGGCTGGGTAAAGCTACTCGACGGTATCCGTGTGCCGGTGCCCAAGGAGAGTCATGACCGCGTCCTGGCCGCGGTCAACGACAACCGCCGCTCGCTGCGCGACATCGCCGAACTGATGCAGGACAGCCCGTCGCTGGTGCTGTGCGTCATGCGCGAGGCCAACCATCCGGCCAACGCCAGCATGGCCGAGCCGGCCGAAAGCCTGGAGATCGCCCTCAACCGCCTGGGTCTTTCACGCATCCTGCAACTCATGGGGCGTCTGCCGGCGGTGCCGGCCGACGACATCCCGCCGGTGCTGCGCCAGTTCCTGCTGATCAGCCAGCATGCCACGCAACAGGCCAACGGCCTGTTCGCCAGTCGCCTGGCACGGCTGTGGCAGGAAATCCACTGGGGCAGCCTGCTGTTCCTCTCGCCGCTGTGGCCCCTGGCGTTGGCCTACCCCAAGCTGCTCGACGCCTGGGAACTGCGGGTGATCCACAAGGGCGAGGACGCCGCCGAGGTGGAGCATGCGTTGTTCGGCGTGCGCATCATGGAACTGTGCCGGGCCGTCGCCCTGCACTGGCGCCTGCCGGAATGGGTCACCCAGGGCTATCGCCTGCTGCTCGAAGAGCGCGAGCAACTGGCCCAGGTGCTGAATATCGCGCGCGATCCCGATGCACTGAACCAACAGCATCGCCTGGACGACGAAAGCGGTCTGCGCCGCTGGTTCAACCAGCCGGCCAATACCGTGCTGCTGGCCAACGGGCTGGCGCTGTCGGCGCAGGTCGGCTGGGACAACCCGCACCTGCTGCGCTGGCAACTGCTTACCGCGCTGTATTTGCAAACCACCCTGGACGACGTCCAGCAGCAGGTCCACCAGCAGGCGGCCGCCAGCGCCCGCCATCACGCCCGGCATGCGTTGTTCCATCCGGCCGAAGCGCTGATCTGGCCTTGGGAGCAACGCCGACCGCACCCGGACATGCTCACCGCGCCGCCGCCCCTGCGCAGGACCTGGAACGCTGGCGTGCCCTGTGCGGCGAGCTGCTCACCCAGCCCAGTCCGTTCAGCAACAGCATGCACCTGGCCACCCTGGCACGTGATGCCTTGCTGGCCTGCGGCATGCAGCGGGTGCTACTGCTGATGCTGGACAAGCCCAACGACTGCCTGCGCGTGCAGCAAAGCGCCGGCCTGCCGCGTGAAGCGGCGGCGCTCAAGATCGACCTGAACGCAAGCACCCTGCTGCAAAAACTGCTGAGCAAGGCCTCGCAACTGCGCCTGACGCCGGAAAACCACGCCCGCTTCGCGCCCCTGCTGCCCACCACACTGCGCGCCCTGTTCCCCAGCGAACACGTGCTGCTGCGCTCGCTGGCGTTGAATGAGCAGGCGCTGATGCTGGTGATCGCCGACCAGGGCGGCAAGCCGCTGGCCGATGTTGGCGTGCAGGCGTTCGGCAAAACCGCGCAATGTATCGAGCGCGCACTGGCCAGCTTCGCCAACCGCAATGGCTGAGCCGTGCGCTACAATCGCCCCTTTCTCGCCCCCGGAGACCGTGGATGACTGATTTTTCCGGCTTGCCTCTGGTGATCGAAGCCGACGACCTGCTGCCGCGCCTGCAATCGCCCGAGCTGATCCTGGTCGATCTGAGCAGCGCCAATCGCTACGGCAGCGGCCACATTCCCGGCGCGCGCCTGGTCGACGGCAAGCGCACCCAGCTCGGCCAACCGCCTGCGCCCGGCCTGTTGCCAGCGCTGGGCGATCTGGAAAAGCTGTTCAGCGAACTGGGTCATCGCGACGATGCGGTGTACGTGGTGTACGACGACGAAGGCGGCGGCTGGTCCGGGCGCTTCATCTGGCTGCTCGACGTGATCGGGCACAAGGCCTACCACTACCTCAATGGCGGGATCCAGGCCTGGCCTGCCGATCAACTGTCCACCGAGGTGCCGCCCGTGGCGAACACACCGGTTAAGCTGCGCCTGCACAGTGAACCCACCGCGACCCGCGAGTACCTGCAAAGCCGCCTGGGCGCCGCTGACCTGGTGGTCTGGGATGCCCGTGCACCGCAGGAGTTCTCCGGCGAGAAAATCTTGGCCGCCCGAGGCGGACACATACCCGGTGCGATCAATTTCGAGTGGACCGCCGGCATGGACCTCAACGACCGCCTGCGCATTCGCGGCGATATCGCACAGACCCTTCAGCACCTGGGCATCACCCCCGACAAGGAAGTGATCACCCACTGCCAGACCCACCGTCGCTCCGGCTTCACCTACCTGGTCGCCAAGGCCCTGGGCTATCCACGGGTCAAGGCCTACGCTGGCTCGTGGAGCGAGTGGGGCAATCACCCGGACACGCCTGTAGACGTTTAAGGAAACTGCATGAAATCCCGTTTGTTCATCATCAGCCAGTACCTGCTGCCGCATCACCTGCTCTCGCGCCTGGCCGGCTGCGTGGCCGAGTGCCGCGTACGCTGGTTCAAGAATGCCTTCACCGCCTGGTTCGCCAAGCGTTACCAAGTCAACATGAGCGAAGCGCTGGTCGAAGACCTCACCGCCTACGAGCACTTCAACGCCTTCTTCACCCGTGCCCTCAAGCCCGGCGCACGCCCGCTGGACGACACCCCTGGCGCGATCCTGTGCCCGGCCGACGGCGCGGTCAGCCAGCTCGGCCCGATCGAACACGGACGCATCTTCCAGGCCAAGGGCCACAGCTACAGCGCCCTGGAGCTGCTGGGCGGCGATCCGGCGCTGGCAGCGCCGTTCATGGGCGGCGAGTTCGCCACCATCTACCTGTCACCCAAGGACTATCACCGCGTGCACATGCCGCTGGCCGGCACCCTGCGTGAGATGGTCTACGTGCCAGGTCGGCTGTTCTCGGTCAATCAGACCACCGCTGAAAACGTACCGGAACTGTTCGCCCGCAACGAGCGCGTGGTGTGCCTGTTCGACACCGAGCGCGGGCCGATGGCCGTGGTGCTGGTCGGCGCAATGATCGTCGCCTCGATCGAGACGGTGTGGGCCGGGCTGGTCACACCGCCCAAGCGCGAACTCAGGACCGTTCGCTACGACGAAGCCAGCCGTGCGCCGATCCATCTGGAGAAAGGTGCGGAACTGGGCCGCTTCAAGCTGGGCTCCACCGCCATCGTGCTGTTCGGGCCGGATCAGGTGAAGTGGGCGCAGAACCTCGGCGCGCTGTCGGCCGTACGCATGGGTGAGCAATTGGCACTGCCGCCCCAAGGCTGACCAGACACATGAGGGCGCGGCAGCCTGCCGCGCCCTCATGCCTCTACCAGGCCCTCACGCGCAACCGTTGCGGTCGCGCCAGCCCAGCAGATACAACACCCCGTCCAGACCCAGCGTAGAAATGGCCTGCTTGGCCGATTGACGCACCAGCGGCTTGGCCCTGAAGGCCACGCCCAGGCCCGCCAGCGACAGCATCGGCAAATCGTTGGCGCCATCGCCCACTGCGATGGTCTGCTCCAGTTGCAGCCCTTCCTTGATCGCCAGTTCCTGCAACAGATCGGCCTTGCGCTGGGCATCGACGATCGGCTCCACCGCCACCCCGGTCACCTTGCCATCCACCACTTCCAACTCGTTGGCGAAGACGTAGTCGATGCCCAGGCGCGCCTGCACCTGCTTGGCGAAATAGGAGAAGCCGCCGGAGAGGATGGCGGTCTTGTAACCCAGGCGCTTGAGTTCAGCGAACAGGTGCTCGGCGCCTTCGGTCAGGCGCAGCGAGGCGCCGATCTCGTCCAGCACGCCGACATCCAGGCCCTTGAGCAAGGCCATGCGCTCCTTGAAGCTGGCGCGGAAGTCCAGTTCGCCGCGCATGGCGCGTTCGGTGATCGCCGACACCTGCTCGCCGACACCCGCCGCCTTGGCCAGCTCGTCGATCACTTCGGCTTCGATCAAGGTCGAGTCCATGTCGAAGACCGCCAGGCGGCGGTTGCGACGGAACAGGTCATCCTGCTGAAAGGCGATATCGACGCCCTGCTCGGAGGACAGCGCGAAGAACTCGGCGCGCAGGGCCTGGGGATCGGTCGGCTCGCCGCGCACCGAGATTTCCAGGCAGGCACGCCCCTGTTCGGTGGGCGCATCGAGCGCGACCCGGGCCGACAGGCGCTCGATACGCTCGATGGTCAGGCCATACTGGCTGATCAGCGCGCTGACGCGTTGCAACTGTGCCGGGGTGACCTTGCGGCTGAGCAGGGTGACGATGTGGCGGTTGTCGCCATGACCGTCGACCCACTGCTGGTAGTCTTCTTCGGAAATCGGCGTGTAGCGCGCCTGCAGGTTCAGCTCGTGAGCCTTGGACTGCACGCTTTGCAGCAAGGCGGTGGCCACCTCGTTGTCGGGAATGTCCACCAGAATGCCGAACGACAGCGTGCCGTGCATGACGGCCAGACCGATGTCTAGAATGTTCACACCGCCCTGGAGCAGGACGCCGGTGAGGGCCGCAGTGAGACCCGGACGGTCTTCACCAGTGATGTTGATCAGGACGATTTCGCGCAAGACCGTGCTCCAACTCGATGAAAAGTGCGCATTCTACCCACTTTCAGTGACCACCGGGCAGCACCGATACTTTGCCGACAAAACGCGGGTCGCTATACTGCCCGGCATCAATTCCGCCATAAAGAGCCGCGCTCTGTGAACCGGCCCACGCCCGTCAAAACCGACAACTTCTTTCTGATGATCTTCCGAGCCCTGAGCCAACGCCGTATTCCCTTGGCATTGCGCATCGCCAGCCACAACATTTTCCTGGTGGCGCTGGCTCTGGTGATCTATGCCTGCGTGATGGGCCTGCAGTTCAAGCAGGCCATGCACGAGCAGGCCGATGCCGTGGGCCAGAGCCTGACCACCCAGACGGCGACGTCGGCGACCGAGCTGCTGGTGTCCAACGACATCCTCAGCCTCAACGTGCTGCTGGGCAACCTGGTGAAGAACCCGCTGGTGGCCCACGCGGCGATCTACAGCCCCGACAATCGCATCCTCGCCGAGGCCGGGCAACGGCCGAAGAACAGCCTGCTGGGCGAGGCCGAGGGTGTCTACCAGACCAAGATCACCTTCCAGGACGTGACCGCCGGGCAACTGCGCATCAGCCTGGACATGAGCCAGTTCCAGCAGCCGATGCTGATCAGCCTGCAGAGCATGGGCATTCTCGCCGCCATCCTGCTGGCCTTGGCGCTGACCCTGAGCCTGCGCCTGGGTCGCTTCATCTCCACGCCGCTGCTGCAACTGCGGGTCTGGTTGCGCGATCCTCACCCCTACACCCCGGGCATCGAGCGTCAGGACGAGATCGGCGATCTGGCCAGACAACTGCACGCCAAGCTGGCGCCGCCGCCACCACCGGAGCCTGAACCCGAGCCGGAAGACGAGGACGACTTCGCCGACCTGCCGGTCGAGCCCGCCGCGCGCAAGGCCACCGCCAAGCCCGTGAGCGCCCGCCCCGTCGCGGCCGACGAAGAGGCCGACGACGACGCCTTCGCCGACCTGCTCGAGGACAACGAGCCCAGCGCCAAGGCGCTGAGCGTTGCCGAGCCGGACGAACCGAACACCAGCGCCGTGCTGGCAGTGCAGTTGGGCTCCCAGGAGCAACTGCGGCGCCTGCCGCGCACGCGCCTGACCGAGCTTCTGGAGCGCTACCGCGACTGCCTGGATCAGGCCGCGTCGCTCTACGAAGGTGAAGTGCAGACGCTCAACGATGGCAGCACCCTGCTGCTGTTCCACAGCCGTCACAGCGGCGAGGACTACCTCACCAACGCCATCTGCTGCGGCGAGCTGCTGCGCGCCCTGGGCCACGCCTTGCAGATCGAGGTGGCCGACAGCGGCATCACCTTGCAACTGCAACTGGGCCTGGCGCTGGGCGAAGACCTGCTGGACATGGACCAGGTGGACCTGCTGATGACCGACAAGGCCCAGGCGGCCCTGGCCCTGTCACAGCACAGCCGCAACCTGCTGCTGGTCGAACGTCAGGTCAGCGACGATGCGCTGATCCGCCAGCGTGCGCGTATTCGCCCGATTGCCAGCCCCGAGGGGGCCTGCTGTGTCGAACGACTGATGGAACCGTATCCGTCGATGCTGGAGCGCCAACTGGGCCGCATGCACGAGCGGCGCGGCTGATCGGAGGCCAACGCACAAAAAAGCCCGCGGCGCTGCGTAATGCGGTTGACTTAAAGAATGCTGGGGCCGCTTCGCGGCCCTTTCGCGGCACAAGGCCGCTTGTATGGTGATACTCGAAGGGGTGGTGGGACGAAAAGGCCGAATCTGACTGTCCACAAACAGTACAGACCGTGGGAGACCTCGCCCCACCCCTTCACCAAAGCGCCGATAAAGAATGCATCGTTTGCAAGCGACGATAGAAGCAAGCCAGCGCCTCTTGGTGAACCCCCTCCGAGCCCAAAAACCATACCGTGGGAGTTCAGGTCATGGCAATGCGAGTCGAGAAGTTCATCATTGGCGTCGATGTCGCCAAGGTCGAACTGGTCAGTTACTGCGAGGACACTGCTCAACAACACGTGTTTAAAAATACCAAGCCTGAGATCCGCAAATGGCTGGCACTTCAGCCTGCCAATACGGCCATCTGTGTTGAAGCCACCAACGTTTATCACCTGGACTTGGTGGAGATGGCTTACGAAGTGGGTTTTGCCGTCTATGTCGTCGATGGGTTCCAGCTGAGCAACTACCGAAAAGGAATTGGCGGGCGTGTCAAAACCGACGCGTCTGATGCCTGTCTACTCGCCCGTTTCCTTAATCGTGAGGGCAGTGCGCTTCGTCCTTGGACGCCCCCTCCAGCCGTCTACAGCAAGCTCCAGAGCCTTCTGCGACGCCGAGCAGCACTGGTGTCGGCACGCACCAGCCTGACCCAGAGCTGGGGAAACGAAGTGTCCCTCAAAGAAGCCTTCAAAAGTTTTGCCAAGCACTTTGCATCGCTTGATCTGCTGATTCAAAAGCGTTTGAAGACATTAGTGAGAGAGGCAGGGCTGAGCGAGCAGGTTGCCCGCTGCCAAGCAGTTGAAGGCATTGGTTTTCTAACGGCTGTCGCTTTGGTCACTGCCTTCATCCGTGGCGACTTTAAGCGAAGCGACTCGTTCATCGCTTTTCTGGGTATGGATCTGGAAGTTTCCGAATCAGGCCAGAAATGCGGACGCAGACGCTTGACCAAGCGCGGCTGCTCAGAAGTGCGCCGACTCTTGCACAACGCCGCCATGTCCGCTAGCAAGACCGAGGCCTGGAAGGAGGTCTATGAACATTATCGGAGTACAGGTAAGGCAACCACTCAGGCCCTGGTCATCCTGGCGCGAAAGCTGGCCAGAATTGCATTCGCCTTGATGAAGACTCAAGGCGAATACGTGAGCAAAGGCGGCAAAAAGCATTGCCCACAACCATAGAATCTCCCACAAAGTCCGCGCAAACCCTTAAACATGAGGCTGTACGGACCCAGTGGGAGCGGCCTTGCGCCGCGATGGGCTGCGCAGCAGCCCCAATTCCAGCAAAACAGATCTTAAGTGAACCGCATCACGCATCGCTGCGGGCTTTTTTGTGCCGGATGGGTCAGAAGCGGAACACTTCCATGTCCGTGCGAATCGGCGAAGCCATCGGAATTCTCGATTTCTCGGGCTGCTTCTTCACCTGGGCTTGGGCCGCCGGCTTCTTCGGGGCTTCTTCGGCGAGCGCCGGCTGGTTGGCCAAAGGCTTGACCGCGCTGCTCAACTGCTCGACCAACCGCTGCAGCAGTTGCCCTTGGGCCTGAACCTGGGACGCTTCGCTGCCTTCGTGCTGCTGCTCGAGGTGGACGATACGGTTGTCGCGCACATGGCCGCGACGGTCGAGCACGCGCCACTGGGCATCGAGAATCGCCGGCTGGCTGCTGCCGGAGTCCAGGCGGGTGATGGACAGCAGCACTTGCACATCAGGCGTGAAGCCGGTGCTGGCCGGGGCCAGGACCACGCGTTGGCTGTCCAGGCGCCAGGCAAGCTGGCGGACCAGCAACTGGTCGATATCCGACGACAGGCTGCCGGCCCAGCGACCGTCGGTCGCGGCGGTGAGGCTGCCATCGGGCTGACGTTGCAGGAAGGTTTCACGTTGCAGGTAGTCGGCGACCGAGACCGGTCCGAGCACGACCGCCATGCCGGCAGCCTGCGTCGGCTGGCCGGGGTCACCGCTGTCGAGCTGATACAAGGCCACCGGCTGGTGCATGGTGCACCCGCCCAGGCCCAGCAGTCCCGTCATCAACAGCGCAAAGGGAAGGCGCAGAAATTTCATCGTCCCATCCAGGCGGTTGCCGCGCGGCAACCGCAGTGATACTCGTGTGGATTCCTGGGGCACACGGCCACGCCGGCCCGCGAGGGGTGTATCATCCGCGAAATGGTCGGCAGACTCCAGCATTTCCGCCCAGATCGACGCTGAAAACGCCGTTCCGGACGGACAGTCGGTTCACGCCGGACGCTCTACCGTGAGGCTGTCGACGCGCTGGAAACCCCGTGGCAACTTGCTACCACGGCGGCCCCGCTCGCCTTTGTAATGTTCCAGATCATCTGGCTTGAGCGACAGGGTACGCTTGCCAGCCTGCAACACAAGGGTCGCGCCCTCGGCGATCACGGCCAGGTCGGTGACGTACTCTTCCCGGCTGGCGACCCGGTCCCCCGGTACACCGATGATCTTGTTGCCCTTGCCCTTGCCGAGTTGCGGCAGGTCGGCCACCTTGAACACCAGCAAACGCCCTTCGGTCGTCACTGCCGCCAGCCAATCCTGCTCGCGATCATCGACCGCACGCGGGGTAATGACCTTGGCGCCATTGGGCAGGCTCAGCAACCCTTTGCCCGCCTTGTTCTTGGCCTGCAGGTCCTCGCCTTTGACCACGAATCCGTAGCCGGCATCGGACGCCACCACGTACAGCGCATCGTCCTCGGGCAGTAACACGCACTCGAAGCTGGCGCCGGGCGGCGGCGTCAGCCGACCGGTCAACGGTTCGCCCTGACCACGGGCCGAGGGCAGGCTATGGGCCGCCAGCGAGTAGCTGCGGCCGGTCGAGTCGATGAGCACCGCAAACTGGTTCGAACGCCCCGCCGCTGCCGCTTTGAAGCCATCGCCGGCCTTGTACGACAAACCGGTGGCATCGATGTCATGGCCCTTGGCGCAACGCACCCAGCCTTTTTCGGAGAGCACCACGGTCACCGGCTCGGTCGGCATCAGCTCGGTTTCCGACAGGGCCTTGGCCTCGGCGCGCTCGACGATCGGCGAGCGACGCGCGTCGCCGTAGGTTTCGGCATCCTTGATCAGCTCGCTGCGCACCAGCTTGCGCAGCTTGGCCTCGCTGCCCAGCAGCGCCAACAACTTGGCCTGCTCCTTGAGCAGTTCGTCCTGTTCGCCGCGAATCTTCATCTCTTCCAGGCGCGCCAATTGGCGCAGACGGGTCTCGAGGATGTAGTCGGCCTGGATTTCGCTCAGCGCGAAACGCTCGATCAATGCCTGCTTGGGATGCTCCTCGGTGCGGATGATATGGATCACCTCATCCAGGTTGAGGAAGGCGGTGAGCAGGCCTTCGAGCAAGTGCAAGCGACGCTCGACCTTGTCCAGACGGAACTGCAGGCGGCGGCGCACGGTGCCGATGCGGAACTGCAACCACTCCTGCAACAGCGCACGCAGGCTCTTGAGTTGCGGACGCCCGTCCAGGCCGATGATGTTGACGTTGACCCGATAGCTGCTTTCCAGATCGGTGGTGGCGAACAGGTGTTGCATCAGCTCAGCGGCATCGACGCGGTTCGAGCGCGGGATGATGACGATGCGGCAGGGGTTTTCGTGGTCGGACTCATCGCGCAGGTCGGCGACCATCGGCAGCTTCTTGTTCTGCATCTGCGCCGCGATCTGCTCCAGCACCTTGGCGCCGGACACCTGGTGCGGCAAGGCGGTGACGACGATGTCGCCATCTTCCACGCGATACACAGCCCGCATGCGGATCGAGCCTTTGCCGCTCTCGTACATCTTGAGAATGTCGGCGCGCGGCGTGACGATCTCGGCTTCGGTGGGGTAGTCCGGGCCTTGGATGTGCTCGCACAGTTGCTCGAGGGTCGCCTTCGGCTCGTCGAGCAAACGCACGCAGGCGCTGGCGACTTCACGCAGGTTGTGCGGCGGCACGTCGGTGGCCATGCCCACGGCGATACCGGTGGTGCCGTTGAGCAGGATGTTCGGCAGGCGCGCCGGCAGAACCAGTGGCTCCTGGATCGTGCCGTCGAAGTTCGGCCCCCAGTCCACGGTGCCCTGGCCCAGCTCGCTGAGCAGCACTTCGGAATAACGCGACAGCCGCGCCTCGGTGTAGCGCATGGCCGCGAAGGATTTCGGATCGTCCGGCGCACCCCAGTTGCCCTGGCCATCGACCAGCGTGTAGCGGTAGCTGAACGGCTGCGCCATCAGCACCATGGCTTCGTAGCAGGCCGAGTCGCCGTGGGGATGGAATTTACCCAGTACGTCACCGACGGTACGCGCCGACTTCTTGTGCTTGGCGTCGGCATCCAGGCCCAGCTCGCTCATGGCGTAGACGATACGCCGCTGCACGGGCTTGAGGCCGTCGCCGATGTGCGGCAGGGCCCGGTCCATGATCACGTACATGGAATAGTTGAGGTAGGCCTGTTCGGTGAAGTCGGCCAGGGAACGGCGTTCGACGCCTTCGAGACTGTCCAGTAAGTCGCTCATGCGAGCCTCGTCATTTCAGGTTCTGGCGCAGCAGCATGGTGCCGCCGCGCTGAGTGAATTCAAGTTGGTTCAGGGCGCTCATGCCGAGCAGCACCGTCTGGCCGTCCAGCCCGGGCACCACCAGGGCGCGCACCTCGCGCAGGTGGATATCGCCCAACTGCAGGCTGTTGAGCCGGGTGCGATAGCCCTCGGTGCGACCGTTGGCGGTACTGAGCATCACCGGCGCGCCGCGTTGCAGCGCCAGGTCGCGAGCCAGCGCCTCAGGGATCGCCACGTCGGTGGCGCCGGTGTCGAGCATGAAATGCACACCCTGGCCATTGATCGCGCCGTCGGCCACGAAGTGACCCTGGCCGTTGGCCAACAGACTCACTTCGATGAAGCCCTCGCCATGGGAGGACTGCACCGCGCTGTTGGGATTGAGCTGGCGATCTTCCCATTGGCCGAAAAAGCGCGTGGCGAGAAACAGCGCGGCCGCCCAGGCGACGATCATCAGCACGCGTCCGGCACGCTTGCCCGGTGGCTGACTCAAGGCTTGGCGCTCCAGCCGCCGGCCGGCGCGGCGAAGCGCCAGACGATCGGTCGGGTTTCGCCATCGGCACGGCGGCCGTTGTTGTTGTCCAGGCCGATCCAGGCGCCATCCTTGTCGATCACCAACGCCTCGGCCAGGCCGTAAGGCTGGTCGTAGCGGCGCGATTCCACCAGCGCCTCGGCGGCGAACGACCAGCAGCGCTCCACCGCGCCGCTGTCGGCATCGCGGCGGCAGATGCGGTAGGCGTTGCGCTCGAGGGTGAACAGCTTGCCGTCGAACAGCGCCAAGTCGGCGAAGTCCCGCGACACCGCTCGGGCATTGGGCATCTGCGGTGGCTGCATCTCCAGGCCCGCCTCGCTGAGCAGTACGCAACTGGCCCCACAGGTCCATAGCGACTGCTGGCGCTGTATCGAGATCAGGCCACGGCGCTCGCGTTCGGCGGCCAGCCACAGGCGGTCGCCGGCAGGATTGATGGCCAGGCCTTCGAACAGCGCGTTGAAATGCAGCAACATGCCACTGGCCCTGGCCTGGCGGACCATGGCCGGATCGATGCGCAGCCAGTCCGGCTCGCCCTGCAACGGCAGTTGCAGGACGCCGGCGTGGGCTTCGCTGACCACATAGAGGTTGTCGGCGCCGTCGCAGGCGATGCCCTCGAAGTCCAGCTCACCGCCACGAATGTAGGATGCCGCCCAGTTGCGCGACTTCAGTCCCCAGGGCAACCCGCTTTCCGGTGGAGGCGGCGCAGTGAAGGTGAGCGCTTCGCTCTGCCACACGCCGTCGTCGTGCTGCTCGAAGCGGTAGATACGGTCGTCGTCGCGGTCGGAAACACCCCACAGGGCGCCCCGGCACTGGGCCAGACCCGACAGGTTGCCGCCGCGCATGCCGTCGATCGGATGCTCGGCAGTGAGCGTGAGCTCGGGCCACTCGCTGGCCAGCGTCGAAACGCTGAGCAGCGTGAGCAGCACCGCGCACAGTGACCGCATCAAACCAGGACCTCGGCCAGGTTGCCTTTGGTCTCCAGCCAGTGCTTGCGATCGCCGGCGCGCTTCTTGGCCAACAGCATGTCCATGATCTCGGTGGTGCCGGGCAAGTCGTCCAGGGTGAGCTGCACCAGGCGCCGGGTATTGGGGTCCATGGTGGTTTCGCGCAGTTGCGGCGGGTTCATTTCGCCCAGGCCTTTGAAGCGGGTGACCTGTGGCTTGCCGCGTTTCTTCTCGGCGACCAGACGATCGAGAATGCCATCGCGTTCGGCATCGTCGAGGGCGTAATAGATGTCCTTGCCCAGGTCGATGCGGAACAGCGGCGGCATGGCGACGTAGACATGGCCGGCCTCGACCAGCGGACGGAAGTGCTGGACGAACAGCGCGCACAGCAAGGTGGCGATGTGCAGGCCGTCGGAATCGGCGTCGGCGAGGATGCAGATCTTGCCGTAGCGCAGTTGCGACAGGTCAACGGCACCCGGATCGACGCCGATGGCCACGGCGATGTTGTGCACCTCCTGGCTGGCCAGCACCTCGCCGCCATCGACTTCCCAGGTGTTGAGGATCTTGCCGCGCAGCGGCAGGATCGCCTGGAACTCTTTGTCCCGCGCCTGTTTGGCCGAGCCCCCGGCCGAGTCGCCCTCGACCAGGAACAGCTCGGCACGCATCGGGTCCTGACCGGCGCAATCGGCCAGCTTGCCGGGCAGCGCCGGGCCTTGAGTGATGCGTTTGCGCTCGACCTTCTTGCTCGCCTTCAAACGCCGCCCGGCGTTGCTGATGGCCAGTTCGGCCAGTTGCATGCCCAGTTCGGGGTGGGCGTTGAGCCACAGGCTGAAGGCATCCTTGACCACGCCGGAGACGAATGCCGCCGCCTCGCGCGACGACAGCCGTTCCTTGGTCTGGCCGGAAAACTGCGGCTCCTGCATCTTCATCGACAGCACGAAGGTGATGCGTTCCCAGACGTCTTCCGGCGCCAGCTTGACCCCACGCGGCAGCAGGTTGCGGAACTCGCAGAACTCGCGCATGGCGTCGAGCAGGCCCTGGCGCAGCCCGTTGACGTGGGTACCGCCCTGGGCTGTGGGAATCAGGTTGACGTAGCTTTCCTGGACGCTGTCGCCGCCCTCGGGCAGCCACAGCAACGCCCAGTCGACCGCTTCCTTGTTGCCGGCCAGGCTGCCGCAGAACGGCTCGTCGGGCAGCCGCAGGAAGTCGCTGACCGAGTCGACCAGGTACGAGCGCAGGCCGTCTTCGTAATGCCACTCGACCTTCTCGCCGGTGCCCTTGTCCTCGAAGCTGATCGACAGCCCCGGGCACAACACAGCCTTGGCCTTGAGCACGTGCTTGAGGCGGCTGATGGAAAACTTGGGCGAGTCGAAATACTTCGGATCGGGGGCGAAGTACACGCTGGTGCCGGTGTTGCGTTTGCCGACGGTGCCGACCACCGCCAACTCGCTGGCTTTGAAGCCGTCGGCGAAGGTCATCTGGTATTCGTTGCCGTCGCGCTTGACGCGCACGCGCACCTGGGAGGACAGGGCGTTGACCACCGAGATGCCAACGCCGTGCAGGCCGCCGGAGAATTGGTAGTTCTTGTTGGAGAACTTACCCCCGGCGTGCAGTTTGGTGAGGATCAGCTCGACGCCGGACACGCCCTCTTCGGGGTGGATGTCCACCGGCATGCCACGGCCGTCGTCGCTGACCTCCAGGGAGTGGTCGGCGTGCAGCACGACCTGAATCGAACGGGCGTGGCCCGCCAGGGCTTCGTCGACACTGTTGTCGATGACTTCCTGGGCCAGGTGGTTGGGCCGGCTGGTGTCGGTGTACATGCCCGGTCGCTTGCGGACCGGGTCGAGGCCGGAGAGGACTTCGATGGCGTCTGCGTTATAGGCGCTAGCGCTGGGATTGGCCATGGGTTCTCGTCGTCAGTCTGGTGAATGCAAAGGTCAAAATACAGAGAAGTCGAGCGCCGCGTACTGTCCGCGGGCAATGCCGGCAAAGGCCAGCAGGGCGGGCAAGCGCTCGACGAAGCCTTGGAAGCCGTGATCGCCTCCGGCCTGGATGCGCAGGGCACACGCCCGGTAAAAACGCTCGGCGTCGCGGTAGTCCAGCGTTTCGTCGCCGGTCTGCAGCCACACCTGATAACGCGTCGCGTCCTGCGGCGGCGGCACTTCGAGTTCGGCCAGGGCCTGCACATGGTCGAGGGTCAGCTCCCAGGTTTCACCGCTGTAGTGATTGCGCTGGGTGCCGAGATAACCGTCGAAGCGCCGATGGGGCGTGACCGCCGGGTTGATCAGCAGGGCCTTGAGCCCGTGGCGCTCGGCCAAGTGGGTGGCATAGTAGCCGCCAAGCGAGCTGCCGACCAGCAGCGGCGCATCCAGCTCGGCCAGGCCCGCTTCGAGCTGGGCCATGGCCTGGCGCGGGTGATGATGCAGGGCCGGGATGCGCAATCGCTCGGCCAGGCCGAGATGCTGCATGACGGCTTCGAGCTGCCGGGCCTTGGTGGACAGCGGCGAGCTGTTGAAGCCATGGATATAGAGGATCGAACCCGACATGCTACCCCCGGAATCTGCGGCTTCGCGCCCGATGTGATGGGCGTAGGACGCGCAGTTTAGCCTGTTCGCGGGGTTTTGACGAAAGGCTCGGACTTTACCTACGAGTTCTTCGGCAAAACACCCTGAGCACGCCCCTCTCGAGGCTGCCGCAGGCCTCAGTAGCCAGGACTGTCGAAATCCAGCGTGACCTGAAAATCCCGTGCCCGCTCGACGCCGGTTTCCAACCGTCCATCGGCATGCAGGCGCAACCAGCGATAGCCTGGCTGCTGCTCGCTCACCTGAAAATCCGCGCTGCTGGGGGCGAATTGCAGGCAGGTCGATGGACTGGCCAGCAACCGCAGACCCTCGCGCACCTCGTCCCACTCCTGATGCACATGCCCCAGAGCAGCGCCTTGACCTGAGGGTACTGCGCCAGGCGCGCCAAGAGCTGATCGGCGTTGCGCAGGCCGATCGGGGCGATCCAGGCGCAACCGATATCCACCGGCTGATGATGGCAGCAGACCAGGCAGTAGCGGTCCCCCGCGCTGGCCAAGGCAGCGTCGAGCAGCGCCAGTTGCGCCGCTGCGAGCTGACCATGGGTGGCACCGGGCACGGCGCTGTCGAGCATGACGATGCGCCAGGCGCCGATATCGGTCACCGCCTGCATCAGCGCGCTGTGCGCGGTCACCTCGGCCATGAGTCGGGCGTCGTCGTGATTGCCCGGCAGCCAGCGGGCTGCGGCGCCCAGCTCGTCGGTGAGCTGGCGAAACGCGGCATAGGACGCGGCGCTGCCATCCTGGGACAAATCACCGGTGCACAACAGCAGGTCGATGCGCGGCTGTTCGCGGCGTACCTGCGCGATCACATGGCGCAGGCTGTCGCGGGTGTTCAGGCCAAGCATGGCCCCCGCGGGATCGGCGAACAGATGAGGGTCGGTCAATTGCACCAGGTGCAGCGGTGCGGGAGGCGTGGGTGGGTGCGACAACGGCCGTCTCCTTGTGCGGAATCGGCAGAATTATGGACGCAGCGAAAGGTGAGGCAAAGACGCAAAATCGACGAGCGTCACATTTCAACGCACGGTTTCGTACTCATGGCCGCAGGCCAGGCAGTGGCTCAGCCATTCGCCGAGGAACAGGTTGAGCTGAGCCTTTTCGTCGGGCTGGTGCATCGCCGCATTCGGATACGGATAGATGCTGCGCAGGCGCCGCGCATGCTCGGCACTGACCACCTCGGCCATGCGCGCATCGTGGTACACCTGCACCTCCAACTGCGGAACCGGCAACCAGGGCAGGCTGTGCTCCTGGCGCACACGCAAGGTGGTGGTATAGGGGCAGGCCAGCACCACCTCGAGCACCAGCACTCCGAGCATCTGGTCACCCTGGGTCATACCGATGCGTCGCGAACTCTGAGTGCTGCGCATGTCCGGCAGCAGGCGCATCAGCCGGGCGTAGTTGGCCTCACAGGCCGCCTGCAACCCGGCCAGGTCGACCCGATAGCGTTCGCGCAGCAGGTTCACTTCCACATCCCCCGCACTTCGTCGCGGTTCAGCGCCAGCCATTGCAGGGCGATGATGCTCGCGGCGTTGGCAATGCGCCCGTCGCGCACCGCCTGCAAAGCGTCGTCGAAGGTCCACACGCGCACGCGGATGTCCTCGCCCTCCTCCTCCAGGCCATGCAGTCCGCCGGCGCCCTCGCTGCTGCAGCGACCCAGGAACAGGTGCACGTATTCGTCACTGCCGCCCGGCGAGGGGAAGTAGCGGGTCATCGGCCATAGCGCGGCAAAGTGCAGGCCGGCTTCTTCCTCGGCTTCGCGATGGGCCACTTGCTCGGGCTGCTCGTCCTTGTCGATCAGACCGGCGACCAGTTCGATCAGCCAAGGGTTGTCGGTCTTGTCCAGCGCACCGACGCGAAACTGCTCGATCAGCACCACTTCGTCGCGCTGCGGGTCGTAGGGCAGCACGCATACCGCATCATGGCGCACGAACAGCTCACGGCTGATCTCACGGCCCATGCCGCCGGCGAACAGCTCGTGGCGCAGGCGCACTTTGTCGAGCTTGTAGAAGCCCTGGAAGCAATTGGTCCGCTCGACGATCTGCACCGTCCTGGGCACCGGGTTCAAGGTGTCTGACATGAAATTCCTCGCTACATCAACCACTGCATCGCGCCATCCTACTCTGCGAATCGCCGCGTTTCATCCCTTTCCCGCGACCGGGACAGGCCGCCTGCACTCTGTTAGCTTAGTGGCGAACCGAAGGCCCTGCCGACGGTCCAAGGCCGATCAACCCCGTTCTGCAAGGACTCCCATGACGCTCGTCAAACTGACCGCCGTCGCCCTGTTGGCGATGATCCTCGGCGCCTGCCAGAGCCTGTTCGCGCCCAACTACCGCGCGCCGGTCGAGGTCAAGCGCGAAGCCTGGGAACACGTCAAACCCGGCTGCAGCGAGCGCGACTGCCCTCTGGTGAATATCGACACCGTGCACTTCCCGACGTTGCCCAAGCTCGATGCCCTGGTGGAGCGCCGCCTGCTGCAACTGACCGAAGACAATCAGCGCGGCACTGCGCCGACCACGTTGCAGCAATACGAACAGCAGTACCTGGCCAGCGCCCCGGCGCGCAACAGCAGCTACCTGCAAGCCAAGGTACGCGAGCAGCATGACGGACTGGTGATCGTCGAATTGTCCAGCTACCTGGACAGCGGCGGTGCCCATGGCATGCCGGGCCGCGCCTTCATCAACTATTCGCGCAAGCAGGACAAGGTGCTGACCCTGCAGGACATGCTGATCCCCGGCCAGGAAGACACCTTCTGGAAAACCGTCGAGGAATCGCACCGCGCCTGGCTGATCAGCACGGGTATGGACAAGGACGCCGAGTTCGTCAAAACCTGGCCGTTCAAGCCATCGCCGCACATCGCCCTGACCTACGGTGCGGTCGTGGTGAAGTACGAGGTCTATGCCATCGCCCCTTACTCCATGGGCCACGTAGAACTGAAAATCCCCTACCCACGCCTGAACGGCGTCATCCGTCCAGAGCTGTTCCCTGGCCGAGGCTAAGCGCGTCGGCCGTTGCGGCTTGCCCGCGAACGGCACTTCGACTCGCTGAAAAGGGCAGCGCGGTGTGCAACCGCGCTGCCCGCTGCACTCACACCTTGCGGTACAACTGGCTGCCTTCCTGACGGAAGCGCTGAGCCTGCTCGCGCATGCCTTGCTCGGCCGTGACATCGACGGTGTCGATCTTGGCGGCGTACTCGCGCACTTCCTGGGTGATCTTCATCGAGCAGAACTTCGGCCCGCACATCGAGCAGAAGTGCGCGACCTTGGCCGACTCCTTGGGCAGGGTCTCGTCGTGGAAGGCGCGCGCCGTGTCCGGGTCCAGGCCCAGGTTGAACTGATCCTCCCAGCGGAACTCGAAACGCGCCTTGGACAGCGCGTTGTCGCGGATCTGCGCGCCAGGATGACCTTTGGCGAGGTCGGCGGCGTGGGCGGCGATCTTGTAGGTGATGATGCCGGTCTTGACGTCGTCCTTGTTCGGCAGGCCCAGGTGCTCCTTGGGCGTGACGTAGCAGAGCATCGCGCAGCCGAACCAGCCGATCATCGCCGCGCCGATACCTGAGGTGATGTGGTCGTAGCCGGGGGCGATGTCAGTGGTCAGCGGGCCAAGGGTGTAGAACGGCGCCTCGTCGCAGCACTCCAACTGCTTGTCCATGTTCTCCTTGATCAACTGCATCGGCACATGGCCGGGGCCTTCGATCATGCACTGCACATCGTGCTTCCAGGCGATCTTGGTCAACTCGCCCAGGGTTTCCAGCTCACCGAACTGGGCGGCGTCGTTGGCGTCGGCGATCGAGCCGGGACGCAAGCCGTCGCCGAGCGAGAAGCTGACGTCGTAGGCCTTCATGATTTCGCAGATCTCGTCGAAGTGCGTGTACAGGAAGTTCTCCTGGTGATGCGCCAGGCACCACTTGGCCATGATCGAGCCGCCACGACTGACGATGCCGGTGACGCGCTTGGCGGTCAGCGGCACGTAGCGCAGCAGTACGCCAGCGTGGATGGTGAAGTAGTCCACACCCTGCTCGGCCTGCTCGATCAGGGTGTCGCGGAACAGCTCCCAGGTGAGGTTTTCGGCAACGCCACCGACCTTCTCCAGGGCCTGGTAGATCGGCACGGTGCCGATCGGCACCGGCGAGTTGCGGATAATCCACTCGCGGGTTTCGTGGATGTGCTTGCCGGTGGACAGGTCCATCACCGTGTCCGACCCCCAGCGAATGCCCCAGGTCAGTTTGGCCACTTCCTCTTCGATGGACGAGCCCAGGGCACTGTTGCCGATGTTGCCGTTGATCTTCACCAGGAAGTTGCGGCCGATGATCATCGGCTCCAGCTCGGTGTGGTTGATGTTGGCCGGGATGATCGCGCGCCCACGGGCGATTTCCTCGCGGACGAACTCAGCGGTGATTTCCTTGGGGATGCTGGCGCCGAAGCTGTGACCGCCATGCTGCTGGTCGAGCAGGCCGGCGGCGCGGGCCTCCTGCAACTTCATGTTCTCGCGGATCGCCACGTATTCCATTTCGGCGGTCACGATGCCCTGGCGCGCGTAGTGCATCTGCGTGACGTTGGCGCCGGCCTTGGCTCGGCGCGGATTGCGCACGTGGGCGAAGCGCAGCTTGGTCAGCTCCGCATCGTTGAGCCGTTGCTGGCCGAAGTTCGAGCTCAGGCCGTCCAGGCGCTCGGTGTCGCCACGCGCGTCGATCCACGCCGAGCGCACATCGCCCAGGCCTTTGCGCACGTCGATGATGACGTCAGGGTCGGTGTAGGGGCCGGAGGTGTCGTAGACCAGTACCGGGGCGTTCTGCTCGCCGCCGAAGTCGGTGGGGGTGTCGTGCAGGCTGATCTCGCGCATGGGCACGCGGATGTCCGGGCGCGAGCCCTGGACGTAGACCTTGCGCGAATTGGGCAGCGGTTGCACGGACTGCTGGTCGACGCGGGCCGACTCGCTCAGGCTGATCGTTTTTTCTTGTTGACTCATCACAGGCTCTCCAGACAGCTTCCTAGCGGGCGGAATGTCGGGGCGAACCTGAAAGGCGCGGACGCACTCCTTGCTGGAGTGCAGTGCCGGATACATGGGGTGCCTTGGCTGTGTGACAGCGACGACGATCCCGGACCTGGCACAAGAGGCTCCCCGGGAAGGTGAGCAATCTTGTTCCCTACGCAGGCGCTAACCTGATCAGGTTCAACGGGATCCGGAACTCTCCGATCTCAGCCTTCGACTCAAGGCACCCCGACAAGAACTTGCGCAGTCTAGACTGGTCTGGTCTGCAAAGCCAAGCGCATTGCCGGGCAAGGGACGAAAGGCGCAGGCCGCCGATTGTTGCCGGCGGCGCCCGGCACTACACTGGCACATCGCCCGATACTCAACAGTTCAGAAATTATTTTTCGTACAAGGATTGCCCTATGCTGCGCAAACTTTCACTGGCGCTCGCCGTGTCTTGTGCGTCCCACGGTGCGGCCTGGGCAGCGGCTGTGCCCATGACGGTGAAGACCGACCTGGTCAGCGTCTACCAGGAAGCGGTGGGCAACAATGCCGACCTCGCGGCCGCCCGCGCCGACTACGGCGCGCGCCGGGAAGTGGTGCCGCAGGCGCGGGCCGGCCTGCTGCCCAACCTGTCCGCGGGGGCCGAGACGATGAACACCCGCACCCAGTTGGATCAGCCGTCGATCACCTCCACGCGCAGCGGCACCGCCTGGAGCGCGACCCTGTCGCAGCCGCTGTTCCGTGCCGACCGCTGGTTCCAGTTGCAGGCCGCCGAAGCGGTCAACGAACAGGCCGCGCTGGAGTTGTCGGCCACCGAACAGAACCTGATCCTGCAAAGCGCCGAGCGCTACTTCACGGTGCTGCGCGCCCAGGACAACCTGGCCTCGACCAAGGCCGAGGAAGCAGCGTTCAAGCGCCAGCTCGACCAGTCCAACGAGCGCTTCGACGTGGGCCTGTCCGATAAGACCGACGTGCTGCAGTCCCAGGCCGGCTACGACACCGCCCGCGCCAACCGCATCCTGGCCGAGCGCCAGGTGCAGGACGCCTTCGAGGCACTGGTGACCCTGACCAACCGTGAGTACGGCTCGCTGCAGGGCGTGGTGCACAGCCTGCCGGTGCAAGTGCCCACGCCCAATGACGCCAAGGCCTGGGTCGAGACCGCCGCGCGGCAGAACCTCAACCTGCTGGCCACCAACCACGCGGTGGAGGCTGCCGAGGAAACCCTGCGCCAGCGCAAGGCCGGCCATGCACCCACCCTCGATGCCGTGGCGCGCTACCAGAAAGGCGACAACGACAACCTTGGATTCAGCAATCCAGCGCCGCAACCCGGTGTGCGCTACGGCGGCGATGTGGAGCAGACCAGCGTCGGCCTGCAATTGAACATTCCGATCTACAGCGGCGGGCTCACCAGTTCGCAGGTGCGCGAGGCCTATGCGCGGTTGAACCAGAGCGAGCAGCAGCGCGAAAGCCTGCGCCGCCAGGTGGTCGAGAACACCCGCAACCTGCACCGGGCGGTGAATACCGACGTGGAGCAGGTGCAGGCACGCAAGCAGTCGATCGTCTCCAACCAGAGCGCGCTGGAAGCCACCGAAATCGGCTATCAGGTGGGCACCCGCAACATCGTCGACGTGCTCGACGCCCAACGTCAGCTGTATGCCTCGGTGCGCGACTACAACAACAGCCGCTACGACTACATCCTCGACAACCTGCGCCTGAAACAGGCGGCCGGCACCCTCAGCCCACAGGATCTGCAAGACCTGGGACGCTACCTGAAGCCCGACTACAACCCGGACAAGGACTTCCTGCCGCCAGACTTGGCAGCGGCAGCCGCGAAGAACTTCGAGCGCCGACGCTGAGGCGGCGGCATTGGCGGGGCCGATCGGACGCGCGGGTCAGCCGATCAGCTTCGCCAACCCGTCGAGCAAGCGCTGCAAGGCGCCCTGGTTGGCCTGCATCACCGCCCTGCCCGCCTCGCCCATGCGTCGGCCGTCCTGGGGCAATTCGATCAGACGACGCACAGCGGCGGCCAAGCCTTCGGCGTCGTCCACCTGCTGCAAGGCGCCGGCATCGCGCAGCATCGCGCTGATTTCCAGGAAGTTGAACACATGCGCACCGGTGATCACCGGCAACCCTAACGCCGCCGGCTCCAGCGGGTTGTGCCCACCGGTGGGCACCAGGCTGCCGCCTACGAAGGCCATATCGGCCAGGGCGTAGAGGAACAGCAACTCGCCCATGGTGTCGCCGAGCAACACCTGGGTCTGCCCGTCCACTGCCACCTCGGCAGATCGCCGCACCGTGGTGAAGCTTGCGCGACACAGCGCGTGCACGGCGTCGAATCGTTCCGGGTGGCGCGGCACCAGAATCAGCAACGCATCGCCATGGACCTGCAGCACACGCCGGTGGGCGTCGAGGATTGCCGCATCTTCACCCTCATGGGTACTGGCAGCGATCCACACTGGCCGCTGGCTGGCGCCCCACTGCTCACGCAGGTGCCGAGCACGCGGCACCAAGGTGTCATCCAGCTTCAGGTCGAACTTGATCGAACCGGTGACCTGCACGCACTCGGCACGGGCGCCCAGGCTGCGAAAGCGCTCGGCTTCGGTTTCGGTCTGCACGGCGATCAGGCTCATCTCTTCGAGCATCGGCCGGGTGAGTCCTGCGAACCGCGCATAGCCACGCGCCGAACGCGCCGACAGCCGCGCATTGGCCAAGGCCACGGGAACGCCACGCCGTGCGCACTGGTGGATATGGTTGGGCCACAACTCGGTTTCCATGATGATGCCCAGGCGCGGGCGCACCCGGTCAAGGAAACGTCCGGCGGCCCAAGGCAGATCGTAGGGCAGGTAGCAGTGCTGTACCCGGGGTTCGTCGGCGAACATCACGCGGATGCGTTCCGAGCCAGTCGGCGTCATGCAGGTCAGGGTGATCGGCAACTGCGGATAGGCCTGCAACAGCGCCCGGACCAGGGGAGCCGCAGCAATGCTCTCGCCCACCGACACGGCATGCACCCAGATGCCCCCCTGGCGCATGGCCGGCAGGCCGAAGGCCAGGCGCTCGGCAATGCGTTGGCGGTAGGCCGGTGCCTTGCGCCCGCGCAGGAACAGGCGCAGCGCGATCAGCGGCAGGCCCAAGTGAAACAGCAGGGTATAGAGGGTTCTGTTCATGGCGCCGCAGTGTACCCGGATCCGCCGCAAAACACCTGTCGCGCTCAGCCGATGGCCCGCAAATGCACGGCGAAGCGCTCGGCCAGCCACTGCCCGGCCGGGCCCAGCGGCTCGTCGCGGCGCCAGGCCAGTTCGGCCACCAGCGCCGGCGGGCGCCATTCGCTGTCGAGTTCGAGCATGTGCGCCTGGTAGGTCGGGTATTGCACCACATGGCGCGGCAGCCAGGCCCACCCCAGCCCGCGCATGAGCAACTCGGCCATGGCATAGAAGCTGTCGGCGCGCCACACCTGCGGACTGATCGCCTGCCCGCCCGGGTAGTCACTGTCGCCCGGCGTGATCAGCAATTGTCGGTGGCGGGCCAACTGCTCCAGGGACACACGCCCCTGCCGGGCCAATGGATGATTCACGGCGCACACAGTGACCATCTCGACGCTGCCCAGCGTGCGGCGCTCCAACGAGGCCGGGATGCTCTCGTGGTTGAAGAACAAGCCGAGATCGGCGCGGCGCTGCACCAGTTTGCGCGCCACATCGCCCTGGGCGCCGCTGGCCAGGTGCACCTGCAGGTACGGGAAGCGGCTGGCCAGGTCATCCATGCTGTCGAGTACCGGCTGATAAGGCATGGCCTCGTCCTGGGCCACACGCAACAACGCCTCCTGGCCGCGCATCAGCGCCAGGGCGCGGCTGTCGAAACGCTCGCACTGGCGCAGCAATTCACGGGCGTCCTCCAGCAGCACCTCACCGCTTTCGGTGAGGGACGGTTGGCGGCCGCTGCTGCGCTCGAACAGGCTCACGCCCAAATCGGCTTCGAGCAGCGCAATGGCCGTGCTGACTGCCGACTGCGCCTTGCGCTGCGCCCGTGCCACCGCCGAAAAGGACCGCAGCTCCGCCACCTGCACAAAGGTTTTCAACTGTTCGAGGTTCCACTGATCGGCCATCAACCCATCTCCAAAGCGGATAGGTAATGACTTTACCGCATCTATGCCACCGCTAGAATGCCGAGCCTGTACCGGAGGAACTGCCCATGAATGCCTACAGCTATCTCGCCATCGCCATCTGCGCCGAAGTCATCGCCACCGCATCGATGAAAGCCGTCAAAGGCCTCAGCACACCCGTGCCGCTGTTGTTGATGATCGGCGGCTACGCGATTGCGTTCTGGATGCTGACGCTGGTGGTGCGCAGCATCCCGGTAGGTATCGCCTACGCGATCTGGTCGGGGCTGGGAATCGTGCTGATCAGCGTGGCCGCGCTGGTGATCTACGGCCAGAAGCTGGACCTGCCGGCCATGCTGGGCATGGCGCTGATCGTCGCCGGCGTGGTGGTGATCCAGGTGTTCTCCAAGACCGCCGGCCATTGAGCGTCAAGACCACGGCCGCAGCGCACCTGTATACTGGGCAATCGTTCCGGTTTTCGAGGTGCCCGCATGCCATCTGCCATTTCCACTGACGTACTGATCGTCGGCGCCGGGGTCGCAGGCCTCTGGCTCAATGCCAGGCTGCGGCGCCTGGGCTACTCGACAGTGCTGGTGGAGCGCGCCAGTCTCGGCGGCGAACAGACGCTCAAGTCCCAGGGCATCATTCACGGCGGCACCAAGTATGCCCTACACGGCGCCCTGACCGGCGCCTCCGAGGCCATTGCCGACATGCCACGGCGCTGGCGCGAAGCCCTGGCCGGCAATGGCGAACTGGACCTGCGCCACACCCGCCTGCTGTCCGAGGCCCATTACCTGTGGTCACCCGGCACCCTGGCCGGCAACCTCACCAGCTTCTTCGCCAGCAAGGCCGTGCGCGGTCGGGTCGATCAGGTCAAGGGCGAGCACCTGCCCCCGGCTCTGCAGGACCGTGCGTTCAAAGGCAAGGTGTACCGCCTGGCCGAGTTGGTCATCGACGTGCCAAGCCTGCTGGCCAATCTCGCTGAACTGGCCGGCGACAGCTTGCTGGCTGGGGAGCGCATCGCGCCACTGCACGACGACCAGGCGCTGGTGGGGCTGACGGTCGACGACCGTGAAATCCGTGCGCAACGCATCGTGCTCAGTGCCGGGGGCGGCACCGAAGACCTGCTGCACGCCCTCGGCCTGAGCCAACCGGCCCAGCAGCGCCGACCGCTGCACATGGTGCTGGCCAAAGGTCCCAACCTCAAACCCCTGTATGCCCACTGCCTGGGAGGTGGCCCCAAGCCCCGGGTCACGGTGACTACCCACCCGGCTGCCGATGGCCAGTGGGTCTGGTACCTGGGTGGCGACTTGGCCGAGGCCGAGGGCGTGGCCCGCGATCCAGCCGCGCAGATCGCCGCCGCGCAGCGGGAAATCGGCAGTTTGCTGCCCTGGGTCGATCAACAACAGATCCGCTGGGCCACCTTGCGGGTAGACCGCGCCGAGCCGGCGCAATCGGGCCTGGTACGTCCGGACAACGCCTTTCTCAGCGAGCAGGCACCCCTGCTGGTGGGCTGGCCGACCAAGCTGGCCCTGGCCCCGGACTTCGCCGACCGCGTGCTGGCCACTTTCGAGCGTGACGGCATCCGCCCCGCCGCCCGCCCCGACCTCACCGATCTGCCGCGTCCGCCGCTCGGCGTACCGGCCTGGGAGCAACTGCTGCCATGAGCCTGCCGACCCTGCACGACCTCCATCGTCCACTGGGCAGCACCGGCCTGAGCGTCTCGCCCCTGGGGCTGGGCACCGTCAAGCTCGGCCGCGACCAGGGCGTCAAGTATCCCACCGGTTTCACCATCCCCGGCGACGACGACGCGCGCCTGCTGCTGGCCCAGGCCCGCGAGCTGGGCATCAACCTGATCGACACCGCCCCCGCCTATGGCCGCAGCGAAGAACGCCTCGGCCCGCTGCTGCGCGGACAGCGTGAGCACTGGGTGATCGTCAGCAAGGTCGGCGAAGAATTCGAGGCCGGCCAGTCGCACTTCGACTTCAGCGCGGCCCATACCCGCCGTTCGGTCGAGCGCAGCCTCCAGCGTCTTGAAACCGACCACATCGACCTGGTGCTGGTGCATTCGGACGGCAACGACTTGGCTATCCTCGAGGAGCAGGAGGTCTACCAGACTCTCGCTGCCCTCAAGCAGGAAGGCAAGATCCTCGGCTTCGGCCTTTCCGGCAAGACCGTCCCCGGGGGCCTGAAAGCGCTGGAACAGGGCGATTGCGCGATGGTCACCTACAACCTCAATGAACAGGCGGAACGCGCGGTACTCGACTACGCTGCCGAGCACGGCAAGGCCATCCTGGTGAAGAAGGCGCTGGCCAGTGGGCATGTGTGCCTGTCGCCGGGCGTCGACCCGGTGCAGGCCAGCTTCGAGCTGCTGTTCGCCCACCCAGGGGTGAGCAGTGCTATTGTCGGCACCATCAATCCGCTGCACTTGGCCCATAACGTGGCCACCGTGGCCCGAATCCTGGGCAAGGCCTAAGCCGTCGAATGCAAGGAGGAGCCTCGTGGCGCGCACCCTGATCCGCAAGAACCCGAGCAACTTCAAGACCCTGCCACTGCATGTCGAAGCCACCCCCGAGGGCCTGAGCTATCAGAGCGTCGGCATGCCGCTGAACTTCGCCCAGACCCTGCAGCGGCGCAAGGCCGTGCACGTGGAAGACAGCGAACGTTTCGCCATCGAGCTGGCCAACCTCGGCGTGTCGGTGCGCCTGACCCTCACCTGGCAGAACCGCGACTACTGGGTGCTGGTGCGCCAGCGCCGCCAGGACCGTGGCGATGTGGTGCTCAAGCTGATTTCCGGCTACGTGCCTGCCCAGGAACTGAATCTGCCGCTGCACACAGCCATTCAGGAAGTGGCCGAGGAATGCCTGCTGGAAACTCCGGAAGGCTGGCTCGGCGGACGCTTCAACGACACCTGGCTACCGACGCCCTACGCCGCCGCCCTGCATTACCGGGAAACCCCGCCGTTCACCTTGAGCCCGGCCTCCGGCGCGGCACGTCCGGTGCAATGCGCCAACCTGACGCTGCTGGAGCGGCCTCGGGCCTATGTGCACCTGCCCACCGCGTCGCTGCAACTGATCTACGACCTGCGCTTGCAGGTGCCAAGGGAGGCCAAGTCGCTGAGCCTGTTCCATGTGGACGAGCGCCTGGAAGGCGATCAACTGGTCACCCGGCTCAACCGCAAACGTCCCGACCTGTACCTGATGCCGCTTCAGGACGGCCAGCCCATCGCCGAGCTGTACACCCTGAAGAAGGATCAATTGATTCCAGCGAGCACACGCGGGCTGTACCTGGCCGAAAGCTTCGCCCAGCAGGACGGCTGGGTGGTGCGCGAGGAACGGGTGCGCTGGAAGGACTGGCTGCGCCAGCAAGGGCTGGTGGAGGCACGGCCGCACAAGCCCTCGCATCTGCAGCGTTTCAGCGACAAGGCCCGAGCGCTGCTGCAGCGGGCGCGGAGCTCGCTGAACAAGTAAGCCTCATTGCTTGAGGGCTGGCCCCTGGACACGGGCCAGCCATTTGCCACTTCAGTGCTTGCGGATCTTCTCGACGATCGCGGTGGTCGAGCTGTTCTCCACCAGGCCCAGCACCTTCACCGTGCCGCCGTAGGCGCTGACGATATCGGCACCGACCACCTGGTCGATGCCATAGTCGCCGCCCTTGACCAGCACGTCGGGCTTGACCTCACGCAGCAGGTTTTCAGGCGTGCCTTCGCTGAAGCTGACGACCCAGTCCACCGCCCCCAGCCCCGCCAGTACCGCCATGCGCCGGTCGACGCTGTTGATCGGCCGACCCGGTCCTTTCAGCCTGCTGACCGAGGCGTCGTCGTTGACCGCGACGATCAGCCGATCGCCCTGGGCACGGGCCTGCTCCAGGTAGGTGACGTGGCCGGCGTGGAGAATATCGAAGCAGCCGTTGGTGAAGACGATACGCTCGTTGTGCGCACGGGCGTCGTCAATGGCCAGCAGCAGTTGCTCAAGGACCAGCACGCCACGCTCGGAGCCTTCCTCACGCTGGATCGCCCGGCGCAGTTCCGGCGCGCTGATGGCCGCCGTACCCAGCTTGCCGACGACGATACCGGCGGCCAGGTTGGCCAGCGCCACGGCGTGCGGCAGTTCCTCGCCCGCGGCGATGGCGGCGGCCAGGGTGGAAATCACCGTGTCGCCGGCGCCGGTGACGTCGAACACTTCACGGGCGCGGGCCGGCAGGTGCAGCGCCGGATGACCGATGCGCAGCAAGGTCATGCCGTGCTCGCCACGGGTGACCAGCACCGCGCCGAGGTCGAAGTCTTCGAGCAGTTGCAGGCCCTTGGCAACCAGTTCGGACTCATCGGCACAGCGCCCGACGATGGTCTCGAACTCACTGAGGTTCGGGGTAATCAGGCTGGCGCCCCGGTAGATGGAGAAATCCTTGCCCTTGGGGTCGGCCAGCACCGGGATGCCCTTGGCACGCGCGGCCTGGATCAGCGACTGGTGATTCTTCAGCGCGCCCTTGCCATAGTCGGACAGCACCAGCACCTTGACGCCGTCGAGCAGGGCATCGACTTCCTCACCCAGCGACAGCGGGTCGGTGGCGAAGGGCTCCTCGAAATCGATACGCAACAGTTGCTGATGGCGACTCATGACTCGCAGCTTGACGATGGTCGGCTGGTGCGCAATGCGCTGGAAAATCGAGCGCACGCCGGCGGCCTGCAGGCTGTTGGCCAGACTGTCGGCCGCCTCGTCCTGGCCGGTCACTCCCACCAGCGCCGCCGGGGCGCCCAGGGCGGCGATGTTCAACGCCACGTTGGCCGCACCGCCCGGACGGTCCTCGATCTGGTCGACCTTGACCACTGGCACCGGCGCTTCCGGCGAGATACGCGACGTACCGCCATGCCAGTAGCGGTCGAGCATCACATCGCCGACCACCAGTACCGGGGCTTGATCGAAACGCGGCATGGACAACTTCATGGGCAACCCAAATGGAAAAATGAACAGGGGCGGGATATTAGCACAGGGCAGGCGGCGGCTTTAGCGCCAACTGCCGAGCCGAAAAACACGCCGGCACTGGGGGCGCCAGGCCCCGAGTGCCGGTGTTTCAAGTAATGTCGGCCTTGCCGGGTTCGTCCAGGCCCATGGCGTGCAGGCGGGCGTAATAGCCATTCTGCGCGATCAGCGTGGCATGGTCGCCGCGCTCGACGATCCGGCCCTGATCCATCACCAGGATCAGATCGGCTTTCTCGATGGTCGACAGCCGGTGGGCGATCACCAGGGTGGTGCGCCCTTGCATGACATGGTCCAGCGCCGCCTGGATGTGCCGCTCGGACTCGGTGTCCAGCGCCGAGGTGGCCTCGTCGAGGATCAGCAACGGTGCGTTTTTCAGCAAGGCCCGCGCAATTGCCAGACGCTGGCGCTGACCACCGGAGAGCAATACGCCATTTTCGCCAACCTCGGTGTCGAAGCCGTTTGGCAACTGCTCAACGAACTCCTTGGCGTAGGCATCCGCAGCGGCGGCTTCGATCGCTTCACGGGGTGCACCGGCGAGATCACCGTAGGCGATATTGTTGGCTACGGTGTCATTGAACAGCGTGACGTGCTGGGTAACTTGCGCTACATGCTGGCGAAGATTGCGCAGTCGGTAGTCTTCGATTTCGACGCCATCGAGCAAGATCTCGCCCGTGTCATGGTGATAGAACCGGGGGATCAGTGCCGCCAGCGTCGATTTGCCGCTCCCGGAGCGGCCCACCAAGGCGATCATTTGGCCGGGCTGTGCAACGAAGCTGATATCAAACAACACCTGCCGGTCGGTACCTGGATAAGTGAAGCTCAAATTGCGCACGTCCAGGCGCCCCTCAACGCGGGCCTTTTCTACCGTACCTGCATCAATTTCCGGTTTTTCATCCAACTGTTCGAAAATACTCTCGGCGCCGGCCAAGCCCTTCTGGATGGTCGAGCTCACCTCGGAAAGCTGGCGAATGGGCTTGGGCAACAATCCAGCCGCCGTGATGTAAGCGACCAAGTCGCCGGCCGAGGCGTCCCCGCGCAGGAACAGCACCAGGAACATGAGCGTCGCCATGGCGGTGTAGATCACCAACTGCAAGGCCGGCGTATAGAGTGCGCCGGTCTTGTTCATTCGCAGTTGCTTGTCGGTGTTGCTCTGACTGGCGTTCTCGAAGCGCCGCGCTTCGTACGCTTCGCCACCGAAGCTGCGTACCACACGGTAGCCCTGGATGGTCTCGGAGGCGACATGGGTCACGTCGCCCATTGCCACTTGGATCTTCTTGCTCTGCTTGCGGAATTTCTTGCTGGCGGAACCGACCATCAGCGCAATGACCGGCAGGATGGCGATCATTACCAACGTCAGCTTCCAATTCATCCACATCAGATAGACGAACAGGAATACCACGGTCAGCCCTTCGCGGATGACGACCTTGATCGCATCGGTGGCAGCACCGGTGACCATGGTCACGTTGAACGTGATGCGAGAAATCAGATGCCCGGAGTTGTGACTGTCGAAGTAACGGTTGGGCAGCACCAGCAGCTTGTTGAACAGCTCCAGACGCAGGTCATGCACCAGGCACAGCGAAACCTTGGCCAGATAATAATTGCCCAGAAAGGAGCCTATGCCCTGCCAGGTGGCGATCAGGATGATCAGCAAGGGAACGGCCTGCAGTAACTGCAGGTCGCGCAGATAGGGACATTGGGGAAAAGCACGGCCTGAGGGTTGCTCAGGCCATCGACGAAGTACTTCAGAATCCCGGCCAGCATTGGCTGGGTGGACGCGAAGATCACGAAACCAATGATGCTCAACAGAAAAATGCCGAGGTAGGGTCTCACATAACTCAACAGCCGGAAGTAGATCTTCAGGCTGCTTGAATTGTCCGCCGGGCGCGGTATTTCGGCCATCGTCGAGCTCGCTGTTCAGGTTGAACCGCGAATTTTACCACAGGCTTTTCCCTGGGCATGCATCCACGGCAACATCATCGCCAGCCCTACCGGCAGCCAGCTGATGAACCACTCGGCGCGCGGGGTGCCAGTCAGGCTGGCGGCGTCGAGCTGCATGGCGACCGAGGAGAATACCCAGATGCACAGCGCCAGTTTGGCAAGCGGGGCCTCTCGCGCTCTGAGCATTTCCCGAGCAGCCAACAGCCATATTGCCAGCCATAGCAGCATGCCAGGCAAGCCCAGCTCGATGGCAGCATGGGTAAGCATATTGTGGGTATGGTCGAACTGCTGTCCGGCCGCTTGTATCCGGTAAAACGCACCGATTCCCAGCCCCGTCCAGGGATGCTGCTCGATCATCTGCACGGAGGCTTGAAAGATCTCCATGCGGAAGGACGATCCGCGGCTCATCAACAGGTTATAAAACACGTAGACGGCTACTGCCACAAGGATCACGGACGAGACTGCGAGCACCTTGCTGGCCCGGTCGCGCATCCACCAAGGTGCGCACAGCACGGCGAACAATACGCCGATAACAGCGCCACGGCTCTGACAAAGGGCAACGAACCCCCCCAGGCACAACAGCACGAGCGCCCAGCCCAGTTGCATCATTCGCCCTTGGGGATAATCGTAGAGCATCGCCAGCGCCAGCACGCTCACTACATAGGCACCCAGAATAGGATGATCAATCCCGCCGATCCCATACAACCGCATCACTAGAGGGTTGTCGGTCATCCCATAGAATCGATAGAACGAAATCAGTGCGGCAACCGCCAACAGCGCACCGCCAAGCTGCAGCAGCATTCGCACGCACTTGCTCCCAAGCTGCGCCAACAGCGCAAAGAACATCAGGAACAGCAGGATGTAGATGAGTCGCTTGGCTTCCCGTCCGCCTTCGTCAGTGGCCGACCAGATCAAGCTGAGCGCACTCCATAACAAAAACAGAGCGACCGCACTCCATAGCGCCGGCTGCTGCCGCCAGCCAGCGACGAACACCTGACGGGCGGGCCATACCAGCAGCAGCGTCGGCAGCCAAAGAAAGAGGATCAAACCCTGCTGATAGAGCTTGTTGCTCGGCGCCAAGGCAATCGCGGCCAGGAACCAGACGAAACCAAAGCCAAGCCAAATCTGGGCCCAGCGCTTTTCATGCAACATCCCTTCCCCCGATCACTCTGGTAACACCGTCATGGTGCTGTCCCGCTATTTTCGGCATTATTGCCAGTCATTTTGCTCGCAGAAGAAAAGGCACTACTCCATGCGATGTTCCCGACTTCCCCAGGCCGACTTCGATCAGCTGACTCGCGGCGCCAGGATTCTGGAAGCCGACAGTTATGGCGCGAAAGTTTACCTGCTTGAGGATGGCAATATCCTCAAGGTTTTTCGTCGTAAACGTCTGATTTCATCTGCACTGCTGCGCCCCTATTCCCAACGCTTCGTGGAAAATGCGGCACGCCTCAGGAAATTGGGCATTCCCACTCTGGACGTGATCAGTCACCACAAGCTGCAACAGCCCGGCCGCACTGCGGTACTGTATCGTCCACTACCCGGACAAACGCTGCTGCAGCGCTCGCATCAGCAAGGCTTCCATTGGAATGACTGCTTGCCGGCACTGATCGGGCTGATCAAGTACCTGCACCGTTCCGGTATTTATTTCCGGTCACTGCATCTGGGGAACGTCGTCGTTACCCCGGACGAGGAACTAGGATTGATCGATGTGGCAGACATGCGCTTCATGCGTGCACCGCTAAGCCACCGGATGGCGCAGCGTAACGTTCAACACTTGGTGAACTATCTCGAACGTGAAGGGCTCGGTGCAGATTTTCCTCTCGCCCAATTGCAGTCAGCGGTCCTCCAGCACTGATACTCAGCCTTGCAGCAAGGCCTTTGAGCTATGCCTGAAGGCCAGCCACGCTTGCTCGGGCGCCAGAGCCCGACGCTGTACTGCCGCCGTAGCGCTCGCATCCAACCCGTTACACGCCACGATTGCGCGAGTCCACGCCGCTTGATCGCCGACCGGTATGTAGCATCCGGCCTCACCCAACTGCTCGCGAAACACCGAGAGATCGCTACACAGCACAGGTACGTCCGCCATGACCGCTTCCTGCAGAACCAGCCCCAGGCCCTCGGAGCGCGATGGAATCAGCAACCAGTCAAAAGCGCGGTAGAGTCGGGAAACGTCGGATCGGTAACCGCATAGCAAAAGGCTGTCACCTAGTCCGAGTTCATCGCACCGACTTTGCAACTGCGCCTTCATTTCGCCGTCGCCCATGATCACAAGCCGAATATCAGGTTGACTCTGTCGTGCCTGGGCGAATGCCTTGACCAGCATTTCGAAGCCTTTGCTCGGAACGAGTCGCCCCACTGCGCCAAATACACGACCTGGCCGGTCTGGCAGTGCCAGCGCACGCCTGGCCTGCCCACGATCAAGCAGGTCCAAGGCAAATGCAGAGGGATCCAGAGCGATACGCAAGGTTTGCACACTACGCCCCAACACCTGCTCCATAGATCGAGCAAGCGTCTGTGAAACGGCAGCGAGGCACAATTGACCGGGGGCCAAGCCACGAAGCAACCGAACGTCTTCACCGCGCAAGCGAGTCGTTCCATGAAAAAGTACGGTGACACGCGTTTCGGGAAGATGGCGCATCAACGGCAGGATAAGGCGAGCAACACCCAAGCCATCGATCAATATGGCATCGGGCCTTTCCTGCTCCAGCGCTACGCGCAGTCGAGCGCGCAACAACGGCATCAATAAGGACCAGAGGCGGCGCCCCTTGAGCGCCCGCGTTGGCATGTGCCATTCGCGAACAGAGCCCGCTCCATTGCACAGCCCATTACCCAACAGCAACCAGTTGGCGATCTCGACGTCGTCGCCGAGATGACGCAGCATCTGCTGGTGCACCGTATGTACAGACATATACGGGGCACCGCCTGACCACATGACGTTGATCACATTCATCGGTAGAGCTCCCTTGTACCCGACGGATCGCTCATCGGATCAAGTGTTTCAGTGAGCAAGAAAGCCGATTCCAATACCGACCAATGTCCCTATGACAAGAACTGTCATCAGTTTGATTCGGTCACGCTGGCGCCTTCGGGCCTTGCGCTTGACCTCCTCCGGCACTGTGACATGACTCCCGAAGCCCGTGTGCAACACCGCGTCACCCTCAAGCGTAACAGCGGTCATTCCCAACTCGGCATAGCGTCGCGAGAGCGCCTTCTCACCAGAATAGGCAGCAAAGGGCGCGCAGGTTTGGTAATCGCTCAGACGGCGCAATCCTGGATTGAGCGAGAACGCCTGCCAATCGGATTTTTCCGATAACAACGGATAACAGGGGACACCCGCGATCACCTGTCGTGGCCCAAGACGAATGTAGGGCTGTGTACCGACAGATCGTGGGCATGGCTACGCAACCAGACTTGTAGAACCTGCGGGCTCGTTTCGAGAACGCGTTGCGAATCCTCGACAAAATGTTGGCGATAAAAGCTCCAGTCATCCTCGCAATGGAAGATAAAAGGCGTTTTGACATGACTGTATGCCAAATCGATCGACGCGAGCTGACCGAGCTTTGGACGATTGACGAAGACGGTGCAGTGGTTCTTCCAGCTTTCTGGCACCACTGCATGGACCGCTTCGTCTCCCGAGTCTTCGGTAATGAAGACCTCGCGAATCGGCGCCGTGTTGAGCCGATCGAAGCTCTCCAGCGTTGCCTTGAGCAGGTCGAGGCGACCGCAGCTGGTGACCACCAGCGTGATATCACTGTTTTCCGAGAAGCGCACCGGCTTCCTCCAACTGGCGGCCCGATCCGCGACCGTCGCGGATCGGGCCATATCGTTCAAAACCCCAGCTTCAGACGCAAACGCTCCCACGCAGTTAGCGCTGGTCGCGGCCTCAGTGGGGGTCTCATGTGGTCGACGATGCTACGCCCGACCTGGGAAAAACTGAAGCCCGAGACTGCCAGCTCACGGCCTTTGGCGGCAATACGCTCAGCCAATGCCGGATCGGCGCGCAGGATGCCCAGCTTCTGCCGAAGCGTCGGGATGCTGTCATACAGCACCACGTTGTGCATGTCTTGAAGACCCAGCACGCGGTTTTCCGCCTCGCCCTGGTCGAACGCCAGCAGCACGCAGCCACAGGCCATCGCCTCGAAGTTCTTGATCATGTATTCGCCCATACCGACATCGGCGCTGACGAAAAAACGGATGCGGTTCAGCGTATTGCAATAATCCTCGCCCGACTTGGTGCGCGTGACCACGAGGTTTTCCACTTGCCCCAACTCCTCGAGCAAGGCTTTGCGACCGCTGTAGGCCACACTGGCGGTACTGCCGACAAACGCCAGCTCGATGTCGCGTGGCTGGCCTCGGTCCGTCAACAAACGCTCATCGTAACCCTTGGGTACGAAGACTGCATCGAAGCCCTCCTGGCGCAGCCGCTCGCTGACCGTGAAGCCGGAGCTGATCACCCGTGCCCATGGCAATTTACGGTAATGCGCGCTGAAGGCGCCCGTGTACTTGCAGGGGATGTAGTTCTGATAGGCATCGTGTTCTAGTATGACCAGGTTCGGCAGAGTGCGGATGAACGCCACTTGGCGGATTTCCTGCTTGAATCGCAGGAAAAACACGATCCGGTCATAACGCGTGACATCCACTTCGCGCTTGAAGTAACGCCGCAGGTTGCGCTGCTCGTCGCTCGACAGCCAGCGCAGATCACAGTCGCAGTTGGCAACGACACCGTCGTACAACCGGTCGAGAATCGCACGTTGCTCCTTCTGGACCAGAAACAGCACTCTCATTTCATGCCTCGCACACGCCTATCATCATGATCGATCATCCCTGCCCCTAGCTCGCGACGCCAGAACAGCTCATGCCTACGTACAGCCTTGCGGAAGAACTCATTGTCTCCATAAGGTGACCAACGACGCCCCACCAGCCAGCGCTGGATCAACCTGCGTATGCGCCGCTTCAAGGGCGTCGGAGGTTGTAGGTCATGCATCATTGCCAGCGCCATGGCCTTGTCACGCTGAGTCGAAAGATCCAGCACAAGCGTGCAGGGCGTCCAGGGCTCGTCGGCCTGAAGCTGCGGCGGCAGGGCTACGCCATCGCCGCTGTCGCCCATAGGCCAGCGATCGTTGTCGTGCAGGTGATTGGCGTAACACAGCAGCGTCTGCGGCTGCCAGGCGCATCCCTGCAACGCCTCGAAAACCGCTACCTGCGCGCAGATGTGATCAGGATGTGGATCGAGGTGAGGGTGCGGCATCACCACTACCTCAGGTCGAGCCACCTCCATGAGCGTGCGAAGATCAGCGAGCAGGTTGTTCCAAGTCGGTGCACCATCGGCGTCAGCCGGTAGCGCAAGAGTATTGAAGCGGCGCAATGGACGGATGTCGGTCATCTGCGCCTCACGCGAACCTACCGGCTCGCAGGGTGCGGCGCGCATGGCCGCGAGCTGCAGACAAAAGTAGCCGAGCTGAACGCAGCGCGCCTCTGGCACGCCGGCCCACCGCGGCACGGTGATGCTGTCCCAGGCACGCAGACGACCTTTGAGCCGCGCTGCCTCCGTTACGCTCAAGCCCATGCGCTGGTAGTGTTCGGCTTCGATCTCACCCGCTGTCAAGGTGACGACCCACGCTTCTTCGGCCTGGCTATACAGGCCGTAGGCTGCAAGTTCGGCATCATCGGCATGGGGAGCGATCACCATGACGCGTCGGTGACGTAACTCGACCGCCGGTATCACCCACAGCCGCGGCTGGCCATGCAGCCGACAATAGCGACCTTTAATGCGAAGACGCCCCTCGCGCAAAGGCGCGGCCAGCCCCGTGAGCGTCAGCATGCGCACCCCGCCGACACCGCGCTCGAAGGTCTGACGGTCGCCCTGGGTGTCTGTTGTCAGCTCGACACGAGGGTCAAGGATGCGTCCAAGCCAGCTCGACCTCAAGCGAACCTCGAGGATCAGCGTGTCTTGGTCGTCGAACGGCGTATCGCTCTTGAGCGCCCCATGGTCGAGGTGGACGACCGCTTCCTCGGCGTGCGGGCCGAAGTCGAAGACATAGTCATCGCCAGGCGCGTAGAACAGGTGATCGGCAAACCAGGCCTCGTGGGCCACCCACAGCAGCGGCAGCAGCAGCACCGGCAACCACCAGGCGACGAGCACGCCCGCCAGCAGCAAGGCCAGCAGCGTCACCAGCAAGCCGATACGCTTGTTGCGGCGATGGCGCTTGAGCAACTGCTGCTTGCGGCTCATGACTGGTACACCGGCACCGGATGACACCAGCGCTCCTTGTATTCCCGGTCGGCCCGACCGAAGGAAAAGCGCAGGGCTTTGCCGCGCGCCTTGGCGTCTTCCCAGGCGGCCTGGGTGTTGAGGAAGCTGAGCACGCTACCGGGGCTGAACGCCTTAGTTTCAGGATCGACCCCGCCATTGACGTACTCGACGCTGACCCATTGCGGTGACTCGACCCGATACACCAGCTGGATGGCGATCGGCGCCGAGTCGAGGAACAGCACCGAACCGATCAGCAGCTCGCGCAAGCGCTCGATCACTTCGGCCATGTGCGCAGCCCCCGTGGCGAGGAAGCCCCAACGACGCTGGAACAGATCGCAGTACATGGCGGCGATGTCGCTGGCACTGAACTCGCTAATCGGCCGCACCACCCCGCCCGCCTCTTCCAGCAGGCGCAGCTCGCGACGCTGGTTGTAGCGAAACTTCTTCGAAAGGTCTTCGTGCGGGCGCGCCAGGGCCAGTTGCTCGGTCTGCGCGTTGAGGCCGTCGAAGCGACCGTGATTGAGCTCGGACAAGTAACGCCCGGCATGGCGCAGCGGTGCAGCGGCATCGTCAGCGGCGGGCAGGATGATTTCGGCATTGCCCAGGTCGAACAGGCCCTTCTTGCCGTGGCGCTTGAGCACATCTTTGGACAGCGCCAGGTGCCGGCCCCAGGTCGGCACTGCCGCCACGAGTTCGCCGTCACGTTCCCAGCCCAGGTAGCGCACGGGAATCTGTGCCAGGTCGGCCAGTTGCTCGAGCACCAGCGGATGACTGGCGACACTGCCACCAAAGCGTTGCCAGGCCTGGGCATAAGCGTTCGCGTCGATGGCGGTCCAGCCGCGTTCGCGCCAGGCGCGCAGATGATTGAGCATCAGACCCGCGCCTCCAGCGCTCGTACCTGGGGCAGTTGCCAGAACACCTGACGCACGGCCTCATCGGAGAATCGCTCATGCAAACGCTGCAGCATCAGGGTGGCGTATTCGCGGCGCTGCTCGTCGCTCAGACCGGCCATGTGCTGCAGCCCCTGGGCCAATTGCCCGGCATCGCCCAGCGCGAACAGCACGCCCACGCCCTCGACCACCTCGCGCGCACCACCGCAAGCGGTGGCCAGCACCGGCACGCCAGCCACCATGGCCTCCAGCAGGACCATGCCGAATGGCTCATGGTCGGAACTCAGGGCGAACACGTCGAAGGCTTGAAAGTAGCGACGGGCATCGGCCACTTGGCCGAGGAAATCGACGCGCTCGGCGATGCCCAGTTCGGCGGCCAGCGCCTTGAGCGAGTCTTCCAGACGACCCTTGCCCAGTAGCGCCAGTCGAGCGTTCCCGGGCAATCCCGGCAAGGCTTGGGCGAAGCCGCGCAGCAAGGTGGCCTGGTCCTTGTCCGGGTGCAGGCGGCCGACATTGCCGACGATCCACGCCTGAGCGTCCAGCCCCAAGGCACGCCGCGCCTCGTCACGCGGCAGCAATGCAGCCTGCAGCGCCTCGACGTCGATGCGGTTGTAAAGCGTCTGGATACGCTCGGCTGGCCAGCCGGGCAGACAGCGGCGCATGTCGTCACGCACCGCGTCGGACACGCCCAGCAGGCTGAGGCGCTTGCGCGCCAGGTTGGCAAACAGGCGACGGCCCTGGCGTTGATAGTCGCCGAAGGCATGGTGCACGCCAATCACCGGCAGCGCAGTGCCCAAAAGCGCCACATAGAGTGGCTTGAAGCGGTGGGCGATGCAGAAACTGAACGTGCGTTCTCGGGCGATTCGACGCAAGGCCGCGATGGCGCCAAGCTTGAGCCCGCGCACGGCCTTGGAGCTGAATTCGAGAAACAGCACTTCATCGCCACCACAGCCGGCAGCCACCTGGGGGTCGGCCTTGCCGGTGAGGAACACCGTGGTGACCTTGTAGCCCCGGCCTTCGAACAGGCTGGCGTACTGACGGGCACAATCAAGGAACGGCCCGTCGTAGCCGTGGCAGAACTGCAGGACCCGCAGGTCAGAGCGGCTGGTCATACGCCGCCGCGCCGTCCTTGACCACCAGGATGTCTTCCATGATCAGGTATTGCAGGTCCGAGCCGAAGAACATGTTCAGCGCGTCGGTCGGCGAGCAGATCATCGGCTCACCACGACGGTTGAGCGAGGTGTTCAGCGACACACCGTTACCGGTGAGGTCTTCGAGCGCCTTCATCATGTCGTAGTAGCGCGGGTTGTACTCGCGCTTGAGCACCTGGGCCCGCGAGGTGCCGTCTTCGTGGACCACTTCCGGCACACGGGTCTTCCATTCCTCGGCCACCTCGAAGGTGAAGGTCATGAACGGAGCCGGGTGGTCGATCTTGATCATCTGCGGCGCGACGGTGTCGAGCATCGACGGGCAGAAGGGTCTCCAGCGCTCGCGGAACTTGATCTGCTCGTTGATCCGGTTGGCGACGTTCGGCACGCTCGGGCAGCCGATGATCGAACGACCGCCCAGGGCACGCGGACCGAATTCCATACGGCCTTGGAACCAGGCCACCGGGTTGCCATCGACCATGATCTGCGCGATGCGCTGAGGCATGTCGTTGAGCTTGCGCCACTTCGGCGCACTGGGATGGCGCGCGCAGGCGGCGATGACGTCCTCGTTGGAGTACGCAGGGCCGAGGTAGACGTGTTCCATCTTCTCGACCGGCACACCACGGGCGTGCGACACGTAGGCGGCGGCCCCGACCGCCGTGCCGGCATCGCCGGAGGCCGGCTGGACGAACAGCTCCTTGAGGTCCGGGCGAGCGATGATCTTCTGGTTAAGCTTGACGTTCAGCGCGCAGCCACCGGCAAAGGCCAGCTTGCCGGTTTCCTTGAGGATGTCGCCCAGGTAATGGTCGATCATCTGCAGGGCCAGCTTCTCGAACAGGGCCTGCATGCTGGCGGCGTAGTGGATGTAGGGCTCGTCGGCGATGTCGCCTTCGCGCTTGGGACCGAGCCACTCGATCAGCTTGGGCGAGAAGTAGAAGCCCTTGCCCTTCTCTTTATAGCGGCGCAGACCGATGACGTTGGCGTACTCGGTGTTGATCACCAGTTCGCCATTCTCGAAGCTGGCCAGACGGGAGAAATCGTACTTGCTGGCGTCGCCGTACGGCGCCATGCCCATCACCTTGAACTCGCCGTCGAGCATCTCGAAACCGAGGAACTCGGTGATCGCGCCGTACAGGCCGCCCAGCGAATCCGGATCGAAGAACTCCTTGATCTTGTGGATCTTGCCGTTCTCGCCGTAGCCGAAGAAGGTGGTGGCGTACTCGCCCTTACCGTCGATGCCGAGGATCGCGGTCTTTTCCTTGAAGCCCGAGCAGTGGTAGGCGCTGGACGCGTGGGCCAGATGGTGCTCGACCGGCTCGATCTTGATCTTCTTCGGATCGAAGCCCAACTGCTCCAGACACCAGACGATCTTCTTGCGGTAGCGCTTGTAGCGACGGTTGCCCATGAGGATAGCGTCGAGGGCGCGGTCCGGGGCGTACCAATAGCGCTTGGCGTAGTGCCAGCGGGCCTTGCCGAACAGGCTGATGGGGGCGAACGGAATGGCCACCACGTCTACGTCGGACGGCTTGATGCCGGCCTGCTCCAGGCAGAACTTCGCAGATTCATACGGCATGCGGTTCTTCGCATGCTTGTCACGCACGAAGCGCTCTTCTTCGGCGGCGGCAACCAGCTTGCCGTCGATGTACAAGGCCGCGGAAGGGTCATGGCTGAGGGCGCCGGACAGGCCAAGAATCGTCAATGCCAAGGGACTCGCCTCTTCATTCGATATGAGATGCGCCAGGAGCCGGGTGGGCGACTGGCGACCAAAGCGCGCGATTATAGCGCAAACAACCTGTACCGCACGGCTGCGCCTGCTACTCGGCGATCAGCCAGTCCATGCGCCAACTGCCAGCGCTCTGTGCCAGCTCCTTGGCCAGCCACGGCAGCAGCTCGCGCAGCTCGTCCTCCAGGCCCCACGGCGGATTGGCAATGGCCAGGCCGGAACCGTTCAGGCCCTGCGGGCTGTCCTGATGATGCACGTACAACTCGACCCGCAGCAGCTTGGGCGCGCCGGTACTGGTGAGGTCTTGGTAGAAGCGGGTCAGCGAGCGCTGGTCCTTGATCGGGTACCAGATGGCCGCGACGGTCTGACGCATGCGCCCGATCGCCTCCTTCACCGCCTGGGTGCAGCGTTTGAGCTCATCGGCCTGTTCGAACGGCGGGTCGATCAGCATGATCGCGCGCTTTTCCTGCACCGGCAGCAAGGCCCGCGGCACGTGCCAGCCTTCGCCCAGGTGCACGGTCACGCGCGGGTCTTTCTTCATGTTGTCCTTGAGCAGCGGCCCATCCTCGGGGTGCTTCTCGTTGAGCAGGGCGCGATCCTGCTGGCGCATCAGGCGCCGCGCCAGTTCCGGCGAGCCGGGGTAGTAGCGCAGTTCGCCGTCCGGATTCAGGCGGCGGATGATGCGCAGGTAGTCGTCGGTCAGCGCTGGCAGGTCGTCGCGGCCCCAGAGTCGCGCTACCCCTTCCAGGTACTCGCCGGTGCGCGTCGCCTGATCGCCCTGCAGGTCGTACAGACCGAGGCCGGCGTGGGTGTCGAGGTAGGCGAACGGCTGCTCCTTGCGCGACATCAGGGCGATGAGGCGGGTCAGCACGATGTGCTTGAAGACGTCGGCGTGGTTGCCGGCATGGAAGGCGTGACGATAGTTCATGTGGGCTCCTGAGGAACCGGCAAGTTTACCTTGTCGGGCTGACGGCGTCAGGTGCGGTGGTCGGCGCTGGCCGAGTCGCGGGCAAGCCCGCGCTCGGCCTGTCGCTTACTTGTCGGCGTGGTAGGCCGCGTCAGCCGTCTCGAACCGCGAAACCATGCTGGCACTCGGACGCCCCAGCTTGCTCACCACGACGATCGCGACGGTGGCAAACAGGAAGCCCGGAATGATCTCGTACAGCCCCAGCCCGACGTAGTTCTTCCACAGGATCACGGTCAGCGCACCGACCACGATACCCGCCAGCGCGCCATTGCGGGTCATGCCCTTCCACAGCACCGACAGCAGTACCACCGGGCCGAACGCCGCGCCGAAGCCCGCCCAGGCGTAGGCGACCAGGCCCAGCACGCGGTTGTCCGGATTGGCGGCCAGGGCGATGGCGATCAGCGCCACGGCCAGCACCATCAGGCGACCGACCCAAACCAGCTCGGTCTGCGAAGCGCCCTTGCGCAGGAAGGCTTTGTAGAAGTCCTCGGTCAGCGCACTGGAGCACACCAGCAGTTGGCAGCTCAGGGTGCTCATCACTGCAGCGAGAATGGCCGACAGCAGCACCCCGGCGATCCACGGGTTGAACAGGATCTTCGCCAGCTCGATGAAGATCCGCTCATGGTTTTCGGTCACCGGCCCGGCCAGGCCAGGATTGGCCGAGAAGTAGGCGATGCCGAAGAAGCCCACCGCGCAGGTGCCGGCCAGGCACAGGATCATCCAGGTCATGGAGATGCGTCGGGCATTGGCGATGGACTTCACCGAGTCGGCCGCCATGAAGCGCGCCAGGATGTGCGGCTGGCCGAAATAGCCCAGCCCCCAGCCCATCAGCGAAATGATGCCGATGAAGGTGGCGCCGCGGAACATGTCGAAGTTGGCCGGGTTCTGCGCTTCGATGGCCAGCAGGGTGGTGTCGAAGCCGCCGGTGGAGATCAGCACGATGATCGGCGTGAGGATCAGCGCGAAGATCATCAGCGTGGCCTGCACGGTATCGGTCCAGCTCACCGCCAGGAAACCACCGACGAAGGTGTAGGCAATGGTCGCTGCTGCACCGGCCCACAACGCCGTCTCGTAGGACATGCCGAAGGTGCTTTCGAACAGGCGGGCGCCGGCGACGATGCCGGAAGCGCAGTAGATGGTGAAGAACACCAGGATGACGATGGCCGAGATCACCCGCAGCAGACCGCTGGTGTCTTCGAAACGGCTGGAGAAGAAGTCCGGCAGGGTCAGCGCATCGCCATTGTGTTCGGTCTGTACACGCAACCGACCGGCGACGAACAGCCAGTTGAGGTAGGCGCCGACGGTCAGGCCGATGGCGATCCAGGCCTCGGACAAGCCCGACAGGTAGATGGCGCCCGGCAGGCCCATCAGCAACCAGCCACTCATGTCCGAAGCACCGGCCGACAAGGCGGTGACCACGCTGCCGAGGCTGCGGCCGCCGAGAATGTAGTCGGAAAGATTCTTGGTCGAGCGATAGGCGGCGAAGCCGATCAGCACCATTGCTGCGATGTAGACCACGAAGGTGATCGTGATTGGATTGCCCATAATTATGTCCTGGCGTTGTTGTTATCTCTCGCAACCCACACGACGAGGGGGTTGCACCCAGGCGGCGCATCCTATGCAACAACCTTCATCAGGTGCAACCACTTTTCATTTGCAAGTTGCACCCATAAATGCATTTTCAGATAAAACCGCTTTTTGCTACTTTTTGCGACAAAAGTAAGAGTTTTAAGACGCTAAGGCAGCAAAAATAGACTAAAGAAGGTTCCTTAAGAGACTGGCAGACGAGTTGCACCTTTTTCAGAAAAAATTCGGGTTGCACCCGGTTGCACCTGCAAACGCCGCCCGCTAATCTTGCCGCCAGCTTAGCCACTCCCGTGGCAATAACGAGGATAAGAAATGGCGACGACCACCCTTGGGGTCAAACTCGACGACCCGACCCGTGAACGACTCAAAGCGGCTGCGCAGTCCATCGACCGCACCCCGCACTGGTTGATCAAGCAGGCGATCTTCAACTACCTGGAGAAGCTCGAGGGTGGTGCCAACCCCAACGACATCGACGGCCTGGCCGCCAGCAATGGCGACGATGCCGGCGACGTGCCGACCGACCACGCGCACCAATGCTTCCTCGAGTTCGCCGAGAGCATCCTGCCGCAATCGGTGCTGCGCGCGGCCATCACCGCCGCCTACCGCCGTCCCGAGCAGGAAGTGGTACCGATGCTGCTGGAGCAAGCGCGCCTGAGCGCCCCGCTGGCCGAGGCGACCAACAAGATGGCTGCGGGGCTTGCCGACAAGCTGCGCCATCAGAAAAGCGCCAGCGGCCGTGCCGGCATCGTCCAAGGCCTGCTGCAGGAGTTCTCCCTGTCGTCCCAGGAAGGCGTGGCCCTGATGTGCTTGGCCGAGGCCTTGCTGCGCATCCCGGACAAAGGCACCCGCGATGCGCTGATCCGCGACAAGATCAGCACCGGCAACTGGCAACCGCACCTGGGCAACAGCCCGTCGCTGTTCGTCAACGCCGCCACCTGGGGCCTGCTGCTCACCGGCCGGCTGGTGTCCACCCACAACGAGTCCGGCCTGAGTTCTTCGCTCACCCGCATCATCGGCAAGAGCGGCGAGCCGATGATTCGCAAGGGCGTCGACATGGCCATGCGCCTGATGGGCGAGCAGTTCGTCACCGGCGAGACCATCGCCGAGGCCCTGGCCAACGCCAGCCGCTTCGAATCCAAGGGCTTCCGCTACAGCTACGACATGCTCGGCGAGGCCGCGCTCACCGAGCACGACGCGCAGAAGTACCTGGCCTCGTACGAGCAGGCGATTCATTCGATCGGCAAGGCGTCCAACGGGCGCGGCATCTATGAAGGCCCGGGCATCTCGATCAAGCTCTCGGCGCTGCACCCGCGCTACAGCCGTGCGCAGTACGAACGCGTCATGGGCGAACTGTACCCGCGGCTGCTGTCGTTGACCTTGCTGGCCAAGCAGTACGACATCGGTCTGAACATCGACGCAGAGGAAGCCGACCGTCTGGAGCTGTCGCTGGACCTGCTCGAACGCCTGTGCTTCGAGCCGTCGCTGGCGGGCTGGAACGGCATCGGCTTCGTCATCCAGGCGTATCAGAAACGCTGCCCCTATGTGATCGACGCCATCATCGACCTGGCCAAGCGCAGCCGCCACCGCCTGATGATCCGCCTGGTCAAGGGCGCCTACTGGGACAGCGAGATCAAGCGCGCCCAGGTCGAAGGCCTGGAGGGCTACCCGGTCTACACCCGCAAGGTCTACACCGATGTCTCCTATATCGCCTGCGCGCGCAAGCTGCTGTCGGTGCCGGAAGCCATCTACCCCCAGTTCGCCACCCACAACGCCCACACCCTGTCGGCCATCTACCACATCGCGGGTCAGAACTATTACCCAGGGCAGTACGAATTCCAGTGCCTACATGGCATGGGCGAGCCGCTGTACGAGCAGGTGGTCGGCAAGATCGCCGACGGCAAGCTGAACCGTCCGTGCCGCGTCTACGCGCCGGTCGGCACCCACGAAACCCTGTTGGCCTACCTGGTGCGGCGCCTGCTGGAAAATGGCGCCAACACCTCGTTCGTCAACCGCATCGCCGATCATTCCATTTCCATCCAGGAACTGGTCGCCGACCCGGTGCTGAGCATCGAACGCATGGCCACCCAGGAAGGCAACGTCGGCCTGCCGCACCCGCGCATCCCGCTGCCGCGTGAGCTGTATGGCAGCGAGCGGGCCAACTCGGCCGGCATCGACATGGCCAACGAGCACCGCCTGGCTTCGCTGTCCTGCGCCCTGCTGGCCACCGCGCACAACGACTGGCACGCTTCGCCCCTGCTGGCCTGCACGGCCAGCGAAGGGGCCGTCGAGGCCGTGCTCAATCCTGCTGACCACCGCGACGTGGTGGGTCATGTGCAGGAGGCCAGCGTCGCCGACGTCGACAACGCCATCCAGTGCGCGCTGAACGCCGCCCCGATCTGGCAGGCCACCCCGCCGGCCGAGCGCGCGGCGATCCTGGAGCGCACTGCCGACCTGATGGAAGCCGAGATCCAACCGCTGATGGGCCTGCTCATCCGCGAGGCCGGCAAGACCTTCGCCAACGCCATCGCCGAAGTGCGCGAGGCCGTGGACTTCCTGCGCTACTACGCGGTGCAGGCGCGCACCGACTTCAGCAACGACGCCTGCCGCCCCTTGGGCCCGGTGGTGTGCATCAGCCCGTGGAACTTCCCGCTGGCGATCTTCACCGGCCAGGTGGCGGCGGCGCTGGCCGCTGGCAACCCGGTCCTGGCCAAGCCCGCCGAACAGACTCCACTGATCGCCGCCCAGGCCGTGCGCCTGCTGCTCGAAGCGGGCATTCCCGAGGGCGTGCTGCAACTGCTGCCAGGGCGCGGCGAAACTGTCGGTGCCGGTCTGGTCGGTGACGAGCGGGTCAAAGGCGTGATGTTCACCGGTTCCACCGAGGTGGCACGTCTGCTGCAACGCAATGTCGCCGGGCGCCTCGACGCCCAGGGCCGACCGATTCCGCTGATCGCCGAAACCGGCGGGCAGAACGCGATGATCGTCGACTCCTCGGCGCTCACCGAACAGGTGGTAATCGACGTGGTGTCCTCGGCCTTCGACAGCGCTGGCCAGCGCTGCTCGGCCCTGCGCGTGCTGTGCCTGCAAGAGGACTGCGCCGACCGGGTCATCGAAATGCTCAAGGGCGCCATGGCGCAGAACCGCATGGGCAACCCCGAGCGCCTGTCGGTGGACATCGGCCCGGTGATCGACGCCGAGGCCAAGGCCGGCATCGAGAAGCACATCCAGGCCATGCGCGAGAAGGGCCGCAGCGTCTATCAGGTGGCCCTGGCCGAGGGCGAGGAATGCAAGCGTGGCACGTTCGTCATGCCGACCCTGATCGAACTGGAGAGCTTCGACGAGCTCAAGCGCGAAATCTTCGGCCCGGTGCTGCACGTGGTGCGCTACAACCGCAAGCACATCGACCAACTGATCGAGCAGATCAACGCCTCTGGCTACGGCCTGACCCTCGGCGTGCACACCCGCATCGACGAAACCATCGCCAAGGTGGTGGACAAGGTCAATGCCGGCAACATGTACGTCAACCGCAACATCGTCGGCGCCGTGGTCGGCGTGCAACCGTTCGGCGGTGAAGGCCTGTCCGGCACCGGTCCCAAGGCCGGTGGTCCGTTGTACCTGTACCGTTTGCTGTCGACCCGCCCGGCCGACGCCATCGCCCGGCACTTCCAGCGTACCGACGCACACGGCAAGGCCGACGACGCGCTGCACGAGCAACTGCTCAAACCACTGCACGCACTCAAGACCTGGGCGTCCAGCCACCAGCCTGAGCTGGTCGCCCTGTGCGAGCAGTTCGCCGAGCATTCGCAGAGCGGCATTACCCGTGTGCTGCCTGGCCCAACCGGCGAGCGCAACACCTACAGCGTGCTGCCCCGCGAGCACGTGCTGTGCCTGGCCGACAACGAAGCCGACCTGCTGACGCAGTTCGCAGCGGTGCTGGCGGTCGGCAGCTCGGCGCTGTGCAGCGATGGCGAGCCAGCCAAAGGCCTGCGCAGTCGTCTGCCGAAAGAGCTGCAAGGCAAGCTCAGGCTGGTGGCCGAATGGACCAAGGACGACGTGGCCTTCGACGCTGTCATCCACCACGGTCACTCCGACCAGCTCCGCGCAGTGTGCCAGCAGGTGGCCAAACGTGCCGGTGCCATCGTCGGCGTGCACGGGCTGTCCAGCGGTGACCAGCAGATCGCCCTGGAGCGACTGGTGATCGAGCGGGCGGTCAGCGTGAATACGGCGGCGGCGGGCGGTAACGCGAGCTTGATGACCATCGGCTAGGATCACGCGTGGCGATGAAAGCAGGCGCGTCTCGGGCGCGCCTGCTTTCGTTTGGCCACCGTTCAAGCCTGCTCACTGTTTGCTGGACGATCGCCAGAATTTTATCTTTGAGGCAAGTGAACGTTTGGTACTGACGGGCGCGACGGGAGTCACGTAGGAAATCTGCAACTTCTGAATCGTCGGCTGTGCGTCCTGATAGTGGTAGGTAATCTCCCCACCCTGCCTGTCCACACGCAAGACCGAAATCTGCTCGGCGGTCAGGCTCAGGTCGGCAGCCAGTTGCTCCGTTTCCGTGTACTTGAGACTGAAAATCTGCCGTGACCTGACAATGAGCGACCTGTCGCTCGGTGAAGGCTTCTCGATGATGTGCTCAGGGTCAGCTCCGGGGGCCTGCACCCAAGAAGCGCGGAACTGGCCTTGCTCGTCGAACGTGCCGCCAGCGGCTTCAATGCCGTAGCTCAGCACGGCCAGCTCGGCGGCGTGGGCTTGGTGCGCAAGGGTAGAAACGATCTCTTTCTGCTGCCGGGTGAACAACTGATCGATGGTGTGTTCGCCTAACGGCTTTTCTTGGCCACCCTCAATCACCGTGTAACTGCTGCGAGGCAGGTCCTTAGCGAACTGCTCGGTCACCCCAAGCGTACGTGCACGCTGGGCATCGGGGCCGAGCTGACCACGCCCATCATCGCCCAGCGCACCGATCACTCGTTCAGAAGGCAAGGGCTGGTAGGTAGGCACTTCCCGTTGCCAATACACCTTCAACCTCAATCGCCCCGGTGAATGCTCGCTGACATTGCCCTTGAGGACGACACCTTCAGGCGCAGCCTTGAAAATCTCTGGAAAGTCGATGACTTTATCCAAAGCACTGAAGTTCGGGCCAAATTCGCTTTCAAAACTCTGCAAGCCGTCGTCGTCCCGACGGGTAACGGGATTATTACGTACCCGGCAGTACAGATTGAGGCCATCGACTGCACCCGCTGGATCGGCACTCAGCCAGCGCCCTGCCCAGGGCTGATAGTAGCGTTGGCCATAGTAGTAAAGCCCAGTGACATCTCGCTCCTTGCCACCATGGCCCAACGTCTTGTAGGTCGCCTCAAGCTTATTTCGCGCTAGGCAAAATGCCGTGCCGCCGTAGGGATAGTAGTCTTCGTGGCTGATCAAGCGACCATCCCCGTCGATTTCCAAAATGCTGCTACCCAAAGGGTTGTCGTAGCTGTAGCGCAGTTGATCGTTCTGTAAATCCGGGGGGGCGGCGTTGGACCAATATAAAAGCCGAACTTGGGCATACCCGCCCCCTCCGACCTTTAGTATCTGTAGCTCCTCTTCGACACGCGCATTGCTGACAGTGCGGCGCAATTCGAGCCCTGGCAGATAAATGACGCGCTGCCTGCGCCGGCTCGCAGAAGTCCACTGCGTATTGATCTTCGTGATTCGCTGGCTATCGCCGTCGTAGCGGTAGTGCTCGCTGTCGTCCTGTTGCGACTGTTCGCGCTGCACCGAAACCACTTGACGCAGTTCGCCGTTCGACGTCCAGAGCAATGGCTGATTAGGTAGCAGCATGGCCTGATGCCCACTCGCTGTGAATGCGGCTTGCGCTTCAGCGGGGCTGCTCGCCATCGTGTCGAGTACCGCCCGGTTACTGCGGTCACTGACCATCATGCCCACGACATAGCAGCGACTGCTGGCGGGCGAGAGGTGCACCGTGCGCATCAAATTGCCGGCTGCGTCGTAGGTAAAGTCTCGGCTATAGCCGGTCAGGAGGGTCTGGTCGCTTGCGCCAACCTGACAGCCTTTGGACATTCCTGGTGCAGCCTCGCCCTGGGCGTGTTCACGTCCCGAAGCGCTGACCAGTTGATAGAGGCTGTCGTAGCGGAAGGTCTTTTTGGGCACCACCTTCTGGTTTCGCCAGAAGCTGGCAACGTCGGTCATGTCCAACTCCCCGACCAGGTTACCGACCGGATCGAAGGTATAGCGCACGTCCTGCAACACTTTCATGCCGCGCGCATGAGCCGCTGGCCGCTCGATGCGTCGGCCGGTCTGACGTCGCGTGGTGGGGTCGTGAAAGTACTGGGTCAATACACCGTTACCGTGCAGCTCAGACGCTTTGGCGCCACACGCCAGGTAAGTCAACGAACGCACGATTTCGCGCTCTCGCGCCCCTTTGCGGGACAGCCACGCGGCCTTGAGGTGACCCGCAATGTCGCAAGCCACGCGCTGCCGGTTTCCGGCGGCATCGGTGACACTTGAAACGGCTGCGCAGGCATCCACCACCGCGCACGTCGTGTAAGCGAACTCGACCGATTCCAGCGCCCGGTCCCAGTCACTGGCCGTCTCCCCTGGCCAGTGCGCAGTGGTCTGCTCATCATCACCGTGCTCAAGAAGCCGCCGCGTGAACGCAATAGGTGTGCCGGTAAGGGCAGCCCCCTCGAGCAGCGCAAGTCCAGCACCGTCATAACGGCCGACACACCGCCCCGCCAGGTTCGACGCACATTCCGATGCACTGCCACCGCCGTATACGAAGCGTTGGACGATGCGCGGATCACCGCCCCCTTGAGTATCGGTAATGCTCACCAGCCGCCCGGGCAAACCGGCAGTTTCATAGGCCAGACTGCGTACGACCACTTGGCCGCAGTCGTCGCGCCCATCCGCATCGGAGGCGATCGCACTGAACCGTACGAGAGGGCGACCGATGATATCGGCGAGGGCTACAGAAATGCCGGCGTCAGCACGCTCAGCGCGCACTGGCCTGCCAACAAGATCGTTCGCAAAGGTAAAGTTCACCCGCCCCAATTTAGCCAGACGCGGATCGACGCTGCGCTCAAGCACACCTCGGCGATCGTACCCGTGGCACGTGACGCGCTGATTGGTGCGCTCCAAGCTCCGGTCATGGCGATGATAGACAATTTCCCGGACCGTCAGTCTCCCTGCAAAGACTTGTACTCGGGGCGTGTTGTGGGCAACCAGCGGCGCAGAGCAGGTCATCGAGCGTCCTCCAATCTTCATACCCATCCGCGCCAATCTCAACCACGGTGTGCTTTGCATACTAGCGTCGCAAAACCTCGGCGGCACCTGGCAGAACTGTCAGTCCCCGCAGCCCCACCTGACCCAGCACCGCCATCGTGCTTTTGAAGCGCTATCACCCACATCCATTAGCCTGTGCGGTAACGGTCACCGCCACTAGACTCGGCGCATCCCGATTCCAGGAATGCCGCCATGTCCGAGCAACTCCTCAGCAGCCGCAACCTTGCGTTCGAACTCTATGAAGTCCTCGATGCCGAGGCCCTGACCGCCCGCCCGCGTTTCGCCGAGCACAACCGCGAAACCTTCGACGCCGCGCTGGGCACTGCGCGCAGCCTGGCGGAAAAGTACTTCGCCCCGCACAACCGCAAAGGCGACGAGCACGAACCGCGCTATGTGGACGGCCGGGCTGAGTTGATCGCGGAGGTCAAACCCGCCGTGCAGGCGTTTCTCGACGCGGGCTTGCTCAATGCCAACCGCGACTTCGACGTCGGCGGCATGCAGTTGCCGAGCCTGGTCTCGCAAGCCTGCTTCGCCCACTTTCAGGCCGCCAACGCCGGCACCACCGCCTACCCGTTCCTGACCATGGGCGCGGCCAACCTGATCGAAAGCTTCGGCGACGAAACGCAGAAGCGGTTGTTCCTGCAACCGATGATCGACGGCCGCTTCTTCGGCACCATGGCCCTCACCGAACCCCATGCCGGCTCGTCGCTGGCCGACATCCGCACCCGCGCCGAGCCCGTTGGCGACGGCAGCTACCGGCTCAAGGGCAACAAGATCTTCATCTCCGCCGGCGACCACGAGTTATCGGAGAACATCGTGCACATGGTCCTGGCCAAGCTGCCGGACGCCCCGGCCGGGGTGAAGGGCATTTCCCTGTTCATCGTGCCCAAGTACCGGGTCGACGCCGACGGTCGCCTCGGCGCGCGCAACGACGTGGCGCTGGCCGGGCTGTTCCACAAGATGGGCTGGCGCGGCACCACCTCCACGGCGCTGAACTTCGGCGATAACGGCCAGTGCATCGGCTATCTGGTCGGCCAGCCGCACCAAGGCCTGGCGTACATGTTCCAGATGATGAACGAGGCGCGCATCGGCGTCGGCATGGGCGCGGTGATGCTCGGCTACGCCGGCTACCTGTACTCGCTGGACTATGCTCGCCAGCGCCCCCAGGGCCGTCAGGTGGACAACAAAGACCCGCACAGCCCGCCGGTGCCGATCATCGAGCATGCCGACGTGCGGCGCATGCTGCTGATGCAGAAGGCCTACGTGGAAGGCGCCTTCGACCTGGGGCTGTACGCTGCACGGTTGTTCGACGACACCCACACCGCGCCCGATGCAACCACCCGCGAGCAGGCCCAGCAATTGCTCGACCTGCTCACCCCCATCGTCAAATCCTGGCCATCGGCGTTCTGCCTCAAGGCCAACGAACTGGCGATCCAGATCCTCGGCGGCCACGGCTACACCCGCGACTATCCGGTGGAGCAGTACTACCGCGACAACCGCCTGAACCCGATCCACGAGGGCACCGAGGGTATCCAGTCGCTCGACCTGCTGGGGCGCAAGCTGGCGCAGAACGGCGGTGCCGGGCTCAAGCACCTGATCCGCCTGATCGCCGCCACCGCCGAACGTGCCAGCCATCACCCCAACCTGGATGCGCTGCGCCAGCCGCTGGAGCAGTTGGTCAATCGCTTGCAGGCCGCAACCCTGGCCCTACTCGGCGATCTGGCCCAGGGCAAGGCGGCGGCTGCGCTGGCCAATTCTGCGCTGTACCTCAAGGTGTTCGGTCACTGCGTGATCGGCTGGCGCTGGTTGGAGCAGGCGATCCATGCCGAGCTTGGGTTGCTCAAGGAAGTTGAAGCCGATCGCGATTTCTATCAGGGCAAACTGCAAGCGGCGCGTTATTTTCTGATCTGGGAGGTGCCAGGCTGCCATACTGAGCTCGCCTTGCTCGAGGCACGTGACGACACGTGCCTGGGCATGCACGAGGGTGGTTCTAGGGGAGCCACCGTGTACCGGAGGTTCTTGCATGTTCGATTCCAGCGCCCTGCTGCGCCAGCGTTTCGCCGGGCTGCGCAGCACGGCCGACGTCTTTTCGCTGCGCCACGTCAAGCAAGCGCACCAATCACTGTCGGTGCGGCGTAACGTCGCCGAGCCACCTTCGTTCAGCCAGGACGAGGGCGCCATGCTCAGCGTTCGGCTCAACGGCGTGGAAGCCTACGCGGCCACCGCCGACCTGTCGCAAGCCGGACTGCAACGCGCGCTGGAGCAGGCCGAGGCCCTGGCCCGGCAGATCGCCGGCCACCACCTGCTCGATCTGCGCCAGCAGCCGGTGCCCAGCCAACGTCACGACCACGTCTCGCCCAACTTCGAGCAGGCCCTGCCCAACCTGGCCGACTGCCTTGAGCTGCTGGCCGCCGAATCGGCCAGCGTGCCCAAGGACGCACGCCTGGTGGACTGGCAGGCGAGCCTGGGCATCACCCTCGTCGAGCAGACCTACCTGAACTCGGCCGGTGCGCAGTTGCGCCATGCGCAGCGCTTCATCTTCCCCGGCCTGGGCGTCACCGCCAGCGATGGCCAGGACAGCCAGAGCCGCACCCTGGGCCGGGAGAACTTCGGTCAACAGGGCGGCTTCGAGGTCATCGAACGCTGCGGCCTGGTAGGCGCGGCCCGACGCGTGGCCGACGAAGCCCTGCAGTTGCTGCTGGCGCCCAACACCCCCAGCGGCGTGCGCGACCTGCTGTTGATGCCCGACCAGATGATGCTGCAGATCCACGAGTCCATCGGCCACCCCCTGGAGATGGACCGCATCCTCGGTGACGAGCGCAATTACGCCGGCACCAGCTTCATCAAGGCCAGCGACTTCGGCCATCTGCAATACGGCTCGGCGCTGCTCAACGTCACCTTCGACCCGACCCTGCCCGAAGAGCTGGCCAGCTACAGCTTCGACGACGACGGCACACCCGCCAGCAAGCAGTTCCTGATTCGCCAGGGCACGCTGTTGCGGCCGCTAGGCGGCGCCCTCTCGCAACTGCGCTCCGGGCTCGACGGCGTGGCCAACAGCCGTGCCTGCGGCTGGAACCGCGCCCCCATCGATCGCATGGCCAACCTCAACATCGAACCGGGCGAGCACTCGCTGGAGCAACTCATCGCGGGCATCGAGCACGGCATCCTCATGCGTACCAACCGTTCCTGGTCCATCGACGACGCGCGCAACAAGTTCCAGTTCGGCTGCGAATGGGGCCAGCTCATCGAGCACGGCCAACTCAAGGGCGTGGTCAAGAACCCCAACTACCGCGGCATCTCCGCGCAGTTCTGGCGCAACCTCTCGGCGGTGGGCGACCGCAGCACCTTCCAGGTGCTCGGCACCCCGAACTGCGGCAAGGGCGAGCCCAACCAGGTCATCCGCGTCGGCCACGCCTCGCCGGCCTGCGTGTTCCGCCAGATCGACGTATTCGGAGGAGACGCCTGATGAGCACTTCGTATCGACATCGCTTCGAGCACCTGCACGGCGCCCTGCGCGACGCCGTGCATCCCGGCGAGCAGTTCACCCTCGGCTACAGCGCCGAACAGTCGCGTTTCGTGCGCTTCAACCAGGCCAAGGTGCGTCAGGCCGGCGATGTCAGCCAGGCCAGTGCGAGCCTGCGCCTGGTGCGTGACGGCCGTCAGGCCGAGCAGCAGTTCACCCTGGGCGACGACCCGCAACTCGACCGCCAACGCCTGCACGACGCGCTGGCGCAACTGCGCCAGACCTTGCCGCTGCTGCCCGCCGATCCCTACCTGAAACTGGACGAGCGCGCCTGGCATAGCCACAGCGTGCAAGAGGAGCCCCTGCCCGACTTCGACGAAGTGCTGGCGCTGGTCGAGCAGCAGGCCGGCGACCTGGACCTGGTCGGCATCTATGCCGCCGGTCCCCTCAGCCGGGGCTTCGCCAGTTCCTATGGCGCCTTCGGCTGGCACCAGTCCAACAGCTTCAACTTCGACTGGAGCCTGTTCCACGCCAACGGCCAGGCGGTGAAAGCCAACTATGCCGGCCAGGCCTGGAGCGCCGAGGCCTTCGCCGCGCGCCTGCGGCTGGCGCGCGAGCAACTGCAGCACTTGGGCCGCCCGGCCATCACCCTCGAACCCGGCAGCTACCGCGCCTACCTGGCCCCCGCGGCCATGGACGAGATCGCCGGCATGCTGGGCTGGGGCGGCTTTTCAGCCCAGGCCCTGGCCACTGGCAACAGCCCGCTGCAGCGCCTGTACAACGGCGATGCCCGGCTCAGCCCGCTGGTGAGCGTCGCCGAACAGGTCAGCGGCTCGCTGAGCCCAGCGTTCTCCGACGAAGGCTCGCCCCGCCAGGACCTGACCCTGATTGGCGAAGGCCGCGCCCTCGAGCGCCTGACCAGCGCGCGCAGCGCCGCCGAATTCGCCCTGCTGGCCAACGGTGCAGACAGTTACGAGGCGCCCTGCGCGCTGAGCCTGGCCCCCGGATCGCTGGCCACGGCGGACATCCTCGAACACCTCGGCACTGGCCTGTACATCAGCAACCTGTGGTACCTGAACTACTCCGACCTGCCCGCCGCGCGCATGACCGGCCTGACCCGCTTCGCCACCTTCTGGGTAGAGAACGGGCAGATCCAGGGACCAGTGAGCACCATGCGCTTCGACGACAGCCTGTACAACCTGCTGGGCGACCGTCTGGAAGCGCTGACCTGCGAGCGCGAGCTGATCCTGTCCACCAGCACCTACGGACAGCGGCAGACCGGATCGAGTCATTTGCCCGGCGCGCTGGTCAGAGAACTGACATTGACATTGTGATTGGCCCTGCCGGCCCTATCGCCACCGCGATCGACCCGCGCCAGGGCCGGCACAGGCAGAAGAGGACGTCATGCCCGAACGCGCCCCGCTCGACCCCACCACCGCCCGCTGGCTCCCCTGGGTGGTGGCCATCGCTTTCTTCATGCAGTCGCTCGACGGCACCATCCTCAACACCGCGCTGCCCGCCATGGCCCGCTCGCTGGCCGAAGACCCGTTGCGCATGCAGGGCGTGATCATCGCCTACATGCTCACCGTGGCCCTGCTGATCCCCGCCTCGGGCTGGATCGCCGACCGCTTCGGCACCAAGCGCATCTTCTTCGGCGCGATCCTGCTGTTCAGCGTCGGCTCGCTGCTGTGCGCGGCGGCCAACAGCCTGGGCTTTCTGATCTTCGCGCGGGTCATCCAGGGCCTGGGTGGTGCGCTGATGCTGCCGGTCGGGCGCCTGGTGGTGCTGCGCGCCTACCCGCGCTCGGAACTGGTGCGGATCATGAGCTTCATCACCATCCCCGGCCTGCTCGGGCCGCTGCTCGGCCCGACCGTGGGTGGCTGGCTGGTGGAAATCCTCAGTTGGCACTGGATCTTCCTGCTCAACCTGCCGGTTGGCGCGCTGGGCTGCTATGCGGTGTGGAAATTCATCCCGGACCTGCGCGGCAGCGAACGCACCACCTTCGACGGCCCAGGCTTCCTGCTGTTCGGCGCGGCGATGGTGCTGATCACCATCGCCATGGAAGGCCTGGGCGAACTGCACCTGCCGCACCTGCGGGTGATGCTGCTGCTGTTCGCCGGCATGGCCTGCCTGGCCGCTTACTGGCTGCGCGCCGGACGCGACCCCGAGCCGCTGTTCTCACCCAGCCTGTTCCGCGTGCGCACCTTCGCCATCGGCATCCTCGGCAACCTGTTCGCCCGCCTGGGCAGCGGCGCCTTGCCCTTCCTGGTGCCGCTGCTGCTGCAAGTGGCGCTGGGCTACTCGCCGGCGCAGGCGGGCATGAGCATGATCCCGCTGGCGGCCGCAGCGATGCTGGCCAAGTCGGTGGCACGTCCGCTGATCGAGCGCCTGGGCTACCGCATCATCCTCACCGGCAACACCCTGCTGCTCGGCGTGATGCTGGCCAGCCTCGGCCTGGTCGACGAGCAGACGCCGTACTGGCTGCTGCTGGTGCAACTGGGCGTGTTGGGCGCGGTGAACTCGCTGCAGTTCACGGCCATGAACACCGTGACCCTGATCGACCTGGACGATGTCAGCGCCAGCAGCGGCAACAGCCTGCTGTCGGTGGTCGCGCAACTGTCGCTGAGCCTGGGCGTAGCCTGCGCCGGCGCCCTGCTCGGTGGTTTCACGGCCTCGGGCAACGCTGACGGCGTGGAAACCACCTTGGGGGCGTTCCAGCTCACCTTCCTGACCATCGGTTTGATGGCGATGCTGGCTGCGGCGATCTTCCTGCAGCTTTCGCCGACAGACGGCCGACGTACCCGTCGTCCGGAAGAGCACGTGGAAACGTAGGGGGAATCGCCATGGGCTGGTAGACTGTGCGGCATTTTTCGCTTCGCACCGCAGGCCAGTCCCGTGACCACCGACTCCACCGCTTTCGCTTCCCTGCCGCTGTCCGCCGCCATGCTGGCCAACCTGGATGCCCTGGGTTATGCCGCGATGACCCCGATCCAGGCGCAGAGCCTGCCGGTCATCCTCAAGGGCCAGGACCTGATCGCCCAGGCCAAGACCGGCAGCGGCAAGACCGCCGCCTTCGGCATCGGCCTGCTCAACCCGATCAACCCGCGCTACTTCGGCTGCCAGGCGCTGGTGCTGTGCCCCACCCGCGAGCTCGCCGACCAGGTGGCCAAGGAACTGCGCCGCCTGGCCAGGGCCGAGGACAACATCAAGATCCTCACCCTGTGCGGCGGCGTCTCGCTCGGCCCGCAGATCGCCTCGCTGGAACACGGCGCGCACATCATCGTCGGCACCCCAGGACGCATCCAGCAGCACCTGGACAAGGGCACCCTGGACCTCAAGGGCCTCAACACCCTGGTGCTGGACGAAGCCGACCGCATGCTCGACATGGGCTTCTTCGACGCCATCGCCGCGATCATCGGCAAGACCCCCTCGCGGCGCCAGACCCTGCTGTTCTCGGCCACCTACCCAGCCGGCATCGAGCAACTGGCCGCCGACTTCATGCGCGCGCCGCAGCAGGTCAAGGTCGAGAGCCAGCACAGCGACAGCCAGATCGAGCAGCGCTTCATCGAGATCGATCCACAGCAGCGCCTGGAGGCGGTCACCCGCGTGCTCGGTCACTACCGTCCGCAGTCGTGCGTGGCGTTCTGCTTCACCAAGCAGCAGTGCGAAGACCTGGTCATCCACCTGACCGCCAAGGGCATCGTCGCCCAGGCCCTGCACGGCGACCTGGAACAGCGCGACCGCGATCAGGTGCTGACGATGTTCGCCAACCGCAGCAGCTCGGTGCTGGTGGCCACCGATGTGGCCGCGCGCGGCCTGGACATCGATGGCCTGGACCTGGTGATCAACGTCGAACTGGCGCGCGATGCCGAGATTCACGTGCACCGCGTCGGGCGTACCGGCCGCGCCGGTGAGAAAGGGATGGCGATCAGCTTGGTGGCGCCGGCCGAAGGCCATCGCGCCCAGGCCATCGAAGACTTGCAGAAGCGCCCGCTGCGCTGGGAACCGCTGGATGGCCTCAAGCACAAGGGTGGCGAGCCGCTGCTGCCGCCGATGACCACCCTGTGCATCGGTGCCGGGCGCAAGGACAAGCTGCGCCCAGGCGATATCCTCGGTGCGCTGACCGGCGACGCTGGGCTGCCGGGCAAGCAAGTGGGCAAGATCGCCATCTTCGACTTCGTCGCCTTCGTGGCGGTGGAGCGAGCGGTGGCCAGGCAGGCGATGCAGCGGCTCAACAGCGGCAAGATCAAGGGCCGCGCGCTCAAGGTCCGCATCATCTAACCCCTTGGCAAGCTCCCTTTTCGACTCCAGACAGGTTCACACCGTGCACTCCACCGACGTGATCATCATTGGCGCCGGCGCCGCCGGCCTGATGTGCGCACACCTCAGCGCGCGCCGCGGTCGCCGCGTGCTGCTGCTCGACCATGCCAACAAGCCCGGCAAGAAGATCCTCATGTCCGGCGGCGGGCGCTGCAACTTCACCAATATGTACACCGAGCCGGCCAACTTCCTGTCGCAGAACCCGCACTTCTGCAAGTCGGCCCTGGCCCGCTACACCCAGTGGGACTTCATCGAACTGGTGGCCCGCCACGGCGTGCCGTACCACGAGAAGAAGCTCGGCCAACTGTTCTGCGACAACAAGTCCAGCGACATCCTCGACATGCTCCTGGCCGAGTGCGACGCCGCCGGTGCCGAGCTGCGCATGAACACGCAGATCGAACGGATCGACAAGACCGACGACGGCTACCGCCTGCACACCAGCGCCGGACCGTTCGCCTGCCAGTCGCTGGTGATCGCCACCGGCGGCCTGTCGATCCCGACCTTGGGCGCCACCGGCTTCGGTTACCAGGTCGCCCGCCAGTTCGGCCACACCCTACTGCCGACCCGCGCGGCGCTGGTGCCATTCACCGTCACCGAGCCCCAACTCAAGGCACTGTGCAGCGAGCTGTCCGGCACCTCGCTGGACTGCATCGCCCATTGCAATGGCGTGAGCTTTCGCGAAAACCTGCTGTTCACCCACCGTGGCCTGAGCGGCCCGGCGATCCTGCAGATTTCCTCGTACTGGGAAAGCGGCGACACCGTCGAGCTCAACCTGCTGCCCGACCACGACGCGCTGCAATGGCTGCAACAACAGCAGGCCGAGCGCCCCAACAGCGAGCTCAAGACCGTGCTGGGCGAGGTATTCACCCGCAAGCTGGCGAACTTGCTGGCCGAGCAGTGGTTCGTCTCCAGGCCGTTGAAGCAGTACACCCCGGCGGAACTGGCGCAGATCGCCGAAAAGCTGTCGGCCTGGCAGGTGGTGCCGGCCGGCACCGAGGGCTATCGCACGGCGGAAGTGACCCTCGGCGGCGTGGACACCCGCGAAGTGTCGTCCAAGACCCTGGAGTCGTTGAAGAGTCCGGGGCTGTACTTCATTGGCGAGGTGCTGGATGTCAGCGGCCACCTGGGCGGCTTCAATTTCCAATGGGCCTGGGCCTCGGCCAACGCCGCGGCGCAGTTCGTCTGAGGTAGAATCCGCTGCGCACGGAACGGTTATTGCTGGATCGTGCGAGGCTACTTCCGGGGCCGCTGTGCGGCCCCGAACCCGATCAGAACTCCCTCTCGCTCACAGCCCAGGGCCACTATGTCATCGAGTTCGTTGCGCCATTCATTGCGTCGCCTGTGGGGCCAGGACAAGTTCAGCTACGCCATCCGGGTGACCATCGCCCTGACCGGCTCCATGGCCTGGTGCTGGTACCACAACGAGATGAGCCTGCTCATCCCGCTGTTCCTGGGCATCATCGCCAGCGCCCTGGCCGAGACCGACGACGGTTGGCAAGGCCGCCTCAGCGCCCTGGCCGTGACCCTGGTGTGCTTCGCCATCGCCGCCCTGGCGGTCGAGCTGCTGTTCCCCTACCCCTGGATCTTCGTCGTCTCGCTGGCCCTGGCCGCCTTCGGCCTGACCATGCTCGGCGCCTTGGGCGAGCGCTATGGCGCGATCGCCTCGGCGACCTTGATCCTGTCGGTGTACACCATGATCGGCGTCGACCAGCGCGGCGGCCAGGTCAGCGACTTCTGGCACGAACCCTTGCTGCTGGTGGCCGGCGCGGCTTGGTACGGATTGCTCTCGGTGCTGTGGCAGGCGCTGTTCTCCAACCAGCCGGTGCAGCAGAGCCTGGCCAAGCTGTTCTTCGAGCTGGGCAGCTACCTCAAGCTCAAGGCCAGCCTGTTCGAGCCGGTGCGCACCCTGGATGTCGAAGCCACGCGCCTGGAGCTGGCCAAGCAGAATGGCCGGGTGGTCGCGGCGCTGAACACCGCCAAGGAAATCATCCTGCACCGGGTTGGCAACAGCCAGCCCAACTCCAAGGTCAGCCGCTACCTGAAACTGTACTTCCTGGCCCAGGACATCCATGAACGGGTCAGCGCCTCGCACTACCCTTACAACGCCCTGAGCGAGACGTTCTTCCACAGCGACGTGATGTTCCGCTGCCAACGCCTGCTGCGCAAACAGGGCTCCTCCTGTCAGGAACTGGCCCGTTCGATCCGCCTGCGCCAGCCGTTCGTGCTCGCCAGCGGCTACCCCGAGGCCCTGGAAGACCTCAACGCCTCGCTGGAGTACCTGCGCCAGCAGAACAACCCGGCCTGGCGCGGCCTGTTGCGCTCGCTGCGCGCCCTGGCGGCGAACCTGGCGACCCTCGATCGCCTGCTCGGTGCGGCGAGCAACCCCGACAGCCTGGTCGCTGCCAGCGACAGCAGCCTGCTGGACCGCTCGCCGCGCACCTTCAAGGAAGTCTGGAAACGCCTGCGCACCCAGCTCACCCCCACCTCGCTGCTGTTCCGCCATGCCTTGCGCCTGCCGCTGGCGCTGTCGATCGGCTACGGCATGGTGCACCTGATCCACCCCACGCAGGGCTACTGGATCATCCTCACCACGCTGTTCGTCTGCCAGCCCAACTACGGCGCGACCCGACGCAAGCTGGTGCAGCGGATCTTCGGCACCGCCATCGGCCTGACGGTGGGCTGGGCGCTGTTCGACCTGTTCCCCAACCCGGTGGTGCAATCGCTGTTCGCGGTGGTGGCCGGTGTGGTGTTCTTCGTCAACCGCACCACCCGCTACACCTTGGCCACGGCGGCGATCACGCTGATGGTGCTGTTCTGCTTCAACCAGATCGGCGATGGCTACGGGCTGTTCCTGCCGCGCTTGTTCGATACCCTGGTCGGCAGCCTGATCGCCATCCTCGCGGTGTTCCTGTTCCTGCCCGACTGGCAGGGACGGCGCCTGAACAAGGTGCTGGCCAACACCCTGAGCTGCGCCAGCGAGTACCTGCGCCAGATCATGCAGCAGTACGCCGTGGGCAAGAGCGACGACCTGGCCTACCGCCTGGCCCGCCGTAACGCGCACAACGCCGACGCGGCGCTGTCGACCACGCTGTCGAACATGCTCATGGAGCCCGGGCACTTTCGCAAAGAAGCCGACGTGGGCTTCCGCTTCCTGGTGCTCTCGCACACCCTGCTCAGCTACTTGTCGGGCCTGGGCGCGCACCGCGACACGGCATTGCCCGCCGAGGTGCACGAGCAGTTGATCGATGGCGTGGGCAGCAGCCTGGCGCGCAGCCTCGACGAGATCGCCAGCGGCCTGGCGGCGCGCTCGCCGGTGGCCATCCACAGCGACGCGGAGGAGGCCCTGGCCCAGCAACTGGAGCAGATGCCCGAAGAGCTGGACGAGCACCAGCGCCTGGTGCAGTCGCAACTGGCGTTGATCTGCAGGCAATTGGGACCGCTGCGCACGCTGGCGGCGCATTTGATCAAGGACAGCGAGCCGGCCTGAGGTGTCGGCGCGTCAGAAGCCGTACTGGCGCATGATCCGCGCGTAGCTGCCATCGGCCTTCATCGCCTGGATCGCGCGGTCGAAACCCTGGACGATCTGGTCATGCTGCGGGTTCTTCCGGCTGACCAGTATGTGCAGGCTGTTCTCGCCCAGGGCTGGGCGACGAAGTCCACCTGCCCGCGCACCTCGGGCGGCTCGTGTTGCAGCAGGTAGCGCGCCACCAGTTCGTCTTCCACCGCCAGGTCGATCCGGCCGGCAGCCAGCATGCGGATGGCCGACGAGAAGCTGCGCACCGGCACCTTGTCGAGTCGGCTGTCGCTGTCGAAGGCCGGAGAATAGGCATAATCACGCACCACGGCGATGCTGTAGGGGTACAGATCGGCCAACTGGGTGAAGCTGAAGGGTCGATCCTTGCGCCCGAGCAGGCGGATGCGGTTGCTCAGGTAAGGGCTGGAGAATTTACCGAGTTGGGTACGCGATTCGGTGTACCAGGCGTTGATCAGCACGTCGTAGCGGCCCTCGCCCACGCCCATCAGCGCCCTGGCCCACGGCACCTCCTCGAATTCGCTGGCATACCCGGCACGCGCCAGCGCCGCGCTGACCAGATCGGTCGCCAGGCCGCCGCCGGGCAAGCTGCTGTCGGAGAACGGCGGCCATTTATCGGCCACCAGGCGCAACGTCGGCTGGGCCACGGCAGGTGCCATCGCCAACACCGCGATCAACCCCACAACGCCAAGCAGTGAGCGCATGCACAGTACCTCTCGCGGCCTGGAGGGATCGCAGCCGATGGCCCGAGGGTACACAAAGCCGACCGCCGACGGCAGCAGGCAATAATGTCATTTAGCCTCTATTTTGGCCGAATCGCTGAGCGGCGCTGGCGCTGCACGACGCCGAACGCTGCACGCGTCTCAGGGATAGCCCAGCACCTGACGGATGTGCGCCAGATGGGCTTCGATCCACTGTTTGTCGATCGCCCCCCAGTCGCGGATGCGATACTGCCCGGCATGGTTGCGCGCGCCGCTTAGCTGCTCGAATTCACAGACGATATCCAGGTCGGCCAGGGCGATGAGGGTGTCCTGCGCGGTGCGCCGGGGCATGCCGGTGGCCTCCATCAGTGCCGGCACGCTGGTCGCGGTCTGGCTGTCGATCAGCCAGGCGACGTACAGCCGGCGGTAGAAACTGCTCTTGGTCTTGCTTACGTCCATGCTCGGGAGCCTCAGGCGATGCCCGGCAGTTCACGCCAGGTCAGGTAGACACGCAGGTCGAATTCCAGCTGATGGTAGTCCGGCTCCATGTGCTGGCACAGTTGGTAGAACGCCTTGCTGTGGTCGCGCTCGCGCAGGTGGGCCAGTTCGTGGACCACGATCATGCGCAAGAACTGCGGCGCTGCGTCCTTGAACAGCGACGCAATGCGGATTTCCTTCTTGGCCTTGAGCTTGCCGCCCTGCACCCGGGTCACCGCGGTGTTCAGCCCCAGGGCGCGGTGGGTGAGGTCCAGGCGATTGTCATAGAGCACCTTGTCCAGCGGCGGCGCGCTGCGCAGGAACTGTTGGCGCAGGTCCTGGGCGTAGAGGTACAGCGCCTTGTCGTTCTGCACGTCGTGGCGCTGCGCATAGCGCTGCTGCAGGTAGTCGCCCAGGCGATTGCGGGCGATCAGTTGGCGGACCTGTTCCTGCAGATGCGGCGGGTAGGCTTGCAAGTAGCGTAGGGGCGTCATGGCCGGGGAGTTTACCCAATTGCCGCGTCCCTGTGTGCGTGCTGCCAGCGCTCGGCGCCATTGTTGGCTACGATGATCCCTTCATCCCCGCTCGAAGCACTGACCATGCCCAAAGCCAGCAAAGTCATCGACCCCTCCTACGAACTGATGGACGACCACGAAGGCCACTCGCTGATCTACCGCCAGCATGGCTTTCCCAGCCCGTTGGTGCGCTGGCATTTCCACAAGGAATACGAGCTGCACCTGATCGTCGCCAGCGCCGGCAAGGTGTTCATCGGCGACTACATCGGCAACTTCGCGCCCGGCACCCTGTTCCTTACCGGCCCCAACCTGCCGCACAACTGGATCAGCCAGGTCGCCGTCGACGAGGTGGTGGACACCCGCGACATGCTGGTCAATTTCACCGACGAGGTGCTCGAACACGGCAGCCAGGTGTTCTCCGAGCTGAACCAGTTGGCGCCCCTACTGGCCCGCGCCAGCTACGGCATCGAGTTCCGCGACCCGGTGCTGATCGACCAGAGCCGGCTGTTGCTGCAACGCATCGCCGACAGCCGGGGCATGGCCCGCCTGGGATACTTTTTTATCCTCATGGAAAAACTGGCGGCCTGCGACGACTACCAACTGCTGTCCACCGTCACCTCCTCGCACCTGGCCGACGAGCACAACGTCGACCGCATCAACCGGGCCGTGGACTACATCTTCGAGCACTACGCCCAGGACCTCACGCAACGCGAGGTAGCCGAGCACCTGGGCATGACCACCACCTACTTCTCGCGCTTCTTCAAGCAGGCCGCAGGCCGGGGGTTCGTCGAGTTCGTCAACCGCCTGCGGGTCAGCAAGTCCTGCGAACTGCTGGCGCGCAGCGAGCTGCCGGTGACCGAGGTGTGCTTCGAGTCGGGCTTCAGCAACCTGTCCAATTTCAATCGGCGCTTCCAGCAGCTCAAGGGCATGACCCCCTCCGGCTACCGCAGCCTGGTGACCCAGCGCCTGACCGAGCAAAACCGCGCCTGAGACTGAGCGCGAGCTGTTTGGCAGCACACCACGCGCCAATGACGCACAGCAAAAAAGTATCGGTCAGGGTGCAGGCCAGGCTTTGTCGCTGAATCCCGTGACAGGTGTAATCGGTGGCGAGCATGACAAAAACAATAATGTCTCCTGCGCCGTTCTGCGGTCCGGGAGGGGAGTTCACCGCATGAACGACTCGATCAAGGCCTGCCTGGCCGTCGCCTGCCTCGGCCTGATGCCACTGGCCCAGGCCGCCGAAACCCTGACCATCGCCACCGTCAACAACAGCGACATGATCCGCATGCAGCGCCTGTCCAAGGTGTTCGAGCAGCAGCACCCGGACATCGCGCTGAAGTGGGTGGTGCTCGAAGAAAACGTGCTGCGCCAGCGGCTGACCACCGACATCGCTACCCAGGGCGGGCAGTTCGACGTGCTCACCATCGGCATGTACGAAGCCGCGTTGTGGGGCGCCAAGGGCTGGCTGGAGCCGATGCAGGACCTGCCGGACGACTACCATCTCGATGACGTCTTCCCCTCGGTGCGCGACGGTCTTTCGGTCAAGGGCACGCTCTACGCCCTGCCCTTCTACGCCGAAGCCTCGATCACCTACTACCGCAAGGACCTGTTCCAGCAGGCCGGCCTGAGCATGCCCGAGCAGCCGACCTGGACCCAACTGGGCGAGTTCGCCGCCAAGCTCAACAAGCCCCAGGACGGCCAGTACGGTATCTGCCTGCGCGGCAAGGCCGGCTGGGGCGAGAACATGGCCCTGATCGGCACCCTGGCCAATGCCTTCGGCGCACGTTGGTTCAACGAACAATGGCAGCCGGAATTCACCGGCAGCGAATGGACCCAAGCGCTGAACTTCTACGTCGACACGATGGAGCACTACGGGCCGCCCGGCGCGTCGAGCAACGGCTTCAACGAGAACCTGGCGCTGTTCAACAGCGGCAAGTGCGCAATGTGGGTCGATGCCAGCGTCGCCGGCTCGTTCGTCACCGACAAATCCCAGAGCAAGGTGGCCGATGTCACCGGCTTCACCTTCGCCCCCAAGCAAGTCACCGACAAAGGCGCGAGCTGGCTGTACTCCTGGGCCCTGGCGATCCCCACCAGTTCCAAGTCCAAAGACGCGGCGAAGGCCTTCAGCACCTGGGCCACTTCACAGGCCTACGCCCAACTGGTGGCCGACAAGGACGGTGTGGCCAACGTGCCGCCCGGCACCCGCGCCTCCACCTACAGCGAGGCGTACTTGCAGGCTGCGCCGTTCGCCAAGGTGACCCTGGAGTCGCTCAAGCGGGTGGACCCCAACAACCCCACCCTCAAGCCGGTGCCCTATGTGGGCATCCAGTTGGTGACCATCCCTGAGTTCCAGGCCATCGGCACCCAAGTCGGCAAGTTGTTCGCCGCTGCCCTGACCGGGCAGATGAAGCCCGAGCAGGCGCTGGCCGCCGCCCAGGCCTCCACCGAACGCGAGATGAAACGCGCCGGCTACCCCAAGTAGTCCGAACGGATCCGTCGGCGCGCCCGCCAGGGCGCGTCGACGCTCGCCCGCCCTGCCTGCCGCCTGAGGAATCGTGATGAATACGTCGGCCCTGGACACCCCGACCCTGGCCCCCGAGCGCCGGGGCAAACGCCGCATCGGCCCCGGCTGGTTCCTGGTCAGCCCCTCGGTAGCGCTGTTGCTGCTGTGGATGATCGTGCCCCTGGGCATGACCCTGTACTTTTCGCTGATCCGCTACAACCTGCTGTACCCCGGCGAGAACGACTTCGTCGGCCTGGAGAACTTCAGCTTCTTCGTCACCGACGCGGGCTTTCTGCCCGGCGCGCTCAACACCCTGACCCTGGTGGGCAGCGTGCTGGCGATCAGCATCGTCTTCGGCGTGCTCATCGCCGCCCTGCTGGAGGCTGGGGAGTTCTGGGGCCGCGGCGTGGTGCGGGTGCTGTTGATCTCGCCGTTCTTCATCATGCCCACGGTCAGTGCGCTGCTGTGGAAGAACCTGATCCTGCACCCGGTGTCCGGCATTCTCGCCGCACTCTGGCGCCTGTTCGGCGCGCAGCCGGTGGACTGGCTGGCGCATTACCCCTTGCTGTCGATCATCCTGATCGTGTCGTGGCAGTGGCTGCCGTTCGCCATCCTGATCCTGATGACCGCCATGCAGTCGCTGGACCAGGAACAGAAGGAAGCTGCACGCCTGGACGGCGCCGGCCCGCTGGCGATCTTCTGGCACCTGACCCTGCCGCACCTGGCACGGCCCATCGCCGTGGTGCTGATGATCGAGACCATCTTCCTGCTGTCGGTGTTCGCCGAGATCTTCACCACCACCAGCGGCGGACCGGGCTACGAGTCCACCAACCTGGCCTACCTGATCTACAACCAGGCGCTGCTGCAGTTCGACGTCGGCATGGCGTCGGCTGGTGGCCTGATCGCCGTGCTGATCGCCAACGTCGCTGCCATCGTGCTGGTGCGCATGATCGGCAAGAACCTCACCGAGCGCAGCTGAGGAGCCCGCCATGCTGACACTCAAGCAAACCCGCCGCCTGCGCGACGCGCTGCTCGGCCTGCTGTGCTGGGGCATCGCCCTGGTGATCTTCTTCCCGATCTTCTGGATGCTGCTGACCAGCTTCAAGACCGAACTGGACGCCTTCGCCACGCCGCCGCAGTTCATCTTCCAGCCGACGCTGGAGAACTACCTGCACATCAACGAGCGCAGCGACTACTTCGCTTATGCCTGGAACTCCGTACTGATCTCGGCCACGGCGACACTGCTGTGCATGCTGATCGCAGTGCCGGCCGCCTATTCCATGGCCTTCTTCGAGTCGCGCCATACCAAGCGCACCTTGCTGTGGATGCTCTCGACCAAGATGCTGCCGCCAGTGGGCGTGCTGATGCCCATCTACCTGCTGGCCAAGCAGTTCGGCCTGCTCGACTCGCGCCTGGCGCTGATCATCGTCTACACCCTGATCAATCTGCCGATCGTGGTGTGGATGATCTACACCTACTTCAAGGACATCCCCGTGGACATCCTCGAGGCGGCGCGCCTGGACGGGGCCGGCACCTGGCAGGAGATCGTCCGCGTGCTGCTGCCGATCGCCCGCGGCGGCCTCGCCTCCACGGTGCTGCTGTCACTCATCCTGTGCTGGAACGAAGCGTTCTGGTCGCTCAACCTCACCTCGTCGGCCGCCGCCCCGCTCACCGCGCTGGTGGCGTCCTATTCCAGCCCCGAAGGCCTGTTCTGGGCCAAGCTCTCGGCCGTCTCAACCCTGGCCTGCGCGCCGATCCTGATCTTCGGCTGGATCAGCCAGAAGCAACTGGTGCGCGGGCTGTCGTTCGGAGCGGTGAAATGAAACGGCTCAGTGCGGCTGCTGCGCAGCCCAACCCCCAATCGAACCCCTGCCGCCACGGAGCGCACTCGACATGGCTGATCTGAAGATCCGTAACCTGCACAAAGGCTTCGATGGCCACGCCATCATCAAAGGCATCGACCTGGACGTTCACGACCGCGAGTTCGTGGTGTTCGTCGGTCCGTCGGGCTGCGGCAAGTCGACCCTGCTGCGCCTGATCGCCGGCTTGGAAGAGGTCAGCAGCGGCACCGTCGCGCTCGATGGCCGCGACATCACCGACACCGCCCCGGCCAAGCGCGACCTGGCCATGGTGTTCCAGACCTACGCCCTGTACCCGCACATGACCGTGCGCAAGAACCTGTCGTTCGCCCTGGACCTGGCCGGGGTGGCCAAGGCCGAGGTCAGCCGCAAGGTCGAGGACGCCGCGCGCATCCTCGAACTGCAACCGCTGCTCGAACGCAAGCCGCGCCAGCTCTCCGGCGGCCAACGCCAGCGCGTGGCCATCGGCCGGGCGATCGTGCGCAACCCGAAGATCTTCCTGTTCGACGAGCCGCTGTCCAACCTCGATGCCGCCCTGCGCGTGCAGATGCGCCTGGAACTGTCGCGCCTGCACAAGGAACTGGCCGCGACCATGATCTACGTGACCCACGATCAGGTCGAAGCCATGACCCTGGCCGACAAGGTGGTGGTGCTCAACGGCGGCCGCGTCGAGCAGGTCGGCTCACCGCTGGAGCTCTACCGCCACCCGGCCAACCTGTTCGTCGCAGGCTTTCTCGGCACGCCGAAGATGGGCTTTCTGCGCGGCCACCTGAGCCGCAATCATGGCGAGCGCTGCGAAGTGGCGCTGGAGTGCGGGACGCGCCTGGACGTGCCGCTGAGCGCCGGCGAGCTGGCCACCGGCAGTCCGCTGACCCTGGGCATTCGCCCCGAACACCTGAACATCGCCAGCCCCGGTGAGCCCGGCGCCCTGCAGGTAATCGCCGATGTCAGCGAGCGGCTGGGCAGCGACAGTTACTGCCACGTGCGCAGCGCCTGCGGAGAAATGCTCACGGTACGGGTGCGCGGCGACTTCGCGCCGACCTTCGGCGAGCCGCTGCACCTGCACCTCGATCCCCAGCACTGCCACCTGTTCGACAACCAGGGCCAGGCCCTGGGCAAACCCCTGCAAGCGGCCGCCTGAAGGAGGTCCCGATGAAACTCGACCCGCGTACGCTCGACCAACTGCCAACCACCGTCGCCCGCCCGACCTACGACCCCGCGCAACTGCGCCAGGGCATCGTGCACATCGGTGTCGGTGGATTCCACCGCGCCCACCAGGCGGCCTACACCGACGCCCTGATGAACCTCGGCGAAGCCCACGACTGGGCGATCTGCGGCGCCGGCCTGCGCAGCGAAGACCGCGCCATGCGCGATGCCCTGGCCAGCCAGGGCCACCTCTACACCCTGTTCGAGCTGGGCGATGGAGCCGATACCGAGGTCCGCGTGATCGGCGCGATCAACGGCATGCTACTGGCCGAGGACGATGGTCCGGCGCTGCTCGACACCTTGGCCGACCCGGCCATCCGTATCGTCTCGCTGACCATCACCGAAGGCGGCTACTGCATCGACGACAGCACCGGCGAGTTCCTCGACCAGTTGCCCGCGATCCAGCACGACCTGGCCAGCCCCGAGCAACCGCGCAGCGTGTTCGGTTTCCTCTGCCAGGCGCTGCGACGCCGACGGGAGGCGGGCAACGCGGCATTCACAGTGATGTCCTGCGACAACCTTCCGCACAACGGCGAAGTGGCGCGCAAGGCCCTGCTGGCCTTCGCCCGCTTGCTCGACGTCGACCTGGCCGAGTGGATCGCCCGCCACGTCAGCTTCCCCAACGCCATGGTCGATCGCATCACGCCCATGACCAGCGCCGCCCACCGCGAGCAACTGGCCGAGCGGCACGGCATCGAGGACGCCTGGCCGGTGGTCTGCGAGCCCTTCCTGCAATGGGTGCTGGAAGACCAGTTCGTCAGTGGCCGACCGGCCTGGGAAAAGGTCGGCGTGCAGTTCACCGACGACGTCACGCCCTACGAGGAGATGAAGATCAAGCTGCTCAACGGCAGCCACCTGGCCCTCACCTACCTGGGCTTTCTGCAGGGCTACCGCTTCGTCCACGAAACCCTGGCCGACCCACTCCTGCGCCGCTACATGCGCACCTTCATGGACCTGGATGTGACGCCACAGCTGGCACCCGTGCCGGGCATCGAACTGGCGCACTACAAGGAAGCACTGATCGAGCGCTTCGCCAATCGCGCCATCGCCGACCAGCTCGAGCGCGTGTGCTCGGACGGCTCGTCGAAATTCCCCAAGTTCATCGTGCCCACCGCCAACCGCCTGATCGCCGACGGCCGGCCGCTGGAACGCGTGGCGCTGGTGGTCGCGGCCTGGGCGCTGTACCTGGGCGGCGTGGACGAACAGGGCAACCACTACGCCATCCCCGACCCTCGCGCCGCCCAGTGCCAGGCCCGCGTGGTACAGCGCGACGGACTGGCTGCACGGGTGTTGGGCGACGAGACCCTCTTCGGCACGGCCATCCCGGCGTCACGCGAATTCGTCGTCGCCTTCGAGCGTCTGTATGACAGCTTGCGTGAGGTCGGCGTCAGCGAAACCCTGCGCCGGGTACTGGGCGACTGACACGGAGCGCGACGATGGACGGACTATTTCTCGGTATCGACTGCGGCACCCAGGGCACCAAGGCCCTGGTACTCGACGCCGGTAGCGGTGCGGTGCTGGGCCTGGGCAGCGCCGCGCATGCCCCGCCCGAGGGCGAGCAGGGTCGCCGCGAGCAGGACCCGGCGGACTGGCTGCGGGCCTTGCGCACGGCCGTCGCCGAGGCCTTGGCCTGCGCCGGTGTGCCCGGCTCGGCCATTCGCGCGCTGGCCGTCTCCGGCCAGCAGCACGGCTTGGTGATGCTCGATGGCCAGGGCCAAGTACTGCGCCCCGCCAAGCTGTGGTGCGACACCGAGAGCAGCGCCGAGAACGAGGATCTGCTGGCGGCGCTGGGCGGACCGGCCGGCTCGCTGGAGCGACTCGGACTGGTGATCGCGCCGGGCTACACGCTGTCCAAGCTGCTGTGGAGCAAGCGTCACCACCCCGAGCTGTTCGCCCGCGCCGAACACCTGCTGCTACCCCACGACTTCCTCAATCACTGGCTCACCGGCCGCGCCTGCACCGAGCCGGGCGATGCGTCCGGCACCGGCTATTACGATGTGCGCCAACGCGCCTGGGCCACCGATGTACTGGAACTGGTCGAACCCGGTAGGCGACTGGCGGCGGCGCTCCCGCAACTGGTGGCGTCGGGTGACTGCATCGGCACGTTGCAGACAGCAGCGGCCCAGGCGCTTGGGCTCGACGCCAGCACCTGGGTCGCCAGCGGCGGCGGCGACAACATGCTCGGCGCCCTCGGCACGGGCAATATCCGCCCCGGCCTCATCACCTTGAGCCTGGGCACTTCCGGTACTCTCGTCGCGCACACCGACCTGGCGCAGATCAGTCCCCAGGCCGAAGTCGCCACCTTCTGCGGGTCTTCCGGCGGCTGGCTGCCGCTGATCTGCAGCATGAACCTGACCGGTGCCTGCGCGCTGGTTCAAGACCTGCTGCAACTGGACCTGCAGCAATTCGGCGAACTGGCTGGCCAGGCGCCAATCGGTGCTGGCGGGCTGCTGATGCTGCCGTTCTTCGATGGCGAGCGGGTGCCGGCGCTGCCCGACGCCAGCGCCAGCCTGCTGGGCATGACCAGCGCCAACCTCACCCGCGCCAACCTGTGCCGGGCGGTGCTGGAGGGCACAGGCTTCAGCCTGCGCTACGGGCTCGACCTGCTGCGCGAGGTCGGCCTGCTGGGCCAGGAAATTCGCCTGGTCGGCGGTGCGGCGAAGAGCCCGCTGTGGCGCCAGACCCTCGCCGATCTGCTCGGCGTGCCGCTGGTTTGCCCGCGCCAGACCGAAGCCGCAGCGCTCGGTGCGGCGATTCAGGCGGCCTGGAGCCTGGGGCGTCAATTGGGCCGCGGGGACGACCTGCCGACGCTGGTCGAGCGCTGCGTAGCGCTCGACCCCAGCACCCGGACCGAGCCACAGCCCGCGCAACAGGCGGCTTTCGAGACCGCCTACCAACGTTATCGGGCGCACCTGCCGACGCGCTGAGCGCGGCCCGCGTTCATGTTTGCTCGGAGACCTTCATGTATCTGGTTTGTGGCGAAGCGCTGTTCGATGTGTTCAGCCAGGCGGACAGCCCCCGCAGCAGTGAGCTGGATTTCAAGGCGATTGCCGGCGGCTCGCCGTTCAACGTCGCGGTCGGCCTGCGCCGCCTCGGCGCGGAGTCGGCATTGTTCGGCGGCCTGTCCAGCGACTACCTCGGCGCGCGGCTGCGTCGGGTGCTGCAAGAGGAACAGGTCGATTGCAGCCATCTGGTCGTCAGCGAGGCGCCCACAACCCTGGCACTGGTCGGCTTGAACGCCGATGGCTCGGCGCAGTACCAATTCCGTGGCGACGGCTGCGCCGACCGTCAGGTGCGCCTGGAGCACCTGCCTGTGCTGGACGGTCAGGTACGCGGCATCCATGTGGGTTCCTACACCTTGGTGGTGCAGCCGGTGGCGGACAGCTTGCTGGCGCTGGTGCAGCGTGAAAGCGAGCGGCGGCTGATCAGCCTCGACCCCAACGTGCGCCTGAACACGCAGCCCGACGTGGCGCTGTGGCGCCGCCAGGTGGAAGCATTCGCCGCGCATGCCCACCTGATCAAGGCCAGCGAGGAAGACCTGACCCTGCTCTACCCGCAGCGCGATCCCGCCGAGGTTGCACGGGGCTGGCTCAACCCGCGCTGTCGGCTGGTGTTCGTCACCCACGGGGCAAACGGCGCCAGCGCGCACACGGCGCAGGGCTCATGGACGCGCCCGGCGGACACCTCGCGGCCCTTGCGCGACACCGTCGGCGCGGGCGATACCTTTCAGGCGGCAGTGTTGAGCGGTCTGGCCACGCTGAACGCGGACAGTCCACAGGCACTGGCGGCGCTGACGCGCGAAGCGATCGACGACCTCCTCGAATTCGCCATTCGCGCGGCGGCCATCACCTGTTCGCGGGTGGGGCCGGATCTGCCATTTGCCCGGGAGCTTTAATCAAAGGTTACGCCATCAGCTACGTTCGCGTCGCAATGACTGCCAGCGTGCATATCGGCCTCTGCGCTCTGAATGCGGTTTGTAAGCGCTCCACCGCCACGGCGCCGTGTGCCAAGGCGCTGGAACTTCCCAACCACCCTTGTAGAAATGAATCTGCCCCGCTAGCGCCGCTCTGTTACGAAACGCATAGCGCAACTCGCTGGCTGTAATGGACCATCCGAATTCACCTCTTTTATTGATAACGGCCGATTCACTCAGGTCGTCAAGGACAAAGTGGATCTTAGGTCCTGCCTGATTGGTTGCCATTTGAAGACCCAGTTTGGATCCCCGCTTCCAAAGTAACAACGGGCCGATATCATCCTGTATCCAATAGTGAAATCTACTGGCTCCCCACTGCGTGGCTACGCTCTCGTAGATGCTTGGAATATTAAACTTCGGATTCTTTTCGCCCGCCGTAAGATAGCTGTCCCAATGCACATAGGTCCCAAACGTCTCCCGAGCGACCGCGAGACTTCCAGTGCCCGGAGCTGCCGCCCTTAGTAGTTGGTGTGGTGAAGCGTTCTCTGGCAGTTTGAACTTTACCAAGGCTTCAATGCGCACGGCTTTAGCGACGGCTATGTTGTAGTGATCAATGGTCAACGCAGCGTCATCCTCCAACCCTCGATACCCCTCTATCGCGACCCTCAGATAGTTATGACGGGGATCGGACAATCCATAAACGAGATCACCTCGCCCTTGATCGAGATTCATGCTCATCACGCGCAAGCCTGCGGCATCGAAATATGTTACGGGGCTATTTCGCACCATGGCGTATAGATTGGCCCCATCGACGCCCCCTGCCGGATCCGCACTCAGCCAACGCCCCGTCCAGGGTTGATAATACCGATAGCCGTAGTAATACAGCCCCCCCGCGTCCCGCTCTCGCCCGGAATACCGAACCGCTTTATTGGTTGCTTTGATCTGATGACGCGCGGCCAAACTGGCCGTTCCACCAAACGGGTAAAACGCTTCACGGCTTATGACCTCACCCACGGCATCGAGCTCCAACCCGACACTGCCGATCACGTCGTCATAGCCATAGCGAATGTCGTCGCTATCGACACGCTCCGGCACTTGCGACAGGCCACGCACGGCCCGTGCCTGAGCGTTACCTGCCTTGCCCATCACCACAACGTGCACACGCTCCTTAACATCACCGGCGGCACACTCAAGATGCAACTCCACGCCCGGGAGGTAAACCACGTGCTGTTGCTTCAGCGAACGCCCCTGCCGCTGTCCGCAGACCTTGAGCACACGCTGCCCGCCTGCGTCATAGCGATAATGCTCCACGCCCTCTCCTGACACTTGCTGCAACTCGCCACGCGCCGTCCAGACCAGCGCCTGTCCCGGCAGCAACGCCCGTTGTTCGCCCCCGGCAGTGAACAGCGCTTGCATGTCCTCCGGCTGCTCGCACAGCACATCCCACACACCGCGGTTGCTGCGAGGACTCACGGTGATTGCCGTCACATAATGATTGTTGGTCGCTGGCGCGCTGTGCTGGATGCGGATCAGGTTGCCCGCGCTGTCGTAGGTAAAGCGCCGCGTGTATCGGGTGTAGAGCGAGTCATCCACCGGCAGCGGTACCAGCGCCTCAGGCAACAGATTGCCTTCTCGCCCGACATTGACCATTTCACGACCACTGGCAAAGACCAGTTGGTAGAGGCTGTCGTAGCGGTACTCGCACTCGGCGGCAACGCGCTGGTTGCGCCAGAACCGGGTCGGCTCGGCGTCGTTGTTCGTCCCGATCACGTTGCCGACAGGATCGTAGCGATAGTCCTGCGCTTGCACACGTCGAGGCAGCACCGCTTGGCGGCTGGTCTGAACGCACGCCAACCGAGAGGTCCTGGGCTGGTAACGATAAACCGTCACCGCGCCATTACCATGGGCCTCGCGCAGCTTGCGGCCCTGCGCCGAGTAGTCCACGGACACTACGATGGCGCGCTCAGGCTTGCTCTCGAGCGTCAGCCAAGTAGCGTTAAGCGCGCCCGCCACATCGTACGCCATGCGCTGCCGATGCCCGGCACAATCGAGCGACCACAGCGGCCTGCCCGTGGCGTCGCTGCCGCTGCATGTGCGGTAGGTATCGGTGTCCAGCAGATGGTCCCAATCCTGAGCTGAATCGCCGCGCCAGTCGGCGTGGACATCAACGTCGTCGGCCTCGCGCAACAACTGCCGTGACACACAGGTCGGCGTCCCCACCAGAGCCTTGCCCTGCGTGATGAGCCGCCCGGCAGGGTCGTAGTGACTCACCAGATCGCCCGACAGATTACGGTCTTTGTCCGCAGCGGCGTGCCCGGCATAGCACAAGCGTTCGCTGACCCGCGCTGGCGCTCCGACCACCTGCTCGCTGACGCTCAGTAGCCGACCTGCCTGCGTGGGTAACTCATAGACCAGGCGGTGCATCACCGCTTGCGTGAAATCGTCCTGATCGGCCGTGCCAACGCCCACCTGACTGACCGCAAAGAGCGCACGTCCGGCGCAGTCGTCAAGGGTCAGCCGAGTACCTGCATCGGCACTCTGCACCCGCAGGGTCTGCCGAGCCAACCCCTGCCGATACAGGAAATTGGCCCGACCGGTAGCATGCAAACGCGGATCAGCCATCTGGCTCGGCAAGCCCGATGGGCCGTAACCGTGACGCGCGATACGGATCTCAGCGGCGGCTGTCAGCGCCTCGCACCGGTAATACTCGATCTGACGCACGGGCAGACGACGATTGTCATAAACCCTGACAGATGGTGTTTGATGGAACAGTTCGCCGGCCATGCCCTGCTTCCTGTGATTGGCGTCTCGTCGGCCACACAGTCAACCGCGCCACAGGGCACGGCAACTAGCAGTTTTGTCAGGTCGTGGGCGACGGTGAGCACGTCGTCGGCCAGGCATACACCGACGAGAACCCCTGGGCGTCGGCAGCCATCATCGGCCGTGCCACGAGAAAACCCTGGACGTAGGCGCAGCCGTTGTCGCGCAGCCACTGCGCCTGCACCGTCGTTTCCACGCCTTCGGCGATCACGGTGATGGCGTAGTCGGCGCACAGGGCAATGACACTGCGCACCAACGCCGCATCGGCCAGCGACTCGGGCAAGCGCGCGACCAGGTGGCGATCGAGCTTGAGGGTGTCGATGGGCAAGTCGCGCAACATGCGCAGCGAACAGTCGCCAGCGCCGAAGTCATCCAACGCCACGCGCACCCCCAACTCGCGCAGGCGCTTGATCTGCTTTGCCGCGGCGTCGATGTCGTACATCAGCGAGGTTTCCGCCACCTCCACTTCCAACTGCGCCGGCGCCAGCCCGTGTTCCTCGATGGCACGGCGCAATTCGTCGACCAGGTTCGGTTGGGTGAACTGGGCGCGGCTCAAGCTGATGCCCAGCACCAGATCGTCGGCGAACACGTGCTGCCAGTCCCGGCGCTGTGCAGCGCCCTTGCCGTAGATCCAACTGGCCAGGCGATGGATCAGGTGCGCCTCCTCCAGCAGTGGGATGAACAGCCCCGGCGGCACATCGCCGACACTGGGGTGCTGCCAGCGCAACAAGGCTTCGAAGCCACGCAGATGGCCATCGGCGAAGCCGACCTGGGGCTGGTAGACCAAGGTGAAATCCTGATGATCGATGGCGGTGCGCACGCTGTCTTCGAGCATCAGCCGCGAGCGGGCCCGGCCATTGAGCTCCTGCGCGTAGAAGCGGTACTGCTGGCGACCGGCGCGCTTGGCCGCGTACATCGCCGTGTCGCCTGCGCGCAGCAGGCCTTCGACGGTGGCGCCGCAGTCGGGGTAGGTGGCAATGCCAATGCTGATGCCCAGGCACACGTCCTGGCCGTCAACCTGCGGACAACTGGACATGCGTTCGATCAGCGCCTCGGCATAGCGACCTGCGTGTTCCGGATAGGGCAAGCCGTCGAACAATGCAGTGAACTCATCACCACCCATGCGCCCGAGCAGCGCCTGGGCATCCAGACAGTCCCTGAGCTGTTCGGCGACCCAGCGCAGTACACGGTCGCCCGCCTCGTGCCCAAACGTGTCGTTGATCTGCTTGAAGCCGTCGAGGTCCATGTACATCAGCGCCTGGACCTTGTCTGCGCGCTCGTTACGCACCAGCGCAGCTTCGGCCGTCTGATAGAAGCCGCGCCGGTTGAGCAGGCCGGTCAGGGGATCGGTCACCGCCTGATGCTCCAGTTGCTGATGCAGGCTGTTCACCACCGACATATCCAGCACCGTCACCACCATGGCTTTCTGCTCGACCGACAACGGCGCACAGGACAGCGCCACCGGGATAAGCGAACCGGCTGGGGTACGCAACTGGGCATCGTGGACCCGGAAGATCTCCCGGCTCAGATAGGCGTGGTAGAAGTCCGAGTCGCGCCACAGCGCAGCACTGGGCAACTGGATCAGGTCCAGCACATGGGCACCGCGCAAGCGCGCCACCGGCACCTGGAGCAGCCGCGAAATGGCCGGGTTGGCGAAGCCGATGATGCCGCAGTCATCCACCACCACGATGCCCTCGGCAGCATTTTCCAGCACCGATGTGCTGAACGCATGCGCCGCTTCCAGTGCCTGGCTCAAGCGTTGCAGCGCGCGCTGGTTGCGCTGCTGCTCCAGAATGGCCTGCACCTTGGGCTTGAGAATCTGCGGGTCGAACGGTTTGAACAGATAGTCCACCGCCCCGCTGGCGTAGCCTTTGAGCACAGCGGCCTGACTCTGCTCGTTGGCGGTGAGGAAGATGATCGGCGTGAGGCGCGTGCGCTGACTGCCGCGCATCAGCCGAGCGACTTCGAAACCGTCCATGCCGGGCATCTGCACGTCCAGCAGGACGAGGTCCACCTCGTGTTCCAACAGTGCGCTCAAGGCTTCCCTGCCTGAGCCTGCGGTGATCACCTGCCAATCCTGGCCGACCAGCAAGGCGCGCATGGTGATCAGATTTTCCGGGTAGTCATCGACTACCAGCAGCACGGAGCTGCCTTGCGGTGCCGCGTCTTGAGCTCCATCCATGCCACTTCTCTTCGCGAACGTCTTTGTCTTGTAGTTGGATCCGATGTCGACCCGGCAGCGGAGTTCACTGTCAGCGATGCAATCAGTTCGCTATCAATGAATCAAATGAGAATAGCCGATCAACGGAGCCCTGCAGGGCCGATGGAATGGGCCTTACGAGGGTATTGGGCGGTGGCGGCCATCCAGATGAAGGGACACGCGCGACAGGCAAAAAAACGCCCCTGACCACACACAGCAGGTCAGGGGCGATGCGCAGATACGCCAGACGGTTCGTTGAAAGGCAAAACTCAGCCGAGTGCCACACCAAAACGCTGTTGACGAGGCTGCAGGTGGGCGAACGATTGCGCCAGACGCTGCAACATGTCGTCGATGTTGCCGCGACTGACATCCAGTGCCGGGGAAAAGCGCACGACGTCAGGTTTCACCGCAGCGAGCAGTAAGCCTTCGCCCAAGGCGGCCTCGACCAGTGCCTGGGCCTGGGCCTCACGCAGGTGAAGCGCCCACAGCAGGCCCTGGCCACGCACCTCGCTGTGGCTATGACGCCGCGCCACTCGGCTCAGGCCATCGCGCAGGTGACGGCCGCTGTCCTGCACCTGGTCGAAAAAACCCGGCGCGAGCAGGGTATCGAGCACGGCCAGCCCGGCCGCGCTCATCAAGGCGTTATCGGCCTGCCTGATGAGCGTGGCGCACGCCTCGGTGCAGAGGGCCGTGCCGCGTGCCAGCAGGGCGGCCAGCGGAACACCGCTGCCCAGGCCACTGCCGAGAATGACGATATCGGCACGCACGCCATACGTCTGCTCGGCCAACAACGCGCCACAACGGCCGCTGCCGGTCTGCGTCTCGTCGAGGATCAGCAGGATGCCGAGTTCGCGGCAAAGCTGTTCGGCGCCGAGCAGGTAGTCTCGGGTCGCCGGAATCACGCCCGCGTCAGCCTGGAGCGGTTCGAGCATGATGGCCACGGTGCGCGAGTCGACTTGCGCGTGCAGCGCCGCCAGGTCGTTGAACGGCACCTGACTCACACCCGTCCCTCGGGTCCGACCCGCGGTGATGATGCCTTCGGCGCCGCCGCGGTGCCGTCTGCCCCACTCACGGGCCAGCCTGAGCGCGTCTTCGCAGGCCTGGGCACTGCTGTCCAGCACCCAGGCCTGATCGCTGCCGGTGGCCTGGCACAGGCGCTGGATCAAGACCTGCGCGGGCGCGCTGGCGAAATGACGGCCGGGATTGATCAGGGCCTGGGCCTGAGCGCCGAGCGCGTTGACCAGCACTGGCGGGCTGTGCCCCAGGCTGTTCATCGCCCCCGCCTGGTCGAAATCCAGGCAGGCATGTCCACGGTCGTCCCACAGCCAGGAACCCTGGCCGCGTACGAAGGCCCGGGCACACACGTTGGGCACTACCGCTGCAGTTTGGCCACGCTGCGCCTGGCGCGACTCGACAACCGCGAGCGTCGGGCGACGCCGCTTGAACAGGTTCATGGTGGCTCCACGGCATTCAGGCATGCAGGCAAGGCGCCTCGGTCTGCGCCGCAGGTCGTTGTTTTGCTCTGCCTATCGAAAACGAATACTCATCACCATCAAGATCAAGCCTATCGTTCACTTAATCCTGCTGATTGACGGCGCTAGACTAGGCCTCTCGGCGCGCCGGGGCCATTTCGTTTTCCCAGCTTTTTCGATAAGTGAATCTTATGGATTTTCGCCAACTGCGTTATTTCGTCGCGGTGTATGAAGAAGGCCATGTAGGCCGAGCCGCCGAGCGACTGTCGCTGTCGCAACCGGCGCTGTCGCAGCAGATCCGCCAGCTCGAGCACAGCCTCGACCTGAGCTTGTTCGAACGCAGCAACAAGCGTCTGTTGCCGACTCTGGCCGCGCACACCCTCTACAACCACGCGCTGCCGCTGCTCGACGGCCTGCAACGCGCCCAGGAGGCGATGCTCGGTTTCAAGGGGCAATCGCTGCGCACCCTGGCCATTGGCGTGCTGCAGACCGTGCGCCCGAGCCTGGTGCCCCGACTGCTGGAAAAGCTGCGCAGGGCGCAGCCGCACCTCGTGGTGCAAATCTATGAGTTATCGGGCCTGGAGATCGAGCGGCGGCTGCTCAACGGCAGCCTGGATATCGGCATCAGCTACCTGCCGCCGCGCCAGCCGGGGCTGCACGGCCAGTTGCTGTATGAAGATGAACTGCAACTGGTCATCCCCAACACCCACCCATTGAAGGATTTCAAGAAAGTCTCGATCCGCCAGGCCGCTGAGCTGCCGCTGTTGATGCTGGGCGAAGAGTTCCAGATCCGCCAGATCTGGCAGGCGCAACTGGCCAATCTTGGGCGTCGGCCACAGGTTCAGGCGGAAATGAACAACATGGGCGGGATCCTCGACAGCCTGGCCAACACTGCGTTGGCGACCATTCTGCCTGGGCGGGCGAAGGAAGCGGCCGAAGACGAACAGGCGCTGCTGTGGAAGCCGCTGAGCGAGCCACGGGTACCGCTGAAGGTCGGTTTGGTGTTTCGCGATGCACAACGTCAGCAGGCCTCGGTGGAGCTGCTGCGAACAGTGCTGGAGGAAGAAACTGATGCCCGACATGGCGCGATGACGTAGGACGCGCGTGGAAAATGAAACCCCAGACGAAGGAAACCCCGCCGAAGCGGGGTTATCCAGACTGTTTCCCTGACATCCTTATCGTCCCACCATCCTGGCGGGAAATCCTTTTGTGTCCCTGTTCTGTCCTTTGCGCTTCCTGCGCTGCGTCCATGTGAGAAAGATTAACCCTGGATCCAATCTTAGGAAAGAGGCGAAAAGTCACCACGCAGCGTAGGAAAAAGCTTACAAGGCCGAGGATTCCGAGATGTCAGAGACGTCTCACGTTATCCGTCCCGTCCATCAGAATTGCGCCGCATCCAGCAGGTACAGCGGCTCGCTGCCCGCCTTCACCGCCGCCACCAGCGAATCGACCCTGGGCAGCAGGCGTGCGAAATAGAAGCGTGCGGTGCCGAGCTTGGCGCCGTAGAAGGCCTCGTCGCCCTCGCCGACCTGTGCGGCGCGGGCCATCAAGGCCCACATGTAGGCGTAGGCGACATAGCCGAAGGCATGCAGGTATTCGACCGAGGCGGCGCCGATTTCGTTTGGGTTGTCCTTGGCCTGCTGCAGCACCCATTCGGTCAGGCCGTCGAGCTGATCCAGGGCCACGCCCAACGGACGTGTGAATTCTCCGATATTAGCGTCGGCCGAATCGATGAACTGACGGACCTCATCGGCGAACAGCCGGTAGTAGGCGCCACCACTGGCCACCACCTTGCGCCCCATCAGGTCCAGCGCCTGGATGCCGTTGGTACCCTCGTAGATCTGGGTGATGCGCACGTCGCGCACCAGTTGCTCCTGCCCCCACTCGCGGATGTAGCCGTGACCACCGAACACCTGCTGGCCATGCACCGTGCACTCCAGCCCCAGGTCGGTGAGGAAGGCCTTGGCCACAGGCGTGAGCAGCGCGACCAGTTCCTCGCTGCGCTTGCGGGTGGCAGGGTCTTCGCTGAACTTGGCGCTGTCCAGTTGCAGGGCCACATAGGTGGAGAACGCGCGCCCCCCCTCGTTCAGCGCCTTCATGGTCAGCAGCATGCGCCGTACGTCCGGGTGGACGATGATCGGATCAGCCACCTTGTCCTTGGCCTGCGCGCCGGTCGGTGCGCGGCTCTGCAGACGGTCACGGGCGTACTCCACGGCGTTCTGATAGGAACGTTCGGCCGACGCCAGGCCCTGGATACCCACGCCCAGGCGTTCATAGTTCATCATGGTGAACATCGCCGCCAGCCCTTTGTTCGGCTCACCGACGAGGTAACCCAGCGCCTGGTCGAAGTTCATCACGCAGGTGGCCGAGGCCTGGATGCCCATCTTGTGCTCGATGGAGCCGCAGTTGGCCGGGTTGCGCGCGCCCAGGCTGCCGTCTTCGTTGACCAGGAACTTGGGCACCAGGAACAGCGAGATACCCTTGGGGCCGGGCGGGGCGTCCGGCAGCTTGGCCAGCACCAGGTGAATGATGTTCTCGGTCAGGTCGTGCTCGCCGCCGGTGATGAAGATCTTGGTGCCGCTGACCTTGTAGCTACCGTCGGCCTGAGGCTCGGCACGGGTGCGGATGATGCCCAGGTCGGTGCCGGCGTGAGGCTCGGTGAGGCACATGGAGCCGGCCCAGACGCCTGCGTACATGTTCGGCAGGTAGCGCTGCTTGAGCGCCTCGCTGGCATGGGCGTTGATGGACAGGCAGGCCCCGGCGGTGAGCATCGGATACAGGCCGAACGACAGGCTCGCCGCGTTGACCATCTCCTCCACTTGGGCGGAGACGACCTTGGGCATGCCCATGCCACCGAACAGCGGGTCGCCGCCGACGCCGACCCAGCCCCCTTCGGCATAGGTGCGATAGGCCTCGATGAAGCCTGCCGGGGTGCGTACTGCACCGTTGGCCCAGTGGCAGCCTTCTTCGTCGGCGGCGCGGCTGAGCGGAGCGATGCTGCGACTGGTGACCTTGCCCGCTTCTTCCAGCACAGCCATAGCGGTGTCGAGGTCAACGACCTCCGCCAGGCCCGGTAGCCGAGCCCACAGATCGGCCACATTGAAGACTTCATTGAGTACGAAGCGCATATCGCGCAGGGGCGCTTTATAGTCGGCCATGACAACCTCTCGCTAGTAGAGTCGGAGCGGCCCGCCGGGGCCGCACACTGGGTTGCAGGCAGTGTAACCGAACAACTTTTACGAGACATAGGGTCATCAAGCGACCGAATGGTCAGAGATGGTCACGCCGTGCGTACAGCGCCACGCCGCACCGTCTGCCCGGTCTGCATCACGCAGTTGCGCCCCGCCGCCTTGGCGCTGTAGAGCGCCTGGTCGGCCGACTTGAGCACCTCATCGGGATTTCGATGCTCCGGCAGACGCTCGGCGACACCGATGCTGATGGTCACCGACACCGTATTACCCGCCGATCCGGCACGCCGCTGGCGACCGGCGGTGTCGTTCTGCGGTCGGCTGTTCTGATCGCGTAGCTGGATGGCGTAGTTGGCGATCATTTCGCGTACTGCCTCCAGGTGCGGCAGGCACTCTTCGAGGGTTTGCCCGGCGAACACCAACGCGAACTCTTCACCGCCGTAACGATAGGCACGACCACCGCCGGTCACTTTCGACAAGCGGCTGGCGACCAGCCGCAGCACTTGGTCGCCGACATCGTGGCCGTGGGTGTCGTTGAATTTCTTGAAGTGATCCACGTCGGTCATGGCGATCACATAGCTGCGCCCCAGGCGCTGCATGCGCTCGTTCAGCGCTCGACGCCCCGGCAGGCCGGTCAGCTCATCGCGGAATGCCATCTGATAGGCCTCATGGGACACCGCGGCGGCGATCATCAGCATCACCTGGCTGCACATGATGTTCAGGGTGAAGGGCAGGATGAAGGTCTGCGGCAGCATCCAGAAAATGCCGATCAGGCCGACGATCTGCGCCGCATGCAAAGGCCGTGGCTGGCGCAGGTACTGCACCACGAGCAGCACGAACACCCCGAAGAACAGCGGGTAGGCGAGTTGGATCAGGCTCATCCACTGGCCATGCAACGACGGCCAGCGAATTTCCGCCAGCCAGCCCAGCAACGCCTGCGGGTAGCTCTGCTCCAGGGCCAGGGCCACACCGCCGACCGCGAACAGCACGGCAAAGCGCGCAAGCATGTCCTGGGCCAGGTGGGTGCGTTCCTGCCAGGCGCCAAACAGGCCATACAGCCCCGGCAACAGCAGGCATACCAGGTGGAACACCACCGCAGCGTCTTCGCGCACCTGGCCGTGGTCGCGGTAGTAGTCGGTCTGGGTGTCGAGCAGGAAATAGGCGATGTACACCGTGACCATCAGGAACAGCTCGCGCTGGCGACGGTAGACCGCACAGTACGCGCCGCCGAGCAGCAGCACCATGGTCGGCAGTACGTTGAATAGCGAGGTGAAGAACACGCTCAGGTCGCGCACGTACGCGGCTGCGAGCCCGAACAGCAGCAGCAGGATCGAAGGCAGGAAGTGGCTCGGGCGGACAGCGGATAGGCGAAACACGGGCAATCTCCGACCCGGAAGGTCAATAATAGCATTGTGCCTTAATTCATCGGCCGCGCGCATGAATAGATGAATACAGGTGGGCGATTTACCGACCTTGGCGCATCTGCCAGGTTCCTCCAACTCAGACATGCAGGCATGAAAAAACCCGCATCGCTGCGGGTTTCTTCAGTGCGCTCGAACGATCAGTTGACCTTCGCGGCCAGCTCGCCTTTGGCGTAGCGCAGGTACATGGCGTCCAGGGAGATCGGTTTGATCTTCGAGGCGTTGCCTGCGGTGCCAAAGGCTTCGTAGCGGGCGATGCAGATGTCACGCATGGCCACGACGGTCTGGGCGAAGTATTTGCGCGGGTCGAACTCGGACTTGTTCTGCTCCAGGAAGCGACGGATCGCACCGGTGGAGGCCAGGCGCAGGTCGGTATCGATGTTGACCTTGCGCACACCGTGCTTGATGCCTTCGACGATTTCTTCGACCGGCACGCCGTAGGTTTCTTTGATGTCGCCGCCGAACTCATTGATGATCGCCAGCCAGTCCTGCGGTACAGACGAAGAACCGTGCATCACCAGGTGAGTGTCAGGGATGCGCTGGTGAATGGCCTTGATGCGGTCGATCGCCAGGATGTCGCCGGTCGGCGGCTTGGTGAACTTGTAGGCGCCGTGGCTGGTGCCGATGGCGATGGCCAGGGCATCGACCTGGGTCTTCTTGACGAAATCAGCGGCTTCTTCCGGGTCGGTCAGCATCTGGCTGTGGTCCAGGATGCCTTCGGCGCCAACGCCGTCTTCTTCACCGGCCTGACCGGTTTCCAGGCTGCCCAGGCAACCCAGCTCGCCTTCGACCGACACGCCGCAGGCGTGGGCGAACGCGACGGTTTGCTGGGTCACGCGCACGTTGTAGTCGTAGTCCGACGGGGTCTTGCCGTCTTCCTTGAGCGAGCCGTCCATCATCACCGAGCTGAAGCCCAGCTGGATCGAGCGCTGGCAGACGTCAGGGCTGGTGCCATGGTCCTGGTGCATGCACACCGGGATGTGCGGGAATTCTTCGATGGCCGCCAGGATCAGGTGACGCAGGAAGGGAGCACCGGCGTATTTGCGCGCACCGGCGGAGGCCTGGACGATGACTGGAGAGTCGGTCTTGTCGGCCGCTTCCATGATGGCGCGCATCTGCTCGAGGTTGTTGACGTTGAAAGCTGGAACGCCGTAGCCGAACTCGGCGGCGTGGTCCAGCATCTGGCGCATGCTAATGAGTGCCATTGTGTATCTCTCTCCCGACAAGCGTCGTTGTTTCGTGCAAGCCTGCCGCAGGGGCGGTTGCTGTTCAAGTAGTTGTGGACCGCCGTGACGGTCCGGCCAATCACGGTGCCTTGCAGCCCCGCCCAATCAGATCGTTGGTCGCCTCCCAGTACACCAGGCCTTCGTTGCCCTTGGTGTGGAAGGCGAGCACGCCATCGCTGTACAACGCACCCGAAGCGCCGGGCTCGGCCTTAAGCCGGTAGACCTGGTCGGCGCCGCCGAGGCGTACGTCCACCGCGTGCTGCGAGGCGTCGGCGTAGCGCCACAGCACCTCGGCCTGGCTGTCACAGACCCAGCGGGTCCAGGTGTCCGCCGGAGCGGAGGTCGGTTGCAGCAACGAGCAACCGGCCAGGGTTGCCAGGGCCAGTGCGGCCAGCAGCGCTTTCATTCAGCTTCCTCGCGTAGGGCCGGTGGTGACGCCACCGAACCACTGTTCAAGACCACAAAACCACCCATCGGTTGCCCCGACCCGATCAAGGGCAGCCGGGCGCCTTGCGCTGGTACTCGTCGTCGTACTTCTCCAGACCGTCCGGCCCCAGGCGCTTGTTGATCACCGGAACCGTTTCGGCCTGCCACTGCGACTGGTAGCAGCCGCCCTGGGGCGCGTGCGCCGGCTCGCTATCCGTCGCACGATCGCTGGAACAGGCGCCGAGCAGCGCGATCAGGACCAGCACAGGCAATTGCTTGACCATCAGGTCGCTCCCTTTGCCAGGCGCCATCGCCGATCAGCCCTTGGCCCGCTCTTCGAGCACGGCCACCGCAGGCAGTACCTTGCCCTCGACGAACTCGAGGAAAGCACCGCCACCGGTGGAAATGTAGGAGATATCGGCACCGACGCCATATTTGTCGATGGCCGCCAGGGTGTCGCCACCGCCGGCGATGGAGAACGCTGCGCTGTCGGCGATGGCCTTGGCCAGCACTTTGGTGCCGTTGCCGAACTGGTCGAATTCGAACACCCCGACCGGACCGTTCCACAAGATGGTCTTCGACGACTTCAGCAGCTCGGCGAACTGGGCAGCGGTTTGCGGGCCGATGTCGAGAATCATGTCGTCGTCCGCCACGTCGGCGATGGCCTTGACCGTGGCTTCGGCGCTCTCGGCGAATTCCTTGGCCACCACCACGTCCACCGGCAGCGGCACGCTGACCTTGGCGGCGATGGCCTTGGCGGTATCGACCAGGTCAGGTTCGTACAACGACTTGCCAACCGGGTGACCGGCGGCAGCGAGGAAGGTATTGGCGATGCCGCCACCGACGATCAGTTGGTCGCACACGCCGGACAGGCTGTTGAGCACATCGAGCTTGGTCGAAACCTTGGAACCGGCGACGATGGCCGCCATCGGCTTGGCCGGCGCCTTCAGCGCCTTGCCCAGGGCATCGAGCTCTGCAGCCAGCAGCGGGCCGGCCGCCGCAACCTTGGCGAACTTGGCCACACCATGGGTGGAACCTTCTGCGCGGTGGGCGGTGCCGAACGCGTCCATCACGAATACATCGCACAGGGCCGCGTACTTCTGCGCCAGCTCGTCGGCGTTCTTTTTCTCGCCCTTGTTGAAGCGCACATTCTCGAACAGCACCACCTCACCGGCCTTGATCTCGACGCCGTCGAGGTAGTCGGCCACCAGCGGTACGTCGCGGCCCAGGGCCTTGCTCAGGTATTCGGCCACCGGCTTGAGGCTGTTTTCCCGGGAGAACTCGCCTTCGCTCGGGCGCCCGAGGTGCGAGCAGACCATCAGCGCCGCGCCCTTCTCCAGGGCCAGCTTGATGGTCGGCAACGCAGCCTGGATACGCGCATCGCTGGTAACCACACCGTCCTTCACAGGCACGTTGAGGTCTTCGCGGATCAGTACGCGTTTACCTTGCAGGTCGAGGTCGGTCATCTTCAACACGGTCATGAATGCAGTCCTTCAGGGCTGTTTGCGGCGGTTTGGTGGACGACGTGCAGGTAGTGCCCCGCGACGTCGAGCATACGGTTGGCGAATCCCCATTCGTTGTCGAACCAGGCCAGCAGGTTGACGAGCCGAGGGCCGCTGACGCGAGTCTGGCTGGCATCGACGATGGCCGAATGCGGATCATGGTTGAAATCACAGCTGGCGTGGGGCAGCTCGGTGTAGGCCAGCAGGCCTTTGAGCGGACCGTCCAGTGCGGCCTCGCGCAGCACCCGGTTGACCTCGGCGGCGCTGGTGTCGCGAGCGGTCAGCAGGGTGATGTCCAGGCACGACACGTTGACGGTCGGCACGCGTACCGCTTTGGCCTGGATTCGCCCGGCAAGTTCCGGCAGCAGGCGCTCGATGCCGCGTGCCAGCCCGGTGGACACCGGGATCACCGACTGGAACGCCGAGCGGGTGCGGCGCAGGTCTTCGTGGTGGTAGGCATCGATCACCGGCTGGTCGTTCATCGCCGAGTGGATGGTGGTGATCTGCACGTAGTCGATGCCGAAGGCCTGATCCAGCACCCGAAGCAGCGGCACGCCGCAGTTGGTGGTGCAGGAGGCGTTGGAGACCAGGCGTTCGTGACCGGTCAGGCAGTGCTGATTGATGCCGTAGACCACGGTGGCATCGACATCCGCCTCGCTGGCCATGGGCTGGGAGAACAGCACGCGCGGCGCCCCGGCCTGGAGAAAACGCTGGCCGTCGACTCGGCTGTGGTAAGCGCCGGAGCATTCGAGCACCAGGTCCACGTCCAGTGCCGCCCAGTCGATGCCTTCGGGAGTGGCACTGCGCATGACTTTCACGCAGTCGCCGTTGATGTGCAGACAATCGCCATCGACCTTCACCTCGCCGGGGAAGCGGCCATGGGTGGAGTCGAAGCGGGTCAGGTATTCCAGGCTGGCCTGATCGGCCAGGTCGTTCAGCGCGACGATCTCGAAGCCGGCCTTCGCCCCTCGCTCGAACAGAGCGCGCAGGACACAACGGCCGATGCGGCCGTAACCGTTGAGTGCAACTTTGTAGGGACGATCGTGGGTCATTCGCGACTCGCTAATGCAGGATGGCCATCGGGGCCGCGATGCGGCCCAGCGCGGCACAAGGCCGCTTCCACAGGGCACGGTGCAAGCAGTGCCTTGTCGAAGCGGCCTTGTGTCGCGAGACGAGGGCATCGCCCTCGCCTCGCCCGGCATGAATCAGTCTTCCAGCAGCTCTTCGGCGGTGCCCAGGATGTTCTCCAGGGTGAAGCCGAACTCCTCGAACAGCGCGGAGGCCGGGGCCGACTCGCCGTAGGTGGTCATGCCGATGACGCGACCTTCGAGGCCGACGTACTTGTACCAGAAGTCGGCATGGGCCGCTTCGATGGCGATGCGCGCACCGACTTCCAGCGGCAGCACCGATTGCTTGTAGGCGGCGTCCTGGGCGTCGAACACGCTGGTGCTCGGCATCGACACCACGCGGACCTTGCGGCCCTGCTCGCTGAGCGCGTCGAAGGCCTGAACGGCCAGACCCACTTCCGAGCCGGTGGCGATGAGGATCAGTTCCGGCTCGCCGGCGCAGTCCTTGAGCACGTAGCCGCCACGCGCGATGTCAGCGATCTGCTGGGCGCTGCGCGGCTGATGCTGCAGGTTCTGCCGGGAGAAGATCAGCGCGGACGGACCGTCGTTGCGCTCCAGCGCGGCTTTCCAGGCCACGGCCGACTCGACCGCATCGCCCGGACGCCAGGTGTCCAGGTTCGGCGTGCTGCGCAGGCTGGTCAGTTGCTCGACCGGCTGGTGGGTCGGGCCGTCTTCGCCCAGGCCGATGGAGTCGTGGGTGTACACATGCACCACACGCTGCTTCATCAGCGCCGACATGCGCACCGCGTTGCGGGCGTACTCCATGAACATCAGGAAGGTGGCGCCGTAGGGCACCAGGCCGCCGTGCAGGGCCAGGCCGTTCATGATGGCGGTCATGCCGAACTCGCGCACGCCGTAGAACACGTAGTTGCCGCTGGCATCGACGGCATCGACGCCCTTGCAGCCCTTCCACAGGGTAAGGTTGGAGCCGGCCAGGTCGGCCGAACCGCCGAGCAGTTCAGGCAGCAGCGGACCGAAGGCGTTCAGGGTGTTCTGGCTGGCCTTGCGGCTGGCGATGGTCTCACCCTTGGCAGCCACTTCCTCGATGTACTGCTGAGCCTTCTGGCTGAAGTCGGCAGGCAACTCACCGGCGCTGCGGCGCTTGAACTCGGCGGCCAGTTCCGGGAAGGCCTTGGCGTAGGCCTCGAAGCGCTGGTTCCACTCGGCTTCGGCCTTGGCACCGGCGTCCTTGGCGTTCCATTCGGCGTAGATGTCGGCCGGAATCTCGAACGGACCGTAGTTCCAGTTCAGTTCCTTGCGCGCCAGGGCGATTTCGTCGTTGCCCAGCGGGGCGCCGTGGCAGTCTTCCTTGCCCTGCTTGTTCGGCGAACCGAAGCCGATGATGGTCTTGCAGCAGATCAGCGTCGGACGGTCGCTCTTGCGCGCCGTCTCGATGGCGGTCTTGATCTCTTCGGCATCGTGGCCGTTGACGTTGCGAATCACCTGCCAGTTGTAGGCTTCGAAACGCGCCGGGGTGTTGTCGGTGAACCAGCCGTGCACTTCGCCGTCGATGGAAATGCCGTTGTCGTCGTAGAAGGCGATCAGCTTGTTCAGGCCCAGGGTGCCGGCCAGGGAGGCGACTTCGTGGGAAATACCTTCCATCATGCAGCCATCGCCCATGAACACATAGGTGTGGTGGTCGACGATGTCGTGGCCTTCACGGTTGAACTGCGCCGCCATGATCTTCTCTGCCAGGGCGAAGCCCACGGCGTTGGCGATGCCCTGGCCGAGCGGACCGGTGGTGGTCTCCACGCCTGGGGTATAGCCATATTCCGGGTGACCTGGAGTACGGCTGTGCAGTTGGCGGAAGCCCTTGAGGTCGTCGATGGACAGGTCGTAGCCGCTCAGGTGCAGCAGTGAGTAGATCAGCATCGAGCCATGGCCGTTGGACAGCACGAAGCGGTCGCGGTCGGCGAAGCTGGGGTTGCTCGGGTTGTGCTTGAGGTAGTCGCGCCAAAGCACTTCGGCGATATCCGCCATGCCCATGGGGGCACCGGGGTGGCCGCTGTTGGCCTTTTGCACGGCATCCATGCTGAGGGCACGAATGGCGTTGGCACGATCACGACGGCTGGGCATCGCAGGTCTCCTGAGGCTTGAAGAAGTGGTGAAACGGGAAAAAGACGACCATTTTCCCCCACTGTGCGGCCAGGGGCAAACATTTCGAGCTTCAAGCGGCAAGTTTGAAGCGGCAAGACGCCGGTTCCCCCCTTACGGACCGCTTCGGACGTGCCGCCTGAAGCTCGAGGCTTGCCGCTGGCGGCGAACGGCCGCCCAATATCAAAACTTTTTGATATTGGCCTTGCGGGGGCACGGTTGGCTGTCTAGACTCCCGCTCCATGAATCTTCAAGCGCCCATCACCTCTCACCGCAGCGACGAGCTGACCGCCCTGTGCAAGGCCGGCGGCGATCCGCTGCGCCTGAACGTGCTGCGCGCGCTGGCCAGCGACTCCTTCGGCGTGCTGGAGCTGGCGCAGATCTTCGATATCGGCCAGTCGGGCATGAGCCATCACCTCAAGGTGCTGGCCCAGGCCGACCTGGTGGCCACCCGCCGTGAGGGCAATGCCATCTTCTATCGCCGCGCCCTGCCGGACAGCCAGCGCTTGGGCGGGCGCCTACATTCAGCGCTGCTCGAAGAAGTCGATGGCCTGGCGTTGGCCCAGGAGGTGCAGGCCCGCATCGCCCAGGTGCAGCAGCGTCGCGCGGCCACCAGCCAGGACTTTTTCCTGCGCGTCGAAGAGAAATTCCGTGCCCAGCAGGACTTGATCGCCGGCTTGCCGCAATACCGGGAAAGCCTGCTGGCCCTGCTCGACAAGCTGCACTTCGGCGCCCACACCAGCGCCCTGGAGGTCGGCCCCGGCGACGGCGGTTTCCTGCCCGACCTGGCCCGGCGCTTCGCCCACGTCACGGCACTGGACAACAGCCCGACCATGCTCGAGCTGGCCCGCCAGGTGTGCGAGCGCGAGGCGCTGGACAACGTCACCCTGCACCTGGCCGACGCCCTCGGCGCTGCGGACGTGCAGGCTGACTGCGTGGTGCTGAACATGGTGCTGCACCATTTCCCCGACCCGGCCCAGGCGCTGCGCCAGTTGGCCGCACGGGTGAAGGCCGGCGGCAGCCTGCTGGTCACCGACTTGTGCAGTCACGATCAGGCGTGGGCCCGCGAAGCCTGCGGCGACCTGTGGCTGGGCTTCGAGCAGGACGATCTGGCCCGTTGGGCCACCTTGGCCGGGCTCACCCCCGGCGACAGCCTCTATGTGGGCTTGCGTAACGGTTTCCAGATCCAGGTCCGGCATTTCCAGCGGGCCGCTGGCAACACACACATCGGTACATTTTAGGAACCCTTCGAGATGAGCGAATACTCCCTTTTCACCTCCGAGTCCGTGTCCGAAGGGCATCCGGACAAGATCGCCGACCAGATTTCCGATGCCGTCCTGGACGCGATCATCGCCCAGGACAAGTACGCCCGCGTGGCCTGTGAAACCCTGGTCAAGACCGGCGTGGCGATCATCGCCGGCGAAGTCACCACCTCGGCCTGGGTCGACCTGGAAGAGCTGGTGCGCAAGGTCATCATCGACATCGGCTACAACAGCTCCGACGTCGGCTTCGACGGCGCCACCTGCGCCGTGATGAACATCATCGGCAAGCAGTCGGTGGACATCGCCCAGGGCGTCGATCGTTCCAAGCCGGAAGACCAGGGCGCTGGCGACCAAGGCCTGATGTTCGGCTACGCCAGCAACGAAACCGACGTGCTGATGCCGGCGCCCATCTGCTTCTCGCACCGTCTGGTCGAGCGCCAGGCCGAAGCGCGCAAGTCCAAGCTGCTGCCGTGGCTGCGCCCGGACGCCAAATCGCAGGTCACCTGCCGCTACGAAAACGGCAAGGTAGTGGGCATCGACGCGGTGGTGCTGTCGACCCAGCACAACCCCGAAGTGTCGCAGAAAGACCTGCAGGAAGCGGTGATGGAACTGATCGTCAAGCACACCTTGCCGGCCGAACTGCTGCACAAAGGCACCCAGTTCCACATCAACCCGACCGGCAACTTCATCATCGGTGGCCCGGTGGGCGACTGCGGCCTGACCGGCCGCAAGATCATCGTCGACTCCTACGGCGGCATGGCCCGTCACGGCGGCGGCGCATTCTCCGGCAAGGACCCGTCCAAGGTCGACCGTTCCGCCGCCTACGCCGGCCGCTACGTGGCCAAGAACATCGTCGCCGCGGGCCTGGCCGAGCGTTGCGAGATCCAGGTGTCCTACGCCATCGGCGTGGCCCAGCCGACCTCCATTTCGATCAACACCTTCGGCACCGGCAAGGTCTCCGACGAGAAGATCGTGCAACTGGTGCGCGAGTGCTTCGACCTGCGTCCGTACGCCATCACCAAGATGCTCGACCTGCTCCACCCGATGTACCAGGAAACCGCCGCCTACGGTCACTTCGGCCGTGAGCCGCAGCAAAAGACCGTCGGCGACGACACCTTCACCACCTTCACCTGGGAACGCACCGACCGCGCTGCCGCCCTGCGCGACGCCGCCGGCCTGTAAGGCCATCTGGCGTCGAACCCGCAAGCCCCTGCCGAGCGATTGGCAGGGGCTTTTTCATACCTGATCGCACAAAACCGTAGGGACTTTCTCCCTCTTGAGGTCAATCAGGTCACCACGGTTTCCAAATGGGCAAAATCCGGGCAGGATTTCGTCTTTGTCGTCCCGCCCTGTAAAGAGGCCCTCGTTCATGAAATCAGTTTCCACGCTCGCCCTGCTGGCAGTCGTCGGCCTGGCCGCCGGCCCGCTGCAGGCGGCTCAACCCGATGCCGGCCTGACCGGCTGCGCCGCCAAACGCAGCGCCATCGAGCAGCAACTCAGCGAAGCCCGCGCGCACAACAACAGCGACCAGGCCGCCGGCCTGGAGAAAGCGCTGAGCGAAGTCACTGCCAACTGCACCGACAGCAGCCTGCGCAAGGAGCGTGAGCAGAGGGTGCTCGACGCTCGCCACGAGGTCAGCCAGCGCACCAAGGACCTGGACAAGGCCATGAAGAAGGGCGACCCGGAGAAGATCAACAAGCGCAAGGAAAAGCTCGCCGAATCGAAGAAGGAACTGCAGGAAGCGGTGGACGAACTCGAGCGCTGATGACCGAGTGGCGCGCCGGGCTCGCCCCACGCGCTGCCGATCAGTGGTTGCGGAACTCCGTATGACAGGCCTTGCACGCTGCCTCGACGCGGTCCATCGGCGCTTTCAGTACCTCGGCGTTCAGCCGCTGGCCGGTGCTGGCGGCGACCAGCTCGCCGGTCTCGCCCTCAAGCTGGCGGGCCAGCGCCTCGAAGCGTGCCTGACGCTGCCACACCTCGGGCCGGGCGCTGCTGTCGCCGTCGTCGCGCACCGCCGGAAAGTGCTGCCACGGCGCATGGGCCAAGGTATCGAGGCGCGCGGCACCGGCCTCGAACTTCGACGCATCGAACGGCAGTCGTCCGCGCAGCATGCCGCCCAGGTCTTCGCTGGTCTTGAGCATGTCCTTGAAGATCGCCTTGCGCTGGCCCAGCGGCGAGTTCGGGTCGACACGCTCGCAGGCGCACAGGGCCAGCGTGGCGAGCAGCACTACGGTCAATCGCTTGTACATCACGGTCTCTACGGCCAACGGAATCGGGCATGCAGTATCGTCGCCCATCGGACAAAGACCAATAGCCACACAAAAGACAAGGGCGAAAATTCATCTTCGCCCCACACAGGACCGCACTTATGAAAACTGTTCTGCGTCCACTCGCCTGGGTGCTTCCGGCCCTGGCCCTATTGGCCGGCTGCAACGGCGGCGACAGTGAAAAAGCCAAACCCGAGCCCCACGCCATCGCCACCTACAGCAGCGTCGAGTTCAAGGACCTGCCGGCCGTCAGCGACGCCGACCTGCTGGCCGGTTTCCAGGCCTGGCGCAATGGCTGCCAGAAACTCACCCGCGACCCCGTATGGGCCGCCACCTGCGACGCGGCCGCCTCAGTCCCGGCAGACCCGGCCCAGGTGCGCAGCTTCCTCCAGCAGAACCTGCAGGTCTATGGCCTGCGCTCGGCGCAGAACGATGCCAACGGCCTGATCACCGGTTACTACGAGCCGGTCTATCCAGGCAGCCTCACGCGCTCGGCCACGGCCAACGTGCCGGTCTATGGCCCGCCGGACGACATGATCGTCGTCGACCTGGCCAGCGTGTATCCGGAACTCAAGGGCAAGCGCCTGCGCGGCCGGGTCGAGGGACGCGTGCTCAAACCCTACGACACCGCCGAAGTGATCTATCGCGACGGCGCCAAGGCGCCGGTACTGGCCTGGCTGACCGACCCGATGGACCTGCAGTTCCTGCAGATCCAGGGCTCGGGCCGGGTACAACTGGAAGATGGCCGGCAACTGCGCCTGGGCTACGCCGATCAGAATGGCCATCCCTACCGGCCCATCGGGCGCTGGCTGGTGGAACAGGGGCAATTGAAGAAAGAAGACGTGACCATGGGCAGCATCCACGCCTGGGCCCAGGCCAATCCGCAACGCGTGCCGGAACTGCTGGCGAGCAACCCCAGCTATGTGTTCTTCGCCACCGGCCCCGACAGCAACGAAGGCCCACGCGGTTCGCTGAACGTCCCGCTCACGGCCGGTTACAGCGTGGCCATCGACCGCAAGGTGATTCCCCTGGGCAGTCTGCTGTGGCTCTCCACGACCCGCCCGGACGGCTCGCCCGTGGTACGCCCGGTGGGCGCCCAGGACACCGGTGGCGCGATTACCGGTGAAGTCCGCGCCGACCTGTTCTGGGGCACCGGCCCTGAAGCGGGCGAACTGGCGGGCAACATGAAGCAGCAGGGGCAGATCTGGATGCTCTGGCCCAAGGGCGCAGCATTGCCGGATGTGCCGAAGGTGCCCTGACTGAGGCGATCACCTCAGGGCCGCGATGGGCCGCTTGGCGGCCCTGACGCGCTCGCGCCGAAAGCCCGGAATAGGCTCAGACCGACACCACGAAGAACGACACGATCAACGCCAGCCCGGCGAACCACACCAGCGAGCGCAACGCCGCCCAATCGGCCAGGTAGCAGATGATGTAGAGCAACCGGCTGGTGATGTACATCACGGCCAGCACGTCCTGGGTCACCTGCTCGGCGTTGCCGACGACATCGGCCACCAGCACTGCCGCCGCGAAGGCGGGGAAGGCTTCGTAGCCGTTCTGCTGGGCGGCATGCGCCCTGCGCGGCAGCCCGGAGAGGGTATCGAGGAAGGCACGCGGGTCGCGGTTGTCGCTCATGCCGAAGCGGCCGCTGGCCACCTTGGCGATCAACGCGCACAGCGGCGGTAGGAACAGCGCGATAAGGATGCACCACAGGGCTACGGTCATGTTCAGGCTCCTCGGTTCGGGAAAGTCGCAGCGCGATCGCCCGCCTGGGCGCCGGACACCGCTTGCCAACTGGGATCACGCCGTCCGGGAAAGGTTCTGCGGCCAGGCATTGCTCATCCCTGCGAGGCGGACGAAGCGTTCCATCCAGGAACGAAGCTGAGAATTCTGGTCATAAGGTGTGTCCCGATACGCGCATCAGGTCATCAAAGAACTGCACGGACCCTTCGGGTACGATTTGGAAGCCACTGTCACAGGATTCAGGATGCTTGAATTAGTCGCCGCGTTCATCTGCCTCACCACCCTCCTCACTTACGTCAACTACCGGTTCATCGGCCTGCCGCCCGCCATCGGCGTGATGGTCACGGCTCTGCTGTTCTCGCTGATTCTGCAAGGCCTGAGCCTGATCGGCTTTCCGGGTCTGGAGGAGCGCGTCGAGAGCCTGATGAACCAGATCGACTTCAACGACCTGCTGATGCACTGGATGCTGTCGTTCCTGCTGTTCGCCGGCGCCCTCCACGTGAATCTGGGCGACCTGCGCAGCTACCGCTGGCCGATCGGCCTGCTGGCGACCATCGGCGTGCTGATCGCCACCTTCGTGATCGGCTACCTGGCGCACTGGGTGTTCGCGATGTTCGGCTGGGACGTCCCGCTGATCTATTGTCTGCTGTTCGGCGCGCTGATCTCGCCGACCGACCCCATCGCCGTGCTCGGCGCACTGCGCACGGCCAACGCATCCAAACCCCTGAAGACCACCATCGTCGGTGAATCGCTGTTCAACGACGGCACGGCGGTGGTGGTGTTCACCGTGCTGCTGGGCATCATCCAGCTGGGCGAGACCCCGAGCGTGGCCGACACCGCCTTGCTGTTCGCCCGCGAAGCCATTGGCGGCGTGGTGTTCGGTGGCCTCATCGGCTACGCCACCTACCGCATGATCAAGGGCATCGAGCAGTACCAGGTGGAGGTCATGCTGACCCTGGCGCTGGTGATCGGCGGCTCGGCCATGTGCTACGAGCTGCACGTGTCGGCACCGATCGCGATGGTGGTGGCCGGTCTGATCATCGGCAACCTGGGGCGCAACCTGGCGATGAACGACATGACCCGCCGCTACATGGACGGTTTCTGGGAACTGATCGACGACATGCTCAACGCCCTGCTGTTCGCCCTGATCGGCCTGGAGCTGCTGCTGCTGCCGTTCAACTGGATGCACCTGGCCGCCGGTGGCGTGCTGGCAGTGGCGGTGCTGGCTTCGCGCCTGCTGACCGTGGCGCCGGCCATCCTGCTGCTGCGCCGCTGGCGCGAAGTGCCGCGCGGCACCGTGCGCGTGCTCACCTGGGGCGGTCTGCGCGGCGGTGTCTCGGTGGCCCTGGCGCTCTCGCTGCCGATGGGCGACGAACGCGACCTGCTGCTGTCGATCACCTACATCGTGGTGCTGTCGTCGATCCTGGTGCAGGGCTTGACCGTCGGCAAAGTGGTCCGCCGGGTCAGCGCCCAGCCCTGACCACGGCTCAGCGCGCTTCGCCGGCCACCCCGCGAAGCGCGCACTGCGCGTTATTGTTCGTCCGCGTCCGGGAATTGGTCGCCGATGTACTTGATGCGGGTCTGCCCATGGGGCGCCGGCAGGCCATCTTCGCCCAGGTTGACGAAGACCATGCGGTCCACGGTGAGGATGCTCTTGCGGGTGATCTTGTTGCGCACTTCGCACTTGAGGGTGATGGAGGTGCGGCCGAACTCGGTGGCGGTGATGCCCAGCTCGATGATCTCGCCCTGGCGCGAGGCGCTGACGAAGTTAATCTCGGAGATGTACTTGGTCACCACGCGCTGGTTGCCCAGTTGCACGATGGCGTAGATCGCGGCTTCCTCGTCGATCCAGCGCAGCAGGCTGCCACCGAACAGGGTGCCGTTGGGGTTGAGGTCTTCGGGCTTCACCCACTTGCGCGTGTGGAAATTCATGGCGACTCCTCGGATGCCTGACTGACGGACGACCATGATGGCAGAGCGGCCCACCGGCCTCCACCGGGCATCGACTATCGTCTCGATTAATCGACGGAAAGTCTTGGGTGTGTCACATCGGCGCGGCTATAATCTGCCCGTTTCCAAATGGCCACCCGCTGCGGTGGTCATCCCGCCACCCGTCCGAGGGGCGCTGCAGCAGGTCTTCCTGTCAGGCTCGGACGGGGCGTTGTCCGCTCCAGCGGACGCTCAACGCACAACGGCGCCCATTCGCACACTACGAATGGAGGCTCTTCATGAGCGCTGTAAACACGCCTGCTGGTTTTTCCGATTTCAAGGTCGCCGACATTTCCCTGGCCGACTGGGGCCGCAAGGAAGTCATCATCGCCGAGTCGGAAATGCCGGCGCTGATGGGCCTGCGCCGCAAGTATCAGGCTGAGCAACCGCTCAAGGGCGCACGCATCCTCGGCTGCATCCACATGACCATCCAGACCGCCGTGCTCATCGAGACCCTGGTCGCGCTGGGCGCCGAAGTGCGCTGGTCGTCCTGCAACATCTTCTCCACCCAGGACCAGGCCGCTGCCGCCATCGCCGCTGCGGGCATCCCGGTGTTCGCCTGGAAAGGCGAGACCGAGCAGGAATACGAGTGGTGCATCGAGCAGACCATCCTCAAGGACGGTCAGCCATGGGACGCCAACATGGTGCTGGACGACGGCGGTGACCTGACCGAAATCCTGCACAAGAAATACCCGGCCATGCTGGCCAAGATCCACGGCGTCACCGAAGAGACCACCACCGGCGTGCACCGCCTGCTGGACATGCTGGCCAAGGGCGAGCTGAAAGTCCCGGCGATCAACGTCAACGACTCGGTCACCAAGAGCAAGAACGACAACAAGTACGGCTGCCGTCACAGCCTGAACGACGCCATCAAGCGCGGCACCGACCACCTGCTGTCGGGCAAGCAGGCCCTGGTGATCGGCTACGGTGACGTGGGCAAGGGCTCGGCCCAGTCGCTGCGTCAGGAAGGCATGATCGTCAAGGTCACCGAAGTCGACCCGATCTGCGCGATGCAGGCGTGCATGGACGGCTTCGAAGTGGTCTCGCCATTCAAGGATGGTGTCAACACTGGCACCGAAGCCGGTATCAACAAAGACCTGCTGGGCCGCATCGACCTGATCGTCACCACCACCGGTAACGTCAACGTGTGCGACGCCAACATGCTCAAGGCCCTGAAGAAGCGCGCCGTGGTCTGCAACATCGGTCACTTCGACAACGAGATCGACACCGCCTTCATGCGCAAGAACTGGGCATGGGAAGAGGTCAAGCCTCAGGTGCACAAGATCCACCGCACCGGCGCCGGCACCTTCGATCCGCAGAACGACGACTACCTGATCCTGCTGGCCGAAGGCCGTCTGGTGAACCTGGGCAACGCCACCGGCCACCCGAGCCGGATCATGGACGGCTCGTTCGCCAACCAGGTGCTGGCGCAGATCTTCCTGTTCGAGCAGAAGTTCGCCGACCTGAGCGCCGAGAAGAAGGCCCAGCGCCTGACCGTCGAAGTGCTGCCCAAGAAGCTCGACGAAGAAGTGGCCCTGGAAATGGTCCGCGGCTTCGGCGGCGTGGTCACCCAACTGACGCCGCAGCAGGCCGAGTACATCGGCGTGACCGTCGAAGGTCCGTTCAAGCCGGACGCTTACCGCTACTAAGCGGCAAGCTTTGAGCTTCAAGCGGCAAGCAAGGGCGGCGCGCGTGGTTGCCGCGTGAAGCTGCTGTGCTTGGATCTTGATCATGCTACGCCAGGTCGGCCATCACCGAACTGGCGTCTACTTGCAGCTTGAAGCTCGACGCTTGAAGCTGAGGAACCAGAGATGTCACAAGAACGCCGTTACAGCTTCGAGTTCTTCCCGACCAAGACCGACGCCGGCCATGAAAAGCTCATGGCCGTCGCCCGTCAATTGGCGACCTACAACCCCGACTTCTTTTCCTGCACCTACGGCGCCGGCGGCTCGACCCGCGACCGCACGCTCAACACCGTGCTGCAACTGGAAAGCGAAGTGAAGATTCCCGCCGCCCCGCACCTGTCGTGCGTCGGCGACACCAAGGCCGAGCTGCGCGCCCTGATTGCCGAGTACAAGGCGGCCGGGATCAAGCGCATCGTCGCCCTGCGCGGCGACCTGCCGTCCGGCATGGGCATGGCCAGCGGCGAACTGCGCCACGCCAGCGACTTGGTCGAGTTCATCCGTCAAGAGATCGGTGATCACTTCCACCTGGAAGTGGCTGCCTACCCCGAGATGCACCCGCAGGCGCGCAACTTCGAGGACGATCTGGCCAACTTCGTGCGCAAGGTCAAGGCCGGCGCCGACAGCGCCATCACCCAGTACTTCTTCAACGCCGACAGCTATTTCTATTTCGTCGAGCGCGCCCAGAAGTTGGGGGTGGACATCCCGATCGTGCCGGGCATCATGCCGATCACCAACTACAGCAAGCTGGCGCGTTTTTCCGACGCCTGCGGCGCCGAGATCCCGCGCTGGATTCGCAAGCAGTTGGAAGCCTATGCCGACGACAGCGCCAGCATCCAGGCCTTCGGCGAAGAGGTGATCACCGCCCTGTGCGACGAGTTGCTGCAAGGCGGCGCACCGGGGCTGCACTTCTATACCCTGAACCAGGCCGAGCCAAGCCTGGCGGTGTGGCAAAACCTCAAACTGCCGCGCTGAAATCCTAAGATAACGCCATCTTAAGAAAAGCTTAGAGCTCCCAACTTACAATGGGAGCTCTTTTCAACTCAGGGCCTGGCAGGTCTGCTCGATGTCACTTTCTAACTACGAAATCCCTCAACTGATCTATCTCGCCTTCGGGCCAACCACCTACCACCAGGAAGCCTGCTTCAGTATCGTCAGCGCCTTGGCCCATCTGCGCAACACTCCTGGCCAGGCACTGCAAATCCAGGTATTCACGGATGATCCTGCCCCTACGCACTGCTTCCGGTCACCGTGCACCTGCTCGACGAACAGACCCGCCACCTCTGGAACCAGCCCCATGGCTACCATTTCCGTAGCAAACACGTGGCGCTTCGCCAAGTGTTGGACCACTACAAGAAAGCGGTTTTGATCGATACGGATACTTTTTTCCGAACCTCCCCAGCCGCGCTGATGCATCGGGTCGAGACAGGTACTTTGCTCTGCAACGCTTTCGGTGGCCGCTACGACCACAACACGCACTGCCCGCTGTATACCAAGCTTCACGGCCTGCTTCAGCAACGAGGCTTGGCCGATGACGGGATGCCACTGGTCAACTCCGGGGTAATCGGGCTGACAGCCCAGGACTCGGCCATTCTCGACCGCTCCATTGCCTTGATGGATGAATGCTACCCGCTGGCCCGCGAAGCTTATTCGCTCGAGGAGTTCTGCTTGGCAGTGGTCGCTGCCTCCACACTGAAGCTCAGCGAATGCACCGATGTCATCCATCATTACTGGAGCCACAAAAAGCAATTCCGCGCCAAGATCCAGGCCTGGCTGCACAAACACGGCGCCGACCCACTGAGCCATGCCGCATTGGCCGATATTCAGAACGTCAGCGACCAACTCCCACGCCCACCATTGCTGCACCGCCTTAGCTACAAGGTCATGAGCTTGACCTTGCCTAGCCAACAACGCCAATTCGCGCGTGAACTGCTGTATGGCAGCTACCCCTATGCCAACGAGTTTGATCGCGCCTGTGCGACGGCGTGGTGGGACAAGGCGCGGGAGAATATGGATCAGCGACATGGCCACCTCGGTCCTGAGCAGTTGCGTCGGTGCCTGCGCCGGCCCGGCTTGCGCTTGACGCTGGGCTCACGTCGTAAAGAAGTCGAACAGCATTTGCTGGCCACCCACAAAGACTGAAGCGGTCCCTACTGGCCAGGCCAGTAGGGACCGCGTACTCTCGCCTGATGTCCGCCTTCAACCGTCTGGTCTGCTTACTGCTGCTCGCCTGCCTGAGCCCGTTGGCCCAGGCCGAACGGTTGCGCCTGGTCAGCGACGACTGGGCGCCGTACATCTATCGGCAGTACGGGCGACCCGCCGGGATCGATCACGAAGTGGTCAGCGAAGTGTTCAAACGCCTGGGTATCGAAGTCGATTGGCAATTCCTGCCCTGGAAGCGCTGCCTGGCGATGGTCGAGCAGGGCTTGGCCGACGGCATCATGGACACCTTTCACGTCGGCGAGCGCGAATCCTATCTGATCTACCCGTCAGAGCCGCTGTCGACGGTCGAGTTCGTGCTCTACCAAGCCAACGCCCGGCCGCATCCCGTACAGCGCCTGGACGACCTGGCAGGCCTCAGGATCGGCACCTCACCTGGCTACACCTATGGCAATGCGCTCGATGACAGCACGCGGCTGCACCGCGAAGACGCCCCCACCCATGAAGCCAACTTCGGCAAACTGATGCTCGGGCGTATCGATCTGCTCATTACCGATCGTCGTGCCGGCCGCTATCTGCGTCAGCAATTGGGCCTGCAGGACAGTGTCCGGGAGCTGCCGCTGGTGATCGAACGCCAGCCGCAATTCCTCGGATTGGCACGCAAACCGGGCCGCGAAGCGTTGGCCAAGGCCTTCAGCGAAGAGCTGCAGCGGTTCAAGCAGGAACCGGCGTATGCCGCCCTCGCCGCCCGCTACACCCAGGCCGCCGAGGATTTTCTCGACACCGTTGAGCAGCACGATCGCAGCACGCCGCGCTAGCTCTGTTATACTCGGGCCTTCCCGCCCGGCTCACGCCCGGACGCTCGGCCTCGCAACAGGCATCTCGACCAGCAGCGACGCACCTCAGGTGCCCGCCCGCCGCCTCCCGGATGCGCAGTGTAAGCCCAGCTGGACCGGACGCGATCGCATCTCACCGATGCCCGTCGCGCCAGGCAGAACATCCCACAGGGCCCAGCCCACACGAGAACAGGATTGCCCATGTCCTTTGCTTCCCTCGGTCTCTCCGAGGCACTTGTCCGCGCTATCGAGGCTGCGGGCTACACCCAGCCCACCCCGGTGCAACAGCGGGCCATTCCCGCCGTGTTGCAAGGTCGCGACCTGATGGTCGCCGCGCAGACAGGTACTGGTAAAACCGGTGGCTTCGCCCTGCCGATCCTCGAGCGTCTGTTCCCGGATGGCCATCCCGACAAATCCCAGCGTCACGGCCCACGCCAACCGCGCGTGCTGGTCCTGACCCCGACCCGCGAACTGGCGGCGCAAGTCCACGACAGTTTCAAGCTCTACGCTCGCGACCTGCATTTCGTCAGCGCCTGCATCTTTGGCGGCGTCGGTATGAACCCGCAAGTCCAGGCCATGGCCAAGGGCGTCGATGTCCTGGTCGCCTGCCCGGGCCGCCTGCTCGACCTGGCCGGCCAAGGCAGCGTCGACCTGTCGAAGGTCGAAATCCTGGTGCTCGATGAAGCTGACCGCATGCTCGACATGGGCTTCATCCACGACGTCAAGAAGGTGCTGGCCCGCCTGCCGGCCAAGCGCCAGAACCTGCTGTTCTCGGCCACCTTCTCCAAAGACATCACCGACCTGGCCGACAAGCTGCTGCACAACCCCGAGCGCATCGAGGTCACGCCGCCGAACACCACCGTCGAGCGCATTGAGCAACGCGTCTATCGCCTGGCCGCCAGCCACAAGCGCGCGCTGCTGGCGCACTTGATCACCCTCGGTGCCTGGGAACAGGTGCTGGTGTTCACCCGTACCAAGCACGGCGCCAACCGTCTGGCCGAGTACCTGGAAAAGCACGGCCTGACCGCCGCCGCGATCCACGGCAACAAGAGTCAGAACGCCCGCACCAAGGCCCTGGCCGACTTCAAGGCCAATACCGTACGTGTACTGGTCGCCACCGACATCGCCGCCCGCGGCCTGGACATCGATCAGTTGCCGCACGTGGTCAACTTCGAGCTGCCCAACGTCGAGGAAGACTACGTCCACCGTATTGGCCGTACCGGCCGCGCCGGTCGCTCCGGTGAAGCGATCTCGCTGGTCGCGCCGGACGAGGAAAAGCTGCTCAAGAGCATCGAGCGCGTCACTCGGCAGAAGATCGCCGATGGCGACCTGATGGGCTTCGATGCCTCGCAAGTCGAAGCCGAGAAGCCCGAGGTGCGCGAGCGCCAGCCGAACGCCGGGCGCGGCGGTCGCAATCAGCCGCGTGGCGAAGGCAGCAAGGACAGCAGCGGCGGCCGCAAGGACAAAGGCAAGGATAAAGGTCGGGCCAAGTCCCAGGCCGCCGAGAAGCCTGCCGACAAAGACGCCTCTGCCGACAAGTCGCAGGCCAGGAAGCAGGAGCCGCGCAAGCCGCGCGACAATCGCAAGCCTCGTCAACAGCAGGCCGGCCAGGGCCAGACCAGCGCGCCCAAGGCGCCTGCCGACCGCGACCCGGAGGAGTTCCTGGACGATGACGTAGACAACTTTGGTAACCGCGCCGACTACGTCAGCCCGTACCAGAACGGCAAGGGCCAGGGCCGCAATCGCCGTCCCGGCGGCGGTGGACAGGCGCAAGGCCAAGGCCAGCAGCGGGCAGGCTCCGGTCAGCCGCGCAGCAACAACGGCGGCGGTGCTCAGCGCCAAGGCGGTCAGGGCGCAGGCGACAAGCGTCCTCGCAACAACAACGGTGGCGCGCGTCGTGACGGTAATCCGGGACGTGGTCGTCGTGAAGACAGCGCACGCCAGGAACCGGCCGTGCGTAACCCGCGCGAATCGCAGTCGGCGCCCGTGATCATCCGCAAGGAATCCAAGCTCGACCGTTACCCGACGCCTGAGCAATTGGAAGACATGCCGAGCCGCCCACGGGGCGAGCGTCCGGCACTGCTGACCCGCAAGGGCTGACAGTAAAAAAGAGGGGCCGCTTTTGCGGCCCCTCTTTCGTTCGGCGGGAGAAACTTACTTCTGCTTCACACCTTCCAGCGTGATGTCCAGATCCAGCGTCTGGGACGTCGGGCCTGGGCCTTTGATGCCGAAGTCGTTCAGGTTCAGCGTGGTCTTGGCGTTGAAGCCCGCACGCTCGCCGCCCCACGGATCCTTGCCTTCGCCATTGAAGACGGCCTTGAAGGTGACCGGCTTGGTCACGCCGTGCAAGGTCAGATCACCGGTCACATCGGCAGTCTTGTCACCGGTCGGTTTCACCGCGGTGGAGACGAACTTGGCGTCCGGGTACTTCGCCACATCGAGGAAGTCGGCGCTGGCAATGTGCTTGTCACGCTCGGCGTGGTTGGACCACAGGCTGGCGGTCTTCACATCGACGCTGATCTTGCTGGCCTCAGGCTTGGCGCTGTCCCAACTGAAGGCACCGTCGAAGTCCTTGAACGTGCCGTGGATGAAGCTGTAGCCCAGGTGGCTGATCTTCCAGTCGACGAAGGCGTGCTGGCCTTCCTTGTCGATCTTGTACTCGGCGGCCATGACCTGGCCGGCAGAGAGCAGAGCGGTACCGAGCGCCAGGGCGGCAAAAGTCTTCTTCAACATCCTTACTTCCTTCCTTTGCAATTGAGGTTGAGGGTCAAGCCTTGCGGCCCAGCATGCGAATGAGGGTCGCGTCACGGTCGATGAAATGGTGCTTCAGGGCGGCCAGGCCATGCAGACCGGCGAAAATCACCAGCCCCCAGGCCAGGTACAGATGAATCACGCCAGCGGTGTCTGCCTGATCGGGCAGATTACTGACCAGCGCCGGCACGTCGAACAGACCGAAGACCGGGATGCCGACACCGTCGGCGGTGGAAATCAGGTAGCCGGCGGTCATCACCGCGAACAGCCCCAGATACAGCGCCAGATGCCCGAACTTGGCCGCCACACGGGTGAATGGCCCGTGGTTGGCCGGTGCCGGTGGCGGCGGATTGAGCAGACGCCAGAGCACGCGCAGCACCATCACCGCCAGCAGCACCAGACCGATGCTCTTGTGCAGGTCAGGCGCGGCCTTGCGCCATGGATCATAGTAGTCGAGCCCGACCATCCACAGCCCCAGGCCGAACAGACCGAAGACGGCAAGCGCCACACCCCAGTGAAGAATGATGCTGACGGCGCCGTAGCGCGAAGCAGAATTGCGCAATTGCATGGTGGCGGAATCCCCGTGAGAGCTGTGCACACGATAACGCACTAAGTATCGAAATAAAGAAGAAAAAACCGCTTCATATTATCGATAGAGTCGATTGATTATTCTGTAATCAGCCTATTAAGGAAACATTAACGCGAACGATTCAGTTCACCCCCGAAGCCCCGACGAGCGTGTCTCGTCGGAGCCCCTGGACGACGTTGGCGTCAGTTGGCTTGGGTAGCGGTGTCAGCAGCCGGCTGCTTCTTCACCGGCTCGGTTTTGCTCGGCGCCTTCTTCTTCGCCGCCTCGGCCTTGCTGGGTTGCTTGGCGGCAGGCTTGTGGGCCGGCGCGTGCTTCACGGCGGCCTTGGCCGGTGCCGGCTTGGCGGCAGCGGGTTTGCTGGTTGCCTTTACCGGCTCCGGCTTCACCGCAGGCGCGGCAGCCGCAGCGGCTGGGGCAACGGGTTCGGCAGCCGGTGCTGGAGGAGGCATCACAGCTGGCTCTGCGGCCTTGACGGCCGGTTGCGGCTGCGCGGCAGGCGCCTCGTCAGCACCGAACAGGCGCGAGAAGAAGCCCGGCTTTTCCTTGGCCGGCGCAGCCTCTGGCGCAGGCTTGGCGCTCGGTTCAGGCTTGGCAGCCGGCTTGTCGCCACCGCCGAACAGCCCCGAGAAGAAGCCCGGTTTTTCCTTCGTAGCCACAGCGCCAGCGGCCGCTGCTCCGGCTGCAGCCGCGACCGGCGCGGCCTTGGCTACCGGGTCGAAGGACTTGCCCGCCGCCAGGTCCTCGACCTGACCTGCCGCACGCTGGCCGCTGCGCAGCGCGCCTTCCAACGTGCCCGGATACAGCGCGTCGGTGTGCTCACCGGCAAAGGTGACCCGCTGCATTGGACGTTCCCACAGACGCCAGTACTTGCTGATCTGCCCCGGGCCGTAGGCCAGGTAGGCGCCACCGGTGCCTGGGTCGGCGCTGTAGCGCTTGACCTCATAGCCGGTGAACGCGCCACGGGCCTGCGGATAGAAGGCGTGCAGGCGGATCAGCACCTGATCGACCATCTGCTTGTCGCCGAAGGCCTGCAGCAGGCGGGCGTTATCGCCGGACAGATTGATCACCAAGTTCGCGCCGCCCTTGAGCGCCGGCTCGACCCACAGCATGCCGAGACCGGCGTTGCTGAAGATCTCGCCCGACATCCGCGCGCGGCTTTCCCACACCGGATTCTTGAACTTGAGCAGCAACTGGTCGCGCCAGCCATAGTTGGTGCCCTTGAGGGCAGCCATGTGCTGGGCATCCAGGCCTGGGGTCATCTGGATCTTCGCCAGCGCCCGCAGCGGCACGGCCAGCACTAGGTAGTCGGCCTGATAGCCGACGGCACCGACCTTCACCGTCACGCCGTCTTTGTCCTGGACGATGGCAGTGACCGGCGAATGGGTCTTGAGGGTCTTGAGCTGCTTGACGAAGGCCTGGGCCAGCACCGGGCTGCCGCCGGGCAAGCGCGCCGCACGCAGGTCACGATCGCCGACACCCCGGTACACCCGCGCCTGCTGGGCGAAGTACAGCAGCGACAGGCGCGAAGGCTCGTCGTAACGGGTGCGGATTTCCTGATTGATCAACTGACGCGCAGTGGCGGGCAGTTGCAGCTTGTCGAGCCAGGCCGACACGTTGATCTGGTCGAGGGCGAACAGCGTGCTGCTGGCCGCAGGATTGAGCGGGTCGTCGATGGAGCGGGCGAGGTCGTCGAGGGTCTTCTCGTAGCGCTTGATCGCGTCGGCCGTGGCAGGCTGCTTGATGGCCAGGTCGGCAGCGCTGAAATACTCGCCGTCGATCAGGTAGCCGGGGGTACGCACGAACTCCGGCGCCGGCAGCGTATCGAGCTTGAAGCGTTGCAGGTACTGATTGAGCACCGGCTGCGCCTTGTCGTTGCCGATCCACTCACCGGTCGCCAGCCCCGAGCGCCCGCCCATGCTGTCCTTGGCCTCGAGCAACGTCACCTGCCAGCCCTTGGCCTGCAGCTCGTAGGCGGCCGTCAAGCCCGCCATGCCGCCACCGACCACGATGGCCGAGGGCGTTTTGTCCTTCGCCAGCGCAGTCGCGCTGGATGCACCTATCAACACCAATGCGCACAGGCGCACCCAAGCAGCAGCCATGTCGGCGAACTCCGGATCAGAAGCGAAATGTAAGTAGGGAGGGATTCCCCGGGAGGCGCGTGAAGAATACGTCAGGAGCCCTCGGCGCCGCCAGCGCGGCGCTATGACGTGAGCCAGACCAGGGCGCCAGGCAAGCCAAGGTTGTCGCCACAGGTGCCTTTGCTTAGGCTTACGCCGTCCCAGGGTCTGTCTGGAAAGCATCTGTAGCGGGGAGCGCACGCGCATGCGAGCCCCGTTTCAACGCCGTATGGGCGAGTCGATGCCGTTCAGACAGAGCCTAAATGCCCCCGCCAGGAGATTTGCCCATGGGCCTGAATCAACAGTGGATGCAGCGCGACCTCAAGGTCCTGTGGCACCCCTGCACCCAGATGAAAGACCACGAGCACCTGCCGCTGATACCGATTCGTCGCGGCGAAGGCGTGTGGCTGGAGGACTTCGAAGGCAAGCGCTACCTGGATGCGGTCAGCTCCTGGTGGGTCAACGTGTTCGGTCACGCCAATCCGCGCATCAACCAGCGCATCAAGGATCAGGTCGACCAGCTCGAACACGTGATCCTCGCAGGCTTCAGCCACCAGCCAGTGATCGAGTTGTCCGAACGCCTGGTGGCCATGACCCCAGCCGGCCTGGACCGGGTGTTCTACGCCGACAACGGCTCGTCGTGCATCGAAGTGGCGCTGAAGATGAGCTTCCACTACTGGCAGAATAAGGGCCAGCCGGAAAAGAAGCGCTTCGTCACCCTGACCAACAGCTACCACGGCGAGACCATCGCCGCGATGTCGGTGGGCGATGTGCCGCTGTTCACCGAAACCTACAAAGCGCTGCTGCTCGACACCCTCAAGGTGCCCAGCCCGGACTGCTACCTGCGCCCGGAAGGCATGGGCTGGGAGGAGCACTCGCGCAACCTGTTCGCGGTGATGGAGCAGACCCTGGCCGAGCACCATGCCAGCGTCGCCGCGGTGATCGTCGAGCCGCTGATCCAGGGCGCCGGCGGCATGCGCATGTACCATCCGGTGTACTTGAAGCTGCTGCGCGAGGCCTGCGACCGCTACGGCGTGCACCTGATCCACGACGAAATCGCCGTGGGCTTCGGCCGCACCGGCACGATGTTCGCCTGCGAGCAGGCCGACATCCGCCCGGACTTCCTCTGCCTGTCCAAGGCCCTGACCGGCGGCTACCTGCCGCTGGCCGCGTGCCTGACCACCGATGACGTGTACCAGGCGTTCTACGACGACTACCCGACCCTGCGCGCCTTCCTCCACTCGCACAGCTACACCGGCAACCCGCTGGCCTGCGCGGCGGCCTTGGCCACGCTGGACATCTTCGAACAGGACCAGGTGATCGAGGCCAACAAAGCGCTTTCGGCGCGCATGGCCAGCGCCACCGCGCACCTGGTCGATCACCCGCACGTGGCCGAGGTCCGTCAGACCGGCATGGCCCTGGCCATCGAGATGGTCAAGGACAAGGCCGGCAAGCTCGCCTACTCCTGGCAGGAGCGTCGCGGGCTGAAGGTGTTCGAGCACGCCCTGAGCCGGGGCGCCCTGCTGCGCCCGCTGGGCAGTGTGGTGTACTTCCTGCCGCCGTACGTGATCACCCCGGAGCAGATCGACTTCCTCGCCGAGGTGGCCAGCGAAGGCATCGATATCGCTACCCGTGATCGGGTTAGCGTGGCCGTGCCCGCTGATTTTCACCCGGACTTCCGCGATCCGGGCTAACCCCTCGAGCCCACCGCCAGACCCTGTCGGCACGGCAGTTCGCCGCGCCGACAGAGGATGATGCCCACGACCCTTTCGAGCCAAACCATGAGACTGTCCCGCTTCTTCATCGACGCCCCCCTGAGCCTCGGCGAGCACGAACTCCCCGAAGCCCAGGCCCATTACATCGGTCGCGTGCTGCGCATGAACGCGGGTGACGCCGTGCAGTTGTTCGACGGCAGCGGCCAGGAGTACCTCGGCCAGTTGCTCGAAGTGGGCAAGAAATCCGTGCGGGTCGGCCTCGACCAGGCCCTGTCCGGGCAGCCGGACTCACCGCTGCACATCCACCTGGGTCAAGGCCTGTCGCGCGGCGAGCGCATGGACTGGGCGATCCAGAAGGCTACCGAGCTGGGCGTCAACGCCATCACCCCGATCGTCAGCGAGCGCTGCGAAGTGCGCTTGAAGGATGAGCGCGCCGACAAGCGCCTGGCCCACTGGCGGCAGGTGGCGATCAGCGCCTGCGAGCAATGTGGCCGCTCCAGCCTGCCGACGATCCATGCACCGGTGACCCTGGCCGAGTGGTTGAAAGCGACCGACGCCGACCTGAAGCTGGTGCTGCACCCGGTGGCCGAGCCGCTGATCAGCCACGCCAAACCCGCGCGCCTGGCCTTTTTGATCGGCCCCGAGGGCGGCCTGAGCGAGGTGGAAGTGGAGCAGGCCAACGCCGCCGGCTTCCAGGCTGCCCGCCTCGGCCCGCGCGTGCTGCGCACCGAAACTGCGCCGGTGGTGGCGCTGTCGGTGGCACAACAGCTGTGGGGCGACTTCTAAAGCCGCTCAGGCCACGTAGAGCGACACCGCGACGAAGTGCATCAGGCTGCCGGCGATGACGAACAGGTGCCAGATGCCGTGCCAGTGACGGAAGCGGCTGTCGAAGGCGAAGAAAATGATGCCGACGGTGTACAACACGCCGCCGGCCGCCAGCCAGGCGAAGCCAGCGGTGCCCAACTGACGCAGCAAGGGATCGACCGCCACCAGCACGATCCAGCCCATGACCGCATAGATGATGATCGACAGGATGCGCGCCTCGGAGCGCGGCTTGATCTCCTGCAGCATGCCGATCAGCGCCAGCCCCCAGACCACACCGAACAAGCTCCAGCCCCACGGCCCGCGCAGGCTGACCAGGCAGAACGGCGTGTAGCTGCCGGCAATCAGCAAATAGATCGACAGGTGATCGAGCTTGCGCATGATCACCTTCGTCCGCCCACGGGTGCTGTGGTAGAGCGTGGAGATGCTGTAGAGCAGCAGCAGGGTGAAACCGTAGATCGAAAAGCTGACGATCTTCCACGGGTCGCCCTGCAACCCCGCGATGACCACCAGCCAAATGGCACCGACCGCCGCCAGCAAGGCGCCAAACAGGTGAGTCCAAGCATTGAAACGTTCACCGTAATACATGCAGACAGAGACCTTATGAAAAAGACGGGGTTCCGGCCTGAAGACCATGCCGCCAGATCACGGGCAACCCGCGACCAGACCGGTAAAACGACAACTCTACCCCGCCCCAGGTTGCAGATCGGCGTCACGCACCAGGCGCTCCAGCGCCGCGAGGTCGGGAACGTGGGCCACTTGCTCGCCCACCTGCACGGCCGCCAGCTCGAACGGCCCCAGGGGCACGTCCACATAGTTGAGCTGGCTGTCGAGCTTGCACGAGCGAGGAATGCCCTGCAGCAGCAGCGCCAGGTAGCGCAGGCCGGTATCGCCCAGGGCGTTGAGCACCACGATGCGCGCCCGCTCGCCGCACGGGGTCTGCCCGCCGCAGGCGGCCTCGAAGCCGATCAGCGGCAGGCGCTGCTGGCGCCAGTCGAGCCAGCCCATGTGCCAGTTCAACGCGAAGCGCTCGCACACCCAGGCACGCTCGCCGATCAGTTCGGCCACGGCGACGTTGGGCAGCACCAGGGTGCGGTCGCCCAAAGGCAGCAACAGCCCGGTCAGGCTGCTGCGCTGGCCGGCGATATGTTCAAGCATGGGGCTGGCTCCAGTGGGCGATGCTTTGCAGCAGGAGCGACTCCTGATACGGCTTGCCGAGGTACTCGTTGACGCCAATGGCCATGGCCCGCTCACGGTGCTTCTGGCCGGTGCGCGAGGTGATCATGATGATCGGCAGCGCGCTCAGACGGCTGTCGCGGCGGATCCGCGTGGCCACCTCGAAACCGTCCATGCGCGGCATCTCGATGTCCAGCAACAGCACGTCCGGACGGTGCTGCTCCAGCAGCGCCATGGCATCGACGCCGTCCTTGGCGGTCAGCACGCTCATGCCGTGCCGCTCGAGCAGGCGGCTGGTGACCTTGCGCACGGTCACCGAGTCGTCCACCACCATCACCAGCAACTGACGTCGCGGCGCCGGGCCCAGCAGCGGGCGTCGTCCGCCCTCGCCCAACGGCAGCCGCGCCAGGCGCCGTTGCTGGCCGCGCAGTTGCCCGAGCACGTCGAGAATCAGCACCACCCGGCCATCGCCCAGCAAGGTCGCGCCCGACAACCCCGGCACCGCAGCGAACTGCGGCCCCAGGCTCTTGACCACGATCTCGCGGCTGGGTGACAGGCCATCGGCCTGGATCGCGAACGACTGCTCCTGGGCATGCACCAGCAGCACCGGCAACGGCACGCGCTGCCCCAACAGTCGCGGACGCGCGACCGCCTGGAGCAGCTCACCGAGATAGCGCAGGGCATAGTCCTGGCCACCGTAGCGGTAGCGCGGCGGGTCCTGCTGGTAACAGGCTTCGAGCTCGGCGGGCGGCACCCGGACGATGCCTTCGATGGTGTTGAGCGGGATCGCGTACTGCTCCTCGCCCAGGTGCACCATCAGCGCCCGATTCAGCGACACCGTGAACGGCAGGCGGATCTGGAAGCGCGCGCCCTTGCCGGCACTGGACTCGATGCTCATCGAGCCGCCGAGCTGCTTGACCTCTTCATGCACCACGTCCATGCCCAGGCCGCGACCGGAAATCTGGGTGATCTTCTCTGCGGTGGAAAAACCAGGGCGCAGGATGAACTGCAAAATCTCGTGATCGCTCAACTGCGCCTGCGGCGCCAGCAGGCCGCGCTTGATGGCCTTGTCGCGCACCGCCTCCAGCGGCACACCGGCGCCATCGTCGCTCATCTCGATGACGATGTCGGCGCCTTCGTGGAGCAGGTCCAGGTGAATGGTGCCCTGCTCGGGCTTGCCGGCCGCCAGGCGCACCTCGCGCGGCTCCAGGCCATGGTCCACGGCGTTGCGCAGCATGTGCTCCAGCGGCGCAACCATACGTTCGAGCACGCTGCGATCGAGCTCGCCCTCGGCATTGCCGACCACCAGTTCCACCTGCTTGCCCAGCTCGCTGGCCACTTGTCGCACCACGCGCTGCAAGCGCGGCACCAGACGCTCGAAGGGCACCATCAGGGTGGCGGTCAGGCCCTCCTGCAACTGGCTGTTGATCCGCGCCTGCTGCTGCAACAGGCCCTGCGCTTCCTGGGTCTTGAGCGCCAGGGTTTCCTTCAGGTCGAGCAGGTCGGAGGCCGATTCGAACAGGGCCTGGGACAACTGCTGCAACTGCGAGTGACGGTCCATCTCCAGCGGGTCGAAGTCATCGTAGACATCGCCCTCGGCCTGCCAGCGACCGGCCATGCGCCCCTGGGTCTCGGTGTCCAGGCGCAGCAGTTGGTCGCGCATGCGCTCCAACGTGGTTTCCATTTCGCTCAAGGCGAACTGCGCATCGTTGACCTGCTGCTCGATACGCCCGCGAATGATCGCGTGCTCGCTGGCCAGGTTGCCGAGGTCGTCGAGCAGTTCGGCATCGACCTTGACCAGGTCTGCAGGCGTGCGCTCCGGTGCCAGTGCCGGCGCCTCGGCAGGTTCGGCCTGAACCGTCGCCTGGCCCGCTGCGCTGTCGGTGAGGGCAGCGCTGGAGAAGTTGCGGATGTAGTCGATCAGCGCGGTCGCCGCATGCAGCGGTTGGCCCAGGCGCACGGCATCGATCATTTGCGCCACACGGTCGTGGCAGTTCTGCAACAGGCTGAATAAGGCCGGGGTCGGCGGTAGGCGACCGGCGGCAAGCAGTTCGTAGAGAAACTCGAGCTCGTGGGCCAGATCGCCGATGGCGGCGATCTGCACCATGCGCGCGCCGCCCTTGAGGGTGTGCAGGTCGCGCAGCAGGTTCTCCGCTTCGGCGCGATTGCGCGGGTCGGCCTGCCAACGGGCCAACGCGGCGGCGGCGCTCTCGACGATGTCGGAGCTTTCCTCGAGGAAAACCTCCAGCAGTTCCTTGTCGGCCGGTGCCTGTTCGTCATCGACCGGCGCGTCCAGGGGCAACTGCGACGGTGGGGCATGGCGAAACTCGCGCAGTTCTCCCAGCAGGGCTACCGCCGAGGCGGGCAGTTGGCCCTGGCGCAGGTCGTCGAGCATCTGCGCCAACGCCGCATGGCTGCGTTGCAGCAACTCGGCCAGCGTGCTGTCGGCGCGCAGGCGGCGGTCGACCAGGCCCTCGTAGACCCGTGCCAGCTCCTGGGCCAGCACTTCGACCGGGCCGATCGCCGCCAGTTGCGCGCCGCCGCGCAGGGTCTGCACGTCCTGCTGCAGGGCCGACAGCGCCGAGACGCCCTCCGGCGCCTGCTGCCAGCGCTGCAGGGCCTGCTGGGCGCTATCGAGGAGGTCGCTGGCTTCGTCGAGGAACAGTTGCACCACCGCCGGTTCCGGCAGGTCCACGGCCGCCGCCAGCGGCGTTACGCCGTCGGCACGGACCACACCGCTGGCGGCCGGGTCGAGCGCACCGTCGAGCAGCGCGCGCAAGGCGTGCTGGCAGTCGTCGGCTGGCGTGATGTCCTGCCCGGCAGCGATCTCGTCGAACATGTCGAGCAGCCGTTCGTGGGCCTGGCGCGCCTGGACGAAAAAGCGCGCATCGGCCACCAGACGCCCCTCCTCCACGGCCCCGTAGACGTCGAGCAAGGCTTCGCAGAGCGCGTCCACCTGCCAGAAATCGGCCAGGTGGGCGGCGTGGCCCAGGGTGGTCAATTCGTCCAGCAAGGTCTCCAGCGCCTGGCCCTCGCGAGGGTGCTCCTGCCAGCGCGACAGCAGCGATTCGGCATCGAGCAGGCTGTCCATGCCTTGGGCCAGGAAGCTGGCGATGATCTGCGGGTCGCGGCGCACGCGGCGCGCGTGCGCCGGCTCGTGCTGCAATGCAGCCTGGCGCGCATCCACCGCCTCGCCGACCTGTTCGATCAGGGCGGCGGCGCCGGGGATGGCCGCCAGTGGCGCACTGTCGAGCTGCGCCAGGCCCTGCCGGAACAGCGTGCCAGCCGCAGTCAGCGCGTCCAGATCGCTTACCTGCACCGGCAATTGATGCACTTTGTACTCGCGCGCCAGACGGTCGAAGGCAGTGGCCAACTCGGCGATGGGCATCACCCCGGCCATGGCCGCGCTGCCTTTGAGCGTGTGCAGGGCACGTTGCAGGGCGTCGGTGACCGCTGCCTCCTGACCCTGGGCAGCAAGCAGAAACGCGTCGAGGCTGGCCAGGTGGCCCTGGGCTTCGTTGCGGAAGATCTCCAGCAACTGCGGGTCGAGCCCTTCGACGGTGCTGGGCGGCGGCTTGTCACGCACCGCCAGGGCATGCAAGTGATCGCCCAGCCGCTCAAGCTCCGCCAGGCGTGGCGGCTGACCGACGGCGAAATCGGCGAGCAGGTCGGGTAGATGCACGAAGGCTTGCTGCAAGGCCACCAGGCCCTCGCCGCCCAGCGCGACGCGCCCTTCGAGGGCGCGATTGAGCAAATGTTCGGCCGCCCAGGCCAGTTCGGCCACGGCCCGCGCCTCGACCATCCGCCCGCTGCCCTTGAGCGTGTGCAGGGCGCGGCGCAGGGCGATCAACGCCTCGCGCGGGTGATCGTCGGCGCGCCAGCGCAACCACTGGCGCTCGATTTCCGGCAGCAGCTCGCCGGCTTCTTCGAGGAACACCTCGCGCAGGGTCTCGTCAACGCCGTCCTGTGCGGCGGGCAGTCCAGCCGCCTCGGTCTCGCCGCTGCCGCGCAGCCCCAGCGAGGCCAGGCGGGTGCCGGCCAGGTCAAGAAAATGCCCGGCATCGGCCAGCGGGTCCGCCACTTGCCATTGCAGGTAACACTCCAGCGCACTCAGGGCCTCGGCCAGCGGTGTGAGCTGCGCCTCGGGCGGCACCTGTTCCAGCGGCAGCAGCGCGTCCTGCACATGGGCCGCGCACAGGCCGAACAACTCGGACGCGTTCGCCAACATGAGCATGGCCAGCGCGCCGCGTACTTGCTGCAACAGGCCCGGCAACGGCAACAGGCGCTGACGCGACCAGTCGCACTCCAGGCAGTCGCTCAGCAGGTCCTTGGCCTGTTGCAGCACCGACAGCGATTCTTCGAACACCCGCTGGCGGATTTCGCCCAGCTCGGCGCCGGGCATGCCGCCCTCCAGCCCTTCGGCCAGGCCGCCAACCATACCGTTGAGCGTCGCCTCGACGTACAGCAGGGCGCCGGCCACGTCCATCAGCAGCGCATCGCTGACCGCCTTCTCACCCTCGACCAGCGCCTGCAACGCCAGCACCTGGTCGATGATCACCCGCCGTGGCTGCTGGAAGCCAAGCACCGCCAGGGTGTCGGCCACGTGCCGCAGCGGCGCCAGCAAGCGTTGCAGCGGCTCGCGCGGGGCTTGGCCACCGGCCATGAACGGGTCGAGGCGCTCCTTGATGCGCACCAGGTCGTCGCACAGGGCGGTGATCACCGAGCGCAGGGCATCGCGCCCCTGACCGGCCTGCAACTGGTCGCGCCAACTGCCCAGCGACAGGTCGAGATTGGCCAGATCACTGGCCCCGGCCAGGCGCTGCGCGGCCTCGCCCATCAGGCTGTCCTGAGCCAGTGCCTCGGCGCCGCGGCACAGGCGCAACTGGTTGAGCAGCGGCAGCACCACCAGCGGCAGGTCGTGGCGCGCGCCGCGCAGGCGCTCGAGATAGGACGGCAGTTGCTCCAGGCCACGGAACAGCGCGCCGAGGCAGTCGCCACGCGGGCTGACCTGGCCGTCGAGCAGCGCCCGCCCGAGCTGTTCGAGCTCTTCGGCCAGGCGCGCGGCCCCCTTGAGTTCGAGCAGCGCCAGGCAGCCATGGACCTGGTGCAGGTTGTCCACCATCGGCGCCAGGTGGGCAGGCTCGCCCGGTTCGCTGGCGAAGCGTTCGAGGGCCTGGCGGGCCTGTGCCAGGCATCCGGCGATGGCCGGCTTGCTCCAGCTCAGGGCGACGGTGTCGTGGCGTGCGGGGTTCATGGGGGTGATGGCCATCGACGGCGCCTCAGCTCGGCTCGGCCGGCGGCGGCAGGGTGAACCCCGAGACCGAGCGACGCATCTCACTGGCCATCTTCGCCAGGTGGCGGATGCTGTCGGCGGTGGCGCCGGAGCCGTGGGAAGTCTGTGCGGTGATCTGCTGGATCACCGCCATGGTGTGGGAAATCTGTCCGGCCGACGAGGTCTGCAACTGCGCCGCATCGGAAATGCTGTGGATCAGGTCGGCCAGGGTCTGCGACACGCCTTCGATCTCGGCCAGGGCCACGCCGGCGTCCTGGGCCAGGCGCGCGCCGCGCACCACTTCGGCGGTGGTCTGCTCCATGGAGATCACCGCTTCGTTGGTGTCGGCCTGGATGGTGCGCACCAACGCCTCGATCTGCCGGGTGGCCGACGACGAGCGCTCGGCCAGGCGCTGGACTTCATCGGCGACCACCGCGAAACCGCGACCGGCCTCGCCCGCCAGCGACGCCTGGATCGCCGCGTTGAGCGCCAGGATGTTGGTCTGCTCGGCAATGTCGTCGATTAGGCTGACGATATCGCCGATCTCCTGGGACGACTCGCCCAGGCGCTTGATGCGCTTGGCGGTGTCCTGGATCTGCTCGCGGATGTTGTCCATGCCGTCGATGGTGTTGTGCACCACTTCGTTGCCTTTGTTGGCGATGGCCACCGAGCGCTCGGCCACCTTGGCCGACTCGTAGGCGTGGGCCGACACGCGGTCGATGGACTCGACCATGTCGCCCACCGCCAGCGACGCCTCGCTGATCTGATCGGCTTGGTGCTCCGAGGCCTTGGCCAACTGGCGCGCGGTGTTCTGGGTATCCTGGACGGCGGCGGCGACCTGCTCGGCACTGTGGTTGATGGTCGCCACCAGGTCGCGCAACTGGTCCACCGAATAGTTGATGGAATCGGCGATGGCCCCGGTGAAGTCTTCGGTGACCGAGACATTCACGGTCAGGTCGCCGTCGGCCAGTTCTTCGATCTCGTCGAGCAGGCGCATGATCGCCTGCTGGTTGCGTTCGTTCTTCTGCGCCGTGTCGCGCAACTGGCGATTGGTGGCGCGCACCATCACCAGGCCGATGAGGATGATCGAGGTCAGCGCCAGCAGGCCCAGCACGTAGCCGCCCACGGTATCCAGGGTGCGTCCGGCCAGGTTCTCGAAGCCGGTGGCCAGGTGCGAGGCCTCGTCGAGCAAGGTCTGCGACAGGCTGAAGATGTTGCTCGCCGCTTCGCGCACGCGCTGCAGCTCTGGGGAGGTTTCGAGAATTTCGTCCACCGAACCGGAGACGAACTGGAACAGCTCGGCGATTTCGGCCAGGCGCGCACGGGCGTCGGGGTCTTCGACGCGGGTCACCTGGATCGCAGCATTGCCGTCGAGCATGCCCTGCAGCACCTGGCCGAAGCGGCTGGCATCGCGGCCGAAGGTGTCGGCGGCCTGCACCGCCGCCTCGTCGCCGCCAAGCACGGTGTTGACCGAGCCGAGAATCCGCTCGGCCAGCAGCAACTGGCGCTGGGCCACGGCCACCTGACTGGCCGGTGCGCCGCTTTGCAGCAGGATTTCCACCACTTTCTCGTACTCGACCTGCAACTGCGGCACGGTCTCGGCCAGGGTCGCCGCCACTTGATGCAACGACAGCACGGTCTGTTCGCTGGCCAGGATGGTGTCGGTGTTGCGGCGCAGGTTTTCCCAGTCCTGGCGCACCGCGTCCATCTCGTCGCGCACAGTGGCCGGTGCCGGTGGCAGCCCGGTGGTCTTGTCGCCCTCGCGCAGGTACTTCCAGCGCCGCTCGAAGTCGTTGCGTGCATCGGACAGCAGACGGAACGCCAAGGCCTTGCCCGCCGCCGCTTCGGTGGCGTTCTTGGCGATGCGCTGGGACAGCACGCGCAGCTCGCCGGCATGACCGATGTACTGCTTGTCGTGGCTGGACTGGGTGTTGAGGTAGGCGAAGTTGGCGAACAGCAGCACGATCGACAGGATCAGCACCACGAACAGCACGGTGATCTGCGCGGTGCTGCGTGGACGCTGGGCCACCGCTTCCGGAACGACGGTCGGGGTGGGCTTGCTGGGGATCGAAGGGTTCACTGTCGCAGGGGCCTCACAACGCCACATCGAGAAAGCCTGGCGCCTGGGCCAGGGCGAAAGGGCTGAAGATCGCCCAGTTGTGCTCGCGGGGGAAATGCCCCTGTACGAACGGCGCCGCCGCGCGAATCAGCGGCTGCGGCGGCGACAGCGCAAGGCTGTCGAGGGCGAAATGCTGCAGGCCGACCACTTCGTCGACCAGCAGACCGACGAACAGGTCGTCGTGGTCCAGCACCAGCACCCGCCGCTGCTTGCCCGCCGCTGCCGGGCCGAGGCCAAGAAAGGCCGACAGGTCCATCACCGGCAGCAATCTGCCGCGCAGGTTGGCCACCCCACGCACCCAGGGCTGCACACCCGGCACGCGGCTGCTGCGCGGCTCGCGCAGCACTTCGGCGATTTCCCCCATGGGCGCGACGAACCACTGCCCGGCGATGCGAAAACCGATGCCGCTCCAGTGCTGCAGGCGCGTGTCCTGCGGCGGCTGGTCGGCCACCAGCAGGCGGCAGCGGCGGTCAATGTCCAGCAGCAGCTCGAACGCGGTCAGCGACGCGCCCTGGGGGCGGGTGGTCAAGTGCCCAGCACTTCGGCCAGCTTGGCGATCAGCGCGTGTTCTTCCACGGGTTTGGTGAGGAAGTCGCGCGCGCCTTGGCGCGTGGCCCAGATGCGGTCGGTGTCCTGGTCCTTGGTGGTGACCATGATCACCGGAATGGCGCAGGTCTCGGGGTCTTTGCTCAACTGCCGAGTGGCCTGGAAGCCGTTCATGCCCGGCATGACGATGTCCATGAGCACCGCGTCGGGTTTTTCCTGGCGCGCCAGGGCCACGCCGTCTGCACCGGTTTCGGCCTTGAGCACTTCGTAGCCGTGCTGTTGCAGCCACCCGGTGAGTTTTTGCATCTCTGTCTGCGAGTCGTCGACGATCAGAACTCGGGCCATGCGGTTTCCCCATCAGGAACATGAAGACCGCGCCGGCGCGGCGCGGTCAGGGTGCGTGGTGTGCATGTTCGGCGAATCCGGGCACATGCACGCGGATCGCTTCGAGCAATTCTTCCTTGGTGAACGGCTTGGTCAGGAACTGGTCGGAGCCGACCACCCGCCCGCGGGCCTTGTCGAACAGGCCATCGCGCGAGGACAGCAGCACCACCGGGGTGTCCTTGAACAGCGCGTTGTGCTTGATGATCGCGCAGGTCTGGTAGCCGTCCAGGCGCGGCATCAGCACATCGACGAAAATGATCCGCGGCGCATGATCGACGATCTTGGCCAGGGCATCGAAACCGTCGCTGGCGGTGATCACCTCGCAACCCACCTCCCCTAGCAGCGTCTGGGCGGTCCGGCGGATGGTGCGCGAGTCGTCGATCACCATCACCTTCAGAGGTTGTTCCATAGACGTCTACCCATGCGCAGGTGAGTGCAGGCGCGCAAGCCACAGGAGAAGCGCAGACCGAGCCGATCCGCGTCCATTCGCCGCTTGCCGCTACACGCTCGAAGCTGCTTTTTTAACACAGTCCGCAGGGCCATTGCATCTGCCTACCCCTTGACCCGCCGCGTTTGCGGCGCCACCCTGAGCCACTTTTCTTTCGTGCCATCGCGGCCGTCGGTCGCCAAGAGGATTTACCCCATGAGCGTTCGCCTCGGGATTGTCATGGACCCCATCGCGTCCATTTCCTATAAGAAGGACAGTTCGCTGGCCATGCTGCTGGCGGCGCAGGCGCGCGGCTGGAGCCTGTTCTACATGGAGCAGCGCGACCTGTACCAAGGCACCGGGCAGGCGCGCGCGCGTATGCGCCCGCTAAAGGTGTTCGCCGATGCCACGCGCTGGTTCGAACTGGGCGAGGAACAGGACAGCGCGCTGGGCGAGCTGGACGTGATCCTGATGCGCAAGGATCCGCCGTTCGACATGGAGTTCGTCTACAGCACCTACCTGCTGGAGCAGGCCGAGCGCGACGGCGTGTTGATCGTCAACAAGCCGCAGAGCCTGCGCGACTGCAACGAGAAGCTGTTCGCCACGCAGTTCCCGCAGTGCATGGCGCCGACGCTGGTCAGCCGCCGCGCCGACATCCTGCGCGAGTTCGCCGCCACCCACGGCGACGTGATCCTCAAGCCGCTCGACGGCATGGGCGGGGCGTCGGTGTTCCGCCATCGCCAGGGTGACCCGAACCTGTCGGTGATCCTGGAAACCCTGACCCAGCACGGCCACCAGCAGATCATGGCGCAGGCCTACCTGCCGCAGATCGTCGATGGCGACAAGCGTATCCTGATGATCGACGGCGAGCCGGTGCCCTACTGCCTGGCGCGCATCCCGGCCAGCGGCGAAACCCGTGGCAACCTGGCCGCAGGCGGTCGCGGCGAAGCCCGCCCGCTGACCGAGCGCGACCGCTGGATCGCCGCCCAGGTCGGTCCGACCCTGCGCGAAAAAGGCTTGCTGTTCGTGGGCCTGGACGTGATCGGCGACTCACTGACCGAAATCAACGTCACCAGCCCGACCTGCATCCGCGAAATCGACGCGGCCTACAACACCGACATCGGCGGCCAACTGATGGACGCCATCGAGCGCCAGCTGAGCGCTCAACGCTAAGCTGGCGCTCAGCGGCAAGCGGTAAGCTACAAGCGGCAAGAAAAAGCGCGATCCAGCGCCGAATCGCCTCGACTTGCCGCTTGAAACTTGAAGCTTGAAGCTGTTTCTTTGGGACACAAGATGACATCGCCCGCCGATATTCCCGCCGACCTGCTGCCACCGCGCGTACGCCCGGTGGATCGGCTTGGCTTTACCTTGTTCCTGGCGGCGTTGGTGCACCTGGCGTTGATCCTCGGCGTGAGCTTCAACGTCATCAAGCCCGCCGAAATTCGCCAGACCATGGACATCACCCTGGCCACCTTCAAGAGCGAGAAAGCGCCCGAGAAGGCCGACTTCCAGGCACAGGACAACCAGCAAGGCAGCGGCACACTGGACAAGAAGGCGGTGCCCACCACCACCGAGGTGGCGCCGTTCCAGGACAGCAAGGTCAACACAATCACCCCGCCGCCGGCCGCCCGCGTGGAAACGCCGCCGCCCCCGGCCAAAACCGCAGTGACCACCAAGGCGAGCAAGCCGCAGAAGGCCGAGACCGCGCCCAAGGAGAGCAAGCCGCAACCTAAACCGGCGCAGGCGGCGCCGACCTTCGACAGCTCGCAGTTGTCGAGCCAGATCGCCAGCCTGGAAGCCGAGCTGTCCAACGAGCAGCAGTTGTACGCCAAGCGGCCGCGCATCCATCGCCTGAACGCCGCCTCGACCATGCGCGACAAAGGCGCCTGGTACAAAGAGGAATGGCGCAAGAAAGTCGAGCGCATCGGCAACCTCAACTACCCGGAAGAAGCCCGCCGTCAGCAGCTATACGGCAGCCTGCGCCTGCTGGTGTCGATCAACCGCGATGGCTCGCTGTACGAGGTGCTGGTGCTCGAATCGTCCGGCCAGAAGCTGCTCGACCAGGCCGCCCAGCGCATCGTGCGCCTGGCCGCACCGTTCGCACCGTTCACCGGCGACCTGGCCGAGTACGACCGCCTGGAGATCATCCGCACCTGGCGCTTCGCCCGTGGCGACCGGCTGTCGAGCAACTGACCGGTGCGGACACCGCACGGCCAGCTTGTCAGCCTCGCCACCTGACGCCACACTACCCCTCATGAAAACCCTCGCCCCCAGCTACCTCAAGCACCAGTTCCTGATCGCCATGCCGCACATGGCCGATCCGAACTTTGCCCAGACCCTCACCTACATCGTCGAGCACAATGCCAACGGTGCCATGGGGCTGGTGGTCAACCGCCCGCAGGATCTGTACCTGGCCGACATCCTCGAGCAACTGCGCCCGGATGAGGAGCCCGCACCCAGCACCCTGCAGATCCCCATCTACCAGGGCGGCCCGGTGCAGACCGACCGCGGCTTCGTGCTGCACAGCCCGGAATGCAGCTACCAGGCCACCGTCGAGCTGCAAGGTGTGTCGCTGTCCACCTCGCAGGACGTGCTGTTCGCCATCGCCGAAGGCGTCGGGCCGAAACAGAGCCTGATCACCCTGGGCTACGCCGGCTGGGAAGCCGGACAGCTGGAGGCAGAGCTGGCCGACAACGCCTGGCTCAACTGCCCGTTCGACGCCAACATCCTGTTCGGCATGGCCGGCGAACAACGCCTGCAAGCGGCCGCGCAAAGCCTGGGCATCAACCTCGCCCTGCTGACCAGCCAGGCAGGACACGCCTGATGGCCGAGCTGCGCCTGCTGCTGGGCTTCGACTACGGCACCCGCCAGATCGGCGTCGCCGTCGGCCAGGTCATCACCGGTCAGGCCCGCGAGCTGTGCACGCTCAAGGCGCAGAACGGCGTGCCGGACTGGAACCAGGTGGAAAAGCTGATCAAGGAATGGAAACCCGATGCCATCGTCGTTGGCCTGCCGCTGAACATGGACGGCACGCCGAGCGAAATGAGCGAGCGTGCGGAGAAATTCGCCCGCCGCCTCAACGGGCGCTACAACCTGCCGGTACACACCCACGACGAACGCCTGACCACCTTCGAAGCCAAGGGCGAGCAAATGGCCCGCGGCGGGCCACGTGGCAGCTACCGCGACAACCCGGTCGACGCCATCGCCGCGGCACTGCTGCTGCAAGGCTGGCTGGAGGCCAATACCTGACCATCCGCTTTGCCGCCGGCCCTGCTGGCGCCCCAAGGAGCACGCAATGAGCCTACCCGATCCCGCCGCACTGATCCGGCAGATGGCCGTCGATCTTCGCGCCCACCTGGCGCGCCGCGCTATCGCCGAGCCCCGCTTCATCGGTATCCGCACCGGTGGCGTGTGGGTTGCCCAGGCCCTGCAAGAGGCACTTGACGACCACAGCCCGCTGGGCACCCTCGACGTGTCGTTCTACCGCGACGATTTCAGCCAGAACGGCCTGCACCCGCAAGTGCGCCCCTCCGAGCTGCCGTTCGAGATCGAAGGCCAGCACCTGGTGCTGGTCGATGACGTGCTGATGAGCGGACGCACCATCCGCGCGGCGCTCAACGAGCTGTTCGACTACGGCCGCCCGGCCAGCGTGACCCTGGTGTGCCTGCTCGACCTGGACGCCGGCGAGTTGCCGATCCGCCCCAACGTACTGGGCGCGACGCTGTCCCTGGCAGCCCATGAGCGGGTAAAATTGACCGGTCCCGCGCCGCTCGCCCTCGAGCGCCAGGACCTCGCCTCCGCATCCGCCCTTTAAGAGTCCCCCGCGATGACGCCATTCGACGCCAAGCGCCCGCTGCAGCTCAACGACCAGGGCCAGCTACGCCATTTCCTCTCGCTCGACGGTTTGCCCCGCGAACTGCTCACCGAAATCCTCGACACCGCCGACTCCTTCCTCGAAGTCGGCGCCCGCGCCGTGAAGAAAGTCCCGCTGCTGCGCGGCAAGACCGTGTGCAACGTGTTCTTCGAGAACTCCACACGGACCCGCACCACCTTCGAGCTGGCCGCCCAGCGCCTGTCGGCCGACGTCATCAGCCTGAACGTGTCCACCTCGTCCACCAGCAAGGGCGAAACCCTGTTCGACACCCTTCGCAACCTCGAAGCCATGGCCGCCGACATGTTCGTCGTGCGCCATTCGGACTCCGGCGCCGCGCATTTCATCGCCGAGCACGTCTGCCCGGAGGTGGCCGTGATCAACGGTGGTGACGGCCGCCATGCGCACCCCACCCAGGGCATGCTCGACATGCTCACCATCCGTCGCCACAAAGGCAGCTTCGAGAACCTGTCGGTGGCCATCGTCGGCGACATCCTGCATTCGCGCGTAGCCCGCTCCGACATGCTCGCGCTCAAGGCCCTGGGTTGCCCGGACATCCGCGTGATCGGGCCGAAGACCCTGATCCCGATCGGCATCGAGCAGTACGGGGTGAAGGTCTACACCGACCTGGCCGAGGGGCTCAAGGACGTCGACGTGGTGATCATGCTGCGCCTGCAACGCGAACGCATGGCCGGCGGCCTGCTGCCCAGCGAAGGCGAGTTCTACCGCCTGTTCGGCCTGACCACCGCGCGCCTGGCCAAGGCCAAGCCGGACGCCATCGTGATGCACCCAGGCCCGATCAACCGCGGCGTGGAAATCGAATCGGCGGTGGCCGACGGCAAGCATTCGGTGATCCTCAACCAGGTCACCTACGGCATCGCCGTACGCATGGCCGTGCTGTCGATGGCCATGAGCGGCCAGAACGCGCAACGTCAACTCGACCAGGAGAACGCCCTGTGACCATCAGCATCATCGGCGCACGGGTCATCGATCCCAGCAGCGGCCTGGACCAGGTCAGCGACCTGCACCTCGAAGGCGGGCGGATCGTCGCCATCGGCGCAGCCCCGGCCGGCTTCAGCGCCCGCCGCACGCTCCAGGCCGAGGGCCTGGTGGCCGCGCCCGGCCTGGTCGACCTCGACGTCGCCCTGCGCGAGCCAGGCTTCAGCCGCAAGGGCAACATCGCCAGCGAAACCCGCGCGGCAGTGGCCGGCGGCGTCACCAGCCTGTGCTGCCCACCGCAGACCAAACCCGTGCTCGACACCTCGGCAGTGGCCGAACTGATCCTCGACCGCGCCCGTGACGCGGGCAACAGCAAGGTCTACCCGATCGGCGCACTCACCAAAGGCCTGGAAGGCGAACAACTGGCCGAACTGGTGGCCTTGCGCGACACCGGCTGCGTGGCCTTCGGCAACGGCCTCAAGGAAATCCCCAACAACCGCACCCTGGCCCGCGCCCTGGAGTACGCCGCCACCTTCGACCTGACCGTGGTGTTCCATTCCCAGGACCGCGACCTGTCGGCCGGCGGCCTGGCCCACGAAGGCGCCATGGCGAGCTTCCTCGGCCTGCCAGGCATTCCCGAAAGCGCCGAGACCGTGGCCCTGGCGCGTAACCTGCTGCTGGTCGAGCAGAGCGGTGTACGCGCGCACTTCACCCAGATCACCAGCGCCCGTGGCGCGCGCCTGATCGCCCAGGCCCAGCAGTTGGGGCTGCCGGTCACCGCCGATGTAGCGCTGTACCAGTTGATCCTCACCGACGACGCCCTGCGCGACTTCTCCAGCCTCTACCACGTGCAACCACCGCTGCGCACCGCCGCCGACCGCGATGGCCTGCGCGAAGCGGTGAAGTCCGGGGTGATCCAGGCCATTTCCAGCCATCACCAGCCCCATGAGCGTGATGCCAAGCTGGCGCCGTTCGGCGCCACGGAACCGGGCATCAGCAGCGTCGAACTGCTGTTGCCGCTGGCCATGACCTTGGTGGAAGACGGCCTGCTCGACCTGCCGACCCTGCTGGCGCGCCTGTCCAGCGGCCCGGCCCAGGCCCTGCGCCTACCAGCCGGTGAACTGAAGGTGGGTGCCGCCGCCGACCTGGTGCTGTTCGACCCCAACGCCTCGACGGTCGCTGGCGAACACTGGTTCTCGCGGGGCGAGAACTGCCCGTTCATCGGCCACTGCCTGCCGGGCGCGGTACGCTACACCCTGGTCGACGGGCGGGTGTGCCACGAGGCCTGAGCCCGCCCGATCGCAGTTGAACCGCGGCGATTCGCCGCCGCGATTCAACCGTGAGCAGGCCCGCCCGCCTGCTCCGGCCAGGTACGACCATTCATCCGCACCGGTTGAAATTCTTCCCCCCACCCCCATATGAGTCTGCAACAGGCATTTTCGCCCCGCTGCGTGGAGACTCTCTCTTGACCACCATCGTTTCAGTCCGCCGTAACGGCAAAGTCGTCATGGGCGGCGACGGCCAGGTATCTCTGGGCAACACCGTGATGAAAGGCAACGCCAAGAAAGTCCGGCGCCTGTACAACGGCGAGGTCATCGCAGGTTTTGCCGGCGCTACTGCCGACGCCTTCACCCTGTTCGAGCGCTTCGAGTCGCAACTGCAGAAGCATTCCGGCCATCTGGTGCGCGCCGCCGTCGAGCTGGCCAAGGAGTGGCGTACCGACCGCACCTTGAGCCGCCTGGAGGCCATGCTGGCCGTGGCCAACAAGGACGCCTCGCTGATCATCACCGGTAACGGCGACGTGGTCGAACCCGAAGACGGCCTGATCGCCATGGGTTCCGGCGGCGCCTACGCCCAGGCCGCTGCACGTGCCCTGCTGAACAAAACCGACCTCTCGGCCCGCGAAATCGCCGAGACCGCGTTGAACATCGCCGGCGACATCTGCGTGTTCACCAACCACAACCTGACCATCGAGGAGCAGGACCTGGCCGAGTGATCAGCTGTTCTGGTGTCCCGCGCGCTGCGGGACTTTTTCCCACGCTGATCCACTCCATCCGAGGCCCCAATTCATCATGTCCATGACCCCCCGCGAGATCGTCCACGAACTCAACCGTCACATCATCGGCCAGGACGACGCCAAGCGCGCCGTGGCCATCGCCCTGCGCAACCGCTGGCGGCGCATGCAACTGCCGCTGGAACTGCGCGCCGAAGTCACGCCCAAGAACATCCTCATGATCGGCCCCACGGGTGTGGGCAAGACCGAAATCGCCCGGCGCCTGGCCAAGCTGGCCAACGCGCCGTTCATCAAGGTCGAAGCGACCAAGTTCACCGAAGTGGGCTATGTCGGCCGTGACGTCGAGTCGATCATCCGCGACCTGGCCGATGCGGCCCTGAAAATGCTGCGCGAGCAGGAAATCGTCCGCGTGCGCCACCGCGCCGAAGACGCCGCCGAAGACCGCATCCTCGACGCCCTGCTGCCGCAGGCTCGGGTCAGCAGCTTCAGCGAGGAAGCCCAGCAGTCGAGCAGCGACTCCAACACCCGCCAACTGTTCCGCAAGCGCCTGCGCCAGGGCGAGCTGGACGACAAGGAAATCGACATCGAAGTCGCCGACGCAGTGGGCGTGGAAATCGCCGCGCCGCCCGGCATGGAAGAGATGACCAACCAGTTGCAGAGCCTGTTCGCCAACATGGGCAAGGGCAAGCGCAAGAGCCGCAAGCTCAAGGTCAAGGAGGCGCTGAAGATGGTCCGTGACGAGGAAGCCAGCCGCCTGGTCAACGAGGAAGAGCTCAAGGCCAAGGCCCTGGAAGCGGTGGAGCAGCATGGCATCGTGTTCATCGACGAGATCGACAAGGTGGCCAAGCGCGGCAACGTCGGCGGCGCCGATGTGTCCCGCGAAGGCGTGCAGCGCGACCTGCTGCCGCTGATCGAGGGCTGCACCGTGAACACCAAGCTGGGCATGGTCAAGACCGACCACATCCTGTTCATCGCCTCCGGCGCCTTCCACCTGAGCAAGCCGAGCGACCTGGTGCCTGAGCTGCAGGGCCGTCTGCCGATCCGCGTCGAACTCAAGGCCCTGACCCCGCAGGACTTCGAGCGCATCCTCACCGAGCCGCATGCATCGCTGACCGAGCAATACCGCGAGTTGCTCAAGACCGAAGGCCTGAACATCGCCTTCGCCGAAGACGGCATCAAGCGCCTGGCCGAGATCGCCTACCAGGTCAACGAAAAGACCGAAAACATCGGCGCCCGCCGCCTGCACACGCTGCTCGAGCGCCTGCTCGAAGAGCTGTCGTTCAGCGCCGGCGACCTGGCCAGCGGCCACGACGAAACCCCGGTCAACATCGACGCCACCTACGTCAACGGCCACCTGGGCGAACTGGCACAGAACGAAGACCTCTCCCGTTACATCCTCTAAGCTGCAAGCGACAAGCTGCAAGCGACAAGCTGGGTCTAAGCTTCAAGCACAAGCTGCAAGCGACAAGCTCATGTGTGTCGCTTGCAGCAGCGCTTTTCTTCAGATACATCCGCGATAGCTTGAATCTCACCTCTTGTAGCTTGCAGCTTGCAGCTTGAATCTCACCTCTTGTAGCTTGAAGCTTGTAGCTCAAAAAAGAGATGTGTCATGGCCCGCCTTCCTACCGCCATCAACCTGCACAAAGCCTCGAAAACCCTTTCGCTTACGTACGCGCCCGGGGAGGTCTATCACCTGCCTGCCGAGTTTCTGCGCGTGCACTCGCCTTCGGCCGAGGTGCAGGGGCACGGTAATCCCATCCTGCAGTTCGGCAAGATCGACGTCGGGCTCAGTGGCCTGGAGCCTGCCGGCCAGTACGCGCTCAAGCTCACCTTCGATGACGGCCACGACAGCGGCCTGTTCACCTGGGAGTACCTGGAACAACTGTGCTTGCGCCAGACGCAGTTGTGGGCCGAGTACCTCGACGAACTGCACAAGGCAGGGAAATCGCGTGATCCGGCCGTGTCTGCGGTCAGGCTGATGCTCTAGGTCAAGGCTCGACATGGTTGGAACGCGCTTTCTAACGAACTCTGCTTGAATGCCCTATAGACAGCCAATGACTGGCCTGTCTTGCGCATTACATGAAACTCGGGTAACCAAGGGGTCTGGCAAGTTTCAGCACCTGCTCGTCATCACTGGTCACCCGAGTGGGGTACCGGGCGGTCGCCTGCGAGCCCGCCACAGGCAGTCGGTATTCGTCTCGAGACAACGGAGCGTCGTAGATGAGTAACAAGAACAACGATGAACTGCAGAAGCAGGCCTCGGAAAGCACGCTGGGGCTCAATCCGGTCATTGGCATCCGCCGCAAGGACCTGCTCAGCTCGGCGCGCACCGTGTTGCGCCAGGCCGTGCGCCAACCGCTGCACAGCGCCAAGCACGTCGCCCATTTCGCACTGGAACTGAAGAACGTGGTGCTGGGCAATTCGCAGTTGCTACCGGCCAGCGACGACCGCCGCTTCAGCGACCCGACCTGGAGCCAGAACCCACTGTACCGCCGCTACCTGCAGACCTACCTGGCCTGGCGCAAGGAGCTCAACGACTGGATCGCCGACAGCGACCTGTCGCCCCAGGACATCAGCCGAGGCCAGTTCGTCATCAACCTGATGACCGAGGCCATGGCGCCCACCAACACCTTGGCCAACCCGCAGGCCGTCAAGCGCTTCTTCGAGACCGGCGGCAAGAGCCTGCTCGACGGCATGGCCAACCTGGCCAAGGACATGGTCAACAATGGCGGCATGCCCAGCCAGGTGAACATGGCGGCCTTCGAAGTGGGGCGCAACATCGCCACCAGCGAGGGCGCGGTGGTGTTTCGCAACGACGTGCTGGAGCTGATCCAGTACCGGCCGATCACCGAGCAGGTGCACAGCCGCCCGCTCCTCGTGGTGCCTCCGCAGATCAACAAGTTCTACGTATTCGACCTCAGCCCGGAGAAGAGCCTGGCGCGTTTCTGCCTGCGCTCCAACCAGCAGACCTTCATCATCAGTTGGCGCAACCCGACCAAGGCCCAGCGCGAGTGGGGGCTGTCCACCTACATCGAAGCACTCAAGGAAGCGGTCGACGCGGTGCTGGCGATCACCGGCAGCAAGGACTTGAACATGCTCGGCGCCTGCTCCGGCGGCATCACTTGCACCGCGCTGTTAGGCCACTACGCCGCACTGGGCGAAACCAAGGTGAAGGGGCTGACGCTGCTGGTGAGCGTGCTCGACACCACGGTCGATACCCAGGTGGCGCTGTTCGTCGATGAAACCACGCTGGAGGCGGCCAAGCGCCACTCCTACCAGGCCGGGGTGCTCGAAGGCAGCGACATGGCCAAGGTCTTCGCCTGGATGCGCCCCAACGACCTGATCTGGAACTATTGGGTCAACAATTACCTGCTGGGCAACGAGCCACCGGTGTTCGACATCCTGTTCTGGAACAACGACACCACGCGCCTGCCCGCCGCCTTCCACGGCGACCTGATCGAGATGTTCAAGAACAACCCGCTGACCCGCCCCGGCGGCCTGGAGGTCTGTGGCACCGCCATCGACCTCAAGCAGGTGCAGTGCGACATCTACGCCGTCGCCGGCACCGCCGACCACATCACCCCGTGGCAGTCGTGCTACCGCTCGGCGCACCTGTTCGGCGGCCACATCGAGTTCGTGCTGTCCAACAGCGGCCACATCCAGAGCATCCTCAATCCCCCGGGCAACCCCAAGGCGCGCTTCCAGACCGGCGAAGACCGTCCCGACGACCCGCTGGCCTGGCAGGAAAACGCCATCAAGCATGCCGACTCCTGGTGGCTGCATTGGCAGAAATGGCTGGGCGAGCGCGCCGGCGATCTCAAGAAAGCGCCTACACGCCTGGGCAATCGTGCCTACAGCCCGGGCGAGGCCGCCCCCGGCACTTACGTTCACGAGCGTTGAGCTCCGCCGCCCTCCCGCCCTTGGCAGGACGCGGCGTTTCATCCACCTCAGAGTCAGGCGCATGTCGCAACCCTACGTGTTCAGGACCGTCGAGCTGGACGACCAATCGATCCGCACCGCGGTCCGCCCCGGCAAGCCGCACCTCACGCCGTTGCTGATCTTCAACGGCATCGGCGCCAACCTGGAGCTGGTGTTCCCGTTCATCGAGGCGCTGGACCCGGACCTGGAAGTGATCGCCTTCGACGTACCCGGTGTCGGTGGCTCCTCGACGCCACGCCATCCCTACCGCTTCCCCGGCCTGGCCAAGCTCACCGCGCGCATGCTCGACTACCTGGACTACGGCCAGGTCAATGTCATCGGGGTGTCCTGGGGCGGTGCGCTGGCCCAGCAGTTCGCCCACGACTATCCCGAACGCTGCCGCAAGCTGGTGCTGGCCGCCACCGCCGCCGGCGCCTTCATGGTGCCCGGCAAGCCCAAGGTACTGTGGATGATGGCCAGCCCCCGGCGCTACGTGCAGCCTTCCCATGTGATCCGCATCGCGCCGATGATCTACGGCGGGGCCTTCCGCCGCGACCCGGACCTGGCGTTGCACCATGCCTCGAAGGTGCGCTCCGGCGGCAAGACCGGCTACTACTGGCAACTGTTCGCGGGGCTTGGCTGGACCAGCATCCACTGGCTGCACAAGATCCATCAGCCCACCCTGGTGCTGGCCGGTGACGACGACCCCCTGATTCCGTTGATCAACATGCGCCTGCTGGCCTGGCGCATTCCCAACGCCCAATTGCACGTCATCGATGACGGCCACCTGTTCCTGATCACCCGGGCCGAAGCGGTCGCGCCGATCATCATGAAATTCCTCCAGCAGGAACGCCAGCGCGCGGTCATGCACCCACGGCCGGCAGCGCCGGGCAACGGCAAGCGCTAGATGGCCACCAAGACCCGCGAACGCATCCTCGCCTGCGCCCTGGACCTGTTCAACCAGCACGGCGAACCGAACGTCTCGACCCTACAGATCGCCACCGAGCTGGGCATCAGCCCCGGCAACCTGTACTACCACTTCCACGGCAAGGAGCCGCTGGTGCTGGGCCTGCTGGAGCGCTTCGAAGACGAGCTGATGCCGCTGCTCGAACCGCCGCTGGACGCGCGACTGCAGGCCGAGGACTACGGCCTGTTCCTGCACCTGATCGTCGAGCACATGGCGCGCTACCGCTTCCTGTTCCAGGACTTGTCCAACCTGGCGGGCCGCTTGCCCAAGCTGGCGCGCGGCATGCGCCGCCTGATCGACGCACTCAAGCGCACGCTGGCGGCGCTGCTGGCCAGCCTCCAGGCCCAGGGGCTGGTGCTCAGCGACACCCAGGCACTGGGGCTGCTGGTGGAGCAGATCACCCTGACGTTGCTGTTTTCGCTGGATTATCAACGAGTGCTGGGGCACCCCGGCGAGGAAGCCGTGGTGGTGTACCAGGCAATGATGCTGGTGGCGCCGCACCTGGCGGAGCCGGCACGGAGCGCGGTGCAGCGCTTGGCGGGGAAGTACCTGCCCAGATGAGCCCGGCGCCAGGCGACCGCGCGGATATCGCGGTCGCCTGGGCGGACGATCAGGCCTGGGTCGAGGAGCTGGACGCGGCGGGCGTGTCGCTGCTGGAGGCCGACGCGGCGGTTGGGGTCGCTGTCGATTTGGCCGGTGCCTTTTTCGCAGAAGGCTTCCTGGCAGCGGCGGGCTTGGCGGCGGGTTTCGCGGCGGGCTTGGCAGCCGCTTTACTGGCCGCCGGTTTCTGCGCAGCCGCTTTGCTCGCCGGCTTGGCCGCTGGGGTTTTCGCTGCAGGTTTGGCCGCCGCCTTGGTCAGCGGCTTGGCCGCGCTCTTGCTGGCCGTCGCCTTGGAGGCCGAAGCGGTCGAGGTGCCCGTCAGCTTCTCGATCTGCTGGGTGAGGTGCTCGACCTGCTGGTGCAGGGCCTTGATCTCATTGCGGCTCGGCACGCCAAGACGCGAGATCGCGCCGTTGAGGCGCTTGTCGAAGGCTTCTTCGAGTTCGCTCCACTTGCCCAAGGCACGGTCCTTGACGTCCGATACGCGCGAGGTCGTAGCCGACTTGGCCGCGCCAGCCTCTTTCTTGGCCTGCTTCTCGGCCTTCTCGCCATCCTTGACCAGCGAATCGAACAGCTTGGCGCCGTCCTGGTCGATCTTCGAGTAGATCCCCAGGCCCGCCAGCCAGATCTTGCGCGAGTACTTCTCGACCCCGCCAATCCACGAACTGCCTGCTTTCTCGGTGTTTTTCTTGCCAGCCATCCTGCTCTCCTCATGGTATGCGCGACAGGCTCGAGCAACCCGGTGAGCTGTTCGAGCGTGATGGACACTGCATCAACGTCAGGTGTAGACGCTAAGCCGACGCGATTCAAGGTCAAATCTTGCATGTGAACATGCGTATTGAAAGCGGTGCTACGCACTTCGTCAGTTCAGTGCCCCAAGGCTAGAGAAAAAAACTAGAAAATGCGTCCTAAACCCACCATGTCATAGCTGGCAGTGCTCACGCTGTTCAGCCTCGCAGCGTCAGAGATACCTATCAAAAATGCCAGTTGCCCGCATCTCTCATGGCGCTTCAAATCGAAGCACACTCACCCCGAGGCTTCCGCCATGACCACCAGCACGCATAACGGAAAAGTCAATTTTCAAAGCTATATCGAAAGCGGCGTGGATCCAAGAACGCTGACTTTTTCGGCAAATATCTTACTGGGAACATTAGTCGACCCGAGTTATGACATCCGCCTGTGCTATTCCCCCCTCAATCAAAAAGATCTGGGGATGGGGAAAGGATGGCGAGTGCCTGCAACCGTTTTCAACAAGAAAACCCGACTCTTATCTTTATCGGACGGCCGGATTTTCCAACTGGATGAAAAGCTCAATGTACAGGGAAGCACAGGTGACATTTTTGTACAGGAAGAGGCTAAGTTTGGTTATCGGGTCACCTACCGAAATACAGATATTATCGAATTTCTTTCATTAGGAGAGACCGACCTGTGCCCTTGTACGTACCGTTACAACATCCTAGGGAAAGGAATCGTACTCGACTGGGAAGTCGACAAAAAGTCTAAACAAATAAAATTAAAAGGAATTACTTCGGAAAGCGCCCCCAAGGAAAAGTTACTGACGATTGAATACAGAGAAAAAGAGGTAGATATAACTCTATGGCCTGGACAGCCCGAGCAAAAAATCTATTCATTAAAAATTCGCCTAGACTATCTATTTCAACTAGTCAACCAAAGTATAAATCCACCTTTGGTTTGGGAATTTTCTTATGAACGCGCTATCCACTCACTCAATCGATCGATTATCCTAAGCTCTGTTCAAAAGCCCTCAGGGCACTGGGAATTAGTTTCCCACGATGAAAAAGGTCGAGTTTTCCATCACAGAACTGCGGATGGCGTAGTGCACTACGCGCGTAGCGCAAGAGATGCCAATCAGCGATTAACCACTGCATTGCAAGTCTCGTACAAAGACGAACTCAGGAAGCGCTCCATTTATACATTCAGCAACACAGGAGCTCTATCTTCACGAAATGAGTACCTCTTCCTAGAAGACGAAGAATATGACTCAACCGTAAAAGAACTAGTTGAAAATTATTCAAGTGACGCCGACGAACTGCCAGATGCAATCTACGACAACATCCATCGACACATCAGAGACATTGGGCATGTATACTCATATTTCAATTCATACACCCCTCCCCAAAGACTCGCATCCAAGACCATAAACTATACCTATGATAAGTTTTTCTCCATTACCAGTGAAATAACGCTGTACGGGACCACTGAGTTAAATCAAAGGAAGTGGAAATATGACGAATACGCCCGACTCACTGAGTCCGAAGAAAACCAAGAAAAGAAGCAATTTATCTACGCCACTAATGACGCGAAAAGCAAATTTGTCTTATACGCAACTCACATCCCAGACACGTCAGATGAAAAAACATTCACTCAATACCACTATGTTCCTTCCATGCAGAACGTCGAATGCAAAAATAATAAATCACCCTTCAAATCTCAGACCACATTGCTACCCAAAGCGCTGATCATTAGCCGATTCCACGCTGGCGAACTTGAACATCAATCGGTAGACTGCGTAGAAAGCTATTACACCGACTGCAACGATATAAGCTATTTACAGATCGCAGAAACCACATCCTTTACCAGCACGTACACGGCGAGACAATTTGATGACCCGGACATCGCCGACCTTGATTACGGAGCACGGGTATTGGAGCTATGCAACCTTCACAATCCATCTCGAAAAACACAGGACGCAGCCTCTGAGGACTCGATATCCTACGCACCTCTGTTCAGAGAAAAAATCAAATACGCCTATTCAAAAAACTCTGCTGGACGCATCGAGCGATCGGCCACGCTCACGACTCAAGACGGTTTAACAACCCTCTCAACTGATACCGTTTCTAGCCGTACGGGTTTGATCTTACAAGAGCAGGACGTCACAGGAAATGTGTCCTGCTATGAATGGGATGCGTTAGGCCGCCTAGTTAAAACCGTCAATAACCCCGGAAGCGAATTTGAAACGACCGAGACACATGAGCACGGCTTAAAGCTACCGAGCACATTCAAATTCATGGCTGGAAAAACCCCTGACGAAGAGGTTACTGGCTATATCCTGCACACTGACACGAGCGGCACCAAAACACTGTCTCTTTACAACTCGAACAACCAGGAAATCGAAGTTTGGGAGTGCAGTTCGGCTGCCAAAAACGAATGGCACTGTCTACAGGAAAAAAGGTATGGGACTAATGGCGTTAAAACGGCAATCGATTACGATTACTCAGGTTCAGCCCTGGCCAAACGAACCTCTCTAAGCCGCTACGTAACTTCATATGCTCGCCTTGACGTAGAACAAGATTCCCTAGGTGGTCTGAGCACGACTTCTTATATATACACAAGCGTCATTGAGACAGACCGCATGGTCGTAAAAGTCTACTTTGACAATTCCGCAGTTACAGAGGGGGCGCAAGAAGCACTCTCGCAAGTGAAGCTGCATGAGCCTATAGATTTCACCTACACCAGAGCCACTGGCGTAATTAACAAGATGACTGTGCCTTTCGACTGTGTAGCCGGCATGCCCTTCGGTGTATGCGAGACGCAGGTGCTGGACAAACGTGGCAATGTCATCAAGGTACTGCGCTCGACCCTGTCGGTTCCCAAAGGCGGTAAAAGACAGCTCACCATGGGCAAGCCAACTGTCGCCAGCCAGACCTATACTGCTGACCGCCGTACCTCGGTCACCGATGAGCTCGGCCACACAACTGAGTTCGCCTATGATGTATTCGGACGCCATGTCGCCACTACCTATGCCGATGGCAGCCAGTTGTCCAAGCATTATTCTGCGCACACCAGTAAAGCGCTGATTGAGCAAATTGCATTGACGTACGACGACTCAAACTGTGTCTGCGTGCTTGGCGAACAGCGCTTCGACGGGCTTGAGCGTCTTGCCACTAGCAAGAGCACGAGCACGACGGTCTTTACGTACACCGGTAATCGAATGGAACCGGAAACAGAACTTTCAGCGCGCGGCACGTTGACTTACGAAAGTATTCCGGAACTGGGCAGCGCGGTGAAATCCATAAAAGGCGAAGGACTGCACCACCAGTTCGATTACATGAAAAGCACAGGCCTGCTGCATAGCTTTCAAGATCAGAGCGGACTCGCGGTCGATCTTGGATACGGCGCGTTAAATCATCTGAACAAAGAAACCGTAAAATGGGATGACAAGACGCAAACTTCGCAATCCTGGAACTACAGCCCAAATGGTAAACCGACTCACTTCACAGATATTGCCGGAGTCAAGCAGACGCGCAAGTTCGATGCCCGAGGCAATGTAATCGAGATCGATGATCAAGACATTAAATCAACCGCTGTTTATGGGAGCTTCAATCGAATAAAATTGCAGACCATCGAAAGTAAGAAAGATGCGACAAAACTGACCATCGAATACTCATACAATGCACTTGGCGAAGAAATCGAGCGTCTGATCACGCCCACCGGCAAAAAAAAGGCCGTGCAGGTCCTTCAGTCGTACCATAAAAATCATCAACTGGCCGAGCGTACGCTCATGTCAGGTGGCGACGTCCTGCGCAAAGAAAGTTTCACTTACGACGTGCGCAATATGCTGAGCGAATACACATGCACCGGAACCGAACTGACACGCGATGCATACGGTAAGTCGATCACCAAGCTTGAGCTCTTCCATGATCCTCTGGGGAACCTCCTCTTCTGCACCAGCTACTTTGGAACAGAGTCCGACACCGCCACCTTCCATTATGACAATCCTGAAGTGCCTTGCCAACTGACCAAAGTGACGCACACACACGCCGATTATCCAGCCGCTGTATCCCTGGAATACGACGCCAATGGGTGCATGACAAAGAATGAAAAAGGCCAATCCCTGACCTACGATGCGTTGAATCGACTGGCCAGTGTGAAAGACGGTAAAGATACGTACCTCTATCACTACGACCCTCAGGGTCGGTTGCGCTCACGGCGCAAACTTACTCAACGCAAGGAATGGTATTACGATCCGAGCTTATCGGTACCGAGAAGGGTCAGCGAACGCCAAGGCAAAAAAATAATGAGACTCAGCAGGCTTGCCAATCATGTGTGCGGTATTACGCATCCCGATTCGGAAAAACCTCTCCTCATCGGTCCTGATCGTCTGGGTACGCCACTGATTACGCTCGATGGCAGTGCAGACCCCATCATCATCAAGTGTTCCCCCTTCGGTATCTCCGATGCTCCCATGAGCACGGGGTGGAACGGTGAACTGTACGATGAGGTCAGCGGGGTTTATCACTTGGGTGAGCGCCAGTACAGCCCTACCTTGATGCGCTTCACTACACCCGATAGTTGGAGTCCTTTCGACTCTGGAGGGTACAACGCCTATGCGTATCTGGATCCGATCAACTGCCCCGACCCGGATGGCCATATCTCCACATGGGGATGGATAGCGATTGCATTTGCCGTGGTGTTTGCAATTGTCCTTGGCGTTCTCACCATGGGGGCTGGTTTTGCCGCAATCGCGGCCGGAGGCATGTCGCTGGCAGCGGGAATGATGGTTGCAGGCGGCGCATTGCTGGTCGCCTCTGGTGCAGTGGCCATAGCCGCCGAAGTGGTGAGAGATAACGACGCAGGCACTGCTAAGACGCTTGACTGGGTGGCGTTCGGGCTAGGCATCGCGGGCAGCGTGCTGACGCTCGGTGCAGGCTTTGTCAAAGGTGCCGCACAAACCGCGATGCGTGGCGTGCGCAGCGCAGCACCGCGAATAGGGAGGATGAGCAGATATGCCGTGCGGGAAGCCACGACGGACATCCCACTGGTGCGGTTGAATCAGGTCCTGGGCCCTGGAGAACGTGCGATGCAGGCTGAGTTCATCAATGGCTCCATATACGGATTCGGCACCGCATCGAGCATGGTTAGCGGGGTGCAGACAGTCGGCAGTACGGTGGTATTGGAACTGGTCGCTCGGCTGACCTCCACAGCGCCGTTCCGCCTGGTAGGAATGACCATGGGCATGGAAGCGTTACTGGGCCTGGGTATCGCTGCCAGGCACCATCATGACGAACATGCCTGACGGTTGAGGAGTCAGTGGCACATACCCCCGGTCCGTAGCGATACGCAACGCTACGGACCGGGGACCGAGGCTCACACCAGGCTCTTGTCCAATGCCCGCTCGATCTCGCCCTTGATGGTCCCGCTCATCATCGACAGCATCATGCCCAGCTTCAGATCGACGCGGATGCTGTCCTCGCCGATGTGCACGCTGCCCTTGGCGCCGCTGCGCGCCACATCGACGCGGTCGCCGTCCCAGGTGGCTTTCAGGTCGTACTCGCGCGACAGTCGCTCGACCAGGGCCTCGGCCTTGGCGCGGGCGGCTTCGCGGCCGAGGGAATGTTTGCGTTCGACGCTGATCTGAGTCATGCGGGGTATCCAGGCAATGAAGACATAATCGGCATTATGCCCGCGCCCGCCAGAGGGTACACCCCGCCAAGACAAATCCGCCCGTTCACCCTAGAATGGCGGTACTTTTTCCCGGTGAAGCGATATGAACGACCAGCGCAAAGGCGACTCCGCCGAACCCACCACTCATTTCGGCTACCAGGACGTGCCTGAAAGCCAGAAAGCCAAGAAGGTCGCCGAGGTCTTCCACTCCGTGGCCGCCAAATACGACCTGATGAACGACGTGCTCTCCGGCGGCATGCACCGCCTGTGGAAGCGCTTCACCATCGAGCTGTCCGGCGTACGCCCCGGCAATCGCGTGCTCGACATCGCCGGCGGCACGGGCGACCTGGCCGCCAAGTTCTCGCGCCTGGTCGGCCCCACCGGCCAGGTGGTGCTGGCCGACATCAACGAATCGATGCTCAAGGTCGGTCGCGACCGCCTGCTCGACCGTGGCGTGGCCGGCAACATCGAGTTCGTCCAGGCCGACGCCGAGAAGCTGCCCTTCCCCGACAACCACTTCGACTGCGTGACCATCGCCTTCGGCCTGCGCAACGTCACCCACAAGGACGACGCCATCCGCTCGATGCTGCGCGTGCTCAAGCCGGGCGGTCGCCTGCTGGTGCTGGAGTTCTCCAAGCCCACCAACAAACTCATGTCCAAGGCCTACGACGCCTATTCGTTCGCCTTCATGCCGCTGGCCGGCAAGCTGATCACCAACGACTCGGAAAGCTACCGCTACCTGGCCGAATCGATCCGCATGCACCCCGACCAGGAAACCCTCAAGAGCATGATGGTCGCCGCCGGCTTCGACCGCGTCACCTACCACAACATGACCAGCGGCATCGTCGCCGTGCACCGCGGGATCAAGCCCTGATGCTCATGGCCGGCCTGCTCGCCAGCGTCGAGCACGGGCTCAACCGCGTGCTGCGCCTGGACAGCACGGCGCTGCCGCGCCTGAGCGCGCTCGAAGGCAAGGTGATCGCCATCGACTGTCGCCAGCCGGCCCTGCAACTGTTCATCCTGCCTGACGAGCAAGGCCTGATGCTGGCCGCGCATTGGGAAGGCGACGTGCACTGCACCTTGCGCGCCCCCGCCGCCAGCCTCGCCCAGTTGGCGCTGGCCAAGGACAAGACCGCCGTGCTGCACAGCCCGCAGGTGCAACTGCATGGCGACAGCGCCGTGCTGCTGGACCTGGTCGGTGTGCTCCAGGACCTGGAACTGGACTGGGAATACGAGCTGGCGCGCTGGCTGGGCCCTGTGCCCACCGCGCTGCTCGCAGGTCATGTGCGCCAGCGCGCGCAGTGGACGCGCCAGGGTTTGGCGCGCTTCGGCCAGAACCTGTCCGAATACCTGGCCGAGGAATCGCGCACCCTGGTCGGCCAGCGCGAAGCCGAGGCCGCGTTCAGCGAGCTCGACGCGCTGAAAGTCGACATCGAACGTCTCGAGGCGCGTATCCGCCGCCTTTCCCTCCCCCCTGATTCCAGCGATAACGCATGAAGCTGCTCGCCGTCCGCCGTCTGTTGCGCATCCAGCGCGTCGTGATCCGCTACCGCCTCGATGACCTGCTGTTCGACCTGCCCCTGCCCTGGTGGCTGCTGAGCCTGCGCCTGCTGCTGCCCTGGCGTTGGCTGCCGCGCAAGCGCAGCGCGCTCAGCCGTGGCGCGCGGGTGCGCCTGGCCTTGCAGGATCTCGGCCCGATCTTCATCAAGTTCGGCCAACTGCTGTCCACCCGCCGCGATCTGCTGCCGGCCGACGTCGCCGATGAGCTGATGCTGCTGCAGGACCGCGTACCGCCGTTCGACCCTCAGCAGGCCGTGGCGCTGATCGAAGCGCAACTGGGGGCCAAGGTCGGTGAAGTGTTCAGCCGCTTCGACGTCGAGCCGCTGGCGTCCGCCTCGGTGGCCCAGGTGCATGCCGCACGCCTCAAGAGCGGCGAGGAAGTGGTGGTCAAGGTGGTGCGCCCCGGCCTGAAGCCGATCATCGCCCAGGACCTGGCGTGGCTGTTCCTGATCGCCAAGGGCGCCGAACGGCTCTCGGCCGACGCGCGCCGCCTGCACCCGGTGGAGGTGGTCGGCGATTACGAGAAGACCATCTACGACGAGCTCGACCTGCTGCGCGAGGCGGCCAACGCCAGCCAACTGCGGCGCAACTTCGAAGGCTCCGAGCTGATGTACGTGCCGCAGGTCTACTGGGACTTCTGCCGCCCGAAAGTGCTGGTGATGGAGCGCATCTACGGCGTGCCGGTGACCGACATGGCCACCCTCGCCGACCAGCGCACCGACATGAAGGCGCTGGCCGAGCGCGGTGTCGAAGTGTTCTTCACCCAGGTGTTTCGCGACAGCTTCTTCCACGCCGACATGCACCCGGGCAACATCTTCGTCAGCACGGTCAAGCCGTGGAGCCCGCAGTACATCGCCATCGACTGCGGCATCGTCGGCAGCCTCACCGATGAGGACCAGGACTACCTGGCGCGCAACCTGATCGCCTTCTTCAAGCGCGATTACCGCCGCGTGGCACAGTTGCACATCGACTCGGGCTGGGTGCCGGCCACGACCAAGGTCAACGAGTTCGAGGCGGCGATTCGCACCGTGTGCGAGCCGATCTTCGAAAAACCGTTAAAGGATATTTCCTTCGGCCAGGTGCTGATGCGCCTGTTCCAGACCGCACGGCGCTTCAACATGGAAGTGCAGCCGCAACTGGTGTTGCTGCAAAAAACCCTGCTCAACATCGAAGGCCTGGGCCGCCAGCTGTACCCGGAGCTGGACCTGTGGAGCACTGCCAAACCGTACCTGGAACGCTGGATGCGCGAGCGCATGAGCCCCAAGGCGGTGCTGGGCAACCTCTACAGCCAGGCCGAGCAACTGCCGCACCTGGCCGACATGACCCGCGATGTGCTCGAACGCCTGTCGCAGCCGCACCTGCACAATGCGCACCTGCCCGAGCGCCAAGCGCCCGCTGACCGCTGGGCGCTGCGCCTGCTCGGTGCCGGTCTGCTGACCGGCGGCGCGACCCTCGCCGCTGGCGCTGCCAGCCTCAGCGCACCCGCCGCATGGCCGGCCTGGCTGATGCTCGCCGCCGGGCTGTACCTGATCGTGCGCCGATAGCCAGCGGCGCGGCTGGCTGGCACACTAGCGGCAATCGGCCCGGTACGGGAGCGGGCCTGAGTTGGAGTCGACGATGAAAGACTGGCTGGACGAGATCAAGTGGAACAGCGATGGCCTGGTACCGGCGATCGCCCAGGACCACAAGACCGGGCGCGTACTGATGATGGCCTGGATGAACCGTGAATCGCTCGCCCTCACCGTCGCCGAGCATCGCGCCATCTACTGGTCGCGCTCGCGTGGCAAGCTGTGGCGCAAGGGCGAAGAGTCCGGCCATGTGCAGACGCTGCATGAGCTGCGCCTGGACTGCGATGCCGACGTGGTCATCCTGATGGTCGAGCAACTGGGCCACATCGCCTGCCATACCGGCCGTGAAAGCTGCTTCTATCGCGTCTTCGAAAACGGCCAATGGAAAACCGTCGATCCGGTGCTCAAAGACCCGGACGCCATCTACCACGCAGGGCACTGAACATGAGCGACACCCTTGACCGCCTCGCCGAGGTGCTGGAACAGCGCAAGCAGGCGGCACCCGACAGCTCCTACGTGGCCAGCCTGTACCACAAGGGCTTGAACAAGATTCTGGAGAAGCTCGGCGAGGAATCGATCGAGACCATCATCGCCGCCAAGGACGCTGCCGTGAGCAACGATTGCAGCGATGTCATCTACGAGACCGCAGACCTGTGGTTCCATAGCCTGGTGATGCTCAGCGCACTGGGCCAGCATCCGCAGGCGGTGCTGGACGAACTGGACCGCCGCTTCGGGCTGTCCGGGCACGACGAGAAAGCCGCGCGACAACCGTCGGCCTGACGTTCACCGCCCCGCAGCGTCGCTTGGCCGACACACATTTTCAGGAGTACGAACATGGGTATTTTTGACTGGAAACACTGGATCGTCCTGCTGGTCGTGGTGGTGCTGGTGTTCGGCACCAAGAAGCTGAAGAACTTCGGCAGCGACCTGGGCGAATCGATCAAGGGCTTTCGCAAGGCCATGAACGAGGAGGAGCACAAGCCGGCCGAGCCGACACCTCCACCCGTTCAGCCCGTGCAACCGACTGTACAGCCTACCCAGCAGCCGCACAGCACCGCGCCGCTGACCACGCCACACACCCTCGAGGGCCAGGCTCAGCCGGTCCAAGAGCCGCAGCGCAAAGACTGACCCATGTTCGGTATCAGCTTCAGCGAGCTGTTGCTCGTCGGCCTGGTCGCCCTGCTGGTACTCGGCCCCGAGCGCCTGCCGGGTGCCGCGCGCACCGCAGGCCTGTGGATCGGGCGGCTCAAGCGCAGCTTCAACAGCATCAAGATGGAGGTCGAGCGCGAGATCGGTGCCGACGACATCCGCCGTCAGTTGCACAACGAGCACATCCTGCGCATGGAAGAAGAAGCCAAGCGCATTCTCGACCCGTACAAGGCACCGGCGGTGCCCACCGTGGACACGCCGTCGATCGGCACCCCACCGGTCGTCCCGACCGATGCCCCCGCCGCGCCAGCGGTGCCCACCCACCCTGAGCCGCCGCAGCCCCCAAAGCCCCATGAGCCAGATCCCGGATCACGACCAGCCGATGCCGCTGGTTTCGCACCTGACCGAACTGCGCACGCGCCTGCTGCGCTGCGTCGCGGTCATCTTCCTGATCTTCGCCGGGCTGTTCTCCTTCGCCCAGCAGATCTACACCCTGGTCTCGGCGCCACTGCGCGAACATTTGCCGGCCAACGCGACGATGATCGCCACCGACGTGGCCTCGCCGTTCCTCACGCCGTTCAAGCTGACCATGATCGTCTCGCTGTTCCTGGCCATTCCGTTCATCCTTCAGCAGATCTGGGGTTTCATCGCGCCTGGGCTATATCGCCATGAAAAGCGCATCGCCATCCCGCTGCTGATCTCCAGCATCATCCTGTTCTACGCCGGCATGGCCTTCGCCTACTTCCTGGTGTTCCCGCTGATCTTCGGCTTCTTCGCCAGCGCCACCCCCGAAGGCGTGTCGATGATGACCGACATTGCCAGCTACCTCGATTTCGTCATGACCCTGTTCTTCGCCTTCGGCGTGGCCTTCGAAATCCCGGTGGCGGTGGTGCTGCTGGTGTGGATCGGCGTGGTCGACGTGAAGTACCTGAAGAAAATCCGCCCCTACGTGATCATCGGCTGCTTCGTGGTCGGCATGATCCTCACCCCGCCGGACATCTTCTCCCAGACCTTGCTGGCCGTGCCCATGTGGCTGCTGTTCGAGATCGGCGTGCTGTGCGGCGGCCTGATCCGCAAGCGCGGCCAAGAGGCGGACGAGGCGGCAAACGATTCCGACGACCAGCCACCTGCGACCCAGCCGTGAACCTGCTGCTGCTCGAGGAGGCCGACTTCGTCGCGGCCGACCGTGTGGTGCTGGCCGACCGGCGCTTCACCCACATGCAGAACATCCACCGCGTCGCGGTGGGTGACCGCCTGCGCGTCGGTCGCATCGGCGGTCTCATGGGCCAGGCCGAAGTGCTCAGCCTGGCCGCTCACCAGGCCGAGTTGCGCGTCAGCTTCGATCAGCCGCCACCGGCCAAACTGCCGTTGACCCTGGTGCTGGCGGTGCCCCGGCCGAAAATGCTGCGGCGGCTGTTCCAGACCATCGCCACCCTCGGCGTGCCTCGGCTGATCCTGGTCAACAGCTACAAAGTCGAGAAAAGCTTCTGGCAGACCCCCTTCCTACACCCCGATAGCATCCGCGAGAACCTGATCCTGGGTCTGGAACAGGCACGCGACACGGTGCTGCCGGAGGTGATCATCGAAAAGCGCTTCAAGCCCTTCGTCGAAGACCGCCTGCCGGCCATCGCCGCCGATACCCTGGGCTTGGTGGGGCATCCGGGACCGTACCCAGCCTGCCCGCGGGCGGTGGACCGGCCGGTGACGCTGGCCATCGGCCCGGAAGGTGGTTGGATTCCCTACGAGGTGGACCTGCTGGCCAAGGCCGGACTGGCACCGGTGCAACTCGGCGAGCGCATCCTGCGCGTGGAAACCGCCGTTACCGCGCTACTGTCGCGAATTTTCTGACCGATCGATCAGAAATAAAGAGTCAAGTTTCTCCCCCTCTGGCCGATGGGCTAGACAATACCCATAAAAAATCCAGGCATCGCCGCGTGTCCAGGGGAGGACGTCATGTTCGCAAAAGTTGCCCAATCACTGGGAAACATCAGTGTCAGCCGCAAGCTTGCGGTCGGTTTCGGTCTGGTGCTGCTGCTGACACTGGCCATCGCTGCCACCGGCTGGCGAGGCATGGACAGCATCACCAGCCGCGGCGACAAGCTCGGCAACATCTCGGTCATCCTGGCCAATGCACAGGAAATGCGCATCGCCCGCCAGCGCTTCGAGCGTGAGCGCGACGAGTCGTCCGCGGGCACGCTGCAGCAGGCGATCGATCAGCTCAACGCTCAAGTGGAAAAAATGGTAGGGAAGATCACGATTCCCGAGGATCGCCAGCGCCTGGAGCAGCAGCGCAAGGCGCTGGAAACGTACCGCCAGGCCCTGGCCGACCTGACCCAGGCCGAACAGCGCCGCCAGGCTGCCCGCGGGATGCTCGGCGACAGCGCCGACAAAGCCGCCGCACTCATTGCCCAGGTCCAGCAGCGTCTGCTGCAACGCGGCGATATCAATCAGTACCAGTCCATCGTGCAGGCCAGCACGCTGCTGCAGCAGGCGCGCTTCCAGGTGCGCGGCTACACCTACAGCGGCAAGGCAGAATTCCAGCAAACCGCCCTGCAGGCCATCGACCAGTCGGTGACGGTGCTCAAGGCCCTGCCCACCCAGGTTCCGGCTGAATACGCCAGCAGCCTCGACGATGCGGCGACGGCCATGGCCGCCTACCGCGATGCCGTCGAGCAGGTCGGGGTGGCACAGGACGCCGCCAATCAGGCCTTGCAGCGCATGGTCAGCCAGGACCGGCTGATCAACGACCTGGGTCAGCAGATGACCGCCTCGCAAACCCAGGTACGCGACAGCGGCGCCCGCCAGGCCAAGACCTTGCTCGGCGGTGCCACTGCCTTGGCGCTGCTGTTGGGCATGCTCGCTGCGCTGGCCATCACCCGGCAGATCGTCGCGCCGTTGCGCCAGACCCTCTCGACGGCGCAACGCGTGGCCAGTGGCGACCTCAGCCTGGATGCACCGACGCAGCGCCGCGACGAACTCGGACAGTTACAGGCCAGCATGCAGCGCATGACCCAGAGTCTGCGCGAGCTGATCGGCGGTATAGGTGACGGTGTTACGCAGATCGCTAGCGCCGCCGAGGAGCTCTCGGCGGTCACCGAGCAGACCAGTGCGGGAGTCAACAATCAGAAGGTGGAGACCGACCAGGTGGCCACCGCCATGAACGAGATGACCGCCACCGTGCAGGACGTGGCGCGCAATGCCGAGCAGGCCTCGGAAGCGGCGCTGATGGCTGACCAGCAGGCCCGCGAGGGCGATCGGGTGGTCGCCGAAGCCATCGCCCAGATCGAGCGCCTGGCCGCCGAGGTGGGGCACTCCAGCGAGGCCATGACCCAGTTGCGCGGCGAAAGCGACAAGATCGGCAGCGTGCTGGACGTGATCAAGGCCGTGGCCCAGCAGACCAACTTGCTGGCGCTCAACGCCGCCATCGAAGCGGCCCGCGCCGGGGAAGCCGGTCGCGGGTTCGCCGTGGTCGCCGACGAGGTCCGCAGTCTGGCCCAGCGCACCCAGCAGTCCACCGAAGAAATCGAAGAGTTGATCGCCAGGCTGCAGAGCGGCACCCAGCGGGCGTCCAGCGTCATGGACGGCAGCCGTGCACTCACCGACAGCAGCGTCGAACTGACCCGTCGCGCGGGCAGTTCACTGGCGACCATCACCCGCACCGTGTCGTCGATCCAGTCGATGAACCAGCAGATCGCCACGGCCGCCGAGCAGCAGAGCGCGGTGGCCGAAGAGATCAACCGCAGCGTGATGAACGTGCGCGACATTTCCGACCAGACCTCGGCGGCCAGCGAAGAAACCGCCAGTTCCAGCGTCGAGTTGGCACGCCTGGGCACCCATTTGCAGAGCCTGGTCGCGCGCTTCCGCTTGTGAAGCGCCGCACCCAAGGAATCTTCACTCCCATGTAGAGGACGTTTCCCACAGCATTTACAGGTCGAGTCCCACGAGGTCCGTGCCGATGAGCAGAAGAGCCATACTGGCAACTTACCAGCATGGCCTTTCTCTCAATTGGACGGAGACTCGCCATGTTCGGACCCTTCACTCGCCGCCTGGACAACCTCAGTGTCCGGCTCAAGCTCACCCTCGGTTTCGCCGTGGTCCTGCTACTCACACTCGCCACCACGGTCACCGGTTGGCGGGCCTTGGACGGCGCCATCAACCGCTCGCAGCAGCTCAGCGAGATCGTGCGCATCAACGACCTGACCAAGGACCTGCGCGCTGAGCGCATCACCTTCCGCGTGCTGTCCGATGACGCCAGCAAGGCCCGCATCGAGCAGATCCTCGAACAGTTGCAGGGCATGCTCACCCTGCTCCAGCAGCGCAGCAGCGTCGAAGACTCACGCCAATTGCTCACCGAAAGCCTGCAACAGTTGCAGCGCCTGCGGCAGAACTTCAGCGAGCTGCTGGGGGTGGTGCTCAACCGCGCCGAGTTGCGCAGCACCATGCAGGCCCGGGTGCGCACCCTGGCTGAAGCCATTGACGAGGTGCAGACCCAGGCCCTGCTCAAGCTGCCGGCCGACGGTCAGCAGAACGGGCTGCTCGGGGTCATGGATACGCTCACCCGCCAGGTCGACAGCGCCGAGCAGCAGAGCCTGGTCCCGGCCTATACCTTTTCGCCGGTGGAAGACTTCGCCAAGGTCGGCGACCAGGCGCTGGACGCCGCGCAAGTCAGCTTGGAACAGATGCTCACGGCATTGGCGCCCTTGGGCCTGCCGGCCGATCTGATGGGGCGCCCCAAGCTGGCCCTGGCTCAGTACCGGGCCAGCCTGGAGCAGTACCGCCAGGTGGCGATCCGTGCCGAACGTCTGCAGAACAGCATGGAGAGCATCGGCAACCAACTGCGCGCGACCAGCGTGACCCTGGCCGAGCACAAGGTCGAGCAGCGTGACCGCGAGGCCCTGGCCGCCCACTCGCTGCTCACCAGCGTCGCGTTGCTGGCGTTGTTGGTGGGCGTGCTGGCGGCCTGGCTGATCACCCGGCAGATCACCCTGCCCCTGCGCCAGACCCTGGCCCAGGCCGCGCGCATCGCCCGTGGCGACCTCAGCCAGGTGCACAGCGTGGCGCGTCGCGACGAGATGGGCCAGTTGCAGACCAGCATGCAGGAGATGACCCTGAGCTTGCGCCAGTTGATCGGCGGCATCGACCAGAGCGTGGGCCATCTGTCACAGGCGGCTACGCAACTGGCCGGTGCCAGCGCCGAAACCCTGGAGCGCATTACCCAGCAGCGCGAGGAAACCGACCAGGTGGCCACGGCGATGAACCAGATGAGCGCCACGGTGCAGGAGGTGGCGCAGAACGCCGAGCATGCCTCGCTGGCCGCCACCGACGCCGACCACCAGGCGCAGATGGGCGACCAGGTGGTGGGCGAGGCCATCGCCCGCATCGAGCAGTTGGCGATGCAGATGGACCGCTGCCTGAGTTCGATGCAGCACCTGGCCGGGGAAAGCCAGCGCATCGGCAGCATTCTCGATGTGATCAAGTCCGTGTCCGAGCAGACCAACCTGCTGGCGCTCAACGCCGCCATCGAAGCGGCGCGCGCCGGTGAAGCCGGACGCGGTTTCGCCGTGGTCGCCGACGAAGTGCGCGGCCTGGCCCAGCGCACGCAGCAGTCCACCGAGGAAATCGAGCACCTGATCGAAAGCCTGCACCAAGGCACCGACGAAGTGACCTCGTTGCTCGACAGCAGCCGCACCCTCACCGAGCAGAGCGTCGAACTCAGCCGCCGCGCAGGCGACGCGCTGAGCCAGATCACCCGCACGGTGTCGAACATCCAGGGCATGAATCAGCAGATCGCCACCGCCAGCGAACAGCAGAGCGTGGTGGCCGAACAGATCAACCGCAGCGTGATCAGCGTACGCGAGGCGTCCGACCACACCAGCACTGCCAGCGAGCAGACCGCCAGCTCCAGCGGCGAACTGGAGCAGTTGGGGCAACAGCTAAGGGGAATGGTCGGGCGCTTCAGCTTGTAGCCGTGCCAAACAATCACCTGATACAGGGACCGCTTTGCGGTCCAATCGCGACACAAGGCCGCTCCCACAAAAGCCGCGCTGGATTCTGGAAATCATGCGCTGCAGATGAACAACAAACGCATGATCACCCGGTGTCGCCTACGGTCCCCAGGAGGTGACGCAAGCGCAATCTCGTGGGAGCGGCCTTGCGTCGCGATTGGACCGCGTAGCGGTCCCCGCTTTCCAGCTCTGCCGCCGCAATTGGCATCCCCGCTCACAGCACCTGGCGCAGGAACGCCTGGGCGCGCGGATCGGTGGGGGCGGCGAAGAACGCGGCCGGTGCCGCATCCTCCAGCAGCTTGCCATGGTCGAAGAACAGCACGCGGTCGGCCACTTCACGGGCGAAGCCCATTTCGTGGGTGACGCAGACCATGGTCATGCCTTCCTGGGCCAGGGTCTTCATCACGTCCAGGACCTCGCCGACCATTTCCGGGTCCAGCGCCGAGGTGGGCTCGTCGAACAGCATGACCTTGGGGTCCATCGCCAGCGCACGGGCGATGGCCACCCGCTGCTGCTGACCTCCGGAGAGGCGCGAGGGGTATTCGTTGGCTTTCTCAGCGATGCCCACCTTCAGCAGCAATGCCCGCGCCTTGGCCTCGCGCTCGGCCTTGCTGCGCTTGCGCACCACTTTCTGGGCCAGGCACAGGTTCTCCAGCACGGTCATGTGCGGGAACAGGTTGAAGTGCTGGAACACCATCCCCACTTCGCGGCGGTAGGCGTTGATGTCGGTCTTGGGGTCTTCCAGGTGCAAGCCGTCGATGGCCACGTGGCCCTGGTCGAAATGCTCCAGGCCGTTCAGGCAGCGCAGGAACGTCGACTTGCCCGAGCCCGACGGGCCCAGCACCACCACCACTTCACCCTTGGCCACCTGCGTGCTCACCTGGTCCACCGCACGCACCACCTGTCCCCGAGTGTCGAAGACTTTCAGCAGGTCACGAACTTCAATCACTTTGCGCAAGCCTCCGCTCGAGCCGGCTGGCGATGTGCGACAGCGGCAGGTTGATCAGCAGGTACAGGCCCGCTACGCAGAACCAGATTTCGAAAGTCGAGAAGGACGTGGTAATGGCCTCGCGACCGCTCTTGGTCAGCTCGGTGATGGCGATCACCGACACCAGCGAGGTGTCCTTGACCAGGCTGATGAACTGCCCGGCCAGCGGCGGCAGCACACGCTTGAAGGCCTGGGGCAGGATCACGTGGCGCATCGACTGCCCGGCATTGAGGCCCAGCGAGCGCGCCGCCTCGTTCTGCCCCTTGGCGATCGACTGCACGCCCGCGCGCACGATTTCGGCCACGTAGGCGCCGGTGAAAAGCGCCAGCGCCGCCACCCCGGCAAACTCTCGGGACAGGTTGAGCACGGTGCCGATGAAGAAGTAGAAGATGAAGATCTGCACCAGCAGCGGCGTGCCGCGCACCAGCTCGACGTACACCGTGGACAGGTCGCGCAGGGTCGGGTTGTTCGACAACCGGCACAGCCCGGCGAACAGGCCGATCAGCAGACCGAAGGCGCCGGACAGCACGGAAATCCACAAGGTGGTCCACAACCCCCAGGCCAGCGGTCCGGCCGTCCAGTGGCGGGTCACACCGACTGCGTCGCCCTCGGAGACGTCATCGCCACGGCTCAGTTGCAGGCTGTCCTTGGCCACGTCTAGCACCTGCGTGTCGCCGTCCTCGCCTTTGAGGGTCACGCGCGCCTGGTCGCCGGAGACCACGATCTCTTCGACGCTGCCGTAGCTGGCCGCACGTTGCACGTCTTCGGCCTGGAAGGCGAAGTATTGAGGGACGCGGTTCCAGCGCCACTCATAGGAAATCATCGACGTGGCCAGGTACAGGCTGCACGCCAGCCCCACCAGCACCAGCGCGGTGAGCGCGTGCCAGGGCCACTGGGGTTTGTTGTGTTTGATCACGGGGGTACTCCGCACAGCGCCGCGCGGCAAGCCACACGCGGTCCGCTACGAGCAGACGCGCACCGTCATCAGGTGTCGCGCGTTCTCGTAGCGGGCCGCGTGTGGCTTGCCGCGCGCGTCTGGGTTTATTCCATTTCCTTGAGCCAGTCGGTCTTCTTGAACCACTTGTCGTGGATACGATCGTAGGTGCCGTCGTGCTTGATCTGGTGCAGGAAATTGTTGATGAAGTTGATGCTGTCGTAGTCGCCCTTCTTCAGGCCGAACGCCAGCGGCTCGTAGGTGAAGGGCTCTTCCAGGTACACCAGCTTGCCGGCGCCGGCCTTGTTCACCGCGACCACGTTGTAGGGCGCGTCGTAGACGAAGGCGTCGGCCTTGCCGTTGACCACGTCCATCACCGCTTCCTGCTCGTTGTCGTAACCGTGGTACTTGGCCTTGCTGATCAGCTTCTTGGCCACCATCTCGCCGGTGGTGCCGAGCTTGGAGGTCAGGCGGTACTTCTCGTCGTTCAGGTCCTTGTACGACTTGATCTCGCCTTGCAGTTCCTTGCGGATCAGCAGGGTCTGGCCGACCACGATGAAGGGCTCGCTGAAGTTCAGGCGCAGGTTGCGCTCCTGGGTCAGGGTCATGCCGCTGCCGATCATGTCGAACTTGTCGGTGAGCAGCGCCGGGATGATGCCGTCATAGGCCGTGGAGACGGTCTCCAGCTTCACGCCCATGGACTTGGCCATGGCCTTGAGGATGTCCACCTCGAAGCCGATGATCTCGCCACGCTTGTTGGTCATTTCGAACGGCATGTAGGTCGGGTCCATGCCCACACGCAGGGTGCCGCGCTTGACCGCATCGTCGATGGCGCCGGCCTGGGCGGCGGACACCGCCACCAGTGCCGTGACGCCCAGCAGCATGCGCGACAGGTATTTCTTCATCATCACCAAGTCCCCTAGCAGGAAGTTCGCAGAATCTTGTTGTGTGCACGGCCGTGCCGGCCGCGGCGTTATGTCGGGACGGATGCTAACGCATGCACAGCCTGGGACCTAGGGCCGGAAAGGGACTTTATTGGCCAAATTAGCGCCGGAGCTTGAAAGCAGCGCGAGTGAACCGCCGTAGCGATTCACCCGCGAGAAGGTCGATCAGGCGCCCACCAGCGTCGGCTGCCCCTCGCCCTCAGGCTGCAACGGCAACAACGGCGCATGCGGATCGTTGGCGATCGAGCCGCGCCAGGCCTTGATCCAGGCCTCGTGCTGTTCGGCCCAGACCCGTTCGTGCAACCGCGACAGCGCCACCGGGTCGCTCAGCAGCGCCAGGCGGGTGTTGAGGTCGATGCCCTTGGGACCGGCTTCCAGCGCCTTGGCGATGCGCTCGGCGCGCAGCATCTCGATGGCCTCGGCCTGACCGTGGCGAGCAGTGCCCATGGCGCAGGCCAGGGCGTTCTGACGCGGGTCCACCACCGCCCGGACGAAACCGTCGCGCAGGGCATGCCAGCGGTTCTCGTGGGTGTACTGGTCGGTCGACAGCAGCTCTGGCGGCGTGGCGTATTCCTCGGGAATCAGGAACAGCTGCTCGTCCTTGGCTGCCAGGCCCAGGCGCACGCGGCTGGAAATCACCGACACCGGGATCGACAGCACCAGCGAACCGACGATCGGCGCCAGCCACCACAGGAAGCTCGGGTTCAGCCACGCCACCAGCCCGGCCCAGGCGATGCCCAGCAGGGTTTGCGGGCCATGCCGACGCACCGCCTCACTCCACGGCGTGGAGTCGTCGTCACGCTGCGGCGAGTTCCAGGTCGCGGCCCAGCCGAGGAACGCGGCCAGCACGAAGCGGGTGTGGAAGATCATCCGCACCGGCGCCAGCAGCATGGAGAACAGCATCTCCAGCAGCATCGACAGGGTGACCTTGATGCGTCCGCCGAATTCGGTGGCGCCCTTGGCCCAGATCAGGATGACGCTGAGCAGCTTGGGCAGGAACAGCAGCACGATGGTGGTGGAGAACAGCGCGATGGCCTTCTCCGGGTGCCACTGCGGCCACAGCGGATAGAGCTGGAACGGCTCGATGAAGTACTGCGGCTCCATCAGCGTGTTGGTCGCCAGCAGCGCCGTGGACAGCACCAGGAACAGGAACCACAACGGCGCCGACAGGTACGACATCACCCCGGTGAGGAACACCGCGCGGTGCACCGGGTGCATGCCCTTGACCAGGAACAGGCGGAAGTTCATCAGATTGCCGTGGCACCAGCGGCGGTCGCGCTTGAGCTCGTCGAGCAGGTTCGGCGGCAGCTCTTCGTAGCTGCCCGGCAGGTCGTAGGCGATCCACACGCCCCAGCCGGCACGGCGCATCAGCGCGGCTTCGACGAAGTCGTGGGAGAGGATCGCACCGGCGAACGCGCCCTTGCCCGGCAACGGCGCCAGGGCGCAGTGCTCGATGAACGGCTTCATGCGGATGATCGCGTTGTGGCCCCAGTAGTGCGACTCGCCCAACTGCCAGAAGTGCAGGCCCGCAGTGAACAGCGGACCGTAGACGCGAGTGGCGAACTGCTGCATGCGGGCATAGAGGGTGTCCATGCCCGAAGCACGCGGCCCGGTCTGGATGATGCCGGCGTCCGGGTTGGCCTCCATCAGGCGCACCAGGCTGCTCAGGCATTCACCGCTCATCACGCTATCGGCATCGAGCACCACCATGTACTTGTATTCGCCACCCCAGCGACGGCAGAAGTCGTCGAGGTTACCGCTCTTGCGCTTCACCCGACGGCGACGGCGGCGGTAGAAGATGCGCCCGAAGCCCTTGGCTTCACGGCACACTTCCAGCCACGCCTGCTGCTCGGCCACGGCGATGTCGGTGTCGTTGGTGTCGCTGAGCACGAAGAAGTCGAAGCGGTCCAGGTTGCCGGTAGCGGCCACCGACTCGAAGGTCGCGCGCAAGCCGGCGAACACCCGTGGCACGTCCTCGTTGCAGATCGGCATGACGATCGCGGTACGGGCGTCGGCGGCAATCGGTTCGTTGCCGGCACTGCTGCCGGAAATCTTGTACTTGTCGCGACCGGTGAGCAGTTCCAGGAAGCCCATCAGCGCAGTCCAGAACCCGGCCGACACCCAGCAGAAGAGGATGCCGAACAGGATCAGGATGGAGGTCTGCAAGGCATACGGCCAGACCTGCACCACGGTGTCCCACAGCGGTTGATTGACCACCTCGTTGAAGTCGACGAACGACCAGCCCTGGTACGGCAGGATGCCTTTCATGTACCAGCCGGCGACCAAGGTCTGGCCGATCATCAGCAGCAGCAGGATGTAGCGGCGCATCGAGCCGACCCAACGCCAGCGAGCCGGCGGCAGCTCGCGCTTGGGCGGCTGCGGGGCATTGCTGCGGCCGGTCATCCGACGCCAGATGCGCACCAGCACGTTGGTGCGCCAGGGTTCGGGCAGCACGCGGGTACGCTTGATGGGCGGTGCGATCTTCAGGCTCAGGCGCCCGCCGGCATCGACGCCGAGCATCTCGGCCTCTTCGAGCTCGGCGGCGCTGCCGACGGTCAGGCGCGAGCCCACCGAGGCCTGCGCGGCCTCGCGGGCATCCGGCTGGGCCGACAGGCGTTGGTGCAGCTCGCTGAACGAGGCGCAACTGGCCAGTTCGGCGCGCTGCTCGTCGCTCAGGGGGAGATGGGCCAGATACTCGCCAAGCGATTCCAGCCTTGCGTTGGGATTACTCATCGGCAGGCAACTGGTAGCTCCAGGTCTCGGTCAGCACCTTCTCGGTGGTGGCCGGGGCCTCGGGGGTGGACGCCGCATCGGCGGCTGGCTGCTCGGCCGGCTTCTCGGCCTTCTCGACCTTGCCGTGCTGAGCCTTGGCATGCTTGGCGGCGGCCTTGTCCTGCTTGGTCTCGGCGGCTTTCTCGGCCTTCGGTGCCTCGACCGGCACGTCACGCAGCAGCGCAGCGCGCATTTCGGTGGACTTCTTCGGATCCTTCACCTTCAGGCGCAGGGTCAAACGCCAGCCTTTGGTCTCCGGGTTGTAGCGCAGGTTGTTCTCGACCAGCTCGGCGTTGTCGCCAACGCTGACTTGGCTGCGCACAGCGGTGTCTTCAGGCAGTGCGGCCAGGGCCGGGCCATTGAAGTCGACCAGGAAGGCAATGCTGCCGTCAGGTTGACGGATCAGGTTGGCCTGCTTGACGTCACCGGTCGAACGCAGGGTCTGCTTGACCCAGCCCAGGTCCTGAGGCTGGTACTTGGCCTCGTCGATGGTCCAGTGCAGACGGTAGTTGTACTCGAACGGCTTGCCGGGCTCGGGCAGGGTTTCCGGGCTCCAGAAGGCAACGATGTTGTCGTTGGTCTCGTCGGCGGTCGGAATCTCGACCAGGTCGACGGTGCCCTTGCCCCAGTCGCCCTTGGGCTCGATCCAGGCGCTCGGACGCTTCTGGTAGTTGTCGTCCAGGTCTTCGAAGTCGCTGAAGGCGCGCTGACGCTGCATCAGGCCGAAACCACGCGGGTTCTCGACGCTGAAGTTGCTCACCGCCAGGTGTTTCGGGTTGTTCAGCGGACGCCACAGCCACTCGCCGTTGCCGGCGTGGATCGACAGGCCTTCGGAGTCATGCAGCGCCGGACGGTAGTTCTGCACCTTCGACGGCTGGTTCGGGCCGAACAGGAACATGCTGGTCAGCGGCGCGATGCCCAGGCGGCTGACGTGGTCGCGCAGGAACACCTTGGACTTGACGTCGACGATGGTGTCGTCGCCCGGACGCAGGATCATCTTGTAGGCGCCAGTAGAGCGCGGCGAGTCCAGCAGGGCGTAGATCACCAGGTGCTTGTCGTTGGGCTTGGGCTTCTCGATCCAGAACTCGCGGAAGCGCGGGAATTCTTCGCCCGACGGCAGCGCGGTGTCGATGGCCAGGCCACGGGCCGACAGGCCATAGGCGTGGCCACGGCCGACCACGCGGAAGTAGCTGGCGCCAAGCAGGGTCATGATCTCGTCCTGCTTGTCGGCCTTGTTGATCGGGTAGAGCACGCGGAACCCGGCGTAGCCCAGGTTCTTGGTGGCGTCGGCATCGTGAGGCACGTCACCGAACTCGAAGCGGCTCGGGTCGTACTTGATCTCTTCGACCTTGTTGGCGGTGATCTCGTTGATGGTCACCGGCGTGTCGAAGTGCATGCCCTGATGATAGAAGGACAGCTTGAAGGGGGTCTTGTCGTTGGCCCACTCGGCCTTGGACTGGATGAAGCGGATCTTCTGGTAGTCGGCGTACTTCATGTCGCGGAACACCGGCGGCAGATTGCTCTTGGGTGCTTCGAACTTCTGGCCGGCCAGATCCTTCGCCTTGGCTGCAACATCGTCAAGATTGAATGCCCACAGCTGGCCAGCGCTCATCAGGCCAACCAGCGCTGCGCCTGCCAACACGGCCTTGCGCAGCCGATTGCCGGGGATTCTTGGTGCATTACAGGGACTTACAATCACGAGCAACCCTCGCCGTAAACAGATCATGAAACCAACGGCCAGCGACCAATGCCGGGTTGGCGAGCACTGTTCGGACCCCGCAACCGGGCAATGATTCCCTAGGCGGATCCAGACAATGCTCGAGTCAGGGTGAAACGAACCTGCGAACGCAGGCTCACGCAGCGCGCGATTATCCAGCAGGCTGCGTGACAACGCATCATGCTTAACAAACTATTTATCAGCCAAATCTGCAAAATCTGTAGCCGAGTGCCTGTCCGTGACAGGCAACGCCGCACCTTGGCTGCAAGCCTGATCCTACACGCGCCAGTGCTTCAAATTTGTAACATAAAAGTCACGGGGCCATCATTGACCAGGTGCACTTGCATGTCAGCCCCGAATTGGCCGGTTTCCACCACCGAATGCTGGTCTCGGGCCTGTTGCACAAGGTAGTCGAAGAGTTCGGCACCGAGCGCAGGGGCGCGGCGGTGGAAAAGCCCGGCCGCAGGCCGCTGCGGGTGTCTGCTGCCAGGGTGAACTGCGACACCAGTAGCAGGCCGCCACCGATGTCCTTGAGCGACAGGTTCATCTTGCCCTGTGGATCGCTGAATACCCGGTAATTCAGCAGTTTGTGCAAGAGCTTGTCGGCGTGCTCGCGGGTGTCTTCAGGCTCGACCGCCACCAGCACCAGCAGGCCCTGGTCCACCGCGCCCACCACCTGCCCCTCGACTTCCACCCGCGCACTGCGCACGCGCTGCAGCAAACCTTTCATGCTTCTTCCAACGGCAGGTCCAGCAGGCGCCGGGCCATTTGGTCGGCGGCGCGCACCAGGGCGTCGGTGATGCCTGGCTCGGAGGCGGCGTGGCCGGCGTCGCGAATCACCTTCAGCTCGCTGTTCGGCCAGGCCTGATGCAGTTCCCAGGCGTTGTCCAGCGGACAGATCACGTCGTAGCGGCCATGCACGATGACCGCCGGCAGGTGGGCGATCTTCGGCATGTCGCGAATCAGCTGATCCGGTTCGAGGAAGGCATTGTTCATGAAGTAGTGGCATTCGATGCGGGCGATCGACAAGGCACGCTGCGGCTCGGAGAAGCGATCGACCACCAACGGGTTGGGCCGCAGCGTGGCGGTGCGTCCTTCCCAGGTGGACCAGGCCTTGGCCGCCTGCATCTGGGCGATCTGATCGTGTCCGGTGAGGCGTTTGTGGAACGCCTTGACCAGGTCACCACGCTCGTCCTGCGGAATCGGCGCAAGGTAATCCTGCCAGTAGTCGGGGAACAGGCGGCTGGCACCGGCCTGGTAGAACCACTCGATCTCCTGCGGGCGGCACAGGAAGATGCCCCGCAGGATCAAACCATGGACGCGCTCGGGGTGGGTCTGGGCGTAGGCCAGCGCCAGCGTGGAACCCCAGGAGCCGCCGAACAGCACCCACTTGTCGATGCCCAGGTGCTCGCGGATACGCTCCAGGTCTTCGACCAGATGCCAGGTGGTGTTGTTCTCCAGGCTGGCGTGGGGCGTGGAGCGCCCGCAACCGCGCTGGTCGAAGGTGATGATGCGGTACAGGTTGGGATCGAAGTAGCAACGGCTCTGGGCATCGCAACCGGCACCCGGCCCACCGTGGATGAACACCACCGGCAGCCCTTCGGGCGAGCCGCTTTCGTCGACATACAACACATGCGGCGCTTCCACGGCCAGATCGTGCCGGGCGTAGGGTTTGATCTGCGGGTAGAGGGTCTGCATTGCGCACTCCGTGTGGGATTAGTCGGCCGAAGGCCATCATAAACCTGAATCGCGCCAAGAGCATGCCTGTCTCCATCGACATCGGTACGCGAAGCGGCGGCCTGACGATAGCCCCTGCGCCACGCGTATCTGCCAGATCATGTTATGGGAGCAGCGCACAGCCCTGTCCCTAGCATGGGCCCTCCATCACGCGAGGTCCTCCCGATGAACTCGACTGCCGCGACGCCACCGTCGACGTCCTGCGAAACGTCCACTGCTTCCCAACAACAGGTGATCGCCTGCCATACGCCCGCTTGGATGGTCGCGGCGCCCGCCGACGTCCATTCACGCCTGCGCACCGCACAGCGCGCTGTGCCCGCCTGGTTCCAGGACTGCCGCTTGGCCCGCCCTGACGCCGCCCGGGCTCTTGCCAGCGCTTACGCCGTCAGCCGCGCGGCCGATGCCGCCGCCGAGAAGCGTCTGCAGGCGCTGCCGGATCTGCTGCCGTTCGCCAGGGCATTACTGGCCCCCGCGCTCAAGGATCGCTTCGGCCTGGCGCTGGATGTCGACCGCACTTACCTGTTCAACGCCAACAAGGCCGTCGCCTACCAGCAGGAGGTCAACGGCGACCCGATCCAGGGCGCCGCCCGGGCCTTCAAACTGGCGACCCAATCGCTGCTGCACTGCGCCTTGCAGAACTTCGAGGCCGACGAAGCCTGCGAGGGCGGTCTCGATGCGGCGGGCCTCAGCGCGTTGGTGCTGGACAGCGACCGCTTCGAGTCGGTGATTCCCAGCGGCCAGGTGATCGACATCGCGCCCCACGCCTTCGCCGCCCTGTGCCGCGAACTCGACATCGGTGGGAACTACCTGAAGCAGGTCGAAGGCCTGTGCAACGACGGGTCGGCCACCGCCCTCTTCACCCAGGCCCAACGCGGCCAATGGCACCTGGAGGTGCACCGCGCCTACCTGAGTGGAATGCTCGAACACGGGCTGTTCGAAGCCCTGCTGACCCTGGCCGACAGCGGCCAGGCGCAGTACCGCGACAGCCCGCTACGCTGCGCGCGCATGAAGCTGCTGGGCTTCGAGCTGACCGGCGCCGTGGTCATCGGCCTGGTCCCCAGCCCGGAACGCCTGCTGGTCTATGACCCGCTGCTACTGCCTTACAAAGGCCTGCTGCTGACCTACCTGCCGGGCGCGCCGTCGCCGCTTCACGTCCACGCCAACAGCCAGCAGGCGCAGCGCTACCTGCGCGAACAACTGTCGATCATGGACCTGGGCGCCCTGTCGCGCGCTGTCGCCGCCGCCGACAGCGCCGCCTTCCTCACCCGACTGCGCGACGTGCTGCAGCCCATCGACTGGACGACGGTGACGCCCGAGCCTGGGCACGGCGGGGCCAGCGCCCAGCGCAAGCCCGATCCGGACGCCTGGATCAGCCTGACCCTCGCGCCCTTCACCCAGGCCTTCATCGATGAGCGCGTCAGCCAGTGGCAGCAGCGCCTCAGGCAGGATGCGCTGTTCCATGCCGTGCCCAGCGCCGAGGAAGACCGCAAGAGCGCCGCCCGCCGTCGCGCCTATTTCAGCCAATGGGCGAGCGATGCGCTGATGGTGGCCGCCTTCGTGGTACCGGGGCTGGATCAACTGATGCTGAGTCTGTCGATCGCCCAGCTCAGCTATGAAACCTACGAAGGCTTCGACAGCTGGGCCGACGGCGAGCGAGAGCAGGCGCAGGGTTACCTGATGGATGTGGTGGAAAACCTGGCGCTGACCGCCGCGATTGGTGCCGTGGGCGCGGCGGCCGACGCTCAGGCGGCGGTGCCCAGGCCAGCGTTCATCGAGGCGCTTCATCCCGTGGAATTGCCCAACGGCGAACAGCGCCTGTGGAAACCCGATCTGCAACCCTTCGCCCACGACATCACCCTGCCCACCAGCCTGCAACCCGATGCCCTGGGACTGCTGCACCATCAAGGCCGCACCTGGCTGACGCTGGAGGGCCAGACCTACGCGGTCGGGCACTCGCCGCAGACCGACCAGTACCACCTGCTGCCCGCACACCCGGCCATGAGCTACCGCCTGCCGCTGCGGCACAATCGCGCCGGCATCTGGCTGCATGCCTTGGACCGGCCCAGCGCCTGGCAAGGCCTGGAACTGTTCAGGCGCCTAGGCCCGCTGGGTGCCGCCGTGGGCGATGACCTGGCACTGCGCTTCGCCCAGTTCAGCGGCGTCGAAGACAGCGTGCTGCGGCGGGCGCTCAGCCACCAAGAGCGGCTTCCGGCCTTGCTGGAGGATGCCTTGCTGCGCGTCAAACTCGAACAGGCGATTGCCCAGGACAGCGCCGGGCTGCCACTGGCGCAGCGCCGCAGCGAATTCCAGCGGCGTTATCGGCAGTTGCCCAGCACCGAGGCGCCCGGGGCGGCCGTCATCCAACGGGTCTATCCGAACCTGCCCAACGCCGTGACTGAAGAACTGCTGGGCAACGCCACGGCCGATGAAGTCCAGCAGTTGATCGATGGCAAGGTGCCGCTGCGTGTGGGCGAAGAGATCCGTGTCTACCAACAGCAACTGCGCCTGAACCGTGCCTACGAGGGCCTGTATCTGGACGCGGCACACAGCGCCGACAGCGACCGCCTGATCCTGCACACTGCCGCGCAATTGCCCGACTGGCCAGCCGAACTGGCGATAGACCTTCATGAAGGCGCCATCGATCCACAGCCCATCGACCGAGTCGGGCCTAGCGACAGCCTCCAGCGCAAACTCATCACCCGCTACCCGAATGGCTACACCGTTTCCAAACCCTACCCGGACAGCCCGACCCTGCGCCTGCATGCCACGCTTCACGACGCCCTGCACGAAGCGCTCGGCAGTGGCACAGCCGTCGACGCCACCGCCTTGCGCGAGCAGATTCGCCACGCACCCGTGATGCCCCGTGATGCCCTGCGCCGACACCTGGGTCTGCAGCGGCGCAGCTTCAGGTCGCCCATGCGCCTGGCCGATGGGCGCTTCGGCTATCCCCTGAGCCCCACCCCTCGCCCCTTGCTGCATGACATCGGCAACCTGGACGCGATCAACCGCCACCTGCGCCAGCTCGAGGGCCAAGGCTTTTCGCCGGCAATCGCCAACTGGATCCTCAGCAACCTGGCCGATGCGCCAATCACCCACGAAGCGATGACCCAGCGCATCGCACAGTTGCCATCGGCCTCGGCCGTCGAGCTGGACGGCAGCCTTACCGCCTGGCGCGCCTCGCCGGGCCAGATCAGCGATGCCATCACCCGTATCCACGCGCGCAATTCCATCGAGATGGCGATCTGGGGTCACTGGATCGAACGCGCCATTCCCGAATCCAGTACGTCCCCCGACACCCTGACCCTGGAGCGCACCTTCATCGCCGAGTTTCCCCAGCAGTTGCCCGAGAGCTTCACCTCAGGGGTCAAACGCCTACGCCTGAGCGACGTCTGGATCGAGCATGCGCTCGAACAGGAGGCGCCGCAGGCGCAGATAGAAGGCCATCTGCACAACCTGTTCCAGCATTTCCCGGCCCTGGAGGCCCTGGAAATCGAGCGCCCGTACGCCAGCGACGCGCCGCCCTCGGCGTTTCGCTACAGCCTCGGACCGATCAGCGAACGCTTGGCCGGGCTCAGGGAACTGCGGCTGGTCAATCAGAACATCGAACTGAGCGTGCAGGCCATCGACCGCCTGGCCAGCCCCGAGGCCATGACCTACCTGGACCTGGGCGGCAATGTCCTAATTCCGCAAGCCGATGCCCAACTGTCACCCTGGCGGCTGCAATACCTGGGTCTGGAGCGCATGGCGCTGACGCACTGGCCAGCCTGGCTGAACCTGGACGCTCTGGAGCGGATCGAAGCGGTGTCCTTGCTGCACAACGACCTGCACCAGGTTCCTGCGTTTCTGACCCTCAACGAGCAGAGCGATACCTTCCATACCATCGTGTCGCTGAGCGGCAATCCGTTGAGCGAGGCGCACCTGCGCAATCTCATGTTCAGCGAGGATGGCCTTGCGCGCCGGTTTCATTTCAATCTGGCAGCGCCTCTGCATCTGTTGCCGGAACTGCAGACGCTGTTCAACCAGCGCACTCAATTGCGCGAAGCGTTGTTCAACTGGGTGAGCAGCGCGTCGGTGCAGGGCGGCAGTACGCAGCAATACTGGCAGATTGCCAATGAGCTGAGCGGTTACTGGGAGGCGCGGGTGCGCGGCGTGCAGACGCCCTTGCACTTGATGGACCTGGCGCTGGAGCATTTCCCGCGCGGGCTGCCCAGCTTTTTCAACGAGCAGGTGGACCACCTGATTCTCGAGCGTCTGAACGGCACGGCGGCGCAACTGGACACGCTGCTCAGGCATTTCCCACGGCTCTCGACGCTGGCCCTGTACGAAAACATCCAATCCCTGCATCACGTGCCAACGGCCATCACCGAGCTGGCTTCGTTGGTCGAGCTCGAACTGGTGAACCAGGGTTTGACGATCGACAACGACGACCTGCAGGCGCTGCTGAGGCTACCTGCACTCGAATCGCTGGACCTTTCCGACAACAGCGTAAGCCCTGCGCTCAGCGGGCCTTTCCACGTTGCCAGGCGCCTGGAAAACCTGTCGCTGGGCAAGACCGGCATGACCGCTTGGGCAGACTGGCTGTTCGATGTGATGCCTCGGCAGATCCTGGACCTGGAGGACAACCAGATCAGCCGCTTGCCGGATTCGGTGCTGGGCGTGGCCACCGTCGACACCGGCAGGACGCGGGTGTCACTGGTGGGCAACCCGCTGGAGGCCGATATCGTGCAGCGACTGGATGACCCCGAAAGCCTGCACCTGTACCTGCCGCACGACTACCGACCTTGAGCGTCGGCCGCTGATCGGGGCGCTGCGGCTACCGGCCGTAGCGCGCCTTGCCCCAGTCCAGCAGGGTTTCCAGCAGTTGCCGCAGCACGGCCTGGGTCGGTCGTGCCAGGTCTTCGCGGTACTCGAATGGCGCCACTTCGTTCATGTAGGTGCTCTGCGCCAGCTCCAGTTGCACGGCATGAATGTGCTGCGCCGGATCGCCATAGTGGCGGGTGATGTGCCCGCCCTTGAAGCGCCCGTTGAGCACATGGCTGTAGTTCGGTGCCTGGGCGCAGACCGCCTGCAAGCGCTCGGCCAACTGCGCATCGCAGCTTGCGCTGTTGAAGGTGCCGAGGTTGAAGTCCGGCAGCTTGCCGTCGAACAGGTGCGGGATGTGCGAGCGGATCGAGTGGGCGTCCCACAGCAGCGCATAGCCGAACTCGGCGCGCAGGCGTTCCAGCTCCTGACGCAGGGTGTCGTGGTAGGGGCGCCAGATCTGCGCCAGGTAGCTGGCGCGCTCTTCGGCCGACGGCGCCTGACCGTCCTTGAACAGCGGCTCGCCCTCGAACAGCGTGGCCGGATACAGACCCGTGGTGGCGCCGACGTACAACGGTTTGTCATCGTCGGGCCTGTTGAGGTCGATGACGAACCGCGAGTAGTGCGCCGCCACCACGCTGGCGCCCAGTTCGCCGACGAAATCGTAGAGCTGCGGAATGTGCCAGTCGGTGTCCGGCAGGCCACGTGCTGCCTCTACCAAACCCGCCTGCACCGTCGGCGTCAGCGCGAGACCGGCATGGGGCATGCTGACCAACAACGGCAGGCGGCCTGCGTGAAAACTCAATACCTTGTCCATGACGCCTCTCAATGGGAAATTTCATGGCCCAGGCGCACCACACGCTTGGGCAGGTCGCCGCCGAGCCAGTAGGCCAGGTCGGCGGGACGGTCGATCTGCCAGGCGACGAAATCGGCCACCTTGCCGACCTCCAGCGTGCCGTGGCTGGCGCCAAGCCCCAGGGCCGAGGCGGCATGCACGGTCACCCCGGCCAGCGCCTCTTCCGGCGTCATACGGAACAGGGTGCAGCCCATGTTCAGCATCAAGCGCAGCGACAGCACCGGCGAGGTGCCGGGGTTGAGGTCGCTGGACAGGGCGATCTTCACGCCATGCCGACGCAGGGCGTCCAGGGGCGGCAACTGGGCCTCGCGCAGGAAATAGAACGCGCCCGGCAGCAGCACCGCCACGGTGCCGGCCCTGGCCATGGCGATGGCGTCGTCTTCGGTCATGAACTCCAGGTGATCGGCCGACAGCGCCTGGTAGCGCGCCGCCAGGCTCGATCCATGCAGCGACGACAACTGCTCGGCATGCAGCTTCACCGGCAGGCCCAGTTCACGGGCCTTGATGAATACCCGTTCGACCTGGGCCGGGGAGAATGCCAGGTGCTCGCAGAACGCATCCACCGCATCGATCAGCCCTTCGCTGGCCAGGGCCGGCAGCATCTGCTCGCAGACCAGGTCGATGTAGGCGTCTGCGCGCCCAGCGTACTCCGGTGGCAGCGCGTGGGCGGCCAGGCAGGTGGCGCGCACGGTCACCGGCAGTTCCTCGCCGAGGCGGCGGGCCACGCGCAGCATTTTGCGTTCGTTGACCAGGTCCAGCCCGTAGCCGGACTTGATCTCCAGGGTGGTCACGCCATCGCGCAGCAACGCTTGCACGCGTTGGCGGGCGCTGGCCAGCAGGGCGTCCTCGCTGGCCGCACGGGTGGCGCGCACGGTGCTGGCGATGCCACCGCCGTTGGCGGCGATCTCGGCATAGCTGACGCCTTGCAGGCGCTGCTCGAATTCGCCGCTGCGGTTGCCGCCGAACACGGCGTGGGTATGGCAATCGATCAAGCCGGGGGTGACCCAGGCACCGCCCAGGTCGACCACCCGCTCGGCCTCGACGCTGGGGACCTCCGCCTGCGCGCCGATCCATTCGATCAGCCCGGCATTGCTGACGATCGCTGCCTGCTCGATCGTCGAGTAGTTGCCCTGCGCCATGGTGGCGACATGGCAGTTCTGCCAGAGGGTTCTCATAGTGCGCTCCACACGTCAGCGGTGCAGCTCGGCCTGTTCCCGGGCGACCTGGCCGCCACCGGCGCGCGGTTTGCACCACAGCCGGTAGGACAGCACCAGGAACACCACCCAGACCACGCCGACCAGCAGCGCCGCCTGGGTGTCGGGGAAGTAGCCGAGCACACCGAAAATGAACAACATGAATACGATCGCCAGCGCCGGCCCCCAGGGCCAGAACGGCACCGGGAAGGCCAGCGCGGCGGTTTGCTCGCGGTCCAGGCGTCGGCGCATGGCCACCTGGGTCAGCAGGATCATCAGCCACACCCACACCGTGGCGAAGGTGGCGATCGAGGCGATCAGCAGGAACACGTTCTCCGGGATCAGGTAATTGAGCAGCACGCCCAGCAGCAGCGCGGCGCCCATCACCAGCACCGTCAGCCACGGCACGCCGTGCCGCGACAACCGGGCGAAGCCGCGTGGTGCCTGGCCCTGCTTGGCCAGCCCATACATCATGCGTCCGGCGCCGAAGATGTCGCTGTTGATCGCCGACACCGCTGCCGAAATCACCACCACGTTCAACACCGCCGCTGCCGAGCCGATGCCCAGGTGGCTGAAGATCTGCACGAACGGACTGCCCTGGGTGCCGATCTGCGGCCAGGGGTACAGGCACATCAGCACGAACAGGGTGAGCACGTAGAACAGCAGGATGCGCAGCGGCACCGCGTTGATCGCCTTGGGAATGACGCGCCGCGGATCCTGCGCTTCGCCCGCCGTGATGCCGATGATCTCGATGCCGCCGAAGGCGAACATCACCACCGCAAAGGAGGCGATCAGCCCGGCGACGCCATTGGGCAGGAAACCGCCGTGGGCGAACAGGTTGCCAACCCCGAGTGCCGGGTCGCCGCCCGCCTGGCCCAGGCCGAAGGCCATGATGCCGAAGCCGGCGAGGATCATCGCGACGATGGCGCCGACCTTCAGCAGCGACAGCCAGAACTCCAGCTCACCGAACACCTTGACGTTGCACAGGTTCAGCGCGCCAATCAGGAACACGATACCCAGCACCCAGATCCAGCGCGGCACCTCGGGAAACCAGAAGCCCATGTAGATGCCGAAGGCGGTGACGTCGGCGATGCAGACGATGATCATCTCGAAGGCGTAGGTCCAGCCCAGGACGAACCCGGCCAGCGGCCCGAGATAGGTACTGGCGTATTGGCCAAATGAGCCGGCCACAGGATTGTGCACGGCCATTTCACCGAGCGCGCGCATGACCATGAAAACCGCCGCGCCACCGATCAGGTAGGCCAGCAGCACCGCCGGCCCGGCCATCTGGATCGCCGAGGCCGAGCCGTAGAACAGCCCGGTGCCGATGGCCGAACCGAGGGCCATGAAGCGGATGTGCCGGGCGGTCAGCCCGCGTTTGAGTCCTTGTGCCTGCTGCATGAGTCGTCCTTATCGTTGGGCTGCTGGAGAGGGCCTGGACAGCGGTCACAGACTCGGCAAGACCCCCGCCAGCAACAAGCCGGTAAGACGCCCCTCGGCCAGCAGGTCCACCGCCACCTCGATGTCCGGTGCGAAGAAGCGGTCGCGGTCGTAGTGCGGGACTTCACGGCGCAGGGTGACACGCGCCTGCTCCAGCTTCGCCGAGGTTTTCAGCCCTTCGCGCAGGTCCAGCCCCTGGCAGGCGCCCAGCCATTCGATGGCCAGCACCCCACGGGTGTTCTCGGCCATTTCCCACAGGCGCTTGCCCGCCGCCGGGGCCATGGAGACGTGGTCTTCCTGGTTGGCGGAGGTGGGCAGGCTGTCGACGCTGTGCGGGTGCGACAGGGCCTTGTTTTCGCTGGCCAGCGCGGCAGCGGTGACCTGGGCGATCATGAAGCCGGAGTTGACCCCGCCGTTCTCCACCAGGAAGGGCGGCAACTGCGACATGTGCTTGTCCATCATCAGCGAGATGCGCCGCTCGCTCAGCGCGCCGATCTCGGCGATGGCCAGGGCCAGGTTGTCGGCCGCCATGGCCACCGGCTCGGCGTGGAAGTTGCCGCCGGAAATCACTTCGTCCTCGGCGGCGAACACCAGCGGGTTGTCCGACACGGCGTTGGACTCGATGGCCAGCACCTCGGCGGCCTGGCGCATCTGCGTCAGGCAGGCGCCCATCACCTGCGGCTGGCAGCGCAGCGAATAGGGATCCTGGACCTTGCCGCAATGCTTGTGCGACTGCGACACCTCGGTGGAATCGCCCAGCAGGTCGCGGTAGCAGGCCGCCGCGTCGATCTGCCCACGCTGGCCGCGCACCGCATGCACGCGGGCATCGAATGGCGCACGCGAGCCCAGTGCCGCCTCCACGGTGAGCGCGCCGCAGGCGATGGCTGCGGCGAACAGGTCTTCGGCCTGGAACAGCCCGCGCAGGGCATAGGCGGTGGATGCCTGGGTGCCATTGAGCAGCGCTAGGCCCTCCTTGGCGGCCAACGTCAGCGGCTGCAGCCCCGCCACCGCCAGCGCCTCACGGGCGTCCAGCCACTGGCCCTGGTGGCGCGCCTTGCCTTCGCCCAGCAGCACCAGCGACATGTGCGCCAGCGGCGCCAGGTCGCCCGAGGCCCCGACCGAGCCCTTGAGCGGGATGTGCGGATAGACCTCGGCGTTGACCAAGGCGATCAGCGCGTCGATGACCTGCCGACGGATGCCGGAGAAACCCCGCGCCAGGCTGTTGATCTTCAGCACCATGATCAGCCGTACCAGCGCATCGTCCAGCGGCGCACCGATACCGGCGGCGTGGGACAGCACCAGCGAGCGCTGCAGGTTTTCCAGGTCGTGGCTGGCGATGCGGGTCGAGGCCAGCAGGCCGAAGCCGGTGTTGATGCCATAGGCGGTGCGGTCCTCGGCGAGGATGCGCTCGACGCAGGCGACGCTGGCGTCGATGGCCTCGGCGGCGCCTGCATCCAGGCTCAGGCGCACCGGCGCCTGGTGAATGCGGCGCAGTTGGGCCAGGCTGAGCTGGCCGGGGGTCAGGGTCAAAGCGTCCATGTGATAGCTCCTTGTTATTGTGTTCAGTGCCGTGCCGCCAGCAGCGGCTGCGGCAGTCGGGGGTCTTTGAGCAGGCGCGCGGCGGTGGCGATGTCCGGCGCCAGCCAGCGGTCCTGGCAATAGGCTGGGACGCACGCGCGCAGTTGCCGCCACGCGGCCCCAGTGCCCGCGCCCAGGCGGTGGTCGGTGTGAAACTCGAAGGCCTGGGCCGCCAGCAGGTACTCGATGGCGAGGATCTGCGTGCAGTTTTCCAGTACCTGGTGCAGCTTCAGCGCGGCATTGGTGCCCAAGCTCAGGTGATCTTCCTGCAGACCCGAGGTGACGAAGTTGTCCAGCACCGCCGGCTGTGCCAGTTGGCGGTTCTGAGCGCACAGCGAGGCGGCCACGTACTGGGCGATCATCATCCCGGAGTTGACGCCAGGCTCGCTGACCAGGAACGCCGGCAGGCCGCTGACCAGCGGGTTGACCAGCCGGTCCAGGCGCCGCTCGGCGATGGCGCCGATCTCGGCCATGGCGATCGCCAGCAGGTCGCTGGCCAGCGCCACCGACTGACCATGGGGGTTGGCCTGCGAGACCACGCGAAAGTCAGCGGGGGTGCCGAGCAGCAGGGGGTTGTCGTTGGCGCCATTGAGCTCGGCCTCGACCTGGCGCACCGCGTGGGCCAGTTGATCGCGGGCCGCGCCGTGCACCTGGGGGATCGAACGAATGCTCAGGGCATCCTGGGTGCGGATGCCTTCGCTGGCGGCGATCACCTCGCTGCCGGCCAGCAGCGCGCGCAGGTGCTCGCCCACCACCTGCATCCCCGGATGCGGCTTGAGCGCGATGATCTCGGGATCGAACGCGGCGATCTGGCCGCGCAGCGCCTCGAAGCTCATGGCGCCGATCACGTCGGCCCAGTCCAGCAGGCGCTGGGCATCGTCCAGGGCCAGGCAAGCCAGGCCAGTCATGCAGGGCGTGCCGTTGACCAGGCACAGGCCGTCCTTGGCGCCCAGTTGCACGGGCGCAAGGCCCGCGTCGGCCAGGGCCTCGGCAGCCGCGACAATGCGCCCGCGATAGCTGACCTGCCCCATCCCCAGCAGGCACACCCCGACATGGGCCATGTGCGTGAGATACCCCACCGAGCCCTGGGACGGCACCTGCGGCGTGATGCCGTGTTCGAGCAGCGCCAGCAGCGCCTCGACCACCGCCCGCTGCACGCCCGAATGGCCATGACTGTAGTTGACGATGGCCGCGCAGATGATCGCCCGGGTCTGTTCGTCCGGCAGCGCCGGGCCGACGCCGCAGGCGTGGCTGAGCAGGGTGTTGCGCGACAGCGCGCTCAATTGCTCGCCGGCCAGCGACACGTTGCACAACGCCCCCAGGCCGGTGTTGACGCCATAGGCGCGCTCGCCGCTGTCGACGATGCGGCGCACGATGGCCTGGGCATTGTCGATGCGTGCCCACACCGTCGGCGTCAATTCCAGGCGCGCGGCGTGCCGGGCCACGGCGGCGATGTCCTGCCAGCGCACCGGGCCGTCGCCGAGCAGCACCACTTCAGGGTTCGACATGGGGCTCCTCATACCGCGACGGCGCGGCGCTGGACGAAGCGGTCGACGTACTCGTCGGCCGGCGAGTGCAGGATTTCCTGCGGCGTGCCCACCTGGATCAGACGACCGTCCTTGAGGATGGCGATGCGGTTGCCGATGCGCACCGCCTCGTCCAGGTCGTGGGTGATGAACACGATGGTCTTGTGCAGGGTCTTCTGCAGCTCCAGCAGTTGGTCCTGCATCTCGGCACGGATCAGCGGGTCGAGGGCACTGAAGGCCTCGTCCATGAGGATGATGTCGGTGTCGGCCGCCAATGCCCGGGCCAGGCCCACACGCTGGCGCATGCCGCCGGAGAGTTGGTGCGGGTACTTCTTCTCGTAGCCCTTCAGGCCCACGGTCTCGATCCACTGCAAGGCACGGGCCTGGCAGGTCGCCTTGCTTTCGCCGCGCACCTTCAGCCCGTAGGCGACGTTGTCCAGCACGTTGCGGTGCGGCAGCAGGCCGAAGCTCTGGAACACCATGCTGATCTTGCGCCGACGGAAATCACGCAGGGCGTCCATGTCGTACTGCAGGATGTCCTGGCCATCGACCAGGATCTGCCCGCTGGTGGGATCGATCAAGCGGTTGAAGTGACGCACCAAGGTCGACTTGCCCGAGCCAGACAGGCCCATGATGACGAAGATCTCGCCGCTGCCGATCGACAGCGACAGGTCGTTGACCCCGACCACGCAGCCGGTCTGGCTCAGCACTTGCTCCTTGCTGCGCCCGTCGCGGATCAGTTGCAGCGCGTCGGCGGCACGCTCGCCGAAGATCTTGAAGACGTTCTTCACTTCGATCTTGCCGATCGGCTGGGCGCTCATGGGTTCACCTCGTGACGGGGCCGGCCATAGGCCTGGGTAATGCGGTCGATCACCACCGCGAGGATGACGATGGCCAGGCCCGCTTCCAGGCCGCGACCGACGTTGAGGGTCTGGATGCCCACCAGCACGTCTTCGCCCAGGCCTCGGGCGCCGATCATCGAGGCGATCACCACCATCGACAGAGCCATCATGGTGGTCTGGTTGATCCCGGCCATGATGCTCGGCAGCGCCAGCGGCAACTGCACGCCGAACAGCTGCTGCCAGCGATTGGCGCCGAAGGCGTTGATCGCCTCCATCACCTCCCGGTCGACCTGGCGGATGCCCAGGTCGGTGAGGCGGATCAACGGTGGCGCGGCGTAGATGACGGTGGCGAAGATCGCCGGCACCTTGCCCAGGCCGAACAGCATCAGCACCGGAATCAGGTACACGAAGCTGGGCATGGTCTGCATGATGTCCAGCAGCGGCATCAGCACCGCCCGCAGGCGGTTGCTGCGCGCCGAGAGAATGCCCAGCGGGATGCCGATCAACACCGAGATCAACGTGGCCACCAGCATCAGTGCCAGGGTCTGCATGAGCTTGTCCCACAGCCCGACCGCACCGACCAGGAACAGCAGGCCGACGATCACCAGCGTGGGCAGCAGACGCCGGGTGGCGTGCCAGGCGAGCACGCCAACCAGCGCCAGCATCAGCCACCAGGGCGTGGCACGCAGCAGGCCTTCGAGGTTGACGATGGCCCACAGCAGGGTGTCGGAGATGTGCCGGAACACATCGCCGTAGTGGGTCACCAACGCATCGACCCAGCCATTGACCCAGTCGGCGATGGAGAACGTGAGGTTGTCAGGAAACATAGGCTGCACTCATCAGGGTGAGGACGCTCACAGCGCCGCGTTGATCTTCTTGGCAGCGTCTTCGCTGACCCACGCCTGCCACACCTCAGGATGTTCCTTGAGGAAGATCTTCGCCAGTTTCGCCGACTCGATGCGCTCCTTGCTCATGCGGCCCAGGTTCTGGTTGAGCAGGTCGATGGGGATGTTGACCTTCTCCAGCACGCCGACCAATTCGGGGCCTGGTCGTGGAAGGCTTTCGACAGGCCGACCTTGATCGACACGGTCTTGTCCACGCCCGGTTTTTCCTCGAGCTTGACCAGGTCCACCTGGCCCATCAGCGGCGTGGGTGTCCAGTAGTAGAACAGGATCGGCTCACCGCGCTTGTAGCTCGACAGCGCGGCAGCATCGAGCGCAGGCCCGGTGCCGGGGCGGAAGTTGGTGTAGGTGTCTTGCAGGCCGTAGTCCTTGAGCATCTGGGTGTTGTCCAGCTCGCAGGTCCAGCCGGCCGGGCAGTTGTAGAAGCGGCCCTTGCTCGGTTCCTCAGGGTCTTTGAACACGCTGGCGTACTTACCCAGGTCGGCGACGCTCTTCAGGTCAGGCGCCTTGGCCTCGAGCTTGCGCTTGGCATCGCCCTCGATCACGTAGCGCGGCACGTACCAGCCCTCGACCGCCCCGACCACCGGGGCGCCGACGCCCACCACCTTGCCGGCCGCCTCGGCCTTCTTCCACACCTCGCTGCGTCCGACCCATTCTTCGGCGAACACCTGGATGTCGTTGCTGCCCAGGGCGTTCTCCATGGTGATGGAGTTGCCCGGCAGGCTGTCGGTCTTGCAGCCGTAGCCCTTTTCCAGCACGAACTGCATCAGGTCGGTCAGCAGCATGCCGCTTTCCCAGTTCAGCCCGGCGAACTTCAACGGTTTGCCGGACTCGCACCAGGTCGCGGCCTGCGTGGCTCCGGCGGTGCCGAGCAGACCAACGGCGAACAGCGAAGCAAGCAAGGTCTTGTTGGTTTTCATTGCGTGACGCTCCCAAACTTTAGAAGTGGAATTCGGCAGTCCTTGCAAAGAAGTGGGATGGCCTGGGCTGCATGGCGCGCCCAGGCCCTCCGATCAACCCGTGATCATCGGCAGGTTCAATCCCTGCTCTTTGGCGCATTCGATAGCGATTTCATACCCGGCATCGGCGTGGCGCATGACCCCGGTGGCGGGGTCGTTGGTCAACACCCGAGCGATACGCGCAGCGGCTTCGTCGGTGCCGTCGCACACGATCACCACGCCTGAATGCTGGGAGAAGCCCATGCCCACGCCGCCGCCGTGGTGCAGCGAAACCCAGGTAGCGCCGCCTGCGGTGTTGAGCAGGGCGTTGAGCAGCGGCCAGTCGGACACGGCATCGGAGCCGTCCTGCATGGCTTCGGTCTCGCGGTTGGGGCTGGCCACGGAGCCGGAGTCCAGATGATCGCGGCCGATCACCACCGGCGCCGACAGCTCGCCGCTGCGCACCATTTCGTTGAACGCCAGGCCCAACTTGGCGCGCTGGCCCAGGCCGACCCAGCAGATGCGCGCCGGCAGGCCCTGGAAGGCGATGCGCTCGCGGGCCATGTCCAGCCAGCGGTGCAAGTGCTCGTCGTCGGGGATCAGTTCCTTGACCTTGGCGTCGGTCTTGTAGATGTCCTGCGCGTCGCCGGACAGCGCCGCCCAGCGGAACGGACCGATGCCGCGGCAGAACAGCGGACGGATGTAGGCCGGCACGAAGCCTGGGAAGTCGAAGGCGTTGCTCACACCCTCCTCCTGGGCCATCTGGCGGATGTTGTTGCCGTAGTCGAAGGTCGGCACGCCGGCCTTCTGGAAGTCGAGCATGGCCTGCACGTGCACGGCCATCGAGCGTTTGGCGGCCTTGACGGTGCCGGCGGGATCGCGCTTGGCCTGCTCGCGGTACTGCTCCCAGGTCCAGCCGCTGGGCAGGTAACCGTTGAGCGGGTCGTGGGCGCTGGTCTGGTCGGTGACCATGTCCGGGCGCACGCCTCGCTTGACCAGTTCGGGGAGGATGTCGGCAGCGTTGCCGTGCAGGGCGATGGAGATGGCCTTGCCTTCGGCGGTGTAGCGGGCGATGCGCGCCAGGGCGTCGTCCAGGTCGCTGGCCTGTTCGTCGACGTAGCGGGTGCGCAGGCGGAAGTCGATGCTGGTCTGCTGGCACTCGATGTTCAGCGAGCAGGCGCCGGCCAGGGTGGCGGCCAGCGGCTGGGCCCCGCCCATGCCGCCCAGGCCGGCGGTGAGCACCCACTTGCCGGTGAGGTTACCCTGATAGTGCTGGCGACCGGCCTCGACGAAGGTTTCATAGGTGCCTTGGACGATGCCTTGGCTGCCGATGTAGATCCAGCTGCCGGCGGTCATCTGGCCGTACATGGCCAGGCCCTTGGCGTCGAGTTCGTTGAAGTGTTCCCAGTTGGCCCAGTGTGGCACCAGGTTGGAGTTGGCGATCAGTACCCGTGGTGCGTCGCGGTGAGTCTTGAACACGCCGACGGGTTTGCCGGATTGCACCAGGAGGGTTTCGTCGTCGTTCAGGGCCTTGAGGCTGGACACGATCTTGTCGTAGCACTCCCAATTGCGCGCCGCGCGGCCGATACCGCCGTACACCACCAATTCCTTGGGGTTCTCGGCCACTTCGGGGTCGAGGTTGTTCATCAGCATGCGCAGGGGGGCTTCGGTCAGCCAGCTTTTGGCGTTCAGCTGGGTGCCACGGGGGGCACGGATCTCGACGTCACGGAAGGTGGTGGGCTTTTGGTCAGTCACGAACAATGCTCCTTGAGCGATCTGGGCGAACCCGATGAGAGTGGCGGGCCGGGGTGTCACTGTTGCGCTGGGGGACAGCCAGTCCACTGTGGCGCGCTTGGCTTTACTTGTACATACAAGCATATGCAATTGGATTGCCAAGTTTTTTTGGGGGGGTGGGTGGGGTGGCTGGGGGCCTTGTGGTTGGCGGGGTGATGAGGGTTTTGGGGTGGGGTTGTCGGGCGGGGGGATGTTTGGCGGATTTGCGCTATTTCGGGGCGATTGGTAACAGTGTGGGCTGTTGGGGGGCGTTACGGGTAACTAGAGGGCTCGGGTTTTTTTGGGGGGATTATGGGCGCGGGGCTTGTGGATTTTTGTTGCAACTCTTTGATTTATGGTGGGTTTTAGTCACCTTTTCGCCTTTACGGCGACCCCCTTTTTTTCTTGGAAAAAAGGGGGGCAAAAACCGCTTGCGGGTATGTCAGAAATTTTGTGTTCGGGCATAACATGAGCAAGAGGTGCATGTATGCCAACCAAGAAGAAACCCCTGCGTGACCTACCAAAAATCCCCAAGGAGCTGCTCGAGCAGTTCGGTGAGGGCCTGATGACTGCGGAGGCTATCGAAGATGCCTCTGCGGCATTCAAGAAGGCGTTGATCGAACGGGCCTTGAACGCCGAGCTCAGTCACCACCTGGGGTATCTGCCGGGCGCGCAGCGCCCAGAGGATGAAACCAATCAGCGCAATGGCAGGACTGGCAAGACGGTTCTGACTGGAGAGGGGCCGCTGCGGCTGGATATCCCCCGTGATCGAGACGGTAGTTTTGCGCCCATCCTGATTCCCAAGCACGAGCGCCGTTATACCGGTTTCGATGACAAGATCATCGCCATGTATGCCCGAGGCATGACCGTTCGGGAAATTCGCGCATTCCTCTCCGAGCAGTATGGAACGGATGTTTCGCATGACTTCATCAGTTCGGTCACGGCCGAGGTGATGGAGGAAATCGGCGCGTGGCAACAGCGGCCGCTGGAGCCGATGTACCCGGTCATTTTCTTTGATGCACTACGAGTCAAGATTCGCGAAGAAGGCCTTGTGCGCAACAAAGCGATTTACTTGGCGCTGGGCGTTCTACCCGATGGGACGCGCGATATTCTCGGGATCTGGATCGAAAATACCGAAGGTGCGAAGTTCTGGATGAAGGTCTTCAATGACCTCAAGACGCGCGGCGTTGAGGATGTGCTGATCGCCGTCACCGACGGCCTCAAAGGGATGCCAGAGGCGCTAAGCGCCGTGTTTCCGGCCACCACGCTGCAAACATGCATCGTCCACTTGATCCGCAACAGTCTCGATTATGCAGCGTGGGATAAGCGTCGTGATCTGGCCAAAGCGCTCAAGCCGATCTATCAGGCCATCAACGCCGAGGCGGCTGAGCAGGCACTGGATGCCTTTGAAAACGGCCCTTGGGGCAAACAGTACCCAACGGTAGTTGCGGCATGGAGAAGAGCCTGGGATCGAGTGATTCCATTCTTTGTCTTCCCGTCAGGCATTCGAAAAGTGATCTATACGACCAACGCGATCGAAAGCATCAACGCCCAGCTACGCAAGATCATCAAAACGCGTGGTCACTTCCCAACGGATGAGGCCGCCACCAAGCTGATCTGGCTGGGGCTGCGGAACATCACGGCAAACTGGGGCTCAGCGGCCCATGACTGGAAAAATGCGATGAATCAATTCGCGATGCTGTACGGAGATCGATTTATCAGGCCGACCTGGTAAAAGCATGGCCAGCCTGACGGCAGGCCGTTATCGGCCCGCACACAAAAAATCTGACACTCTCCCGCTTGCTCCCGCATACGGCCCCTGCGCTGCGCGCAGGGGTTCCCTCGCGCCGGCGTCCTGAGGTCGCGATGGGCGGTGTTTGAACTACCGCGCACTAAGATCAAGATCAAGATCAACGGCAACGGCAACGGCAACGGCAACGGCAACGGCAACGGCAACTACCCTGACACCGGGGGCGCTCGGATAAATCTGCCCCACCGCCCTGCTTCTAAGCGCGCGCCAGTTCAGACGCCGCCCATCGCGACCTCAGGAGGCCGAGCAGAGGTGGCACGGAGGGGGTTGACGGGCATGGATGCCCGTCAAGCGCTTGGGGCCATGGATGGCCCTAAGCGCGGTACCCCCGGAGTGCCACCGGCGCGAGGGAACCCCGCAGCGCAGCGAAGGGGCCGGATGCGGGAGCAAGCGGTTTTGCCCCCCTTTTTCCAAGAAAAAAGGGGGTCGCCGTAAGGGCGAAAAGGTGAATCAGCCTCACCCAATCCACCGGATAAGCCCACCCAAAAAGCAGCCCCCAAAACCCAAACCCCCAACAGCCAATCACCCCCCAACCCGAGTCAACTCAACAACACAACAAACCCCAGAAACCTCAACCCCCACCCCCCCTCACGACCACTCACCAGCAAACAGTCATAACCCCCAACAAAACCCCACCCCCATCAACCTCAACCCCCACCTCCCCGCCCCCGGCAAACACCACCACCGTCCCAGCATCACTAAAGAACCGCGCCCGCCCCTCAAACCACTGCAACCGAGCCCTATAAAGATCAGGCGCATAAATGAGGTTGAAATCCCGAATCCCCCCACCAGGCAACGTACAAGCCACCTCACTGTCCCCCTTGAAGGCAAAGGCATCGAACACCCGCAACAACCGGCTCCGCTGCCCATCCACCGTCAAGTACATACCCTCACCCTGCAACACACTGATGATCCGCTGATACCCCGCAAACCGTGAAAAGCCCCCGGAAGACTCGATATCGGCAATCGACAACCGCCAGCCAAAGCCCTCGAGCCCCTCCCCCGCATCGCGGGCAATTTCTTCAGTGGAGCCACCCCCGTTCTTCCAGGGCATGCGCGGATAATCGCGGGCACGCAACACACGGACCCCGCTCATTTGCTGAACCGTCCTTCCAGGCGATGGCGCGAGCCAGGGTGAATCAGCCGCGCCGCGGTGACCGGCTGGCGCCCCGACCACGTACGTCGACGAATGAGCAAGCAAGGTTCACCACGCTCGATCTGCAACAACTGGCATTCGTCCGGCTCAGCCAGGATCGCCTCGACCACATGCTCGCCCTCGGTCAAAGGCGCCACGTGCGACAAATAGGCGTAGGGCGTCTGCCGGGTGAAGTCCTGCTCCAGGTAACCCGGCGCGATGGCGGCGTTGACGTAGCGGTCTTCGATCTGCACCGGCACGTCGTTTTCGAAGTGCACGATCAGCGAATGAAACACCCGCTGGCCTTCGCGCATGTCCAGCGCCAGGGCGCGTTCGGAGCCGGCCGCTTCCTCGGCGAGGACGATCACCTGGCAGCGGTGCCGATGCCCGCGACTGGCGATCTCATCGGCGATGTTGTTGACTTCGAACAGCGCCGAGCGGGTCTTGGGCTCGGCGACGAAGGTGCCGACACCCTGCATGCGCACCAGCAGCCCGTCGGCAGTGAGTTCGCGCAGGGCGCGGTTGATGGTCATGCGGCTGAAGCCCAACTGGCTGACCAGCTCGCTCTCCGACGGCACGCGGTGATGCGGCGGCCAACTGCCGGTTTCGATCTGCTGGACGATCATCTGCTTGACCCGGGCATACAGCGGCGCCGGCCCTTCGCCCATCTGGGCCACCAGCGCGGAGACAGAGGGTGTCGGCACGGTCGTGCATCCTTGTGCAAAGTGAGTGGCGGTAGCTTGCCGCAGTTTACCCGGCAGGCAAACGTCTGTATATGTATATACAAATAACCACAGGGTGACCGACCGATGTCCGCCTATTTCGCCGAACGTGCCCTGCTGCCTTCGGGCTGGGCCAGCAACGTGCGCCTGGAAGTCTGCGCCAACGGACAGATCCAACGCCTGGACTGCGACGCCAGTGCCGAAGGTGCCGAGCGCCTCGCCGGCCCGCTGCTGCCGGGCATGCCCAACCTGCATTCGCACGCCTTCCAGCGCGCCATGGCAGGCCTGGCCGAAGTGGTCGGCAACCCCAATGACAGCTTCTGGACCTGGCGCGACCTGATGTACCGCCTGGTCGGCCTGATCACCCCCGACCAGTTGCAGGTCATCGCCCGCCAGCTCTACATCGAGATGCTCAAGGCCGGCTACACCTCGGTGGCCGAGTTCCACTACGTGCACCATGACGCCGCCGGCCAGCCGTACGCCGACCCCACCGAGCTGTCACGCCAGGTCAGCGCTGCCGCCAGCGCCAGCGGTATCGGCCTCACCCTGCTGCCGGTGCTCTACAGCCATTCCGGCTTTGGCGGGCAGGCTCCGAACGACGGCCAGCGCCGCTTCATCAATTCCACCGAACAGTACCTGCGCCTGCAGCAGCAACTCGCGCCGCTCGTGGCCGCACACCCTGCGCAACATCTGGGGCTGTGCTTCCACTCGCTGCGCGCGGTCACCCCACGGCAGATCGCCGAGGTGCTGCAGGCCAGCGATGCCACCTGCCCGGTGCATATCCATATCGCCGAGCAACAGAAGGAAGTCGACGACTGCCTGAGCTGGAGCGGGCGCCGCCCTTTGCAGTGGCTGTATGAGCACGTCCCGGTGGATCAGCGCTGGTGCCTGGTCCACGCCACCCATGCCGAAGCCGACGAGGTCAGCGCCATGGCGCGCAGCGGCGCGGTGGCCGGGCTGTGCCTGACCACTGAGGCCAACTTGGGCGACGGCCTGTTTCCGGCCGTGGCGTTCCTCGCCCAGGGCGGACGCCTGGGCATCGGCTCGGACAGCCATGTTTCGCTCAGCGTGGTCGAGGAACTGCGCTGGCTGGAGTACGGCCAGCGCCTGCGCGACCAGCGCCGCAACCGCTTGTACCGCAGCGACCAGCCGATGGTCGGCCGCACGCTGTTCGACGCGGCCGTGGCCGGCGGCGCGCAGGCTCTGGGGCAAAACGTCGGCGAACTGGCGGTCGGCAAGCGCGCCGACTGGTTGGTGCTCGACGGTCAGGATCCGTACATCGCCACCTCGCAGGGCGACGCCGTGCTCAACCGCTGGCTGTTCGCCGGCAGCGACCGGCAGGTGCGCGACGTGATGGTCAACGGACGGTGGGTGGTGAGACAGGGGCGCCATGCCCTGGAAGACGACAGTGCCCAGGCGTTCGCGCAGGTGTTGCGCGCATTACTGGGTTGAGTGAAGCGCGGCCACTTTAGTAGAGGGCCGCGCGGTTCGCACCGATCAGTGCCGGGCGACGATCTGCTTGTCCGACACACGCCAGACCAGCCGACTGGTGTCATAGCCCTGCTGGCGCGCCTTGGACAGCAAGTGCTCGCGCTGCCAGGCCGGCAGGCTCGGGGTCCGCGACAAGATCCACAGATAGCGACGGTTCGGACTGCCGACGATTGCCGTCTGGTAGTGCTCGTCCACATACAGAATCCAGTAGTCGGCGCGGGTCAGGCCCGGCACCAGGCGGCTGAACCAATTGTCGAACTCCACCCACAGCTTGTCGGTGTGCCCCGGCTCTTCAATGCCCGCATGGCCCTCGGCGCGCAGCCACTCGTCACCCTCGGTGCGGCAGCGATTGAGCACGCCCAGGCTGCCATCGGGCTTGAGGTTGTAGTGGGCTTCGGACTGCGCGCAGTCCTGCTGGAAGCGCATTGGCAAGCGCGCCAGTTCGTACCATTTGCCCTGATAGCGCTTGAGGTCGACGTGGCCGGCGGTCTTGGGCGCCAGCGGATCAACCGACGAACTCGCACAGCCGCCCAGCGCCAGCGCCAAACCCAGCGCCAGCAGCACAGGCCAGCGCTTCATTTGAGGCCCTGCCCGGAGTACATCAACACTTTGTCGGCGGCGTACTGAACGCTGATGAAGCTGCTCTCGTCGCCCCAGGTACAACTGCTCATACCCAGCGCACCGGAGCATTCCTTCGGCGTACCGAGCAACTGCTCGACCTCGGCCTTGGTCATGCCGGCCTTGAGCTTGGCGTAGTTTTCCTGGTTGATCTTGCTGCACGCGGTCAGCACGACCATCAACGACAGCAGGGCGATAGAACGCAACGACATGAGGGGCTCTCCTGGAGATGAATGCAACAGGCGAGACGGCCTGCAGAGCCCTTAGAAGCGAAAATGCCTCCCCGGTTCCCTGACAAGCCTGCTTTCGTATCAGACCGTTCGTCGGCACACGCCCACCACGACGCACCGCGTGTAAGCGCAGTGCGTCAAGGGCGATGCAAGGGGAAAACGGAGCCCGGAAGCGGGCCCGTCAACTCAGAACCGGGAGCCCGGTTCGAGCAGGAAATCCATCTCTTCGCTGGTGCTGGGACGATCGAGCACCAGGTTGCGATGGGGGAAGCGACCGAAGCGCTCGATCACTCGCTGGTGCTGCTCGGCGTAGTCGAGGAAGCCTTCGAACAAACGACGGTTGGCCTCGGGCTGTTCGTCCAGCAGCGCGCGGTAGCGCTCCACGCTCAGGTTCTGCCAGTCCAGCACCTCGGCGTGCTCCAGCACCAGCAGCACGAACACCCGTTGGATCGGCAGCAACTGGTAATCCCAGCCCTTTTGCAGACCCTGCATGGCCACCACCTGCGCACGCCGGTCGCCTTCGAAGGCGCGCGGCGTGTCGCGATAGATCATGCGCGGGAGCTGGTCGAGCAGCAGCAACAGCCCCAGCCAGCCTTGCGGGCTCTGCTGCCAGTCCTCGAGCCCACCGGCCAGGGCCTGCTCGACCTGATCACCGAACAGCGCCTGGGCGTCGGCGTCATGGTGCTTGCCGAACCACAGCGTGCTCTTCTCGTCAGCCACGGCCTGGGCACTGCTGCCCCAACCGAACCACCACTCCAGCAACGGCTGCCAAGGTGCGAGCATGTCTTACTCCTTGTGATAGGCGGTGACGCGCTCGACCTCTTGCTTCGAGCCGAGGATGACCGACACGCGCTGGTGCAGGCTCTCCGGCTTGATGTCGAGGATGCGCTCGTAACCGTTGGTCGATGCGCCACCGGCCTGCTCGATGATGAAGGACATCGGGTTGGCTTCGTACATCAGGCGCAGCTTGCCCGGCTTGCTCGGCTCGCGAGCGTCGCGCGGGTACATGAACAGGCCGCCACGGGTGAGGATGCGGTGCACGTCCGCCACCATCGAAGCGATCCAGCGCATGTTGTAGTTCTTCTGCAGCGGACCGGTCTCACCGGCCAGCAGCTCGTCGACGTAGCGCTTGACCGGGGCTTCCCAGTGACGCTGGTTGGACATGTTGATGGCGAACTCGGCGGTGGTTTCCGGCACGCAGATGTTTTCGTGGGTGAGCACGAAGCTGCCCAGCTCGCGGTCCAGGGTGAAGCCCTTGACGCCGCTGCCCAGGGTGAGGATCAGCATGGTCTGCGGGCCGTAGATGGCATAACCGGCGGCGACCTGCTCGGTGCCTGGCTGCAGGAAGGCGTTCTCGTTCAGGGTTTCGTTCTGGCTCAGGTACTCGTTCGGGCAGCGCAGTACCGAGAAGATGGTGCCGACCGAGACGTTGACGTCGATGTTCGACGAACCGTCCAGCGGGTCGAAGACCAGCAGATAGGCGCCTTTGGGATAACGGCCCGGAATCTGGTAGGCGTTGTCCATTTCCTCGGACGCCATGCCGGCCAGGTGGCCGCCCCACTCGTTGGCCTCCAGCAGGATGTCGTTGGAAATGACGTCGAGTTTCTTCTGCACTTCGCCTTGCACGTTTTCGGTGCCCATGCTGCCCAGCACGCCACCCAGGGCGCCTTTGGACACGTGGTGGCTGATTTCCTTGCACGCGCGCGCCACCACTTCGATCAGGAAGCGCAGATCGGCAGGAGTGTTGTTGCTGCGGGTCTGCTCAATCAGATAGCGACTCAGGGTAACGCGGGACATGTATGGCTCCGAAAAGGAAGAGGGGGTAAAAACCCTCGCAGTTTACAGGGAGAGCTGCGCCCTAGCGAGCGTCGAGGTGGGGCTGGGCAGTGAGACGACGAATAAGGTCGGGAGTTCAGCCGTGCCGGTGATCCTGCTGGCCGACAGATGCAGGTTCACTGGCGCGGCCTGAGCTCAATCCAAGGCCTTCCAGATATCGGTCGCGTACTCGCGAATGGTCCGGTCCGAGGAGAACCAGCCCATCCGCGCGGTGTTGAGCACTGCCATGCGCCACCAGTCCTGCGGCGCGTGCCACAGCTCCTCGACACGCCGCTGGGCATCCCAGTAGGCGTCGAAGTCGGCGCAGACCAGGAAGCGGTCGTAGGCAATCAGACCGTCGATCAGCCCGGCGTAGCGCCCCGGATCGTCCGGCGAGAACACCCCGCTGCGAATGGCCTGCAACACATCGCCCAGGCGCCCGGAGGCGTCGATCGCCGCCGTGGCGCCGAAGTCGCCGGCGCGCTTGCGCGCTTCCACCTGCTGCGCGGTCAGGCCGAAGATGAACATGTTCTCCGCGCCCAACTGTTCGCACATCTCGACGTTGGCGCCATCGAGCGTGCCGATGGTCAGCGCGCCATTGAGGGCGAACTTCATGTTGCTGGTGCCGGACGCCTCGTAGCCGGCCGTGGAGATCTGCTCGGAGAGGTCCGCCGCCGGAATGATGCTCTCGGCCAGGCTGACGTTGTAGTTGGGCAGGAACACCACCTTGAGCAGGCCGCGCACGGTCGGGTCGTTGTTGACCACCCGGGCGATGTCGTTGGTCAGCTTGATGATCAGCTTGGCCTGGTGGTAACTGGCCGCCGCTTTGCCGGCGAAGATCTTCACCCGCGGCGCCCACTGGGTGCCGGGATCGTTGCGCATGGCCTGGTACAGCGCCACGGTGTGCAGCAGGTTGAGCAACTGGCGCTTGTACTCGTGGATGCGCTTGACCTGCACATCGAACAGCGCCTCGGGATTGACCGTGACGCCGACGCGGTCCTGGATGATGCTGGCCAGGGCGCGCTTGCTGTGCAGGCGCTGGGCCGCGAACTGTTTACGGAAGGTGTTCTTCTCGGCGAACGGCTCCAGCGCCTTGAGCCCGCCTTGCGGGTCGTCCAGCAGCCCGGCGCCCAGCGCCTCGACCAGCATGGCCGTGAGCGGCGGGTTGGCCTGGTACAGCCAGCGGCGGAAGGTGATGCCGTTGGTCTTGTTGTTGATGCGCTGCGGGTAGAGCTTGTGCAACTCGGCGAACACCGTGCTCTTCATCAATTGGCTGTGCAGCGCCGACACCCCGTTGACGCTGTGCGAACCGAGGAACGCCAGGTTGCCCATGCGCACGCGCCGGCCGTTGTCTTCCTCGATCAGCGACACCGCGCGCAGCACGTCGAAGTCATGCTGCCCTTTGGCGCGCAGCGCATCGATGTGGTACGCGTTGATCAGGTAGATGATCTGCATGTGCCGCGGCAGCATGCGCTCCATCAGCGCCACCGGCCAGGTCTCCAGCGCCTCGGGCAGCAGCGTGTGGTTGGTGTAGGCCAAGGTGCCGACGGTCAGCTCCCAGGCGGTGTCCCAGGGGATCTCGTGCTGGTCCACCAGCAGGCGCATCAGCTCGGCCACGGCGATCGACGGGTGCGTGTCGTTGAGCTGGATCGCGGCCGCATCCGGCAGGTTGAGCAGGTTCTGGTGCATGTTCAGGTGACGGCGCAGCAGATCCTGCAGCGAGGCGGAGACGAAGAAGTACTCCTGGCGCAAGCGCAGTTCCTGCCCCGCTTCGGTGCTGTCGGCCGGGTACAGCACCCGCGAGATGCTCTCGGCGCGGGCCACCTCGGCCACCGCGCCCAGGTGGTCGCCGGCGTTGAAGCGCTCCAGGTGCAGCTCTTCCAGCGCCCGGGCCCGCCACAGGCGCAGGGTGTTGACGCTGGAGCCGCGCCAGCCCACCACCGGCGTGTCGTAGGCCACCGCGCGCACGGTCTCGCCCGGCGTCCACACCTGACGCGCCACGCCGTGGGCGTCATGCAGGGTCTCGACGCTGCCGCCGAAACTGATCGGGTAGATCACCTCGGCGCGCTCGAACTCCCAGGGGTTGCCGAAATCCAGCCAGTTCTCGGTCTGCTCCTGCTGCCAGCCATCGACGATGGCCTGGCGGAACAACCCGTGCTCGTAGCGGATGCCATAGCCATGGGCAGCGATGCCGAGGGTCGACATGCTCTCCATGAAGCAGGCGGCCAGCCGCCCCAGGCCACCGTTGCCCAGCGCCGCGTCGGGCTCCAGCAAACGGATACGCTCCAGGTCCACGTCCAGGCCTTCCAGGGCTTGGCGAGCGATCTCCAGATAGCCCAGGTTGCTCAGGCTGTCGTACAGCAGGCGACCGATGAGAAACTCCAAGGAGAGGTAGTAGACCCGCTTCTGGCTGCGCCGGTAAGCCTGGCGCGTGTGATCCATCCAGTGATCGACCATGTGATCGCGTGCAGCCAGGGCAATGGCTTCGAACCAGTCGTGGTCGAAGGCGTGTTCCGGATCCTTGCCGACCGCGTAGGTCAGTTTGTCCAGTACAGCGGTGCGAAAAGCAGCCACCTCGGCGTCACGCGCTTTGGGTTCCTGAGACATCGGGCATCCTCGGGCAAGTTGACGAATACGCAAGGGAGAGTGATGAGACTAGACCCTTCGACAGGGCGTTGACATGACGGTTCGCAGTTTTCATGCCTAGCCGGGGTGTCCGGCAAAAGGTTGTACATAATTTGTACAACTCCGGTATGATCGCGCGCCCTCAGCCCCAGATCCGCCCGAAAACGATGAAACCGACCCTGATTGCCGCCGCCGAAGTCGACCGCCTGGAAACCTGGCAACGCTATGCCAGCCACATGTGCGGGGGCTGCCACTCGACCTGCTGCACGCTGCCGGTGGAAGTGAAGATCAAGGACTTGATCCGCATCGGCGTGGTGGACGAATTCGAAAAGGACGAGCCGCCGAAGAACGTCGCCAAGCGCCTACAGAAAGACGGCATCATCGAGCGCTTCAATCAGAAGTCGGGGATCTTCACCCTGACCCGCATGAGCAACGACGACTGCCTCTATCTGGACCGCAAGAGCCGGCTGTGCACCATTTATGACAAGCGCCCGGACACCTGCCGCAACCACCCCAAGGTCGGACCACGGCCGGGGTATTGCGCCTACAAGCCGAAGAAAGTTTGAAGTTGCGAGCGGCAAGCGGCAAGCGGCAAGAAAGAGCAAGAGCAAGAGCAATCAGGGCGTCGTAGCGGTGTCTCAGCCGGGCTGGGCGCCTGCGCGGCCGTCTTCGATGACGAAGGGCCTCTACGTGGAGGCAATCTCAACCTGCACGCCGGCTACGCCGATGTCGCGTCCGGCGACCGGCATATCAACCGCATGCTGAAGTGCTGCGAGAAAGCCGCAATGGAACGACATGGTGGTGATCGTCACCGTCGATGAAAACGGCGACTGGTGGGACTACGTCGCCCCGCCGGCAGGCGACAGATGGGGCCCTGACTCACGACGATGATCGCTCGCGGTCAGCAGCCCATGGGCGATCTGACCAACGCCTTGCAGTTCGGCGCCTAGCTCACTCAAGCGAGCCCACCGCACACTTGCCGCTTGCCGCTTGCCGCTTGCCGCTTGCCGCTTGCCGCTTGCCGCTAAAAAAAAACGCCCCCGGCCTTTCGACCGGGGGCGTTTTCATTCAGCCAGCGCTGACTCAGTTCTTGGCTTTCTTGGCAGCGCGGGTACGCTCGCCTTCGTCCAGGATCTTCTTGCGCAGACGGATCGACTTCGGCGTCACTTCGCACAGCTCGTCGTCCTGGATGAATTCCAGGGCCTGCTCGAGGGTGTGGCGAACCGGCGGAACCAGGGCGATGACTTCGTCTTTGCCCGAAGCACGCATGTTGTCCAGTTTCTTGCCCTTGGTCGGGTTCACGCCCAGGTCGTTGTCACGGCTGTTCAGACCGATGATCTGACCGTTGTAGATCTCCTGGCCGTGCTCGACGAACAGCTTGCCGCGCGCCTGCAGGGTTTCCAGCGAGTAGGTCAGTGCCTTGCCGGTTTCGACCGACACCAGGACGCCGTTCAGACGACCGGACATCTGGCCCGACTTCATGGTGTCGTAGCGGTCGAAGATCGAGGTCAGGATGCCTGCGCCGTTGGTCAGGGTCAGGAACTGGTTACGGAAACCGATCAGACCACGGGCTGGAATGTTGTACTCCAGACGCACACGGCCTTTGCCATCCGGCACCATGTTGGTCAGGTCGCCCTTACGCAGGCCCATCTCTTCCATCACCTTGCCCTGGGATTCTTCAGGGATGTCGATGGTGACGTTCTCGAACGGTTCCTGCTTGACGCCGTCCACTTCGCGGATGATCACTTCAGGACGGCCTACGGCCATCTCGAAGCCTTCACGGCGCATGGTTTCGATCAGTACCGACAGGTGCAGTTCGCCACGGCCGGAGACCTTGAACTTGTCCGGGGAGTCGGTCTCTTGAACGCGCAGGGCTACGTTGTACAGCAGCTCCTTGTCCAGACGGTCCTTGATGTTACGGCTGGTGACGAACTTGCCTTCCTTGCCGCAGAACGGCGAGTCGTTGACCTGGAAGGTCATCGAAACGGTGGGCTCGTCGACGGTCAGCGGCTTCATCGCTTCGACCGCGTCCGGTGCACACAGGGTGTCGGAGATGAACAGCTCGTCGAAACCGCTGATGCAGACGATGTCGCCGGCCTGGGCTTCTTCGACGTCCACACGGTGCAGACCGTGGTGACCCATCAGCTTGAGGATACGGCCGTTGCGCTTCTTGCCGTCGGTGTCGATGGCGACCACCGGAGTGTTCGGCTTGACGCGACCGCGGGCGATACGGCCAACGCCGATGACGCCGAGGAAGCTGTTGTAGTCCAGTGCCGAGATTTGCATCTGGAACGGACCGTCACGGTCGACCGAAGGCGCAGGTACGTTGTCGACGATCGACTGGTACAGCGGGGTCATGTCTTCGGCCATGGCGGTGTGGTCCAGGCCGGCGATGCCGTTCAGGGCCGAGGCGTAGACCACTTGGAAGTCCAGTTGGTCGTCGGTGGCGCCGAGGTTGTCGAACAGGTCGAAGATCTGGTCCAGGACCCAGTCAGGACGCGCGCCCGGACGGTCGACCTTGTTGATCACGACGATCGGCTTCAGACCGGCTTCGAAGGCCTTCTTGGTCACGAAGCGGGTTTGCGGCATCGGGCCGTCCTGGGCGTCGACCAGCAGCAGCACCGAGTCGACCATCGACATCACACGCTCGACCTCGCCACCGAAGTCGGCGTGGCCGGGGGTGTCGACGATGTTGATGTGGTAGCCATTCCAGTTGATGGCGGTGTTCTTCGCCAGAATGGTGATGCCGCGCTCTTTTTCCTGGTCGTTGGAGTCCATGACGCGCTCGTCGTTGAGCTCGTTACGTTCCAGGGTGCCGGACTGGCGCAGGAGTTTGTCGACCAGGGTGGTTTTACCATGGTCAACGTGGGCGATGATGGCGATGTTACGCAGATTTTCGATCACAACTGTATCTCGTGCAGAGGATTCGGTGGCCGCCAGTGTAGGCGGCGAATATGTACGAAAGCAGACTCAGCGGGCCCGTGGGTCGGGAGGGCGATGGCGGATGCTGCCGCCATACAGCCCTGGCGTCTTATGCCGGACGATAAACACGCACATTGGCATGTCCCTCACTGAGCAGATGGTGTGCGTGCAAACGGCTCATCACACCCTTGTCGCAATACAGCAAGTACTGGCGCGTGTCGTCCAGGTGCTTGAACTTGCTGTTGATGGCATAGAACGGCATGACCTGCACCTCGACGCCGTCGAGCACCAGCGGCTCGTCTTCCTGGGCATCGGGGTGGCGGATATCGACGACGATCTGGCCAGGCATCGCCTGCGCCACTTCCTCGACCTCGATGTCCTTGCCCAGTTCGTCGATCACATGGTCGATGGAGATGAACCGGGCGCGCTCGATGGCGCGTTCGAGCACGGCCATCTCGAACTGCTTCTCTTCGTGCTCCATGCGGTGACGCTTGGCATGAGTGGTCGGGTTCACCGAAATCACGCCGCAGTACTCGGGCATGTGCTTGGCGAAATCGGCGGTGCCGATGTGGTAGGCGGTGTCGATGATGTCCTGTTTGTGGCTGGCCAACAGCGGGCGCAGCACCAGCTTGTCGGTGGCCGAGTCGATGATCGCCAGGTTCGGCAGGGTCTGGCTCGACACCTGGGAAATCGCCTCGCCGGTGACCAGGGCATCGATCTGCAAGCGCTCGGCCATGCGCGCGGCGGCGCGCAGCATCATGCGCTTGAGGGTGACGCCCATGTAGCTGTTGTCGACCTTGCCGAGGATCTCGCCGACCACTTCTTCGAACGGCACACTGATGAACAGCACGCGCTGGCTGCTGCCGTACTTCTTCCACAGGAAGTGAGCGACTTCCATCACCCCCAGCTCGTGGGCGCGACCGCCGAGGTTGAAGAAGCAGAAATGGGTCATCAGGCCGCGGCGCATCATCTGGTAGGCCGCCACGGTGGAGTCGAAGCCACCGGACATCAGCACCAGCGTCTGCTCCAGCGCGCCCAGCGGGTAGCCGCCGATACCGTCGTGCTGACTGTGGATGACGAACAGGCGCTGGTCGCGGATCTCCAGGCGCACCACCACTTCCGGACGCTGGAGGTCGATACCGGCCGCGCCGCACTGCTGGCGCAACTGGCTACCGACGTAGCGGTCGACGTCCATCGAGGTGAAGTCGTGGTGACCGCCGCGCTTGCAGCGCACGGAGAAGCGTTTGCCGGCCAGCAGATGACCGTAGTGCTGCATGCATTTTTCGACGATGTCGTCGAAGTCGCCCAGCGGATACTCCTGCACTTGCAGGAAGTGGGTGATCCCCGGGGTGCAGGTCAGGCGCTCGATCATCTCGCGCTGAATCTTCTCGTCCTCGAGGCGGGTGACCACTTCGAGATTGTCCCAGACACCGTTGACCACGAGCTCCGGATCCAGATCCTTGAGCACGTTGCGGATGTTCTTGCCGAGCTGGCGGATGAAGCGCTTGCGCACCGGCCGGCTCTTGATGGTGATCTCTGGGAAGACTTTGACGATAAGTTTCATTGGGTTAACAGCGCGCGCGGAGCCTGCCGAAAATGAGGGGCGCGAATTATAGCGGAAACAGGTAGAGATTTGAGCAACTTTTGATCAGAGGTTTACAGATAGGTGCCGCATGGCGGTCTGGCAGTGCTTATAGCGGCCTGATGGCTGATGAATCGCCGCAGCCCCCAAACAAAGCACGCCCGCCCCACCACCGCACCACATCAGTGCATTGCTAGCAAATGACGCCTTATTTAGGTGCGCATCACCGTTGCAGGGCGCCCTGAGATGCCTAAGGACGCCGCCTTTTATCCCCCCCTAGCCATTTTCGGGCACTGGCATGCAATTTGCTCCCTTGTGATGCAGGTAAGCTTGGCCGACTATCCGCGCCCGGCGACACCCTTTTTCCAGGGCAGCGGCCTACCGCGCTCTAGACCATCCGGAGGACAACATGTCGAAGTCGGTTCAACTCATCAAAGATCATGACGTCAAGTGGATTGATCTGCGTTTCACGGACACCAAAGGCAAACAGCACCACGTCACCATGCCGGCTCGCGATGCGCTGGATGATGAGTTCTTCGAAGCCGGCAAGATGTTCGACGGCTCCTCCATCGAAGGCTGGAAAGGCATCGAAGCCTCCGACATGATCCTGCTGCCGGACGATTCGTCCGCCGTGCTCGACCCGTTCACCGAAGAGCCGACCCTGATCCTGGTCTGCGACGTCATCGAACCTTCCACCATGCAAGGCTACGACCGCGACCCACGCGCCATCGCCAAGCGCGCCGAAGAGTTCCTGAAGTCCACCGGTATCGGTGACACCGTATTCGTCGGCCCTGAGCCTGAGTTCTTCATCTTCGACCAGGTCAAGTTCAAGTCGGACATCTCCGGCTCGATGTTCAAGATCTACTCCGAGCAAGGCTCCTGGATGACCGACCAGGACGTCGAAGGCGGCAACAAGGGCCACCGCCCGGCCGTCAAAGGCGGCTACTTCCCGGTTCCGCCGTGCGACCACGACCACGAAATCCGTACCGCCATGTGCAACGCCATGGAAGAAATGGGCCTGGTGGTCGAAGTGCACCACCACGAAGTGGCCACCGCCGGTCAGAACGAAATCGGCGTGAAGTTCAACACTCTGGTCACCAAGGCTGACGAAGTTCAGACCCTGAAGTACTGCGTGCACAACGTGGCCGATGCCTACGGCAAGACCGCCACCTTCATGCCCAAGCCTCTGTACGGCGACAACGGCTCGGGCATGCACGTGCACATGTCGATCTCCAAAGACGGCAAGAACACCTTCTCCGGCGAAGGCTATGCCGGCCTGTCCGACACCGCCCTGTACTTCATCGGCGGCATCATCAAGCACGGTAAGGCCCTGAACGGCTTCACCAACCCGGCCACCAACTCCTACAAGCGTCTGGTGCCAGGCTTCGAAGCGCCGGTCATGCTGGCCTACTCGGCCCGCAACCGTTCGGCCTCGATCCGTATTCCTTACGTGTCCAGCCCGAAAGCTCGCCGCATCGAAGCGCGCTTCCCGGACCCGGCCGCCAACCCGTACCTGTGCTTCGCCGCCCTGCTGATGGCCGGCCTGGACGGTATCCAGAACAAGATCCACCCAGGCGATGCCGCCGACAAGAACCTGTACGACCTGCCGCCTGAAGAGGCCAAGGAAATCCCGCAGGTCTGCGGTAGCTTGAAAGAAGCCCTGGAAGAGCTGGACAAGGGCCGTGCCTTCCTGACCAAAGGCGGCGTGTTCTCCGACGACTTCATCGATGCCTACATCGAGCTGAAGTCCGAAGAAGAGATCAAGGTGCGCACCTTCGTTCACCCGCTGGAATACGACCTGTACTACAGCGTCTGATGACTGCGGCGCTGGCGCCGTAGCGATCAACCCAAACGGCTTCCCTCGGGAAGCCGTTTGTATTTTTACGGTCAGGCGGTTCGGACGCGTCCTACTGGTACACAAAAGGGCATTGGCCACACTCAGGTCTCCCATTTCAAGGAGATCACCATGCGCCTCACCCCGCTCTGCCTGTTGTGCATCCTCGCCCTCACCGGCTGCCTGAAATCCCCGGATCCCGACCCCACCTTCGAGGCCCTGCTCGACAGCATCGAACAGCGTCTGGCCATCGCCGACGCCGTGGCTCTGCACAAGTGGGACAACGGTCAGCCGGTACAGGACAGTGCTCGCGAGCAGCAGGTGCTGGAAAGAGTGCGCAAGGCCGCATCGAGCCATAACGTCAGCCCGCAACGCGCGATCCCGTTCTTCAGAGACCAGATCGAGGCCAACAAGCTGCGTCAGTACCATCTGCTCAGCCAGTGGAGCCTGGTGGAGGCCGCGCCAGACATCCCACGCCTGGACCTCACCCGTGAGATTCGCCCACAACTGGACCTGCTGCAGGCGCAGATGCTCGATCGCCTGGCGCGTTTCGACCGCCACCGGCCCGCGCAATGCGAGCACGCACTGGCCAAGGCCATCGGCCTGCGCTCCAGCGATGCCACTCGCCGCCTCATGCTGATCCGCGCCACCGCAAGCCTCTGCCCACGCGACTGACGAGCAATGCTCTATATTGGTGCAATAAATAGCTGAACGCCCTGCGGTGCAGCCCAAATCAGGTCAGTTGAATCGATAAAGCGTGAATTATTGAGCCGATTTTGCGCACAACCTGCGCTTCATCGGCCAATTCCGCTTCTTTTCGGAGCCTTGGTTTGTTTCTTGCATTTTCCAGGGCAACCAGCGGCTGACCCGTCTGCTTCCTTGAAGCATGCGGGCCGGAACAGCGCCAATAGAGGTCGACAACGCACCATGACCATCAGCGATGCACAGCACCGACTGCTCCTGGACAACCTGACCACCGCGACCCTGCTGCTCAACAGCGAATTGCGCCTGGAGTACATGAACCCGGCGGCCGAGATGCTGCTGGCAGTCAGCGGTCAGCGCAGCCACGGCCAGTTCATCAGCGAACTGTTCACCGAATCGACCGAAGCGCTGCACTCCCTGCGCCAGGCCGTGGAGCAGGCGCATCCGTTCACCAAGCGCGAAGCCCAGTTGACCTCCCTGACCGGCCAGAGCATCACCGTGGACTACGCTGTCACGCCCATCCTGCATCAGGGCAACACCCTGCTGCTGCTCGAAGTGCACCCGCGTGATCGGCTGCTGCGCATCACCAAGGAAGAGGCGCAACTGAGCAAGCAGGAAACCACCAAGATGCTGGTGCGTGGCCTGGCCCACGAAATCAAGAACCCCTTGGGCGGGATTCGCGGCGCAGCACAACTGCTGGCCCGCGAACTGCCCGAGGACGGTCTGCGCGACTACACCAACGTGATCATCGAAGAGGCCGACCGCCTGCGCAATCTGGTCGACCGCATGCTGGGCTCGAACAAACTGCCGTCGTTGGCGATGACCAACGTGCACGAAGTGCTGGAGCGGGTGTGCAGCCTGGTGGACGCCGAAGCCCAAGGCAGCATCACCCTGGTGCGCGACTACGACCCGAGCCTGCCGGACGTGCTGATCGACCGTGAGCAGATGATCCAGGCCGTGCTCAACATCGTGCGCAACGCCATGCAGGCGATCAACGGCCAGAACGAATTGCGCCTGGGCCGCATCACCCTGCGCAGCCGCGCCGTGCGCCAGTTCACCATCGGCCACGTGCGCCACCGCCTGGTGGCGCGGATCGAAATCACCGACAACGGCCCCGGCATCCCCGCGCTACTGCAGGACACCCTCTTTTATCCGATGGTCAGCGGACGCCCGGACGGCACCGGGCTGGGCCTGGCCATCACCCAGAACATCATCAGTCAGCATCAGGGGCTGATCGAGTGCGAAAGCCACCCTGGCCACACCACCTTTTCGATCTTCCTGCCCCTGGAACAAGGAGCCACAGCCCCATGAGCCGTAGTGAAACCGTGTGGATCGTCGACGATGATCGTTCCATCCGCTGGGTCCTGGAAAAGGCCCTGCAGCAGGAGGGCATGACCACCCAGAGCTTCGACAGCGCCGACGGGGTCATGGGACGCCTGGCCCGCCAGCAGCCGGACGTGATCATCTCCGACATCCGCATGCCCGGCACCAGCGGCCTGGACCTGCTGGCGCAGATCCGCGAAGCGCACCCGCGCCTGCCGGTGATTATCATGACCGCCCATTCCGACCTGGACAGCGCGGTGGCGTCGTACCAGGGCGGCGCCTTCGAGTACCTGCCCAAGCCATTCGATGTGGATGAGGCCGTGGCGCTGGTCAAGCGCGCCAACCAGCACGCCCAGGAGCAGCAGGCGCTACAAGCCCCACCGACCCTGGCGCGCACCCCGGAGATCATCGGCGAGGCGCCGGCGATGCAGGAGGTGTTCCGCGCCATCGGTCGCCTGAGCCACTCCAACATCACCGTGCTGATCAACGGCGAGTCCGGTACTGGCAAGGAGCTGGTCGCCCACGCCCTGCACCGCCACAGCCCACGCGCCGCCGCGCCGTTCATCGCCCTGAACATGGCGGCGATTCCCAAGGACTTGATGGAGTCGGAGCTGTTCGGCCACGAAAAAGGTGCCTTCACCGGCGCGGCCAACCTGCGACGCGGCCGCTTCGAGCAAGCCGATGGCGGCACGCTGTTCCTCGACGAAATCGGCGACATGCCCGCCGACACCCAGACGCGCCTGCTGCGCGTGCTGGCCGACGGCGAGTTCTACCGGGTCGGTGGACACCTACCGGTCAAGGTGGACGTGCGAATCATCGCCGCGACCCACCAGAACTTGGAATCGCTGGTGCAGGCCGGCAAGTTCCGTGAAGACTTGTTCCACCGCCTGAACGTGATCCGCATTCATATCCCGCGCCTGGCCGACCGGCGCGAGGACATTCCCGCGCTGGCCCGTCACTTCCTGGGGCGAGCGGCACGGGAGCTGGCAGTCGAACCGAAACTGCTCAAGCCGGAAACCGAAGAGTTCATGCGCAACCTGCCGTGGCCGGGCAACGTGCGTCAGATGGAAAACACCTGCCGCTGGATCACGGTGATGGCCTCGAGCCGCGAAGTGCTGATCAGCGACCTGCCGCCAGAACTGCTCAACCTGCCCCACGACGCGGCACCGATCACCAACTGGGAGCAGGCACTGCGCCAGTGGGCCGACCAGGCCCTGGCGCGCGGCCAGTCGAACCTGCTCGACAGCGCCGTGCCGAGCTTCGAGCGGATCATGATCGAGACCGCCCTCAAGCACACGGCCGGGCGTCGACGTGATGCGGCAGTGCTGCTGGGCTGGGGCCGCAACACCTTGACTCGCAAGATCAAGGAGCTGGGGATGAAGGTCGATGGCAGCGATGAGGACGACGGCGAGGAACACTGATCGCCAGCGGTCGCTGTCATGACCGGGGCCGCTCATGGCGTGCTGCGGTTCACTTGAGATCTGTTTGGCTGGCATAGGGGCTGCTGCGCAGCCCATCGCGACACAAGGCCGCTCCTACAGGGTCCGTACCCCCCCTACTTCAGGGGTTGCACGGGTTTTGTAGGAGCGGCCTTGTGCCGCGATGGGCCGCGAAGCGGCCCTTTTCATGTCTGCCAGGGCTTGCACCGATGCAGTGCCCGCTGCACCTGCGCAAGGCACAGGATAGGGAGCACCTCACCGAATAAAACATTCAAGCCATTGAATTTAAAGGCTTTTAAAAACTGGCATGACACCTGCAATAACACTGATAACGACAGTTTCGGGGACCCCGGTACAGGCAGGCCGGGACATCCCCCTCTTTATTCGCAACACCGCCCGTTTTGGGGACCTTGGTACAGGCAGGCCGAGACTCCCTCTTTTATTCGCAACACCGCCCGCTTCGGGGACCTCGGTACAGGCAGGCCGAGACTCCCCTCTTTTATTCGTGCAGCCTGACCTGCACCCGCCAACGCCCCGCGTCCTCTGCAGCGCTCCAAGTGCCGCGCAGAGGACGCGCGGCCACCAGGCTCAGCACCAGCCCCTCATCGCTATGCTGCAAACGCCAGCCCACCGGCCTTCCTCGCAGGGTCAACTGGCCACGCTGCGGTTTGCCCTCGGCCTGGAACACCAGTGCCACGGTGCCATTGACGTTCTCGCCATGCAGCTTGGGCGAGGCGGTGAACAACAGGTCCAGGCCTTCATCCATGACCTGCACCTGTTCCAGCACACGCGGCTCGGGCGCCGTCAGCCGACCGATCATCAAACCGACCATCACCCCGACGATGGCCATCGACATCAATACCCGCGGCCATGCCTTCGAACGCGGGTCCGGTTCGAGGGTAGAATGCGCGTCATCTTCCTGCCTGGGGCCGTGCATGTTCCACGTCATCCTCTTTCAACCTGAAATTCCGCCGAATACCGGCAATATCATCCGCCTGTGCGCCAACAGCGGCTGCGACCTGCACCTGATCGAGCCGATCGGTTTCGAGCTGGACGACAAGCGCCTGCGCCGGGCCGGGCTGGATTACCACGAGTATGCCACGCTCAAGCGCCACGACAGCCTGGCCCAGTGCCTGGAAAGCCTCGGCCAGCCGCGCCTGTTCGCCTTCACCACCAAGGGCTCGCATCCGTTCCATGAAGTGGCCTATCAACCCGGCGATGCGTTTTTGTTCGGCCCGGAGAGTCGTGGGCTGCCCGCTGAAGTGCTCGACAGCCTGCCCGCCGAACAACGCCTGCGCTTGCCCATGCGTCCGGGGAGCCGCAGCCTTAACTTGTCCAACACGGTGGCGGTGACGGTGTATGAGGCATGGCGCCAGCAAGGATTCGCCTGAATCGGCGTAGGAAGGGTGGCCGGCGGCGGGGCGAATCCCCGCTGCCGGCAAAGAGAAGCGTCACTCGACGATGCAGATCCAGCGGTGGTTGCAGCGGTACGGCGCACGGGTGAAGGCGATATCGACCAGGCGTTTCAGGCCGCGTCGCTTGAGCGCCTGGGTCAGTTCGGCAAGTGTTTCTGCTTCGATAGTCATGCTGTTACCTCGTCAGATTACTGCGTACCTAATTCTTGACCGAGGGGACAAACCGGGGATTCACTTTTTTACCGGGCCGATTCAACCACTGGTCCGATAAACGCAAAAGGCCGCATCCTTCAGAGGATGCGGCCTTTTCGATGCAGATGCCGACTCAGTTATCCAGCACAGCTCGCCCGGCAACGCCGCGCTTGCGATGCACCAGCAGCCCGGTGATCACCACGGCGATGCTCAACAGCGCCGTGGCGATGATCTCGATGCGGTGATCTTCGCGCAGGGCCATTACGCCCAATACGGCGACGATGAAAGCGATGGTGGCCCAGGTCAGCCCCGGGAACAGCCACATCTTGAACGAGATCTTCTCGCCCCGCGCCTCACGCTGGGCACGCATGCGCAACTGCGACACGGCGATCACCAGGTACACCAGCAGGGCAATGGCGCCAGAGCTGGCCAGCAGGAACTCGAACACCTCGGCCGGTGCGAGGAAGTTGGCGAACACGCACAGGAACGCAGCTGCGGTGGAGAGCAGCACGGCCCAGTGCGGGGTGCCCGCGCGGGTGGTGCGCTGGGCGACGGCAGGGGCGTCGCCACGCTTGCTCAGCGAGAACAGCATGCGCGAAGAGGTGTACAGCGCCGAGTTCAAGCAACTGGTGACCGCGATCAGCACGACGATGTCGACGATCAGCTTGGCATTGGGCACGCCGATCAAGCTCAGCACAGTCTGGTAGGAGCCCTTCTCGGCCAGGGCCGGATCGTTCCACGGCACCATGGCCACCACCAGGAAGATCGACACCAGGTAGAACAGGCAGATCCGCCAGATCACCGAGTTGGTGGCGCGGCTGATCTGCTTGCCCGGATCCTTCGACTCGGCGGCAGCGATGGTGACGATTTCGGTGCCCATGAACGAGAACATGGTGGTCAACATGGCCGCCAGCACCGCGCCCAGGCCGTTAGGCATGAAGCCCTGGGTGTCGAACAGGTGGCTGACACCGCTGACCTGACTGCCCGGCACCAGGCCGAACATGGCCGCGCAGCCGACCACGATGAAGGCGATGATGGCCAGCACCTTGAGCAGGGCGAACCAGAACTCGAACTCGCCGTAGTTCTTCACGCTGAACAGGTTGGTGACGGTGAGCGCCAGGGTGATGATCAACGAGAAGGCCCACAGATCGACGGCCGGGAACCAGGCATGCAGGATCGCCGCAGCGGCGTTGGCTTCCAGCGGAATCACCAGCACCCAGAACCACCAGTACAGCCAGCCGATGGTGAACCCGGCCCAGCGCCCGATGGCGCGGTCGGCGTAGGTGGAGAACGAACCTGTGTCGGGCGACGCGACCGCCATCTCGCCGAGCATGCGCATCACCAGCACCACCAAGGTGCCCGCTGCGGCATAGGCCAGCAGTACGGCAGGACCGGCAGCGGCGATGGCGTGGCCGGAGCCGACGAACAGGCCGGCGCCGATCACGCCGGCAATGGAGAGCATGGTGACATGCCGTTGTTTGAGCCCCTGAGCGAGGTCATTGGAATTGTGCTTACCGCTCATAAAACTACCTTTGTAAGGAGTGGACCACCCGATTACTGGAACGAAGCGCGCCAAGGGTTGATTTAGACGGCTTGGCAATCGGCGTCTTGCTGCTGGCAATAACTGCGCCAGCGGTGCAGGTCATGCACATGAATCTTCGCGCTACCGCGATTGACGTGGCTTTGCCGCCCTTCGGCCAAGCCATGACCGAAGGGTCGTCGAAGCGGTCACCGCAGTGTGCATTACTGAAATACTCACTTACAAACGCACCAAAGGTAGTCCTCAGTAACACCGTCGCACCAAAAAGACGCATCCTAGGTGCAACCCACAGGCGCAACCCAACTCCGTTCGATGAAGCTCACTCAAGCGCCTGCCAACCACCCGCGAAGCAAAAAGCCTTTCCTCGCCAAACCAAAACTGGCACCATCGCGCCTTTTTTCATCAAGGCTCCGGCGCCGAGCGCAACGCGTTGCGGACATCCGCGCGACGTTGCACTGCAGCGATGCGACAAACTGTCCCGCCAGCGACCCGAGCCCCCTGCGTCCCGGTTGGCCGCCCCGACCCGCTATGCTAGCGTTGCGCACGCCAGGAAGGCAGCCAACAGCTGGGAACGCACCCGATCACATGAGGACCGCACATGGCCCAGGCCACGCCCGCGCTGGAAATCCGCAACCTGCACAAACGCTACGGCGACCAGGAAATTCTCAAGGGCATTTCGCTGACCGCGCGCGATGGTGACGTGATCTCGATCCTCGGATCGTCCGGCTCCGGCAAGTCCACTCTGCTGCGCTGCATCAACCTGCTGGAGAACCCGCACCAGGGCGAAATTCTGGTGGCCGGCGAAGCGCTCAAGCTCAAGGCTGATAAAACCGGTGAGCTGATCGCCGCCGACAACCGGCAGATCAACCGCCTGCGCAGCGAAATCGGCTTCGTCTTCCAGAATTTCAACCTGTGGCCGCACATGTCGATCCTCGACAACATCATCGAGGCGCCACGCCGCGTGCTCGGCCAGAGCAAGGCCGAAGCCGTGCAGGCCGCCGAGGCGCTGCTGGAGAAGGTCGGCATCTTCGACAAGCGCCACAGCTACCCGGCGCAGCTATCCGGTGGTCAGCAGCAGCGCGCCGCCATCGCCCGTACCCTGGCCATGCAGCCGAAGGTCATCCTGTTCGATGAGCCCACCTCGGCGCTCGATCCGGAAATGGTCCAGGAAGTGCTTAACGTTATCCGCGCACTGGCCGAAGAAGGCCGTACCATGCTGCTGGTAACGCACGAGATGAACTTTGCCCGCCAGGTGTCCAGCGAAGTGGTGTTTCTGCACCAGGGTCTGGTGGAAGAGCAGGGATCGCCGCAGCAGGTCTTCGAGAACCCGACCTCGGCGCGTTGCAAGCAATTCATGTCCAGCCACCGCTAACGGAGCAACACATGCAGACCTACAAGAAATTCCTCCTGGCCGCGGCCGCCACGCTGGTGATGTCGGCCAACGCCCTGGCTGCGGAAAAACTGCGCATGGGTATCGAAGCGGCCTACCCGCCGTTCAACAATAAGGATGCCAGCGGCAACGTGGTCGGCTTCGACAAGGACATCGGCGACGCCCTGTGCGCCAAGATGAAGGTCGAATGCACGGTCGTCACCTCCGACTGGGACGGCATCATCCCCGCCCTGAACGCCAAGAAGTTCGACTTCCTGGTGTCATCGCTGTCGATCACCGACGAGCGCAAGCAGGCGGTGGACTTCACCAACCCGTACTACTCCAACAAGCTGCAGTTCATCGCGCCGAAGAACGTCGACTTCAAGACCGACAAAGACTCGCTCAAGGGCAAGATCATCGGCACCCAGCGCGCCACCCTGGCGGGCACCTGGCTGGAAGACACCTACGGCAGCGACATCACCATCAAGCTGTACGACACTCAGCAAAACGCCTACCTCGACCTGACCTCGGGCCGTGTCGACGCCATCCTCGCCGACAAGTACGTGCAGTACGACTGGCTGAAGAGCCCGGAAGGCCAGAACTACGAGTTCAAGGGCGAGCCGGTGGTCGACAGCGACAAGATCGGCATCGCCGTGCGCAAGGGCGATACCAAGCTGCGCGACGAGCTGAACAAGGCCCTGGCCGAAATCAAGGCCGACGGCACGTACAAGAAGATCAACGAAAAGTACTTCCCGTTCAGCATCGAATGATTCACCCCGACCGGCACCGCCTTTGCGCGGTGCCCGTCCCTTGAATGCACCCTGCCCATGAATATCGATCTGCACGGATTCGGTCCGGCCATGATGGTCGGCACCCTGATGACCGTAAAACTGGCGCTCTGTGCCCTGCTGCTGGGGCTGATCCTCGGCCTGCTCGGCGCCTTGGCCAAGACCTCCCCGTTCAAGCCCTTGCAGTGGCTGGGCGGCACCTACTCGACCCTGGTTCGCGGCGTGCCCGAGCTGCTGTGGGTCCTGTTGATCTATTTCGGCACCGTCGGGCTGATGAACAGCCTCGGCGAGGCCCTGAACATGCCGGGCCTGGAACTCAGCGCCTTCGCCGCCGGGGTGATCGCCCTGGGGCTGTGCTTCGGCGCCTATGCCACGGAAGTGTTCCGCGGCGCCATCCTGGCGATTCCCAAAGGCCATCGCGAAGCGGGCCTGGCGCTGGGACTGTCCAAAGGCCGCATCCTGTCGCGCATCATCCTGCCGCAGATGTGGCGCGTGGCCCTGCCGGGGCTGGGCAACCTGTTCATGATCCTGATGAAGGACACCGCGCTGGTGTCGGTGATCGGCCTGGAAGAAATCATGCGTCACGCGCAGATCGGCGTGACCGTGACCAAGGAGCCGTTCACCTTCTACGCCGTGGCCGCGTGCATCTACCTGTGCCTGACCATCGTCGCCATGATCGGCATGCATTTCCTTGAACAACGCGCCGCTCGCGGCTTCGCGAGGGCTGCGCAATGAACTGGGAAGTGATCATCAAGTGGCTGCCGCGCCTGGCCCAGGGCGCCACGCTCACCCTCGAACTGCTGGCCATCGCCGTCATCGCCGGGCTGATCCTGGCCATCCCGCTGGGCATCGCCCGCACCTCGCGCCATTGGTACGTGCGCGCCCTGCCCTACGGCTACATCTTCTTCTTCCGTGGCACGCCGCTGCTGGTGCAACTGTTCCTGGTGTACTACGGCCTGGCGCAGTTCGACGTGGTGCGCAGCAGTTCGCTGTGGCCGTACCTGCGCGATCCGTTCTGGTGCACGGTGCTGACCATGACCCTGCACACCGCCGCCTACATCGCCGAGATCCTGCGCGGCGCCTTGCAGGCCATCCCGAAAGGTGAAATCGAAGCCGCTCGGGCGCTGGGCATGTCACGCGGCAAGGCGCTGGTCTACATCATGCTGCCGCGCGCCGCCCGTATCGGCCTGCCAGCTTACAGCAACGAAGTGATCCTGATGCTCAAGGCCAGCGCCCTGGCCAGCACCGTGACCCTGCTGGAACTGACCGGCATGGCCCGCACGATCATCGCCCGCACCTACCTGCCAGTGGAGATTTTCTTCGCCGCCGGGGTGTTCTACCTGCTGATCTCGTTCGTGCTGGTGCAAGGCTTCAAGCTGCTGGAGCGCTGGCTGCGCGTCGATGCCTGCCAAGGGCGCTGACCCCCTTCGCGGGTGAGTCGCCCCGGCGATTCACCCGCGCCCTTCCCTCACCGACGCCCCGTCATGCCTCAGCCCACTTTCCTGCGCCCCGAACAACTGAGCACGCGCTTCCAGGCCCTGGACCTGTTCCTGCGCCAGCACGAACACCTCTGGAAACCCCGCCCGTTCACTGCCCTGCACTTGCCATGGGAATCCCAGCACCCGGAGCTGGCCCAGTGGCTACGCACCCGCACCCTGGATGAGGCCGAAGCCGCGCAGCAGCACCCCGAGCGACTGCCCGCCCCAGCGCCCTTCCCGCACCTGGCCCACGAGGCCGTGCAGTTGTCCGCCCTCGGCGAGCTGCCGCGCAGCGAGCTGCACGCGCCCGGCCATCGCCTGGACGTCCACGTGCCCGGCCGCAAATGGCAGCAGATCGAAGCCTTCGGCAGCCACCTCAGCTTCGGTCAGCCCGCCCAGCACTGGCTCGACTGGTGCGCAGGCAAAGGCCACCTGGGCCGACGCCTGCTGCAACCCGGCCAGCACCTCACCTGCCTGGAGTACGATCCAGCGCTGGTGGCGGCGGGCCAGACGCTCAGCGATCACCACCGACTCGCGGCCCAGCATGTGCAGCAGGACGTATTGGCCCCCGGCAGCGCCGACCATCTGCACCCGGACAGCAGCGTGGTGGCCCTGCACGCCTGCGGCGACCTGCACGTGCACCTGCTGCAACTGGCCAGCGCCCAAGGCTGCCGCCAGATCGCCGTGGCCCCGTGCTGCTACAACCGCATCCAGGCCCCGCAGTATCAACCGCTGTCCCTCGCCGCCCAGGCCTCCCCACTGCACCTGAGCCTCGACGACCTCGGCCTGCCCCTGAGCGAAACCGTCACCTCCGGCGCCCGCGCCCGTCGCCAGCGCGACCGCTCCATGGCCCGGCGCCTGGGCTTCGACCTGCTGCAGCGTCAGCAACGCCAGACCGACGACTACCTGCCGACCCCCTCGCTGCCCACGGCCTGGCTGGAAAAATCCTTCGAAACCTACTGCCGCGACCTCGCCACCCTGCGCGACGTGCCGCTGACCGGCAACCCCGACTGGACCGCCCTGGAAGCCGCAGGCTGGCAACGCCTGGCCGAAGTGCGCAACCTCGAAGCGCTGCGCAACCTCTTCCGCCGCCCACTGGAACTCTGGCTGGCGCTCGACCGCGCGTTGTTCCTGCAAGAACAAGGCTACGACGTCAAACTCGGCGTTTTCTGCGACTACCCCCTGACGCCCCGCAATCTGCTCCTGTTAGGCGAACGAAAGTAGCGGAGCAACCTGTGGATAAGTCTGTGAACAAGCTTTTGATGAATCTCTCCGTTCATCTCTAACCCGCGACGTTTTGCCTCTTTGCTTATTCCACATCAATGATCTAACACCAGCAAAAACAGGCCTTTGCGCAAAGACCAACGGACTGTCATCAATCCTTGCCTTTCCCCCAAGCTGTGCTTCGCGCTTGTGCATAAGCCCCGCGCCTACCGCTCACGACACCACCCCACACGCCGCGAAAAAGCGGCACAGCAGCCCCCGCCATCTCAGCCCATCCCCCGAGCCAAACAAGAACCCCATCACACCCACCACACCTCACCCTACCCACTGCCCCACGCAACCCGCTAAAATCCCGCCCGCGCCCACCCACCGGCAACACCCACCCGCGCATCCGCCCACCCGGATAGCTTGATGAACGGATCTCGACTCGTGAAACAGACCACACCCCTCACCTTCCTGGCCCTCGCCCTAGCCCTCGGCGGCTGCACGCCCAACAGCGCCTCCACCCCGAAAACCGCCAACCTCGGCTGGGAAACTCCTGCCATGCAGCTCGGCGGCGACCGCGGCCTGCCCCTGCAAGCAGACGCCCCGTGCCGCAAGCGCGGCTGCGACAATCACAAGCTGTTTTTCAACCCAGCCGAACCCGAGCCGAACGTCACCAGCATCCATCGCGGCTGGTAGGATTTTCTTCTTTCGCGGCGGTGACTTAGGTGATTGCGAGCGAATTGCAAGGAAGTGGTTTACAGCAGCCCGGCGATCGCTATAATGACGCCCCTGTGCCGGTATAGCTCAGATGGTAGAGCAACTGACTTGTAATCAGTAGGTCCCGGGTTCGATTCCTGGTGCCGGCACCATATACGGTTTCGGAGAAGGCTTTTCAAATCTCTGGAACACACGGAAAACCCGCCTTTTGGCGGGTTTTTTCGTTTTGGTGGTCCGCTGGGCTTCGAGGGCAGCCAGCACTGACAACGGTCTGGGTATGTCAGAAATTTTGTGTTCGGGCATAACATGAGCAAGAGGTGCATGTATGCCAACCAAGAAGAAACCCCTGCGTGACCTACCAAAAATCCCCAAGGAGCTGCTCGAGCAGTTCGGTGAGGGCCTGATGACTGCGGAGGCTATCGAAGATGCCTCTGCGGCATTCAAGAAGGCGTTGATCGAACGGGCCTTGAACGCCGAGCTCAGTCACCACCTGGGGTATCTGCCGGGCGCGCAGCGCCCAGAGGATGAAACCAATCAGCGCAATGGCAGGACTGGCAAGACGGTTCTGACTGGAGAGGGGCCGCTGCGGCTGGATATCCCCCGTGATCGAGACGGTAGTTTTGCGCCCATCCTGATTCCCAAGCACGAGCGCCGTTATACCGGTTTCGATGACAAGATCATCGCCATGTATGCCCGAGGCATGACCGTTCGGGAAATTCGCGCATTCCTCTCCGAGCAGTATGGAACGGATGTTTCGCATGACTTCATCAGTTCGGTCACGGCCGAGGTGATGGAGGAAATCGGCGCGTGGCAACAGCGGCCGCTGGAGCCGATGTACCCGGTCATTTTCTTTGATGCACTACGAGTCAAGATTCGCGAAGAAGGCCTTGTGCGCAACAAAGCGATTTACTTGGCGCTGGGCGTTCTACCCGATGGGACGCGCGATATTCTCGGGATCTGGATCGAAAATACCGAAGGTGCGAAGTTCTGGATGAAGGTCTTCAATGACCTCAAGACGCGCGGCGTTGAGGATGTGCTGATCGCCGTCACCGACGGCCTCAAAGGGATGCCAGAGGCGCTAAGCGCCGTGTTTCCGGCCACCACGCTGCAAACATGCATCGTCCACTTGATCCGCAACAGTCTCGATTATGCAGCGTGGGATAAGCGTCGTGATCTGGCCAAAGCGCTCAAGCCGATCTATCAGGCCATCAACGCCGAGGCGGCTGAGCAGGCACTGGATGCCTTTGAAAACGGCCCTTGGGGCAAACAGTACCCAACGGTAGTTGCGGCATGGAGAAGAGCCTGGGATCGAGTGATTCCATTCTTTGTCTTCCCGTCAGGCATTCGAAAAGTGATCTATACGACCAACGCGATCGAAAGCATCAACGCCCAGCTACGCAAGATCATCAAAACGCGTGGTCACTTCCCAACGGATGAGGCCGCCACCAAGCTGATCTGGCTGGGGCTGCGGAACATCACGGCAAACTGGGGCTCAGCGGCCCATGACTGGAAAAATGCGATGAATCAATTCGCGATGCTGTACGGAGATCGATTTATCAGGCCGACCTGGTAAAAGCATGGCCAGCCTGACGGCAGGCCGTTATCGGCCCGCACACAAAAAATCTGACACTCTCTGGTGCCCCAGCATTTTAGCTGCCACAGACTAAGCCCCACCCGTCCTACCCCACCCCTCCAAAAACAACAATGCCGGTCACTAGGACCGGCATGCTGACAAACATTTAAACAACCCTCACCCAAATCACCTCAAAAATTCGTACTCACCGTCAACGACAAACTCCGCGGATCCCCATAGATCGCGCCCGCGTAGAACCCGTAGCGGGTGTAGTACCGCTTGTCGAACAGGTTGTCGGCATTGAGGCTGACGCTGGTGTCGTCGGTCACCTGATACTTGGCCATGGCGTTCCAGATCGCATAACCCGACCAGTTCACGTCAGTGGCGCTGCGGCTTACGCCATTGGTCGGCTGCCCCGCCGGGGTGGACAGTGCGCGGATGTTGGTCTGCGCCGTGACGCCGGCGCCCAGGGTCAGGCGGTCCAGCGGGCCGGACAGGCGGTAGGTGGTGGAGGCCTTGAACAGGTGCGACGGGTCGCTGCGGCCGTCGCTGTCGAGGCGGCGGAAGTGCAGGTAGGTGTAGCCGCCGTAGACGTTCCAGTTTTCGGTCAGGGCGCCGGCCAGTTCCAGGTCGATGCCGTCGGTTTCCTGGCCGGAGCCGGCCTTGTAGGCCGTGGCGCCGGTCGGGGTGAGCAGGTCGCCGTCGGTGACCGCCTTGTTTTCCTGCTTGGTGCGGAAGTACGCCGCCGAGGCGTTGAGGCGACCGTCGAACCAGGCGGCCTTCAGGCCGGTTTCGTAGCTCTGGCCACGGATCGGCTCGACCTTGCTACCGCTGGCGGTTTCCTGGGTCTGTGGATTGAAGATATCGGTGTAGCTGGCGTACAGCGAGTAGGTGTCGTTCAGGTCATACACCGCGCCCAGGTAGGGGGTGACGATGCCATTGTTCTGCTGGTTGCTGCGCACGCCGCCGACGCTGCGTGTGGTCGAGGAATAGTCGGTCACGCGGGCGCCGAGAATGACCGACAGCGGATCGGTGATGCTCAGGCGGGTGGCGGCGTACATGCCCTGCAAACGCGTGGTGGTCTTGCTGTGGCGGCCGGTTTGCGAGGCGAGCATGTTGTAGTCGCTGTCCACGCCGTTGAGCCAGTTGCTCAGCGGGAAGCCGTTGTTGGCGCGGAACTGACAGCCCAGCGCCGGCGCGCTGACGCGGTTGGCGCTGGTCAGGGTGCAGGTGTACTCCGGCGACCAGGCCACGGTGCGGCTGTCGTTGTAGCCGACCATCGCCTGATGGGTGCGGCCCAGCAGTTGGAACGGGCCGGAGAGGTCGATCTGCGCCGATTGCTGGGTGGTGTCGCTGGAGCTGTGCAAACCATTGAGCACGGCGCCGCTGCCGTCCTGGTCCCAGTAGCCGCCGTACACCCCGCGTCCCGATGAGTTGACCTTGGCCAGGCCGCGATGGTTGAGCGCATCGGTGGTGCTCTGGGCGCCTTTGAGGTCCAGGGTCCAGTCGTTGTCGAAGCGGTGCTGCAACGAGCCGAAGGTGGTGCGGGTGACGTATTCGCCGAAGCTCCAGCTCGGCACCACGTTGCTGCTGCGTGGCAGATGGGTCTTGCTGCCGTCGCCGTACCAGATCGGGATGTTCGCGCCCCAGCCGCCGCCGACCACCTTGTTGTACTCGTACTGGTAGCCGGCGCCGAGGGTGGTGGCGTCATCCAGGTCGAACTCGAAGTTGGCCAAGGCGGCGCGCGCGCGCTGGGATTCGTTGTCGCGGAACGAGTTGGCGTCTTGTTGGGTGACCACGAAGCGCGAGCGCAGGCGGCCGTCTTCGGACAGCGGAACGTTGAGGTCGGCGCCCAGGCGCCGTTTGTCCCAACTGCCGTAGGTGGCGTAGGCGCTGCCGCCGAAGGTGCGGGTCGGGGCCTTGCGAATCAGGTTCACGGTGGCCGACGGGTCGCCCGTGCCACCGAGCAGGCCGTTGGCGCCGCGAACGATGTCGATGCGCTCGTACAGGTCGAGGTTCAGGGCGTTACCGCTGCCGCTGAAGTCCGAGCCGCCCGGAAATTGCAGGCCGTCGAGTTTCCAGTTAGTGATGGCGTAGCCACGGGCGCGGAAGTCGGTACGTCCGCCCACTTCCATTTTGCTGACGCTGATCCCCGGCGCCGTCTCCAGCGCCTTTTCGATGCTGTGCACATCGCGGTCGTCCATTTGCTGACGGGTGATGGTGGTCACCGACTGCGGGGTCTGGCGTGGGGTAAGATCGAGCCCGGTGGAGCTACGCGTGCTCTCGACCGTGTAGCCAAGCTGCCCGGTGGCGTCGGCGCTGGGCAGCGCGCTGTCCTCGATGCTGGTCGCGCTCAGTTCGATGGGCTGGCCGTCGGCGGCGTAGGCACTGGTGCACAGGCTGAAGGCAACGCACAGGGCGAGCGGCGAGAGACGACTGCCGCCACGGCTTGAGCGTGCGCAATCGCAGGAATGATTCAGGGGATTCATTTGGGAAGGTTTCGTATTCGCAGATGGTTTTTGCTACGATTCTAGGGATGTGCCCTCCGGGCGCCATGCCCGACATGTATGGGGATGTAATGGAACGTAACGGCGCGCCAGCGCGCGCCACACAGGTGCCCCCGCAATGAGCACGACCCTGCTGGTCGTCGACGACGACGACGAGATCCGCGAACTTCTCTGCGATTACCTGACAGATGCCGGCTACCACGTGCTGGCTGCCGCCGACGGCGAGCGCATGCGCGAGCAACTGGCGCAACACAAGGTCGAGCTGGTGGTGCTCGACCTGATGCTGCCCGGCGAAGACGGCCTGAGCCTGTGCCGTTACCTGCAAACCCAACCGGGCCTGGCGGTGATCATGCTCTCGGCCAAGGGCAGCACCCTGGACCGCATCATCGGCCTGGAGGTGGGCGCCGACGACTACCTGGCCAAGCCCTTCGAGCCGCGCGAGCTGGTGGCGCGGATCAAGGCGGTGCTGCGCCGCCCCCAGCGCCTGGACGCCCCTGCCGAAGAGCAAGCCCAGTCCCTGCAGCGCTTCGCCGGCTTCAGCCTCGACCACATCAAGCGCCTGCTCACCCTCCCCGACGGCCAGACCCTGAACCTGCCCCGCTCCGACTACCGCGTGCTGCGCGAACTGCTGGACGCCAACGACCGTGTGGTGTCGCGCGATCACCTGACCCGCAGCGCCTTCGGCCGCGACCACCTGCCCGACGACCGCTCGGTGGACATGTGCATCAGCCGCCTGCGCCAGCAACTGCGCCGTGGCGCCGAGGGCAGCGCGCAGATCCTCACCATCCGCAACGAAGGCTACCTGCTCAGCATCGCCCAGAGGCCGGGCGTCTAAGGTGCGCCTGCTGCGCCGGCTGTGGCCCCGCACCCTGTTCGGCCAATTGCTGCTGATCATGATCAGCGGCACGCTGCTGGTGCAGTTGGTGTCCAGCAGCATCTGGTTCGACGTGCGCTTCGCCCAGGTGTTCGAAGCGCCGGTGCGGCTGATCGCGGCGCGCAGCGCGCCGTTGATCGCCCAGGCCGATTGCCACAGCACCCCACCCCGTATCCCTGCCCGCTATCACCTGCGCTGCGCCGAATCGCTACCCTCGCCGCAGGCCGACGACCCGCAAAGCCGCCACCGCATCGAACTGCTGCTCAATCAGGCCCTGAGCTACGAACTCGGTCACGCGCTCAAGGCGCGCGTGCTCAAACTGCAGCTCACCGACGAACTGGGACGACCGGTGCTGTGGCGCAGCCTGTTCGGCCTGCGCATCGCCCAGGCGCACTTGCAGTTCGCCGTACCGCTGGAGGACGGCCACTGGTTGCTGGTCGATGGCGAAGAGTTGCAGGGCTGGAGCGGTGAATCGGCCTGGGTGCTGATCAGCGACTACCTGCTACGGGTCTATGCCCTGCGCATTCTGGCCGTGCTGCTGGTGTGCCTGGTGGCGGTGCGCCTGTGCCTGCGCCCGCTGCGGCGCCTGGCCGACGCCGCGCTGGGCCTGGGCCGCAACCTCGAACAGCCACCGCTGCCGCTGGAAGGCCCGGAGGAAGTGCGCCAGGCCGCCCAGGCGTTCAATGCGATGCAGCAGCGGCTGATCGCCATGGTCAACGACAAGGCCTACTTCCTCGCCGCCGTGTCCCACGACTTGCGCACCCCACTCACGCGCATGCGGCTGCGCCTGGAACGACTCGAGGACGGAGAGCACAAGGTACGGCTGCAGCAGAACATCGCGCAGATGGACGCGATGATCGGCCAGGTCCTCGACTACCTGCATGCCGGGGAGCAGCAGAACCTGCAAGAGGTTGACCTGGACCGGCTGGTGGCGCGGGTGTGCGCCGATTTGGCCAGCGCCGAGGAACCACTGCCGGTGCAGGGCAGTGTCGGCAAGGTGCGCGTCGATGCGTTGCTGATGCAGCGCTGCCTGCAGAACCTGCTGGTCAATGCGCTGCGCTATGGGCGCCAGGTGACGCTGCGACTGGACGCTGACTCGACACACATACGCCTCCACGTCGAAGACCGCGGCCCCGGTATCGACCCGGCATTGCTAGCGACCGTCACCGACCCCTTCGTCCGTGGCGAGACCTCGCGCAATCACCGCTCCGGCGGCTACGGCCTGGGCCTGAGCATCGCCCAGCGCATCGCCGCCAGCCATGGCGGCGCGTTGCACCTGGAGAATCGGGAAGGCGGCGGACTGGTGGTGAGGGTGACGGTAGCGCGGTGATTCAGGGTTTGCGTGCGGCGCGCCGCTGTTCGCGGTAGTGCGCCAGGCCTCGGCGCATTTCGCGGTAGCGGCGAGTGTTGAATACCAGCAAGGCAACCAAAATAAGCAGCACGATCGCTATCAAGGAGCCTCTGAACGAGGTGTATGCATAGCAGGGAGCCACCGCGACCATACCTGCGGCCAATACCGCCAACATGACCCATGCACCCCAATAGCGGCCTCGAACGATAGCGATGTGTGATACTGCGACAATCAGAGCAATGCCCAACGTCACAGCGAAGGAGAACGTCCCATCTCCCTCAAAATCGCGAAGGTAGGTGGCGAATGTCAGCGACACTACGCCACTCAAGCTCACGCAGGACAATAGAAAGCCCAGAATGAACATCGGAAAATAACGGCGCATGAACGAAGACCGTTCAGAGTCGGGCGATGGATTTTCGTTGTGTGACTCAGTGCTCATGGTTTCGGGGTACGCCCTTTTGAATCTCGCCCCGCACGCTCCTGCCTACGCTTGGCTCGATACTCCGCCAACACGATCCGCATCTGCCGATAAGTGCGGCTATTAAGCACCAACAAGCCAAGCAACGCTGCGGTCAGAATGCTTGTGAAGACCATTTTGTGAGGTCCGTAGGCATAGGTCGGAATCAGCAATGCAATTGATCCGATACACAGCCCAGCGACCCACCATGCCCCCAGTAGAAGCCTCGAACTACCGCAGCATGCGCCGTGGAAAGTGCCAGGATCAAAACGGCGAGACTCGCAGGGTAGGCGATCTCCCGAGTGCATTCGCGGCAGTACGAACTCCATACCAGTGAAAAGGTGCCCGCCATAGCAAAGAGGGATAGAAAGTAGGCGGCTAGAAAGATCAGCAGATACCGATCGAGAAATCTTTGCAGCTCAGGATCACGGCTCATTCGCCGAACTCCTCGTAAAGCCCCAGCGCGATACTTTGAGCGTGGCCTTGGACAGTGCTGCTGCCGACGAAGCCTAGGGATGCACCGATCGAATCCTTGATCAGCGTCTGGGTGGCGTGCTTGATTTCGGTGGGCGTGTATCGCTTGGTGAGTGCGCCCGTCCTCTGCTTCAACTTGATTTGCTTGGTAGCTTTGGAGGCGGATATGAGGGTGGCGCGGTCCATACGCATGGCCGGGTTCTCTCGAGTTGCACAAAACCGCTCTGCGTCATGCGCGGGAGCGGCAGACCGATGATAACTGCGGTGCGTTGATTCAAGTTTTGCGTGCGGCGCGCCGCTGTTCGCGGAGATGCGCCAGGCCTCGGCGCATCTCGCGATGCCGCGAGCTGTTCAACACCAGGACCGCCAGCAACGGCATCGCCGTCACAATGATCAAGAGAATTGGGCTCAACCCCGTGCCTACGAGGCTCAAGGCCATCAGCCAAGTGATTGCCAGCGATAACAGCACGACCCATATCGCCCAGCCCAAGCCGCGAATCATCGCGAAGTGACCTACACACAGCAGCAGTGATAGCACACCACACGTCAGCAGGGTGTAGAGGGAATTATCCGGGTGGTCGCGCCAATGATTATCGACCCACAGCGCAACAGCCAAGACCATCGATAGGATCGAAACGAACAGCCCCGTCAGGAAGATAGGAAAGTACTGCCGCATGAAGGCTTGGAAAGCGCTGAAGTTCATCATCAGTCGATTTCCTCGTAGAGCCCCACGGCAATGCTCTGTACCGTCGAACTTCCCGCCAGGCCGAACGATGCGCCCAGCGAGTCGCGCAACAGTGTCTGGGTCGCGTGGTTGATCTGGGTGGGTGTATATCGCTTGGTCATGGTCCCGGCGGCCTGCTGCAACTTGAGCTGCTTGGGCGTCAGTGACGGGTGCTTGATCGAGAGCAACTCATCGGTCAACGCCTTGCGCTGCTGACGGCTGAGAGATCTGGTCAATTCAAACCAACTGCGGCCCGTCGCGGCCTTGTGAACCTGAAGGTATTTGAGAGTGGTCAGGCCGGAAGCCCCTACCCCCATGAGCGAGACCGCATCGAGCACCGTGGAAGTCGCCTGATACCACTTACTGTCGTCCATTGCGTCATTGGCTGCAGGATTAGTGACCTCACGCACCGTACGTACTCCGCCAATGAGGCACTGGGCCGTGCTCGCCGTGGCTGCCGCTCCCCCGATGTACGTCAGCACCAAGCTGGTGCCTGCTGTGAAGGGTGCCGCAATGGTGCCACTGAAAACCACCCACCAGCCGATGATCGCACCTGCGCAAGACAGCGTCGTGTTGACCGCCTCCTTCACCACGCGTGTTTCTCGCGGATTGTTCTGTAGCTGCTCTGTGTACTGTGCAGGTGTCTGGTACTTGTTGATCTCACGAAGAATCACGCGCTTGGGCTTGATGCTGCAAATCGGCTGGAATTCACGCAGGGTGATGACGTTGTAATCGGCATCTACGTAAACCACCCCAGCCCCCACGATGCGCGGATCCGCATCGATGGCAGCGAACATTTGCGGCAGATTGATACGTGACTGAAGACGCTGCCGCGCCATGAATTGCGAAGAGTTGGCCAGTTGATTGACCAGAAGATCCGTCATTGAAAGCGTCCCCGTTCAACACGCAGCGCAGCCCCTGAAACCTCGGCGCTGCACCCGACGCGCCACCGGTCGCACGGGGCGGACCGGCGTCGCGAAAAGGGGCGCGCAGCGCCCCATGGCATTCCATCAAACGTTCGGGCAAGGCACCGGTGCCCAGTCGCCCATGTCCGGGTTGCGGCACATGCTGTTGACCTGATCGGTACCGGCCTTGGCCACTTGCTGGGCCTGCGCCTTCTTGCTGCTGGCGTTCTGCAGGGTCTTCTCGGTGGCTACGGCTTCGCTCGGCACAGTGTTGCTGGCCTTGGACGAGGCTTTCTTGCCAGCCGCTTTGCCGGTGGCCTTCGGCGGCTCGACCGCAGCGACCACTTGCGAGCGCTGCACGCCCACTTGCTTGAGGTCTTGCTCGTAGGCCTGGGTGTAGTTGTTCAGGTTCTCACCCAGACGACCGTTCACGGCGGTCAGCAGGTTGTTCGATTCCTGCAGGCCCGAGACGATCTCGGCCAGGCGCTTGCGGCCTTCGGTGTCGTTGATGCGGTTGGCCTTGCGGTTCTGGATCAGGCTGGCGAACTCGCGCTGGTAGCACGACTGCGAGGCCTTGGCGTACTGGGTGGTGCGGTCCAGGTCGGCGGCGCTCTTGTCGATGTCGGCGGCGTAGGAGGCGATGCGCTGCTTGTCGTCGCTGATCTGCTTCTGACGCTCGGTGTAGTACCCCGCCGCGCCGCCCACCAGGGCACCGCCGGCCGCGCCGATGGCAGCGTTACGGCCACGCTTGTCGCCATCGACCATGGCCCCGGTCAGGGCACCGCCGACAGCCCCCAGCAGCGCGCCGGTGGCGACCGAACGGGTCATGTCACCGTCGGTGGAGCGCAGGTGCTGCACCGGCTCGTAGCAGTTGGGGTAGTACTCCACCTTGGTGCTGGCGCCCACCTTGGACACCGGCGAGCCGGCGCAGCCGGTCAGCAGCACGGTGCTGAAGCCGGCGGCGAGCAGCAGGGCAGTTCGAGCCTTGGAAGCGGAGATCAGGGAGGTGCGGTTCATGCGCATGGTCGGGTTCTCTCTCGGGTTGTGCAAATCCGGCCAGCGTCATGCCGGCCGGAGGTTGGGCAAAGGGTTCAGGGTCGTGGAGCGGCCGAGGCCAGCAGCTCCTTGAGAATCGTCGCCGGGTCGGCCCGCCGGTTCTGGCGGTATTCGCCGACGTGGCGAACGAACAGGGTCGCGCGCGCCTCCAGGCTTCGGCCCAGTACCGGCTTGCGCTCCAGTTCCTGCTTGACCTGCTGGAACTGCGCCTGGATCACCGCATCGGTGTAGCGCGTGCCGCTGGCCAGGTTGTCGATGTAGATCGCCAGCGCGCCGTCCAGCGCGCTGCGACCGTTGGCGATGGCCGCGCCGTACAGCTTGGCGCTGGTCTGGTCGCCCGCCGCCTGGGCCTTGGCCTGGGTGTTCTGCAGGTTGGTCAGGCGGATGTTGTAGTTGTTGATGGTCTCGGCCACCAAAGCGGCGGACTGGATCAGGTTGCCGGCCGCTTCCTCGCGCTGGCGGGCGATCAGCGAGACATTGCGCTTGAGTTCTTCGTTGACCAGGCCCAGCTCGGCTTGCAGGCGCGGATCGCCGGAGCCGGCGATGATGCTGTCCAGGCGTTGGGTCGGGTCGGCGGCGGCGTCGATGTCATCGGTCAGGCCCGCCAACCGGCCTTCCTTCTGCCACTGCTCGAACAGTTCCTGATAGCGCGAACGCGGCGCCGACAGCGCACCGATGGCAACCCGGAAGCCGGTGGTCTCGTTGCGCTGCTCGGTGCCGTCGGCGCCGAACAGCGGGTACTCGCGGCGCATGCCGGTGAACAGCGTGGTCTCGCCTTCGAGGTAGTTGCCGCCCTTGACCACGAAGCCGCCATAGGCGCCCTGGCGACGCCCGGCATGCACCAACTGGAACGACTCCTGGACCATCTCGGCGGCATTGCCGATCACATCGAACAGCCCCAGCGGATTCGGCAGCTTGGTGCCGATCGGCATCAGCCGCGCCGCCTGGCCGGTGCCGCCGGCCACTTGGTTGTACACCGCCCAGTCGGCAAGCGGACCCTCGCTGTCGCTGCCCTCGACCTGGCGCGGGAACAACCGACCGTCGAGCTGCTGGCGGCTGACCGCCGAGCCGCCACGGGCCGCGAATTCCCATTCCACTTCGGTGGGCAGGCGCACGAAGCCGATGCCGCCGTCCTCGGCCTTACTGCCCCGACCACTGACTGGCAGCAGGTCGCGGTGATGCTTCATCAACCAGGCGCTGTACACCGCCGCGAAGCGCTCGGCCTCGAAGCGCGACAACTTGACCTTGGGCAGGCGCCCGGCCGCTTCGGTGACCGGCTCGCAGGTCGGCGCCGCCTCGCCACTGGCCAGCGACTGGGCCTGGGCCATCACCTGCGCGTACTGGCGCGCGGTGACTTCGTATTTGCCGATGAAGTACATCATCGGTTTGAGCGGGCTGCCGGCCTCGACCTTGGGCAGGCTGCCGGCGATCTGTTTCTGCCAGTCGGACGACAGGTCCTTCACGCTGAACTGACCGTTGATGAAGTCGCGGCGATAGCCGGAGATGAACGACTGCTTGTAGCCCGCCTCGCCCTCGCTGAAGGGATAGCCCAGGTTGACCTCGCGGTCGTCGAGGCTGCCTTGGGCCAGTACGTAGACGTGGCGGAAAACGATTTCACCGCCGCACGGCAGCGGCAGGCTGACGTCGTCCGGCAGCGGCTTGGGGTTGTCGAGCTTGCTCAGGGCTGCGGGGTCGGGCGTGGCCGCAGCGACGCTGGAGGAGGATTTGGGCTTGTCGTCGCCATCGGCGGGGGAGCAGGCGCCCAGCGCCATCGCGGCCACGACCAAGGACAGCACCTTCAGCAGCGCGGGGGCCGCTGCGGTTGATTTACACATCACGAATTCCTTGCGAAGCGTCGATCCGCGCCACTCGCCAGCCGCCCAGGGCGGCGGCGGCGGTGCTGGCCAACAGCACGGCCAGCAGCGCGACGAGATAGTGCATGGGCAGCAGATGCGCGGCGTATTCACCCGGCACCTGCATGAACAATCGGTTCAGGCCTTGCTCGGCCAGCAGGTACAACAGTGTTGCCAACAACACCGCCAACAACCCGCTGTACAAGGCCTGCAACACCACGAACAGCAACAGCGCGGCAGTGCCCAGGCCCAGCAGGCGCAGCACCGCCAGTTCGCGCTGCTTGCGCTGCACCGCCGCCACCGCACCCGCCGCCGTGGCCGCTACGGCGCCGGCCACCGCCAGGCTGGCGATGATCCAGAACACCAGGTCCAGGTTGCGGCCCAGCGACTGCACCTGGGCGATCTGCGCGGCCTGGGTCGACACCAGCAGCTTGCGCTCGGCGAAGAAGCGCCGCAGCGGCTCGACATCGTCGAGCGTGCGGGCGTAGAGGCGAAACGCTGGATAGACCCGCGCCGCAGCCGCCACCGCGTCCGGCGCCTCGCCGCTCCAGCCCAACGCAGGCACCGCGCGGCCGTCGCGGTAGTCTTCGGCTGCCTCCAGCAACGCCAGCGAAGCAAACAGGCCGTCGCGCTCGAAGGCCGCCAGCGGCAGCACCGCACGCACATGCAACGGCGTCTGCCGCCACTGCACATCGCCGCCCTGCTGGCGATTGAAACTGCCCAGCAGACGATCGCCCGCCCGCGCGCCAAGCTTTTCTGCAGCGGTGAAGCTCAGCACCACATCGCGCAGATCGGCAGGGTCCGGTGCCACCGCGCCATCGAGCAGCGGATCGCCCGCTGCGGTGGGCAGCATCTCGACCGTCACCCCGCGCCCCTGCGCCGGCAGCAACAGCTCGGCGGTGGCAGCGATCTGCCGGGTGCGCGGGATGGCGAAGGCCACGTCGGAACGCGCTGCCAGTCGCGCAATGAACTCGGCGCTGAAACGACCGCCGCCCAGCGCGATGATTTCGCGCACACCGGGGTCGCGTTGCAGGCGCTCGGTCAGGCTGCCGATCAAACCGAACTTCAGACCGAACAGCACCAGCAGCGGCGCGATCACCGCTACCAACGCCAGCACCGCGCAGGCCGACAGCCGCGCGTCGGTGCGATAGTCCTGCCAGGCCAGCCTGGCGATCAGCAGCGGGCGCATCAGGCGGCCTGCTCCAGGGTGGTGGTGACGCCGCCATCGGCATCGCGGCGGCACTGCATGCGCAGCACCCGCAGCCCGGCGTTGCGCGCCAGCGTCTCGTCGTGGGTGGCGATCACGCAGGTCACCCGGTGCGCCTCGGCCTGGCGCAGCAGCAACTGCATCACCCGCTCGGCGTTGAGCGGATCGAGCGCCGCCGTCGGCTCGTCGGCCAGCAACAGCGTCGGTGCATGGACCAGGGCACGGGCACAGCTGACCCGCTGACGCTGGCCCAAGGAGAGATCTGCCGGCCGCTTGTCCAACTGATCGCTGACGTCCAGCGCCGCCGCCAGACGCTCCACGCCACCGTCATCGGCCAGGCCGAGCAACTGGCGCGGCAAACGAATGTTGCCGCGCACATCGAGAAACCCGAGCAGGCCGCCCGCTTGCAGCACATAGCCCAGATGGCGGCTGCGCAGCGCCGCCAGGCGATCGAGCTGGCGCGCCCGCCATAACCCGGCGATGTCCTGCGCGGCGCCGTCCAGTTCGAGACTGAAACGCTCGGCAGCGTCCGGCGCCAGCACCAGCGCCAGCAGGTCGAGCAAGGTGCTCTTGCCGCAGCCGCTGGGGCCGACCAGCGCCACCCGCGCACCGGCCGCCAGATGCAGCTCGCCGATCTCCAGGCTGTAGCGCTGGGCACCCTGCCCGCGCGTTTTGCGCACCCCCTGCACGTTGATCATCACGGCAGCGTCGACAGTGGGACACGGTACAAGGCGTCGCCCGGCTCGGCCTTGCCGAAACGCACCCAGTTGGCCATGTCGTTGTGGAAGGTTTCGTAGAGGCGAATCTTCGACTCCAGCTCGTCGATGAAGTCTTCCTGCTCGGCCACCGACAGCGACAGCCACAGGTCCTGGGTCATGCTCAACGACTTGCTGCGATACGGCAGGCCTTCGAGGTACTCGCCGAGCACGCCACCCTGGGCCAGGTTGGCGCCCTTGCTCAGTGCGCTCGGGTCGCGGCTCATGTAAGCGCTGGCGCTGGCGATCTCGTTGAAGAAGTCGCCCGGCGAGCTGCGGGTCTTGCGCGCGGCATCGACGATCAGCTTGAGCGATTGCTGCAGGTCGTTGAGCTGCAGCTTGGTGAGCATCACGCACACTTGCAGGGTCGGCAGCGCCGGGTTGGTCAGGTCGCGGTCGGCGGTCCAGGCGCTGACCAGTTGCGGCGCCTGGCTGGCGCTACGCCGGCCGAGGAAGTCCATGTGCATGGCGTAGCCCACCGCCTGGGTCTTGGCCGCCAGGCTGGAGCCGGCGCCCAGCATCGGCACCGGCTGCGGCTGCTGGCTGCGGACCTGATGCACCAGGTCCGCAAAGGTCGAACCAATTTCCCGCACCCGTTCGCCGAAGGCCTTCACCTCACCGCCCGGCACGCCCACGTAGAGATCGCCAATGCGCGGGTTGCTGTCGGCGGTGAGCACGCGGTACTGCTGCTCGGCCGAGCCGTGGTTCTTGATCCCGGCGGGGGTGCGCAGGTGCAGCGCGTAGATCTTGATCTGCTTGCTCAACGCTGCCTGACGGACTTCGGCTTCGTTCATCTGCGTGCTGCTTTGCGGATCGCTCTTGCGCAGCGCGCCCGCGTCGGTGACCAACAGCACGATGCGCCCGCCATAGCCGGACCAGTCCATGCCCTCGACCGCCTGCATCACGCCGGCAAACGCATCCTCGTTGAACGACTGGCTGGAGACGGTGGTGGCCTTGACCTGCGCGGCGGCCTTGAGGAACCGTGCCGGATCGCGGCCTTCGTCCAGGGTCACCAGGGTCTTGCTCAGGTACTCCAGCCCCGGCGTGCGCTTGATGCTGTTGCGAAAGCCCACCAGGCCGAAGCTGACGCTGTCCAGTTCGCCGCGGTCGGCCAACTGCGCCTGCAATTCGCTGACCACCTGGCGCACGCGGTCGATGTAGGGCTGCATCGACACCGAGGTGTCCACCACCAGCACGATGCCGGTACGGAAGTTGTTGTCGGCTGCGCCCGTGGCAGGCGTCTGGGACGCTTTGGTGGCCTCGCCGGACGCGCCCGCACCGGGATCGATCGAGGCGATGTTAAGCAACTGCGCAGGTTGTCCGTCGGCGTCGAAGCTCTCGCGGTAGTCGAAGATCGGCATCAGGTAGAACTGGTCTTGCGGCACAGCGTTGGCGGTAGGCTCCAGCGCCAGCACCTCGGGCGCCTGGGCCGGATCGTTCTGCGCCTGGAGCAATTGCGCGCGGGCGCGGTTGCTGTCGTCGAGCAACTGCTGCACATCGTCGGGCTGACGCATGAACATCACCGGCGCGCGGCCGGAGCGTTCGGTGAACTTGAGCACCAGGCTCTGCTTCCAGTCACTGGTCTGCTCGGCGGCGAGCCAGCCTTCACGCTGCCCGTCGCTGGCAGCACCGACCTGCACCCAGGGCTGACCGTCGACGTCCTTGCGCTGGTAGACGTAGAGCACCGAGAACGCCGGCAGCGGCTCGCCCGCCTGACCTCCAGGACTGTCGGCCAGACGCGCACCAGGCTTGGTCAGCACGCGTTGGAACAGCGTCTTCTTGCCGGGCATGAGCAGCGGACGCTGATCGTCCGTGGCGGCTGTCGCCAGAGGCGGCGGTGTCTGGGCGTGAGACGGTGTCTGCACCCCCGGCGGTTCGACGGCAGGCTGGTCACCGCCACTGAACAGCCAGTAGCCACCGGCAGCCAACCCCAGCGCCGCCGCGATGGCCACCGCAAGCAGGGCGACCGCAGGCTTTTTCTTCGCAGCCTTGGACGGCGCGGGCGCGGGCTGGGGCTGGAGAGGTGGCGGCTTGATCGGCTCTGGGCGCGCAGCGGCCTGGGGAATGTCGATGGAGACCGGGGTCAATCCGCCCAACGCCGGCGCCGGCGCAGACACCGAGTCCGGCCCGATGCTCGCCACGGGCATGAACACCGTGCTGTCGCCCTCGGCGGGCAGACGGTCCAACGCCGCCAATAGCGCATCGGCATCGGCGAAGCGTGCAGTAGGATCCTTGGCCAGCAAGCCGTGCAGGATGTCCTGATAACGGCCGTGCTCGATGGGTAGTTCCGGCAGCGGTTCGGTCAGGTGCGCCAGCGCCGTGGAGAGCGCGTCGACACCGTTGTACGGCAGCTTGCCGACGAGGATTTCATACAGCACCACGCCCAGCGCGTAGAGGTCGGCGCGCCCGTCGATCTCGAGCCCGCGCGCCTGCTCCGGGCTCATGTAGCTGGGCGTGCCGATGGCGAAGCCGGCCTGGGTGAACTGGGTGTGGTCATCCAGCGACTTGGCGATGCCGAAGTCCGACAGCACGGCAGTGCCGTCGGCGCGGAACAGGATGTTGGCCGGTTTCACATCGCGGTGCACCAGGCCCTGGGCATGGGCATAGCCCAGCGCCTGGGCCATCTGCCGCACGTAGACCAGCCCCTGTTCGGCGCTCAAACCCGCCGCGATGCGCTCCTTGAGCGTGCCGGCCGGCAGGTACTCCATGGCCATGTAGTACAGCTCGCCGACATTGCCGATGTCGTGGATGGTGGCGATGTTCGGATGCGCCAGGCGCGCCAGGGTGCGGCCTTCGCGCAGGAAGCGCTCGCAGAAGGTCGGATCGGCCGCCAGGCTGGCCGCCATCACCTTCAGCGCCACCTTGCGTTGCAGCGAACGCTGGGTGGCCAGGTAGACGCTGGCCATGGCGCCCTGGCCAATTTCGCCGTCGATGTCGAAACCGGGGATCTGCATGTCGATGTCGTTCTTCAATTGGCCTTCACCACCACGGCTGTGATGTTGTCGGGGGCGCCACGGGTCAGGCCGAGATGGACCAGGCCGCGCACCACCTGATAGGGGTCGGCGTGGTGCAGCACCTCGCCGATTTCGAGGTCTTCGGCGGTCTTGGTCAGGCCGTCGCTGCACAGCAGGTAGGTATCGCCGGGACGTACTTGCACCGAGAGACTCTGCAATTGGAGCTGATCCTCCACGCCGATGGCGCGGGTGACGATGTTGCCGCGTGGGTGCACGCGCGCCTCGGCTTCGCTGAGCAGGCCACTGTCCTGCAGCTCCTGGACATAACTGTGGTCATGGCTAAGGCGCTCGATGCGTCCGTCGCGCAGGCGGTAGAGTCGGCTGTCGCCGGCCCACAGCGCGACGCCCTGATCGCCGCGCACGGCCAGTACCACCACCGTGCTGCCCATCATCGACACGCCCCGGCGATGGGTTTCCTCGCGGACCGCGCGGTTGACGCGCACCAGGGTGTCGCGCACGGCTTGGGCGCGCGCCTCGAGCGGCGCCGGCAGTGGCAACTGCCGCAGGCTGTCGACGGTCAGGCTGGCCACGTAATCGCCCGCCGCATGACCGCCCATGCCGTCGGCCACCGCCCACAGGCCATCGGCCGCCAGGTCCAGGCAGGCGTCCTCGTTGATCTTGCGCACCATGCCAACGTGGCTGTAACTGGCGGCACTGTAATGCAGGGTCGTCATCCGCCGAGCACCTCGTCGCCCAACAGGAATGCGGCGAAGTGCTCGCTGCGCGGCAGACCCGGGTAACGCATCAGGCCCGGCGCGATGCGCTCCGAGCCGCGCCCCCACCACAGGCTCATGCCTTCGCAGGCGCACTCGGCCAGCGCGTGTGCGCGGCCCTCGGGGTGGTCGCGGTCAAGCGTTGCAGGCCACCGACGCTGAGTACGGATACCGCGCCCTGAATGCCCGTGCTGTCAGCGCCGTAAGGCTGCACGGCGCGCTCGAACGCGTCCAACGGCGCCCCTTCCTCCAGCGTGTCCAACAATGCCGCCTCGACCGCCTCGAACCAGGCATCGCTGCCGGCCACGATCGCCGCCAGCGACGTCTGCGGCCCCAGCACCTGAGCGACGGTCAGCGGGAAGTAGCGCCCGACCCGGTCGATGCTGGGCATCACGACGCCAGTCACCGCCTGAGGCCCGCACACGCCGGGCGCCAAGGCAAAGCGCCACAATGGGCTGACCAGGTAGGCCTGTAGCCACTGTTCGCCCAACTGCCGCTGACTGGCTTGAATGCCAGCGGCCAGCCACTGATCCCAGGGCTGGATGAAGGTCTGCGGCAGGTCGCGGCTGACGAAGTCGCCGCGACAGGCCATTTTCCCGTAGAAACCCACGTCGTTCACAGATGCTCCGGCAGGCTGAAACCGCTGACCACTCGGCTGCGGAACGGATTGAACGCGCTGCTGGCACGCAGCTCGTAGGACACGCTGGCGCCATCGACGCGCAGGCGTAGGTTGAAGCGCTCCGGCGAACTGCCGGCACTGAGATCGGACTGATCGAGCAAGCGGAACCACGCCCACGGCCCCTCCAGCGTCATCCCAGAGCGACCGCTGGCCGCCGGGGGAGAGATCGACAGGCGCACCACGCCGATACTGTTGGGGTTCGGCCACTGCAGCGACACCGGGCGACTCGGACCATGGTCGTAGCTGACCTGCTGACCGTCGAGGTCGAGCAGGAATTGAGTGATCGAGGCGTCCATCGCCACCGGCTTGAGCTCGAAACGCACCCCCGGTTGCAGGCCGCCGCTGGTGCGGAAGAAGGCATCGCGAATGGTCGCGGCGCGCTGGAAGGTGTTCAGCACGCCGCCACCGATGCCCAGCTTCTGCGCGGCGCCCGGCTGCCAGCTCCAGGGCGACGTGGCCGTGTTGACGTAGGGTTGCAGGTACTTGCGGAAGTAGTTGTCCATCACCCCGCCCACACCGAAGAACTGGCCGAAGTCTTCCAGGGTGGCATCGCGTGGGCTGCCGGCGCTCAGTGGATAGCGCCCGCTAAGCGACTGACGGTAGACATTGACCACCTCGCTGGTCCAGGCGGCGTTGAGCTGATTGCGCACCCCGCCCATGACGATGGCGTTGGTCGAGCCGACCACCGAACCGACCAGGTTCTGCACCAGCTTGGGCTGGCGCGCCGCGCCCAGCGACACGCGCTGCGAAGCCGCCTGCGCCTGGTTCTTGGCCTCGCCCAGCAAGGCATCGCCACTGGCGCCGACCATGGCGCTGACTTGCACGTACAGCGCGTTGAGGTCGGCCAGCAAGCCGTCGAGCGAACTCGGCTGGCCCTCGCCGCTGGCGATCAGTTCGGCCAGTTCAGCGAAGTGGGCCGTGACCGGGTCCACCTCACGCGCCTGCGCCTCGGTGCCCGGAATCGGCGTGTCGCCCAGCAGGCCACCGAGGCGCTGGCGCAACTGATCAACCCCGGCCTGCTCCACCTTGGCTTGGGCCTGGTCGAGCACGGTCGGCTGTTGCAGGTCGGTTTCCTTGGCCACCGCCTGCAGCAGCTTCTTCAGCGGCGAGGTCGGCCCGGACAATACGCGCAGCACGTCGGCAGCCTGCCCGGCGCTGGTGATGGGCACGAAATCGAGATCGGCCAGCAGCGCATCCCACTGGCGGATGTAGTCCTGGTAATAGAGCTGGCGCACGTCGTCGGCCAGGCGCTTGGCATCGCTGGCCTCGCTCAGCTCGCGACCCAGCACCCAGCGCTCCTCGGCCAGGGTTTCGGCGTGGGCGACGCTGGCGGCGAGAAACGCTTTGCGGTAACCGTCGACGGTGAAGATGCCCGGCAGCGGATCGGTCAACGGCTTGCCGCTCTTGCGCTGGAACACCAGCGCCGCATCGCGACCGGCCGCGTCGCTGAGGCGAAAATCGCTGACACCGTTCGGCAGTTTCTGACGCTTGACCCGGTCATACACCCGTTGCGCCACCGGCAATTGCTGCAACTGACGGCGGGTGTCGTCGATCAGGCGCTGGTCCAGTCGCGCATTGGGCGGGCGCTTGTCGAACAGCGCCGAGAGGTGCTGCTCCAGTGCCTGACGTTGTTCCGGGGCCAGATCGCGCGGCAGATGACGCTCCCAATCCAGGCTGATCCAGGCCTTGATGAAGTCGGCGTCGTAATGCTCGCTGTCGGCAAGCATGAGATAGGCCTTGAGGCCTTCGTAGAGGTAATCCGACGGGCCACCGGCATACAACTGTTCCTCAATGCGGGTGACCAGGCGCGGGGCGAAGATGGCGATCAGCAGCTTGCGGTAGACGCTATCGGACTCGCTCTCGAGCATATCGCCCTGATACAGGCCCAGGCCCTCGGCCCAACTGGGCGGATCGTTGGCCAGGCGGCGCACGGCATTGAGCAACGGCAGCACCTCGATCACTTCGCGCTGCGCCGGGCTCAGTTCCTGGACGCTCTTGCCCAGCGGTTTGAGGCGGCTGTCGACTTCGGCGATGTACTGCTGGTTGGCGCGGTAGCTCAAGGTCCACAAGGTGCCGACCACCAGCACCAGCGCCACGCTCAAGGCCAGGGCACCGCGTGCGATCCATTTGCGTCGGCGCTCCCCCTTGGGATCGCTGCCCACCAGCCCGCGTTCGGCGAAGGCCACGGCGGTGAACAGCTTCTCGATGAAGTAGCTGCGCCCCGTGCCGGTCTGACGCGCCAGGTGCGCACGGTCCAGGCCCATGCTCTGCGCCATGCTGCCGATCAGGCGGTCGATCGGGCTGCCTTCCTGGGTGCCGCTGGTGAAGTACACCCCGCGCAGCAGCGCCCGCTCTTCGAAGGCATTGGGTTTGAACACGCCGTCGAGGAAGCTCTTGAGGTTGCCACGCAGCGCCGCGAACTGCTGGATGAAGCCATAGACCAGATCGCGCCGCGCCGGGTCGCGTTCCTGCTGGAGGCGTTCGACCAACCGCTGGTTCAGGCGCGCTTCCAGCAGGCCGAACTCTTGCTCGAACTGCGCCAGCGGCCCCTCGCCCTGCTGACCCTCATCCAGCGCGAAGGTCATGCCCCACACCTGAGCACGTTCTTCCTTGCTCAGGTTGTCGAAGAACTCCATGAACCCGGGCACCAGGTCGAGCTTGGTGAGCATCAGGTAGATGGGGAAGCGCACGCCGAGTTGGGTATACAGCTCCTGGATCCGCGTGCGAATCGCCGTGGCATGCGCGGCGCGTTCTGCATCGCTGCCCAGCAGCAGATCCGACAGGCTGATGGCGATGAAAGCGCCATCGATGGGACGCCGTGAGCGCTGCTGCTTGAGCAGGTCGAGAAAACCCAGCCAGGCGGCTTTGTCGACCTGGGCATGGCTGTCCTGAGTGGTGTAGCGGCCAGCGGTGTCGAGCAGCACGGCCTGGTCGGTGAACCACCAGTCGCAATTGCGCGTGCCGCCAACGCCGCGGATGGCGCCTTCGCCCAGTTGCGCGGCCAGCGGGAAGTGCAGGCCGGAATTGATCAGCGCAGTGGTCTTGCCCGAGCCGGGCGGGCCGATGATCACGTACCAAGGCAGCTCATAGAGATTACGCCGCTCGTCGCCGCCCAGACGCGCCTTCTTCAGCAGCACCAGGGCTTCGTCCATGCGCTGGCGCAGGTTCGCCAGTTCTTCGGCAGTGGCCAGGCTGGTAGGGTCCGGCGCCGTCTCGGCAGCCAGGCTTTCCAGCACCTTGGCCGCCTGGCGGCGGGCCTGGACGATGCGCCAGGTGCGGTAGGCGATCCACACCGCGAACAGCAGGATGATCAGGATCCAACGCGGCGCAGGCGGGGCCAGCACATCCAGCAGCGGACCCAGGAACCAGATGATAAGGCTCAGGGCGATCAGCCCCAGCACCGGGATCACCCAGCGGATGACGAAACTGAAAAACGCCTTCACTCGACGCCCTCCGCCAGAACTGTGATTTCCACCCGACGATTCTTCGCCCGGCCTTGCGCGGTGTCGTTCGACGCCAACGGCTCGGTGTCGCTCAGCCCCTGGGCGGTGAAACGCTCGGCCTGACCGGTGCGCGCCACCAGCAGCGACTTGACCTCTTCGGCACGGGCCTGGGACAGCGCCCAGTTCGAGGGGAAGCGGATCGTGGCGATGCGTTGGTTGTCGCTGTGCCCGGTCACGCGCACATTGCCCTTGACCTTGGAGACGGCCGCCGCAATGCGCTGCAGCAGGGGCTCGAAGTCGCCCTTGATGCTGGCGCTGGCCGACGCGAACAGTTCGTCACCGCGAATGGTCACCACCGAACGGTCGACCGCATCTTCGACCGAGACCCGGCCAGCCTTGATGTCATCGGCCAGGAAACCGGCCAGACGCGGGCGCTCGACGGGCTTGGGCTGCACCACGGGACGGTCCATGGCCTGCACCGGAATTTCCCCCAGCGCGTGAATGCCACGGAACACCGGCTCGGCGTCGGAGGCGAGCTTCATGCGCAGGCCGAACAACAACAGCAACAGCAACGCCAGGGCCACGGCCAGGCCGACCCATGGCGGGATGAACTGCGCCAGGCGGTCGCGGCTGACCGAGACGCCGCGCCAATGCGGCGACAGTTCGCGCTCGATCTCGCCACGGGCGCCGCGGATGGCTGCGGCGGTGCGTTCGCGCAGCGCTTCGAGCTGCGCGCGGCCCCCGTTCATGACCCGATAGCGGCCCTCGAAACCCAGGCTGGTGCACAGGTACAGCAGCTCCAGCAGGTTCAAGCGCTCACGCGGGCTCTGCAGGCAATGTTCGAGCAACTGGAAGGTCTTCTCCCCGCCCCAGGCCTCGTTGTGCACGGTGATCAGCAGGCTTTGCTTGCCCCAGTCGCTGCTGCTGCCCCACGGGGTGCTCAGCACCGCCTCGTCGAGGGCGGTGCACAGGGCGTAGCGTGCCAGCAGCACTTCGTTACGCGGCACACCGGCGGCGTCGGCACGCTCCTCGAACTGACGCAGGTAGGCCAGCAATTGTGCGCGCAGGCTGGCCGGGGCGGGATGGGCGATGGTGTTGCGCAGGCGTGTGAGCAAGGCCAGCAGCGGCCCGGCTGCCTGCTCCAGTGGATTGAGCCCGGCGCCCTGCCCAGGCGCCAGCGGCTCGGCCGGCACGCTCAGAGGCGGCGGTGCGGGCTGCGCCGGTGTCGAGGGCTGCGGACCACGGCCACCGGGGCGCGGCATGAATTGGGTCCGGTCATTGCCTTGAGGATCGTCGTGCTGCATCGCGGCTTATCCTCGAATGGCCCAGAACGCCAGGCTCAACCCAGGGAACTCGCCAGCGACGTAGAAGGCGAAGCCACCGGAATGCTGCAACTGTTTCCAGTGCTCGCTGCCACGGTCGAGCTCAAAGTAAGTGGAACCGGCATGGAACGGGATCTGCCTGGGCGCCACCGGCAACGGCAACAGGCCGATGCCAGGCAATTGCAGGTTGACCAGGTCGCGGATGTGTTCGACCGAGCCGATCTTGCTCTGCTGGCCGAACCGACTGCGCAGGGTTTCGCTGGGCACATCGGCGCGCACCACCAGGATGAAGCTGGCGCTGTCCAGCAGGCTGCGGTCGGCCAGCATGCCCACGTGCACGCCATAGGCTTTCTCGACGATCGGAATGGCCACCGCCTTGCTGTCGATCAGCATCGACAGGGCTTGGCGCAGGGAGGCCATCAGCGGCTGGAACGTCGCCGCCAGATCATCGTGCTGATAGGCCGGGAAGCTCTCCGGACGCCGGCCGTCCTGGGTGAAGGTGGCGAACTCGCCGGCAAGGGCGACCAGTTCGCTGAACAGCCGCTCCGGGTGCAGCGGGCTGAGCTGCCCCAGGTGCTCGACCAGCGGCTGCGCCCGGTTGACCAGTTGCAGCAGCATGAAGTCGGCGATTTCCGAGGCGCCGCCGTTGGCCGAAGCCACCACGCGCCCGGCCAGCGCTTCGCCGCGTTGATGCAGCAGACCCAGCAATTCGCTGCGGAAATTCGCCAACGTATCGCTCACCGCCACGTCCAGCACGGGCGGGATGTAGCTGTCATCGAGCACCAGCGCGCGGTCCGCGCGCTTCTCACGGATACGCAGCACGCCCAGCGCCGCGTAGTCGCCCAAGCCCTCGCGTTCGGACAACAGACGCAGAGCGCGACTGCCCAGGGCCAACGGCGCGCGGTTCTCGAACGGCGCATTGTCGTCGCGCACTTCGCTGACCCGGGCCACGTAACGCGCGCCGTCCAGCGGTTCACCTTCATCGACGGTGTCGCGGGCGCCGGCGCGCTTGAGCGGCAGGCCCAGATAGATCACCGCGTCGCGCAGGTCTTCGGGAATTTCCAACGGCGGCGGTGGCAGGTCGTCACGCGGGATGTCGAACGGCGTACCGTCCGGCAACAGGCCACGGGCGCTGATGATCGCCAGCTTGCCCTGGGCCAGCAGGCCCTGGTCGATCAGCAACTCGGAGAAGCCCCAGGCGGCCGTGGACAGCGGGCGACTGCGGGCATCGATGAACGTCTCCAAGTAGCGGTCGTGCTGCTGGAAGTGCTGAGTCGTGATGAACATGCCTTCCGACCAGACCACGCGATTGTTCCAGGACATGGGTTCTCCGTTTGCCTAGCGGGCAGGGACAGGTTGTGGTGTGGCCACGGCGCTGCGCACGGCGCGCACATCGAGGCTGATCTGGTAGTCGTGTGGCGGCACCGGCAGCACGCTGCGCCATTGCGCCCGATCGACCTCACGGTAGCCGACGACCAGGCCGACCAGGCGCGTGGCCGGGTTCAACGGACGGTCGAGTTGCAACTGCCGACCGGGCTGCAGCAGCACCTCGTCCTGATCGACGAGGTCGGCCCCCAAGGTGGCCTGAGCGCGCTCGGCCAGGGCGAAATAGTCAGCGCGCTCGAAGGCGGCGGCGTTCTTCAGCTCGTAGACCCGCACCCGTACCGGCGCGGGCGTGCCGTCGGCGCCCGGATTGAGGCCAGCGGCGGCGCTGAAGTACAGGCTGACTCCGGGCGCCTCGTGGTCAGCCGACGCGGGTGCGGGCGCGTCTTTGCTGCAGGCACCGAGCAGCACCAGGGCCAGTGCCGCGATCAGTCGTGTTGCATTCATGTTCGTCCTCATGACGTCCTGTAACTCTTCCTGTCCTGAAGCACAGCCTCAGGAACGTTGCATTCTTGCGGTATGGGCTTCGTAGGCGCGGCTGAACTCGCGGCCGAACAAGTCCTGGAAATCGTCCTGCGCTTCGCGGGAAATCTGCCCGTAGAGCTGGGTGAACTGCTGCCACAGATGGGCCTGGCGCGAGCCACCGAACAGCCTGGCCAGGCCTGCCGCAGGCGCCAGCCGCGCTTCCAGTTGCCCAGGCTCGAAGCGGGTCAGCAGGTGCTTGATGGCGGCTTCGACGCCAGCCATCACTGCCAGTTGGTGGGCACGCAAATCATCGAAACTGTCGCGCACGGCCTGGTCGGCCGGCATGAATGCCTGACTGCCCTGGCGCAGCAACAGCAGCAAGGCCTCATCGGCATTGGGGGCGAACTTGAGCGGGTTGTTCTGCACGGGGGCGATGGTGGTCTGCTGCATGCGGAACTCGCCCTTGAGGCTGCTGCGCGCGCGCAGGACATCGATCAGCCCTTCGACCATCAAGCGGTAGCTGCGCCCGACGGCCTCCATCTGCGCAGCCGCATCCTCGGCGTCGAAACGCAGGTGGTCGATCCCGGCACCGCGCAGGAATGCCTGTAGAAGGCCCTGGTCAGCGGCAGGCGGGGCGGGCGGCGCTGCCGCGACGGGCGTTGAGGGCGGCGGCTGAAGCCTCTGCGGCGGGGCGATCGGCGGCGCAGGCTCAGCCGCCAACGGGCTTTCGAAAGCCGGTAAGGGCGGGATGTCTGGCGCGGCAGCGGGCACAGGCGCAGGCGCGGGACTGTCGTCGAAGGGGTTCCAGTCTGCTGGAATGGCCCCGATACCAGGCGCTGCAGGAGGCGGCGGCGCAGGAGCGGGCGCAACGGGCGCAGGTGGCCGGAAATCGTGTTGTTGGGCCGGTACGTGGTCGGGCTGGCTGGCCGGAGGCACACTCGATGCACCCAGGAAATCGAACAAATCTGGCAGGGTGTCGTGGCTGGACGCCCCCTGCAGCAACGCCGCAGAGGCCGGAGCGATGGGCGAGCTCGACGCTGCGACCTGATTGGCCATCAGCGCCTCGAAGCTCTGAGCGCCTGGCTGACGACTCTCGTCGACGGAAAAGCCCGAATCGATACGCGCCTGGATCTCGTAATCGCCGATCCGGATGAGTTCGCCGTCCATCAACGGTTCACTGTTTCCACGGCGAAGACGCACGCCGGCCTGAACCAACTCGATACCGTTGGTACTGCTATCCGTTATGTAGTAACGCCCTTCACGGAATTGGACTACACAATGACTTGAAGATACCAACCGCTCAGGATCAGGTAATACCCAGTCATTGTTAGGACTTCTTCCTATGCTGACGGCACCATTTTCCACCGTGATCTCCGAGCATTGCCCTGGGGTGATCTTGTGGTAACTAGTGATAGTTAGGCAAAGTGCCATCACGCCTCCTGCATAGACTATAAACCTTGATTCCATTCAAATGGATGGACTGCTTTGCGCTACAGGACCAGACCTTGAAATCCACGTAATTTCAAAGGAGATGCGCTATTTATCGCTACAGAACCTGACAATCTAACTCACTCAAGCTGCACTTTGATGTCAGTTTCAGCGGCCGGCTGAAATTCTGCTGAAACGATCACACTCGGGTTTTCAGCGCGCTAGCTTACCTTGACAGCATTTTGGAAATAAACCATAAATGCGCAACTTTGAGCTGCAGCCGCTGATATCGGTTCAATATCAACCCTTAAAGTTCACCAGCGTTTTGTGCGCTGGTTCACACTTTTAAATTTTACCCTGCGCCATTTGCAGAGCCCCGCCACGGGCCGATATGGAGATCGATATCTGGTGAACTCCCAGGCACTGCTAGCCGCTGTTTCAGATGACTTCCCTTGTGGCGAAGACCTGGAATACGACGCCGACTTCCTGCAACTCGAACGCGATGCCCAAGGGCGTCCGGAACGGGTCATGGGCGATGCGGTACAGCCGGCCGAACCGCCTCAGTGGCGCACCCTCGAACAGTCCTGTATCTCCCTGCTGCAACGCAGCAAAGACCTGCGCATTACCCACTTCCTGGTTCAGTCCAACCTTGCCCTGCACGGTTTCGTCGGCCTGGCCGACGGCCTGGAACTGATCCGCGATCTGCTGGGCGAGTACTGGCTGCACCTGCACCCGCAACTCGATGCCTCGGACGACAACGACCCGACCGTGCGCGTCAACGCCTTGGCCGGTCTCATCTGCGAAGCCAACATCGCCTTGCTGCGCGAAGCCGTCCTGGCACGCTCGCGCGCGTTCGGCCCGGTGACCCTGCGTGCCGGCCTGCACGCCGCTGGCCTGCAGCACTTCGCCAGCGAAGACCTCAGCATCGAAGCCTTGGCCGCCGCACTGCGCGATGCCGACGCCGAAGAGCTCGAACAGACGCGCCAGGCCCTGACCCGAGCGCGCGAAGCCTGCGAAGCCATCGAACGACGGGTGAGCGACCACGTGGGCTCCGCCTCGGGCGTCGACCTGAGCGCGCTCAAGCAGCCGCTGCGCCTGGCCTCGCAAGTGCTCGCCGACTACGCACCCGGTGGCTCGCCATCGGCCACGGTACCCGACACGCCTGCGCATGAACCGCTCGACAACGACCAGACACCATCGGCCAGCGCCGCTACACCGAGCGCCCGCCCGCCAGCGCGGCCCGGCGAAGTGAACAGCCGCGACGATGTCCGCCAGAGCCTCGACCGGCTGCTGCAGTACTACGCCCGCCACGAGCCTTCGAGCCCACTGCCCGTGCTGCTGCGCCGGGCCAAGCACCTGGTCGATGCCGACTTCGCGACCATCGTGCGCGACCTGATTCCCGATGGCCTGTCGCAGTTCGAGAACCTGCGCGGGCCCCAGGACGACTGATACCACCGACAGCCGCAACGAACGACAGCGCCCCAGCGGCGACCAGGAGGAACCACGTGGCCAAAGACAGCTCCCAGAAATTCATCGCGCGCAACCGCGCGCCGCGCGTGCAGATCGAATACGACGTCGAACTGTACGGCGCCGAGAAGAAGGTCCAGCTTCCCTTCGTCATGGGCGTGCTGGCCGATCTGGCCGGCAAGCCGGAAGAACCGCTGCCGGCCGTGGCCGACCGCAAGTTTCTGGAGGTCGATGTGGACAACTTCGACTCGCGGCTCAAGGCGATGAAGCCTCGCGTGGCGTTCAACGTCCCCAACGAACTCACCGGCGACGGCAACCTGAGCCTGGACATCACCTTCGAGAGCATGGACGACTTCAGCCCGGCCGCCGTCGCGCGCAAGGTCGATGCCCTCAACCAATTGCTCGAGGCACGTACCCAGTTGGCCAACCTGCTGACCTACATGGACGGCAAGACTGGCGCCGAGGACATCATCCTCAAGGCCATCAAGGACCCTGCGCTGCTGCAGGCCCTGGCCAGTGCCCCGAAACCTGCCGACAACGAGCCGAGCGCCTGAGGAGCCCGCCATGACCGACACATTGCGCGACAACCAGGCCGCCGAGGCCGGCACCGAGCAGACCAGCGAGTTCGCCAACCTGCTGCTGCAGGAATTCAAACCCAAGACCGAACGCGCCAAGGAGGCGGTGCAAAGCGCCGTACGCACCCTGGCCGAGCAGGCCCTGGCGCAGACCAACCTGATCTCCGACGACGCCATCGGCTCGATCGAGCAGATCATCGCCGCCATCGATGCCAAGCTCACTGCCCAAGTCAACCAGATCATTCACCATGACGACTTCCAGAAGCTGGAAAGCGCCTGGCGCGGTCTGCACTACCTGGTCACCAACACCGAGAGCGACGAGCAACTGAAGATCCGCGTGCTCAACGTGTCCAAGACCGACCTGCACAAGACCCTGAAGAAGTTCAAGGGCACCGCCTGGGACCAGAGCCCGGTGTTCAAGAAACTCTACGAAGAGGAATACGGTCAGTTCGGCGGCGAGCCCTACGGCTGCCTGGTGGGCGACTACTACTTCGACCAGTCGCCGCCCGACGTCGAGCTGCTCGGCGAGCTGTCCAAGGTCTGCGCCTCGATGCATGCGCCGTTCATCGCTGCCGCCTCACCGACGGTCATGGGCATGGGCTCATGGCAGGAGCTGTCCAACCCGCGTGACCTGACCAAAATCTTCACCACCCCCGAATATGCCGGCTGGCGCTCGCTGCGCGAATCGGAAGACTCGCGCTACATCGGCCTGACCATGCCACGCTTCCTGGCACGTCTGCCCTACGGCGCCAAGACCGACCCGGTCGAAGCCTTCGCCTTCGAGGAAGACACCGACGGCGCCGACAGCAGCAAATACACCTGGGCCAACGCGGCCTATGCCATGGCAGTGAACATCAACCGCTCGTTCAAGCACTACGGCTGGTGCTCGCGCATCCGCGGCGTGGAATCGGGCGGTGAAGTGCAGGGCCTGCCGGCGCACACCTTCCCCACCGACGACGGTGGCGTGGACATGAAGTGCCCGACCGAGATCGCCATTTCCGACCGCCGCGAAGCGGAACTGGCGAAGAACGGCTTCATGCCGCTGCTGCACAAGAAGAACACCGACTTTGCTGCCTTCATCGGCGCCCAGTCGCTGCAGAAGCCGGCCGAATACGACGACCCGGACGCCACCGCCAACGCCAACCTGGCCGCGCGCCTGCCGTACCTGTTCGCCACCTGCCGCTTCGCCCATTACCTGAAGTGCATCGTTCGCGACAAGATCGGCTCGTTCAAGGAAAAGGACGAGATGCAGCGCTGGCTGCAGGACTGGATCCTGAACTACGTCGACGGCGATCCCGCGCACTCCAGTGAAACCACCAAGGCCCAGCATCCGCTGGCCGCCGCTGAAGTGGTGGTGGAGGAAATCGAAGGCAACCCTGGCTACTACAACTCGCGCTTCTACCTGCGCCCGCACTATCAGCTCGAGGGGCTGACCGTGTCGCTGCGTCTGGTCTCGAAGCTGCCGTCGGCCAAAGGGGCCTGATCGACGCTTGACCTTCCGGGGGAGTGGTTTCCCTCTCGATCGAGCCGGGAAGCCTTGTCAACCTGCGGACCTTGTCCGGCAGGTGAAGCAGCGCCCCCGGAACTGTACGACCTCACGACGAACGCCAACCGACGCGATATATCGAGGACATCATGGCTGTAGACATTTTCATCAAGATCGGCGACATCAAGGGCGAGTCCGCAGACAAGGCCCACAAGGAAGAAATCGACGTGCTGAACTGGAGCTGGGGCATGTCCCAGTCCGGCAACATGCACATGGGCAGCGGCGGCGGTGCCGGCAAGGTCAACATCCAGGACCTGTCGATCACCAAGTACGTCGACAAGTCCAGCCCGAACCTGATGGCCCACTGCTCCAGCGGCAAGCACATCGACAAGGTCAAGCTGACCGTGCGCAAGGCCGGTGGCGAGAGCCAGGTCGAGTACCTGATCATCAACCTGGAAGAAGTGATCATCAGCTCGCTGAGCACCGGCGGCTCGGGCAGCGATGACCGCCTGACCGAGAACGTCACCTTGAACTTCGCCAAGGTCACCGTGGACTACCAGCCACAGAAAGCCGACGGCACCAAGGACGGCGGCGCCATCAAGTACGGTTGGAACGTGCGTCAGAACGTCAAGATCTGATCGCGCAGCGATGTGCTTCGCGGGTGAGCCCGCTCCCACAGGGCTGACATACAGCCCTTCTTGTGGCAGGGGTTCATCCGCGAATGGATACGACAACCTTTCGACGTTTGAAGGAATCAGAACGTGGTAGCCGACATCGCCGCCCGCGACCGCCTGCAACCCTCGCTGCTCGATCGTCTGACCGACGATGACCCCGGCAACCCGCAGGAAGCTCCGGACAAACGCGTACTGTCGCTGCAACAGCTCAAGGCCTCGGTCCTGCGCGACTTGGCCTGGCTACTGAACACCACCTCGTTGCTCGACAGCGACGACACCCTGAATACCCCGGCCGGCACCTCGGTGATCAACTACGGACTGCCTGCGTTGGCCGGCAACTGCGCCACCAACATCGACCTGCTGGCGCTCGAACGCATCATTCATCAGGCCATCGCCACCTATGAGCCGCGTATCCTGGCCCACACGCTGCGGGTTCGAGCACTCACCGCGCCGGCTGAAATGAACGCCAACGCCTTGAGCTTCGAGATCGAGGGCGATCTCTGGGCTCAGCCTGCGGCCCTACCGCTGCTGTTGCAGACCGACCTGGACCTGGAGTCCGGGCAGGTGCGCGTGACCACGGCCGATCGTCGGAGACGCGCATGAATCCGCGCCTGCTCGAACTGTACAACCAGGAACTGCGCCACATCCGCGAGAGCGCTGCAGAGTTCTCCCGTGAATATCCCAAGATCGCCGGGCGCCTGACGCTCTCCGGCATCGAATGCGCCGACCCTTATGTCGAGCGGCTGCTCGAAGGCTTCGCCTACCTGACCGCACGGGTGCAGTTCAAACTCGACGCCGAGTATCCGACCTTCACCCACAACCTGCTGGAAATCGCCTACCCGCACTACTTGGCACCGACCCCGTCGATGACCATCGTGCAGTTGCAGACCGACCCCGACGAGGGCTCGCTCAGTGCCGGTTTCCCGCTGCCGCGCGGCAGCGCATTACGCGCCAACCTGGGCCGCGATTCGCAAACCCCCTGCGAATTCCGCAGTACGCAAGAGGTGACCTTGTGGCCGCTGCAGGTGACGCGCGCAGAGTACTTCGGCAACCCAGGCGCCGTACTCGGCCGCCTCGCTGCCAGCGAGCCCAAGGCCCGCGCGGCCTTGCGCCTGACCCTGCGCAGCGGCGCCGAGATTCCATTCTCCAGCCTGCCACTCAAGCACTTGCCGTTGTACCTCAATGGTGCCGACGAGATGCCCTACCGCCTGTACGAGCAGTTGCTCGGCAGTGCCTGCGCGGTGTTCGCCCGCCAGCCCGGCGCCGACTGGGTCGAGCGCATCCCGCTGGAACAGGCGCTGCGCCCGTGCGGTTTCGACGACCATGAGGCCGCCCTACCGGTGGTGCCGCAAGCCTTCCAGGGCTACCGCCTGCTGCAGGAGTATTTCGCCCTGCCGCAACGGTTCCTGTTCGTCGACTTCGCCGGGCTCGAGCGCGCAGTCAAGCGCTGCAACGGGCAGGAGCTGGAGCTGCTGGTCCTGTTCGAGCGTTTCGATTCGACCTTGGAAAACAGTGTTGGCGCCGAGCGCCTGGTGCCCTTCTGCACCCCGGCGATCAACCTGTTTCCACGCCGCACCGACCGTATCCACCTGACCGACAAGGTCAACGAACACCATGTGATCGCCGACCGTACCCGGCCCACCGACTTCGAAATCCACTCACTGCAGGCCGTCACCGGTCACGGCACCGGCTCGGACCAGTCGTTCCTGCCGTTCTACGCAGTGCGCGACCCATCGCGCTACGGTCGCGACCAGGCCTACTACATCCTGCGCCGCGAACAGCGCGTGCTGTCCAGCGAGCAGCGGCGTACCGGCACGCGCTCGAGCTACCTGGGCAGCGAGACCTTCATCAGCCTGGTCGACGGCCAGCAGGCGCCCTACCGCCACGACCTGCGCCAGTTGGGCATCAGCGCACTGTGCAGCAACCGCGACCTGCCACTGTTCATGACCGTGGGCGACGGCCGCAGCGACTTCAGCCTGGCCGACAGCGCGCCGGTTTCGGCGGTGCGCTGCCTGGCCGGTCCCAGCCGGCCCAAGGCCAGCCACGCCCATGACAACCGCGCCTGGCGCCTGATCAGCCAACTGTCGCTGAACTACCTGTCGCTGACCGAACAGGGCCAGGGCGCGGCAGCGTTGCGCGAACTGTTGCGCCTGTACGGCGACAGCCAGGACAGCGCCTTGCACCTGCAAATCGAAGGTCTGCGCGAGGTCAGCGCCAAGCCTTGCACCCGGCGCCTGCCGATGCCGGGGCCGATCGTGTTCGGTCGAGGCCTGGAAATCACTCTGGAATTCGACGAGAACGCCTTCCGTGGCACGGGTGTATTCCTGCTCGGTGCGGTCTTCGAACGCTTCCTAACCCGCTACGTCTCCATCAACAGCTTCACCGAAACCGTACTGCGCACCACTGAGCGCGGCGAGATCATGCGATGGAAAGCCAAGCCCGGACGCAGGCCGACCCTGTGAACATTCTCCAGGACATGCAGGCCGAGCCCTGGGCCTTCGACTTCTTCCAGGCGTTGCGCCGTCTGGAAGCCGAACACCCGGAGTTGCCGCGTTTCGGCCACGCCCAGCGCCTGGCCGACGAGCCCGTGCGCCTGGGTCAGCACCTCGATTGCAGCTTCGCCCCGGCGACCCTGGCCTCGGTGACCCACAGCGACACCGGCCCGGCACGTCTGGAGCAGTTCTTCTTCGGCCTTGGCGGTCCCAACGGCCCGCTACCGCTGCACCTGACCGAATACCTGCGCGAGCGCCAGCGCAATCACGCCGACCACACCAGCAAGCGCTTCCTCGACATCTTCCATCACCGTCTGCTGACCCTGTTCTACCGGGCCTGGGCCGAGGCACGGCCGACCGTCAGCCACGACCGTCCCGGTGACGACTACTGGGCCGCGCGCCTGGCGGCCCTGAGTGGCCGCGGCCAACCTGAACTGCAAGACCAGGGCACCCTGCCGCACACGGCCAAACTGCACTACTCCGGTCACCTCGCCGCGCAGACGCGTTATCCCGACGGGCTATGCAGCATCCTGTCGAGCTACTTCGACGTCCCGGTGCGCATCGAAGAATATGTCGGCCAATGGCTGGAGCTGCCCGAGCGCAGCCGTCTGGGCGTGCAAGCCAACCGGCTCGGCGTGGATTTGTGCCTGGGCCGTCACGTGTGGGACCGCCAGCACAAGTTTCGCCTGTGCATCGGTCCGCTGAGCCTGGAGCAGTACCACGCCCTGCTCCCCGGTGGCCAAGCCTTCGTCGAACTGGCGGCTTGGGTCGCCGAATACCAGGGCCACGAACTGGACTGGGAGCTGAACCTCATCCTCGCCCGCGACCAGGTGCCTGCACTGCAACTCGACGCCCGCCGGCGGCTGGGTTTCGACACCTGGCTGGGGCAACCCGAACACGATGCCAACGACCTCAAGCTGGCCCGCTACTACGCCGAGCAGCCGGTTCAATCCCCCCGTACAAGGAGTCCGCAACATGGGTGAAATCAGTCGCGCCGCGCTGTTCGGCAAACTCAACAGCGTGGCCTACAAAGCCATCGAAGCCGCCACGGTGTTCTGCAAGCTGCGCGGCAACCCCTATGTGGAACTGGTGCATTGGTTGCACCAGTTGTTGCAGTTGCAGGACAGCGACCTGCACCGCATCGTGCGCCAGTTCAACGTCGAGCCGGCGCGCCTGGCCCGGGATCTCACCGATGCCCTGGACCGCCTGCCGCGCGGCTCCACCTCGATCACCGACCTGTCTTCGCAGGTGGAAGAAGCGGTGGAGCGTGGCTGGGTGTACGGCAGCCTGATGTTCGGCCAGAGCCAGGTGCGAACCGGCTATCTGCTGGTCGGCATTCTCAAGACGCCAAGCTTGCGCAACGCCCTGCTGGGGCTGTCGAGCGAGTTTGCCAAACTCAAGATCGAGGCCCTGAGCGAGCGCTTCGACGAATACGTCGGCGACTCTCCCGAGAACGACCTGGGCGCCAGCGACGGCTTCAACGCGGCGGTGCCAGGCGAGGCCAGTGGCGCTGTCGCCCCCGCCGCGATGGGCAAGCAGGAGGCGCTCAAGCGCTTCACTGTCGACCTCACCGAGCAGGCGCGCAGTGGCAAGCTCGATCCAATCGTCGGACGCGACGAGGAAATCCGCCAACTGGTCGATATCCTCATGCGCCGCCGGCAGAACAACCCGATCCTCACCGGCGAAGCCGGAGTGGGCAAAACCGCCGTGGTCGAAGGCTTCGCCCTGCGCATCGTCGCCGGCGACGTGCCGCCGGCGCTCAAGGACGTCGAATTGCGCAGCCTGGACGTCGGCCTGCTACAGGCCGGCGCCAGCATGAAAGGTGAGTTCGAGCAGCGCCTGCGCCAGGTCATCGAAGACGTCCAGGCCTCGCCCAAGCCGATCATCCTGTTCATCGACGAAGCCCATACGCTGGTCGGCGCCGGCGGCGCGGCCGGTACCGGGGATGCCGCCAACCTGCTCAAACCGGCCCTGGCCCGCGGCAGCCTGCGCACCGTGGCCGCCACCACCTGGGCCGAGTACAAGAAGCACATCGAAAAAGACCCGGCACTCACCCGGCGCTTCCAGGTGGTGCAGGTCGATGAGCCGAGCGAGCCCAAGGCCTTGCTGATGATGCGCGGGGTGGCCTCGACCATGGAGAAACACCATCAGGTGCAGATCCTCGACGAAGCGCTGGAAGCGGCCGTCAAGCTGTCGCACCGCTACATCCCCGCGCGGCAATTGCCGGACAAGTCCGTGAGCCTGCTCGATACCGCCTGCGCACGCGTGGCCATCAGCCTGCACGCCGTGCCCGCCGAAGTGGACGACAGCCGCCGGCGCATCGAGGCGCTGCAAATCGAGTTGCAGATCATCGCCCGCGAGGCAGCCATCGGCGTGAACACCATCCAGCGTCAGGCCTCGGCCGAGCGCCTTCTGGCCGAAGAGCGCGAGCGCCTGCACACCCTGGAAAGCCGTTGGAGCGATGAAAAGGCGCTGGTCGACGAGTTGCTGGCCACCCGCGCACGGCTGCGTGAGCAGGTCGGTGTCGTCGACCAGGACGTGGACGCGCAGGGCAGCCATGAACTGCGTGAGCAACTGATCGACCTGCAACAGCGCCTGAGCGTCTTGCAGGGCGAAAGCCCATTGATCCTGCCCACCGTCGACTATCAAGCCATGGCTTCGGTGGTCGCCGATTGGACCGGCATTCCGGTCGGGCGCATGGCGCGCAACGAGATCGAGACCGTCCTCAACCTCGACAGCCACCTGGCCAAGCGCATCATCGGCCAGGACCACGCCTTGAAGATGATCGCCAAGCGCATCCAGACTTCCCGCGCCGGGCTGGACAACCCGAACAAGCCCATCGGCGTATTCATGCTGGCCGGCACCTCGGGCGTGGGCAAGACCGAGACGGCGCTGGCCTTGGCCGAGGCCCTGTACGGCGGCGAGCAGAACCTGATCACCATCAACATGAGCGAGTTCCAGGAGGCGCATACCGTCTCCACCCTCAAGGGCGCGCCACCCGGCTATGTCGGCTACGGCGAAGGCGGTGTGCTGACCGAGGCCGTGCGTCGCCGGCCGTACAGCGTGGTGCTGCTCGACGAAGTGGAGAAGGCTCACCCCGACGTGCACGAAATCTTCTTCCAGGTGTTCGACAAGGGCGTCATGGAAGACGGCGAAGGGCGGCAGATCGATTTTCGCAACACGCTGATCCTGCTCACCACCAACGCCGGCACCGAGCTGATCGCCGACATTTGCCAAGATCCACAGACCCTGCCGGAGCCCGACGCGGTAGCCACCCTGCTGCGCAAGCCGCTGCTGGAGATCTTCCCGCCCGCCCTGCTCGGCCGCCTGGTGACCATCCCCTACTATCCGCTCAGCGATGCCATGCTCCAGGCCATCACTCGCCTGCAACTGGAGCGTATCCGCAAGCGCGTGGAGGCTACGCACAAGGTCGGCTTCGCCTACGACGACGCGGTCGTGGAACTGATCGTCTCGCGCTGCACTGAAACCGAGAGCGGCGGGCGGATGATCGACGCCATCCTCACCAACGGACTGTTGCCGGACATGAGCCGCGAGTTCCTCACACGCATGCTCGAAGGCAAGCCGCTGGCCAGCGTGCGCATCACGGCTCAGGACAACGAACTGCACTATGACTTCAGCGCGGCCGATTGAGCGCCGCACCCACGGGATCCTCCATGCTGTTCACGCAAACGACGCGCCTGGCGCAGATCAACAGCCCCTTGGGGCCGGACGTGCTGATTCTCAGCGAGCTGGGCGGTAGCGAAGAGTTGGGCCGGCTGTTCGAGTTCGAGCTGAGCCTGACCAGCCAGAACCCAGCAGTCGACCTCAACCTGCTGCTCGGCGCGCCCTTGAGCGTTTCCGTGCAGACCCACGGCCTGAGCCAACGGCACTTCCATGGCATCGTTGCACGCTGTAGCCAGTCCGTCGCCCGTGGCCAATTCGCCAGCTATCGGGTCACGTTGCGGCCCTGGCTGTGGCTGCTGACGCGCACCAGCGACTGCCGGATTTTCCAGAAGATGACGGTGCCGCAGATCATCCAGCAGGTGTTCCGCGACCTGGGGTTCTCGGACTTCGAGGACCGTTTGAGCCGCAGCTACCCCGAGCGCGAGTATTGCGTGCAGTACTGCGAGACCAGCTTCGATTTCGTCAGTCGCCTGATGGAAGATGAGGGCATCTACTACTACTTCCGCCATGAAAAAGCCCGTCACGTCCTGGTGCTGGCCGACGCGTTCATCGCCCACCACAAAGCACCCGGTTATGAGGCCGTGCCGTTCTACCCACCGGATGGCCAGCACCGCGAGCGTGACCACATCAACGACTGGCATCTGGCCCGCGAGGTACAGCCAGGCTCGCTGGAGCTCAACGACTACGACTTCGAGCGTCCCAGCGCGCGTCTGGACGTGCGTTCGGTCATGCCACGGCCACACTCCGGCGGCGCCTATCCGCTGTTCGACTACCCCGGTGGCTACAGCAAGACAGAGGATGGCGAGCAGTATGCGCGCACGCGCATGGAGTCGTTGCAAAGCCTGCACGAACGCATCGACATGCACGGCAACGCCCGAGGGCTGGCCTGCGGCCACCTGTTCGCCCTCACCAGCTTCTGGCGACTGGACCAGAACCGTGAGTACCTGATCGTCGCGGCGCGTTATCACATCATCCAGGAGTCACTGGAAACCGGCGGCGGCAGTGGTTCAGGCCAGTTCGAAAGCGACCTCACCTGCACCGATGCATTGCAGACCTTCCGTTCGGTTTCCAGCACCACCCGGCCAAAGGTCATGGGTCCGCAGACCGCCCTGGTGGTCGGCCCCAAAGACGAGGAAATCTGGACCGACGAACACGGCCGGGTCAAGGTCCACTTCTACTGGGATCGCCATGACCAATCGGACGAGAACAGCTCCTGCTGGATTCGTGTTTCGCAATCCTGGGCCGGCAAGAACTGGGGCGCGATGCAGGTGCCGAGGATCGGCCAGGAAGTCATCGTCAGCTTCCTTGGAGGCGACCCTGATTCGCCGATCATCACCGGTCGTGTCTACAACGGCGAGCAGACAGTGCCCTACGACCTGCCGGCCAACGCCACCCAGAGCGGCATGAAGAGCCGCTCGAGCAAGGGCGGCAGCGCAGCGAACTTCAATGAGATCCGCATGGAGGACAAGCGCGGGGAGGAACAGCTCTACGTGCACGCCGAGCGCAACATGGACACGGTGGTGGAGCAGAACGAGACGCTGTCGGTGGGCGCCAGCCGGGTGCAGACGGTGGGCATGCTGGAAACCATTACCATCGGGATGGACCGCCTGCGCGCCGTGCGCCGCGACGACACGCTGATCGTGGGCGCGAGCAAGACCGACAGCGTCAGCACCCGCTATCTGATCGAGGCGGGCGAGACCTTGCGTCTGGTCTGCGGCAAGAGCGTGCTCGAGCTCAACGCCAGCGGCCATATCAACATCAGTTGCGAGCAGTTCAACTTTCACGCCCGCGAGGATGCGCAGATCAATACCGGCGGCACCCTGGACCTCAACGTCGGCAGCGGCGCGCAGACTGCTCCGGACGGTGACGGCGTAAAAGACGCCATCGATGCGGCCGTGAAGAGCCGCTTCTCCGACGCTGGCCATTGACGAGACCTTTGCATGACCTACCGCCTCAACGAATTCCGCCTGGCGCTGCCCGATACCGACGTGCGCGACACCAGCATCAACATCCTGCGCTTCGAACGCCTGGGCACTTCGCTGATCGTCAGCCGCAGTGCGCTCGCGGATGACGAAACGCTGCAGAGCAACTTCGATGGTCAATTGCAGCGTCTGCAACAGCAGGTCAAGGACTTGCAATTCCAGCCGGCTCACCCGGTGAAGGTGGGCGCTGGGCAGGACATCGAGGCCATCGAGCTGAGCAGCCAGTTCAGCAAGGGCCAGGAAATGGTCTACCAATACCAATTGGCGCTGGTGCTGCCGGGTACGCGCAAGATGTTCGCCCTGAGCTACGTGAAGCCCTCGCCCCTGGGTGAAGCCGAAGCGTCGCACTGGGCCGCCATCAAGCAGTCGCTCGACTTCGACAATCTAGGCTGAACCGGTATGTCGGACGCATTCTGGGCCGCGCGCGAGGGTGACGCGCTGATGCACACCTCGATGATGGCCGATATCGTCGGGGGCGTGCTGGAAGTGGCAGCCAACGTGGCGATCGGCGCACTGGCCACCGCGGCCGTTGGCGCAGCGCTGGGCATCACCGTGGCTACCGGTGGACTGGGCTGCTTCGTGCTGGGTGCCGCAGTCGGCCTGGTGGTCGGCGTGGCCATGGCCAAGAGCGGTGCCGATACCGGCCTGAGCCGATTATGCGACGGCATCGGCAACGCGCTTTTCCCGCCTTCGGTGCAGGCGCATATCGCTACCGGCTCGGGCAACACCCACACCAACGGCAAGCCTGCCGCCCGTGCAGCAGGCATCGTCACCGGGCCGGTGGGGCCGGCAGCGGACGCCTCCGGCCAACCAGCGGGCGAGGAACCGGAAGAAAGCTTCCTGGACATGGCCAAGGGCTTCTTCTCCCAGATGTGGCGGCCGACCGTGGCGACACCGGCGCCCAATACCCAGGAAGCGGAAGACGACAAGATCCTCTGCGACAAACACCCGGCGATGCCGCCGCAGTATCTGGCCGAGGGCTCCAGCAAGGTGCTCATCAACGGCCACCCAGCCTGCCGCAGTGGCGATCGCAGCACCTGCGAGGCGGTAGTGGTGGATGCTGGCGAGATTTCCAGCAACGTGCGCATCGGCGGCGAGCCCATCGTGGTGCGCGAGATCCGCAGCGGCAAGACACCCGGCATCGGCCTGGCGATCACCGCGCTGATGCTGCTGCGTGGGCGCGGCGGCAAGTTCTACAGCAAGTTCGGCTGCATGCTCATCGGTGGAGTGACCCAACTGGTCACTAGCCAGGTCACCAGTGCCCTCACCTCGGCCATCGTCGGCTCGCCCAACCCGGTACATACACCGACCGGCGCCAAGCTGCTCAATGGCGAGGACGATCACGACTTCGACCTGCCGGCCCTGCTGCCCATCACCTGGCAACGCTACTACAACAGCCACGGCCAACGCGAAGACGGGCTGCTGGGCACCGGCTGGAGCGTGCCGTACGAGGTCTACCTCGAGCTCAAGACGCACACGCAAGGTGGCGAAGAGCTGGTATTCGTCGACGAGCAGGCCCGGGCCATCGAAATGGGCAGTATCGTGCCAGGCGATGCGGTCTATAGCGCGGCCGAAGGCTTGAGTGTGCGTCGCGACCACAACGGCGAGGTGTTGATCGAGGACCGCGACGGCCGCTACCGGTTGTTCCAGCCCTCACCCACCAACCCCACGCGCCTGCGTTTGAGCCAGATCGGTGATCGCAACGACAACCGCCTCTTTCTCGATTACGACGACAGCGGACGGCTACGTGGGCTGCGCGACACGTTCGACCAGACCGAAGCGCTCTTGAGCTACGACCCGCAATGGCCACAGCGCGTGAGCCAGATCGAGCGGCGCCTGGCCGACGCGAGCGTCGAGCCACTGGTGAGCTACGGCTACGACGGCGCTGGTCGCCTCGCGCAGGTCAAGAATCGCCACGGGCAGGTCACGCGCCGCTTCAGCTACGACACTGGCGGACGCATGGTCGAGCACCAACTGCCCACCGGTTTGAGTTGCTACTACCAATGGGCGCAGACGGCGGATGGCTGGCGAGTGATTCGTCACTGGACCGACGCAGGTGATGAGTACAGCTTCGAGTACGACCTGACAGCGGGCATCACACGCGTCACCGACGGACTGCAACGGGTCACCACACGTCACTGGAACGACCAGTACCAGATCACGGCCTACACCGACGCCTTGGGGCGCACCTGGCGTTTCGACTGGAACGCAGACCGGCAACTGCTCGGCGCCAGCGACCCGGACGGCGGACGCTGGTCGTTCAACTACGACGAGTCCGGCAACCTCAGCGAGACCTTCGACCCTCTGGGCCGCTGCGTGTCGACGCAGTGGCTGGAGCATTGGGCGCTGCCCCGCTCACGCATGGACGCCGCCGGCCACTGCTGGCGATACCACTACGATGCCCGTGGCAACTGCATCCGCGAGACCGATCCGCTCGGCCAGACGACCCACTACCGGTATGACCCACACGGTCAGGTGATCGAAATAACCGATGCTGCAGGTCGGGCCAAGCAGTTGCAGTGGACCGACTTCGGCGCCCTGCGTGCCCTGACCGACTGCTCCGGCTACACCACGCGTCTGGATTACGACCACCGAGGACATCTGGCAGCACTCATCGACGCCCACGGCGAACGTACCGACTACCAGCACGATGCGTCCGGACGACTGGTGCAGGTGCGCCTGCCCGACGGCCGCACTCAATCTTTCGACTATGCCGTGGGCGACCGGCTGGCTCGTCATATCGACACTGCCGGCCATCAGCGTCAGTTCCAGTACGATGCGCGCGGCCAGTTGCGGCAGTTGGTCGATCCCTTGGGCCGTACCGTGGAGTACCGCTACGACCTGTACGGCCGATTGCTCAGCCTGACCAACGAAAATGGCGAGCAGTACCGCTTCACCTGGGATGCCGCCGATCGTCTGGTCGAGCAGCGGGACCTGGACGACAGCGCCAAACGCTATCACTACGACGCTCTCGACTGCCTCTCGCGGCTCGACTACCTGCCCGGACCGCACGGGACCGGCCTGGCGCTGGTGCCCCCGACGCCAGCGGCCGTCATCAGCCATTTCTTCGAGCGTGATGCTGGCTGCCGGCTGCTGGCCAAGGTGACCGACGATGGCCGTACCGAGTACCAGTACGACGCCCTAGACCAACTGCTGCAGGCCTGTTTCACCGACAACCAAGGCAAGCGCGAGACCGTCGCGTTCGCTTTCGATGCCCTCGGCCAGCGGACCCAGGAGCAGGGCAGCAATGGAACCCTTCATCACCGCCATGACGCACTGGGCAATCGCCTGCAGACCTTGCTGCCGGATGGGCGTACGCTCAACCAGCTGTACTACGGCAGCGGCCATCTGCATCAGGTCAACCTGGACGGCAAGGTCATCTGCGATTTCGAGCGCGACCGCCTGCACCGTGAGGTGCTGCGCATTCAGGGCGGGTTCGAGACGCGCAGCGAGTACGATCGCGCCGGCCGCCTTCGCTCGCGCCTGAGCCACCCCCGAACAGTGCCCCGACGTCTGCCCGCACCGTTGCAGCAACGCTTCGAGTACGACCTGGCGGACAACCTGGCCGTGCGCTTTCGGCAGAGTCCCGCGGGTATCGTCCAGCAACACCTGCAACACGATGCCAACGAGCGAATCGTCAGTAGCAGCCAGCCCCATGCTGCGCTGCCCGACGAAGTCTTCGCCTACGATGCAGCCGCCAACCTGCTCGATACGCCGTCGCTGGGCTGGGTACGGCATAACCGCGTGCTCACCTATCAGGACAAGCGCTATCGCTACGATGCCTTCGGCAGGCTGATCGAAAAGCGCAGCGCCAGGCGTGGCCTACAGCGTTTCGCCTACGACGCCGAACACCGCCTGATCGAGGTGCGCAGCCACAACAACGGCCGCGAGCGGATCGTGCGCATGACTTACGACCCTCTGGGCCGGCGTATCGAAAAAAGTGAACACGACGAGACGGGACGCCAGTTGGGCCTTTCGCGTTTCGGCTGGGATGGCTATCGCCTGCTGGAGGAAGTCCGGCATGGCCAGCACAGCCTTTACCTCTATGACGACCAGGACAGCCATGAGCCTCTGGCGCGCGTTGAAGGTGTAGGCCCTCACCAGCGGGTGCACCACTACCAGAATGACCTCAATGGCCTGCCGGAACGCCTGAGCGACGACACCGGCCAATTACTGTGGCAGGCCCAGTACCAGGTGTGGGGCAATACCTTGCAGGAGGTTCGCCAGGACGGCCTCGCCCAGGAACAGAACTTGCGCATGCAAGGCCAATATCTGGATCGAGAAATAGGCCTGCACTACAACACCTTCCGCTACTACGACCCGGATATCGGCCGTTTCACACAGCCCGATCCGATTGGTCTGGCGGGCGGCTTGAATCTCTATCAGTACGCTCCGACACCCGCGACCTGGATTGATCCGCTGGGGTTGGAGGTCTGCAGGCTGAACAAAAAGAACATGGCGAAGCTGGACGCCAAGAAACCGACCAACATGGTCCGGCCGCATCGCCATCATATCGTTCGCGAATATGCACCGCGAAATTGGAAACAGGAAAATCGCGACTACATCCTCAACGCCCAGGCGATCATGAAAAAGCACAAGATCGACCTGAATACGGACTTGAGGAATTTCACCTGGGCGGAAAATGGCCGTGGGACGCACAGCGTCGCTTCGGCCAGGAAAGTCTACGAGCGCCTGCGGGAAGCCGACGGCGGGGGGCGCAAAGCGGTGATCAAGGAACTCGCCGAGTTGGGCAAAGAATTTACAGCAGGAGACTTCAGCAAATGAACGACGCCCAGCCACTCTTCGAACAGCACGAAGCCGAACTGCGTCGCCTGTACGAGGACATCGCAGAGGGCAAGGTTTCGAAAGTACGTGCCTTCGTGCAGGAGCATGCGGATCTGCTGACCCTGCCCCGCTACGGCAAGAACGACGAGCAAAGCCTGCTGCACATCGCGGCCCGAAATAGCCAGCACGAAATCTGCGCGCTATTGCTGGACGCAGGCCTGGAGCCGAATCGAACCTTCATCGATGGCGGCCACGCTACCGCGCTGGCATTGGCAGCCAGCGAGGGCGATCTGGCAACGTGCACATGCCTGCTGGACGCAGGTGCCTGGCCAGACGGCTCGCCCTGGAGCGTGCGCCCGCCCCTGTACGCAGCCGCCCAAGGTGGCCACGACGACGTCGTGTTGCTGCTGCTTCAGCGAGGCGCGCAACCCGACCGACTGCACCTCTACCTCAACAGAAGCCCTCTGGACGCAACGCGTGTGTGGGGCCACCCAAGCACCGAGCGGCTGCTGCAGGACAACGGCGCCCACGGCACGCAGGATCCCGAGACCGGCGTCGAAGACAGTGCAGCGCAGACCCTGGTCAACTTCGTCGACCAGACCCTAGGGCACGTGCTGCCTGCCGCCTTTTCGCCCCCGACCGACGACTCGCGCATCGACTTGCACATCAGCCTGATCGACGGCAAGACCAGACACAAACTGTTGTTCACCACGGGCCTGTACCAGGCCGCGCCGATGACCGAATTGTGCCTGTGCCTACCAGGCGAGTGGCCCCTACCTCAGGCCGGAATCCCCGACGATGCGGCACGACGCTTTCCGGTCAGCCTGCTGGAGCGCCTGGCCGCGCTCACCTTCGAGGAAGCACCGCTGAGTGAGGGCACATTGATCCTGCGCAGCGACCCACGCTTCGCCGACCTGGCCTGGCCCGAGAAAACCGACGCCTTGCTGACGGTCGACAAGCCCTGGAACAAAGCGGCGGACAGCCGAACGCACACGCCGGACAGCGTTTACCTGCTGACGCTGGCTCCGCTGGCCTTCGCCAAGTGTCCGACCGGTAAAGCCCTGGCTTCGCTGGTGGAGCGCAAGCGCAAGGGAAGCTGGAAGACACTCGCCCTGGCGTTGCCAAACCCATCACGGTGAATTCGCACCTCGCGACCTTGCACGCAAAAACGAAACAGCCCCGGCAAATGCCGGGGCTGTTGGTGACGCCAAAAACGGATCAGAAGATGCTGATCGGGTACTCGACGAACACGCGCACTTCGTTGCCGTCGTCGTTGTAGCCATTCTGGCGCACGGCATCGTTGGTGCGCAGGAACGAGCCGCGCAGCTTGACCGACAGGTCTTTGGCCGGGCCTTCCTGGACCACGTAACGGACCTGGCTGAAGATCTCGCGTTCCTTGCCCTCGCCCCAGCCCTGCTGGTTGCCGACGGTGCGGGTGTTGATGTTGTCACCCACCACATAGGCGATCTTGTAGGTCAGCCCCGGAACGCCGAAGGCGCCGAAGTCCAGGCCGTAGCCCAGCTGCCAGGAACGCTCGTCCTCGGCGTTGAAGTCGGACCAGTAGGAGTTGGCCAAGTAGATGGTCGAACCGCCGTCGCCCACGCCGCCTTCGTTCTGGTACCAGCCGTAGTTGTAGCCGGTGCTGCCGGTGCTGCGCTGGTGGGCCAGGGTGAAGGAGTGCGGACCATAGGCGTAGGTCGCCGCCAGGCTCCAGATGGTGTTGCGGTCGCCATTGAGGCCGGCTTCACGCACGTACTGGCTGTCGATGTCCGACTTGTAGCCGTTGAAGTCCAGGGTCAGGGACTGGTCGGCGGCGATCGGGAAGACGTAGTTCAGGCCCAGGTAGTGGCGCTTCATGACGTCTTCGTTGTCCGCGGTGTACAGCGAGGCAGTGAAGTTGTCGGTGAACTTGTAGCTGCCGCCGAGGACGTTGATCGACTTCAAACCACCGCCGTCACGACGCTGAGCGCTCTTGCGCGCTTCCTGGGTGAAACGACCGGCGTTCAGTTCCAGCCCTTCGATTTCCTTGGAGGTGATCAGGGTGCCGGTGAAGCTTTCAGGCAGCAGGCGCGAATCGTCGTATTGCAGAACCGGCAGCGCGGGCATCTGGTCGCCGTACTTGAGCACGGTGTTGGAGATGCGGAACTTGACGGCGCCGCCTGCGCGGGCGAGGTCATTGGCCGCGTCGCTGCGACCTTGAGCGTCAGTGGTGTTTTCGCGCTTGAAGAAATCGATACCGCCGCCGCCGTTGCGGCCCTTGCCGCCATCCAGGCGCAGTGCATACAGGCCGAAGGCATCGACGCCGACACCGACGGTGCCCTGGGTGAAGCCGGAGGAGAAGTTGGCGATCACGCCCTGGCCCCACTGGGACTGGTCGTTGACGCCGTGCTTCTTGTCACGATTGATGAACGCGTTACGCAGAAGGACGTTGGCGTGGCTGTCCTCGATGAACCCTTTGCTCCGGGCCTGGTCGTTGGCCTGGGCCTGAGTGGCGGCGATGAGTGCCAGCGCAACCAGGCTGATCCTTGTATTCAACATGTTGTTTTCCTTATTACCGAATCAGAACGCTCTGCTACGTAAACGCCAGGAACCAACGCCCCTTCGTAGGTTCGACGCGTGTATCCAAACGGTGGGCGGCGCTGCTGTGCAGAGCGCGCGCCTCGTCCGGCGCTCGGCCATGGGATGGCCGGCAGGCGTAGAGGCCGCATCCTATCCGCGCGCGCGAACGAATGTCAAAAAAACGTGAAATGCAGGTTGATATAACCAAATTGAAGCTTTGGGCTGGTGTAAATCCGTGGAGATTGGCTCACAGGGAGTTATTCCTTCTCTTTTTCGGACGTGTGTACTAAAGCCAGCGCCCTCTCGCTGCAGTCCCAAGCTACTGGCGAGAGGCGAGTTACAAGTTGATACATACGTCATAAATCAAGCTGACAAATAGCCAAGCAATAGCAAATAGCAAGCATTACCATTCGCATCCTTTCTCTCGACCCTTTGTCGGATGCCATGCCATGCCTGCTCCCCGCCGCTTCAGATCCCTACCCTTGGGCTTTTCGCTGATGTTCAGCACCAGTCTCGTCAGCGCCGCCACCCTGCTCCCGGAAATCTCGATTTCGGCCGACACCGACCGTGAACGCGACAACCCCAGGGTCAAGGACGTCAGCACCGCCACCCGTACCTCGACCCCGGTACGCTACGTGCCGCAGGCCATCGACACGGTCAAGACGGCCAATGTACTGGACTACGGCAGCAATAGTCTGGGCAAGGCGCTGGAGGGCATTCCCAACGTCAGCAGCGGCGCCGACACACGCTTCGACAGCCTGCGCATTCGCGGCTTCGATGCCAGTAACGATTTCTATCTGGACGGCGTGCGCGATGACAGCCAGTACGTGCGCGACCTGCACAACATCGAACGCGTCGAAGTGCTCAAAGGCCCGGCGGCGGTGCTTTACGGTCGCGGCAGCCAGGGCGGCATCGTCAACCGGGTGAGCAAGGCGCCGGAGCATGGTCGTCGCTCGAGCCTCGAAGTCCAGGGCGGCAGCGAGGACCTGCGCAGCCTGTACGCCGACCTCAGCACCGACCTGAACGATGACATCAGCGTGCGCCTGAACATGGGCAATCAGGACAACAACAGTTTCCGCGACGGCATCGACGGCAACCGCCAGTTGTTCGCCCCGTCGATGAGCTGGCAACTGAGCCCCGAACTGAACTGGTTGGTGCAGTACGAATACAGTCGCTACAACCGCACGCCCGATCGCGGCATTCCCGGCGTCGGTGGCCGGCCGGTCGATGTGGGTCGCAGCACCACCTATGGCGATACGCAGCGCGACTTCATCGACGATCGGGCGCAGTCGCTGCGCTCGCGGCTGAACTATCAGCTGGGCGACAACTGGCAACTGCGCCACACCCTGAGTCTGTTCAAGCTCGACAGCGAGTTCGACAACACCTACCTCACCGGCTACACCCCCAGCACCCAGCGGGTGGTTCGTCAGCGCTGGCAGCAGGACCTGAACACCCGCAACCTGTTCAACAACCTCGAAGCCGAGGGCCAGGTCAGCACCTGGGGGCTGGACCACACGCTGTTGCTGGGCGTGGAGTTCGGCAACCAGCGCCGTGACCCACGGTTGTACACCGCGCGCGCGGTCAACGCCGGAGGCCAGGCGGTGCCAACGCTGGACCTCAACGCCCCGAACCGACGGCTGCAACACACCGGGCCGATGGTGGCGTCGAGCTACAACCACACGGTGGTCGACAGCCGTGGTGTCTACCTGCAGGACCAGATCCGCCTCAACGATCAATGGCAACTGCTCGCCGGCCTGCGTTTCGATCAGTTCGAGGTGCAAACCCAGAACAGGCTGCGGGGCATTTCCGAAAAACAGAACGACAACAGCACCAGTCCGCGCCTTGGTGTGGTGTACTCGCCATGGCAGGCGCATTCCTTTTACGCCTCCTGGAGCAAGACCTTTTCCCCGGTCGGCGGTGGCCTGATCGGCATCACCCCCGGTGCAGCAGGCAACACCAACGAGACCGCGCCGGAGAACACACGACAGAAGGAAATCGGGGTCAAGAGCGACTGGCTCGACGACCGCCTGAGCACCACCCTCGCCGTCTACGAACTGGAGCTCTACAACCGTCGCACCAGCGATCCGGACAACCCGGGTATCACCGTGCTCACCGGCCTGCAGCGCTCACGCGGGGTCGAACTGACCGCCCAGGGCAAGCTGGTGGGCGACTGGTACCTGCGCGGCGGCGTCGGTCTGCAGGATGCCACCATCGTCAAGGACAACAACGGCCTGGCGGGCAACCGAGTCAACAACGTGGCGCGGCGCAATGCCAGCCTGTTCCTGACCTGGAAGCCGGAGTTGGGCTGGTACGCCGAAACCGGCCTGACCCTGGTGGGTCAACGCTACGCCGACAACCAGAACACCACCGTACTGCCCGGCTATGGCCGCTGGGATGCGCTGGTCGGGTTGCGCACCCATGACTGGGACGTGCGCGCGGCCCTGTCCAACCTCACCGACAAGACCTACTACAGCGCCGCGACCAGCGCCGCGCAGATCCAGTTCGGCGACCCGCGCAGCCTGGTGGTGACCGGCACTTACAGCTTCTGATGCAGGCAGGCTCTATCCAGAACGCCGACTCTAGGCTTCAATACGCGTTTTTTGCGGATACACCCGAGGATTCACGGCATGGCTTCCAACACCAAGCAACAGAAACGCGCCAAGCGCGCCGCCTCCAAGGCCAAGCAGAACCGGATGGTGCGCAGTGGCCAGGCGGTCAAGGCCAGCTCGGGTGAAAGCACCAGCGTCGAGCAGGTGTTCAACAAGGCCATGGACTCGGGCAGCTACGACGCGTTGTTCGAGAAGATGAAGCAGGCCCAGCAGAACGGCCTGGAGGCGATGATTTCGGTGTTCCTGGTCGACCCGCTGCTGGCGCTGGTGCTCAAGGGTCACAAGGAGGAACACGCCACCGACTATATCGTCTTGGTGTTCACCGCCTACCGCGCCTGGCTCGATGGTGCCGATGACGCGGCCACCATGGTCTGGCTGGAAAGCGATGAATTCCAGGCGGCCTATGTGGCGGCGTCGGAAGCAGTGGCCAAGCAGCAGCAACAGCAGAAACAGTTCGGCTGACGCCATTTCGCAGCCATGAAAAAGCCCCTCGGGTCGATCCCGAGGGGCTTTTTCGTAAGTCGCGCAGGCAATTACTGCAGCGACGGTGCCTCGCCCGCTTCCTGCATGCGCTGCAGTTCCTGGGCGTACAGGGCATCGAAGTTCACCGGCGACAGCATCAGCGCCGGGAACGAGCCACGGGTCACCAGGCTGTCGAGGGTTTCACGCGCGTACGGGAACAGGATGTTCGGGCAGAACGCGCCCAAGGTGTGGCTCATCGACTGCCCGTCCAGGCCCGAGATCAGGAAGATGCCGGCCTGCTGGACTTCGGCGATGAACGCCACTTCGTCACCATTCTTGACGGTGACCGACAAGGTCAGCACCACCTCGTGGAAGTCGCCTTCCAGGGCCTTCTGACGGGTGTTCAGGTCCAGCGAGACGCTCGGCTCCCACTGCTGGCGGAAAATCTGCGGGCTCTTGGGCGCTTCGAACGACAGGTCGCGCACGTAGATGCGCTGCAGCGAGAATTGCGGGCTGTTCTCTTCGGCAGCGCCGTTGGTCTGTTGGTCAGTCATGGCAGATCCTTGTCTGAAAAAGGGTTGAAAGGGGGCGTGAATCAGGCCTCGAGCAGGGCGTCGAGCTTGCCCGAGCGCTCCAGCGCAAACAAGTCATCGCAACCGCCGACATGGGTGCTGCCAATCCAGATTTGCGGCACCGAGGTACGCCCGGCCTTCTGCGCCATCTCGGCACGTAGTTGCGGCTTGCCGTCGACACGGATTTCCTCGAAGGCCACGTTCTTGCTCGCCAGCAGTTGCTTGGCGCGCATGCAGTAGGGGCAGTAGTCGCTGGAATAGACGATGACCGGTTGCATATCACTTCACCAGGGGCAGGTTGTCGGCTTTCCAGCTGGACACGCCGCCGCTGAGCTTGGCGGCGGTGTAGCCGGCTTTGAGCAGGTCGCGGCAGACGGTGCCGGACTGCTGGCCCATCGCGTCGACGATGATCAGGGTCTTGTCCTTGTGCTTCTCCAGCTCGGCCATGCGGCTGGCGATCTTGTCCTGGGGAATGTTCAGCGCGCCGACGATGTGCCCGGCAGCGTACTCCTTGCCTGGACGGATATCGATCACCACGCCTTTGTCGGCGTTGACCAGCGCGGTCAGTTGACCGTTGCTCAGGCTCTGACCGCCACGGCGGATCTCGTTGAGCAGCAGCAGGATCAGCAGAATGAAGAAGATCGCAACCAGGATGAAGTGATCTGTCGCAAATTGAATCAGGTGAGCAACCATCAGGGGTGTTCCAGGCGATTGAAAATGCCGGCCAGTATACACAGCCACCCAGGCCGGCCAAAGCCCGCCGGGCCGGTGCGAAAACCCGCCTTGCGCAGGATACGGCGGTGCGCTGGTCGCGCGGCCCGACGAATATTCGCCGCCTCTGGCCGATTTCCCCTAAAATGCGTGTCTTTATCATCTTTGAACAACCGTGAGTTTGATCGATGACAAACCTCCCCAAGCCCCTGGTCCTGATCATCCTGGATGGTTTCGGTCACAGCGAAAGCCGCGAATACAACGCCATTCTCGCCGCCAACACGCCGGTCTACGACCGCTTGCGCGCCACCCAGCCGCATGGCCTGATCTCCGGCTCCGGCATGGATGTCGGCCTGCCGGACGGGCAGATGGGCAACTCCGAAGTCGGTCACATGAACCTGGGTGCCGGGCGCGTGGTGTATCAGGACTTCACGCGGGTGACCAAAGCCATCCGTGACGGTGAGTTCTTCGAAAACCCCGTGCTTACCGGCGCCGTGGACAAGGCCGTGGCCGCTGGCAAGGCGGTCCACCTGCTGGGTCTGCTGTCCGATGGTGGTGTGCACAGCCACCAGGATCACATCGTCGCCATGGCCGAACTGGCCGCGCAGCGCGGCGCCGAGAAGATCTACCTGCATGCCTTCCTCGATGGCCGCGACACCCCGCCGCGCAGCGCGCAGTCGTCCCTCGAACTGCTCGACGCCACCTTCGCCCGACTGGGCAAGGGCCGCATCGCCAGCCTGATCGGCCGCTACTTCGCCATGGACCGCGACAACCGCTGGGACCGCGTCAGCGCGGCCTACAACCTGATCGTCGACAGCGCCGCCGACTACAGTGCCGACAGCGCAGTGGCCGGCCTGGAAGCGGCCTATGCCCGTGACGAGAGCGATGAATTCGTCAAGGCCACGCGGATCGGCGAGGCCGTGAAGGTCGAGGACGACGACGCGGTGATCTTCATGAACTTCCGCGCCGACCGCGCCCGCGAGCTGTCGCGCGTCTTCGTCGAAGCGGATTTCAACGAGTTTCCACGCGCGCGCCTGCCGAAACTGGCGGCCTACATCGGTCTGACCCAGTACTCGGCGAAGATCCCGGCTCCCGCCGCATTCGCCCCGGCCAGCTTGCACAACGTGCTCGGCGAGTACCTGGCCAACAACGGCAAGACTCAACTGCGCATCGCCGAGACCGAGAAGTACGCCCATGTCACCTTCTTCTTCTCCGGCGGCCGCGAAGAGCCGTTCGAAGGTGAAGAACGTATTCTCATCCCGTCGCCGAAGGTCGCCACCTACGACCTGCAACCGGAAATGAGCGCACCGGAGGTCACCGACCGCATCGTCGAAGCCATCGAGCAGCAGCGCTTCGACGTGATCGTGGTCAACTACGCCAACGGCGACATGGTCGGCCACACCGGCGTATTCGACGCCGCCGTGAAGGCGGTCGAAGCGCTGGACGGCTGCATGGGGCGTATCGTCACGGCACTGGAAAAAGTCGGCGGCGAAGCGCTGATCACCGCCGACCATGGCAACGTCGAACAGATGGAAGACGAATCCACCGGCCAGGCGCACACCGCGCACACCACCGAGCCGGTGCCGTTCATCTATGTCGGCAAGCGCAAGGTCAAGGTTCGCGAAGGCGGCGTGCTGGCGGACGTGGCGCCGACCATGCTCAAGCTGCTGGGGCTGGAGAAACCCGCCGAAATGACCGGCACCTCGATTCTGCTCGACGCCTGAGCCGGTTCAGCGCTGCACAGTGAAAGCCCGATGCGATCGCATCGGGCTTTTTGCGTTTCAAGGGTTCAGCGAAAGCGATAGCCAACGTTGACCATCATGGCGTTGCCCCCCAGCAGCACCGCTTCGATGCCCACCGGCCCCAGGTGGGTGCCCAGTGCGGGAATGATCACCGGTGCCACGCCAAAGCGATTGAGCGGCAGCTTGTCGCGGTATTTGCCGCGATAGCCCTGCAGCAAACCGGCACTGACCTTGGCGTACACCGGCCATCGGTCATGCTGCCAGGCCTTGCCGCCGTAGGCGTAGACCGAGCGCTGGCTGAACGAATTGCGGAAGGTTGCAGCACCGTACAGCAGGCCATCGGCGCGATTGCGCTCCAGGCCGATGAGTTCCTGACGCTCGTTGTGGTCCGGGTCGGGATTGAAGTGTCGGGTGTAGACGCTGGTCTGCAAGGTCCAACTGTCCTGCGCGGTGGATGCAGCAACGGACGGAATGAGGACGATCAGCAGCAAGCCTGCGCACAACAGGCAGTGCCCTAACCGGAGCAAAGGGAAGGATATCGACATGGAAGCTCTCGCACAGCAGGAAGAGGACGGGCAGACGGATCGGCGTTTGCCACGCAAGGGCCGTCGATGGTAAGCGCGGTCGTCGCAGCGCTTCATGCCGAGCTTTCCGGTCCTCACAACGGATAAGTCCGATATTTCATGCGGCTTTCCTGACAAACGCGGCCCTCCTGCCGCTGGCAGGCGTTTTTTTTGCAAGCCTGGGCGGGCATACTAGGCCAGTCTCCATCCCTGGTACGCCCGATTCCATGCGCCGCGCCCTCATATTCCTCGCCCTGTCATGCCTGCTCGCCCCGGCTATCGCCGACGAGCGCGCCCAGACCCAGCAACAGCTGGACGCCACTCGCCAGGACATCGCCGAGCTCAAGAAGACGCTGGGCAAGCTCCAGGAAGAGAAAGCCGGCGTGCAGAAAGACCTCAAATCCACCGAGACCGATATCGGCAATCTCGAGAAACAGGTGGAGGCGCTGCAACAAGCGCTAAAAAAGACCGAGGGCGAACTGGAGCGCCTTGACCACGAGAAAAAAAAACTCCAGTCCGCCCGTACTGAACAGCAACGGCTGATCGCTATTCAGGCCCGTTCGGCCTACCAGAGTGGCCGCGAGGAATACCTCAAGCTGCTGCTCAATCAGCAGAATCCCGAGAAGTTCGCGCGCACCCTCACCTATTACGATTACCTGAGCAAGGCGCGCCTGGAACAATTGCGCACCTTCAACGAGACCTTGCGCCAACTGGCCAACGTCGAGCTGGAGATTTCCGGGCAGCAAGAGCAACTGCTGGCTCAGCGCGCCGACCTCGACACCCGCCGCCAGTCACTGGAAGCCGAGCGCAGCAAGCGCCAGCAGGTGCTGGCCAAGCTCAACAGCGACATGAAAGCCCGCGACCAGAAGCTTCAGGCCCGCGAGCAGGACCAGGCCGACCTCGCCAAGGTGCTCAAGACCATCGAAGAAACCCTCGCACGCCAGGCCCGCGAAGCCGAAGAGGCGCGGCAGAAGGCCCTGCTGGCGCGCCAGGAAGAAGAAAAGCGTCGCCGCGAACAGGCCCTGGCCGATGCTCGGCGCGAGGCGCCCGAAGCGCCGCCGAAGAAGGCCCGCACCGTACTTGGCCCGCTGGTTTCCAGCGACGGCGCCAACTACGGCGGCGCCTTTTCCGCGGCCCGTGGAAAACTTCCATGGCCGATCAATGGTCGACTGCTGGCACGCTTCGGCGATACCCGTGGCGGTGACGCCCGCGCCAAGTGGGATGGGGTGATGATCGCCGCTTCCGCAGGCACCCAGGTGCACGCGGTGCACGGTGGCCGCGTGGTGTTCGCCGACTGGTTGCGCGGTGCCGGACTTCTGGTCATTCTCGACCACGGCAATGGTTACCTGAGCCTGTATGGCCACAACCAGAGCCTGCTCAAGAGTGCCGGAGACATCGTCAAGGCCGGTGAAGCCATTTCCACCGTCGGCGACAGCGGCGGTCAGGACAGCGCGGGCTTGTACTTCGCGATTCGCCAGCAGGGTCGGCCTACCGACCCGGCGCAATGGTGCCGAGGCTAGGCATTTGCATACATGACGGCATCGCCTCTATGGGCGGCGTCGATGCTCCGTCAGGGGCACCTACAGGATCAGGAGTTCGTTCGACATGCTGCACTCGTCTCGCCTCACCCAGCTGGCCCTGAGCATCGCTCTGGTCGTCGGCGCGCCACTGGCCACCGCCGCCGAGCCGGCCAAGGCTGCCAAGCCTGCGGCCATGCCGGCCACCGAGGTGACGGCCAAGGCGCCGCTGCCGCTGGACGAGTTGCGCACCTTCGCCGAGGTCATGGACCGGATCAAAGCCGCCTACGTCGAGCCGGTGGACGACAAGACCCTGCTGGAGAACGCCATCAAGGGCATGCTAAGCAACCTCGACCCGCACTCGGCCTACCTCGGCCCGGAAGACTTCCAGGAACTGCAGGAAAGCACCAGTGGCGAATTCGGCGGCCTGGGCATCGAAGTGGGCCAGGAAGACGGCTTCATCAAGGTGGTCTCGCCCATCGACGACACCCCGGCCTCGCGCGCCGGCATCGAAGCGGGCGACCTGATCGTCAAGATCAACGGCGCGCCCACCCGTGGCCAGTCCATGACCGAAGCGGTCGACAAGATGCGCGGCAAGATCGGCCAGAAGATTACCCTGACCCTGGTGCGCGACGGTGGCACGCCGTTCGACGTGACGCTGGCCCGTGCGGTCATCCAGGTCAAGAGCGTGAAGAGCCAGTTGCTGGAAAGCGGGTATGGCTACATCCGCATCACCCAGTTCCAGGTCAAGACCGGCGAGGAAGTCGGCAAGGCACTGGCCAAGCTGCGCAAGGACAACGGCAAGAAGCTGCGCGGCCTGGTCCTGGACCTGCGTAACAACCCAGGTGGCGTGCTGCAGTCGGCCGTGGAAGTGGCCGACCATTTCCTCACCAAAGGGCTGATCGTCTATACCAAGGGCCGTATCGCCAACTCCGAGCTGCGTTTCAGCGCCGACCCGGCCGACGCCAGCGAGGGCGTGCCGCTGGTGGTGCTGATCAACGGCGGCAGCGCCTCGGCATCGGAAATCGTCGCCGGCGCCCTGCAGGACCAGAAGCGCGGCGTGCTGATGGGCACCGACAGCTTCGGCAAAGGCTCGGTGCAAACCGTGCTGCCATTGACCAACGACCGCGCACTGAAGCTCACCACGGCGCTCTACTTCACCCCCAACGGCCGCTCCATCCAAGCCCAGGGCATCGTTCCGGACATCGAGGTGCGCCAGGCCAAGCTCACTGCCGAAGCCGACACCGACAACTTCAAGGAAGCCGACCTGCAGGGCCACTTGGGCAACGGCAACGGCGGCGCCGACCGCCCGACCGGCAGCAGCAAGCGCACCGAGCGCCCACAGGACAATGACTTCCAGCTCAGCCAGGCCCTGAGCCTGCTCAAGGGCCTGAACATCACCAAGGGCGACTGATGCCCGTCATCCGCGCCCTGCTGCTGACACTGGCCTGCGCACTGGCCGGCACCGCCCACGCGGCGCCGGTCAAGGCGTTCATGAGCATCATCATCGACGACCTGGGACAGAACAGCGAACGCGACAGCCGCACCCTCGCCCTGCCCGGACCGGTCACCCTGGCGATCATGCCCGATACCCCGCACGCCAGCGACTTCGCCCGCCAGGCCCACAAGGCCGGGCGCACGGTGATCCTGCACATGCCCATGGACCCGGCCACCGGGCCTTATGCCTGGCACCCCGGCCTGCCGATCGTGGAACTGGCGCGGCGTCTGGATGCGGCGCTGATCAAAGTGCCGTTCGCCGCAGGCGTCAACAATCACATGGGCAGTCGCATGACTGCGCAACCCGAGGCCATGGCCTGGCTGATGGGTGAGCTGCAGCGTCGTGAGCTGTTCTTCGTCGACAGCCGCACCAGCGCCGCCACGGTGGCGGCGGCCAAGGCTCAGGAAACGGGGCTGGCCCACGTTTCGCGAGATGTGTTTCTCGACGATGTGCGCACTCCCGAAGCCATCGCGGCCCAACTGCGCCAAGGCGTCGAGCTGGCGCGCAAGCAAGGCTCGGCGGTACTGATCGGCCATCCGTACCCGCAAACCTTGCAGGTGCTGGAGCGGGAAATGCCCCGGTTGGCCAGCCAGGGCATCGAGTTGATCGAGCTGCGCCAGATGATCGCCGAGCGCAGCAATCAGGCCATGCCGGCACATGGTCGGCACGGCCGATACAGCAACCGCTGAGCCGTCTCACTCGAAGGGAATGATGCCCTCGACATCGCCTTTGCGCAGTTGCCCGCGGTAGACCTTGAGTACCTGGTTGCGCTTGGCCGCACGCAACTGCGCTTGTGCGCCCAGCTTGCGCTGCTCCCAGAGCTTGAGATGCCCCCGGATGAACTCGCGGTCGGCGGTCTCTTCGGCCGGGTAATGGAAATGGGCTTCCCACAATTTTCTGCCGGTCACCCGCCTGATTTCATAAGTGTCCAAGTAATCACCACCGGACAGCGATAAACGTCGATCACGCCGCTCGATGATGAGCTCACCAATGGAATGAAGGTACTTCAAGGCATTGAGCGTTGGTGTACGCGTCGTCAGGTAAAGGGTAACCAGCAGATCGCGCTTGCTGTCCTCCAGCTCTTGGATGGCTACCTGGGCCCTCTCGATCAACTCACCGTCCTGGCCACTGCGTGGCAACTGGGCCAGCCTGTGCTGAAGATCCTTCACATGCAGGTCGATCACCGTCGACAGCCCCAGGGGTTCATCGTGACCGAAGAACCGCTTGGCCATGTTGATGGTTGGGTTCACTCCGGCAATCAGCGCCTGCACCTGAGTGCGCAGAACCTCCGGCTGCGGTGCAGGCCCGACGGCAGGCCTGTCTCTGTGCTCATCCGCCACTTCGCGCCACTGACTGGCTTGGCGACGGAACGTTCTGAGCACATTGTCATGGCTGTCCCTCTGCTGCACGACGGCTTCGCCGTCCTCCCCCGTGGCCTCCACACCCACCACATTCCGCCCGCGCTGGGTTCTCACCACGCGGCGAATACCGCCGCGCGGCGCATACACCGGGGTGCGCTGGGGCACCGGCTCGCTCAGTTCGATTTCGCGGACACTGGCGCTCATCTGTTCAGTGGCAAGCGCTTTGAGCCGGCGCGCAACGTTGAGAAAAGACTGCAGCTTGTCCTGGCGAATCAGCGCCGGCTGGGTGCTGGTCAGATACTCGGCGCCGCCGATGGTTTCCTCGTAGGCCTCGATCACATCGTTGAGCACCGCCACGCGCTCCTCCTCGGACAGATCGTTGGCTGCCAGTTCGCCATGCGCGCTACCGGCGCTGCGCAAGGCGTCGCTGACCAACAATTCGTCATAGTCCGCGACCTCCTCCTCGGTAGAGCCCTTGAGGCGGTCCAGGCACAGCTCGCCAAGGTCCTCGAGCAAACGAAACTCCACATCTACGGCATTGTGTCGTCGCTGCTCGATCACCTTGTCCAGTTCATGGTGCTTGTTGACCGGCTGGTCGTCATCGTCGCGAAAGACGATACCGTCGTCCTTGAGCGTGCTTTCCAACAGCGTGTCGAAACGCCCCGCGTGCGCGACCAGTTCGTTGCCCAACTGCTCGACGCGCTCCAGCGAAGCAACCAGGCGCAGATACTGCTGCTTTTCCTCATCGGTCTCGGGCAGGATCGCGATCGCCCGACGTTGAGCGTCGATCTCCTCATCGTTGATGAGCGTGGCCAGCAGGTTGTAGCGATGCTCGCAGGCGGCTATCAGGCCCTGGCGCAACAGGCTGCGCTGATGCAGTAGCGCGTCGGCCACCACCTGACTGGACAGCTTCACCGAACCGGTGCTCATCAACAGCGCCTCATGTTTGAGGTCATGCTCGATGAGGTTCTTGAGATCCTTCGCCAGCACGTTGCGTTGTGCCCGGCGCACCTGCAGATGCAGGTCGAGCAACTCGCGCTGGCGCTCGTCCAGAGACTCCAGCGCCTGCAACTCGTCGATCTTCGCCGTGGTCTTGTCCACCTCTTCCAGATGCTTACCGAAAGCCTGTCCCAGGCCGTTGCGCTGACCGGTCAGGTGCACATCCTGCTCCCTGATCCGTGCTTCGGCGGCGATGTTCTCCTCGCGCTTACGGGCAATGCGGCTTTTCGGCATACCGCCACGCAGTCGTTGCCCGACGTCGATTCGCCAGCCGGCACCGTAGCGCTCCACCCAGGGACCAGGGTTGCCTTGCGCGTCGACGATGCGCACACCTTCTTCGCCAAGCGTGACGCGATAGGCATCGCCACGCAGGCCGACGTAGTGTTGGTCCTCGATGAGGTACAGACCGGCGGCATCGCCCTGTGCGATCGGGGTCAGACCGTCCAGCAGCCGCTCGCTGCGCAGGGCTTCTAACTGGCGAAGTCGTTCCGGTGGCAGCAGGTTGAATCCGCTACCGCCACTGAAGGAGAAGTCCAGCAGTGCCTGCGGCTTGGCCAGCGCGCCGGCCATGAACACCTTGCCCTGCGCTGGCGCAGGGGAGCGCTCGGTGATCGGCAGCGCCGCATCGACCACAAGGCCGGGCGCCAGCGCGGCATGCGGTAGCCTGGCCGGCACTCGCGACGCCGCTGGCGTATAGGCGTGCCCTATCACCATGACCAGGTTCAACAGCATGTCGACCAGAGCGGCCGAGCGCTCGAACGCGCTGCCCTCGCGCACCGCCTGCACATCGGCACTCGCGGCATCGAACATCTGCATCAGCCACAGCACCGTCGCCACCGGGCCGCGCACCAACAGGCTGGCAACGTCGAACAGCAGCCATGCGCCCTGGACCAGCAGTGCCCAGCGGCTCTCGGCGTTGGACACCGAATCGCGGTCGGCCAGGGTGACCAGCAGGTCGCGGTTGGCCTGGTAGAGCTGCAGGTCCACCTCGCTGCGCCAGTAACGCGGCCAGAACTGCACCGGTGCCACCGGCGCGGGCAGAATCGAGGTGTCGACGATGGGCGTGCCCAGGTGCGGTTCGGCGAATCCGCCGTGGTCGTAGACCGGGCGCACCTGCGGCGACAACCAGTCGAGCAGGCTGGCTTGCAAGTCCTTGTCTTCGCGCACGGCCTGCATCATGGCGTCGATACTCGCAAACTCGAGCACGGCGTCCTTGCCGTACAACGGCCGATAGAGGATGACGTTGTTCAACGCCGCGTTGAACAGCACATACATGCCCTGCACCACATCGCATGCCGGGCTGTCGGGCGCACGGCGCAGGGCCAATGGCATCAGCATGCTCGCCGGCAGGCTGGCATCGATGCGTCCTGCGCAGTAGTCGCTGACCGCTTGCAGACTGGGTTCGCAGATCCGTCCGTGCAAACGCGCACGAAGGGCGCTGAACAGCAGTGCGCTGCGCCACTGTCGAGCGAACTGCTGTACGCGCATCGTGTAGCCGGTCGGCTCGTCCAGTTGCGCTGCGACGTACAGTGGATAGGTGCCGCCGATGTCCACCCGCTCCACCAACGCCTTGACGTAGTCGGCGTTCATCCACGCCATGATCAACTGGTCATCGCGGTGACGGATGGCAGTGATGGATGCGCCTTGCAGCGACGCAAGATTGGCGATGGCGAACTGGGTCAGGCTGACACTGCGCCGCTCCAGTGCCCCGTCGCCCGTGCCGGCACCCGCCCCGCCTGGCACGCCCCAGGCGGTGGTGAGCTCGAGCATCAGGTCGTCTGGCCAGTAATTGGCATCGATCGGGTGATCGGCCAGCAGTTGCTGGCGCAGTTGCTGGCTGGCGTAACTGTGCAGGTCCAGCACCTCGCCCAAGGCCGCGGCGCCACCGGACTCGGCCTGGGCCAGCGCCAGCTCGTACAGCGCCGATTGGCAGGCGAAGCTGTCCGTTGGACTGAGCCGGAACACCCCCGACGGTGGCACGCCTTTAATCTGCGCTTGGGTGATGTAGCCTTCAATGAACCCGCGTGACGGGTCGGTGAGCGCCAGATACGCCTGCTCCAGTTCAGCCACGCTGCTCAATGACAGACGGTCGAGGGCCTGCACCTGTTCGAACATGCGCTCCTGCAACAACGCCGTCAGTTGTGCGAAGGGGTCGCCCTCGAGCACGTGGCGATGCCAGGTCAGGCCGACACCCTGGGCAGACGGCGCGTACTCGTCGGCCAAGGCATCGGTCAGCGCATCGAGGTCATCGAACGCCCAGATCACGCCGGACGGGCGACACCACAGGATCACCTCAGCCTCGTCCCACTGCCCCTGCACGAACAGATCGGTGAGAAACGTGCTGCTCGTGCGGGCGTCGTGCAACAGATCGATCTGCACCATGAACACCGTCGGCTGCTCACGTCCGCCCTTGAGCAGGCCATGAATGCACGCTTGCTGGCGCGCATCCAGGCCGTTGAGCGGGAGGTTGTACAGCAGCGCCGCGCGAATCGTTTGCTGCAAGCAGCGGTCACGGCTAGCACCCATGCTGCCTGGCGCGCGCCAGTAATCGACCTGCGCTTGACGGAAGTAGGCCTCGGTCAGCAACAGCACATCGTTGAACGGCTCGATCAGGCGCTGCAAGTCGATCTGATCGCCGTCAGCCGTTTCGAACGGATCCTCGATGGCGAACAAGCGTTTGCGATCGAGCGTCAGGTAGGGCTTGGTGTTGGCCACGGCGGGGAAATCCAGCAGGACGCCGTTGAGGCAGGCCTGCAGCACCTCATCGACCAGCGGGCGCAAAGCGACCTGCTCGCCGTCCGGGCTGGGAGTGGCCACGCTGAGCCTGTCGGCGTCGACCAGCTCGGGACGCTGGCGGGCGATCAGCGGGTACTGCTCGACCAGCGCTAGCAGGAGTTGGCGGCTGAGCACCTGTCGCAACGTGGGACGGCTGGCGAACTGGGCGCGCACGAGCAGGCAAAAATCGGGCGATGAAACGACGGTATCGGTCATGACGACGTCTCGCTGGGAACGGACCCCGACCCTAGCTCGGTGCCCACCCCGACTGGCCGTACTTATCGCTGGCATTCGATCGTCAGCACTATGTAACGCGGATGGTCTGCGCCACGGCGGCAACCTCATGGCAACCGTCCAGAGGAATTCGCCATGCCGTCACGCTCCGCCCTATCCGCATCTGCTACCTGGCTTCTGCTGGCGTTTCACGCCGACGTCGTGGTCGCCGCCGATCCAGTGCCGCTGCTCAATGCCCAGTTGCAGAGCCTACAGTGGAGCGGCATCGGCCGCCTGAGCAGCCAACGTGGCACGCACCAGTGCATCGCCACCTTGCTCGACACCCGCGAGCCCTCAGGCCAGTCGTCCGGGCCTGCCTATGTGGTCACCGCCGCCCATTGCCTGGATCCACGCAACGGCGTGGTCGCCCATAACGTGCCGGCCGAGGGCTCGGTGGCCTTCAACTATTTCATCGACACGTCCGAGCAGCGCGTCACCTTTGCGCTCAAGCAGCGGGTGTGGAGCAGCATGCAGGGCACCGACCTGGCGTTGCTTGAGCTCGATGCCAGCTTGCAGGACGTCATGGCCCAGGGTATCGAGCCCCTACGGTTGGGCGAGCGACCGGACACGGCCACGCCGGTAATGGTGATTGGCGAGCCCAGTGTGCCTGATGAGGGCCTGCGCCTGATGCGCTGCACGCAACAGCGTACCAGCCATGCCATCGAATACCCCTGGGTCTGGCGCGACATCGAGCGCAACGACTGTGCGGGCATCGCCGAAGGCGCCTCGGGCAGCCCGGTGATCAGCGAGGACGGGCAACGCTTGATCGCCGTCATCAACAGCGTCGGCGTCGCCGATTCGACGCGCTGCGAGCGCAACAGCCCGTGCGCGTTCGATCATGCCGAAGCGGTGACCGGACAGGCGCTCAATTACGCCATGCCGGTGCAACGCTTGTCAGGCTGCTGGCGACAGGGGCGTGCAGACCTGGAAAACCCCGACTGCACCTTGCTGCCCGCTGTGCACATCGAGATCCAGGAGCGCATCGCATTCATGCGCAAGCTGGCGCTGGATGCCAACGGGCAGATCGAGGCGCCGACGTGGGGCATGACCTTCGCCCTGGAAACGCCGCGCTATCGCTACAAGACCGTGCAGGATCCGAAGGCCTGCGAGGATCCGCTGTACTACAGCGGCACGATCGAGGCCGCGCAGAACCGCATCGACGCACCGATTGGCACGACGCCGGGCTGGTACTTCCTGTGCTTGATCGGCGTCGAGGGCGCCGACCAGCGGCCCTCGCCAGGCTTGATGGCCAACAGTCTGAGCCTGCCGGTCAATCTGCTTCCCGCTGCGCCAGTACCCGACCCGGACGTGTCGATCCGACGCCTGGAGGACGCCAGCCTGGAGGTGACCTGGACCCGCCACCCGCCGGATCTGGTGCGCTACTTCGTCAAGCGCGGCCCGCCGCAGTCGACCGATTGCGAGAACCCGTCGGGCTACCGACGGGCGCGCCACGAGGTGTATGCCTTCAAGCCCCAGCAACTGCCGTTGAAACTCTGCACCCGAGGCGAGGACATCAACGGCAGTCATTCGGTGGTACGCACCGACCATCTACTGCCTGCGCCATGACGGCTCAGCTGTAGACGCGGCCCAGCACCTGGCGGTGGCTTTCGAACTGATCCAGCACGTCGCGCACGATCTGCTCGGACGTGAAGCCCATCAGGTCGTATTCCTGGCTGCCGTCATGCAGATAGACCTCGGCACGGTAGAAGCGCTGGCGCACTTCTGCCGCGCCCTCGGGCGACGCCTCGTTCGGTGCAGCCAGATAGCCGTCCAGGCTCACTTCGTAGACGAACGGGTTGCCCTCTTCCATCATCACCCGCACGCCCATCATGTTGCGCGACTGACCGACGCGGGTCTCGACCTGGAAGCCCAGGGCGCGGAGCTGCTCAGCCGCCTCCTTGAGCGCCGGGCTGACCTGGCGGTCCATGAAGCGCTGCACCACGGCCTGGGTCGGCTGCAGTTCGAGCTGGGTCAGGCGCTCGCTGAAGCCGCGACGGCCACGGGCTGCAAGCTCGGCGCGCTCCTGCTCGATCGCCACGTCCTGCTTCATGGCCTTGTACAAGCCGAACATGAACAGCACCAGCACCACCGAGAACGGCAGGCCGGCCAGCACCACCATGGTCTGCATGGCCTCGAAGTTGCCAGCGAACAACAGACCGATGGTCACCAGGGTGATGATCACCGACCAGAACACCACCATCCAGTGCGGCGCGTCCTCGTCCACCTGGCCGCCGGTGCAGGAAAGGTTGGCCATCATCACCGCGCCCGAGTCGGCCGGGGTGAGGAACAGCACGAAGCCGACGAACACGGCGACACCGATGACGATCTTGGCTGCCGGGAAGTATTCCAGCAGTTGGTAGATCGACATCGACGGCTGCTCCAGGGCGGTCTTGCCCAGTTCCACGGCGCCGTGGTTCATCACCAGGTCCAGCGCGGTATTGCCGAAGATCGACAGCCACGCCAGGGTGAAGCCCAGTGGGATCAGCAGCACGCCGCTGACCAACTGGCGCACGGTGCGACCCTTGGAAATCCGCGCGATGAACATGCCGACGAACGGACCCCAGGAGATCCACCAGGCCCAGTAGAACACGGTCCACAGGCCCAGCCAGCGCTCGGACTTGCCGGCCTCGCCTTCGTAGACATAGAGGTCGAAGGTCTTGAGCACCAGGCCATTGAGGTAGTCGCCGATGTTCTGCACGAAGCCGTTGAGCAGGTGCAGGGTCTCACCGCCGAGCAGTACGAAGATCAGCAGACCGCTGAACAGCACGATGTTGAGGTTGGACAGGCGGCGAATGCCGTTTTCCACACCGGACACCGCGGCCACGGTGGCAACACCGGCCATCACCAGGATCACCACCAGCAGGTTGGTCTTGCTGTGGTCCATGCCGAACAGATATTCGAGGCCCGAGGCCACCTGCATCGAGCCGATGCCCAGGTTGGTCACCAGGCCCAGCAGGGTGACGAACATGCCGAAGATGTCCACGGCGTTGCCCGCCGCACCCTTGACCCAGCGTTCACCCACCAGCGGGTACAGCGCCGAGCGCAGCGCCAGCGGCTGGTTGTGGCGATAGGCGAAGTAACCCACGGCCAGGCCAACCAGGGCGTAGATCGCCCAGCCATGCAGGCCCCAGTGCAGGAAGGTCAGTTGCAGGCCCTGGCGCGCCGCTTCCAGGCTGGCGGGCGTGCCTTCGGGCGGGTTGAAGTAGTGGTCCAGCGGCTCGGACGCGCCGAAATACAGCAGCGAGATGCCGATGCCGGAGGAAAACAGCATGCCGGCCCAGGCGCCATAGCTGAAGTCGGGCTGGTCGTCCTTGCCGCCCAGCTTGAGCTTGCCGTAGTCGGAGAAGGCCAGGTAGATGACGAACAGCAGGTAACCGCAGATCACCAGCATGTAGTACCAGCCGAAGCTGCGTGTCAGCCATTGCTGAGCGACGCTCAGCACCTGACCGGCGGTTTCGGGTACAGCGATAAGCAAGGCAGTCAACGCGAGGATCAGCAGCGCAGAGGTGTAGAACACCACGCGGTTGACCCGAACCCTCTCGGCGGGGGGCTTTGTCAGGGAGGCAGAACTCATTGCACGAATGCTCCGGGCAGTGCGGCGGTGGAGGCTAATTTCAGTCTTGTCCCGAGCAATTGGTGGAATCCCCCACTGCGTCAGGTGTTATAAAAGCACCTTGGAAACCGTGAACCCGAACCGAATCGCTGCAAAAAAACAGAGTGGCTGGCCGGATTTCAGCACGATCATCCGCGTGGGATGCGCGCATCTGTCGCAGTTCGCCGGACCCGCTCCAAAGGTCTGCCGCACGGTCGATGACCGCCCGGCGGGATCTGTCGCTGCACCATTCCTACCCGCAAACGCCCTGTATCACGGGGGTTTCACGATTTTCTGGGGTGTCAATCCGTGTCGCTGGAGCAGCCTCAAAAGCTGTCAATGGCACAAATTGTCGCAGAGCTTATTCTTTATTGATTGAACGTTCAATCAAAACAAAATAGACTGGCCCTCGCCGAGTCGGAGGCGTCTCGTCCGCTCGCAGGCCTGAGGAGATAGCACGATGCCCAAGGTCGGTATGCAACCCATCCGCCGCCAGCAGTTGATCGAAGCCACGTTACAGGCGGTCGATCAGGTCGGACTGGGAGATGCCAGCATTGCGCTGATTGCCCGTTTGGCCGGCGTGTCCAACGGCATCATCAGTCACTACTTTCAGGACAAGAACGGCCTGATCGCAGCGACCATGAGTTACGTCATGAAGATGCTCAGCGAAGGGGTCAGCGCACGCCGCGAGGCGCTGCATGAAGACACTCCGCGAGCCCACCTGCAGGCGATCATCGAGGGCAACTTCGATGCCAGCCAGGTGAACGGTCCGGCCATGAAGACCTGGCTGGCGTTCTGGGCCTCGAGCATGCACCAACCGTCCTTGCACAGGTTGCAGCGGATCAACGACCACCGCCTGTACTCCAACCTGTGTTGTCAGTTTCGCCGCGTCCTGCCGCTCTACCATGCGCGCAAGGCAGCTCGCGGCCTGGCGGCCCTGATCGATGGTCTGTGGCTGCGCGGCGCGCTGTCGGGCGATGCGTTCGACACGGAACAGGCGATACGCATCGCCTACGAATACATGGATCTACAACTGGCTAAACAGCACAACCTGGCTCCCCAGGCCGCTGCACAACCGCCCGCGACCGCTGCCCTGAAGGCAGGCGCACGAGGCGGCTAGCCAATCACACACTGCACTTGCGAGGATTCTATGGCCCGTTTCGGAACGCAAAAACTCTACATCGATGGCGGTTATGTCGACGCTGGCAGCGATGCCACTTTCGAAGCCATCAACCCGGCCACCGGCGAAGTGTTGGCCCACGTCCAGCGTGCGACCGAGGCTGACGTCGAGCGCGCCGTCGAGAGCGCCGAGCGGGGCCAGAAAGTCTGGGCCGCGATGACCGCCATGCAGCGTTCGCGCATCCTGCGCCGCGCCGTCGACATCCTGCGCGAGCGCAACGACGAGCTGGCCATGCTGGAAACCCTGGACACCGGCAAGTCGTACTCCGAAACCCGCTACGTCGACATCGTCACCGGCGCGGACGTGCTGGAATACTACGCTGGCCTGGTGCCCGCCATCGAAGGCGAGCAGATCCCGCTGCGCGAATCGTCCTTCGTCTACACCCGTCGCGAACCGCTGGGCGTGACCGCTGGCATCGGCGCGTGGAACTACCCGATCCAGATCGCCCTGTGGAAATCCGCACCAGCCCTGGCCGCCGGCAACGCGATGATCTTCAAGCCGTCGGAAGTCACCTCGCTGACCACCTTGAAACTGGCCGAGATCTACACCGAAGCCGGCCTGCCGGACGGCGTATTCAACGTGCTGACCGGCAGCGGCCGCGAAGTGGGCACCTGGCTCACCGAGCACCCACGCATCGAGAAAGTCTCCTTCACCGGCGGCACCACTACCGGCAAGAAGGTCATGGCCAGCGCTTCGAGCTCCTCGCTCAAGGAAGTGACCATGGAGCTGGGCGGCAAGTCGCCGCTGATCATCTGCGCCGACGCCGACCTGGACAAGGCCGCCGACATCGCCATGATGGCCAACTTCTACAGCTCGGGTCAGGTGTGCACCAACGGCACCCGCGTGTTCATTCCTGCTTCGCTCAAAGCCGCCTTCGAGGCCAAGATCCTCGAGCGCGTCGCGCGCATCCGCGTCGGCAACCCGGAAGATGACAACACCAACTTCGGTCCACTGGTGAGCTTCGCCCACATGGAAAGCGTGCTGGGCTACATCGCCAAGGGCAAGGAAGAAGGTGCCCGCGTGCTGTGCGGCGGTGAGCGCCTGACCGACGGCGCCTTCGCCAAGGGCGCCTTCGTTGCGCCGACCGTGTTCACCGACTGCCGCGACGACATGACCATCGTCAAGGAAGAGATCTTCGGCCCCGTGATGAGCATCCTCAGCTACGAGACCGAGGAAGAAGCCGTACGCCGCGCCAACGACACCGAGTACGGCCTGGCCGCCGGCGTGTGCACCAACGACCTGAGCCGCGCCCACCGCATCATCCACCAGCTCGAAGCCGGCATCTGCTGGATCAACGCCTGGGGCGAATCGCCGGCCGAAATGCCGGTCGGTGGCTACAAGCAATCGGGCGTCGGCCGCGAAAACGGCGTCAGCTCGCTGGCCCAATACACCCGTATCAAGTCGGTCCAGGTCGAACTGGGCGGCTACACGTCGGTCTTCTGACAGACAGCCGCGAGCGGCTAGCTGCAAGCTGCAAGAAAGAGCCGGTCGGCAATAGCCGCCGGCCCTTGCAGGCAACGCGCAGCCGTAAGTCCTTAGCGGCAAGCTGCAGGGAACGTGAGGCGCGTATCACCTCACCGATCTTGCAGGATCCAATCAATCGCAAGCTTGGCGCGAACGCTTCTTCTTGAAGCTCGAGGCTTGAAGCTTGCCACTGTTTCCGGAGGAAGCCCCCCATGGAATACGATTACATCATCGTCGGTGCCGGTTCGGCCGGTAACACCCTGGCCACCCGCCTGACCGAAGACGCCAACGTTTCGGTGCTGCTGCTCGAAGCGGGCGGCCCCGACTATCGCTTCGACTTCCGTACCCAGATGCCCGCCGCCCTGGCCTTCCCGTTGCAGGGCAAGCGTTACAACTGGGCCTACGAGACCGATCCAGAGCCGCACATGGATGGCCGCCGCATGGAATGTGGTCGCGGCAAGGGCCTCGGTGGCTCGTCGCTGATCAACGGCATGTGCTACATCCGCGGTAACGCCATGGACTTCGACGGCTGGGCGAAGCTGCCAGGCCTGGAAGACTGGACCTACCTCGACTGCCTGCCCTACTTCCGCAAGGCCGAAACCCGTGACATCGGCCCCAACGACTACCACGGCGGCGAAGGCCCGGTCAGCGTGGCCACGCCCAAGGCCGGCAACAACCCGCTGTTCCACGCCATGGTCGAAGCCGGCGTGCAGGCCGGTTACCCGCGCACCGAAGACCTCAACGGCTACCAGCAGGAAGGCTTCGGCCCGATGGACCGCTCGGTGACCAAGAACGGCCGCCGCTCCAGCACTGCCCGTGGCTACCTGGATCAGGCCAAGAAGCGTCCCAACCTGACCATCGTCACCCACGCCCTGAGCGACCGTATCCTGTTCGAAGGCAAACGCGCCGTCGGCGTGACCTACCTGGTCGGCGACAGCGAAGAGCGCGTGGAAGCGCGTGCACGCAAGGAAGTGATCGTCAGCTCCGGCGCCATCGCCTCGCCGCAATTGCTGCAGCGTTCCGGCGTCGGCCCCCGCGCCCTGCTCGACAGCCTCGACATTCCCGTGGTCCACGAACTGCCGGGCGTCGGCGAGAACCTGCAGGATCACCTGGAACTGTACCTGCAATACGCCTGCACCCAACCGGTGTCGCTGTACCCGTCGCTGCTGTGGTGGAACCAGCCGGCCATCGGTGCCGAGTGGTTGTTCAATGGCACCGGCATCGGCGCCAGCAACCAGTTCGAGGCTGGCGGTTTCATCCGCACCCGTCCTGAATTCGAGTGGCCGAACATCCAGTATCACTTCCTGCCGGTGGCCATCAATTACAACGGCTCCAACGGCGTGAAGGAGCACGGCTTCCAAGCGCACATGGGCTCGATGCGCTCGCCGAGCCGCGGCCGCGTGCAGGCCAAGTCGAAAGATCCGCGCCAGCACCCGAGCATCCTGTTCAACTACATGGCCACCGAGCAGGACTGGCAGGAATTCCGCGACGGCATCCGCCTGACCCGCGAGATCATGGCCCAGCCGGCGCTGGATCCGTATCGGGGTCGTGAGATCAGCCCGGGCGAGCACGTGCAGACCGACGAGGAACTGGACAAATTCATCCGCGAGCACGCCGAGACCGCTTTCCACCCGTCGTGCTCGTGCAAGATGGGCACCGACGACATGGCGGTGGTCGATGGCGAAGGCCGCGTGCACGGCATGCAAGGCCTGCGCGTGGTAGACGCCTCGATCATGCCGATCATCATCACCGGTAACCTCAATGCCACCACGATCATGATCGCCGAGAAAATCGCCGACAAGATCCGCCAGCGCCAGCCGCTGCCGCGCAGCACCGCCAAGTACTATGTGGCCGGCGATGCTCCGGTGAAGGGCAAGGCGATGCGCGAGGTGAAGCAGGGCTAAGCGCCCACACAGGTTCTGCGCAGTGCTCTGAAACGGCGCTGCTGCTGATCCCTACAGGGAACCGGTGGGAGCGGGCTTGCCCCGCGATGAGACCCGCCCCCACACCGCAGCACCCACGAAAGGCACCTCGACGGTGCCTTTCGTACATCTGCAGAAACGCTTTACATGCCGCCAATTCATCAGGTTAGAATCGATTGGCACGCGACCTGCTAGTTCTCTTCAGCACTACCACGTCTTCATCCCCGCGAAGTCCCGGAGTACCTGCCTTTGGATGCCAGTACCATCAACAGCCTGTTCCTGATCGGCGCACTGCTGGTGGGCGCAAGCATCCTGGTCAGCTCGCTGTCTTCGCGCCTGGGCATTCCCATCCTGGTCATCATCCTCGCGGTCGGCATGGTTGCCGGCGTGGATGGCGGCGGCATCATCTTCAACAACTACCCGACCGCCTACCTGGTGGGCAACCTGGCCCTGGCGGTGATCCTGCTCGACGGCGGCCTGCGCACACGGGTGGCGAGCTTCCGCGTGGCCTTGTGGCCGGCGCTGTCGCTGGCCACGGTCGGAGTGCTCATCACCACCGCGCTGACCGGCATGGTCGCCGCCTGGCTGTTCGACCTGAGCTTGATCCAAGGCCTGCTGATCGGCGCCATCGTTGGCTCCACCGACGCTGCCGCGGTGTTTTCGCTGCTCGGCGGCAAGGGTCTCAACGAGCGGGTGACCGCCACCCTGGAGATCGAGTCCGGCAGCAACGATCCGATGGCGGTGTTCCTCACCGTGACGCTCATCGACATGATCGCCAGCGGCCAGACCGGCCTGCACTGGAGCCTGCTGACCCACCTGCTGCGCGAGTTCGGCATCGGCGGCCTGCTGGGCCTGGGCGGCGGCTGGCTGATGCTGCAACTGGTCAACCGTATCAACCTGGCCGGTGGCCTGTACCCGATCCTGGTGGTGGCGGGCGGCCTGGTGGTGTTCTCGCTGACCAACGCCCTGCATGGCAGCGGCTTCCTCGCCGTCTACCTGTGCGGTCTGGTGCTGGGCAACAAGCCGATCCGCAGCCGCCACGGCATCCTGCACATGCTCGACGGCATGGCCTGGCTGGCGCAGATCGGCATGTTCCTGGTGCTCGGCCTGCTGGTCACCCCGCACGACCTGCTGCCCATCGCCCTGCCCGCCCTGGGCCTGGCGCTTTGGATGATTCTCGTCGCCCGGCCGCTGTCGGTGGTCGCTGCGCTGCTGCCGTTCAAGGCCTTCCATGGTCGCGAGAAAGGCTTCATTTCCTGGGTCGGCCTGCGTGGCGCGGTCCCGATCATCCTGGCGGTGTTCCCGCTGATGGCGGGCCTGCCGCAGGCGCAACTGTTCTTCAACCTGGCGTTCTTCATCGTGCTGGTGTCGCTGCTGGTGCAGGGCACCAGCCTGCCGTGGATGGCCAAGCTGCTGAAGGTCACGGTGCCACCGGACCCGGCGCCAATTTCCCGCTCGGCGCTGGAGGTGCACATCACCAGCGAATGGGAGCTGTTCGTCTATCGCCTCGGCGCGGAAAAATGGTGCATCGGCTCGCCCCTGCGCGAGCTGAGGATGCCCGAGGGCACGCGCATCGCCGCGTTGTTCCGCGGCCAACAGTTGCTGCACCCGTCCGGCAGCACCGTGCTGGAGGTCGACGACATGCTCTGCGTGATCGGCCATGAACACAACCTGCCGGCGCTGGGCAAACTGTTCAGCCAGGCGCCCCAGCGCGGCCTGGACCTGCGCTTCTTCGGCGACTTCGTGCTCGAAGGCGATGCCGAACTGGGCGCGGTGGCCGCACTGTACGGCCTCACGCTCGACGGCCTGGAGGCGTCCACCCCGCTGGCGCAGTTCATCCGACAGAAGGTCGGCGGCGCGCCCATCGTGGGCGACCAGGTGGAATGGCAGGGCACGATCTGGACGGTGGCGACCATGGACGGGAACAAGATCCAGAAAGTGGGCGTCAGATTCCCCGAAGGAACCCGACCCGGACCCGGTCTGTTCCTCTAAACTCCGATTCATGCCCTTTCGCTAGTAGTCTGCCTATGTCCCTGCGCGTATATGCCCGCACAGCCCTGCTCGGGCTGTGCCTCTCCCTGTCGTTCGCCGTTGTGGCGGCCGAGATGCCCACCGCTCCGGGTGTTCAGAACAGCCTCGACAAGATCGCCGAGCGCAAGCTGCCGGAGGCCGAACAGAAGGCGCTGCAGCAAGTGCTGGAGCAAACCCTGACGCTGATCGCCAGCAAGGACGACAGCGACCGCAAGCTCGCCGAACTCAAGCAGCAGCTCGCCAGCGCGCCCCAGGAAACCCGTGACAGCCAGCACGAGCTGGCCAAGCTCAAGACCAGCAAGCCCACCCCGGTGGCGCAGCGCTACGCCAACCTCAGCGTGCCGCAGCTCGAATTGATGCTCAGCGAACGCAGCACCCAGCAGGGCGACCTGCAAAAAGCGCTGTCCGAAGCCAACAGCCTGATCATCAACTCGCAGACCCGCCCCGAGCGTGCCCAGGCCGAGATCAGCAACAACCAGACTCGCGTCCAGCAGATCAACAACGCGCTCAAGTCGGGCAAGGACAACGGCAAGGCGCTGTCCCCCGACCAGCGCAACCAGCTCATCGCCGAACAGGCCTCGCTCAATGCCCTGACCCTGCTGCGCCGCCAGGAGCTGGCCGGCAACAGCCTGCTGCAAGACCTGGGCAGCGCCCGCCATGACCTGCTGATCGAGCGCACCGCGCGCCTGGAACAGGAGATTCAGGACCTGCAGACGCTGATCAACGAAAAGCGCCTGGCGCAGTCCCAGCAGACCGTCACCCAGCAGTCCATCGAGGCGCAGAAGGCCGGCGGCAGCACCCTGCTGGCCAACGAGAGCGCAGCCAACCTCAAGCTCTCCGACTACCTGCTGCGCAGCACCGACCGTCTCAACGAGCTGACCCAGCAGAACCTGCAAACCAAGCAGCAACTCGACACCCTGACCCAGGCCGACCAGGCCCTGGACGAGCAGATCAACGTGCTCAAGGGCAGCCTGCTGCTGTCCAAGATCCTCTACAAGCAGAAGCAAGCCCTGCCGCACCTGAAGCTGGACCGCGACCTGGCCGACCAGATCGCCGATATCCGTCTCTACCAGTTCGAGGTCAACCAGCAGCGCGAGCAGATGAGCAGCCCGATCAGCTACGTCGACGACCTGCTGTCCAAACAGCCCGAGCAGGACGTCACGCCGCAACTGCGCAAAGCCCTGCTGGAAGTGGCCATCACCCGCAGCGACCTGCTCGAACGGCTGAACCGCGAGCTGTCGGCGCTGCTCAACGAATCGATCACCCTGCAACTCAACCAGAAACAGTTGCTCAGTACCGCGCAAAACCTGCGCACCACCCTCGATGAACAGATGTTCTGGATCCCCAGCAACAAGCCGCTGGACTGGGACTGGCTGCGCTACGTGCCGGAGCGCTTCGCCAACCAGGTCGCCAGCCTGCCGTGGAGCTCGGGCATCAACGAGCTGGCCGATGGCCTGCTACAACGGCCGCTGCTGTTCCTGCCGCTGCTGCTGGTGATCGGCGCACTGCTGTGGCGACGCAAGTACCTGTATCAGCGCCTGGGCAAGGTGCACCAGGACATTGGCCACTTCCGCCGCGACAGCCAGTGGCACACGCCCCAGGCGATCTTGATCAACATCCTCCTGGCGATGCCGCTGAGCCTGGGCCTGGCGTTGTGCAGCTACGCCTTGCAGATCGACGCGCGCGGGCAGAACGCCAACCTCGGCGCCGCACTCTGGCAACTGGCCCAGGCCTGGCTGGTGTTCTACACCGCCTACCGCATCCTCGCCCCCGGCGGCGTGGCGGAAGTGCATTTCCGCTGGCACAAGCCGCAGGTCGAGTTCCTGCGTGGCTGGGTGCGCCGGCTCGGCACCGTGGTGCTGGCCTTGGTCGGCGTGGTGGCCGTGGCTGAGCACCAGCCCTCGGCGCTGGCCGACGACGTGCTCGGCATCGGCGTGGTCCTGACCTGCTATGGGCTGATGGCCTGGTTGCTCAGCCGCCTGCTGTTGAGCAGCCCGGCGCACCAGAACACCTCGTTGTTCCGCAAGGCCGTCGGCGTGGCCTTCACCGCCCTGCCCATCGCGCTGTTCGTCGCGGTGTGCTTCGGCTACTACTACACCGCGCTGAAACTCACCGACCGCCTGATCTACACGCTGTACCTGCTGCTGTTCTGGCTGGTGATCGAGGCGGCGTTCGTGCGCGGTCTGTCGGTGGCGGCGCGGCGCCTGGCCTACCAACGCGCGCTGAGCAAGCGTGCGGCGGCCAAGGAAGGCCTGGACGGCGAGGTGATCGTCGAAGAACCGACCCTGGACATCGAGCAGGTCAACCAGCAGTCGCTGCGCCTGATCCGCCTGGCCTTGCTCGGCGGCTTCATCGCCGGCCTGTACTGGGTGTGGTCGGACCTGATCTCGGTGTTCTCCTACCTCAACAACTTCACCCTGTACGAATACACCAGCGGCACCGGCGCCACCGCCAGCATGGTGCCGATCAGCCTCGGCGACCTGCTCGGCGCCTTGGTCATCGCCGGCATCACCATCGCCCTGGCCAGCAACCTGCCGGGCCTGCTGGAGGTGCTGGTGCTGTCACGCCTGAGCCTGGCCCAGGGCAGCGCCTACGCCATCACCACGCTGCTGTCGTACGTGATCGTCGGCGTGGGCATCGTCAGCACCCTGGCCACCCTCGGGGTGAGCTGGGACAAGCTGCAATGGCTGGTCGCCGCGCTGTCGCTGGGCCTGGGCTTCGGCATGCAGGAGATCTTCGCCAACTTCATCTCCGGCATCATGATCCTGTTCGAGCGCCCGGTGCGCATCGGCGACACCATCACCATCGGCAACCTGTCCGGCACGGTGAGCAAGATCCGCATCCGTGCCACCACCATCACCGACTTCGACCGCAAGGACATCATCGTCCCCAACAAGACCTTCATCACCGGGCAGTTGATCAACTGGTCGCTGACCGACACGGTGACCCGGGTGACGCTGAAGCTGGGCATCGACTACGGCTCGGACCTGGACCTGGTGCGTGACCTGCTGCTCAAGGGCGCCCACGAAAATCCCCGGGTGCTCAAAGACCCTGAGCCGCTGGTGTACTTCCTGCAATTCGGCGAGAGCTCGCTGGACCACGAACTGCGCATGCACGTGCGCGACCTGGGCGACCGCAACCCGACGCTGGACGAGATCAACCGCTACATCAACCGTGAGTTCAAGGCCCATGACATCAAGATCTCGGTGCGCCAGGTGGAGGTGTTCCTGATGGACACCAAGAACGGCAAACAGCAGATGATCCCGCTGGAGAACACACCCGACAGCAGCACGCCACCGAGCTGAATTGGACGCTGACCGGTGCAAGCGCCCAGAATGCCAGTCAACGCTGCACCTGGACCGCCCCTCAACAACCCGGAGCCGCCCGTGAAAACGCTCGACCACCTGCAGTTCGACAACCGCTTCGCCCGTCTGGGCGACACCTTCTCCACCCAGGTGCTGCCCGAGCCGATCGCCGACCCGCGCCTGGTGGTGGTCAGCGAAGCGGCCCTGGCGTTGCTCGATCTGGATCCGGCGCAGGCCGAGTTGCCGGTGTTCGCCGAGCTGTTCGGCGGCCACACGCTCTGGGAAGACGCCGACCCTCGGGCGATGGTGTATTCCGGCCATCAGTTCGGCGGTTACAACCCGCGCCTGGGCGACGGTCGTGGCCTGCTGCTGGGCGAGGTGGTCAACGACGCGGGCGAGCACTGGGACCTGCACCTCAAGGGCGCCGGCCAGACCCCGTACTCGCGCATGGGCGATGGCCGCGCCGTGCTGCGCTCGTCGATCCGCGAGTTCCTTGCCTCCGAAGCCCTGCACGCGCTGGGCATTCCCAGCAGTCGCGCCGTGTGCGTGATCGGTTCGAGCACGCCGGTGTGGCGCGAAACCCAGGAAAGCGCAGCCATGCTGCTGCGCCTGGCGCCCAGCCATGTCCGCTTCGGCCATTTCGAATATTTCTACTACACGCAAAAATCCGAGCAGCAGCGGGTGCTACTGGATCATGTGCTCGACCAGCACTACCCCGAGTGCCTTGCGGCCGAGCAGCCGTACCTGGCCATGTTCCGCAGCATCGTCGAGCGCAACGCCGAGCTGATCGCGCGCTGGCAAGCCTACGGTTTCTGCCACGGGGTGATGAACACCGACAACATGTCGGTCCTCGGCATCACCTTCGACTTTGGCCCGTTCGCCTTCCTCGACGACTTCGATGCCAACTTCATCTGCAACCACTCCGACGACCGTGGCCGCTACAGCTACGCCAACCAGGTGCCGATCGCCCACTGGAACCTCAGCGCGCTGGCCCAGGCGTTGACCACGGTGGTGGAGGTCGAGGCGCTCAAGGACACGCTGGGGCTGTTCCTGCCGCTGTACCAGGCCCATTACCTGGACCTGATGCGTCGCCGCCTCGGCCTGACCTGTGCTGAAGAGGACGACATGGCGCTGGTCGAGCGCCTGCTGCAGTGCATGCAGCGTGGCGCAGTGGATTACACGCTGTTCTTCCGCCGGCTCGGCGAGCAACCGATCGAACAGGCGCTACACGGGGTGCGTGACGACTTCGTCGACCTCGCCGGCTTCGACGACTGGGCCGCCGACTACCTGGCACGCTGTCAGCGCGAACCCGACAATGCCCAAGGCCGGCGTGCGCGCATGCACGCGGTCAATCCGCTGTACATCCTGCGCAACTACCTGGCGCAGCAGGCCATCGAGGCGGCCGAAGCGGGCGACTACAGTGAAGTCCGGCGCTTGCACCAGGTGCTGAGCAGGCCGTTCGAGGAACAGCCCGGCATGCAGGCCTACGCCGAGCGCCCGCCAACCTGGGGCAAGCACCTGGAAATCAGTTGCTCGTCCTGAATGCCAGGCGCGGCCCGACAGCCCTATCGCACCCCAAGGAGAAGATATGCCTGAACCCCTGGTCATCCCCTGCCCTCACTGCAATGGCCTCAACCGCTTGCCGGCCGAGCGCCTGGGCGACAGCCCCAAGTGCGGACGCTGCAAACAGGAGGTGCTGCTTGGCCAGCCCTTCGAGCTGACCGAGCGCAGCTACGCCAGCCAGATCAAGGGCGATCTGCCGCTGCTGGTGGACGTGTGGGCCGACTGGTGCGGGCCGTGCAAGAGCTTCGCCCCGACGTTCGCACAGGCCACCCGCCAGCTTGCCGGCCGCTGCCGCCTGGCCAAGCTGGACAGCGAAGCCAACCGCAGCCTGGCCGGTCAACTGGGGATTCGCTCGATCCCCAGCCTGATCCTGTTCAAGCAGGGCCGCGAAGTCAGCCGCCAGGCCGGCGCGCTGCCACTGCAATCGTTGCTGGAGTGGCTGCGCGGGCAGGGCGTCTAGGCGTTCTCTTCGAGCAGCGAGTGCAGCTCGACGAACTGCTGCGTCAGCTTGTGCCGTGGCTCCAGATGAATCAGCGGCAGGCTGGCGTGGTGCGACTCGCGCATCTTCACCGAGCTGCCCAGGTACACCGGCAACACCGGCAGCCCCTCGGCGAGCAGTTCGTCGAGCATCTGCTGCGGCAGGCTGGCGCGGGACTGGAACTGGTTGACGACGATGCCCTCGACCTCCAGGGTTTCGTTGTGATCGTCCTTGAGTTCCTCGATTTCGGCGAGCAGGCCATACAGGGCCTGGCGCGAGAAGCTGTCGCAATCGAAGGGAATCAGCACACGATCAGCGGCGATCAGCGCTGAAACCGCGTAGAAGTTCAGCGCGGGCGGCGTATCGATGTAGATCCGTTCGTAGTCTTCGCTCAACTCGTCGAGCAACTTGCGCAGCTTGTTGATCTTGTGTTTGGCCTCGAGCTTGGGCTGAAGGTCGGCGAGTTCCGCCGTGGCGGTGATCACGTGCAGGTTGTCGAACGGGGTCTCGTAGATATCGACCTTGTTCTTCTTCGCGACCGGCCCGCCGGCCAGGCTCTGCTTGAAAAAGTCGGCGATGCCCATGGGAATGTCGTCGCCGGTCAGGCCGGTGAGGTACTGGGTGGAGTTGGCCTGGGCATCCAGGTCGATCAACAGGGTGCGATAGCCTTCGCTGGCGCTCACCGCCGCCAGGTTGCAGGCGATGCTCGACTTGCCCACGCCACCTTTCTGATTGAACACCACGCGCCGCATGACAGGATCTCCGGGTATCAGGGAATGACCGAGTATGTGTGCACAGCAACGCTTTATCCAGCGCCTTGGGGCGCTTGCACACCGGCCAACAGCTCGCAAAACGCATTGGCCATCGCCGAGCCTGCTCCCACGCGGCGCACCAGCCACACGGCGCTGGTCGCCTGCGGGTCGAGCAGCGTGCGATAGACCACACCGTCGATGCGAATGCGCTGGAACGAGGCCGGCAGCACCGACACGCCCAACCCGGCCGATACCAGGCCGATGATGGTCAGCGCCTCGCCTGCCTCCTGGGCGAAATGCGGGCTGAAGCCGGCCTGGCGCGCCAGTTCCATCAACTGCGCGTACAGGCCGCTGCCGTAGCTGCGCGGGAAGAACACGAACGGCTCTTGGGCCAGATCCGCCATCTGAACGCCACCGTCACCACACGCCGCCAGCGGGTGGGAGGCGTTGAGCACGGCGACCAGCGGCTCGCGGAACAGCTCGGTGACCGCCAGCCCCTCGGGGACGGGCAACGGGCGCATCAGACCGACCTCGATGGACTCGTCGAACACCGCATCAACCACCTCGCGACTACTCATTTCCGTCAAATGCAAGTGAACTGCCGGAAAGCGCTGGCGAAAGGCGTGAATCGCCTGGGGAATACGCGACGTGAACGGCGCCGACGAGGTGAACCCGATCTTCATCTCGCCCAGCTCGCCCAGTTGCGCGCGCCGCGCCACGTCGGCGGCCTTATCGACCTGGGCCAGTACCTGTCGCGCCTCATCGAGAAACAGCCGGCCGGCCTCGCTGAGTGCCACCCGGCGATTGGTGCGCTCGAACAATCGGGCACCGAGCGCCTGTTCGAGGGCCTGGATCTGCTGGCTCAACGGCGGCTGGGAAATGCCTAGTTGCTGCGCGGCGCGGCCGAAGTGCAGCTCCTCGGCGACAGCGATGAAATAACGCAGGTGACGCAGCTCCATAGCGCGCTCCAAACAAGTCGTCAAACGTCTCAAATAGGTCGAACAATATATTGGATCTAATCATTAGCCAGCTATATGATTTTTCCATCGCATCACCGGCCCCGCGCCTTGAGGTAGTCCGTCGTGAAATCCGCTGTAGCCCCCCTTGCCCTGGAACCCGACCCCGCTGCGCTGACCGATATCTGGATCGAAAAAGGCAGCCCGGCCTTCATGAAGACCGTGCTGGCATTGTTCAGCGGCGGCTTCGCCACCTTCGCCCTGCTCTATTGCGTGCAGCCGATGATGCCGCTGCTGTCGCAGGAGTTCGCCATCAATGCCGCGCAGAGCAGCCTGGTGCTGTCGGTCTCCACGGCGTTGCTCGCCGTGGGACTGCTGGTCACCGGGCCGATCTCCGACCGCATCGGGCGCAAGCCGGTGATGGTCATGGCCCTGCTCTGCGCGGCACTGGCGACCCTGGCCAGCGCCGTCATGCCGACCTGGGAAGGCGTATTGGCCACGCGGGCGCTGGTCGGGCTGTCGCTGAGCGGGCTGGCCGCCGTGGCCATGACCTATCTGAGCGAAGAGATCCACCCCCAGCACATCGGCCTGGCCATGGGCCTGTACATCGGTGGCAATGCCATCGGTGGCATGAGCGGTCGACTGATCGCCGGGGTGCTGATCGACTTCGTCAGTTGGCACACGGCGATGCTGGTAATCGGTGCTCTGGCGCTGCTGGCGGCGGTGGTGTTCTGGAAGGTGCTGCCCGAATCGCGCAACTTCCGTGCACAATCGCTGCAACCGCGTCGCCTGCTCGACGGCTTCCTCATGCACTTCAAGGACGCCGGCCTGCCTTGGCTGTTCCTTGAAGCCTTCCTGCTGATGGGCGCGTTCGTCACCCTGTTCAACTACATCGGCTATCGCCTGCTGGCCGAGCCGTACCACATGAACCAGGCATTGGTCGGGTTGCTGTCAGTGGTTTACCTGTCGGGGATCTACAGCTCGGCGCAGGTCGGTGCACTGGCGGACAGACTGGGGCGGCGCCGGGTGTTCTGGGCCAGTATCGGCGTGATGGCAGCCGGCATGCTGATGACGCTGTTCACACCGCTGCCCGTGGTGGTGGTCGGCATGCTGGTGTTCACCTTCGGTTTCTTCGGCGCGCATTCGGTGGCCAGTAGCTGGATTGGCCGACGCGCGCTCAAGGCCAAGGGGCAGGCGTCGTCGCTGTACCTGTTCTGTTACTACGCGGGGTCGAGTGTCGCCGGGACGGCGGGCGGGGTGTTCTGGCACCACTGGGGCTGGAACGGCATCGGGCTGTTCATTGGCAGCCTGCTGGCGATGGCGTTGCTGGTGGCGCTGCACTTGAGCAAACTGGCGCCCAAATCGGCGTGAGACCTGCGCGGAACGAGCGCGCTGCCATTACTTTCGGCAGGCGCGCTCGTCAGCGAGACAGCGGCTGGATCAGTTGATGATCTCGACGATATCCACATCCACTTCACGGCTCATCAGGTGCTTCTCCACCTCGCCGGTCAGCTTGACCTTGGTCTTTTCATTGAAAGGAGTGACCGGCAGGTCTTCGTTGTCGATCTCGACGGTGATGGTGCCGGTGTTGTCCTTGAACTCGTACTTGTCGTCGTTGTTGACCTTCTTGGTGATATAGCCCTGCAACACCACTGGCGTGTCGTCGGCGGCCTCTTTGGCAGCGGCGACGGTGGTGATCAATTGCGCACCTGGGCCGGTGTAGCCAGCCGCCAGGGCGGCGGTGCTGAACAGCGGGGCAAGAATCAGCGGCAGATAACGAATTTTCATGATGATCGGGTCCTGTTTGGGTTTCGATGGAACCAGATTAGCGACGATCGCTGAATTTAACCTTAATCTCGCTTATCAATGGTGATTCGAGGCGCCTAGCTTCTGCCAACGGTGGCGTTACACTGAGTCGTCACCTCATAGGCAAGGGCTTCAGAATGCGCATCGACAGCTTGAAGGTTGAAAACTTTCGTTGTTACGAATCTGCCGACTTCAGATTCAATCCCCATTTCAATCTCATCATTGGGGTGAACGGCATCGGTAAAACTTCGCTGTTGAAGTCGGTTGCGGCAGTGCTGACATGCATTAGTAATTCGCTCATCCACTATACAGACATTAATGATGAAGACGTCAGATTTGTTGTGGACACAATTGATGGCAAAGTCAGATTTGAACGACGCTATCCATTAAATTTAGAAGCTCAAGGTGAGGCGTTCGGGAGCAGTCATTGGTCAGCGAAAAAAGAACGAGGAAATCGTTTAACCTCTTACGACTTTGATCCCCACGCATCAATGCAAAACGTCATCAGGAACATTGATACAGACATCTATATTGATCTGCCAGTGTTTGCATTCTACCAAGCGAATCGCCGATGGATTCCAAGCCAGGTTTCAGCAATGGCCGCTGCAACAGATCGCCCCTCGAGAATGGACGGTTACAGCCAATGGTGGGATGCAGCGGCGAACACTGAGAATTTTGAGCGCTGGGTGATCAGCAAGACGCTCGAACGGTTACAGAAGATCGCTGAGGGCGTAACTACAGACACCGCCTATGATGACGAAATCAGCTTAGTCAACGGCGCAATCAAACACGCTCTGCCTCAAGCGGTAGGACTGCGGTATGACATGACATTGCGCAGCCTGATGGTAGATTTGGAAAATCAGCCCTCTTTACCGTTCAATAGCCTCAGCGATGGACAGCGGGCGCTGATTGCCCTGCTATCAGACATTGCGAGACGAATGTGCCTGCTGAATCCGCATTTAGGCGCTGAAGTACTGAATCGCACCAAGGGCATCATCATCATCGATGAGCTCGATATCCACCTTCATCCGGCTTGGCAGCGCAGTTTGGTCAAGGCGCTCAGGTCTGCATTTCCATCCGTACAGTTCATTGCGGCAAGCCACTCACCTCAGATTATCGGCACCTTGAAACCCGAAGAGGTCATCATCCTCGACCAAGGTGAGTCTTCCCACCCTCGTGTCACCTATGGGCTGGATTCGAGCACCATACTGTCCGAGGTCATGGAAGCCGACCAGCGAGATCCTGAAATCCAACGTCTCTTGTCGTCGCTGTTCACCTCAATTGAAAAGGGAGAACTAGAAACCGCCAAAGAACAGCTTTCCGATCTCAAGACCAAGGCGCCCGATCTACCTGAGTTCGTCGGTGCAGAGGCCCTGATCAGAAGAAAGGAAATCCTCGGAAAATGAGAAGAATCATCAAGCTGAGTGAACCCGCCTCACTGATACTGTGGAAGTCTCAAGCGAATGATGATTGGCAGCCGTGCTACAGCGACTTGCAGAATCCGCAGAAACGAGAACTTCACGCCAACCTGCTCGAAGAACAGGGCAGTCTGTGTTGCTATTGCGGCCGCAGCATTGACTTGGGCAGTAGCCACATAGAGCATTTCAGACCACAGGAAATGTTTGAAACCCTTGAGCTGGACTATGGCAACCTGCACGCCTCCTGTATTCGCGAAACCGAACCAGGCACGCCACTGCACTGCGGTCACCACAAGAAAAACTGGTTCGAAGAATCGCTTCATATCTCACCGCTCGAGGAAGGCTGTGAACAACGATTCCGGTATCTTCTCAGTGGAGAAATTCAAGCGGCAACAGAGGCAGACATCCCAGCGAAGACGATGATCGACGTCCTCGCTTTGGATATCGCTTACCTGAATAATCGAAGGAGCGAAGCAATTACCCGATTTTTCGATCCTCAATTTCTGGAAAGTGTGAGCGATGAAGAGCTGACGACGCTGATATCCAGGCTCAGGTCAACGCCAGTCGGCGAGCAGCATTCGTACGACCATGTCGTTGCCAGGTTCGCCGAACAGTTAGTGCCCGGCGTCTAATCCATCGCTCCCCCTAAAAAGGTGGGAGCTGTACCCGCTGTTCAGCCGTGATACTGCGCCGAAAACTCGTGCACGGCATTGATGAACACCCCCGCGTGCTCGGGGTCGACTTCCGGGGTGATGCCGTGGCCAAGGTTGAAGACGTGGCCGCTGCCATGGCCATAGCTGGCCAGGATGCGCGCGACTTCCTGGCGGATCGCCTCCGGCTTGGCGTACAGCACGGTCGGGTCCATGTTGCCCTGCAGCGCCACGCGGTCGCCCACACGGCGACGGGCGTCGCCGATATCGCAGGTCCAGTCCAGGCCCAGCGCGTCGGCGCCGGCTTCGGCGATGCTTTCCAGCCATAGCCCGCCATTCTTGGTGAACAGGATCACCGGCACCTTGCGGCCTTCGTGCTCGCGGATCAGGCCGCTGACGATCTTGCGCATGTAGGCCAAGGAGAAGGTCTGGTAGGCCGCCGCCGACAGCGCGCCGCCCCAGGTGTCGAAGATCTGCACCGCCTGGGCGCCGGCCTGGATCTGGCCGTTGAGGTAGGCGGTGACCGACTGGGCCAGCTTGTCCAGCAGCAGGTGCATGGCCTCGGGCTGGTCGTAGAGCATGGCCTTGGTCTTGCGGAAGTCTTTCGACGAGCCGCCTTCGATCATGTAGGTGGCCAGGGTCCAGGGGCTGCCGGAGAAACCGATCAGCGGCACGCGGCCGTTCAGTTCGCGGCGGATGGTGCTGACCGCATCCATCACGTAGCCCAAGTCCTTGTGCGCATCGGGAATGGGCAGGGCTTCGATATCGGCCGCCGTGCTGACGACCTTCTTGAAGCGCGGACCTTCGCCGGTCTCGAAATACAGGCCCTGGCCCATAGCGTCGGGGATGGTGAGGATGTCGGAGAACAGGATCGCGGCGTCGAGCGGGTAGCGGTCCAGCGGCTGGAGGGTCACCTCGCAGGCGAACTGCGGGTTCTTGCACAGGCTCATGAAGTCGCCGGCGTTGGCACGGCTGGCGCGGTACTCCGGCAGGTAGCGGCCGGCCTGGCGCATCATCCACACCGGGGTGACGTCTACAGGCTGCTTGAGCAATGCACGCAGGAAACGATCGTTCTTCAGGGCAGTCATGTCGGCATCCAGCAAAAAAGTGCGGGCATTTTCTCAGACGCCAGCGCAAAAGGCACGGCTGCAGCCATGGCTTTTGTCTATTGGGTGCCGTGGGTCAAGGATTGTCGGGCCGGATAATGCCGGGGTCGAGTGGCGACCCCGGCGCTCGATCACACCTGCAGGTAGTCGAGGATGCCTTCTGCCGCCGTGCGGCCTTCGAAGATGGCCGTCACCACCAAGTCCGAACCGCGCACCATGTCGCCACCGGCGAAGATCTTCGGGTTGCTGGTCTGGTGCTTGAAGGCGGCCTTCTCCGGGGCCACCACGCGGCCCTGGCTGTCCATCTGGATGCCATGTTGCTCGAACCATGGCGCCGGGCTCGGACGGAAGCCGAAGGCGATCACCACGGCATCGGCCGGCAGGATCTGCTCGGAGCCGGGAATCGGCTCCGGACTGCGGCGACCGCGAGCATCCGGCTCGCCCAGGCGGGTTTCGACCACCTTGACGCCCTCGACCTTGCCGTCGCCGACGATGGCGATGGGCTGGCGGTTGTAGAGGAACTTCACGCCTTCTTCCTTGGCGTTCTTCACCTCTTTGCGCGAGCCTGGCATGTTGGCCTCGTCGCGGCGGTAGGCACAGGTCACCGACTTGGCGCCCTGGCGGATCGAGGTGCGGTTGCAGTCCATCGCCGTGTCGCCACCGCCGAGCACCACCACCTGCTTGCCCTGCATGTCGACGAAGTCTTCCGGCGACTTCTCGAAGCCCAGGTTGCGGTTGACGTTGGCGATCAGGAAGTCCAGCGCGTCATGCACGCCCGGCAGGTCCTCGCCGGGGAAACCGCCCTTCATGTAGGTGTAGGTACCCATGCCCATGAAGACGGCGTCGTAATCGGCGAGCAACTGCTCCAAGGTGATGTCCTTGCCCACTTCTGTGTTCAGGCGGAACTCGATGCCCATGCCGGTGAACACTTCGCGGCGGTTGCTCAGTACGCTCTTTTCCAGCTTGAACTCGGGAATACCGAAGGTCAGCAAACCGCCGATTTCCGGGTTCTTGTCGAACACCACCGGGGTGACGCCAGCACGCACCAGCACATCGGCGCAGCCCAGCCCAGCCGGGCCGGCACCGATGATGGCGACGCGCTTGCCGGTCGGCTTGACCTTGGACATGTCCGGACGCCAGCCCATGGCGAAGGCGGTGTCGGTGATGTACTTCTCCACCGAGCCGATGGTCACCGCACCGAAACCGTCGTTCAGGGTGCACGCGCCTTCGCACAGACGGTCCTGCGGGCAGACCCGGCCGCAGACTTCCGGCAGGGTATTGGTCTGGTGCGACAGCTCCGCCGCCGCCAGGATGTTGCCCTCGGACACCAGCTTCAACCAGTTGGGGATGAAGTTGTGCACCGGGCACTTCCACTCGCAATACGGGTTGCCGCAGCCCAGGCAGCGATGTGCCTGCTCCACGGACTGCTGCGGCTTGAAGGGTTCGTAGATTTCCACGAACTCCTTCTTGCGCTGGCGCAGCAGCTTCTTTTTCGGGTCCTTGCGGCCCACTTCGATGAACTGGAAGTCGTTGCTTAGACGTTCAGCCATTTTTCAAAACCTCTCAACAGCAGCTGCGAGCCAGAAGCTGCAAGCCGCAAGACGATCACGTAAGCCGGGCGAACCCCGTGCTGCTTCTGCTTGCAGCTGGGAGCTCGCCACTTGCAGCTGCTTTACTGCGGGTTGGCGCGGGTGCTGGACAGCAGTTGCTTGAGGTTGGCCGCCTTGGGCTTGACCAACCAGAAGCGCCGTACGTAGTCGTCCAGGTTCTCGGAGAGCTCACGCCCCCACTCGCTGCCGGTCTCGTCCACGTATTCGCCCAGGACACGCGCCAGATGGCTGCGATAGGCCTCCATCGCCTCACCACTGATGCGCTGGATTTCCACCAGCTCGTGGTTGAGTTTGTCGACGAAGGTGTTGTCCAGGTCGAGCACGTAGGCGAAGCCGCCCGTCATGCCGGAGCCGAAGTTGTAACCGGTCTTGCCCAAGACGCAGACAAAGCCACCGGTCATGTATTCGCAGCAATGATCGCCCGTGCCCTCGACCACAGCGTGGGCGCCGGAGTTACGTACCGCGAAGCGCTCGCCTGCGGTGCCAGCGGCGAACAGCTTGCCGCCGGTGGCGCCGTACAGGCAGGTGTTGCCGACGATGGCGCTGTGCTGGGTTTCGAACGGACTGCCCGCCGGCGGTACGATGGTCAGCTTGCCACCGGTCATGCCTTTGCCGACGTAGTCGTTGGCATCGCCTTCCAGGTGCATGTTCAGGCCACCGGCGTTCCACACGCCGAAACTCTGCCCTGCGGTGCCCTTGAAGCGGAAGGTGACCGGCGTGGCCGCCATGCCCTGGTTGCCGTAGAGCTTGGCGATCTCACCGGAGATGCGCGCGCCGATGGAGCGGTCGCAGTTGCAGATGTCGAGGGCGAACTCGCCACCGGCCTGGTCACGGATCGACGGCAGGGCCATGTCGACCATGCGCTCGGCCAACTCGCCTTTGTCGAACGGCGGGTTGCGGTCCACTTCGCAGAACTGTGGCTTGTCGGCCGGAATGTGCGAGCTGCCCAGCAGTGGCGTGAGGTCCAGGTGCTGTTGGCGCTGGGTGTCACCTGGCAGCACGTCGAGCAGGTCGGTACGCCCGATCAGCTCGCCGAGGCTGCTCACGCCCAGCTTGGCCAGCCATTCGCGGGTTTCTTCGGCGACGAAGGTGAAGAAGTTGATCACCATGTCGACGGTGCCGATGTAGTGGTCCTTGCGCAGCTTGTCGTTCTGGGTGGCCACGCCGGTGGCGCAGTTGTTCAGGTGACAGATCCGCAGGTACTTGCAGCCCAGGGCGATCATCGGCGCGGTGCCGAAGCCGAAGCTCTCGGCGCCGAGGATGGCGGCCTTGATCACGTCCAGGCCGGTTTTCAGGCCACCGTCGGTCTGCACCCGCACCTTGCCGCGCAGGTCGTTGCCGCGCAGGGTCTGGTGGGTCTCGGCCAGGCCCAGTTCCCACGGTGCGCCCGCGTACTTGATCGAGGTCAGCGGCGAGGCGCCGGTGCCACCGTCGTAGCCGGAAATGGTGATCAGGTCGGCATAGGCCTTGGCCACGCCTGCCGCGATGGTCCCGACACCCGCCTCGGCCACCAGCTTCACCGACACCAGCGCTTGCGGGTTGACCTGCTTGAGGTCGTAGATCAACTGCGCGAGGTCTTCGATGGAGTAGATGTCGTGGTGCGGCGGTGGCGAGATCAGGGTAACGCCGGGCACGGCATAGCGCAGCTTGGCGATCAGGCCGTTGACCTTGCCGCCAGGCAACTGGCCGCCCTCGCCCGGCTTGGCGCCTTGGGCCACTTTGATCTGCAGCACTTCGGCGTTGACCAGGTACTCCGGGGTCACGCCAAAGCGGCCGGTGGCCACCTGCTTGATCTTCGAGCTCTTGAGCGTGCCATAGCGGGCCGGGTCTTCGCCGCCCTCGCCGGAGTTGGAGCGAGCGCCCAGGCGGTTCATGGCCTCGGCCAGGGCCTCGTGGGCCTCCGGCGACAGCGCACCGAGGGAGATGCCGGCGGAGTCGAAGCGCTTGAGGATGGCCCCGACCGGCTCCACCTGCTCCAGCGCCAGGGGCTGATCGGCCACCTTGACCTTGAGCAGGTCACGCAGCATCGACACCGGACGCTGGTCGACCAGCGCGGTGTACTCCTTGAATTTGCTGTAATCGCCTTGCTGCACGGCGGCCTGCAGGGTGTTGACCACGTCCGGGTTGTAGGCGTGGTACTCGCCGCCATGCACGAATTTGAGCAGGCCACCTTGCTGGATCGGCTTGCGCGCGCTCCAGGCTTCGGCCGCCAGCAGCTTCTGGTCGCTCTCCAAATCCTCGAAGCGCGCACCTTTGATGCGGCTGGACACGCCCTTGAAGCTCAGGCCGACCACCTCGTCCGACAGCCCCACGGCTTCGAACAACTGGGCGCCACGGTACGAGGCGACGGTGGAGATGCCCATCTTCGAGAGGATCTTCAGCAGGCCTTTGGAAATGCCTTTGCGGTAGTACTTGAACACCTCGTCCAGATCGCCCAGCACTTCGCCGGTACGAATCAGGTCGGCCAGCACTTCGTACGCCAGGTACGGGTAGACGGCCGAGGCACCGAAGCCCAGCAGCACGGCGAAGTGGTGCGGGTCACGGGCGGTGGCGGTCTCCACCAGGATGTTGCTGTCGCAGCGCAGGCCTTGTTCGGTCAGGCGGTGGTGAACCGCCCCGACAGCCAACGAAGCATGCACAGGCAACTTGCCTGGGGCGATGAAACGGTCGCTCAGCACCAGTTGCGTCTTGCCGCTGCGCACCGCTTCTTCGGCCTGGTCGGCGATGTTGCGAATGGCCGCTTCCAAGCCCAGGCCCAGCTCGTAGTTGAGGTCGATCAACTGACGGTCGAAGCCCTCGCGCTCCAGGTTCATCAGCGAGCGCCACTTGGCTGGCGAGATCACCGGCGAGCTGAGGATCACCCGCGAGGCGTGCTCGGGGGATTCCTGGAAGATGTTGCGCTCGGCACCCAGGCAGATTTCCAGGGACATCACGATCGCTTCGCGCAGCGGATCGATCGGCGGGTTGGTCACCTGGGCGAACTGCTGGCGGAAGAAGTCGTACGGCGAGCGGACGCGCTGGGAGAGCACGGCCATCGGCGTGTCGTCGCCCATCGAGCCGACCGCTTCCTGGCCCTGCTCGCCGAGCGGACGCAGCACCTGGTCACGCTCCTCGAAGGTGACCTGGAACATCTTCATGTACTGCTTGAGCTGGTCGGCGTCGTAGCTGGCCACGCCCTGGTCGTCGCTCAGGGTCGCCTGGATACGGGTGGCGTGCTGACGCAGCCAGCGCTTGTAGGGATGGCGCGACTTGAGGCGGTTGTCGATCGCGTCGGTATCGAGGATCTGACCGGTCTCGGTGTCCACGGCGAAGATCTGCCCCGGGCCGACACGACCTTTGGCGATGACGTCCTCCGGCTGGTAGTTCCACACGCCGATTTCCGAGGCCAGGGTGATGTAGCCGTTGCGGGTGGTCACCCAGCGCGCCGGGCGCAGGCCATTGCGGTCGAGCAGGCACACCGCGTGGCGGCCTTCGGTCATGACGATGCCGGCCGGACCGTCCCACGGCTCCATGTGCATGGAGTTGTATTCGTAAAAGGCGCGCAGGTCGGCGTCCATGGTCTCGACGTTCTGCCAGGCCGGCGGCACCAGCATGCGCACGCCGCGGAACAGGTCGATGCCACCGGTGACCATCAGCTCGAGCATGTTGTCCATGCTCGAGGAGTCGGAGCCGACCCGGTTGACCAGCGGGCCGAGCTCTTCCAGGTCTGGGATCAGGTCGTTGGCGAACTTGGTGCGCCGGGCCATGGCCCAGTTGCGGTTACCGGTGATGGTGTTGATTTCGCCGTTGTGGGCGAGGAAGCGGAACGGCTGCGCCAGCGGCCACTTGGGCAAGGTGTTGGTGGAGAACCGCTGGTGGAAGACGCAGATCGCGGTCTTCAGGCGCTCGTCGCCGAGGTCTGGATAGAAGGCGGTGAGGTCCGCCGGCATCATCAGACCTTTGTAGATGATGGTCTTGTGCGAGAAGCTGCAGATGTAGTGGTCGGCGTCGTGGGCATTGGCCACGGACGAGCGGCGACGGGCACTGAACAGCTTGATGGCCATTTCCTGGTCGGTCAGGCCTTCGCCGCCGATGAACACCTGCTCGATCTGCGGCAGGCGCTCCAAGGCCAGGCGACCGAGCACGCGGGTATCGATCGGCACCTTGCGCCAACCGATCAGTTGCAGGCCAGCCTGGGTGATCTCGCGGTTCATGTTGGCCCGCGCGGCCTCGGCTTTCACCGGGTCCTGATTGAAGAACACCATGCCGACCGCGTACTGCTTGGGAAGCTCGACGGCGAAGTGTTCCCGGGCCACGGCGCGCAGGAACTGATCGGGCTTCTGCATCAGCAGGCCACAACCGTCACCGGTCTTGCCGTCTGCGTTGATCCCACCGCGGTGGGTCATGCAGGTCAGGGCCTCGACGGCGGTTTGCAGGAGGTGGTGGCTCGGCTCGCCCGTCATATGGGCAATCAGGCCAAAACCACAGTTGTCCTTGAATTCTTCGGGATGGTACAGACCTGTTTTCATAGACACATTCTCACCAGGTTCGCCTCTCAACCAAGGCAAATCTCTTTTTAGTACAACCACTTACCATCCACGCCGATCAAATGCCAGCTTTTTTGCGGGGGCAATGGGAAACCATTGTTGCACAGCGACGAAGCCGCCCACAAACAATAACGACGAATCGTTGAAAGTTTATGTCGCAATTTTGAATGTTTTTGCGTCACTCACCGTGTAGGCGAATGAACTCGAGTCTGAAGCGTTTCAGCGGTGACTGCGATCAGGCTTGTGGCCGGCAGTCTGGGACACGAAAGCCTGCCGCGCTCGTGCACAGCAGGCTATCGAGATTCCGGGATTCGCTCAGCAACTGGGCGGCGGGGTGGTGCCGCCCGGAAGGATCAGCGGGCCGTGGCCAGCTCTTGTTGAACGCTGCCGACGGTACGAGGCCAAGGTTTACCAGCCTGGACCTTCGCTGGCAAGTTCTTGATTGCAGCCGCTGCCGCGTCGCGGCTGGCGAAATTGCCGTAGGTGACCACGTAGAGGGGTTTGCCCTGCAGGTTTTTCTTGAAGTAGCGGTACTCGCCGCCCTGCTCGCGGACGAACGACTGGGCCGCCGACTCATTGCTGGTGCCGAATACCTGGACCACGTAGTTGCCGGCCTTCTGGCCGCTGTACCAACTGCTATTACCCGCACCGCCGGTCGACTTCTCGACCGCTTTGGGCGCCGGCTTGGCCGTGGCGACCTGGGTCGGTGCCGCAGCCGGCTTGCTGGCAGGGGTGGCGGTTTTCGCCGGCTGCGTGGCAGCCGGTTTCTGCGCGGCGGCAGCCGGCTGGCTCGATGCGCTGACAACCGGCTGGGCCGGCGTCGGCGCCGGACCTGCAGCGACACCTTGGGGCGGTGCAGTGGTGGTGACGGTCGGCGGCACCGCGGCCGAAGGCGCGGACGGCTGCAGTGCAGTGTTGCCCGCCGGACCACCCTCCTCACCATCCCCCATACCGGCCGCCTGGGCCAGCGGCTCACGCATCACCGGCTGCGACTGACCGACCAGCGGCAGCGGCATCGGTTGCGACGAGCCGGAGAACTCGACCGTCGGGCCGCCACTGCTCGACTGACCCTGACCCAGTGGCAACTGGGCTTGGGCGGCAGGTGCCTCGGCTGGCGCCTTGTCGCTTTTCTTGGGCATCAGGACCGCCGCAGCAACGGCGACCACAACTACAGCAGACAGTGCGAGCACGTGTTTCTTAGGCATTTTGAACCCCATGGATGGTCGCTTCTCGGTACTGCGAGTGGCAATCATGGCTTCGATCAAGGTATCGCGGGCCACCTGATTGATGTTGCCCGGCCAACCGTCGGAGTTTTCGTGGATATCGGCGATCTGCTCAGCGCTGAGCACGTCCAGCCCCCGGCCAGCACCTTCAAGGCGTTGCTCCAGATACTCGCGGGTTTCCTCTTCGCTGTAGGGGGCGAGTTCGATGATGTGGAAGCGTTCTTCCTCGGCACTGAGTTCGTCCAACCCGGCAATCAGCGAAGGCTCGCCGAACAGGAATACATGCGGGCGTCCTTCCGCAACGCCGGCCGCCAGTTCCAGCAACGCTTGGAGTGCTGACTCTTCGAGTTGTTCCGCATCGTCTACCAGCAGATACACCTCTTGCCCGGTCAGCGCCAACTGCACGACCTGGGAAAGAATGGCCTGTACCTGCGGCTGCGCGACGCCCAGCGCCTGGGCCACTTGGCCGAGCACGCCGGCGGCATCGCTGGCGCCGCGCGCCGACACCACCACGCTCTGCACAGACTGCTTGTTGGTGCTGGCGACCAGTGCCTGGCGCAGCAAGGTCTTGCCGCTGCCATGGGGACCGGTCACCACCAGCATCAGGTGGCTGTAGCGCGCCAGATGATGCAACTGACCCAGCACCGGCTTGCGCTGGGCAGGAAAGAATTTGAAGCCGGGCACACGCGGCGCGAACGGATCGTGGCTCAACTGGTAGTGGTCGAGAAACGCCTCATCGGCATGCAAACTGGTCATTGCGCTGTCACAACCTCACGCTGGGCCACGATTGCGCGGTAGTCCGCCGCCAACGTGGCCTGAAGGATCTCTTTCGGATAGTCGTCGGTGATCACGGCTTCGCCCAACTGGCGCAACAGCACCAGGCGTAGGCGTCCGTCGAGCACCTTCTTGTCGACCGCCATATGTTCCATGAAATGCGCCGGGGTCATTTCCTCTGGAGGCACCACCGGCAGGCCTGCATCCTGCATCAGGCGAATTCCGCGATCACGCGCCGTCTGGTCGATCCAGCCCAGGCGCATGGACATCTCCAGGGCCATCACGGTCCCGGCAGCGACGGCCTCGCCATGCAACCATACTCCGTAACCCATGTGGGTTTCGATGGCGTGGCCGAAGGTGTGGCCGAGGTTCAGGGTGGCACGCACGCCCGATTCGCGTTCGTCGGCACCGACGACCGCTGCCTTGGCCGCGCAGGAGCGGCGAATGGCTTCGGTGAGGGCTGTCGAGTCGAGTTGGCGCAGCGCGACCATGTTGTCTTCCAGCCAGCCGAGGAACGGCTCGTCGCAGATCAGCCCGTACTTGATGACCTCGGCAAGCCCGGCCGACAGCTCGCGGGCCGGCAAGGTGCGCAGGCTGAAGGTGTCGATGAGCACTGCGTTGGGCTGGTAGAACGCACCGACCATGTTCTTGCCCAGCGGATGGTTGATACCGGTCTTGCCGCCCACCGAAGAGTCCACCTGGGACAGCAGCGTAGTCGGCACCTGGATGAAATCGACGCCGCGCTGATAACAGGCTGCAGCGAAGCCGGCCATGTCACCGATCACGCCGCCGCCGAGCGCCACCACCGTGGTGCGCCGATCATGCCGGGCGGTGAGCAGGGCATCAAAGATCAGTTGGAGGGTTTCCCAGTTCTTGTGGGCCTCGCCGTCGGGCAGTATCACCGGCAGCACCGACCAAGCCCCAAGGGTCTTGCTCAGGCGCTCGAGATACAGCGGCGCGACGGTTTCGTTGGAGACGATGGCGACCTGCCGTCCGGCAATATGCGGTGCCAGCAGCTCGGGCTGGTCCAACAGGCCCTCGCCAATGTAGATCGGGTAGCTGCGCTCGCCCAGATCGACCTTCAGTGTCTGCATGTATCCCCACAATGTGCTTGGGCGCGGCCTTGGCTGAGCGGCCTGCGCGTACGTTCAACCTCGACCCGGCGTTGGTCGCCGAGAATAGTCCCGGCTCAGCGGGGCGGCAACTGCTGCAGGCGCTCGAGAATGTCGATCACCACCATGCGCGGTGGCCGTTCGTCGGTTTCCACCACCAGGTCGGCGATCTCGCGATAGAGCGGGTCGCGCATCTCCAGCAGCGAGCGCAGCGTGGCTTCAGGATTGGCCGTGCGCAGCAGCGGGCGATTGCGATCACGGGCGGTACGGCCCACCTGCTGCTCGACCGAGGCGTGCAGGTAGATGACCCGGCCGCCTTGGTGCAGGGCACGACGGTTGGCCTCGCGCATCACCGCGCCACCGCCTGTGGCGACCACCACGCCGTCAAGTTCGCACAACTCGGCGATCATCGCCTGCTCGCGATCGCGAAAGCCCGGCTCGCCTTCCCTGTCGAAGATCCACGGGATGTTGGCGCCGGTGCGCAGTTCGATTTCCTTGTCGGAATCCTTGAACAGCAGACGCAGCTCTTTGGCCAACAGGCGCCCGATGGTGCTCTTTCCGGCACCCATGGGCCCTACAAGTATCAAATTTCGCACAGAATCAACGACTCACAGCAATCGCCTGGTCATTCATGATACGCGGAGTCAGGAAGACCAGCAGCTCGGATTTTTTCTCTTGTAATGCATCGCGTCGAAAAAGCCGTCCAACATACGGCAGATCGCCAAGAAATGGCACCTTGTCGACCACATTGCTGTTCGACGTCGAATACACGCCACCAATCACAATGGTCTGGCCGTCGGCCACGCGCACCTTGGCGTTGACCTCGTTCTTGCGAATCGGCGGCACGTCGTTGAGGGCATTGGCGTAGTCGGGCTCGTCCTTGGTCACGCGCACCGCCATGATGACTTTGCCGTCAGGGGTGATTTGCGGGGTGACCTCCAATGAAAGCGACGCCTCGCGGAACGACACCGAGGTGGCGCCACTCTTGCTCGACTGCTGGTACGGCACCTCGGTGCCCTTGAGGATGCGTGCGGTTTCCTTGTCGGCCGTGACCACTTTGGGCTGCGAGATGATCTCGCCATTCCCGCTCTTTTCCATGGCGCTGAGCTGCAAGTCGAGCAGCGCATCGCTGCCCACCAAGCCTAGACCGATGCCGGACGTGGCAGCCGAGGCGCCGAGATCGACGAACAGTTCGCTGCCCGAGCGTCCCGGCGAACCGCCATGTTTGGCGCCCCAGCGCACGCCGAGCACCTTCTCGTAGTCGACGTTGGCCTCGACGATGCGCGCCTCGATCATCACCTGACGCACCGGCACGTCCAACTGCGCGATCAACTGCCGCAGTTCGGCCAGCCGCGCGGCGGACTGGACGGCGACGAGGGTGTTGGTGCGTGGATCCACGCTCAGCGTGGCGCGCGCATCCGCCGGGTCGTCGAGGGCCAGGCTGGCCAGCAACAGCGGTGCCAGCGCGGACGCATCGGCATGGTGAACCGGCAGCAGCGCGCGCTGCAGCGGCTGCGACCGCGCCTCCAGCAGGCGGTCAGCCTGCGTCTCGCGCGTTTGCTCGGCAAGCTCGGCGGCAGGGGCGATCAGCAGTACATTACCCTGCTCGCGCCTGGCCAATCCGCGACTGCGCAGCACCAGGTCCAGCGCCTGGTCCCAGGGTACGTCCTGCAAGCGCAGCGTAACGTTGCCCTGGACCGTGTCGCTGGCCACCAGATTGACGCCTGCATAGTCGGCCAGCACCTGCAGCACCGCTCGCACTTCCACATCCTGGAAGTTCAGCGACAGCGGCTCACCTTTGTAGGCCGTCGTCGCCAGTGCCTGCATGGACGCCAAGAGCGCCCACAGGCCGATCACCGCGTTTTTTCCAATCATCCGTGCTCCCTGCACTGCTGCCACGGCTCAACGTCAGATAGCTGGAGCGCTCCTGCCATGCTGCATCGTTGAACAACCGCTCCCTGATTTCGACCTGATCCGGATCGACCTTGATCACCTCGCCCTCTTCACGTCCCAGGTGATCCCCCTCAGCCACCCGATACACCCGCCCGGCCCAGCGCACCAAGGCGTGCGTGCTACCCGCGCGCGACAGGCTGCCGACCATCTCCAACTGCTCCAGCGGCACCCCGAGCAAGCCTTCTTGCGCCCTGCGTCGTGTAGACCATGGGGCGAACGGGTCGAGTAGCGGCGCGGTGATGCGCTGCCGTGCCGGCTCATCCGCAAGCGAGGCCGGCGCCGGCAACTCCTCGCCGGCCTCCAACGCGTGCACTTGCAGGTGCAGATGCAGCAGCCCGGGCCGTCCTGTTGCAGGCTCCAGTTGCGCACGCACCACTTGCAGCAACCGCACCTGCTGCAGCCATTCGTCAAGCCAGGCGCGCAACCCGGCATAGCTGCCGCTGACCTGCATCTGCAGCGGAATCTGGCGGTACCCGACAGCCTGGACCTCTTGCCCGATATCGAGTTGCTCGAACAGCAGGCCGTAGGAGCGCCCCGTCAGCGCTAGTTGATCGAGCAAGTCGCTCATGCTCGCCCCACCCGACAAGCGCCAGCGCGCCTCCTGCAGTGTGTGCTGCTCCTCGATCAACGCCGCTTCGGCCGGGACCAGCCCCTCTGCCAGCGACTGTCGCGCTTGCAGGGCCTGTATCTGCCGCGCTTCGAGCAACGAGCCCTGGCGATAAGCGGCGCGCGTGTCATGAACACGCAGCCAGTAGCCGCCGGCCAGCACCAACAGCACCCCAAGCACCATAGTGGCAGTGCGGGAGGCTGGCGAACGCGCAGCACCGTCCTGCCAGCGTGAGAGCACTGACCAGCGCATGATCAAGATGGCGAAACGCGAGCGATCAACAGGAATGCGTCCCCTGCAGCGCGCCCAACGACTTGCTTGAGCTCAAGGTCGTGAACGACCGGTGATCGCTGCAAGTCGCGCATGAACTGAGCCAGCACGGCTGAAGACAGCGCCAGGCCGTTGACCTGCAGGCGCCCGTCTTGAAGATCGAGACGGGTCAATTGCATGCCTTGGGACATCGCCGCCTCCACCTCAGCGAGCAACTGCGGCACCTGGGCCTGCCCCGCGCGCAGCCCAGCGAGCGCCTGGACCTGCCCGCGCATATCCTCGCGCGCGGCATGCAGGCGCTGCACCTGTTGCACCCGCTCGTCCAGTGCCTGGAGTTCGGCTTGGCGCAGCACACCGGCTTGCGCCTGCCGTTCGAGGCGCTGATGAGCCAGGCGGTCCACCAGCATCACCGCCACGAAGGCCGTGAACAGACTGCCCAGGAACACACACCGGAACCTTTGCAGCGCGGCCAAGCGCTGGCGTTCGCGCCAGGGCAGCAGATTCAGGCGCAGGCTCATGCGTCCACTCCCAACGCCAGTGCCAGGGGCAGGGCCATCGCGCCGTGGTCCGCAGCAGGCATATCCTTGCGCACGTAGGCGGAGCAGATCGGTTGGCAAACGCGACCTAGATGCTGCTCCAGCACCTGCAGCCAGTTCGATGTTGCCGCCGCACCACCGACCATCAATCCTGCGGCGCTTTTTCCAAGCGCAGCGCTCGCGAGCAGGTCCTCGATCCGCTGCAGGTAGGCTGCCTGCGTACAGCCACTGTCGAAGCGCTGCTCTACACGCACGCCCAGCGGGTCATCACCCCAGGTATGCAATGTCAGCCCGTCCGCCTCCAGCAGCAGCAAAGGCTGGCGATCCGCGCCCGGCTGCAACCGAGCCAGCGCGACGCTATCCACTTCCACGGCGACGACCTCAAGCCCCGCATCCTCGAACGGCAGCAGCAGCGTTTCGACAAGGCTCTGGCGCGCCGCCCCGATCAGCACGTCGAGCGACTGGGAAGCCTGGGCCGTCGGGCCAAGCACCTGGAAGTCCATGGCCAGATCATCCAAAGGAAATGGGAACAGATGCTCGGCATCGGCCAGCAGCCGCGCCTCGCGTTCAGCCTCAGGGACGGCCGACGGCAACTGCACCACCTTGCAGATCACCTGAGACCCCGGCATGGCCAGGGCGACCCTCCTGGCCCGGCCGCAACGGCGAGCAGCCTCGCGCAGTGCCTGCGATAGCGACTCGCCATCAGCGTCCAACCGAGTTACAGGTGCCACCACCTGGTGAACCCAGGCACTCACCCTGCGTCGCCCTCGGGCGCCGCTCAACTGCAGCATTCGCACCGAATCGGACGTAATTTGCACACCCAACACTGAACCGCCATCCCTGCCAAAGCGTCCAAGCATCGCTATTCCCTTTTTGATGACCGGCATCACATTGCCGGTCGAACCCATCGTCGCCTGCCCCGCCCGGTCGATGACCCGGAAGGGCGAAATGCTTATAATGCCCAGCGTTTTTGCCCGTCCGCCGGGCCTGCGTGCACTCCATTTATCAACCTGGACACCCCAAAGCCTTGATTCGCCTGCTGAAGTTCTTCTGGTGGTCTTTCGTCGCCGTCATCTGCGCGCTCGTACTCGGTCTGAGCGGGGCGTTTCTGTATCTTAGTCCCAGCCTGCCGTCGGTCGACTCGCTCAGAAGCATCCAGTTGCAGATACCGCTGAGGGTGTACAGCAGCGACGGCAAGCTGATTGCCGAGTTTGGCGAGATGCGGCGCTCTCCCATTCGATTCGCGGAAATTCCCCCGCAGTTCATCCAGGCACTTCTGTCAGCTGAAGACGACAATTTCCTCAACCATTACGGCGTCGATCCAAGCAGCCTGATGCGCGCTGCGACCCAACTGGTGAAGTCCGGTCATATTCAGACTGGCGGCAGCACCATCACCATGCAGGTGGCCAAGAATTTCTTCCTCACCAGTGAACGCAGCTTCTCGCGCAAGACCAACGAAATCCTCCTGGCCCTGCAGATCGAACGCGAGCTGACCAAGGACGAAATCCTCGAGCTGTACGTGAACAAGATCTACTTGGGCAATCGTGCCTATGGCATCGATGCGGCAGCGCAGGTGTATTACGGCAAGTCGATCCGTGACGTCAGCCTGGCGCAAATGGCGATGATCGCCGGCCTGCCCAAGGCGCCGTCGCGTTTCAACCCGCTGGCCAACCCGGTACGCGCCAAAGAGCGCCGTGACTGGATCCTGGGGCGCATGTACAAGCTCGGCAAGATCGACCAGGCGAGCTATCAGGCCGCGCTCGCCGAGCCGCTGAACGCCAGCTATCACGTGCCGGCGCCGGAAGTGAATGCGCCGTTCGTCGCCGAAATGGCGCGGGCCGAAATGGTTGGCCGCTACGGCAGCGAGGCCTACACCGAAGGCTATCGCGTCACCACCACGGTCCCCAGCGATACCCAGGAGATCGCCAACAAGGCGGTGCTCAATGGCCTGACCGCCTACGACGAGCGCCACGGCTACCGTGGCCCCGAAGCGCGCTATCCGGGCAAGACGCGCAACGCCTGGCAGCAGGACCTGACCAAACAGCGCACCCTCGGCGGGCTGGAACCGGCCATCGTCACCCAGGTCGACAAGACTGGGCTGAAGGTACTGACCCGTGCCGGACAGGAAGAAGACGTGGCCTGGGACACCATGAAGTGGGCCCGGCCGTTCATCAACAGCAACGCCCAGGGCCGCTCGCCGCAGTCGCCGGCAGACGTGGCGCAGGTCGGCGATCTGATCCGTGTGCAGCGCCTGGACAACGGCACGCTCAAGTTCAGCCAGGTGCCGGCGGCGCAGAGCGCGCTGGTGACACTGAACCCGACCGACGGCGCGATTCAAGCGCTGGTCGGCGGCTTCTCGTTCGAGCAGAGCAACTACAACCGCGCCATGCAGGCCAAGCGCCAGCCGGGTTCGAGCTTCAAGCCGTTCGTCTACAGCGCTGCGCTGGACAACGGCTACACCGCCGCCAGCCTGGTGAACGACGCACCAATCGTGTTCGTCGACGAGTCCATCGACAAGGTCTGGCGTCCGAAAAACGACACCAATACCTTCCTCGGCCCGATCCGCATGCGCGAGGCGCTGTACAAGTCGCGCAACCTGGTGTCGATCCGCCTGCTGCAAGCCATGGGCGTCGATCGCACCATCGACTACATCGCCAAGTTCGGTTTCAACAAGCAGGACCTGCCGCGCAACCTGTCGCTGGCCTTGGGCACCGCGACGCTCACGCCGATGGAGATCGCCACCGGCTGGAGCACCTTCGCCAACGGCGGCTACAAGATCAACCCGTACCTGATCGAGCGCATCGAGAGCCGTAGCGGCGAGACCCTGTTCACCGCCAATCCGGCGCGGGTACCGCAAGGCCAGCAGGATCAGGCCGGCATCGCTGCACCGGAAGCGCCGATCACCACCCTCGCGCAGCCGGGTACTGCGCCGTCGGCGCTGGGCCAGATCGCCCCGCCGCCACTGACGCCGGTGGTGGCCGAGCGGATCATCGACGGTCGTACCACCTATATCCTCACCAGCATGCTGCAGGATGTGATCAAGCGCGGCACTGGCCGACGCGCCTTGGCCCTGGGCCGCAGCGACCTGGCGGGCAAGACCGGTACCACCAACGAATCCAAGGATGCCTGGTTCTCCGGTTACAACGCCGACTACATGACCACCGTCTGGGTCGGCTTCGATCAGCCGGAGACCTTGGGTCGTCGCGAGTATGGGGGCACCGTCGCGCTGCCGATCTGGATGGACTTCATGGGCCCGGCGCTCAAGGGCAAGCCCGAGCATCCGCCAGCCGAGCCCGAGGGCATTCTCAGCCTGCGGGTCGATCCGGTGAGCGGCCGTGCGGCCACGCCTAGCACGCCGAATGCCTACTTCGAGCTGTTCAAGGCTGAAGACTCGCCACCTTCCGGTGACGAACTGGGCAATGGCGTAGCACCGGGCAGCCCGCTTCCGGCCGATGAAGCGGCGCCGATGGACCTGTTCTAAGCGCCGCTCATCTTCTGTCGAGGCGGCGCAGCGCCGCTTCTGCAGGACGCCCACAAAAAAGCCCCGACGCTCACGCGCCGGGGCTTTTCAATGACGCGGCGGCCGATCAGCCGTTGAACACGTCATCCACGCTCTTGAGCGGGTAGTGCTTCGGATACGGCAGGGTGGCCACACCCGACTCGATGGCTGCCTTGGCCACCGCGTCGGAAACGACGGTGATCAAGCGCGCATCCAGCGGCTTCGGAATGATGTACTCACGGCCGAACTCCAGACCCTCGACGCCGTAGGCTTCGCACACTTCCTTCGGCACAGGCAGCTTGGCCAGATCCTTCAGGGCGACGGCGGCAGCGATCTTCATCTCTTCGTTGATGCGCTTGGCGCGGACGTCCAGGGCACCACGGAAGATGAACGGGAAGCCCAGCACGTTGTTGACCTGGTTCGGGTAGTCAGAACGACCGGTGGCCATGATCACGTCATTGCGGGTGGCGTGCGCCAGCTCAGGGGCGATTTCCGGATCCGGATTCGAGCAGGCGAACACGATCGGGTTGGCCGCCATTGACTTCAGGCCTTCGGCGCTCAGCAGGTTCGGGCCGGACAGACCCACGAACACGTCAGCGCCGTCCAGGGCATCGGCCAGGGTGCGTTTGTCGGTGGCGTGGGCGAACTGGGCCTTGTACTGGTTCAGGTCGTCGCGACCGGCATGGATCACGCCGTTGCGGTCGATCATGAAGATGTTCTCGACCTTGGCACCCATGCTGACCAGCAGCTTCATGCAGGAGATGGCCGCAGCGCCGGCGCCCAGGCAGACGATCTTCGCGTCTTCCAGGGTTTTACCTGCGATTTCCAGGGCGTTGATCATGCCCGCAGCGGTCACGATGGCGGTGCCATGCTGGTCGTCGTGGAAGACCGGAATGTCGCACTGCTCGATCAGCGTGCGCTCGATCTCGAAGCACTCAGGCGCCTTGATGTCTTCGAGATTGATGCCGCCGAAGGTGATGGAGATACGGCGAACGGTGTCGATGAAGGCCTGTGGGCTTTCCGATTCAACTTCGATGTCGAACACGTCGATGCCCGCGAAACGCTTGAACAGAACGCCCTTGCCTTCCATGACCGGCTTGGAGGCCAGCGGGCCAAGGTCGCCCAGGCCCAGGATGGCGGTGCCGTCGGAAATCACCGCGACCAGGTTGCCCTTGCCGGTGTATTTGTAGGCCAGCTCTGGATCACGGCCAATTTCGCGGACCGGCTCGGCAACGCCTGGGCTGTAGGCCAGGGCGAGGTCGCGGGCGGTGGCGGTTGGCTTGGAAAGCTCCACGCTCAGTTTCCCCGGGCGAGGTTGAGCGTGGTATTCGAGAGCGGCGGTTTTCAAATCTGACATGGTGGGCATTCCGCTTGTTTACTGTTCTGACGGACCGCCGAGGATACGCAAAGAGTCCGGGAGCGACAAGACTGCCCGGTCACACCTGTCAAGGCCGGTGGCCTACGACTTTACGCTACACCTGACGGGGCTGGCGAAATCAAGTGTGTACAATCCATGCACATAGTGTCTACAACTATTTTCTGCGACTACCTTCTCTCCATGCTCGCACACCCTGCACCTCATCCCCGCCGTACCTGCCAAACGGCGGATACAAAAAGGCGCCCACAAGGGGCGCCTTCTTTTGCAGCATCGCGAAGCCAGAGGCCTCGCCAGATGCATGTTTACTTCTTGGTACCGAACATACCAAAGCGGTCGGCGAACTTCTGTACGCGACCACCGGTGTCCAGGACTTTCTGCTTGCCAGTGTAGAACGGGTGGCACTGGGAGCAGACGTCGATCGCCAGCGGCTTGGCCAGGGTCGAACGGGTTTCGAATTTGCTGCCGCAGCTGCAGGTGACTGCAACTACTTCGTAGTTCGGATGAATATCGGCTTTCATGGTCACTTCCTCGAGCTGCGTGCCGCCACCCAACACCTATTGTTGAATACCGCACGTAATTAGGCGGCAAATAATACCAGAGCCCGGAGGCAGCGCAAGTGGTCGCTTGCACCGGCTGTCGTCTGCTAGGCTCGCCGACTCATACCCTTCCCACGAAGACCTCCCGCGTGCCCGACGTCATCCTGCGCCTTGCCCTGCCCTCGCCCTTGCGTCGCCTGTTCGACTATCGGGCGCCGGCCGCCATGGTCCGCCAGCCCCTGACCCCGGGCATGCGCGTCCGCGTGCCGTTCGGACGCCGCGAGATGATTGGCGTGCTGGTGGAAGTCTGCGCCCAGAGCGAAGTGCCCGCCGACAAGCTCAAGCCGGCCAGCGAGCTGCTCGATCCGGTGTCGCCGCTGCCGCCTGAGCTGTTCAAGCTGTGCCTGTGGACCGCCCACTATTATCAGCACAGTCTGGGCGACACCCTCAGTTGGGCACTGCCGGTGCTGCTGCGCCAGGGCGAGGCGGCCGAAGCCCGGCAGGAGCGCTTTTGGCATGTCGCGCCGGGCGCGCGACTCGACGACCCGCGCATCGCCCGCGCCCCGCGCCAGAAAGAGGCCTTGCAGACCCTCGCCCAGCATCCCCATGGCGTGGCCCACAGCCTGCTGAGCAAGCTGGCACTGAACAAGGACAGCCTCGACCTGCTGCTGGCCAAGGAGTTGGTGCAGGTCGAGGTGCGCCGCCATCTGCCGCCGCCGCGCCACGAGCATTGGCTGGCGCAGCCGGAGCTGCCACTCAACGATGAACAGCGGGCGGCGTTCGAAGCCGTGCGTTCGGGCTTTGGCAGCTACCATGCCTTCCTGCTCGCCGGGGTCACCGGCAGTGGCAAGACCGAGGTCTACCTGCAACTGATCCGCGAAACCCTGGAGGCCGGCAAACAGGCCTTGATCCTGATTCCCGAGATCAACCTCGGCCCACAGACCCTGGCGCGCTTCGAGCAGCGCTTCAACGCGCGCATCGCGCTGCTGCACTCGGCGGTCAACGATCGCGAGCGCCTGGACGCCTGGCTGGCGGCCCGCGATGGCGAGGCGGACATCATCATCGGCACCCGCTCGGCGCTGTTCACGCCCATGAAGCGACCCGGCCTGATCATCATCGACGAAGAGCACGACGGCTCCTACAAACAGCAGGAAGGCCTGCGCTATCACGCCCGCGACCTGGCAGTGGTGCGCGCGCACCAGGACAACATTCCCATTCTGCTGGGCTCGGCCACGCCCTCGCTGGAAAGCTTGCACAACGCCCACACCGGCCGCTACGGTCTGTTGCGTATGAACCAGCGCGCCGGCGGTGCCAAGCCGCCGCGCTTCATGCGTCTGGATGTGCGCAGCCTGCCGTTGGATAGCGGCATCAGCGGGCCCTTGCAACAGGCCATCGGCCAGACCCTGGCGGCCGGCCAGCAGGTGCTGGTGTTCCTCAACCGCCGCGGCTTCGCCCCTACCTTGCTGTGCCACGACTGCGGCTGGCTGTCGGAGTGCCCGCGCTGCGATGCGCGCATGACCGTGCATCAGCGCTCCGGCGTGCTGCGCTGTCATCACTGCGGCTACGACGAGCGTCTGCCGCTGCAATGCCCCCAGTGCGCGCATGTCGACCTGCGGCCAGTCGGCGCCGGCACCGAGCGTGCCGAAGAGCGCCTGAAAACGCTGTTCCCCGACTACCCGGTGCTGCGCGTGGACCGCGACAGCACCTCGCGCAAGGACGCCATGCAGCAGTTGTTCAGCACCATCCAGCGCGGCCAGCCGAGCATCCTGGTCGGCACCCAGATGCTCGCCAAAGGCCACCATTTCCCCCGGGTGACGCTGGTGGCGATTCTCGATGCCGACGGTGGTCTGTTCTCCGGCGACTTCCGCGCCAGCGAACGCATGGCGCAGTTGATCGTGCAGGTGGCTGGCCGCGCCGGTCGCGCCGAGGAACCGGGAAAGGTGATCGTGCAGACCCATCTGGCCGAGCACCCGCTATTGGTACAGCTCACCGAGCAAGGCTATTTCGCCTTCGCCGAACAGGCCTTGAGCGAACGCCGTGCCGCCGGCCTGCCGCCGTTTTCGCACTTGGCGCTGCTGCGCGCCGAAGCGCATAAGCCGGGCCAGGCCGAAGCCTTCCTCGACGAAGCCTGCGCCGCCGCCGAACGCCTGCAGAGCGAGATGGCGCTGCCAGGCATCGAGCTGCTGGGCCCGGTGCCCGCCCCCATGGAGCGCCGCGCTGGCCGCTTCCGCGCCCAGTTGCTGATCCAGGCCAGCGCCCGCGCCCCACTGCACCGGCTGATCGCCGCCTGGCTGCTGGAGGTCGAGCAACTGCCCTCGGGCCGCCAAGTACGCTGGTCGCTCGACGTCGACCCCGTCGACCTTTATTGAGCTGCAAGCTGCAAGCTGCAAGCTGCAAGCTGCAAGCTGCAAGCTGCAAGCTGCAAGCTGCAAGCGACAGGTTCGGGCCCGCGCAGTCACCGCACAACCGCTTGCCGCTTGCAGCTTGCCACTTGCAGCTCATCACCTGCCGCTGTGCTTGAGCCTTAAGGCTCAAGCACGGATAATGTCCAGTTTTTCCACCTGCGCATCGAAGCGCTCGCCGCGTTTGCGGTCGAAACGAGAACCCGATGAAAGACACCATTCGCCAGCTGATCCAGCAAGCTCTCGCCCAACTCGTCACCGACGGTGTGCTGCCTGAAGGGTTGTCGCCATCGATTCAGGTGGAGAACGCCCGCGACAAGACCCATGGCGACTTCGCCAGCAACATCGCCATGATGCTGGCCAAGCCTGCGGGCATGAAGCCTCGCGACCTCGCCGACAAGCTGATCGCGGCGCTGCCGGCCAGCGCCGACATCAGCAAGGTCGAGATCGCCGGTCCCGGGTTCCTCAACTTCTTCCAGAACACCGACGCCCTGGCCCAGCGCCTGGACGCGGCGCTGGCCGACGACCATCTGGGCGTACGCAAAGCCGGCACCGCCGAGAAGTCGGTCGTCGACCTGTCGGCGCCCAACCTGGCCAAAGAGATGCACGTCGGCCACCTGCGCTCGACCATCATCGGTGACAGCGTCGCCCGCGTGCTTGAGTTCCTCGGCGACACGGTGATCCGCCAGAACCACGTGGGCGACTGGGGCACCCAGTTCGGCATGCTGCTGGCCTACCTGCAGGAAAACCCGATCACCAGCGAAGCGCTGTCGGACCTGGAAAACTTCTACCGCGCCGCGAAGAAACGCTTCGACGAGTCCGAGGAATTCGCCACCCGCGCCCGGGGCCTGGTGGTCAAGCTGCAGGCCGGCGATCCTGAGTGCCTGGCGCTGTGGACGCGCTTCAAGGACATCTCGCTGTCGCACTGCCAGAAAACCTACGAGCTGCTCAACGTCAAACTGACCATGGCCGACGTGATGGGCGAAAGTGCCTACAACGACGACCTGGCAGCGGTCGTGGCCGACCTCAAGGCCTCGGGCCTGCTGGTCGAGAGCCAGGGCGCCCAGTGCGTGTTCCTCGAAGAGTTCAAGAACACCGAAGGCGAGCCGCTGCCGGTGATCGTGCAGAAGGCCGATGGCGGTTACCTCTACGCCACCACCGACCTGGCGGCGGTACGCTACCGCAGCAACGTGCTGCACGCCGATCGCGCGCTGTACTTCGTCGACCAACGCCAGGCGCTGCACTTCAACCAAGTGTTCGAGGTCGCCCGCCGCGCCGGCTTCGTCGGCCACCCGATGAAAATGGAGCACATGGGCTTCGGCACCATGAACGGCGCCGATGGCCGTCCGTTCAAGACCCGCGACGGCGGCACCGTGAAGCTGATCGACCTGCTGAGCGAAGCCAAGGACCGCGCCTACGCCTTGGTCAAGGAAAAGAACCCGAGCCTGCCCGAAGACGAACTGCGGCGCATCGCCGAAGTGGTCGGCATCGGCGCAGTGAAGTACGCGGACCTGTCCAAGCACCGCACCAGCGACTACAGCTTCAACTTCGAACTGATGCTCAATTTCGAAGGCAATACCGCGCCTTACCTGCTGTACGCCTACACCCGCGTGGCCGGCGTGTTCCGCAAGCTGGGCAAGGGCTTCGAGCAGGTCGAAGGCGACATCGTGCTGCAGGCGGCTCACGAGCAGGACCTGGCCGCGCGCCTGGCGCAATTCGGCGAAGTGCTCAACAACGTCGCCGACAAAGGCACGCCACATGTGCTGTGCAGCTACCTCTACGACCTGGCGGGTCTGTTCTCCAGTTTCTACGAGAACTGCCCGATCCTCGCCGCCGACACCGCCGAGCAGCAACAAAGCCGCTTGCGGCTTGCGGCGCTGACCGGCCGTACCCTCAAACAGGGCCTGGAACTGCTTGGCCTGGAAACCCTGGAGCGCATGTAAGTTGGCTGCCAAGAAGAAACCTGCGCCCAAGCGCGGCGCCAGTCGCCATCAGCCACCTGCGAAACAGCCGATTCCGGGCTGGGTGTGGCTGGCGATCGGCCTCACCGTGGGCGCGTTCGTGGTGTTCCTGATGAAGCTCGAGCCGGGCGGCGACGACATCAAGCGTGCCAAGCCTGAACAGCAGAAGCCGGCCAAGGTCGCCGAAGCGGCCAAGGGCACCACCCCCACCACGCCTCAGCCGATCAAGCCGAAGTACGATTTCTACACCCTGCTGCCGGAATCGGAAGTGATCGTGCCGCCTGAAGCGGTGCCGGAGAAGACGCCCCCAGTGCCGGCGCAGCCGACCACACCGGTCACCCCGGCAGAAGCGGCGAAGATCGACACCGCCCGGGCCCAGGCCGCGCTGCTGGGTCAGACGCCGCCACCCGCACCACCGGTGATCAAGCCGGCAGCGACCACCCTGTACTTCCTGCAGGCGGGCTCGTTCCGCAAGGAGGCCGACGCCGACAAGGTACGGGCGCAGATCATCCTGCTGGGGCAGGTGGTGAAAGTGGAGTCCGGTACGGTGAAAGACGAGACCTGGTACCGGGTACTGGTCGGACCGTTCAGCAACCGCGAACAGCTGACCGTTGCACAGAAACAATTGGCCGGCGCCGGCTTCAGCAACCTGCTGTTGCAGCAGCGCCAGACACGCCAGTAAAGAAAAGGCCTTGCCGCACTGCGACAAGGCCTTTTTTCTGAAGCGCGCCTGTCAGGGACGTTCGCGGTTGACCGTGGATATCTGGGTGTTCAGCGTCCAGAAGTCATACAGCACACCGACTAGGAACAGGCCCCCGGTGAAGAAGTAGATGATCGCGCTGATCCATTTGCCCTGGTACAGCCGGTGGATACCGAAGATGCCCAGGAAGGTCAGCAGCACCCAGGCCACCGTGTAGTTCACCCGGCCCGACTGGAAGCGCATGTCGGCTTCGCGGTCCATCGACGGAATCAGGAACAGGTCTATCAGCCAACCGATGCCCAGCAGACCGAGGGTCAGGAACCAGATCGTGCCGGTGATGGGCTTGCCGTAATAGAAGCGGTGCGAGCCGGTGAAGCCGAAAATCCACAGCAGATAGCCAATCACCTTGCTATGCGTGTCGTGCAGCGGCGCACCCTGTTGATACGTATTCATGCATTGTCCTCGTGGGATAGCCGAAAATTTTCTAAGAAAAAATGTGACTTTTCCGTTTTGCGCCGACGTATGGTAATCGCCCACACGACCAACGGATCAGTTTTTGATCGAAAAGCTGTTATAAAGTTGCGCGCCAATCTCCATAACCGTTCATAAGAGCTTCATCTATGCCGCCCTTCTTCAAGACATGGCTGACCCTCTGCCTTTTATTGCCCCTGGCCGCCCACGCCACCAATCGTGAGCAACGACTTCCCAACGGCTTCAGCGGCTATACCACCAATGCCGATGCGACCATCAAACGTTCCCCCGCCAAGCACGTCAATCTGCGTGCACGGCCAGGCAATGCGGCCAAGAACCCCACACTGAAAGCGGCCGCTGCCACGCCCAAGCAAAGCAGCCAAGTGCTCAGCCGCGCCGTCAATGCGCTCGGCACGCCCTACCGCTGGGGCGGCAGCACACCCGGCAAAGGGTTCGATTGCAGCGGCCTGGTCAAATATGCCTTCAACGACGTCGCCGACCTGGATCTGCCGCGTAGCTCCAATGCCATGGCCCAGGGCCACGGCGTGAAAGTGGCGCGCAAGGACCTCAAGCCTGGCGACCTGATCTTCTTCAACATCAAGAGCCGTCGCGTCAATCACGTGGCCATCTACCTGGGCAACGAGCGCTTCATCCACGCACCGCGCACCGGCAAGCGGGTGAGCATCGACAGCCTGGACAAGCCCTACTGGCAGAAGCACTACGTCGTCGCCAAACGCGTGCTGCCCAAAGAGCAGCAGGCCTTGAGACTGGCCAAGCGTTAATCCCCCTTCGGCCCGGCGCGGGCACTCCGCGCCGAGATCGCCCCTCCTACTCCAGGTTGTCGATCAGCCCCCGCGCCCTCAACCTGTCCAGCGCCGCCTCCATCGTCACCATGCCCTGTGCCGCACCGGTCTGCATGGCCGACGGCAATTGCGCCACGCGCCCTTCGCGGATCAAATTGCGGACCGCCGCGGTGGCCACCAGGACCTCGCGCGCCGCCACCCGACCGCCGCCCACACGCCGCACCAACGCCTGCGCCACCACCAATTGCAGTGATTCGGCGAGCATGACGCGGATCAGCGACTTCTCTTCGGCGGCGAACACCTCCACCAGCCGATCGATGCTGCTGGCAGCGCTGCGCGTGTGCACGGTGGCCAGTACCAGGTGACCGGTCTGCGCTGCGCGCAAGGCCAGGCGGATGCTGTCCAGGTCGCGCAGTTCGCCGATCATGATCACATCCGGATCCTGACGCAGTGCGCTGCGCAGGCCTTGGGCGAAGTCTCGGCTGTGGCGGCCGATCTCGCGCTGGTTGATCAACGCCCGGCCACGGCCGTGTACGAACTCAACCGGGTCTTCCAGGGTCAGGATATGGCCTGCGCGGTCGCATCCCAGTTGCGCGACCAGCGCGGCGAGCGTGCTGGACTTGCCACTGCCGGTCGCCCCACCCACCAGCACCAGGCCATCGCGGCAGCGGGCAAGCGCCTGATACACCCCAGTCAATTCCAACGCCTCGACCGTCGGCGCCTGCTGCCCGATCAGCCGCAGGCTGGCGGCCAGGCCGTGATACTGCCTGAACAGGCTCAGGCGAACGCGTCCAAGCCCAGGCGGCTCCACGGCCAGGTCCACCTCGTCGCCCGTCCGCCAGCGCTGGCGCTGATCCGCATCGAGCCAGGGCGCAAGCCCCTGTTCCAGCGTGTCGCTGCACAACGTCGGCAACGCCACGCGCTGCAATACGCCATCCAGGCGCCACGCCGGCAATTCGCCCGCCGCCAAGTGCAGGTCCGAGGCCCCCGCCTTCACGGCGCGGGCCAGCAGGTCGGTCACGTCCATGAGACTCCCCAAAGGCCATCAAGCAGGTAGAATGCCGCACACCACTGAGCTGCCGGCATCGATCCATGTCCACCCTAGCAGACAACCTTCACGCCATTCGTACCCGCATCGACGGCGCGGCCAAGGCCAGCCACCGCGACCCGGCCAGCGTGCAGTTGCTGGCCGTGAGCAAGACCAAGCCCGCCAGCGCCATCGCCGAACTTCACCGGGCGGGCGTGCGCGATTTCGGCGAGAACTATCTTCAGGAAGCGCTGACCAAACAGACGGAATTGTCCGACCTGCCCTTGATCTGGCATTTCATCGGCCCCATCCAGTCGAACAAGACCAAGGCCATTGCCGAACATTTCGACTGGGTACATAGCGTGGACCGCCTGAAGATCGCCCAACGCCTGAGCGAGCAGCGCCCGACCGGCCTGTCACCACTGAATATCTGCCTGCAGGTGAATGTCAGTGGCGAGGACAGCAAGTCTGGCTGCACGCCAGAGCAGCTTCCCGCACTGGCCCAGGCCGTGGCCGCGTTGCCCAACCTGCGCTTGCGCGGGCTGATGGCGATCCCTGAACCCACCGACGACCCTGCCGCCCAGCACGCTGCGTTCGCCCGGCTGCGCCAGTTGCAGGAGGCCCTCGGCCTTGGCCTGGACAGTCTGTCCATGGGCATGAGCCATGACTTGGAAGCGGCCATCGCCCAAGGTGCGACCTGGGTGCGTATCGGCACCGCACTGTTCGGCGCGCGCGACTACGGGCACGCCTGAATCCATGCTTTACTCACTCTTTCCTTCAAGGACCTGACATGAGCAAGACGCGTATCGCCTTCATCGGCGCGGGCAACATGGCGGCCAGCCTGATCGGCGGCCTGCGGGCCCAGGGCCTGGACGCTTCGCAGATCCGCGCCAGCGATCCTGGCGCCGACACCCGCACCCGGATCCAGGCCGAACACGGCATCGCGACCTTCGAGAGCAACGCCCAGGCCATCGATGGCGCCGACGTGATCGTACTGGCAGTCAAGCCACAGGTCATGAAGAGCGTGTGCGAAACCCTCAAACCTGAGCTGAAGGCCGGGCAATTGGTCGTCTCGATCGCCGCCGGTATCACCTGCGATAGCCTTCAGAACTGGCTGGGCCAGGTCCCGGTGGTGCGCTGCATGCCCAATACCCCGTCCCTGCTGCGCCAGGGCGCCAGCGGCCTGTACGCCACCGCACAGGTGTCGGTCGGCCAGCGCGAGCAGGCCGAACAGTTGCTCCGCGCCGTGGGCACCGCCCTGTGGCTGGAGCAGGAGCAGCAACTGGATGCGGTCACCGCCGTCTCCGGCAGCGGCCCGGCCTATTTCTTCCTGTTGATCGAAGCCATGACCGCTGCCGGCGAGAAGCTCGGCCTGCCGCGCGACATCGCCTCGCAGCTGACCCTGCAGACCGCACTGGGCGCCGCGCACATGGCCGTTTCCAGCGACGTCGACGCCGCCGAACTGCGTCGCCGCGTCACCTCGCCAGCCGGGACCACCGAAGCGGCGATCAAATCGTTCCAGGCCAACGGCTTCGAGGCTGTGGTCGAGCAGGCGCTGCAAGCGGCCGCCACACGCTCGGCCGAGCTGGCCGAACAATTGGGCAAATGAGGAGTTGTCGATGAATGCACTGTCCGGCGCCGCGATCTTCGTGGTGCAAACCCTGGTCAGCCTGTACCTGGTGATCGTCCTGCTGCGCTTCGTGCTGCAACTGGTCAAGGCCAATTTCTACAACCCGCTGAGCCAGTTCACGGTGCGCGCCACCCAGCCGCTGCTCAAGCCGATTCGCCGTATCGTGCCGAGCATCGCCGGGCTGGATACCTCGTCGCTGCTGTTGGCGATCGTGATTCAGGCGCTGCTGATGGCCTTCGTGCTGATGCTCACCTACGGCACCATCGGCGACCTGCCGCACCTGCTGATCTGGGCCATCCTGGGGATCACCTCGCTGTTCCTGAAGATCTTCTGGGTGGCGATGATCGTCATGGTGATCGTGTCCTGGATCGCGCCCAACAGCCACAACCCCGCCGCCGAACTGGCCTACCAGATCAGCGAGCCGGTGCTGGCGCCGTTCCGCCGCCTGGTGCCCAACCTCGGTGGTCTGGATATCTCGCCGATCTTCGCCTTCATCGCTATCCAGGTGGTGCAGTCGTTCCTGATGCCGCAACTGGCCACCTACGCCGGCATGCCGGATGTGCTGTGGCGCCTGATCTGATCCAGCCCGGCCCCCAGCGGCAGCCATTGCTTGCCGCTGGGGGTAGCGCTCTTTAGACTTACGCCTCCGTCAAGCGTGAGCAGGGCCGATGTCCACTGTCTTTCCCGAAGATTCCGTCGGTCTGGTAACCCCCAGATCGCCCGGTTCGATGAACCGTTGACGCTGGCCGGTGGCCGCTCGCTGGCCGGCTACGAACTGGTGTATGAAACCTATGGCACGCTCAATGCCAGTGCCAGCAATGCGGTGCTGATCTGCCACGCGCTGTCCGGCCATCACCATGCGGCCGGCTACCACAGCGTCGAAGACCGCAAGCCGGGCTGGTGGGACAGTTGCATCGGCCCGGGCAAGCCCATCGACACCAACCGCTTCTTCGTGGTCAGCCTGAACAACCTCGGCGGCTGCAATGGCAGCACCGGTCCGAGCAGCATCAACCCGGCCACCGGCAAAGCCTATGGCGCGGACTTTCCGGTGCTCACCGTCGAGGACTGGGTGCACAGCCAGGCGCGCCTGGCCGATCGCCTCGGCGTCAGCCAATGGGCCGCCGTGGTCGGCGGCAGCCTGGGCGGCATGCAGGCCTTGCAGTGGACCATCACCTACCCGCACCGCGTGCGTCATTGCGTGGACATCGCCTCGGCGCCCAAGCTGTCGGCGCAGAACATCGCCTTCAACGAAGTCGCCCGCCAGGCCATCCTCACCGATCCCGAATTCCACGGTGGCTCTTTCCAGGACCAGGGCGTGATTCCCAAGCGTGGGCTGATGCTGGCGCGTATGGTCGGCCATATCACCTACCTGTCCGACGACTCGATGGGCGAGAAATTCGGCCGCGAGCTCAAGAGCGACAAGCTCAACTACGACTTCCACAGCGTCGAGTTCCAGGTGGAGAGCTACCTGCGCTATCAGGGCGAGGAATTTTCCGGCCGCTTCGACGCCAACACCTACCTGCTGATGACCAAGGCGCTGGACTATTTCGACCCAGCCGCCGCCCACGGCGGTGACCTGGCCGCCAGCCTGGGCCATGTTACGGCCGACTACTGCATCATGTCGTTCACCACCGACTGGCGCTTCTCCCCGGCACGCTCACGGGAGATCGTCGATGCGCTGATGGCCGCGCGCAAGAACGTGTGCTACCTGGAGATCGATGCCCCTTACGGCCACGATGCCTTCCTGATCCCCACACCGCGCTACACCCAGGGCTTCACGAACTACATGAACCGCATCGTCATCTGAGGACAGCATGAGAGCCGACCTGGAAATCATCCACGACTGGATCCCTGCCGGCAGCCGGGTACTCGACCTGGGCTGCGGTAATGGCGAGCTGCTGGCTTCGTTGCGCGACCGCAAGCAGGTCACCGGCTACGGCCTGGAGATCGACGCCGACAACATCGCCGCCTGCGTGGCCAACGGCGTCAACGTCATCGAGCAGGACCTGGACAAGGGCCTGGGCAACTTCGCCAGCAACAGCTTCGATGTGGTGGTCATGACCCAGGCCCTGCAAGCTGTGGAGTATCCCGACCGGATCCTCGACGAGATGCTGCGCGTGGGCCGCCAGTGCATCATCACCTTCCCCAACTTCGGCCACTGGCGCTGCCGCTGGTACCTGGCGACGAAGGGCCGCATGCCCGTGTCGGACTTCATGCCCTACACCTGGTACAACACCCCGAACATCCACTTCTGCACCTTCGAGGACTTCGAGAACCTGTGCCGCGAACGCGATGCCAAGGTGCTCGATCGCCTGGCCGTGGACAACCGTCACCGCAACGGGTGGGGCGGTCGGCTTTGGCCTAATCTGTTGGGGGAAATCGGTATCTATCGGGTCAGCAGCCCTGGGTTGCAGGAGCACCAGGTCGCGGTGTGACCCACCACCGGAGGAATGGCAACATGCGTCGTCTCGCCCTTTTGCTGATCACCCTGTGCCTGGCCCTGCCGACCTGGGCCGCCGATGCAGCCCGACCGGACCGCAAGCAGGTCTTCGGCGACGTCACGGTGTACTACAACGCCTTCGCCTCCGGCGCACTGACGCCCGAGGTAGCGCAGGCCAGCGGCATCGAACGCAGCAAGCGCCTGGGCGTGCTCAATATCACCCTGCTCAAGGGCGGCAAGCCCACGACCGCGGTGGTCAGCGGCAAGGTCAAAGACCTCACCGGCCGCGCCAGTGTGCTGTCGTTCCGCCAGGTGAGCAGCGCAGGCGCGGTGTCCTACATCGCCCAGTTCAAGACCGAGCAGGCGCAGACCCTGGTCTTCGACCTGCAGATCGAGGCCGGCGGCATCAGCCACGACCTTCAATTCAACCAGGACGTATTCCCAGGCGAATGATGAATTTCCAGCAACTCGTATTGGCCAGCCACAACGCCGGCAAACTCAAGGAACTCCAGGCCATGCTCGGAGAGTCCGTGCAGCTGCGTTCGATCGGCGAATTCAGCCAGGTCGAACCCGAGGAAACCGGCCTGTCGTTCGTCGAAAACGCCATCCTCAAGGCACGCAATGCCGCGCGCATTTCCGGCCTGCCGGCCCTGGCCGACGATTCGGGCCTGGCGGTGGATGCATTGGGCGGCGCACCGGGCATCTACTCGGCCCGCTATGCCGACGGTCAGGGCGATGCGGCGAACAACGCCAAACTGCTCGAGGCGCTCAAGGACGTGCCTGAAGCCGAACGCGGCGCACAGTTCGTCTGCGTACTGGCGCTGGTCAGGCATGCCGACGATCCCCTGCCAGTGCTCTGCGAGGGGCTGTGGCACGGGCGGATTCTGTTCGCGGCCAGTGGCGAGCATGGTTTCGGCTACGACCCGCTGTTCTGGGTGCCTGAACGCAATTGCTCCAGCGCCGACCTGGCGCCGCTGGAAAAGAACCAACTCAGTCACCGCGCCCGGGCCATGGCCCTGCTGCGTCAGCGCCTGGGATTGGCATGACCGAACCGTCCTCCGCGACACCGCCGGGCCTGGTGCTTGCGGTGCTGCCGCCGCTGTCGCTGTACATCCACATTCCTTGGTGCGTGCGCAAATGCCCTTATTGCGACTTCAACTCGCACCAGGCCGGACCGACCCTGCCTGAAGCGCAGTACGTCGACGCCCTGCTCGCCGACCTGGCGCTGGAAATGCCAGCGGTGCAAGGCCGGTCGATCAGCAGCATCTTCTTCGGCGGCGGCACGCCCAGCCTGTTCAGCGCCGCCGCACTGGGTCGGCTGCTGCGTGGCATCGAGCAGCGCATTCCCTTCGCCGCCGACATCGAGATCACTCTGGAGGCCAACCCCGGCACCTTCGAGCAGGACAAGTTCAAGGCCTATCGCCAGACCGGCATCAACCGCCTGTCCATCGGCGTGCAGAGTTTCCAGGCGCAGAAGCTGGAGAAACTCGGGCGCATCCACAATGGCGACGAGGCCGTGCGCGCCGCCGGCATGGCCCGTGCGGCAGGCTTCGACAACTTCAATCTGGACCTCATGCACGGCCTGCCTGAACAGTCGCTGGACGACGCGCTGGGCGATCTGCGCCAGGCCATCGACCTGGGGCCGACGCACCTGTCCTGGTACCAACTGACCCTGGAACCGAACACGGTGTTCTGGAACCAGCCGCCGCTGCTGCCCGAAGACGACATTCTCTGGGATATCCAGGAGGCCGGACAGGCGCTGATGGCCGAGCAGGGTTATCGCCAATACGAAGTGTCGGCCTATGCCCAGGCCGAACGCGCCGCGCGCCACAACCTCAACTACTGGCGCTTCGGCGACTTCATCGGCATCGGTGCCGGGGCCCACGGCAAGCTGTCGTTCCCCGACGGGCGCATCCTGCGCACCTGGAAAACTCGCCTGCCCAAGGACTACCTCAATCCCGAGAAACCGTACAAGGCGGGCGAGAAGCTGCTGCCACCCGATGAGCTGCCCTTCGAGTTCCTGATGAACGCCCTGCGCTTGACCGAGGGCGTGGAAGCCGAATTGTTCACCCAACGCACAGGGCTGCCGCTGGCGCAGTTGGCCGAGGCACGGCGCGCTGCCGAACAAAAGGGGCTTTTGCGAGTCGAACCGGAGCGGCTGGCGGCAACGCCCCAAGGCCAACTGTTTCTCAACGATCTGCTGCAGTACTTCTTGAATTAAGGATGACCCATGGACTTGGTACTTGACCTGCTCTCGACCGTTTCCCGCTGGAGCCGCAGCAACCTTTCGGAGATTTCCCTGGCGCTGGTGGGCTGCCTGCTGGTGCTGTTCGGCACCGACATCAAGGGCTGGGTCGAGCAGCGCCTGGGCGGACTGGCCGGCGCCCTGCGGGTGCCGTTCATGGCCCTGCTGGTGATGATCGGCAGCGGCGCGGCGCTGATCTATGCCACGCCGTGGGTGGTGAAAGCGCTGGCACAGTTCAACAACTACGCCCTGGCGCCGGTACTGCTGGTGGTACTGGTGCTGATCGGCGTAGTGGCGGATCGCCGCGGCTAGTAACGCAAAAGGGCTGCATAGCAGCCCTTTGTCGGTCGGTCCAACGCTGACTGTCAGTCAACCTTCTCGAACTTCAGATCCCACACCCCATGCCCGAGCCGCTCGCCGCGGCGCTCGAACTTGGTGATCGGGCGCTCGTCCGGACGCGGTACGTAGGCGCCGTCCGCCGCCTGGTTGCGGTAACCCGGCGCGGCCTGCATCACTTCCAGCATGTGCTCGGCATAGGGCTCCCAGTCGGTGGCCATGTGGAACACGCCGCCGACCTTGAGCTTGCGCCGCACCAGTTCGGCGAACGCCGGCTGGACGATGCGCCGCTTGTGGTGACGGGCCTTGTGCCACGGATCGGGGAAAAACAGCATCAGCCGGTCCAGGCTGCCGTCGGCCACGCAGCGGTTGAGCACTTCGATGGCATCGCAGTCGTACACCCGCAGGTTTTTCAGGTTCTGGGTGAGCACGCCGTTGAGCAGCGCGCCGACACCAGGGCGGTGCACTTCGACACCGATGAAATCCAGCTCCGGTGCGGCAGCGGCCATTTCCAGCAGGGAGTGGCCCATGCCGAATCCGATTTCCAGGGTACGCGGCGCCGAGCGGCCGAACACCTGGTCGTAGTCCACCGGGCTGTCGGCCAGGGGCAGGATGAACAGCGGGCCGCCCTGCTCCAGGCCGCGCTGCTGGCCTTCGGTCATGCGGCCTGCACGCATCACGAAACTCTTGATGCGGCGGTGCGGGCGCTCTTCGCCGTCGGCGGAGATCGGCGTTTCTTGCGATTCAGTCATCAGGTGCTCTTACTTGATCAGACCATCCAGCGGCGAAGATGCGCTGGCATAGAGTTTCTTCGGCATACGCCCCGCCAGGTAGGCCATGCGACCGGCGACGATGGCGTGCTTCATGGCTTCGGCCATCAGTACCGGCTGCTGGGCGTGGGCGATGGCGGAGTTCATCAGCACGGCTTCGCAGCCCATTTCCATGGCGATGGTGGCATCGGAGGCGGTGCCCACGCCGGCATCGACCAGCACCGGCACTTTGGATTCCTCGAGGATGATCTGCAGGTTGTAGGGGTTGCAGATGCCCAGACCCGTGCCGATCAGACCCGCCAGCGGCATGACCGCGATGCAGCCGATCTCGGCCAGTTGACGCGCGATGATCGGGTCGTCGCTGGTGTAGACCATGACATCGAAGCCGTCCTTGACCAGTACTTCAGCGGCCTTGAGGGTTTCGATGACGTTGGGGAACAGCGTCTTCTGGTCGGCCAGCACCTCCAGCTTCACCAGATTGTGGCCGTCGAGCAGCTCACGGGCCAGGCGGCAGGTGCGCACGGCTTCGATCGCGTCGTAGCACCCGGCGGTGTTCGGCAGGATGGTGTAGCGGTCCGGAGGCAGCACATCGAGCAGGTTCGGCTCGCCTGGATTCTGGCCGATGTTGGTGCGGCGCACGGCGACGGTGACGATTTCGGCCCCCGAGGCCTCGATGGCCTCGCGGGTCTCGTCCATGTCACGGTACTTGCCGGTGCCGACCAGCAGGCGCGACTGGAAAGTGCGCCCGGCCAGGGTGAAAGGCTTGTCGCTGCGAACGTTGCTCATCGTGGTTCCTCTGCAAAGGTTACGGGAGTTGCGGGTGGGCACGGCGCGGCCGTCAGCCGCCACCGATGGCGTGGACCACCTCGACCCGGTCGCCCTCGTTCAACAGGGTGCAGTCGTGCTGGCTGCGCGGCACGATGTCCAGGTTCAGTTCCACCGCCACACGACGCCCGACCAGCTCCAGACGCCCCAGCAGGGCCGCCACGCTCTCGCCTGCAGGCAGTTCGTAGGGTTCACCGTTGAGTTGAATGCGCATGCGCACGGCCACCATCGTTCATTGGGGCCCGCATTCTAGCGCCGATCCGCCGTGCAACCCAAGGGCGAGCGGCGCCATCAGTCGCTATTGCCGACCGACTGGTCAGCCCAGGCGCCACGCCGTCAGGCCCAGACAGGCCCAGCCCGCCAGGAAGCACACGCCACCGATGGGCGTGATGATGCCGAGCTTGCTCACGCCGCTGAGGGTCAGGGCGTAGAGGCTGCCGGAGAACAGCACGATGCCCACGGCGAACAGGCCGCCCGCCCAGCCGATCAGCCGCCCGGGCAGATGCACGGACAGCATCGCCACCGCCAGGATCGCCAGCGCATGCACCAGTTGATAACTGACACCGGTATGAAAGATCGCCAGGTAGTCGGCGCTCAGACGGTTCTTCAAGCCGTGTGCGGCGAAGGCACCCAGCGCGACACCGGTGAAGCCGAAGAAGGCCGCGAGCATCAGGAAGCTGCGAAGCATGGGACGACTCCTTGAAAGGGGTCTGTATAATGGCCCGTTCCATCGGTCCGGCCAAGCTATCGACATGCTGTCATCCCTTATCCGCCGTCTTGCTCGTGCTCTGCTCTGGTTCGCCGCAGGCAGCATCGTGCTGGTGTTGGCACTGCGCTGGGTGCCACCACCGGGCACGGCCTTGATGGTCGAGCGCAAGGTGCAGTCGTGGGTCGATGGCGAGCCGATCGATCTGCAGCGCGACTGGGTGTCCTGGGAGCAGATCTCCGATGAACTGAAGGTGGCCGTGGTCGCCGGCGAAGATCAGCACTTCGCCAGCCATTGGGGCTTCGATGTCCCGGCGATTCAGGCAGCCCTGGTGCATAACGAGCAAGGGGCAAGCTGCGCGGCGCCAGCACGCTGACCCAGCAGGTGGCCAAGAACCTGTTCCTGTGGTCTGGGCGCAGTTGGCTGCGCAAAGGCTTGGAGGCCTGGTTCACCGCACTGATGGAACTGTTCTGGTCGAAGGAGCGCATCCTCGAGGTCTACCTCAACAGCGCCGAATGGGGGCCGGGGGTGTTCGGTGCCCAGGCTGCCGCGCGCTATCACTTCGGCGTCGATGCCAGTCGCCTGACACGTCAGCAGGCCAGCCAGCTCGCCGCTGTGCTGCCCAGCCCGCTGAAATGGAGCGCCAGCCGGCCCAGCGCCTACGTGGCAAGCCGGGCCAGTTGGATTCAAAGACAGATGAGTCAGTTGGGCGGTACCAGCTACCTGATGCAACTGCAGGGCAGCGCGCGCCTCTGAATGAGGCGCCTGGCAAACGCCAAGGTCACAAGCACCCGCAACGAAAAAGCCGCCTGTTTCGTGGGAAACAGGCGGCTTTTCAGTTGAGCGCAAAGCCGATCAGACGGTGATCAGCGCCTTGACCTTGCTCATCGCGTTCTTCTCGAGCTGACGAATCCGCTCGGCCGACACGCTGTACTTCTCGGCCAACTCATGCAAGGTCGCCTTTTCCTCGGCCAGCCAGCGCTGGTAGAGGATGTCGCGGCTGCGCTCGTCCAGACCGTTCAACGCTTCATGCAGGTTGCTGTTGGCGTTGTCGCTCCAGTCAGCATCTTCCAACTGCATGGCCGGATCGTAGCGATGGTCTTCCAGGTAGTGCGCAGGCGAATGGAAGGCGCTGTCGTCGTCGGCATCGGCTGCCGGATCGAAGGCCATATCATGGCCACTCAGCCGGCTTTCCATCTCGCGCACTTCACGCGGTTCGACGCCCAGGCTCTCGGCCACACGGTGCACTTCGTCGTTGTTCAGCCAGGCCAGACGCTTCTTCTGGCTGCGCAGGTTGAAGAACAGCTTGCGTTGCGCCTTGGTGGTGGCCACTTTGACGATACGCCAGTTGCGCAGGATGAATTCGTGGATCTCCGCCTTGATCCAGTGCACGGCGAAGGACACCAGGCGCACACCCATTTCCGGGTTGAAGCGCTTGACTGCCTTCATCAGGCCGACGTTGCCTTCCTGGATCAGGTCAGCCTGGGCCAGCCCGTAACCGGCGTAGCTGCGGGCAATATGGACGACGAAACGCAGGTGGGCCATCACCATTTGCCGAGCGGCCTCAAGATCCTGCTCATAGAAGAGACGCTCAGCCAGTTCACGCTCCTGCTCGACCGTCAGCAGCGGGATGCTGTTGACCGTGTGCACATAGGCTTCCAGGTTTGCACCGGGAACCAAGGCATACGCAGGTTGCAACGAAGTGGTCATTCAAGTACCTCCGACTCACTGGACTCGTGCCTTGTGGGCACTGCCAACATAGACCCGGAACCATCAGACAAGTTCCTGGATGAAAAAAGTCAATGCTGGCACGAAAGCATTATCGCGGTGCGAGCTCGTTCAGGTGCCGAGCGACCGCAATCCATGCACCGATATACCCCAAGAGCACCGCCCCGATCAAGAGTGAAAGACCGTCGGCAGCGGGTACGCCCCCCAGGGCGAAGTCACTGCCATACAGGTCGGAAAGCCCGACCACCGCATCGTTCAGCCAGTTCAGGCCAAACGCGAGGATGCCCCAGGCCAGCACGCCGGCGCCCAGGCCGTACAAGGCGCCCATGTACAGGAAGGGTCGGCGCACGTAGCTGTCGGTGCCCCCCACCAGCTTGATCACCTCGATCTCCACCCGGCGGTTCTCGATGTGCAGGCGAATGGTGTTGCCGATGACCAGCAGCAGTGCGGAAATCAGCATCACCGCCAGACCGAAGACGAAGCGATCGCCCAGTTTGAGGATCGCCGCCAAGCGCTCGACCCAGACCAGGTCCAACTGCGCCACTTCAACCCGCGGCAGCTCCGACAGACGCTGGCGCAGCGCTTCGAGCGCCGGCTTGTCGACTTCGGTCGGCGTCACCACCACCACGCCGGGCAGCGGGTTCTCCGGCAGTTCGCGCAGCGCCTCGCCCAGGCCCGACTGCTGCTGGAACTCCTGCAGCGCCTGTTCGCGGCTGACATAGGTGGCCTCGGCCACCCCCGGCATGGCCTTGATCTCGTCGCGCAGCGCTTCGCCTTGCTGGGTGCCGGCATCGAGCTTGAGGTACAGCGAAATCTGCGCCGCGCGCTGCCATGAGCCGCCCAGTTTCTCGACGTTCTTCAACAGCAGCGACAGTCCCATCGGCATGCTCAGCGCCACCGCCATCACCAGGCAGGTGAAGAAGCTACCGATCGGCTGCTTGCCCAGGCGACGCAGGCTGTCGGCCAAGCTGGCGCGGTGGCTTTCCAGCCAGGCGTTGAGCAGGGTGCGGAAATCCGGGCCATCGTCGTCGTGGCCACCGCGCTTCTTGTCGGACTTGGGGTCTGCCGCCTTGGGCGCGACGCGCTCGGAGACCTTGGGTGTACGGGTGTCGCTCATTGTCCGGCCTCCCCATCGCCGATCAGTCGTCCGCGTTGCAGGGTGAGCATGCGGTGGCGCATGCGCGCGATCAGCGCCAGGTCGTGACTGGCGATCAGCACGGTGGTGCCCAACCGGTTGATGTCTTCGAACACCCCCATGATCTCGGCCGCCAGGCGCGGGTCGAGGTTGCCGGTGGGCTCGTCCGCCAGCAGCAGGGCCGGCTGGTGGACGATGGCGCGGGCGATGCCCACGCGCTGCTGCTGACCAGTGGACAGGTCGGCGGGGAACAGTTCGCCCTTGTCCGACAGCGAAACCCGCTCCAGCGCCGAGTCCACGCGCTTGCCGATCTCGGCCTTGGACAGGCCGAGAATCTGCAGCGGCAGGGCGATGTTGTTGAATACGGTGCGGTCGAAGAGCAGTTGGTGATTCTGGAACACCACGCCGATCTGGCGGCGCAGGAACGGAATCTGTGCGTTGCTGATCTGGCCCAGGTCCTGGCCGGCCAGCAGCAGCTTGCCGCTGGTGGGGCGCTCCATGGCCAGCAACAAGCGCAGCAAGGTGCTCTTGCCGGCGCCCGAGTGCCCGGTGACGAACAGGAATTCGCCCCGACGCGCCCGGAAACTCAGTTCATGCAGGCCGACGTGGCCATTGGGGTAGCGCTTGGCGACCTGCTCGAATCGGATCATGGGTGCTCACGCTCGGCAAACAGGGCTTTGACGAAAGGCTCGGCTTCGAAGGTGCGCAGGTCGTCGATACCTTCGCCGACGCCGATGAAGCGGATCGGCAGGCTGAACTGCTTGGCCAGGGCGAAGATCACCCCGCCCTTGGCAGTGCCATCCAGCTTGGTCAGGGCCAGGCCAGTCAGTTCGACGCTCTGGTTGAAATACTTGGCCTGGCTGATGGCGTTCTGCCCGGTTCCGGCATCGAGCACCAGCAGCACCTCGTGCGGCGCCTCGGCGTCGAGCTTGCCGATGACCCGACGGACCTTCTTCAGCTCTTCCATCAGGTTGTCTTTGGTATGCAGGCGACCGGCCGTGTCGGCGATCAACACATCGACGCCACGGGCCTTGGCCGCCTGTACCGCGTCGAAGATCACCGAAGCCGAATCGGCGCCGGTGTGCTGGGCGATCACCGGAATCTGGTTGCGCTCGCCCCAGACTTGCAACTGCTCCACCGCTGCGGCGCGGAAGGTGTCACCGGCGGCGAGCATGACCTTCTTGCCTTCGAGCTGCAGCTTCTTGGCCAGCTTGCCGATGGTGGTGGTCTTGCCGGCGCCGTTGACGCCGACCACCAGAATTACATAGGGCTTGGTCTGCGCGTCGATCTTCAGGGGTTGCTCGACCGGGCGCAGCAGCGCGGCGAGTTCTTCCTGCAGCGACTTGTACAACGCATCGGCGTCGGCCAACTGCTTGCGGGCGACCTTCTGGGTGAGGTTCTGCACGATCAGCGAAGTGGCTTCGACACCGACGTCGGCGGTCAGCAGGCGTGTCTCGATCTCGTCGAGCAGGTCGTCGTCGATGACCTTCTTGCCGAGGAACAGGCTGGCCATGCCTTCGCCGATGCTGGCGCTGGTCTTGGACAGGCCCTGCTTGAGCCGGGCGAAGAAACCGACCTTGGCCTGCTCGGTAGCCGCGACCGCTGCAGCGACCGGCTCCGGCTCGGCTACGGGCACGGCCTCGACGGGGGCAGGCACGCTCACGGGCGCCGGCTCCACCACCACGGGCGTAACCACGACCAACTCGGGTTCGACGGACTGAGGCTGAACCACCGGCTCGGCGATCGGCTCGGCAATGGCAGCAGGACGCTCGGGGATGACCGGCGGCACGCTCGGTTCCAGATCGGGCACCAGCGCCACCGGCTCTTCGGCAACCGGCAGTACCAGATTGCTCACCGGGGCCTCGGCGACTGGCACCACCACCACGGGCGTTGGGCTGACGGCCTGGACAGGCGCCTCGCTCGGCGCCAGCGGCCGCTCGTCGGCGACCGGTTCGCTGACCTCAACCGGCGCAGGCTCGGCCGCTGCGGCGGGCGTTACCGGTTCGGCAGCCGGTTGCTCGGGTACTGGCGGCGGCTCGGCGACAGGTTGCTGCGGCTTCTTGCGAAACCAGCCGAACAGGCCTTTCTTTTCACCGGCCTCGGCCGGCGCTTTCTTGTCGTCGTTGGAACCAAACATGGAAGACGGCTATCTCAGGGTGGCGATGCTCCATCATTGGGCATCGGGAATGCTTTATACGCAGAACAGACTCTCATGCAGGCGGCTGGTTCACGCGCAACGTTTTGTCTTGGTGTCCTGTGGGCCAGAACGGCGACAGGCATGGTCGCCAGGCAACCGGATCAGTATCCTAGCACCTCCTGGCCTGCCGACGCTAAGTCCCGCAGGCCGCCGTACAGGTTATCCATCGTATGAATGCTCTCGCCCGCCGCGCCGCTGGCCTGTTGCTCGGCACGCTCTGCCTGCCCCTGGCGGCACTGGCCGCCGATACGCAACCCACCCACGAATTCATCCTCGACAACGGCCTGAAGGTCGTGGTGCGCGAAGATCATCGCGCGCCCGTCGTGGTTTCCCAGATCTGGTACAAAGTCGGCTCCAGCTACGAGACGCCGGGCCAGACCGGCCTGTCCCACGCCCTGGAGCACATGATGTTCAAGGGCAGCGCCAAGATCGGCCCCGGTGAAGCCTCGCGCATCCTGCGCGACCTGGGCGCCGAGGAAAACGCCTTCACCAGCGACGACTACACCGCCTATTACCAGGTGCTGGCCCGCGACCGCCTGCCGGTGGCCCTGGAACTGGAAGCCGACCGCCTGGCCAGCCTGCGCCTGCCGGCCGACGAGTTCAGCCGCGAAATCGAAGTGATCAAGGAAGAGCGCCGGCTGCGCACCGACGACCAGCCCAACGCCAAAGCCTTCGAGCTGTTCCGCGCCATGGCCTTCCCCGCCAGCGGCTATCACACCCCGACCATCGGCTGGATGGCCGACCTGGAGCGGATGAAAGTCGAGGAACTGCGGCACTGGTACGAATCCTGGTACGCGCCGAACAATGCCACCCTGGTGGTGGTCGGCGATGTCACCGTCGATGAGGTCAAGGGCCTGGCCAACAAGTACTTCGCGGCCATCCCCAAGCGCAGCGTGCCACCGGCCAAGCTGCCGCTGGAGCTCGCCGAGCCCGGTCAGCGCCAGCTCACTCTGCATGTGCGTACCCAATTGCCCAGCCTGATCTACGGCTTCAACGTGCCGGGCCTGGCCACCGCCAAGGACACCCGCAGCGCCCAAGCCCTGCGGCTGATCTCGGCCCTGCTCGACGGCGGCTACAGCGCGCGCATGCCGGCACGCCTGGAACGCGGCCAGGAACTGGTGGCCGGTGCCTCCAGCAGCTACAACGCCTTCACCCGTGGTGACAGCCTGTTCCTGATCTCGGCAACGCCGAACGTACAGAAGCACAAGACGCTCGCCGATGTGGAAAAGGGCGTCTGGCAGTTGCTCGACGAACTCAAGCGCACCCCGCCGACCGCCGAAGAGCTCGAGCGCGTGCGCGCCCAGGTCATCGCCGGACTGGTCTATGACCGCGACTCGATCAGCAGCCAGGCCACCACCATTGGTCAACTGGAAACCGTGGGCCTGTCGTGGAAGCTGATCGACAGCGAACTGGACGACCTCAAGCGCGTCACCCCGCAGGACATCCAGGAAGCCGCACGCACCTACTTCACCCGCGAACGCCTGAGCGTTGCCCATGTTCTGCCCGAGGAGTCCGCCCATGACTGATCGTCACGCCCCCCGCGCTCTGCGTCCCGGCCGTGGTGCGTTCGCCTCGGCGCTCACCCTGGCGTTGTTGCTCGTCGGCCCCGCGCAGGCCGACGAGGCCACCGGCACCATCGACCGCTCCAGCGCGCGCCCGGCCAATACCCTGCAGTCGCTGGCCGAGCTCGACGGCAAGGCGCCCAGCCGGCGTCAACTGAACATCCAGCACTGGACCACGGCCGAAGGCGCCCGCGTGCTGTTCGTCGAAGCCCGCGAACTGCCGATGTTCGACCTGCGCGTGACCTTCGCGGCCGGCAGCAGCCAGGACGGCCCGGTGCCGGGCCTGGCCACCCTGACCAACGCCATGCTCAACGAGGGCGTGGCCGGCAAGGACGTCACTGCCATCGCCCAGGGCTTCGAAGGCCTGGGCGCCGACTTCGGCAACGGCTCCTATCGCGACATGGCCGTGGCTTCGCTGCGCAGCCTCAGCGCCGCCGACAAACGCGATCCGGCGCTCAAGCTGTTCGCCGACGTGGTCGGCAAGCCCAGCTTCCCGCAGGACGCCCTCAAGCGCATCAAGAACCAGTTGCTGGCAGGCTTCGAGTACGACAAGCAGAACCCCGGCAAGCTGGCTGGCCAGACGCTGTTCGCCAATCTCTACGGCAGCCATCCTTATGCCCACCCCAGCGATGGCACCGCGCAGAGCATCCCCGGCATCACCCAGGCGCAGTTGCGCGCGTTCCACGCCAAGGCCTATGCAGCCGGCAACGCGGTGATCGCGCTGGTGGGCGACCTCAGCCGCAGCGACGCCGAAGCCATCGCCGCCCAGGTGTCCGCCGCCCTGCCCAAGGGCCCGGCACTGGCCAGCCCCGCCGAGCCGACCGAACCCAAGCCCGGCGCCACCCACATCGACTTCCCGTCCAAGCAAACCCACCTGATGCTCGCCGAACTGGGCATCACCCGCCAGGACCCGGACTGGCCTGCGCTGTCGCTGGGCAACCAGATCCTCGGCGGCGGCGCCTTCGGCACCCGGCTGATGAGCGAGGTGCGCGAGAAACGCGGCCTCACCTACGGCGTGTACTCCACCTTCACCCCGATGCAGGTGCGCGGACCGTTCATGATCAACCTGCAGACCCGTGCCGAACTCAGCGAAGGCACCCTGCAACTGGTGCGTGACATCCTGGCCGACTACCTGAAGAACGGCCCGACCCAGCAGGAACTGGACGACGCCAAGCGCGAGCTGGCCGGCAGCTTCCCGCTGTCCAACGCCAGCAACGCGAGCATCGTCGGGCAACTCGGCGCCATTGGCTTCTACAACCTGCCGCTGACCTGGCTCGAAGACTTCATGCAGCAGTCCCAGGCGCTGACGGTCGAGCAAGTCAAGGCGGCGCTGAACAAGCACCTGGCGGCGGACAAGCTGGTGATCGTAACCGCCGGCCCGAGCGTGCCGCAAAAGCCCCTGCCGCCACCGACAGACACACCGTCCGAGCAGCCACTCGGCGTACCGGAGCACTGATGGCCAGACCTTCCTCCCCCGCCCAGCCCCACAGCAAAGGGGCTGGCCAGTTGCGCATCATCGCGGGCGAATGGCGCAGCCGTCGCCTGGCCGTGCCCGAAGGCGAAGGCCTGCGCCCGACGCCCGATCGCGTGCGCGAAACCCTGTTCAACTGGCTGGCGCCCTACATCGAAGGCGCCCATGTGCTGGATGCCTTTACCGGCAGCGGCGCGCTGGTGCTCGAGGCGCTGTCGCGCGGCGCGGCCGATGCGGTGGCGCTGGACAGCAATCCGGCAGCCATCGCCAACCTCAAGCACAACCTGGAGTTGCTGCGCTGCCCGCGCGGGCAGATCCTGCAAACCGACGCCTTGCGCTACCTCGGCGGGCCGGCCAAGCAACCCTTCGACCTGGTGTTCCTCGACCCGCCCTTTCACAAAGACCTGCTGGCCGAGGTGTGCAATCTGCTGGAAAGCCAGCAGTGGCTGCGCGACCAGGCGTGGATCTACACCGAGAGCGAGGCCGCGCCTTCGAGCCTGCCGATGCCGGGCAACTGGCGCTTGCACCGGGAAAAGAAAACCGGCCAGGTGCATTACGCCTTGTGGCAGCGCGGCGACGTGCGCCAGGACAGCCAGACATAGGTAATACCTGCCGATACCTGCCGTGATCGAAGCTGCTCCGCTCGTGAACTCACTCGGAGCAGCGCCCCCATGCAAGCATCCCCCCTCGCACTCGAAGACCTGATCACCGCGCCCCACTCGCCTCAACAGCACTTCACCTTGCCCAACGGCCTCGCTGTCCACTTCCAGCAAGATCGACGCAGCCCCTTGGTGTGCGTGCACCTTTACTACCATGTGGGCTCCAGTCACGAGGCGCCGGGCCATACCAATCTGTCCCATGTACTGGAGCACATGATTTTCGAGGGCAGCGAAAAACTCGCCACCGGTCAGTACCTTCGCGTCATCGAGTGGCTGGGCGGCAACAACAACGCCCAGACCCTGCAAGACGCCACCGTCTACACCATGGTCCTGCCAGCCTCGCGACTGGAAGTGGCGCTGGAGATCCTGGCAGATACCATGGTCAATGCCCGCCTGAGTGAACAGGCCTTCGAGAAAGCCCGGACCGCCGTGCGCGACGAGCGTCGCCTGAAAATCGACAACCGTCCTGTGCAACAGGCCATAGAACGCCACCATGCCCTGGCCCACGGCACCAGCCCCTATGGCACACCCCACTATGGTCAAGCACGGGATCTGGAGGACATGAGCCTGAGCGCGCTACGGACCTGGTACCGGAATCGTTACGCGCCGAACAACGCCACGCTGGTGGTGGTCGGAGACGTCGAGGCCGACGCTCTTCAGCGTCTGGTGGAACGGCATTTTGCCGCTCACGAGGCCGTACCGCTGCCGCCTCCGGAAGTCCCTCGTCACGCAACGCCCCTGCACGCGCGCAGTCAGTCGGTGACCCTGCCCGGCCTGCGCGATGGCTTGCTAATGGCCTTCAATGTTCCGAGCCTGGCAACCTGCGATGAACCGCGCAGCGTGCATGCGTTGAGAATCGTCGCCGAACTGCTGGGCAGAGGCGCTTCGTCGCTGCTGCACAGCCAACTGGTGCGCGGACAGCACGTGATGACCGGCATCGACCCTTCGTACGACTATCAGGTGCGTGGCGACACCTTGCTCAACTTCGCCGGTTACGTCGCCCCCGGGCATACCCCGGCCGCCGCCGAGCAAGCCGTGTGGAACGTCATCGATGGGCTTCGGACAGCGCCTGTGAGCGCCCAGCACATCGAGAACGCCAAATTCCACTTGCTGGCACAGCATGCCGCCGCCCAAGCCAGCCTCACCGGCCAGGCCGATGCCATCGGCTGGAGCGTGATCGGCGGCACTGCGCCCGCCCTGCGCCAACAACACCTGCGCACATTGGCCTCGATCACCGAGCAGGACATCCAGCACGCAATCGACACCTACCTGACTCGCGAGCGATCGACCGTCACCCACCTGTGCGCCGTCACGCCGGTCATCGATGAACACCCCGTGCTGACCTGCGCCGATCTGTCGCCCGGCATCGCCGCCGTGGACATGTCCGCGCTGATGTCGGCGCAAGGTCTGCCGGAGATCGCGTTGGACAGCACGCAACGACCGCTGCAGCAGTGGCACACGGCGCAGGGCAGCAAGGTGTGCTTCGTCGCCAGCGAGGGCGCGCCGATGTTCGATCTGCAACTGCGCTTCAAGGCCGGCGCGTGTCATGACGGCGATACCCCGGGCCTGGCGGCACTGACGCTGTACATGCTCGACCAAGGCGGCGGGCAATGGGACGCCGCGCAGATCGCTGAGCGATTCAAGGCCCTGGGTGCCACCTTCAGCCGCAACGTCACCCCTGACGACGCCATCCTGCGCCTGCGCTGCCCGGCCCACGCAGGGCTGCGCAGCGACGCCCTGGCGCTGCTGACGGACGTGTGCGCACGCCCGAGCTTCGAGCCCACGGCCCTCGAACGGATGCGCACGCGCGTGCTCAACTATGTGCGCCGCCGCGAAGCCAAAGCGCAAAACCGGCTCAACGTCGAAACGCTGCGCCTGCTGTATGCCGCGCACCCCTACACCCAGGATCACCACGGCACCGTCGCCAGTCTCGCCACCCTCGATCGCCAGCAGATCGTCGACTTCCACCAGCGCGCCTACAGCGCTGCGAACCTGGAGATCACCCTGGTCGCAGACCTGCCGCACGAACAGGCGCACGCCTTGCTGGCCTCACTGAGCCAAGCGTTCACGGCAACCGAACAGCCCCTCCCGACCGTGGCCAAGGCGCAGGCCACCGGCCAGCCGGGCGCGCTGCGTATCGAAGAGCCCGGCAACGAGACCGCGACGGACAACGTCACGCTCAAGCTCACCTTCGCGCTGGATACGCTGCCGGACGATCCACACTACCCGGCGCTGCTGATGGCCAACCAGATAGTCGGGGGCAGCTTCCAGTCGCGGCTGGTCAGCGAACTGCGCGAGCGCCGCGCGCTGACCTACGCGATCCATAGCCGTCTGCACCACTATCGCGCGGCGAGCGTGTTGATCGTGTCGTGGGACATCCAGCCTCAGTACCTCGACGCCTCGCTGGAACTGGTCCGGCTGGTGCTGCGTTGTTTCATCGAGCAAGGCCCGAATCCCGTCGAGCTGGACATGGCGCGCAGCCAACTGCTCGGCAAGCAGTTGCGCACCTTCGCCGACGACGAGGAGTTGGCCACCCTGCTCGCCGAGATCAACGCCCAAGGGCTGCCGGCCGACCATTGCAGCAGTTATTCAGCGCGCCTGGCCCAGGTCAGCGCGGCGCAGGTTCAGGCGGCAGCCCGGCAGGCCTTCGACCCAAACCGCTGCGTGGTGGTCAGCGTCGGTCCGAACGTGGCGCAGAAACCATTGCCGGCGCTCGTCGGCGCCGACCACTAAGCGCGGTACAGGTGCGCTGTTTCATGGCACTCTAGGCAGGCCCATCACGAGTTGCCCAGCATGCCCAGTCCCACCGCCCTCTTTCGTCCGGCCCGCGGCCTGTCGAACCCGCACCTGCAAACGCTTTGGGGACCGCTGTGGCGCAAACTGCCTGCGCTGCGGCGCGCCCGAGAGCGGTTGTGGCTGGAGGATGGCGACTTTCTCGACCTGGACTGGTACGGCCCTGACCAGACCGAGACGCCGCTGGTGCTGGTGCTGCACGGCCTGACCGGCTCGTCCGACTCGCCGTACGTGAAGGGCCTGCAACAGGCACTTGAGGCGCAAGGCTGGGCCAGCGTCGCGCTGAACTGGCGGGGCTGCTCGGGCGAACCGAATCGGCTTGCGCGCAGCTACCATTCCGGCGCCAGCGAAGACCTCGGCGAAACCGTCCGCCACCTGCGCGCCCGACGTCCGCTGGCGCCGTTGTACGCCGTGGGCTATTCGCTGGGCGGCAATGTGCTGCTCAAGTACCTGGGTGAAACCGGCGCGGCCAGCGCACTTCAGGGCGCAGTGGCGGTTTCGGTGCCGTTCCGCCTGGACCAGTGCGCCGACCGCATCGGCCTGGGCTTCTCGAAGATCTATCAGGCGCATTTCATGCGCGAGATGCTGAGCTACGTGCAGGTCAAGCAGCGCCATTTCCAGGCGCAGGGGCACGTTGAAGCGCTGGCGGCCCTCGAGGGCCTGGGGCCGCTGCGCAACCTGCGCACCTTCTGGGATTTCGATGGCCGGGTAACGGCGCCCCTGCACGGTTTCAGCGACGCGCACGACTATTATCGCCGCGCCTCCAGCCGCTACTACCTGGGCGAGAACCGCACCCCGACCCTGATCATCCAGTCCCAGGACGATCCCTTCGTGTTCGACCACAGCCTGCCGACACCAGAAGAATTGGCGCCGCAGACCGAATTCGAACTGCATCGGCACGGCGGCCATGTGGGTTTCGTCGAAGGCAGCCTGCGCGCTCCGGGCTACTACCTGGAACGGCGGATTCCGCAGTGGCTGGGCGGATTGGGTTAAGCGGGGCCTCTTTCAGTCGCCGATCTCGATGGCGTGGTCGGCGTCATTGATCCACTCGCTCCAGGAGCCGGCGTACAGCCGACCCAGCGGATAGCCCGCCAGCGCCAAGGCGAACAGGTTGTGGCAAGCCGTGACGCCCGAACCGCAATACGCCACCAACTGTTGCGGTGAGCGGCCCGCGAGCGTCTGGTCGAAGCGCTGGCGCAATTGCTCGGGAGGCAGGAAGCGTCCGTCGGCACCCAGGTTGTCGGTGAACGCGGCGCACTGTGCGCCAGGGATGTGTCCGGCCACCGGGTCGATCGGCTCGACTTCCCCGCGAAAGCGCGGCAGCGCCCGCGCATCGATCAAGGTCAAATCAGGCGCGTCCAGGCGATTGGCCAACTGCTCGGCATCGATCAGCAGCGCAAGGTCCGGCTCACCGGCGAAACTGCCCTCGCGCTGCGGCGGCGGGTCCAGGCTCAGCGGCAGATGCGCGGCATGCCAGGCTTTGAGCCCACCGTCGAGGAGGAACACTGCGTCACGTTTGCCCAGCCAAGCCAGCAGCCACCAGGCGCGGGCGGCATAGGCGCCGGGACCATCGTCGTAGAGCACCACCTGGCTGTCGCTGTCCACGCCCCAGGCGCGCAGGCGCTCGACCAGCCGCTGCGGATCAGGCAGTGGATGTCGGCCACTGCGGCCCTTGATCACAGGTCCGCTGAGGTCGCGCTCCAGGTCGGCGAAATGCGCCCCTTCGATATGCCCCTCGGCATAGCTGCGCTGGCCGTAGTCAGGGTCTTCAAGGGCGAAACGGCAGTCGAGAATCACCAGTCCTGGCGAACCCAGGCGCTCGGCCAGTTGCGGCGGGGTGATCAGTTGCGCAAGCGGCATGACAGTCTCCTATCGATGGCACGAACGGCCCGGCAGGCATGCGCCAGGGCCTGATTGAAGCGGCTATGGACCTGATCGCATGGCAGCCAGCGACAGGTTCACGGACCGAGGCGTAGGGAGTATAAGCTGGCCAGATGCCCACTTTGCACGGAGCTGCCGTGAGTTCGTCCAATCCCCCGCCCGTTGAATCATCCGACCTCGCCCTGCAACGCTTGTTCGACGCTCAGCGCCGCGCGTTTGCCGCCCACCCGATGCCACCCGCCGATCAGCGCAGGCAATGGCTGAGGCACCTGCGCGAAACCCTGCTGGCTAATCGCGAGCGTTTGATCGACGCCATCGACGCCGACTTCGGTGGACGCAGCGCCGATGAAACCCTGTTCGCCGAACTGCTGCCTACCGTGCACGGGCTGCGGCATGCCGAACGCCGCGTGCGACGGTGGATGAAACCCCAGCGGCGCAAGGTGGGCCTGGCGTTTCAACCGGCCCGCGCCCACGTGCTGTGGCAGCCGTTGGGCGTGGTCGGCATCATCGTTCCCTGGAATTACCCGCTGTTCCTGAGCATCGGTCCGCTCACCGATGCGCTGGCGGCGGGCAACCGCGTCATGCTCAAGCTCAGCGAGGCCACGCCGCAGACCGCTGCGCTGCTCAAGCACCTGCTCGAACAGGTGTTCCCGAGCGACCTGGTCAGCGTGGTGCTGGGTGAGGTCGATGTCGCCCAGGCCTTCGCCCGGTTGCCGTTCGATCACCTGTTGTTCACCGGCGCCACGGCCATCGGCCGCCAGGTCATGCAGGCCGCAGCGGCCAACCTCACGCCAGTGACCCTGGAGCTGGGCGGCAAGTCGCCCGCCATTGTCGCGCCCGACGTGCCGTTGACCATGGCCGCCGAACGCATCGCCTTCGGCAAGACGCTCAATGCCGGGCAGACCTGCGTGGCCCCGGACTACGTGCTGGTCCCACGCCAGCAGCTGGACGCGTTTGCCCAGGCCTATCGGGCGGCCGTGACCCGGCTGTACCCGCGCATCGCCGACAACCCCGACTACAGCGCCATCATCAACTCGCGCCAGTTGCGGCGCCTCGAACACCTGCTGCAGAACGCACGCGACAAAGGCGCCCAGGTGCTCGACCTGTATCCGCAGGAAGCGCGCCAGGGCCGGCGACTGCCACCGCACCTGCTGCTGCAGGTAAGCGATGACATGCAGGTGATGCAACAGGAGATCTTCGGCCCGCTGCTGCCGCTGGTGCCCTACGACGATCTGGACGACGCCCTGGCCTACATCGCCCAGCGCCCTCGCCCACTGGCCCTGTACTACTTCGGCTACGATCGCCGGCAAAAGGCTCGCGTGCTGGCGCACAGCCACTCCGGTGGCGTCTGCCTGAACGACACCCTGCTCCACGTTGCCCAGGATGACTTGCCGTTCGGCGGGATCGGCCCCTCCGGGATGGGTCATTACCATGGCCAGGCGGGTTTCCAGACCTTCAGCAAGGCCAAGGCCGTGCTGGTCAAGCAGCGCGTCAACCTGGCCAGGCTGATCTACCCGCCCTACGGCACGGCGCTGCAGCGCCTGGTGCAGCGCCTGTTCATCCGCTGATGGCAGCGCGGGCATGACAGCCAATAGACGCACTGTCTATAGTGCCATCAGCCGGTCACATGACTTGGCCCGGCAGCAGTCGCTGCGCTACCATCCGACTCCCCAACGCACTCCAGCCAGGATGACGCGATGAACCGAGTGTTGTACCCGGGTACTTTCGACCCCATCACCAAAGGCCATGGCGACCTGGTCGAGCGCGCGTCCCGCCTGTTCGACCAAGTGGTCATCGCGGTGGCCGCCAGCCCCAAGAAGAATCCGCTGTTCCCGCTGGAACAACGGGTGGCGCTGGCTCGTGAGGTCACCAAGCACCTGCCCAATGTCGAGGTCATCGGCTTCTCCACCCTGCTGGCGCAATTCGCCAAGGAGCAGGGCGCCAATGTGTTTCTGCGCGGGCTGCGTGCGGTGTCCGATTTCGAATACGAATTCCAGTTGGCGAACATGAATCGCCAATTGGCGCCGGACGTGGAGAGCCTGTTCCTCACACCGTCGGAACGTTATTCGTTCATTTCCTCGACCCTGGTGCGGGAGATCGCCGCGCTGGGCGGCGATATCAGCAAGTTCGTCCACCCCTCCGTGGCCGACGCACTGACCGAACGCTTCAAGAAGTAGTCATGCTCGCCGTAACGCCACGTGGGCGCGACACCGCGCCTGCGTGCACTGCGCGCAGTAATGCGGCACAATTGCGCGCATTGCCTTGATACATGCCTGGGCGGCGAGCCCTGGCCGGAGTCCCAATGTCCCTGATCATCACCGACGATTGCATCAATTGCGACGTCTGCGAACCCGAGTGCCCGAACGCCGCCATCTCCCAGGGCGAGGAGATCTACGTGATCGATCCGAACCTGTGCACCCAGTGCGTGGGCCATTACGACGAGCCGCAGTGCCAGCAGGTCTGCCCGGTCGACTGCATCCCCCTGGATGACGCGCACCCGGAAACCGAAGACGAGCTGATGGCCAAGTACCGCCGGATCACCGGCAAGGCCTGATGACCGTGCTCGGCGCGATTCGCCAGGCGCTGCTCGGCGCCGCCCTGGCGCTGCTGGCCAGCGCCGCGCTCGCCGACGGCCCAGGTCGGGCCGCCATCGCCAGCCCGCACGCCGACGCCACGGCCGCCGCGCGACAGGTACTGGCGCAGGGCGGCAACGCCTTCGACGCCGCCATCGCCATCAGTGCCGCACTGGCCGTGGTCGAACCATACGGTTCGGGGCTGGGCGGCGGCGGGTTCTTCCTGCTGCGCGAACAGGGCGAGCCAACGCGCTACGCCTTCCTCGATGCCCGCGAACGCGCGCCTGCTGCGGCTTCGCAGGACATGTACCTGGAAAATGGCAAGGTCCGTGCGGGCCTGTCCGTCAATGGCCCTTGGCCGCCGCCATTCCCGGCTTGCCCCAAGCCCTCGCCGACCTCGCCGCCACCCACGGCAAACTCCCGCTCAAAGACAGCCTGGCCCCGGCCATCCGCCTGGCCAACCAAGGCTTTACCGTCGACCGCATCTACCGCGACCGCGCCAGCATGCGCCTTGACGCGCTGCGCGCCGACGCCGAAAGCACCCGCCTGTTCTTGCGCGACCAGCAGGTGCCCGCTCTCGGCACCCGTATCCGCCAGCCCGAACTCGCTGCCACCCTGCAGGCGCTGGCCGACCACGGCCGCGATGGCTTCTATGGCGGAGCGGTCGCGCGGCGACTGGTGGCAGGCGTCCGCCAGGCCGGAGGGCTGTGGACGCTCGACGACCTCGCTGATTACCGCACGGCCTGGCGCCAGCCGCTGCGTTACAGCCTGGCCGATCAGCGCGAACTGATCAGCAGCCCACCGCCGTCGGCGGGTGGCGTGGCGCTGGCGCAAAGCCTGGCGATGCTCCAGCGCCTGCCCTGGCAGAGCGCCGAGCCGGTGCAACGCAGCCACTACGTGGTCGAGGTGCTGCGCCGCGCCTATCGCGACCGGGGTTTGCTGGGCGATCCAGACTACGTCGCCAACCCCATCGACCGCCTGCTGGCGCGTTCGTACCTGACCTCGCTGGCCGACAGCATCGATGTGCACCAGGCGACCCCCAGCAGTGCGCTGCCACCGGCACCGGCCTGGCGCGAAGGCGACCACACCACTCACTTCACCGTGATCGATGCCGCTGGCAATGCCGTTTCGGCCACGCTGTCGGTCAACCTGCCGTTCGGCGCCGCCTTCACCGTGCCCGGCAGCGGCGTGGTGCTGAACAACGAGATGGACGATTTCGCCGCCGACCCCAGCGGCAGCAACAGCTACGGGCTGGCCGGCAGCCAGGCCAACGCCGTGGCCGCGGGCAAGCGTCCATTGTCGAGCATGACGCCCAGTTTCCTGGAAAGTACGTCACAGCTCGCCAGTTTCGGCACACCGGGCGGCAGCCGGATTCCGAGCATGGTGCTGCTGTCGATGCTGGGTTTCCTGGAAGGACGACCGGTGAGCGACTGGCCCGCCACGCCCCGCTACCACCATCAGTACCTGCCGGATGTGATCGAGCACGAGCCCGATACCTTCGACGACGCACAAAAGGCCGCGCTGCGGGCGCGTGGTTACACGCTCAAGGATCTGCAGCGCAGCTACGGCAACCAGCAGGTGGTGTATTGGAACAAGCACGCGGGCACGCTGGAAGCGGCCAGCGATCCACGCGGGGAAGGCCAGGCCACGGTGCTGGAGGCTGTCCGGGAGTGAGCGGCGCTCAGCGCTGGCAGCGTGGGCAGAACACGCTGGCGCGCTGGCCGAGCTTGACCTCGCGCAGTTCGCTGCCGCATACCTTGCAGGCTTCGCCACCCCGCCCGTAGGCATACAGCTCCTGCTGGAAATAGCCGGGCTGGCCGTCGCCGCCGATGAAATCACGCAACGTGGTGCCGCCGCGCTCGATCGCGGCGGCGAGCACCCGCTTGATCTCGATCGCCAGCTTCAGATAACGCGCCCGGCTGATGCCGCCAGCAGCGCGACGCGGGTCGATACCCGCAGCGAACAGCGCTTCGGTGGCGTAGATGTTGCCCACGCCGACCACCACGGCGTTGTCCATGATGAACGGCTTGACCGCCATCGACCGCCCGCGCGACAGTTGGAACAGCCGCTCACCATCGAACAGCTCGGTCAGCGGCTCCGGCCCCAGGCGCGCCAGCAGTTCGTGACCGAGCGGGTCATGGCTCCAGAGCATGGCGCCGAAGCGACGCGGGTCCGTGTAGCGCAGCATCAGCCCGGATTCCAGCTCGATGTCCACGTGTTCGTGCTTGCCCGCCGGCAAGCCCTGCTCGACCAGGCGCAGGTTGCCAGACATGCCCAAGTGACTGATCAGCGTACCCACCTCGGCGTTGATCAGCAGGTACTTGGCCCGCCGCTCGACGCTGAGAATGCGTTGGCCCGAGAGGCGCACATCCAGGTCTTCAGGGATCGGCCAGCGCAAGCGGCGATCACGCACCACCACCCGGCTGACCCGCTGCCCTTCGAGGTACGGCGCGATACCGCGTCGGGTTGTTTCGACTTCCGGCAACTCAGGCATGGATCAACGGCCACTCAGTTCGCGAATGTTCTGCTTGAGGCTGTCGAAGTCGTATTCCGACAGCCCGATGTAATCGAGTACCAGCGGGCCGACCGCGTTCCATTCGTGATCTTCGCTCTGGTTGCCCAGCACCTGGTAGGACGCGCAGATGTGCTCGGCCATCTTCAGCACCGCCAGCAGGTTCTTCAATTGAGTCTGGCCATTGCGCGACGTGTCGTCGCGGAAGATCGACAGCGCGTTGTGGTGATTGGCGATGGCGCCGCTGATGTGCTCGGGCAGGCGCCACGACTTGGCCGTGAAGTAGCCCACCACCGAGTGGTTGGTGTTGAGGGCGCGGTTTTCGGTGTCGACCACGCGGTTGTCCGCGCTGGCATTAGCGTAGGCGTCTTCCAGCACGTCCATGTAGTTAGGGAAACGCTTGAGCATCAGCGGCACGCCGCAGTCATGGAACAGGCCGAGCGTGTAGGCCTCGTCCACCGCCTGGATGCCGGTGCGCTTGGCCAGGGTCAGGCAGGTCATGGCTACGTCCTGGGCGGTATCCCAGAACCGGTTGAGGGTGACGATGGTCTCGTCGCTCATCTCGCCCTTGATCGACTGGGCGTTGATCAAGTTGATGATCGAGCGGCTGCCCAGCAGGTTCACCGCGCGCTGGATCGAACCGATCTTGTTGGCCAGGCCGAAATGCGGCGAGTTCACCAACTTGAGCAACGCGCCGGACAGACCGGGGTCTTGGGCGATGAGCTTGGCGATGGTTTCCAGGTCCGGGTCGGGCATGTACTGCTCGAACTGCAGGTCCACCATGATCTGCGGCTGGGGCGGGATGGTGATGCCCTGCAAGGCTTGCTGGATCTGTTCGGCGGTAAGTTCCTGGGACATGGCTGCGCACTCGGGGATAAGGGGGAATTCTAACCCTGTACGCCGGCAGGGCACCAACCACTGAATCGTTCGCCGGGAACTTTACTTTAGAGCCGGCGGCCTCCTTTCTCACACCTATCGAAGAAATGGAGTAACAACTCATGACCGCACAACTCAACGGCAAGCGCGTGGCCTTTCTGGTGACCGACGGCTTCGAGCAAGTCGAGCTGACCGGGCCACGCGATGCGCTGCTCCAGGCCGGCGCCCAAGTGGATGTGCTCGGCGAGGAGACCGGCAGCGTGCGCGGCTGGAACCACGACAAGCCGGCCGATGCCTTCCAGGTCGATGCCACGTTCGACGACGCCCAAGGCACGACCTACGATGCCATCGTACTGCCAGGCGGCGTGCAGAACTCCGACACCATCCGTCTGATTTCGGGCGCGCAGAAACTGGTGAAAAGCCACGCCGCAGCCGGCAAACCCCTGGCGGTGATCTGCCACGGCGGCTGGTTGCTGATTTCCTGCGACCTGGTCAAAGGCAAGCGCATGACCAGCTTCAAGACCTTGCAGGACGACATTCGCAATGCAGGCGGTCAGTGGGTGGATGAAGAGGTGGTGGTGGACGGCAACCTGATCAGCAGCCGCCAGCCTGACGATATCCCGGCATTCAACGCGCAATTGATCAACGCGCTGAGCTGAGCCTCTCGCGGCCTGAACCGCAGCCACGGCGAGGTCGCTCTGCGCCTCGTCGCGCTGCGCTGCGAATCCCGCCAGCGACACGCTATACTCCCGCTCTTTTTTCCGGAGCGACGTCATGTCCCTGCCCAGCCTTCGTCTCAAAGCCAATGCCGACCGCCGTTTGCGCGCCGGTCACCTGTGGGTCTACAGCAACGAGATCGACGTGGCTGCGACCCCGCTGCAGGGCCTGAAGGCCGGGCAGCAGGCGATCCTCGAAGCGGCCAACGGCAAGCCGCTGGGCGTGGTCGCCGTCAGCCCGAACAACCTCATCTGCGCGCGCCTGCTGTCGCGCGACAGCAAGCTGGCGCTGGACAAGTCGTTGCTGGTGCACCGTTTGAACGTGGCCTTGTCGCTGCGCGAACGGCTCTTCGAGCAGCCCTGCTATCGCCTGGTCTACGGCGATTCCGACTTGCTGCCTGGGCTGGTGGTTGATCGCTTCTACGACATTCTGGTGGTGCAACTGGCCTCGGCCACCATGGAAGCGCACAAGGACGAAGTGACCGCCGCGCTGGTGCAGGTGCTCAAGCCCAGCGGCATCCTGTTCAAGAACGACTCCGCCGCACGCGACGCCGAAGGCCTCACGCGCTATGTCGAGACGGTCTACGGCGAAGTGCCGGATTGGGTTGCCCTGGAAGAGAACGGTGTGAAGTTCGAAGCCCCGGTGCGCGAAGGCCAGAAGACCGGCTGGTTCTACGACCACCGCATGAACCGTGCGCGCCTGGCGCCCTACGTCAAAGGCAAGCGCGTGCTCGACCTGTTCAGCTACATCGGTGGCTGGGGCGTGCAGGCCGGTGCCTTCGGCGCCAGTGAAGTGTTCTGCGTCGATGCCTCGGGCTTCGCCCTGGATGGCGTCGAGCGCAACGCCGCGCTGAACGGCATCGCCGACAAGCTGACCTGCATCGAAGGCGATGTGTTCGAAGCACTGCGCGAACTCAAGGCCGCCGAAGAGCGTTTCGACGTGATCATCGCCGACCCACCCGCCTTCATCAAACGCAAGAAAGACCTGAAGAACGGCGAAGCGGCCTACCGTCGCCTCAACGAACAGGCCATGCGCATGCTGAACAAGGACGGCATCCTGGTCAGCGCCTCGTGCTCGATGCACCTGCCCGAGGACGATCTGCACAACATCCTGCTGACCAGCGCCCGCCACCTGGATCGCAACCTGCAACTGCTCGAGCGTGGCGGTCAGGGCCCGGACCATCCGGTACACCCGGCCATCGCCGAAACGCGCTACATCAAGAGCATCACCTGCCGGTTGCTGCCTAATAGCTGACCACGGTTCGGCGCGGTTTGAAAAGGCCCGGTATTGGATAGCCAATGCCGGGCTTTTTTACGCGTTAGATAACCTGCGAAGCAACAGCGGAAAGCTCCTACGAGTTGTTGAGAATTGTCAGCCGATATAGAAGCTTGCCTCTCTAGATATTTTTTCTACTCTAAGAAATGTCGCAATGATGCGGTTTAAAGAGCACGTTAGATCGTGTTCGACCGAATGATCTATCAACAGCGCGAGCAGCGTCGCTGGTTGAGCCCACTACATACGTCAATACGGTCAGAATTTCTCAAGAACAATTAGACGCTCCATTTATAAAAAGCGCTGGAATAATCGCATGAACTCTACCCCACCCTCCCCCCTAGCCGACGACTGCTTGCTTTACTCGCATTGATGACGCTATTAGGCGTCTTCCCTGTGGATGTGGTGCTCCCTTCACTCCAAGCCGTCAGCCAAGCGTTTTCTGTCAGCCTCGTAAGCGCTTCCTACTCCGTCAGTTTGTTCGCAATCGGCGTGGCCATTTCTCAGTGTGCAATCGGACCGTTGTCAGACCGAATGGGTCGCAAAAGACTTCTACAGGCCGGCCTTTACTTATCGATCATCGGAGCGGTTGGCTGCACCTTATCGGGTGATTACATAAGCTTTACAGTCTTTCGGATACTTCAAGCCGTTGGCTGCGGCTGTTTCGTATTAAGCCAGGCCATCATCCAGGATCGATACTCGGAGCATCAACGCAATACCTTGAGGATAATCTTGACCACCGCAAGCGGATTGTTCATTTCCATTGCGCCGCTGGCGGGCAGCGTATTGCAAAATTTTTTCGGCTGGCAGGGAAGCTTTTATGTGTTCAGTGGTTTCGCTTTCCTGGCTATCGTTCTGTGCGCGAAAGAACTGACAGAGAACCGCTCGAAACCTCCCATACCCGGCGCGATGAAAAGCTACAGCATCTTGATTCGCGACCCTCGCTTCTTGGCCTACTCGATCCTCTCTGCTTTTGCATTCGCCTGCCATTTTTCCTTCATCGTCGTATCTCCGTTACTGCTCATGAACCGCTTGGGACTTTCCGAGTACGCCTTTTCGATGGTTTTTCTAGGCTATGGATGTGCCTACCTGGCCGGCGGCATCATCGCCAGTGCGATCAACGGGCGGATACCGACACGCACTCAGATTCGCGTCGGCCTTGGGCTCATCGGTCTGGCAGGTGGGGTGCTGGTCGTCTGGCTCACATGGACCGCGTTGTCCATCACGGCGCTCTTGGTGCCCATGATCGTCTGTACGGCAGGCACCACGATCGTCAGGCCCGCGGCCACCTGCGCAGCACTGGATCGTCATCCTGAGCGCGCAGGCGCCGCAGCGGCGCTCGGTAATACGCTGCTGTTCGCGATTGGGGGCGCGGCGAGCGGGCTGATCGCGATGATGCAAGCCAGCCTACCGATGAGCCTGGGCTTGGGTTTTATCGGCGTGAGCCTGTGCGGCGCGCTGGTGCTCGAAAGGCTGTCTTGCGCTGCAGCCGAGCCCACTGCAACACGCCCTTGAGCAGCAGGAGCAGCAAGCCCGAGAAGATCAACGTCCGACCCGACGCACGCGCCCGGCTGAGGACGAGCTCCCAGGCCTGCATGCCCCTGTCACTACATCTGCGCCAGCCTCACAACTCCAGCACCACCGAAGCGATACCGAAGTAGATCAACACGCCCACTGCGTCGGCGATCGATGTCACCAACGGGCCACTGGCGGTAGCCGGGTCCAGCTTGAAGCGGCTGAGCAGGAACGGCAGGCTCATGCCGATGAGGCTGCCGATCAGCACGATCACCAGCATGCTGCTGGCCACGATCACGGCAATCTCCGGCCCACCGCGCAATACGCCGAGCGATGCCACGGCCACGGCCATGGTGCCGCCCAAGGCCAGTGCCACGCCGCACTCGCGGGCCAGCATTCGCATCCAGTCGCGCATCACCACTTCGCCCGTGGCCAGGCCGCGCACCATCAAGGTCGCGGACTGGGCACCGGCATTACCGCCGCTGTCCACCAGCAGGGGCAGGAAGAACACCAAAGCGATGTGCGCGGCGATGGTGTCTTCGAACGCTGCGATACCGGCCCCGGAAAACAGATTGCCGAACACCAGCACCACCAGCCAGAGCACGCGCTTGCGGTACATCAGGCCGATGGTGGCGTCCTTGAGGTTGCCGATGTGGTTGGTGATCGACGCGCCTTTGTGAAAGTCCTCGGTGGCCTCTTCTACCATCACGTCCAGCGCTTCGTCGCAGGTGACGATGCCCACCAGGCGCCCAAGTTCGTCGAGCACCGGCACGGCCAGCAGGTCGTGCTCGCGGATCAGCCGCGCGACTTCCTCCTGGCGTGTGGCGGTGCTAACGCAGAGCACATTGCGCACCATGATGGCGTCTATCGGCTGGTCGGGCGCCGCCAGGATCAGCTCGCGCAGCGACAGGGTGCCAAGCAGGTTGCGCGCGGCATCCACCACGTAGGACTGATAGATGGTTTCAGCATCTGCTGCCTCGCGGCGCAACATGTCGATGGCCTGACTGGCCGTGAGCCCGCTGTCGAGGTGAGAATACTGGCTGATCATCAGCCCACCTGCCGTGCCGGCCTCGTAAGTGTCGGCCTGCAGAAACCGGTCCCGCTGCGCCTGGGCGGCCTGGCGCAATTCGAGCGGATTGGATGGGGTGTAGTGCATGGGAGATTCTCCAGGCGCCGTGACAGGCGCCTGCTGACCTCAGCCACGCGGGCTCAAGCCTTCGCAGGCCCTGGCGACGGCGCGCTCAGTGCCAGAATGCAAGTTCGCGATGAACTGAAACTGGGAAGGTCCATTGAGGTAGTAGCTCGTGAAGCCGCACATGCGGCGCGGGGATCATAGGGAGCGCGGCGAGGAAAGAACACCGCCCAACCCGCGTTTGGGACAAGTCCTACAACTACCGCAGCGAGTCGTGAAAGCCACCGTCCAGACACATCGCCATTTCCTCACCGCCCCAGCGGTGTAGAATCGGCCTATTCATCGCCAGACATCCCCAGGCGGGTTTATGAGCTCTGGCCAGGCACGCGGCGATCCCGCGCAGTCCCGGCCCCATCCGTGCAGCGGCAACCGGCCTGCGGCGCCAAGGACAAGCGAAGCTCACTCCCCTTACCAGTGACCTGATCAAGCCGCCAGGAGTGCGTCATGCCTGATTACCGTTCCAAGACCTCCACCCACGGCCGCAACATGGCCGGTGCCCGCGCGCTGTGGCGTGCCACCGGCATGAAGGACGATGACTTCAAGAAGCCGATCATCGCCATCGCCAACTCCTTCACCCAGTTCGTCCCGGGTCATGTGCACCTGAAGGACCTGGGCCAGTTGGTCGCTCGAGAAATCGAACGCGCCGGTGGCGTCGCCAAGGAATTCAACACCATCGCCGTGGACGACGGCATCGCCATGGGTCACGACGGCATGCTGTACTCGCTGCCCAGCCGCGAGATCATCGCCGACGCCGTCGAGTACATGGTCAACGCCCACTGCGCCGACGCCATCGTCTGCATTTCCAACTGCGACAAGATCACCCCCGGCATGCTGATGGCCGCCCTGCGCCTGAACATCCCGGTGATCTTCGTCTCCGGTGGGCCGATGGAAGCCGGCAAGACCAAGCTGGCCAGCCACGGCCTGGACCTGGTCGATGCCATGGTCATCGCCGCCGATTCCTCGGCCTCCGACGAAAAAGTCGCCGAGTACGAGCGCAGCGCCTGCCCGACCTGCGGTTCGTGCTCCGGCATGTTCACCGCCAACTCGATGAACTGCCTGACCGAAGCCCTGGGCCTGGCCTTGCCGGGCAACGGTTCGACCCTCGCCACTCACGCCGACCGCGAGCAGTTGTTCCTCACTGCCGGACGCACCATCGTCGAGCTGTGCAAGCGCTACTACGGCGAGAACGACGAGTCGGTGCTGCCGCGCAACATCGCCAACTTCAAGGCGTTCGAGAACGCCATGATGCTCGACATCGCCATGGGCGGCTCGACCAACACCATCCTGCACCTGCTGGCCGCGGCCCAGGAAGCCGAGGTGGCCTTCGACCTGCGCGACATCGATCGCCTGTCACGCACGGTACCGCAGCTGTGCAAGGTGGCGCCGAACATCCAGAAGTATCACATGGAAGACGTGCACCGCGCCGGTGGCATCTTCAGCATCCTCGGCTCGCTGGCCCGTGGCGGGCTGCTGCACACGGACCTGCCGACCGTGCACAGCCGCAGCATGGAAGAAGCCATCGCCAAGTGGGACATCACCCAGACCGATGACGCCGCCGTGCACACCTTCTTCAAGGCAGGCCCAGCCGGCATCCCGACCCAGACCGCCTTCAGCCAGTCGACTCGCTGGGACACGCTCGATGACGACCGCGAGAACGGTTGCATCCGCAGCGTCGAGCACGCCTACTCGCAGGAAGGCGGCCTGGCCGTGCTGTACGGCAATATCGCCCTGGACGGCTGCGTCGTGAAAACCGCCGGTGTGGACGAGTCGATCCACGTGTTCGAGGGCACCGCCAAGATCTTCGAGAGCCAGGACAGCGCCGTGCGCGGCATCCTCGCCGACGAAGTGAAGGCCGGCGACATCGTGATCATCCGTTACGAAGGTCCGAAAGGCGGTCCGGGCATGCAGGAAATGCTCTACCCCACCTCGTACCTGAAGTCCAAGGGCCTGGGCAAAGCCTGCGCCTTGCTCACCGACGGCCGTTTCTCCGGCGGCACCTCGGGTCTGTCCATCGGCCATGCCTCGCCGGAAGCGGCGTCGGGCGGCGCGATTGGTCTGGTGAAGGATGGCGACAAGGTGCTGATCGACATTCCCAACCGCTCGATCAACCTGTTGGTCAGCGACGAGGAGCTGGCGGCGCGCCGTGCCGATCAGGACAAGAAAGGCTGGAAGCCCGCCGAAGCGCGACCACGCAAGGTGACCACCGCCCTGAAGGCTTACGCGCTGCTGGCGACCAGCGCTGACAAAGGCGCGGTACGCAACAAAGCCATGCTCGACGGCCTCTGAAGGTTTCGAGCCTGACCGAACCGGCGCCCACAGCGCCGGTTTTTTTGCGCCCGCAGTTTGCATTAGAGCGGCAGGCTGGTGGTCGACTTGATCTCGGACAGCGCCACGATCGAATTCACTTCCTGGATCCCCGGCACGTTCGACAGCTTCTCGAAGAAGAAGCGCTCGTAGGCCTCGATATCGGCCGTGACGATCCGCAGCAGGAAGTCCACCGAGCCCATCAGCACGTAGCACTCCAGCACTTCGGGAAATCCACGGATCGCCTCGGTGAACTCGGTGAAGTTGGAGCGACCATGGGCGTTGAGCTTGACCTCCGCGAAAATCTGCGTGTTCAGACCCACTTTACGGCGATCGAGCAGGGTGACCTGAGCGCGGATGACCCCTTCGTCTTTCAACCGCTGTATCCGTCGCCAGCAGGGGGACTGGGAAAGCCCCACGCGCTCGGCGATCTGCGCGCTGGACAAGGACGCATCTTCTTGGAGCAATTCGAGAATGCGCCGGTCATAGGCATCCAGTTCGCCTTGCATGATTGATCCTTTTATTTACGGTTATGAGACTTGATCTAGTCTCAGGCTCAGTTCAACCGAGGAATAATAACGAAGAAATGCCTGTTTCGACCTGGGAGAATGCTCTGCATCCAATGGGAGACCTTCATGAATGCACTCGAACGCCAAGACACCCCCACGCGCAGCGATGCCTGGGCGGCCAGTGTCCACCTTACCGAGGTGCGTTATCGCCTGGATATCGAGGCCGAACCCGACAGTTTGTGTCGAGTGCTGAACCTGTTCGCTCTGCAATTTCTCACGCCACACAGTGTGCAGGTCTGTCAGCACGATGACGTGCTGCACGTGGAAATCGGTATCGCCGGACTGAGCTGGCACCGTGCCGGCGTGATCGCACAGAAAATGCGCAACCTGGTGTGCGTGGGCGAAGTACTGCTGGAAAACGTACCCAGGCTGTCGGAAGTCGTCGCTGGCTGAGATGCGTCGATGCCGCTGCCACCGCGCAAGATCCGGAAACCCATTTTTCCCGGACCGTATTTCAACCCCGGCTAAGCTTGCCCAGGCCTTCAGCAGCCCGGCAAGGATGCCGCCATGCACAGCCCACACGATCACAGCCTCGACCTCAATCGCCTACTCGAAGCGCTGCTGGCCGAGCAGCGCCTGGACCCTGCCGATACGCTGCGCGTGCTCGAGCACGCCAGTCACCCGCCGAGCCATCCCCTGGAGATTCTCGCCAGCCTGTCCCTGAAAGACCGCCTGCGGCCCGGTCATACACTGGATCTGGATACCCTCTGCCAATGGCTGGCAGACAAGACCGGCCTGCCCTATGTACGCCTTGACCCGCTGACCATCGACCTGGCCGGGGTGGCGGACCTGATCTCCCCGGCCTTCGCTCGCCGTCATGGCATCCTCGCCGTGGACAGGGACGACACCGCGGTCACCGTGGCCAGTACCCAGCCCTATCAGCGCGAATGGGAGGCCGACCTGGGGCGCAGCCTTGGCCAGCCGATCCGTCGCGTACTGGCCAATCCGGCGCAACTGCGCCAACTCACGCACACCTACCAGCACCTGGCGCACTCGGTACAAGGTGCCCAGCAGCAGCGCGCCAGCCTGGGTGCCCTGGAACACTTGCTGGAACAGAGTGGCAGAACGACGGCCAACAACGCCGACGACGCGCACATCGTGCACATCGCCGACTGGCTCCTGCAGTACGCCGTCGAGCAGCGCGCCAGCGATATCCACCTGGAGCCACGTGGCGATCAGGGCCAACTGCGCTATCGCATCGACGGCTTGCTGCACACGGTGTACGTGTTTCCAGCCAGCGTGACCTTGGCACTGGTCAGCCGCCTGAAGCATCTGGGGCGAATGGACGTGGCCGAGAAACGCCGCCCTCAGGATGGTCGTTTGAAAAGCCGTCTGCCCGACGCCAGCGAAATCGAATTGCGCCTGTCCACCCTACCGACTCCCTTCGGCGAAAAGCTGGTGCTGCGCATTTTCGATCCGGAACAGTTGCATGAAGACTTCGAGCGCCTGGGGCTGGAAGGCCGCTTGCTCGAGCAGTGGCAAACACTACTGGCCCGGCGCCAGGGCATTATCCTGCTGACCGGCCCCACCGGCTCCGGCAAGACCAGCACGCTCTATGCCAGCCTCAAGTACCTCGCTACACCCGAGATCAACCTGTGCACCATCGAAGATCCCATCGAACGGTTGGAGCCCGGCCTGAACCAATTGCAGGTCCAGCCGGCGCTCGACCTGAGCTTCGCCAATGGAGTGCGGGCGTTGCTGCGCCAGGACCCTGACATCATCATGATCGGCGAAATCCGTGACCGGGAAACGGCGCAGGTCGCGGTGCAAGCCGCCTTGACCGGTCACCTGGTACTTTCCACCCTGCACACCAACGACGCCTGCAGCGCTATCACCCGCTTGCAGGAACTGGGCGTTGCCGACTACCTGATCAAAGCCACGCTGATCGCGGTCATGGCCCAGCGTCTGGTCCGGACCTTTTGCGTGGCTTGCCACGGAAGGTCAGGAGAAAACGATGCGTCGTGTAGGACCTGTCGGGGAACTGGCTACAAGGGGCGTACCGGGCTGTTCGAACTGCTGGTGCTCTGCGAAGCTCTGCGAGCGCGAATCGGCGCCCGGATGGACCTGGCGAGCCTGCGACAGCAAGCTTTTGCCAGAGGTATGCGGGACTTGCGTCGATGCGGCGAAGACAAGGTTGCACAGGGGCTGACCAGCCTGCAGGAGGTTCTGCGGGTATGCCCCTGAGCACCGCCCTATCTTGCGCGCAAAGGAACTTGCCTCGGGCAAAACGATCGAATCAGGCACCTGTGCGCCCTAACCTTCCGAGGTATTCAACATGCGTCTCAAATCCGCCATTGCGGCCGCTGTCATGCTGTCTCTGCCCGTGGGCTCCGCCCTGGCATCCTGGCGCGACATCATATCTTCCGGCGCGACCACTGCCTCCACGTACCTGACCTTCAAAGACCACAAGCTGGTCGCGGCGGCACAGGACGACGCTGGCAGCTTCGTCGCCAGCGACGGCGCGATCCGCGGTCCTTACCTGGAAGCCGCGATGCGTCAGGTACGGGCCGAGAATCCCGGTGTACAAGCCACCGACATGGACTTGGCCAACGCCATCCTGGCCAGCAACCTCGACGCGAAGTAGTCACCTCGCGTGCGGTGCGGGGCAGCCTGATGGCCGCCCCGGTCACTCATTCCCTGATGGCCGCCTGGTAACCGGCAGCATCCAGCAGCTTGTCCAGTTCGGCCGCATTGCTCGGCTTGAGCTTGAAGATCCAGGCCTCGTATGGTGTTTCGTTGAGCTGCTCCGGCGTGTCGGCCAGTGCTTCGTTGACGGCGATGACTTCACCGCCGACCGGAGCATAGATATCCGACGCAGCCTTGACCGATTCGACCACACCTGCGGCATCACCCGCCGCGAACACCTTGCCGACTTCGGCCAGTTCGACGAAGACCACATCGCCCAGAGCTTCCTGGGCATGGTCGCTGATGCCCACGGTGACGCTACCGTCAGCCTCCAGGCGAGCCCACTCGTGACTTTCAGCAAAACGCAGGTCGGCGGGGATATTGCTCATGTGTCGTTTTCCTCGATTGGCTCAGCGGCGTACCGCCGGTAATGGTTCAAATCAGAATCTTGCCGTGGCGCACGAAGGTGGGTTTGACCACGCGCACCGGATACCACTTGCCGCGAATTTCCACCTCGGCACGCTCACCCGTGGCCATGGGTACACGCGCCAAGGCGATGGACTTGATCAGCGTAGGAGAGAAACTACCACTGGTAATCTCTCCTTCGCCAATCCCGGCGACGCGAACGGTCTGATGAGCGCGCAGGACACCGCGTTCTTCCAATACCAGGCCGACCAATTTCTCTTCAACCCCACGCTCGATTTCCGCGAGCAGACCGCCGCGCCCGATGAAATCGCGCTCCGCCGGCTCCCAGGCGATGCTCCAGCCCAGGTTGGACGTGAGCGGCGTATGGCGTTCGTCGATATCCTGACCGTACAGGTTCATACCGGCTTCCAGACGCAAGGTATCGCGCGCGCCAAGGCCGCTGGGCGCGATGCCGGCGCCGACCAGATCGTAGAAAAACGTGGCCGCCTGATCGGCCGGCAGGATGATTTCCAGACCGTCCTCGCCGGTATAGCCAGTACGGGCGATGAACCAGTCCCCGTCGGTCACTCCCTCGAACGGCTGGAGCGTGCGGATCAGCGCCGCCCGCGCGGCACTCAGCAGCGCTGCGACCTTCTCGCGCGCCTGCGGGCCCTGGATGGCCAGAATGGCCAGATCCGTGCGCGGGACCAGGTTCACGGCATGGCCTGCGCAGCAGGCATTCAACCAGGCCAGCACCTTTTCGCGGGTGGCGGCATTGGCCACCAGTCGGTAGCCCGCCTCGGTTCGGTAGGCGATGAGGTCATCGATGACCCCGCCCTGCTCGTTGAGCAACGGGCTGTAGAGCGCCTTGCCGGTGCGCTCGAGGCGGATCACATCGTTGGCCAGCAGACGGCGCAGCCAGGGCATGGCATCTGCACCGTCAAGGTCGATGACACTCATGTGGGAAACATCGAAAACGCCGCAATCCCGGCGCACCTGATGATGTTCTTCGACCTGCGAGCCGTAATGCAGGGGCATGTCCCAACCACCGAAGTCGACCGTCTTGGCGCCAAGCGCCAGGTGCAGGTCGTACAGGGGCGTGCGCTGTCCCATGGGTTTCTCCTTCCGGGCGTGGCGAGGCAGAGGCGGTCGGCGCTGTTCGATCAGCGCGGGCTATTGCAGGACCGGCCTCGGCGAATGCCGCGCATTGTAGCGGCAAGGGCCAGGGCTGACACCCTCAGCACGCTTGCCCAGGGCCGCGCGCCGAGCGACGGATCAGCAGGATGACCGGCAGCAGCCCGACCAGCACCAGGGTCAGGGCCGGCAGCGAGGCGCGCGCCCACTCCCCTTCGCTGGTCATCTCGAAGACGCGCACGGCCAGGGTGTCCCAGCCGAACGGACGCATGAGCAAGGTCGCCGGCATTTCCTTCAGCACATCGACGAAGACCAGCAACGCAGCGCTCAACACGCCCGGCACCAGCAACGGCAGATACACCCTGAAAAACAATCGCGGCCCGGCCACGCCCAGGCTGCGCGAAGCCTCTGGCAGCGAGGGCCTGACCCGCGCCAGGCTGCTCTCCAGCGGCCCATAGGCCACGGCGATGAACCGCACCAGATACGCCAGCAATAGGGCGGATACGCTCCCCAATAGCAATGGCTTGCCCGCGCCACCGAGCCAACTGGACAGCGGGATCACCAGGTGGTTATCCAAGTAGCTGAAGGCCAACATGATCGATACCGCCAGCACCGATCCCGGCAAGGCATAGCCCAGATTGGCCAGCCCGACGCCGGCGCGGATCGAGGCACTGGGCGCCTGGCGTCGGGCGAAGGCCAGCACCAGCGCCACGCACACGGTGATCAGCGCCGCCATGCCACCGAGAGAGAGGGTATGCAGGATCAACCCGGCATAGCGCTCGTCCAGGTCATGGCGGCCACGTTGCCAGAACCACGCCAGCAGTTGCAGCAGCGGAATCACGAACGCGCAGGCGAAGACCAGCAGGCACCAGCCACTGGCAGCCAGGGCCTTGAGTCCTCGCAGGTGATACAGGGCCTGGCCACGCGCACGCTCGTTGGCGCTGCGCGTCGCGCCACGGACGCGGCGCTCACCGTACAGCACCAGCATGACCGCCAACAGCAGCAGGCTGGCCAACTGCGCGGCGCTGGACAGGCTGAAGAAGCCGTACCAGGTCTTGTAGATGGCCGTGGTGAAGGTATCGAAGTTGAACACCGCCACCGCGCCGAAATCGGCCAGGGTTTCCATCAGTGCCAGGGCGACGCCGGCGCCGATGGCCGGCCGCGCCATGGGCAGCGCCACCCGCCAGAAGGCCTTCAGCGGTGAGAGGCCCAGTACCCGCGCCGCCTCCATCAGCCCCCGGCCCTGGGCCAGAAACGCACTGCGAGCCAGCAGGTAGACGTAGGGATAGAACACCAGCACCAGCACCACGATCACACCGCCGGTGGAGCGCACACGGGGCAGGCGCAGAGGACCGAACAGTTCACGCAACGCGCTTTGCACGGGACCGGCGAAATCCAGCAGGCCGACGAAGACGAACGCCAGCACGTAGGCCGGAATGGCGAAGGGCAGCATCAGCGCCCAGTCCAGCCAGCGCCTGCCGGGGAATTCGCAGAGGCTAGTCAGCCACGCCAGGCTGACGCCGAGCAGGGTGACGCCCAAGCCAACGCCCACCACCAGCGTCAAGGTATTGCCCAGCAGACGACTCATCTGGGTGTCGAGCAGGTGCGACCAGATCTGGACATCGATCGACTGCCAGGACAGCACCAGCACGCTCAGGGGCAGCAGCACCAGGGCAGCGATGAGCGAGACCGGGACATACCAGCGGCGTTGAGGAGTGTGGGGCACAGTGGCTGAGTCCGGTGGCTTGGGTGATTGCGTTGCGGCGATCGCGGGGTGAACCCGCGATCAGGTTCATGACTCAGTTCCAGCCAGCCCGGTCCATCAAGCGAATGGCTTGGGCCTGACGCTTGCCAGCCACCTCCACCGGCAGGCTGTCAGCCTTGAAGCTGCCCCAGGCCGCGACCTCGTCCGACGGCTTGACCTTGGGATTGGCCGGAAACTCCTGGTTGATGTCGGCGAACAGCTTCTGCGCCTGCTCACCGGTCATCCACTCCACCAGCTTCTTCGCCGCCTCGGGGTGAGGCGCGTGCTGGGTCAGGCCGATGCCCGACAGGTTGACGTGCACGCCACGGTCGCCCTGGTTAGGCCAGAAGATCTTCACCGGCAGGTTCGGATCGATCTTGTGCAGGCGGCCGTAATAGTACGTATTGACCACGCCGACATCGCACTGACCGGCCGCCACGGCCTGAATCACGGCGTTGTCGTCGGAGAACACATCGGTGGACAAGTTGTTGACCCAGCCTTTGACCAGCTTCTCGGTCTCGGCCTCGCCATGCGCCTCGATCAGCGTGGCGGTGAGCGACTGGTTGTAGACCTTCTTCGCCGTGCGCAGGCACAGACGGCCTTCCCACTGCTTGTCGGCCAGGGCTTCGTAGGTGCTCAGTTCAGCGGGCTTGACCCGGTCACTGGCGTAGACGATGGTCCGCGCCCGCAGGCTCAGGCCCGTCCAGTCATGCGAAGCGGCGCGGTACTGGGGCGGAATGTTGCGGTCGATGATGTCCGACTTGATCGGCTGCAGGATGCCCATCTGCTCGGCCTGCCACAAGTTGCCGGCATCGACGGTGAGCAGCAGGTCGGCCACGCCGTTCTGGCCCTCGGCCTTGATGCGCTGCATCAACGGCGCTTCCTTGTCGGTGATGAACTTGATCTTCACCCCTGTTTCGGCGGTGTAGGCGTCGAACACTGGCTTGATCAACTCGTCGATGCGCGAGGAATACACCACCACTTCGTCGTCCGCCGCCTGGGCAGTGCCAGCGAACAGGGTCAGCGCCAGGGCGGCGAACAGAGGCTTGCGGGGCGACATGGCGAGGGCTCCAGGGGTAAGTGAGGCGCAAAGGGTAGTGAATCTCATTTGCCTACTCACCCACTGAGCCGTTACCAGATGTTGCAAGGGAACGGCTGACCCTCAGGCTTTTGCCAGCGCCGGCAGATCGCCGCTCAAGCCCAGCGCCTGACGCACGAACAACGCCTTGGCCTCGGGCAAGTCCTGCATCACTTTCAGCCCGGTGTTGCGCAGCCAGCGCAGCGGCAGCGGATTGGCCTGGAACAGGCGCTCGAAGCCCTCCATGGCCGCCATCAACGCCAGGTTGTGCGGCATGCGTCGGCGCTCGTAGCGACTCAGCACCTTGACGTCCGCCAGGCGCTCGCCACGCTCGCTGGCGCGCATCAGCTCCTCGGCCAGCACGGCAGCGTCAAGCAACCCCAGGTTGACCCCCTGACCCGCCAGTGGGTGGATGGTATGGGCGGCATCGCCAATCAGCACCAGGCCTTCGTCCACGTAGCGCTTGGCATGGCGCTGACGCAGCGGCACGCACAGGCGCGGATCGGCATGCTCGACCTCGCCCAGGCGCCCCTCGAAGGCGCGCTCCAGCGCCCGGCAGAATGCCGCGTCGTCCAGCGCCATGGCTTGCTCGGCCTGCTCCGGCGTGGTGGACCAGACGATCGAGCACCAGTGTTGCCCGCCATCGCGCGCCAGCGGCAGGAACGCCAGCGGCCCCCCGTCGGTGAAGCGCTGCCAGGCCGTGGCCTGGTGCGGCGCACTGCACCGCACGCTGGTGACGATGGCGTGATGCAGGTAATCCCATTCGCGGGTGGCGCAACCGGCCAGGCGACGCACCGCCGAGTGGGCGCCGTCGGCCGCCACCACCAACGGTGCGCGCACGCGTCGACCGTCGGCCAGCGTGACCAGCCACTCGTCACCGGAGCGACGCAGCTGTTCCAGACGGGCATTGGGCACGAGGCCGACATCGCTGTCGTGCAGGCGCTCGAGCAGGCCGTCCTGGACTACGCGGTTCTCGACGATGTGGCCCAGCACCTGGGCATGCACGCTGGCCGCCGAGAAGTGGATCTGCCCGGTGCCGCTGCCGTCCCATACCTGCATGTCCGAATAGGGACACACGCGTCGCCCGGCGATGCCTTCCCAGGCGCCGAGGCGCTCGAGGATGCGCTGGCTAGCGGCCGACAGGGCACTGACCCGCGGCTCGAAGGGCGCCGCCGCCTCGAACGGCTTGACCGACAGAGGCCCGCCATCGACCAGCAGCACCTGCAGCCCGCTGTGGCGCAAGGCGAGCGCCAGGGCGCTGCCGACCATACCGGCTCCGACAATCAACAGATCCGCGCGCATGTCCATGCCTTACGCCTGCCTCGCTTGCGGCTTGAGCCGCACATATAGGGTTTTGTCGACGCGGGCCACCAGCTCGCCAGCGCCGTCACGGATGTCCACCTGCAGACGCGGCAGGCATTTCTTGCCACTGGCCGTCTGCTGGCGGATGTCGTCCAGCAGGGCATCGTCGATGTGCAGTTCGGCGAACACCGGACCTTTGCCCGGTGCGATGAAGTCGATGCTGGCAGCCTTGTCCCAGACGATGTACTCGCTGCCCAGCTGCTCGATCAGCAACAGCATGTAGAAGGGGTCGACCATCGAATACAGGCTGCCGCCGAACTGGGTGCCGACGTAGTTGCGGTTCCAGCGCGTCAGGCTCATGCGCACCTTGACGCTGCGCATGTCCGGGCTGATGCGTTGCACGCGGATGCCGGCGCCCAGGTAGGGCGGGTAGAGATTCAGCAGCCAGCGCAGCAGGCGGGCGCGACGGGCGAGCTTGCGCGCATCGCTCATGCCTGGCCTCGCAGATCGGCGCGAGTGCCCAGGCCCATGGCCTGGCGGGCGAACCAACTTTTCGCCGGGGGCAGCAGGTCCAGGCCCAGCAGGCCGAGGTTGCGACCGCCGGCCAACAGCGGCTGAGCCGTGCCGAACAGGCGTGTGACCTGATCGGAAAAGCCAATGGTCAAGGCTTGGTCGAGGCGCTGACGTTCACGGTAGGCCTGCAACGTGGCGAGGTCGCCCGGCTGTTGCGGACCGGCGAGCAAGGCCTCGGCCAGGGCTTGCACATCGCGCAGCGACAGGTTGAAGCCTTGGCCGGCAATCGGGTGCAGGCTGTGCGCGGCATTGCCCAGCACCACCAGGTGCGGACGCACCTGCTCTTGGGCCTCGACCAGCGCCAGCGGATACAGATGCCGTGCGCCGACCTGGCGCAAGGCCCCCAGGCGATAACCAAAGGCCTCTTGCAACTCGCCGAGGAATGCGCGCTCGTCGAGGTCGGCCAGGCGCCGCGCGTCCATGCCCTGTCGGGTCCAGACCAGCGCGCAGCGATTCTCCGGCAGCGGAAGCAAGGCCATGGGGCCTTGTTCGGTGAAGCGTTCGAAGGCCTGGCCGCGATGAGCCTGGCCAGGGGTGATGTTGGCGATCAGCGCACTCTGCTCATAGGGGATGCGCCGCACATGGATACCCAACTGCTCGCGCAGGCCGGAGCGGCCGCCGTCGGCAAGAATCGCCAGGTCGCACTCCACGCGGGTGTCGTCGTCCAGTTGCAGACGGTAGCCGCCGGCGATCGGCTGCAACGCCTTGACCTCGGCCGGGCAGCGCCAGCTCACCACTTCGCTGTCCAGGCCCTGCCACAGGCATTGGCCGAGCCAGGCGTTCTCCACCACGTAGCCCAGCGCCGGCACGCCCTCCTCCTGGGCATCCAGGCGCGTTGCGCCGAAGCGGCCGCGATCGGACACCTGGATCTGGCGGATCGGCTCGGCACGACGCTCGATACCGTGCCACAGGCCCATTTGGTCGTAGATCTGCCGGGTGCCGAAGGACAGCGCTGAAGAGCGCGCATCGTAGCTGGGCTGGAAGCTGTCACCGGGGGCGAACGGCTCGATCAGCAGAATGCGCCATCCACGCGCCTTGGCCCCGGCCTGCAAGGCCAGCGCCAGGCTGGCACCGACCAGACCACCGCCGATGATCGCCAGATTGACCCGATTCATGCCACGTCCTTGCGCGCGTCGGCCATCAAGGCCTCGATCTCGGCGACCGTCTTCGGCACGCCTGAGGTGAGGATTTCACAGCCTTTTCTGGTGACCACCACGTCGTCCTCGATTCGAACCCCGATACCACGCCATTTCTTCGCCACGCGCGTGTTGTCCGGGGCGATGTAGATGCCCGGCTCGACGGTCAGCGCCATGCCCGGTTCGAGCACGCGCCACTGACCACCGACCTTGTATTCGCCCACGTCGTGCACGTCCATGCCCAGCCAGTGTCCGGCGCGATGCATGTAGAAGGCGCGGTAGGCCTCGCTGTCGATCAGCGCCTGGACCTCGCCCTGCAGCAGCCCCAGCCTGACCAGCCCTTCGGTGATGACCCGCACCGTCGCCTCGTGGGCATGATTCCAGTGCTTGCCGGGCGCGATCTCGGCGAAAGCGGCGTGTTGGGACTCCAGCACCAGCTCGTAGATCGCCTTCTGCTCAGGCGAGAAGCGCCCGCTGACCGGGAAGGTGCGGGTGATGTCGCTGGCATAGCAGTCGATTTCGCAGCCCGCGTCGATCAGCACCAGGTCGCCGTCCTTGAGCGGTGCATCGTTCTGCTGGTAATGCAGGATGCAAGCGTTGCGCCCAGCGGCGACGATCGAGCCGTAGGCCGGCATCTTCGCGCCACCCTGACGGAACACGTAGTCCAGTTCGGCCTCCAGGCTGAATTCATGCAGTCCGGCGCGGCAAGCCTGCATGGCCCGCACATGGGCACGCGCGGAAATCGCCGCGGCCTCGCGCATCACCTTCACTTCCGCCGCCGATTTATACAGGCGCATGTCGTGCAGCAGATGATCCAGGGCAACGAATTCATTCGGTGGCTGGGCGCCGAGACGGGCCTTGGAGCGAATCACGTTGATCCAGTCCATCAGCCGTCGGTCGAATTCGGGGTTGCTGCCCATGGCGCTGTAGACCCGCTCGCGCCCCTCGATCAGTCCCGGCAGGATCTCGTCGATGTCGGTGATGGGGAAGGCGTCGTCGGCGCCGTAGTCGCGAATCGCCCCTTCCTGACCTGCGCGCAGGCCGTCCCAGAGCTCGCGCTCGGGGTTGCGCTCGCGGCAGAACAGCACGTACTCGCCGTGCTCGCGCCCGGGAATCAGGGCGATCACCGCCTCGGGCTCGGGGAAGCCGCTCAGGTACTGGAAATCGCTGTCCTGGCGATAGACGTGCTCGACGTCGCGGTTGCGAATCGCCACCGCTGCCGCTGGCAGGATGGCGATGCTGTTGGGGACCATCTGCGCCATCAGCGCCTTGCGCCGACGGGCGTACTCCGCCTTGGGTATGTGGCTCATGGGCAAACGACCCCCGGAACGATCAATGCAGCGATGGCTTGGGCGCTGGCGCGACGGGTGCGGCCAGCTCCGTGTACAGCAGCAGCGGGGCGACGCGCAGGTACTCCATGACTTCCATGTAGTCGTTCTCGCCGTCCTCGGATTCTTCCAGTGCTTCCTGGACCTGGGAAATGGCCACCAGGTCCTGCAGCACGTCCTTGGCATCGGTGGACAGGTCCTTGCCGCCGGCGTTCAGGCCGAAGCCGGCAATGAAGCCCTGGCACCACTGGCCCAGGGCAGTGGCCCGTTCAGTCAGCGAGGTTTCATCGCCCGGCAGCAGCAGGACGATGGCGACGTCTTCGCCGGTGAGTTCGGCCTTGACCATCTCCTGCAGGCCGATCAGGGCCGCGCGGACGTTGTCTTGCGGTTCGCTCTCCAGCGCAGCCGCGGCGTCGGCCAGCCAGGCCTCGGCATCGAAGCCGGCACCGGCGCAACTGCGGCCGATCAGCAGACCATGCAACTCGGCCGGAGAGACAGGATGACCGTTGCTCGACAGCAACTGGGCGAAGGCGGTGTAAGGCGATTGGGTATTGGGCATGGGCGGCTAGGCGCCAGACGGCGCATATGACTAGAATGAAGGCCTTGTATCCTAGCACCGGCAGGCGCGCCAAGACCATCTGCGCCGCCCGCCCCGGCTCGGGCAGACGCAAGATCGCCAGGCGATCGACGAAGGAGCGGATCGAGTGCAACCCACGCAAGACAATGACCTGCAGGCGCTGATGAGCCGTTTCGAGCTGCTGATTGCACGCGTCGAGCAACTAAAACGGCAAAATGCACTCCTAGTAGCGCAGGAACGGTCCTGGCGCGAGGAGCGCGCCCACCTCATCGAAAAGAACGAGATCGCCCGGCACAAGATCGAGTCGATGATCTTACGTCTGAAGGCCCTGGAGCAAGACTCATGAGTTCAAGCAATAGCGTCACCGTGCACATCCTGGACAAGGAGTACTCGATCATCTGCCCGCCGGAAGAGCGCAGCAATCTGGTCGGCGCGGCGCGCTACCTGGACGGCAAGATGCGCGAGATCCGCAGCAGCGGCAAGGTGATCGGCGCCGATCGCATCGCCGTCATGGCCGCCCTGAACATCACCCACGAATTGCTGCACCGCCAGGAGCGTCCCGAGGGCGCCAGCGCGGGCACCACCCGCGAGCAGGTGCGTGACCTGCTCGAGCGGGTCGATCAGGCGCTGTCCGACGACCCGGTTAGCAAAAAGGATTGAGATAGGTATACTGGCGCCACTCCCTGGTGGATGCGCCAGTCGGTTATGTCCCTGAGCCGATACGCACAACCACGGGGCTTGCACGTGGGGCCGGTGTGCATGTCCGCTCGACGGAAAGCCTTAAAGCCTCCTGCAATCTCCACCTTGAACTTTCGGGTTCAAGGGCTACACCGATAGCGGTCTTATCGGGGAGCCTGAATATCGATGCCCGCCCCTTCGGCGGGCATTTTCGCTTAGGCCGCCTGCCACGGCCCGCTTCCGGGATCGCCTGTGCCATGACCGACACCGCGCCGCTCACCCGTCCACAACTGCGTCGCGTGTTGCGCAACGCCCGCCGTGCACTCACCCCGGCTCAGCAGCGCCAGGCCGCCCTGGGCCTGTACCGCCAGTTGGCGCAGCATCCGCTGTTTCGACGTGCCCGGCACATCGCCCTGTATCTGCCCAACGACGGTGAGATCGACCCGTGCCTGTTGCTGCGTGAAGCGCAGCGCCGTGGCAAGCGCACTTACTTGCCGGTCCTGCACGCCTGGCCGCGCACGCGCATGGTGTTCCAGCGCTTCGAACGCGGCGAGCCACTGCGGCGCAACCGTTTCCGTATTGCCGAGCCGGTGATCGAGCGCAAGCGTCAGCGGCCGGTGTGGGCACTGGACCTGATTCTGCTGCCACTGGTGGGCTTCGACGAGGCAGGCGGACGCCTGGGGATGGGCGGAGGCTTCTACGATCGCAGCCTGGCCTATCAAGGCCGGCGCCAATACTGGAAGAAACCGCTGCTGTTGGGTCTGGCCCATGAATGCCAGAAGGTGGAGCGCCTGGCTCAGGCCAGTTGGGATGTACCGTTGCGCGGAACCGTCTCGGACCGCAACTGGTACCTGGCGCCGGCTTGAAGGCCGCGCGCCGCAGCGATCAGCGTGACTGTTGAGGGGTGGACACGGCCGACGTCTGATATGACGCGTCGAGCTTGCGCTCCCACAAACCCTGCGCATAACCGGTGGTGACAACGCCCAGACCGAAGATGAAGGCTAGGATCCAGAGCAGGTCCGGTTTGCGTTTGTTCATGATTGCCCCCTCGGCAAACTGTTCAGGCTCGACGACTTTCTCGGCATCGCCGGAGCCCCTAGCGTTAAAATCGGCGCATTTTCCGCCAACGTGACGCAACACGCAAACGTTGACGCCAACCGGCTGTCGGTTAGATGCAACATCTTATTTCAAAACTTGTCAGGAGCAGCGTCCATGGCCTATTGGCTGATGAAATCCGAACCCGACGAGCTGTCCAGTGCCGATTTGTCGCGCCTGGGCCAGGCGCGCTGGGACGGCGTGCGCAACTATCAGGCGCGCAATTTCCTGCGCGCCATGAGCGTCGGCGACGAGTTCTTCTTCTATCACTCCAGTTGCCCGCAGCCCGGCATCGCCGGCATCGCCCGGATCAGCGCGGGCGCCTACCCGGACCCCACCGCGCTGGACCCACAGAGCCCCTACTTCGACGCCAAGGCCAGCGCCGACAAGAACCCCTGGAGCGCAGTCGACGTCGAGCCGGTACGCACCTTCGATCAGGTACTGGAATTGGCGCAGCTCAAGCAGCAGACGGCACTCGCCGAACTGCCGCTGGTTCAGAAGGGTAGCCGGCTGTCGGTGATGCCGGTGACGACGGAACAATGGCAGGCGATTTGCGCGCTGGTGCGGTGATTACGCGGCAGCGCTAGGGTACATCACTGCACGATCAGATTATTGAACAGCAAGTCTTCGACGATCGGCTTGCCTTCCTCGGCCTGCATCACCTGCTGCACCTGCTTGAGCGCCTCCTGACGCAACGCCTCCTTGGCCTCGACGCTACTCATGTTGTCCACACCCTGCTGGGTGAACAACGCCACCAACTGGTTGCGGATCAGCGGCTCATGGTGCTTGACCGCCGCCACGGCGGCATCGCCGGTGACGCGCAGGGCCACGTCGGCCTTGAATACCCGCAGCTTGGGCCCGCCATCGAGCGCATAGTTGCCGACAAAGGGCGGGCTCAGGCTGATGTAGGCCACCTTCGGCTCCCCTTCCTTGGCTTCTTCGGCCAGGGCCGCCACCGGCAGCAGCAGCGCCAGCACCATCAAGATCCACGCTTTCACGACTTCGCTCCTCGACACAATGGGCGCCAGCTTACCCAGCGCCGCGTACAAACCCAAGTCCGGGCTTATGCCGGCCTATCAGAACAGGCCATGCTCGTTGACCCACCCCTTCGTCCTCCTACACTTATCGGCCAACACCCGCAAAGGAATAGCCCGATGAAAGCTGTGTTGTGCAAAACCCTGGGGCCGGCAGGCGACCTGGTGCTCGAAGAGGTCGCCAGCCCGGCGCCCAAGCCCAACGAGCTGCTGCTCGACGTGCACGCCGCCGGGGTCAACTTTCCCGACACGCTGATCATCCAGGGCAAGTATCAATTTCAGCCACCACTGCCCTTCTCGCCCGGCGGCGAAGCGGCCGGTGTGGTGGCGGCGGTCGGCGAGAAGGCGGGCACGTTCAAGGTCGGCCAACGGGTCATGGCGCTGACCGGCTGGGGCGCCTTCGCCGAACAGGTCGCGGTGCCGCACTACAACGCCTTGCCGATTCCCGACGACATGGACTTCACTACCGCCGCCGCCTTCAGCATGACCTACGGCACCTCCATGCACGCCCTCAGCCAGCGCGGCCAGCTCAAGGCCGGCGAGACCCTGCTGGTGCTCGGCGCCTCGGGGGTGTGGGCCTGGCGGCCGTGGAGATCGGCAAGGCCCTGGGCGCGCGGGTGATCGCCGCCGCCAGCAGCGCCGAGAAGCTGGCCGTCGCCCAGGCTGCCGGCGCCGACGAACTGATCGACTACAGCCAGGCCAGTCTGAAAGACGAAGTCAAACGCCTGACCGGCGGCCAGGGCGCAGACGTGATCTACGACCCGGTCGGCGGCGAGCTGTTCGACCAGGCGGTCCGCAGCCTGGCCTGGAACGGCCGACTGTTGGTCGTGGGTTTCGCCAGCGGCAGCATCCCGCAACTGGCCGCCAACCTGGTACTGCTCAAGGGCGCGGCGGTGCTCGGCGTGTTCTGGGGCGCCTTCGCCCAGCGCCAGCCCCAGGACAACGCCGACAACTTCAGGCGTCTGTTCGTCTGGTACAGCGAAGGCAAGCTCAAGCCGCGCGTGTCACAGACCTATCCGCTGGCGCAGGCCGGGCATGCCATCGATTGCCTGGCCCAGCGCCAAGCGGTCGGCAAGTTGGTGGTGATCGCCCGGTGACGGGCTGGGCCGCGCAGTAGGTTCGATCAAAAAAGGAATGACCCTCGCACTTTTTTTCGCTTGTAGAGAAAGTGCATTCCTCGCTTTCATGTCAGGGTCTCTACCACCTTCAGGAACCCCGCGATGCCCGCCCACCATTTCGTCAGCCCCGACAGCATTCGCACGCAGTTCTCCGCAGCCATGTCGCGCCTGTACAAAGAAGAGGTGCCGCTGTACGGCACGCTGCTGGAGCTGGTGAGCGAGGTCAACCAGCAGATCCTGGCCGAACAGCCCGAAGTGGCCCAGGCCCTGCGCTGGACCGGCGAAATCGAGCGTCTGGACCAGGAGCGCCATGGCGCGATCCGCGTCGGCACGGCCGAGGAACTGGCGACCATCGCCCGACTGTTCGCGGTTATGGGCATGCTTCCGGTCGGCTATTACGACCTGAGCCCGGCGGGCGTACCGGTGCACTCCACCGCCTTCCGCGCGGTGCACGAGCAATCGCTGCACATCAGCCCGTTCCGGGTCTTCACCTCGCTGCTGCGCCTGGAGCTGATCGACGATCTCGGCCTGCGCGAGCTGGCCCGCGACATCCTGGCCAAACGCAGCATCTTCACCCCGCGCGTACTCGAACTGATCGCCCAGCACGAGCGCGACGGCGGCCTGAGCGCCGCCGATGCCGAGACCTTCGTCGAGCAAGCCCTGCACACGTTCCGCTGGCATCCGCAGGCGACGGTCAGCGCCGAGCAGTACCAGCAGTTGCACCAGCAGCACCGCCTGATCGCCGATGTGGTGGCCTTCAAAGGCCCGCACATCAACCACCTGACGCCGCGCACCCTGGACATCGACGCCATCCAGGTAGGCATGCCGGCCAAAGGCATCGCGCCCAAGGCCGTGGTCGAAGGCCCACCCACTCGACGCCATCCGATCCTGCTGCGCCAGACCAGCTTCAAAGCGCTGCAGGAAACGGTCGCCTTCAGCGATGCCCAAGGCAGTCACACCGCACGCTTCGGCGAGATCGAACAGCGCGGCGCGGCGCTCACGGCCAAGGGCCGCAGGCTCTACGACCGCCTGCTCGACGCCACCCGCGCGGCCCTGGGCGGCGTGCCCGCCGAGGCCAATGCCGAGCGCTATCGAACGCTGCTGGCCAGCCACTTCGCCGAGTTCCCCGATGACCTGGCGCAGATGCGCGAACAGGGCCTGGCCTATTTCCGCTACTTCGCCACCGAAAAAGGCCTGGCCGAACGTACCCGCCAGGATCGCCCTGACACGCTGCAAGGTCTGATCGATGCCGGGCACGTGCATTTCGAAGCGCTGGTCTACGAAGACTTCCTGCCGGTCAGCGCCGCCGGGATCTTCCAGTCGAACCTGGGCGACGACGCACAGGCCCACTACGGCAGCAACGCCAACCGCGAGGCCTTCGAGGCCGCGCTGGGCCTTGCGGTGCTGGACGAGTTGGCCCTGTATGCGCAGGCCGAACAGCGTTCGCTGCAGGCCTGCGCCCAGGCCCTGGGCGTGACCCTGGCCTAGCCGCCCTTACCCGGCGACGCGAAAGCGGTCCACTTCCTGGCGCAACTGCTCGGCCAGCCCTTCCAGCTCCCGGGCCGTCGCCGCCAGCTCGTTGGCCACGTCATGCTGCTCACTGTTGGCCTGGGCGATGCTCTGCAGGTTGCGGCTGAGCAGGTTGGCGGTGCTGCTCTGCTCCTGGGTTGCCGTGCTGATCACGGTGAACTGCTCGCCCGCCGCACGGCTCTGCTCGTCGATGCGGGCCAGCGCCTGGGCCACCTTGTCGTTGCGCTCCAGGCCATCCTGCATCAACCGATTGCCCTGCTCCAGGGTGCTGATCGCCTGACCCGTCTGCTGCTGGATGCTGGCGATCATGGTGGAAATTTCCTCGGTGGCTTGGCGGGTCCGCGCCGCCAAGCCACGCACCTCATCGGCCACCACGGCGAAGCCGCGGCCTTGCTCGCCAGCGCGCGCCGCTTCGATGGCGGCGTTGAGCGCCAGCAAGTTGGTCTGCTCGGCGATCGCGGTGATCACCCCGACGATGCCGCCAATTTCCTGCGAACGCGCCCCCAGGCTGTCCATCACCGTCGCCGTGCCGCCCAGCGCTTCGGCGATCTGCCGCAGCGAGGCGGACGCCTGGTCCATGGCCGAACGCCCGATACGGGTCTGCTGGGCGTTGTCCTGGGCCATGCGCTCGGTGCCCGCCATGTTCTCGGCAATGTTCATCGACGTGGCGCTGAATTCCTCCACGGCACCCGCCATGCTGGTGATTTCGCCGGACTGCTGCTCCATGCCCTCGCACGCCCCGGACGACAACCCGGCCAACGACTGCGAGCGGGCACTGACCTGTTCGGAGGCGCTGCGAATGTGCGTGACCATGGTCGCCAGGGCGTCGGCCATCTGGTTGAAGCTGCGCGCCAACTGACCGATCTCGTCCTCGCTGGTCAGCGTCAGCCGCGCACTGAGGTCGCCTGCGCCCAACGCCTGGGCCTGGCGCACCAGGTCGTCCAGCGGACGCAGCTTGCGCCGCAGCAGCCACAAGGTGGCGAGCACCGCCAGCAGCATGGCCAGCAGACTGCCAATCGCCAGGCGCAAACCGACACTCCAGGTCACTTCGCGGATTTCCGCCTCGGGCATGCTCGCCACCACGGTCCACGGGCCTTCGGCGAACGGCTGCACCACGCTGAAGAAACGCTGGTCACCGCTGTTCCAGAACTGCGCGTGCGCCCCCAGGCCCTTGATGGCCGTCGCCGCAGCCTGGGTATCGGCCACCCCCGCCGGCGGCACCAGCCACTGACCTTGGTTGTCGAGCAGCGCCAGCGAACCGGTCTGGCCGATGCGGAAGCGCTTGAGGTTGGTGAACTGGGCGTTTTGCGCATCGGTGTAGTCGAAGCCGACGAACATCACGGCGATCACCCGACCGCTGGTGTCGCTGACCGGCACGTAGCGGGTCATGTAGTTGCGCTCGAACAGCACGGCGCGGCCCACGTACATCTGCCCGGCCAGCAGCCGCGCATAGGCCGGGTGCGCGCGGTCGAGCTGGGTGCCGATGGCACGGCTGCCGTCCTGCTTCTTGAGGTTGGTGGCGATGCGCACGAAGTCGTCGCCACTGCGCACGAACAGCGTGGCGATACCGGCAGTCATCTGCTGGAATTCATCGACGATGCTCAGGTCGTTGTTGAGCAGGTGATCGCCCAGGTACAGCGCTGGGGTGGCGACACCGGCGACCTGTACGCTCTGGCCGTCCTGAATCCTCAGGCCAGAGGCGAAGCGGCGTTCGAACAGCCCGCTCAGGCGCTGGGTGTTGTCCTTGAGCGAGCCGTGGAAGGTGTCGAGCTGATCGGCGAGCAGCCGCGCTTCGCTACCTAAGTGCTGCTGGCGGGTGGCGAGGTTGGCGTCGTCGAGCGAGCGCAGGGCGAACAGGGTACTGCCGGTGATCACCAACGCCAGCACGATGGCGAGGGCGATACCGAGTTGCGAGGCGATCCGGGCACGGGGTCGAGGCATGGCGAAGCTCCTGGCAAGGGGCCGGGATCGTCCTGATCACGCTGACCACCCGCTTTTATTATCGACGGGAACGGGCGTCCTCTTCCGGGACGCTGGTGCCAATGGATCGGCGTCGCCGATGAATACTTGAGTGTCGGACGCGGGAATACGCAAACGTTTTGCGTCGGTTTTTTTCGGCAACTGGCGGCGAATAGCGCGCAGCGATGCACCGGTCAAGCCGGCGCTTTCACGGCGCAGGCGCTGCTTTCCAGCCACCGCCCAACGCCAGGAACACGCTGACCTGCCCCATCGCTACCTGACTGTTGGCCGCAGCCAACTGGCCACGCACATCGGTGTACGCGCGGGTGGCCTGCAAATCGGCCAGAAACGACTCGCGCCCGGCTTGGTAACGGCGGTGAGTCTGGTCGGCGGCGTCCTTGGCCGAGCGTTCGGCATCGGCCAGCGCGTCGCGTCGTTCGAGCAAGGCGCTGTATTGCGCCAGCCGCGTCTGGGTTTCGCGCAGGGCGTCGAGCACCACACCGTCGAAGTGCGCCAGCGCGGCCTGGGTCGACGCCTCGGCCTCGCGGATGCGCGCACGCGTACCGTTGGTGGGCAGCGTCCAACTGATCTGCGGGCCGAAGCCCCAGCGATTGGTGGAAGGCTCGCCCAGGTTGTCGATGATGCCGAGGGTGCCGATCTGCGCGCCGAAGCTGATGTTCGGGTACAGCGCGCCGGTCGCCACACCGATGTTCGCCGTGGCTGCTGCCAACTGCCGCTCGGCCTGGCGCACGTCGGGCCGACGCTTGAGCAGTGCGGCGCCGTCGCCCACCGGAATCAGTTGCGCCAGGTGAGGCAGTTCGGCGCACTCGGCGGTGCCAGCGGGCAACTGGCCGACCGGCACGGCCAGCAGTGCCGCCAGGGTATACAGGCCCGCTTCGCGCTCGGCCTGGAAGCGCGGCAACTCGGCGCGCAACGATTTGAATTGGGTCTGCGAACGGGTGACCAGGGTCTCGTCGCCGCGCCCGGCATCGCGCAGGCGCTGATTAAGCTGCACGCCCTGCTGTTGCAGGTCCAGCGATTGCCGGGCGATGTGGTACTCCTCATTGGCCGAGCACACCTGGGTGTAGGCCTTGACCACGTCGGCCACCACCGTGATGCGCGCGGTGTCGGCGGCGGCCTGGACGGCATCGGCATTGGCCTTGGCCGCCTCGGTGCCACGCTTGAGCGTGCCCCACAGGTCGAACTGGTACGAGGCGCTGATGATCGCTTCGCCGATATTGGCCACCGGCACTTTATTGGGCTGCAGAAAGGCTTCGCCAGACTCTTGCAGGCGCTGGGCACCGGCTTTGGCACCCGCGCCAAAACCGCCCTGCGACTCAGCCACTTTCACTTGGGCACGGGCCTTGGCGATGTTCGCCGCCGCCACGCGCAATTGACTGTTGGCCGCCAACGCCTGGCGCACCAGCGCGTTGAGCCGTGGATCCTGATACAACTGCCACCAATCGTCCGGCACCGGCGCCGACACCACGCTGCTGGCATCCTCGCGCAACGGACCGTTCAGGTCGCTGCGCTGCACGGCGGCGTCGGCCGGCACGTGGTAGTCGGGGCCGACCGTGGTGCAAGCACCCAGTGCCAGCGCCAGGGCCGTGAGCATCAGGCGTTTCATGGCCGCTGCCCTTCGACGATCGAGACCGTCGCGGTGCGCCCGGCGATCAGGCGAAAGTCTGCGGGCACCTCGTCGAAGGCGATGCGCACCGGAATCCGCTGGGCCAGGCGCACCCAACTGAACGCGGGATTGACGTTGGGCAGCAGGTTCGCGCCGCTGACCCGGTCACGGTCTTCAATGCCCGCCGACAGGCTTTGCACATGCCCGCGCAGGCGTGTGTCATCCCCCATGACACGGATGTCCACGGCGTCACCGACGTTGATGCCACCGAGCTTGGTTTCCTCGAAGTAGCCGTCGACGTGGTACGAGGTGCTGTCGACCACCGACAGCACGGCTCGGCCTGCGGTGACGAACTCGTGGGCGCGCGGGGCGCGGTCGTTGAGGTAACCGTCCACCGGGCTGCGCACCACCGAGCGCTCGAGGTTGAGCTTGGCGATGTCCACCGCCACCTGCGCCTCGCTCACCGCCGAGCGGGCACGGGCCTCACGCGACTGGCTCTCTTCGAGCTGCTCGGCGGCCACCAGGTTGCCCAGCTTGCGGTTGCGTCGGGTTTCGCGGGCGGCCTGGGCCAGGGTTTCCTGGCGCTCGGCCAGGCTCGCCTGGGCCTGGCGCAAGGCCAGCGAGAAACGGTCCTGGTCGATGGTGAACAACACGTCGCCGCGCTTGACTACCTGGTTGTCGCGCACGCTCACCTGCTGGATCAACCCGGACACGTCCGGGGCGATCTGGATCACGTCGGCACGGATGTGCCCATCGCGGGTCCAGGGCGCGAACATGTAGTACACGACCATCTGCCAGACCAGCACGGCCGCCAGGGTCACCACCAGCAAAGTCAGGACCACGCGGCCCAAGGTCAACAACGGTTTTTTCATGGCAGCATCAGGCTTCGACAAAAGTGATCCACCGCGCCCAGCAGCACGGCGTAGAGAGCAACGTTGAACAGCGCCCGGTGCCAGACCAGGCGGTAGAAATGCAGGCGCACCAGCACCGCGTGCAGGCCCAGGAACACCCCATAGGTGCCCAGCATCATCACCAGCAGCGTAGGCAGGAAGACTCCGCTGATATCCACTTCGCCAATCACAGCGGTGCTCCATCGATGGCAGGGGGCAGTTGCGCTTGCGCGTCCGGTTCGAGCATCACCTCGACACCCGGCAGCAGTGACAGGCGCAAACCGGAGAGGGCATGCAGCAGATGGACCCGGGGCTCGCCGCGCTCGTTCAGTCGATCCTGGGCCAAGGCCAGACGCGCCCGCTCCATGTGCCGCAGCAGCGCCGCCGACGCGTGCAGGCGTTCGCCGCTGCGCAGGCACGCGGCGTAGTGGGCGCCGACTTCCTCGATCACCGTGCGCAGGCGCGCGCGGGCGTCGTCGCCGGCACGCGGCAAGTACGCCAGCAGGTCCAGCAGATTCAACCCCACGCGCAGATCACGCAGCGCGATGCCGGTGTCCTGGCCGGTCTGCAACAGGCGCGGCAGGTGCTGCATCAGGCGGTCGAGCATCTGCACGCCGACCTTGCGCTGTTCGGCCAGGGTCGCCGGCTCGGTCATCTCGACGATGTCGCGCCAGGCGAAGCGGGTCATGCGCTTGGCGGCCAGTTCCACGCCGAACGGGCGCATCACCAAGGTCCAGATGAAGGCGAACAGCAGCCCCACGGGGCCGGCCAGGTTGGAATTGACGAAGGTGAAGAAGTCGGCGTCGTAGGCGCCCTGGATACTGATGAAGTTCGAGGTGTTGACGATGGTCAGCAAGGTGCCCAGGTAGAAGGCCGGCTGCACGGTCAGGGTGCCGATGACGATGAACGGCACGGCGAACGCCAGCACCAGCATGGCGAAATCATGCAGGTTGGGCAGCACCAGGAACAGGTACAGGCTGGAGAGAATCACCGAGACCAACGTCCAGAAGAAGAACCGGTAGATCTGCGGCGCCGGGTCGTCCATCGCGGCGAAAAAGCTGCATGCGACGGCGGCGAGGATTACCGCGCTGGCGCCGTCGGCCCAGCCCAGGCCGATCCACAGGCCACAGGCGACGACGATGGCGACCACGGTGGAGAGCACCGAGTAGAGCATCAGGCCGCGGTCGAAGAACGGCGTCAGACGGCCCAGGCGCCAGTGCCGGTACACCGCCCGCCAGGGCCGCGCGTCATCGTCGCGCAGGGCGTGCTGCAGGGTGCAGCAGTCCTGCCAGAGGTCGATCCATTCGCTCAGCCGGTAGAGCGCGTTCGACAGCAGCAAGGCCTGGCGCTGATCGAGCGCCTCGGCGTCGGGCTGCAGGTGCTCGATCTGCACGTGCAGGGCGCTCCAGCGCCCGATCGAGGGATCGTCGGCGGTGCTTTCGAGCCAGGCGCGGGCGTCGGCCAGCACCCCTTCGAGCTGTGCGTACTGCGCCGGGGCGCGGCCCTGCAAGGCCACCAGGGCATCGTCAAGGGCGTCGATCACCGGCAGCAGATGGATCATCCGCCCGCGCAGTTCGCGGGCGTTCTTCAGCGTGTGCGGTCCCGCGCCCTCGTGGCCGAGCTGTCCGATCATCAGCTCCAGGCTGTTGAAGGTGGCCACCATCGAGCTGCGCAGGGCGCCAACCTGTTCGGCAGCGGCGTCGCGGCTCAGGTACAGGTCGCTGTAGCGGATGGCCTCGGCGAACCACTTGCCGGTGGCGCCGACCACCACCGGTGCCAGGCGCCGCGGCCAGAAAATCGCGCCCACCACGGCCGCACAGACGATGCCCAGGCAAATCTCCTGGGCGCGTGAGGCCGCCACGTCGAACACCGCCAGCGGGTTGTCGACCACCGCCAGGGCGATCATCGGCAAGGTGTAGCCGGCCAACATGAACATGTAGTTGTTCGCTGTGCGCAGGTTCAGCGACAAGTACAGCAAGGTGCCAGTCCACAGGGCGATGGCGATGCTCAGCAGCAGCGGCGACTGCACCAGCGGCGGCACCAGCAGGACCGCGCCAGCGGCGCCGAGCAGGGTGCCGACGGCGCGGTACAGGGCTTTGGAGCTGGTCGGCCCGACGAACGGGCTGGAGACGATGTACACCGTGGCCATCGCCCAGTAGGGACGCGGCAGTTGCATCAGCAGGGCGATGTACAGGGCGATCATCGACGCGGCGAAGGTGCGCACGCCGTAGAACCAGTCGCGCGCCGGCGGCACCGAACTGAAGAAGTGCTTCATGACGCGCTGCCCGAGCCGGCGGTTTCGAATGCGCGGATCACCCGCAGGGTCGCCTCTAGATCGTCGGCCGGCAGGCCGTGCAGCACGTCGCGGCGCTGGCGGACCAGTTCGGCTTCGATGGATTCGGCCAACGTGCGCCCTTCAGCGGTCAGGCTCAGGGCCTTGGCGCGTCGGTCCAGGGGATCTTCGCTGCGACAGACCAGCCCGGCCTTGCACAATTGATCGAGCAGGCGCACCAGCGACGGACTTTCCAGCCCAGCGGCCTGTGCCACCGCCACCTGATGCACGCCATCGCCCAGGCGCACGATCATCAGCAGCGGCACCGCGCAGGCCTCGGAAATGCCGTAGCCGGTCAGCGCGGCGTGGCAGATGCGCCGCCAGTGGCGGGCGGCAACCACCAGGCCGCTGCTGACTTTCAAGTGCAGTGCGTCGAGTGTCATCAGAGGAAACCGAGGGTAATCATAGTTTGCTAACTATCAATATACGCCCGCCCTCCCCCCGTCGTCAACCGGAGGCGATGAACAGCGTGTTCAGGTCTGCACCTGATCCTCCAGCTTCATGGTCAAGGCCAGGGTGCTGCCCAGCCCGATCGCCTGGTCGCGCCAGGCCAGGTAGCGTGAGGCGTCGCGCCGGCTGAAGTGTACGGCCAACTCCTCGGCGGCCTGCATCACCCCGGCGCCGGCCGCCAGCTCCAGCCAGTACAGCCCGGCCTTGATGTCCGCCGACACATGCAAACCATGCAACTGCCGGTAGCCCACCTCGAACCGGCAACGCGCCTCGCCACGCTGAGCACCGCGCAGGAACCAGCCGTAGGCTTGAACCGGGTCCACCTGCCACGGCTGGTCGGTCTCGCACACCTCTTCTTCATAAAGATCGCCCAGCGCTGCGGCCGCATGCGACAGGCCGCGCTCGAAGGCATGCCGGTAGTACTCGGCGGCATTGGCGTAACACACCGCCACGCCCTTGCCGAAGTAATGCTGCTGGCCGAGGTTGAACCAGGCCGCCGCATTGCCCTGCAACGCCGCCATGCGCAGCAGATGGCTGGCCAGTGCAGTGTCCGCGCGCCAGTAGCGGCCATTGAGCCAGATCCAGCCCAGGTCGTTGAGCACCGCCGCGTTGCCTTGCAGCGCCTGATGCCGCAGGTCGCTGTAGATCGCCTGCACATCCACCGCCTCGTCCAGACGACTGACCAAGGCCGAGCGCTCGCCCAGCAATGCCCATTGGGAGGGCAGCCCCACCCCGGCAAACGCACGCAGGTGCCGACGTGGGATGGCGGGCACCGGTACCACATGCTCGGGCAGAAGGCGGGCAAGCAGCGAATGGATATTGCTGGCAGCAGACATGTTCATCCTCATTGAACGGCCCACAGTTCCGACCTCGACTGTGATGAGGCGATTCTGCGCGACGATACGACAAAACCTGTCGCGAACGATCTGCGCGCACGCAACAAATAGCGGGTTTGTTGATCTCAGCGCAAAGTAGCGAATTGCCATCCCGCACCGCGCCCGCCATGCTATTTGTCGCAAGCCTAGACAAGGACGTTAACCTTTGCCGTTCGCCACAACCCGCGCCACCCTTAGTCGCCAGTGGGCCTTGTTGCGCCAGTTGCCCAGCCGCTCGCCCGGGGTCACCAGTGCCGAACTGGTGTGGCGCCTGCGCGACGTGGGCTTCACGGTCAGCAAGCGCACCGTGGAACGTGACCTCAATGAGTTGTCACTGATCTTCCCGCTCGAGCGCAACGACAAGAGCATCCCGTTCGGCTGGCACTGGTCAGCCAGCGCAGGCGAGCTGCGCGGCCATTTCGACCTGCTGGACTATCTGCGTGACGATCCGCTCAAGGCCGCGCCTGGCCAAGGCCTGGCGCTGCAAGCCTGGGTCAGCGACGCCTTGGCGCGACGGCTGCGCGAAACGCCGCTGGGTGCGGACATGCACTTGACCGCGCTGGAGCAGGGTCACCGCCTGCGCGCGACGGTCAGCGACGACGCGCCGCTGCGCTGGTGGCTGCTGGGCCAGGGTGACGATCTGATGGTGGAACTGCCCCAGGCGCTGCGCGATGAAATCGGCCGTATCCTTGCCAGCGCGGCAGCACGCTACCGCGACTGAAAAGCGCTTTCGTCAGCGCTGCATGCCCCAGCGGCGCACGGTCAGCCGCTCCAGCGTGTTGAACACCAGCCCCTCCACCAGCAGGCCGATCAGGATCACCACCGCCAGCCCGGCGAACACCTTGTCGGTGTACAGCTCGTTGCGGTTCTGGAAGATGTACCAGCCCAGGCCGCCCTTGCCGCTGCTGGCGCCGAACACCAGCTCGGCCGCGATCAGCGTACGCCAGGCGAAAGCCCAGCCGATCTTCAGCCCCGACAGAATCGACGGCAGCGCCGCCGGCACCAGGATATGCAGCACCAGGCGCAGCCCGCGCAGGCCATAGTTGCGCCCCGCCATGCGCAGGGTCTCGGACACGCCCAGAAAGCCTGCATAGGTGTTCAGCGCCAGGGCCCACAGCACCGAGTGCACCAGCACGAAGATCAGGCTGTTGTCGCCCAGCCCGAACCACAGCAGCGCCAGCGGTAGCAGAGCGATGGCCGGCAATGGATTGAACATCGAGGTCAGGGTGCCGAGCAGGTCGCGACCGAACTGGGTCGAGACCGCCAGGCTGGTCAACCCGAACGCCAGCACGATCCCCAGCACATAGCCCTTGAGCAGCACCACCAGCGACACCGCGACCTTGGCCGGCAACTCGCCACTGGCCAGGCCATCCCACAAGGCCGCTGCGGTTTGCCCGAAGGTGGGCAGCAGCAGGTCGTTGTCGGTGTAGCGCGCCACCGCTTCCCAGATCACCGCCAGCAACAGCAGGATCAGGCCCTTGCGTATCCAGGCTTGCTGCCACAGGCGCTGGGCCAGCGGCAGCTCACGGTGCAGCGATAGACCTGGCAGCGGTTGCAGCGCCACTTCGTACTCCTGACGCGTAGACGTCGTGCTCATATCCAGCTCCTGTCAGTAGGCGATGCGGATGTCGTTGAAGCCCAGCGGCGCAGCAGGCTCGGGCTCGCCGGCCTGGTCGAACAGCAGGCGGTGGATGCGCCGGGCGCTGGCCTGGAAGTCGCTGCCGCCCAGGCTGCCAAGATGGTACTGGTGGCTGTGCACCTCGGCCCGCACCCGCCCTGGATGCGGCGACAGCAGCAAGATGCGGTTGCCCACCACCAGCGCCTCTTCGATGGAGTGGGTGACGAACAGCAAGGTGAAGCGCACCTCCTCCCACAGCAGCAAGAGTTCCTCCTGCATCTTGCGGCGGGTCAGTGCATCCAGGGCGGCGAATGGCTCGTCCATCAGCAGGATCTGCGGCTGCGTGGCCAGCGCTCGGGCAATCGCCACGCGTGCCTTCATGCCGCCAGACAGCGTGTGCGGGTAGGCATCGGCGAACGCCGCCAGACCGACTTTCTCCAGGTAATGCAACGCGCGATCATCGGCTTCGCCGCGCTTTAGCTGCCCAGAGACCAACAGGGGGAACATCACGTTCTGCTTCACCGTCTTCCAGGGCGGCAGTTGGTCGAACTCCTGAAACACGACGATGCGGTCTGGCCCAGGCCCTTTGACGGGCTGGCCGTTGAGCAGAATGTGGCCTTCGCGCGGCTCGATGAAGCCGGCCACAGCCTTGAGCAGGGTGGACTTGCCGCACCCAGAAGGGCCGAGCAGCACGAATCGATCAGTGCGATCGACCTCGAAACTGACTTGATGCGTGGCCCGCACCACGCGCTGGGCGGTGCGGTACTCCAGACTCAGGTTCTCCACCGCGAGCAACGTCGGGCTGTCGACAGGGCGCAGGTTGCTGGCCGCGTGGCCTGGCAAAGGGGCGGTCATGATCGGTCAGCTCCCTTGCAACGGCCGCTCATCCTGGAAGAAGTAGTCCTTCCACGACGCGGGCTTGTGCTTGAGGGCACCGACCCGATAGAGAAACTCGGCCAGCGGGTAGGTGTTCTTCGGCGTGATGGTGAATTCGTAGCGCGGGCTGTCGATCAGCTTGATCAGCGCGTCGCGGTCGATCTTGGCTTTGGTCACGCGCAGGTAGGTGTCGGCGGCAGCCGCTTTGTCGCGCTGGGCGAAGTCGGCGGCCTCGGCCAGCGCATCGACAAAGGCTTTGTAGGTCTTGGGGTTGTCCTGGCGGAATTTCTCGGTGGCAAACAGCAGCGTCGGCGAGTTGGGGCCGAGCAGGTCGTAGCTGTCGAGCACCACGTGCACGTTGGGATTGGCCAACTCCTGGTCCTGGAACGGCGGGTTGGAGAAATGTCCGTTGAGTTCGGTGCCGCCGGCCAACAGTGCAGCGGCGGCATCCGGGTGCGGCACCGCGAGGGTGTACTTGTCCAGGCGGTTGTATTCCTTGTCGCCCCATTGCTTGGCGGCGGCGTATTGCAGGAAGCGCGACTGCACCGAGACGCCTACCGCCGGCACGGCAATGCGATCCTTGGCGGAGAAGTCGGCGATGGTCTTCACCTCGGGGTTGCTGCTGACCAGGTAGTAAGGGAAGTTGCCCAGCGAGGCCACCGCCTTCACGTTCTGCCGCCCGTAGGTACGGTCCCAGACGGTCAGCAGCGGGCCGACGCCGGCACCGGCGATGTCCACCGAGCCGGACAGCAGCGCGTCGTTGATCGCCGCGCCACCGGACAACTGCGCCCAGTCGACCTGGATGTCGATGCCTTGGGCCTTGCCGTGCTTCTCGATCAGTTGCTGGTCGCGGACCACATTGAGCAGCAGGTAGACGATGCCGAACTGCTCGGCGATGCGAATCTTGCCTTCGGCCTGGGCCAGGCTGGGAACCGCAAGACCGCCGATGACCAGGCTGACGCCCAGGCCGATAGTGGCCGCCAGGCGGCCGATGGAGGTGCGCATGATGAAGATCCTCGACAGTCAGAACGGGGCGTCGCCCTGGATGGTGGTGCGGTACAGCTTGCGTCGCAGGTGAGCAGGACAGCCGGTGGCCAGGTGGATCAGCGAGCGGTTGTCCCAGAACACTAGGTCATGGGGCTGCCAGCGATGGCGATACAGGTTGTGCTCCAGCACGCTGAGGGCGTAGAGCTGCTGAAGCACATCGCGACTTTCGTCCTCCGGCAGCCCGACGATGGGGGTGGTGAAGCCTTCGCTGACGAACAACGCCTTGCGGCCGTTTTCCGGGTGGGTCCGCACGATCGGATGAACCACCTCGTTGACCTGGGCCAACTGCTCGGCCGTCAGGGTCGGGCGCCAATTGCCTTCAAACTTGGTTTCCGCGTAACGCGCGGTGTAGGAGTGGGCAGCGCTGCGGCCCTGCACCACGTCGCGCAACGCTTGGGGAACGGCGTCCCAGGCCTTGTGCATGTCGGCGAACAGGGTGTCGCCGCCCTCGCTGGGCAGTTCCTGGGCGTGCAGCATCGAGCCCAGGCTCGGCAGTTCCTTGTAGGAGAGATCGGAATGCCAGAACTTGCCGGCATCGCCCAGGCCGATGTTGCGACCGTCTTCGACGATGTTGGAGACGATGAGAATCTCGGGATGGCCCTGCAGCAAAAACTGTTTGAGCACGTGGATCTGCAGCTCACCGAAACGGCGGCTGAACGCGATCTGCTGGTCGGGACTGATGCGCTGCTCGCGAAACACCAGCACGTGGTGATCCAGGTGGGCGCGGTGAATACGCTGGAAGTCGTCGGCATTGACGAGGCGGGACAGATCCAGCCCAACGATTTCGGCACCGACGGCGCCGCTAAAAGGACGAATTTCGAAGGCTTGCGGCGGTGCGCTGTGGATGGTCGACACAGCGTTCAAGGCGGCTGACATTGTTCACTCCCACGCAGAGCGCGACGTCGAAGGGCGCGCATCGATTCATGACCGCACGGGTTTGCCGTGTGGGTTCGAGTCGTGCGGCGCGCCGATTGGTCGGCAGGTACGCAGTGGGACGAACTATAAAGTCATAAAAATAAAAATTTAAATATCTTTAAAGAATATGCATACAACCATGATCACGTGCCAGTGCCGGGACGGCTCTGCGGTCCAATCGCGACGCAAGGCCGCTCCCAGATTCCATGTAGCCCCCATGTTTCAAGGTTTATACGGCCGTGGTAGGAGCGGCCTTGTGTCGCGATTGGGCTGCAGAGCAGCCCAATCCATTCTTGGCCGAAACCCAGATAGAGGGGGCTGCGGCGCAGTCTGGCCGCAATACCAAGCTCTCACCGCTCGCGCAGCGCCTCGGTACGCGCCTTGATGATCGGCTTGAGCAGGTAGCTCATGATGGTCTTCTTGCCGGTGAGGATATCCACCGTGGCGACCATGCCCGGGATGATCAGCAGCGGTTTCTCGTCCGTGCCCAAATGGCTTTTATCGGTACGCAGCCGGATCAGGTAGTAGGTGGTCTTCTTGTCTTCGTCGGTGATGGTGTCGGCACCGATCTGCTCCAGCTTGGCCTTCAGACCACCATAGATGGTGTAGTCATAGGCGCTGAACTTCACCGTGGCTTCCTGGCCGGGGTGCAGGAAGGCAATATCCTTGGGCAGGATCTTGGCTTCGATCACCAGCGTGTCGTCCAACGGCACAATCTCGATGATGTCGCTGCCCGGCTGGATCACGCCGCCGATGGTGTTGACCAGCAACTGCTTGACGATACCGCGTACCGGCGAAGTGACCATGGTGCGGTTGACCCGGTCGTCGAGCGCCTTGCTGGTGGCAGTGGCCTTGTTCAGCTCGGTGCGCGCCTCGTTCAACTGTGTCAGCGCCTCGCTGCGGAACTTGCCACGGGTCTCTTCGATCTTGCTCTGCACTTCCTTGATCGCCGCTTCGGCGCGGGGAATGGCCAGCGCGGTGGAGTCCATCTGGCCGCGCGTTTCCACCTCGGAACGGCGCAGACGCAGCATCTCCACCTGAGAAATCGCGCCCCGGGCCACCAGCGGCTCGGACATGGAGATTTCCTGACGCAGCAACTGCAAGCTGTTGGCGTACTGGGCACGTTTGGAATTGAACTCGCGCAGCTCCTGCTGCTTCTGCACCAACTGCTGGTCCAGACCGCCGATCTCATCCTGCAATTGCTGGCGACGGCTCTGATACAACGAAAGCTCGTCGGCCGCCTGGTTGGGTGCAGCCTTGCGCAGTTCTTCGTCGATCTGCAGCGGTGTGCCCTCCACCTCCGCGCTCAGGCGTTGCACGCGCAGCGCCATGGCCAAGCGCGAGGCCTCGGTTTCGCCGACGTTGGAGGCGAAGCGCGTTTCATCCAGGCGCAGCAGCGGCTGGCCGACCTCGACGATTTCGCCCTCCTTCGCATAGATCTGCGCGACGATGCCGCCCTCCAGGTTCTGCACTTTCTGCACCTTGGACGACGGAATGGCCTTGCCCTCCCCGCGCGTCACTTCATCGATGGGGGCGAAGCAGGCCCAGACGATTAGGAACAGGAAGAAGGCGATCACACCCCAGATAGTCAAACGCACCACGCGCGGGGCATCTTCGATCAACGCCTTGGGCACTTCAGGCAGAGGCTGGCCGGCCATCGACTCCGAGCCTTTGAAATAGCGCCGCATCTGATCCTTGAAACGTGCGAAATTCAGCTTATGCAACACTGATCTGCCCCTTCTTCAGCGCTTCCATGACAGCCACTTTCGGGCCATCGGCGACGATTTGTCCGCGGTCGATGACGATCAACCGATCCACCAGCGACAGCAGCGATGCACGGTGAGTCACCAGCAGCACGGTCTTGCCTTCGATGACAGCCGCCAGGCGCTGCTTGAGGCGCTCCTCGCCGGTGTTGTCCATGGCACTGGTGGGTTCGTCGAGCAGCAGGATTTGCGGGTTGAGCAGCAGCGCGCGGGCCAAGGCAACGTTCTGCCGCTGGCCGCCGGACAGGTTCTGCCCGCGCTCGCCGACCTGCAGTTCGTAGCCGTCCGGGTGCAAGCGGGCGAATTCGTGCACGCCGGCCAGTTCGGCCGCTTGCAGGATCAGTTCGTCCTCGATGTAACGTGCGCCGCTGACCAGGTTGTCGCGCAAGGTGCCCGCCAGCAGTTGGATGTCCTGGGGCACGTAGCCGATGTTGTGGCGCAGCTCGCTGACGTCGATCTGGCGGATATCGACGCCATCGACCAGCAGCGAACCGTTATCGGCCTCATAAAGCCCGACGATCAGCTTGGCCAGCGAACTCTTGCCCGAGCCGCTGCGACCGATGATGCCGATCTTCTCGCCGGGACGAATGACCAGGTTGATGCCCTTGAGCGCCTGGTTCTGCTGGTTCGGGTAAGTGAACTCCAGCCCGCGGAACTCTACCGCGCCTTGCAGCACCTGACGGCTCAGCGGACGCTCTTCGAAATTGCGTTCCTGGGGCAGGCCCATCATCTGGTCGGTGGCGACCATGGTCACCTTGGCCTGCTGGTAACGCGCCAACAAGCCGTTGAGCTGGCCCAGTGGACCGAGTGCGCGACCGCTGAGCATGTAGCAGGCCACCAGCCCACCCATGCTCAAGTTGCCGTCGATGATCAGATAGACGCCGACGCAGATCATCGCCACACCGGCCAGTTGCTGGATCAGCAGGGTGATGTTCATCGCCAGGCCAGACAGCACCTTGACCCGCAGCTCCAGGCGGCTGAGGGTGCCGAGGGTTTGCTCCCACATGTACTGGCGTTCGCTTTCGGCGTTGTTGACCTTCACCGCGTCCAGGCCGGCGAGGGTCTCGATCAGGCTGGACTGGCGCTCGGAGGCTAGCGCCATGGTTCGCTCCATGGTCGACATCAACGGCTTCTGCAAGGCATAGCCGATGCCCAGCGCCAGCGGGAAAGCCAGCACCGGAATCCACACCAGGTGCCCGCCGATGATGGCGATCACCATGAGGATCAGCAGGGTGAACGGCAGGTCGATCAGGCTGGTGAGGGTCAGCGAGGCGAGGAAATCACGCAGGCCTTGGAACTCGTGGATGTTCTGGGCGAAGCTGCCGACCCGCGCGGGCCGGTACTTCATCGACATGCCGACGATGCGCTCGAACAAGGTAGCGGAGATGATCAAGTCGGTCTTCTTGCCGGCCAGGTCCAGACACAAGCTGCGCAGCCCCTTGAGAATGAGGTCGAAGACGTAGGCACCGGCGATGCCCACTGCCAGCACCCACAGGGTCGAGGTGGCCTGGTTGGGCACCACGCGGTCGTACACGTTCATCACGAACAGCGGTGCCGCCAGGGCGATCAGGTTGATCACCAGGCTCGCGGCGATGGCGTCGATGTACAGCCACTTGCTGCGCAGCAGCGTGTCGCGGAACCAGGAACGGGTGCGTGGAATGAGGTTGCCGTGGTTGACGTCGAACTTGTGCTGCGGCTGGGCGAAGAACACCTTGCCGCTGTAGTCGCCGGTCAAAGCCTCGCGGGTGACCAGCACTTCGCCACCGTCGCTCTCGCTGAGCAGCAGGCGCGCGCTGTCTTCATTCTCCCAGCCCAGCAGCACGGCGCTGCGGCCATCCTTGAGCAGGAGCATGGCAGGCATGGCGATGGTGGGGATCTGCTCGAGCTTGCGCTGCAGCAGGCGCCCTTGCAGGCCCGCCCGCGCAGCCGCACGCGGAAGCAGTTCCGGGCTCATGCGCTGTGCTGGCAACGGCAGGCCAGTGGTGAGCATCGCCCGGCTGGCAGGCTTCTGGTGCAACACGCACAGGGTCAGCAGGCTGTCCAGCAGCGGGTCATCGTGCTGACTGCGTGGATCATGGTTGAGCTGTACTCGACTGACTTCAGATTCCACGCGGCGCTCTCTTCATCCTTGCAGTGGTTGGGGCGGGTGCGCCTGCCAGTCAGGTCTGGCCGTCTCACCCTGGGCTTGAGGTCGTGCTGCAGGCATCGGGCTTCGACACCCTGTGCCTCGGCAGCCGACCAATGGTCGCCTTGATTCGGTACTGAGTAAACAACTGCTTACAGGTCACCTGCACCAGACGACAGTGCACGGTGAAGGTTTCATTCACGCGGTGTCGCAGGCTGAGCAAGGCCGCTACCAACGGCGGCTGACTCGCGTGCAGTGCACGGTTCTTGCGAAAAATGCGCACCAAGGCATTATCACAACTCACTCTGCAAAGCCTAACTGCTCATGACGCCGGCGCAAGGCCATATGGCAAAAAACCAGCGCCCGAATCACGGCGCGTGTCGTGACGCCTGGAAGCTCCGGTTCCGCTCAGGCAACAGACCGTCCATCGATTCTGGGCGTTTGACGCCCACACCGCGCCCAATCCTCATGATCCCTCGCCAGAGACAGTTATTTGACTCAGCACGATGATGCCTTATAGCCACCCAATCCTATTCAGGAGGGTAAACCGGGCTGCGAAGCCCTTCTTGCTGTGCACGCCAAATCCCCGCTGTACACCGCGCGTAAGGGACTGCGCGCGTCTGCGCAGAAACTGATTTTGCGACTATTCTCCTGACGAACGATAAGCGCCAAATTAATGGTGATCGGCAAGGTTTGTGCTTAAAAACAAAAGCCTGCACCTCAAGTGACACATCGATGAAACTCACGACACGCAGTGTGGGTCATTTCCCAGTCGCAGACTTGCCCCAAGTCACTGCCAACAGGCGCGTAGCTCAGGAGAATAGCGGTCTCGACGGAACGTTTAGAAAAAACGCGAGCTGTTAGGTAATTAATACAAAAGGAAGATTGGTGTCGGACTAAATATCAATGTGACATTACTTTGCCGATTGTTTAGGATGACAAGACAAGGGTCAATACTTTGGCATAAACTTAATAGCCAAAAGTTATCGACAGAAAGTTGACGCATAAAAGCGTCAAATCTATTTCGTAACATTCCAGCGGAAGCAGGTTCGCACGCCGGCCGGAAGCCAACTGAGACACACCCCGGAGAGTTCCATGAGCACTGTCGTTGCCATCGTCAAAAGCATTGTTGGCCAAGTCATCGCAGTATCCCCGGAAGGCATCAAGCGCGTGCTGATCGAGGGCGACCGCCTGTTCGCGGGCGAAGAAGTCCTCACCGGCCCGGGCGGCGCCGTGACCCTGGAACTGGCCGACGGGCGAATGCTCGACCTGGGCCGCGACAGTCAATGGAGTGCGGACACACCCGCCAGCAGCGCTGACCTGGGACAGGTCACTGCCCAGGCCGCGCCATCGGTTGAAGAGCTGCAGCAGGCCATTGCCGCGGGTGCCGACCCGACCACCGATCTGGAAGCACCCGCCGCAGGCCCGACGGCCGCAGGTGGCGGCTCGGTAGGTGGCGGACACAGCTTCGTTCTGTTGGAAGAAACGGCAGGTGTGGTGGATCCGACCATCGGTTTCCCTACCGATCCGCTCAACTTCGCCGCCGCGCTGAACACGCAGCAGGTCGGTGGCCTGAATGCCAATAACGCCACCACGACCAATACGGTGCCCGTGGCCACCGGCCTCACCCTGACCGCCACCCCCTCGATCAGCGAGGCGGGTGGCGTCATCGTCTACACCGCCAACGTCGGCCAGGCGCCCCAGAGCGACCTGACCGTGACCCTGTCCAATGGCGCGGTGGTCGTGATTCAGGCCGGTCAAACCAGCGGTTCGGTAAACGTCAACATTCCAGCCAACGACACGCCGTACCTCGATGGCGGGCAGATCTCTACCACCATTACCAGCACCTCGGGCGGCACTGGGTTGATCGTTACGCCAAGTGACACGCCAGCAGTGACCCAGATCACTGACACCATCGACACCACCACTGCCACGCTGACCGCCTCCCCAAGCGTGACCGAAGGCGGTGTGATCACCTACACCGTCAGCCTGACCAATCCGGCTCAGACGCCGGTCACCGTGACCCTGTCCAACGGCCAGACCATTACCGTTGAAGCAGGCAAGTCCAGCGGCTCGATCGATTTCCAGACGCCAGCCAACGACGTCTACAACAACGGCAGCACCGTTAACACCACGATCACCAGCGCTACCGGCGGCAACTTCGAAAATCTGGTACCGAATCCGACGCCGGCACAGACCGTTATCAACGATTCGATCGACACCACCACTGCCACGCTGACCGCCACCCCAAGCGTCACCGAAGGCGGTGTGATCACCTACACCGTCAACCTGACCAACCCGGCGCAGACACCGGTGACCGTGACTTTGTCCAACGGCCAGACCATTACCGTTGAAGCAGGCAAATCCAGCGGCTCGATCGATTTCCAGACGCCTGCGAATGACGTCTACAACAACGGCAGCACCGTTAACACGACGATCACCAGCGCTACCGGCGGCAACTTCGAGAATCTGGTACCGAATCCGACGCCAGCGCAGACCGTTATCAATGACTCGATCGACACTACCACTGCCACGCTGACAGCCACCCCAAGCGTCACCGAAGGCGGCGTCATCACCTACACCGTCAGCCTGACTAATCCGGCTCAGACGCCGGTGACTGTGACCTTGTCCAACGGCCAGACCATTACCGTTGAAGCAGGCAAGTCCAGCGGCTCGATCGATTTCCAGACGCCGCCCAACGATGTTTATGTCAACGGCAGCACGGTTAACACCACGATCACCAGCGCGACCGGCGGCAATTTCGAGAACCTGGTCACCAATCCGACCCCTGCACAAACTGTGGTCAGTGACAGCATCGATACCGTGACCGTCAACATCGCCAGCAACGGCAATGTGACCGAGGCCCAGCAACCGACCTTCACCGTATCCGTCAGTCAACAACTGGATCGCGATCTGACCGTCACCCTGAGCAACGGTGACAAGGTGGTGATCGCTGCTGGCCAGACCCAGGCGACCTACAGCCTGCCAGCCCAAGGCGATGACGTTTTCAAGGATCCAGGTTCCGTGACCGTGGGCGTCACCGATGCCAGCGTGCCAGGCAAGACCTTCGAGAATCTGCAGCTCGGCGGCGCGGCTACCGTGCAGATCACCGATACCGTGAGCGAAGTCGTTGCGACGCTCACTGCGGACAAGGCTACTGTCGCCGAGGGTGGGCAGGTTACTTACACCGTCACGCTGACCAATGCCCAAGGCTTGGATGTCACCGGTCATCAGGGCCTGACGTTCACGCTCTCGGATGGCACCAAAGTGACCATCCCGGCAGGCAGCGCCTCTGCATCGGCCACTATTCAAGCTGCTGACGATGTTTACGTCGGTGGTCAGCCTTCAATCGTCAATAAGCTGGAGTCGGTTACCGGTGCGGATAACTTCGAGAAGCTGACTCTCGGCGACAACTCGATCACCACTACTGTCACCGATGAACCAGGCACTGGTACGCCAGGTGCCGGCAACGAGGGTGACAAGGTTTCCGTCACCATCGTCAGCAATGGCGATGTGAACGAAGCTCAGCAGCCAAGCTTCACCGTGAAAGTCAGCCAAGTGCTGGATCGTCCGCTGACTGTCACCCTGAGCAATGGCGATAAAGTCACCATCGCTGCAGGCCAGACCGAAGTTGAATACAAGGCGCCGGCTCAGGGCGAGGACGTCTTCAAAGATGCCGGCTCGCTGACTGTTGGTATCACCGATGCCAGTGTTGCAGGCAAGACCTTCGAAAACCTCGAGCTGGGTGGTTCGGCAACTGTTCAGATCGCCGACACCATCAGCGAAGTGGTCGCGACCCTCACTGCCGACAAGTCCACCGTTGCTGAAGGCGGTCAAGTCACCTACACCGTCACCCTGAGCAACGCTCAAGGCCTTTCTGTGACGGGCCACCAAGGCCTCACCTTCACCCTGAGCGACGGTACTAAAGTTACTGTGCCTGCTGGCAGCGCCACCGGCACTGCGACCATCCAAGCTCCAGATGATGTGTACGTGGGTGGCCAACCATCCATCGTTAACAAACTGGAATCGGTCACCGGTGCGGATAACTTCGAGAAGTTGACCCTCGGCGATAACTCGATCACCACCACTGTCACCGATGAGCCAGGTACTGGCACTCCAGGCGCTGGTAACGAAGGCGATAAGGTTTCTGTCACCATCGTTAGCAATGGCGATGTGAACGAAGCTCAGCAGCCAAGCTTCACCGTTAAAGTGAATCAGCCGCTGGATCGTCCGCTGACTGTCACCCTGAGCAACGGCGACAAAGTCACCATCGCTGCAGGCCAGACCGAGGTTGAGTACAAGGCTCCGGCTCAAGGCGAAGACGTCTTCAAAGACGCCGGCTCGCTGACTGTCGGTATCACCGACGCCAGCGTTGCTGGCAAAACCTTCGAAAACCTCGAGCTGGGTGGTTCGGCAACTGTTCAGATCGCCGACACCATCAGCGAAGTGGTCGCGACCCTCACTGCCGACAAGTCCACCGTTGCTGAAGGCGGTCAAGTCACTTACACCGTTACCCTGAGCAACGCCCAAGGCCTGTCGGTGACCGGTCACCAGGGTCTGGTGTTCACCCTGAGCGATGGCACCAAAGTTAACGTCGCCGCTGGCAGCGCCACCGGCACCGCGACCATCACCGCGAAAGACGACGTCTACGTTGGTGGCCAAGCTCCGATCGTCAACAAGATCGAGTCCGTCACTGGCGGCGATAACTTCGAAAAACTGACGCTGGGTCAGGGCGAAGTTAGAACCGAAGTTACTGATGAGCCAGGCACCGGTACTCCAGGTGCTGGCAACGAGGGCGACAAGGTTTCCGTCACCATCGTTAGCAATGGCGATGTGAACGAAGCTCAGCAGCCGTCGTTCACCGTTAAAGTGAATCAGCCACTGGATCGTCCGCTGACTGTCACCCTGAGCAATGGCGATAAAGTCACCATCGCTGCAGGCCAGACTGAGGTTGAGTACAAGGCTCCAGCTCAAGGCGAGGACGTCTTCAAAGACGCCGGCTCGCTGACTGTTGGTATCACCGACGCCAGCGTTGCAGGCAAAACCTTCGAGAACCTGGAACTCGGCGGCAGCGCTACCGTACAAATCGCCGACACGATCAGCGAAGTGGTCGCGACCCTCACTGCCGACAAGTCCACTGTGGCTGAGGGCGGCCAAGTCACTTACACCGTCACCCTGAGCAACGCCCAAGGCCTGTCGGTGACCGGTCACCAGGGTCTGGTGTTCACCCTGAGCGATGGCACCAAAGTTAACGTCGCCGCTGGCAGCGCCACCGGCACCGCGACCATCACCGCGAAAGACGACGTCTACGTTGGTGGCCAAGCTCCGATCGTCAACAAGATCGAGTCCGTCACTGGCGGCGATAACTTCGAAAAACTGACGCTGGGTCAGGGCGAAGTTAGAACCGAAGTTACTGATGAGCCAGGCACCGGTACTCCAGGTGCTGGCAACGAGGGCGACAAGGTTTCCGTCACCATCGTTAGCAACGGCGATGTGAACGAGGCTCAGCAGCCAAGCTTCACCGTGAAAGTCAGCCAAGTGCTGGATCGTCCGCTGACTGTCACCCTGAGCAACGGCGATAAAGTCACCATTGCTGCAGGCCAGACTGAGGTTGAGTACAAGGCCCCGGCTCAAGGCGAGGATGTCTTCAAAGATGCCGGTTCTCTGACTGTCGGCATTACCGATGCTAGTGTTGCTGGCAAGACCTTCGAGAACCTTGAGTTGGGTGGTTCGGCAACTGTCCAGATCGCCGATACCATCAGCGAAGTGGTTGCGACCCTCACCGCAGACAAATCCACTGTCGCTGAGGGCGGTCAAGTCACCTACACCGTCACCCTGAGCAACGCTCAAGGCCTTTCTGTGACGGGCCACCAAGGCCTCACCTTCACCCTGAGCGACGGTACTAAAGTTACTGTGCCTGCTGGCAGCGCCACTGGCACCGCGACCATCACTGCCAACGACGACGTCTACGTGGGTGGCCAACCATCCATCGTTAACAAGCTGGAGTCGGTCACCGGTGCGGATAACTTCGAGAAGTTGACCCTTGGCGACAACTCGATCACCACTACTGTCACCGATGAACCAGGCACCGGTACTCCAGGTGCTGGCAACGAGGGCGACAAGGTTTCCGTCACCATCGTTAGCAATGGCGATGTGAACGAAGCTCAGCAGCCAAGCTTCACCGTTAAAGTGAATCAGCCACTGGATCGTCCGCTGACTGTCACCCTGAGCAACGGCGACAAAGTCACCATCGCTGCAGGCCAGACCGAGGTTGAGTACAAGGCTCCGGCTCAAGGTGAAGACGTCTTCAAAGACGCCGGCTCGCTGACTGTCGGTATCACCGATGCCAGTGTTGCTGGCAAAACGTTCGAGAACCTGGAGCTCGGCGGCAGCGCTACTGTACAAATTGCTGACACGATCAGCGAAGTGGTAGCAACGCTGACTGCCGACAAGACCACCGTCGCTGAAGGTGGCACCGTCACCTACACCGTTACCCTGAGCAATGCTCAAGGTCTTTCGGTCACCGGCCATCAGGGCCTGACCTTCACCCTGAGCGATGGCACTAAAGTTACTGTTCCGGCTGGCAGCGCCACTGGCACTGCGACCATCACTGCCAACGACGACGTCTACGTGGGTGGCCAGCCATCCATCGTTAACAAACTGGAGTCGGTTACCGGTGCGGATAACTTCGAGAAGTTGACCCTCGGCGACAACTCGATCACCACTACTGTCACCGATGAGCCAGGCACTGGTACTCCAGGTGCCGGCAACGAAGGTGACAAGGTTTCGGTCACCATCGTCAGCAATGGCGACGTGAACGAAGCTCAGCAGCCAAGCTTCACCGTGAAAGTCAGCCAAGTGCTGGATCGTCCGCTGACCGTCACCCTCAGCAATGGCGATAAAGTCACCATCGCTGCAGGCCAGACTGAAGTTGAGTACAAGGCCCCGGTTCAAGGCGAAGACGTCTTCAAAGATGCCGGCTCGCTCACCGTCGGCATTACCGATGCCAGCGTTGCTGGCAAGACCTTCGAGAACCTGGAGCTCGGCGGCAGCGCTACCGTACAAATCGCCGATACCATCAGCGAAGTCGTTGCCACGCTGACCGCCGACAAATCGACCGTGGCCGAAGGCGGCACCGTTACCTACACCGTCACCCTAAGCAATGCTCAAGGTCTGTCGGTCACAGGTCACCAAGGCCTGGTCTTCACCCTCTCGGACGGCACCAAAGTCAACGTGGCCGCTGGCAGCGCAACTGGCACTGCAACCATCCAAGCTCCAGATGATGTGTACGTGGGTGGCCAACCATCCATCGTTAACAAGCTGGAATCGGTCACCGGTGCGGATAACTTCGAGAAGTTGACCCTTGGCGACAACTCGATCACCACTACCGTCACCGATGAGCCAGGCACTGGTACTCCAGGTGCAGGCAACGAAGGTGACAAGGTTTCGGTCACCATCGTTAGCAATGGCGATGTGAATGAGGCTCAACAGCCGTCGTTCACCGTGAAGGTGAATCAGCCACTGGATCGTCCGCTCACCGTCACCTTGAGCAATGGCGATAAAGTCTTCATTGCTGCGGGCCAGACCGAAGTTGAATACAAGGCCCCGGTTCAAGGCGAAGATGTCTTCAAAGATGCCGGCTCGCTGACTGTTGGTATCACCGACGCCAGCGTTGCTGGCAAAACCTTCGAAAACCTCGAGCTGGGTGGTTCGGCAACTGTTCAGATCGCCGACACCATCAGCGAAGTGGTTGCGACCCTCACCGCAGACAAATCCACTGTCGCTGAGGGCGGCCAAGTCACTTACACCGTCACACTGAGCAACGCTCAAGGTCTGTCGGTTTCCGGCCATCAGGGCCTGACCTTCACCCTGAGCGATGGCACTAAAGTTACTGTTCCGGCTGGCAGCGCCACGGGCACCGCAACCATCACTGCCAACGACGACGTCTATGTCGGCGGGCAAGCTCCGATCGTCAACAAGATCGAGTCCGTCACTGGCGGCGATAACTTCGAAAAACTGACGCTGGGTCAGGGCGAAGTTAGAACCGAAGTCACTGACGAACCAGGTACTGGCACTCCAGGCGCTGGTAACGAAGGCGACAAGGTTGCCGTCACTATCGTTAGCAATGGCGATGTGAACGAGGCTCAACAGCCGTCGTTCACCGTTAAAGTGAATCAGCCGCTGGATCGTCCGCTCACCGTCACCTTGAGCAATGGCGATAAAGTCACCATCGCTGCAGGCCAGACCGAGGTTGAGTACAAGGCCCCGGCTCAAGGCGAGGATGTCTTCAAAGATGCCGGTTCTCTGACTGTCGGCATTACCGATGCTAGTGTTGCTGGCAAGACCTTCGAGAACCTTGAGTTGGGTGGTTCGGCAACTGTCCAGATCGCCGATACCATCAGCGAAGTGGTTGCGACCCTCACCGCAGACAAATCCACTGTCGCTGAGGGCGGTCAAGTCACCTACACCGTCACCCTGAGCAACGCTCAAGGCCTTTCTGTGACGGGCCACCAAGGCCTCACCTTCACCCTGAGCGACGGTACTAAAGTTACTGTGCCTGCTGGCAGCGCCACTGGCACCGCGACCATCACTGCCAACGACGACGTCTACGTGGGTGGCCAACCATCCATCGTTAACAAGCTGGAGTCGGTCACCGGTGCGGATAACTTCGAGAAGTTGACCCTTGGCGACAACTCGATCACCACTACTGTCACCGATGAACCAGGCACCGGTACTCCAGGTGCTGGCAACGAGGGCGACAAGGTTTCCGTCACCATCGTTAGCAATGGCGATGTGAACGAAGCTCAGCAGCCAAGCTTCACCGTTAAAGTGAATCAGCCACTGGATCGTCCGCTGACTGTCACCCTGAGCAACGGCGACAAAGTCACCATCGCTGCAGGCCAGACCGAGGTTGAGTACAAGGCTCCGGCTCAAGGTGAAGACGTCTTCAAAGACGCCGGCTCGCTGACTGTCGGTATCACCGATGCCAGTGTTGCTGGCAAAACGTTCGAGAACCTGGAACTCGGCGGCAGCGCTACCGTACAAATCGCCGACACGATTAGCGAAGTAGTCGCGACTCTTACCGCTGACAAGACCACAGTCGCTGAGGGCGGCCAAGTCACTTACACCGTTACACTGAGCAACGCCCAAGGTCTGTCGGTTTCCGGCCATCAGGGCCTGACCTTCACCCTGAGCGACGGTACTAAAGTTACTGTGCCTGCTGGCAGCGCCACTGGCACCGCGACCATCACTGCCAACGACGATGTCTACGTGGGTGGCCAACCATCCATCGTTAACAAGCTGGAGTCGGTCACCGGTGCGGATAACTTCGAGAAGTTGACCCTCGGCGACAACTCGATCACCACTACTGTCACCGATGAACCAGGCACCGGTACTCCAGGTGCTGGCAACGAGGGCGACAAGGTTTCCGTCACCATCGTTAGCAACGGCGATGTGAACGAGGCTCAGCAGCCAAGCTTCACCGTGAAAGTCAGCCAAGTGCTGGATCGTCCGCTGACTGTCACCCTGAGCAACGGCGATAAAGTCACCATTGCTGCAGGCCAGACTGAGGTTGAGTACAAGGCTCCAGCTCAAGGCGAGGACGTCTTCAAAGATGCCGGTTCGCTGACTGTTGGTATCACCGATGCCAGTGTTGCAGGCAAAACATTCGAGAACCTCGAACTGGGTGGTTCGGCAACTGTCCAGATCGCCGATACCATCAGCGAAGTGGTTGCGACCCTCACCGCAGACAAATCCACTGTCGCTGAGGGCGGTCAAGTCACCTACACCGTCACCCTGAGCAACGCTCAAGGCCTGTCGGTTACCGGCCACCAAGGCCTCACCTTCACCCTGAGCGACGGCACCAAAGTTACTGTGCCTGCTGGTAGCGCCACTGGCACTTCCACCATCCAGGCTCCAGATGATGTGTACGTGGGTGGTCAACCATCCATCGTCAACAAACTGGAATCGGTCACCGGTGCGGATAACTTCGAGAAGTTGACCCTCGGCGACAACTCGATCACCACTACTGTTACCGATGAGCCAGGCACTGGTACTCCAGGTGCTGGTAACGAAGGCGACAAGGTTGCCGTCACTATCGTTAGCAATGGCGACGTGAATGAGGCTCAACAGCCGTCGTTCACCGTTAAAGTGAATCAGCCGCTGGATCGTCCGCTCACCGTCACCCTGAGCAACGGCGACAAAGTCACCATCGCTGCAGGCCAGACCGAAGTTGAGTACAAGGCTCCGGCTCAAGGCGAAGACGTCTTCAAAGATGCCGGCTCGCTCACTGTCGGTATTACCGACGCCAGTGTTGCTGGCAAAACCTTCGAGAACCTGGAACTCGGCGGCAGCGCTACCGTACAAATCGCTGACACGATCAGCGAAGTGGTCGCGACTCTTACCGCTGATAAGTCCACCGTCGCTGAAGGCGGTCAAGTCACTTACACCGTCACTCTCAGCAACGCCCAAGGTCTGTCGGTTACCGGTCACCAAGGCCTCACCTTCACCCTGAGCGACGGCACCAAAGTTACTGTGCCTGCTGGTAGCGCCACTGGCACTTCCACCATCCAGGCTCCAGATGATGTGTACGTGGGTGGTCAACCATCCATCGTCAACAAACTGGAATCGGTCACCGGTGCGGATAACTTCGAGAAGTTGACCCTCGGCGACAACTCGATCACCACTACTGTTACCGATGAGCCAGGCACTGGTACTCCAGGTGCTGGTAACGAAGGCGACAAGGTTGCCGTCACTATCGTTAGCAATGGCGACGTGAATGAGGCTCAACAGCCGTCGTTCACCGTTAAAGTGAATCAGCCGCTGGATCGTCCGCTCACCGTCACCCTGAGCAACGGCGACAAAGTCACCATCGCTGCAGGCCAGACCGAAGTTGAGTACAAGGCTCCGGCTCAAGGCGAAGACGTCTTCAAAGATGCCGGCTCGCTCACTGTCGGTATTACCGACGCCAGTGTTGCTGGCAAAACCTTCGAGAACCTGGAACTCGGCGGCAGCGCTACCGTACAAATCGCTGACACGATCAGCGAAGTGGTCGCGACTCTTACCGCTGATAAGTCCACCGTCGCTGAAGGCGGTCAAGTCACTTACACCGTCACTCTCAGCAACGCCCAAGGTCTGTCGGTTACCGGTCACCAAGGCCTCACCTTCACCCTGAGCGACGGCACCAAAGTTACTGTGCCTGCTGGTAGCGCCACTGGCACTTCCACCATCCAGGCTCCAGATGATGTGTACGTGGGTGGTCAACCATCCATCGTCAACAAACTGGAATCGGTCACCGGTGCGGATAACTTCGAGAAGTTGACCCTCGGCGACAACTCGATCACCACTACTGTTACTGATGAGCCAGGCACTGGTACTCCAGGCGCTGGCAACGAAGGCGATAAGGTTTCCGTCACCATCGTCAGCAATGGCGATGTGAATGAGGCTCAACAGCCGTCGTTCACCGTGAAGGTGAATCAGCCACTGGATCGTCCACTCACCGTCACCCTGAGCAACGGCGACAAAGTCACCATCGCTGCAGGCCAGACCGAAGTTGAGTACAAGGCTCCGGCTCAAGGCGAGGACGTCTTTAAAGATGCCGGTTCACTGACTGTTGGCATCACCGACGCCAGCGTTGCAGGCAAAACCTTCGAGAACCTTGAGCTGGGTGGTTCGGCAACTGTCCAGATCGCCGATACCATCAGCGAAGTGGTTGCAACCCTCACCGCAGACAAATCCACTGTCGCTGAAGGTGGCCAAGTCACTTACACCGTAACCCTGACCAATGCTCAAGGCCTTTCGGTCACCGGCCACCAGGGCCTGGTGTTCACCTTGAGCGACGGCACCAAAGTCAACGTGGCCGCTGGCAGCGCCACCGGCACTGCGACCATCCAAGCTCCAGATGATGTGTACGTGGGTGGTCAACCATCTATCGTTAACAAACTGGAATCGGTCACCGGTGCGGATAACTTCGAGAAGTTGACCCTCGGCGACAACTCGATCACCACTACTGTTACTGATGAGCCAGGCACTGGTACTCCAGGCGCTGGCAACGAAGGCGATAAGGTTTCCGTCACCATCGTCAGCAATGGCGATGTGAATGAGGCTCAACAGCCGTCGTTCACCGTGAAGGTGAATCAGCCACTGGATCGTCCACTCACCGTCACCCTGAGCAACGGCGACAAAGTCACCATCGCTGCAGGCCAGACCGAAGTTGAGTACAAGGCTCCGGCTCAAGGCGAAGACGTCTTTAAAGATGCCGGTTCGCTGACTGTTGGCATCACCGACGCCAGCGTTGCAGGCAAAACCTTCGAGAACCTTGAGCTGGGTGGTTCGGCAACTGTCCAGATCGCCGATACCATCAGCGAAGTGGTTGCAACCCTCACCGCAGACAAATCCACTGTCGCTGAAGGTGGCCAAGTCACTTACACCGTAACCCTGACCAATGCTCAAGGCCTTTCGGTCACCGGCCACCAAGGCCTGGTGTTCACCTTGAGCGACGGCACCAAAGTTAACGTGGCTGCGGGCAGCTCGACTGGCACCGCGGTCATCACCGCCAAAGATGACGTCTACGTCGGCGGCCAAGCACCGATCGTCAATAAGATCGAGTCTGTCTCTGGCGGCGACAACTTCGAAAAACTGACCCTGGGTCAGGGCGAAGTTAGAACCGAAGTTACTGATGAGCCAGGTACCGGTACTCCAGGTGCTGGCAACGAAGGCGACAAGGTTGCCGTCACCATCGTTAGCAATGGCGACGTGAATGAGGCTCAACAGCCGTCGTTCACCGTGAAGGTCAATCAGCCACTGGATCGTCCACTCACCGTCACCCTGAGCAATGGCGATAAAGTCACCATCGCTGCCGGTCAGACCGAAGTTGAGTACAAGGCCCCGGCTCAAGGCGAAGACGTCTTCAAAGATGCCGGCTCGCTCACTGTCGGTATTACCGACGCCAGTGTTGCTGGCAAAACCTTCGAGAACCTGGAACTCGGCGGCAGCGCTACCGTACAAATCGCTGACACGATCAGCGAAGTGGTCGCGACTCTTACCGCTGACAAATCCACCGTCGCTGAAGGCGGTCAAGTCACCTACACCGTCACCCTGAGCAACGCTCAAGGCCTGTCGGTTACCGGCCACCAAGGCCTCACCTTCACCCTGAGCGACGGCACCAAAGTAACCGTCCCGGCTGGTAGCGCCACGGGCACTTCCACCATCCAGGCTCCAGATGATGTGTACGTGGGTGGTCAGCCATCCATCGTTAACAAGCTGGAATCGGTCACCGGTGCGGATAACTTCGAGAAGCTGACTCTCGGCGATAACTCGGTCACCACTACTGTCACCGATGAACCTGGCACCGGTACTCCAGGTGCTGGCAACGAAGGTGATAAGGTTTCCGTCACCATCGTCAGCAATGGCGACGTGAACGAGGCCCAGCAGCCAAGCTTCACCGTCAAAGTGAATCAGGCGCTGGATCGTCCTCTGACTGTTACTCTGAGCAACGGCGACAAGGTGACCATCGCGGCCGGTCAAACCCAGGTCGAGTACAAAGCTCCCGCTCAAGGCGAAGACGTCTTCAAGGATGCCGGTTCACTGACTGTTGGCATCACCGACGCCAGCGTTGCTGGCAAAACTTTCGAGAACCTTGAGCTGGGTGGTTCGGCAACTGTTCAGATCGCTGACACCATCAGCGAAGTGGTTGCGACCCTCACCGCAGACAAATCCACTGTCGCTGAAGGCGGCCAAGTCACCTACACCGTCACCTTGAGCAACGCCCAAGGCCTGTCGGTGACTGGTCACCAGGGTCTGGTCTTCACCCTGAGCGACGGCACCAAAGTTAACGTGGCTGCGGGCAGCTCGACTGGCACCGCGGTCATCACCGCCAAAGATGACGTCTACGTCGGCGGCCAAGCTCCGATCGTCAACAAGATCGAGTCCGTCACTGGTGGCGACAACTTCGAGAAGCTGACCCTCGGTAGCAACTCCGTGACCACCACCGTCACCGACGAGCCAGGTTCAGGTACACCAGGTTCGGGTAACCAAGGCGACAAAGTCTCGGTCACCATCGTCAGCAATGGCGACGTAAACGAAGCCCAGCAGCCGTCGTTCACTGTGAAGGTCAGCCAAGTGCTCGACCGTCCTCTGACGGTCACTCTGAGCAACGGCGACAAGGTCACCATCGCTGCCGGCCAAACTCAGGTCGAGTACAAAGCGCCAGCTCAAGGCGAAGACGTCTTCAAGGATGCCGGTTCACTCACCGTCGGTATCAACAGCGCCACCGTCGAAGGCAAGACCTTCGAAAACCTGGAGCTGGGTGCACCTGCAACGGTACAAATCAGCGACACCATCAGCGAAGTCGTTGCCACACTGAGCGCCGATAAGACGACCGTGGCCGAAGGCGGCCAAGTCACCTACACCGTTACCCTGAGCAATGCTCAAGGTCTGTCGGTGACTGGTCACCAGGGTCTGGTGTTCACCCTGAGCGACGGCACCAAAGTCAACGTGGCCGCTGGTAGCTCGACTGGCACCGCTGTTATCACTGCCAAAGACGACGTCTACGTCGGCGGCCAAGCTCCGATCGTCAATAAGATCGAGTCTGTCTCTGGCGGCGACAACTTCGAAAAACTGACCCTCGGTAGCAACTCCGTGACCACCACGGTCACCGACGAGCCAGGTTCGGGTAACCAAGGCGACAAAGTCTCGGTCACTATCGTCAGCAATGGCGACGTGAACGAGGCCCAGCAGCCAAGCTTCACCGTCAAAGTGAATCAGGCGCTGGATCGTCCTCTGACTGTCACTCTGAGCAATGGCGACAAGGTGACCATCGCGGCCGGTCAAACCCAGGTCGAGTACAAAGCTCCCGCTCAAGGCGAAGACGTCTTCAAAGACGCCGGCTCGCTCACCGTCGGCATTACCGATGCTAGCGTTACCGGCAAAACCTTCGAAAACCTGGAACTCGGTGGCAGCGCCACCGTGCAGATCAGCGACACCATCAGCGAAGTGGTTGCCACGCTGACTGCCGACAAATCGACTGTTGCCGAAGGCGGCACCGTCACCTACACCGTCACCCTGAGCAATGCTCAGGGCCTGTCGGTCACAGGTCACCAAGGCCTGGTGTTCACCCTGAGCGACGGCACCAAGGTCAACATCGCTGCAGGTAGCGCCACCGGCACCGCGACCATCACCGCGAAAGACGACGTCTACGTCGGTGGTCAGGCGCCAATCGTCAACAAAATCACCGCAGTCACTGGCGGCGACAACTTCGAGAAGCTGACGCTGGGCAGCAACTCCGTGACCACCACCGTTACCGACGAGCCAGGTTCGGGCACTACAGGCTCCGGCAACCAAGGCGACAAGGTCTCCGTCACCATCGTCAGTAATGGCGACGTGAACGAAGCCCAGCAGCCAAGCTTCACGGTGAAAGTGAGCCAGGTTCTGGATCGCGACCTGTCCGTCACCCTCAGCAACGGTGCCAAAGTCACCATCGCTGCCGGTCAGACCCAGGTCGAGTACAAAGCGCCAGCTCAAGGCGAAGACGTCTTCAAAGATGCCGGCTCGCTCACCGTCGGCGTCAACAGCGCCACCGTTGAAGGCAAGACCTTCGAAAACCTGGAGCTGGGTGCACCTGCCACTGTGCAGATCAGCGACACCATCAGTGAAGTGGTTGCTACGCTCACTGCGGACAAGACCACGGTCTATGAAGGCGGCACGGTCACCTACACCGTCACCCTGAGCAACGCTCAAGGCCTGTCGGTCACCGGCCACCAAGGCCTGGTCTTCACCCTGAGCGACGGCACCAAGGTCAACATCGCTGCGGGCAGCGCCAGCGGCACCGCGACCATCACCGCCAAGGACGACGTGTACGTCGGCGGGCAAGCGCCGATCGTCAACAAGCTCGAGTCCGTCACCGGCGGCGACAACTTCGAGAAACTGACCCTGGGCGGCAACACCCTCACTACCACCGTGACCGACGAACCGAGCGGCCAGGGCGACCTGACCACGGTGAGCATTGGCGGCGACACGTCGGTGACCGAGGGCGATACCGCGCACTACACGCTCACCCTGACCAGTCCATCGAAGACCGATGTCACCGTCACCCTGAGCTACAGCGGCACCGCCACCAATGGCCAGGACTACACCGGCGTGGTCACCGTGAAGATTCCGGCCGGCGCCAGCACGGCCAACTTCGACGTGAAGACCATCGACGACCAGCTCGTCGAGGGCTCGGAGAACTTCACCGTCAAGATCACCGGCACCAGCGGTGGTGGTTTCGAGAACCTGCAGGTCGACGCGAACAAGGGCAGCGTGACCACCACCATCATCGACAACGACCACATGCCCGAGTCGCCCGGCGGCGCCGTCACCGGCACCGAGGACACCGACTACGTGTTCAAGTGGGGCGACTTCAACGTCACCGATGCCGATGGCAACACCGGACTGGCCGTGGTCATCAGCAAACTGCCGGATCTGGGCAGCCTCAAGTTCTTCAACGGCAGCGCCTGGGTCAACGTGTCGCTGAACCAGACGGTCAGCCAAGCCGACATCACCGCCGGCAAGCTCAAGTTCGTGCCGCTGGCGAACCAGTCCGGCGTGGACGGCTACGGCGGCAACGGCGTGGGCAACCAGCAGGCCGACTACGCACAGATCAAGTACAAGCCGAACGACGGCACCAATACCGGCAGCGAAGTGACCATGAAGGTGGACATCACGCCGGTCGCCGACCGCCCTGACCTGTCGATCGGCAACAATAACGTCGCGTCGATTGGCCTGACCAAAGAAAGCTGGAACAGCCTCAACGGCCTAGGCACCAACGGCAACGGCATCACGGGCGACCAGTTGAAGAACGTGTTCGCCAACTCCGGCAGCGCCAACAAGAGCGAGCAGGTCACCACGGTCGATACCGCAGCCACCGTCAGCCCTGGCACCGGTTCGAAAACGTCCGGCCTGATCTACATGGAGGCCGGCAAGACCTACACCTTCAGCGGCACGGCGGACGACAGCCTGCAGATCGTTGTCGGCGGCAAAAACGTAGCCAGTGGCACCTGGGGCAACGCCAGCGGCGCCATCAGCGGCAGCTTCACGCCGACCACCAACGGCTACTACACCCTGGAGATCTACAACGCCAACCAAGCGGGTCCAGGGAGCCTGGACGTCAACATCAAGGTCGGCAACGGCCCGGTGACAGACCTGAGCGCCTCGAACATCCCGCTGTACCCGAACCTCGGTTCGATGACCGGCGCAGGCCTGACCGTCTCCGACCTGCACGGCAGCAACGGCCAGGGTTACTACGACGGCTACAAGCTCAACGAAGGCCGTGAAAACGGCGCGCCGGTCAAACTGGTGGGCATCAGCACCAACCTGACCGACACCGACGGCTCGGAAACCCTGAGCGTCAAGCTCAGCGGCATTCCGGCAGGCTCGGTGGTCAGCGACAACGCTGGCCACAGCTTCACCGTGGGCAGCAGTGCCGTGGACGTCACCGGCTGGAACCTCAACAGCCTGGCGATCAAGCCACCGGCCTACTACAACGGCCAGTTCGACGTGAAGGTCAGTTCGATCTCCAGCGAGAGCGTTGGCGGCAGCACCGCGACCAATGAAGGCACCTTCAAGGTCACGGTGTACCCGCAGTCCTACAGCACCAGCAACCTGACCGCCAATGCCGATAACTTCACCGGCACCGACGGTAACGACATCATCATTGCCGACGTCGGCGGCCTGCACGTGGTGCCGGGCAAGGACTACAACATCGCCTTCATCGTCGACACCTCTGGCAGCATGGGCGCCTCGGGCGTGGATGCGGCGAAGAAATCGCTGGAGTCGGTGTTCAAGACCCTCGCGGCCAGCGTCAAGGGTGCGCAGTCCGGTAGCGTCAACATCCTGCTCGTGGACTTCGCCACCCAGGTCAAGTCATCGGTTTCCGTCACCTTGAACGATGCCGGTCTGCAAAAGCTGCAAAGCCAGCTGAGCACCCTCAGCGCAGGCGGCGGTACCAACTACGAAGATGCCTTCAAGACCACGGCGAACTGGTTCCAGAGCCTGAAGAGTGCCGGTAGCACCGGCAGCAACCAGACCTACTTCATCACCGACGGTCAGCCGACGTACTACCAGTCCAACGAGCAGACCAACCCGACCTTGGGCTACGCCGGCTCGACCCTGGACGGCTACCTGTCTTCGATCAACTACAAGATCGGCGACGTGATCTCCCGTGGCATGATCGACAGCAGCACGCGGGCCGACATCGACTCCAAGGGCTACCTGTCCGTGCAGTACAAGTCCGGTTCGAGCTGGTACAACTTCGGTTCGGGCTACATCCATGCCCAAGGCGATGGCACCTATGAGGTCTCGTCGCTTTCAGGCACCGGCTATAGCACCGACTCGGCGACACTGGCCAACTCCAAGGACACCTTCAAGCTGCTGTCGAACCTGTCCAACGTCGAAGCCATCGGCCTGAACAACGACGTCAATGCCAGCGACCTGAAGCCGTACGATTCCGATGGCGTGCCGCAGACCAACATCGACCCGAGCAAGCTGGCCGAGGCCATCCTCGGTCACACCGAGGTGATGAACCCAGGCAACGACACCGTCAACGGCGGCGACGGCAACGACATCATCTTCGGTGATCTGGTGACCTTCGATTCTGTGCCCGGCACCGGCGTCGAGGCGATCCAGGGCTATGTCGCCAACAAGTTGGGCGTTGACGTGGGCGACGTGGATGCCCGGATGATGCATCAGTACGTCACCGAGCATTACACCGAGTTCGATATCTCGCGCAGCAACGACGGCAACGACACCCTGATCGGTGGCGACGGGAACGATATCCTCTTCGGCCAGGGCGGTGACGACTACCTCGACGGCGGGCGCGGCAACGACATCCTGCTCGGTGGCACCGGCAACGACACGCTGATCGGTGGTGAAGGCAACGACCTGCTGATCGGCGGTGCCGGCAACGACATCCTCATCGGCGGCAAGGGCGACGATATCCTCATCGGCGGGAGCGGCGCAGATACCTTCGTGTGGAAGGCCGGCGATTTCGGCAACGATGTGATCAAGGACTTCAACCAGCAGGAAGGCGACCGTCTCGATCTGCGCGATCTGCTGCAGGGCGAGAAGGCCAGCACCATCGACAACTTCCTGAAGATCACCACCGTCAATGGCGAGTCGACCCTGCAGGTCAGTTCCGAAGGCAAGCTCAATGCCAGCGGCGGCGTGGCCAACGCCGACGTCAGCATCAAGCTGCAAGGCGTGGACTGGTCACACTCGTCGATCAACTCGTTGATCGCCGGTGCGGACCCGATCATCAAGATCGACAACGCCAACAGCTGATGCGTGAACCCCAGGCGGCTTCAACCGCCGCCTGGGGGTCGCGCTTTCCTGTCATCGTCGCGCGGGGCATACTCGCAGGTCGGCCGCTGCAAGGCCGCTGAACTTTGCCTATGCTCCTGACAACCAAAAGGAATCATCGTGACGAGGGTCGATGCCATGTTCTACGTGCAACGCGACGCCGACGGCCAGCTGCTGCGGGTAGAAGCTACCCCGTTTGACGAGTACACCGAGTCGCTGCCGGCCGACCATGCCGATATCCAGGAGTGGTTCGCCGACGATGTCGTGGAAACCAGTCTCAAACAGCTCAAGCAGAGCGACCTGGACATGATTCGTGTGCTCGAGGACTTGATCGAGGTGCTGACCGCCAAGGGCGTGTTCAGCATCACCGACCTGCCGCCGGGCGCCCAGGCCAAGTTGCTCAGCCGGGCCTCCGCGCGCAAGGCGCTGGGCAGCCTCAATAACCTGATCGAGGAAGAGGAAGAAGGCGGGCTGATCTGAATCAGGCCGCACCCTGAGCGGATGCGGCCCGGGCCTGTATCACTTCCAGGGGGCAGGCTCACCCACCCATTGTCCCTGGATCCCCTGAACCCCCATCTCGCGCAGTACCTGCAACTCGCCCTCGGTCTCGACCCGTTCGGCGATCAGCGGCAGGTCGATGCTGTGCGCCGCACCTTGGATCGCCTCGATGAACAGCCGCTTGTGCCGCTCTTGATCGATGCTGCGGATGTAACCGCCATCGATCTTGAGATAGGCCAGACCCAAGTGCGCCAGGTTGCCGATCATGCTGAAGCGCCCGCCGAAACGCTGGAGCGCCAGGCCGTAGCCCAGTTCGTGCAGGCGGCGGTTGAGCTTCTCCAACTGCGCCTGCTCCGGCAACTGTTCCTCGCCGATCTCGAAGGTCAGCCGACGTCCTAGCGCCGCATGCTGTGCCAGCAGTTCATACACGCGCTGCAGCGCCTTGGGATCGGCCAGCGTCGCGGCAGACAGGTTCAGCGCCAGCGACTCACCATGGCTCTGCAAGTGCCGAAGCACCTTCTCCAGCACCAGCAGGTCAAGCCGCGGCATCCAGCCGAAGCGTTCGAGCCAGGGCAGGAAGCGTCCGGCTGCCAGCGCCTCGCCCTGCTCGTCGTGCAGGCGGGAAATCACCTTGTAGTGCAGAATCCGCTCCGGCGCTTGGCAGTCCACGACCGGCTGGAAGAACAGCTCGAACTGGCCGTTGGTCAGGGCCTGATCCAGACGCATGTGCCAGGCGTGATGGCTGTCGGCAGCTTGCGCGGCAGCGCCTTGCTCCAGGCAGACCCAGCCCGGCTCTGGCTGGCTCTCGGCACGCGCCAGCGCCTCGTCGGCGAGCTTGAGCAGCGCCTGCGGCGCATCCCCTGGACTGTAGGGCGCAAGGCCGATGCAGGCCACCGGATCGACATCACTGGCGCCGGTCACATGCAGGCTCTGCAAGGTCGCCTCCAGGGCCTGGGCCAGTTGAATGGCCTCCTCGTGCACCATGCCTGGCGCCAGCACGGCGAATTCACCGCCACGGCTGCGGGTGATCAGGTCCTTGGTCTCCGGGAAGCTGGCACAGGTGCGCCGCAATTGCTCACCGACGGCTTGCAACAACTGGTCGGTGCGTTGGCCACCCAGACGCGCGTTGAGGCCGGCCAAGTCCTGCACCCGCAACAACAGCAGGTAACCCGCGCGCGCCTCTTCCAGATTGCTGACCCGAGCATTGAGCTGCATTTCGAAATAGCGGCGGTTGGCAAGGCCGGTGAGGCTGTCCTGGTACGACTCGACCCGCAGCTTTTCGCTGCGCTCGGCCTGTTCGGTGAACAGCGTCTGTAGCTTCTCGACCATCTGGTTCATGGCCTGCACCACCCGACGAAACTCAGGCGTGCGTGGCAGTTCCGGCAAGCTGAGGAACTCGCGCCGGGCAATGGCGTGGGACTGCGCCACCAGGTAATCCAGCGGGCGCAGTTGGCGACGCAGCAACAGCGCGCCGAGGATCGCACTCACCACGCCACACAGCAGCAGCAGGCCGAGGCTGCCCAGGGCGCTTTGCCACAGTTTGGCCAGGGCGAACATCGGATGGCTGATCACCTCGACCCGTGCCGCCTGCTGCCAGCCACGGCTGACGATGGCATCGCCCCCGGCAGGCTCCAGGCCGATCAGGCCGATGAACCAGGCCGGCACACCGTTGCTGTCGGGCTCGGCATGGCGCTCGACCAGCACTGCGTTGGAATCCAGGTCGACGACCTTGATGCTCGAGTAATAGCCGCTGTCGAAAATCGAGCTGACCATCAGCTCGACCATGGCCGGATCGTCGATATTAGGGGTCAATGACAGGGCCAGCGCGGTCGCGGCATCCTGAGCGTGGGAGCGCAACTGGTTGACGTACTGGGTGCGCGAACTTTCCAGGCTGACCATGAAGCTGCCGCTGAAGGCGATCGTCAGGAGCAGGCATATGGCAAGCAGCAATTGTTTGAACAGTGACATCTGTGCTCCTCAATAGACCGGTTCGGCCGGGAACCCTTCGGCCTGCATTTTCTTCAGCACGTCCTGCCAGCGAGACAGGCGCTTGGTGTCGCCGACTTTCTTGTTGCCGGCGGCGCCGGTTATCCACAGGCCCTCGCCGTTGAAGGCATACACCGGCAGCAGGTCGTTGCGCTGGCTGGCCGGCTTGATCGAGTCCATCAAGCTGTCCAGCACCAGCGGCTGAGCCTGGGGACTGGCGTAGTAAGTCAAAACCATGTGCGCGCGGTTCAGCCGCAGCGCCTTGACGTAGGTGATTCGCAGCTTGTCGGCCGGGATGCCCATGCGCCGCAGACTGAAGTATTTGGCGATGGCGTAGTCTTCGCAATCGCCCGCGCCCTTGATCAGCGACTGCACCGGGGTGGCCCAGTAGTCGACCTCATGCCACAGGTCGATGTCCTCTACGTAGCGCATCTGTTTGTTGAAGAACAGGTTCACCACCTGCAGCTTGTCCAGCTCGCTGCCCTGATTCTGGGTCGCCATCAAACGCTGCCAGGCATCGATGCGCCCCTGTCCGGCGCCGAGCGGCCCGTACAACTGTTCAGCGCGGCGGCTGATCTGGGCGAAGTCCCAATCGGCGTGCAGGCCGCCCAGCAGCAGGCAGCCTACCAGCACGGCGAGACCGAGGCGATGCACGAGCTGCTTGAGCACTTCAGGTATCGCCACTGCGAACACCTTTCCAGAACAGACGAAAGCCGCGATGGTGCGGCTTACCCGTGTAAAAGACAATGGCACCTTACAATCACGGCGCTGGACGCTAATGCCCGGTCACTTGCCAACTGCCGATCAGGAGCGGGCCGACTTCCCTTGCCTGGCGACTTCATTCACGATAGCTGCACTCCAGCACCGCAGCAGCCCATCGCCTCGGTTTGACAAGTGACCACTCTGATCACTAGGGTTATTGGATCCAATCATCGCTATTCATCAAGGCAGACTCCGCGTGGCCGAGAAAATCCGACTCCTAAGCTCCGTGCTGGGTAATGAGCAAGTACCCGCTCATCTTGCCCGCAGCGTTATCGAAGAGCGCCTGCGCAGTGCCATCCTCGATGGTCGCCTGCCGCCAGGCACCGCATTGCGTCAGGAAGAATTGGCAGGTCTGTTTGGGGTCAGCCGCATGCCGGTGCGCGAAGCGCTGCGCCAGTTGGAGGCGCAATCGCTGCTGAAGGTGGTGATGCACAAGGGCGCGGTGGTCGCTCCCCTGATCGGTGAAGACGCCGTCGATACCTACAACTTGCGCGTGCTTCTGGAGACCGAGGCGCTGCGGCAGTCCATTCCCAACCTGGACGCTGCCGATATCGCGCTTGCCCGCGGCTACATCGCTCAGTTGGAAGAAGAAACCCGGCACGCTGAAATCGGCCGCCTCAACCGCCTGTTCCACATGACGCTGTACAGCAAGGCCTCCAATCAAAAGCTGCTGCGCCTCATCGAGATCGAACTCAACGAGGAAGAGCGCTTCCTGCGTTTTCATCTCTCGGCCATGGGCCTGGGCAAGCTCACTCAGGATGACCACATCGCCCTGGTGGATGCGGCCAATGACAAGCTGGTGGAACAGGCCATCGAAGTGCTGGAAAAACACCTGAACACCGCAGCGCAGACCATCAAACGCTACTTGAGCTCGCAAGCCGCCAAGTGAATTCTCAGCCGCGACGGCCGCAAGCCCTAACGGTCATCACGCCCGGCACACCTCGGGATGAAGGACAGACAGTGCACGTCCAGAACCTACCAGCCCCCGAAGACAGCGGGTCATCCGCGCAAGTCCGCCTCATCTGCCTGGCCTGCAGCCCGCAGCACCTGGAACGCTATCGAGCCTGGGCCTATGCCCTGAGCGACCCCATCGAGCTGATCGCGGTCGATGTCCAGCGCCACGCCGACTGCGCGCCAAGCGACCTCCAGCAGGGCCCTTCGCCCCTAGCCCGTACCCTGGCCGACCACCTGCACCCTTACCTCAGCCAACCGCATGCCATCTTTGGTCAGCGTCTGAGCGCGCACCTGGCCTTCGAGCTCACTCAACTGGCGGAGCGTGAGTACCCTGGACAGACTCGTCATTTGTTTGTTTCGAGCTGTGACAGCCCGAGGGCTACCGAACCTCGGGCCAGCATCAGCGCCATTCAGGTGCCAATGACGGTTCTCTATCCCGCCGGCTCACTCGCTCAAATGCTCGGCTGGCACGCCTTCGTCCGGCGGGAGCTGGAGCTCATCGAGTTACCGGACGCTTCGGCAGACCCTTCCCATGTGGATCAACGGCTCGTGCGAATCTTCGACACGCACCTCGGCTTATTGAGCTTCTGAACCCTGACACACGGCGTAATTGCCTCGCGTTGGCAGGATTTTCCCCAGTGTGCTGCCAAAGGCCGTGGCAGCGCGCGCCGTTTACCCCCACTCTAGTTGCGCCGTGACTGCTGATCGCCCTGCTCGGGGCCCGGTCGCAGGCCTTCCATACACCCGCAGAAGGAGTCTGATATCGGGGCAAGGGCCGCATGGCGATCAGCCGCCCCCGTAAAGCGAAACACTCCCGCAACGACCTTTACCAGTGCTCCGAGTGAGGCATTCACTCAACTTTAATTTTCTGATTTTAGTTATCGGAAGGGGCACTGCTTAATTAAATAAAACTCTCAAAAAGTTTTATATGGACCCCCATTTTTCAATATTCCCACTCCCAAAAATTATTTCAAAAAACATTTGCCGACAACTTTGAAGTTGTTCTAACTTTTCATCGCCGACCCCTGGAACTTGCCTGGCCTGCTGCAGGCCTCATGCTTCATGATCCGCCGGCTATACCGAGACTGCTCAGCCATCGAACTTAGATCGAGGCACTCGTTCGCCCAGACTTTGTAATGGCTGTAACGGCACGGTAACTAAGCGCCTAATTTCCACGAGGAATAATTGTGATGAGCCCATTGAACAGCACCCTGTCCAACCATAAGAGCGCCCTCGCCCGGCACCCATTGTTTTCCGAGATCGATTCGCTCGAAACATTGCGACGGTTCATGGAAACCCATGTTTTCGCCGTGTGGGATTTCATGTCGCTGACCAAACGTTTGCAACAGGAACTGACCTGTGTCCGCCTGCCCTGGCTGCCGCCGTCGGATCCCGCAGCGGCACGGCTGATCAACGAGATCGTGCTCGGTGAAGAGTCCGATGACCGCCTGCAACATGGCCACTACAGTCATTTCGAGCTGTACCTCGACGCCATGCGCGAGGTCGGGGCCAGTACGCAGGCCATCGAACACTTCGTCAGCTTGCAACAGCAAGGCGTGGACTACCTCACCGCGCTGCAACGTTCAGGCGCCAGCGAGGCGGCCAGGCGCTTCGTCAGCGATACCCTCGACGTGGCCCTGCACGCTCCAGCGCACCGCGTGGCCGCCGCGTTCCTGCATGGCCGCGAGAGCGTCATTCCCGCGATGTTCCAGCAGATCCTCGATGAATGGGGTATTGGCCAGGCCCAAGCGCCGACGTTCCGCTACTACCTGCAACGGCATATCGAGGTGGACTCCGAAGACCATGGTCCCGCGGCTGAGCAACTGCTGGCGCGCCTGGTCGATGGCGACCCGCAGCGTCAGGAAGAGGTCTACGAGGCTGCCATCACTGCCGTGCAGAGTCGTACCGCGCTGTGGGACCGTCTGCGCGCTTCGTTGCAGGTGCCGGCCGGTGAGGTGCTGCCATGAATGCGCTGGACTACCGTTCTTTCGCCGAGGCCTGGGAAGAGCGCGCCACCATCCGCACGCGGCCGCGTCGCCGGGTCGAGGACGACCAGCGGTTGATCTATCCCCTCAGTCGCCAACCGCTGGTGCTCAGTGCCACCTTCCAGCAAGGCTGCCCGCAGTTGCGCGACTTCGTGCTGGTGCAGAGCCTCTACAAGTTCATCAACGATGTAGTGATCTTCGAGACCGAGATCGTCGACCGCACCGCCCGGCGCATCGCCAAGGACCACTTCGCCGTGCGCTTCCCGTTCGCCTGCCGCTATGACGCGATGACCGTGGTGGTCGATGAGGACTATCACGCGCTGGTGGCCATGGACTTTCTGCAGCAGACCATCGCCCTCACCGGCATCGAGCCCATCGTCCTGCCTGGCGAGATCGAACTCAGCCGCGCCATACCCGCAGCGCTGGCCCAGGTACCGGCGTCCTTGCGCGATGCCCTGGAGCTGATCTGCGTCGGCATCGCCGAGAACACCCTCACCGATGACGTCGCAGCGTTTGCCCGCGACGACACGGTCAAGCCCTCGGTGAAAGGGTTGATGGCCGATCACCTGCTCGACGAAGGGCGTCACTCCAGCTTCTGGGCACGTCTGACCCGGATCTACTGGCAGGCCGCGCCTGAACACGAGCGCGAAGCCATCGCCCGCGTGCTACCGGTGTTCCTCGGCCAGTACCTGACCAACGAGATCCAGCAGACCTTCGACTTCAGCCTGATCCAGGCCTTGCCCATCAGCGAAGACCTGCGTCAGGCGCTGCGCGAGGAAGTGCTCGGCCTGGCCTATCCGATCAATCACCAGCATCCGCTGCTGGGCAACATCCTGCGCTTTTTCCGCGGCAGCTCGATGCTCGAGTCGCCGTGTGTGCAGGACGCCCTGCGTGATTACCTGCCCTGAGGAGCTGCGCATGCGACGTCTCAACATCATTCTGGTCGGCATCAGCCCGGCGCTGCACGCACTGGCGCAGATGCTCGACGATCACGGCCATGCCTGCGTGCTGACCGAAACCCCGGCGGCGCTACGTCAGGCGCTGAGCGCAACGCACTCGCTGGCATTGGACGATGGCAGCCTGGCGCTGTCCTCCAGCGACTGGCAGGGCCTTGCCAATGCGCCTCTGCTGAGGCTGCGACTGGGCACCCATCACGCGACTACGCTGCCCGCACTCGAGCTTCTGTGCTGGTATGGCAGCGCCACGGCGCAGCGTCTGATCGCACGGGTGGCGCTGGCGGCACCCGTTTCAGGCAACGGCCAGCACGTGCGCGCAGAGGCTCTGCAGGTCATTGCCGAGCAGGTCACCCTGCTGAGCACCCGACTGGCCCGCGATGCCTGTGCGCTTCGCGAGATGCCCACAGCGCTGGCTGGGCTGCATGAGCGCGAGCATGGACTGCAGTGGCTGGAGTCGCTGGCGTTCCATCACCCCTTCAACCGCACACAGCGCGCAGACCTGCTGGAGCAAGCTGAAGGCGACTTGATGCAGTACCTGGAGCAGGGCCTGCGCCAAGCGCCACACAGACCCGCTCTCAATAGCAATGGCGAACGTATTGGCTATCGCGAACTGCACGGGCTAGCCGCGGCAGTGCAGCAGGCGCTGTTGCCGCTGCTGCCCGAACACGCTGACCAGCCTGCGGTAGTGGGTGTGTGCATGGCCAAGTCACCCGCCCTCTATGCAAGCCTGCTGGCCGTGCTGGGTTGCGGCGCTATCTACCTGCCACTGGACCCTGCAACCCCCGCTGATCGTCGCCGACGCGTTCTCGAGGACGCCGGCGCGCAGGTGCTGCTGCACGATGGCACGGCGCAGACAGCCGTACCTTCGCTGGATGTAAGCCAATTGTCGTCGGCCCAGGGGGCGGACGTGCTTTCGCTGCAGCTACGTTCTGGTGAGCCAGACCGCGCTTGCGTGGCGATCTACACCTCCGGCACTACCGGGCAGCCCAAGGGCGTGCTGCTCAGCCAGCGCAACCTCTTGCACTTCATCGCCTGGTATCGCGAGCATGTCGAACTGGATGCCGACAGTCGTGTGTTGCAGTTCTCCACCATCGGCTTCGACGCCTCGCTGCTGGATATCCTGCCCACCTTCGCCAGCGGCGCGGAGTTGGTGATTCCGGACGAGGAGCACCGCCGTGATCCACAGCGGCTGGTCACACTTATCCACAGCCAAGCGGTCAGCCATGCATTCCTGCCACCCGCGTTGTTGAGCATCCTGCCCAGTGACGCGCCTTTGGGTCTGCGGCACCTGGTGACGGGAGGCGATGTCTGCGAGCCGGAGGTGATCGCGCGCTACAGCCAGCAGTGCCAGATGCACAACATCTACGGACCGACCGAAACTACTGTGCTGGCGACCACCCGGGTGTTCGCTGTCGGTACGAGCAACCGAAACCTCGGCAAACCGATCGCCAACACTCAGGTGCTGATCCTCGACCCGCATCTGCAACCGGTCGTCGAGCAGACGCCGGGCGAACTCTACCTGTGCGGGCCCGGGGTCGGTCTGGGATATCTGAATAATCCGACACTCACCCAAGAACGCTTCGTCACCCTCGACCTGCCAGACGGCCGCGCTTTGCGCGCCTATCGCACAGGGGATATCGGCAAATGGACAGACCACGGTATCGAGCTGTGTGGGCGACTCGATAACCAAGTGAAGATCCGCGGCTTTCGCGTCGAACCGGAAGAAATCGAACACTGTCTGCGTGCAAGCGGACTGTACAAGCAACTGGTGGTAGTGATCGACGAGCAGCGGCGGGTGCTGGCGTTCATGGCGCAGCCCGCTGCCCAGAATGCCCTGACAGCGCTGCGCCAACACGCCGAAGCACATCTACCGGATTACATGCGCCCAGTGTTCTATCAGGTGTTGGAGCGGATGCCGTTCACGGCCAACGGCAAGGTCGACCGCCAGGCCCTACGGGCGCGACCGCTGGCGTTGCCTCTCAGCGCACGGGTCGGCCCCAGCACCGCCACCGAGCAGCGTCTGCTGGTGCTGTGGAGCGAACTGCTGGAGCTGGCAGAGGCGGACATTTCCGTGGACGACAGCTTCTTCAACCTCGGCGGCCATTCCATTCTGCTCTCCCGGCTATTGCTGGAGGTGCGTCAGCTGTTTGGCTGCGGGGTTGCCATCAACCGCTTCATCGAGCAGCCGACGCTGCAACGGCTGGCGGCGCTGCTCGACGGTGAAGAGGGGGGACCGACGCGGGCTTGGACCGCCTGGAGCAGGACGCCAATCGGCCGCTGGATCTGCACGTGCTGCCCTTGGAGGCCATGGGCGATGTCCACAAGGTCATCGTCACCGGCGCCAACAGTTTCCTCGGCGTCCACTTGGTCGAAGCGCTGCTCGACTGGGGAGCTACGGAGGTGGCGTGCCTGGTGCGCAGCAGCGCTGAGCAGACGGCCAACGAACGCTTTGCCCAAGCCATGCGCGATAACCAGCTGGACTTCGACCTGACACGGGTGCGGGTGCTTGCCGCGGATCTGCGCCACCCGCGATTGGGGCTTGGCGAGGCGGATTACGATGACCTTGATCTGAACTTCGGTGCCTTGCTGCACAACGCAGCGCAGGTCAATCACGTGCTGGATTACCAAGCACTGGCTGTGGATAACATCGAGCCGCTGTTCGAATGCCTGCGGCTGTGCGAAGGACGGCGCAAGAAGATCTTCAACTTCGTCTCGACACTGTCAGCCTGCAGCGCGGTGAGCGGCGATGGGCGTGTCCTGGAACAAGACCCGGCCGTCACGCCGCCCATCTACCTGCGCAATGGTTACAACCTGAGCAAATGGGTTGGCGAGCGCATTCTGCATCGTGCTCGTGAGGCGGGCGTACGGGTGAATCTGTTCCGGCCTGGCAACATCACCTTCGACAGTCGTAATGGCGTCTGTCAGCCACACCGTAATCGCTTGATGCTGATGCTCAAGGGTTCACTGCAATTGGGTCAGGCCCCCACCTGGAGATCGATTTCGACCTCATGCCGGTGGACTTCCTCAGCCGCTTCATCGCCTTTCACAGCAGCCGGTACCAGCCTGGGCACTGTGTCTTCAATCTGCACAACCCCGAGCCCCTGCGTTGGCAGGACTACCTGGCTGCGTTTCGGGAACAGGGCCACGCCTTCGATGTGGTCGATGTCGCGCAATGGCAACGTCAGTTGGGACGGGTCGATCGCGACAACGCGCTGTTCGACGTGCTGGGCTTCTACCTCGAAGGTTTCGAGGAGGACATCGGCGATATCGCCGGTATCGAACATGGCAATGCCCGAGAGGGCGTGCGACGCATGGGCGCGTGCTATCCGGTCAAGGACACAGCGCTGTTGCAACGCGGTTGCCGCTACCTCAGCGATATCGGTTTTCTCTGACTCTTCGCTTTATCACAACAGGAGCAATACGACATGCAAGCACTCAAGCCCGATACCCTGATTCGCAATCCACAAGGTTGCCTGGTGGTCTCCAGCGTGGACATTACCGCACCGGCCTCCGCTGTGTGGAGCATGGTGGGCAACTTCGCTGGCTTTCCAGTGTTCATCCCGGCCCTCTCGCATATCGAGATGACCGGCAGCGGGGTGCGCTCGGTACGCAAGAAGCTGTTCAAGGACGGTCATGTGGTGATCGAGCAGTTGAACTCGCGGGATGACGAAGCGATGCACATGACGTGGAGCCTGATCTATACCAGCCTGAATATCGGCAATTTGTGGGCAGCCATGCAGGTCGAGCACATTGACGCCCAATCCAGCCGAGCGACTTGGACTATCCAGGCAGAGCCTTGGGAAGGAGGACCGCAGGCGCTACCGGAATTCCAGGCTTTCTTGCAGGGCTTTGCCGATCAGGCGATGGGCAACGTACGTAATCTGCTGACCTGACCTGACAGATCCCCCAGAAAGACAAAACCCCTACCTGCTTACGCAGATAGGGGTTTTGCGAAATGAATCTTGACGATGACCTACTCTCACATGGGGAAACCCCACACTACCATCGGCGATGCATCGTTTCACTGCTGAGTTCGGGATGGGATCAGGTGGTTCCAATGCTCTATGGTCGTCAAGAAATTCTGTGTGCAGGCCCGTCCCAAGGACGTGTCTGCGAATCTCTGTAGTCTCTACTTAAAGACAAAACCCCTACCTGCTCACGCAGATAGGGGTTTTGCGAAATGAATCTTGACGATGACCTACTCTCACATGGGGAAACCCCACACTACCATCGGCGATGCATCGTTTCACTGCTGAGTTCGGGATGGGATCAGGTGGTTCCAATGCTCTATGGTCGTCAAGAAATTCGGTTGCCAGTGCGCCCCTGCGGACACCCCAGCCTATTCGGATATGTGATTCTGTGATTCGTCGCGAACTTTCGGTTCTTTCGTCTTCACCACCACAATTCGGCGCTCACGCTCAAATTGCTTGGGTGTTATATGGTCAAGCCTCACGGGCAATTAGTATGGGTTAGCTCAACGCCTCACAGCGCTTACACACCCCACCTATCAACGTCGTAGTCTTCGACGGCCCTTCAGGGGATTCTAGATCCCAGTGAGATCTCATCTTGAGGCAAGTTTCCCGCTTAGATGCTTTCAGCGGTTATCTCTTCCGAACATAGCTACCCGGCAATGCCACTGGCGTGACAACCGGAACACCAGAGGTTCGTCCACTCCGGTCCTCTCGTACTAGGAGCAGCCCCTCTCAAATCTCAAACGTCCACGGCAGATAGGGACCGAACTGTCTCACGACGTTCTAAACCCAGCTCGCGTACCACTTTAAATGGCGAACAGCCATACCCTTGGGACCGGCTTCAGCCCCAGGATGTGATGAGCCGACATCGAGGTGCCAAACACCGCCGTCGATATGAACTCTTGGGCGGTATCAGCCTGTTATCCCCGGAGTACCTTTTATCCGTTGAGCGATGGCCCTTCCATACAGAACCACCGGATCACTAAGACCTACTTTCGTACCTGCTCGACGTGTCTGTCTCGCAGTCAAGCGCGCTTTTGCCTTTATACTCTACGACCGATTTCCGACCGGTCTGAGCGCACCTTCGTACTCCTCCGTTACTCTTTGGGAGGAGACCGCCCCAGTCAAACTACCCACCATACACTGTCCTCGATCCGGATCACGGACCTGAGTTAGAACCTCAAGGTTGCCAGGGTGGTATTTCAAGGATGGCTCCATGAGAACTGGCGTCCCCACTTCAAAGCCTCCCACCTATCCTACACAAGCAAGCTCAAAGTCCAGTGCAAAGCTATAGTAAAGGTTCACGGGGTCTTTCCGTCTAGCCGCGGATACACTGCATCTTCACAGCGATTTCAATTTCACTGAGTCTCGGGTGGAGACAGCGCCGCCATCGTTACGCCATTCGTGCAGGTCGGAACTTACCCGACAAGGAATTTCGCTACCTTAGGACCGTTATAGTTACGGCCGCCGTTTACCGGGGCTTCGATCAAGAGCTTCGCTTGCGCTAACCCCATCAATTAACCTTCCGGCACCGGGCAGGCGTCACACCCTATACGTCCACTTTCGTGTTTGCAGAGTGCTGTGTTTTTAATAAACAGTCGCAGCGGCCTGGTATCTTCGACCGGCATGGGCTTACGGAGCAAGTCCTTCACCCTCGCCGGCGCACCTTCTCCCGAAGTTACGGTGCCATTTTGCCTAGTTCCTTCACCCGAGTTCTCTCAAGCGCCTTGGTATTCTCTACCTAACCACCTGTGTCGGTTTGGGGTACGGTTCCCAGTTATCTGAAGCTTAGGAGCTTTTCTTGGAAGCATGGCATCAACCACTTCGTCGCCTAAAGGCAACTCGTCATCAGCTCTCGGCCTTGAAATCCCGGATTTGCCTAAGATTTCAGCCTACCACCTTAAACCTGGACAACCAACGCCAGGCTGGCCTAGCCTTCTCCGTCCCTCCATCGCAATAACTGCAAGTACAGGAATATTAACCTGTTTTCCATCGACTACGCTTTTCAGCCTCGCCTTAGGGACCGACTAACCCTGCGTCGATTAACGTTGCGCAGGAAACCTTGGTCTTTCGGCGTGCGAGTTTTTCACTCGCATTGTCGTTACTCATGTCAGCATTCGCACTTCTGATACCTCCAGCAAGCTTCTCAACTCACCTTCACAGGCTTACAGAACGCTCCTCTACCGCATCACCAAAGGTGATACCCGTAGCTTCGGTGCATGGTTTGAGCCCCGTTACATCTTCCGCGCAGGCCGACTCGACTAGTGAGCTATTACGCTTTCTTTAAAGGATGGCTGCTTCTAAGCCAACCTCCTAGCTGTCTAAGCCTTCCCACATCGTTTCCCACTTAACCATGACTTTGGGACCTTAGCTGACGGTCTGGGTTGTTTCCCTTTTCACGACGGACGTTAGCACCCGCCGTGTGTCTCCCATGCTCGGCACTTGCTGGTATTCGGAGTTTGCATCGGTTTGGTAAGTCGGGATGACCCCCTAGCCGAAACAGTGCTCTACCCCCAGCAGTGATACATGAGGCGCTACCTAAATAGCTTTCGAGGAGAACCAGCTATCTCCGAGCTTGATTAGCCTTTCACTCCGATCCACAGGTCATCCGCTAACTTTTCAACGGTAGTCGGTTCGGTCCTCCAGTCAGTGTTACCTAACCTTCAACCTGCCCATGGATAGATCGCCCGGTTTCGGGTCTATACCCAGCGACTAAGCGCCCTATTAAGACTCGCTTTCGCTACGCCTCCCCTATTCGGTTAAGCTCGCCACTGAATATAAGTCGCTGACCCATTATACAAAAGGTACGCAGTCACCTAACAAAGTAGGCTCCCACTGCTTGTACGCATACGGTTTCAGGTTCTATTTCACTCCCCTCTCCGGGGTTCTTTTCGCCTTTCCCTCACGGTACTGGTTCACTATCGGTCAGTCAGTAGTATTTAGCCTTGGAGGATGGTCCCCCATGTTCAGACAAAGTTTCTCGTGCTCCGTCCTACTCGATTTCATTGAAAAGAGACTTTCGTGTACGGGGCTATCACCCACTATGGCCGCACTTTCCAGAGCGTTCCACTAATCTCAAATCAACTTAAGGGCTGGTCCCCGTTCGCTCGCCACTACTAAGGGAATCTCGGTTGATTTCTATTCCTCAGGGTACTTAGATGTTTCAGTTCCCCTGGTTCGCCTCTTGCACCTATGGATTCAGTACAAGATACCTAGGTTATCCTAGGTGGGTTCCCCCATTCAGAGATCTCTGGATCACAGTCTGTTTGCCGACTCCCCAAAGCTTATCGCAGGCTACCACGTCTTTCATCGCCTCTGACTGCCAAGGCATCCACCGTATGCGCTTCTTCACTTGACCATATAACCCCAAGCAATCTGGTTATACTGTGAAGACGACATTCGCCGAAAATTCGCACGTCGCTCTTTCGAGCAGAACTCACAAATTTTACCTCAGCCTGATGTCCAGCAGTGAAACTGGTCATCAGTCTGTATCTATCACATATCCGAATTTTTAAAGAACGATCTGGCAAAAGCCAGAAATCAACATTCCAACGCGGCGTCAACGCGACGCGCGAATGCTCATTTCTGAGTTCTAACAGTGCTGTACAAAGGTGGTGGAGCCAAGCGGGATCGAACCGCTGACCTCCTGCGTGCAAGGCAGGCGCTCTCCCAGCTGAGCTATGGCCCCGTGTATCTGCTACATCTCGTAGGCCGCACCAAGTAATTGGTAGGTCTGGGCAGATTTGAACTGCCGACCTCACCCTTATCAGGGGTGCGCTCTAACCAACTGAGCTACAGACCTATAACAGGGTCGCGTTACAGCATCGTCTTTTCACAATGAATCAAGCAATTCGTGTGGGAGCTCATCAGCAGGCTGATGTCTTCGATTAAGGAGGTGATCCAGCCGCAGGTTCCCCTACGGCTACCTTGTTACGACTTCACCCCAGTCATGAATCACACCGTGGTAACCGTCCCCCGAAGGTTAGACTAGCTACTTCTGGTGCAACCCACTCCCATGGTGTGACGGGCGGTGTGTACAAGGCCCGGGAACGTATTCACCGCGACATTCTGATTCGCGATTACTAGCGATTCCGACTTCACGCAGTCGAGTTGCAGACTGCGATCCGGACTACGATCGGTTTTGTGAGATTAGCTCCACCTCGCGGCTTGGCAACCCTCTGTACCGACCATTGTAGCACGTGTGTAGCCCAGGCCGTAAGGGCCATGATGACTTGACGTCATCCCCACCTTCCTCCGGTTTGTCACCGGCAGTCTCCTTAGAGTGCCCACCATAACGTGCTGGTAACTAAGGACAAGGGTTGCGCTCGTTACGGGACTTAACCCAACATCTCACGACACGAGCTGACGACAGCCATGCAGCACCTGTGTCAGAGTTCCCGAAGGCACCAATCCATCTCTAGAAAGTTCTCTGCATGTCAAGGCCTGGTAAGGTTCTTCGCGTTGCTTCGAATTAAACCACATGCTCCACCGCTTGTGCGGGCCCCCGTCAATTCATTTGAGTTTTAACCTTGCGGCCGTACTCCCCAGGCGGTCAACTTAATGCGTTAGCTGCGCCACTAAAATCTCAAGGATTCCAACGGCTAGTTGACATCGTTTACGGCGTGGACTACCAGGGTATCTAATCCTGTTTGCTCCCCACGCTTTCGCACCTCAGTGTCAGTATCAGTCCAGGTGGTCGCCTTCGCCACTGGTGTTCCTTCCTATATCTACGCATTTCACCGCTACACAGGAAATTCCACCACCCTCTACCGTACTCTAGCTTGCCAGTTTTGGATGCAGTTCCCAGGTTGAGCCCGGGGCTTTCACATCCAACTTAACAAACCACCTACGCGCGCTTTACGCCCAGTAATTCCGATTAACGCTTGCACCCTCTGTATTACCGCGGCTGCTGGCACAGAGTTAGCCGGTGCTTATTCTGTCGGTAACGTCAAAATTGCAGAGTATTAATCTACAACCCTTCCTCCCAACTTAAAGTGCTTTACAATCCGAAGACCTTCTTCACACACGCGGCATGGCTGGATCAGGCTTTCGCCCATTGTCCAATATTCCCCACTGCTGCCTCCCGTAGGAGTCTGGACCGTGTCTCAGTTCCAGTGTGACTGATCATCCTCTCAGACCAGTTACGGATCGTCGCCTTGGTGAGCCATTACCTCACCAACTAGCTAATCCGACCTAGGCTCATCTGATAGCGCAAGGCCCGAAGGTCCCCTGCTTTCTCCCGTAGGACGTATGCGGTATTAGCGTTCCTTTCGAAACGTTGTCCCCCACTACCAGGCAGATTCCTAGGCATTACTCACCCGTCCGCCGCTGAATCGAGAAGCAAGCTCCTCTCATCCGCTCGACTTGCATGTGTTAGGCCTGCCGCCAGCGTTCAATCTGAGCCATGATCAAACTCTTCAGTTCAATACTGCTTGGGTTTTTAAGAAACCCTAAACTTGGCTCAGCAATCTCAAATGACTATGTGATTTCTCGCATGGCCACTTGTGATGCTGATAATCTAGGCGACGATCAGTCCATACTCACAAGCACCCACACGAATTGCTTGATTCGATTTGTTAAAGAGCGTTTGGCTAAGAGCGCTTCGTCTCAACCGAGGCCGCGCATTCTACAGCAGCCTTACTTCGTGTCAAGCGTTTATTTTGAAGTTCTTTCCGAGAAACTCGTTTAGCTTCAAACACTTGACTCGCTGCGATCTCTCGTAGCGGGAGGCGAATCATACAGCACCATTCGATGCTGTCAACTGCCTTTTTCACCGCTTTCAACCCGAGGATCGAAGCCCTTCGCACCGCACCGAACTCGATTAACTCGTTGATTCTCAAGGAGTTTCGCGTTCCGTTTGCTGCGGAAGTGGGGCGCATTATAAGGGGATCTGAACAGCGGTCAAGGCTTAATTTCAAATAACTTCAAATAGTTGAAACAAAGCGGGGCGGCCTGTCGGCCGCCCCGCTCATTTATAGAGAGGTCTACCACCCCACCTACACCACGCCGGCATCCCTCAACCCTTGCACGACACTCGCCTCCAGCCCCAGCACCTCTTCGAGTACCGCCTGAGTATGCTCACCCAGCAAGGGCGGCGCGTGACGGTACTCCACCGGTGTACGCGACAGCCGGATAGGACTCGCCACCTGCGGCACACTGCCCGCCAACGCATGCGGCACATCCAGCGCCAGCCCACGGGCCAGCACCTGCGGATCCTGGAACATCTGCGCCAGGTCGTTGATCGGTCCGCACGGCACACCCGCCTGCTCCAGAAGGCCAACCCATTGCGCCGTAGTCTTGAACACCGTCACCTGACGGATCAGTGGGATGAGCTCCGCCCGATGCGCTACCCGCAGCGTGTTCGTGGCAAACCGCGGGTCGTCCGCCCACTGGGGCTGACCCGCCACCTCAGCGAACTTGCGGAACTGCCCATCGTTCCCCACGGTAAGAATGAAATCGCCGTCTGCAGTGGGAAAGTCCTGGTAGGGAACGATGTTGGGGTGCGCGTTACCCAGCCGCTTCGGTGCAACGCCGGTGGTCAGGTAGTTCATCGCCTGATTCGCCAGACACGCCACTTGCACATCCAGCAACGCCATATCGATATGCTGGCCTTCGCCCGCCTGGTCGCGATGGCCAAGCGCAGCCAGAATCGCAACCGTGGAATACAAGCCCGTCAGGATATCCGTCAGCGCCACCCCGACTTTTATCGGTCCCGCGCCTTCCTCGCCCTCATGGCGCCCGGTCAGGCTCATCAACCCGCCCAGTCCCTGAATCATGAAATCGTAGCCCGCTCTTTTGGCATACGGACCGGTCTGGCCAAAGCCTGTGATCGAACAATAGATAAGGTGGGGGTTGACCGTCTTCAGGCTGTGATAATCCAGCCCATAGCTGGCCAGACCGCCCACCTTGAAGTTTTCGATGACGATATCGGACTTGGCCGCCAGTTCACGTACCAGGCGCTGACCCTCGGGCTGGGTGAAATCAATCGTGACCGAGCGCTTGTTGCGATTAGCAGACAGGTAATAAGCAGCTTCACTGGTACTCTCGCCCTGCGCATCCTTGAGGAAGGGCGGCCCCCAGGCGCGTGTATCGTCGCCACTGCCGGGACGCTCGACCTTGATCACATCCGCGCCCAAGTCGGCAAGAATCTGCCCACACCAAGGTCCGGCGAGCACCCGAGACAGATCCAACACCCGCAGGTGAGAAAGCGCTCCCATGGCCTGCTCCTTCTATTAATAGAACGCCTGGATGCCAGTCTGGGCACGCCCGAGGATCAGCGCATGAATGTCATGGGTACCTTCATAGGTGTTGACCACTTCGAGGTTGACCAGATGCCGGGCCACACCGAACTCGTCGGAAATACCATTACCGCCAAGCATGTCGCGGGCCAGACGGGCGATTTCCAGCGCCTTGCCGCAGGAATTGCGCTTCATGATCGAGGTGATTTCCACCGCGGCCGTGCCCTCATCCTTCATCCGCCCCAGACGCAGACAGCCCTGCAGGCCCAGGGTGATTTCAGTCTGCATGTCGGCGAGCTTCTTCTGGATCAACTGATTGGCCGCCAGCGGGCGGCCGAACTGCTGGCGATCGAGCGTGTACTGGCGCGCGGTGTGCCAGCAGGCTTCCGCCGCGCCCAGTGCTCCCCACGAGATGCCGTATCGCGCTGAATTCAGACACGTAAACGGCCCCTTGAGACCACGCACGTCAGGGAAGATGTTCTCCTCCGGCACAAACACACTGTCCATGACGATCTCGCCAGTGATCGAAGCACGCAGGCCCACCTTGCCGTGAATGGCCGGCGCGCTCAGGCCTTTCCAGCCTTTTTCCAGAATGAAGCCACGAATATCACCGGCATCATCCTTGGCCCAAACCACGAATACGTCGGCAATGGGGCTGTTGGTGATCCACATCTTGCTGCCAGTCAGGCTGTAGCCACCCTCGACCTTACGCGCGCGAGTGATCATCGCTCCAGGATCGGAACCATGGTTGGGCTCGGTCAGACCGAAGCAACCGATCCATTCGCCGCTGGCCAGCTTCGGCAGATATTTCTGCTTCTGCGCCTCGCTGCCAAAGGTATCGATGGGCACCATCACCAAGGAAGACTGCACGCTCATCATCGAGCGGTAGCCGGAGTCGATGCGCTCCACCTCGCGAGCGATCAATCCATAGCACACGTAGTTCAGGCCACTGCCGCCATACTCCACCGGGATGGTTGCGCCCAGCAGACCGACCTCGCCCATCTCGCGGAAAATCGCTGCATCGGTACGCTCATGACGAAAGGCCTCGACCACACGCGGCGCCAGCTTGTCCTGGGCGAACTGGTAGGCGCTGTCGCGCACCATGCGTTCTTCTTCGGTGAGCTGCTGATCCAGCAGCAGCGGATCGATCCAGTTGAAGCTTGCTTTACCGGCCATGTGATGAGTCCTCTGCAGATGTCCGATGAATAGGGCTGGCATTGATCCTAGGTCCGAATTGGCAGCACGACAAACGAGGATTGCGCACCTACCTGTGTTGTTTTCTCACTCCAAGAGAGCACAGAATCGCCTGAGCGACCCTTGATGAGTGAGATTGACGTACATGCGCCGGAAGATCCCTAGCACCGCCGCGTTGGTCTGCTTCGAAGCTGCAGCCCGCCACGAGAGCTTCACCAAGGCCGCACAGGAGCTGGCACTGACCCAGGGCGCCGTGTGCCGACAGATCGCCAGCCTGGAAAGCTTCCTCAACGTAGAGCTGTTTCGACGCTCGCAACGCGGAGTCAAGCTGAGCGAGGCCGGCCTTTCCTATAGCCGCCAGGTGGCAGCGCAGCTCGATGCGGTGGAGCGCGACACACTGTCGGTGATGCGCCAGCAAGGCGCCAGTGTCATCGAACTGGCCGTGGTGCCTACCTTCGGCACTCAATGGCTGCTGCCACGACTCAAGGATTTCCAGCAACGTCATCCGCAGGTGACGGTCAACCTGACCAACCGTACTCGGCCCTTCCTGTTCGCCGACACACCTTTTGATGCGGCCATCTACTTCGGCGATGCCGACTGGTCTGGCACCCAATCGCACCGGTTGATGGGCGAGAACCCTGTGCCGGTGTGCTGTCCGCACTGGCTCGAAAAGCAAGACTGCATCGAGCCGGGAGAAATCGCACAGCTACCCTTGCTGCAGCAGACCACTCGCCCCTACGCGTGGCGACAGTGGTTCACCAGCCTCGGCATGACCGTTGAGCGGGACATGACCGGGCCGCGCTATGAACTGTTCTCAATGTTGGCCCAGGCGGCCATGCACCAGATGGGCATTGCATTGATTCCCCCTTTCCTCATCCAACGCGAGCTGGAGGAAGGACGCCTGGTGGTCGCAAACAGGCATGTGCTGACCAGCGACAAGGCCTACCATCTGATGATTCCAGAGCGCAAGATCGAGTCGGCTTCGCTTCGTGCTTTCCGCGATTGGCTGATAGGTCAAGCGCACGCCTACACCCGTCTCATGTAGCCCGCCTGTGCTGTAGTTCCTAGTCAAATAAACCTACAGATGTATGGATATGTCGCCTATCCATAAACAATCTTATGACTTCGACGAAATCTCTGAACGCCCCGCACAGCGTGAGCTAGAGGTGACATTTACGACATTCACCAATCTGTGAGCGAAACACAGGAAAAAATCTCGTTTTCCTCATCTATGATGCGAATGTCCCATTCTAGACGCGTCGAAGCCCATGCATTGCGACACATGGTCACAGTGTGACTTGTAGTTTTAACTTCGTTTCGCTCCAGAACTGGTTGATGCCGTTTCGGTTCCTCTGCAAAATGCCTCGCCCGCCCTGGAACCGGCGGTATGCATGCTCAACGACCGCTCCAGCCGCACCACCCGAAGTGGGCTGGAAATCAACAATGACAAAGGTCACCGCAGGAGAAAAAGTCGTGCACATTGGTGTTCCTCTCGAGACGCAGACGGGTGAGACGAGGGTCGCTGCGACCCCGGAAACCATCAAGAAACTGGTTGGCCAAGGCCATCGGATCACCGTCGAACGTGGGGCCGGGCTCAAGGCCAGCATTCCGGATACAGCCTATGAAGCCGCAGGCGCCACCCTGGGCGAGGCCGCCGACGCACTGGGCGCACAGTTGGTGCTGAAGGTGGTGGCCCCCAACGACCAAGAATTAGGCCAGATCGACCCAGGTAGCGTTCTGGCGGGCATGCTCAACCCCTTCAACAATGATTTGATCGCCAAGATGGCCGATCGCGGCATCACGGCCTTTGCCCTAGAAGCGGCACCCCGCACGTCGCGGGCCCAGAGCCTGGACGTGCTGTCGTCACAAGCCAACATCGCCGGCTACAAGGCCGTGCTGCTTGCCGCTCACCACTACCCGCGCTTCATGCCCATGCTGATGACCGCCGCCGGTACGGTGAAGGCTGCCCGTGTACTGATCCTGGGCGCTGGTGTCGCCGGGCTACAGGCCATCGCAACAGCCAAGCGCCTAGGTGCGGTGATCGAAGCCTCGGACGTACGTCCGGCAGTCAAGGAGCAGATCGAGTCGCTGGGTGCGAAATTCATCGACGTCCCCTACGAGACCGATGAAGAACGCGAGTGCGCCGAAGGCGTCGGTGGCTATGCCCGCCCCATGCCGGCCAGTTGGATGCAGCGTCAGGCACAGGCGGTCCACGAACGCGCCAAGCAGGCCGACATCATCATCACCACGGCACTGATTCCAGGACGCAAGGCACCGACGCTGCTGAGCGCAGAAACCGTTGCGCAGATGAAGCCTGGCTCGGTGGTCATCGACCTGGCCGCAGCCCAAGGTGGCAACTGCCCCTCACCGTGGCCGACCAGGTGGTGATGGCGCATGGCGTGACCCTCGTAGGTCCGACCAACCTCCCCGCACAGCTGGCGGCCGACGCCTCGGCGCTGTACGCACGCAACCTGCTGGATTTCATGAAGCTGCTGTTCGACAAGGACGGCGCTCTGGCGATCAACCTCGAAGACGACATCGTCGCCGCGTGCCTGATGTGCCGCGACGGCCAGATCGTGCGCAAGAACGGCTGAGGAATACGACTATGGAAGACATGCTGATTTCCCACGGCATCTACAACCTGATCATCTTCGTGCTGGCGATCTATGTCGGCTATCACGTGGTCTGGAATGTCACTCCCGCGCTGCACACGCCACTGATGGCCGTGACCAACGCCATTTCCGCGATCGTCATCGTCGGCGCCATGCTCGCAGCCGCCCTGACCGTGACGCCAGCCGGCAAAGTGATGGGCACACTGGCCGTGGCATTGGCTGCGGTCAATGTGTTCGGCGGCTTCCTGGTCACTCGCCGCATGCTGGAAATGTTCAAGAAGAAAACCAAGAACGCGGGGCAGAAGCAACCATGAGCATGAATCTGGTCACCCTCCTTTATCTGGTCGCTTCGATCTGTTTCATCCAGGCGCTCAAAGGCCTGTCCCACCCGACCACGTCGCGACGCGGCAACCTGTTCGGCATGATCGGCATGGCGATCGCCACGCTGACCACCATCGGCCTGATCTACAAGCTGGCCGCGCTCTCGGTGGGCAACGGCGGCGCCACGGCAGGCATCGGCTACGTGCTCGTTGGTCTGCTGATTGGCGGCAGCGCGGGCGCGATCATGGCCAAGCGCGTGGAAATGACCAAGATGCCCGAACTGGTCGCCTTCATGCACAGCATGATCGGCCTGGCTGCGGTCTTCATCGCGATCGCTGCAGTGCTGGAACCGCAGTCGCTGGGCATCGTCGCGCTCATCAGCGATCCGATCCCGACCGGCAACCGGCTCGAACTGTTCCTCGGCACCGCCATCGGCGCTATCACCTTCTCCGGCTCGGTCATCGCCTTTGGCAAGCTGTCGGGCAAGTACAAGTTCCGCCTTTTCCAAGGCGCTCCGGTCCAGTTCGCAGGCCAGCACAAGCTGAACCTGATCCTGGGTATCACCACACTGGCCCTGGGCCTGCTGTTCACCTTCACCGGCCATTACAGCGCATTCACCCTGATGCTGGTGCTGGCCTTCATCATGGGCGTGCTGATCATCATCCCCATCGGCGGCGCCGACATGCCGGTGGTGGTTTCGATGCTCAACAGTTACTCGGGCTGGGCGGCGGCGGGTATCGGCTTCTCGCTGAACAACTCGATGCTGATCATCGCCGGCTCCCTGGTCGGCTCCAGCGGTGCGATTCTGTCGTACATCATGTGCAAGGCCATGAACCGCTCGTTCTTCAATGTCATTCTCGGTGGCTTCGGTGGCGATGCCGGTGCTGGCGCCTCGGCGGGCACTCAGGAACAGCGCCCGGTGAAATCCGGCTCGGCCGATGACGCGACCTTCCTGTTGAGCAACGCCGACAGCGTGATCATCGTCCCCGGCTACGGCCTGGCGGTAGCGCGCGCGCAGCATGCGCTGAAGGAACTGACGGAGAAGCTGACGCACAACGGCGTGACCGTGAAGTACGCCATCCACCCGGTGGCGGGGCGCATGCCTGGCCATATGAACGTGCTCCTGGCCGAGGCAGAAGTCCCCTATGACCAGGTCTTCGAAATGGAAGACATCAACGCCGAGTTCGGACAAGCCGACGTGGTGCTGGTGCTTGGCGCCAACGACGTGGTCAACCCGGCGGCGAAGAACGATCCCAAGTCGCCAATCGCCGGCATGCCGATTCTCGAGGCCTTCAAGGCCAAGACCATCATCGTCAACAAGCGCTCCATGGCCAGCGGCTATGCCGGGCTCGACAACGAATTGTTCTACCTGGACAAGACCATGATGGTGTTCGGTGACGCGAAGAAGGTCATCGAAGACATGGTCAAGGCCGTGGAGTAGCACTTTTCCTGCTGAACCGAGCGACATGAAGAAGGCCCCAGGAAGATCTTTCCTGGGGCCTTGTCGTTTTGCTGATCCAGATCAACGGCTCTACGACCGGGCTTCTCATACGACCATGGTCGCGGGACGGCCCCGGGCGAAATCACTAGACTGCGCTGCAGTAGCCAAGTAGCCCGAGATGACACCCCATGTACCGTGATCGTATCCGCTTGTCCTCCCTGCACAGCAAGGTAATGAGTGCGGCCGATGCCGCTGGCCTGATCGAGGACGGCATGACCGTCGGCATGAGCGGCTTCACCCGCGCCGGCGAAGCCAAGGCCGTGCCCCACGCACTGGCCGAACGGGCGAAAAAATCGCCACTGAAGATCAGCCTGATGACCGGCGCCAGCCTGGGCAACGACCTGGACAAGCAACTGACCGAGGCCGGCGTGCTGGCCCGGCGCATGCCGTTCCAGGTCGACAGCACGTTGCGCAAGGCGATCAACGACGGCCAGGTGATGTTCATCGACCAGCACCTGTCCGAAACCGTGGAGCAGTTGCGTAACAAGCAACTGACGCTACCGGACATCGCGGTCATCGAAGCCGTCGCGATCACTGAACAAGGTCACATCGTGCCGACCACCTCGGTGGGCAACTCGGCCAGCTTCGCGATCTTCGCCAAGCACGTCATCATCGAGATCAACCTGTCGCACAACCCCAATCTCGAAGGCTTGCACGACATCTATATTCCTACCTATCGTCCAACCCGCACGCCGATCCCGCTGGTCAAGGTCGATGACCGCATCGGCAGCACCGCTATCCCGATCGATCCGGCGAAGATCGTCGGCATCGTCATCAGCGACCAGCCCGACTCGCCCTCCACCGTGTTGCCGCCGGATCACGAGACCCAGGGCATCGCCAATCACCTGATCGACTTCCTGAAGCGCGAGGTGGCCGCCGGGCGCATGAGCAACAGCCTCGGCCCATTGCAGGCTGGCATCGGCAGCATTGCCAACGCAGTGATGTGCGGGCTGATCGAATCGCCGTTCGAAGACCTGACCATGTACTCCGAAGTGCTGCAGGACTCGACCTTCGAGCTGATAGACGCAGGCAAACTGCGCTTCGCCTCGGGCAGCTCGATCACCCTGTCGAGCCGGCGCAACGCCGACGTGTTCGGCAACCTGGAACGCTACAAAGACAAGCTCGTGCTGCGTCCTCAGGAAATTTCCAACCACCCCGAAGTGGTCCGTCGCCTGGGCATCATCGGTATCAACACGGCGCTGGAGTTCGACATCTACGGCAACGTCAACTCCACCCATGTCTGCGGCACGCGGATGATGAATGGCATCGGCGGCTCCGGTGACTTCGCCCGTAACGCGCATCTGTCGGTGTTCGTCACCAAGTCGATCGCCAAAGGCGGGGCGATCTCCAGCGTGGTACCGATGGTCAGCCATGTCGATCATACCGAGCATGACGTCGACATCCTGGTCACCGAACAAGGGCTTGCCGACCTGCGCGGCCTGGCACCGCGCGAGCGCGCCCGGGTCATCATCGACAATTGCGTGCACCCTGACTACCGCGCGGCGCTGAACGACTACTTCGAACGGGCCTGCGCGCGCGGTGGGCATACGCCGCACATTCTGCGCGAGGCGCTGAGCTGGCACGAAAACCTGGAAGAGAACGGGCGGATGCTGGCAGGGTGATCAGAACGCTTTCTAGCGACGGTCATTGCGGACGCACTCCGCGGTGGCCGGCATAAAACAGTTGGCCCAGGTCATACGAATAAAACTGTACTACTGTATTGCAATAACCCCCGCCCACAGTCATCCAAAATGCTCAAGCCCCTAAAATTTGCACCATAATGGCGCGCACCGGTACAGTTGCGCCAAATTCGAGTGCAACAGTGCCCACAAACAGTTAACTGAGCCCACGCAATACTGTTGAACTGTATCTACTGTACTGGACAAGACGAGAGGATCATGGGCACCAGTTAAATCACTATCTAGTCCCGCCATAAGCGGAAGGATGACACATCATGGAACGTACCCTCAGTTCCGGTCTGGTTTTCGACAACAACACTGAATCCAAAGCCTCGGCGCCACTGCGCGTCGTTTCGACCCTGCTGCTGTGGCAACGCCGCATCGCCAGTCGTCGTCAACTCGCTCGCCTGGATGCACGCCTGCTCGCTGATGCGGGTATCAGCGAATCGCAGCGCTACCAAGAGCTGAGCAAACCTTTCTGGCGCTAAGCGCTGGCGTGCCGGCACTAATCGGCACTGCATTCTTGAAAACCCGTCACAGGCAACTGTGACGGGTTTTTTATTGGGAATGGCAAAACCGTGCTGGACAGGTACAGTTCGAATGAAATTCGAAATAGCCGAAACAGTTTGAAGCGACCTTCCCTTAACATCCTGAAACAAAGCCCCGTGGTACGCTTGCGTCACCCGCCTGTTAGCGTGTCCGCGCGTGTCAGTGTGCCCACAGGTATCCTGTGCGGTCCCGCAAGCGTCCGAGTAACCAGAACCGTCCCTTCGCAGGAGCACCATCCATGTCCCGTAAATCCCTGTTCGGCGCCGCCCTGCTGCTGGCCCTGACCAGCGCCGCCGAGGCCAGCAGCTTCGTGGTCACCACCGATACCGTTGTTCGCGGGGTCGCAGCGTCCACCGACGCCACCTCTGACGCCAGTTCGTCGCTGCGTGACAAGAAAATTGTCGAAGCCGCACGCGACGACGCCGCCAGTTTCGTCGGCAGTCAGGGCGCCATTCGCGGCGCCAAGCTGGAAAGCGCCTTTGCCCACATCCGCGAGCAGGTGCCGACGCTGCAAGCGAGCGATGCACAATTGGCCCAGGCCATCCTGGCCTATTGATTACGCCTTCAGGTTCGCGCAGTCGGCGTTACACACCGACTGCACTGCAAGCCTCGCCAGCCGACAGAACGTTAAGCCCATGCGTTACCTGATAACCCTGCTGCTTGCCTTCGCCAGTGTGGGAAGCGTCCACGCCATGGACGTCACCACTCAGTTTCCAATCATGACCGGCTACGTCACCACCCAAGTGACCACCGCGCCGTTCGATCGCAAGATCGTGGGCATGGCCCGCGATGACGCCGCCACGTTCGTCGCCAGTGGCGGACAGATACGCAGCGCCCGTCTCCAGGCTGCGCTAGTCGAACTGCGCCGCCATCATTGGCTTGGCAATCACGACGACCTTGAACTGGCAGAGGCAATTCTCGTCCAATGATCACCCCTGACTCCTCGTATTCTTCGGAGATGCTCCATGCGTAAACCGCTGATCGCCGCTACCCTCGGCATGCTGCTGCTGGCCGACCTGGCCCAGGCACAGACCCTGGTGGCCACCAGCAACATCATCGTGCGTGCCTTTGGCCGCTCGATCGACTTCACCTCCGACACCACCACCTCGATCCGCGACTCCAAGGTCGTGCGCGAAGCCCGTGACGATGCGGCCAGCTTCGTCGCCAGCAACGGCGATATCCGCGGCGCTCAGCTCGAGGCGGCCTTCGACACCCTGCGCGACCGTGTGCCCGAGGCACGCGACGCCAGCGATCAGGTTCTGGCCGAAGCCATCCTCTCGCTGTGAAGCGCACGCGTGCCTGGCTGCTCGGCTGCGCCCTGACGCTGCTCGGCACGCCCGCCCTGGCGGACCTGCGACTGGACTTGCAGACTCACGGTCTCGACGCTCACCAACGGCAGGCGTCCCAGGCCTTGCTCGACGAGGCCCTGTCCAAGCTGCCGCCGACCTTCAAGCAGCGCCTGAATCGGCGAATTGCCGTCAGCTGGAGCGACCGCATGCCGGCCGATGCCTACGGGCAGGCGTCGCCCGTAGCCAGCCTGGAACTCAATCGCCGCTTGCTGCCTGGTCTGGTCGACGGCAGCGCCGCCACTGAAAAGACCCAGCGCCCCCATGGCACGGTTCGCGAAGAACTGCTCGCCACCGTGCTCCACGAGCTGACCCACATCTATGACCGCGCACGTCTATGGCAAGGTGCCGAGCGCTCACGCATCGCCCGCTGCAAGCGGCAGTACACGACGCTCGGCGATATCGGCCTGCCGCAGCAATGCCGTGGCGAGACCGGGCGCCGCTTCACCCTCAGCGACGATCCACGCTTGCTCGATCTGGCCGGCTGGCCACAATATGTAGGCCGTCGCGGCGAGCGCGAACAGCACAACGGCCAGTTGGTGCGCACGCCCGACGCCTACGAGTTGAGCAGCCCCAAGGAATTCATCGCGGTCAACATGGAGTACTTCCTCCTCGACCCGAGCTACGGCTGTCGCCGGCCGGCGCTGAACCAATACCTGCGCGAGCATTTCGCCTGGGCACCGGCGCAAGACACCTGCGCCCAGGGCCTGCCCTTCCTGAATGCCGGCAGCGACTTCGCCCGCGAGCCGCTGGGCGATATCGATCCCGAGCGCGTCTACCAGGTCGACTACCTGCTCGCCGAAGCCAACCAGAACTGGGTGAGCCGCTGGGGGCACAGCATGCTGCGGCTGGTGATCTGCGCCCCAGGTCGGCCACGCGGTCCGGACTGCCGCCTGGACCTGGACCGCCACCTGGTGCTTTCCTACCGTGCCTTCGTCAACGATGTGCAACTGTCCAGCTGGGACGGCCTGATCGGCGCCTACCCCTCGCGGCTGTTCGTGTTGCCGCTGGGCCAGGTCATCGACGAATACACCAAGACCGAACTGCGCAGCCTGTCGTCAGTGCCGCTCAAGCTTGATCGTCAGCAGATCGAGGACCTGGTGCGCCAGGCAGCGGAAATGCACTGGAGCTATGACGGCAACTACTACTTCCTGTCCAACAACTGTGCGGTGGAAACCCTCAAGCTGATGCGCAGCGGCACCGCCGATCCACGCTTGAGCGACCTCGATTCGATCATGCCCAACGGCTTGCTGGAAGTGCTCAAGGGCCGCGGCCTGGCCGATACCCACGTGCTCGACGATCCGCGCGAAGCCTTGCGCCTGGGCTATCGGTTCGACTCCTATCGAGACCGCTACCAGGCGATGTTCGAGGTGTTGAGAAAACAGCTCCCGATCCAGCAGACCGCTGTGGAGGACTGGCTTGCACAGGACGCCGAACAGCGTCGGCCCTGGTTCGCCCAGGCCAATCTGCGCACCAGCGCGGCCCTGCTACTGCTGGAGCAGGCCAGCCTGCGTCGCCAACTGCTGTTGGCACAGGATGAGGTCAAGCAGCGTTATCTGAACGCGGCTGCATTAAAGGACGGCAGCATCGACAAAGCCAATGCGACTCTGCAGCAGATGCTCGCCAACAGCGGCTTCCTCAGCCGGCCGGCCGAATTGCTGGAGTCGCAGGGCTATGGTCTGCCGCAACCGCAAGAGCGCGCGCATCTCGAGAAAGTCAGCAGCGAGCGTCAGGCGCAATTGCTGCGCCTGAGCACCGATCTGGACAAAGAAGTGAGAGCACTGCTGGAGCCCGCGAGGGCCAAGGAAATTGCCGCTATCGAGACCAACGTCAAGCAGATCGGCGAACATCTGAGGGCGTTGCACAAGGCAGCCGGCGGTTTGCAGCTGCCTTGAACGTAGCGGTTACTTGATCGGACGCCAGATGAACGGGTAGCGATAGGCTTTGCCTTCGTTCGCGCGAACGCCGGCCAGAATGATCAGAATCAGCGTCGCCACCGCGAGGATGGCGAACAGCACGATACCGATCACCACGAACATCAGCAGGAAGCAGATGAACCCGGCCAGGGTGACGGTGATCTGGAAATTCAGCGCCTCCTTGCCTTGGGCATCGACGAAGGGGTCCGCTTCGCGCTTCCAGAGCCACATCACCAACGGCCCGAGCAGATGTCCCAACGGCATCACCAGCCCGAGAAACGCACTGAAGTGACAGAACATCGCCCATTGCCGGGCTTCGGCGCTGACGGTTCCGATCGGTGGATTTGGCTCATTCATGGATCGATGGTCCTCTAGGGAAGCGCTCAGTCGGCCAGTGCGGCAGTCTGCAGATCGAAGATCTCGGTCATGCCCTTCTGGGCCAGTGCCAGCATGGCATTGAAGTCTTCAGGCTGGAACGGCGCACCTTCGGCAGTGCCCTGCACTTCGATGAAACCGCCAGCGCTGGTCATGACCACATTGAGGTCGGTCTCGGCGGCGGAATCTTCCAGGTAGTCCAGGTCCAGCACCGCCTCACCCTGGTACATGCCTACCGAGACAGCCGCGATCATGTGCTTGAGCGGGTTGCCGCCCTTGAGGCCGCCGCGCTTCTTGATCACCGCCAGCGCGTCGCACAGGGCGACCATGGCACCGGTGATCGACGCCGTGCGGGTACCGCCATCGGCCTGGATGACGTCGCAATCGACGTAGAGCGTGATATCGCCGAGCTTGCTCATGTCCAGCGCGGCGCGCAGGGAGCGGCCGATCAGGCGCTGGATCTCCAGGGTGCGACCACCCTGCTTGCCACGACTGGCCTCGCGCTGGTTCCGCTCGCCGGTCGAGCGCGGCAGCATGCCGTACTCGGCAGTCAGCCAGCCTTGGCCCTGACCTTTGAGGAAACGCGGAACGCCGTTCTCGACGCTGACCGTGCAGATGACCTTGGTGTCACCGAACTCGACCAGTACCGACCCCTCGGCGTGTTTGGTGTAGTTGCGGGTGATGCGGATCGAGCGAAGCTGATCGGCGGCGCGACCACTTGGACGTTTCATCTGGGATACCTGTACTGGAATGCGAATCAGGCGGCCATTATAGGGCTGCTAAACGCACGAGGACATGCCTAATGTCTCGGGCGTGCCATCCGTCGACCTGTCTGCTCTGGTCACCGGTGCGCGGCGAGGCGCGATTGGGCGCCGTCGCCGCACTGCGCTACAATCCTGCGCCTTGCAGCCGAAAGGCGCTCCGTCATCCCGAAATTCGCGAGGTTCTCCCCATGGTGCACAGCATGACCGCCTTTGCCCGCGTCGAGCGCGCCGGCAGCCAGGGCACCCTGAGCTGGGAGTTGCGCTCGGTCAACCACCGCTACCTGGAGCCGCATCTGCGTCTGCCCGAGGCCCTGCGCGATCTCGAAGGCGCGGTCCGCGAAGGTCTGCGCCAAGGGCTCTCGCGCGGCAAGGTCGAATGTACCCTGCGCCTGTGCGAAGAGAGCAGCGGCAAGCCGCTGCAGGTCGATCGCGAGCGCGCCGCGCAACTGGTCGCCGCCGCTGAAACCGTGGCCGGACTCATCAACCAGCCGGCACCGCTCAATCCCCTCGAAGTGCTGGCCTGGCCCGGTGTACTGGTGGCCGACGCCGCCGACCCGCAGGCGCTGAACGCCGAGGCCCTGGCGCTGTTCGACGAAGCGCTCGCCGAGCTCAAGGCTGGCCGTCAGCGCGAAGGCCAGGAGCTGGCACGGCTGATCGACGAACGCCTGGAGGCCATGACCCACGAAGTCACCACCCTGCGCGCGTTGGTGCCGCAGATGCTGGCTGCGCAACGCCAGCGTATTCTCGACCGCTTCGCCGACATGCAGGCCGAACTCGAGCCCCAGCGCCTGGAGCAGGAAATGGTGCTGTTGGCGCAGAAGAGCGACGTGGCCGAAGAGCTCGACCGCCTGAGCACCCATGTCACCGAAGTACGCCGGGTGCTCAAGTCCGGCGGTGCGGCCGGACGGCGGCTGGACTTCCTGATGCAGGAGCTCAATCGCGAAGCCAACACCCTCGGCTCCAAGGCCTTCGACCCACGCAGCACCCAAGCGGCCGTCAATCTGAAGGTGCTGATCGAACAGATGCGTGAACAAGTACAGAACATCGAGTAAGGCTACCCCGACCATGACCCACACCAGCGGCACGCTCTACATCGTCTCGGCCCCTTCGGGCGCCGGCAAGACCAGCCTGGTCACCGCCCTCACGCAACAGGACACGCAGATCCGCGTCTCGGTGTCCCACACCACGCGGGCCATGCGTCCCGGCGAGGCCCACGGCGTGAACTACCACTTCGTGGACCACGAGGCCTTCAAGACGCTGATCGCCCAGGACGACTTCCTCGAACACGCCGAGGTGTTCGGCAACTTCTACGGCACCTCGCGCAGCGCACTGCAGGAAACCCTCGCGCAAGGCTTCGACCTGATCCTGGAGATCGACTGGCAGGGCGCTCAGCAGGTACGCAAGCTGATGCCCGAGGCGCTGTCGATCTTCATTCTGCCGCCCAGCCGAGAGGCGCTGCGTCAGCGACTGGACGGCCGCGGCCAGGACAGCGAAGACATCATCGCCGGCCGCATGAAAGAAGCAGTCAGCGAGATGGTGCATTACGCCGAGTTCGACTATGTCATCGTCAACGACGATTTCGCCCACGCGCTGGACGATCTGCAATCGGTGTTCCGGGCCAACCGCCTTTTGCTCAAGAAACAGCAACAGCGCCATGCGGCGCTGCTCGAGCAGTTGGTCGGCTGAAGACATCGGGGGCGCTTGGCGCCCCCTGGGTCAGTCCTGCAATTGCAGCTTGGCCTGCTGCTGTAAGGTCGCGCCGAGGAAAAACGCCGGCGCTCGCAGCCGCGACAGCATCATCAGCACGATGCCCAGCACCGAGATGATCGCCGCGATCACGAACACCAGCCCCAGCCCGCCCACGTGCGAGCCGCTGCCGAAGTCCGGCGACGCGCTGTCGAGCGCGGTTCGCACGAAGATCACCGACAAGATCACACCGCCCACCAGCGGACACACGCCGCGCATGAAGAAGTGGCGCAGGCTGTCGAACAGGCTGCTGCGGAAATACCAGACGCAAGCGAAGGCCGTCAGCGAGTAGTAGAAACAGATCATCATGCCCAGTGCGGTGATGGTGTCGGCCAGCACGTTCTCGCTCAGGGTGCGCATGGTCACGTAGAACACCGCCGCCGCCAGCCCAGCGCAGACGGTCGCGTAACGCGGTGTCTGCGAGCGCGGACAGACACTGGCGAAGCGCTGCGGCACCGCGCCGTAATAGCCCATGGCAAGCAGCGTGCGCGCCGGCGAGACGAAGGTCGACTGCAACGAGGCCGCCGTACTGGCCAGCACGGCGATCGACATCAGGATCGCCAGCGGCCCCATCACCGGGCCGGCCAAGTGGGCGAAAACGTTCTCCTGGATACGCGGATTACCCAGCCCCAGACCACTGTCGCTGATGCCGGCGAACTGCAACGTGGCGATGGCAGTGAACAGGTACAGCCCCAATATCAGCAGCACGGTCCAGGTGGCAGCCTTGCCAGGCACCTCATCGCTGCCGACCGACTCTTCGCTGACGGTCAGGCACACGTCCCACCCCCAGAAGATGAAGATCGACAACGACAGCCCGGCCGCGAAGGCCGAGAACGACTCGACACCAAACGGGTTGAACCAGGCGAAGTCGAATTCCAAGGGCGGCGGTGCGGTGGTTTCGCCGAACGCGGCAAAACCGAAGCCCACCAGCACCAGCAGTTGCAAGGCGACCAGACCGTATTGCACGGTCATGGTGGTGCCCATGCCTCGGCAACAGATCCACACCGCCAAGGCGATGAAGGCGCAACAGGTGCTGACGTTGATCAGCAAGTTGTCTGCCAGCGCGGCAAGCTCAGGGTGGCCGCTGATCTGGCCAATGAACAGGTAGAAGAAATCGACCGCGACGCCCGCCAGGTTCGACAACACGATGGTGGTCGCCACCACCAACCCCCACCCGCCGATCCAGCCGATCATCGGACCAAACGCGCGGGCTGACCAAGTGAAGGAAGTGCCGCTGTCGGGCTCGGCGGCGTTGAGCTCGCGGTAGCCCAGCGCGACCAGCAGCATCGGCAGGAAACCGACGATGAACACCGCGGGGAGATGGGCGCCGACTTCGCGCACGGTCGGGCCGAGCGCGCCGGTCAGGGTGTAGACCGGCGCGATGGTGGAAATGCCCAGCACGACGCTGGCCAGCAGGCCCAGGCGGCCCTTGGCCAGGCCCTTGCCTGCGGCTTGGGCGGTACTGCCTGCATCGGCGGCCGCATCGGGAGGGCGGCCGGTTTCTGTGTATTCGCTCATGAGTATTTGCCGTTGCTATTGGTATTGTTTTTTCACAGACCTTGCGCGCAAGGCCCGCTTCCACTCATTGAAAGCTTGCTGCCGGGGTGAGTCGTCCGCGACCTTGGGGCCGCGTCAGAATGCCTTCTAACGCGCGCCCTCCCCTGCAGCATGGGCGATACAGGCCTCGCGAAACGCCTGAAACAGACGTAGGGAGACCGGGTTTTCGGCGAGCTGCCATTCTGGGTGCCACTGCACGCCGAGGACGAACCCCGGTGCGCCCGGCATCGATACCGCTTCGATCAAGCCATCCGGCGCCCGCGCTTCGACTCGCAGGCCGCACGCCAAACGGTCGATGCCTTGGCTGTGCAGTGAGTTGACCTCGAACTGCGCCGCCAGGCCCAGGCGCTCGAACAGGCCGCCCGGCGCACTGTCGACCCGATGCCGGGGGCCATACTGCAGGTGCAGCGGCGCCTCCTCGGGCTCGCGGTGGTCAAGATGGCCGGGCAACGCATGCACACGCGGATGCAAGGTTCCGCCCAAGGCCACGTTGAGTTCCTGAAAGCCCCGGCAAATGCACAGCACCGGCACGCCTGCGGCAATCGCCGACTGCAGCAACGGCAGCGTCAAACGATCGCGCGCAGCGTCATGCCGAGTGCCGACCGCGCTGGGGGCGCCATTGTAATGATGCGGCTCGACATTTGAAGGCGAGCCGGTGAAAAGAATGCCGTTCAGGTGCGCCAGCAGCGCATGCGGCTCATCGGGGGTATCGCGGGCCGGCAGGATCAGCGGCAGCCCCGCAAAGGCTGCGGCCTCGACGTACTTGGCGCCTACCGTGTGCGAAGAGTTCCGGCCGACCTGCTGGCGGCAGGCGCTGACGCCGATCAGGGGCGGCTTGCGAGTGCTCATGGACGTACCTTGTCGGCAGGCATCATGTCGCGGAAACGGGTGCACGAGAAGACCGACGTCATGGCTGTACATCCTGTGATCAAAAGCGACGATTCAGGGATAAGGAGGACGCCTTGAAGGCGACGAGGGTTGCGCTGGTTGTTGTTCTAACGACCCCATTCGAGGGGCATTGCGTTGCGCGGCGCCACATTGATTCACGCCAGTCGTTGCACTATAAAGTGGGCTCCAATGCAACAGACATTGGCAGACCAGCAAGCAGAGCGTGCAACCATGCAATATCAAATCTCTCATGCCGACCTGGCCCTGGTGCTGGCGCTGGAGCGAGGTCGCTCGCTGGCAAAAGCAGCCGATCTGCTCAAGGTCGATGTTTCCACGGTGTTTCGCTCCATCCGTCGACTGGAATCGGCGCTGGGGACTGCGTTGTTCGTCAAGAGCCGCAAGGGTTATCTGCCGACCGACACTGCCCAGGCCCTTGCCGAGCAGGCCGAACGTGCCGAACAAGCGCTCGATGCGGCGCGAATCGCGCTGACCAGCGGCGAACAGGTGGTCAGCGGCACCGTGCGCCTGACCTGTACCGAAGCGGTACTGCACAGTCTGCTGCTGCCGGCGCTGGTCGAGTTCATGCCCAACTACCCGGCACTCTCGCTGGAGATGGGCACCTCCAATTCCTTCGCCAATCTGAGCCGTCGCGACGCCGACATCGCTCTGCGCTTGACCAACACGCCGCCGGAACATCTGGTCGGGCGTTGCCTGGGGTCGACCTCCTACGTGATCTGCGGCCACGCGGCGTTTCGCGAACGCCTGACCGAGTCGCCGAACAACGTGCCCTGGATCGCCCCGGACGACAGCATGCACGAACACCCCACGGTCATCTGGCGCACTCAGCACCACCCCGACCTCGTTCCGCGCTACCAATGCAGTGGCATGTCGACCATCGCCCAACTGGTCAGTAGCGGCATGGGCGTGGCCGCACTGGCTGACTACATGGTCGACACCCTGCCCGGTGTCGAGGCCCTGAGCGGCCCGCTGCCAGGCTGTGACACCCAGTTATGGCTGCTCACCCGCCCCGACTGCCGGGCCCTGCGCTCGGTGCAGACCCTGTTCGAGGAACTGACGCCGCGGCTGCGTGACGCGATGCGTTGAGGCTGTTGTGTTCGCGGGGCGGGAGGCGTTATCGTCAGCGTCGTGCAAAAGGCCTTCTGCGGCGCCTGTTTCGTGGGCACTGCCCGGCGAAACCCGGGCGTGGAGCGAAACAGTCCTTCCCTATTGGCTGGTGATTTTTTAAACTATCGAGTCCGCCTGCCCATTCTGGGCTGTACGCCTAACGCATCTGCTACTGAGGAACACCATGGCCCGCGTAACTGTTGAAGACTGCCTGGAACACGTGGATAACCGCTTCGAGCTGGTCATGCTCTCGACCAAGCGCGCCCGCCAACTGGCCACCGGCGGCAAGGAACCACGCGTGGCGTGGGAAAACGACAAGCCGACCGTCGTTGCCCTGCGCGAAATCGCCGAAGGCATCGTGACCAATGAATTCATCGCCGCTGAAGAGATCGTCACCGAGGATCCGGTGTTCGCCGCGTTCGAGGACGAGAACAACGAGGCCGTCTGATTCATGCCCTGTCGACGTCGCGCGGCACCCGATCCTCTTCCTGTGCAAGAGGTGAAATCATGGCGGGTATAGAAGCCCTTGCCGAGCGGCTGTCGACCTACTTAGGTCCCGAACAGGTCAACCTGGTTCGCCGGGCCTATTTCTATGCCGAGCAGGCACACGATGGGCAGCGCCGCCGCAGTGGCGAGCCCTACGTGACCCACCCGCTGGCAGTGGCCAGCATTCTCGCCGACATGCACATGGACCATCAGAGCCTGATGGCAGCCATGTTGCACGACGTCATCGAAGACACCGGCATCGCCAAGGAAGCCCTCAGCCAGCAGTTCGGCGAAACCGTCGCCGAGTTGGTTGACGGGGTCAGCAAGCTGACCCAGATGAACTTCGAGACCAAAGCCGAAGCGCAGGCCGAAAACTTCCAGAAGATGGCCATGGCCATGGCCCGCGATATCCGCGTGATCCTGGTCAAGCTCGCCGACCGCCTGCACAACATGCGCACGCTTGAAGTGCTGTCCGGGGAAAAACGCCGGCGCATCGCCAAGGAAACCCTCGAGATCTACGCCCCCATCGCCAACCGCCTGGGCATGCACACCGTGCGCGTGGAATTCGAAGACCTGGGGTTCAAGGCCATGCACCCCATGCGCTCAGCGCTGATTCATCGAGCGGTCAAGAGCGCGCGCGGTAACCGCAAGGAAATCGTCGCCAAGATCGAAACCTCCCTGGCCAATTGCCTGGCAGCGGACGGCATCGCCGGCGAGGTCAGTGGGCGACAGAAGCACCTCTACGGTATCTACAAGAAGATGCGCGGCAAACGCCGCGCCTTCACCGAAATCATGGACGTGTACGCCTTCCGCATCGTGGTCGACAAGGTCGATACCTGCTATCGCGTACTGGGCGCTGTACACAATTTGTACAAACCCCTGCCGGGTCGCTTCAAGGACTACATTGCCATTCCCAAGGCCAACGGCTATCAGTCGTTGCATACCACGCTGTTCGGCATGCATGGTGTACCCATCGAGATCCAGATCCGCACCCGCGAAATGGAAGAGATGGCCAACAACGGCATCGCCGCACACTGGCTGTACAAGTCCAACGAGGATGAGCAGCCCAAGGGCAACCACGCCCGTGCCCGCCAGTGGGTCAAAGGCATTCTTGAGTTGCAGCAGCGGGCCGGCAACTCGCTGGAATTCATCGAGAGCGTGAAGATCGACCTGTTCCCCGACGAGGTCTACGTCTTCACCCCCAAAGGCCGGATCATGGAGCTGCCCAAAGGCTCCACGGCCGTCGACTTCGCCTACGCCGTGCACACCGACGTGGGCAACAGTTGTATCGCCTGCCGCATCAACCGTCGCCTGGCGCCGCTTTCCGAACCGCTGCAAAGTGGCTCGACGGTGGAGATCGTCAGCGCGCCCGGCGCGCGCCCGAACCCGGCCTGGCTCAACTTCGTGGTCACCGGCAAGGCCCGCACCCACATCCGTCATGCCCTCAAACAGCAACGCCGCTCCGAGTCGATCAATCTCGGCGAACGCCTGTTGAACAAAGTGCTCACCGGCTTCGACAGCAGCCTGGACAAGATCCCGAGCGAGCGCGTGCAGGCCATCCTCAGCGAATACCGCCTGGAATTGATCGAGGATTTGCTCGAGGACATCGGTCTGGGCAACCGCATGGCCTACGTGGTGGCCCGACGCCTGCTGTCCGCAGAGGGCGAGCAGTTGCCATCGCCTGAAGGGCCACTGGCAATCCGCGGCACCGAAGGTTTGGTGCTCAGCTACGCCAAGTGCTGCACACCGATTCCAGGTGACCCTATCGTGGGCCACCTGTCGGCAGGCAAAGGTATGGTCGTTCACTTGGAAGACTGCCGAAATATCAGCGAAATCCGACACAACCCGGAAAAGTGCTTGCAGCTCTCCTGGGCCAAGGACGTCACCGGCGAGTTCAATGTCGAACTGCGCGTCGAGCTGGAGCACCAGCGCGGCCTGATCGCGCTGCTGGCGAGCAGCGTCAATGCCGCCGACGGCAACATCGAGAAGATCAGCATGGATGAGCGCGACGGTCGCGTCAGCGTGGTCCAGCTGGTGGTCAGCGTGCGCGACCGTGTGCACCTGGCGCGCGTGATCAAGAAGCTGCGCACCCTTACCGGCGTGGTACGCATTACCCGCACGCGTGCGTAGTCCGTCAACCGCAAGGAGTCAACATGACCAAGACCGTCATCAACAGCGACAAGGCCCCGGCCGCCATCGGCACCTACTCCCAGGCGATCAAGGCTGGCAACACCGTATATATGTCGGGGCAGATTCCGCTGGACCCCAAGACCATGGAACTGGTCGAAGGCTTCGAGGCCCAGACCGTGCAGGTCTTCGAGAACCTCAAGGCGGTCGCTGAAGCGGCTGGTGGGTCGTTCAAGGACATCGTCAAGCTGAACATCTTCCTCACCGACCTCAGCCACTTCGCCAAGGTCAACGAGGTCATGGGCCGTTACTTCGAGCAGCCCTACCCCGCGCGCGCCGCGATCGGCGTAGCAGCGCTGCCAAAAGGCTCGCAAGTCGAGATGGACGCCATCCTCGTCATCGAGTGATGCCCAAGCGGCGGGCACTCGCCTGCCGCTCCTCCTGCCTGAAGGTTCCCCTCATGCGTCATGCCCTGCCCCTCGCGCTGGCAGCCCTGATTCTGGGCGGCTGCGCCAGCCACAAACCCGAAGACTACAACGGTACTTGGATCAATCAGAAAGCGATCGATGCAGCGGCCAAGGGCGAGAGCCTACGCAATGCGCTGGCTAGCAATGGTCCGGTCTTCGAATGGAAGATCAATGTCGCCGGTCAACAGGCCAGCTACATGAATGGCGTGGAGACCGTCGATGGCCGCTTGCTCGCCAACGACAAGCAATGGCAAGCCACGTTCGAAGGCGGCCAAAGCGAACAGTTGAGCCTGAGCGGCAACGAGTTGCAAACGACCGACGCCAACGGCACCCGCCAGACGTTCATACGCAGTACCTCGCCCGAAGCGGCCGATTCACCTGTAGGCAGCAGCTTCGAAAAGACGCTGTACCAGACCTACCTGGGCGGTGAGTGGACGATCACCGAAGGACCGGGCCAAGGCGCCAAGGTCCGCTTCGGCGATGACGGCAGCGTCACTGGCTTGCCGGCGCTTGACCGCTATGCGCTGTGCCTGGCCGGCGACTGCGCCACCATCGGCAATGGTAACGACAGCCTATGGCTCGAGCGCAATCAACAAGGCGGGCCTTGGATTTTCCGGCGCAGCCCCGACCGACTCGAGATCTTCCGCGCGGTCAATCGTGCCCAGCCCGATGACATGCCACAGCTGGCACCTGGCCCGCGCCAGTGGGTACTTCAGCGCAACTAAGCGGCACGGCCTCAACCCTGACCCAGCAGAATCGCGGCGTAACCCTCCTTGTAGCTCGGATACTGCGGCGCCCAGCCCAGTGCCCGAGCACGCGCGTTGCTGCAACGCTTGCTCCCGGTACGACGCACGCGCTGCTCGTCCGACCATTGCGTGATGCCCAGGTACTGGCGCAACCAGGTGACCACGTCGGCCAGTGGCGCCGGATCGTCATCGACGCCGATATAACAGTCTTGCAGCACCTGCCCACCGGCATCGGCCTGCAGAAGAAACGCCAGCAGACCTGCGGCATCATCGGCATGGATTCGGTTGCCGTACAACGGCGGCTCTTCGGCAACCCGGTAGCCCTGACGCACTTGACTCAAGAGCCATTCACGGCCTGGGCCGTAGATGCCGGTGAGGCGCACCACACTGGCCGGCAGGCCACTGTCCAGTGCCAGCTTCTCAGCCTCAAGCATGACTCGACCGGAATAGGCCTCTGGCTCGGTAGCCGCACGCTCATCGACCCAGGCCCCATCCTTCTGGGCATAGACGCTGCTGCTGGAGACGAAGAGGATTCGGCGAGGCCGCTGTGCCCGCTGCGCCATCCACGACAGCACGTTACGCAACCCCTCGACATAGGCTGCACGGTAACCGGGCTCGTCGTGCTGACTGGCTGCCACGCAGTAGACCAGGTAATCGAAAGAGCCCTCGGGCCAAGCCGCTGGCATCTCCACCTGGGCGAGGTCCGCCGCCACCGGCAGCACGCCATTGGGCAGTTGATTGACGGACCTTCGCAGGCCATGCACGTGCCAGCCACGCGCGAGCAGCTGTCGAGCCAACCGCCCGCCTACATCACCGCAGCCTACGATCATTGCGGATAAATCGGACATCACACACTCCAATTCCAAAGCTTCAGGCTAGCCCCTTCTGACGATCAACGGCTATGGAACGTATAAAAAAAGTTACTGTATTGCTTTTGTTAACAAGAATTAGTTGCAATAATGGCGCCCTGAAAAATTCTCGGCCTGTCTCGAGGCCGTGAAGAACGTCACCCTCTTTTCTTCATCAGGTCCGGCCAGCATGACTCGTACTCAACCCTCCGCTTCGCCAACCACATCGCGCGCCTGGGGCGCCATCGCCGCGCTGATGTTCAGCCTGGTACTGGCACCGGCCGCCATGGCTGATGAGCCCGCCGCCAATGGCGCAGCCGCGCCAGCCGCCGCAGCCCCGGCGACCCCGGCAGCCCCCACTGCTGCCCAGCCGTCGACGACAGACACCGCCGCCGCACCCGTCGACGCCCCGGCACCTGCCGACGACAGCACTCAGGCGCTGGTCGAGGACACCTCGCTGGGCATGGCTCACGACCTGTCGCCCTGGGGCATGTACAAGAACGCCGACGTGGTGGTCAAAGCCGTGATGATCGGCCTGGCCATCGCCTCCATCATCACCTGGACCATCTGGATCGCCAAAGGCTTCGAGCTGCTGGGCGCCAAGCGCCGTCTGCGTGGCGAAATCGCCGTGCTGAAGAAGTCCGCCAGCCTCAAGGAGGCCAGCACGGTCGCCAACAAGGAAGGCACCCTGGCCCATACCCTGGTGCATGACGCCCTCGAGGAAATGCGCCTGTCGGCCAACAGCCGCGAGAAAGAAGGCATCAAGGAACGCGTCAGCTTCCGTCTGGAACGCCTGGTGGCCGCCAGCGGCCGCGCCATGAGCAGCGGCACCGGCGTACTGGCGACCATCGGTTCCACCGCACCGTTCGTCGGTCTGTTCGGTACCGTATGGGGCATCATGAACAGCTTCATCGGCATCGCCAAGACCCAGACCACCAACCTGGCCGTGGTCGCACCGGGTATCGCCGAGGCCCTGCTGGCAACGGCACTGGGTCTGGTCGCCGCCATCCCGGCGGTGGTCATCTACAACGTCTTCGCCCGCTCCATCGCCGGCTACAAGGCGCAGGTGTCCGATGCTTCGGCGCAGGTCCTGCTGCTGGTCAGCCGCGACCTCGACCACCAGGCTGGCGATCGCGCCGCCCCGCACATGGTGAAAGTGGGGTAAGCCATGGGCCTGCATCTCAACGAAGGTGGCGACGACCTCGCCGAAAACCACGAAATCAACGTCACCCCGTTCATCGACGTGATGCTGGTACTGCTGATCATCTTCATGGTTGCCGCGCCTTTGGCGACGGTCGACATCAAGGTCGATCTGCCCGCCTCCACCGCCAAACCGGCGCCGAGGCCGGAGAAGCCGGTGTTCGTCAGCGTCAAGGCCGACAAGAAGCTGTATGTCGGCGATGACCCGGTGGCCACACCCGATCAGCTTGGCGCGATGCTCGACGGCAAGACCAAGGGTGACAAGGAAACCACCATCTTCTTCCAGGCTGACAAGGGGGTCGACTACGGCGACCTGATGGAAGTGATGAACACCATGCGTGCGGCCGGCTATCTCAAGGTCGGTCTGGTCGGACTCGAGACGGCAGCGAAGAAATGACAAAGACGCGCTCCAACCTGGCGCGCTACGGTGTAGGCCTGGCGGTCGTGCTGGGTGTGCACGCGATCGCCGTGCTGCTCATGCTCAATTGGACGGTGCCCCAGGCCATCGAACTGCCTCCGGCAGCGATGATGGTCGAATTGGCGCCTTTGCCGGAGCCGGCACCGCCGCCGCCACCGAAAGTCGCCCCGCCGCCGCCGGCGCCGGTCGAAGAGCCGCCGCTGCCGAAGGTCGCCGAGGCGCCGAAGCCGAAGATCGCCATCAACAAGCCGCCCAAGCCGAAGGTCAAGCCGCAGCCGCCCAAGCCTGAGAAGAAGCCTGAGCCGCCGAAGGACGAGCCTCCCGCCAAGGAGCAGGTCGCCGATACGCCGCCCAGCAATGCGCCACCGCAGAAGTCGGCCGCACCGCAGCCAAGTATCGCGTCCAACAGCAATGCCCTGCCGAACTGGCAGAGTGACCTGCTGCGCCATCTGGCCAAGTACAAGAAGTACCCGGAGGACGCGCGCCGTCGCGGCCTGCAAGGCATCAACCGGCTGCGTTTCGTGGTCGATGCCGACGGCAAGATTCTGTCCTACTCGATGGCAGCAGGTTCAGGCAGCGCTTCGCTGGACCGAGCGACCATGGACATGATCCGCCGCGCGGGCACGGTGCCGAAGCCGCCGCCGGAGCTGCTGAACAACGGTCAGATCGAAGTGGTCGCGCCCTTTGTCTTCTCGCTGGACAAGCGCTGACACATTGAATCTGTCACACAGCCGCAAGTCTGATAACGTGCGTCTATCGATTGCACCCGCTATGCTGGGGCCGCAACTTCATGGACGCACGTTATGACCCTCACAGAACTCCGCTACATCGTCACACTCGCCCAGGAGCAACACTTCGGCCACGCGGCTGAGCGTTGTCACGTCAGCCAGCCTACCCTGTCGGTCGGTGTGAAGAAGCTCGAGGACGAGCTGGGGGTGCTGATCTTCGAGCGCAGCAAGAGTGCGGTGCGCCTCACGCCTGTCGGCGAAAGCATCGTCGCCCAGGCGCAGAAGGTGCTGGAGCAGGCCCAGGGCATCCGCGAACTGGCCCAGGCCGGCAAGAACCAGCTCACCGCCCCGCTGAAGGTCGGCGCCATCTATACCGTCGGCCCCTACCTGTTCCCCCACCTCATTCCACAGCTGCACCGGGTCGCGCCGCAGATGCCGCTGTACATCGAGGAAAACTTCACCCACGTGCTGCGCGAGAAGCTGCGCAACGGCGAGCTGGATGCAGTGATCATCGCCTTGCCGTTCAACGAGGCCGACGTGCTCACCCTGCCGCTGTACGATGAGCCGTTCTGCGCGCTGATGCCGGCCGATCACCCATGGACCGCAAAGAAGACCATCGACACCGCTCTGCTCAACGACAAGAGCCTGCTGCTGCTCGGTGAAGGTCACTGCTTCCGCGACCAGGTGCTCGAAGCCTGCCCGACCCTGAACAAGGGTGCGGATGCCTCCAAGCACACCACGGTGGAATCCAGCTCGCTGGAAACCATCCGTCACATGGTCGCCTCCGGTCTGGGCGTCTCCATCCTGCCGCTGTCTGCCGTGCACAGTCACCACTATGCACCCGGTGTGATCGAAGTACGCCCGCTCACCGCCCCGGCGCCGTTCCGCACCGTGGCCATCGCCTGGCGTGCCAGCTTCCCACGGCCCAAGGCCATCGAGATCCTCGCCGACTCGATCCGCCTGTGCTCGGTGGCCAAGACGCCCACGCATCAGCCGGCCTGATCCCATGACCGAGCTGTCGAAGGTTCCGGTCACCGAGCTCAAGGGCGTCGGCGAGGCCATGGCGGAAAAGCTCGCCAAGGTCGGGCTTGAGAACCTGCAGGATCTGCTGTTCCATCTGCCCCTGCGTTATCAGGACCGCACCCGCGTGGTGCCCATCGGCGCGCTGCGTCCTGGCCAGGACGCGGTGATCGAAGGTGTGGTCAGCGGCGCCGATGTGACCATGGGCAAGCGCCGCAGTCTGGTCGTGCGCCTGGGCGACGGCACCGGCGTGCTGAGCCTGCGCTTCTATCATTTCAGCAATGCGCAGAAGGAGGGCCTCAAACGCGGCACCCACCTGCGCTGCTACGGTGAGGCCCGCCCCGGCGCCTCGGGCCTGGAGATCTACCATCCCGAATATCGGGCGCTCAACGGCGACGAGCCGCCGCCTCCAGTCGAGCAAACCCTCACGCCGATCTACCCGACCACCGAAGGCCTGACGCAGCAGCGTCTGCGTCAGCTCTGCCAACTCAGCCTGAGCAAGCTCGGGCCACGCAGCCTGCCCGACTGGCTGCCTGACGAGCTGGCCCGCGACTATCACCTGGCGCCGTTGGACGATGCGATCCGCTACCTGCACAACCCGCCTGCCGACGCCGACCTCGACGAGCTCGCCGAAGGCCAGCACTGGGCTCAGCACCGGCTTGCCTTCGAGGAGTTGCTGACCCATCAGCTTTCCCAGCAGCGCCTGCGCGAAAGCCTGCGAGCTTTGCGGGCACCGGCGCTGGCCAAGGCCAGCCGCCTGCCCGAGCGCTACCTGGCCAATCTCGGCTTCGCCCCCACCGGTGCACAACAGCGTGTCGGCAACGAGATCGCCTACGACCTCAGCCAGCCTGAGCCGATGATGCGCCTGGTCCAGGGCGATGTCGGCGCCGGCAAGACGGTCGTCGCTGCGCTCGCCGCCCTGCAGGCGCTGGAGGCGGGTTACCAGGTTGCGCTCATGGCGCCTACGGAGATTCTCGCCGAGCAGCATTACCTCACTTTCAAGCGTTGGCTCGAACCGCTGGGCATCGAGGTCGCCTGGCTGGCCGGCAAGCTCAAGGGCAAGGCCCGCGCCAGCGCGCTCGAACAGATCGCCGGCGGCGCACCGATGGTGGTCGGCACCCACGCGCTGTTCCAAGAGGAAGTGGTATTTCGCAACCTGGCCCTGGCTATCATCGATGAACAGCACCGCTTCGGCGTGCAGCAGCGCCTGGCCCTGCGCAAGAAAGGCGTGAATGGTCTGCTCTGTCCGCACCAGTTGATCATGACCGCCACCCCCATCCCGCGCACCCTGGCCATGAGCGCCTACGCCGACCTGGATACCTCCATTCTCGATGAGCTTCCTCCCGGGCGAACGCCGGTCAATACGGTGCTGGTAGCCGACAGCCGTCGATTCGAGGTGGTCGAGCGCGTGCGCGCTGCCTGCGCCGAGGGTCGCCAGGCGTATTGGGTGTGCACGCTGATCGAAGAATCCGAAGAGCTGACCTGCCAGGCGGCCGAAAGCACCTTCGAGGAACTGGGCAGCGCATTGGGCGAGCTGCGCGTGGGCTTGATCCACGGACGCATGAAGCCTGCCGAAAAGGCTGCGGTCATGGCCGAGTTCAAGGCGGGCGGGCTGCAATTGCTGGTCGCCACCACGGTGATCGAAGTGGGCGTCGACGTGCCCAACGCCAGCTTGATGATCATCGAGAACCCCGAGCGCCTGGGGCTGGCTCAGCTTCACCAGCTACGCGGCCGGGTTGGCCGGGGCAGCGCGGCCAGCCACTGCGTACTGCTCTATCATCCGCCGCTGTCGCAGATCGGTCGCGAACGCCTGGGCATCATGCGCGAAACCAACGACGGCTTCGTCATCGCGGAAAAGGATCTGGAACTGCGGGGGCCTGGAGAAATGCTCGGCACCCGGCAGACTGGTCTGTTGCAGTTCAAGGTGGCCGACCTGATGCGCGATGCCGATCTCCTGCCAGCGGTGCGCGATGCGGCGCAGGCCCTGCTGTCACGCTGGCCGGAGCATGTCAGCCCACTGCTCGACCGCTGGTTGCGTCACGGCCAACAGTACGGCCAAGTGTGACCTTGGTCCTATTCGCGCCCCAGCTTGGGGCGCAGGATGGTTATACTTCGCATTTGAAAAAGACACATTGGAAAACAGACCATGACTGAAGTGGCCCTGGATACCGCACACCCGCACGCCCCGCCGGTCATCCGGCTGCTGCTGGAAAAGCTTGGCATCGGCTATCGCGAGGTGCTGGAGCACCCACACCTGCCTGCCAGTTCGCGTGTCCAGGCGATCCTGCTGGACGATGAAGTCGGCGCACTCATGGTGCTGTTCGCACAGAGCCAACTGCTCGACCTCAAGCGTCTCGAAGAGCTCACCGGCCGCACGCTGACCGCGGTCCCGGGGGAGCGCCTGAGGAAGATGCTCGACAAGCATTCGCTCAAGGCCCTGCCTGGGCTGCCCGCGCTGACCAGTTCCCCCTGTCTGTACGATGAACGGCTACTGAGCGCCGATGCGCTGCTGATCCAGTCGGGAGAAACCGGTCTGCTGCTGGAAATTGCCCGAGACGATTTCAAGCGCATGCTGAGCAAGGCCAGTGCCGGCAGCTTCGGTGTGGAAGTCGAGGGCATCCGCCGCAATCTCGACCGTCCGCACGACGACACCCGCGAGATTTCCCATGCGGTTCAAGCCTTCACCGCCCGACGCATCCAGCAACGCCTCGAACAGACCATCGAGATCCCGCCGCTGGCCGACACCGCGCAAAAGATCATCAAGCTGCGCGTCGACCCCAATGCCAGCCTCGACGACATCACCGGCGTGGTGGAAACCGATCCGGCGCTGGCCGCTCAGGTGGTCAGTTGGGCCGCCTCGCCCTACTACGCTTCACCGGGCAAGATCCGCTCGGTGGAAGATGCCATCGTGCGGGTGCTGGGCTTCGATCTGGTGATCAACCTGGCGTTGGGTCTGGCCTTGGGCAAAACCCTGAGCCTGCCCAAGGACAATCCGCAGCAGGCCACCCCGTATTGGCAGCAATCGATCTACACCGCCGCGGTGATCGAAGGCCTGACCCGCGCGATGCCACGTACCGAGCGTCCAGAAGCGGGGCTTACCTACCTGGCCGGGCTGCTGCACAACTTCGGTTACCTGCTGCTGGCCCACGTGTTCCCACCGCACTTCTCGCTGATTTGTCGCCATCTGGAGGTCAACCCGCACCTCTATCACAGCTACGTCGAACAGCACCTGCTGGGCATCAGCCGCGAGCAGATCGGCGCCTGGCTGATGAAGCTGTGGGACATGCCGGACGAGCTGTCCACGGCGCTGCGCTTCCAGCACGATCCAAGCTATGAAGGGGACTATTCGGCCTATCCCAACCTGGTGTGCCTGGCCACTTCGCTGCTGCGCTCGCGGGGCATCGGTGCGGGGCCGCAGGAGGAGATTCCCGAGGCGCTGCTCGAACGCCTGGGGCTGACACGCAACAAAGCCGAGGAGGTGGTCAGCAAGGTGCTGGAGGCCGAAGCACTGCTGCGCGAACTGGCCTCGCAATTCCACACCCCGCACTGACCGTGCGCGACCGCCTCACGCCTTCTTGCGCGGCTTGAGGTACTTCATCAGGCCCTGGAACCAGATCACCAAGGCCGGGTTGCCCTTGATCTGGATGCTCTTGTCCTGAATGCCCTGCATGAAGGCCAGTTGCTTGTTGCTCGCCTGCAAGGTGGCGAAGCCGAACGCCGCATCCTTGAAGGCGATGGCGAAGGCGGGATCAGGATGCAGGCCGGCCTTGCTGCTGATGCGCTCGCCACTGACCTTGAAGTGCCGCGCCACCTTGCCGTCCAGCGTCTGCATCTGGAACACCAGGTCCTTGCCGCGAAGCTGTTGCTGAAACGCCGGATTGTTGCGGCTGGCCCGAGCCATCAGCAGCCCCATGGCCCAGAGCAGAAAGCGAAACTTCATCAGGGTGCCTCGATGGAAAAGTGACCGAAGCGCGGATTCTAGCTTTTTATCGAACCGATTACGCCAGTGCGCACCGGGGTGTTTGTGCCAAATACGACGGGCGCCAATAGGCGCCCGTCTGGATGACACTCGAATGTCTGTCGGTTACTTGGCTTTCTTCGCCGGTTTAGCCGGCTTGCCGGAGGTCATGACGGTGTCACGCAGGTTCTTACCCGGTTTGAACGCCACGGTATTGCTGGCCTTGATCTTGACCGGTTGTCCAGTCTGCGGGTTCTTGCCAGTGCGCGCACCACGATGACGTTTTTCGAAGGTACCGAAACCAACCAACGTGACGGTATCTTTGTCGAGCGCGCCAGTGATGCTGTCGAGAATCGCGTTCAGGACCTGATTGGCCTTGTCCTTGGTCAAGTCGGTCTTTTCAGCGATGACGGCGGCGAGTTCTGGTTTACGCATAGTGAAGCCTCTTAGACGGGATTTTTTGTTGTTATGCCGTACTGCCTGCGAATGCAGCGCCCAAGGCGCCACAGGCTCTAGTCTGCGGCAGACGCCAGTGAGGATGGCATGCAGGCCGGGGGCGCGCCAGTATCTGCGCGGCCATTGTCGCGTCTAGAACACGACGCAAATGACACTCCGGACGCCATTCACGCCAACAGCGGTGGCAGCTGTCGATTCAAGGCCAGTTTTTCCATGACCGCCGTGCCGGTGAGCGCATAGCCGAGCAGCTCGCCTTCAGCGCTGTGGCACAGCACTTTCAGGTCGTTGCCCTGCCCTTCGATACGCCAAGTCCCCTCTCGCCCCAGTGGCGGGGGCGAAACTACCAGCGGGCATGCTGGCGTCTTCACCGTCACCGGCATCGGCCCGTAAGTCACGCCCGTGGGATTGCCGGCAAGCGTCTGCGCCAAGGCGCGGGCGCAGGTCATCAAGGGCATGACGTAGAGCAGGTTGAGACCGTCGACCTCGGCGCAGTCGCCCAGGGCAAAGATGTTGGCGTGGGATGTGCGTAACTGGCGATCCACAACCACGCCTCGATTGACCAGCAGCCCAGCCGCCGCCGCCAGATCGGTGCGAGGCCGCAGGCCCACGGCGGATACCACCAGGTCGCAGGCAATCACGCTGCCATCGGACAGTTGCGCCTGCAAACCCTCGTCGACACACTGCAGTCGCGTCAGCACCGGTCCGAGATGAAAGCGCACGCCCAACTGCTCCAGGCCAGCCTGCACTGCATGCGCGGCAGCGGGGTGCAGCAGCGTCGGCATCAGTTGCTCGCACGGCGCGACCACATCGCACTGGTAGCCACCCAAGGTGAGGTCGTTGGCAAACTCACAGCCTATCAACCCCGCGCCGAGCACCAGGACGCGCCGCTTGCCGACAGCCGCGGCGCGAAAGCGGGCGTAATCCTCCAGGTCGTTGATCGGAAAAATGTGCTGCCCACCGTCGCCTTCTACCGGTATCTGTACCGTCTGTGCGCCCCAGGCCAGCACCAGGTCGCGATAGGCCACAGCCTCCTCGCCGATCCACAGGCGCTTGTGGCCGGGGTCGATACCGCTGATACGCGTATGGGTGCGGATCTCGGCATTGAGCTGCTCGGCCATCGCGCCGGGCTCTGCCATGCACAGCTCGTCGGCGCCTTTTTGCTTGGCGAAGCCGGTGGACAGCATCGGTTTGGAATAGGAACGCCCGTCGTCGGCGGTGATCAGCAGCAGCGGCGTTTCGCTGTCGAGCTTGCGAAACTCTCGGGCCAGGTTGTAGCCCGCAAGGCCGGTGCCGATGATCACTACAGGTGACGTCATGTCGGGGTTCCTCTCTGAAAGGGTCTTCGATCAGCCGATGGCGATCATTTCGAAGTCGCTCTTGCCTACGCCACAGTCCGGGCACAGCCAGTCGTCTGGCACGTCTTCCCAAAGGGTGCCGGGCGCGATGCCGTCGTCCGGCCAGCCCTCGGCTTCGTCATAGATCAGGCCACAGACGATGCATTGCCACTTCTTCATTGGTGATCCTCGGTCAGGCGTCGTGTTGCGTCGGGTGACGGCTGCGCGGGCAGGCCTGCACTGCACTCACCGCGCAATTCATGGGGGCTTTTTACTGGCCCGGCGGGCAGGATGCAAGCCTACCGGGCAATCATGCTAAGCTCGCCGCCTCTCTGGATGTAGCAAGCATACCGACGTGCCGTACGAATCCCCGCAAGCAGCCGCTGTCGCGTGGCTGGCGTATTCACAGCTGGCGAGCGAGCTCGACCCGCGCACCCGCGACTGGTTGTTCGACGAGGGCTCCCTGACCCGCCGCCTGACACGCCTGTCCGACGATCACTTCTGCGTGACGCCCCTGAGCGAAGGCTGGCAGCCGCTGCGTGCCGACGAATGCCAGGCACTGAGCCTGGAGCCCGGCGCCCAGGGTTGGGTCCGCGAAGTGTTCCTGCGCGGCCACGATCAGCCCTGGGTGTTCGCCCGCAGCGTCGCCAGCCGTGCAGCGCTGGAGCGTGGTGGCCTGGATCTGGAAACGCTGGGCAGCCGCTCGCTGGGCGAGCTGCTGTTCTGCGACCAGGCGTTCGTTCGCCAGCCCATCGAAGTGTGCCGCTATCCCGAATCCTGGCTGCCCGCGCCCAGCGCCAGCGCCGGGCTGTGGGGGCGACGCTCGCGCTTCTCTCGCGACGGCCTCGACCTGCTGGTCGCCGAGGTCTTCCTGCCGGCACTGTGGCAGGCTGAGCAAGAGGTGCCGTCCTGATGTACCTGAACCTGCTTAAATCGCTGAACCGCCTGCATCCCCGGGCCTGGGACTTCGTGCAGCTCAGTCGCCTGGATCGCCCCATCGGCATCTACCTGCTGCTGTGGCCAACGCTGTCGGCGGTGTGGATCGCTGGCAACGGCTCACCGACGCTGGCCAATGTGCTGATATTCGGCCTGGGCGTAGCGCTGATGCGAGCGGCGGGCTGCGCGATCAACGATTTCGCCGACCGCAAGGTGGACGGTCATGTCAAACGAACTGCCGATCGCCCTCTGGCCAGCGGTCGGGTGAAACCGCGCGAAGCGGTCCTGCTGTTCGCCGTGCTGACCGGTATCAGTTTCCTGCTGGTGCTGTGCACCAACGTCAGTACCGTGTGGCTGTCCTTCGGTGGCGCAGCGCTGGCCTTCTGCTACCCGTTCATGAAGCGCTACACCTATTACCCGCAGGTGGTCCTGGGTGCGGCGTATTCCTGGGGCATTCCCATGGCCTTCACGGCGGCCGGCGTCGAGGTGCCTGCCGCCGCCTGGTTGCTGTACATCGCCAACCTGCTGTGGACGGTGGCGTTCGACACCTATTACGCCATGGTCGATCGCGACGACGACCTGAAGATCGGCGTGAAGTCCACCGCGATCCTGTTCGGTGACGCCGACCGGGTGATCATCCTCACGCTGCAGGTGTTGTCACTGGGCTGTCTGCTGCTGGCCGGCAGCCGCTTCGCGCTCGGAGGGTGGTTCCACCTGGGGCTGCTGGCGGCGCTGGCCTGTTTCGCCTGGGAGTTCTGGTCGACCCGCACACGGCAGCGCGACGCCTGCTTCAAGGCGTTTCTGCACAATCACTGGGCGGGGCTGTTGATCTTCATCGGCGTGGTGCTGGATTACGCACTGCGCTGAACGCCAGGCCGGCGCAGGCACCGGCCTGCGCCGCAATCGCCAGTGGGCTGCCGCCCCGACAAGCCGTATTCCATCCCCTCCCGCACCGGATTTTCAGTGGTGCCGGCGCCACGCCGCGAAGCCCCTCCGTTCATGCAATGTCGCCAGAATGGCCAACGCCCTGTCACACAGCTGCAATAATTCCGTTATCTAATGCGGGCCAAGACACCATAGATGGGAGAGGTTTGAGCATGGTTGGCAGGAACATTCTGATCGTCGACGACGAAGCGCCTATTCGCGAGATGATCGCCGTTGCGTTGGAAATGGCCGGCTACGACTGCCTCGAAGCGGAGAACTCCCAGCAGGCCCATGCCATCATCGTCGACCGCAAGCCGGACCTGATCCTGCTCGACTGGATGCTGCCCGGCACCTCCGGCATCGAGCTGGCGCGCCGCCTCAAGCGCGACGAACTGACGGGCGATATTCCGATCATCATGCTCACCGCCAAAGGCGAAGAGGACAACAAGATCCAGGGCCTGGAAGTCGGTGCCGACGACTACATCACCAAACCCTTCTCACCCCGCGAACTGGTGGCCCGCCTGAAAGCCGTGCTGCGCCGCACCGGCCCGAGCGACAGTGAGGCGCCCATCGAAGTCGGCGGCCTGCTGCTCGACCCGATCAGCCACCGCGTGACCATCGACGGAAAACCCGCCGAAATGGGCCCGACCGAATACCGTCTGCTGCAATTCTTCATGACCCACCAGGAACGCGCCTACACCCGTGGCCAACTGCTCGATCAGGTCTGGGGCGGCAACGTCTATGTGGAAGAGCGGACCGTCGACGTGCACATCCGTCGCCTGCGCAAGGCGCTGGGTGAAGCCTACGAAAATCTGGTACAAACCGTACGCGGCACCGGCTACCGCTTCTCCACCAAGAGCTGAAAAGCGAAGCGCCAAGCCCATAAATGGACGTGAATGCACCACCGATCCGCCTCTACTTGCAGCTCGCCGCTCGCAACTAGCCGCTGGATCCGAAGGATCCCCTAATTGAACCAGAACTGGCATGCGACCCTGATTCGTCATCTGTTGTTGCTGATCACCGTCTGCCTGGTCGGTGGGCTGGCCAGCGGCGAGTACGGCTGGAGCCTGGCCATCGGCCTGGCGCTGTACCTGGGCTGGACCCTCAAGCAACTGCTGCGCCTGCACGACTGGCTGCGCAACCATCAACCCGACGAGGCACCGCCCGACGGCTACGGGCTGTGGGGCGAAGTGTTCGACAGCATCTATCACCTGCAACGCCGCGATCAGCGCGTGCGCGGCCGCCTGCAAGCGGTGATCGACCGGGTGCAGGAGTCCACCGCAGCCCTGCGCGATGCGGTGATCATGCTCGACAGCGACGGCAACCTGGAGTGGTGGAACCGCGCCGCCGAGACCCTGCTGGGCTTCAAGACCCCTCAGGACGGCGGACAACCGGTGACCAACCTGGTCCGCCATCCACGCTTCAAGGAGTACTTCGAAGCGGAGAACTACGTCGAACCGCTGGAAATCCCCTCGCCCATCAACGACCGTCTGCGCGTGCAACTGAACATCACCCGCTATGGCAACAACGAGCACCTGATGCTGGTGCGCGACGTCACCCGTATCCATCTGCTCGAACAGATGCGCAAGGATTTCGTCGCCAACGTTTCCCACGAGCTACGTACCCCCCTGACTGTGATCACCGGCTACCTGGAGACCCTGCTGGACAACGTCGAGGATGTGAATCCGCGCTGGGCCCGCGCCCTGCAGCAGATGAGCCAGCAAGGCTCGCGCATGCAGACGTTGCTCAACGACCTGCTGCTGCTGGCCAAGCTCGAAGCCACCGACTACCCCTCCGACAACCAGCCGGTGGCCGTGGACACGCTGCTGCAGTCGATCAAGGGCGACGCCCAGGCGCTGTCAGGCCCCAAGCGTCAGCACATCACCTTGGAGGCGGCGCCCGGCGTGCGCCTGAAGGGCAGCGAATCGGAGCTGCGCAGCGCCTTCTCCAACCTGGTGTTCAACGCCGTGAAGTACACCGGGGAAGACGGCAACATCCGTATTCGCTGGTGGGCCGACGAGCAAGGTGCGCACTTGAGCGTGCAGGACTCTGGCGTGGGCATCGACGCCAAGCACCTGCCGCGCCTGACCGAACGCTTCTACCGCGTCGACTCCAGCCGCGCGTCCAATACCGGTGGCACCGGCCTGGGCCTGGCGATCGTCAAGCACGTGCTGATGCGCCATCGCGGCAAGCTGGAGATCAGCAGCGTGCCCGGTCACGGCAGCACCTTCACCTGTCACTTCGCCCCGGCACAATTAGTCGGCGCCAGCCGCTGACGCTCGGCAATGACATCAGTCCCCTTTGCTTTTGCGGCACCAGCCGCTACATTGGATCCCCTGTGCCAGCTTGAGCTGGCACTTTTTTTCTCCCCCTATCGAAGACGGACCCCGTAAAAACTCCATCATGGACCCTTCCCCTGGTTTCAACCTCGCGTCACTGTTCGCCGATTTCGGCATGATCCTTTTTGCCCTGTTCCTGGTTGTGCTCAACGGCTTCTTCGTTGCCGCCGAGTTCGCCATGGTCAAGCTGCGCGCGACCCGCGTCGAGTCCATCGCCGAACTGCACGGCTGGCGCGGCAGCATCCTGCGCAAAGTGCACAATCAACTCGATGCCTACCTGTCGGCCTGCCAGTTGGGTATCACCCTGGCCTCCCTGGGCCTGGGCTGGGTCGGTGAGCCGGCGTTCGCCCACCTGCTCGAACCGCTGCTGGCCTACCTGGGCGTCGACAGCCCGGAGCTGATCAAGGGCGTGTCGTTCTTCATCGCCTTCTTCGTCATCTCCTACCTGCACATCGTGGTCGGCGAGCTGGCGCCCAAGTCCTGGGCGATCCGCAAGCCTGAACTGCTGTCGCTGTGGACGGCGGTACCGCTGTACCTGTTCTACTGGCTGATGTACCCGGCCATCTACCTGCTCAATGCCAGCGCCAACACCATCTTGCGCATCGCCGGCCAGGGCGAGCCCGGGCCGCACCACGAGCACCACTACAGCCGCGAGGAACTGAAGCTGATCCTGCACTCCAGCCGTGGCCAGGATCCGAGCGACCAAGGCATGCGCGTGCTCGCTTCGGCGGTGGAGATGGGCGAACTGGAGGTGGTCGACTGGGCCAACTCGCGCGAAGACATGGTGGTAATCGACGCCAAGGCGCCGCTCAAGACCATCCTGGCGATGCTGCGACGCCACAAGTTCAGCCGCTACCCGGTGTACGACGCCGAGCGCGAGGAATTCACCGGGCTGCTGCACATCAAGGACCTGCTGCTGGAGTTGGCCGAGCTCGACCACCTGCCCGAGCGCATCGACCTGGAAGAGCTGGCACGCCCTCTGGAACGCGTCTCACGGCACATGCCGCTGTCGCAGTTGCTGGAGCAGTTCCGCAAGGGCGGCGCGCACTTCGTGCTGGTCGAGGAAGCCGATGGCAAGGTGATCGGCTACCTGACCATGGAAGACGTGCTGGAAGTGCTGGTCGGCGATATCCAGGACGAACACCGCAAGGCCGAGCGCGGCATCCTCGCCTACCAACCAGGCAAGCTGCTGGTGCGTGGCGACACGCCATTGTTCAAGGTCGAACGCCTGCTGGGCGTCGACCTCGATCATATCGAGGCCGAGACCCTTGCCGGATTGGTCTACGAATCGCTCAAGCGCGTGCCTGAGGAAGAGGAAGTGCTGGAAGTCGAGGGCCTGCGGATCATCATCAAGAAGATGAAAGGCCCGAAGATCGTGCTGTCCAAAGTGGTCAAACTGGACTGAAACACCGCTCCTGTAGGGGAGCGGCAAACGATCGCGAGCGGCCGGACGGATCAGGCGCCGGGAATGAAGTGCTTCTGCGCGGTGCCGCGAGCGATCAGCCGCGACAGGTAGTCGAGCTTCTGTGCATCTTGATCGACGAACTTGAACGTCAACTGCAACCAGTCGCTCTCGGGTTTGGGCTCGAGCGCGGCGACGGCGTGCAGGTAGCCGTTCAGACGCGCCACCTCAGCGTTCTCGCCCTGCTCCAGATCGAGCACCGCGCCCTCGAGCACCTGCGGCAGCACCGCGCTGCGACGCACCACCAGCAGGGCCTCCTTCAGGCTCAGCGCCTTGATCACACAAGGTTGGTTGCCACTGGACAGGCGCAACTGGCCCTGGCCACGTCCACTCGGCGCTGCGGCAGCAGCGGCGGCGGCGCTCTGCGGGGCCGGCGCATTGATCAGCGGTTTGGCTGCTGCGGACGGCGCTGCCGCGACCTTGGCCGCCTCAGGCTTGCCGCCGGTGAGGGCGCTCAGCGAATCGTTGGCGAATGCCGAATTCACCCGCGCAGGTCCCGCCGACATCAGCCCTTCGAGCTTGCCGATGCGCTGCAGCGACTTTTTCACCTTGGTCAGCAGTTGCTCATTGGTGAACGGCTTGCCGACGAAGTCGGAGACGCCGGCCTGGATGGCCTGGATCACGTTCTCCTTGTCGCCACGGCTGGTCACCATGATGAATTGCATGGCTTTCATCTCAGGCTGCTGGCGGCACCAGGCCAGCAGTTCGAGGCCGGACATTTCCGGCATCTCCCAGTCGCACAGGACCAGGTCGAAGCGTTCCTTGGTCAGCATGGCCATAGCTTTACGGCCGTTGACCGCGTCTTCGATGACCATGCCGGGGAAGGCATTGCGCAGGCACTTTCTTACCAGATCGCGGATGAACGGCGCATCGTCCACGACCAGCACATTGACTTTACTCATCGATACTCCTCTTGAATCCCGACTAGCTTACCGCCGAATGATGGCAATTTGCCAAAGCACTGTTCACGCCGGGACGTTTCAAGACAGTTCGCGGGTACCTGCAGCATCTGCCACCAACGAAAACGCCCGGCTTGGGCCGGGCGTCGATGCACGGGGCAATACTATTTATCGTCAGATTGCCCCGGAACATTAGCCTTTTCCAGCGCCGCCAACGGGTCGCCTTCAACCTCGGCTTTCATGCGCTTGAGGCCCATGTGGCGTACATCGGTACCGCGCACCAGGTAGATCACCAATTCCGAGATATTGCGCGCGTGGTCGCCGATGCGCTCCAAGGAGCGCAGTGCCCAGATCACGCTGAGAACCCGCGAGATCGAGCGTGGATCTTCCATCATGTAGGTGACCAGCTCACGCAGGGCGGTCTTGTATTCGCGGTCGATGGTCTTGTCGTACTGCGCCACCGACAACGCCAGGTCAGCGTCGAAGCGGGCAAAGGCGTCCAGCGCGTCGCGCACCATGTTGCGCACCTGATCGCCAATGTGCCGCACCTCCACGTAGCCACGCGGCGACTCGCCTTCTTCGCACAATTGAATAGCGCGTCGGGCGATCTTGGTCGACTCGTCGCCGATGCGTTCCAGGTCGATCACCGACTTGGAGATGCTGATGATCAGACGCAGGTCGGACGCCGCCGGCTGACGCCGGGCGAGGATGCGCACGCACTCTTCGTCGATGTTGCGCTCCATCTGGTTGATCTGTTCATCGACCTCACGCACCTGCTGGGCAAGCCCCGAATCGGCTTCGATCAGCGCAGTCACGGCGTCGTTGACCTGCTTCTCGACCAAGCCGCCCATCGCCAGCAGATGGCTGCGCACCTCTTCGAGCTCAGCATTGAACTGCTGGGAAATGTGATGGGTGAGGCTGTCTTTGTTGATCATGCGTTCGCTCCGCGAAGTTGCTGGCTGCAAGCTTCAAGTAGTTCCTGTGGTTCCCTGTCGCCGCGCGAGCTGCCTTGACTCGTGGCTTGCAGCTCAAAACGTGCGGCTGCGCCCAAGGGCGCTTAGCCATAGCGGCCGGTAATGTAGTCTTCGGTCTGCTTCTTGGCCGGGTTGGTGAACAGCGTATCGGTGTCACCGAACTCGATCAGCTTGCCCATGTACATGAACGCGGTGTAGTCCGAAACCCGTGCGGCCTGCTGCATGTTGTGGGTGACGATGACGATGGTGTACTTGGACTTGAGCTCGTAGATCAGCTCTTCGACCTTCAGCGTGGAGATCGGGTCCAGCGCCGAGCAGGGTTCGTCGAGCAACAGCACTTCCGGCTCCACGGCGATGGTCCGGGCGATCACCAGACGCTGCTGCTGGCCACCGGACAGGCCCAGCGCCGACTCGTGCAGGCGGTCCTTGACCTCATCCCACAGCGCCGCGCCCCTGAGCGCCCACTCCACCGCTTCGTCCAGCACGCGCTTCTTATTGATGCCCTGGATGCGCAGGCCGTAGACCACGTTCTCGTAGATGGTCTTAGGGAACGGGTTGGGCTTCTGGAACACCATGCCCACTCGACGACGCAGCTCGGCCACGTCCTCGCCCTTGCGGTAGATGTTGTGGCCGTAAAGGTTGATGGCGCCCTCGACGCGGCAACCGTCCACCAGGTCGTTCATGCGGTTGAAAGTGCGCAGCAGGGTCGACTTGCCGCAACCGGACGGGCCGATGAAGGCGGTGACACGCTGCTTGGGAATGTTCATCTGCACATCGAACAGCGCCTGTTTGTCACCGTAGAACAGCGACAGACCCGGCACTTCGATGGCCACGGTTTCTTCGGCCAGGCGCAGGCTTTGCTTGTTGCGCCCCAGGGCCGACATGTCGATGCCGTGGTTATGAGTATCGTGTTGCATGGTCGTACTCCGGTTTTTTAGCTGCGAGCTCTGAGCTGCACGCTGCAAATAGGGGCCTGCGTCGAATCGGCTTGCGGCGTGCGGGCGGGATCAGCTGTCGAGTGCCTTGTATTTCTCGCGCAGGTGGTTGCGGATCCATACCGCCGACAGGTTGAGGGTCGCGATGACCAGCACCAGCAACAGGGCGGTGGCGTACACCAGCGGCCGCGCGGCCTCGACGTTGGGGCTCTGGAAGCCGACATCGTAGATATGGAAGCCCAGGTGCATGATCTTCTGGTCCAGGTGCAGGTAAGGGTAGTTGCCATCCACCGGCAGCGACGGCGCCAGCTTCACCACACCCACCAGCATCAGCGGCGCCACTTCGCCGGCGGCGCGGGCCACGGCGAGGATCATGCCGGTCATCATCGCCGGGCTGGCCATCGGCAGCACGATCTTCCACAAGGTCTCGGCCTTGGTCGCACCGAGTGCCAATGAACCTTCGCGCACGGTACGTGGAATGCGCGCCAGCCCCTCTTCGGTGGCGACGATCACCACCGGCACGGCCAGCAGCGCCAGCGTCAGCGAGGCCCACAGCAGGCCCGGCGTGCCCAGGGTCGGCGCCGGCAGCGATTCGGGGAAGAACAGGCGGTCGATGGAGCCACCGAGCACGTAGACGAAGAAGCCCAGGCCGAACACGCCATAGACGATCGCCGGCACCCCTGCCAGGTTGTTCACAGCGATACGGATCAGGCGAGTGACCGGCCCCTGCCGGGCATACTCGCGCAAGTAAACGGCCGCCAGCACGCCAAATGGCGTGACGATCACCGCCATGATCAAGGTCATCATCACCGTGCCGAAGATGGCCGGGAAGATCCCCCCTTCGGTGTTGGCCTCGCGCGGGTCGTCCCTGAGGAATTCCCAGACCTTGCTGAAATAAGCCCCCAGCTTGGCCAGGGTCGACATGTTGTTGGGCTGGATGGCATGCACCACCTTGCTCAAGTTGATCTCGACCTGTCGGCCGCTGCCGTCGCGAGCCACCAGGCTGTCACGGGCGAAGGCCTGGTGCAGCTCGGTCAGGCGCTCTTCGATGGTCTTGTAACGACTGGTCAGCTCGGCGCGCTCGGCCTCGATATCGGCCTGGGCTGCCGCGTCCAGCTTGCCCTGCAATTCCAGCTTGCGGCTGTGCAGGCGCAGGCGTTCCAGTCCATGGTTGATCGACCCGATGTCCTTTTTTTCCAGGCTGACAAGCTGGTCGTTGAGCGCGTCGGCGCGCTTGAGTCGCGCCTGCAGTTCGTTCCAGGCGCTGGGGCCAGAAGCGACCACACGGCCCTGCTCCTTGACGCTCACCAGGTAGCCATAGAAGTTGCCCCACTCGCGGCGCTCCAGGGCCATCAGGTCGGTCGGCCGGCGTTGGTCCACCAGCCAGTCGCCGACCAGCCAGGTGAAGTCGCTGCCGTTGAGGTCGCGGTTACCCACCTTGACCAGCTCGCGGGTCATGAACTCCGGGCCATTCTCGGGCACCGGCAAGCCGGCATCCTTCAGGCGCACACGAGGGACTTCTTCCTTCTGCACCACTTCGCCAACAATCACCACGTCGGCCTGCCCGGGCACCTGGTAGGTGGCCTGGATCAGATCGGCAGGCCAGAAGTGGCCCAGGCCACGTACGGCGATCACGGCGAGCAGGCCCAGGGTCATGATCACCGCCATGGCCACCGCGCCACCGCTGATCCACACGCCGGGCGCACCGCTCTTGAACCAGCCTTTGAGGGAATCCTGTTTCACGGATCTCTACCTTTCTATCAAAGCGACGAGTATTTCTTGCGCAGACGCTGGCGAATCAGCTCGGCCAAGGTGTTCATCACGAACGTGAACAGCAGCAGCACGAGGGCGGCGAGGAACAGCACACGGTAGTGGCTGCCGCCGACTTCCGATTCGGGCATTTCCACCGCCACGTTGGCGGCCAGGGTGCGCATGCCGTCGAACAGGTTCAGCTCCATCACCGGGGTGTTGCCGGTGGCCATCAGCACGATCATGGTCTCGCCCACTGCCCGGCCCATGCCGATCATCAGCGCCGAGAAGATGCCGGGGCTGGCGGTCAGGATGACCACGCGGGTCAGCGTTTGCCAAGGTGTCGCGCCCAGGGCCAGCGAGCCCAGGGTGAGGCTGCGCGGCACGCTGAACACAGCGTCCTCGGCAATGGAGTAGATGTTGGGGATGACGGCGAAGCCCATGGCGATCCCCACCACCAGGGCGTTGCGCTGGTCGTAGTTGAGCTTCAGCTCTTCGCGGATCCACAGGCGCATGTCGCCGCCGAAGAAGGCGCTTTCCACCGCCGGGCTCAGGTGCAGTGCGAGCCAGCCGATCGCCAGGATCACCGGGATCAGAATCGCCGCCTCCCAGCCGTCCGGCACGCGCAGGCGGATCGATTCGGGCAGGCGACTCCAGGCGAAGCCGGTGACCAGGATGCCGATGGGCAGGATCAGCAACAGGCTGAATACGCCCGGCAGATGGCCTTCCAGATACGGGGCCAGGAACAGGCCGGCGAAGAAGCCGAGAATCACCGTCGGCATCGCCTCCATCAGCTCGATCACCGGCTTGACCTTGCGGCGCATGCCCGGCGCCATGAAGTAGGCGGTGTAGATGGCGGCGGCGATGGCCAGCGGCGCGGCCAGGATCATCGCGTAGAACGCCGCCTTGAGCGTGCCGAAGGTCAGCGGCGACAGGCTCAGCTTGGGCTCGAAGTCGGTGTTGGAAGCTGTGGACTGCCAGACGTATTTCGGCGCGTCGTAGTTCTCGTACCACACCTTGCCCCACAGCGCGCTGAAGGACACCTCCGGGTGCGGGTTGCGCAGGCTCAGCGGCAGCAGCTTGCCCCCTTGCTCGATCATGATGCGGTTGGCCCGCGGCGACAGCGCCAGCAGCCCGGCGCCCTCGGCCACCGGCTCCACCAGTAAGGTGCGGTGCGCGGTGCTGTGGAACACGCCGAGCTTGCCGTCGCTGTCCAGGGCGATGAAGCCCTTGCGCCGCTCTTCGGCATCGATCTGCGCGATCGGCGCCTTGCCCAGCTGGAAGCTGCGGATCAGCTTCAGGCGCGACTCGCCATCCGGGTCACGGGCCATGAACCACTGGCTCAGGCCGCCCTTGGAGTCGCCGAGGATCAGCGAAATGCCACCGACCAGCTGGCCGCTGGCAGTGATGGCCGCGTTGCCATCGTCGAGCAGGGTGTAGCGGCCGTTCAGGCTCTTGTCGCGCAGACTGAATACGTCCGCCGTGGCCCGCCCGTTGATCACGTACAGCCACTGCTGACGAGGGTCGATGAAGAGGTTCTTCACCGTCTCGGTCATCTGCGGCAGCACGATGCGGGTCTGCTCGTGGGTGACCTCGCCGGTCATCATGTTCTCGCTGCTCGACAGCGACAGCACCTGCAACTGCGCACCGGTCGAACCGGCCAACAACAGGGTGTCGCCGTTGCGGTTCAGGGTGACGTGCTCCAGCGCGCGACCCTGCTCGTCGAGCAGGATCGGCTCCTGACCATACGGATAGTCGATATCAGGGGTGATGGTCTTCTTGTTGTCCGGGTAGGTGATCTTGTAGCTGTGATGGAACACCAGCGCGCGACCGTCCGACAGGCCCAGTACCATCAGCGCGCTGCCCGGCTGGTCGCTGCCGATCGAACTGACGCTGGCGCCGGCCGGGACCGGCAACTCGACGCGCTTGAGCTCGGCACCCGTACGGCTATCGAAGAACAGCGCCTGGCCGTTATCGGACACCCGCATGCCCACCAGATTCTGCTCCTCGAGGGCAAGCGCGAGCGGCTTGCTGGCATCCTGCTGCAGCCAGGCAGGCTGCAAGGCCGGCTTGCGGGTCAACTCGGCGCCCTGGAACAGCGGCAACACCACGTAGGCTAGGTAGAAGAAGATCAGGGTGATGGCGGCCAGCACGGCGAGCCCGCCACCAGCACATACCAACGGGTCAGGCGGTCCTTCAACGCGCGCAGACGGCGTTTGCGTTGCAGCTCGGGCGTATTGAAATCAATGCGCACGGGAGGGGAATTGGGGGTCATCGCAGAATTGGCCAGATCGTTCATGGGCACACCCTAGTGGCACCGTATTACAGAAACATGACAACACAATGACGCAAAAAAGCCCGCCGCTCAGGTATCTGGCGCCGGACTGAAAAGGCGGTGGAAACGATCGGCGGCTGAAGACCGATCGCTTCCGGGTCATCGTCTTACTTGTGGGCCAGGCCCAGGTCGTTCAGGGTCTTCTCGACGACTTTGGCCGGCAGCGGGATGTAGCCATCCTTCACCACCACCTGCTGGCCGGCCTGGGACAGCACCAGCTTGACGAACTCGGCTTCCAGCGGTGCCAGCGGCTTGTTCGGCGCCTTGTTCACGTACACATAGAGGAAGCGCGACAGCGGATACTTGCCGTTCAGGGCGTTTTCTTCGGTGTCTTCGATGAACTCGCTGCTGCCTTTCTTGGCCAGGGCAACGGTCTTCACGCTGGCGGTTTTGTAGCCGATGCCCGAGTAACCGATGCTGTTCAGCGAGGAGCTGATCGACTGCACCACCGACGCCGAGCCGGGTTGTTCGTTGACGTTAGGCTTGAAGTCGCCTTTGCACAGCGCCTCTTCCTTGAAGTAGCCATAGGTGCCGGACACCGAGTTGCGTCCGAACAGCTGGATGGGCTTGCTGGCCAGGTCGCCGGTCACGCCCACGTCGCCCCAGGTCTTGACCTCGGTCTTGCCACCGCACAGGCGGGTGGAAGAGAAAATGGCATCGACCTGTTCCATGGTCAGGTGCTGGATCGGGTTGTCCTTGTGCACGAACACGGCCAAGGCATCGACAGCGACCGGAATGGCGGTCGGCTTGTAACCGTACTTCTGCTCGAAGGCCTGCAGCTCGACGTCCTTCATCTTGCGGCTCATCGGGCCGAGGTTGGCGGTGCCCTCGGTCAGCGCAGGTGGTGCGGTGGACGAGCCAGCAGCCTGGATCTGGATGTTGACGTTCGGATATTCCTTCTTGTAGGCCTCGGCCCACAGAGTCATCAGGTTCGCGAGGGTATCGGAACCGACGCTGGAGAGGTTGCCCGACACACCCGTGGTCTTGGTGTAGGTCGGGATAGCAGGATCGACAGCGGCGACCGCGGTGGCGGCTGCGACGCCAGCGGCGGCAAAGGTGAGGGCCGCCATCAAACGCTTCAATTTCATGCCTTACTCCTAGCAGGAATGGGGGGTGTCGGATGGAACGGGGCCCAGTATCGGCACGCCGCATGAACACGATATGACCTAATTGTGACAAATGGATGAAAGGCCATCATTGCGAAGGCCCTTCATCATGTCGGGTCGTCAGCGTTTTCGTGCGAGCAGGTACAGCCCTACCCCCAGGCCCACCGCACACAGCCCCGCCACATAGTAGGCCGGCGCCATGGGGCTGACTTTGAGCAGCCCGGTCACCACCATGGGCGTGAGGCCGCCGAAGATGGCGTAGGCAACGTTGTAGGAGAACGACAGCCCACTGAACCGCACCGCGGCCGGGAACGCCTTGACCATCACGTAGGGCACCGCGCCGACCAGGCCGACGAACAGACCGGTGACGGCATACAGCGGAAACAGCAGGTCCGGGCGCGTCGGCAGGCTGTGGTAGAAGACCCAGGACGAGGCCAGCAGCCCCAGACTGCCGAGCACGAACACCCGCCCGGCGCCGAAGCGATCCGCCAGGCTACCCGCACCGATGCAACCCAGGCTGAGCAGAACGATGGCCACGCTGTTGGCCTTGAGCGAATCGGTGGGGCTGATGTGGTACAGGCTCTGCAGCAATGCCGGGGTCATCAGGATCACCACCACGATGCCCGCCGACAGCAGCCAGGTCAGCAACATCGACAGAACGATCGCGCCCTGGTGATCGCGCAGGACCGCACGCAGTGGCAGTTCCTCGGCCAAGGCCTTGCGCTGCTGCATTTCGGCGAACACCGGGGTTTCATGCAGCCAACGCCGCAGGTACACCGCGAACAGGCCGAACACGCCGCCGAGCAGGAATGGAATACGCCAGGCGTAGTCGGCCACTTGCTCTGGGGTGTACAGGGTGTTGATCAAGGTGGCCACCAACGAGCCCAGCAAGATGCCCGCCGTCAGCCCCGCCGTGAGCGTGCCGCAGGCATACCCGGTGTTGCGCTCGGGCACGTGCTCGGAGACGAACACCCAGGCCCCCGGCACTTCGCCTCCAATCGCCGCGCCCTGCACCACGCGCATCAGCAGCAGCAGGATCGGTGCCCACAGGCCGATCTGCGCATAGGTCGGCAGCAGGCCCATGATCAGCGTCGGCAGTGCCATCATGAAGATGCTCAAGGTAAACATCTTCTTGCGCCCGAGCAGGTCACCAAAGTGGGCCATGACGATGCCGCCCAGTGGCCGCGCCAGGTAGCCAGCAGCGAAGATGCCGAAGGTCTGCATCAGGCGCAGCCATTCGGGCATGTCGGCAGGGAAGAACAGTTTGCCGACCACCGTGGCGAAGAACACGAAAATGATGAAGTCATAGAACTCCAACGCGCCGCCCAGCGCCGACAGCGAAAGGGTCTTGTAGTCGCTGCGGGCCAGCGGCCGGGAAGGCTGTTCGAGGGGGTTGGGCACGGCGGTCATGGAAATTCTCTTTTATAGGACAGGCCGCTTGTGGCGCGGCTGCTGGTGCGGGAAGGGCGAAGATAGCAAATTGCTAAGCGCTGCTCATAGCGATACAAAAACCCTACAGTTATTCACCATTGCGCTGTCGTCGCTGGCCAATCCCGTCTATATACTGGCCCGTTGTAGGAAAAGGTTGGCTGCGATGTGGGACGTTGTGCGAAAACGCCGGTCACACTGGACAGACGGTTCCTCAGCGTTTTCCTTTGGCCGCCGCCGGCAGCCAGATCAGCGTAGTATGTTTCGCGCTGAATCGTTTTCAGGGCGTCCACCACCGCGCCAACCAATGAAGCTTCACGGGTCAGAGGCCCCACGGCATGATTGAGCTCGAACAAGAAGATCCCATCCCGCAGGGCGACCTGGCCTTGCAGATCACCGCGCTGCCGCGTGAAACCAACGGCTTCGGCGACATCTTCGGCGGCTGGCTGGTCGCGCAGATGGACTTGGCTGGCACCGCAATGGCCAGCCGCGTCGCGAGCGGACGCGTGGCCACCGTGTCCATCGACCGCATGGCCTTTCTGGTGCCGGTGGCAGTGGGCGCGCAACTGTCGTTCTACACCCAGACCCTGGAAATCGGGCGCAGCTCCATCCGCATGATGGTCGAGGTGTGGAGCGACGACCCGCTGTCCAGCGAATGGCGCAAGGTCACCGAAGCGGTATTCGTCTTCGTCGCCATCGACGGCAGCGGCCGTACCCGCTCCGTGCCGCGCTGCTGAAGCCCGCCGCGCGGTAAACTCGACGTCGGCATCGAGGTCCAACGGCCTCACCCGAATTGAATGAGGGCCGCATGGCAACCTTCACGGTCGACACCGAGCAACACGGCGAACTCAGCTGCTGGCGCATCGTCAGCCAGCACGCCGAACTTCTCATCGCCCAGCAGGGCGCGCAGATCCTCAGCTACCAGCGCCTCGGCGAGCCGCCGCTGCTGTGGCTGAGCGACCAGGCTTTGTTCCGTCCAGGCAAGTCGGTGCGCGCCGGGGTGCCGGTGTGCTGGCCCTGGTTCAGCAACTTCCAGCGCAACCCTGACTCGGTCCGCGCGATGTACCAAGGCAGCGAAGCACCGGCCCACGGCCTGGTGCGTGGCCGCGACTGGCAACTGCTGGGTGTCGAGGAGCGTGATGAAACGCTGCGCATCGAATTCGACTTGCCGGAGGCCCAGGGCCAACTGCCCGACTGGCCGCACACCGTCGAATTGCGCCTGGTGATCGAATTGGGCACGCAACTGCGCGTCGCACTGTCCAGTCGCAACCTGGGCGAGGCGCCCGTCACCCTGAGCCAGGCGCTGCACAGCTACTTCGCCGTGAGTGACGTGCGCGAGGTGCAGGTGGAGGGCGTCGAGGGCCTGACCTACATCGAAACCCTGGAGAACTGGGAGCCGCGCACCCAGCACGGCGTGCTGCGCTTTGCGGGCGAAACCGACCGTATCTACCTGAACACGCCGCAGCAACTGGCGATCGTCGATCCGCGCTGGAACCGTCGAGTCATCTTGCGTGCCAGCGGCTCGCGCAGCGCCGTGATCTGGAACCCCTGGACCGACCGAGCCCGCGAGTTGCCGGACATGGCCGACGATGGCTGGCAGCGCATGCTGTGCATCGAGACGGCGAACGTGTGGGACGACGTGGTCACCCTGGCGCCCGGCGCGGGCCATGTGCTGCAGGTGGAACTGAGCAGCGAAGCGCTCTGAGCCCTACGGCGACTCAGAGGTCGGCGTCTTCCACCACCCGCACCTTCGCCGCGTCCAGCGCGTAGGCCGCGTCGGCCAGGTCGTTGCTGACCTTCTCGATTTTCAACGCGCCGCTGACCCACAGCGGCGTGTAGATATCGGTGATCTTCAGGCCTTTGGGATAGCGCACCAGCACCAACTGGTTCGGTGGTGGCGGCGGCACGTGGATGCAGGCGCCCGGATACGGGACCAGGAAGAACAACGTGCTGTTGCCCTTGGCGTCGCTTTCCAGCGGCACCGGATAACCGCCCAGGCGGATCTGCCGGCCATTCATCGCCGCCACGGTCTTGGTCGAGTACATCACCGCAGGCAGGCCCTTGCTCTGCTTCAGGCCACCCTTGGCGGTGAAGGTGCCGAGCGCTTCAGGCGAGTTGTGGTCGATTTCAGGCATCTGCTCGAGGGCCTTCTGGTCCGACTTGGGCATCAGTTCAAGCCAATCGGTCTCGGGCAGCTCGGCATGGGCCAGGGTGCTGGCCAGCAACAGGGAAAACAGGAATGACGCACGCATGGCAATGCTCGGCAACTCGGATGAATTGCCGCGCATTCTAGCCTGTGTTCAACGCTTCTTGATGAATCCGTAGATCACCAGCAGCACGATGGCGCCGACCAGCGCGCCGAAGAAGCCCGCCGCCTGGCCGGCATGATAGATACCCAGCGCCTGGCCGCCGTAGGTGGCCACCAGCGAGCCGGCGATGCCGAGCAGGATGGTCATGATCAGGCCCATGCTGTCGTCGCCCGGCTTGAGGAAACGCGCGAGCAGGCCGACGATCAGGCCGATGAAGATAGTTCCGATGATGCCCATGGCAATCCCTCCGCAATAAAGATGGAACAGGCCAAAGCCCGTGCAGCGCTTTGGCGTGTTGCCATTTCAGAGGGCGAGCGCCCGGCGAAGTTCGATCAGCCGCCGATCAGTTGCTCGACTTCGGCGATCTTCGCCTGGAGGGTAGCCATGTCCTTGCAGCGCAACGTGGCGTGGCCGACTTTACGACCGACCTTGAACGCTTTGCCATAGTGATGCAGGTGGCAATCGTCGACGGCCACCACCTTGTCCACGGCGGGCACCTCGCCGATGAAGTTGAGCATGGCGCTCTCACCGACCTTGGCGGTCGAGCCCAGCGGCAGGCCGGCGACGGCGCGCAGGTGGTTCTCGAACTGGCTGCACTCGGCGCCTTCGATGGTCCAGTGCCCGGAGTTGTGTACCCGCGGCGCGATCTCGTTGGCCTTCAGACCGCCGTCCACCTCGAAGAACTCGAAAGCCATGACCCCGACGTAGTCGAGTTTCTCCAGCACGCGTGCGACGTAGTCTTCGGCCAGGGCCTGCAACGGGTGCGCGACACTGGCCACCGACAGGCGCAGGATGCCGCTGTCGTGGGTGTTGTGCACCAGGGGATAGAAGCGCGTCTCGCCGTCACGGCCCCGCACGGCCACCAGCGAGACTTCGCCGGTGAACGGCACGAATCCTTCCAGCAGGCAGGGCACGCTACCCAACTCGGCGAACGTGCCTGCCACGTCCTGCGCCGTGCGCAGGACTTTCTGGCCCTTGCCGTCGTAGCCCAGGGTGCGAGTCTTGAGCACGGCCGGCAGGCCGATGCTGGCCACGGCGGCGTCGAGGTCGGCCTGCGAGAGGATGTCGGCGAAGGCCGGGGTGGGAATACCCAGGTCGCGGAACAGGCTCTTCTCAAACAGGCGATCGCGCGCGATGCGCAGCGCCTCGGCGCTCGGGTAGACCGGCACGAACTGCGAGAGGAAGGCGACGGTTTCGGCCGGGACGCTTTCGAACTCGAAGGTGACCAGATCGACTTCGTCGGCCAACTGACGCAGGTGGTCCTGGTCTCCGTAGTCGGCGCGCAGGTGTTCGCCCAGCGGTGCTGCGCAGGCATCCGGCGCCGGGTCGAGGAAAGCGAAGTTCATGCCCAGCGGCGTACCCGCCAGAGCCAGCATGCGGCCCAGTTGGCCGCCACCGATTACACCGATCTTCATATCGTCAGCCTCAAGCCTGGCGTGGGTCCGGGTTGTCCAGAACGGTGTCGGTCTGCTCGGTGCGGAACTGCTTGAGCGCCGCATGGTACTGCGGGTACTTGGCGCCCAGGATACTTGCCGACAGCAGCGCCGCGTTGATCGCGCCGGCCTTGCCAATGGCCAGGGTAGCGACCGGCACACCGGCCGGCATCTGCACGATCGATAGCAGCGAATCGACACCCGACAGCATCGACGACTGGACCGGCACGCCGAGCACCGGCAGGTGGGTCTTCGCGGCGCACATGCCGGGCAGGTGCGCAGCACCGCCAGCGCCAGCGATGATCACCTCGATGCCGCGGCCTTCGGCCTGTTCGGCGTACTGGAACAGCAGGTCGGGGGTGCGGTGGGCGGACACCACCTTCACCTCGTAGGGAATGCCGAGTTTTTCCAGCATATCGGCGGTGTGGCTAAGGGTGGACCAATCGGACTTGGAGCCCATGATCACGCCAACCAGTGCACTCATCGTCGAGCCTCTTCGCTTGTGCGCCCGGGGGCGCCGTCAAAAAACAACAAGCCACGCGGGACGGCGTGGCTTGTTTGCTGTTCATGACCGGATCTAACCGGTCCAGGGGCCGCGCAGTATACCGTAACCCAGCGCCGCACAGGCACCCCTGCCGACCATCTGTCGGCCTTATTTTTCGGGGGTTGCGCTGACTTTCGAGTCAACTGCTACGCCCTGTGCGACACCTTCGAGCTTGCGCCACAGCAACCGCACATTGGCCTTGCGCACCAGCGCGCAGCGGTACAGGCGAATCTCCAGCGGCACATGCCACTGGCTGGGGCCGCAGATCACCAGTTCCCCGCGCTCCAGCTCGCCGCGCATCGACAGGCGCGGCACCCATGCGATGCCCATGCCTTCGAGCGCCATGCTCTTGAGGCTGTCGGCCATCGCCGTCTCGTACACCGTGGTGTAGCGCAGGTTGCGCTGGCGCAGCAGCAGGCTCACCGAACGCCCGAGAAACGCACCGGCACTGTAGGCCAGCAGCGGCACGCTGGCCTCGCCTTCCAGGTCGAACAGCGGCTTGCCATCAGCCCCTACCGCACACACCGGCAGCATCTCGGTGGTGCCCATGTGCAGGGACGGAAAGATCTCCGCATCCATCTGCAAGGCGGCATCCGGGTCATAGAACGCCAGCATCAGGTCGCAACCGCCTTCGCGCAGGGCGTGCACGGCGTCGCCGACGTTGGTGGCCACCAGCCGGGTGGCGATGTTCAGCCCGTCGTTGCGCAACTGCGCCACCCAACGCGGGAAGAAGCCGGAAGCCAGGGAATGCGCGGCGGCCACCTGGATGACCTCGCCCTGCCCGCCCTCCAAATGGTGCAAGTGGCGGAGAACTTCGCTCAACTGGTCGACAACGGTTCGAGCGGTGACCAGAAAAAGCTGTCCGGCCTCGGTCAGCTCGATGGGCGTGCGCGAGCGGTTCACCAGGGTCAGCCCGAGCGCAGCTTCCAGGCTGCGGATGCGGCGGCTGAAGGCCGGCTGGGTGACGAAACGGCGCTCTGCCGCCTGGGAGAAGCTACGCGTCGAGGCCAGGGCACTGAAGTCTTCCAGCCACTTGCTTTCAAGGTTCATCGAGAAGCTCCGCAGGCGTGCACCAAAATGGGACACGCTCGATTGTCAATCGGCGTCACATCAAACCGTATGCCGTTTGTGCATAGGTTAGCGTGCATCAGCATTGGCCGCAAAACCCGTCGATCCCTAGGATTGGCGGCATTCCGGCTAGTGCCGGGGCCAACCCGAGATGATATCCGTCATGTCCTCCGCTGCATCGTTCCGTGTCGAAAAAGACCTGCTTGGTACCCTTGAAGTCCCTGCCGATGCCTACTACGGCATCCAGACCCTGCGCGCTGCCAACAACTTCCACCTCTCCGGCGTTCCGCTGTCGCACTACCCGAAGCTGGTCGTGGCCCTGGCCATGGTCAAGCAGGCCGCTGCCGACGCCAACCGTGAGCTGGGCCACCTGAGCGATGCCAAGCACGCTGCCATCAGCGCAGCCTGCGCCCGCCTGATCAAAGGCGATTATCACGAGCAGTTCGTGGTCGACATGATCCAGGGCGGTGCAGGCACCTCCACCAACATGAACGCCAACGAGGTCATCGCCAACGTTGCGCTGGAGGCCATGGGCCACCAGAAGGGTGAATATCAGTACCTACACCCGAACAACGACGTGAACATGGCGCAGTCGACCAACGATGCCTACCCGACCGCCATCCGCCTGGGCCTGCTGCTGGGTCACGACGCCCTGCTGGCCAGCCTCGACAGCCTGATCCAGGCCTTCGCGGCCAAGGGCAAGGAATTCGACCACGTCCTGAAGATGGGCCGCACCCAGCTGCAAGACGCCGTGCCGATGACCCTCGGCCAGGAATTCCACGCCTTCGCCACCACCATGACCGAAGACCTCAACCGTCTGCGTTCGCTGGCGCCTGAGCTGCTCACCGAAATCAACCTGGGCGGCACCGCCATCGGCACCGGCATCAACGCCGACCCGGGCTATCAGGCCCTGGCCGTGCAGCGCCTGGCCACCATCAGCGGCCAGCCGCTGGTACCGGCGGCCGACCTGATCGAAGCCACCTCCGACATGGGCGCCTTCGTGCTGTTCTCCGGCATGCTCAAGCGCACCGCGGTCAAGCTGTCGAAGATCTGCAACGACCTGCGCCTGCTGTCCAGCGGCCCGCGCACCGGCATCAACGAAATCAACCTGCCGGCGCGCCAGCCGGGCAGCTCGATCATGCCGGGCAAGGTCAACCCAGTGATCCCCGAAGCGGTCAACCAGGTGGCCTTCGCCATCATGGGCAACGACCTGGCCCTGACCGTCGCGGCCGAAGGCGGCCAGTTGCAGCTCAACGTGATGGAGCCGCTGATCGCCTACAAGATCTTCGACTCGATCCGCCTGCTGCAGCGCGCCATGGACATGCTGCGCGAGCACTGCATCGTCGGCATCACTGCCAACGAACAACGCTGCCGCGAACTGGTCGAGCACTCCATCGGCCTGGTCACCGCGCTGAACCCGTACATCGGCTACGAGAACGCCACCCGTATCGCCCGCGTCGCCCTCGAAACCGGGCGTGGCGTGCTGGAACTGGTTCGCGAGGAGAAGCTGCTGGACGACGCCATGCTCGATGACATCCTGCGTCCGGAAAACATGATCGCTCCCCGTCTGGTTCCGCTCAAAGCGTAACCCGATCGCTGCAACCGTCTCACCAGGTCGAGGGACTAGACACCTCTCAACCTTTCCAGGGCCCGAGCGCACAGCGCCGGGCCCTTTTTTTATCCATGCTTCGCACCTCCACCGCCCCGTCGGCGCCCTGCGGCACACAACTTGCTCGCCAATAGCCCTCACCGCACCGGGATGCCGAGCATGCTGCACAGTCACCTCACGACCCTCAACGCCGTTTCGCTGATCCTCAACCTGTTCCAGGAAGAGGGCTGCAACGCTACGCAACTGCTCGATGGCAGCGGCATAGGCCCGGCGGACCTGGGGCATCCCGACGCGCGCATCACCACCCAGCAGGAGCTGCAGGTCTGCGCAAACGCCGTGGCGCGACGCGCGGAAATCGGCCTGGAACTGGGCCGGCGCATGCATGTGTCCTGCTATGGCATGCTCGGTTACGCGCTGCTCTCCAGTGCCACTTTGGGTGACGCCCTGCGTCTGGCACTGCGCTTTCCGGCACTGCTGGGAACAATCTTCCAACTGCGCCTGGTCGACGACGGCCAGCGCGTCTGGCTCAGCGCCAGCGATTATCGCGAGCCGCCAGCCCTGGCAGCGTTCAACGCCGAATTCTGCATGGTGTCGCTCAAGGTCATCTGCGATGACCTGCTCGGCCGGCCACTGCCCCTGCTGGCCGCCCGCTTCGAACACGCGCGCCCGGCCTATCATCCGCTCTATGCCGGTGCATTCCAGTGCCCCCTGGAATTCCGCGCGCAAGACAACGCCGTCGCCTTCGAACGGCGCTGGCTCGACATGCCCTTGCCACTCGCCGACCCCATTACCCATAAGGCCATGGCCGAACGGTGCCGCCGCCTGAACCTGGAGTTCACCGGACGCCAGGCCTGGCTCGGGCGCATCCGCCAGTTGCTGCTCAAGCAACTCGACGCGGCGCCTGGGCTAGAGGGTCTGGCGCAGCAGATGAACTGCTCCTCGCGTACCCTGCGCCGCCACTTGCAGGCGCTGGGCAGCAGTTACCAGCAGTTGCTCGACGAACTGCGTTTCGAGCGCGCCAAACAGCTGTTGGCCGAGGATCACATGCCCATCTACCGCATCGCCGAGACCCTCGGTTTCAGCGAGACGGCCAGCTTCCGGCATGCCTTCCAGCGTTGGAGCGGCGTGGCACCCAGTCATTTTCGCGGCTGATCCAAACCGCTGGACGCGGCCTGAATGATCCCCCACCGCCCCGATCCGGCCATCGACAGTGGCCACATCGATCCCCTTTTGGCCGTTTGCGACGTTCACCCCCTCTGGCTTGGCCACCACAATGAATTCACGCCAGTCCCTGCGGAGAACAACAAATGCTGACGATCTATTCCGACGATCACCGCCTGCACCACGGCCGCTGCGAGCTGATCGACGGCAAGCTGATGCCATGCTTCGAGATGCCATCACGCGCCGATCATGTACTCGACCGCGTCAAGCAGCGCGAATTGGGTCCGATCCAGGCGCCCACCGACTTCGGCCGTGAACCCCTGCTGCGCGTCCACAGCGCCGCCTACCTGGACTTCTTCGAAGGTGCCTGGGCCCGCTGGGCGGCGATGAACCAGGAGGGCGACCTGCTGCCCTTCACCTGGCCGGCACGCACCTTGCGCCCCATCAAGCCACGCGGCCTGCATGGCGAACTGGGCTACTACAGCTTCGACGGCGGCGCGCCCATCACCGCCGGCACCTGGCAGGCCGCCTACAGCGCAGCCCAAGTGGCTCTGACGGCTCAGGCCGCCATCCACCACGGCGCTCACTCGGCCTTCGCCCTGTGCCGTCCGCCAGGGCACCATGCCGCCGCCGAGGTGATGGGCGGCTACTGCTACCTGAACAACGCCGCCATCGCTGCCCAGGCCTTCCTCGATCAGGGCAAGGGCAAGGTCGCCATCCTCGATGTGGACTACCACCACGGCAACGGCACCCAAGACATCTTCTATGCCCGCAACGACGTATTCTTCGCCTCGATCCACGGCGATCCGACCGATGAATTCCCGTTCTTCCTGGGCTATGCCGACGAAACCGGCGAAGGCGCCGGCGAGGGCTGCAACGTCAACTATCCCTTGCCAGCGGGCAGCGACTGGACGGCCTGGAGCGCGGCACTGGAAGACGCCTGCCAGCGCATCGCCGCTTTCGACGCCGAGGTCATCGTGGTGTCGCTGGGCGTGGACACCTTCAAGGACGACCCGATTTCCCAGTTCAAGCTGGACAGCCCGGACTACCTGGCCATGGGCGAGCGCATCGCTCGGCTCGGCAAGCCGACGCTGTTCGTGATGGAAGGTGGCTACGCCGTCGAGGAAATCGGTATCAACGCGGTCAACGTGCTGGAAGGCTTCCAGCGCGTCCAGACAGGAGCCTGATCATGCGTCCATTCAAGCGTCTGCTTGCCCCACTCATCGCTGTCGGCCTGCTGGCCGGCGGTGCTGCGGCCCATGCCGAACAGCGCACCCTGCGCGTGTACAACTGGTTCGACTACATCACGCCGCAGACCCTGGTGGACTTCCAGAAGGATGCCCAGGTCAAGCTGATCTACGACATTTTCGACACCAACGAAGCACTGGAAGCCAAGCTGCTGACCGGCAACTCCGGGTATGACGTGGTGGTGCCGTCCAATGTGTTCCTCGCCAAGCAGATCGAAGCCGGGGTGTTCCAGCCGCTGGACCGCAGCAAGCTGCCGAACTGGCAGCACCTGGACCCGGCGCTGATGAAGCTGATCGAGGCCAACGATCCCGGCAACCGCTTCGCGGTCCCTTACATGTACGGCACCATCCTGATCGGCTTCAACCCAGCCAAGGTCAAGGCTGCGCTCGGCGACAACGCGCCTGTGGACAGCTGGGACCTGATCTTCAAGGAAGAAAACATCGCCAAGCTCAAGCAATGCGGCGTGGCGTTGCTCGATTCCCCCTCGGAGATCCTGCCGCTGGCGCTGCAGTACCTGGGCCTGCCGCCCAACAGCGATAATCCGGCCGATTACAAGAAGGCCGAGGCGCTGCTGCTGAAGATTCGTCCTTACGTCACCTACTTCCACTCGTCCAAGTACATGGCCGACATCGCTAATGGCGATATCTGCGTGGCCGTGGGTTACTCCGGCAGCTTCTCCCAGGCGGCCAACCGCGCTCGCGAAGCCAAGAACGGTGTGGTGGTGGACATGCGCCTGCCCAAGGAAGGCGCGCCAATCTGGTTCGACATGCTGGCGATTCCGAAGAACGCGGCAAACCCGGAAGATGCCCACACCTTCATCAATTACCTGCTGCGGCCTGAGGTGATCGCGCCGATCAGCGACTTCGTCGGTTACCCGAACCCGAACAAGGACGCTACCGACAAGGTCAGCCCGGACATTCGCAACAACCCGAACCTGTACCCAACGGCCGAGGCGATGACCAAGCTGTACACCCTCAAGCCGCTGAGCCGAGAGGCAGAGCGGGCACGCACCCGCGCCTGGACGCGGATCAAGTCGGGAACCTGAGTCGTACCTCTGCCGGTGGCTAGCGCCAGGCCTTGCGTAACCGCAGCAAGGCCTCGGCGATCTCCGGCTCGGGAACCGCGGCGAAACCCAGCACCAGACCCGCGCACTTATCCACAGGTGCTTCGCCGTTCTCAAGCCAGTACGGGCTAAGCGCCTGCACTTCCACCCCCACCGCCTCGGCCTGCGCCACCAGTTGCGTTTCCCGGGCAACGTTATCCACATCCACCTTCACATGCAGGCCTGCCGCCACTTCCGGCATGGTGCCCAACCCCGAAACATCCTTGGGCCAGCCCGCCTTGAGCACGTCGCGACGGGCCAGGGCCGCCCGGCGCATGCGTCGAATGTGACGCTGAAAGTGTCCCTGAGCCATGAATTGCGCCATCACACATTGAGTACCGACCTCGGAGTGTCGCACTGCCAGCGCGCGTGCCTGGCTGAACGGCTCGACCAGTCGCGGCGGCAGTACCAGGTAGCCCAAACGCATGGCCGGAAAAGCGATCTTGCCGAAAGTGCCGACGTAGATCACCCGCTGCTGCCTGTCCAGCGCCGCCAGCGGGGCCAACGGCGCGCCGCTGTAGCGGTACTCACCGTCGTAGTCGTCCTCGACGATCCAACCGTCGTGGCGCTCGGCCCAGGCCAGCAACGCCAGGCGCCGCGCCAGGCTCAGGGTGACGCCGGTCGGGTACTGGTGCGCGGGCGTCACATAGACCAATCGACAATCAGGCCAATCCGCCAGCCGCTCGCATTCCAGCCCCTGCTCGTCCACCGGCACGCCGCGCAACGAAGCACCGGCCAGGGCGAACGCATGCCGAGCCGCTCGATAGCCTGGGTTTTCCACAGCCACCTCATCGCCCGGCTGCAACAGCAGCTGTGCACAAAGGCTGATGGCCTGCTGCGCACCACTGGTGATCACAATTTGTTCAGCGGTGCACGACAGCCCGCGCGAGCGACGCATGTAGGCGGCGATCAGTTCGCGCAGCAGTGGCTCGCCCGCCGGATCACCATAGCCGAGCACAGCGGGATCGGGATTTCGCCAGAAACCCGCCTGTAGCTTGGCCCAGACCTCGAACGGAAACAGATCGACTGCCGGCATGCCCAGTCGAAATGCCCGCGGTGCATCGGTTCGGGGCAGTGAAAGATGATGGCTGGCAAGGCGCTCGAGCGGCGCACTGGAACGCGTCGAGCTGGATAAATGCTCAGTACCAGAAGACGAAAATGTGGATAAACCTGTTGATAACCCCTGGGATAACCTTGTTGATAACTGTGTGGACAGTTTTTCCAGCCGACTCACATACGTGCCATCGCCGACTCGGCTTTCAATGAAGCCTTCGGCATACAGCTGATCGTAGGCACGCACCACGCTGTTACGCGACAGCGCCAGCATCGACGCCAGGTCACGGGTGGCCGGCAGGCGCGTACCACTGCTCAGGCGGCCATCCAGCACCCTTGCGCGCAGCGCCTGATACAGCTGCTGGCTGAGTCCGCGGCGCCGGTCCAAAACGATTCCGGCTGGGTCGAAAGACGATACGAGTGCGCGCTCAGTCATGAAATTGGACCTATGAAAATAGACTTCAATGGCTCTTACAGCAGACCAATAGCCTGCCTAGGATGGTCCCCATCGAACAAGGACTTTCATCATGCACATCGCCAAACCCTTCCAGGATCACGACCTTCAGCGTCTGCACCAGCACATGCAGAGCGCCCGCCTCGCCACCTTGATCAGCTACGGTGACCACGGCCTGCTGGCCACTCACCTGCCGGTACTGCTGGACACCGATGAGGGCGAGTTCGGCACGGTCTACGGCCACCTGGCGCGAGCCAATCGCCAGTGGCAGGACCTGCAGCGCGGCGGCGAGGCGCTGCTGGTGTTTGCAGGTGCGGATGCCTACGTCAGCCCCAGCTATTACCCGAGCAAGCACGACGATCCCAAGGTGGTGCCGACCTGGAACTACGTCGCGGTGCATGCCTACGGTGCGGTCGATGTCATGCACGACGCCGAGTCGCTGCTGCAGATCGTCAGCCGCCTGACCGACCTGCACGAGCAGGGCCGCAGCGAGCCCTGGGCGGTGGCCGATGCGCCAGCCGACTACATCGACGGCATGCTGCGCGCCATCGTCGGTATCCGTCTGCCGATCGCCCGCCTACAGGGCGCGCGCAAGCTCAGCCAGAACCGCAGCGCGGCGGACATCCAGGGCGTTCACGCTGGCTTGGCCGACAGCCGCGACCCACTCGACCAATCACTTGCCGCGCAGATGCGCTCGCTCTAAAGGAGAATGCCCATGTCCACCGTCACGCTGCGGCCTGTCCGCGCCGAAGATCACGCCGCCTGGCTGCCGCTGTGGCAGGCCTACCTGCGCTTCTACGAAACCACCCTGGCCGAGGAGGTCAGCGCCAACAGCTGGCAGCGGCTGCTCGACCCCAGCGAACCCACCTATTCGACACTGGCCTGGGTCGATGGCAAGGCGGTGGGCATGGTCAACTTCATCTACCATCGTTCCAACTGGAGCATCGAGAACGCCTGCTACTTGCAGGATCTGTACGTCGACCCACAGCAGCGCGGCCTGGGCATCGGTCGTCAGTTGATCGAGCATGTCTGTGCCACGGCCAAGGCCGCCGGCTGCATCAAGGTGCACTGGCTGACCCACGAAACCAACGCCACAGCCATCGGCCTGTATCAACAGGTGGCCGAACGGCCAGGCTTCATCCAATTCCGCAAAGGGTTGTAAGCGCCATGACTGACGCACTGAACTGGACACCTGCCAGCACTCCCAATGAAGCGCCCGTGGAGGGGCGCTTCATCCGCCTGGAAAAACTCGACCCGGCGCGCCACGGCGACGACCTCTGGGAAGTCCTGCAAGGTCCGGACGCCGACCCGGCCCTGTGGGACTATCTGCCCTATGGCCCCTTCACCGAGCGCGCCGCCTTCGAGCACTGGCTGCACGGCCATGCCGCCAGTGCAGACCCGCTGTTCTACAGCGTGATCGACAAAAACAGCGATCAGGCCCAAGGCCTGCTCAGCTACATGTCGATCGTGCCCGACCACGGTCGCTTCGAACTCGGCCACATCGCCTTCGGCGCCGCCATGCAGCGCACGCCCAAGGGCACCGAAGCGGTGTACCTGCTGGGCAAACTTGGATTCGAACTGGGCAATCGCCGGCTGGAATGGAAGTGCAACGACGCCAACGCCCGCTCCAAGCGCGCCGCGCAGCGCTTCGGTTTCGTCTTCGAGGGGGTGTTCCGGCAACACATGGTGGTGAAGGGCCGTAACCGCGATACGGCGTGGTATGCGATCACCGACGGGCAATGGCCGCAGGTGGCGGCCGGTTTCGAGCGCTGGTTGGCGGCCGAGAACCAGCGGCCGGAAGGTCAGGTGCGAACGCTGGAAGACTGCCGACGGGCAAGCGACGGCGCTGGCAGCGCTACCTGATCCGGCTTGCGCGCCTGACCAGACCCATCTGCAAATCACTTCCTACGCCTCCATCTGCACTAAAACGCACCGCAAAAAAAGGGGAGCCTTCGCTCCCCATGAGGTAACCGCTTCACCCTCGAGGGCTGCGTATCAGCCCTCGATTTCGATCAGGATCTCACCCGGCGTGACCCGGTCGCCTTTGGCGACATGGATGGCCACGACCTTACCGGCGATGGCCGCCTGCACTTCGGTCTCCATCTTCATGGCCTCGGTGATCAGCACCGCCTGCCCGGCCTTGACCGCATCGCCCTCCTTGACCAGCACATCGACGATGTTGCCCGGCATGGTGGTGCTGACATGGCCCGGCGCGCTGGCCTGCTTGCGCTTGCTGCTACCGCCGCTGACGAAGTCGTTGAGCGGTTCGAACACCACTTCTTCCGGCATGCCATCGATCGACAGGTAGAAATGGCGCTTGCCTTCGGCCTTGACCCCGACACCGGTGATGTCCACGCGGTAGGTCTCGCCGTGCACGTCGATGACGAACTCGGTCGGCACCCCCTCACCGCCCACCGAGGCGGCGGCGCCGGCTTCGGGAATCGGCAGCAGCACTTCGGGCTTGAGCGTGCCGGCTTGGCGTTCTTCGAGGAACTTGCGGCCGATGTCCGGGAACATGGCGAAGGTCAGCACGTCCTCTTCGCTGTGCGCCAGGCTGCCGATGTCGGCGCGCAGCTTGGCCATTTCCGGCTTGAGCAGGTCGGCCGGACGCACATCGATCACGTCTTCGCTGCCAATCGCCTGGCGCCGCAGTTGCTCATCGACCACACCTGGGGCCTTGCCGTAGCCGCCCTGCAGGTACAGTTTCACTTCGTTGGTGATGGTCTTGTAGCGCTCGCCGGCAAGCACGTTGAAGAACGCCTGAGTGCCAACGATCTGCGAGGTCGGCGTGACCAGTGGCGGGAAGCCGAGGTCTTCGCGCACCCGTGGGATTTCCGCCAGCACCTCGTTCATGCGGTTGAGCGCGCCCTGCTCCTTGAGCTGGTTGGCCAGGTTGGAAATCATCCCGCCCGGTACCTGGTTAACCTGCACGCGGGTGTCCACGGCGGTGAACTCGCTCTCGAACTGGTGGTACTTCTTGCGCACGGCATAGAAGTACAGGCCAATTTCCTGCAACAGTTCCAGATCCAGACCGGTGTCGAACTCGCTGCCCTTGAGCGCTGCGACCATCGATTCGGTGCCGGGATGGCTGGTGCCCCAGGCGAAGCTGGAGATAGCCGTGTCGATGTGATCCGCGCCATTTTCCACGGCCTTGAGCTGACACATGGCGGCCAGGCCGGCGGTGTCGTGGGAGTGGATGAACACCGGCAGCGACTGCTCGGCCTTCAGGGCCTTGACCAGTTCGCCGGTCGCGAACGGGGTCAGCAGGCCGGCCATGTCCTTGATCGCCACCGAGTCGCACCCCATGGCTTCCATCTGCTGGGCCTGCTTCACGAAGGCGTCGATGGTGTGCACCGGGCTGGTGGTGTAGGCGATGGTGCCTTGCGCGTGCTTGCCAGCCGCCTTCACCGCTTCGATGGCCACGCGCAGGTTACGCACGTCGTTCATGGCATCGAAAATACGGAAGACGTCGATGCCGTTGACTGCCGCCTTGGCCACGAATGCCTTGACCACGTCGTCGCTGTAGTGGCGGTAGCCCAGCAGGTTCTGCCCGCGCAGCAGCATCTGCAAGCGCGTGTTGGGCAGGGCTGCGCGCAACTGGCGCAGGCGCTCCCACGGGTCTTCCTTGAGGAAGCGCACACAGGCGTCGAAGGTGGCGCCACCCCAGACTTCCAACGACCAGTAGCCCACTTTGTCGAGCTTGTCGCAGATCGGCAGCATGTCTTCGGTGCGCATGCGCGTGGCCAGCAGAGACTGGTGGGCATCACGCAGGATCGTGTCGGTTACATGGATTTTCTTGGACATTGTTATCTCCTTTTAGCGGCAAGCGTGTAGCGGTAAGCCGCAAGAAAAGCCGATCCGCTTCTACTTGCAGCTTGCCGCTCGCAGCTTGCCACTGCATTCAGATGCCGGCGTGGGCGGCGATGGCGGCGGCGATGGCCAGGGCCAATTCTTCGGGTTTGCGCTTGATCGAGTAGTTGGTCAGTTCAGGGTGGCTTTCGACGAAGCTGGTATTGAACTGGCCGCTACGGAATTCCGGGTTGCGCAAGATTTCCTGGTAGTACGCGGCGGTGGTCTTGACGCCCTGCACGCGCATGTCGTCCAAAGCCCGCAACCCGCGATCCATGGCCTCTTCCCAGGTCAGCGCCCAGACCACCAGCTTCAGGCACATCGAGTCGTAGAACGGCGGAATGGTGTAGCCGGTATAGATCGCCGTATCGGTACGCACGCCCGGGCCGCCGGGGGCGTAATAACGGGTGATCTTGCCGAAGCTGGGCAGGAAGTTGTTCTTCGGGTCTTCGGCATTGATGCGGAACTGCAGCGCAAAGCCGCGGTGCACGATGTCTTCTTGCTTGACCGACAACGGCTCGCCCGAGGCAATGCGGATCTGCTCGCGGACAATGTCGATACCGGTGATTTCCTCGGTGATGGTGTGCTCCACCTGCACCCGCGTGTTCATCTCCATGAAGTACACCTCGCCCTCGGCGAGCAGAAACTCCACGGTGCCAGCGTTCTCGTAATTCACCGCCTTGGCGGCGCGCACCGCCAGGTCGCCGATGTAGGCGCGCTGCTCAGGGGTGAGCTGCGGGCTCGGGGCGATCTCGATGAGCTTCTGGTTGCGGCGCTGGATCGAGCAGTCGCGTTCGAACAGGTGCACCACGTTGCCGAAGCTGTCGCCGAGGATCTGCGCCTCGATGTGCTTGGGATTGACGATGCACTTTTCCAGGAACACCTCGGCCGAGCCGAAGGCCTTGGTCGCCTCGGAAATCACCCGTGGGAAGTTCTGTTCCAGTTCCTCGCGGCTGTTGCAGCGGCGGATACCGCGTCCGCCGCCACCGGAAGTGGCCTTGAGCATCACCGGGTAACCGATGCGGTCGCCTTCGCGCAGGGCCTCGTGGATATCGGCCACGTTGCCTTCGGTGCCAGGCGTGACGGGCACCCCGGCCTGGATCATGGTGCGCCGTGCTTCGGTCTTGTCGCCCATGCGGCGGATGACCTCGGCGGCCGGACCGATGAACTTGATCCCACGCTCGGCGCAGATTTCCGCAAGTTCAGCGTTTTCCGACAGGAAGCCGTAGCCCGGATGCAGGGCGTCGCAACCGGTTTCCACAGCCAGGTTCACCAGCTTGCGCGGGTTCAGGTAACCGGCCAGCGGCTCGGCACCGATGCTGTAGGCCTCGTCGGCGCGCTTGACGTGCAAGGCATGCCGGTCGGCATCGGAAAAGATCGCGACGGAGCGGATGCCCATCTCGGCGCAAGCACGCACGATGCGGACTGCGATTTCACCCCGGTTGGCGATCAGGATTTTTTTTATCACTGGAGTCTTCCCAAAGCCGTTCGAACAGACGATCCGGATACACCGGTCGGCGCGTGACCAGACGCTGCTGGCCAGTCGCACGTTCAAAGCTAGCGCCGCTGATCGATAAACAAAAATCAATATTTGTTAGAGGCAGTATTAGCAAAAGCTTATAGTTCGGTAACAGGGTATTGCCGGGGTGTTCGGATAAATGCGTAAGTCATTGATGCGTATGACGTTGCGTCAACTGCAGATCTTCAATGAGGTGTGCGACCTGCGCTCCTACAGCCGCGCGGCCGAAGAAATGTCGCTCACGCAACCGGCCGTCAGCCTGCAAATCCGTCAGCTTGAGGAGCTGGTGGGTCAGCCGCTGTTCGAGTATGTGGGCAAGAAGTTGTACCTGACCGAAGCGGCCGAGGCACTGCAACGGGCCAGCCGGGACATCTTCGGCCGGCTGGAGAACTTCGACATGCAGCTGTCGGATATGCAGGGCTCACTGCAAGGGCAGTTGAAGCTGGCGATCGAATCCAGCGCCAAGCACTTCGTGCCTCATCTGTTCGCGGCGTTCAAGCGACGCCATCCTGAGGTCAACCTCACGCTGACCGTGGTCAATCGCGCCCAGGCGATTCGGCGGCTGTCGGACAACCGCGACGATCTGATCATCATGTCGATGGTGCCCCAGGACATGGGCCTGGAGTTCCTGCCCTTTCTCAACAACCCGATCATCGCCGTAGCGCCGCCGGATCATCCGCTGTCACAGCCCGAGCGCCTGCGCTTGCAAGATCTGGAACCTCACACCCTGCTGGTCCGCGAACAGGGTTCAGGCACGCGCAAGGCCTGCGAGAAATACTTCAAGGACAAGCGCGTGCACTTTACCCAGACCTTGGAAGTGGCGTCTGCCGAGGCTCAGCGAGAGAGCGTGATCGCCGGTCTGGGCATCGCCCTGCTGACGCGACACGCGGTGAACATGGAGTTGGCCACCGGCCTGCTGCGCGAGCTGCCGGTGGAAGAACTGCCGCTGTTTCGCAGTTGGTGCGTGGTACAAGCCAAGGCCAAGCGACAGTCGCCGGTCGCCTTGGCCTTCCTGGCGTTCATTCGCAGCGAACGGGCGACGATCAGTGGGCTGGTGGAGCGATTTTCTGGGAAGCTGCCGGCACCACTTGCCACACCGTGATGTCTTGCAATTCGGGGTAATCGGCGATTTCACGAAGCAATTGACGCTGGTCGCAATAGCTTTCGATCGCACGGCGATATTCCATGCGACGCTGATCCTTTTCAGCCTGCTTGCGAGCCTTGGCGTTGGGTTGGTACGAACCGAAGTGATCGTTTGCCATTGCCTGTCTCCCAGATCGGATGCGGGAGCTTCAGGGTGGCGAGCGCGCTTTACCGATTGGTGACAGGCCGATGAATTTTGCGGGTCGCTAGCACGCAAGCGCGCTCAGTCGTCGGTCGCCTTGATCGACTTGGGCGACAGCCGCAGGCTGCGCAAGCTGCGCTTGACGCTCTTGAGGTGATTCACCAGGCTCGGGCCACGCGCCATGGCCACGCCCATCGCCAGCACGTCGATCACCACCAGGTGGGCGATGCGTGACGTCAGCGGGGTGTAGATCTCGGTGTCTTCGTGCACATCGATGGCCAGGTTGACGGTCGACAGTTCCGCCAATGGGGTTTGGCTGGGGCACAGGGTGATGAGGTTGGCGCCGCTTTCGCGCACCAGATTCGCGGTGATCAGCAGGTCCTTGGAGCGCCCCGACTGGGAGATGCACACCGCCACGTCGCCCGGCTTGAGCGTGACCGCGGACATGGCCTGCATGTGCGGGTCCGAATAGGCCGCCGCACTGAGCAACAAGCGGAAGAACTTGTGCTGAGCGTCGGCGGCCACCGCGCCTGATGCACCGAAACCGTAGAACTCCACGCGCTGGGCTTGGGCCATGGCACTGACCGCCTGCTGGAGGGCCTGCGGGTCGAGGTGCTCGCGCACCTCCATCAGCGTGTGCAGCGTAGTGTCGAAGATCTTCAGGCTGTAGTCGGCCACCGAGTCGTCTTCATGGATGGCGAACTGTCCAAAGCTGGCGCCCGCCGCCAGGCTCTGCGCCAACTTGAGCTTGAGATCCTGGAACCCGGAGCAGCCAATGGCCCGGCAGAAACGCACGATGGTCGGCTCGCTGATGCCGACGTTATGCGCCAGATCGGCCATTGAGCTGTGCATGACGGCAGCCGGATCGAGCAGCACATGGTCGGCCACTTTCAGTTCCGATTTGCGCAGCAGATGGCGCGATTGGGCGATGTGTTGCAACAGATTCACAGGCTTGACTCGGTTATGATCGGCTGACCGGGGATGTAGCTATCTTGTAGTTATACTACATGACCGGCGGACCGCCCAGCTAAACGAACATGGGAGCGTGGTGGCTTGAGTATTCCCTGCGACATCTTGGTTTTCGGCGGTACTGGCGATCTGGCCCTGCGCAAGCTGCTGCCGGCGCTCTATCAGTTGTATCGCCAAAACCGCCTGCACAATGCCGTACGCATCATCGCCCTGGCCCGCCAGCCACTGTCGCGTCGCGACTACCTCAAGCGCGTCGAGCGTCATGGCCGGGCGCAGATCGCCCCTGCCGACTTCGACGACGAACTGTGGCGACGCTTCTGCGCGCGCCTGGACTACTTCGCCATGGACGCCGCCCAAGGCGCCGACTTCGTCCGCCTGGCCCGCTATCTTGGCGAACCGGGTGGCCTCACGCGAATCTTCTACCTGGCCACCGCGCCCAGTCTGTTTGCCTCGATCGCCGGCCACCTGCGCCTGGCAGGCCTGGCCGACCCGGAAGCGCGCATCGTGCTGGAAAAGCCCATCGGCCATTCGCTGGCGTCGGCCCAAGCGATCAATCAGGCCATCGGTGCTGTATTCGAGGAATCCCAGGTGTTTCGCATCGATCACTACTTGGGCAAGGAAACCGTGCAGAACCTCATGGCCCTGCGTTTCGCCAACGCCCTGCTGGAGCCGGTGTGGCGCAACGCGCAGGTCGATCATGTGCAGATCAGCGTGTGCGAAACCCTCGGCGTGGAGAATCGCGGTGCCTACTACGATCGCGCCGGCGCCACCCGCGACATGCTGCAGAACCACCTGCTGCAGTTGCTGTGCCTGGTGGCCATGGAGCCTCCGGCGCAGTTCGAGGCCGAGGCCGTGCGCGACGAGAAGGTGAAGATCCTGCGCGCCCTGCGTCCACTCGGCGACCAGGACGTGCAGGACCAGACCGTACGCGGGCAGTACAGCGCCGGTCGAATCGGAGGTCAGGAGGTGCCGGCCTACTACTTCGAAAAAGACGTGGACCACGACAGCGACACCGAAACCTTCGTCGCCGTCCAGGCGCACATCGAGAACTGGCGCTGGGCCGGGGTGCCGTTCTACCTGCGTACCGGCAAGCGCATGGCGCGGCGTTCATCGCAGATCGTCATCCAGTTCAAGCCGGTGCCCCACGCGCTGTTCGCCGGTGAACAGGTCAACCAGTTGCTGATCCGGCTGCAACCCGAAGAGCGCATCAGCCTGCGCATGATGACCAAACGGCCTGGAAAGGGCATGCACCTGGCTCCGGTCGACCTGGACCTGAACCTGGCCCAGGCGTTCGGCCACACCCGCCGCTGGGACGCCTATGAGCGCCTGCTGCTGGATATCCTGGAAGGCGATTCCACCCTGTTCATGCGCCGCGACGAGGTGGAAGCGGCCTGGGCCTGGATCGACCCGATCCTCAAGGGCTGGGAAGCGCACTTCCAGGCGCCCCGCCCTTACCCGGCCGGCAGTAACGGGCCGGAACAGGCCAACAGCCTGCTGGCGAACCAGGGAAGGCAGTGGCATGACTGAAATCTTTCGTCCTGCAATCGCGACCTGCCAAGGCGCATCGTTGCGCTGAAGCGACGCATGCCGCGTAACGCCCATTGCAGGAAAAACCCTCATGACCGAATCGAAGCATTGGACTGCAACACAAACCGACACATTGCTGCGCGTTGAAGCCACAGTCACCGTGGCCAACCCAGGAGTCACCCCGCTGCTGGTGCCATCGCGCATTCAGGACAGGTCATCCAACTTGAATCTGGATCTGGTCCTGGAGCAGGAGGACGGGATTCACCTCGCGGTGATGACTGACAAACCGGTGGTGTTCGAAAAAGACTTCGGCTACCCGGTACGCCTGGTCGTCGTCCTCCACGACGGTAAGGCAATCGAAACCTTGCGCGTGAACGCGCAGAACTGACGCGGCCGACCCATTGCGGGAACGACTCGCCGACGGTCATTGCTGCAGCAGTTTCTCGAAAGCCTCGGCCTCCAATGGACGACTGATTAAGTAACCCTGGACTTCGTCGCAACCCTGCTCACGCAGGAACGACAATTGCTCTGGGGTTTCCACGCCCTCGGCCACCACTTCGAGCCCCAGACTCTTGGCCATGCCGATGATCGCCCGGATGATCGCGGCATCCTGATTGCCCTCATGCAGGCCGCGGATGAACGCCTGGTCGATCTTCACGTAATCCACCGGGAAGCGCTTCAGGTAGCTCAGCGACGAATAGCCCGTGCCGAAGTCATCGATCGCCAGCTTCACCCCTAGCGCATGCAATTGTTCGAACGTGGTAATGATGTGCTCGACGTTGTCGAGCAACTGGCTTTCGGTGAGTTCCAGTTCCAGTAGATGCGGCGCCAACCCGGTCTCTTCCAGTACCTGACGGACCAGACTGACCACCTTGCCCTGGCGCAACTGGTACACCGAAAGGTTCACCGAGACCCGGATGTCTCGGCCCTGGCGCAACCATTCGCACGCTTGCCAGCACGCCTGGCGCAGGACGAATTCGCCCATCGGCGCGATCAGCCCGGTTTCTTCCGCCAGCCCGATGAATTCGCTGGGCGGCACCATGCCCCACTGCGGATGCTGCCAACGTACCAGCGCTTCGGCCGCATTCAGACGGCCACTGCTCAGGCACATCTTGGGTTGGTAGAACACCCGCAATTGGTTCTCGACCAAGGCCTTGCGCAAGTGGTTCTCCAGTTGCAGGCGCTCCAGCGTGCTGGCGCGCAGGCTCTCGGTGTAGAACTGGAAACAGTCACCGCCCAAGTGCTTGGCGTGCTGCTTGGCCATATCAGCCTGGTTGAGCAGCGCCTCAAGGTCGCAGGAAGGATCCGTCAGCAGGCTGATCCCCACCGAGGCACTGACCACCACTTCGTGGTCACCCAACTGCTGCGGGACACGCAGCTTGTCGAGCAGGCGCGTGGTGACCCGAACCAGGCTCGACAAATGGCTGTAGCCATCGAACAGCACCACGAATTCGTCACCCGATATACGCGCCACCGTATCGGCCTCGGGTACTGCGTTGGCCAGACGTCGCGCCATCTGCCTGAGCAATTGGTCGGCCAGCGCCTGACCTAGGCTTTCATTGAGCAGCTTGAAGCGGTCCAGGTCCACGTGCAGCAGGGCCAAGGTGCGGCCGTTGAGCCGAACACGCTGGCGTGCCTGGTCCAGGCGCAGGCGTAACAGCATGCGGTTGGCCAGTCCAGTGAGTTCATCGTAATGAGCCAGATGACGCAAACGCTCCTCCGACTGACGGCGCGTCGACAGGTCGGTGCAGAACGCAACGATGTTGCTGAGCCTGCCGTTGCCGTCGTGCACCCCGTTGAGCTGCAACCACTGAGGGTACAACTCACCATTGCTACGTGCCTCGACCAGTTCACCCTGCCAACGGCCTTGCTGTTGCAACGCTTCGCGGATCGACTCGCTGTGACGCTGCGCATCGCGGCTGCTCGGCAGTTGCAACAGGTTGCACGACAGCAACTCTTCGCGAGAGTGGCCGGTGAGTGTGCAATAGGGCTGGTTCACCGCCAGCACCTGGAAGTGTGCGTCGAGGATGGCGATGCCCTCGCTGGCGGCCTCGAACACCGTGGCGGCCAGGCGTTGCTGCTCCTCATGCACAGCCAGGCGTTGCGCGCTGGCGCCCAGTGCCTGATGCGCGAGGTCCAGCTCACGGCCACGTTCGCTCACCCGCTGCTCCAGGCAGTGCTGGGCATGACGTAGCTGCGTTTCGACCTGACGGCGCTGCTTGACCTCCTCACTCAGCGCCAGGTTCAACCGCTCGCCCTGGCGCTGTGCCTGCTGCAGATGTTCGATCAACGCCTGGTTCTGGAAGCGTCGCAACAGACCGTTTTCGATCAGCCGATTGATCTGCCAAGCCACCACGAACAGCGCGCCCAAGAGAATCAGACCCAGCCAACCCCAGCCGCGCTGCGCGCCATCCTCGTAGATGAAGAGAAAGCCGATCGGCGGCAGCAGCCCCGGCAGCACGAAACTGAGAAAGGCGGGCAGACTCACCGCATAGGCGACGCTGGCCGACAGCGCCGCAGCGCCCAGCAAGCCGAACACCCAGGCCTGCTGGACGAAGCTATCCACCGGCACCAAGGCGAGCGCGGCACAGGCCAGGGTCAGCCCACTGAAGGCAGATCCCCGAGAAACAGTCGCCACCAATTCGGTTGCGCCTGCCGTGGCGCAGGCGCCGCCTCGAAGGCCGCCACCTGAATGACGCGCAGACCCACCAACGCCAGGAGCCAGAGCGTCCACACACACACCAACAGGTAGCGGGCCGGACTCCATAGCAGCCAGGCACACAGCAGGCCGTTGAGCAACATGAGCAGAGTGGGTAGCAAGGAGCCTTGATACAGCAGGCGGGTGCGCTCGATGGAGAGCTCGGTTGCGAATTGCCTGCGAACGCGCTTCGTCTTGTCGGGTAATGCGTCGATCACCATGCAATTCTGGGTCATATGGCAGTGTTCTTGTAATGGTCAGCCGCTAACGGTCACGGAGAATACACAACACCGCCTGCTGGCCAAACTGCTGTACGTCATGTTTTCACAACAGCCCTGTCCTTTGTCCGCTGCCCCTTGCCGATGAACGGCCCGCCGCAATGCCCGAGATTTATCAGCAACGCGTTTGCCCCCGCCCCGCGCGCCCCTAGAATGGCCGGATGCACACTGATGACCTCTCCCTCCTGCTCAATTCCCTCAACGATGCCCAGCGCCAGGCCGTAGCCGCTGCGCGTGGCCGTCAACTGGTGCTGGCTGGCGCCGGCTCCGGCAAGACCCGCGTGCTGGTGCACCGCATCGCCTGGCTGATCCAGGTCGAGCAGGCCTCGCCGCACTCCATCCTGTCGGTGACGTTCACCAACAAGGCGGCGGCCGAGATGCGCCACCGCATCGAGCAGTTGCTGGGCATCAACCCGGCCGGTATGTGGGTCGGCACCTTTCACGGCCTGGCGCACCGCCTGCTGCGTGCCCATTGGCAGGAAGCGCGGCTGACGCAGAACTTCCAGATTCTCGACAGCGACGACCAGCAGCGCCTGGTCAAACGCGTGATCCGCGAAATGGGTCTGGACGAGCAACGCTGGCCCGCTCGCCAGGCCCAGTGGTTCATCAACGGGCAAAAGGACGAAGGCCTGCGCCCGCAGCACATCCAGCCAGGCGGCGACCTGTTCCTGGCCACCATGCGTGGCATCTACGAAGCTTACGAACAGGCCTGCGAACGCGCCGGTGTTATCGATTTCTCCGAGCTGCTGCTGCGCGCCCTGGACCTGTGGCGCGACCACCCTGGCCTGCTGGAGCACTATCAGCGCCGCTTCCGTCACGTGCTGGTGGACGAGTTCCAGGACACCAACGCCGTGCAGTACGCCTGGTTGCGCCTGTTGGCCGCAGGCGGCGACAGCCTGATGGCGGTGGGCGACGACGACCAGTCCATCTATGGCTGGCGCGGGGCCAAGATCGAGAACATCCATCAGTACACCGCCGACTTCCCCGATGCCGAGCTGATCCGCCTGGAGCAGAACTACCGCTCCACGGGCGGCATTCTCAAAGCAGCCAACGCCTTGATCGCCAATAACAGTGGGCGTCTGGGCAAGGAACTGTGGACCGACCTGGGCGAAGGCGAACCCATCACGCTGTATGCGGCCTACAACGAGCACGACGAAGCACGCTACGTGGTCGAGAGCATCGAGCGCGTGATCAAGGACGGCCACTCACGCAATGACATTGCCATCCTCTATCGCTCCAACGCCCAGTCGCGGGTGCTCGAAGAGGCCCTGCTGCGCGAGCGTATTCCCTACCGCATCTATGGCGGCCAGCGCTTCTTCGAACGCGCCGAGATCAAGAACGCCATGGCCTACCTGCGCCTGCTCGAAGGGCGCGGCAACGACGCAGCCTTGGAGCGGGTCATCAACGTGCCACCACGCGGTATCGGCGAAAAAACCGTCGAGGCCATCCGCGAGCACGCTCGTCACAGCCAGTCGTCGATGTGGGATGCCATGTGCCAGTTGCTCGCCGCCAAAGCCCTCAAGGGTCGCGCGGCAAGCGCGCTGGGCGGCTTCATCGAATTGATGGAGAACCTCGCGGCCAAGGTCAGCGAGATGCCGCTGCACACGATGACCCAGACCGTGATCGAGCAATCCGGGCTGATCGTCTATCACCAGGAAGAGAAAGGCGAGAAGGGCCAGGCGCGGGTGGAAAACCTTGAAGAACTGGTCAGCGCCGCGCGCAACTTCGAGACCAGCGAAGACGACGGCGACCTGTCGCCGCTGTCCGCCTTCCTCGGCCACGCTTCGCTCGAAGCAGGCGATGCCCAGGCCGACGAGCACGAAGACAGCGTGCAATTGATGACCCTGCACAGTGCCAAAGGCCTTGAGTTCCCCTATGTGTTCCTGGTCGGCCTGGAAGAAGGGCTGTTCCCGCACAAGATGAGCCTGGAAGAGCCGGGACGTCTGGAAGAAGAGCGCAGGCTGGCGTATGTCGGTATCACGCGGGCCATGCGCCAGTTGATCATGTCCTACGCCGAAACGCGCCGTCTGTATGGCAGTGAGACGTACAACAAGGTGTCACGCTTCGTTCGGGAAATTCCGGCCGGGCTGGTTCAGGAGGTGCGCCTGTCCAACTCGGTCAGTCGCCCCTTCGGCGGCGCTCAGACCCAGGCCAGCAGCCTGTTCGCCAATGCCGCGATCCCGCAGACCGCCTTCAGCCTCGGGCAGCGGGTTCAGCACTCGGTATTCGGCGAGGGCGTGATCCTCAACTTCGAAGGGTCCGGCGCCCAAGCGCGGGTGCAGGTGAATTTCGACGAAGGCAGCAAATGGTTGATGCTGGGGTACGCCAAGCTGGAAGCGATCTGAGGGCAAAGGGATCTCAGTGAGGTTCCTTTTTCAGACAACCTTTCCAGACTCTACCTACAGACTCTTCCAGACGTCGCCCTGCCCGCCAGGCAAAAGCTCGAAACATTCTTACGCTGGCCTTGTCTGTCAGATCATGTGCACCATGACGCGCGTGCAATCCACAAAACGGGAAATCCCATCTTATGCAACGTTTTCTTAGCATCGCACTGGCGCTCTGCGTCGGCCTGACGCTGAGCCTCGACGCCAATGCCAAGCGCTTCGGCGGTGGCAAGAGCTCGGGCGCAGCGCCCATGCACCAGACCCGCCAGGCCTCCCCCACTACGCCTGCCGCCACGCCAACCGCTCCGGGCCGCGCCCCGGCCGCTGCCAGCGGTGCTTCGCGCTGGCTGGGTCCATTGGCCGGTATCGCTGCTGGTGGCCTGCTGGCCTCCATGTTCATGGGCGATGGCTTCCAGGGCATGCAGATCTTCGACTTCCTGATCATGGGCTTGATCGCCTTCCTGGTCTTCCGCTTCATCGCCGCACGTCGCCGTCAGCAGCAGCCACAGGCTGCGGGTCACGCGCCGTACCAGCGTGAAGTACAGCCACAAGCGCAGCAGCCTGCCCAGTCGATCTTCGGCGGTTCGGCCGCACCGGTCGCCTCGCCGGTGATCAACGCCCCGGCCTGGTTCAACGAGCAAAACTTCCTGGCCGCCGCGCGCAACCATTTCCAGACCCTGCAGCAGCACTGGGACGCGAACGAGATGGACAAGATCGCCGAGTTCGTCACCCCGCAGATGCTTGAGTTCCTCAAGCGCGAGCGCGCCGAACAAGGTGATGGCTTCCAGTCCACCTATATCGACGACCTCGACGTGCAACTGGACGGCGTCGAAGACCGTGCCGACAAGACCGTCGCGACCTTGACCTTCCGTGGCGTGTCGAAGAACTCTCGCTTCGATCAAGGCGAAGCCTTCAGCGAAAGCTGGCACATGGAGCGTGCACAGGGCGAGAACCAGCCCTGGATGCTGGCCGGTATCCGCCAGAACGGCTGATTCCGATCTGCAGCACAAAAACCCCGGACCTGTTCCGGGGTTTTTGCTTTTGCCGTAGCGGGCTACTAGGGTATAAACCGCAGCGTTGTCATCAAGGCCAGAGGAAGTGAAACGTGGAAGAAGTGATCGAACAACTCCGTGAAGCCAACGAGCCGGTACCGGTCCCCTCGAGCTTCCCGATGAAGACCAACTGGTCGAGATCGAGGAAGAGCTGTTCATCAATATCCCCTTCGTCTTCAAAGAGTTCCTGCTCACGGTCAGTGACGTGGTCTACGGGTCTCTCGAACCGGTCACCGTCACTGACCCGCAATCGCACACCTACCTGCCCGACGTCGCCGCCAACGCCTGGGACGCCGGTGTACCGCGTGACCTGATTCCGTTGTGCCAGGACGGCGACAATTACTACTGCGTCGAAGAAGACGGCACCGTGGTGCTGTGGGACGGCGACGAAGAGATCGTTGGGGAAGATAGCTGGGAGTCGGTGTGGCACTGGGCGCGGGACGTCTGGCTGGAAAGCTGAGCCTGCTGAGCGACCCGCTTCTGACACGGCGAAGGCCTTACCCTCGCCGCGTCGGAACAAGCGACACCGCAACCAATCAGTGCGAGTGGTCGCGGCTGTTTTCCAGGGTTTCCAACAATGCCACCTGCATGCGTGTATGCATGCGCACGAACCAGCGCCAGAGCAGCGCCACCACCACCGCAGCCACCACCGCGATGATCAGCAGCAGTTCGCTGGTCGGCAGAATGCTGGCCGACAAGGCCGACAGCAGCAGGAAGATGACCAGCAGCGACAGCAATGGAATCACCTCGGCGATGACCCGCCGCACTCGCTGGGTGTGGCGCCCGGCCATTTCCGGCTTGACGCCCATCTCCGCCAGCAACATCGACAGCGCCTTGAGCTTGCGGTAGGCCGCGATCAGGAAGGGCAGCGACAGCAGCAGCGCGGCGCCCCAGATCAGCGCTTTCTGTTGCCCCACATCGCCGATCCATTCGCTGAGCCACGCGCCAATGCGCACGGCGAAGTAACCGCCACTGAAGAAAATCGCGATCACCAGCGCCAGGTTCACCCCAACCTGCAACAGAATGCGCCGGATCATCGCCGCCAGCATGGCGCCCTCACCTTGCGGCTGAATGCTGCGCAGCCACTCGCCGTACAACGACAGCACCCTGGACAGGCGCTGCGGGACGACCTTGCCCAGACGAATGGACAGCGGATCGGCCGCTCGGATCAGGTAAGGCGTCAGTAAGGTGGTGATGGCCGAGACGGCGACCGCCACCGGGTAGAGGAAGTCGCTGGTGACCTGCAATGTCATGCCCAGCGCCGCGATGATGAAGGAAAATTCTCCGATCTGTGACAACCCCATGCCCACCCGCAACGAGGTACGCCCGTCGTTACCGGCGATGAAGGCGCCCATGCCGCACGAAAGCATCTTGCCGAGCACCACGGCCAGGGTAATCACCACGATCGGCCAGGCATACTCGACCAGCACGTGAGGGTCGATCATCAGACCAATGGCGACGAAGAAGATGGCGCTGAACAGGTCACGGACCGGCTCGATGAGGCGCTCGATCTTCAGCAACTGGCGCGATTCGGCCATGATCGCGCCGATCAGGAAGGCGCCCAGCACCATGCTGTACTCGAGCTTGACCACCAGCAGACAGAAGCCGAAACACAGGCCGAGTACGGTGATCAGCAACATCTCGTTGCTTTCGAACTTGGCCACATAGGCCAATAGCCGTGGCACCAGCAGAATGCCGATGACCAGGGCGACGATCATGAACAGCGACAGCTTGCCGACGGTCGAGAACACTTCGCCGGAACTTACCGAACCGCTGACCGCGATGCCCGACAGCAGTGCGATGATGCCGATGCCGAGGATGTCCTCGACGATGAGCACACCGAAGATCAGTTGAGCGAAGCGCTCGTTCTTCATCTTCAGGTCATTGAGCGCCTTGACGATGATGGTGGTCGAGGAAATCGCCAGGATGGCGCCGAGGAACAGCGAATCCATGGTGTTCCAGCCGAACCAGCGGCCGATTTCGAAGCCGATCCAGATCATCAGCACGATCTCGAGGAACGCGGCGATGAAGGCCGTGGCACCGACCTTGAACAGCTTGCGCAGGCTGAACTCCAGGCCCAGGCAGAACATCAGGAAGATCACCCCGAGCTCGGCCAGGGTCTTGATGGTGTCTTCGTCGTGGATAAGGCCGAACGGCGGGGTATGGGGGCCGATGATGAAGCCGGCAACGATGTAGCCCAGTACGACCGGCTGACGCAGCCGGTGGAAAAGAATGGTTACCACCCCTGCGACCAGCATGATCACGGCCAGATCCTGGATGAAGCTTATGGCATGCATGGCGTGGCACTCCTTTTATCAACGCACGGTTGTATCGACGCATGAGGCAAATCGCCGCTCGGCCAGGCGACACCTGAGCGAACGGCAAGTACAGATTGTGTTGATCGGCGGTACGCCCATGTTGCATGGGCGTACTCAGGGTAACATTGCGTCCGTCGATCGAACGGCGATGCAATATGCAGAAACAGATCGGCCAGACCGCGCCCAGTAATGGCATGATCGGCGTGACGGCGGACCGCTCGCAGACGTCCGTAACCACGATAGGAAACTTCATCGAAGGGGTTTAGAAGTGTCTGGAGATACCCACCCCGTTTCAGCGCAACCACACCGTGAGCACTCTATGGAACCCGGCAACGCCCAGCTGACCATGACCGTCCTGATGACGCCAGACATGGCCAACTTTTCTGGCAACGTACATGGCGGCACACTGCTGAAATACCTGGACGAAGTGGCGTATGCCTGCGCCAGCCGTTATGCCGGCACCTATGTGGTGACCCTGTCGGTGGACCAGGTGATTTTCCGCGAACCGGTGCACGTCGGCGAGCTGGTGACCTTCCTCGCCTCGGTCAACTACACCGGCAACACCTCCATGGAGGTGGGCATCAAGGTGGTGACCGAGAACATCCGCGAGCGCTCGGTGCGTCACTCAAACAGCTGTTTCTTCACCATGGTGGCCGTGGACGACAATCGCCGTCCGGTGCAAGTCCCCGCACGCCAGCCGCAAAGCAGCGAAGAAAAGCGCCGGTTCCTGCAGGGTCAGCAGCGCCGGCAGATCCGCCAAGAGCTGGAGAAGCGCTATCAGGATTTGAAGACCGAGTGACCTACCACTCGAGTGCCTGCGCCTCGAAGCGTACCCGTGGGTGCGCAATGCGGTCCTGAGCGCGCACCAGTTGCAGCTCGTAGCTGGCGCAGGCCTGGGTTTCCAGCAACACCTCGTGCACAGCCGCTGCGGTGAACTCGAACGCCTGTACCCAGGTGTCGCCGAGCAGCACGCGCGCCAGGAACAGCCCTGAGGTGAGATCGCCGACCCCAACCGGCTGACGCGGGAATGCCAGCAGTGGCCGACGCAGGTGCCAGCTCTGCTCACGCGTCACCAGCAGCATTTCGAAGGCATCGTCGGCACGCCCTGGGTAGGCCAGGTGCTTGACCAGCACCACTTGTGGCCCACGCGCCAGCAGGCTACGCGCCATGGCCACGCAGTCTTCCAGCGACTGCGCGCGGCGCCCGCAGAAACTGTCCAGCTCCAGTTGGTTCGGGCACAGGATGTCGGCCGCCGCCGCCGCTTGGTCGAGCAGGAAGTCGCTGACCTCTTGCGGCACGATACAGCCCTTTTCAGGGTGCCCCATGACCGGGTCGCACAGATACAGCGCGCGCGGATTCACCGCCTTGATCCGCTGCACCCCAGCAAGGATGGCCCGGCCCTGCTCGGCGCTCCCCAGGTAACCGGAGAGCACCGCATCGCAATTGCCCAGCTCACCGATGTTGCAAATGCCTTCCACCAACGCGGGAATTTGCGCAGGCGCGAGCACTTCTCCTGCCCACTGACCATACTGAGTGTGGTTGGAGAACTGCACGGTATTGAGCGGCCAGACATTCACGCCAATGCGCTGCATGGGGAACACCGCAGCGCTGTTTCCGGCATGTCCAAAAACCACATGGGACTGGATGGCGAGCAAGTGCGGCGTACGTTTCATGCAGGAGATTTCCGAAGCTGTGTGGATAAGTGAAGACCGAGCAGTATGAACCTTAAAGCCACCTGTACGACAGGCCAGCGACGCAGTTAAGCTGCGCCCACCTGTCTGGAGCCTATTGAAATGTTGACCCTGGAGAACCTGTTCGTCCTGATGCTGTTGGCGACGGCTGGCGCCTGGCTGTGGCATAACCACGGCTTGCGCGAGAAGGCACTCGAGCGGGTCAAGCAGCATTGCGCCAAGCTCGACCTGGAACTGCTCGACGACGCCGTGGCGCTCAAACGCATCGGCTTCGTGCGTGACGCCAAGGGCCGCAAGCGCCTGGCACGTATCTATGCCTTCGAGTTCACGGTCACCGGAGAGCAACGGCATCCTGTTAGCGTGACCCAGTTCGGTGCCCACACGATGCAGATCGAACTGGCGCCTTATCCGTTCGAGATCAACACGGCGCCGCGCGGCGACAACGTCATCGAAATGCAGCAGTGGCGCCAGGAACACAACCGCTGGCGCAACTGATCACGCGCTCAACTGGCAGCGCGCCATGGCAGCTTGCAGCGCCTCCAAGGCCTGCGGGTGATCGAAGATCAGTTCGAGGCGGGAATCCTTGCGCCACTCGCTCGAACGCCAGTCCTGCAGTTCGCCGTTCAATCCATTGAACGAACGCCATCCTTGGCCGCTGTGGATAACCCCTTTGGCCCGCTTCCAAGGCCAGTGCCGGAGCGCGTCGCTCAACAGCGCTTCATCCAAACGTTGAGTAGGGTGCCAACGCCAACCCACGCTCCAGCCGCCCTCGCCTTGCTGGGCAAGGCAAATGGGGCGTTCAGGATCTATCCACAGGGCTGGCAACGCCGGCGGTGAACTGTCCACAGGCAAAGGGCTGGGCGCCACGAGGCACGATGGATTCGCGAATGAAGCCGGAAGATCGCTGAGATCGAGCTTGCCCTGATCGGTCCAGATACCGCGCTGGTCGGCAAATCGAGAACTTATCAACAGGCGAGAGGCGTCATCCACAGAGGCCGATTTATTGAAGATCAACACGCCCGCCTTCAGCTGCGCTTGCAGTTGGGCTTCGGCAAGCAACTCGCCGCGGGCCAGCGCCTGGGCATCCATCACCATGACCAGAGGCCGGACATCCAGCACACCTGTCCAGGGAGCCTGAGTGAGCTGGTCCAGCAGTTGCAGCGGGTGGCCTAAGCCAGAAGGCTCGATGAATAGCCGGTCTGGCTTGGCACTGCGCAACAGGCGACTCAATCCGACCTGGAAGGGCACGCCATTGACGCAACACAGACACCCTCCCGCCACCTCACCGATGGCCACGCCCGTCTCGTCGCGGCTGAGCAGTGCGGCATCCAGACCAATCTGGCCAAACTCGTTGACCAGCACTGCCCAGCGCTCGTGCGCCGGACGCTGGCTCATCAGATGACGGATCAACGTGGTTTTGCCAGCGCCCAGCGGGCCGGCGATCACATGGGTCGGAATATGCTGCAACATGGTGCGGTGTCGAACCGAATAAAAGAACAGTCTAGCGCGGCGGCGAACCGCTGGCTTGCACCCGCCTGTCAGCCCAGCCAGTCCAGACTCAACAACAATCGTTTCTCACCTCTGGGCGTGGCGGGCGAGCGGTGAATCAAACCCGCCCCTTCGTTACCCACCCATTTCTCGCCCTTGAGCAGCGCCACCTCACCCGTCGCCAAGCGCTGGATGTTATCCACAGGCGGCTGCGCCACCTGCAAACGGCTGCGGTCGATGTGCCCTTCCGCCAGCCATTCACTGCCCATTCCCGCATAGGTGGTGAGCAAGCGCAGCGGCACGTGATCGACATGAAAACGCGGGCACATCGCACCGTCGAGCACTCGCAGCCTGAGCCCTACACGGCGGGCGCCAAGCAGGCAGGTGAAGGCCTCCACCAGCCAGGTGACATCGGCGACGAACCCTTCATACCCCTCTAGATCCGCCGCTTCGCGCAGCAGTCCGGTCAGCCTCGGCGGTTGCTGTTCATTCACCTCGATCACCCGCTCATCGGACATCGGCTGATCCAGACTTGTGACCAGCTCGGCAAAGTCTTCGACCTGTACCGGTAAACGACGCTGCCAGACCGCGAGATTGACGTTATCGCGAAGGATCTCGGTCATGACCTGAGGAGACTCGCCCTGCCTCTGGCAGATATCCACAGCCTTGAGCGCCAACATCAGGCAGCCGCCTCTTCGTACCATGGGCCGAAGGGATCGGGCAGGCGCAGCCAGGCCATCGGCCCTTGCTCCATCTCCTCATCCGTCAGCAGGCAGGCCTCGAGTTCTGTGGATAACCGGGCGAAGTCGATGTTCTGTCCGATGAAGACCAGCTCTTGGCGACAGTCACCGGTCTCGGCGGTCCATTGCTTGAGGATCGCCTGGCGATTGTCTTCGTCCTGAGGCCATTGCTCGCGTGGCACGAAGCGCCACCAACGACCGGCCAAGCCATGGCGCATCATGCCGCCGGCCTGCGACCAACTGCCGGCTTCTTGGTACTTGCTGGCCAGCCAGAAGAATCCTTTGGAGCGCAGCAGCCGCCCATTGCTCCACGTGTTGTGGATAAAGTCGAAAAAGCGCTGTGGATGAAACGGTTTGCGCGCTTGCCAGGTGGTCGCGGCGATACCGTATTCCTCAGTCTCGGGCACGTGCTCCCCGCGCAGCTCCTGAAGCCACCCCGGTGCCTGTGCGGCTTGGTCGAAGTCGAACAGACCGGTGTCGAGGATGCGCGACAGCGGCACCTCTCCCATGACCATCGGTACGATCTGCGCCCGGGCATTGAGGCTGCGCAGAATCGCGGTGAGCTCGTCACGGTCCGCCTGACTGATCAAGTCGATCTTGCTCAGCAGCAGCACATCGGCGAACTCGATCTGCTCGATCAACAAGTCGCTGATCGAACGTTCGTCTTCCTCGCCCAGGGTTTCGCCCCGGCTGGCCAGGCTGTCGGCAGCCTGATAGTCGCGCAGGAAGTTCAGACCATCGACCACCGTGACCATGGTGTCCAGCCGGGCCATATCGGACAGGCTGCGACCTTGCTCGTCGCGGAAGGTGAAGGTCTCGGCCACCGGCAACGGCTCGGAGATGCCGGTGGACTCGATCAGCAGGTAATCGAAACGCCCTTCGTCGGCCAAGCGGGCGACTTCCTCCAGCAGGTCTTCGCGCAGGGTGCAACAGATGCAACCATTGCTCATCTCGACGAGTTTTTCCTCGGCGCGATTGAGGCTGACGTTACGCTGGACCTCGCTGGCATCGATGTTGATCTCGCTCATGTCGTTGACGATGACCGCGACTCGCAGGTTGTCGCGATTGCGCAGGACATGATTGAGCAGCGTGCTCTTGCCGGCCCCAGGAAGCCGGACAGCACGGTGACGGGAAGACGGTCGGACATGATGAACCTCATCGGCGATGCGCATTCGAAACGATGCATTGCACAATGTTATAATATAACAATACAATTTCGCCAAGCCGCGTCTGTCGAACGGCTGCCTTTGAGGATGATCATGAACCGCTCGAAGCTCGCCGTATGGGTACTGACATTCGCGGTATCTACCCCGCTGCACGCCGCGATTGCGCATAGCGGTCTGGCCGTATGCACTCGCAGCGCCACACTTCTGGCATGCGAAGACAGCAAGGGCAGTTACTACAGCGTGCGCACCGACGGCAGCGATTTTCATCTGCGCGGTTACGACAGCGTCACTCGTCGACTCTGGGCCCAGACCAACAGTCGTTATGGGCAGATGACCTTCTTCACCGGTCTGGCCAGCGACGGCGAAGCCTGGGTGGGCTACAGCCGTCGCGTTGGCTGGACCACCCTGAACCGTGTTTCCAGCTCCAGCGGACAACGCTTCAACCTGCACTGCAGCTTGATCGGCGGCTGCCGCTAAGCCTCTTTTTTCATGGGATATCTCGATGACCAGCCTGACGCTTCCCGACATCGCCGCACAAACCAGCCCGACGCTGCAGCCCTTGGACTGGGTCGGCATGCGCGGCATCGCTTTGCCGGTGCAACTGGGCGGCCGCAGCTTGAGCGCCTGGGCCGATGCCGGTGTAAGCCTTGATGATGGGGAATCACGCGGCATTCACATGTCGCGCCTGTACCTGGCCTTGGAGGCGCTGGAGCACACTGAATTGACGCCACTGGCTTTGCGCCAATTGCTGGCCCATTTTCTCGACACCCATGACGGCCTGTCATCGTCGGCCTATGTGCGTCTGAAGTTCGACTGCATGCTCAAGCGCCCTGCGTTGATCAGTCCACTGGAGGGATGGAAGCGCTATCCCGTCATCCTCGATGCGAGAATCGAAAACGAGATGTTCCACGTGGAACAATACGTTGAAATCCCTTACTCCTCGACCTGCCCCTGCTCGGCGGCCCTGGCTCGGCAGCTGATTCAGCAGCAATTCCTCAGCGACTTCGCCAATCAGCCGCCAGACACCCAGGCGGTTCTGCAATGGCTGGGAAGCACTGCGGGAATCGTCGCGACACCGCATAGCCAGCGCAGCCAGGCAGCCGTGAGGGTACGCCTGCAGGACACACTACAAACCCTGCCGGTCGAAGCGCTGATCGATGCCGTAGAAAACGCACTGGGCACGGCTGTACAAACGGCGGTGAAACGCGCCGACGAACAAGCCTTCGCGTTGGCGAACGGGCAGAACCTGATGTTCTGCGAAGACGCGGCGCGACGTATTCATCACGCGCTACGAGGATTGGCATGGTGCAGCGGCTTCGACCTGCGCGTGGAACATGCAGAAAGTCTGCATGCCCACGATGCCGTTGCTGAAAACCGCTGGCAGTGGTGAACCTTCAGCTACGCGGACGCACGTTGCCGCAGTCTTTTCCCTGCCAGAGCGCACGGGTGTTCATGCTGCCCTGCTGCTGAACACCGGACGCGTTGAAGGTACCGCTGACCTTGGTGGTGAACTCGCGGTCACTGAGGAACGTGGCCTGGCCTGAACCCTGCGCCTTGGGACATGTGAACTGGAACTTCCAGACGTTGCCCTGCCGGTCGGTGATCTTCTGCGTGCAACCCGATTGCGGGTCTTGCAAAGGGATGTCGTTGGTCGCCACCTGCTCAGGTGTCAAACAGGCACGCACACCCTTGCCGCCTACGCTGATGCCCTGCTTGGCCAGGGCGCCCTCCATCATCGCGCGCTGCTCAGGTGGCAGATTCTTCAATTGGCCCAACATGAACTGCATGTCCGGTAGCTGTTTGCCATCGACCTGCATGTCGCTGGTGGTCAGCTCCCACAGACCGGGTTGCAGCATCTGCGCGTGCGCCAGCAGCGGGCTGCCCAGGCCAAAAGCCAGGGCGATCAGTGGCAGACGAATCTTCATGGATCAGTACTCCTCGAGATACCGGCCCCAGGCCGGACAGAGGCTTAGACGCGTTTTACCCCTGCGGGTTGCACCTACACCGATGAACATGGTCTGTTAGCAACAGTGCTCTTGGAATGCAGGATGCGTATGGACTACCACAGCCCTTATTTCTTCGGTTACCTGCTCGGCCTGATCCACCTGCTCGGCATCGGTGCCGCACTGCATGCGGTGTTCACCGTACGCACGGCGCAAGGCGCCATCGCCTGGGCCATGTCGCTGCTGTTCATCCCCTACCTGACCCTCATCCCCTATCTGGTGTTCGGCGCGCGCTCCTTCTATGCCTACATCCAGGCGCGTCGCCAAGCCAACCAGGAGATGCACGTGGCGATGGCCAACCTCAACTGGCGACCGTGGGTCGAAGAGGCCCTGGCCGCGCGCGAGTCGGTGAGCTATGTCGCGTTGCGAGCGATGCCCAAGCTGGGCCGCATGCCGTGCCTGGCCAATAACGAGGTGAAACTGCTGATCAATGGCACGGCAACCTTCGAGGCGATCTTTGCTGCCATCGAACGGGCCAGCGATACGGTGCTGGTGCAGTTCTTCATCATCCACGACGACGCCCTCGGCCAGCGCTTGCAACAACTGCTGCTGCGCAAGGCTGCCGAAGGCGTGAAGATCTATGTGCTGTTCGATCAGGTGGGCAGCCACGCCCTGCCCTCGCGTTACAGCCAAGTGCTGCGAGAAGGTGGGGTACAGATCCAGGCCTTCTCTTCGAAGCGCGGCTGGTTCAATCGCTTCCAGGTCAACTTCCGCAATCACCGCAAGATCGTGGTGGTGGATGGGTTGGTCGGATTTCTGGGTGGGCACAACGTCGGCGACGAGTACGTGGGTGCACACCCGCGTCTGTCGCCCTGGCGAGACACCCATGTCCAGGTCAGCGGACCGGTGCTGGCGTGCCTGCAGGAGTCGTTCGCCGAGGACTGGTATTGGGCCACCCGTGAGTTGCCGCCACTGATCCTGCCCGATGCCTATCCCGAAGACGGCGTGCTGTGTCAGGTACTCGCCACCGGACCCGCCGACCCGCAGGAGACCTGCCAACTGTTCTTCGTCGAGGCCATTCAGTCAGCCACTCGACGCATCTGGATCACCAGCCCCTACTTCGTTCCCGACGAAGCGGTGGTGGCTGCGCTGCGCCTGGCGGTGCTGCGCGGTGTGGATGTGCGCATCCTGATTCCCAGCCGACCAGACCACCGCATCGTCTACGCGGCCTCCAGCCTGTTCGCCTTCGAGGCAGTGCGTGCCGGGGTGAGAATATTCCGCTATCAACCCGGTTTCGTGCACCAGAAGGTGATTCTGGTGGATGACGACGTCAGCGCCGTCGGCAGCGCCAACATGGACAACCGCTCGTTCAGGCTGAATTTCGAGATCACCTTGCTGACCATCGACCGTGCATTCGCCGATCAGGTGGAGGCCATGCTGCTGCGTGATTTCGAGCAGTCGCGGGAGGTCACCGCCGAGGACATCCGCGATACCCACCGCCTACAGCAATTGGGCATGCGCATCGCCCGACTGATCTCACCCATCCTGTAACGCGAACCTGAAGGACCGCCTCGCCGAGGCGGCCCGCACGGGCTCAACGATAGAGGTCTTCGCGCGTCCACGGCAGGTCATGGTGACCGTCCGCATAGGGCTTGACCGCGAGAATCTGATGCAGGTTGATCCAGCCCTTGGTGAAGGCGTAAGCACATCCGGCCAGGTACAGGCGCCAGATCCGCAGCGTCTTCTCCGGCACCAGCGCTGCCGCGCGGTGCAGCTGATTCTCCAGGTTCTCGCTCCAGTGATTGAGGGTCTTGGCGTAGTGCAGGCGCAGGCTCTCCACATCCACGACTTCAAGTCCCGCTTCGCAGATACGCGCCGTAATCATCGAAATGTGGGGCAGTTCGCCATGGGGGAAAACGTAGCGATCGATGAACTCCCCTGCCCCGCGTCCGACCGGGCGGCCGTCCACATGCTTGGCCGTGATGCCGTGGTTCATCACCAGGCCACCCTCGCGCACGGCCCCGAACAGCCGCTGACAGTACAGCTCGAGATTGGCATGACCCACGTGCTCGAACATGCCGACACTCACCGCCTTGTCGAAGCGACCATCCTGGGGCAGATCGCGGTAGTCGAGGATCTGCAAATCGACCTTGTCGGCCAGCCCCTCGTCTTCGACCCGCTGACGTCCCAAGGCGAGCTGCTCTTTGCTGAGCGTGATACCGAACACCTTGGCTCCATACTCACGAGCGGCGAAGCGCGCCAGCCCACCCCAGCCGCACCCCACATCCAGCAGGTAGTCGCCAGCCTGCAATCGCAGCTTGCGGCACAGATGGTCGAACTTGTCCTGCTGCGCCTGGGCCAGGGTGTTGTCCGGTTCCTTGAAGTAGGCGCAGGAGTACACCATGTCCGGGTCGAGCCACAGCTGATAGAACGCGTTGGACAGGTCGTAGTGGTAGGAAATGGCTTCGGCGTCGGTGTCCTTGTCGTGCGCGGTGCGCACGGGGTTGACGTCGGTTTCGTCGTGGAGCAGGGCCTCGCTGAGCTCGTCGCACACGCGGATGACTTCGCCGATGTCGCCTTCGAGCTCCAGCTTGCCCTCGACGAACGCAGTGCCCAGTTCGTCCATGCTCGGATGGGTGAGCTGCGAGATCAACTGCGGCTCCTTGACCAGGATGGTGACTTGGGGACTGGGCCCCAGGTCGAACTCATTGCCGTCCCAGAGCTTAAGACGCAGAGGCAAGTGCAGGCTCTGCAAGGCTGGCGGAAGTTGCGCAAGCATGAAAGACCCCCTTCACGTTAGAACGCCATACACAGATTCGAACCCCATCGAATCAGGGTAGCTCATCCGTAGGAACTTTCCTCGCGCATCTGTGGAAAGGGTCGATCCGCGAAGGTGTCAGGCGCCATCGCGGATCAATCGTCGGATCTATACCACCGCCCAGTTCTTATCCACAGCCGTGCCGAAGCGCGAAGCGAGGAATGGGGTCAGATCCAGCGGCGTTTCTTCGTCGTTGATGACCTTGTCCAGCAGTACCCCGGTGATCGCCGACGTCAGGATGCCGGTGCGGAAATGTCCACAGGCATTGAAGTAGCCCGGTATATCCTCCACGGGTCCGAGAATCGGCAGCTCGTCTGGCGACCCCGGGCGCAGTCCCGCCCAGGTGCGCTTGAGACTCACCTGCGCCAGCTCCGGCACGCAGCGCACTGCGCCTTGCACCAGCCCGGCGATTTCCGGGAAGGTAGTGCGCACATCGAAGCCCTTGTCCTCGGTGGTGCTGCCGATCAACACCTCACCGTTGTCTTTCTGCGCCATGTAGCAGTCGCTGGTGGTCAGGCAACCATCTAGCAGCTTGGGCAGGCGTTCGGTCAGGACGATCTGACCTTTCACCGGTTTCACCGGAATCGAGGTGCCGGTGGCCCACTCGCTCAGTTCTCCGGCCCAGGAGCCCGCTGCATTGAGCAGGGTATGGCAATGGAAGACGCCGGCCTCAGCCGTGCGCACGCCCTTGATCCGCGCCTGCTCATGCAGCACGCCGGTGACATTGGTGTTCAGGTACAGGTCAACACCGTTCTGCCGGGCCGCCTCCAGGAACGCATCACCCAGCCGGAACGGGCTGACCTGGTGATCGCAGAGAAACTCCAGCGCCCCACTGGCCGCGTGACTCACCGCCGGCTCACGCTCGCGCAAGGCCGCGCGATCCAGCCAGCGGACTTGATCGGCCAGGTGCGGAATGTGCGACACGATGTGCTCGGCGTACAACTGGTCTTCATCGTCCTGAATGATGTACTTAAGGCCCGTGCGTTCGAACTTGAAGTCCATGCCGTGGCGCTCGATCAACTCCTGGTGCAGCTGTGGATACAGCGCGTTCGATTGCAGCGCCAGGTCGAAAAAGCACTGCGGCAGGATGTGAGGTGTGCTCGAATCCACCGCCACCGCCGCACCGTGGGCCTCGCGCTTGTTGCGCGAGGACATCATGCGAAAGAAGATCACCCCGCAGCCCAGGCCCACGGATTCGCCGATGGCCCACAGCCCGCCCGCCGAGGCGCGGGTCGCATTGCCGGGGCGCTTGCTGTCGATCAGGGCGATCTTCAAGCCCTTGCGCTTGGACAACTGGTAGGCGCAGGAGGCGCCGATCACGCCGCCACCGGCAATCACGATGTCATAGGTCTTGTTCATGTTCAGGCCTCCGTGCCCAGGTGCAGGAATGCGGAAAACGGAATCGGGTCCACAGGGAAGCGTGGCCGCAACCACCCCACATCGGCGCGCCCGGTGTCGGCGCGCAGGCGATCGCTGCAATAACCCACGCACATACGGCCCTGGCAGTCGCCCATGCTCACCCGGGTGCGCATCTTCAGGCTGGCCATGTCCTGCACGCCCTGCTCCAGCGCCAGGTCGATGTCGCTGCGGGTGACGTGCTCGCAGCGGCAGATCACCGTATCCGGCGCAGCCAGCTCGATCTGCGCCGCGCCCCTACGGGTGTAGCGCTCGACGCCATAGCGGAAGCGCTTGATCGCCGCCAGCTTGCCCAGGTAGCGCTCACGCCGCTCGATGGCCTGTGCGGCATCCAGCACACCGCGTTGCTGCAAGATCGAGACCGCTGCAATACGTCCGGTCAGCATTGCGGCTTCACCGCCTCGAATACCGGCCATGTCACCCGCCAGGTGGATGTGCGCCTCGCTGCTCTGCTGCCAGACATTGCACTCGGCGCGCAGATAGCCGTCTTCGCTGAAGCCGTGCGCCAGACCCAGTTGCTGGCTGAGTTGGGTGCGCGGGATGAAGCCGTAGCCCACGGCGAGGGTCTGTACCGACTCGCGCTGCACGCGGCTAAGGTCAGGTTTCCAGTCCTGGCCATAGGGCGCCACGCTGACCTCGCTCAGTTCAGCGTCACCGCGAGCGCCAACCACACCCCAGCCGTAATGCATGGGGATACCGTTGAGCTTCATGTAGGCCAGCATGCTCAGGCCGTCGAGGAACAACTGGGGCTTGTTCATCAGCGCCAGACTTTCCTTCGCAATGCGATTGAACGCACAGGCCTCGTAGACGCCGGCGACCTTGGCCCCAGCGGCGTGCAACTGACAGGCCACCAGCGGTAGCAGCGGTCCGGTGCCGGCGATCAGGGTGCTGCCCAAGGGTTTGACCACGTTGCTCTTGATCTGCAACTGCAACCCGCCGAGCAGCATGACCCCGGGCAGGGTCCAGCCGGGAAACGGCACGTTGCGTTCGTGACAACCGGCCGCCAGGAGCAACTGGGCGTAGTCGATTTCATGCAGTTGCTCGTCGGCATCGAGCACCATCAGCCGCTCGCTGTCGCCACCGACCACGCGGCTGTTCAAGCGCACGTCGATGTGCCGGGCGTTGGCCGCGAATTGCTCGTGCAGTCGCTGCAGGGCCTTGCCATAGCGCGCGCCGAGATAACCCAGGTCGACACCGGCCCGCAGCGGACCGCGATAGACCACCCCACCGGGGCGCGAGGCTTCATCGAACAGCAGACAATCCACACCCTGCTCGGCCAGTTCGATGGCCGCCGCCATCCCCGCCGAACCGCCGCCGACGATCACCGGACGCAGGCTCATGGTTGCACCTGCGTGGCAATGGCATTGACCTCAGTCTCGACGCGCATGCCTTCGCGCACCACGGTCTGACACGCGCGACGCTTGGCGCGGCCATCAATGGCGACCAGACAGCAATGGCACACCCCCATGCCGCAGAAGGCGCCGCTGCGCTGACCATGGTCATTGAGCGCCACTGGGCGCAGCCCCACCGCGTTGAGCACGCTGAGCACGGTTTCACCGGCTGCTGCCTGCACCGGCTGACCGTTGAGATGCAGGGTGATGTCGGCCTGGGTGATGGGTTGTATGTCGAGTATCCGTTCCATCGCTTGCATGAGCGTCGTCCTTGTTTTGAAAAGCACAGGACGTTACGACACTCATAGGGAACAACACATTGATCTGCGCCGTAGGAATTGAAGGAAATTTCCTAGGAAGCTGCGCGCCGACGAGCGGGATACTGGCACTTTGCATGCCTTTTACGCCGTCCGTTTGAGCCCTCGCATCGGGCCTCAGGAAAAAACCGCAGGATGTTGTGCGCAGAATTCGTTTGAGCCCTGGCGTCGTTTTGCCCAAGGTGACAGATCGGGAAGTCCTTGGCAGGCGCAGCGCCAGACCCAGGCCCCGCTCGATGGCCCCGCCCTGTGCAGGCGGACCGCAGCGCCTTGCGCGCTGTACCAGTGCCCGTTCCTTCCAATAATAAGAGACACCTGGACATGCAAGACAGCGGATTGAAGCAAAGCCTCAAGCAGCGGCACATCACCATGATCGCGCTGGGCGGCGTCATTGGCGCGGGCCTGTTCGTCGGCTCTGGCAGCTTGATCGCCTTGGCAGGCCCGGCCGCGATCCTCTCCTACATCATCGGTGGCCTCATCGTCACCCTGGTGATGTTCATGCTCGGCGAAATGGCCTCACGCAATCCCGATGCCGGCTCTTTCTCCACCTATGCCAATACCTACCTGGGCGACTGGGCAGGCTTCACGGTCGGCTGGCTGTACTGGCTCAAGTCGATGGTCACCATCACCTTGGAGGCGGTCCTGCTGGGCGCGATCCTCAACGACTTCATGCCCTGGCTGCCGATCTGGGTCGGTGCCTTCATCATGCTGGTGACACTCATCGCCAGCAACGCCTACTCGGTACGCTCATTCGCTGAAGTGGAATACTGGCTGGCCGCGCTGAAGGTCATCACCATTCTCATTTTCATGCTGCTCGGCGCCTCGATTCTGCTGGGCTGGCAGGAAAACATCCCGGCTCCGGGCCTGGTCAATCTCACCGAGCACGGCGGCTTCATGCCCAACGGCCTGTCGCCGGTGATGGCCGGGGTGCTCGTGGCGATCTTTTCCTTGGGCGGCAGCGAAATCGCCGCCGTGGCCGCTGGCGAGTCGGAGAACCCGCGGCGTAACGTGATCCGTGCGATCAAGAGCGTGATCGTGCGGGTGATGCTGTTCTATGTCGGTTCGGTGTCGATTCTGGTGCTGTGCCTGCCCTGGGTCGACAAGGCCAACCTCGCCTCGCCCTACGTGGCCCTGTTCACCCTCGCCGGCTTCAAAGGCGCGGCCGTGGCGATGAAGCTGGTGCTGTTCGTCTCGTTCATGTCGGTGATGAACTCGTTCATGTTCTCCAACTCGCGCATGCTGTTCTCCCTCAGCCAGCGCGGCCACGCCCCGGCACTGTTCGCGCGGACCAACGCCAAGGGCGTGCCGATCAATGCCCTGGCACTGGCCTTCAGCGTGTGCGTGAGCATCCTGACGGTGCATTTCCTCAGCGGCGGCGACATCTTCCTGACCCTGGCCAGGAGCACCGGCGCATTCATCATCTTCGTCTGGATCTTCATCATCTTCGCCCACTTGGCGATGCGCTGGCAGACCCGCCACGAAGTGGTGGATGCGTCGTACTTCAGGGCCTGGGGCTTTCCGGTGAGCAACGCCGTGGCCTTCCTGGCGCTGGTCGCGGTGCTGACGACCCAGGCACTGGAGCCGGCCACGCGCTTGCAGTCGTGGCTGGTGCTGGCCACCTTGGTGGTGATCGTGGCGGCGTACTTCCTGGTGCGCAGGCGGCGGGGCGAACAGATGCGCGGGATGGTCCGCGAATAACCGAGAAAGGGGCCGTGATGCGGCCCCTTCCAGGTGAGCTCAGCGCACGTTCGTGAGCTCTCGGCGAACGATTTCAGCACCGGCCGTCAACGCCTGCAGCTTGCCGCTGGCCACGCGCCTTGGCAAAGGCGCCATGCCGCAGTTGGTGCACGGGTAGAGCTTGTCAGCATCCACGAACTGCAGCGCCTTGCGCAGGGTATCGGCCACCGCCTCGGGCGTTTCGATCGCATGATTGGCGACGTCGATGGCACCGACCATGACCTTCTTGCCACGGATGAGCTCGATCAGTTCCATCGGCACGTGTGAGTTGTGGCACTCCAGCGAGACGATATCGATGCTGGACTTCTGCAGTTTGGGGAAGGCCTCTTCGTACTGCCGCCATTCCGAGCCCAGGGTCTTTTTCCAATCAGTGTTGGCCTTGATGCCGTAGCCATAGCAGATGTGCACGGCCGTTTCGCACTTGAGGCCTTCGATGGCACGCTCCAACGTGGCGACGCCCCATTCGTTCACCTCGTCGAAGAAGACATTGAAGGCGGGCTCGTCGAACTGAATGATGTCCACACCAGCCGCTTCGAGTTCTCGGGCCTCCTCGTTGAGGATCTTGGCGAATTCCCAAGCCAGTTTTTCGCGGCTTTTGTAGTGCGCGTCGTAGAGCGTGTCGATCATCGTCATCGGACCCGGCAGCGCCCATTTGATCGGTTGCCGGGTTTGCTGACGCAAGAACTTGGCGTCTTCGACGAACACCGGCTTTTGCCGAGCCACGGCGCCCACCACGGTCGGCACGCTGGCGTCATAGCGATCGCGAATCCTCACCGTCTCGCGCTTTTCGAAATCGACGCCACTGAGGTGCTCGATGAAGGTCGTGACGAAGTGCTGACGCGTCTGCTCGCCGTCGCTGACGATGTCGATGCCGGCGCGTTGTTGCTCGTGCAATGCCACCCGCAAGGCGTCCTGCTTACCCTCGATCAGCGCCTCGCCCTCCAGTTTCCAGGGCGACCACAGTGTCTCGGGTTGTGCGAGCCAAGACGGCTTGGGCAGACTGCCAGCAGTCGAAGTAGGCAACAGCTTGTTCATGGTAAAAACCTTGTCCTTGAGATTGATCAACGTGCGTAGCGAGCAGACCACCGCTCGAGCACGGCGCGGTAGGGCTTGATGAAGTGCTTTTCAACGAAATGCCCTTGCTCCACCGCCAGGCGGCTGCGCTCTTCCCGGTCGTAGACGATCCGCGTCAGTGAATAGTCCTGGTGCTGCAAACTCGGCTGATAGGCTTTTCCCGCCGCAGAGTTGGCGTTATAGATTTCAGGCCGGTAGATCTTCTGGAACGTGTCCATGGTGCTGATGGTGCTGATCAATTCGAGCGCCGTGTAATCACCGAGCAGATCGCCGGAAAAATAGAATGCCAACGGCGCGACACTGTTGGGCGGCATGAAATAGCGAACTTTCAGGCCCATCTTGGCGAAATAGTCATCGGTCAGCGAGTACTCATCTTGAAGGTACTCGACACCCAATACAGGATGATGATTTTCCGTCCGCTGGTACGTTCGGCTGCTGGACACACTCAGGCAGATGACGGGCGCCTTCTTGAAATGCTCTTTATAAATAGGCGAACTGACGAAGGCTTTGAATAATTGTCCATGCAGCACGCCGAAATCTGCCGGAATAGTGAAGCGAGGCTGATTATTGTTGTGCCCTGGCAATACGACGCTGAAGTCATAGTCCCGGACATACGACGAGAAATTGTTTCCGACCATGCCATCGTGGCGTTCGTTGGTTTTTCGATCCACCACGGTGGTCTTCAACAGCTCGATCAAAGGCAATGCCGCCGCAGCCTGCGCGTCATCGACCGCCATTTCCACGGAAACGATCTCGAGCTCGACGGTGTAACGATCGCCTTTAGGGTTGTCCCAATGAGCCAGCGCATTGAAGCGATTGTCGATCATCTTCAATGTATTACGCAGGTTTTCCTGGCGGCTCTCCCCCCTGGCCAAGTTGGCGAAGTTGGTGGTGATGCGGGTAGTCTGCGACGGTTGATAATGTTCGTCGAAACGAAGCGTATTAATCGAAAATGAAAATTCGTTATTCATCTTGGCTCGACTCCCCAAGCGCTAATAGATCATCGTGCATCCAGCACTACTGGCCGATCAGCGATCAGCTTCGCTCGGCCCTGAATTGATCAGCATATTAGAGGGGGGTCTCAAGTTGGGGCCAATGAATTGAATTCAGAGTGGCTTTAGTTTCACTCATGTCCAGTTATACATGCGCGGCGCAGCCTGAACGCTCGCGCTTTAACTGAGGCGCCTGGTCACGAAACTCAGGTATGGCGTCTGGCTATGCTAGAAAGACGCGCTGCGCAATCGCACAGCATCTCGGGCAGGCGGAAGGCCAAATACGCGTGCGTAGTCACGGCTGAATTGAGACGGACTCTCGTAGCCGACCCGGTAACCGGCACCTGCCGCGTCCAGCGCCTCGGCCACCATCAAGCGCCGGGCCTCCTGCAGCCTGAGCAGGCAGCGGAATTCCAGCGGACTCATTGACGTCACCGCCTTGAAGTGGACATGAAAGGTGGAGCGGCTCATGCCTGCGACGCCCGCCACATCATCGATGCGCACCGGCTCTTGATAGTGGGCACGAAGCCAGGTGATTGCTTTGGCGATCTGACGAAGACGACTGTCGGCCGTGGCCATCTGCAGCAGCATCTGATTGCCAGGTCGGGTGAGCAGGCGATAGAGCACTTCGCGTATCACCAGCGGCGCCAGTTCTGCAGCGTCTTGAGGCGTGTCGAGCAAGCGAGCCAGCCTGCTGACGGCGTCCAAAAGCTCCGGGGTGCTGCCGTTGAGTTCGATACCACTTGGCGTCGAGGCAGATGATTCGTGGCGAGTGGCTGGATGGCGCAGGGCTAGCTCGCTGAGCACCGCCCTGTCCAAGTCAAGCACCAAGCACAGATAGGGTTCTGCCTCGCTCGCTTCGATAACCGAGCCCATCACTGGCATATCGACTGAGGCGACAAGGTAATTGGCCGCGTCGTACACGTAGGTCGTGGCGCCAATCGAGACCTGCTTACGTCCTTGAACGATGTAGCAGAGGGTTGGCTGATACACCACGGGCATGGGCACGGTGGGCGTATCTGAACGCACCAATGTCACGCCTGCTATGGGCGTTGAGTGGAAACCATTGGAAGGCGCATGACGACGGATGATGTCGATCAGGGTGTGCCGCTGATTCATGGCGTGTCCCAAACGTTCTGGCGTGAAACTCCCAGTACCTCGGAGGATGATGCAAGAATGCAAGACGATCCCTGTACGCGCAAGCCGCCCTCTCGACGCACAGTCTCCCTACCGCCATCGACAGTGTTCGGTAAGGAGTTCCAATGTCTAATTCTGCAGCACTCGATCAGTACCGCCTGCTTGGCCGCTCCGGCATTCGCGTTTCCCCACTTGCATTGGGGACGATGACCTTCGGCTCCGACTGGGGGTGGGGAACGGACGAAGCCGGAGCCCGGCAAATTTTCGACGCCTATGTCGCAGCGGGCGGCAACTTCATAGACACCGCGGTCAACTACACCAATGGCGCGTCCGAGCGCATGCTTGGCCAGTTGATGAAGGGTCGCCGCGAGCGCCTGGTTGTTTCAACCAAGTACACGATGGCCCGTGATCCCGGTGACCCTAACTCAGGCGGCAATCATCGCCTCAACATGATGCGTTCGGTCGAAACCAGCCTCCGACAACTGGACACCGACCGTATTGACCTGCTGTACCTGCACGCTTGGGACTTCACCACGAGCGCGGAAGAAGTCATGCGCGGCTTGGATGATCTGGTTCGCAGCGGCAAGGTGCTGTATCTGGGCATCTGCAATACGCCCGCGTGGAAGGTCGTGCAGTTGCAAGCGCTCTCAGAGCTGCGCGGCTGGTCGCCCTTGGTCGCGCTACAAATCGAGTACAGCCTGGTGGAGCGCACCGTGGAGCATGAGTTACTGCCCATGGCGCGGGAAATGGGGCTCGGCGTGATGCCGTGGTCACCGCTGGGCGGGGGTATTCTGACCGGCAAGTATGGACGTGAAGACCTGAGCGATAACCAAGAAGCCGGCGTAGCGACAGACCGCAAGGGCGTGATCAGTGCCACGGGCCACATGAATGAGCGCTCGCTGCTCATCGCCAGCGTGGTGGTCGATATCGCCCGGGAAATAGGTGCCACAGCCTCGCAGGTCGCGCTGGCGTGGGCCTTGCGCAACCCGGTGGTGGTGGCGCCCATCGTCGGGGCGCGAACATTGGCTCAAGCCGAAGACAACCTGAAAGCACTCAGTATCGATTTGGACCAGTCGCATCTCGAGCGCCTGGATCGAGCAAGCGCGCCTGAACCTATCTTTCCGGGTCGGTTTGTCGCCAGACCGATGGTCCAGCAATTGATATTCGGCGGCGCCACGGTGCAGAAACGCGTGGGACAAGAAACGCCAAGGGAGAACATATCGTGACCAGCCTGCGTTCAACCCATCACATTTTCAGCCTCGTTCTCTGCGCGTCGCTTGCCTGCAGTGCAACGTCTGCCTCGGCGATTGTCGAGCCAAGCCAGCCTGCAGTGGTCGCCGACAACAAAGCCGTTGTCGCTGCCGCATTTGATCGGTGGGCAGCGGGTGGCTCTGACTTCTTCAACGAGGTTGTGGCACCCGATGTCGTCTGGACCATTGAAGGGTCAGGGCCCTACGCAGGTACTTATCACGGGCGGGATGATTTGATGAAGAGGGCGGTTCGCCCCATCACCGTGCGGCTCAAAACACCCATTCGGCCGGTGTCGAGGCAAGTCTGGGCCGATGGCGGATACGTCATCGTCCAGTGGACAGGCGAGGCCGTCGCGGGCGACGGTAAGCCCTATATCAATCGCTATGCCTGGATATTACGGATGGAAAACGCACGTGCGATCGAGGTAACGGCGTTCCTCGATCTGCGTGCCTATGAGGACGTGCTGCAGCGTGTTCCCCAACCAGAGAAGACATGACGGCGACCCTTTCAGGGCACGATTGTCCATCAATGAAGGAGGCTTTGTGCCTCCTTCATCGCTGCGTGATTGATCAGTCGAATGCACACCCGTTGAGAACTGCTACGCAGCGCTTGGGGCCGAGGGTAATCATCACCCTACATCCGACCCAGCAACCCTCACTCCACCGTCACCGACTTGGCCAGGTTACGCGGCTGGTCGACATCGGTCCCTTTCAACACGGCCACGTAGTACGACAGCAATTGCAGCGGGATGGTGTAGAGGATCGGTGCCAGGGCGTCGATGATGTGCGGCACCTTGATCACGTGGGTGCCTTCGCCGTTGCTCATACCGGCGTTCTCGTCGGCGAACACCACCAGCTCGCCGCCACGAGCGCGGACTTCCTGCAGGTTCGACTTCAGCTTTTCCAGCAGCTCATTGTTCGGCGCAACCGTGACCACTGGCATGTCGGCATCGACCAGCGCCAGCGGGCCGTGCTTGAGTTCACCGGCCGGGTACGACTCGGCGTGGATATAGGAAATTTCCTTGAGCTTGAGCGCGCCTTCCATCGCCACCGGGTACTGCGCACCGCGGCCGAGGAACAGGGTGTGGTGCTTGTCGGCGAACAACTCGGCAGTCTTCTCGACCACGGTGTCCATGGCCAGGGCTTCGCCCAGGCGCGCCGGCAGGCGACGCAGTTCTTCGACCAGTTCGGCTTCGACGCCCGCTTCCAGCGTGCCGCGCACTTGGCCCAGGGCCAGGGTCAGCAGCATCAACGACACCAGCTGGGTGGTGAACGCCTTGGTGGAGGCGACGCCAATTTCCGGGCCAGCCAGGGTGAGCAGGGTCAGATCCGACTCGCGCACCAGCGAGCTGATGCCGACGTTGCAGATCGCCAGGCTGCCGAGGAAGCCCAGTTCCTTGGCGTTGCGCAGCGCCGCCAAGGTATCGGCGGTTTCGCCGGACTGAGAGATCGACACGAACAGGGTGTCCGGCTGGACGACCACCTTCCGGTAGCGGAATTCGCTGGCAACTTCGACCTGGCACGGGATGCCGGCCAGGCTTTCCAGCCAGTAGCGGGCGACCATGCCGGCGTGGTAGCTGGTGCCACAGGCGACGATCTGCACGTTGCGCACCTTGGCGAACAGCTCGGCGGCCTGCGGGCCGAACGCCTGGACCATGACATGGTCCTTGCCCAGGCGCCCTTCCAGGGTGCGCTGAACCACCGACGGCTGCTCATGGATTTCCTTGAGCATGAAGTGGCGGTAGTGGCCTTTGTCCGCCGCCTCGGCGCCTTCGTGGTACTGCACGGTCTCGCGCTGCACCGCAGCACCGGATTGGTCCCAGATGCTCACGTGATCGCGGCGGATCTCGGCGATGTCGCCTTCTTCCAGGTACATGAAACGGTCAGTGACCTGGCGCAGGGCCAGTTGGTCGGACGCGAGGAAGTTCTCGCCGTGGCCCAGGCCAATCACCAGCGGGCTGCCGCTGCGCGCGGCGACCAGGCGGTCCGGCTGTTTGGCACTGATCACCGACAGGCCATAGGCGCCATGCAAGCGCTTGACCACGGCCTTGAACGCCTCGGTGAGGTCGGGGATCTGCTTGAGGGTATGGTGGATCAGGTGGACGATCACTTCGGTGTCAGTCTGCGACGCGAACACGTAGCCCAGACCTTTGAGCTCTTCACGCAGCTCTTCGTGGTTCTCGATGATGCCGTTGTGAACAACGGCCACTTCCTGACCGGAGAAGTGCGGGTGGGCATTGTGCTCCGTCGGCGCGCCGTGGGTGGCCCAGCGGGTATGCGCGATGCCCAGGTGACCATTGAGCGGTTCGGCGCTCACAGCGGCTTCCAGCTCGGCCACTTTGCCGATGCGGCGGCGGCGGTCCAACTGGCCTTCGGCGGTGATTACCGCCAGGCCGGCACTGTCATAGCCGCGGTACTCGAGACGCTTGAGGCCTTCGATGAGGATGGAGGTGATGTTACGCTCGGCGACTGCACCGACGATTCCACACATGGTCATTGCTCCTGGCTGATCGCGGCGCAGATCAGGTTGATGCCGCGGGCTTGAATCTGGTCGCGTGCCGAACTCGGCAGGCGATCGTCTGTAATGAGGGTGGTAACGCTGCCCCAAGGCAGCTCGAGGTTGGGAATCTTGCGCCCGACCTTGTCCGACTCGACCATCACGATCACTTCACGGGCCACCTCGGCCATCACCCGGCTCAGGCCAAGTAGCTCGTTGAAGGTGGTGGTGCCGCGGTTCAGGTCGATGCCATCGGCACCGATGAACAGCTGATCGAAATCGTAGGAGCGCAGCACTTGCTCAGCGACCTGGCCCTGGAACGACTCCGAATGCGGATCCCAGGTGCCGCCGGTCATCAGCAACACGGGCTCATGCTCCAGTTCGCTGATGGCACGGGCCACGTTGAGCGAATTGGTCATCACCACCAGGCCAGGCTGGCGGCCCAGTTCAGGGATCATCGCGGCCGTGGTGCTGCCGCTGTCGATGATGATGCGCGCATGTTCGCGAATACCGGCTACGGCAGCGCGGGCGATGGCTTTCTTGTAGCTGGAAATGGGCTGGGCGACCCCGCCGAACATTTCTTGCGGTACCGGCACGGCGCCGCCGTAGCGGCGTAACAGCAGCCCGTTGGTTTCGAGCGCAGCGAGGTCCTTGCGAATGGTCACTTCAGACGTTTCGAAATGCTTGGCCAAGGCGTCGACGCTCACCTCGCCCTGTTCTGCGAGCAAGGCGAGGATGTTATGGCGGCGCTGGGGGGTGTTTCGTTTCGACATCTGCTTTTAAGTTTCGATTCGAAAGATAATGGGTGCAATCAAAACCTAAGATCGGCAGTTCGTCAAGCTGCCCATCAACAGCTTTCACCCAGAAAACCCGCGCAAACAAAAGCCGACTTATTCACATAAGTCGGCTTGTGGATAACAGAGCTGTTGATAACTCAGTCTTTCTTGATCTTCACCGGCCTTTTCCAGCCGTCGATGTTGCGCTGACGTGCGCGGGCGACCGCCAACTGAGCAGGTTCGACCGCCTGGTTGATGGTCGAGCCAGCCGCAGTGGTGGCGCCATCCTTGATTTCCACAGGTGCTACCAACGAGTTGTTCGAGCCGATGAAGACGTCCTCGCCCAGCACGGTCATGAACTTGTTGGCGCCGTCGTAGTTGCAGGTGATGGTTCCGGCACCGATGTTGGTGCGGGCACCGATCTGCGCATCGCCCAGGTACGTCAAGTGGCCGGCTTTAGCGCCTTTGCCCAGATGAGCGTTCTTCAGTTCGACAAAGTTACCCACATGGGCCTTGGCCTCCAGCACGCTCCCTGGACGCAGCCGGGCGAACGGACCGGCGTCGCTGCCCTCACCCATCACCGCGCCTTCGATATGGCTGTTGGCCTTGACCACCACACCCTTGCGCAGTGTGCTGTTCTTGATCACGCAGTTCGGGCCGATCTGAACATCGTCCTCAATGACCACCTGACCTTCGAGAATGACGTTAATATCGATCAGCACGTCGCGCCCAACCGTCACCTCACCGCGCACATCGAAACGCGCCGGATCACGCAGGGTCACGCCCAGGGCCATGAGGCGACGGCCTTCACGCAACTGATAGTGTCGCTCGAGTTCAGCCAGTTGGCGGCGGTCATTGGCGCCCTGCACTTCCATCGGATCGTGCGGCTGCTCGGTGGCCACCACCAGGCCGTCGGACACCGCCATGGCGATCACGTCGGTGAGGTAGTACTCGCCTTGGGCATTGTTGTTGGACAAGCGGCCCATCCAGTCGGCCAGGCGCGCGGCGGGCATCGCGAGAATGCCGGTGTTGCCTTCCTTGATCGCCTTCTGCGCATCGCTGGCGTCCTTGTGTTCGACGATGGCTGTCACCTGGCCCTGTTCGTCGCGCACGATACGGCCGTAGCCGGTCGGATCCTCGAGATTCACGGTCAGCAGGCCCAGTTGGCGGTCGTCGACCTTCGCCAGCAGACGCTGCAGCGTTTGCACCTCGATCAGCGGCACGTCGCCGTAGAGCACCAGCACGGTGTCGGCAGTGATCGCCGGCAACGCCTGGGCGACCGCATGACCTGTACCCAGTTGCTTGTCCTGCATGACGAAATTCAGGTCGTCGGCCGCCAGGGATTCGCGCACGCGTTCGGCGCCATGGCCGATGACCACATGGATGCCATTGGGCTGCAGTTGACGGGCGCTGTGGATAACGTGGCCAAGCATGGAATTGCCAGCGACCGGGTGCAGCACCTTGGGCAGCGCCGAACGCATGCGAGTGCCTTGGCCTGCGGCGAGAATAACGATATCGAGTGACATTGACTGGCTACCAATCCTGGGCGGTCAGGGATGTGACCGAGGGGGAAATCGGGAAAAGAAAAAGGGTAGCCGAGGCTACCCTTTAACTCAATCGCAACGCAGATCACCGGCAGGACCGGATCACTTGCCTCTGCGCATTTGCTGGACAGTGCGCAGCTGAGCCGCAGCCTCGGCCAGACGTGCGGCGGCAGCGCCGTAGTCGAAGTCCGAACCTTTGGTGTTCAGCGCGTTCTCGGCAGCCTTGAGGGCTTCCTGAGCCTGAGCTTCGTCCAGGTCGGCAGCGCGTTGCACGGTGTCGGCGAGAACCTTGACCATGTTCGGCTGCACTTCGAGGAAGCCACCGGAGATGTAGTACACCTCTTGAGTGCCACCCTGCTTGGTCAGCGTGATCGGACCCGGCTTGAGATTGGTGATCAGCGGCGCGTGGCCTGGCGCGATACCCAGATCGCCCAAGTTACCGTGCGCTACTACCATCTCGACCAGACCGGAGAAGATCTCCCCTTCCGCGCTGACGATATCGCAATGGACTGTCATAGCCATCTGCTTGCCTCAACCTGATTAGCGCCCCTTGCGGGGCGCCGGGATTACAGTTTCTTGGCTTTCTCGATCGCTTCGTCGATGCTGCCGACCATGTAGAACGCTTGTTCTGGCAGGTGGTCGTAGTCACCTTTGAGGATACCGCTGAAGCCAGCGATGGTGTCCTTGAGCGAAACGTACTTGCCTGGCGCGCCGGTGAAGACTTCGGCCACGAAGAACGGCTGCGACAGGAAGCGCTGGATCTTACGAGCGCGAGCAACCAGTTGCTTGTCGGTCTCGGACAGTTCGTCCATGCCCAGGATCGCGATGATGTCCTTCAGCTCTTTGTAACGCTGCAGAACGTACTGGACCTGACGGGCAGTTTCGTAGTGCTCGTTGCCGATCACGTTCGGGTCCAGCTGACGCGAAGTCGAGTCCAGTGGGTCGACGGCCGGGTAGATACCCAGCGAGGCGATGTCACGGGACAGAACGACGGTGGCGTCCAAGTGGGCGAAGGTGGTCGCTGGCGACGGGTCGGTCAGGTCGTCCGCAGGCACGTAGACGGCCTGGATCGAGGTGATCGAACCTTCCTTGGTCGAAGTGATGCGCTCTTGCAGAACGCCCATTTCTTCGGCCAGGGTCGGCTGGTAGCCTACTGCGGAAGGCATACGGCCCAGCAGTGCGGATACTTCGGTACCGGCCAGGGTGTAACGATAGATGTTGTCGACGAACAGCAGAACGTCGTTACCTTCGTCACGGAACTTCTCGGCCATGGTCAGGCCGGTCAGCGCGACGCGCAGACGGTTTCCTGGTGGCTCGTTCATCTGACCGTAGACCAGCGCTACTTTGTCGAGAACGTTGGAGTCCTTCATCTCGTGGTAGAAGTCGTTACCCTCACGAGTACGCTCGCCCACACCGGCGAACACGGAATAACCGCTGTGCTCGATGGCGATGTTACGGATCAGTTCCATCATGTTGACGGTCTTGCCGACACCGGCACCACCGAACAGACCGACCTTACCACCCTTGGCGAACGGGCAAACCAGGTCGATAACCTTGATGCCGGTTTCCAGCAGGTCGTTGCCGCCTGCCTGGTCAGCGAACGAAGGCGCTGGCTGGTGGATACCGCGACGCTCTTCTTCGCCGATCGGACCGGCTTCGTCGATCGGGTTGCCGAGGACGTCCATGATACGGCCCAGCGTGGCCTTACCTACCGGAACGGAAATGGCCGCGCCAGTATCGACGACGTCCAGACCGCGCTTCAGACCTTCGGTCGAGCCCATCGCGATGGTACGAACCACGCCGTCGCCCAGCTGCTGCTGAACTTCCAGGGTGGTCTGCGCGCCTTGAACTTTCAGCGCGTTGTAAACACTCGGCACGACGTCACGTGGGAATTCCACGTCGATGACGGCGCCGATGATTTGAACGATACGTCCGCTACTCATAGCTGGATCCTCTGAATATGTGAACCGTTAAACCGCGGCAGCGCCGCCGACGATTTCCGAGATCTCCTGGGTGATCGCAGCCTGACGCGCCTTGTTGTAGATCAGCTGGAGTTCGCTGATCAGGTCACCGGCGTTGTCTGTGGCGTTCTTCATGGCGATCATCCGGGCCGCTTGTTCAGCAGCGTTGTTCTCGACCACCGCCTGGTACACCTGCGACTCCACGTAACGCACCATCAAGCCGTCCAGCAGCTCTTTTGCGTCGGGTTCGTACAGGTAGTCCCAGTGGTGCTTGAGTTCCTGATCCGGGGTTGCCACCAACGGTACCAACTGCTCGACCGTCGGTTTTTGGGTCATGGTGTTGATGAACTTGTTCGAAACCACCGAGAGGCGATCGATACGGCCGTCGAGGTAGGCGTCCAGCATCACTTTGACGGAGCCGATCAGATCGTTGATCGATGGCTCTTCGCCCAAGTGGCTGATCGCGGCTACCACGTTGCCGCCAAAGATGCGGAAGAAAGTCGCACCTTTGCTGCCGATCACGCACAGGTCGATTTCCACGCCCTGTTCGCGGTTTTCGTTCATGTCCTTGACCAGGGCCTTGAACAGGTTGGTGTTCAAGCCACCGCACAGACCACGGTCACTGCTCACCACGATATAACCGACGCGCTTTACAGGGCGCTCGATCATGAACGGGTGACGGTATTCCGGGTTGGCGTTGGCCAGATGACCGATCACCTGGCGGATACGCTCCGCGTAAGGACGGCTAGCAGCCATGCGCAGTTGTGCCTTGCGCATTTTGCTGACCGCCACTTTCTCCATGGCGCTGGTAATTTTTTGCGTGCTTTTGATGCTCGCAATCTTACTGCGAATCTCTTTTGCGCCTGCCATGTATCACCTATCAGGTTAGCAAGCGGGGGCCAGAAGCCCCGCTGCGGCTTACCAGGTCTGGGTGGCCTTGAACTTCTCGATACCGGCTTTCATGCCAGCGTCGATTTCGTCGTTGAAGTCACCTTTCACGTTGATCTTGGCCAACAGCTCGGCGTGATCGCGGTGGAAGTAGGCGATCAGCGCTTGCTCGAAGCTGCCGACCTTGGAGACTTCTACGTCGGTCAGGAAGCCACGCTCGGCGGCATACAGCGACAGAGCCATGTCGGCGATCGACATCGGCGCGTACTGCTTCTGCTTCATCAGCTCGGTGACGCGCTGACCGTGTTCCAGCTGCTTGCGGGTCGCTTCGTCCAGATCGGACGCGAACTGGGCGAAGGCCGCCAGTTCACGGTACTGAGCCAGCGCGGTACGGATACCGCCGGACAGCTTCTTGATGATCTTGGTCTGAGCGGCACCACCGACGCGCGAGACCGAAACACCGGCGTTCACTGCAGGGCGGATGCCCGAGTTGAACATGGCCGATTCCAGGAAGATCTGACCGTCGGTGATGGAAATCACGTTGGTCGGAACGAACGCGGAAACGTCGCCAGCCTGGGTTTCGATGATCGGCAGGGCGGTCAGCGAGCCGGTCTTGCCGGTGACTGCGCCATTGGTGAACTTCTCGACGTACTCTTCCGAAACGCGCGAAGCACGCTCCAGCAGACGGGAGTGGAGATAGAACACGTCGCCTGGGTACGCTTCACGTCCTGGCGGACGGCGCAGCAGCAGGGAGATCTGACGGTAGGCAACGGCCTGCTTGGACAGGTCATCGTAGACGATCAGAGCATCTTCGCCGCGGTCACGGAAGAACTCGCCCATGGTGCAGCCGGCGTAAGGTGCCAGGAACTGCAGTGCGGCGGATTCCGAGGCGCTGGCGGCAACCACGATGGTGTTGGCCAGGGCGCCGGCTTCTTCCAGCTTGCGCACGACGTTGGCGATGGTCGACTGCTTCTGGCCGACGGCCACGTAGACGCAGAAGATGCCGCTGTCTTTCTGGTTGATGATCGCGTCGACCGCCATGGCGGTCTTACCGATCTGACGGTCACCGATGATCAGCTCGCGCTGACCACGGCCAACCGGGATCATGGCGTCGACCGACTTGTAGCCAGTCTGCACAGGCTGGTCGACCGACTTACGCCAGATCACGCCTGGAGCCACTTTCTCGACCGCGTCGGTCTCGGTGTTGTTCAGCGGACCTTTGCCGTCGATCGGGTTGCCCAGGGCATCGACCACACGACCCAGCAGTTCCTTACCCACAGGAACTTCCAGGATGCGGCCGGTGCACTTGGCGGACATGCCTTCGGCGAGGGAGGTGTAAGCGCCCAGTACCACCGCACCCACGGAGTCTTGCTCCAGGTTCAGTGCCATACCGTAGACGCCGCCCGGGAACTCGATCATTTCGCCGTACATGACGTCGGCCAGACCGTGAATGCGAACGATACCGTCGGAAACGCTGACGACGGTACCTTCGTTGCGGGCTTGGGAGCCGACATCGAGTTTCTCGATGCGACCCTTGATGATTTCACTAATTTCGGAAGGATTGAGTTGCTGCATTGCTCTGCTGCCCCTTCAAACTCAAGATTTCAATGCTTCGGCCAGTTTCGCGATTTTGCCGCGAACAGAGCCATCGATTACCAGGTCGCCGGCGCGGATGACGACGCCGCCGATCAGGCTGGCATCCTCCGACGCGTGCAGGCGCACTTCCCGGCTGAGCCGTGCACTGAGAACCTTGGCGAGTTTGTCTTGCTGTTCTTGGTTCAACGCAAAAGCACTGGTGACTTCCACGTCCACGGATTTCTCTTGCTCGGCCTTGTACAGGTCGAACAGGGTGGCAATCTCCGGTAGAAGCAGGAGACGGTCGTTTTCCGCGGCAACATGAATGAAATTCTGTGCCTGTGCATCGAACTTGTCACCGCACACTTCAATGAATGCGGCGGCCTTGTCTGCGCTAGTCAGTTGCGGGGCCTTGAGCAGGCGCTGCATGGTGTCGTCTTGCGACACCGCAGCAGCCAGGCCGAGCATGGCTGACCAATTGGCCAGTTGCTGATGGGCCTGGGCATGCTCGAAGGCAGCCTTAGCGTAAGGTCGGGCCAACGTGGTCAGTTCTGCCATGATCGCCCTCGCTTAAATTTCAGCGGCCAGTTTGTTAACCAGCTCCGCATGCGCGTTTTGATCGATTGTGGCGCCAAGGATCTTTTCAGCACCGCCAACGGCCAGGGCACCCACTTGGGCACGCAGGGCGTCTTTGACGCTGTTCAGTTCCTGTTCGATCTCGGCCTGAGCCTGAGCCTTCACACGGTCAGCTTCGACGCGGGCCTGATCACGGGCTTCCTCGACAAGCTGAGCAGCGCGTTTCTTGCTTTGCTCAATGATTTCGGCTGCCTGTGCTTTCGCTTCACGCAGTTGCTGACCCGCTTTCTCTTGGGCCAGCTCCAGGTCGCGAGCTGCGCGGTTGGCAGCGTCCAAGCCGTCTGCAATCTTCTTCTGGCGCTCGTGCAGAGCAGTGATGACCGGAGGCCATACGTACTTCATGCAGAACAGCACAAAAATCAGAAAAGCAACGGATTGGCCAATCAGGGTTGCATTAATGTTCACGCCAACACCTCGCTCGGTCTTTGTCCATCACACCAATCAACTCGTAGGAACGAGTGATTAGCCGGCGATCTGACCAACGAAGGGGTTCGCGAAGGTGAAGAACAGAGCGATACCAACGCCGATCATGGTGACGGCGTCGAGCAGACCGGCAACGATGAACATCTTGACCTGCAGCATCGGAACCATTTCAGGCTGACGAGCAGCGCCTTCCAGGAACTTGCCGCCCAGCAGGCCGAAACCAATGGCGGTACCCAGAGCACCCAGGCCGATCAGCAGAGCAACAGCGATAGCGGTCAGACCAACTACAGTTTCCATCTTTCCTCCCGACTTTTACGTCGTATTGGTTAGGTTTTTAGTTTGAAGCGGTAAAACAAATCGTTGAAACAACGGCCCTTGCGGACTTTTTCAGCCCTGCCCCGAACCGGCGGACAAGGCTATCAGACACGCCAGGCGGTCTTAATGGTTATCTTCGTGCGCCATCGACAGGTAGACGATGGTGAGCATCATGAAGATGAAAGCTTGCAGCGTGATGATCAGGATGTGGAACACAGCCCACGCCCACTGCAGCACCACACCCAGGCCGCTGAGCCAGAGGATGCCGGCGCCGAACATCACGGCAATGAGGATGAACACCAGCTCGCCGGCGTACATGTTGCCGAACAGACGCAGTGCCAGGGAGATCGGCTTGGCGATCAGGGTGACGAATTCCAGCAGGAAGTTCACCGGGATCAGCAGGATCTGCACGAAGATGTTCTTGCTGCCGAACGGGTGCAGGGTGAGCTCGCCGATGAAGCCGCCGAAGCCTTTGATCTTGATGCTGTAGAAGATGATCAGGGCGAACACGCTGAAGGCCATGGCCAGCGTGGCATTCGGGTCGGTGGTGGAAACGGCACGGAACGGAATGTGCGGATCACCGGAAATCAGGATAGCCAGCTGCGGAATCCAGTCGACCGGAACCAGGTCGATGGCGTTCATCAGGAAGACCCAGACGAAGATGGTCAGCGCCAGCGGTGCAATGACCGCGCTGCGACCGTGGAACGAGTCCTTCACGCTGCCGTGAACGAAGTCGACCAGCACTTCGACGAAGTTCTGCAGGGCGCCCGGCTGACCGGAAGTGGCCTTCTTGGCCGCCATGCGGAAGATGAACAGGAAGATCAGACCCAGCGCGACGGACCAACCCAGCGTATCCAGGTGGAACGCCCAGAAGCCCATTGCCTTGGCTTCTGCAGCCGAATGGGCGAAGCCCCAGCTGCCGTCTGGTAGTTGACCGTAGGTCAGGTTCTGCAAGTGGTGCTGGATATAGCCCGAAGCGGTTTCTGCTGCCATGGTTGCCTCAAACGCCCTAAGGTCTCGAAAGTCTTGTATTCATCAGCAGTGGCGCGAACCAGCTGACCATCAAGGTCAGCAGGAAGACGCCGAATACTGCTAACGGCGCCAGTGGCTTCACTCCTGCAAAGGTCAGTGCGAACAGCACTGCCGTCAAAATCAATTTGCCTGCCTCGCCTGCGTAGAACGACTTGACGATGGCCGGCGCCGCCCGGGCTCCGCTGAAGCGAAAAGCCTTCCAGGCGAAATACACGTTGGGCAGCCAGCCGATCAAACCACCACACAGGCCTGAATAACCGCTGACCTTGCCCTGCCATTGCCACAACACCAACGTTGCCAGCAATAACACCCCAAATTGAGCCAGCAGCACTGGGAAAACTGCCCAACGATGGAAAGGCAGGCGGTTTGGCGTGCGTATTTCCATCGCTACTGCTCCTCGAAAGTCGACCGCCTCGTCAGCGATGACTTGGCATAATTTGTGCCGACAAAATGCGCGCAGAGTATAGGGGTGGATGCCCCCCTATTCAACTATCGGGTAGTGATTTCCGACTGCGCGCTACAACGGGAATTGTTTCAGCGGATGTGGGCAAGTACGCCCTGAAGCTCGTCGAGCGAGTTGTAGCGGATGACCAACTGGCCTTTGCCCTTGTTTCCATGGCGAATCTGCACCGAAGAGCCCAGGCGCTCGGCCAGACGCTGTTCCAGGCGGGCGATGTCCGGATCAGATTTATCCGATTGCACCGGCTCAGGTTTACCGTTTAACCACTGACGAACCAGTGCCTCGGTTTGGCGCACGGTGAGGCCGCGTGCGACAACATGTCGCGCCCCCTCTTCCTGACGATTTTCCTCCAGGCCGAGCAGCGCACGGGCATGACCCATTTCCAAGTCGCCATGGGCGAGCATGGTCTTGATCGCTTCGGGCAGGGTGATCAGGCGCAACAGGTTGGCGACGGTCACTCGCGACTTGCCGACCGCATCAGCCACCTGCTGCTGGGTCAGCTCGAACTCCTGCTGCAGACGCTGCAACGCCATGGCTTCTTCCAGCGGGTTGAGGTCTTCGCGCTGGATGTTCTCGATCAGCGCCATGGCGATGGCGGCTTCGTCCGGTACTTCGCGGACCATGGCCGGAATGCTGTCCAGACCGGCCTGCTGGGTGGCGCGCCAACGACGCTCACCGGCGATGATCTCGTAGCGGCCTTCACCGATCGGGCGCACCACGATGGGCTGCATCACGCCATGGTTGCGGATCGAGTGCGCCAGCTCTTCCAGCGCTTCAGGGTCCATGTCGCGGCGCGGCTGATACTTGCCGCGCTGAATCAGCTCGACCGGCAGGCGCTGCAGCTCCTTCTGATCGACCTTGACCGCCTGCTCTTCGAGCGCGCTGACGGATGGACCGCTGAGCAGTGCATCCAACCCACGTCCGAGACCGCGTTTCTTGATGGCCATGCGGATTCCTTAAGTTGTCTGTGCAGTGCGGGTTTGACGACGCTGGCGGCGCACCAACTCACCGGCCAAGGCCAGGTAGGCAAGCGCTCCGCGCGACTGCTTGTCGTAGGCCAGCGCCGGCATGCCGAAGCTCGGCGCCTCGGCCAGGCGGATGTTGCGCGGGATCACCGTGTCGTAGAGCTGATCGCCGAAGTGCTCCTTGAGCTGCGCCGAAACATCGTTGTTCAGGCTCAGGCGCGGGTCGTACATGGTGCGCAACAAACCCTCTATCTTCAGCTCCGGGTTCAACCGGGCAGCGATGCGCTTGATGTTATCCACAAGGTCGCTCAGCCCTTCCAGTGCGTAGTACTCGCACTGCATGGGAATGATCACGCCATCGGACGCGACCAACGCGTTGAGCGTCAGCATCGACAGCGAGGGCGGGCAGTCGATAAGAATGAAATCGTAGTTGTCGCGGATCGGCGCCAGCGCGTTGCGCAGACGGCTCTCCTTCATCTGCATTTCCAGCAGCACCACCTCGGCGGCGGTCAGGTCGCGGTTGGCCGGCAGCAGTTGGAAACCGCCGTGCTCGGAGTACTGCATGGCCTGGGCCAGGTCGCATTCCCCGATCAGCAGGTCGTACACCGAGTGCTCGAGCTCGTGCTTATCCACACCGCTGCCCATGGTGGCGTTGCCCTGTGGATCGAGGTCGATCAGCAGCACGCGGCGCTTGGTCGCGGCCAGCGATGCGGCGAGATTGATGCAGGTGGTGGTCTTGCCGACCCCACCCTTCTGGTTCGCGATTGCGAATACCTTAGCCATTGTTGCGTGTGTTCCCAGTCAAGCCTTGCGGCGCAGTATCAGCAGATGGCGCTGGCCCTGGCAACCTGGAACGGTCAGGGCCTGCTCGCTTTCCACTGTGAAGTCTGCGGGCAATGCTACCAGTTCATCGGCAGGATGCAGCCCTTTCATTGCAAGCCATTGCGTCTTGGCATCGCCGAGGTGGCGAGTCCAGTTCGTGAAGTTCTCCATGCTGCTGAATGCCCGGGAGATGATTCCGCAGAACGGCTGCTCAGGCCGCACCTCTTCCACCCGGCTGTGGATAACGTTGAGGTTGTCGAGCTTGAGCTCCATCTTCACCTGGGTGAGGAAGCGAGTCTTCTTGCCATTGCTGTCGAGCACGGTGATGTGCTTTTGCGGATGCAGGATGGCCAGCGGGATACCGGGCATGCCGCCGCCACTGCCGACGTCGAGCCAACGCTGAGTGTCGCTGTGGATAAACGGCATGACGCTGAGGCTGTCGAGCAAGTGGCGCGACACCATCTCATCCGGGTCGCGCACGGCCGTCAGGTTGTAGGCCTTGTTCCATTTGATCAACAGGGCCAGGTAGGCCAACAACTGGGCGTGCTGCTGCTCGCTCAGTTCGACACCAAGCTGCCGCGCACCTGTGGACAACTCTTCGGCGTGTTGCGGGGTGACCAAGACACTCAAGCGCTTTGCTCCAATTCGCGGCCGGCGCCGCGTTTCTTCAGGTGAATCAGCAACAGGGAAATAGCGGCCGGGGTAACGCCAGGAATCCGCGAAGCCTGGCCCAGCGTCTCGGGACGGGTCTGGCCGAGTTTGCCCTGGATTTCCTTGGACAGTCCGGAAATACCGGTGTAGTCGATATCCACAGGCAGACGGGTGTCCTCGCTGGCCCGCAGTCTGGCGATCTCGTCCTGCTGGCGGTCGATGTAGCCCGCGTATTTGGTCTTGATCTCGACCTGTTCGGCCACCTGTGGATCGATGACGTCACCGCCGGTGGCCTCGACCAGACCGGCATAGTCGATCTCAGGCCGTGCCAGCAGGTTGAGCAGGCTGTACTCATGGGCCAGCGGGGTGCCGAACTTATCCACAACCGCTTGGCCTTGTGGGGTGCCCGGACGAATCCAGGTGCTCTTCAGGCGCTGTTCTTCGCGCTCGATGCCTTCGCGCTTGGCGCTGAACGCCGCCCAGCGCACATCATCGATCAAGCCCAGCTCACGACCCTTCTCGGTCAGGCGCAGATCAGCGTTGTCCTCGCGCAGAATCAGCCGGTACTCGGCGCGCGAGGTGAACATGCGGTAAGGCTCCTGGGTACCCAGGGTGATCAGGTCGTCGACCAGTACGCCGATGTACGCCTCGTCGCGGCGCGGGCACCACGCCTCGCGACCTTGTGCGCGCAACGCCGCATTGGTGCCGGCCAGCAAGCCCTGCGCGCCAGCCTCTTCGTAACCGGTGGTGCCGTTGATCTGACCTGCGAAGAACAAGCCGCCGATGACCTTGGTTTCCAAGCTGTATTTCAGATCGCGCGGATCGAAGTAGTCGTACTCGATGGCATAACCCGGACGCACGATGTGCGCGTTCTCCATGCCACGGATCGAGCGCACCAGCTCGAGCTGGACGTCGAACGGCAGCGAGGTGGAGATACCGTTGGGGTACAGCTCATGGGTGGTCAGGCCCTCAGGCTCGATGAACACCTGGTGGCTTTCCTTGTCGGCGAAGCGGTGGATCTTGTCTTCGATCGACGGGCAGTAACGCGGGCCGACCCCTTCGATCACGCCGGAGTACATCGGTGAACGGTCGAGGTTCGAGGCAATGATTTCATGGGTGCGGGCGTTGGTATGGGTGATCCAGCAGCTCACTTGACGCGGGTGCATGGCGGCGTTGCCCATGAACGACATGACCGGGATCGGCGTGTCACCCGGTTGCTCGGTCATGACCGAAAAGTCCACGGAACGTCCATCGATGCGCGGCGGCGTACCGGTCTTCAGGCGACCGACGCGCAGCGGCAGTTCGCGCATGCGGTGGGCCAGGGCGATCGACGGTGGATCGCCGGCACGCCCGCCGGAGTGATTCTGCAAACCAATGTGGATAAGTCCACCCAGGAAGGTGCCGGTGGTCAGCACGACGGCATCGGCGAAGAAACGCAGACCCATCTGCGTGACCACGCCTTTGACCTGGTCCTGCTCGACGATCAAGTCGTCGCACGACTGCTGGAATATCCACAGGTTGGGCTGGTTTTCCAGAATTTCGCGCACCACCGCCTTGTACAGGGCCCGGTCGGCCTGGGCACGAGTCGCGCGCACGGCCGGGCCCTTGCGGTTGTTCAGGACGCGGAACTGGATCCCGCTCTTGTCAGTGGCGAGCGCCATGGCGCCGCCGAGCGCATCGATTTCCTTGACCAGGTGGCTCTTGCCGATACCGCCGATGGCTGGATTGCAGCTCATGTGGCCGAGGGTTTCCACGTTGTGGGTCAGCAGCAGGGTTTTTACCCCCATGCGTGCAGACGCAAGCGCAGCCTCGGTACCGGCATGGCCGCCGCCGATGACGATCACTTCAAAACGGGAAGGGAAATCCACCACGCACCTCGTGCCTGTTTTTGCGAATAGAGAAGGTAAGCCGACAAGTATAGGGGGTTCACCCGCTCCATTGAAACCGGTTGAGCAAAATTTGATCAGGCTGTGGATGAATGGCAGACAACAGAAATCAAAAAGGAAAAAGTTAAAGAAGCTTTGTTTTTATGTTTATTCTTATGCAGCCTCCTGTCTGTGGATAAACCTCTACAGGCCTTTATCAATAAGCCTTACAGGGATTCAAAACCCTGTGCCGAACCCCACCTGAGGGCTTTGGATAAGGCCGTTTAACCTGTGGATTAAATGACCACTTACGCACAGGCAGCCTTATCCTCAGAAAAAAAGCCCGGTTATCAACGGAGCTGAAGGATGGTTTTCCACAGGGCTCAGGTGCACGGCATGCAGTCTGTGGACAGCCACGATGCAGGTCACGGTCCCCTCTTTTGACAGACGAAAAAAAGCCGCTCGGGTCTGAGCGGCTTGGGTGATACGGTGCGCTGCGTCATTTACCGATGCAGAAACTCGAGAAGATCCGTCCCAGCAAATCGTCCGAGCTGAATGCTCCAGTGATTTCGCCCAGCGCCTGTTGGGCCTGGCGCAGGTCTTCTGCCAGCAACTCCCCTGCGCCAGCAAGTGTCAGTTGCGCTCGACCATGCTCCAAGTGCTCGCTGGCGTGACGCAGCGCATCCAAGTGACGGCGACGCGCACTGAAGCTGCTCTCGGCGGTCTGTTCATAGCCCATGCAGGCCTTGAGATGATCGCGCAGCAAATCCAGTCCGCTGGACTCGCCCTTGGCGCTGAGGGTAAGGGTCACGTGTCCATCCTCGCTCTGCACGAGACCTACGGCCTCACCACTCAGATCGGCTTTGTTGCGGATCAGCGTGACCTTGGCCGGATTCGGGCGTTGATCGAGAAACTCAGGCCACAGCGCGAAGGGATCGTTGGCTTCCGGCGCGGTGGAATCCACCACCAGCAACACTCGATCGGCTTCGGCGATGGCCTTGAGTGCGCGCTCGACACCAATCTTTTCCACATGGTCTTCGGTATCGCGCAGACCTGCGGTGTCCACCACGTGCAGCGGCATTCCGTCGATGTGGATATGTTCGCGCAGGATGTCCCGCGTCGTGCCGGCGATGTCGGTCACGATCGCTGCCTCGCGCCCCGCCAACTGATTCAGCAGACTGGACTTGCCGGCATTGGGCCGACCTGCGATCACCACTGTCATGCCATCGCGCAGTAACGCGCCCTGCCCCGCTTCACGTTGGACTGTGGATAACGCTTCGCGTACCGCGTCGAGCATCCCCAGCACATGACCGTCAGCGAGGAAATCGATCTCTTCCTCAGGGAAGTCGATGGCGGCCTCGACATAGATCCGCAAGGCAATCAACGCCTCGGTGAGCGCATGCACGCGTTTGGAGAAGGCGCCTTGCAGCGAGCGCAAGGCGTTGCGCGCCGCCTGGGCGGAACTGGCCTCGATGAGGTCGGCGATGGCTTCAGCCTGGGCCAAGTCGAGCTTGTCGTTGAGAAAGGCGCGCTCGCTGAATTCACCAGGACGCGCCAGACGGCAACCCAGCTCCACGCAACGCTGCAGCAGCATATCCATCACCACAGGACCGCCGTGGCCCTGCAGCTCGAGCACATCCTCTCCGGTAAAGGAATTAGGCCCGGGGAAATACAGGGCGATGCCCTCGTCCAGCACCAGACCGTCTTGTGCACGGAAAGGGCCGTAATGAGCGTGACGCGGCGTCAGCGTGCGACCGGTGATGGTCCGCCCCGCTTCGCTGGCCAGTGGTCCTGACAGACGGACGATACCCACACCACCGCGGCCCTGTGCGGTGGCGATGGCAGCAATGGTTTCACGCACTGAATTCATGCTCTAGGCCTCTGTTAGGAATTCGTCAGATAGCAAAAACGCCCCACTAGGGGGCGTTTTTATTCACAGGCAAACCGGGCTGCCCGTCAAGCGGCAGCTTTTTTGGTCGCTGCCTCGATGCGGCGGGTGATGTACCACTGCTGAGTGATGGACAAGCAGTTGTTCACAACCCAGTACAGCACCAGACCGGCTGGGAACCACAGGAAGAAGAAGGTGAAGATGATCGGCATCATTTTCATGACCTTCGCTTGCATCGGATCCGGCGGTGTCGGGTTCAAACGCTGCTGGATGAACATGGTCGCGCCCATGATGATCGGCAGGATGAAGAACGGATCCTTGATCGACAGGTCGGTTATCCACAGCATCCACGGCGCTTGGCGCATCTCGACGCTTTCCAGCAGTACCCAGTACAGGGCCAGGAACACCGGCATCTGCACCAGGATCGGCAGGCAGCCGCCCAGCGGGTTGATCTTCTCTTTCTTGTACAGCTCCATCATCGCCTGGGACATCTTCTGGCGATCGTCACCGAAGCGTTCCTTGAGCTGGGCCAGCTTCGGCGCCACGGCACGCATGCGCGCCATCGAGCGATAGCTGGCGGCCGAGAGCGGGAAGAACAGGCCTTTGATGAGCATGGTCAGGACGATGATCGACCAGCCCCAGTTACCCAGCAGGCTGTGGATATGTTGCAGCAGCCAGAAGATCGGCTGAGCGATGAACCACAGGAAGCCGTAGTCGACGGTGAGTTCCAGGCCTGGGGACAACTCTTTGAGCTTGGACTGGATCTTCGGACCGGCATACAGCATGGCGCTGGTCTCGGCCTTGCCACCGGCAGGTACGTTAAGCGCCGGACCGGTGTAGCCGATGATGTAGTTGCCTTGGCTGTCCTTGCGAGTCTGCACGACGTTGTTGTCAGACTTGGCCGGAATCCACGCGGTGACGAAGTAGTGCTGCAGCCAGGCGACCCAGCCGCCCGACACATTTTCTTTCAAACTGCCTTTGTCGATGTCCTTCATCGACACCTTCTTGTACGGCTCCGAACTTGTCCACAGGGCGGCGCCCAAGTAGGTGGCAGTGCCGGTAGCGGTGCTCGAAGACGGATCGGAACTGGCGTCGCGCTTGAGCTGGGCAAACATGTTGCCGGTCCAGGGCGCGGCACTCTGGTTGTCGATCAGGTAGCTGACATTCAGGTCGTACTCACCGCGCTTGAAGCTGAAGCGCTTGATGTAGTTGACACCGTTGTCGCTGAACTTGAGGTCGACCACCAGTTGGTCCTGACCGTTGGCCAGTTGGTAGCTCTTCTGCTCGGCGGCATACAGCGGACGGCCGGTGGAACGGGCGTCTGGACCGTCGGTGCCAGTCAGACCGCTCTGGGCCAGGTAGACGCGCTCGCCACCGTTGTCGAACAACTGGAAGGCGATGTCCGGATGATCCTGACGACGCGGGTACTTGGGCAGGGTCAACTGGACGATGTCGCCGCCGACCGGGTCGATAGCCAGGTCCAGGACGTCGGTCTTGACCCGGATCAGGTCCTTGCTGACAGCGACTGGCGCGATTTCAGCAGGGCTGGCCTCGGCGTTGGCGCTCGGCACGTCGGCGCTGGCGCCAGTGTTGCTGGCCGCAACGGTATCCGGCAGGGCCGGTGCAGCGTTGTTGGCCGCCGTGTGCTGAGTCGGCAGGGCTGCCTGGCCATAGTCCTGGTTCCACTTGAGGACCAGCACATAGGACACGATTGCCAGGGCGACGATCAGGATCGTGCGTTTAATATCCATGATTACTCGGCTATCGAAGAAGTTCGGGAAGAAGGAGCTGGCGGGACGGGATCGAAACCGCCGTCGTTCCACGGATGACAACGACCCAGGCGACGAACGGCAAGCCACCCGCCACGCAGGAGGCCATGGTTTTCAATGGCTTCGTACGCGTAACAGGAGCAACTGGGATAGAAACGACAGTGATTGGCCATCAGAGGACTAATGGCGTAACGGTAGAACTGGATCGGAACGAGGGCCAGTTTACGCATCGTGACTGTCTACCCGTGCGGAATCGGCAGGTACCGCTGGAGCGGGCCGACCGCGGGCCAGACGCTTCCAGAGTTTGCCAAAGTGTTGGTGCAATTCTGGGTTTTCCACCTCGCCCAACCCCTTGCGCGCGACGATCACGATATCCAGCCCGGCCAGACTGTGCTGGTTCAGACGGAACGAGTCGCGCATCAAGCGTTTGAGGCGATTGCGCTGAACGGCGAGCTTGACGCTCTTCTTGCCGATCACCAAGCCGAGGCGTGGATGATCCAACCCGTTCTCGCGAGCAAGGATAAGCAGGTTTTTCCCTGGAACCTTGCCGGTTGGGGAGTCAAAGACCGCTTTGAAATGCCGGGGTGTAAGCAGTCGCTTGTCCCGACTGAAGTCCTGACTCACCACCTGTACCGAAAAATCAAATGGCCAGACGCTTACGGCCTTTGGCACGACGACGCGACAGAACGGCACGGCCGTTCTTGGTGGCCATACGAGCACGGAAACCGTGGGTGCGCGCGCGCTTGATGGTGCTTGGTTGGAAAGTACGTTTCATGGCGTGTTACCTGGGTTGTCGACAACGGGCCGGGATGGCCCCCTTTTTAAGAGACCGGCGATTCTAGAGAAAGCAAGGCAATAGGTCAATTTCCAACCAACATTCCTTGAAGGTGCGCCTTTCTGGTGAATCGGATGCCTTGAACACCGGTCGGCCCATCGAGCACGTTAAGTCGCTCAACATGAAAATAGAAAGGACATATTTAAAGCTTTTCTGAAGAACTTATAAATCTTATGTGGACAAGTATCTGTGGATAACCACCTCAAGGCTAGATTTCATGCACTGTACAGAGAATCATAAGTGTGTCGGTAACAGGTGCTGCGGCTGTGCCCATCGGACAAATATCCTGTGGATGGAATGGCTTGTTACCCACAGATGATTTATCCACAGCGTTGCGCCTAGGGTTGTGCATAGACCTCATGCAGGGTTATCCACAGTGCTTATGAGCGCTCCCTTGCGTTGTACTGGTCGTTAAATGGCAGATATGGCACGTCCCAATCCTCGGTCTCGTGTGGATAAGTGGCCGCTCGCCCGGTACAATGGCGGTTTGCTTTTGCCTCATCCGGCTTTCAACTCAGGGGATATCCGTGTCAGTGGAACTTTGGCAGCAGTGC